>NZ_CP168198.1:0-4782611 GCF_040202385.2 Xanthomonas sp. WHRI 6108 | reverse complement strand
CAAAGTATGATCATCTGTTGCTGGCTGCGGCGCGCAGAAAAGCGCCGTGCTCGCAGCCCGGTAGTGAAAAGAGGATGCGCCAGACTAGCACCGAGGACAGGGTTTTCCCAGACTTATTCACAGGTCCATCCACAGGGCTTGACCGCCATCACCTCCGCTAACGTCTGCGGGGAGTTGACCCGGCCGCTGATGGCCCTATAGAATTGCCGGTTCTATTCGTCTCCATTCATGCAGAGGGCCCCATGGCCACCAAGCGTACTTTCCAACCCAGCAACCTCAAGCGAGCACGCGACCATGGCTTCCGCGCACGTATGGCAACTGCCGACGGCCGCAAGATCCTGGCTCGCCGCCGCGCCAAGGGCCGCAAGCGCCTGAGCGCTTGATTGCCGCGCCGCTCCCTGCGGCCGAGGCAGTCCCTAACGTGAACGCATCGAACCCGTGCAGGCGATTTCCTCGCTCTGCGCGGGTTCGTACGCGTGCGCAATATACGGTCGTTTTCGATACTGCACGTCGTACCTCGGACCCGTTGCTCAGCCTGCACTGGCGGACCGGCGATACGCCGCCGCGCCTGGGCATGGCGGTGTCGCGCAAGGTCGACACGCGTGCGGTGGGACGTAACCGGATCAAACGCGTATTGCGCGATGCCATGCGGCATCTGCTGCCCGAGCTTGCCGGCGGCGATTACGTGATTGTGGCGCGCTCCGCAGCCGCAAAAGCGACCAATCCACAGATTCGCGATGCTTTCCTGCGTCTGCTGCGCCGTGCCGGCGCATTGCCCCTGCCTGCTGCGCCCGGCACAATGCCGCCCGCCAGGACGATGCACCCATCCTCCCTTTCCCCGACAGAGCCGGAACCCAGTTCCGACTGAGCGAGTTGCTGCCCGATGAACCAGACCCGTGTTTTCCTGATTTTTGCCTGGCTGATGGTCGCGGCGCTGCTGTGGATGGAGTGGGGCAAGGACAAGGCTGCCGCCAATGCGCCGGTGGTTGCGGCGACGCAGTCGGTGCCGGCTGCGCGCGATCTTGACGCTGCGGCACCGTCGGCCAATGTGCCGGCGGCCCAGGCCATTCCGCAGGCGGGTGTGCCGGGCGCCGTACCGGCGACCAGCACGACTGCCGCGCCGCCGGCTGCTGCCGGTGCTGCGCCGGTGATCACCCTGACCTCGGACGTGCTGCGCCTGAAGCTGGACGGCCGCAGCGTGCTCGACGCCGAACTGCTGCAGTTTCCGCAGACCAAGGACGGCACCGCGCCGGTCAGCCTGCTGACCGAAGATGCCGCGCATCCCTATAACGCCACCAGCGGTTGGGCCAGCGAGCATTCGCCGGTACCGGGCGTGGGCGGCTTCCGCGCCGAACAGCCGGGCACCGCATTCGAACTGGCCAAGGGCCAGAACACCCTGGTGGTGCCGTTCGTGTGGAATGGCCCCAACGGCGTGTCGATCCGCCGCACCTTCACTCTGGAGCGCGGTCGCTATGCGATCTCGATCAAGGACGAGGTGATCAACAAGAGTGGCGCGCCGTGGAACGGCTACGTGTTCCGCAAGCTGAGCCGGGTGCCGACCATCCTCAGCCGCGGCATGACCAATCCGGATTCCTTCAGCTTCAACGGGGCGACCTGGTACAGCCCGCAGGAAGGCTACGAGCGTCGCGCGTTCAAGGACTACATGGACGACGGCGGCCTCAATCGCCAGATCACCGGCGGTTGGGTGGCGCTGCTGCAGCACCACTTCTTCACTGCGTGGATTCCGCAGAAGGACCAGGCCTCGCTTTACGTGCTGAACCAGGACGGCCCGCGTGACGTGGCCGAACTGCGTGGCCCGGCCTTCACCGTGGCGCCGGGCCAGACCGCGACCACCGAAGCGCGCCTGTGGGTGGGCCCGAAGCTGGTCAGCCTGATCGCCAAGGAAGACGTGAAGGGACTGGACCGGGTAGTCGACTACAGCCGCTTCTCGATCATGGCCATCATCGGCCAGGGCCTGTTCTGGGTGTTGAGCCATCTGCACAGCTTCCTGCACAACTGGGGCTGGGCCATCATCGGCCTGGTGGTGCTGCTGCGTCTGGCGCTGTATCCGCTGTCGGCTGCGCAGTACAAGTCCGGTGCCAAGATGCGCCGCTTCCAGCCGCGCCTGGCGCAGCTGAAGGAGCGTTACGGCGACGATCGCGTCAAGTACCAGCAGGCGACGATGGAGCTGTTCAAGAAGGAAAAGATCAACCCGATGGGCGGCTGCCTACCGCTGCTGATCCAGATGCCGATCTTCTTCGCGCTGTACTGGGTGCTGGTGGAATCGGTGGAACTGCGTCAGGCGCCGTGGCTGGGCTGGATCCAGGATCTGACCGCGCGCGACCCGTACTTCATCCTGCCGGTGCTCAACATCGCCATCATGTGGGCCACGCAGAAGCTGACCCCGACCCCGGGCATGGACCCGATGCAGGCCAAGATGATGCAGTTCATGCCGCTGGTGTTCGGCGTCATGATGGCCTTCATGCCGGCCGGCCTGGTGCTGTACTGGGTGGTCAATGGCGGCCTGGGTCTGCTGATCCAGTGGTGGATGATCCGCCAGCACGGCGAGAAGCCGAGCAAGATCATCCAGGCCAACGCCAAGTAAGCGCAGTTGCACAGAGCCCGCCGCAAGGCGGGCTTTCTGCATGTCGCCGCAGTTGCTGTCTGCCCTGTTGTCTTCATTGCCAAGGACGCCGTCGTGATGTCATCGCCGCTGTATCGCCTGTGGCTGTGCGCCGCTTTCGCAGGAATGCTGGCGATGGCCGGCTGCGGCAAGCAGACCGCCGGCGAGGCAGCGTCTGCTGCCAGCACCGCTGCGCCGGCCGCCACTGGTGCGCCAGCCGAAGCCGACAGCGACGACGCACGCGCACTGATCGCGCAGCTGCGCGAGCAACTGGACCGGCATCGCCGCATCATCGTGTTGCTGGCCGACGCGGATGCCCAGACGCCACGCGATCGCGCCACCTCCAGCAGCGTGGGGCAGCAGCTGTTCCATGAAAACCTCCAACAGCGAGAACGCATCGCTGCGCGATTCGAGACGGTGCTGACGTCGAACGCAGCGCGTCGCTTCGCAACGATCGCCACGGTGCTGGACGAGATCGAATCGGCACCGGATCTCTACGATGCCGACCGCCTGGCGTTTGCCGAAGTGTTGCGCGACCTGCACGCACGCATTGGCCGCGATTCGGCACTGCCGGCGGTGAAGCTGCATCAGCGCATCGGTGAGGATCTGGAAGCGCTGGACGAGATCGAGCGCAGCTACAACAAGGAACTGACGCAGATTTTCAGCCGCTTCGATCGCAGCCGCGCGATCGTGCCCAAGCGCGAGAAGTGGGACGACTACGTGGCGCATCTGCGCAGCCTGTACACGCGCGAAAAGATCCTGCGCGATCATGGCGTGGTGGAGCCGTACCCGTTCTCCGCGCGCGATAGCGACAGCGAGATCTTCGGCCGCGACCTGCCGCCCAAGACGGTGGTGCTGACCTTCGACGATGGCCCGCACAAGGCCTATACCGAAGAGATCGTGGCCATCCTCAAACGCTACGACGTGCCGGGCGTGTTCTTCGAAGTGGGCCGCAACCTGGGCAGCCTGGACGCGCAGGGCAAGCCGACACTCGCGCCGTTATCCAAGATCAGCCACACGCTGATGGAAGAAGGTTATGCGGTGGGCAACCACAGCCTGACCCATGCGCAGTTGTCCAAGACCACTGGCGATGCGTTGCGCAGCCAGGTGCTGGACACCGACACGTTGTTGCGCGCGGTGGACGACAAGCGTGCGCCGTTGTTCCGGTTTCCGTACGGGGCGCGCAATGCCGAAGGCTTGCAGCTGCTGGGCGAGGCAGGCCTGAAGTCGATCATGTGGAACATCGACTCGATGGACTGGGCCGACCCGGTACCCGAGTCGATCGTGCAGCGCGTGCTCGACCAGGTGAACAAGGAGCAGCGCGGCATCGTGTTGTTCCATGACATCCACGACCGTGCAGTGAAGGCGCTGCCGCAGATCCTGGATCGCCTGATCGCCGATGGCTACCAGTTCGCCGGCTGGAATGGCCGCGAGTTTTCGGTGGCGCACGCGCCCAGCGCGGCGGCCGAGGCAACCGTGACCACCGGCTACGCCAACTCCTGGGCGATCGTGATCGGGATCGACGACTACGCGCACTGGCCCAAGCTCGAATATGCCGCCAACGACGCGCAGGCCATCGCCAGCACCTTGACCGGCCCGTTGGGGTTTCCGTCCTCGCAGGTGATCGTGCTCAAGAACGGGCAGGCCACGCGCAACAATATTCTTGCGGCATTCCACGATCGCCTCGGCGAGGGACGCGCGCAGACCAACGACCGCGTGTTCGTGTTCTTCGCCGGGCATGGCGCCACGCGCCGGCTGGCATCCGGGCGCGACCTGGGCTACATCATTCCGGTCGACTCGGATCCGCAGCAACTGGCCAGCGATGCGATCGCGATGAGCGACCTGCAGAACATCGCCGAAAGCCTGCAGGCCAAGCATGTGCTGTTCGTGATGGATGCCTGCTATAGCGGATTGGGGCTGACGCGCGGCGGGCCGACGTCCGGCGCCTACCTGCGCGAGAACGCGCGACGCATCGCCCGCCAGATGCTCACTGCCGGCGGTGCCGATCAGCAGGTGGCCGACAGCGGCCCGAACGGGCATTCGGTATTTACCTGGGTACTGCTGCAGGCGCTGGCGGGCAAGGGCGATCTCAATGGCGATGGCCTGATCACCGGTACCGAACTGGCGGCCTATGTCGCACCGGCGGTGTCGGCAGTGTCGGCGCAGACCCCGGCGTTCGGCAGCCTGCCCGGCTCGCAGGGCGGCGAGTTCGTGTTCCAGGTACCGAGTGGCGAGGAGTTCCTGACCGCCGGCACCGCGCAGTTGTCTGCCGACGCGATCGCACTCAACGGACGCGTGGATGCGGCGCGTCCCGCCGCCACCACCAGCGGTGCTGCAACAGCTGCGGCGCCGGTGACGGTGAAGACGCTGCAAGGCGGCGAAGCCAGGCTGGTCTTGCCGACGGCGGTGAAGAGCAGCGACCGTCAACGTGCGCAGCTGGCCAACGAGCGCGGCCTGCAGTTGTACAAGGAAAAACGCTACGCCGAAGCGGCCGAGCAGTTTGCCGAAGCCTTGAAGCTGCGCCCGGATTTCGCCTTGGCCGCCAACAACCTGGGCTTTGTGTACTACCGCCAGGAACGCTTTGCCGAATCGGCGCGCTGGCTGGAAAATACCCTGAAAATCGATCCGTCGCGTGCGGTGGCCTATCTCAATCTCGGCGATGCCTACGCAAAAGCCGGCGACCGTGACAAGGCACGCAAGGCCTACGCCACCTATCTGGAACTGCAGCCGCAAGGCAGCGGCGCCGAGCAGGCACGCACGCAACTGCAACGCCTCTGATCCGCGCAACCTGTCTGACTATGTCTTCTTCGCCATCGACCATTGTTGCCATCGCCAGCGCCGCCGGAACCGGAGGCATCGGCATCGTGCGCCTGTCCGGGCCGCAGGCGGCGCAGATCGCCGCCGAGCTGGGTGTCCCGAATCTGCAGCCACGGCAGGCACGCTACGCGCGCTTTCGCGATGCGCAGGGCGAGGTGATCGACGATGGCATCGCCTTGTGGTTTCCGGCGCCGCACAGCTTCACCGGCGAGGCGGTGGTGGAACTGCAGGGACACGGCAGCCCGGTGCTGTTGCGGCAGCTGGTGGCGCGTTGCATTGCGCTGGGCGCGCGCCAGGCACGCGCGGGCGAGTTCAGCGAGCGCGCCTTTCTCAATGGCAAACTCGATCTGGCGCAGGCCGAAGCCATCGCCGATCTGATCGCCGCCGGCGATCTGCGCGCGGCACGCGCTGCGCGCAGATCCTTGGACGGTGTGTTTTCGCAACGGGTCGATGCGCTCAGCGACAGCCTCACCCGGCTACGCGTCCATGTGGAGGCGGCGATCGACTTTGCCGACGAGCCGCTCGACACCCTGGGAGGGGCGCAGGTGCGCGACGGGCTACAGCAGGCGCGCGCATTGCTGGCGCAACTGCTGCGCGATGCCGAGCGCGGGCGCAAGCTGCGCGACGGCCTGCACGCGGTGCTGATCGGTCCGCCCAACGCGGGCAAGAGTTCCTTGCTCAATGCATTGGCCGGTAGCGAGCGCGCCATCGTCACCGATGTCGCCGGCACCACCCGCGATACCTTGCAGGAAGCCATCCAGCTCGATGGTTTCGAACTCGTGTTGGTCGACACCGCCGGCCTGCGCGAGGGCGGTGATGCGATCGAGCGCGAGGGCATGCGTCGCGCACGTGCGGAGTTGCAGCGCGCAGACCTGGCGCTGGTGGTACTGGATGCACGCGACCCGCAAGCCGCGCGCGATGCGATCGGCGATGCCATCGATACTGTGCCGCGTCAGCTGTGGATCCACAACAAATGCGATCTGCTGGCCGAAGCCACAGCGCTCGATCGCGACGCGGTCGCGGTCTCGGCGGTGACCGGGCAGGGACTGGAGCAGTTGCACGCCCGGTTGCGCGAGCTTGCGCTGGGCGACGGAGCGGACAGCGTGGAAGGCGAATTCTCCGCACGCACGCGGCATGTCGAGGCATTGCGCCGCGCCGAACAGCATGCAGACGCAGCGGATCTGGAGCTGGGCTTCGAACAGCTCGAACTGGCCGCCGAAGAATTGCGCCTGGCACAGGAAGCACTCGGCGAGATCACCGGCAAGCTGAGCGCCGACGAATTGCTGGGCAAGATCTTTTCGAGTTTTTGTATCGGCAAGTAAACTGCTTACCTGCCGCGACGCATGATGAGCCGATGCAGACGCTGGCTGTTGGTGTTCTGCATCAAGGATCAAGGATCAGGGACGGCGACAAGCGCAACGCTTGTACAGCGGGTCACATGCCGATACCGAAACTCGAAGCGAGCGCCCGCAACTGCGCCGCAGAACGCGTCACATCACACCCGGCAACACCGTCTGCAATGCCGCGTTCTCGGCATCGCATGCTGGCGATGTAGCGGCGGTGGCAGGTTGCTTTGCACGTGCCTTGTCGATCTCGCGGCGCGCAGCGGCTAGATCCTTCTGGAACTCGGGGTTGTCGTGCAGGGCGGCGACGGTGGCGGCGCCCATGATGCGGCCCTGCAGGACATCGCTCTGCCAGTGCACGTTGCAGACCAGGCGGCTGTCGCCGAAGGCGCGACCGCGGGCGAGCAGGGCGTCGCGCTGGGCGGGGGCCAGCTCGGCCAGGATCAGGCTCCAGCTCCAGCCGATGGCGGTGTGGCCGGAAGGGTAGGAGCCGTTCTTGCGCAGCGCCGCGTCGTCGTCGGGCGTGCACATCGGCTGGTCGTTGCGCATGAACGGGCGTGGCCGCTGATAGCGTGCCTTCGCCGCGCTGGTGCTGGTGCTGGCGTCGCGCATGCTGCGTTCGAGCAGACGCAGCAGGTGCGGCGTGTGTGCCTGGTCGATCTGGATGCCGAGCGCGCAACTGAAGTGATTGGCGGCCGCCGGGAACGTCAGCGCAGCGTCCTGCGTGGCCAGGTCCCAGCGCGGTGTGCCGCGCAGGGCAAGCATGGATGTGGCGATGGCCTGATCGTTGGCGAGCGCGGCGCTGCCGTCCTGCGGCGGTGGCGGTACCAGGCGCAGGCTGTCGGGCACCTGTGCTTTTTCCAGGTAGCCGTGTGCATCGGTGGCGATCACCGAGCCCGCCGGAGCCGCCTTGTCGCGCGCGCTTGCACTGCCGCATCCCACTGCCAACACCGCGATGGCGACGCTGGTCAGCGTCCGGAAACAAGCGCGAGCAATGCGATCGGACATGCAGCAACCCTCGGACAACACGGATGGATGAGTGCGCAGATTACGACGCGCAGATGACATCTGCATGCCAGCGCAACGCAGTTGCGGCGCGGAATGCGCAGCCGCTGTCGCAGCACTGTCATGTCCCGGTCGCATCGGCGCAAGACAGCTGTCGCACGCTTGCCGTCATCTTTTGACTCGTCCCCCCTGCCGCTCATGCCCAAGACCCATCTGTTAAGTGCCGCCGTCCTTACCGCGCTCGTGCTGTCGCCGGCTGCCCACGCCGCCGATCCCGAGGTGACTGCCGATACCGGCACGACCGTGCAGCAACTCGACGCGGTCTCGGTGATCGGCCAGGGCGAAACGCGTCAGGTGCAGCGCATCACCCAGCAGGACATTCCGGTGTTGCCGCCGGGCACCAGCATCCAGAAACTGCTCAACCGCATGCCGGGCGTCAACGTGCAATCCAACGATGCCTTCGGTGCCAACGAGGAGTCGCAGACGATCAGCCTGCGCGGCTTCAACGGCACGCGCCTGGGCTATACGCTCGACGGCCTGCCGCTGGGCGACAACGCCTACGGCAACTACAACGGCCTCAATATCAGCCGCGCCCTGATTGCGGAAAACTTCGGCGGCGTGGAGCTGGCATCGGGCATCGGCGCACTGGGCACCGCGTCCACCAGCAACCTGGGCGGCACCATCCAGTACTACTCGGCCGATCCGTCCAGCGTGTTCGGCGGGCAGCTGTCGCAGACGGTGGGCTCCGATGCCAACCGGCGCACCTTCCTGCGCGTGGACACCGGCGACTACAACGGGTTTTCGGCGTATCTGTCCGGCATCAATGCCGAAGCCGACATGTGGGCGCGCCCGGAGTCGCCGACCACCACGCGGCAGTTCAATGCCAAGGGCGTGTACCAGTTCGACGGCGGCAAGCTGACCGCGTTCGCCGACACCTCGCGGACCTCGCAGGCCGATTATTCGTATCTGTCCAAGAGCGGCATGGCGCGTGGCCTGGGCTGGGACTGGAACCTGTACGCACCGGACTGGAACCGTGCGTTGGCCGCGGCGTACTGCGCACCGGCCACGCGCAATGCGGCACGCTGCGGTTTCAGCGGCGGCGTGGACAACATCGACGATGCGTACTACCAGAGCCGCGCGTTGCGCGACGACGATCTGTTCTATGTGGCCGGCGACTTCCAGCCCAACGATGCGATCAGCCTGCACACCCAGGTCTACCACCACGAAAACAAGGGTCAGGGCCACTGGTGGTCGCCGGGCCAGGCGTCCAACCCGGGCACGCCGCAGGCATTGCCGATCTCCATCCGCAGCACCAATTACTGGATCAACCGCACCGGCGGCATCGCCTCGCTCGGCTGGAACCTGGGCCCGCATCACCTCGAAGCCGGGCTGTGGTACGAGCGCAATCACCACGATGTGGAGCGCAATTTCTACTGGATCGACGGGCCGGTCAGCGATGACAAGTTCCTGCAGGATCCCGACCGCCGGCTGTTCTCGCAGAACTACATCATCACCACGCGGCAGTTCTATGTGCAGGGCAACTTCAAGTTCCTCGACGAGCGCCTGAGCGTGGATCTGGGCATCAAGAGCCCGAGCACCGAAATGACCGCGCGCGAAACGCCGGGGCTGGCGGTGGAAGCGCCGGTGGCGACCGGCTCGATCAAGGCCAGCGAGTCGGTGCTGCCGCAGGTCGGTCTGGGCTATCGCATCGCAGACGGGCAGGAAGTGTTCGCCTCGTACGCGGAAAACATCGCCGCGTTCCAGGGCGGTGGCGCCGGTGGTCCGTTGCTGGTGACGCAGGCCTCCTTCGATGCCAGCGTCGGTGCACTGGAGCCGGAGAAGTCGCGCACCGTGGAAGCCGGTTACCGCTTCGTGCGTGACCGCTTCGAAGCCTCGCTGGTGGGTTACGACGTGACCTTCGACAACCGCCTGCTCTCGCTCAATCCCTGCGCAAGCATCCAGCAGGGCACCACGCCGGCCTGCACCACGCGCTTCTTCAACGTGGGCTCGGTGAGCAGCCGCGGCGGCGAACTGACCGTGATCTGGAAGCCGACCAGCTACCTGCAGTGGTACAACTCGGCTTCGATCAACCGCTCCACCTACGACGACAACTACGTGCAGAACGGCGTAACCATTCCCACTGCCGGCAAGACCACGGTGGATACGCCCAAGCGCATGTTCGCCAGCGAAATCGCCTTCAACTACGCCAACTGGAACATCAACCTGCGCGGCAAGTACACCGGCCAGCGTTATTACACCTACACCAACGACCAGGGCTTCGGCGGTTACACCTCGTTCGATGCGGGCGCCGGGTACGACTTTGGCCAGGCCGGCGTGCTGCAGGGGCTCAAGCTCTCGCTCAACGTGACCAACCTCACCGACAAGCGCTATGCGTCCAACCTCACCGCGTTCGCCAACAGCGATCCGAATGGCCGTCAGCTGGCATTCCATGCCAGCGCGCCGCGGCAGGTGTTTTTGACCTTGGATGCCAAGTTCTGAGTTAGGGATTGGGGAGTCGGGATTGGGGATTGGTAACAGCGGGTCTTATGGCTGCTGACTGATTTCCGGTGGTGATCGACGTGGATGGTTTTAGAGTGGGTGGCAAGACCTGCCGAGTGATTGTCGGGCGGATGCGACGATGCGGAGGTGCGGGATGCAAGGTCGTGCATCCCGCCTCGCTCATCGGCCGCGCTCGTCTGGCGGTCGTGCCGTGGTGTTGATGGCTGCTTTTTTGTTGGAGAAAGGCATGATGCAGTTCCACCGTGCGTTGGTGTTGGGAGCGATGATGGTCGGCATGAGCGGGCCCGCGTTGGCAGAGGCGCCGTTGGCGAAGACGGTGCAGATCTTTGCGCACCGTGGCGCCAGCGCGTTGCGCCCGGAACACACCTTGGCCTCGTATGCCAAGGCGATTGTCGATGGCGCCGATTTTGTCGAGCCGGATCTGGTGTCCAGCAAGGATGGTGTGCTGGTGGCGCGGCATGAGAACGAGATCGGCGGCACCACCGATGTGGCCAGCCACCCGGAGTTCGCCGCGCGCAAGACCCGCAAGACCATCGATGGCCAGGCGATGGAAGGCTGGTTCACCGAAGACTTCACTCTTGCCGAATTGAAGACCTTGCGCGCGCGCGAGCGGTTGCCGCAGTTGCGCGGTACGCGTTGGGATGGGCAGTTTCAGATCGTCACCTTCGACGAAATCATCGATTTTGTCGCGGCCGAATCAGCAGCGACCGGGCGCACGATCGGGCTGATTCCGGAGATCAAGCACCCAAGCTATTTCAGTGCGCTGAATCTGGCGATGGAAGACAAGGTGCTGGCGAGCCTGCGTGCGCATGCCTACACGCAGACCGCGCCGGTGGTGATCCAGTCGTTCGAGACCGGCAACCTGCGTTACTTGCGCGGCAAGATCGGGCGCAACAGCACTATTCGCTTGCTGCAGCTGCTGGGCGGCGCGCAGATGGCGCTGCCCGATGCGGGCGTGGGCAACGCGCCACGCACCTACGCGCAGATGATCACGCCCGAGGGACTGAAGCAGGTCGCCGGCTATGCCGATGCGATCGGCCCGGACATTCGCAGCATCATTCCGCTGGATGTGCAGCAACGCCTGGGCACGCCGACCAGCCTGGTGCACGACGCGCACGCGGCAGGATTGCAGGTGCAGCCGTATACCTTCCGCCCGGAGAATTATTTCCTGGCCGCCAACAACCGCAGCAGTGCTGCGGTGACCGAGCGCAACGAGGCCGGTGCATTGGCCGAGTTGAAGGCGTACCTGGATGCCGGTATCGATGCGTTCTTTGCCGATGATCCCGGCCTGGCGCGGCGTGCGTTGAGCGAGCGTGCAACGCGTTAACCGTTGGACGCATATGCGGTCTGTAGGAGCGCGCTGGCGCGCGATGAAGCGTTCCCGATAACGCTCCATCGCGCGCCAGCGCGCTCCTACGTTCCTGGTGGCCGTTCGCGTGGCGGGAAGTGCAGCACCACGTTCTGCGAGCCGTCTTCCTGGCGCTGCCACAGCACCGGCACCTGGCGTGGCGGCGGCGGTTCCAGCACGTCGCGTTCGGTGTTGCTGATCTCCCAAGCCGCGTCTTCGTCCTCGTCTTCCCAGCTGTAGCGCGGCCTGGCCTGCTGCGGGTCGCGCAGGCGCAGCAGCAGCGCGGCGATCAGGCCGGCCACCGCGCCGCCCAGATGCGATTGCCAGGACACGCCGGCCTCGTGCGGCAGGATGGTCAGCAACATGCCGCCGTAGAACAGAAAGGCGATCATGCTGGTGGCAATCGCCGGGCGGTCGCGGCGCAGCAGTCCCAGCACGAACACCAGGAACATCAGCCCGTGGGTGACGCCACTGGCGCCCAGATGCCGGCTGCCGGGCTCGCCCAGCAACCACGCGCCCAGTCCCGAGCCCAGCCACAGCAACGGCAGCGCCAGGGCGGTGGCACGCGGATACACGCTGCCGGCCAGTGTGCCCAGGATCAGCAGCGCGGCGGCGTTGGCGCCCAGATGCGCAAGCGAGCCGTGCAGCAGCGGCGCGGTGAGGATGCCGAGCAGGCCGTCGGCCTGCAGCGGTGCCACCGCCCAGGCGCGCCAGTCGAACATGCCCTGGGCGGTGAACACCGCCACCAGCAGCAGCACGGCGGCCAGGCTGAAGTTGAAGGCACGCAAGACCCGGGAACGATCCAGGCGGCTCTGGGTGGTGGGATCGGGGGCAAGGGAATGCGTTGTCATGCATTCACGGATGGCGGCGTGGTTTTGCCTTTGCA
Organism: Xanthomonas sp. WHRI 6108; assembly: GCF_040202385.2. Taxonomy (NCBI): domain Bacteria; kingdom Pseudomonadati; phylum Pseudomonadota; class Gammaproteobacteria; order Lysobacterales; family Lysobacteraceae; genus Xanthomonas; species Xanthomonas sp. WHRI 6108. The sequence continues at coordinate 4,770,069 of NZ_CP168198.1, read as the reverse complement.
AGCCCTATTTGCGCGGGATAACCGGATCCGGCGGCGGGACAATCCTGCTGCCCGCCGGGCTGATACGAAGCCCGGCAGGCAGGCCGCGGCGGCCAATACCTCACCGCAGTTAGGTGTGGTGGCAACCAGGGCGCGGTCCCAATGCTCCGGTACCGCCTGTGGTGCGCTGCAGCCGAGTCGCGTAATGGGCGACGGAGCCGACGATCACGGCCGAAGACCACGACCGGCCCCAGTGGCGAGAGCCGAAGCGAAACCGCGGCATCCCTTGCACCATCTGCAGCCAAGCACAACCCCGATTCCCGATTCCCGATTCCCGAATCCCGAATCCCGAATCCCGAATCCCGAATCCCGAATCCCGAATCCCGAATCCCGAATCCCGAATCCCGAATCCCGAATCCCGGCCGGTCAGTGCCCGGCCGGCTTGGGCGGCCGCAGCAGGCTCAGCACGATGGTGAAGACCAGGATCACGATCACCACCGCCAGCGAGACCAGCACCGGGATCTTGTACAGATCGATGATCATCATCTTGGTGCCGATGAACACCAGGATCACCGCCAGCCCGTACGGCAGCAGGTGGAAGCGGTCGGCCATGCCGGCCAGCAGGAAGAACATCGCGCGCAGGCCCAGCACCGCGAACACGTTGGAGGTCAGCACGATGAACGGGTCGGTGGTGATCGCGAAGATCGCCGGGATGCTGTCCACCGCGAAGATCACATCGATCACCGCAATCAGGATCAGCACCACGAACAACGGGGTGAACCAGCGCTTGCCGTCCTTGATCACGCTCAGCGCATGGCCGTGGTATTGCGGGCTCAGGCGCAGATGGCCGCGCATCCAGCGCAGCACCGGGTTGGCTTCCAGGTCCGGCTCCTTGCCGGCGGAGAACCACATCTTGATGCCGGTCAGCAGCAGGAAGGCGCCGAACACGTACAGCAGCCAATGGAACTTGGTCAGCAGCACCGATCCGGCGAAGATCATGATCGCGCGCAGCACGATCGCGCCCAGCACGCCGATGATCAGCACGCGCTGGCGCTGCTCCTCGGGCACGCCGAAGTAGGTCATCACCATCAGGAACACGAAGATGTTGTCGACCGCCAGCGATTTCTCGACCAGGTAGCCGGTCAGGAACTCCAGCCCGATGCGGTCGGCCGCCGCATCGCCCATGCTGCCCTGCAGGTACCACCACAGCCCGGCGTTGAAGGCCAGCGCCAGCAGCACCCAGCCGATGCTCCACCAGGTGGCTTCCTTGAAGGTGACCTTGTGGGCACCGCCGTGGCGCATCAGCACCAGATCGACCAACAGCGCCACGATCACCACGATCGCGAAGCCACCCCATAACCAGACATTGCCAATGGTTTGCATACAAGAATCCCGAAAGTGAAACGACCTGGACAGCCGGTGGGCTGAGGCCTTGTGACACGGAAATCGTGGATTCCGGGTGACGGACCTTCGCCTGCGCGGCGAAGGTCTCGCTCACAACCGGCCGGGCCGGTTGCCGTTGCACCGGAGCGCCTGATGGCAGGGCTCGTCATGACGGCGACAACGCTGGGAGCTACTCCCCTTCTGCAGCCGATTCTGCGTGCCCGGGGCAGGCACGTCAATCCAGCCGGATACAATGGGCGGATGAATACTCCTGTCCCCGTCGTCCGACTCAAGAATGCGTGGCGCTCCAGCCACCCGTGGATCTTCCAGAAGCTGGTGGAAAAGCCCGCCGCCAAGCCCAAACCCGGCACCATCGTCGATGTGGTCGGCGTGGACGGGGAGTGGGTCGGCCGCGGCTTCTACAACGGCCACTCGCGCATCGCCGTGCGCATCCTGGAGACCGACCAGGCGGTGCCGGTGGATGCGGGCTGGTTCTCGCGCAAGATCGCCGCGGCAGTGAGCCTGCGCCGCGACTGGCTCAAGCTCGACGCGGTGTCCGATGCCTGGCGCGTGGTGCATAGCGAAGGCGACGGCCTGTCCGGCCTGGTGGTGGATCGTTATGGCGACCTGGTGGTGGTGGAGTTCTTCGCCGCCGGCATGTTCCGCCACCGCGAATGGATCTACGAGGCGCTGCGCGAGCAGTTCCCGGGCTGCCGTTTCCACAGCTTCGCCGACGAACACGTGCAAAAGCAGGAAAGCTTCGATTTCCACGGCAACACCACCACCGAAGCGGCGGTGATCACCGAGTACGGCATCAAGTTCCGTGCCGACCCGGCCGGTGCGCACAAGACCGGCTTCTTCGCCGACCAGCGCGAGAACCGCCAGTGGCTGAGCGAGCAGGTCGAAGGCAAGAGCGTGCTGGACCTGTGCTGCAACACCGGCGGCTTTGCGGTGTATGCGGCTGCGCGCGGCGCGTCCGAGGTGCTGGGCGTGGACATCGACGAGGACGTGATCGCCATCGCCAAGGGCAACGCCAAGCTCAACAACGTGCGGCCGAAGTTCGTGCAGGCCGACATCTTCCCCTGGCTGCGCGATGCCTCCAACCGCGGCGAGCAGTTCGATGTGGTGATCCTGGACCCGGCCAAGATGACCCGCGACCGCGAGCAGGTGATTCCGGCGCTGAAGAAGTACCTGGACATGAACAAGCTGGCGCTGGGCGTGGTCAAGCCCGGTGGCCTGTTCGCCACCTTCTCGTGCACCGGGCTGGTGGCCGAGCAGGAATTCCTGGACATGCTGCGGCGCGCCTCGTATTTCTCCGGTCGCACCATCCAGATCCTGAAGGTGGCCGGTGCCGGTCCGGACCACCCGTTCATGGCGCACGTGCAGGAATCGCGCTATCTGAAGGCTGTTTTCTGCCGCGTGATCTAGCGCGGCGATCAACCCCTGGAGCGGCCAGTCGATGACAGCGGACGATGAGGAACGCAGGGCGCTGAGCCGGTTGCTGCGCGAGATCGAGCGGCCCCATGCCAGTCTGCTGGCCAGCAACTGGCCGGTGTTCGGGGTGTGGCTGCTGTTCGCCGGCGCCTTCATGTACCTGTTCCAGACCGGCAACGGTTCGCCATTGCATCCGTTGCTGCTGGCGCTGGGCTCGACCTGCCTGGGCGTGCTCGGTGCCTGGATCGTGTTGCGCTCGGTATGGGCGCGGCAGTGGCTGCACGTGCGCGAGCACGTCGATGTCGAGAGCGTGCGCGCGCGCCTGGCCGAACTGGGCGATTGAACACGACGCGCAACATCACCCCGCGCCGATCAGGCGCGTGCGATGGATTGCGCGCAGGCCAGATCAAATCGCTTGCATGCTGCGCGCTGTGAGCAGCCCACTGCGAACATCCGATCGCTTCTGCCAGCCGCGCGACATACTGCGTGTCACAGGCCATACCCGGCCTGCGCGTATCGGTCACATCAGGCGATGACCCGCGGTGGGCTGCAGCTGCAGCAGCAACCGATCATCAGCCCAACGGCCGCCCGGTGATCTCCGGCACGGCCTGGCGCAGCTCGGCACCGAACTCGAAATTGCGCATCGCCGCGCCACCGACGTAGCCGTAGAACACGCCTTGGGTGGGCGTGTTGCCTTTGCGCAATTCGATATCGCCACGCACCTACGCGGTGCCGGCAATGTTGACCGCACCGAACGCGCCCGGCCGCCTCATGAAGACGGTACTGGCCTGCGCATCGGCGCCGATCGTCGCGCCCGGATGCCACACGGTCAGACCGCCAAGTACCGCATTGCCCTGCACGGTGCCGCCCGTCACCGTGGCGTGGCCATGCGCGTGGCGCGCCTGCATAACCCAAAGCAGTCAGGTCATTGCCAACGGCCATTTCGTTGGCCGCATCTGAGCGGACATTGTCGATGTCTGCCGCGATCTGCGCGGCGGCGGTCACCAGGCTGGACACACCCGCATCGACCGCGATCGATGCTTCCGCGCAGCGAGGGCGCCACCGCCATGTCCGATGTGTCCACGTCCGCGCTGTGCAGCGCCAAACCGGTTCTGCTGTTGCTGGAGCACGACTTCGAAGATCCCAAGCACGCCGGCCGACGCTTCTTCTGTCGCCATGGCTGGTCGCTGGAAGCTACGTTGCCGGGCATCGACGGAGTGCGCGGCCCGGCTGGAGGTGCGCCGGATCGGTTTCCCGCGGCCGCGTCGCGATGTGATCGGCTTGGTCGGCGAAAGCGACCGATCGCTGCCCACGCTGGTGACCTGCAGCGCGCGCTGCGCGGGTAGTGCCATCGCAGCGAACCACCCGTCAGAGGGCATGGCGGAGTTGCGTCGCTGACGCATCGTGCCTTTGAAGAGCAGGTCAGTCGCTCGAACCCCCCGGAGAACGCAATGACTTCCTCACTTCGACGTGCGGGCACGTCAGCGGCCGCGTCCTAGATGCCGGCCATCGATTCCCAGCGCGCCGCCTGGTTGGCGACGCAGGTCCTGCCGCACGAGCCGGCGCTGCGGCGCTGGCTGCGCAAGCACGCCCCCGGCAACGTCGATTGCGACGATGTCATCCAGGAGACCTACGCCATCCTGGCCGGGTTGGGTGAGGTGGGCCATATCGCCAACCCTCGCGCCTATCTGTTCACCGCCGCGCAGTCGGTGCTGCTGCAGCAGGTGCGCCGCGCCAGAATTGTTTCGATCGAAAGCGTGGCGGAAATCGAGCGCCTGGACATCACACAGGACGAGCGCTCACCCGAGCGCCACGCCATTGCCGGTCAGGAGCTGCGCCGCATCGGCGAAGCGCTGGCGGCACTGCCGGACAAATGCCGCCAGGTGTTTCTGCTGCGCAAGGTCGATGGCCTGTCGCAGCGCGAGATCGCCGCGCGGCTCGGAATCAGCGAGAACACCGTGGAAAAACACATCGTGAAGGGATTGCGGCTGCTGATGGCGCGGATGGGCCGCACCCCCGCACCCGCACCGACTGCCGGCCAGGCCGCGCCGGCCAGGCGCCTGGCCGATCCGCAGCGCGGCAGCTGAGCATGCGCAGCATCGACGACATTGCCGCCGCCTGGGTGGGCCGCGAGGACGGCGACCGGCTCACGCCGGCCGAGCGCATGCAGCGCGACCGCTGGCTGGCCGAAGACGTGCGCCATCGCGGTGCCTATGCACGTGCGCACGCGGTGCACCTGCATTTCGATCGCGCGCGTGCGTTGGGGCAGGGCTTTGGCGCGGAAGCGACGCGTTCACGGCGCACGTATCGACGCGGCAGGTGGCTGGCCGCACTGGCCGCCTGTGTGGTCGCTGCGGCCACCGGCATGCTGGCACTGCAGCAGGCCGTGCCCGACCACGGCGCGCCCGGCAGCGGCCATCACCTCACTCGCATCGGCGAGGTATTGCGCCTGCCGTTGGCAGACGGCTCGGCGGTGACGCTGAACTCCGGCTCGGAGGTGGTAGTGGAGTTCAGCGCCGCCCGTCGCCAGGTCCAGTTGCTGCGCGGTGAAGCCCTGTTCGACGTGGCCAAGGACCGTCACCGCCCGTTCGTGGTGATGGCGGCCGGCGCGGAAGTGCGCGCGGTGGGCACCAGTTTCAGCGTGCGCCGGCGGCAGGACGATGCCGTCAAGGTCGTCGTGCGCGAAGGCACCGTCGACGTGGAAGCCGACCAGCGCACACCGCAGCGGGTGACAGCCAACATGCTGGCCATGGTCAGCCCGACGCGGGCGGTGCAGGTACAGCCGCTGCCAGCACGGCGCGTGCAGCAGTTGCTGGTCTGGCGCGAGGGAATGATCGCCTTCGACGGCGACACCTTGGCGCAGGCCGCTGCCGAATTCGCCCGCTACAACGACATGCGCATCCTGATCGATGACCCCGCGGTGGCGCGGCGCACCGTGGTCGGCCTGTACTCGGCCAACGATCCGGAAGGCTTTGCACGCTCCGTTGCGCTGAGCATGGGCCTGCAGATCGAACACACCCGTGGCGGCATCCACCTGCGCGGCGCACTCGCGCAGTGAGGTGCAGCGCTGCACATCATCATCAGCGATGTCGATGGCGGAAAAGCGGCGGCGACGCATCCAACAGACAGGGGGCCACACGGCAACGGTGACAACGACCGGACAGCGGCGCACGCGCGCCAGCGGAGAGCAGTGATGCAGGCAGCAAGCAGGCGTTTGAGCAAGGCCATCGGCACCGCCGTGGCGATGATGGCAGCGGGACATGCGGTGGCAGCGTCAGCGCAGGGGCGCACCTTCTCGCTCCCCGAGAGCAATGCGGTGGTGGCGCTGCCGGAGTTTGCGCGGCAGGCCGGGGTGCAGATCGTGGCGCCCGGCGAATACCTGCAGCAGGTCCGCACGCCGGCCGTGCAGGGCACGCTGGAATCGCGCGTGGCCTTGCGGCAGTTGCTGGCCGGCACCGGATTGAGCGTGGTCGAAGACGACGGCGAGCGCATCACGCTGGCCTCGGCGCAGCCGCTGACGGCCGCGCTCCACGGCCATCCGGGGACGGGGTATGCGCAGGTGGACGCATCCGCGCCCACGCCACCAGCGTCCACGCCACCCGCAGATGCCGCCGTCGGCAATCTGGATGCAGTGGTTGTCACCGGCGCGCGCGGCGTGCAGCGCACCGTCACCGAAAGTCCCACCCCGATCGATGTGATCGGCGCGGCGGAACTGGAAAAGACCGGTCGCCCGGGCCTGCTGGCGGCGCTCAACGATCTGGTGCCCTCGTTCAATGCGCCGGCCAAATCCGGCAACGGCACCTCGTATGTGATCGCCACCGGCGGGCTGCGCGGGCTCAATCCGGATCACACCCTGGTGCTGGTCAACGGCAAGCGCCGCCATCGCACCGCCAGCATCAACATCGCCGGCATCGTCGGGCGCGGCTCGGTGCCAGTGGACATGAGCCTGATCCCAGTCTCGGCGGTGGACCACATCGAGGTGCTGCGCGATGGCGCGGCCGCGCAATACGGTTCGGATGCGATCGCCGGCGTCATCAACATCCTTCTCAAATCCGATGCCGATGGCGGCAAGGCCGACCTGCTGTGGGGTCAGAACATTGACCGCGCCGATGGCGACAGCAGCAGCGCCAGCATCGGCAAGGGCCTGGCACTGGGCAGCGACGGCTTCGTGTATCTGGCCGCCGACGCCAGGTATCAGCAGACCTCCAATCGCGCAGTGCCGGTGGCCGACGATTACCGGCTGTACTACCCGGTCAACGGCCAGCCGGACCCCCGTGAGGCCACGGCGAATCGCCTGATCACGCGCAACTTTGGCCAGCCCTGGCAGAAGGGCGCCAACCTGTCCTACAACGCAGAACTCGGCCTGGGCGGCGAGTTGCGCGGTTATTCCTACGCGACCTACAGCCGCCGCCTGAGCGACCTGGAATGGTCGTTCCGCAATCCCAACGCCAACAACACCCTGCAAGAGATTTATCCGGACGGTTACAGCCCGCGCCTGCGCATCGACGAGACCGATTACGAGTTCACTGCCGGCATCAAGGGCCTGTGGGGTGAGTGGGACTGGGACCTGGCCACCAGCTACGGCCGCAACGCCTCCGAACGCGACGGCCTGCACACGCTCAACGCCAGCCTGGGACCGACCAGCCCCACTGCGTTCTATCTGGGCCAGCTGACCTCCACCGACTGGACCACCAGCCTGGACATCACCCGCGGCCTGCAACTGGCCGAGCGCCCGCTGCAGGTATCGCTGGGCGTGCAATACCGCTACGAGAAATACCAGATCCAGGCCGGCGAGCAGGCGGCGTATGCGGCCGGTGACTACGTGTTTCCGGCGAGCCACCCGCGTGCCGGGCAGGCACCGCCGCCCGGCGCACAGGGCGCGATCACCTTCCAGCCCAATGAGGCCGGCAGCCTGGATCGCAACAGCGGCGCGGCCTATGTCGACCTGACCTGGGACGTGGCCGACAGCGTGTCGCTGGGTCTGGCCGGGCGCTACGAGCGCTTCGACGATTCGGCCGGCGACACCGCGGTGGGCAAGTTCACCGCGCGCTGGGCCATCACCCCCACCTTCGCGCTGCGTGGCGCGGCCAGCACCGGCTTCCGCGCGCCCGCGTTGGCGCAGGCCTTGTACGCGGCCACCAACAGCAGCTGGCGCACGCTGGACAACGGCGATCGCGAACTGTTCCTGGCCAAGACGCTACCGGTGGATTCCCCCGCCGCGCTGGCACTGGGCGCCGAACCGCTGAAGCCGGAGGAATCCACCAACGCCAGCATCGGCTTCACCTACAACCCCTCGCGCGCGCTCAGCCTCACCGTGGATGCCTACCGTATCGATCTGGACGACCGCATCGGCATGACCGGCTACATCACCGGTGCGGCGATCACCGACCTGCTCACCCGCGCCGGCGTGTCCGGGGTCGACAGCGCGCAGTACTTCACCAACGCCATCGACACCCGCACCGAAGGCGTGGACGTGGTCGCGACCTGGCGCATGGAGGCCGGCGACTGGGGCCGGGTCAACTGGAACCTGGGCTACAACTACAACACCACCGAGATTACCCGCATCGCCGACAACCCGGCCGCGCTGCAATCGCTGGGTGCCGGCTACGAACTGTTCGACCGTGCCTCGCGCGGCTATCTGTCGCGCACTCCGCGCAGCAAGGTGCTGCTGGGCGGCAACTGGGTGATCGGCGACTTCGCGCTCAACGTGCGCATCAACCGCTTCGGCAGTTTCGATGTGCTGGAGAACAACCCGGCCAACGACGAACACGTGCCGGCCAAATGGATCACCGATCTGGAAGCGTCCTACGCACTGTCCGGACGCATCACCTGGACGCTGGGCGCCAACAACCTGTTCAACCAATACCCGAAGAACATCGGCGCGGTCGCCAGCACCGGCAGCGGTTTCTACGTCACCAGCGTGCCGTACGGCTTCACCGGCGGGTCCTATTACACCAAGTTGACCTACACCTTTTGAGGAGTGATCCAGTGCCGCGACTTTCTTCGATGCGGGCGCAGGCGCGCAGCGCTTCCCTCTGCGCAGGGCTGTTGATCGCATTGTTCTGCGCCCCGCAGGCGGCCGGCGCCGGCAAGGACAGCGGCGAAATCCTGTGGGACCGCTACGGCGTGCCGCATATCTATGCCAGGACCGAAGCCGGTACCTTCTACGGCTTCGGCTGGGCGCAGACGCATAGCCACGGCAATCTGTTGCTGCATCTCTATGGCGAAGCACGCGGCCGCGCCGCCGAATACTGGGGCGAGAAGTACGCCGAACAGGATCGCTGGCTGACCAGCAACGATGTCTACCCACGCGCGCAGCAGTGGTACCGACAACAGACCCCCGGCTTTCGGGCCGACCTGGACGCATTCGCGCAAGGCATCAACGACTACGCGGCCGCACACCCGCAGGCCCTGGACGCAGAGGTCAAGGTGGTGCTGCCGATCACCGGCGTGGACGTGGTGGCGCACGCGCACCGGTTGATGAATTACGTCTACATCGCCTCGCCGGCCAAGGTGCTGGGCGAGCCACCCAAGGACGGCCAGGCCCGCGACGGCTCCAACGCCTGGGCGCTGATGCCGAGCAAGACCCGCGACGGCCACGCCATGCTGCTGGCCAACCCGCATCTGCCCTGGGGCAGCGGCTTTTTCACCTATTACGAAGCGCATCTCAACGGACCGGGCGTGGATCTGTATGGCGCCACCCAGGTGGGCCTGCCGATCCTGCGTTTCGGCTTCAACAAGCAACTGGGTTTCACCAATACGGTGAACACGCTGCTGGGCCAGACCACCTACAAACTCACGTTGTCGGGCGAGGGCTATCTGCTGGACGGCAAGCTGCTGCCGTTCAAGCGGGAAACCAAAACGCTGAAGATCCGCCAGGCCGATGGCGCGCTGAAAGAACAGACCTTGCAGGTGCGGCAGTCGGTGCACGGCCCGGTGCTCCAGCGTTACGATGGCAGCACCGTGGCATTGCGTGTGGCCGGCCTGGATCGCCCCGACATGCTCAAGCAGTACTGGGACATGGGCAAGGCGCAGGACTTTGCGCAGTTCCAGCGCGCGCTCAAGCAACTGCAGGTGCCGATGTTCAACATCGTCTATGCCGACAACGCCGGCAACGTGCTGTTCCTGGACAACGGCATCCTGCCCAAACATGCGCAGGGCGATCTGACGTACTGGAGCGGGCTGGTGCCGGGCGATACCGCGTCCACGCTATGGCGCGATGTGCACAGCTACGACGAGCTGCCCAAGGTGATCAATCCGGCCGGCGGTTTCGTGCAGAACACCAACGACCCGCCGTGGCTGGCGAGTTGGCCGCGCGTGCTTGACCCAAAAAAATTCCCGGCCTATGTCGCACCGACGGGGCCGATGTCGCTGCGCGCGCAGAACTCGGTCAAAATGCTGGCCGAGCACGACAGCATCGACTTCGACCAGCTGGTGGCGCTCAAGCGCACCGCGCAGGCGCTGGCGGCCGATCGCACGTTGCCGCAGCTGTACGCTGCCGCCGCAGACAGCACCGATCCGGACATCGTCGCTGCGGTCAAGGTGCTCAAGGCCTGGGACCGCCACTTCGAAGCCGACAGCCGCGGCGCGTTGCTGTTCGAGCAATGGGCGCGCTTGTTCACCGGCGATGCGCGTTACCTCTCGCAGGCCGGCTACGCCACGCCGTGGTCGCTGGACGCTCCGCTGACCACGCCCAGCGGCCTGAAGGACCCGGCACTGGCGCTGCGTCAGCTCAAGCAGGCCGTTGCCAGCACCAGGCAGGCCTATGGCGCCATCGACCGCCCGTACGGCGAGGTGTCGCGCTTCCATCTGGGCGAGGTGGATGTGCCCGGCCGCGGCGGTTTCGGCAATCTCGGCGCGTTCGACGTAATCACCTGGAACCCGCCCAATGCCGATAGCCAACGCCTGCCGCAGCATGGCGAAACCTGGGTCTCGCTGGTGGAATTTTCCACCCCGATCAAGGCCAAGGGCCTGATGAGTTACGGCAATGCCAGCCAGCCTGGCTCGGCGCATATCAACGACCAGTTGCACCTGCTGTCCAAAGGCGAGTTCCGCACCTTGTGGACCACCCGCGAGCAGGTCGAACAGCACCTGGAATCACGCACCGACTTCTGACGATTACCCCCGACGATCGCCCCAGCTTGAAGCAGCTACCTGACAGCACCGCCCGCCATCCCAGCATCCAAGGACACAGACCATGCGCACCTTTCCGACCGCCGCCTTGTTCGCCATCGTGGCGTTGACCGCCACGTTCACCGCGTCTGCGGCCGACCCGCACGACGGCGCCTGGACCCTGGTGGAATCCAAATCCAACTGGAGCGACGGCAAGTTTCCCAAGGGCATGCGGCTGACTATCAACGTGCAGTTCTCCGACAACCGCATCGAATACCACTCCATCAACACCACCCGCCCTGACACGCCGTACAAGGTCGACTACGTCACCACGCTGGATGGCAAACCCAGCCCGCTCAACGAGCAGGCGCGCTTCAACCAGATCGCGGTGAGCAAGACCGGCGCCGACACCTACCAGATCCTCAAGATGAAGGACGACGACGTGATCGTCGGCGAGTTCTGGACGTTTTCCGCAGACGGCAAGACGCTGATCCGCAACGGCGTGGGCAAGTCGCCGGAAGGCAAATCCAAGGCCTACCACGAGTTCTTCGAACGCAAGTGAGTACTGGCGCGCGGTCGCGGGCAGCAATGTCTGCGGCCACGCGCCACGACAGCCAGTGATCGTGCAGCCGCCGAGGCAAGCGCGGCTATGATCGATGCACCCCCCATCTTCTGCGAGTTGCCATGACCCTGCATCGCCTGTGCACCGCCATCCTGCTCAGTCTGGCTGTGGCCGCACCCGGCCACGCGCTGGAGTTTTCCAAGGCCGAACTGGCGCGCGCCACGGCGCTGCAACAGCGCCTGGTCACGCTGGATTCGCATCTGGACACGCCGGCCAACCTGGAGCGCCCCGATTTCGACGTGTTGCAGGCGCATGCCGGCAACCGGCTGTCGCAGGTGGACTACCCGCGCATGGTCGAAGGCGCGCTGGATGGCGGCTTCTGGGCGGTCTACACCGGGCAGGGCAATCGCAGTGCGGCCGCGCACCTGGACGATCGCGATGCCGGTCTGCAGCGGCTGTTGAAGATCCACACGCTGCTGGCCGCGCAACCGCAGCGCTTCGCCTTCGCCACCACCCCCGCCGATGCCGCGCGCATCAAGGCCGATCGCAAGCGCGTGGTGTACATCAGCATGGAAAACGCCAGCCCGCTGGTGGCCGACCCCACGCTGCTGCGCTTCTATTACGCGCAGGGCCTGCGCCTGATGAGCACCGTGCATTTTCTCAACAACGAGTTCGCCGACTCGGCCACCGACCCCAAGGGGCCGGAGTGGAAGGGCCTGAGCCCGGCCGGCAAGCAACTGGTGCAGCAGGCGCAGGCGCTGGGCATCGTGATCGACCAATCGCATGCCTCCGATGCGGTGTTCGACCAGTTGATCGCACTGTCGCCGGTGCCGATCGTGCTCTCGCACAGCGGCGCACGTGCGGTGTTTAACCATCCGCGCAATATTGACGACGCGCGGCTGAAGGTGCTGGCCGAGCACGGCGGGGTGATCCAGGTGAATTCCTACGGTGGCTATCTGGTCGACAGCGGCGCCAGCCCCGAGCGCAAGGCTGCCGAGAAGGCACTGACCGAGCAATACGGCGGCTGGGAGCACATCAAGATCGCCGACGGCACGGCCCTGAGCGCCGCGCTCAAGGAGCTGGATGCGCGCTACCCGATCAAGCGCGCCACCGAGGAGGACTTCTTCGCCCATCTGGAGCATGTGCTCAAGGTGGTCGGGCCCGAGCACGTGGGCATCGGCATGGACTGGGACGGCGGCGGTGGCGTGGTCGGCCTGGAAGACGTCTCCGACCTGCCGCGCATCACCGCCTGGCTGCTGCGCAAGGGCTACACCGAGCAGCAGATCGCCGGCATCTGGGGCGGCAACCTGCTGCGGGTGATGGGGCAGGCGCAGGCGTACGCGGTGGGGAATCGGGAATCGGGAGTGGGGAATCGGTAGAGCGCGGGAGTTGGGATTGGGGATTCGGGATTCGCAAAGCCGAGGCGGTCTGTCGTGCCGGGCTGGTCCTGCATAGCGCCTGGCGGTGGCGGCCGGCTTGGTTGTGGGTGCAGGGCTGGGGTAAGGCGCGTTGCTGCTGCGGGCTTCTTCGCCGGATGGGCTGATTGGGGCGCGCGCGGAGTGCGCCGGCGCTGGTTGTCAGCCAGGTGGTTGGGTGGCGGGTCGCCGTCGCTGCATCGGGCGGCCAGCCTTGTACCAACAGCATGGTTGCTGTTGCGTTCCGAGCCCGGCACGCTGTGGCTGACTTGGGCATTTGCACAAAAACCGGCGTGTGCCTGCCCGCAGACAGGCAGCAGGCTGACGATGCTTCCGGGAAAAAGCTCCAACTAGAATGCGCCGACCCCTGTGTGGTGCCGGTGCCAGCACTGCGCGCCGGTGGGCCCACCGACTGCTGGAGCGTGCGATGACCCAAGCCACCCGGCCACTGCCGCCCCCCGATGGCATGGCCCCGACCTACCGCAAGATCCTGTGGCGGCTGATCCCGTTCCTGTTCGTCTGCTACCTGTTCAACTACCTGGACCGGGTCAACGTGGGCTTCGCCAAGCTGCAGATGCTCGGCGATCTGGGCATGAGCGAGACCGTGTACGGGCTGGGTGCGGGCATCTTCTTCATCGGCTACCTGGCCTGCGGGGTGCCGAGCAATCTGATCCTGCAGCGCATCGGTGCGCGCCGCTGGGTGGCGATCATGATGGTCAGCTGGGGCCTGCTGTCGACCTGCCTGATGTTCGTGCGCACGCCGGCCGGCTTCTACACCCTGCGCCTGCTCACCGGCGCGGCCGAGGCCGGCTTCTTCCCCGGCATCGTGCTGTACCTGACGCGCTGGTTTCCGCGCGCCCAGCATGGCCGGGTCATGACCGTCTTCATGTCGGCCATCCCGATCTCCGGCGTCCTGGGCGGGCCGTTGTCGGGCTGGATCCTCGGCCATTTCTCGGCCGGGCAGGGTGGTCTGGCCGGCTGGCAGTGGATGTTCCTGCTGCAGGGCCTGCCGACCGTGTTGCTGGGCATCGGGGTGTGGTTCCTGCTCAGCGATGGCGTGCAGCAGGCCACCTGGCTGGACCCGCAGGAAAAGCAGGCACTGATCCGCGCGCTGGCCGCAGACGAAGCCGGCAAGCCGGCCGGCGCCTCCAGCTCGCTGGGCGCGGTGCTGCGCAATCCGGCGGTGTGGATGCTGGGCACGGTGTACTTCTGCATCCAGAGCGGGGTGTATGCGATCAACTTCTGGCTGCCTTCGATCATCCAGGGCAGCGGCGTCACCAACCCGAGCCGGATCGGCCTGATGAGCGCCATTCCGTACCTGGCCGCAGCGGTGTTCATGCTGCTAATGGGGCGCTCGGCCGACCGCCGCCGCGAGCGCCGCTGGCACCTGGTGATCCCGTTGCTGATGGGGGCGGCCGGGCTATGCATCGCCGCCAGCGTCACCGACAACCTGGCTCTGGCCCTATTCGGCATGACCCTGGCCACGATGGGCGCGGTCAGCGGCTTGCCGCTGTTCTGGCCGCTGACCAACGGCTTTCTCACCGCCGCCGCCGCGGCCGGTGGGCTGGCGCTGATCAACTCCACCGGCCAGGTCGCCGGCTTCGTCAGCCCGTACCTGGTGGGCTGGATCAAGGACGCCACCCACAGCACCGAGCTGGCGCTATACGTGCTGGCCGGGGCCATGCTGCTGGGCGCCGCGCTGGTGCTGCGGGTGCCGGCACGCGCGGTGAACCAGTGATGCGTCCGTCTCAGCGAGTGTGCCCATGAAGATCGTCATCGCGCCCGATTCCTACAAGGAAAGCCTGTCCGCGCTGGAGGTGGCCACCCAGATCGAGGCCGGCTTCCGCGAGGTGTTCCCCGACTGGCAGTACCGCAAGGTGCCGGTCGCCGATGGCGGCGAAGGCACGGTCGACGCGCTGGTGGCCGCCACCGGCGGGCGGGTGATCGACTGCACGGTCAGCGGCCCGCTCGGCACCCCGGTGCAGGCGTTCTTCGGCCTGACCGGCGACGGCCGCACCGCGGTGATCGAAATGGCCGCCGCCAGCGGCCTGGCACTGGTGCCGCCGACCGAGCGCGCGCCGCTGCGCACCAGTACCGCGGGCGTGGGTGAGTTGATCCTGGCCGCGCTGGATGCCGGCGCGCGCCGCTTCATCATCGGCATCGGCGGCAGCGCCACCAACGACGGCGGCGCCGGCCTGGCGCAGGCGCTGGGCGTGCGGCTGCTGGATGCGCAGGGCGAATCGATCGGCCCCGGCGGCGGCGCGCTGGCGACGCTGGCGCGGATCGACACCCACGACCTGGACCGGCGGCTGCAGGACTGCCAGTTCGAAGTGGCCTGCGATGTGGACAACCCGCTGATCGGCCCGACCGGCGCCTCGGCGGTGTTCGGCCCGCAGAAGGGTGCCACCCCCAGCATGGTGCGCCAGCTCGACAGCAACCTGCAGCGCTACGCCGATGTGCTGCAACGCGACCTGGGACTGCGCCTGCACGACCTGCCCGGCGGCGGTGCGGCCGGCGGCCTGGGCGCGGCGCTGGTGGCGTATCTGGGTGCGCAGTTGCGGCCCGGCGTGGAGATCGTCGCGCAGGCGCTCGGGCTGGATGCCCTGGTCGCCCAGGCCGATCTGGTCATCACCGGCGAAGGCCGCCTGGATAGCCAGAGCCTGCACGGCAAGACCCCGGTGGGCGTGGCGCGGCTGGCGCAACGACACGGCAAGCCGGTGATCGCCATCGCCGGTTGCCTGGGCAACGGCGCCGCGCTGCTGCATGGGCATGGCATCGACGCGATGTTTGCGGTGGTGCATCGCGCCTGCACGGTGGAGCAGGCGCTGGCCGAAGCCGCCAGCAACGTGCGCATCGCCGCACGCAATGTGGCCGCGGCGCTGCAGCTGGGCCAGGCCTTGGCGCAGTTGCCTGCGCGTGCAGCCACGCGCTGACGGCAGCGCGCGGGATGCCGTGCGCAGGCTGTGCCACGCGGTCGCCAGGTGATCCACTGATGCTGCCTGCCTGATGCATGCGCGCACAGGACGGGGCACCGCCATGCAGCACCGAACATGCCACCGTGTCCTCCCCGATCGCGCCAACAGACCCCACGCCCATGCTCACGCTCGACCGCACCCTGGCGCAGTCCATCGTCGACCGCGCGATGACCATCATCGACGGCAACGTCAATGTGATGGACCACACCGGCGTCATCATCGCCAGCGGCGAGCCGGCGCGCATCGGTCAGCTGCACGAGGGCGCGCTGCTGGTGCTGTCCAGGCAAGGCCGGGTGGAGATCGATGCGGCGCTGGCGCAGCAGCTGGATGCGGTTCGCCCGGGCGTCAACCTGCCGCTGATCGCCGATGGCCGCATCGTCGGCTGCGTCGGGTTGACCGGCGACCCGCAGCGGATCGGGCAACAGGCCGAACTGGTGCGCATGGCCGCCGAAGCGATGCTGGAACAGGCCGGCCTGCTGCGCCTGTTGGCCCGCGATGCGCGCCTGCGCGAGGAAGTCACGCTCGGCCTGATCCGCGCCGACGGGCCGACCCCGGCACTGGCCGGCTGGGCCGAACGGCTCGGCATCGCGCTCGACCTGCCGCGCGTGGCGGCGGTGATCGAAGTGGAAAGCGACACCCTCGACCTGGACGCCATGCTGGTGGAGCTGCAGCGCCTGCACACGCTGCTGTCCACGCCCGAACGCGGCAACCTGATCGCCGCCACCGCGCTCAACGAACTGGTGGTGCTCAAGCCCGCACTGGACCGCCGCGGCCACTGGGATGTGGACGAACAACGCCGCCGCGCGCACACCTTGCTCGAGCGCATGCGTGCCAGCAGCCCGCTGCGGATCCGCCTCGCGCTGGGGCAATACTTCCCGCAGCCCGGCGGGCTGGCGCTGTCGCACCAGATCGCGCGCACCACCATGCGCATCGGCAAGGCGCGCGCGCCGCAGGCCGATGCGTTCTTCTACGACGACCATCGCCTGCCGGTGCTGGTGGACGACCTGCGCCAGGCCTGGCAGGCCGAGGAACTGCGCAAGCCGCTACAGGCGCTGCTGGCCCAGGACCGCCGCGGCGACCTGGTGCAGACGCTGTCGGTGTGGTTCGGCGCCGGCATGCGCATGGCGCCCACCGCCAAGGCACTGGCCATCCACCGCAATACGCTGGATTACCGCATGCAGCGCATCGCGGAACTCTGCGGCGTGGACCTGCGCAATACCGACGACTGCGTGCGCCTGTATCTGGCCTTGCAGATGCGCGACGACACTGCGGCAAGCGGGACCGAGCCCATCCAGTGACGGAGCGTGTGGGCTGCGCACAAGGCATCTTCTGTGCGATGGCGCACGCAACGCTGCGTTAGCAGGTATGTTCGGTCCGCTAGACTGAGCGGATTGCCCGGGGGACCAAGCGAGCATTTCATTGAGCCACTGCGACGCCGTCGTGTCATCCACCTCCCGCGAGGCCGAGCGGCTGTCGCGTCTGGCGCTGTTGCAGGTCGTCGATACCGATGCCGAGCCGTTCTTCGATGCGCTGGCCGCCGCCGCGCAGGCGATCGCCGGCACGCCGATCGCGCTGGTGTCGCTGGTGGACGAACATCGCCAATGGTGGAAGGCCAATATCGGCCTGCCCGATGCCAGCGAAACCCCACGCGAACTCGCGTTCTGCGCCTACACCATCCAGGACGATGCGGTGATGGAAGTACGCGATGCGCCGGCCGATCCGCGCTTTCGCGACAATACGCTGGTCACCGATGCGCCGGGGATCCGTTACTACGCGGGCGCGCCGATCGTGTTGTCCGACGGCTTGCGCATGGGCACGGTGTGCGTGATCGACCAGCGCCCGCGCGCGCTGGAACCGGCGCAACTGGCCGCCTTGCAGCAGCTGGCCCGGGTTGCCGCCGAAGGCCTGGAGCAGCGCCGGCTGATGCTGGAACGCCAGGCCGCCAACGAACAGCTGCAGCAACGCCTGCGCGAGAGCGAGGCATTCCTGGAGCGCACCGGCCGGGTCGCCGGCGTCGGCGGCTGGGAAGTGGACGTGGCCAGCGGCGCCCTGACCTGGTCGGACCAGACCTGCCGCCTGCACGATCTGCCGGCCGGCTACCGGCCGACCCTGGCCGAAGGGATCGGCTTCTATCCGCTCGATGCGCGCGCGGTGATCACCGAGGCGGTCGAGGCCTGCGTGCGCGATGGCACGCCCTGGGATCTGGAACTGCCGCTGGTCAGCGCCACCGGCCGGCAACTGTGGGTGCACAGCACCGGCTCGATGGAGCATGTGGACGGACGCACCCGCCTGATCGGCGCGATCCAGGACGTTACCGACCGCCATCGCGCGGTGGATGCGCTGGCCGCCAGCGAACGCAAGTTCCGCAACATGTTCCAGTACAGCCTGGGCCTGATCTGCACCCACGACATGGATGGCCGCCTGATCAGCGTCAATCCGGCCGCCGCGCGCTCGCTGGGCCGCAGCGTGGAGGGCATGGAAGGCCGCTCGTTGCTGGAATTCGTCCGCCCCGAGCTGCATGCCGCCCTGCACGGCTATCTGTCGCGGATGGTGCTCGACGGCCAGGACGCCGGCGTGATCGAGCTGGTCGCCAGCGATGGCAGCCTGCGCCACTGGCAGTACCGCAACGTGCTGGACGTGGAGGCCGACGCCACCATCGTGCTGGCGCACGCCCAGGACATCACCAACCAGTACCAGCAGGAGAAGCAGCTGCTGGAATGGTCGTTCACCGACCCGCTCACCAACTGCTACAACCGCCGCTTCCTGGACGAGCTCGACAAGCGCGACCCCAGCGTGCGCTGGGGCTGCATCGTGGTGGATCTGGACAAGTTCAAGCTGGTCAACGACACCCATGGCCACCAGCGCGGCGACGAGGTGCTGGTACAGATGGCCTGGTTCCTCAACCAGCCGCTGCGCACCCAGGACCGTCTGGTCCGCCTGGGCGGCGACGAGTTCCTGGTGCTGCTGCATCAGCCCACCCAGCCGCAGCTGGCGGCCCTGGTGCGCGACTACATGGCCGCCATCGACGAGGCGCCAATCCGGTTCACCCTGGGCACCGCCCTGCGCAACGACGGCGAGGCGCTGGCGGCGGTGGTCGACCGCGCCGACCACTCGCTGTATGCGCTGCGCCGGGCGCGCCGCGGCACCGGCCTCAGCGACCAGCGTGAATAACGCGCGCTGCACCGCTGCAAGCGGCCACTGCCGAAACTGATCGGCGGCTGACCCCGTCTTCCGTCCGGCGCCCGCAAACGTGTCCGGTGAATACGCGATCGCCTATCATGTAACCGTTTTCAACTACATGGTTTGGAATGGACACCTTCGATCGCACCCAGCTCAGCCCCAAGTGGCAGTTCCGTTTCGATTTCTTCGACCGGCACGGTGGCCCCAAGGACCCCAGTTACAAGAACGCACTGAAGACCTTGAGCTTTGGTGAGAAGGTCAAGGTCGGCATGAACTTCTATGCCTTCTTCTTCGGCGTCATCTACTTTTTCATCATTGGCCTGTGGCGCAAGGCGTTGAGCCTGATCGGCATCAGCGTCGTGGTGAGCATCGTGGCTTCATTCCTGCCGGCCGCGTTTCAGAATGTGCTGTGGCTGCCGCTGTCCTTGTTGACCGGCATGATCGCCAACTACGCCTATTACCTGGACAAGGTGAAGGGCAGCACCAGCTGGAACCCGTTCGAAGGCATGCGCTGGATCTAAGCAACTGCGTCACCGGCGCGTCGGCCCCTCCCGCCGCCACGCCAGCGTCGCCAAGCCCGGTCACTGACCGGGCTTTTTTTATGGGCCAACCAAATCCCCGGGATCAAGCCCCTCTCCCCCCGGGGCGATAAGGCACAGCTTGCGCGCCACTGGCGCGTGCCTGGGAGCGCCCGCGCTGCCAGCGCGGGCCGGGGCGCTGGGGGTGAGGGTCCGTCCCCCGACGCGCAACACGCCCAGGCGCACGCCTCTCAACTAACCGCGCGCAACGCAGCCAAATCACCCCAAGCCAGCTCATCCGTCAGCGCAACTGACACGCTTCAAAACTGCAGCACCCGGCCACGCGCAACAGCCTGATTCAGAGCGCCTAAAACACCGAAAAACTGCCAGAGCCCGCACACTTTGCTGCGCCGCGGTGTGCAGCCGTGGGTCGGGAATGCTTAATCTTTGCCAACCGATGGCATAAAGCGGTACCGGATTTAGATCGATCCAAGTACGCCATTCCCCCGCAAGTGTTTGGAAGGACGAAGTCTTTCCGTCGTACCACCGCCCCGACGAGACGCTTGAATGACCGATTACCGCCGTTGTCGCCCGCAGCAGCTGTCCCGTGCCGTGCTGCTCGCATTGCTGTCGCCCCTGTCCGCCCTGGCCCAGCAGGCCAGCGCCCCGCAACAACTCGATGCCGTCACCGTGACCGGTTCGCGCATCAAGCGCGTCCAGGCCGAAGGGCCGGCGCCGGTGCAGATCATCGGCGCCGAGGAGATCCGCAGCCGCCTGTTCAGCCCGGTCGGGCGCGAGATCGCGGCAGAATACGTGTTCGATTTCTGAGCCGCTGCCAACCCGTCGCAAGCCGCCGTCAGGCGGATATCGACCGGTCGCCGCGTCTGGGCCGTCGGCACGCGTCATCCACCTGCGGCCTCGGCCGCTCTCTCCCCCGAGGTGTCCTGCATGCCCTTCGCCGTTGCATCCGATCGCTCTTCGTCGCATCTCCCATCAATGCCGCGGTGGCGCCGCGCCGCCGCCGGCCTGTGCCTGCTCGGCATGGCGGTGTGCGCGCCGCTGGCCGCGCAGGACCCGGCGCAGGTCAACACCTTCATCGGCAGCAAGGACGACGGCAACACCTTCCCCGGTGCCTCGGCGCCGTTCGGCCTGGTCCAGGTCAGTCCGATCGGCGCGCATTACGCCGGCTGGCGCTACGACGACCCCAGCATCCGCGGCTTCGGCCACTCGTTCCTGTCCGGGGCCGGCTGCTGGGAGCAGGGCGGGCAGGTCTCGGTGCTGCCGGTCACCGGCCGCATCGGCCCGGGCGGCGACTTCGACACCGGCGACGCCAAGGCCTTCGACCAGAAGCGCTACGCCGCCCGCTACACCCATGACGGCGAAGTCGGCCAGGCCGGCTACTACAAGGTGCGGCTGACCGACTACGGCGGCATCGACGCCGAAGCCACTGCGCTCACCCGCGCCGCCGCCGAGCGCTACACATTCGCCCCCGGCGCCGACACTGGCCATGTGCTGGTCAACCTGGGTCAGGCCAACGACCGCCACGTGGTGATCGGCAGCCAGCTGCAGGTGGTCGGCGACCGCGTGGTCGAAGGCAAACTGACCACGCAAAGTTTCTGCGGCGGCCACGAATACACCACCTGGTTCCGGCTGGAATTCGACCGCCCGTTCACCGCACACGGCGTCTGGGGCGAAGACGGCGGCGTGCCCGACGCGCGCCACGGCATGGGTGGCGAACTCAAGCCCAATGGTGCCTGGCTCAGTTTCCCGCTGGGCAACAACAAGAACGCGCGCGCAGTGACCGTGGTCAGCGCCATCTCGCACGTGGATGCCGAAGGTGCACGCGACAACCTGCGCGCCGACGGCATGCTCGGCGGCAAGCTGCTGGGCCTGGAGCAGATGCGCCAGCGCGCGCAACAGGCCTGGCGCAAGCAGCTGGCCAGCCTGCAGCTGGATGGCGCCAGCAACGACGATCGCAGCGTGGCCTACACCGCGCTGTATCACGCCCTACTGCAGCCGCTGACCGGCAGCGATGCCGATGGCCGCTATCGCGGCTTCGACGATGCGATCCACCGCGCCGATGGCTGGACCTACTACGAGTATTTCTCGCTGTGGGACACCTATCGCTCGCAGAACCAGCTGCTCGCCTTGCTGCAGCCGGCACGCGCGCGCGACATCGGCCGCTCGCTGCTGGCGATCCACCAGCAAGGCGGCTGGCTGCCGCGCTGGGGCTATGCCAACTTCGATACCAACATCATGACCGGCGACCCGGTGACCCCGTTCCTGGTCGACCTGTGGCGCTTCGGCGCGCTGCAGGACAACCAGGCGCAGGCGTACGCAGCGCTGCGCCAGAACGCCTTCGAACAGCCGCCAATCAACTCGCGCCACGCCGGCCGCTCCGGCAACGCCAGCTACCTGGCCAACGGCTTCGTGCAGTACGACCGCGCGTTCCCGTCCAAGGGCATGGACGTGGACCCGCATCACGGCGGTTCGGCCACGCTGGAATACGCGCTGGCCGACTGCGCGCTGGCACAGATGGCGCAGGCGCTCGGCCACCCCGACGACAGCGCGCTGCTGCGCAAACGCGGCGGCAACTGGCACAACGTCTGGGACGCCGGCGTGCGCGATGCCGACACCGGCTTCAGCGGCTTTCCACGGCCCCGGCTGGAAGACGGCAGCTGGTACGCCCCCTCGGACGATCGCTACAGCCCGCGCTCGCAGCACGGCTTCCACGAAGGCACCGCCTGGCAATACCAGTGGCTGGTGCAGCAGGACATCCCCGGCATGCTGCAGGCCATGCACAGCAGCGAGCAGGCCGGCCAACGCCTGGATGCCTTCTTCGCCTACGACGACCTGCTGAAGGACCCGCTCAACGCCGCGCGCACGCACTGGGTGGTCGGCCCATACAGCTACTACAACCAGTACCGCTACAACCCCAACAACGAACCGGACCTGCACGCACCGTGGATGTACACGTTGATCGGCCAGCCATGGAAGACCGCCACCGTGGTGCGCGCCGCCCAGCAGCTGTTCACCAACGCGCCCAACGGCGTCACCGGCAACGACGACCTCGGCACGATGTCGGCCTGGTATCTGTTCAGTGCCCTGGGCCTGTATCCGGCGGTGCCGGGCAGCGGGCAGTTCCTGCTGCATGCCCCACGCTTCAAGCGGGCCACGCTGGACCTGGGCAACGGCAAGCGCCTGCGCATCGACGCCCCCGGCGCCGACGGCCGCGCGCTGCAATACGTGGACAGCGTGCGTTTCAACGGCGCACCGCAGCGGCAAGTGTTCCTGGACTGGGCCCAGCTGCAGCAGGGCGGCACGCTGTCGTTCGCGCTGACCAGGCAGCCCCCGACGCAGGGCTGGGGCACGCAGGCGGATGCACTCCCAACCTCGTTCTGCGCCACGCCTGCAGCCGCGCCTTGAGCCAACGCTCCTCCCCGGGTTGCGGGGAGTGCGAGGGAAAGGCCTAACGTTGCCGGAGCATGAGCTAAAGCCCCTCTCCTGCGGGGCGATAAGGCACAGCTTGCGCGCCACTGGCGCGCGTGCCTGGGAGCGCCCGCGCCGCATGCGTGGGCCGGGGCGCGGAGCGTGGGTGGGGTGAGGGTAGGGAGCGGAGCCCCTGACCAAGTTGGATAACACCAGGCGTCGCCCGTCCCCTCATCCAGCCCCTCGGGCCACCTTCTCCCGATGGGAGAAGGCAGTGGTCAGCGTGCATCCGCAAGCCGTCGTGCAGCACGGGACGGCTACCGCCAGGACTTTCCCATCGACGATTCAAGCTTGAAGGCGCGTGGCGACGCGTTCGTCAGGCATGGCACTGAAAGATATCTGGGGCGCTCCTCATCCAGCCCCTCGGGCCACCTTCTCCCGATGGGAGATGGAACTAGCCAACCTTCGCCAAGCGGCTATTCCGCCGCCCATAGGCCACATACACCACCACGCCCAATACGTTCCAGACCAGGAACCAGCCCTGCGTGGTGCTGGGCAGGCTCCAGAACAGGTACAGGCAGCCCAGGATCGCCACCGGTCCCACCACCCATGCCAGCGGTGTACGGAAGGCCCGCACACGCGTCGGCTCGCGCACGCGCAGCACCAGCAGGCACGCTGCCACTGCGGTGAACGCGGCCAGGGTGCCGGCGTTGGCCAATGCGGCAATTTCATCCAGGCGTGCCACACCGGCCAACGCGGCCACCAGCACCGCCGTGAACAAGGTGATCGCCACCGGCGTGCCGGTGCGCGCGTTGACCTTGGACAGGCCGCGCGGCAACAGGCCATCGCGCGACATCACGAAGAAGATGCGGCTCTGCCCGTACAGAAACGCCAGCAGCACCGTCGGCAGCGCGATGATCGCCACCGCACCGATCACCAACGCCGCCTTGCCGTGGCCGAGTTCGCGCATGATCAGCGCCAATGGTTCCGGGCTCTTGCCGAACACGGTGAAGCTCATCGCGCCCACCGCCGACAACGCCACCAGCACATAGATCAGCGTGCAGCCGATCATCGAACCGACGATGCCGATCGACAGATCGCGGCCCGGGTTCTTGGTCTCCTCGGCCGCGGTGGAGATCGCATCGAAGCCATAGAACGCGAAGAAGATGATCGCCGCCGCCGCCATCACCCCGCGCTCCACGCCATCCGGGCCTGCGGTCTTGGGGAAGCCATACGGCATGAACGGCTGCAGGTTGGTACTGTCGAAGGCCGGCAGGGCGATCGCCACGAACACACCCAGCGCCACGATCTTCAGCACCACTAGCACCGCATTGAGCGTGGCGCTTTCCTTGGTGCCGGCCATCAGCATGCCGGCCACCAGGAAGGTGATCACCACCGCCGGCAGGTTGACGATGCCGCCGGCGTGCGGCCCGGCCACCAGGGCATGCGGCAGGTTGACCCCCAACCACTGCAGGAAGCCGACGAAATAGCCCGACCAACCCACCGCCACCGTGCTCACCACCAGCGAGTACTCCAGCACCAGGCTCCAGCCCACCACCCAGGCGATGCTCTCGCCGAGCGCGGTGTAGCTGTAGGTATAGGCGCTGCCGGCAGCCGGCATCATCGTGGCCATCTCCGCATACGCCAGCGCCGCGCAGGCGCACACGATGCCGGCGGCCACGAACGACAGCAGCACCGCCGGGCCGGCCTTGTCCGCGCCCACTCCAATCAACGTATAGATGCCGGTGCCGACGATCGCGCCGATACCCAGCGCGATCAGATGCGGCCAACTCAGGCTGCGGACCAGCTGCCGACCGGCCTCGTGCACGGTGACCTGATCGATGGATTTGCGCCTGAGCCAAGACGACATGCGGACCTCGCGGGAATCAAAGAATTCCCGAGTGTCGCCCAACGCGCCGCAGCAAAGCTATCGGTCCAAGGTCATGCGTCGGCGCAAGCATGGCAGCGCAGACACGCCCACCGCCTTCTGTGAGCGCGCGCCGCACCTTGCCGTTCCGCGGCCAAACGCGACTGCCCCGCACAATCCCCGCTCACTCAACCGACGGGCGATGCGGTGGACGCACATGGCGATAGACCAACTGCACCGCCCACGCGCCCACCAGTCCCACCGCACCGGCGGCAAAGTGGGTCCAGTCGAGCAGGCGTGGCGCAGCCCCGTTGGCGTCATGTCCCCAGAAGTTGAACCACAGCAGCACCAATGCGGTAACCCCGATCCCGATCCAGAACCACAGCCGCGTGCCGCCGATTGCATAGAACCCGAACGGCAACGCCGCACCGATCAAGAAGTGCACCGGGAAGAAATACGCCGTGCCGTACGGCCGCATCAGGTACCACACGATTGCCGCAAAGCTGCCGAGAAACGCGAACAGGCCCAGCGCGAACAGACGGGTTTGGTTGGTGGCAGTGGTCATCAGCTGGCCTGGCAGGAACGAAGCCCCACCCTAGCCATGCGCAGGTCACGTTGAGGTCAATGCGCTGCGAGCAGCCTGCAACTCCATCACCGCGGCGGTGTCTGGCCCGCTTTGCGCAGCGGTTGCAGGCATCTGCGCGAAGTGGCCCCCGACGTGCTGCGTTGGCGCAGTGCGCGCGCCACCCAACTGCGCCCTGCAGCCGCGCCGAAGACGCCGGCCGGCAAGCCACTGACGCAGCCCCTGCGACCGGCCCGGCTACACTGCGCACATGTCATCTGAATCCCTGATCCTTCTCGGACTGCTCGTCGCAGTCCTGGTGCTGCAGCTGATCGCGCTGCTGCGACGTCCTTCCACCAGCGGCCTGGAGCTAGCGCTGCGCGCCGAGCAACGCGACGGCCGCGGCGAATTGCGCGAGCAACTCGAAGGTCTGGCGCGGCAGCAGGATGGCCGCCTGGAAACCTTCGCGCGCAATCTCACCGAACTGTCCACGCGCACCGACCAGCGCCTGGACCTGTTGCGCGACGCACTCGGCGAAGATGCCCGCAAGGCCCGCGAAGAAAGCGCCCTGGCGCAACAACGCACCGGCGAACTGCTGACGCTGCGGCTGACCGAATTGCGCACCCAGCTCGACGGTTTCGGCCAGCAGCAGGAAACCCGCATCCAGGTGTTCGGCCAGCAACTGACCGAGCTGATCGCACGCACCGACACCCACATGGCCGCCCTGCGCGATGCGCTGGCCGAAGATTCCCGCAAGGGCCGGCAAGAGGCCGGCGAGTCGCAGCAGCGCTTCACCGAGGCCTTGGGCCAACGTCTGACCGAACTCACCCAGCGCAACGAACTGCGCATCGGCGAAATGCGCGCCACGCTGGAACAACAGCTGGCCAACCTGCAGAACGACAACGCCAGCAAGCTCGAACTGATGCGCGCCACCGTCGACGAAAAACTGCAGACCACGCTCAACACGCGCCTGGATGCCTCCTTCAAGCTCGTTTCCGAACGCCTGGAGCAGGTGCAGCGCGGTCTGGGCGAAATGCAGCAGCTGGCCACCGGCGTGGGCGATCTCAAGCGCGTGCTGACCAACGTCAAGGACCGCGGCGGCTGGGGCGAGGTGCAGCTGGAGAACATCCTCGAGCAGACGCTGACGATGGAGCAGTACGCGCGTAGCGTGCGGGTCAGGCCCGACAGCGCCGAAGCGGTGGATTTTGCGATCCGCCTGCCGGGGCGTGGCGACGACACCGTGGTGTGGCTGCCGGTCGATGCCAAGTTCCCGCGTGAGGACTACGAACGCCTGATCGATGCGCAGGAAAAGGGTGACCTGGACGCGATCAAGAATTCGACCGCCCAGCTGGAGCGCGCCATCCGCATTCAGGCCAAGTCGATCAGCGACAAGTACGTCTGCCCGCCGCAGACCACTGACTTCGCAGTGATGTTCCTGCCGACCGAAGGCCTGTACGCCGAAGTGATCCGCCGCGCCGGCCTGGTCGACCTGCTGCAGCGCGAACATCGCGTGGTGCTGGCCGGCCCGACCACGTTCACCGCCCTGCTCAACAGCCTGCAGATGGGCTTCCGCACGCTGGCGATCGAGAAGCGCTCCAGCGAGGTCTGGCAGGTGCTGGGCGCGGTGAAGAGCGAGTTCGGCAAGTTCGCCGGCATTCTCGAAAAGGCCGAGCGGCAGATCAGCACGGTCGGCAAGAGCCTGGGCGAAGCCAGCCGCAAGACCCGCACCATCGAACGCCGCCTGCGTGGCGTGGAAACCCTGGCCAGCGAACAGTCTCAGGCGTTGCTGGACGATGCCGGCAGCGACGACACCGGAAGCAGCAGCGAAGACGATAGCAACGACGAGCAGGAGTGATCCATTGCGTAAGGCGATGCCACACGCCATGACGTAGGAGCGCACCCGGGCGCGACCAGGCATTACCGATAACGCCTCATCGCGCCCGGGTGCGCTCCTACCAACGCAGGCCTCCGGCGCCGATAGCGAGCACGCCGCGCAGACATCGCCACCGCGATGCTGGCACCCACCTGGTTCAAGACGAGAGTTTCAACATGGCAAGCCGATGGATCCACGCAGTGCTCTGCGCGCTGCTGTTGACCGCATGCAGCAATACCCCGGCGGCCAGGTCGGACGCTGCGGCGGACGCCCCTCAGCCTCCGCGCGCCGTTTCTGCCGACGCTGCCGACTGCACGGCAAAGGGCGGGCAGCTGCGTCCGGTCGGCCGCATGCAGACGGTGCGTTGCGTGGTGCCGTACGCCGATGCCGGCAAGACCTGCAGTGACAACTCCGACTGCAGCGGCGATTGCCTGGCCACCAGCATCGTGCCGACCGGCACCGCGACCTCCGGCACCTGTCAGCGCGACAGCGACCGCTTCGGTTGCCGCCAGGAAGTGATTGGCGGCATGGGCCAGGCCGCGTTGTGCATCGATTGATGGCTGCGAACAGGGTCAAGCGCGCGCACAGGCCGATCAGTCGATTGGCCCGTGCGCGTCGCTGCAGATACCTGCAAGCGCCATGAGCCAGCGGCATCGCTCGCTCCACCCTGGCGGTTTATGCTCTCGGCTCTACCTGTCCAGGACGCACCGATGAGCCAGACGCTGTACGACATCCCTGTGGCCCGCATCGACGGTGAGCCCGCCACGCTGGCCGACTATCGCGGCAAGGTGTTGCTGGTGGTCAACGTCGCCTCCAAGTGCGGGCTGACCCCGCAGTACGAAGGCCTGCAGGCGCTGTATCGCGACAAGCAGGCACAGGGGCTGGAGGTGCTGGGCTTTCCGGCCAACGACTTCAACGGACAGGAGCCCGGCAGCGAGGCGGAGATTGCGCAGTTCTGCCAGCTCACCTACGACGTGAGCTTTCCGATGTTTTCCAAGATCGCCGTCACCGGCGCCGAAACCCATCCGCTGTATCAGGCATTGACCAATGCCCGCCCGCAGGCCACCGGCGATGGCCCGATGCGCGAAAAGCTGGCCGGCTACGGCATCGCACCCAACCCGGCACCGGGCGTGTTGTGGAACTTCGAGAAATTCCTGATCGGCCGCGACGGCCAGGTCATCGATCGCTTCGCCCCCGACGTGCCGGCAGACGATGCGCGCCTGCGTGCAGCAGTGGATGCGGCGCTGGCGGCGTAGCACCTGGCGCGGTGGCGAACTGATTTGATCCGCGTCGCTGCGGTCGTTGTTTATATTGCCGGTGATCCGCGCCATCTAAGGGGAAGGCCTTGCCGGCGGAGTTCCCTCCACGCGCGATCGCGGCCGGACGGTGCTCCAGCTACCCCAGCCGCCACCGTCAGCCGGAAGGCCGTAAAAGACCAACGCACAAAAAAAGCCCGGGATCGCTCCCGGGCTTTGTATTCATCCAAACCGCAAGCTCAACACATCAACGGATCCACTGCGGGATCGGCATCGCATCCACCGGCACAGTGCTGTCCTTGTCCTCGCGCAGGTAGTCGGGCAACTCGTTGTCCTTCTCGCGATGGCTGCGCAGATCGCGCACGATCTGGTAGTTGCGGCGCTGCATCCACGCATCGCGGGTCAGCGCGTACTCGTCCGGTGCCTGGTCGCGCAGCGAATCCAGCGACATCAGTTGCGAGCGCGTATCCACCAGCTGCAAACCCTGCAGGGCGAATCGCGCACCGCTGTCGTCGACCTGGCGCAACGGCGACAGCGGAATGTCGCCGCCCAGGCCGAAGGTATCGCGCACGGTGCGCGGGCCGAACAGCGGCAACTCGAAGTAGCGCGAATTGCGCCAGCCCCACACGCCCAGGGTCTGGCCGAAGTCCTCGCTGCGGCGCGGGATGCCCGCCGCGGAGGCCGGGTCGAACAGACCGGCCACGCCCAGTGTGGAATTCATCACGAAGCGGCCCAGCGACTGCATCGCATACACCGGGTGGCCCTGCAGCAGCTGATTGACCATGGTCAGCGGCGTGCCGAGATTGTCGAAGAAGTTGGTCACGCCCAGGCGGGCCGGACGCGGCACCACCTTGGTGTAGCCGGTGGCCAAGGGACGCGCCACGCCGCGGTCCACCGCCAGGTTGAAGCGGTGCATGCCGCGGTTGTAGCGCTCCCACGGATCGTAGGACGGCGCGTCACCGGGTTGTGCCGGTGCACCGTTGGCGCCGGCCTGCGGGGTGGTGGGGCCGTAGAGCGCAGCGAAGTCGTCCTCGGCCGAGGTGGGGGCACCGGCCGTGCCGGCATCGGCGCTGGTCTGCTCGGCAGGCGCCGCCGCGGTGGCCGGCAGGGCGTCGGGGGCGGCAAAGCCGGCGGCGGCCGGCTGCGCGGTCACACCGGCGTCGTCGCGTGCCGGCGCGGGCGTCGCATCCGGGGCGGGCGCGGCGGCGGCCGCAGGCGGTGCGGGCTTTGGAGCATGGCTGGCACAGGCGCCAAGCAGCAGGCAGGCCAACAGGGAAAGGGGGCGAAGCTGGGTCATGGGGTGGCGCTCAGGCCTGGAAATCGAAAGTAGGGGACAAACGGTAGGCGGCACGCAATTCGTCCAGACCGGACGCTTCACCCACCACCGTGACAGGACCGGCACCGCTGCTGCGCACACGCGCAGCCAGTTCGGCCAGCATCGCCACGCCGGCACTGTCCAGGCGTTGTACACCCGACAGGTCCAGCGTGCGAATGCCGTCCAGCTGCGCGATCGCCTGCGGCCAGGCCGCAGTGACCGCGTCGCGGTCGAGCACGCCGGTGAGTACCAGCGTGTCGCCATTGCGTTGCACGGAGCTGTTACTTGCCATTGGCCGGTGCCGGACCGACCTGCAGATTGCCGCTACGCAGCTCTGCGGCGACCTTGGCGATGCCCTTCTCGCGCAGCGGGCCGTCGAACTGGGTCTTGAAGGTCTGCACATAGGAGATGCCTTCGATCATCACATCGAAGATCTTCCACTGGCCACCGACGTTACGCATCATGTAGTCGACCGGGGTCGGGTCGTTGCCGGCGCGCAGCAGGTCGGTAGACACCTTGACGCCGCGGTTGCCCGGCAGCGCGCTCTCGGACTTGGCGCGGAAGGTCGGCTTGCCTTCGAAGTTCAGCAGCGCGGTGCCGTAACGCTGCATCAGGTTGTCGGCCAGCGCATCGGCGAACAGCTTGACGTCCGCATCGGAGGCGCCACGGCCGTTGACGCCCAGCACCAGGCGGGCCGAGTAGTCGCGGTCGAAGGCCTTGTTCAATTCGCCATTGATGTACTGGCGCAGGGCGGCCGGGTTGCTGCGGAACTCGGCGCGGCGCTGATCCAGCGTGCTCAGGATGCGGGTGCTGCTGTCGATGACGGTCTTGGTCGCCGCGCCCTGCGCAGGCGCGCTGGCGGCAGCCGGCTGCGCCAGCACGGTGGCCGGTGCGCACACCAGCAGGGTCGAGGCCAGGATGGCGGAAAGCAGGGTGGTCTTCATTGGTGTGGTTCCGTAGAGGGAGAAGCGGTCTGGGCAGGCGCCGGGGCCTGGCCATCGGTGGCGGCCGGGGCATTGCTGCCACCACCGCCACCACTGAACATGTATTTGCCGACCAGCTGCAGCAGATCCACCGCCGGCTGGGTGAAGCCGATTTCTTCGCCCGGCTTGAGCGTCTCCGGGTCGCCGCCCGGCTGCAGCCCGATATAGCTCTCGCCCAGCAAACCGCTGGTGAAGATGCCGGCGGAGGTGTCGGCGGGCAGATCCTTGTATTTGTTGTCCAGCGACAGGGTGACCACCGAGTCGAACTTGGTCGGGTCCAGGCTGATGTCGGACACCTTGCCGATGGTCACTCCGCCGATCTTCACCGGCGCCTGCGCCCGCAGCTGGCCGATCTGGCTGAAGCGTGCGGTCAGCGTGTACTGGCTGGAGCCGAAGCCCCAGCGCTGGTTGGTCGAGGCCACCGCCAGCACCAGCAGCGAGGCCAGGGTCAGCAGCAGAAAGGCGCCGACGGCGAATTCGAGTCGTGGTCCACGCATGGCCATAGTTATTCCACTCACCTAAACAACATTGCAGAAAGGACGAAGTTGAACATCAGCACCAGCAGCGAGGCGTTCACCACCGCACGGGTGGTGGCGATCGAGGTGCCTTCGATGGTCGGCTCGGCGTGGAAGCCCACGTAGGCGGCGACCAACGCGGCCGTGCCGCCGAAGATCGCCGACTTGAGCATCGCCACGCCGAAGTCGTCCCAGAAGTCCACGCTGTTGCTCAACCCCGACCAGAATGTGCCGTTGTCGATGCCCAACACGTGTACGGCCTCGAAGTAGCCGCCGGTGATGGCCAGCGAGCAGAACACGCCGGTGAGCAACGGCACCGTCAGCACCGCCGCCCAGAAGCGCGGTGCCACCGCCTTGGCCACCGGATCGATGGCCATCAGCTCCAGCGCCTTGATCTGGTCGGTGGCGCGCATCAGGCCAAGTTCGGCCGCGATCGAACTGCCGGCCCGGCCGATGAACAACAGCGCGGTCAGCACCGGTGCCAGTTCGCGGTACAGCGACAGCCCCAGCAAGGTGGACAGCGCATCCGACGCACCATAGGTGGTCAACGTGCGGTAGCCCTGCAGGGTCAGCACCAGGCCGACGAAGGCGCCGCCGACGGCGATGATCGGCAGCGAGCGCGCACCGACCTTGTAGATCTCGCGCACCAGTTCGGCGATGAAATCGCGCGTGGGCACCGAGCCGCGCAGCACGGTCAGCGAGAACAGCCCGGCACGGCCGAAGGCGCGGATCGAGTCGACCATGGCCATCAGGCAGCACTCCGGTCGCGCCGCGGCGCCGCATCGAAGGCGATCGGGCCATCCGGCTGGCCATGCAGGAACTGCTGCACCAGCGGGTCGGTGCTGTCCTGCAATTGCTCAGGCGTGCCGGCGAACACAATGCCGCCATTGGCGATGACCACGGCCTGGTCGCTGATCGGCAGGGTTTCGTGCACGTGGTGACTGACGATGATGCTGGTCAGGCCAAGGCTGTCGTTGAGGCGCTGGATCAGGCTCATGATCACGCCCGAGGCGATCGGGTCCAGCCCGGTCAGCGGTTCGTCGTAGATCATCAGCGGCGGGTCCAGTGCCAGCGCCCGCGCCAACGCCACACGCCGCGCCATGCCGCCGGACAGTTCGCGCGGCCAGGCATCGGCGGCGGCCAGCAGGCCCACCGCATGCAGCTTCATCTGCACCAGGCGCTGCAGCACCGGCGCCGGCAGGCGAGTGTGGGTGCGCAGCGGCAGCGCGACGTTGTCGGCCACGCTCAGGTCGGTCAGCAGGCCATTGCCCTGCAGCAGCACGCCGACATTGCGACGCATCTCCAGCAGTGCACGGTTGCCATGCGGGATCGCGTTGCCGAACAGGGTGACCGTGCCGGCGACCGGACGCAGCTCACCGGTCAGTGCGGCCAGCAAGGTGGACTTGCCGCTGCCGGAAGGACCGAGCACGGCCGTAATGCTGCCGCGCGGCACATCGAGCGAGACGTCGCGCAGGATCGTGCGACCGCCGCGATCGATGCGGACACCGGACAACTGCACGACAGGGGATGCGGACGCCGTCATCGAAGCCTTTAACAGAATTCCAACGCGATAGAGTAGCCGTCATCCGGCTGAACATAACCGAACCGGCGCGTGCAGTATTGTCGCATGACGCCTGTACTGCAGCAGACGCGTCACCGCCGGCGCATATGCAACAGGCCGTCTCATGCATGACGCAATGCAATCTTCGAACGCGCAGGTGTTGTCGCAGGTATGCCCTACGTGGATGATCGGATTCCCAGCCGACCATGAGCACAAAATGGACTTACTGACCCTGGAGCACTTTGCAGGCAGCGTCAACGACACGTTCTCGGCTGCATTGAACGAAGGCGAGGTTCCATTCGTGCTGGTCGAGGCGCGCGCGCTGCCCACCACGCACGCGGTGCATCGCGCGCCATTCTCGCTGCTGTTCCGCAACAGCTCGGCATTTCTGTTTCCGCAGCAGACCTATCGGTTACGTCACACGCGGCTGGGCGAGATCGGCATCTTCCTGGTGCCGGTGGCGCGCGAGCGCGACGGGTTTCTGTATCAGGCCGTTTTCAACTGAGCGCGTTCAACTGCGGTGCTTGGGAAAATGCCAGTGCATCTGCAGATGCGTCTGGTTGCTCATGCCCGTGACGAAACCGTGGCGGACATACAGTCGCTGCGCGGCGGGGTTTGAGTGCAGCACATGCAGTGACAGTCCGCATCCCGCCTCTCGCGCAATCGCTTGCGCGTAGGCGAGCAGTTGCGAGCCGATGCCCTGGCCGCGCCAGTCCGGCAGCAGGCTGATATCCACCA
The DNA here is from genome assembly GCF_040202385.2 of Xanthomonas sp. WHRI 6108. Lineage (NCBI taxonomy): Bacteria > Pseudomonadati > Pseudomonadota > Gammaproteobacteria > Lysobacterales > Lysobacteraceae > Xanthomonas > Xanthomonas sp. WHRI 6108. The sequence goes on along the minus strand of NZ_CP168198.1, from coordinate 4,736,412 downwards.
GCGTAAGTTGCGTGGCAGCGCGGTGCAGATACAGGCGCCCGATACGCAGGTCCTTGGCCTGGACGATCAGAAAGTCGCCGCCTTCAAAATGTTGCTGGTAGTGCGCGCGCTGCAGCGCAAACTGCTGCTGAAGAAAGGCACGTTTGCTCGCCTCCGGCCACGGTACCGGTGCCAGCTCGTCGCTGCGGGTACTGGCATAAAGCGCCTGCAGCCACGCGATGTCGGCTGGCTGCTCGGGGCGCAGCGCAAGATCCACCGCGCACCGACTAGCGGTAGCGCTCGTTACCAACTGCATCTTCATCGCCGCCTCTGCAACGCGCCCGGGTGAGGGCAGCTCAGTTGAACGCCGGATAGTTGCCCTGCAGCGCGATGCAGAAGTTCACTGCCAGATAGGGCTGGCGGTTCTCGTGCGCCTGGCCGGTGCCGGTGGGCAGCAACATGGTCGGGGAGAATTGTTTGTCCGGCGCAACCGCCAGGAATGGACGCTCTGTGTTGACGTTCAGCGACGACAGCGCCACACCGTTGGCCGGCGTGCCGGTCTTCTTGGTCGCGTCCGACTGCGAGTACGCGTTGATGCCATGTTGGTGCATCGGGATCTGCGTGCTCAGCAGGCTTTCCGAGGCGGAGCCGAAGTTGCTGCCCAGCGTGTGCGGGGTCAGTCCGGGCCCTGCGCCCTGATGGCAACCGGCGCGTGCGGAAAAGTTCGGCAACTGGAAGGTGCTGCTGCCGTTGCCGCCATAGGCCACGCCAAGCAGGGAGTACAGCGTGGTGTTCTGCGTGATCGGCAGGGTGGCGCCGTTGCAGAAGGCCCAGCCGTAAGGGTTGTAGTCGAAGCCGAACAACTGGATTTCGCCGATATAGGGTTCGGTCATGAGCGGATTCCTTCGATGCAGCGGATGCGTGCCGCAGCCATGTCGGCGCGGCGCATGGGATCAGGCCTGTTGCGGGAAGATGCCTGTGGTGGCGATGCAGTACTGCACCGTCAGCGTCGGCATGAGGTTGTCGTGTGGCTGGTTGCCGCCGGCGAACGAGGTGCTCTGCGCGGACATTGCCAGCGTGGTGCTGCCGGTGGTGTCGCTTGCGTAGAACAGGCTGCCGTTGACCGTGCCTGGCAGCAGACCGGCTGGTGCGGTGGCGGTCGCTGCCGCGGTGGTGGCCTGGGCGGTGTGCGTGTGCGCCGGCATCTGCGGTTCGGTCAATGTCACAGTCTCGGTGCCGGAGTGCTGGGAGAGCACGTAGTTGCTCAGGCCCGGTCCCTGACCCTGATGGATCGGCAGGCGGCCGCGCAGATCCGGCACGGCGAAGGTGCTGGTGCCATTGCCGCCGTAGACGGTGCCGAGCAGGACATACAACGGTTCGTAGTCGGAGATCTGCAACAGCGAGCCGTCGCACGCCTGCCAACCCTGTGGTGTGCGGCCGAAGCCGAACATGCGGATTTCGCCGATGAAGGGAGTACCCATGAAATTCTTCCTGGTCGATGGGGCGTCGTACGCAAGGCTGCGTACGACGGCGCCCCCGGATACGGATGCGCCTAGCTGCGCGAAGGGAAGATGCCGGACAGCGCGATGCAGAAATTGATCGTGGTGTACGGCTGCAGATTCGGATGCGCCTGGCTGCCGCCGCTGCTGGCGACGGTGGACTGCGACAGCGGCACCATCGCGCCGGGCGCGCCGTACAACGCGTGTGGGGTCCCGGCATTCATGCTGTTGTTCGCGAACAGGCGGCCGGTCGGCGTGCGGTTGTCGCCGTTGGCGCTGCTGCAATCCATCAGGTGGGTGTGCGGGGGCAGGTTGTCCACCACCAGTGTCACCGTCTCCGCGCCTGCCGCCTGGCCCATGGGAGCGGCGGTCGGCTGCCAGTTCGGATCCGCCGACGGCCCATAGCCCATCGGGGTGCGCCCACGCATGTCCGGCAAGCCGAACGTGGTTTTGCCGTCGCCGCCGAAGCGCGTGCTGAGCAGACTGAACAGGGCCTGGTTCTGATTGATCGGCAGCAATTGCCCGTTGCACTGCGCAAAATACTTCGGCGCAAATGCGAAACCGGTCAGCATGATCTGACCGATGAAGAACTCGCTCATGCAGCTCTCCCTACGAAGGTACGTCACCGACCGACTGTCGGAGACTGCCGTACTGATACCTGCCGAGATTGCATACCACAAGCCACCAGCGTCCAAAACTGGGATGAAGTATTAATTTTTCATTCTTTAACTGGCAGTCAGTTCCTGTTTAAATGGCGCCGCAGTCCAACCGTATGCCTGCGCAGGCATCGCGTTGAGCTGATCCGAGGCACCAGGACCGTTGCCGATGCCATTGGGGTGGCGTGTTTTTTGGGGGAAAACATGATGTCTACGACCTTCGCCGCCGTGGGTGGCGTGCGTCCGCTGTTGCGCTGGATATTGGCGCTGTTGCTGTTGGCGACCTCTCACGTTGCCCTGGCGGCCTATTGCACAAGCCCGAAAAGCGCCACCATCAACGCGGGCGGTTCAGTGACCTTCGATGTCAGCGACTGCGACGGTCCGTCCAATACCGGTATGACCGACGACGGCGTGCCGCCTGCGCATGGCAGCTACGTCCTCAGCGGTCAGTCTGGTCCTGGCACCCAAACGGTGACCTATACCAACAACGGTGATGGTGCGACCTCGGACTCGTTCTATCTGTTGGACGAGGACAACAACCAGGTTGTTTTCAACATCACCATCAACCCTGCGATCAGCGCCAGCATCGCGGTCTCGCCGTCCAGCGCCAACGAAGACAGCGGCACATCGTTCACCTACACGGTGACCTTGAGCCAGACCAGCAGCTCGGCCACCACGGTCAACCTTACCCGCAGCGGCACCGCCACCAGCGGCACCGACTACACGGGCGCGGTGGCCAGCATCGTGGTGCCCGCCAATACCGCCTCGGCCAGCTTCGCCATCACCCCGGTTGCCGATACCACCGTTGAGGCCGACGAGACGGTGGTGATCAGCGTGGCCAGCGGTAGCGGCTATGGCATCGGCAGTCCATCCAGCGCCACCGCCACCATCGTCAACGACGACTTTCCGAACGCATCGATCGCAGTGGCTCCGTCCAGCGTGGCCGAGGACGGTGCGACCAACCTGATCTACACCGTCACGCTCGACCAGGCCGCGCCGAGCGCGGTGTCGGTCGCCTTCAGCGTTGGCGGCACGGCAACCTCGGGCACCGATTACGCGGCCGTGAGTTCGCCACTGGTGATCGCCGCCGGCCAGACCACCGGCACCATCACCATCAATCCGACCGCCGATTCCACCATCGAACCGGACGAGACCGTGGTGCTGACGCTCGCCAGCGGCACCGGCTATAACGTGGGGTCACCCAATAGCGCCACCGGCACCATCCTCAACGACGACCAGCCGACGCTGTCGATCAACGACGTGTCGGTGAACGAGGGCAATGCCGGCACCACCAATGCCACCTTCACCGTCTCGCTCAGCCAGCCGGCCGGCACCGGCGGCGTCAGCTTTGATATCGCCACCGCCGACGGCACCGCCACTGCCGGCGTGGACTACGTTGCCTCCAGCCTGACCGGGCAGACCATCCCCGCCGGCAGCAGCAGCGCCACCTTCACCGTGCTGGTCAACGGCGACACGCTCAGCGAGCCGAACGAGACCTTCTTCGTCAACGTCAGCAACGTCACCGGGGCGAGCGTGGGCGATGGCCAGGGCCAGGGCACCATCGTCAACGACGATGCGCTGCCCGCACTGTCGATCGACGACGTCAGCGTCAATGAAGGCAACAGCGGCACCACCACGGCCACCTTCACGGTGAGCCTGAGTGCGGCCAGCGGCCAGACCGTGTCGGTCAATTACATCACCGCCGATGGCACCGCCACCGCCGGCAGCGACTACGCCGCCCGCTCCGGCACGCTGACCTTCGCGCCGGGAGTTACCGCGCAGGGCGTGGCGATCACCGTCAATGGCGACACCGCGGTCGAACCCAACGAGACCTTCAGCGTCGGCCTGTCCGGCGCCAGCAACGCGAGCATCGCCCGCGCCAACGGTACCGGCACCATCGTCAACGACGACGTGGTGGTGGTGGTCGGGCCGGCATCGCTGCCGGCGGCGACCGCGGGCAGCGCCTATAGCCAGACCCTGAGCGCCAGCGGCGGCACCGCGCCGCACACTTTCGCCATCACGGCCGGTGCGTTGCCGGCCGGGTTGAGCCTGAGCGCTGGCGGCGTGCTGTCCGGCACGCCCACCGCCAGCGGCGGCTTCAACTTCACCGCGACCGCCACCGACAGCGGCGGCAGCCCCACCAGCGGCGCCCGTGCTTACACGCTGACCGTGGCCGTGGCCACGACCACCTTCCCGGCGACCAGTCTGCCGGCCGGCACCGCCGGCCAGGCCTATTCGAGTGCGCTTAATCCGGCGACCGGCGGCGTTGCGCCGTACACCTACGCCGTCACCGCCGGTGCCTTGCCGGCGGGCATCACGCTCGACGGCAGCAGCGGCGCCCTGACCGGCACCCCCAGCAGCGTGGGCAGCTTCAGCTTCAGCGTGACCGCCACCGACAGCACCACAGGCACGCCGTCGCAGGCCACACGTAGCTACACCTTGACCATCGCTGCGCCGCCGATCGTGGTCGCGCCGTCCACGCTGCCGGCCGCCACCCGCGGCACCGCCTACAGCCAGACGTTGAGCGCCAGCGGCGGCACCGCGCCGTATACCTACGCGCTCGCCAGTGGCACGTTGCCGGCAGGCATCACCCTGGCCAGCAACGGCACGCTGTCGGGTACCGCCACGGTGGAAGGCAGCTTCAACGTCACCGTGACCGCGACCGATGCGGGCAGCTTCACCGGCAACCAGGCCTACACCCTGACCGTGGCTGGCCCGAATCTGGTCTTGCCGGCCAGCACCTTGCCGGCAGGCACGGCCGGGCAGGCGTACGCCGCGGCGATCACCCCGGCCACCGGCGGCACGGCGCCTTACAGCTATGCATTGACCGGCGGTGTCCTGCCGGCGGGTGTGCTGGTGGATGCGGCCACCGGCGCGCTCAGCGGCACGCCGACCGTGGCGGGCACGTTCAACTTCACCCTGACCGTATCCGACAGCACGCCCAGCCCGGCGGCGCAGGCCAGCCGCAGCTACACGCTGACCATCGCGGCACCTGTGGTCGTGATCGCGCCCACCACGCTGCCGGCCGCCACCCGCGGTACCGCCTACAGCCAGACCCTGAGCGCCAGCGGCGGCACCGCGCCGTACACCTATGCAGTCAGCGCGGGCAGCCTGCCGGCCGGAATCACGCTGGCCAGCAACGGCACGTTGTCGGGTACCGCCACGGTGGAAGGCAGCTTCAACGTCACCGTGACCGCGACCGACGCGAACACCTTCACCGCCACTCAGGCCTATGCACTGACCGTGGCCGGCCCGAACCTGGCGTTGCCGGCCAGCACCTTGCCGGCAGGCACGGCCGGGCAGGCGTACTCTGCGGCGATCACGCCGGCCACCGGCGGCACGGCGCCTTACAGCTATGCATTGACCGGCGGTGTCCTGCCGGCGGGTGTGCTGGTGGATGCGGCCACCGGCGCGCTCAGCGGCACGCCGACCGTGGCGGGCACGTTCAACTTCACCCTGACCGTATCCGACAGCACGCCCAGCCCGGCGGCGCAGGCCAGCCGCAGCTACACGCTGACCATCGCGGCACCTGTGGTCGTGATCGCGCCCACCACGCTGCCGGCCGCCACCCGCGGTACCGCCTACAGCCAGACCCTGAGCGCCAGCGGCGGCACCGCGCCGTACACCTATGCAGTCAGCGCGGGCAGCCTGCCGGCCGGAATCACGCTGGCCAGCAACGGCACGTTGTCGGGTACCGCCACGGTGGAAGGCAGCTTCAACGTCACCGTGACCGCGACCGACGCGAACACCTTTACCGCCACGCAGGCCTATGCACTGACCGTGGCCGGCCCGAACCTGGCGTTGCCGGCCAGCACCTTGCCGGCAGGCACGGCCGGGCAGGCGTACTCCGCGGCGATCACGCCGGCCACCGGCGGCACGGCGCCTTACCGCTATGCACTGACTGCGGGCGCCTTGCCCAATGGCGTGGTCGTCGATGCAGCGACCGGCAGGCTCAGCGGGACGCCGACCTTGTCCGGCACCTTCAACTTCACCCTGACCGCGACCGACAGCACGCCCAGCCCGGCGGCGCAGGCCAGCCAGAACTACTCGGTCACCATCGCGGCGGCAACGCTGGTGCTGGCGCAACCGACCCTGCCACCGGCGGTGCGCGGCAGCGCGTACAACCAGGTGATCACGGCCAGCGGCGGCGTTGCGCCCTATCGCTACAGCATTGCCAGCGGCACGTTGCCGGCCGGCCTGACGCTGGCCAGCGACGGCACGCTGTCGGGCACGCCGACGACGCAGGGCACCTCGTCCTTCACCATCGCGGTGGCCGATGCCGGCAATGCCAGCGCCACCCAGGCCTACAGCTTCACGGTGAGCGATGCGGCGCCGGTGGCGGTAGCGGATGTGGCGGCCACCATGTCCGATGCTGCGGTGACGGTGGCGGTGACCGCCAACGACACCGGCAACATCACCGCGATCGCCATTGCCGCTGCGCCGACCAACGGCACCGCCGTGGTCAACGGGCTGGAGCTGGTCTACACGCCGGCCGCCGGTTTCGTCGGCACCGATGTGGTGAGCTACACGGTCACCGGTAGCGGTGGCACCTCGGCGGCGGCCACCGTGACCATCGCGGTCAATGCGCGGCCGGTGGCGGTGTCGGTGACTGCGGCGGCAGTGCCGGGCGAGGCGCAGCAGGTCGACCTGACCCGCAATGCCACCGGCGGGCCGTTCGTGGCGGCAGCCGTGGTTGCGGTGCTGCCTGCGTCGGCCGGTACCGCCACCATCACCCAGGTTGGTGGTCTCGCCACCGCGGCGGCGGCACGTGCATCGGGCCCGTCGCCGGCGGCGGCTGCAATGGCCGAGACGCCCACCTTCATGCTGACCTTCACCCCGAACCCGGCCTTCGTCGGCCAGGCCACGGTGCAGTTCACCTTGTCCAACGCGTTCGCCACCTCGGTGCCGGCCAACGTGGTGTTTACCATCGCGCCGCGCCGCGACCCCAGCGTGGATGCGGAAGTGCGTGGCCTGATCGATGCGCAGTCCGAGTCCACGCGGCGTTTTGCGCGGGCGCAGATCGACAACTTCCAGCGCCGTCTGGAAGCCACCCATCGCGGCGGCAGCACCTTCAGCAACGCGGTGAGCTTCCAGCCGACCTCGCATTGCCGCCAGGCCGACCGCGGCATCAGTGCGCAGCCGTGCAGCCCGGACACGCAGGAGGCCGACAACGACTTCCGCGATGCGCCGGCAGTGGCCAGCAGCGGCACCAGCGGCACCAGCACCGCGCAGGGCCAGGGCGATCTGGGGCTGTGGGTGGGCGGTGCGATCCGCTCTGGCAGCCTGGACAAGCAGTCCAACAGCAACGGCGTGGACTTCCAGACCGACGGCCTGAGCGTGGGCGCCGATTACCGGGTGGCGCAGTCGCTGGCGATCGGTGCGGGCCTGGGTTGGGGCCGCGACGACAGCGATGTGGGCAGGAACGGCAGCCACTCCAAGGCCACCGCCTACACCATGGCGTTGTATGCCAGCTTCCATCCGGGCAAGGCGTTCTTCTTCGACACCCTGGTCGGCTACCAGCTGCTGTCCTACGACCTGCGTCGCTATGTCACCGACGACGCCTCGATGGCAGAAGGTAACCGCGACGGCAAGCAGTGGATCGCCTCGCTGTCCACCGGTGCGGACCTGCAACGCGGCGAGCTGCAGATCACCCCGTATGCGCGTGTGGATGTGGCGCGCGCCACGCTGGATGGCTATGTTGAAGATGGCGTGGCGCCGTTCGCGCTGCGCTATGACGACATGGACGTGGCCACCACCACCGGCAACCTGGGCCTGCGCCTGGAATGGCGCCGCGAAGTGGCCTGGGGCCGGCTGACCCCGCAGTTGCGCGTGGAATATCAGCGCGACTTCCAGGGCCGCGGCGATGCCACGCTGAGCTACGCCGATCTGAACGGCGGGCCGTTCTACCGCGCGGGCCAGAGCGCGTTCGATCGCAACCGCCTGATGGTGGGCATCGGCGCGGCGTTGCTGACCGAGCAGGGCCTGTCGACGCGGCTGGAATACCGCGGCATCACCGATGGCGACAGCAACAACGATCAGACCTGGATGATCAACCTGGAAAAGAAATACTGATCGCCTCGAGCGTCATGCACCAAGCCAACGCGATGGGCCGGGCGAAGACCCCGGCCCATCGCTTTTTGTGATGCCGCTGCAACGGTATTGCATGGCGGCGCCGGCGCCTGGGGGCGCGTTGGTCGACGGTGGCTTGCAGCGATATCGCCGAGCGCCGCGGCCGCACGGCATCGCAGGCAGTACTGCATCAAAGGCAACCCGCAATCCGCTCGCGCCTGCTGCGCTCGGGTGCAGTAGCTCCGCAGCGTGTCGGCCGTCATCGCCATGGTCGGCCCCGCGCCTGCCCACTCCAGTACGGCCCGAATAGCGGCGCCGCTCGCTGCGCGCCGCCCTGGGCCAACAGCGCAGCACGGCCGCATCCGGCACAATGCGCGTACGCATGCACGCCACTTCCGCGCCCGATTTCCGCCTCTATCCCTCAAATGCGCTGGATACGCTGGCTGCCTTGCTCGCACAGGAGCTGCGCCGGCCGGTGCCGGAGCAGCCGTTGCTGCAGCCGGAGGTGGTGCTGATCCCGCAGGTGGCGATGCGGCGCTGGCTGCAGTCCACGCTGGCGGCCGAGCACGGCGTGGCGGCCAATCTGGAATTCCTCACCCCCGGCGAGTTCGTCGCGCGCGCGCTGGAATGCAATCTTGGCCCGGCCGACGACGATCTGGACATGGCGACCACGCAGTGGCGCCTCTATACCGCTTTGCAGGCCGATCTGGGCAGCGACGCGGCGTTGGCGCCCCTGGCTGGTTATCTGTCCGATGGCGATGCACTCAAGCCCTGGGCGCTGGCTGGCGAGCTGGGCAACGTGTTCGAGAAGTACCAGGCCTGGCGACGCGACTGGTTGCTGCGCTGGGAAGGCGGCGCCGACCCCGATGATCCGCAGGCGCGGCTGTGGCGCAGCATTGCCACCGGCCGGCAATACCGCGCGCGCCGCATCGGCCAGTATCTGGATCGCTACGCGCGCCCGGACGGCCCGCTGCCGCAGGGCTTGCCCAGGCGCCTGTTCGCCTTCGCCATCTTGAACATCTCGCCCGACGTGCTGCGCGTGCTGGCCACGCAGGCGCGCGTGGGCACGCTGCATTTCTACCTGCCCACGCCCACGCAAGGCTACTGGGGCGACCTGCAGACCCTGTGGCAGCGCCGTCGCGAAGACGGTGCGGTGCAGCTGTTTGCCGAGCAGGTGCAGGAAAACCCGCTGCTGCAGGCCTGGGGCGCGGCCGGGCGCGACTTCATGGCATTGGTCGGCGACTACGAGGTGGTGCACCCGCTGGCCGAGATCGCCGCCTACGCCGACCCATTGGAGTCTGGCCGCCGCGCACTGGCCGACGGCGGCCTGGGCGACAGCCTGCTGCGGCGCATGCAGAGCGACCTGTTCCATCGCCGCGCGCCCAGCGTGCCTGCGGTGTTGCCGGCGGTGAATCTGCACGACCCCAGCCTGCAGGTGCACGCCTGCCACACCCGTCTGCGCGAGCTGCAGGTGCTGCACGACCAGCTGCGCGCCTTGCTCGACGATGCGCGCTTCGACCCACCGCTGCAGCCGCGCGAGATCGCGGTGCTGTCGCCAAATATCGACCCGTACGTGCCGTATCTGGATGCGGTGTTCGGCAGCCACGGCAACGACGACGCGCTTCCGTATGCACTGGCCGATGCCAGCCCGTTGGCCAGCGAGCCGCTGGCCGAAGTGTTTCTGAGCTTGCTCGGCCTGCCGATCGCACGCTTCGGCCTGCACGAGATCCTCGACCTGCTCGCCAGTGCGCCGATCGCCGAGGCCGCCGGCCTGGACGAAGCCGGGCTGGAACGTCTGCGCGGCTGGCTGCATGCGGCCGGCGCGCGCTGGGGGCTGGATGCGGCGCACCGGCGCCAGCATCAGGCACCGGGCGACGACGCCTACACCTGGCGCTTCGCGCTGGACCGGCTGCTGCTCGGCCATGCCAGCGGCACCGACGACGATATCGAGGGTGTGGCGCCCTGGCCGCAGCTGGAAGGCAGCGCGCTGGCCGCACTGGATATCTTGTTGAAGCTGCTGCGTGTGCTCGAACGCTACCAGTCCGTGTTGGCCGAGGCGATGACGCCGGTCGAGTGGCGCGAGCGGCTGCTCGGCCTGCTGGAGGCATTGATGCCAAAAGCGCCCTCGGCACCACGTGCGCAGCGCGCGCTGGACCGCTTGCGTAGCTTGATCGACCAGTTCGCCCGCGATGCAGTGCGCGCCGAGTACGCAGGCACCGTGCCGGCCGAGGTGGTGCGCGCGCATTTTGCTGCGGTGCTGGGCGAGTCGGACACGCGTGCGCCGCTGCTCACCGGCGGCATCAGTTTCGGCCGCATGGTGCCGATGCGCTTGCTGCCATTCCGCGCGATCTGCCTGCTCGGCATGAACGACGGCGACTTCCCGCGCCGCGACCCGGCCGCCGGGCTCAATCGCCTCACTGCAGAATTGGGCACCGAGCGTCGCCGGCACGGCGACCGTTCAACCCGCGAGGACGACAGGTTCCTGTTCCTGCAGTTGTTCGCCTCCGCGCAGGAAGTGTTCTACCTGAGCTATCTCGGCGCCGATGCGCGCGACGGCAGCGCGCGCGAACCGTCGGTGCTGGTCAGCGAGCTGCTGGGCAGCGCCGCGCAGTACCACGCCGACCCGGCGGCAATCGACACGCTGGTGGTGCACCACCCGTTGCAGCCGTTTGCCGCCGCTGCCTTCGGTGCGCCGGGCGATCACGGCGCCGACCCGCGCCGTTTCAGTTATCGCCGGCAGTGGCGGCCTGCGGTGGACAGCCTTACCGGCCAGCGCCAGCCGCTGGCGCCGTGGGTGGCCGGCGCGTTGCCGGCCGATGACATCGCAACGCCGACCAGCGTTTCGATCGATGAGCTGCGCCGCCTGTTCGCCGACCCGGCCGGGCAGTTCCTGCGCCACCGCCTGGGGATGCGTTTGCCGGATCCGGCCGGCGAAGACAGCGATCTGGAGCCGCTGCTCGCGCCCACGCGCGGGCTGGAGCAATACGGCCTGCAGCAGCACGTGTTCGACGCCGCGCTGGCCGGCGACACCGACCGGCTTTACGAGCGTCTGCGCGCGCGCGCGCTGCTGCCGTCCGGGCCACTGGGGCGACGCCAGCTCGATGAGCGGGTGGCGCAACTGCGCCCGTATGCCGAGGCATTCCGGCACTGGCGTGGCGAAGCGACGGCGCAGTCGCGCCGGTTGCAGGTGCAGATCGGCCAGACCGAGGTGCACGGCCGTGTGCCCGGCTGGTATGCGAGCGGGGTGGGGCGGGTGCAGGTCGGCGCGCTCAGCGGCCGCAGCGCGATCCGCCACGGCCTGGAATGGCTGCTGCTGCGCGCCGCCGGCGAGCACGCGCCGTATGTGCGCTTCTTCGAAGACGAAGACGGTTTGGGCCCGCATCCCATCGATGCCGAGCCGCTGTCGCAGACCCAGGCGCAGGGCGCGTTGGCCGCGCTGCTGCAGGTGTACCGGCAGGGCTTGCAGACGCCGCTGGCGTTCGCGCCCTACAGCAGCTGGAAATACCACCAGGCCGCGCGCAGCGACGACCTGGACAAGGCCATCAAGGACGCTGCTGGGCAGTGGCAGTCCAGCTTCGGTTGGAGCGAATCGCACAGCCCGGAACTGCGCCTGGTCAACCGCGGCCGCGACCCGTTCGCCGATGCGCAGCGCTTTGCCGATTTCGCCATCACCAGCCATCGCGTGTACGACCTGCTCGAGCGCGGTAACGCCGATGCCACGCTGGATCCGGAGCGATTGATCGAGAGCTGGCGCCACTGGCACGGCGCGCAGGAAGAGGCCGAATGAGCGCCAGCCCGGTCACCGACCCGTACCTGGAATTGCCGTTGCATGGCGTACGCCTGATCGAGGCCAGCGCCGGCACTGGCAAGACCTTCACCCTGGCCACGCTGTTCACCCGGCTGGTGGTCGAGCGTGGCCTGCGCATCGGCCAGATCCTCGCCGTTACCTTCACCGAGGCCGCCACCCAGGAACTGCGCCGCCGCATCCGTGAGCGCCTGGTGCTGGCCGCAACCCTGGTCCCCGACGCCCCCGTAGGAGCGGCCCGGGCCGCGACCGACCTCGCCGACGACCCGTCGCGGCCAGGTCCGCTCCTACACGAAGCGCCCGACGCCTTTGTCGCCACGCACCTGGCCACTGACACCGAAACACCCACCGCCCCCGTAGGAGCGGCCCGGACCGCGACCGAGCTCGCCGACGACCCGTCGCGGCCAGGTCCGCTCCTACAGGACGCGCCCGACGCCTTTGTCGCCACGCACCTGGCCACTGACACCGAAACACCCACCGCCCCCGTAGGAGCGGCCCGGACCGCGACCGAGCTCGCCGACGACCCGTCGCGGCCAGGTCCGCTCCTACACGAAGCGCCCGACGCCTTTCTCGCCACGCACCGGGCCCTTGGCACCGAAATACCCGACGCCCCCGTAGGAGCGGCCCGGGCCGCGACCGAGCTCGCCGATGACCCGTCGCGGTCAGGGCCGCTCCTACAGGACGCGCCCGATGTGCTGCTTACGCGCGCCATCCTCGCCACCCACCTGGCCAACGGCACCGAAACACCCGCGGCCCTGCGCCGCCGCCTGCAACAGGCGGTGGAAGAAATCGACCTGGCCGCCGTGTTCACCATCCACGGTTTCTGTGCGCGTGTGCTGCGCGAGCATGCGCTGGAAAGCGGCCAGGCCTTCGCCGCCCCGGAACTGCTCGCCAACGACCGAGAACTGCTCGGCGAAGTCGCCGCCGATCTCTGGCGCCAGCGCGCCGCCGATGCGGCAATGGCCGAAGACCTGATCGCGCTGTGGTCGGGCGGCCCGGAGGCACTGGCCAGCGATCTGCGCGCCTTGGTGCGCCATCCAACGCTGCTGCCGGCGGCAGCCACGACAAATGACGATTCCGCTGCGCTGCTGCAAGCGGTGCAGGACGCCAGTACTGCACTGGCCGCGGCATTCCAGGCGCACGGCACCGCGTTTTTCGACACCATCATGGCCGCCATCGACGGCGGCATCCTGAGCAAGGTCAGCTACAAGCCGGAGTGGCTAACAGCGTTGTGGTACTGGTTCGACAGCTTCGCCGCCGCGCCATCGATGCACACAACGCCGCACGCCAAGCTGATCAAACTCACCGCTGCGGAGCTGGCCGCCGGCACCAACAAGAAGTTCGTCGATCGCACCCCGGCCTCGCCGCTGAGCCACGAGATCGACGGCTATCTCACCGCGCTGGCCGGTGTCGAAGCATGGCGCAGCCGTCGCCGCATCCGCCTGCTGCACGCCCTGCGCGAGGACGCCCTTGCGCGGCTGGCATTGCTCAAGCGCCAGCGCCGCGTGCAGACCTACGACGACCTGGTCGATGGCGTTGCGCACGCGCTGGAAGGCGCGCAGGCGCAGGCGCTGGTCGCGCGGCTGCGCGCGCAATACGCCATCGCGCTGGTGGACGAATTCCAGGACACCGACGACCGCCAGTGGGCGATCTTTTCCAACGTGTTCGGCGAAGGCCCGCTCGCGCGCGCCGCCGGCCTGGAGCCGGCGCTGTTTCTGATCGGCGACCCTAAGCAGGCCATCTACGGTTTCCGTGGCGGCGACGTGCGCACTTATCTGGCCGCCGCCGTCACTGCCGAACTCGCCCCGCCGCTGAGCCACAACTTCCGCTCGCGCCCCGGCGTGCTGGCGGCCATCGACGCACTGTACGCACAGGCCGGCTACACCGATGCCTTCCTCACCGATGGCATCGCCTTCCACCCGGTGCGGCCCGGCACCAAGCGGCTGGATGCCGACCTGCAACGCGATGGCGCCGCCGCCCCGGCGCTGACGCTGTGGCGCGCCCCGGAACCGCCGCCGCCACCTGCCGCGGCAGCGGCAAAAACCAAGCAAGCAGGAAAGCCCAAACCCTGGAGCGCCAACCGCGCCCGCGAGCTGGCCACCGCCGCCTGCGTGGCGGCGATTCGCGGCTGGCTGGCCGGCGGCCGCGACGGCACCGCCACCGTCAATGGCCGCCCGGTGCAGGCCGGCGATATCGCCGTGCTGGTGCGCAGCCACGGCGAGGCCACGCGCATGCAACAGGCGCTGGGCGCGGTGGGCATCCCCGCCGTGGCGGCCGGCAAGCAGAGCCTGTTCGCCACCGACGAAGCGCTGGAACTGCTGGCCCTGTTGCAGGCCTTGCTCGACCCGGGCGACGACAGCCGCCTGCGCGCCGCGCTGGCCACCGTGCTGATCGGCGCGGACGCCGCCGCCATCGCCGCACTCGCACACGACGGCGAGCGTCACCGCCGCTGGCAGCAGCAGGCGCTGGACTGGCGCGAGCGCTGGCAGCGCGGCGGCCCGCTCGCCCTGGTCGGCGACCTGGGCGCCGCGCACGGGCAACGCCTGCTCGCCCTGGTCGATGGCGAGCGCCGCCTCACCAACTACCTGCAGCTGGCCGAACTGCTGCAGGAGGCCGACGCCCGCGCACTCGGCCCGCACGGTCTGGTCGACTGGCTGTCGCGCCGCATCGCCAATGCCGACGACAACGACGAAGCCCAGCAGCTGCGGCTGGAATCGGACGCGCGCCGCGTGCAGATCGTCACCCTGCACAAGAGCAAGGGCCTGGAGTATCCGCTGGTGTTCCTGCCGTACATCGGCATCGGCCGCAGCGACAAGGGCGCCGGCCGCCATTGCGTGGTGCATGCGCCGGAGCTCGGCCGCCAGCTGCACTGGAAGACAGACAAGGACGACCCAACCTGGAGCGCCGCCGAAGCGGCCTGGAAGCAGGAACAACGCGCCGAAGACGCACGCCTGCTCTACGTCGGCCTGACCCGTGCCGAGCACGCGCTGTGGATCGCCAGCGGCCCATTCCACCAGCACGAGCGCACCGCACTGTCCGGCATGCTGCGCGCGCTGGACGCACTGCAGGGCGCGGCCGGCGAGGGTGCAGTGGTGGTGGACACGTCCACGCCGCCCACCAACCTGCCGCGCCTGCCGCCGCCGGTCGAGGCGCAGGTGCCGCCTGCGCGCGCGCCGCAGCGGCATATCGCCCCGGACTGGTGGGTCTACAGCTTCACCCAGCTGGCCAATGCCGATGCCGGCGCCGCCACCGACCCGATGGCCAGCGCCACGGTGGTCGGCAGTGGCGGCAGCGACGAGCCGTCCGGCAGCGAGGCCGTTGCGGTGGCCGCCGAGGTCGACGCCTTCGACCCGCGCTTTGCCGGCAACCGCTTCGGCGTGGTGATGCACGACGTGTTCGAGCGTTGCGACTTTGCCGCGTGGCAGGCCTGGCGCCCCGGCCTGCCCGCACCCGAGGGCCAGGCCGCCGCCATCCTCGAGGCGCTGCAACGCGGTGGATACGTCGAGAAGGAATGGGACGACGGCCTGGCCATGCTCACCGCGCTGATCGGCCACACCCTCACCGTGGCCCTGCCCGAAGGCACCACCCTGGCCGCCGTGCCCGCGCCGCAACGCCGCAACGAGATGGAATTCCACTTCGCCATGCGGCCCACCCGCGTCGATGCGCTGCTCGCGTTGCTGCACCGGTTTGGCGTGGTCGGCGACCGCCAGGCCTTCGGCGCGCGCCAGCGGCTGGAAGGCCTGATGACCGGCCTGATCGACCTCACCTACACCGTGGACGGGCGCTGGTACGTGCTCGACTACAAGTCCAACCGCCTGCCCAGCTACGACGCCGACGCCCTGGCCCGCGCCATGGCGCACAGCGAGTACGAATTGCAGGCGCTGATCTACACCGTGGCCCTGCACCGCTGGCTGCGTTTCCGCCTGGGCGATGGCTACGACTACGCCCGCGACTTCGGCGGCGTGCGCTACCTGTTCTGCCGCGGCCTGGACGCCACCCGCAACCCCGCATCCGACTCCAGCTCCATCCCCGGTTCCGGTTCTGACTCCGGTTTCGACTCCGGCTCCGGCTCCGTCAATGGCGCCAGCGCCGCCTCCGATTCCGACCCCGTCAATGGCGCCAGCTCCATCTCCGATTCGGGTTTCGACTCCGACGCCGACTCCGACGCCGTCAACCGCGCCACGCCCGCACCCGGCATCCACGCCTGGCGCTTCGATCCGGCGCTGGTCCAAGCCCTGGACGCCCTGTTCGCCGGCAGCGCCCCGGAGCCGACATCCAGCAACCCAGGCACGCCCGATGCCCGCTAGCGCACAGCCCCTTACCGCTGACGCACCAAAGCCCCGCTCCCCCCGGGGCGATAAGGCACTGGCTGCGCGCCACTGGCGCGCGTGCCTTGGAGCGCCCGCGCCGCTGGCGCGGGCTGGGGCGCGGAGCGGGGGTTGGGGTGAGGGTACGTCCACCGCTAAAGCATCCAAGCCATGACCCAACAGACCGCACGCCCGATCAGCGCTGTGCGCACCCCCGGCTCCCCTCGGGGCGGGCAGACACTGCTTGCGCCCACTGGCGCGCGTGCCTGGCAGTGTCTGCGCCACGCCGCGCGGGCCGGGGCGCGTAGCGGAGGTTGGGGTGAGGGCGCCTGCGCCCGGGAGGCGTCCATCCCATGAACCACTCAACCCTCTTCAACGCCCTGATCAAGGCCGACACGCTGCGCCCGCTGGATCTGGCCTTCGCTCAAAGCCTGCAACGCCTGGCCCCAGACACCGACCCCCAGGTGTTGGCCGGCGCCGCACTCGCCTCGCTGGCTGTCACCAGCGGCCACGCAGGGTTGGACCCCAGCCGCGCCGGCATGCTGCTGGACACGCGCGAGGGCCCAGCGCCCGCACTCCCGGACCCAGGCGACTGGCAACGCACCCTGGCCGCCTCGCGCTGGGTCGACCAACCGAATCCGCAAGACCCCGCCGCCGCCGACTGCCCGCTGGTCCTGGAACATGGCCTGCTCTACCTGCGCCGCTACCGCGAGTACGAGCGCCGCCTGGCGCTGGGCCTGCAACGCATCGCCGCCCAGTCGCCACCGCCCTTCGACGCCGCCACGCTATCCCCACTATTCGCGCAGCTATTCCCCCCGGCTTCCTCTCTCCCGATGAGAGAAGGTGCCCGAAGGGCGGGTGAGGGGACGCGCCTGCCCGAGCCATCCGTCGAACAGGAAGGTGCGGCCCCAACGGCCCCATCACACCACCCAGACCGCCAGGCCCAGGCCGCCGCCCTGGCGCTGCGCCGCACCCTGCTGCTGGTCACCGGCGGCCCCGGCACCGGCAAGACCACCACCATCGCCCGCCTGCTGCTGCTGCGCATCGCCCAGGCACACGCCTCCAACACCCCGGCACCGCGCATCGCCCTGGCCGCGCCCACCGGCCGCGCCGCCGAGCGCATGGCCGAAAGCCTGCGCCTTGCGGTCACGCGCGCCATCGCTGGCGGCATCGACCCGGCCCTGGCCGACGCCCTGCCCAGCGGTGCCAGCACCCTGCATCGCCTGCTCGGCGTCATCCCGGATTCCCCGCACTTCCGCCATCACGCCGACAACCCGCTGCCGTTGGACCTGATCGTCGTCGACGAAGCTTCCATGGTCGACCTGCCGCTGATGTGCAAGCTGGTCGAAGCCGTGGCCGATGGCACCCAGCTGATCCTGCTCGGCGACGCCGACCAGCTGCCTTCGGTGGAAGCCGGCGACGTGCTCGCCGCCATCCTGCAGGCCGCCGGCCCCGGCGATGCCCTGCAGCCGCAGGACGCACAGGCACTGCAAGCGCTGCTCGGCAACGCGCCCAGCGCCACGCCCGCCGCCACCCACGGCGGCGGCCTGGCCGGCCACCGCGTGCACCTGCTGCGCGGCTACCGGCAGGCGGACGACTTTGCACTGGCCCCGTTGGCCGACGCCGTGCGCGCCGGCGACGCCGACACCGCCCTGGCCCTGCTGCGCAGCGGCGAGCTGGCCGGCGTGCACTTCCACGAAGACGGCGAAGACCCGCTCACCCTGGGCCGCGACGCACTGCTCGCCCACTGGCGCGCGCTGGCCGACGCGCACGACCCGGCCGCCGCCCTGCGCGATGCCGCGCGCCTGCGCCTGCTCACCGCCGTGCGCGCCGGCCCGCAGGGCGCACGCGGCCTCAATGCCCGCATCGAACAACTGCTGGCCGAAACCGGCTCCGGCGCGCGCCGCCTCGGCGCCGCCTCGCCCTGGTTCCAGGGCCGCCTGCTGCTGATCACCGAAAACAGCTACCGCCACGGCCTGTTCAACGGCGACGTCGGCATCTGCCTGCGAAGCGACGCGAGTCCCTTTTCGGGGCGCAGCGACGAAGGCGCCTCTCCAGGGCCAGGCCAGTCCGGCGGCACCGCCAACCGCAACAACCCAGGCACCGACAGCCGTGCCCAAGGCCCATTGGTCGCCTGGTTCGAAGGCGACGGCGACGGCCAGGTGCGCGGCTTCCACCCCGCCGCACTGCCCGCGCACGAAAGCGCCTTCGCCATGACCGTGCACAAGGCCCAGGGCAGCGAATTCGACACCGTCTGGCTGCAACTGCCCACCCGCGACGCCCGCGTGCTCAGCCGCGAACTGCTCTACACCGGCATCACCCGCGCCCGCCGCGCCCTGCACCTGGCCGGCAGCGAGGCGGTCATCCGCAGCGCGCTCGCCCGGCATGCCGCACGCATCTCGGGTCTGGCGTGGCGGTTGGGTGCGCAGCAGCAGGCGGTACCCGCCAAGCCAGCAACAGAACCATCCACTGCGCTGCCCGTGCAGGGGTCGTTGTTCTGATGGACGCGAGCCGGCGCAATGGCAACATCACTTACGGCAGAACGGCACGTTCGCCTATCACCATCACCGGGCATGCCCGGATAGCATCATGGAAGAAGAAAAACTGGTTGTGCGGTATCGCCAGCATGGGAGGCATCAATGGCGAAAAAGCATGAAATTTCGCTCGTCCGCTCGTCGGCGGCCGAATACCTGACCTTCGTGGCCGCCGCAGGCGAGGGCGGCGTGCAGGCGGCGTATGCCGACGAAAACGTCTGGCTGACGCAGAAGATGCTGGCCCAGCTCTACGATGTCGAAACCCACACCATCAACTACCACCTGAAAAAGGTGTTCGCTGACAACGAGTTACAGCCAGATGCAGTTATTCGAAATTTTCGAATAACTGCCGCCGACAGCAAGAGCTACGACACCAAGCACTACAACCTCGCGGCCATCATTGCCGTGGGCTACAAGGTCAATTCCGAGCGCGCGGTGCAGTTCCGCAAGTGGGCCACCACCATCATCGAGTCCTTCACGATCAAGGGCTTCGCGATGGACGATGAGCGCCTGAAGAATGACGGCACGGTGCTCGGCAAGCGCTACTTCGAAGAGCAGTTGCAGCGCATCCGCGAGATCCGTCTCTCCGAGCGCAAGTTCTACCAGAAGATCACCGACATCTACGCCACCGCCCTGGACTACGATGCCACCGCGCAGGCAACCCAGCGGTTCTTCGCCACAGTGCAGAACAAGCTGCACTGGGCCATCCACGGGCAAACCGCAGCAGAAGTCGTCTACCACCGAGCCGATGCCGGCAAGCAGCACATGGGCCTGACCACCTGGGCCGATGCACCGCGCGGGAAGATCCAGAAGTTCGACGTGGCGGTTGCCCAGAACTACCTGACCACCGGCGAGATGGCGCAGTTGCAACGCCTCGTATCGGCCTATCTGGACCTGGCCGAGGACATGGCACTGCGGCAGATTCCGATGACCATGCAGGATTGGGAAACACGTCTGAATCGTTTCATCGAAGCAACCGACCGGCAGGTGTTGCAGGACGCAGGGCGCGTCACCGCCGAGATCGCCAAAGCGCATGCGGAAAGCGAGTTCGAAAAGTACCGCATCGTGCAGGACCAGCTGTTCGTGAGCGATTTCGATCGCGTGTTGCAGCAGCTTGATGCAGGAGACCGGGTGGACGGTGCCGACGAGGACTTGCGCTAGACGGTGATGTGGGAAGCGCCAAAGCGTCAGGTCCCCAACCGCGCGCGATAGTGCACGTTGGATTGAAAGATCGCTCCGAGGATGAATCGCGACTAGCGTCTGCCCAGGAGTCGCCCGCCACGGTGGTTCCGCCCGTCCAGGGCTCGTACCCCAAGCCGGAGAGATGGCATGAGAACTGGTGACAAAGAAGCGCTTGCGCGTAAGAGGTGAACGATGAAGGCGATATGGGTTCTTGGGATTCTCGCGCTGTCAGCCTGCTCCAGCGCGACTGCGGCTGGGAGGCTGGAGATCAGACTCCAAAACAGACAGGCAGCGCATACAGCGACAGCTGGAGCATCCGTCTCAGTCACGATGGCCAACGCAGGTGACCAGCCCATCGAGCTACCTCGTATGTTCCAGACGTAGACAAAGGCGGGGTGTTGCAGACCAATCTGTTCAAGGTCATGCAAGAGGACGGCAGCCCCGTCGACTATCACGGCATCTATGTGCACAACGTCCGAGGTTCCACGCCATCTCTTGTCCTGAAGCCGGGGCAGTCAATCGTCAGGACGCTCAATCTGTCATTGAGTTACCAGATCATGCCTGGGCGCAATTACTCGGTCGGGGTACACCCACTTATACGTTATCGGGAGCAGCAGGAATCAAAGAGTAAAACCACCTCAGCCGATATGACGTCGCTGAAGACTGCTACATCCAACAGCATCGAGATCACGCCTCGATAGGTCTGCGATGTACTGGCGAACCTGCGCCTGGCCCCAGCGTGCCGAGGTGTAGCGGATGATCCCGCGCAGATCGGCTTCGGCTGCATCGGTGAGGACGTAGCCGTGCATCAACCGCGACGGCCCCCGGCCAATTCTTCATCCAGGATGGTGCTGATGCTCTTGGTAGAAACCTTGCCGGCAAGGCCTTGCTCGACACGTCCCCCAAGGAGGGTCTTCAACTCCTGCCATGCCTGATCGGCGTTTAGGTCGCCAGGGAACAGGCGTTCAAGCGCGTATTGCTTGATGGTCTTGCCCTGCAGAGCCGCCAGCGCCTTCAGGCTCTGATGCTGCTGATCGCTTAGATCAATGGTCAAACGGCTCATGACGCGCTCCTAAATCCATACAAACCCACATTAGCGCATCTGGGCTGGTTGACCGATTGCAGAGCTTTGGGACCCCAGCTCGGGTGACGCCGTGCAGTGTTTTGACGGAAACTGCGCTCCCGAAACAGGACCGCACCGATGGACCGACGTCGCCGCAAACGCATGGAGCGCTATTGGGTGCGGGCAGAAGCCAAGGCGCGTGCAGCGGTTGACCGGTTGGATCCGGAAAGCTGGTTCGACCTGTGGCACACGCATGTGGACTGGAATGGCCGCGGCCACTCTTCTGCTGAGCATCGGCAGATGGTCAACGCGGTTGCAGTGCGGGTGTTGTGCTACCTGGAAGCACGTCTGGCGCAGCGTGGTGCAGCGGTGCAACTGTGGGCAGACCTCAGTGAGGACACGATGGATACGGGCATCTACGCGCACTCTGCCAATCCGAATGGCACTACCTTCCCGGCCACCTTTCCCAACCTGGATTGGCAACTGGCTCTGCCTGACAAGGTCGCAGCGATCCTGCCCGCCACGCATCGGGCCGGCACTGCGTCATGCGATGGCAGTACTCGGTATGTCGTGCAGCGTCAGCCAGCCGTGGTCGGCCCGGAGGCACGTCAATGAGTTCCACCGACAAAGCCCATCGCACCGCATTGCGTTATGCCGTCGGTGCTCGTCAGCCGCGTGTGGCCAAGGCGCCCGTTACCAGCGCCGCCTATCGGCTAGCGCACGCCTGCTTCGGTTGCCGCAGAAGTTTCAAGATCGCTCCGCGCGAGCAGGTGGCCCCCTGTCCTGGCTGCGGTAACGCGCTGTGCGTGATGGGGCGTTCGTTCAAGGCACCCCCGGCCCGCAACCAGGCGCAATGGCGCAAGGTCGAGCGGTTGTATCGCGCTGGCTTTCGGTTCTTCAGTTACCGCAGCCATCCGTGCGTTGCTCTCCCAGCCAAGCTGTCGGAGGTCGATCGCTTCATCCGTGAGAACCCTGAGCACCCATTACGCCTGGGCGGTCATTGAGGCTGGCACGGCATCACACCGCGAGGCCAGGCCTGCGCCTGACCTCGTCTGCCGTCTGGCAGGCCGGGCGGCTTACTTGCCCTTCTTTTCCTGCTTGGCCGCGCGCTTTTCCTTCAGCGTCTTGGTCGGCTCTTTCTTCTGGCTCTTCTTCTGGTCCATCCCCTTGCTCATGACACCCTCGTAGTTGCTGGATTGATCGGTCGGGCAGCGCCATGACCCTGGCGTGCCTGCGCACTGTACGGCTTGCGTGGGGTGGAATGGCAGCGGCAGCGCAAGGCCGGGCGACGGGCGGTGTGTCCGGCCCGGCGTCTGCGCGACGCAGCGTGCACCAGTAGCTCTTCTGCGTGGCCGGCAGGGCCGCAAACGCAAACGCCCGCGTGCGACCGGCAAGGTCCACACGCGGGCGCTGGCGACAGCGGCGGCCTTACTTGGCCGGCACGCGCTGGTACTGCTCGCCACCGGTGTTGAGGTGGCCGTTGGCCGCGTCGATGGCGAAATTCACCGTCTCGCCATCGTTGGTGACCTGCAGCGCCCCGTCCTTGTAGACCGCCGGGTAGCTCTCGGTCTTGGGCTTGCGGCTGAAGAACTTCGGCGTGGTGCTGCGGACCATGAAGGTCTCGCCATTGCGCTCGATGTCCATCGTCTCTTCCTGCGTCTGCACGTTGACCCAGTGGCCGACGAACTTCTCGCCCTCCTCCTTGGCGCAACCGCTCACCAGCAGTGCCGCGGCCAGCGCGGTGCCCATCCACTTCATCATCGTGTGTTCTCCAGTTGAGTCTGGAGCGAGGATGGCGGGTGGGGGATGTATGGGAGGTCAAGATCTCAAAGATATCGAACGGAGAAAATTTTTAAGAATTATGTCCCAGCTTATTTATATCCCTATTTTGGTACGGAAGATAAAGACTTGCGACGATTAGTGGATATCGATGAAGCTCCAGATACAGCGCTCAAACTGGCATTTAAAGTGTCAGCTTCCGCTCGCGATCGAATGATGGAATCAACTAAGCGACCACCCGTTCCAACGAGTTTTGATAAAGCACGTAATTGCTCTCTGCAAGCAATACTTTGCACGGGTCGTGGGTAATTCATGGAGTGGTCCACTTCCCCCCAGATTTCTTCAAAAAGGGTTCGGACTTGAATCTCGCAACAAAGATCGGATTCAGCACTAGGGCGAACTAGATAGTGGACAGATGTATAAAAGGTAGGTCTAATTTCCGGATCGAAACCCAATCCTCTGAAAAATTCGTCAGCCTCCGGGTCCCAACTGAAAACTTTTGGGTCTTCTCCCAACACCCAGTCGCCCGACTTGACTTGCGTCATAATCGCATCATGGATCGGTTTGAATTGGGCTGCGTGGATGTGAAAAACACGTACTCCGGCAAGGTCGGTAATAACTTTAAATATGTTTTTCTCTGAAACTGCAACCCCTAACTCCTTTTTTCTTTTTAATTTTCCGAGAAGGTTATCTTTATTCTTGATTCTTAGCTTAACTGAGTGAACGTCTGTCGACAAACTCGGGTGGGAGACGAAAAATTGAAGAACAGTGCTGGCGAATAGTTTGATCCGATGTTCTTGCTCACTGAATACTTTTAATGCCGATTTGTGTGCTTTTGAAATCATTTTTCGCCTCCTGTTCGAGTCATGACTTCATGGGCAATTTTATCAAAGACTTGGCCAGCCTTTAAAATCTGAGAATTATGTCCTGGATTAACTTTGCCTTTTAATTCGCTGAAGGGAAGCTTCAATTTTTGTGCGTCAGCGGCAAGGGACTGAAAGTGTTTGATTTCGCCAAGTTTGTAAGGGGGATTTATATGGAAATCAGCTCCTAAATTAGCTAGAACATCTACGACGCGTTGCTTTACGCGGGGCCCAATTTTTGATTCCCAGTGTTCATGGGGCTTTGCACTTTTTCCTCCCGTTTTCACTTTGTACGCGGAAGCCACATAGCCCAAGAACTTCGGTCGTCCCTGCAATAAAGTTGCTTTAGATGAGTCGGACGCTAGTGATTTGACGGTGTTCCAATCTGAAATCCACCTGTGAAGTGATTTTCCAACTGCGCCCAATGCTCGAAGTGAAAAAAGATCAGATCCCACCGGGGCCAGAAAATAATCAGAATCTAGAAGTATCGCCCTATTTAAAGGCCCAACGTTCGGGCCTACATCAAAGAGTACATAATCAGCGCCATAATCAGTAGCAACTTTGTTGACCAGTCTTGATAATGCACCCATCACATCATATCCGCGACTCTTTCGTGCAAAAGAATCCGTCCACGCAGCCGGAAGCTCTTCCTCATATTGCGATATCAAAACATCTCCGGCGAGAAGTAAGACGTTCTTATATATTTCTAGTACGTCTATTTCTGCAATATCGCCTCGACCAAGCACAATAGGCTTAATC
The DNA here is from genome assembly GCF_040202385.2 of Xanthomonas sp. WHRI 6108. NCBI lineage: Bacteria > Pseudomonadati > Pseudomonadota > Gammaproteobacteria > Lysobacterales > Lysobacteraceae > Xanthomonas > Xanthomonas sp. WHRI 6108. The sequence continues at coordinate 4,711,917 of NZ_CP168198.1, read as the reverse complement.
CCATCCCAAATTGTCGTTGATCCTTTGTCTTCTTCACTTTTGCGGAGATAATTATCGAGCTCATTTTCTTCCAAGCAAAAAGCCGAGAGATTGCACTGCGGATCAGCATCAACCATGAGGACCTTCGCGCCGGCCTTTGCGATGGCAGTGGCGAGATTAACCGTTATTGTTGTTTTCCCGACGCCACCCTTATTATTAAAAAGAGCAATTTTTTTAAATGACATGATTTTCAAAACCTATTCTTATTTCAGGGATCATTTCAAGAACAAGCAGGACAGGGTCCATTTACACAGTCTCCCTGCACGCGGGGAATTGGCTGCAGCCTAGGAACTCTTGGCCAGTGCCCCGATTCCTTCTTCGCACAAGCACATTGCCGCATCGCGGACAGCTTGGAGAGGTGATGTTTGCAGAAGCATTAGACTCAGCCGAAGCAAATACAGGCTCGACGCGCGCTGCTGGTTGCATCGGTTGGGTAGGCGGCTGTCGTTGAGCCGCTTGAATCATGTCCAGCAGCTGTTCGCCGCCGATCAGTTCAATAGGCTTGCCTTGGGCGAAATGCTCTGCGTCATTTGTGTAGGTGCCGATGCAGACGATCTTTACTGCGTGGGCTTGGTGATGGGCTAGCAGGCCGTACATCTCTCGCACGACGCTGACGCCGACCTGCTGGCGCTTCCACTGTTTGCATTGCACCAGCGTGCGGCGGCCGTCCTTGCGCAGGATCAGGTCGATGCCGCCGTCGGCGCCGCCCAGGCCGGTTTCTTCGACGCTGTAGCCCTGGCGGCGAAATGCTTCGCCCACCAATAGTTCGAACTGGCGCCAGCCGCCGGCGGCCAGGCTCTCCAGGCTTGTGCGTGTTTCCAGAAAGCGCCGCCGGCTGCGTGTGCCCAGGTAGGAGAACAGCGCGGCAAGCCAGCAGACGCCGAGCAGCGTCCACGCCAATGGCGCGAACATTCCACTCGATTGCTGGGCGAAGCCCTGCGACAGCATTCCGCTCTGGTGAGAGAACCACCAGGCGATGCCATAGCGCACCACCAGATATGCAGCGATTCCCATCACGAAGCCAACCGGCCACGGCAATGCGGCCAACGCTTCGAACCCGCTCTGCTTCTTTCTGCGTCCCATGCAAGAACCCCCGTTCCAGGTTCGAACATAACCGCTGGAACAAGGTTTGTCAGCAAACCAACCGGCGTTGCGATCTATCTCCCATTAACTGCGCTGCATTAAGTGCTCCGTTGCGGTAGAGCTCGCCGTTGTGCCAATGCTTGAGTTTGCTTGTGTCGCTATCAGCGCATCTTCGTAGGCCGCAGACGAGGAGCGCTTTAAATACTGAGCAATAAGATGGCAGTTCTATAGCCCATCATCATTCCCCAGGCTCACGACAGCGCTCAGCGACTTTCCGGCGCCCCACAAAATCCGCAACCGCACTCGCAAAACACGCAGGGGCTGCAAACGCGAGCAGATGCGCGCCACGCTCAACGGTGCTGAAGGTCATCGGGCCTGCCGTTTTCAGCAGTGCGGCATGCGCCTGCGCGCCGGCGTACGGGGTGTTGGGATCTAGCGTGCCGTGAATGACCAGCGTGCGTGGCAGGGTGGCGGGGCTGCGGCCGAACCAGGCGTCGCGCGGGTAGGTGGGCAGGCCGGCGTCCACCAGCAGGCCGGGGATGGGGCTGACGAACAGGGCGTCCTTGGCTTCGGTCGCGACCGTTTCGCGGGTGAGGGTTGGCCGCGCATTGTTTTCGGACGCGGCAATCAGCATGACCAGCGGCAATGCGGGCTGGTTGTCGCCGCCTTGGCCCATGGCTGCAAGTGATGTCTGCAGATCGGTGATAGTGGCAGTGAGCAACGTGGCGTCGTCACGGGCAAGGCCGTCGATGATCGCGGGGATCCGGTCGCGCAGCGTGGGGAAGTTGAGCAGCATGCCGAGAAAGCGCTTGAGGTCTTTGCCGGGGATTTGCGTGCGCCATGCGGCGCTATCGCTGCGATCGAGCACGCTGCGATAGGTGGCGATGTGTGCGTCGTCCAACAGCGCGCGGCCTACCGCATCGACCACCGCGGTGCGGTGGCTCAAGTCCCATGGCGCGGCAGTTTCCGGTGGCACCAGGCCATCCAGCACCAGCCCATCCAATGGCACGGGCGCCACTTGCAGGGTGCGTAGTGCCAGCTGCGTGCCATAGGACACGCCGTATAGCAGCACCTTGCCCTTGCGTCGTTGCTGGCGGATCAGCAGTGCAAGATCTTGCGCCGCTTCGGTGATGGTGAAGGCCTTGGTTCTTTGCGCATCTGCATACAGCGCGCCGATGCACGGGCCCCATTCGGCGCCGGCCAGGCCCACGCCGTCTGCGCTTTGCGGCGCTTCCTGCGCGGGGCACAGGCGGGCCGAGCGCCCAGTGCCGCGATGGTCCGGAATGATCAGGTCATAGCCGGGAAAGGCGCGCCGGTAAGTGCTGATCATCGGGTACAGCGATGCGCCGGCTTCGCCCGGCCCGCCCGCAATCAGCCAGACTTCGCCGCGTCGCTTGCTCTGGTCCGGCGTAGGAAAACGTCGAACGAATAGCTCGATCGTGCCAGCATCCGCGGCTTCATGACGCAGCGGCACGTCGGTGATCAGGCATTCGCTACCGACCAATGGTGTGTGTGCCGCAGCGTCGGCACATGCGGTGAATGATGGCGGTGGCGTCTGCGCCGCGGCGGCAACCGGTGCAAGGAATGCAGCAAGGCAGGCAACGGCCGCGTAGATCGTAGGACGACGCATCGAGTTCCATCTCTCGGCAAAGAGCCGCAGCATTACCTAATGGGGCTGCGCGCGTATCGCCCGAAAGTCATTCTTCGCCGATGAGGTGCGCATGTCGCTGCGCAGATTGTGCAACAGTCAAGCGCGCGCGCGGTACGATCCAACCCCATCTGTTTGAGCGCGCATCGCTGTCGCCATGGTTTCAACACGCCCGATCCTCGGTGGCATGGCCGCCAGCCAGTTCCAGCTACCAATGGGAAGCTGGGCCACGGTATTGGAGGCGCTATGCGCATGTTTCCCGAGTGTGGATGCGGCCACGTGGCGTGACCGCTTCGCGCGTGGGCGTGTGCTGGACGCGAATGCGCAGGTGCTGGATGTGTCGGCGCCGTATCGATTGGGTGCGGAGATCTATTACTTCCGCGAAGTGGCAGATGAGCCCGTCATCGCGGCGGCTGAAGCCGTGGTGCATGCCGACGCGCACGTGGTGGTGGCGTGCAAGCCGCACTTTCTGCCGGTGGTGCCCGCAGGCGTGTATGTGCGCGAGACGTTGCTCACGCGGCTGGTGCGGCATTTCGATAATCCCGCGTTGGTGCCACTGCACCGCATCGATCGTGACACTGCCGGATTGGTGTTGTTCTCTGCCAACCCGGCCACACGCGGGATCTACCAGGCGCTGTTCCGCGAGCGACGTATCCGCAAACACTACCTGGCAGTCGCGCCACCGCTGCCGGGGCTGAGGTTTCCGTATGTCCATCGCAGCCGGCTGGAGCCGGGCGAGCCGTTCTTCCGCATGCGCGAGGGCATGGGCGAGCCGAACAGTGAGACGGTGATCGATGTGGTCGCGCGCGGCGCAGACACGTGGACGTATCGATTGGAACCGGTCACCGGGCGCAAGCACCAGTTGCGCGTGCACATGGCTGCGCTGGGTGCGCCGATCCTGCATGACCGCTTCTATCCAGAGCTGGAAGATCAGCGGCCCGATGATCCGGAGCGGCCGCTGCAGTTGTTCGCGCACACGTTGGCATTCGATGACCCGATCACTGGTGAGCTTCGGCGCTTCACCGCGACGATCGAACCGACAAAATCGGCTTGAGACGCAAAGCTATGCTTCGCTAAAAAAATCAGGCGAAATATCTGGTTTTCAGATATCCGAAAAAGCGCGCTACGGTGGCTTTGCGGACATACGTCCGCTCACGTCGAGGACGGACGCCATGACCACTTCGAAAGCCCTTACGACCAATACTCGGCAGCGCGTGCGGCCAGCGGCCAAGATAGAAGCGCACGCAGAGCCCTTCACCTTCGGCGTCACCCTGCAGCAGATCGACCAGTTCCATACGCTGCTGCGCACGATCACTGCGCAGAGCGACATGGTGGCGGTGTGCAGCGGCAAGCCGCTGGATGCCACCAGTCTGTCGGTTCTGGGCGAGAGCATCTTCAATGCCGCCCGCGCGGTACGCGGTGTAGTCGATGAGATTTACGAGCAGCGGCTCGGTGGCGACGGTGTTGATCCGGCATCGCACGCAATGCAGCGCCAGGCGTAAGTCTTCCCTCCGCGCCGCACCTACGATCGCGCCCACGCTCCTGCTGCATGTCCATGCTAGCGTTCCGCTGCCGAGAGCAGGCTGGCCGAAGGAGCGGGGCATGCGGGTCGATCCGATGCGCGAAGGTGTCGAGGTAGCGGGTAGCAGGCCGTTTGCCCGTGTGGCGTGGGCGTTGTTGTGGCTTGCGCTGGCCGTGTTCGCGGCCGAGTTTGTCCGCCATGTGTACCTGAAGTACGCCGCGCTGGAGTCGCCGGCATACGCCATGTTCCTGACCCGGCGCGGCTGGCTGTGGTGCCATCTGGGTGGCGGCGCCGTCGGCATCGCCCTGGGCACGCTGCAGTTCGCCACGCAAGGCTGGCGCAGGCATGCATGGGTGCACCGCTGGGTTGGGCGTGCGTATTTCGTTGGCATGTTGGTGGCGATGCTTGGCGCCACCGGGTTGATCGCCACCTCGCCTGCGCCGATGGCGATCCGCGTGGCCTTCGCAGCGACGGAAGCGGCGTGGCTGGTGGTGGCGTCCGTGGGCCTGGTGGCCATCCGTTGCGGGCGGGTTGGTCGGCACCGACGCTGGATGGTGCGGGCGTATCTGGTGACCTTGGCGCCGGTCGTGTTCCGTGTGTTGCTCTACGCAGCGGTCGGGGCCGGGGTGGCGCCATCGCCCGATACGATCGCGGCGCTGCTATGGGCCAGTTGGGCGGTGCCGTTGCTGATCCACGTGGTGGGGAGCGCCATCGCCAACGCCGCGCGCCGGCACGTGCGGCTGTCCGCAGCCCCGGCGGGTGCCGGCGTCGGAATCGACGCTCGCTGAGGCCTGACACGCAGCGCAACCAGCCAATGCAGCGCGCGTCGTGGACCAGGCGGCAACTGCCGCTCTACAGACAGGTGCCCCCTCGACCGACTCGGAAGGAAACCAGCATTCCCTGCGCATCGAACGTCAGCGAAATCATGGTGAACGTGGTTGCGCAGGGAAAATGCGGCCACCGCGTTCGCACGGGGGCGGCCATGAGCGTGGGGCCCATGCCCATGGCGGTACGCAGCGCATTGCGCTCCGCCCAGGCCAGTACCTGCGTTTGCGACATGCCTGGTGTCAGTTCCCGCTCGGCTTTGTCGCGCCAGTACGTCTGCTGCCGTTGCTCGGCCGGGCTTGCCGTGCAGCGGTAGCCGCCCAGTGCGACCAGCAGCAGGACAATACCGATGCCTAGCCACACCCTGCGCCTGCGTCGCCTTGCGCGATCGCGCGGGCGCAGGGTGTGTGGTTGCAATGGGTCGCGCATCGGTGGCGTGTGCCTGCGCTCAACGCACCTTGTACAACACCGCCGCACCCGGCTTGGGCTCGAACATCGGCACGGTCTGCTGCTTGAGCGCGGTGCCCTTGGCATCCCACACCAGCGTCTCGGCGGGGTATTCCTCGTTGCGGGTCATGGTGTCGATCTGCTTGACGATCACCGTCTTGCCGGCGGGCACTTCCGGGTTCCAGGCGAACACGCCCAGGCGGCCGTAGAACACCGCCGGCGCGGCGGCATCCAGGCGGCGGTCCGGGCACATGACCAGGCCGCGTTCCAGCATCACCCGCAGCGCGCCGACGGGCACGGCCTTGACGGTGGGGCCGGTGCGGTCGGTGCTGTGGCCGGGGCAGACATTGGCCGAGCGGGTGAGCATGTCCTCGACCACCTGGCGGTCGGACTGGGCCAAGGCCGGCAGCGCGGCGGTGGACAGGGCAAGTACGGCGAGAGCGGATTTCCAGGGCATCTGACAACTCCTCATGAGATGACACTCCAATACGGCAGCCCTGCAGGCGGGCTGCTGCCAGTGACGCGCCCGGATGCTAGCAAGCCCCGCGTTAAGCGCCGCCAATGGTTGGCGCCCCTTCCAGGCGGGCGCGCAAGCGGGACTCGGCCACCGAAGCCGCCGCCGGCCCGCCAACCCCGCCGGCGCGTAATGCAACGGCCGCTGACGCCCATCGCCGCTGTCAGGAGACTCCTGATTGAGCGGCGGCGGCGACGCGGATAGCGTGCGCGCTATCACACCGTTGGACTGCTTTATGGAACGCGCCGACCTCATTGCATCACTGCTCACCGGCATGCGGCGTGCCGAAGACTTCCGCGCGCATGGGGCGGCCTACAACACTGCGCACAGCCAGCAGATGGCGGTCGACCACGGCAAGGCCGCCGACGCCGAGCTGGTGCTGTCGCTGTTCGCCTTCACGCCGGAGCACCTCAAGCTGCTGGGCAGCACCGGCATCGAGAACCTGGGCGAGATCGTCTGCCACGCCTGGGCCTTGAACGCCGGCAACAACGAGGCGCTGATCGGCTGGTTCCGCAAGCCCATGAACGCGCTGGACGGGCAGACGCCGGCAGCGCTGGTCCGCAGCGGCAGCCTGAAAGTGCTGCTGCTGGTGCTCAGGCAGCAGCTGGAGTGGGAATTGCCCAAGCGCTCGGCCTGAGCAGCGGGGCCGGTGATGCTGCGCCCTGGCGTGCCGGTGGCCGGCACGCCGATCGGCAGCGCCGGCGCGCTTACTGTTTGGGCCGCGCCACGGCGTACATCTCCCAGGCAATCTTCTTCATCAAGGCGTTGCTGTCCTCGCCCTCCTTGTACAGGTCGAAGTGGGTGCGGCCTTCCAGGTAGCGGAAGTCGCTCCTGGCGCCCAGGCCGTCCAGCACCGCCTGGAACTTGCGCGCCGCCCCATCCAGGTAGAACGTGTCGGCGGTGCCGACGATCAGGTGAATCTTGCCGTCCAGATCCGGCTTGAGCGTGGGCCACTGCGCGGCCACGCGCGCGGCGATGTCGTAGTGCGTGTGCCAGTAGGCCACCACGGCCGGGTCCACCTTGCCGGTGTCGCGGTCGAACATCGGCACCGGGCGGCCGTCGGGCCCGCGCGGCGAGAACACCCAGTCGAACGAGGCCATCTGCCCGCCATACGGGCCTAACACGCGTTCGAGCTTGGCGAAGGTTTCCAGGTCGGCCACCACCTTGCCCTGGTCGCGGATCAGCGGGAACTGGCTGCCGTCCGGGCGCCGGTAGACGTTGGCATTGGGCGCGTACAGATCCGGCCCGGTGAAGTCGTGGAAGTCGCTCGAATCGGGCGAGGTGGACCAGGTGCCGCCGAACAGCTTGGGGTAGCGCGTCTGCAGCCACAGCGTGGCCCAGCCGCCGGAAGAATGCCCGTTGAGGAACCGGCCCTTGGCGTTGCCGTCCATCTTGTACTGCCGTTCGAGCGCGGGGATCAGCTCTTCGGTCAGCGCGGTGCCCCAGGGGCCGTTGTTGACCGAGTCGGCGAACTCGTGGGTGCCGGTGGGCGTGGACTGGTCCAGGAACACCCAGATCATCGGCGGCATCTGCTTGGCCGCCATCGCGCTCCAGGTGGCGGCGATGCTGCCGGCAAAGCGGTTGTAGTTGCCGCCGAAGCCGTGGGTGACATACACGGTCGGATAGCGGGTGGCGGCCTTGGCGTCGTAGCCGGGCGGGGTGAGCACGCGGGCGCGCAGCGACACCGGCCGGCCCCAGAACGCGCTCAGCGACGGGCTGACCAGCGAGGCGTCCGCGCTATGCAGCCTGGCCTCCGGGATAGCGTCGCGGATCGCCTGCGGCGCCCGCGGCGACACCTGCCACGGGTCGTCCGACGCGGGCACCTGCTTGCTGAGTTTCAGTGTGGGCAACGGCTTGCCCTTGCCCTGCGTCACCGCGGTGACCTCGCTCAACAGGTCGCCGCCATCGCGGCCGGCATAGCTGTAACTGTGGTCCGGATCCAGCACGGCCTGGAACAGGTACTCGCCGGCCGGCAACGCGGAAAAACCGCTGGGGAAGGCGATGTTGTCCAGGTCGATCTCGACGCTGGCACCGGGGGCAAGCGCGGTCACCTCCTGCGCCGCCACCGCCACCGCGGTCGGGCGGAACGGGTTCACGCTCACCTCCTCCACCTTGCCGGCTTTGCCGTCCTTGCCATCCTTGGCCGCGGCCTGGGCGTCCTTGGCCAGCGTGGCGAAGACCAGCAGGCGCCCGGACACGGGCTGGTCGCTCGCCCCGTCCAGCGTGACGCGCAGCAGGCGATGGGCCGCTGCCGGTGCGGCGGCGTGCGCGCAGCAGGCGCACAACAGGCCAACGGCCAGACCCAGGCGGGGGGCAAGACGATGCAGAGACATGCAGATCCTTGGGAACGCAGGTGGATGGAGCGGGCGCACACGGCCCTGTGCAGACTGTAGCCAGTTCCCGGCCGGCCGTGCGCCACCAACGCGAGGTCTGGTCACCGTATCCGATCTGCCCGCTCCAGCGCTCACATCATCAACCGGACGCGACACAGACACCGGCCGGCATCGCAAGCGGTAACGTGAAGCTGGGCCAGCCCCAAGTAACCAAAGCGAAAGCCAGCGTCAGTTTCAACCCGGTAAATGTCTGACAGACAGCCAATCTGATGTCGGCTTTAGATTTCGCTTGTTCCCGGTGAGGCGCACTTGCTGCGGCCGATTATGTTTGGTCTTGTGGTCGATGCGTTGCGTGCGGTCTCGACTGATGTCTGATTCGAGAAACAGACACGGTGTTTGCACCGAATTTCAAACTGCATCACGCAACGACGTCGTTGAGACGATTTGCCGGGTTTGCGAGGTCTTGGTCTTCAACGATGAACCCACCAGCGGCGTGGCCAGCTGGGTGGCGTAGGTGTGGTGCTGCCACACACACGCATGTCGTCATCGTACGCAATCGATCATCTGCCGCTTGGCGTTATGCACAGGTGCCGTTGCGAATGTCCATTCAAGGCGCAAGCGGCAGTCGCTGCGGACACCTTGCATCACACACCAGGGAACGATCGAAATGAAACGTAAAACCAGCTATCGCGGTGCGCTTGCGGCCTGCGGCCTCTCACTCGTCGTGGCCGCGTTGTGCATGGACGCTGCCGTTGCCGCACCGGTGACCGGGGCGGATACGGTCACGTTGAGCCATGTCTTTGCCACGCTGCAGACGGGCCAGCAGGATCAGAAACCCGACGACATCGCGGCCTGTCGCAAGCAGGTTTCCGCACCGGGTTCCAAGTACCTGGGCTCGGCGGTCACCACCAAGTACTCCATCGACGTGCAGTCCAAGATGATGTCTGCGTCCTCGTCGCTGCCATCCCCGGGGGGCACGCAGCCGATGACGGTGACGATACCGCTGTCACCGTTGGGCTTGTCCGGGGAGTATGCCTTCGGTGCATTTCGGCCGAGCGCGCTGCCTAACACCTATGTGCTGTTCTCGGTCGGGCTGGACTTCAAGGGGCCGCAGTCGTCCGTGCTGGTTCTCAACAGCGACAAGACCTACAACTGCCTGGTGACCAGCAATCCGGCGCCGTTGAAGGGAGCCCTGGGTACCAAGTTGGGCAAAGACCAGGGGCGCTGATGTCTGCAACCGCCGGGTAATCGGTGAACGCGCCGAAGGTAGCTTCGGCTTGTTCGCCTCGGTGCTGCGGCCGTGCAGTGCAGCCCTCGCGCGGATCGCGCGATGCACGTCGTCGGGGATATTGCGGACGGTGAAAGAAGGCATGCCGCCCTCGCGCAGGAATCAGGTTGCTTGCACTTCAGGAAAGTGCAAGCACTCACACAACGTCACCCGGTATCGAAGCAGTCATCCCCGCACCAGCAAGAAGTGAAATCCGGGGCCAACCTGGCCCCACTACTCACCGATACGGTCCGGGCCCGCGCCATACCGGCTCGCCTTGCTTGTAGACCTCCATCATGTTGATGACCTCGCGGGCATCGCCGATGTCTTTGAGCTCCGGCGAGTCCGGCGGCAGCAGGCGGCATTTGCTGGAGCCGCGCTTGAGCGCGACTTCCAGCGGGCAGACCATGCGGTACTGGGTGCCGGGCAGGATGATGGCCACTTCCTTCATGCCCTGGTCGCGCCAATTGCGCAGCTGGGTTTCGCTGCGCACTTCGTAATAGACCTGGTAGCCGCCCACATCCATGCTGGGTTGGGCGTTGTTGCGATCGCGGCGGCGGCCTTCGCTGATGGTGGGCGTGTTGGACATGCCGTCTTCGGCGGCATCAGCTTCTTCTTCGAGCATGCCCGGTGGGCGGCCGGTCCAGGTTTCGGGGCGGCGCTGCGGCGGCGACGAGGGTTCTGCCGGCGGTTGCGGCGGGGTGGGGCGCTGCACCGGTTGCGTCTGGCGCTGCTCGACCAGGCCGCCGCGGCGGGTGTTGCCTGCCGGCGGGATCGGGTTCTTGGCAGTCTTGACCAGGGTGGACTGCACCGGCGAGGCGGCCGGCGGCGGTTGCACGGGCGCGGGCGTTTGCGACGGCGGAGTCGGTGTCGGCGAGGGCGTGGGTTGTTCGGGCGTGGAGGTGTCGCCGACAAAATCCACCTTGGTGCGGCCGCCGCTGGCCGAGCCCTGCGGCGGGGTCATGGTGGGCGTGGAGGCCGACAGCAGGATCAGCAGCATCAGCACGTGCAGCAGGGCGCTGATCAGCGCGGCGATCCAGGGTTCGATGCGTTCGATCAGCGGCTCGGTGCGCGGCAGCCAGTCCTGCGTCTGCAGGCGGACGTGCAGCAGCTGCAGCGCGTCGTCGCGCACGCGGTAGACCAGCACGTAGGGCGTTTGCTTGACCACCCATTCGCGGGTGCCGGCGACGCGGCCGGCGCGGCCGCGGCCGGGTTGCTCGGCCAGGGTGCGGGTGGCTTCCAGCACCTGCCGCGCCATCGCGGCGGCGGCGGTCGGGTTGAGCGCGTGGTAGTGATCCTGGGCGTGTGCGAGTTGCCTGGCGGCCGGGACAGTCCAGTCACGCCGCAACATCAACGCCCCATCTGGCGAACAGTGCGCTCACCTGTGCCGGCGCGGCAAAGGCGCCCTGATCCGCTGCGGCCATGCCGTCCAGCACGGCGGCCTCGAAGCTGGCGGTGTCCACGACGCGAACCACGTCGTCCCATCCTGCCGTCTCGGGCAGCGTGTCGATCAGCGTGCGGGCTTCTTGCTTGATGGCGGACATGGCACTGCGGTGGGGGAACTCTGCCGGCAAGTCTACCCGTGCGGCTCCGCTTCGCGTGTGGCAATGGCTGGCGCGCGGCTGGGGCGTTCACCGGCAGTAGCCGGCAGGCCGGTCCTGCGCGAAGGTCGGTTGCCTGTCGCGATTGCCGCGCGCGGCGGCGGCCACCCGGGCAAGCCGCCTGTGTGCGCAGAAAGTGACACTTGGCACCTTGTTCGTTATGGGGGCCGGTTTCATTCTGCGTCGGTCACCTCACCCCGCAAAGGAATCGCCATGCCCGCTGCTGCCATCGCACCGCTGACGCCGTATCTGTCGATGGCGGCCATCGCCTTGCTCTACTACCGGCGCATCCGGCGCAGCTTCGGCCGCCAGCCGTGGAAGCCGGTGAGCACGGCGCTGCGTACCGTGGTGCTGGTCATTGCGGCGGCAGCGCTGGCGTTTGCGGTGTATGGCTTGCCGCAGGTTCGGCTGGGGATCGCCGCCGGAACGCTGGTCGGCATCGGGCTGGGCGCGCTGTCGCTGCGCTACACGCATGCCGAATGGGTGGAAGGGCGCGGCTGGTATACGCCCAATCCGTGGATCGGCGGCGGCCTGACGCTGGTGCTGCTCGGGCGCCTGGCCTGGCGCTGGGCCGATGGCGCCTTCAGCGCGGGCGCGGCGGCGGCCGGCTCGCAGGCCAGCCCGTTGACGCTGGGCATTGCCGCAGCGCTGGTGCTGTACTCGCTGGTGCACGTTGGCGGGCTGTGGTGGCGGCTGCGCCAGCTGCGGCTGCAGGCTGTGCAGCGCTGAGCGCGGGTGCGCTCACTGCCAGGTGGGGGAAGGCCTTTGCCTACACCTGCGAGCGGAACGGGACCACCAGCTTCTCGCCCAGCTTTTGCCGCAGCGGCCGCTTGCGCCAGCGCTCCAGCGTGTACAGCTCGGCCCGTTGCAGGTCGCGCTCGAACACCTCGGTCATCTGCGCGGCCAGGTCACGGTCGTAGACATTCAGGCTGGCCTCGTCGTTGAGGCGGAACGAGCGGATGTCGAAGTTGGTCGAGCCCACCGAGACCAGCAGGCCGTCGATGATCAGCAGCTTGGTGTGCAGCATGGTGGGCAGGAATTCGTGGATGGCGATGCCGGCCTGCAGCAGCGGTTCCCAGCTGGCCTTGGAGGCCAGCCGCACCGAGACCGCATCGATATGCTTGCCCGGCAGCAGCACGCGGATGCGCACGCCGCGCGCACGCGCTTCCAGCAGCGAGCGGGTGATCAGCGCATCCGGCACGAAGTAGGCGGCGGCCAGGTCGATGGAGCTGCGCGCCGCGGCGATGGCGATGAGATACATCAGGTGCATGCTCTCGCTGCCGCCGGCGGGCGAAGCCACGAACAGCTGCGCGTCGCTGTCGCCGGCCGGTGCCAGCTCGGGGTAGTACTCGGCGCCGTTGAGCACGCGGCCGGTGCTCTTGATCCAGTTGTCGTTGAAGGCGGCCTGCACCTGCGCCACCACCGGGCCTTCGATGCGGTAATGCGAGTCGCGCCAGTGCTCCGGGTCCTGCGCGTCGCCCATCCACTGGTCGGCCACGCCAACGCCGCCGGTGAAGCCGATGCGGCCATCGATCACCAGCAGCTTGCGATGGGTGCGGTTATTGACGCGGTGCAGGTTGTACCAGGTCAGCGGGCGGTAGCGATGCACCTCCACCCCGGCGTCGGTCATGTCCTGCACCAGCGAGGCATCCATCTTCAGGCTGCCGCCCCAGTCGATGGTGACGCGCACCTTGACCCCGGCACGCGCGCGCTCGGACAGCGCCTGGCTGAACTCGCGGCCGATCTCGCCCGACCAGTAGATATAGGTTTCGAAGGTGATGGTGCGCTGCGCGCTGCGGATGGCGGCCAGCATCGCCGGAAAGATCTCGCTGCCGTTGTGCAGCACCTGGATCTTGTTGCCGGGCAGGATCGCCGGACCCAGCAACACCGACATCTCGCGTTTGAACTGCGGGTCGGCGACGTCGTAGCAATGGCTGGGGATGTGCTCGAGCTTTTTCTCGGGCGTGGCGAAGTTGAGCAGCAGCAGCCCCACCACCAGCGTGGTGACGACCGTGGCCACGATGATCCATGTCATGCATCCAACTCCGGTTCCCCTGCCATCGACAGCCCCAAGCGGCCGGCATTCTGGCAAGGCGGGCGGCATGGGGGCCGTGAAGGGGGGATGCGTCCGGCGTCTGCGCGTGTCCATGCCGGCCCAGGTGCTGGCCGGCACCGCGCACCGATGCCGGTGGCAGGCAGCCGGTGGCAGGCCTGCTGTGCGTCAGCTCAGCGCGGGCGGGTCAGGAACGCTGCCGGAACCTGCGCGGTGAGCCAGACGCCGTTGTCGGCCTGGAAGAACGGCAGGCCGTCGCGATGCATGCGCCCGGCGTCGACCTGCAACACCACCGGCTCGCCGTAGCGCTGCCCCACCGATGCGGCGGTCTGCGGGTTGTCGGACAGATGCACATGGTGGCGCTGGCCGGGGCGCAAGCCCTCGGCCATGATCGCTTCGAGAAAGCGCGTGGCGGTGCCGTGATACAGCACCTCGGGCGGCACCCTGGTTTCGAGCTGCAAGGCCACGGTTGGGGTGGAATGCCCCTGCACTGCGCGGATCCGTTGCCCATCAGCAGACAGCGCAAAGCGTTTCTTGTCGCTGCCGGCGACCACCGCCTGGATCAGCTCCAGATCGAGCGCGGTGCCGTGGGCCCCGGCGCCGGCAATCAACGCGTCCAGTTCGGCCCAGCCCTCCGAGTCGAGCGTGAGTCCGATCGCCTGCGGTTCGTGGCGCAGCACGAAACTGAGGAACTTGCTGATGTCGGTGTGGTGCTTGCTCATGCGGCGGCGCCCGAAGCGTCCTTGCGGCCAGTGATGCCGGCAATGTTGACGCATCCAGGTGGCCAACGCGCGTGCGCGAGCCGTGGTGCCCGGCGGTGCCGGGACTGGTGCTGTATGACCAAGGGGCATCGACAGATTCCCCCGGGCTGCATGCATTCATCGAGACGCTCAGGCAGGTGCTGCCGTAGCGAGTGCCGGGCGTCATTGGCAGAAACCAGCAGTTGCGCTGTTGCCCGCGGCCGCAAGCACCACACCGACGACCGTCGGAAGCGGGCTGAAGCGCGCGCCGCTGCCGGCCGTTGCCGGGCCTGTATATGCGCCGAAATGCTTACATGCGTCACACAAGCACGCACCTATACTTCCGGGGTGTCCCACCCACAAGGTTCTGACTGCATGAGCGCACCCCCAACGTCTCCGATCGCCGCCGGTTCTGGCGCAGCCCCCGGTAGCCTTCGCCGTTCGGTGTCCAACACGCTCAAGGGATCGGCCGGCAATCTGGTCGAGTGGTACGACGTCTACGTCTACTCGGTGTTTGCCACCTACTTCGAATCGCAGTTCTTCTCCAAGGAAGACAAGAACGCCACCATGTTCGTGTGGGCGATCTTTGCGATGACCTTTTTGATGCGCCCGATCGGAGCGTGGTACTTCGGCCGCTTCGCCGACCGCTACGGCCGCCGCTTGGCGTTGACCATCTCGGTGTCGATGATGGCGCTGTGCTCGTTCGTCATCGCGGTGACGCCGACGGTGGCCACGATCGGCATCGCCGCGCCGATCATCCTGTTGCTGGCGCGCCTGCTGCAGGGCTTTGCCACCGGCGGCGAGTACGGCACCAGCGCCACCTACATGTCCGAGGCGGCGATTCCCGGCCGGCGCGGGTTCTTGTCCTCGTTCCATTACGTCACGCTGGTTGGCGGGCACGTGCTGGCGCAGACCACCTTGCTGGTGATGCTGCATTTCTTCGATGCGCCGCAGGTGTCCGAGTGGGGCTGGCGCGTGGCATTCGGCCTGGGCGGCATCGGTGCGTTGGTGGTGTTCTGGCTGCGCCAGACCATGGACGAGTCGCTGAGCTCCGAATCCATCGCCGATTCGCGCACCGGCAAGGCCAAGGCGTCGGGCTCGATGCGCGAGCTGTTCGTCAACCAGTGGCGCCCGCTGCTGCTGTGCTTCCTGATCACCGCCGGCGGCACGATCGCGTTCTACACCTATTCGGTCACCGGGCCGAAGATGATCCAGACCGCGTTCGCTGGTGGCGACGTGATGGCCGGCACCATCATCAACCTGGTCGCGCTGACGGTGCTGATGCTGATGCAGCCGGTTGGCGGCTGGTTGTCAGATATCGTGGGGCGCAAGAGCCTGCTGGTGTTCTTCGGCATCGGTGGGGTGCTCTACACCTGGTTCCTGGTGATGGAGCTGCCCAAGCAGACCGACTGGCTGACCGCGTTCGCGATCCTCACCGTGGGCTTTGTGATCCTGACCGGCTACACCTCGATCAATGCGGTGGTGAAGGCGGAACTGTTCCCCACCCATGTGCGTGCGCTGGGCGTGGGCCTGGGCTATGCGCTGGCGAACTCCGCCTTTGGCGGCACCGCGCCGCTGCTGTACCAGGCCTCGTTGAAGACCGGCCATGTCAGCGAGTTCGTGATCTACGCCACGGCAGTGATCGCGGTGTCGTTGGTGGTCTACATGTTCTTCCTGACCAACAAGGGCAGCAACTGGCTGGACGACGAAGCGGCGATGCATCAGCGCAAGCGCTGATCTGCTTTGTCCTTCTCCCGTCGGGAGAAGGGCGCCGAAGGGGCGGATGCGGGGCACCTCCGGTGACTGGCACGCCGACCGTGGTGAGCGCGTCGCCACGCGCCGCCAAGGTGAAGCATCGATCCTGCGGTCGTGGATTGGTACACGACCCCTCACCCCAACCCCCGCCAGCAGCGCGGGCGCTCCAGGGCACGCGCGCCAGTGGCGCGCAGGCAGTGCCTTACCGCCCCGCAGGGAGAGGGGCCAAGGGCGGACGAGTACCGGCGTTTGCCTGGGTATGCGGCGCCGTCTGCGCAAACACGCTGTAACGCAAGCCGATCAACCCCAGCAGCGCCTCATCGCGATGCGCACCCGCCGGCACCTTGCCGACGCGCGCCAGCGAGGCATCCAGCCGCGCACGCAGCGCATCAGGCGCAGGCAGCGGGCGCTTGTGCGCGATCTGTTGCCGGTAGTGCGCGGCAACATCGGCCAGGATCGCGTTCACGGCCTCAACGCTCGGCTGCGGCAAACCATGCCGCGCGCTGCGCAGTTGCAGGATGTTCAAGCCCACGCGCACTTCGTTGAGCATATCCACCGAGGCCAGCTCGCTGCCTTCCGGGGTCAATGCCAGCCGGGGTGCGAGCAGGCCAAGCAGGTCCAGCATGCGGGCGGCAAAGTGCTGCCGGTCCTGCGCGCCGCGGCCCTCGGCGGCATCGGCCAGCGTGCGCCAGCCCTGGCGCACCAGCCGGCGCGCGCTCCATTCGGCGCCCACCGAGCGGAACAAGCGCGTCAGCACCACGGCAAATCCAATCCCCAGCACCATCGCCACCGCCGCGTTGACGAAGCTCTGGATATTGGCGTTGTAGGTGTTCTGCAGGCTCAGCAGCGCGGTGAGGTTCACCACCAGCGGCAGCGCGACCAGCATGGTCTTGGGGCGATGCAGCAACGCGCCGATCGGCAGGAACACCGCCGCCAGCACCAACACCAGCATCGGGAAATCGTGGATGGCCGGGAAGATGCCGAACAGATAGATGCCGGCGACCACGCTGGCCACCACCGCCCAGGTCAGGAACGACAGCATGCTCGGCGCCGGGTCGTCCTGCGCGGCGAAGAATGCGGCAGTCACCGCCGCCATCATCGCGCCGTTGCCGCCGCCTTCCCAGCCGATGCCGATCCACAGCACGCAGTACGCCATCAACGCAAAGCCCGCGCTGAGTGCGGAAAACGCGGCCATGCCGAAATCGATATGGCGGGTGGTGCTGGCCGCTGCCGGCGCATCGGTTGTGTCGCGCGGTGACCGGGTCATGCGCTGCAGCACCGAGGGGTGCATGCGCGAACGCATAGCAGGTTCGCTGTGTGCCGCGTCAGCCCGTTCGGATGATTCCGCCGTTGCAGCTTGTCTCGCCGCACCCGGCATCGCGCGCAGCACCGGCGTCGCCGTGCCGTGCACCACCGCCTGCTGCAGCGCGCGGCAGTCCTGCCACAGGTCGAGCAGCTCTTCCAGCCGCAGCAGCAGGCTGGCCAGCAGCAGATGCTCGATGTCCTGATCCACCACCGGGCGCAGTGCGACGATGCGTGCGCGCAAGGCGTCGACGTCCGCATCGCTGGGTGCGTCCTCGCCCTGGCCCACCCAGGCTGCGACGTCCTCCAGCAGCGCGGCGGTGGCGAGCGGCAACGCAGACCCATCGCGCTGTAACGCATCCAGCCGATCGGCCATCGACGACAGCACCGGCAGCAGCATCAGCATGCGTGCGCGCAGCTGCTCCAGCGTGGGGACGGCACCGGCATGGCGTGGGTCGTCGTGGCGCACGAAGGCGATCAAGGCCTCGAACTGCACCAGATCGGCGGCCAGCCGATTGCGCGGTGCCTGCGACGGGCCGCGCTGCAGCACCTGCCGGCACCATTGCGCGGCGTCCTGCATCCAGTTGCCGATGCGCGCGGTGAGCATCGGCTTGACCGAGGCGGGGAAGACCAGCGCGGCGAACAGCACCGCCATCACCGTGCCCAGGATGATCTCCTCGCTGCGCGCCACCACGGTGTCGAAGATGCCCTCCGGCGCGGTCACCGCCGGGAAGCCGATGAAGGCGGTGGTGTAGCCGGCCAGCAAAAACGCATAACCGCGCGGGCCGCGATTGAGCAGCGCCAGGAACAGGCAGGCCGACAGCCACAACGCCATCGCCGCACTGAGCAGCAGCGGCGTTTCCACCAGGTTCGGCAGCATCACCAGGGTGGCCGCGCCGGCCAGCAAGGTGCCGAGCACGCGGTACACGCCCTTGGCGCGGGTGGGGCCGAGCAGCGGCTGGGAGACGATATAGACCGTGGCCATCGCCCAGTACGGCCGCGACAGATTGCCGGCCAGCCCCACGTACAACGCCGCGATCGAGGCGGCGAAGGTCTTGGCCGAAAACAGCCAGGCCTGGCGATCGCGCAGCAGCGCACTCATCGCGCGGCAGTCGGGTCGGTGCGGCCGGCGGCTGCTTCCCAGCCGCCGCCCAGCGCCAGGAACAGCTGCAGTTGATCCTGCGAGACCTGCGCCTGCGCATTGGCCAGCGTCATGTCGGCGGTGGCCAGCGTGCGCTCGGCATCCAGGCTGGACAGATACGGCGTACGCCCGCCCTGGTACAAACGCCGGTTCTGCGCCGACGCCAGGTCGGCCTGTTGCTGCGCCTGTTCCAGCAGGTGCAGGCGGTCCAGATCCTGCGCGTAACGCGACAAGGCAGTCTGCACCTCGCGCAGCGCCTGCAGCACGGTGTTGTCGAACTGCGCCAGCGCCGCGTCCGCGCCGGCTTCGGTGGCGCGCACGCGCGCACGCGCACCGCCGGATGGCAGCGTCCACGAGATCAGCGGGCCGAACGACCAGGCATGCGTGGCCGGCTCACCGAAGTCGGCCAGCAGGCCGGTGGCACCGATCGAGCCGCCCAGACGGATATCCGGATACAGCTCGGCGGTGGCCACGCCGATGCGCGCGGTGGCTGCCGCCAGCCGGCGTTCGGCCTGGCGCACATCCGGGCGACGCGCCAGCAGCGCGCGGCCGTCGCCGATCGGGATCGGGCGCTGCAGGGCCGGCGCGTGCGCACAGTCGTCCACGCCGGCCGGCACCTCGCCGGGCGTCTTGCCGAGCAGCGCGGCCAGTTGGTAACCGGCGGCCTGGCGGCGCGCGCGCAGCGGCGGCAGCGCCGCTTCCAGCATCGCCACCTGCGCGGTGGCGCGGGCCAGATCGGGCGGGGTGCCGCGGCCGGCAGCGATCAGGCGCTGGGTGATGTCGCGGCTGCGCTGCTGCAACTGCAGCGAATGCTCGGCCACGTGCAGCTCGTGGTTGGCGTGGCAGATCTCCACGTAGCTGCCGGCCACCTGCGCGGCGACGTTGACCCGCGCGAGGTCGATCGCGGCCTGGGCGACCTGCGTGTCGGCCTGCGCGGCCTCGGCGCCGCGTTGCAGCTTGCCGAACAGATCGAACTGATACGACACCCCGAACTTGCCGTCGGCCAGGTTGAACACCGGCAGCTTTTCCTGCTGCAGGAAGGCCTCGGCCGAGACCTGCGCGCGGCTGACGCCGGCCTCCACCTCGTAATCGAAACCGCCCGCGTCCAGCGCCTGTTCGTACACCGCCGCGGCGCGGCGCAGGTTGGCACCGGCCACCTTCAGCTCGACGTTGTCGCGCAAGGCCTGTTCGATCAGGCCATCCAGCATCGGGTCTTGGTACAGCGCCCACCAACGTGCCGGCAGCGGTGCGCCGGCCTGCACCTGGTCGTTGCCGGTGTCGCCAAACGCGGCATTGGCGGCCGGGCGCTGGTAGGCCGACTCCGCCGGCCCCGCGTAGTTCGGGCCAACCGTGGTGCAGGCGCTCAATGTGGCCAGCAGCGTGGCCAGTCCCAGGGGACGCAATACGGTGCGGTTCATGGCGCGGCCTTGGCCGGCACGCGGGCAGGCGCGCTGGCGGCGTCGCGCACGGCGTCCGGCAGGATGGTCACGGTGGCGGTGCGCCCGGCGATCAGCTGCACATGCGCCGGCACCCGATCCAGCACGATGCGCACCGGGATGCGCTGCGCCAGCCGCACCCAGTCGAATGCCGGCGTGACGTTGGGCAAGGCGCCGGCGCTGCCGCTGCGGTAACGGTCCTCGATACCGGCGGCGATGCTCTGCACATGCCCGTGCAAGGTGGCCGGCTCGCCCATCAGGTGCACGTCCACGCGCTGGCCGGCATGCACGCCCTGCAGGCGGGTCTCTTCGAAATAGCCGTCGACGCGGAACGAGCCGGTATCCAGCACCGCCACCACCGGGTGCCCGGCGCTGACGTAATCGCCCACGCGCACGGTGCGGTCGCTGACATGGCCGTCGGCCGGGCTGCGCACCTGCGTGCGGTCCAGGTTGAGCTGAGCCAGGTCCACCGCCGATTGCGCGGTGGCCACCGCCGCCTGCGCCTTCTGCACATTGGAGCGGCGCACCTCGGCATCTTCGGCAGCCACCAGGTCCTGCAGGCTGCGGTCGCGCGCGATCTCGCGGCGCAACTGGCTCAAGGTGGCCTGGCGCTCGGCCAGCGCGGCGCGCGCCTGTTCCAGCGCGATCGCATAGCGTGTGCAGTCCACCACGAACAGCAACTGCCCGCGCCGCACCGCCTGATTGTCGGCCACCGCCACTTCCTCCACCAGCCCGGACACATCCGGCGCCACCTGCACCACATCGGCGCCCACGTGCGCATCGCGCGTCCACGGCGCTTCCATGTAATAACGCCACAGGTGCTGCAGCACCACGGCTGCCACCACCACCATTGCCAGGGTCAACAGCGCCGGCCCCGCGTTCTTGATCAGCTTTTTCACGATTGCATCCAACGGGTAAGGGAAAACAGGCCGCCCAGCAGCGCGATGTACAGCGCCAGGTTGAACAGCGCCGGGTGCCAGATATGCCGGTACGCGCCGGCCCGGGTCAGCAGCGCGCCGATGGCGCTGTTGAGCAGGTAGGCCAGCGTCATCAACGCCAGCAAGGTGGGAACGAACACACCGTAGAGACTGAATTCGCCGTACATCGGGCACATCCTGGGCAAGGGGGGAACAACCACGTCCGGCGCCGTGCGCAATGCGCACCGGGCCATCCGGAACGTCACAACCGGCGTCGCAGCGCGACGCCCGACAGCGGGCTCAGTCGGACTGACTCAGCCGCGCGTGCGCCTGCGCGATCTGCTCCCACAAGGTCAGCACCACCTGCACCTGCGCCTCGCTGAGCGCGCCGAACACTTCTGCGCGCAGCGCATCCAGGCGGATCTCGATGCGCCCGACCAGCGCCTGGCCTGCGTCGGTGAGCCACAGCTGGTTGGCGCGGCGGTCGCTGCTGTCGGCCTCGCGGCGCACCAGCGTCTGCGCGCACAACTTGTCCAGCAGCCGCACCAGGGAGGGGCCTTCCATGCCCAGTTGCTGGGCCAGCGCGACCTGGCGGATGCCGCCGCCGGAGCGGCCGATCATCAACAACGGCCCGGTGCAGGCGCTGGACAGCCCGAATTCGGCAAATGCCTGGTCGGCCAGCCGCTGCCACTGGCGGGCGGCGACCAGCAGGCCGGAGCTGAGCTGGGCGCGGGGAGAGAGAACGCTGTTCGTCATAATAGATAGGATGCTATCAATTCAACAATGAATCAATAGTCACTGAACCCGGGCAAGCCGGCGCAACCGCCACTGGGGCCGCCGGCCCGTCCTCGGGTACCATGCTCGCCCCCTTTGGGTGCACCCTGCGCATGAGCCAGTCCGACCAGCCCGATTCCCCCGTCACCCAGGCCCAGGCCGAAGATGCCGTGCGCACCCTGCTGCGCTGGGCCGGCGAAGACCCGGCCCGCGAAGGCCTGCTGGACACCCCGCGCCGGGTCGCCGAAGCCTATGGCGACTGGTTCAGCGGGTACCGCGAGGAACCGCGCGAGTATCTGGAACGCACCTTCGAGGAAGTGGCCGGCTACGACGAGCTGATCGTGCTGCGCGACATCTCCTACGAGAGCCACTGCGAGCACCACATGGCGCCGATCATCGGCAAGGTGCACGTGGGCTATCTGCCGCGCGGCAAGGTGGTCGGCATCAGCAAGCTGGCGCGCGTGGTGGAAAGCTATGCGCGGCGCTTCCAGGTGCAGGAAAAGATGACCGCGCAGATCGCCCAGTGCATCCAGGACGTGCTGCAGCCGCGCGGCGTCGGCGTGGTGGTGGAAGGCTCGCACGAATGCATGACCACCCGCGGCATCCACAAGCGCGGCGTCAGCATGGTGACTTCCAAGATGCTGGGCAGCTTCCGCGAGGACGCGCGCACCCGCGCCGAGTTCCTGCAGTTCATCGAAGTGGGCGGCAAGCGTTGAGGCAGCCGTTGCCGTCGCCATGAAGCACCAGGCACGTATCGCCGGCTATCGCCAATTGCGCGAGCAGCCGGTGTGGAAACTGCTGGCCGCCGACCACGCGCCCGAGCTGATCGGCCTGCTGCAGACGGTGTTGCTGGACGGCGAACGCCGCCTGCCCTCGGCCGTGCTGCACGAGCGCCTGCAGCGCCAGCTCGACGCGCTGCGCGCCGACGAGCTCTCGCGCGAGTTGCCACGCACCGCGCAGGCCTATCTGGCGCATTGGCTGGCACAGGGCTGGCTGGAACGCCGCCTGCCCGAGGGCGCGGCCGAAGAAGAATACGAGTTGTCGCGCGCGGCCACCCAGGCCATCCGCTTCATCGTCGGCCTGCGCGAGAGCAGCAGCAGCGCCACCGAAAGCCGCCTGTCGCTGGTGATCCAGCAGCTGGTGCAGCTGGCGGGCCAGACCGAAGCCGACCCGGAGCTGCGCCTGGCCGCCCTGCGCGAAGAACGCGCGCGCATCGATGCCGAGATCGAACGGGTGGCCTCCGGCCGCGTGGCCGCGCTGGACGGCAAGCGCGCGCTGGAGCGTGCCCGTGACCTGATCCATCTCTCCGACGAGCTGGCCGAAGATTTCCATCGCGTGCGCGACGATTTCGAACAGCTCAACCGCCAGTTCCGCGAACGCATCATCGACGACGAGGGCGCACGCGGCGACGTGCTGGAGCAGCTGTTCAACGGCGTGGACGTGATCGCCGACAGCGAGGCCGGGCGCACCTTCGAGGCATTCTGGAGCCTGCTCAACGACACCCAGCAAAGCAGCCAGCTCGATCAGGCGCTGGATGCGCTGCTGGCACGCGGTTTCGCGCGCAAGCTGGACCGGCGCGAGCGCGCCTTCCTGCGCGGGTTGACCGGCACGCTGCTGGAGCGCGGCGGCGAGGTGCACACGGTGATGCAGCACTTCGCCCGCAGCCTGCGCGGTTTCGTGCAGAGCCGCGGCTATCTGGAGCAGCGCCGGCTCAATCAATTGCTCAAGCAGGCGCAGGGCGAAGCCTTGCAGCTGCGCGACAGCCTGCACGCCACCACCGCCACCGGCTACACCCAGGCGTTGAGCGCGGCCCGCCTGCGTTCGCTGTCGCAATGGCGCCTGCACGACCCGCGCCTGACCCAGGTCGATGGCCGCGTGCAGGCCGCCGATGCGGCAGACATCTCGCTCGACAGCGTGGGCGATCTGGTCGCGCAATCGGAAATCGACGTGCGCAGCCTGCGCCGCGACCTGCACGAGCTGCTCGGCCAGCGCCCGCGCCTGACCATCGGCGATGCGCTGCAGCAGCGCCCGGCCGCGCAGGGCCTGGGCAGCGTGATCGGCTACCTGTCGCTGGGCACGCGCCACGGCGTGGTGATCGACGGACAGATGGAAACGGTGCAATGGGAAGGCGGCGACGGCGCCCTGCGGCGCGCACGCATTCCGCTGGTGTGGTTCACCCGGGAGAAACGCAATGAACTGGACTGAGGACACCCGCCTGGACGCGGACGAGGACAGCGGCGCGTCGGCCGATGCCGGCCGCACGCCGCTGACGGAGACATCGCCTGCACAGCCGCGCGGCGAACTGTTCCTGGGCGACACCGGCACGCTGCCGTTCGACGCGCGGCGCGCGCTGTGCCAGCTGCTGGCCGGCCCCAGCATCGATGCGCAACGCCACGGTGCGTTGTGGCCTGCGCTGCTGCGCAACGAGGCGGCGATCCGCCAGGTCTTGTGCGAGCTGTTCCTGGAGCTGGTGCTGGACCGCGAGGGCGGGGTGGCCTTCACCCGTCAGGCCGACACCGCCGAGCTGGAATCGCCGACCCTGCTGCGCAGCGCGCCGCTGACCTTCATCGAGTCGGTGCTGCTGCTGTTCCTGCGCCAGCAACTGGCCGAAGCCGATACGCGCGGCGAGCGGGCGGTGGTGGACGAGGCGCAGTTGGTGGAGGCCTTGTCGGTCTACGAGAAGAACGTGTCCACCGACCGCGCCGGATTCGCGCGACGGGTGCTGACGGCGATCGGCAAGATGCGCGAGAACCAGTTGCTGTCGCGGCTGCGCGGCAGCGAGGAGCGCTACGAGGTCTCGCCGGTGCTGAAGTTGCTGTTCTCGGCCGAAGACGTGCAGGCCCTGGTGGTGGCGTATCGCGGCTTGCGCGAGGGAGATGTTGCGCTCGACTAAGTGCCTTCCCCCATCGGGAGAAGGTGCCCGAAGCGCGGATGAGCGGACGGCCGATCGCGATGCCCGATGTATGACGCCCGGGATGCGTGGAGTTTGTGTAGTCGTGCGTTGTGCGATGGATGTCGGCTCTCACGCCCGATCAAACGCGATCACTTTTTCCACGGGCTGCAGCAAGGCATCCAGCTTCCTTATCGGCCGCCGCCGCCCCACGTCAACGCAGACCACCGCACCCGTAAGAGCGGCCCCGGCCGCGAAGGGGCCGTACCGAATCACTCCCAGACCACAGCACCGCCAACAGCCCAGCAACACGCAACACCCCGCTACAAACAGTCCTGATGTGATTCGTCTTCAGCGTTACCCGTCATCCCGTTTTGGTGAGTAAGCCATGAATTCCCAGTCCAACCTGTCGCCGGCGCAGCCGGGCGCGTCCCTGTTCACTGATTCGCTTGCCGAGCAGCGCGCGCAGCAGTTCCGCATGCGGCGGTTGCAGGTGCACAACTGGGGCACGTTCAACGGCTTGACCGAGGTGCCGATCGCCGAGAAGGGCTTCCTGTTCGTCGGGCGCTCCGGGTCGGGCAAGTCGACCCTGCTGGATGCGATGTCGGCGTTGCTGACCCCGCCCAGCATCGTCGACTTCAACGCCGCCGCACGCGAGGCCGAGCGCAGCGGGCGCGATCGCAGCCTGGTGTCGTATGTGCGCGGTGCCTGGGCTGATCAGCAGGACAGCGCCTCGGGCGAGATCGCCACCCAATACCTGCGCAAGGGCGCCACCTGGTCGGCGCTGGTACTGGAATACCGCAACGCGCACGGCGAGACGGTCAGCCTGATTCGCCTGTTCTGGATCGCCGGCAGCGGCAATGCCGCGGCCGATGTGCGCCGCCATTACATGGTCGCGCCGCGCAGCTTCGATGTGGCCAGCGAGCTGGATGGGTTCGATCTGGATCTGCGCAGGCTCAAGGCGCGTCTTGGCGAAGAGGTCGCGCATTTCGATGGTTTTGCCGGCTACGCAGAGCGCTTTCGGCATGCGCTGGGCATCGGCAACGAGATGGCGTTGCGGTTGCTGCACAAGACCCAGTCGGCCAAGAACCTGGGCGATCTCAATGTGTTCCTGCGCGGCTTCATGCTGGACGAGCCGCGCACGTTCGAGGCGGCCGACCGGCTGGTGGAAGACTTCGCCGAACTCGACGGCGCACACCATGCAGTGGTCACCGCACGCCGGCAGGTGGAAACGCTCAGCCCGGCACGCGAGCACCATGCGGCGCTGATGGCCTTGCGCCACAGCGTCGGCGAGTTGCGCGAGCTGCAGCTGGGCGTGGACAGCTACCGCGAACAGCAGCGTCTGGCCTTGCTGGAGACGCGCCTGCACGAACTCGACAGCCAGGACCGCGGGCTGGCCGGCGAAGAAGGCCAGCGGCGTGAGTCGCTGGACAATCACGAACAGAAGCTCGCCGGGCTGGAGCGCGAACAACGCGCCGCCGGTGGCGAGCAGATCGAGGAACTCGAACGCGAGCGCGCCCGGGTCGAGCGCGAGCGTGACGAGCGCCTGCGGCGTCGCGTGCAGATCGAACAGGCCTGCCGCCAGCTCGGCACCGCCCTGGCCGCAGGCGCCAGCGGCTTTGCCGAGCAGATCGCGTACGCGCAGACCGTGCTCGAGAACGGCAAGCACGACGCCAGCGCGCTGGACGAGGCGATCGCCGAGCGCATGGGTGTGCGCCGCGACGATGAGCGGCGCTTTGCCGAGATCCGCGCCGAACTGGATGCGTTGAAGCGCGCCCCGTCCAGCATGCCGGCACCGATGCAGGCCTTGCGCGCGCGCCTGTGCGAGGACACCGGCATTGCCGAAGCGGCGCTGCCATTCGTTGGCGAACTGGTGCAGGTGCGCGAGGATCAATCTGCCTGGCGCGGTGCGATCGAGCGCGTGCTGAGCGGTTTTGCGCAGTCGCTGCTGGTGGACGACCGCCATTACGCGCAGGTCAGCGAATGGGTCAACCGCACCCAGCTCGGCACGCGGCTGGTGTATTTCCGGGTACGCCGCAACGATGCGCTGCAGGCGCGCACGCCGGATGCGCGTGCATTGCCGGGCAAGCTGCAGCTGCGCGAGCATGCCTTCACCGAGTGGCTGCGCAACGAGTTGATGCGTCGCTTCGACTACGAATGCGTCGACAACGCCGCCGCGCTGCGCAATGCCGACCGTGCCATCACCCGCGAAGGGCAGGTCAAGCATCCCGGCGACCGTTACGAAAAGGACGACCGCCATGCGGTCAACGACCGCAAGCGCTGGTTGCTGGGTCACGACAACCGCGACAAGCTCAAGGTGTTCGAGCGCGAAGCGCAGACGCTTGCCCAGCGCATCGCCAGCTGCGATGCCGACGTGGCCGCGCTGCGCAAGCAACGCGAGCAGGACCAGGAACGGCAGCTGGCCGCGCACACGCTGGTCGAGCGCGACTGGGACGAGATTGATGTCGGCCCCAAGCTGCAGCGCCTGAGCGATATCGACGAACAGCTGCAGCAGCTGCGCGAAGGCAACAGCGGCCTGCGCGCGCTCGGCCAGGCGATCGAGACCGCACGTACCTTGCGCGACCAAGCCAAGCGCACTTACGAGGACGTGCGGCTGGAGCGCGCGCAGCTGGCACGCGAGCGGGTTCGGCTGGAACAGCAGCACGCTGCCTGTGCCAGCCGTGCCGGCACCGCCGCGCTAACGCCCACCCAGCTGCAGGGCCTGCGCGAACGCCTGGCGGCGCTGGCACCGCTGTCGCTGGACAATCTGGAGGCGCATTTCCGCGTGGTGGAGCGTGGCCTGGCCGAGCAATTGGCCGAGAGCCAGGGCCGCGACAGCCGGCTCAGCGCGCAGCTGCTCGATTGCTTCCGCAAGTACTGCCAGCAATGGCCGGAAGACAGCGGCGATTTCACCGTGAGCCTGGCCAGTGCCGACGATTTTCTCGCGCGCCTGGATCGCCTGGAAAGCGATGGCCTGCCGCGCCACGAGCACCGCTTCTTCGATCTGCTGCAGACCCAGAGCAAGAACAATCTGCTGGCCCTGCAGCGCCACACCGCCGAGGCCCACAAGGGCATCAAGCAGCGCATGGACGAGGTCAACGCCAGTCTGGAGCAGGTGCCGTTCAATCGCGGCACGCTGCTGACCATCGAGGTCAGCGACCGTCGCCTGGGCGAGGTGCAGGAATTCCAGCAACAGCTGCGCGCGGTGCTGTCGCATCAACAGACCGAAGACCGCGCACTGGCCGAAGCGCAGTTTTCCACCCTGCGCGCGTTGGTGGCACGCCTGGGCGCGCAGGAACCGGACGCACGTCGCTGGCGCGAGCAGGTGCTGGACGTGCGCCAGCATGTGGAATTCATCGGCGTGGAGCTGGATGCGCAGACCCGCGCGCAGGTGGAGATCTACCGCAGCGGCGCCGGCAAATCCGGCGGTCAGCGCCAGAAGCTGGCAACCACCTGCCTGGCCGCCGCACTGCGCTACCAGCTCGGTGGCGAAGACGGCGAACTGCCGCGCTACTGCGCGGTGGTGCTGGACGAAGCCTTCGACAAGGCCGACAACGAATTCACCGCGCTGGCGATGAACATCTTCGAGAACTTCGGTTTCCAGATGGTGGTGGCCACGCCGCTGAAATCGGTGATGACGCTGGAGCCGTTCATCGGCGGTGCCTGCTTTGTGGAAATCAGCGGCCGGCACAACTCCGGCGTGCTGCTGATCGAATACGACGAGCAGGCGCAGCGACTCCAGTTGCCCGAGCGCTCGCGCGGGGACGAGGCCGCTGCAGCGGTGACGGAACAGGCGGTGAGTGCTGCGCAGCGCGAGGATGCACCGCGTTCGACGCAGGGTGAAACGCGGATGGACAGCACCGCTGCCGTCTCTGGCGCTGAGGGCGCGGCACTTCAGGACGTCCCTGCACAGGACGACGTGGCGGCCAAGGCGGGCAAGCGGGCCAGCAAGGTCGCGCCGGCATCGACGCCGGCTGTTCAAGCCGCGCCGAAGCCATCAAAGACAGCCGCTGCCAGCGCACGTGCGGGATCAGGCAAGTCGGCAGCGGCGAAGACCGCAGCGGGCAAGGCCGCATCCGCCAAACCTGCATCAGCCAGGCGTGCATCGCCTGCAGCGGGCACAGCGCGCAAGCCGGCAACGCCGACCAAACCGGCCAGGACGCCAGCGAACACCGGGACGGCACCCAGGCGCGCGACCGCATCCGCCAAACCGACTGCCAGGCCGAACAAAGCCGCGACAACAGCGGCAGCGCCGAAAAAGCCTGCTGCCAAATCGACGGTAGCGACCAGGCGCGCCACCACTTCGCTGGGTGGCGCAACCAAGGCAACCAGGACAACTGCCGCGCGCACTGCGGCCAGGCCCGCGCCAACCAAACCCGTGGCCAAGGCACGTGCTGCGTCCACGCGCGGATCTG
Organism: Xanthomonas sp. WHRI 6108; assembly: GCF_040202385.2. Taxonomy (NCBI): domain Bacteria; kingdom Pseudomonadati; phylum Pseudomonadota; class Gammaproteobacteria; order Lysobacterales; family Lysobacteraceae; genus Xanthomonas; species Xanthomonas sp. WHRI 6108. The sequence goes on along the minus strand of NZ_CP168198.1, from coordinate 4,683,215 downwards.
CAGGCAAGCCGCGCGGAAAACGCTGAGCGCGCCACCTGGATGCCTGCGTCACCGCGCTGCGGTCGCAGGCGTCGCAGGTCGGGGACAGCAGACCACCACTCTCCCGGCGCACCGTGCACCTTGTCGGCGACGCTGAGTATGGAGTTCTAAACCCCGTGCAGCAGATCCCAGCCCATCTTGCCGATCAGCGCGATGACCAGCACCAGGAACAACGTGCGGATCAGCGGCGTGCCGCCGCGTAGCGCCATCCGCGTGCCGGCGACCGCACCGGCTACGTTGGCCACCGCCATCGGGATGCCGATCGCCAGCATCACCTGGCCGCTGGGCAGGAAGAACGACAGCGCCGCCAGGTTGGTGGCCAGGTTCACCACCTTGGCCGCGGCCGAGGCGCGCAGAAAGTCCAGCCCGAAAAAGCGGATGAACAGGAAGATCAGGAAACTGCCGGTACCGGGCCCGAAGAACCCGTCGTAGAAACCGATCGCCGCGCCCATCGCCAAGGCAGTGATCAATTCGCGCCGGCCGATCTGGCGTGGCCGATGCAGCGCACCGAAGTCCTTCTTGATCAGCGTGTAGACCAGCATCGCGATCAGCAGCACCAGGATCAGCGGCCGCACTGCCTGCTTGGGCATCAGGCTGACCGCGGTCGCGCCCAGAAACGAAAACGTAAACGCCGCCACCGTCGCGTACAGCACCGGCCGCCACGGAAAGCGCACAGTGCGCGCATAGCGCCACGCCGAGGCACCGGTGCCGAACATCGCGCTGAACTTGTTGGTGCCCAGAACCAGCGACGGCGCCTGCTGCGGCAGGGTGGCAAACAATCCCGGCAACTGGATCAGGCCACCGCCGCCGACTGCCGCATCCACCAGCCCGGCGACAAACGCGATGCACAGCAGCCACGGCAACTCGGTGGGAATCAGTTCCAGCAAGGCGGTGCTCCGCACGACGGGGCGACAGCATAAACGCGCAGAAACCCCGCCTCCCACTTCCCACTTCCCGCACAATCGCCAGATGCCGACTTCCACTCCCAACGATCCCTGTCCCTGCGGCCGCGCCGCCACCTACGCGCAGTGCTGCGGGCACTACCACGCCGGCGCCGCCGCGCCCGATGCCGAAACCCTGATGCGTGCGCGCTACAGCGCCTACGTCCGCCGCGATGTGGCGTACCTGCTCGCCAGCTGGCATCCGTCCACGCGCCCACCCGAGCTGTCGCTGGACGAGGGCGGCCGCACCACCTGGCTCGGCCTGACCGTGCAACGCGCCATCGAGACCGGCACCGACACCGCCGAGGTGGCGTTCCTGGCCCGCTACCGCATCGGCGGCGGCAGCGCGGTGCGCATGACCGAACACAGCCGCTTCGTGCGCGAAGACGGCCGCTGGTATTACCTCGACGCGCGCTGAGCCGGGCTCAGGCGTGAGCGAGGTCAGCGGTCACGCTCACCATGAAGCTGTTCAGCCCGACGGACGGCACGGGCCGGCGCGGTTTCTCGACGCCACGTTCGCAGCCGATCCCGGAAGCTTGCCGCCTCGGCGGAGCTCGCCGCGGGGCGGACACGATGATGGCAACCTTCAATCTCTGGCAGTGGGTGCTTGTGGCCATCGTGGTATTTGCGATCGTGCTGCCGGCGTGCCTGGCCACGGCACTGATCTGGTTCGGCCCCCGCCACGACGCCCCGCGCAGCGCGCGCGCCCGACGTATGCCCGACACCAGCCCCTCCAGCCCGGCGTTGTCGCTGCTGACCGGCATCACCGGCGACGGTAGCTAGGCGCGGCGATCGACGCGGCTGGGTTGCCGCGGCGTCTTCGCCAGGCGGGCCGGACCGATGCCACTCCATCGGCACGCAACATCATTCTCCGACTCGCGCCACACGATCTCTGCGTCGTGCCCATCGCGCTGAAAAGCGTACGCACCGCACAGTCACCCCTGCGTGTCGCTGCCGACCAGCGCAGCGCACGATGCCGTCGCAACATCACGGCCTGCACGCCTGCAACCAGCCAGGTTGGCTATCCTCGGCGGCTCGACCTGCCGCAGGAGCACTCCATCGCATGACCTCCGTCCACACGCCGGCCATCGCGCCGTGATGCCGACCCGGCGCGTCCTGCCTGCGCTGTTGGCGCTGGCGCCGCTGATCGCCTGCGCCGATCCGGCCTTCGACCGCTGCCTGGCCGGCCTGCAGACCCAGGCCGCCGCCAAGGGCGTGGGGGCCGCCGACTTCCAGCGCTTCACCGCTGGCCTGGCGCCCGATCCCAGCGTGTTGCCGCTGCTCGATGCCCAGCCCGAGTTCACCACCCCGATCTGGGACTACCTCGCCAGCCTGGTCGACAGCCAGCGTGTCGCCGACGGCCAGGCCATGCTGGCCACCCACCGCGATTTGCTTACCCGCCTGTCCGAACAGACCGGGGTCGATCCGGCCACCATCGTGGCGGTCTGGGGCGTGGAGAGCGACTACGGCCGTGTCATCGGCAAGCGCCCGCTGCTGGTCTCGCTGGCGACGCTGTCGTGCGCGGGCCGCCGCCAGCCGTTCTTCCGTGGCGAATTGCTCGCCTTGCTCGGCCTGCTGCAGCAAGGCGATCTGTCGCCGGATGGCTTGACCGGCTCCTGGGCCGGCGCCTTCGGGCAGACCCAGTTCATGCCCTCCACCTATGCCCGCATCGCGGTGGATGGCGACGGCGACGGCCGCCGCGATCTGGTCGCCAGCATTCCCGACGCGCTGGCCTCCACCGCCAACTATCTGGTCAAGGCCGGCTGGGAGCGCGCCCGTCCCTGGGGCATGGAAGTCCGCCTGCCCGCCGGCTTCGATGCCAGCAAGGCCGGCCGCACCCGGCGCCAACCGCTGCAGGCCTGGCAAAACGCCGGCCTGCTCGGCACCGACGGCAAGGCGCTGGCGCCGGCCGGCCTGCCCGCCGACACCCCGGCCGCCCTGCTGCTGCCGGCCGGCGCGACCGGCCCGGCATTCCTGGTGTTCCGCAACTACGACGCGATCTACGCCTACAACGCCGCCGAAAGCTACGCGCTGTCGATCGCCCTGCTCGCCGACCGTCTGCGCGGTGGCGCCGGCCTGGTCGCCGCCTGGCCCACCGACGACCCCGGCCTGGGCCGGCCCGAACGGCGCGAACTGCAGCAATTGCTGCTGGCCCGCGGCCACCTGATCGGCGAGGCCGACGGCATGATCGGCACCGCCAGCCGGCGCGCCATCCAGGTCGAGCAGACCCGCCTGGGCCTGCAGCCGGCCGACGGCCGTCCCGGCCAGCGCATCCTCACCGCCCTGCGCGCCGCCCCGCCGGTCGCCGGCGCGGCGGCCATCCGCGCCACGGCGTTCAAGCTGCCGGCCGCCCATCCCGCATTCGTCCAATCCCCCATCGTCCAGAAGGCACCCCCCATGTCCGACCTCACCGGCCTGCGCACAGGCGACTTCCACGGCTTTCCCTCGCTGTTGATCGACACCCCGTTCTCCACCGCCGCCATCAGCCTGTTCGGCGGTCAGCTGCTGTCGTTCGTGCCCAAGGGCGGGCAGGACGTGATGTGGCTGTCGCCCACCGCCAAGCAGCCGCCCACCCCGATCCGCGGCGGCGCGCCGGTGTGCTGGCCGTACTTCGGCCGCCAGGACCAGACCGGCGAGGTCCCTGCGCATGGCTTCGTGCGCACCGTGCCCTGGCAGCTCACCGAGAGCCGGCGCGAGGACGACGGCACCCTGGTGCTCACGCTGACCCCGCCCAGCTTCGACGACCTGGCGCTGCGCCTGCGCATGACCCTGCGCATCGGCCGCACCCTCGAACAAAGCCTGATCACCGAAAACACCAGCCCGGCCCCGGTGCGCTTCACCCAGGCGCTGCACAACTACTTCCGCGTCGGCGACGCGCTCACCGTCAGCGTGCAGGGCCTGGACGGGCTGGACTACCTCGACAAGTACGAGAACTACGCCACCGCCCACCGCCAGCAGGGCGATTGGAGCCTGCGCGACCCACGCGATCCCGGCCGCAGCGACCGTATCTACACCAACGCCGGCGGCCGCTACACCCTGACCGACCCGGTACTCGGCCGCCGCATCGTCATCGCCACCAAAGGCAGTCGCTCGCTGGTGGCCTGGAACCCGGGCGACGAGGCGGCCGCCAAGATGGCCGACGTGGGCGAGGGCTGGCGCCATTACGTCTGCCTGGAAGCGGCCAACGCCGGCCCGGACGTCATCGAACTCGCCCCCGGCGCCAGCCACACGCTGACCCAGACCATCAGCGTCGAGTAAGCGCGACAATCGCCTCCCGATCGGGCAAAGCCCACGCTGTTTTCTAGAACAGACATGGAGGCAGGGACGACTCCCTTCTCCCACCGGGAGAAGGGGCCCCGGAGGGCGGACGAGGGTGCGGGCGAAGCCTCGTGCCACCTCACAATGCCTGTGGCTTCGCACGTACCCTCATCCCAACCCGCGCTCGGCGCCCCGCCCGCGCATGAGGCGCAGGCGCTCAAATGCACGCGCGCCAGGGGCGCGCAAGCCATGCCTTCTCGCCCCGCAGGAGAGGGGCTTTCAGTGAGGGGGACCTTGGGCGTATCAGGCGACAGCTCATCCCCCCAACTGCGTCACCCGGTCCACCGCTACACTCGCCGCTTCGCCCCACTGCGCAGCGCGATGTCCCTCCCAGCAGATTCCGCTCCCGCCACGGGCCGGCGCCGCGCCGCGCTGATCTTCATCTTCATCACCGTGCTGATCGACGTGCTGTCGTTCGGCGTGATCATTCCGGTGCTGCCGGATCTGGTGCGCCAGTTCACCGGGGGCGACTACGCCGTCGCCGCCGGCTGGATCGGCTGGTTCGGCTTTTTGTTTGCCGCCATCCAGTTCGTCTGCTCGCCGCTGCAGGGCACCCTGTCCGACCGCTACGGCCGCCGCCCGGTGATCCTGCTTTCCTGCCTGGGGCTGGGCCTGGACTTCATCCTGATGGCGGTCGCCCATTCCCTGCCGATGCTGCTGCTGGCGCGGGTGATCTCCGGGGTGTGCTCGGCCAGCTTTTCCACCGCCAATGCCTACATCGCCGACGTCACCCCGGCCGACAAACGCGCCGGCGCGTTCGGCATGCTTGGCGCCGCGTTCGGTATTGGTTTTGTCGCCGGGCCTTTGATCGGCGGCTGGCTGGGCAGCATCGGCCTGCGCTGGCCGTTCTGGTTTGCCGCCGGGCTGGCGCTGCTGAACGTGCTGTATGGCTGGTTCGTGCTGCCCGAATCCTTGCCTGCCGAACGCCGCACGCCACGCCTGGACTGGTCGCATGCCAACCCGCTCGGCGCGCTCAAGCTGCTGCGCCGTTATCCGCAGGTGTTCGGCCTGGCCTCGGTGGTGTTTCTGGCCAACCTGGCGCACTACGTCTATCCCAGCATCTTCGTGCTGTTCGCCGGTTATCAATACCACTGGGGCCCGCGCGAGGTGAGCTGGGTGCTGGCCGGCGTCGGCGTGTGCAGCATCATCGTCAATGCGCTGCTGGTCGGCCGGCTGGTGCGCTGGCTGGGCGAACGCCGTGCGCTGCTGCTGGGTCTGGGCTGCGGGGTGGTCGGTTTCGTCATCTACGGGCTGGCCGACAGCGGTACCGCGTTCCTGATCGGCGTGCCGATCAGTGCGTTCTGGGCGATCGCCGCACCGGCCGCGCAGGCCTTGATCACCCGCGAGGTCGGCGCCGATGCGCAGGGCCGCGTGCAGGGCGCACTGACCAGCCTGGTCAGTCTGGCCGGCATCGCCGGTCCGCTGTTGTTTGCCAACGTGTTCGCCTGGTTTATCGGCACGGGCGCACCGCTGCATCTGCCCGGCGCCCCCTGGTTGCTGGCGGGTGTTCTGCTTGCCGCAGGCTGGGTCATGGCCTGGCGGCGGGCGGGGCGAGGGGCCGGCACGGCCCCCGCAGCACAGGGATGATGCCAACCTATTCAGCTTGTGCTCGCGCCCGCTTTATCTGATTTGCGCAGTCACTGCTAGGCTGATGCATTCCGTGCTGCGGCACCGCCTCCACTCATTATGTGTCCTGACACCCTGGCTGTTCCGCCCTCGGCCGCGCTCGCGCTGCGCCATGCCACGCAGGACGCCCACCGCCTGGTCGAGACGGTTCCGCTGATGCAGGCGCTGGGGCAGGGGCGGGTCGATCGCGCTGCCTACACGCTGATCCTGCGCCGGCACCATGCGCTGCTGGCCGGCTTCGAAGCGCAACTGAGCGACTGGCTCAGCACCCTGATCGGCACCGGCTGGCAGTACCGCCGCCGCGTCCCGGCCCTGCGCGAGGACCTGCACACGCTCGGGCAGCCGCCACAGCCGCCCATCGCGGCGCCTGCGGCCGGCAACGATGCCGCGCGCTGGGGCATGCTCTACGTCATCGAAGGCTCGCAGCTCGGCGGGCGGATGATCGCGCGCACCTTGCGCAAGCAGCAGCCTGCGCTGGCTGACGCCTTGCGCTATTTCGAACTGGCCAACGACGACCCGGCCGGCTGGCGCCGTTTCCAGGCCTTGCTCGACCAACGCCTGGACACCTCTTCCGCGCGCGAGGCCGCCATTGACGGTGCGCAGCGCATGTTTGCCCACTTCCACACCTGTCTTGCAGCGGAGCCGCGCCCGTGAATCAGCCCACCGAACCCCTGGATATGGATGTCTGCGCGCGTGAGCCGATCCATATCCCCGGCCTGATCCAGCCGTATGGCGTGCTGCTGGTGATCGAGCCGGCCGACGGCCGTATCGTGCAGGCCAGCACCACCGCCGCCGACCTGCTCGGTGTACCGCTGGCCGAGCTGCTGGGCATGGTCTACACGCAAGCGCTGGAACTGCCCGGCGAGCAGCCATTCGCGGTGGAGGACCAGGCGCAGCACCTGCTGCATGCCGACGTGCGCTTTCCCCTGCGTGCAGCACCCACCGAGCACCCCTGGGTGGCCGCCTGGCATCTGTATCCGGAGCAGTGGCTGGTGGAAATCGAGCCGCGCGACGCACGCCTGATGGACGTCACCCTGCGCGAAGCGCTGCCGCTGCTGCGCAGCATCGAGCGCGATCCCGGCATCGCCGAAGCCGCCGTGCGCGCCGCCAAGGGGCTGCGCAGCATGATCGGCTTCGACCGGGTGATGGTGTACCGCTTCGACGAAGAGTGGAATGGCGACATCATCGCCGAAGCGCGCCAGCCCGAGCTGGATGCCTATCTCGGCCTGCATTACCCGGCCACCGACATCCCGGCCCAGGCGCGCGCGCTGTACCTGCGCAACCGCGTCCGCCAGATCGCCGACGTCGGCTATCGGGCCTCGCCGATCGAACCCACCCTGCATCCGCGCCTGGGCACCCCGGTGGACCTGAGCGATGTCAGCCTGCGCAGCGTCTCCCCGGTGCATCTGGAATACCTGGCCAACATGGGCGTGACCGCCACGCTGGTGTCCTCGATCGTCGTCAACGATGCGCTGTGGGGGCTGATCGCCTGCCACCACTACAGCCCGCACTTCACCAGCCACGCCATGCGCGATGCCACCGATGCGGTGACCCGCGCGCTGGCCGGGCGCATCGGCGGATTGCAGGCGGTGGCGCGTGCGCACATGGAATCGGTGCTGCTCACCGTGCGCGAGAAGCTGATCACCGATTTCAACGACGCCGACCAGATGACCGTGGAAATGCTCGCCGACATGGCGCCCGACCTGATGGACGTGGTCGACGCCGACGGCGTGGCGATCTTCCATGGCGGCGAGATCAGCCGGCATGGCAGCACCCCGGACGCGGCCGCGCTGCGCCGCATCCGCGACCACATCGAATCCGAACACCACGATGCCCTGCGCGAAGATGCGGTCGGCGCCCTGCATGTGGATGCGATCGGCGAGGTGTTCCCCGAGCTGGCCGACCTCGCCCCGCTGGCGGCCGGTTTCATTTTCGTGCCGCTGATGCCGCAGTCGCGCAGCGCCTTGCTGTGGACCCGCCGCGAGCAGGTGCAGCAGGTCAAATGGGCCGGCAATCCGCAGCTGGCCAAGCTGCAGGACATTCCCAATTCGCGCTTGTCGCCACGCAAGAGCTTCGACCTGTGGCAGGAAACCGTGCGCGGTCGCGCGCGACGCTGGTCGCCGCTGCACCTGGAATCGGCGCGCAGCCTGCGCGTGCTGATCGAACTGATGGAGCGCAAGCGCTTCCAGCAGGATTTCACCTTGCTCGAAGCCTCGCTCTCGCGTCTGCGCGATGGTGTGGCCATCATCGAACGCGGCACCGCGGACGCGCACCGGCTGATGTTCGTCAATCCGGCCTTCGCAGAACTCAGCCAGACCGAAGTGGCCGACCTGATCGGTTGCGACATCCTGTCCCTGCTGGCCAGCGATGCCGCCCCGTCCAAGGTGGAGCTGCTCGAAGACGCGCTGCGGCAAGGGCGCGCCGCCTATGTCACCCTGCCGCTGCGCGCGCAGGGCGGCGCGCCGGTCTACCGTCAGTTCCATCTCGAACCGCTGCCCAGCCCCAATGGCGTCACCGCCCACTGGCTGCTGCAGCTACGCGACCCCGAATAACCGCAACCCGCAACCGAATCGCCTGCCGCGGCCAGCAGTGGCTGACAAAACGTCGCGAGCAGTCGCCAGCGGGGTGCGGACGGCGCGGAAATACCGCAGTGTTGAGGACTCCGCGCACCGGCCGCGCCCGCCTGGCGGTGCGCGCCGTCGTTTTGATCGCTGCCCTAGGCCCGCGGTCGCAACACCAGCAAGGTGATCGTTCCGGCCACCAGGCCCCAGAACGAGGCGCCGATCCCGCCCAGCGTCAGTCCCGATGCGGTCATCAGGAAGGTGATCAAGGCCGCTTCGCGCTCGCTGTCCTGCTGCAATGCGGCCGCCAGACTGTTGCCGATCGTGCCCAGCAAGGCGATCCCGGCGATGGCCATCACCAGCTCGCGCGGAAAGGCGGCAAACACCGCCGCCACGGTCGCGCCGAACACGCCGATCAGCACATAGAACACGCCCGCGCTCACCGCAGCGGTGTAACGCCGCGCCGGATCCTCGTGCGCTTCGCGGCCCATGCAGATCGCCGCAGTGATGGCCGCCAGGTTCAAGGCATAGCCACCGAACGGTGCCAGCAGCGTATTGACCACTCCGATCCAGCCGATCGTCGGCGAGATCGGCACCGCGTAGCCGGAAGCGCGGATCACCGCCACGCCCGGCACGTTCTGCGAGGCCATGGTGACCACGAACAACGGAATCGCCAGCCCGAACAACGCCGCCCACGACAACGACGGCACCACCAGCACCGGCCGGGCCAGTTCAAGCTGCACGCTCTTCCACTGCATCAACCCGCTGCCGGCCGCAATCGCCACGCCGACCAGCAAGGTCGCGATCACCGCATAGCGCGCAAACCAGCGCCGCCCGGCCAGATAGGCCGCCAGCATCGCCAGCGCCAGCCACACCTGGCTCTGCATCGCCACGAACAGGTCCAGCCCGAAGCGCAACAGCACCCCGGCCAGCATGCCCGAGGCCAGCGAGATCGGAATGCGCCGGATCGCCTTCTCAAACAAGCCCGAGAAGCCGGCCAGCATGCCAAGCACCGCCGCCAGCACAAACGCGCCGACCGCCTCGCGCAATGGCACCCCGGCCGCACTGCCGATCAACATGGCCGCACCCGGCGTGGACCATGCCGTTACCACCGGCACCCGGTAGCGCAGCGACAGCCCGATGCAGGTCACGCCCATGCCGATGCCGAGCGCCCACATCCACGAGGCGATCTGCGCCTGATCCGCCCCCAGGTGACGCGCCGCCTCGAACACGATCACCGCAGAACTGGCAAAACCCACCAGCACCGTGACAAAGCCCGCGGCAATCGCAGGCAGGGACAGATCGCGAAGCAGGCTGCGTAAGGGAGACATCGGGTGCTCTCTATCTAGTGCATGCATTCTTACCGAGCACGCCGATGATCGATAGCGCAGCACCTTGCGTGGTCGGCTCTCTATCGACGCTCTTGTTGCCCTGCCTGGAAAGCACGGCGTCGCAGCGATGCGGACACACGGTCCTATGACCTTGATAGAGACCAGGCCGATACACCGCAAACACCGCAAAGTGCGTGGAATCAGGCCTGGCGCATGGACGCAATGACGTCCGTGTCATGCCAGTGTCAAAAAGTGCTTGCACTTCTGCACAGTCTCGATAAACTGCGCGGCCTCGCTCAGGACGGCGGCGCTTCTCGAAGCATCGCAACAACGAACGGGGCGAATCGGAAACATCACAAGGTGTTGACGAAACGAAAAAGCCGGCTATGATGGGCGGCTCGCTACACGGAAAGACGCTACGGCGGATTGAAGTGCAGCGGCGGCAACTTCCTCTTCACGAGGGGTTGACGAAGATGAAAAGCCTGCTAATATGGCCGGCTCGCTTCGCAGAAAACCTTCGGGTCGAAACGAAGCAGCGTCAACCACCTCGAAATGAGGTGTTGACGGCAAGAAAAAGTCCGCTATAATGGGCGGCTCGCTTCGACGGAAACGACGAAGCTGACGGGAACGGCGCTGAGGCCACTTCCCAATGTTCTTTGACAGTGTGCGCAGGTAATTTGTGCGGACGCCTGCAGGAAGGATGATTGTCCATCTTGCAGACGTTTAATCAAAATGCAACATATTAATTGCTTTGCAAGCGATAAGTTGCCAGTGGTTGAACTTCTGCAGCTAAAGTAATTTGCCTTCGGGCATGTAATTTTAAGTGAAGAGTTTGATCCTGGCTCAGAGTGAACGCTGGCGGCAGGCCTAACACATGCAAGTCGAACGGCAGCACAGTAAGAGCTTGCTCTTATGGGTGGCGAGTGGCGGACGGGTGAGGAATACATCGGAATCTACTCTTTCGTGGGGGATAACGTAGGGAAACTTACGCTAATACCGCATACGACCTACGGGTGAAAGCGGAGGACCTTCGGGCTTCGCGCGATTGAATGAGCCGATGTCGGATTAGCTAGTTGGCGGGGTAAAGGCCCACCAAGGCGACGATCCGTAGCTGGTCTGAGAGGATGATCAGCCACACTGGAACTGAGACACGGTCCAGACTCCTACGGGAGGCAGCAGTGGGGAATATTGGACAATGGGCGCAAGCCTGATCCAGCCATGCCGCGTGGGTGAAGAAGGCCTTCGGGTTGTAAAGCCCTTTTGTTGGGAAAGAAAAGCAGTCGGTTAATACCCGATTGTTCTGACGGTACCCAAAGAATAAGCACCGGCTAACTTCGTGCCAGCAGCCGCGGTAATACGAAGGGTGCAAGCGTTACTCGGAATTACTGGGCGTAAAGCGTGCGTAGGTGGTGGTTTAAGTCTGTTGTGAAAGCCCTGGGCTCAACCTGGGAATTGCAGTGGATACTGGGTCACTAGAGTGTGGTAGAGGGTAGCGGAATTCCCGGTGTAGCAGTGAAATGCGTAGAGATCGGGAGGAACATCCGTGGCGAAGGCGGCTACCTGGACCAACACTGACACTGAGGCACGAAAGCGTGGGGAGCAAACAGGATTAGATACCCTGGTAGTCCACGCCCTAAACGATGCGAACTGGATGTTGGGTGCAATTTGGCACGCAGTATCGAAGCTAACGCGTTAAGTTCGCCGCCTGGGGAGTACGGTCGCAAGACTGAAACTCAAAGGAATTGACGGGGGCCCGCACAAGCGGTGGAGTATGTGGTTTAATTCGATGCAACGCGAAGAACCTTACCTGGTCTTGACATCCACGGAACTTTCCAGAGATGGATTGGTGCCTTCGGGAACCGTGAGACAGGTGCTGCATGGCTGTCGTCAGCTCGTGTCGTGAGATGTTGGGTTAAGTCCCGCAACGAGCGCAACCCTTGTCCTTAGTTGCCAGCACGTAATGGTGGGAACTCTAAGGAGACCGCCGGTGACAAACCGGAGGAAGGTGGGGATGACGTCAAGTCATCATGGCCCTTACGACCAGGGCTACACACGTACTACAATGGTAGGGACAGAGGGCTGCAAACCCGCGAGGGTAAGCCAATCCCAGAAACCCTATCTCAGTCCGGATTGGAGTCTGCAACTCGACTCCATGAAGTCGGAATCGCTAGTAATCGCAGATCAGCATTGCTGCGGTGAATACGTTCCCGGGCCTTGTACACACCGCCCGTCACACCATGGGAGTTTGTTGCACCAGAAGCAGGTAGCTTAACCTTCGGGAGGGCGCTTGCCACGGTGTGGCCGATGACTGGGGTGAAGTCGTAACAAGGTAGCCGTATCGGAAGGTGCGGCTGGATCACCTCCTTTTGAGCATGACGTCATCGTCTTGCGGGCGTCCTCACAAATTACCTGCATTCAGAGATTCATACCGGCACAGGTCGGTATGCGAAGTCCCTTTTGGGGCCTTAGCTCAGCTGGGAGAGCACCTGCTTTGCAAGCAGGGGGTCGTCGGTTCGATCCCGACAGGCTCCACCATATTGAGTGAAAAGACTTCGGGTCTGTAGCTCAGGTGGTTAGAGCGCACCCCTGATAAGGGTGAGGTCGGTAGTTCGAGTCTACCCAGACCCACCACTCTGAATGTAGTGCACACTTAAGAATTTATATGGATCAGCGTTGAGGCTGATACATGTTCTTTTATAACTTGTGACGTAGCGAGCGTTTGAGATATCTATCTAAACGTGTCGTTGAGGCTAAGGCGGGGACTTCGAGTCCCTAAATAATTGAGTCGTATGTTCGCGTTGGTGGCTTTGTACCCCACACAACACGGCATGTAGCTCCGAGGCAACTTGGGGTTATATGGTCAAGCGAATAAGCGCACACGGTGGATGCCTAGGCGGTCAGAGGCGATGAAGGACGTGGTAGCCTGCGAAAAGTGTCGGGGAGCTGGCAACAAGCTTTGATCCGGCAATATCCGAATGGGGAAACCCACTGCTTCGGCAGTATCCTGCAGTGAATTCATAGCTGCTGGAAGCGAACCCGGTGAACTGAAATATCTAAGTAACCGGAGGAAAAGAAATCAACCGAGATTCCCTAAGTAGTGACGAGCGAACGGGGAGCAGCCCTTAAGCTGGAATGGCTTTAGAAAAACAATCTGGAAAGATTGGCCATAGAAGGTGATAGCCCTGTATTTAAAAGGGCCACTCCAGTGAAGACGAGTAGGGCGGGGCACGTGAAACCCTGTCTGAATATGGGGGGACCATCCTCCAAGGCTAAATACTCCTGACCGACCGATAGTGAACCAGTACCGTGAGGGAAAGGCGAAAAGAACCCCGGAGAGGGGAGTGAAATAGATCCTGAAACCGTGTGCGTACAAGCAGTAGGAGCTCGCAAGAGTGACTGCGTACCTTTTGTATAATGGGTCAGCGACTTACTGTTCGTGGCAAGCTTAACCGTATAGGGGAGGCGAAGGGAAACCGAGTCTGATAAGGGCGCATAGTCGCGGGCAGTAGACCCGAAACCGGGTGATCTAGTCATGGCCAGGGTGAAGGTGCCGTAACAGGTACTGGAGGCCCGAACCCACGTCTGTTGCAAAAGACGGGGATGAGCTGTGATTAGGAGTGAAAAGCTAATCGAACCCGGAGATAGCTGGTTCTCCTCGAAAGCTATTTAGGTAGCGCCTCGGACGAATACTACTGGGGGTAGAGCACTGTTATGGCTAGGGGGTCATCGCGACTTACCAAACCATTGCAAACTCCGAATACCAGTACGTACTATCCGGGAGACACACGGCGGGTGCTAACGTCCGTCGTGAAAAGGGAAACAACCCAGACCCACAGCTAAGGTCCCAAATTCACTGCTAAGTGGAAAACGATGTGGAAAGGCATAGACAGCCAGGAGGTTGGCTTAGAAGCAGCCACCCTTTAAAGAAAGCGTAATAGCTCACTGGTCGAGTCGGTCTGCGCGGAAGATTTAACGGGGCTAAGCAGTGAACCGAAGCTTGGGGTGCATAAAACTTGTTTTATGCGCGGTAGAGGAGCGTTCCGTAAGCCTGCGAAGGTGGATTGAGAAGTCTGCTGGAGGTATCGGAAGTGCGAATGCTGACATGAGTAACGATAATGCGGGTGAAAAGCCCGCACGCCGAAAGCCCAAGGTTTCCTTGCGCAACGTTAATCGACGCAGGGTTAGTCGGTCCCTAAGGCGAGGGCGAAAGCCGTAGTCGATGGGAAGCAGGTTAATATTCCTGCACCTCGCGTGAGTGCGATGGAGGGACGGAGAAGGTTAGGTGTACCGGGCGTTGGTTGTCCCGGGGAAAGGCGGTAGGTTTGGATCTTTGGCAAATCCGGGATCCTTTAAGACCGAGCACCGAGACGAGCCTTTATGGCGAAGTCACTGATACCACGCTTCCAGGAAAAGCTCCTAAGCTTCAGCTCACGAAGACCGTACCGTAAACCGACACAGGTGGGTAGGATGAGAATTCTCAGGCGCTTGAGAGAACTCGGGTGAAGGAACTAGGCAACATGGCACCGTAACTTCGGGAGAAGGTGCACCCTTTTTGGTGGCTCATGCGAGCTATAGCTGAAGAGGGTCGCAGAAACCAGGCCGCTGCGACTGTTTATCAAAAACACAGCACTCTGCAAACACGAAAGTGGACGTATAGGGTGTGACGCCTGCCCGGTGCTGGAAGGTTAATTGATGGGGTCAGCCGCAAGGCGAAGCTCTTGATCGAAGCCCCAGTAAACGGCGGCCGTAACTATAACGGTCCTAAGGTAGCGAAATTCCTTGTCGGGTAAGTTCCGACCTGCACGAATGGCGTAACGACAGCGGCGCTGTCTCCACCCGAGACTCAGTGAAATTGAAATCGCTGTGAAGATGCAGCGTTCCCGTGGCAAGACGGAAAGACCCCGTGAACCTTTACTATAGCTTTACACTGAACGTTGAGTTCGTCTGTGTAGGATAGGTGGGAGGCTATGAAACTGTGGCGCTAGCTGCAGTGGAGCCATCCTTGAAATACCACCCTGTCGTGCTTGACGTTCTAACCTAGATCCGTTATCCGGATCAGGGACCGTGTATGGTGGGTAGTTTGACTGGGGCGGTCTCCTCCTAAAGAGTAACGGAGGAGCACGAAGGTACGCTCAGCGCGGTCGGACATCGCGCACTGTGTGCAAAGGCATAAGCGTGCTTGACTGCAAGATCGACGGATCAAGCAGGTACGAAAGTAGGTCTTAGTGATCCGGTGGTTCTGTATGGAAGGGCCATCGCTCAACGGATAAAAGGTACTCCGGGGATAACAGGCTGATACCGCCCAAGAGTTCATATCGACGGCGGTGTTTGGCACCTCGATGTCGGCTCATCACATCCTGGGGCTGTAGTCGGTCCCAAGGGTATGGCTGTTCGCCATTTAAAGTGGTACGCGAGCTGGGTTCAGAACGTCGTGAGACAGTTCGGTCCCTATCTGCCATGGGCGTTGGAAGTTTGAGAGGGGCTGCTCCTAGTACGAGAGGACCGGAGTGGACGAACCTCTGGTGTTCCGGTTGTCACGCCAGTGGCATTGCCGGGTAGCTATGTTCGGAAGCGATAACCGCTGAAAGCATCTAAGCGGGAAGCGCGCCTCAAGATGAGACTTCCCGGGGCACAAGCCCCCTAAAGGAACCATATAGACTATGTGGTTGATAGGTCAGGTGTGTAAGTACAGCAATGTATTGAGCTAACTGATACTAATGATCCGTGCGGCTTGACCATATAACCTCAAGTTGCCTTGGTCCCAACGAACGTTGGTAGATCACCAAACGCAAGCTACGTCACAAGTTACCTATGCGAGACGAGCGCTATCAAGCGCTGCTCCAACCGTCTCCCTGGTGAAATTAGCGCTGTGGAACCACCCGATCCCATCCCGAACTCGGAAGTGAAACGCAGCTGCGCCGATGGTAGTGTGGCTCAAGCCATGCGAGAGTAGGTCATCGCCAGGGGCTTTACCCGAAACCCTCAGTCCAACAGGACTGAGGGTTTCTTTTTGTGCGAAATTTAAGCCACCTGGCCAAAGCCAAAGCCAAAGCCAGAGCCAGAGCCAGAGCAAAGCCAAAGCCAAAGCCAAAGGCAGAGCTGAAGCCGAAGCCAAAGCCGAAGCCAGAGGCAAAGGTCCGAATCTCACCACGGCACTCGGACGCTCTAGGCGCAATCGAGCACCGTAACGAGACTGGGGCGACGAGCTGGATTTACTGCCGTTGGCCACCATATTGAATCGGTGTCGGTGCACCGCCGGCCTGGCCAATTGGAGACCTGCATGCCCGAGCTGCCCGAAGTCGAAACCACCTTGCGTGGACTGGCTCCGCATCTGGTCGGCCAACGCATCCATGGCGTCATCTTGCGACGCCCCGACCTGCGCTGGCCCATCCCCGAGCAGATCGAACGCTTGTTGCCCGGCGCGACCATCACCGATGTGCGTCGCCGTGCCAAATACCTGTTGATCGATACCGATGCCGGCGGCAGCGCGCTGCTGCATCTTGGAATGTCCGGAAGTCTGCGCGTCTTACCCGGCGATACCCCGCCGCGGGCACACGATCATGTGGATATCAGCCTGGAAAATGGCCGTGTCCTGCGTTTCAACGATCCGCGTCGGTTTGGTTGCCTGTTGTGGCAAAACGATACGCACGTACACGATCTGCTGGCGGCACTTGGCCCGGAACCATTATCGAATGCATTTACTGGCGATTATCTGCATGCACTGGCGAATGGCCGGCGCGCGGCAGTGAAAACCTTTCTGATGGATCAGGCGGTCGTTGTCGGCGTGGGAAATATCTATGCGGCAGAAAGCCTGCATCGTGCCGGAATCAGCCCATTACGCGAAGCGGGCAAAGTGTCATTGGACCGTTACCGGCGCCTGGCCACGGCAGTGAAAGACATCCTCGGCTACGCCATCCAGCGCGGCGGTACCACGCTGCGCGATTTCATCAGCCCGGACGGGGCGCCCGGTTACTTCGAGCAGGAACTCACGGTGTATGGGCGCGAGGGTGAAACCTGCAAGCAGTGTGGACGTGTGTTGAAACACGCCACGATCGGGCAACGTGCGACGGTGTGGTGCAGCAATTGCCAACGTTGAACGCCGGCCAGGTGACCCACGCTGATCGAAACACCAGCCTCCAGTTCTGCGTCAGCTACGACAGCTGGCGAGTAGCCCTCGGGTAACAGCAAACGGCGCGCTTGGAGCCACAGTGGCCAATTGCTTGATGGTGCGTTGCCGTGCATCGCGCCACAATCGTGAGGTCCTGCGATTGGAGTCGTCCATGCCTGCCTCACTGCGCTACTTTATGCCGATCATGCTTGTGGGTGCATCAGCGTTGCTGCTGGCAACAGGCGCATGCGCGGATGAGCTTGCGTCCAGCACCAAACCTGCAGTTGAGCGCATCCAGTTGCACAACGGGGTTGTTGAACTCAGTGCCACGTCCGCGTTCGGTGGGCGCGTACTGTCCTTCAATTTGCGTGGACAACCCAACGTGTTGAAGACAGGCGAGGCGGTCGATCAGCAGCCCGCGCCAGAAGTGTCCGCGACTGCAGGCGATATCCCGTATCTCGGCCACGATGTCTGGGTGGGGCCGCAGAGTCAGTGGTGGATGCACCAACAGGTCAACCCGACACGCAAGGCGGCCACTGCGGTCTGGCCACCGGATCCGTATCTGTCGTTGGCAACCACACGTGCAGTCACACGTAGTGGGGATCAACTGATCCTGGAAGGCGTGCCAAGTCCGGTCACCGGCGTGCAGCTACGCAAGCGCGTGGCTCTTTCATCGACACGTGCCGATACCGTGGAGGTGGAGGCCACCGCCCGCAATATCCGCAGCGAGTCCATCGCCTGGGATCTGTGGTTCAACACGCGTGTCGCGGCGAGCACGCGCGTATTCGTACCGGTTGCCGACGCGGCAGACATTCGCCTCCAGCCGCCGACCGAGGCCGGCACGGTTGCGCCGGCCTACCGGCATCACGGCGGCGTGTTTGCATTGCGTGCCGATGCACGTCAGGACGGGCTGATTCAGCGCGGCAAGGTGTTGTTGCAGCCTTCGGCAGGCTGGATGGCAGGCTTTGCGGGCGACCAGGTGCTGGTGATCCGCTTTGCGCACCAGCCGCTGTCCGCGATCCATCCGGAGCAAGGGCAGGTGGAGCTGTATCTGGACGCGCCGCCGCAGCATCCCGAGCGCGGACTGCTGG
The DNA here is from genome assembly GCF_040202385.2 of Xanthomonas sp. WHRI 6108. Taxonomy (NCBI): domain Bacteria; kingdom Pseudomonadati; phylum Pseudomonadota; class Gammaproteobacteria; order Lysobacterales; family Lysobacteraceae; genus Xanthomonas; species Xanthomonas sp. WHRI 6108. The sequence continues at coordinate 4,665,200 of NZ_CP168198.1, read as the reverse complement.
AAATGGAAGTGCACGCACCGTACCGGCAGCTGGCGCCGGGCGAGCGCATGCAGGCGAACGAGCAATGGACCTTGCTGCGCTATACCGGACCCGACGCGCAGCAGGCGCAACACCAGTTCCTGTGCAGCAAGGCGCAGGAGCTGCAACTGACCAATGCGTGCGCGCCTTCGTCTGCCGCGCCCTGACCTCCGCATTCACCTCCGTGCCGAGCTGTGGCTATGATGGCGGCCATTCCCTGAGCAGACCGATGCGCATGCAACGACGCCACTTCCTGAAGAATGCCGCCGCCGCATTGGCCGCGCTCGGTTTGCCGGCGCTGCCGCAGTGGGCGTTGGCGGCCAAGGCCGTTGGACTGCGTCGCCTGGGGCAGCCGCAGCCGTTCGACTATGGCTGGCTCAAGGGGCAGGCGCGTGCCTTGGCCACGGCGCCTTACAAAAGCCATAAGCAGCTGCTTCCGGGGTCGTTGGAGGCGTTGAACTGGGATCAATACCAGTCGATCCGCTACCGCCAGGACCATGCGCTATGGGCGGACGGCAACGGCAAGTTCCAGGCGAAGTTCTTCCATCTGGGGCTGTATTTCCACACCCCCGTGCATATCTACGACATCGTCGATGGCCAGGCGCAGCAACTTGCCTACGACCCGGCGGCGTTCGATTACGGCAGCAGCGGGCTGGGCGGCAAGCAGCTGCCCAAGGACCTGGGCTTTGCCGGGTTCCGTCTCAATACGCGCAAGGACACCGATCGCGATTTCTCGGCCTTCCTGGGCGCGAGCTATTTCCGCGCGGTCGGCAAGGAAGGCCAGTACGGACAGTCGGCGCGAGGGCTGGCGATCGACACCGGCACCGGCGGGCCGGAGGAGTTTCCGGACTTCATTGCCTATTACCTGGAGCAGCCGGCCGACGATTCGAACACCGTGGTGGTGTACGGGCTGCTGGATTCGCCCAGCGTTGCCGGTGCGTATCGCTTTGCCATCACCAATGGCGAAGTGCTGGTGATGGAGATCGACAGCGCGCTCTACCCGCGCAAGACCATCGAGCGATTGGGGATCGGTCCGTGCACCAGCATGTATCAGGTCGGCGAAAACGATCGCCGCATGGACTGGGACTGGCGGCCGGAAATCCACGACACCGACGGCCTGGCGATGTGGACCGGCGGCGGCGAGTGGATCTGGCGGCCGCTGTGCAACCCGCCGCAGCTGCGCTTCAACATGTTCGTCGACGAGAATCCGCGCGGATTCGGCCTGTTGCAGCGCGATCGCAACTTCGATCATTACCAGGACGACGGCGTGTTCTACGAGAAGCGCCCCTGCCTGTGGGTTGAACCCAAGAACGGCTGGGGCAAGGGCTCGGTGCAACTGGTCGAGATTCCGACCGTGGACGAGACCTTCGACAACATCGTGGCGTTCTGGAATCCGCAGGACAAACCGCAGCCGGGGCAAGAGTTGCTGATGGGGTACCGGTTGTATTGGGGTGCGCATCCGCCGGCCAGCTCGCCGCTGGCGCACTGCGTGGCCACGCGCACCGGCCTGGGCGGCATCGTCGGGCAGAAGCGCAGCCATTTCTCGTGGCGGTTTGCGGTGGATTTTGCCGGGGGCGAACTGGCTGCGTTGGTCAAGGACCCGAAAGCCAAGGTCGAGGCCATCCTCCAGGTGTCGCGTGGCAGCACCGAGATCGTGTCGGCGCGTCCGCTGCATGAGCTCAAGGGCTACCGGGCGATGTTCGACCTGGTGCCGCCGGATGACAGCACCCGGCAGATCGATATCCGCCTGTTCCTGCGCGCCAACGGCAAGCCGCTGACCGAAACCTGGCTGTACCAGTGGACGCCGCCGCCGGCGAGCGAGCGCAAGGTCTACTAGCGCACAGGGACGTCGCGCGACCGATAAGGTGGGCGACTGTCAGGCAGGTGCGGATGGCGCAGTGACGACAGGCCGCCGATTTCGAATGGCGAGCGCAGCTGCGTTACAGCCGCACAGTCGCGGATGCGGCGCCCAGGCGCCGCGGACTCAGGCCGACGTCGAGCTGTTGACCAACTGCATGCGCGCACGCGGGCGCACGCAGGCCAGGTCCACCCGGAAGCAGGTGCCGTCCTTGCCGCTGAGAATGCGCAGTTCGCCTTGATGGGCCCGGGCGATCTGGGCGGCCATGTGCAGGCCCAGATCCACTTCGGGCAAGGCGCGTCCACCGGTGTGCACGTGGGTGGAGGCCTGCAGCACGTCGAGCCGGCGCGGATCGATCCCGTCCAGATTGCAGACCTCGATGCGCAGGCGGCCCTGCTCGGTGACCGCGACCGCCTTGATCAGCGAACTCTGTTGCCCCTGCACCACGGCGTTGATCATCAGGCTGCCGAACATCTGCGCCAGGCGCACCGCGTCGCCATGCACCGGCTCGTCGATGGCCACATGCGTGGACAGCACCTGGTTCGGATACGCGGCGCGGGTTTCGTCGACGACCTGCGACAAGGCATCGAGCAGATCGCTGCCGTTGCCGTAGTCCAGCTGCAGCCAGTCGCGTTCGATGCCGCGCGCGAAATCGTTGGCGAAGTCGATCAGTTCTTCCATGCGCCGCAGGCTGCGCTGCATCGACCGGATCGCGCCGCCCTGGCGCTGGTTGAGCGGGTCGATTGCCAGCATGTCCACCACCGCATGCATGGACTGCAGCGGGTTGCGCAGATCGTGGCCAAGGATGCCGATGAACTCTTCGCGCAGGCGCGCGGAGGCGCCGATACGCCCCAGTTCGCTGCGTGCGCGCCGCGATTCCTGCGCGCTCTCTTCGGCGCGTTGTTCGGCCTGGATCTGCGCTGCCAGCAGTTGCGCTAGCAGCTCGACCTTTTCCACCATCGGCGCGTCCATGACGCGCGGCAACGGGTCCAGCGCGCACAAGGTACCGAACACGCTGCCGTCGTCGAACTTGATCGGCACCGAGACATAGCTTTCGAAGCCGTACAGCCGCGGCGTGGGGTGGTCGCGGAAGACCGGGTGCTCGGAGGCATGGCCGAACCACAACGCGTTGCCCTGGGTGCGCACGCTGTCGCAGAAGGTGGTGACCAGGGGCAGCTCGTCGCCGGGCGCCAGGCCGAACGACAGCTCGTCGCGGACCTGGCAGGTGATCCAGCGCGTATCGGTCACGCGCGCAACAGCCGCGAACCCCATGCCGGTCAGACGGGTGAGAATGGTCAGGACATCCGGGACCGACGATAGCCGGCCAACACGCGCGATATCTGCGCGTAACTCGGGAGGAAGCGGACCCATGAATTGCCTCCCGACAAGTGGATGGTCGCCAGTTTACAGGACTGCGGTTGCGCCTGGTTGCGCGTGGATCGCTGCAACGGCACCGCAACGATACGCCTGTTGATATGTAGCGGAAATACAGCGGCGATCGAATGCCTGCAGGGGTTTAGCGGCGCATCACACGTGCATACCGGGGCAATGCGTCGACAGCGTTTCGGCTGAATTCTTCAGCCCGTCCCCGTGCCGGTTTCCCTGTCCGACGAGCCCGCTGGCGGTAGCGGCAGTGCGATCTGCAGCGGGTCGATGCGGCCTTCGCCACGCATGATCTTCTTGAACTCGGCGCGGCTGACCGACACGTAGCGCTCGTTGCCGCCGATCTCCACCTGCGGGCCGTCCTGCACCGCGTGGCCTTGTGCATCCACGCGCACGGTCATGGTGGCCTTGCTGCCGCTATGGCAGATGGTCTTGATCTCCTCCAGCTCGTCGGCCCAGGCCAGCAGGAACTGGCTGCCCTCGAACAGCTCGCCGCGGAAGTCGGTCCGTAGGCCGTAGCACAGCACCGGAATGCGCAGGCGGTCGACCACCTCGCTCAACTGCCAGACCTGGCCACGGTTGAGGAACTGCGCCTCGTCCACCAGCACGCAATGCAGCGCGCCTTCGGCCTGGATGTCGCGTTCGATCAGTTGCTGCAACTCGGTGCCGCGATCGAAGGTGCGCCCGTCCGCGCGCAGGCCGATCCGCGAGGCCACCACGCCGCTGCCGGCGCGGTGATCGAGCTTGGGCGTGAGGATCAAGGTGCGCATGCCGCGTTCGCGGTAGTTGTGCGCCGACTGCAGCAAGGTGGTGGTCTTGCCGGCATTCATTGCCGAATAGTAGAAGTAGAGCTTGGCCATCGGTGGATTTTACCGGGCCGGGCGGCCGGCGGTGACGGCCATCTGCATGAACCGGTGGCGCAGGCCTGCCCGGCGCGGCGCCGGTACAATGGCCTGCTCTGTTGGAAGCCTCTATGCACGGTCTCAATCCCCCGCAAAGCGCCGCAGTGCTGCACTGCGAAGGTCCCTTGTTGGTGCTGGCCGGTGCCGGCAGCGGCAAGACGCGCGTGATCGTGGAGAAGATCGCGCACCTGATCGCCACCGGCCGCTATCCGGCCAAGCGCATCGCCGCGATCACCTTCACCAACAAGTCGGCCAAGGAAATGCGCGAGCGTGTGGCCAAGCGCATCCGTGGCGATGGCGCCGATGGCCTGACCATCTGTACCTTCCACGCGCTGGGGCTGAAGTTCCTGCAGATCGAGCACGCCGCTGCCGGCTTGAAGCGCGGCTTTTCGATCTTCGATTCCGACGATGCCGCCGCCCAGATCAAGGACCTGATGCACGGCGCCAAGCCCGATGCGATCGAAGATGCCAAGAACCTGATCTCGCGCGCCAAGAACGCCGGCCTGTCGCCCGAACAGGCGATGGCGGCGGCACGCAGCAACCGCGAAAAGGAAGCCGCCAGCCTGTACGAGCGCTACCAGGCGCGGCTGACCACCTTCAACGCGGTGGACTTCGACGACTTGATCCGCCTGCCGGTGCAGATCCTGGAGGCCAACGAAGAGATCGTGATGGGCTGGCGCGAGCGCATCGGCTACCTGCTGGTGGACGAGTGCCAGGACACCAACGATGCGCAGTACCGGCTGTTGAAAATGCTGGCCGGGCCGCGCGGCAACTTCACCTGCGTGGGCGACGACGATCAGAGCATCTACGCCTGGCGTGGCGCCAATCCGGAAAACCTGCAGCAGATGGGGCGCGATTATCCGGCGCTGGAAATCATCAAGCTGGAACAGAATTACCGCTGCTCCAACCGCGTGCTGCGTGCAGCCAATGCCTTGATCGCGCACAACCCGCACGAGCACTTGAAGACCCTGTGGAGCGATCAGGCCGACGGCGAGCGCATCCGCGTGTGGGAATGCCGCGATAGCGAGCACGAAGCGGAAAAGGTCGCTGCCGAGATCTCGTTCCTGGGTACCGCCAAGCAGGTGCCGTGGAGCGATTTCTGCATCCTGTTTCGCGGCAATTTCCAATCGCGGCCGCTGGAAAAGGCGCTGCAGCTGCTGCGCGTGCCGTATCACCTGACCGGCGGCACTGCGTTTCTGGAGCGGCAGGAAGTCAAGGACGTGCTGTCGTGGTTGCGGCTGATCGTCAACCCCGAAGATGACGCGGCGTTTTTGCGCGCGGTGCAGTCGCCCAAGCGCGAGGTCGGTGCGACCTCGCTGGCGCGGCTGGCCGAGCTTGCCAGTGCGAAGTCGGTGCCGATGTCGCGCGCGGCCGAGTCGATGGGCGCGCTGCAGCACCTGCCGGCGCGTGCGGCCAATGGCCTGAGTGCGTTCACCGACATCCTGCGCGATATGCGCGAGCATTCGGCCAGGCTGCCGGCGGGGGAACTGGTGCGCATGCTGGCCGACAAATCCGGCCTGCTCAACGACCTGCGCAACCAGTCCAAGGACGAAACCGGCTTCCAGCGGCGCAAGCGCAATCTGGACGAGCTGGCCGAGTGGTTCGAAGGCGGCCCGCGTGGTGCAAGTGCCAGCGATCTGGCCGCGCAGCTGGCGCTGTTGTCGCGCAACGACAAGGACGATGGCGGCAACCAGGTACGCATGATGACCATGCACGCGTCCAAGGGCCTGGAATTCCGTTATGTGTTCATCGTCGGCTGCGAGGACGGCGTGCTGCCGCATGAAGTGAGCCTGGAAGAAGGCAACCTGCAGGAAGAGCGCCGGCTGCTGTATGTGGGCATCACCCGCGCCAAGGAACAGCTGTGGATGAGCTACAGCAAATTGACGCGCAAGTTCGGCGAGCATGTGCGGCTCAAGCCCAGCCGCTTCTTCGACGAGATCCCGGCCGAAGAATTGCAGCGCGATGGCGCCGACCCGGTGGCCGATGCCGAGCGCAAGAAAGAGCGCGCCAGCGCGGGCTTGGCGGCGATCCAGGCGTTGTTCGACTAGCGGTTGTTGCGTACCGCGCAGGCTTGCCAGCGACACGCCTGCACGGCAGTCTGGTTTGCCCTGATGCCGGAGTGCGCCGTGACTGTCGTGATCGAAACCCCGCGTTTGCGCCTGCGGACATTGGATCCCGAGCGCGATGCCGACGCAGTGCTGACGCTGGTCAACGACCCCGGTTTCATCGCCGGCATCAACGACCGCGGTGTGCGCACCCGCGAGCAGGCGCGTGATCATCTGCGTGAGTGGGCGCAGGCGCACCGGGAAAAATACGGCTTTGCGCACTGGGCGGTGGAGACGCGCGCCGAAGGGGCGTTTGCCGGCACATTGGGGTTGTTGTGCCGCGATACCTTGCCGGTGCCGCATATCGGCTTTGCATTGCTGCCCGAGCATCGCGGCAAGGGCTATGTCAGCGAGGCCGGGCGCGCGGTGCTGGACCATGCGCGCGATGTGCTGGGGTTGCCGCAGCTGTGCGCGATCGTGTCGCCGGACAATGCCGATTCGATTCGCGCGCTGGAAAAACTTGGGTTGCAGCGGCAAGGCCTGCGCGTGTTGAGCCAGGAGGACCACCCGGTGCTGTATTACACGATCGCGCTCGCTCCGGCCGACATGGACAGCCGGGCAGGCCTGCGGCACCCTGGCGGCGACTCTTACCGCTGAACGCGGCCGACACAACGCAGCAAACAGTCGTCAGCGGGGCGGGCACGGCGCGCAGGCACTTCGGTGGACGAGCGGCGCAGCGACTCCGCACCGCACCTGCCTGGCGATAAGCGCCGTCGTTGTGTCCGTCGCCCCAACAAGGACACTTGCATGCCATTGCTGGTCAACGCCTATTCCACGCTGCGCGAGCCGTTGTGGCCGGATTTCCTGCCGCGCGCCGCCGTGCAACACCGCGACCAAGCCGATCCGGAATTGGCAACGCATCTGCATGGCTTCGTCGGCTACGTAAGTCAGGCCGGCGACGGCCAGATGACCCAGCCGCGCTATCACCTGATGCGGCATGTGCAGCGGGTGCGCCAGCACTTCACCTTCGAGGTCGACGATGCGGCTTTCGGGGAATTGGCGCAGTGGGCCGAGCAGGCCAACGCGGTGTGTTTCCTGGCCGATGGCAGCGTGCGCGACCCGCAGGGGCGTGTGCTGATCAGCCAGGGCGAGCCCGCGCTCGATGACCAGGCGCAGGTGCCGTATCCGCCGGATGCCTTGCAGCGGCGTGCGCAGCAACTCGCGCAGCTGACCGCGCAAGGCATCCGCGTGCCACCCAGCCTGCCGCCGGTGCCTGGCGAGGCCGAAGCGCGGGTGCGCGATGTGGCGGCGGTGACGCAGCGCATGCTGGCATTGTTTGCGGTGGCCTTGCGCGCGGAGATGCTGGCCGCCGGCGATACGCCACCCGGGTTGGAAGAGATGGACGCCCGCCTGCCCGGCGTGGCGGTGGCACTGTCGCCGCAGGAGCGCGCCTTTTTTGCCCAGCCTGCGCCGGAGCCGCAGCAGCTCGCCAACTTCGGATGGCGCTACGAGAGCCTGGCCGTGCTGCAGTGGGCCCTGGGGCTGGCCGAGGCGCTGCCGGAGCCGACCAGCCTGTGCGATGTGCCCCTGGCTGCCCAGCGCGCGCTGGAGCATGCTGAGGCCGCGACGCGGCCGTTGCTGACGCTACGGCCGGTGCCCGAGCTGCTGGATGCGCTGGACCGGCACTTGCGCCTGCATTGGGCGGTGCGCCAGGCCGGCCAGAGCGAGCAACCGCCACCGGCCGGCATCGTGCCGGGCGTGGTCTACGAGCGTCACTACACCCTCAACTGGCTGCTGCACTTCGAAGACGCCGACTGGGACGAGGTGGATACGCCGACGTAAGCGGGCCGGCCGCAGGCTGCGCCGTCACTGCGCGGCAAGCGCGTCATCTGGCGGTCTGGCTGGTCGTTGCGTGCTTTGCGCTCCGCGCAGGCGTCGATGTGAAGCGGGCATCTCCAGGAGCGAACCGTCGCCCTAGGCGCCAGCCGCCTCCAGGCGCGCCTGCACGGCGGCCAGTGCATCCTGCAGCTCGGCGACGGTGGCTTCCAGCGTTTGTACGCGCGCTTCAAGCTCGCTGCTGTCGGCACTGCTGCGAGGGCCTGGCGCAGCGCGTGCCGCCGCGGCCTGCAACGCCTCTACGTCCAGCTCGCCGCTGAGCAGATGCGCATAGCGGTCCTCGCGCTGGCCGCTGGCACGCGGCAGTTGCACCGCCAGGCCGCGCTGGATCAGCCGGTCCAGATGGTGGCGCACGTCGTCGGCATCGTTGAAGCGCGCCAGCCGCTCGCTGCGCGCGAACAGCTCGCCCAGCGTCTGCGGGCCGCGCAGCAGCAGCAGGCCGATCAGGGCCACCTGCTGGCGGGTCACGTCCAGCACGCTGCCCAGCCGGTGCTCGTAACGCTCGGCGCGCGAGGAGAACTGCTGGCGGACCAGCCCCAGGGTTTCGAGTTGACGCAGGGCGTGATGCACCACGCCGGTCTGCAGGTTCAGCACCGGCTCGCGTGCGGTCTTCTGGTTGGCGGCCACCTGCGCGGCATTGACCGTGAGCGGATACGCATCCGGCGTGGTCGCCTCTTTTTCGATCAGGCAGCCAAGCACGCGGGCCTGGGCGGTATCGAGGACGGGCGGGGAAGGTGCATCTGTCATGGGGGCGACTCCGGGGCAATCAGCTCACAAGCATATGCCGATCCTGCATCGGCGTTCTTCAGACCGCGATCCCGTGCAGGGCAGCCAGAGCGGCAACGGGATCGAAGCGGCCGTCAGTCGTCGCAGGCGCATGAGGCACGCGTGCAACGCCAGCAAATCCCACGGTGACCACGTCGCCGTGCGTGCGCACGTGCCGCTGCCCGCAGCACTGCTGTCGGCCGGAGCGGGCGGGGCGGCGCGAACCCGTTAAAATCGCGGTCTTCATTGCCGCTCCTGTCCTGGTGGATGCCATGCGCCCCTCGCTTTACGCACCGTTGTCCCTGCTCGCCTGCACTGCGCTGGCCCTGAGCGCCTGCAAACCCGGCGACAAGGAGCTCGCGCAGCGCGCGCAGGACGCCGCCGTGTCCGCCAATGCGGCCGCCGGCGCCGCCGCAGCCAAGACCGCCACGCCGCCCGCAGCCGCCACCGTGCCGGCCGGCGACGACAACCTCAACGCAGTGTTGTGGATGCAGCGCTCGGAGGAATACCGCGCCGTGGCCGAGCAGACCTACCGCGCCGCTGCCGATAAGCTGGACGCGGCGCTGAAGCAGCCCATCTGGGACGCGCTGGTGCCCGAGGAACGCGGCAATGCCGCCACCGGGCTGAAGCCGGCGGTGGTGCTGGACGTAGACGAGACGGTGCTGGACAACTCGCCGTACCAGGCGCGCCTGCTGCGCGACGGCAAGGAATACGACGAGCTGAGTTGGGACCAGTGGGTGGCGGAGAAGAAGGCCACCGCGATCCCGGGCGTGGTGGATTTCGCCAAGGCCGCCAACGCCCGCGGCATCACCCTGGTCTACATCTCCAACCGCGCCGTGCACCTCAAGGACGCCACGCTGGCCAACCTGCGCAGCGTCGGGCTGCCGGTGGCCGATGACAGCGTGTTTCTGGGCCTTGGCACCGTGGTCCAGGGCTGCGAGCAGAACGGCAGCGAGAAGAACTGCCGGCGCCAGTTGGCCGGCCAGAAGTACCGCGTGCTGATGCAGTTCGGCGACCAGTTGGGCGACTTCGTGCAGGTCACCGCCAACACCGGCCAGGCGCGTGGCGCGCTGCTGCAGCAGTACCACGACTGGTTTGGCGAGCGCTGGTGGATGCTGCCCAACCCCAGCTACGGCGGCTGGGAGCCGGCGCAGTTCAACAACGATTACGCCCAGCCCTGGCAGCAGCGCCACGATGCCAAGCGCGCCGCGCTGGAGGTGGCCCGATGAGCCGCGCCCCGTTGCCGCTGGCCGCGCATGAGCGGTTGATCTTTGCGCTGGATGTGCCCGGCCACGACGAGGCGATCGCCTGGGTCGACCGCCTGGGCGAGTCGGTGTCCTTCTACAAGATCGGCATGGAACTGCTGGCCTCCGGCGAGTATTTCCAGGTACTCGACGCCCTGGCCAGGCGCGACAAGCGCGTGTTCGTGGACCTGAAGTTCTTCGACATCCCGGCCACCGTGGCCGGCACCATCCGCCGCCTGGCGCAGTGGCCGGTGAGCTATTGCACCGTGCACGGCTGGCACGCCGGCATGCTGCAGGCCGCCGCCGAGGCCAACCACGGCGACATGCGCCTGCTGGCGGTGACCGTGCTGACCTCGATGGGCCGGCCGGACCTGGCGGCGATGGGCATCGACCGCGAACCGGTGGAGGTGGTGGTGGAGCGCGCGCTGGCCGCGCAGGCCGCCGGCATCGACGGGGTGATCGCCTCCGGCCAGGAGGCCGGCCCGATCCGCAGCGCCACCGGCGCAGGGTTTTCGATCGTCTGCCCCGGCATCCGCCCCCGCGGCCCGGTCGGCGACGACCAGCAACGCACCGTGGGTGTGGCGCAGGCCTTCCACGACGGCGCCGATGCCATCGTGGTTGGCCGGCCGATCCGCCTGGCTGCCGATCCGGCCGCTGCGGCGAATGCGATCCAGGCCGAGATTCGTACTGCATTGGGGCAACGTCACGAGTAAGGCGGCTGCGGTTTCTTGCGACCTCGCAAGATGCGAAATGCGATAGCCAGTCAACTCAGGTAGGGAAATCACCCACCTGGGGTGGGGTATTGCCTGCTGGTGAGGATTACGTGAAAACGTAATTCTTTATCGGCAGGCGACCTAGACGGTGACCATCGTCTGCAAGGATGCGCATGTGCGCGATGTTTGCGCCATATCGCCCAAGGACGGTACTACCGCAGCGTCTCGCGCTGCCGGTCGCTGCCGATATGGGACACCGGTTTCGGATAGCAGTGTCATGCGTGATCTTTTTCGGCCGCTAACTGCGGTGGTGCTTTGTATTGGCCTTGGCGCCTGTTCTCTCGTCGCCAACGTGCCTGAGTTGTTCCGCTACAACGAACCCACCGACGGTCAACGAACGCGTCTGCGCATCGTCGGCGATGACGGTAATACCGTCATCTACCCTGGGACCACGTGCGACCGTGCCAACGTGCCGGGATTTGGCAGAGCTGCTCGCGCGCTGGTGTTCGGTGGGCAGGATCTGGGCATGCCGCGCTTGAGCGATACACCCAAACATCCCTTGGAATTGGCTGTGCGGGCAGGTGAACCCATGGTGGTGGGTTTCAGTGCCGGTGCTGTAGCCAGTCAGACGTGTCCCAAAGCGCCGCCAGGCTATCGAATGGTCTGCAATGCCCCGATCGGTCACGGGCCGACTTGCGCAACCACGCGGAGTTTCGTGCCGGAATCGGGTATCGATTACGAGGCGCACGTGGATTTCGGTGCGGGCCGCTGCCGGCTCGATGTGTATGCCCTGACAAAGCGTAACGACGGTACGACCGAACGCCGCGCCATTGCCGCCGCGTTACCCAGCTGCCCCGCCACCTCAAAGGAATGATTGCCATGGCACATGTCCGTTTAATCTCCATTGGCCTGGGCGCCGCACTGCTCAGCGCCTGCGCAACGGCTCCAAAACCCAAGGCGATCGTCGCCGAGCCGATCCAGCCACCATTGACCGTGGTCGCGTCGAAAGATATCTATCGCAAGACCACCGGGTTGCGTGTCGTGCATCGCTCGCACACCGCAAAGGCAACCAGCCTGAAAGTCATGCAGGGAATCTTCGGGGCGATGAGCACCGGCGGAAACATTACGGCATTTAAGAAGGAGGATCTGCTCGGTGACCCGAATGAGGATCTGGTAGATCCTTCAATCAAGGAACTCCCGCACGCGCTGGAAGAACAACTGCGTAGTTATGCGCTGGCGCATCCTGCGGCCACGCCGCCCGCGCAGTTTGTGATCCGTCCCGCCACATGGGCATTGATCTACACTTCGTTGTCGGATTCGCAGACGCCCTACCAATTGCACCTTTCATTGGATATGGAAGCGCGCGCTCCGGACCGCGACGGCCAGCGCCAGGCAACGGTCACACAACGCTGCAATCCCGCACCCATTGAGTTGTCACTGGCCGACTGGCAAGCGGCGGACTACGCCAAGGTGAAGCAGGTGGGTGCTGACTACGTTGCTCAGTGCAGCGAAGAGTTCGCACGCAACTTCCCGACCTTGTTTCACGAGACCGCAGTGGTCGCTGCTTCTGACTAATCAATGAGTTACGCAGATATTATTAAAGTGTTGCTTTAACGTTAAAGCCTGCGTACGATGCCCCTCGTCCGATGTCAGTCGGAAGCTGTGCCACTCATTGTCCACCGGGCTTGTCCCGGTTTTCGAAGGGATCGGGCCTTGTGCCCGGTCCTTTTTTTTGCCTGCCGATCGGTGCTTGCAGCGACTGCGTCGGCGGTGCCGTCGCTCAACGCGGCGCCGCTGCCTTGCAGTAGCGATCGATGAACTGCTGGTGGGTCGGCATGACGTCCACGCAGTGGCCGATGGTCTGCGCCACGCTGGCCAGGAAGCGTTCGGCGTCGTGATCGGGTACCTGGTCCACCAGCGGGTGGTAGCCCTGCGGCAGGATGCCCTGGCCGACCATCACCTGCACCCAGCTGATCTCGGCGAACATCTCCTCGGCATTGCGGTAGAAGCGCCCGCTGTCGCGGAACAGGTCCAGCGTGGTCTGCAGTTCCGGGGTGATCGGCATCGTGCGGCAGTGGCGCCAGAACGCGCTGTCGTCGCGCTCGGTGGCGTGGTAGTGCAGCACCAGGAAATCGCGGATGCGGTCGAACTCGAATGCCAGCCGGTCGTTGTAGCGCTGCACCAGCACCGGGCTGATGCCCTCGCGTGGAAACAGCTCCAGCAGCCGGGAAATGCCGGCCTGGATCAGATGGATGCTGGTCGATTCCAGCGGTTCCAGGAAGCCGCTGGCCAGGCCCAGCGCCACCACATTGCGGTTCCAGAACTGCTTGCGCCGGCCGGTGGTGAAGCGCAGCGGGCGCGGGTCGGCCAGCGGCTTGCCGTCCAGGTTGGCGAGCAGCGTGGCGGCGGCTTCGTCGTCGCTGATGTGCGCGCTGGAGTACACATAGCCGTTGCCGGTGCGGTGCTGCAGCGGGATGCGCCACTGCCAGCCGGCCGCGCGCGCGGTGGAGCGCGTATACGGCGTGGGCGGGCCGACGTTTTCGCTCGGCACCGCCAGGGCACGGTCGCAGGGTAGCCAATGGGTGAAGTCGTGGTAGCCGGTGTGCAGCGCTTCTTCGATCAACAGCCCACGGAAGCCGGAGCAGTCGATGAACAGGTCGCCGCTGACGACCTGCCCGGAGGCCAGCTGCAGCGATTGCACGTGGCCGCTGTCCGCATGCAGCTGCACCTGCTCGACCAGGCCTTCGATACGGGTGACGCCGCGCTGTTCGGCGTAAGTGCGCAAGAAGCGCGCGTACTGCGTGGCATCGAAGTGATACGCGTAGGCGATATTGGCCAGCGGCGAATTGGCCGGCACATCGCCGGCCGAGGTCATGAACTTGCCGCGCACCGCGGCCACGGTGTTGAGCGTATAGGCACCCAGCGGCTGCGCCTTGCCGCGCGCGTGCTGCTTGATCCAGTACTGGTGGAACGGCAGCAGCCCGAGCGGGTGCCCAATCTGGGTGCCGAAGCCATGGATGTACGACGTGCCGGGCCGCTGCCAGTCGACGAACTCGATGCCAAGCTTGAAGCTGCCCTGGGTCTGGCGGACGAACTCGGCTTCGTCGATGCCGAGCAGGTTATTGAAGGCCTTGATGTGCGGCACGGTGGCCTCGCCGACGCCGACGGTGCCGAGCTGTTCGGATTCGATCAGCTGCACCTTGAAGCCGGGGCCAAGCACGCGCGCGAACGCCGCGGCGGCCATCCAGCCAGCGGTGCCACCGCCGACGATGACGATGTTGCGGAGGGGAGCGGGGATCATGCCTGTGTGTTCCTGGGCAAAGATGGCGGACGGACAAACGAACGGGGCCAGCCGGCCCCGTTCGAACTACCACACGCCCATGTCGGCGCGTGTGGCGATGGGGCCAATCAGAACTTGGCGCCGATTTCCAGCACGACACTGCGTGGCACGTAGTTGATTTCGCCGCTGGTGTTGATGGCGATGTCCGGATCGAACTGCCCGTTGCTGCCGAAGCCGTTGTAGGCGTACGCGCTGTAGTTCTTGAAGTTGAAGGCGTTGAGCAGGTTCACGCGCGCGTTGAGCTTGAAGTCCCCGACCACGGTGAACTCCTTGGTGGCCTGGAAGTCCACCGTGCGGTAGCCCCAGATATCGCCACCGACCAGGAACTTGCCGCTGCCCGGCGGGGTGACACCGACCTGCTGGCAGGTCGCGCCATCGGGATCGGTGAAGCCGAAGCAGGCGATCGTGTTGATCGGCTCGGGCGTTGCCAGCACCAGCTTGGCACCGAAGGTGACGCCCCACGGACCATCGATCGAACCGGAAGCGACAAAGCGATGTGCGGCCACGGCATCGGACTTCACGAACGGATAGCCGCGGATGGTCGCCTTGTCGAAACCGTACGGCTCATCAATGTTGCGGTTCTGGCGCGCGCTGGTGTGGGTGTAGGACAGGGTCAGGCCCCAACCGGATTCCTTGGTGTACGGCTTGTCGGCCGACAGCAGGACCTGGCTGTTGCGCTGCTCCAGGCCGTTGCTGCCCAGAATAGTGTTCTGGTAACCCGGCACCGGCTCGCCCCACGGCACGTTGCCGTTCTGGAAGTAGGAGCCATCCGGATAGCGGTTGATCAGGCCCATCGCGAAGCCGTCGTAGCTCAGGATGCGCTGGAACGTCACATCGGTCAGCCAGTCGCCCACCTGGTTGGTGATGCCGATGCTGTACTGGTCGCTGTACGGCGTCTTGAGCTTGTTGTTGAACATGAACAACTCGGCGCTGCCAGCGACACCGGGAATGGTGTTGAGCTGATCGATGCCGTTGAGGTAACGCGGGTCGAACGCAACGCACGTGCGGTCTGCGCGATAGCACTGCTGGGTTGCCGGGTTTTCGAAATACACCGCGACCGGCGACAACGCCGCCTTGCTGGTTTCCAGGGCCAGCTGCTCGAACAGGTTGCGGTCGTACGAACGCGCGGCACCGCCGTGCAGGATGGCGGCCTCGTCACCGAAGAAGTCGTAGGAGAAACCGAAGCGCGGAGCCCAGGCATCCTTGAAGTTCTTGCGGTTGTTGCCGGTGCTGATGTAATCGGCCACGTTGATGCCGCTGGGTAGCAGACGGTTGGCCCATGGTTGACCGGGGTTTTCCGCATCGTTGGCGTACAGCGCGTCGACGAAGGCCTGCGAGGTCACGAAGTCGGTGTAGGCCGGTGTGTCCTCGTAATCCCAGCGCACGCCGATGTTGATCATCAGCTTGTCGGTGGCGGCCCAATCGTCCTGCAGATAGATGCCGTACTGCTTGGACGGCGATACCACCGTCGCCCGCTGGCCGGGCGTGGTGTAGGGCGCAATGAAGTCGACGCGATACGGCGTGGATTCCACGCTGCCGCCGTTGACGCGGTAGCTGAACTGCGGATTCAGCGCGGCCGCGTCCTGCGAGGTCAGCTCGATGTCCTTGTAGTTCACACCCATCTTGATGGTGTGTTCGCCGTGCCACTGGAAGCTGGTGAAGGTCAGGTCGTTCTGCAGGAACCAGCCCTTCTGGCTCTTGCGCTGCGCATTCCTGCCGCCGGCCGAACCGGTGGTCAGGAAGGTGCGCTCATCGATATCGGTGGAGCCGGCACGCGGCTGGAAATATGTGTAGACGATGCCGTTGCCCAGCGTGCGCGGGGTCGGGTTGTTCTCCGAGTTTTCGGTGCCGACGATGACCTCGTTGAACCAGTTGTCTGCACTGTGCTGCCAACGCAGGTTGGTGCGCTTGTCCTTGTTGATCTTGTCGGTGGCTTGCGCGAGCGTGTTGGTGCCGCCCACGTTGGCGGTCTGGGTCTCGTCGCGATAGATCGTGCTCAGCTCGATGCGATCGCGATCGGTGGGTTCGAAATCGATCTTGCCGAAGAACAGGTCTTCTTCGAACGGCATGTTGGCCGGGCCGTACTGGCTGGCCAGATCGGAAGGCAGCTGGTTGAGGAACGCGGCTGCCTCTGCGCTCGGTTGCACGCTCTTGGGTGCGACGTTCTCCTTGCCTTCGTAGGCAACGAAGAAATGCATGCGGTCCTGGATGATCGGCCCACCCAACGCAAACCCGTATTCCTTGGTCTGCGAATCGATCTTGCCGTTGGCTTCCTCGTCGGGCCGCTTGTCGCGCAGATCCTGGTCGGTGTAGCGATAGAAGGCTTCACCGTGGAATTCGTTGGTGCCGGACTTGGTGGCCGCGGTGATCGCCGCGCCACTGATCTGGCCGTATTCGGCCTTGTAGTTGGAGGTGATGACCTTGTATTCGCCGATCGCCAGCTGCGGGAACGGGTTGCCCTGGGTGTCGCTCTGGCCGGCAACGCCGCCGCTGCGCACGTAGCTCTTCTGGCCGACGCCGTCGATATACAGATTGCCGGCGCTGGCATTGGAGGCGCCACCGCGCAGCTTGGTGTTGCCGTTGCCATCCACCTGAAACACCATGCCCGGCACGGTGTCGGCGAACTCGAGGAAGTTGCGCGTGGCCTGCGGCAATTGCTGGATCTGTCGCGCCGAAATGGTGTTGCCCACCTCGGAGGTCTTGACGTCGCGAATCATCGGCGCGCTGACCGTCACCGTGTCCAGTGTGGTCGCGTCGCCGGCGGGCGCCGCGGCCGCCTCGGTGCCGAGATCGACGGTGGCGCTGGAGGCCACCGACAGGGTCACCGTGCGGCTGGCGCCATTGGATTCGACCTTGTAGGTGCCCGGCTGCAGACCGACGATGGTGTAGTTGCCGTTGGCATTGACCGGTGCGCGTCGCACCGAGCCAGTGGCAAGGTTGGTGACGACGACCTCGCTGCCGCTCTGTGCGGAAGCGACCTGTCCGCGCAACGTGGCGTTGCTGGACTGGGCCATGGCCGGGGTGGTGGCGAACAACGAGGCAGCCAGGGCGCAGCACAACAGGCTACGTGCCGGCAGGGTGGAGACGGTGCGGTGAGTCTTCATGACTTTCCCCCTCCCAGGGGTAAAGCGCGAACCAGTGAAGTGACTGGCGCGTCGAGGTTGGTGCTTGGTGTGGATGGAACGGGTACAGCGGGCAACAAACAAACAGCAGGGACGGCAAACACAGCAAAAACGGTCGCCAACCGGAGCGTGGCGTCTGCGGCATCGCGCGCATCGCGCGTCGCGCCGCAGCAACACACCTCAATCGGGACGATGCAACAAACCTGCGGCCGGCCCCTCCCCATTGCCGTGGGGCCGATGCAGCTTAGGCAGCGGGTACGGTACCGGCGTCGAGACGCCGGATGCCGCCAACGCAGCCGTTACCAGATGATGCGTGCGCTCATGAACAAGGTCCGTGGCGGAGTGGACATCGCGCCGTACTGGTTGATGCTCACGCGCGGGTCGTATACGCCGGCACTGCCCCAGTCGATGCTGTACTGATCGTAGTTGCGGAAGTTCAGCGCATTGATCAGATCACCGCGCACCTGCACCGTCACCGCATCGGTGATGTGCATGTCCTTGGACAACGACAGGTCCAGCTGGCGGGTGCCGAAGATGTCGCCGCCGGCGATGAACTTGCCGCCGGGGGCATCCACCGAGACCACGCGGATGTTGTCCGAACTCGGGCCGCCGTACTGGTCGTAGGAGATCGCCTCGTTGCGCGGCGGCACCGTGGCCAGGGTCAGCTTGGCCGAGCCGCTGATGCCCCAGAACAGGTCGTAGATGCCGGTAAGCACCAGGCGGTGGCGCGGCACCGCATTGAGATCCAGGAACGGATAGTCGGCAATGGTGGCCGCATCGAATCCGTAGCGATCGTCGTTGCCGCGATTGCCGCGCGCACGCGAGAAGGTGTAGGCCGCGGTCAGGCCCCAGCCGCTCTCCTGCGTATAGGGCTTGTCTGCCGACAGCAGCAACTGGCCGGTCTTGGTCTCCACGCCGTTGTTGCCGATGATCAGGTTGCCGAAGCCGCGGGGTGTCTGGCCGAACGCCTGGTTGCCGTTCTGGAAGAAATCGCCGTTGGCATAGCGGTTGCCCAGGGTGAAGATGAAACCGTCCTTGCTGTGGATGTACGACAGCGTGGCCGAGGTGTTCCAGTCGCCCAGCTGGGTGCGCAGGCCCAGCGAATACTGGTCGGCATACGGCGTCTTCAGATCGTTGTTGAGCAGGTCGATTTCGCCGTTGCGCACGCGCGCATCGACCAGGTTGGCCAGGCTGTCGGGATTGCTCACATAGGTCGGATCGAAGGCGGTGCAGGTACCCGCCGCCGGGATGCAGTTGGTGGGCCCGGCAAAGCGGATCGTGTACTGCGCCAGCGCGGATTTGATCTGCTCCAGGCCCATCACGTCGAACAGGTTGCGGTCGTAGCTGCGGCCGGCACCGCCGAACAGCACCAGCGACTCGTCGCCACGGAAGTCGTAGGAAAAGCCCAGGCGCGGTGCGAAGTTGTTGTTGTCCTGTTTGCGATTGCGGCCGTTGCTGATGTAGTCGTTGATGTCCACCCCGCCCTTGGCCAGCTGCTCGGCGTAGGTGGCGCTCACGGCCGGATCGGTGCCGGGGCCGTTCAAGGCCGCCACCACTTCCGGCGGGGTCACGTTGTCCAGGTACGAGGGAATCTTTTCGCCATCCCAGCGCACGCCGATATTCAACTGCAGCTTGTCGTTGACGTCCCAATCGTCCTGGATGTACAGGCCCAGCTGCTTGCTGGTGGTGGTCACCGACGGCGCGGCACCGGCGAACGGCAGGTTGAAGCGCACCTGGTAGGGAATGGCCGAGGTGCCCGTGCCATCGCCCACCGCGTAGTAGAACGACGGGTTGGCCGCAGAGTTCTCGCTCTGGGTCAGCTCCACTTCCTTGTACTTCACGCCCATCTTGATGACGTGGTTGCCGTGCCACTCCAGGTTGTTGAAGGTCAGGTCGTTCTGGAAGCTGGGGCCCTTCTGGCCCTTGCGCTGGATCGCCAGGCCACTGGTGGCGCCGTCGTTGAGCAGCACGTCGTCTTCGGCGATGCCGCGCGTGTACACGCTCTGGCTGCCCACGGTGTAGGCGGTAGGATTGAACAGCACGTCCTCATAGGACACGCGCGCTTCGTTGACGTAGCGCTCGCCGTAATGCTGCCAGCGCAGGTCGAAGCGCTTTTCGGTGTTGAGGTTGATCTTGGAGGCGATCGCGGTGGTCTGGCCGCCGACGCTGTCGCGGCTTTCCTCGTCGCGGTACTTGCCGGTGAGCTCCAGGCGGTCGTTCTCGCCGATGTCCCAGTCGACCTTGCCGAAATACAGGTCTTCGTTGAACGGACGGGTGACCGAGCCGAGCCGGCTCTGCACGCCGGCGGGCAGGTCGTCGCTGAGCGCGCTGAAGCGATCGGGCACGGCCACCGGATCGGCCGAGACCTCGAAGCCCTTGCCTTCGTAGCTGAAGAAGAAATGCGCCTTGTCCTGCACGATCGGCCCGCTCAGCGCAAAGCCGTATTCGTCCTGGTGGGTCTTGCGCTTGCTGCCATCGGAGTTGGGTGCGCCGGCGCGTTCGTCGGGCTGGCGCGCGCGGAAATCGGTATTGCTGGTGCGTCCGAAGATCTCGCCGTGGAACTCATTGCCGCCAGACTTGGTCGAGGCCACGATCGCTGCCGAACCGACCTGGTCGAACTCGGCCTTGTAGTTGGAGGTGATGACCTTGTACTCGCCGATGGCCAGCTGCGGGAACGGGTTGCCCGCGCTCTGCTCCTGCCCGGACACGCCGCCGAACAGGTAGCTCTTCTGGCCGACGCCGTCGATGTAAACGTTCACCGCCGAGCTGCCCTGCGCGCCGCCGCGGATCTGGCTGTTGCCGTTGGAGTTGGTCTCGAACTGCATGCCCGGCACGGTGTCGGCGAACTCCAGGAAGTTGCGCGTCAGCTGCGGCACGGTGCTGATCTGCTTCAGCGACACGTTGGTGCCCACTTCGGAGGTCTTGACCTCCTGCAGCGTGGTGGCGGTGACCTGCACCGCATCCAGCGTGGTGGCATCGCCGGCAGGCGCCGCGGCTGCGCTGCCGCCCAGGTTCAAGGTGACCGACGAGGCCACCGACAGGGTCACGGTCTGCTCGCTGCCGGGGCCGGCATCCACCTTGTAGGTGCCCGGGGGCAGGCCGACCAGCGCGTAGCTGCCGTCGGCACCGGTGGGCACGCGTCGGACGGCACCGCTGGCGACATTGGTCGCGGTCACGGTGGTGCCGGCCTGTGCTGCCGCAACCTGGCCGCGCAAGGTCGCATTGCTGGACTGGGCCATGGCCGGGGTGCTGGCCAGCAACGAGGCGGCAAGGGCGCAGCACAACAGGCTGCGCGCGGGCAGGGTGGAGACGGTGCGGTAATTCTTCATGACTTTCCCCCTCCCAGGGGTAAAGCGCGAACCAGCGGAGTGGCTGGCGCGTCGGTACTGCGTCAAGCGGGACAGCTGGCAACAACGGCAAAGGACTGCAAGCAACACACGTTCGGCAAAGCGTGGTGGCGCGTTTCAGGTGGGAGGCGCCGCCCGCGGCGCGCTGGACGCGCGCACGATCAGTTCGGGAACCATCTCGGAAAACGCGGGGGGGGCGGCATCGGCGGGCGGGGCGGGCGCATCGACCAGTTGCTGGCCCAGCAACAACTGCAATGCCCGCGCGCCCAGCCCGGCGATATCCACCCGCATGGTGGTCAGCGCCGGCAGCACGTAGCGCGCCATCGGCACGTCGTCGAAGCCGGCCAGCGCGATGTCCTGCGGCACCTTCAGCCCGGCATGGCCGAGCGCGAACAGGCAGCCCAGCGCCATCATGTCGTTGGCCGCGAATACCGCATCCGGGCGCGCGCCCTGTGCCAGCGTCTGGCCGGCGCGGTAGCCGGACTCTTCGTCGAAGTTGCCCGGCAGCACCCACGGCTGCACGTCGGCATCCAGCGCCAGCTCGTCGCGGTAGCCGCGCAGACGCTCATGCGCATCGAAGTTGTCGGCCGGCCCGGCGATGAAGGCGATGCGGCGGTGGCCGCTGTCGCGCAGGTGCCGGGTCATCGTCCGCGCGCCGCCGTAGTTGTCCACGTTGAGCACCGGGCGCTGGCTGGCCGTGCCGGCGCAGTTGAGCAGCACTGCCGGCAGGCCGCCGGGCAGGGCGTCCTCGTGCACGCCGGAGTCGCCCAGCGAGGGCGACATCACCACCACCCCGTCCACGCGCCCGGGCAGGCGTTCCAGCGCCTTGCGCTGCGCCTGCGGGTCGCCGTGCGAGCTGGACACCAGCAGGTGGTAGCCCTGCTCGCGCGCCACCTGGTCGATGCCGCGGATCAGTTCGGAAAAGAACTCGCCATGCAGGTCAGGCAACACCACCCCGATGGTGTGGGTGCGCCGGCTGCTGAGGCTGCGCGCGGCGTGGTGCGGGATGTAATGCAGCGCGCGGGCCACCTGCAGCACGCGCTCGCGCACCGACTCGGCCACATGCTGGTGCCCATTCATGGTGCGCGAGACCGTTGCCACCGACACCTGCGCTTCGCGCGCGACGTCCTTGATGGTGACGCTACCGCCTTCGGAGCGTGGCCGACTCATGGCAAAACCTCCAAAACAACGCGGTTGCCACCGCACGCCGGGAAGGGTCGCACGGTCCGCTGGCGCAGAACGTTCGTGTCACACATGCACATGAATGACATCGGCCCCAACCGATGGCGACCTCAGAGCGAGATGGCGCGCACGCTAGCAGGAACTGCAAGCGCTTACATGATGCGCTGCACCATTGGGCCAAACGCAGGTGGCACAAGGGCTTGGCGGCATCCCCTGGACAAGTTTGTCCGGGAAGGACAACGGCAGTCAATGTCGGACACTGGGCGACAACATGCATGGAACTACGAAAATCTAACGTTTCCGCACCGTACCCGGGCGCACGGTTGTCGCGCGCCTTGCCGCCAGTGCGTTCAGACAGCAAGATGCGCCGATCGATCAGGGGAACAGCGTGCGCATGTCGCCATCTACCGTCCGCGCCGGCCGGTTCCAGTCCATCGCGTGGGTGCTGCTGGCAGCGCTGTGCCTGGGCAGCTGCCAGCGCGCTGACAAGACCGCCGCCTTGCCGGGCGCCAGCGCCGAGCCAGCCGCAGCGATGCAGTCGATGACCCTGCCCTTGCGGCGCAACGACCTGGTCGCCTATGCGCGGATCCGGGTCACCCCTGCGCAATACACCCAGCTGGAGGCGGCCTGGCGCAGCGGCGCCAGCCGTTGGCCGCTGACCGAGCTACCGCTGCCCAACGAGGTCGGCAGCCTGCTCGGCACTTTGTCGGCGCCCGGCGCCGAGCGCCAGCTGCAGCAGGCCTTCGATGCACAGCTGGCCGGCCAGTCGCAGGGCATCCGCCAGGCCGCGCAGTCGCTGGGCCAGTTCGGCGTGCAATACCTGCGCAGCCGCAGCGACTACCAGCCCGAGCAACGCGCCCATTACGTGCAGCTGGTCGATGCCCTGAGCGCCTGGGCGGCCACCGCGCCGCTGGCCGATCGCGCGCGCGCCAAGGCCAGCATCGCCGACCTGGTGACCGCCGCCCGCGCCACCGGCATCGGCTCGGACGCCGATCTGCAGCGCTTGGGGATGGAAGAGAGCCTGCGCCGGCTCGGGCCGTTCTGGGCCGCGGCCAAGCAGGTGCTGGAGCGTTACGGCCTGTCGCTGGACAGCAGCCTGGATGCGCTGCGCACCGGCTTGATCAGGCAGGACGGCGACCGCGCCCAGGTGCGGCTGCGCTATCCGCTGGCCGCGCACGACATCGACCTGAGCATCGGCCTGATCAAGCGCGACGGCCACTGGTACCAGCAGCAGACCCAGGACGAGGTGCAGGCGCTGCTCGGCGCTGCGCCGGCGGCGCCCGCAGCCGACGCCGCTGCAAGGCCTGACACCCCGGCGGCCGCGCCCGCCACGCCCGCCGCCACCGGGCAACGCCCGGCTGGGCGATAATGACCGTGATGCCAGAACAGAATCCCCTGCCGTTCCCGGACGGCCAGCCCGCCCCGCCCAGCGCTGCCGCCACCGATCTCGGTGCCACGACCGCCGCCTTGCCGACCGCCGTTCCGGTTCCGCCGGACGCTGCGCCGTCGATCGCGCCCGCCGTCGCCGCTGCCCGCAGCGCCAAACGCCCGTGGTGGGCGCGCCTGCTCGGCCGCCTGGCCGACCCCTGGCTGAGCCTGACCATCGAACCGGACCAGCCGAGCCGCTACGACGACGGCACGCCGGTGGTTTACGTGCTGGAGGACTACGGCCTGTCCAGCGCGCTGATCCTGGACAAGGCCTGCCGCGAGGCCGGGCTGCCCTCGCCACTGGTGCCGCTGCCGGGCGACCCGCTGCAGCGCAAGCGCGCCTACCTGGCGCTGTCGCGGCGCAGCAGCAGCAATTCGCTGATCCCCGAGCAGCGCGGCGGCAAGACCCATTCGGATTCGTTGGCCAAGCTGCTGCAGGCGCATCGCGTGCGCGCCGACCTGGACGTGCATCTGGTGCCGGTGTCGATCTTCGTCGGCCGCGCGCCGGACAAGCAGAGCGGCTGGTTCGCGGTGCTGTTCTCGGAAAACTGGGCGCTGGTCGGCCGCTTCCGGCGCCTGCTGGCGGTGCTGCTCAACGGCCGCACCACCATCGTGCGCTTCGCTCCGCCGATCTCGCTGCGCCAGACCATGGCCGAGGGCCTGCCGCCCGAGCGCACCCTGCGCAAGCTGCAGCGCGTGCTGCGCACGCATTTCCGCCGCATCCGCGAGGCGGTGATCGGGCCGGACCTGTCCACCCGCCGCCTGCTGGTGGACCAGGTGCTGGCCGCCGATTCGGTACGCGAAGCCATCGCCACCCAGGCCAAGCGCGACAACTCCAAGCCGGTCGATGCCTGGCGCAAGGCGCATGCCTACGCCTGGGAGATCGCCGCCGACTATTCCAGCCCGGTGGTGCGCTCGGCCAGCTTCCTGCTGACCCACGTGTGGAACCGCATCTACGCCGGCGTGCTGGTGCATCACCTGGACAAGCTCAAGCAGGCCGCGCCCGGGCACGAGGTGGTCTACGTGCCCAGCCACCGCAGCCACATGGATTACCTGCTGCTGAGCTACCTGCTGTACGAACGCGGCATCGTGCCGCCGCACATCGTGGCCGGCATCAACCTCAATCTGCCGGTGGTCGGCACGCTGCTGCGCAAGGGCGGCGCGTTCTTCATCCGCCGCTCGATCAAGGGCAATGCGCTGTATTCGGCGGTGCTCAGCGAGTACGTCGCCCAGCTGGTGGCCGGCGGTTACTCGATCGAATACTTCGTCGAAGGCGGGCGCTCGCGCACCGGGCGCCTGCTGCAGCCCAAGGGCGGCATGATCGCGATGACGCTGCGCGCCTACCTGCGCCAGCCGCGCAAGCCGGTGCTGTTCCAGCCGGTCTACATCGGCTACGAAAAGCTGATGGAAGGCAACAGCTACCTGGACGAGCTCACCGGCCGGCCCAAGGAGAAGGAATCCATCTGGGGCCTGCTGTGGTCCATCCCCAAGGTGCTCAAGCAGAACTACGGCCAGGTGGTGGTGAACTTCGGCGAGCCGATCGCGCTCAACGACGTGCTGGCCAAACACGCGCCCGACTGGGACGGCCAACCGCTGCCCGACGACGAAAAGCCCACCTGGCTGGCACCGGCGGTGGACACGCTGTCCACCCAGATCCAGACCCGCATCAACTGCGCCGCCGACGTCAACCCGATCAACCTGCTGGCGCTGGCGCTGCTGTCCACGCCCAAGCACGCGATGGGCGAGGCCGACCTGATCGCGCAGATCGAGCTGTGCAAGAAGCTGCTGGCGGAGATGCCGTATTCGGACCGTGTCACCGTCACCCCGCACACCCCGGCGCGCATCATCACCCACGCCGAAGAGATCAACGTGCTCACGCGCGTGTCGCATCCGCTGGGCGATGTGCTGAGCGTCAGCGGCGACACTGCGGTGTTGCTGAGCTACTTCCGCAACAACGTGCTGCACCTGTTCACCGCCTCCTCGTGGGTGGCGTGCTGCTTCCAGAACAACCGCCGCATGAGCCGTGCCGGTCTGTTGCGCCTGGGGCGCACCGTGTACCCGTTCCTGCAGGCGGAGTTGTTCCTGCCGTGGAGCGAGGACCGCTTTGCCGAGCGTATCGAGCAGACCATCGACATGTTCGTGCGCGAAGGCCTGCTGCTCAACGTCACCGATGACGATGGCGGCATCCTTACCCGCAACACCGGGCAGACCGACGAGGTGTTCCGCCTGCGTGCGATCGGCCATTCGCTGCAGCAGGCCTTCGAGCGCTATTACATCGCCATCTCGGTGCTGGTGAAGAACGGCCCCGGCGTGCTCGGTGCCGGCGAACTGGAAAGCCTGTGCCAGCAGGCCGCGCAACGCCTGAGCCTGTTGTATGCCCCGGCCGCCCCGGAGTTCTTCGACAAGACCCTGTTCCGCAGCTTCATCCAGAAACTGCGCGAGCTGCGCTTGGTGTGGCCGGACGAGAACAGCAAGCTGCTGTTCGACGAGCGCCTGGATGCCTGGGCCAAGGACGCCAAGTTCATCCTTGGCCGCGAATTGCGCCACACCATCGAGCGGGTCAGCCCCGAGGCGGTCAAGCCGGATGTGGTGCTGCCGCCGGCCGAGTAAGGCGGCACTACAAACGCCAGCGTCTCCTTGCGGCAGGTGATGCGGGCAATGGCAGCGCACCCACAAGGAAGAGCAGATGCGCACGACGCCTCCCCTTCTCCCACCGGGAGAAGGTGCCCGAAGGGCGGATGCGGGTCGGTCAGCACGCGACCCCCGGCGCTGTAGTAGGCCAGAGTCACACCAGGCGTGCTCCACCAACGCGCGCAACTTCACACAACAGTTCCGTTCGTTTCATCCGCCTCTTGCAGCCGTGCCGATAGCATCGCGCCACCTTTCATCACGATCGGGTGCGTTGGATCACTGGCGTGCCCGGCAGGAGATTTCCATGCGCGCAGCCATCCACACCCAATTCGGCGACCCGGCCAAGGTGCTCGAACTCGGTCAACGGCCCACCCCGCAGCCCGGCAAGGGCCAGGTGCGCATCGCCATGCGTCGCTCGCCGATCCACAACCACGACCTGTGGACGGTGCGTGGCAATTACGGCTACAAGCCGGAGCTTCCCGCAATCGGCGGCAGCGAGGCGGCCGGGGTGATCGATGCTCTGGGCGAAGGCGTCCAGGGCCTGCAGACCGGCCAGCGCGTTGCCGCCGCCGGCGTGCACGAGAGCTGGGCGGAGTTTTTCCTGGCCGACGCGTCCGGCGTGGTGCCGCTGCCCGACGCGCTGGACGACGACCGCGGTTGCCAGTTGATCGCCATGCCGCTGAGCGCGCTGATGCTGATCGAGTTCCTGCATGTCGAAAAAGGCGACTGGATCGTGCAGAACACCGCCAACGGCGCGGTCGGCAAGACTGTCGCCATGCTCGCCGCCGCGCGCGGTATCAACGTGGTCAACTTGGTGCGCCGCGACGCCGGCGTGGACGAGCTGCAGGCCCTGGGCATTGGCAACGCGGTCTCCACCGCCCGGGAGGGCTGGCAGGACAGCGTGCGCGCGCTGGTCGGCGAGGCGCCGATCGTGCGCGCAATCGACTCGGTGGCCGGCAGCGCAGCCGGCGACCTGATGGGGCTGCTTGCCGAAGGCGGCGAGCTGATCTCGTTCGGCTCGATGACCGGCGAGCCGCTGCAGATTTCCAGCGGCGATGTGATCTTCAAGCAGGCCAGCGTGCGCGGCTTCTGGGGCAGCAAGGTCATGGCCGCCACCAAGCCCGAGGACAAGCGCCGCATGATCGGCGAACTGCTCAAGGCCGCCGTCGATGGCAGCCTGGCTCTGCCGGTGGAAGCGGTATTCGATCTGGAAGATGCAGCCAAGGCGGCAGCGGCAAGCGCCGAACCGGGTCGTCGCGGCAAGATCCTGCTGCGCGCAGGCTGAGGACGGCGGCTCGGGTCGTCTTACGACAGTCGGCGCCTGACGCGCAAAAGCGGTGAGGCGCTTGCACGTCCGCTGACGCGAACAAGCGCCCGGATCCGTTGCTCAGATCGGCCGAAGAGATCGACAATTCTCCAAGACCGGCATATCAAGCCCCTCTCCCCTCGGGGCGAAGCGGCACCGCTTGCGCGCCACTGACGCGCGTGCCTTGGAGCGCCTGCGTCCCAAGACGTGGCCGGGGCGCGCAGCGGGGTTGGGGTGAGGGTGTGGACCAAGCGACCAACGCGACACGCCTCAGCTCAAGCCGGCGCCATGCCGACAAACCCCTGCCTGCATCACCAACTGACTCAACTGCCTGTCACCGCGACGTTGATATCCACTACCGCAAAGCAGACCCAGGCAGCCGCACGCACCAACCTCACGCCGGCTCGTCAGGCACCAGTTCCATTTCCAGCCGTGTGATGCAGTCCTTGAGATGCAGCTTGCGCTTCTTCAGGCGCTTCATCTGCAGCTCGTCGTCCATGTTGGCGGGCACGCGCTGGATCTCCTCGTCCAACGCGCGGTGGGCGCGTCGCAACTCGGCGATCTGCTCGGCGATCTCGGCGGGTGAGAGAGTTTCCACGGCTCCGAGCATACACAACCACGGGCCGGCCGCGTCACCCGTGCTTGCCAAGCCGCCCGGGGCTGCGACAATGCCTGCGCGCCGTTGGGGAAACGGCGGCGCGCCTGATCCCATCATTGCCGCGCGGCCATGGCCGTCGAGAAAGGAGTCTTTACGATGCGTTTGCGTTCTTCCCTGCTGGCCCTGAGCCTGCTCACCGCCGCCAACCTGGCCAGCGCCGCCGACGTCGCCAAGTACGACGGCTTTTTGTGCTGCAACCTGCGCACCGACGGCAGCTGGATCAGCGACAGCAACTACGCCGAAGACGGCAAGCGCATGCTTCCCGTAGGCACCCCGGTCAGCGTCACCGGCTTCGGCCGCAACCGCGTCAACCTCAAGATCGCCGGCGAAAAGCAGTCCATCGGCAACGATTACAGCCGCGACCTGGACAACACCGCCTTCGCCGCCCGCTATGTCGTCACCGCCGACCCCAAGCTCAAGCTGGCCACCTTCCCGCCTAAGATCCGCCAGGCCATCAATGACGGCAAGCTCACTGGCGGCATGACGCGCGAACAGGTGCTGATGGCCGTCGGCTACCCGATCAGCAGCGAAAACCCGAATCTGGACGCCTCGCTGTGGCGCTACTGGCGCGACAGCTTCTCCGAGTACCAAGTGCAGTTCGGCCCCAGCGGCAAGCTGGTCAAGGTCACTGCGGATCCGCAGCTGATGAATCTGGTTTGGCTGCCGTGAATTGCCCGAGGTGGTCGCACATCGTGCGGCCATCTGCGTAGCAGGTTCATTGCCTGAGCAGGCACCTCGAACACCGGGAGACGGTAGGCTCCAGCAGCCGAGGTCTGGATCCTGGCGACACGCGATCAGAGCGCACAATCAGCGCCAGCGCTCTTCCCTGGCCACCGGCCGCCAAAGACCGAAGCTCATATGCAACGACATCCGGACCTGTATCCCAACGACGATAACGGCGACACCCTCTGGCACATTGCCCAGCAAGGCGTGGACCTGTCGAAGCCGCGCGAGATTGCGTTCTCCGTGGTCTTCCCCACGAAGGAGTCGGCCTTGGAGTTCTCAGTGATGCTGCTGCGCTTCGAGCAAAAGGTGCGTTGCTGCCACTATCCGGAAAACACCACGTTTCCGATGGACGTGACGGTATATCCGACCATGGTGCCGTCGCACAAGGCGATTTCGGCATTCGAGGAAGAGCTGGCCGTGGAGGCCAAGCCCCTGGGTGGCCTGAATGACGGCTGGGAGTTTTCCGTGGATGACAAGGACGCCTGACGCAGCCCGTGTGCGAGAGCCGGCGATGCAGCCACGGCATCGCTAAGCCCGTTGCATCATCACCGCGTTACCGCGTTACCGCGTTACCGCGTTACCGCGTTACCGCGTTACCGCGTTACCGCATCAGCGCTGCGACTGCGGTACGCGGCGCAGCTTTGACACGTCATAGCCCATGGCGGCGATGCGTTGGACAGCCTGCTGATAGTCGGCATCGGACACCTGCGGGGTACGCGCCATGTACCAGACGTAATCGCGCTTGCTGCGCGCCACGATGGTCTGCGCATACTCCGCATCCCGCCAGGCGATCACGTACTCGGCCTTGAACGGCCAGAAGAACTGCATGCTCCACAGCGCACCATTGCCTTCCTTCGCCACCTGGCCGATCGGATGCATGGACTTGAGCGGTGCCTGGAAGCTGCCCTTGCGGTAGGTGAAGGTGGTCTGGATGCGGCCGTCCGGCCGCAGCGCATAGCGCTCCACGGCATCGTAGGCCTTGCGCTCCGGCCGGGTGGGAATGTGCGCGATGACGTACCAGTCGCCCATGAAGCGCGGCACGTCGACGCTGTCTGCGCGGGGCAGGGCGGCACGCGACTCGCTCCCACTGGCACTCCCGTAGACCGCTAGCGTCAGCAACAACAGCATTGAACCACCTCGCATGGCAACCTCCACCAGAAAAAACCCGTAGATAGGCCTACGGCGTTACTGTGCGTCCGGATGCAAGCCCATGCGATGCAGTTCCGGACCGAGTGCACGCTGGCGTGGTGTGCCAGCGGCACGACCGTACCGCTCGACATGTCATGGCGGCGTTGAAGCGCCAGGCCGACGCCTTGCGCATGCCAGGAAACGCGCGATCACGGAGCGGTGAGCGCCGGGTCGACGATCAGCCGCAACGAGGATAAAGACGCGCTTTGAAAGCGCAGCGGTGGCAGGACGTGTCGTTCAGCGCCGGCGGTCGAGCCATGACGCGCTGATAGTCCCCGACTGCATTCACCAGGGCGATACCGCGTCTTCCCCATATGGATGAATCGTCGCGATCCTTCCATCCGCGTCGTGTTCCAGCGGTGCCATCTTGATGCTGCGCAGATGCGTCTGCCCGCCCGACAGCACGGCGTCGTGATAGAACAGGTACCACTGGCCGTTGAACAGGCAGATGGAGTGATGCGTGGTCCAGCCGACCACCGGTGCGAGCAGCACGCCCTGGTAGGCGAATGGCCCGTACGGAGTATCGCTGGTGGCGTAGCAGATGCGGTGGGTGTCGCCGGTGGAGTAGGACAGGTAATAGCGGCCGGCATGGTGGTGGACCCAGGGGCCTTCGAAGAAGCGGCGGGCGTGGTCGCCTGCGCGTAGCGGGGTACCGTGTTCGTCGAGGATGATGATCTCGCGGGTGGGTTCGGCCAGTTGCGTCATGTCCTCGCGCAGGCGGGCGACGCGCGGGCCGAGTGCGGGCGCGTCGTCGCCCGGTTCCTGATGGTCCGGCGCATAGACGTTGTCGCGGTAGTGCTGCAGCTGGCCGCCCCAGATCCCGCCAAAGTACAGGTAATGCGCGCCGTCGTGGTCGGCAAATACTGCCGGGTCGATCGAGTAGGTGCCGGCGATGGGCTCGGCTGCGGCGACGAACGGGCCTTGCGGGCCATCGCCGACCGCCACGCCGATCTGGAAGATGCCGTCGGCCCGCTTGGCGGGAAAATACAAATAAGTCTTGCCACCGCGCTGCGCGGCATCCGGTGCCCACATCTGGCGCTGTGCCCAGGGCACGTCGCGCACGTGGAGGACCTGCCCCAGGTCCTCCACCGGTGCACCGGGATGGGCCATGCGGAAGACGTGGTAGTCGGCCATGTCGAAGTGCGAGCCATCGTCGCTGAAGGCAACGCCAGCATCGATGTCGTGCGAGGGGTAGATGTACAAGGCGCCGTCGAACACGTGTGCGGAAGGGTCGGCGGTATAGAGGTGGGTGACCAGCGGTGCGGAAATGGCGGTGCGCGCCAGCGCCTGCAGTGCAGCGGTGTGCAGTTCATCGGACATGCGCGTACCTGTGCATGAGGTGGGAGGAAGAGGGCGTCAACTGGTGGCGAGCGCGGCGCTGCGTCGGCGCAGGCCCAGCTCGTGTTCGATGCGGGTTTCCAGCGGCTTGTCGATCTCGTACAGCGCCAGCAACGCGGTGCCGAGCAGGAACGGGATGGACGCATACACGCTGATGGCCAGGCGAATGCCGTTTGTCACGGCATCGCTTTGCAGCGGCAGGGTGGCATCGTAGCCATAGAACGCCAGGATGCCGGCGACCAGCGCGCCGCCGACGCTCAGGCCGATCTTCAGGCCGCACAACATCGCCGAGAAAATGATCGCGGTAGCGCGGCGGTGGTTCTTCCATTCCGAGTAGTCGGCCACGTCGGCGATCATCGCCCACAGCAGCGGGATGGTGATGCCGTAGAAGAAGCCGTGCAGCACGTAGGAGGCGAACACCCAGGCGATCGCAGTCGGCGGATACACGTAGAACGCCAGCAGGAACAGCGTGGAGATCAGCAGCGCGCCGCCGAACACGTTGCGCTTGCCGTAGCGATCGGCCAGCCGCTTGGAGAAGCCGATGCCCACGATCATCGCCAGGATGCCGCCGGCGCTGAACACGCTGAAGGCCGAGGTGGGTGCGTCCTGCGGCCATTGCAGCGCGCTCAGGCCGGCGCCGGTAAGCATGCTGTTGATCGCAGCGATGAAACGGTTGAAGCCGGCGTTGTCGAGGAACAGCGTCAATGCGTTCGCGTCGAGGGTGTACTTGAAGTAGTAAATGTACATCCCGCCCTTCATGGCGAGATTGATGAAGACAAGGATGGTCAGCGACAGCATTACCAGCCAGGGTCTGTTGCGGACCAGATCGGTGAGGTCCTGGCGCACGCTGCTGCGTTGTTCGCTGATCGGCAGCACGCGCTCGCGGGTGGTGAAAAAGGTGATCAGAAAGCACAGCGTGCCGACGGCGGCAAACAGCGCCATGGTGTTGCGAAAGCCCTGTGCCTTGTCGCCATTGCCCAGGATCAAGACCAGCGGCAGCAACAACACCTGGATGATGAACTGTGCAAACGTCACCGCCAGGAAGCGGTACGCCGACAAACTATTGCGCTGCTCCATGCTGCCGGTGAGCACGCCGCTCAATGCCGAGTACGGCAGGTTGTTGGCCACGTACACCAGCATCAGCAGCGTGTAGGTGGCGAAGGCGTAGGCGATCTTGCCCTGCTCGCCGAGTGCGGGTGTGTTGAACGCGGCCAGCGACAAGGCACCGAACGGCAATGCCGTCCACAGGATCCACGGGCGGAACTTGCCCCAGCGCGTGCGGGTGCGGTCGGCCAGGATGCCGATGATGGGCGTGAACACGAACGCGCCGAGCATGCCCACCACGAAGATCAGGGTGGCGGCCACACTCGCCGGGATGCGGAACACATCGGTATAGAAGAACGCCAGGAAGGTGACCAGCGTCTGGAAGATCAGGTTGGCCGCCAGGTCGCCCAGGCTGTAGCCGATCTTTTCGCGCAAGGAGAGCTGTTGTGAGCGATCGTTCATGAGGTGGGGCGGGGCTCAGGGAGTGCTGCGGAAAACGCCGCGGCGCGCGCCAGGCTGCCGGTCGCGATGGGAGGTGATCGCGACCGGCAAACACAGCACTCAAAAGGTACCGCGGATGCCGAGCATGACCGTGCGCCCGGGCTCGTACAGATCGTAGGTGGCGTTGGGCCAGGCGTAGGTGGTGCGCAGCGGCTCGTCGGTGAGGTTGGTGACGTTGAGGGTGATCTGCGGCTTGGACGGCAGCGATTCCAGCGTGTAGCTGGCAGACAGATCCAGCTGCCCGCGCGCATCGGCGTTGAGGCGCGCGTAGGGAATGCCGTTCTGGTTGGCGCCGGAGATCACCATGTCGTCGTTCCAGGTGTAGGACAGGCGCACCGAGGCGGCGTCCTTTTCCCAGTACACAGTGCCGTTCCACAGGTTGGGCGCCACGCCGACCGCCACTGCCGGAATGCCTTCGCCTTCGGAGGATTGGGTGACATGGGTGTAGTTCACGCTGAAGCCCAGGCCGTCGACCAGCCGGTCCAGCGGCTGCACCCAGATCGCCTCGGTGCCGCGGATGTTGAGCACGCCGTCGGCGTTGACCTGGGTCTGGACATCCACGGTGGCCGCATTCGGGCCGCCGCGCTGGTCCAGGCCGGCCTGCTGGATCGGCAGCAGGCTGTCGTAGGGCACGCCCAGGTCGTTGAAGGGAATGCGCCGCACGCCGTTGACGGTGAAGCCGCTGATGCGCTTGTTGAACAACGTCAGGCCCACATAGCCTTCGCCGCCGGTGTACCACTCGCCGCCGAAATCCACGTTGGTGGACAGGTACGGCGCCAGGTTCGGATTGCCCTGGGTTGCGGTCTGCGCGGAGGGGTCGCTGAAGTTGGTGTTGGGCAGCATCGCGCTGGGGTCAGGCCGGGTGAGCGTGCGCGAGCTGGACAGGCGCAGCACCACGTTGTCGGCCACGTCCCAGGCGGCGTTGAACGAGGGCAGGGTCTCCTTGTAGTCCGAATCCAGCACCTGGACGCGGCGGATGCCGTTGATGGTGACCGGGCCGGTGATGGTCTGGTCGGTGGTCACGTAGCGCACGCCGGCATTGAAGCGCAGCGTGCGGTTCCACACTTCGGTTTCCGCGTTGGTTTCGATGTAGAAGCCCAGGTTCTTTTCGCGGATGCCGCCGGCCGAGGCGCCGGTATTGGCGGAGTTGGTCTCCGGTGCGGAATCGCGCAGCGCGTAGTAATTGGTGTCGCCCAGGAAGCGGTTGAAATCGGCGGTGATGAAGCCATCCGGGCCGGGGCGCAGATAGCCGGCCAGCGCCGCATTCGGGATTGCCGAGCCAGGGCCGCCGTTGCAGACATTGCCACCGCCACCGCGGCAGACCACCTGCTCCCAGGCGATGCTGTTGTCGAAGCCGCGGATGGTGCGCTCGGCCTGGTCGTAGGCGGCGCCGATCTTGATGTTGCGCTTGTCTTCGCCGAACTGCAGGTCGGCGCGTGCGCCCCGGGTTTCGGTCACGCGTTTTTCGTTCTGGATATTGACCCGGCCGCCGTTCCAGCCCCAGCCCAGATTGGGGTCGTTGAGATCGAGCGGGCTGCTGATCGAGGGGCGGTCGCCGCCTTCGTTGCGGTAATCGACGGTGGTGAACGGCGAGGTGACCAGGATGCTGGGCGACTCGCGCTCCAGCCAGCTGCGCGTGGCGTTGGCCTGCACGTTGAGCTTGATGTCCTGGTTCTCGCCGAACAACAGCTCGGCACCCGGATTGACGCTCCAGAACTTGACCTCTTCCCGGTACGGGCGCGCTTCCAGGAAGTACTGCGCATTGGCAAACGTGGCGCTGGTGACCACGTTGTTCTGGTCCAGCTGCATGCCCAGCGGGATCATGTTGCCGTTGCGGCCGATCAGATTCATGCTGATCCGCTCGGTGGTGCGCTTGGCTTCCGAATACAGCGTGTCCAGGTAGAAATGCATGCTGTCGGACGGGCGCCATTCCAGTGACATCACCGAGGCATCGCGGTCGCGATCGCCATTCATGTAGACGCTGCGGCCCAGCCGCGGAATCAGTGCGTCGCTGATCTGGTCGATGCTTAGACCCGGGTTGCGCGCCAGCAGCCAGGCTGCATCGATGGTCTCGCCGGTGG
This sequence comes from Xanthomonas sp. WHRI 6108, assembly GCF_040202385.2. NCBI lineage: Bacteria > Pseudomonadati > Pseudomonadota > Gammaproteobacteria > Lysobacterales > Lysobacteraceae > Xanthomonas > Xanthomonas sp. WHRI 6108. The sequence continues at coordinate 4,630,484 of NZ_CP168198.1, read as the reverse complement.
TCAGGCCGCTGCCGGCGGTGGCCGGCACGCGGTCGGGGATGCGCCAGTTGCCGCCGCCATTGACGTTGCACGCGGCCGGTTGATTGGTGGCCGGGGTGCCGGCAGGCGGGGTGAGCCCGCACTGGGTGTAGGTGAGGCCGGGGTTGGTCCAGCCCACGCTTTCGAAGCCGCGCACGCCCAGCTTGCCGCGGACCGAGGCCACGCCCAGCAATGCGCCGAAGGTGCCTTGCTCGTTGGTCCAGCTGCCCATGAAGGCCCCGCGCGGGGTGGTCTTTTCGCTGGTGCTGTTCCAGTCCGCCTGGGCCTGATAGGTGAAGTGCACGCCGGGGCGATCGAACGGGCGCGCGCTGCGCATGTCCACCACGCCGGAGACGCCGCCTTCGAGCATGCTGGCGGTGGGCGTCTTGCTGACGGTGAGCTGGGTGAAGAACTCGGTGGGAAACAGGTTCAGATCGACTTCGCGGTTCTGGTTCTGCGCGTTCAGGCCGATCGAGGCGGTGGCGATGCTGGCGCCGTTGAGCGTGGTCTTGGTGAAGCTGGTGCCCAGGCCGCGGATGGCGATATTGAGGCCCTCGCCATTGACGTCGCGCGAGAGCTGCACGCCGGGGATGCGGTTGAGCGACTCGGCGATGTTCATGTCCGGGAACTTGCCGATGTCCTCGGCAAACACGGTGTCGGCAAAGCCCACCGAGTCGCGCTTTGCATCGGTGGAAAACTGGATGCTGCGCCGGTAGCCGGAGACGGTGACGGTGTCGAGCTGGGTCACCGCATCGCCGCTGGCAGCGGCGGCCGTGGGCGGTTGTGCGGTGGCGGCAGCGCTGTCGGCGTCGCTGGACTGCGCCCAGGCGGTGGTACTGGTCATGCCCAGCAGGATGGACCCCAACGCGCAGGACAACGCGGTTTGTGCGTAGCTGTTCTTCACCGTAATCCCTTCCCTAACAGGTGAGCAGATGTCCCACGCATCGCCCCTGCGCAGGGAGTGCCGCTGCCGGTAGCGGCGCGGCGATGGTGCGATGGGGGAGACGGGCGATCAGCGGTCGCCGATGTTAGCGCTACCAAATTCAGAACATCACGCTGCAGGGCAGCATAGGCGACGGAAGGCATCGTGGCGGCTGCGACAGTGGCGCTGATCGGATTGGTGCCGGCCGTATATGGCGCACTGGCGTGTTGCACTGCGCGATGGTTTTTGCCCGGCAGCGTGGTAATGGTAGCGCTATCACCCGTGGCGCAAGGCCACCTTCGTGCAGGTGCAGTGCTCGATGAAACGAACCAAAGAACGCGGCAGCCAGAGGCCGGGCCACACGCGACATGTGGCAGCGCATTGCAGTGGCCGTTGCGCGACAGCCCATCGCAGGCTGCGTCCAGCAGCGCTATGGCGCCCGCGCGCATGAGCGAGTTGCCGCAAGCGGCTCCCCCCGCCGGCACGCTGGCGCGCCTGGGCCGCATGCGTTGGCGCGTCTGCGCGCTGCTGCTTGCCGCCACCACCATCAACTATGTCGACCGCCAGGTGCTGGGCGTGCTGGCGCCGTTTCTGCAGACGCAGATCGGCTGGAACGAGATCCAGTATGGCTATATCGTCACCGCGTTCCAGGCCGCCTACGCGCTGGGCCTGTTGTGCAGCGGTGCGGTGATCGACCGCTTCGGCACGCGCGTCGGTTACGCGCTGGCGATCGGCATCTGGAGTCTGGCGGCGATGGGCCATGCGCTGGCCACCAGCGTGGTGGGCTTTGCGATTGCGCGCTTCTTCCTGGGGCTGGGCGAGTCGGGCAACTTTCCCGCTGCGCTCAAGACCGTGGCCGAATGGTTCCCGCGACGCGAGCGTGCGCTGGCCACCGGCATCTTCAATTCCGGCTCCAACATCGGTGCCATCGTCGCGCCGCTGCTGGTGCCGGTGATCGCCACTGCCTGGGGCTGGCAGGCGGCATTCCTGTTCACCGGCGTGCTCAGCGCCACCTGGCTGCTGGTGTGGTGGCTCAGCTATCACCCGCCCGAGCAGCAACCCGGCCTGTCGGCGGCAGAGCTGGCGCATATCCGCAGCAATGCGCACGAACCGGTGCAAACGCGACTGTCGTGGCTGCAGGTGCTGCGGCATCGCCAGGCCTGGGCGTTCGTGCTGGGCAAGTTCATCACGGACCCGATCTGGTGGTTCTTCCTGTTCTGGCTGCCCAAGTTCCTGCATGCCGAATACGGATTGAGTCTGTTGCAACTGGGCACGCCGTTGATCGTGATCTTTGTGCTGGCCGACATCGGCAGCATTGCCGGCGGCTGGGTCGCCGGGCGCTTCATCGCGCGCGGCTGGAGCGTCAACCGCGCGCGCAAGAGCGCAATGCTGATCTGCGCGATCTCGGTGGTGCCGATCGTGTTCGCCGCACGCGCGGATAATCTATGGGTGGCGGTTGGTTTGATCGGTTTGGCCACTGCCGCGCATCAGGGGTGGTCGGCCAATCTGTTCACGCTGCCATCGGACATGTTTCCACGCCACGCGGTCGCCACCGTGGTCGGCATCGGCGGCTTTGCCGGCGCGGTCGGTGGCATGCTGATCGCCACCTTCATCGGGTTCCTGCTGCAGGCCACCGGCAGTTATGTGCCGGTGTTCCTGATGGCAGGCTCGGCGTATCTGCTGGCGCTGGCGGTGGTACACATGCTGGTGCCACGCTTGGCGCCGGCGCAGCTGCCGGCAGATGCCGCCGCCACCGCCGCATCTTCCTGAGGGGATCATCATGCAATTACGCACACTGGCAATCGGGTTGTTGTTGGCGGCGAACGTCGCAACGCTTGCGCAGGCCGCACCGCTGGCTTCCGGCGCGCCCAAGTTCCTGGGCAGCGCCTACAGTCCGCAACAGGCGCCGGGATTTGCGCAGTACTGGAACAAGCTCACGCCGGAAAACAGCGGCAAGTGGGGCAGCGTGGAGGCGGTGCGCGACCAGATGGACTGGAGCGGGCTGGATACCGCCTACCGGCTGGCCAAGGCCAACGGCATGCCGTTCCAGATGCACGTGATGGTATGGGGCAATCAGCAGCCGGAGTGGATCAAGTCGTTGCGGCCGGCCGAGCAGCGCCGCGAGATCGAGCAGTGGTTTGCCGCGGTGGCGCAGCGCTATCCGGAGATCGACCTGCTGGAAGTGGTCAACGAGCCGCTCAACGACCCGCCCAGCAAAAACGACACCGGCGGCGGCAATTATCTGCAGGCGCTCGGCGGCAACGGCGCCAGCGGTTGGGAGTGGGTGCTGCAGTCGTTCCGGCTGGCGCGCCAGCACTTTCCGCGTGCGCGGCTGATGATCAACGACTACAGCATCACCAACAGCCCCCAGGCCACGCAGAAGTACCTGCAGATCGTGCAGTTGCTGCAGCGCGAGCAACTGGTCGATGCGATCGGCGTGCAGGAGCATGCCTTCGAAACCACCCCAAATGTGGCGATGTCGGTGCATCGCGACAATCTCGATGCACTGGCCGCGACCGGCTTGCCGATCTACATCACCGAGTTCGATCTGGACGGCCCCACCGATGCGCAGCAGCTGGCCGCCTACCAGCGTGTGTTCCCGGTGTTCTGGGAGCACCCCAGCGTGCACGGTATCACGCTGTGGGGCTTTCGCCCCGGCCTATGGCGCGACAAGGAAGCGGCGTACCTGATCCGGGCCGATGGCACCGAGCGGCCGGCGCTGACCTGGCTGCGCGATTACGTTGCCAGCCACGGCGCGGCGCGGTGATCCCGGTGCCCTGCCTTTTTCCTGCCCGTTCGGCGACCGACTGATGCCTACCTCCATTCCGCTGACCCTGCACGCCGACCGCCTGTTGCCCGCCGACCCCGGCACGCGTGCGATCGCGCGCCGCCTGTACGCGCAGATCGCCGCACTGCCGATCATCAGCCCGCACGGCCATACCGATCCGGCGTGGTTCGCTACCGACGCGCCATTCGCCAATGCCACCGCGTTGTTGCTGGTGCCGGATCACTACGTGTTCCGCATGCTCTACAGCCAGGGCATCGCACTTGATGCCTTGGGCATTCCGCGTGCGGATGGGTCGCGCGCGGCGGTGGACCCGCGCGCAGCGTGGCGCGTGTTCGCCGCGCACTACACGTTGCTGCGCGGCACGCCCTCTGCGTTGTGGCTCAATCATGTCTTCCATGAGGTGTTCGATCTGCGCATCCGGCTGGATGCCGGCGCTGCCGATCATTACTACGACCACATCACCGCTGCGCTGCAGACGCCGGCATTCCGCCCGCGTGCCCTGTTCGAGCGCTTCAACATCGAGGTGATTGCCACCACCGAGTCGCCGCTGGACACGCTGCAGCACCACGCGGCCATTCGCGCCAGCGGCTGGAAGGGACGCGTGCTCACCGCGTACCGCCCGGACCCGGTGGTCGACCCCGAACACGAGCAGTTTGCCGGTGCGCTGCAGCAGTTCGGCGCGCTCACCGGCGAGGATGTGCTGAGCTGGCAAGGCTATCTGCGTGCGCACCGGCAGCGCCGCGCCTTCTTTGCCGCACACGGCGCCACCTCGACCGACCACGGCCACCCCAGCGCGGCCACCGCCGATCTGTCGCCGGCCGAGGCGCAACGCCTGTTCGACACCGTGGTGCATGGTGCCGCCACACCGGCGCAGGCCGAGCTGTTCCGCGCGCAGGTGCTGACCGAGATGGCGGCGATGAGCCTGGACGATGGCCTGGTGATGCAGCTGCACCCGGGCTGCTTTCGCAATCACAACCGGCAGTTTTTCCAGACCTTCGGGCGCGACAAGGGCGCCGATATTCCGATGCGCACCGACTACGTGCACGCGCTCAAACCCTTGCTGGACCGGTTCGGCAACGACCCGCGCCTGCGCCTGATCGTGTTCACCCTCGACGAAACCAGCTACAGCCGCGAACTGGCGCCACTGGCCGGGCATTACCCGTCGCTGCTGCTGGGGCCGGCCTGGTGGTTCCATGACGCGCCGGAAGGCATGTGGCGCTTCCGCGAGCAGACCCTGGCCAGCGCCGGCTTCTACAACACCGTGGGCTTCAACGACGATACCCGCGCCTTCCTGTCGATTCCGGCGCGGCACGATGTGGCGCGGCGCGTGGACAGTGCCTTTCTCGCCAAGCTGGTCGCCGAGCACAGGCTGGACGAGGACGAGGCGGTCGAGGTTGCGATCGATCTGGCGTATCGCCTGCCCAAGCAAGCCTACAAGCTGTGAGGCTGAGCGAGGCAGCACGCAGCGATGCCTGCACGCGTGCAGGCGGTGCGGATAGGACACGCCTGCATGCATGGTCGACGCGAGGCGCGATATGACGCATGCAGGCATGGCAGCGACAGCGACGCGAGATTTTTTCAGGCATTGTGCGCGCCTCGCAGGTGTCGCGATGCTTTGCAGCTGCCTGGTAGTGCCCGCGCTGGCAGCACCACCGGCGCCGACCCAGTTGCCGCGCGAGCGCGTCTCGCTCAACGCGCAGTGGCGCTTCCATCGCGGCGATCCTCCAGACAATCGGCAAATCCTGGACTACGACATCCGCCCGCACGTGCTACGCAGCGAAGACGGCAAGGTGGCCGACGCGCAGCCCGAGCAGGCGCAGCGCCTCGATGCCACCGCAACCCGCGTGCTCAAGCCATGGATCCTGCCCACGGCCAATGCCTTGATTGCAGATCCCGCGAAGCGGCACAAACGCCCGCCCGGCCACCCCGGCAGCAGCGTCGCTTTCGTGCAGCCGCAGTTCGACGACAGCGGTTGGGAGCGCGTGGATCTGCCGCACGACTGGGCCATCGCCGGGCCGTTCCTGGCCGATGGTCCCTATGGCGGCATGGGGCGCCTGCCGAGCTGGGGCGTGGGTTGGTGTCGCAAGCGCCTGGACATCCCCGCCAGCGATCGCGGGCGCGCGCTGTTTCTGGATCTCGATGGCGCCATGGCCTATGCCACGGTCTGGCTCAACGGCAAGCTGGTCGGCGGCTGGCCGTATGGCTACAGCTCCTGGCGCGTGGACCTGAGCCCCTATGTGGTGTTTGGTGCGCGCAACCAGCTGGCGATCCGCCTGGACAACCCGCCCGACTCGGCGCGCTGGTATCCGGGCGGCGGGCTGTATCGCAATGTGTGGCTGACCAAAGCTGCGCCGCTGCATGTCGCGCATTGGGGCACGCAGCTGACCACGCCGCAGGTGTCGGCCGACACCGCGCAGGTGCAGCTGGCGATCACGCTGGACAATGCCGCGCGCAGCGCGGTGCAGGCGCAGGTCAGCACCGCGATCTATGTGCTCGACGATGCGCGCGGCACACGCAGCGGCGAGACGGTCGCGCGCATTGCCGCCGTGCAGGTTGCGGTTGCCGCCGGTGGCAGCGCCCGTGTGCAGGGCAGCACGCAGATCGACCGCCCGCGTCTGTGGGGCCCGCCGCCGACCCAGCGCCCGCACCGCTATATCGCAGTGACCGAGGTCAGTCAGGACGGGCACGTGGTGGATCGCTACGAAACACCGTTCGGTGTCCGCAGTATCGTGTTCGATGCCGACAAGGGCTTGCTGGTCAATGGCGAACATGTGCCGATTCGCGGCGTGAACAATCATCACGACCTCGGCGCGCTGGGTGCGGCGTTCAACGTGCGCGCCGCCGAGCGGCAACTGCAGTTGCTGCAGCAGATGGGCGCCAATGCCATCCGCATGAGTCACAATCCGCCCGCACCGGAGCTGCTGGAGCTAACCGACCGCATGGGCCTGCTGGTGGTGGACGAGGTGTTCGACAGTTGGGAGATGAAGAAGACTCCACTGGATTTCCACCTGGTGTTCCCGCAGTGGCACGAGCCGGACCTGCGCGCGATGCTGCGGCGCGACCGCAATCATCCCTCGGTGATTTTGTGGAGCGTCGGTAACGAAGTCGGTGAGCAATACACCGGCGAGCCGGGTGCGGCGATCGCACGCACACTGCACGCCATCGTGCATGAGGAAGACCCCACGCGCCCCGCCACGGTGGCGATGAACTACGCCTCGCCCGAGATGCCGTTGCCCGCTGCGCTGGATGTCATCAGCCTTAACTACCAGGGCGAAGGCATCCGCGACGCACCGGAATTCGCAGGCACCGAGCGCATCCGCAAACAACCGCAATATCCCGCGTTCCATGGCAGGTTCCCGCACAAGCCCATTCTCAGCAGCGAGACCGCCTCGGCGTTGAGCAGCCGCGGTGTGTATTTGTTTCCGGTGACGCCAGACATTAGCGCGCCGGTGCGCGATGGGCGCGGCGGCGACTCGGTCGCGCACCAGGTCAGCGCCTACGAGCTGCATGCGGTGGACTTCGGCTCGAGCGCCGACAAGGTGTTCGCGGCACAGGACCGGCATCGGTATGTCGCCGGTGAATTCGTCTGGACCGGCTTCGATTATCTGGGTGAGCCCACGCCGTACTACAGCTCGCGCAGTTCGTACTCCGGCATCTTCGATCTGGCCGGTTTTCCCAAGGATCGCTACTGGCTGTATCAATCGCGTTGGCGCCCCGATCTGCCGATGGCGCATCTGCTGCCGCACTGGACCTGGCCCGGCCGCGAGGGCCAGGTCACACCGGTGCATGTGTTCACCTCCGGCGACGAGGCCGAGCTGTTCGTCAATGGCGTCTCGCAGGGGCGCAAGCGCAAGGGCCCGCTGCAGTACCGGCTGCGCTGGGACGCGGTGGTCTACCAACCCGGCGAGCTGCGCGTGCAGGCGTACAAGGAAGGCAACCCCTGGGCCGACGACCGCGTACAAACCGCCGGCAGCGCCACGCGCATGCAGGTGAGGCCCGACCGCGGCAGCATCCGTGGCGACGGGCAGGATCTGAGTTTCGTCACCGTGCGCCTGCTCGATCGCGCTGGCCGCCCTGCGCCGACCGCCGGCGACCGCCTGCGTTTCCGCATCGAAGGCCCGGGTGAGCTGGTCGCCACCGACAACGGCGATCCCACCAACCTGGAATCCTTCGCCGCGCCGCAGCGCAACGCCTTCAACGGGCTGTGCCTGGCGATCGTGCGTGCCAAGCCCGGCGCGCGCGGCACCATCACGCTGCATGTGGACTCCGACAGTTTGCAGGCCGCCAGTGCGCAGGTGGTGGTGGAGTGATGGAGTTCCCGATGACGCACTACCTGCGGTACCTGCACAGGAATCCGGCGATGCAGCAGACCCACGAGCGCCCAGCAGCATGCTTGCGTTTTGTTCTGGCCCTGATCGGCGCTGTGATGGCAGTGCCGGCCTTGGCTGGCTGCGACACCCGCAGCACCTCGCTCAAGCACGCCTACGCCGACGGTTTTCTGATCGGCACCGCCGTCAATGCCGACATCGTCTCCGGCAAGGACGCTGCCTCTGCCGCGCTGGTCGCCTGCCACTTCAATGCCATCACTGCCGAGAACGTGATGAAGGCCGAAGTGGTCGCTCCGCGCCCGGGCGTGTTCGACTTCGGCGCGGCCGACGCCTTCGTCGCCTATGGACGCGATCACGCCCTGTTCGTGATCGGCCATACCCTGGTCTGGCACAACCAGACGCCGGAGTGGTTCTTCGTCGATGCACAGGGCAAGCCCAACAGCGCCGACGCGCAGCTGGAGCGCATGCGCGCGCACATCGAGCGCGTGGCGGGGCGCTACGTCGGCAAGGTGCAGGCCTGGGACGTGGTCAATGAGATCATCGACGAAGACGGGCATTACCGTGATACCAACTGGGTGCAGCGCGTCGGCGATGGCGACACCGTGGTGCGCAACGCCTTCACCTTTGCCCACCGGTATGCGCCGGATGCGGAGCTCTACTACAACGATTTCAACGCATGGCGGCCGAGCAAGCGCGATGGCATCGTGCGCATGGTCAGGATGCTGCAGCAATCCGGCATCCGCATCGACGGCGTCGGCATGCAAGGGCACTGGGGGCTCAACTATCCCAGCCTGCGCGATATCGAAGACGCCATCGATGCCTACGCCGCGCTCGGCATCAAGGTCATGATCACCGAGCTGGACATCGACGTGTTGCCACTGACCAGGGAAGGTCAGGTCATCGGGACCGGGCTTGCGCACAAGCAGTTCCAGCTGCCGGAATTCAAGCGCTTTCTCGACCCGTATCGCGAGGGCTTGCCACCGCAGGTGCAGGCGCAGCTGCGCGATCGCTATGCCGAGTTGTTCGCGCTGTTCTGGCGCAAGCGCGACAAGCTCGCGCGCGTCAGCGTGTGGGGTGTCAGCGATGGCATGTCCTGGAAGAACGATTACCCCGTACCCGGCCGCACCAACTATCCGCTGCTGTTCGATCGCAATCACCAGCCCAAACCCGCGCTGGATGCGGTGTTGGCAATACCCGCGCACGCTAGCGGGCGCTAGCACGACCGCCGGCGTGCGCAGCAGGCCTGCACACGCATGGTGGCATCATGGCCCGACTTCGTTACTGGACTGACCGATGCGCTTGCCGCCCTATCTGCTGTTGGCCGTTCCGCTGCTGGCAATCCTCGCCGCCTGCACCAGGAAGGAGGTGCCGCCACCGCGCTTTGCTGTGATTGGGCATCTGCAGAGCTTCGATCGCAGCTTCAGCGACGTGGTCGCTGGCGATGCGCGCATCGAGAAGCTCAGCGAAGGCTTTACGTGGTCAGAAGGCCCGGCCTGGGTCCGCAACGGTGGCTATCTGCTGTTCACCGATGTGCCGGAAAACAAGCTCTATCGCTGGTCCGAGGACGCAGGCCTGTCTGTCCTGCTGTCGCCATCCGGTTACAGCGGCCCGGAACAGGCCACGCTGCGCGAAGCCGGCGCCAACGGCCTGTATGCCGAACCGGGCGGCACCGTGCTGCTGGCCGATTCCGGCACGCGCATCGTCGCCAGGCTCGACCCGGCCACGCGCAAGAAGACGCCGCTGGCGACGCAGTTCGAAGGCCACCGTTTCAACAGCCCCAACGATCTGGTCCGCCGCAGCGATGGCGTGGTGTTCTTCACCGACCCGCCGTACGGCCTGAAGGGCATGAACGATTCGCCGGTCAAGGAGCTGCGCTTCAACGGCGTCTACCGGCTGGACACCGACGGCAGCGTGCATCTGCTGGACGACAGTCTCAGCCTTCCCAACGGCATCGCACTGTCGCCCGATGCGCGCACCCTTTACGTGGCCAACTCCGATCCGGAGCGCCCGATCTGGATGGCCTACACGCTCGACGCAGCCGGTGCGGTGACCAGCAAGCGCGTGTTCGCCGACGCCTCCGATCTGGTCGCCAAGGACGCGCCCGGCCTGCCCGACGGCATGGCGGTTTCCGCCGACGGCCACCTGTTCGCCACCGGCCCCGGCGGCGTCATCGTGTTCGCCCCCGATGGCCGCAGGCTGGGCCGTATCGAAACCGGCGAGCCCATCTCCAACTGCGCCTTCGGCAATGACGGCCATACGCTGTACATGACCTCCCACGCGATGCTGGCGCGGGTGCGAGTCAAGGCGCTTGGCTTGGAGTTTGCGCAATCGCCGCTTTAGTAGGAGCGGCCCTGGCCGCGATGGAGCTTTACCCATCGCCCTGTATTGCACGGCGTTCTTTTTTCAGCCGTCACAACAGCTGATGGATGCGATGTCCTGACTGACCCGGTTTTGTAGCAGGCAACCTTGAATTCTTCGGTCCAGAACCCTAGACTCGCACCCTAAGTGGACTGGGGGTTCCCGGTCGGCGTCATAGCCTCGGTGAGATCACCGGGGCTTTTCGCTTTCTGGCGGCGGGAAAACTTTCAGGCCCCAGCCTTCATAGTCGACACCCAATTGACGCCGGCCTTGCTTGCAGAAGAATTTTCGCTGCAGCACGTCGAATGCGCGATTGGGATGATCCGGGCGCAGTACCGATAGCCCGATGGGCCGCGCAACGAGGTCAGCCAGTTGCAAGCCAGATGAGTTTGCCTTTTTGTCCGCAAAGACGATGGTGAAGGGAAGTTGCCGGCCCCAGCGGTTTGCGTCGTCGCAGATCCGCCGGAATTCCAGCTCCAGATCGCGGTCTTCCTTCTTGCCACGGCACTCAACCACCACGTGCGTGGCAACGGCGTCCTGCTTCTTTTCCTGCATCAGTTCGAAAAGTGTTTCCAGGCAGAATGCGAGCGCCAGGTGGTAGGGATTGTCTGCGGTCTGGGCCTTTTCCTTCAGCCGTGTCTTGTCGATGACACAGCTGATCAGGATGAAGTTGTGCGACTCGATGATGCCCGTCAGCTCGTCCAGAAAAATCGTCTTCTCCAATCGATCACTGAAGCGGAAATGTCCCTTTTCCTTGCGGATGTCATGCTCGTGAAGAATCACCACGTCATGCCCGAAATGCCTGAACTTGAATGACTCAATCGCGGGAACCACGCGTTGCGCGTAGTGGCCTTTGTGGAAGACACACAAGGCCAGCACAAACACCGGATAGTTGGGATCTACCGACTCCAGGCCGTGGTCGCCGCTTTCATCGACATAGACGATGTAATTGCTGTAACGCGGGTCGGTAGCTGCCAGCAGTGGCGATGTCGCCGGCTCGCCTTCCGCCTGTACCAGTGGCAGCGAAAATTGCCCGGCAACGCCAGGCATCGTTGATGGCGTGTGATCTGATCCACGTTTCGGCATGACCGCTCCCTGGCACTGCACATTGAACAACGATGCAGCAGATTAGATCCTCGTCTGCAGAGGCACAATCTTCAACCAGGTCTCTTGCAGCATGCCGTACGCGGGAGTCGGCATGGCCTATTGCGCGCTGCTTTCATGCAACACCAGCACATCATCCAGCTCCGGCCCGCCGCCGCGGTTGCCGCTGCCCGCCACGATGTACAGAGCGTCGCCGACCGCTGCGGCCTGGGTGCCGTGGCGCCCTTGCGGCAACGCAGCCAGCGTCTGCCAGGTGGAGGTGGCCGGGTCGTAGGCTTCGACGTCATCGTGCGCCTTGACCTGGCGCGTGCTCTCGCCGCCCATGACCAGCAGCTGGCCATTGCGTGCAATGGCGGCGGCACCGGCGCGCGGCGTCGGCAGCGCGGCCGGGGCAACGCTCCAGGTGCCGCGCTGGATGTCATAGACATCGACTTCGGAAATCGTCTGCGCCAAGGTGTTGCCGCTCTCGTGCGATGACCTGCGGCCACCGGCCGCGTACAGCTTGCCGTCGAGCACCACTGCATGGAAGTGATCGCGCGCACGCGGTGCGTCGGCCAGCTGCGTCCATTGCTGCGTCCTGGTGTCGAACGCATCCAGCCACGGCACGTACCCGCTCATATGGCCGCGCGTGTTGCCGCCGACCAGGTACAGCACGCCGTCGTGCGCCACCGCGCCTGCCGCGCCGCGGCGACGGCCTTTGGGAATCTCCGCGCCTGCCTGCCAGCGATCGGTGGCAGGGTCGTAGATCAACAAGTGGGTCAGCGCGGCTTCTTCCGGGTAGTCGCCGGTCAGGCCGCCGACGACGTAGATCTTCCCCGACGACACCACTGCCTGCGCATGGCTGACCGCCAGCGGCGGCGTGCTGCCCTTGGACCAGCGGCGTGTTGTGGTGTCGAAGATGTCTAGCGGGCGGTCGTCGCGCCCTCCGATCAGGTAGAGCCTGTCGCCGACCGACACCAGGCTGTTCTCATGGCGCGCGTGCGGTTTGTTGTGCGGGGTCAGCGTCTGCCAGGAGGCCACCTGCTTCGATTGTGCCGAGGTGGCCACCGGCACCGCCTTGTCGGTGGCCTGACCAAGCGCGGGGAAAGTGCCGATTGCGGCAGCAAACAGGCTTGCGCGGAACCAGCTCGTCAACAGGCGCATGCAGCACTCCTCCGATGGCGTGGCAGGCCAGTGTAGCGACACGCGCGCGATGATCCACTCGCACAAGCAAGCCGATCCAGGGCCAGGTCGCGCGTGCTTGCGCATTGCCGCGATGTCCCCCGGCAGGCTGCCTAGGCAGTCCTGGTTGCCGGCTCCTTCACATGCAGCAGCACCGCGCATGCGAACACTACGGCAACGCGATACGACAGGAGAAAGGTGTGGCACGCAAACCGGCAAAGCAGGCGTCTTCGACAACACCACCCAAGACAGTTGCCGACGCGGCGGCACGCGGACTGCGGTTGCGCGAGCAGCATGGGCGTGGTGGCACCGCAATCGGCGTTGCGCGTGCGCGCGATCTTTCGGCACGGAAATCGCTTTCCACGCAGACCATCCGGCGCATGCATGCGTACTTCGCGCGCCACAGCGTGGACAAGACTGGCAGGGGCTGGGCCGACCGTAGCGCGCCATCGGCCGGCTACATTGCCTGGCTGCTCTGGGGCGGCGATGCCGGCCAGCGCTGGGCGGCGCGGCTATACCAGCGTCTGGAAGAGGCGGCGAGCGCGAAGACCCCGGCAGGAAAACGAGCAAGCGCGACCACGACGGCCGCCGCCCATGCCGGTGCCGCGGACAAGCGCACCCCGAAGAAGGCCGCGAGAAAGAAGGCGGTCGCAAAGACGGCAACCGGAACGTCGCCAGCGAGGAAGCCGTCGGCAACACGGGCCGCGGCCAAGAAAACGAGCGCCAGTAACGCAGCGACGCGCAAGTCGGCGCCCTCGGCCGGTGCCCGCAAGGCGACCGGCAAGAAGGCAGTCAAGAAGGCAGTCAAGAAGACTGCGACCAGGACATCTCCTGCAAAGAAGGCAGCATCGACGAAGAAAGCGGTAAACAAGACGGTCGCCCGCCGAACTGCAGCCGGGAAGAGCGCTTCCACGCGCGGTGCAGCGAAGAAAGGCACAAGCAAGACGTCTGCGCCATGGAAAAGGCCCAACCCCAAGAGTCGCTCGCGCTCAGGTCCGCTGTCCCCGGCGCAGAAGGCACAGGCCAGACAACGCGCCGAGGCAGCAGGCCGCCCCTATCCCAATCTGGTGGACAACATGGCAGTGGCAGGTAAAGGCAGCGCTGCCAAGCGGGCGAGTGGATCGGGTGCTGCGAAAAAAGCTGGTAAACGTTAGCCGCAACCGGCTGTCAGAATGGCCGAACCCGCTCGGCTCACGCGCGACGCCACGGGAGAGACGGGTTGCGCGTGAGCAGACTATTGTTCCGGGCGCTGCCGCTTGCTGTTTCGGCGGCATTGGTCCGAACAATACTTCACCTCGTCCCACACCTTTTCCCACTTCTTGCGCCAGCAGAAGGGTCGCCTGCATTGAACGCAGAGCTTTTCCGGCAAGTTCTGCTTCTTGTGGGCGGCCATGGGAAGGCGGACGTCGGACGCTGTGCGGCAGGGGTTCAAGCATGCCATAGCGATGCATTGGGCCGAAGCCTCCGCCGCTCCACGGGATGCGTCGGCGGGCTTGGCAGCGTGGTCGTGAAAGCGGCATGCGCAGTGTCTATAGTGACGCAGGTTGGCTTGTGCCGAGATGGAACGAGCCTCCCCAACGCGGGGACATGCACTCGCCTCATCATCAGACACGGACGCCCATGAAGCTGTTTCCACTTCTGCTATCTGCCCTGCTGTACGGCATTTCGCTGTGCCTTCCTGCACTGCATGGCGGTAATGATCAACTGGGTGGATTTGTCATCCTGCTGCTTGGCTGGATGCAGGTGCTCGATGGCCAGTGCCTGGCCTGGATGAGTAACCCGCTGTTCCTGCTGGCATGGCTGTGTTATTTCCTCAAGGCGGACAAGATGGCGGCGGCCCTGTTGGTAGCGGCTTGTCTGATCGGGTTGGATACCTTTCGCGCAACCCGGTTCGACAAGAACGAGGCTGGCCAGCAAGTCATGATCGATCACGTGGGCGCCGCATTCTATGTGTGGGAGTTGAGCTTTGTGGTCCTGCTCGTGCTGGTGCTGACGGGCATCTTCAATACATCCGGCGGCAGCCAGGGCGTCCGGGTATCGGGACCGACAGGCAAGCCAAGGTGTCTGAATGGCGCAAATCTGCGTGACATCCAGAGAGCGCTCAGGACCATCGACATGTGGCCGGTCAACTTGAACCGCAGGGCGGTCATTGCCATCACTACGCTGGCGATTGCCTGCATCGCATACAATCCGGAGGTTGCAGCGGCCATACCACTGCTGGAGATGGTGGGTATCGACGTGTTTGCATACTTGTTGGCAAGCCGGCTGGGCCCGGTTCTGCTGCAGGGCGTGGCGCCGGTGATCCGGGATGCGTACATGCGCCGGGGCCACAGGCGGGTGCGGCCACTGGGCCATGCAGTCAACTGCCGCCTGGGTGGATACTTGCGGCAGGTGAGCTGGTACACCGGTCAGCTGGGGCTGGCCGCTGCGGTTGGTTGCACGCGGATCTCTGCGCTGCGTCGCCAGGCAACTGCCGTACCGGCTTGAACCCGAGTACCACGACAGAGGAGTCGATGCGTCGAACCTGCGCGGGTGGTGAGCGAGAAGGTGACGCTAAGGTGTCGGAACACGATTCGCGCATGGGGAACCGGCAGCGAAATCGGCAAGGTTGCGCAGGGTGATGTCGGAGATCTCCTGCAATGCCTCGGCAGTGAAGAATCCCTGGTGCCCGGTCACCAGCACATTGGGGAAGGTCATCAGGCGCTGAAATACTTCGTCGTCGATGATCTCGCCCGAGCGGTCCTGGAAGAACAACGCGCTTTCCTGCTCGTAGACATCGATGGCCAGATGGCCGAGCTGGCGAGACTTGAGCGCGCGGATCACCGCATCGGTATCCACCAAGCCACCGCGCGAGGTGTTGACCAGCATCGCACCCGGCTTCATCGACGCCAGCGCCGCGTCATCGATCAGGTGCTGCGTTGCCGGTGTCAGCGGGCAGTGCAGCGAGACGATGTCCGAGCGGGCGAACAGTGTCTCCAGCTCCACCCGCTGCCCGAGCGTATCGAACCCAGGCGTGGGATAAGGATCAAAGCCCAGCACATCGCAGCCCATCCCTTGAAAGATACGCGCAGTCGCCAGCCCGATCTTGCCCAGCCCGATCAGGCCCACCGTCTTGCCGTGCAAGGTGCGGCCGAGCAGGCCATTGAGCATGAAGTTGCCCTCGCGCACGCGGTTGTAGGCGCGGTGCGTCTGGCGGTTGAGCGTCATGACCAGCGCCAGGGTGTGCTCGGCCACCGCTTCGGGCGAGTAGGCCGGCACGCGTGCCACGAACAGCCCAAGTGCGGTGGCCGCAGCGAGATCCACATTGTTGAAACCGGCACAGCGCAGCAGCACCGCGCGCACACCGGCCGCGTGCAGTGCCCGCAGCACGGGCGCATTGAGCTGGTCGTTGACGAACACGCAGACCACCTCGCAGCCCTGTGCCAATGCTGCCGTCTGCAGATCGAGCGATGCCTCGAAATAAACGAACTCGGCTGCGCATTGCGTGCCTGGGCGTAGTTTCGCTTCATCGAGAAAGCGCTTGTCGTAAGGGCGCGTGCTGAAGACAGCCATTTTCATGCAGAGAACTCCATCGGTGCGCGAATACGGTAGCTTGCGCATGGCCATGTGGCGCTTGAACCTGTCCGAACGTGGGCGGGGCGTAGGTGAGGCCAAGCATGTCATGTCGAGCGATGCGGTGCAGATGCCATTGCAGGCACGAAGCTCTCTACCGCTGACAGCCCCTGCGCTACGCAGCCTTGCTTTGCTGCTCCGCACCGCAACAGGCACCTCTGCTCTCAGGCGCAAACAGCCGGCCTCCCTTCTGCAATCCAGACAGGAGCAGAATGCGTCCCTTCTCCCGTGCACGGGAGAAGGAACCGCAAAGCGCCGGGCAAGGGCGCTCGCCCCAGGCGTGTCACCTGCGGCGCGATCTCACCGCAGGTACCGCAGGCGCCACGCGGCTGATCAACAGCACGCCGCGTCCCGCCGTTACCCGCAAGGCATCACCCACTGCGAAACCGCAGTGTTCCAGCCAGCGCCCGGACAGCCGCAGCTTGGGCACCGCACAACCGATGACATCCTCGGCACGCCGCACGTCGTAGTGCTGGTAGCTCATGGTGACCCGCTCTGGAATGCGGAAGCCGGGCTTGCGCAAGGGCGGGGTAGGCGCCAGCGATGGATCCACCGCTGGCTCAGCACCGGTCATGCCGGCAGCCGGGCGGTGCCTGGATCTGGCGCGTGTCACAACAGATCGCCTGGAAGGCGATGCAGCGCGTGCACGGGCGGTTGCTTTTGGACGGGTCATATCGAACTCCTTGTGCGATAGGAAGTCCGCCACCTCGCTGCTAAACGAGGGTGGCGGACGATGCGCGGTTAGCAGACCGGTCACAAGGAACCGGCAGACCTTGCGGTCTCCGCGCACCGCCCGCCGTAAAGCGAGCACGCCTGCCCATGCGATAAGTCGGGCAAAAGAAAAGCGCCGACATCGTTCAATGGGCGCTGGTGCGCCTTGTGATTACGGGCTGCTAAACCCGGCTGCGGAATGTGCCGCAGCACAGGGATCTTGCTACTCGCCAATGCAGCGAGTCAAGACAGCACGGCACGGTTCCCAACCGATCCCTCGTATCTGGCGTATCGTTGTGCTCAAAGACGGCTTCGTTATCCCACTACGAGAAAGCGATGACTTCCACTGCCGAAACGCCAGACCGTGCGATTCCACTGCTCCCCGGTCGCTCGATCGAACACACGGTCGCCTTCTATCGGCGGCTGGGCTTTGTCGGCGACGCGCACCCGCACGATGCGGGCTACGCGATCCTGACGCGTGGCGAGGTGGAACTGCATTTCTTCGCGCACCCTGACCTGGATCCTGCGGCCTGCTATGCGGGCTGCTATATCCGGGTTGGCGATGTCGATGCGGTCTACGCCGCCATGCGTGCCGCGCAGCTTCCGGCGCACGGCATCCCCAGACTCGATGCTGTCAGCGACAAGCCCTGGGGCATGCGGGAGTTTGCGCTTGTCGATGAGAGCGGCAATCTGATCAGGATTGGGCAGGTAATCGGTAGCTAGGCGTCCAATCGCCCGCTACATTTGCTTACCTGCATATCCGGAACAGGCCATCGGTCAGGTGGCACGATATACACGCTGCCCGACATCGCACGACGCAGACATCTGGCCTTGTTGGCATGCGATGGCAGCCGGCGATGCGTTTGCCGCACATCACCTTGCATCGATTGCCAGCTGTATCTCTGCCGGTGTTGCAGTGCCCAGCGCAGCATAGGCAGCGCGCAATGCTTCCACAAAACGCGCATCGCCAGAGGGCGCGGCGAACACCGCATCCACGGTGAGGAATGCCGCGATGTCATGGCTGGCATTGCCGGTGGTCGAATGGGCGATGTCGCTGAGGACCTCGCTCAGTGGATCGACCAGGGCCACGCCGTTGGCCGCCTGCCTGCGCACGAACTGCAGCCAGGCCGCTATCGGAATGCAGAGCCGGTCGATCCGTTGCCCGGCGTCCAATGCATCACTGATCGCGCTGAGCAGGCGCACCGGAATCTTCTGCGAGCCGTCCCAGGCGATCTGGGCGAGCAGGTGGCGGATGGCGGGGTTGCGGAAGCGGGCGAGGACGGCGTCGATGTAGTGCTGTGGGTCGAAGCCCGGCATGCGCTGCAGGGTGGGGGCGATGTCCTCGCGCATCAGGGCTTCGACAAAGGTGGCCAGTTGCGTGTGGCGCATGGCGTCGGCGACGGTTTCCAGATCGAGCAGGCTGCCGAGATAGGCGAGTGCGGAGTGCGGGCCGTTGAGCAGACGCAGTTTGGCGCGTGCATAGCCGGCGATATCGTCGTTGAGAATCACCCCTGCGCTTTCGAAGGCGGGGCGGCCGTTGCAGAAGCGGTCTTCGATCACCCACTGGCTGTAGCGCTCGCGCTGGATCGGCCAGGCGTCGTGCAGACCGGTTTGCGCTTGTACGTTGGCGCGCAGTGCATCGTCGGTGGCGGGGGTGATGCTGTCGACCATCGAGCGCGGGAAGGTGACGTGCCGGTCGATCCATGCAGCAAGCGCTGGATCGTGTTGTTGGGCGAGCCGCAACACCGCGCTACGCAGCAGGCTGCCGTTGTCGGGCAGGTTGTCGCAGCTGAGCACGGTGAACGGTGCGCTGCCCTGCTGCCTGCGTTGTTGCAGGCCGGCGACCAGATAGCCGATGGCGCTGCGCGGCGTCGCGGGATGTGCGATGTCGTGCGCAATGTCGGGATGGGCGAGGTCGAGGGTGTCGCCTGCGAGGCAATATCCCTTTTCGGTGATCGTGAGAGTGACCAGGCGCACGGCGGGGTCTGACAGACGCGCGAGCACCGCTGTTTGCTCGTCGGCCGCGCACAGCACCTCGCGGATGGCGCCGATGATGCGCAGCTGCGGGTGTTCGTCGAGCAGGGCGAGGGTGTAGAGGCCGTCTTGTGGACGCAGGGCGTCGCGCACGCTCGGGCTGTGCAGGGAGACGGCGCAGATGGCCCAGGTGGGGTCCTGCGCGAGCAGGTCGTCGATGTAGACGGCCTGGTGGGCGCGGTGGAAGGCGCCTGCGCCTAGATGGACGATGCCGATGGTGGTCTGTTTGGGGTCGTAGCTGGGAGTGAGGACGGTGGTTGGTAGGTGCGCGAGTGTTGCGATGGAGAGCGTTGGAATTGGCATGGGTTTTTGTTTGGAATCGTGGGGGTGCTGCAAGTTCGCCTGTGGCCGTACCCTCACCCCGACCCCCGCTCCGCGCCCCGGCCCGCGTTTGCGACGCGGGCGCTCCAAGGCACGCGCGCCAGTGGCGCGCAAGCGGTGCCTCCTCGCCCCGGCGGGAGAGGGGCTTAGGGCAATCGCGGCTCGGGGGCTTCTTTGCCCGTGTCCGCGTGGCGTGGGTGTCTGCGGTTGCTACTTGTCGGTGACGGTGAAGCGTTGTTTGCTGCGGATGTCTGCGCTGGAGGCGCCGACCTGTACTTCATAGTCGCCTGGATCCACTGCGTAGGCCTTGCGCTGCTCGTCGTAGATGCGCAGGGCGTCCTGTGCCTTGAGGGTGAAGCGCAGCTGCCGCTGCTCGCCGGGTTGCAGGGTGATGCGCTGGAAGCCGCGCAGTTCCTTGATGGCGCGTTCGCGTTGCGGCTTGAGCGGATGCAGATACAGCTGCACCACTTCATCGCCTGCGCGTTGGCCGGTGTTCTTCAGCGTGACCGTGGCCGTGAGCGTGCCATCGGCGGCAACGGTGGTGCGGTCCAGTTGCAGATCCGAATACGCAAACTGCGTGTACGACAGGCCATGGCCAAACGGGTACAGCGGCTTGCCGGCGAAGTAGCGATAGGTGCGGCCGCGCATGGCGTAATCGTCGAAGGCGGGCAGGCGCTCGTCTTCCTTGTAGAAGGTGATCGGCAGGCGGCCACCGGGACTGGCCTGGCCGAACAGCACATCGCCGACCGCGCTGCCGCCGCGTTGGCCGGGGTACCAGGCCAGTAGGATGGCGGGCACGTGGTGCTGCGCCCAGTCGATCGCCAGCGCCGAGCCGGTGGTCAGCACCGCAACCACCGGCGTGCCGGTGGCCTGCACTGCCTGCAGCAATTCGCGCTGCGGTTTGGGCAGGCGGGTGTCGGTGCGGTCGCCGCCGGCAAAGCCGGGATAGTTGACGTCCATCTCCTCGCCTTCGACATCGCCGGTGAGGCCACCGACGAACACCACCACCTCGGCGTTGCGTGCGGCGTCCACCGCTTCCTGCAGCGGCGGCTTGGCGCCGGGCATGCGCCAGGCCAGACGCACGCCGGCATCGCGTGTGGCCTCGAAGTATTCCACGCGCAGGTCGTAGGCCTTGCCCGCTTCCAGCGCGACGCTGGCATTTCCGCCGCGCATGCGCGGGGCCTCGCTCCATTGATCGATGAGCAGCTTGCCGTCCAGAAACAGGCGCACGCCATCGTCGGCGGCAATCTGCAGCTCGTAGGTGCCCGACACCGGCGGCAGCAGCTGGCCATGCCAGCGCACGCTGAAGTCGTCCTTGGCCAGCGCACGGTCGGCCTGCAGTTCACCGCGGCCGATGGCATCGTCGGTGGGCGCATTGCGGTCCCAGCGGAAGGCGATACGCGGGTCGATGCGGGTCAGCACCGGCTGGCCGGCCAGGGCGCGGCCCTTGAAGTATTCGCCGGTGAGGCCGTTCTGCTTGGCATCCGGCGCCGGGCGCAGATAGCGGGTGTCGATCGGTGCCGCGGCATTGGGGTCTTCGCGCCCTTCCACCAGATCGCTGCCGCGCGCGTAGACCACCTGCGCCTGCGGTGCGGCGTCGCGGATGCCTTGCAGGATGGTGACCGGCGCGGCCGGCGTGCCGTAGTAATTGCCCAGCAGCGACATCGGGTCGTCGGCGGTGGGGCCGATCACGGCGATGCGTTTGAGCGTGGGTTTGAGCGGCAGCAGGCCGTCGTTCTTCAGCAGCACCAGCGATTCGCGCGCGGTGCGGCGGGCCAGTGCATCGTACTCTGGCGACTGATTGGCTGATGCAGGAATCTGCGCCCACGGCACCTTGGCCGGCGGGTCGAACATGCCCAGCCGCATGCGCGAGGTCATCAGCCGCTTGAGCGCGGTGTCGATGCTGGCCTCGTCGATCAGGCCGGCACGCACCGCCGCCGGCAACGCGGCATAGGTGTCGCCGCAATCCAGGTCGGTGCCATGCTTGACGCCGAGCGCGGCGGCGGCCTCGGGCGTGGGCACGATCTTGTGGTTCTGCCAGATATCGCGGATGGCGGCGCAGTCGCTGACGATGTAACCATCGAAGCCCCAGTCGCGGCGCAGGATGCCTTCCAGCCGCGTACTGGCCGAGGCGGATTCGCCATTGACGCGGTTGTAGGCGCCCATCACTGCGGCGACCTTGCCTTCCTGCACCAGGGCCTGGAACGCGGGCAGATAGGTTTCATGGAGATCGCGCTCGCTGGGATGCACGTCGAAGTGATGACGGTCGGCCTCCGGGCCGCTGTGCACGGCGAAGTGCTTGGCGGTGGCATCGAGCTTGCGGTACGGCCCTTGCTGCGCCTGCAGGCCCTGCACGAAGGTCACGCCCATGCGCGCGGTCAGGAATGGGTCTTCGCCATAGGTTTCCTGCCCGCGGCCCCAGCGTGGATCGCGGAAGATGTTGATGTTGGGCGACCAGAAGGTCAGCCCCTGGTAGCGCTTGTGCTCGCCGCGCGCCAGGAAGGCGTGGTGCTTGGCGCGCGCTTCGTCGCTGATGGCGGTGGCCACCTCGGCCATCAATGGGGTATCGAACGTAGCAGCCAGGCCGATCGCCTGCGGAAACACGGTGGCGCCGCCGGCACGCGCCACGCCGTGCAGCGCTTCGTTCCACCAATCGTATTCGGGCACCTGCAGGCGCGGGATGGCCGGGGCGGCGTTCTGCATCTGCGCGGCCTTTTCTTCCAGCGTCATGCGCGACACCAGGTCGGCCGCACGTGCGTCGAACGGGCGTTGGGTGTCCAGATACGGCGGCGGCGTTGCGGCCTGCGTGCCGGTGGCGGCCAGCGCCATCGCCATCGCCAGCAGTAAGCCGCGCGCAGGTGGGCGACGCGGGGTGGTGGCGCGGTGGGCGGGGTGCGAATGCATGGTCAGTCCTCCTGGGTGCGGTGCGGTTCCAGCTGGGCAAACGGCCCGATCATGCTGCCGACGAAGCCGCCGGCCTGTGCGGTGCTGAGCATGCCCGCAGCATCGTTGCGGTGTAGCGATTGCCAGCCGCGCCCATCGGCATCGAAGGCAAAGCTGTACGCGTCGCCGTCGCCGCTGATCTGCAGGCGTAGCTGCACCGTTGCGGGGACGCGGGTGCGTGCGAGCGTGGTGGTTCTTACGCCCTCGCGCTTGTCGAGAAAGACGTCCAGCGCATCGCCGTTGCGTCGCACGCCCAGCGCATACCACGCGTTGGAATTCTGCAAGGCGGCGAGCCCGGCGCTGACGCCGGCCTGCGTGGGCACCGCCAACGCGGTGCTCGCGGTAAAACGCGTGTGTTGCTGGCGCCGCGCGAGGAAGGCGGGTGTGGTTGTGCTATCCAACCCTTGCGCACTGGCATGCAGGGTCAGCCAACCGGTGCGTGCGCTTAGATCGGCCACCTCATGTTTGGGCACACGCAAGGAAAGCCATTCGCGCTGCAGCGAGGTGCCGGCGAAGTCGTCGCGCCAGGTGAAGTTGCCCGACAACGGCGCTTGATCGGCCGGGGTCTTGGCGCCGCGCGGGCTCTGTGCGACATACGGAATCGGCTCGCCGGCCGGCAGGATCGACGGCCAGCCATCGCGCCAGTGCACTGGCAGCAAGAAGGTTTCGCGCCCGGTGTTGTAGCGTTCGCCCGCATACGGGCGGCTGGCCAGGAACACCGCCCACCATTGCCCGTCCGGTGTGTCCACCAGATCCACATGCCCGGCATTGCTGACCGGGTGCGCGCGCCCGGCCGGCAGGTCGCGTTGGGTCAGGATCGGATTGTGCGGCGAGGCCTCGAACGGCCCCCACACAGTGCGGCTGCGCAGCACCACCTGCGAATGCTGCGGCCCGGTGCCGCCTTCGGCACACGAGAGGTAATACCAACCGTCGCGTTGATACAGATGCGGGCCTTCGATCCAGATCGGCTTGCTGGCCAGATCCACCCCACCGTTGAGCAACACCTTGCGCGGGCCGACCGGTTGATTGTTGGCGAGGTCGAAGCGCTGCATCCAGATCGCGCGGTGGCCTTCGTACAACGGCGTGCCTTCCGGCGGGCCGTTGTTGAGCAGGTAGGCGTTGCCGTCGGTATCGAAGAACAATGACGGGTCGATGCCGTCGATGCCCGGCAACCACGTCAATGCCGACCATGGGCCTGCGGGATTGCTGGCGCTGGCGATGAAGTTGCCGCCGCTGTCGACAGAGGTACCCACCACATAGAAACGCCCGGCATGATGACGGATGCTGGCAGCGAACATGCCACGCGACACGCCCAGCCCGTCGTAGTCGAGCTGTTCGCGGCGCTCGACCACATTGCCGATCTGCGTCCAGTGCACCAGGTCGGTACTCTCGAACACCGGGATCGCCGGGAAATACGCGAACGTGGAATTGACCAGGTAGTAACGCTCGCCCACGCGTGTCACGCTGGGGTCCGGGTAGAACCCGGCCAGCACCGGGTTGCGGTAGTGCCCGGGCGGTAGCGGCATGGCGAACACCGCATCGTCGCCGCGATACTCGAACCAGTCGAAGGCGACATCGGCTTTTGCTTGCGCCTGCACGCGCGCAGGCGCGGCCACCGCAAGCAGCAGTGCCGCAAGCGCGGCCGGCAGCCAGCGCATCACCAGTCCCACATCGCACCGTCTTCCAGCCGCGCGATCGGCAACTGCTTGGGCACGTAGGGATACTTCGCGGCCAGGGCCTCGTCGATGTCCACGCCATGCCCGGGTGTTTCGCCGCAATGCAGGCGGCCATCGCGGAACACGTAATCGTGCGGGAACACCGCGTTGGCCTCGTCGGAATGGAACATGTATTCCTGGATGCCGAAGTTGGGCACCCAGGTGTCGAAGTGCAATGCCGCGCCCATGCACACCGGCGACAGGTCGGTGGCGCCGTGGAAGCCGGTGCGCACCTGATGCAGCGCGGCGAAATCGGCCAGCCGTCGCACATGGGTGATGCCGCCGGCGTGGACAATCGTGGTGCGGATGTAGTCGATCAGTTGCTGCTCGATCAGGTGCTTGCAATCCCACAGCGAATTGAACACCTCGCCTACCGCCAAGGGGGTGACCGTGTGCTGGCGGATCACCTCGAACGCGCGCTGGTTTTCTGCAGGGGTGGCGTCTTCCAGCCAGAACAGCCGGTACGGTTCCAGGTCGCGGCCCAGCCGAGCGGCCTCGATCGGGGTGAGCCGGTGGTGGGCATCATGCAGCAGTTCGATCTCGTCGCCATGATCGCTGCGCAATTGCTCGAACAATTTCGGCACCACGCCGAGATAGCGCGGCGTGGACCACACCGTTTCGGTCGGCAGCTCGCTCTCGGCCGGCTCATACGGTTTGCCGCCGCTGGAAATGCCGTAGGTCTTCTTGATGCCGGGCACGCCGCACTGCGCGCGGATGGCGATGAAGCCCAGCTCGCGGAAGCGGCCGACTTCATCGCTGGTTTCGGCGATATCGCGGCCATTGGCATGGCCGTAGACCAGCGCGCCCTCGCGCGAGCGCCCGCCCAGCAGCTGATACAACGGCAGGCCGGCCATCTTGCCCAGGATGTCCCACAAGGCCACGTCCACCGCGGCGATCGCGCTCATCGTCACCGGGCCGCGCCGCCAGTACGCACCGCGGTAGAAGAATTGCCAGATGTCTTCGATGCGGCCGGCATCGCGGCCGATCAGGTTCGGCACCAGGTGTTCCTGCAGGTACGCCGCCACCGCCAGTTCGCGGCCATTGAGCGTGGCATCGCCCAGCCCGGTGATGCCCGAGCGGGTGCGGATCTTCAGGGTGACGAAGTTGCGGCCCGGGCAGGTGACGATGACGCGCGCCTCGACGATCTCGCGATCGCGGGCCGAGCCTTGCAGCGGAGCAGGGGAGTCGGGAGTCTGTGACATCGTGGTCTCGCTCAGGGAGAAGTGGCGGCAGTGAGGGGGAGCTCGAACGGGCCGGCCGGCAGGCCGCTGCGGTCGTACAAGGTACATACCGGGCTGTCGGCCCAGCAGTAGCGCACGCGCGTGACGGCCAGGCCGGTGGGAACGCGCAGGCTGATGGCGTGGTCGTGCAAGCTGGCAACGGCATAGCGGCAGCTGTTGGACGCGGCGCCGCACAGCTCGAAGCCGATCGGCGCATCGGCGCCATAGCTGAGCAAGGCGGTATCCACATCGTCGAAGGCGATGCGCACGCTGTCGCCTTCGCGTTGCGCGCTGCGCGGCACCGGGCCGGAGGGCGCAAGCGCCTCGCCGTACACCACTTGCCGCGCCGCGCGCGCCAGACGCCGGCCCAGTTCCTGCTTGTTGGCCGGATGGATGTCGTAGCGGTCGCCGATGTCGATCGTCACCGCCAGGCCCGCATGCGCATCGTTGGCGACGAAGCGGCGTTGCGCCTCGCGCAGCTGCGCCCAGCCGCTGTCGACCGGCTGGGTGGGCGGCGCGCCATAGTTGGCCAGTTGCACGATCAGCAGTGGCAACTGCGCACCGAAGCGCTGCCGCCAATCGCGTTGCCATGCAGCGAGCAAGGCCGGGTAATGCACCGCA
Organism: Xanthomonas sp. WHRI 6108; assembly: GCF_040202385.2. Lineage (NCBI taxonomy): Bacteria > Pseudomonadati > Pseudomonadota > Gammaproteobacteria > Lysobacterales > Lysobacteraceae > Xanthomonas > Xanthomonas sp. WHRI 6108. Next base: position 4,604,628 of record NZ_CP168198.1, on the reverse strand, counting down.
TCGCCGGCATTGGATTCGCCCTGGTACCACAGCACGCCACGCAGGCCGAGCTGGCCGAGCGGGGCGATCATGCCGTTGTACAAGGTGGTCAGCCCGGCCGCCGACGACCACGGCGCGCGCGGTGGTGAGCCCAGTTGCGGCGGCACGATGCGGTACTGCCAGGGCGCATCCAGCCGCAGCGTGCTGCCATCGGCGAACTGTAGCGCACGCGATTGCGCATCGCCCAGCAGCCCACCGCGCCGATAGGTATTGAGCACATTGAGCACGATGGTGTTGCGCCCGGCATGCAGGCGCCCGCGCGGCACGCTGTAGCGACGCGGCTGGTCGGCGCCGTAACTGCTGCCCACGCCGTGCCCGTTGACCCAGGTCTGGTCCAGCTCGTCCACCGGCCCGAGCAACAAGCTGGCGTCCTGCGCGGCCTGCGCCGGCGTCAGCTCCACGCTGGTGCGGTACCAGACCATGCCGTTGAAGCCGACCAACTGCGGCACGCCCCAGTCGTCCCACGCGCCCAATGCCGCCGGTGCGGTTTGCCAGGCGCCGGGCGCATCCGCCTGCCAGGGCTCGCCTTCGCCGTGCGCATGCCACCAGGCCTCCCACAGCGCGCCCCAGTGCGGCGCGGCATCCACCGGGTCGCGTGCGTAACGCGCCAGCACATCCAGCGCCGGGCCATCGTCGCCGGCAGCGCGCAGTGCCTTCTCGCCGATCCAGGCCTGCAGTTGCGAGCCGCCCCAGGAGGCATTGATCAGTCCCATCGGCACATCGACGGTCTTCTGCAATTCACGTGCGAAGTAATAGCAGGCCGCAGAAAACTCCTTCACCGTCTCCGGCGTGGTGCGCTGCCATGCCGCAGCGCCACCGAAGCGGCGCTGCGGCGTCGGGCTGGACTGCGCCGGCACCTTGAACATGCGGATGCGCGGGTTGTCGGCATCGGCGATCTCGCTGCGTGAATCCAGGGTGCGATGCACCTGCAATTCCATGTTGGATTGGCCCGAGCACAGCCACACATCGCCGATCAGCACGTCATTGACCTGCTGCGTCACGCCCGTGCTGGTGCGTGCGCTCAAGCTGTACGGGCCACCCGCGGCGTGCGCGGGCAGGCGTGCTTCCCAGTGGCCTTGCCGATCTGCGCGTGCCTGCACCTGCTGCGCATCCAGTTGCACGCTCACGCGCGCGCCAGGGGGTGCATCGCCCCACACCCGGATCGGTGCATCGCGCTGCAACACGACATGCTCTTGAAACAGCGCATGCAGCAGCGGCGCATCGGCCGCCTGCGCCAGGCGCGGCAGCAGTGCTGCACAGAGCGTTGCCATGATGACCGTCGAGAGGCGCGCGCTCATTTCGGATTCCCCGGTGCATACGGAAACTTCAGTGCCTGGTAATACGCCAACGGATGCGCCGGCGGCGCCGTGCCGGCCGGCAACGGCCGCCCGGACACGCGCTGGAAGTAGGCGATGCTGGCATCGCGCCACCACTGGGCTTCGTCCTGCTGGATCGCCAGGAAGTTCGCTACCTGCTGGTAACGCGGCGGATCGATCCTGCCGGCCAGGCCCTGCCAGGTCGCGCGCATGGCACGCACCTCGTCCACGCCATGGTCGTAATGCCATACCAGCTCGTCCCACAGCGGCCGCCCGGAGGCCATGCGGTGCTCCCAGGGCACATGGTGGAACCACAGCAGGTAATGCTCTGGCACGCGCTGCACATCGCCGAACATGCGAGCCACCGGCCTGGCGTATTGCGCCACCGCATTGCTGCCGCTGGCACTGCGATCGAAACCGATGCCGTCGCGATCGGCGCGGTGGTAATAGACCGGGTCCCAGTCCGGGCGCTCGCTGCCCGCATCCCAGGGTGCCGGGCCGTAGTGATGGCCACGCCCCATCAGGTGATGCAGGCCGAGCGGGGTCATGTAGTCCACCACTGCCTCGCGCGAGCGCAGCATCATGTCGACCACGGGCGTCACCACGTCAGCATCGTTGGAGAAGCTCATGCGCGCCCACTCCTGCGCGATCGCCTGCGGCGACAACTGCGGGTTCCACGCCAGCCGCCCGTACGCATACCAGTTGGCCTGATCGAAGATCGAGCCGCTCCAATTGCGGTCCGCACCGATGTTGGCCACCCCGGCAATGCCGGTCAGGCGCGTGCGTCTGGCATCATTGAAGAGCGTGCCATCAACGGTTCTGGCAACGGTCGAGCCCTTGCCGCGTGCATAGGTGTCGGCCTGCAGGGTTTCGGCAAACAGCGTGCCCAGATAGGCCAGATGGGTGGAGAAGCCCAGATACTCCTTGGTGATCTGGAACTCCGGCATCAACGGCGTCTTGCGCATCGCACCGAACAGCGGATGGAACGGCTCGCGCGGCTGGAAGTCGATCGCCCCGTTCTTGACCTGCACAATCACGTTGTCGCGGAACTGGCCATCCAGCGGCAGGAACTCGCTGTACGCCTGCTTGGCGCGATCGTCCGGTTGCTCGTGCGAATAGACGAATGCGCGCCACATCACCACCCCGCCGTGCGGCGCCAGCGCGTCGGCCAGCAGATTGGCGCCATCGGCATGGCTGCGCCCGTAATCCTGCGGGCCGGGCTGGCCTTCGGAATTGGCCTTGACCAGGAAACCGCCGAAGTCCGGAATGCGTGCATAGATCTGGTCGGCGGTGTCGCGCCACCACTGGCGCACCTGCGGATCCAGCGGGTCGGCGGTCGTCAAACCGCCGATCTCGATCGGCGCGCTGAAGCGCGCGCTGAGAAACACCCGGATGCCGTAAGGGCGAAACACCTTGGCCAGTGCCGCCGCCTTGTCCAGATACTGCGGCGTCAGGCTCCAGGCCTTGGCGTTGACGTTGTTGAGCACACTGCCGTTGATGCCCAGCGATGCATTGGCGCGCGCGTAGTCGGTGTAGCGCTGATCCAGGTAACCCGGCAGGGTCTGCCAGTTCCATAACGAGGCGCCGGCATAGCCGCGCTCGACCACCCCGTCCAGGTTGTCCCAGTGGTTGAGCATGCGCAGCTGCAAGCGCGGCGACTCGCGCAGGTCCAGCGCGGCCAGCGACTGGCCGGTCTGCAGCAGGCGCAGGAAGTGGAATGCCCCATACAGCGCGCCGACATCGCTGCCGCCGACGATGGCGATGGTGCGATGCCCGTCCACGCTGACACTGCGGATCAGATAGCCCTCGCGGCCCAGGCCGGTGGTCTGCAGCTGCAATGCCGCGATCTGCGGCGCAGCGGACGCGCCCAGCAAGATCGCCCCATCGCGCGTGACATTCGCGGACGACTGCGGCGCAGCACCAAGCAGACCCGACAGTCCGCGCTGCAATTCTTCACGTGCAGCCTGCAACGTCGGCGAGTCGCCGGCGACGATCAACTCGCTTGCGTTGCCACGCAACTGCGCCGCGTCGGCCAGCGGGTGGTAGCGCAACCATAAATCGTAGCCATCCTCGGCCCGCGCGCCGGCACTGGCCAGCATCAATCCGCACAGCAACGTCAGCGCCAGCCACCACGGCTGCGTCAACGCTGTGCAATACGCGCCGCAGCGCCGCGTTGCACGCGCGCTCATGCGGCATGCTCCAGCGACATCACCGCACGCCGCGGTGTATCGCCGCTCTGCCTGCTTCCCGGTACCATGCGTCGCATCGTCATGCACGCAGTCGGCGCTTGCGTTACTGCAGCGGGTTGTGTGCATCGTGCAGGTTCGCCACCCACTTGAAGAGGCCACGCTTGGAGAAGGTCAGGAAATCGGTCCGCCGCACCAGCCGCGCGACCACCATCGACGAGGTGGCGGCGCTGGCGAAGGTCTCGCCGATGACGGTCTCGCGCGTGGTCAATAACAACGGCAGCGTGCGCGATGCCACCCGTGCACGCGTGCTGCGCGCGGTCGACAAGCTGGGCTACACGCCCAACCTGGCGGCCAGTGCCCTGGCCGCCGCGCAGAGCACGCGCATTGCGTTGATCTACAGCGATCCCAGCGGCGCCTACCTGCGTGAGTTGCTGCTGGGCGTGTTGCGGGTTGCCTCGCGCACGCCGATCCAGCTGGTGATCGATTGCTGGGACGACCTGGATGCCGACGCCGAACGCCGTGCCGCGCGCAAGCTCGCCAAGGGCGTGGCCGGGGTGATCCTGCCGCCGCCGCTGTGCGAATCCAAGGCCGCGGTACTGGAGCTGGTGCGCGCCAAGGTGCCGGTGGTGGCGATCGCCTCCAACCGTTTCAGCCCGGATGTGGCCTGTGTGCGCATCGACGAATTCGCTGCCGCCAAGGAAATCACCGAGCATCTGATCGCGCAGGGCCACACGCGTATCGGTTACATCGCCGGGCATCCCAACCTGTCTGCCAGCACGCGTCGCTTCGAGGGGTTCCAGGCCGCGCTGGCCGATGCGGGCCTGCGGCTGGACCGGCACCTGGTGCAACCGGGCGACTACACCTACAAATCCGGCCTCGTCGCTGCGGAAAAACTGCTGGCGCGCAAACGCAGCCCCAGTGCCATCTTCGCCAGCAACGACGATATGGCCGCCGCCGCAATCTCGGTCGCGCATCGACGCGGGCTGGATGTGCCGCGCGATCTGTCGGTGGTCGGCTTCGACGACACCTCCGCCGCCACTGCGGTATGGCCCGAACTCACCACCGTGCAGCAGCCCATCGCCGCCATGGCCGACGCTGCGCTGGACATCCTGTTGAAGACGATTCGCGCCAAGGAGCGCACGGCGAAGATGGTCGATCATGTGGTCGCGCACCTGCTGGTCAAGCGGGATTCGGTGGCCGCACCGGCGGCGCCGGATGCAACGGAACAGCCATGACGCTGCACGCGGTTCTGCGTGCAGGCCGCCGATGGTCGCCTGCGCGTGCAGGCGACCATCGGCATAACATCAACGCGTCAGATACTGGTTGATCAGGTTCTCGTAGGCTTCCTGACGGCCGCTGGGCTGCTTGGGTTCGTTGCCGGCGGCGTACTTGGCCAGATCCACCAGCGTGCTGCTGCCGTTGGCGAAGTCCGCGCCCGCGCCGCTGTCGAAGCTGGCGTAGCGCTCGGCGCGCCACTGCTCCAGCGGCGAGGAGGTCAGCAGCGCATTGGCCACTTCCAGCCCGCGTGCGAACGCGTCCATGCCGCCGATATGCGCCAGGAACAGATCCTGCGGGTCGGACGACTCGCGGCGCACCTTGGCATCGAAGTTCAGCCCGCCCGGTGCCAGCCCGCCCTGGCGCAGCACCACCAGCATCGCGCCGACGGTGTCGTACAGGTCGGTCGGAAACTGGTCGGTATCCCAGCCGTTCTGCGGGTTGCCGCGGTTGGCATCGATGCTGCCGAGCAGGCCGGCATCGGATGCCACCTGCAGGTCATGCTCGAAGCTATGGCCCGACAAGGTGGCGTGGTTGGCTTCGATGTTCAGCTTGAAGTCCTGGTCCAGGCCGTGCTGGCGCAGGAAGCCGATCACCGTGGCGCTGTCGAAGTCGTACTGGTGCTTCATCGGCTCCATCGGCTTGGGCTCGATCAGGAAGTTGCCAGTGAAGCCGATCGCGCGGCCGTAGTCGCGTGCCAGGGTCAAGAAGCGCGCCATGTTGTCCTGCTCGCGCTTCATCTGGGTGTTGTGCAGGCAGGCATAGCCTTCGCGGCCGCCCCAGAACACGTAGTTCTCGCCGCCCAGCTCGACGGTGGCATCGATGGCGGCCTTGACCTGCACCGCCGCACGCGCCACCACGTTGAAGTCCGGGTTGGTCGACGCACCATTCATGTAACGCGGGTGCGAGAACAGGTTGGCGGTGCCCCACAGCAGCTTGATGCCGGTATCGGCCTGGCGCTGCTTGGCAATGCCGACCATGTGCTTGAGGTTGCTCTGGTACTCGCCGATGTCGTCGGCATCGGGCGACAGGTCGATGTCGTGGAAGCAGTAGTACGGCACGCCGAGCTTGGTGAAGAATTCGAACGCGGCATCGGCCTTGGCTTCGGCGCGATTCAACGCGGTGTTGCCGATATCCCACGGGTACGCGCGCGTGCCCGGGCCGAACGGATCGGCGCCGTTGCCGCAGAAGCTGTGCCAGTAGGCCACGGCAAAGCGCAGATGCTCGGCCATGGTCTTGTCGCCGACCTGCTTGTTGGCGTCGTAGACCTTGAACGCCAGCGGGTTGTCCGAGTCGCGGCCTTCGAAGCCGATCTTGCCGATACCGGGGAAATATTCCTTGGCGCCGATGTAGACGGTGTTGCTCATGGGGTGGAACTCCTGCAGAGAGGCGAGGGGAGAAGGGAGAGGTGTCACACGCGAGTGACCAGCCACGCAGCGCAGCGATCGCGCATGCAGGCCGTCACCGCCGCCACCGGCGCGCACTCTCAATCAGCGCCGGGAACGAACGCCGGCACGGGGCCTGACCCGTGCCGCGCAGAATGTTAGCGCTACCACAATCGCGACCGAAAAAAGCCGCGCGATGGAGCGAAGCTGAAGATGCCATGCCGATCCCGAGTGAAGCGGTCTGCCCGACTTTACCCAGCCCGGCGCCGAAAGGCTTGCTGCGCTGCGAGATGTGCGCTGCCCCGAGCACCTGCGGCACACCTCTAGCGGTGATCGGCTCGCTAGCGCCCCGGCACCGCCAAACCAGCGCCGGACACCCCGCCCGCAAGCGGCTGACCGCCCGTTCAGCCGCGTACGCGCGGCGCCGGCCCGCCGCGCGCCGGGCAGCTACAATGGCCGGCTTATGACCGCTGTCCTGCCGCTGCCGCAACCCCTGGCCGACCCCGCGCCGCGCGACCCGCGCCAGCGGTTGCAGCGTGAGCAGCTGCGCCTGGGCAAACGCCTGCAGCGCCAGGTGGGCCAGGCGATTGCCGACTTCGGCATGATCGCCCCCGGCGACAAGATCATGGTCTGCCTGTCCGGCGGCAAGGACAGCTACACCTTGCTGGACATGCTGCTGCAGTTGCAGCGCAAGGCGCCGGTGCCGTTCACCCTGGTGGCGGTCAATCTGGACCAGAAGCAGCCCGACTTCCCCGCGCAGGTGCTGCCCACTTACCTGCGCGGGCTGGACGTACCGTTCGACATCGTCGAGCAGGACACCTATTCGGTGGTCAGCCGGGTGATTCCGGCCGGCAAGACCATGTGTTCGTTGTGCTCGCGGCTGCGGCGCGGCGCGCTGTATGCCTACGCGCAGGCGCATGGCGTGACCAAGATCGCGCTTGGCCACCATCGCGACGACATCGTGGCCACGTTCTTCATGAATCTGTTCCACCACGCCCGGCTCGCGGCGATGGCACCCAAGCTGCGCAGCGACGACGGCGCGCATGTGGTGATCCGCCCGCTGGCCTACGTGCGCGAAGCCGATATCGCCGCCTACGCGCAGGCGCGCCAGTTCCCGATCATTCCGTGCAACCTGTGCGGCAGCCAGGAAAACCTGCAGCGCCAGCAGGTCGGGCGGATGCTGCAGCAGTGGGACCGCGAGCAGCCCGGGCGGGTCGAGCAGATCGCCCGCGCGCTGGGCGATGTGCGGCCCGAGCAACTGGCCGACCGCACCCTGTTCGATTTCCTGGCGCTGGGCCGCAACGGCGATGCAGCACCGCCCGATCCCGATCCCGATCCCGATCCCGATTCCAGCGCCTGGCTCGCCGCCGGCGACAGCGCACACACACGACAGCGACTGACGCGGCCATCGCGGCGCCGGCAGTCTTTCCACCCTCCCCGTTTCTTCCTCCTCTTCGGTCCGACGCATGTTCTTTCGTAATCTCACCCTGTTCCGTTTCCCGACCACGCTGGATTTCTCCGAGATCGACACGCTGCTGCCGCAAGTGCAGCTCAAGCCGGTCGGCCCGCTGGAAATGAGCTCGCGCGGTTTCATCTCCCCGTTCGGCCGCGACGAGCAGGAAGTGCTCTCGCACCGTCTGGAAGATTTCCTCTGGCTCACCGTCGGTGGCGAGGACAAGATCCTGCCCGGCGCGGTGGTCAACGACCTGCTCGAGCGCAAGGTCGCCGAGATCGAAGAGAAGGAAGGCCGTCGCCCCGGTGGCAAGGCCCGCAAGCGCCTCAAGGACGATCTGATCCATGAGCTGCTGCCGCGCGCCTTCGTCAAGAGCTCGCGCACCGATGCCATTCTGGACCTGCAGCACGGCTACATTGCGGTCAACAGCTCCAGCCGCAAGAGCGGCGAGAACGTGATGAGCGAGATCCGCGGCGCACTCGGCAGCTTCCCGGCACTGCCGTTGAATGCCGAGGTCGCACCGCGCGCCATCCTCACCGGCTGGATCGCCGGCGAACCCTTGCCCGAAGGCCTGAGCCTGGGCGAAGAGTGCGAGATGAAGGACCCGATCGAAGGCGGCGCAGTGGTCAAGTGCCAGCACCAGGAACTGCGCGGCGACGAGATCGACAAGCACCTGGAAGCCGGCAAGCAGGTCACCAAGCTGGCGCTGGTGCTGGACGACAATCTGTCGTTCGTGCTCGGCGACGATCTGGTGATCCGCAAGCTCAAGTTCCTCGACGGCGCACTGGACCAGCTCGAACACAGCGAAGACGACGGCGCACGCGCCGAACTCGATGCCCGCTTCGCGCTGATGAGCGCGGAAATCCGGCGCCTGTTCCTGCTGCTGGAAACCGCGTTGAAGCTGAGCAAGGCCGAGTAAGCGCAACGGTCGAGCGGTGGCGTCGTGTTGTCGCGATCGGGTGCTTGAGTCAAACGCACGGTGAGTCGAGTGCGCGGTGCCCTCACCGCTCGCGGGACACGCCGTGCATCCGTTCGTGGAGTCTCCTTGGCGGCATCCATGCCGCCACGGGTCCCGCAACCGGCAAGGACACCGCACCAGAAAGTTGGCCGCTTGATTTCTTGAAAGCGTCTTTCCTGGCTTGCGCTGCGCCAGGCAATGAAAAGTTTGCAGCTTGCGTGCTGAAAGCCTGTCCACCGCTCTGCATGCAAAAGGGGAAAAGCTGGTCGACGCACAGTGATCCGACCAGCGCAGGTCATGCCCTGTTTGCAAACATGCACACCGACCATCTCGACTGGCCCTTGCCCGCCCACCGTCGCGGGACCTTACGCGGCATGGATGCCGCGTAAGAGCCTACAAGGACGTACTTGCGGCGTGTCCCGCGACGGTGGGCGGGCAAGGGCCCTGCAGCCAAGTCGCCGATCAGCCGCTCTGCAACTGTTCCATTCGCGCTATCCAGTACGACGCCCAAAGCACAGAGACTCGGCCGTGCTGGGCGGGCAAGGGCCCTGCAACCAGGCCGCAGATCCAGCGACGTCGGCTGCGCCCACCTGGCGGTGGGCAGCGTCGTTTGCCAGTCGCTCAAAGAAGTCGTGCCAACATCGAATGCATCAATCGCTTCGTCTCACCACCTGACACATCGCAGCGCTATCCTGTGCCCATGTTCAAGCCCGTCCGCCGCCTTATCGCGCCCGCCCCGCAGGTTGTCGAACGCGATTGCCTGCGCCTGCAGCTGGACGGGCGCGAGATCGCGGTGCTGCGCGTGCGCGACCCGCGTGCGCGGCGCATCAAGCTCAGTGTGGACGAACGCGGCGCGCGGCTGACCTTGCCACTGCGCGCAAGCCTGGTGGCCGGCGAACGCTTTCTGCAGGCGCATCTGGACTGGCTGAGCACGCAATTGTCGCGTTATCAGCAGGTGGATGCGTTTCCGGCGCTGGAGCGTGGCGTGCCGGGGCTGCTGCCGTTACGCGGTGCCCTGTTGCCGCTGAGCTGGCACGACGGGCGCTACGCACGCATCGAGGTCACCGATGACGGCGCGCAGTTCCATGTGCCGACCCGCCTGGGCGATGCAGGCCTGCGCCGCACGCTGAGGGAATTCTACGAAGCGCAGGCGCGCGCCGATGTTGGCCGCTGGTTGCCTACCTATCTGCCCGGCCTGCCGCGCGCCCCGGCGCGGGTGCGGCTGAAGGTGATGTCCTCGCAGTGGGGCTCGCTGGCACCGGATGGCTCGATGGCGCTGGATCTGGCGCTGGTGCTCGGCCGCCCGTCCGCGTTCGAATACGTGCTGGTGCACGAGCTCTGCCACCTGTTGCAGGCCAACCACTCGCCGGCGTTCTGGGCCGAGGTGGAACAACGCTTCCCCGCCTGGCGCGACGAGCGCAGCTATTTCCACGAGCACGGCCGCCAGCTCAAGGCGCAACTGCGGCGGTTGTTGCAGGTGGAGTGAGGCCGGTCGTCGCGATGCAGTTGCCGTCGCTGTGGCGGCGCTCCTGCAACGATCAAGGCGCGAAGTCGGGGCGCCAATGCGCTTCGGGTTTTCGGAGAGCTGCTGCGCGATGACGCGGCCAGCGAAGCGACATAGCGCCACGCGGCTGCGCTAGCGCCATTGGTAAGACGCGGCGCGCGCAAGGTGGCGGCAGGCCAGCGGCGACAGCCACGCAAAGCGCCTGGTCAGGGCACACTCGATGGCCGCGATGCCGGCCTGCAGCTCGCGTGCCGATCCCCAATGGTCGGCGTCGCAGGCCACCGACCAGACTTCATCCAGGCGCCGGCGATCGTCCGGATCCAGTTGCGGCGACGCGTGCACCGTCTCCAGGAACGTCCCTGGCAAACTCCACTGCTCGAAGGATTCGATCGCGGCGACAAGCCGGTCTGGATGGCCCATTGCGCTAGCTCAACGGTGCCAGGATGCCGTGCGCCGCTGACGATGCCTGCTGGCACTGAGGTCTGCTGTCGCATGCAAGGCAGCAAGCACGAACGTCAGCGCCGTGGCATCGCGCAGGATGCATGCACGCATTCCACGCATCACGCGTGCGGCGGCGGCAACGACGCCAGGAATCCATTGATCACCGCCGCCACCGCGTCCGGCGCTTCCATGTGCACATGATGCGTGCCGGGCAACAACTGCAGGCGTGCATCGCGCATCAGTGCCACGCGGTGATCGCGCAGGGCATCGGGGAAGTACACCTGCGCCGGCGTGGCGAAGATGGCCTGGGTCGGGCAGGCGATGGAGGCCAGCAATACGTCGATCTGCGCTTCGGTCATGCGGATCGCGGTGGGCAAGGTCAGGCGGGGGTCGCTGCACCAGCTGTAGCCGCCTTCGACCGCGCAGACCCCGCGCTCCACCAGCAGCCGCGCGGCCGGTTCGGTGAGCTGGTTGGCCATCATGCGTGCGCGCACCGGCATCTCCATCGACGGAAACACCCGCAACGGCCGCTGCGCCAGCGTGCGTGCCGACGCCACCGCATCGCGCAGGCGGGTGGCGGTGCTCTCGACCGGCTCGGCCAGCGCGCCCAAGGCCTCGATCGCGATCAGTGCCTCGACGCGTTCCGGCGCCGCAGCGGCCAGCAGGCTGGCGACGCCGCCGCCCAGCGAGTGGCCGAGCACGCTGAAGCGATCCCAGCCCAGATCATCGGCCACCTGCAGCAGGATCGCGATCGCGCTGCTGAGCGTGTATTCGGCGCCGGTCGGCAGCCACGCGCTATGGCCGTGACCGGGCAGATCCAGCAACACCAGATCCAGGTCCTGCGCGTGCATATGCGCGCTCAGCGGCAGGAAGCTGGCGGCATTGTCGAGCCAGCCATGCAGGGCCAGCACCCGGCGCGGGCCACGTTCGGGGTTGCGCAGCCCGGTGACCCGGCCGATCGCCAGGTCGCACGCAAACGGCTCCAATCTCACGCGCGTCGCGCCACTGCGGCCAGTGCCTGTGCGTGCGCCGGGCTGGCGTTGAGGCAGGGGATGTAGCTGAGCGTGGCGCCGCGTTCGGCCAGCGTTTCGGCAAAGCCCAGCGCCACTTCTTCCAGGGTTTCCAGGCAGTCGGTGGCAAAGCCCGGGCAGACCAGGTCGAAGCTGCGCACGCCGCCTTCGGCCAGTTTCCACAAGGTCGGCTCGGCGTACGGCTGCAGCCAGCGTTCCGAACCGAAGCGCGACTGGTAGCCCATCTGCCATTCGTCCGCGCCCAGGCCGAGCGCGGTGACGATAGCCTGCGCGCTGCGCTCGCATTGCTGCGGATACGGGTCGCCGGCATTGGCCACGCGCTGCGGCAGGCCGTGGAAGGAGAACATCAGCTTCTCGCTGCGCCCATGCGCCTGCCAGTGCGCGCGGATCGAATCGGCGATCGCCGCGACCCAGCCGGCGTCTTCGCAATAGTCCTGGATCACCTCCACCGCGATCTCCGGCGCGCTTGGGCGCCAGGCATCGATCACGTCCTGGATCGAGGCGGTGGTGGTGGTGGAATACTGCGGATACAGCGGCAGCACCACGATGCGCCTGATGCCGCGCGCGCGCAGGCCATCCAGCGTCTTGCGCAGCGCCGGGGCGCCATAGCGCATGGCCCACTCCACGTGCCAGTCCGGCATGACCTCTTTCAGGCCCTCGGCCAGACGGCGCGTGTACACCGCCAGCGGCGAGCCGTCCGGCAGCCAGACCTTGGCGTATTTCTCGGCCGACTTGGGCCCGCGGATCGGCAGGATCACCCCGTACAGCAGCGGCTTCCAGAACAGCGGCGGGATCGCGACCACGCGGCGGTCGCTGAGGAACTCGGCCAGGTAGCGGCGCACGGCCGGGGCGGTGGGCGACTCGGGGGTGCCGAGATTGACGACCAGCAGGGCGGTATCGGGGGTGGTGTTCATGCGCACCATTCTGGCAGAGCGCAGCGGTGCTGCCGAGGACAGCGCATCGATCGCCGCCATTGACCGCCTCTGCCGCCTGGCTGCGCTCACCACCGATTCATTGCGCCACCACTAACGTCGCGCCATTGCTATCTTTGACGGATTGTCCTCTGGAGCTTGTCATGCCTCGTCTGTCGCGCCTGGCCCTGTTGTTGTCGCTGACCTTCGCCGCCGGCCATGCCGTCGCCGGCCCGGAAGAGGACCAGCGCGCGCGTAACGCGGTGCGCGTGCTCAACGAGATCATGAAGATCCCCGAGCAGGCGATCCCGGACAAGCTGCTCGACGAGGCGCGCGCCATCGTGGTCATCCCCGACACGCTCAAGGCCGGGCTGGTGATCGGCGGCCGGCGCGGGCACGGCCTGATGTCGATGAAGAATGCCGATGGCAGCTGGTCGCAGCCGGTGTTCGTCAAGCTCACCGGCGGCAGCATCGGCTTCCAGGCCGGCGTGCAGTCCTCCGACGTGGTGCTGGTGTTCCGCAACGACCGCAGCCTGGACAACATCGTCAACGGCAAGTTCACCCTCGGTGCCGATGCCGGCGTGGCCGCCGGCCCGGTCGGCCGCAATGCCGCCGCCGCCACCGACGGCCAGCTCAAGGCCGAAATCTGGTCGTGGTCGCGTGCCCGTGGCCTGTTCGCCGGCGTGGCGCTGGACGGTGCGGTGCTGCAGATCGACGATGCCGCCGACCTCAACGCCTACGGTGGCGGCGCCACCCCGCGCATGATCTTCGAAGGCCGCACCAACGAGCGTGCCTCCACCGACGTGATCGCCTTCCGCGACCGCCTGGAAGAGGCGACCTACACCGCACGCGCCAATCGCGGTACCGATGGCAGCGCCGACGACGGGGCCAGCGCGCCGCGTCCGGCAACGCCGCCGCCGGCACAGGCGACCACCACGCCGCCGCCAGCGGTGAACGAGGCCAGCACCATGCCGATGCAGCCCAGCACGACGCCACCGCCGCAGCAGGGCTTCCAGCCGGTGTCCGATGGCGAAATCCGTACCGAATCGCTGGACGGCAACCGCTGACAGGCTGTCATCCCCCTGCGCGGTGCGCTGGGGTATCCTGCGTCTTCCTTCTTCTTCAGCAAGCGAGCAGATCATGGGCGGTTTCAGCATTTGGCACTGGCTGATCGTGCTGGTGATCGTGTTGCTGGTGTTCGGTACCAAGCGGCTCACCAGCGGTGCCAAGGATCTCGGCAGCGCGGTCAAGGAATTCAAGAAAGGCATGCACGACGACGACAAGCCGGCCGGCAAGCTCGGTGACGACACCCGCACGGCCGAGCAGGCACGTGAGGCGCAGGCCGAGCGCGATCGCGACGCGCGTTGATCCGGAGCGGCGTCGGTGTTTGACATAGGTGTTGGCGAACTGACGCTGATTGCGATCGTCGCCCTGGTGGTGCTCGGTCCCGAGCGCCTGCCCAAGGCGGCCCGGTTTGCCGGACTGTGGGTGCGCCGCGCGCGCATGCAGTGGGATTCGGTCAAGCAGGAGCTGGAGCGCGAGCTGGAAGCCGAAGAGCTCAAGCGCAGCCTGCAGGATGTGCAGGCCTCGCTGCGCGAAGCCGAAGACCAGCTGCGCACCAAGCAGCAGCACCTGGAGCAGGGCGCCCGCGCGCTGCACGACGAGGTGGGGCGCGATATCGATATCCGCAGCCCGGCCACACCGGTGGCGACACCGCTGGAGCTGGCGCATGCGGATCTGTCGGCCGGGGCGACTGCCACGTCGGCAGCGGGCGCTGCGGATGCGGCCGACCATGAGGCCGCACCGCTCATTGCCCAGGCCCAGCCGATTGCGCCGGCGCCCCATCAAACCTTGGTACCGGCCCCGCACGACACCGTGGTGCCGGCGCCGCATGCTGCGCATCTCAGCAGCACCGGCGCGCAGGCGCAGACGCCGGCCACCACCACGCCGCTGGAGCCGAGCACGCTGAAAGCGCCGACCGAGCCGGCTGCGCCGGGCAATATCCAGGAGAAACAGCCGTGAGCCTGTTCGACGACGCACAGGCCGAAAGCAGTCTGATCGAGCATCTGGTCGAATTACGCGCGCGCCTGGTGCGCGCCCTGATCGGCCTGGGCGTGGTGCTGCTGGCGTTGCTGCCGTTCTCGCGTGCGATCTATTCGTGGCTGGCCGCGCCGCTGATTTCGCAGCTGCCGCTGGGGCAGACGATGATCGCGATGAACCCGGCCGGCGCGTTCTTCGCACCGCTCAAGCTGACCTTCTTCGTGGCGGTGTTCGTCAGCGTGCCGTGGCTGCTGTACCAGGCCTGGGCCTTCGTGGCGCCGGGCCTGTACCAGCGCGAAAAGAAACTCGCATTCCCGTTGCTGGCCTCGGCAGTGGCGCTGTTCTACATCGGCTGCGCGTTCGCGTATTTCCTGGTGTTGCCGGCGGTGTTCCACTTTTTGACCACGTTCAAGCCGGACGTGATCGCCATTACTCCGGACGCCAATTCCTACCTGGATTTCGTGCTGGCGATCTTCTTCGCCTTCGGTGCGAGCTTTGAGCTGCCGGTGGCACTGGTGATCCTGGTGCTGCTGGGCTGGGTCAGCCCCAAGCAGCTGAGCGAAGGCCGCGGCTATGCCATCGTCGGCATCTTCATCCTGGCCGCGGTGCTCACCCCGCCGGATGTGGTCTCGCAGCTGATGCTGGCCATCCCGATGTGCCTGCTCTACGAGCTGGGTATCGTCGCCTCGCGCGCGGTGGGGCCGAAGCCCGCCTAGCGCTTTCGCCGCGGTGAGGCGCGCCGCCATGCAGGCGCGCAATCCGGCATCACCCGAACGCAATCACCCCCGTAGGAGCGCACCCGGGCGCGACTGGGGCTCTCCCGTGGAAGGCTTCGTCGCGCCCGGGTGCGCTCCTACGGATCAGGGTTTTGTTGTCAGCACATCGCCGGTCAAGGCGATCAGGCGGCGAACACATCCGGGCGCGACGGTGCCGTGGGCTGCGCGGTTGCGCCTGCGTGGGTGAACATCTGCTTCCAGGCGGCGTACACCGAGCCGGCGAATACCGGCATCAGCACCGCCATCAGCAGCAGCTGGGCCAGCCACATCGCCACGGTCTGGCCGGCCACCAGGCCGACGATCAGCGCCACGATCATCACCGCAAAATAGATGGCGAAGATGGCGATGAAGGCCAGCACGAAGAACACCAGCATTGCCGGCAGGTTGTGCAGGCTGGCGCGCAGACTCTCGCGCAGTGCATGGCCGCCGGTGCTGCGGTCGAACATCACCTGCGGCGGCATCACGAACAGCGCCAGCGTCATCGCCGCGAAGGTGGCGATGGTCAGCAGCAGCCACAGCAGGATGCGCCCGGCCGGCAGGCTGGCGGCCAGCTGCTCGATCTGTACCGGATCCGGCTGCGCGCCGGACTGGCTGATCTGGTTGATCTTGATCATCACCTCGGACAACTGCTGCAGCCCGCTGGCGCCGATCATCACCAGCAGCAGCACGCCCAGCAGCAGGCCGGCGATCAGCTGCGGCAGCAGCGACACCAGCAGATGCGGCGCGCGGCCGTCCTGCAGGCCGTGCAGCAGATGCGACGGCTTGGCGATGCGGCCTTCGTCGACCTCGCGGATCGCCCACAGCAGGCCGCCCATGAACAGCGGGCCGGCCAGCACCAGCAGGAACTGCAGGGCCGGGCCCAGCAGCGGTACCAGCACCGACAGCGACACCACCAGGGTGGCCGCCACGCTCCAGATCACCCCCAGCGAGCCAAGCGCCAGCGGCGCCCGCTTCAACAGCGAGAAACCGGTCAACAGCCATTCTGCGCCGGCAGACGCCGGCACCTTGCGGATTTCGCTCATTCCCATTCCGGATCGATACGCACCGGACCATCCGGCGTGACGCGATTATCGCTGCTTTTGCGTGTGTGCGGCGGGATGAGTGGTCACTGTTTGCAGGCCGCGTGCGTGATGCACGAACCGGCGCAGCAGCTTGCGGGCGATCGGCGCGGCGGTGACCTCGCGGGCGACCGTGCGGGCGCAGTGCCCGTGGCGGGCAATGCACTCGGCGCGCGCCTGCACATAGCCGCGCATGTGGTGGGTGGCGAACTCGGGGTGGAACTGCACGCCCCAGGTGGCCTGCCCCCAGCGGAAGGCATGGCAACGGTCCTGCCGCGAATGCGCCAGCACGATGGCGCCGTCCGGGGCGCGCACCACGGTTTGCATGTGGGTGGCGTGCGCCGGGAAATGTGCCGGCAGGCCGGCAAACAGCGGGTCCTGCTCGGCCGGTGGGTGCAATTCCAGCGCGATGGTGCCGGACTCGCGCCCGGCCGGGTTGTAGTCGACTTCGCCACCCAGCGCGTGCGCCAGCAGCTGGTGCCCGTAGCAGATGCCGAGCAGTGGCATGCCCTGGTGGGCGGCATCGCGCAGCCAGGCGGCACTGCGTTCGCTCCAGTCGGCGCGGTCGGTGACGTAGGCGGCCGAGCCGCTGACGATGGTGCCGGCAAAGCCGTCGCGGTCGGGCAGGCGGCCGCCATTGGCGACATCGACGGCGACGGTCTCATGCTCGGCCAGCCCGGCCGCGACGCGGATCCAGTGCCGAAAACGGCCGTATCGCTTCATCTCCGGCACGGGATGCCCGGTTTCGATGATCAGGAACGGCAAGGCGGACATGCGGACGGAAATCCAGCAGCGACTGATGTGCCCGATTGTAGGCAGCTCCAGGCGGTTTTTTTCAAGTGGCGTGCCAACGCATGCAGCTAAGGTTATTCCGGATGGCTATGTGCTGATGGCTGGGGGGCGGGGCGCTGGTGACTTGCGCTGTGTGGATGTAAGAGCAGTGATGGCTGAGATGGCTTGTGCCACGTCGGTTTCCGACTCGGTTGCCGCGGTGATCGTGCGCCGCCGATCTGGTTGTACTCGGCCGTGCCGTGTACCTGGTCAATGGTGAGGCCTGGTCCCTGCCAATGGCGGCATGTGCGTGCCGACGTAGCCTCATCCGCCCTTCGGGCAGCTTCTCCCGGTGGGAGAAGGGAGCAAACGGTGGGAGAACGGAGCGAGCCCCTCTCCCGCCGGGGCGAGAGGGCACGGCTTGCGCGCCACTGGCGCGCGTGCCTTGGAGCGCCCGCGTCGCAAACGTGGGCCGGGCGGGGAGCGGGGGGTGAGGCGAGGGTCGCCTGTGCCGGTAACCGTGCAAGTCCCAGTCGATCCGCCTAGTCCCGCGGTGGCAACACCGACAACACCTCTTCCACCGTGGTCAGCCCGGCGGCGACCTTCTCCAGGCCGGTGCGCCGCAGCGTGCGCAGGCCCTCGCCACGCGCGGCGTGGCTGAAGCTGGCCAGGTCGGTGTCGGCGCGGATCAGGCTGCGCAGGCGCGGGCTCACCGGCAGCAACTCGTACAGGCCGACACGGCCCAGGTAACCGGTGCGGCGGCATTCCAGGCAGCCGACCGGCGCGTGTACGTTCAGCACCTGCGGCAGTGCTTCGCCCGGCTCGCGGATCGCCGCCCACTCATCGTCGCTGAGCGTATGCGGGCGCTTGCAGTGCACGCACAGGGTGCGCACCAGCCGCTGCGCCAGCACGCCGTTGAGCGTGGACGCCACCAGGTAATGCGGCACGCCCAGGTCCAGCAGGCGGGTGATCGCCGAGGCGGCGTCGTTGGTGTGCAGCGTCGACAGCACCAGATGCCCGGTCAGCGAAGCCTGCACCGCCATCTGCGCGGTCTCCAGGTCGCGGATCTCGCCGATCATGATGATGTCCGGGTCCTGGCGCAGCAGCGTGCGCACGCCGCTGGCAAAATCCAGGTCGATGTTCTGTTGCACCTGCATCTGGTTGAACTCGGGCGCGATCATTTCGATCGGGTCCTCCACGCTGCATACGTTCACGTCCGGCGTGGCCAGACGCTTGAGCGTGGAGTACAGCGTGGTGGTCTTGCCCGAGCCGGTCGGGCCGGTGACCAGCACGATGCCGTGCGGGCGCTCGACCAGCGCGCTCCAGCCGGCGGCCTCTTCCGGGCTGAAGCCGAGCTGCTCGATGCTCTTGAACGCCGAATCCGGGTCGAAGATGCGCATCACGCACTTCTCGCCGAACGCGGTGGGCATCGTGGACAGGCGCATTTCCACCTCGCGCCCACCCGGCGACCGGGTCTTGATGCGGCCGTCCTGCGGGCGGCGACGTTCGGCCAGGTCCATGCGGCCGAGCACCTTGATGCGGCTGACCACCGCGGTCATCACCGACGGTGGCACTTCCAGCACCTTGTGCAGCACCCCATCGATGCGGAAGCGCATGCGCCCTGCCTCGCGACGCGGCTCCAGATGGATGTCGCTGGCCCGCTGTTCGTAGGCGTACTGCAGCAGCCAGTCGACGATATGCACGATGTGGTGGTCGTCGGCATTGACGTCGCCGGCGCGGCCCAGTTCCACCAGCTGCTCGAAACTGGGCAGGCCGGCACCCGGTTCGGCGCTGCGCACATCGCCGCGCGCGCCGCGCACCGACTGGGTCACGCCGAAGAACTCCATCGTGTAGCGATGCAGGTCCAGCGGGTTGATCAATGCCAGCTCGATGCGACGCCGGCTCAGATGCTGCACGTCGGCCAGCCATTCCAGCGCCAGTGGCTCGCTGGTGGCGATCAGCACGCGCTCGGCATCCAGCGCCAGCGGCAGGATGCGGTGGCGGCGCGCATACGCATGCGAGACCACACCGGTGACCGCGGCCACATCGATGCGGGTGGGATCGATGCGCAGATAGCGCAGGCCGGTGCGGGTGGCCAGCCATTCGGTCAGCCGTTCCAGCCCGAGTTCGCCGGCCGGCGGCTGCGCGGCATGCAGCTTGAGATTGGCCAGCAGCACCAGCGGATGCACCTCGCTGGCATTGCGTACGCCGGCGGCGGAGAACTGCACGCGCTCGTGTTCGTGCGGCACCACCATGCCATCGGCGAGCAACGCGGCAGCCACCGGGTCGAACATCAACCGGCCGCGCGGCAGGATCGCCGCTGCGCTGTCTGGATCGGCCGTACGCCGCTGTTCCATGTTCGATGTTCCCCTGCGGCGGTGCTCCGCGGCAAAGCGCTGCGGGTCGGCCGGTATACTAGCGCACCCCTTCCGCACGGCCTTTGCTGCATGTCCGATTCCCGGCGCGTTCCAATCACTTTCCAGGGTCTGATCCAGACCCTCAACCAGTACTGGGCCGAGCAAGGCTGTGTGCTGATCCAGCCGCTGGACCTGGAAGTGGGCGCAGGCACGTTCCATCCGGCCACCTTCCTGCGCGCACTGGGACCGGAGCCGTGGAATGCGGCCTACGTGCAGCCCTCGCGCCGCCCCACCGACGGCCGCTACGGCGAAAACCCCAACCGCCTGCAGCGCTACTACCAGTACCAGGTGGCGATGAAGCCCAACCCGGACAACATCCAGGACCTGTACCTGGGGTCGCTCAAGGCCCTGGGCATTGATCCGCAGGTGCACGACCTGCGCTTTGTCGAGGACAACTGGGAATCGCCGACGCTCGGCGCCTGGGGCCTGGGCTGGGAAGTCTGGCTCAACGGTATGGAAGTCACCCAGTTCACCTACTTCCAGCAGGCCGGCGGACTGGAGTGCAAGCCGGTGCTGGGCGAGATCACCTACGGGCTGGAACGGCTGTGCATGTACCTGCAGAGCTGCGACAACGTCTACGACCTGGTGTGGACCTACGGCCCGGACGGCACGCCGGTGAGCTACGGCGATGTCTATCACCAGAACGAGGTGGAGCAGAGCGCCTACAACTTCGAGCATGCCAACGTGGCCGAACTGTTCCATCGCTTCGACGCCTGCGAAGCCGAAGCCAGGCACCTGGTCGAGGTCGGCCTGCCGCTGCCGGCCTACGAGCAGGTCACCAAGGCCAGCCATGCGTTCAACCTGCTGGATGCGCGCCGCGCGATCAGCGTGACCGAACGCCAGCGCTACATCCTGCGCGTGCGCGCGCTGGCGCAGGGCGTGGCGCAGGCGTATTACGCACAACGCGAGAAGCTGGGCTTTCCCGGAGTAAAGAAGTAACCAAAGCCCCTCTCCCCCGGGAGAAGGGTTGGGGTGAGGGGACGGAGGCGCAGTCCTTCTGCACCCAGACTCCACAGAGCTTCGCCGGTCCCCTCATCCGCCCCTTCGGGGCACCTTCTCCCGTTGGGAGAAGTGACAGCAGACCCCTCTCCCCCCGGGAGAGGGGTTGGGGTGAGGGGACGAGGTGTAGCCCTCCTGCACCCAAACACCACAGAGCTTCGCCCGTACCCTCATCCGCCCCTTCGGGGCACCTTCTCCCGACCGGAGAAGGGAACACGTAAAGGTCCACGTCTTATGAGCGAACAACTTCCCCTGCTGATCGAACTGGGCACCGAAGAGCTGCCGGTCAAGGCGCTGCCGGGTCTGGCGCAGGCTTTCTTCGATGGCGTGCTGCACGGTCTGGAAAAGCGCGGCGTCGCGGTCACCCGGGGCGATGCCAAGCCGCTGTCCACACCGCGCCGCCTGGCGGTGCTGCTGCCGGGCGTGGCCACCGAGCAGCCCGAGCAGCGCTCCGAAGTGCTGGGTCCGTATCTCAACATCGCGCTGGATGCCGAGGGCAAGCCGACCAAGGCGCTGGCCGGTTTCGCCGCCAAGGCCGGGATCGACTGGACCGCGCTGGAGCGCACCAGCGACGCCAAGGGCGAGCGCTTCGTGCACCGCGCGGTGACGGCGGGCGCGCGCACCGCCGACCTGCTGCCCGACATTCTGCGCGAAGCGATCGCCGCGATGCCGATCCCCAAGCCGATGCGCTGGGGCGCGCACGAATACGCCTTCGCGCGGCCGGTGCAATGGCTGGTGCTGCTGTTCGGCGACAGCGTGGTTCCGGCCGAGCTGCTGGGCGTGCGTGGCGATCGCCTCAGCCGCGGGCACCGCTTCATGCATCAGGGCGAGGTATCGCTGGCGGCACCGGGCGACTACATCGAGGCCTTGCGCGCGGCGCATGTGCTGGTGGATGCGGATGCACGCCGTGCGCGCATCGTCGAAGAGGTCGAAGCCGCCGCCAGGCAGGCCGGCGGCAGCGCACGCATCAGCGACGACAACCTGGAGCAGGTGGTCAACCTGGTCGAATGGCCGTCGGCGGTGCTGTGCAGCTTCGAGCGCGACTTCCTGGCGGTGCCGCAGGAAGCGCTGATCGAAACCATGGAGATCAACCAGAAATTCTTCCCGGTGCTGGACGACGGCGGCAAGTTGACCGAGCAGTTCATCGGCATCGCCAATATCGTCTCCAAGGACGTGGCCGAAGTCGCCAAGGGCTACGAGCGGGTGATCCGTCCGCGCTTTGCCGATGCCAAGTTCTTCTTCGACGAAGACCTCAAGCAGGGCCTGGAGGCGATGGGTGCGGGCCTGGCCAGCGTGACCTACCAGGCCAAGCTGGGCACGGTGGCCGACAAGACCGCGCGTGTGGCGGCGCTGGCCGAGGCGATCGCGCCGCAGGTGGGCGCCGATCCTGCGCAGGCGCGTCGCGCTGCGGAGCTGGCCAAGAACGACCTGCAATCGCGCATGGTCAACGAATTCCCGGAGCTGCAGGGCATTGCAGGGCGTCATTACGCCAAGGCCGCCGGTGAGCCGAGCGAGATTTCGCTGGCCATCGACGAGGCCTACCAGCCGCGGTTTGCCGGCGACGACATCGCACTGTCGCCGCTGGGCAAGGTGCTGGCGATTGCCGAACGGCTGGATACCTTGGCTGGTGGCTTTGCGGCCGGTTTGAAGCCGACCGGCAACAAGGACCCGTTCGCGCTGCGGCGCAATGCCCTGGGGCTGGCGCGGACGGTGATTGAGAGTGGGTTTGACTTATCACTACTTGATTTGATCAAGAAAGCAGTGGGTTTGGTTAATTCCGCTTTGGCCTCGTCGCAAGCTAGTAAACAGCAAACAGCGGCTGAAGCCGCCAAGACCCACGGCGTCAATGTCGCAGAGCGTCAAGGCGGCGGACTATGGGTGCCAAATGTAGAGGCGACTACAGCAGAGATTTTTGACTTCATCCTCGACCGCCTACGCGGCTACTACGCAGACAAGGGCGTTCCTGCCACCCACTTCAACGCGGTCGCCGCACTGTTCTCGGTCGCGCCCGAGGGCGCTCCTACAGGGCTCGTAGGAGCGCACCTGGGCGCGACCCACGGCTCCCTCTACGACTTCGACCGCCGCATCGATGCGATCGGCATCTTCGCCACGCTGCCCGAAGCCGAAGCCCTGGCCGCAGCCAACAAGCGCATCCGCAACATCCTGCGCAAGGTCGAGGGCGAGATCCCCGGCGATATCGACACCACGCTGCTGCGCGAACCGGCCGAAGAAGCCCTGGCCGAAGCGGTGGAAGCGGCCATCGGCGATACCGGCGATGCGCTGCACCGGCACGACTACGTCGCCGTGCTCGCACGCCTGGCGCGGTTGCGCCCACAGGTGGACGCGTTCTTCGACGGGGTAATGGTCAATGCAGAAGACGCGCAATTGCGCGCCAATCGTCTGGCCCTGCTGAAGAAGCTCGGCGACCGCCTCGGCAGCGTCGCCGCCATCGAGCATCTGTCCAGCTGATGGCCGCGTCCGCCGGCGCGGCGCACTGGCAGACCGCGCAGGCCGCATTGGCACGCCGCGACCTGGCTGTGGCGGCGTCTGCGTTGCAGGCGCTGCTGGAGGTGGAGCCGGCGCATGTGGCGGCCCGCGTGCTGCTGGCCGGCACCGTGCTGGCCAACGGCAGGATGCGCGAGGCGGTTGTGCAGCTGCGGCTGGCCGCAAACGATCTAGGCGACGACGTGACAATGCGTTGCCGCGTGGCGCAGGCCTTGTTGCGGGTCGGCGAGCATCGCGCACTGCATGCCTTGCTGCGGCACCCGTCGGTGACGCAGTGCCAGGACGGCGCGACCTTGGCCCTGCTCGCGCACGTGCATCAATCGCTGGGCGAACATGTCGATGCACTGGCGATGATGCAGCAGGCGCAGGCCTGCGGATTCGATGGACCGGATTTCCGTTTTTTCCTTGCGGTGCAGTTGCAGTTCAATGGTCGCCTCGATGAAGCGGCGCAGGCGCTGGAGCATGCGCTGGCGCACACGCCCGGCTATGGTCGCGCGGCGTTGACGCGTGCGCGCCTGCGCCGGCAGAGCGCCAGCAGCAACCATGTGGAACAACTGCGTCGGCAGTTGCAGCTCGCCAAACCCGACAGCGAAGATCGCGCCGGGCTGGCGTTCGCGCTGTACAAGGAGCTGGAAGACCTCGGCCAGACCGGGGCCGCCTGGAACGCGCTACAGCACGGCAACGCGGTGATGCATGCACGCCTGCGTCATGACGCCGACGCCGAGGCGGCGTTGTACGCGCAGCTGGGTGCGCTGGCCGGCCAGGGCCTGTTCGCCGCGCAGCAAGCCCCCGTCGCACACGGTCCGCAACCGATCTTCGTGCTCGGTTTGCCGCGCTCGGGCACTACGGTGCTGGAGCGGATGCTGGGCAACCATTCCCAGATCGTGTCGGCTGGCGAGTTGAACGACTTCGGCCATCAACTGCGCTGGGGCGCCGACCAGGCCGGTCGCAGCCTGCTGGATGCGCGCCTGCTGCAGGCCTTGCCGACGCTGGACTACGCGCAGATCGGCGCGCGTTACCTGGAACAGACGCAATGGCGAGCCGGATCGGCACGCTGGTACATCGACAAGCTACCGGCCAATGCAGTGGCGATCGGCGCGATCGCGCGCGCCTTGCCGGGGGCATTGATCGTGCATCTGGTACGCGAGCCGATGGCGGTGTGCTTCTCCAATTACCGCGCGCTGTTCGGTGATTCTTACGCCTACAGCTACGACCTGCACACGCTGGCGCGCCACTATCAGGCGTATCACGCCCTGATGGCGCAATGGCGCGCGGCATTGCCGGGCCGGGTGATCGATGTGGACTATGCGCAGATGGTGCGCGATCCATCTGCGGTATTGCAGCAGTTGATGGCGCGCTGCGGGTTGCAGATCGAGCCCGGGCAGATCGATATCACCCGCAATGCGGCCGCGTCGGCCACGCTGAGCAGCGTGCAGGTGCGCGAAGGCGTGCATGGGCGCAACGTCGAAGAATGGCGGCGCTACGCCACGCAGCTGGGGCCGCTGCGGCAGGCCTTGTTGCACGCCGGCCTGATCCAGACCGACGCACGCTGACAACGGCCAGCGAAACGACGCGGAGACGCCGCCGCGATGTATGCGCTATGCCCGCAATCGAAAACGCCTGCGTGTCGCCAGCCTCGTCGTGTCTGGCCACTCCAAGTTCGCCCACTCGCAGCAGCGGCGATCCCCAAGCGCTCGACCCAAAAACGCTTGTCTCAAAACGACAACGGCAGCCCCGTGGCTGCCGTTGGCAAATACCACCCTGGCTGACTCAGTGCGCGCCGAAACGCCAGTTGAGCTCCAGCATGTAGGAACGTCCGTAACCGGTGTAGTTGAAGATGTTGTAGTACGGATAGCTGCTGTAGGTGCGATCGCGCGGCGGCCGGGTGTCGGCCAGGTTGTTGACCGTGGCGGTCAGCGAGATGTCGTCGTTGACCGCATAGTCCAGCGTGGCATTGAGCGTGGTCCACGCACCGACCTTGCGTGCGCCTTCCACCGCATAGCCATCGGTGCTTTGCTGTGCGGTGAAGTTGGGCGTACGTCCGTAACGCTGGCCGAACAAGGTGGTGGTCCACGCATCCTTCTGCCAGGTGATCGAGGCATTGGTGATGCTGCGGAACTCGGAAGAGAAGAACGGCTCGCTCAGCAGGTCGCGCACCGGGTCTTGCGGGAACTGCTGACTTTCATGCTTGAGCGTGAGGTTGTATTGCGCGTCGAACACGAACAGGCCCCAGGAGTCGGTAGCCAGGTTGTAGGTCGCCTTGGTCAGCACGCCGGAGATTTCCTCGTTGGAAATATTGACCGGGTTGATGCGGATGTTGCTCAGGCGATTGGGTACCGGCGCATCGGCGGCCGTGCGATCGATGCGCGACAGCGCGTCGACGCAGGTCGGCGAGTTGATATCCAGGGCGCCGAGCCGGCAGGCCGATTCGTTCTGCAGCAGGGCATCGGTGCTCAGGTCGCTGACCTTGTCATCGATCTTGATGTTGTAGTAATCGGCGTTGACGCTGAAGCTTGCGCTCGGCGACCACACCACGCCGGCACCCCAGGACTTTGCGGTGATCGACTTCAGATCCGCATTGCCGGACCGACGGCCCTGGATGCTGGTGCCGCCATAGGTGCAGTCGGCGATCGGCACGTTGGGTTCTTCGAGTGCGCAACGGTAGTAATCGTTGACGCCCTGGAAGAAGCCGCTGTCGCCAGCAAAGGAAAATGCCATGTCCGGTGCCTTGAACGCGGTGGCGTAATTGCCGCGGAACAGCAGCGAATCGATCGGACGGAATTCCAGCGCGGCCTTGTAGGTGAACTTGGAATCGCCGCCGCCGCCCTGGTTCTTGTAGTCGTCGTAGCGGCCCGACAGATTGGCGGTCAAGGTGCTCAGGATCGGCACCCGCATTTCGAAGGCCGCCGCCCAGTTCTCGCGCTTGCCGCTGCCCTGGGTGCCGGTCAGCTGGTAGAAGTCGCCAGCGATCACGCGTTGGTCGGTCGGGTTGGTCCAGTACTGATTACCGGCCTGCACCACACCGGCGACGCCGACCGCACCGGCCGGCAGGTTGAACAACTCGGTGTTGGTCAGCTGCAGGTTGACGTTCTGGGTCCAGGTCCGGGACTTGGTGCGGATTTCGTCGTTGAAGCTGCGGTACTGCGCCGGCGTCAAGGCGCGATAGAAGTTGGCATCGTTGGGTGAATAGATCGGGTAGCCGTAGTACTCGCCCTGCGGAGCGCCAAGGAACTGTTCGCGGAAGAAATCTTCGATGCGGTCGGCCAGCGGCCACTGCTGACGGCTTTCGATGCGATATTCCGAGCGTGCGTAGTAGGCATCGTAGGTCCAGTTGCTGGCACCCAGGCCGCCTTTCAGGCCAAGCGCGATGTTGTAGGAGTCGGCAGTCTGGCGGTCGTTGTTGAAGTTTTGATTGCCGGTTTCCTCCGGCGCAAAGATGCGTTGATAGCTTTCGAGCTGCTGGCTGTCCTGATTGTAGAAAAAACCACCGGTATCGGAGGAGGTCTGCCAGAAGCGGGGGCCACTATTGACCTCGACCTTGGTGCGATTGAGCAGCAGGGTCGAGTACAGCTCGACGTTATCGTTGAAGGCATAGCTCAGGTTGGCATAGCCGCTGGCGCTGCGTTCCTTGTTGAGGATGCTGGCGTAGCCCGGCTCGGCGCGACTGCTGCAGAAGTTGCCGCGGTTGGCGCGGTTGTCGTACTGCACCGAGCCATTGAACAGCGGTCCCAATGCAGCGCAATTTTCGGCGCCCGGATCGAGATAGGTGGTGGGCAGGTTATGCAAGGCAATGCGTGAACCGTAACGCAGGGTCGGGTCAGGATTGTCGCTGGTGGAATCGAAATCGCGGCGCTGGTAGCCGTAGATCGGATCCTGATTGTTGAGCTGCAGGCCCCACACGATGTTGGCGCCACCGATCTCGTTGCCACCGGTGAGCTGGAAGCGCTGGTTGTTGCCGCCACCCCCATCGTAGGTGCCCATGCGGTAATTCATCTGCACGCCGTCCATGCGCTTCTTCAGGATGATGTTGACCACGCCGGCAATGGCGCTGGAGCCGTAGATCGAGGACTGGTTGCCCGGCGCCACGTCGATGCGTTCGACCATGCCCACCGGCACGCTGGCCAGGTCGACGAAATTGCTCTGGCCGTTGTAGAGCAGTGGGTAATCGGCCATCGGCCGGCCGTCGATCAGCACCAGGGTGAAGCCGGGGTCCAGGCCGAGCAGGCTCAGCGATTTGGCGCCGGCAGTGAAGCCGCCACTGAACTGACCGTCCTGGACCGAGCCGGTGGCCATCGGTTGCGAGCGCAGCACGTCGTAGACGTCCTTGAAGCCGCGGCGCTGGATGTCCTGAGCGGTGATCGAAAACACCGGGGTCGCGGTTTCGACCTGGGACCGGGGAATCAACGACCCTGTCACCGTGACCTTGTCCAGTTGAGTCACTTCACCTGAATCCTGTGCCGTCGCAAGCGATGGCATGGTCAGGGCGGTGCACACGGCGGTGACCAGCAAATGACGTTTCATGAAACGCACCTCTCTCTCCAAAGGTATGAACGGGCGCGCGGCAATCGGGGGGCCGCACGCAATGGGTGTCAACGAAACGTTAACAACGTACCGACTGTACCGAGTTCTATCCGATGCCGTATAGGCGTGTTTCTTCAGTTTTTTTGTCCCTTCACGCCCAGGCTGGGTATCCTTTGCCGATGCTTAAAGCCGCGTTTGCTCTCTCCCTGCTGTGCACCCTGTTCGTTCCGCTGCAAGCGGTTGCCCGGGCGACCATCGACAAGATCGAAATCAAGGGCTTGGACGACGACGCCGACGCCGAGATGATCGAGAACATCGAGGTCTCCCTGTCTCTGTATGAGGCCGTCGGCAAGGAGCAAGGCGAGTCGCGGCTGGAGTATCTGCTGGCGCAGGCCGAACGGCAGACGCGCGAGGCGCTGGAACCGTTCGGCTATTACTCGCCGACCATCGAGCTGGCCGCGCCGCGCACCGGCGACAAGGTGACCGTGGTGATCACCGTGGAGCGCGGCGAACCGGTACGCGTGCGGCAGTCGCATATCTCCATCACCGGCTGGGCCGAGCAGGACCGTTACCTGGGCCAGGATCTCAAGCAGTTCGAACCGCGCGAAGGCCAGGTCTTCAGCCATCCGCAGTACGAAGCGAGCAAGGTGCGCATCACCCGCCGGCTGGCCGAGCGCGGTTACTTCGATGCCGACTTCACCCAGCGCCGTGTCGCGGTGACGCGCGCCGAGCACGCCGCCGATATCGATCTGAACTGGGACAGCGGCCGCCGCTACGACATGGGCAAGGTGCGCTTCGACTACGACTACTTCCGTCCCGGCCTGTTCGAGCCGCTGGTGTATTGGGACGAGGGCAGCTACTACCACGAAGGCAAGCTGGATCGCCTGCGCGAGTCGCTGACCAAGCTGGATTACTTCAGCACCATCGACATCCAGCCCAAGCCGGAAGAAGCCGACGACCAGGGCCGGGTACCGGTGGATGTGAAGCTCACCCGCGCCAAGCGCACCGTCTACACCTCCGGCTTGAGCTACGGCAGCGAGAGCGGCGCCGGTGTGCGTGGCGGCGTGGAGCGGCGCTATGTCAATTCGCGCGGCCACAAGATGGACACGCAGCTGGATTACGCGCAGAACCGCAAGAGCCTGACCACCAGCTACCGCGTGCCGGCGTTCCGCTGGCTGGATGGCTGGTACACCGCGTCGGCGCGGCTCTACGACGAGCAGACCGAGTACATCGACCTGCGCAACGTCAAACTCACCGGCAGCCGCAGCGGCCAGATCAACGAGCGCTGGAGTGCGATCGCCTCGATCAACACCCTGCGCGAGCGCTGGCGGTTCAGCAGCGGCAGCGATTTCACCGATGCGGTCTACGAGACCTCCACGCTGATCTATCCGCAGTTGCAGGTCAATTACGTCAATGTCGACGACCGCCTGTTCCCGCGCAGTGGCGTGTCCGGGCAGGCGTTCATCCGCGGCGGTGCAGAAGGCGCCGGCTCGGATACCAATTTCGGCCAGCTCTACGGCCAGCTGCGCTGGTTCCTGGGAGCCGGCGACAACGGCCGGGTGATCCTGCGCGGCGAAGGCGGCACCACCTGGACCAGTGATCTGGTGGCGATGCCGCCGAGCCTGCGCTTCTTTGCCGGCGGCGCCAACAGCATCCGCGGCTATGCCTTCCGCGAAGTGGGCCCGCGCACGCCCAAGCCGGACGAATTCGCGCTCGGTGCCAAGAACGTGGTCACCGCCAGTGCCGAATACGAGCATTACCTCAAGGGCGGCCCCTGGGGCGGCGCGGTGTTCGTCGATAGCGGCAGCGCCTTCGACGACACGCCCGACTGGCACACCGGTATCGGCTTCGGCCTGCGCTGGCGCTCGCCGGTGGGCCCGGTGCGCGTGGACATCGCGCATGGCCTGAACGACCCCGACTCGCAGTTCCAGCTCTATATCGATATCGGGGCCAACCTGTGAGTACGCCGACCCCTACGCCACCCCCCGCACCGCGCCGCGCGCGTTTCTACCGCCGCCGCCGGTTCTGGGTGGGCTCGGGGCTGACCGTGCTGGGCCTGGTGTTGCTGGCGCTGATCGCGGTGTACTGGCTGCTGCAGACCGTGGCCGGGCGCGACGTGTTGCTGGCGCAGGTGACCGCGCGCCTGCCGGTCGGTGCCACCTTTACCTACGGAAAGGTCGAAGGCCCGGTGGCCGGCCCACTGACCCTGCGCGATGTCGATTTCCGTTATCAGGACATCCACTTCACCGCCGAGCGTGTGTACCTGGAACCGGACCTGCGCCCCTTGCTTGGGCGCAAGCTGCAACTGGATGCGGTGCAGGTCAGCAATGCCAGCCTGAATCTGGGCAAGAGCGAGGAGCCGTTCACGCTGCCGAGCTGGCCCGAATCGCTGCCGCAGATCAACGTGCCGCTGGCGATCCAGGCCGACAAGATCGCCGTGGAGAATCTGCGCATCACCCAGCTGCAGCAGCCGATGATCGTCCTGCACAAGGTGCAGGGCGGACTGGAAGTGGCCACCGGCGAATTGCGCACGCGCAATCTGGTGGTCGATACCGACATGGGCGACTTCCGCCTGCACGGCGACTACGTGCCCAACGACGATTACCGCGCCGACCTGACCGCCACCGCGGTGCTGCCGGCCGCACGTGGGCGCACCCCGGCCAGCCTGGGGCTGGTCGCACGCGGCGATCTGGACAAGATGGAAGTGGCCATCGCCGGCCGCGCGCCGGCACCGCTGCAGGCCAGCCTGGTGTTCACCGGGCGTGACGATCCGACCTGGGCCTTCAAGGCCGTCACCGACGCGCTGGATACCTCGCTGCTGACGCCGGCCACCAATGGGGAGTACGCCGCCCCGGCCACACCGATCGCGCTGAACCTGCAGGCCTCCGGCAAGGGCGGGAACGCCGACCTGCAAGGCAGCGTCAAGCAGGGCGAGCTGAGCGCCACCTTGCAGCCCTCGCACATCAGCCTGCTGGACCAGGTCATCACCGTCGAACCGTTGGTGATCGATGCCTTCGAAGGCCGCGCGCAGTTGCGTGGGACTGCCGATTTCCGCGACACGCAGAATCCGAGCTTTCGTTTTGCGGTCAACGCCAGCGGCCTGCGCTTCACTCCGACGCCGGACCCGGCCACCCCCGATGCGCCGGTGGTGCCGGTGGAGTTGGTCGATGCGCGGCTGGGCGTGGCCGGTAACCTGAAGGCGTGGGCGGCGATCGGCCGCGCCACGCTGGAGCGCGACGGGCAGCAGGCCGCGCTGGTGTTCGACAGCCGCGGCAACGATCAACGTGCGCAGCTCAAGCAGGTGCAGGCCAAGACCCCGGGCGGCTCGCTGGATCTCACCGGTGAGGTGGGCTGGACCCCGGAGCTGCAGTGGGATGTCACTGCCCAACTGGCCAAGTTCGATCCGGGCTACTTCGCGCCGGGCTGGAACGGCAATCTCTCCGGCAAGGTCGCCTCCAAGGGCCGCCAGTTGCCGGCACCGGCCGGTGGCGTGTCGCCGGGCTTCGAGGCCACGGCCGATATCCCGAGCCTGACCGGCCAGCTGCGTCAACGCGCGCTGTCGGCCAACGGCAAGTTCGCTTTGCGTGGTGAACAGGGCGAGGGCCAATTGCAGCTGTCGCTGGGCAATAGCCGCATCACTGCCAAGGGCAAGGTCGGCGACCAGCTGGATATCGCCGCGCAATTGCAGCCGCTGCAGCTGGACGATGTCTTGCCCGGCGCCACCGGCACGATGCGCGGGCAGCTGCAGGTCAACGGCCGTCGCGACGCGCCCGACATCACTGCCGACCTGGTCGGCAACGGCTTGCGCTGGAACGACTACAGCGCGCAGAGCATCAGCTTGCGCGGGCGTTTGCCGTGGCGCGGCAGCGACGGGCAGCTGGCCTTGCAGGGCACCGCGATCGAAGCCGGCGTGGTGCTGGACAGCGTGCGCATGCAGGCACGCGGTGCGGTGGAAGCGCTGCGCCTGGATGCCGATATCGCCAACAGCATGGCCAACGTCGCGCTGCAGGGCGATGTCCGTCGCAATGGCGAGCGTTGGCAGGGCCAGGTCGCCACGCTGCGGATCGCACCGGCCAAGGGCGATGCCTGGGCGTTGCGCCAGCCGGCGCAGTTCAGCACCGATGGCGCCGCGTTTACCCTCTCCGACACCTGCCTGGGCGCGGCCACCGGCGGCGCGCTGTGCGCCAGCGCCAACTGGCCACGTGAGGGCATGGTGGTGCATGGCGATGCACTGCCGCTGTCGCTGGTGCAGCCGTGGCTGCCCAAGCAGGAAGGGCGGCAGATCTATCTGCGTGGCGATTTGTCGCTGGACGGCAGCTTCAAGCCGCGCGGCAATGCCTGGGAAGGCTCGTTCCGCATCGCCTCGCCCGAAGGCGGCATTCGCCTGGGCGAAACCCGCTACGCGGCGGTGGCCGGCAACCCCAATCGCGGCGAGTTGCTGCGCTACGACCAGTTCAGCGTGCAGGCCGATTTCACCCCGCAGCAGATCCAGGCCAAGCTCGGTATCGGCTTCCAGGGCGCCGGCTTTGTCGATGCCAAGTTCAACACCGGCTGGGATGCGTATGCGCCGCTCAACGGCGAGCTGTATCTCAACATGTCGCGGCTGTACTGGCTGGAGCTGGTGGTGGCCGATGTGGTGCGGCCCAAGGGTCTGGTCGAAGGCCATGTGAGCCTGCGCGGCACCCGCGACAAGCCGCTGCTGGGCGGCGATGCCACCCTGAGCGACTTCACTGCCGAATATCCGTCGATGGGTTTGACCCTGAGCGAGGGCAAGGGCCGCTTCGACGCGCTACCGGATGGCTCGGCCAAGATCACTGCTTCTGCCAAGTCGGGGCAGGGCACGCTCAGCATCGATGGCGGGCTGTCGTGGTTCGGCACCAGCACGCCGTTGCTGCTGAATATCCGCGGCGAAAACGTGCTGGCCTACAACACCAGCGAGTTGCGCATCATCGCCAACCCGGACATGCAGTTCGGCATCACCGACAACACCATGCAACTGCGTGGCAAGGTCACCGTGCCCGAAGCCGACATCGACCTGGAACGCCTGGATCGCGGCACCTCGGTATCCGAGGACGTGGTGGTGCTGGACCCGGTGGATCCGGAAGAAGCGCCCGCTTCGCCGCTGGATATGGATCTGGCCATCGTGCTTGGCGACAAGGTCAACATGAGCGGCTTCGGCCTGAAGGGCGGGCTGAGCGGGCAGATGCAGATCCGCGCCCGCCCGGGCCGCGAGATGACTGCCAACGGCGGGCTGGACGTGCGCGGCCGCTACAAGGCCTACGGCCAGGACCTGACCATCAGCCGTGGCCAGCTGACCTGGAACAACAACATCGTCTCCGACCCACGCGTGAGTCTGCGCGCCGAGCGCAAGGTCGGCGATGTCACCGCCGGCATCGACGTCAGCGGCCGTGCCGAATCACCGCGCGCCGATGTGTGGTCGGAACCGGCGATGTCGCAATCCGAAGCGCTGTCGTACCTGGTGCTCGGCCGCGGACTGTCCACCGCCAGCAGCGACGAAACCCAGCAGGTCAGCGCGGCCTCGGCCGCCTTGTCGGCCGGCAGCAGCCTGATCGCCTCGCAGATTGGCGCCAAGCTCGGCCTGGACGAAGCCGGCGTGAGCGAATCCAGCACCGTCGGCTCGGTGGTGGGCTTCGGCAAGTATCTCTCGCCGAAACTCTACGTCGGCTACGGCGTCTCGATGGTCGGCAGCGGCTCGGTCCTGACGCTCAAATACCTGCTCAGCCGCGGCTTCGATATCGAAGCCGAATCCAGCACGGTAGAGACCAAGGGCTCGGTGAACTGGCGGCGGGAAAAATAACCCGCCGCTTGCTCTTCATCACATATTGACAAAGCTGACTTGGCTGTTCATTCTGCCGGGGTGGCTAGCTCTGCTTGTCGTGCAGAGGTACCAGGGGAACGTAACTACTAACTAGCCTGCGCACATGCGTGGCGCTATTTGTGGCCGTTGATATCGTTTTATAGCTGATAGCAAGGGAAGCTAAGGTGCATCTCGGTAAAAGGTCGTGCTTGCAGTACTTGCTGGCGCTAATGGCGTCATTGTCTGGTGCGACGATGGCCGCCGAGGGAACTGGCCCCGGAAAAACCACTTACGTAGAGAATGGCTGGTATGGCGAGGGCATCGCTCTACATCATTCCACTGCGTCGATCACAGGTTGCAGCGCTGGTCCAAACGACTTCGTTATTGATCGCAACCATGCGGCATACCAAGAGCTGCTTGCCATGGCTCTGACAGCGTATACGCGTGATCTTGATGTGCAGCTGATTGTAGAAAAAGGCGACTGTGGATTTGGTGGGCGCACCAAGATATTGGCGATGCGTTTGGCAAAGTAACAGCGTCCGCGAAATGATCTGCGGGAGCTCGCAGCCGATTGGATTTTCTGGAGCACGGGTCGGGAGGTTCTTGCGGCTCATACAAGTCGGCTTCGCCAGTGTCGCTAGCACGCGATGTCTTCAACGAGTTGACGCAGACAGATATTGAAAGCCACCTACTACGATCATCTCAAGGACGCTTCCACTGCTTATCAATGCATGCATGGCGACTTACAGGACGTTCTGCAAGCAGATATGGTCAATCAAATAATCACGAGGAATTAATGAAGATTTTTGCAGCACTAGCCATGGTTTTGGGAATGTTTGCGATATCGGGTCCTGCGTCTGCATTGCAGTACATCACCGGACGCGTAGTTCGGGTCGAGGCGACTTATATGCCAACGCAAATTCCATTTATCCTGACCGAAGGAAATGCCGTATGTCCTGCCGGAAAGCCAGTGTACTGGTCGAATTCAAACACCGAAAACAACAAGGCGATCTATGCCATTCTGATTGCGGCAATGACCGCCGGAAAGAAGATAACGATCATAGTTGATGATAATGATCAATCTTGTAAGGGAAAGTTTTTATATTTTGAAGAATAATGGTACGTCTAAATATCGGTTCTAAAGGCAGTCCTCCAAGCGGGACATTTAAGTGCGATCAAGATTTTTACGAAAGATTGCGCATTACTTATTCGCCCGCCGATACATCTATCTATAAAATATAAATCAAGGCAAATATATGTTGGGCGAAAACTATAAAAGCCTGATCGCATTAGGCGCCATTTTCTTTGCGCTGCCGTTGCAAGCACAAATGGTTTCTCCTGAATCAGAGTTCGACAAGCGCGTGCGCAGTTCCAAAACAGTGCAGCCGCTTGGCGAAAAGCCCTTTGGCGAATTGATCGACCTCTACACAGGAGCGATTTCTTTCCGGCAAACTGACATAGTCCAAGAAGGTCAGGGGCTTCCCATTGAGCTTTCGAGAACTTTAGAAATTAATGACCGCAGTTTCGCGGAAGCACCCTCGCGCGCGTTTGCTGATTGGCGGCTAGACGTTCCAAAAATTGAAACCATAATCGGCGCCGAAAGGTTTGGGCTGAAGTGCACAGGTATTTCTCCGGCCCCGACAATTGTTTTGAATAATGGAGCATCGAGCCCGATATTTTATCCTCCTGAGCAGTGGTGGGGTGGCTATCAGCTTGTTATTCCTGGTGCGGGTCGTCAAGAAATATTGAAAAGAGATGCTGCGAATGGCAACGTCCCGCAAGCTATGCCCATAGATGGCGCCACAATCGATTTCTCCTTAACTACCAAGAGCCAATGGGCCATTGGTTGCCTGCAGAAAACAGCGAATGGTGTAGCTGGCGATGGATTCTTCGTGGTTTCTCCTGAGGGAACGAAGTACTGGATGGATTGGTCCATCACCAGGCCATATACGAATGTCGGTTTCAGTCAGCCAAACGGAGTGACGCGCAGCATCGCGATGAGGCTTGTCTCTAGAGTGGAGGACCGGTTCGGAAACTCGCTTTTTTATCAGTATGATGCAGACGGAAACCTCACCAGGATCTCTTCAAGCGACGGCCGCTCGCTGACATTGATTTACGAGCCGTGGTCTCAACGTTGGGCTTCAACAGGGACCACCGAAGGGGGGAGTCGTGTTACCTCCGCGGTGTTGCAAGCATCAGATACCCCATCTAGGACTTGGTCATACCGTTATGGCGTACTTGTAGACGGGCGGACCCATCTTGTATCGGTCACGCAACCAGATGGCTCGTCATGGGCATTTGATGTCGGAGCATTTGGTACTGCACCTGCCTACTCGGCTATTGCGTATCCGACTGATAATGGATGTTCGTTTGTCACCAAACCAAGCACGGTGACAGCTACAGGCACAATGCGCCACCCGTCCGGGTTAACGGGGCTCTTTACGGTAGGATCGACCATTCGGGGTCGTTCTTATGTTCCATACACATGTGATAACTCGTTCAATCGAAGAACGCTTGTTCATCCCAATGTATATGTCTCTCGAACGCTTGCTAAGAAAGAATTCTATGGGCCAGGCGTTGCATCACGGATATGGTCATACGCTTATTCGGCCCCAAACAATAGCTGGAGCAAAGACTGTGGAGCCGGCTGCTCTTCGACGGTCTGGACCGATGTTATAGGACCTAACGGAAGCGCAACTCGCTACACGTACAGTAATAGATTTGATGTAAGTGAAAGCCAATTACTTAAATTGGAGCAATTTTCGGGAGCTATCGGGACAAATTTGGTTAGGACTGAACAAAATTGGTATGTCTCGGCTACTAATGGCCCTTGGCCAGCTCGTCTTGGAACAGGGTTTGCTGCCAATTTAAATTCTGATCAAATGACTCGTGTTTCCCCGCTCGGTTCCAGAGTAATCGGACAAGACGGTACGGCCTACACATACTCAGTGGGCAACTACGATACTTTTGCGAGGCCGATTACTGTCTTAAGGTATACGCCGTGGTACGGACGAACCGATGTTAAAGCATATTACGACAATATTCAGAAATGGGTGCTTGGCCAGGAGGCCAGCTCTACGAACAGTGATACCGGGCTAGTCGAAAGGCAAATATCGTATAACGGCAATGCGCAGCCAACTTTAATCAATAATTTCGGAAAACTGAAGCAGATAATTAGCTATAACAGCGATGGCACAATCGCTTCCCTCATAGATGGAAATAATAACTCTACTACGCTTGGATTATGGAAAAGAGGTATACCTCAGTCGATTCGTTTTTCGGATGGGACTGCAATCTCTGCAAACGTCAACGACAGTGGCTGGATAACGTCAGCGACTGATCAGAATGGGTACACAACCAATTATAGCTACGATGCGATGGGCCGCCTGTCTGCAATTGCCTATCCTACGAACGATAGCTCTGCTTGGAATACAACCGTGCAATCCTTCGAGCAAGTGCGTGCTCAGGAATACGACATTGCGGCAGGTCATTGGCGCCAAACGGTAGCCACCGGCAACGCTCGCAAGATCACTTATTTCGATGCAATGATGCAACCGCTACTGACACGGGAGTACGACGCAGCAAACGAGTCTGGTACACAGCGGTTTCAGAGTTTTTCATACGATAGTATGGGGCAATTGGTATTTTCTTCGTATGCGGGAAGCAGCAGTGCGCTCAACACGGGTTATCGGAACGGCTACGACGTGCTGGGAAGAATGACCTTGTCCTCCCAGGACTCTGAGCTTGGTCGACTAAACACAGTTACTAGTTATCTTGCCGGCAATCAAACTAGCGTCGCCAATCCACGGGGACAAGTTACTGTTACAGGCTATCAAGTCTTCGATCAGCCCGCTTATGACAAGCCTGTTTGGATCCAGCATCCGGAAGGAACCTATACTGATATTGCCCGGGATCTATTTGGTAAACCAATGTCGATAACCCGGCGTAACGCTAACTCATCTCAAGTGCTAACGCGTAGTTATGCCTACAATAGCAACCAAGAGCTTTGCCGTTCAATGGAGCCTGAGACGGGCGCCACCCTGATGGGATATGATCCCGCCGGAAACATAAAATGGTCGGCTGCCGGTCTTCCCTTGGATGTGGGTTGCGACGCAAATGGTACAAGTGCCGCGATCGCGGCCCGTCGAGCAGACCGAACCTATGATTCTCGCAATCGTTTAAGCTCCTTGCTTTTCCCTGATGGAAACGGAAATCAGCGCTGGACGTACTGGCCGGATGGCTTGGTTAAGCAAATCACGACGATCAACAGCGGCGTAGCCAATTACAACAGCTATACCTATAACAGGCGTCGTCTTCTTGTTGGAGAGAGCCAAGCGCAGGCTGATGGAGAAACCTGGGCGATCAGCTCGATTTACAATGCAAACGGTCACCTAGCGATGCAACGTTATCCAACCGGTATGACTGTTGACTACGCGCCAAACGCGTTGGGTCAAGCCCTGCAGGCCGGGAGCTACGCGACAGGTGCTAGCTATTATCCAAACGGAGCGCTTCGGCAGTTTACATATGGAAATGGCATTGTTCACAATATGGTGCAGAATGCACGACAGCTGCCCGACACTAGCGAAGATGCTTTTGGTGGCAATATCGTATTAAGTGATGGCTATGACTATGACGCAAACGGTAATGTTGCAGCCATAACAGACGGGGCGACTGGCCGCAATCAGCGCGGTAACCGAACGATGACATATGACGGGCTGGATCGTTTGAGATCTACCGTATCTCCAATGTTCGGCACCGCCGAGTATCGCTACGACGCACTGGATAATCTGACCTACGTTAAAGCACCTGGACGCGAGCATTTCTATTGCTACGATCCGTATTGGCATCTCACCAATATTAAGATTAACGAGTGCTCCGGAAGCACTGTTGTCGGTCTTGCATACGATCTGCAGGGTAATCTCACCAACAAGAATGGGCAGGGGTACGTTTTCGACTTCGGGAATCGCTTGCGTGAGGCAATAAATAAAGAAAGCTATCGGTACGACGGCAACGGTAGGCGTACCCAGGCAACACAATCGAGCGGCACCGTAGGGTCGATGTATGATCAATCTGGCGTTTTGCGCTTTCAGAAGAATCAACGCCGTTCCAAAATGACAGAATATGTTTTACTGGGCGGCAGCAACGTGGCGGAAGTCGAGTGGTCATTTGGACAAGTGCCAGCGATGAAGGACGCTCTAACCTGGAGCGCAAGCCCGGGGAGCGTGCGCTATGTGGTTGAGGAAAGTATCGATGGGCTGACCTGGACTTCCGTTTACGAGGGTGATCAGACCACGTGGACTTCGCTGTCCCGTCCCTCAGGAACGTATTCGTATCGTGTGCTTGCCTGTACGCAGAGTGGGGCATGTACTGCGTTGTCTGGAGTGTCACATGCCAAGCGCTCCGCGGTAGATATCGTTCCTGTGCTCTATCAGCTTTTGCTGAATTGACTAGCGCGAACTTTGATTCGAGAGAGTTAAAAATTCAAGGTGATATTTAACATGCTATATCTGTGATTAAATCCCGAAAGTTTGCTTCTGGGGTTTTGCGTTGCCTTCAATTCTATATCATGAAGCATGTGCGGCGCCATATGCTGTCATGGGCATGTGGTTACTTGTCTAAATATAGTGTTGGCTGAGCATTTTTATTTAGAAATAACTGGAGTGTCTCAGCGTGGTGCAGGATGCGGAATGACCAAGATCTTTTCCATAGAGCAAGGCTCGAGGGGGATGATTCCAAATTTTATTTACAAATCAAGTGTTACTTTTTTATATCGGGGTGGGGACTCATATGGTCAATAATTTCTTTCGCTCCGACATGCGATTTTTTGCGGGGGCTTTAATCTGCGTTTGTTGCTATACGAGTGCATCAGCGCAGGTAATTCGTTACGTCCATACAGATGGTCTTGGCTCTGTATCTGTGCTAACAGACGCTAATCGAAATATAATTGAGCGTCGAGAATATGAGCCTTACGGATCGACTATTGGAACAGCCACCGAAGGGGTGGGTTATACCGGCCACATTGCTGATGTGACTACAGGTTTGATATATATGCAACAACGCTATTATGACGGAGCCACAGGCAGGTTCATGAGTGTTGATCCTATGCAGACTAGTGGCAATGATGGCGGTAACTTCAATAGGTACGCATACGCTAATAATAGCCCCTATTCGTATGTTGACCCGGATGGACGTGCGCCAAGTTCTGAAATACTATACGGCGGTGGCGGTCGAAGCAATGGTAGCGTTTCTGCAGGAAGCGAAATAAATAATCTGCAAAACGACGGTGTTCGCAAGTTTGCAAAAGGCACTGAGCTGGGGCGACTAAATGCGGCATTAAGAATTGTAGAAAGGGTGAGAGATAAGGTTGAGTCGGTGGGTTCTAGGAGTTCAGATTCAGCGGCTATTTATTTTATGAAGGTATTCCAGCCTGTTTCTAACCGTTACGGAGTCGAACTTTCTGCGAATATTGTTAGGCAAGCTAGTTCAAATGACTTGGCAGGCCTATGGTACCTCCGTGACCTTGGAGTTGGGCGTGTCTTCAATAAGGAAACTGGGATTGGATTTATGGCTCCTGCATCACCTTTGGCGGAAGCCGGTTACAATGTGCATACGCATCCGCTTGAAGATTTTAATCGAAATCAATACTCCCCATTCTCTTATTGGGATATTCAAACTTACAGATGGCAGAGGTCTACTGGCTATGTATCTACTCCTTCGATGAGACTTTTTAAATCCGTTGGTGGTGGTGAAAAGGTGGAGGAGGTAGAGTGAAAATTTCTGCAGTTTTGCTTGTAATCACATTTCTTATTTCAATTTCAATCTCTGCATGCAGAAACGAAGGGATATCGAATATTATTCCGCCGGATTGTATTGTGAATGCAGTAGGGGAGGAGAAATGTTTCACCACCTTTGATAGATTGTCAGAAAAGCCAGGTGACTATGATGGTAAAGTGATACTAATTAGTGGCTACTTGGTAGTTGATCGCGGTGCGCTTTCGATTTATTCTAATGAACTTGATTATGCGCACATGATTTTTCAAGGGAACGTGATTATAATTAGTGGGCCCGAGTCAACTCAGGAAAAAGTTTTCAGGAATTTTGGTTATAGATATGTTCGC
Source organism: Xanthomonas sp. WHRI 6108 (assembly GCF_040202385.2). Lineage (NCBI taxonomy): Bacteria > Pseudomonadati > Pseudomonadota > Gammaproteobacteria > Lysobacterales > Lysobacteraceae > Xanthomonas > Xanthomonas sp. WHRI 6108. Next base: position 4,564,103 of record NZ_CP168198.1, on the reverse strand, counting down.
ATTCAGGGCCGTTTTCGCAAAAGCGTCGATCCCCTTTATCGCAGATATGAAGTAGGCGAGATCAGCTTATTAGGGGATGTGACTGAGCTGCCAGATAGAGCTGGGGCGGGAACGAGAGAGGGTTGGGAGCAAGCTTTAATTAAGGCAAGTGATATAAATAGATGACGTTGTATTGGTCGGCATTCCGTAGCGCTGGCTAGAGCGAACTCCGGGACTATACGGTGGTTAGCGTGGCTCGCTCGACGGCGCGCTGTCAGTGCCGTCTTAATCGGAATGAGGAGGTCACTGCGTTGTCCGAATTGGCTGAGCGCTTTCCCGAGCATGGATTTGGAAAATATTTTCAGATCATCCGCCGTCGTTTACGCGTGTGGAATCACAAAAAGGTCCGGCGCGTGTATTGTCTGATATTTATCATTTATCCGGGAAACGTTGGCGGTCCAGGTCGACCTCACAATGTTCCAGCTATTCGCGCGATCCGCGCGTTGGAACGTTTCGCGGCCAGCCGCAGCTATCCGAGCAACCTTCGCCTGAGCAACTGCCCTGAATTCGTCGCACTACCCTCCCGAATGGACTGAGCGCGAGGGTATGGCCTTATGCTTCGTCTAGCCAGAACGGCTGAGAACCGAGCATTTGCTTGCCGACTACAACCGACTCACGCCGCATGACAGCTTGGCGGGCTAGCGCCCGCCAAGTTCCTTGATCAATAGCAATCGTCGACCTCCAATTTCGGTCGGCGTTGAATTGCCGGTTGGCTGAGAACAACAGCCCGGATCGATATCCATCGACCAATGCCTCAGTTACTAGATTGTCATTGACTGGAAATAGTCACGGATTTCAACTTCATTACTCCGCCTTCGCAACCGTCGACATATAGAAGTATCGGCGACTTGTTCTGTAATGCAACCAGTAAAAGGGATACCATTTCTTTTTGCATCGGCGTAGTCGGCTGGATTAAGAAGCGATTTCCAGCTCCACAGTTGGCGCCGCTCGGCAGAGGACCTTCTGTATCGACAAAAAACCCTTCTCCGACCCAGCCAGTCGCCAGAGACTTTATCGTATTCCCACCGATCGTATAGGCAGCAGCGAAGCTGTCGATGCTCACCAGCATTAGCAAAAAGAACAGTATTTTCTTCATTCCATATCCCCCTTGATCTAATTTAAATAAATTAAGCAGTCTGTTTTTTGTGCTTCCAATGGATCTCCCGGCATTGACGGCTAGAGACATTGAAGACTTTTTGCATCCACCCCAGACAATATGAAAAACCTGAGTTTCTCACTCAGGCCTTCAATTGCAGTTGTCCCCCGACGCGTCGCTTGAACGACTCGAGACATGTTGCCATAGCGTGAAGTTTCGCGCGAGCCATTCGAGCGGCAAGGTGGAGCATTACGGACTCTTTATGCGGGGGGGCAGTGTTGGGCTGGCACCTTTACGTTCGGCAGGCCTACCTTGGCACTCCCGCACTGTGGTGCGTTGAGTCGAACACGATGTGTATCCTGATTTTGCAAGGTCCGCAGGCCGATCCGGCGCAGGTGGCGCCGCTGCAGCTGCCCGAGTGTGCCGGACGCGCGCTGCGCACGCTGGCGTGTGCCGATGTCGATGGTTTGATCGCCGGCTTGCAGGCCGCCGGTGGCGATGCCGAGGTGGAGCTGGTGCTGCTGGATTCGGGCGATTTGTCGGCCTCCGAGCGTGCGCAGGTACATGCAAAAGCCTTGCGTGCTGCACTGGATGCGCTGTCTGCGCCGTATATCGAGCTGCACACCGATGCCGACCAGGAACTGGAGCCATGGCTGCATCCGCAGCATGCGCCACTGGCGGTGGTGATTACGCCGCACGATGCGCCGCGCGCCTATGCGATGTCGCTGGGTATTGCGGCGCGTTGCCTGCCGTCGCTGTGCGCGCCCTTGCGCGCCGCTGCCTGAGGAGGCCGCCATGTCGATCATGATCGTGCGTGGGCCGGAGGCGGCGATGCCGCTGGTGCGTGGGCCGCAGCCGTTGCCGCGGGCCGTCATTCGGCAGCTCGTGCAGTGTGCCGGCGACGCGGGCAAGACGGTGGCCTTGCGTGCCTGCGGGTCGGAGCAGGAGCTGCTGGACGCCTTGCGCGTGGCCGGGCAGGCGCGGATGGAAATCGCGTTGATCGATCCGGGCAGCTGCGTGGACAGTGCGCGCCTGCACCGTGTACTCAGCGCGTTGCCGTACCCGTTCGTGGAGGCTCACGACGATAGCGTGGACCGTCCGGAGCGTTGCCTGCCGGAGGGGTTCGGGCAACGCATTGCGACGGTGCGCGGTTACTGCGCGCAGAGTTATCTGCTCGGGCTGGAAATCGCGTTGGAACATCTGGGCTGCACGGAGATCCAGGGCGATGTCCACGTCGGTACCTGAGCTGCGCCAGCTGCATTACTTCGCCGACTACGAGGGCTATTGCGACGGTCGGCCGGTGCTGTGGGGGCAACTGGCCCATAGCGTGGACGTGCCTGCCGATGGCGTGCTGGATGCCGCCGGGCTGGTCACCGCGTTGCGCCGCCGTGCGGCGGAGGCGCATGGGCTGGAGGCGGGGCAGATCCGCCTGTGCCAGGTCACGCGGCTGTAGCGGCGTGACACACAACGACGCCACCCGAAGGTGGCGCCGTCGTTATGCCGTGATTGCGCGTCGCTCGACGCAGATCACAGGGGTTGACGCTTACTTGGCCGGGCTGACCTCCGGCACGAACTTGGTCAGCTGGTTGGCCGTTGCGGCAGTGCCGAAGTTGAAGCGGCCGTAGCCGGCGCCCCAGTACAGCGCACCGTCCACGATGGCCGGCGAACTGATCACCGAGCCGGTGGCGTCGTGGTTCCACAGGGTGGCGCCGGTGTCGGTATCCAGGGCGACCATGTTGCCGGCCATCGAACCGGCGTAGAGCAGGTTCGGCGACACCGTCAGCGAGCCCTGGCCACCGGCCGGCACGTTCGGATTCACGCGGTTGATGCCGGGCACCTTGACCTGCCACTTGATCCTGCCGGTGGCGGCATCCAGCGCTGCCCACGAGCCGCCGTTGTGGCTCTGGGTATTCGCAGGCCCCAGCGTATAGGTGGCGTTGGAGCTGTTGTTGATGGCCACATAGACCTGCGACTTGTACGGATCGAACGCGGTGCCCCACTCGACGCCGCCAGTGGTGCCACCGGGGCCGACCTGGGTCGACCACACCTTGGCACCGGTCTTGGCGTCGAAGGCCCAGTAGATGCCGCTCTTCTGCCCTGCGCCGACCAGCTGCTGCGCCTTGCCGTCGCGCCACACGGTGAACAGCTGCACGCCGGCACCGCCGAAGTCGTAATCAGGGCCGGTCAGGTTGGTTGCCTGGGTGTTCGGGCACAGGCCATTGGTGGGCGCCACGATGCACGACAGGTTCCAGGCGTCGTAGCCTTGTGCACGGTCGGCCCAGACCAGCTTGCCGGTGTCCAGATTCAGCGAGATCACCGAGTCGACGTAGTTGTCCGGCGCCATGCACGCCAGTTCATCCTGCACGGTGAGTTCGCTGCCGCGGTAGGAGCGTGCGTTGGACACGCAGTTACCCACGCTGGCGGGAATGTTGTAGTTGTTGCCGGTGCCGAAATACAGGCGGCGGTTGATCGGATCGATCGCCACCTGGCCCCACACCGATGCACCGGTATAGCCCTCGGGCACGTTGTAGAACTGCCACACCTTCTTGCCGGTATTCAGATCCAGCGCCACCACGCTGCCGCGGAAGCTGAAGGTGTGGGTCGGGTCCAGGTTGCCCCAGTCGCCGGAGGACACGGGCACGTACACGCGGTTGCCGTAGATCACCGGCGAGGAGGTGATGCGCGCTTGCGGGTTGGCTTCGGCGGTGGTCTTCCACAGCAGCTTGCCGGTCTTCTTGTCGATCGCCAGCACGGTGCCGGCGGCCTGGTCGCCGACGATGATGCTGTTGGCACTGATGGCCGGCGTGTTGCGCGTCACCGAGTTGGCATTGCCGGTGTAGTCGGACAACTTGGCCTGCCAGTTCGGTTTGCCGGTCTGGGTGTCGACGCTATACAGCGTGCCGCCCCAGTCGGGCACATACAAGGTTCCACCTTCCACGCTCGGGGTGGCCGAGATGTCGCCGGTGGTGGTCAGGGTCCAGGCCGGCTTGAGGCCTTTGACGGTGGTGCGGTTGATCTTCCACTCGCCCGGCGCGAAGCGCTGGTTCAAGTAGCCGCCGCCGGCGGTGGTCCAGCTGGTGGGGCTGGCAAATGGCAGCTGATTGCCGAAGCTGCGCCAGATCTGGCCGGAGCGTGCAAAAGCCTGGGTATCCAGCGACGACACCGACTGTTGTGCGGTTGCGGAGCCGGCCTGGGCGAAAGCCACCGCGCTGGCAAGCAGGCAGGGAACGAGCGTCAAACTGCGAAATCGCAAGCGGCGAATTGAATTTGTCATCACGGCATGTCCATAGATGGAAGGAAGCGCTGGATCCCCCCGGATCTGCCGAGTGAAGATGGCCGATTGTGGCGACCGTGCAATACACGCACTTTTCCGCATTCATTCAACGGTCGGGTCCGCTCGCATCTGGTGCCACCAGCTCGAAAAAATTGCGTTCAACGTGTTCGCTATTCGCACAAATGCTGATGATTCATCACGATCGGCGGCCGCTGCGATAGAAAAAATGATTGGCCGCGATGCATGCGTATTTGCATGCAAATCAATGGTCTGCAAAAAGTAACCAGGAAATGTTGCGCCACCTTGTGAGGTTGGCCACGGTGTCGAACACAGCCCCTCTCCCGGCGGGGCGAGAAGGCACGGTTTGCGCGCCACTGGCGCGCGTGCCTTGGAGCGCCCGCGTCGCAAACGCGGGCCGGGGCTCGGAGCGGGGTTGGGGTGAGGGCACGGGGCGAAGCTTCTGTGTCGTCAAAATGCACGAGGCTTCGCACGTCCCCTCATCCGCCCCTTCGGGGCATCTTCTCCCGGAGGGAGACGGAAACAGCCATGTTGCTGCGCTATCCGGCGCGTTATGCGCTTTGCGGCGAGGGCACGGCGGTGTGCACTGCAGCGGGAGCGATCAGCGCCAACTGCGCGATCGCATCCTGCACCACCTCCGCCACCGTGGTGTCCACATCCACCGACACCACATCGGCTTCGTCCAACGGCAATTCCAGGGTCTGCAACTGGCTGTCCAGCAGGCTGGCCGGCATGAAGTGGCCGGCGCGTGCGCTCAGGCGCGCGGCGATCACGTGCTGGGCCGCGTGCAGGAACACGAAGCGGATCGGAATGCCGCTGCGGCGCAGCAATTGCCGATGCGTGCCGCGCAAGCCCGAGAACGCGAGCACCACCGACTCGCCTGCCTGTACGCAGTCGCGCAAGGTGGCCGCCAGCAACTCCACCCACGGCAGACGCATCGCATCGGTGAGTGGCTGGCCGGCGGCCATCTGCGCGCGTGCGGCCACGCTGTGGTAGTCGTCGGCATCCAGAAAACGGTAGCCGTAATGCGCTGCCAGCGCCTGCGCGATGGTGGTCTTGCCGCTGCCGGAAACGCCCATCACCACGATGGCCAGGGGCGAAGCGGACGCGGGTGTAGCGGGGGCGGCGGTGTCCATCACGTCAGGTTATATCTCCGGATCGATTCGGCATTTTGCCGGATTTCACGTTGGCGGCAGTCGATGCGTGGTGTAGCGTCGGCGCTCCTCGCCAGGTGAGCGGGCCGCCCAGCGTAACGGCGCGCTCGGCCGGGTTCAACGCACTCCAAGGTCTGCCGATGCCGTCATCGCCTGCAACGTCTCCTGCATCGGCGCGCCTGCGCTGGCGCGAAAAACTGGGCTACGGCGCCGGCGATCTGGGCCTGAATCTGTACTGGGCCAACATCTCCGCCTTCCTGTTGATCTTCTACACCGACACCATGCATCTGCCGGCAGCGGCGGTGGGCACGATGATCCTGTTGACCAAGATCGCCGATGCGATCGCCGATCCGGCGATGGGTGCACTGGCCGATCGCACACGCAGCCGCTGGGGCAAATTCCGCCCGTATCTGTTGTGGGGCGCCGTGCCGATGGCGGTGACCGGCGTGCTCGCCTACACCACGCCTGCGCTGGATCAGAACGGACGCATGTGGTGGGCCACGATCAGCTTCCTGGTGATGATGCTGGCCTACACGGTGGTGAGCATTCCGTACTCGGCATTGTCCGGCGTGATCACCGCCGACAGCAGCCAGCGCACCAGCCTGATCAGCCTGCGCTTCATCGCCGCATTCGCCGGCACCACGTTGGTGAATTACTGCACGCTGGATCTGGTGGCCTGGTTCGGTGCCGGCAACGATGCACTGGGCTGGCAGCGCACCATGATGCTGTACGGCGCGGTGGCGGTGGCGTCGTTCGTGACCGTGGCGCTGACCACGCGCGAGCGCGTGCAGCCACCGCCGCAACAGCGCACGCCGATCCGCCGGGATATCGCCGACCTGCTGCAGAACAAGCCGTGGTGCGTGCTGTTCGTGCTGTCGCTGATCATCATGATCACCATTGTCATGCGCGGTGGTGCGGGCGTGTATTACCTCAAGTACTACGTGCAGCGGCCGGACCTGACCGGGCTGTTTCTGGGTGGCTATTCGGTGTCGCTGGCAGTGGGCGCGGCGATCACGCCGTTGCTGACACGGCATTGGGACAAGCGCCAGTTGATGACCGCGCTGATGGCGGTGGTGGGCGTGTTGAGTTGCCTGATGTTTTTCATTCCTGCCGATGCGGTGTGGGCGATCTTCGCGCTGAACATGCTGATCGGGCTGGCACTGGGGCCGAAGTCGCCGCTGGCATTTTCGATGTATGCCGACAGTGCCGATTACACCGAATGGCGCACCGGCCGGCGCGCCACCGCGATGACCTTCGCCGCCGCGACCTTCTCGCAAAAGCTCGGTGGCGCGCTGGCTTCGGCCGGCATCGCCTGGGTGCTGGCGGGCATGGGCTATGTGGCCAACAGCGCGCAGTCGGCCGCCTCGTTGACCGGCATCGTGCTGCTGCTGACGGTGATCCCGGGCGCGGTGGCGCTGCTGGCAGCCTGGACCATGCGTTTCTATCCACTCGATGATGGCCTGTTGCGCCGCATCCAACACGAACTGGCCGCGCGCAAGCGCGACGAACAGGAGCACCGCTGACCGTGTCTGCACTCTCCCACGCCGATTCCACGTCCACGCCCGACGACGATCTTTCCGCGTTGCTGGCGCCCAGCGCCGACGGCACGCGTTATGCGCTCTACAGCCCCACCGCAATGCCGAACGCGGGCGGGTTCCTGTGGAACCGCCGCATGATGCTGCAGCTGACCTGCCGTGGTTACGCCACCGGGCAGTTCATGCAGCCGGAGCCGGCCAAGTACGCGCATGCGCCGCTGCTGGAAGCGCGCAACTTCATGATGCCCGAGCAGCCGTACTACGCGCATCATCCCGGGCGCTTCTTCTATCTCAAGGACGAAGAAAGCGGCGCGTTGTATTCGGTGCCGCACGAACCGGTACGTGCAACGCCGGAACAGTTCGCGTTTTCCGCGGGCAAGCACGATGTGCGCTGGCGGGTGCGTCACGACGGCATCGTGGTGGAACTGTGCGTGGCGTTGCCCACCGACGATGCGGTGGAGCTGTGGGAATGCCGCGTGCATAACCAGTCCGGGCGTACGCGCCGGCTCAGCCTGTATCCCTACTTCCCGATCGGTTACATGTCGTGGATGCATCAGGGCGGCGCTTACGAGCCGGCGCTGGGCGGCATCGTCTGCCGTAGCGTGGCGCCGTACCAGAAGGTGGACGACTATTTCCGTCAGCGCGATTTCAAGGACTGCACCTTCCTGTTGCACGAGCAGCCGCCGGTGGCCTGGGATGCGCAGCAGATGGCCTTCGAAGGCGAGGGCGGCCTGCATGCGCCCTCGGCCATCCAGGCCGAGCAGCTGGGCAACAGCGATGCGCACTACGAGAACCCGGCCGCCGCGTTGCAGTATCGGCTGACGCTGGACGCCGATGCGGCAAGCGTCTACCGCTTCGCGTTCGGGCCGGCCAAGGACGATGCGGAGATCGCCGCGCTGCGTGCGCGTTATCTGTCCGAAGCCGGCTTTGCCGCCGCCGCGCGCGACTACGCGCAGTATCTGCAGGGCGGGCGGGGTTGCGCGCAGATCGCCACGCCCGATCCGGCCCTGGACAACCTGGTCAACCATTGGCTGCCGCGGCAGGTGTTCTATCACGGCGACGTCAATCGCCTGACCACCGATCCGCAGACGCGCAACTATCTGCAGGACCACATGGGCATGGCCTACCTGCAGCCGGCCACCGCACGTGCGGCGTTGTTGCACGCGCTCTCGCAGCAGGAGCCCAGCGGTGCGATGCCGGATGGCATCCTGCTGGTGGAAGGCGCCGAGCTCAAATACATCAACCAGGTGCCGCATACCGATCACTGCGTATGGTTGCCGATCTTCCTGAGCGCCTATCTGGCCGAAACCGGCGATGCCAGCGTGCTCGATGCGGTGGTCCGTACGCACGATGGACAGGCGCTCAGCGTGGCCGAGCGACTGGATGCAGCGATGCAGTGGCTGCTGGACGCGCGCGATGCACGTGGCTTGAGTTTCATCGCGCAGGGCGATTGGTGCGACCCGATGAACATGGTCGGCTGGCGCGGCAAGGGCGTGTCCGGCTGGCTCACCGTGGCCACCGCGTATGCATTGCGGCTGTGGTCGGGCATCTGCGCAGCGCATGGGCGAAGCGCGCAGGCGGAGACATTTGCGCAGGCCGTGCAGGCGATCAACGCCGATGCCAACCGCGAGCTGTGGGACGGCAACTGGTATGCGCGCGGCATCACCGACGATGGCGTGCGCTTCGGCATCGCCGAGGATGTGGAAGGACGCATCTATCTCAATCCGCAGAGCTTTGCGCTGCTGGCCGGCACCGCCGACAGCGCGCAGCGCGCGGCCTTGCTGGAGGCGGTGCGCGAGCAGCTGCATACGCCGTACGGGCCGGTGATGCTGGCCCCGGCCTACACGCACATGCGCGATGACGTGGGCCGGTTGACGCAGAAGTGGCCGGGCGCCGCAGAAAACGGCGCGGTCTACAACCATGCGGCGGCGTTCTACCTGTACAGCCTGTACCAGATCGGCGAAGCCGACCGCGCCTGGGAGATCCTGCGCGCGCTGCTGCCCGGCCCCACCCGCGAGGACGTGCTGCAGCGCGGCCACCTGCCGGTGTCGCTGCCCAACTACTATCGCGGCGCCTGGCACCAGTACCCGCGCACGGCCGGGCGTTCCAGCCAGCTGTTCAACACCGGCACGGTGGCCTGGGTGTATCGCTGCGTGCTGGAAGGGTTGTTCGGCCTGGTCGGCGAAGGCGATGCATTGGCGATCCGCCCGCAGCTGCCCTCGCACTGGCCGCAGGCCCGGGTGACGCGCCAGTTCCGCGGCGCGCAGTTCGAGGTGACGCTGACGCGTGAACCGGGGCGCACGCACGTCGACGTTGAGGTGGATGGCACCGCCTGCCCGGACCAGCGCGTGCACGGCATTGTCGCCGGACGCACGTACCAGGTGCAGGTGCGGCTACCGGGCTGAGCGGCGCGCCAGGTGCGGCGCCTGATTGGGGCAACTGCGATAACTGCCAAGCTGGTGTAGGAGCGCGCTTGCGCGCGATAAGGTTTTCCCGCCAGTGCCCTATCGCGCGCAGGCGCGCTCCTACGGGCGATGAGGCTTTCCCGCCGGTGCCCTGTCGCGCGCGAGCGCGCTCCTACGCACGTGCGGCCAGGCGGGCTGTTCCCCACTCCCGATTCCCCACTGCGTAAACTCCCCGTTCGCATTGGCCTAGGAACGCCCCTTGGTATCAAGCTGGATCCTGCTGCTGGTCTCCGTCGGCTATGCCGTGCTGCTGTTCGGCGTGGCCTGGTGGGGCGACCGTCGTCCGCTGTACCCGGAGCGGCCGTGGCTGCGGCCGGCGGTCTACAGCCTGGCGCTGGCGGTGTACTGCTCGTCGTGGACCTTCTACGGCGCGGTCGGCTCGGCGGTGCGCAACGGCATCGGCTATCTGCCGATCTACCTGGGCCCACTGCTGTTGCTGCTGTTCGGCTGGCGCATCATCGAGCGGCTGGCGCTGATCGCACGCGCCGAAAACACCGTCTCCATCGCCGATTTCATTTCCTCGCGCTATGGCCGCTCGCGGCGGCTGGCGGCCTTGGTGGCGGTGATCGCGCTGGTCGGCATCGTTCCGTACCTGGCGCTGCAGTACAAGGCGGTGGCGATGAGCCTGGAGGTGCTGACCGGGCATAGCAGTGCCGGGCGCGGCATCCTTGCCGATCCGGCGTTGTACGTGGCGCTGTTGATGGCCTTGTTCGCGACCTTGTTCGGCACCCGCCAGGTCGATGCCACCGAACACCACCGCGGCATGATGCTGGCGATCGCGCTGGAGTCTGTGATCAAGCTGATCGCCATCGTCGCGGTGGGCCTGTTCGCCTGGGTGTGGCTGAGTGACCACCAGGTGCCCATCGCCGACTCGGCGCGCACCTTGTTCGAGCACACTCCGTCGGTGGGTTTCATTTCGCAGACCTTGCTGAGCTTTCTGGCGGTGATCTGCCTGCCGCGCCAGTTCCATGTGGCGGTGGTGGAATGCAGCGACGTCGGCGACATCCGTCGCGCGCGCTGGTTGTTCGGTGCGTACCTGGTGATCATCTCGGCGATGGTGGTGCCGATCGCATCGGCCGGCGTGGCCTTGTTCGGCAAGGGCAGCACGGTGGTCGACGACGCGGTGGTGCTGGCGCTGCCGCTGAGCCAGGGCAACACCGTGCTGGCATTGGTGGCCTATGTGGGCGGGTTCTCGGCCGCCACCGGCATGGTGATCGTGGCCAGCATCGCGTTGGCCACCATGGTCAGCAACGACCTGGTGATGCCGGTGCTGCTGCGCCGCCGCGGCAGTGCCGATGCGCGCGCGGCGGTGGCCTCGCGGGTGTTGTGGATCCGCCGCGTCGCCATCCTGTTGCTGGCGCTGATCGCCTACGGCTACCACCGCAGCGTGGCCAACGACACCACCTTGGCGGCCTACGGCCTGATGGCCTTTGCGGCGGTGGCGCAGTTCGCCCCCGGCGTGATCGGCGGGTTGTACTGGCGCGGGGCCAGCCGCAAGGGCGTGGAGACCGGCATGGTGCTGGGCTTCATGACCTGGATCTACACGCTGCTGCTGCCGGCCGCCACGCGCGCGGGCTGGCTGCAGCCGGACTGGCTGGTGGACGGGCCGTTCGGCATCGCCTGGTTGCAGCCGCAGCAGCTGTTCGGCATGCACGGCTGGGACCCGCTGGCGCATGGCACGTTCTGGTCGCTGCTGATCAATGTCGGCGCGATGATGCTGGTCTCCGCACGCTGGCGCCCTGGGGTGGACGAACGCCTGCGCGCCGCGCCCTTCCTGGACCCGTACGCACAGCGGCCGGCGGTGGCCGGCGACTGGCCCGGGCATGTGCGCGTGGCCGACCTGCAGGCCCTGGCCGAGCGCGTGGTGGGCGAGCGGCATGCGCACCGCGCCTTCGTCGACCAGGCGGTGTTGCTGGAGCGCGAGCTGCAACCCACCGTGGTGGCCGATCGCGCCTGGGTGCAGTTCACCGAACGCCTGCTGGCCGCCTCGATCGGCGCGGCCTCCGCACGCCTGGTGCTGACCAGCCTGTTGCGCGGCTCGGGCATGGACCTGGGCGAGGTGGTGGCGGTGCTGGACGAAGCCGGCCAGGAGCTGCGCTTCAATCGCGAGATCCTGTCCACCACGCTGGAAAACATCAGCGCCGCGGTCAGCGTGGTCGACCCGGAGATGCGCCTGACTGCGTGGAATCGCCGCTATCAGCAGCTATTCGGCTACCCGGACGGCATGCTGTATGTCGGCCGCCCGGTGGCCGATCTGATCCGCTACAACGCCGAGCGCGGCGAGCTGGGCGAGGGCGATATCGAAGATCAGATCGATCGCCGTATCCGCCACATGCGCGCCGGCTCGCCGCATGTGTTCGAGCGCACTCGCAGCGACGGCAAGGTGATCGAGATGCGCGGCCAGGCGCTGCCCGGCGGCGGTTATGTCACCAGCTACAACGACATCACCGACTACAAGCGTGCCGAACGCGCGCTGCTGGACGCCAACGAGAACCTGGAGCAGCGCGTGGCCGACCGCTCGCGCGAGGCCGAGCTGGCGCAGCAATCCAAGACGCGCTTTCTGGCCGCGATCAGCCACGACGTGTTGCAGCCGCTCAATGCCGCGCGGCTGTTCGCCTCGGCGCTGCGCGAGAGCCATCAGAACAACGAGGAACAACGCCATCTGGCCGAGCGCGTGGATGCCTCGCTGCGTGCGGCCGAGGAGTTGCTCGATGGCCTGCTCGACGTCTCGCGGCTGGATGCCGGCGGCCTGCGGCCCACGGCCGAGGATTTCGATGCCAGCGCGCTGATGCACGAACTGGCCGCGCAATACGCGCCGGTGGCTTCCAGCCGCGGCCTGCAGCTGCAGGTGCACAGTCGTCCGTTGTGGGTGCGCAGCGACCGCCGCCTGCTGCGACGGGTGATGCAGAACTTCCTCGCCAATGCGCTGCGCTACACGCGCCAGGGCCGCATCGTGCTGGGCATGCGCGGACGCGGTGCGCACGTGGAGCTGCAGGTGTGGGATACCGGCCCGGGCATTCCCGAGCACCACATGCGGCAGATCTTCGAAGAATTCCGCCGTTATCAGCAGCCGTTCGACTGGGGCGAGCAGGGCCTGGGGCTGGGCCTGTCGATCTGCCAGCGCATCTCGCGCCTGCTCGACCACGACCTGAGCGCACGCAGCCAGGTCGGCCGCGGCAGCATGTTCTCGATCCTGCTGCCGCGCGTGGCGGCGGTCCCGCTGCCGCCGGTGCTGCCGGTGGCCGTTGCACGCGCGCTACCCAGCGGCGATTCGCTGGCGGGCCTGCGCGTGCTGTGCGTGGACAACGACCGCGAGATCCTCGACGGCATGCGTGCGCTGCTCGGTCGCTGGCAGGTGGAGGTGATCACCGCCAGCACCGTGGATCAGGCGCTGGAGCGCGCGCGCGAACAGCCGGATCTGATGCTGGTGGATTACCACCTGCACGACCGGCTCGATGGCCTGGACACGCTGGATGCGCTGCAGGCCGTCGCCACCGCGCCGATTGCCGGTGCCCTGCTCACCGCCGACGGCCGCGACGAACTCAAGCAGCTCGCGCGCGCGCGTGGCTACCGCCTGCTGACCAAGCCGGTGAAGCCGGCCTCGTTACGCGCGTTTCTGAGCGCGCATCACGATGCGAAAACGCGCTGAGCGGTGCGACTGCAGCGTAGGAGCGTGCCTGCGCGCGACGAAGCTTTATCGGTAACGCCCGGTCGCGCGCAGGCACGCTCCTACGAGGGGAGGTGCTTAGGCTGCGCCGCTCAGGTGTTCGTAGAGGATGACGCTGCCGACGATCACCAGGATCAAGCCGCCGAGGATCTCGGCGCGCTTGCCAATCAGGTTGCCGAGCACGCGGCCCAGCATGACGCCTGCGGTGACCATGCTGAAGGTGCACAGCCCCACCACCACCGCCACCACGCCGATATGCACGTCCAGGAACGCCAGGCTCACGCCGACCGCCATCGCATCGATGCTGGTGGCAAAACCGGTGGTGGCCAGGGCGAGCAAGCCATGCCGTTTCGGCGTCTCGGACGTTGCTTCGTCAGCGTCGTCCGCATCGTTTCGCAGCCCCGCCACGATCATGTGCGTGCCCAGCGCACCGAGCAGCACGAACGCGATCCAGTGGTCGTAGTCGGACACATAGCTGGACGCGGCGCGCCCCAGCAGCCAGCCGATCACCGGGGTGATCGCCTCGATGCAGCCGAAGATCAAGCCGGCGCGTAGCGCATCGCGCCACTGCGGCTTGCGCATCGCCGCGCCTTTGCCGATCGCCGCGGCAAACGCATCGGTCGACATCGCGAAACCGATCAAAACAATGGAAAAAGGGGACATCGACATTCTCGGGTTGGGCACGGTCACAACGACATGCGCCCGCGCCAACCGTCGTCGTGCACGCATGCCGCTGGTCTCGCCAAACCGGAACTGGTTGCCTGCACCACGGCGCAACGGCCGAGTATGTTGATGCAGGCGCTTCCGACGATGCGAAAGCAGGCTACTCCCCAAGGGGCGCGCAGTGTACCAACGCATGGCCGCGTCCGGTGCGTCTGCAGCGCACGCGAAGGTCGGTCTGATCTTTATAGCCGTGGCTATTGCGAGCAGGGGTAACGCGGTTTTTGCCTTGTTTTCAGGCGTCAAAGCCAGGCAGGCATGTCAACGCAACGGCGCGATGCGGCGCCCGATAGCCTTGGCTATAGCGACCAACGGTCTGCATGCCGGTGGAGCAGGTAGCGAAAACGCCGGGAAAGCTGCTGATGTGGGGTGTGCTGCAAGCAGTGCGAGATGGAAATGTCATAGCTGGCTGCGCGTGCGTGAGCCAGCGCCTGCGTCGTGCTGTCTTTCCAGACGTCGTGCAGGAGTGCAGCGATCGGCAACGGTGCCGCGATCTCCATGGCGTCTCGATTTGCACGGCTTGCGATGCCGCAGGTGCTGGCGAAGCCGTTGGGCGGAGTGCGATGCCAGGCTGCCATCGCAGCACTGCGGAAAGAGCGCGCTGCGCTCCACGCACAGGGCCGGCCGCGCTGCGGGAGGACCGCAGAAGTCAGCCTTCGGAAGCGAGCAACAGAAACACCAGCGCCGACGCAGACTCCCGGCGCGGGCTGCGGCTACATCAATGCGGCGGAAATCTCCGCCGTCGCCGCACACAGGGCCTGCAAGGCCGCGTGCGGGCCGACCAACTCCGGGCGGCGCGCGACGAAGGGAACGGTGAGCGTATAGGTCGCACTGCCGCGTTGCAGGATCGGTGCGGTCAGGTCGACCACGCCCACCACCGCTTCGCTGGGTTGCATGGCGTAGCCATCGTTGCGCGCCTGCGCGGCGGCGGCGAGGAACTGCGCACGCTCGAACGGCACCTCGCTGGCGTCGAGCATGTCCAGCCAGCGCGCCTGCACCTCTGGCTGCTGGAACGCGAACAGCACCAGCCCGGAGCTGGAATGGGTCAATGGGCGGCGGTGGCCCGGGCGCACCACCAGGCCCAGGTCGCTGGGCACGTCCATCTGCGCGATCACCACGATCTGGTCGCCGGACGGCGCCACCAGGTGGCAGGGCTGATAGATCGCATCGGCCAGCCGCCGCATCACCGGTAGTGCCGCTTCGCTGATGCTCTGCACCTGCGGCTGCTGCATGCCGAGCATGAACAACCGATTGGTCAGCACATAGTCGCCCTCGCCGTCGCGGGTGAGATAGCCGCGCTCCTCCAGCACCTGCAGCATGCGGAAGATCTCCCCGCGCGAGCGGCCGATGCCGTGCGAGATCGCGCCCATGCTCATCGGCTGCGCCTGGCGGGCGAGCAGCTCGAGGATGTCCAGGCCCTTGTCCAGGGCGGGGGCGCGGTACTTGGCGGGTTCGGTGCTCATCCGTTTGCGGCTCCAGGCAAGGCTGCGGCGCGCCAGGGTACAGGCATCGCGGGCAGCGGTGAGAAGTGGCGCTTGCGTGCAAATATAAACAAAGATTTTATATTTGCATGGCGCTGGCGTGCGCAGTACGCTCGCCGCACAGCAACGCAAGCGCCACAGCCTTGGGAGGGGATCGGTCGCATGCATCACAGTGACATTGCCGCGTCACCGCGCGGCAACCTGGCGCGTACCGCCATGGTTCCCCTGTTGTTGATCGTGAGCCTGTTCTTTTTGTGGGGCATGGCCAACAACCTCAACGACATCCTGATCAAGCAGTTCAAGAAGGCCTTCGAGCTGACCGACCTGCAGGCCGGGCTGGTCCAGAGCGCGTTCTACCTGGGCTATTTCGTGTTCGCGATGCCGGCGGCGATGTTCATGCGCCGCTATAGCTACAAGGCGGCCGTGGTGCTGGGCCTGCTGCTGTATGCGTGCGGCGCGTTCCTGTTCTATCCGGCTGCGCAGGTGCATACCTACTGGCTGTTCCTGCTGGCCTTGTTCGTGATCGCCAGCGGCCTGGCCTTCCTGGAAACCACCGCCAACCCGCTGGTGACCGTGCTCGGCCCGGCAGAAGGCGCAGCGCGGCGGTTGAATCTGGCCCAGGCATTCAACCCCTTGGGCTCGATCACCGGCGTGCTGGTCGGCCAGCACTTCATCTTCTCCGGGGTGGAGCACACGCCGGCCGAGCTGGCGGCAATGGCGCCAGCCGCGCGCGAGGCGTTCTTTGCCGCCGAATCCTCAGCCGTGCAGACGCCCTATCTGATCATCGGCGCCGTGGTGGTGCTGTGGGCGATCCTGATCGCGCTGGTGCGCTTTCCCACCGGCGCGCCGGAGAGCGATAGCGGCGTGGCGCCCAAGCGTGCACGCTTCGGCGAACTGCTGCGCAATCGGCGCTTCATGTTTTCGGTGGTGGCGCAGTTCTTCTACGTGGGTGCGCAGGTCGGCATCTGGAGCTATCTGATCCGCTATCTGCAGGATGCGGTGCCGGGCACGCCGGAAAAAACTGCCGCCACCTACCTGACCATCTCGCTGGTGCTGTTCATGGCCGGCCGCTTCGTCGGCACCGCGCTGTTGCGCTATCTGGCGCCGGCCAGGTTGCTGGCGAGTTTTGCGACGATCAATCTGGTGTTGTGCGCCGTTGCCATCGCGTTGCCGGGTTGGACCGGCTTGTACGCGCTGGTGGCTGCCAGCGTGTTCATGTCGGTGATGTTCCCGACCATCTTTGCGCTGGGCCTGGATGGCATGCATGACGATGCGCGCAAGCTGGGCTCGTCGCTGCTGGTGATGTCCATCATCGGTGGCGCGCTGCTGACGGCGGTGATGGGCGCGGTGTCGGACATGGCCGGTATCCACTGGGCGATGGTGGTACCGGGTGGGTGCTTTGCGGTGATCCTGCTGTTCGCGTTGCGTGCGCGCCGCGCTGCGCCGGTGGTTGCAGGAGTGGGCGCATGAGCACGCGGCGTCTGTGTTATGTGCTGGATCTGCACGACGATCCGCAGTTGATCGCCGAGTACGAGCGTTGGCATCGGCCCAGCGAGGTCTGGCCGGAGGTGGTGGCCTCGCTGCAGCAGGCCGGCATCCAGGAGCTGGAGATCTTTCGCAGTGGCGACCGCCTGGTGATGCTGATGGAGGTCGGTGACGACTACGATCCGGCGGCCAAGGCGGCGCGGGATGCGGCCGATCCGCGCATCCAGGCCTGGGAAGACTTGATGTGGCGATTTCAAAAGCCGTTGCCTGGCAGTGCGCCGGGAGAGAAGTGGCGCGAGGCCGGGCAGATCTTTGCCTTGAGTGCGGCGGTTGGAGCGGGGCAGGGTTAGGGTGTTGGCCTGCGTTTTTTGCGGATGTGTTGGCTCCGTTGTGGGGCGCTGGTCTTGAGTGTCTTTGCTGCCGCTGCCGCCGGGCGTCGAAACAGGTGTCTTTTGCGGGCGCAGCGTGATTGGCGCAGCGCAGGCGTGACGGCTGCATCGCAGATGTGCCAACCAGAAGCGGTCGCGATCGGGCCATCGGGAACGCCTGTCGCGGCTTGAGCCGCTCCTACGACATCCTGGGATTAGGTGAGGCGGTGCGTTGGATTAGGCCTTTGCCGTGGCCAGGTCTTCGACCCAGAAACGGCCGTCGGGGTAGCTGAATTCCGCGATGGAGTCCGGGTGCATCTCGGCGGAGAAGCCGGCGGCTTGCGGGGCCAGGTAGCGGCCGTGCTGGATGCGCACCGGGTCCAGGAAGTGCTGGTGCAGGTGGTCGACGAATTCGATCGCGCGGTCTTCCATCTTGCCGGTGATGGCGACGAAGTCGGCCATGGCCAGGTGTTGCACCAGTTCGCACAGGCCGACGCCGCCGGCATGCGGGAACACGCGGATGTTGAACTTGGCGGCCAGCAGCAGGATGGCGAGGTTTTCGTTGACGCCGCCCACGCGCGCGGCGTCGATCTGGATCAGGTCCACCGCGCCGGCCTGCAGCAGCTGCTTGAACACCACGCGGTTCTGGGTGTGCTCGCCGGTGGAGACCGGCACCGGGGTGATGCCCTGGCGGATCGCGGCGTGGCCGAGCACGTCGTCCGGGCTGGTCGGTTCCTCGATCCAGGCGATGTCGAATTCGGCCAGCTGGCGCATCCAGTCGATCGCCGGGCCCACGTCCCAGCGCTGGTTGGCATCCACCGCCATCGCGATGTCCGGGCCGATCGCCTCACGCGCCAGGCGGCAGCGGCGGATGTCGTCCTGCACGTTGGCGCCGACCTTGAGCTTGATGGTGCGGAAGCCATCGGCGACGGCTTCTTTTGCCAGGCGCACCAGCTTTTCGTCGGAGTAGCCGAGCCAGCCGGGCGAAGTGGTGTAGGCGGGATAGCCCTGTTCGATCAGCGTGGCGATGCGCTGCGCACGCTGCGGTTGCGCATTGCGCAGGATTGCCAGCGCTTCGTCGCGGGTGAGCGCGTCGGTGAGGTAGCGGAAGTCGATGGTATCGACCAACTGCTCCGGGCTGAGCTCGGCGATGTAGCGCCACAGCGGCTTTTTCGCCGCGCGTGCGGCCAGGTCCCAGGCGGCGTTGATCACCGCGCCGATCGCCATGTGCATCACGCCCTTTTCCGGGCCCAGCCAGCGCAGCTGCGAGTCGTTGGTGAGCCGGCGTGCGAACGCACCCAGATCGGCAATGACTTCCTCGACCGACAGGCCGACCACGTGCTCGGCCAGTGCGGCCACCGCGGCGGTCTGCACATCGTTGCCGCGGCCGATGGTGAACACCAGGCCGTAGCCGGCCAGGCCATCCGACGCATCGGTGCGCAGCACGACGTAGGCGGCCGAGTAGTCCGGATCCGGATTCATCGCATCCGACCCATCCAGCTCGCGCGAGGTGGGGAAGCGGACGTCGTGGGTGTCGAGGGCGATGATGGTGCTCATTGAAGTCCTGGGCGATGGAAACGGGAATAAAACGCGCGAAATAAAACGGAAACGGAAACGGAAACGGAAACGGAGAACGGAAACGGAGACGGGCGCCAGAGCCCCTCTCCCCCCGGGAGAGGGGTTGGGGTGAGGATACGGACGCGAAGCGCCGACTGTATTGAAGCGTTGCAGGTACGCATGCGCTTGCGACACAGATCAACGAACAACACAGATCAACGCATCACTGCACGACCAACTGCGTGTGGATACCAACGCGCGACAGCACCTGGAAGTTCAACGCTCTCGCACGCCGCTTGAAAAATTTGCGCATGACACATCAACACACATGCCGACATGTCACGCCTGACGGCAAACGCACATTGCGACGAACTGCCTGGATATGTCGCTACGTACCCTCACCCCAACTCCCGCTACGCACCCAGGCCCGCGCTTGCGGCGCGGGCGCACCAACGCACGCGCGCCAGTGGCGCGCAAGCCGTGCCTTAGTGCCCCGGTGGGAGAGGGGCTTTAGGCAGCATCACGCGGATGCGCCACCACCGGCTGGCGCTGGCGGCCCAGGCCTTCGATCTCCAGTTCCATCACGTCGCCCGGCTTCAGGTACACCGGCGGCTTCTGGCCCAGGCCCACGCCGGGCGGGGTGCCGGTGCTGATCACATCGCCCGGCATCAGCGTCATATAGCGGCTGATGTGGCTGACCAGTTCGGCCACGCCGAACACCATCGTGCGGGTGCTGCCGTTCTGGTAGCGGTGGCCATTGACCTCCAGCCACATCGACAGGTTCTGCGGGTCGGCGATTTCATCGCGGGTGACCAGCCACGGGCCGATCGGGCCGAAGGTGTCGGCGCTCTTGCCCTTGACCCACTGGCCGCCATGCTCGAGCTGGAACTCGCGCTCGGACAGATCGTTGATGACCGCGTAGCCGGCGACGTGGTTCAGCGCGTCGTCCACCGACACATCGCGCGCCACATCGCCGATCACCACGCCCAGTTCCACTTCCCAGTCGCTCTTGACCGAGCCGCGCGGGATGATCACGGTGTCGTTGGGGCCGGTCACCGCAGTGGTGGCCTTCATGAAAAGGATCGGCATCTTGGGCACGTCCATGCCCGATTCGGCCGCGTGGTCGGCGTAGTTCAACCCCACGCAGATGAACTTGCCGATCTGCCCCACTGCGGCGCCATAGCGCAGCTCGCCTTCGAGCAGCGGCAGCGTGGACACGTCCAGCGCACGCAGTTTGTCCAGGCCGGCATTGGTGATGTGCTCGCCGGCCACATCGTCGATCACGCCGCTCAAATCGCGGATGCGGCCTTCGCCATCGATCAGGCCAGGACGTTCCTGGCCGGGGGCGCCAACGCGTACGAGTTTCATGCAGTCTTCCTTTGCAGGTGAGGAATGGAGCGGCCAGCAACGCTAGCGCGCATGCATCGGGTGGATAAGGACGGCGTGCTCAAATCAAGCCACTACAAGTCGCATCCGGCACTGGCCGCCCACGTTACGGTGCGCGGCACGGCGGTGCGTTGCCGCGCTCAGTTGGACCAGCCGCCATCGATGATGTGGGTCTGGCCGGTGGTGAACGACGATTCGTCCGAGGCCAGGTACACCACCAGCTGTGCGATCTCGCGCGGGTCGCCCAGGCGGCCCATCGGCTGGCGGTCGGTGAAGCTCTTCCACACCGCCTGTTCGTCGCCGCCCAGCGCCTTGACGCGCTGGCCCAGCGACGGCGTCTTGATGGTGCCGGGGCAGATCGCGTTGCAACGCACGCCCTGGGCCACGTAATCGGCGGCAATGGCCTTGCTCAGGCCGATCACGGCGGCCTTGGTGACGCCATAGACGAAGCGGTTGGGCACGCCCTTGATGCTGGAGGCCACCGAGGACATGTTGATGATGCTGCCGCGGCCGCGTTCGAGCATGCCCGGCAGCACCGCCTTGCAGGTGTAGTACATCGCATCGACGTTGATCGAGAACGAGCGCCGCCAGGCCGGCTCGTCGCAATCGAGAATGCTGCCCTGGTGCACGAAGCCGGCGCAGTTGAACAGCACATCGAACGGGCCGTGCGCCGCGACCAGCGCGGCAACCGCCGCCGCGTCGGTGACATCCAGCAGCTGGGTGGTGATGGCCTCCGATTCGGCCGCCAGCGCCTGCAGGGCAGCGGCGTCGATATCGGTGGCGATCACCTGCGCACCGGCGCGTGCGCAGGCCAGTGCGCTTTCGCGGCCGATGCCGGCGCCAGCGGCGGTGATCAGGCAGCGCTTGCCATGCAGGCGGTCGTTGGGAGTTGCAGGGATCGAGACAGTCATACCGAAGAGGTTCCGTAGGTGGGGGCCGCCGGCCGTGGCAGACGATAGAACGTGCGTGCGTTGTCGCCGAACACTGCTCCGGCATGGCCGTCGGCGTATGTGGCGACCAGCTGCTGTGCGATGTCGAACCACTGCGCGTAATCGGCACGTTGGGTCAGCACCGGCCAGTCGCTGCCCCACAGCACACGCTGCGGGCCGAAGCGTGCGAACAGATGCGCGACATACGGTGCCAGCGCCTCCACGCCGGCGCCGCGCGCTGCTTCGGTGAGCAGGCCGGAGAGTTTGCAGTGCACATTGGGATGCTGGGCCAGCGCGGCCATGCCTGCGGCCCAGGCGACGAATTCGCCTGCGGCGATCTGCGGCTTGCCGCCGTGATCGATGACCACGCGCAGCTGCGGATGGCGCTTCAGGCGTGCCTGCAGCGCCGGCACATGCACGCTGCGGATCAGGGCGTCGAAGGCCAGGTCGTGCGCGAGCAGGGCGTCGAAGGCAGCATCCAGTTCGGGCTGGGCCAGCCATTGCACATCGGCGATGTCCTGCACCATCGGGCGCAGGCCCTTGAGCACGCCGCCGCCGGCCTGCACCAGCGCGTCGATGCGTGCGGCGGCATCGGGCGCGGCGAAATCGACCCAACCGACCACGCCGGCAATACGCGCATCGGCGCGCGCCAGCTCGAACAGGTAACGGGTTTCGGCCTCGGTCGCGGCGGCCTGCACCACCACCACGCTCTCCATATCGGCAGCGTCCAGCGCCTGGCCGATATCGGCGGGGCCGAAGTCGCGATACAGCGGCGCCAGCTCGGGCGTCAGCCAGTGGTAATCGCCACGGGCCAGCTGCCAGAAATGCAGGTGTGCGTCGATGCGGCTCATGGCGTGGGCAGGTCCGCGTCGAGCAGGCCGCCATCGCGCAGGCGCTGCCACAGTGCCGGTGCGATCGGCGCCTGCAGGCGCGCGGCGGCTGACTGCACCTCGGCCACCGTCCGCATGCCGGCCACCACCGTGGTCACCGCCGGATGTGCCAGCGGAAACTGCAACGCCGCCGCGCCGATATCCACCTCGAATGCCGCGCAGGCCGCGTACAGGCGCTGCGCATGCTGCAGGGTGGCGACGTCGACCGGGGCGTAGTTGTAGGTGGCGCCGGGGCCGCGTGCGTCGCTGAGCAGGCCGGAGCTGTACGGGCCGGCCGACAGGATCGCCACGTTGCGCTGCTGCGCCTGCTCGAGCAGGGCGCGGGCGCCGTGCTGTTCCAGCAGCGTGTAGCGGCCGGCCAGCATCACGCAGTCGAGCGGAAAGCGTGGCAGCACCTCCAGTGCCACGTCCTGCTCGTTGACGCCCAGCCCGATCGCACCGCAGGCACCAGCCGCCTTCAGCTCCGCCATCGCCGGCAAGGCCTCCTCCAAGGCCTGGCGCAGCACGTTGGCGTGGTTATCGCCGTGGGTCAGCGCACCGATGTCGTGCAGCAGCAGCACGTCGATGTAGTCGGTGCCCAGGCGCTCCAGGCTGGAAGCGAACGCGCGCCGCACGCCGTCGGCGCTGTAGTCGAACTCGGCGCGGCGGCCCGCCACCGCAAAGCCGTCGCGCCCGGCGGCTGCCTGCGCATCGTCGTAGATGCAGCGGCCGACCTTGGTCGACAGCGTATAGGCGCCGCGCGGCACGCCGGCCAGGCCACGGCCCAGGCGGGTCTCGCTCAGCCCATAGCCGTAGTAAGGCGCGGTATCGAAATGGCGGATGCCGGCCTGGAAGGCCGCTGCCACGGCGGCCAGTGCCTGGTCTTCAGCGACCTCGGCATACAGGTTGCCGATCGGCGCGGCGCCAAAGCCCAGTGCCGAGAGCTGCACGTCGGTCTTGCCCAGACGCTGCCGCGCAAGGGTCACGCTGCACGCTCCGCGCAGCTGGCGGTCGCCGAACAGGTGCTCACGCAATCGTTGAAGCAGTCACTGGGCATCGCAACGTCCACCAGCCGGCCGGTGCCGGACTGTTCGCATATGAATATCGCAATCATAAGTGAACAGATCACGCTGCAGTGCAGCATCGTAGCTGGCGGCGTTCAGCACGTGGGTTCTGCATGGATTCCAGCACCTTGTCCGCGCGCAAGCTCCGCACGCCGTGGCAGCTGATCTATGTCGAAATCCGCAGCTGGCATGAGCGCTTCCTATAACGCCGCCTGCGCGGTTGCCCCGGTCCGATACCTGGGGCTAGATACCAGCCCGTCCCGCACGAACGCGCACCCATGCCAACCACCACCCGCCGGGACCTGTTCAAGGTGCTTGCCGCCGGCGCCGTCGTCGCCCCGCTGTCGCCGGCCGCACTGGCGGGCGACGCGCGCGCGGCCTGCACCGGCACCCCGCTGTGGGCGCGCGGTATCGAAGGCCAGCGCAAGGCAGACCTGGGCAACGGCACTTACCTCAATCCCATCGTGGCCGGAGATCACCCCGACCCCACCATCCTCAAGGATGGCGACGACTACTACATGACGTTTTCGTCGTTCCTTTCCTATCCGGGCATCGTGCTGTGGCATTCCACCGACCTGGTCAACTGGACGCCGCTCGGCCCGGCGCTGCGCAAGCAGCTGGGCACGATCTGGGCACTGGACCTGTGCAAGCACGATGGCCGCTATTTCATCTATATCCCGGCCAATCCGGACGACACCGGCTGGTCGATCTTCGTGATCTGGGCCGACGACATCCGCGGACCCTGGAGCGACCCGATCGATCTGCAGATCGCCGGCTGCATCGACCCCGGCCATGTGCTGGGCGAGGACGGCAAGCGCTACCTGTTCGTCAACGGCATCCGCAAGGTGCGCCTGCGCGACGACGGCCTGGCCACCGACGGGCAGGTGGAACCGGCCTACGCGCCCTGGCGCTATCCCGACGACTGGATCGTGGAGAACTTTGCCCCCGAAGGCCCCAAGCTGACCTGGCACGATGGGTGGCTGTACCTGGTCACCGCGGTCGGCGGCACCGCCGGTCCGGTCACCGGGCACATGGTCATCGCCGCGCGTGCGCGCTCGGTGCATGGGCCATGGGAGCACTGCCCGCGCAACCCGCTGGTGCGCACCCAGTCCGAACAGGAGCCGTGGTGGTCGCGCGGGCATGCCACGCTGGTGGAAGGGCCGCGTGGCGACTGGTGGATGGTCTATCACGGCTACGAAAACGGCTTCCGCACGCTGGGCCGGCAGACCCTGCTGGAGCCGATCGAGTGGACCGCCGATGGCTGGTTCCGCGCCACCGGTGGCGATCTGTCCAGGCCATTGCGCACGCCTGCACGCGCAAACGCCACCGGCAACGCGGCGCTCAGCGGTTTCGCCTTGTCGGACGATTTTTCCAGCGACAGGTTCGGCACCCAATGGAGCCTGCATGCGCCCGGGCCCGGCGAACAGGCGCGCGTGCAACGGGCAGATCGGTCGCTCACGCTGGCCTGTTCCGGCAGCTCGCCGGCCGACAGCGCGCCACTGACCTGCGGCGTGCCCGATCGCGGCTACGTCGCCGAGGTCACGCTGGAACTCATCGGCAATGCCGAGGGCGGCCTGTTGCTGTTCTACAACCACAAGGCCTTCGTCGGCATCGGCGTTACGCCCGACACCATCAAGACCTACGAGTATTCAGAAGAACTGGTGTGGGCACGCGCGCCCAACACGCACCGACGCATCCGCCTGCGTCTGAGCAACGAGGCGCACGTGGTGACCTTCGACTATTCGTTCGACGATGGCCGGCAGTGGATCCGCCACCCGACGCGCATGGAAATGTCCGGCTTCCACCACAACGTATTCGGCGGCTTCCTGAGCCTGCAGCTCGGCATCTACGCCGCACAGCAGGGCGCAGTGGTGTTGCGCGATTTCCGCTATCGCGCGCTGCGCTGAGCGCGGTGCTGCCGGCAAACGGCGGGGCCCGGGGGGACCCCGCCGTCAGACCTACAGCGACCGACCAAGCGTAACTGCGCAGTAGGTGTGATAACCGCTGTCAGCCGCAGCAGTAGCAGACGTTGCCCTGCCCCAGGTCGCCGCCAAACTCCGGACATTCGGCTTTGCAGGCCCACGCACTACACGATTCGGTCTTCGGCTGCGCGTTATCGACCGCCATCACCTGGAACGCACCGAAACCGGTACTGGCCAGGAACGTGGCCGCCATCAACGCCGTCCGCAAGGTACCCCAACGCTTCTTCATGCATTACTCCTTCACCGTTGCCAAAGCCGCTGGCGCATCCGTGCGGCGCAAGGCGGCGACCAGGTCCTGCACCTGCTCCGTGGTATCGAAGACGCCAAGACGGGAATGGCGCACGCGCCCCTGCCCGTCGATGGCCATCAGCAGTGGCACGTTGCGCGCGCGAAACAGCATCAACGCGCGACGATCGGTCAACGTGACCACAGGGAAATCGAAGCCATGCACATGCGCATAGCGCGCAGCCTGCGTCGCATCGCACTGGCACACGCCGAACAACTGCGGACGGCCGGGCAGATTGGCCTGCAGCTGCTGCGCCGCACGCAGCACGGTAGGGGCAGAGCGCTGGCAATACGGGCAAGTGGTGGTGAAGA
The DNA here is from genome assembly GCF_040202385.2 of Xanthomonas sp. WHRI 6108. Lineage (NCBI taxonomy): Bacteria > Pseudomonadati > Pseudomonadota > Gammaproteobacteria > Lysobacterales > Lysobacteraceae > Xanthomonas > Xanthomonas sp. WHRI 6108. Next base: position 4,538,417 of record NZ_CP168198.1, on the reverse strand, counting down.
AGAACAGCAGCTGCGCCTGTCCCTGCGGCACGCCGAGCAGATGGCGCTGGCCGGCGGTATCGGTGACTTCGATGCGCGGCACGTACATGCCGTCATACGGCGCGCTGATGCGGGCCTGCAGCAACTGCTGCTGCGCGCGCAGCTGCTTGTTCTGCCATGCCAGCACGGCGATCAATGCACAGGCAATCAGCAGCCCGATCCAGAGCCAGGGGAAACGTCGCGCCATGCCAGCTCCGTTAGCGTCATCAAGCCCGAGCCTTGCCCAGGCATGAGCTGATGGTCAATGGTGATATCGACAACTGCGATGTCGCGCGGTGCGGGGGTGTGGAAGCGGTCACGCCGCTGCGCTTGGGCTTGCCAGTGGCGCAGCGGTCGGCAGGCAGCGATTGCGCAACTGTGGTGTGTCGATCAACCGCAGTGCGCCGTGTCTGCGTGGCACGCAGCACCATCCGAACCATCGATAAAACAGTGCCTGCAATGACTGCGCGTGTTCCTTGCGATCAGTGGCTGCAAGCGTTGCCGCCGTCATCTGATTCTTGCCGCTGGCACCGACCATTGCCGACCGATGACGCGGCGCCCTGCCGCCAGGCGAACACAAGCGGTTGCGCGATCAACCAGCGCTGATCTGCAGCGCGTCTGCAACGCGCCGACAGCAGGCAGACGCGCGTTCGGCCTGCGGGTGCTGGCCCCGCCGGTCACTCGATGCCGCGCACGAACAGCAGCTCCAGATCGCGCATCGGCACGAAGTCGGCCTGCCTGAACTGGAAGGTCAGCGGATCGATCTTCTTCAGCGCGCCGTCGAAGCACAGGCTGAGGATGTCGCTGGCGTTCTGCTTGCGGATGGTCAGCTGGAAGTCCTTGATCGGGCCGTTCCAGTTCTTGCCGGTGGTCAGCACATAACGCAGGTTGGCCCAGCCCAGGCCGTGCGCACCCTCGCGCCGCTGCATGCTGGCCTTGGTGGCCGGTTCGATGCAGGTGCGCTTTGCATACGACTCCAGCAGGAACGCGCTGCCCTGCGGCACGCCGGTGGACAGGCTGGGCGCGTAGGCATGCCGGATCTGCACGCTGCCCCGTGCCGGGAAGACCTGTTGCCAGACGAAGTACTCGCTGAGCGTGAAGCGCGGTTGCTGGTCCCGGTCGATCCAGCGCGCCGGCAACGGCGTGCGCCCGGTCGGCACGTTGCCCGATTCGGCGAACGCGGCGATATCGTCGGTGCTCCAGCCGGTGGCGGCGAATGCCTTGGAGATGTCGCTGCCATCGTCCAGCAACACCACCAGCTTGCGCGTGGTGGTCACCGGTTTGCCGTCCACCCACAGGTTGAACTCGGTCAGTTCGCTGTGATCGGCCATGCCGAAATACATCGGCGGCATCGGGAAGGCGATCGGCACGCTCAATGCGCGCGCGCTGTGGTTGGTGAACACGTAGTCCACCTGCACGCGCTCCTCGCTGAGCAGCAGCGCTTCCTTGTCCATGCTGATATCGGGCTGATGCAACAGCCGGATGGTGCCGTTGTCGTCGCCGAAGCTGCTGTCGTTGGCCTGCGCACTGCCGCAGCCGAATACGGCCAGCGCAAGGACCAACCCGAGCGGGCCGCGCGGAAAAGAGAGTGGCTGCATGGATCCCCTGGCACTGGCACGCACCGACGCGCCGCAGGCGCACAGCATGCCACGCACCTGCCGATGCCGCAGCGCGGGCATGCATGGCATCAACTGTGCATGGCGTACAGTCGCACGCCCTGCGCACTCCAATCCCACGCTCCGATGCCTTCCTACGTTTCCCTGCTGGCTGTCGCCGCCTGCCTGATGCTGCCACTGCAAGACAGCCTCGCTGCTGCGCCCGATCGCAGCCAGCCTGCCGCCGTGGTCTCAAGCTGCACCGCCGATGCGTACAGCAGCTGTCCGCCCTGGATGCCGTCGCAGCGTGAGATGCGCACGGTGCTTGCCGATTACTTCTGCGAGGCCGCCGATCGCGGGCTGGTTCGGCCACGCGTCAGTCGCGTGGTGCGCGCGGAGACCTCGCAGGTCACCTGCGCTGCCCTGGGGCCGGAAACCAATTCCAATATCGTGTGCGGAGGCGACATGCATTTCATCGGCCCCGACGGCCGCACCGATTTCGTCACCTTCAGCCCCACCATGCATCGCCAGGACGATGGGCGCTATGCGATCTATGAAGGCGAGGACGAAAACGAAAACGCGGTGTGGCATGTGCCCTCGCCGCAAAGCGCGTCGAAGGTCTGCACGGGCCAGCCGTTGCGTTGATTGTCCTCTGCGGTGGTGACCTCACGCGCCGCTTCGCTGCGGCGATCGGCCTTCGTTTTCGCAGGCCGGCTGACGAACGCGCTCAGTCTTCTTCGGGCGGCGGCAGCACGATGCCGTCGGCATCGATGGCGAGCTTGCCAGCCATCAGCACCGCCTGGGTGCGGTTGGTGACGCCGAGCTTGCGCAGGATCGCGGTGACATGCGCCTTGATGGTGGCCTCGGACACGCCCAGGTCGTAGGCGATCTGCTTGTTGAGACGCCCGGCGCCGAGCATCTGCAGCACGCGGAACTGTTGCGGAGTGAGATCACGCAGGCGCTGGCCCACTTCGCGTTCTTCGCTGTCGGTCGGCGGCAGGTTCTGCGCTTCGGCCGGGATCCAGCGCTCGCCATCGAGCACCGTGGCCAGGGCGCGGCCGATGGTGTCCGAATCGGCGGACTTGGGAATGAACCCGAACGCGCCATGGTCGATCGCACGCCGCATCACCGTCGGCTCTTCGCGTGCCGACACCACCACCACCGGCAACTGTGGATGCAGCGAGCGCATATGCACCAGCGCGCTGAATCCCTGCGCGCCCGGCATGTTGAGATCCATCAACAGCAGATCGGCATCCGGTTGCGCATCGGCCAGGGTGTACAGCGCATCCACCGTGTCGGCCTCGAACAACTGCACCCCCGGCATCACGCGCTGCACAGCCCCGCGCAAGGCCTCACGGAACAGGGGATGGTCATCGGCGATCAGCAGGGTGGTCATTGAGGGGCTGGGAATCGGGAATTGGGAGTGGGGAATCGCAAAGGCAACAGCGAAGGCAGCAAGGCAAGCAACAGCAAGACGGCGACGGCGAGGTAATGGCGACGTCAGTGTGACGGGGTTGAAAATCAAGATCTTCACTGGAGAGGAGTGGACCGGGGACCGCTTTTACGAGTCCCCAATCCGAACATTTACTCCCCGCTCCTCAGGGAACGGCTCTAACCATTCCCCAATCCCGATTCCCCATTCCGACGCGCGTCAGCGCGCCAACCGCTCGCTCACCAACGAATCCACCACCGACGGATCGGCCAGGGTCGAGGTGTCGCCGAGTTGATCGGGTGCGTTTTCGGCGATCTTGCGCAGGATGCGGCGCATGATCTTGCCCGAGCGGGTCTTGGGCAGGCCCGGTGCCCATTGCAGGTGATCGGGTGAGGCGATCGGGCCGATCTCCTTGCGCACCCAGCTCACCAGTTCCTTGTGCAGTTCCTCGCTCGGGGTTTCGCCAGCGATCAGGGTGACATAGGCATAGATGCCCTGGCCCTTGACGTCGTGCGGGAAGCCGACCACGGCCGCTTCGGCGACCTTCGGGTGCGAGACCAGCGCGCTTTCCACCTCGGCGGTGCCGATGCGGTGGCCGGACACGTTGATCACATCGTCCACGCGGCCGGTGATCCAGTAATAGCCATCGGCATCGCGGCGGCAGCCGTCGCCGGTGAAGTAGCTGCCCGGATAGGTGCGGAAGTAGGTGTCGATGAAACGCTGATGGTCGCCATAGACCGAGCGCATCTGGCCCGGCCACGAATCCAGCAGCACCAGGTTGCCTTCGGTGGCGCCTTCCAGGATCTTGCCTTCGGCATCCACCAGTGCCGGCTGCACGCCGAAGAACGGCAGGGTGGCCGAGCCCGGCTTGAGATCGACCGCGCCGGCCAGCGGCGAGATCAGGATGCCGCCGGTCTCGGTCTGCCACCAGGTGTCCACGATCGGGCAGCGGCTGTCGCCGACCACCTCGTAGTACCAGCGCCAGGCTTCCGGATTGATCGGCTCGCCGACGCTGCCGAGCAGGCGCAGGCTCTTGCGCGAGGTCTTCTTGACCGGCTCCTCGCCATCGCGCATCAGCGCGCGGATCGCGGTGGGCGCGGTGTAGAAGATGCTGACCTTGTGCTTGTCGATCACTTCCCAGAAGCGCGACACGTTCGGGTAGTTCGGCACGCCTTCGAACATCACTGCGGTGGCGCCGTTGGCGAGCGGGCCATAGACGATGTAGCTATGGCCGGTGACCCAGCCCACGTCGGCGGTGCACCAGTAGATGTCGTCCTCGCGCAGGTCGAACACCACTTCATGCGTGTAGCTGGCAAACAACAGGTAGCCGGCGGTGGTGTGCAGCACGCCCTTGGGCTTGCCGGTGGAACCGGAGGTGTAGAGGATGAACAACGGATCTTCCGCGTTCATGCGCTCGGGTTCGCACCCGGCCGGCTGGCCGTCGACCACATCGTGGAACCAGCGATCGCGCGGTGCCTGCATCTCCACCGCACCGCCGGTGTGGCGCACCACCAGTACCGTTTCCACGGTGTTGGTGCCGGGCAGTTTCAGCGCCGCATCGACATTGGCCTTGAGCGGAATCTTCTTGCCGCCGCGCAGGCCTTCGTCGGCGGTGATGATCAGCTTGCTCTGGCAATCGACCACGCGGTCGGCGATCGAGTTGGCGGCAAACCCGCCGAACACCACCGAGTGCACCGCACCGATGCGCGCGCAGGCGAGCATGGCCACGGCGGCATCGACGATCATCGGCAGATAGATGGTGACGCGGTCGCCCTTCTTGACGCCGAGATTGCGCAGCGCATTGCCGAGCTTGCAGACGCGCTCGTACAGCTCGCGATAGGTGACCGGGTAGGACTGCGCGTCCGGGCTGTCGGGTTCGAACAACAGCGCGGTCTTGTCGCCGCGCGTGGCCAGCTGGCGGTCCAGGCAGTTGACGCTGGCATTGAGCTCGCCATCACCGAACCAGCGGATATGGAAATCGTCCAGCGCGTAGCTGACGTCCTTCACCTGGGTGGGTTGCTTGAACCATTCCAGCCGCTGCGCGGCCTTGCCCCAGAATTGCTCGGGGTGTTCGATCGATTCGCGGTACAGCGTTGCGTACTGCTCGCGCGTAATGCGCGCATCGGCGGCGAACGCGGGATCGACGGGATAAACATCAGCCATGGCACCCTCACTTGCGATGAACTTGTCGGAAGAGGACGTTGCGGCTGCCCTCGGTAGGCAATCAGTGTGCCGCATCCATTCTGTCCCGGCGTTCAACCGCGCCTTAGACCTTGGTCTTAACCGCCGCAGCGCGCGATCGGCAATCGGTTGCCGGCCCTGGTGCGACGATCGGTCACCTTGCGGAATGCTGCGTTGCAGCTACGACCAAAGGCGAATAGGCTCCAAAGCGCGGACTGCCTCACGCTCCGCACAGCATCGCCATCAAGCGCGAGGCCTTATCGGGGAGAGGGGTCCATGACACACCGTACTGCACCGTTGGTGCGCCATCCGCTGGCGGCTGCCTTGTTCGTGGCGAGCATCCTGCCGGGCGTGGCGTTCGCGCAGACCGCCAAGGAAAAGGCGCTGGAAGCACGCATTGCCGAGCTCGAGCGTCAGGTCCAGCTGCTGGTGTCGGCGCAGCAACAACAGCAGGGCCAGATCACGCAGACGCAGACCCAGGTGACCGAGGTGCGCGCCGCGCAGGCACAGGCACCGGCCGCGCCTGCAGTGCCGGCCGGCAAGCGGCCGATCCAGCTGACCAGCATCACACCGAACGCAGCGGCGGGGACAACGTTCCGTTACGGTGGTTTCATCAAGGCCGACTTCATGACCACCCGCACCTCCGACGGCGCATTGCCCGAAGGCGCGGTGGGCCGTTACCTGTATATCCCGACCCAGACGCCGGTCGGTGGCCAGGCCTCGAGCACCGATACCGACTTCCATGCCAAGTTCTCACGCTTCAACCTGGGCGTGGACACCGTCACCGAAAACGGTGACAAGATCACCGGCTTCATCGAACTGGATTTCTTCGGCAACGCGCTGGCTAACCAGGTCAACAATCTGTACGGCGGCACCTTGCGCCACGCCTACGTGAGCTGGAACAACTGGCTGGCCGGCCAGACCTGGTCCAACTTCATCGATTCCACGATCCTGCCCGAGGCCGCCGACATCGTCGGGCCGACCGACGGCGCGCTGTTCAGCCGCCAGACCCAGATCCGCTACACCCGTGGCGCCTTCAGCGTGTCGGCGGAAAATCCCGAGACGCTGACCACGCCCTACCAGGGCGGCAACACCATCCTGGCCTCCGACCACGGTGCGATGCCGGACCTGACCGCGCGCTACAACTGGAAGGGCACCTGGGGCACGTTCGGCCTGTCGGCGATCGCGCGCCAGTACCGCACGCGCAGCGCGCTGACCAACGACACAGACTTCGGTGGCGCGATTGCCGGTGGCGGCCGCTGGATCATCAATTCCAACAACGATCTGCGCTACCAGCTCAGCTACGGCGAGGGCCTGGGGCGCTATCTGGGCCTGGGCAACGGCTCGGATGTGGAGATCGACATGGACGGCAATATCCAGACCGTCAGCACGATCGCCGGCTGGGTGGCCTGGCGCCACGATTACAACGCCAAGCTGCGCAGCACGATCATGTATTCGCGGGTGAACTACGACCACGACATCGCCAATACCGGCGCGCTTGCGAGCAAATCGCAGCAGAGCATCCGCGCCAACGTGTTCTATTCGCCGCTGCCCAAGGTCGATGTGGGCGCGGAGCTGATGTATGGCCGTCGCGAAGCCGAGAACGGCGACAGCGGCGACATTTCGCGCCTGCAATTCACCACCAAGTACAGCTTCTAGTTTCTGCCACCGGCGGCTCGTTCCACTGCGGTGGGACGGGCAAGGCCACCGTCGTTTTACCCGCGCTCTACCAGGAGACAGACAATGACCGTCTCGAATGACGCACTGATCGCCAAGATCGATGCCAATCCGAAGTACCACGCACTCAAGCGCCAGCGCAACGCGCTGGGCTGGACCCTCACCGTGCTGATGTTGCTGGCCTATTACGGCTACATCGGCCTGATCGCCTTCGACAAGGAATTCCTCGCCAAGCCGATCGGTGCCGGCGTGACCTCGATCGGCATCCCGATCGCGATCGGGGTGATGGTGTTCACCATCGTCATCACCGCCATCTACGTGCGCCGCGCCAACAACACCTATGACCAGCTGACCGCGCAGATCCTCGAGGACGCACGCAAATGAGCAAGTATTCGCGCCTTCTCCTGATCCTGGCCGGGCTGATGCCGGCCGGCATCGCGCTGGCCGCCGGCGGCGACATGGGCCAGGTCGACAAGCAGCCCACCAACTGGGTGGCGATCGGCATGTTCGGCTTCTTCGTGCTGGGCACCTTGTGGATCACCAAGTGGGCGGCGGCCAAGACCAAGTCGGCCTCGGACTTCTACACCGCCGGCGGTGGCATCACCGGCTTCCAGAACGGCCTGGCGATCGCCGGCGACTTCATGTCGGCGGCCTCGTTCCTGGGCATCACCGCGGCGGTGATGGCCAATGGCTACGACGGCCTGATCTATGCGATCGGTTTTCTGGTCGGCTGGCCGATCCTGACCTTCCTGATGGCCGAACGGCTGCGCAACCTCGGCAAGTACACCTTCGCCGACGTGGCCGGCTACCGCTTCGCGCCGACCGCCATCCGCAGCTTTGCCGCGTCGGGCACGCTGGTGGTGGTGCTGTTCTATCTGATCGCACAGATGGTCGGCGCCGGTGCCTTGATCAAGCTGCTGTTCGGCCTGGACTACTGGGTGGCGGTGACCCTGGTCGGCGTGCTGATGATGGTCTACGTGCTGTTCGGCGGCATGACCGCCACGACGTGGGTGCAGATCATCAAGGCGGTGCTGCTGCTGACCGGCGTGACCTTCATGGCGGTGGCGATCATGTGGCACTTCAACTTCAGCTTCGAGGCGCTGTTTGCCGAGGGCGTGCGGGTGAAGACCGCGATCGCGGCCAATGGCGGTGCATCGCCGGAGGACGCGGCCAAGGCCGGCCTGTCGATCATGGGGCCGGGCGGCTTCGTGAAGGACCCGATCTCGGCGATCTCGTTCGGCATGGCGCTGATGTTCGGCACCGCCGGCCTGCCGCACATCCTGATGCGCTTCTTCACCGTTCCCGATGCCAAGCAGGCGCGCAAGTCGGTGCTGTGGGCCACCACCTGGATCGGCTACTTCTACATCCTGATCTTCATCATCGGCTTCGGTGCGATCGCGCTGGTGCTGACCAACCCGCAGTTCGCCGATGTCGCCACCGGCACCATCCACGGCGGCAAGGGCGCGGCCAACATGGCGGCAGTGCTGGTCGGCAATGCGGTCGGCGGTAACGTGTTCATGGGCTTCATCTCGGCGGTAGCCTTCGCCACCATCCTGGCGGTGGTCGCAGGCCTGACCCTGTCCGGCGCCTCGGCGGTGTCGCATGACCTGTACGCCACGGTGATCAAGAAGGGCAATCCGGCGCCGGGTTCGGAGCTGAAGGTCTCGCGTGCCACCACCCTGGTGCTGGGCGTGATCGCGGTGCTGCTGGGCATCGTGTTCGAGAAGCAGAACGTGGCCTTCATGGTGTCGCTGGCGTTCGCCATCGCGGCCTCGGCCAACTTCCCGGTGCTGATCCTGTCGTTGTTGTGGAAGAACTGCACCACCCGCGGTGCGGTGGTCGGCGGTTTCCTGGGCCTGGTCTCGTCGCTGGTGCTCACCATCCTGTCGCCGTCGGTGTGGGTGGACACGCTGGGCAACGCAGCCGGTTCGGCGCCGTTCCCGTACACCTCGCCGGCGCTGTTCTCGATGACCATTGGCTTTGTCGGCATCTGGCTGTTCTCGATCCTGGATCACAGCCCGCAGGCCGCCAACGAACGTGCAGCGTTCAAGGCGCAGCAGATCCGTGCCGAAACCGGCCTGGGTGCCAGCGGTGCGTCGGGTCACTGACGTACAGTCACTGCGCAGTCGCAGAACGCCGGCCTTGTGCCGGCGTTTTGCGTTTTGGCCAAGGCTGGCAGCGGGCAGCGTCTGTGTTGCCACGCCCCTACGATCGTCTTCTGACGCGAAGGCCGAGGGGGTATCGGTCGAGCGCGCGCACCGTGCCGGTGCCGGCAGCGATCCAGCATCGTGACGACCCGGGCGCAACGCCCCATCAGACCTCGGTGCGCGGGCGCCCGACGCGCTGCGCGCGTGTGCACGACAACGCTGCGTCCTTGCGTGGCATCGATGCGATCGCATCGCCCGCTTCGTTTTGCACGCAATGCCTGCGCGATCGCGAACAACCGCAACACCAGCGAAGAAATTAAGTCATCTAGGGTGACTAAATTGGCCGCAAGCCGAACGCTGATCACGCCCGGCTTGGCCTCTCCCCCGGTATCGACCGGTTGGCGAGTGCGCTGCAAGCGAGTCCGCCGATTGCGTCGACCCGTCGGCTCTCGTCCACCCCTTGCCCTTCCTGTACCTACGAACCGGGACACCGAGACCATGCCTATCCTCCTCGCTCCAAATCCGCTGGCCCGTGCCTGCCGCCTGTTCGGCGCCCTGGCCCTGCTGGCTGCACTGCCGCAGCTGGCGATGGCCGCCTGCAACGACAGCTCCGATATCAAGATGCAACGCATCCTGTTCAACTCCTCCAATACCGTTGTGCTGGCGCACCGTGGCTTATGGGGTAAATACGCCGGCATCGCCGACATGCCGGAAAACTCGCGCGGCTCGCTGCAGATCGCCAACGACCAGTGCATGGATGGCGTGGAGCTGGACGTCAAGCTCACCAGCGATGGCGTGCCGGTATTGCTGCACGACTACAACCTGGGCCGCACCACCACCGTGTGGCAGCAACATCCCGGAGTGAAGTACGACCCGATCACCAACCAGGGCGTCAACCCGTCGATTCTGGTCACCCCGTGGTCGCAGGTCAGCCAGTTGTTCCTGCTGACGCCTGATCGTCGTACCACCACCGGCTATCACGTACCGCGTGTGGATGAGCTGTTTGCCTATTACAAGCAGCACAACCTGCGTACGCCGATGGTGTTCGACATCAAGGATGCGGCCACGGTACGCGCAGTGCGCAAGGCCGCCGAAAGCCAGTTCGGCGCGGCATCGGGCAGCTATGTGGCCGCCAAGGTCAACGCAACGCTGTACACCAGTCGCGATGCCTATCGTGCAGATGGCAGCGGTATGGTCGGCATACCGGTGTTCACCACCAACATGCTGGGCAAGATCAATGTGCGCCAGACGATTTCGGCATGGATGAACAACGGTCACCAGACGATGGAGATCAACGTCAAGCAACTCGGCGGCCTGCTGCAGAGCGATGCCGATTTCATTCGCGAGCGTGGGTATCGCGTGGGCGTCTTCCAGGCCATTCCGGATGGCCCGTCTGCTGGCAAGTTCTATCAAAACAGCGGCGCCTGCTGCTACGCGCTGTCGGATCTGTATTTCTCCTACGGCGGTGGCCGCGACACGGCCGACAATCGCGGCAATCTGGATTTCATCGTACGCGACGAGGCCTTTGGCCTGATCACCAGCGACGACCCGAAAGCGGCCATCGCCTACCTGCGTGCGCGCGGCAAGCACGACTAAGAGCAACTGACGAAACTACTGCGCAGCCGCCAGGCGGGCGCGGCCGGTGCTCGGAGTCCTCATGTACCACTCGTACACGCCGGTCCCTGCGCGTCGCCCACGCCCACCTGACGACTGCTCGCTACGTTTCGTTAGCCGCTCTCAGCAGCTGTTGCCGGCCCGTGCGGGCCGGCAGTCCCGGCGGCGGCACTGCCGCCGCCGGTTCATGCCATGACGGAGATTGCCCATGTTTTCCACACCACATTGTTTCAGGCTGCTTTGGTTGAGCCTTGCCTGCTCCACACCGCTGGCGCAGGCCGCCACACCCGATGCACACCTGCACACTGGCCCGGCTTCCGGAAAGGTGCTGCAGATTGGACACCAGACCTTCAGTGCGCCGGAATATCGCGCGCTGGCCCTGGCCGACCTGCCGCAGAACGCCAATCCGGCCGTTGCGGCCGACCCGAGTTTCGTACGCGAATTTGCCGACCGGCTGCTGCTGGTGGACCAGGCCCGTCAGGCGCATCTGCAAGACGACCCGGTGGTGGCCGCGCACATCCGTCAGGCCACCGATGCCATTCTTGCCGAGGCAACGCAGCGGCGCGCACGCGATGCCGCGTCTATCGACGCCACGCAGGTGCAGGCCCAGTTCGATGCGCATCCGCACGATTACGACGAGGTTCGCCTCAGCCATCTCTTCGTGGCGCTGCAGCCCCAAGGCGATGCCCGGCGCGGCACACCGTTGACCGATGCGCAGGCGCTCGCACGCGCACAGCGGCTCAAGCAGCAGCTGGATGCCGGCACGCCCTTCGAAGAACTGGCAATGCGCGAATCCGACGACGCTAGCACTGCGGCCGAGGGCGGCCAGCTGTCATCGATCTTCCTGCGCAACGTGGCCGATGTCTTTGCTGCGCCCGTGCAGGGGCTGGGCGTGGGGCAGGTTTCGGCCCCCGTCCGCGGGCCGGAGGGATATCACCTGATCCGTGTGGATGCGCGCATACCCGCCACGCTGGAGACAGCGCGCGGACAGATCGAAGTGCAATTGCGCGACCAGGCCGCCACCGCTGCGCTGGAACGTCTGCGCCAGGACAACCCGTTGCAGTTCGATCACGCCGCACTGGAAGCGGCGCTGCGTTGATGCCGGCGCCTGCGCTGAACGTTGGCGCGCGGCCATGGCATCGGAGGCGGTCGCGCTGGTCGGTGGCGGGCGCGGTGTGCGTGGCCGTAGCGATGTCGGCCGCCGGAATGTGGAGCCTGCGCACGCCTGCTGCGTTGCACCCGCAGAGCGGCGTCGCTGCGCGCCCTGCGGTGCATGCCGGCGTTGCATCGACGCAGCTGCCGGCGCGCGTCGGTCAGGGCCTGTTCGACAGCGCCATGCAACAGCTGGCCTGTCGTCAACAGGGTGAGGAGCGAGCCGCGCAGATCGCGCACGGCGGTGCACAGGTGCCGCCGTTGGAGGGCCGTCGCTGCGTCGCCGGCACGCAGCTGCAGATCGAGGCGCTGCTACGCACGGCCGCGGCGCACGGCGATACCGATGCGCAACGCTATCTACTTGCGCAGCGGGCGGCCGAGTTGCTGCAACGTGCGGTGGCCGGCGCACCTGCCGGCATGCCTGCGCAACTGTCGGCGAGCGACGAACAGGAGATGGCCGCGATTGTGGCCGAGTTGGAAGCGCTGGCATTGGCGGGCCATCGCGATGCCATCGACACCTTGGCGCAGGTGGTGGAATCGCCGTTGTTGCATGCGCCCGACCCGGTGTATGCGGCGGCGTGGCGGCTGGCATCGCGCCAACCGCCGGACCACGCGCTGGATCCATCGGCACCGTTGCAGGCAGAAGACGAATTGCTGGAGTCGCTCACCCAACAACAGCAGCAACAGGCACGTGAGCTGGCGGTTGAGTTGTTCGGCTATTGCTGCCGTGGGCGCGCTGCCACCGCAGATTGACGCCGGTTCTGCGACGCACGAACTAGCGCCTATCCAACGGCAACGCAGACTGTCAGCACCCGCGACAGGGGCGGGGCACCTTCAGTCAACGGAAGTAGCGCGCCTTCAACGGCAGCGTCGCCGCACCGATCGCGCAGGCGTCGGCCGGTGCCTCGGCCGGCAGCAGTAGCGGCATCGGCCTGCCCTGACCGCGACGCGGCAGGTTGTCGATCTGCACGGCGGCGATCAGGCGTCGGGCCAGATCGGCCGGCAGGCGGCCGCCGAACACGATCGCTTCCGGGTCGCACACCGCGGTGATCGCCGAGACGATCAACGACACCCCCGGCGCGCTGCGTGCGATCCAGCGCGCGATCGCCGACCAGGTCGGGTCGTAGGCGGCCAGCAGGCTGCGCACGTCGGCAAACGCCACGCCGTCGTCGGCCAGCAGTTCGCGCAGCAGTTCCAGCGTGGCGCGTTCGAGCTTCTGCGCCGGCAGCATGCCGGCGAATTCACCGGCATTGCCGCGCGCACCGCGCATGACCTGGCCGTCGATGACCAGGCCGCCGCCGAACCCGTAGCTGAGATAGAGGTAGGCAAAGTCGCGATGTCGACGGCCCACGCCCAGCATCGCTTCGCCGGCGGCGGCCACGCTGCCGTCGTTGTCCATCCACACCGGCTGCGCGCAGGCCTGCGCCAGCCACGGCGCCAGGGCGAACTCGCCAAGCGCACGCAGCGGCTCGGGCGGATTGATACGCCCGTCCTCGCCGGTAAAGAACCCGCTCATCGCCAACCCGATCCCCAGCCGCGGCCCCACCGCGTGGTCCAGGCCTGCCAGCAGCGCTGCGTCGCCGGCCTGCAACTGCAGCAACACCGCGTCGGCACTGCGCGCGTCCAGCGGCAGCTCGCTGACCGCCAGTACCTGGCCGGCGAAGTCCACCAGCGCCAGGCTCAGCGCGTCGGTGGCGATGGAGACGCCCAAGGTGTGGCCGTGCGCCGGATTCAACGACACCGCCACCCCCGGCTTTCCGCGGCCGGCACGTGCCACGCCGCTGCCCATGTGGACCATGCCGCGCGCCTGCAGGCCTTCGATCAGGCGCACCGCAGTCTGCACGGTCAGCCCAGTGCCGCGGCTGAGGTCGGCGCGGGTGAGCACGCCGGCCAGGCGCAGGTGGTCGAGCATGTCGCGCTCGTTGCGGCTCAACCCGGGGAAATTCGGCGCATGCGGCGGCAATGCGACAGCGGCAGTGGACGGCATGGCGAGCGGTGGCGCGGGGGAGGGGCCAGCTTACCCGGTCCGGTCGAAATAATTAATTTACAGTAAGTTATTGAATTGCCGGCCTCTGTCATCAGCGGTCATCCCGCCTCACGCCTGCGCACCTGTCCGTGTTCCCGGCCGCGGCCTGCTGCCCCCCTGCTCGACCTGCACCGCCGAGCTGCAGATGGCCGACGGCAAGCGCCAGCCACGCGAGGCCAGCCGCGCCGACTACGGCGAGGCGCCCAACCGCGCCGCGCGCTGGCCTGGATCGCGCGCAAGTAGCGATAGATGCTGGTCGCCGACTGCGGCTCCAGCACCCTGACCGTGCGCGTGGACGGTGCGCCTGCACGCGCTCAATCGTCTCATCCACACCGGCATTCCGAGCGGGAACGCCCGGTTGCCAACCAGCTCGGCGTGCGCATCGCCCCACGCCCCTGAGCACACTCCGGCGGCGCGGTACCATTGGCGGTTTGAACCACGGTCCGCGCCACGCCATGAAGATTGCCTCCTGGAACGTCAACTCGCTCAATGTGCGCCTGCCGCACCTGCAACAGTGGCTGGGCACGTTCGCACCCGATGTGGTCGGCATCCAGGAAACCAAGCTGGAAGACCACAAGTTTCCGGATGCGGCGCTGGCCGCTGCCGGCTATCGCAGCGTGTTCTGCGGGCAGAAGACCTACAACGGCGTGGCGATCCTGTCGCGCTCGCCGGCGCTGGACGTGCAGATGGGCATCCCCGGTTTCGACGACGTGCAGCAGCGCGTGATCGCCGCCACCGTCGATGCCGTGCGCATCGTCAACCTGTATGTGGTCAACGGCCAGGACGTGGGCACCGACAAGTACGCCTACAAGCTGCGCTGGCTGGCCGCGGTGCACGACTGGCTGGCGCAGGAGTTGCACAAGTATCCGCAGCTGGTGGTGCTGGGCGACTTCAACATCGCTCCGGATGGGCGCGATGTGCACGATCCGGCAGTGTGGAACGAGCACCATATCCTCACCTCCAGCGCCGAGCGCGCCGCGCTGGAACAACTGCTGGCGCTGGGCCTGCACGATGCGTTCCGGCTGCATCATGAGCAAGCCGAGCAGTTCAGCTGGTGGGATTACCGCCAGGCCGGATTCCGCCGCAATCTGGGCCTGCGCATCGATCTGACCCTGGTCTCGGAGGCCTTGCGCGCACGCGCGGTGGACGCGGGCATCGACCGCGAACCGCGTACCTGGGAGCGCCCCAGCGACCATGCACCGGCCTGGGTACGCCTGGCCGAGGCGGGCGCATGAGCGAGCGGCATCTGCGGCGTAGCACTTACAAGGTTGGCGAGGTCACGATCAGCCCGGTGCATCGGCTGAGTTGCCACTGCGGCGCGGTGCAGATCGATCTGGATCTGCCGCACGGCCTGCTCGATCCACGTCGTTGCGACTGCTCGATGTGCCGCCGCCGTGGTGCCATCGTCGCCTCGGTGACGCTGGATGGCCTGCACGTGCTGCAGGGCGAGGATGTGCTGCGGCTGTATCAGTTCAACACGCATGCGGCGGCGCATTATTTCTGCGGCGTGTGCGGTATCTACACGCATCACCGACGGCGCTCCAATCCCAACGAGTATGGCTACAACGTCGGCTGCCTGGAAGGCGTCAATCCCTATGCGTTGAACATCGCCGTGCCGGTGGAAGATGGGGTACACCATCCGCTTGATCGCGCTCCGGTCGATGGCTGAAACGACAACGCCCGGGCAAGCCCGGGCGTTGAATGTTCCATCAGTGGATGCGTGCTTAGCGCACGCGTCCACGGGTGAACAGATTGACGATTGCCAGCAGGATCACCGCACCCACCAGCGACCACACGAAGGTCCACAGCGTGATGGCCTGATTGATACCGCCACCGAACAGGAACCCGGCGATCAGCGCGCCGACGATGCCGACCACGATATTGAGAATGATGCCCTGCTGCGCATCGCGACGCATGATGATGCTGGCCAGCCAACCCACGATGCCGCCGACGATCAACCAGATGATGATGCCCATGTTGCCGAACTCCTCATGCGATTGCACCGGAAGTAGTGCATGGGCGCCATTCAACGCAGACCGGCGTGAAGTGACTGTCGAGCGTGGTCGCACGCGCATGCGGCTGTTGTGCTTGGTGCACGCAGCGTGACAGCGCACGCAAGCTGGCATATCGGCCCGGTGCAGCTGTGGCTGCGTCCGCACCGGCATGGCGAGCGTGGCGAACCGCAGGCGCGCGAGTTGCTGGGCCAGGCTTTGGCGCTGGAACCGGCCCAGGTGCCGCTGCGGCGCGACGAGCGTGGGCGGCCGTCGCTGCAGCCGGCCTTGCCCGACCGGGACACCGGCTGGAGCCATAGCGGCGACTACCTGCTGGTCGGCCTGGGGCAGGGCGTGCGGCTGGGCGTGGATCTGGAGCGCATCCGCGCGCGCCCACGTCTGCTGGAAATCGCGCAACGATTCTTCCATGCCGACGAAATCGCAGTGCTGGCCGGCCTGCAGCCGGACGCGCAACAGGCGCTGTTTTTCCGCCTGTGGTGCGCCAAGGAAGCGCTGCTCAAGGCGTACGGGCATGGCCTGTCGTTTGGCCTGCATCGGCTCGCCTACGCAGTGGCGCCCGACGGCGCATTGCAGTTGCAGTGGTGCGACCCCGCGCTCGGCCAGGCCGCGCAATGGCAGTTGCACGAATGGTGGGCTGCACCGGATTGCCGCGCTGCGCTGGCGTTCTACCCGTTGCCGGCCGAATAGGCGCGGCGATCGCTTTACTGCGTGGTGCAGCGAAGATGTGCGCTGCGTCCTGGACCGGGTGCAGCACGTGCCGGACATGGATGCTTGCGTTGCTGGCCCGACCGACGTCTCAGGCATGTTCCGGCCGCGTCGCAGCGTGCGGCAAAATCGGCTGACGGAACTGCGCCACCCCATCCAGATTGCGCAAGGTCACCGTCAGCACGCCGGTGCGTGCATCGATCTCCACTTCGCCAAAGAACTGAAATCCTGCCAGCGGCGACAGGTTGGGTGCCGGCGGTGCTTTCTGGAAGATCACCGTCGGGCCAAAGGTGGCATCGAGTGCATTCGGGCCGAAGCTCCCGGCATTGAGCGGGCCGGCCACGAACTCCCAGAACGGCTCGAATTGCTGAAACGCCGCCCGATCCGGGTGGTAGTAATGCGCCGCGCAATAATGCACATCGGCGGTCAGCCACAGCGTGTTGCGAATGCGCGCTGTGCTGATGAAACGCAGCAGCGTGGCGATCTCCTGTTCACGCCCGCGTGGCACACCCGGATCGCCGTTGGCGATCGCCTCCCAGCGCGCGCGGCCTGCGGCGTCCTGCCCATCGGGCACCTGCAGGCCGATCGGCATGTCGGCGGCGATCACCTTCCATTGCGCACGTGAGCCGGCCAGTTCGCGCTGCAGCCAGGCCAGTTGCTGCGGGCCCAGAAAGGCCGCGTCCGCGCCCGGTTGCGGCTGCAGGTTGTCGCTGTTGGCGCCGCGATAGCTGCGCATGTCCAGCACGAATACATCCAGCAGCGGGCCATAACTGATCTTGCGGTAGATGCGCCCGTTGCCATCGGCATGCACGCCGCGCATCGGCGCGTATTCCAGAAATGCCTGACGTGCACGACCGGCCAGCACCCCGATATCGCGCACCTGATAGCGCTCGTCCAGCTGCTTGCCGGGCGACCAGTTGTTGGTGGTTTCGTGGTCGTCCCACTGCCAGACCTGCGCCACCTCGGCATTGAAGCGACGCACATGCTCATCGAGCAGGTTGTAGCGGTAGTTGCCGCGGAATTCGTCCAGCGTTTCGGCCACCTTGCTCTTGGCCGCGGTGGTGAGGTTGCGCCAGCGCTTGCCCTCTTCCACGATCAGCTCGGCCGGGATCGGGCCGTCGGCATAGATGGTGTCGCCGCTGTGCAGGAAGAAATCCGGGTTGCGCTCGCGCATCGCGCTGTAGATGCGCATGCCGCCGATGTCCGGATTGATGCCGAAGCCCTGGCCGATGGTGTCGCCACTCCAGACAAAGCGCACATCGCCACGCGCCTGCGGCGCACTGCGCAGATGGCCGTGCACCGGCGCGCTCAAGACGCCGCTGTCGGCATCTTCGAAGCGCACCCGGTAGAAGATGTCCTGATCGCGCGGCAATGCACCCAGATCCACCCGCGCAGTGAAATCGTGCGCTGGCGAAGCCACCGGCCCATCCACGCGACGCGCCTGACGCAGGCTCGGGCGCGTATCCCATTCCACCCGCAGCCGCGCCGGCCGATCGCAGCGGCTCCACAGCAACGCCCGGCCCTCCACGACATCGCCGCTCTGCACCCCATCGGTGATCAGCGGCCGCCCGGACGGCGCAGCCAGACTGCGCGTGGACCAACCGGCAGTGGCCGGCAGCAACAAGCCGGCACCCAACCCTTGCAACACGCGGCGGCGGGCGGGATCGGAGGCGGTCATGGGATGTCCTTGACAAGTTGGGTCCGGCATCCAGATCTAGCGCATGAGTCTTACCGGCGCGTGTCTGGCGCGACGATAGCTAGGCGAATCTTTCAGGCATAGCAACGTGATTGGAGTATTTCGAATTCACCCCCTCAGCGCTGCATTGCCGGCAATGAAGTGGTGAGCGCTTGAGGTGCCGCTGCATGGGCGTCTTTCGCTTTTCCAACGTGCTTAGGGCTTTGAATTTTTCTTGACGGTATTCCCGTTGCGGAACAGACTCGTCTGAGGCACCAAGGACAGGTCATCGCGCGAAACGCCAGCTGGTTCACTGGCTGGGATGGCGGTCATGAGTGGATATTCACTACAGCGCAGAGGTCAGGGATGAGTAGGACGCATGGCGTGTCTGATGACAAATGTGGTCAATTTTGTCCGGTTTATAGGCTTCGCGGTACTGGTCGCCTGTTTGTTGCGGATCTCGCAAGACTCGGGGTAATGATTTTATCGCTCGCGTGCTTTTCTTCGACGCTGTATGCGGAGATTCCAAGCTGGCATGAGGAATATGGCAACCGGCTGAAATATGCGGAACTGGTCGAGCCGCTCAAGGGCGATATCTTTGGCGAGTCGGTCAATCTTTATGATGGGTCGGTGTCCTTCTCTGCCACCGAGCTGTCGTTGACGGGAAATAGCGGCTTATCGGTGTCCATCGGACGCAAGCTCGACCCGAGCAACCCCAAGAGCAATCTTGCCTTCGGCGACTGGGAGCTGGATATCCCTTCTCTTTCAGGCGTTTTTGGAGGTGATGCGGCCACGGCAGCTGCTGGCGGTTGGGCGCCTGCGCAGCGCTGTGACAGCGTGAGCGGACCACCGACTGTCACGGTCCGGAATGTGCGCGGAACCCTCGATATTGATTTTGCTGATTTCGAGTACTGGGACGGCAACCGGCTGTCGTTGCCCGGAGGTGGGGGCGGCGAACTGCTTGGCGCATCAGGGGATGCGCGCGAGGTCAGGCCGACGTTTACCGAGCCTGTGCGCTGGAATACCAAGGACGGCTGGTTCTTCTCATGCCTGGGTGCCTTGAAGAGCGGGCAGGTAGGGCAGGGCTTCGTGGGGCATGCGCCCGACGGTAGCAAGTATTATTTCGATTGGATGGTGGTGCGCGACCATAACGATCAGGCACATAAGCAAACCCTTGGGGCAGATACGCATGCGGTGCTCCGCCGCAACAAGGTATTTCTGTATCCGAGCCAGATCGTCGACCGCTTCGGCAACTGGGTTCGCTACGAATGGAGTGGCGCGCAGCTGCAGCGTCTCCATGCCAACGATGGGCGTAGCATTGTGCTCGGCTACGACAACGCGGGGCGCATCGCCAGTATGACCAGCGGTACGCGCCAGTGGAGCTACCAGTACGACAGCACTACTTCCCGGCTGATCTCGGTCACTTTGCCGGATGGAACAGCGTGGGGCTATGCGATCACGCCACCGGCATTGCTATACAAGCAGCGGCAAACCCAGGACGAGCCGGAATCCAATTATCGTGTACGCATGGATCTGTGCGCCAAAATGGGTATCCTCCTCGACAACGAAGCGATCTATACCGTCAACCACCCTTCTGGAGCAGTCGCAACGTTTAGTCTGCGCCCGATCCGGCACGGTCGGATGGGTGTGCGTTTCGATTGTCAGGAAAACGGGGAAAGCGCCACGCTGGAGGATGGATGGAACCAGACGCCGCTATATCGCGATGCCTACACCCTCAAATCCAAGACCATCAGCGGCCCTGCGCTGCCGCCTGCTCAATGGCAGTACGACTATCTCAATTTAGGTGGGCGCTACGATCGTGACGTCACGGTGGATAGCTGGCCGCTGTATCCGGCAGGCAGCGCAGAACACAAATTCACGGTGGAAGTCGGGCCCGACGGCACGGTCAAGCGTTACGAGTTCGGCAAGGAAGTCCGCTACAACGATGGGCGATTGCTGGGCGTCGTGACCACGCGCAACGATGTCAATGTCAAGGTGGAGACCACCAGTTACGTTACAGAGTCGCAGCTTGCAGACGCACCGTTTCCGGCATTGGCTGGTACCAGCTATGTATATGGAAGTGACGAGATCATGTCGCATGGCAACCGACCCGTGCAGAGCACCAGCACAACCCAGGATGGTGTGCAGTTTGTCCGCCAGATTACTGCCTTCGATGCTTTCGCCCGCGAGAGATCTGCAGTGGAGTCGAACTCTGCCGGCCAGAGCAGAACTATCTCCAAGGCCTACTACGACGACGCTGGATTGTGGTTGTTGGGACAGGACCAGCAAGAGACCGTCGGCGATATCCAGCGCAGCCGCGCCGAGTTTGATACTGCAAGCGGCTTACCAGTGCGTTTCTATGCATTTGGGCGGCTTGCCCAGAGTGTGGGCTACGCCGCTGATGGAACGGTCGCCAGCGTCAGCGATGGGCGTGGCAATGCAACCCTGCTCAGTAGTTGGAAGTTCGGTGTACCGCAGCAAATCAAGTTTCCCGGCACCGCTGAAGCGCCCAATGGCGCGACGCGATCGGTGGTGATCGACGACAACGGATGGATTGCCGCACTTACCGATGAGAACGGGTTCACTACCAACTACACCTACGACGGCATGGGGAGATTGGCGTCGATCCAATATCCGCAGGGCGACAGCACGGCATGGAATGCAGTGAGCTTTGCGCTGCAACGCATGGAGGCAGCCAATCTCGGCCTGCCTGCCGGGCATTGGCTGCACAGCCGCACGCAGGGCGGGCACACAACCCAGACCTATCTGGATGCGTTATTTCGCCCTGTACTGACTGCGGAGGTGGCACAAGGACAGACCGATAGCGCCGTGGTCACTCGCTATGACGTCACTGGCCAGAAGGCGTTTACCTCGTACCCGTCGCTTGGAGTGAACGATGTCAACCAGTCGCTCTCAGGCACTTCCTATACATACGATGCGCTTGGGCGCCCGATCGGCATGACGCAGGCATCGGAGCTCTGGCCGCTCGTTACCACGACCGATTACATCGGCGATCTCAGCGTCCGCGTGACCAATCCGCGAGGTCTTTCCACCACGACCCGGCATCTGGCCTATACCGGGCCGGAGTACGAAATGCCGTTGACGATTTCCCAACCCGAAGACGTGATTACCGAGATCCAGCGCGATGCGCTCGGAACTCCACTCTCGATCAACCGGCGTAACGGGGATGGCAGCCAGCAGCTGGCCCGTCGCTATGTCTACGATGGGTATCGCCAGCTGTGCAAGACCATCGAGCCGGAATCCGGCGCCACCGTGCAGGACTACGATGCAGCCGGCAATCTTGCCTGGTCTGCATCGGGCACCGCCCTGACCAGCGCGAGCCAGTGCGATACCGAAGCGGCGCAAGCGAGTGGCCGTGTCGTGGTGCGCAACTACGATGCGCGCAATCGCTTGTTTCAACTGCGCTTCCCTGATGGTCGGGGCGATCAGGATTGGTCCTATACCCCAGACGGTCTGCCTGCCTCCATCAGCACGTCCAATACCAGCGACGCGTTGCCGGTGATCAGCAGCTACCAGTACAACCGCCGACGCCTGCTGGTTCTGGAGTCTCAGCAGCACGCCGAACTTGGGCTCAGGAGCATGAGCTATGCCTACGATGCGAATGGCGCGCTGTCGGGCCATACCTACCCGAGTGGGCGTGTTGTGGACTATGCGCCGGATGCATTGGGCCGCCCGACCCGTGCAGGCAACTTTGCCAGCGAGGTGACCTACTACGCCAATGGCGGCATGTCGCGGTTCGTCTACGGCAATGGCGTGGTGCATACATTGGGACAGAACGTGCGTGGTTTCCCCGATCGTAGTACCGATCTGGCTGGTGGCACTGCGGTGCTCGACGATGGCTATGACTATGATGCCATGGGTAATGTGATGGCCATCAGCGATGGCGTAACGGGCGGCAACACCAGCCGCGACATGACCTACGACGGCCTGGATCGGTTGAAAACCGTAACCTCTGCTGCTTTTGGTGACGCCAGCTACAACTATGACGCCTTGGACAATCTGGAGTCGGCCAAAGTGGGAACGCGTGATCGCGTGCATGTTTACGATGGCAACAATCGCCTGGCCAACGTGGTCGATGCCGTCGGCGGAGCGACGCTGGTCGGATTGAGCTACGACGTGCAGGGCAATTTAAACAATCGCAACGGCGTAACCTACGATTTCGACTACGGTAACCGCCTGCGTCAGGTCGGTGCAGTGGAGACCTATCAATACGATGCGCAGGGAAGGCGTATCCGCGCTCAGGCCTCCGCCAGCGGCGCGATCTACTCGTTCTACGACAATGCCGGTGTCCTGCGGCAGCAGCGCAATGAGCGCACCGGCAAGGACGTGGACTACATCCAGCTCAACGGCAGCCTGGTGGCGCAGGTGTCGGGCAGCGTGACCCCGAATGTTCCGGCATTGAGCGGCCCGGGTTACGTCAATCAGGGCGACTACGCGTTGACCTGGAACGCGGTGGGCGCGGCAACGCGTTACGAACTGGAGGAAGCGGCCAGCGGCGGAAGCTGGACAGGCATCTACAACGCAAGCGCGCTGACGTTCACCGTCACCGGGAAATCGACTGGCAGCTTCCAGTATCGCGTCCGTGCATGCCGCGACAGCTGTGGAGGCTGGAGCAACATCGCCACAGTGGCGATCGAGCTGCCACCGTCGACCGTGCCCGACCTGTCGGTGCCTCAGTTTGGCGACAACGGCAATTACAGCATCGCCTGGTCCGCCGCTTCGGGTGCAACCGGGTATGAGCTGGAAGAGAGCGTTGCCGATGGTGCCTGGAGCCAAAGCTACACCGGTGCAGAGTTGTCCAGGGCTTTTGCAGCACGCGCGGCGGGGATTTACGGCTATCGGGTACGCGCCTGCAATCCCATCGGCTGTACGTCCTATTCCGCCAGCGCCAGTGTCAATGTGGTGTACCCGCCCGACAGTGCGCCCGCAACGAGTGCTCCTGCACGTGCCACCCAGAGCGGTTTTGCCGTCAGCTGGTCGACTGTAGGCGCGGCCTCTCACTATGTGCTGCAGGAAAGTGCCAATGGTGGAGCGTGGTCCACGCTGCAGGAGGGCCCCCAACAGGCCTTCGAGAGCGGTGCCCGCACTGCCGGCGATTACGGCTACCGGGTGGCAGCCTGCAATCGTGCCGGGTGCGGTAACTGGTCCGGCACTGTCACGGTGCAGGTTGTCGCCCCGCCCACCCTGGAGCCCGCACTGTCGGCCCCCTCGCTGGTGCCGGGTAACGCGTACACGGTGAGTTGGAGCACCCCATCCGGCAGCGAGAGCTTCCAGCTGGAAGAAGACAGTAATGGCGCAGGATGGGTGCAGGTATATGCGGGCGCTGCCACCAGCTTTGACACCAGCAAAGGCAGGGGCAGCTACGGCTACCGCGCCAGGGCCTGCAACATGGCCGGCTGCGGACCGACCTCGGGCATTGTCACGGTGACGGTCTCTCCGCCACCGGCGACGCCGGCCATGCAGACAGCGAACTGGCTGAGTACGCGCACCGCGCCGGTGCAGGTCTGGTGCGAAGCCGGTTGGTCTGCGGTCGCCGATGCAGTGGAGTACCAATTGCAGAGCAGTGGCGGCAATGCGCTTTACACCGGCCCCAGCACCTATGTCAGTGCAAACGGCAATGCCTACTGCGCCTACGAGTACACGGTGCGCGCCTGCAACGCCGGTGGCTGTTCGGCATGGTCGAGCCCACCATTCCCGGTGACCCAGGGCGAGATGGAATGAGGATGCCAGGATGCTGAAGAGAATCTCGCGTCGTGCGGCGCTGCTGTTGGCATTGGCCTGGCCGGCTACAGGTCTTGCCGAAACGGTGGAGTACATCCACACCGACGCCTTGGGCTCACCTGTGGCGATCACCGATGCCGCAGGCAATGTGATCGAGCGGACGGTGTATGAGCCGTATGGCGGCATGGTCAATAAGGCAGCAGTGGACGGACCTGGGTTTACCGGGCATGTGACTGACTCGGCGACCGGGCTGAGTTATATGCAGCAGCGGTATTACGATCCACAGATTGGAAGACTTCTTTCAGTTGATCCCGTGATGGCTTATGGCAATCCTTTAGGGGCATTCAATCGCTATTGGTATGCTAATGACAATCCGTATCGGTTCACTGATCCGGATGGAAGGCAGACAATTCCAGCGGAAAATAAACTTGGTTCCAGCGACCCGGCCGTTATCAATGACTTCCACCGAGCACAGGGTGAGCATGCTGCTGTTACACTTAGTGTTGCGTTGGACCTGTTCCTATCGCAGTTTGGTGATGGTCCTGGCGGAGCAGCTGCAGGCGTAGGCGGGGTTGTTGCGAAGTCTGCTGAAGCAGTAAGCGCCCTCACCAGGGCAAGGGAAATCCAGGGCGCACTAAAACCTATAACTCAGTCCAAAGTCACGACTGCTGTAACAGAGACGGCGGAAGGTGTTCGCGTTGTCACTTCAAGCGAAGGGAGGTTGCGTCCAGCGCAGCGTGCAGCCCTACAAGTTGGCGAGGTGGCTGGAAAAGGCGCCGCACGCACGCACGCCGAGGTGAACGGAGTCAATGCCGCTAGAGATATGGGATTGACGCCAACAAGCGTCTCGCCGAGTCGAACGGCATGCTCAGGATGTCAGGAAGCCATGAGAAAATTAGAAATTCCCATTAAAGATAAATGAAGGCTGGAAGTGGAAATTTTCAACGAAACAAAAATTTTGCTTTGGATAAATGGCATGCCGGACTGGAAGCGTGTAGCTTTTATGGCCTACTGTTGTGAAAGGATGTTTCCTAATTACGTTGATTTCAGCAAAGAGACCGGTTTTGGTGATGCGTCGGTATTAAGGGATTCCTTAGACTATATTTGGAAATGGATTGAATTCGGTAACTTAAATGAGGAGGCGGCTACCCTAGTAAAAGCTTGTGAGAAGCAGGCGCCCGATACAGAAGATTTTACTTCGCTATACACATCCGCCGCACTTGACGCTGCTGTAGCAACAGCGATGACTATAAATGCGACAACAAGCTCGACAGCAATGCAGCTCATTGATGTAGCATCTTTATCCAGAGATACCGTTGATTTATTTGTGCAATTTCAAGAAGATATTGATCCTAATGATCCTCGCCTAGAGGGCATGGTTTGTGAAAGTCAGCTCATGCAAAATGAATTGCGTATCCAAAAGGAAAGTCTTGATTTCCTAGTCAATTTAGAGGGTGGCCGTGAGACAGTGACTAAGGTGCTGCGTGCGCGGTGGTCAAATCTTGATAATGGAAGTCTGAAATTGACTCAACTAGGATGAGGTAATTTCTAAGGGTATATCATTAATGTGAGCCATATGGCCGCGGCTTCAGCTCCGGATCGCGACACCAACGGTTGTGAAGTGGCCCAGGCGACCTGACCTGAACGACTTCACCGCCAAGTGGAGTTGCCCATGTCATCCAGCCGCCTGAACCTGCTAGAACGATACCGTCTACATGCGTTGTATGAAACCGGCATGTCGATGCGGACCATCGCCGATTGGTTGGAGCGTGCGCCCAGCACGATCAGCCGCGAACTGCGCCGCAACTAGCACGCTCGGCAGTATCTGCCAGAGCACGCGCAGCGCATCAGCGAGCATCGGCGCGCGCAGGCTAGCTGGCGTCTACGCATCGACGCTGAGCGCATCTGCCAGATCGAGGGCCTGCTGAGCGAGGATTTCAGTCCGGAACAGATTGCCAGCGCACCGGCTTGGCCAGTCCCGAATGGATCTATCGGCACATCTACGCCGACCAGAAGCGCGGTGTTCAGTTGCTCACGCATCTACGCAGGCGCCGCCGCAAGCGCCGTCGGCGGGGCGTGCGCGATGGCCGCAGGCAGCTAGCTGACGCATCGGCGCAGCTGGACACAGCGCCCAAGCGTAGTGGAGCAGCGAAGCCGCATCGGCGACTGGGAGCTGGATACCCTTCGGGCCTCACACGGAAAGGCCGTGGTGGTCACCATCACCGAACGCCACAGTCGCCTGCATCTGCTTGCTTACTCGCCTGACGGCACCGCCGAGAACGTGAGCAACGCCATCGTCCAGCGGCTGTATGGCCTAGGCCATACAGTGCACACCCTCACCGCCGACAACGGCAAGGAGTTCGCCGATCATCAGCTCATTGCTGCCTGCCTGCAGAGCGATTTCTATTTTGCAGATCCGTACTGCGCATGGCAGCGAGGCAGCAAAAAAAATGCCAACGGGTTGACTTGCCACGACAGACCGATTTCAGCACCATCACCGATGCGCACCTGCGATGGATCGAGCAGCGACTCTACAATCGCCCACGCAAGATACTCGGATTCAAAACTCCCCTCGAAGTCTTCTCCGAGGAGGTCCTCAACAGCGTTGCGAATCAGAGTTGAATTCGCCGGGCGAATTGACGGTACAGGGGCGAGCTCGAAGGCATCGATCAATCCTGGCCCATAATCTTGTCGATGCAGGCATTTGTAGTTGATCACGCCTCCAACGCACCGGCCTTGCCGTCCTCGACCACGAAGCGCTTCAGCGTCGAGACCGTGGCCTGGCGGTCGCGGCGGTCGGAGATGCCTTGCAGGCGCGTTTCCATCCGGCCCGGTGTCAGCGTCACCGAGACATAGCCGCGGGTTTCGCCTTCGGCGTAGTGCACGTGTGGATTGAGCGCCATGGTCTGTTGCAGCTCGGCGTTGCTCTGGCCGTCGGAGGTGACCGAGGTGCCGACGAATTCGGTGGCCAGCGTCGGCGAGTCGGGGTTGGCCGGATCGGCCTTCAGATCGGTGACCCAGTACGAGTGGATGTCGCCGCCCCAGAACACCGGGTTGCGTAGCCGGGTCTTGGTAATTGCATCGAGCATGCGGGTGCGCGTGGCTGGGTAGCCGTCCCAGCCGTCGGTCCAGTGTCCGAACACGCCGTCGCGGCCGTGCTGGTTCATCGGTGCTACCAATAGATCCTGCGCAATCACGTTCCAGCGCGCGGGCGATTGTGCGAAGGCGCCATGCAGCCAGCGCTCCTGTTCCCAGCCGAGCATGCTGCGGCGTGGGTCGGTTCGTTCGTGGCAACTGTCGTCCACTACATGCCCGCCGCGCCAGCCGTTGGCCTGCGGGCAGGGTTGTTCGCTGCGGTATTGGCGCCCGTCGAGCACGTAGAAGCGCGCCAGCTGGCCGTAGTCCAGCGAGCGGTAGATGCGCATGTCGGCGCCGTGTGGGCGACTGCGTGCGCGCAGCGGGAAGTGTTCGTAGAAGGCGCGGTAGGCGGCCGCGCGCCGGGCCAGGAAGGTGTCGACCGCAATCGACGGGTCCTGCGACCAGCGGTTGGCGTAATCGTTCTGCACCTCGTGGTCGTCCCAGGTCGCCACGCAGGCGCTGCCGGCGTGCAGCGCCTGCAAGTCGGGGTCGGTGCGGTACAGCGCATAGCGGTTGCGGTAGCCGGCCAGATCCAGGCACTCGCCGCTGCCATGCGGGCGCACGATCTTGTTCGCTGCCTCGCCGTGGTTGCTGTATTCGTAGATGTAATCGCCGAGGAAGAACACCAGGTCCGGCTGTTCGGCGGCCAGGTGGCGGTAGGCGCTGAAATAGCCCAGCTCCCAGTGCGAGCAGGACACAAAGCCCAGCCGTGCGGCATCCGGCAACTGGTGCGACGCCGGCAAGGTGCGCGCGCTGCCGATAGGGCTGCGCGCGCCCAGCGCCTGGAAGCAGTACCAGTACGGGCGATCGGCGGCCAGGCCGGCGACCTCCACATGCACCGCATGGCCCCAGGCCGGGCTGGCAACGGTCTGACCCTGGCGCACGATGTGGCGCATGCCCGGGTCGCTGGCCACCTGCCAGCGCACCTGCACCGGGGCGGTCAGCCCGCCGCGTCCATCCGGCTCCAGCGGGCGTGGCGCCAGCCGGGTCCAGATGACAAAGCCATCGGCCAGCGGGTCGCCCGCGGCCACGCCCAGGGTGAACGGGTCCGGGCTGCCGCTGGCACGTGCGAACGGGCTGAGCAGCCCGGCGGCCGCCAGCCCGGCACCGGCGACGAGAAGACGGCGCCGGCTGTGATCCACGGCGGCAGCTGTGTTGCCGGGGCCAGGCAGGGGCGATGCGGAAGACGGGTCGATCAAAGACATGGGCATACAGGCGATCTGGCGAACGCGACCATAGTGCGACGGGCGCATGTCCGTTCAATGGCAGCGGCAGTGGTGTCGCTGTCGGCGCAGGCTTACCTGCGTCATCGACTGCGGATGGTGGACATGGATACGGGTGTGCCACCGCGGCGGGTGACCCTGCCCACAGCGATGCCTACACGCCGGTGCAGCGGCGGCTGTGGTGGGTGGCAGGCATTGCGGCACCGCAGGCCTGGACGTTGTGCTGGGCAAGTTCACGTACGTCGGCTTGCGGCCCACGCGCTCACGCGCCACGCATCGCCAACCTGCGCGGCACGCACCTGCACGCCAGCCAGCTGCGATAATCGCGGCATGAACGATGCCGCACTTGCCCCCGATGTAGCCGCTGCGCTGGCCAACGGCCTGCAGGCCCAATCCCTGGATGCGGCCTTTGCCGCGCCGTTGTTGCGCTATCTGACGCTGCTGGTGCGTTGGAACAAGACCTACAACCTCACCGCCGTGCGCGACCCGCGCGAGATGGTCACCCGCCATCTGCTCGATTCGCTGGCCATGCAGCCCTACATCGCCAGCGGCACGCTGGCCGATCTGGGCACTGGCCCCGGCCTGCCCGGCATCCCGCTGGCGATCACCCGCCCGCAGCTGCAGGTGACCTTGGTGGAAAGCAACGGCAAGAAGGCCCGCTTCATGCGCGAGGCGCTGCGCCAGCTGGCGCTGGGCAACGCACGCGTGGCCGAGTCGCGCGCCGAGGCGCTGGACGAGCCGGCCGCCTACGACCACCTCACCGCGCGGGCGCTGGACACGCTGGCCGGCATCATTGACGTCGGCGGCCACCTGCTGCGCCCGGGCGGCAGCCTGCTGGCGATGAAGGGCGTCTACCCGCATGACGAGATCGCCGCACTGCCCGCCGGCTGGACGGTGGGCGAGGTGCATCCGCTGCAGGTGCCGGGCCTGGACGGCGAGCGGCATCTGGTGGTGGTGCGCAAGGCAGGCTGAAGCGGCCGGCCTGTCCGGTCGCGCGCATTCACTCTGTAACCCGCGACCCGCAATCCCCGCGCTGGGACTTCCGGCCCATGGCAGCTGCGGCCCGGGCTGCCATGATCGAACGTTCGATCCGAACGCAGGCCGCCCGCACGTGACATCTCCTCTCGCCGCCGCACTTTCGCTCGCCCTGCTGGGCGCAAGCTTCGCCGCCACCTCGGCGCAGGCCGCCGCACCGGCACCAGCGGCGCCCGCCACGCTGACCGCCGAGCGCCCCGCCGATGCGCGCTTCCGCGCCATCTACGAAAAAGAGTGGAACTGGCGCCAGGCCGAGACCGGCCAGGCCGACGAAGACAGCGACACCACCGGCGACAACACCCATCTGCCCGATGTCGGCCCGGCCGCGCAGCAGGCGCGCCTGGCGGTATGGGACGGCGTGCTCAAGCAGCTCGACGGCATCGACCCGAAACAGCTCTCGCCCGCCAACCAGGTCAACTACGCCATCTACCGCCCGCAGGTGGAAAACCTCGCCGCCGAGGTGCGCCTGCGCCTGTACGAGATGCCGTTCAATTCGGACAGCTCGTTCTGGTCCAATCTCGGCTTCATGGCGCAGCGGCCGATGAAGACCGCTGCCGAGTACCGCGCCTATATCGCGCGCCTCAACGATGTGCCGCGCTACTTCGATCAGCAGACCGCCAACATGCGCGCCGGCCTGGCGCGCGGGTTCAGCGTGCCGCGCGCGGTGCTGGATGGCCGCGACGTTTCCATCGCCACCGTGGCCGATGTCAAAGACCCGACCGCGTCCAGCTTCTACGCGCCGTTCAAGCAGCTGCCGGCGCAGATCCCCGCTGCCGAACAGGCGCAGTTGCGCGAACAGGCCAAGGCCGCGCTGAGCAATGCAGTGCTGCCGGCCTACAGCAAGCTGCTGAGCTTCTTCCGCGACGAGTACATGCCCAAGGCGCGCACCACGCTGGCGGCCGAAGCGCTGCCCGACGGCAAGGCGTTCTATCGCCAGCAGATCCGCGAATACACCACGCTGGACCTGGCGCCGGAGCAGATCCACAAGATCGGCCTGGACGAGGTGGCGCGCATCCAGGCGCAGATGGACGCGATCATCAAACAGGTCGGTTTCAAGGGCAGCTTCGCGCAGTTCCTGAGCTTCCTGCGCACCGACCCGCAGTTCTATGCCAAGACCCCGCAGGAACTGCTCGATCGCGCTGCGTGGATTTCCAAGCGGGTGGACGGGCAGGTCGGCAGGTTCATCGGCACGCTGCCGCGCGGGCGCTTCACCATCAAGCCGGTGCCGGACGATATCGCCCCGTTCTGGACCGCCGGCCGCGGCGGCGCCACCACCTACTGGGTCAACACCTACAACCTGCCGTCGCGGCCGTTGTACAACCTGCCGGCGCTGACCCTGCACGAATCCTCGCCCGGGCATTCGCTGCAGGGCTCGCTGGCGCTGGAGCAGGGCGACCAGCCGGCGTTCCGCCGCGAAAACTATATCTCCGCCTACGGCGAAGGCTGGGCGCTGTACACCGAAAAGCTCGGCCAGGAGATGGGCATCTACGAGACCCCGTACGAGGAATTCGGCCGGCTCACCTACGAAATGTGGCGCGCCTGCCGGCTGGTGATCGACACCGGCGTGCACCACGACGGCTGGAGCCGCGAGCAGGCGCTGGCCTACCTGCGCGAGCGCACCGCGCTGAGCGAGCACGAGGTCACCACCGAGGTGGACCGCTACATCTCCTGGCCCGGCCAGGCGCTGAGCTACAAGCTGGGCGAGATCAGCATCGTCAAGCTGCGTGCCGAGGCCGAACAGGAGCTGGGCGACCGCTTCGACATCAAGGCCTTCCACGACGCGGTGCTGAAGCAGGGTTCGGTCACCTTGCCGGTGCTGGAGCAGCAGGTGCGCGCCTTCATCGCCGAGAGCAAGGCGCGCCCGGCAACGTCCAAGCCCAGCGCTGCCGCGCCCTGACCCTGGCCACCGGTCCGCTCCACGTAGGAGCGGACCCGGCCGCGACGTTGTCCCCGACCCCGTCCCCGACCCCGGCGCCGGCGCCGTCCTGGCTTCGATCCCAGTTCCAGGTAATCGTCGGCAGCTTCTCGCCCTCCCGGGCGCTGTCTGCGATCAACCAGCATGTAGGCGGAGTGCCATCGCGCTGACCAGGACGGCGTCGCGGCCATGTCCGCTCCTACAACCGCCCGTGTTGCTGCGTCGCGCCCGCCTGTTGCGCCTGATGGCGCTGGCCAAACGGTCCGCTCCACGTAGGAGCGGACCCGGCCGCGACGCTGTCCCCGACCCCGGCGCCGTCATGGCCTCGATCCCAGTTTCAGGTAATCGTCGGCAGCTTCTCGCCCTCCGGGGCGCTGTCTGCGATCAACCAGCATGTAGGCGAAGTGCCATCGCGCTGACCAGGACGGCGTCGCGGCCAGGTCCGCTCCTGCGATGCTGCGCGGCAGGCATGCGATTGTGTAACTGCCCTGGCCCCGATAGGCTGCGCCCATGCTGCTGCGTCGCGCCCGCCTGTTGCACCCCTTGCTGCGCCTGATGGCGCTGGCGGTGCTGGCCATGGGCGTACTGGTCGCACCGGTGGCCTGCGCGCTGGGCGATGTGCATGCGCTGGCGCACGACCAGATGCACCTGGAAGACACCGCGCCGCACGGCCATGACGGCGCCGACGAAGGCGATGCCGGCGAGCGCGATGGGGCCGGCCTGATGCACGCCCTGATGCATAGCGGCTACTGCCACGGCCAGAATCCGGCCGTCTTGCCGGCGCTGGCCTGGCTGCCGTTGTCCACGCACACGCAGGCCCAGCCCGTGGCCGTGCTCGCGTACTACCGCTCGCACCTGAGCGAGACCGGATTGCGTCCCCCGATCGCGGCCTGATGCATCGCCGGCAGCTGCCGGCCTGTCCATCGATCCCGATTCCGGAGACACCCTCATGTGGTTGCGACTGACGGCACTTGCCGTCTTCGCGGTCGTGCCGTGCGCCATGGCGCAGGACGTACCGCCCAAGCCCGTGCTGACGCTGGACGACGCCATTGCGCGCGTCGCCCGGCAGCACCCCGACCTGCGCCTGGCCGATGGTCAGCGCGCGGTCCTCACCGCCGACGCCGAGCGCGACGCGCTGCGTCCGCCGTTGCGCATCGGCGCCGAACTGGAAAACGTGTTCGGCAGCGGCCCGACCCGCGCGCTGGACCAGGCCGAACTCACCGTCACCCTGGCCGGCGTGCTGGAACGGGGCGGCAAGCTGGACGCGCGCCGCACCCTGGCCCAGGCACGCATCGACGCACTCGCCCCGCAGCGGGCGCTGGCGCGGCTGGACGTGCTGGCCGAAGTCGCCCGGCGCTATCTGGCCATCGGCATGGCCGCGCAACGGCATGCGGCCGCGCTGGAAACCCTGGCCCAGCGCCAACGCACCGTCAGTGCCGCGCGCCAGCGTCTGCAGGCCGGCGCATCGCCCGAATCGGTGCTGCTGACCGCCCAGGCCCTGCAGGCGCGGGCGGAACTGGAGCGCGATCGCGCGCAGCAGGAACTGCTGGCCGCGCGCCGCCAGCTGGCGGTGTTGTGGGGGCAGCGCACGCCAGACTTCGGCGATGTCACCGGCGACCCATTGCAGCTGCCGGCGGTTCCCGAGTTCGAGGTGCTGGCGCAGCTGCTCGATGCCACCCCCGAACTGGCGCGCTTGAACGGTGAGCAGCGCGTGCGCGAGGCGCGGGTGCGGCTGGCACGCAGCCAGGCGCGTCCGGACCTGGACTGGCAGGTGGGCGTGCGCCGGCTCGAAGCCAACGATGCCACCGCACTGCTGGGCAGCGTTTCGCTGGCGCTGGGCAGCGCCGCGCGTGCGCAACCGGAGATCCGCGCCGCCGAAGCGGAGCTTTCGTTGCTGGAGATCGAACGCCAATCGCAGGCACTGGCGCTCTACACCACGCTGGCCGACGCGCATGGCCGCTACCGCGCCGCGCAGTTGGAAGTGGCGCGCATGCGCAGCGATGTGCTGCCCGCACTTGCGCGCGCCGATGCCGCCGCCGAGCGCGCGTACCGCGCCGGCGCCACCAGTTATCTGGACTGGGCGCAGCTGCAGGCACAGCGCAGCGATGCACGCCAGCAGCAACTGGCCGCCGCATTGGAAGCGCAGACCGCATTGATCGAGATCCAGCGCCTGACCGGGCAGCCGTTCGTGGCCGACAGCACTGCGCAGGTGGGGCCATGAGCGCTACCTCCGCTGCGCGTTTTCGCCCTGCCTGCCTGCATCCGCGTGGATCTGCTGCGCCGGTATCGGCCTCGACGCTTGCAACCGCATCGGCATCCAGCAGTCGCCAAGTGCTGCTCGCGCCTACCGCGCCTACCGCGGATCCAGCACAGACCATCTTCGTTCGTTCGCCCGACGCACTGTGCCGGCGCCAACCAGGACCAATTTCGATGAAAAGTTTTTTGATTGTGCCGCTTGTGCTGGCGCTGCTGCTAAGCGGCTGCGGCGGCAACAGCGGCAACAGCGAAGAAGCCCATGACCACGCAACGCCCGGCGCCGAGGGCGACGCCGACGCACATGGCGAGGAAGCCGAAAAAGGCGCGCACGGCGGGCGCCTGCTCGAACAGGGCGGCGACAGCGTGGAGCTGGCGATTGCCGAAGACGGCACACCGCCGACCTATCGCGCCTGGCTGTACCGCGACGGCAAGCCCTTGCCGCCCAGCGCCGGCAGTGTCGAAGTCCGCCTGACCCGGCTCGGCGGCGCCAACGAAGTGCATCGATTGCGCGCACGCGACGATGGCAGCCTGTTGGCCGACAGCACGGTCGGCGAGCCGCATTCGTTCGATGTGGAAGTACGCGCCACCGTGCAGGGCAGGTCGCATCGCTGGGCCTATCCCAGCTATGAAGGGCGCACCACCATCGCGGCGAAAATCGCGCAGGACGCCGGCATCCGGGTCGCGCCGGTCGGTCCCGGCAGCATCGCCGACCAGCACGAAGTGCAAGGCCTGCTGACGCCGGCAGAAGGTGCGCAGGCGCAGGCCACCGCACGCTTCCCCGGGCCGGTGCGCAGCCTGCGCGTCAATGTCGGCGACCAGGTGCGCGCCGGCCAGGTGCTGGCCACGGTGGAGAGCAACCTGAGCCTGACCACGTATTCGGTCAGCGCGCCGATCAGCGGCACCGTGCTCGCCCGCAACGCCAGCCTGGGCAGCAACGCCAGCGAAGGCCAGGCGTTGTTCGAGATTGCCGACCTGTCGAGCCTGTGGGTGGATCTGCACATCTTCGGCGCCGATGCCGGGCACATCACCGCCGGCGCACCGGTGACGGTGACCCGCATCAGCGATGGCGTGGTGGCGCAGACCACATTGGAGCGCGTGTTGCCGGGCACGGCCACCGCGAGTCAGAGCACGGTGGCGCGCGCGGTGTTGCGCAACAGCGATGGCCTGTGGCGGCCGGGCTCGGCGGTGAAGGCGCGGGTGACGGTGGCGCAGCAGCCGGCGGCAATGGTGGTGCCGGTGGGGGCCTTGCAGCAGTTTCGCGACTGGGAGGTGGTGTTCGTGCGGGTGGGGGATGTGTACGAGGTGCGGCCGGTGAAGTTGGGCGCGCGCGATGCACAGCAGGTGCAGGTGGTGTCGGGTCTGACCGCGGGTGACGCGGTGGTGGTGGTGCAGAGTTATCTGGTGAAGGCCGATATCGAGAAGTCGGGGGCATCGCATGATCATTGATCGCTGCGCTTCCGGTTTGCGTCTGCCTCGACCGCAAGCGCGTGCTTGCGCACAGTTCATCCATTCTTCGGTGAAACGTTTTTTACGTCATCCACGCACTCACGGCGCCGGCGATCACGCCAGCAACAGCGTGAGAGTCTGCGCTGCGAAGGTCGGATGCATCGGGGGCGATCGCGATAGCGGCGAAGGTCGGGATCCTCTCTGTGGTGCTGCTGTCGGCCGACGGCAGCCCGCTGCGATTGCACAGGCGTCGTGCGTGCGTACGCACGCACTGATCGGTGTGGCTGCGCACGCCATTGCGCCGAGTGTGCGCGGAGGTGCGCGTCATGCTCACTAACATCATTCGGTTCGCGATCGCGCAGCGGTGGTTGATGCTGGCGTTGACGGCGGTGTTGATTGCGATCGGGGCGTGGAGTTTTTCGCGCCTGCCGATCGATGCCACCCCGGACATCACCAATGTGCAGGTGCAGGTCAATACGGCCGCGCCGGGGTACTCGCCGTTGGAGTCGGAGCAGCGGGTGACGTTTCCGCTGGAGACGGTGCTGGCGGGCTTGCCGGGGCTGGAATCCACACGCTCGTTGTCGCGCTACGGCTTGTCGCAGGTGACGGCGGTCTTTGCCGATGGCACGGACCTGTATTTTGCGCGGCAGCAGGTGGCCGAGCGGCTGCAGCAGGTCAAGTCGCAACTGCCGGCCGAGTTGGAGCCGCAGCTGGGGCCGATCGCGACCGGGCTGGGCGAGATCTTCATGTACACGGTCGAAGCCAAACCGAATGCGCGCAAGCCCGATGGCAGTGCGTGGACAGCCACCGATCTGCGCACCCTGCAGGACTGGGTGGTGCGCCCGCAGTTGCGCAATGTGCCCGGCGTCACCGAGGTCAATACCATCGGCGGCTATGCGCGGCAGATCCACATCACCCCGGATCCGGCACGCCTGGTCGCCCTGGGTTTCACGCTGGACGATGTGGCCCGCGCAGTGGAAGCCAATAACCGCAATATTGGCGCCGGCTATATCGAACGCAACGGCCAGCAGTTCCTGGTGCGGGTGCCGGGGCAGGTGGACGATATCGCGCAGATCGGGGCGATCGTGCTGGATCGGCGCCAAGGCGTGCCGATCCGGGTGCGCGATGTGGCGCAGGTCGGCGAGGGGCGCGAGTTGCGCACCGGTGCGGCCACCCAGGACGGCACCGAGGTGGTGCTGGGCACGGTGTTCATGCTGGTCGGCGCCAATAGCCGCACCGTGGCGCAGGCCGCCGCGCAGCGCCTGGAAGTGGCCAATGCCAGTTTGCCGGCCGGCGTGCAGGCGGTGCCGGTCTACGACCGCACCGCGCTGGTGGACCGCACCATCGTCACCGTCGCCAAGAACCTGATCGAAGGCGCATTGCTGGTGATCGTGGTGCTGTTCCTGCTGCTGGGCAATGTGCGCGCGGCCCTGATCACCGCGGCGGTGATTCCGCTGGCGATGTTGTTCACCCTCACCGGCATGGTGCGCGGTGGCGTGTCCGGCAACCTGATGAGTCTGGGTGCGCTGGATTTCGGCTTGATCGTCGATGGCGCGGTGATCATCGTGGAGAACTGCCTGCGCCGCTTCGGGCAAGCGCAATTGCGGCTGGGGCGGGTGCTCGAGCGCGACGAGCGTTTCGAACTGACCGCCGAAGCCACGGCAGAGGTGATCCGGCCCAGCCTGTTCGGCCTGGGCATCATCACGGCGGTGTATCTGCCGGTGTTCGCACTCACCGGCATCGAAGGCAAGATGTTCCATCCGATGGCGATCACTGTTGTGCTGGCGCTGACCGGTGCGATGCTGCTGTCGCTCACTTTTGTCCCCGCAGCGATCGCCTTGTTGCTCGGCGGCAAGGTGGCCGAGCAAGAGAACCACGCGATGCGCTGGGCGCGCGGTGTGTATGCGCCCTTGCTGGATCGCGCGCTGCGACACGGCCGTTGGGTCGGTGTCGGTGCGGTGGTGGCGGTGGCGCTGTGCGCGGTGTTGGCCACGCGCCTGGGCAGCGAGTTCATCCCGAACCTGGACGAAGGCGACATCGCGCTGCACGCCTTGCGCATTCCCGGCACCAGCCTGGAACAGGCCATCACCATGCAGTCCACGCTGGAAAAACGCATCAAGCAGTTTCCGGAGGTGGCGCATGTGTTCGGCAAGCTTGGGACTGCCGAAGTGGCGACCGATCCGATGCCGCCGTCGGTGGCCGATACGTTCTTGATCATGCATCCGCGCGCGCGGTGGCCGGACCCGCGCAAACCCAAGGCGCAGTTGGTGGCCGAGATCGAGGAAGCGGTGAAGCAGCTGCCCGGCAACAACTACGAGTTCACCCAGCCGATCCAGATGCGCATGAACGAGCTGATTTCCGGCGTGCGTGCGGATGTGGCGATCAAGGTCTACGGCGATGACCTAGACACGCTGGTCAAGCTGGGGCAGCGCGTGCAGGAAGTCGCCAGCACGGTGCCGGGTGCGGCCGACGTGAGCCTGGA
The DNA here is from genome assembly GCF_040202385.2 of Xanthomonas sp. WHRI 6108. Classification (NCBI taxonomy): domain Bacteria; kingdom Pseudomonadati; phylum Pseudomonadota; class Gammaproteobacteria; order Lysobacterales; family Lysobacteraceae; genus Xanthomonas; species Xanthomonas sp. WHRI 6108. Next base: position 4,500,946 of record NZ_CP168198.1, on the reverse strand, counting down.
ACAGGCCACCGGCCTGCCGATGCTGGCGGTGGTGCCCGATCGCGCCGCGCTGGCCGGGTACGGGCTCAATCCCGGCGTGGTGCAGGACACGGTGTCGGCGGCGGTGGGCGGGCAGGCGGCCGGGCAATTGTTCGAAGGCGACCGCCGGTTCGACATCGTGGTGCGCCTGCCCGAAGGCCTGCGTCAGGACCCGACGGCGCTGGCCGATCTGCCGATCCCGCTGCGTGGCGATGGCGAGCGCGCCGATGTCGACGAATCCAGCCGCGCGGCCGGCTGGCGCAGTGGCGAACCGACCACGGTGCCGCTGCGCGAGGTCGCAAAGGTACAAACCGTGCTCGGGCCCAACCAGATCAATCGCGAAGACGGCAAGCGCCGCATCGTGATCACCGCCAATGTGCGCGACCGCGACCTGGGTGGATTCGTCGCCGAGGTGCAGCAGCGTGTGCAGGCCGAGGTCGTGCTGCCCACCGGCTACTGGATCGGCTACGGCGGCACCTTCGAGCAACTGATCTCCGCCGGCCAGCGCCTGGCCTGGGTGGTGCCAGGCACCTTGCTGCTGATCTTCGCGCTGCTGTACTGGTCGTTCGGTTCGCTGCGCGATGCGCTGGTGGTGTTCAGCGGCGTGCCGCTGGCGCTGACCGGCGGCGTGGTGGCGCTGGCGCTGCGCGGCCTGGCGTTGTCGATCTCCGCCGGTGTCGGCTTTATCGCGCTGTCGGGGGTGGCGGTGCTCAACGGCCTGGTGATGATCGCCTTCGTGCGCAGCCTGCGGGCCGGGGGCATGTCGCTGGAGCAGGCGCTGCGCGAAGGCGCACTGAGCCGCCTGCGCCCGGTGTTGATGACGGCGTTGGTGGCCGCACTGGGCTTTGTGCCGATGGCCTTCAATGTCGGCGCCGGGGCCGAGGTGCAGCGCCCACTGGCCACGGTGGTGATCGGCGGCATCGTCTCGTCGACCTTGCTGACCCTGCTGGTGCTGCCGGTGCTGTATCGCTGGCTGCACCGCGAGCGGGCGGGGAGTGCGGGCTAAGTGCTTGCGGCACATAGGAAAGCCGTGCATAATGCGCGGCTCGCTGTGCCCGGATCGCTCCGGATGGCGGCACCCAGCGCGATGGGGTTGCCGGCTTGTTCCCAGCGTAAGTTCTTGATTCCCAACGTTGCGTGGCAGCTTGACGCTGTCGGGGCCGCCGCTCCCCAGGCTATGGGTGGCAATTCATTTATCGAGGTGCGTAATGTCCCGCGTATGCCAAGTGTCCGGCAAGCGTGTGCAGACGGGTAACAACGTCTCCCACGCAAACAACAGAACCCGTCGTCGCTTCCTGCCCAACCTGCACGAGCGCCGCTTCTGGGTCGCCAGCGAGAACCGTTGGGTGAAGCTCCGTGTCTCCGCGCATGCATTGCGCACCATCGACAAGAACGGGATTGATGCCGTTCTGAAAGAGCTGCGTGCGCGCGGCGAAAAGGTCTGAGGAGTAAGCAGTCATGGCAAAAGGCAAGCGTGACAAGATTCGTATGATTTCCTCGGCCGCTACCGGCCACTTCTACACCACGGACAAGAACAAGAAGAACACTCCGGGGAAGATGGAAATGATGAAATACGACCCGGTCGTGCGTAAGCACGTGATGTACAAGGAAGGCAAGATCAAGTAATCCACCGATTACCCGATCTGCATCCAGGCAAACACCCGCCGCAAGGCGGGTGTTTGCGTTTGAAGAGTGTTGCGGGGGTGATCGCAACAATGGTCGGCGTGCACTCCCCTTTCCCTTCGGGAGAGGGGTAGGGGTGAGGGTACGGGGCGAGGCCACTCGCAAGCGAAACGTCGTTTTTCCGATTGCACGCTCCGTCAGTCGCTGGCAGTTCGAGGCGAAGCAGCCGGCGTTTCACTTCTGAAGGCGCGTGGCGACGCGTTTGACATCGCAGACGGTGACCGCTCTGCGAGGCGCCACTCATCCGCCCCTGCGGGGCACCTTCTCGGGCAGATAAGAAAGAGTTACAGCCCGCGCGCACGCAATTGCGCATCCAGGCGTGGATACACCCGTCGCGCATTGCCTTCGAATACCTTGCGCTTGTCGGCGTCGGAAATCGCCAAGGCATCGATGTAGCGCTTGGTGTCGTCGAAATACTGGCCGGTCTGCGGGTCGATGCCGCGCACCGCACCGACCATCTCCGAGCCGAACAGGATGTTGTCGATGTCGATGACCTCGAACAGCAGATCGATGCCGGGCTGGTGATACACGCAGGTGTCGAAGAACACATTGCGCATCACATGCGTGGACAGCGGTGGCTTGCCGAGCATGTCGGCCAGGCCGCGAAAGCGGCCCCAGTGATACGGCACCGCGCCGCCGCCGTGCGGGATGATGAAGCGCAAGTCCGGGAAATCAGCGAACAGATCGCCTTGGAGAAACTGCATGAACGCGGTGGTATCGGCATTGAGATAATGCGCGCCGGTGGCGTGGAAGTTGGCGTTGCAGCTGCCCGACACATGCACCATCGCGGGCACGTCGAGCTCGACCATCTTTTCGAAGAACGGATACCAGGCGCGATCGGTTAATGGCACGCCGTTCCAGTGGCCACCGGATGGGTCGGGATTGAGATTGCAGCCGACAAATCCGAGTTCGGTGACACAACGTTGCAGCTCGGCGATCGACTGGGCGATCGGCACGCCCGGCGACTGCGGCAACTGGCACACGCCGATGAAGGTCTGCGGATACAGCTGCACCACGCGCGCGATCAGGTCGTTGCAGTGGCGCGTCCACACCTGGCTGACTGCTTCGTCGCCGATATGGTGCGCCATGGTGCTGGCGCGTGGCGAGAAAATCGTCATGTCGGCACCGCGCTCGCGCAACAGGCGCAACTGGTGCTGTTCGATGCTTTCGCGCAATGCGTCGTCGGAGATGGACGGATACACCGGCGCGGGCAAACTCGGATCGTCGTACTGCGCGATCTGCGCCTTGCGGAAGGCATCGTGCGCCGCGGGCGCGGTGGTGTAGTGGCCGTGGCAGTCGATGATCATGGCAAGGGTCTTGTTGAGGCGGCGGGATCGGTGAGCAAACGGCCACGCGCGCGAAAGGCTGACCCGCCCGGTGCGCGGAACCTACAGGTGCCCACGTCGGGTGTGGTGCGCGCATGGATGCTCACGCGCACGTCGCTGCGGCACGCGGTGTCGGCCACGCCGCGCGGCAGGCGCAGGTCGTGGGCCGGGCATGGCCGATGGCGATCGATCCAGCGTGGTGGCGCATCCATCCGCTCAGCCATACAACTGCCCATCGAACAGCTTGCGTGCAGTGCGCAGCACGGCGGTGCGCACCACCTCGCCGTGCGAATCGACTGTGATCACGCAGCTGCTCGCACCACTGGGATGCTCGACCTCCAGCTGCTGGGTGGTGCCGCCAGGCAGCTGCGCCAGGGCATGCGCGGGTGAGCCGGGCAGCAGGCAGGCAGTGGCCACGGTGACGGCGCCGAGCACGCCGATCGAGGCGTGGCAGCGGTGCGGAATGAACGAGCGCACGCTGATCGCGCCGCCGTGGCGCGGGGCGGCGACCAGCATCATCTTGGGCACGGTGGCGTCGGCAACATCGCCCAGCTGCATCAACGGGCCCGCCTGCAAACGAAGCGATTCCAGGCGGGTTTTCAGTGCGTCGTTTGCCTCGAGGGTGGCGCGGTCTTCATAACCGCTGATGCCCAGATCGCTGGCGCGCAGCACCACGCAGGGCATGCCGTTGTCGATCAGCGTGACCTCCACGCCCTCCAGGGTATCGACGCTATTGCCGGTCGGCAGCAAGGCGCCACAGGAGGAGCCGGCGATGTCGGCAAATGCCAGCGCAATCGGCGCAGCGGTGCCGGGCACGCCGTCGATGCGGGCGTCGCCGTCGTAGCGCACCTGGCCACCGGGCGTCTGCACGCTGGCGGTGGCCAGCGTGCCGGTGTTGCGCATGAAGATGCGCACCTCGGTTTCGCCATCGCGTGCCGGCAACAAGCCCCGCTCCAACGCGAAGGGGGCAACGCCGGCCAGCATGTTGCCGCAGTTCTGCGCGTCGCTGACCTGTGCCTGTCCCACCGACACCTGCAGGAACAGATAGTCCACGTCAGCATCGGCGCGTGCCGAGCGCGATACCACCGCGACCTTGGAGGTCAGCGGGTCGGCGCCGCCCATGCCGTCGATCTGGCGGACATCCGGCGAGCCGTAGGCGCGCAGCAGGAAGGCATCGCGTGCGGCGCGTTCGCCCGGCAACTCGTCGGCCAGGAAAAAGCCGCCCTTGGAGGTACCGCCGCGCATCCACATCGCGCGGACCTGCTCAGACATAGCGCAGGCCCTTGGCCGCCAGCCGCTCGCGCATGGCATAGATGTCCAGGCCCAGTTCGCCGCGTGCCAGGCGCTCGCGTTTGCGCAGTTCGCGCGCTTCGCGTGCCTGCGCTTCGGCCAGCACCGCGGCGGCGCTGGCGCGCGGTACCACGCACACGCCATCGTCGTCGGCTACCACCACATCGCCCGGCTGCACCAGCGCGTCGGCGCAGACCAGCGGCACATTGACCGAGCCCAGCGTCTCCTTGATGGTGCCCTGCGCGCAGATGGCGCGGCTCCAGGCCGGGAACTGCATCGCCGTGAGGTCGCGCACATCGCGTACCCCGGCATCGATGATCAACCCGCGGCAGCCGCGCGCCTGCGCCGAGGTGGCGAGCAGGTCGCCGAAATAGCCATCGCAGCAGGCGCTGGTCGGGGCGACCACCAGCACATCGCCGGGCTGCAGTTGCTCGATGGCCACATGCATCATCCAGTTGTCGCCGGGCGGGATCGACACGGTGACGGCGGTGCCGGCGATGCGGCAGCCGGCGTAGATCGGGCGCAGGCGATGGTGCAGCAGGCCGCTGCGCCCCTGCGCCTCGTGCACGGTGGCTACGCCGGCCTGCGCAAGCCCGTCGACGACGGCCAACGGGGTGCGCGCGATCCGGGTGACGACCTGGCTCATCCATCCATCCTCGTTAGGCGTGCACCGAGTCTGTGCGGCGAGCGCCTGCTGGCTCAAGATTCATTTGAGGTATGCATATTGGTTTTGCTTATAGTTAGAGCATGCCGCCGACTCCCGAGCCGAACCTTCGCCATCTTTACGCCCTGGTGGTGGTGCACCGGCTGGGCAGCATCAGCGCGGCCGCGCCGCAGGTGAATCTGTCGCAACCGGCATTGACCCAGGCGGTGGCGCGGCTGGAACAGCAGCTCGGCGTGCGCCTGTTCGAGCGGCATCCGGGCGGCATGGTCGCCACCGAGGCCACGCAGTTGCTGGTGCCGCGCGTCGCGCGGGCGTTGGAGCAACTGGGTCGCGGCATCCGGGTGGCGCGGCGGGCGTTGCGGTTGCCGGCCCGGCCCGGCCTGGAGCGACGGGTCTCGCTGGGGCAACTGCAGGCGCTGGTCGCGGTGGATGTGGCCGGGAGTTATTCGCTGGCGGCGGCGCGCGCCGGGGTCTCGCAACCGGCCATCTACCGCGCGGTGCAGTCGCTGGCCGATGTGATCGAGGTGCCGCTGACGGTGCGCCGCGGCAAGACCATGCAGGCCACGCCGGTGGCCACGCGGCTGCTGCGGCAGGTGCGCCTGGCGCTGGCCGAATTGCGCGCTGGCCTGGACGAAGTGAGCGCGTTGCGCTCGCAGCACGCCGGCCGGATCGCACTGGGAGTGATGCCGCTGGCGCGGGCGATCCTGCTGCCGCAGGTACTGGCGCGGTTTGTGCGCGCGCATCCCGGTGCCAGCGTCAACGTGGTCGAAGGCCCGTATGACGAATTGCTGGCGCATCTGCGCGAGGGCGGGCTGGACCTGCTGATCGGTGCGCTGCGCGAGCCGTTGCCGGTGCGCGATGTGCTGCAGGAGCCGTTGTTCGACGACGAGCCGGTGATCGTGGCGCGCAGTGGGCACCCGCTGGCCGGGCGCGCCTACGCGTTCGCGCAGTTGCTGGAGTACCCCTGGGTGATCGCCACCACCGGCACGCCGGTGCGCGCACGCTGGGAGTGCATGTTTCGCGATCAGGGCGTCGAGCCGCCGGCGCTGCGCATCGAATGCGGCGCGGAGCTGACCATCCGCGGGCTGCTGCTGGAAGGCGACTGGCTCACGCTGATGTCGCGCGACCAGTTCCTGTTCGAGCGCCGCGCCGGCTTGCTGTGCGAGGTCGGCCGCGCCGGGCCGCAGCTGCGCCGCCAGATCGGCATGACGCTGCGCAGCGACTGGCATCCCACCCGCGCGCAGTCCGCATTCGTGCAAACGCTGCGGCAGGTCTGTGCCGAGCGCGTGCAGCCGGCCGATGCGCAGGGCGGGCCGTTTCGCTATTGCGCGCCGATCGACGCGCCCGCCCCGTTGCGTTCACGCACCGGGCGGTCAGAATCGGAGCCTTCTTGAGAACGGATCGCTGATGCTGCCTGACTGGTTGCAAGGGACCTGGCTGTTGGCACTGGACTGGGCGATTCGCCTGGCCGCGCTGTTGTGGATTCCGGCCCGCACCACGCCGGGTGCGGCACGCAGCTGGTTGCTGCTGATCGGCTTCGTGCCGGTGGTCGGCCTGCCGCTGTATCTGCTGTTCGGGCATCCGTGGCTATCGCGGGTGCGGGTGGAACGCCAGGCCACTGCCTCGCAGGTGATCCGCGAACAGCAACTGCCGCTGCATGCCTTGCGCTGGACCCCGCAGGCGGACACCAGCAGCGCCGAGGTGGTGCCGCTGATCGAACGCCAGGGCGACTTCATGCCCACGCTGGGCAATGCGGTGGACTTGTTGGACGACTACACGCAGTCGCTGCAGGCCTTGATCACCGCGATCGACATGGCGGAAAAGCGCGTGCATCTGCTGTATTACCTGATGTTCGACGATGCGGTGGGCGACGCGGTGGTCGCCGCGCTGCTGCGTGCCGGTGCGCGCGGCGTGCGCTGCCGCGTGCTGCTGGATGCGGTGGGCGCCAAGCGCGGTCTGCGCCATTACCGCAAGCAGCTGCAGGCCGGTGGAGTGGACGTGCTGGCGGTGTTGCCCGGCGGCCTGCGCTGGCGCCGCAGCGGGCGCATGGATCTGCGCAACCACCGCAAGATTGCGGTGATCGACAACCAGGTGGGCTTTGTCGGTTCGCAGAACCTGGCCGAGGCCGGGTTCATCGATGGGGTGCCCAATCGCGAGCTGGTGGCGCGCGTGCGCGGGCCGGTGGTCAATCATCTGGAAGCGGTGTTCGCCAGCGACTGGTTCACCGAAACCGGGCAGCGCCTGGACGTATGGCCGGACGCACCGGTGTGCGAGGCCAACATCGCCACGCAGCTGCTCCCCAGCGGGCCGGCGTATCCGTTCGAGAATGCGCGCGATGCGATCAACGCGGTGATCCATCTGGCGCGGCGCAAGGTGGTGCTGGTGACACCGTATTTCGTCCCCGACGAGGCCTTGCTCAGTGCCTTGCGCATTGCCGCGGTGTCGGGCGTGGATGTGCAGCTGATCCTGTCGGAGAGCAACAACCAGATCCTGGCGGCCTGGGCGCAGGAGGCGTATTTCGAGGAGCTGCTGCGCTGCGGGGTCAAGATCGCGCTGTATCGCCCGCACTTCCTGCATGCCAAGCACCTGAGCATGGACGAGGACATCGCACTGGTCGGCTCGATCAACCTGGACATCCGCTCGTTCGCGCTCAATGCCGAGATCGGCATGCTCTGCTACGACCAGGGCGTGGTGCAGCGCCTGCGTGCGATCGAGCAGGATTACCTGGCCAACGCACGCCAGCTGGAGCTGGAGCAGTGGCGCACGCGCCCGGCCTGGCGCCGCAGTCGCGAGGGCATTGCGCGGCTGGCCGATGCGTTGATGTAGTGCGGGCGGGGGCCATGCGCGCGCAGTGCCGGTTGTGGCGCAGCGCGATGCCTGCGGTGGCAGGTGAAGTGGGAGGAGGCGCGTCTGGGGCGGCAAGATCGCGCCGCATGCGAACGCGCCCGCGCTCGAATGGACGCGTCCGGCGACCGCTTTGTTGGACGGGGTGCGTCGCGCTGGCATGTGCGCGCGGGGCTATCCCGCCATCGCGGCGGGCATGGCCGCTGTCATCGGTGCGACGCGACGCATCGCCTACAATTGCCGGATGAATGAATTGCGTGATCCCGGCGATGCAGTGATCGCCATCGTTGGCGGTGGCGCATCCGGGGTGCTGGTGGCGCTGCAGCTGTTGCGTCAGGCCGTGGCACCGGTGCAGATCGTGCTGATCGAGCCGCACCCGGTGCTGGGCGAGGGCGTGGCCTACTCCACCGCGCGTCCCGAACATCTGCTCAATGTGCCCGCCGCGCGGATGAGTGCGCTGATGGAGGCGCCGCAGGATTTCGTCGATTACCTGCGTGCGCACGCCTGCTGCCCGGAGCTGGAAGACGCACGGCTGCCGCAGGCTTTCGTCGGGCGCCGACACTACGCGCCCTACCTGCGCGAACGCCTGCAGGCCGCGCGCGTGCAGAGCCCGGCGACGCTCACCGTGCACAGCGCCCGCGTGCAGACGCTGCAAGCCGATGCCGACGGCGCGCGGTTGCAGCTCGACGATGGGCAGACCCTGCACGCCAGCAGCGTGGTGTTGGCGGTAGGCAATGCGTTGCGGCCGTTGCCGCTGCGCGGGGCCACCGGCCTGTCGGCAACCCAGCGGGTGGAAGCCTGGGATACCGAGGCGGTCGCCGCGTTGCCGCAGGACGCGGCGGTGTGCATCATCGGCTCGGGACTGAGCATGGCCGACACGGTGGTGACGCTGGCCGCGCAGGCGCATCGCGGGGCGGTGCACGTGGTGTCGCGGCATGGGCTGCTGCCGTTGCCGCAGGCGCACTGCGTTGCGGCGGACTTCGATCCGCAGCCGTTGCTGGCGCTGTCGCTGCGTGCGCGCATGCGCAGCTTGCGGCAGCATGCGCGGGTGGCGATGGCGCAAGGCCTGCCCTGGCAGAGCGTGATGGAGCGTGTGCGCCCGCTGAGTCAGGCTCTGTGGCAAACGCTGTCGGCTGCCGACCAACGCCGCTTCCTGCGCCACGTGGTGCGCTATTGGGATGTGCATCGTCACCGCATCGCCGCGCCGGTGCATGCGCAACTGCAGGCGATGCGCGCGCGCGGACAACTGCAGCTGCACCGCGCGCGGCTGGAGGTGGCGTTCCAGGCCGGCGCCTGCGTGCGGCTCAGTGCCGGCGCCAGTGCCGGGCATGCCTTGCAGCTGGATGTGCATACGCTGGTCAACGCCACCGGTGTGGAAATGCGCGTGCAGGCGATGCGCAACCCGCTGCTGCAGCAACTGCTGGGGCAGGGCATTGCGGTGGCCGGGCCGCACGGGATCGGGGTGGATACCGCTGCCGATGGCAGCTTGATCGATGCCGATGGTCGCGCCGATCCCAGGATGCGAGTGATCGGCAGCCTGCGGATCGGGTCGTTGTGGGAGAGCCTGGCAGTGCCGGAGCTGCGTGAGCAGGCAGCGGCGATTGCGCGGGATGTGTTGGGGCTGCCAGGCGGCGATTGATCGGCCAGCCGCGAGATCTGACGGGAGAGGGGCGTTGGTCCCTTCTCCCGCCGGGAGACGCTGGCGCGTAGTGCCGGATGAGGGCGCCTCAGACATCTACCAGTGCCTGCAATGACAAACGCGTCGCCACGCGCCTTCGGAAGTGATGCACCGACGGTTTCGCCCCGTACCCTCACCCCAATCCCTCTGCCGATGGGAGAGGGGCTTACTCCCTTCTCCCACCGGGAGAAGGTGCCCCGCAGGGGCGGATGAGGGTGCGTGCGAAACCCCGCATTCCCAACCGCTTCATCGCAATCTCAGCCGCAGCGACGCCACAACCGGTAAAATACGGCGGTGGATGTCTCTCATTTGCTCGATCATTTAAACCCCGCCCAGCGCGAGGCCGTTTCCGCACCGCCGGGGCACTACCTCGTGCTGGCCGGCGCCGGCTCCGGCAAGACGCGCGTGCTGATCCATCGCATCGCCTGGCTCAACGAAGTCCAGGGCGTGCCCAACCACGGCATCTTCGCGGTGACCTTCACCAACAAGGCCGCCGGCGAAATGCGCCACCGTACCGACCTGCAGCTGCGCAACGGCAGCCGCGGGATGTGGATTGGCACCTTCCATGGGCTGGCGCATCGGTTGTTGCGCCTGCACTGGCAGGATGCGCGGCTGCCGGAAGGCTTCCAGGTCATGGACAGCGACGACCAGCTGCGGCTGGTCAAGCGCGTGGTGCAGGCGCTGGAGCTGGACGAGGGCAAGTATCCGCCTAAGCAGATGAGCTGGTGGATCAACGAGCAGAAGGACGAAGGCCGCCGTCCGCAGCATATCCAGCCCGAGCCCAACGATGACTGGACCGAGGTACGCCGGCAGGTCTACGCCGCCTACCAGGAACGTTGCGACCGCTCCGGCCTGCTGGACTTCGCCGAGTTGCTGTTGCGCGCGCACGAACTGCTGCGCGACACCCCGGCCTTGCTGGCGCATTACCGTGCGCGCTTCCGCGAGATCCTGGTCGACGAATTCCAGGACACCAACGCCATCCAGTACGCCTTCGTGCGCGTGCTGGCCGGTGAAACCGGCCACGTGTTCGTGGTCGGCGACGACGACCAGGCCATCTACGGCTGGCGCGGCGCCAAGGTCGAGAACGTCCAGCGCTTCCTGAAGGATTTCCCCGGCGCGCAGACCGTGCGGCTGGAGCAGAACTACCGCTCCAGCGCCAATATCCTGGGCGCGGCCAATGCGGTCATCGCGCATAACCCGGACCGGATTGGCAAGCAGCTGTGGACCGATTCCGGCGACGGCGATCCGATCGACCTGTATGCGGCCTACAACGAGGTCGACGAGGCGCGCTATGTGGTCGAGCGCGCGCGGCAGTGGGTGCGCGACGGCGGCAGTTATGGCGAAGTGGCGGTGCTGTATCGCAGCAACGCGCAGTCGCGCGCGCTGGAAGAAGCGCTGATTTCCGAGCAGCTGCCGTACCGTGTGTATGGCGGCATGCGCTTCTTCGAGCGTGCCGAAATCAAGGATGCATTGGCGTACCTGCGCCTGCTCACCAACCGCAGCGACGATGCCGCGTTCGAGCGCGCGGTCAACACGCCCACGCGCGGCATCGGCGATCGCACGCTGGATGAAGTGCGCCGCCTGGCACGCGCCAACGCCTTGTCGCTGTGGGAAGCGGCAATGCTGTCCACGCAGGAAAACACCCTGGCCGCCCGCGCCCGCAATGCGCTGGCCACGTTCCTGAGCCTGGTCGGCCAGCTGCATGCCGAAACCGGCGACATGGAACTGGCCGAACGCATCGACCATGTGCTGATGCGCTCGGGCCTGCGCGAGCATTGGGCCAAGGAAAGCCGCAGCGGGCTGGATTCGGAATCGCGTACCGAGAACCTGGACGAACTGGTGTCGGTGGCTTCGCGCTTCACCCGCCCCGACGATGAAGACAGCCAGGGCATGACCGAGCTGGTGGCCTTCCTGGCCTACGCCTCGCTGGAAGCCGGCGAAGGCCAGGCCCAGGCCGGCGAAGAAGGCGTGCAGTTGATGACGCTGCATTCGGCCAAGGGCCTGGAATTCCCCATCGTGTTCCTGGTCGGCCTGGAAGACGGCCTGTTCCCGAGCGCGCGTTCGCTGGAAGAAAGCGGCCGGCTGGAAGAAGAGCGCCGCCTGGCCTATGTGGGCATCACCCGCGCGCGCCAGAAGCTGGTGCTGTGCTACGCCGAATCGCGGCGCATCCACGGCCAGGACAACTACAACGTGCCCTCGCGTTTCCTGCGCGAGATCCCGCGCGAGCTGCTGCACGAGGTGCGCCCGAAAGTGCAGGTCTCACGCACCGCCTCGCTGGGCGCGGCCCGCGGCGGACCGGTGCATGGCGTGGTCGAAGCTGCGCCGATCAAGCTCGGCGCCAATGTCCAACACCCCAAGTTCGGCAGCGGCGTGGTCGTGGACTACGAGGGCGCCGGTGCGCACGCGCGGGTGCAGGTGCAGTTCGACGACGTCGGCGCCAAGTGGCTGGTGATGGCATACGCCAATCTGACGGTGGTGTAGGCCGGCAACCGCGTCGCATCGCCGGGCAATGCGCGGCAGGGATTACGCGCCCGAATCCGGCCGGGGCGGCGTGTTCGTCGCCAACACGCCGCTGGCCAGTATTGGTGCATCGCCCGATGCATTCCCCGCGGCATCCGTGACACCCTTGCGTTCGAATCGAACGTCCAGAGATCCACGGCCCGATGCGCACCGAAAAACACAAGATGCTGGCAGGCGAGCTCTATAACGCTGCCGATGACGAATTGCAGGCCGACCAGGCTGCAGCCGCCGACTGGATGGCGCGCTACAACGCCTGTGCCGCGCAGCCGCCCGCCCAACGGCACGCGCTGCTGGTCGAGCGGTTGGCCGAGGTGGGCGAAGGCGCGGTGATCCGCCCGCCGTTCCACTGCGACTACGGCTACAACATTCGTCTGGGCGCGGGCGTGTTCCTCAACTTCAATTGCGTGATCCTGGATGTCTGCGAGGTCAGCATCGGCGAGGGCACGCAGGTGGGCCCTGCGGTGCAGTTCTATGCCGCCGACCATCCGCGCGACGCGGCAGGCCGCGCCAGCGGGCTGGAGTTCGGGCGGCCGATCCGCATCGGGCGCAACGTGTGGATCGGTGGCGGTGCGATCATCCTGCCGGGCGTGTGCATCGGCGACGGCGCGGTGATCGGCGCCGGTGCGGTGGTCACCCGCGACGTGCCGGCCGGCGCGATCGCGCTGGGCAATCCGGCGCGCGTACGCGCAAGCCGCGACGCTGCCGATGCCGCGCCAACCGACTGAGTGTTGCAGCACGCCGCGTGGCCGCATTGATGCGCATCAATGCGTGTACCGCAGCGCACTGTCAGGCTGAGTGCGCCGGCAGCCAGGCCGGTCATCCAAGGAGGTCACCATGTACAAACGTATCCTGATCGCCATCGATGCATCCGAGTTGTCGCATCGCGGTTTGTTCCAAGGCCTGGAATTGGCCAAGGCCACCGGTGCCAAGGTGGATATCGTCACCGTGTCCGAGCCGTGGGCGATGGGCATGTACGACGCGATGGGCTGGAGCGTGGGCTACGAGGCAAGTCCGGAGTACCGCAAGGAACGCGAAGCTGCCGCAGAGAAGATCCTGCGCCCGGCGCTGGAGCTGGCGGCTGCGGCCAATATCAAGGCCACGTCGCGCCACGTGCTGGACCGCTTCGCCGCCGAAGGTATCGTGCAGACCGCCAAGGAGTGCAACAGCGATCTGATCATCATGACCTCGCACGGCCGCCGTGGCATGCGCCGCATGCTGCTCGGCAGCCAGACGGTGGAGGTGCTGACGCACAGTTCGATCCCGGTGCTGGTGATCCGCTGATCGCCGGATGTTTTGCTGCGCCAGAGCAGATGCAAAGCGTCCTACGTTCCAAGTCGCACAATCTCTCGTAGGAGCGCGCCTGAGCGCGACGGGGCGTTATCGGTAAAGCCTCATCGCGCTCAGGCGCGCTCCTACGCGGATTGCGAATTGGAGGTCAGTTTTCCATTGGTGCCGGCTGTGCAAGACGCCGTAACGCGTCGGTATGCAAGGGAGCGGGGCGCACCGGTGGCAGGCCGGCACGCACCGGCGCGTCGTCCCGGCGTACGTGCTGGTTGAGCTCGCGCAGGAAGCGCCCCACCGGAATGTAGTGTCCGCGGCGTGGCGCATGCGTCGGCGGCGCGGCGCGGCACTGGCGGCGCCAGTGCATCGGCGGCATGCCGAAACGCTGCTGGAAACAGCGTTGGAACTGCCGCTCCGACGCAAAGCCCATCTCATATAGCAGCCAGGTCAGGCTGCACTCCGGGTAGGCTTGCAGGTAAAGGTACGCGGCGTACAGGCGCTGCTCGCGGATATAGCTGGCCACGCCCCCGCGCGACTGGAACAGCCGGTACAACGACGCACGCGACAGCCCGAACGCCTGCTGCAGGGACTCGGTACCGAGCTCGGCCTCGCCGATGTGCTGCTCGATGTAGGCCAGCAGACCGCTCATCAGTGGCGCATGCGCCTGCACCGATGCCGATGCCTGCGGGACGATGGCGCCGTAATAGTTGGTGTTGCTCATGCGGGTGCTGCCTGCGGCCCACTCCCCGGGGCCTGTCATCTGGTCAACCGAGAAAAGCGGCGCCAACCCATCATTGCCTGTCGTGAACCCGGTGCTGCGTCACGCATTGGTGCGATCGACCGCAGTCCAGATCGATCGTCCGGTCCTTTCCTCGCTGCACCGCGACACTGGAAGCGCCTGGCCCGGCCTACGCGTCGGTGTGGTGGCTGATGCGGAGCCAATGGCATCGCATCGAGATCTGGGCTGGCAACGGCCGGCACGGGGTTGCGTGGGGTCGCACTGATTCGCTGCGTCGAACGGACAGGTCCTGCAGCGCGATGCCGGTCGCCAAGCGAATACCGAGGGCACCACGGCCCGACGACCCGCAGCAAAAGCGGCCGCAGATCACATGCTCGATGTCGCGAGACGATTTGTCGGGTGGTGGGCGGAGCCGCTTCTAAGGTGGTGCAACGGTAGACGCAACAGCCGTCGCAATCACTTCCGCACACCTGCGATTGATCCCGACAGCCAACGGTATCGCGCGCTGGACGGGCAGTCGGACAGCTTGTTCTTGGCGCCTTTGCCGCACACGTTTCAAGCCAGTGCCCGCTCTGCAGGAGACTTCAATGTCGTTCAATATCATCAGTTGCGATGGCGGCGGAATTCGCGGCCTGATCACCGCGATCCTCATCCAGGACCTGGATCAACACAGCAGTATCCTCAGCCACGCCAATTGCTTTGCCGGCACTTCCACTGGCGGCCTGCTTGCGCTGGCATTGGTGAAAAACGTCCCGATCGGCACGATCATCGAGATGTACATGACCAAGGGCGCCAGCATTTTCGAACCCAATGGGTGGTTGCTCGATCAACAGGCGCAGGTGCAACGGCAAGGGGTGGATGCGGCACTGGGCAGCGGGCCGGGCTTCTTCAGCAGTCAGTACAAGAATGATGGCTTGATCCAGATCGCAAGCGGTCTCTTGGGTACAACGCAACTTGCACAAGTGCAGCGCCTCGTCGTCGTCAACGCCGCACGCCTGTGGGATGCGAGCAGTGCAAACTGGATGCCTGCCACGTTCTCCAACGGCGCCAACAATGCGTACAGGCAGATCAGCATGGTCGATGCCGCATTGGCGACGTCTGCCGCGCCAACCTACTTCCCGCCTTATCGGATCGCCAACACGAACGAGGATTACGGTTTCTTCGCCGACGGCGGCGTGTTCGCCAACAATCCGGCCATGACCGCAGTGGCCGAGGCCATCGCCAGCGGCCAGGTGACCAACATCGGCGATATCCAGCTGCTGTCGCTTGGAACCGGCAGCAGCCCGCAAGGAATTCCGGCCGCCGCGATCGGTAATCCGCTGGGCTGGGGCGCAACGTCCTGGCTGCATCCCTGGGCCAGCGGCCCGGTCCCGGCCATGCCGTTGCTGAATCTGACCATGGACGCGACGGCCGAGCTTGCAAGCATCCAAGCCGAGCAGGTGCTGGCCGGCAACTTCAGGCGCGCCAATGTCGAGCTGCAACATCCCTACGCACTGGATGACTGGAAGCATGTCGCCGATCTGGCCAGCCAGACCCAGGCTTACCTGCAGACAGATGCCTGGAAACAGACGCGTGACTGGGTCGCCAGCCGCTGGACATAGGGCGGCTAGCGGATCTATGCGCACGCGTGGAGCTTCCGTGCGTGCAGTCGCGTCGGCAGCCCGCTCGCGGGATTCAATCGTTTTGCCCGCAGCCACCAGGCAGCGCGCCGTGCGTGGCGTGCCGGCCCGGCGTTGACCCGGAATCCGGACGCGTTGGCAGCGCCAGCGTCGTCGTTTCCAGGTCGTAGCTGTGTTCCAGCCGGAACACAGTGTGTTGGTTTGCCACCAGGAGAAAAAGAATGAGCATTGCATCGCCACATCTGCAGGATGAATCCGGCATCGAATGGACCGACGCCGTCAGTGACAAGGGCATTCCCTATCAGGTCGGGTTTCGCGGCAGCAACCAGGAGCCGGTGCCAGCCGATGCTGCAGGTGAAGAAGCGAAGAAAGATTTCGGCATTGCGGTTGCTTGGCCGCTGACCGGAAACAACTGGACCGATACCACCGCAGAGGTCAAATCGATTGCTGCGATTCCTCGCTACAGTCTCGGAGCCTACGGCGGAACCTGGGCCTACATCCTGTATTTCAGCAACACCGAGCACTACGACTACTATTTCTACGACAAGACAGGCGATAGCTATCAGGTCAACACCTATCGCAACGGCGATCACTACGTCCGCTACAACTCGAGTGATCCGGCGATTGCCTTTATCAAAGGCAGCTGATTGCCGGACGTCGGCCAGGCGCCGGCCGCAACGCCGCGATTGCGGCCGGCGTCAATGCATCTCGATCCCGGCAAGGACCTGAAATGTTGTCTCGGTGGGCGTGTCCATCTGCTCCCTGATGTCGAGCGAACGTGGCAGAGGTTGGAAGCGGCATGAGTGCAGGCGCCGCCTCAAATGGTGTGCATGCTCTGGCGACATTCACGACTGCGGCGTCCAGCGACTCAGGGTTGTTTGCCACTGCAGGAGCCGCTAGACCGAAACCGGGTGCGTTGTGCGTCAGTCCCACGTCTGTTGCCACCACCCGCGTCACGATGTCCTGGAAACCCGATGAAGAATGCGGAGTTGCGCATCCAGGGTCGCTGCAGGCTGCGTCAATGGTGTGCCAGGGTGCCGGGTGACCGGCAGCCCATGGCGAGAGGCGAGTCGGGGCAGCCTTCCCAGCCCCGAAAAAAGGGCACTTATCATGGCTATCACGATCCTTTCCGCTGTATACGGTACCGGCAATGCAGGAGTCGATGTCACCCAGCTATGCCAGAGTAGCGTCGATACAGGCAATGACGATATCACCGCAAGCAATACCTTCTTCGGGACCGACCCCGATCCGGGCACAGTCAAAAATTTTGCGATTCTTTACAAGAATCCGGCGTTGAACAATGGGAATCCCATTGCGCTCGGTTGTGCGGAAAATGGCCAGATCGATCTGGTGCCTAATCCGCCTACTGCCAGTACGCCCGTTCCGGTGCCTAGCAACCCCAGTTTTACCGTCGTGCGTGCAATGTACGGGACCGGCAACAACGGTTACGACGTCACCTCGATCTGCCAGTGGCTGCTCAACAACGGCGGCACAGCGATCCCGGTGAGCAACGCGACGTTCGGCGGGGACCCAGATCCCAACGTCAAGAAGAGTTTTGCCATCGTCTACACCGCCGTGGGCGGCGGCGCGCAGCAGTTCCGTGCCGGTGCAGAAGGTTCGACATTGAACTTGAGCTAGTCTTTTTTGAGCGGGGATCTACAGAGCTCACATGCCGCACATCAAGCGGACTGTTGGATCCGTGACGGTCCAGTACCTTCTCCCATCAGCGGGGAAGGACTGGAAGGCATGCAGCGCAGGAGACGCTGCCGGAAGAGCGCAATACCGGGTCGTGAGGAGCAAAACCCTGTAGCGCCAGGAGCGATATCGTCAATCCGTATCCGGGCAAGCGCAACAACCCGATGGAAGGCACGCTATCCGCAGCGAACTGGTGGATGCCGTGGCTCTGTGGAAAGGCACGATCTACGGCCCGGCATCCGGCAAGACCGGCAATGCCACGCTCACGCATGGGGCGGATGGCTTCTTGACGGTGGCGGGCTGCGTGGCGTTCTTCCGTCAGGGGCCGACCTGGTAGCCCGCACCGTGGTGGCTGTCCGACCCGGGCGGCCCGACGCGCGTGGTCGGGGGACCAGGCAGGCGAGCTAAACCGTTTGGTTTTGAAGTGCCTGCCCGGTCGCCGATGCGGGATACTGCGCTCCCACGCAGGCGAGATGGACCGGATGTCCGAGCTGCCGATCACCGAGTTGTTGCAGGCCTGGCAGCGCGACGAGCCCGGCGCGGGCGACGCATTGGCGCGGCAGGTCTACGAGGTGCTGCGCGCCACCGCGTTGCGCGAGCTGCGGCGCGATGTGCGTGCTGGCCTGCAGGCGACCGAGGTGGTGCACGAGGCGTGGATGCGGCTGGAGCAGGGCCAGCAGGCGTTTCGCTCGCGCGCGCATTTCTATGCGGTGGCGGCGCTGCAGATGCGCCATTTGCTGGTGGATCTGGCGCGCCACCATGCCAGCGCCAAGCGGCTGGGGCAGGCAGTGACCTTGACGATCAGCCTGTCCGACGGTACGCCACGGCCGGAGGCCTTGATGGTGGTCGCCGATGCCTTCGACAAGCTGGCGCGCGTGGACGAGCGCAAGGCCAAGGCCTTCGCGCTGACCGAGCTGGTGGGTTTCAGCGTGGCCGAGGCGGCCGAGCAACTGGAGGTGTCGGTGCCGACGCTGGAGCGCGATCTGCGCTTCGCGCGCGTATGGCTGGCGGCGCAGCTGTGAGCGGCGCCGCCACCTCCTGGCAGCGCTTGGAGGCCTTGTTCCATCAGGCCTGTCAGCTGCCGGTAGAGGCGCGCGAGGCATTCGCGCGTGCGCAGGCCGGCGACGATGCGGTCCTGCGCGATGAGTTGCTGGCGATGCTGGCGGTGGAATCGCAGGCCACGCTGCGCGTGCGTGCGCCGTTGCAACAGGCCGCCGCGGCACTGCGCGCGCCGCTGCCGGAACTGCCGGCCGGCACGCGCTTTGGTGCCTGGGCGATCGACCGCCTGATCGGCGCCGGCGGCATGGGCCAGGTCTATCTGGGCCATCGCGCCGACGGTGCCTACGAGCGCGAGGTGGCGATCAAGCTGGTGGCCGCCGAAGCCCTGGATGCGCAGGGCCGCGCCTTGTTCGAATTCGAATGCCGGCTGCTGGCGCAGATGGTGCACCCGGCGATCGCGCAGATCCACGACGTGGGCACCGATGCGCACGGCCGTCCGTATCTGGTGATGGAGTATCTGCGCGGCGAGCCGATCACTTGGTGGTGCGATGCGCAGCTGCTGTCGCTGCAGGCGCGCGTGCTGCTGATGCTGCGGGTGGGCGAGGCGGTGCAGCACGCGCACCAGAAAGGCGTGATCCATCGCGATCTCAAACCGAGCAACGTGCTGGTCAGCGCGGTCGACGGGCGGCCGATGCCGGGCGTGATCGATTTCGGCATCGCCGTCGATGCGTCCAACCCCGGCATGACCTCAGCGCATGGCCGTGGCACGCCCGGCTACATGAGCCCGGAACAGGCGCGCGGCGCGCCGGAGGTGGACGCACGCAGCGACATCTATGCGCTGGGCGCGATGTTCTACGAACTGAGTTGCGGGCTGGCCCCGGTGGCAGACCGCGACGGCGTGCCGCAGCCGCCATCGCAGCGGGTGGCTGCAGTGCCGGCCGATGCGCGCGCGCGGATCTGCGCGGCCCGTTCGACCACCCACGGCAAGCTGCAGGATCAGCTGCGCGATGGCCTGGATGCGATCGTGCTGCGCGCGCTGGCGCCGGAGCCGGGCGCGCGCTATGCGTCGGTGTCGGCCTTGCTGGAGGATCTGCACCGTTGGCTGGATGGTTATCCGCCAGGCGCGTCGCAGGCCGGCGGCTGGTTGCGGCTACGCAAGTTCACCCAGCGCCATCGCAGCGGCGTGCTGGCTGCTGCACTTGTTTCGATCGCGCTGGTTGCCGGCCTGGGTGCAACACTGTGGTCGCTGCAACACGCTGCGCGCGATGCGCAGCGCGCGCAGGTCACCGGCGACTTCATGGGTTCGGTGCTGTCCAGCGTGGACCCGGGCATTGCGCAGGATCTGGACAAGACGCTGATGCTGCGTGTGCTGCAGCAGGCCTCGCAGCGTGCCGCGCGTGAGTTGGCCGAGCAGCCGGATGCTCGTACGCACGTGGAGCTGACCCTGGGCCGCACGCTGATCGCGCTGGGCGACTATCCGCAGGCGGTGCTGCATCTGCGCATCGCCCAGACCTTGGCGCGGCAGCACATGGGCGCGGCCAGCGTGCCGGCCCTGAAAGCGGCCTCGATGCTTGGCCAGGCGCTGACCGGCGCCGGCAAGGCCAGCGAGTCCGAGCATGTGCTGCGCCAGAGCATCGCGCTGGCGGCAGGCGGCGATGCAGAACAGCAGGCGCTGGGCAACGAGATGCGCGCGCGGCTGGCATGGGCGTTGCGCGACCAGGGCCGCATGGCCGATGCCATGGCAGAGGGCCGGCATGCCTATGTCGCCGCGCTGGCCAACGGCGCCAGCACCGCCGATCAACGCATCGATGCCGGCAATGTCTATGCCGGCCTGCTGGCCGACGTCGGCCAGCTGCTGCCGGCAATCGCCCTGCAGCGCAGCCTGCTGCGCGAGCGTATCGCCATGCGCGGGCCGGAGCACCCGCTGGTGCTGTCGATGCGCAACAGCCTGGCGGTGTTCCTGCTGATGCAACGCGACTTTGCCGCTGCCGAAACCGAACTGGCCTCGTTGCTGCGCCTCACCCGCAAGCTCTACGGCGACAACGCCGCCGACACCTTGATGGTGGAAAGCAACCTGGCGCACGCATTGCGGCAGCAGGGCAAGCTGGCCGACGCCGGCCCGCATTACCGCGCCGTCCTGGAGCGCGCGCGCACCCTGTTCGGCGACGATGCGCCGGCCACCATCGGCTATCGCAGCAACCATGCGTTCTGGCTATTGGACAACGGCCAGCTGGATGCCTCGCTGGCCGAACAGCGCGCGTCGCTGGCGTCGTCCATGCGGATACTGGGCCGTGCGCATCCACAGACCGCCGAGATCCTGCGCGGCCTGTCCGAAGCCGAGCGCAGGCTCGGCCAGCTGGCCGCCGCGCGTGACCACGCACAGCAGGCATTGCAGATTCTGACCGGCATCTATGGCGATGCCGAGCAACCCTTGCGCGCCGCACGCCAAACCTTGGCACTGGTCGCCCCGGCCAAGGCGCTTGCCGCAACCTCCAGCGCAGAAACCACGACGTCGGTGGCGCAACGCTGAGATGGAGTATCGGGCCGGCCAAGCGCCGCCGGCCGTCTGCTGCCGCAGGGCGACAGCACAGGCAATCCCTGTCGCCATGCGGCGGCGTACCGAAACCGGCGGGCCATCGCGCCCGGCACTAGGCTGATGTCACCGAAACCAGCGCCGCAAGACCCGCGAGGCTTACGCTCTACGATTCCCGATTCCCGAATCACCAGCTATACAGCTTCCAATACACCTTATTGACCTTGTCCTTCTCCGCATCGGTATGCCCGTCGTGATCGCGGTCGTACAGGAAGTAGGGCGCACCGCGGGCAGGCGTCACCCGCACCATTTCCAGCTGGCCGTTGACCCGGTACTCGTCGACCTTGTCGCCGTTGCCCATGGTCTTGCTGGTGACATCGGCACCGGCGGGGATACCGTCGCCGGCAGTACCGCCGGAGGTGGTGGCGCAGCCGCCGAGCAGCAGTAACGGCAGCAGCAAAAGACTCGCTCTCTTCATCGTCGTCATCCGTTCTAGGTCGTCGGCAAGTATGCGCCGGCACGGTGTGGCGTGAGCGTGCAGCGTAGAATTGGCGCATGAGCAGATTAGTCCTGATCGACGGGTCCAGTTACCTGTACCGCGCGTTCCACGCGCTTCCGCCGCTGACCAATGCCCAGGGCGAGCCCACCGGTGCCTTGTTCGGCGTGGTCAACATGCTGCGCGCCACCCTGAAGGAACGCCCGGCCTATGTCGCGTTCGTGGTGGATGCGCCGGGCAAGACCTTCCGTGACGATCTGTATGCCGACTACAAGGCCAATCGTCCGTCGATGCCCGACGACCTGCGCGCGCAGGTGCAGCCGATGTGCGACATCGTGCATGCACTGGGCATCGACATCCTGCGCATCGACGGCGTGGAAGCCGACGATGTGATCGGCACGCTGGCCCTGCAGGCCGCCGCCGACGGCCTGAGCGTGACCATCTCCACCGGCGACAAGGACTTTGCCCAGCTGGTCCGCCCGGGCATCGAACTGGTCAACACCATGAGCGGCAGCCGCATGGATTCGGACGAGGCGGTGATCGCCAAGTTCGGCGTGCGCCCCGACCAGATCGTCGACCTGCTGGCGCTGATGGGCGACACCGTGGACAACGTGCCCGGCGTGGAGAAGTGCGGCCCCAAGACCGCCGCCAAATGGCTGGCCGAATACGACTCGCTCGATGGGGTGATCGCCAACGCCGACAAGATCAAGGGCAAGATCGGCGACAACCTGCGCGCCGCATTGCCACGGCTGCCGCTCAACCGCGAACTGGTCACCATCAAGACCGACGTGACCCTGGCCAGCGGCCCGCGCGCGCTGGACCTGCGCGAGCCCAACGCCGAAACGCTGGCGGTGCTGTACGCACGCTACGGCTTCACCCAGGCGCTGCGCGAACTCGGCGGTGCAGCCGCCCAGGCCGGCCTGCTGACCGAGCCGGTGCCGTTGGGAGCCGCCGCTGCCAACGCCCGCACCGAACCCGGCCGCGCGCGCGGCACCGGCTTCGTGTCCGGCCCGGTCAGCGCCCCGGTGGACGTGGACCCTGCGCTCTCGGCGCCCGGCCAGTACGAGACCATCCTGACCCAGGAACAGCTCGACAGCTGGATCGCGCGCCTGCGCGCCGCCGGCCAGTTCGCCTTCGATACCGAAACCGACAGCCTGGACCCGCTGCAGGCCGACCTGATCGGCCTGAGCGTGGCCGCCGAGCCCGGCCAGGCGGCGTATCTGCCGTTCGGCCACAACTTCCCCGGCGCCCCGGCCCAGCTCGACCGTGCCCAGGCGCTGGCGCAGCTGGCGCCGTTGCTCACCGACCCTGCGGTGCGCAAGCTCGGCCAGCACGGCAAGTACGACCTGCACGTGATGCGCCGCCACGGCATCGCCCTGGCCGGCTACAGCGACGACACCCTGCTGGAGAGCTTCGTGCTCAATTCCGGCAGCGCCCGCCATGATATGGACAGCCTAGCCAAGCGCTATCTGGGCTACGACACGGTCAAGTACGAGGACGTCTGCGGCAAGGGCGCCAAGCAGATCCCGTTCGCCCAGATCAGCCTGGACGACGCCACCCGCTACGCCGCCGAAGATGCCGACATCACCCTGCGCCTGCACCAGGTGCTCGGCCCCAGGCTGGCCGCCGAGCCGGGCCTGGAGCAGGTCTACCGCGACATCGAGATGCCGCTGGTGGAGGTGCTGGCACGCATCGAAGCCAACGGCGTGTGCGTGGACGCGGCCGAACTGCGCCGCCAGAGCGCGGACCTGTCCAAGCGCATGCTCGCCGCCCAGCAGAAGGCCACCGAGCTGGCCGGGCGCAGCTTCAACCTGGATTCGCCCAAACAGCTGCAGGCGCTGCTGTTCGACGAGCTCAAGCTGCCCGCCGTGGTCAAGACGCCCAAGGGCCAGCCTTCGACCAACGAAGAGGCGCTGGAAGCCATCGCCGACCAGCACGAGCTGCCGCGGGTGATCCTGGAATACCGCGGCCTGACCAAGCTGCGCAGCACTTACACCGACAAGCTGCCGGAAATGATCCACCCGCAGTCCGGGCGCGTGCACACCAGCTACCACCAGGCCGGCGCGGCCACCGGGCGGCTGTCCTCGTCCGATCCCAACCTGCAGAACATCCCGATCCGCACCGAAGACGGCCGCCGCATCCGCCGCGCCTTCGTCGCCCCGGCCGGGCGCAAGCTGATCGCCTGCGATTACTCGCAGATCGAGCTGCGCATCATGGCGCACCTGTCCGGCGACCCCGGCCTGGTCGGTGCGTTCGAGTCCGGCGCCGACGTGCACCGCGCCACCGCCGCCGAGGTGTTCGGCCGCACCATCGACACCGTCAGCGCTGACGAGCGCCGCGCCGCCAAGGCGATCAACTTCGGCCTGATGTACGGCATGAGCGCGTTTGGTCTTGCCCGGCAGCTCGGCATCGGCCGCGGCGAGGCGCAGGACTACATCGCGCTGTACTTCAGCCGTTACCCGGGCGTACGCGACTTCATGGAAACCACCCGTCAGCAGGCACGTGACAAGGGCTACGTGGAGACGGTGTTCGGCCGCCGGCTGTATCTGGACTTCATCAACGCCGGCAGCCAGGGCCAGCGTGCCGGCGCCGAGCGCGCCGCCATCAACGCACCGATGCAGGGCACCGCGGCCGACATCATCAAGCGCGCCATGGTCAGCGTGGACGGCTGGATCGCCGACCACGCCGAGCGCGCGCTGATGATCCTGCAGGTGCACGACGAACTGGTATTCGAAGCCGAGACCGATTTCGTCGACACGCTGCTGAGCGAAGTGACCACGCGCATGTCGGCCGCGGCCGAATTACGCGTGCCGCTGGTGGTCGATTCCGGCGTTGGCGATAACTGGGATGAGGCGCACTGACGCAGCAGATAAGGCAGATATGCTGAATGCGCAGACCAGACATAATACGAATCGAGCCTGCGCCGATGGAATGAATAACCGCTAAATTCTACATATTTTTAACAGTTATCTTCACGATCCATCAATGTAGAAAATGGTGTTATATCCCTCGACGGGCGCAACGCCTGTCGGCAGATCTCTCCCATCCCCTGGAGCAGATCTCGGAGCGGAAACTACTCCCCAAGTTTCCGTTCCCTGGCCCCGCCGACCTCCCCCTGGTCTGCGGGGCTTTTTATTTCCGGCCTGCAATTATTTTGCTACGCAACATAACCGGTTCATCGTGTTGCATGCTTCACCGGCGTCGCTGGAAATCACAAATTTAAATGGGTTGAATTAACTCAATCGATCAACACAGCGTTTCATTAGCGCTGCGTTTTTTAATTGACGATTCAACCGAGCCAGTCGCGCGGGACCAGATAGTCCATCAGCCGCGCCTCGGCGCTGCCCGGTTCTGGCGTAAAGCCGTATTCCCAGCGCACCCGTGGGGGCAGGCTCATCAGGATGCTTTCGGCCCGCCCGCCACTTTGCAGGCCGAACAAGGTGCCGCGGTCGTAGACCAGGTTGAATTCCACGTAGCGGCCGCGGCGGTAGAGCTGGAACTCGCGCTCACGCTCGCCGTAGGGCGTGTCCTTGCGGCGCTCGACGATCGGCAGGTAGGCATCCAGGAAGCCGTCGCCAACCGCGCGCTGGTAGGCGAAGTCGCGTTCGAAATCCTGCCCCAGGTCGTCGAAGAACAGCCCGCCCACGCCACGCGTCTCGTTGCGGTGACGCAGGAAGAAGTACTCGTCGCACCAGCGCTTGTGCGCGGCATAGCGCTCCTCGCCGAATGGCGCGCACAGTGCCTGCGCGGTGCGGTGCCAGTGCAGCACGTCCTCGTCCACCGGATAGAACGGGGTCAGATCGAAGCCGCCACCGAACCAGGCCGCCACCACCTCGCCATCGCGCTCGGCACGGAAGTAGCGCACATTGGCGTGGGTGGTGGGGATGTGCGGGTTGTGCGGGTGGAACACCAGCGACACGCCGCAGGCGCGCCACGTCGCCCCTGCCAGTTCTGGCCGGTGCGCACTGGCCGAAGGCGGCAGGCGCGAGCCGGACACGTCCGAAAACCCGATGCCGGCCTGCTCGAACACCGCGCCATCGCGCAGGATGCGGGTGCGCCCGCCACCGCCCTCCTCGCGCTGCCACAGGTCTTCGGCAAAACGCGCGCTGCCATCGATGGCTTCCACGGCAGCGCAGATACGGTCCTGCAGGCCGGTCAAATAATCGCGTACACGGTCGAATTCGTTCATGCCACGATTCTAAGCGGTGCATCGCGCTTCATGCAGTCGGGCAAACGCGCCCGTTTGTCGCAGGGCGAGGCGCTGCGGTGTGTAGGCAACGGGTGCTTGGCCAGCCGGGCTTTACCGGGTCGTCCCACGCCAGGATTCATATGCCGGCTGTTTTCTAGTTGGGACCGGGCAGTGTGGGCGAGGCAGAAGCAGCAGAAGCGGAAGAGGAAGCAGAAGCAGAAGCAGAAGCAGAAGCAGGGCATGCGATCGGCGGTCTGGCTGCACGGCCCTTGCCCGCCCACCCTCGCAGGACACGCCGCAAGTACGTCCGTGTAGGCTCTTACGCGGCATCCATGCCGCGTAAGGTCCCGCGACGGTGGGCGGACAAGGACCCGTCGAGATGGTGGGTGTGCATGGTTTCGACAGAGCAACCGGTAACCGGTGTGGTGTCCTTACCGGTTCCGGGACCCTCGGCGGCATGGATGCTGCCAGAAAGCCTCCACAGACGGATTCACGGCGTGTTCCGGAAGTGCTGAGGGCATGCGCCCTCGACTCACCGGGCTTGTGATTCAAGCCTCGTGCCGTGTCTAACCGTCGCCACGGCTCGACGTCTAGATTCCCTCATGCGTTGCGCCCGCGCGAGGCGGCAAATTCGGCGCGCACTGCGGGCGTGCACAACCGCCATGCCAGTGCTGCGTGGAGACAGCCGATTGCCAGCACGCCCAGGCCTGTCAGCAGCAACGCCGCCTGGCGGGTTGCCTGCAGGCGCGCCTGCAGCTGCGGCCACTCGGGGCTGTGCACGACATCGGCAGGCAGCATTGCCTGCACGCCCTCGAACAGCGGCCCGATCAACGCCAGGCCACCGACATTGAGCAGTGCGGTCACCAGCAACACCGCCACGAACCCGACCCGCGCCCACTCGCGTCGCTGCAGCAAGGCCCAGCTCAACCATGCAAATGCCACCGACAGCACCACGCCTACGACGGACAATGACAACCCATGATCGATCAACCACTGCAACGAGGTGGGCAGGCTGATCCCTTCGGGCAAGCCCAGCGCCGCCGCGTCGGGCATCAGTACGATCATCGCGATCTGCAGCAGGTTGGACATCGCACTGACGACACCCAGCAGCAGGGACACCCACGCCAGCGGCGTGACGAAGCCGCCGCGCGGTCGAGGGCGCGGTGTCGGCGCGCTCATTGCAGCGCTGCGATATGGGCGGCCACGGCGGCCTGGCCAGCCGGATCCAGGGCCGGCTGCAGTTGCGCGTACCAACCGGGCAGCGCGTCGGCCGGCAGGCACTGGCGCAACAACGGTGTGCTGCGCTCCAGGAAGGCTTCGAAGAAGGGCAGCCCGCGCACGTAGAGGAAGTGGCTGTCGGTGATCGACATGCCGGCGTAGGCCTCGCGCAACCACTCCAGATGCGGCAACGCGTGCGCGCCGTGGCCGGCGCGGGTCAGCGCGGTGAGGAAACTGGTGCGCGCGGTGGCCGGCGAGGTGGAGCGCTCCTGCGCATTCAGATCGTCGAAGGTCAGCAACCACTGTTCGCCACGATCGATCTCGTTGCACATCACCGAGGTGGTCGCCAACTGCAATGCGTTGTGCGCGGTGGGCTCCAGTTCGTACAGCGCCAGCCAGTGCGGGTACGCCTCGCGATAGCGGTCCAGCGCGCTCAATGCCAGTGCGCAAAGACGTTGCGCGTCGGCACCCAGGTGCAGCTGCGCTTGCGCAGCGTTGTAGGCGCCCAGCTGATCGCCGCGCTGGAACAGGCTCAGTGCGGACTGCAGTGCCGGGTCGATCTGGACCTCGGTATCGGTGTCATCGGCTGCAGCTGCCGGCGCTGCGGTCGGTTCGGCTCGGGGCGTCTTCGCCACCGGGGTCTTGCGTCCAAACAAACGGTCCCACAGGCCCATCGCGATTACCTTCTGCGCGCCGCGAATCGGAAACCGCTGCGGTGCCGGCGGCGCTCCGGTCGGGCGGCGGGCCGGCAAAGGGGAGCGCAATGCGCCAGCGGTCTGCCGATCCTGCGCCAAGCTTAGGGCCAGTTGCGTACGTGCAGGTGAGTGCCGCGCAGGGTGACGCATGGCGATGGCTAACGTGGCAGCGCACCACGCGTGCAACCTGGGCGATCTGTCGCTTGCTGCAGCATGGGGATGCCGGCGCTACGCGCGATGTCATCGACCGGGCGATGCAGCACGCATCGCCCGGCCGCAGCGGCATGGCTTACGGCTTCACCTGCTCATTGAACAGCTTGAGGATGCGCTTGTATTCGTCCAGCCACGAATCGGCACGCGTAAAGCCGTGGCGTTCCAGCGGATACGGCGCCACCTGCCAGTTGTCCTTGTGCAGCTCCATCAACTTCTGGGTCATGTCGACCGAGTCCTTGAAGAACACGTTGTCGTCGATCATGCCGTGCGCGATCAGCAGATGGTCGCGCAGTCCGTCGGCGTAGTTGATCGGCGATGAGGTCTTATAGGCCTCGGGATCGAGCTCGGGCGTGTTGAGGATGTTGGAGGTGTACTCGTGGTTGTACTGCATCCAGTCGCCGACCGGACGCAGCGCCGCGCCGGCCTTGAAGGTGCCGGGGCTGCGGAACAGCGCCATGTAGGTCATGAAGCCGCCGTACGAGCCGCCGTAGATGCCCGCACGCGCGCGGTCGCCCTGCTTCTGCGTCACCAGCCACTCCAGCCCGTCCAGATAGTCTTCCAGCTCCGGGTGGCCCATGTTGCGGTAGATCGCGGTGCGCCAGTCGCGGCCGTAGCCTTCCGAGGCGCGGTAGTCCAGGTCCAGCACGATGTAGCCCTGCTGCACCAGCAGGTTGTGGAACATCTGCTCGCGGAAATACGGCGTGTAGCGCTGCGAGACGTTCTGCAGATAGCCCGCGCCGTGCACGAACATCACGATCGGATACTGCTTGCCGGGCTCGGGGTTCTGCGGCCCGTAGTACTTGCCCCAGACCGTGCCGGCGCCATGCCTGGACGGTACCTGCACATACTGCGGTGCGATCCACGGCTGCGCCTTGAAGGCGGGCGTGCGGGTGTCGGTCAGCAGCGTGGCCTGGCCGCCTGCGGCCGGCACCACCGCCAGCTGCGGTGGCAGGTAGCTGCCTGAGTAACGCACCAGCAGTTGCTGCCCGTTCGGCGACAGGCTGAAGCCTTCCACGCCATTCAACGCAGTGACTTCGCTGAGCTGGTCGCTGCGCAGATCCAGCTTGCACACCTCGTAATCGCCCGGCCATTTCTGGTTGCACAGGAAGAACATGCTGCTGCCGTCGGCACTGGGCACCGGCATCGACACTTCCCACTTGCCGCGCGTGCGCTGGCGTGGCTTGCCGTTGCCTTCCACCGTGTACAGCTGCGAATAGCCGGATTCTTCCGACAGCAGCCACAGCGTGCGGTTGTCGGGCAGCCAGCCGAAATCGTTGAAGTCCCAGTTGATCCAGGCGCTGTCGCTCAGGCGGTGCCGCGGCTGCAACGTGGCGTTGGCCAGGTCCACGCTGGCGATCCAGCGGTCCTTGTTGTCCACCGCGCGAATCTCCACCGCCACGTTGCGCCCGTCGTCACTCCAGTGCACCGCCGGCCCGCTGCCGTCGCCGTCGCTTTCCACACGGACGGCGCGGTTGCCCTTGAGCGCGTCGCGCTTGGCGGCCTTGCGCAGCGCGGCCAGCGGGTCGGTGGCGATACCCGGCAGGGTGTCGAAGGACAGCGGCCTTGCAGTGCCGGCGCTGACATCGACCAGCCACAGCGCATGCGCCACCGGTGCGTTGCGACCAACGCGGGTGCGCACTTCCTGGAATTCCTCGTAACCGGATTCGGTCACGTACTTGGGCATCTTGCCGGCCTGGCCCTCTTCGGCACCCTTGGCCTGGGTGACCACCAGCAGGTGGCGGCCGTCCGGCGACAACGCGCTGTCGACGATCTCCACCTCATCGCCCAGGTACACCGGCGCTGCCGCACGCGTGGCATCGGCGCGGCGCCAGGCGTCTTCCTGGGTGCGTAACGCATCGCGCTGCTCACGGTCGCGCCGCAGCGTGGCCAGCGTGGCCAGCTGCTGCTCGCGCAACACATCGGCCTTGGGCGCAGCGTTGGGATCGCGCTCGGCCTTGACCACTGCAACCTGCGCCGTGCCGCCGTCGGCGCGCCAGTGGTACCAGTTGTTGCCCGCGCGCCAGATCGCGCCGCCATCGCTGGCAAATTGCGGCCGCGATTCGACCTCGTTGCTGCGGGTCAGCTGGGTCAGTGCGCCGGAACGCAAATCGCGCAGGAAGATGTCGCCATTGCGCGCGAACAGCATGCGCTGGCGGGTCGCGTCGTAGCTCGGGTTATCCGCATCCAGGCCGGCGCGTGCGTTGTCGGCCACGCGTTCGGCGCTGCCGCCGCCGGCGCCCTGGCGATAGGTGTCTCGCACCGGGGAACCGTTACGTTTGAGCAGGTATTGCACCTGTTTGCCGTCCCACTGCCACCAGGCCTGATCCACCGACGGCCCGATCCAGTCCGGATCGGCCATCACCTGTTCGATGGTGAGCGGTGTAACGGATTGCGCATGCGCGGTGACAGCCAGCAACAACAAGGACAGCGGCAACAATCTGGGCATCGGTAACAACTGGACGCAACGAGGAGCGGACAAGCCTAGCAGCTCGCTTCCGCCGGGGGCTTGGGCCACAGGTCATGTGCGCGGTGGGGCGAGTGCGTCATCGAACAGGCAAGGCATGGACGAGTGGCGGACGCGACCACAAGCGGTTATGCGCGCGTTGGCTCGCACGGGCGTACGCGCTTGACGGCCAATGCACTCCAGCTGCAATGAGTTGGAATGTGCTTCGCGGACGGGCCTTGCCAAGGTTCCCGACCGCAGCCCTCGTGGCGCAGCCGGAAACCTCCCGACTTGCCAGCAGGGCAGGTGGCGGCCAAGCTAGCGCGCTTTTGCGATTGCCGGTTCTCATGTCCAGCCTGCCTGTTCCTGCCGTTTCCCACCCGATGGCCGTCGGCGCGCCCGGCCGGCCGCTGGCCTGGCGCGCGGGGCAGTCGGTCGATCTGGCCACCTTCATTGCACACGTGCATGGCCTGGCGCAGCAACTGCCGGACGGTCGCCACGCGGTGAATCTGTGCGAAGACCGCTATCGCTTCATGGTCGCGTTCTATGCGTGCGCATTGCGCGGTCAGGTGTCGCTGCTGCCGTCCTCGCGCGCGCCGGCCGTGGTCGGCGAAGTGCAGGCGCGGCATGCCGATGCCTACTGCCTGGGCGATCTGGCACTGGAGCTGGCACCGCCGCGCTATTGGCAGCTGCCGGCCGAGTTGCCGCAGGCCGCGGGCCCGATTCCGCAGCTGGCCGACGATGCCCTGGTGGCCATCGGCTTCACTTCCGGCAGCACCGGCAGCCCGCAGCCCAACCCCAAGACCTGGGGCAGCTTCCTGACCAGTACGCGTCAGGATCTGGTCGCGCTGGAAAGCCTGTGGGCGCACACCGATGCGGTGCCGCATGTGGTCGCCACGGTGCCGCCGCAACATATGTACGGCATGGAACTGTCGGTGCTGCTGCCGATGGTGACCGAGCTTGCGGTGCATGCGGGCCGCCCGTTCTTTCCGGACGATGTGGCGCGCGCGCTGTCGGACATTCCTGCCCCGCGCGTGCTGGTGACCACGCCGGTGCACCTGCGCGCGCTGGTCGAATCCGGCGTGGCGTTGCCGCCGCTGGTCGGCATCGTCTCGGCCACCGCGCCGTTGGCGCAGGACGTGGCCGCAGCCGCCGAAGCGCGGTTTGGCGGCGAGGTACGCGAAATGTTCGGTTCTACCGAAACCTGCGTGTTCGCGGTGCGCCGCACCGCGCTGGAGGCGGCGTGGACACCGCTGCCCGGTGTGCGCCTGGAAACGCAGGCGGCAGGCACCTTGGTGCACGCACCGCATCTGGCCACGCCGGTGCTGCTGGCCGACATGATGGACGTGGCTGCCGACGGCACCTTCCAGGTGCGCGGCCGGCAGGCCGATCTGCTGGAAATCGCCGGCAAACGCGCCTCGCTGGCCGATCTGACCCGTCGCCTGCTGGCCATCCCGGGCGTCGTCGACGGCACCATCGTGCAGCTCGCACCCGAGCCCGGTCAGGCGGTCGGCCGCATCGCCGCATTGGTGGTCGCCCCGACCCTGGACGAAGCGCAGATCCTCGCCGCCCTGCGCGTCAGCGTCGACCCGGTGTTCCTGCCGCGCCGCCTGCGCAAACTCGCCGCCCTGCCACGCAACGAAACCGGCAAGCTGCCGCGCGATGTGGTGCTGGGTTTGCTCAACGGCTGAGCGCAGGCCTCGCCACGGAGCATTGCTGCTGCGTGGCTGCAGCGGGCATCAGTACTCATGCCCGCAATCGCTCACCCATGCACCCCATCGATCTCCACCGCCAGCTCGTCGCGGCAGATCACCGCGTGCAGCAGCAGACGCGGCACCGCATCGCCGAAGCGGGCGTCCAGCGCCTGCGCCACCCTGGGTAGATCGTCCTGCTCGCGCACGTAGACCTTCAGGCGGGTGCCGGCGCCGAACTGCGTGGGCAGGGCGGGCGCATGCTGGCGGGCGGCACCCAGCAGGGCGTCGAAGTTGGCGAAGGTCTCTTCCAGCTGCGCCAGCAACTGGCCGGTGTGCATCGAGGCATGCCCGACCACCGCGGCGGTGCCTGACAGCAGCAGCGGCATGTCGCTGCCGGCCGGCGGCAGCATGGCGCGCGCGAAACTCGGCGGCTGCGGGCCGTATTGGCGCGGGTAGTTGTAGGCGCTGACCTGGCGCGGGTTTTCCAGCGGGGTGCCGGCGTCGCTGGCGGCCAGCCAGTAGATCTGGATGATGCGCTCGGCATCGCAGCGTCCCACCGCGGTGGCGGCCGGCAATTGCGCATTGTCGAAGGCGCCCAGGCCGCGCGCACGGCCCACGCAGAACTGCCGGTAGCGTTCGCGGTCGCCACTGCCCAGGGTGATGGCGTCCAGATAGTTCCAGATACGCAGCAGGCGCGGGGTCTGGCTGCGGGTGACGAAGGCGGTGATTTCCGCATAGGCCTTGGCGGCGGCGGCTTCGATATCGACATCCTGCTCGTCGATTTCGATCACGCCGAACTGCAGGCGGCCGTCGCTGGCCCAGGCGATGTTGCCATCGCGGCCGCTGTGCACCGCCGCGTCGGTCCGCCACACTTCCAGTACGTCGGCGTGGTACGGCTGCAGCGGCACGCGCAGGTAGCGGGGGTCGTCCAGGCGCGGCGCCGCCGTGCCGAAGCCGAACACGGCCAGCACCTGCGGGTCGGCCAGCAGTGCAGACGGGTCGGTCTGATCGACATAGTCGACCTGCAGGCGGGGATGGCGCACGGTGTG
Organism: Xanthomonas sp. WHRI 6108; assembly: GCF_040202385.2. Taxonomy (NCBI): domain Bacteria; kingdom Pseudomonadati; phylum Pseudomonadota; class Gammaproteobacteria; order Lysobacterales; family Lysobacteraceae; genus Xanthomonas; species Xanthomonas sp. WHRI 6108. The sequence goes on along the minus strand of NZ_CP168198.1, from coordinate 4,468,061 downwards.
CGTGGTCTGGGCCGGGGAAACGGTCATCGTGTGTCTCGTTGTTGCGTGTCGCGTTGCAAGGTGTCGCCATCGAAGCCGAGCGTGGCCTGACGTCGGCGTTGGCGCCAGGACTGCCAGGCGCGCGGCATCATCGACAAGGTGGTCAGTGCATAGATGGCGCGGAACGCGCGCAGACGCAGGCGCACCCTGGGGCTGTCGAACACGTCGCCGGCCAGCATCGCCACCACCGCTTCCTCGATCTGCCAGGTGTTCTGCGGTTGTGCGAACAGGGCGCGCATGGTCGGCGAGGTGAAGCGGTAGATGAACCACTTGAACTCGTCCACGCCGCGCTTGAGTTCGCGCTGCAAGGCGCGCTGCAGTTTCGCCTCGTGCTGCGGCATGCGCAGGGCCTGGTCCACCATCGCCGCACCGCGCTCGGCGCTGTGCATGGCCAGGAACACGCCGGACGAAAACATCGGGTCGACGAAGGTGTAGGCATCGCCCAGCATCAACCAGCGCGGGCCGGACATGCGCGTGCATTCGTAGGCGTAATTGCCGGTGGCATGCACCGGGGCCACGCGTTCGGCGCCGAGCATGCGCGCGCTGAGCTCGGTGTTGAGCGCAAGCGTGCGCATGAAAAAGCCCTCGCTGTCGCCTTTGCGGGTCTTCATGTATTCCGGGTAGCAGACCGCACCCACGCTCATGATGTCGTCCGGCAACGGGATCAGCCACATCCAGCCATGCGCATGGCGATAGATGCTGATGTTGCCGGCATCCTCGCCCGGTCGGCGCGTCACGCCGCGGAAATGGCTGAACAATGCGGCCGATTGATGCCTGGCATTGGCGCGCTTGAGCTTGAGGCGGTTGCCCAGGAAGGTGTCGCGGCCGCTGGCATCGAGCAGATAGCGCGGGCGGAACTGCTGCGCACCCGCCACGCCCTGCGCCTGCAGTACCGGCTGCTGCCCGTCGAACTCCACCGCTTCGACCTTGACCTGGTCGCGCGCATCCACGCCCACCGCCCGCGCGCGCTCGAACAGCACCTGGTCGAACTGCGCACGCGGTACCTGGAAGGCGAAATCGGCCTTGGCCTCCAGCGCATGCGCGAAGCGGAAGGTGTTGTAGCCGCCGCTGTCGTTGGGAAAGTCTGCACCGCGCTTGAGCACACCGATGCTGCGCACCTCTTCCAACACGCCCAGGCGTTCGAGAATCGGCATGTTCATCGGCAGCAGCGACTCGCCGATATGGAAGCGCGGATGCTGCGCCTTCTCCAGCAAGGTCACCTGCCAGCCCTGCTGGGCCAGGACGATGGCCGCCGCGCAGCCCGCCGGCCCGCCGCCGATGATCAGGACATCCGGACACTCGGGTCCGGGGGCCGGCCCGGCTGCCGGCTTGGCGGTCGGGGTAGGGCCAACAGCGGTGGAAGTCATCCTGGAACGAACCTGCAGCGGGCGAGCGTCATGCAGTCATGATAGCCTGACCGGCGGCCCGGACAGGTATGCCGGCCGCCGACTCGCTGTTGCAGACCGATCGACACCCTCGCCAATGCGGCCGCAACGCCGGTGCGGCGGGCGCTCGGAATCGGCCGGCACGGCAACGTACACTGTCTGTGCCCTGCAGCATCGCCGATGCCGGCCTGACGGTTGTCTGCGCCGCTGTGGTTGTTCTGCAATTTCGTTGTGAATCTGTCGCCCGACCCTCACCTGGAAGCTCTCTGGATGTCCTCGCAAACCGCTGCCGAACGTGAACTGGCCGAACTCCTGGTCGAAAGCCTGAACCTGGAAGACGTACAGCCCGCCGACATCGACCCGGAGGCGCCGTTGTTCAATACCGGGCTGGGACTGGATTCGATCGACGCGCTGGAACTGGCGCTGGCGATCAGCAAGCGCTATGGCTTCCAGCTGCGCTCGGACAATGACGAGAATCGTCGCATCTTCGCGTCGCTGCGCGCATTGTCGGCGCATGTCGAAGCCAACAAGACCGTCTGAGGTCCCGACCGCCGCGCCCGGCGATGCGCCCCCGTGGGTGCTGGGGCTGGGCGTGTTGCTGGCGGTGGCGTATTCGCCGCTGGCGCACTGGGCCAACGCCAGCCATCGCCCGGAGCTGGCCGTCATCGCCGGTGGCTTGCTGGTGCTGATGGTGCTGATCGAACCGATGGTCGCGCGCCGTGCCTGGGCTTGGGCGCTGGCCGTGCTGACCTTGCTGGGCCTGAGTGCGTTGTGGCACTCGCCGTACGCGATGCTGGTGCTGGCCGCGCCGCCGGTGGTGTTCACCGGCTGGGTCGCCTGGTTCTTCGGTCGCAGCCTGCGCCGTGGGCGCATGCCGTTGATCACGCGCATCGTCGAGGGGCTGTATCGCCAGGCCGGCATGCCGATCACTCCGGAGCAGTACCGCTACACGCGCCGCCTCACCCTGGCCTGGGCGCTGCTGCTGTGCGCGCTGACCCTGGTCAACCTGGTGCTGGGCCTGTGCGCCGAACCCAGTGGCGTGCTGACGCAACTGGGCTATGCCTCGCCGCTGCCGATCAGCGACGCGCGCGCATCGTTGTTCGCCAATCTGCTGGCGTACGGGGTGGTTGGCGGGTTCTTTGTAGGCGAATATCTATTGCGCGGCCGCTGGTTTCCACAGCGCCCCTATCGTAATCTGCCAGACTTCTTGCGCCAGATGGCGCGGCTCGGGCCGGAATTCTGGCGCGATCTGCTGCGCTGAGTGCGTGGCCAGGGGCAGCGACGTACGTGCACATTTTCGGGGACAAGACAAAGATGCCGCTGGCAAGGATGCCGTCGCGCCTGGCGTGGGCCGTGTTCAATCTGCTGCAACTGGCCTTCACGCTGACGTTTACCGCGGGCGGAATCGCCTATGGCCTGGCGTTGCTGGCGATCACGCGCGACACCGACCGCCTGCTGCGTATGGGCGCGTGGATGTGGTCGCCGGTGCTGTTTCGCGGTGCCGGCGCCACGGTGATCGTGGAAGGCCGCGAGCGCGTGGACTGGTCCAGGAACTACCTGTTCGTCAGCAACCACCAGTCCATCATCGATATCTGTGCGTTGTTCTACGCCTTGCCGGTGCCGCTGCGGTTCCTGCTCAAGGACGAAATGCTCAAGGTGCCGTTCGTGAACTGGTATGCACGGGCCACCGGCATGCTGTTCCTGGACCGCGACAGCCGGCGTGCCGGGGCGATGGTGCGCCGGCAGGCCGCCGCGCTGCTGCGCGAGGGTAAGCAGTTGTGTCTGTTTCCCGAAGGCACCCGTAGCCGCAGCGGCGCATTATTGCCGTTCAAGGCCGGGCTGTTGCAGGCCGCTATCGATGCTGGTGTGCCGGTGGTGCCGGTGGCAGTGGATGGCTGCGGCAAGGTGCTGCCGGTGGAGGGTGTGTTCAGGGTGCGCCCGGGCATCATCCGGGTACGTATCGGCGATCCGATCCCGGTGACCGGGCCGGATGCGCCGGACCGCCAGCAATTGACCAAGCAGGCACATGACGCCGTGGCTGCGATGCTCCAACCCAGGATTTGAGTTGCCCGCTTATGGATTTCGTCGTGCCGCATGATCATCCCTGCCTGCCCGGGCACTTTCCGGGGCGCCCCGTGGTGCCTGGCGTGGTCGTGCTCGACCATGTGCTGCAGGCAGTGGAGGCCGCACATGGCCCACGCGCGGCGGCACGCCTGCCGCAGGTGAAGTTCGTGCAGCCGTTGCTGCCCGGGCAGACGGCATCGGTCATGCTGGACGGCGCCGGCCCACGCTGGCGCTTTCGCGTGCAGCGCGCCGACGAGCTGCTGGTCAGCGGCGAACTGGTGGCGGAGGCGGCGCAATGAGCAGTCAGTGGAAGCAACGCCCGGAAGGCGGCGGACGTTTCGCGCTGTGGCTGATCCGCGGCATCGCCCAGCATGCCGGGCGTGCGGTGGGACGCGCGCTGCTGTACCCGATCACGCTGTACTTCCTGCTGGTGCGTGCGCCCGAGCGCAGCGCCTCGCGTGCCTATCTGACGCGCGTGCTGGAGCACCCGGCCACGCTGCGCGATGTGGCGCGGCATATCCACACCTTCGCTTCGACGATTCTGGACCGCGTGTACATGCTGTGTGGGCAGATGCAGCGCTTCCGGGTCGACATCACCGGGCTGGACCAGCTGCATGCGCAGATGGATCGCGGCCGCGGCGTGCTGATCTTCGGCTCGCACCTGGGCAGCTTCGATGCGCTGCGCGTGCTGGCCACCGAGCGGCCGGACGTGCAGGTCAAGGTGGTGCTGGACAAGGCCCACAACCGCGCCATGACCGAGCTGCTGGGCGCGCTGAATCCGCAGCTGGCCGCCAACATCATCGACGCCGGCATGGACGCCACCTCGATCGTCATGGCGATCAAGGACGCCACCGACGCCGGTGCGCTGGTGGCGCTGCTGATCGATCGCCCGCGCGAGGGCGACCCGGCGTTGCCGGCGACGTTCCTCGGCCGCAACGCGATGTTCCCGACCTCGCCGTGGCTGATCGCCGCAGCGCTGAAGGTGCCGGTGGTGCTGGCGTTCGGCCTGTACCGCGGCGGCAATCATTACGAGCTGGCGTTCGAGACCTTCAGCGAGGGCCTGGACGTGCCGCGTCGCCAGCGCGCACCGGTGCTGGCGGTACTCATGCGCGATTACGCGGCCAGGCTGGAACATTACACACGCTATGCGCCGTACAACTGGTTCAACTTCTACGATTTCTGGAACACCCACCATGCCGATGTGCCGCACCCTGCCGTGGATGCTGATACTGCTGTTCAGCGCCGCACCGCTATGCGCCGCACCGCCTGAGACGCTGGACGTCGGCCAGGTGCTGCAGCGCCTGGCACGCCCTGCACCGGTCAGTACCGAGTTCGTCGAACTGCGTGGCTCGGCGCTGCTGAAGACGCCGCTGCGCGTGCAGGGCCATTACCGTCGCCCGGACGCGCAAACCCTGGTGCGCGAGGTCAGCGCGCCGTATCGCGAGACCACCACGTTGCAGGGCGACGAGGGCGTGCTGGAACGCGAAGGCAAATCGCCGCGGCGTTTTTCGCTGAGCCGGGTGCCCGAGCTGGCCGGCCTGAAGTCCGGCTTCGGCGCGTTGCTGGCCGGCGACCGTGCGCTGCTGGAGCAGCACTACCGCATCAGCGGGCAGGGCCAGCCGCAGGCCTGGCAACTGACGCTGCAGCCCAAGGACGCTGCCGTGGCCAAGCAGGTGCGCGAGTTGCGGCTGTACGGGCGCAATGACGAGTTGCGCTGCATCGAGAGCCAGCCGGCCAAGGGCGACGTGCAACGCACGCTGCTGGCCGGTGCGGCGCGCGCGGCCGCAAGCGTGACCGATGCGGCCGCGCTGACCACGCTATGCCACGGATCGGGCGCGTGACGCGGCGCCCACGGCGCAAGCAAGCCGCTCGCACGATCCCATGCCGCGCGCGCGGCCGGTGGACGTTCCGCTGGCCCAGCGAGGCTTGCGCATGGCGTTTAAGTTGAACGCAAACCGCCGCATCGGCCTGGCGCTACTGTGGCTGGTGTTGCTGGCGGTGGCCGGGTTCTGGTTGAGCGAGACGCTCAAGGTCACCGGCGATCTGCGCAAATTCATGCCCGCCCGCAGCAACGCAAAGGCGCCCGCACAGCCCGATGCCGCGCGCGCGGCCGGTGGACGTTCCGCTGGCATAGCGAGGCTTGCGCATGGCGTTTAAGTTGAACGCAAACCGCCGCATCGGCCTGGCGCTGCTGTGGCTGGCGTTACTGGCGGTGGCCGGGTTCTGGTTGAGCGAGACGCTCAAGGTCACCGGTGATCTGCGCAAATTCATGCCCGCCCCGCGCACGCCGGCGCAAAAACTGCTGATCGAAGAACTGGGCGAAGGCCCCGGCTCGCGCCTGTTGCTGATGGCGTTGTCCAACAGCGACCCGGCCACGCTGGCCGCGCAGTCGCAGGCACTGCAGCAGGCCCTGGCCGCACAACCGCAGCTGTTCGAGCTGGTCGGCAATGGCGGCACTGCGGGGCTGGATGCGATCCCCGAGCGCCTGCTGCCGTATCGCTATCTGCTCAGCGACAGCTTCGACACCACGCCGCTGGATGCGCACACCCTGCAAGCGGCGTTGCAGTCGCGCGTGCAGGATCTGGGGTCGCCGGCGGCGGCGCTGGTGGAGCCGTTGCTGCCGCGCGACCCCACGCTGGAAGTGCTGCATCTGGCCGAAACCCTGCAGCCGGCCGCGGCGCCGCAGACGCGCAACGCGGTGTGGTTCGACCGTGCCGGTACCTCGGCCTTGCTGGTCGTGCAGACGCGCGCAGCCGGCTTCGATCCCACCGGTCAGCAACTGGCCTACGACGCGGTGCAGGCGGCCTTCGCCAAGGTCAGCAAGGGCAGCACGACCCGGCTTACCTTGACCGGCCCCGGTGCATTCGCCGTGGAAATCACCGCGCGCACGCAGGGCGAGGCGCAATGGATCGGGACGCTGGATACGGTGGGACTGGTGTTGTTGCTGCTGGTCGCCTATCGCAGCTGGAAGATTCCGGTGCTCGGCGTGCTGCCATTGGCCAGCGCCGGCCTGGCCGGTCTGGCTGCGGTGGCCCTGCTGTTCGATGGCGTGCATGGCATCACCGTGGCCTTCGGCTTTACCCTGATCGGCGTGGTGCAGGATTACCCGATCCACCTGTTCAGTCATCAGCGCCCGGGTCTGGATCCACGCGACAACGCGCGTCATCTATGGCCGACGCTGGCCACCGGCGTGGTGTCCACCTGCATTGCCTATGTGACCTTCCTGTTTTCCGGTGTGGACGGCTTGCGGCAGCTGGCGGTGTTCACCATCGCCGGGCTGGCGACCGCCGCGATCACCACGCGGTGGCTGTTGCCGTCGTTGATCGACCCGGCACCGCGCGACTACGCCGATTCACGCATGCTCGCCGCGCTGTGGCGCGGCATCGCGCGCCTGCCACGGCCGCGCATCAGCCTGGCGCTGATTGCGCTGGTCGGCATTGCGGTGATCGCGTTCGCGCCGGGGCAGTTCTGGCAGAACGATCTGTCGAAATTGACCCCGGTGCCGCCCAAGGCGTTGGCGCAGGACACGCATCTGCGCCAGGAACTGGGTGCCCCCGACGTGCGTTACGTGCTCGCGCTGCCTGCCGCCAACGACGAGGCCGCGCTGCAGGCCAGCGAGCAGTTGCGCCCGCGCCTGGATGCCCTGGTGCGCGCCGGCGCATTGACCGGTTACGACATGGCCGCGCGCTATCTGCCCAGCATCAAGACCCAGCATGCGCGTCAGGCTGCCTTGCCGGATGCTGCGCAAGCGCGCGCATTGACCGACAGTGCGGTGGCCGCCACACCGTTTCGCAGCGATGCGTTCGCGCCGTTCCTGCAGGACCTGGACGCTGCCAAGCGCGCCGCCCCGCTGTTGCCGAAGGACCTGGCCGGCTCGCCGCTGGCAACGTCGGTCGGCGGACTGCTGCTGGGTCGCGGCGATCGCAGCACTGCGTTGGTGTCGTTGACCGGCCTGCGCGATCCGTCGGTACTGGCTGCCGCCGTGAAAGGCAGCGGCGCGCAGTTGCTGGATCTGAAGGACGCGTCAGAGTCCCTGGTGGCCGCGTATCGCGGACGTGTGCTCGGCGCGCTGGTACTGGCCGCGCTGTTGCTGGCGGTGACGGTGGCGATCGCGTTGCGCAGCCCGCGCCGGATCGTGCGCGTATTGCTGCCGATGGCGCTGACCACGGTGCTGATCCTGGCGATCCTGCGCGGCATGGGGGTGGAGCTCAACCTGTTCCATCTGATCGCGCTGATCCTGGCGGCAGGCCTGGGCCTGGATTACGCATTGTTCTTCGACCATGCCGGCGACGATCACGCCGACCAGCTGCGCACGCTGCATGCGCTGATCGTGTGCAGCCTGATGACGCTGCTGGTGTTCGCGCTACTGGCTGCCTCCAGCATCCCGGTGTTGCGTGCGATCGGTAGCACGGTGGCGCTGGGGGTATTGTTCAATTTCATCCTCGCCTTGCTGGTGTCGCGCGAGCCGGCGCTGGAGCGCGTAAGACACGGAGATGCACATGCAGGGACGTGAGGCAATTGCCGCGCTGATTCCACACCAGGGCAGCATGTGCCTGTGGGAAGCAGTGCTGGAATGGGATGCGCAGCGCATTGTGTTGCGCAGCGATGCCCATCGCAGCGACACGCATCCGCTGCGTTGCAATGGCCGCCTGCGTGCGTTGCATCTATGCGAATACGGCGCACAAGCCATGGCTGTGCATGGCGGCTTGCTCGGCCGGGAATCGGGCAAGCCGGTGCGCCCGGGCATGCTGGTGGCGCTGCGTGCGGTGGACTTGCACGTCGCGTATCTGGACGACCTGCCCGATGCGATCGTCTGCGAAGCGCAGGTGTTGCTGCAGGGCGAGGACAGCCAGCAATACAGTTTTCGCCTGAGCCACGGCGACCAGTTGCTCGCCGAAGGGCGCGCCACGGTGATGTTGGGCGCCGCGCAGGCCACCCAAGCCCCGTAGGAGCGCGCTTGCGCGCGATGGCCTTACCGCTGACGCCGCATCGCGCGCAAGCGCGCTCCTACAAGATGTAGGCGATCAATGCTGGATCTATTCCTGCGCCTGCTGCGAGTCGTTAGGATGAGGCTCTTTCCGCCGTCGTGTCTGCGGCTTTCATCGAGGCTTCCATGAGCACTTCCATTCCACAGCGCCGCGCACTCGTCACCGGCGGCAGCGGCGATCTTGGTGGTGCGATCTGCCGTCAGCTGGCCGCGCAGGGGCGCCATGTGATCGTGCATGCCAATCGCAATATCGCCCGCGCCGATGACGTGGTCGCAGCGATCGTGGCCGACGGCGGCAGCGCCGAGGCGGTGGCGTTCGATGTGGCCGATGCGCAGGCCAGTGCGGTGGCGCTGGCAGGCCTGCTGGAGGGCGGCCCGATCCAGATCGTGGTCAACAACGCCGGCATCCACGACGATGCGCCGATGGCGGGCATGAACGCCGAACAGTGGCATCGGGTCATCGACGTATCGCTGCACGGGTTCTTCAATGTCACCCAGCCGCTGCTGCTGCCGATGGCGCGTACGCGCTGGGGCCGCATCGTCAGCGTGTCGTCGGTGGCGGCGGTGCTGGGCAATCGCGGGCAGACCAACTATGCCGCGGCCAAGGCCGCCTTGCACGGCGCCAGCAAATCGCTGTCGCGCGAGATGGCCAGCCGCGGCATCGCCGTCAACGTGGTCGCGCCAGGCGTGATCGAAAGCGAGATGGTCGGCGCAAGCTTCGCGCCGGAAGTGATCAAGCAACTGGTACCGGCCGGCCGGGTCGGCAAGCCCGACGAAGTGGCCGCGTTGGTGGCGTTTCTGTGTTCGGAGTCAGCCGGCTACATCAACGGCCAGGTCATCGGCATCAATGGTGGGATGGGCTGAGGGCGGCTGATCTGCTGGTTTGCTGCGGGGTCCTTGCCCGCCCACCATCGCAGGACACGCTGCAAGTACGTCCTTGTAAGCTCTTACGCGGCATCCATGCCGCGTAAGGTCCCGCGACGGTGGGCGGGCAAGGACCAGTCGAGATGGTCGGTGTGCATGGTGCAAGCAATGCACGCTGCGCGGCCCTTCGATGAGGTGCGGTCTGGGATCAGCTCAGTTTCATCCGAACACTGCGCTGCACATCGACAGCAGTGCATACCGAATTAGCCACCGGTCTCGTCGATCCTCATGACCAGATCGCGCTCGTGCGCACCGCGCGCGGCGCTGCAATGTACCGACACGGTATTGCCATTGGCACGCAGGCGGCCGTCGACATACAGGCCATCGCCGCGATCGTGATACGACGCCGTCCAGTTGTAGATGCTGGCACCTTGTGCAAGGTAATGGGTTTCAGCGGCACGCCGACACACAGGAACCAGGTCGCTACCATTCATCAGCAGCGGTTCGGGGACGTACTGCACGATGTTTTGCGCCACAGCCTGCGCACTGATAACGCCGGCGATTGCCAGGACAAGCGGATAGAACAGACTTCGATACATGGCTCACCTCCTGTGAGTGCGGATGCCCGAAGTATAGGAGCTAGGTCTGACTGCAGAAACGCACGCGCCGTTGCCGGCGCGGTCCTCAAACTCACGCCGCGTCGGCGTACCAGGCGGCGGTGAGGATCGGCTCGCCGATGGCGTTGGCGGTCAAGGCGTCCAGCCCGTGGTCCGGCAGTGCGGCATGGCGCTGGCGTGCCTGCTGCAGGATCTCGCGTGCCAGCACCGCCATCTGCGCGACGTTGCTGTGGATGCGTGCGGCAAAGGCATCGTCGTCGAGGGTGTCGTTCAAGGCGCCATTGAGTTCGTTGAACCAGCCGATCAGATATTGATCGAGCAGGCGCCCATCGTCGGTGGCCAGGCCTTGTGCAGTGTTGTGCTGGCCCCAGTCGTGCAGCACACGCTGCATGGCCAGATTCATGTCGCGCGCATAGAAGAAATCGGACTTCATGCGCGAGAGCAGGCTGAGGTCGGCGATGCGTCCGCTGCAGAACAGCGGCGCCAGCAGCGACCAGTAGTAGGTGTAGTCCCAGATCACCTTGACCGGCATCACCTGCGCGTCGCCGAACAGCGCGTACTGATCCTGGTACAGGGTCAGGGTGTTTTCGTAGAACGAGAAATACAGCTGCTGATACAGCTCCACATACGGGCTGAGCGATCTGCCGGCGCGGTCGCGGCCGATCAGTTCGCAGATGTAGGTATTGGAAATCGCAATGAAGTCGCTGCCGGGCGAATAGAACGGGTCCAGGAACAAGCCCGCCTCGCCGGTCAGCGCCCAGCGCTGCGGCGAGAACACCTGCTTGCAGCCATAGGAGAAGTTACGCAGGAACAGGAAGTCCTGCAGCCGGTAGTCGGCCTTGTCGAGTGTGGCGGCGACCTGCGGCTGATGCGTGCGCAGCCAGGTCATCGCCTTGTCGTGGGTGTTCATCGTGTCCAGCGGGTGCATCGTTGCATCGCAGACGATGCCCAGCGAATGCGCGCCGGACGATAGCGGAATCAGCCAGAACCAGTAGCCCGGCCCGCACATGTGGTTGGTCGAGCGCCAGCGGTCCGGCGGCGTGCAGCGCTGCAGCCAGTTGCTGTCCTGCGACCAGCCATTGGGGTCGATCAGGCCTTCCACACGCCACCACACCGCATTGGCGTCGTGTGCATTGTCCTGCGCCAGGCCGAGCTTGCGCTTGAGCAGGCCGGCGCGGCCGCTGGCATCCACCACCCAGCGGGCGCTCAGCGTGCCGGCCTCGCCGGCGCGCTCGTAGCGCACGGCGTGGTCGGCCTGGTCATCGGAAAGGTCCACGCCCTTGACGCTGCAGTTGTCGACAAACGTGATGCCCTGCGCGCGGGCGCGCTCGCCGAGGAAATTTTCGAAGCGGCCACGGTCGATCTGCCACGACGGCGTCGGCAGGATCCGGCTCACGCCCAGCTCGGTGCAGCGGTCGATGTCCTCGCGCTTGTCGGAGAAGAAGAAGCGGAACCCGAACTTGCGGATCTGCTCGGTCTCCAGATGCTCGCGCAGGCCCAAGACCTCGGCGAAGTAGTGCGCGCCGATCTCCACCGTGGACTCGCCCACCTTGAACGCCGCCTCGCGCACCGGGTGCGCACGGCGCTCCAGCACAGTGATCGCCAGTTCGGGGTCGCGTTGGCGCAGCTGCAGGGCCAGACTCAGGCCGGCCAGGCCACCACCGGTGATAACGACATCGGCACGCTGTGCATTCATGGGGATGGCTTGCTCTTGGTAACCGCCGGCACAGTAGCAAATTCGCCGTCAGCGTCGTCGATCAGCACCGGGTTGGCGCGCACGCGGCGGTACTCGCGCCAGATATGCCCGTAGCTCCAGGCCTGGACCACCACATGCGAGGTGATTTCCCACAGATCGCGTACCAGGCGGAAATGGCTCTTGCGGAACGCGCCCGGCGAGGTGCCGGCGTAGCGGGTTTCGATCGGCACCGCGACCACGCGCGCGCCGGCCTGGCGTGCGGCGGAAATCAGCAGTTGCGCTTCGAACACGAAGCCTTCGCCGGGCACGTCGGGCAGGGTGAACACCGAGGCCGGATACAGGCGCTGGCCGCTCTGGCTGTCGACCAGCTGGAAGCCGCAGGCCCAGGCGATGCCCCAGTCGCCGAAATCGTTGCCGATGCGGCGGATGGTGGGCTGGGTGGCGCGCTTGCGCATGCGGGCGCCGACGATGACGCAGCCGGGGTGACGGTTGGCCGCCGCCAACAGGCGCGGGAAATCGGCGGCCTTGTGCTGGCCGTCGCCGTCCATGGTCATCACCGCGCGCATGCCCATCCGCTGCGCCTGCGCAAACCCGCTGCGCAACGCGGCGCCCTTGCCCTTGCGCTGCGGGTGCCGGATCAAGGTGATCGGCAGGCCGGCGATGCAGTCGGCAGTGCCGTCATCGGAGCCGTCGTCGATCACGATCACGTTGGAACAATAGGTCAGCGCATCGTTGACCACTTCACGGATGCGCAGCGATTCGTTCAGCGCCGGCACCAGGATCGCGGTGTCCTCGCGGGTCAGTGGCTGCCGGCTCACTGCTGGAGCTCCACGCGCAACACCCGGCCCGGGCCGGCGTACAGCGCCACGCGTTCGCCGCCAGTGGCGATCAGGTCGAACAACGGCAGCATCGGCGCCATCGCATTGGCGGCGACATGCCGCGCCAGCGGGCCGGCGCCCGTCGTCGGCGTGCCGTCGTCCAGCCACGCCCGCAACTGCGGCTTGCCGGCCTGGCCGGGCGCACCTAGCACCAGCGCGCCACCGAGCAGCCCCTGGCTGGGGGCGACCCGACCCAGCGGCCCGACCGAGCGGGCGTCGTAGCCGGCCAGCAGCACTGCGTCCATGCCGGCGGCACGTTGGACCAGCGCCTCCAGCAAGCCCTGCGCGAAGCTGCCCAGGCTGGCGCTGATCGCGGTGGCCGGGGTCATCGCCCCGGCGCCGATGGTCCAGTAGCCGGCCGCGGCGTTGTGCACCGAGTTGTGAAACTTGGTCGGCGAGATCGCCGTGGGGTCGCTGGCCAGGGTGGTGCACATGTAGTCGGAGATGGCCAGGTCGCCGTACGTGGAAGTGAAGATCGACGGCAGGCTGGCCGGCTCGCGGCCGGCGGCGGTGCAGGCGGCCAGCGCGGCCTCCAGCGAGACCGCCACCGTGTCCGGTGCGCGACGGCGCTCGTTGGCGGCCAGCAGCTGCGGCGCCGGGCGCGCGCCGGTGTCCTGCAGCGCGCCGCCGCGCACGAACGCCGCAGCGGCGTCCCAGCTCGGCAGGCCCTGGGTCCAGAAGCCGATCCCCTCGATGGTGGCAGCCAGCATCAGCGGGCCTGCCCGAACAGCAGCGAGCAGTTGTTGCCGCCAAAACCGAAGGAGTTGTTCATTGCGTAATCGATCTTGGAATGGGCATTGTCGAAACGGATCTGCGGGCCGCAGGCGGGGTCGGGCACTTCGCTGTTGAGCGTGCCCGGCAGCACGCCGTCGCGCAGCGCCAGCAGCGCGATCACCGACTCGACGATGCCGGCTGCGCCCAGGGTGTGGCCGGTCCAGGCCTTGGTCGAGCTGGCGTGCAGGGTGGCCGGGAAGATCGCCGCCACCGCGGCGGCTTCGACGCTGTCGTTGGCCGGGGTGGCAGTGCCGTGCAGGTTCAGGTAGCCCACCGCGGCCGGCTCCAGACCGGCGCGTTCGAGCGCGCCGCGCATCGCCAGCTGCGCGCCCAGGCCCTGCGGATGCGGGGCGGACATATGGTGCGCATCGCTGGATTCGCCATAGCCGTACAGCCACAGCGTTGCGTCCGGCGCGGCGGCGGTGCGTTCGAGCATGGCAAAGCCGCCGGCCTCGCCCAGGCTCAGGCCGACCCGGCGCGCATCGAACGGCTGGCACAGCTCCGGCGCCACCACCTGCAGCGAGTTGAAGCCGAACAGCACGCTGCCGCACAAGGTATCCACGCCGCCGACCAGGGCGGCATCCACCACCCCGGCGTCGATCAGGCGCGCGGCCTGGGCAAACACCTTGGCGCTGGACGAACAGGCGGTGGCCACGGTCACGCTCGGGCCGCGCAGGCCGGTGGCGTGCTGCACGAAGTCGCCCAGCGAGTGCGGGGTGTGCACGATCGGGCGATCCAGGTCGTCGGGGAAGCGCGCGCCGTCGGCGTCTTCGACCAGCCGCGTGTAGGCCTCTTCACTGGCGCCGATGCTGGAGGTGGAGGTGCCGATGATCACCGCCACGCGCTCGGCGCCGTAGCGCTGCGCGGCGGCCTGCACCGCCTCGGCCATGCCGTCCTGCTGCAGGGCCAGCCAGGCCAGGCGATTGTTGCGGCAGTCCCAGCCTTGCAGGGCCTCCGGCAACACGACGTCTTCCACGCCGTCGACGCGGCCGATCCAGCACGGCAGCGGCTGCGGGCCGAAATCGTTGCGACGCATGCCGCTGCGGCGAGCAGTCAGGGCGGCGGCCTGGGCATCGAGCCCGGCGCCGAGCGCGGTGGTGGATGTAAAAGCGGTGACGGCGACCGGGGCCATCTGGGACGAATGCTGCGCTTGGCTCACGGTGGTCTGGCTGGCAAGAAGTGGGCTCAGTATATCGATGGCGGGTGCGCCTCCCGTCGATGGCGCAACTGAACGTGCCGGTCATGTCGCTGACGGGGCTGGAGTTTTCGCGCGTTGCCGCGCTTTCGCCATCGGCGCAATTGGGACACAATCCTGCGACACACTTGCCGATCGAGCGCGACCACGCGCGCATGCACGCCTACGTCTATAAAAGCCAACGCAAGCAGGACACCTTCGTCTATCTCGCCACGCGCGACGACTTCTCCGGTCTTCCCGCCGCCGTGCACGCGCAGCTGGCGCCGTTCGCGTTCGTGCTGGAGGTGGCGTTGACGCCGGAGCGCCGTCTGGCGCAGGCCGACGTGGCCACGGTGCGCGAAGCGCTCGCCAGGCACGGCTTCTATCTGCAACTGCCCAAGACGGTGGTGCTGGCGGGCGAGTGCGACTATGACTGAGGCCGCACGGGCCGCACGCTTGCGGGCCGCAGCGCTGGCCGGCCTGGCCGGCGTGGCGTTGTCGTTGCTGGGTGGCATCGGTGGCGGTGTCGCCGCGGTGACGCTGTGGCTGGCGCAGCCGGCGTTCGCGCTGGCGGTGTCGTGGGCGCGCGGTAGCCGCGCATTGCCCAGCCGGCCGCGTGCGGTCGCGCAGGCCTTGCCGCCGCTGCTGACGATCTGGGGTGTGGGCCTGCTGGCACTGGCCGCGCTGATCAGCTGGCCGCTGACCGCCCTGCGCGACAGCGGCAGCCTGGCCGCCGCATTGGCCTTGAGTGTGGCGGTCAGCGCCGCGTTGCTCGGGTTGTGGCGGACCTGGCCGCTGTGGGGCGAGGTCGAACGCGATGGCGGCGCCCTGGCCCCGCGCTGGCATGCGCTGGCAACGCAGGAGTTGCACGCCTGGCGCGGCCTGCTGGCCGCTGCCCTGGTGCTGGCGATGTGCACGCTGGTGGTGGCGCTGGCCTGGCCGGGCTGGTTGTCGAGCAGCCTGCGCTGGAGTCTGGCGATCGCGGCCAGCGTGCTGCTGCCCGCTGCCCACCTGCTGTTGCAACGCACGGCCGCCCCGGCGCGCAGCGATGCCCCGGCGGCCCTGCAGGCGGCCGATTTCTTTTCCGAAGCGGCGGCCGAGCCGCGTCCGCTGGAGCCGGTGGCCCAGCACCAACTGGTGCCCGAACTGTTCGAGGCCGCGCGCAGCGGACGCGTGGACCGCGCGCTGCAGTTGCTCGACGCCGGGGCCGACCCGCAGGCGATGCCGCTGCCGGAGTGGCGCGACCAACGCAGCCTGCCCGCGCTGGCCGCGGTGCTGCCGGATCTGCGCCTGCTGCGCGAGCTGATCGTGCGCCGCGTCGACGTCAACCAGCCGCATCGCGGCATGACCCCGTTGCTGGCCGCCACCCGCGACAGCTGGCACGGCCGCCCGGACGCGGTGATGACGCTGCTGGCCAACGGGGCCGACCCGCGCGCCAGCGACAACGACGGCAACACGCCGCTACACCACGCGGTGCGCAGTTCCGACCCGGGCGTGGCCGCGCTGCTGCGCGATGCCGCCGCCGAGCTCGATGCGCTCAACAACGAAGGCCACTCGCCGCTGGCGATGGCCTGCCAGGTCGGCAACTGGCGGCTGGCCAAGTTCCTGCTGGAACGCGGCGCGCACTCCGAACCGGAAGGTGGCGCACCGGTGCTGCTGGCCGCGGCCGGCACCGAGGAAGACGACCCGGCCGGCGTGCAGCTGCTGCTCAAGCACAAGGCGCGCGTGGATGCGCGCGACCGCCAGCGCCGCAGCGCCCTGCACGAAGCGGCGTTGGCCGGACACGGCGACATCGTCGAGGCGCTACTGGCGGCCGGCGCCAACCTGGAAGCGCGCGACCTGCTCGGCCGCACGCCGTGGCTGGATGCGGCGCGGCAGGCGCGCAGCGGCGTGCTCGAACGCCTGGTCGCACGCAAGGCCGATGTGCTGGCCACCGACGGCGAAGGTCGCAATGCGGTGATGCTGGCCTGCGCGGCCGACAGCGTGTCGCCGGCGCTGATCCGGCGCCTGCTCGAGCTGCAGGTGCCGGCCGACAGCGCCGACGCGCACGGCCGTCGCGCGGTGGATGTGGCCGCCGAAGCCGGGCGCTGGGCGATCGTGCAGTTGCTCGATCCCGGCTATCCCTTGCCGGCGGCGGTCAGTGACGCGCACGGCGAGAGCCCCGGCGTGACGGTACTGCCCGATCGCCCGCCACTGGTGCTGCTGCGCGAAGGCCTGCAGTTCGGCCAGCGCGACGGTCTGGTCGCACTGGCCCGCCTGTGCGGCCCGGAAGAACTCGGCGGCCTGCTGCACGACGCGCATCTGGCCTTGAACGCCGATGCGGTGGACTGGCTGCTGCGCCACGGGGCCGATGCCGAAGTGCGCGATGCCTGCGGCGATGTGCCGATGTTTGCGCTGCTGTCGCGGGGCGTGGAGGCGATGCCGGCGCTGCAGGCGCTGCTGCGCCATGGCGTGTCGCCGGCCGGGGCCGGCGGCCTGACGCGGCTGCTCAGCGCCTGCGTGCAGCACGATGCGGCATCGCGTGGGCTGGAACAGTTCGCGCTGGAACTGCTCGAACGCGGCGCCGACCCGTTCGCCGCGTCGGCCGCCGGCGATCCGCCGTTGTCGCTGGCGGTGCGGCTGGGCTGGCTGCGCCTGCAGCAGTGGCTGCTGGAACACGGCGTGGACCGCGAGGCACGCGACAGCCACGGCATGACCGCGCTGCATCTGGCTACCGCGCTGGGGCGCGAGGCGTCGCTGAAATTGCTGGTCAAGCAGGGCGCCTCGCCGGAAGCGCGCGCTGCCGACGGGCAGACCCCGCTGGGGGTGGCGCTGTCGATCGGCCGCCGCGACCTGGCCGACTGGCTGGACTGGCGCATCTGGTCGCTGCCGCAGCGCAGCCTGCGCGAAGCGGATGTGCCGGCCGCCGCAATGGTCGGCGACACCGATGCGGTGCGTCGGCTGATCGATCTGGGCCTGCCGGTCGATGCGATCGATGCCCAGGGCTGCACCGCGTTGCTGCGTGCCGCCGGTGGCGGCCATCTGGGCGTGGTGGCGCATTTGCTCGGTCGCGGCGCCGACCCGCAACGCGCGGCCAATAGCGGCGCCACGCCGTTGTCGGCGGCGGTGAGCATGCGCCAGACCGAGATCGTGGCCGCGCTGCTGCAGGCCGGCGCGCAGATCGAGCACCGCCTGCCCGGCGGCGTCACCGTGCTGATGCTGGCCTGCGCGCTGGGCCTGCCGGATATCGTGGCGCGCCTGCTCACCGCGGCGGCCGATGTGCACGCCAACGACGATCAAGGCCTGGCGCCGCTGCATTGCGCCGCGCTGTACGGCTTCACCGCGCGCGACAAGAGCCGCCTGCTGGCCTTGCTGGATACCTTGCTGCTGGCCGGTGCCGACCCGGACTACCTGGCCGGCGGCCGGGTCAGCCCCTTGCTGCTGGTGCTGGGCGCGCGCGCCGAACCGGGCACCGCCTGCGACGAGCAGGTGGTGCTGGCCGGCGTGGAACGCCTGCTCGACGAAGACGTCTCGCTGGACGTGGCCGATCAACGCGGTTTCGGTCCGCTGCACCTGGCCGCACTGCACGGCCTGCCGTTGCTGGTGCAGCGCCTGCTGCGTGCCGGCGCCGATGCCGACCGCCGCGACGCGCTCAACCGCACCCCGCGCGAGATCGCGATCATGCGCGGCTTCATCGATGTGGCCGGCCAGTTCGAACCCGCCTTGCCGGGGGTGTCCTCGATGGCGCGCTTCCTGCGCGAAGGCCGCTGAGCCAGCGCGCCGGCGCACCGCTGCGGGTGCTGTTCGTGTGCAGCCGCAACCGGCTGCGCAGCCCCACCGCCGAGCGCGTGTTCGCCGACTGGCCGGGCGTGCAGACGCAATCGGCCGGGCTGGCCGCCGATGCGGAGGTACAGCTCACCCCGGAGCTGTTGCACGAAGCGCAGCTGGTGCTGGTGATGGAGCGTCGTCATCTGCAGTTGCTGCGCAAACGCTTCGCCGCGCATCTGCGCCATTGCCGGGTGATCTGCCTGCAGATTCCCGACGATTACGCGTACATGGATCCGGCACTGATCCGTCGCCTGGAACACACGGTGCCACCGCTGCTGCGTCTGCCGGCGCAGTCGTAACCTGATCCCGACACCGCGCATGCAAAACTTGGCGCTCCCTCGCACGAAGGAAGCGCCTCTACGATGAGCGTGCGTATCGAGGACCACGCCATGCTGGGCAATTGCCACAGCGCGGCCCTGGTCGACCACCGCGGCACCATCGACTGGCTGTGTCTGCCACGTTTCGATTCCGATGCGTTTTTCGCATCCCTGCTGGGCGATGAGCAGCACGGGCAATGGGCGTTGTCGCCGGCCGGCGACTTTCGCAGCGAACGTGCCTATGAAGACGACAGCCTGGTGTTGTGCACGCGCATGCACACCGACACCGGCACGGTGGAACTGGTCGACTTCATGGTCGCCAGCGATGAAGGCGACGGCCACCAGCACCTGGTGCGGATCGTGCGTTGCGTGCAGGGCCAGGTGCCGATGCACATGCGCCTGACCTTCCGCTTCAACTATGGCCGCACCGTGCCATGGGTGACGCGTATCGACGGTGGCATCCGCGCCATTGCCGGCCCCGACCAGCTGGCGCTGCGCTCGCCGCAGGCGCTGCACGGCGAGGACATGGGCACCGAAACCGACTTCACGCTGCGGCAGGGCGAAAGCACCTGGTTTGTGCTCAGCCACGGCCTGTCGCATCAGCCCACGCCGACGGCGATCGATCCAGAACAGGCGCTGCAACGCACGACCGCGTTCTGGCATGGCTGGGCGCGGCGCTGCACCGATGTCGGCCCCTGGACCGCGCAGGTGCGTCGTTCGCTGGTGGTGCTGAAGGGGCTCAGCTATCTGCCCACCGGCGGCATCGTCGCCGCGCCGACTGCCTCGCTGCCCGAGCATCTGGGCGGCAGCCGCAACTGGGATTACCGCTACTGCTGGCTGCGCGATTCGGTGTTCACCCTGATCGCCTTGCTGCAGGCCGGCTATCGCGACGAAGCAGAAGCTTTTCGCGACTGGGTGCAACGCGCCATCGCCGGTTCGCCGGATCAGTTGCAGGCGCTCTACGGCATCGCCGGCGAGCGCCGCCTGCAGGAGTGGGAGGCGCACTGGCTGCCCGGCTATGAAAATTCCGGGCCAGTGCGGATCGGCAACGGCGCGGTGGACCAGTTCCAGCTCGACGTCTACGGCGAGTTGATCGGCGCGTTCCATTACGCGCGCGAAAAGGGCGTGGCGCCGCCGTCCGATGACGATGGCTCGTCGGCATCGTTGCTGGAAAAGGTGCTGGAGACGCTGGAAACGCTGTGGCGCCTGCCCGACGAAGGCATCTGGGAAATCCGCGACGAGCGCCGTCATTTCGTGCATTCCAAGGTGATGGCCTGGCTGGCGTTCGACTGCGGCGCGCGCGATGGCATCACCAACGCCGATGCGGCCAAGCGCGCGCACTGGGGCCGCATCGCCGACGACATCCGCGCCGAAGTGCTGGAAAAAGGCGTGCACCCGGACGGACACTTCGTGCAGAGCTACGGCTCCGATCGCCTGGATGCGGCGTTGTTGCTGATCCCGATCGTGGGGTTCCTGCCGGCCGATGATCCGCGCATCGCCGCAACCGCCGATGCGATCGCACGCGATCTGACCATCGATGGATTGGTTGAGCGCTATCGCGCCGACGACAGCGCCGACGGCTTGCCGGCCGGCGAGGGCACCTTTCTTGCCTGCAGCTTCTGGCTGGTGGAAAACTACGCCCTGCTCGGGCGCACCGAGCAGGCACGCGTCCTGCTCGAGCGTCTGCTCGGGCTGTGCAACGACGTGGGCCTGCTCGCCGAAGAGTACGACCCGCGCAGCAAACGCATGCTTGGCAACTTCCCGCAAGGGTATTCCCACGTGGCTCTGGTCAATGCGGCATTGCGCCTGCACGGACGCATGGGCAAAGAGGAAACACATCCATGAACGAACAAGCCACCACCCCGCCGTGCATCATCGTGGTGTTCGGTGCACGCGGCGATCTGACCAAGCGCCTGGTGATGCCGGCGCTGTACAACCTGCGCCGCTCCGGTGCGCTGGGCGAGCAGTTCGCCATCGTCGGCATGGATCACGGCGATATCAGCGAGCGTTCGTGGCGCACGATGATGGGCCAGTCGATGACCCAGCTGCTCAGCAGCCGCGATGCCGAATTCCAGACCGACGAATTCGACACCGACACCTGGGAGTGGCTGCGCGAGCGCATGCATTATCTGCGCGGCGATTTCACCGACCTGGGCGCCTATCAAACCCTGGGTGGCGCGCTGGAGAAGCTGCACAAGCGCTACGGCACCCAGGGCAACGTGCTGTTTTACCTGGCAACCGCCGCGCGCTTCTTCGAGCCGGTATTGCTCAACCTGGGCGAAGCCGGGCTGGTCAAGCAACGCGAGGGCGAGGGCTGGCGTCGGGTGATCGTGGAAAAACCCTTCGGCCACGACCTGCCCAGCGCCGTCGCGCTTAACGCCACCGTCGCCAAGGTGCTGCATGAGGACCAGGTGTTCCGCATCGACCATTTCCTCGGCAAGGAAACCGTGCAGAACATCCTGGCGTTCCGTTTCGCCAATGGCCTGTTCGAGCCGGTGTGGAACCGCGACCGCATCGATCATGTGCAGATCACCGCCGCCGAAACCATCGGCGTGGAAGGGCGTGGGCGCTTCTACGACCCCACCGGCTGCCTGCGCGACATGGTGCCCAATCACCTGTTCCAGTTGCTGGCGATGATTGCGATGGAGCCGCCGGCCGCATTCACCACCGAAGCGATGCATCGCCGCCGCGCCGAAGTGATCGAAGCGGTGCGCCCGATCAAGCCCGAAGACGTGGTGCGTGGCCAGTACGCCTCCGGTGCGGTCAACCGCAGCGCCGTGCCCGGCTATCGCGAAGAAGACACCGTGCCGGACGATTCGGAAACCGAAACCTACGTGGCGATGAAGCTGCAGGTCGACACCTGGCGCTGGGCCGGCGTGCCGTTCTACCTGCGCACCGGCAAGCGTCTGCGCGAGCGCACCACCGAGATCGCGATCCGCTTCAAGCCTGCGCCGCTGGCGCCGTTCCGCAGCACCGAAGTGGGCGGCTACGGCCCCGACTGGCTGGTGCTGCACATCCAGCCCGACGAAGGCATCTCGCTGCAGTTCGACGTCAAACGCCCCGGCGCGCAGGTCAGCCTGGCACCGGTGCGCATGGACTTCCGCTACCGCGACTGGTTCCCCAAGGAATACACGGTGGGCTACGAGCGCCTGCTGCAGGACTGCATGAACGGCGAGGCCGGCCTGTTCCAGGATGCGGCAATGGTGGAAGGTGCCTGGCGCATCGTGCAACCGATCCTGGATGCCTGGAAGCAACCGCCCAGCGATTTCCCCAATTACGCCGCCGGCAGCGCCGGCCCCTCGGCCGCCGACGCCTTGCTGGCGATGAACGGTGGACACGCCTGGCGCGCGCTCACCCCCGGCCGCAAGCCACCGCCGCGCCGCGCACCGGAAGCGCGCAGCAGCGCTGCAACGCCGATCAAGAAAGCCACCGGAAAGACGGTCAAGAAGGCTGCCAAGGCGCCGGCCAGGAAGATCACCAAGGCGGCAGCCGAAAAGGTCACCAAGGCGCCAGCCAAACGCGCATCTGCGGCTGCAGCAAGACCATCGCAGGATGCGGCTACGTCGCCGGGCAGTGCGGCAAAGAAAGCCGCGGGCAAACGCGCAACCGGCAAGGTCGCAAAGACCGCCGGCAAAACCGCCGCAGGCAAGAGCGCATCGAAGAAGTCGGCCAGCAAGACCGCGGTGCGCGCGCCACGCCGCTGACGGAGGCAGCCGCCGCAGCTCCACGTAGGAGCGTGCCTGCGCGCGACGGGCTTTATCGGTAACGCCCGGTCGCGCGCAGGCACGCTCCTACGAAGGGCGAAGTGATTGTGGGTGGTTGGTGGGGGCTCGCCATCACATCGGCGTATGACTTGGACGCAATCGGCCG
This sequence comes from Xanthomonas sp. WHRI 6108, assembly GCF_040202385.2. Lineage (NCBI taxonomy): Bacteria > Pseudomonadati > Pseudomonadota > Gammaproteobacteria > Lysobacterales > Lysobacteraceae > Xanthomonas > Xanthomonas sp. WHRI 6108. The sequence goes on along the minus strand of NZ_CP168198.1, from coordinate 4,445,589 downwards.
CTTGCGTGCAGGTCGTTTCCAAGGCATCGACTGCGTCACTACCGCTGACAAACGATGCACCACATCCACGTAGGAGCGTGCCTGCGCGCGACGGGCTTTATCGGTAACGCCCGGGTCGCGCGCAGGCACGCTCCTACGAACGGCGCAACCATGGTGGGTGGTTGGTGGGGGCTCGTCATCACATCGGCGTATGACTTGGACGCAATCGGCCGCTCGCGTGCAGGTCGTCGCCGAGGCAGCGACGGCGCCGTTACCGCTGACGAACGATGCACCACATCCACGTAGGAGCGTGCCTGCGCGCGACGGGCTTTATCGGTAACGCCCGGTCGCGCGCAGGCACGCTCCTACGAAGGGCTCAGCGATCCTGTGTGGTAGGCGCGGGCTCGCCGTCCACATCGGCCTTGATGTCGGCTTCGAACAGATTCATCAGGTCGGCGCGTGCGTCGCGCGAGGTCTGGATCACCTTGGCTTCGTCGTCGTAGACCAGGTGCTGGCGATGCAGCAACTCTTCGTCGTGCTGGCGGAAGCGTTTGACGTGATCCTTGGCGACCGCCTCGCCCAGGCCGAGCGAGGTCAGCACGCGTTCGCTCAGTTCCAGGCTGGAGGCGAACACCTCGCGGAACGGTTCGGCGCCCAGGTCCATCAGTTTCCAGGCGTGCTGGCGATTGCGTGCACGTGCCAGCACCGTGGCCTGCGGGTACAGGCGGCGGATCAGCCGCACCGTCTTGATGTTGGTGTCCGGGTCGTCCACCGCGATCACGAACACCTTGATGCGGTCGGCGCCGGCGGCGCGCAGCAGTTCCGGTCGCGTGGGGTCGCCGTAGTACAGCTGGCTGCCGAAGCGGCGCAGATCTTCCACGGTGTCCGGATTGTGTTCCAGGGCCACGAACGGCACATGCCGCGCGGTGAGCAGGCGCGCGACCACCTGACCGAAGCGGCCCATGCCGGCGACCAGCACCTTGGGCGTCTGCGCATCGATGGTGTCGAACGGGCGGTCGGACTTGGGCGCATGCAGCCGCAGCGGCCCGTTGAGGATGCGCTGCATGCCCAGCAGCAACAGCGGGGTCAGCGCCATCGACACGCCGACGACGGCCACCAGCCGGTCGTGGTTGGCGCGCTCGAGCAAGCCGACCCGATCGGCCTCGTTGAACACCACGAAGGCGAATTCGCCACCCAGCCACAACACGCTGCCCAGCATCAGGCTACTGCGCAGCGGCAACTTCGCCACGCTACCGATGCCGACCAGCAGCGAGAACTTGACCACCAGCAGGATCGCCACGCCGCCGGCGATCAGGCCTGGCTCGGCGACCACGCGGTTCAGATCGATGCCCATGCCGACCGAGATGAAGAACAGCCCCAGCAGCAATCCTTCGAACGGCTCGATCTGCGATTCGAGCTCATGGCGGAATTCCGAATCGGCCAGCAGCACGCCGGCGATGAAGGCGCCCAGGCTGGCGCTCAATCCGGCTTCCTGCATGATCCAGGCGGTGCCCAGCACCACCAGCAGGGCGCTGGCGGTGAACACTTCCGGCATGCGCGTGCGCGCCACCACGTTGAACAGATGGCGCAGCACGAAGCGCCCGCACAGGATCACCAGCGCCAGTGCCGCGACCGCCTTGGCCACGTCCGGCCATGCCAGCGTGGCGTTCTTGCTGCCGCCGAGCAGCGGAATCGCCGCCAGCAACGGAATGGCGATCAGATCCTGGAACAGCAGGATGGCGAACGCCAGGCGCCCGTAGTCGCTATTGAGCGCCTTGCGCTCGGCCAGCAGTTGCAGGCCCACTGCGGTGGACGACAACGCCAGCGCCACGCCGACGATCAACGCGCTCTTCCAGCCCAGCTTGCCGAGCATCAGCAGGCCACCCAGGATCAGCGTGGTCACCACCACCTGGGTGGCGCCGGCACCGAACACCGAATGACGCATCACCTTCAGGCGCGCCGGCGACAGCTCCAGGCCGATCACGAACAGCAGCATCACCACGCCGATTTCGGCCGCGCCGCTGATGCGCTCGGCATCCTGCACCACGCCCACGCCATCGGGCCCGAGCACCACACCGGCGACCAGATAGGCCAGCACCGCGCCCAGGCCGAAGCGCTTGAACACCGGCACCGCCACGATGGCGGCCAGCATCAGCACCAGAGCCAGTTCCAGACCACCGCTATGCATGCACGTTCTCCGTTGAGGTTCGCATTATGCCGCCCGCGGTCGGCTGCTGGCCTGGATCGGCGTGCGCTGCGTGCAACTGTGTGGATTGGCGGTGTGCTCTGGTCCGGTGATGCAAGCCGGCAGCACCACATCGCGGGCAGCAATGCGCCAGGTCGTCCGCATGACTGAGCCGCATGTCGCCACGTCGCTCCGCATTGCACGCGTGCACGCAGCCGCCGTTGCAGGCAATGACCCACGGTCCTGGTCGGTCGCGCACGGCCGGTCGTCGGGTGCAATGCAGTCGCTTGTCGACATGACAGGCCCGGCGTTGTGGCTCCGCCTGGACGCCCGCTGAGCATGGCCTGCGCAGGGCATTGACCAAGCGGGCGCAGGCGCGCAGACTGCGCCGCGCTGCCGCCCGGATCACCGGCCGGTACGCACCTTTCGGAGCCCTTACTCATGTCCAGCGACAGTCACCCTAGACCCGGGTCGATGACCCAGCTGGCGCGCGCCTGAGGCTCAGGTTCGCCGGCTGTCATCGACGACGGTCGTCACCAGGCGAACCACCATGTACAACGAAACCCTGCGCCTTGCCCAAGGCGTCGATGCCTTGATCGCACCCATCGCCGACTTCAACACGGCCGATGCGGTGGAATACCTCAACACCCTCGACCGCGACGAGGCCGCACAGGTGCTGGCCGCGCTGCCGCAGCCGCGTGCGGTGAAATTGCTCGAACAACCCGAGCTGCACGCCGCCAGCGCGCTGGTCGCGCTGCTGCCGGCCGAGCAGGCCGCCTCCCTGCTCGGGCAGATGGCCGACGACCGCGCCACCGACATCTTCCATGGCCTGGATGCCGAGCAGCGCCAGCCGCTGCTGTGGCTGCTCAGTGCCGAGGCGCGGCTGTCGATCCAGGCGTTGATGCGCTACCCGCCCAATACCGCCGGCGCGTTGATGACCACCGAGTTCGTGGCGGTGCCGGCCGACTGGACGGTGGGCCGTACGCTGCAGCACATCCGCGAGGTGGAGCGCAGCCGCGAGACGGTCTATGCGATCTATCTGCTCGACCCGCACAGCCGCGTGCTGACCCAGGTGGTCACCATGCGCCGGCTGATCACCGGCGCGCCGGAGGCGCCGATCCTGGAGGTGGCGCAGGTCAACCCGCCGGTCACGGTGGATCCGGCACTGGACCAGGAAGAAGTCGCCCGCCTGATCCGCCGCCACGACCTGCTGGCGATCCCGGTGGTGGATGCGCATGGTCATGTGCTCGGCATCGTCACCGTGGACGATGTGCTGGACGCATTGATCGCCGAATCCACCGAGGACGTGCACAAGTTCGGCGGCATGGAAGCGCTGGACAAGCCCTACATGCAGATCGGCTTCGGTCAGATGATCAAGAAGCGCGCCGGTTGGCTGAGCGTACTGTTCCTGGGCGAAATGCTCACCGCCAGCGCGATGCAGCACTTCGAGGACGAGCTGTCCAAGGCGGTGGTGCTGACCCTGTTCATTCCGCTGATCATGAGCTCGGGCGGCAACTCCGGCTCGCAGGCCACCTCGCTGCTGATCCGCTCGCTGGCACTGCGCGAGCTGCGCCTGGGCGACTGGTGGAAGGTGGCGCTGCGCGAGCTGCCGACCGGGCTCACCCTGGGCACCATCCTGGGCCTCCTGGCGATCGTGCGCATCACCATCTGGCAGACCGCCGGCTTGTACGACTACGGCCCGCACTGGCAGATGGTGGCGCTGACCATCGGCGCGGCGCTGATCGGCATCGTCACCTTCGGCTCGCTGTCCGGCTCGATGCTGCCGTTCGTGCTGCAACGGCTCGGCTTCGACCCGGCCAGCGCCTCGGCGCCGTTCGTGGCCACGCTGGTGGATGTCACCGGGCTGGTGATCTATTTCAGCATTGCCGCGGCGATCTTGAGTGGCACGCTGTTGTAATCGGTTGCCTTGGAGGCCTGGCGAGCAGTCGCCAGGCCTCTATCCATGCCGGACGTGTCTCGACTGACCGGAAGGGTGAATGCCTGCGTCCTTGGCGCATCAGGTGCATCGGCCTGGCGCATCGCCGACTCTAGCGATGCCTCTGCACCCCCGGTTGGGGTGGTGACCCCAGCGTGACACACTCATGGTGCACAGCGCGCCGATGCCTGGATCCATCAGTGCGTGTACCGTAGCGCGATGGCATTGTTCTCTTCCGCACGATGAGTACCTACCACCTGCAGCAGGTCTTTCGTCCCACCACCGTGGCGGTGGTCGGCGGCAGTCCGCGCGATCGCTCGGCCGGGCGGGCGGTGGTGCGCAACCTGCGCGCGGCCGGGTTTCCCGGGCAGATCGGCTGGGTGAGCCCGCGCTACAGCGAGATCGATGGCGTGCGCACGGTGGCGCGGCTGACCGATCTGCCCTGGGTGCCGGACCTGGTGGTGATCACCGCGCCAGCGCGCATCGTGCCGCGCATCGTGTCGATCGCGGCGCGGCGCGGGGTGGCCGCGGCGATCATCCTCACCGCCGGGCTGGGCAACGGCCCCGGCTCGCCGGCCGCGCGCATGGAGGCAGCCGCGCGCGCCAAGGGCATGCGCATCCTCGGCCCGCACTGCCTGGGTGTGATCGCTCCGCATGCGCGGCTCAATGCCAGCATCGCCGCGCATTGCCCGCAGGCCGGCGACCTGGCGCTGATCTCCGAATCCAGCGCGATTGCCGCCGCGCTGGTGGAATGGGGCGTGGCGCGCTCGGTCGGGTTCTCGGCAGTGGTGTCGCTGGGCGATACGCTGGATGTGGATTTCGGCGATCTGCTCGACTACTTCGCCACCGACTACCGTACCCGCGCGATCCTGCTGTATGTCGAACGCATCGGCGATGCGCGCAAGTTCATGTCGGCCGCACGCGCCGCCGCGCGCGCCAAGCCGGTGGTGGTGGTCAAGTCCGGGCGCCAGTTCCGCATCAATCCCAATGCCGATACCCACGCGCAGGCGCTGGCCGGCTCGGACGCGGTGTACGGCGCGGCATTCGCACGTGCCGGCCTGCTGCGGGTGGGCGCGCTGGACGAATTGTTCGCCGCCGCCGAAACCCTGGGCCGGCTCGGCAGTTTTCCCGGCCGGCGGCTGGCCATTCTCAGCAACGGCGGCGGGGTGGGGCAGCTGGCGGTGGACCAGCTGGTGCTGCGCGGCGGCACCCTGGCCGAGCTGTCGGCCAAGACCCTGGAGCGGCTGGATCAGTCGCTGCCGCAGGGCTGGTCGCGCAGCAATCCGGTCGACATCATCGTCGATGCCGACGGGCCGCGTTATGCGGCGGCGATCGAAGCCCTGCTGGACGATCCGGAGAACGACGCGCTGCTGGTGGTCAACGTGCCCACCGCGTTCACCTCCTCGGCCGATGCGGCCAAGGCGCTGACCCGCGCGCTGGACCAACGCAACCGCTACCAGCGCGAAAAGCCGGTGTTTGCCGTATGGCTGGGCCAGGACGATGCGGCAATCGCCGCGCTCAATGCCGCGCGCGTGCCCACCTATGCGACCGAGTCGGACGCGGTGCGCGGCTTCACCCACCTGGTGCGCTACCGCGAGGCGCAGGCGGCGTTGATGGAGACCCCGCCCAGCCTGCCGGAAGATTTCGTGGTGGATGCCGGCATCGCCCGGGCGGTGGTCGACGACGCCCTGGCCGCCGGTCGGCGCTGGCTGGACCCGGTCGCCACCAACCGCCTGCTGGCCGCCTACGGCATCCCGATCGTGCCGCTTCAGGTGGCCGCCACCGCCAACGAGGCCGCGTTGCTGGCCGACCCGTTACTGGCCGTCGGCCGCACGGTGACCTTGAAGGTGCTGTCCAGCGACATCGCGCACAAGTCCGATGTGGATGGCGTGCGCCTGAACCTGTCCAGCGTGGCGGCGGTGCGCGAAGCGGCGACCGGCATCCTGGCGCGTGCGCGCGCCGCGCATCCCAATGCGCTGATCGAAGGAGTGATCGTGCAGCCCACCGTGCTGCGGCCCAAGGCGCGCGAACTGATCGCCGGGATCGCCGACGACCCGGTGTTCGGCCCGGCGATCGTGTTCGGGCGCGGGGGCACTGCTGTGGAAGTGATCAACGACCGCGAGCTGGCGTTGCCGCCGCTGGATCTGCGCCTGGCCCACGAGCTGATCGGGCGCACCCGGGTGTCGCGTATCCTCAAGGCCTACCGCGACGTGCCGGCCGCCGACGAGCGCGCGGTGGCGCTGGTGCTGGTCAAGCTGGCGCAGCTGGCCGCCGACATCCCCGAGATCACCGAGCTGGACATCAACCCGCTGCTGGCCGACCGCGATGGCGTGATCGCGCTGGACGCGCGCGTGGCGGTGGCGCCGGCGCGCAAGCTGCACAAGGGCCGCGGCCATCCGCGTTTTGCGATCTTCCCGTATCCGAAGGAATGGGAGCGCCAGATCGGGCTGGGCGATGGCACGCATGCGCTGGTGCGCCCGGTGCGCCCGGAGGACGACGCGCTGTTCCGCGCGTTCTTCGCACGGGTCACCGACGAAGACCTGCGGCTGCGCTTCTTCCAGTCGGTCAAGCATTTCAGCCACGAATTCATCGCGCGGCTGACCCAGCTCGATTACGCGCGCTCGATCGCGCTGGTGGCCATCGACCCCAAGACCGGCGACATGCTCGGCGCGGTACGGCTGCATGCCGACGCCGACTACGAGCGCGGCGAATACGGCATCCTGATCCGCTCCGACCTCAAGGGCCACGGCATCGGCTGGCAGCTGATGCGCATCATGATCGAGTACGCGCGCTGGCTGGGCCTGAAGCAGATCGAAGGCCAGGTGCTGCGCGAGAACCGCACCATGCTGGCAATGTGCCAGAGCCTGGGCTTCGGGGTCCGCCCGGATCCGGACGATGCGACCCTGATGGCGGTGACACTCCCTATAATGGGCGAGCCACGCCCGGCCTGACCTAGCGTCACGCCGCGGTCCCCCATCCTCCACCGCATGCCGGATCTGCCGGGCCTCACCCTGGCCGGTTGCTTCGGCTGTCGTCTCGGCCCGCCTGGGAGTGTCAATGTTCCGCGATTTCAGAATGTCGTTTTTGGTCACAGCGATCTGCCTGGGCCTGGCTGCCTGGTGGGGTCATACCTCCGCGATGGGTATCTGGCAGGCGCTGTGGCTGTGCCTGGTGCTGAGCGTGCTGGAGGTGTCGTTGTCGTTCGACAACGCGGTGGTCAACGCCGGTGTGCTCAAGCACATGAACGCGTTCTGGCAGAAACTGTTCCTCACCGTCGGCATCCTGATCGCGGTGTTCGGCATGCGCCTGGTGTTTCCGATCGTGATCGTGTCAGTGGCCACCGGCATGGGCCTGGTGCCGGTGATGCAGATGGCGCTGAAGGAGCCGGACCGCTACAGCCAGGTGCTGACCGACAACTACCCGTCCATTGCCGCCTTCGGTGGCATGTTCCTGTTGCTGGTATTCCTGAACTTCCTGTTCGACCAGGAGCGCAAGCTGCACTGGCTCGGCCCGGTGGAACGGCTGGTCGGCAAGCTGGGCAAGGCCGATGCGATGTCGGTGATCGTGGCGGTGACGGTGCTGCTGTGCACCAAGCTGTTCCTGCCCGAGGCCATCTTCCAGAGCGTGCTGTTCGCGGGCCTGGGCGGCATCCTGCTGTACCTGCTGGTCGGCAGCGTGGATGCCTTGTTCGAGTCCGAAGAGAGCGAAGACGGCATGGGCCCGGCCAAGCGTTCGGGCATTGCCGCCTTCCTGTACCTGGAAGTGCTGGACGCCTCGTTCTCGTTCGACGGGGTGATCGGCGCGTTCGCGATCACCCGCGATGTGGTCATCATCATGCTGGGCCTGGCGATCGGTGCGATGTTCGTGCGTTCGATGACGGTCTATCTGGTGCACAAGGGCACGCTGGACGAGTTCGTGTTCCTGGAGCACGGCGCCCATTACGCCATCGGCGTGCTGGCGATCATCATGCTGGTCGGCACCGTGTACCACGTGCCGGAAGTGCTGACCGGCCTGATCGGCGTGGCCTTCATCGCCGCCTCGGTGTGGTCGTCGATCCGCTACCGCAAGCGCCACCACATCGGCCCGACCGAGATCTGAGGCCGCGCAAGGCGTCACGCCATCCACTCAGCGCCTTTGTGGCCATCTGTGGCTTGGCTGCAGGGCCCTTGCCCGCCCACCACCGCGGGACACGCCGCAAGTACGTCCATGTAGGCTCTTACGCGGCATCCCTGCCGCGTAAGGTCCCGCGACGGTGGGCGGACAAGGACCAGTCGAGATGGTCGGTGTGCACGGTTTTCAACAAAGCGGCCAGCTATCTTTCTGGTGCGGTGTCCTCGCCGATTGCGGGACCGTGTGGCGGCATGGATGCCGCCACCTAGCCCCCAGGGACGAGTTCACGGCGTGCCCCGCGAGCGGTGAGGGCGCCGCACCCTCGACCCGACGTCGGCAGCAGCGAGTTCCTCCCATTGCCGGTGTCAGGGCAGGTCCCCCAGGCGTGCGGTGCCGCCTGAGGCAGGGATCGCACAACTGTGACCGGCTTCAGTGTCGATGGGTGTCGCAGCCAACCCAACCGGACCCAACTGATCGACAAAATTGCCGGTTTGGGCCTTGACTGCGCAGTCCAATTGGACGGGTTCGCAGCCTTGCGCCGACCGTTCGTCAGACAGTGCTTTGTGCTGTAAGGGTTTTCGGGATTTTCCTACATTTGGTGTTGACCCCTCCGGGGGACCCCACTATCTTGGGGGAGTCGGTGGTTGGTCGCCCCAAGGCGTCCGGACCAGTGAGAGCATGATTTGCAGCAGGTTGCCAATCAAACGCCTCTCCGCGGCGGCAGCAACGAACGATCACAGCCATCCGGGCGTCGCCTGGAGCAGGCGGCGTGGTCTCGTTGCGCCGCGGTTGTTTCGCCACCGACCACTGCGCGACAGCACACCGCGCGGTGGCGGCCGTGGAATCTCCGGGAAGGAGATGGCTGGTGAAGGCGATGCCGCCGCAGACCGTGGGTCTTGCGTGCTGGTCGTCGCGCACCGCCATCGCTATCCAGGGAGTCCGGATCCGGCCGCAACCCGTCCCCAGCCGGGTTCGTGTGCCTACGCATGGAGGACGCATGACCACCAACGACACCCTTGCCGCGATCGCCACCGGTACCGCAACACCCACCAGCGTTCCTGCCAGTGTCAGCGCGCCCGGTTGCGGCGCGCCGGAGTTGACCGACCCGTCGGACATCGTGCCGCCTCCCCGCCAAGCCATTGCAATGCACGCACAGACCATCGAAGAACAAGCCGTCGCCACCTGGATCACCAAGGAAGCCGGCAACCGTCGGATTCCGTTCGAGCCGGAGCGCCTGGAGCGCGCCATCGACCAGATCCATGCCGAATTCCCGCAGCTGGACGTGGCCGACTACAAGCGCTCGGTGTTCGGCTTCGTCGACCGCAAGGACAGCGTCAACGCTGACGACCTGGTCGACCACCTGATCCGCGAGGCCGAGGCCCGCGTCGATCTGACCACCCCGGAGTGGGAGCACTTTGCCGCCCGCCTGTACCTGCGCCGCCTGTACAAGCGTGCCAGCCGCAACCGTTTCTACGACGCCAGCCAGAAGTACGGCTCGTTTGTCGGCCTGCAGGAGAGCCTGGCCGACCGCAATGTCTATTCCAACGACATTCTGCGCCGCTATTCCAAGGACGAGCTGATCGAAGCCGGCAAGATGATCGAGCCCGAGCGCGACAAGCTGTTCGCCTACAACGGCCTGTACCTGCTGGCCACGCGTTACCTGGCCACGGACAACTCGCGCGGCGTGTTCGAGCTGCCGCAGGAGCGTTGGCTGACCATCGCGCTGTACCTGATGCAGGACGAGATCGGCAACGGTAAGGGCAGCCGCGAGCGCCGCATGCAGTTGGTCGGCGAGGCCTACTGGGCGCTGTCCAACCTGTACATGACCGTGGCCACCCCGACCCTGGCCAATGCCGGCAAGGTCGGCGGCCAGCTGTCGAGCTGCTTCATCGACACCGTCGACGACAGCCTGCAGGGCATCTACGACTCCAATACCGACGTGGCGCGCGTGTCCAAGCACGGCGGCGGCGTGGGCGCGTACCTGGGCTATGTGCGTTCGTCCGGTTCGGCGATCCGCGGCGTGTCCAATTCCTCCGGCGGCGTGGTGCCGTGGATCAAGCAGCTCAACAACACTGCGGTGTCGGTGGATCAGCTGGGCCAGCGCAAGGGCGCCATCGCGGTCTATCTGGACATCTTCCACCGCGACATCGAGGCGTTCCTGGATCTGCGCCTGAACAACGGCGACCAGCGTCTGCGCGCGCACGACGTGTTCACCTCGGTGTGCATCCCCGACCTGTTCATGGAAGCGGTCGAGCGTCGCGGCGACTGGTACCTGTTCGATCCGCACGAAGTGAAGCGGATCAAGGGCTGGTACCTGCAGGACTTCTACGACGAGAAGAAGGGCGACGCCAACAGCAGCTTCCGTCGCAAGTACGAGGAAGTGGTTGCCGACGAGCGCATCACCCGCAAGACGGTCAAGGCGATCGAGATCTTCAAGCGGATCATGGTCAGCCAGCTGGAAACCGGCAACCCGTTCATGTTCTATCGCGATGAAGTCAATCGCAAGAACCCGAACAAGCACGAGGGCATGGTCTATTCGTCCAACCTGTGCACCGAGATCCTGCAGAACATGAGCCCGACGCGGATGATGCAGGAGATCATCAGCGGCAATCAGATCGTCACCACCAAGAAGGCCGGCGACTTCGTCGTGTGCAACCTGTCCTCGATCAACCTGGGCCGCGCGATCACCGTGCAGGCAGACCAGGCCGATCTGCTGGGCGCCGACGTGCTGGAGCGCTTGATTCCGATCCAGGTGCGCATGCTCGACAACGTGATCGATCTGAACCAGTTGCCGGTGCCGCAGGCCACCATCACCAACCAGAAGTACCGTGCCATCGGCCTGGGCACCTTCGGCTGGCACCATCTGCTGGCGCAGAAGTCCATCCACTGGAATGCCAAGGAAGCCGAGGACTACAGCGACGAGCTGTACGAGCGCATCAACTATCTGACCGTCCAGGCGAGCATGGAGCTGGCCAAGGAAAAGGGCACCTACAGCGTGTTCCGCGGCAGCGACTGGCACACCGGCGAGTACTTCCGTGCGCGCGACTACAACAGCCCGCAGTGGCTGGAGCTGTCCGCGCAGGTAGCCGTCAACGGCGTGCGCAATGCCTGGATGCTGGCGGTTGCGCCAAACATGAGTACCGCGCAGATCGCCGGTTCCACCGCCTCGATCGACCCGATCTACAGCGCGTTCTACTACGAAGAAAAGAAGGACTTCCGTCGTCCGGTCGCCGCACCTGGCCTGTCGCTGGAAACCTGGCCGTACTACGAAAAGGGCGCCTACAAGGTCGACCAGTTCGCCAGCGTGCGCCAGAACGCGCGTCGCCAGCGGCACGTCGACCAGTCGATCAGCTTCAACTTCTACGTGCCCAGCACCATCCGTGCGAGCACCTTGCTGGACCTGCACATGACCGCCTGGCGCGAAGGCCTGAAGACCACGTACTACGTGCGCTCCAACGACATCGACATCAGCGAATGCGAGTGGTGTTCGAGCTAAAGCGCATGCAGTAGCTAAGCGCATTCGCGCTTCGCTTCCACGGTTCGCGTTGCGAACCGTGGACCCTGCTTCATCAGCTCCCACACCCCCGCGCCCTCGGCGCGCCCCCTGACTCAGGGGGCTTTCCTCCAGATTGATTTGTTGCGCCGCCGTACGCGCGACGCCTGAAACACGAGTAGAAACCCATGTCCGCAACATCGCTTGAGCGCATCAAGATCCTGGAGCCGCGTCACCCGAACCGCTCCACCGCCATCATCAATGGCCAGACATCCGGCATCCTCAACTGGAACGACATCCCGTACCCGTCCTTCTATCGGGCTTACAAGGAGCTGTCGACCAACTTCTGGATCCCCGACGAAGTGGACATGAAGGGCGACGCGCGCCAGTACAACGAGCTGTCGGCGCGCGAAAAGAACGCCTACGACTCGATCATCGGCCTGTTGGCCACGCTGGATTCGCCGCAGACGCGCTTCATCTACAACGTTGCCGAATACATCACCGACCCGGCCGCGCATGCCAATGCCGCGATCATCGGCCAGCAGGAAGTGATCCATAACGAGAGCTACAGCTACGTGCTGGCCTCGATCACCGGCCTGGCCGATCAGAACCGCGTGTTCGAGATCGCGCGCACGCATCCGACCATCATCAAGCGCAATGCGCCGATCATGGGCGCCTACGAAGACTTCATGCGCGACAAGACGGCCGAAACGCTGATCCGCGCGCTGATCCAGTCCTCGATCCTGGAAGGCATCAACTTCTATTCCGGCTTTGCGTATTTCTACAATCTGGTCCGCCAGAACCGCATGACCGGCACCGGCAAGATCATCAGCTTCATCAACCGCGACGAGCTGGCCCACTCCAAGTTCATCAGCGAGCTGATTCGCGCCATCATCGGCGAGAACCAGGCGCTGCAGGGCGACCAGCTCACCGACTACGTGCACAAGGCCTTCGAGCACGCGATCGACCTGGAAACCCAGTGGACCGCCGAAGTGCTGGACGGCATCGACGGTATCGACGTCGACGAGATGATCCGCTACGTGAAGTACCGCGCCAACAAGATGGCCGGCATGCTCGGCATCGAGAAGCTGTACGAAGGCGCCAACGACAACGTGATGCCGTGGATCAAGGCCTACGCCGACAACTTCACCGAAACCAAGACCGACTTCTTCGAAATGCGCAATGCCTCATACAAGAAGACCAATTCGGATAACGGCTTCGACGATCTGTGAGGAGCCGGGATTAGGTATTCGGGATTTGAGATTCGTCGCAGCTGCATCGATGCGCTTTACGAATCATCAAGATCCGGGATTGGAGAGTGGGTAGGTGGGATTTGCAACAGCAACTTGATGTGCTTTGACGAATCTCCACTTCGACTCTCCAATCCCTGCTTTAGACGAATCCCTAATCACGACTCCCGAATCCCCGCCCCATGAACATCCTGCTCGCACTGGCCTCGTTGAGCGGCAACACGCGCGATGTCGCGCGCAGTGTTGCACTGCGCTGCGAAGCGGCCGGGCATGCGGTGACCTGGGTGGAAACCGATGTGCAGACGCTGGCGCAGGTGCCGCATGCGCCGGGGCAGTACGAACTGTTTCTGCTCGGTAGCTGGACCGACAACGGCGGCCGTACGCCGGCAGAGATGAAACGCTTCATCGTCGAGTTGGTCGAGACGCTGGGCAAGCCGCCGCGGGTGGCGGTGTTCGGCACCGGCGAAACGCAATGGGGCGAGGACTATTTTTGCGGCGCGGTGCATCGCATCGCCCAGTTCTTCGCCAGCCCGTTTCCACGTTTGACCATCGAACAGATGCCCCACGGCCAGCGCGACGCGCAGGCCATCGCCGCCTGGACCGACGAGGTCCTGGCCCAATGCAAGAACGATCCCCATGATGCAGACCATTACCGTCACGTCGCCTGAGCACTACACCGCCGCCCTGGCTGCGCATCCGCGCTTGCTGGTCGACTACTACAAGGACAATTGCCCGGGCTGCAAGATGCTCGACATGTCGCTGACCAAGTTCGCCGCGAGCGAGGACGCCGCGGGCGTCGCACTGCTCAAGGTGAAGCTGGAAGTGGTTGGCGAGGAGTTCTTTCGCAGTCTGGGCCTGCGGCAGACGCCGACGTTGGCCTTGTTCAAGGACGGCGCGGAAGTGACACGTCTCCCCGGTTTCCAGTCGCCGGCGCAGGTCGAAGCGGCGGTCCGTAGCGGGCTGTGAGCGCGCCGGAAGTCCATCGCAACCGCGCAGGCTTCCGGCGATGAACGCCACCGTCACCATCGTCGCCTGGAGCTTCCTGCTGGCGGGGCTGGGGTTGTTGACCGGCGCGGCGCTGTTGCCCGATCAGGCGCGCTGGATCCTGTTGCTGCTGGGCGTGGCGTTCGGCGGCGTGGGGGGCGGCATCCTCGGTTATCGCGTCTGGCATGCGCGGCGTGCTGCGTGGTTGCGCCGGCATGGCACGGTGGTGGAAGCGCGCTTGGTGTGCGTCGAACGCAATGCGTCCTTGCAGGTCAACGGCGTGCACCCGTTCCGTATCCTTGCCCATCGCCAAGACCGCACGCACAACACCCTGACTGAGTATCGCAGCGACAACCTGTGGATCGATCCGCAGCCGTTTCTGGTCGACGGGCAACCGCTGCGGGTCTTGGTCGATCCACGACGCCCGGCGTGCTACCACATGGACCTGAGCTTCCTGCCGACGCTGCGCAGCTGATCTGGCTGGCTTTCCTTCCTTCTTCCGGTACCGCCTTCATGAGCAGCTCCACCACCGTTGCACCGACCGAGGCCCGCATGGCCGAGATCGTGTTCCCCAACCACACCAATCATATGGGTACCTTGTTCGGTGGGCAGGCGCTGGCGTGGATGGACAAGGCCGCCTTCCTGGCCGCCTCGCGCTATGCGCGTCGTGCGGTGGTGACCGCGCGCTCGGACCAGGTGGATTTCAAGCTGCCGATCCGCCAGGGCCAGATGGTGGAAACCATCGCGCGGGTGGTGTCGGTGGGGCGCAGCTCGATCAAGGTGGAAGTGGAACTGATCGCCGAAGACCTGCTCAGCGGCACACGCGAGCTGTGCACCCGCGGCCACTTCGTGATGATCGCGCTCGGCGACGACGGCAAGCCGACCACGGTGCCGCCGCTGCCCGCGGTCAGCAGCTGACCGCGCTTATTCCTCGACCTCGCGGTCCTCGCGCTTGGTTTCCGCCATCGCCTCGGGCTCCAGCTCTTCGGCGCTGCGATTGAGTTTGACGAATACGCCCCAGGCGATCAGCAACAGCGCCGCGCACAGGCCCACCGCCGCCGCATACGGCAGCTTGGCCGGGTCGTCGTGCATCAGCTCGAAGATCGACACCAGCGTTTCGATCGCCAGCGCAATCACGATCACCACGAAGAACCGCGACAGGTAGCGGCGTACGCGCGTGGGGCCGCTGACCTTGACGTCGCGCAGGATCTCTTCCTCGAAGATGGTCTGGCCCAGCTCCAGCGTCACCAGCGCCACGGTGAGCAGGCCGATCGCCTCCAGCACCACGTTGAAGCGGTCGCGCACCACCATGTCGCCGCCCGGGGTGAAGCCATGCCACAGCTCCAGCCCGGCCATCGCCACCAGACCCGCCGCGCACAGCACGAAAAACGCCAGGATCACGAAATGACCGGCACGGAACAGGTGGCTGAGCGCTTTCATCGGCGGCGACACGGGCAAGGGGGACGCAGAGCATCGTGTGCACCGCGTCGTTGCAGCGCGAAGGCAATGGCAACATCGACGTCGATGGCATCGCGCTGTGGAGGCATCGCGTGAGGTGTGCGATGCGTTACCAGTGCGACGTCGGCACCTGATCGAAGCAGGCCTCAGCGGCCCGCTGTTTGCGCAGATCGCCCACGATCGGCGTAACAAAGGCGCCAACTAGCTGCGACCTCCGTTACCCGAGGGGCAAGCCGCGCCCCAAAGAAAAAAGCCGGCAGCCGAAGCCGCAGCCCTTCCCCCACCGAGGGAAGGTGCCCGCAGGGCGGGTGGGGGTACGGTTCACACGCAGCCCAACAACCGCCCGCACACCCCAACACCCTCAGCTATGCCGCAACACCTGATACGCCTGCAGATGCACATTCGCCGCCATCAGCAGCGGCGCGTTGCGCCCTGTCTCGCGCACCCGCTTCAACATGTCGCCGACGATCTGCGCCGCTTCCACGTCCTGGCCGGCTTCCAGATCGCGCAGCATCGAGGCCTTCAGCGGCGAATCCACCTGCAACAAGGTCTGCAGCGCCTTGGCGCGGGCAGCTTCCGGGATCGGCTGCCCGGCCGCATCGGCGGCCCACAGGCATTCGTTGTACAGGCCGTTGATCAACGCGCGGCCGTCGTCGGTGGCCACGATCGCCCCGACCGGCGCACGCATCAGGCAGGTGGCGGCCGCCAGCGCGGTGAGGAAGCTGTACTTGATCCACTGCTCCTGCGCGATCTGCTCGCTGGCGACATGATCGATGCCCGCCTGCGCGCAGGCCGCCGCAAGCGCCTGCACCCGTGCCGACGCGGCGCGGCCATCGCGCTCGCCGAAGGTCATCGCCGCCGGCTTGCCCAGGTGCAGGATTTCGCCGTGCTCGCCCTTGGTCGCGCTGATGAAGCACAACCCACCCAGCACCCGCGCCGCACCGAAACGCTCGTCCAGCGTCGCGTAATGGCGCAGGCCGTTGAGGATCGGCAGCACCGTCGTGTGCTCGCCCACCGCCGGCGCAATCGCCTCGATCGCGCTATCCAGGTCGTAGGCCTTGCAGCTGAGGATCACCAGATCGAACGGCCGCTGCGCCACCAGGGCCGGCAGGTCCTGCGCGGTGACATGCGCCACCGGCAGATCCGCATCGCCCAACGGACTGCGGATGCGCAGGCCATCGGCCTGCAGTTGCGCGGCCCGCGCAGCGCGTACCAGAAAGGTCACATCGACCCCGGCCTGTGCCAGGCGTCCGCCGAAATAACCGCCGGTGCCGCCGGCACCGAGGATGAGGATACGCATCGCCATCGTCATCAGCTCCGCAGACCCACGCCACGGCGCAGCAGCCACAGCGCCAGCGCGCTGAGCACCGCGACAAAGCCCAGCATCAGCGCGTAGGCGACCCAGATCGGCACGTCCGAGCTGCCGAGCAGGCCGTAGCGGAACGCGTTGACCATGTAGAAGATCGGGTTGGCGTGGGTGGCCGCTTCGGCCCACGGCGGCAGCAGCTTCACCGAATAGAACACGCCGCCCAGATAGGTCAGCGGGGTCAGGATGAAGGTCGGCACGATCGCCACGTCGTCGAACTTCTTGGCGTACACCGCATTGACGAAGCCGGCCAGCGAGAAGATGGTCGCGCCCAGCAGCACCGTGGTCAGCGTGACCAGCGGATGCGGGATGCGCACCGGGGTGAAGAACATCGCGATGATCAGCACCAACGCGCCGACCATCACCCCGCGCAGCACCGCGCCGGAGACGTAGCCCCACAGGATCACCCAGTTGGGCATCGGGCTGACCAGCAGCTCCTCCACATGCCGGCCGAATTTGGCGCCGAAGAAGCTGGAGGAGATGTTGCCGTAGCTGTTCTGGATCACGCTCATCATCACCAGGCCCGGCACGATGAACTGCATGTACGAGTAGCCGCCCATGTCGCCCACGCGCGAGCCGATCAGCCCGCCGAAGATCAAGAAGTACAGCGTCATGGTGATGGCCGGCGGCACCAGGGTCTGGCCCCAGATGCGCAGGATGCGCTGCACTTCGCGGCGCACGATGGTGCCCAGCGCAGTCCAGTTGCGGCGCGCGTTGGTGGGTTCGGTCACGGTGCGGATCTCGTTCATGGCTGGCCTCCGCTGCGCGGCTGCGCGGGCGGTGTGCCGTTGGGGGCGACAGGCGTTGGGGCGGTGGCCGGTACCGGGGCGTCACCGGTCAGGCGCACGAACAGCTCTTCCAGGCGATTGCTCTTGGTGCGCATCGAGCGCACCCGGATGCCGGCGCTGCCGAGCGTGGCGAACACGCGGTTGAGGTCCATCGCGCGCGGCATGTCCAGGTCCAGCGTGTGGCCATCGATGGCGGTGAGCGTGGTGCCTTCGATCACCGGCAGTTCGGCCGGCAGGACACCGTCGATATCGAACAGGAAGCCTTCCACGTCCAGCTTGGCCAGCAGTTCGCGCATCGGCCCCTGGGTGACGATCTGGCCGTGGTTGATGATGGCCAGGTTGCGGCACAGGTGCTCGGCTTCTTCCAGGTAATGCGTGGTCAGGATGATGGTGGTGCCGGCGGCGTTGATCTCCTTGAGCACGCGCCACATGTCGCGGCGGATCTCGATGTCCACGCCGGCGGTGGGCTCGTCCAGGATCAGCAGCCGCGGCTGGGTCATCATGGCGCGGGCGATCATCAGCCGGCGCTTCATGCCGCCGGACAGCGTGCGGCTCATCACCTGGGCCTTTTCCCACAGGTGCGAGCGGCGCAGCTCGGCTTCGGCCAGCGCGGCGGCCTGCTCGCGCGGCATGCCGTAGAAGCCGGCGTAATTGACCAGGATATCGAAGGGTTTTTCGAACAGGTTGAAGTTGACCTCCTGCGGGACCAGGCCGATCAGGCGCATCGCATCGCTGCGTTGGCCGACCAGGTCGGTGCCGAACACTTCCACCTGGCCGGCGGACAGGTTCACCAGCGAGCTGATGATGCCGATCAGGGTGGATTTGCCGGCGCCATTGGGGCCGAGCAGGGCGAAGAAATCGCCTGGCGCCACGTCCAGCGAGACGCCCTTGAGCGCCTGGGTGCCGTTGTCGTAGGTCTTGCGCAGATCGCACACACGCAACGCGGGTGCGGTGATCGGAGATGGAGAATTCAAGATATTCCTTCGCGTCAGCGTGACGGCGCAGCGAGTTGCAGGCCGTTATTATAGAAGCCCGCGGGGGCAAGCCCCGATCACAGACTGTCCCAAATACGTTCGTGCCCGTTCAATTCCCCCTCAAGCTTGTCGACCGGCGCATGATTGCGCCCACCGTGGCCCACTGCCAGTTCCTGCGTGACGACGGGCAGCCGCTGGATTTCCAGCCCGGGCAGTTCATCCAGATCCATTTCGATGCCGCCGACGGCACGCCGACCAAGCGCAGCTATTCGCTGGCGACCATCCACGACCATGCGCTCGGACCGGGCGAGGCGGTGGATATCGCGGTGAGCTTCGTGCCCGGCGGCTCGGCCACCGCGCTG
This sequence comes from Xanthomonas sp. WHRI 6108, assembly GCF_040202385.2. Classification (NCBI taxonomy): domain Bacteria; kingdom Pseudomonadati; phylum Pseudomonadota; class Gammaproteobacteria; order Lysobacterales; family Lysobacteraceae; genus Xanthomonas; species Xanthomonas sp. WHRI 6108. Next base: position 4,426,704 of record NZ_CP168198.1, on the reverse strand, counting down.
TTCGAAGGCCTGCAGATCGGCGACCAGTTGCAGGCCAGCGGGCCCTACGGGCGCTTCTGCCTGCCGCCGGGCGACCACAACCGGCGTTATGTGCTGATCGCCACCGGCACCGGCGTCACCCCGTACCGCTCGATGCTGCCGCTGCTGGCCGAGGCGATCGCCACCCGTGGCGTGCAGGTGCTGCTGCTGCAGGGCGCGCGCACGCCGGCCGAGCTGTTGTATGGCGACGACTTCCGCGCGTTTGCCGATGCGCATCCGCAGTTCCGCTACGTGCCGTGTTTTTCGCGCGAGCTGCCCGAGCAGCCGCATGCCGATGTGCGCCAGGGTTACGTGCAGCAGCAGCTGGCCGAATGCGCGCCCGACGCGCAGGGCGATATCGCCTACCTGTGCGGCAACCCGGACATGGTGGACAGCTGCATCGAGGCGTTGAAGGCAGCCGGCCTGCCGAACGCGCAGATCCGCCGCGAGAAATACGTCAGCCCGGCTCCGGCGAAAACCTGAGCCAGTCGCGCGGTGCCGGGCTGGCTTGCTCGGTACCCGCCGATCGCGCCCGGTACGCGGTTCCCGACGCGTTCAAGGCCGCTCGACAGCATTGCGATGCTGTCCCGGGCATCCTCCCCGCCCACTGTGCGCTGCTGCAGTCGCATCCTGTGCTCCGGCGCGTGGTGCAACTGGAGCCACTGCTGCTCGGGCTGGCATTCTCGCTGACCGCTTCCGCGCTCACTACTGCAGGGCGCCGAATGCAGCGCGCCGCCGAATCGTCAGGCCGCAGCCCGCGTCGCTGGCGGGCGCTGCAGCTCGACGGTGATGTGCACCAGTTCTTCGTGGATCTGCAGGGCAGCGCGGACCAGGTCCGCATCGATGTCGGCCGCCGTGACCAGACTGACGACGCAGGCATAACGATCGCTGCCCACGCGCCAGACATGCAGGTCGCCGATGTCGATGGCGTGCGGCAGCTCGGCGATGACCTGCTTCACTTCTTCCACCACCGGCGCATCCATTTCCGCATCCAGCAGCACGCGGCCGGTACTGCGCAGCAGCCCCCACGCCCACACGGTGACCAGCACCGCGCCGAGCATGCCCATGATCGGATCCAGCCAGGTCACGCCCCAGTACATGCCGGCGAGCAGCGCGACGATCGCCAGGACCGAGGTCGCCGCGTCGGCCACCACGTGCAGATACGCGGCACGCAGATTGAGATCGGCATGCCCATCGTGGTGATGACCATGACCATGACCATGACCATGACCATGACCATGACCATGACCGTCATGCGCGTGGTCGTGGTGATGACCATGCGCATGGCCATGCGAGTCGCGTAACCACCAGGCGCAGATCAGGTTGACCAGCAGGCCGATGACGGCAATGACGGTGGCTTCCTGGTACTGGATGGGCTTGGGCGAGAACAGCCGTTCCAGCGACTGGAACGCCATCAGGCCGGCCACGCCCAACAGCAGGATGGCGCTGGTATAGCCGCCCAGCACTTCGACCTTCCAGGTGCCGAAGCTGAAACGCAGGTCGTTGGCATTGCGCCGCGCGAAGCGGTAGGCGAACAGTGCCAGCCCCAGCGCCAGTGCGTGCGAGCTCATATGCCAGCCATCGGCGAGCAGGGCCATGGAATTGAGCGACCAGCCGCCGACGATTTCCACCAGCATCATGACCACGGTCAGGATGACGGCCTTGCGGGTGCTGCGCTCGGCGAGCGGGTTGGCGCTGGCGAATGTGTGCAACTGCGCGCAATGCGGCGCGGCGTGCGTGATCGACATCGGAAGAGGCTCTGGCTACGATACCCCCCAAGGGTATCTCAGATACCCCCAGGGGGTATATGGCAATGGCACATCTGAATCAGGACAAATCCAAACTGCTTGCCCGCGTGCGCAGGATCCGTGGGCAAGTGGAGGGGCTGGAGAAAGCCCTGGCGCAGGACGTGGACTGCACCGCGTTGCTGACGCAGGTGGCGGCGTTTCGTGGCGCGGCGCAGGGCCTGATGGTCGAGCTGCTCAGCGAGCACTTGAAGCACCATGTCGCGGCACCGGAGGCGCTGGGCGAGCGCGAGCTGGCGGTCGACGACATCACCGCCATTCTCAAGACCTATCTCAAGTAAGAGCGGTCATCACAACGACTGCGCTCACCGTCAGGTGGGCGCGGCCGGTGCTTGGAATGGGCATGTACCACTCGTGCACTGCGGTTCCTCCGCGCTGTCTGCACCCGCTGGTCACTGCACGCTACGTTTTGTTTGCCGCTTCAAGTCCTACACATCGGGTCCAAGCGATCACGCCGATTCGATTCAAACTTGTGCGCTGCGCGGGCTGAGCGACGGCCCAGCGCGCTGGACCTTGATGATGTCGTGCCTGCAGTGTCCTGCGGCGATGCGCACGACGTGCCGCAACGCACGCGTGACGCATCCGATGTCGCGAACGATGCACGGTCGGGACGTTGCGCCGAACTGCGCGCATCGTTGCGCGCACGCAATCCACCCGCAACGCCTCGCCTGATTGCAGGCGCAACGGCGTGCCGGGCGCTCAGCGCGCCGACGGCTCCAGCGTCATCAGCACCACATCGTTGCTGCGCATCGGCACGCGGATCTCCACCACGCCATCGGCGCCGACGCGTACGCGCCGGTCCTGCTCGGGCGTGTCGCGCGTGGCTTGCTGCAACTGCGCCAGCTGCCGCGGCGCCAGGTCCTTGGGCATGCCCATGTCGATGTACAGCGACAGCGGATCGTTGCGCCGGTAGCCGGTCTTGCGCACCTGCAGCCGGTAGTTGCCGGCCGGCACGTGTGCCAGGCGGAAGACCAGCGCTGCGCTGTCGGTGCTGGGCACCTGTTTGGTATAGAACGGGGTATTGCTCACCGCCTGCACCGGCTGCTGCCAATCCCAGGCCAGCGCGGCGATGCGCTGGCCATCCACCGCCGCAAATGCGTGCGCATCGCGCAGCGGAATATCGCGGCCCTTGAGCGCGTTCAAGTACTTGTAGGCAAACCACGCCGGCTTGCGGATGCCCTCGCGATTCATCAGCCCGAAGCCGCCGTGGAAGGGCGTGGGCGGCGGACCGGGTTCTTCGAACAGATCGGTGTAGGTCCAGTAGCTCATGCCTTGCACCAGGCCTTGCACCTGCTTGAGCTTGGTCAGGATGTAGGGCGCGTTGATGTAGCTGTCGTGGACGAAATCGCGCGGCGTATAGCTGCTGCTCCACTCGGTGAAGTACAGCGGCAGATCCGGAAATGACGAGGCCTGGATCTGCGCACGCACGCGGCGCACGTCGCCGACGATGGCATCCGGCGATGCCGACAGCTTGACGTCCTGCTTGCCATGTTCATCGAGAAAGCCGCCCTCCACGCCATAGGTATGCGTGGTGACGAAGTCGATCGGCAGTTTGTGCTTGGCAACGAAGGCCAGCAGTTCCGGCACCCAGTCCGCACCGGCGGTGGAGGGGCCACCGACGCGCAGCTGCGGATCGATCGCCTTGATCGTGCGCGCGGTGTTCGCATACAGGTCGAAGTAGGCCTGCTGGTCGGCGTTCTCCCAGAAATCCTTGAGGTTGGGCTCGTTCCACACCTCGAAGTACCACTGCCGCACTTCGTCGGCACCGTAGCGCGCACGGATGTGGCGCACGTACGCATCGATCAGCTGCGTCCACTTGGCCGGGTCCGGATGCGAGGTGTTGCCCTTCCAGTAGAAGAGCGTCTGCTCGGAGGTCTTCATCGCGGCGGGTGTAAAGCCCAACTCGACGAATGGACGGATGCGCTTGGCCAGCAGCGCATCGTAGAGCTGATCCAGTTTGGTCCAGTCGTAGACGAGCGTGCCGTCGACGTCTTTCACCGTGCCGAGCACGTCATGGAACACGTCGTGGAAGCGGATATAGCGAAACCCCAGCTCCTGCACCGCCGGAACCAGTTGCGCCTGGCTGTCGCTGCGGATCAAGGTGCCGGGAAAGTCCGAGCCGATCGACAGGTCGTAGAACCGGTCGACCGGCCCGGCGGCGCTGGCCAGATCCAGCTCGATCGTGCGAGGCGCCGCCTCCTGCGCCGTGGCAGAGCTCGCCATGCAGCCGCTCAGTGCAATTGCCAACCAGATCTTCAGACGCATCACCGCTCCCGCCAATGTTCGATCGCGGAGCGTAACCCAGCTCCGGCCCGGTGCTGCGGACGGGCGTGCTTGGTCTTCCTGCTGCCAGCGTTGCGTGGCGATGAGCAGGGATTGCACGCTGTCGAGTGTGTAAAGGGTGCTTGACAGCTGGCCGCGCCCGGCGCATCGTGCCTGTCAAGTTGACTTGACAGGCGAAGGGAATGCGTCAGCAGCATCGGCAATGGGACTGCATACCGGCGTGGTCGGCGCAGCGACCGCTGCGCAGCGATACCGGGATGGAGGGCACTGACCTGCCAGTGCGTCCATCGGACCGCGCGAGGCAACGCGCATGACCCGCTGCAGACGTAATGCGCTACTGGCGCTCTGCCTGGGAGCCGGCCTGCTCGCCGTCAGCGCGCTCGGTCGTTGGCAACTGCTGCCGCTGAGTGCCCACCTTGCCGGGCTCTGTGCCGGCGCGGGCGTGTCCTGCCTGGTGCTGTCGCTGCTGCTCTTGCTGTCGCGCGGCAGCCTGCGCGACAGCACACGGCCGGCATTGGCGCGGCGCTATTACCGCGAATTCGGCGTGCCGATGGGCTTGTATGTGGTGGTGATGCTGTTCTGGAGATATTTGCTTGCGCATGTGGATCCGAGCTGGGCACGCGTGCTGATCGCCTTGTTGCCGGCCGTGCTGGTCGCCCTGGTGATCCGCGCGGTGGCGCGCTACGTGCGCGACTCGGACGAGATGCAGCGGCGCATCGAACTGGAGTCGATCGCCATTGCCGCCGGCCTAGTCAGCGGCGCATACATGACCGGCGGGTTCCTGCAGGCCGCCGAGTTGATCGACATCCCCGCAACGGTGGCGATGTTGTGGGTGTTTCCGATGTTGTGCGCCATCTACGGCATCACCAAAAGCATCAATGCCCGACAGTTCGAATGAATAGCCGGGTGCGCGAATTGCGCGAGGCCAGCGGCTGGTCACAGGGCGAGTTGGGCGAACGCCTGGGCGTATCGCGGCAGACCATCAATGCGCTGGAAACCGGCAAGTACGATCCCAGTCTGCCGTTGGCATTTCGCATCGCGCGTCTGTTCGGGGAGTCGATCGAGCACGTCTTTCTTTACGAAGACGGGCAGTAGCCGCGCCGGTCACACCCGACCGGATGCGGCGTCAGGGGACAGGAACTATCAGGAGAGATGGTGAACATGGTGAAGCAACCCACACTGGTGGCGGCGCTGCTGATCGCATTGCTGGCAACCGGATGCCAGCCTGCGGACCAGCCGGCTGAAAACACGGCTGCCACGACCAAGACGGGCACAGCCACGCCCGGCCTCGCGCAGCCGCAGGCCAAGCCGCAGCCCGGCACCGCCGCAGGCAATCGTTACGGCACGCTGCAATTTGCACCGTGCACGCTGAGTTCCGGCAGCGCGGCCGGCAATATCGAGGCGCAATGCGCCAGCCTGCGCGTGCCGGAAAACCCGGCCGCGCCGACCGGGCGCAGCATCGATCTGAAGATCGCCTGGCTGGAAAGCGAGGCCGGCGCCGGCAGCACGCCGGATCCGGTGTTCTTCATTGCCGGCGGGCCGGGACAATCGGCCACCCAGGTCGCCGCGATCGTGGACATGGGGCTGCATGAAGTCCGCAAACGGCGTGACATCTTCCTGGTCGACCAGCGCGGCACCGGCGGTTCGCATCCGCTTGCGTGCCGCGATGCCGCCGGCAAGCCGCTCGTACTGGAAAACAGCAGCGCCGCCACCGCCGAGCAATTGACCGATTACGCACGCCAATGTGCACAAGGGCTGCGCAACGATGCCGATCCGCGCTATTTCACCACCAGCGAGGCGATTGGCGATCTAGATGCGGTACGCGCCGCACTGGGCGTGCAGACGCTCAACCTGATTGGCGGCTCCTACGGTACCCGGGTCGCACAGCACTATGCGGCGCGCTATCCGCAACACACACGCACGCTGGTGATCGATGGCGTGGCGCCAAACGATCTGGTGATCGGCGGCGAGTTCGCGCGCACGTTCGAAGATGCGATCGCGTTGCAAGCCACCCAATGCCGCAAGGACGTGGCATGCGCCAAACGCTTTCCGGTGGACACGCGCACGCAGCTACGGCAGGTGGTGGAGCGCTTGCGTCAGGCGCCGGTGGCGGTGGATTACCGCGACCCGCGCACCGGTGAACTGCACCACGAGCAGGTGACGGCCGATACCGTGGTCGGCCTGGCGTTCGGGTTTTCGTATGTGCCGCAAACCGCCTCGTTGTTGCCGCTGGTGCTGGACGAGGCGGCGGCAGGGCGTTACGCCTCGCTGATGGCGTTGGCGCAGATGAGCGCTTCGGACATGTCCGACCAGATGAATCGCCCGATGCAATGGTCGGTGCTGTGCAGCGAAGACGCCGGCCGCTACACGCCGCCATCCGGCAAGGACGACACCTTGCTGGGAGCGGAAGTGGCGCAGATGTTCTTTGCGCCCTGCAAGGCCTGGCCGACCAAGCCGACCCCGGCTGCCGACGCCGCACCGTTCAAATCCAAACTGCCGGTGTTGTTGCTGTCGGGCGAGCTGGACCCGGTGACGCCGCCGCGCTATGCCGAGCGTGTGCTGCAGGGCCTGCCCAATGGCCGTCACCTGGTGGCGCCGGGGCAGGGCCACGGGGTGTTTCGACTGGGCTGCATGCCCAAGGTGCTGGGCCAGTTCCTGCAGACCGCCAATGCCAAGGCACTGGATGCGCAGTGCGTGGCCAGCCTCAACAATGTGCCCGCGTTTACCTCGTTCAACGGATGGGAACCATGAGCCGCACCGACCACGCCACGGAGGCGCACGCATGATCGTCGTCGACAAGCTGCACAAGTCGTTCAAGACCAAGACCGGGCTGGTGAAGGCGGTCGATGGGGTCAGTTTCAGTGCTGCCGATGGCCAGATCACCGGCCTGCTCGGTCCCAATGGCGCCGGCAAGACCACCACCTTGCGCATGCTCTACACGCTGATGTCGCCCGACCAGGGCAGCGTCACCGTGGATGGCGTGGATGCCGCCCGCGACCCGGTGACGGTGCGCCGCGCGCTGGGCGTGTTGCCGGATGCGCGCGGCGTCTACAAGCGGCTGACCGCGCGCGAGAACATTGCCTATTTCGGTGAGCTGCATGGCCTGTCGCGTGCGCGGATCGCCGAGCGCACGCGCCTGCTGTCGGCCGCGCTGGACATGGACGACATTCTCGACCGTCAGACCGAAGGCTTCAGCCAGGGCCAGCGCACCAAGACCGCGATTGCGCGCGCGCTGGTGCACGACCCGCGCAACGTCATCCTCGACGAGCCCACCAACGGGCTGGATGTGATGACCACGCGCGCCATGCGTGGCTTCCTGCAGCAACTGCGTGCCGAGGGGCGTTGCGTGATCTTTTCCAGCCACATCATGCAGGAGGTGGCGGCGCTGTGCGATCGCATCGTCATCGTCGCCAAGGGCACGGTGGTGGCCTGCGGCAGCGCCGACGAACTGCGCGCCAGCACCGGCGAAGACAATCTGGAAGACGCCTTCGTCAAGGCGATCGGCTCGGACGAGGGACTGCACGCATGAGCACCACATCGTTGTTGTCCACGCTATGGACGGTGCTGCGCAAGGAGTTGCGCGACATCGGCCGCGATCGCCGCACGCTCGCACTGGCCTTGCTGCTGTCGCCATTGCTGTATCCGGTGCTGATCCTGGGCATGGGCGCATTGAGCGAAAGCCGCGTGCGTACGCAGATCGACAAGCCGTTGGAGATCCCCATGCTCGGCCGCGAGAACGCGCCCAATCTGGTGCGGTTCCTGGCCGCGCAGGGCCTCAATGCGGTCGATGCGCCGGCCGATCTGACCGCCGCGATCCGCAATCAGGATGTGGATGTGGCACTGCGCATCAGCGACAGCTACGCCGACGATTGGCGCGCCGGGCGCCCGGCCCTGGTGGAGGTCATCAAGGACAGCACGCGGCGCGAGGCCGACGTGCCGAGCCTGCGCCTGCAGGCCGCACTCGGCAGCTATAGCCAGCAGGTGGGTGCACTGCGGCTGCTGGCGCGCGGCATCGATGCGCAGGTGGGCAGGCCGCTGGAAATCGCCGCGCAGGATCTGGCCACTGCCGACGCCAAGCGCGGGCAGATGATGGCGATGCTGCTGCCGGTGCTGCTGGTGATCACCTCGTTCCTGGGTGGCGCCTCGCTGATCCTGGATGCCACCGCCGGCGAGCGCGAACGCCAGTCGCTGGAACCCTTGCTGGCCACCCCGGCGCCGCGCAGCGCGATCGTCAGCGGCAAGATCGCTGCCGCCTGCGTGATCGGCATGGTGTCGCTGTTGCTGACCTTGCTGGCCTTCAAGTTGAGTGCGCAGCTGTCCACCTCGAACCTGGGCCGCCAGCTCAACGTCGGTTTCGTGCCGATGCTGCAGATGCTGTTCATCCTGGTGCCGATGCTGTTCATCGGCACCTCGCTGCTGACCTATCTGGCCGCCGCTGCCAAGAGCATGAAGGAAGCGCAGGGGCATATGACCTGGCTGTTGCTGCTGCCGATGCTGCCGGGCTATGCGCTGATGGCGTATCCGTTGAAGACGCAGCTATGGCATTTCGCGGTGCCGTTTCTGGCGCAGAACCAGATGCTGCTCAAGGTGATCCGCCACGAGCAGATCAACGCGCAGACCTGGGCGGTGTATCTGCTGGCGGGCTTCGGTGTGGCCGCGGTGCTGTGGTACGCGGCAGTGCGGCGCTATCACCAGGAGCGGCTGGCGATTTCCGGTTGATGTTCCTTCTCCCATTGGGAGAAGGTGTCTGAAGTGCGGATGAGGGTACGGATCACCAGCAAACAAAAAGCCCGCAGCGATGCGGGCTTTTTGTTTGGTGCCCGACATTCGCCGGGAGTGCAGTGCATCGATCATCGGCAGCCATTGGCCATCAGCCAGCAATCAACAAACGATCGACCAATCAAACGATCAACGACCAAGCAACCAAGCAATCAATCAAGCAACCAGCAGACTCACTCACTCAGCCGCATGCAGATGCACTCGATCGCCCAACGCACCAATTAACCGCCGGGGTTGAACGACAGCGTGCGCCGCGTGGTCACCGGGGCAGCCACCGGTTCGAAGCGCCAGCGCTTGACCGCATTGAGCGCTTCGCGGTCGAACACGCGCGGCGGGGTGGCGCGCAGCACGCGCGAGGCGGTGATCGAGCCGTCGGTGCCGACGGTGATCTCCACCAGCACTTCGCCGGAGGTGCCGGCGCGCAGCGCTTCGGGCGGGTAACGCGGTGCCGGGGTGCTGATCGGGCGTAGCGACTGCGCGGCCGGTGCAGCTGCGGCAGTCGCCGGGGCCGGGCGCGGGGCGGCCGGGGTCGGAGCAGGCGTCGGGGTCTCGGCCTGACGGCGCGCCGCAGCCTGGCGTTCGGCCTCTGCGCTCTGCTGGCGGGCGGCTTCCTGTTGCGCGGCGATCTGCTGCGCAGCGGCCGCCTCGCGGGTCTGCTGCTCGGCCAGACGCTTCTGCTCGGCCGCCTGCTTGGCCTTGTCTTCGACCAGCTTCTTGGCCTGCTCGGCATCCTGCTCGGAGCGGCTGGCGGCGGTCTTCATGCCGGTCTCCAGGCCGCTCTTCAGGCGCGGCAGTGCCGGTGCCTTGGGGTCGACCTTTTCGATCAACGCGATCAGGCGCTGCGCTTCGGGGAATTCTTCGCGGCTGATGCCCTGTTCGGCGGCGATCAGCGTGTACGGCAGCAGGTCGGTCAGCGCGCTGTTGACGGTGGCGTCCTGCGGCTGCTTTTCACGCAAGGCCAGGTAGTACTCCACCGCGTTGTCGCCGGCCGGGGCGTACATGCGATTGTCCTGCAAGGCCTTGGTGGCCGATGCGCGCAACTGGTCGGCGGCCATCGATTGCACCTGCGGCGACACTGCGGTGGCCGGCGTCGGCGCGGCGGCCGGTGCCGCAGGCGTGGCACCGGTGGCAGGCGCGGTGGCGGCGGCCTTGTCGTCCTGCTTGGAGCAGGCGGCCAGGCCGACCAACAAAATGACCGGCGCGATCCGGCGTGCCATACGGCCCTGTGTCAGATCCAACATGCGTCCCCCTTACCCCGATTGCGAAAGATGCTGCGGCGAGGCCGGCCATTGTTCCCGCAATGGACGGCAAAGCGGCAATCTAGCATTGCTGGGGCGGTCTAAGCCAAGGGGGGGCGCCTGCCGGGCGCGAAATTCATCGCGCTCCGGTAGCCAGCGCGGCGTTGGCCGGCAGCCGCGTGGCCGGCTCGGGCAGCGGCGGCGCAGGGCAGTAGCGGTGCAGGAAGTCCGCATGCGCAGGCAGCCGCGCCAATGCGGCATCGACCCGTGTGCGGATGGTTTCCAGGAAATGACGAAGCTCGGCATCGCCCATCAGGTCGGCCACCGGGTGGTGCTGGTTCGGCGTGATGCCCTGGCCCAGCATCACCTGCACCCAGGAATTTTCGGCAAACAGCTCGTTGGCCTGGTGGAATACCCGCCCGCTCTGGCGGAACAGCTCCACCCGGTGCCGCAGCGTGTCGGGGATGTCCATCGCCGCGCAATCGCGCCAGAACGGCGTGTCGCGGCGGTCGGTGGCGTGGTAGTGCAGGATCACGAAATCGCGGATATGGGTGATTTCGGCGGCGGCCTGGCGGTTGTATTCGGCAATGTCGACATCGTTGATGACCTGCGGAAAGGTCTGCATCAGCCGGATGATGCCGCGCTGGATCAGATGGATGTTGGTCGATTCCAACGGCTCCAGAAAGCCGCTGGCCAGCCCCAGCGCCACGCAGTTCTTTTCCCAGACCCGATGCCGCTGATTGGGCGTGAAGCGCAGTGCGCGCGGCTGGGTCAGTGCGCGGCCGCTGAGATTGCGCTGCAGTACCTGCGCGGCGCTGTCCTGATCCATGTAGCGGCTGGAGTACACGATGCCGTTGCCGACGCGGTGCTGCAGCGGAATGCGCCACATCCAGCCCGCCTGATCGGCGCGCGAGCGGGTGTAGGGCACCGGCGCGCCGACCGATTCGGTCTGCACCGCCAGCGCGCTGTCGGCGAACAGCCACTGCGACCAGTCGTCGGTGCCCACGCCCAGCGTCTTGCCGATCAGCAGGCCGGAAAAGCCGGTGCAATCCAGGAACAGATCGCCTTCCACCCGCGTGCCGTCGTCCAGCGTCAGCGCGGTGAGATAGCCGCTGTGCGCGTGGGTCTCCACGCTGCCGATGCGGCCTTCGATGCGCTGCACGCCGAAGCCTTCGCTGAAGCGGCGCAGGAAGCGCGCGTACAGGCCGGCATCCAGGTGATAGGCGTAATTCATGCCGCCATTGGGCAGATGCGCAAAGCGGCCTTCCTGCGCGGCACGCAGTTCCAGGCAGTAGTCGCCGAAGTCGCGCGCCAGGCCACGCTGCCGGCCCTTTAACCAGAAATGCTGGAAACCCGCGCTCCAGTGATCGGTGCCGGTGTGGCCGAACGAGTGGATGTAGTGCCGGTCCACATCGCGCCAGTGCTCGAAGCCGATGCCCAGCTTGATGGTGGCCTGCGTGGCGGCCATGAACGCGGCCTCGTCGATCTCCAGCAGGCGGTGGAAGGTGACCAGGCTGGGGATGGTGGCTTCGCCCACGCCCACCGTGCCGATCTCGTCCGATTCCACCAGCACGATCTGCAGGTGCCGGCCCAGCACTTTGGATAACGCGGCGGCGGCCATCCAGCCGGCGGTTCCGCCACCGGCGATGACGACGCGGCGCACCGGGCGCTGTTGTGGGTCGGAAGGGGCGGTGTCGGTCATGGCGTCAGATCCTCAGCGATTCAGGCGTTGCAGCAACCGCGCGCGCAGGCTGCGGGCACGGGCCTCGTCCATCGGCGCCAGGACGCCGCGCGCAGACTCCGGCATGTGTGCGGCGGTGTCCGCATCGGCATCGAACACGTAGTGGTCGAACACGTCCCGCCAGATCGCGCGTTGCTCGGCTGGCAGGTCGCGGAGGGTGAGCAGCGCCAGCATCAGCGCGTTCATCGGCGAATCCATGTAGGCCGGGCTCTGCCGCCACCAGAAATTCACCAGCACGTTGAACGGCGTCAGCGCTTCGACGTGATGCCACCACATGCTGGGAATGAACAATGCATCGCCCGGTTCCAGCTCGGCCACCAGCGCGTGTTCCAGCGCCTGCGCATAGCGTGGAAAGCGCTGCAGGTCCGGCGCGGCGATATCCACCAGGCTGACCGGCTGCCCGGCCGGGGTGAGATCGAGCGGGCCGATATACAGATTGGCCAATTGCTGCGGCGGAAACAGGGTAAAGCGGCGGCGCCCGGCGACCACGCAGGCCAGGTTGTCGGGCAGGTCCTGGTGGGCGGCGATGCGGGTGCGGTTGCCGATCCAGATACTGGCCAGCGGCTCGCGCTGCGGCAGCGCGATCGGGTTATGCGCGCGCAGGCCGGGCAGGTAGGTGTCCAGCGTGGTGGAGCCGACGTAGATCGCCGGTGGCTGCGGGTTGTGCAGATCGCGCAACAAGGTCTCCAGCACCACGCCCAGCGGCACGCGCTCGGGGCGGAAATTAAAGCCGCTCATGTCCGCGTTGTAGAAGAAGCGCCCGCCGATGTCCGGCGGGCCGACCTGTGCCACCACCGCTTCGCCGCGATCGAAACCGCGCAGGTAGGCGGCGGCGGCCTGCGCCGAGGTGGCGCCGGCCTGCGCCAGTGGCCAGTCGCGCACCAGCCCGCGCAACACCAGCGGCGTGGTGGAGCGCAGCACGGCCGGGTCCAGCTGCTGCGGGTCCAGCCCGTGCCGTTCTTCGATGGCGCGCGGCTCAGCCAGCATGACGGCGCTGCATGCGGTCGAGCAGATGGCGGAACTGGGCGACCGAGGCCACCGCCATGTACAGCGGTTCCAGATCGCCGTGCCGGTGCAGGTCGAGCAGGGCCGCATCGTCGAGTGCGCGCAGGCGTTCCTCGTGCACCGCGTAGAGCCCGGTCAGACGGCATTCCAGGCCGTTCTGCAGCGTGGCCTCGAACACGAATGGTTCGAGCAAGTCGTAGCCGAGCAAGCGGTCGACGAACGCCTCGCTCGCGGCCAGGCCATCGTGCAAGGTGCGCAACACCTGGCCGATGTGGTCGAGAAATTCGGTGGTACCGCCGTGTTCGCGAAACAGCACCTCGCCTTCGCTGCGGCTGATACGCGGGCTGTCCAGGTCCACGTGCACCATCGGCCCGTCCTCCTGTTCGCCGATCAAAAACGGTTGCCGCTGGATCGCCAGCGGCACGTACGGCGCATCCCAGCGCGCGCCGTCCAGGAACAGGTTCTCGCCCAGGCGTAATCCCAGCAATGCCAGCGGCTGAAAACTGCGCTCGCCGCTGCGATGGAACACGATCGGGTACTGCGCCTGCAGTTGGCGGAACTCCTGCGGAAAGGTCGCGGCCGACATCACGTCGTCGCCGTAGGCGGCGCCGTGCGTGGTGATCACGCGCAGGTCGCGGTGATCGAGGTTGTTCAACAACACGGCATTGGTCATGGGGGGGAAAGACACATCACGCGGGGCGCGTGGCCCATGCTTGGACAGTTGCTTCGGCATGGCAAGTCCCGGATGCGACACATCCGGGAAACGCCACGAGAGCGCCGTGCGAAACGCCCCGGCAGACTCGCTGCCGGGAGCGCTTAAAAGAACATAACTGCATGACTAACGCGCTGCATCACCAGAACTTGTAACGCACGCCCAGCATGTAGCGCGGGCCGGTCTGGGTGGCGTAGATGATCTGGTTCGGGTGACGGCCGTGCTGGCGCTGCACCTCGTCGGTGAGGTTGATCGCCTCCAGGCTCAGCGACAGGTTCTCGGTCCACTGGTAGCCGATGCTCAGGTCCAGCTGGCCATAGGCTTCGGTGTAGACCGGGTTGGGCTGGCCGCTGCCGTCGAAACGTGCAGCCAGGAACTCGTCGCGCCAGTTGTAGGCCGCACGCACCTGCCACTTGTCCCTGTCGTAGAAGCCCACCACGTTGGCCGAATCGCTCAGCCCTTCCAGCGCGAACTGCTCGCCGATCACGTAGTTGTCGTAAGTCAAGCCGGAGTCGACCTTGGTGTAGTTGGCCGACACGCCGAAGCCGCTGTCGCCGAACATGTGCTGCAGGTTGAATTCCCAACCGTCCAGCGAGGCCGAGCGCTGGTTGGCCGGCGCGGTGATGGCGAAGTTGGCCACCGGATCGCCCGGCTGCCCGCTGATCACGCCGGTGGCATTGCCGTTGGAATCGTCCTGCCCGCGCACCACACCCGGCGCACCGCCGCGGTTGCGGAAGATGTAGTTGCGGATGCAGGTCAGGTCGGCCGAGGCGCAGCCGTTGCCCAGCGCTTCGTTCCAGTACGCACCACCCACCGGCGTGTTCAGGCCCAGCGAGGAGTCGTTGCGCGTGGTCACGCCGATGTAGTTGTCGATGTTCTTGCGGAAGAAGCCCACCGAGGCGTAGCTGGCATCGCTGTAGTACCACTCCAGCGAGAAATCGATGTTGTGCGAGAGCAGCGGCTTGAGGCCGGGATTGCCTTCCTGGCCGGTGCCGCCTTCCAGGCGCGCGATCTGGTTGAGCGTCTGCCCGCCCTGGATATCGCCCCAGCCGGGCCGGCCGATGGTTTCGCCGTAGCTGCCGCGCAGCACCAGATCCTCGGTGAGCTTGAAGCTCAGGTCCAGGCTGGGCAGCCAGTATTCGTACTTGCCGCTGCCGCTGGCGAACGCCGAGTCGGCCAGGCGGATCGGCAACTCGTTGTTGGCGACCCAGTCGATGCCCACCGCCACCGGCACCAGTGCCTGCGCCTCCACCTTGGTTTCTTCGTAACGCACACCGGCGGCCAGGCTGATCGGCACGCGCAGATCGTCCCAGCTGTTGTTCCATTGCAGGTAGGCGTTCTTGGATTTTTCGGTCACGCGGCGGTCGGTGGTGAACACCGGCGAGGTGCGGTACAGCGCATCGTCGCCGGCCACCTGCGCGGCCGCCTGGCGGGCACGTTCGAAGTCGAACAGGAACAGCTGGTTGAACTGTGCCGGATTGCCGCTGCCGTCGATCGCATCGAAGTACTGCGCAAACGAGCTGGGGATCCACAGATCGTCCGGATAATCGGCCGCGGTGCCGGCACCGCCCCAGGTGTCGCGCTGCACGTTGGAGAATGCCGAGCGGTTCTTGACCTCGGTGCTGCCGATGCCGAACTTCAACTGCGAATAATTTTCGAAAGTGAAGTCGCCGTTGACCTGGGCCTGGTCGATCTCCGACTTCATGTAGCTGTTGCGGAACGCCGAGCCGGTGACCAAGGTGCGCGACGGATCCAGCCCGGTCAGGCCGAAGCCCAGCTGCTGCTGCAACACCGGGAAATCCTTGCTGAAATCCACCACCGAGGTGCCGCGGTAAAAGCCGGACACGCCCAGCGAGTTGCTGGAACCGAACGGGCTGTCCGCACCGGCTTCGGCGGTGGAGCGGTGGATGTCGAAGTTGAGCTTGAACTGGTCGTTCACCGCCCAATCCACGTTAAAGCCCAGCGACTTGTTCTGGTTGCGGGTGGCCGCGTTGGAGCCGGCGGTGGCCAGATCGCTGGTGGCCGGATTGACGATTTCCGAATAGGTCACCGGCCCGGCGACCGGGCCATTGGTCCAGGCGCTGGCCGACGGCCCATAGTTGAACCACACCGACATCTCGTTGCGCTGCTGCTGGATCTTGTTTTCCGAATAGGTGTAATCCAGCGTGGTGGTGACGTTGTCCAGCGGCTTGTACTGCAGCGTCAACTGGCCGTTGGTGCGCTGGCGCTCGACGCCGACCACGCGGTAGTTGAGGTTCTGCGGCACCGAATAGATGTCATTCGGGCCGGGGCGGTTGACGATGTTTTCCGAGCCCGGTGTACCCGGCTGCGGGATGGTGCCGTAGGCGGTGGAATCGCCGCGGAACGAACGCCAGCCGTTCGGCACGCCGACCTGGCTATAGCCGAAGTCGCGTTCCTGGTAGCTGCCGCTCAGCGATACGCCGAAACGTCCATCGGCCGAGGTATTGCTGAAGATGCCGGAGATTTCCGGGGTCAGCGAATCGCCCTGCAGGCGTCCGGGCAGATTCTCGTTGGAGCTGTCGTGCACGCCCTTGAGGCCGACGTTGGCATGCAGGCCCGGGTTGTCCAGCGGCCGGCTGGTCTTGATGTTGATGGTCGCACCGATGCCGCCAGTGGGCGTGCTGGCGCGGCTGGTCTTGAACACCTCGATGCCGGAGATCGACTCGGACGCCAGGTTGGCGAAGTCGAATGCGCGTGAGTTGGAGGCGTTGGATTCCTCGATGCTGGCGCCCGGCATCTGCCGGCCGTTCAACAGCACCAGGTTGAAGTCCGGGCCGACGCCGCGCACGGTGACGCGCGAGCCTTCGCCCAGCGAACGGTCGATCGACACGCCACTGATACGTTGCAGCGATTCGGCCAGATTGGTATCGGGGAACTTGCCGATGTCTTCGGCCACGATGCCGTCGACGATGCCTTGCGCATCGCGCTTGACGTTCATCGACGAGGTGAGGCTGCCGCGGATGCCGGTGACCTGCACTGCATCGAGCGTGGCGGGGTCGGCCTGGCTCGCGCCGGGGACAGTGGATGCGGACTGCGGTGCCGGCGCGGTTTGCGCGGCCAGCGGCGTCGACAGGGCAAACAGCAGGGCAGACGTCAGACGCCGCGTGCGCGGCAGGGTGCGTGGCTCTCTCACGATGATTTCTTCCCCAAGTGAAGATAAGCCGGCCCCAGGCGGGACAGGCGAAGGTCGATGAAACAATCGTGCATTTGTGAGCGCAGGCTTAACCAAGTCAACTTGCACTGCAGCATCGGCCGCGAGCCAATCGCGTCACACATCGTTCCAGCCAGCACCACCGCACGCGCACGCGCCGGTAGCGGGCTTGGTCGTACCATCGATCGCCAAGGCGCGCGCTGCGTGCCATCCCCTGCCGAACTGGAGCGCACGATGATCGACCTGTACTACTGGCCCACCCCCAATGGCCACAAGGTCACCTTGTTCCTGGAAGAAGCCGGGCTGGACTACACGCTCAAGCCGGTCAACATCGGCAAGGGCGAGCAGTTCGAGCCGGCCTTCCTGCAGATTTCGCCCAATAACAAGATGCCGGCGATCGTCGACCACGCACCGGCCGACGGCGGCCCGGCGCAGAGCGTGTTCGAATCCGGCGCCATCCTGCTGTATCTGGCCGAGAAGACCAGCCGTTTCCTGCCGCGCGATGCGCGTGGCCGCATTGCCGCGCTGGAGTGGCTGTTCTGGCAGATGGGTGGGCTGGGGCCGATGAGCGGCCAGATGGGTCACTTCAACGTCTACGCGCCGGAAAAGATTCCTTACGCGATCGAACGCTACAACGCCGAGGTGCGTCGCCTGCATGGCGTGCTCGACAAGCGCCTGGCCGAGCAGGCATTCCTGGCCGGCCCCGAGTACGGCATTGCCGACATGGCCAGCTATCCGTGGATCGAGGTCTACGCCGACATCCGCCCCGATTACGCCGAGTTCCCGCATCTGAAGCGCTGGCACGACGCCATCGCCGCGCGCCCGGCCACGCAGCGTGCGTATGCGCTCAAGGAGCAGGTCAACCCCAACGCCGGCAAGCCGCTGAGCGAGGAAGAGCGCAATCATCTGTTCGGTAAACGCTGAAGGCGCAGTAACAACAGCGCGGCACGCACCGCAGTTCCACACGGCGGCTGAGTTCCTCTCCCCCGGGAGAGGGGTTGGGGTGAAGGTACGCAAGTGGAGCCAGACCCACCGCCCCCCGTAACCTGCGCACCACGAAACGCGCATGCACCATCCGCAGCCCGCCAACTGCGACCATCAGCCCAAACGCACCTCTGCTCGCTAGAAACTGAGCGACAACAACCCCAGCACCATGCTGCAGCACACGCGCAGAACCGCGCGCAGCCCTTCATCGCGCACGCGCAGCATCGCCGCGCTTCTCAAACACCGCACGCGCCCGCATCCTGTGCGTTATCTCAAGACAGGATCTTCGATGCGCGCCCTGTTCGCCGCCCTTGCCCTCATGCTCAGCACGATCACCACCGCCCACGCCGAAAAACTCACCCTCGACGCCATCACCGGCCCATTGCCGTTGTCCGGCCCGACGCTGATGAAACCCAAGGTCGCCCCCGACGGCTCGCGCGTGAGCTTCCTGCGCGGCAAGGACAGCGACCGCAATCAGCTGGATCTGTGGGAGTACGACATCGCCAGCGGCCAGACCCGGCTGCTGGTGGATTCCAAAAGCGTACTGCCCGGCACCGAAACGCTCAGCGATGTTGAAAAGGCCCGCCGCGAGCGCCAACGCATCGCCGCCTTCGCCGGCATCGTCGATTACCAATGGGCGCCGGACGCACATGCACTGCTGTTCCCGCTCGGTGGCGAACTGTATCTGTACGACCTGCGCAAGACCGGCGCGGCGGCAGTGCGCAAGCTCACCCACGGCGAAGGCTTCGCCACCGACGCCAAGCTCTCGCCCAGGGGCGGCTTCGTCAGCTTCGTGCGCGAGCGCAACCTGTGGGTGATCGACCTGGCCAGCGGCAAGCAGCTGCAGCTCACCAGTGACGGCAGCGACACCATCGGCAACGGTGTGGCCGAGTTCGTCGCCGACGAGGAAATGGATCGCCACACCGGCTATTGGTGGGCGCCGGACGACTCGGCGATCGCCTTCGCGCGTATCGACGAATCCGGCGTGCCGGTGCAAAAGCGCCCGGAGGTCTATGCCGACCATACCGAGGTCATCAGCCAGCGCTATCCGCAGGCCGGCCAGCCCAACGTGGCCGTGCGGCTGGGTGTGATCGCACCGCGCGCCAACGCCGCGCCGCGCTGGATCGAGCTTGGCAACAACCCCGATATCTATCTCGCACGGGTGGATTGGCGCGATGCGCAGCGGCTGACCTTCCAGCGCCAGTCGCGCGACCAGAAAACCCTCGAGTTGATCGAAACCACGCTGGCGAGTGGCAAGCAACGTGTGCTGATCACCGAGACCTCGCCGACCTGGGTGCCGCTCCACAACGATCTGCGTTTTCTCAAGGACGGCCGTTTCATCTGGAATTCCGAGCGCAGCGGCTACGAACATCTGTATGTGGCATCGGAAGACGGCCGCACGCTCACGCCGCTGACCTCCGGCGCCTGGGTGGTCGATGCACTGCTCGCCGTCGATGAGCAAGCCGGCACGGTGTATTTTTCCGCCAGCAAGGAATCGCCGACCCAGGCCCATATCTACGCCGTGCCGCTGGCCGGCGGTGCGATCGAACAACGTTCGACAACCCACGGCACGCACGCCGCCAGTTTCGCCGGCAATGCCAGCGTGTATGTCGATACCTGGTCCAACACCACCACGCCGCCGCAGATCGAGCTGTTTCGCGCCAATGGCGAAAAAATCGCCACACTGTTGAAGAACGATCTGGCCAATCCGCAGCACCCGTATGCCAGATACCGTGACGCGCAGCGCCCGGTGGAATTCGGCACGCTCACCGCTGCCGACGGCACCACGCCGCTGCAGTATCGCCTGATCAAACCGGACGACTTCGACCCGGCCAAGCGCTATCCGGTGATGGTGTACGTGTATGGCGGCCCCGCCGCGCAGACCGTGCTCGACGCCTGGCCAAGCCGTGGCGATGCGCTGTTCGATCAATATCTTGCGCAACGTGGTTACGTGGTGTTCTCGCTGGATAACCGCGGCACCCCGCGGCGTGGCCGTGCCTTCGGTGGCGCGCTGTACGGCAAGCAGGGCACGGTGGAAGTGGACGACCAGCTGCAAGGCGTGGCCTGGCTCAAGGCGCAGCGCTGGGTCGATCCCACCCGCATCGGCGTGCAGGGCTGGTCCAACGGCGGCTACATGACGCTGATGCTGCTGGCCAAACACAGCGACGCCTACGCCTGCGGCGTAGCCGGCGCACCGGTCACCGACTGGGGCCTGTACGACACCCACTACACCGAGCGGTACATGGACCTGCCGGCCGGCAACGCCGCCGGCTACCGCGACGCACGCATCGCCACCCATCTGGACGGCCTGCGTGCCAAGTTGCTGCTGATCCACGGCATGGCCGACGACAATGTGCTGTTCACCAACTCCACCGCACTGATGAGCGCGTTGCAGGCGCGCGGCACTGCCTTCGAATTGATGACCTATCCCGGCGCCAAGCACGGCTTGTCCGGCAGCACCGCCCTGCATCGCTACAAGACCGCGGAGGCATTTATCCAGCGCTGCCTGATGCCCTGAGCGGCCGGCAATCGGTGCCGGGGAGACGGAACTGCAGTGGTAAACGACCGCCGATGCCTGGCATCGGCGACATTCACAAGACCGGCCGGGCAGGAGATGCCCGTTGCAGTGTGGACCTGCACGGGCCGAGCGGCGAGGGAAGCCGGCGCCAGGTGGACGCCAGCCGCAAGCACGGGCGATGGCGCTAGCAAATGCTGACATTCGCCAGCACACCGCCAATCCAATCAACCTGGTAGCCGACCCGCAAGCGCCGCCGCACTCCTGCCGACCATGACCTAAGACGCATTGCCGCAGCCGCCGCGGATGGGTAGGGTCGCGCTACTCAACTTGCGGATCCGCCCGATGAAACCACTCGTTCTCGCCATTGCGCTGGCGCTCGGTGCTTCGCTGCCATTGCAGGCACAGACCGGCAAAGCCGCGCAGGCCCAACCTGCCACGCCGGCCTGGGTGCAGACCAGCAATGGCTATGCACAGATCCTGCTGAACGCGCAGGCGCCATTCCAGCCCGAATACGCCAGCTTCTTCGGCGTGCCCGGCTACGATGACCAGGTCATCGACCTGGGGCCAAACAATGCCGCGCGCTACCGCGATGCGATGAACAAGGCGCGCGCCGCGTTGCAGGCCAAGCTGGCCACCGAGCGCGACGTCAATGTGCGCCAGGACCTGCAGATCATGATCGCTGCGGCCGAGCAGAACATCGAAGGCAGCGAACTCAACGAGCGCTATCTGTTGCCGTGGAACGATGCGCCGCAGCTGGTCTTCAGCGGCCTCAATGGATTGTTGTCCGACCAGACCGTGCCCGAGCGCCGCGCCAAGGCGCTGGACCGCCTCAAGCGTTACGTCGGCCTGGTGCCGGGCAGCACGCCGACCACCACGCTGGCTCGCCAGCGCTACGAAGAGCAGCTTGGCAACACCACCTTGCTGCAGCCCACCCAGCGCGAAGTGGAGCAGGCGCTGGCGAACGTGGACACCTACGTCGCCGGCATCGGCGAGTTGTTCGCCAAGTACAAGATCGCCGGCGGTGACGAAGCGCTCAAGGCGATGTCCACCCAGTTGAAGGATTACGCCAGCTGGACCCGCACCACGGTACTGCCGAAGGCACGCAAGGACACCCGCCTGCCCGAACCGCTGTATGCCTTCCAGCTCAAGCAGGTCGGCATCGATATCGCCCCGCAGCAGTTGATCCAGCGCGCGCAGCTGGAATTCATGGAAACCCGCTCGGCGATGCGTCAGCTCGCGCCGCTGGTGGCC
Organism: Xanthomonas sp. WHRI 6108; assembly: GCF_040202385.2. Lineage (NCBI taxonomy): Bacteria > Pseudomonadati > Pseudomonadota > Gammaproteobacteria > Lysobacterales > Lysobacteraceae > Xanthomonas > Xanthomonas sp. WHRI 6108. Next base: position 4,405,198 of record NZ_CP168198.1, on the reverse strand, counting down.
AAGGCCAAGGGCGTGCAGGGCAGCGATTATGTACAGGTGATACGTGCGCTCAAGGGCAACAAGATCGCCGACGACCAGCTGGAAACCCACTACCGCGGCGTGATCGACCAGATCGACCCGATCATCCGCCAGCAGCGCATCGTCGATGTGCCCAATCGCCCGATGCAGATGCGCCTGGGCAGTGCCGCCGAAAGCGCCGCGCAACCGGCACCGCACTTCCTGCCGGCACCGCTGATCGGCAATACCGGCCAGCAGGGCCAGTTCGTGCTGCCGCTGGGCAACCCGACCGCCGACGGCGCCAAGAAAGAGCAGTACGACGACTTCAACTTCGGATCGGCCGCCTGGACGCTCAGCGCGCACGAAGGCCGCCCCGGCCACGAGCTGCAGTTCACCGCCATGGTCGAACGCGGCGTGTCGCTGGCGCGCAGCCTGTTCGCGTTCAACTCGGTCAACGTCGAAGGCTGGGCGCTGTATGCCGAAGCCGAAATGGTCCCGTACGAACCGCTCGACGGTCAGCTGATCGCCCTGCAGTTCCGCCTGCTGCGCGCCGCCCGCGCCATGCTCGACCCGATGCTCAACCTCGGCCTGATCGACCGCGAACGCGCACGCCAGGTGCTCGAAGACGACGTCGGCCTCTCGCCAGCGATGACCCGCCAGGAACTGGACCGCTACACCGTCCGCGCCCCCGGCCAGGCCGGCAGCTACTTTTACGGCTACACCCGCATCCTCGAACTGCGCATGCGCACCGAGCTGGTCCTGGGCAAGAAGTTCGACCGTCTTGCCTTCAACAACTTCCTGCTCGACCAGGGCCTGCTGCCGCCGGACCAGCTGGCCAAGGCGGTGGAAACACAGTTCATTCCAGCGCAGCAGGGCAAGCGCTAAGCGATTCGAGGCTGTGTATTGAATCAGGGCGCGATGGAGCTTGAAGGAGCCCACCATCGCGCCCTGCTGCAGTGTTGCCTACGCAAATGCTTTCAAATCCTTGTGATTCGCCTCAGCGCGTTGGAGGCGGCATATCCGGCGCCGCGCGCTGCTGCGCCCCCGCCGGCACCCAGATCGCCATGCCGGCCGCACGCTTCTGTGTGGTCGGGATGCCGATGCCCAGGCCACCGCCGACCCGGCCGCCGTAGCTGCCGCCGCCGACCGACAGGCCGCCGCCGGAGCGTTCCGAGCCCACGCCGACGATGACCACGCCGTTGGCGCCAAGCTTGGCGGCTTCGCGCTTGAGCCGTTGCACGGCTGCATCGGTCTGGCCCTGGGTGCCGAAACCGGCAGCGCTGGTGGATTCGAGCTGGGCGATTTCCACCGAGCCGACCGGTGCATTGGAGTACACCTGCACCAGTGACGGGTCGATCGGCGTGCGCGCCTGGCCCAGCATCACCTTGGAACTGCTGGCGCAACCGGCTAGCAAGGCAACGGTGGCTGCCGCGATGGCGGCATTCCTGATCAGCGATTGCATGTACATGGTGGAACCCCCTGTGGGTAATGGCAACGATGATCCGGCGCCCGGACTGAATCGCTCTGGACTTTGCCGCACCCTAGCCATGCCCACGTGAGGCTACCGCCAAGCCGCCATTGGTCAGGGTGACCATCTGCCCACAGCGCCTTGGCGGGCGCGGCGCTAAGCTCGGGGCTTCTTTGAATGGCGAGGTGGCACGTGGGATTGATCAGCCTGCTGTGGGGCATTGTGGCGCTGCTGTGGATGGTGCTGGCCTTCATCCCGTTGCTGGGCTGGGGCAACTGGTTCCTGATCCCGTTTGCGGCGTTGGGCGCGCTGATCGCGGCGATCGCGCTGCTGTTCACCTCGGCCGGCAATCGCGGACGTGCCAAGACCGGTCTGCTGCTCAACGGCCTGGTGATCGTGGTCGGGGTGATCCGCCTGAGCCTGGGCGGCGGCGTGATCTAGCTCGCGGCGTCGCCTTCCAGGCAGGTCGCGCGAGCTCTGAAGGGCCGTGCACCGGCTGGGGACGGAGAAGATCGACGCGTGGCACCGCCGCCAGCCGGGCGCGTTCCCTGTGGGGTGAGCTGACCGCGTGGTCCAAGCGGATCACGCTTGCATTGCATTGATCACGGCGTGATCCGGCCCGTTGCACCGCTGCGACACAGCGTCGCAGCGCGTCCGGCGGCGGGTCGCGGGCGTAAACTTGCGGGCTGCTGACAGGAGCCCATGATGGCCCATCCCCATTACCGTCCCCGCCGCATGCGCCACGATGCGTTTTCGCGCCGTTTGATGCGCGAAAACACGCTGACCACCGATGACCTGATCTGGCCGGTGTTCGTGCATGAGTTGTCCGGCCGCGCGCCGATCGCGTCCATGCCCGGCGTCGAGCGCCTGTCGCTGGACGAATTGCTGCGCGAAGCCGAAGCGGCCCTGGAGCTGGGCATTCCGGTGATCGACCTGTTCCCGGTGATCGACCCGGCCGGCAAGAGCCTGGACGCGGCCGAGGCCTGGAATCCGGACGGCCTGGCGCAGCGCGCAGTGCGCGCACTGAAAGCGCGGTTTCCCGAACTCGGCATCATGACCGACGTGGCGCTGGACCCGTACACCACGCACGGCCAGGACGGCATCATCGATGCCAAGGGCTATGTGCTCAACGAGATCACCGTCGAGGCGCTGGTCAGGCAGTCGCTGTCGCATGCCGAAGCCGGCGTGGACATTATTTCGCCGTCGGACATGATGGATGGCCGCATCGGTGCGATCCGCCGCGCGCTGGATGCGCAGGACCATCTCAATGTGCGCATCATGGCTTATTCGGCCAAGTACGCCTCGGCGTTCTACGGCCCGTTCCGCGATGCGGTCGGCAGCGCCGGCAATCTGGGCAAGGCCGACAAGACCACCTATCAGATGGACCCGGCCAACAGCGACGAGGCCATGCGCGAGATCGCGCTGGACCTGGAAGAGGGCGCGGACATGGTGATGGTCAAGCCGGGCATGCCGTATCTGGATGTGGTGCGGCGGGTGAAGCAGGAATTCCGCGTGCCCACCTTCGCCTATCAGGTCAGCGGCGAGTACGCGATGCTCAAGGCCGCCGCCGCCAATGGCTGGCTGGACGAACGCAAGTGCGTGCTGGAAGCGCTGATGGCGTTCAAGCGCGCCGGCGCCGATGGCGTGCTGACCTATTTCGCACCGCAGGTGGCGCGTTGGTTGCGGGAAGGCTGAGTGCGCCGAGGCGGTGCTGTGACGCCCTCCAGGCCGCAATTGGCGCCTGCAGGCTTGGCCCGATTCGAAAACCCAACGATCTCGCAGGCCGCGTTCTCTCGCGGCCTGCGCTGCGTGCGGCGCGCGCCATCCTTCCGGATGGGGAGGGAAGGTGTGGCGCAGGCAGCTTGATCAATCTGCTTCCCGCAGATCAATGGGTACCGGCGTTGCTGCAATGATCGAGTGACATAGCAGTCGCTGACTGACGACTCTGCGGCAGTGGCATGAGCCTCGCAATCCCACGCAAACTGCGATAACGATTCTCATCTACAATGGCGAGCCCACTGTTTGCGGCTGCTCGCGCGTGCTCAAGACCGTCCTGTTCCAATTGCACTGGCTGCTCGGCATCACGGCCGGGCTGGTGCTGTCGGTGATGGGGCTGACCGGCGCGTTGATGTCCTTCGAAAACGAGATCGTGCGGTTGGCCAATCCGGCCATCGCGCAGCTGGCACAGCGGCATGCCGCAGGCGAGCGGCCATTGCCGGTGAATGTGCTGCTGCGCCGGCTGGACCTGGATCAGCAACAGGCGGTCACCCGTATGCTGATCGATCCGACCGGCAAGCGTCCGTCCAATGCACGCCTGGCCGGCAAGGGCGGAGGCCGGGTGTACTTCGATCCGTACACCGGCGACAAGGTCGCCGCCCCGCGGCTGAGCGGCGCGTTTGCCTTCATCGAGGACCTGCATCGCCATCTGACCGCCGGCAAGCGTGGCCAGGCGGTGACCGGTGCGAGCACCCTGATCCTGCTGTTTTTCTGCGCTTCCGGCCTGTATTTGCGTTGGCCGCGACGCTGGTGGAGTCTGCGCACCTGGTGGGCAGTGGAATGGCGGCGGCAGGGGCGCAGTTTTCTGTGGAGCCTGCACGCGGTGTTCGGCACCTGGTGTCTGCTGGTGTACCTGCTGGTGGCGCTGACCGGGCTGACCTGGTCCTACAACTGGTACCGCGACGGCATGGTGGCCTTGCTCGGCACCGAGCCGGCGATGCGTGGCGACGGGCGCGATCACCGCCCGGCCACGGTGGATTTTGCAGCCGTGCAACGCACCCTGGATGCCATCCCGGCCACGCACAGCGCGGCACTGGACCTGCGTATCCCGCCGCGTGCGGGGCAACTGCTGAGCGTGCGGTTCCTGCCCGACCATCCCGATCACGATCGCGCCTACGACAATCTGGAGATCGAGCCGGGCAGCGGTGCGTTGCTGCGTCGCCAGGACTATGCACTGCTGCCGCGCGGGCAGCAGTTGCTGGTGAGCATGTTTCCGCTGCATTCGGGCAGCTTCTTCGGGCTGCCGGGCCGCATCGTGGTGATGCTGGCCAGTGTCGGCATGTCGGTGTTCTTCGTGACCGGCTGGATGTTGTACCTGGATCGCCGCCGCAAGAAGCGCGCGCTGCGTGCCGCGCGCGATGTCCTGCACGGTGCCCCGGCGGCCTCGCAGGCCGAGCCGTGGTTGATCGGGTTCGCCAGCCAGAGCGGGTTTGCCGAACGGCTGGCCTGGCAGGCGGCCGGGCATCTGCAGGCGGCCGGTCTGCCGGTGCAGGTGCGCTCGCTGGCACAGCTCACCGCGCAGCATCTGCAGGGCACCCGGCATGCCTTGTTCGTGGTCAGCACCTTTGGCGATGGCGAGCCGCCCGATACTGCCCGCAGCTTCGAGCGCGAACTGTTGCGTCAGCGCATGACGCTGCCACAGCTGACCTATGCCGTGCTGGCCCTGGGCGACCGCCAGTACGCGCAATTCTGCGGGTTTTCCCGACGCATCGAACAGTGGCTGCAGGCGCAGGGCGCGCAGCCGTTGTTTCCGGCAGTGGAGATGGACAACACCGATCCGCAGGCCCTGGCGCAATGGCATGCGCAATTGGCGCACATTGCCGGTGCGCCGGTGGCCGCCGTGCCGCTGGCCCGCCCGACGCTGCTGCACTGGACGTTGGCGGCGCGTACGCATCTCAACCCGGGCAGCGAGGGAGCACCGATCTGGCAGATCGATCTGCTGCCATCGCCCGGCACGCACTGGCAGGCCGGCGACATCCTCGAAGTGCAGCCGGCGCACGCCTACACGCACGTGCGCGCGTGTCTGGCCGCCTGGGGCCTGCCGCCCGACGCGCTGGTGCATGTCGATGCGCAGTTGCTGCCGCTGCAGCAGGCCGTCGCCGAGCGCGTGCTGCCGGAGCCGCCCACGCGCCCGCCCACGCCGCATCCGGATCCGCAGACCTGGCTGGACGCCTGCGCCTGGCTGCCGACCCGCGATTACTCGCTGGCCAGCGTGCCGGCCGATGGCGTTGCGACCGCGGTGGTGCGCCTGACCACAGGCGCCGACGGCAGCCCCGGCCTGGGCTCGGGCTGGCTGATCTGCCACGCACCCGTCGGTGGGCAGATACGCGCACGGTTGCGCACCAATCCCGGATTCCATCGCATCGAACAGGCGCCGATGGTGTTGATCGGCAACGGCACCGGTATCGCCGGTTTGCGCAGTCTGCTGCGCGAGGCCGAGCTGGCCGGCGTGCACGGGCATTGGCTGCTGTTCGGCGAACGGCAGGCCGCGCACGATGGTCTGTTTGCCGACGAACTCCAGGCCTGGCACGCACGTGGCCACCTGCAGCAGCTGGACCGGGTGTTCTCGCGCGACCAGGCGCACAAGCGCTACGTGCAGCATCACTTGCGCGAGACCGGCGACACCTTGCGCCACTGGATCGATCGCGGTGCGGTGATCCATGTCTGTGGCAGCCTGGACAGCATGGCGCGTGAGGTCGATGCCACGCTGCGCGAATTGCTGGGCGAGACGCGGCTGGAGTCGCTGACCGCAGCGGGACGTTATCGGCGCGACGTGTATTGAGCGCGGTCATGGCCGCTGCATCGCTGCGTTAGAGCGCTAACAAAAAATCTGGCGCACAGTCGTCAGGCGGGATTTGGAAGTTTTGGAAGAACCTAGTAAACGCCTTGGACATGCTGTTTCCGAGCATCGACCGCGCCTGCCTTGCGGTGAGCACACTGGTATTTGTTGGCTGCATTTTGCTGGATGCAGTCGAGAGCCTAGTTGATCGAGGGGCGCGATGCCCTCACCACTTCCGGGACACGCCGTGAATCCGTCCATGGAGGCTCCGTGGCGGCATCCATGCCGCCAAGGGTCCCGGAACCGGTAAGGACATCACGCCTGCCAAGTTGGTCGTGCGCTGATGGAACTGCAAAAAGCGAGATGACTTAAGCGAGACGACTTAACGCAGCGGCCTGGCTGCTTGTATGCATGTGTGGATGACTATTAGCGATAGGGGGCAAACCCAATCTACTTGCTGCCCGCCTTCGGCGGAAAGATCAGGAAATCAGACCACGTCGGCCAGATCAAAAGGAGCACGGAACCACCGCTGCGTCTGACCCACCGGTCGCCGCTCCTGCTGCTGACCATGCACACCGACCATCCCGACTGGTCCTTGTCCGCCCACCGTCGCGGGACCTTACGCGGCATGGATGCCGCGTAAGAGCCTACAGGGACGTACTTGCGGCGTGTCCTGCGATGGTGGGCGGGCAAGGGCCCTGCGACCAAGCCTCAGATCAGCAGCTCTGCAATCAAACCGCAGATCAGCAGTCCTGCAGCGAGGACCCAGATCATCCGCTCTGCAACAGCTTGGCGTGAAGTCGTATCCCCAGCAGCCCCTTGGCAAGGGTCTGCGCATCCACCCATCCTCAACGGCAGCTCGTATCCCCCTTCACCGCCGGCGCCTTCATCCGGTAGATGTCCAGCTGCCCCGCACGCGGTGCGCGCGCACTGCCGGTCACCAGCAACTCGCCTGGCTTGGCCGCATCCACCACCGCACCGAAGGTGCGTTCCTGCGGCCCGTTGAACGACAGCGGCACTGCCTGGCCCACGGTGTAATGGCCGTTGCTGCAGGTCGCAAGCAATAACTGGCTGGGACCATTTTGCTGGCCGCGTGCCCATACCAGCCCCCGTCCATCGCCAAGCCAGGCCGCATCCAGCTCGTCGGCAGCGCTGTTGATATCGCTCAGCGCCACCGGCGCGATGAAGGCCTGCCCATCCCAGCGCGCCACGAACATGTCCATGCCGCCTGCGCCACCGTGGCCATTGCTGGCGAACAGCAGGCGGGTGCCGTCCAGCGACAGTGTCGGGGAGCGCTCGTCGCCGCGGCTGTTGATCGCCGCGCCCAGGGATTGCACCGCACCGATCCGGCCCTGCGCATCCACCGGCGCGCGATACAGGTCGGCGCCGCCGGCACCGCCAGGGCGGCTGGAGGCGAACAGCAGCCAGCGGCCATCGGCACTGAACAGCGGGGAGCTCTCGTCCTGCGCCGTGTTGATCGGCAGCACTTCTGCGTCCTGCCAGCGCCCGCCGTTCAACCGGGCCTGCCACAGATCCCAGCCCCCGGTGCCGCCGGCGCGGTCGCTGGCCCAGACGATGCGTTGCCCGTCCGGACTCAGCGTGGCGCGCGCTTCGTTGGCCGGCGTGGAGACCACGCCCATGCCTTCGATGCCGAATTCGGCAAGCCCCGACGCGACCGGGACGCAGAGTAAACTTGCCGCCAGCGCGAGCAGTGTCCATCGAAGTTGCATGCGGGGTTCCTGCCTCAAGTCGCGCACAGTCTAGTCAACCAGAGAGCGTTTCATGCCCGTATCCCGTTATGCCGTGTTCGGTCACCCCGTCGCCCATTCGCTGTCGCCGGCCATCCATGCCGACTTCGGGAAGCAGACCGGCATCGCGCTGGACTACACCGCCATCGACGCACCTCCAGAAGAGTTCGCTGCCGCGCTGGAGCGCTTCGCCGACGAAGGCGGCAAGGGCGCAAACGTCACCCTGCCGCTGAAGGAAGCCGCCTGTGCGTTGTCGGCCAGCCTGAGCGATCGCGCGCGTCTGGCCGGTGCGGTCAACACGCTGGTGCGCAACGACGGCCAGTGGCAGGGCGATAACACCGATGGCGCCGGTCTGGTGCGCGACCTCACCGACCGCCACGGGCTGGATCTGCGCGGTCGCCGTGTGCTGCTGCTCGGCGCCGGTGGTGCCGCGCGCGGCGTGGCGCCGGCGCTACTGGAAGCGGGCATCACCGAAATGGTGGTGGTGAACCGCTCGCCCGAGCGTGCCGATGCCTTGTGCGATGCGCTCGGCGAGCCGGGGCGGGTGGTCTCGCGCTACATCGAAGACCTGCGCGATCTGGGCGACTTCGAACTGATCGTCAATGCCACCGCGGCTGGGCGCGATCGCGACGCCGGTGCGTTCGCCATGCCGCTGGGCCTGGTCAACAGCCTCACTGCGGCGGTCGATCTCAATTATGGCCCCACCGCCATCGCCTTCCTGGCCTGGGCACGCGCGGCGCAATGCCGCTACGCCGTCGATGGCCTGGGCATGCTGGTGGAGCAGGCCGCCGAGAGCTTCGCGCTGTGGCACGGAGTGCGCCCGGACACCGACCCGGTCTACGCCGCGCTGCGCGCGCGCGAGGCCGTTCTGGTCAGTGCCGACTGAGGTGGGCAGCGTCACCGCCACCGATATCCTGCTGACCCTGGTCACCAGCCTGCTGTCGCGCGTGCCGATGCTGATCGCGTTGCTGCTCGGGCTGGTTCTGCTGTGGCGTGCCTCGCAAAGCCCGTTGCGGCGTGCCGGGCTGGCCGCGCTCTGGCTGCTGCTGGGCTGCTTGTTTGCCGAGGTTGCCTTCCAGGCGATTCCGATGCTGTTGCTGCAGCAAGGCAATGTGCGTCAGATCAGCATGGTGACCAGCATCGCCCACTTCGTGCTGATGGCGATGCAAGGCGTGGGCATCGGCGTGCTGGTGTGGACGCTGGCAGGCAGCCTGCAACGCGTGCCGCCCGCCGCCGGCCCGCGCCCATGATTCCGCTCAAAGCCATCGCGCTGGTGGTGGTCGGGCTGGTCAGTGCCGGGCAGGGCGGGTGGACGCTGCTGCATCCGCAGGCGCTGGCTGCGGTCAATCGCGGCGGCCTGCTGTATGAGCGCTTCGGGCCCACTGGCGTGGGTGCCGGCATGTTGCTGATGGGCGTCGCAATGGTGGTCATCGGGCTGGTCTGGGCACGCTATGCATGGCCGCCGCGGACGCAAGGCCGCTGACAACGTGGAGCGACGCTGCCTGCTCGTTGTAGGCAGCGCAGGGTGATTGGGGCGGCATCCGTTGCGCGCCCCTTCGGGTCAGAACTTGCGGGCAGTGCCCGCCAGCGATGATCGGATCCGACGCATGCAGTGGCCGTGCAGCGTGCGTACCCGGGACCAAGATGGCGGTGGCGCCGCCCCGCGCCAGCAAACACGTTCAGCCGAGTGCCACGCCGGTCGCAGGCGCTGCGCCGGTCCGTGCGAAAATAGCGCGATGAATGAAGTCGCCCCACCGGCCGCGCCGTCGGCGCCGGTTCCCACCCAGCGCGTTCTGACCGATCCGATCAAGGCCGGCATCCGCGAGGCCTACGCCAAGCTGCAGGCCAACACGCCCGGCTTTGCCACACGGCGGGCGCAGAGCCAGATGATCGGCCTGGTCTCACGCGCGCTGGCCACCTCCGGCGGCATCGGCATTGCCGAGGCCCCCACCGGGGTCGGCAAGAGCCTGGGCTATCTCACCGCCGGCGTGCCGATCGCCCTGGCCACCAAGAAGAAGCTGGTGATCAGCACCGGCACCGTGGCGCTGCAGTCGCAGTTGGTGGAGCGCGATATTCCGGCTTTCCTCAAGGCCACCGGGCTGGAAGCCACGGTCGCACTGGCCAAGGGCCGCACCCGCTACCTGTGCACGCGCAACGCCGCCGAGCTGCAGGGCGAGACCAGCCAGGAAGGCATGTTCGATGACGAACAGGTGCTCTACGATCGCCCGCTCAGCCCGGCCGACGCGGATCTGGCCAAGCGCCTGGCCACGGCCTACGCCGAGCGCAGCTGGAACGGCGATCTGGACGATGCGCCCGAGCAGGTCTCGGTGCCGCTGCGGCTGCGCATCACCACGCCGGCCTCCGGCTGTGCCGGCCGCCGCTGCAGCTACGCCGCGCAATGCCCGGTGCTGAAGGCGCGCACCGACGTGCGCGAAGCGCAGATCGTGGTCACCAACCATGCATTGCTGCTGTCGTCGCTGTCGCTGGGCGATGCCGAGAATGGCCAGCCCTTGATCGCCCCGCCCGCCGACATGCTGCTGGTGCTCGACGAAGGCCATCACATCGCCGGCGTGGCGATCGACCAGGGCGCCGCCAGCCTGCCGTTGGACGAGATGGCCAAACGCACCGGACGGTTGCAGATCCTCATCGCCGCTGCCTACCGCGCGGTGGACAAGGACAAGATCGGCAACCTGTTGCCCAACGAGGCCATCGAGTTGGCCACGCGCGTGTCCAAGCTGCTCAAGGCTTTCCACGCCGAGGTCGAACGCGTGTGGAAGCCCGAGCCCGGCGAGCGCGATCCCTTGTGGCGTGCGGCCAACGGCAAGCTGCCGCCGCAATGGGGCCCGGCCATCGAAGAGCTTGGCGAAGAAACCCGCGCGTTGTTCAACTGGGTGCATGCCGCGCACAGCGCGATCGCCAAGGGCAAGCAGGACGACTCGGCGCGCGAACGCCTGCAGCGCAGCCTCGGCCTGGCCCTGGAGATGGCCGAGCAGCAACACAATCTGTGGAGCGGCTGGCGGCGCGAAGACAAGGAAGGCCAGCCGCCGATGGCGCGCTGGATCACCCTCTCGCGCGACGGCGATCTGATCTGCCATTGCTCGCCGGTGTCGGCTGCGCAGGTGCTGCGCACGATGATCTGGAACGAAGTGGATTCGGTGGTGATGACCTCGGCCACACTCACCGGCGGCGGCGATTTCCAAGCGTTCGCCATCGACAACGGCCTGCCCGATCACGCCGAAATGGCCTCGCTGGCCTCACCGTTCGACCTGCCCAATCAGGCCGAATTGATCGTGCCCAATTTCCCGGTCACCCCAGACGATCGCGAAGGCCACCCGAAGGAAGTTGCGCGTTACCTGGTGCGCGAACTCGACTGGACCGCCAAGGGCAGCATCGTGCTGTTCACCTCGCGCTGGAAGATGGAAAAGGTCGCCGACCTGATGCCGCTGGCGCAGCGCAACCGCGTGCTGGTGCAGGGCGAGGGCAACAAGTCGCAGCTGATCACCGAACACCTGCGCCGTATCGCCGCCGGCGAGGGCTCGGTGCTGTTCGGTTTGAACTCCTTCGGCGAAGGCCTGGATCTGCCCGGCGATGCCTGCACCACGGTGGTCATCACCCAGGTGCCGTTCGCGGTGCCGACCGACCCGCAGACCTCGACCCTGAGCGAATGGCTGGAAAGTCGCGGCCATAACGCCTTCAACCTGATCGCCATCCCGCACGCGCTGCGCACGCTCACGCAGTTCGCGGGCCGCTTGATCCGCAGTTCCAGCGACCACGGCCGCGTGATCATCCTCGACTCGCGCCTGCTGACACGTCGCTACGGCAAACGCATCATCGACGCGTTGCCGCCGTTCAAGCGGGTGATCGGCTAGTCCAGGGCAGCCCTGCGCCAGTCCCGTGCGGAGGATGAGACGTCCGTCTCGCAGAGTGCCGCTGTCACACGTTTGCGGTGCATGACCGTGCCCGTCGCTGCGCGTGTGGTGTCGATGGCAGCGGTATCTTTCCCTGCCGTGCTTATCGACGCGATGTCGTGACCTTTTGAGATCCGGGAGGATTGCGGATGAAGACAGTGATGCTCGGTGTACTGCTATGGCAGCCGACAACTGCGGGATGGGCGATTGCCGAAGCCGATCGCACTCTGCAGCAAGGTCGTCCAGGCATGAACGCCTCTTATCGCGAACAGCTGCTGGCACTGGCCGATGCCGATCAGAAGATCCGTGAGCAGATTCGTGGTGCTTTCACGGCGCAACAGCTGCAGGCCAATCAAGGTGCAGCAAAAGACATGGCCATGCGTCTGGTTGCGTCGCAACGGGAAAACCAGGCTGCGCTGTCTGCACTGATCGACAAATTCGGCTTCCCCGATGTCGCGTCGGTCGGCGAGGACGGGGCGCATGCCGGTTTCCTGGTCGCGCAGCACTCCACTGACCGCACGTTTCGCGATGGCTTCCTGAAGAACATCGAGGTTGCGGTGGCGCGCGGGTCTTACAGCACCGCAGACATGGCATTGTTCGTGGATCGTAATCTGATCATGTCGGGCAAGCCGCAGCGCTACGGCACCCAGCGCAAGGCGGACGGCAGCCTGTTCGAGCTGGAGGATCCTGCCCAGTTGGCACGCAGACGGGCAGACGTAGGTTTGCCTGACGAACAGGGCGGTTCTGGGGGCCTTTGAACCATAAGCGATATCCAGCTGCGACGCGATAGATGCTGGTCAACGCATGGGGCGCGCGTGCATACCTGGATCAAGAAGACGTTGCGAGTTGTTGGTGCTTCGGTTTCCACCAGGCGATGACGCCCGGCCCTGCGCTTATTTTTCACCGCATGGCGTTGCTGGTTCGTGAGCCTGCCGATCTTCTGCACTGCAGTATTCTTACAGTCACCAACGCACTACGTGCGTCGCTGTGAATCAGCCTAGTCACCGCATGCGTAGCGCAAGCGACATGATCTTCAACGTGCTACCGCCTTGTAACGCGATGCATATCACGCTCTGTAGTCATCATCATGTTCGCCTATCGCAGCGATCATAACTAACGACTTCTCACGCTTCGGTCCGCTGGCCATGATTCAGCTCCCTCAAACGAGCTGACGCCATGCGCCCTGGATCCCTCATGGTGCTAGCCCTGCTAGCCCCGACGCTGATCGCCCCGCCGGTCTTCGCCCAATCCGTCCTGACCCGCGACAACGGCGCCAAGGTCGGTGACAACCAGAATTCGCAGACCGCCGGAGCCAATGGCCCGACCCTGCTGCAGGATGTGCAGCTGATCCAGAAGCTGCAGCGCTTCGATCGCGAGCGCATCCCCGAGCGCGTGGTGCATGCACGCGGCACCGGCGTCAAAGGCGAGTTCACCGCCACCGCCGATCTGTCCAGCCTGACCAAGGCCAAGGTATTCAGCGCCGGCGAAAAGACCCCGGTCTTCGTGCGTTTTTCCTCGGTGGTGCACGGCAACCACTCGCCGGAAACCTTGCGCGACCCGCATGGCTTCGCCACCAAGTTCTACACCAGCGAAGGCAACTGGGATCTGGTCGGCAACAACTTCCCGACCTTCTTCATCCGCGATGCGATCAAGTTCCCCGACATGGTCCACGCGTTCAAGCCGGACCCGCGCACCAATCTGGACGACGATTCGCGCCGTTTCGATTTCTTCTCGCACGTGCCCGAGGCCACCCGCACGCTGACCCTGCTGTACTCTAACGAAGGTACCCCTGCGGGCTATCGCTTCATGGATGGCAACGGCGTGCATGCCTACAAGCTGGTCAATGCGCAGGGCGAAGTGCATTACGTCAAGTTCCACTGGAAGACGCTGCAGGGCATCAAGAACCTCGACCCCAAGCAGGTCGCTGCCGTCCAGGCCAAGGACTACAGCCACCTGACGAACGATCTGGTCGGTGCGATCAAGAAGGGCGACTTCCCGAAGTGGGACCTGTACGTACAGGTGCTCAAGCCGGAGGACCTGGCCAAGTTCGATTTCGATCCGCTGGACGCCACCAAGATCTGGCCCGACGTGCCGGAGCAGAAGGTCGGCCAGATGGTGTTGAACAAGAACGTCGACAACTTCTTCCAGGAAACCGAGCAGGTCGCGATGGCGCCGGCCAACCTGGTGCCGGGCATCGAGCCGTCGGAAGACCGTCTGCTGCAGGGGCGCATCTTCTCCTACGCCGACACCCAGCTGTATCGCATCGGTGCCAATGGCCTGAACCTGCCGGTCAACCGTCCGCGTGTGGCCGTCAACAACGGCAACCAGGATGGCGAAGGCAATAACGGCCACACCACCAGCGGCGTGAACTACGAGCCGAGCCGGCTGGAGCCGCGGCCGCAGGACACCGCTGCGCGTTACAGCGCGTTGCCGCTGTCGGGCACCACCCAGCAGGCCAAGATCACCCGCGAGCAGAACTTCAAGCAGGCCGGTGAGTTGTATCGGTCCTACAGCAAGAAGGATCGCGCCGATCTGGTGCAGAGTTTTGGCGAGTCGCTGGCCACCACCGACACCGAGAGCAAGCATCTCCTGCTGTCGTTCCTGTACAAGGCCGACCCCGAGTACGGCACTGGCGTGACGCGTGTCGCCAAGGGCGACCTGGCCCGGGTCAAGCAGCTGGCCTCCAGCCTGCAGGACTGACCCACCCACGGCATCGCGGCCTGTGCCGCGGTGCCGTTTTCGCTATCGGGAGAGCCATATGCGCACCCTGCTGTTTCTGATGCTTGGCACCCTGTCTGCAGCTGCCAATGCTGCCTCGCCCGCGCCGATGTCCGCCAGCGCCACCGCTGCCGCCGCCGACCCGGCGCAGATCAAGCTGCAGTTGCGCGAGTACTTCTTCGACGCGGCACGCGAAGGGCGGCAGGACATGCTGGCCGAGTTCATCCGCTCGCACTACGACCTCAATACCCGTGACGAGAAGGGCTACACCGCCCTGATCCTGGCGGCCTATCACGGCCAGCGCCCGGCAGTGGAGCAACTGCTCAGCGCCGGTGCCGACCCCTGCGCGCAAGACAAGCGCGGCAACACCGCGCTGATGGGCGCGATCTTCAAGGGCGAGCTGGGCATCGCCAAGCGGCTGATGCAGGCCGACTGCGCGCCGGACCAGCGCAACAATGCCGGTCAGACCGCCGCGATGTACGCAGCGCTGTTCCAGCGCACCGACGTGCTCAAGGATCTGGCCGCCAAGGGCGCAGACCTCAGCCTCAAGGATGGGCAGGGCAACGATGTGACCAAGCTGCAGCGCGGCGAGTTTGCGACGACCCCGGCGCGCTGAGCGCGCCTGTCATGCGTGGCGGGGCAGGTATGCGTGACGCCAGGCGTCAGCAGGCTCGCACCGGCGCCATGCGGCCGATACCGGCGTGAGCCGACGGCGATGCGTGCTGCAGCGTGCCGTACCACGATGCACCTGATGCACAGGCCAATCGCCTGCAGCCCGCATCCTGGCGGATTGCAAGCATAGCTCGGCCGTCTTCGAAGCGCTGTAGGTGGTTGCGACAGCAGCTCCACCCCGGTGGCCGTCGGATGAGTCGCTGATCGGTATCGCCCGAGTCCTGCACCTCGATACCCGGAGCCTCGACGGCCTCGCCTGCAGCACTCCACCGCGCGTGCTGACGCCACCGGTGCGTACCGGCGACACCCGCTCATTTATGACCACCGACGTGGTTCGGGAGGTAGCCGTTGCGTACCGAGCGCACCGCATGCTCGCTCTTAGATCGGCTGGCCGCGCGGTGACTTACTCAAACTGCCTTCATCACCTGCCGAGAGGCGCAACCACCGCCTCGGCCCGGTTCGGAGGTCAACCACTGTGCACCGAGCGCAGTGAATTCTCGCTCCCGGGTCGGCCAGTGGCTCGCCGACCTGCTCGATTTGTCTCCACGACTCGCTGGAAAACGCAGCCACCGCCTCCGCCGGTTTTCCGCCGCAGGCGCGTTGGATCTTTGGCGGCGGTGGTGATTTTTGTGCCACTGCGTCAGGAGTCCCCTGACACGGAAACCTTTGTGCGCCAAGGGTTTGACATAAGTCTGAGTGCGCGCTGACTTGCCTGAAATTTGTTCGGAAAAATCGCAAAAAACAGTTCAAGAAAGCACTGCGAACGCCGATGCTTCCGCTATCGCACACTGGAACCCCCGGACCATGAAGCTCGATCCCTCCATCCCTTTCCTGATGTCCCTGCTGGCGATGGTGCTGTGCACCGCTACCGCCGTGGTCGCGCTGGTGTTCGGTCAGGTACACGTGCTGGCCACGTCGTGGAGCTTCTACACCGTGCTGGGTACCGCCCTGATCACCCTGGTCGCCTCGTACCATGCGCTCGGCAAGCCGCTGAGCGCCGAAGAGCGTGTGGGCTTCCGCAACCCGTAACTGCAGATCCTGTCCAGGCGCAGTGCACGACGCCAGCACTGGACGACACAAGCTCCGCTCGTCATTGACGATGCACCGCGTTCGCTCGACATGGGCGAACGCCCAGGCACTGCGCATCCTGCAGCGATGCCGCCCGATAACGCGCGCACTTGGCGTGCGAGGGCAACGACAGCAGCGCCGGCACGGTGTCGTTCGTCTCTTTCGATGGCAGCGATAGCCGCGATACCGGACGCCCAGGCGCGCCGCCAGCGGGTTCCATCAACGCGCGGCATGCCGACCTTCGCCAGCCCCTATGGGTCAATCACATGGCGCAGTGAACCGGCGATCGATCAGCGGGCTCCGGCAGGTCGGCCTCGCAGGATGCCATGCCGCGCTGCGGCAGATTCATCGACACCCGTGTAAGCTGTTGATCCTGCTCCGCATTCCGATGGCTGCCTGCTGCGGCCACATGTCGATGACCGCTTCCGCCGATCGCTACGCCGCCTCCCTGCGCCTGTCCGTCGCCCCGATGATGGATTGGACCGACCGCCATTGCCGGGTCTTCCATCGCCTGCTGGCACCCTCGGCACGTCTGTACACCGAGATGGTGCACGCCAATGCGGTGATCCATGGCGATCGCACGCGCCTGATCGGGTTCGATCCGGTCGAACACCCGCTGGCGCTGCAACTGGGCGGCAGCGAGCCGGCGCTGCTTGCGCAGGCGGCGGCGATCGCGCAGGAGTGGGGCTACGACGAGATCAACCTCAATTGCGGCTGCCCGTCCGATCGCGTGCAGGCCGGGCGCTTCGGTGCCTGCCTGATGCGCGAGCCGGGCCTGGTGGCCGACTGTGTTGCCGCCATGTGTGCGGCGACCACGCTGCCGATCACGGTCAAGTGCCGCCTCGGCGTGGACGACGATGACGACTACGCCGTGTTCGCCAGCTTCGTCGATCAGGTGGTCGCAGCCGGTGCCGCCATGGTGGTGGTGCATGCCCGCAACGCGTGGCTCAAGGGCCTGTCGCCCAAGGAAAACCGCGAAGTGCCGCCGCTGCGTTACGACTGGGCGTATCGCCTCAAGCAGGAGCGCCCCGCGCTGCCAGTGGTGCTCAATGGCGGCATCGCGGCGGTGGAGACCGCGATGGAGCATCTGCACCAGACCGACGGCGTCATGCTCGGCCGCGCCGCCTACCACGACCCCTACGTACTGCATCGCCTGGATGCAGCCCTGACGCATCGTGCGGAACAGCCGCGCGACCAATTGCTGCGCGCCTTGCGGCCCTACGTCGAGTCCCAACTGGAGCAAGGCCTGGCCTTGAAACACATGACCCGACACGTGTTGGGGTTGTTCCATGGCCAGCCGGGCGGACGCGCGTTCCGGCAGGTCCTGAGCGAGGGCGCACACCGGCCAGGTGCCGGCTGGGAGCTGGTCGAGCAGGCCTTGCAGCGGACCGACACCCAGGGCTGGCGCGTGGTGGCCTGAACTGGCCTGCCGCTTGCATTACCTGAACAGGCATTTCCGCTGTCTGCATCTGACCGGGATGCCAACTGCCGGGCACGGGCAAGAGTTCCAGAAAAGTGCCGTTCCAGGCGTCCAGATATTCATTTCACTGAACAGCGTTAACACAAAGCTAAAAAGTTCAGATGGGATTCACCCCGAAAAATCAAGAATTTGGACCATTCTCGGGCTCGACCATGCTGTCACCGGTGGCCGGTTTCACGAATTTTGAATGTTCCTGAACAACCCGCTAGGATTCATTGTGACCCAGCCCTCCCGCCGCGCTTGCTATGTCGTCCTGGTTGCCCTCGGGCTAGCCATGGCAGCGCCATTGGCGTGGGGGCAGGCATATCCGATGTCGCACGCGGGACGCGATCCATTGCCGCCTTCCGCGCGCGGTAACGGGCGCACGCTCTCGGACACCATCCGACAGGTGCAGCGGTCCACCGGTGGACAGATCCTGAGCGCCGAACGCGTGCCGTTCGACGGGGGCAATCTCAACCGCGTCAAGTACATGAAGGACGGCCGCGTGCATACGGTGTACGAGTCGGAGCAGATGCAGGCCGCGCCGCCGCGCAGCCAGGCGCCGCCGGATGCGCCACCACGCGACGATAACCACTAGACGTAGATAGTTCTGCGTTCAGTCTCATAAATTCCCCGGCCATTGGCCGACAACGTAACTAGGGAGAGTGCATGCGTATCCTTTTGGTCGAAGACGAAGCTCCGCTGCGCGAGACCCTTGCCGCGCGCCTGAAGCGTGAGGGCTTTGCTGTCGACGCTGCACAAGACGGCGAAGAAGGCCTGTACATGGGCCGTGAAGTCCCGTTCGATGTCGGCATCATCGACCTCGGCCTGCCCAAGATGTCGGGCATGGAGCTGATCAAGGCGCTGCGCGACGAAGGCAAGAAATTCCCGGTGCTGATCCTGACCGCGCGTTCGAGCTGGCAGGACAAGGTCGAGGGCCTCAAGCAGGGTGCCGACGATTACCTGGTCAAGCCGTTCCATGTCGAAGAGCTGCTGGCGCGTGTCAATGCGCTGCTGCGGCGCGCGGCGGGCTGGAGCAAGCCGACGCTGGAATGCGGCCCGGTCGCGCTGGATCTGGCCGCGCAGACGGTCAGCGTCAATGGCGCCAACGTGGACCTGACCAGTTACGAGTACAAGGTGCTCGAATACCTGATGATGCATGCCGGCGAACTGGTCTCCAAGGCCGATCTGACCGAGCACATCTACCAGCAGGATTTCGATCGCGATTCGAACGTGCTGGAAGTGTTCATCGGCCGCCTGCGCAAGAAGCTCGATCCCGATGGTGAGCTCAAGCCGATCGAGACCGTACGCGGTCGCGGCTACCGTTTCGCCATTCCGCGTACCGAAGGCTGAGTCCGCGCATCGGCAAGCAGGAAGATCAGGTGCCGGGCCGCTCCAAGTGGTATAGACGCTGGCGGCCGCGCTCGCTGCAGGCCCGCCAGCTGCTGGCCGCCAGCCTCAGTCTGGTGGCCTTCCTGGCGCTGGCGGGTTACGCGCTGGATGTGGCGTTCGCCGACACCGCCGAAAAGAACCTGCGCGAGCGGCTGAAGAACTACGCCTCTGCGTATGCCGCCAATATCGATTTCGTCCGCGATGGCTCGCTGTACATCGGCGGCCAGCCGCCGGATCCACGTTTCGATGTGCCCGGCGGCGGGCTTTACGTGGAAGTCGTGCGACCGGACGAAAGCTGGACCTCGATGTCGGCCGAAGGCCCGAACATTCCGCACGGGCGCATGCTCGAGCCGCGCCAGGAAGAATTCATCGGCCCGCTGGAGATGACCCAGATCGACGGCAGCGTGGGCCAGTTGTACCGCTACGGCCTGGGCGTGAGCTATGTCGAGCGCGAACACGGCGGCGAGATTCCGTACACCATCTACGTGATGGAAGATGCGCGCTCGATGGGCGCGCAGCTGCGCGTGTTCCGTGGCGCGGTGTGGTTCTACCTCGGCAGTGCCGGTGTGGTGCTGCTGGTGCTGCAGGCCTTCATCCTGCAGTGGAGCCTGCGTCCGCTGCGGCGGGTCATCAACGAGTTGACCAAGGTGCAGCGCGGCGAGATCCAGCGCATGAGCGAGCAGCATCCGCGCGAACTGGAGCCGTTGACCGAAAGCATCAACGCTTTCATCGAGAGCGAGCGCGACAATCTGGACCGCCAGCGCAATACGCTGGCCGATCTTGCGCACAGTCTCAAGACGCCGATCGCGGTGTTGCGCACCCAGCTCGATAGCGGCCAGTCCGAGCGCGACCTGCACGAGGAAATGGATGTGCAGTTGCGCCGCATGAACGATCTGGTGTCCTACCAGCTCGCACGCGCGGCCTCCAGTGGACACAAGCTGTTCGCCGCACCGCTGCCGATCGAGTCGACCGCCGAGGAGATCGTGCGCGGGCTGGAGAAGGTCTATTCGGTCAAGGGCGTGTTGTGCGAATTCGATATTTCGCCCGATGCGCGCTTTCATGGCGAGCCGGGCGATCTGCAGGAATTGCTGGGCAACCTGCTGGAAAACGGCTTCAAGTGGGCGCGCAGCCGCGTGCTGCTGACCGCACAGCCCGGTCCCACCACCGGCAGCCGTCGTGCCGGATTGATCCTGTCGGTGGAAGACGACGGCCCCGGCATCGCGCCGGAAGACGTAGCCAAGATCCTGCAACGTGGCGTACGTGGCGACGAGCGCGTGCAAGGCCACGGCATCGGCATGTCGATCGTGCAGGATCTGATCAAGGCTTACCGCGGCGAGCTGCAGGTGGTGCGCTCGCAGGAACTGGGCGGCGCCCGCTTCGACGTGACCCTGCCACCGGGACTGTGATCGGCATGGGGGGGGGTGCGGAATGAACCCGTGGTCAACGCTGCGGCGCACTCCGACAACCGTTTAACGCCCCGCGCGTTGGCTTGACCATACTGGGCCGGTTGCAGGCCGTTGCGATGGAGAGCTGCATGTTCGAGCGCAATGCACAGACGCGCTGGCTGAGCGCACGTCCAGCAGGCGCGCCCCGCCATCACCGATGGCAGCTGGCATGGCTGTTGGCGGGCTGCGCTTTGGCGATGTCGTGCAGTGCTGCCAATTCAGCACTGACGTCGGCGCAGACGCGCTGGCTGCAGCGTGCGACCTACGGCGTGGATGCCGACAGCGCCGCGCAACTGCAGCGGCTCGGCCCCAAGCGCTATGGCAGGTCGCTGTTGCAGGCCAGCGACGATGCGGCGTTGCCAGCGCCGATCCGTGCACAGCTGCAGCACTTCGATGCGCTGCACACGCCTTTGCTGACATTGCTCACGCAGTACGAGGCCGACAAGATCCGCCTGCAAGACATGCCCGATGGTGAGGAAAAGACCGCCTTGCGCAAGGCATGGCAGGCGCGTGGTGGGCAGATGCTGACCCAGGCGCGTCAGGCGCAGCTGTTGCGTGCGGTGTATGCGCCGGAGCAGACGCGCGAGCAGCTGGTGTGGTTCTGGCTCAATCATTTCAGCGTGTACGCCGACAAGGGGCGGGTGAAATGGATGGCGGCCGACTACATGGAAAACGCGATCCGCCCGCATGCCACCGGCAAGTTCGCCGACCTGGTGATGGCGACGCTGGAAAGTCCGGCGATGCTGGAATATCTGGACAACGCCAAGAACGCCAAAGGCAAAGTCAACGAAAATTACGCGCGCGAACTGATGGAACTGCACACGCTGGGCGTGCATGGCGGTTACAGCCAGCAGGATGTGCAGCAACTGGCGCTGATACTGACCGGCGCCGGCCTGGTGCCGGTCAAGGCCGAGGGCGCTCCGCCCTTGCCGACTGCCGTGCCGGGGCAACCGCAGGTGGTGCGCGAGGGGCTGTTCGAATTCAATCCCGCACGCCATCAACCCGGCGACAAGACCTTGCTGGGCAAGCGCATCGCTGCGGGCGGCCTGGATGAGATCGAGCGCGCGGTGCAGCTGTTGGTGCGGCAGCCGGCATGCGCACATTTCATTTCGCAGCGTTTGGCCGAGTACTTTGTCAGCGACAAGCCGCCGGCCGCGCTGGTCGAGCGCATGGCGAACACGTTTCAACGCAGCGATGGCGACATCGCCAAGGTGATGCAGGCCATGCTGGACGCGCCGGAATTTGCGCAGGCGCAACCGCGCAAGTTCAAGGATCCGAATCGGTTCGTGGTTTCGGCCATGCGGCTGGCGTACGAGGGCCAGCCGGTGGTCAATGCCGCGCCGATGGCGAGCTGGCTGCAGCAACTCGGCGAGCCGCTGTTCGGGCGCATCACCCCCGATGGCTGGTCGCTGCAATCGCAGGCATGGACCAGCTCCGGGCAACTGGCGCGACGCTTCGAGGTGGCACGTTCGCTGGGCAGCGGGCCCAAGCAATTGTTCCGCTTGGATGGCGATAACGACACGCCACTGCCGGCGCTGACGCAGATCGACACGCGCCCATCGTATCGCTGGGTGGCACCGTCGCTTTCCAGCGGCACGCGCGATGCCTTGGGGCAGGCGCGTTCGCCTGCGGAATGGAACGGATTCCTGCTGTCATCGCCGGACTTCAACTATCGCTGATTCGAGGGTCGCCGAGTCGACGGTTGCCGATTCCAACCCGCTGTTCAACGTTCGACCAGCGATCACCGCCACGGGAGCGCGCCATGCAACGACGTCAATTTCTGCTTGCCTCTGCAGCGGCCGCAAGTCTGCCCTGGAGCGGTCGCCTGTTTGCTGCGCCACGCGACAGTGCGCGCATGCTGGTGGTGTTCCTGCGCGGCGGCTACGACAGCAATAATCTGCTGGTACCGCATGCCAGCGATTTTTATTATCAGGTGCGTCCGACCCTGGCGATCGCGCGGCCGGATGCGGCCAACCCGAACAGTGCCGTTGCGCTGGATACGCAATGGGGTCTCAACCCGGTGATGCGCGATGCGCTGCTGCCGCTGTGGCAACGCCGGCAACTGGCGTTCGTGCCGTTTGCCGGTACCGACGATCTGTCGCGCAGTCACTTCGAAACCCAGGACGATATCGAATCCGGGCAATCCGGCCGACAGCGCCGCGATTATCGTTCCGGCTTCATGGCGCGCCTGTCGGGTGTGCTCAGCGGAGTGCCGGCGATTGCCTTCACCGATTCCTTACCGCTGACCTTCCAGGGCGGCGGCGACTTGCCCAACGTGTCGTTGCGGGGCATCGGCAAGGGCGGTCTGGATGCGCGTCAGGCACAGATCCTGTCGCAAATGTACGACGCAACCCCGCTGGCGGCCGCTGCGCGCGAGGGACTGGCACTGCGTCAGCAGGTCACCGCGCAGCTGCGCGAAGAGATGGAGCAGGCCGGTCGCGGCGCCGCCAGTGCGCGCACCTTCGCCGACGAAACCCGGCGCATGGCAAGCCTGATGCGCGAGCGTTATCGGCTGGGCTTTGTCGATGTCGGCGGTTGGGACACGCACGCCAATCAGGGCAGTGTCGAAGGTGGGCTGGCGAACAATCTGCGCAATCTGGGCGAAGGGCTGGCGGCATACGCCGACGCCCTCGGGCCGGCATGGAAGGATACCGTGGTGGTGGTGCTGTCCGAGTTCGGCCGCACCTTCCGCGAGAACGGCAGCAGGGGCACCGATCACGGGCACGGCACCACCTATTGGGTGCTGGGTGGCAGCGTGCGTGGCGGCCGGATCGCCGGCGAGCAGGTAGAAGTTGCGCAGGCGCAGCTGCTGCAGAACCGCGATTATCCGGTGCTCACCAATTACCGCAGCCTGTTCGGCGGTGTACTGAGCCGGTTGTGGGGATTGTCGGCTGCGCAGCTGGAACGGGTGTTTCCCGGTGCCAGGCCGCGCGATCTTGGGTTGGTGTGAATGCCTGGCAATGCGCGAGCGATGTCGATCCGTCCCGCGTGTGGCCGCGTGCGGCATCGCGCATTGGTGTGCTCAGTCGCTTGAAACGCCTGCGATTGATGCGCGCGACAGCGTTGCATGAGACGACAGCCCAACGCATGCAGGCATGTCAGCGCACCATCAGCGCTGCGCTGACGCCGCAAACGGCGATGGTCCATAAAAACGCGTCAGCTGTGCAGCGACATCCGGCATGAGGCGCGCCAGCAGCTGTGGCGCGGAGAAGTGGTATTCGCTTACGACCGCGAAGAATTCTTCCGGTGCCTCGGCGGCATACGGGTCGATCTCGGTGTCTTCGCCCGCATCGACGCGTTGGCAAAACGTATCGAAGGCGCGCTGGAGATCGCGTGCCCAGGCACGCTGCGCAGCGTGCGGCAGCGGCGGGGTGCCGTCGAGCGCGCCATCGAGTGCATCGAGCTTGTGCGCCATCTCATGCACGATCACGTTGAAGCCGGCCTGCGGGTCGTCCAAGTCGGCCTGTACGTCGGCCCAGCTGACGATCAGCGGCCCTTGCTCCCAGGCCTCGCCAATCAGGGTGTCGTCCCAGGCATGCATCACTCCGGCCGCATCCACATGCGTGCGTTGCACGCGGAATGCGTCCGGGTAAACGATCAGCTGCGACCAGCCACGCCAGCCGGCCGCGCCGATGTTCAGCAGCGGCAGGCAACACATGGCAGCCAGCAAAACGTGATCGTGCGGTTGCAGCTGCAGCCCGTCGAGCGGGGAAATGGTTTTTTGCTGCAGGAACTGCGCGGTCAGTGCACGCAGACGGTGCTGGCGGGGCGGATCGAGCGCAGCGACCCAGGCGCAGCGGCGGCTGACCGGCAGCCATAAGGCATCGGGAATATCGGCCGGCGGCCGGCGCAGCCGGCGCAACAACCACTGGATCAGCGGAACATGCCCGGCAGGAAGCTATGCCAGCGCGGCATCGTGCGCATACGGGGGAACAGTCCGTCGCCGTCGCCACCACCACCGCCGGTGGCCGGCGCGGGCTTGTGCGCGGGAGCACGTGCCGGGGTTGCCGGCTCGCCGTTGGGGGTTCTGCCGCGTGCCGCCGAGTTGCTGCTGACGCAGCTCTCATGATCGCCATCGGCCAGCTGGTCCGATGCCAGTGCGGCAAGCGGAGCCAACAACAGGAGCAGGCAAACCGTGATTCGGCGCATCGTCCACATCCAGGGCAAGCGGCGTGAGTCGCCGATCATAACGTGCTTTTCACTCCCTCACGCAAGCCAGGCTGGGCGGGTGCGGACGCTTGGCGCATACTTTCACGGATCGATTTGGGGACTTGCCGTGGATGACCGCGCCTTGCTGGCCAAACTTGCGAGCGGCCGGCTATCCGGCGATGCGTTGGCGCGCGATGCCGGGTTGACCCGTGCGGCGGTGTGGAAGCGGATTCAGAACCTGCGCGCGGCCGGGGTCGAGATCGAAGGGCGGGCCGGGGACGGCTACCGCCTGGCGGCGCCGCTGGACCTGCTGGACGACGCGCGCATTCGTGCGGCGATGGCGGCCGAAGCGCTGGCAGGCCTGGCTGCGCTGGAGATTGCCTGGACCCTGGAATCCACCAACACCAGCTTGCTGGCGCGCCCGGCGCCGGAGCAGGGCGTGGCGGTGCTGCTGGCCGAGCGGCAGACCGGCGGGCGCGGCCGGCGTGGGCGTCAATGGACCTCGCCACTGGGTGCGCACATCTATCTGTCGGCCTCGCGCCGTTTCAGCGGCGGATTGGGCCAGCTGGCCGGGCTCAGCCTGGCCGTGGGCGTGGCGGTGGCCGAGGCCCTGCGCGGTTGTGGCTTTGCCGATGTCGGGTTGAAGTGGCCCAACGATCTGCTGGCGCGCGAGCGCAAGCTGGGCGGCCTGCTGATCGAAGGCGGCGGCGAAATGGCCGGCAACGCCCGCGCGGTGATCGGGTTGGGTTTGAACGTGCATATGCCGGCGGCAGCGGCCGCTGCGATCGACCAACCGTGGGTGGATCTGGATACGCTGGCCGGCCACGCGGTGTCGCGCGATACCGTGGTGGCTGCAGTGTTGTCGGCGCTGCTGCCGGCGCTGGAGCTGTTCGAGGCGCAGGGGCTGGCCCCGTTCCTGGGCCGCTATGCGGACCTGGACGTCCTGAGCGGCCGCGCGGTGCAGGTCGAGGAAGCCGGCACCCGGCATCACGGCATTGCGCTTGGCCTGGCAGCCGACGGCGCGTTGCGGGTGCAACTGGGCGAGACGGTACGGCTGTTCCACTCCGGAGAAGTGAGCGTGAGACCTGCATGAGCGAGTGGTTGTTCGACCTGGGAAATTCGCGGTTCAAGTACGCACCGCTGCAGGGCGACCGCGCCGGCGACGTGCAGGCCTGGCCGCATGGTGCCGAGGCGATGGACGCGGCCGCGTTGTCGGCCTTGCCCACCGGACGCATCGCGCACGTGGCCAGCGTGGCTGCGCCGGCGTTGACGCAGCGCATGCTCGGCTGCCTGCGCGAGCGTTTCGAACAGGTGCGCATCGTGCGGACCGCGGCCGAATGCGCCGGCATCCGCATCGCCTATGCAGACCCGGGCCGCTTCGGGGTCGATCGCTTCCTGGCGCTGCTGGGCGCACGCGGCGACGCACCGGTGCTGGTGGCCGGCGTGGGCACCGCGCTGACCATCGATGTGCTCGGCGCCGATGGGCAGCACCACGGCGGCCGTATCGCCGCCTCGCCGACCACCATGCGCGAGGCGCTGCATGCGCGCGCGGTGCAGTTGCCGGCCAGTGGCGGGACCTATGTCGAGCTGGCCGACGACACCGACGACGCGCTGACCTCCGGCTGCGATGGCGCGGCGGTGGCGCTGATCGAGCGCAGCCTGCAGCACGCGCAACGCAGTCTGGGCGTACCGGTGCGGCTGCTGGTGCACGGGGGCGGCGCGCCGCCGCTGCTGCCGTTGTTGCCCGATGCCAGCTTCCGCGCCGCGCTGGTGCTGGACGGGCTGGCGACCTGGGCGAGGTCTGTGTCGGCGCCTTGAGCGGCGAGTCATGCGATCGTGCGGCCACGCGGCGGGCGCGGCCGGGAGACGGGATCGGTCGGCCGCGCTCGTACACTGCGCCTACCGCCTGGCGTGGGCAGCAAGCCGACCAGCGCTCGCCGGTTGTGACTGCCCGCGCTTAGAATCCATCGCATGTATGTCCGCGCACTCATCGTCGTCCTGATCGTCCTCAATGCCGGTGTGGCCTTGTGGTGGGCGTTGCAGCCGGCACCGGCAGCGGTGGCGGCACCGCCGCAGCCGGCCGGTGTGGCGCGCCTGGAAGTGCTGCCGAGCACTGCGGCAGCAGCGCCAGCAGCGCCAGGCGAGGCGAGCGAGGCAAGCGAGGCAGGCATGGTCCCGGCAGCTGCGGGCACCGCACCATCGGATGCACCTGCACCTGCACCTGCACCGACTGAGACACCGACGGCAGCAGCGGCAGCGTCTTCTTCGATAGATGCGGCCGCCGCGAAGGTGGCCGCAACGTCGCAGACGTCGGCACAGGTTCCACCACCAGCCAAGGTCGCTCCAACACCGAACGAAGTTGCGGCAGTGGCGATCAAACCATCGCCAGCGGTACCTACTCCCGCCGCTGCGCCGGAGCGTTGCGCCAGCCTGGGGCCGTATGCGGCGCGCGCCGATGCCGATGCCGCGCTGGCACGCCTGCGTGGCCAGGCCCTGCGCACCCGCGTGCGCGAGGACAAGGACGCCGGGGTCAGTACGTTCCGGGTGATGCTGCCCAATGTCGGCGATCGTGCAGCGGCGCAAGCCTTGGTCAAGCGCATCGCCGCCGCCGGCATGGGCGACTATTACGTGATTGCCCAGGGCGAGGACAACACCATCGCGCTGGGGCAGTACCAGAGTCGCGAGCGTGCCGAGCGCCGTCAGGCCAGCCTGGTCGGTGCAGGGTTTCCGGCGCAGTTGCTGCCCAGCGGCACCGGGCAATCGCGCTGGTGGATCGATGTGCGCAGCACGGCTGCGATCGGCACATTGCAAGGCACCGCAGGTGCAACGCGTCAGCGGTCGCTAGATTGCGCCGCGCTGCGCTAGAATGCGCAGCGGCGCGCAACGCGCCTGCCTTTGCCGGCATAGCTCAGTTGGTAGAGCAACCGCCTTGTAAGCGGTAGGTCCCCAGTTCGAATCCGGGTGCCGGCACCACGAAGGTTCTCTCGTCCTATCCCGAAATGTCCATGTAGCTCGGGGCTGACTGCGCTGTTGGGTCAGCGTCTCCGGGCCGCGCCTTGTCCGGTGTGATCGGCCGAAACAGCTATCTGCCCGCGGCCCGCCAATCACAACGCGCCAGTTGCTGTTGCCTGCGCGCAAGACGCGCAGCGACTCAGGCCGGGCGACCGGCCGACAGCAGTTCCAACGTGGCCTGGTCGGCATCGGTGGCGTCGACGCGCAGGCGTTCGGCCAGTGCGGCAACGACGATGGCGTGGGCCTGGCGGAGCACGCTGTCCGCATCGGCGCTGGCGTCCACGACGTGCTTCCCCGGCAACTGCAGCTGCGCAAAGATGCTGCGGCAGCGCTCCAGGTTGTCCTGGGTTTCGAAGTGATTGGGTGCATCGCCGCGGGCGCGGATACGCGCCAGGCCGGTGGGTGGGGGCAGGTCGAGCAGCAGCAACACGTCCGGGCGCGGCGCGAAGGCGTTGCGGTCCAGCAGGTCGTCCAGCGGCAGGCCGGCGGCGCCCTGGTAGGCGACCATCGAGGGGAAATAGCGGTCCAGGATCACGATGTCGCCGCGTGCCAGCGCCGGCGCGATCAGGGTGTCCACGTGTTCGTGGCGGTCACGGATCAGCAGCTCGGCTTCTTCGTCGGCGCTGAGGCGGCCGGTGGCGGCGGACTGGCGCAGCTGGGTGCCCCAGGGGCCATTGGTCGGTTCCTTGCTGAGCACCACGCGCGCGCCGGCCGCTTCCAGCGTGGTGGCCAGGCTGCGGGCGAGGGTGGTCTTGCCGGCGCCGTCGATGCCTTCGATCGCGATCAGCAGACCGCCGGGCTTCAGTTCGATTGTCATCGCGCTACTTTATCCGATCGTGGTGCTGGATCAGCACCTGGCATTGGCGCGGACGTCGCCCTGCAGCGGCCGATCCCGGCGCATCGGGTCTGCGCTGCGCGTTACCGATGGCACCGCCGCTGCCGCGCGTCGATGCCTGTGCGAGATGGCTTGACGACCGTCATGTCCAACGCAGTGCCGGGCATGCACAACAACCGCATCACGACCGCCGCTTGCAGGCGCTGCCGGCTGCTGGCGCTATTGCATATGCCGTATGACCGGTATGTCCTGCGCGATGTCGGGAACGTCCCGATGCCCTGATTTCTGGCTGCGCGGCATACTGAACAAGTCAGGCAAAGCACCCGAATGTATGACGTCCGCGTTGCGTGCCTGGCAACAAGGAAGATGGACGCGTCGCCGTCACCCTAGAGGCGGCATCCCCCGCGTGACGCCCTCTCAGGCACCGTCGTGACCGGATTCCTTGTTTTTCTCGCGCACCGACCACGTCGGCAATGCCACGTACGCGCCCGCTTAGCTGGTCGCCGAGGTGTAGCGATAGGACAGCAGCGACTTCACCAGGAACGTGATCTGGGTGGCCGAGCGTGCGTCCACGCGCATGACCGGGATGCGGAAGCCTTCGGCCACCAGCGCATCACGGAACGGCGGCAGCAAAAAGTCCTGCATTTCGTCGGTCATGGTGATGCCCACCGCCAGGCTTGCCGCAGGTGCGATCTGCGAAAACTCGCGCAGCAAGGCCACGGTGGCATCGCGCATCTGCGGATCGCGCGCGCTGACCAGCACGATCACGCCCAACGCGCCGTCGCACACCAGCGGCCACATGAAATCCAGGTACTTCTGCCCGGGCACGCCGTAGACGTGCAGCAACTCGCCGTCTTCCAGTTCGATCGAGCTGTAGTCCAGTGCGACCGTGGTGTAGGTCTTGTCGCCGTAGGCATCCTGGCTGAGCGGCATCTCGGTGCTGACCGGCTCCACGTCGGAGATGGCGCGCACGGCGGTGGTCTTGCCGGCGCCCATGCCGCCAACGAACACCAGTTTGTTGGCCGGAAGACTCATGACTGCGCCTGAAAGAGAGAGAGGCCAAAGCGACGTGCGACCCAGGAGAAAAACCGGGAGTTGCTGCTGTCCGGACGGGGCTGCGTTGCAGGCACGGGAATCTCCGCAGTCTGGGCAAGGCCGCTGGCGAGTGCAGCGGCGAACAGGCATTCCACCGTTTGCAGCGGCAGCTTGCAAGCATTGGCCAGCGCCTGCGGGCGCCACGGGCGCGCATGCAGGTGGGCAATGGCAAGCAGCTGCGCCGGCGAACTGGTCTCGGCACTCAGCTCCGGCCATTGCCGCAACCGCAGCGCATGGCTGGGTTCGACCGCCGGCAGCGCGGGGCGCAGGTGCTCGGGCAGGGCGAAGTACAGCGCTTCGAAGGAAATACGTTGGCTCAGTACGCTGTCGGCGGTGTCCGGCGCAACCTGCCAGCCGGGGCGATCCAGGGCCGCCAGCAGCTCGGTCAAGGCGATGCCGGCGGGAAGCTGCACGCAGCTGTCGGCCGGGTCCACGCGCACCTGCAAATGTCCGTTGCGCAGCAGCACCGCAGCGGTGCCGAATTCGCCGCGGCAATGGCGGACCAGCAAGGCCGGCTCGGCGACCTGCGCATGATCGGAGGACGACAGCAACAGGCGCATCTGCTCGTTGAGTTCGCGCACGGTGGCGCCGTGCTTGAGCCATGCGCCGCCGACCGGTGTCCGCGACACCACCAGCACGCGCACCGGTTGCCCCTGCAAGGCCTGCCAGGCGGCCAGGCCATCGGGGCTTTCCAGCCCCAGCACCACCACCTCGGCGGCGTGTTGCGGCCATTGCCCCAACTGCACGTCGATGCGCTCGGCCAGCAGCAACGAGCACGCCAGTTTCAGGCGCGTGGTGTGCAGCAGGTCCAGGCCGGCCGTGGCGACCCGCATGGTGTGAATGGGTGAGGTCATGACAGGGCGCCGCGTCGGCGCGTAGCAAGTACGGTGGCTGCCGGTACGGACCGGCAGGCCGGGCAGGCGACGCGTGCGCGCCGCCTGGTTGGCATCAACCGAAGTCCAGGGTCTTCTCGAACGCCTTGAGCTCATGACGGGCCATGGCCAGATTGGCCTTGGCGCGATCCAGCACGACGTACAGGAACAAGGTACCGTTGCTCTCCAGCGGGCGCAGCAGGTGGTATTGACGCGCCAGGGTGATCAGGATGTCTTCGATGGTGTCGTTGAGGCCGAGCTGCTCGGCGATACGGCGCTTGGCACGCACCACCTCGGTATTGCCGGCTGCGGCAAGTTCCAGGTTGAGATCGGTGCCGCCGGTCATGCCCAGCGCCATGCCGCTGTCGCTATCGACCAGGGCAGCGCCGACGAAGCCGGCGATCGAATGCAGGTGTTCCAGATTGAGTTTTGACACGGGTCGTCCTTACGAGCGGTGAGAAATTCAGTGCACTGGCACAAGCACGAACAGTGCCAAACGCTCAGTCGGCCGGCTGCGCCAGCGCTGTCGCCAGGCGGCCGGCGCAGTCGCGTGCGTTGAACAGCAGCGCTGCGGCATTGAGATCGCTGCTGCCCACCGCGGTGAGCGTCAGCGGTTTGTCGGCGCGAATGCGGATCAGCACCAGCTGCCCGCCGCGCGTACTGATGGTGGCGTAGTCGGCTTCGCTCAGACTGGATTCGCGTGCCAGGGTCTCGCCCAGGGTCAGGAACGAATTGGCCATCGCTGCCAGCCGGCGACCGTCCACATCCAGGCTGGATTGTTCGGCGATGGCGCGCCCGTCGGCAGTGGACAGCATCAGCAGACGGATGCCCGGCTCGCGCTCGATGGTCTGCGCGAACTCGCGCCCGATGCGCTGCAGATCGTATTGGTGCGACGCCCGCGCGACCTCGCCCACGGCAGCCTTGACGACCTGGTTGACGGCGTTATGCGGCATGAAATCCTCCCCTGTACAAAACCCGCTGCGCGATGAAAGACCTTGTCGATGACACCGGGTCCCGCGCTGGCGGGCGAACAGTAGCATCGGCACCTTCCGTCATCGTCATAGCACCCTCAATCTCTTAACTGTGCGGTCAGACAAGCACAGTCCGCAAAGCGCAGATACGCCACAAACTGCCCAACCACGTCACTTCAAGCGGCCAGCACGCGCTGGTCGCCGCCGCCAAGCGGGCGCGGCCGATGCACTGCCAGTGCTCCGGCCTGACTGCAGCGCGCCTGTACCGCGGTGTTGCGCCTGCCACCCGGACCGGTCCGACCATTGCCCGCTACGCACTATCGGCCGCACTTTCGATTGCTGCAGTGGCAAATGCGATTGCGTGATCGGTGACGCAGGCCGGACGTCGTGCTGCGCTGCCGCGCGTCAGCGCACGAGCCGGCGACTAGACTGCAGCGCTTTCTCGATGCTGGAGCAATGCATGGCGACGCAGTACCTGCCGGTTTCCCTGATTGGTGTTCCCACCGACATCGGTGCCGGCCACCGTGGTGCGCGGATGGGGCCGGAGGCGTTGCGCATCGCCGGGCTGCAGGAGGCCTTGATCGGCCGCGGCGTGGAGGTGCACGACCTGGGCAACCTGGATGGCCCGCGCAATCCCTGGCAGGCCCCGCAGGCCGGCTACCGGCATCTGGACGAGGTGGTGGCCTGGAACCAGGCGCTGATGGAGGCCAGCTATGCGCAGCTGCGCGCCGGCCGCATGCCGGTCATGCTCGGTGGCGACCACTGCCTGGGCATCGGCTCGATCACCGCGGTGGCCAAGTACTGCCGCGAGCAGCAACGCCCGCTGCGGGTGCTATGGCTGGATGCGCACTCGGACTTCAATACCAGTGAGGTGACACCGTCGGGCAACGTGCACGGTATGCCGGTAGCCTGCCTGTGCGGGCTGGGCCCGCAGGCGTTGACGCATCTGGGCGGCAGCGCACCGGCGTTGCTGCCCGAGCAGGTGCGGCAGATCGGCATCCGCTCGGTGGACCCGGAGGAGAAGCGCCTGATCAAACAGCACCGCATCGATGTCTACGACATGCGCTACATCGACGAGGCCGGCATGAAGCGCACCATGGAGACCGCCCTTCAGGGGATGAGTGATGACACCCATCTGCATGTGAGCTTCGACGTGGATTTCCTGGACCCGAGCATCGCACCGGGCGTGGGCACCACGGTGCCGGGTGGGCCCAACTACCGCGAGGCGCAGCTGGTGATGGAGATGATCGCCGACACCGGGCGCATGGGGTCGCTGGACATCGTCGAGCTCAATCCGGTCCTGGACAACCGCAACGCCACCGCCGAGCTGGCGGTGGATCTGGTCGAGAGCCTGTTCGGCAAGTCGACACTGATGCGAGATTGATCGATCGCTGAACGCAGCACGCCGCGTTCACATCAAATCCACGGCCGCGCAGTCAGATTTGTCGCCAGACACGGTGCGTCTGCACCGAACGCAGAACTTGAGGAAGACCGATGAAGCGACTGCTGACACTGATGGTACTGGGCCTGTTTTCGGCCGGCGTGATGACTGGCTGCAACACCATGGCCGGCGCCGGCAAGGACATGCAGGGTGCAGGCGAGAAGGTCGAAAAGAAGGCCGACAATTGCAGCGACGGTAAGTGCTGATCCTTGCGTTTTGAACCCTAGTTTTTTGATTTGATTGATCTGCGGCAAGCCGCCGCTTTACCCACGAAGGAGTCTGTTATGAAGCGTGCAATTGTGCTGCTGGTGCTGTCGGTGTTGTCGGTCGGTATGCTGTCGGGTTGCAACACCGTCGCAGGTGCCGGCAAGGACGTGCAGGGCGCTGGCGAGAAGGTGGAAGACGCTGCGCGCAAGTAATCTAGCGCTGCATGCAGAAAAAACGGGCCGCAAGGCCCGTTTTTTTTTTGCCTGATGCCTTACGCAGGCAGGGCAGTGCGGCGACGCATCTGGGCATGCGACGGCGCGGTCATGCGTAGAGCTGCGCCGCAAGCGTCGGCAACCGTTCAGTGCGGTGAGTATGGGTTTGACGGCTTTTGATCTGCGGCGAACGGTGCGGTGGGCAACCTGCGCAGACGGTCAATCGCGGCCGCATCAGCGGAGTCGACGCAATGAACACTGACATCATTTCCGGCAAGTGGACCCAGCTCAAGGGCAAGGCGCAGGCCAAGTGGGGCGACCTCACCGACGACGATTTCAAGGTTGCCGAGGGCAACGCCGAATATCTGCAGGGCAAGCTGCAGGAGCGCTACGGCTGGGATCGCGACCGCGCCCAGACCGAAGTGCGCGCCTTCGAAAAGTCGTTGCGCGACGACACCTGACGGTGCCGCGCAACCACGCCCACCCGCCGTGGTGAGCGCAACTGCACAGGACGGGCCGCTTGATGCGGCCCGTTCTGCGTCTGCCGCCGCTGCCGGTAGCGGCAGGTACAAGGCACCGTCTCGTTCATGCCAGGGGCACGGAACCGCTAAACTTGCGTGCTGACTCCCTGGCCTTACGCAGATGACCACTCGCGTCCTTACCGGCATCACCACTTCCGGCACCCCGCATCTGGGCAATTACGTCGGCGCGATCCGCCCGGCCATCCAGGCCAGTACGGCTGCCGATACGGAAAGCTTCTACTTCCTGGCCGACCTGCACAGCCTGATCAAGGCGCAGGACCCGGCGCGGACGCAGCGCTCCACGCTGGAGATTGCCGCCAGCTGGCTGGCCTGCGGCCTGGACCCGGAAACGGTGTGGTTCTATCGCCAGTCCGATGTGCCGGAGACCACCGAGTTGCTGTGGCTGCTGACTTGCGTGGCCGGCAAGGGCATCCTCAACCGTGCGCATGCCTACAAGGCGGCGGTGGACAAGAATCGCGCCGACGGCGAAGACGACGATGCGGGCGTGACCGCCGGCCTGTTCATGTATCCGGTGCTGATGGCTGCAGACATCCTGATCTTCAACGCGCACAAGGTGCCGGTGGGGCGCGACCAGATCCAGCATATCGAGATGGCGCGCGATTTCGCCCAGCGCTTCAACCACGTGTATGGCCGCGACTTCTTCACCCTGCCCGAGGTGGTGATCGACGAGCAGGTCTCGACCTTGCCGGGTCTGGACGGCCGCAAGATGAGCAAGAGTTACGGCAACACGATTCCGCTGTTCGCCCCGCGCGAGGAATTGCGCAAGCTGGTGTTCTCCATCCTCACCGATTCGCGCGCACCCGGCGAAGCCAAGGACACGCAGGGGTCGGCATTGTTCCAGCTGTACCAGGCCTTTGCCACGCCGCAGGAAACGGCGGCCTTTGCGCAGGCCTTTGCCGATGGCATCGGCTGGGGCGATGCCAAGCAACAGCTGTTCGAGCGTATCGACCAGGAGATCGCACCGCTGCGCACGCGCTACGAGGCGCTGATGGCCGAGCCGGCCAAGATCGAGGCGATTCTGCGCGCCGGTGGCGCACGTCTGCGCGCACGCTACGCCACTCCGTTCCTGACCGAGCTGCGTGCTGCGGTGGGGCTGCGCGATCTGTCCAGCCAGGGCGATGCGGCTGCGACGCCAGCGAGCGAGAAGAGCGCGCCGCCGGTGTTCAAGCAATACCGCGAGAGCGACGGGCAGTTCTATTTCAAGTTGACCGACGGCGCCGGTGCGTTGCTGCTGCAGAGCGATGGCTTCGCCTCGCCACGCGATGCGGGCCAGCTGATTGCGCGGCTGAAGCAGGCCGGGCAGGGCAGCGACCTGCAATTGCCGGGCGTGCATGCGCAGGTGGAGGCGGAGTTGATCCTGGCGGCGCTGCGCGTGTTGCGCGAGGCGTAACGACACCCGTGGAGCCGGTGGCTAGACTGTGGCCTCTCGCATAGCCGTGGGGGAGCAATGACAGCGACTGCCGATTCCAGCATCCACACCATCGACACCGGCTTTGGCGGTGTGCAGTTCGATGCGGCGTACCTGATCGTCGAGGCGCAACGTGGCGCCTTCGTCGATTGCGGCACTTCGCTGTCGGTGCCGCAGATGCTGGCCGCATTGCAGTCGGCCGGGCTGATGCCGGCGCAGGTGGACTGGCTGATCCTGACCCACGTGCATCTGGATCACGCTGGCGGGGCGGGAGCCTTGCTGCAGCATCTGCCCAATGCGCGGGTGCTGGTGCATCCGCGCGGCGCGCCGCACATGATCGACCCCGCCCGACTGATCGCCGGTGCCACGGCGGTGTACGGCGCGGCGGAAATGGCGCGCAGTTACGGCGCGATCGTGCCGGTGCCGGCCGAGCGCGTGGTGGAAGCGGCCGACGGACAGACCGTGGTGCTGGGCGAGCGCGCGCTGCGCACCATCGAGACGCCGGGCCACGCACGCCATCATCTGTGCGTGTGGGATGCGCGCAGCCGCAGCTGGTTCACTGGCGACACCTTCGGCCTGTCGTATCGCCAGCTCGATAGCGCGCAAGGCGCCTTCATCCTGCCGACCTCCTCGCCGGTGCAATTCGAACCGGAGGCGATGCTGCACTCGATCGCGCGGCTGATGGAGGCCGCGCCGCAGACGATGTATCTCACCCACTACGGCCGGGTCGAATCGCCGGCACCGCTGGCGCAGGCACTGGTCGAGCAGATCCATGCGATGACCGCCATCGCGCTGGACTGCGCGCAGCGTGCGGACCGCCATCGCTGCATGGTGGCGGCGCTGACCGACCTGTATCTGCAGCGCGCCCGCCTGCACGGCTGCCGGCTGGACGATGCACGCGTGGCGCAGCTACTGGGCACCGACATCGAACTCAACGCGCAGGGCCTGGCGTGCTGGCTGGATCGCGCGACGCGTACCAATTAGCACCACTGGAGTGGGTAACACCCCACTAGAGCGCTGCAGCGAGTCGTCGCGTCGTTCGGAAACAGTCAAAAGCCGCGTCGGTCGAGCGCGCGGTGCCCTCACCGCTTGCGCGACACTCCGTAAATCCGTCCGTGGAGGCGCGGTGGCAGCATCCATGCCTTCATACGGTCCCGCAACTGTCGAGGACATCGCACCAGACAGTTGGTCGGCTGCTTTTGAAAGCTTGTTGCTCGGCTAGCGGTCGTAGCTGAGACGTTTTAAGTTGCGTGTTGAAGCCTGTCTGCCGCTCGGCTTGTGATCGGAAGATGGTGAGGCGCTAATCGAACGCACAAGTGATCCGACCGGCGCAGGTCATGCACCGCTTTTAACCATGCACACCGACCATCCCGACGGGTCCTTGTCCGCTCACCGTCGCGGGACCTTACGCGGCATGGATGCCGCGTAAGAGCCTACATGGACGTACTTGCGGCGTGTCCCGCGATGGTGGGCGGGCAAGGGCCTTGCAGCCAAGCTGCAAATCATCAGCTCTGCAGCTGATCTATCCGCACTGTCCAGGCTCTCGAAGCACAACGCCAAAGCAATCGAGACTTCGAACCTTAGTCATGTTTAGGCGCGATCAGAGGCGTGAACCAAGAGCTCTGTGAGCGGAGCGCGCGGTGTCTTTGCCGCTTGCAGGACACGCGGTAAATCCGCCATCGAGCTCCGTGACAGCATCCATGCAGCCCAAGGGGCCTGCTAGAGAGGAAGACATCGCGCCTGCCAACGCGGGTCAAAGCGCTCCCGTGGCGGCCGTGCGCTTGTAAACTGTGTGTCATCTATCAGTTGCAAGGCCATGCCGTGAACCCGATGCGCATCCTGTTGTTGTCCGCCTGCCTGTTCGTGGGGGGCGTGGCGCAGGCCGCCAATGATCTGCCCGGTGGCGGCATTGATGCCGAAGCGTTGTCGCGGCATGTGCGCCTGCTGGCCTCGGACGAGTTCGAGGGCCGTGCGCCGGCCAGTGCCGGCGAGCAGCGCACGGTCGATTACCTGGTCGAGCAGTTCAAGGCTGGCGGCCTGCAGCCGGGTGGCGAGCAGGGCGGTTGGACCCAGGCGGTGCCGTTGGTGCGCGCCCAGGTCGATGGCCCGGTGCGCGCCAGCCTGCGTGTCGGCGGCAAGAGCCAGACACTGGTCAATGGCACCGATGTGACCCTGCAGAGCCTGCGTCCGCAGGACGCGGTGCGCTTGAAGCATGCACCGCTGGTGTTCGTGGGCTACGGCATCAGTGCGCCGGAGCGGCAGTGGGACGACTACAAGGGCGTGGACCTGCGCGGCAAGATCGCGGTGGTGCTGATCAACGATGCCGACTTCGAATCCAGCCAGCCTGGCGCCTTCGATGGCAAGGCGGTGACCTACTACGGCCGCTGGACCTACAAGTACGAAGAGGCCGCGCGTCGTGGTGCCGCCGGCGTGTTGATCGTGCACGAGACCGCGCCGGCCGCGTACGGCTGGGCGACGGTGCAGAGTTCGGGCCTGTCGCCGTTGTTCGATATCGAACGCAGCGATGCCGATGCGAAGGCGCAGCATGTGCCGGTGCGTGGCTGGATGCAGCAGGCGTTGGCGGTGTCGCTGTTCCAGCGCGCCGGGCTGGATTTTGCGCAGGCCAAGCAGCGCGCGCAGCAGCGCGACTTCGCCCCGGTGGCATTGGGCGATGCGACGCTGTCGGTGGACTTCAAGCTCAAGCGCGAGCGCGTGGTCACGCACAACGTGGTGGCCAAGCTCACCGGCAGCCAGCATCCGGACGAGACGGTGATCTTCTCCGCGCACTGGGATGCGTTCGGCGTGGGCAAGGCCGATGCCGGCGGCGACACGGTGCGGCGTGGCGCGGTGGACAACGCCACCGGCGTGGCCAGCGTGCTGGAACTGGCGCGCGTGTTCGCGGCCGGCCCCAAGCCGCAGCGCACGCTGTATTTCATCGCGTTGACGGCGGAAGAGAAGGGCCTGCTCGGCGCCAACTATTACGCCGCGCATCCGCTGGCGCCGCTGGACAAGACCGTGGCGGTACTCAACATGGAGATGTTCAGCCCCGATGGCCCCACCCGCGATATCGCCTCGTGGGGACGCGGACGGGTGTCGCTGGAAGGCGATCTGGAAACCGCGGCCAAGGCGCGCGGCCGCAGCTATTCGCCGGACCCGAATCTGGAAGCGGGCTTCTTCTACCGCGCCGACCATTTCGCCTTTGCGCGCATGGGCGTGCCGGCGATCACCGCCGGTCCCGGGCTGGACATGCTCGACGGCGGCGTGGCGGCCGGCAAGGCGCTGCGCGACAAGTATTTTGCCGAGTGCTATCACCAGCCCTGCGATCGCTGGACCCCGCAATGGGATGCCAGCGGCCACGCGGCCGACACCACCCTGGTCTACGACGTCGGCGTGGCGCTGGCCAACGGCCGGCAGTGGCCGAGCTGGCAGGACGGTTCGGAGTTCAAGGCGATCCGCGCCAGCAGCGACGCCGCACGCAAGTAGGGCCGGTGGTATGCAAACGCCTGGTGCTTTCGAGCCCGGGCGTCGGGCGATCGGCGAGGCGAACGTCAGTGCATCCGGCTATTGCGTGGCGGTTGGTCGAGCCGGCCTGCGGCGACCGCGCCGCCTATTTGCGGCACGGGTAGCGCTTGGCCAGCGCCTGTACGATCAATGCGGGTGCGGCCTCGTCCAGGCGTGCATCGGGTAGCGCGCCGATATCGCTGATGATCGCCTGCATGTCCGGCGGGCCGCTCTTGCCGGCCGGCATGCACCATTGCGTGCGGTAACTGCTGCTGGCGACGCCGAGCAGGTAAGCGCCGGCGCGGTTCGCCGAGAGCATGACCTTGAGCTCGGTTTGTTCGGGCGCGATCTCCGGCGCCAACGAACCGTCCAGCCCGGCCTCGAGGAGCTTGCGCCCGCTGGGCTCCCAGGGTTCGGGCACGCGTGCCAATGCACTGGCCGATAGCACGGTCAGGGCGGCCAACATCAACCAGGGGACGCGACGCTGCATATGCACTCCGGGCCGGGGATCAATGCGCACCATACCGCGGCAGGCGCCCGAGAGGCGTACGACGTTGGCGTGGGCAGGTGATCTAGAATTGAAGCTTCCGCTGTATTTGGCAATCTTCGATGTCCTCTTCACACGATGCTGTGGCGCCTGCGCGCAGCGGCCTGGTCGTTGTCGCGTTGTTGCTGGTCTATGTGGTCTGGGGCTCGACCTATCTGGCGATCCGCTTTGCGTTGGAAGGCGGCGCGCTGCCGCTGACCATGGTGTCCGGGGCGCGCTTCATCGTGGCCGGCACGGTGCTGTATGCGGTACTGCGCTGGCGCGGGGTGGCTGCGCCGACGCGCGCGCAATGGAAGAACGTGGCAATGATGGGCGCGGCCCTGTTGCTGCTGGGCAACGGCATGGTGGTGCTGGCCGAGCGCAGCGTGTCGTCGGGCCTGGCCGCCACCTCGGTGGCATCGGTGCCGCTGTGGATGGCCTTGTTCGGCGCCTTGCGCGGGCAGCACGCCAGCCGTGGCGAATGGCTGGGTATCGTGATCGGCTTTCTGGGCGTGGTCTGGCTCAACGCCGGCAGCAGCCTGACCGCCACGCCGGGTGGGCTGGTGTTGTTGCTGATCGCGCCGATCGGCTGGGCCTTCGGCTCGGTGTGGTCGCGCGGACGCGACCTGCCGTCGCCGTTCATGACTGCCGCCGGGCAGATGCTGTGCGGCGGCGTGTTGCTGGTCAGCACCGGCCTGCTGATCGGCGAGCGCCCACAGAGCCTGCCGACCTCGCAGGGGCTGCTGGCCGTGGCCTACCTGTGCGTGTTCGGCTCGATCGTGGCGTTTACCGCTTACGTGTGGCTGCTGCATCACGTGCGCCCGGCGTTGGCCGGCAGCTACGCCTACGTCAACCCGGTGATTGCGGTGGCGTTGGGTGCCTGGCTGGGGCATGAGCGTTTCAGCGCGCACGACATCGGCGCGATGGCGGTGATCCTGTCCGGCGTGCTGGTGGTGACCCTGGCCAAGGCGCGGCGATGACGGCGGTCTCGCCGACCGAGGCGCGTCGCGGGCTGTTGATCACCGCATCGACCTTCGTGATCTGGGGCCTGGTGCCGCTGTACTGGCATCTGCTCAAGGCGGTGCCGTCGCTGCAGATCATCGCGCACCGCATCGTCTGGAGCGCGCTGTTGGTGGTGGCGTGGTTGCTGGTCACCTCGGGCCTGCGCTGGTGGCGCGCCATCGCCGCGCAGCCGCGCGCGCTATGGATGCTGGCCGGCAGCAGCGTGGCGATTGCGTTCAACTGGGGCCTGTATATCTGGGCGATCAACGCCGGGCACGTGATCGAGGCCAGCCTGGGGTATTTCATCAATCCGCTGCTGAGCGTGTTGCTGGGCGTGCTGGTGCTGAAGGAACGCCTGCAGCGCATCCAGTGGGTGGCGGTGGTGTGTGCGGCGGTGGGCGTGCTGTGGCTGACCCTGGATGCCGGTGCGCCGCCGTGGATCGCGCTGGGGCTGGCGTTCTCGTTCGGTGCCTACGGCCTGCTGCGCAAGCTGGTGGCGGTGGATCCGGTGGCCGGGCTGGGTGTGGAAAGCGTGTACCTGTTCGTGCCGGCGCTGCTGCTGGCGGGCTGGGGCGAGCAGGGCCATGGTGGCGCCTTCCTGAGCGGCTGGGACCTGCGTACCGATCTGCTGCTGATCTTGGGCGGCGTGCTGACCGCGGTGCCGCTGATCGGGTTTGCGTATGGCGTGCGGCGGATTCCGCTGTCGCTGGTGGGCATCCTGCAATACATCGCGCCGAGCCTGCAGTTGCTGCTGGGCGTGTGGTTCTTCCACGAGCCGTTCGATCAGGGGCGCGCGATCGGATTTGCCGCGATCTGGGTGGGGCTGCTGCTGTTCGTCGGCGATAGCCTGTGGCGGCAGCGGCGGCCGGTGGTGGCGACGCCTTAAGCATCGGCCGCTGCGCGATCCGTTCAATCGCGCAGTGGCTGCGTTGCGCGGTGGGCAGCAGCGTGGTGCGCGCTTCGACAGCCCGCCGTTGCGCAGCTCCTGCCTGGATTCAGGGCGAGCAACAGACCACTGCGCTCACCGCGGTGCAGATGCGGTCATCGGCATGTCATTCAGACCCACCGTTTCGTAGCGCGCGGTCCGCTCCCGCCTGACGACCGTTGGCGTCGTCTGTCAGCCGCTCTCAGCCGCGCGGCGCCAACGCCGGTGTCGCCACCGCCAGCGTGGAGGTCGGCAGTGCCTGCGGCGCGAGGCAGTGGCCTGGATCCTGTTGCGTCTGCGCCAGCCACTGGTCGATCGGCCCACCCAGCAGATCCAGCCGCAGCGGCAGGCTCAGATGGGTTTCGCCAGGCAGCTCGACGTAGTGCGCGCGCGGGCTGGCCAGCGCCAGCGCACGCCCATGCGCGACCGGGATGTGCTGATCGGCATCGCCGTGCACCAGCAGCACGCAGCTGCGCGTATCGGCCAAGGCCTGCGTGACATCGACGTGGTCCAGGTCCAGCTGCAGCTGGCGGTCGGCGGCGGCGATCACCGCATCGATATTCTGGTCGGCATAACGCCAGCGCGCATACGCGGCCACCGCCTGCCCACGCCAGCCATCCGGTTGGCTGGCGAGCAGGTGCGGGACCATGTCGCGAATGCCGCGCCCGGCGTTGGCGAAGGATTCCATCGCCACCACGCCGGTCACACGCGGCCCGAGCTTGTCGGCGGTGAACAGCGCGGTGGCGGCGCCGTAGGAAATGCCGAACAGGTACAGCGGGCCACGGATCTCGCCACGCGGTTGCAGTGCATCGAGCACGTCGATGACGTCGTCGGATTCGCGCGTCCCGTAACCGGACGGGCCACCGCCGGAATGGCCGTGGTTGCGCAGGTCGATGGTGATCACCCGGTAGCCGGCCTGCGCCAGTTCCAGCGACCATGGCAGCAGCGAATCGCCATCCATCATCCAGCCATGCAGCAGCACCACGGTGCCGCGCGGCGTCGGCGGGGTCGCGGTGGGCACCTTGAAACTGAAATCGACATCCAGCGCATGCGCCGGATCGTGGCGCTGGCCGAGATAGCGGTAGTGCATGGCGTACTGGCCGGGGTCGATCGCGCGCCAGAAGATCGGCACCTGATCGCGCGTGACCACATGCCCGCTGCGGTTGGGCACCGTGGCGATGGTGGCGGCAATGCGCTCCTCGTCCAGCAATGGCGAGGTACCGCCGGGCGCCACCAGGCGCTCGCTGAGCGAGGTGGAGGACGAGGAACAGCCGGCCAGCCACAGGCAGGCGCAGGCCAGCAGAATCAGGCGCGTCATGGGCGAAGATCGATGGATGCAACGGCCGGGCAGCCTACGGCCTGCCCGACCCGCGCATCTACCGCAGTGCAGTGACAAAACGATGACAGCCCGCACTGCGTTCAGCCGCAGCAGCGCACTTGCTCCGCTTTGGCTGTCACCAATCCCACTCCTGATTCCCGGCGGGCCAAGGCCCGCGCTACACCTCACGCAAGGCAGTGGTGATCGGCAACCGCGCCGCCCGCAAGGC
Organism: Xanthomonas sp. WHRI 6108; assembly: GCF_040202385.2. NCBI lineage: Bacteria > Pseudomonadati > Pseudomonadota > Gammaproteobacteria > Lysobacterales > Lysobacteraceae > Xanthomonas > Xanthomonas sp. WHRI 6108. The sequence continues at coordinate 4,362,523 of NZ_CP168198.1, read as the reverse complement.
CGGGAACAGCCCGCCGACCAGGCCAATGCCCAGCGCCCATTTGAGCCCGCTCCACAACAGCTCCGGCGAGACCTTGAACTGGAACACGATCTGGCTGAAGTTGCTGCCCAGCGTGGACACGCTGTAGCCATTGAAGATGGCCCAGGCGATCAGGCCACCGAGCAAGCCGCCCAGCAACGCCAGCAGCATGGTCTCCAGCATCAGCGCCATGATCACCGGCGTGCCGCGGAAACCGATCGCCCGCATCGTGGCGATCTCGCGCGCGCGCGTGGCCACCGCCGCATACATGGTATTGAGCGCGCCGAACACCGCGCCCACCGCCATGATCGCGCCGATCACCGTGCCCAGGATGCTGATCAACCTGTTCAAGCCACCGCCCTGTTTGCCGTAGTAGGCACGGGTGGTTTCCACATCCAGTTTGAGCCGCGGATCGGCGGCCATGGCGGTCTTGAACTGGCTGAAACCGGCCTTGCCGGTGGTGCGCACGCTGATCGACTGGTAGGCGCTGCGGTTGTAGGTGGTGGCCAGCGTCTGCGCATCGGTCCACAGCTCCGAATCGTGCGCATCGCCGGAGGCGAACACGCCGACCACGGTCCATTGCTGGCTGCCGAGGGTGAGCGTCTTGCCCAGCTGCAGTCCGCGGAACTGAGTCAACGCGCCCTTGCCGACCACGATCTCGCGCAGGCCGGGGGTGAAGCGCCGTCCCTGCACCAGCCTGACCTTGTCGTGCACCGCCCAGGCCTGTTCGCCCACGCCACGCAGTTGTGCGTTGACGTCGGTGCCATCGGATCTGGAGGCGATGTTGACCACCTGCGAGAGCTCCGGCGAGAGCAGCGGGCGGCCCCTGGCATCGGCGGCGATGCCGGGCAGGCTGCCGATCAGCGGCACCAGGTCGCGGGTGATCACCGAGTTGGTCTCGGCCTGCGAGCCGCCGCGCAGAACAATCGCGGTGGTGTCGTCGCCGGTGCTGTTGAGCGTGGCCTGAAACCCCTGGCCCATCGCCAGCATCGCCACCAGCACGCCGACCACACCGGCGATGCCGACCACGATCACCGAGCTGGCACCCCAGCGTTGCGGCAGCGTGGCAATGCCGATACGTGCAGCGGCCAGTGACAGCCGGCCGCTGCGCGTGACAACCAGCCACACCGCCAGCAAGGCGGCGGCGACCAGCACGCCGATCCACGGCAGCGCGATCCACACGGCCAACCCGACGGCCAGCGACACGACCGACAGCAGGTTGACCAGACGGTTCTTCCATTGGGTTTGCATCTGCATGCTCCTGTCAGCGGCCGGCGAGGGCATCGACGATCTTCAAGCGCTGCGCGCGTCGCGCCGGCAGCACACCTACCACGATGCCGATGCCGGCCATCAGGCCCAGCCCGACCAACCAGGTCTGCAGCGGCACGCCCTGCACCGGCATCACCCCGCCGCTGCGTGCGGCCACCAGCGGGATCACCAGTGATGCCAGACCCATGCCGATCAACCCGCCCAGGCCGATCAACAGCACCGACTCCACCATCACCAGACTCAACACGGTGCGGTCCTGAAAGCCCAGCGTCTTGAGTGTGGCCAGCTCCGGTATGCGCTCGCGCACCGCCTGCGCCATGGTGTTGCCGGTCAGCAGCAGCAAGGTGAAGAACACCGCGGCCATGATCGAGGTGACGATCAGGCCGATATCGGCGAACTGTTTGATGAAGGCCTGCTGGAACGCCGATTCGGTCTGCGACTTGGTTTCATGATCGGAGTTGGCCGACAACGCGTCGATCGCCTGCGCCACACGCGAGGCCTGGTCGGCGTTGCGCAACGTCACCGTGTACCAGCTGACCCTGCTCTTGATGTAGTCGTTGGACTCGTCGAAGTATTTCCAGTTCATCATCAACTGGCGTTCCTGATTGGCCGCCACCGCGCGGTCCTTCATGCGGAAGATGCCCACCAGTTGCAGCGGCCAGTCGTTGCTGCCGGCACGCGGGAAGATGGTGGCCTGCAGCGGAATGGTGTCGCCGATCTTCCAGCCATTGGCCTTGGCCAGGGTCTCGCCGACGATGGCGCCGGTGCGCGTGGTCTGGAACGCCTTGAGCTGTTCCTTGGGCAGCTCGTACTCGCTGTAGACGTCGAAAAAATTGGGCGCTACCGAAAAGTTCGGGAAGAAATTCTTCGGGTCGCGGTAGATGCCGCCGAACCACATCGCCGAGGTCACATCGCGCACGCCCGGCACGCTGCGGATCTGCGGCTCCAGGCTGATCGGCAGCGATTGGGTGATCGACAGGCGCGAGGCCACCACCAGGCGGTTCACGCCGCTGACGCTGCCGCCGGAAGTGAAGGCCACGCGCACCGAATCGAGCATGCCGAACAGCAGGAACGCCGCCACCACCGACAGCAAGGTCAACAAGGTGCGGGTCTTGCTGCGGAACAACTGCGCCCACACCAGCCAGAGATACTTCATGGCAGCACTCCCTTAGAGCGCGAGCGGCGCATCGGCCAGCTCGCCCTTGTCCAGATGGATGGTATGGGTGGCGTACTCGGCGGCCTTGGGGTCGTGGGTCACCATCACGATGGTCTTGCCGTGTTCGCGATTGAGTTCCTGCAGCAGGCGCAGGATCTCCTCGGCGTTATGGCGGTCCAGATCGCCGGTGGGTTCGTCGCAGATCAGGAACGTGGGGTCGGACACGATCGCGCGTGCAATCGCCACGCGCTGCTGCTGGCCGCCGGACAGTTCGCTGGGCTTGTGGTTGCGGCGTTCCTGCAGGCCGACCAGGGTCAGGGCGATTTCCGCATTGCGCTTGCGTTGCGCGGCGTTGAGCGCGGTGAGCAGCAACGGCAGCTCCACGTTCTTTTGCGCGGTGAGCATCGGCATCAGGTTGTAGAACTGGAACACGAAGCCGACGTGGTGACTGCGCCAGGTCGCGAGCTGGCCGCCGCTCATGCGGTCGATGCGCTCGCCCTGGATCTCGATCTCGCCACCGCTGGGGTTGTCCAGCCCGCCGATCAGATTGAGCAAGGTGGTCTTGCCCGAGCCGGACGGACCCATCAACGCGACGAAGTCGCCACTGGCGATTTCCAGGTCGATGCCGTGCAGCACCTGCACCTGCTCGGGGCCGCGTTGGTAGGTCTTGGTGATGTTGCGCAAGCTGACGAGAGCGGTCATGGCGACTCCTGACGGTGCAATGGAAAGAGGCAAGCGCGATGCGGCATGGCGACCGCGATTGCATGAGGCGGCAACACGGCGATGCGGTGACGGTGAGGCGGCAAGACGGTGCGAGGCTGGATGACGACAGACGCAACTGCTGGGACATGCGCGACGACGCATGGCGGCGACAAGCCAGGCGGCTAGGTCTGCACCGACCGATGACGCCGCTGGCTGTGGATCACCAACGCCGCTGTGATCGTTGCTATGTGGTTGCATCGCCTTGCGCGATCACGGCGCCATCCAGGTGCCACGCCCGCATCAACCACTGCTGCCACCTTGGGCGCCGCGCTCCCCTGAGCGGCGTCGCTGCCCAGCTGGTGATTGCAGTTACCGGCGCAGTTACTCGGCAGCGTCCGTTTCGGCTTCGGCCACCGTGTCGCCGTCTTTCAGGCCTTTTGGCGGATCCAGCACCACGCTGTCGCCCGCACTCAAACCCGACACCACCTGGCGGTCCTCGCCCATCACCATCCCGGGAGTGACCGTCTTCATGCTGGCGGTGTTGCGCTCGCCGACCACGAACGCGACCGTGCGCGTGTCGCGTTCGACCAGTGCCGCAGCCGGCACGCGCACGCCCTGCGGCTTGCTGGCCTCCTGCGTATTGGCCCGTTCCAGAAAGCTCACCCGCACGCCCATCTCCGGCACGATGCGCGGGTCCTTGAGCTTGAGCGCCACGCGCACCTTCACCGTGGCCTTGCCGCGGTCGGCCGTGGGAATGATGGCGATCACCTCGCCGGGAATCTTCCATTCCGGATAGGCGTTGAGCACCGCTTCCACCGGCATCTTCGGCTGCACGCGGCCGATGTAGGACTCGCCCACTTCCACTTCGATCTCCAGCGATTCCATGTCCACGATGGTGCCGATGCCGGTGCGGGTGAAGCCGCCGCCGGCCGACAGCGGCGAGACGATTTCGCCGGGCTGCGCGGCCTTGGCGGTGACCACGCCGGCAAACGGCGCACGCACCACGTTGAAGTCCGAACGGATCGCCGAGATCGCCAGCTGGTCCGATGCCACGCGCACATTGCGTTGCGCATTCTGCAGCTGTGCGCGCAAGGCATCGCGCTGTGCGGTGGCCTGCTCGTACTGCGAGCGCGACACCAGTTGCGCACCGACCAACGATTGCAGCCGCGCCGCATCGGCATTGGCCACTGCCAGTTGCGCCTGCATGTTGTCGACCTGGCTGCGCGCGGCCGACAGCTGCGATGCCGACAGCGTGCGCTGCGCATCGGCATCCAGCGGGTCCAGCGTGGCCATCACCTGGCCTTGTTCGACGCGCATGCCTTCTTCGATCATCACCTCGCGCACCTTGCCGGTGACCTGCGCCGACACCGTGGCCATGCGCCGCGCCACCACGTAGCCCGATGCGTCCAGCACCGAGGCACTGCTGCTGCCGGCGCTGATCGCCACCACCGCTGCGGTCTGTACCTTCGCCACCGGGCGGCGGGTGAACCACCACGCCGCGGCCGCCAGCAGCACGATGACGATCACGGCGGCGATGACCCAGCCGCCGCGCCGTGCAGGTTCGGGGGCGGCAGGACGCTGGCGGTCGATGCGGAGTTGCTTGAGCAGATCGGCGGAAGTATTCATCGATGACCAGGACGGGATGCTGCGCGAAATGTGACCGGCCGCAGGCGGCGCCGCAAGCTGCCGGAAGTCACCAATGCGATCGCGGCGACGAACGGTAGCGCGACCAACGCTGCTGCCAGGTGCTGCGCAGCATGCGACCGCGATGGCGGCATCCACCAGTGACAGCTGTCACCTGCCGTGCATGACAGCGGCAACTGGCCGCGCCCTTCAGGATGGGCGAGGCTGCAGCATCGGGCGCCCGGTCGGGCCCGGCAGTGGCAGAATCCGATCACCCACATGGACCCACCCCGATGCGCGTGTCGTTACCCGCCTGGCTTCGCCCCGCCGCCAATTCGCAGGTTGCCGCGCGGCTGGCGCAGGGCCAGTCGCCGTGGATGGATGGCGTGCATCTGCTGTGGTCGAGCTGGGTGTTCGTGGTGCCGGTGTTTTCCTCGCGGGGGTACGACAGCACCTGGCTGCTGTGCACCCTGCTGTCGTATCCGGTCTTCCTGCTGCTGTATGCGCGCATGTTGCTGGCGCCGCGCGGCACCCTGTATCGCTATGCCTGGGCGATGGGTGTGCTCAGTGCCGCGTTGCTGCCGGTGTATCCCTCGGGAATCAGCTATTTCGTCTTCGCCTGCCTGAGCCTGCCCCCGTCCACACGGCAGGCCTTATGGCGGCACTTCGCGATGCTGGTGGTGATGAACGTGCTCTACCTGGGCTGGGCGCACTGGCTGGGAATGCGCCTGCAATCGCTGGTGTGGCTGCCGGTGTCGGTGCTGGGCATGGCCGGTGTCGGCGCCGTGTACAGCATCAACGAACGCAAGGACGCGTTGCTGCGCCTGTCGCAGGACGAAGTGCGCCGGCTGGCCGCCACCGCCGAGCGCGAACGCATCGGCCGCGACCTGCACGATCTGCTCGGCCACACCTTGTCGCTGGTGGCACTCAAGTCCGATCTGGCCGCGCGCCTGATCGCGCGCGATCCGCAGGCCGCGCGCGGCGAGATCGATGCGGTGGCGCAGATTTCGCGCGATGCCCTGGCGCAGGTGCGGCGTGCGGTCACCGGCATTCGCGCCGCCGGGCTGGTGGCCGAGCTGGCGTCGGCGCGGGTACTGCTGGAGATGGACGGCATCGTGCTGGAACACGCACTGGAAACGCTGGCCTTGCCGCCCGAACATGAAACCGCACTGGCACTGGTGGTGCGCGAAGCGGCCACCAATGTGCAACGGCATGCGCAGGCCAGGCGGATGCGCGTGAGCCTGCGCGCGCAGGGCGAGCAGGCGGTGCTGGACATCAGCGACGATGGGCGTGGCGGGGTGATCGTGCCCGGCAATGGCCTGGACGGCATGCGCACACGCCTGCACGGCCTGGGCGGCGCGCTGGAAGTGGAAGCGCTGCCGCGCGGCATGCGCCTGCGCGCCAGCGTGCCGTTGCCGCAGCCCACGCTGGCGACGGCGCAGCCGCCCTTGCCGGTGCCGCTGCTGCCACCGTCGCGCTGATCGCGCACACGTCCACCGCATTGCACGCAATGCACGGCGGGCCCAAGCGCTGCTATCGTGCGCCACCGTTGTCTGCATATGAGCGCGCGCGATGATCCGGGTGTTGTTGGCCGAAGACCAGGCGCTGCTGCGTGGCGCGTTGGTCGCCTTGCTTGGGCTGGAAGACGATATCGAGGTGGTCGGCAGCGCAGGCGATGGCGAAACTGCCTGGCGCGAGCTGCAACGACTGCAGCCGGACGTGCTGATCACCGATATCGAAATGCCTGGCCTGACCGGTTTAGAGCTGGCCCAGCGCATCCAGCGCCAGGCACTGCCGGTACGGGTGATGATCGTCACCACCTTCGCCCGCCCGGGATTTCTACGCCGCGCGCTGGATGCCGGTGTGGCGGCGTATCTGCTCAAGGACGCGCCGGCCGAACAACTGGTCGGCGCCCTGCGTCAGGTGCAGCGTGGCGGGCGGGTGATCGACCCACAACTGGCGCTGGACGCCTGGGTCGAAGCCGATCCCTTGAGCGAACGCGAGCGCACGGTGTTGCGGCTGGCCGGCGAAGGCCGCTCGGCCAGCGAGATCGCGCAGCAGTTGCAGTTGTCGCATGGCACGGTGCGCAATTACCTGTCCGAATGCATTGGCAAGCTGGGCGTGGCCAATCGCATCGAAGCGTATCGGCTGGCGCGGCAGAAAGGCTGGCTGTGACGCAGTGACGCAGGCGCGTTGCGCTGTCAGCGAGCGCAGCACTGGATGGCATGCTGCGCCGCGTATCCGTTGTGCGTTGCTGCCTGCCGCTATTCCAAATGACGCGAAAAGCATGCCGCGCAGGCGCGGGTACACTGCCGGGCCAGAACGATCCCTGCGAGCGAACGGCATGAAATCCCTGTGGCTGTTGGGCCTGCTGATGGTGTGCGCATTCAACGCGTCTGCCGAGCAATTCAAGATCCTGGTGGCGGCGATTCCCAACCAGTATCACCACGACTATATCCCGGTCGCCAAGCCGCAATTCGAAGCGATGGCGCGCAAGCATTATGTCGAGTTGGTGTGGGCGTGGAATGCCAAGGCCTTCGATGGCGATCTATCGCAATACGCGGCGATCGTGCTGCTCAATACGCCGGCCACCGATCTGGATCCCACGCAGCGTGCGAACTTTCAGGCCTATGTGCGCAACGGCGGCGGCGTGGTGGCGGTGCACAAGGCGTTTGCGATCAAGCGCGGCGAGTGGGAGTGGTACGACCACCTGATCGGCCGCTCGTTCCGCACCCATCCGTACATGCAGACCGCGATGGTCGACGTGGTGGACGCCAACTTCCCGGCCACTGCCGGCCTGCCCGCGCGCTGGGTGTGGACCGACGAATGGTACGAATACGATCCGCCGTACAGCGACGACCTGGTCACGCTGATGACGGTGGACGAAACCAGCTACGACCCCACGCTGATCTGGCCGGGCCAGGTCGCCAAGGGCATGGGCAAGCAGCACCCGGTGGCCTGGTACCACCATTTCGAAGGCGGCCGCGTGTTCGCCACCGCGCTCGGCCACCTGGCCGAGGCCTACAACGACCCGCGCTACCTGGAGCATCTGTACGGCGGGATTTACTGGGCTGCCACCGGCAAGGGCATCCAAGCATCCGCGCCAGCGGCCAAGACAAAACGCCAGCGTTAAATCCTAGCCCCTCTCCCATCGGGCTAGGGGTTGGGGTGAGGGTGCGCGGCAACGCCACTCCAGATGGCGGTCAACCCGATGCTTCACCCGCACCCGCACCCGCATCCGCATCCGCATCCGCCCCTGCGGGGCACCTTCTCCCGGCGGGAGAAGGGAGCCAGCAGCCATCCATCAACGCGCAGACCGCTCGCCACGCGCCATGCTGGAAAACACGCCATCGCGGCGCATCCAGGCATGGAACAGCGCCGCGCTCAGATGCCCCAGCACGGTGGCGAACAACAGGTACGCCAACCAGCCATGCGCGCTCCGCAACCAGGCATACAGCGCAGGATCGTGCGGCGCGATCGCCGGCAGGTTCGCGCCCGGCCACAGCACGATCGGATAGGCGCCGGCCGACAGCATCGCCCAGCCGATCAACGGCATGCCCAGCATCAGCGCATACAACAACCAGTGCGAAGCGGTCGCCGCGGCCTTCTGCCAGGCCGGCAGGTCGGCCGGCAGCGGCGGCGGGCGGTTGCGCAGGCGATTGATCAGGCGCAGCACCGCAAGGATCAGGATCGCGATGCCCAAGGGGCGATGCAGATCGATCAACCACGGCCGCTGCGTCACCGAAGCCACCATGCCCACACCGACGAACAGCATGGTCAGGATCATCGCGGCCATCAACCAATGCAGCACGCGTGCGGGCAAGTTGAAGTGGGTGTGGCTGCTCATTGGCGTGCTCCCTGGCCGGTGGCGGCGCTGCCTGTGCCATTGGCGATCTCATGCTCGCGCCGGTTGAACGATTGCGAATACACCGACGAGCGCGCCGCCAGGATCGGGTCGTTGGATCCGGCAATGCCCTTGGGCAGGATCAGCGGGTCGTAATTCAGGTCGCGGCACGGGCCGGTGGCCTGCGGCTCGGCATGGTTGATCGATACCGTGCCGGCGACGATCTGCTTGCGGCTTTCCGGCCATGGCTGCGAGGGATCGTCCACCGCATCGCCCGGCTCGGCCACGGTCAGCACCAGGTCCCAACGCAGCGGCCCCTGCGCCAGGCGCGTGTCCAGATCGGTGGCGAGAAAATCGCCATCGGCCTGCGCGCGCTGTTCGGCGCTGAGCTCCTGGAACGGGGTATGCGGACGCATCGACCAGCGGATGTAGCGCTCGCGTCCATCGGCGGCAATCGCGCGGAACGCATTGACCCCGTTGTATTGCGTATTGGCCCAGCTGTTGGACCACGGTGCGGTCTTGGCCCACTGCTGGAACTTGGCCGCTTCCGGATACTGCTTGCCGAACGCGGCCAGCTTGGCCGGGTCGGGCTTGCCGGTGGCCGGGTCCGGCCGGGACGCCACGTTCAATGCCTGAAAACCGGCCGGCGTGGCCACCACGAAGAACGGGAAACTGTTCATCGCGGTGCGCCATTCCTGCCCGTCGTCGCTGCGCAACAGCAATGCCATGCTGCGTACGCGTGCCGCACCATCGGCGCCATGCGGGTCGCCGCCGCCGATCGACAGGCGCCCGAGCACCGGCGTACTGGCCTGGCTGAAGATGCGTGCCGACGACAGCCAGGTGGCCTTGCCGCTGGATTTGAATTCCCCGCTCACACACACGCCCTTGGTATGTGCGCGGCGAAAGCCCGGATGCGGCGGCCCGCTGGCCTCGATGGTGTCGGTCATGCGCGCGGCGGTCAGCCGGTCGCCACCGATCCAGCCGGCGGTCCAGGCGAACGCAACCGCCAGGCCGCCGGCAATCGCGGCGATCCCCAGCAAGGGCGCCACGCGAACGCGTCCATGCTGTGGCGGTGGGGAAGGAGGTGGCAAGGTCATGGCTGGCTCCAGGGGTCGGTGCGGTGAGTGGTCGATGCAGTGAGACGACGTGCAGGCCGGCTTATTCCCGTGATCGCCCAGGCGTTGTGGCACGCGCATCGAACGTGGGAATAGTCCACGCTCCAGCGCGTCTACTGTGTGATGCCACCACCAAACCTGCCGATGGATGCTCTGGACGATGACCAACTGCGTGCCGTGCTGCCGGCGCTGCGTCGCTTCGCGCGCTCGCTGAGCGGCGAGCCCGCCAGCGCCGACGACCTGGTGCAGGCCACGCTGGAACGTGCGCTGCGGCGTTGGCGCACCCGCCATACCGCCGAGGCCCTGCAGCCGTGGCTGTTCGCCATCCTGTACCGGCAGTTTCTGGACGGGCAGCGCCGCGCCGCGCGCTGGCAGCGCGTGGTGGGCCTGTTCGCGCCGCAGCAGCCCAGCCAGTCCGCATCGGCCGAGCAGGTGCACGACGGCCGCGCCATGCTGGCCAGCCTGGCGTTGCTGCCGCCGGAACAGCGCGCCTTGCTGCTCCTGGTCAGCGTGGAGGGTTTCAGCTACCGCGAGGTGGCCGACACCCTCGGCATCCCGATCGGCACGGTGATGTCGCGGCTGTCGCGTGCGCGCGAACGCCTGCGTGCATTGAACGAAGGCCACATGCGCCACGCACCTGCATTGAGGATCCTGAAATGACCAGCACTCCGCCGCCTGACGAACACGCACTGCACGCCTATGTCGATGGCCGGCTGGAGCCGGCGCAACGCGCAGCGGTGGCCGCCTGGTTGCAGGCGCACCCGGCGCAGGCCGCGCGCGTGGCCGGCTGGAAACGCGATGCCGAAGCGCTGCGCGCCGCGCACGCCGGCCTGGAGCCGGAGATGGCCACGCTGGCGCTGACGCCTGCGGCGATTCGCCGTGGCCTGCAGCAACGCCGCCGGACCCTGGCGGCCATGGCCGCCAGTTGCGTGCTGGCGCTGGGCCTGGGCACCGGGCTGGGCTGGCAGTTGCGCGAGAGCCGGTTCGCCAGCCAGCGCGTGCCGATGGCCGATGCGGTGGCCGCCTACCGCCTGTTTGCCGATGTCGACGCGCATCCGGGCGTTGCGCTGGAGGTGCAGCGCCGTACGGAATTGGAGCCGTGGTTGCGCACGCATTTCGGCAATGCCGGTGTGGTGCCGGATCTGCGCGCGCAGGGCTATGTGCTGCGCGGCGGGCAGCTGCTTTCCACACCGGAAGGCGCGGCAGCGATGCTGGTCTACAGCGATGCCGACGGCGCGCGTATCGGCCTGTATCTGCGTCCGCGCAGCGGGCCGATGCCTACCGGCGAACGACGCGATGGCCGTCTACTGGCGCAGTACTGGGCCGAAGGCGAGACCGCGTTTGCGCTGGTCGGCCCGGCGACGCAGACGCGCATGCGCGCGATCGCGCCGTTGCTGCGCAGCCAGGGATGACCGGCGCGACTCAAGCTGCGTGCTGATGGCCCGCGCGCGTTGCGTGCGCGGCGAGCTCTGCGAGCTCAGCCGCCGTAGCGTTGCTGAAGCATCGCAAAGGCCGAGCGCAGCGCCAGCGCCTCGCCGCCCGCCGGGCGGCCGGGGCGGTCGCTGTCGTTCCAGGCATACACGTCCAGATGGGCCCATAGCTGGCCCGGCGCGACAAAGCGCTCCAGGTACAGCGCGGCGGTGACTGCGCCGGCCATGCGCGAGCCGGCGTTGGCCATGTCGGCGACATGGCTGTTGAGGTAACGCAGATACGGGCGCCACAGCGGCATGCGCCAGACCGGGTCGCGGGTCTGCTCGCCGGCACGCAGCCAGGCCTGCGCCAGCGCATCGTCGTTGGCGAACAGCGCGGGCAGGTCCGGCCCCAAGGCGATGCGTGCGGCACCGGTGAGCGTTGCGAAATCCAGGATCAGATCGGGGCGCTGCTCGGTGGCGTAGCTCAGCGCATCGCACAGCACCAGGCGGCCTTCGGCATCGGTGTTGTCCACTTCCACCGTGACGCCGGCGCGGGTGGTGATGACTTCGCCCGGGCGGAACGCATCCGGGCCGACGGCGTTTTCCACCGCGGCAATCAACAGGGTCAGTCGTACCGGCAGCTGCTGCGCCATCACCAGGCCGGCCAGCGCCAAGGCATGCGCCGCGCCGCCCATATCCTTCTTCATGTTGCGCATGCCATCGGCCGGCTTCAGATCCAGCCCGCCGGTGTCAAAGCACACGCCCTTGCCAACCAGCACCAGATGCGGATGCGCCGCATCGCCCCATTGCAGCTGGATCAGCCGCGGCGCCCGGTGCGAGGCACGCCCGACCGCGTGGATGGTGGGGAAGTTCTGCGCCAGCAATTGCTCGCCGACGATGGCGTCGACCTGGGCGCCATGCGTTTGCGCCAGCGCGCGCGTGGCCTCTTCCAGATGCTGCGGGCCCATGTCCTCGGTCGGCGTATTGACCCAGTCGCGCACGCGGATGCAGGCCTCGATCAAGGCGCGCGTCTGCGGTGTCGGCGTGGCGGCCAGTTCGGCCGGTGCACGCGGCACCTTGCGGTAGCGCGAGAAGCGGTACGCACCCAGGCCCCAACCCAGGTGCAGCAACGCCTGTTCGCTCTCGCTCAGTGGGTTGGCCAGGGTCCAGCGGCTGGCCGGCGGCAGCGCCATCGGTGCATGCGCGTAAGCATAGGCATCGGCGCGGTCGCCGATGCCCAGCACCGCGCCGGCCAGCCCCTGTTCGCCCGGAAGCAACAGCACGCTGCCCGGCGCGGCATCGAACCGTTGCGCCTGTGCCCACGACAGCACGTGCGTGGGTTGCTCGGCGCACCAACGTGCAAAGCCTTCGCGGTCGAGCACATGCAGCGGCAAGGCTGCGGCATTGGGATCGATGAAACTGGTGAGCTGCGACATGGAAATCCTCGGAGGCGGCGCCATGCGCCGAGCAAGAAGTGGCTCAGGCGGGAAGGCGGATGCCGGCGTGTGCGGGGTCGGGGTGCGGCTGCTGCGCGTCCAGCCAGTCGGCCAGCCCGGTCATGGAGTCGAACTCCAGATCCGGTTGCTGGGTCGGGTGCGACCACTGCGCTCCATCACGATTGATCCAGCAGGCGCGCAGCCCGGCATCCAGCGCGCCCAACACGTCCATGCGCACGTGGTCGCCCACATGCAGCACCTGTGCCGGCGGTGCATCCAGCCGCGCGCATGCGGCCAGGAAGATGCTCGGATCCGGCTTGGCGCTACCGTGCTCGCGCGAGCCCAGCTGAAACGCGAAGTGATGCATCAGCCCGATGCGTTGCAGATCGGCATTGCCATTGCTGAGCGCCGCCACCGGCACATGCGCGGCGATACGCGCCAGCGCGTCCAGCGCATCCGGGTAGCACTCCACCTGGTTACGCGCGGCGTAGAAGACGTCGTACGCAGGCTCCAGCAAGGCCAGGTCGCCGCCGCTCTCGCGCAGCGCCATTTCCAGCGTCAACCGCCGCAGCGCGCTGAGGTCATGATGCAGGTGCGGGTTGTCGGCAAAGCTGCGCTCGCGCAGTTCGCGCATTGCCTCTACCGGAAACCGCTCGGCGGTGACTGGACTGTGCTCGCGCATCCAGTCGTACAACACCTGGTCGATCCGCGCCCCGATCGGCGCAAAGGGCCACAACGTATCGTCGAGGTCGAGGGTGATGGCGCTGATGTGGAAGCTCATCGCCAGATTTTACGGTCTTGCGTTGGGATTGGGGAATCGGGATTGGGGATTGGCAACGGCAACTGCGCGGTTGCGTTTACCAATCCCCAATGCCGAATCCCCAATCCCGGCTACTCCAACAGCCTGGCCCAACGCTGCATTCCCTCCACCCGGCTCAGCACCATCTTGATGCAGACCAGCAGCGGTACCGCCAGCAGCAAACCGACCATGCCCCATAGCCAGCCGAACAGCATCAGCGCCAGGATCAGCATCAGCGGCGAGATCGCCATGCGGCGGCCAAGCACGATCGGGGTGACCACCTGGCCTTCGATGGTGTGCAGTGCCAGGTACAGGATCGCCGGCAGCATCGCCGACAAGGTGGTGCGGAATTCCACAAAGCCCATCAGCAGCATCAGCATCACGCCGATCAACGGGCCCACATACGGCGCGAAGTTGAGCAGCGCCACCACCGTGCCCCACAGCAGCGCTTCGGGCAGCGGAATCTTGAGCACATACAGAATTCCGGCGAAGACCAGCCCGACCAGCGTATTGATCACGCTGATGGTGAGCACGTAGCGCGAGACCTCGCGCTCGATGTCCAGCATGATTTCGGTGGTGAAGCGTTGCTGCTGTCGGTTGGGCAGCAAGGCGATCGCATGCCGTTGCAGGCTTTCGCCGTAGACCATGAAGAAGAACGTCAGCAGCACCACCGCAAGCACCGAGGCGGCCAGCTTGGGCGTGCGCACCAGCGCCTTGTAGGGGTCGTCCATCTGCGTGCGCACGATCTGCACGCTGCGCTGGCCATCGCCGCCGGCCGCGCGTGCAAAGTTTTCCGCGGCCTGATTGGCCTGCATCACCGGCTTGGTGAAATCGCGCACGTCGCGCGCGATCTGGCGCATCTGCCGGGGCGCCTGCTGCACCCATTCGGCGGCCGGCCCGGCCAGCTGCGCGGCCAGTGTCACGGTACCGGCTAGGCCCAGGCACAACACCATCAAGGCGCCGAGGAAGCGGGGGATGTACAGCTTGCGCAGACCGCGCAGGATGGGGTTGCCGATCAAGGCAAAGAAGGCGGCCAGCATCACCGGCAGGATGATCGTCTGTGCAGCCCACAGCGTATAACCCACCGCAAGCGTGGCCAGCACCACCAACGAGACCGGTGCGCGTGGGCGTGGTGCCGGTGGCGGCGGGAGTGAATCTGCCGCAGCGGCAGCATCCATAGAATCGACGGGAAGAGTCATGCGCGCCCTGGCAGCAGACTGGCGTGCTGCCAGCGGTGGGCCATTATCAGCCGAACGCGTCAACGCAGCGCACAGAGGGTGTGCGCGTAACGTCAGTCCTTAACAGCACCAGTAGCGGGCTCTGCCGCGCATCGGGCGGCAGACATCCGCAGCGTGATCCCGAGCGACGCTCGAGAACGCTTCATTACGCGGCGCGGTCGATCGGTGCCTGCACCACGGTCACCGGCGGATCGGCGGCGACTTCTTCGGCACTGTCTGCGGCGCGTTCGGCCTGCTCGGAGGCTTCCTGCGCACGGTGTGCGGTGAACAGCGCAGAGATCGTACTGATCATCTGCAGAATCTTCGGGATACCGCCGAGCTTGCTGGCGATGCTGCCCAGTGCCGCCTGCGGTTCGTTGCGGCCGGTGACAAAGCCCAGGCCGAAACCGACAACCATGATCCGCAACGGCGACCACCCGGCACGCCAGGTGTCACGCAATTGTCCCCAATGCAGGCGCGTTTCCTGAGCGCGCCCCTCCACCAGGAATTCGGCGCGTTCCACGCGCTGACGCAAGGTGCCAAACTTCATGTGCGTGCTCCATTGGCAGCCGATGCGTGGGCATCGTCGTCGTCGCTGCTGTCATCGAAGATGCCCAGCTTGACCAGCTGACGACGTGTTGCATTCAGGCCGGTGTGGTCGAAGTAGAAGAACACCCGCCACGCCGCAATACCGGTGACCAGCAAGCTGGCCAATGCGGTGAAAAACATCGCCTGGAACCACGACAGGCCGGCGCGTTGCAGCAGCGCGATGATCGCACCTGCCAGCAACAGCCACGACGACGCGCCGAAGACCACGGCAACGCATGCCCAGGCCAGTCCACGCCCGAAGGCACTGCGTGCAAGTTGCAAGTCGGCCGACACCAGCCGGCGCAACGCGCGGCTGGTGTCCTTGGCCGAGCCCAGCGTGGCGCGGCCGGCTGCGCCGACCGCACGTACGCTTTCGTCCAGTCCTGGCGTTTCCGGACGCGCGTTGGGCGCGTCGGAGCCGGCAGCTGTAGAGGCCTGGTCGCTCACGACTTAGTTGTCGTTGCTGCGTGCCAGCTTGGCAATGATCCAGCCGGTCGCAAACGCAACGCCGAACGCAGCCAGCGGGCGCTCACGAATTAGATCGGTGGCGCTTTCCAGCAGATCGTTGCCCTTGCTGACCAGCACGTCGAGCTGTTCCTTGGCAGCGGCGCCGCCGAACTCGGCAGCAGCCATGCCGGCCAGTGCGGTATCGGAGAGCTCAGCCTTGACGTTGGCGCGACCGAGCTTGAGCTCATCGCCTGCAGCGCTGGTGGCGCCCTTGACGGCTTCGCCTGCGGCGCTGGCGGCAGACTTCAGGTGGGTGCTGGCTTCGCTCAGATTTTCTTTCAGCTGGTCGGTATTGGTGGGGCTCATGCGATATCTCCTTCGGTCATTGATGGCAGCCGCGACAGCATGCGGGCGTGGTGCAGCAATAGCATCGCTACGGTGTAGGAGGTGTTAGTGCGCGCCGATGGCAGTGCACGCCACGTCAACGCATCAACGCGTCGTACTGCGCGTTGCCACGCAGGATGCGCACGACCAGTTGCTGCGGTTTGCGCTGGAAGTTGGCACGCCAGCTGGCCAGATCGGCAAACTCGCCCACGCTGCTGGCCACGATCACATCGCCGCTGACCAGCCCATTGGCTGCGGCGCGACCGCCGCGTTTGACCTCGCTGACCATGACGCCGGTAATGCCGGATTGGCGCAGCGATTCGGGCAAGTCCACGAAGGTGGCGCCGCCCAGGCGCGGGTCGAGCATGTCGCCGGTGACTGCGCGGTCCTGCTCTTTCAGTTTGGCGGTGAGGGTGAGCGGTTTGCCATCGCGGCGAATCTCCAGCCTGACCGGGCTACCAACCGCCTGCAGGCCTTCATAGTTGTGCAGCGCCTCTGCACTGTCCACGCGCTGGTCGTTTGCCGCCACCACCACATCGCCCGGCTGCACGCCTGCGGCGGCCGCAGCGGACCCTGGCAACACACGCGTCACCAGCGCACCCCGCAACGAATCCACACCCAGGCCCTGCAGCATCTGCTGGGTGAGGTTCTGGGTTTCCAGCCCGAGCGTGCCGCGCACCACCACGCCCTTGGTCACCAGTTGCTCCACCACATTGCGCGCCAGGTTGGAGGGAATCGCCAGGCCCAGGCCGATATTGCCCGCCATGCTGCCCTGGGGATTGAAGCTGGCGGTATTGATGCCCACCAACTGGCCCTGCAGGTTGACCAGCGCACCACCGGAGTTGCCCGGATTGATCGAGGCATCGGTCTGGATGAAGTTCTGGTAGCCCAGCCCGCGAATACCGCTGCGGCCTACCGCCGAGACGATGCCGGAGGTGACCGTCTGGGTGAAGCCGAACGGGTTGCCGATCGCCACCACAAAATCGCCCACGCGCAGCGCATTGCTGTCGGCCAGCTTGATGTCGGTGAGGTTGTCGGCCTTGATGCGGATCAGCGCGATATCGGTATCGGCATCGGAGCCGATGAAATCGGCCTTGACCGTGCGCCCGTCGCCAAGCGTCACCTGCACATCGTCGGCATTTTCGATGACGTGGTGATTGGTCAGCACATAGCCTTTTTGCGCATCGATGATCACGCCAGAACCCAGCGACTCGTTGATGCGGTCCTGCGGCACCTGCGGAAACAGCCGGCGCAGGATCGGGTCGTTGAAGAACGGATTGCGCACGCGCACCACTTGCTTGGTATTGACGCTCACCACCGCCGGCATCGCCTGTTGCAGCATCGGCGCCAGCGACGGCACCGGTTGCCCGGCGACGGCGGCCGGCAGTGCGGCGGCCGCGGGCAGGCTAAAGGTGGTGGACGCGCCGGCCGGTGCGGCCTCGGCGCGGTTGTCCATCCAGGCATTGATGCCGGTGGCGGCAAATCCGCCGAAGGCAGCGGCCAGGGAAAGGGTCAGCAAGGTGGGCAGCGGGCGCATGCAACGAGTCCGGGTTACGCGGTGGAAGAGGAATAGGGCGTCTGACTGCGTAAATCAAGCTGAACGAGAGTGCCAGCGGGCAATTTAACGCCTGGTGAAAGCGCCGCCGAGCCCTTGCCGGCGCTGCGTTGACAGTCGCTTGAGCCCGGCGTAGCGTCCGCTTGATCCGATGCCTGTTCAGCATACGCATGCCGCTGCGCATCGCCCGCGTTTTCAGCACTGATGCCCTTAAGGAGGGTCCTATGAGCAACGGCAATGGTGTGACGGCAACCCTGTCCGAGGCTGTCGATAGCGTCAAGAGCACTGCCACCGAACTGGGCGAGACCATCGCCAGCACCACCAGCGACGCGGTGGCCAGCGTGCAGGACGCGGCTGGCACGGCGGTGGCAGAGGCCAAGACCCGCGTCGCCAAGGCCCGCAAGGCCGTGGTCAAGGTCGAACAGCGCGTCGTCGAAAAGGCTGGCGATGCAGCCACCGCGGTCAAGCGCAGCGTGGCCAAGACCAAGCGCTCGCTGGTGTCGGGCAAGGAGGCCGCCAAGGACAAGTTGACCGCCACCAAGGACGCTGCCAAGCAGAAGCTTGCATCTACCAAGGATGCCGCCAAGCAGAAGCTGAGCAGCACCACCGATGCTGCCAAGAAGAAACTGGCCAACACCAAGGCCAGCGCCAAGCAGAAGCTGGAAACCGCCAAGGCCAATGCCAAGGCCGAAGCGGCAGCACTGAGTGCCAAGACCGCTGCCAAGAGCGCAGCGCGCAAGAGCGCGGTGGCCACGGTAGGCGCGCGTGCGGCAGCGAAGAAGGCTGCGGCCAAGGCGGCGCCGGTCAAGAAGCCGGTCGCCAAGACCATCGTCAAGCCCGCCGCCAAGAAGGCACCGGTGGCCAAACAGACCGCCACCAAACAGGCCGCAGTGAAAAAGGCCCCGCTCAAGAAGGCGGTGACCAAGACCACCTTGAAGAAGGCCGCCAAGGTCACCAAAACCCCGGCCACACGTGCCGTGGCCAAGACCACCGCCGCCCGCAAGGCGGTGGGCAAGAAGGTGGCCAAGCGCGTGACGCGTTGATGCTGCGGCACCAAGATGGCATTGCACGCTGACGATGCGTTGGCCGTGCAGACCGACAAAGGCCGGCGCTGTCTGTGCAGCGCCGGCCTTTTCTGTGGTGTGATCGTTAACGAGGCGGTCCCTTGCTTGCTGCGCTCATGTGATCGGGCAAGTGACTGGATCTGACATTTGAACCGGATGGGCATCTGTCCGCACCGCTCGCCAGATGCGGGACATCAAGCCACTCTCCTCACGGAGCGAGAAGGTACGGCTTGCACGCCATGGGCGCGCGTCCTTGAGCGCCTGCGCTGCAAGAATGGGTTGGGTGTGCAGCGGCGGTAGCGTGAAACCGACGAAGCCGCATGTCGTCCCGCATTCGCGAGGCTTCGCCCGTACCCTCATCCGCCCTGCGGGGCACCTTCTCCCGATGGGGGACGAAAACTGGAAGCCATCGCTTCCGCTAATCCGACTCCCGATTCCCAAATCCCAAATCCCAAATCCCAAATCCCAAATCCCAGCTACTCCATTCCCTTGACCAACTGCTCGGCGCCCTTGCGAATACCGGCCTTGGCGGCGTCGTAGGCGCCCAGGCTGGCCTTGATGTTCATTGCGCTCGGATACTGTTTTTCGACATAGGCGGCGAGCAGGCGGTTGCTCTGCGCGTCGAAGATTTCCACCGCGTAGCTGACCGAGCCGGAAAACGCGCCTTCCTTGCCGCGTGCGGCCTGCACCGCGTTATAGGAACCGCCGCCCAGATCCACCTTCATGAAGGTGCCCAGCACCCGCTTGCTGGGCTTGGCACCGGTCAGGCTGATGTGCACGCGCAAGGTGTCGCGATCGGCCACCGTCGCGCGCTGCCAACGCTGCCCGATCGCATTGCCGAACTCCTGTTGCATGTAATCGGCGAGCATGCGTTTGTCCTGCTCGGGCACGTCTTCGAATTGCGCGTCAGGACCGCGATAGATGCTGACCGGCTCGACCAGTGCGGCGCGGTAGCGCGTCCAATCCACCTCGCCCTGGTAGGCGTATGGCATGCGGTCACCACGGCTGCCATCGTGCGGGCGCAGATAGCTTGAAGACGGCAGCTGGCTGTACGGCATCGGGCGCGTACTGGCACAACCGATCAGCGTCACGCCGACAACCAGCAGCGCGCAGCAGCGGACAAGGGAATGCAACGACATGGGCAAATACCTGGAGAGGAAGCAGATAGGGGCAAGCACGCGCCAGCAGGGCCGCGCGCTCAATGCATCAGATAGCTGGCCACCGCCAGCGCAAACACCACTGCGGCGGCAGTGAACAACACCCCGCTCTTGGCCCACTGCTGCAGCCGGCGGGCCTGACGCGCGCTGCGGATATCCGGCAGTTCGCTCCAGATGTCGCGATTGCGCGTGCCGGTGCGGCCGCAGCGAAAGTCCAGCAGGAGGACATCGGCGACAGGTGCAGGAGCAACGCTGTCGTTGGCAGCCGTATGCGGTGCCAGCAGCGCGATGGCGGCGGGAGAGAGCGGGGTGGAACGGATCGAGTGAAACATCACCATGCATCCTGGATGCGTGCGGTGAGTGCACTGTAGGCAGCGGGTGTTGGAAACTTATTGGGTTTGGCGCTGGGCGATCGCCCAGCGCCACCTGCGTTCAGCCGGTGCGGCGCACGCCATCGCTGGCGAACACCACGCGCACGCACAGGCCGCGGCCCTCGTGGCCTTCGCAGGTTTCGATGCTGGCCTCGTGCAGGCGCGCGATACCGGCCACCAGCGACAGCCCGATCCCGCTGCCCTGCACCTGACTGCCGGCAACCCGGTAGAAGCGTTCGAAGATGGACGCGTGGGCACTCTCCGGCACGCCGGGGCCGTCATCGCTGACCTGCACGAACGGATGCAGCGCATCGGCGCGCAGGCAGTAGCCGCAACTCACTTCCACCATGCCGTGGGGCCGGCCATAGCGGATGGCGTTGTCGACCAGATTGCGGATCAGGATACCCACCGCATCCACATCGCAACGCAGCAGGCACGGCGATGCTTCCACCTGCAGATTGATGTGGCGGGCCTCGGCCTGCACGCTGAATTCGTCCAGCACATGCGAGATCAGCTCGCCCATGTCCACCTGCTGGTACGCCGCCGAACTGATGCCTGCATCCAGCCGCGCCAGATCCAGCAATTGCTCGGCCAGCCGATTGCTGCGGCGCGCGGTTTCCAGCAGCTGCTGCAGCGCCGCGTCCTTGGCCTCCAGCGTGGGTGCGCGCAGCGCGACCTCGGCGTAGGCATGCAGCGCAGACAGCGGGGTGCGCAGTTCGTGCGCCGCATCAGCCACGAAATCGCGCTCGGCCTGCACGGTCTTTTCCACGCGGGCCAGCAGCGAATTGAAGGAGCCGATCAGCGGGCGAATCTCGTCCGGCACCTGCGCCAGCGGCACCGGTTCGGTTTCCAGCCCGGTGCGTTGCGCGATGGCGCCGGAGATGGCGCGCAGCGGTGCGAGCGAGGTGCGGACCGCCCACCACACCAGCACGCCCAATACCCCCAGTTGCAAGGTGTTGAGCACCATCGCAATCAAGGTCTGCTTGAAGCTCATGCGCGAGGACGCATTGCCGATCGGGGTGTGCGTATCGACCGCGGCCGGCGGCTCCGCTTGCGTATCGAAGCGGTGCTCCAGCGCATCGGGCAGGGCGCTGATCAACTGGTCGCCGAACATGTTGAGCTCCTGCTCGAACACGCTGTGATGGCCCTGGGTGACCAGGGCGACCAGGATCCACAACGAGGTGGACCAGCTCAACAACACGATTGCGGCCAGCGCCGCCAGCATGCGTGCCTGCAGCGATTTCATTCCGGTGCCTTGCCGACCATGTAGCCCTGGCCATACACCGTGGAGATCAGCTCGTCGCCGAGCTTGCGGCGCAGCTGGTGCACGTATACCGCAATCATGTTGCTGCCGCCTTCGGACGGACCGCCGTAGACGCCTTCTTCCAGTTGATCCTTGGTGACCACGCGCCCGGCGCGTTCCATCAGCGCCAGCAGCAGGCGGTATTCGTGCGCGCTCAGCGCCACCCACTTGCCGTCGCGGGTGACCTTGCGGCTGCTCGGGTCCACGCAGACATCGCCCTGCGTGAGCAGCGGCACCACGCGTCCCTGGCTGCGCCGGGTGATCGCACGCAGCCGCGCCATCAGCTCGTCGAACTGGAACGGTTTGACCAGATAGTCGTCGGCACCGGCATCCAGGCCGCGGATGCGGTCGGTGAGCTGGCCGCGCGCGGTCAGTGCGATCACCGGCGTGGCGTCGTAATGGCCGCGCATGAAGCGGATCACCGTCAGCCCGGACTCGCCCGGCAGGCCGATATCCAGCAGCACCGCGGTGTAGCGGTGGTCCACCAGCACGGTCTTGGCGGCATTGGCGCTGCCGACGTGGTCGATGGTCCAGGACTGCTGGCGGACGCCATCGCAGATCGCGTTGGCCAGCATGGTGTCGTCTTCGACAAGCAGCAGGTGCATAGGTGTTCCGCCGGGCCCAGGGCCAGTCCGAGATCGGCAGCACTGTCGGAGATGGTCGTTAGGCAAATATTAGTGCATGGCCCTCCGTGCCGTTACAGGCGGCCGGCAGCCCTGCCATTGCGCAGGGCCCCAGGGCCACGCAGGCGCTAGCGCTGCAGGATGGCGCGCAACGCCGCTTCCAGATGGACATACTGGAAGCGGAAGCCGGCATCCAGCGCGCGTTGCGGCAGCACGCGCTGGCTGATCAGCAGCAGCTCGGCCATCTCGCCGAAGCCCAGCCGCAGCAGGCCGGCCGGCAGCGCCAGCAGTGCCGGGCGATGCAGCACGTGGGCCAGGGTGCGCGCGAACTCGGCATTGGTGACCGGGGTCGGTGCGGTGGCGTTGTAGGCGCCGGGCTGGCCGTGTTCCAGCAACCACAGCAGCAAAGCCACCATGTCGGCGCGGTGGATCCAGCTCATCCAGTGGCGTCCATCGCCGAACGGGCCGCCGCCGCCGAAGCGGAACGCCGGCAGCATGCGGGCCAGGGCGCCGCCGTCGCGGTCGAGCACGATGCCGGTGCGGACCCAGCTCACGCGCGGGCCGAGTGCGCCGATCTTTGCCGCTTCGGCTTCCCAGTCGCGGCACAGCTGCGCAGAGAAATCGTTGCCGGCGTGGTCCGCCTCGGTCAGGACGCTGTCGCCCCGCTCGCCGTAATAGCCTACCGCCGAGCCGGAAATCAGCACCGCCGGGCGCCGTTCGGCCTGCTGCTGCGCGATCCAGGCATGCAGCTGGCCGGTGATGCCCAGGCGCGATGCGCGGAAGCGCTGCTTGCGCGCATCGGTCCAGCGGCCGGCCGCCAGCGGCTCGCCCGCCAGATTGATGACCGCATCGGCCTGCACGCCGTCCAGCGTGTCCACCACGGTCACGCCGGGCAGGAGACGCGCCGCGCGCCGTAGGTCGCGGGTCAGCACGCTGACCTGGTGCCCGGCCTGCACGAGTGCCGGACACAAGGCCTGGCCGATGAACCCGGTGCCGCCGGTGATGAGCAACTGCATGGGACATTCCTGCGCCGAATCGATGCGGCACGATAGGCCAGCGCTGCCTGCTGCAAAGTGAAGTCGCTGCTGCACCCGCTGCGATGGCCGCGTGCGGCACCAGGACGGCGGCCGGGCGCAGCGCGCGTCCACCAGTAAAGACCGGCAAGGCCCAAACGCCAACGCGCCGGACAGGCCGGCGCGTTGGGTGCTTGCAGACGCTGCAACAGGCTCAGCGCGAGGATGACACCGCGTGGGCGCGCTCGAAGTGCGCCGACACCACGCGCCGGCTTTCTTCCAGATGCTGCTTGACCGGCGCGCTTTCGGCGGCGGGCAGCAGTTCGGCGTCGATGATCTTGATGGTGTCGCCGTGGTCGCTGACCATCGTGCGCAGGAAGGCATTGCGGTAGGCGTCCTTGCCATCGGGCAGGGTCGCCGTCTTTGCCAGTGCGTCCACCGCTGCCTTGCCCTTGGCGCGCATTGCATCGGCACGCGGGCTGTCGGTGGCACCCAGTGCCTTGCTCTTTTCCAGGTTGGCTTCGTGGTCGTGCAGCAACTGCTTGGCGAAGGTGTCGGTCGCACCGCCCAGATCCTGGGAGATGGCCTGCTTGGCCAGCGCGATCTCGTTTTCATCCAGCGCCGCCAGCACGCCGAGCACGGCGGGATCGCCCTTGGCCAGTTCGGCAGCGCCGGTGCCGCTGACCGGTGCGGCAGTCGGCTCGGGCGATACTGCCGGCGCAGTCCTCGAGGCATCGCCGCCGGGGCGATCGCAGGCGGTCAGGGAGAGCACGGCAAGGAGCGATGTCGCGACAAGAAGGGATTTCATGGAGGTCCTAAAAGAATGCGGCTAATACTGCCGACGGTGAAATGCAAAGGAGCCGCTACGCGGCTCCGGTGATGCGTGGATCGGCGCCTGCCGGTCAGGCCAGCTGCGCCTGGGCGGCTGCGCCAAGGCCCAGCGGTCTGGCTGGTGTACGCACGCTGTCCTGTGCAGTGCGGCACACGCGCGCCATGCGTGCAGTGCGCTCGCGAATCAGCGCGTGTTCGCTGGCCGGGGCACTGCCCAGCAAGCTGGCGACATGGAAGCCTAGGATGTCCTCCGCGCGGTCGCCCTGGTCGCTGACGATGTGCGGAACCAACCGCTCCAATCGTTCCAGCTCCTGCTGCACTTGATACGGGGTTTTCATGATGCTCTCCAATGAGTAACGGTCTTGCTCAACACATACTGCTCAACTATTGCGTGCACCCAGCCGCTGCCAGCAGTCGGTGGCCAATTGCTCGTAATTGGACTGGGTGCTGGATGAAATGAAGTGATGTTCCAGGCGGTCGCGAAACAGGCGCAGACGTTCCTGATCGCTCGAACGCGGTGCCTGCAGGTAGATATCGCAGGCCATTTTCACCACCGGGGACAATTCGCTGAACTTGCCTGCACCCAGGTTGCCCTGCGCGTGCCGCGCCTGCCAATGCGCGATTTCGGCTTGTACATCGATGACGGATGGGTCTCTGCTCATGACTTCGCGTGGTCCGGGTTAAACAAACTTGACATGCAGGGTAACTGCGGCTGTGTCAACGAATGATCATCGAACCCGACTATTCAACGCACTGCAGTGGTGCGTGCTTAACTGGTCAGCTTGCATTTGCGCCTCTACACGCTACGTATGCAGGCAATGTCTCGCGAGAACTGCAGTTGTGATCGAAGCCGTAGCGTCGTGCTGAGCAATAGCCAGCAATCGATTGCATTGGCTGAAATGTCGGCCATCGAGGTGTGAGACTTGCTATCGCGTATCGGCTGGTGGCTGCATTGATGAGCGAGAAAACGCCTGCGCAATGCCGCAATTTACGGAAGATTCTGAATCGTTCCACACTTGTGTAACGTCTGATGCTTAGGATGTGGGATGACTTTAGGGAGATGAGAGTACTCAGGATGCAGGACAGCGAAAGCAGCCGTAAGCCGCAATCCGCCAGCGGTACCTCCGAAGCACGCGTGTGGTGGCATGCCTTGGTGGAGCTACGAGGGGGACGTGTCGCCATCAGCTTGATCGTCGTCCTTGCGATCGTGTTTGCGTTCTATCTGACGCTGAAATAGCCGTTTCTCCCGGGCATCGCATAGCGCTGCATCAATGCCCGCGTGCGTCTCAACTGTTTGAACAAGCCAGCAACGGCACGCGGCTCGACGCTGCGAGGGGAGACGTGATGGCGCACAGGCAGTACTGCCGGGTCGTGGGGCATGTCACTCGGCCGGTGCCCCAGGACGGTCATGAGCGTGCCACGCACGCCTGGGTCTGCGGCGAAATCGCACGCTTGCTGGGCGTGCACGGCGCAGGGCACGCCAGTGACTTCAAGCATGCTGTCCCTGAGACCGTGTTTCATGTGCCCGATGAGACCTTGACCTCGGAACAGGCGCATGGACTCGGTATCGATGACGCGGCGGACCTGCTGGGCGGCATCGTGCCGCATGCCTTCCTGGCGACCAAGGTGATCGGCCACCCGCTCATTGCCGACCATGCAGCCAGCATCGCCGGATGGAACCAGACGCTGGCCACTGCACTGATTCCGGCCACATTGGCGGGCTATACGGTATTTTCGCGCATCGATGCCCTGCGTACATTGGAGCTCCTGCTTCCGGATGGCGGTGTGCGACTGAAGCTGCCGACTGGCGTGGGTGGCAACGGCCAATGGCGTATCGCCGGTGCAGCGCACCTCGCGCAGGTGCTGGACAGCCTGCCGGAGCATTATTTGCGCACGCATGGCGCGGTGCTGGAGCGCAACATCCTGCAGCCCGTGACGCATAGCGTGGGCGAGCTTTGCCTTGCCGGTGTCCAGATTGCCTATTACGGCACGCAATGCAGCGTGCGCAACATGCAGGATGAAGAGGTCTACGGCGGCTCGTCGCTGCATGTGTATCGCGGATCGCTCGAGGCACTGGCGATGACCGCGCTACCGTCGCTGCAGCAGCGCGTGGTCGAGCAGGCCTGCAGATACGATCGATTCATCACCGCCGCCTATCCTGGGTTGCACATCTCGCGGCGCAACTACGACGTGGTCAGCGGCGACGATGGGCAGGCCGGTCCAGTCTGCGGTGTGCTGGAGCAATCCTGGCGCGTCGGCGGCGCGACACCGGCCGAGCTTGCCGCGATCTCCAGCTTCCAGGATGACGCCAGCTTGCAGTGGGTGCACGCATCCACGCATGAGATCTATCAAGGCGAACCGCCCGCGGATGCGCAGATCTACTACCGCGCAGAGCGCGCCGGGCCGGGTCCGCGCTTCAAATACAGGAGGGTATCCACCCCATAATGGAAGCCAAACTTTCCAGCATTCAGATCCCGGTCGACCAGGACGAACTCAGCGGCACCTTGCTGACGCCCACCGGCATTCCCGCGGTGTTGTTCGTCCACGGTTGGGGCGGCAGCCAGCATCACAGCCTGGTGCGTGCGCGCGAAGCGGTCGGCCTGGGCTGCATCTGCATGACCTTCGACCTGCGCGGTCACGAAGGCTATGCGTCGATGCGCCAGAGCGTGACACGCGCGCAGAACCTGGACGACATCAAGGCCGCCTACGATCAGCTGGCCGGCCTGCCGTACGTCGATCCGCAGTCGATCGCGGTGGTTGGGCTCAGTTACGGCGGTTACCTGTCGGCATTGCTGACGCGCGAACGCCCGGTGGAATGGCTGGCGTTACGCTCGCCCGCGCTCTACAAGGACGAGCACTGGGATCACCCCAAGGTGAACCTCAACGCCGATCCGGAGTTGATGGACTACCGGCAACGCGTGCTGACCCCCGACGACAATATCGCCCTGGCCGCCTGTGCCGATTACAAAGGCGATGTGCTATTGGTGGAGGCGCAACACGATGTGATCGTGCCGCATCCAGTATTGCGCAATTACGCCAATGCCTTCGTCAATGCGCGCTCGCTGAGCGCGCGCGTGATTGCAGGTGCCGATCACGCATTGAGCGTGAAGGAACACCAGCAGGAATATACGCGCGCGCTGATCGACTGGCTGACCGAGATGGTGGTCGGCCGGCGCATCGCCCTGGCCAAGGAAGTGGTGGCCGCGCGCAAGCACAGGCTCAAGCAGCAGAGCGATGCGCTCTCCTCGCCGGGGCAGGGCACGAACGAATTCCGTGGCGATATCCGTGCGGTGGAGAACAGTTCCAGCTGATTCGCGCGTTTGCTAGAACGCCTCGTGCATGGCAGTGCTTTCCACAAAGAAGAACGGGCCCGTGGGGCCCGCTCTTCTTCCAAGACTTCAACCTGGCTCGGCGCCAGGTCGTATGAGCTTAGACGCGCGGGTCGGTCGGGTTGCGACGTGCCGCATCACCGTGATGCTCGGAATCGAAGGCTTCGCGCACTGCGTGCTTGGCCTTTTCCCAGCTCAGGCGCGAGTTGGACTTGAACCGGTCCCAGCCGTCGCCCAGGTCGCGTTCCAGATGGTCGTCCCACTGGCGGCCGGCGTGTTGCTGACGCGCCTGCATGCCATAACGATAGGCCGGACGATAATCGTCATAGGAATACTCGGCATCGCGATAGCTCGCGCTGTCGAAGCGGCCTTCGTAATGCGTGTCGCCCTCGCGATAGACGCTGTGCGTGCGATCGGCGCGTTCCCAGGCATCGCGCGCAGCAAGGCGCGCTTCTTCCCATTCCAGTCGTGATTCCCCGCGATTGCGCGGCCACTCGCCGGCCAGGGTCGCTTCGGTTTCTTCCCAGGTGCTGGTTGGGCGTGTTTCGCGCGCCTGCAGGCCGAAGCCGTACACGGTGGCGTAATCGCGATCGTAATCGGTGCCTTCCTTGTAGTAAGGACGGTTCTGATATTCCTGGCGCCAGTATTCGGTTTCCACTGTCGGGTCCAGGCGCTCGGCCACACCCTTGCCGGCTGCAGCGCCGGCCACCACGCCCACCGCAGCGCCGATCAGGGTGCCCAGCGGGCCGAACACCGTACCGGCCAGCGCGCCTGCGGCAGCGCCGCCTGCAACGCCGCCCACACCCACGCCTACCGGATGCGAACCGGGTGCGCCGGAGATTGGATCACGATTCAAATCCTGCGCTTCGGCCTTGCGTTCCTGCTTGTCGAGAGGGGTATCGTGGTTGCTCATGTCGTCTCCGGGGTGGCTGTAGGTGCGTCTGTCGAGCAGATCGCGAACGTGGCGCCACCTTGGCCAGCGAGGAGTGAAACGCGTGTGCTTGGACGTGAGTGCCGTCGCGACAAGACTGAACTGTGCATCTGTCGGTATGGATGAGGTTGCTGACGCCAGCCTGCAATATCGCGCTCAAGCAGCTTGCACTACAGGTGTATTGATTTGTCGAATGGCCTTACGTGGCTGGTGTGTACGGATAATCTGTACCAAGACGTCAGCCGATAACGCCAAGCGTATTTCCACAAAGCGGTGGCCTTCAGAAGATGCGGCCGTATTGTCCTGCAGGTCATCGAAATGCCTTCGAAAGCAGGCACTACAGATGTTTCAGCGATCGCTATTTCTGGCTGGCTGTGCGAAACGCAGTACCTGCGGCCATGTCGATGCACGGGCGCTTGAACGATGCTCGACGCGGCAACGCAGGTGGACGACGCCAGCATGACCACAAGGTCATTGACGCACTGACAGTGCAGACGTGCGATGCAATCCATCCGCAGCCAGCCGGGCTGCAGCCCTCAACACTCAACACTCGAGCGTCATCGATGAAAGCTAGGCCGGCACGCCGCTACCAACGTCAACCACGCTCACCCGCCGTGTGTGCCCAAGGTACGTGCGCCGGTCAATATCATGCGCAGCATCTGCGAGATCTGTTCGATCAGCTCGGGATCCTTTTCCGGCGGCGAGTCCATCGCCACCGCGCCCATCGCAAACACCAGCCGGGTGATCGCCTTGGACACCAGCGCCGGTGCATGCAGCTTGGCGTTGTCGGCGGCGGCCAGGCGGATCAGGTCCACCCGCAGCTCGTCTTCGAAATAGCTGAGCTCGCGCTCCACCGCCTGCTTGAATGCATCCGAGCCCACCGCGCCTTCGCGCAGCAGCACATGCAGCAACTTGTCGTCGGCGCGCAGCTGCTCCATGAAGGCTTCGACCGACACGCGGATGACGCTGCGGTCGGTGGATGTGGCGCGCTGGCGGGCCTGGCCGATGATGGTGCGCAACGAACGCCCGGCCAGATCGATCAAGGCCACCGCCAGCTCGTCCATGTCGCGGAACTGGCGATAGAAGCTGTTCGGCGCGATGCCGGCTTCGCGTGCCACCTCGCGCAGGCTCAGCGTGGACAGGCTGCGATGCGGTCCGATCAGCGACAGCGCCGCGGCGATCAGGTCCTCGCGTGAAATCGCCGGCTTGCGTGACGGCGGCGCGTCTTGGGAAGGCAGGGCGATGGAGGTCATGAGGCAGCAGCTAGGCGTGGGCCTGAATCATAGCTCCTCTGATCGATATACAACTGTATACACGGCTGTGCATGCATGCGTATAGTGCGATCCATGAACCTGGCATCTCCTCCCAAGTCCAAGTCCCCATTGCCGACGCGTCTGGCGCGCCGGCTGGTGTCGCCGCAGCTGTTCGACTTCTGGGCGACCCGGCTCAACCCGCTGTGGACGCTGGAACGGCCGATGGCCCGCTTGGTCGCGCGCACGGCAGCCAGCCGCGACGCGGTGACCCTGGTGCTGCGGCCTAATGGCCACTGGCAGGGCCTGCAGGCCGGCCAGCACGTGAGCCTGGGCGTGGAGATCGACGGCCGCCGCCTGCTGCGCAGCTACAGCCCGACCGTGCTGGCCGATGGCCGCCTGGCGATCACCGTCAAGGCGATCGAGGGCGGTCTGGTCAGCCGCTACCTGGCCGGCGCTGCGCCGATCGGGACGGTGGTGTCGCTGGATCCGGCCTTCGGCGACATGCTGCTGCCGACCACCCCGACGCCGCTGTTGCTGCTGGCGGCCGGCTCGGGCATCACCCCGATGCGCGCGCTGCTGCAGGCCGCCGCGCAGGCCGGCATGCTGATGGACGTGGACCTGCTGTACTGGG
This sequence comes from Xanthomonas sp. WHRI 6108, assembly GCF_040202385.2. NCBI lineage: Bacteria > Pseudomonadati > Pseudomonadota > Gammaproteobacteria > Lysobacterales > Lysobacteraceae > Xanthomonas > Xanthomonas sp. WHRI 6108. The sequence continues at coordinate 4,332,452 of NZ_CP168198.1, read as the reverse complement.
TGCGCCAGCGCGACGAAGCCTGCTTCGTCGACGAATTCGAGGCGATGGCCGCCGCCCATCCGCGCTTGCGCGTACGGCTGCTGACCACCCGCGAAGGCGCCACGCCGGCGGCGCGCATCGATACCTATCCGTTGCAGCAGATCGCCGATCTCTCCAGCCGTCACGTCATGGTCTGCGGGCCAGGCGGTTTCGTGCAGGCGGCGCGAGCGCGCCTGCAGGGCCGCGTGGCCGCGTTCCAGGCCGAAGCCTTCAGCGTGCCGACGCTGGAAGACGGCGAAACCGGTGATGTGCAGGTCCAGCTGTCACGCAGCGGCCGTACGCTCAGCCTGCCGCGCGGCCAGTCGCTGCTGGAAGGGCTGGAAGCGCAAGGCCTGCGCCCGAAGTACGGCTGCCGCATGGGCATCTGCAACAGCTGCGCCTGCGCGCGCCAGTCCGGCACCACGCGCCACCTGTTGACCGGTGAGCGCAGCAACGAACCCACCGCACAGGTCCGCCTGTGCATCAGTGCCCCGAGCACTGACCTGATCCTGGATCTGTAAGGAATCTTCATGAGCCGAGTCCATAACCACGCCCTGTCCGCTGCCGAACTGCAGTCCTTCGGCGACGAGCTCGATGCCATCCGCGCCCGCGTGCAGAGCCAGGTCGGCGCCGCCGATGCGCGTTACATCCGCCGCATCGTGGCGGCGGTGCGCTGGACCGGCGTGGCCGGTCGCGCGCTGCTGTTCCTGGGCGCGTTCGTGCACAGCGTGCTGATCCCGGCCTGGATCGCCGGCGTGGTGCTGCTGACCCTGTCCAAGATCCTGGAGAACATGGAGCTGGGCCACAACGTCATGCACGGCCAGTACGACTGGATGGGCGATCCGCAGCTCAACGGCAACACCTACGAGTGGGACATCGTTGCCACCGGCGACAATTGGCGCAAGACGCACAACTTCAAGCACCACACCTATACCAACGTGCGCGGCATGGACGACGACATCGGCTACGGCCTGCTGCGCATCTTTCCCGAGCAGCGCTGGCGCCCGTTCTACCTGCTGCAGCCGTTCGTGGCGGTGTTCTTTGCGCTGCTGTTCGAATGGGGCGTGGCAATCCAGGACCTGCGCCTGGGCCGCTGGTTCGCCGGCAAGATGAAGGCAGCCGAATTGCGCGCCTCGTTCCTGCCGGTCGGACGCAAGATGGGCCGCCAGATGCTCAAGGACTACATCGTGTTCCCGCTGCTGGCCGGCCCGTTCTTCCTGACCGTGCTGCTGGGCAACCTGGCCGCCAACGTGCTGCGCAGCATCTGGACCTTCGTGATCATCTTCTGCGGCCACTTCACCGCCGATGCGGAAGTGTTCCCGAAGGAGTCGATCCGCAACGAGTCGCGCGGCCATTGGTATCTGCGTCAGCTGCGGGGTTCCTCGAACCTCACCGGTGGCAAGCTGATGAACGTGCTGTCGGGCAATCTGAGCCACCAGATCGAGCATCACTTCTATCCGGACCTGCCGGCCAATCGCTACGCGCAGATTGCGGTCGAGGTGAAGCAGGTCTGTGCGCGCTACGGCCAGCACTACAACACCGGCTCGCTGCCGCGTCAGTTCGGCCAGGTGATGTGGCGGATCGTGCGGCATGCGTTCCCGAGCCGGCCCAAGCCGGTACGCCGCCAACGCGAAGGCGCCTTGCAAAGCGCCTGATCGAAAGGGCCGCCATTGGCGGCCTTTTTTTTGGGGTGCAGTCAGTCCCTGCAGGATCGCCACACGAGATTGCACCTTGCCGGGTGCTCGGCATTGGTGCTTGCGGCAGGGGTGAACGCAAAGCGGTAGCGCCAGCTCGGGCAGCACGCGTTCGGGCAATTTGAGCTTGCGTGCGGGCGAGATCAGTACCTGCGCTGCGATTCGAGCATGCCGTGCGCGCACAACGTTTATCGTGGTGCCTGGATTGCCGTGGCTGTTGGTCGACTGCGCGTCCTGACGGTCCAGGTCAGTGCAGGGCGCCGTCCCGGCGCCGGTCAGTGCGCAGCGCCGCGCATTAGTGCGTGGTAGGCGATGAAGCCGGTAGCCGGCAGCGCGCGCGAGAACAGCCAGCCCTGCGCCAGATCCACGCCGTGCGCGCGCAGATAGTCCAGCTGCTCCTGCCGTTCCACGCCTTCGGCAATGGTGCGCAACTGCAGCGTCTTGGCCATGTCGATGATGTGCGAGGTCACCGCGCTGGTGGCCGAATGGGTGCCGATGGTATCCACGAACGACTTGTCGATCTTCAGCGCATCCAGCGGCAACCCCTGCAGGTACTGCAGGCTCGAGTACCCGGTGCCGAAGTCGTCGATCGACACCGTGTGGCCGGCACCGCGCAAATGGGTGATGGTGGTGCGTGCCGCTTCGATGTCCATCAGGCTGCGTTCGGTCGCCTCCACCCACAACTGCCCGCTGTCCACACTAGTGCCATGCAGCGCCTGGGCAAGCACGGTCTGCACACGGCCGCTCTTGATGTCCTCGGCAGAGACATTGATGGCCACGTGCAGGGAGGGGTCAGCCGCCAGGGTGGGGCCGAGGTCGCGGATGACTTCGGCCACCACCAGGTCGGTGATCGGCAGGATCAAGCCGCTTTCTTCGGCCAGCGGGATAAAGGCATCGGGCGGGATCAGCACGCCATCGGGTTGCTGCCAGCGTACCAGCGCCTCGGCACCGACGCAGGCGCCGGTGTCGAGCGCGATGATCGGCTGGTAATGCACGACGAACTCGTTGCGCTGGACGGCGATTTCCAGCCGTGCCAGCGGCGACAAGCGCCGCCGCGACACCCAGATCACCAGGCTGACCAACAGCAGCGCCAGCGCAATGCCGACCGGTACCACCTGCAGCCGCGCGGCCGCCAGCGGCCCGCGCAGATAGGCCGCCGGCTCGGTGACGACCGCGGCCCAGTCGCCGCGGCGGTCGCGGCCGGACAACACCTGGGCATCTGCGCCGGTGCCGGAGGCGTCGGTCGGCGCTGCGATCAGCAGCCGCTCGGCGGCAGTGCCGGTGCTGCTCAGGATCTGCCCGTCCGGCGTGCCGATCGCCAACTGCAGGCCAGGCGGTAGATTGATGTCGGTCAGCGTGGTCGGATTGATCAGGACGTTGTAGTCGCGCAGCTGTAAGGCCATCAGCGGGTGTTGCGGATTGGCCAGCGGACGCAGCCGCGTGGTGACCGCAATGCCACGCTTGACCACGAAGTCGGCAGCGGTGTGCGCAACCGCCTGCGGCGATGGCCCCCATGAGGTACAGCGCAACCGGCCCTGCTGCATGTAGCCGAGTTCGACGATGTAGTGACTGGCCAGTACCAGTGCGCGCATCTGCGCCAGATGCGACTGCGAGCAGGGCGGCAGCTGCGATGCGCCCATACTCAGGAGCGCGCCATGGGCCTCGTCGAAGGCAGTGTCGGTGCGCCGGATCGACAGCGCCGCGAGTTGCGCGAGTTTGCTCTCCTCGCGGTCCAGCGCCAGCCGCCATGCCAGATAGTAGGACAGGCTGATCGGAAGCATTGCGCCCAGCAATACCAGCAGCACGGTCAGACTGATGATGCGTTGACGCTTCACCTCACCACCCACATCTGCGTGGAGGGGGTGCTCACGCACGACAGCCCGTGCAGAGCGACGCTGACGCGTATCGCCCCGCCACTGGCGCAGCCTGCCGGTGCCGCACGCGGACGTGCCGCGCGAGGACGCTGGAGACAGTGACGGTGGACTGATGAGGCTGCACGTCGCGAATGTACGACAGACGCGCGGGTTGCGCGCGTCCGCGGAGCGAAGCAGACGTGATTTTCTGCAAACGACGATGCCGGCAAGTGTGGCAATCGGCCTCGTCAACGGATTCACGCGCCTGCACCAGGCGGCGCGCTAGGGTCGAAGTGTCTGTGCTCCCAAGCGGGAGCCACGGCGCCACCCGGCCCCGTGCAAGGCACTCTCCCTGGAGGAATTACCATGACAACGCAGAAAGAACGCGTCGGCGGCACCGATGCGGTGCCGATCTTCAAGATGCAGGAAACCACCCGCGATGGCGAACTGACCAAGTACGTGGTCGGCGACACCGGCGTCGCCTTCGACAGCCTGGAAGGCGCGCAGGCTGCGGCCAAGGATCTGGGTGCGCTCGACAGTTGAGTCGGGCTGCAGTCCGGTCGCCAGTCGTCCAATATCAGATAGGCGAGGGGGGTAGGTCGAGGGTGCGGCGCCCTCACCGCTTGCGGGACACGCCGTGAATCCGTCCGTATAGGCTCCTTGGCGGCATTGATGCCGCCAAGGGTCCCGCAACCGGCGGGGGTCCGCACTAGCAAGTTGGTCGGCCGCTTTCTCGAAAGCGTGTTCCTGAGCTTGCGGCGGGCAGACGAGACGTTTGTCGATTGCGTGTTGAACACCTGTGTGCTGCGCGGCTTGGGATGGGAAGCCGGGGGCACATGCAGTGACTCCGACCAACCATGTCTTGCCCTGCTTGCCCCATGCACACCGACCATCTCGACTGGACCTTGGCTGCCTACCGTCGCGGGACCTTACGCGGCACGGATGCCGCGTAAGAGCCTACAGGCATGTACTTGCAGCGTGTCCCGCGATGGTGGGCGGGCAAGGGCCCTGCAGCCAGGCCACAGATCAGCCGCTCTAGAGTTGGTCTGGCTCTACGGTCGAGCTATCCGCAACCCCGATCCCCAAAGACACAAGCCATTCGCTGGCCGAGGAAGCGTGCCCAGGCGAGAAACGTTGAAGGCTGCTTTGTCGGCTTGGCGTCGCTGTCAGGGAAGTGGCTGCTCGGTCAGCCGCCCGGTGTGCGGGGTGTGGATCAGCGGGGCCAGATCGAAGCCCTGCTCGCGCGCATGCGCCAGATAGGCCTGGGTGGTGTTTTCGTCCAGTTGCGGCAGCCTTGCCAGCAGCCACAGGTACTTGCGGTCGGGTCCGCCGACCAGCGCGGCGGTGTAGTCCGCATCGATGCGCATCACCCAGTAATCGCCTTTGGTGAACGGAATCCAGCGCAGGCCTTCGGGCAGGAAGGTGACCTCCAGTCGTGCATTGCTGTCGTCGATGGCGCGCGCCTGCCCGATCGCTTCTTCCAGCTCGCCCTCGGCGGTCAGGCAGCGGTTCTGCACCCGCACCGTGCCATCGTCCTGCAACGAATAGTGCGCCGACACATCGGTGCAATCGGCATCCTCGAAGCGAATCGGCAGCCGTGCGATTTCGTACCAGGTGCCCAGATAACGATTCAGATCCAGGGACGGGACGGTGACTAGGTCGGGAAGTCGGCTCATGACGGCCTCTGCGCAATGGGAAGGCGGACGTTGTACGTGCATCGCCATGAAATGGATGTTGCGACGCTGGAGAGAGCGTGTGGACGTATCGGCGAATGCTGTGCCGCCGGATGGAAGCACGCGCCCTGCCGACGAACCGGCAGCAGACAACCCTTCGATGGAGACAGCGATCGATCGCATTGCCGTCTGGAATTCCTTAGCGTCCTAACGAAACTGCGCGGCATCGTCGTACGGTGGACCACTGCCACCACGTTGAGGCGTTTGGATCGGCGCTGCTACGCCGCGCTCGCCGTGCCGATGGCGCGATCCAGTTTGCGGTAACCAATGGCCTCGGTCAGATGCCGGGTGGCAATGGCTGCACTGCCGTCGAGATCGGCAATGGTGCGGGCCACGCGCAGGATGCGATGCATCGAGCGTGCGGAGAGCTGCAAGTGTTCGATGGCGCGTTCCAGCAGCACCTGATCGTCGCCTTCCAGGCGGCAGTGGTCATCGGTCTGTGCCTGATCCAGGTGAGCGTTGGGTGCGCCGGCACGCGCAAGTTGCCGTTGGCGTGCGGCGACCACGCGGGCACGCATGCTGGTGCTGTCTTCGCCGGGATCGCCGCTGCGCAAGGCCTGCGGAGGCAGTCGCGGCACTTCGACATGCAGGTCGATCCGGTCCAGCAACGGGCCGGAGATGCGGCTGCGATAGCGGCGGATGCTGTCGCTGCTGCAGCGGCAACGCCCGCTGCCATCGCCGGCCCATCCGCACGGGCATGGGTTCATGGCAGCAACCAGCTGGAAGCGTGCGGGGAAATCCACGCTGCGCGCGGCGCGCGAGATCGTCACCAGGCCGGATTCCAGGGGCTCGCGCAACACTTCCAGCGTCTGCCGTTGCCATTCGGGCAATTCGTCCAGAAACAGCACGCCGTTGTGGGCCAGCGAGATCTCGCCCGGGCGCGGATGCGTGCCGCCCCCGACCAATGCGACCGCGCTGGCGGTATGGTGCGGGGCCCGGTAGGGCCGCTGACGCCAGCGCGCAAGATCCAGCCCGCGGCCGCTGACCGAGGTAATGGCAGCGGTTTCCAGTGCCTCGGCCTCGCTGGATTCCGGCAACAGGCCGGGCAGGCGCGAGGCGAGCAGGGTCTTGCCGCAGCCAGGGCTGCCGACCAGCAATAAATGGTGACCACCGGCAGCGGCGATCTCCAGCGCGCGACGCGCGTGCGGCTGGCCGCGCACATCGGCCATGTCGGGCAGCGCGCGCGCGCCGAGCGCCGGAATCACCACCTCGGCAGCGGGCGCCCGTTGGCTGCCGTTGAGCGCGGCGCAGACTTCCAGCAGCGTACGCGCGGTGAAGGCCTCGACGTGCCCGGCGACAGCCGCTTCGGCACCATTGACTAGCGGCACGATCAGCCGCCGCCCGGCCTGCGCGGCAGCCAGGGCGGCCGGCAGCACGCCATCGACGCCGCGCAATTCGCCGGTCAGCGCCAGCTCGCCGAGAAACTCGTAGTCGGCAAGGGTTTGACGATCGATCTGCCCGCTGGCGGCCAGGATGCCGAGGGCGATCGGCAGGTCGAAGCGGCCGCCTTCCTTCGGCAAGTCGGCCGGGGCCAGGTTGATGGTGATGCGCCGGGCGGGAAATTCGAATTGTGCGCACAGCAGCGCCGCACGCACGCGTTCGCGCGATTCGCGTACCGCAGCCTCGGGCAGGCCCACGATCTGGGTGGAGGGAAGCCCGCCGGAGAGATGCACCTCCACCCGGACCTCAGGTGCATGCACCCCCACGCGGGCACGGCTGTGCACCAGCGCCAGACTCATGGTGGACGGCCCCGGTCAGGGAGCGGCAGGTGGCGCTGTGGGCGGCGTCGCGGGCGCACGGGCTTCCAGCGCGGCGACGGCTTGCTCCAGCGCCTCGAGTTTTTCGCGCGTGCGCAGCAGCACCGCGCGCTGCACGTCGAACTCTTCGCGGGTGACCAGGTCCAGCTTGCCCAGGCCGGCCTGCAGCGCGCCCTTGAAGGTGCTCTGCAGTTCTTCGCGCGATTGGCGCAGGCCTGGCGGCACCAGGTCGCTGAGGCGGCGGGCGAGGTCGTCGAGCTGGTTGAAATCGATCATGGGTGTTCTCCGCAGGTCCGTAGGAAGCCTAGTGCAGGCCGGGACACGCGGGACATCGGCAAGGCAGTCGGCAGGCGGTAAGGATAGTCCCATTCGACTGTCGGCCGCGGTGACGGCCGCGCGCCACGGGGTGAGTGTTACGGCCGTCCACGGTATGCTGCCAGCCCTGTCATGCCGCTGGATCCGCACCGATGAAAATGATCATGGCCATCGTCAAACCGTTCAAGCTCGACGATGTGCGCGAAGCGCTCGCCGGCTGCGGGGTGGCAGGCATCACGGTCACCGAGGTCAAGGGCTTCGGGCGCCAGAAGGGGCACACCGAGCTGTATCGCGGTGCCGAATACGTGGTCGATTTCCTGCCCAAGGTGAAGATCGAAGTGGCGGTGACCGACGACCAGGCCGAGCGCGTGGTCGAAGCCATCGTGACCGCGGCCGGGACCGGCAAGATCGGCGACGGCAAGGTGTTCGTCTACGACCTGGGCAGCGTGGTGCGCATCCGCACCGGCGAGCTGGACAGCGACGCGCTGTAAGGCGTCAGCGGGCAGCGCCTTTGGCCGCTGCTGCGCCGTTGGTACTCAGGCGATTGGCCGATTGCTGAGATACCGCACCCGTCATCGCCCGATTGCCGCGACACAGCGCCACGGCGTCCACCACTGCGTCGTGGGTCACCGTTCGCCGTGGGTAGGCGGCATCTGGAATCGACGGCCGACGCGTCTGCGAGACGGTGCTCCGTGCGCAACCTCATCCGGGGCAGTTGGCCCGCGACATGACCCGAGCGGTACCACGCCCACGCGTGTGCTCATACCATTTCAATACCGCAGATCAAATCCGGCGCCTGAGGCCAGCAGCGGCCTCAGCGTTGTGCCGTCACGCAGCCTGCCGTTCTGCTCTGAGGAAATGTCGTGAGGCCGGGCCCGCTTGTCGCCACGCGACGACTTGCCTACTCTAGGGCCTAATACCATTTCAATACCGGAGTTCGGGGATGAAGCGACGCGATAGGAAGTCGGGCTTGCGCCCGCTCTCGCTCTGGCTGGCAGCGGGCCTGGCAGCGGCAACCGTCCCCGCGCTGGCACTGCCAGTCACCCAGCCGGCGATCTTCCCCACGCCGGTTTCGATCACGCTGCAGGGCGGCACCGTCACGCTGGGTCAGTCAGTGGTGCTGGTGGCGGCGCCGGGTGCGGATCCGGAATCGGTCGCGCTGGTACGCCGCATCCTCGCTACGGCCGGCGTCACCAAGATCGCCACCGCGGCGCGTCTGCCAGCCACGCTCGACCGCCCGCACATCGTGCTCGGCACCGGTGAGGCGGCAGTGGTGCGCGATGCGCTGACACGCAGCAAGGCGGTGCAGGACACCCACAAGGAGGGCTATACGCTCGCCAGCGTGGCGCTCGGCACCGGCAGCCTGATCACGCTGGCCGGCCATGACAACGACGGGCTGTTCCATGCGGCGCAGACGCTGCGCCAGCTGGTCGAGCGCCCGGCCATTCCGACCCTGGCGATCCAGGATCATCCGGCGATGCCGATCCGCGGCACCATCGAAGGCTTCTACGGCGCACCATGGTCGATGGCCGACCGCAGCAAGCACATCGCGTTTCTCGCCCGCAGCAAGGCCAATACCTTCATCTACAGCCCCAAGGACGACCCGTACGCGCGCGATCGCTGGCGCGAGGCATATCCGGCCGCGACGCTGAAGGCGCTGGGCAAGCTGGCGGCCACCGCCAGGCGCAACCATGTCGACTTCGTCTATGCGATCTCGCCGGGGCCGTCGGTGTGCTTCTCCGATCCGGCCGATGCCAAGGCGCTGCTGCGCAAGTTCGATGCCTTCCGTGCGCTGGGCGTCCGCAGCTTCTACGTGGCGCTGGACGATATCGAATACACCAAGTGGAACTGCGAGCGCGACAAGACCACCTTCGGCGCGTCCGGCGCGCAGGCGGCCGGTATCGCGCAGTCGCATCTGCTCAACCTGGTGCAGGCCGATCTGGTCGCCCGCCACGATGCAGCCTCGGAGCTGATCATGGTGCCGACCGAGTATTACGACGCCAAGGAAAGCCCGTACAAGGAAGCGCTGCGCAAGCATCTGGACCCGAAGATCGTGGTGCAGTGGACCGGCACCGACGTGGTGCCGCCAGCCATTTCCATTCCCGATGCACGCGCGGCGACCAAGGCGTTCGGTCGCAAGACGCTGCTGTGGGACAACTACCCGGTCAACGATTTCGAAACCTCGGCCGGGCGCCTGCTGATGGCGCCGTATGCGCGGCGCGAGGCCGGCCTGTCGGCGGAGTTGTCCGGCATCGTCTCCAACCCGATGAATCAGGAAGTGCCCAGCCGGGTCGCGGTGATGGGGCTGACCGCCTTCGCCTGGAACGACAGCGGCTACGACGCCCAGCGCACCTGGCATGCGGCCGCACGCGACCTGGCCGGTGGCGACGCGCAGGTGACCGCCGCGCTGCTGACCTTCTTCGATACCCAGCATCTGGCGCCGACCTTCGGCAGCCAGCCGTGGCAGGAACAGGCGCCGCGGCTGAAGGCGGTGCTCGACCAGGTGCGCGAGACGATTGCCTTGGGCGATGCGGCAGCGCGCAGCCAGGCCATCGCCGAGCTGGCGCGTACGGCCGACGCGTTCGCGGCCGCGCCGCAGACCATTCGTGCAGGCGTGGCCGACAAGGGCTTTGCAGAACAATCGCGCCCCTGGCTGGAGGCGATGGAAGGCTGGGGCCGCGCGCTGCAGCAGACCGCAGCCGGGCTGGATGCCGCCAATCGCGGTGACGCGCAGGCAGCAGTTGCGTTTGCCGATGCCAAGCGGATCGCCGCCGACGCTGCGGCGATCCCCTCGATCCCTGGCGCCACGCGCTTCGGTGGCCCGGTCAAGATCGCCGATGGCGTGCTGGACCGCTTCGTCGCCGACGCGCCGCAACTGATCGCCTACCGCGCGCCGTCGGCAGCCAAAGCGGCCGGCGCGCAGTGAGGAGCCGGGGCGGCGACCGGACGACCGGCTAGCCGCCTGGAGGGCGCCGCCGGTGCGCTGCGTCGGCGTGTACCCCTGTCCCCGGCGATTCCTCCCGCGCCGTTGGGCACAGCCTGTCGATTGCTCGCCAGGAAGATCGGCGCACGGTGGCATCGGGATGCCCAGGCTTGCAGCCCGGTGGGAGTGGCCCGCGTCGCCGGATCAGCACGCGGGACGCAGATCGATATACGTTGTTGCGCAGGTGCCAACGCCGGTGCTGAATGCAGGGCGCGGTTGCACGTCACCGGCTAGGCATCGCGCCCGGCGCGCGCTGCATTAGCGGCGGGTGGCCGTGGCCTGCCGGTCAGCGGGTTTCAGTCGGCACTGGTTGGCTGCGCATCGCGCTTCAGGTGCCGATACAGCCGCTTCCAGCTGCCGCGGATGGTGCGTACCCAGCGCGGCTCGGCGCTGCGTGCGGCCTCGTCGGCGGTCGGCGCGATCCCGGCCAGGCGCTGGCGCATCTTCTGGAAATTGGCCAGGTCGCTGCGCTGCAGTTGCCGCGCCAGCGTGCCGCGCCGCAACCAGCGCGGGAAGCGCCAGGCCGAGGTGAAATCGATCAGCACCGGCACGCCGGCACTGATCACCACATTGGTGCCGTGCAGATCATTGTGGGTGATGCCGACGGCGTGCAGGCGGCGCAGCGCCTGCTGCAATTGTTGGAACACTTCCTGGCCGACCACCGCACTGGCGCTGAGGGTGTCGCCGGGGATGAACTCCATGCCCAGCGCCAGCCCGCCCAGCGTGCCGAGCAGGGCCGGCGCGTGCCGCCAGCCGTGCAGGCGGGCCAGCATCTTGGCCTCGTGCCGCACCATCAGCCGCGCGATCGGCGCCAGCAGCGTACGGCGGTAGCGGCTGTAGTCCTTGACCACCGCCAGCTGCCCATCCAGATGCGTGCGATAGACGTTGGGCTCGAGCAGCCGGGTGCCCTGCTTGAGCAGCACGGGCGTGACGATTTGCAGGCTGGAGGTGTCCAGCGGCTGGTAATGCATGGCAAGTCTCCGGACCTTGGCGGCGCGGAGGAATCACGCGTCTGGCAGGTTCACGATGATCGCGGGGGATCGGTCCGGTGAATTTTAGAACTTGCGAGTACTGGAATTACATTTGTTTAACAAATGTAATGTTCCGGAAGTGGAACGGCTTTAAGAATCAATAGGTTGCCGCGTCTGCTGCGGTCAATCTTGTCGATACGTCCTTACGACCCGCTGCCTGCAGCGGGCGTGCGTGGAGCGCAGCGCACGCCGTACCCGTCGGCAGCAGCGCTTCTCGGGGCGGCCGGCCGCGCACTATGCGCACCGATGGTCAGCGATCACAGCCCTTCTTGACAGCTGCTGAGACTCGATTCACTGTGCCGGCTGCGGTCAGGGGGCTGCATCACACGTCAGTACCGGCACGTCCACGCGGACGATGCCTGAAGCCGAGTACGCGCACGATCCGGTGATGCTGGGAAAGCCCCCGAATGGGACAGCAACTGCGCCACTTCCGGACGCCGCCAGGTCATGCCTGCGTGCGCATGGATGCGGGGACGATGGAGGACGACTCATTGGGGAATGCAATGAAAAGGACCGCAACATGGCTGTTGGCCTGCACGGCGCTGGGCTGCGTTTCCGACGCGGCCGCACAGTCGTTGTCGCGTGGCTGGGATACCTATCGGCAACAGCAAAAGCAGCAACAGGCCGCTGCACAGAGCGGCGCAGCGCAGCTGGCGACGCCAGCGGCATCGAGCACTGCACAAACGAACGACGACGCGCTGCAGTCAGCCGCAGCCAATGGTAGTTCCACAGCTGGACCTGCCGAAGCCACCACCATCGCTTCTGCTCCATCCACGGCCGTGGCGCCGTCGCCGGCTCTCGCGTATGGGTCGGCGACGCTACGCGAGGAAGAGCAACGTCTCAAGAGCGGTGTCTTTCTTGGTGTGCAGGGCGGTCAGGGGAAAGTATACGAAGGCATCGATCAGGACATGCTCGGCTTTAATGCCGGCTATCGCTGGCGGGCAGGCCCGGTGACCCTGATCGGCATCGAAGCGGCGGTGGGAAAGCTGGCCCGCATCAGCGATCACGAGGACTCCTACGTACCCGGCGTGGAATTCGGCAGTCTGGGCGGCACCGCGCGTTTCAACTTTGGTGACAGTCCACTTTTCGCTGTGGTACGCCTGGGCTATTGGTCGGCCAATTCCAACGGCGAATCGAATGAGCGCGTGTCAGGTGCGTACGCGGGTGCCGGCTTTGGCGTAGACATTGGCCGGCACGCCAGTTTGAGCGTGTTCTATACCAACTATCTTTATGCCAACGACTATTACTACTCCGACGAAGACATCACCATCAATCGTGCCGAAGTGTTGAACGTTGGCGCTGAAGTTCGCTTCTGACCGGTTGCTTGATCAAAAGTGCGTAACGACAGGGCGGATGGTGGCATCCGCCCTGTCGTGTTTGGAGCGTGGAGAGCGCTGAATCCTTGGATGAACCGAGGCCTGCAGCGCGTGCGATGCCGCAACCTGCATGCTGGATGTGGTGTCATACAAGACAACGCTGCGGCGCAGGCGATCACGACGAGGAAGGTATGGAGGTCTTTACGCAATTCCTGACCGATGAGCAGGATCCGGTGGCCGTGGGCAAGATCCTGCCCAAGGTGAACGAGCTGCTGACGCGGGACGAGCAGGTCGAGTACATCGCAGTGCAGAAGAAAATGGTGGTGAACCTGTCGCCGGCCGCGGTGGTGCTGACCACTCGCAGATTCATCGTGGTGCACCCCACGCTGTTCGGGATGACGTTTCGCGATGTCCCCTGGCGCGAGGTGCTCGACGTGCACATGAGCGAGCAGATGCTGGGAGCGACGATCATGTGCCGCACCACGCAAGGCGGCTACCTGTCCATCGACAGCCTGCCCAAGAAGCAGGCCCGGCGGGTCTACGCCTATGCGCAGCAGGTGGAGGAATCGGCCTACGAAAAGCGCCAGCAGCTGGAGTTCGACAAGTTGCGCGCATCGGCAGGTGGCGTGGTGGTGCACGCACCCACCGCGCAGGGCAGCGCGTCCTCGTCACCGCAGAGCACGGCAGCGGCCGCGGACGATCCGATCCAGGTGCTGAGCAAGCTCAGGCAGCTGCTGGATGCGGGGCTGGTGACCCAGGAAGAGTTCGACGCCAAGAAAGCCGAGGTGCTGGCGCGCTTGTAGGGCGCTCGGCACAGTTGCCTGGCCTGGCCGCGATTACTGGCGCGCCGCCCGCATCCGCTGGCGGCGCGCTACGATGCGTAAGCCGCGCTTACTCGCCCAGCGCCTTGGCCACGAACGGCGGTGCGACCAGCACGCCGGTATGCAGGTGCGCGGTGTAGTACAGCGTCTCGAAGCCCTTGGCCTGCGCAGCGTCCTGGCGGAAGGCGAAATCGGCGTTGGCCTGCTTGCTGGCCATGGTCACGCTCCACCAGCCGGTCGGGTAGCACGGCTGCGGGAACGGCAGGGTCTTGAACGACTGGAAGCCGGCCTTGCCCATTTCGGTGCGCATTTCCTTGATCAGCTCCAGCAGCGCCAGCGGCGATTCGGACTGCTGCACCAGGATGCCGTCGTCCTTCAATGCCTTGAAGCAGCTCTCGTAGAAGGCCTTGTTGAACAGGCCCTCGGCCGGACCGACCGGGTCGGTGGAATCGACGATCACGATGTCCACGCTGCCGGCCGGGCAGTTGGCCATGTAGGCCACGCCGTCGTCGAACAGCAGCTCGGCACGCGCATCGTGGTTGGAATCGCACAGCTCGGGGAAGTACTTCTCCGACATGCGGGTGACCTGCTCGTCGATGTCGCACTGGGTGGCGCTTTCCACGCCCGGGTGCTTGAGCACCTCGCGCAGGGTGCCGCAGTCGCCGCCGCCGATGATCACCACGCGCTTGGGCGCGGCGTGGGTGAACAGCGCCGGATGGCTGATCATCTCGTGATAGAAGAAATTGTCGCGGCTGGTCAGCATCACCGCGCCGTCGATCAGCATCAGCTTGCCCCAGTCGGTGGTCTGGTAGATCTCGATCTTCTGGAACGGGGACTGCACCTCGTCCAGCTTGCCGCTGATGCGGAAGCCGATCGCCGAGCCGGTCGGCTGGAAATGTTCGATGTACCAGTTGTCGTTGGCGCTCATGCAAGGTCCTGAAAGATGGGGCTGTTCCTTCTCCCACTTGGGAGAAGGTGGCGCGAAGCGCCGGATGAGGGTCGGGCGCAGCCGCGCACAGGCAAGCTGCTGGCGGCCATCCCGAACCCCCGCCAACCCCGCTCCAATCAGGAGCAGGGCGTGAAGTCGGCGCGGATTGTAACGGACCCTGCGCGTGCCAGGCGTTACACTTCACGCCCTTTTTGCCCCAGCCGAGTCAGCGAAATGAGCGATTGGTCCCTCGACCAAGCCCGCAAGACCTATTCGATCCCGCATTGGGCCGACGGGTATTTCGATGTGAACGACGCCGGACATGTGGTGGTCACGCCGACCAGCGACGGTCCGTCGGTGTCGTTGCCCGAGGTGGTGGACGCCGCGCGCGCAGCTGGCGCCAAGCTGCCGCTGCTGGTGCGTTTCCCGGACATCCTGGGCCAGCGCCTGGGCAAGCTGCAGGCGGCGTTCGCGCAGGCGCAATCCGAATGGGACTACGCCGGCGGCTACACGGCCGTCTACCCGATCAAGGTCAACCAGCATCGCGGCGTGGCCGGCACGCTGGCCAGCCACCACGGCGACGGCTTCGGCCTGGAAGCGGGCAGCAAGCCGGAGCTGATGGCGGTGCTGGCGCTGTCGCGTCCGGGCGGGCTGATCGTCTGCAATGGCTACAAGGACCGCGAATACATCCGCCTGGCGCTGATCGGTCGCAAGCTCGGCCTGCAGACCTTCATCGTCATCGAAAAGCCCTCCGAGCTGAAGCTGGTGCTGGAGGAGGCGCGCGCGCTGGACGTCAAGCCGGGTCTGGGCGTGCGCATGCGCCTGGCCTCGCTTGGCGCGGGCAAGTGGCAGAACAGCGGTGGCGACAAGGCCAAGTTCGGGCTGTCGCCACGGCAGGTGCTGGACCTGTGGAAGACCCTGCGCGACACCGAGTACGCCGACAGCCTGC
The DNA here is from genome assembly GCF_040202385.2 of Xanthomonas sp. WHRI 6108. NCBI lineage: Bacteria > Pseudomonadati > Pseudomonadota > Gammaproteobacteria > Lysobacterales > Lysobacteraceae > Xanthomonas > Xanthomonas sp. WHRI 6108. The sequence continues at coordinate 4,317,054 of NZ_CP168198.1, read as the reverse complement.
AGCTGCTGCATTTCCACATGGGCTCGCAGATCTCCAATGTGCGCGACATCGCCAACGGCATGCGCGAGGCCACGCGCTACTTCGTGGAGCTGTCGCGGCTGGGCGCCAGGATCAGCCATGTGGACGTCGGCGGCGGCCTGGGCATCGATTACGAAGGCACGCGCTCGCGCAGCTATTGCTCGATCAACTACGGCCTGCATTCCTACGCCAGCAACATCGTGCAGCCGCTGGCCAGCGCCTGCGAAGAGCACGGCCTGACCCCGCCGCGCATCGTCACCGAATGCGGCCGCGCGATGACCGCCCACCATGCGGTGCTGATCGCCAATGTGTCCGAAGTGGAGCAGGCGCCGGAAGGTCGCGTGCCGGACGCACACGACGACGAGCCGGCAGCGATCCGCCACCTGCGCGAGATCCATGACGAGCTCGATGTGCGCCCGGCGGTGGAACTGTTCCAGGAGGCGCAGCACTTCCATGCCGAAGGCTTGAGTGCGTATGCACTGGGCCAGATCGACCTGACCCACCGCGCGCGTATCGACGACCTGTTCTATGCGATTGCGCATGGCGTGCGTGCACGCCTGAGCTTCGACGAGAAGAGCCATCGCCCGGTGCTGGACGAGCTCAACGAGCGGCTGGTCGACAAGTACTTCGTCAACTTCAGCGTATTCGAGTCGATTCCGGATGTGTGGGCGATCGACCAGGTGTTCCCGATCGTGCCGATCGAGCGCTTGAACGAAGCGCCGCAGCGGCGCGGCATCATCGCCGACATGACCTGCGACTCGGACGGCATGGTCAAGACCTACGTCGAGAACGAAAGCCTGGACAGCTCGATGCCGCTGCACACGCTGAATCCGGGCGAGAGTTATCGCATCGGCTTCTTCCTGGTCGGTGCCTACCAGGAAATCCTGGGCGATATCCATAACCTGTTCGGCGATACCGATGCGGTGGAAGTGGCCGTGGACGGCGATGGCTATCGCATCGCGCAGCAGCGCCGCGGCGATACCACCGATGTGATGCTGGACTACGTGGGCTATCAGCTGGACACGCTGCGTGCGACCTATGCCGAGCGCATCGCCGCCGCGCAGCTGTCGCCCGAGCGCGCACAGGAATTGAGCGATGCGCTGGAAGCAGGGTTGACCGGTTACACCTATCTGTCCGACGAACCGTTGGGCTGAGGCACTGCGCGCTGCGGGGGCCGTGGCGCGCCATGCTGTTTTCACCCTGGCGCGCACTGCATTGACGCGACGGCCCGCAGCATCGCTGCGCGGCCGTAATGTGGCGTAACTCATGTTCATGATCCGGTGCCATCGCTGGACGCCATGGTTTCTATGCGCCCTGGCCGAGCCCGGTAACGCATTGCCTACAACGACGGCGTGCCACGATCAACGCCATCGGCCCAGCCAGGGCCAGGCAATCACCAGCAACAGCTGTGCATACGTGATCGCCTCAGCGTGGCAGTGACAATCAAGTAACCGTGGTGTGACCGCACGGTTGCAGACGGCATTGCAAAAAATCACTGTATTTTGCGAAGTGGTTGCGCCGGCAATGCAATAACGTCAACGCCATTGCACACAATGGTCTTAATACATACGGCCATGGGCGCGGCGCAGGCCATGCAAAATTCCAGGAAAAAAAGCCTTCATCGGCTGCGGTGCGATGCATGGCCGTCGGTTCGGTAGCGCGCAACCGCCGGAAAACGCGCGCTGTGGGCATATGCATCCAGAACATTAGTTGAAATCACACTTCGGCAAAAAATTTTCGTAGGCGACGCGGATTTCGTGATTTTTGCACGGTTTATCGCGGTGGCTAATTGTTAGTGTTTGTTTAACTTGTCGGGAAACAAGTGCTTTTAGCAATGTCGTTGCACGTCGTGGTAGCGACGCTGCACGTCGCTTCGTGGTGCGTTCCCATTGTGCGTTTCCATCGTATATCGCCGGCATGCGTTGGCGGTCGTCGGTGTCTCTTACCTCACGTTCTCAAGGCCAGGTGCTGATCCGGCGTCCCACTGACCGCATTGCGGACATGGCGCACCGGGCGACTGCGCGCCACACAAGAAGGATGCACGCAATGCACACTGACGACTCTCCGGTGTTTCCCCTGACCAAAGCGCAACGCGGCCTGTGGGTGGCCAGCAAGTTGCATACCGACAACACCTTGATGTTGTCCGAAGCCCTGGAAATGTTCGGCCCGCTGGATCCGCAGCTGCTGATCCGCGCCAGCATGCAGCTGACGCGCGAATTCGACACGCTGCGGCTATGCATCGCCGAGCACGACGGCGTGCCGCATCAGGTGGTCCTGCCCGAATACACCGCCGCGATTCCGTATTTCAACGTCAGCGAAGATCCTTCCCCGCGCAACGCCGCCGAGCATTGGGTCGACGAAGAAATCCGCAAGCCGGAAGACCTGCAGAATGGGCCGTTATGGCATTGCGCGGTGTTCCGCCTTGGCGAAGACCACCATATGTGGGTGCAATGCGTCAGCCATCTGGTGATGGATGGCTATTGCGCCTCGATCATGATGCAGCGCATGGCGGTGCTGTATAACGCCTACGCAGAAAACATCGAGCCTGAGCCTGCGCAATACGGTAGCGCGCTGTCGCTGATCGAGCTGGAACAGCAGTATCGCGACTCCGATCGTTTTCAGCGCGACCGCAGCTACTGGATGCAGCAGCTGGCCGATCTGCCGCCGCCGGCGACCCTGGCGCGTCCGGGCAATCACCTGTCGACCGGCTTGTTGCGTGGCACCGGACAGTTCTCGCCGCAGCAGGTGGTGCGGCTGCGCGCACTCGGCAAGGACTATGGCGCCAGCCTGCCGCAGATGCTGATTTCGCTGATCGCCGCGTACTACTACCGCTGCACCGGTGCCGAGGATCTGGTGCTGGCCATGCCGGTGACCGGCCGCATCAATGCGCGCTACCGGCAGACCGCAGGCCTGGTGGCCAATGTGATTTCGCTGCGCCTGAAAATGGATCCGCAACAGCCGGTGCATGCGCTGTTCGCGCAGGTGTCCTCGGTGGTCAGGCATGCGCTGCGCCACCAGCAATACCGCTTCGAGGACGTGCGCCGCGATCTGGGCATGTTCGGGATCGATCAGAAGTTCGCACGCCTGGCAGTGAACATCGAAGCCTTCGACTACGCACTACGGTTTGGCCAGGCCTATGCGATGCCGCATAACCTGTCCAACGGCCCGGCCGACGATCTGACCATCTTCTGCTACGAGCGCGGCGACGGTGCCGCGTTGCGCTTCGATCTGGATGCCAATCCGGCGCTGTACGACAGCGACGAGCTGGCCGAGCACTGCCGCCGGCTGACCCATCTGGCCGATGCGGTGCTGGCCGATCCGGAATGCGCGCTGGGCCAGATCGATGTGCTGGGCGATGCGGAACGCCGCCGCCTGTTGCAGACCTGGAACGCCACCGCCGCAGCGCTGCCGGAACCGGCCACGCTGCTGCACGGCATGCTGCAGCGTGCCGAGCTGATGCCGGCGGCAGTGGTGGTGCAATACGACAACCGCACCCTGGACTACGCCACGCTGTGCGAACTGGCCTCGCGCATCGCCGCGCAATGGGTGGCCGATGGTGTCCGCCCTGGCGACGTGGTCGCCATCGCGCTGCCGCGCAGCGAGCAATTGCTGGTGGCCCTGCTGGCGGTGATGTGGAGCGGGGCGGCGTATCTGCCGCTGGACCCGGAAAGCCCGGCCGCACGCAACCGGCAGATGCTCAACGATTCCGGTGCCATCGCGCTGGTCTGCGAGCCGGCGTTGTGCGAGCGCTATCTGCTCGGCGGCATGGTCTGGCTGGATCCGCGCCCGGCGGTGTTGCCGGCGGCGATCGCGCCGCTGGCCACGCCGGACGGTACGGCCTATGTGCTGTACACCTCCGGCTCGACCGGTGCGCCCAAGGGTGTGGAAATCAGCCATCGCAACCTGTTCAATTTCCTGCATGCGATGGAGCATGAGCTTGCGTTGCGTCCGCGCGACCGCGTGCTGGCGGTCACCACCATCACCTTCGATATCGCCGGGCTGGAGCTGTATCTGCCGTTGCTGGTGGGTGCGCGCGTGGTCATCGCACCGGCCGGCATCACCCACGATCCACGCAGCCTGTCGCGGCTGATCGCGCAGGAGCAGATCAGCATGGTGCAGGCGACCCCGTCGCTGTGGCGCATCCTGCTGGCCAATCAGGATCTGGCGCTGGACCGTATCCACGCCCTGGTCGGCGGCGAAGCCCTGGTGCCGGAACTGGCGACCCAGTTGCTGAGCCGGGTCGGGCGCCTGACCCAGTTGTACGGGCCGACCGAAACCACGATCTGGTCGACCATCATGCCGTTGCAGCTCACCGACGCTGCCGCCCCGCCGATCGGCAGGCCGCTGCTCAATACCCGCGTCTATGTGCTCGATGCGCAGCGGCAACCGCTGCCGACCGGCGCGATCGGTGAGTTGTACATCGGTGGCGCGGGCGTGGCCAAGGGCTATCGCGGCAAGCGCCAGCTGACCAGCGAGCGCTTTGTGCGCGACCCGTTCGCCGACGACGGCAGCAACATGTACCGCACCGGCGACCGCGTGCGTCAGCGCCGCGACGGCATGCTGGAATTCATCGGCCGCGCCGATGCGCAATTGAAGATCCGCGGCCATCGCGTGGAGCCGGCCGAAATCGAAAACGCCTTGCTGCTCCACTCGCAGGTGGCGCAGGCGGTGGTGGTCGGTCATCGCGATGGCGACCACGACACACTGCAGTTGCTGGCGTATGTGGTGGGCAAGCATGGCGCGACGCCATCACCCGAGCTGTTGCGCGCCCATCTGCAGCAGCGCCTGCCGGCGTCGATGATTCCCACCTTGTGGGTGCCATTGCAGGCACTGCCGCTGACACCCAATGGCAAGCTGGATCGCCGCGCCTTGCCCTCGCCAGGTGCGCTGCCGCAGCGCGCGCATGTGGCGCCGCGCGATGCGCTCGAACACCAGCTGGCAGCGATGCTGCAGGACGTGCTAGGCATCGAAGTGGTGGGTGTCGAAGACAACTTCTTCGAGCTCGGCGGCGACTCGCTGCGCGCGGCAGAAATGGCAGCACGCTTCCCGCAGACGTTCGGTGTCGAACTGCCATTGGGCACCCTGTTCCATGCGCCGACGATTGCCGGCCTGGCCGAGGTGATCAAGCGCAACGCGCAGACTCCGAACGACCCGCTCGGCGTGCTGTTGCCGCTGCGTGCGGGCACCCCGGGTACGCCGCCGCTGTTCTGCATCCACCCGGTGGTCGGCCTGGGCTGGTCGTATCTCACCTTGCTCGGTCAGCTCGATCCGCAGTGGCCGGTGTATGCCTTGCAGTCGCCGGGCTTGAGTGACCCGCAGCATCGCCCGGAAAGCATCGAGGCGATCGCGCGCGATTACTTGGCGCGGCTGCGCACGGTGCAGCCACAGGGGCCGTACCGATTGATCGGCTGGTCGCTGGGCGGCTTGATCGCCCATGCCATCACCGCCGAACTGCATGCGCTGGGCGAAGAAGTCGAATTGCTGGCGATGCTCGACAGCTACCCGCACCTGGAGCAGGCCGCGTCGCTGCCGGAATCGGAAAACGTGCGTGCATCGGTGCATGCGCTGGGCCTGCATCTGGCACCCGGCCAGCCGATGCCCACCACGGTGGCCGAACTGGCCAGCCTGCTGTGCGATCACTACGGCTTGAACGACTTGCCCGCAGTGCGTCAGCTGCTCGAGCAACGCCCCACATTGCTGGACGACATGGGCGGCATGACCCAGCACCACCTGCATCTGGCGCGGCGTCATCGTCCCAAGCCGCTGGACCAGGATGTGGTGTTCGTCGAAGCGAGCGTGCGCATGACCTCCGGCGGCGACGATACGGTGTGGGTGGATTACCGGCCGCAGGCCTGGCGCCCGTATGTGCGCAACCTGCAGCTGCATGTGCTGGACAGCGACCACCACTCGATGCTGTCGTCCACGCATGCGGCCACGCTCAGCGCACTGCTGCACGCGGCCACCACGAAAGCCGCACAACGCGATGGCAGCATCGCCACCGCCAGCGACGGGGTGGCCGAATATGCCTGAGTCTTCCGTCAACGCGGGACGCCAGCGCCCGGTGCTGATCGCCACCCTGGGCACGCATGGCGATGTGCGCCCGATCATCGCGCTGGGCCGTGGCTTGCAGGAGCGCGGTTACCCGGTGCGGGTGCTGACCAGTGCCAACTTCGAAGCGCTGATCCGCGCCAATGGGCTGGACTTCTTCCCGCTCAGCGGCGACCACCAGAAACTGCTGCAGGGCCATCCGGATGTCGCCGAGATGCGCGGTGGCTGGCGCGGCATCTGGGGCACCTTGCGCGCGCAGCTGCTGGAGTGGGCGCGCGACTGGGTCGAGCAGGGCCGCGCGGCCTGTGCCGATGCCGGCCTGATTCTCGGCGTCGGCAGCGCCAGCCTGCTGGCGCATAGCCTGGGCCAGGCCTACGGCCTGCCGGTGGTGTTCACGCAATTGCAGCCGCTGACCGCCTCGCGGCATGTGCCGCTGATGGTGATGCCCACCGTGCGCCTGCCCGGGCTGGTGAGCGTGGCGCTGCATCACGCGGTGCGCTTTGCCGGCTGGCAGCTGATGCGCCCGGCGCTCAACGGCATCGTGCGCCCGGCCTTGGGGCTGCCGGCATATCCGTGGAGTGGCCCCGATCGCAGTGCGCAGCGCGTGGTGTATGGCTACAGCGAGCATCTGTGCCCACGCCCGCCGGACTGGCCGGACCGGGCCCAGGTCAGCGGTTTCTGGCAGTTGCCGCAGCCGCAGTGGCAGCCACCGGCCGCGCTGCAGGCGTTTCTGCAGGCCGGCCCGCCGCCGCTGTATATCGGTTTCGGCAGCATGATCAGCAGCGATGCGGCCCAGCTCACCGCCACCGTCAAGGCGGCGGTGCGTCTGACCGGTCAACGCGCGTTGCTGGCCAGCGGCTGGGGCGGGCTGGCGGCCGCGGAAGACGCATCCGACGATGCCCAGCGCTTCTTCCAGCTGGAGCAGGCACCGCACGATTGGCTGTTTCCGCGGGTGTCGGTGGCCGTGCATCACGGTGGTGCCGGCACCACCGGTGCGGCGCTGGCTGCGGGGATTCCGTCGGTGGTGCTGCCGTTCGGCTACGACCAGCCGTTCTGGGCGCACTGCCTGGCCCAACGCGGCGTCGCCCCGCCGGCGCTTGCACGGGTCGGGCTGCAGCCGGAGACCCTGGCCGATGCCATCGGCCAGGCCAGCGCGCCGAGCATGCGCGCAGCGGCGCGCGCGCTGGGGCAGCGCATCCGCGAGGAGGACGGAATCGGCCGTGCGGTGGAGCAGCTGGAAGCCTGGGGATTGCTGCAACCGGCGCTGTCGGTGGCGCCGGCCGTGCGGATCGAGCAGGCCGTCGCGTGACACAGGCCGATGCGTGATGGTTGACGCTGTGGGGGAGCCACAGCGTCAACATTGGATTGGCTGCGGCAATGCGGCTGGCCTCACCGAAGGCTCTTGGCTGCTGCACGGGTGGGGCGCTGGGGCCTATTGCCGCCGCCGATAGGTGGTCGACCGGACCATGCCTGCACGACGGAGTGAGGTGGAAACAGCGTCTGCGTTGCTGATCCGAGCTGGCGAATGCGGCCAGCGCCGGCATCGTCGCATCGGTAGGATGCGGCACAATCGGGCTCCCTCGGCTTTGCATCGCCTGCATGCGCTACCCCGCTCTCGATCTGCTGCGTGGCCTCGCCATTGTCTGGGTGATGCTGTTCCATTCCTTCGTGGTCGGCGGTCTGGGGCCGGACTGGGCGTGGTTGTCGCGCTACGGCTGGATGGGCGTGGACCTGTTCTTCGTCCTGAGCGGCTTTCTGATCGGCACGCAGGTGCTGAGGCCGCTGGCGCGCGGGCAACGCCTGGACTTCAAGGAGTTCTATCTGCGCCGCGCGTTTCGCATCCTGCCGGCGTTCTTGCTGGTGCTGGTGATCTACATGGCGTGGCCGGACTTTCGCGAGTCGCCCGGGCTGGCGCCGTGGTGGATGTTCGTCACCTTCACCCTGAACCTGTTCGTCGACTACGGCCGTGACGCCGCGTTCTCGCACGCCTGGTCGTTGTGCGTGGAGGAACATTTCTATCTGGTGTTTCCGTTGCTGGCGACGCTGCTGCTGCGTCGGCCCTCGGCCGCACGCTTTGGCGTGCTCTGCGTGCTGGTCGTGGTTGCAGGCATCGCGCTGCGTGCCGGCATCTGGTGGCACAACACCGCCCTGGACAGCGCTGGCGTCGGTCTGCAGCGCAACTGGTTTATCGAAGACATCTACTACCCGACCTGGAACCGTCTGGATGGTCTGCTGGCCGGTGTCGTGCTGGCGGTGCTGAAGGTGTTTCGCCCCATGACGTGGCAACGGCTGCAGCAGCACGGCAACGCCATTCTGTGTGCCGGCGTGGCGATTCTGGCACTGGCACTGTGGCTGTTCCGCGAGCGCATCGGCCTGCTCGGCAATGCGGTGGGCTGGCCGGTGCTGTCGCTGGGGCTGGCTTTGCTGGTGCTCGCCGGCACCGCCAGCAGAGGTGTGCTTGGCGGTTTGCGCGTGCCGGGCGCGGCATGGCTGGCGGCCATCTCCTACAGCCTGTATCTGACCCACAAGGCCGTCTTCCATCTCACCCAGGGCTGGTTCGGCCCGGCGCTGGAGGGGCGGGGCGTGCTGGCATTTGCGGTGTATGGCCTGGTGGCAGTGCTGGGTGGCGCGCTGTTGCACTATGCGGTGGAGCGCCCGTTCCTGCAACTGCGCGACAGGACGCTGCGGCCAAGCGCGCGGCCGTTGGCTGCCGCCGATCGCGGCTGACCGGGTAAAGCAAAACGCCGCGCAATGCACGGCGTTTTCGTCATCCCTGGCGGTGCGCCGGTTGCAGCGCCGCACCCAGCTTGGATGCGGCGCAATCTGCCAACGCGCCGACCAACCCACCATCGGATCGCGACGCGACCGAGGCATTGGCGTTGGAGGCCACCGTCACTGCGCGTCGCGCGCCACCTGGAAACCGGCGAACGACTGCGTGACCGGCATGATTTCCAGCCGATTGATGTTCAGATGCGCCGGCAGGCTGGCGACGTAGAAGATCTGCTCGGCGATGTCCTCGGCGGTCATCGGGGTGGCGCCGCGGTACAGCGTGTCGGAGGCGGCCTGGTTGCCGCCGGTGCGCACCAGGGTGAATTCGGTTTCGGCCATGCCCGGTTCGATCGAGGTCACGCGTACGCCGGTGCCGTGCAGGTCCGCGCGCAGGCCCAGCGAAAACTGCTGCACGAACGCCTTGGTGCCGCCGTACACGTTGCCGCCGGTGTAGGGGTAGGTCGCCGCGACCGAGGCGATGTTGATGATGGCGCCGCGGCGTGCGATCAGCGCCGGCAGCAGGCGGTGGGTGAGGGTGACCAGCGCGGTCACATTGGTGTCGATCATCTGCTGCCACTGGGTCAGGTCGGCCTGTTGTGCAGGCGCGGTGCCCAGCGCCAGCCCGGCGTTGTTGACCAGCACATCGATGTCGGCAAACTCGGCCGGCAATGCGTCGATCGCTGCCGACAGGGCCTGCGCATCGCGCATGTCGAAGGCTGCGGTGTGCACCTGGCCGGCAGGCAGCTCGGCCGCCAACGCATCCAGGCGCTCGGCGCGGCGGCCGGTGGCGATGATCTTCCAGCCGGCGGCGGCAAAACGGCGCACGGCGGCGCTGCCGAATCCGGAGGTGGCACCGGTGATCAGAACAGTCTTGGACATGGGGGATAACTCCTGCGAACGAGGGGGTCAGGCAAAGGGATCAGGGGGTCGTGGCAGCGCCGGGTGCGTGGGCCTGGGCACGGCGCGCGCGCAGCTCGGCCTCACTGAGCGGCTCGCGCGTCACTACGCGGCCTTGTTGCACCTGCAGGAGCAGATACGGTGCTTCTGCGGTGCCGGGTGCGGTGTCGCCGGCGCTCGCGGCGGTTGGCAGGGCGATCACCAACTCACCGTCGATCCAGTCCGCGGCGACCGGGGCAGTTCGTCCGGGGAACAACACCTCGAGCGGTAACGCCGGCGGCGCGGTGTCGCAGGCACCGATGACGATGCGATCCAGCAGCACTTGCGTCTGCTCCACGCGCCAATCGGCCTGGTAGCCGCGCCAGTTTGCACTGCAACTGCCCAGCGCCGGCCGCGCATGCGCCACGAACCGTTGCCAGGTGGCCTGGTCGTCCAGCACCCGCGCCAATGGCTCGGCCAGCAGCACCGCGTCCTGCCCGTCGATCCGGATGCGGTCGGGAATCTGCTCGGTGGCGTGCGCCGCGCCGATCAGTCCCCACCACAACCACAGGCCGGCGGTGCGCTGCAGCACGGCGGCTACTGCGCCTTGATCGCAATGGCGGGCAAGCCGCTACCGGTCAGTTTCTGCTTGGCTTCTGCCAGTTCGCTGGCGCTGCCGTACGGCCCCATGCGCACGCGGTAGACGGTCTTGCCGCTGATGTCGGCCGACTCCACGCGTGCGGCCAGGCCCATCATCGCCAGCTTGGCCTTGGTCGATTCGGCATCGCCGGAGGCGCCGAACGAGCCGGCCTGCAGGATGTAGCGGGTGTTGTCGGTCACTGCAGAGGCAGCTGCCGGGGTGGCAGCTGCTGCTGTCGCTGCCGGCTTCGGCGCAGCGGTTGCAGCCGGCGTGCTCAGTGCCGCAGTGCTGGCCGGGGCCGGGGTGGCGGCCGGGCGTGCCGGGGCGGTCTCGGCCAATGGCTTCGGCGCGCTGGCGGCCGTTTCGGTCAACGGGACCGGCACGCTGGCGGCCGGCGTGGCTGCCGCCACACTCGCACCCGGTGCCGGCGCGACCGGCTTGCCTTCCAATGCGGCGCGCGCACGTGCAGCTTCCTCGGCGCGCGCACTGGCCGCCAGTTCGGCATCGGACATCTGCACTTCCTTGCCGGGCAGCAAGGTATAGAAGTCGTACTGGGTCTGCGCATCGCCCGGCTTGGCCTGCGGCTTGGGCGGTTGCGCGCTGGGCTTGGGCAGCTCGGCCGGCGTATCCACGTCGGCATCGGCCACCGGCTCGGGCTGTGCGTCGGGGTTGGCGCGCGGGCCTACGCGCAGGAAGCCGTCGCCGTCCTTCTTGAACAGGTTGGGCGCGGCCAGAAAGATCACTGCCGCAATCGCAGCGCCCGCCACCAACCACACCCAACCGGGGGTGCCATTGCTGGTGTTGCGTCGCGCCTGACTCTTACCGCGTCGTGCTGCCATCTACCACTTCTCCGAATCACGTCGTTGCGGGCCATGCGGCCCGGCTTACATCTTTTCTGGGGCGCTGACGCCAAGCAGTTCCAGGCCGTTGGCGAGCACCTGTTGCGTGGCGACGGCGAGGGTGAGCTTGGCGTCGCGCTCTGCGGCATCGTCCACCAGCAGTTTGGTGTTGTGATACCACGTGTGGAAGGCGTGCGCCAATTCACGCAGGTATTGCGCGATCTGGTACGGCTCCAGCGTCTGCCCGGCGATTTCCACCACCTCCGCATAGCGCGACAGCTCGACCATGACGTTGAGCGAATGCTCGTCGTCCAGGCGCGCCAGCTCGGCCAGTCCATGCGCCTGCTCGTACTTGTAGCCCTTCTCCTGCGCCTGCCGCAGCACGCTGCAGACGCGGGCATGTGCGTACTGCACGTAGAACACCGGGTTGTCGTTGCTCTGCTGACGGGCCAGGTCGATGTCGAAGGTGAGCTGCGAATCGGGCTTGCGCGCGATCAGGAACCAGCGCACCGCATCGGCGCTGGTTTCCTCGATCAGATCGCGCAGGGTGACGTAGCTGCCGGCACGCTTGGACAGTTTCACTTCCTCGCCGCCGCGCATCACCGTGACCATCTGGTGCAGCACGTACTCCGGCCAGCCTTGCGGGATGCCCAGTTCCAGCGCCTGCAGGCCGGCGCGCACGCGCGTCAGCGAGCCGTGGTGATCGGCCCCCAGCTCGGTGATCGCGCGCTCGTAGCCGCGCTGCCACTTGGTCAGGTGATAGGCCACGTCCGGCACGAAGTAGGTGTAGGTGCCGTCGGACTTGCGCATCACCCGGTCCTTGTCGTCGCCGAAGTCGGTGGACTTCAACCACAACGCACCGCCTTCCTCGTAGGTATGGCCGGAGGCGATCAGCTTCTGCACCGCTTCTTCGACCTTGCCATCCTTGTACAGCGAGCTTTCCAGGAAATAGATATCGAAATCGACGCGGAACGCGGCCAGGTCGTGGTTCTGCTCGTTACGCAGGTAGGCCACGGCGAAGCGGCGGATCGCGTCGAAGTCGGCAGGGTCCTTGCCGCCGGTGACCAGGTGGCCTTCCAGGTCGACGGTGTCGCCGGCCAGGTAGGCGGTGGCCACATCAGCGATGTAGTCGCCGCGGTAGCCGTTCTCCGGCCAGCCGTCGCTGTCGGGGGTGAGCCCCTGCGCGCGCGCCTGCACCGACAGGGCCAGGTTCTCGATCTGCACGCCGGCATCGTTGTAGTAGAACTCGCGCTTGACGTTCCAGCCGTTGGCATCGAGCACGCGCGCCAGGCTGTCGCCGATCGCCGCGGCGCGGCCGTGGCCGACGTGCAGCGGGCCGGTCGGGTTGGCCGAGACGTATTCCACGCCCACCGAGCGGCCGTTGCCGGCCAGCCCGCGGCCGTAGTCGTGGCCCTGCTTGAGCACATGCGCCACTTCGCGCTGGTAGGCGGTGGGGGCGAGATGGAAGTTGATGAAGCCCGGGCCGGCGATCTCCACCTTGGCCACGTCGTCGCTGGCCGGCAATGCCGCGACCAGCGCCTGGGCCAACGCGCGCGGGTTGCTGCGCGCCGGCTTGGCCAGCAGCATCGCAGCATTGGTGGCGAAGTCGCCGTGCTCGCGCGTCTTGGGCCGCTCGACCACAAAATCCGGCGGCAGGGTGTCGGCAGGCAGGGTACCGTTGGCGCGCAAGGCTTCAATGCCTTGGCCGATCAGTGCGCGGAGTTGGGCTTTCACGTGGGATCTGCTTGGAACGAAACCACCGATTTTACCCGACCGCGCGCCCCGGGGTCGGGCCGACGGTTCAGGTCACCGCCGCGCGCTCATCCCAGCCAGCCGCGCTCGGCCAGCGAGACCGGACGCCCGTCGCCGATCACGAAGTGGTCCAGCAGGCGGATATCCACCAGCTCAAACGCATCCAGCAGGCGCCGGGTGACCGCGCGGTCGGCCTCGGACGGCTCCGGATTGCCTGAAGGGTGGTTGTGCCCGACGATCACCGCTGCGGCATTGTGCAGTAGCGCCCGCCGCACCACTTCGCGCGTGTGGATGTCGGCCCCGTCGATGGTACCGGTGAACACTTCCTCGAAGGCGATGGCGTGATGGCGGGTGTCCAGGTACAGCACCGCGAACACCTCGTAGGGGCGCGCACGCAGCCGCTGCGAAAAGTAGCGGCCGACGCTGGGCGGGTCGCTGAGCGCGTCGCCGCGTTCCAGTGCGCTCAGCAGGTGGCGGTGCGCCAGTTCCAGCGCCGCACTGAGCTTGCAGGCCGAGGCCGGACCCAGGCCGGGCAGGCGCGCCAGGGCGGGCGCCGTGTGATCCAGCAGCACGCGCAGCGGGCCGTGGCGCAGCAGCAGATTGCGTCCGGTCTGGACGGCGTCCTGGCCGCGCAGGCCGGAGCCGACAAAGATCGCCAGCAGCTCGGCATCGGACAGGGCAGGCGCCCCGCGCGCCAGCAGTTTCTCGCGCGGGCGTTCGTGGGTGGGCCAGTCGTGAATGTGCATATGGCGAGATTGCCGGTGCTCATCGCTCACGCCTATCAGGCCGGACGGGGGCATCGGCTAATCTAGTTGTCCTTGTAACCGTAGGACGACTCCGACGTGATCGGCTCCACTCAGGCCCGCCCCCTGGACGGACAGCGCTTGCTGCTGTGCGTCGGCGGAGGCATTGCCGCTTACAAATCGCTCGAACTGGTCCGTCGCCTGCGCGACGCCGGTGCGCAGGTGCAGGTCGCCATGACCAGCGGCGCGCAACAATTCATCACCCCGCTCAGCTTCCAGGCACTGTCCGGGCAGCCCACCCGCACCACGTTGTGGGACAGCGCCGCCGAGCAGGCGATGGGACATATCGAACTGGCGCGCTGGGCCGATCAGGTGATCGTCGCCCCGGCCACCGCCGACCTGCTGGCGCGGCTGGCGCACGGCCTGGCCGACGATCTGGTCAGCACGCTGTGCCTGGCCACCACCGCGCCGCTGACCGTGGCCCCGGCAATGAACCACCGCATGTGGCTGCACCCGGCCACGCAGGCGAACGTGGCGACCCTGTCCGCGCGCGGCGTGCGCGTGGTCGGTCCCGAGGACGGCCCGCTGGCCGAAGGCGAGTCCGGCCCCGGCCGGCTGGCCGAGCCGGCGGCGATCATCGCCGCCCTGGCCGGCGGTGCCGGCAGCGCCGCGCCACTCGCCTCCAAGGCTGCTGCCGCCCCGGCGTTCGTGCCCAGCAGCGCGCAACTGGACGGTCTGCGCATCGTGATCAGCGCCGGCCCCACCTTCGAGGACCTGGACCCGGTGCGCTACGTGGGCAACCGCAGCAGCGGCAAGATGGGCTATGCCCTGGCCGCTGCCGCCGCCAGCCAGGGCGCCGACGTGGTACTGGTCAGCGGCCCGGTGCACCAGACCACCCCGGCCGGGGTGCGGCGGATCGACGTGCGCTCGGCTGCGCAGATGCGCGATGCGGTGCTGGGTGCGTTCCCGGCCGACATCTACATCGGCGCCGCCGCAGTGGCCGACTACACCCCCAAGCGGGTGGTCGCGCAGAAGATCAAGAAGACCGGCGAGACGCTGACCCTGGAACTGGTGCGCACCCCGGACATCCTGGCCGAGGTCGCCGCGCAGACCGGCGCGCTGAAGCTGGTGGTCGGCTTTGCCGCCGAAACGCACGACGTGGAGCATTACGCGCGTGGCAAGCTGGCCGCCAAGCGGCTGGACCTGATCATCGCCAACCAGGTGGGGATCGAGGGCGGCGGCTTCGAAAGCGACAACAACGCCGCCACCGCCTACTGGCAGGGCGGCGAGCGCGCCTTCCCCAGCAGCAGCAAGACCGAATTGGCCGACCAGCTGTTGGCCCTGATCGCGGAGAGATTGCAGGCATGAGCACCCCGACCCAGTCCCTGCAGGTGAAGCTGCTCGACCCGCGCTTTGGCGATCTGTGGCCGCTGCCGGCCTACGCCACCGACGCCAGCGCCGGCATGGACCTGCGCGCCGCGCTGGAAGCGCCGATGACGCTGGAACCGGGCGATGCGGCGCTGATTCCCAGCGGCATCGCCATCCATCTGGCCGACCCGCAGCTGTGCGCGGTGATCCTGCCGCGCTCGGGCCTGGGCCATCGCCACGGCATCGTGCTCGGCAACGGCACCGGGCTCATCGATGCCGATTACCAGGGGCCGCTGCTGATCAGCACCTGGAATCGCGGCCGTGAGGCCTTCACCATTGAGCCGGGCGACCGCATCGCACAGCTGGTGATCCTGCCGATCGTGCGCGTGGGCTTGCAAGTGGTGGATACTTTCGTCGACAGCGCGCGGGGAGCGGGTGGATTCGGCCACACCGGCGTGCGCTGACGGGGGACGTCACATGAGCAAGGCGAACGAGCGCAGGCAGTCGATGTCCAGCGTGCGTACGAGTGGTCCGGTGTTGGGGGGGGTGTTGGTGCTGCTGGCTGCCTGGTTCGGCTGGAGCAGCTACACGCAATGGCGCCAGGATGCGGTTGCGCAGGAGCTGGAACAGGCGCGCGACCGCGCCGTACAGGACATCAGCCGGGCCATGGCCCAGCAGGCCAGCCAGCTCGACGCCGTGCTCAAGCAGCCACAGGTCATCGCCGCGTTGGCCAATGGCGACGCGCTGGCGGCCGCTTCGAGCATCCGCGAGCGCTTCAAGGGCGCCGAGGATGTGCAGGTCCTGTCCGGCGACCTCGCTGCCGCCT
Organism: Xanthomonas sp. WHRI 6108; assembly: GCF_040202385.2. NCBI lineage: Bacteria > Pseudomonadati > Pseudomonadota > Gammaproteobacteria > Lysobacterales > Lysobacteraceae > Xanthomonas > Xanthomonas sp. WHRI 6108. The sequence goes on along the minus strand of NZ_CP168198.1, from coordinate 4,301,175 downwards.
ACGACAATCCCAAGGACTTCGGCTACGCGCGGCTGAGCCTGCTCGAGTCGGCACTGGTGGCCGAGCGTGCGCAGGTGCACGTGGTGCGCGATGCCAAGCAGGTCCGTCTCGGCGTAGCGGCAGCGGTGCGCCTGGGCGCGCAACCGGCGGTGGCGTACGCGCGGCTGCCGTTGTTACGTCTGACCGGCCCGCTGGATGCGATCGCAGTGCCCGGCAGCGCGTACCTGGCCTTGCGCCAGGGCAGCTACAACGTTGCCCAGCAGGGCGATCTGGTGCTGGCCGATGCTGCCGAGACTTTGGCCAGGCCCCTGGGTAACAGCGGCCTGCGCGTGGCCGCCGCGGTACCACAACGCGATGACGGCCCGCTGGGTCTGGGCGCCGTGGGCTGTGCGATCGTGGCCGCGTTGCTGCTCGTCATCGCCGTGCTGTTGGTGCTGGCCAGCCGTGGCCGCGTCGCCTTGCCGCGTCGCCGCGTGTCCGGCGAGCCGACCGCCGACGAACCCACCTTCAGCCAGAGCCTGCAGCACGACGCCAGCCTCGCCAGCCAGGCGCGCGCGCTGGAGGCAGATGCGCCGCCCGCGCCGCCGGCGCTGGTACCGGCCGTGCAGGTCGCCAGCGAGATGTTCCGCGCCTACGACATCCGTGGCGTGGTCGGCAAGGATCTCAATCCCGGCGTCGCCGCGTTGATCGGCCAGGCCATCGGCAGCGTGATGCAGGCGCAGGGCCTGCGCGAGGTGGTGGTCGGCCGCGATGGGCGGCTATCGGGTCCGGAGCTCGCCAATGGCCTGATCGACGGCCTGCGCCGCGCCGGCTGCCAGGTGATCGACATCGGCCTGGCGCCCACTCCAGTGGTGTATTTCGGCGCCTACGAACTGCGCGCCGGCAGCTGCGTGGCGGTCACCGGCAGCCACAATCCGCCCGACTACAACGGCTTCAAGATCGTGATCGGTGGCGAGACCCTGTCCGGGGCGGCGATCGCCGAACTGCACCAGCGCATCAACGAAGGCCGCCTGCATACCGCGGCAACGCCTGGCGATCTGGAACAGCGCGACATCAGTGACGCCTACATCCAGCGCATCGCCGACGACGTGCAGCTGGACCGCCCGATCAAGGTGGTGGTGGATGCCGGCAACGGCGTGGCCGGCGATATCGCGCCGCGCCTGCTGGAAGCGATCGGCGCCGAGGTCATCCCGCTGTACTGCGAGATCGACGGCACCTTCCCCAATCATCATCCCGACCCGAGCGAGCCGCACAACCTCGACGACCTGGTCAAGATGGTGCAGCGCTTCGATGCCGATATCGGCGTGGCCTTCGATGGCGATGCCGATCGTCTGGGCGTGGTCACCAAGCAGGGTGCCATGGTGTTCCCGGACCGTCTGCTGATGCTGTTCGCCGCCGATGTGCTGCAGCGCAATCCCGGCGCGCTGGTGATCTACGACGTCAAGTGCACCGGCAAGTTGTCCGATCACGTGCTGCGCAACGGCGGCAGCCCGTTGATGTGGAAGACCGGGCATTCGTTGATCAAGGCCAAGATGCGCGAGACCGACGCCGAACTGGCCGGCGAGATGAGCGGGCACTTCTTCTTCAAGGAGCGCTGGTACGGCTTCGACGACGGCATCTATGCGGCCGCACGCCTGCTGGAAATCCTGGCCCAGCGCGAGGAAACCCCGTCGGAGGTGTTGGACGCCCTGCCCGAAAGCGTGTCCACCCCGGAAATCAAGGTGCCGGTGGACGGCGATGCGCACGCACTGGTCGCGCGCTTTGTCGAGCGTGCGCAGGCTGGCGAGGAATCGCCGTTCGAATCGGCGCGGCTGTCGACGATCGACGGGCTGCGTGCGGACTTCGCCGACGGCTGGGGCCTGGTGCGTGCCTCCAACACCACGCCGATCCTGGTGCTGCGCTTCGAGGCCGATACCGAAGACGCACTGCAGCGGATTCGCGGATTGTTCCGCAGCCAGTTGCAGGCCCTGCTGCCGGATCATCCACTGGAATTTTGACCGGCCGGTACGTCCCGGGCGACTGCCCTGCCGGCTTACCGCCAGGGCAGGTCGCGTCGCCACAGCTGCCGACCACACCGTGCTCGGCGCTGGCAGATGCAGGCCATCACCGCAGCGCGCGGCCCGCTCCGACAGGCGTAGGCGGTCGACATCAGGCGTCGCCCGAACAGACGCCGCTCGACGTCAGACGTTGAGCGAGCAGGCGCCGCTGGACGTCAAATGTTGATCGAGCAGGCGCCGCTCGCACAGATATCCCGCAAGGCTGACAGGCGAAGACGCGGGTCGGTCTTTCCGGCTCAAGCCAGACGAATGCACGCGATCACGGTCACCTGCGTCCCGGACCCGGCATGCGTGCGCGATCATCTGGCGCTGCAATCGCGGCGCCGTGTGCAGCGTGGTCGTGCAACAGCCAGACCGCATCCCAGTATGGATATCCGCCGATCTGCGCGGCCAGCCCTGCGCGTACTGGCAACGCCACCAGCGCGCGCGCGAACTGTCGGTGGTCCTCAGTCGGCGCAAGCGCCGATGCCTGCATCTGCGGCTGCCACACCGTCCCGCCACGGCCGCGCGCGCGATTGACCGCCTCGGCAGCCGCCTGTCGTGCGACCCAAGCCAGTTGCAGCAGCGCAGCCTTGCCCGGCGCCTGCAACAGCGCGCACCAACTGTCCGGCAGCAGCACCCAGCACAGCAACTGTGCACCCTGCCAATGACCGGCCGCCGCAAGGCTGGCCGCTGCCGCCCGCGCGCAACGCCAGTCGGCAAACAACGGCACCTGCTGATGCGTGTACAGCCGCAGGTGCCAATGCGCCGCAAGCGGCGCCGACCCGGACAACGGACGATGGAGGAGCGCGCTGGACATAGGCACAGCATGCCGATGAGCAAACAGCCGCGGCATCGGCCACGCGCCTCATTCCAGGTCGGTAACCAGCGCATCGCGACGTACGAAAAAACGCGTTGACCGCAGCTAGCGAGCCCCTGACGTTATCCACCGAAAGCAGAGTCAATGCAGCACGCTCAATCAGCCCAGCTACGCAACCAGCATCGCCTCAAAGCCCGGAAACGTGGAGCAGGAGTGCCGCACTTACGAATCCCCAATCCCCACTCCCCAATCCCCGCTCAATGCACCGCCCGATCCCGCCTCCAGCCGCGATGCTTCACATCCAGATACAGGCTGTAGAACGCGGTGAACGCCGGGAACAGGTTCTGCAGCACGCCCACCGAATCCTGCTTGGCCGAGAACACGAAGTAGCTCAGCGTCATCAGGCTGCCGACCACGCTCATGTACCAGAACATGCGCGGGATCACCGGCTTGCCGGCGCGCTTGGAAGCGACGAATTGCACCAGCCAGCGGCCGCCGAACATCAGTGCGCCCACATAGCCGATCAGCTTCCAGCCGGTGACATGCAGCCCGGTCCAGTACAGCCAGGTCAGCGGTTGATCCAGCCAATGCAGTTCCATCAGCGCTCCTGCACCACGGTGCGCTTGCTGCGGGTGATCAACCAGGCCACGCCGCGCAGGTCGCGGATGCCGACCAGCGCGCGATTGAGGTTGTTGTACTTGGACACGCCGGCGGTGCGATGGCGGTGATGCACCGGCACGCTCACCGTGCGCCAGCCGGCGCGCTGCATCAACGCCGGCAGATAGCGGTGCATATGATCGAAGTAGGGCAGGTCCAGGAACGCCTCGCGCTCGAACAGCTTGATGCCACAGCCGGTATCGGGGGTGTTGTCGTGCAGCATGCGCGAACGGATCGCGTTGGCCCACTTGCTGGCCCAGCGCTTGGACCCCGAATCCTGGCGGTTGACCCGCCAGCCGGCGAACAGCTTCACCTGCGGCTCGGCACTGGCGCGGGCGGTCAGCAGCTTGGGAATGTCGGCTGGGTCGTTCTGGCCGTCGCCGTCGAGCGTGGCGATCCAGCTCGCACGCGCGGCCTTGACGCCGTTGCGCACCGCCGTGCTCTGGCCGCTCTGGGTCACGTGATGCAACACGCGCAGTTCCGGCGTGGTGGTCTTCAGGCCTTGCAGCACCGCCAGGGTGTCGTCGCGCGAGTGGTCGTCGACATAGACGATCTCGAACGCCACCAGCCCGCGCAAGGCGGCGACGATTTCGCCGACCAGGGCGGCGACGTTGTCGCGCTCGTTGAACACCGGGACGACGACGGAAAGCTGGGGTTGGCTCATGGATTCGTGGTGCCAGATGAAGGCTGAGCGAAAAAGATCGCGCATTGTGCCCTGACTGTCTGAGTCAGGCATGAAGCGAACCTGTGCCCTAGGCGCGCTCACCGAAATAACTGCGGCACCAGTCCACCACCTGCGGCAGGCCGTGTTCGACCGGGGTGGCCGGCTCGAAGCCGAACGCGGCGTGCGCGCGCCGCGTATCGGCCATGGTGCGGATCATGTCGCCCGGCTGCATTGGCCGGTAGACCTTCTCGGCCGGGCGCCCGGCGGCCTGGGCGATCACGTCGATGAAGTATTCCAGCTCCACCGGGGTGTGGTTGCCCAGGTTGAACACCCGGTGCGGCACCGGCTCGCCGCTGGGCGTGTCCAGCGCGCCCAGCACGCCGGCCACGATGTCGTCGACGAAGGTGAAGTCGCGCTGCATCCTGCCGTGGTTGAACACCTCGATCGGCCGCCCCGCCAGCACCGCGCGGCTGAAGATCAGCGGCGCCATGTCCGGCCGGCCCCACGGCCCGTACACGGTGAAGAACCGCAGCCCGGTCGCGCGCAGGCCGTACAGCTGCGCATAGGTATAGCCCATCAATTCGTTGGCGGCTTTGGTCGCCGCATACAGCGAGCGCGGCTGGTCCACGCGCTGGTCTTCGGAAAACGGCGGGGTGGCCGAGTCGCCGTACACCGAACTGCTCGAGGCGTACACCAGGTGCTGCACGCCCCGATGCCGGCACAGCTCGAGCATGTTGACGAAGCCGACCAGGTTGCTGTCGACGTAGGCGGACGGGTTTTCCAGCGAGTAACGCACCCCGGCCTGCGCGGCCAGATGCACCACGCGCGTGGGCCGGATCTGGTCGAACAACGCGGCCAGGCCGTCGCGGTCGGTCAGGTCCAGCGTGCGGATGTCGATGCCCGGGCACAGCGCCGCCACCCGGTCGCGCTTGAGCTGCGGGTCGTAGTAGCTGTTGTAGTTGTCCAGGCCCACCACCGACTCACCGCGCGCAGCCAGCGCGCGGCAGGTGTAGGCCCCGATGAAACCGGCGGCGCCGGTGACGAGAATGGTCATTGCAGTGGTCCTGGAGATATCGGAAGCGGGCGGGCAGGTGGCGCTCAGAACAGCCCGAAGCGCTTTTTGGCGACGTTGACGCGATCGAGCGCAATGATGTCCCCAATCCCCTTGGCATCGAAGCGATCCAGCAGCGCATCGCTGCCGTCCTTCAGTTTCAGCGCCATCTCCTCCGGATACAGCGGCACCACCGTCATGAACACGATGGTCTTGTCGGCATCGATGGCCAGGCGCGCAAATCCCTCGGGCGTGCTCACCGGCGGCAGCACGATGGCGCCGTCGAAGCGCACGCCGGGTGCGTAGGGTTCGGCCGGGTGGCCATTGGGAATGGTGTGGCCGAAGCCCAGCCAGGTCTCGAACTTGTGCGGCAGCCGGGCCAGGGTCTTGAGCAGGCGGACCGGCCAGTAGTGGCGCGGGTCTTCGAAGTCGCGCTGGTCCATCGGCCAATCGGCGGGCAGGCTCAGCATCAGCTCCATGTACTGCGGCGCTTCCACACCTTCGGGCAGGGTCATCGGCCGGTCGCTCATGCCCGAGGTCACCAGCCGCAGGTACGGGACATCCGCAGTGGCGGGCACCACATGCACGTCCAGATGCACGGCGTCGGAAATGATTTCGTGCAGCACTGCCGAGATCGGCCCCAGGTGCTGCTCGATATGTGCGCTGATCTGCTCGATGCAGTCGCCGCCGTGTGCCGGCTCGAATGCTTTTTCCTGCGCGTGCAGCATCAGCGTGCTGCCGCCGGGGCTGATCTGGTCGTCTTCAGTGCTCATGGGTTGCTCCGGTTGATGGCCGCACCTGATCGCATGCGCGCACTCACCCCAGACTGAGCGGTGCTTCGCTGGCCAGGGTTGCCTTGCGTTCGGCGCTGAACGCCCACCACGGCCGTGGCGCCTCGCCTTGCATGAAGCGCGTGATCGACAGGAACACGTCGATCACGCAGGGGTCGTGCAGCACGCCGGTGCGCAGACACAGCTGCGCATACATGTCGTAGGCATCGCGACCGCGCAGTTGCGCGGCAACCCGGATGCCGATCCGCTGCAGATCCTTTTCGCAGGCCGGCCCCACGTTCGGCAGGTCGGTCAGATGCAGCAGGTGCTTGCGATCGACCTTGGCGGGATTCATTGCCGGGGATGCTCCTGGTGCGGGTGCACAGGCTCAGCTGCGCTGCAGGCGCAGGCGTTCGAGCACGCCGTCCAGCGTGTCCAGGTCGGTGTAGTGGATCACCAGCTTGCCCTTGCCGCCGCGGCCGTGATTGAACACCACCTTGGTGCCCAGCGATTCGGACAGTTCGGTCTCCAGCGAGGCGATATCGGCCTGCGGTGCAGCAGCGGCCGGCTTGCCCTTGCGCAATGCGCCGGGCACCTTGCCGGCGGCGAACTGCTGCGCACGGTGTTCGACCTCGCGCACCGACCAGCCCTGGTCGGCCGCTTCCTGCGCCAGCTTGCTGGCCAGCTCCGGCGCCAGGGTGAGCAGCGCCCGCGCATGGCCCATTTCCAGGCGGCGGGTTTCCAGCAGCACGCGGATTGCCACCGGCAATTCCAGCAGCCGCAGCAGGTTGGACACCGACGCACGCGAGCGGCCCACCGCACCGGCAGCCTCGGCGTGGGTCAGCGAAAATTCGTCGATCAAGCGCTGCAGCGCCTGCGCTTCTTCCAGCGGGTTGAGGTCTTCGCGCTGGATGTTCTCGATCAGCGCCATCGCGATGACGGTGCGGTCGTCCAGCTCGCGCACCACCACCGGGACTTCGCTCAGCCCGGCCAGCTGCGAGGCGCGCCAGCGACGTTCGCCGGCCACGATCTCGAACTGCCCCGGTGCCAGCTCGCGCGCCACGATCGGCTGGATCACCCCCTGCGCCTTGATCGACTCCGCCAGCTCGGCCAGCTTGACCTCGTCCATCTCCTTGCGCGGCTGGTACTTGCCCGGCTGCAACTGGGTGACCGGCAACCGGCGCAGGCTGTCGCCCGGCTGCAAGGCCTCCTCGCTGGCCACGCTCGGCGCCGCGGCGGCGGCCGCGCCCTTCGGCCCCAACAGCGCTTCCAGGCCACGGCCCAGGCCACGCTTCTTTGCGGGGATCGGCTTGTTCATCAGACGGTCTCCACGGGCCGGTAGGCCTTGTTGCGGTCGTTCTGGCGGCGCACGATTTCGCCGGCCAGCCCCAGGTAGGCCACGCCACCGCGCGAGGTGCGGTCGTAACCGACGATGCTCTGGCCATGGCTGGGCGCCTCGGCCAGGCGCACGTTGCGCGGCACGATGGTGCGGAACACCTTGTCGCCGAAATGCTCGGTCAGCTCGGCCGACACCGCATTGGCCAGGTTGTTGCGGATGTCGAACATCGTGCGCAGCACGCCTTCGATTTCCAGCGCCGGATTGAGGTTGGCGCGCAACGCCTCGATGGTTTCCAGCAGCGCGGTCAGTCCTTCCAGCGCGTAGTACTCGCACTGCATCGGCACGATGATCGAATCGGCCGCGGTCAAGGCATTGAGCGTCAGCAGCGACAGCGCCGGCGGGCAGTCGATCAGGATGAAGTCGTACTCGTCGCGGATCGGCGCCAGGGCGCGCTTGAGCCGCTGCTCGCGCTCGCCCTGATCCATCAGCTGGATCTCGGCCGCGGTCAGGTCGATGTTGCCCGGCAGCAGGTCGAAGCCTTCCGGCGCGGTGACCCGGATTTCGGCTGCGGTGTTTTCGCCCAGCAACAGGTCGCAGGTCGAGGCGGCCACGTCGCGCTTGTCGATGCCGCTGCCCATGGTCGCGTTGCCCTGCGAGTCCAGATCCACCAGCAACACACGCTTGGGCGCGCGCGCCAGGCCGGCCGCCAGATTGACCGCGGTCGTGGTCTTGCCGACGCCGCCTTTCTGGTTGGCAATGGCGATGATCCGGGCCATGCGGGAGAGCCTCGTGGGCAGGGAGTAAGACCGGCCATTATGCGGGCAGGGCGTCGGATCGGGAAATGCCGCCCGCGGCAGTGCGCTGCACGGGCGGGAATGACGGCTGCGCCGGTCAGCCGGTGGGCGCCGCGCCGGCCGGCGGCTCCTTCATCGCCCGGTAGCGCTGCAGGATGTCGGCGATCTCGCCGTCCAGCGCCACCCGTTGCTGCTCGAAGCTGGTCTGCAGACGCAATTGCGCCATCAGCTCGCGATGGCGTTGCTGGATGTCGGCGGCCAGCTTGTCGGCCACCGCCTGGCCGGCCAGTTCGCGGTCGCCAGCGCTGCGCAGCATGCTGGCCAGCCCTTCGCGCAGGCTGGTAACGTTGAAGCGCGCGGTATGGATGTTGTTGTCGACGATGGCGATGCGCTCGTTGAACACCCGGCGCAGGTCGTCCTCGCTCTGGTAGGACATCAACATCGCCTGGTCGGTGCGCTGGCGCATCTGCTCGGCGGCCAGGTCGGCCTGGCGTTGTTGCTCGCTGGCGGCTGCTGCGGCGCGCTCGTCGCTGTTCATGGCGCGCTGCACCTCGGCGCTGCGCAGGCCGCTCTTGGCGTTGAATTCGTCACGCGCCTGATTGACCGCTTCCGGCGGCAGCGTATCGCTGCACACCCGGGCGCCGTTCTGGTTCCAGCAATACAGCTTCTTCGCGGCCGGCTTGTCCTGCCCGATGGCAGGCGCGGCGGCCACGGCTGCCGCAACGGCGGCGAGTAACGCCAAACGGGTGTGTCTCGGCATCATCGCAGCCCCCTGTCGCCTGCCGTCAGCCTGTGGTGTCGGTGCCGTAGCGGCCACGATAGGCCAGCAGCGGTTCCCGGAAGCCCACAAGGTCGGCGTTTCCTGCCGCAAAAGCAAGCAGGTCGCCCAGGTTGGCCACCGCGATCACCGGGATGCCGGCCTCGGCCGCCACCGCCTGCGCAGCCGAGCGGCGATCCTGCTCGGAGGCGATCTCCTGCCGGTCCAGCGCCACCACGATCCCGGACGGAATGCCGCCGGCGCCACGGATGATGCCCAGCGCCTCGCGGATCGCGGTGCCGGCGGTGATCACGTCGTCGACGATCAACACCTTGCGGCCCTCAAGCGGCGCACCGATCAGGCTGCCGCCCTCGCCATGGTCCTTGGCTTCCTTGCGGTTGAACGCCAGCGGCAGGTCGCGCCCGCGTCCGGCATAGGCGCAGGCCAGTGCGGTCGCCAGCGGGATGCCCTTGTAGGCCGGCCCGAACAACAGATCGAACTCCACCCCGGCCGCGTCGATCGCATCGGCATAGCACTGCGCCAGCTGCGCAGTCTTGGCGCCCGAATCGAAGCGCCCGGCATTGAAGAAATACGGGCTGAGCCGCCCGGACTTGAGCGTGAACTCGCCAAAGCGCAGGGCATCGGCGCCCAGGGCCAGCTGCAGGAAACGGGTGCGGTGGTCGGTCATGGTGACGAGATTGGGGAATGGGGATTCGGGATTGGAAAGCATAGCCGGTCGCGCCTTGCGGCATCCGCTGATGCGGTACGCTTTCCCGAATCTCCAATCCCCATTCCCGAATCCCGGCTCTTCATTCATGCGCATCATCAGTTTCAACGCCAACGGCCTGCGCTCGGCCGTCACCAAGGGTTTCTTCGAGTGGTTCGCCGACCAGGACGCCGACGTGCTGTGCGTGCAGGAGACCAAGGCCCAGGAGCATCAGCTGGCCGGTCCCAAGTTCCTGCCCAGCGGCTACAAGGCCTGGTTCCGCGACGCCAGCACCAAGAAGGGCTACAGCGGCGTGGCCATCTACAGCAGGCACGAGCCCGATGAAGTGCGCACCTCGCTGGGCTGGCCCGAGTTCGACGAAGAAGGCCGCTATGTCGAAGCGCGCTTCGGCAACCTCAGCGTGGTCTCCTTCTATATCCCGTCCGGCTCCTCGGGCGAGTTGCGTCAGGGCTACAAGTTCCAGGTGATGGAATGGCTGCGGCCGATCCTGGAGCAGTGGCTGGCCAGCGGCCGGCAGTACGTGCTGTGCGGCGACTGGAACATCGTGCGCTCGGCGCTGGACATCAAGAACTGGAAGTCCAACCAGAAGAATTCCGGCTGCCTGCCCCCCGAGCGCGACTGGCTCAACGGCCTGTGCGCCGATGCGCTGGAAGACACCAACGCCGCCAGCGGCCGCGGCTGGGTCGATACCTACCGCGTGCTGCATCCCCAGGGCCAGGACTACACCTGGTGGAGCAACCGCGGCGCGGCGCGCACCAACAACGTCGGTTGGCGCATCGACTACCAACTGGTCACCCCCGGCCTGCGCGACAAGGTGAAGGCCTGCTCCATCTACCGCGAGCAGCGCTTCTCCGACCATGCGCCGTACATCGTGGATTACGCGGAGTGAGTGAGGTCATCAAGCCACGTCGGCGCTGGCAGCAAGTACTGACTAACCTGCGCCAGCGCAAAGTGCTGGCGATGCTGCTGCTGGGCTTCAGTTCCGGTCTGCCGTTGTATCTGGTTGGCAACACGCTCGGCTTCTGGATGCGCAAGCAAGGCATCGAGCTGGACACGATCGGTTTCCTGTCCTGGGTGGGCCTGGCTTACACCATGAAGTTCTTGTGGGCACCGATTGTCGACAAGACAGACGTGCCGCTGCTGGGCCGATTGGGACGCCGCCGCGGCTGGATGCTGCTATCGCAGGCGGTCGTGGCGACGGGCCTGGTCGGCATGGCGCTGGTCCAGCCCAAGGGTGGCCAGATACTGGTGATGGGCGTCGCCTGGGAACACTTGGTAGTGTTCGGCGTGATGGCGGTGATGGTTGCCTTTGCCTCCGCTACCCAGGACATCGTCATCGACGCATGGCGCATTGAAAGTGCCGACAATAGTGAACAGCTCGGCCTGCTGACGTCTGCGTCGGCACTAGGCTACCGCTCGGCCCTGTTAGTCACCGATGCGCTGATCCTGATCATCGCCGCACGCGTCGGCTGGCAAGTGTCCTACGAAGTCATGGCGGCGCTGATGGTGCTGGGTGTGATCGCCGTAACGATGGCAGGTGAGCCGGCCCGCGAAGTCATCGCCGTACAAGCGCAGGCTGCGTCGCTATGGACGCCGCGAGGGCTGTTCGACGCCATCGCCGGGCCCTTTCTCGCCTTCATTCGTGAGCACCGCAGTGGTGCAATCCTGATCCTGGTGGCCATCAGCGTCTATCGCATGGCCGATTTCGTGATGGGGCCGATGGCCAACCCGTTCTACGTCGACCTCGGCTTGTCCGAGGATACCGTCGGTGCCATCCGCGGCTCGGTGGGTCTGGTTGCCACGTTCGTCGGCATTGCAGCGGCCGGTTTGGTCTCCGTGCGATGGGGAGTGCTTGCGACCTTGATGGCTGGTGCAGTATTGGGTCCCTGTTCGAATCTGGCATTTGCATGGCTGGCCTATGTCGGGCCGGACACAAGCAAATTTGCAGTGGCGATGGCAATCGATAACTTCGCCAACGGCTTTGCCGGAACCGCGCTGATCGCCTACATGTCCAGCCTCACGAGTTTTGGCTATACCGCAACTCAGTACGCTTTACTGAGCTCGTTCTATGCCATGCCGGGCAAGGCCCTGAAAGGCTTCTCGGGCTGGTCGGTCCAGGCACTGTCACAGGGACGAACCCTGCTGGAAGGGTATGCCTTGTTCTTCGTCGGGACAGCGCTGGTTGCGATCCCCGTAGTGATATTGTGCGGGATGCTTATCCTGCAGCAGCGTCGGCACGCTGCCGCAGCTTGACGGTTGCAGGTGGACCCGGCGCTGCGGGATGATCATCCAACGCGCCGGAGACCTTGCGAATAGGGAGTAGGCATGACCGATCTGGTGTTGCGGGACATCGATCCATTGCTGGTGGACAGGATCCGTCGCATCTCCGTCGCTCGCGGCTGGACCCAGCACCAGACCGTGATGCATCTGCTCGAACAGGGCCTGTTCGCCAGCGAATACGAAGTCACCGGCGGCCTGCAACACCCGGAAGTCGATGCCCTGGCCGAAGCGATTGCCGCGCTCAAGGCGCTGCCGGCGGGGAATAGCCCGTAGCTGCAAACGGTCAGCCAGCGCTGCCTCGCGTGCGAATCCATCCGGCGCGAGGATGTTGCGACTGCGGGCGCTCGCAACTGATCCAGGCCTGTCACGCCGGATGGATCGCTCCCAGCAACCGCGGCCCGGCCGCCCCGGTCACCGACGGCAGATTGGCGGCCCGGCCTGCGAGCAGCTCCGCGGCCAACCATGCGAACCCCATCGCCTCCAGATAGTCCGGATCCAGCCCATGCCGCGCGCTGGATTCCACCACCACGCCCGGCAGTCGCGCCGCCAGTCGTGCCATCAATACCGGATTGCGCACCCCGCCACCGCACACCAGCACCCGGCGGGTATCGGGCTGCAGCCGCAGCAACGCGTCGGCGACGCTGGCCGCGGTCAGTTCGAGCAGGGTCGCCTGCACATCGGCCGCAGACAGCGCCACGTCTCCCAGCGACCGCATCGCCTGCATCGCCCAGTCCAGATGGAACTGCTCGCGCCCGGTGCTCTTGGGCGGCGCCAGCGCAAACCACGGGTCGGCCAGCAACGCCTGCAGCAGTGGGGTATCGACGCGCCCGCTGGCGGCGAACGCACCGTCGGCATCGAACGCCGTGCCGCGATGCTGCTGGCACCAGCTGTCCAGCAATGCATTGGCCGGCCCGGTATCGAAGCCCAGCACCGCGCCATCGCGCGGGATCAGCGTCAGGTTACCGATGCCGCCCAGATTGAGCACCGCGCGGTCTTCATCGCCCGTGCCCAGCATGGCCAGATGAAAGGCCGGCATCAGCGGCGCGCCCTGACCGCCGGCAGCCACATCGCGACGGCGGAAATCGGCCACCGTGGTGATGCCGGTGTGCTCGGCAATCCGGCTGGCATCGCCGATCTGCCAGGTAAAGGCCGGATCGGCCTTGGGGCGATGCCGAATGGTCTGCCCATGCGAGCCGATCGCGCGAACGCGCCCACGCGCGATGCCGCTGTCGCGGATCAGTTGATTGGCAGCGGCCGCAAACGCCAGCCCCACCTGCGCATCCAGGTGTCCAAGCGCATCGATGGCGATCACGTCGGCGCCCTGGCCCAGCATCACCAGCGTGTCGCGCAGTTGCGGCTCCCAGGCCACGGTGGTGCCGGCAACCAGTTCGCAGCGGCGATGGCTGTCATCGGCAAAGCGCACCAGTGCGGCATCGATGCCGTCGGCGCTGGTGCCCGACATCAGGCCCAGGTAGAGCGGGGATTCCAGGTGTTCCGGAGCAGACATGCCAGAGCCAGTTGCACAGTGGTCATGCAGCTTGTGCAGCCGGGGTGGGAGAGTCAACCGCCCCGGCACGCCTCACGGTGAGGCCAATCGGCTCTACGCTCGACAGTCAGCGCTGCAGCGGCAGCGCCGACTGTCGCGTCGGCATCATGGTTTCCACTGGACGCTGGCAGCGATCCGGTGCCGGCCGCAACGTTGCATGAGCTATCAGCTCCTTCGCGAACGCCGCGCAGCCATCCGACCGGCGATGGCCATGTCGGCGGCTGAGGAGTCAGCCGCCGACACTCAACCGCGCGGCTTGCCCTTGGCAGGCTTGCCGGCGTCGGCATAGATCAACTTCTCCATGCCTTCGATACGCGCCAGTGCCGGCGCCGTCTGCGCGCGGAAGGCGGCCAGCTCGGCACCCTGCAAGGGCTCGGGCGGCGGCATGGTCACCGACATCGGGTTGCGCTGCTGCCCGGCAACGCGGAATTCGTAATGCAGGTGCGGGCCGGTCGCCAGGCCGGTCATGCCGACATAGCCGATCACCGTGCCCTGGTTGATGCGCTGGCCGGCCTTGATCTTGCCGAAGCGCGACATATGCCCGTACAGCGTGCTGAAGTTCCTGCCGTGGTCCAGGATCACCACATTGCCGTAGCCGCGCTGGGTGCCGACGAACACCACCCGCGCATCGCCGGCAGCCATGATCGGCGTGCCCGAGGCTGCCGCGTAGTCCACGCCCTTGTGCATGCGCATGGTGCCCAGCACCGGATGCTTGCGTGCGCCAAAGGTCGAGCTGATGCGGCTGTAGGCCACCGGCATGCGGATGAAGCTCTTCTTCAACGGCCGGCCGGTGATGTCGAAATACTCGGCCGGCTTGCCGGCACGCTCGAAGCGGAAGCCGGTGTAGGTCTTGCCGCCGGTGGTAAAGGTCGCTGCCAGGATGTCGCCGGTATTGATCCGCTCGCCCTCGCGCCAGGTTTCGTCCATCACCACGCTGAAACGATCGCCCGGCTGCAGATCCTTGTCGAAGTCGATGTCGTACTTGAAGATCTCGTCGGTCATGATCGCCACCGCTGCCGGCGACAACCCCGACTTGCCGGCCGAGGCGTACAGCGAGCTGCTGATTTCCCCACTCGCCACCACCGTGCGCGTGGTGGTCGCCCGCTCGGTGACGTTCTCGCGCACGCTGTCGCCCAGCAGGCGCAGCTCCACGCGGTGGCTGTCGTCGCGGTCGAAGCGCAATGCGCGCAACTCGCCCGGCGTCGGCATATCGAAGGCAATCTCGGCGCCCGGACGCAGCTTGGTCAGCGCCTCCTTGGTGCCCGGATGCGCCAGTACCTGGTACATCACCGCGGTCGGGATTCCCAGCTCGCCGAACAAGGTGCTCAGCGTCTGCCCGGACTTGACCTGCAGAATTTCCCAATCGGTGCTCGGCGCCAGTTGCTTGCGGCTCGGCACCAACGGCGGCAGCGGCAAGGCCAGCGTGGAATGGCTGGACAGCGGGGTATCGATGGCGTTGGAGAAGCCCGGCACGATCGTGGCCACCAGCGCACCGATGGTCGCGAACAGGCTGGCATGGATCCAATGACGGCGTGTCCACCGGTCGTTGAACGCCGCCGGGAGATGCGCCTTGAGCTTGCGATGCAGGGCAGTGTCGTGGAGGACGTGGAGGCGTTCGTGAAAGCGCCGCTTGCGTGCACGGCCCTGCTCTGAATTCTGCATCGTTCAAATTCCTCGCTGGCTCGAAGTGCGAGCCCAATCGCCGGTACCATAGACAGCCTGTAACAGCGCGTCAAACCATTGAGCCTGTTCAACATTTTCATTTGGCGCGGAATTAACCCGCGTTTAACATCGTTCACGTTGTTGACGGCAAACGCCGCTGGAGTCTGTGGTTGGCCACTATCGAAGAATCCCTCGCACTCATCGGTCGCGGCACCGAGGAGATCCTCAAGCTCGATCAGCTCGAAGCGCGACTGAAATCAGGTGTGCCCCTGCGGGTCAAGGCCGGTTTCGATCCCACCGCGCCGGATCTGCATCTGGGCCACACCGTGTTGCTCAACAAGATGCGGCAGTTCCAGCAGCTCGGGCACCAGGTGATCTTCCTGATCGGTGATTTCACCGGCATGATCGGCGACCCGAGCGGCAAGAACGTCACCCGCAAGCCGCTGAGCCGCGACGATGTGCTGGCCAACGCGCGTACCTATGAGGAGCAGGTCTTCAAGATCCTGGACCGCGAACGCACCGAGGTGCGCTTCAACTCCGAGTGGTTCGGCCAGATGAGCGCGGCGGACATGATCAAGCTGTCCGCGCAGCACACGGTGGCACGCATGCTCGAGCGCGACGACTTCGCCAAGCGCTTCACTGGCCAGCAGCCGATCGCCATCCACGAATTCCTGTATCCGCTGGTGCAGGGCTACGACTCGGTCGCCCTGAAGGCGGACGTCGAACTGGGCGGTACCGACCAGAAGTTCAACCTGTTGATGGGCCGTGGCCTGCAGGAGCACTACGGCCAGGCCCCGCAGGTCGTGCTGACGATGCCGCTGCTGGAAGGCCTGGACGGCGTGGCCAAGATGTCCAAGTCGCTGGGCAACTACATCGGCATCAACGAGCCGGCCATCGACATCGTCACCAAGACCATGAAGATCGGCGACGAGCTGACCTGGCGCTGGATCGATCTGCTGTCTTTCGACATCAGCGTGGCCGAAGCAGAGCGCCTGAAGGCGCAGGTCGCCTCGGGTGAACTGCACCCGCGTGAGGTCAAATTGCGGCTGGCACGCGAACTCACCGCACGTTTCCACGACGCTGCTACCGCAGAGCAGGCCATTGCCGGCTGGCACGCGGTAGTGACAGGGCAGGGTGACACCAGTCTGTTGCCGCTGCAGGAGGTCGCTGTACCGGCCGAAGGTCTGCGGATCGCAAGCCTGCTCACCGCAGCCGGCCTGACGCCGAGTAATTCGGAGGCCACGCGCAAGCTCAAGGAGCGAGCGGTCAAAATCGATGGCGAAGTGGTCGAAGATCCGGCACGCCAGTTCGGGCCAGGTTTCGAAGGTGTCATCCAGGTAGGTAAACGCAATTTCGCCCGTGTGGCACTGGTCGGCGGCTGAGCTGCCGCGAGGTTGCTGCATAGCGGCAACCCCGCTGTGCGGTGACCTCTATATAGAGAGGGGCGTAACGCCTGAGTCGTATCGGCGGCTTGCCATAAGGCACCACAAGGGTGTGCCGTTGCAGCAGAGAAGAACATCGTGAAATTTTTTTCACAAAAACCCTTCCCAAATGCTCCACTTGGGCCTATAGTTCGCCTCCCCCGACGCAACGGACCGCAAACGCGGAACCAGAGCGGAAAGGGTTCGAAAATTCCCTGATTTAGGGTGTTGACGAAACGAAAAAGCCGGCTATGATGGGCGGCTCGCTACACGGAAAGACGCTACGGCGGATTGAAGTGCAGCGGCGGCAACTTCCTCTTCACGAGGGGTTGACGAAGATGAAAAGCCTGCTAATATGGCCGGCTCGCTTCGCAGAAAACCTTCGGGTCGAAACGAAGCAGCGTCAACCACCTCGAAATGAGGTGTTGACGGCAAGAAAAAGTCCGCTATAATGGGCGGCTCGCTTCGACGGAAACGACGAAGCTGACGGGAACGGCGCTGAGGCCACTTCCCAATGTTCTTTGACAGTGTGCGCAGGTAATTTGTGCGGACGCCTGCAGGAAGGATGATTGTCCATCTTGCAGACGTTTAATCAAAATGCAACATATTAATTGCTTTGCAAGCGATAAGTTGCCAGTGGTTGAACTTCTGCAGCTAAAGTAATTTGCCTTCGGGCATGTAATTTTAAGTGAAGAGTTTGATCCTGGCTCAGAGTGAACGCTGGCGGCAGGCCTAACACATGCAAGTCGAACGGCAGCACAGTAAGAGCTTGCTCTTATGGGTGGCGAGTGGCGGACGGGTGAGGAATACATCGGAATCTACTCTTTCGTGGGGGATAACGTAGGGAAACTTACGCTAATACCGCATACGACCTACGGGTGAAAGCGGAGGACCTTCGGGCTTCGCGCGATTGAATGAGCCGATGTCGGATTAGCTAGTTGGCGGGGTAAAGGCCCACCAAGGCGACGATCCGTAGCTGGTCTGAGAGGATGATCAGCCACACTGGAACTGAGACACGGTCCAGACTCCTACGGGAGGCAGCAGTGGGGAATATTGGACAATGGGCGCAAGCCTGATCCAGCCATGCCGCGTGGGTGAAGAAGGCCTTCGGGTTGTAAAGCCCTTTTGTTGGGAAAGAAAAGCAGTCGGTTAATACCCGATTGTTCTGACGGTACCCAAAGAATAAGCACCGGCTAACTTCGTGCCAGCAGCCGCGGTAATACGAAGGGTGCAAGCGTTACTCGGAATTACTGGGCGTAAAGCGTGCGTAGGTGGTGGTTTAAGTCTGTTGTGAAAGCCCTGGGCTCAACCTGGGAATTGCAGTGGATACTGGGTCACTAGAGTGTGGTAGAGGGTAGCGGAATTCCCGGTGTAGCAGTGAAATGCGTAGAGATCGGGAGGAACATCCGTGGCGAAGGCGGCTACCTGGACCAACACTGACACTGAGGCACGAAAGCGTGGGGAGCAAACAGGATTAGATACCCTGGTAGTCCACGCCCTAAACGATGCGAACTGGATGTTGGGTGCAATTTGGCACGCAGTATCGAAGCTAACGCGTTAAGTTCGCCGCCTGGGGAGTACGGTCGCAAGACTGAAACTCAAAGGAATTGACGGGGGCCCGCACAAGCGGTGGAGTATGTGGTTTAATTCGATGCAACGCGAAGAACCTTACCTGGTCTTGACATCCACGGAACTTTCCAGAGATGGATTGGTGCCTTCGGGAACCGTGAGACAGGTGCTGCATGGCTGTCGTCAGCTCGTGTCGTGAGATGTTGGGTTAAGTCCCGCAACGAGCGCAACCCTTGTCCTTAGTTGCCAGCACGTAATGGTGGGAACTCTAAGGAGACCGCCGGTGACAAACCGGAGGAAGGTGGGGATGACGTCAAGTCATCATGGCCCTTACGACCAGGGCTACACACGTACTACAATGGTAGGGACAGAGGGCTGCAAACCCGCGAGGGTAAGCCAATCCCAGAAACCCTATCTCAGTCCGGATTGGAGTCTGCAACTCGACTCCATGAAGTCGGAATCGCTAGTAATCGCAGATCAGCATTGCTGCGGTGAATACGTTCCCGGGCCTTGTACACACCGCCCGTCACACCATGGGAGTTTGTTGCACCAGAAGCAGGTAGCTTAACCTTCGGGAGGGCGCTTGCCACGGTGTGGCCGATGACTGGGGTGAAGTCGTAACAAGGTAGCCGTATCGGAAGGTGCGGCTGGATCACCTCCTTTTGAGCATGACGTCATCGTCTTGCGGGCGTCCTCACAAATTACCTGCATTCAGAGATTCATACCGGCACAGGTCGGTATGCGAAGTCCCTTTTGGGGCCTTAGCTCAGCTGGGAGAGCACCTGCTTTGCAAGCAGGGGGTCGTCGGTTCGATCCCGACAGGCTCCACCATATTGAGTGAAAAGACTTCGGGTCTGTAGCTCAGGTGGTTAGAGCGCACCCCTGATAAGGGTGAGGTCGGTAGTTCGAGTCTACCCAGACCCACCACTCTGAATGTAGTGCACACTTAAGAATTTATATGGATCAGCGTTGAGGCTGATACATGTTCTTTTATAACTTGTGACGTAGCGAGCGTTTGAGATATCTATCTAAACGTGTCGTTGAGGCTAAGGCGGGGACTTCGAGTCCCTAAATAATTGAGTCGTATGTTCGCGTTGGTGGCTTTGTACCCCACACAACACGGCATGTAGCTCCGAGGCAACTTGGGGTTATATGGTCAAGCGAATAAGCGCACACGGTGGATGCCTAGGCGGTCAGAGGCGATGAAGGACGTGGTAGCCTGCGAAAAGTGTCGGGGAGCTGGCAACAAGCTTTGATCCGGCAATATCCGAATGGGGAAACCCACTGCTTCGGCAGTATCCTGCAGTGAATTCATAGCTGCTGGAAGCGAACCCGGTGAACTGAAATATCTAAGTAACCGGAGGAAAAGAAATCAACCGAGATTCCCTAAGTAGTGACGAGCGAACGGGGAGCAGCCCTTAAGCTGGAATGGCTTTAGAAAAACAAT
This sequence comes from Xanthomonas sp. WHRI 6108, assembly GCF_040202385.2. Lineage (NCBI taxonomy): Bacteria > Pseudomonadati > Pseudomonadota > Gammaproteobacteria > Lysobacterales > Lysobacteraceae > Xanthomonas > Xanthomonas sp. WHRI 6108. Next base: position 4,281,635 of record NZ_CP168198.1, on the reverse strand, counting down.
CTGGAAAGATTGGCCATAGAAGGTGATAGCCCTGTATTTAAAAGGGCCACTCCAGTGAAGACGAGTAGGGCGGGGCACGTGAAACCCTGTCTGAATATGGGGGGACCATCCTCCAAGGCTAAATACTCCTGACCGACCGATAGTGAACCAGTACCGTGAGGGAAAGGCGAAAAGAACCCCGGAGAGGGGAGTGAAATAGATCCTGAAACCGTGTGCGTACAAGCAGTAGGAGCTCGCAAGAGTGACTGCGTACCTTTTGTATAATGGGTCAGCGACTTACTGTTCGTGGCAAGCTTAACCGTATAGGGGAGGCGAAGGGAAACCGAGTCTGATAAGGGCGCATAGTCGCGGGCAGTAGACCCGAAACCGGGTGATCTAGTCATGGCCAGGGTGAAGGTGCCGTAACAGGTACTGGAGGCCCGAACCCACGTCTGTTGCAAAAGACGGGGATGAGCTGTGATTAGGAGTGAAAAGCTAATCGAACCCGGAGATAGCTGGTTCTCCTCGAAAGCTATTTAGGTAGCGCCTCGGACGAATACTACTGGGGGTAGAGCACTGTTATGGCTAGGGGGTCATCGCGACTTACCAAACCATTGCAAACTCCGAATACCAGTACGTACTATCCGGGAGACACACGGCGGGTGCTAACGTCCGTCGTGAAAAGGGAAACAACCCAGACCCACAGCTAAGGTCCCAAATTCACTGCTAAGTGGAAAACGATGTGGAAAGGCATAGACAGCCAGGAGGTTGGCTTAGAAGCAGCCACCCTTTAAAGAAAGCGTAATAGCTCACTGGTCGAGTCGGTCTGCGCGGAAGATTTAACGGGGCTAAGCAGTGAACCGAAGCTTGGGGTGCATAAAACTTGTTTTATGCGCGGTAGAGGAGCGTTCCGTAAGCCTGCGAAGGTGGATTGAGAAGTCTGCTGGAGGTATCGGAAGTGCGAATGCTGACATGAGTAACGATAATGCGGGTGAAAAGCCCGCACGCCGAAAGCCCAAGGTTTCCTTGCGCAACGTTAATCGACGCAGGGTTAGTCGGTCCCTAAGGCGAGGGCGAAAGCCGTAGTCGATGGGAAGCAGGTTAATATTCCTGCACCTCGCGTGAGTGCGATGGAGGGACGGAGAAGGTTAGGTGTACCGGGCGTTGGTTGTCCCGGGGAAAGGCGGTAGGTTTGGATCTTTGGCAAATCCGGGATCCTTTAAGACCGAGCACCGAGACGAGCCTTTATGGCGAAGTCACTGATACCACGCTTCCAGGAAAAGCTCCTAAGCTTCAGCTCACGAAGACCGTACCGTAAACCGACACAGGTGGGTAGGATGAGAATTCTCAGGCGCTTGAGAGAACTCGGGTGAAGGAACTAGGCAACATGGCACCGTAACTTCGGGAGAAGGTGCACCCTTTTTGGTGGCTCATGCGAGCTATAGCTGAAGAGGGTCGCAGAAACCAGGCCGCTGCGACTGTTTATCAAAAACACAGCACTCTGCAAACACGAAAGTGGACGTATAGGGTGTGACGCCTGCCCGGTGCTGGAAGGTTAATTGATGGGGTCAGCCGCAAGGCGAAGCTCTTGATCGAAGCCCCAGTAAACGGCGGCCGTAACTATAACGGTCCTAAGGTAGCGAAATTCCTTGTCGGGTAAGTTCCGACCTGCACGAATGGCGTAACGACAGCGGCGCTGTCTCCACCCGAGACTCAGTGAAATTGAAATCGCTGTGAAGATGCAGCGTTCCCGTGGCAAGACGGAAAGACCCCGTGAACCTTTACTATAGCTTTACACTGAACGTTGAGTTCGTCTGTGTAGGATAGGTGGGAGGCTATGAAACTGTGGCGCTAGCTGCAGTGGAGCCATCCTTGAAATACCACCCTGTCGTGCTTGACGTTCTAACCTAGATCCGTTATCCGGATCAGGGACCGTGTATGGTGGGTAGTTTGACTGGGGCGGTCTCCTCCTAAAGAGTAACGGAGGAGCACGAAGGTACGCTCAGCGCGGTCGGACATCGCGCACTGTGTGCAAAGGCATAAGCGTGCTTGACTGCAAGATCGACGGATCAAGCAGGTACGAAAGTAGGTCTTAGTGATCCGGTGGTTCTGTATGGAAGGGCCATCGCTCAACGGATAAAAGGTACTCCGGGGATAACAGGCTGATACCGCCCAAGAGTTCATATCGACGGCGGTGTTTGGCACCTCGATGTCGGCTCATCACATCCTGGGGCTGTAGTCGGTCCCAAGGGTATGGCTGTTCGCCATTTAAAGTGGTACGCGAGCTGGGTTCAGAACGTCGTGAGACAGTTCGGTCCCTATCTGCCATGGGCGTTGGAAGTTTGAGAGGGGCTGCTCCTAGTACGAGAGGACCGGAGTGGACGAACCTCTGGTGTTCCGGTTGTCACGCCAGTGGCATTGCCGGGTAGCTATGTTCGGAAGCGATAACCGCTGAAAGCATCTAAGCGGGAAGCGCGCCTCAAGATGAGACTTCCCGGGGCACAAGCCCCCTAAAGGAACCATATAGACTATGTGGTTGATAGGTCAGGTGTGTAAGTACAGCAATGTATTGAGCTAACTGATACTAATGATCCGTGCGGCTTGACCATATAACCTCAAGTTGCCTTGGTCCCAACGAACGTTGGTAGATCACCAAACGCAAGCTACGTCACAAGTTACCTATGCGAGACGAGCGCTATCAAGCGCTGCTCCAACCGTCTCCCTGGTGAAATTAGCGCTGTGGAACCACCCGATCCCATCCCGAACTCGGAAGTGAAACGCAGCTGCGCCGATGGTAGTGTGGCTCAAGCCATGCGAGAGTAGGTCATCGCCAGGGGCTTTACCCGAAACCCTCAGTCCAACAGGACTGAGGGTTTCTTTTTGTGCGAAATTTAAGCCACCTGGCCAAAGCCAAAGCCAAAGCCAGAGCCAAAGCCAAAGCCAGAGCCAGAGCCAGAGCAAAGCCAAAGGCAGAGCTGAAGCCGAGTAGCGCCAGGGCAGTCGGGCACTTCAGGCGCATCCCTTGGAACCTTTGCCACGCTGTGATCGGGGCCTCATCGACATGTAGCGCAGTAGCTGACGCGTCGGTTCACGCAGGTCACTGACACGGCCCAAGGTTGAGCTTCTTTCTTACCTCTGTTCCCTGATTTTCACGTCGATGCCGAGAGGGAGGTACTCGCAGCGATGCTGTTGTGTAGCAATGACCTACCGCTTACTTCTACGCAATGCAGATCTACGGGCACGAGACCTTATGCGGACATCTCGGCACAACAAAAAACCCCGCGATGCGGGGTTCTTGTTTTCCTCAGCGAGCCAAGAGATGGCCTGAAATGGTTTGGGCTGGATCTCAGTCGCCCAGTGTCAGAAGCGAGGCGTTGCCGCCTGCGGCCGTCGTATTCACGGTGACGACCTTCTCGGTGGCGAAACGGAGCAGGTAATGCGGGCCGCCGGCTTTCGGGCCGGTACCTGACAGACCCTGGCCGCCGAAGGGTTGTACGCCGACGACCGCGCCGATCTGATTCCGGTTGACATAGACATTACCGACCGCGACACGTGTGGTGATGCGATCGATGGTCTCGTCGATGCGCGAGTGCACGCCCAGGGTCAGCCCGTAACCGGTGGCGTTGATCTGATCGATGACGGCGTCGAGTTGGTCGGCTTTCCAGCGGATGACATGCAGGACCGGTCCGAAAATTTCGCGCTGCAGCTGCGCGAGTGAGGTCAGCTCATACGCGCGTGGGGCGAAAAAGCTGCCGTTGGCAGTGGCGGGATCCAGGATGGTGGTGCCGATCAGGCGGGCTTCGCGATCCATGCGCGCCGCATGATCGTCGAGGATCTTGAGCGCATCTGCGTCGATGACGGGGCCAACATCGGTGGACAGCAGCGCAGGATCGCCGATCTTCAGCTCTCCCATTGCGCCGGCCAGCATGGTCATGACCTTGTCGGCGATGTCGTCCTGCACGAACAGCACGCGGGCCGCCGAGCAGCGTTGGCCGGCGGACATGAAGGCGCTGGAGATCGCGTCCTTGACGACTGCTTCCGGCAACGAGGACGAGTCGGCGATGAAGGCGTTCTGGCCACCGGTTTCGGCAATCAGCACGCCGATCGCGGCATCGCGAGACGCCAGGGTACGGTTGATGACGCGCGCGGTCTCCGTGGAGCCAGTGAAGGCGACGCCCGCCACGCGCGGATCATTGGTCAGCGCAGCGCCGACGGTGGCGCCGTCGCCCGGCAGGAACTGCACGACCGCTTCGGGGATACCCGCTTCGTGCAGCAGCTTCACTGCAGCGTAGCCGATCAAGTTGGTTTGCTCTGCAGGCTTGGCGATCACGCTGTTGCCGGCAGCCAATGCGGCGGCGACCTGGCCGAGGAAGATAGCGAGCGGGAAGTTCCAGGGGCTGATGCAGACGAAGACACCGCGGCCATGCAGCTGCAGTTCGTTGGATTCGCCGGTTGGCCCGGGCAGACGCTCGGGTGCGCCGAACTGCGCGCGTGCCTGGGCGGCGTAATAACGCAGGAAGTCGACCGCCTCACGCACTTCTGCCACGGCGTCGGGCAGGGTCTTGCCGGCCTCCTTGACGCAGATCGCCATGAACTCGGGCATGCGTGCTTCGAGCAGGTCGGCGGCATGCTCCAGGATGGTGGCGCGGCTGGCCGCCGGCGTGCGGTTCCAGGCCGGCTGCGCGGCAGCGGCAGTTGCCAGCGAGGTCTGCACGGTGGCCGGATCGGCCGGCTGCCAGTGCCCGACCGTTTCGCGTCGGTCAGCCGGGTTGCGCACCGCCTCGCTCTGCGTGTTGATCACCGCGCCGGGCACCAGTGGGGTGGCCTTCCACGGCTTGATGGCGGCATTGAGTTGCTCGGCCAGCTGCCGCAGATCGTTGTCGTTGGCGAGATTGGCGCCCATGGAGTTTTTCCTGTGTTGGTTCTGGCTGCGCAACAGATCGGTGGGCAGCGGAATCTTGGGATGCGGAATGGAGCCGAACGAGGACACCGCTTCGACCGGATCGCGGATCAGGTCTTCGATGGCAACGTCCTCGTCGGTGATGCGATTGACGAAGCTGGAATTGGCGCCGTTCTCGAGCAGGCGACGCACCAGGTACGGCAGCAGATCCTCGTGCGAGCCGACCGGTGCGTACACGCGACAGGGCAGCCCCAGGCGATCGGTCGGAATCACTTCGGCATACAGGTCATCGCCCATGCCGTGCAGTTTCTGGTGTTCGTAATGCTTGGTCGTTGCGATTGCGCGTACCGCCGCGATGGTCTGCGCGTTGTGCGTAGCGAACATCGGATACAGCGCATCGCTGTGCGCGAACATGCGGCGCGCGCAGGCCAGATACGACACGTCGGTATTCTGCTTGCGGGTAAAGACCGGGTAGCCGGGGTGGCCTTCGATCTGTGCGCGCTTGATCTCCGCGTCCCAGTACGCGCCCTTGACCAGACGCACCGGAATGCGACGGCCGACGCGGCGCGCCAGATCGGCGAGAAAATCGATCGTATACGGCGTGCGCTTCTGATACGCCTGCACCGCCAGGCCATAGCCCTCCCATCCATCCAGCGACGGGTCCGAGAAGGTGGCCTCGATGATGTCCAGCGACAGTTCCAGACGGTCGGCTTCTTCGGCATCGACGGTGTAGCCGATGCCGTAGGACTTGGCCAGTTGCGCCAGCTCGAGCACGCCCGGCACCAGTTCGGCCATCACGCGTGCGCGCTTGGCATGCTCGTAGCGCGGATACAGCGCGGACAATTTGATCGAGATGCTGGGCGCCGCAAAGACATCGGTACCGACGAAGCTGCCGCTTCGGCCGATCGCGTGGATGGCATCGCGGTACGCCTGCAGATAGCGCTGCGCATCCTTCATGGTCAATGCGCCTTCGCCGAGCATGTCGAACGAATAGCGGTAATCGGCGTTGTCGCCCTTGCGCGAGCGCGACAGGGCCTCACCGATGGTGCGGCCCATGACGAACTGGTGGCCCATGATCTTCATCGCCTGGCGCACCGCCAGGCGAATCACCGGCTCGCCGACGCGGCCGATCAGGCGCTTGAACGCACCCGGCACGTCGGCACGGGTGAGGTCGTTGAGCTGCACCAGCTTGCCGGTGAGCATCAGGCCCCAGGTCGATGCGTTGACCAGCACCGAGTCGCTGCCGCCGACGTGTTTTTTCCAGTCCGCATCGCCGAGCTTGTCGCGGATCAGCTTGTCTGCGGTGTCCTGGTCGGGAATGCGCAACAGCGCTTCGGCCACGCACATCAGCAAGACGCCTTCTTCGCTGCCCAGGTCGTACTGGCGCATGAAGGCTTCGATCGCGCCCTGATCCTGCGCACGTGCGCGGACGCGGGTGACAAGATCCGCGGCCACCGCCTGCACCTTGGCCTGTTCGGCGGCGGGCAGACGCGCCTGGTCGAGCAATTCGCGGACGTGCTCGGTTTCGTCCTTGAGCCAGGCGGCGGTGATCGCCGCACGCAATGCGCCGGGTGCGGCAGGCAGCTCGGGCGCCAGCAGCGGGCGCGCAACTGAGGGAGAGGCAAGCTGGTCGAGCTGAGCGTTCATGCGAAGGGTGCCTGGGAATCCTTGCTCATTCTAGAGAGCCGCAGCCCCTGCGCACTTGTGTGGAAGCGGCAGCTTTTCCGCCGTTTTGTGCACGTGGCCGGTGCAGGCCCAAAACGGACTCGATCCTTGCCGGCCGCAGCCGCGGGCATCGGCACATGCACCGGGAAGTGATTGATTTACGCGTGTTTTTAGCTGCACTGCAGCAATCGCATGATTGCCGGAAAACGCTTGCCGCATGCGTTCGTGCGGGTCTACCATCGGGCCATTCCCGCAGTGCGCTGCGTGTTGCCAATGATCGAAGTACTGCCGTTGATGTCCGAAGGGGTCGGGACGCAGTTGCGGTTGCGGCCTCCGCGGGCATTGTCGGCCAGGCAATTCGTGCAGCTGTTCGCAGTGTTGGCGGGAACGATGTGGGTATTTGCGGGCCTGGGGTGGTGGACCGGCAATGCATTCGCGCCGGTGTTCGCCCTGTTGCACAGTGGTGTGGTGGCGCTGGCGCTACGGCAGTTGTGGCGAAGTGGCGAGCGCGAAGAAGCGATCCGGGTAGGGGAGACCGTTGTCGAGGTGTTTCCATCCGGACATGCGCCACCAGCGTTTCAGGCACATCCGCATTGGGTGCGGTTATGCATGGAACGCGACGACAGGGTGGTGCTGGTCAGCAGCGGCAAGCAGATCGAGATTGGAAGTTTTCTCGGGCCGGCCGAACGTGTGGAACTGGCAACTACGCTGAAACGCTTGCTCGCGGCCGCCAATGGCCGTCACCGATGACGTAAGGGTCTAGGCAATGACGCAACGCAGCAGCTGGAAGGCGACGTATCCGAAATTGGCTTTGGCGATGCTGGCGCTGTCGAGCGCCTCGGTTGCCTGGGCGCAATCGGCCGACCCGAAGGAATGGCAGCTCAACATGGGCCGCGGGGTCACCCAGACCGCGCGCATGGCCTACGAGGCGCACATGGTGGCGCTGTGGGTCTGCGTGGTGATCGGCGCGCTGGTGTTCGGTGCGATGGGCTATGCAATCTTCAAGTTCCGCAAGTCCAAGGGGGCGGTGGCCGCGCAATTCAGCCACAACACCACGGCAGAGGTGCTGTGGACGGTGATCCCGGTGCTGGTGCTGATTGCGATGGCCTGGCCGGCAACGGCCAAGCTGATTGCGATGTACGACACCCGCGAGTCGGAAATGACCGTCAAGGTCACCGGCTACCAGTGGATGTGGAAATACGAGTATCTGGGCCAGGGCGTGGAGTTCACCAGCCGGCTGGCGCGCGAATCCGATCGCATTCGCCAGAGTGGCGAGCGTCCGACCGCTGCATCGCAACCGCATTATCTGCTGGACGTGGACAATCGCCTGGTGCTGCCGGTGAACACCAAGATCCGTTTCGTGATCACCGCCGACGACGTGATCCATGCGTGGTGGGTGCCGGCCCTTGGCTGGAAGCAGGACGCGATCCCCGGCATCGTCAACGAGGCATGGACCAATATCGAGCAGCCGGGCGTGTATCGCGGGCAGTGCGCCGAGTTGTGCGGCAAGGATCATGGTTTCATGCCGATCGTGGTGGAAGCGCTGCCCAAGGCCGAATTCCAGCGCTGGCTGGCGGCCCGTCGCAGTGCCAGCGCAGCGCCTGCCGCACCGGCCGGCACCCCGGCGCCGGCGTCCACACCTGCAGCACCGCCTGCCGGTGAGGCCGCTCCAGCCGCAGCGCCTGCTCCGACCGCCGCACCGACCGCCGCTCTTTAATCGCCCGCAACCGCACCGCTTCGTAGAGGTCGTTCCGTCATGGCGCATACCGCAGTCGATCACCACGGACACCACCAGCCCGGTTTCGTCGAGCGCTGGTTTTTCTCGACCAATCACAAGGACATCGGCACGCTGTATCTGTTGTTTTCCTTCGTGATGTTCATCATCGGCGCGGCGATGAGCGTGGTGATCCGCGCTGAACTGATGCAGCCCGGGCTGCAGTTCGTCAAGCCGGAATTCTTCAACCAGATGACCACCGTGCATGCCCTGGTGATGATCTTCGGCGGGGTGATGCCGGCCTTCGTCGGCCTGGCCAACTGGATGATTCCGCTGCAGATCGGCGCGCCGGACATGGCGTTGCCGCGCATGAACAACTGGTCGTTCTGGTTGTTGCCGGTGGCGTTTACCTTGCTGCTGCTGACGCTGTTCCTGCCCGGCGGTGCGCCGGCCGGCGGCTGGACGCTGTACCCGCCGTTGTCGCTGCAGGGCGGCTACAACGTGGCCTTCAGCGTGTTCGCGATCCATGTGGCCGGCGTCAGTTCGATCATGGGCGCGATCAACATCATCGCCACCGTGCTCAACATGCGCGCGCCGGGCATCGACCTGCTGAAGATGCCGATCTTCTGCTGGGCCTGGCTGATCACCGCCTTCCTGCTGATCGCGGTGATGCCGGTGCTGGCCGGCGCGGTGACCATGCTGCTGACCGACAAGTTCTTCGGTACCAGCTTCTTCAATGCGGCCGGCGGCGGCGACCCGGTGATGTACCAGCACATCTTCTGGTTCTTCGGGCATCCGGAGGTCTACATCATGATCCTGCCGGCGTTCGGCGTGGTCAGCGAGATCATCCCGACCTTCAGCCGCAAGCCGCTGTTCGGCTATCAGGCGATGGTCTATGCGATCGCGGCGATCGCGTTCCTGAGCTTCATCGTGTGGGCGCACCACATGTTCACCGTGGGCATGCCGCTCGGCGGCGAAATCTACTTCATGTTTGCCACGATGCTGATCTCCATCCCGACCGGGGTGAAGGTGTTCAACTGGGTCAGCACGATGTGGAAGGGCTCGCTGACGTTCGAGTCGCCGATGCTGTGGGCGGTGGCGTTCGTGATTCTCTTCAGCATCGGTGGATTTTCGGGTTTGATGCTGGCAATCGTGCCGGCGGATTTTCAGTATCACGACACCTATTTTGTGGTCGCGCATTTCCATTATGTGCTGGTTACCGGTGCGGTCTTCGCGCTGATTGCGGCGGTGTACTACTGGTGGCCGAAGTGGACCGGGCGGATGTACAACGAGACTTGGGCCAAGTTCCATTTCTGGTGGACGATGGTGTTCGTCAATCTGCTGTTCTTCCCGCAGCATTTCCTTGGCCTGGCCGGCATGCCGCGGCGGATCCCCGATTACAACGTGGTGTTCGCCGACTGGAACCTGATCAGCTCGATCGGCGCGTTCGGCATGTTCGCCACACCGTTCCTGATGGCCGGCATCCTGCTCGCCTCGCTGCGCAGCGGCGCCAAGGCCGACGCACGTGCCTGGGAAGGCGCCAAGGGACTGGAGTGGACGGTGCCGTCGCCGGCACCTGCGCATACCTTCACCGTGCCGCCGGTGATCAAGCCTGGAGATCTTGCGCATGAAGACATCGGTCACTGAGTCCGCGCCGCCGGCTGTGGCACGTCTGCTCTCCGCTGCCGAACGGCAGGCGCAACAGCGTCGTGCGGTGCGCCGCACGGCGATCACCGTCGGCATCATCGCGCTGCTGATCTATGCGGGTTTCATTGCGTCGGGAGTCATCGGGCGGTGAACGCGCGGGCGCCCGCACCTGCACCGACGGCCGGCCTGTTCAAGCTGCTGGGCGTGGTGTTGGGCGTGTTCGTGCTGACCTTTTCGCTGGTGCCGCTGTATCGCATCGCGTGCGAAAAAGTCTTCGGCATCCGCATGGAGCGCGCGCCGGGCAGTACGCGCGGCAATGCCGCTGCGAGTGCAGGGGCTGGCAAACGCACGGTGCGGGTGGAGTTCGATGCCGGGGTCAATTCCAAACTGCCGTGGACCTTTCATCCCGAGCAGATGACGATGGATGTGGTGCCGGGCGAACTCAACGAGGCGCTGTACTTCGCACGCAACGACAGTGCGCGGGCAGTGGTCGGCAGTGCGGTGCCATCGGTCGCACCGGCGCGGGCATCCGGATACTTCAACAAGACCGAATGCTTCTGTTTTACCGCGCAGACCTTGCAGGCCGGCGAAACGCGCGACATGCCGCTGCGTTTCATCGTCGACCCGGCGCTGCCGCCGGAAGTCACCACGATCACCCTGTCCTACACGTTCTATCGCAACGACACCCTGACCTCGGAGTTGCAGGGCGGTGGCGCATCCAGCGCGCCGCGCGCGGCGCCTTGATCCTTCATCCACACGCAGCACCGACACGGAAGCAACGCCATGGCCGACCATAGTCCCAACGCCGATGCGTATTTCGTCCCGAGCCAGAGCAAATGGCCCTTTGTCGGGTCGATTGCGATGTTCGTGATGATGATCGGCGTGGCCAGCTGGCTCAACGATGCGGCATGGGGGCGCTGGACGTTCTTCATCGGCATGGCGATGTTGCTGGCGACCTTGTTCATGTGGTTTGGCGATGTCATCCGCGAATCCAACGCCGGGCACTACAACCGCCAGGTGGACGGCTCCTTCCGCATGGGGATGGTGTGGTTCATCTTTTCCGAGGTGATGTTCTTCTGCGCCTTCTTCGGCGCGTTGTTCTACACGCGTGTGCTGACGCTGCCCTGGCTGGGCGGCGAAGGCGATGGCGTGATGACCAACGAACTGCTGTGGAACGGCTATTCCGCTGCATGGCCGACCAATGGCCCCGGCACGATCGGTGGGCAGTTCCAGACCATTCCCGCCTGGGGCCTGCCGCTGATCAATACGCTGATCCTGCTCAGCTCCGGCGTGACCTTGACCATTGCGCACCACGCGCTCAAGGGCGGCCGTCGCGGCGCGCTATTGCTGTGGCTGGGCCTGACCGTGCTGCTGGGCTGCGTGTTCCTGTTCCTGCAGGCCGAGGAATACATCCACGCCTACACCGAGCTCAATCTGACGCTGGGATCGGGCATCTACGGCTCCACCTTCTTCATGCTCACCGGCTTCCACGGCATGCACGTACTGCTGGGCACGATCATGCTGGCGGTGATGTGGCTGCGGGTGGCGCGCGGGCACTTCACCCGCGACAACCACTTCGCCTTCGAAGCGGCGGCCTGGTACTGGCACTTCGTCGACGTGGTGTGGCTGGCGTTGTTCCTGTTCGTGTATGTACTTTGAGGGCGGGGATTGGGGAGTCGGGATTGGGGATTCGCAAGAGCGATCCGCGTTTGCTGTTACCAATCCCCAATCCCCAATCCCATCGGCCGCGTCAGCGGCCGAGCCCATGGGGTTTGATCCAGCCGGTGTAGATGCCGAGGATCACGACGGCGATCAGTGCGACCGATAGACCGATGCGCCAGGTCAGTGCGTTGACGGTGCGCTTGGTTTCGCCACGGTCGGTGAGCAGGTAGTACAGGCCCGCACCCAGGTTCCACAGGATCACGATCAGGAAGGCGACAATCAGCAACGTCTTGAGCGAATCGTTCACAACAGCCCCGGTGGTCGTCGGCGTGGTAGCGGCATTGCACGCCTTTTTGCGTCGCTTGTCATGACGCGCAAGCACACGGCGGTGTTGGGATGGTGTCTGGCCGTGCTGGTCAGTGCGGGGTTTGCGGCGCTTGGTCAGTGGCAGCTGCAGCGCATGCACGACAAACAGGCCTTGCTGGAACGCGCAGCGCATGTGCGGCAGACGCCGTTGACCCTGGTGCAGGCGCTGGCCACGCCGCATGCGCTGGCCTGGGTGAGCGGAGAGGTGCGGTTCCTGCCGCAGCAGGTGCTGCTGGACAACCAGCTGCATGCCGGGCGCGCCGGTGTGCGGATCTATCAACTTGCCGCGCCGCAAGGCAGCCCGGTCACGCTGCTGGTCGATCTGGGCTGGCTGCCATTGCCGGCCAATCGGCAGTTGCCGACGATCACCCCGCTGCAAGGCACCCGGACACTGCAGGGCTTGCTGAGTGCGCCGCCGTCGGCCGGACTTGCGATCGGGCCGGCGTTGGCCGCCGGCAATGCGCCGCAGACCTGGCTGGCCACGCGCCTGGATACCAGCGCCCTGCGCAGCGCGTTGGGCAGGCGCGACATTTCGTCGCAGGTCCTGCGCCTGGATCCCGCCCTGCCGGTCGGGTATGCACGCGACCTGGAGATGCTGCCGAACACGCTGCCACCCGCGCGGCACTTGGGTTATGCGGTGCAATGGTTCGGTCTGGCCGCGGCCGTGCTGGCCACTGCGACGCTGCTGAGCTGGCGTGCGCGTCGCCGCCGTCAACGCGGGCACTGACGCCTGCGGCATGAGAAAATCGCCGGCATGACCTCCTCCACATCGGCCACGCCGCATTCGGTCAAACGCGGCCGCAGGATGCTGATTGCCCTGGCGTTGCTGTTCTTCGGCTCGATGTTGCTGGCCGGCGTGCTGCGCTTCTCCGGATGGCAGCCGGCATCGATGCGCAATCACGGCGAACTGCTCAAGCCGCCCGCCGACCTGCGCGGGTTGGTGCCGGTGCGCGCGGACGGGCAGCCGTATGCCTGGACGCCTGCAGAACGTGTGTGGCGGATTGCGCTCGCACCGCCTGCCGGCTGCACGCAGCATTGCGTGATGTTGGCGGCCGAACTGGACAAGGTATGGCAGCTGCTCGGCCATCGCGCCGACAAGGTGGAGGTGTTGTGGATCGGCGCCCCGCCGGCCGGTCTGCCGCCGATGCCGGCCCTGCGTGTACTGCGCGACGACGCGCGGCTGCGGCAGGGCCTGCCGCGTGCCAACGATGCCGCCGGCGTGCCGGTGTATGTAATCGACCCGAATGGCTTCGTGATCCTGCGGTACGCCCCGGGGTTCGACCCGGCCGGCCTGCGTGCCGATCTGGTCAAGCTGCTGAAACTGATGTGAGCCCGTTTCGATGAATCTGTTTGCGCCACCGGCATTGTTCCGCCACTTCCATCGCATGGCCTGGCTGGCTGCGTTGTTCACTGCGAGCACGATCCTGTTCGGGTCGTTCGTGCGCCTGTCCGATGCCGGCATGAGCTGCCCGGACTGGCCGACCTGCTACGGCCGCGTCACCTGGCCGCAGACCAGCGACGAAGCCAATACGCATGTGGCCAGCAAGATCCGGCCGCTGGAATCGCACAAGGCCTGGCGCGAGCAGGTGCACCGCTTCCTGGCCGGCGCGCTCGGGGTGGAGGTGCTGGTGCTGTCGTTGCTGGCGGTGCGCCGCCGCCGCATGGGCATCGCCCAGGTGGTTTCTGCCGCGGTGCTGGTGGCTTTGTCGATTCCGCTGTACATGTCCGGCTGGCACAGGCTGGCGTTCGGCGTGGCGATCGCGGGCGAGGCCATCCTGCTGCTGGCGGCGCTGCGCTGGAGCAACATCGACCTGGCGCGTGCGGCGGTGTTGACGCTGGCGGTGGTGATCTTCCAGGCGCTGCTGGGCATGTGGACGGTGACGCTGCTGCTCAAACCCATCGTGGTGATGGGCCATCTGCTCGGCGGCATGCTGATGTTCTCGCTGCTGGTGTGGATGGCCTGGCGCGCGACGCATCTGCCGATCACGCTGGCCGATGCCTCGCGGCTCAAGTGGCTGCTGCGTGCGGGTGTGGCGGTGCTGGGCCTGCAGATCGCCCTCGGCGGCTGGGTCAGTGCCAATTACGCGGCGCTGGCCTGTGGCGGCGGTAGCTGGTCGGCCGACAATTTCCCGCGCTGCGTCAGTCAGTGGTGGCCGCCGCATGACTTCCGCGAAGGCTTCACGCTGTGGCGCGGGATCGGGGTGGATTACGAAGGCGGTGTGCTCGATGGCGCAGCGCGTATCGCCATCCAGATGGCGCACCGGTTGTGGGCAATTGCGACGGCGCTGTATCTGTGGTGGCTGGCCTGGCGCCTGTCGCGTTCGCCGGGCATGCGGGTGTGGGCCGGTGCGCTGGCGGTACTGGTGGCGGTGCAGGTGACGCTGGGCATGCTCAACGTCAAGTTGGCGTTACCGCTGGAAGTGTCGGTGCTGCATAACGGCGGCGCGGTCGCATTGTTGTTCGTGCTGGTCTCGCTGCTGGCGCGGCTGCGCGCGCCGGAGTGAGCATGGCTGTCAGCGCACGCGATTACTGGGATCTGACCAAACCCAAGGTGGTGGCACTGATCGTGTTCACCGCCTTGGTGGGCATGTTCCTGGCCATCCCCGATGTGCCGACGTGGGTGCAGGTGCGCACCGGTGCGTTGGGCTTTCTAGGCATCTGGCTGGCGGCGTCGGCGGCGGCGGCGATCAACCAGTTGCTGGACGCCAAGATCGACGCGCAGATGGCGCGGACCTCGTGGCGGCCGCTGGTGGTGGGCAAGGTGCGGCCGTGGCAGGTGCTGCTGTTTGCCGGCGTGTTGATCGTGATCTCCATGACCATCCTGGTGGTCTGGGTGAATGTGATCACCGCGGTGCTGACGTTTGCGTCGCTGATCGGTTACGCGGTGATCTACACCGTGTACCTGAAGCGTGCGACCTCGCAGAACATCGTGATCGGCGGCCTGGCCGGCGCCACGCCGCCGATGCTGGGCTGGGCCGCAGTGACCGGCTTGCCGACCAGCGCCGACTGGATCAACGCCTCGCTGCTGGTGCTGATCATCTTCATCTGGACGCCGCCGCATTTCTGGGCGCTGGCGATCTTCCGCCGTGCCGATTACGCCAAGGCGGCGATCCCGATGCTGCCGGTCACCCATGGCGTGCCGCATACGCGCAAGCAGATCCTGGTGTACACGGTGCTGCTGGCGATCGTGACCCTGCTGCCGGTGGCGGTGGGCATGAGTGGGCTGTTCTACCTGGGCGGCGCGGTGGTGCTCAACGTGGTGTTCCTCTGGTACGCCTGGCGCATGCTCGACCCGCCGGACGAGCTGTTCTCGATGAAGATGTTCGGTTACTCCATCGTCTACCTGATGGCGCTGTTCGCGTTTCTGATGGTGGACCACCTGCTGTTGCCGTGGGTGCGCTAGCGGCAGCGAATGCCCGCTGCTGCCATCAAGGCGATCGATAGGGCTGCGACCGAGGCAGCCGTCAGGCGGATGCGGTCGGTGGCTGGGACCGGCCCATCTCGCTCTTACACACCCGTTGTGCGTGCCGTTGGGCATCCGGCGCGCAATCGCTACTTAATGCACTCAAATTCGCCGCGTTGCGGGCTGCTCGCTCACGCCGGCTCAGCTCAACCAGCTGGCGCAGTCGCTGGTGTTCTTGCTGTCGCAGCTGCTCTGCATCTTCTGCTGCAGGCGCGTCAGCACCGCATTGCCTTCCTGGCGATGCTGCTTGCTCCAGGTCTTCAACGTGGCGCCCAGCGTGGCGAAGCGCTGCCGGGTGCGTTGGCGGTAGCCATCGGGCTGCCCGGCCAGCTCGCCGATCACCTGCGTGGCAGCGGCCTCGATGCCGGCGGTGTCGTCCGGGCTGAGCCGGATCAGGCCATCCACGTACATCACGCCCCATTGCACGCGAGTGGCGGGGCCTTGCGCGCTTTCGTACGCCTTCCTGAGCCAGGACAACGCGGTCTTCTTATCGCCGCGTTGTTCGGCCAGATCGGCCAGCTCGGGCATGTAGTAGTAAGGCGTCTTGCTGCGCGTCAACTCGGCCAGCAGCAACTGTTCGGCGCCGCTGCGGTCGCCCACCTCGCCGAGCAATGCCGCGGCGGTGCTGATGGTGGATTGGCGCTCCTCATCGGTCCTGGCGGTGTCGGTCGCCCATTGCACGCGTTGCTGCACGGTGTCGACCACGGCCTTGGGCAACGGCGGTTGCGGGCCCTTGGCCTCGGTTTCGGTGGGCTGGCCTTGTGCCAGGCGTGCCAGCTGGATGCGCGCATACGCGGTGCCGAGCCGGTCGGCGATCGGCAGTGCGGTGTCGGCGTAGACCTTGTCCAATGCCAGATTCAGCGCATTGGACAAGGCAGTGCGCTCACCGGCATCGCTGCTGGCAGCGGCGACCAGCCGTGCAGGCATGTAGCTCAGCGTGCCGAGATTGGCGCGCACCTCTGCCGGATCGGCCAGCACTGCTTCCAGCAACGTGCGTGACGCCGCGCTGGGTGCAGGCGGTTCCTTGGCTGCGGTAATCGCTGTCAGGGCGAAGCTGCGTTGCAGGGCCGGCTGTGGCGCCGACCTGGACAGGCGCGTGAGCACATCCACGGCCTGCTCCGGCTTGACCAGCCGATCGTCGGTGCCCCAGGCATAGTTGCCGAGCACGGCCCAGTCGTCCGCGCTGAGCTGCTGCGGGGTCTGCAATGCGGTGTCGAGCAGTTGCCTGGCGGTACTGGTGCTCTTGGCCGCGACCCGCAGCACATCGGCCAGACGTGCGTTGTCGGCATCGCCGGCCAGGCGGGTGATCTCGCTGCGATCCGGGCGCAGCACGATGATGGTGGGGTAGCCCTTGATGCCGAAGCGCTCGCCCCAGGCCTGCGCGCCCTCCGAATCGCCGTCCAGATGCACCGCCACGAATTGCTGGGTGCGGGCGATGAAGGTCGGGTCCTTGAACAAGGTGGCCTTCAGGCGATTGCAGGGCGGGCACCAGGCCGCACCCCAGTACAGCAGGATCGGCTTGCCGCTTTCCCTGGCCTCGGCGAAGGCATCTTCGACATCGCCCTCGCGCCAGGCGATGCTGGACGCAGGCGCCGGCGTGGCGGCCGCCTTGGTCTGTGTCGGGGCTGGCGGCGTGGCGGGCTTGTTGCAGGCAGTGAGCGTGGCCAGCACCGCCAGCAGCGCGATCAGGGACGGGGCAGGGCGTCGGAACGATAGCGTCATGGCAATCACCGATGGGGGCGGCAGCAAGGTGGATCGAACACTCTAGCGAGCGGCACTGTGCCAGCGTCGGAGTGCGTCATAACCGTTGTATATCTGCTTACAACCGGCACCGGCACGCAACGCGAACCGGTGTCGCGTCGGGCGTAGCGGGCCGGCGATGGCGCGCAGGCAACGCGCCGGCGGCAAGCAAGCCTTTGCAGGGCACGCCGCGTGGGATGCGCCATGTGTCGTCGATCAGACCACCGCCGTGCAGTGGCCGTTACCTTCAATGACCACCGGGAGTGATCTGCGGCTCGCCCGGCGCGTTGCGCGCATAACGCGCGGCCACGAATGCGCAGACAATGAGCTGTAGCTGGTGATACAGCATGATCGGCAACACGATCGCGCCCAGGCCACCGCCGGCGAACATCACCTTGGCCATCGGTACGCCGGTGGCCAGGCTCTTCTTCGAACCGCAGAACACGATCGCGATCTCGTCGGCGCGGTTGAAGCGCAGGCGCCGCGCGATGAAGGTGATCGAGAGCATCGCCACCGTCAGCAACAACGCGGCGGCACCGAGCACCGCGAGCAAGGCCGGCAACGGCGTCTTCTGCCACAGACCTTCGTTCACCGATGCGCTGAAGGCGGTGTAGACCACCAGCAGGATGGTGCCCTGGTCGGTGTAACGCAGCACGGCGCGATGCCGTTCGACCCAGCCGCCGATCCACGGGCGCATGAAATGGCCAGCCAGGAACGGCACCAGCAACTGCAGCAGGATCTTGCCGATCGCCTCGGCCGGGTGCGCCATCGCGCCCTGGCTGCCGACCAGGGCGCCCATCAGCAACGGTGTGAAAAACACCCCCAGCAGGCTGGAAAGCGAGGCGGCACACACGGCCGCCGGCACGTTGCCGCGCGCCATCGAGGTGAAGGCGATCGACGATTGCACCGTGGATGGCAGCGCGCACAGGAACAGCACGCCGATATACAGCTCCGGTGTCAGCGCAAGATGCGCGAGCGGTTTGAACAACAGCCCGAGCAGCGGGAACAGCACGAAGGTGCAGGCCAGGATCACCAGATGCAGGCGCCAATGCAGCGCGCCGGCCTTGACCGCCTCGCGCGACAGGCGCGCGCCGTGCAGGAAGAACAGCGCGGCGATCGCCACGTCGGTGACATCGTCCATGACCGCCGCGGCGGTGCCGGAGACCGGCAGGAACGAGGCGAGCGTGACCGTGCACAGCAGCGCGAGGGTGAATGGATCAATGCGCAACCGCGCCAGCCAGTGTTTGATCATCGTGCGTATTCAGGGGGAGGGCTGCCTGCAGAGTGCCATTGTAGAGGCCAGCGTGCACCGTGCGAGTCGGCCGCGCAGCGCAGGCCGGGGACGCATGCGTGCTCGCACCGGCTCCGGCAGCAGCGTGCGCTTGCGCCTGCCTGCAGCACTGCAGACGGCGCCGCGTGGGGTGGTGAGCGATTCGTGCGATGCGTCGAGATTCCGCTGCGCGGGCGCTTCTGGCACGCACATCCTTTGTTAGATTCCGGTTGCACGCGCCGCGCGCATCCGTGCCCGAACGGTGTCCGCGCGCCGCGTCCATGTTCGCTCGTGTTTCCACGCAAGGCCTAAGGAAAGGAGCCAGTCCATGCACTACGACCAATATCAACAGACCTTTGCGCTTTCCGCCCTGGCCAACTGGGTGGGCGATCGCAGGGGCAGCCAGCCGGCGTTGCAGGCGGACTACCAGGCCACGTTGCTGCAGACGCTGGCATCGGCCGACACCCAGGACCGGATCGGCGACTGGCAACTGGTGTGGGGGCCGCAGGTCTGGCAGGCGGCCGATTCGTCGCTGTCGGGCAATGCCATGTACGTGGCCCATACCGACGCCATGCCGGGCATCGGCGAGGCGTATGTGGTCGCGTTGAGCGCCACCAACCCGGAGTCGCTCTACGACTGGTTCACCGAAGACTTCGATGTGTCCTCGGTGGTGGATTTTGCGACCTACACGCCGTTGCTCGGCACCGCGCCGGTTGCGGCGAAGAAACCCGTCAAGCCAGGTTCGGCGGTCATCTCGATGGGGGCCGCCACCGGTGTGTGGCATCTGCTCAACATGGTCAGCCCCTCCACCGCACTGGCGCCGAACACGACGCTGCTGGATTTCCTGCAAGCGCTGGATGGCAGCAAGGCGACGGTGATCTTTGCCGGGCACAGCCTGGGCGGTGCGCTGTCGCCGACCTTGGCGACCTGGTTGAAGACCAACGGCAAGCTGGACAATTTCAGCGCCGTGCACTGCTATCCCACCGCCGGCGCCACGCCGGGCAACGGCGGGTTCGCCGCGCTGTATGCGCAGGCATTGCCCTCTTCAGCACCGGGCGCGGCGCCGTATCAGATCTGGAATGCCGACTTGTGGAACACGCTCGATTGCGTGCCGCATGCGTGGACCGTGCCGATGCTCAGCCAGATCAAGACGCTGTACGGGAATGCGCCGATCAAGGAGATCGATGTGCTGGTCGATGTGGCCATCGCCAATGCGGTGGCGTCCACGGTGAACTACCGGCAGATCGCCAACCAGCCGCTGACCGGTACGCTCACCGGCACCCCCACCACGGTCGTGCAATTTCTCGAGCAGATGGCTTCCCAGCACACCACCGCCTACCAGGCCTTGATTGCCCCGTGGCTCACGCCGGTGTCCGGTACGCCGCAGAGCCAGAGTGCCGACGAAGCGCCCGCGCGCGATGCCCTGATCGAGCGGCTGACCGCGCATGCCGGCCAGGCCGCACTGGTCGATGCCGACAAGATCGAAGCGGTCAGCGCGGCGCTTGGCTCGATGGCCAAGACCTTGTTCAAGCAGCTATGAGCGCGCACCTGCATGCGACGGCCAGGGCTGGCCGGCTGCGTCGGCAACAGGTGGTCTGACAGCGTTCGCCGGGTGCTCAGTGCGCGGTCGAACGCAGGCGCGGCAGTGCGCGCAGTGCGTGCTGGTCGATCTCGTCGAGTCCGTGTGCGCGTTGCCTTGTCTGCAGCGCTTCAATGCGCTGCTGCAGCAGTTGCCGGCCGGTGCAACTGGGCCATGGTGTCGTGCAGCGTGCGCGCCTGGCCCGCACACGACAGCGTAAACCGATCCCCTCGCGCTACCCGCACTACAACGCAGCGAGCGCCTTGAACAGCTCGCGCAATTCGTACTTGTCGGTGTCGTCCAGGCCCTGCGCGCGCTGCTTGTCCTGCAGTTCGTCCAGGCGCTGACGCAGCAATTGCTTGTCCAGTTGCGCGACGACGTCATGCAGCTCCATCGCCCAGCTGTGTTCGTCGCCGGGCAATGCCTGTGCGGCCAGTTTCTGCAGCGCGGCCTGTTCGTCGCGTTCGGCGAAGTGTTCCAGCAGCGCGCCCGTGCTGATTTCTGGGCGTTGCCGCACCAGTGCCAGCAGTTCCATCAACAGGTCGATGCCGGGCAGGCGCAGGCCGGAAAAATCGTGGTCGCCCTCCAGGCTCATCGCCAGCGACGGCCGCTGCAGCAGGATCGCGATCGACGCGCGCACCAGGCTGCGTTTCTGCGCGGGCGCGCCCATGCGGGCAGGTGGCCGTGCCTGCGATGTGGACGCCTGCGCCGCCTGAGTGACGCCCACGCCGGTCAGGCGCGACAGCTCCTGCTTCATCAGGTCGCCGAACGCGCCTTCGGGGATCTGTGCCAGCATCGGCTTGGCGCGTTCGGCCAGCCGCGCCTTGCCATCGAGCGTGTGCAGGTTGATCTCGCGCGACATCTCGTCGAAGAAGAACTGCGACAGCGGCGTGGCCTGCTTCAGGCGCTGATCGAAGGCCTGCGCGCCTTCCTTGCGCACGATGGTGTCCGGGTCCTCGCCATCGGGCAGGAACAGGAAGAACGCCTGGCGGCCGTCCTTCATGCGTGGCAGCACCGATTCCAGTGCACGCCAGCCCGCCTTGTGGCCAGCGTTGTCGCCGTCGAAGCAGAAGTACACATCCGGCGCGTTGCGGAACAGCAACTCGGCATGTTCGGGCGTGGTCGCCGTGCCCAGCGTGGCCACCGCCTGGGTGACGCCAAACTGGAACAGCGAGACCACGTCCATATAGCCTTCCACCACGATCAGCCGCTCGATCTTCTGATTGGCCTGGCGCACCTGCCACAGGCCGTACAACTCGCGGCCCTTGTGGAACAGCGCGGTTTCCGGCGAGTTGAGGTACTTCGGCCCCGGGTCGCGGCCATCGGCCGGCGCACCCATGATGCGTCCGCCGAACGCGATCACGCGGCCGCGGCGGTCGAAGATCGGGAACATCACCCGGTCGCGGAACTTGTCGTAGACATGGCCGCGATCGTTCTTGGAAAACAGCCCGGCGCGTTCGAGCACGCTCATACGGCGTGCATCGGTGCCCAGCGTGTCCTTCAGTGCGCTGTAGCCATCGGGCGCGTAACCGATCTGGAAACGCGCGCGGTTGTCGGCATCCACGCCGCGGCCGTCCAGATAGTCGAGGGCGCGTTCGCTGCCCTCGAGCTGACGCTGGAAGAACTTGGTCGCCGCTTCCAGTGCCGAATACAGCTCGCGGCTGTCGTCCTGCTGTTGCGGAGTGCGTTGCTGGGTCTCGCGCGGGATTTCCATGCCGGCACGCTTGGCCAGCTCGTCGACCGCATCGAGAAATTCGAGGCGGTCGTAATTCATCAGGAAGCTGATCGCGGTGCCGTGCGCGCCGCAGCCGAAGCAGTGATAGAACTGCTTGGTCGGCGAGACCGTGAACGAGGCCGAGCGCTCGTCATGGAACGGGCAGCGCGCCGAATATTCCTTGCCCTGACGCTTGAGCGGCACGCGACCGCCCACCACCTCGACGATGTCGGTGCGTGCAAGCAGTTCGTCGATGAATGCGTCGGGGATGCGGGCCATCCCGCTAGGATATCCCAGCCGCCGGCGTGCGCCGATTTCAGCGAGCGAGGGACCTCAGCGAAGCGCTGGATGCCGCCTGGGTACGCGCGGCAACCGGCGCGGCATGCGCAATCAATTGCGCGTGGGTGCTTCCTGCGGCAGCGGCGCGGCATCCGGTTCGGCGGCGACCGGCGGCAGGTTGTCCGTATCCACCCCGGCCTCGCGCAGCTTGCGATGCGAGCGTACGCGCTCGTCGATCACCGCGGTCAGCAGAGCGCCGACGAAGAACACCACCGAGGCGTAGTACATCCACACCAGCAGGATCACCAAGGTGCCCATCGAACCGTATGCGCTGCCAGGCGCGGCCTTGGCGATGTACAGGCCAATGCAGTAGCGGCCCAGTGCGAACAACAATGCAGTGATCACGCCGCCGACAAAGGCCTGCCGCCAGTTGACGGTGCGATCGGGCAGATAGCGATACAGGAAAGCGAAGGCGAGCGAATACAGCGCCAGGGTGGTGATGTAGCCGATCGCCGGCAGCACCGATGGCAGCCGTGCGAACACTACCTGCAACGCGGTGGTGGCAATCATCGACACGATCAACAAGAAGCCCAGGGCCAGGATCACGCCGAACGAGAACACGCGCTTCTTCAGCCACGCCATCAGGCCTTCCAGGCGCTGCTTGTCGGTGCGGAAGATCAGGTTCAGGGCGTTCTGCAACTGCGCAAACACCGCCGTGGCGCCGATGAACAGCAGCAACGTGCTCCACAGTCCGGCCAACGATCCTACGCCAGGTTGATCGGTGGCGTTGCGGATCACCGTGTCGGCCACCTCCGCCGCGCTGCCACCGGCCAGTTGCGCGATCTGCTGCACCAGCGCTTCCTGCGCAGGCGGATACAGCGATGCGGTCAGCCACAGCAGCAGCACCAGCAACGGTGCCAGCGACAGCAAGGCGTAGAACGACAGCGACGCGGCCTGCGTCATCACGTCGATCTCGAGAAAGCGATTGAGCAGTGCCATCGGCAGGCTGCGCTGCAGGCGGCTCAGATGTTTCTGCAGGTGTTCGGTTGAGAGCTTCGTCACCGGCGGGGGAATCCTTGGGCATACCGTTGTGTGCGCAGGCGTCGTAAGGCGAAGCCGGCATGCGGAATGCTTCACCCGGACCTGTGCTGGCGAAGGTGTTCTAACAGGGCGTGTTCAAAGATCGGGTGAAAGCGGGCGCTGGATGTTGCGCGTGTGCTGCCGTTGAAACGGCGCTGCAGCCAGCCGCACTTGGGCGGCTCGCTGCAGTGCCCTGGCCATCGGGCACAGGGCACTGTGCAGGCGAAGACTCAGCCTGCCAGATGCTGCTTGACCAGCGTCGAGACCAGGCCCATGTCGGCCTGCCCGGCCAGCTTGGGCTTGAGTGCGCCCATCAGCTTGCCGATGTCGGCCGGGCTGCTGGCGCCGGTCTGCGCGATGGCTGCCTGGATGGCGGCGACGATCTCTGCTTCGCCCATCTTGGCCGGCAGGTAGCGCTCGATCACCACGATCTCCTCGCGCTCGACCTGCGCCAGGTCGTCGCGTGCGGCAGCTTCGTACTGGGTGACCGAGTCCTTGCGCTGCTTGACCATCTTGTCGAGCACGGCGATCACGGCGGCATCGTCCATCTCGACGCGTTCGTCCACTTCCTTCTGCTTGATCGCGGCATTGATCAGCCGGATCACGCCCAGGCTGTGCTTGTCGCCGGACTTCATGGCGGCTTTCATGTCATCGGTGAGCTGTTGCTTGAGGGGCATGGTGTAACTCCTGGGAGTGCGTGTTGCAGATGTGCCGATGCGCCACGACGGGCGCAGTGCATCGGCAGGAAGTCGGCCTGACAGGCGCGGGTCATGGCAGCGACGCCGGCCGGCTCTGCAGCGCAGAACGCAGCGGTCGCCTGGCATCGAACCAATGCAAAAAGCCGGCGACGCTTGCGCGTGCCGGCTCTTGGGTTCCACTCCGATGGGCCGCGCCTTCAGCGCATGCCCGTCGGCAAGGAACCGCGTTCGATCAGTACAAGCGCTGGCGCTTGGTGACGTCGCGCGAGGAACGACGCAACTGACGCTTCACAGCAGCGGCAGCCTTACGCTTGCGCTCCTGGGTCGGCTTTTCATAGAACTCGCGCTTGCGGGTTTCGGCCAGCACGCCGGCCTTTTCGCAGGTGCGCTTGAAACGACGGAGCGCAAATTCGAAGGGCTCGTTCTCGCGGACTTTAACGCTGGGCATGGGTTCTCCAGATAATGGGATTTCCGTCCGGGAGCCCCGGGCGGGTGCGAGCGGACTCGCGTGACGGAATTTCCGGGTTGCCCCGGCGAGCCGCGCATTATAACGACTTGCCAACGACCTGCAAGCCCCCTGCGGCATCTGCGCGAGCAAGCCTGATAAAGCCTGCGCTTGCGGGTGATCCGGTGGCGAGCACACGGCCGCGCAGCAGATCGCCCCTGGCCGATCTGCGCAGGGCAAAAGCTGCGAAAATAGCCCGCATGTCCCTGCCTGCCGAGTTGCCGTGAAAGTTCTTGGGATCGAATCATCGTGCGATGAGACCGGCGTGGCGGTCTACGACACCGCGCTGTCGGGCGTGCCGGCGCTGCGGGCCCACGCGGTCTACAGCCAGATCGCGCTGCATGCCGAATACGGCGGCGTGGTGCCGGAGCTGGCCAGTCGCGACCATGTGCGCAAGCTGCTGCCGCTGATCCGCCAGACCCTGGACGAGGCCGGACTGCGGATCGACGAACTCGATGGGGTGGCTTATACCGCCGGCCCGGGCCTGGTCGGCGCACTCCTTGTTGGTGCCGGTGTGGCGCGGTCGCTGGCCTGGGCGCTGGACGTGCCGGCGATCGGCGTGCATCACATGGAAGGCCATCTGCTGGCGCCGCTGATGGAAGACGACCCGCCGCAGCCGCCGTTCGTGGCGCTGCTGGTTTCCGGCGGCCACACCCAGCTGGTGTCGGTGAAGGCGCTGGGCGAGTACGAGGTGCTTGGCGAGACGCTGGACGATGCAGCCGGCGAGGCCTTCGACAAGACCGCCAAGATGATGGGCCTGCCGTATCCGGGCGGGCCGCAACTAGCGGCGCTGGCCGAAACCGGCGCCCCGGGGTGTTACAAGTTCGCGCGGCCGATGACCGACCGCCCCGGGCTGGATTTCAGTTTCAGCGGGCTCAAGACCCAGGTGCTGCTGGCCTGGCGCGGCAGCGACCAGTCCGACACCACGCGGGCGGATATCGCGCGCGGGTTCGAGGATGCTGTGGTGGAGACGCTGGCGATCAAATGCCTGCGCGCGCTGGATGCGGCCGACTGCAACACCCTGGTGGTGGCCGGCGGCGTGGGCGCCAACAAGCGCCTGCGCGCACGCCTGCAGGACGCGGCGCAGCGGCGCGGCGGCCGGGTGTGCTTCCCGCGGCCGGCCCTGTGCACCGATAACGGCGCGATGATCGCCTTCGCCGGCGCGCTGCGGCTGGAGGCCGGCGAGCGCGCCGACGCGGCAGTGCATGTGACGCCGCGTTGGGATATGGCGGGCTTGCCGCCGCTGGCGGCGGCGCGGGATTCGGGAGTGGGGATTGGAGATTCGTAGAAGCTAGTCCCTCTACCTGCTGTCTGTCGCGCTCTTGCCAATCCCCCAATCCCGAATCCCCAATCACGGCTCCCAATGGACAAAGTTTTTATCGAAGGCCTGGAAATCGATGCGCTGATCGGCATCTACGACTGGGAGCGGCGCATCCGCCAGACGCTGCGGTTCGATCTGGAGATGGGCTTCGACAACCGCATTCCGGCCGCCAGCGACGACATTGCCGATACCCTGAACTACAAGGCGGTGAGCAAGCGGCTGATCGAATTCGTGCAGGCCTCGGACTTCGGGCTGGTGGAGACCCTGGCCGAGCGCTGCGCGGCGATCGTCCTGGACGAGTTCGGCGTGCACTGGCTGCGGTTGAAGCTGAGCAAGCCCGGTGCGGTGCGCGGCGCGCAGGCGGTGGGGGTGATCATCGAGCGCGAGCGGGCCCGCTGACGGCCACTGGCCGCGGTACCGGTCGCGAGTTCCGATTCATGGCCGCGCCCCGGAAGACCTGGGTGGCGCGGGACCAGCGATCCACGACCACGCCAACGATCCCCAGCCCCAAGGCGCGGTTCAACCGGACCCGACAAATCCCGAATCCCGAATTCCAAATCCCGGCACTTGCCCCCTCGCGGTCGCCTCAGGCTAGAATTGACGGCCATGTAAACGTTTTCTCAAGGATCTCATGGCTGCTGATCGTATCGAAACCCTGATTGCCCAGATGACCGTCGAAGAGAAGGTCGGACAGTTGGGTGTGTTCGCCGACATGGTGCGGCCGTTCGCGCCGGACGTGAATCCCGAAGCCAATGTGCTCAACGCCGACGAGGTGCTGCAGCAGGTGCGCGCAGGCCGGGTCGGCTCGTTGTTCAATGGCGTCGGCGCCGCGCTGGGCGTGCAGATCCAGAAGGTGGCGGTGGAAGAAAGCCGCCTGGGCATCCCGGTGATCCTGGCGGCGGACGTGATCCACGGCATGCGCACGGTGTTCCCGATCCCGCTGGGCGAGGCGGCCAGCTTCGAGCCTGAGCTGGCCGAGCGCACCGCGCGCGCCACCGCGATCGAGGCGACCGCCGCCGGCCTGCACTGGACCTACGCACCGGCCGTGGATATCGCGCGTGACCAGCGCTGGGGCCGTGGCGCGGAAGGCGCCGGCGAAGACGTGGTGCTGGGCGCGGCGTTTGCCGCCGCCCGCGTGCGCGGCTTCCAGGGCAGCGATCTGAAGGCCGACGATTGCCTGCTGGCCACCCCCAAGCACTTCGCCGCCTACGGCGCCGTGGCTGCGGGCATGGAATACAACACCGTGGACATCGCGCCGCAGACACTGCGCGATGTGCACCTGCCGCCGTTCAAGGCCGCCTTCGATGCCGGCGCACTGACCGTGATGTCTTCGTTCAACGACATCAACGGCGTGCCGGCCAGTGCCAACCACGAATTGCTGACCGAGATCCTGCGCGGTGAATGGCAGTTCCCCGGCGTGGTGATTTCCGATTACACCGCCGACATGGAACTGATTGCGCACGGCTATGCGGCCGATGAGCGCGATGCGACCAAGAAGGCGTTCCTGGCCGGCCTGGATCTGAGCATGCAGAGCGGCTTCTATGCCGCGCATCTGCCATCGCTGGTGGAAAGCGGCGAGGTGCCGATGGCCACGCTGGACGCCAGCGTGCGCCGCATGCTGCAGCTCAAGGAGGCGATCGGGTTGTTCGACAACCCGTACCGTTCGCTGGATCCGGCACGCGAAGCCGACACCGCGCATCTGCCCGCGCACGATGCGTTGTCGCGCGATGCGGCGCGGCGTTCGATCGTGTTGCTGAAGAACCAGGGCGAGGTGTTGCCGCTGAAGAAAAGCGGGCAGCACATCGCGTTGATCGGGCCATTCGTGCAGGACCGCGAGAACATCGAGGGGTGCTGGACACTGTTCGGCGACAAGCAGCGCTACGTGACCCTGGAGCAGGGTGTGCGCGCGGTGGTCGACAGCGAGCATCTGACGGTGGTGCCGGGCTGTGGCCTGGAAGACGCGCTCCCGGGCGGTATTTCCGCCGCCATCGATGCGGCGCAGGCCGCCGACGTGGTGGTGCTGGCGCTGGGCGAGCCGCAGCGCTTCAGTGGCGAAGCGCAGTCGCGCACCGAGATCGTGTTGCCGCCGGCGCAGCAGGCATTGGCCGAAGCCATCGCCGCCACCGGCACGCCGATGGTGGTGCTGCTGCGCAATGGCCGCGCGCTGGCCCTGAGCGGTGCGGTGCGCGATGCCGATGCGATTGCAGTGACCTGGTACCTGGGCACGCAGACCGGTACCGGCGTGGCCGACGTGTTGTTCGGCGACTACAACCCCTCCGCGCGTCTGCCGATCAGCTTTCCGCAGGTGACCGGGCAACAACCGTATTTCTACAACCATCTGCGCACCGGCCGCCCGGAACTGCCGACGCTGTCCGAGTACAAGGCGCGCTGGCGCGAGATGCCCAACGAGCCGTTGTATCCGTTTGGCCACGGCTTGAGCTACACCACCTTTGCGTATGCGCAGCCGCAGCTGAGCAGTGCGCAGCTGGGCTGGGACCAGACCCTGACCATCACCACGCGCGTCACCAATACCGGTCGCGTGGCCGGCGAAGAAGTGGTGCAGCTGTATGTGCACGATCGCGTGGCCAGCCGGGTGCGCCCGGTGCGCGAACTCAAGGGTTTCCGCAAGGTGTTGTTGCAGCCTGGCGAAAGTACGGACGTGGTGTTCACCCTGACGCGTGACGCACTGGCCTTTACCAACCACAAGAATGTGTTTGGCGCCGAGCCGGGCGTGTTCGATGTGTGGGTGTGCGCCTCGGCCAAGAGTGGCGAGGCGGTGACGTTCGAGTTGCTGGAGGCCTGAACACCCGCGGGCGTGGTAGGGCGCACTCACGCGATACGCAGCGGAGTGCGGCTGCTACGCGGAATTTGAGATGACGGGGGCGGACGTGGCCCAAGGGCGCGCCGTCATTGGGTCAAAGAGGATGTAGGCCCGCTTGGTCGGTGTGCACTACTTTTCTGTTGACACCTGCATGTATTGCGTCATTGCACCGCACCGGATCGAACGCGGCTTCGCCGCGAAAATCGTGGCCACCGCCAGCACGCATTCGACGCGTGGCGGTGGCACGACTCCCCTGGGCGCGATCTTGCGGAGTTATGCCTCGTTCTCGATTGCTGCCTTGCTCTTGGGCGTCAGCTTGAGCAGGCGCCCGGTGCTGCCGCTGGCTTCGTCTTCCAGCAACCACAGCGCGCCGTCCGGACCCTGTTCCACTTCGCGAATGCGCGCGCCCATGTCGTAGCGGGCCACCTCGCGCGGCTGATCGCCGAGCGAGACCTGCACCAGCGACATCGACGACAAGCCGCCGATAAAGCCGTTGCCGCGCCACGCTGGGAACTGCTTGCCGCTGTAGATCACAAAGCCGGCTGGCGAGATCACCGGTGTCCAACTGATCTTGGGCGCGGCAAATTCCGGGCGGGTGTTGTGATCCGGGATCGGGGTGCCGTCGTAGTTGTCGCCGTTGGAGACGATCGGGTAACCGTAGTTGGCGCCGCGCTGGATCAGGTTCAACTCATCGCCGCCGAGCGGACCCATCTCGTGTTCCCACAGGCGCCCCTTGCCATCGAAGGCCAGGCCGAGAATATTGCGGTGACCCAGCGACCACACCTGTGCGGCAACGCCGCCCTGCGCGGCGAACGGGTTGTCGGCCGGCACGCTGCCGTCATCGTTGAGACGGATCAGCTTGCCGAGATTGGCCTGCATGTCCTGGGCGGGGGTGAACTTCTGGCGTTCGCTGGAACTGATCCACAGCTTGCCGTCCGGGCCGAACGCGAGCCGGTGGCCGAAGTGGCCGTTGCCGGTGACCTTGGGATCCTGGCGCCAGATCACCTTCAGGTCCGACAGCGTGCCGCCGCCGCTGGCATCCAGCGTGAGCTTGGCGCGTGCCACCGCTGCGCCGCGTGTATCGCCCTGTCCCGGTTCGGCGTAGCTGACATAGACCAGGCCATTTTTGGCAAAGCGCGGATGCGCCAGGACATCGCCAAAACCGCCCTGTCCGCCATAGGCGACTGCCGGAATGCCGGTGATGGCGCTCTTGCGGTTGGTCTTGAGATCCAGCCGCATCAATGCACCGCGTTTTTCGCTGACCAACAGGCTGCCGTCGGGCAGGAAGGTCATTGCCCAGGGTTCGTCGAAATCGGCAACGGTGGTGGCCTGGAACGGCCACTGCGCCTTGGGAATGGCGGCCGCCGGCGCGACGGCAGGCGCGGCACATGCGGTGGCGGCGGTGAACAAGCTGGCCGAGCAGGCCAGGGCAAGCAGACGTCGGACAGACATGAGGTCCTCCAGGGAATGGGCGCAGTCGCGTTGCAGCCCTCCCGCAACGTGTCCTGCGTCGGGTTTTAAAGTACCTTACACGACGCCTTCAAGGCCGCCTTGTCGTAGATCACTTTCTTTGTGAGACGTGTGCGTCCCACATCACTGCTTCACCATGAAAAGGAGTTTCCATGGCTGCCACGCAAAAAACGTCACCTGCTTTTATCGCCGCATCCTGGGCTGCATTGCTGCTGGGTGGCATTGCCTACCTGGTCGGGCTATGGAATGCGCAGATGATGCTCAACGAAAAAGGCTATTACTTCACGCTGCTGTTGTTTGGCCTGTTCGCATCGGTGTCGTTGCAGAAGAGTGTGCGTGACCGCGCAGATGGAATTCCGGTGACGGGCCTGTACTACGCGATCTGTTGGTTTTCGCTGGTCATCGCGCTGCTGCTACTGGCAATCGGCTTGATCAACGCGACCCTATTACTGAGCGAGAAAGGTTTCTACGCGATGGCCTACGCATTGAGCCTGTTCGGCGCAGTTGCGGTGCAGAAGAACACCCGCGATGCGATGGATGTCGCCAACGCATCGCATTACTCTCGCGCAGTACCGCCGCCGCTGGACTGATGCACTACAGACAGATTGATACAACAACGCCACCTCGACGGTGGCGTTGTTGTTTTCAGGGCTTGGACTTGTTGTCGCCAGTCACGAAGTCTGTTGCATTTTCCCAGGCACGCTTGACGGCGTGACGGGCCTTGCTCCAGCTCAGGCCATCGGTACCTCGGTTGGCTTCCCACTCGCGGTGCAATTCCGCTTCCACCTGATCGTAGGCGCGGGCGTTTTCGCGGATGCGCGCTTGGTGTCCTGCGAGATAGGCGCCCTCGTAATCTTCGTAGCGGTCACCTTCGGTGTAATACGGTTCTTCGGTGAAGCGCTCGCGCCAATAATTGGACACGTTCTGGCTGCGGTCTTCGTCCGGTGCGCGGCCCGGAATCTGATACGGCACGTTCATGCTCGTCTCCGTGTTGAATGTGCGCCCTAACCTAGGCGGGCAGGTGTTAAATCCGTTGCCAGGACAGGTGAGGAGGGCATCAAGGCATGCTGCACTTGGTGACGCTCTCTGGCGCGCCCTTGCGCGACACGGTGCGCCGCGCCCAACGATTCAGCCGGTGGTCGGCGCGCATCACGTCGCTGCCGATGCAGCTTCGTATGGTAGTGGCGTGGCACCGGCGGCACGCAGGCTGGCTTCGGCATGCTGCAGCGAGGGCTCGTCGGCATCGATGATGACCAGGACGCGCCCTGCCTGGATTTCGTCCTCGAATTGGCGGCGGACCGGATCGGGGACGGTGGCGCCGATCAGTGCAGACGACCAGGTGCCGACCAGGGCGCCTGCCAGCGCCATGACGCCGGCACCGGCGATGGTGAGGCCGATCGGAGGCACGGCGATGGCAACCAGTCCGGCGACCAAGCCCGCAGCGCCCCCGGTGGCGGCGCCGCGCGCGGCAGCAGGGAGAAAATCCGTCTTGGCATCCTTGCGTTCATCGGGAATGCCTTGCAGCTCGATATCCGAACGGGCAATCAAGGACAGCGCATCGTTGTCGATGCCGGCGCTGCGTGCGGCCTGCATGACGCGTTGCGCACCTTCGATATCGGGCGTGCTGTAGACACGGCGCAGTTTCATCGCAAGCTCCCATGCAGGTGAGAACTGCAGCGTTGGACGGACACGGTTAGTCGTGCGTGATCGCTGTGCGAGCGTCCTGCGAAAACCGCTATGCGGGCTTGCGCGGACACAGGTAAATCAGCCAGCCCACCAGCAATGCCACCCCGGCGGCCGCCAGGTTCTGCCAGCTGGCGCTGGCCAGCAGGCCCAGCGACAGCAGCAGCGCTGCGATGGGAATGGCCGGCCCGCCAGGCAGGCGCAAGGTGTCGGTGCGTTGCCGGTAGCGACGCGCCAGCACGATCACTGCCGCAGCAGTGCCGATGTAGGCAAACAGCCGCGTGACCATCGACAGCAATGCCAGCTGCGTAAACGAGCCGGACACCGCCAGCGCCAGCGACAGCACGCCCTGGATCAGCACCGCCGCAGCCGGGGTGTGGAAGCGCGGATGCACACGTGCCAGGAATGCGGGACCGTAGCCATCCTGTGCCAACGCGAACAGAAAGCGCGGCCCGAGCATGACCGTATTGCTGGTGGTGCCGAGGATGGAAATGGTGGCACCCACGGTGAGGATCAGCGCCAGCGCCTCGCCGCCGAAACGGCTTGCGGCATCGGCCAATGGCGTGGGCGAGGCGGCAAGATTGGGCAGCGTGCCCTGTGCGACGACCTGGACCGCGGCGTAGATCAAGGTGACGGTGACGATCATGGTGATCAGCGCAAACGGCACGTCGCGGCGTGGGTTGCGGTATTCGCCAGCGGCCGCAGGAATGTTTTCAAAGCCTGCATAGGCAAACAGCAGCAGCAAGGCCGCTTCGCCCAGATTGCCCAGGTCGCGCAGATCCGGCGTGGTGCCGGCAAAGGCCCACGACCAGTCCACGTAGAACAGACCGATGGCCACGAACAGCAGCAACGGCACCAGCTTGCCGATCACCAGCGCGATGCCGGTACGCGCAGCCGATTTCACGCCGATCACGTTGATGGCGGTGAGCAGACCCAGGGAACCGACGACCACCAGCAAGCGTGCCCAGTGATCGGTCGCCACGGTCGGCCAGAACCGCGCCACCGCATCGGCCAGGCCGTTGCTCAATGCCGCTGCCGAACTGATGCGCGTGAGCCAGATCATCCAGCCGATCTGAAAGCCGACAAACGGGCCGAACGCCTCACGCGTGTACAGGTAACTGCCGCCCGGCGTGTCGAAATAGCTGGCCGCCTGCGCGTAGCACAACACCAGCAACGCCACCGCCAGACCGGCCAGCATCACCGCCCACAGGCTCATCGGCCCCAGCAGTGCCGCGGTGGCCGCGGGCAGCAGATAGATGCCGCTGCCGATGACATCGTTGATCGACAAGCCGACGATCTGCCAGCGGCTGACCACGCGGACCAGGCCAGTGGAATCGGGTGCAGGAGCCGGGGTGGTCATCGTGCCGCCTCCTTCAATTCGGGCAACTGCCAGTGGGCTTGCAGGCGTGCATATTCGGCACGTGGCAACAGCACGAACAGCGGTTTGTCGTCTGGCTTCAACCAGGCCAGCAGGCGTTGCATATCGGCCGGCGCCATCGCGGTGCAGCCGGCGGTGAACTGGCCCGGCGTGCGCCACAGGTGCGCGAAGATGCAGCTGCCGCGCCCGGGAACCGCGTCAGGATTGTGGGCGATCACGAAGCCCTCGCTGTAACGCGCATCGCCGGGATGTTGCAGGTCCAGGCGCATCGGTTCGGTCGACCCGGCCACTGCGGCCTCACCGACCTGCGCGGCATCGACGATGCGGTTGTACAGCGGCGAACTCGGCACATCCATGCAGTAGTGGGTGGCGCGCATCGCCTGGTATGGCATGGCGCTGTCGATCTGCTGGGCATAGCCGAAGGCCGGGCCGATCGCGAAGACACCGGCCGGGCTGCGGCCGTCGCCTTCGCGCTTCTGCGGGCCTTGCGCCTGCGCCGGATGCAGGCCATCGCCCCAGGCACTGCCATGCCGCCCGAGCGCGACCGCGAAGCCCGGTGCTGCCGGTTGCCAGTGACCGTCCACACGGGTGAATGTCTGCAGGCGCGCCTGGGTGCTGTCCCAGTCCGGCGTGGTCACCACGATCAATGCGCGCGCTTGATTCAGGGCATCGATCGGCCCGGCAGCGACGGCAACGCTGCCGCAGCTCGCCAGCGCCAACAGCACAGCGGATCGAAACAAGGTGGCAAGGCGCATGCAGGCTCCGGGGGGAATGGGTCGAGCGGGGGACGAGTCTGGGGGCGATACATGGTTGACGGAGACAGTACGCTGCTTTGGTGCCGCGTTGGGCACACCATCATGTCGCTACTGTACTCAGCAATGTGGCCGTGTGTCGCATGCGCGCGCCTGGTTTGTGCGACTGCTTGGCCGGGCTTCGAGTGTGTTTTGTTGTTCTGGGAGAGTTGGCCTCTGTGGCTGGCTGGCTGCAGAGCGGCTGATCTGGGGCATGGTTGCAGGGCCCTTGCCCGCCCACCATCGCAGGACACGCCGCAAGTACATCCTTGTAGGCGCTTACGCGGCATCCATGCCGCGTAAGGTCCCCGCGACCGTGAGCGGGCAAGGACCTGTCGAGATGATCGGTGTGCATGGTGCAAGCAATGCACGACGTTCGCTGTCGGGGTGACTGCGTGTGCAGAAGTGGTGAGGCATCGCGCCTGGACCAATGCGGCCTGGAGACCCTACTGACGTTTTAAGCCGGCAGGAGCTCCAGCCCGTGGATGCGGCGGATGCCCAGGCCGGGCGAGTCGTCGATATGGATCTGGGCATCGTCGAAGTGCACGCCGCCCTCGGTAGGATCGAACTGCCCGAGCGCGGGCGCATCCAGATCCGCCAGGGTGATGCTGCCGGCCTTGGCCACCGCCAGATGCACTGCAGCAGCCACGCTGATGCTGGATTCGATCATGCAGCCGATCATGCAGGGCACGCCGTACAGGCCAGCGATATCGGCAATGCGGATTGCGTTGGATAGCCCGCCGGTCTTCATCAGTTTGATGTTGACGATATCGGCGGCACGGCGCTGGATGAGGTCGATCACCTGGACCGGCGAGAACACGCTTTCGTCTGCCATCACCGGCGTGTCGATCCGCGCGGTGACAAACGCCAGCCCGTCGATGTCCGCGGCCTTGACCGGCTGCTCCACCAGTTCCATCACGATGCCGGTGTGTTCCAGCGTACGCATGGTGCGTACTGCCTGTTTGGGCGTCCAGCCCTGGTTGGCATCCAGGCGCAGCGATGCGCGGCCAGCGACAGCGGCATGTATCGCGGTGATCCGCTCGAGGTCCGAGCCGCTGTCCTTGCCGACCTTGATCTTCAGTGACCGATAGCCGCGCGCAAGCGCGGATTGCGCCTGCGCCACCATCACGTCGATGCTATCGACGCTGATGGTGATGTCGGTGGTGATGCGCGGCATGCCACCGCCGAGCGCCCGGTAGAGCGGGGTGCCCAGGGCCTGCGCCCAGAGGTCGTAGAGCGCGATCTCCACCGCCGCCTTGGCACTGGTGTTGCGCTCCAGCGCGTGTTGCACCAGCGCGCATAGCCGGTTGAGATCGGCCACGTCCTGGCCGATCAACGTCGGCCCGATGCAATGCTGGATCGCAGCGATGATGGAGCCGTGCGTATCGCCGGTGATCGGGGCGGTGGCCGGCGCTGCGCCATAGCCGATGTGGCCGCTGTCGGTCTGCAGCAGCACCACCACATCCTCGATCGCCTGCACGGTACGCACTGCTGTCTTGAACGGGGTCTTCAATGGCACGCGCAGCATGCCGAGGCGGAAGCCGGTGATCTTCATGGCGAGTCAGTCGGTGCGATGCGTTGGATGCGGGTGATGTGGTCGACGAACGGTGTGCCGTCGCTGGCGAGCAGTGGCAGCAGCGGCGTCACCGACACACCGTTCAAGCGCGCGCGCTGCACGTTGCCGGCTGCGTCGCGATAACTGGCGCCGGCCACGTCATGGATCACCCATGGCGCACCGCGCTCGTGTCCGATCACCAGCATCACATGACCAGGGATGTAGATCAGGTCGCCGACCTGCAGCCGGGCAAGTTGTTGCAGGCGCTGCGGCAGTGCGGCCTGCGCCTGGAACGGAACGCCCAGCAGCGCAGGGCTGCGTGCCTGATCGCCGGTATTGCGCGGCAATGCGATGCCCAGGCTGCGATACACATCCAGCACGAAACCGCTGCAGTCGCGCGCATCGTAATCGTTGCCCCAGCCATAGCGTTCGCCGAGAAATTTGAACGCCTGCTGCAACAACGCTGCAGGCGTGGCCGGCAACGGGCCCACGCGTACGTCGGCACTGCGCGGGATCAGTGCCGACACCAGCTGCAAGCGACCCTCGCTGTTGCGCAGCGGCAGCTGCACGACATGGGCAGCCTGCGGCAACTGCCCGTTGACCGGCTGCTGCGGCGGCCAGTCGCCAAGCAGCGGCACGCTGGTGCCCATGTCCAGCGCCAGTGCGGAGATGGCGGGTACCTCTGGGGTGTAGGCGCTTTGCACGCGTGCGCCGGTGACCACCAGCCGTGGGCGGCGTTGTGCATAGTCCAGCACCTCCTCACGCGTGCCCACGGCAAGCCGGTCGGCGGCGATCCAGGCCGCATAGTTGGCTGCCAGCACAAAGTGCCATGCACCATCGGCGCTGGTATGCAGCACCGCCACCGGTGTACCGGGGTAGAGCGCCGATTCCTGGAAGCGGTCGATATCATGGTCGTCGGTGGTGCTGAACACGCGTTGCGCGGTGGGGAAGGTGCGCAGTGCCGCGCGCTGCACCACCAGTGCGAACCGTGGCGTGACCTGTGAGGGCAGTGCATCCAGTGCCAGTGTGTGGCGCAGCGTCGCAAGGCGCGAGGCATCGATGCTGCGACCCTCGCTGTCGTACAGCGCACGCGTCGGCATGGCCGACAGCGCTTCGATGCGCGCGCGCACCTCGGCCGCCGGCAGTACTTCGGCCAGCTGCGACAGGTCGTGCATGGAGCCATCGTCACGCAGCAAACGCGCATTGAAGCCGGCGATCTGTGCGGCAGTTAGGTGCAGCGTCTGCGCGTTGTCAGTGCGCTGGATCCAGTAGTCGGCGGTCAGCTGCGCATCGCTGGCCGCAAACGGTGCCGTGTGCGATATCGGGGTGGCAGGCGTTGCCGCAGCGGCATCCCAGGACAGTCCGATGACCAGCAGCAACAACGTCAGCAGGCGGCGCGACAGTGGCATGAAGAGGGCTCTTGATGGGATACAGCGACTGGCGAGGCTCTGTGCGGGAAATCATTACGGCAAGCGCAGGGTAGACCTGCGCCGACCGCGCCGGCCTTTAGTGTACGCATGCGCATTATCACGGGTGCGTGTTGCATGGCGCAGCGGCGCTGTAAGGTCTGTGGGTCTCTGCGAACGTGCAGTCTGCCTGCCACCGGCCGCAATCGCGTGCTGCACGCCATCGTCCGCACGGCAGATAATGGGTGCATCGCCTGCGCGGCCCATCAGGGTGCTGGTACAGCGCAAGCCCTTGCCGTTTTGCCAGGAGAATCCGATGTCATCTGCTCCCACGCTGTCGCCATCGCCCTGGCTCCGTGCCGCGCTGTGCCTGGTGGTGCTGTCACTGGGGGCGTGCGCGCATGCGCCGCAGCGCAACCCGCTGGCCCAGTGGGTGCCCTCGCCCAACTACGACGCGCGGCGGCCGATCCTGATCGTGCTGCACTTCACCGACCAGCAATCGGTGACGCAGAGCCTGGGCACGCTGCGCGGGCGCAATAGCGGCGGCCGGGTCAGTGCGCACTATCTGATCGGCGAGGATGGCGCGCGCTATCAACTGGTCAGCGACGACCAGCGCGCCTGGCATGGCGGCGCCGGGCGCTGGGGCACCATCACCGACATCAATTCCGCCTCGATCGGCATCGAACTGGACAACGACGGCAGCGAGCCGTTCGCGCCCGCCCAGATCGACAGCCTGCTGGTGTTGCTGGACGACCTATGCACCCGCTTGCGCATTCCGCGCACACAGATCGTCGGGCATGAAGACGTGGCCCCGACCCGCAAGAACGATCCCGGCCCGCTGTTTCCGTGGAAGCGCCTGGCCGACGCCGGCTTCGGCCGCTGGCCTGCCGCCGATGCCCCCGCCGCGCCGGCAGGCTTCGATCCCTGGCAGGCGCTGGCCCTGCTGGGCTACAGCCTCGACGATCCCGCCGCCACGCTGCAGGCATTTCATCATCACTACCGCGGCAGCGACGCCCGCACGCTGGATGCCGAGGATTTGCGCATCCTGCATGCGTTGACCCGACCAGCGCTGCGGCAATTGCAGCTTCCGTCGGTGCCCATCGAACCGGATGCGCCGTAGCGATCCAGCCTGCTCGTTTTCCGTCGCCCTGACGAACGCTGCGTGGACTGGATCCCGACCACATTCTTGGTAGCATCCGCTCGCCCAAACTCTTGAAGGACGTCGTGTGATGAGGCTAGGAAAGACTGCCCTGTGGGCCGCCACGATCCTGATGGTCGGCGGCTGCACCAAGACACCCGACGCAACGCCCGGAGACGTGCAGACACCGCCCTCGCAGAGCGCTCCTGCTGCTGCGCCAGCGGCGACGAGTCCTGCAACGGTCGACGCCGAGGTGCCGGCGCCCGGGCATGTGCTTGCCGATATCTATGGGATGAAGGGCGACGGATCGGAGTCGTACACCATCGACAACGGCGCCTTGGCCAGCTTCTGGTACGGCTACCGCTTCGACCTTGGCGGCAAGCAGTACTACACCGGCTTCGCCAACGCGGGCCCCGGCAAGTACGGCAAATCCGAGGAAGAGGACTCTCCGGACCCTGCCGTCGGCGTCAGCATCAGCCAGGCGACCTATGTGCTCGACGATGCCGGTGGCAAACCGGCATGGGTGCTGTTCCATGCCCAGCAATGGGCTGGCGATTTCGGCGGCAACGAGAAGGCCGACACGCTGGACCAGACGCGCAAGCCGCAGCGCACCGAGACCAAGGATGGCCACCTGGTGCTGGCGCTGCCGACCACGCGCTTCGCCAACGGCATCAGTAGCTTGGGTTTTGCGTTGTTTTCCTTCGATCCGAACAAGAACGACATGGGCGACTACAAGGGCTGGGTTTACCTGGGCACCGTGGCCACCGGCGAAGACAACAGCGCGGCCTGCGACGATGAGGGCACCATGAAGTGCGCGTCCAGCACCGGCACGCTGAGCTTCGAACCCGGCAGTGGATCGATGCCGACCCTGCGTGTGGCCATGAGCGGCACCGCCATTGCCGGCCCTGGCAAGGCCCGCAGCCTCGGCGCCGCCGACGTGGTCACCTATACCTACGACGCCACCAAGCACCAGTACACGCCGCCGCTGGATCGCTGAGCCTGCCCGCGTGCCGGTCTGTTGTGGGCCAGCACGTGACGCGGACTGGCCGGCACAGCAAGCTGGTTTCGGGGGCGGGAACTGGATAAGATTCGCCCACGGGGCCTGATGATCAGGCGAGTCATTCGCGAGCGGCAATGGATGCTGCACTCGCCCGAAATGCCGGAGTGGATCGCCGGCTTGCGGTTTGCCATGCGCGAATCGCCATCACCGCCCCTGCCTTGGGGCCGGATCGCACTCACCGTTGTTCTGTCCGAAGCCGCGTCTGCGACAGCTGCGTCTCTGCGGGTCGGGCCATGTCCGTTATGCGTAGCAGGGCGGCTTGCCGGATAACGCGGCATGGCGTGTCGGGATTGCGGTTGTGTTTCCGGCTTCTTCAATACATACAGGATGTTCTGCACATGTCCAACGACACTCAAGTTGCCGTCACGGTGGCACCGCCCTACCCGGGCAGCGTGCTGTACCTGATTTACGGCATGGATGGGGACGGCGCGCTCTCGTACGAGATCGATAACGGTGCTGTTGCCAGTTTCTGGCACGGCCAGCACTTCGATCTGGACGGCAAGCACTACTACACCGGTTTTGCCTACGCCACGCCCAACAAGTACGGCAATGACGAAGCCGAGACCTTTCCGGATCCGGGCGAAGGCGTGTCGATCAGCCAGGCCACGTTTCTGCTGACCGCGCCGGACAGCGAGCGGCCGTGGAGGCTATTCCACGCGCAACAGTACGTCGGCCGCTTCGGCGGCGACGAGCGCGCCGACGCGGTCGACGAAACGCGCAAGGCGCAGCGGCATATCCTGGACAACGGTCACTTGCTGTTGGCAGTGCCGACCTCCAGTTTCGGCAATGGCGTCACCAGCTTCGGCTTTGCGCTATTTACCTTCGATCCGGACAAGAACGACCTGGGCGGCTACCAGGGCTGGGTCTACCGGGGAACGCTTGCAGCCGGCGAGGACAACGAGCTCAGCAGCGACGCAGAGGGCAGCGTTCCTCACGTCTCCAGCCGCGGCACGCTGAGCTTCCAGCCGGTGCCCGGCGAGCGGATGCCGGCCATGCACGTGACGTTGCAGGGCACGGTTATTTCCGGCCCTGGCCAGGTGCGCATGCTCGATGCATCCGATGCGGTGATTTACGTATACGACCAGGCGAGCGGGCAGTACCTGCCGAAAGAAGTCCAGTGAATCGGTCGGTGCGCCGCTCCACGGAGCGACGCCTCGGCAGCAGCAAGAACCCGCGACTTGCAACACCGAACAGTCTTGTTGACCGTACACCAATTAGCTCATGGACGAGCTCGGTTGACCTTGTCGGCGCCCAGCGCCGTATATCAACCTCAAGGAGTAATACGAGATGGCACGCGACTATACGAAGGCCGAGAACCTCGACATCATCGAGCGTGAGGCCAGGGAACGCCACATTCCAGTCGACGATTTCATGCGTTTCGCTTATGTCGAAACCGGCGGCAGGTTCGACGAGCAGGCCAGCCGTGGCCCGAACAGCGCCAAGGGCTTGTTCCAGTTCACTCCTGGTACCGCCGCGGCCTACGGCATCAGCGGCCGTGAACTGGATGCGGTGGCCAATACCGATGCCGCGGCGCGGTTATATCAGGACAATGCGAGGTCACTGACCCGCCAGCACGATAAAGACAATCGTCCGTACCTGTCCGGCAAGCCGCAGCCCGATGGGCTGGATATGTACATGGCGCACCAGCAGGGCGCTGCCGGCTATCGGTCGATCCAGAAGGCGGTTGCCGACGGCAGCTTCGCGCGCGGAGACACGCGCGCGAACATCATCAACAATGTGCCGCGCGAAAAGGATGCGGCCGGTGCCAAACAGTTCGAGGCTTACACCGGCAGCTCGCTGGCCGAGTTCAAGAAGATGTCCGATCAGGACATGGCCAAGACCTTTCTAAAGTACTGGGACACCAAGTTCGACCATATCGCCATCCCTGAAAAGGGCATCAAGCCGGTTGCCGAGGGCAAGTCCCAACAGCCGGTGGCGCCGGCCCGCGTGCAGTCGCATCCGGCTGCAGCGGCCGGGCAGGACGGTCAAGACGCAATCAAGCTCACCGCCGCGTATGAGATGGGCGTCAAGTACGACGATGTGAAGTACGCGATCAATATCAAGGGCCACAGGCTCTACCATCCCGGCGTGGACGGCAAGCACCTGGAACAGGGCTACATCGACTGCTCCGGCTGGGTCTCTGAGTTGCAGAACGCCACCATGCGGGAGATCAATCAGAAGGCCGGCCGCGACGTGTTCGGCCGCCAGGACATGCTGGTGCAAGGAATGACTGGCTCCGGTGGCATCGTCAAGAAGGCATTCGACAATTCCGGCGTGTTGCTACAAGGCCAGGACGTGTTCAAGCCCGGTGCGCTGAAGGAAGGCATGGTCATTGGCGTGGATGCCAGCCGGAATTCGGGGCATGACCACTGGAAGGGCATCGATCACATCCTGATGGTGGTGCGCGACCCCAAGAGCGGCGAGCTGCAGGTCAGCCAGTCCAGCGGCACAAAGGGCGTCAATACGATGCCTTTGGAAAAGTATCTGGCCGACAACCAGAACGCCAGGTTGTTTGCGTCCGATCCATTCGCCAAGGCGCGCGAGCTACTGCAGGACAGGCAACAGACACAGTCGCAGCATCAGGACCATCCAACGCGCACATCGTTGCGACCGGGCGAGCAAGGTGCGGATGTAAAGGCGATGCAGCAGGCCCTGATCGAACTCGGGATACAGGACAACAGCGGCAAGTTGCTGTCCGGTACCGGCTATTACGGCGACAAGACCAAGGAAGTGGTGGCAAACCTGCAGCGCGAGAAGGGCATGGATCCGACGGGTATTGCCGATAAGGCCACGCTCGAAGCACTCGGCAAGCAACAGGGCCAGGTCAAGAATAGTGGCGAGGCCAAGCTCCCCGCTTCCGCCGCTGTCGAAGCGCAACGTCCAGTAGATCCTTTGCTCAAGCAGGCAATGGACCATCTTCAGAAGCATGGGCCGAACGGCGGCTTCAATAGTCGCGACGAAATGCAGCGTGCCGCTGGCCAAATCGCCTTCGAAGCCAAAGTCAGTGGGATGTCGCGTATCGACGAATTGGTGCCGAGCACCAATGGTAAGGGGTTGATTGCGGTAGAGCGCAATCCCAACAACCCGCTCGATGTGAATCGTGCCTACGTGGACAAGCAGCAGGCCGCATCGGTGCCGCTGGAGCAGAGTCAGCAACAGCTCACAGCCGAGACGCAGCGGCAGAACCAGGAGGATCAGCAGCGCACGCAGACCGCGCAGACGCAATCGGGTCCTGCACGCTAGGCACCTCTCGTCAGGTTACGAATCTGTGCGACAGCAATCGCCAGTCCGGCATTCGACCGGACTGGCGATTGCGCAGGAGCGGGGATAGTGCGTCGATGTGCGGATGGCGAGCGCCGCGATCCGGTCTGTCGGTCCCGAGCCGTTGTTCGTCAAGCGAGCCACGTGCTTTGCCTGTTCGAGCGCTTCTGTGCAGGCAGCCTGCTTGTGGTGGCTTATGCTTGGCGCATGACGCAAGCACGATCCCCGGTAAATCTCGTATGGCACCACGTCGCATGCACCCTGCAGCGCATCGGGTGGCAGGTGTCTGCGCTGGTTCTTCTGTGCGCAGGCCTCAACGTGCAAGCGGCTCCCATCCTCTCGCCGGCAACAACCGCCGCACAAGCCGGTCTGGTCAATGTGCAGGGCCTTGCGCCGGAGATTGCGGTGGACATGCGTTATGCGGGCAGCAACAACTTCACCGGGCGCGTGGTGCCGGGGTATGAGGCGCCCACGTGCTATCTGTTGCGTCCGGCGGCGGAGGCGCTGGCACGGGTGGCGCGGTCCCTCAAGGCCCAGGGATATCGACTGCAGGTGTTCGACTGCTACCGGCCGGTGCGGGCGGTGCAGGCGTTCGTGGCCTGGGCTGCGGATCTGCAGGATCAGTCGACCAAGGCGCAGTACTACCCCCGTGTGGACAAGCGCGCGCTGTTGGGCGACTACATTGCCGAGACTTCGGGGCATAGCCGTGGCGCAACGCTGGACCTGGGCCTGCTCGATTGCCGGCAGGGCCCATGCCAGCCGGTGGCGATGGGCACCGACTTCGATTTCTTCGATGCGCGTGCGCATACCGATGCGCGCGACATCAGCCCCGCCCAGCGTGCCCACCGCCAGCAGCTGTTGCGTGCCATGGCGGCGGAGGGATTTGCCAACTATCCGATGGAGTGGTGGCATTTCACCTTCCGCCCCGAGCCGATGCCGGATACCGCGTTCGATGTGCCGGTCAACTGAGCAACCGCGCCGCAGGCGGTGACTCGGCCACCGGCCTGTCCATGTTGTGCATCACCCCAAATTGCTGCAAGGAATTGCCATGTCCGACCCGGAACGTTTTATCGATATCGCCTGCCCGTATTGCGGGGAGTGGATCACCCTGACGCTGGATCTGACCGGCGGCGACCAGCACTACATCGAAGATTGCCAGGTGTGCTGCAAGCCGATCTCGGTCAGCGTGCAGTGGGATGAGGAAGGCGAGGCGCAGGTCAGTGCGCGCGGGCAGGACGATGCGTGAGCGCGGCGTGCCGCAGCATCGGGCACTCGTAGCGCCCGGCCGGTCCGCGTTCGCGTAAGCGCTCGCGCTTGCTGCTTGGGCCGGGATCCATCACCCGCAACCGCTAGACTGATGCGCCTGCTGCCTGGATGGTCACGATGAATCTGCCTCTGCACTTCGGTCTGCTCGGTTCGCTGGAGGCTGGCCTGATCGC
Organism: Xanthomonas sp. WHRI 6108; assembly: GCF_040202385.2. Taxonomy (NCBI): domain Bacteria; kingdom Pseudomonadati; phylum Pseudomonadota; class Gammaproteobacteria; order Lysobacterales; family Lysobacteraceae; genus Xanthomonas; species Xanthomonas sp. WHRI 6108. The sequence continues at coordinate 4,238,051 of NZ_CP168198.1, read as the reverse complement.
GTTGGTGCTGGGCGTACTGGTCTTCGCTGGGGTCGAGCACATCGGCCGGCGTCTGCACTTCACCTATGGGCACACGCTGGGTATTGCCTGTCTGCTCGCGGTCGCCATTGGCGGCGGCTACGACATCTGGAATCTCGTCTACACCAGCATCGTGCGGCTGGAGTCGCCGCTGTACGCGCGCCTGGCATTGGCCAAGATCCACGATCCCAACGAATTGGGATCGCGAGTGATCCTGGAAGTGGCCGGAGCGATTGCCGGTGTGGCACTGGGTTGGAAACTGTTCAGCTCCGGAAGCTGGGATGACGAGGCACCGAATGCGTAAATTTACGTTATGAAATGCGGCACGGTTCGCATATTTCGATGGATTGAATGAGCTGCTTCTGTTTGGCTCACCGATGTCTAACAGATGGCTAGGCGCAAACGTCCGACGCGTGGTTAAGAGGATGTTTTGCGGGAAATTGCGGCGGGTTTTGCGTTCATTCGGGCCGGGTAAGGTGGGGCCATGTGCGGCGACACCGCGCATTCCCAAGCCAAGGAGACCACCCAATGAAGAATCGCAACCGCACCTCGCTGCTCGCCGCCACCGCCGCTCTTGCCGCCGCCCTGGCGCTGCCGGCGATGGCGCAGAGTACGCAGCAGGATGCCGCCGCGACGTCGGCCCAGTCGGGAAGCTCTGCCACGAGCGCGGCACAGCCTGCGCAGTCCGGCGGCGGGCAGACCTGGGCGAGCGTCGACACCGATAGCGACGGCGCCATCAGCACACAGGAGGCCCAGGTCAATGCCGGGCTCGCGCAGATCTTCAATGACGCCGATTCCGACAAGAACGGCAAGCTGACCCCGGACGAATACAAGGCGTTTGTCGCCAAGCAGCAGGGCGGCGCAGCGGGAAGTGGGTCGCAAGGCAACTGAGGTAGTAGGTCGCAAGGTAGTGAGTTCGTTTGCTGACGTGTTTTTTCGACATCAGGAGGCAGCTTTCGCAATTGCAGTCATTTGAGCAGTTGTTGTCGTTTGATCCGTGGCATCGCTTCGTGGATGCCCGTGATCGGCAAGTAGCAGCATGACCACGTAACAGGATGGACACGCGGGAGCGATCTGCCAGGGTCGCTCCCGTTTTCTTTACGTGCACCGCGCTAGATTGCCCGCTCGTCCCTTCGGCACACTCTCATGCTGCTGCGTATCGCCATGCTGGTCGGCCTGTCGAGTCCACTGTGGGCGCTCGCGGCGCCGCCGGAGTTGCCACCAGCCAACCCGTCGCGTGCGACCTCCACCACAGGGCCGGCAACACCGACAATGGCGCCGTTGCCGATCGACCCACCACCGCCTGCCACAACACCCTTACTTCCGGTCGATGCTGCAGCGCCATCGGCTGCCAAAGGCGGTGCGGAGGCCGCACTGGCGCCGCAGGCCGGCACGTTGGCGCCACGGACCTTCCGCAGCCTGGACAGCGACGCCGACGGTTCATTGACGGTAGCCGAAGCCGGCGCCGACCCCGTCCTGCGCGAGAATTTTGCCGGCTTCGACAGCAATGGTGATGGGCGCCTGTCGCGCGACGAATTCGCCAGCTACCAGCCCGGTCCAGGCGACGCCGCGGGGGATTGACCGCGGCAGCGCTCCAGTGCGCTGCTAAACTGGCGCGATGACCTCTTCTGCACAGCGCGACGGCCAGGCGATCCAACTGGTCGGCTTCGACGGCGACGATACCCTCTGGAAAAGCGAGGACTATTACCGCACTGCCGAAGCGGATTTCGAAGCGATCCTGGCCGATTACCTGGATCTGGGCGACAGCCGCATGCAGCAGCACCTGCTGGCGGTGGAGCGGCGCAATCTCAAGGTATTCGGCTATGGCGCCAAGGGCATGACGCTGTCGATGATCGAGACGGCGATCGAACTGACGCAGGCGCGCATCGCCGCACGCGACATCCAGCGCATCGTCGAGATCGGCCGTGCCACGCTGCAGCATCCGGTGGAGGTGATTGCCGGCGTGCGTGAGGCGGTCAGCGCAATTGCCGCCGACTATGCGGTGGTGCTGATCACCAAGGGCGACCTGTTCCATCAGGAGCAGAAGATCGAGCAATCCGGTCTGGCCGATCTGTTTCCGCGCGTGGAGGTGGTGTCCGAAAAGGATCCCCAGACCTATGCGCGCGTGCTGGGCGAGTTCGACCTGCCGGCGCAGCGCTTTGTGATGATCGGCAATTCCTTGCGCTCGGACGTGGAGCCGGTGCTGGCCATCGGCGGCTGGGGGATCTACACCCCGTACGCGGTGACCTGGGCGCACGAGCAGGAGCATGGCGTGGCCGCCGACGAGCCACGCATGCGCGAAGTGCCCGACGCTGCCGGCTGGCCGGCGGCAGTGCATGCGCTGGATGCAGTGGCCCGGCAGCACGCGCTAAGCTGACTTCCGTCGCGGCCAGCGCCGCGACCTGGATCTGCCGGCGCAACCAGCGGCGCCCAGCAACAGGACGTTTCCGGTCAGGCGCGAATGCCTGGCCGACTAGGAGGGATCACCGATGCGCATGTTGTCGTTTACCTGCCGTGTCAGCCTGACCGTATTGCTGGCTCTGTCAGGCGGCGTGCCGTCACTGACGGCTGCCGAGCTCGAAGAAGAAGTCATCAACCCGAGCGAAGTGATCTTTCGCGACGGTCAGCCTTACTACGACGATGGCGGCAACTATGTCCGCCTGCGTACGCGTCGGGACGCGGGAGAGCTGGTGTATTTCCGCATGGTGCGCTTCGACCGCGAGCAGGGCTATGTGGATGCCCAGGGCCAGAGCATTGCGACCTTGCAGACCCGGCCGGACCGGCGTGAGCGCAGCAGCGTATTTGCTGCCGACGGATATTCGGGCGAGCGCTACGGCCCATACGGCGGCGACGCCCGCGGATACCTCGGGTATGGCGCCGGGCTGCGGTTAGGCGCGTCGCGCAACCGCCCCTACGGCCAGATCTATTACGGCAATGGTCTGTACGGCCCGGACCCTTACAGCAGCCCGCACAATCGCGATGCGCGGCAGCGTTACATCGGCCCGGGCTATGTGGGTGCCTGCGATCTCAGCGGCTGCCGCGAAGTGCACTACGGCGGCTTTTACGATCTGCGCTGAGCGCGGCCGGCGCCGCTGTGTGCGCGCCACACATGCGAATGCTCGTGGCGGTCCGGCGTCATGCATCCGTTCCGACTCGGGGCATCCCATACGGCTGGCGCGCTGACGGCGCGCCGCCTGTGTCGGTGGCGCAAGCGCTCGGCCTGACAGCGACGCGGGCATGCGGCATCATCGGCGCATGCCTTCATTGCTTACCTCGCCGTTGCGATCCCTGCCGCTGCTGAGTGCGCTGCTGCTGCCGATGCTGGCAGTTGCGCAGACGGCGCCTGCGCCTGCCGCTGCGGCACCGGCTGCTGCGCCGGCAGTGACGCCAGGCACCGGCGATGCCTGGGTGGATCAGCATCTGGCCGACATGGGCAGCTACGCACAGCGCTACCCGGACAGCTTCATCGGCGAAGTTGCGCGCTACACCGGCACCCCGCGCGGCTATGTGCAGGCGTTGTTGCAGGTGCATGGCTGGCACGCCGGCGACATCTATTTCGCCTGTTTCTGGGCGCAGACGCTGCAGTTGTCCTGCCGCGACACCGTGCGCGCCTACAGCCGCGACCATCATGACGGCTGGGAGGGCGTGATCGCGCGGCTGTCGGTCACGCCGGAGACCGTGCATATGCGCGCGCTGCGGCACGCCATCGTCGCCAGTTACGACCGCTGGGAACGTCCGATCACCCTGGACGCGCTGCTGCGCCGCCAGCTCGGCGATCACGCGCAACGGCTGGAAGCCGCGCGCCAGGCCAGCGAGGCGGCCGAGGCAGCGGCGCAGGCCGGGCTTTAAAGCGGCTGGCAAACCGACGGCGTAGCCGCCAGGCGGGTGCGGCCGTGCTCGGAACCGGCGTGTACCACTCGTACGCTGCGTTTCCTGCGCGCCGTCCACGTACATCCGGCGGCTGCCGGCTCAAGGTGGTGTCGGCTACCGGTGCGGCAGCGTGCTATTCGGCGTCAACTCGCTGCAGTAGTGGCACCGGAGCCGTGCCAGCCGTTCGATGCGTGCCGGGTCGGCCTGAGCCTGGACGAGGCTGGCGGCCCCTCTCGCTTGTTAGCCATCCTCGGAGCGACCCACAAGATGACTGCGCTTCCGGCCACACGGGCGCAGCCGGCATTAAAACCGACATGGACCACGCCGTGCGCTGCGGTTCCGAGCTTGCCCACCATCCGCATCCAGCGGACGACCGCTCGCCACGGATCGCCAGCCGCCACTCGATGCGTTTCACGCCTGGTGGGAACCTGCGCAGCGGCAAGCCTAGAGGTGACCGATCGGCTGCGCGCCTGTCTGCGCGCCAACACAGGCGCCGGCATGCTGCCGTGCAGCTGGCCGCCGCAGGGCGCGGTCGGCGAGAATGCCGCAACGCCGGCGTTGGCCGGCCCTGCCAAGACCAGCCCATGCGCGATACCGTGTTTGTCTCCCCCGATCACATCCGCAGCCTGTTCGCGCAGGCGATGTCGGACATGTATCGCGCCGAGGTGCCGTTGTACGGCGACCTGATGACGCTGGTGGCGCAGGTCAACGCCGACACCCTGAGTGCCGATCCCGCCCTGGCCGCGCGCCTGCAACGCAACGACGAGCGCGCGCGGCTGGATCTGGAACGGCATGGCGCCATCCGGGTCGGCACGGCGCAGGAACTGGCCACGTTGCGGCGGCTGTTTGCGGTGATGGGCATGCATCCGGTGGGCTATTACGATTTGTCGGTGGCCGGTGTGCCGGTGCATTCCACTGCGTTCCGCCCGATCGATGAGGCGGCGCTGTCGGTCAATCCGTTCCGCGTGTTCACCTCGTTGCTGCGGCTGGAGTTGATCGAAGACGCCGCGCTGCGGGCGCAGGCGGCGCAGATCCTGGAGCAGCGGCAGATCTTCACCGCCGCCGCGCTGGAGCTGATCGAGCAGCACGAGCGCCACGGCGGGCTGGAGGCGGCGCAGGCGCAGCAGTTCGTGGACGAAGCGCTGGAAACCTTCCGTTGGCATGGCGATGCCACGGTGTCGCTGCCGACCTACCGCGCGCTGAGCGAAGCGCACAAGCTGATCGCCGACGTGGTGAGCTTCCACGGGCCGCATATCAACCACCTGACGCCACGCACGCTGGATATCGATGCGGCGCAGGCGCAGATGCAGCGCGCCGGCATCGACGCCAAGGCGGTGATCGAAGGGCCGCCGCGTCGGCGGGTGCCGATCCTGCTGCGCCAGACCAGTTTCAAGGCACTGGAGGAGCCGGTGCGCTTTGTCGGCGACAGCGGGCAGGCCGAGCACGGCACGCACACCGCGCGCTTCGGCGAGATCGAACAACGCGGGCTCGCGCTGACGCCCAAGGGCCGCGCGCTGTACGACGCGCTGCTGGCGCAGGCACGCGACAGCGATGGCGCGGGCAGCACCGGTACCGATTACGCCACGCGGCTGCAGACCGCGTTCGTGGCGTTTCCCGACGACGAAGCCGTGCTGCGTCAGGAAGGTCTGGGCTATTTCCGCTATGCGCTGACCGAGGCCGGACGTGCCGACCCCGCGCAGGTGGCGGCGATGCCGGCAGAAACCGCGATTGCGCTCGGTCTGCTCAGTGCCGATCCGATCATCTATGAAGATTTCCTGCCGGTGAGTGCGGCCGGCATCTTCCAGTCCAATCTCGGTGGCGCCGAACAACGCGCCTATGCCGCCCATTCGAGCAAGCGCAGTTTCGAACAGGCGCTGGGTGCGCAGGTGCAGGATGAGTGCGCGTTGTACGCGCAGCTGGAGCGGGCGTCGCTGCAGGCGTTGCTGGTGTAGCGGTCAGGGCGCGCCGTCGCCCGAACAACGTATGTAACGCACGGTTTGCATCTTGCACACCGACCATCTCGACAGGTCATTGCCCGCCTATCGTCGCGAGACCTTACGCGGCATGGATGCCGCGTAAGCGCCTACACGGACGTACTTGCGGCGTGTCCTGCGATGGTAGGCGGGCAAGGGCCCTGCAACCAAGCTGCAGCCCTGCCGCGCGACAACTGATCCATCCATGCTGTCCAACACGTCAAGGCAGCCGAACTTCCGGTCGCAGTGTCGTCTGGATGCGGTCAAGCACTTGGGCTCTGGCCAAAAGCAAGTAAGGCGAGCGTGCATTTGCAGCTCGCATCACTGTGCCGCGTTTGAATGCACTGCCAGCAGCGATGCCCCGGCGTCATGCCAGCAATCGGCAAGCGACGGTGAGAGATGATGGCCAACCGCCATGCCGGCCGGCACGCGTCGGTCCGTGCGGACCGGCGCGTGTGCTGCTTCGCCTCAGTGCGCCGACGCCGGGCGCCGTGCCGCCGCGCGCTCTGCCCGGCGTGCACGCGCACGTGCGCGACGCGCCTTCCAGCGTTCGCTCAGGCAGGAGAAGATCACGTACAGCGCCGGCGTGCTGAGCAGGGTCAGGCTCTGCGAGAAGATCAGCCCGCCGATCATCGCGATGCCCAGCGGGCGGCGCAGTTCGGAGCCTTCGCCCAGGCCCACCGCCAGCGGCACCGCGGCCAGGATCGCCACCATCGTGGTCATCATGATCGGGCGGAAGCGCACGATCGAGGCCTCGCGTGCGGCCGCGCGCGCATCCATGCCGTGCACGCGCTGCGCCACCAGCGCGAAGTCGATCATCATGATCGCGTTCTTCTTGACGATGCCGATCAGCAGCACCAGCGCGATCATCGAGATCACCGACAACTCGGTGTTGGTGAGGAACAACGCCAGAAGCGCGCCGACGCCGGCGGCCGGCAGCGTCGACAGGATGGTCACCGGATGGATCAGGCTCTCGTAGAGCATGCCCAGCACGATGTAGACGGTGAGCACCGCGGCCAGCAGCAACACGCCCATCGAGTTGGGGCTGAGTTGCACGTTGAAGCTGTCGTCGCCGCTGAGGCGGATGCCGTCGGGCATGCGCAAGCCTTCCACGGTGGACTTGATGATCAGGTCCGCCTCGCCGGTGCTCACGCCCGGTGCGAGGTTGTAGCTCAGATCCATCGTGGTGTACTGGTTTTCGTGGACGATCTGCGGCGGCGCCAGCCCGGGCACCTGGGTGGCGACGGAGGTGATCGGCACCATCAGGCCGGCGCGGTTGGGCACGAAGACCTGGTCCAGCGCCTTGGGCGTTGCCGTTTGCGAGGGCAGTGCATTGACCACCACGCTGTACTGGTTGAGATCCGAATAGATGGTGGAAATGGAGCGCTGGCCGAAGGCGCCATACAGTGCGCCATCGATGGCACCGACCGAAATGCCCAGGCGCGCGGCCTTGGCGCGGTCGATCACGATGTTCTGGCGCAGACCCGATGTATCCACGTCGGTGCCGACATCGCGCAGGCGCGGATTCTTCTTCAACGCCGCCTGCAGCTTGGGCAGCCATTCCTGCAGCTGCGCCAGGTCGTTGCCCTGCAGCGAAACGCGGTACTGCGCACCCTGGCTGGTGCCGCCACCGCCGTCGCTGGGCAGGTCCTGGATCGCGCGCAGGCGCAGATCCAGATCCGGGTAGCGGTCGGCCTTGGCGCTCAGGCGTGCGACTACCTGCGCGGTGGTGTCGCGGCGGCCTTCGTCGCGCTTCTTCAATTCGATATTGAACGAGGCGCTGGAACCCTGCCGGCCGGAGCCCAGCCGCGCGCCGACGGTCTTCACCGCCGGGTCGGCCATCAGCATGTCGGTGATGCGGCGCTGGCGGCTGACCATGTCGGCAAACGACACCGTGGCGCTGGAATTGGCGCGGCCCCAGATCAGGCCGGTGTCCTGCGCCGGGAACGAGCCCTTCTTGACTGCGCCGCCGAGAAAGACGGTGGCGGCGATCAACAGCAGCGGCGTCAGCGACAGCAGCAAGGCGTGCCGCAGCGAGAAATCCAGCGCCACCGTGTACACCGCGAGCATGCGCTCGTGCATGCGATCCAGCCAGGCGCCGAAACGGCTGGGTTTTTCCGGTTCGGTGTGTGCGGACAGAAAGCGGCTGCACAGCGCCGGCGTCAAGGTCAGCGACACCAGCATCGACACCACGATCGCCGCCACCAGGGTCACGGTGAACTCGCGGAAGAACGCGCCGATCATGCCGCTGGCAAACAGCATCGGAATGAACACCGCCACCAGCGAGGCGGTGATCGACACGATGGTGAAGCCGATCTCGCGCGCACCGGCCAGTGCGGCATCCAGACGCGGCATGCCTTCGTCCAGATGACGCATGATGTTTTCGATCACCACGATCGCATCGTCGACCACAAAGCCAATGGCGATCACCAGCGCCAGCAGGCTGAGGTTGTTCAAGGTGAAGCCCAGCATGTACATCACCAGCGCCGAGCCGGCCAGCGACAGCGGCACGGTGACCGCCGCGATCAGCGTCGGCGCCAGGCGGCGCAGGAACAGCGCCATGGTCAGGACCACCATCGCCAGGCTGATCAGCAGCGTGGCCTGCACCTCGTGCAGCGAGGCGCGGATGGTCGGGGTGCGGTCGAAGTAGGGCGTCAGCTTGGTGCCGGGCTGCAGGTAGGCGCGTAGCTCGGGAATCTGCGCCTTCACCTGGTCCACGGTTTCGACGATGTTGGCGCCGGCGCGGGTGAAGGCATACATCACCACCGCCGGTTTGCCGTCGAACCAGGCTGCTTGATAGGCATCCTGCTGGCCGTCGTAGACGGTGGCCACGTCGCCCAGCCGCACGATGCGCCCGTTGGACTGGGTGGAGATCGCCAGCTGGGCGAAATCGGCGGCCTTGGATACCGAATCGTTGGCCACGATCGCCATGGTGGTGTTGCCGTCGGACAGGAATCCGGTCGGCGAGGTGACGTTGGCCGCGCGCACCGCATTGCGCAGATCGTCCGGGGTCAGGCCCAGCGCGTTGAGCGCGCGCAGATCCACATCCACGCGGACCGCCGGCGTGGAGGCGCCGGCGATGTCGACCGAACTGATGCCGGTGATCTGGCGCAGCCGTTGCGCCAGCAGCGAGTCGGCAACGTTGTAGAGCTCATCGGCCGATTGCGTGTCCGAGGTCAGCGCGATGGCGATGACCGGGTCGTCGTTCGGATTGGCTTTCGAATAGATCGGCGTGCCGAGCCCGGACGGCAGGTCCGATTGCGAGGAGTTGATCGCCGTCTGCACATCCTGCGCGGCCGAATCGATGTTGCGATTGCTCTGGAACACCAGCACCACCAGGCTGCTGCTCTCCGAACTGGAGGAGCGCATGCGGTCGATGCCGGGCAGCTGGCCCAGGTGGCGTTCCAGCGGTGCGGTGACGGTGGAGGCCATGGTGCTGGCATCGGCGCCGGACTGCGTGGCGTGCACGAAGATCACCGGAATCTGGATGTTCGGCAACGCCGCCACGCCCAGCCGCAGGTAGCACATCAATCCGATCACGAACAAACCGATCGCCAGCAGCGCGGTGCCGATCGGGCGCTTGATGAAGGGCGCGGAGATGTTCATGGGGTGACTGCCGGGAATCGGGATTCGGGATTCGGGAATCGGGAAAGGCAACAGCCAGCGCAGTTGCCATACGCGCGTGCGGGAAGGCGGTGCCGTGGGCAGGCAGACCGATCAGCGATGACGCCATCGGTCATCATGCCGGGCGCTCCGAGGGGGAGGCCGGGGGCACGCCGTCGCGGCGGGCTGCACGCCGCGCGCGCCAGTCACGCAGCCGCTCGCCGGCACGTTCCATGTACAGGTAGATCACCGGCGTGGTGTACAGCGTCACCAGCTGCGACAGCAGCAGGCCGCCGACGATGGCGATGCCGAGCGGCCGCCGCAGTTCCGAGCCGATGCCGGTGCCCAGCGCCAGCGGCAGCGCGCCCAGCATCGCGGCGGCGGTGGTCATCATGATCGGGCGGAAACGCAGCAGGCAGGCGCGCCGGATCGCCTCGTGCGCGTTGGCGCCGTCGCGGCGGGCGTCGATGGCGAAGTCGATCATCATGATCGCATTCTTCTTGACGATGCCGATCAGCAACACGATGCCGACGATGCCGTCCACCGACAGGCTCAACCCGCACATCATCAGCGCCAGCAGCGCGCCGACGCCGGCCGGCGGCAGCGTGGAGATGATCGTCAGCGGGTGGATGTAGCTCTCGTAGAGCACGCCCAGCACGATGTAGATCACCACGATCGAGGCCAGCAGCAGCCATACGATATCGGTCTGGCTGCCGGTGAATTCGGCCGCCTTGCCGACGAACGCCGCATGCACCTGGGTGGGGATCTTCAAATCCTGGCGCGCCTGCTCGATCGCCTCCACCGCCTGCGACAACGAATGGCCCGGGGCCAGATTGAACGAGATCGTGACCGCCGGCAGCTGTTGCTGGTGGCTGACCACCAACGGCGTGTTGGTGACCTTGGCCTCGGCCAGTGCGGCCAGCGGAATGATGCTGCCAGCGCCGACCACGATGCCGGTGTTCTGCGCGCCCACGCCGGTGGCGGTGGAGGAGTTGGACGAGGTCAGCTGGCCGAAGCTGGTGGCATTGGTGCCGGTCAACGCGCCGCTGCCGTTGCTGGCCACCGCCAGCTGGTTCATCAAGGCGGTGCTGCTGCGGAATTCCGGCGCCACTTCCAGCACCACCCGGTACTGATTGAGCTCGGTGAAGATGGTGGAGATCTGGCGTTGGCCGAAGGCGTCGTACAGCGTGTCGTCGATGGTCTGCATCGGCACGCCGAGCATGCTGGCCTTGTCGCGATCGATGCTCAGCTCCAGCGCCCGGCCCTGGTTGGCCAGGTTGTTGTCCACGTCGGCCAGCTCGGGCAGCTTGCGCATCGCCTCGGTCATGCGCCCGGCCCAGGTGGCCAGCTCGCTGCTGTCCACATCCGACATCGAATACTGGTACTCGGTGGCGGCCACGCGGGTGTCCAGGGTGACGTCCTGCACCGGCTTGAGGAACAGTGCCACGCCGGGAATGCCGGCCACCGCCTTTTGCAGGCGCGGCAGCACCTCGTCCAGGCCCTCGCGGTCGCCGCGCGTCTTCAGCACGATCGACAACTGGCCCTGGTTGATGGTCGGGTTCATGGTGCCGGCGCCGATGAAGGCGGCCACGCCGGTCACGGCGGGGTCTTTCTGCAGCGCCGCGGCCACCGCCTGGGTGCGCTGCTCCATCTGCGGGAACGCCACGTTCTGGTCGGCCTGCACCACGCCGGTGATCAGGCCGGTGTCCTGCTCGGGCAGCAGGCCCTTGGGGATCGCCATGTACAGCACCACGGTCAGCGCCACCGCGCCGATCGCCACCGCCAGGGTCAGCGGCTGGTGCGCCAGCACCCAGTCCAGGCTGCGCTCGTAGGCGCCCACGGTGCGCGTCCACAGGTTGGTCTTGCCGGCGGCCGCGGCGCGTTCGTGCGCGTCCTCGCCTTCGGGCAGGGCGTCGGGCTTGAGCAGGTAGGCGCACATCATCGGCGTCAGCGTCAGCGACACCAGCATCGAGATCACCACCGCAATCGACAGCACCCACGCAAACTCATGGAACAGGCGCCCGGTCACGCCCGGCATCAGCAGCAGCGGCAGGAACACCGCCACCAGCGACACGGTCAGCGACAGCACGGTGAAGCCGATCTGCTTGGCGCCGATCTCGGCCGCTTCCGGCCCGCTCTTGCCCTGTTCGATGTAGCGCACGATGTTTTCGATCATCACGATCGCATCGTCGACCACGAACCCGGTCGCCACCACCAGCGCCATCAGCGACAGGTTGTCCAGCGACATGCCGGCAAACGCCATCACCCCGAAGGTGCCGGCCAGCGACAGCGGCACCGCCACCGAGGGAATGATGGTGGCCCACAACCGGCGCAGGAACACGAAGATCACCGCCACCACCAGCGCGATGGTCAGCACCAGGGTGAACTTGACCTCGTGCACCGAGGCGCGGATGGTTTCGGTGCGGTCGGAGAACACCTCCAGGTGCACGTCGGCCGGCAGCACCGCCTGCAGCTGCGGCAGGATGCTGCGGATCTGCTCCACCGTCTGCACGATGTTGGCGCCGGGCTGGCGGCGGATTTCCAGCAGCACCGCCGGCTTGCCGTCGGCCCAGGCGGCGAGCTGGTCGTTCTCCACCCCGTCGACCACCTTGGCCACATCGGCCAGCCGCACCGGGCGGCCGTTGCTGTAGCTGATGATGGTCTCGCGGTACTGCGCCGCGTCGGTGAGCTGGTCGTTGGTGCCGATGCTGTAGGACTGGGTCTTGCCGTTGAGCGAGCCCTTGGGCGCGCTGACGTTGGTCTGGGTCAGCGCGCTGCGCAGCGATTCCATGGTCAGGCCCATGTTCGACAGCTGCGCCGGGTTGACCTGGATGCGCACCGCAGGCCGCACATTGCCGGCGATCGACACCAGGCCCACGCCCGGCACCTGCGACAGGCGCTGGGCCAGGATCGCATCGGCATAGCGGTTGACCTCGCGCAGCGGCAGCGAGTCGGAGGTGAGCTTGAGGGTCAGGATCGCCGCGTCGGCCGGATTGACCCGGTTGTAGACCGGTTGATACGGCAGCGACGAGGGCAGGGTGGCCTGACGGATCGCCGCCTGCACATCCTGCGCGGCGATGTCGATGTCGCGGTCCATCGAGAACTGCAGGATGATCGTGGACAGGCCTGCCGACGAATCGGAGGTCATCATCTGCAGCCCGGAGATCTGCCCGAACTGGCGCTCCAGCGGCGTGGTCACCAGCGAGGCCATGGTGGTCGCGTTGGCGCCGGGATACTGGGTGGTGACCACCAAGCTGGGCGCGTCGATCTCCGGCAGCGCCGAGACCGGCAATTGCCGGTAGCCCAGGATGCCCAGCAGCAGGATGCCCGCCATCAACAACGAGGTGGCGATGGGACGGCGGATGAAGATGGTCGAAAAGCCCACGGGGGGTGTCCTTGCTGAAGACGTCAATCGATGCCGGCGCGCGCAGCGCCGATGCACACCGGCGACGGAAGGCCCGTCGCCGGTGCTCGCGAGTTAGCGCGGACCGCCGCCGCCACGTCGGCCGCCGGCGCCGCCACGGCTCTTGTCCTGCGCGGCCTTGAGTTCGGCCTCGGTCGGCTCCGGCGGGGTCTCGCCCGGCTTGAGTGCGCTGACCTTGCTGCCCGGCTTGAGCCGGAACTGGCCTTCGGTCACCACGCGCTCGCCTGGCTTGAGCCCCTTGGTGACCTGCACATGGCTGTCGTCCACTTCCACGCCCTGCACCACGGTGCGCATCTGCGCGGTGTTGTCGTTGCCGACCACGTAGACGTAATCGCCGTCCGGGCCGCGCTGCACGGCCTGGGTCGGCACCACGGTGCCGCCGGAGATGGTGCGCAGCTGCAGGCGCACGTTGACGAACTGGCCCGGCCACAAGGCATTGTCGGTGTTGGCGAAGATCGCACGCGCACCGAAGGTGCCGCTGTCGGCGGCGATGCGGTTGTCGATCACCTCCAGCTTGCCGTCGCCGCTGATCACGTGCGCATCGCCGCGGTCCAGCGCCGCCACGTCCAGCGGGGCGGCCGCCTGGCCGCTGCGCACCGCCTGCAACTCGCGCTCGGGCAGGTTGAAGGACACGTAGATCGGGCGGATCTGGGTCAGGGTGACGATGGTGGAACTGGCGCTGACGATATTGCCCACGTCCACGCCGCGGATGCCGGCGATGCCGTCGATCGGCGCGGTCACGCGGGTGAACTGCAACTGCACCTGCGCCGAGCGCATCTGTGCATCGTTGGCCGATACCGCCGCCTCGTACTGCGCTACCTGGTTACGCTGAGTATCCAGGTCTGTGCGCGAGACGTACTGCTTGTAGGCCGGGTCGTTGGAGCGCTGGTAGTTCACCCGCGAGGTCGCCAGCAGTGCCTGGTTCTGGCGCTTGGCCGCCAGTGCCTGGTCGTAGCTGGCCTGCAGGGTGCGCGGGTCGATCTGCGCCAGCAGCTCGCCCTTCTTCACTTCCTGGCCCTCCTTGAAATTCAGGCTCATCAGCTGGCCGCCGACCTGCGGGCTGACCGTGACGGTATTGAGCGCGGTCACCGTGCCCAGCGCGCTGGCGTAGACCGGCACATCCTGGGTGGTGGCGGCCACGACCGTGACCGGTACCGGGCCGCTGTTCTCGGTGCCATTGCCGTCCGGCGCGTCCGCCCGCTTGCCGTGGTTGCCCCCACCGAACATCCGCATTGCGACGAACACCACGACGAGCACCGCTACGACCAGCAGTGTGATCTTCCAAAAACGCGACATGCGACAACTCCTGAGGGCGGGCCGGGCGCTGGTGCGACCGTAGGGCGGCTGTGCGAAGCATATCGTTGCGATCAGGCAATTGAGCGTTACTGAAGTAACGGCCCGCCGGACGAAACGACTGCAGCGTTCACAGATGCAATGCAGCGGCAACGCGTCAGGGCCGATGTGGTTGACCGCAGGACTGAATCGAGCCCCACTGCAGCCCACCGAGCGTGCACCTGCACTACATTAAGCAACCATCTTTAGAGGATTGCTGATGCGCCACTCCCGCCTGCTGACCAGCGCGTTGCTGCTCGCCCTGCCCACCCTGGCCGCCGCCCAGGCCGCGCCCCGGCCCGACGTCCAGGCCGCCGCCGCGCCGTTGCAGAGCAAGCTGGTGCAGTGGCGCCGCGACTTCCACCAGCACCCGGAGCTGTCCAACCGCGAGGAGCGCACCGCCGCCACCGTGGCCGCGCAGCTGCGCAAGCTCGGCCTCAAGCCGCGTACCGGCATCGCCCATCACGGCGTGGTGGCCATCATCAAGGGCGGCAAGCCGGGTCCGAAGATCGCCTTGCGCGCGGACATGGATGCCTTGCCGGTCAAGGAGCAGACCGGCCTGCCGTATGCCTCCAAGGTCACCGCCGAGTACCGCGGCGAGCAGGTCGGGGTGATGCACGCCTGCGGCCACGACGCCCACACCGCGATCCTGCTCGGAGTGGCCGAAGCGCTGGTCGGCATGCGCGAGCAGCTGCCCGGCGAAGTGATGCTGATCTTCCAGCCCTCCGAAGAGGGCGCGCCCGGCAACGAGGAGGGCGGCGCCTCGCTGATGCTCAAGGAAGGCCTGTTCGCCGACTTCAAGCCACAGGCGGTGTTCGGCCTGCATGTGTTCTCCAGCGTGCAGGCCGGCAAGATCGCGGTGCGCAGCGGCCCGCTGATGGCGGCCTCGGACCGGTTTGCGATCAAGATGATCGGCCGCCAGACGCATGGCTCGGCGCCGTGGAACGGCATCGACCCGATCGTGGCCAGCGCCGACATGATCGGCGCCGCGCAGACCGTGATCAGCCGCCGTGCCAACCTGTCCAAACAACCGGCGGTGTTGAGCTTCGGCGCGATCAAGGGCGGCATCCGCTACAACATCATCCCCGACGACGTGGAAATGGTCGGCACCATCCGCACCTTCGACGAAGCCATGCGCCAGCAGATCTTCGCCGACCTCAAGACGGTGGCCGAGCACACCGCCGCCGCCCACGGGGCCAAGGTCGAGGCGCAGGTACCGGACCAGCCCGGCAACCCGGCCACGGTCAACGACCCGGCGCTGACCGCCAGGATGCTGCCCAGCCTGCAGGCCGTGGTCGGCGCCGACAATGTCTACGAGCCGCCGCTGCAGATGGGCGCGGAAGATTTCTCCTTCTACGCCCAGCAGGTGCCGTCGATGTTCTTCTTCGTCGGCTCCACCGCCAAGGGCATCGACCCGGCCACCGCGCCCAGCAACCATTCGCCGCAGTTCCTGCTCGACGAATCGTCGCTGGATGTGGGCCTGCGCGCGCTGTTGCAGGTGTCGCTGGATTACCTGCATCAGGGGCAGGCTGGCTGATTCGGGAATGGGGGAATGGGGAATCGGGAATCGTGTGCAGTTGCGCGGTTTCCGCTGAGCGTTGGTGATCGTGTGGCGCAGCGGGCCGCTTGACGGCCCGCTGCTTCTGTCGCCAGCTCGCTCCAGCGTCCGCTATACACCTCACGGCCAGCCCGCTCGGCCTAAAATGGCGCGATGAATACCCCAGAAGATTCCACCCTCGGTCGTGAGGTCGCCTATCCCAGCGGCTACGATCCGTCGCTGTTGTTCCCGATTCCGCGCGCGGCCGGGCGCGAGGCGATCGGCCTGACGGGGGCCTTGCCCTTCATCGGCCGCGACCGCTGGCATGCCTACGAACTCAGCTGGCTCGATGCGCAGGGCAAGCCGTGCGTGGCCACCGCCACCTTGCACGTGCCCAGCGAGTCGCCGTCGTTGATCGAATCCAAGTCGCTCAAGCTGTATCTCAATTCGCTCAATGCCACCCGCTTCAATAGCGCCGAAGCGGTGCGTATGCGCATCGCCTCCGACCTGTCCACGCGCGCCGGTGCCGATGTGGCGGTGGAATTCGGTCTGCCGCCGATCGATGCGGTGGGTGAGGGCGAGTCGATCGACGCACTGGATGTCAGCATCGACGATTACGGCCCGCCCAATGCCGCATATCTGGCGGCGCACGCACAACCAGTGGTGGAAGAAGTGCTGACCTCGGCCCTGCTCAAGTCCAATTGCCCGGTCACCGGTCAACCGGATTGGGCCAGCGTCACGTTGCGCTACCGCGGCGCCCCGATCGACCGCGAAGGCCTGTTGCGTTATCTGGTGAGTTTCCGCGACCACGCAGAGTTTCACGAGCAATGCGTGGAGCGTATCTTCCATGACGTGCTGCTCCGCTGCGCGCCCGAATGGTTGGTGGTGGAAGCGCGCTATACCCGCCGTGGCGGGCTGGACATCAACCCCTTGCGCAGCTCGCCCAGCGTGCCGACGCCGCTATCGATCTTCCGCGACCTGCGCCAGTAATCGCGCCCATTCAAGGCTCGCGCCAGCTTCACGGTGGCGCGATCCACGCTTAACAGCGCGCCGCGCACCCTGCAGTCATCGTGATGCAAAGGGATTGCGGCAATGAATGTCGACAAGAAAGCAGATTTTTCCAACGTGACGTCCTCGGTCGACAGCACCGCAGACGTCGCGCCAGCGGCGGATTTCTCCAACGTGCGTACCAGCGTGCAGAGCACTGCGCAGCTGGTCGGCGAATCGGTCACCGTGCAGGCGGGCGACAGTCTGTCCAGCATCGCCAAGCGTCATTACGGCGACGGCAACCTGTGGCCGCGGATTTTCGAGGCCAACCGCGAAACGCTCAAGGATCCGGACAAGATCTTTCCAGGTCAGGTCCTGCAGTTGCCGCCGAAGTCATAGGCGCACCGCACCCCTGGCACCTTTCGAAACCCACTTTTATTCTGATATCCGGAGATCGATCCATGCGTACTACATCCGTTTCTAGCACCCTCGCCATTGCCCTTGCCGGCGTTCTCGCCCTGTCGGGCTGCAGCAAGAAGGCCGACGACGACAGCGTGTCCAAGGATCCGACCTCCGGGGCTGCCACCGAGGCGATGCCGGGCCCGGCGGCAACACCGCCGGCGAGCGATCAGGCGGGTCAGAGCACCGCGACCGGCGCTGCCAGCACTGATACCGCAGCCGCAATGGGTTCGGCAGTCACGGTGTCAAGCGTGGTGGTCGGCACCACGGCGACCGCCGACAAGTCGGTGACCCCGTCGGCCAACATCGGCAGCAAAGACACCATCATTGTCTCGGTGAAAACCGATGGCAGCGCGAGCAATGTGGCGGTCGCAGCCAAGCTCACCTATCAGGATGGCCAGGTGGCCGGCGAGCAGAATGCCACTTTGACCACGACTGGCCCGGAAACCACCAACCTCAGCTTCAGCAAGCCAGATGGCTGGCCGACCGGCAGCTACACCGCGCAGGTCATGGTGGATGGCAAGCCGGCAGGTACTCCGCAGACCATCACGGTCAAGTAAGCAGCCACGCGAGCAGGCAGTCTGCAGATAGGGATGCGTGCTCGCAACCTGGGTAGCGCACTGATCCCAAGCATGTCGGACACGCGCGTCCATCGCGCTGTCCCAACGCTTATTAAGCAGGCCATCGGGGCGCGATCACACGATCGCGCCCTTTTTTCTGCGTAATTCTCTCAGCCGGCACATTCGTTACAGCTGCATCCATCGCATTGGCCGAGTGGCGGGATGGAGCATCCGCCTGTGGTCGCTTTACCCGGGCGCGGCTCAGACGCGACAATGCCGTGCTGATCCATCGCCGCGTTCCACGCGCCGGCCGACCGGCGTGCCAGCAGCGACCCCCGTCGCGCACGCCAACGCCAGTGCCAACAACGCCGGCGCTCCTTCCGACCACACGAGCCATCGCACCTTATGTCGAAGACACCGAAGATCATCTACACGCTCACCGACGAAGCACCGTATCTGGCCACGCAGTCGCTGCTGCCGATCATCGATGCCTACACCAATACTGCCGGCATCGTGGTTGAAACCCGCGACATCTCGCTGGCCGGCCGCATCCTGTCGCTGTTTCCCGAGCACCTGAGCGACGCGCAGAAGATCGCCGACGACCTCGGTGAGCTGGGCGAGCTGGCCACCACGCCGGAAGCCAACATCATCAAGCTGCCCAACATCAGCGCCTCGGTGCCGCAGCTCAAGGCCGCCATCGCCGAACTGCAGGGCCAGGGCTATGCGCTGCCGGCGTATCCGGACACGCCCAAAGACGATGCCGAAAAGGACGTCAAGGCGCGCTACGACAAGGTCAAGGGCAGCGCGGTCAATCCGGTTTTGCGCGAAGGCAACTCCGACCGTCGCGCGCCGCTGTCGGTGAAGAATTACGCGCGCAAGCATCCGCACCGCATGGGCAAGTGGAGCAGCGATTCGAAGTCGCACGTGGCCCATATGGACGACGGCGACTTCTTCGGCAGCGAGCAATCCACCACCGTGGCGGCCGCCGGCGCGTTGAAGATCGAATTCGTCGGCAACGACGGCAGCAGCAGCGTGTTGAAGGACAAGGTCGTGGTCGAGGCCGGCGAAATCGTCGATGCCGCGGTGCTGAGCAAGCGCGCGCTGGCCAGCTTTATCGACGCGCAGATCGCCGATGCCAAGGCCAAGGATGTGCTGTTCTCGGTGCATCTGAAAGCCACCATGATGAAGGTCTCCGACCCGGTGCTGTTCGGCGTGGTGGTCGGCGAGTTCTACAAGGACACGCTGAGCAAGCATGCCGAAGCGCTCGCGTCGGTCGGCTTCGATCCCAACAACGGCATCGGCGACCTGTACGCACGCATCGCCACGCTGCCGGACGACCAGCAGGCGCAGATCAAGGCCGATATCCAGGCCGAATACGCGCAGCGTCCGGCCCTGGCCATGGTCAATTCGGACAAGGGCATCACCAACCTGCATGTGCCCAGCGACGTGATCGTCGATGCGTCGATGCCGGCGATGATTCGCGACTCCGGTCAGATGTGGAATGCCGAAGGCAAGCTGCAGGACACCAAGGCAGTGATCCCGGATCGCTGCTACGCCGATGTCTATCAAGCGGTGATCGACGACTGCAAGGCGCATGGCGCATTCGATCCGTCCACCATGGGCTCGGTGCCCAACGTCGGCCTGATGGCGCAGAAGGCCGAGGAATACGGCTCGCACGACAAGACCTTCCAAATTGCCGCCGCCGGGACCGTCAAGGTCACCGACGACACCGGCGCCACCGTGTTCGAACATGCGGTGGAAGCCGGCGACCTGTGGCGCATGTGCCAGGTCAAGGACGCGCCGATCCAGGACTGGGTCAAGCTGGCCGTCGAGCGCGCGCGCCTGAGCGAGACGCCTGCGGTGTTCTGGCTGGACAAGGCGCGCGCGCACGATGCGCAGGTGATCGCCAAGGTCGAGAAATACCTGAAGGATCACGACACCAGCGGTCTGGATATCCGCATCCTGCCGCCGGTGGAAGCGACCACCTTCTCGCTGGAGCGCATCCGCAAGGGCCAGGACACCATCTCGGTCACCGGCAACGTGCTGCGCGATTACCTCACCGACCTGTTCCCGATCCTGGAGCTGGGCACCAGCGCCAAGATGCTGTCGATCGTGCCGCTGATGGCCGGTGGCGGCCTGTTCGAGACCGGTGCCGGTGGCTCGGCGCCCAAGCACGTGCAGCAGTTCGTCGAACAGAACAGCCTGCGCTGGGATTCGCTGGGCGAGTTCCTGGCCCTGGCCGCCTCGCTGGAGCATCTGGGCAACCGCTACGACAATCCGTCGGCCACGGTGCTCGCCAAGGCGCTGGACGTCGCTAACGGTCAGTTCCTGGACAACAACAAGTCGCCAGCGCGCAAGGTCGGTGAACTGGACAACCGCGGCAGCCACTTCTATCTGGCGATGTACTGGGCGCAGGCCCTGGCTGCGCAGACCGAGGACACCGCCCTGCAGGCCAAGTTCGCACCGCTGGCCAAGGCCCTGACCGAGAACGAAGCCACCATCGTGGCCGAGCTCAACGGCGCCCAGGGCAAGCCAGTCGAGATCGGCGGCTACTATCACCCCGATCTGGCCAAGGTCAGCGAGGCGATGCGCCCGAGCAAGACCTTCAACGACGTGTTGGCCACGCTGAAGGCCTGATCCAGCGCACCGCCTGGCGGTGCGTCCAGCAGGTGCAACAGGCAGGGCCCGCCTCGATGAGGGGCGGGCCTTGTCGTTTCCGGCGTTTGCGCGCAACAGCGAGAACACGGTCGTTGCGTGCTAGGCCTCACGACCTGGCAATGCCGTGCCTGCGAGAGAGCCTGCGCCTCGGTGCGAGCAGTCTCGGCATGTGGCCGACTGTGCGCCTGTTCGAGTGATCGTTTGTCTCCGCTGCACGTCGCAACATGCGCTGGGTACACTGCCGGCATGAGCCAGCTCCCGTTACCGCCACAGTCCGAGCGCCGTGCGCTAGCGATCGCCCATGCCGTGTACGACGCCTTCGAGGATTACCACGCCCGGTTTGCCGAGATCACCGCACGCGCCAAACAGCGCTTTGAAACGCGCGACTGGAGCGGCGCGCGGGATGATGCGGTGGCGCGGATCGCGCTGTACGACCAGTACATCAGCGAATGCATGCTGCGCTTGCGTGCGGTGCTGCTGGGGCAGGCGCACGATCGCGCGCTGTGGATGCGTGCACGCGTGCATTACGCCGCGCTGCTGAGCGGGCTGATCGACCAGGAGCTGTACAAGACCTTCTACAACACCCTGACCCGGCGTTACTTCGGCACCCACGGCGTGGATGCGGAGATCGAATTCATCGCGCTGGATATCGAGCCGACCGACGCGATCACGGTGCCGGTTGCGCGGCACACCTATGCGGTCTCGCCCGGCCGGCTGACCGACATGCTGGTGCGCGTGCTCGGCGATTATTCCTTCGACGTTCCGTATGCGCATCGCACCCGCTGTGCAGCGGCGATCGCGGTGCGCCTGCTCGATGATCTCGCGCACTGGGGCGAGCACCCGGTGCGCAGCGTGGAATTGCTGGAGACGGTGTTCTATCGCGAACGGCGCGCCTACCTGGTCGGCCGCGTGTTCGGCGAACATCGCTTCTCGCCATGCGTCATCGCCCTGGTCAACGACGACGCCGGCCTGCGTGCCGAAGCGGTGCTGACCAAACGCAGCGACGTCGCGCAATTGTTCAGCAACTCGCGCAGTTACTTCCAGGCCGATCTGGCCACCGTCGGCGACGCAGTGGTGTTCTTGCGCAGCCTGCTCACCCACAAGCCGGTCGACGAGCTGTACACGATGCTCGGGCGCGCCAAGCAGGGCAAGACCGAACGCTATCGCACGTTTTTCAGCCATTTCCAGGCGCATCCCTCCGAGCAGCTGGTGCATGCCGACGGCACGCCCGGCATGGTCATGGTGGTATTTACCCTGCCCAGTTATCCGCTGGTGTTCAAACTGATTCGCGACCGCTTTGCCTATCCCAAGACCATGAGTCGTGCGCAGGTCGAAGGCAAGTACGAGCTGGTGTTCCAGCTCGATCGCATCGGTCGCCTGCTGGATGCGCAGCCGTATCGCTTCCTGCGGTTTCCCAAGTCGCGTTTCTCGCCCGCGTTGCTGGAAGAGCTGCAGACCAGCTGTGCGACGAGCCTGAGCGAAGATGGCAAGGACGTGCTGATCGCGCTGTGCTACGTGCAGCGCCGCCTGCGCCCGCTCAATCTCTACCTGCGCGAACAGCTGCCCGAAGCCGCGCATGCGGCCGCGCTGGACTACGGCCAGGCGATCAAGGACATGGCGCGCAACAATATCTTTCCCGGCGACATGCTGCTGAAGAACTTCGGCATCACCCGCCATCAGCGCGCGGTGTTCTACGACTACGACGAGCTGTGCCTGATCACCGAATGCACCTTCCGCGACTGGCCGACCGCCACCACCTATGAAGAACAGATGGCTGCCGAGCCCTGGTTCCACGTCGGCCCGCGCGATGTGTTCCCCGAGCGCTTCGCGCTGTTCATGGGCTTGCCACCCTCGCAGCTGGAAGCGGTCAAGCACCTGCACCCGGAACTGTTCGACCCGCAGTGGTGGCGCGACCTGCAAACCCGCCTGCGCGAGGACGACTACCCCGACACCCCGCCCTACGCAGACTCGCGACGGCTGGCGTAGCTGCCGAATGCCCATGTGCGTGGCGACAATAACGAGGTGCTCGTCGGATACACAATTCCGCAGCCACAAAAAAGCCCCGCAATGCGGGGCTTTTTCTTGTCGAGAATACCGACCGACTCAGCGCTTCATCGAACTGAAGAACTCGTCGTTGGACTTGGTGGTCTTCATCTTGTCCAGCAGGAATTCCATTGCCGCGATTTCGTCCATCGGGTGCAGCAGCTTGCGCAGGATCCAGATCTTCTGCAGCAGCTCCGGCTCGATCAGCAGGTCTTCGCGACGTGTGCCCGAGCGGTTGATGTCGATCGCCGGGTACACGCGCTTTTCGGTGATGCGACGGTTCAGATGCACTTCGCTGTTGCCGGTGCCCTTGAACTCTTCGTAGATCACCTCGTCCATCTTGCTGCCGGTTTCCACCAGCGCCGTGGCGATGATGGTCAGCGAGCCGCCTTCTTCCACGTTGCGGGCCGCACCGAAGAAGCGCTTCGGACGGTGCAGCGCGTTGGCGTCCACACCACCGGTGAGCACCTTGCCGGAGCTGGGCACCACGTTGTTGTAGGCGCGTGCCAGACGGGTGATCGAGTCGAGCAGGATCACCACGTCCTTCTTGTGCTCGACCAGGCGCTTGGCACGCTCGATCACCATCTCGGCGACCTGCACGTGGCGCGCGGCCGGTTCGTCGAAGGTGGAGGAGATGACCTCGCCGCGCACGGTGCGCTGCATTTCGGTCACTTCTTCCGGGCGCTCGTCGATCAGCAACACGATCATGTGCACTTCGGGATGATTGCTGGTGATGGCCGTGGCCACCTGCTGCATCATCATCGTCTTACCGGCCTTGGGCGGGGAGACGATCAGCGCGCGCTGGCCTTTACCCTGCGGCGCCATCAGGTCCAGGATGCGGCCGGTGATGTCCTCGGTCGATCCATCGCCACGCTCCAGACGGAAGCGGCGACGCGGGAACAGCGGGGTCAGGTTCTCGAACAGCACCTTGTTCTTGCTGGCTTCCAGCGGCTCGCCATTGATGGTGTCGACGATCGACAGCGCGAAATAGCGTTCGCCGTCCTTCGGGAAGCGGATGCGGCCGGACAGGTGATCGCCGGTCCGCAGGTTGAAGCGGCGGATCTGGCTGGGCGAGATATAGGTGTCATCCGGGCCGGCCAGGTAGCTGGCTTCTGCGGCACGCAGGAAGCCGAAGCCGTCGGGCAGGATTTCCAGCACACCGTCGGCGGCAACGCCTTCGCCGTGGCGGGTCAGCACCTTGAGCAGGGCGAAGATCACGTCCTGCTTGCGCGCGCGCGCCACGCCTTCCTGGATGTTGAGCTGGTCGGCGATATCCAGCAGCTTCTGCGCCGGCATCCGCTTGAGATCGCTCAGCGAGTAGACCGGGAAGCCTTCCGGCACGGCCGGGTGCGGGCGCGCGACGAACGGCTCGTTGCTGCCATCCGACGACGGCATGCCACCACCACCTTCGTTGCCGAAGCGGTCGCGTCCACGGTCGCGGCGATTGCGGAAGCGGTCACGGCGGTTGCCCTGCTGGTTGTGCCCCTGGCCCTGGCCTTGCTGATGCTGGCCGCCATTCTGGGCCTGGTCCTGACCCTGACCCTGCGCCTGGGGCTGAGCCTGGTTCTGGCCCTGGCCCCGGTGCTGCGCCTGATTCTGGTTCTGCTGCTGCTGCGCCTGATTGAAGCGCTGCTGCTGTGTCTGGCCGCCCTCGCGGGAGTCGCCATGGGTGTCGCCGCCCGGGTTGCCCTGGTTGGTGCTGGGGGCGTTACCGGCATAGGACGCGCCATCGCCGGACGTCTGCGCCGGTGCCGAATCGGCAGCGTGCGACGGGGCCTGCGGGGCACGTGGAGCGTCGGGTGCGGGGCTGGCGGGCAAGGGCAGGTTGGGCTGCTGCGCGCCACCGTCGTCGGTGGCAGCGGCGGTCTTGCTCACGCGCGGCTTGCGCACGCGCTTCTCGACAGGAGCGTCGACGCTGCTCCCGGTATCGGAGGAAGGATGATCGGACAAGTGCGTGATTCCTCGCTAAGAGTGCGAGCGCCCGGCTGGGGGGCGAACTTTAGGTGATGGGAGTCTAGAAGAGGTTTCTAGAGGGGTACGTCGGCGCACGAACGTGCTCCGGATCAACTGACACTATCACCGCTGCGCGCAACCGCGCAAGCGCCTGCCGCAGCAGGATTTAACTGCTGGCGCATCACGGGGCGCCCATCACTGGACGCCCGCTCGCTCAGGCGGCCGCGCCGCCCAGGGTCTTGTCGATCATCTGGGTCAGCTGGCCCTTGCCAACCGCACCGATCTGGGTGGCCTGCACTTGGCCATCCTTGAACAGCAACAGCATCGGGATCGAACGCACGTGGTACTTGATGGCCAGGGCGCGGTTCTGGTCCACATTGACCTTGGCAACCTTCAGTCTGCCCTGGTATGTATCGGCCAGATCGTCCAGCACCGGGGCGATCATTTTGCAGGGTCCGCACCACTCGGCCCAGAAATCCACCAGCACCGGTTCGCCGGATTGCAGTACAGCTGTATCGAAGTCGGCATCGCCGACATGTTGAACCTTATCGCTCACGTTGGGTCTCCTGGAAACCAAAACGGCCCGCCCGAACGGGCAGGCCGCTACATTGCGTTAAACTGGGGCATTGCGCGACTGAATCAAGTGTCAGTCCTGAAGCCGCGCTGTCCGCCACAACAGCCGCAGTTTGCGACGCTGTCGGCATCGATGCAAGCCGCGCCCGGGCTGCCCAGGGCGCCTCACGAAGACGGAATAATGAGCGACAAACCGCTGACCGATTTGACTTTTTCCACGTTCGACCTGCATCCGGCGCTGATCGCCGGGCTGGAGAGCGCCGGGTTTACCCGCTGTACCCCGATCCAGGCGCTGACCCTGCCGGTCGCGCTGCCGGGCGGCGACGTCGCCGGCCAGGCCCAGACCGGCACCGGCAAGACCCTGGCGTTCCTGGTGGCGGTGATGAACCGCCTGCTGATCCGCCCGGCGCTGGCCGACCGCAAGCCGGAAGACCCGCGCGCGCTGATCCTGGCGCCGACCCGCGAGCTGGCGATCCAGATCCACAAGGATGCGGTCAAGTTCGGCGCCGACCTGGGCCTGCGCTTCGCGCTGGTCTACGGCGGGGTGGACTACGACAAGCAGCGCGAGCTGCTGCAGCAGGGCGTGGACGTGATCATCGCCACCCCGGGCCGGCTGATCGACTACGTCAAGCAGCACAAGGTGGTCTCGCTGCATGCCTGCGAGATCTGCGTGCTGGACGAAGCCGACCGCATGTTCGACCTGGGCTTCATCAAGGACATCCGCTTCCTGCTGCGGCGCATGCCCGAGCGCGGCACCCGCCAGACCCTGCTGTTCTCGGCCACGCTCAGCCACCGCGTGCTCGAGCTCGCCTACGAGCACATGAACGAGCCGGAAAAGCTGGTCGTCGAAACCGAGAGCATCACCGCCGCACGGGTGCGCCAGCGCATCTATTTCCCGTCCGACGAAGAGAAGCAGACGCTGCTGCTGGGCCTGCTGTCGCGCAGCGAAGGCGCGCGCACCATGGTGTTCGTCAATACCAAGGCGTTTGTCGAGCGCGTGGCGCGCACGCTGGAGCGGCATGGCTACCGGGTCGGCGTGCTGTCGGGCGACGTGCCGCAGAAGAAGCGCGAGTCGTTGCTCAACCGCTTCCAGAAGGGCCAGCTCGAAATCCTGGTCGCCACCGACGTGGCCGCGCGCGGCCTGCACATCGACGGCGTCAAGTACGTCTACAACTACGACCTGCCGTTCGATGCGGAAGACTACGTGCACCGTATCGGCCGTACCGCGCGGCTGGGCGAAGAGGGCGATGCGATCAGCTTCGCCTGCGAGCGCTATGCGATGAGCCTGCCGGACATCGAGGCCTATATCGAGCAGAAGATTCCGGTCGAGCCGGTAACCTCCGAGCTGCTGACGCCGCTGCCGCGCACCGCGCGCGTACCGGTGGAAGGCGAAGAGGCCGACGAGGATGCTGGCGACAGCGTGGGCACCATCTTCCGCGAGGCGCGCGAACAGCGTGCTGCCGAAGAGCAGCGCCGCGGCGGTGGTCGCAGCGGCCCGGGCGGCCCATCGCGCAGCGGCAGTGGCGGCGGTCGCCGCGACGGCGGCAGTGCCGATGGCAAGCCGCGTCCGCGTCGCAAGCCGCGTGTGGAGGGCGAAGCCCCGGCAGCGGCAGCGCCGACCGAAACGCCGGTGGTTGCGGCGGCGTCGGTCGAGGCGCCTTCCACCATCGTGGCCGATGCCGAGCGCGCACCACGCAAGCGGCGCCGTCGTCGCAACGGCCGTCCGGTCGAAGGTGCCGAGCCGGCAGTGGCCTCCACACCGGTCGCCGCACCTGCCGCACCGCGCAAGCCCACCCAGGTGGTCGCCAAGCCGGTGCGCAGCGCCGCCAAGCCGTCCGGCAGCCCGTCGCTGCTGAGCCGTATCGGCCGTCGCCTGCGCTCGCTGGTGTCCGGCAACTGATCGCCTGCGGCCTGCGTCGCATTGCCGGGCTCCGGCGATGCGACGCAAGCGCTGGCGCTCCGGCATAATCGCCGGATGACCGTTCTGCGTTTCGACAACGTCAGCAAGCACTACGCCGGTGGCCACCAGGCGCTGACCGATGTCAGCTTCGAAGTGGCCGATGGCGAGATGCTGTTCGTGACCGGCCACTCCGGCGCCGGCAAAAGCACCCTGCTCAAATTGATCCACCTCAGCGAGCGGCCCAGCCAGGGCGCGGTGCTGCTGGGCGAACGCAACCTGCTCAAGGTGCGCGGCCGGCAGATTCCGCTGCACCGTCGCCAGGTGGGTGCGGTCTATCAGGACCATCGCCTGCTCAACGACCGCAGCATCGCCGAGAACGTGGCGTTACCGCTGATCCTGCGCGGCACCCGGCGTGCGGAGATCGGCAAGCGCGTGCGCTCGGCATTGGAGCGGATCGGGCTGGCCCATCGCGAGCGGGCCTTGCCGTCGCAGTTGTCGGCCGGCGAGCAGCAGCGCGTGGGCATCGCCCGCGCCATCGTCGGCGAACCGCGCCTGCTGGTGGCCGATGAGCCCACCGGCAATCTGGATCCGGCGCTGGCTGCGGAAATCATGCAGTTGTTCGCCGAGCTGCCCGCGCGCGGCACCAGCGTGCTGGTGGTCAGCCATGACCTGGCCCTGCTCAAGCAGATGCGCAAGCGCGTGCTGATCCTGGATCACGGCCGCCTGGTCGACGACATCTCGCCGCAGGATCTGGCCGAATGAGCAAGCCCGCCAATACCGAAGCCGTCGCCCCTTCGCGGGTCGGCGTGTGGATCGACCATCATCTGCACAGCATCGCCTTCAGCCTGGGCCGTGCCATGCGCAAGCCCTGGGCCACCTTGCTGACCATCGTGGTGATGGCGCTGGCGCTGGCCTTGCCGCTGGGGCTGTCGATCGCGCTGGACAACGTCAAGTTGCTGGCCGGCAGCGTGCAACAGTCGCGCGAGATCAACCTGTTCCTGAAGGTCGAGATCGGCGCCGAGGCCGCGCAGGCCCTGGCCGGCGAACTGCGCGCCCGCCCGGACGTTGCCCAGGTCACGCTGCGCACGCCGGCGCAGGGGCTGACCGAGCTGCGCGAGAGCGCCAAGCTCGACGAGGCGATCGATGCGCTGGGCGACAACCCGCTGCCGACGCTGCTGGTCGTCACGCCCAGCGAGACGGCTGACGATGCGCAGCTGGCCGGCGCGCTGCAGGCCTTGCCGCAGGCCGACCAGGTGCAGCACGACGCGCTGTGGCGCAAGCGCCTGGATGGCTGGCTGCACTTCGGCGAGCGGCTGGTGCAGGTGCTGTCGGCACTGCTGGGTGTCGGCGCGGTGCTGGTGGTCGGCAATACGGTGCGGCTGGACATCCAGTCGCGGCGCGAGGAAATCGGCGTGCTGCAGTTGCTGGGTGCCAGCGATGGCTTCATCCGGCGTCCGTTCCTGTACCTGGGGGCCTGGTACGGGCTCGGTGCCGGCGCTGTGGCGCTCGCGCTGATCGCCGCCTCCGGGCTGGCGTTGCGCGCGCCGTTGGCGACCCTGGCCGACAGTTACGGCAGCTCCTTTACCCTGCACGGGCTGGATCTGCTGCATTCTGCGCTGGTGCTGGTCGGCACCCTGGTCCTGGGCTGGCTGGGTGCCTGGCTGGTCACCGGCCATTTCCTCCGCCAGACCCGTCCCACCGAGACCTGAGGCCTGCCATGCATCCACCGGATCTCAAGCACCTGATCAGCGACGCGCCGCGCGTGATGGTGGTCGATGGCTCCAAGCTGGTGCGCAAGCTGATCGCCGATGTGTTGCAGCGCGATCTGCCCAACGTGCAGGTGATCGGCTGCTCCAGCATCGCCGAGGCGCGCCAGGCGCTGGAAGCCGGGGCGGTGGATCTGGTCACCACCTCGCTGTCGCTGCCCGATGGCGATGGCCTGACCCTGGCGCGCAGCGTGCGCGAAGCGGCCGGCCAGGCCTATGTGCCGGTGATCGTGGTCTCCGGCGATGCGCAGCAGCATCTGGTGGAGCGCCGCTTCACCGAATACGTCACCGATTATTTCGACAAGGCGCTGGGCCACGAAGCCCTGGCGACCTTCATCCGCGGCTATGTGCAGCCCGAGCCGGTGGTCGGCGCGACCGTGCTGTACATCGAGGACAGCCGCGTGGTGGCCGAGGCGACCAAGCGCATGCTCGAGCGGCAGAGCCTGAAGGTGGTGCATGTGCTCACCGCCGAGGATGCCTTTGCGCTGCTCACCGCCGAATCGCTGGGCCGCACCGAGCGCCGCATCGACGTGGTGCTGACCGATGTGACCCTGAAGGGCGAGCTCAACGGCCGCGACGTGGTCGAGCGCATCCGCATCGACTTCGCCTACGGCAAGCGTCGCCTGCCGGTGCTGGTGATGACCGGCGACACCAATCCGCGCAACCAGTCCGAGCTGCTGCGCGCCGGCGCCAACGACCTGGTGCAGAAACCCATCGAAGAACGTCTGCTGGTGACCAAGGTGCTGTTCCAGCTGCGCCTGGCACGGCTCGAGGACCAGGCTGTCACGCTATGACCGAAGTGGCTGAAGTGGAAGCGCGTATCCAGCTGGAACCGTCGTGGAAGGCGCGGGTGGGCGATTGGTTGCTGCGCCCGGAAATGCAGGAGCTGTCCGCATTCCTGCGCCAGCGCAAGGCGGCCGGGGCGCGGGTGTTCCCGCCGGGCCCGCAGATCTTTGCGGCCTTCGACGCCACCCCGTTCGAGCAGGTCAAGGTGGTGATCCTGGGCCAGGACCCGTATCACGGTGAAGGCCAGGCGCATGGGCTGTGCTTCTCGGTGCTGCCCGGGGTGCCGGTGCCGCCGTCGCTGCTCAACATCTACAAGGAGATCCAGGACGACCTGGGCATCGCACGTCCGGACCATGGCTATCTGATGCCGTGGGCGCGCCAGGGCGTGCTGCTGCTCAATGCGGTGCTGACGGTGGAGCAGGGCCGTGCCGGCGCGCACCAGAACAAGGGCTGGGAAGGCTTCACCGACCATGTGGTGGAGACCCTCAACCGCGAGCGCGAAGGTCTGGTGTTCCTGCTCTGGGGCAGCTACGCGCAGTCCAAGGGCAAGGTCATCGACCAGGCGCGCCATCGCGTGTTCAAGGCCCCGCATCCCTCGCCGTTGTCGGCGCATCGCGGCTTTCTGGGCTGCCAGCACTTCTCCAAGACCAACGAGCACCTGCAGCGCCGCGGGCTGGGCCCGATCGACTGGTCGCTGCCGCCCCGCAACGCGCTGGACACCACTCCGGCCAGCGGCTGAACGGTACCGGCGCCGGCCCGTTTCGCGGCGGCTTTGTCACGGTCTGCGCAGGGCGGCGGTGGTAGCGTAGATGCTCGAAGTCGGGGAGCTTCGCCGTAGAACGACGGCGACGCCAAAAGCCCGAACGTCCTATAAATGGAACGCTGGGAACTTTTTCTGTACCCGGCAGTCCAATAGTTCGACTGCTAAGATGGTGCCCTATGAACCAGATCACCTCGACTGCCCTAGTGGCAAACAATCTCCCGATTCCCAGTGCGCTCGGTTCGCTGGACGCCTACATCGGTGCCGTGCACCAGATCCCGGTGCTGTCGGTCGATGAGGAACAGAATCTTGCCCGTCGCTTCCGTGACGAGCTGGATCTGGACGCCGCGCGCGAGCTGGTCCATTCCCACCTGCGCTTCGTGGTGCACGTCGCTCGCGGCTACAACGGCTACGGCCTGCCGCTGGGCGACCTGATCCAGGAAGGCAACATCGGCCTGATGAAGGCGGTCAAGCGCTTCGACCCGGAAATGGGCGTGCGCCTGGTCAGCTTCGCGGTGCATTGGATCCGTGCCGAGATGCACGAGTTCATCCTGAAGAACTGGCGCATCGTCAAGGTCGCCACGACCAAGGCGCAGCGCAAGCTGTTCTTCAACCTGCGCAAGTCCAAGACCCGCCTGGGCTGGCTCAATGCGTCCGAGGTGACTGCGGTCGCCAAGGACCTGAACGTCTCCGAGCGCGAAGTGATGGAGATGGAGTCGCGTCTGTCCGGTCGCGATATCGGCTTCGATGCCTCGTCCGACGAAGACGACGATCATGGTCCGCCGTCGCCGGTGAGCTACCTGGTGGCCAACGACGAAGATCCGTCGCAGGCCTACGAGCGCCACGACAGCGAAGACAATCAGCTGCAGTTGCTGCGCGAAGGCATGGCCGGCCTGGACACGCGCTCGCGCGACATCGTCAAGCGCCGCTGGCTGGACTCCGACTCCAAGGTGACGCTGCAGGAGCTGGCCGACGAGTACGGCGTGTCGGCCGAGCGTATCCGCCAGATCGAGGCGAATGCGCTGAAGAAGATGAAGGCACTGTTCGTGGCCTGATCCTTCGATCATGCCCCAGGTGTTGCACAAACGGCCCGGTTTTCCGGGCCGTTTGCATGTGGGCTGCTTGTGCTGCGTCGAGTCCGACGACGCGCGGTGGTTCGTCGTGGTCGTTCGCCGATGATCGACCGCGCGCTGCGCCCGCCGGCGCTATTCCGGCAGGCGCGCCACCGGCAGATGCCAGCCGTAGCGGATGGCCATGAAACGCAGCCCGAAACAGACCAGCGCGCCGGTCGCCAGCGACCAGGCCTGCGGCACTGCGAGCATGTGCCCGATCGCGACCAGGCCGCCACCGGCCAGCGCGGCGACCGCATACAGCTCGGCCTGCAGCACCACCGGCGTCCGCGCCACCAGCAGATCACGCGCGATGCCGCCGCCGATGCCGCTGAGCATGCCGAGTAAGGTCGCGCTGAGCGGGCTGAGTTGGTAATCGAGCGCCTTGCTGGTGCCGTAGACCGCAAACAGCGCCAACCCGGCCGCGTCGAACAACTGCACCGGGTTGCGCAGCCGTTCCACCGCCGCATGCCAGTAGAAACCGGCCACGCCGGCCAGGCAGGCGACCAGCAGGTACTGCGGATGCACCAGTGCGGCCGGCGGGGTGGCGCCGATCAGCACATCGCG
The DNA here is from genome assembly GCF_040202385.2 of Xanthomonas sp. WHRI 6108. Classification (NCBI taxonomy): domain Bacteria; kingdom Pseudomonadati; phylum Pseudomonadota; class Gammaproteobacteria; order Lysobacterales; family Lysobacteraceae; genus Xanthomonas; species Xanthomonas sp. WHRI 6108. The sequence goes on along the minus strand of NZ_CP168198.1, from coordinate 4,206,173 downwards.
CACGATCCCGCCGGACACCGCCGCCGCGCACGACAGCACCAGTACGCCGAACAGATCCAGGCGATTGCGCACCGCCACGGTCGCGCCGCTGAGGGCGAACACGAAGGTGCCGAGCAGATCCAGCAGGAACAGGAGAGTGGTCACGATCAGACCGTCGCATCAGGCCGCACAGCATCGCGCACGGCCTGCGCCGCTGTCATCCGTCCTTGCTGCTGGGCGGCGGATCGTCGGTGGCACCGCCGAAGATGATGCGCGCGGCGCGCTGGTAGCTCCAGTACGCCATCGCCCAGTTCACCAGCACCACGAACCGGTTGCGGAAACCGATCAGGAAGTACACGTGCGCGGCCAGCCAGAACCACCAGGCCACGATGCCGGAGAGCTTGAGCTTGCCGACATGCACGATGGCGGCCATGCGGCCGATCGTGGCCAAGTTGCCGTAGTCCTGGTAACGGAAGGCTGGTGCAGGCTGGCTGCGGTGGCGGGCGCGGATCGCCTTGGCGATGTGCTTGCCCATCTGCTTTGCTGCCGGTGCCACACCTGGTACCGGGCGGCCGTCTTGCTGGACCGAGGCCAGGTCGCCGCCGACGAAGATCTCCGGGTGACCGGGTACGCTCAGGTCCGGCTCCACCAGCACGCGGCCGGCACGATCCAGCGGCACGCCAAGCGTGCGCGCCAGCGGCGATGCCGCCACGCCGGCGGCCCACACCACGGTGCGTGCAGGCACGAAGGTGTCGCCGAGCTGATAGCCCAGCGCATCGATGTGGGTGACCGGCGTGCCGGTGTGCACCTCCACGCCCAGGCGCTCGAGCTGCTTGCGCGCCTTGGCGGTGAGATCGTCCGGGAACGAGGGCAGCACGCGCGGGCCGGCTTCGACCAAGCGCACGCGCGCCTGCTGCGGGTCGATATGGCGGAATTCGTTCTTGAGCGTGTGGCGGGCGATCTCGGCCAGCGTGCCGGCCAGCTCGACGCCGGTCGGGCCGCCGCCGACCACGGCAAAACTCAGCCAGGCTGCGCGTGCGGCCGGGTCGGACTCGGCTTCGGCGCGTTCGAAGGCGAGCAGCAACTTGCGCCGTAGCACCAGCGCGTCGTACAGCGTCTTCAGGCCGGGCGCATGCTCGGCCCATTGATCGTTGCCGAAGTAGGCATGGGTGGCGCCGGTGGCCAGCAGCAACATGTCGTAGCCGAGCGTGCTGCCGTCGGCCAGGACCACCTCACGGCGGGCCGGTGCGATTTCGGCGACGTCGCCGAGCAGCACTTCGACATTGCGCTGCTCGCGCAGGATGTGGCGCAGCGGCGCGGCGATATCCGGTGCCGACAGGCCGGCGGTGGCGACCTGGTACAGCAGCGGCTGGAACAGGTGATGGTTCTGGCGGTCGATCAGGGTGATGCGGATGCCGGGATCGTCGAGTGCGCGGGTGGCCCATAAGCCGGCGAAACCGCCGCCAACCACAACCAGGTGCAGCGGAGCTTGGGAGGGGGAAGAAGTCATCGTAAGGTCCGATGGATTGCGACGCGGGCTCATCAGCATGCCGCATCGGTAATGAACATGCCGCCTGGACCCGGCCTGCCTGCGGCATCATGTCGCATCTCATCCACATGATGACCGCATGCCGTCACTACCGCCGCCGTTGCCGCCGCTGTCGCCACCGCCATCCGCTTCGCCGGCGATGGCACCGGCTGCCGCGCGTGCGCCCGGACAGAAGCTCAGCGGCGTCACACTCGGCCTGATCGGGCTGGCGACCTGCGTGGTGCTGTTCGGCATGCTGGTGCTGGGCGCGCTCGGCTAGCTGATCGTGTTCGGCTGGTCGCTGTTTGCCGACCAGGCACGCGCCGCGCTGCAGGACGATGCGGTGGTGCAGGAACAGATCGGCCAGATCCACACGATGCGGGTGGATCTGGTGCGCACCGGCCTGGCGCCGGGTGACGACGATTTCGTGTTCACGGTGGAAGGCGATCGCGGCCGCGGCCGCGTGCATGCCACCTGGGTCAGCGGCGGGTCCGAGCGCGAGATCCTGAGCGATGGCGTGTTGACCATGCACGATGGCAGCCAGTACACGCTGCCGTCGGCCGATGCGGCCGACACCGAAATCGACACCGACTCTGCCGACACCTTCGAGGAATGACCATGATCGACAATCCCGACAAACGCATCGCCTTGCTGATCGATGCCGACAACGCGCCGGCCGGCAAGATCGACGTGGTGCTGGCCGAAGTGGCGCGCTATGGCGTGGCCAACGTGCGCCGCGCCTACGGCAACTGGAAGAGTCCGCACCTGAAGAGCTGGGAAGCGGCGCTGCACGAATACGCGATCCGGCCGATCCAGCAATTTGCCTACAGCTCGGGCAAGAACGCCTCGGACATGGCGATGGTGATCGATGCGATGGACCTGTTGTATGCACGCAATCTGGATGGCTTTGCGATCGTTTCCAGCGATGCGGATTTCACTCCGCTGGTGATGCGCCTGCTCACCGATGGCATGAAGGTGTATGGCTTCGGCGAGAAGAAAACCCCGGCGCCGTTCGTCAATGCCTGTTCCAAGTTCACCTATGTCGAAGCGCTAGGCGAGCAGGCGGCAGCGGCCAGCGACACCGCCGCCGGCCGCAAGGATGCCACCGCGCTGCGCGGCGACACCCGGCTGGTGCAGATGCTGCGCAATGCGATCGACAGTGCCTGCGAAGACGATGGCTGGGCGCATCTGGGCGCGGTGGGCAAGCAGGTGGCCAACCAGGCCTCGTTCGACCCACGCAACTACGGTTATCGCAAACTCAGCGACTTGGTGCGTGCGATCGGCCTGTTCGAGATCAAGCAGGACGAGCAGGCCCTGTGGGTACGCGATGCGCCAAAGGGCGGGCGGGCGAAAGCGGCGCAGCCAGCGGCCGCCGTCGCCACGCAGGCGTCCACCGCAAAGCGTCCGGCGCGCGCGACGCCCAAACCGCCAGCAGGGAAATGACGATGGCTGACGCTGCGATGCAACCGGCGGCAGGAAACGCCTCGATCACGCTATGGGGGCGGCGCAATTCCAGCAATGTGCGCAAGGTGCTGTGGTGCGCCGAAGAAGCCGGGGTGCCGTACACCTCGATCGAAATCGGCGGTGCGTTTGGTCGTAACGACACGCCCGAGTATCGCGCGTTGAATCCCAACGGTCTGGTGCCGACGATGCAGGATGGTGAGTTGGTGCTGTGGGAGTCAAATGCGATCGTGCGCTACCTTGCCGCGCAATATGCGCCGGCCCTGTATCTGCAGGCACCGGCCGAACGCGCGCTGGGCGATCGCTGGATGGACTGGACCACCTCGACGTTTGCCGGTGTGTTTCGCGACCTGTTCTGGGGCGTGCTGCGCACACCGGAACCCGAGCGCGATCCTGCGCGCATCGCCGCGGCGCTGGCGCACTCGGGCGACCTGCTCGCGCGCGCGGATGCGGCCCTGGCGCAGCAACCGTATCTGTCCGGCGCGCAATTTGCGATGGGCGATATTCCACTGGGCAGCTTCATCTACGCCTGGTTCGAAATGCCGATCGAGCGGCCCGAGCTGCCACATCTGCAGGCGTGGTACCAGCGCCTGCGCGCGCGGCCTGCGTACCAGCGTGGGGTGATGACCGCGCTGACCTGAGTGTCGCGTTTCCGCTCATGCCAGCATGGTCCATGGCAGGCACCGCACGCGCTGCCGACACGGCACGTTGCTGCAAGGACATGCGCCTCGTACATCGCGCGGCCAAATAGCCCGCGTTCTCTGTAGGAGCGCACTTGTGCGCGAGGGCATTCCTGGTAACGCCCCATCGCGCGCAAGCGCGCTCCTACAAAAACGTGGGGACACCTGCGGCCTGTTGACTCGCGTCTGTTCGTAGGAGCGCACCCGGGCGCGATGGCTGTGCCGGTAATACCGCATCGCGCCCAGGTGCGCTCCTACGAAAGATCACGCCACGCGCGATCAAGGACCTGGGCACAGCGCGCAAGACGTAAGTCTGGCTGCAGCTCCGCGTGCGATACGCCCGCCCTAATACAGATCGATCGGATCCACATCCAGCGACCAGCGTACGCGCCGCGCCTGCGGCAGCGCATAGATCGCAGGCAGTTGCGCATCCAGCAGACGATGCAGCGCCGAGCGCTGTTGCGCGGACAACAGCAACTGGGTGCGCTGGAAACCGGCGCGACGTGGCATCGGTGCCGGCATCGGGCCGTAGCACTCCACTGCGGCAAACGCAGGCGATTGTGCGGTGCTGTCTGCCGTGGTCAGGCCGCGCACCGCCATCAGGAACTGGTTGGCCGCGGCCACGTCCTTGGCCTCGGCGCGGAACAGCGCCAGATGCGCGAACGGCGGAAATCCCGCGGCCTCGCGCTGTTGCAGTTCGGCATCGGCGAAGGCGTGGTAGCCGCCGTTGACCAGGGTCTGCAGCAGGGGATGTTCGGGGTGATGGGTCTGTAGCCAGACCTCGCCGGGGCGGTCGGCGCGCCCGGCGCGTCCGGCCACCTGGATCAGCTGCTGGGAGAGCTTTTCGGCGGCACGGAAGTCGGCCGAGAACAGGCCTTCGTCGATGCCAACCACCACCACCATGGTCAGCCGTGGCAGATCGTGGCCCTTGGCCAGGATCTGGGTGCCGACCAGGATGCCGGCCTCGCTGCCCAGGCGCGCCAGCTGGGTCTCCAGCGCGTCGCGGCGCTGGGTGGTGCTGCGGTCGATGCGCACCACCGGAAACTCCGGAAACGCTTCGGTCAGGCGTTCTTCCAGCCGTTCGGTGCCGATGCCTTGCGGCTGCAGCGCCAGGCTGGCGCAGGCCGGGCAGGCCAGCGGTGCCTGCTGGCGCGCGCCGCAGTGATGGCATTGCAGGCGCCGCCCGCCGGCGTGCACGGTCATCGGGGTCTGGTGCAGCGGCGTGCTGCAGCGCTGGCAGGCGGCAGTCCAGCCGCAGTCGTGGCACAGCAGCACCGGCGCATAGCCGCGGCGGTTCTTGAACACCAGCACCTGCTCGCCGCGCGCCAGGGTGGCGCCGATGCCGGCCAGCACTTCCGGCGACAGGCCGTCCTTGAGCGGGCGCTTGCGCACGTCGAGCACGCGCACGCGCGGCGGACGCGCCTCGCCGGCGCGGCGCGACAGGCGCAGATGCCGGTAGCGGCCGGAATAGGCGTTGTGCAGGCTCTCCAGCGACGGCGTGGCGCTGCCCAGGATCACCGGCACATCCAGCGCCTTGCCGCGCACCAGCGCGAAATCGCGGGCGTGATAGCGGATGCCGTCCTGCTGTTTGTAGCTGCCGTCGTGTTCCTCGTCGATCACGATCAGCCCGGCATTGGGCAGCGGGGTGAACACCGCCGAACGCGTGCCGACGATCAGCTTGGCTTCGCCGCGCCAGGCCGCCGCCCACACCCGCGCCCGTTCGCCGTCGGACAGCCCCGAATGCAGCGCGTGCACCGGCACGCCCAGGCGGGCGCGGAAGCGGCCCAGCGTCTGCGGGGTCAGGCCGATCTCCGGCACCAGCACCAGCGCCTGGCGGCCAGCCGCCAGGCAGTCGGCGATCGCCTGCAGGTAGACCTCGGTCTTGCCGCTGCCGGTGACGCCATCGAGCAGATAGGTGGCAAAACCGCGCTGCGCACGGATGGCGTCGGCGGCGGCCTGCTGTTCGTCGTTGAGCTGCGGGCCGCTGCCGGGACGGGGCGGGATGCTGTCGGCCGGCACCGCCACGCGCTCGGCATGGCCGCGCTTGGCCAGACTGCGTGCGGCCTCGCGCCACTGCGGCAGCAAGGGGTCCAGCTGTTCTTCGCCCAGCGCACCGGTCAGCAGCAGGGCGGCCAGCAAGGCGGGGCGGCTGCCGGCGCGCAGGCTGGCGGCGCCGGTGCGTCCGGCCTCGGTGAGCTGCCAGGCCCAGGCATGGGTGTCGGCCAGCGGCTCGCCGCGGCGCAACGGGCCGGGCAGGGCGCTGGACTGGGCCTCGCCCAGCGGTGCGTGGGTATAGCGCGCCAGCCACTGCAGCGAACGCGCCAGCTCCTCGACCAGCAGCGGGGCGTCGTCGCACCAGGCCAGCGCCGGGCGCAGTCCTTCGGCGGAGGCCAACTGGCCGATCTCCACCACCACCCCGACCAGCTCGCGCGGCCCGAACGGCACCCGCACCCGGCAGCCGACCCGCGCCGGGTCGGTCAGCGGCGCGTCGGCCGGAGGCAGATAGTCGAACAGTTGGGGCAGCGGCACCGGCAGGGCGACGCGCAAGGTGGCGACGGTCGAAGACATCCGGTCAGTCTACCGACCCTGTCCAGTACCCGGCAGACGCCGCTCGGTCGTCTCCGAATCGGTGCTTCGGCTTACGACGCGTTTGTGTGACGGAAGTGATAAATCCGACGTAAACCTATGTGAGGGCTAGGGAAACGGGTTTATCCACATTGCCTGTGGATAAGCCTGTGAATTAGTCTCGTGCTCCACGCTGTGAAGGCGGATTCACTAGCCTCTGCAACCTGTTGGACATTTTTTCGCCAATCGGCTTAAAGCGATAAGGATCAATCACTTAGGCGTGAAACACGAATGCAACAAAGAAAAATCAACAGTTGACAGACGCCCGCGTATCGGTATGTCTGCCGCTGTGCACAACCTGCGCAGGTGACGGCAGTCGATGGCACCGGGACGCAGCGCAGCCGGGTCGATCTGTCAAGCCATCGGCGGGGGCCGATTGCGTCGGTATCATGCCGGCCGATGCTGGAGTTCCCATGACCGTAGTCCCCGACGCCCCCGTCACCCCTGCCGCGCTGTCTGCTTTCCTGCGCGGTGTCGAACGCCGGGGTCTGGTGCTCGCACAACTGCAATGCGGCGATGGCGCGGCGGCCGAGCGGGCCCTGGCGGCGGCGTTGCGTGCGTTCAGCAGCCAGGCGGCGGGTCGCCCGATGGCCGGCTGGCCGATGCGCTTCTGGAGCCTGCTGGCAACGGCACCGCCGCTGCGGCGCGAGCCCATGCCGGGGACCTGGCTGCCGCCGTTCACCGCACTGGGGCGGATGCAGACCAGCGACCGGCTGGCGCTGCTGCTGCGTATCGTGGCCGGGCTGGAAGAAGAGCCTGCCAGCGAGGTGCAGGGCATCGAGGCGGCGGCCTATCGGCAGTCGCTGGCCCGTGCCTGCCCGCGCGATGCGGCCGGCAACCCGGATGCGCCGGCCTGGCGGGCACTGGCCGAGGCGGCGCAGCAGGAGTTGCGCGAGCTCAGCCCGGCGCAGGTCAGCCGGCTGGCACAGCTCCGCGAGTCGGCCCTGGCCGGCATGCCGCTGCAGCCTGTCGCGGCCGCGCCTGCGGCCGCCGCCGAAGCGCGCCGCCCGGCCGCGCCGCGCCGCCGTCCTGCACGCCAGTGGCAGTGGCCGCGGATCGACCGCCGCCACGCCGGCCTCGTGCTGGCCGTGCTGGCGTTGGCGCTGCTGCTTGCGGCGCTGGGCTGGTGGTGGACGCATCGCCGCCCGGCCCTGCCGCCCGAGCCGGTCTCGCAGGCCCCGGCCGGCGTGCTGCACGTCACCGATGCCGCGCCGGTGCTGGTGGAAGACCTTCCCGCCGCCGACTTGCCGGAGGCGGTGGCAAACCCCGGCCTGGATCCGCGCGACCAGGCGATGCTGGCCGACCCGGACCTGGAACTGGCGCGTTCTGCCGATTTCTACGCCTGGTATGCGGCCGGCCATCCGGTGCCGGCCGACGAATCCGGCGCGCATGCCACCGCCGCCGACCAGCCTGCCGCCACCCTGGAGACCGTCGATGACGACAATTAAGTGGTGCGGCCTGCTGGTGTTGGCTGTTGTCGGCATGGCCGCTGCGCAGACCCTGCCGGCGCCGTTGGAGGAAGGCAACGCGACTGCGCCCGCCGGCACGCCGACGCCCGCAGCCGCCACTGCCGCAACCCCGAGCGCCGCGCAGCAGCGCGCGCACTGGGACGCATTGACGCCGGCCCAGCGGGCCGAGCTGCGCGCCCGTTATGCGGCCTGGAAAGGGCTCACCGCCACCGACCGGGTGGTATTGCGGCAGGCACGCGAGCGTCTGCATGGCTTGCCCGATGACCAGCAGCGCGCGCTGCGCACGCAGTTCACCGCGATGGATCGCCTGCATCGCGATGGCTGGCGCCTGGGCTCGCAGCTGGGTGCGTTTTATCCGCAGTTGCAGCCCCTGATCGGCTACGTGCCGCCAGCGCAGCGCGATACGCTGCTGGCGGCGTTGCGCAGCCTGGACGCCGGGCAGCTGGAACAGCTGGCGATGCTGGCACAACGCACCCCGCCGCAGGAGCGCGATGGCTTGCGCGATGCCCTGCTTGCGCAGGCGCCGGCAACGCGCAGCGCCTGGTTGAAGCGCCAGCTGGCGCGCTGATTGGCAGCGGCGGGATTGCGCCGTTGCGGCGCCCCTGCGCCGGCGACGTCTCCACGCGTGCTCGCTGCCCATCCTCGATACCGGGCAGTCGGGCCGGACACCGAGCCGAGAGCATGCAGGTCTGCCGCCTTCGACGATGCGCGCCAAGCGGCGACCGTCACGAAGGACACGGACCGCGCTGAAGCCCGGGCATCCCGTTCCGCTGACCAGCCACGCCGGCCGCTCATTGCCGCGCATCTCCCGGCTTGCGCCTTGCCGCTGCCCGTGTCGCAAGTGCGGGTAAGATAGCGGCCCCACGCGACCCGGTGCCAGCGCCTCCCGGCACGGCCGTAGTCCGCGCAGCGATCGGTTGTCATGTCTGTCTCTCCTGTACCCACCTCCGCGACGCCGCGTTTCGGCGCGGAAGTGCGCACCACCGGCCTGCTCGCATTGCCGCTGGTACTCGGTCACGTCTCCACCGGCCTGATCGGATTTGTCGATAACGTCATCGCCGGTCACCACGGCACCGCCACGCTGGCGGCGGTCACCATCGGCACCTCGCTGCTGTGGCTGCCGATGCTGGTGCCGATCGGCACGCTGATCTCGTTGACCGCCTCGGTCTCGCAGCTGCGTGGCGCCGGCCGCGAGCGCGAGATCGGCCCGCTGTTCCGCCAGGCCCTGTGGTTGTCGCTGGGACTGGGCGCGGTGATGTTCGCGTTCCTCAGTGCGGTGCCGCCGCTGTTGCACACCTTCGGGATTGCGCCGGACATCGTGCCGGGCGCGACCGACTTCCTGCACGCGGTGCGCTGGGGCGGGCCGGCGCTGACGTTCTACTTCTGCATGCGCTATCTCAGCGAGGGCATGCACTGGACCCTGCCGACCATGCTGCTGGGCTTTGGCGGCCTGCTGGTGCTGGCGCCGCTGGGTTATGCGCTGACCTATGGCAAGTTCGGCTTTGCCGAGCACGGTGCGCAGGGCCTGGGCATGGCCTCGGCGGTCACCATGTGGGTGCAGGCCAGCGTGTTTGCGCTGTATTTGTGGCGCTCGCGCCGGTTTGCGCACCTGCAGTTGTTCGCCCATTTCGAAGGCCCGCGCTGGCGTGCGATCGGCGATCTGTTGCGCACCGGTCTGCCGATCGGCATCACCGTGCTGATGGAGGGCGGCCTGTTCATCGTCACTGCCTTGCTGATTGGCCGGCTCGGCTCCACCGAAGCGGCCGCGCACCAGATCGCGATCAACGTCGCGCAGCTGTGTTTCATGATTCCGATGGGCGTGGCCGAGGCGACCACCGTGCGGGTCGGGCATGCGGTCGGGCGCGGCGATCCGCTCGGCATGCGGCGCGCGGCCTGGGCCGGTTACGCCATCGTGCTGGGCACCCAGGCGCTGTCGGCCAGCGTGCTGTTGCTGGGCCACGATGCCATCGTGAGCGTCTATACCGACGATGTGGCGGTGGCCGCGCTGGCCTCGGTGCTGCTGCTGTTTGCCGCCACGTTCCAGTTCCCTGACGGCATCCAGGTGCTTTCCAGCGGCGCGCTGCGTGGGCTCAAGGACACCCGTGTGCCGATGTTCCTGGCGATGTTCTCGTACTGGGGTGTGGGCATGCCGATCGGCGCCGGGCTCGGCCTGGGGCTGGGCTGGGGGCCGCAAGGCATGTGGATCGGCCTGATTCTGGGCCTGACCGTGGCGTCGGTCCTGATGGGCTTGCGCTTCCGGCAGACCAGCCGGCGGCTGACTGCCGGCACGGCCCCCTGACTTCCAGCGCATGCCGCGCGCACCGCGCAGCCGGTATGCTGGACACCATTGAATTGTATGCAGCGTCTTTCGACGGAGTTTTCCATGAACCACCCCGTGCATCGCAGTCCCATCGCCAGTTTCTTCGTCGGCCTGTGGGATGTGATGAATTTCACCCGGCGCCTGATCTTCAACCTGGTGTTCTTCGGCTTCCTGTTCCTGGTGCTGCTGCTGTTTGTGGTGGCGATCGCGCGTGGCGACGGCAGCAAGCCGCTGGCCGAGCGCACCACCCTGGTGATCAACCCCGAAGGCACGCTGGTCGAGCAGTTCAGCGCCGACCCGGTGAGCCGGTCGCTGGCCAAGGCGGTCGGTGACAAGAGCGCCGAGGAAGTGCAGCTGCGCGACCTGGTGCGGGTGATCGAGGCGGCCGGCAAGGACCGCAAGATCGAGCGGGTGGTGTTGAACCTGGACAAGTTTCAGCCCGCCGGTTTCGCCTCGCAGCGCGAAGTGGCCGCGGCGTTGCAGAAGCTGCGCGCCTCTGGCAAGCAGATCGTCGCCTTCAGCGAGAGCATGAGCCAGGGCCAGTACCTGCTGGCCGCACAGGCCAACGAGGTCTATCTCGACCCGATGGGCAGCGTGCTGCTGGAAGGGCTTGGCCGTTATCGCCAGTATTTCCGCGAGGGCCTGCAGGACAAGCTCGGCGTGGACGTGCATCTGTTCCGCGTGGGCGAGTACAAGTCCGCCGCCGAGCCGTACATTCTCGATGCCGCTTCGGCCGACGCCAAGGAAGCGGACCTGTTCTGGATGAACGACGTGTGGCAGCGCTACCTGGCCGATGTCGGCAAGGCGCGCAAGCTGAGCCCGGCGCAGCTGACCGCCGGCATCGACACGCTGCCCGAGGGTGTGGCCGCCGCCGGTGGCGATCTGGCCAAGTTCGCGCTGCAGCAGAAGCTGGTCGACGGGCTCAAGACCCGCGAGGACGTCGACGCGCTGCTGACCAAGCGCGGCGTGGCCGACAGCGACGCCGATAGCGGCTTTCGCAACATCGGTTTCAACGATTATCTGAGCCAGCTGCAGGCGCAGCGTTCGCCGATGGACAGCCGTCCGCAGGTGGCCGTGGTGGTGGCCGCTGGCGAGATCAGCGGTGGCGAGCAGCCGGCCGGCCGCATCGGTGGCGAGTCCACCGCCGCGTTGCTGCGCCAGGCGCGCGACGACGACGAGGTCAAGGCGGTGGTGCTGCGCGTGGATTCGCCCGGCGGCGAAGTGTTCGCCTCCGAGCAGATCCGTCGTGAGGTGGTCGCGCTCAAGCAGGCCGGCAAGCCGGTGGTGGTGTCGATGGGCGATCTGGCCGCCTCGGGCGGTTACTGGATCAGCATGAACGCCGATCGCATCTATGCCGACCCGTCGACCATCAGTGGCTCGATCGGCATCTTCGGCATGGTGCCCAACCTGACCCGCGCGCTGGACAAGATCGGCGTGCACACCGATGGCGTGGGTACCACGCGCTTTGCCGGCGCCTTCGACATCACCCGTCCGCTGGACCCGGCCGCCGGCCAGGTGATCCAGGCGGTGATCAACAAGGGCTATGCCGACTTCACCGGCAAGGTGGCGCAGGCGCGGCATCAGTCGGTGGACGCCATCGACAAGGTCGCACGCGGCCGCGTGTGGAGCGGTGCGCAGGCCAGGCAGCATGGCCTGGTGGACGCGTTCGGTGGCATGTCCGAAGCGGTGGCCGATGCGGCCGACCGCGCCAAGTTGAGCCGCGGCAAGTTCCGCGTGCGCTACGTGGAAAAGCCGGCGACGCCGTTCTCGCAGTTCATGAGCGGATTTGCCGGCAGCCGCATGGGCGCCTGGATGCTGGGCGACTCGGGCATGGCGCGCGCACTGTTGGCGCGCTCGCTGCCGGAAGTGGACACGCAGTTGCGCTTCGTCGAAGACGCCGTGCACGACAGCAAGGCGGGCGGCACCCCGGTCAAGTCGCTGGCGTACTGCTTCTGCGGCTTCTGACGCGGCAGGTCCGCAACCTGATGGATCGACAACGCCGGCCTTGTGCCGGCGTTGTTGTATCTGCGCTCAGGCGATGCAGCAATGCGGGCGCGCCAGCAGCGCAAAAATGGCAGAACGCACGGCGCCACGATCACAGGCAATCAGCCATCGGTCGAGCGACCTCACGCGTGTTTGCCGTGCGCGCAGGTGCAGCGATCGCCTTGCGCTCAATCGCAGGCGCGCACGCGCAGTTGCTGCGTCGACAAAAAACGCGCGTGCTTCAGCCAGCAGGCTTCGGTTACTGCGTGGCCGCATCGATCGCCTTGCGTTGATCGTCTGCGGCCTGGTCGCTTGCCGCCTGCACTGCGTGCGCCTTGTTCAACGGTTCCTGGATGTGGTCGCGCAGGGCGGTGGCCTGCGGCTCGGGCTTCTGCTCGGTGGGCGCAGGTTGCGGCCGCTGACAGGCGCCCAGCAGCAACGTCAGGCTGATCGCAAGAATCCAATGCCGTTTCATCGTCGTGACCTCGCTCGGGGTGGCGGTATCCTAACGCCCGGGCCGCAGGCATGCGTCAAGCGCGCTGCTGCGGCCGTTTCCTGCGTCTTGAAAGAGGATGACCCACGTGACAACCCACCGTTGGCGGCTGGATGGACAGACCGCGCTCATCACCGGCGCCAGCGCCGGCATTGGCTTTGCCATCGCGCGCGAATTGCTGGCCTTCGGCGCGGATCTGCTGATGGTGGCGCGCGATGCCGATGCGCTGGCGCAGGCGCGCGACGAGTTGGCCGAGGAATTTCCCGAGCGCGAGCTGCATGGGCTGGCCGCCGATGTGGCCGACGACGAAGAGCGGCGCGCGATTCTGGATTGGGTGGAAGACCATGCCGATGGCCTGCACCTGCTGATCAACAATGCCGGCGGCAACATCACCCGCGCGGCGATCGATTACACCGAAGACCAGTGGCGCGGCATCTTCGAAACCAATGTGTTCGCCGCTTTCGAGTTGTCGCGTTATGCGCACCCGTTGCTGACCCGCCACGCGGCGTCGGCGATCGTCAACGTCGGCAGCGTCTCCGGCATCACCCATGTGCGCAGCGGCGTGCCGTACGGCATGACCAAGGCCGCGCTGCAGCAGATGACCCGCAACCTGGCGGTGGAATGGGCCGAGGACGGCATCCGCGTCAACGCGGTGGCGCCGTGGTACATCCGCACCCGTCGCACCTCCGGGCCATTGTCGGATCCGGATTACTACGAGCAGGTCATCGAGCGCACCCCGATGCGCCGCATCGGCGAACCGGAAGAAGTGGCCGCCGCCGTCGGTTTCCTGTGCCTGCCGGCCGCCAGTTACATCACCGGCGAATGCATCGCGGTGGATGGCGGCTTCCTGCGCTACGGGTTCTGACACGCCTGCGTGTGTGGTCGCGCGGACAGTGCCTGCGCATGGCATCGGAAGCTGCGCAGGCAGGCGCCGAACCGTCGCTGCGCCTGCAGTGTTCGCCCGCCGCGTCTGCACGCAACGCAGGCGACAGTGCGGCGGGCTTGCTTGCATGCGGCTCGCTGCACCGCGCAGGTCATCCGGTGATCGCTAACGGTTGCAGTGGCTCGAAAGAATCAGCCCGGCAAGCACTGCACCGGCACACTGGCTGGCATGCGCTGCCACGCCGGCTGCAGCGTCATGGCGTGGCGGACGGATTCGCGCAGCGGCTTTCGTCCAGCACCCGACGCATCTGCAAATAGCGCTGCTTGCGCTCGGCCGCTTGCGCCTCGTCGGAGAAGCGCCAGGTCGATTCGGCCTGCTCGGCACGCTGGCGCCAGGCCTCGCACAGGCTCTGGTCCGGCACCGGTGCGCAGCGGTCGGTGACCACTTCGCAGGCGCTGCCGCCGCCGGTTGCCGGCCCGCCCGCCAGGTTGGTGGTCTGCATCGGCAGGCAGCGCGTGGCCGGCTCGCGGTCTTCGGTGAAATAGCGCCCGTTGTCGTGCGCGGTGCATTCGAACAAGGGTGGCGGTGGCAGCGTGGAGGTCGAGGCCGCGGCAGGTGGCGTCGGTGCCGGCGTTGCAGCCGGGACGGCGGCGGGCACATCGGTCTTGGGCATGGTGGGGGGCTGCGCAGCGGGCGTGCTACGCGCAGGCGATGCTGCGCCTGATCCACCCACCGTCAACGGCACCGCGGCCGGTGCCGTCATCAGTTTCTTCTGCTGCTGCATGCCTTTCGGGCAGGGCATGTTCTGCACGGTAAGCGCGCCGCTGGAGTCGGTGCACCGGTAGATCGCCACTTCCTGTGCGCCGGCCACCGAAGCACACGCCAGCAATACCGCCCACGGCCAGCGCCTCATGCGCCGCCGCAATCGCGCTGCAGGCGCGCGTCGATACCGCGCTGTTCGCGGCTGAGATCCTGGCGCTCGCTCTGCAGGGCATTGTTGTAGCGGCGGATCAGTTCCCAGCGACGGTCGGCCAGGCGCGCGCAGACTTCCTGTTCGGGCAGGGCATGGCATTCGTCGCGGATCTGCACGTTGCCGTACGGCACGATCACCGTGCCGCCGTAGCCGCCGCCGTTGTAGCCGCCCTGATAACCGCCCTGATACCCGCCGTCGCCGAAGCTTGCGCTGCCGCGCAGGCTTCCACCGCGACCGGCGCTTCCCTGCACCGACATCGCCGGGCGTGGGCGGACCGAAATCGGCGGGCGCTGGATGCCGCCGCCGCTGACCGGCGGGGCAATGCCGTTGCCCACATAGGCCGGGCCCCAGGTCGGCACCCAGCGCGGATTGCCTTCCGGGCTGTCGCTGGTATAGCGGTTGCCGTCTTCGGTGGTGCACTCGTACATCGGCTGTGGCGGCTGCACGGTGACGATGCGCACCTCGCGCGGTGGCTGCGTCGCGACGGCGGCCGGGGCGGCAACGGCGCGCTGCGGTTGCGGCGGCGGATCCTGCGGGCGCTGCAGGTCCAGCACCTGCTGGCGGCCGCTGCTGCATGGCGCATCCTGCAAGGCGACGGTGCCGGTGCTGCTGACGCAGCGGTAGATCCGCACATTCGGGTCCGGTTTGCTGGCGGTACTGGCCGCCGACGCAGGCAGCGCGGTGGCCAGCAACAGAAGGGTCAGGACGGTACGCATGGCCGCAGTGTGCGCGTCTACCCGGCTGTGGGCAAAGGGGGCAAGCGGTGTTGAGGGCAAGCGCGCCGACAGGCGGCGCGTGGCGGCTGCTCAGTCGCGCAGGATCTGTCCGCTGCGGGCGTCGCGGATCTGGGTCGGTTGCGCCAATGCGCCCACCTCGCCATCCGTCACCCCGTCGATGCTGGCCAGCAGGGCCGGGTCCAGCGCCTGGCGGCTGCGCGCGGGCGGTTCGCCGGCCAGGTTGGCGCTGGTGGACACCAACGGGCCGCCCCAGGCCGCACAGAGCGCGGCGACCAGCGGGTGTGCGCTGATGCGCACCGCCAGCCCGTCATGCACGCCGGTGACCCAGCGCGGCGCCTGGGCGGTGATCGGCAGGATCCAGGTATGCGGGCCTGGCCAGCTGGCCAGCACCTCCTGCTTGCGGGCCGGCGCCAGCGCGTCCAGATCCACCCAGTCGTGCAGCACATCCACGCTGGCGGCCACCACGATCACGCCCTTGTCGACCGGGCGGCGTTTGATCTCCAGCAGTCGCAGCACGGCGGCCTGCTGGCGCGGGTCGCAGCCCAGCCCCCACACCGCTTCGGTGGGATAGGCGATCACGCCGCCCCGGGTCAGGGTGGCGACGGCGCTGTCCAGGCTGAGCGTGTGCTGCATGCGGCGGCCTTAGCTTGCGGCCTTGCTCGCGGTCTTCTTGACCACGCGCTTGCTGGCCTTCTTGGCAGCGGCCTTCTTGGCCGGCGCCTTCTTCGCCGCGGTCTTGGTGGCGGTCTTCTTTACCGCGGTCTTCTTGGCAGCGGCGTCCTTGGCTTCCTTGGCCGAATCCTTCACCGCGTTCTTCTTGAGCGTGGCCTTCTTGGCGCCGAAGCCCTTGCGCACTGGCTTGCCGGTGTCGGCCAGCAGCTGCTGCACTTCCTCGAACGTCAGCGACGCCGGCTCGCGATCCTTGGGGATCTTGCCATTGAGCTTGCCATCGCTGATGTACGGGCCGAAGCGGCCGTTGAGCACCTGGATGTCGCTGCCTTCGAAGTCCTTGATCACGCGGTTGCGCGCGATTTCTTCCTTCTCCTCGATCAGGAACACCGCGCGCGCCAGATCGATGGTGTATGGGTCGTCTTCCTTCTTCAGCGACGCATAGACGCTGCCGCGGCGCGCGAACGGGCCGAACCGGCCGATGCCGACGCTGACGTCCTGGTCCTTGTCCTGGCCCAGTGCGCGCGGCATCTTGAACAGCTCCAATGCGTCTTCGATGGAGATCGAGTAAATGCTCTGGCCTGGCCGCAGCGAGGCAAAGGTGGGCTTTTCCTCGTCTTCGACGGTGCCGATCTGCACCATCGGGCCGAACCGGCCGATGCGCGCGCTGACTTCCTTGCCGCTGACCGGGTCGGTGCCCAGCACGCGCACGCTGCCGGCGTCGGTCTTGTCCAGCGAATCCTTCTTGTCCTCGACCAGTTCCTTGAACGGGCCCCAGAACTTCTCCATCAGCGGGATCCACTCTTCCTCGCCACGCGAGACCGCATCCAGGTCGTCTTCGAGCTTGGCGGTGAAGTCGTAATCCACGTAACGGGTGAAATGCCCGGACAGGAACTTGGACACCGCGCGGCCCACGTCGGTGGGGCGGAAGCTGCGGCCTTCCATTTCCACGTACTTGCGGAACTGCAGGGTCTGGATGATCGAGGCGTAGGTGGACGGCCGGCCGATGCCGTATTCCTCCAGTGCCTTGACCAACGCCGCTTCGGTGAAGCGCGGCGGCGGCTGGGTGAAATGCTGGTCGGTGACGATGCGGTCCAGCGGGATGTTGTCGCCGGCCTTCATCAGCGGCAGCTTGCGGCCTTCGTCCTCGTCCTCGCTGCTCTTGGTGTCCTTGCCTTCCTCGTAGACCGCCAGGAAGCCGGGCACCACCACGGTGGTGCCGCTGGCGCGGAACACGTGCTCGCTGCCGGCCGACAGATCGACGCTGACGGTGTTGAGCGTGGCCGGGATCATCTGGCAGGCCACGGCGCGGCGCCAGATCAACTCGTACAGGCGACGCTCGTCGTCGGACAGGAAGCGCGCCACCTGCGCCGGGGTGCGCAGCGCCGAGGTCGGACGTACCGCCTCATGCGCTTCCTGCGCGTTCTTGGATTTGGTGGTGTAGGCGTTGGGCTGGTCCGGCAACGAAGCGGTGCCGAAATCGCGCGCGATCACATCGCGGATTTCCGACAGCGCGTCCTGCGACAGGTTCACCGAGTCGGTACGCATATAGCTGATCAGACCGACCGAGCCTTCGTCGCCCAGCGCCACGCCTTCGTACAGCTTCTGCGCCACCTGCATGGTCTTGCGGGTGGTGAAGCCGAGCTTGCGCGAGGCTTCCTGCTGCAGCGTGGAGGTGGTGAACGGCGGGGCAGGGCGACGCTTGCGCTCCTTGCTGGCCACATCGGTGACATGCAGCACGCCCTGCGCGGCCTGCTGGATGCGCAGCCGCGCCGCTTCGGCGGTGTCGCCATCGGTGACGGTGAACTGCTCGAACTTCTGCCCGTCCAGCTTGATCAGGCGCGCATTGAACGGCTGCGACGGATGCCGGCAATGCGCATCGATGGACCAGTACTCGCGCGCGATGAAGGCTTCGATCTCTTCTTCGCGCTCGACGATCATGCGCAGCGCCGGCGACTGCACGCGGCCGGCCGACAGCCCACGCTGCACCTTGCGCCACAGCACCGGCGACAGGTTGAAGCCGACCAGATAGTCGAGCGCGCGACGGGCCTGCTGCGCATCGACCAGATCGGCCGCGATCGCGCGCGGCTTGAGCATGGCTTCCTTGATCGCACGCGGGGTGATCTCGGTGAACACCACCCGCTGCATCGTCTTGTCCTTGAGCAGCCCGCGCTCTTTCAGGATCTCGGCGATGTGCCAGCTGATCGCCTCGCCCTCGCGGTCCGGGTCGGTCGCCAGATAGATGTCGTCGGCGCTCTTGGCCGCGCGTGCAATGGCTTCGACATGCTTCTCGTTCTTTTCGATCAGGTCGTAGCGCATCGCGAAGCCATTGTCCGGATCGACCGCGCCTTCCTTGGGGACGAGATCGCGCACGTGCCCATACGAGGCCAGGACGGTGAAGTCCTTGCCGAGGTATTTATTGATCGTCTTGGCCTTGGCAGGCGATTCGACGATGAGCAGGTGCTTGGGCATGGTGGCGAATTTCTTTGGGCAGGGCCCGGGGGGCGGGTAGCGTGGCCTAATTGGCCGGTGGAGGGAAGCAGATCGACCGTTTCCCACAGGTCAACGCCCGGGAAACGAGCCCGGGCGTTCAGTTCTCTTATTAGAAAGATCACGGCGGACGCCGCCGTGTCAAGCGGCCAGGGCTGCCAACTGCTAGCTCTGGCTCATTCCGATGGCGGCCAGCATGAAGCCCACCACCACCACCGAGATCACCAGCATCACCGCATAAATGGCCAGCACCACGATGGTGACCGTGTCCAGACCCCTGGATTGGCGCTCCGGGTGATCCGTAAACGCCCAGCGGTCCACCACCAGGGTGTCGCAGACCTTGTCGTGCGGAGCCTGCTTGCGCGCGGTCATGCCGGCCATGAACGCGGCCACGACCACGCCGATGCCCAGGGTGAGCACGCTGATCAGCATGTAGGCCAAGTAGCGCAGCACATTGCGCCAGAAACCGACCCGGCCGCCGTTGCTGTCGGCGCGCACCAGCTTGATACCGCAGGCGAGCTTGCCCAGGCTGGCCTGGTGCCGGCTGGACTGCATCCAGGCGAAATACAGCGTCGGGATCGCCAGGCCGATGCCGTAGGACATCACCAGGATGGCGATGCTGAGCGCGCTGCCGTCGTCCAGCGCCGAGCCGGAATCACCCCGGCTGGTCGCCAGCGCCACGACGAACACCAGCGGGATCACGATCAGGTACACCGCAAAGCTGGTGATTAGGCTGTCCAGGATGCTGGCGGCCACGCGCCGCCACAGGCCGGCGTAGACGACCGGGGCATCGTGCAATGCGACGCTTGCCGCGGGCGCGGCGACGGAATCCCAGGCGCTTGGAAGCGGCGCGCCGGCCGGTGGTTGCAACACGGCATGCGCGGGTGTTGCAGGCGCGTGGGAGGTGTCGGTCAGGAGCGGGCTCGATGCCGCCGGGGTTGCCGCAGGGTCTGCCGGCGTGGTGAGCCACGCCGCTGGATCTGTCAGCGCAGCCTGCCCGCTCGGCGGACGCTGCAGGTGGTCGGCTACGGCAGGGTGATCGGCAAGGCCGGAGTCGGACCGCCCGAGCGCAGCGTCTGCCGCCGGGCCGGCAAACGGCACATCTGCGGCAGGCGTGTGATCCACCGCGACGCTGGTCGGGTGAACCGTCGCCTGCGGCTCACTGTGCGCAACGTTCACCGGCACATCTCCGGCGCTCGGCGCGGCGGGCGCTGGAACGGCGGTGTCGATCCCCAGCTCGGCCATGACCTCGCCAAGTGCCACCCACTGCGGAAAGCCTTCGCGCCAGACCAGGCTGGATGCATCGATCAGGCCTTCCGACAGGCGCGCGCGAAGCGTGTCCGTGTCCACCGGCCCCTGGCGCTCGCGTTGTGCGTCGGCGTAATACCACTGCGTCATTGAAGTCCCCTTGCGTAGAGCGATTGACTAGCCGCGGCAGTCCGGCGGAAGTTGGTTGTCGTCGATCTCGGAGCTGCACTGCCAGCTGCCGGCGTCCGCGTCGAAATCCAGCCACAGCGCCTTGCCGTCAATTTTGGTCATTTTCGGCGCATGCAGCAGCGCCTCGACTCCGCAGTTGGTGGTGTCGAAACGGCCGATCCGCACGCTGCTCAGGACATCGTTTGCATACTGCTCGGGCGCGAGAAAGCCGGCGTCGACGTTGACCGGGCAACGGCCTTGCTGCGCGAGAAATTCGGCGATCTGCGGCTTCAGGGGCGTCAGCGCCGCAATCGCCTGGGCGACCTTGGTACGCGTGGTGTAGTCCTGGTACGCCGGCAGCGCGATCGCCGCCAGGATGCCGATCATCGCCACCAGCACGAACATGCCCACCACCGCGCCCAGCACCAACGCCAGCGGCCACCCCGGCCCGTTGCCAGGCAGGCGATGCGCTGACGAAGAGGGTGCACTGGCGGCTGCGTTGTGAACAGCCGCTGGCGGAACCGACGGCAGGGGCGGCGGCAGCGCTGCGGCGCGCAGATCGGTGGAAATCGGTGGCCCAAGCTCGTCGGCGCATGCAGACAGCGGCACCCATCGGGCAAATCCTTCGCGCCAGACCAGGGTGTCCAGTGCAATCGCGTGCTCGCGATACAGCGCCAGCAAGGCCTCGCCGGCCACCGGGCCACGCCGGTGGCGGTTGCCCTCGGCGTAATACCAACTACTCATTGCCGTCCCCTCGCACGCGTCCGTTGCGGCTTCCGCCTCAGTGTACGGGTTCAGGCTCGTCCAGGAACATCTGCGTTTCCATCCAGGCGTAGGCCGCTTCGGCACCCGGCTGGTTGAACAACACCATCAAGACCACCCATTTGAGGTCGTCCAGGTCCAGTTCGTCCTGGTCCAGCGCCATGGCGCGATCCAGCACCAGCTCGCGCTGGTCGGCGTCGAGGATGCGGTGTTGCTCCAGGAACAGCAGGAATCCACGGCAGTCCACATCGAGCTTGTCCAGCTCCGGGCCGTGGTAGATGCGTACCGGTCCATCGACATGCGGGCGCGCCACGCTTGGCCGCTGCTCGGAGAGCGCGTCCAGCCAATCGAAGGCTTTGCTGATTTCTGCGGGGCTGAAACCGGCCTGGATCAGGCCATTCTGAAGCGAGTCACGGTCGCGGACCAGGTCCGCATCTTCGCTGAAATAATGTTCGAACAGGTACAGCAGTACATCAAGAATGCTCTCTTTCATTGCCCCTCGGCCTGCGTCGCGCGACGCTGTGGAGGTGAAGAAACTAGGGATTGCGGGTATAGCGACCGTGCTCGGTGACCACGTCTCCCTCCAGTTCCATGATGAGCAGCATGGATGACAGCGCGGCGGCCGTCAATCCGGTGCGTTCGACCAGGGAATCCATAGGGGTTGGGTCATGGCCCAGCGCCTGCCACAAGCGCTGGTAGTCCGGATCCGGGCGCGCCGGGCCGGCTTGCGGCGGTGTCCTGGCCTGATCAGTGGGGGCGGCCAGGCGCTGGCGCGAGGCGCTTGCCAGTTCGCCCGACAGCAGGCGCAGGCCGTCGATGACCTGGGCCGGCTCCTGGGCCAGGGTGGCGCCTTGTCGGATCAGGTGATGGCAGCCCCGCGCGAGCGGATTGTGCAGCGAGCCGGGCAGGGCGAACACCTCGCGCCCGGCCTCCGCCGCCAGCCGCGCGGTAATCAGCGCGCCCGAGCGCATGGCCGCTTCCACCACCAGGGTGCCCAGGGCCAGCCCGGCGATGATCCGGTTGCGGGCCGGGAAGTGCCCCGCAACCGGCCCGGTGCCGGGCAGGTATTCGCTGACCACCGCGCCACGCGCGGCGATGCGATCGCGCAGGGAGTGGTGATTTGCCGGGTAGGCCACATCCGCGCCGGTGCCCACCACCGCCACGGTGATGGCCCCGGCACGGGCAAGCGCGGCCTCGTGTGCGATCGCGTCCACGCCGGCGGCCATGCCACTGACGATGGCCAGCCCGGCGCCGGCCAGGCCGGAGGCGAACGCGCGGGTGTGGTCACGGCCGCCGGCGGTGGCGGAGCGGCTGCCGACCACGGCCACGCCCGGGTGCCAGAGCGCGTTCGGGTCGCCGTCCACGAACAGGGCCAGCGGCGGATTGACGCTGTGGCGCAGCAGGGCGGGGTAGTCGGGATCGTTCAGGCCGATCAGGTGATGGCCGGGCTGCTCGCACCACTGCAGGGCGGCGTCCAGGGCGCGCGCATCGGGAGTCTGCAGCCGGGTCGCCTGCAACTCGTCGCAGCCGGCGGCAAGCCAGGCTTCTGGCCCGGCCGCCAGTAGCTCGGCTGGGCTGGCGAAGCAGTCCAGCAGCGCATGGCGCGGCGGGCTGCGGCCGCCCGCCAGGAGCAGGGTCAGGAGCGCGCGCAGGTCGGAAGTGGGGAGGGCCATGTGTCCAGCCTGAAGCGCAAACGCCGACGGCGCCCTCAGGCGCCGTCGTATTACCGCATCGGAATTTTCGCTTACTGCGCGTCGGGATGCTTGACGAAGTAGCCCAGGCCGGTCGGTTTGACGCTTTCCATCACCAGCGCATAGCTGACCTTGTCGAAGGTACGGAACACCATCGCGTGCGAGGCGTATTCGTCGGGCAGGCCGACGGTGGAGCCGGCCGGGCCGCTGAAGTCGTCGTCGGTCCGCGAGAAGCGCGAGTGCTTGACGCGGTCGCTGACCGTGCGGCCCTTGCGCCAGATCGAGAACACCGTGCCGTTGTTGATGCCTTCGCGGGCACCGCCGGAGATGGCGATCACGTCGCGGGTGCCGCCGACGATGAAGGCATCGGAGATGGCCAGCACCCGCAATTCGGTCTGCAGGGCCTGTTCCGACGGCGGATGCGGGATGAACTGCAGGTCGTAGGGCTGCGCCTCGACGGCGACGATGCGATCGCCGGCGCGTACTTCGCGGCCGCTGTCCTGCAGCAGCAGGGTGGCCGCCTTGGAGTTGCCGCCCGCCGCGCTGCGCGTGATGGTGCCGACGTTGACCTGCGCCAGTTCGTAGCCGAGGAACTCGCGGCGCGTGCTCGGCGCGATGTAGTTCTTCCAGATGTTGCCGGCGCCTGCGGTGATGTTGCCGGCCGCATCGAGGTCTTCGTTGTGCTTGGGCAGGCTGAACTTCACCGTCGGGCGCACCACCGCAAAACGCTGGCCCGGCTGTGCATCGTCCAGGCCGACCACATAGGCCACCTGGCCGGTAGTGGCGCGCGTGCGGCCGCCTTCCAGGCCCACCACGTACGGCAGCTGGTCGAAGTCGTCGGTGACGCGCAGGTTCTTCAGGAACGGCTCGACATCGGCCAGCGGAATCGCATTGATCGGCGCTTCCTGGCGCGGACCGGGCTGGACGGTGCCCTTGGCGACGCGATCCAGGTAGGCCAGGCTGATCACGTCACCGGGATAGATCAGGTGCGGATTCTGGATCTGCGGGTTGGCCTGCCAGATTTCCGGCCACAACCAGGGTTTCTGCAGGAAACGTCCAGCGATGTCCCACAGGGTATCGCCCTTGCGGACCACGTAAGTCTCTGGATGCTCGCCCACCGCTTGCGCGGCAGCGTAGGTCGCGACGGTCAGCATCGCCGCAGCGACGACCGTACGAAGTCGGTTCAACATGAGTGCCTTCTTGCCTGATTCCCCAACAGGTCTGCGCACTATAGTCCAGAAACCGGGGCGTCACGCAAGCATTGCGCTAGAATGACAGCGTCTTGCCGGCGCAGCGCCGGTGTTCCCAGACGGGTAATCCCATGGCTTTGCTCCCTATTCTCGAATTCCCCGATCCGCGGCTGCGCACCAAGGCCGTGCCGGTCGACGCTGCCGAGCTCACCAGCCCGGCATTCCAGACCCTGCTCGACGACATGTTCCAGACCATGTACGAGGCGCCCGGCATCGGCCTGGCCGCCAGTCAGGTGGACGTGCACAAGCGTTTCATGGTGATCGACGTCAGCGAGGAGAAGACGCTCCCGCAGGTGTTCATCAACCCGGAGATCGTGAGCAGGCAGGGCGAGCAGGTCTACCAGGAAGGCTGCCTGTCGGTACCGGGCATCTATGCCGACGTCGCCCGCGCCGATGCGATCACCGTGCGCTATCTCGACCGCCAGGGCAAGGCGCAGGAACTGAGCACCGACGGCCTGCTGGCGGTGTGCATCCAGCACGAGATGGACCATCTGGACGGCAAGTTGTTCGTCGATTACCTGTCGCCGCTCAAGCGCGAAATGGTGCGCAAGAAACTGGCCAAGCAGCGTAAGCACGTGGCCTGAGGGCAGGGATTGGGGAGTTGGGATTGGGGATTGGTGAAGCGGGTTTTCTGGCTGCTTGCCGGATCCGTTGGTCCCCATCCCAATCGCCGGGCGCTGCGCTATCGCGCGTGATTAAAGCGATGGCGCAGGCCGTCGCTGCACGCGCTCCGCGTACACGGATGGGGCGACACGTCGGGACCTGGGATATGGGATTGGCCTGCCATTGCGCTGTTGCCCAAGCCCCTGCTGCGAATCCCGATGCCCGAATCCCCGCTTTCCCGCCGCCGCTACTGCCACTCCCAAATCCCCACTCCCGAATCCCCGCCCTATGAGAATCGTATTCGCCGGTACGCCGGATTTTGCCGTCGCCTCGTTGCGCGCAGCCGCGCAGCGGCATGAAGTGGTGGCGGTCTACACCCAGCCGGATCGGCCGGCCGGCCGTGGCCGCGGGTTGACGCCGTCGCCGGTCAAGCTGGAGGCGATTGCGCGCGGCATCCCGGTCTTCCAGCCGCAGACGCTGCGCTCGCCGGAGGCCCTGGCCACGCTGCGCGCGCTCAATGCCGATCTGATGGTGGTGGTGGCCTACGGCCTGATCCTGCCCAAGGCAGTGCTGGCCGCGCCAACCCATGGGTGCTGGAACGTGCATGCCTCGTTGTTGCCGCGCTGGCGTGGCGCCGCGCCGATCCAGCGCGCGATCGAGGCCGGCGATACCGAAACCGGCGTCTGCCTGATGCAGATGGAAGCCGGGCTGGATACCGGCCCGGTGCTGCTGTCGCAGCGGCTGGCCATCGGCGAGCAGGAAACCGGCGGGCAGCTGCACGATCGCCTGGCCGCGCTGGGCGCGCAGGTGCTGGCCGATGGCCTGGGCCTGCTGCGTGCCGGCATCCGCCCGGTGGCGCAGCCGCAGCCGGCCGAGAGCGTGACCTATGCGCACAAGCTGGACAAGACGCAGGCGCGGCTGGACTGGACCCAGCCGGCGCAGGAACTGGCGCGGCGGGTACGCGCGTTCAATCCATGGCCGGTGGCCGAGGCGGTCCTGGCCGGCGAGCGCGTGCGCCTGCATGGTGCGGTGGCGCTGGAGCTGGCCCATCAGCAGGCGCCGGGCACCCTGCTCGCCGCCAGCAAGCAGGGCATCGACATCGCCTGCGGGCAGGGCGCGCTGCGGGTGCGCGTGCTGCAGCGCGAGGGCGGCAAGGCGATCACCGCTGCCGACTACCTCAACGCGCGCCGCGACCTGCCGGCGCTGCGCTGATGTCGGCAGAGACCGCAACCGCCGGCGTCGGCTCGCGTCTGGCCGCAGCACGGGTGCTGACGGCGGTGTTCGACCAGGGCCGCTCGCTCAAGGCCGAACTGGCCGCGACCTTGCCCGGTCTTGATGATCCACGCGACCGCGCGCTGGTGGAGGCGATCTGCTTTGCGGTGCTGCGCCGCCGCCCGGCCTATGACGTGGCATTGCGGCAGTGGCTGGAACGCCCGTTGCCGCCGCGCGATGCGGAACTGAAAGCGCTGCTGATGGCCGGCTTCGCCCAGCTCGACGTGCTGCAGCTGCCCGCGCATGCGGCCTTGTCGGCCACCGTGGACGCGTGCCGCGCGCTGGGCCGGCCGCGGCAGGCCGGCATGGTCAACGCGATCCTGCGGCGCGCCCAGCGCGAGGGGTTTCCGGCGGTGTCCGCCGATGCGGGCTGGCCGTCCTGGCTGCGCAAGCAACTGCGTGCCGATTGGGGCGAGCAGGCCGAACGCATCTTCGTGGCCAGCGCACAGATGGCGCCGATGTGGCTGCGCGTGCAGCGCGCGCGGATCGACCCGGCCGGCTATGTCGCCCGGCTGGCCGCGCTGGGCATCGGCGCGGACACGGATGCGCTGTTGCCGGATGCGGTGCGTCTGCACGGGGCGGTGCCGGTGAGCCAGTTGCCGGGTTTTGCCGACGGCGATGTCTCGGTGCAGGACGGCTCTGCCCAGCAGGTTGCCGATGCGCTGGCGCTGGCGCCGTCGGCACGCGTGCTCGATGCCTGCGCGGCGCCCGGCGGCAAGGCCGCGCATCTGCTGGAACGTCATCCTGGCCTGCAGCTCACCGCGCTGGATGTGGATGC
Source organism: Xanthomonas sp. WHRI 6108 (assembly GCF_040202385.2). Classification (NCBI taxonomy): domain Bacteria; kingdom Pseudomonadati; phylum Pseudomonadota; class Gammaproteobacteria; order Lysobacterales; family Lysobacteraceae; genus Xanthomonas; species Xanthomonas sp. WHRI 6108. The sequence continues at coordinate 4,180,111 of NZ_CP168198.1, read as the reverse complement.
GCGCCGGCTGGAGCGGGTGCAGCAGACCTTGCAGCGCACCGTGCCGGGCGCGCAGGTGACCTTGCACACCGCTGACGCAGCCGATACCGCCGCATGGTGGGACGGCCAGCCGTTCGATGCGGTGCTGCTGGATGCGCCGTGTTCGGCCACCGGCGTGGTGCGCCGTCAGCCCGACGTGCTGCTGCATCGCCGTGCCGACGATATCGACGCCTTGTGCGCGTTGCAGGCGCGTCTGCTCGATGCCACCTGGCGCACGCTGCGACCGGGCGGGCAGCTGCTCTACACCACCTGTTCCCTGCTGGCGCGCGAGAACCAGGCGCAGGTACAGGCATTCCTGCAACGCACTGCCGACGCGCAGGCGCAGCCGCTGGGTGCGCAATTCGGTCATGCGGCCGGCGCCGGACGCCAGCGTTTCCCCGGCGAGCAGCACTGCGACGGTTTTTTCTACGCGCTTTTGCTAAAAGCGTCCTGACCGCGCGCCGACCCCGGCGCTCCACCTTCGCATCCATTGCCGCCCGTCATGCTCAAGACTCGTGCTTCCAAGGATTTCTGGCTGCTGGCCATCACCGCCGTTCTGGTGATCGGTGCCGGCCTGGGATTGCGCGACCCCTGGCCGTCGGACGAGCCGCGGTTTGCACTGGTCGCCAAGCAGATGGTGATGAGCGGCGACTGGCTGTTCCCGCATCGCGGCAACGAGCTGTACTCGGACAAGCCGCCGATGCTGATGTGGCTGCAGGCGCTGTTCTACACGCTGCTGGGCAACTGGCGGGTGGCGTTCCTGCTGCCGTCGCTGCTGGCGGCGTTGGGCACGCTGGCCTGCGTGTACGACCTGGGGCGGCGCCTGTGGACCCGGCGCGTGGGCGCGTATGCGGCGTGGATGCTGCTGTTCACGCTGCACTTCACCTTCCAGGCCAAGAAGGCGCAGATCGATCCGCTGGTGGTGTTCTGGATCACCCTGGCCAATTACGGGTTGCTGCGCCATCTGCTGCTGGGGCCGGCCTGGCGCTGGTGGACACTGGGCTGGTTTGCCGCCGGGCTGGGCGTGATCACCAAGGGGGTCGGCATCATCGCCCTGCTGATGCTGATCCCGGCCGGCATTGCGGCGGCGCGCGGCTGGCCGGGCGTGCGCGTGCATGTGCGCGATCGGCGTTTCTGGCTGGGGCCGCTGTTCTTCTTCGTCGCGATCCTGCTGTGGTTCGTGCCGATGATGGTGACCGCGCTGACCGCCGGCCAGCCCGAGTACCGCGTCTATCTCAACGACATCCTGCTGCGCCAGACCGCCAAGCGCTATGCCAATTCCTGGGATCACGCGCAGCCGGTCTGGTACCACTTCAAGGGCATGGCCACGATGTGGCTGCCGACCATCCTGGTGCTGCCCTGGGCGATCCCGGCCTGGTGGCGCCGGCTCAAGCGACGCGATGCGCGCTATCTGTTGCCGCTGGCCTGGTGGCTGCTGGTGCTGGTGTTCTTCACCATTCCCAGCGGCAAGCGCGATGTGTACATCCTGCCGGCGCTGCCGATGTTCTGCCTGGCGCTGGCACCGTTGGCGGCAGGCCTGCTGCGCCGCGCCGGGGTGCAGCGGCTGCTGTTCGGATTCGTGCTGCTGCTGACGCTGGCCTTCGCTGCCGGCGGCGCGGCGATGCTGATCGGACACCCGGGCTTCGAGCAGAAGATCATGGACAGCCGCGGGGTCGGCAGCGAGGCCACCGACCCGCTCGGCTGGCTGCTGCTGGCAGTCGGTCTGTGGGGCGTGGCCAGCCTGTTGCTGCTGCGGGTGCGCCGCTCCGCGTTTGCCGCTGCATCGCTGCTGGGCGCGTGGTGGGTGGCGTTCGGCCTGGTCTGCTATCCGATCTTCAACGACTCCAGTTCGGCGGGCGCGGTGATGCGCGAGGCCGGGCGCCGGATCGGCCCGGACGCGCAGCTCGGGCTGGTGGCCTGGAAAGAGCAGAACCTGCTGATGGCCGACCGCCCCGCGCAGACCTTCGGCTTCAAGGTGCCGTGGGAACAACAGCTGCAGCGCGCGGTGGCCTGGCAGGCAGAGCGTCCCGATCGACGTTGGCTGATGGCGCAGGAGACCGCGCTGCTGGGCTGCGTGGACCGCAGCCGCAGCCAAATGGTGGGGGTGGCCAACCGCCGTCGCTGGTGGCTGGTACCGGCCGATGCCGTGCACGGCAGCTGCGTGGCGAGCTCCGAGCAGCGGGCAGTGGAAGCGCAGGAGCAGGGCAACCTGGACACCGAATGAGCCGGCACAGCGCAGGTGTCTGCCGCGATCGGCGGCCCGTCAATGCCGTCGCCGGCCGCTGTCTAGCATGGATTCATGCGGGGCATCGTTAGCTTGGCCGGCGTCGCTGACGCGTGTCGCCCGATGTCACCCCCACTTGCCACCGATGTCTGAATGAATTCCTTGCCCACCCAGTCCGCTGCGCTTTCCTCGTCGGCCCCCATCGCGTCACCCGCAGGTGTGGGCATTGCCGAACTGGGCGTGTTCGCGTTGACCGCCTTGGTGGTCAGCATGCCGAGCGGGTTGCTGCCCTTCGGGCTGTGCCTGTTGCTTGGCTCGCTGGTGGGGTGGCGCAGCCTGCGCGCAGGCGTTGCCATGCGCCCCTGGTCGCTGCGTGCGCTGGGGTGGTTGGCCGCGGCGGTGATCGCGATGTCGCTGTTGTCGATCGTGCTGTTCGAACACGGGCTGCGCGATGTCGACAACCGCTCGCGCTTTCTGGTGCTGCCGTGGGCGGCGGTGTGGGCGTACGCACTGCGGCCGCGCCAGGTCTGGCTATGGCGTGGCGCGCTGGCCGGCGTGTTCGCGGCAATGTTGATCGCCATGCTGCAGGTGATGAACGGTGCCGACCGCGCGGAAGGCTGGACCAATGCGATTGTGTTTGCCGATATCGCGCTGATGTTGCTGGTAGTGGCGGTGTTCTGCCGCCCGCCTGGCAAGGTGCGTTGGCTGGTGGGCGCAGCCATCGCTACGGTGGTGGTGATCGTGCTCAGCGGCAGCCGCGGGGTGTGGTTATCGCTGCTGGTGACCTTGGGCGTGCTGATCTGGGGCGCGCCCTGGCAGAGCGCACGCATGCGCTTGCTGACCTTCGTCGGCAGTGCGGTGCTGGCGGTAGGCGTGGTGCTCAGCGTGCCGGCGTTGACCCAGCAGATGCGCCTGGGCGAGTTGCAGAGCGACCTGCAGCGCTATGAGGTCGGCGACAGCGACTCGTCCGCCGGTGCCCGGATCGAGCGCCTGCATGTGGCCTGGGACACCTTGCGCGCGCATCCGCTCACCGGCATCGGCGTCGGGCGCTTCGACGATGCGATGCGCGAGCTGCCGGTGTGCGCCGGCGACACCTGGTTGCTGCGCTGCCATCTGGGCCATGCGCATAACGATCTGGCCGAGTGGGGCGCCACCCAGGGCGTACCGGGCCTGTTGCTGCTGTTTGCGGTCTACGGGGTGCCGTTGTGGATCTTCGTGCGGCTGCACCGCCGCAGCGGCCAGCGCCAGTTCCGCGGACCGGCCGCGGCCGGGGTGATGATCGTGGTGAGCTATGCGCTGTGCGGACTGACCCAGTCGATGTTTGCGCACCAGGTGTCGGCCAGCTTCTACACGGCGATGGTCGGTGTGCTGGTCGGGCTGGCAGCGCGTCAGGCGCAGGAGTTCCCGGCTCGAGCGGCCGACAAGGTCTAGCAAGCGGGCTTGCGGTGGCGATGGGTTATTCGCTCGTCACCGGAATTGATGTGGTGGACTGCCGGCTTCGAGCGCGTCTTGCGCCGACGTAGCGGCGAGCGCAGTCGTGTTGCTGACCGCTCTCAGTCGCCGCGCCGCTCGTCCGCACGCGGCGGGTCCTGCACCGGCTGGTTGTGCTGCAGCAGCCACAGCATGATGGTCTTCTGGCGCACGTAGTTGGCGCGCACGTAGGCATAGATCAACCCGTGCCAGCCATCGCGAAACCCGCCGCGCAGCAGGTAGCCGCGCCAGAAGCGCCAGGCCGGCGCCAGCACCAGCTTGCTCCAGGTCGCGCGCTTGCCGCGGGCGTGGTCGTGTTCGGCCATCATCTGCGCGTAGCGCTGGGTCTTGGCCAGTTGCTGCGCCAGCGAGCGGTACGGATAGTGGATCAGATCACCCGCCAGGGTCACCACTGCACCGTCGACACTGGCCGCCTCGTGGATCTCGCGCCTGCCGCGCCAGCCGCCGCGGCGTCGATCGAACAAGCGCAGCACCCGATCCGGATAGGCATTGCCATGGCGCAGGAACCGGCCGAAATAATCCGACAGCCGTGCGAAGCGATAGCCTGCGGCATTGGCAAAGCCGCCATCGCGCGCGGCAACGATCGACGCCCGCAAGGCATCGCTGACGCGTTCGTCGGCATCCAGGCACAGCACCCAGTCGTGGCTGGCCTGCGCAACGCAGAACGCCTTCTGGCTGCGGTAGCCATCGAAGGCGCGCTGCAGGACGCGTGCGCCGTGTGCGGTGGCCAGCGTCACGGTGGCGTCGGTGGAGCCGGAGTCCACCACCACGATCTCGTCGCAGAACGCCAGCGAGCGCAGGCAGTCGCGTAGGCGATCGGCCTCGTTGAACGCGATAATGCAGGCGCTGATGCGCGGCCGTTCGTCGGGTGCGGTCGAAGAGGACATGTGATGGCTCAATACCTGCTGTTCGCAACGGAACGTTACGCGTTGCCTATTCTGGCGCCATTGGCGCAGGCATTACAGGCCCGCGGGCACGCCGTGTCGGCGTGGTTCGAGGGCGGTGCGCGCGGGCTGGTGTTGCCGGAGGTGCGCGAGGTCGGCCTGCGCGAGGCGCTGGCGTTGCGCCCGCGTGCGGTGTTCAGCGCGGCCAACTGGGTGCCGCCGTTCATTGCGGGCACCAAGGTGCAGCTATTCCATGGGTTCAATGTGCAGAAACGCGAAGACAACCGCGGGCACTTCCGCGTGCGCGGGCTGTTCGATCTTTATTGCACGCAAGGCCCGGCCACCACGGCGCCGTTTCGTGCACTCGCCGAGCGCGAAGGGCATTTTGCCGTGGTCGAAACCGGCTGGCCCAAGCTCGACCCGGTGTTCCGCGACGATGGCGGCCGCAGCGCTGCACTGCGCGCGCCCGCCAACGGGCGGCCGGTGATCCTGTTCGGCTCCACGTTTACCGAGCGCTTGAGCGCTGCGCCCGCGCTCTACGACGAGATCGCCGCCGATATCGCGCGCGGTGCGCATTACTGGCTGCTGACGCTGCATCCGAAGTGCGCGCCGGAGCTGTTCGATCGCTATCGCGCGCTGGCCGGGCCGCATGCCCGTTTTGTCGAACCCGAAGAAGTGATGGCCGCGCAGCGTGCGGCCGATGTGCTGGTGTCGGATACCTCGTCGATCGTGTCCGAGTTCGTGGTGCAGCACAAGCCGGTGGTGACCTTCCGCAACCGCGTGCCGCAGCCGCATATGCTGGACTTCCAGCAGCCCGGGCAATTGCCGCAGCAGCTGGCGCGCGCGCTGGCGCCGGATGCGTCGCTGCGCGATGCGCTCGCCCGTTATGCCGACGCGATCCACCCGTACCGCGACGGGCAGTCGTCGGAGCGGGTGATCGCAGCGACCGAGGACTTCATCGCCGGCAAGCTCGGCCCACTGCGGCGCAAGCCGCTGGGCGCAGTGTGGCGAGGCCTGCAGATCCGCCGCGAACTCGGATACTGGGGCCCGGCACAACGCTGATCACTGCGAGTTGCGCATCGACGAGATACCGCTGCCAATCAGCACTTCACCCAATCCCGATTCCCGATTCCCAATCCCGATTCCCAATCACCAACGCAGCTTGCGCCGCGCCAACGCGGCACCCAACTGCGCCTGCAGTGCCTGCGCCTGCGCCAACGGCACGAAGCGCAGCCGCAACCCCGGGCCGGCCGCGCTGGCGCCGGCAGTGTCCAGCCACAGCGTTGCGGTGCCGGACAGACGGTCCAGCGGCGAGCGTTGCAGTTGCAGCGCCTGCAGCTTGTCCAGCTCGGCCAGCCGCCACCAGCGTTTCCACCAGCCACCGCGCACGGCGACAAATCGTGCATCCACCGCGTAGCCCATGCGGTGCACCTGGCGATGCGCCTTGAACGCACTCCACGGCAACCACAGCAGCAACCACGCCGCCTGGTTGCCGAACTGCCAGGCCAGGCCGATCACCAGCGGCAGCAGCAACAGCAGCGTGGGCAGACTCAATCGCCACCAGCAATGCGTGGCGATCGCCTGCCACTGTGCCGGCGGCCAGGCGATCCCCGGCAGCAGGCGCTGCAACAAGGCATCGCAGCGCTGCGGGTCGGCAATCGGCGCAAGCTCCTTCAATGCGCTGCCTTCGCGGTCGGCGCTGCCGGCTACTGCAGTCTCCACCCGCAACTGGCGACGGCCGAACAGGCGATGCAGGCGGCTTTCGTACAGTGTCCACGACTGGATGCGCCGCAGCGCCACGCTGCTGCGGATGCGCGTCAGCAGGCCGCGCTCCACGGTAAGGCGGCGCTCGGATTGGCTGAGATGAAAGCCGTGGTACTGCGCCACCGCCAGCGCCACCGACAGCGCGCGCATCGCGACCAATACGGCCAGGGCGCCCAGCACCACCAACGCGGCGGTTACCGCCGCCCCCGGATGGATCTGGCTGACGTAGCGGTACGCCAGCTCGCCGTTGTGTTCGACGAAGTTGGACACCGTGCGGCGCGGAATCATCTGGTAGATCACGCCGAAGCTGGCAGCCACCACCACCATGCCGCGGTTGGAGATCAGCCCCAGCCGGATCACTTCGCCCAACGGCAGACGCAGTAGCGTGTTGCTGTCGGCCTCGATCTGCGGCGTGCCGGCATCGGCGTCATGCGTGCGGCGACGGATCAGGTCTTCCAGCGCCAGTGCCTGGTCCAGCCGCAGCACGCGCATTTCCGCTTCGGGCTTGTGGCCGCCGGCCGATTCCAGGCGCACCTCGGCCACGCCGGCCAGCCGGTGCAGCAGCGATTGATGCACCACCACGTTATGGATGCGCGCGAACGGGATATCGCGCCGGCTGCGTTCCAGCAGCCCGCTGCGGATCGCCACCCCATCGGTGCCGATGCGGTAGCGATAGGTGAAATAGCGCAGCACCGAGATTGCCACCAGCACTGCCATCACCACGCCGGTGGCGATGTGGTCGGCCGAGTCGCGGCTGCCATCGCGGCTGCCGAACAGCACCAGGGCCGCCAGCGGAATCAGGAACTGGCGGATCTGCTGCAACAACACGAACACCCACGACAGCGGATGCAGGCGCTGCTCGTCCTGGCCGGGGTGTTCGATGGCGCTCACAGCGCGTCGTCGTCGTGATCGAGCTGGCGGGCGAGGCGGTCGCGCAGGCGTTCGGCATCGCCCTGATCCAGGCCGGACAAGGCCACCGCGTTGAGCCGGCTGCCGGCGGTATGCACCACCAGCGTGGTCAGCCGGGTGGCGCGTTCGATCGGGCCGCGGCGCAGGTCCACGTGCTGCACGCGCGAAATCGGAATGCGCGTGTCGCTCTGCCAGAAATGGCCGCGTTGCAGCGCCAGGCCGTGCTGGTCGAGTTTCCAGTGGGTGAGCCGATGCCGTTTGACCGCGAACCACGCACCCAGCAGCGCGGCCACCACGGTCACGCCCAGCACCACCGGCCAGTCATGCCAGGCGTGCAGCACGGTGACGGTCACGCCGGCGGCGATCAGCCCGGCACATCCGCCGCCCAGCGCGCCGTTGACGCCGGCCACATACGCACCGCGTTGCGGTAGCGGTTGCCACTGGGTGTGGTCCACCGCCGGAGCCTGTTCCGGCGCGGCAGCGACGATGACCTCGGGGTGCGGCGGTGGAGCGTCGTGCACAAGGTTGGCCTGCAGGAGCGGTGCGCAAGCATAGCCGGGCGCCGCGGACGGGCGCATCCGGCGCAGCGGCGCTTACTGCGCGGCCAGAATCAGCGCATCCACATCCAGCGCATGCCCGGCACGCGCGGCCTTGGTGCGCAGGTACTGCTCGTTCTCCGGAGTGATGTCGCCGGTCACCGGGATGCGGTCTTCCACCGCGATGCCGGCCGCACGCAGACGCTCGGCCTTGGCGGGATTGTTGGTCAGCAGCCGGATCCGGCCGATGCCCAGGCCGCGCAGCATCGCCACCGCACTGCCGTAGCGGCGCTCGTCCGGGCCGAAGCCCAGCTGCGCATCGGCATCGATGGTGTCCAGGCCGGCATGCTGGTAACCGTACGCGCGCATCTTGGCGGCGATGCCGGTGCCACGGCCTTCCTGGTCCAGATACAGCAGCACGCCGCCGCCGAGTTCCTTCAGCTTGGCCAGGCCATGCCGCAGCTGGTCGCCGCAATCGCATTTGAGCGAACCGAACAGATCGCCGGTCAGGCAGGAGGAATGCACGCGCACCGGCACTGCCGCCGACAGGTCGGGCTGGCCGACCACGATCGCCACCTGGTCGCGCTGCGCCACCCCGCCGCGAAACACCACGAACTCGCTCATCCCCAGCCCGCGCAACGGCACCGGCGTGCGGGTGACCAGCTCGTAGCCGGCCGCGGCGGATTTGGCGCAGCCGCTGCCCAGATCGTCCAGTGCCAGCGACTGGCAACCGGCGAAGGCGGCGTGGTCATCCGCGTCGTGCAGTTCCACGGCCAGCATCGCCGGCAGCAGCAGTCCCAGCCGCGCGATTTCCACCGCGCCGGCATCCAGTGCATCGCCCGGGGTCCACTGCGTCGGTACCGGGGTGTCGCGCAGGTAGGCCAGGGCAGCGAGCTGGTCGTAGTCGTGTTCGACCAGCGCCACGCGTGCGCCCTGCGGCGCGCTCAGGCCCAGCACCTGGGCGCGGGTCGGGGTGACGAACAGATAGTGCCGCCCCTGCGCCGCACGCGCGAAGGCCGCGTAGGACTGCGCAGTACTGCTGTCCAGCGCCAGCACCGCGCGCGCCTGCCCGCTGGCCGCCGTCAGCAGCACCGGGCGGCCGGCGCGCAGTTCGGAGGCGGCGCGCTCGCAACGGATCGCCGCCGGATCACCGAAGGCCTGCGCGCTGGGGGAGGGGACGGGGCTGCTCATGCACGACTCCAGATGGGGATTGCCACGGCCGCTTCAAGGCGGACGCCGCCGCGGCCGTTGCCTGCCGCGTGCGGCCATTGTCGCGTGGTTCGCAAGCGCCAGTCGCCACGGCCGGGTGGAACGCTGCATCCAGCGCCCGCCGTTTGAGTTGCGCGGCAGGCGTGGATTGGTTGCATGCCGGCTGCGTTGTTCATCGCCCGGCAATGCCTTTTAATCCCAAGACCCTCTGCCCGCACCGGACCCCATGTCTCTCATCGATTGCAGCGAAGACCGCCACGCCAGCGCCATCCTGGAGATCTTCAACGACGCCATCGCCAACTCGACGGCGTTGTACGACTACAAGCCGCGGCCACCGGAGAGCATGGTCGGCTGGTTTGCGACCAAGCGCGCGGGCGGCTTTCCGGTGATCGGGGTGGAAGCTGCCGACGGCAGCCTGATGGGGTTCGCCAGCTACGGCACCTTCCGCGCCTGGCCGGCGTTCAAGTACAGCGTGGAGCATTCGATCTACGTGCACCGCGACCACCGCGGCAAGGGGCTCGGACGCCTGCTGTTGCAGGGCGTGATCGCGGCGGCAGAGCAGCGCGGCGTGCATGTGCTGGTCGGCGGCATCGATGCCAGCAATCAGGCCAGCATCGCCCTGCACGAACAGTTCGGCTTCACCCATGCCGGCACCGTGCGCGAGGCCGGTTTCAAGTTCGGCCGTTGGCTGGACCTGGCGTTCTATCAGCGCATCCTCGCCACGCCGGCCGATCCGCACGACGATTGAGCCGCCGGCAACGCCGCGCCATGCGCAGGCGGATCCGTCTTCAGTCAGCCGGCGTCAGTGCGGATGCCGCTCGGTCGCATACGGATTGGGCTCGCCGCTGCCCGGCGGGCGCAGCGTGTAGCGCTTGTAGGTCCACTGGTATTGCGCCGGGTCGCGCCGGGCGATCTGTTCGATGCCCGCGTTGAGCGCGCTGGCCGCGCGCACCGGGTCGGCGTCGGCCACTGCCGGGTCGGCCGGCTGCACATGCAACGCGAATTGCAGGTCGCTACCGGCACGTTCGCACCAGCCATACAGCACGATCGCGCCGGTGCGCTCGGCCAGTCGGTTGACCAGGGTCATGGTCAGGGCGGGGATGCCGAAGAACGGCGCAAACACGCCATCGCCCATTTTCGGCTGCTGATCGGGCAGGATGCCGACCGCGCCACCGTCCTTGAGCACCTTGAACAACTGCCGCACCGCCGGGCCTTCGGCACGCACCTGGCGCACGTTGTCGCCGCCGCGTGCCAGTTGCAGGAAGCCGTCCACCGCGTCCGATTCGGGCGGGCGATACACGATGGCGATCGGCCCGCGTTCGGACAGCCACTGGTTGAGCAGCTCCCAGTTGCCGAAGTGCGGCGCGGCCACGATGACACCACGCCCGGAAGCCAGTGCGGCATCGTAGAGCGCCTGGCCATTGCGTTGCAGCCGCGCCAGGTTCTCGGCCGGCGGGCGGGTCCAGGTGCGCAGCACTTCCAGCGTCTGCCGCGCGGTCGACCGCAGCACCTGCGCATGCAGCTGCGCGCGCTGGCCGGCATCCAGTTCCGGGTACGCCAGTTCCAGGTTGCGGCGTGCCACGCGCGCCTCGCGCGCATTGAGCTTGCGCCAGCTCCAGGCCAGCGCGTCGGCAACACGTTTGAGCAACGGCCACGGCAGGCGGCCCACGGTGGCGGCGGTAGCGTAGAGCAGGCGAGCGCGAACATCGGGTTTCATCCGCGCAATTCTAAACAGCGCGGCCGGCGATGACCCGCGCGTGACAGTGCCAATCGTGCTGGGCATGCTGCGCGGCACAGTTTGCTGCCGGAGAGTGCCCATGCTTGCGCTGATCCAACGTGTCACCCGCGCCGCCGTCACGGTCGATGCGCAGACCGTCGGGCAGATCGGTCCCGGGCTGCTGGCTCTGGTCGGGGTCGAACCCGGCGACAGCGACGCGCAGATCCGGCGCCTGGCCGAGCGCCTGCTCGGCTACCGCGTGTTCGCCGACGACGCCGGCAAGATGAACCGCTCACTCACCGACACCGGCGGCGACCTGCTGCTGGTCAGCCAGTTCACCCTGGCCGCAGACACTAGTTCCGGCAATCGCCCCGGCTTCAGCACGGCCGCGCCGCCGTTGGAGGCTGAACGGGCGTTCAATCAATTGGTGGCGATCTGCCGGCAAAAACATCGCGGCGGGGTGGAAACCGGGCGCTTTGGTGCCCATATGGTTGTCGACCTGGTCAACGATGGCCCGGTGACCTTCCTTCTCAGACCCTAGAAACCCACGTCCACCAGCGGTCCTGTCTTGAATCCGGCAGACCGGGCTTCACGCTGGTATAATGCTAGGTTCTCTTTCCAATCTCAAAGCCGGTGGCGCGAGCACTCATGGCCAACGAACGTCCTGCCCAGCAATCCGACATCAAGCTACTGATCAGCAAGGGCCTGGAACAGGGCTATCTGACCTACGCCGAAGTCAATGACCACCTGCCCGACGACCTGGTCGACCCGGAGCAGATCGAAGACATTATCAGCATGATCAACGGCATGGGCATCGATGTCCATGAAGTTGCCCCCGATGCTGAAACCCTGTTGCTCAACGATGGCAACACCGGCAACCGCGAGGTTGACGACACCGCAGCCGAAGAAGCTGCCGCCGCGCTGACCGCGCTCGACACCGAAGGTGGCCGCACCACCGACCCGGTGCGCATGTACATGCGCGAAATGGGTACGGTCGAGCTGCTGACCCGCGAAGGCGAAATCGCCATCGCCAAGCGTATCGAAGAAGGCCTGAGCCAGGTCCAGGCAGCGCTGGGCGTGTTCCCGCTGTCGACCGAAATGCTGCTGGCTGATTACGAAGCGCACAAGGAAGGCAAGAAGCGTCTGGCCGAGATCGTGGTCGGCTTCAACGACCTGATCGAAGAAGCCGACGCCGCCGCTGCTGCGCTGGCCGCCGCCGGCCCGGTCGCCGTCGACGAAGACGCGGTCGATGAAGACGACGACGAAGACGGCGATGACGACGCTGCCGAGGAAGAGGCCGGCCCGACCGGTCCGGACCCGGTGGAAGTTGCCACGCGCATGGAGAACCTGGCCAACGAATACGCCAAGTTCAAGAAGATCTATGCCAAGAACGGCGCCGAGCACAAGCTGGTGGTCAAGGCGCGCGAAGACATGGCCGCCATCTTCACCACGCTCAAGCTGCCGCTGCCGCTGACCGATGCGCTGGTCACCCAGCTGCGTGGCGTGGTCAACGGCATCAAGGATCACGAGCGCAAGGTGCTGCACCTGGCCACCACCGTGGCACGCATGCCGCGCAAGGATTTCATCCGCTCCTGGGAAGGCAACCAGACCAACCTGGAATGGGTGGAAGACGCACTCAAGCGCAAGCAGAAGTGGTCGTCGGCGCTGCGCGACGTCAAGGACCAGATCGTCTCCGAGCAGCAGGGCTCGATCGAGATGGAGAAGGCCAACTACCTGACCCTGGGCGAGATCAAGGAGATCAGCCGCGCGATGGCCTATGGCGAAGCCAAGGCACGCAAGGCCAAGAAGGAAATGGTCGAGGCCAACCTGCGCCTGGTCATCTCCATCGCCAAGAAGTACACCAACCGCGGCCTGCAGTTCCTCGACCTGATCCAGGAAGGCAACATCGGCCTGATGAAGGCCGTGGACAAGTTCGAATACCGCCGCGGTTACAAGTTCTCGACGTATGCGACATGGTGGATCCGCCAGGCCATCACCCGTTCGATCGCCGATCAGGCGCGCACCATCCGTATTCCGGTGCACATGATCGAAACGATCAACAAGTTGAACCGCATTTCCCGCCAGATGCTCCAGCAGTTCGGCCGCGAGGCCACGCCGGAGGAGCTGGCCAAGGAAATGGACATGCCCGAGGACAAGATCCGCAAGGTGATGAAGATCGCCAAGGAGCCGATCTCGATGGAAACCCCGATCGGCGACGACGAGGATTCGCATCTGGGCGACTTCATCGAGGACACCAACGTGGAGTCCCCGATCGACAACACCACCAACATCAATCTCTCCGAGACGGTGCGGGACGTGTTGGCAGGGCTGACCCCGCGCGAGGCCAAGGTGCTGCGGATGCGCTTCGGTATCGACATGAATACCGATCACACGCTGGAAGAAGTGGGCAAGCAGTTTGACGTCACCCGCGAGCGGATCCGTCAGATAGAGGCCAAGGCGTTGCGCAAACTGCGTCACCCGAGCCGTTCGGAACAGCTGCGCTCGTTCCTGGACATCGACTGATCCGGTAGCCGTATCGGTGCAGTGATCACACAACAGCCCCGCACATGCGGGGCTGTTGCGTTGTGGGGCATGCTGCGCGCTATGCTTGCCCGGGTGGACGTCGCCGAAGCACGGACGCGCCGGGGATGGCGCAGGCGACATTCACGCCCCGGCGACGAAGCCAGACAGCGGCGCAACATGAAGCCGATGTTTCTGCCTGACTCACGTGACGTTCTAGCCGTGGCTTCTAAGTTGATGGACGAATGGAACGAGGCCGTCGTATGAGCAGGCAAAGCCGCTTTGAAACCACCACATACCGCGAGCACGAGATTCGCGTACGCACCGAACAGGCGTCCCCGGGCGCCAGGTGGACGCTGTGGGTCGACGTGTATGCACTGGGCGGCAAACGCCAGCCACGCATCGGTGGCCGGGAACAGGGATGGGAGACCTACCAGGAAGCCATCGCGCAGGGATTCCGTGCAGGCCGGCAATTGGTCGATGCGCAGCTTGAGGTGGCTTAGAGGCCGGGATTTGGGAGTGGGGATTCGGGATTGCTGAGGTGCTGATTGCTGAGGTGCTTGTAGCACCGGATCACCTACAGAGAATGGTGCGCAAAGCGCACTGATCGCATACAAATTTAAAAGCCCGGCTCGCGCCGGGCTTTTTCGTGGGCATGCGCGGGCACGGGTGGGTGCGGGCGCTTCTCCTCATCGATGCCTGATGTCAGCAGACAGCGACGCGCGCGGACAGGTAAACTTTCGCCTCCGCTGGACGGTCCGACATGCCCCGCATCTCGCCACCCACCCTGCCGGGCCTATAGCTCAACGGTTAGAGCAGAGGACTCATAATCCTTTGGTTCCAGGTTCGAATCCTGGTGGGCCCACCATAGAAACAGGGATTGCGATTCCACAGTGTTCTTGTAAGCATAAGTTGGCCAGATCGGACAACTTATGATGTCAATGTATGCATAAGTTGTCCGCTGCAACCAGCGACACCGACGGCGCAAGGCCGGGCCGGCGTCGCCGATGACAAGAAATTACTGTCCAAACAATCGCTTACGGAATTTTCGCTGACGGTACAAGAAGCCGAACGGCGAATTCTGTACCAGAGCATTCGACATGTGCCCGCGAAAAATCTTAGGAATCCGCTGGATAGGATCCTCCAGGAACCTGTGCGACGGCTTGGCGTAGGAGGGTTGGAGACCCCTCCGAATTTCCCGTACGCCAATGTTGCGCAACACCCGTTGCACGATCTTCGCGGCCTGGTCCTGCCCTATTCCGACGAGGTCCAAGGCGTCTGGTGACGGATCCTCCGCGGCACTCGATAGCGCGCCTTAGAGTGCTCGACGGCAAGCCGGCGCTCTTCGAGATTCTGCGATACCGCGCCGAATCTCTTCAAAATTTTCACAACTTCCCGCAGCGACTTCATCCCCAACCCCATCTTGGTGGTACGCAAGCTATCTCGGATAGCACGCTGATACCCTGCAGGCGGCTTCCGAGCTAAAGCGGGCGCTAGGGAACTAAGTCAGAAGACGGCTGACTGGCGGTCGTTTTGGCGAATCGCTGAACCGCGAGTGAGACCGCCGCCGCTAATCGGGGGGCAGCTTGTGACGGGTGTTGTCGCCTATTTGGCGGATCCTGAAAGAGCCTTTCTCAGGGTCAGACTTCTGTTTCAAGGAGGCAATCCTAATAGCTACTATCAACGACCTAGGACGACAGGGGACAGCTATGCGATTGGTCAAAGCGCATGTAAAGAATTATCGAAGCATCACAGACACTGGTGTCTTTGCTCTTGAAGAAAATAAAACAATCTTGGTTGGCGCCAACGAGGCTGGAAAGACTGCCATCCTGCAGGCCCTTCAGCACCTAAGCCGCCCGGAGGAGGTAGGTCCACTTGTCCCTCTTAAAGACTTTCCGCGGGCCAGGTATCACCTCATTCGCACCGGCGAGATCACTCCAGCCAATGAGCTAGTTGTACAAGGTTGGTTTGAGCTGGACGATGCTGACCGGGCTGAACTGTCGGACGGATACGCCGAAGCTGTGTATGTTCGGGCGCGTTACGCGGACGATAGAGTAGTTCACTGGATCGAGAAGGCACCGATTCGAAGCACTAAGGAAGGTATGTCGAAGGATGTTGTCAGGTTCGTTGCGCATCTGCAGCGGGACACTATTCCGGAAGAGCACAAGTCGAAGGCTAGTGCCGCGGCCCAAGCAGTCGAATCTTTCCATGCAGGATTGCAGGCCGGGCATTATTTGAGTGCAGAACAGGCCGCTGAATTTCGGAGAACTCTCGATTCGGCTCTGCCCTACATTGACGAAGCAACGAGTGCGGAGGAGGAGCGCTATGATCGTTTGAAGGCTGTGTGTGAAGTTGAGCGTCTTCATGACTTGGCTCTTAAGACCTTGTCGAAGCGAACTCCAAAGTTCGTGCTCTTCAACAACTACTTCCGTGTCCGGCCTCGCATCCAACTAGACCACCTTGCCCAGCGCGTGGAAAGTGGATTGCTCGATGACGCCACTTACGATTACGGCAATCTATGTCTGTTGAAGCTTCTCGGATTCACGCCGCGTGAACTGTCTGATGCCGTTGCAGAGAGCTCTCCTGCGGCTAACAGGCAGGCCGAACTTGAGGCCTACCAAGCAAAACGTGACGATCGGCAATATCAACTCAACGCTGCTAGTCTGAGGCTCACACAAGAGATTCGATCAATCTGGGCGCCAGATGAGTCGCGAGGTGAAGCCTCCAAGGTCAAGATCATCTCGGATGGGCAGTATCTGAAGCTGATTGTCGAGGACTCCGTTGGCGTAGAAGTAGAGCTAGACCAGCGATCAGAAGGATTTCAGTGGCTGGTCTCATTTTTTGTTGTCTTCTTCGCGGAGGCTGGGGAAAAGCATAGGAATGCAATTTTGTTGCTGGATGAGCCAGGCGTGAGTCTGCACGGATTGAAACAACGCGAATTTCGGCAGACGTTGTCCAAGCTAGCCATGAAGAACCAAACAATATTCACTACACACTCGCCTTTCCTGGTCGGTCCCGGCGAACTCGATCTAGTACGTGTTATTGAGATGCGCGATCGCGAATCAGGAACGAAAGTTTCGACTAGCGTGGCTGCTTCTGACTCGCCGGCTCTGCTGCCTCTGCAGGAGGCGCTGGGCTACGACATGGCACAGAGCCTGTTTAATCAACAGCGCAACTTGATCCTGGAAGGACTTACTGACTTCTGGTACGTCGAGGCCATCAATCAGATGATGCTCGACTCCAAAGCTAAGCAGAAGGCATTGGACAAGATTGCTCTGGTGCCCGCAGGTAATGCCTCGCGCGTGGTCTACTTTGCAACCATCCTCCATGCGCACAGTTTGAAGGTCGCTGCGTTGCTGGATTCAGATTCTGCCGGAGAGCAAGCCGCGAAGCAGGATACTTTGGTCCATTCGCTTGGCCAGAAGGCTATCCTTCGAACTAAGGACTTCGCAGATGACTTGCCGAAGAACTGTGAGATTGAGGATCTATTGCGCGCGACGCTGATTGAAGTGGCGTGCTTCACACTTAAGTGGGACATCAAGGCTATTGCGGCGAGCATGCCTGATCAGCCCATTGTCGACCTTTTCAAGAAGAACGTTGCGGATTTCAGCAAGTACAAGCTCGCTAAGGCTTTTCTTAGCTGGAGCCGCGACCATGGTCTTTCGGACTTGCAGGAGGCGGAAATCGAAGCGTTCACCAAAATGTTTACGCACGTGAACAAGGTTTTGAAGTAGTCGAGAGCCACTGTCGTGTGTCGTCGCATCACCTGCGACGACCACGACTATGCTGGGGCACCTGTCAGCCGGAATCCGTGCGATGCACTATTCCGCCCAGGTGTGCGCCGAGTTCAAGAAGTTCCAACGCGTCTTCAGCGCGATCGACCTTGTGGACCGGGTTATCCGAGGGGATGCCTAAGGCCTTGGCCTCTTCAGAGCACGCGATCGCGAAGCCGTGGTTGTGTCTGAATGATCCTAACTGTTAAACCCAAGCGCAAGCCAACCAACGACGCCGCTTTGATACGATGAATGCATGAACGATTACGGCCGAGTGGATCAACCATTGAAGTGGCTTCCGCATGTGCAATCGACGTATGACGAAGTTTTAGAGGTGACGTGCAGTGCCGAGCTCCAACGTCTGGCACGCGCGAGTTCGCAGGAGCGCTTGGGCTTCATTTGCGATAGTAGGGAGGTACATCACCGACTCTATTCAGCGCTAGCGCCTGCAGAGCATCCTGAGTATGCGGGAACGTATCGCGGAACACTTGGGACAACTCTTGAGGGGCGCCGCAGCGGGGTTTTTCGCGAAGATGGCTTTTATCAAGAATTTGCTGCTCCCGAAAAGGTGGATCAGTTAATAAGCATGGTGGCGGATCAGGCTAGGAAGATTTTCACCATGCCATTAAGCACGAACGCAGACACCGTACAGCTTGAAATAGTGCGGCTTTTCTACATTTTTGGCTTGGTTCATCCGTTTCTCGATGGCAATGGGCACGTGCAACGCCTAATTTTTGCGGCGTCCGTTATGGAGCGGGGTTCGCTTCATGCCGCGCCATCGTTAGCGAAAACCGCAGCGATCGTGGCGCCTAGCAGAACGATCAGTGGAAACAGTTTCCGACCATTGCCGCCGCCCCATCGAGCCACGTGCAGTGCTGCCCAGGCAAAGAAGCCGGCCGCGTCCAAGATGAGCGAGATGATGATGAGGGCGACGAAGGTAAAGGTCGCATCCCAGACGATCCCCCACACGGTGCCGACGTCGTTCCACCCGACGACGCCGGTAGCCAAAGCGACTGCTGCACCGGCGAGGGCCGACCAGCCGATGCCAATCCCGCGCGGTTGCCAGATGACGAAAACAAGGGTGACGATGAAAATCGCGAGGGCAAGCATGCAGCGCTCCGCAGTGGTCAGATGGAGCGCTGATTTACGCGCTTGGACAATTCTTCAGCGTTTTCAACTCGCTCAGAATAGCGATCGGTCAGATACGCCGAGCGGCCACGCACAAGCCAGGTGAATTTGACCAGTTCCTCGCAAACGTCGACGACGCGTTGATAGTAGGCAGACGGCTTCATCCGCCCGGACTCATCGAACTCCTGAAACGCCTTGGCAACGGATGACTGGTTCGGGATCGTGAGCATGCGCATCCACCGGCCGAGCACGCGCAGCTGGTTCACAGCGTTGAAGCTTTGCGAACCGCCGCAAACCTGCATGACGGCCAGCGTCTTGCCCTGCGTCGGGCGCTTGGCGCCCTCGGTGAGAGGAATCCAGTCGATCTGCGCTTTCATGATCCCTGTCATCGCGCCATGGCGCTCCGGACTGACCCAAACCATACCCTCCGACCAGTAGGCGAGCTCGCGTAATTCACTCACCTTCGGGTGGTCTGGAGTCGCCCCGTCGGGCAGCGGCAGGTCGTGTGGATCGAAGATGCGTACGTCGCAGCCGTACCAGCGCAACAAGCGGCCAGTTTCCTCTGCCAGCAGCCGCGAATAGGAGCGCTCGCGCAACGAGCCGTACAGGATGAGGATGCGGGGCGGATGTCTGGGGTCGCCGGGCGTGGCCAGTGCGTTGACGTCGATTGGAGTGAGGTGTGTCGGATCGATGCCGGGTAGATCCATGGCAACGCCACCCATCACTTCGACGCTCCGCCTGTTGTCACCGCTTCGCCGTCTTCTTTCGTAAAGGACGCGACCGGGTGGGCCAGCAAAGTGAGCACTTTCTCGGATGGCCGGCAGAGCGCCACGCCCCGATCGGAAACGACGATGGGACGATTGATAAGGATTGGGTGCGCGATCATCGCGTCCACCAGCTGTTCGTCAGTGAGGGCAGGATTGTCCAAGCCCAACTCCGCGTACGGGGTTCCCTTCTGGCGTAACAGATCGTGCGGCGCGATGCCCATGGCGGCAATTAGCTCGACCAGCTTCTCGCGCGTCGGCGGGGTGTGCAGATATTCGATGATCTCAGGGTCCTCGCCAGACTGGCGCATCATCTCCAAGACGTTCCGGGACGTGCCGCAGGCAGGGTTGTGATAGATCGTCAGCATCGCAATGATCTCCTTGAGCTGGGCCGTGTCAGGCCGACGGGCATTAAGGCTGAGGAAGGCTCAAACGCAGGTTTCCGATGTGCAACGAGTCAGGGCCACACCACAGATCTCTGGGTTCCCCGAGCAGCAGTCCTCGGTGAGAAACGAGAGCAGCTGGCGCATGTCCTCGTAGCTCGCCGCATAAAGGACACGTCGCCCATCGCGCCAGGAGCGCAGCAGGCGAGCACGCTCCAGCGTTGCGAGGTGAAAGCTCATTCGTGTTGGGGGGATCGTAAGCCGCTCGGCAATCTCCCCTGACGGCATGCCGTCAGGGCCTGCGCGAACAAGCATTCGGAATGCGGCCAGTCGATCGGTGTGTGCGAGAGCAGAGAGGGCTGCAACAGCGGAATCGTCTTTCATTGCGCTACTCTACAAATATAGTTGCAAAGTGCAATAGTTGGTTCAGTTTGCGCCTGCACGGCGGAGGCCGGTGCCGCGCACCAACCGCCGTAGGACCAGTGCATCAGGGATTAGCCGGGGCCACCGGCTGTGGCAGGGGCTTCAGCCACAGCACTTGCGGATACGCTTGAGCACACGCGCATCGACTTCCAGCCTTGCTCGGCGGCAAGGTCGAAGCGCTACCTAGCGCGCCTGGGCGTCCCAAAACACCATGAGCTGCGTGATTGCGGCATCCATCGCCTTGAAGCTCATGCCATCCCGGGCCAGCGTGGATAGCCCGAGCAGGAAACTGTCGAACACGCAGGTCAGTGCGGCGGCGTCCACGGCGGGCCCGAGTTCGCCGCCGGCGATGGCGCGGTCTACGCAGGCGCGGATGCCGGCGCGCGTGCGTGCGCGCGAGCGCGTCAGCGGTGTGCACAGTGCCGAGAGCTCCGGCGACGGCGCGCTCATCACTCCCAGCGTGACCATGCAGCCTTTCGGGTGACCACGCTCGCACTGCATCTTGGCGGAGCGGCGCAGCGCAAGCTCCACCGCCTGCCTGGGGCCGAGCGCGGCGTCCCACAAGCAGTGGGTCACCTTGGCGTATGTCGCCAGGTAGCGGTCCATGCATTCCTTGAAGAGCGCTTCCTTCGAGCCGAAGGCGGCATAGAAGCTGGGCGCGGTGATGCCGCCACCAATCGCGGCCTTGAGCTGGCTCAACGAGGTGGACTCGTAGCCCTGTTCCCAGAACAGGTGAAGCGCTTCTTCCACCGCGGCGTCACGGTCGAAGCTGCGTGGCCTTCCCATTTGCGCCATGGCGCCCTCCAATCTCTACATCAAGACTAATCGATACAGATGTCGTTGACAACGCAGCCACCATGTAGATATATATCGAGCGATACATATGTAGGCACTCAGTGGTGCCGGCCGGCAGGTCTCAGGACGAAGACCTGCTTTTTTCGGTCTTTATGTGTATCGATCGATATATATCTAGTGGTCCGACCGAGATCTTCCCTCCCCAACAAAGGACAGCGTGTGACCTCTTCAACTGCATCCACCGCCGGCGCGATCCCGCCGCCATTGCCCGTCGCCGCGCTGCTGGCGCTGGCCATGACCGGCTTCATCTGCATCGTGACCGAAACCCTTCCGGCAGGACTGCTGCCGCAGATGTCCGTAGGCCTCGGTATCAGCCCGGCACTGGCCGGGCAGACGGTGACCGCCTACGCGCTTGGGTCGGTGATTGCCGCAATTCCGCTGACCATTGCGACCCAGCAGTGGAGGCGGCGTAACGTCCTGTTGCTCACCATCGTCGGCTTCCTGCTGTTCAACTCGGTCACCGCACTGTCGACCAGTTACGCGCTGACCCTGGTGGCGCGCTTGTTTGCCGGCGCAGCGGCAGGCCTGGCGTGGAGCCTGCTTGCCGGTTACGCGCGGCGCATGGTACAGCCGGACCAGCAGGGCAGGGCCATGGCGATTGCGATGGTGGGCACGCCGGTTGCGCTTTCCCTCGGCGTGCCGCTGGGCACCTGGATGGGCGGCATACTGGGCTGGCGCAGCGCGTTCGCCGCGATGTCCGGACTGACGCTCATTCTGATCGTGTGGGTGCTGCTGAAGGTGCCCGACTACCCCGGCCAGTCCGCAGCGCAGCGGGTGCCGCTGCGCAAGGTGCTCGGCACGCCCGGCGTGCGCCCGGTGCTCGCCACCGTGATGGCGTGGATGCTGGCTCACAACATCCTGTACACCTATGTGGCGCCGTTCGCCGCACACGCGGGGCTGGCACATCGCGTTGACGTGCTGCTGTTGATCTTCGGCGTTGCGGCACTGGTCGGCATCGGCGTGGCGGCAAAGTTGGTGGAGCAGCATCTGCGTGGCACGGTGTTGGTGTCGTTGGCGACGTTCCTTGCGATCTCAGTGGTGCTGGCGTTGCTGCAAGACGTGCAGCCTGTGGTCTACGTCTGTGTGGCGGTGTGGGGCCTGACCTTTGGTGGCGCGGCGACCCTGCTGCAGACCGCGCTTGCCGACAGCGCAGGCAAAGGCGCCGATGTTGCGCTGTCGCTCAACGTGGTTGCCTGGAACAGCGTCATCGCCGGCGGTGGCGTGGTGGGCGGCGTGCTGCTGGACCAATGGGGCGCGCAGACCTTTCCGGTTGCCATGGCCTTGCTGCTGGCAATCGGGCTGCTGATTGCATGGCGTGCCCGACAGCACGGCTTTGCGACTGGCGCACGCGCGCCGGTTGCCGGTCACTAGCGCTGCCCTGCCTGATGTCTTCCCGGCTGCGTTCGCCTGGTACCCAGCGAGCGCAGCCGCAGGCAGCTGCCGGCATTGCAGGTGTTTATACGTTTCATATACGATTCGTATATTCATGACATTGGAGCTTGCATGGGCATCGTCAATATCGATGACGAACTGCACGATCAGCTGCGCCGCGCGTGCACGGTGACCAGCCGGTCGATCAACGCGCAGGCCACTTTCTGGATCAAGGTCGGCATGCTGTGCGAGATGCATCCGGAATCCTCGTTCCAGGACATCGTGGCGCAGGAACTGCGCGCGGCAGGCGTGCGGCCGCAATCCCTGAAACCGGCGCGGACATGATCAAGCAGCCGGCGGAGATTGCGTTGATGGCCAACGCCGGTGCGCTGCTGGCGCAGGTGTTCCATGCGCTGGATCAGCTGCCGCTGGCAGGCCGCAGCACGCTGGAACTCAACGACTTCGTCGAGCGGATGATTGTCGACGAGCTGGGCGCGCGGCCGGCCAGCAAGGGGCAGTACGACTTTCCCTTCGTGCTCAATGCCTCGATCGATGATGTGGTGTGCCATGGCGTGCCCGCGGCCGGGGACGTGCTGCGGAGCGGGCAGATCGTCAACCTGGATATCACGCTGGAAAAGGACGGCTATATCGCCGACTCCAGCACGACGTATCTGGTGGGCGAGGTGGCGTATCCGGCGCGGCGGCTGGTGCAGGCTACCTATCAGGCGATGTGGAAGGGGATTGCGGCGGTGCGTCCGGGCGCGCGGCTGGGCGACATCGGTCATGCGATTGCGCGGCATGCGCGCGAGCAGGGCTATAGCGTGGTGAAGGAATATTGCGGGCATGGCATCGGCCGGCAGATGCATGAAGAGCCGCAGATCCTGCACTACGGGCATGCCGGCACCGGGATGCAGCTGCAGGAAGGCATGGTGTTCACCATCGAGCCGATGATCAATCAGGGCAGGGCGGCGATCCGCGCCGAGCCGGATCAATGGCCAGTGCATACGCGCGACGGCAAGTTGTCGGCGCAGTTCGAGCACACCGTGGCGGTCACGCGTACCGGTGTGCGTGTGCTGACCTTGCGCCCCGGGGAAAAGCCGCTGTGTGCGCTGGGGTGAGCGCGCCGTCCCCCGGCGTGTGGCCTGCGCCCGCTGCCGCCGCTGTGTTCGTTGCGTGCACTGCCGCGGCCAGACTGCGGCAGGTCAGCCAGGTTGCTGCACACTAGGCCGTATCGCTGACGTCTCCCGTGCGCCGGCACCCTGATCCGGCGGAGCGCTGGTCTTCCATGCAGCCACTTCCTCATAACCCCACGCACGCCGTGCACCCGGCGGCAGCATCCTGGCGACGGCCGCTGGAGTGGTTGCGCCGGCAGTTGCGCGCCAACGATCTGTGGTTCATCGGGCTGGCAGCCGTGGTGGGGCTGATCGCGGCGGCACTGATGGTGGTGCAGGCCGGCATGGCGCATGCGCTGCAGGCCTGGCTGTACGCGCTTGCACCGGGCGAGCGGCTCAGTACCGCCGAATCGATCACCGCCACCCAGTTGCTGGTGTTGCCGTTGGGCGGCCTGCTGGTGGGCCTGGTGGCCTTGCTGGCGCGGCGGCGCAAGCGGCCGCTGGTGGATGCGGTAGAAGCCAATGCCCTGCACGGCGGGCGCATGTCGATGCGCGACAACCTGATCGTTGCGGTGCAGACGCTGCTGTCCAACGGTTTCGGCGCATCGGTGGGGCTGGAGGCGACCTACACGCAGATGGGCGCAGGCGCCGGTTCGCAGCTGGGCCGTGTCCTGCGGGTACGCCGGGCCGACATGCGCACGCTGGTCGGTGCCGGCGCGGCAGGCGCGATCGCCGGTGCGTTCGGGGCGCCGCTGGCCGGTGCGTTCTACGCGTTCGAGATCGTGATCGGCGCCTATACGCCGTCGGCGCTTGCGCCGGTGGCCGCAGCGGCGCTGGCCGGCGCGTTCATGGCCAACGCGCTCGGTGCCGCGCCGTATTCGTTGCCGGCGGCGGTCGCCTATCAATTGCAGCCGCGTGACTATGCGATCTACATCGCGTTGGGGCTGACCTGCGCGTTGATCGGCATCGCGGTGATGCGGCTGGTGGCCGGTATCGAACGCGCCGTGGGGCGGATCGAGCTGCCGATCTGGGGGCGCCCGGTGGTGGGCGGGTTGCTGCTGATTCCGTTGGCGATGTATTCGCCGCAAGTGCTGTCGTCGGGACATGGCGCCCTGCATCTTGACCTGACCAGTAGCAGCACGCTGCAGGTATTGGCCGGTTTGCTGGTGCTCAAATGCATCGCGTCGGGCATCTCGCTGGGTTTCGGCTTCCGTGGCGGCCTGTTCTTCGCTTCGCTGTTCATGGGCTCGCTGGTGGGCAGCCTGTTTGCGGTGTTCCTGAACCTGCTGGTCGGCGCCGCGGCGGTGGACATCACCAGCGCTTCGTTGGTGGGCATGGCCGCGTTGGCGGCGGCCATTGTCGGTGCGCCGATGACGATGGCCATGCTGATCCTGGAAGGCACGCACGACTTTGTGCTGGCGAGCGCGGTGATGGTGGCGGTGCTGGTGGCCAATACCGTGGTGCGCCAGGTGTTCGGCTATTCGTTCTCCACCTGGCGCCTGCATCTGCGTGGCGAGAACATCCGCAGCGCACGCGACGTGGGGTGGGTGCGCAATCTGTCGGCCGGCAAGATGATGCGCAAGGACGCCAACCACACTGCGCACGACACCACGGTGAGCGAGTTTCGCCGGCGGTTTCCATTGGGATCCACGCAGCGCGTGGTGCTGGAAGACGCCGCCGGCCATTACGCCGGTGTGGTGCCGCTGGCAGTGCTGTATGCGGACAACGTGCAGGCCGATGCGCCGGTGAGCGACTACGCCAAGCACCGCGATGCGGCATTGCTGGCAGACACCGACATCGTGGCGGTCATGAAGGTCTTCGACGCTACGCAGGCCGATGAGCTGGCGGTGATCGATGCACAACGCAAGGTGCTGGGCGTGTTGTCGGAAGGCTTCGTGCGCAAGCGCTATGCCGAAGAACTGGAAAAGCGCGAACGCGAACTGATGGGCGAGCGTGTGCTCGGCGACGACTGAGCCACGCGCTGCCGGCAGCGGCTGAAGCGACGGGGCGCATGCTGGCCCGGTAGATCTACCGCGTGCAGAAGGTGTCTCACGCAACGCCCTGCGCCCGCGACGCATGCAGCTTGCCCTCGCCAGCGGCAGCATGCGATGCCAGCACGCAGCTTCCAGCGGCCTGAGCGCTGGTGTTCTCACGCATTGGCAGCGTTGCTCGGTCTCCACTATTGGACGCGCGTGCGCAGCAGCGCGCCATCGGGTTGTGCAGACCGACCTCAGCGCGTTAGCATGCAGCCTCGTCCAGAGCGATTTCCTCCGACACATGACACCACCCTGACCTAAGGCATCACGCGCTCGCAGTTGCTGCGAAGGTCCAGGTGTTTGACGTTCATGTATTCGCGCCGTGTGTTTGCCGGTGCGCGGAGTCGTTTCAATGTCCAGAGTTTTCTCGTTGCGCCAGCAATGGCTCGGCAACGTGCGTGGCGATGTGCTCGCCGGCATCGTGGTCGCGCTTGCGCTGATTCCCGAAGCCATTGCCTTTTCGATCATTGCCGGCGTCGACCCCAAGGTCGGGCTGTACGCGGCGTTCTGCATTGCGGTGGTGACCTCGATCGCCGGTGGCCGGCCCGGCATGATTTCGGCCGCCACCGGCGCAATGGCGTTGTTGATGGTGGACCTGGTCAAGGACCACGGCCTGCAGTACCTGCTGGCGGCCACCGTGCTGGCCGGCGTGCTGCAGCTGATCGCCGCGGCATTGCGCCTGGGCGCATTGATGCGCTTTGTTTCGCGCTCGGTGATCACCGGCTTCGTCAATGCGTTGGCGATCCTGATCTTCCTGGCGCAGTTGCCGGAGCTGGTCGGCATGCCATGGCCGGTGCATGCGGTGTGTGCAGCGGGCCTGGCCATCATCTATCTGCTGCCGCGCTTCACCACGGCGATTCCCTCGCCGCTGGTCGCCATCGTGGTGCTGACGGCGGTGTGCGCGTACTGGCACATCGACATCCGCAACGTGGGCGATATGGGTCGTCTGCCCGACAGCCTGCCGGTGTTCCTGCTGCCGGACGTACCGCTGACGTGGGACAGCATGCGCATCCTGCTGCCGGTGTCGACGACGCTGGCCGTGGTGGGCCTGCTGGAGTCGTTGATGACCGCGCAGATTGTCGAAGACCTCACCGACACCCCGTCGCAGCGCAACCGCGAATGCGCAGGGCAGGGGCTGGCGAACCTGCTGGCCGGGTGCTTCGGTGGCATGGCCGGCTGCGCGATGATCGGGCAATCGGTGATCAATGTGCGCTCGGGCGGGCGCGGGCGTTTGTCGTGCCTGGTGGCCGGTGTCGTCCTGCTGCTGATGGTGGTGTATGGCGCGCCCTGGGTGCGCCAGATCCCGATGGCGGCGTTGGTGGCGGTGATGATCATGGTCAGCATCGGCACCTTCAGCTGGAGCTCGCTACGCGATCTGCGCACGCACCCGGGGAGTTCGTCGGTGGTGATGCTGGGCACCGTCGTGGTCACGGTATGGACGCACGATCTGGCCCGCGGCGTGCTGGCCGGAGTGCTGCTGTCGGCGCTGTTCTTTGCGCGCAAGGTCGGGCGCATGTTGCAGGTGCAGGCCAGCGAGCGCGACGACGGAGTGCGCGTGTATGCGGTGCGCGGCCAGGTGTTCTTTGCATCGGCCGGGCAGTTCGTGGCCAGCTTCGATTTCCCGGGCACGCCGCCGAAGGTGCTGATCGACCTGAGCCACGCGCACTTCTGGGACATCAGCGCGGTGGCGGCGCTGGATCGGGTGGTGCTCAAGCTGCGCGCGCACGGCGCCGAGGTCGAGGTAATCGGCGTGAATCAGGCCAGCGACACGCTGATCGAAACCTTAGGAACCCATCGACGCGATGGCGCGCGCCTGCAGCTGGGGCACTGAGCCCGGCTGCTCGTGCGCAGCCAACGCGGCCGTCGGCGCCGCCGCGTGGCGTGCATGTTCGTCCAGCAACGCGGACAGGCGACGATGGCAGTCGCGGAAGGCCAGCGCGGAGGCCGGCATGTCGCAGGCATCGAAGGTTCCGGCCTCGGCCTTCCAGGCGGCGAGCAGGTCTTTCAGGTCGCAGATCAGGCTCGGCATGCGGGTGACTCCGTGGGCGTTCTCATCACTACGGCCACAGGTGCCGGCCGGATGCAGTCGCGCTCGTTCGCCTCACGCGTGGCCGCACGGGTGCGCTGCCATCGTGCAGGACACACGTGCGCGTCACATCGGCGGGAGGAGGGTGGCCGTGCGGTCTTTTACCGCTGGAGCAGACCATGAGCAACGACGAAAACGGCAACCGCGGCATAGACGATCCGACCCCGCCCAATGGCATCAAGGCACCGGGCAGGGACAACACACCGATCCAGGAAGGGCCTGCACAGGACAGCGAGATCGATGACGACGATGGCATCGAAGACCCGGTCGAGGACGATGACGACCTGGGCGCGGAAGACGACGAAGACGAAGACGACGACCAGTAGGCGCGTGGCAGTGTTGCACGCGGCCGTGCAACGCTGAACCCGGCAGAGGGCACCGGTTGCGCGGCATGTGCTGGCTGTGGCCGGCCATGCTGCCTAGACTTGCGGATTGCCCATCCTGTGACATCCATGGACACCTCCCTGTCGCCATTGCCCAGCATCGCGCTGGGCCAGTACCGCCACTTCAAGGGCGGCCGTTATGACGTGCTCGGCGTCGTGCGTTGCAGCGAAACGCTGGCCCCGCTGGTGCTCTATCGCCCGTTGGACAGCGAGGTCGGTCTGTGGGTGCGGCCGTATGCGATGTTCGTCGAGCAGGTCGAGGTGGACGGCGTTGCGCGTCCCCGCTTTGCGCGGGTCGAGTAGGCGCGGCTTGGTCTGCACGATGTTACAGGGCCGTTTGCGAGTGCGTTGGCAATGACGGCTGCCGCCGCTGCGCCAGTCACCACGCCCGATGGCCGGTATCTGATCGTGCGTGGCCGGCTCTGGCGTACCGCCAACCCGCATCTGCGCGAAGACGTGCGTGCCGGGCTGGTCGGCGCCTTGATGGACGCGCGACGCGCGGTCAAGGCGGCCAAGCGCGATGAGGATGCCGGGGGGCTGGCTGCAGCGCGTGCGGCGGTCGATCGTGCCAAGACGGCGCTGGGAGAGCGCGGCCCGGTGTGGTGGAGCGATGGTGCCAAAGACTTCAATCGGCATCTGGTCAAGAACACGCCATACGCGGACTGGTTTGCGGCGCTTGCCGCGCCCGAGGCCTGAGTGCGCGTTGCGGCGGGCCAGGTATGCCGCCGCCTGCAACGACAAGGCCCGGGAATGCCGGGCCTTGTCTGCTGGATCGCACGCCCAGCGGTGTAGAGCGGCTGAGCAGGCTGCTGCGCTCAACGCCAGGTGGGTACGGCTGGTGCCCGACATCGGCAAGGGCCATTCGGGCACTCCGATGCTGGACGCGCCATCCGCACCCACCTGACGACTGCTCGCAACATGGGTGTCAGCTGCTCTTGATCGACGTGGCTGGAGAAGCGGGCAGCCGCCCTCAGCCCAGGTCGCAATTGCTCGGCTGCGGCCAGGTGGTGGCGGGCAGCATGGCCTTGACGGCGGCCGGTGCGGTGATGCCGATGGTGCTGGCGCCGTAGAGGTCTTCCAGCTCGTCGATGCTGACGATGTAGCTGTCCAGCGAACCGAGGTTGGCGCTGTTGGGAATCAGCCAGCTGATCGCGCGGGTGCCGCCGCCCGGGTTGGCGGTGATGATCGTCTTCCAGAAGAAGTCCGGGGTGCGGATGCCGTGGCTGCTCAGGAAGTAATCGTTGGTCGTGTCGCTGTAGATCACACCGCCGTAGACCTGCACGCTGGCGATGTCGCGGTAACACTCGGCCACGTTTTCGGCGCGTACCCAGATGCCCTGGTTGAAGCTGGACACCTGCGGCACGATGTTGGACATCAGGTTGGCGCGACGGATGTAGGTCGCGTTGTAGTCCATGTGGTTGGAGGTCACCAGGTGCCCGCGATCGTAGCCGGTGCGCACGCTGGCGTAGGAGGCGGTGGAGGTCTGGCCGGCGCAGCCGCTGGGCAGTTCGGTGTCCAGATTGAAACTGGACGGGCGCGCGGCCGAGCCGGTATCGGCCTGCAGCACGTACTCGTAGCGCAACGCGGTGTGGTTGGTGCAGTCGTAGCGCAAGGTGTAGCCGCCCTTGTTGAGGGTGACAACCTGGGCGTTTGCGCTGGCACTGGCAGCGGTGAACAGCAGAACGGCGAAGAAAGTCCGGAAGCGCATGGGCAGTGAATCTCCTGGAAAATCAATCGGACGCACGACGCCACCGCCGGCTGCCGGGGGGCAGATCGACGCTCAGCGGAACGCGCGCTGGAAGGGGGACAGTTGGCTCGCTGTTTTTAGCGAGCGCGACAGCTATCGCATGCAAATGTTGCTTGGTGGTGACGTAGGCGTGAGGAATGTGCGGTCACGTCAGTTTTTCCGGCAAAACTGTGACCGGTATCGCGCATTGGGTGGCATACGGGCTGACAGGCGATAAGCCCCTGGTTATGCATGGAGCGTGCGGATGCCCTTCCGCGCCAGGGTTTTTGCAATGGCGCATAGCTGCGCCATCAGCAGAGCGCGGTTGCTGCTGTCGGACAACCGCCCGCCTCGCGGTCGGGATACGCCAGCACACATCGGCAGGCGACACCGCAAGACGTCAGGTCGGGAGCAGCGCAGTGCCGTTCGTCGGCGCAAGATGCGCGCCGTGCGACGCTGCCTTGCCAGCGCCGCGTTCGCCACCGGCGGCACAAAAAACCCTCTTCTGCAGTCCATGCAGAAGAGGGCGTCAAAGACGTCGCGAGAGGATTGGCTCGGTCGACTATGCGACCTCTTTTTCCAGCTGCGGTGCGCTGGCAGGCTGCAGCTGGAACAGCGAGACCAGCTGGGTCAGGGTGCTGGACTGCTTTTCCATCGCCCGTGCCGCGGCCATGGCTTCCTCCACCAGCGCTGCATTCTGCTGGGTGGTTTCGTCCATCTGGATCACCGTCTGGTTGACCTGTTCGATGCCGGCCGATTGCTCGCTGGATGCGGCTGTGATCTCACCCATGATGTCGGTGACCCGATTCACGCTGGCGACGATCTCGGTCATGGTGGTGCCGGCCTTGTGCACCAGCACCGAGCCTTCGGCCACCTTGCCCACCGAAGCGTCGATCAGCTCCTTGATCTCCTTGGCCGCAGCGGACGAACGCTGCGCAAGCGTGCGCACTTCCGAGGCCACCACCGCAAAGCCGCGGCCCTGTTCGCCGGCACGTGCGGCTTCCACCGCCGCGTTCAAGGCCAGGATATTGGTCTGGAAGGCGATGCCATCGATGACGCTGATGATCTCGGCGATCTTCTTCGAGGAGGTTTCGATGCCCGACATGGTGCCGACGACCTGGCTGACCACCTCGCCGCCCTTGGAAGCCACACCGGCTGCATTGCGTGCCAGTTCGTTGGCCTGTCGCGCATGCTCGGCGTTCTGCTTGACGGTGGAGGTGAGTTCCTCCATCGAGGCGGCGGTTTCTTCCAGGCTGGCCGCCTGCTGTTCGGTACGCCGCGACAGGTCCTGATTGCCGGCGGCAATTTCACCGGCCGCAGTATCGATCTCCGACGAGGAATGCTGGATGCGCCCGACGATGTCGGTCAGGCGGTCCACCGTGGTGTTGGCATCGTCGCGCATGCGCGCGAACACGCCGGCAAAGTCGCCGTGCATGCGCGTGGTCAGGTCGCCGCTCGCAATCGCCTGCAACACCTGCGACACCGCACCCAGGCTCTTGTCCGAGCTGCTCATCAGGTGATTGAGGTCGACCACGATCTGGCGGAAATCATGCTCGAACGCAGTCTCGTCGCCGCGTGCGCTGAAGTCGCCCGCCGCCGCGGCCGATGCCAGCCGCTTGATCTCGCCATTGATCGACAACAGGCTGGCCCGCACATCGTTGATCGATTGGCTGATCACCGCCTTTTCGCCCGGCAACGGCTCCAGCTGCTGCGACAGGTCGCCGGCGGCATAGCGCTCGGTCAATGCGACGATCTGCATCGTCACCGCGATATGGCTGGACACCAGCGCGTTGCTGGCCCGCACCATGCTGCCGAATTCGCCGGGAAATTCCTGCTCGGCGATACGGTGACTGACCATGCCGGCTTCATGCTTGTCGCCCATGTCGGTCTGCGCCTGGATCACGCGACGCAGCTGGCGCTGCATGCTGTCCATCGCCTGCAGCAGCTGGCCGACCTCGTCGTTGCGGTCGATCGAGATGCTGTTGTCCAGCTTGCCCGACGACACCGCATGCGCAATGCCCACCGCACGGTTCAGCGGCTGGGTGATGGCGCGTGCCACGATCCAGCCGAAGGCGATGCACAGCACCGCACCGACCAGGCCCAGCACCAGCCCGCCGATGCTTGCCGCCACCGAGCTGTCCACCGCTTCCTGCACGGTGCCGCGGAAGCGTGCATCGGCACGCTTCTGCATGGCGGTCAGGGTGGTGCGATAGGTTTCCAGTGCCGGTGCCATGGCGCTCATCTGCGCCGCATCGGGTTCGCGCTGTTCCACGAACGCGGCGGCCACGCCGTGCGCCAGGCTGTAGTACTGATCGAACTCCTTGCCCAGGCGTGCCAGCTCCGTCGCATTGGCAGGATCGGATTTCTGCAGTTTCACGTAGGAGGCGTGGATCTCGTCGGCCACCGGCTTGGTGGCCGCCAACATGTCGGCATCGCCGGCGGCAGCGGCGCCGTTGAGCCCGTTGATGAGCTTGTCCAGCGCAGCCACGTTGCGTGTCATGGCGTCGAGCATCGGGAAATGCACGTCGCGTACCGCTTCCAGGCGGTCGTTGTTGCGGTGAAAGACCAGCGTACTGAAGGCCACATAGCTCGATAGGCAAAGGATCGCCACCGCGGCCGGCATCAGGATTTTCCAGAACAACGGTAGCGACAGGATGCGTCTCATGACTTGAGTCTCGAGCAGGTGGCGGGTCACGGCTTCAGGACGACCTTGACGCTGGCGTCGACTGCGCTGGCACTGATGTAACCGATGGCGCCGGGCGTGGCGGCAACGGCCTTCTTGACCGCATCGTCGCCACTGACACGCTTGGGACGCTGCGCCTTGCCGGTGAACATCAGCTGCGACCAGTACGACTTCAGCTGTGCCGCGTCGCGTGAGGCCACTTTCTTGTAGAACTCATCGCGGGTGGCGACGCCTTCTTCCTGATCGATCGGCACCGCCGCGCCGCCACCGGGCAGGCTGTTGGATTTGGCCAGGAAGATCTGCGACACCTGCGCGGCGCTGAGGCTGTCTGGGCCGCCCTTGGCCGACATCACCACCACGACATCGGCATTGGCGCAGAACGCGCTCAGCGACAACGCGGCAAGCAGGGAGACTGCAAAACACTTGGAAATGGTCATGGGGGCTCTCTTAGAACACGAAGTCGACGGAGGCCGACAGCAGGTTGTAGCTGCCGCCCGGACGGAAGCCCGGCTGGATGTTGTTCAACGATCCGAACGAGCCCGCGTTGTTGTTGATGTGGCTGGCCTGCAGCTTGAACGCGACGCTTTCACGCGCGTCCCAACGCAGCGATGCGGTAAAGCTGTGACGGCCGCTTTCGGCCTGCGCCAGTGCGCGCGTCATCACGCCGACCGGATCCTGGCCGGCCGCGATGGTCGGGCCCTTGCGATCGACGTTGGCATAGGTGATCGACGGCGTCAGCGTGCCGAAGCGACCGCCGACACTGAGATAACCGGAGGTGGTCTTGCCGTTGAGCGAGGGCGAGTAATCGGCGCGGATCACTTCGCTGCGCAGGAACCAGCTGCCCGGATCATAGGCGTAACCCAGGCTGGCAAAGCTGCCGTCCACGCCATAGGTGGTCAGGCGATCGGCCAGTGCGGGATTGATGCGCTGATAGACCGAGAACAGGCGCTCCAGCGACGGTGTATCGAAATCGGTGGTGCCCACGATGTAGGCGGCGCGGAACGTGGACGCACCCGATTCCAGGCCCAGCGCCAGGCCGCGCATGGCGTACACATCGGCCTTCTTCGAATTGATGCGGCCATAGAAACCCTGCACGCTGACCACACTCTCGCCGGCGTTGATGGTGTACACGCCTTCGACGCCGTCCATCGGCAGCAGGTAGTTGTAGACCTCGTACGGCGGACGCACCCACGGGGTGGCGTAACCGACGCGCTGGTACTCGGACAGCATGTACAGCGGCGCAGTGATGCGGCCCAGGCGCGCAGCGAACTGCGGGCCGAACTGATACTTCACATGCGCCAGCGTGACCTTGGGATCGTAATCGCCGCGTTCGGCGTACTCACTGGTCACCTGCAACACGCCGGTGAACTTGTCGGTGAAGTTGGCATTGACCTGGCCGGCGATACGCGAGTCCGGACGTGCCGAGGTGGAGTGGCTGGCACCGGCACCTTCCACGGTCTGGATGTCGGGCGTGAAGTCGGCCTGGTCCTCGGTCGAATGCACCACGCCCAGCGTGCCGAAGCCGCTGAAGGAAAACATCGAGTCCTGCTGCGCGTAGGCGCAGGTCGACGACGCCAGGGCGATGGCGCCACTGAGAAGCTTGACGGTCAATTTCATTGAGAATCTCGGCTGAGTGGGTGATGGACGCAGCGCCATGAGAGGCGCGCGGGCAGAACGGTAATGAGCGTCGCAACGCCCTGGATTGCGGTAGCGGCCGTCTGCATCATTGCTTTAGCGAGATTTTTACAACTTGGAAAAACCGGTTAAGAAAGCAAAGCGCCACAAGAATCTGACGATAGTTTTGCCCTATCGAGGCGCGCGATTTAGGTGCTTTGAACAGCTGGGATGAATATCGGCGGACATAATCGTCCGCATCGCAGGCCTGCCGATGAGTAGCGCAGCCGGTGAAGGGCGAGGTAAGCAAAAAACCGAGTTTTTCCCGGGGGAAATTGACAAAGAGGCGTTTGCTCCGAAGTGCGCGCGCAAAAAAAAGCCACGCCCTGGCGAGCCAGGCGTGGCGTTCTCTGAGTTATTTCGCGTGGGTGTGCCAGTTACTTTATCGCCGGTGCGATGCGGCCGGCGAAGATTTGCTTCGGCTGCATGCAGACGCGACGAGATACAGTCGGCAAGTTACTGGAAACGTTTACTGCTGCCGTGTCGGGAGTTTCACCACGACCTTGATCTCGAAGCGGAAGCCGGCCAGCCAGGTCACGCCCACTGCGGTGACGGTGGGGTAGGGCGCCGGGCCCCAGTAGCTCACCCATTTGTCCCACATGGCTTCGAACACCACGTCGGGGTCGAGCATGAACAGCGTGACGTCGACGACGTCCTGCGTGCTGCAGCCGGCTGCGGCGAGGATGGCATCGAGATTGGCGAAGGCACGGGCGATCTCTGCCTCCAGCTCCGGCTCCGGCGAGCCGTCTTCGCGGCTGCCGACCTGGCCGGCGACGAACAGCAAGCCATCGGCGCGGACTGCCGGCGAATAGCGGTGGCGCTCGTACAGCGCGTGCCGCCCCTGCGGAAAAACTGCTTCACGTGTTGCCATGGTGACCTCCATCGGGTGGCGAATCGGAACAGGCAGGCAGCGTAGGTGCTTGCCTGCGCGCGATAAATCGGCGATGCCGACCAGCACTGTTTGTAGAATCCAAACAATCTTGGAGTCGGGAGTGGCGATGGACCGGTTCGACGCGATGCAGGCGTTTGCGCGGGTGGTGGAGACCGGCAGCTTTACCAAGGCGGCCGAGACCTTGCACATGAGCCGGGCCAGCGTGACCCAGCTGGTGCAGCAGTTGGAGGCACGCCTGCGCGTGAGGCTGCTCAACCGCACCACGCGGCAGGTGCATGTCACCGCCGATGGTGCGGCGTACTACGAGCGCGTGCTGCGGCTGCTGGCGGACATGGACGATGCCGAGACCAGCCTGTCCGATGCGTCGGCGCTGCCGCGTGGCCGCCTGCGCGTGGATGTGCCCAGCCCGTTGGCGCGCCTGATCCTGATGCCGGCACTGCCGGCCTTTCATGCGCGTTATCCGGATATCCAGCTGGACATGGGCGTGAGCGATCGCCGCGTGGACCTGATCGGCGAGCACGTGGATTGCGTGGTGCGCGGCGGCACCATCACCGATCAGTCGCTGATCGCGCGCCGCGTGGGCGACCTGCAGGCGGGCGTGTACGCGGCGCCGGCGTATCTGCAGCGGCTGGGCATGCCGACACATCCGCGCGAGCTGGAAAACACCCGGCATCGCTGTGTCGGCTTCATGCGCTGGCGCAGCAGCAAGACCGTGCCCTATGTCATGCAGCGCGGCAGCGAGGCGGTGCATCTACAAGGGCGTTACGTGGTGGCGTCCGACGACGGCAATGCCTATCTGGCCGCCGGGCTGGCCGGCATGGGCGTGCTGTGGTTGCCGGTGTACATGGCCAGGGCGCACGTGGCCAGTGGCGAACTGGTGCCGCTGTTCGAGGACTGGCGGATGGAGCCGATGCCGCTGTCGATCGCGTTCCCGCCCAACCGGCATGTCAGTGCCAAGCTGCGTGTGTTCATCGAGTGGGTGAGTGCGTTGATGGCCGAGCATGCGCCAGTGGAAGCGCCGGCGCTGCGCTGAGCGCGCTGCGTGGCGTGGCTGATGTGGTCGTGGTCGTGCGCGACAGACTTGAGGGCACGCACGCATGATGGAGCGCGCAGTGTGTGGTGAAGCATCCTGTCTGCCGGTATGCAAGCGACATTGCTGCCGGTATCGATGCCGATGCGGTTGCGGTTGCCGTTGCCGTTGCCGTCGCCACTGGCCTTGCGCAATGCGCGATACGAAAGAGGCTCAAGCCGCATTGCCGATCCCACGGCGTGCAATCGGCAATGCGCAGGGTCACTCCGCCAGCTGGCGCCGCACCGGATAACGCCAGCCGGTGATCGCCGCATACGGCGAACGCGCATAGATCCATTGCAGCCGTGCATCGCCATCGGCGCGGAATGCGGCATCGTCTGCGAGCTTGCGTTCGAAGGCGGCGCGCAGGGCGGCGTCGCTGCGCAGCACGCGCTCGCTGAAGTCCACCAACTCGGCGCCGTACAAGCCGCTGTCGGGGCTGCCGGCATTGCGGAAACGTCCGCTGGCCAGCAACGAGTCGCTGCTCTGCGGCTCCAGCAATGCGGCTGCCAGCATGCGCATCGGTTGATCGGCAGGCACGCGGACGCTGCCGGCGGCGAAGGTTTCTTCCACGTGCTCGGCGTGCGGCGTTTGCGTGCCGGCATCCTTCACTACGCGGATCTGCTGCACCTGGAGGTGGCGCGGCTGCTGCAGGCGTTCGTAGCGGATGCCGTGCGCCTTGAGCAGTTCCACCACATCGTCGTTGCCGGGCGGGATCCACCAGGCGAGCGGGTAGCGCACCGCCTGGGTCTGGCGATAGCCGATCACCGGCATGGTCCAGGTTTCATCGCGGCCCTCCCAGCGCAGTTCCTGCCGCCCGGACACCGGCGACAACGTGCGGGTGTAGCTCACGCCCTTGAACGGCACCTGGGCGATCGGCTGCTGCAGGCGTTCCCAGGCCACCATCAGTTCCTGCGGGCGGGCAGCGCGATCGGCGCGCTTGGCCGCATCGATGTTGCCTGCATCGCGGGCAACCAGGCGCAGTGCTGCTTCCAGCAGCACATAGTCGCCCAGCACGCGCTGCCGGTACGACTTCAGGCGATGGTTCTCCACCAGCACGGTGGGGATGCCGGCAAAGTCGCCATACCCGGTGGAATAGCGCGGGCCTTCCGGCGCGTAACGCAGGCCCGAGCGCGGCTCGTTTTCGTCGATCAGGCTCGGGTAGATGGCCGGTGCGTGGCCCTGTTTGCGCAATGCGGTGTTCACCGCCGGCGTAAAGCGTTGCTGCAGCCAGTCGGCGGTGGCGCGCGAGCGCGCATAGGTGCCCCAGCCGGCGAAGGTAAAGGTGATGTCGTACTGGTGATCCAGCCCGCCGCTGACATGCAGGTCGATGTAGAGCGCCGGATCCAGGCGATGCAGCAACGCGACCATCGCGCGCGTTTCCGGCGCTTCCAGGGTGAGGTAGTCGCGGTTGAGATTGATGCCGCGCGTGGTGGTGTTCCAGCCCATCTGCTGTGGGCCGCGCAATGCGGCGCCGATCAGCGGGCCGCGCTGCTCGTGACCGTCGGCATTGAAGATCGGCACGAACACCAGATCCACCTGGTCGAGCAGGTGGTCCTTGCCGCGTTGCGCGATATCGCGCAGCAACATCAGGCCGGCATCCTTGCCATCGATCTCGCCGGCGTGGATGCCGGCCTGCGCCAGCACCACCGGCTTGCCGGGCGCGCCCTTGTGCGCGCGGACCAGCAGCAGGTCGCGGCCCTCGCTGCTCTTGCCGAACACCTCCAGCGACAGCAGCGGCGAGGCGGCGACCAGGCGTTCCAGCCACGCGCGCGTCTCGTCATAGCTGGGGGTGCTGGCGAAATCGTTGCGCTCTGCCGGGGTGCTCCACGGATCGTCCGGTGTGACGATCAACGCCTCGCTGGCCCCATGCCAGGCACGTACCGGTGGCAGCGGCGCGCTGGTATCGATGGACTGCGCGCTGGCCTGGGCGGCAGTCAACAGGGTTGCGGCGAGCAGGCCGGCAGCGGCACGCGTGGTGCTGCGGCTGGCAGGCCCGGCGGCGTTGCCGGAAGCGGGTGCGGGAGGGGGCGAGGCGTGCGGGGCAGAGGGGCGCGTATCGGAAGTCATGTGTGACGTACGGGATCTCGATTGCAGGGAGAACGTGGCAAGGCTTGCTGCTCCTGGGTGGCCGCACCGGCGGCGGCGTTCGACGGCGCGATGCCGCATCGACGCGTTGCACCAGGCTGCGTGCGTCGGAGGGCTGGTCCCTGGGCGCGGGTCGCGCGGTGCAGGGAGTGTCTCCGTCACCGCAACGACCAGCAGGATATTTGCGTAATACAGTAACATTTGATGGGGCGCGTTCGCGTC
Source organism: Xanthomonas sp. WHRI 6108 (assembly GCF_040202385.2). Taxonomy (NCBI): domain Bacteria; kingdom Pseudomonadati; phylum Pseudomonadota; class Gammaproteobacteria; order Lysobacterales; family Lysobacteraceae; genus Xanthomonas; species Xanthomonas sp. WHRI 6108. The sequence goes on along the minus strand of NZ_CP168198.1, from coordinate 4,142,171 downwards.
GACGGTCGCGCAGCCGCAGCGGCCAGCCTGCTTCCTGTGGTGCCGTCGTCCGAGCGGGATCGCACCGCGCGTTCGCCTCTCCGGCGGGCGCTTGCGCGGCGTCGCCCGGTCCCCTGCAAGCGCTGAAAGCAATGTGATAACGTATCATTTCGTCAAGCCACTGCCTTGCCATGCTTTCCAGTTCTCAAGCCGCCCCTGCCATCTCGATCAGCAACCTGCACGTGGCCTACCGCGGCCGCACCGTGCTGCAGGGGCTGGATCTGCAGGTCGCCCCCGGCAGTGTCTACGCCTTGCTGGGTGGTAATGGCGCCGGCAAGTCCTCCACGCTTTCCAGCTTGCTCGGCTTCGTCAAACCCACCTCCGGCAGCCTGCGGGTCGATGGCATCGACCCGGTCGCCGACCCTGGCGCCGCGCGTGCGCGGCTGGCCTATCTGCCGGAAAACGTGGCGCTCTACGAGCACCTGAGTGCGCTGGAAAATGCCGACTACCTGCTCGCACTGGCCGGCCAGCGCCGCAGCCAGGCCGAGATCGGCCAGGCGCTGGCCGCTGCCGGCCTGCAACGTGAGGCCTGGCGCCAGCGGCTGGCGGGGTTTTCCAAGGGCATGCGCCAGAAGGTGGCGATTGCGGTGGCCACGCTGCGCCAGGTGCCGGTGTTGCTACTGGACGAGCCCACCTCCGGCCTGGACCCGCGCGCCATTGGTGACTTCAACCGCTTGGTAAGCAGCGTGCGCGAGCGCGGGGGCGCGGTGCTGATGGTGACGCACGACCTGCTCGGCGCAGTGGATGTTGCCGACCGGATCGGGTTCCTGGAACACGGGCGCATTGCCGAAGAGATCGGTGCCGGCGACAGCGGCTTCGACGTGCGCAGCTTGCATGCGCGTTTTGCGCGTGCGCAGGATCGGGCTGCATGAGTCCTGTGCTGTTGGTCGCGCGCGAAGAACTACGTTTCATGGCGCGCAACCGCTCCGCTGCCATCGGTGTGGTGCTGCTGATGCTGCTCACGCTGGTGGCGGCATTGACCGCCGCGCATCATCAGCGCGAGGTGGCCGAGTTCCGCGCGCGCCAGCAACTGGCTGCGCAGCAAGCCTTCGAAGCGCAGCCGGACCGCCACCCGCATCGGGTGGTGCATTACGGCCACTTCATCTATCGCCCGTTGCCGGCGTTGGCCGCCTTCGATGCCGGGGTGGACGCGTTCACCGGCAACAGCATGTTCCTGGAAGGCCATCGCCAGAACACCGCCAACTTTGGCGATGTGCGTCAGAGCTCGCTGCTGGTGCGTTTCGGCCAGCTCACCCCCGCGTTCGTGTTGCAGGTGCTGGCGCCGCTGCTGCTGGTGTTTCTCGGCTATGGCGCGGTGGCGCGCGAGCAGGAGACCGGCACCTTGCGCGCGCTGTTGCTGCAGGGGGCCACGCGCCGGCAATTGTTCGGCGGCAAATATCTCGCGCTCGCGGTGGTGGCCGCAGCCTGCCTGTTGCCGGCCCTGGTCGGGTTGCTGCCGATCGCGTCGTTGCCGGGTCAGGCGCTGCGGGTCGCGCTGCTGGTGCTGGCGTATGCGGTGTATCTGCTGGTGTGGTGCGCGTTGGTGCTGTCGGTGTCGATGCTGTGCCGGCGCGGCCGCGATGCGTTGCTGGTGTCGCTGGCGGTGTGGGTGTGGCTGGCCCTGCTGGTGCCGCGCGTGGCGCCGGATGTGGCCAGTGCGGCGCACCGCCTGCCGACGCGGCTGGAGACCGATGTGGCGATCCAGCGCGACTTGCGCACGCTCGGCGACAGCCACAACCCGGATGACCCGCACTTTGCGCAGTTCAAGCAGCAGACACTGGCGCGCTATGGCGTGCAGCGGGTGGAAGAGCTGCCGGTCAACTACAAGGGCCTGCTGGCGCTGGAAGGCGAGCGGCTCACCGCGAGCCTGTTCGAGCGCTATGCCGCGCGTGATTCGGCCATCCAACAGCAACAGAATCTGTTGGTGCGCACGTTCGCCTTGCTGAGCCCCACGGTTGCGCTGCGCGAGCTGTCGATGACGCTGGCAGAAACCGACCTGCGTGCGCACGAGCGGTTTCTCGCCCAGGCCGAGCATTACCGCTACACGCTGGTGCAGCAGCTCAACCAGCTGCAGGCCGATGCGGTAAGCATGGCCGACGACACCGCGCAGGATGCCGGTGCCGACCAACGCAAGCGCATCTCCTCCGCGCATTGGCATGCGATCCCGGTGTTCGCATTCCAGCCGCCGGCCACCACCGAGGTATTGCGCGCCGCGGGCGCGGCGCTCGGCTTGGTCGGTGCCTGGCTGCTGGCGGCGCTGTGCATGCTGGTGGTGGCCGGCCGGCGTGTGGGAGTGGCGCGCTGATGCTGCTGTGGAAATACGAACTGCTGCTGTTGCTGCGCGCACGCGCCGCGCTGGCCGGCTTGCTGTTGCTGGCGGTGTTGACCGTGTGCAGCCTGCTCTCCGGCCAGCACCTCATCGCTGCGCAACGCGCCAACATCGCGCGCATTGCAGCGCTGCAGCAGGAGGACATCGCAGCGGTGCAGGACTATGTGGCGCGCTCCAACGACGCCGGCAGCGCGGCCTACTACAGCTTTCATCCGACCTGGGATGTGCCCACACCACTGGCATTTGCCGCGGTGGGCATGCGCGATGTCTCGCCGTACATCCTGCGTGTCCGCGCGCTGGGCCTGGAAGCGCAGATCCACGATGGCGACAGCTACAACCCGGAGCTGGCATTGGCCGGGCGCTTCGACTACGCCTTCGTGCTGGTGTTCCTGCTGCCGTTGTTCGTGATCGCGCTGCTGTTCGATCTGCGCTCGGGCGAGCGCGAGGCCGGGCGTGCCCGCATGCTCGCCGCATTGCCGGGTGCGGGCACGGCGTTGCTGGTGCGGCGCGTGGCGGTGCGTGCCGCTGCGGTGCTGGTGTGTCTGAGTGTGCCGTTTGTGATTGCCGCAACCTTCAATGCGGTGCCGCTGCTGCAACAGCTCGCGGTGCTGGCAATGACCTGCGCCTATCTGCTGTTCTGGGTGTTGCTGTCGGTGCTGGCCGGGCGCCTCCACTGGCGCCCGGCCGCGCATGCCACCGCCCTGGCGACCTGCTGGGTGGTGCTGGCGCTGGTCGCACCGGCGTTGGCGCATGTGGCGATCAATCAGGCAGTGCCGGTCAACCAAGGCAGCGAGATCGCGCGGCTGCAGCGCGAGGCGGTCAACCACGCCTGGGACATTCCGCGCCAGCACACCATGCGCGCCTTCTACGCGCAGAACCCGCAGTGGGCGGACTCGGCGCCGCTGACCGGCGCGTTCCACTACAAGTGGTATTTCGCCTTCCACGAAAACGGCGACCAACAGGTGGCCCCACAGGTCGCAGCGTATCGCCAAGGTTTGCAGCGGCGCGAGGCGCTGGCGCAGCGCGTGGCCAGCGTGTTGCCGCCGGTGGCGTTGCAGGCCGCGTTGACGCGCCTGGCAGGCACCGATCTGCGCGCGCAACTGGCGTACCAGGACCGCATCCGCGCCTACCACCAGGCACTGCGGACGTTCTATTACGGCTATCTGTTCCGCGACCGCCCGTTTACGCGCGAGGACTTCGGGCGCGCGCCACGTTTCGATGCAAGCGCCGATCCTGCGTCATAGCGGCAGCTGCGATTCACCCTCCGCCTTCGTTGTCCACGCTGCGTCGCTGGCTGACTACACCGACTGGCGACAGTCGCCTCTGCGCGTTTGATGGACCGCGCCAGCGCCGGTCGGGCGGATGCGAACGACCCGCGCACTGGCTGCGATCATGCCGGACACATGCGCCAGGCGGGTTTCAGCCAACGGCCATGTGCGTGCAGCGCCAGCGCGACTGACCGGTCGCGCTAGCTGCGCCGCGTGGGGGCACGCCTGCTGCGCTTCTTGCCCGGCGCCACCGGCGCGGCATCCTCGCTGGCCAACGCGCCACCGCTGTGCAGCTGTTCCAGCCACGACAGCGCGTCGACATAGCCGAGGAAGTGCTGCAGATAGCCCGGTGAGCACTCGCGCATCAGGCTGATGCAGCGATGCACCAGCACGCTGGAATTGAGCGGGCCGGCGTCCTTGGGGGCGTCCTGCAGCGACTGCCGCACCTGGCTGGCAGTGCGCACCGTGGTCCAGGTGCGGCGAAAATCCTCCAGCGCCGGCAGCTCGGGAAACTGCGTGGCTTCGGCGCTGGCGGTCTTTCTGCTGTCCACTTCCATCAACGCGGCGTGGCCTGCCATCCGGTCGGCTAACGCGCCAAGCGCGCTGCGTTGCGACGGCTGTGCGGCAGCGCTGGCGACACGGCGGCGCGCGGCTTGCTTCACCGTTGCCGCATACGCATCGACCAGCTTGCCCAGCTTTTCTTCCAGCACCTCGCGCACCGGCTCGGCCTGTGTGCCGGCACGCGCGGCCAGCGTTTCCATCAGATGGAAACGTACCGGGTCCAGCTGGTCGGCGCCCTGGCTGCGCCAGCGCTGCAGGCGCGCGTGCGCGGATGTCGCCTGCGTGCTCATCGCGTGCCTGCGGCTGCTGTCGGCTTGGCGGCAGAGGAGGCGCGCGACGTGGACGGGCGCGCAATCGGCGCGATCTCCACACGGCGGTTCCTGGCGCGGCGCGCTTCATCGGCATTGGAATCCACCGGCTGTTGCGAGCCGAAGGCTGCGGCAAACACCGATGCTGCGGGCACGCCTTCGGCGATCAATGCACGCGTCACCGTGAGTGCGCGTTGGGCAGACAGTTCCCAGTTGTCGGCGTAGCGCCGGTTGCCGCCCAGCACCGGGCGGTCGTCGGTAAAGCCGCTGACCATCAGGATCTCCTCGCGCGCCGCCAGGTATTCGGTCAGCGGCGCGGCCAGCGTCTTCAGCACCTCGCGGCCCTCCGGCTGCAACTGATCGGAATTGAAGGCGAACAGCACATTGCCGCGGATGCCGATGCGGCCGTCGACCAGGGTCACGCGGCCGGCGGCCAGCGGCGCCGCCAGTGCCTGCTCCAGCGTCTTGCGGCGCTGCGCTTCGGCCTGACGCTGTTTGACCTCTTCGTCCAGGCGGCTGGATAGCTGTAGCTGCACACCGATCACCCCGACCAGGATCAGCACGAACGCGCCCAGCAGCACCGACATCAGGTCGCCGAAGGCAGCCCAGATCGGTGTGCCCGATTCGCCGTCGATGTCGATCTCGTCGCTCATGCCGCGCTGGCCTCGCCGGCAGCGGCCTCACCGGCATCGCCGCGACCGCGATCGAGCTGGCGCAGTTCTTCGATGATCTGCTTCTGCGACAGCATGCTGAGGTCGACCACCTCGCGCGCCTGCGCCACGTAGTACGCCAGTTGGTCGTCGCTGCGTGCAAGCGAGGCATCCAGTGCGCTGGCGACATGCTGCAGGCGCTCGTTGAGTTCGCTGGTGGAGCCGCTGAACAGCTGCACCGCCACGCCGAAGGCTTCGCCCAGGCTGGCCACTTCCACCGCGCTGCCGCTGACATGTGCGGCCACCGCGCCGAGCTTGCCGGTCTCGCTGCCGATCTGCTCGGTGAGCTGGGTGCCCACGCGTTGCAGCAGGTCGGCCGAGGTGGTGACCAGCGCATCGACCGCTGCGCGTTGTTCGGTGGAGGCGTGATTGACCGCGTTGAGCAAGGTGTCCAGGGTGGCGAGCAGCTTGCTGCGTTCTTCCAGCATGGCGGTGTCGCGCACCATGCTCTCGGACAGGTTCTGGCGCAGCTCGGCCACCACATCGGCGGCCGCCTTGGGCGCTTCGGAGGCGATCTGCATCAGGCGCGCCACTTCGCTGATGGTGGCACTGGCCTGTGCCTGCGCCTGCGTGGACAGCTCGCTGGCGGTGCTGGCTAGGGTGTCGCAGATCGCCTGCTGTTGCTGGGTGACGCGCTCGCCGGTGCGCTCCCACTGCGTGCTCAGGTCTGCGCTCATCGCGCTGAAGCGCTCGCTCCACAGCGCCAGGCGCTGGGTGTCGCGGGCTTCCAGTGCGGCCTGCAGCTCGGTGTGCGATTGCTGCAGGGTGCCGACCAGGGCGGCGGCATGCGCGTCGAAGCTGGCGGTGGCGGCTGCCAGTGCGCGCTGGTGCTGGTCGGCCAATGCGGCGCTGGCGTCCTGTTGCTGCGCCAGCGCGGCGCTCCAGGCGCTGGCGGTCTCGCTGCTGGACTGATCCATGCGCCTGGATACCGCATCGACCAGGGCGCTGGAGCGTGCGTCGAAGGTGCTGGCGAACTGGGTCAGGGTGCCCTGCAACTCCTGCGTCAGCGCGTGGTTTGCGCGTTGCTGTTCGGCCACTGCCGCGGTCCAGGTGGCGGCTGCAGCGGCGGTGCTGCTTTCGAAGCCGCTGCTCAGTCCATCGAGTTGCTGCTGTACGGCCTGGTGCACGCCGTCCTGCAGCGCGCTGGTCTGCTGGGCGAGCTGTGCGAGTGTGGCCTGCAATTGCGCGTTCAACGCCGCGCCTGCGCGCTGCTGCTCGGCGATCACCGCGGCCCAGTGCTCGGCCGTGGCGGCGTTGCTGCGTTCGAACCCGTCATTGAGCGCGGCCAGCTGCTGCTGCACCGCGTGGGTCACGCCGTCCTGCACCGCGATGCTGCGCTGATCGATCTGCGCCAGCGTGGTCTGCAACTGCTCGGTCAACGCGTGCTGCGCACGGTCCTGTGCAGCCAGCACGGCCTGCCAGTGCTCGGCAGCCGTCTGCGCACTGTGCTGGAAGCCGTCGTTGAGCGCATGCAACTGCTGCTGCACGGCGGTGCCGACGCCGTCCTGCACGTCAGCGGTCTGCTGTGCGATCTGCTCCAGCGTGGTCTGCAGACGCGTGTCGAGCGCTTGCTGCGCGCGTTCCTGTGCGGCGAGCGCGCTGGTCCAGTGCGCGGCCGCGGCACTGGCGCTGTGCTGGAAGCCGCTGGTGATGCCGTCCAGTTGCTGCTGCACGGCATGGGTGAGGCGCTCGTGCAAGGCGGCGGTGTCGCGCGCGATGCTGGTCATGGTCGCTTCCATCGCCGGCTGCAAGGCCGCGCCCACCGCGCGTGCGCTTTCTGCCACGCCGCTCTGCAGCGATTGCTGCATCGCCGTGGCCAGGCGCGCATACGCCGCTTCGCTCCGGGCGTGGAATTCGGCCTGCTGCGCGGCCAGGCGCTCATCGGCGGCGATGCTCTGCTGCTCGATGCTGCGCATCAGCGTCTGCAGGCGATCGATCAGCGCCGGCATCAGTGCGCTTTGCTGCTGCTGCAACTTGAACACTTCGCCACGCTGGTGCGCGTCCGAATGCGGATGCAGTTCGGAAGCGATCTTCAGGTCCAGTCGTTGCACTGCCTGCAGCCGCTCGCGCCGGCACAAGGCCGACAACAGCCCCAGCATTGCGGAGCTTGCAACGCCGGCGATCGAGGTGCCGAACGCAAACGCCAGGCCTTCCACCGGCGCGGCCAGCGAGCCGCGGATGGCCTGCAGGTCGGTGGCGCTCTGCAATGCGAAGCCGGTGCCCTTGAGCGTGGCCATCATGCCGAGCAGGGTGCCGAGCATGCCCAGCAACACCAGCAGGCCGACCAGATACGGCGTCAGCACCGGTGCCGGCAACGCCACGCGCTCGCCCTTGATGCGCAGGCGCACCGCATTGCGCAGGCTCGGATGCAGGCGCTCCAGCCATTCGCCCAGTGCCGATGGCGCGGTGGTCAATGCGGTGACGGCATCGTCCAGCGTCGCGCTGGCCTGGCGATAGCGGTACAGCTCCAGCGCGCCGGCCACATAACAGGCGCCGATCACCGCCGCGACGCAGGCGCCGAGCGGGTTGGAGCCCAGATAACCGATGCCGACCCAGCAAACCGCCAACAGGCCGACGACAAACACACACAGGTGGACGAAAGTTCTGAACATGAGGTCCCAGTTAGCGGGTACGAAGCGCTGCGAGCAGGCCTTCGATCGGGTGAAAACGGACATCCAGTTCGGCGAGCAACACGCTCTGCATGTCTTTGCGAAACACATCCAGCCAGCCGTCGGAGAGCGCGCGTGGCGCGGCCTCGCCGTCGGGTGCCGGGTTCTGCGCCTGCGCGGCATCGCGCAGGCGCTCGAAATGCGCGCCGAGCAGGTTCGGCACGTGATTCAGCAGGGTCTGCTCGCGTGGGCTCAAGGTCAGCTCCATCACCGCATCCACCTCGGCCAGCCGCGCCATCGGCGCCGATTCCAGCGCCAGCATGTCGCGCAGGCGGCCACGCAGGTCGCCGGTGGCGGTGCGCATGGCGCGTTGCATCGCCAGGTAGTGCTGGCGGAACGGGGCATAGTCGAGCGCAGGCGCCGCTGCGTCGATGTCGACAGCGGCGGCGCTGCGCGCATCGCGGCGCGCGCGCGCGAGCACGGCATCCAGCTCGACCACGCTGCTGGTCGCCAGCCCGGTGCGCACGCGGGCGCAGGCCTCGGTGTCGAGTCTGCGCGTGTCGGGCAGCGCGTCGATCTCCGGCAGCTTGCCATCCAGCGCCTTGGACACGGCGACCGCGCGCGTCCAGTCGATCCATTGGCTGAGCCGGTCGGCGAGCGCATGGTTGGACTGGGCCACGTGGGCATCGGTGAGGCGAGCAAGCAGGCGAATGAACGCCGGGCCCGACAGGGGCGCCCGTGGAGAAGCTTTCGCCATTGTTCCGGTCAAAGACCGCGCATTTTACACGGGAAACTGCGCGGTTCGGCGCTTTGCCCGGCAGCTGCGGGCTTGGCCGCGCAGGCCGGCCCTGGCGGCATTCAGCCGGCCTGGTGTGGGGGCGTGCGCGCGATTGCAGCGTGCAGCGCAGCGATCCAGCGGGCGCAGCGCCCAAGGATCAAGTCCATCTTTAGCGGTATCTGGCCTGCGCGCTCCGTGATCATGCACAGCGAGCGCGACCAACGCTGCGGGCCGGATGCGCCTGGCCCGCAACGCGATCTCTCACCCTCGGGCGCGATGTACCAACGGAATCAGCACCACGCCCAGCAGTGCCACTGCGGCGGCCACATAGCCGGTGCTGCCCAGCCCCCAGGCCGGAATCACCAGCCCGCCGATGATGGCGCCGATGCCGATGCCGGCATTGGCTGCCGACACATTGGTGGTGCCGGCCAGCGCCTGCGAGTGGGTCACCGAGTTCATCACCCGCACCTGGCTGATCGGAAACAGCGCGGTGTAGGCGATGCCCCAGACCGCCAGGGTCAGATAGAGCAGCACGCCGGTCTTGGCCACCGGCACGCACAGGGCCATGCCCAGCGCGAGCAGCAGCAGGAACACCGCCGTGGCACGCAACGGCGAGCGATCCACCACCCGCCCGCCCAGCCAGTTGCCGATCAGGCCGATCGCGCCGAAGCCCATCAGCCACCAGCCCACATTCGCCGCCGGCACGCCCACGCTGCGTTCCAGCAGGTCGGCCAGATAGGTGTAGGCGGTGAACATGGCGGTGAAGACCACCACCGACAGGATCACATTGGCCAGGAAGAAGCGCTCGCCGAAGATGCCGGCCTGCTGACGCAGATTCACCCGCTCGCTGCGGGCCACGGTCGGCATCCAGAGCGCCAGCGCCGCGGCCATCGCCAGCGACAGGGCGGCCAGGATCCAGAACGCGCCACGCCAGCCGATGCTGTTGGCCGCCACCGTGCCCAGCGGAATGCCGAACAGCAGCGCCGCCGAAATGCCCAGATACACCCGCGATACCGCGCGCCCGGCGTGCTGCGGCCCGGCCAGTTGCCCGGCGGTTTCGCTGGCGGTTCCCCAGAACACCGGCAGCGCCAGCGCCGGCACGAAGCGGGCAAAGGCCAGCACCCAGATATTGGGCGCCAGCGCGGCCACTGCGTTGGAGACCGCAAACACCAGCAGGATCATCACAAACAGGCGCTTGCGATCCAGATGCGACAGCCACGCGGTCAGCGGCGGGCCGAACAGCATCACGGTGAAGGCGAACAAGGTCACCAGCTGGCCGGCCGCGGAGATGGAAATTTCCATGTCGCGTGCAAGGCCGGGCAGCAGCCCGACGATCAGGTACTCGGTGGTGACGATCACGAACGCGGCAAACGCCAGGATGAAGATCGCCAGGCCGCTGCGAGCAGCGGCCGGTGCCGCGGTGGCGGAAACGGGAGAGGAAGTAGAGCCGACAGCAGACATGGCATGCGCCGCAGTGTGGGCTGGTCATCATAGGAAAGAATTAAGATCGTATATCGGGAGTATTTTCCGTACATTGCGGACTTCAGTTCTTGAATGTGTCTCCATGCATCCCTCTGAACGCGTCAAAGGCATCGATATCTTCGTCAGCGCCGCCGATGCCGGCAGCTTTACCGCCGCCGCCGAGCGGCTCAGCCTGACCAGCTCGGCAGTGGGCAAGGCCATCGCACGCCTGGAGACGCGCCTGGGGGTGCGCCTGTTCGCACGCACCACCCGGCGGCTGGCGCTGACCGACGCCGGCGCGGCGTTCTACCGGGTCTGCGTCAAGGTGCTCGACGAGCTGGAGGAGGCCGAGCATGTGCTGCGTGCCGAAGGCCAGGCGCCCACCGGCCGGCTGCGGCTGGACCTGCCGGTGAGCTTCGGCCGGCACAAGGTGTTGCCGGTGCTGCTGCCGTTCTTCCAGCGTTATCCCGGCCTGCAACCGGTCATTTCGTTCACCGATCGCTTCGTCGACATGGCCGAAGAAGGCATCGACATCGCGGTGCGCATCGGCGGGCCGGATCACTGGCACAGCAGCCTGGGGCACCGCTATCTGGGCCATGAAAAACGCGTGTTCTGCGCCGCGCCGCAGTACCTGGCGCAGCGCGGCACGCCCGACAGCATCGCCGCACTGCTGGCGCACGATGCGGTGCTCTACGGCAAGGCCGATGGCAGCAGTAGCCCGTGGTTGCTGCGGCATGGCGCAGGGCCGGTGGAACAGCGTGCGATGGACGCGCGGGTGGTGTTCGGCAATGCCGAGGCGCAGGTGGACGCGGTGGTGGCCGGGCTGGGTATCGCACAGCTGCCGACCTGGCTGATCGACCAGCATCTGCAGCGCGGCAGCCTGATCGCGGTACTGCCGCAGTGCGATACCGAAGGCCTGCCGCTGCATCTGGTGTGGATGCGCGCGCGCCAGCTGCTGCCCAAGCTGAGCCGGTTGCTGGAGTGCCTGCAGCAGGGCTTGCAGGATGCGGCGTGAGTGCGGCGCCTGGCGTGGGGTCGTGCATGATCGCGGCAGCGGTTGCGCATGGTGCACATCGACGCGCCGCAATGCAGCGCCAGGTTCGGGTCAGCGCACATGCCAGCACACGCGACAGCGGGCGCGATCAAGCACAATCACGCCGGTCTGCGCCTGCTCTCTGACCAATTCAGCTCCAACTGCGCTGTCTCACGGCCGACCCTGTTTTGTAAGGTGAACGCGTGTAGGCTGCCGGTCCGGGGACGACTCCCCAACGAGGTGACCACAATGGACCGCTGCGACATGCAGGTGTCCGATCTCATGGTCCTGGAGTTACAAGGGTTCCACGATGCCTATGGCAGTGGACCGGACTTCTGGGACGCGTATCAACGCATCATGACCCTTGCCGCGCAAGCCGGCGGCGATCTGATCACACTGGCCAACGAGATGGCTTCGCTGGCACAGGGACTGGGCGCGACCAAGCACGCGCAACTGCTGTAATCCGCGCTTCCCTGTTGGCGACGCGGGTCTGCGTGCCGGAAGGCGGTCATTTCGAAGCCGACGATGCCGGCGCTGTTGGTTCAGCCGGCCGCGGTGTCTGCACGCAGCGCGGCATCGATCACCCAACTCCAACAGCGACAGCCACACCGCAGGTGTGCTGCCACTGCGACGCGCTTACTCGGCGTCGGTTGTTGCGGTTGTCGCGGTCTCTGCTTCAGACGCGTCGGTTGCCTTGGCAGCAGGTTTCTTGACTGCCTTGGCAGGGGCGGCCTCGGGCTCGCCACGCTTCTTGTCGCGACGCAGCGGGGTATCGCCCAGACGCTCGATCGCGCCACCGGATTGCTGGAACGCCTCCAGATCGGCGGCCAGCCGTTGCTCGGACAAACGCGGCTTGCCTGGCTGATTGCTCACGGTCATCGACTGACGGCGGGAGTTGTTCATGGCGAAATCCTCATGCGTTGTACAGCGTCAAGGGAATGCCCCGCCGGCGTTGGTCGTCGTAGGTGGCACGCACGTCGCGGCAATACGGCCCGGACATGACGAAACGCCGGCAGATTGCCGGCCGCGTCTCGTAGATCGAACAACACATGCGCGCTGCATCGATGGCCACGCACCAGCCTTCCTCGTCACGCGCCATCACGTGCCAACCTTGCGGTGTCACGCTGGTCAAGTGGTTGGGGATGCGGTCGGATGGATCGACCATGACGGTGAGCCGGCAACAGACGGCGTCGCAACGTTCGCAGAGATTCTTGATGGAGAAGGCCAGATAGAGTGAAGGCGACACCGGAGTCCGGCCGCCCTTGCACCATACACCCTGGGCGCGCCGGGGTGTGAACCGGTCCCCGCCGTGGCGGCGGCAGGCTGTTTTCTCGCGGCGTAAAAACGCGATGATCGCGTTGCCGGCAGTGCCGTGCGTTGTGTCTGCCTGTGGACGCAAGCACGGCATCCTGCGCGCTCAATCGTGCTGTGGTCCGCGCGCGTACGATCGCCATGTTGCGACAACGTGCCGATGCATCCGACGTTTGCCTAAACGGTTGCCTTTGTCGCGCCGATGCGAAGACCTCTTTCACCTGCGCCGTCGTCAGGCCACCGTAGCGTTGGGTGGTCTGCATCAACGCGACAGGAGATCCCATGAATACTGCCCATCAACACGCAACTGCGCCCGATCTTGCCGGCGATCACGACGACCAACGCAGCGAGAAGGAAAAACAGGACGCCTTGCAGGACGATGCGCTGGAAGAAACCTTTCCGGCCAGCGATCCGGTATCGCCGTTCGTGCCGGCCAAACCGCTGGACTGACCCGGCCACATTAGCCGGGAACGCAAACGGCGCGGTCATCGACCGCGCCGTTTGCGTTTGCAGCGTTGCTGGCCGGCTGTTACGGCGTCAACACCACCTTGCGGCAATCGTCCTGCTTCTTGTCGAACAGCTCATAGCCACGCGCCGCATCGGCCAGCGGCATGCGATGGGAGATGATCGCGCTGGGCTTGAGTTCGCCATTGCCAATGCATTCCAGCAAATGCGGCATGTGCTTCTGCACATGGGTCTGGCCCATCTTGAAGCTCAGCCCCTTGTCGAAGGCATCGCCGAACATGAAGGCATGGATGAAGCCGGCATACACGCCCGGCACGCTGACCACACCGCAGCGGCGCGTTGCCGCGATGCATTGGCGGATTGCAACACCGCTGCTGCCCTCCAGCTTCAAGTTGGTCAACGCGGTTTCGATCGCGCTGCCTTCGGCCTCGAAGCCCACCGCTTCGATGCTGGCATCCACGCCGCGGCCATCGGTTTGCGACACGATGACATCGGCCGGGTCGTCGACCTCGTCGAAGTTGATCGGAATGATGCCGTAGGCCTTGGACGCGAAGTCCAGCCGGTAGGCATGCCGGTCGACCATGAAGATGCGCTCGGCGCCCAGCATGCGGCAGCATGCCGCTGCCATCAGGCCCACCGGGCCGGCACCGAAGATCGCCACCGTCGAGCCTTGCTTGACCCCGGCATCGATGACAGCCTGATAGCCGGTCGGCAGGATGTCGGACAGGAACAGCACCTGCTCGTCATGCAGTGCATCGGGCACCACCAGCGGCCCGACATTGGCCTTGGGCACGCGCACGTATTCGGCCTGCCCACCGGACAGACCGCCATACAGATGACTGAAGCCGAACAGCGCCGCCGGCGGCCGCATGTCCTTGTGGTTGAGCGCCGCGCCCTTGCCGGTATTGGTGGTCTCGCAGGCGGAAAACTCCTGCAGCATGCAGTGGAAGCAACGCCCGCAGGCCACCACGAAGGGGATCACCACGCGGTCGCCGCGTTTGACGGCGGTGACGTCTGGGCCCACGTCTTCGACAATGCCCATGAACTCATGGCCGAGGATATCGCCGTGCCGCAGATCCGGAATCTTGCCGCGGTACAGATGCAGATCCGAACCGCAGATGGCGGTGGCGGTCACGCGCAGGATGAGATCGTCGCGTTCGACCAGGACCGGGTCCGGCACGGTTTCGACCCGGACATCGCGTGAGCCGTGGTAATTGAGGGCGAGCATGGGGGTTCTCCGGAAAGGCCGTCGATGTGCGGCAACACAGTCAGTGTCGGTAGCGCGCCGTTAAGTCCGTCAGCACGGCACGTGCGCACGGTGTGGACGCGTTCGATTGGCGACGCGGCGTTGATGCGTGTGTCACGCCTGGATAACCCGCGCGCTCGCACTCTCGAATGCCACGCTGAATCGTTCGCAGCTCATGCGTGAAGCGACCATGCGACCCCGACAATCAACGATCGTGCCTTGCGCGATCAATCAGGAGACAACGATGGGAATCTTCAAGATGGTGACCGCCGGTGCAGTGGGCTACGTGGCTTACAAGGCATGGCAGCGTCGTCAGAACGAGTCCGGTGAAGTAGCCGGCCCGAAGAACAACGATCGCGATATTCAACCGCAGACGCTGAGCGCGCCGGCCAATGCGGGCAGCACGCCGCCGCATGGCGACCCGTTGCGTGATGCCGCTGCAATCTCCGGCGATCGCAAGCAGGCGCTTGGTGCGCTGGTGGTCTTCAACGAGCAGGAGCGCACGCTGGCGCAGTTGGCAGTCGTCAAGGGACTTGGTGGCGAGACCTTGCAGTTCGCGCGCAAGATGGACGAGGCCCACAGTGCGGCGCTCACCGATCTCAGCCGGTTTGCACCGGATCGCAGCGGCACGCTGGCGCAGGCTGCAACCACCCGCGCTGACGGCACCCGCAAGCGTCTGGAAGGCTTGAACGGCAAGGAGTTCGAAACGCAGTACCTGCAGGCCAGCGTGACCAGCCATGAGCAGGCGTTGACGTTGCTGGATGCGCAGCTGGCCAGCGAGCCGGGTTCGAGCGATCTGGGCAAGGAATTGCAGCGTGCACGCGAGACCATCGCCCAGCATCTGGAGCATGCCAAGTCGCTGCGCGCCAAGTCGAGCCAGCCGCACTGATCAGGCAGAGATGTTGATCAGCACCGCGTGATGCGCGGTGCGATGCAGGCAACAGGCAGCTTCGGCTGCCTGTTGTCGTTGTGGGCATGCGTGGGGCGTGTCTACTCGATCTGCTGCACACCTGCAGCATGCTCGGCCGGTACCGGGCGATCGCATCGCAAGGCCGTCTTCATGACGCATCAGGCGCAGCCTGTTCGAATCCCGCCGCCTGGCGCTGCCACAGGCCATCGAACACACCACCGTGACCACGCAGCTGTGCCGGGTTGCCGTCCTCGACCACGCGGCCTTCCTGCAGCACCACGATGCGATCGAAGCCGATCACCGTGGACAGGCGATGCGCCACCGCCAGTACCGTGCGGTCGCGCATCAGGTGATCCAGCGCGGCCTGGATTTCCGCTTCCGATTCGGTGTCCAGTGCCGAGGTGGCTTCGTCCAGGATCAGGATCGGCGGGTCCTTCAGGAACGCGCGTGCGATGCCCAGACGCTGGCGTTGACCAGCGGAGAGCATGACCCCGCGTTCGCCGACCTGGGTGTCGTAGCCCTGCGGCAGCTGCCGGATGAAGCCATCGCAGAATGCGTGCCGCACAGCGTCCTGCACTTCCGCATCGCTGGCCTCCGGGCGGCCGTAGCGGATGTTGTCGGCAATGCTGCGATTGAACAGCGCGGTTTCCTGCAGAACCACCCCAATCTTTTCGCGCAGGCTGTCCTGGCTGAGGCTGCGGATGTCCTGGCCATCGATCAGCACGCGTCCGGATTGCACATCGTCCAGGCGCTGGATCAGCGCGATCAAGGTGGACTTGCCGGCACCGGAGGGCCCGACGATGCCGACCTTCTGGCCGGCAGGGATGTGCAGGTTCAATCCATCCAGCACCGCCGCCCGATCCGGATAGGCAAAGCGCACCTCTTCGAACCGCACATCGCCCTGGGCCAGGGCCAGCGGTGCGTCCGCACCGACGATGGCATGTGGCTGCAGGATGATCTGCAGCGTGTCGGCGAGGGCGCCCAACTGCTGGGTGGTGTCCACCAGCGTCAGCGCCAGGTCGCGCGAGCCGTGCAGGATGCGGAACGTCAGCGCGCTGACCAGCACCACGTCGCCCGCGCTCACCGTGCCGGCGCGCCACATGCTGATCGTCCAGATCAGCATGCCGCCGGCCATCACCGACAGGCAGATGTCGTGGATCACGCGGGCCTTTTCCACGTACATCCAGCTACGGCGATGGGCGACCGCCTCGTCGCCGATCTGCTCGGCAAGCCGCGCGCTTTCACGGTCGCGCGCCGCAAACGCCTTGATCGTCCACACAGTGGACACCGCATCCACCAGCTCGCCGCCCACGCGCGCGGCCTGCCGCCTCGCTAAGCAAGCGAGGCGGGCTTTACGCGCAGCTGCAGCGCTGGACGGCGTTACAGCGTGACCGCGCCACCGGCAATGGTGAGTAATGTGCCCGAGGTGTAGCTGGCGGTATCTGCTGCCAGCATCACGTACGCCGATGCCAGCTCCACCGGTTGCCCGGGGCGACCCATCGGCGTCTGGCCGCCGAAGTTTTCCACCGACTCCTCATCCATGCCGGCCGGAATGAACGGCGTCCAGATCGGACCCGGCAGCACCGCGTTGACGCGGATGTGCCTGTCGGCCAGCACGCCTGCCAGGCCAATCGTCAGGTTGGCCAGCGCACCCTTGGTGGCGGCATACGGCAGGATGTTCGGCGTCGGCTTCTTGGACTGCACCGAGGCGGTATTGATGATGGAGCCGCCGTCCTTCATCAGCGGTACCGACAGCTGCACCAGGTGGAACACGGCATGCACGTTGGTGTCGAAGGTCTTGCGCCATTCGTCCAGCGTGATGTCTTCGAAGTTCTCAAAATATTTCTGATAGCCGGCGTTGTTGACCAAGATATCCAGGCCGCCGAACGTGCTGTTGACCTGTTCGATCAACGCAGCCGCCTGGGCCGGGTCGCTGATGTCGCAGCCCACCAGCAAGGCCTTGACGCCGGCCTTTTCGATCAATGCGCCGATTCTGGCGGCGTCTTCCTGCTCGTCGGGAAGATAGGCGATCGCCACGTCGGCACCCTCGCGTGCATAAGCGATCGCCACGGCCGCACCGATGCCGCTGTCGCCGCCGGTGATCAGGGCACGCTTGCCGGTGAGCTGCCCATGACCGACATAACTGTCTTCGCCGTGATCCGGGCGTGGGTCCATCTTCTCGGTACGCCCAGGAAAGTTCTGCTGCTGCGGTTTGAATGGCGGGCGCGGGTAATTGGGTACGGGCATTTCAGTCTCCTGGCGGTGTGACGCATCACGATGAACCGCAGTGTGCGTGCGCAGACGTAAACGGGCGGGCTAGGCGATGTCGGCGGCGTGTGTGTTGACGATGTCGCCGCCTGTGCATGTGGCGATTGCTTCACGCCATCGCGCAGCTTTGTTCACTGCTGTGCAATGCACGCCGGCCTAGCGTGGGCTCACGACCACAAACGCAGGAGAACGACGATGGGCAGTGAACCGAAAAAGCCATGGGGTCCGGACGACGACCAGCAAAAGCCGTTTACGCCGCAGGAACAGCGCAACGAGGATGTCGAGTGGAAGGTGCACGACATGCCCGACGAAGACCGCGATGTGAACAAGGCCGACCCCGAGCACGATTACGAGCGACCGGACGGCTCCGAGAAGCGCTGAGTCGCGCTGGACGCTGCAGTTCCGGCGTTCGCGATGCAGGCGCACGCAACTCTGCCGTCGTGTCACAGCGCCGGCCTTGGCAGCTCCATGCATGTTTTCTCCACGGCCGGTGCGTAGGCTATTGGCAACACAGCGCATCCGACGGCTCGCGGCCGGGCGTGCACAAGGCATCCACCGGCAATGATCCACGTCGGCGCGAGCCGACAGTCCAGCAGGCGCGTCGTAGCGCAGGCCAAGCGAGCTGATCCGTCAGTTCAGTCCAACGGTACCCGTGTCCGGGTTGCCCTCCATCTCCCGCAAACCTTGCGCTCCTTGGCGTTTCGCCCAAGACGACGCGCTGACCGACCCCGACCATGACGCTTGGCACTGGCGTAATCCAGCGCCGCCATGCGTACTTCGGTCGACCATTTACGGCGAGCTCGACTTGGGGGGAAGCGGGCGCCATACGGCCGGATGGCCGTGACACGGATGTGCCATCTCGTGGTGACGTACAGGCGCGTTTTTCGCGCAGCCGTCACAATTCTCAACTGAACATGTATTAGTCATTGCGGACAGAAGCGCCCATGGACCGTCTTTCCTGCGCCATCATCGACGACGACGTGGAGTTCTGCGATCAGGTGGTTGAGTTAGCCACCGATAGCGGCTTCCGTGCCAAGGGCATCCACACCCTTGGCGAAGCCAGCCGTTGGCTGGACAGCAACTTCCCCGACCTGTTGGTGGTGGACGTTGGTCTGCCCGACGGTAGCGGTTTCGATCTCATCGAACGGCTCGACCCGGATCACACGCCGCAGATTGTGGTGGTTTCGGGCGATTACGCCTACGAAACCCAGGGCCGCGCGCAGCAGTTCGGCGTCAGTGAGTTCCTCACCAAGCCGTTTGCGCCCGAGCGGCTGGAGCGCGTGCTCGGCGGCCTGCGCGACGCGCAGCAGGGCAATCTGGGCATCATCGGCAACAGCGACAGCATCGTGCTGCTGCGCAAGGACATCCTGCGCGTGGCGCCGACCGATCTGAATGTGCTGGTGACCGGCGAGACCGGCACAGGCAAGGATCTGGTCGCGCGCGCGATCCACCGGGTCTCCGGCCGGCGTGGTCGCTTCGTGCCGGTCAACTGCGGTGCCATTCCCGAGGAGCTGCTCGCCAGCCAGTTGTTCGGCCACGAGCGCGGCAGCTTCACCGGTGCCGATCGTCGGCACGCCGGCTTCCTGGAGCAGGCCGCCGATGGCACGCTGTTCCTGGATGAGATCGGCGAGATGCCGACCCGCCTGCAGGTCTACCTGCTGCGCGCGATCGAGTCGCGCAGCTTCATGCGCGTGGGAGGCAGCGAGGAGATCCCGCTGGACGCGCGCGTGGTCGCGGCAACCCACCAGCATGTGCAACGCGAGCACGGCGTGCTGCGCGAGGATCTGTTCTACCGGCTCAACGAGTACCCGATCCAGGTGCCGCCGCTGCGCGAGCGTCGTGGCGATGCGCGGCTGCTGGGCCTGCGCGTGATCGATGAGCTCAACGTCAAGTACGGCACCCGCAAGCTGCCGACCAAGTCGTTGCTACGCTATCTGGCGTACCACACCTGGCCGGGCAACGTGCGCGAGCTGCGCTCGTTCATCCGCTATCTGTACCTGCGCGCGGACGGCGATCTGCTGAGCGCGCCGGATGTGGTGCAGACCGTGCCGCAGGCCGACGAAGACGGCTTGCTGATTCCGGCGGGATGGACCATGCGCCAGGCCGAGGACGCCATGATCGAGGCAGCGCTGGCGCGCACGCGTTTCAACAAGAAGGCAGCGGCGCGCGAGTTGGGGATCAGTGTGCGCACCCTGCACAACCGGCTCAGCGACAAGGACGCGTAGTGGGCGATGCATCCCAGGGGCGGCGGCGCGAGCTGCTGCATCAGTTGCGCAACCGCCTCAACGTGATGGGCTTTGCGTTGTATGCGTTACGCAACGAGACCTCCAAGCCCATGGAGACCCTGCGCACTACCCATCAGTCGGCGGTGGAGTTGCTCAATCAACTGGGCGAAGAAGAGCGCGCCCTGCGCCAGGACGATGCGATGTCCACCGACAGCACCGATCAGTAATGCTCGGCAGGCTGGGTCTGGTTGCTGAGCAGGGCGGTGATGGTGCGCGGGTTGTAGGGCTTCATGCAGTACGACAGGTGCGCAAAGCGCGGCGGTAGCGTGTAGCGGTCGTAGCCGGAGCAGAACGAGAACGGCACGCCACGCTCCAGCAGCGCATCGGCGACCGGAAACACCGGTTGGCCACGCACGTTGACGTCGAGCAAAGCGCCGTCGATGGTCTGGCCGGAGGCCACCAGCGACAATGCCTCCGGCACATTGCCCACCGGCCCGAGTACATAGACGCCGGCTTCCACTAACAGATCGTTGAGCGATTCGGCCAGCAGATAGTCGTCCTCGACCACGAGGATGCGACGGCCGTTGAGTGGATTGTCCTGCATGGCGAGCTCCTGGAGCGGTGGCGCTGTCTGGCGACGCGCAAGCCATAGTGCGCGTCGCGTCGGTTAACGCCGCGCGTAAGCAGGCGCTTCCAGAACCGGTCGTGCAAGGCAGCTGTACCGCTCAGACCCCGCGTAGCAGTAGAGGCGGGTTTGCGCCATCATTGACGATTGCGCCTCACACCCGACGCGATCGATGCGATGACTGACGACGACACTTCCTGCGACGACACCGCAGCGCCCCCCGTGCACGACGCCGTGGCGCCACCGCCGTTATTCGTTCTCGGTGTCGGCGCCGATGGCCTGGATGCCACCCGCCTGGCCGAGCTGCTCGACGCGGTCGCCGGGGCGCCCAATCTGGTCATCATGCTGTTGCTGCGCGATCGCCACTTGCTGGACGAGCCGCGCCTGCGCGAGTTGCTCGGCCCGCAATCCAGCCTGCTGCTGGCGCCGGAGGACGGCGATGCGCTGCATCCCGGGCGCATTTACCTACCGCCCAGCCAGACCCTGGTGACCCTGGAAGAAGGCCGGCTGCGGCTGCGCCCGTTGGAGGAAGCCAGCGATCACGGCTTGATCGACAGTTTCTTCGTTTCGATGGCGCACGATCAGGACGGCAACGTGATCGGCCTGATCATGGGCCGCTTCGATGGCGACGGCACCCTGGGCACCGCCGCGATCAAGGAATGTGGCGGTCTGGCGCTGGCGGTGGACGACCCGTCGTTACATGGCATGGATCTGCGCAGTTCCGGCAACCCGGCCGCCATCAGCGACGACATCCTGCCGCTGCCGCGCGTGGCCGCACGCATCGCCGCGCATATGCAACGCCACCATCGCTTCGGTCATCCGGCACCGGTGGGCGTGCGCAACGGCAGCGAGAACGATCAGCTCAGCCAGGTCGCCAGCATCCTGCGCAATGCCACCGGCCATGATTTCCACGGCTACAAGCGCGCCACGTTCCTGCGCCGCGTGCAGCGACGCATGCAGGTGGTGCAGGTGGACACGCTGGAACAGTATCTGGAGCAGCTGCGCAGCCGCTTCGACGAACCGCTGCTGCTGTTCAACGATCTGCTGATCGGCGTCACCCAGTTCTTCCGCGACCGCCGCGAGTTCGAATTTCTGGAGCAGCAGGTGATTCCGCGCCTGTTCCAGGGCAAGCAGCCGGGCGATCACCTGCGGGTGTGGGTGCTGGGTTGCTCCACCGGCGAAGAGGCCTATTCGTTGGCGATGCTGTTGCGCGAGCATGCGCAGACGCTGGACGTGGCGCCGCGCATCCAGATCTTCGCCAGCGACATCGACGGGCGGGCGTTGGCCATCGCACGGGTGGGGCGTTATTCGTCCAGCATCGTCGCCGACGTGGGGCCGGAGCGCCTGCAGCGCTGGTTCGTCAAGGAGGGCGATACCTATGTGGTGAGCAAGCAGCTGCGCGAGCTGTGCGTGTTCTCGCAGCACAGCATCGTCAAGGACCCGCCGTTCTCGCGGCTGGATCTGGTGTCGTGCCGCAATCTGCTGATCTACCTGGACGCCGAGCTGCAGAACCGGGTGATCCCGGTGTTTCACTTCGCCCTCAAGCCCGGCGGCTATCTGTTCCTGGGCAACGCCGAAAACGTCTCGCGGCATGCCAAGTTGTTCGCACCGGTGGAGCGCAGCTTCCGCGTGTTCCAGAAGATCGATGCCGACAGCCGCATGCATGCGACCTTCCCGTCGTCTTCGCTGGGACTGGACGGCCATGCACCGGCGGCCAACCGCCAGCAGCACAGCGTCAGCAATGCACTGGTGCGCGCCGGCGAGCGCATCGCCGATCGCTATGCCCCGGCCTATGCGGTGCTGGACGAGCATTTCGACGTGCTGCATTTCTCTTCCCAGGCCGGGCGTTTCATTCGTCCCGGCGGCGGCGCACCCAGCCTCAACCTGCTCAACCTGGTTCACCGCGACCTGCGGCTGGAGTTGCGCAGCGCGCTCAGCCGTGCCGAAGCGGACATGACGCCGGTGCAGGCCAGGGGCATCCAGATGCACGAGGACGCGGCGACCCTGGCGGTGGACCTGTTCGTGGAGCCGACCTCCGATTCGGACGTGCCGCGCGGCTATGTGGTGTTGTTCCAGGAAGTGGAAGCGCGTGAACTGGCCGAGCTGGCGCCGCCCAAAGATACGGTGTCCGACAATGCGCACGTGCAGGCGCTGGAGAACGAGCTGCGTATGACCCGCGAGCGTCTGCAGTCGATGATCGAGGAGCTGGAAAGCACCAACGAGGAGCTCAAGTCCTCCAACGAGGAGTACCAGTCGCTCAACGAAGAACTGCAGAGCGCCAACGAAGAGCTGGAAACCTCCAAGGAAGAGCTGCAGTCGGTCAACGAGGAGGTCACCACGGTCAACGGTGAGCTGGCCCACCGCGTGCAGGAACTCGCGCATGCCAACAGCGACCTGAAGAACCTGCTGGAAAGCACCCAGATCGCCACCGTGTTCCTGGACAACGAG
This sequence comes from Xanthomonas sp. WHRI 6108, assembly GCF_040202385.2. Classification (NCBI taxonomy): domain Bacteria; kingdom Pseudomonadati; phylum Pseudomonadota; class Gammaproteobacteria; order Lysobacterales; family Lysobacteraceae; genus Xanthomonas; species Xanthomonas sp. WHRI 6108. The sequence continues at coordinate 4,119,577 of NZ_CP168198.1, read as the reverse complement.
CTGCGCGTCACCAACTTCACTCCCGCGGTCACCGACATCCTGCCGCTGGTGGAAAGTGACATCCACCGGCCGATCAGCAACATCAAGCTGCACGTGGCCTACGATGAACTGCAGGACGATGTGCGCCGGGTGATCCGCACGCTGGCGGTGCTGGACCGCGAGGTGGAAAACCCCGCCACGCGCGCGCGCTACATGGTGCGCGTACTGCCGTACCGCACCGTCAACAATTTCATCGGCGGTGCGGTGTTGACCTTCATGGACGTCACCCCGCTGACGCGCGCCGAGCGCGCGTTGCGCAGCAGCGAGCAGCGGCTGCGCACCTTGATGGAAGGCATTCCGCAACTGGTGTGGCGCTCGCTCGATGGCGGCCGCTGGACTTGGTCCAGCCCGCAATGGTCCAGCTACACCGGCCAGCGCGATGGCGAGAGCCTGGAACTGGGCTGGCTGCAGGTGGTGCATCCGGACGAGCGCGAGCTGACCCTGAATGCCTGGCATGACAGTGCGCGTACCGGCGGGCTGGATGTGGAACACCGCCTGTTCAACGCAGCCGAAGACGGCTACCGCTGGTTCCATACGCGCAGCGCGCCGGTGCTGGACGAGCGCGGCCAGGTGCTGGAATGGCTGGGAACCTCGACCGAATCGGACAATTTGCGCCGCCTGCAGGACGAACAGCGCGTGCTGGTCAGCGAATTGCAGCACCGCACCCGCAACCTGATCACCGTGGTGCAGTCGGTTGCCAAGCAGACCGTCCAGACCAGCCACAGCATGCCGGAATTCGCCGGCAGGTTCGACGACCGGCTCTCTGCGTTGTCGCGTGTGCAAGGACTGTTGTCGCAGTCGGACAACGAGCCCACCACCATCGGTGCGCTGCTGCGCATGGAGCTGGATGCGCTCGGCGCCGAGCCCGACCAACAGCGCATCGTGGTGGAAGGCCCGGATGTGGCGCTTCGCAAGTCCACGGTGCAGACGCTGGCGCTGGCGCTGCACGAACTGGCAACCAATGCGCTCAAGTACGGGGCGCTGGCGGTGGAGACCGGCACGCTGTCGGTGCGCTGGGACGTGGTGTCCACCAACGACGCCTCTGCGCGTCTGGTGCTGTCGTGGATCGAGGAAGGTGCCAGCCAGCAGCGGCGCGACGACCGCGACCAGGCGGGCGGATTCGGCCGCCGTCTGATCGAAAAGGCGCTGCCGTACAGCCATGGCGCACAGACGCGTTACGAGCTCAGCGATACACGCCTGGAATGCGAGATCCAGTTGCCGTTGACCTCGCTGCACGAGCGCTAGAGACCTGCACGCGCGCGTGCAGTCCGTGCGCACTCCGGCAGGCGCGGCCATGCCGATGTGCAAAATGCTGCGCATCCCGACGCGCCCCTCACGGAAATTCCTGCGCGTGCGTGCACATGTTGCGACGGATTCGCACCTCGCAACGATGCCGATGCCACGGCCGTCATGCAGGACCATTGCGGTGCATCAGTGCGCGGCATCCCTAAAACTTGGCGCGTATTGTGCGTAGCTCCTGCTGTCATCCAGATGCACAGTGGAGTAAACATGATTACGCGCATTCTTCAGTTGTCGGGCCGCGTTGCGAGCAATGCCTGGGTCGAGATCGGTGTCGGTGCCGATGCCGACATTCTGGTTGCCGACCGTGGCGGCAAGCGCGAGGAGCGTGCAACCTTCGGTCGACGTGCTCCGGGACAGCAGCGCTCGATCAATACCCAGGAGCCGGAGTGGCTGGGGCGCGTGGACCTCGCCATCTGGGAAACCCAGCGCTGCCTGATCCCGCTGTGTGGCTTTGTCTGCGCCGCATCGGCTGATGGCGCCACGTCGGCGACCTGGCTGAGTCAGGACGGTGGCGCGCTGTACGCCGCGGGCCTGCGCAATGTCATGGATATCGGTGGCCGCCTGCAGATGGGGTTCTCGTTGCTGGTCGCTTCCTCGACCAGCCTGCCGACACAACGCCCGTTATGCGTCGAAGGCGATGCCACGCAATGGCTACAGGTCAGTGGCGAGGAGGCCATGCGTCATCTGCTGCCATGGCGGTTGGAACGCTGCACCACCGCAGCAGGCGTGCGTCCGGAGTGGGCCAGCGAAGCGCATGCCCAGCAGGCCGCGCCGGTGTGAGAGGCGCGGGCACGCAGTGATACCAAGAGGCCCGTCGGGCCTCTTTTCTTTTCAGTCCTCCGGTAACCCTTACGCATTCGTCGACGTCTTGTATCGACCCACCCGTGTTGCATGGGCGTCGCAAATCACGCGCCGACGTTGTCGCGATAACCACCGCAAGACGACCAACTGCATGCAGCCCGCTGTCCACAGTAGGTTACGCATTAAAAAGCCCGGGTCGCGAACGACCCGGGCCAGTCTCGGCAACTGCTAGCGCTGAAGATCAGCGTTGGATGTCGCCGGTGGTGGAGCCGGCGCCCGGGCCTGCGCCCAGGTCTGCACCGGTCACCCGATCCAGCTCCGGATTGGACAGAAGGCGCAGCGACATCGCATCCAGTGCCTCGGTCTGGGTCGCATCCAGCGCAACCGTGGCCGAACCATCGCCACCGTCGACTGCGGACTGCAGCTCACGGTCTGCCACCACGTCCCACTGCTCGCCGGCATTCCACGGGCCAATCGTGTCGCCTTCGCCCTGCGACATGTTGTAGTAGATGTCGGTAAAGCGTGGGTCGCCCGGCAGCTTGCCCGGCGGGAAGTTCGGTTCGATGGAGTACAACGCTTTCTCGAACGACTTCTGATGCGCCACTTCGCGCGTCATCAGGAAGCGCAGCGCATCCACGATGCCCGGATCATCGGTGACGGTGATCAAGCGCTCATAGACCAGCTTGGCGCGTGCTTCGGCAGCGATGTTCGAACGCATGTCCGAGGTCGGGCAACCGATCGAATCGACATAGGCCGAGGTCCACGGCACGCCACTGGAGTTGACCAGGGCCGGGCCCCCGCCGTACAGGATCTGCTGGGTGTGGCTGGTGCTGTTCTGGGTCATGGAGCGCATCTCCATGGCCTCTTCCATGCCCTCGGACAACACGGCCTTGGGGCCCTTGTTGAGCATGGCAATGATCGAGCCGATGATTTCCAGGTGGCTCAGTTCTTCGGTGGCGATATCGAACAACAGATCCTTGCGGCCCGGATCGTCTTCGCCCAATGCCTGGGTGAAGTACCGCATCGCTGCAGCAAGTTCGCCCTGCGGTCCGCCGAACTGCTCGAGCATCAACGTGGCCAGATTCGGATTGGGTTCGGCAACGCGAACGGTGTACATCAGACGCTTGTTATGCATAAACATGGATCGTATTTCCTGGCTGGCGCCCGGCGAGAACTGCAACGCGGCATGCGCGCAGAAACCTGAGGCTGGCTACGGGTGGGGGTTGCCCGCGGGATGCGGACAAACGCAGACGGCAGCGCCGCCCGCGCGATGAATCAGGCCGCTTTGCTGGCCTTGGATGCCTTTTGATTGCCGCCTTGCTCGGCGAGCAGGGTCAGCTTTTCATCGGTGGCCTTTTCTTCTTCCAGCGTCGACAGCAGCAAGCTGACCGCATCGGTGTAGCCCAGCTGCTTTGCAATCGCAGCGATGGTGCCGTACGAGGCGATCTCGTAATGCTCCACCTTCTGTGCGCCGCCGATCAGTGCCGCATCGCGTACCGGACCTTCTTCGATCTCGTCGATCACCTCGCGGCTTTCCTCGACCAGGCCTTCCATCGCGGCACACTTGATGCGCTTGAGCTTGATGCCGAGCAGTTCGACGATCTGGTCGATGCGTTCGATCTGGCCCTGGGTTTCCTCCAGGTGCAGCTTGAACGCTTCCACCAGCTTGGGTTCGGTGGCCGCACGTGCCAGACGCGGCAGCGATTTGGTCAACTGCTTTTCTGCGCTGTAGATGTCCGACAGCTCGTGGACGAAAAGCTCTTCAATTGTCTTGATCGCCATGGGCGGCTCCTTTGGATGGATAGGTGGATAAACAGTGCGGCACACCGTGTGTGCGTATTGCCTTCAATTGCGTGCGAGCCAGTTGCGTCACCACTTCGGCATCGCATTGCCTGGCGTCACGCCAAGCCTGCAATGCAGCGTTGTTGTCGTGCTTGCTCAAGCTGTCTCGCATGGTCGCTACGCTAATCGTCGGCGTGTTAGCGCGATCGGTAGATGCGGTGATGCCGAGGCGATAACGACCTGTGCCGTGAGCGGCGCGGTGATGATGCGCATGCAATCGATTCGCCAGCGCCGAGCCGGGCAGTTGCACTGCAATCGACCGAGGTTGATGCCGGCTCCTCGAGATGCATGCGCACAACGCGCATGACCGCGGCCGTGCATGCGGCATCGGTGCGCCTGTGCCGATGTCGATGCCATTGCGCGGATGTTGATGCGCACGCGCAGCGATTGCACCGGCACCGTGCGGCATGCACTGCCGGGAATGCACGCTGTTGCAGACCGATGCGCTACAACCGATGGCTCGTTCTTGCCCCTGGAGCTGCCATGACGCCGTTGGACAAACCGTTACGCCGCGAGCTGCAGATCGGTGAGCAGGCCTATACCCTGGTCATCGACCCGCAGGGCTTGAAGCTGGTCGAAAAAGGCCGACGCAAAGGCGTGGCCTTGCGGTGGGACGAGCTGGTCAGCGGCGATGCCGCACTAGCCCGCGCGCTGCAGGCCTCGCTCGGCGAGTCCTGAGCGCAGCGCGCGGGAAAACTGCCTCAGCGCGCAGGAAACAACCGTGCCAGCTCGCGGACCGCTGCTGCGGACGCGGCGTGATCCGGCGTGGCATCGGGGTTGTTGAAATCGTGGGCACCTTGCGACTGCACCAGCAAGCCATCGCGGCGTGGCACCACATTGAGATTGTGGCCGCGCCAGACCAAGCCGTAGGTCACTTCCGGTTGCGGAATCAAGCGCGCGGTCTGCCCACGTACCGGGATGACGCTGTCGTCGCCAAGCAATGCACGCGCGCCATAGCCGGTGGCATTGACCAGGATCTTCTCGCGCAGCTGGCCGAACTGGCGCGGATGCTCGAAGTTGCGCGTGTACAGCTCGCCGCCGGCCCGCAGAAAGTCGTCCATCAGCAGGCGCGCGTAGGCGCTGAGGTTGAAGGTCAGCTGGCTGTAGCGGCGCACGAACGGCACCGGAAACGGATGACTGCCGGGCGCAACCGGTTGCGAGCGTGGGCCGAGATCGTCGAGCAGGTCGCGCTCCAGTGGCGGGTAGTCCGGCTCGTGCGCTTCGGCCGACGCGCTCGGTTGATCGAACGGCACATCCGACAACGCATAGCCATCGCGCCATTCGATCGGCTCGCCCGGCAGGCCCAGCAGGGTCTGGTAGCGGCGAAACGAAATGCGCGCCATCTCTTCCCAGCGGGTCCTGAAGTCGGCGCTGGCGTGCTCGCTGGTGCACACGCGCGAGTCCGGCGACCACACGCCGGTGGCGTAGAACGAGCGCACATCCGGCAGGCGCTCGCGCGCATAGATGCGCACACGCAGGCCCGCACGTTGCGCCACCAGCGCGGTGGTCAGCCCGATCGCGCCGCAGCCGATCACCGCCAGCTCGCGCGCATCCGCATCGGCGGCCTGCACCAGCCGCAGCGCATGCTCGGCCGCGCCCCACGACAGCGACCACCCGCTGCCGCCATGTCCATAGTTGTGCACCACCGTCTTGCGGCCGATGCGTTCGGCCTCGATCCGCGGCCCCTGCGCACGGAACGGGCGGGTGCAGCCGTTGATCGCAATGATGCGATCCACCGCCGCACGGATCGGCGCCAGCGGCGGCGCTGCGGCGAACTGGTCGGGCGAGGCGCCCGGCGACGTGGCGGGTAGCGGCGAGGACGGCGCAGCGGCCGCCTTGCCGGTCGTGGCCCAGCTTCCGGTGGAAGCGGCCGCGAGCGCGAGGCCGGCGCTGTGCAGGAAATGACGACGGTGCATGCGGCTCCTGAGCGATGTAGAGAAGGTGATTGGGATAACGGCGCCCGCGCGGCCGGCCACGCGTAGCGCGCGCGGTGCAGTACCGGTAAACGCCAGGCCCTGCGCTGCGCGCCAGCGACCGGCACCCCGCAGCATCGTCGGTCGCGCACGCCGAGCATACCGCGCGCATCTGTGCCTGCCACCGCCGACCAGGCCGGTTTCGCACCGCGATCTGGGCAGTTGAAGCCGCGCCAGCGGCCATTCGTCGCCCGGGGGCGTTCGCCCGATCGCTTGCCGGCTATGCTCGCCGCGTCCCAACCCAACGAGCTCCCACCCGTGTCTGCCAGCGTCTTCCTGATCGTGCGTATCGTGTTCGCCTGGGCCGCCGCGTTGCTGGTGGCTGCGATCATGTGGGCGCAGCTGTTCGGCTCCACCGGCGCCTTCTTCGGGCTGATCTGCGTGGTGCTGCTGACGCTTGCCCTGATGAGTGCGATCACGCATGTGCGCCGGGTGCGCCTGATCGCCGGGCGGCTGGATCACGACACCTTGTCGACCCGCCAGCGCCGCCAGATCGAGGTGCCGCTGGACGTGCAGGCCAGCTTTGCCGTGGTCGAAGAGGCCGTGCGCGCGTTGCCGCGCGTGCAGGACATCGAATGCGCGCCCGGCAGCCTGCTGATCCGCGCCAAGGTGCGCCGCATCGACCCTTACGAGGGACGCCAGCCCTCGCGCTGGAACCTGTTCGCGCGTTTTGCGATCAAGCGCAATCAGGTACTGGTGACGATCACGCCGGGGCAGGGCACCAGCAGCGTCACGGTGTTGTGCGAACCCGACGCCGGTGCCTGGGTGGATCTGTTCGCGGTGGACGAAGGCAGCAATTACGAGAATGCCGAGGCGATCAATCGCGCGGTGGTGCGCCGGGTCGGCGAGCAACGTCGCGACGAGCAGGCCGCGGCCGAGCAATCGGTGATGGAAAAGGAACTGGCGGTGGCCCGCCTGAACCTGCTGCATGCGCAGGTCGAGCCGCACTTTCTCTACAACACGCTGGCCAGCGCACAGGTGCTGGCACGCACCGACCCGCCGCGCGCGGAGATCATGATCGGGCACCTGATCCAGTACCTGCGCAGCTCGCTGCCCAGCGCCGACGGGGCCATCTCCACCCTGGGCGAGGAACTCGAACGCACCCAGGCCTATCTGGAAATCCTGCGCATCCGCATGGGCACGCGGCTGGTCCTGCAGGTGGAGGTGCCGTACGAGCTGCGCGCGCTGCAACTGCCGTCGATGATGCTGCAGACCCTGGTGGAGAACGCGATCAAGCACGGGCTGGAACCCAAGCCCGGCGGCGGCACGATATGGATCCTGGCGCGTCGCGTCGACGACCATGCCACGCTGACCGTGGCCGACGATGGCCAGGGCTTCGGCACCCACACCCAAGGCACCGGCATCGGCCTGAAGAACCTGCGCGAGCGGCTACAGTTGATCTACGCCGGCAAGGCCAGCTTTGCCATCGTGTCCAATTTCCCCAGCGGTGTGGCCGCCACCATCAGCCTGCCGCTGCCGGCGCCGATGACCGCCACACCCATGCCGCCGCCGTTGCCAGGCACGCACAGCTCCACCGCGCGGGTGCAGGCATGAGCGCGCTGCGTGCGGTGATCGCCGAAGACGAAGCGTTGCTGCGGCAGTCCCTGCTCGCGCTGCTGGCCGAGGTGTGCCCGCAGCTGCAGGTGGTGGGCGAATGCGAAGACGGCGCCGGCGCGCTGGAGACCATTGCCGCGCAGCAGCCGGATGTGGTGTTCCTGGATATCCGCATGCCCGGGCTCACCGGCATCGAGGTGGCGCGTGCGTTGCGCGAGGTCAGCCCGCGTACCCAGGTGGTGTTCGTCACGGCCTACGACCAGTACGCCATCGATGCGTTCGAACACGGCGCGGTGGACTACCTGCTCAAGCCGATCAGCCGCGAGCGCCTGCAGGCCACCTGGCAGCGCGTGCAGCAACGCGCTGCCGCCGGCCAGCCGGACGGCCAACTGCTGGAGGCCTTGTTGCAGCGACTGTCCGCGCGCCCTGCTGCCGCCAGCGCCGCGCCGCCACTGGCCTGGCTCACCGCCAGCAGCGGCCGCGAGACGCGCCTGATCGCGCTGGACGAGGTGGCGTATTTCCAGGCCGACCAGAAATACACCACGGTGATGACCGCCGCTGGCGAGGCGATCCTGCGCACGCCGCTGCGCGAGTTGCTCGACGTGCTGGATCCGCAGGTGTTCAAGCAGATCCACCGCTCCACCATCGTCAACATGAAGGCGGTCGCCTCGGTGGTGCGCGAGGACACCGGCAAGGGCCGGCTGGCACTGCGCGGGCGCAGCGAAACGCTCACCGTCAGCCAGCCCTTCATGAGCCTGTTCCGCGGCATGTAATTCCCCCGATCGCATCGACTGAAAGGATTGCTGATATGCGCCTGATCGCCTCCCTCGTGTATTGCCTGCTTGCCTTGGCCGGTTGCCACGACCGCAACGGCACCACCTCCATCACCCGCGCCACCAGCAATGGCCAGGACGTGATCTTCAGCAAGACCCTGGCCACCGCTACCGACCTCAATGTGCACTGCCTGGCCAGCAGCAGCGGTCGCTGCCATTACCTGGTGTATGAGGAATACTGCGCCGCGCCTGCCGCGGGCAACACCACAGGCACGCCGGCCTGCGCACGCAGGACGCTGGACAGCTTTGCGCTGACACCCGGGCAGGTGCGCGAACTGCGCGGCATTCCGCATCAGGCGCACACCTGTGTGGATACCAGCGCGCCCAGCGCCGATTGCCATGGCTGAGCGGGCCTTGCAGTCCTTGCTCGGCGAAAACATGCTTCAACTATGTAGCAAGCCATGCTGCAACCGGACGCAAGCCTGAATACGCACTGACGATCAGCGGCCGCTTCTGCGATGATTGCCGGCTTGTTGCCGGTTCACGGCGTCCTCACTGCCAGGCTTCTCATGTCCGAACAATCGCTACGCCGCGACGTTGGCCCCTTCGCCCTCATGCTCACCGGCCTGGGCTCGATCATCGGTTCCGGCTGGCTGTTCGGTGCCTGGCGCGCTGCCGGCCTGGCCGGCCCCGGTGCGATCTGGGCCTGGATTCTGGGTGCGGCGATCATCACCACCATCGCGCTGTCCTACGCGGAACTGGGCGCGATGTTCCCCGAGTCCGGCGGCATGGTGCGCTACAGCCATTACTCGCACGGCTCGCTGGTGGGCTTCATCGCCGGCTGGGCCAACTGGATCGCGATCGTGTCGGTGATCCCGGTCGAGGCCGAGGCCTCGGTGCAGTACATGGCCTCCTGGCCATGGGCTTGGGCGCAGGGCCTGTATGTGCAGGCACCCGGCGGGGCCGGGGAGTTGTCGGTGCCCGGCCTGCTGATCTCGGCAGTGCTGGTGCTGGTGTATTTCTTCCTCAATTTCTGGAGCGTCAAGCTGTTCGCGCGCTCCAATACGCTGATCACCGTGTTCAAGCTGGTGGTGCCGGCGGCGACCGGCGTGGCCCTGATCGCCAGCGGCTTCCACAGCGAGAACTTCAGCGTCGGCATCCACGGCGACGCGCACGTGATCGACCTGGCCGCAGTGCTCACCGCGGTGGCTACCGCCGGCATCGTCTTCAGCTTCAACGGCTTCCAGAGCCCGGTGAACCTGGCCGGTGAAGCGCGCAACCCGGGCCGCAGCATTCCGTTCGCAGTGCTGGGCTCGATCGCGCTGGCCACGGTGGTCTACGTGATCCTGCAGGTGGCCTATATCGGCGCGGTGCCGCCGGACCTGCTGGCCAAGGCCGGCTGGCACGGCATCGATTTCCGCTCGCCGTTCGCCGAGCTGGCCATCATCGTCAACCTGCATTGGCTGGCCATGCTGCTGTACATCGATGCCTTCGTCAGCCCCAGCGGTACCGGCATCACCTATACCGCCACCACCGCGCGCATGGTCTACGGCATGGAAAAGAACGGCACCATGCCGTCGGTGCTGGGCAAGCTGCACCCGGTCTGGGGCGTGCCGCGCATGGCGATGTTCTTCAACCTGGCGGTGTCGTTCGTGTTCCTGTTCTTCTTCCGCGGCTGGGGCACGCTGGCGGCGGTGATCTCGGTGGCGACCATCATTTCCTACCTTACCGGCCCGATCAGCGCGATGGCGCTACGCCGGCATGCGCCGGAGCTGCATCGCCCGCTGCGCATCGCCGCGCTGCCGGTGCTGGCCGGCGTGGCCTTCGTGATGGCGACCGAGCTGCTGTACTGGGCGCGCTGGCCGCTGACCGGCGAGATCATCCTGCTGATGGTCGTGGCGCTGCCGGTGTACTGCTACTACCAGGCCAAGCAGGGCTGGCCGGATCTTGGGCGCAACCTCAAGGGCGCGGCCTGGATGATCTGCTACCTGCCGACGATCGCGCTGCTGTCCTGGGCCGGCAGCAGCGACTTCGGCGGCCATGGCTATCTCAGCTACGGCACCGATCTTGCGGTAGTGGCTGCAGTCGGCGCGGTGTTCTACATCTGGGGCGTGCGCAGCGGTTGGCGTACGCCGTCGGTGGAGAAGGCTGTCGCGCAGGCGTGAGCGCCTGATCGCTGATTGCTGCTGAAACAAGGCGTCTGTCTCCGGGCGCCGCAAACAAAAAACGGCCGGTGCACTGCACCGGCCGTTTTTTGTTGGTCGTCACGCACGCGATGGAGTGCAGCGACTGGCGCCGCCTGGCAGCGCACGCCGTGTTGCGATCGGACGTCGGGCAGATCAATCAGGCCGTTTCGCCAGGCGCGCGGCCTTGCCGATGCCTTGCAGCAATCACCGCATCCATCGCCACACCGCTACGCCAGCGTCCCCGCCGCCGCGCTGTGCGGAGCGGTATTGGTCACCAGCCGCGGCGCACCATCGAAGCGGTCCAGATCACGCAGCAATTCTGTGTAGCGACGCAGCCGCCCCATCTCGCGCATGTTGACGATGTCCTCGTGGCGCAGCTCGCGCTTGGAACTGACCTCCTGCTTGTAGCGCAGGACTTCCGGATAGCGGCGAGTCATGTCCAGCGCATCGGCCACGCATTCGACCGAATCGGCATCCGGGGTGACCCGTGCACGGCTGTTGAAGGCGCGCAGCCAGCGTTCGAAACCGGCGCTGTGGTCGAACAGATCGGCGATGTACCACATGACGAACAGGATCGACGCCCACGAAGTAAAGATGATCACCACGCGGCTGAAGGTCAGGTGGTAGTCGTTCTGCCAGAGCTGGTGGGTGATCACGCCCAGCAGTACCAGCGAGATCGCCTGCCAGCCGATGATCGAGGCGATCACCCACTGTTTCTTGGCCACCTTGAGCAGATTGAGCTCCTGGTCGAGCTGTTCGTCGGTCTTTTCGCGCCAGTGCGCGACCTGCTCGTCGAAGGAGAGCCGATGGAGTGCGTTGTCCTGCAATAGCAGGCCCAAACCCTGGAACAAAGCGATCATGACAAGCTCCTGACGGATGGCTGGTACGAACGACTTGCTGCACCCGGCAACGCGCCGGTGCCCTGGAGCGACCGGGCAGCGGCTGGCAGTGATGCTGGCCGGTACACGGACGGCCCTAGTTCTAGCACTTTCGCCGTGCTTGGCAATGCCTGCTGCGCGCGGAAGGCCAGCAATCCTGCGTACCGGCGCACAAATCGCGGTATTCAGGCGCTTTGCAGCGTGTGCCGGGCGATCGCAGCTGCCGTGCATCGCCATTCTTGCTGCACTGCACACTCCCGCCTGCGTGATTGCATCCGTGGCGGTTGCGACCGGCGCGACCCAGCCCGGCGTACAGATCGCGTGAGCGCCGCGCAAGCACGCATGCCGCGCAAGGTCCCGCGACAGGCGGGCAAGCACCCGTCGAGACGATCGGCGCGCATCGATACGAACAGCGCACACAGCGCCGTCTTTCACCAATCCCCAATCCCCAATCCCCAATCCCAGCCCCTCAGCACCACGACGCGGTCTTGCAGCCGGCTCGGTATCCTTGCGCGCATGTCAGCCGTCCTGCGTACCCTCACTGCTCCCGCCGCCAGACAGATCCATCGCTGGGTGCTGGGCGCGTTTCCCCGTGGCCAGAGCACCATCGACTACGACCAGCCACTCGGGGATCCCGGCATCTTCGGGCCCGACAGCGTCACCTGGCGCGTGCATTCCGAATTCCCCGGCATGTTGTCCGGCGGACTGTGCGCATTGATGCTGCAACTGCTGCATCCACGCGCGCTGGCCGGGGTCTACGACCATTCCAACTTCCGCGCCGATTTAATCGGGCGACTGCGGCGCACCACCAATTTCGTCGCCGGCACCACCTATGCACCGCGCGCCGAGGCCGAGCAACTGATCGCCCGCGTGCGCAGCATCCATTCGCATATCCACGGCCACACCGCCGACGGCGTGCCTTACGACGCCAACGACCCGCAGTTGCTGACCTGGGTGCACGTCACCGAAGCCTACGGTTTTCTGCAGGGCTGCCGACGTTATTGCCGCGACGTGCCGGCGCACATCGCCGATCGTTACTACGACGAAGCGCGCCGCGTCGCCGAAGCGCTGGGCGCCGCCGATGTGCCCGCCAGCGAAGCACAGGTCGATGCGTATTTCGCCACCGTGCGCGGGCAGTTGCGCATGGACACGCGCTCGCGCGAGGTGCTCGACATCCTCACCAGCATCCAGTTGCCGGTGCCGGCGGCCGGTCTGTCGCGCGGGGTGTTCCTCGGTGCCGGTACCGCCCTGTTGCCGGGCTGGGCCAGCGACATGCTCGGCCGCACCACCACGCAGCGCGCACAGGCACATGCGTCGGCGCGGCTGCTGCGCAGCCTGTCGCCACTGTTCCGCACCGCGCTACGCGACGGGCTGTCCGCACGCGCCTGCCGCCGCATGCAGCTGCCGCAGACGATGTTGCTGGAGTGGCCCGGGGCGCAGTGAGTGCGGGTGCTTGCCTGGTATGCAGGGCGGTGGTGTGACGCGGGGGCTGGCTACCAGATCCGCACCCGCTGCTCGGGCGGCAGATACAACTGCTCGCCCTGCTGCACATTGAACGCCGGATACCAGGCATCGAGGTTGCGCACGGTCTGCGCGCGGAAACGTCCGGGTGCGTGCACGTCGGTGAGCACGGCATTGCGTAGCGCCGCGTCGCGGTACTTGCCGCGCCAGGCCTGGGCAAAGCCCAGGAAGAAGCGCTGGTCCGGGCTGAAACCGTCGATGGTCTGCGGCTGCTTGCCCTGCAGCGACAGCTGATAGGCATCATAGGCAGTGGCCAGGCCGGCGACGTCGGCGATGTTCTCACCCAGCGTCAGCTTGCCGTTGACGCTCAGGTCGTCGAACGGCTTGTACGCACTGAACTGCGCGGCGAGCGCATTGCCGGCGGCCTCGAATTTTTTCAGGTCCTGCGGCGTCCACCAGTTGTGCAGCTCGCCATGTTCGTCGAACTGCGCGCCCATGTTGTCGAAGCTGTGGCTGATCTCATGGCCGATCACCGCGCCGATGGCGCCGTAGTTCACCGCATCGTCGGCGGCCGGGTCGAAGAACGGCGGCTGCAGGATCGCGGCCGGAAACAGCAGGCGGTTTTCCAGCGGTACGTTCAGCGCGTTGACCTCCTGCGGCAGCATGTACCACTCGCGGTGATCCACGGCCTTGCCCAGCTTGGCCAGATTGCGCCGGTACTCGAACAGCTCGGCGCGCTGCACATTTCCCAGCGCGTCGTCGCGGCGCACATCCAGCGCGCTGTAGTCGCGCCAGGTGTCCGGATAGCCCACCGCCACCGTCAGCCCGGAAATCTTGGCCTTGGCATGCTGCTTGGTCTGCGGGCTCATCCACTCCAGCGCGTCGATGCGTTTGCCGAAGGCGGTGACGATGTTCCTGACCATCTCCTCGGCACGCGTCTTGGTCTGGGCGCTGACGTACTTCTGCACATAGCGCTCGCCCACCGCTTCGCCCAGGGCCGCGTTGGTGGCGTCGATACCGCGCTTCCAGCGCTGCCGTTGTTGCGGTGTGCCTTCCAGCGTGGTGCCGTAGAACGCAAAGCGCTCATCGGCAAAGGCCTTGGACAGATACGGCGAGGCGCGGTCCAGCGCGCGAAAGCTCAGGTAATCCTTCCAGGTCTGCAGCGACTCGGAGCGCACCAGCGCCGACAACCCGGTCACCGCGCCGGGCTGCCAGACGATGAAGTCCTGCTGCGCCTTCAGGCCGGCCGCTTCGAAGAACGGCGCCCAGTCCAGGCCGGGCGCGTTACGCGCAAAATCGGCCTGTTTCCAGGGGTTGGCGCCGGCCTGCACGTTGTTGGTCTGTTCGGCGGTGGCGTGCACGCGCGCCATCGCGGTTTCCAGGGCCAGGATGCGCTCGGCCCTGGCCGCCGCGTCATCGATGCCGGCCAGTTCCAGCAGCTTGACGATGTGCGCGCGGTAGGCGTCGCGCATCTGCGTCATGCGCCCGTCGTCCAGATAGAAGCTGCGGTCCGGCATGCCCAGGCCGCCCTGCACCAGATACGGCACGTAGCGGCCCGGATGATGCAGATCCTGCGAGATCCACAGACCGAATAGCCGGTCGGTGTGGAAGTTGGTGGAGTTGAGCAGATCCACATCGGCGCGCAGCTGGCCGCCCAGGGTGCGCGCCAGCGCCTGCTTGTCATCCAGCTGCGCAATCGCGTCCAGTTCCGGTTGCACCGGGCGCACGCCCTTGGCCTCGATGCCGGCTTCGTCCATATAGGCCGCGTAGTAATCGCCAATCTGCTTGTCTTCGCCGGTGACACGGTCGTTGGCGGCGGCGCCCTCGATGATGTCGCGGCTGTGCTGCTCGGTCTCGATCGCGATGCTGACGAAGCTGTTGAAGCTGGAGCGGTCGTCCGGGATCTGGGTGGTCCTGACCCAGTTGCCGCTGGCGTAGCTGAAGAAGTCGTCGCCTGGTGCCACGCTGCGGTCCATGCCTGCCGCATCGAAACCGAAATCGCCCAGCTTGGGCGTGGTGGGCGCGGGCTTCGCGTGCGCCGTCGTTGCCGGTGAAGTGCCATCGCGGTGGCACGCGGCGGTGCTCAGCAGGGCAGCCGACAGCGCAGCGATCAGGACAGGACGGTGCAGAAGAGCCATGCGAGTGCAACTCGGAAACGAAAAACAGACATACCAGTGTAAATTGCCGCCGTCGCCACGTCCCGACGCGATGGCAGCGCGCGGCCGGCATGGCGGCCTGCGGACACGCGCGGTTCAGCGCCGGCGCTGGTACCAGAAACCCAGCGCATCGCGGGTCTGCAGCATGCCGCGCCCGCGCCACAGAAAGCGCAGCAGCAGGCTCAGGTGCTCGCGCTTGGAAAAGCTGCGCAGCTTGCGGTCGGAGGTGTGCACGGTCTGGCGCAGGATCACGAACCGCCCGCAGCGCGCCAGCGCGCGACTCAATGCCACGTCTTCGCCGGCGTAGTAACGCGTATCGAAGCCGCCGGCGCTGACGAATGCCGCGCGCGTGCAGAACAGGAAGCAGCCCGGGGCAATGCCGCTGAGACGGAACAGCCAGCCGAACGTCGCCTGCGCCATGCGTTCGAACCACGCGCGCCTGCCCTGCAGATGTACCTGCGCGCCACCGCCGACCGCGCCTGCATCCAGCGCCGCCAGCGCCGCGCCGACCACCTGCGGATTGATCAGCGTATCGGCGTCCAGAAACAGCAGGCGATCGCCCTGCGCCTGCTGCACGCCGGCATTGCGGGTGGCGGCGATATGGCGCAATTGCACCTCCAGCACCTGCGCACCGGCCGCGCGCGCGATGGCGGCGGTGTCGTCCTCGCAGGCATCGGCCACCACGATGATCTCGTAGTCCAGCTGCATGGCCTGCGCACAGGCGTGCAGGCATTGCAGCGTCTGGCCGATCAGTGCGGCCTCGTCATGTGCGGGGATCACGAAGGACAGCATGGCGGGACGTGGCACTCGGACGGTGGTGATGCCAAGTGTGCGAGCCATACCGGTGCGATGGCGTGAGCGCATGCAATCGCCGCACAGCTGCGACTGCGTGCACTCACGTGAGCACGCTCAGCGGCTGAGCGCGCCCATCATCGCTTCCGGATACCGCGTACCGGACGCGGCCTGCAGCGGGAAGATCGCATCGATGCGTGCGAGTTCGTCCGGCATCAGCGCCACATCGAGCGCACCGAGGTTTTCTTCCAGGTAGGCCAGCCGCTTGGTGCCCGGGATCGGCACCAGATCCTGGCCCTGCGCCAGCACCCAGGCCAGCGCCAGCTGCCCCGGCGTGATGCCCTTGTCGGCCGCGATCGCCTTGACCTGCTCCACCAGTTGCAGGTTGCGGGAGAAGTTCTCGCCCTGGAAACGCGGCGAATGGCGACGGTAATCGTCGGCCTCGAAGTCGTCCGGCGAGGCGAATGCGCCGGTCAGGAACCCGCGGCCCAGCGGCGAATACGGAACGAAACCGATCCCGAGCTCGCGCACGGTGGCGAAGACGCCGTTGTCCTCGGGCTCGCGCGACCACAGCGAGTATTCGGTCTGCACCGCGGTGATGGGATGCACCGCATGCGCACGGCGGATGGTGGCTGCAGCGGCTTCCGACAGCCCCAGGAAGCGCACCTTGCCCTGTTCGACCAGACGCGACATCGCACCGACAGTGTCTTCGATCGGCACATTTGGGTCCACGCGGTGCTGGTAGTACAGGTCGATGTGCTCCACGCCCAGGCGGCGCAGGCTGGCTTCGCAGGCCGCCTGCACATAGCCCGGGCTGCCATCGATGCCGCGCACCGACGGATCGTTGGGGTCGAGCTTGATGCCGAACTTGGTGGCCAGAAACACTTCGTGCCGGCGCGCGGCAATGGCCTTGCCGACCAGGATTTCATTGGTGTGCGGACCGTACATGTCGGCGGTGTCGAGCAGGCTGACGCCGTGGTCGAGGGCGCGATGGATCACCGCGATCGAGCCGGCCTCGTCGCTGCGATCGCCGTAGAACGCGCTCATGCCCATACAGCCGAGGCCGAGCGCTGAGACGGTGGGGCCGGAACGGCCAAGCGTGCGGGTTTGCATGGTGGAGGGAACTCCGTGCGGCGAACAAGTCAGGGGAGGATGCGGCGGCGCGCGTTAGCACGATGTGGCCCGTGCGATGACGGCGCTGTGGGCGGCTGGCGGGCTGCCGTGGCGTCCGCTGGGCGCACAGGCAAATGGCGCACAGCCAAGCGGTCGGCAGCACAGCGCGCAAAAACCCGGGCGCGCGACGCGACTGCACGCAAGCCCCGCGCATGTCGGCAGGCCAGGGCCCACCGCCATACGCGGGTGTTCTTACGTAGGCGCTACCACTGGCCGCTTCAGCCCTTGAGCTTGCCGGCGAATTCAGCCACGCGCTTGCCGAGCAGCTTGGCGGTTTCCAGATCGCCGCTGCGCGGCGCTTCTTCCGGCGAGGCATCGGAGGGCGAGATCGCCAGCGCGCCTGCCGAACCGGCGGTCCAGTTGATGTCCTGCGGACCGTGCGCCTTGGTGTTAGACGGCAGCAGGCCGGTACCTACCCAGACCTGGCCGTGCTGCTGCGACAGCGTCCAGAAATACTGGATGGTGGCGTACTTGTCGCCGTTCACCGAGGCCGAGTTGGTGAAGCCGGCGGCGATCTTGTCCTTCCAGGCCTGCGCAAACCACGGCTTGGAGCTGGCGTCGGCAAACTTCTTGAACTGCCACGCCGGCCCGCCCATATAGGTGGGGCTGCCGTAGATGATGGCGTCGGCTGCGCCGATCGCCTCCCAGGCGTCGTCGGGCAGGTTGCCGTCCTGATCGATGCGGTACAGCGTGGCCTCGCCGACGCTGGCAGCGCCGGCATGCACGGCTTCGGCCAGTTTGACGGTGTGGCCGTAGCCGCTGAAGTAGATGATGGCGATCTTGCTCATGCGCAGTCCTGTGGGTCGAGGGGGCCCCGATTGTGACCACACATGCCGTGTCAGGTTAATGACCATCGACGGGACGTACTGTTGCCGGGCTCATCAGCGCCCGGGATCGCCCATGCTGTCGACCAGGTAGTCGATGAAGCTGCGCACCTTCGGGGCCAGGTGGCTGCGGCTGGTATAGACGGCAAAGATGCCGATCTCCCCCAGTGCGTACTGCGGAAGGATGCGCACCAGCCGGCCGGCGGCCAGATGCTCGTCGGCCAGGAAGTCCGGCTGCATCGCGATGCCCAGGCCGGCCACCGCCGCTGCGCTCAGCACATGCCCGTTGTTGGCGCGCAGGCTGCCGTGGATGCGCACATCGCTATCGCCATCGGGCCCATGGAAGCGCACCTCGTCGCCGTTTGGCGAGTAGTGGTACAGCAGGCAGTCGTGGCCGGCCAGGTCGGATGGATGCGTCGGGGTGCCGGCGCGTGCCAGGTAGGCCGGCGCCGCGCAGGGCACCAGGCGGACCGTGCCCAGGCGCCGGGCGATCAGCGTCGGCGCCGGCTGCCGGGTGATGCGGATGGCGACATCGAAGCCTTCTTCGACCATGTCCACCAGCCGGTCCGACAGCGACAGGTCCAGTTCCACCTGCGGGTAGCGCGCGCAAAAGCCCGGCAGCAGCGCGGCCAGGCGCTCGATGCCATAGCTCACCGGCGCATTGACCCGCAGCACCCCGGCCGGCTCCAGCGCCTGCGCGCCGACCGTGGCCTCCAGATCGTCCAGGTCGGCCAGCAGTTGCAGGCAGCGCTGGTAATACGCGGTGCCGGCGCTGGTCAGGCTGACCCGCCGGGTGGTGCGGTTGAGCAGGCGGGTGCCCAGCCGTTGCTCGAGCGCGGCGACCTGCCGGGTCACGCTGGCGGTGGAGCGGTCGAGCGCATCGGCGGCCGCACTGAAACCGCTGCGTTCGGCCACTGCTGCGAACACGCGCATCGCATCGAGGGTATCCATGGATGTCCGATTGTTGCTTTGATCGCAATAAATTATCCGAACCAAAACTATTTATCAGAAATTTGTAAGCAATAGGCTGTGCAGGTCCTCACCGGAGTCCGTCCAATGTCCACCTTGCCTGCTTCCCCGCGTACCGCTGCCTATGGCGCCGCTTTGCTGCGCATCAGCCTGGGCGCGCTGTTCCTGGTCCACGGCCTGATCAAGTTGCTGGTGTTCACCCCGGCCGGCACCGTGGCCTATTTCCACTCGCTGGGCCTGCCGGGCGCGCTGGCCTATCTCACCATCGCGCTGGAACTGGGCCTGGGCCTGTCCCTGCTGCTGGGCATCTATGCGCGCTGGGTCGGGCTGCTGGGCGTGCCGCTGCTACTGGGCACCATCGTCAGCGTGCACGGCGGCAACGGCTTCGGTTTCTCCAATCCGGGCGGCGGCTGGGAATACCCGGCGCTGTGGGCGGTGTTGCTGATCGTGCAAGCCCTGCTCGGCGAAGGCGCGTGGGCGCTGAAGCCGGCGCGTTGAGGCTGCCTGTCGTTCTTCCGAGGAGTACGCCATGACCCGTTTGCCTTCCCTGTACATCTCGCACGGATCGCCGATGACTGCGCTGCAGCCAGGGCAGGTCGGCGAGCGCCTGGCCGAGCTCGCACAGACCTTGCCGCGGCCGCGCGCGATCGTCGTTGCATCCGCGCACTGGCTGGGCCGTCGCCCGCTGGTCAGCGGCGCGGCGCGGCCGCCCACCATCCATGACTTCGGCGGCTTTCCGGCGCCGTTGTACGAGCTGGAATATCCTGCGCCCGGCGAGCCGGCGCTGGCGCAGCAGATCCTGCGCCGGCTGGAACAGGCCGGCCTGCATCCGCACCTGGATCCGCAGCGCGGTTTCGATCATGGCGTGTGGGTGCCGCTGCGCCTGCTGTATCCGGCCGCCGACATTCCGGTGGTGTCGGTGTCGATCCAGCCCGAGCTTGGCCCGGCGCACCAGTTTGCGGTCGGCCGCGCGCTGGCGCCGCTGCGCGAGGACGGGGTGCTGGTAATCGGCTCGGGCAGCATCACCCATAACCTGCACGACTTCCGCCATGGCTACAGCGCCGAGCGCGAGGCGCCGTATGTGCGGCCCTTCATCGAGTGGACCGAGCGCAAACTGGTGGAGGACGACATCGCCGCGTTGCTGGACTATCGCCGGCAGGCACCGCATGCGGCACGGGCGCATCCCACCGACGAGCACCTGTTGCCGCTGTACGTGGCGATGGGCGCCGCCGGCGCCGACCGGCTCGGCGCACGGCGCATCGATGCCGGCATCGACGCGGGATTTCTGGCGATGGATATCTACCGGTTCGACGGCGATCCCGGTAATGATCGCGCGCTTGCGGGCCCGGCCGCCGCCTGAGCCCTGGCGGGCGCGGCACGCCTGCACCGTCGCTGTCATCGACGGTGCAGGCGGCATGCCGGCCCCGCAATCCCGAGGCACTACCCAGCCGCATTCAAGCCATGGCATGTGGCTAGTTGCTGCCGCTGCAGACCGCTGTGGTGCGGTGGCTACACCAGGCAAGACACATGGCGATACGGCTTGGTGCCTACGGCGCACCGGCCCGCGGCGACCGGGCATGCTGCCCGCAAGAGCCGGCAGCGCAGCCACAAGGCATGCTGCCGACAAGTGCCGGCAGCGCAGCCACAAGGCATGCTGCCGACCAGAGCCGGCAGCGCAGCGCTCTGAAGCATTCACGATGAAGTGCGGTGCAGTCTCATAGGCTGAGACGCCTTCACGACATGCTGCTTGCGTGAAAATCCTCGACAAACTCGCAGTGCTGGCCGATGCGGCCAAATACGACGCGTCCTGCGCCTCCAGTGGCGCGAACAAGCGCAATTCGCTCGGCACCGGCGGGATCGGCAGCACCGAGGGCATGGGCATCTGCCACTCGTACACGCCCGACGGCCGCTGCGTGTCGCTGTTGAAGATCCTGCTCACCAATTTCTGCGTGTTCGATTGCGCATATTGCGTCAACCGCGTGTCCAGCAATGTGCGCCGTGCGCGCTTCACGCCGGAAGAAGTGGTCACGCTGACGCTGGACTTCTACAAGCGCAATTACATCGAAGGCCTGTTCCTGTCCAGCGGCATCATCCGCAACTCCGATTACACGATGGAGCAGCTGGTGGAAGTGGCGCGGCAGCTGCGCGAGGTGCATCACTTCGCCGGCTACATCCACCTCAAGACCATCCCCGATGCAACGCCGGAATTGCTGGCCGCCGCCGGCCGATACGCCGACCGCCTGAGCATCAACGTGGAGCTGCCGACCGAGCAGGGATTGACGCTGCTGGCGCCGGAAAAAAGCGTTGGCGGCATCCGCTCGGCAATGGGCGAACTGCGTTGGCGCATCGAAGAAAACCAGCTGGAGCGCAAGGCCGAAAAGCTGCGCCGCGCCAAGCCGCCGCGCTTTGCACCGGCCGGGCAGAGCACGCAGATGATCGTCGGCGCCGACGATGCCAACGACCGCAGCATTCTGGACACCAGCCATAATCTCTACGGCAATTACCGGATGCGCCGGGTGTACTACTCGGCCTTCAGCCCGATCCCGGATGCCTCGTCCAAATTGCCGCTGCAGGCACCGCCGTTGCAGCGCGAACACCGGCTGTATCAGGCCGACTGGTTGCTGCGCTTCTACGAGTTCAGCGTGGAGGAGATCGCACCGGCGCAGTCCAGCGGCATGCTCGATCTGGACGTGGATCCGAAGCTGGCCTGGGCGCTGCGCAATCCGGAACGGTTTCCGGTGGATCTGAATGCGGCGCCGCGCGAGATGCTGCTGCGGGTGCCGGGCCTGGGCACGCGCAATGTGGAGCGCCTGCTGTTGTCGCGCCGGCATGCGCGCTTGCGGGTGGGCGACCTGGCGCGGTTGCGGGTGCCGATGAAGAAGCTGCTGCCGTTTGTGAGCGTGCTGGACCATCATCCGCGCCAGCGCCTGGACGACCCGGTGCGCTTGCGCGCGCAACTGGCGCCGGCACCCCGGCAGGCGAGTCTGTTCGATTGAAACCGCAGCTGGCCGCCGGCATCCGGCGCACCGCCGCGTCCGCTGGCGTCTGCCGTGTTGCCGGGCAAGCTGCCCGAAGCGCGGAGAAGGGTCGCATCAGGCGCAAAGCTGCCACCGAAGGCCAGTGCTGACACAGGAACGCGACGCTTTGCGAATCCCCAATTCCCAATCCCCAATCCCACCTCTCCATCCTGACCACCGCGATGTTCAACGCTGACGTCGAGCCGGGCTGGAGCCTTGAAGCATGGCGTGCGCTGGCGCGGGCGGGGTGGTGCGCGCAGGTGGAGCCCGACTCCATCGCGTGGACTGGCGGGGCGCAGGGCGGCTTGTTGATGGGGCAGGGGCTGCTGGATTTGCCGGCCGTGGCTGCAGCGCCGCGGGTGTCGGCGGAGTTCCTGCAGATGGCCGGAGCGGTGTTGTGTCACCGCGATCCGCAGCGCTATGCGGTGCTGTACCGGTTGTTGTGGCGGGTGGCGTGCGGCGAGCGCGCGCTGCTCGAGCGGGCCACCGATGTCGACGTGCATCGGGTGACGCAGTGGCAAAAGGCGGTGCAGCGCGATACGCACAAGATGAAGGCGTTCGTGCGCTTTCGGCGTTTGCCGGTGGAAGAGGAAGACTTCGTGGCGTGGTTCGAGCCCGAACATTGGATCGTGGATCGGGTGGCGCCGTTTTTCGCGCGCCGCTTCGCCGGCATGCGCTGGGCGATCCTCACTCCGTATCGCAGCGTGCGCTGGGATGGCGAGGCGTTGACGTTCGGCGAAGGCGCCGTGCGCACCCAGGTGCCGGCCGACGATGCGCAGGAGACGCTCTGGCGCACCTATTACGCGCATATCTTCAATCCGGCGCGGCTCAATCCAACCATGATGCGGCAGGAAATGCCGCAGAAATACTGGAAGAACCTGCCCGAGGCGAGCCTGTTGCCGGAGCTGATCCGCGAGGCGGGTGTGCGCGTGCGCGAGATGGCCGAGCGTGCGCCCGAGCCGGTGCGGCGGCGAGTGCCGGTGGCGCCGACGCCGACCCCGGAAGTGGCCACGCAAAGCCTGGCGCAGTTGCGTGTGGCCGCGCGCGATTGCCGGCGTTGCGCGTTATGGCAGCCGGCAACGCAGACGGTGTTCGGCGAAGGGCCGAGCGATGCGTCGGTGATGGTGATCGGCGAGCAGCCCGGCGACGAAGAGGATCTGAGCGGGCGTCCGTTCGTCGGGCCGGCCGGGCGTTTGTTCAATATGGCGCTGAGCGTGATCGGCATCGACCGCGCCACGGTTTACGTGACCAATGCGGTCAAGCATTTCCGCTTCGAGCAACGCGGCAAGCGGCGGCTGCATCGCAACCCGGAACGGTCGCACGTGCAGGCCTGTAGCGGCTGGTTGCATGCCGAACGCGCGCAGCTGCGTCCGGCGCAGATCGTCTGCCTGGGCGCGACCGCCGCACAGGCGGTGCTGGGAAACGGCTTTCGCTTGATGCAGCAGCGCGGCCAGTGGCAGCAGCTGGACGACGGCACGCCGGTGCTGACCACCGTGCATCCCTCCTGGGTATTGCGGCAGGGCTCGGAGGCCGCGCGTGAGGAAGGCTACCGCGGGTTTGTGGAGGATCTGCGCCAGTTGCTGGATGCACCGGTTGCTGCGGAGCGCATGGCGAAGACATAAAAGATGCGCGTGCAAATGCACGCGCACGGTGTCGGAGAACGAGACACCAAGTGGAACCACTGGCGAGCCAGTGGTTCCCTCACCGCCGCTTTGCGGTGTGGTGGCGCTGCCTGGAGCCTGTTTCCAGGCATGCGCGGATACAACGATTCAGCAGTGTCTGCGCCTAAATCCTATGCAGCGGATGCACCGACGTTGCCGTGCAACGACAGCGCAACCAATCACTTGAGGCAGCGACCGACACGACTACTGCATGTTGGTCAGGCAGGCGCGGTGTTCGACATCGGCATGTACCACCCGTACCTGCCGGTGTCGAGCGCAGCGTCCACGCCTACCCGAGTGCTTGCGGCAATGCAGCTGCTCTGAACGTTGCTGGCGTGCGCAATTCGTCGTCGACCCATCGACGGAACCTGGCTGCGTTCCGCCGATGCAGGTCACGCGCCTGCGACTGCCTGCGTCAGGCAGCAAGCTGCCGTTACGGCATCAACACCTTGTCGACCACGTGGATCACGCCATTGCTCTGCATGACATCGGCAATGGTGACGTTGGCGGTGTTGCCCTTGGCATCGGTGATGGTGACCTTCTTGCCGTTGAGCTTTGCGGTCAACGCCTCGCCCTGCACGGTGGTCAGCGAGGCGCTGCCACCGCCGGCCTTGATCTTGGCGATCAGCGATGCGGCGTCGACCTTGCCCGGTACCACGTGATAGGTCAGCACCTTGGTCAGCGTGGGCTTGGATTCGGGCTTGAGCAGCGTTTCCACCGTGCCGGCCGGCAGGGCGGCGAATGCGGCGTTGGTCGGGGCAAACACGGTGAACGGGCCCGGCCCCTTCAGCGTGTCGACCAGGCCGGCGGCCTTGACCGCGGCGACCAGGGTAGTGTGGTCCTTGGAGTTGACGGCGTTGTCGACGATGTCCTTGGTCACCAGCATCGGCGCACCGCCCACGGTCGGGTTCGATGCGGCGTAAGCGGGGGTCATGGCACTGGTCAGGGCAATGGCAGTGGCAATGGCAAGCGACTGGAATGAGGTCTTCATGAGGCATCGATCCTTTGGGTAAGCGACTGCCTGGATGGCAATCGTAGTGCTGGATACGCGGGTAGATGCAGCGCGGATGCATCACGCGGTTTTTACACGGGCGTACCTGGCACCGCGTTGCTCGAGATCGTCATAACGCAGACGTCGACACAGCCTGTTGCGCTCGCTGGGCTCGGGCGGCAGCTGCAACCCAGGCATGTGCCGGTGGTCGAAACCGAAGCGATGCAGGTCGAGGTGCCATTGCAGACAGGACGCGATCGACTTGCCGCCGTCCATGCGATGCGCAGCCAGTGCAGGCAAGGTTCAATGCGTTGCTGACGACAGTTACCAGCAAGCGCGAAGAAGTTAGGCAAGATTATCTTTAGTCCTGCAACCTGATTATCGAATACGTGAATATCAGGCGGTTTTTGCTACATAGGTTCGTGGGTGAAGCCGGACTAAATAAGCAACTCTGTAGCATGATGACGGCAGTGATCTGCTGCTTGTGTCATGTAACCTCGCGCCGCCGGCTGCACTTATCTCAGCTAGCGTGGAGTGCAGATAATGACGCTGAACCTTGCAGGCTGGCTCCGCATTTGCGGGCAACGCAACTCACCGAATCACGCAGAAAGGTTGTAGCTAGATGACGCAGAAAAAAATCCAATGCACGCGGCTGGCACTGCGAGTATTCCTGGCTACAAGCGTAATGGTGTGCGGCATCACGCAGGCCTCGGCCGCAGTGCGGGCTTCGACGTCAACGCCGGCAAAGGCCGTTGCTCCGTCCAGTGAAGCGTATCGGCCAGGGCAGCAATGGATTGTTCCGGGCGAGTGGCAGTTCACCGTCGATGCCGTGCGCCCGGCCAAGGTGAACATCCATGACGATGGCGGTGGGTCCTGGCGGCCTACGCAGGTGCTGCTGGTGAGTTACAGCTACAGGAACATCGGGTTCGATGACAGCGCCAACGACAAGGATGGCGGGCCGTCGACGCTGGCGTTTTCAAAAGCCCATATCGATGTGGTCGATGCCAACGATGCGGACAATGGCGGCGCAGGCAATTACCCGGTGCACCTCAAACTCGTGGAAGACGCCGACGGCCAGAAGATCGGCCAGCAGATGGTTGGCGCGCAGTGGCCGTATGCCTTCCGGAAAAAGCCCAAGGCAGTCAAGGTGGTGGTGAGTCACTACGACTCCAGACTGCAACTGCAGCAAGCGACCTTCATCGTCCCGGTCGAGACCACGCGGCAATCGTCCCCGCATACGAAGCGGCACGTTCGCCATAGCTGATTGCAGTCTGTCGGTGAGCTGCCTGGCAGGGCACTCCCGCAACAGGGCGCGCGCGTCCATTCGCTGGCGTATCCAACGGCGCCGGGGCCGATGCGAATCGCAACGGTGTGACATCGACGGGCCCGATGGCAGATCTGCCGCAACGGACAGCAAGCCGGGCGAGGTGGCGCAAAGGTTTCATCGCCGGATGCAAACCGGTATGTTTCCGTAGGCGCGTGATGGTGCGTTGCACTATGCGATGCCGCACGCGCGCACCGTTTCTTCTTCCGGGTTTTCCATGCATTCGATCGATGTCGTCCTCGCCATGTTGCTGGCGGTCGCGGCCAGCGGTTATCTGATCCGCATCCTGCCGTTCTCGTTGCCCCTGCCGTTGGTCCAGATTGCGCTTGGCGCGGTGGTTTCGGGTGTGTTCGATGCCGGGCACGAGCTGGAACCGGAGCTCTTCTTCCTGTTGTTCCTGCCGCCGCTGCTGTTCCTGGATGGCTGGCGCATTCCCAAACAAGGCCTGTTCCGCGACAAGGCGGCCATCCTCGAGCTGGCGTTGGGTCTGGTGGTGTTCACCGTGATCGGTGCGGGCCTGCTGATCCATTGGCTGATCCCGGCGATGCCGCTGGCAGTGGCCTTCGCGCTGGCGGCGATCATCTCGCCGACCGATCCGGTGGCGGTGTCCTCGATCGCCTCCAAGGTGTCGATCCCGAAGCGCCTGATGCACATCCTGGAAGGCGAGTCCCTGCTCAACGATGCCTCCGGGCTGGTGTGCTTCCAGTTCGCGGTGGCCGCGGTACTGACCGGCAGCTTCTCGCTTGCCACCGCCTCGCTGACCTTCCTGTGGGTGGCATTGGCCGGCTTGGCGCTGGGCGTGGCCACCACGTTTGGCCTGAGCCGCATCCAGGCCTGGATCTGGCGCCACTTCGGCGAGGAGCCGGGTTCGGCGATCCTGGTCAATCTGCTGACCCCGTTCGCGGCCTATTTGCTGGCCGAAGCCTTCCATGCCTCCGGCATCCTGGCCGCAGTAGCCGCCGGCGTCACCATGAGTTACGTGGAGATGGCCGGCAACGCGCCGGGCAACATGCGGCTGCAGCGCTCGGCGGTGTGGGACACGGTGCAGTTCACCTTCAACGGCATCATCTTCGTGCTGCTGGGCGAACAGTTGCCGGGCATCCTGGACGGGGCGGTGCGCAGCGTGCAGGAGGCCGGGCACCTCAATCCGTGGTGGCTGGCGGTGTACGTGGCCACCATCAGCGCCAGCCTGATGGCGTTGCGCTTCGTGTGGGTGTTCCTGTCGCTGCGCTGGAACATCTTCAAGGCGCAGTGGCGCGGCGAGCAGCATGTCAGCCCGCCGTGGCGCATCGTGGTGGCGGTCTCGCTGGCCGGCGTGCGCGGTGCGATCACCCTGGCCGGCGTGCTCACGCTGCCGTTGATGCTGGAAGACGGCTCGCCGTTTCCGGCCCGCCAGTTGGCGATCTTCCTGGCCGCCTCGGTGATCCTGGTGTCGCTGCTGGTGGCCAGCGTGGCCTTGCCGCGGCTGCTGCGCGGGCTGGAATTGCCCGAGGAGGAAGACGAGCAGCTCAAGGAAGACCTTGCGGTGAAGGCGGCCTCGCAGGCGGCGCTGGAAGCGGTGGAAAAACTGCGTCAGCGGCTGGTGGACGGCAGCAAGCATGCCGAGCGCTACAACGCCGCCGCCAACCAGGTCAGCCAGCGTTATCAGCGCAAGCTCGGCGCGGTGGACATGGCCGAGACCGATCCGGAAGAGGCCGGCGCCTACGAACAGGCGCTGCGCCAGTTCCGCCATGCCGCGCTGGTGGCCGAGCGCAACGAGCTGTTCAAGCTGGCCAGGCGCCGCGAGATTTCCGACGACCTGTCGCGCCGGCTGGTGCGCAATCTGGACCTGATCGAGTCGCGCAAGCGCGCTTGAGCGCGCGGGAATCGGGAGTGGGGAATCGCAGGAGCCACAGCGGTTGCCGTGTTCGGGTAGGAGCGCACCTGGGCGCGATGGGGCGTTGGCGGGAAAGCCCCATCGCGCTCAGGCGCGCTCCTACGGAGATGCGCCGACTAACAGGCGCAGCAGGCGTGCGCGGTCCAGTTCGCTGAGGCTTCCCGGCGCGCGCCGGAAGACACCATTCCATCCGCACTTCTCCCATCTTCATGGCGCACGGCCTACCCTGTGCGGCTGATCGCTCCAGTGCAGAAGACATGACTCCAATCGTTTCCATCCAGGGATTGAGCAAGACCTACGCTGGCGGTTTTCAGGCGCTCAAGCAGGTAGACCTTCAGATCCGGCGCGGCGAGATCTTCGCGCTGCTCGGTCCCAACGGCGCCGGCAAGACCACGCTGATCAGCATCATTTGCGGGCTGATCAACCCCAGCACCGGCACCGTGCTGGCCGATGGCCACGACATCGTGCGCGACTACCGCGCCGCGCGTGCCAGCATCGGCCTGGTGCCGCAGGAGCTGGCCACCGACGCGTTCGAAACCGTGTGGGCCACCGTGCGCTTCAGTCGCGGGCTGTTCGGCAAGCCGGCCAATGCGGCGTATCTGGAAACGGTGCTGCGCGAGCTCTCGCTGTGGGACAAGCGCCACAACAAGATTTCCACGCTGTCCGGCGGCATGAAGCGGCGCGTGCTGATCGCCAAGGCGCTGGCGCACGAGCCGCGCATCCTGTTTCTGGACGAACCCACCGCAGGCGTGGACGTGGAGCTGCGTCACGACATGTGGCAGATGGTGCGCAGGCTGCGCGAGCAGGGCACCACGGTGATCCTGACCACCCATTACATCGAGGAAGCCGAAGACATGGCCGACCGGGTCGGGGTGATCAATCGCGGCGAGCTGGTGCTGGTGGAAGACAAGCACACGCTGATGCGCAAGCTCGGCAAGAAGCAGCTCACGCTGAGCCTGCAGGCGCCGCTGCAGGCCATCCCGGCCGCGCTGGCCGATCTGCCGCTGGAGCTGTCGGCCGACGGCAACAGCCTGGTCTACACCTTCGACACCCAGGCCGAGCAGACCGGCATCGGTGCGTTGCTGCGGCGGCTCAACGAGCAGGGCATCGACTTCAAGGACCTGCATTCCAGCGAGAGTTCGCTGGAGGAGATCTTCGTCAACCTGGTGCATGGCGCCCGCAACGTGGAGGTGCGCGCATGAACCGGCATGCGATCGCGGCGATCTACCGCTTTGAAATGGCGCGCGCCTTCCGCACGCTGACCCAGTCGATCGCCTCGCCGGTGTTGTCGACCTCGCTGTATTTCGTAGTGTTTGGCGCGGCGATCGGCTCGCGCATGGGCGACATCGACGGCGTCAGCTACGGCGCCTTCATCATTCCCGGGCTGGTGATGCTGTCCCTGCTCAACGAGAGCATTTCCAACGCCTCGTTCGGCATCTACATGCCGCGCTGGGCCGGCACCATCTACGAGGTGCTGTCGGCGCCGGTGGCCTGGTGGGAGATCGTGATCGGCTATGTGGGCGCGGCGGCCACCAAGTCGGTGTTGCTGGGCTTGCTGATCCTGCTCACCGCGCGGCTGTTCGTGCCTTACGAGATCGCGCATCCGCTGTGGATGCTGGGCTTTCTGGTGCTCACCGCGCTGACCTTCAGCCTGTTCGGTTTCATCATCGGCATCTGGGCCGACGGCTTCGAAAAACTGCAGGTGATCCCGCTGATGGTGGTGACGCCGCTGACCTTCCTGGGCGGCAGTTTCTACTCGATCAACATGCTGCCGCCGTTATGGCAGAAGGTCACCCTGTTCAACCCGGTGGTGTATCTGATCAGCGGGTTCCGCTGGAGTTTCTACGGCAAGGCCGACGTGCACATCGCGGTGAGCACCGGCATGACCTTCCTGTTCCTGCTGGTGTGCCTGGGCGTGGTGGCGGCGATCTTCCGCAGCGGTTACCGGCTCAAGGCGTGAGTGGTGACGGCAGTGGTTTGGTCGGCCGCACCCTGGTGGATGCCGTCGGCAGTCCAGGTCAACGCTGACTGGGGCGGGTGCGCATCGCCCTTGCCGCTCGCGGGACGCGCGGTGAACCGGGCCCTGGGGACTCGGTAGCCGCATCCATGCCGTCCCACGGTCTCGCAATCGGCGAGGGCGCCACGCCAGAGAGTTGCTCGGTGTTGAAAACCATGCACACCGATATTCCTGGCTGGTCTTTGCCCACGCACCGTCGCCGGACCTGACGCGGCATGGATGCGGCGTCAGCGCTTATGCAAGGACGTACTTGCAGCGTGCCCCGCGAGGGTGGGCGGGCCAGGGCCCTGCAGCCAGGGCGCAGGGCAGCCGGCCTGCAATAGCCCGGGGTGACGTGGTGATGTCAGCCGCTCTTATTCGGCAGCCGGCTTGGCGTCGGCCTTGGTGTCCAGGAAGTAGGCCACCACCTCACCCTTGATTTTCATCGTCATCGGGTTGCCGCGACGGTCGCGGGCCTTGCCGACCTGCACCTTGATCCAGCCTTCGCTGACCGAATACTCCTCCACGTTGTCGCGTTCGACACCGTTGAAGCGCACGCCGACGCCGCGGCCGAGCGCATCGGCATTGTGGAACGGGCTGCGTGCATCGATGGCCAGATGATCGGGAGGGGTATCGCTCATGGGAAAGGCGTCATGGCGGCCGGGATGGCCGTCTTCGGCCGCACAGGATACGGGCCCGCGCCGCGAAGATCAGCCCCGGCGCTGCCTGCGCACGCGCCGGGCGGTTTGCTTGCGCCCCGCCAGGCCTCACACTTCACGCCTGCACTCCTGGAACCAGACCGCCATGCCCGATAACAGCGCCGATTACGAAGACGACGAAGGCCTGCAGCCCGAAGGCGACGAAGACGATGTCGACGACCACCCGGCGCGGGTGTGGAATCTGCTGGTGCTGATCAATCCGGGCGACGAAGACACCGCCTTGGGCCAGTTCGATACCTGGCGCGAAGCGCAGGCCGACCTGGACGACGACGAGGGCGACGATGCCTGGTTGTGGGCCTTGAAGGATGCGATCGACTGGCGCTCGGGTTTTTTCGTGGACTGGAAGGACACTGACGCGTTCATTGCCGCCATCGACGAACTCAGCGCGCGCTGGAACCTGCGCATCGACTGGGGCGGCGACCTGGATGACGAGGAGTTTTCCAGCGATCTGAGTGTGCCCGACCTGATGGCGGTGGCCTTCGATCGTCTGCGCGAGCACGGCTACTCGCTGTGGAACTGGAACACCGGCGGCGACGCTTATGCCGGCTGGATCGCGCTCAGCCGCGACGACGACGCCATGCTGGCGCTGACCTCGCTGTTGGGGGTGGAAGTGCGGCTGGGGAATGAGGCGTTCTGAGGCGGGGCCGGGATTGGGGAATCGGGAATCGGGAATCGGGATTCGGGAATCGCAGGGACGATGTGTGGGTGTGGTTGTGTCGAGCCGCGGTGGTGCGTGCTGCCGCAGCAGCATGCCAAGCGCCTGGTGGCCACTAGGGTCTGCCGCGCAGGCATGGTCCACAGCCCGGCGATTGCCACGTAGGAGCGTGCCTGCGCGCGACGGGCGTTACCGGGACGGCTCCTCGCGCTCGGGCGCGCTCCTACAACGGCGTGCTGCCATCATGCAGAGGCATGCCGTCATCGCGGGTGCTGGACGTTGCAGGCCTCCAGGCCGGTACGCATGCACGGCCCAGCGATTGCCACGTAGGAGCGTGCCTGCGCGCGACGGGCATTACCGGGACGGCTCCTCGCGCGCAGGCGCGCTCCTACAACAGCGTGCCGTTATGGTGCGGAGGGGATGCCGCCGGTCGTGAAGTTGCAGGCCTCTTTACCACGAGGCTTACACGGCCCAGCGATTGCCACGTAGGAGCGTGCCCGCGCGCGATCGGGCATTACCGCGACAGCTCCTCGCGCTCAGGCGCGCTCCTACAACGGCGTGCCATCATGTGCAGAGGGATGCCGTCATCATGGGTGCTGGAAGTTGCAGGCCTCCAGACCAGGACGCATGAAGGGGCCCGCGCTTGCCACGTAGGAGCGTGCCTGCGCGCGACGGGCATTACCGGGACAGCTCCTCGCGCTCAGGCGCGCTCCTACAACGGTGCCGTTATGGTGCGGAGGGGATGCCGCCGGTCGTGAAGTTGCAGGCCTCTTTACCAGGAGGCTTACTCGGCCCGGCGATTGCCACGTAGGAGCGTGCCTGCGCGCGACGGGCGTTACCGGGACGGCTCCTCGCGCTCGGGCGCGCTCCTACAACGGCGCGCCGCCAATCAGGTTGTGGCGATCGCCGTTACGACTCCCCAATCCCGACTCCCCAATCCCCGCCTCAAGGCGCCTCGCCGCGCGCCTGTGCACGCGCGTTGGCGATCAAGGCCTTGAGCAGGGCGCGGTCGGTGTGACGGGAGATCGCAATGGCACCGAGCGCGATCGCTTCGGCGCGTAGCGTTGCGGACACATCGTAGTGCGCGCCGCTGAGTTTGTTCTGGAAGGCGCGGCGGGGAATGCCCAGCCGCGCCGCCATTGCATGCAGCTCGTCCAGCGTATCGCCGAGCAGGTGCGCCCAGCGCTGCTCGCGCCACGGATGCACCGCATCGTCGACGTAGACGGCCACGGGCAGGCCCTTAGGCCTTCTTGCCCTTCTTCTTCTTGCCGCCGTCGGTTGCGTCGTCGGCGTCGTCCTGCGACGCGTCGCCTGCGGTGTCGGCAGCGGCGTCTTCGGCGCTGGCATCAGCATCGGCATCGGTGTCCGCATCGGTATCTGCCGGGGCATCGCCTGCCTCGGCGTCTGCGGCTTCGGCTTCGCCGTCGTCGCCTTCAGCGTCGCTGTTCTCGAACTCGGACACCAGCGTGGTCAGGTATTCCTCGGCGGTCTTGCCGTCTTCGGCGGCCAGGTCGTCGATCATCTGCTGCAGCTGGGTGGAGTATTCCAGCGAGATGGTCTTGCCTTCCTTCTCCTGCAGATTGGCCAGGTGCTTGAGCATGGCCAGCATCGGCACCGGGTTGTCGGCGCTGCCCATGGTCTGGCCGCCGATCGACAGCAGCCATTCGCTGCCGTTCTGCAAGCCGATCGCAGCGACCACGCGGCCGTCGGCATCCTGCAGCACGGCATGGTTGGCGATCTGCGGCGCCTGGCCCAGACGGACGATCGGGCGCTTGGGTTGGGACTTCTTGCGCTTGTCGCGCTTGGCCTTGGAATTGCGGGACACGGTGTTCTCGACGCTGGGAATGGCCGACCATTCTAGGCGCTTGCGCGTGACCCGGCTCGGGTGCCGCCGCCAGGCCGATGAACGCCGGCCGCGCCGGGGGATGCTGCTGTCGGCGCTTCCGGCGTTGCGAAGGCCGCTGACGCCGATATGTCGGACAGGCTGCAGCGGCTGGCACCGCGCGTCCGCCGGGCGACAACGCGCGATTGCCGGTCAGGATCGGCATTCAGGACGACAAGCCCGATAAGCAGCCCGTAGGGCGACCAGATCCGACAAGTACATCAATTTCGGCATGCACGTCGGATTCGACATGCACGACAACCTGCTGTCTGCCGTCTGCCGTCTGCCGTCTGCCGTCTGCCGTAGCTGTAGCCGCAGCCAGCAACCGCCAGGAACGCCAAAAACCGCAAGACAGCTCCTCAGGCCAAGTTCCCGCAGCCGCCGTCAGCGCCGCGCGGGTACTTCGCTGACCGCAGTGCGCGGTGCGGCCACGGCGGCTTCGGCAGCCTTGGCCAGTGCGGTGGCCGAAGCCACCTGGCTGCGCGTGGAGACGCGCGGTGCCGCCGGCGCGGCGCTGGTGACTGGGGGCGCTGCAGCAGGCGATGTGGCGCTGGCCGCTGCCGCAGGTCCGCCCGCCGGCGCAGCTGCGGTGGGTCCTGCCGCAGGCAGCGCAGCCGGGGTCCCCACCGCAGTGGTGGCGGTTGCTGCGGCACTCAGATCCGGCACATGGGTGTCGGCATCGTGGGTCGGCTTGCCCAGCGCAATGCCCTGGCCGGCGCCGGCCAGCGCGGCCTGTTCGGCATCCTGGGTCATCACCACGATGCTGATGCGGCGGTTGATCGGGTTCTGCGGGTCGGTCTTGTCGAACAGCACCGACGAGGACAGCCCCACCACGCGGGTGACCTTGGCATCGTCCATGCCGCCGCCCACCAGCGCACGGCGCGCGGCATTGGCGCGGTCGGCGCTGAGTTCCCAGTTGGTGTAACCGGTATCGCTGCTGTAGGCGGTGGTGTCGGTGTGGCCGGTGATGCTGATGTGGTTGGGCACCTGGTTGATGAAGCTGGACAGCTCGCGCAGGATCGCCACGGTGTACGGCTTGAGCTGGTCGCGGCCCATGTCGAACATCGGCCGGTTCTGCTTGTCCACGATCTGGATGCGCAGGCCGTCCGGGGTGAGGTCGAGCAGCAACTGGTCCTTGAACGGCTCCAGCGCCTGGCTCTTGTCGATGGCCTCTTTCAGGTCCTGCATCAGCGCTTCCAGGCGCTTCTTGTCCCTGGCGCGGCTGTCTTCGTTGGTGTCGGCAGCGTTGTCGCGCTTGCGGCCCATCTCGTCCTTCTGCCCCTTGGCCATGTCGGCGGTGCCGCCGAGCTTGATCATCGAGGTGCTGGCGCCACCAGGGCCATTCATGCCCGGGGAGGGGGCTGGCGACTTGCCCGACAACGGGCTGGGATTGCGGAAGTATTCCGAGATTGCCGCGCGCTGCTCCTTGGTGGTGGCGGCCATCAGCCACAGCACCAGGAAGAACGCCATCATCGCGGTCACGAAGTCGGCAAACGCCACCTTCCAGGCGCCGCCATGATGGCCGCCGCCCTGCACCTTCTTGACCCGTCGGATGACGACGGTGGATTTGCCCTCGGCCATGACCGCGGTCCTACTTGATCGTCTTCAGGTGCGTTTCGAAATCCGCAAAGCTCGGACGCACGTTGGAGGGCAGCGTCTTGCGCGCGAATTCCAGCGCAATCTTCGGGTTGTAGCCACGCAGGCAGGCCAGCAGCGCGGTCTTGACCGCCTCGTACATGCGCCCGTCCTGCTCGGCGCGCGCTTCCATCGCCGCGGCCAGCGGTGCGACAAAGCCATAGGCCAGCAAAATGCCCAGGAAGGTGCCGACCAGGGCGGCGCCGACGTGGTGGCCGATCTCCTCGATCGGCCCGCCGATCGAGCCCATGGTGATCACGATGCCGAGCACGGCCGCCACGATGCCGAAGCCTGGCAGGCCGTCGGACACCTTGCTCAGCGCATGCGAGGGCGCCAGCGCTTCGTGGTGATGTTTTTCCAGCTCCAGCTCGAGCAGCGGCTCCAGCTCGTGCGGTTCGATGTTGCTGCCGATCATCAGGCGCAGGCAATCGGTGATGAAGTCCAGCAGGTGATGGTCGGCGACCACCTTGGGGTAGTTGCCGAAGATGGTGCTGTCCTGCGGTTTTTCGACGTGATCTTCCAGCGCCATGAAGCCGTCGCGGCGCGCCTTGTTGAGCAGCTCATAGATCAGGCTCAGCGTGTCCTTGTAGTCGTCGGACTTGTACTGCGGGCCCTTGAACACGCCCAGGATGCTGCTGAAGGTCTCCTTGACGATCTTTCCGGGCGTGCTGACCAGAAACGCACCGAACGCCGCGCCACCGATGATCATCAGCTCGTACGGCTGCCAGAGCGCGCCCAGCTTGCCATGCGACAGCACATAGCCGCCGAGGACACTGACGATGACGACGATGAAGCCGATGATGATGAGCATGGCGCAGCCAAAAGCAAACAGGGTTGCTGTTGTTTCGGCTTGCGCGGCGGATTCTTGAAGCGCACGGCGTGAAGGTGTGCGGTGTAACTGAACGATCGCTGGGGGGATCGCTTCTTCACGCGGCAGGTTGCGGCGCTGTCGCTACTTGCGCCAGGTGCGCTCAGGCCGTTCCAGCCCTTGATTGAATGGCTTTGCGGCGCGGATGCCCACTGCAAGCAATCCCTGCAACGCTCATCGTGACCTAGCCTTGCTCATGACCTAGCCTTGCTCAGGTGAATCGCGCCTGGCTACAGCGATGCTTCGACGCCTTGTCGGGGTCGCTGCATCGCGTCGGCGATGCGGCAGCGCCTGCCAGTGGGCGCAGGTGTTGCAGGCATGCATCCGGCACGGAATCCCTCCGGGCCGGATGCATGTGTCGGCTCAGGCCGGTTGCGCTTCGGCGCCTGCGCGCTGCAAGGGGTTGGGCAGGGCCTGGCCGTTTTCGGTAAAGCCCAGCGAGACCGAGTTCAGGCAGTGGCGTTCACCGGTCGGCGGCGGGCCGTCGGGGAACACGTGGCCCAGGTGGCTGTCGCAGCGCGCGCAGACGATCTCGGTGCGGATCATGCCGTAGCTGGTGTCGCGGATTTCGCGCACATGGGCGGTGTCGTACGGGGCGAAGAAGCTCGGCCAGCCGGTGCCGGATTCGAACTTGGCGCTGGAGCGGAACAACGGCAACCCGCACAGGCGGCAGGTGTAGACGCCGTCGAGCTTGTTGTCCAGGAACACTCCGCAGAACGGCGCTTCGGTGCCATGGTGCAGCAGCACGCGCTGTTCCTCGTCGCTGAGCCCGGCGATCAGGGCGTCGCGTTGGGCGGGGGAGGGAGGGGTCAGATCGAACTGGCTCATGGGGTTCTCGCATGCGCGCGCTGGCAGGGTGCCGCGCCTGCACCCGTGATGTGGGCGCTGTCGGCGTGGTTCAAGCGTGCTGGGCACCAAGCCCCTCTCCCGCCGGGGCGCCACGGCACAGCTTGCGCGCCACTGGCGCGCGTGCCTTGGTGCTGCGTCTGCGCCGCTGGAGCAGGCCGGGGCGCGGAGCGGGGGTTGGGGTGAGGGCACGGCGGCGAAGCCACGACGCAGTACTGATTGCCAGGCTTCACGCACCCTCATCCGGCGCTGTGCGCCAGCTTGTCCCGATGGGAGCAGGAAGTGCCTTTCGCGCCGCACTCATCTCGCGAACGCGTTCAGGCCATAGCCGGCCCGATGCATTGCCGCAGCACGCCGGCGCCCCCATCCAGGGAGTACTCCTCGATCAAGCACGGTGTCCGTCATGGCGATCCCTTATTCAATGCGCGGCCTGCTGCTGTGCGGCCTGCTGGCTGCCGCCAGCGCTGCGGCGGCGCAATCGGCCACCAGCACACGCTCGTCCAATACGCTGCAGCCGATCACCAGCCCGACGCCCGCCCAGCCCACGCTGACCGCGCCGCGCGCAGTGCAGCCCGCGCCGGCCACGGCTCCGGTGCCATCGCAGCTCGGCCAGCGCCCGTCCGCGCCCACCATCCCGACCCGTGGCCCGGCCCAAACGCCGGTGGCGCCGGCCGGCAGCCAGGTTGCGCCGGCCAGCGCGCCGATGGTCTACGACCGCAATGGCCGCTTGCTGCACGGCATGCAGCCGGCCGGCGCCAACCGGGTGCTGGATACCAAGACCGGGCGCTATTACGACGCGGTCCCGGCCGGCGACGGCATGCGCGTGGTGCGCTGACCCGCGCCGTTACCAATCCCCAATTCCGACTCCCAAATCTCAGCCCTCGATCGGCAACGCCAGGGTCTCCTTGACCTCTTCCATCACGATGTAGCTCTTGGACTCGCGCACATGCGGCATGGTCAGCAAGGTGCTGCCGAGCAGCTTGCGATAGGAGGCCATCTCGCTGATGCGCGCCTTGAGCAGGTAGTCGAAATCGCCCGAGACCAGATGGCATTCCAGCACGTTGGGCAGCTTGAGCGCGGCGCGCCGGAACTCCTCGAAAATGTCGCCGGACTTGTAGGCTAGGCTGATCTCCACAAACACCAGCAGGCTGGCCTTGAGATAGTGCGGGTCCAGCCGCGCGTAGTAGCCGGTGATGGCGCCATCGCGCTCCAGCCGGCGCACGCGCTCGGTGCAGGGCGTGGTCGACAGGCCCACCCGCTCGCCCAGTTCGGTAAAGGAAATCCGCCCCTCCTGCTGCAGGATGCGCAGGATCTTGCGGTCGATCTTGTCCAGCTCGCGGGTGCGGGTCGTCATCGGGTCTGCTTCCACAGGGTTTGACAGGAGGATTCACTGCCAAGGCAGGCTGATTCCAGAAATGGCACTGCCTGGCTCGCAATATACTGCGTCTAACTGTCCCCCTCGACGCCTGGTTGTGGGGGAATACCCTTTCCAGGAGAACGACATGCGGGTGCTCATTCTCGGTAGTGGCGTCATCGGCACCACCACGGCCTGGTATCTGGCACAGGCCGGTTGCGAGGTCACCGTGGTCGACCGCCAGCCGGCGGCGGCGCTGGAAACCAGCTACGCCAACGCCGGCCAGCTGTCGTTCGGCTACACCTCGCCGTGGGCCGCGCCCGGTGTGCCCGGCAAGGCGGTGAAGTGGCTGTTCGAGCAGCATGCACCGCTGTCGATCCGGCCCACGCGCGACCTGCGTCAGCTGGCCTGGCTGAGCCAGATGCTGCGCAACTGCACCGCCGAGCGCTATGCGGTGAACAAGGCGCGCATGGTGCGTATGTCCGACTACAGCCGCGATTGCCTGAACGCATTGCGTGCCAGCACCGGCATCGAGTTCGAAGGCCGCCAGCTCGGTACCACCCAGCTGTTTCGCACCCAGCAGCAACTGGATGCCGCCGCGCAGGACATCGAGGTGCTGGCCCAGTACGGCGTGCCCTACGAGCTGCTGACCCCGGCGCAGATCGCCCAGTTCGAACCGGGCCTGGCCGGCGGTGGCGTGCAGATGGCCGGCGCCTTGCGCCTGCCCGAGGACCAGACCGGCGACTGCCGGCTGTTCACCCAGCGCCTGGCCGAACTGGCCGCGCAGGCGGGGGTGGAGTTCCGCTACGGGCAGCAAATCGAGCATCTGCAGCACCAAGGCGGGCGCGTCACCGGCGTGCAGATCGATGGCCGCATCGAGACCGCCGACCGCTACGTGCTGGCGCTGGGCAGCTACTCGGCCGACCTGCTGCTCTCGCTCGGCCTGCACCTGCCGGTGTATCCGCTCAAGGGCTATTCGCTGACCATCCCGATCGTGGATGCCGCGCGCGCGCCGACCTCCACGGTGCTGGACGAGAGCTACAAGATCGCGCTGACCCGCTTCGACGACCGTATTCGCGTCGGCGGCATGGCCGAGGTGGCCGGCTTCGACCTGTCGTTGAATCCGCGCCGCCGCGCCACGCTGGAGATGGTGGTCAACGACCTGTTCCCCGGTGCCGGCGATCTGGCCCAGGCCGAGTTCTGGACCGGCCTGCGCCCAGCCACGCCGGACGGTACGCCGGTGGTCGGTGCCACGCCGTATGCCAACCTGTTCCTCAATACCGGCCACGGTACCCTGGGCTGGACCATGGCCTGCGGCTCGGGCCGCTATCTGGCCGACCTGATGCAGGGCCGCACGCCCGACATCGATAGCGAAGGCCTGGACATCTTCCGTTACCTGTCGCCACGCAGCGCCCGCGCGCAGCAGGAGGCCGCGTAGTGCGTCCTGCGCAAGCGTTGATCGACCTGGACGCATTGCGTCACAACTACCGCCTGGCCAAGCGCCTGGGCGGCAGCAAGGCCCTGGCGGTGGTCAAGGCCGATGCCTACGGCCACGGCGCGGTGCGCTGCGCGCAGGCGCTGGACGGCGAGGCCGACGGCTTTGCGGTGGCCTGCATCGAAGAAGCGCTGGAGCTGCGTCAGGCTGGCATCCGCGCACCGATCCTGCTGCTGGAAGGGTTCTTCGAACACGACGAACTGCGCCTGATTGCCGAGCATGATCTGTGGACGGTAGTGGCCACGCCGCAGCAGGTGCGCGCGCTGGCCGAGTTCCAGAGCCCGCGTCCGTTGCGGGTATGGCTGAAGCTGGACAGCGGCATGCATCGGCTGGGCCTGTCACCGGAAGACTTTCGTGCGGCGTGGTTGCGTCTGCGCGGGCTGCCGCAGATCGCCTCGCTGGTGCTGATGACCCACCTGGCGCGCGCCGACGAGCTGGAGTGCAGCCGCACCGACGAGCAGGCGGTGGCGTTCGCACTCACCGCCGGCGGCATGCAGGCCGAAACCAGCCTGCGCAATTCGCCCGGCCTGCTCGGCTGGCCGGCGCTGCGTAACGATTGGTCGCGTCCGGGGCTGATGCTGTACGGCGCAAACCCGTTCCCGCAGGACACCGACACCACCGCGCAACTACGCCCGGTGATGACGCTGCGCTCGCGCATCATCTCCGTACGCGAGCTGCCGGCCGGCGAGCCGGTGGGGTACGGCGCCCGCTTCGTCGCCGAGCGGCCCACCCGCGTCGGCGTGGTGGCGGCCGGTTATGCCGACGGCTATCCGCAGTTTGCCCCCAACGGCACCCCGGTGCTGGTGGATGGACAGGTCTGCCCGCTGATCGGGCGTGTGTCGATGGACATGCTGACGGTGGATCTCACCGAGCACCCGCAGGCCGACATCGGTGCGTCAGTGCAGCTGTGGGGCGATGCGCCGCGCGTCAGTCCGCTGGCAACGCAGTGCAATGTCAGCGCGTATCAACTGCTGTGTGGACTCAAGCGCGTGCCGCGGACGTATGTGGGTGAGGCGGCAGTGGGCGAAGGAGTCACGCGGTGAGGTGTACCTTCTCCCATCGGGAGAAGGTGCCCCGAAGGGGCGGATGAGGGGACGTGCGAAGCCACATGCACTTGGAACAACGCATTGGCTTCGCTCGTACACTTACCCCAACCCCCGCTCCGCGCCCCGGCCTGCGCCAGCGGCGCAGGCGCACCAAGGCACGCGCGCCAGTGGCGCGCAAGCTGTGCCGTGGCGCCTCGACGGGAGAAGCTTGAAGCGGCTGCTTACAACCCGGCGGTACTCCGGTCGCCGCGGAACTGCTTGCGCACCCAGTCGTCGATCATCGCCTTTTCGAAGCGCAGTGGATCGCTGTCGGTCAGGCGCGGGCCGCTCATCAGAAACGCCGAATCCACCAGCTTGCGTTCGCCCTGGTCGATCACCTGGCCATCGGCGCCGGTCAGCGTGTAGTTGAAGCTCAGGCGCGGCGGGTAGATGTCCTTGACGATGCGCACGTCCTGCATGCGCGGCCCGTGCCAGGGCTCGTACTGGCCGGCGCGGCGGATGTCGGTGATGGTCACGCTCAGGCGCTGGCCGTCGGGCAGCTTGCGCGCGGCGCTCTGCTGGAAATAAGTCGCCAGCTGGGTCACCCAGTCGCCACGCTGCGCTTCCCAGCGGTTGCCGCTGAAGCGCACTTCGGAAAACTGCGCCGGGTCGGTCCAGCGCACATCGACCTTGCCATCGCCGGTCAGCGCGCGTGGCGCCTGCGGGTCGGTGACGTTGCGTACACGTGCCTGCGCGCCGGTTGCCGCGAGCAGTCCTGCCAGCAACAGGCTGGCGCCGCAAAGGCTGGAACGTTTCATGGAAAGTCTCCAAGCTGAAGGTACGTGGACGTACCGGGCGTCCTTGCAGTGTGGGGGCGCGTCTGCGTGCCGGCAACGCTTGCCACGCAAGGGCTGGCCGGCCATTGCCACGCGGTTAATCCGCAGCGCTGGCGCCATGACGGCGGGTTCACCGCGCCTGCGCCTGCGCTTCACGGCGCAGCCCGGAAGATCGCCAGCATGGACACCCACTCTTTCCGCACAAAGTCAGCCTCTTCGGCGCCGGCACACCTGCCGTCGGACGTGCGCCTGCAGTTCATCGACTGGGCGAAACAACACGGCCATAACCCCGCCACCGGGGCCGCCGCCTTCGTCGCCCTGCAAAGCGATGTGGATCTGGATCTGGCGACCCGCGCGCTGCGGATGGAACCGGGAGCCTCGCCGCGCGATGCCTTGCGCGAACACCTGGCCGCGCTGGCGCGCCAGGGCGATGTGGCGGTGCAGTTCCCGCCGGTCTACGCCTACACCGCCGCCAACGGGCTGGAATACCGCTACTCGCTGATGCTGGTGATCGCCGAGGATTGCGTCGAGTGGACCGGGCGGGTCTGGCAGGACCTGGATTACCAGGGAATGCTCACCGGCCGCGGCCAGGGTCCACGCGCCAACTACACCCAACTGGCGCGGATGGCGCTGGAACACGAGCTTGATCAGGAGCGCCCCCGTTATGTCCAGGCATGAACTCGAACTGCAGTTGCCGCTGGGCGCACAGGTCGCCACCGGCGAGGATGGTTTCAGCGAGCGCTGCCGCAGCGAATGCGCCAAACTTGGCCTGTCGCGGGTGCGGTTGCTGTTGCTGGACGCCGAGTACGCGCGTTCCACCGCCTGGCGCGAAGAAGCGCAGCGCTGGATGGACGAGCAGTTGCGCCGCGAAGGCGAGTGGGTGTTTCGCGGCGTGATCGCCGGGATCGTGGTGCTGGCGGCATGCATCGCGCTGTGCGCGGCGCTGCTGTGGTGATCCCTGGGGAGCCGGCGGCACGCGCGTGAACCGGGTCGGCCGGCTGTGCACCCGCTGACGACACCGGGCGTGGTTTCATCTGCCCGTCATCCGCCCTGGCACCACCCCTGGATCCCGATTTGAGCACCTCGACCACCAGCCCCGATCTGGCCACCAGCCACCCGGCAGCCCTCGCCGAGCCCTTCCTCGACCCGGGGATGTACCACGAGATCTTCCATAATCTGGACGCGGGGTTCTGCGTCATCGATATGGTGTTCGATGGCGACAAGGCCGTCGATTACGTGATCCGGATGACCAATGGCGCGTTCGAGCGCTACACCGGTCTTTCCAATGTATTGAATGTCTCCATTCGCGGCATGCTGGTCGATCACGAACAGGAATGGTTCGACCGCTACGGCCATGTCGCCCGCACCGGCAACCGCATCCATTTCGAAATGCAGGCCAAGGCATTGCGCCGCTGGTATTCGGTGGATGCATTCCGGGTCGGGCAGCCGGAACAGGCGCGGGTGGCGGTGTTGTTCATGGACATCACCGAGCGCAAGCGGGTGGAGCGCGAGCTGGCCGAGAGCGAGGCGCGTTTTAGCGCCCTGGCCGACGGCCTGCCGATGCCGGTCTGGGTACTGGACGCGCAAGGCGTGGTGCGCTTCGTCAACAGCGCCTATGGCGAATTTTTCGGCATCGACATTTCCAGCGGCACGGTGTCGGCCTGGAGCGAGTTGCTGCATCCGGACGACCTGTCGATCTTCCAGTTCGAACTGGCCACCGCATTGGAAGAACAGCGCGGCCTGCACGCACTGGTGCGCGCGCGCCGCCACGACGGGCAGTGGCGCTGGATCGAAATGACCGCCACGCCGCGCTACTCGGCCGACGGGCGCTTCATCGGCCTGGCCGGCAGCAGCCCGGACGTGACCGAACAACGCGAGATCGAACTGGCACGCGAACAGCTGCTCGAATCCGAGCGCAGCGCACGCAACGAAGCCGAGAGCATGGCGCGGCTGAAGGACGAGTTCCTGGCCACCTTGTCGCACGAATTGCGCACGCCGCTGACCACCATCCTGGGCTGGAGCGAGCTGCTGCTGCAGCGGGTCGAGGAAGGTCATCCCAACTACAAGGGCCTGTCGGTGATCGCCAGCAGTGCCCGTGCGCAGAAACGCCTGATCTCGGACATGCTCGACCTCAGCAGCATGTTGCT
Source organism: Xanthomonas sp. WHRI 6108 (assembly GCF_040202385.2). Taxonomy (NCBI): domain Bacteria; kingdom Pseudomonadati; phylum Pseudomonadota; class Gammaproteobacteria; order Lysobacterales; family Lysobacteraceae; genus Xanthomonas; species Xanthomonas sp. WHRI 6108. The sequence continues at coordinate 4,076,527 of NZ_CP168198.1, read as the reverse complement.
GGGCAAGGTGCAGTTGGAGGTCGAGTCGCTGGATCTGGTCGAACAGGTGCGCGAGGCCCTGAACACCCAGGAGCTGGCTGCCGAGGGCAAGGACCAGGTACTGGAAGTGCATGCCCCGTCCACGCCGTGCCTGGTGCTGGGCGATGCCACGCGGCTGCAGCAGGTGCTGTGGAATCTGCTGTCCAATGCGATCAAGTTCACCCCGGCACATGGCCGCATCGACGTCACTATCGAGCGCGACGACGGCCACCTGCTGGTCGCGATACGCGATTCGGGCGACGGCATCGCAGCGGAATTCCTGCCGCATCTGTTCGGCCGCTTCCGCCAGGCCGACGGCACTACCACGCGCCAGCATGGCGGCCTGGGCCTGGGCCTGGCGATCGTGCAGCAGCTGGTGGAAATGCATGGCGGCCAGGTCAGCGCCACCAGCGGCGGTCGCGGCAAGGGCGCCACCTTCACCGTGCGCCTGCCGGAGCACATTCCCGATCAGGCCAGGCGTCCGCGGCGCGAGCTGCGCCGGCGCTTGATGTCCGAACAGATCATCGAAGCGCGCGCGCTCAATGGCTTGCGCCTGCTGGCGGTGGAAGACCAGCCGGACATGCTCGATTACCTGCGCCGTTTGCTGGAAGAGCAGGGCGCCGAAGTGGTCACCGCCGGCAGCGCCACCGATGCGCTGGCACTGATCGATCATCGCGGCCATGCACGCTTCGATCTGATGCTGACCGACATCGGCATGCCGGGCATGGATGGCTACGGGCTGATCCGCACCGTGCGCGAGAACATGGGGCTGGACGCGGCGGCACTGCCGGCCGTGGCAGTGACCGCGCTGGCACGCGACGACGATCGCAAGCGCGCGCTGGACTCCGGTTTCCAGGAGCATCTGGCCAAACCCTACAGCGTCGCCCAACTGGTCACCGCGGTGCGTGCCGCGCGCGAATCGGTGGAGTGAGACGGCAGGCGGCGCCGATGTCGCGCCGCCGCTCCGGCTGACAAGCACAGGTGAAAGAGGCTGTTTACTGCCTCTTTCACGGCGGATGGCCTAGCGTGGCGCATTCCCTCGATGGAGATGACGCCATGTCCAGATACGCCCCGCATGTCTATTCGGAACAAGTACAGATCGCCACGCTCGAACATTGGGTGTCGCTGCTCGGTGGCCAGGAGCGCGTGCGCGTCGAGCTCGACGACGGCAGCATGATCAGCGGCACCGTCGCCGTGCGCCCGAGCATCCAGACCTATCTGGACGACCAGCAGCGCGAAGGCCTCAACGGCCAGCTGCGCATCGACCAGCTGGATTCCGCGCAGGAGCCGCACTGGATCTGGATGGACCGCATCGTGGCAGTGCACCCCTTGCCGCTGGGCAGCGATCCGCAAGCCGCTTCCTGAGTCACGCATTGACGATGTGTTTACTTCTCGTCGTGGCGTTGACGGCATGATGGCCGATTGTCGTAACTGTTCAGGATCAATCGCGCAATGAATGCTCCCGCGTTGAAGCTCGCCCGCTGGCCGCTGTCGCTGATGACCGTCGCCCTCCTCGCCGCCTGCGGCGATACCGCCACGCTTGCCATCGAACAAGGGACCGGGCCGAACCCGCAATTGCCCGAGCCGGTCAAACGCCTGATCCCCACCGTCAAGGTGGCGCCGGTCAAGCGCTGGACCGAGAACGCCAAGCCGATCGCCGCCGACGACCTGCAGGTTGCCGCGTTTGCGCGCGACCTGGATCACCCGCGCTGGGTCTATGTGCTGCCGAACGGCGACGTGCTGGTGGCCGAGACCGCCGAGCCGCCCAAGCCGGAAGACGCCGAAGGCGGCGGCATCCGCAAGAAGGTGCAGGGCGCGATGATGAGCAAGGCCGGCGCCGTGGTGCCCAGTGCCAACCGCATCACCTTGCTGCGCGATGCCGATGGCGACGGCGTGGCCGAAGTGCGCACCCAGTTCATCACCGGGCTGTTTTCCCCGTTCGGCATGGCCCTGATCGGCGATCGTTTCTACGTGGCCAATGCCGATGCGCTGGTGAGCTTTCCGTACAAGCCCGGCGAGACGCATATCACCGCCAAGCCGACCTTCGTGGCCAACCTGCCCGGCGGCCTGAATCACCATTGGACCAAGTCGCTGCTGGCCAGCGCCGACGGCAGCAAGCTGTATGTCGGCGTCGGCTCCAACAGCAACGTGGCCGAAAACGGCATGGAGGCCGAACTCAACCGCGCCGCGATCCTGGAGATCGATCCGGCCACCGGCAGCAGCCGCGTGTTCGCCAGCGGCCTGCGCAATCCGGTCGGCACCGCCTGGGAGCCGCAGAGCAAGTCGCTGTGGGTGGTGGTCAACGAGCGCGACGAGATCGGCAGCGATCTGGTGCCGGATTACCTGACCTCGGTGCGCGACGGCGGTTTTTATGGCTGGCCCTACAGCTATTACGGCCAGCATGTGGACGAGCGGGTCAAACCGCAGAACCCCGAGCTGGTGGCCAAGGCGATCAAGCCCGACTACGCGCTGGGCCCGCATACCGCCTCGCTGGGCCTGAGCTTTGCCAGCGGAAGCCTGCTGCCGGAGCGCTTCCGCCAGGGCGCCTTCATCGGCCAGCACGGCTCGTGGAATCGCGACCCGCCCAGCGGCTACAAGGTGCTGTTCGTGCCGTTCGTCGACGGCAAGCCCAGCGGCACGCCGATCACGGTGCTGGACGGTTTCCTGGATGCCGAAGGCAATGCGCAGGGGCGACCGGTGGGCGTGAACCCGGACAATACCGGGGCGCTGCTGGTGGCCGACGATGTCGGCAATGTGATCTGGCGGGTGACACCTAAGGCGCGCTGATCCAGACAACGCGCTGGCTCAGGCGTTCAAACGAAAAAAACCGGGCCCAGGCCCGGTTTTTTCATGCGTGTGCCGCGATCGTGCGAGGTGCCACGCCAATGCGCCCACGCTCAGCGCGGCGGTTCGGGCGAAGCACTGAAGCGCCGCGCATAGCCACGTTCTTCGGTGATCCGGCTGATGTCGTCATCGGCCATTTCCGGAGCGCCATACACCGCATATGCCACGCTGCCATCGTCGCGCTCGCCGACCTGGTGCAGGCGGTAACGCGGCCGGCCCGCACCGGTGTTTTCGGGGTAGTGCATCGGTGGCGGGGTGTCATCCAGATCCATTTCGCTGTTGTCGACCACTCCACCTACGAACAGGGCTCGCATCGCGTCTCTCCGGTATTGGTGTGATTCCAGCCTAGGCGGGCGGATGTTGCGTGCGCATCAATAGACCGTATAGACATTGGAAGGGCCGCCGTCTGCAGGTCACGCAATCGAATGCCCGCCCAAGCGGGCGCCAGGGCGGGCGGCAGGCAGCGCTCCCTTACAATGGCGGCCTGTTCCCGACCCGATGATCCGATGGCTGGCCCGCACGATGCCCCGCTTCAAGCTCTGTTTCTGCCCTTCGCCCAGGGCGTGCTGCCATGGCCCAGCGGCCCGGTGCTGTTCCTGCGCGCGCGCGACGGGTTCCCGCTGCGCGAGCATGCGGCTGCCGATGCGCTGACCTGCGAGCAGAGCTTTCGTCCCTTCGCCGAGGCGCTGGAGCGCAACGGCTGGAACGTGCGCGAAGAGAGCGAGATCGAGGCCGACAGCACCCGTTACGCCCTGGTGCTGGTGTTGCCGCCGCGGCAACGCGAGGAAGCGCGTGCCCTGTTCGCGCGCGCGGTCGCGCTGTCCGCACCGGGCGGCCGCGTGGTGGCCTGCCAGTCCAACAACGAGGGCGCGCGCTCGGGCGAGGCGGATCTGCGTCAGCTCACCGGCCTGGCCGGCAGCCTGACCAAGCACCATTGCCGCACCTACTGGAGCGCGCCGCTGCCTGCCGACACCGATGCGGCGCTGCAGGCGCGCTGGGCGGCGCTGGATGCGCCGCGCCCCATTCTGGACGGGCGCTTCGTCAGTCGCCCCGGTGTGTTTGCCTGGGACCGCATCGATCCTGCCTCGGCGCTGCTGGTCGAGCATCTGCCGAGCACCCTGGCCGGACACGGCGCCGATCTGGGCGCGGGCTTCGGCTATCTGTCGGCCGAGGTGCTGGCGCGTTGCCCCAAGGTCACCGGGCTGGATCTGTACGAGGCCGAGGCGCGCGCGCTGACCCTGGCGCGGCGCAACCTGCAGGCCATCGCGCATCCGGCGCAGCTGCAGTACCACTGGCGCGACGTCACCGCCGGCCTGGGGGCGCAGTACGATTTCATCGTCAGCAACCCGCCGTTCCACACGCCTTCGCGTGCCGATCGTCCGGATATCGGCCAGCGCTTCATCGCCGTGGCCGCGCAGGCGTTGCGCCCGGGTGGGCAGCTGCTGCTGGTCGCCAACCGGCATCTGCCCTACGAGTACGTGCTCAACGAAAGCTTCGGGCAGGTGCGCGTGGCCGCCGAACGCGACGGCTTCAAGCTGATTTCCGCCGTGCGCGGTCGCGGAGCGCGCGTATGAAGCTGGTCAAGCACATCGCCAACCTCGGCTACGGCAGCCGCAAGCAGGTGACCCAGCTATTTCGCCAGGGCGCGGTCACCGACGCCGCCGGCGAGGTGCTGTATGCCGACGACCAGGTGGAGCACGATGCGATCCGTATCGATGGCGAACCGCTGGATCCGCCGGCGGGTTTCAGCCTGCTGTTGCACAAGCCCGGCGGCTACACCTGCTCGACCAAGGACACCGGCCGGCTGATCTACGAACTGCTGCCGCCGCGCTTCCGTTTGCGCGCGCCGGTGCTGGCGCCCGTCGGGCGGCTGGATCGCGAGACCAGCGGCATGTTGCTGATGACCGACGACGGCGCGCTGCTGCACCGGATCATTTCGCCCAAGTCGGCGCTGGACAAGGTTTATGACGTCATCCTGGCCGAGGACCTGCGTGGAGACGAGGCGGGGCTGTTTGCCAGCGGCACGCTGTTGCTGGACGGCGAAACCAAGCCGCTGCTGCCGGCCGAACTGGAAGTGCTCGGCCCACGCGAGGCACGCCTGACCCTGCACGAAGGCCGCTACCACCAGGTGCGGCGCATGTTCGCCGCCGCCGGCAATCACGTGGTGGCCTTGCACCGCAGCCGCATCGGTGGCTTGTCGCTGGATGGTCTGCCGTCCGGGCAATGGCGCGCGCTGGGGGCAGGGGATCTTGCGGTGTTGTTCGGCCGCAGCGAGCAGGCCTGAGCCACGCCGCTAGTGCTTGCGCCTGCGGCGCTTCCGGCCTGCGCGGTCTACTGCAGGCCGCGTGCGCGGCAATGCCTCAGACGTACTGCATCTTGCGCGACATGCCGCCATCGACGATGAAGTCCTGCCCGGTCACAAAGCCGGACAGCTGCGGCGACAGCAGATAGACCGCCAATTGCGCGATGTCTTCCGGCGTGCCCACCCGTCCGGCCGGATGCTGGGCATGGTCGCGCCGTGACAACTTGGGTGTGCGCCGGCGCGCCGGTGCGCGCCAGGCGTCGGTGCTGATCCAGCCCGGACTGATGCTGTTGACGCGCACCTGCGGGCCTTCGCTCAGCGCCAAGGCGTGGGTGAACGCCACCAGCCCGCCCTTGGCGGCGGCATAGGCTTCGCTATGCGGCTCCGATTGCCAGGCGCGGGTGGAGGCGATGTTGACGATCGCACCGCCGCCCTGGGCCTGCGCCAATGCGGGCAAGGCCTGCTTGCTGCACAGGAAGGCGCCATGCAGGCTGGCCAGCCTGCGATTCCACTCGTCCCAGTCCAGTTGCGGCAATGGCGGCACATGCGGATCGGCCACGCCGGCGTTGTTGACCAGGCCATCGAGTCGCCCGAAGCGGGTGAGCGCGGTGGCGATCAGGCGGGCCGCCTGGGCCGGGCGCGCGGCATCGCAACGCACGAAGGCACTGCGTCGCGGCAATGCCCACTCCTGCAGGCAGGCCTTGCCGGCATCGGCATCCAGGTCGCCGATCACCACGCTGCCACCAGCGCCCAGCACCGCCTGCGCGATGCCACGGCCGATGCCTTGGGCGCCGCCGGTGATCACCACCACGCGGTCCTGCAACGGGGAGGGATTCCATGCGGAGACGGCGGGGGTCAGGGGCATCGGGCGCACCAGGGGAGTGAGGTCGCGCGCACTGTAACGCGGGCGCCGTGGTGGCCGTAGCAACGCGATCGCCGCGCGCGAGGCATGCAGATTGGTGGCTTGCCCGCCGTTAGCGCGTCATGCCGCGCCGCTGCGCGCCGGCATCGCTGCGCGTTTCAGGCACGCGCAACCGCACGCGATGCGGCGGTCAGTGCTGCGATGCGCTCAACAACCGCTCCCAGCCGTCCTGGCCCAGGCGTTCCAGCGTCTGGATATTGCGTTCGACGATCACGTCCGGATCCGGAAACGCGGCCACCGCACGCTCCACGCTGTCTTCGCGCAGCAGGTGCAAGGTGGGGTAGGGCGAACGGTTGGTGAAGTTGGCCACGTCATCCACCGCCGCGCCTGCGAACTGATAGTCCGGATGGAAGCTGGCCACCTGCAACACGCCACCCAGATCCAGCGCTTCCACCGCCGCATCGGCGTTGTCGAGGAAGTCGTTGTAGTCCAGGAAATCGGTGAGCACGTCCGGATGCACGATCAAGGTGGTGTCGATCTGCTCGGCCGGCGTGTCGCGCAGCAACACCAGTTCTTCGGCCAGTTGTTCGAGCAACGCTTCGGGCGTGCTGGCATCGCTGAGCACCAGCCGCACCTGCTCCTTGACGTAGACCGCCTTGGCGAACGGGCACAGATTCAGGCCGATCACCGCGCGCTCGATCCACTGGCGGGTGGCGGTCAACGGGTCGAGCGTGGCAGGCGTGGTCGTCATCGTGGCGGCGGCGTGATGGTGGGCCAGTGTATGCGATCGCTGCCGGCGCGGCCGCCTGTGCCGGTGCAGCGCAGCGCGGGGCCGGCGCTTGGCGGAACGCGGGGAGAACTGCAGCAGTTGCAGCGCTGACGCGGCCTAGGTGGCATCCGCATGCGTGTTTGCGCCGACATGCGCGCGCAGAAACGCAATCGATGCCTGCGCAACTTTATCGGCGTGCGGGGTCTTGTGCGGCGAGCCGATCGCATGCGCGCCGGTGTCGAAGGCCATCGCGCAGGTGTGCTCCGGCGCGCTGCCGAGCGCAGCGAACATCGCCAGCATCGCCGGCACCGAGGCGGTGGGATCCTCCTCGCCGTTGGCAGCGCGGTAATAGCCTAGAAACACCGGGCATTGCACGCGTGGCCACGGTGGATCGGCGGCAACCGCGTCGAACAGGCTGCGCAGCGCGCGGAATCCATCCGGGTGGATGGTGCTGGACCAGAACGCCAGCGACGCGGCGGTGCGCGGGCGCGGGTCGGTCAAGGGCGTCTGCGCGGCGCAGACCTGATCCAGCAGCGCCGGGTCGGCCGGCCGGATGCCCGGTGACCAGGCGACTACTGCAGCCACCGCGTCGGGGCGCTGTGCCGCAAGCCACAAGCCCAGCGTGGCACCCATGGACGAGCCGACGATCGCCACGCGTGCGCCCATGCGCTGTGCCTGCGCCAGTGCATCCAGGGCCGAGGCCTGCAACATCGCCGGCGTCAGCCCCTGCATCGCGTCGGCGGCGCTGCGGCCATGCCCGGGCCAACGGTGCACGTACAGGTTGGCAGCCAGCGCATCGGCGATCTGCTCGGGCAGTTCGCCGGCTTCTCCCGGGCTGGCGGTGAACCCGTGCAGGTACAGCAGCGCCAGCGGCGTGCGCGTCTGCGCGGCGGTGTGCCAGTGCCGGCGTGCCGCGTTGCCCGGTTTCAGGTCAGCCGGTTGCACGGCGGGCATGCGCGGCGAGGATGGCCAGCAATTGGTGCGCGTTGATCGGTTTGGACAGATAGCCGGCCACGCCGGCCGCGGTGGCCTCGCGCATCGAATCGGTGCGGGTGTCGGCGGTCAGCACGATGATCGGCGGCAGCGCGGCGATCGCCGCGCGCGCCTCACCCAGCGCGTCCCAGCCCGAGGTGCCGGGCATGTGCAGGTCGAGGAACACCAGGTCCGGCGCCGCCTCGCGGATGCGCTGCACCGCGTTGCTGCCATCGCTGTGAAAGCTCACTCGGTGCCCGGCGCGGGTGAGCAGATTGCCAATCACCAGCCGATTGGTGTCCATGTCCTCGAACACCAGGCAGTGCAGCGGCGGCACCGTCTCGGCATGCTGTTGCAGGGCCTCGCGCAGCGCCGGCGGGCGGCAGCCTTGCGCCGCGGCGGCGGCCAGTTCGAAGGTCCAGCGAAATACGCTGCCGCCGCCGGGGTTGTCGCGCACGCTCAGGCTGCCGCCCATCGCCTCGGACACCGACAGCGCAATGAACAGGCCCAGCCCGACCCCGCCCTCGGCGCGGCTGAAACCGGTGCTGAGCTGGGTGAAGGGCGTGAAGATATAGGCCTTCTGGGCGTCGGGAATGCCGATGCCGGTGTCGGTCACGGTCACCGCGATCGCCCAGCGCTGCTGCACCTGCGTGGCGGCGATCAGCACGTCGACCGCGCCACCGGCCGGGGTGAACTTGATCGCATTGATGACCAGGTTGGTGATGACCTGTTCGATACGCCCTTCGTCGCCGATGAGGTCAGGCGTCTGCGCCACATCGCTGCGCAGCGCCAGCGCCACGCCCTTGGTCGACGCTGCACTCGCGCACACCGCTTTGACCGTGGCCAGCACGTCGAGCAGGCTCAGCGGCTTGCTGTGCAGCTGCAGCCGGCCACCGTCGATGCTGGCCACGTCGATCACCTCGTTCACCCGATGCCGCAGCGCGATCGCATTGACCGTCACCGCCTGCATCAGTTCGCGCTGTTGCGCCGACAAGGTGTCGCTGTCGATCAGCTGCGCGCAGTTGATGACCGCGTTCAACGGCGTGCGCAGTTCGTGGTTCATGGTGCTGATGAAGCGGCTCTGCGCATCGCGCGCGGCCAGCGCCTGCAGGGCGATCTCCTGCATTGCGCTGACGATGCGCGCCACCAGCAGCGGCAGCACCACGCTCAGCGCCACTGCATACACAAAGTAGGCCGGCCGCGACAGCCAGTAGCCGGCCGGCGCGGTCAGCAGCATCAGCACGAAGGTGCTGAGCAGCACCGGCAGCGTTGCCTTCTGCCCATAGCGCGCCACCGCGGCGATGGTGATGAAGGGCAAGAAGGCGTTCAGCGACATCAGCAGGATGAAGGCCAGATAGGTCTGGATGCCGATGAACAGCAGGTTCATCGCAAACCCGATCGCGTCCAGCCACTCGCCCGGCGGAATGATCCTGCGTCGCACCAGCACCATCCAGACCACCGCCACCATCCACAGCGTCGCTGCGGTGGGGAAGACCGCCTGTGCATCCCTGACCAGCACCGGCTGCGGCCCGTACAGCCAGCCGAAGCACCACAGGGCCACGATGGTCTGCACGATCACCCGGCCGACGCAGGCGCGATATTCCAGGAACGATTCGAACAGCCGCACCAGCCTGTCGTTGCGCAGCTGCCGGGCGGCCAGAATCAGGCCGGGCGCTGCACGGTTGGATCCACTACGCATCGGGGGCGGTGTCGTCGTTGGGGAGGGTGCGCCGGTAATTCTTGACCAGCAGGCCGGCCGCGGTCGCAATCGCGGTGTAGCGCTGCGCAAGCGCGGACCCTAGTTCGCCGCCGTCGACATCGCCGCGCAACTGGTCGCAGGCATTCAGCAGTTCGGCAGAGCCGGTCAGCGAGAGCGTGTTCTTGAGCGAATGGATCTGCTCCAGTGCCTGCGCCTGGGTGGTGCTGGCCTGGCCGAGCGTGCAGCTGGCGATGGCGCGCTGCACTTCCACCGCAAACGCATCGGCAAACGCCGCGGCCGCCAGCGGGTCCAGCCCGGCCAACGTGTGCAGCGTCGAGCCGGCTTCGATGCGTGGCTGTGCGTGCGTCAAGGCGCACGCCGTCCCGGCAGCGGGCGGCGCCTGCGGCACTGTGGCCGGGTGCGCGCGTTGCAACAGGCTGGAGAGCAGGCCGCGCATGCTTGCATCAGATCCGTAACGCGCCGGTGCGCGCGTGGCCGATGCCCGGGCAGCGGACGGCTGCCACGCCGCGCTGTGTGGCCCGCCTGCACAGCGCGGCACGACAAGGCGCCGTGTCAGCCATCACGCGTGCTCAGTCGCGGAAGTTGTCGAACTGCAGCGGCAGCTCGAAATCGGCCTTCTTCAGCAGCGCCATCGCATCCTGCAGATCGTCGCGCTTCTTGCCGCTCACGCGCAGCTTGTCGCCATTGATCTGCGCCTCGACCTTGAGCTTGGCTTCCTTCAGCTTGGCCACCAGCTGCTTGGCCTGCTTCTGTTCGATGCCCTGCTTGACGGTGACCTTCTGGCGCGCACCGGCCAGGTTGGTTTCCATGTCGCCGAACTCCAGGCAACGCACGTCGATGCCGCGCGCCAGCAGGCGCGCGCGCAGGATGTCGGTCATCTGCTTGACCTGGAAATCGCTGGGCGCGGACTGGTTGATCGCCTTGCCGTCTTCCAGCTCGAACCTGGCCTCGACCCCCTTGAAATCGAAGCGCGTATCCAGCTCGCGGTTGGCCTGGTCCACCGCATTGGTCAGTTCGTGCTTGTCGACTTCGGACACCACGTCGAAGGAAGGCATGCAAAGCTCCTGCTGGCTGTAAACAGCCGCCATTCTAGGGCATCGCGTCATCGCCCCTGTCGACACAGGGTTGCCAGGCTGCGCGCACGCGCAGCGATAATGGTCCATGCCCACCACCCGCTCTCCGCTTCCCGCCATCGCCTGGATGGTGGCCGCCGTGGCCTGCTTCTCGCTGATGGATGCGGGAATGAAGCTGCTGTCGGCGCATTACCCGCCGCTGCAGGTCACCCTGCTGCGCGGCGCCGCCTCGCTGCCGTTCGTGCTGGTGTGGGTATTCGCCACCGCCGGCCCGCGCTCGATCGTGCCGGTGCGCTGGGGCCTGCACCTGCTGCGCGGGGCGCTGGGCATGGTGATGATCGGCTGCTTCGTCTACGGCCTGAAGCGCATGCCGCTGTCGACCGCCTACACGCTGTATTTCGTCGCCCCGCTGCTGGTGGCGGCACTGTCGGTGCCATTGCTGGGCGAGCGGGTCGGGCCACGCCGCTGGACGGCGATCGGCATCGGCCTGGTCGGGGTGATCGTGGTATTGCGCCCGGGCGTGGACGGGCTGATCTCGCTGCCCGGGCTGATGGTGCTGCTGGCGGCCACCGCCTATGCCATCGCCGCCATCACCGTCAGTCTGCTGACCCGCACCGACACCCCGCAGGCGATGGTGGTGTGGTTCCTGCTGTTCATGGCGGTCGGCGCCGGCCTGCTGGCCATTCCCGACTGGGTGCCGTTGCGGGGCGAGCACGCCTGGCTGATCGCCGGCATGGGCCTGGCCGGCGCACTGGGTCAGATTGCGCTGACCCAGGCCTTCCTGCGCGGCGAGGCCTCGATGATCGCGCCGCTGGAATACACCGGCCTGGTCTGGGTGATCGGCTGGGACTGGCTGCTGTGGCAGACCCTGCCCGACAGCTGGACCTGGACCGGCGCCGGCATCATCGTCGCCAGCGGGCTGTATCTGCTGCGCCGGGAGCGGATTCGGAAGGCGGATCGACCGATGTCGTTGGATAAGCCGTGATTGGGGATTCGGGATTTGGGATTCGCCAGAGCAACGGCAAGGCGCTCTGGCTTTTGCGAATCCCGACTCCCCAATCCCCAATCCCCAACTTAGAACTCATTGGAATATCGTCCGCAAACATTGACTGGTAGGCTTCACGGCCCCCCAATCGGCCACGCGCGGTGATCCAGTTTCAGCGCCTGCACAAGTCTTATTCCGTTGACGGTCGCCAGATCGTGGCGCTGCATCCACTCGATCTGCGGATCGGCCCCGGCGAGGTGTTCGGCATCATCGGCCATTCCGGTGCCGGCAAGTCGACCCTGATCCGGCTGATCAACCGGCTGGAAGAACCCAGCGGCGGGCGGTTGCTGATCGGCGACGAGGACGTCACCGCGCTGGACAGCCAGGGCCTGCGCGCGCTGCGCCGGCGTGTCGGGATGATCTTCCAGCACTTCAACCTGCTGTCCTCGCGCACCGTGGCCGGCAATGTGGCGTTTCCGTTGGAACTGGCCGGCACCCCGCGCGCCGAGGTCGATGCGCGCGTGGCCGAGCTGCTGGCACGGGTCGGGCTGGAGCAGCATGCCAGCAAGTATCCGGCGCAGCTGTCCGGCGGGCAGAAGCAGCGCGTGGGCATTGCGCGCGCGCTGGCCACCCGGCCGCAGATCCTGCTGTGCGACGAGGCCACCAGCGCGCTGGACCCGCAGACCACCGCCTCGGTGCTGCAGCTGCTGGCGCAGATCAACCGCGAGCTGGGCCTGACCATCGTGCTGATCACCCACGAGATGGACGTGATCCGCCGGGTCTGCGACCGCGTCGCGGTACTGGACGCCGGCAAGCTGGTGGAAACCGGCCCGGTGACCGAGGTGTTCCTGCACCCGCAGCACGCCACCACCCGGCGCTTCGTGTCCGAAGCCGAGCATGTGGACGAAGCCGAGCTGCATCGCGACTTCGCCGCGGTGGGCGGGCGCATCGTGCGGCTGACCTTCCTGGGCAACGGCACCTACGAACCGGTGCTGGGCCGCATCGCCCGCGAGACCGGGGTGGACTACAACATCCTGTCCGGGCGCGTGGACCGCATCAAGGACACCCCGTACGGCCAGCTCATCGTCGCGCTGACCGGCGGCGACCATAACGCGGCACGCGCCGGCTTCGTCGCTGCCGGCGTGCACGTGGAGGATCTGCGCGTATGACTCTGATCGCCACGACAAGCGGTTTTTTCCGCAATCTCGATGCCGCCAAGTGGGGCGATATCGGCCAGGCCACGCTCGATACCTTGCTGATGCTGGCCGGCGCGCTGCCGCTGACGCTGCTGATCGGCCTGCCGCTGGGCGTTGCGCTGTTCCTGTGCGGTGCCCCGCAGCTGCGCCGCCGCCCGGTGCTGTACGGGGTGCTCGCGGCACTGATCAACCTGCTGCGCTCGGTGCCCTTCATCATCCTGATGATCGCGATGATTCCGCTCACGCTGATGCTGATGGGGACCTCGCTGGGCGTGCGCGGCGCGATCCTGCCGCTGGTGGTCGGCGCCGCACCGTTCTATGCACGGCTGGTGGAAACCGCCTTGCGCGAAGTGGACCGCGGGATCATCGAAGCCAGCCAGGCGATGGGCGCCACCACCCGCCAGCTGGTGCTGCGCGTGCTGCTGCCCGAAGCGCGCCCGGGCCTGATCGCCGGCGCCACCGTGACCACCATCGCGCTGATCGGTTTCACCGCGATGGGCGGTGCGATCGGCTCCGGCGGGCTGGGCGATGTCGCGTACCGCGAGGGCTATCTGCGCTCGCATTCGGATGTCGCGCTGATCACCGTGATCGCCCTGCTGGTGCTGGTGCAGCTGCTGCAGATGCTGGGCGACTGGCTGGTGGCGCGCTACAGCCGGCGCTGAGCTGGACCGCGATCGCGTGTTGCCGGCGCGCGCAGGGCCCAGCAAGCACACGGGCCTGCCGATCGCGGCTCCACCTGCGGTCTGCTAGGTTTAGCGCTTGCGGCAGTGCCGCATTCCTCCTCCCACGGACCCCCACATGAACACATTCGCGTTTCGTTCCCTCCTGGCTGCGGCCACGCTGGCCCTGGCTTCCTGTGGCGGTAGCGGTAGCGGTGGCAGCAGCGGCGGCGACACGCTGACGGTGGCCGCCACCGCGGTGCCGCATGCCGAGATCCTGGAGGTGGTCGAACCGCTGCTGGCCAAGCAGGGCGTCAAGCTGGACGTGCGCGTGTTCAACGACTACGTGCAGCCCAACGACCAGGTCGTGCAGAAGCAGATCGACGTCAACTACTTCCAGACCGAGCCGTACCTGGATGCCTACAACCGCGACCGCAAGAGCCAGCTGGTGACCGTGGTCGGCGTGCATATCGAGCCGTTCGGCGCGTATTCGCGCCGGTTCAAGACGCTGGCCGAGCTGCCTACCGGCGCAGATGTGGTGATTCCCAACGACCCGAGCAACAACAGCCGCGCGCTGATCCTGCTCGACAAGGCGGGCGTGATCAAACTCAAGGACCCGAGCAATGCCCTGTCCAGCCAGCGCGACATCGTCGAGAACCCCAAGCAGCTGAAGTTCCGCGAGCTCGACTCGGCGATGCTGCCGCGCGTGCTCGACCAGGTCGACCTGGCGCTGATCAACACCAACTACGCGCTCGATGCCGGCCTCAATCCGACCCGCGACGCGCTGGCGATCGAGAGCAAGGACTCGCCGTACGTGAACTTCCTGGTCTCGCGCCCGGACAACAAGGACGACCCGCGCGTGCAGAAGCTGGCCAAGGCCCTGACCAGCCCGGAAGTGAAGGCGTTTATCGAGCAGAAGTACAAAGGCGCGGTATTGCCGGCGTTCTAAGAGCGGCGGTCCAACCGACCGCGCTCACCGCCAGGCGGGTGCGGCCGGCGCCCGGCATCGGCATGCACCTCGCGGACACGCCGGTTGCTGCGCGCCGTCCACGTTCACCTGGCGTCCGCGCGTTTCGGGTTGCCAACCACTCTTCGCCGCCACCGAGCATGTGATGCCACTTCTCCTCGCCATACCGCTGGCCGTGATCATCGCCCTGGCGGTGTTCGCGGTGCTGTTGCCGTTGTCGCTGGTGCAGCGCTTTCGTGTCGGCACCGCGCGGCGGCAGGCACGCGGCTGGCTGTTGATGATCAATTTGGTCTCGGCCGGCCTTTCCACCGTGTTGTTCGTGATCTTCGTGTTGATCGCCGCCGCGTTCTGGCCCGGCGCGATCAGCCATGCCGCCTTCGGCTGGGCCTGCGGGCTGGCGCTGGGGCTGCTGGCACTGCGTCTGACCCGCTTCGAGCGCACCCAGCAGGGCCTGTTCTACCGGCCCAACCTGTGGCTGGTGCTGGCCCTGACCGCGCTGGTGGTGGTACGCGTGATCGCCGGCATGGTGCAGGGGGGGCGCAGCACCTGGCAGGGTGCTGCCTGGCCCACGGAAGGGTGGCTCAGTCACGCCAGCCTGTTGGGCGCGGCCGGCGTATTGCTCGGCTATGCGCTCGCCTATGCCACCTTGCTGTGGTGGCGCTGGCGCAGCGCGCGCCTGCGCGGCAGCGTCTACTGGCGCTGAGCGGGCGGCGCCACGATTTCAAAGCATAAAAAAACGGGCCTTGCGGCCCGCTTTTTGTTCGACTGAAACGTCGCTTGCCGGCGTGCTTAGAAGCGCGCGCCGACGCCGAAGCCGACGGTCCACGGATCCAGTTCCAGCTCGCTGCCGGTGCCCTGGCCGCCCACGCGCAGTTCCGGACGCGAACGCATGTAGCGGGCGTCGGCACGTGCGAACCAGGTGGAGTTGATGTTCATGTCCACGCCGACGGTGCCGATGACACCCTTGGCGGTGTCCAGGCCCACGTGCTGGCCGGTGGCCGACGCCGCGTCGATCTTCTCGTTGCTGAAGTTCGACTCGTAGTAGCCCACGCCCACGAACGGACGGAACACGTTATCGGCCTGGCCGAAGTGGTACTGGCCGCTGATGGCGATCGGCTGCTGCTCGACGGTACCGATCTTGCCCACGCCATCGGCGTTGACACGGTGGTTGAACTTGTCAGCGGCGCCCCACAGCTCAACGGCCCAGTTGTCGTTGATGTAGTAGCTGGCGCTCAGCGTCGGTGCCGGGCCGCCATCGACGTCCAGGCCGGGAGCCGGATCGTTCTTTGGCTTGATCAGAGCAACACCGCCGACCACTGCCCAATGCTTTCCGGAAGCGCTATCGGCGCTGGTGGAAGCCGAGGAGGTGTCGCCGGTGTAGGTGGTGTCTTGTGCAAATGCCGACGGCGCAAACGCAAGTGCGGATACGGCAGCCAGGCTCAGGATGGAAATGGCACGCATTGGGGGTCTCCTCAGTGTTCTTGTTAGGCCCGTGGAGTGGGCCGCGCCAAAGCTATTCCTGAAAATCTGAATCCACGCCCACCCGTGGCTCGCTAAAATTTCGTTTGTTCAGCAAGTTTCCGGAGAAGGCCGTGGCTGCAGCAGGCAAGCTGAAAAAGACATTCACGCAGATGCGATCGCCGTGACGAAAACCGACCTGTTGCAGGGCCTTCCAGCGCACATTCCTAACGATTGCCGTGTCCTGGTGCTCGGCTCGATGCCGGGCAACGCCTCGTTGCACACGGCGATGTACTACGCCCATCCGCGCAACCGTTTCTGGCCGCTGATGCAGGAACTGCTGGGCATCCACGCCGGGTTGGCATATCCGGCGCGCCTGCAAGCGCTGGCCGACTGCAAGGTCGGCCTGTGGGATGTGATCGGCCAATGCGAGCGGCGCGGCAGCCTGGACACCGCCATCGTCGCCAGCAGCATCGTGGTCAACCCGCTGGCGTCGCGGCTGGCGACGCTGCTGCAGCTGCGCGCGGTCGCCTGCAACGGTGCGGCCGCTGCGCAGGCGTGGCGCCGCCATGTGCAGCCGCTGCTGCCGGTCGCCCTGCACACGCTGCCGGTATGGGCCTTGCCGTCCACCAGCCCGGCCAATGCGGCATGGTCGCTGCCACGGCTGTGCGCGGCCTGGCAGCCGCTGCGCGACGCACTGGATTAGCGACGTCGGATCGCCGCGCAACCAATTCATGAGCGAAGACATCAGCGAGCCAATGGCGCCATGCGAGCCATGTGCCTGCGTCGTGGCGGAGTTGGCCGACATCTGTCACCACCGCAACGCCGGCCGTGTAGGTCAGGGCGCAGCCACCGGCCGGAAGTCATGCCAGCGTCCGGCACGGGCAAGTGCCACTCCCGTGCAGGCATGCTGCAGCCAACGCATCAACGGAAGCGACCAGATGGCGATCAAGCACGCACTACCGATGGCAGCGGGCCTGCTGCTGGGCCTGCTGGTCGCCGTACCGGCTGCCAGCGCCGACGATTTGCACTGCAATGTCAGCAGCGACTACGACCTTACGCTCAACCCGCGCAGCCTGATCCTGATCCGCGCGTCGGGTACGCCGCAGCGACTGGTGATGCGCCAGGGCGCGTTGTTCGTCTACGACCGCTGGGTCGCGGTGAGCGCGGACGATCGCACGCGTTTGATCAACTTCGAGCGGCAGACCCGCGACGTGGTGCCGCTGGCGCAGGAGGTCGGGCGTGAAGCGGCCGATATCGCCGTCACTGCGCTGGGCGAGGTGGCGGCCGGCTTCAGCCGCAGCCCCGAGGCCACACGCGTGCAGCTGGCGGCCGTGCGCGAAAAGATCGACACCCGCCTGAAGCAGAGTTTCGGCAAGAGCCAGCTCACCTCGATCGATATCGATGACGACATCGGCGCGATGGTGGCCGAGCTGCTGCCGCAGCTGATCGGCGATGTCGTCGCCGGTGCGGTGCAGTCGGCACTGACCGGAAACGATCTGCAGCTGCGGTCGCTGGAAGGGGTGGAAACGCGCATCGAGCGCCTGATCGAGCCGCAGGCGCGTGCGTTGCGGCCACGCGCGCAGCAACTGTGCACGCGGGTCGAGGCGCTCGACGGCTTGGACAATGCGCTGGCGTATCGTTTGCCCTCGGGCGAGCCACTGCAACTGTTGCGGGTCGATCGACGCGCGTCGAAATGATCCGACGCATGCGCCGGCGAACGCTGCATCCCGTCCGGTGCGCGACTTTTTCCACGGCAATGGTTGGCGCTGCGGCCCGCAGCCGGCCACAATAGGGGTTTCCCCATTCTGTTGCCGGAGTTCCCCGTATGGCCGAAATCAAGGAAGCACTTGTCCCCGATATCGGTGACTACAGCGATGTCCCGGTAATCGAGGTGCTGGTGTCGGTCGGCGATACTGTCAGCAAGGACCAGAGCCTGGTCACGCTGGAATCGGACAAGGCCACGATGGAAGTGCCCTCGTCGGTGGCCGGCGTGGTCAAGGAGATCAAGGTCAAGGTCGGTGATTCGCTGTCGCAGGGCGCGCTGGTCGCGCTGATCGAAGTGGCCGACGCCGGCGCCGAAACCGCCGCCGCACCCGCCCCGGCCGCCGCTCCCGCCGCCCCGGCCAAGGCTGCGCCCGTTGCCGCGCCGGCGCCTGTCGCCAAGGCCGAGCCGGCTGCGCCTGCCGCGTCCTCGGACGGCGGCCTGGTCGAGGCCCGTGTGCCCGATATCGGCGATTACACCGACATCCCGGTGATCGAGGTGCTGGTCGCCGTCGGCGATACCGTCGCCAAGGACCAGAGCCTGGTCACGCTGGAATCGGACAAGGCCACGATGGAAGTGCCGTCCTCGGCCGCCGGTGTGGTCAAGGAACTCAAGGTCAAGGTCGGCGACACGCTCTCGCAGGGCAATGTGGTGGCGATCATCGCTGCCAGCGATGGCGGCGCCGGTGCGGCGCAGTCCCCGGCCAAGCCCAGCACCGACACCGCCGAAACCGCCGGCAAGGTCGAGCCGGTCGCCGTGTCTGCGGTGCCGGACAAGCTGGCCCAGCGCGAGATCGCGCAGGTGCAGGGCGCCCGGTCCAGCGAGGCCGCGCAGCCTGCGCAGGGCGGTCAGCCGTCGGCCGGGCAGCCGTCCAGCCCGCCGGTGACCTTCGACGCCGACAGCGTGCTGCCGTCCAAGGTGGCCTACGCCAGCCCGGTGGTGCGCGTGTTCGCACGCGAGCTCGGCGTGGATCTGAACCAGCTCAAGGGCAGCGAAAAGGGCGGCCGCATCACCCGTGAGGACGTGCAGCGCTTCGTCAAGGCCGCACTCAGCGGCGGCGCGCCTGCCGCAGCCGGTGCCGCACCGGCCGGTGGTGGCAACGGCCTGAACCTGCTGGCCTGGCCGAAGGTGGACTTCAGCAAGTTCGGCGAGACCGAGACCCAGCCGCTGTCGCGCATCAAGAAGATTTCCGGTGCCAACCTGGCACGCAACTGGGCGATGATTCCGCACGTCACCCAGTTCGAATCGGCCGACATCACCGACCTGGAAGCCCTGCGCGTGGCGCTGAACAAGGAAAACGAGAAGGCCGGCATCAAGCTGACCATGCTCGCCTTCCTGGTCAAGGCCAGCGCCGCGGCGTTGAAGAAGTTCCCCGAGTTCAACGCCTCGCTGGATGCGGCCGGCGAAAACCTGACCTTGAAGAAGTACATCAACATCGGCTTCGCCGCCGACACGCCGAACGGCCTGGTTGTGCCGGTGATCCGCGATGTCGACAAGAAGGGCGTGCTGCAGATCGCGCAGGAAAGCGGCGAGCTGGCCAAGAAGGCGCGCGACGGCAAGCTCGGCCCGGCCGACATGAGCGGCGGCTGCTTCTCGATCAGCTCGCTGGGCGGCATCGGTGGTACGGCATTCACGCCGATCATCAATGCGCCGGAAGTGGCGATCCTGGGCGTGTCCAAGTCGGCGATGCAGCCGGTGTGGAACGGCAAGGAGTTCGCCCCCAAGCTGATGCTGCCGCTGTCGTTGAGCTACGACCACCGCGTCATCGACGGCGCGCTGGCCGCACGTTTCACCACCTACCTCAGCCAGGTGCTGGCCGACATGCGCCGCGTCCTGCTGTGAGAGCAGCGCTGCTGACCTTCGCCCTGCTGGGCGTGCTGCCGTGGACATCCGCGGCGGCACGCGAGTGCGAGAGCACGCTCGGGCGCGGCTGGCCGCCGGCGGTGGGCAATTACGGCACCGCGGTGACCACGCTGCTCGACGCCGGCACCAGGCCGAGCCTGTCGCTGCTGACGCTGCCTACCCGCGGCGTGGAAAGCGGCGTATCGCTGGTGCCGGGCAAGGACGGTGCCGACTGGACCCTGCGGCATAGCCGCGCCGACGAGCGCGTCTACAGCTGGGTCAGCCAGAGCGATCGCGGCAGCGTGCAGTTCCGCACCGCGCAGACTCCGGAAACGGTCGAGATCCCGATTCCGGCGGCGTTGGCAAGGCGCCTGGTCAGCAACTGGACCGGCGCCCTGACGCAACTGGCGCCGAGCGGTCGCAGCGCCCCGGTGAGCGAGGGCGAGGTGCTGTCGTTCCAGGTCGATGGCGTGCGTTACAGCGGCACCCGCCCGAGCTGCGGCGCCGGCGAGTTGCTGCTGCAGCAGGCCGCGTTGCTGATCGAAGCCAGCGAAGGCAAGGAAAAGAAGCGCGACAAGCGCTGGACCCAAATCGAATCGTCGCTGGATGAACTCCAGCAGACGCTTGCCGGCACGGCCGGTTGAGCCACAGGAGAAGCAAATGGCGGTCATTGAAATCAAGGTTCCCGACATCGGCGATTACAGCGATGTCCCCGTCATCGAAGTGCTGGTCGCCGTCGGCGACAGCGTGGTCAAGGATCAGGGCCTGGTGACGCTGGAGTCGGATAAGGCCACGCTGGAAGTGCCGTCCTCGGCCGCCGGTGTGGTCAAGGAGCTCAAGGTCAAGGTGGGTGACAGCCTGTCCGAAGGTGCGCTGGTGCTGCTGCTGGAAGCCGAAGGTGAGGCCGCCGCACCGGCTGCGCCCGCCAAGGCCGACAGCAAGCCCGCACCGGCGGCTGCAGCGCCTGCCGCCGCGCCCGGCAGCAAGCCGCCGGTAACGCCGTCGCATCGCGCCCCGGCCGAACCCGCGCCGTCCAAGCCGGCGCTGGCCAGCGGCAAGCCGGCCGATATCGAATGCAAGATGGTGGTGCTCGGCGCCGGCCCTGGCGGCTACACCGCCGCGTTCCGTGCCGCCGACCTGGGCCTGGATACGGTGCTGATCGAGCGCTACGCCAGCCTGGGCGGGGTCTGCCTCAATGTCGGCTGCATCCCGTCCAAGGCGCTGCTGCATGCCGCCGCGGTGATCGACGAAGTGGCGCACGCCGGCGATTTCGGCGTGGACTTCGGCCAGCCCAGGATCACCCTGGACAAGCTGCGCGAGTACAAGGAAAAGGTGGTCGGCAAGCTCACCGGTGGCCTGGCCAGCATGGCCAAGCAGCGCAAGGTGCGCACCGTCACCGGCGTGGCATCGTTCGTGTCGCCCAACGAGCTGGAGATCGTCGGCGACGACGGCAAGACCCAGCTGCTGCGCTTCGAGCACTGCATCATCGCCGCCGGTTCGCAGGCGGTGAAGCTGCCGAACTTCCCGTGGGACGACAAGCGCGTGATGGACTCCACCGACGCGCTGGAACTGCACGACATTCCCAAGACCCTGCTGGTGGTCGGCGGCGGCATCATCGGCCTGGAAATGGCCACGGTGTACAGCGCGCTCGGCAGCAAGGTCACCGTGGTCGAGTTCATGGACCAGCTGATGCCGGGCGCCGACAAGGACCTGGTCAAGCCGCTGGCCGATCGCCTGAAGAAGCAGGGCGTGGAGGTCCATCTCAAGACCAAGGCCACCGACGTCAAGGCCGACGCCGGCGGCATCACGGTGTCGTTCGAAGCGGCCACCGAAGGCGAGAAGCCGGGTCTGCAGGCCACCGCCTACGACCGCGTGCTGGTGGCGGTTGGCCGCACGCCCAACGGCAAGAAGATCGGTGCCGACAAGGCCGGCGTGACCATCACCGAGCGCGGCTTCATTCCGGTCGATCGGCAGATGCGCACCAACGTGCCGCACATCTTCGCCATCGGCGACATCGTCGGTAACCCGATGCTGGCGCACAAGGCCACCCACGAGGGCAAGCTGGCCGCCGAAGTGGCTGCCGGCGAGAAGAAGGAATGGGTGGCGCGGGTGATTCCGTCGGTCGCCTACACCAACCCGGAAATCGCCTGGGTCGGCGTGACCGAGACCGAAGCCAAGGCCAAGGGTCTGAAGGTCGGCGTGGCCAAGTTCCCGTGGGCCGCCAGTGGCCGCGCGATCGGCATCGGCCGCACCGAAGGCTTCACCAAGCTGATCTTCGACGAAGAAACCCACCGCGTGATCGGTGGTGCCATCGTCGGCGTGCATGCCGGTGATCTGCTGGCCGAGATCGGCCTGGCGATCGAGATGGGCGCCGAGGCCGAAGACATCGGCCACACCATCCACGCGCATCCGACCCTGAGCGAATCGGTCGGCATGGCCGCCGAGGTCTACGACGGCACCATCACCGACCTGTACATCCCCAAGAAGAAGTAAGCGCCGCCACTTGCGGCACGGCCAGCGACGCCCCGCCTTGCGCGGGGCGTTGTCGTTTCGGTGTGCTGCCGGGAGGGGTTGCAGGGTGCGGCCGTTCCCACCGGGGCGCTGCATGCGCCACGGAATGCAGTGCTCGCAGTGCTGATGCTCTGCGCTGTGGTCCCATGGCGCGTTGCAGCTGCGCAGCGGGACGAGGGTCCGGCGCATCGTCGCCGGGCACAATGACCTGCCGTGCGGCGCAGGCGGGCGTGACGGTGTGGATGCTGGTGCGGCATTGCCATGCCGATCCGGTCTTCAAGGCGCAGATGTCGGGTGCGCTGACGCAACAGGTCGCGCATGGCGATACCGGCGCACTCGCTGGTGCCGTCGGCACCGCACAAGAAAACAAAAGGCCCGCAAAACGCGGGCCTTTTGGTGCAACGCTGCGCGTCGATCAGAACGCGAACGTCACGCCCGCAACCGGGCCCTTGAACTCCTGCTTCAGACCGATCAGGCCATCGCTGCCGCGCTGGTCGACGTCGAGCTTGAACCAGTCATAGCCGGCGAAGATGCCGAAGTTCTTGGTGAAGCGGTATTCGGCAATCGCGTTGGCGCGGCTCAGGTCGCCGTCGTAATCGCCAAAGTCGCCCCAGCTGGTGTTGAGGTACTGGCCCTGCACGTTGAACAGCCAATGCTCGCTCGGGCGCGCGGTGAAGCGGATGCCGACCACCGGCGCAACGCCGTCTTCGCTTTCGTCCAGCACATCGCCGCTGAAGACGCTGCCCAGGTCGGCGTACGCGTTGGCTTCGACCTTGGCGTATTCGGCGCCGATCTGCAGGCCCAGGCTGAATTCCGGCGAGTCGATCACCGAGTAGTCATACACCAGGGTGGCAACCTGATACTTCAGCTCGCCCTTGATGAAGCTGCCGGTCGGCACGGTGACGCCACCGCCGCTGATGTCCTGGGTCAGGGTCTCGCGGCGATCCTTGTCGTACTTGAAGTAATCGAAGATCAGGCGCTGGCGGGTGCTGATGCGGAACACGCCGTCGACGCGCGGCTCCCATTCCTTGCCGCCGAGCTTGAAGTCTTCGTTGACCGACACATTGTTGCCTGCCACCAGCGTGTTGCCACGGATGGTGTTGTCGTTGTCGACGTTCATCGCACCCAGACGGAGCTGGAAGCGGTCATCGGTATCTTCGGCGTGCGCCGGCGCGGCGTAGGCGGCAGCCAATACGCACGGGATGGCCAGTGCGAGAAGGTGTTTCATGGGGAGCTCCGAATTCTTGGAATGGTCAGGCGTTTCTGCCTGTGCGGCGCATCTTCGATAAGACGGCGTCTTTCATAAGTGAAGGAGCTGTCGCATTGCCGTGAAGGCCGAGATAGCAATCGGACAAAACGGTCCGCTGCTGCAGGGGTCAGACTTTAGTCGTACGTTGCGCAATCCGGGCGCCAGGCGCGAAGCGCCACGGCATGGGTCAAGCCGCCATGGCACCGATTGGACCGTCAACGGGAAGGTCGCAGGGTGCGACAAAATGCGTAAAAAGCAGGAGCCCCGATGCTCCGGGGCTCCCATACGCGACCTGCGGCGGGACCTTTCGACGAGGATGTGCAGGCCTCGCGGGTTATGACCTCCGGTTTGTGGCAAAGTTCCCACCCGCCGCGGCAACCCTGTATGGTGCGACGCAGCAACGGATGACCTCTGCCGGTTGTCTCGCAATTTGTCCCATTGCTATACTTTCGCGGCTCGACGAGGCGCATCTGCGCTTCCCACTCATTCACACGTAAGGTAACCGTAGTGCTGAACTCCGTTGACGCGGGTCGGCGGTTGATGCTGCGCGCTGCGGTATATCCGCTTGCCGCTGTAGCTATAACCAGTCTGGGGTTGCTGTTGGTCGGTCCCCGTTACTCTGCCGGTCTGGCATTGACCGGGTTTGCGACGGTGCTTGGCGGTTGGGTGGCAGCACGTACCGCGCTAGGTGGCGGTATCCAGGCAGCCGGCATTGCCATGGTCCGGCTGATCCTGGCGATGGTGTTGAAGTGGGTGTTGGTTTTCGTGGCGCTGGCGCTTGGCTTCGGCCTGTGGCGGCTGCCTCCTCTGGCCTTGCTGGCGGGTATCGCCATCGGGCTGATTTTTCAGGTTCTGGCTCTGGCCAGGCGTTGATTCGAACTTAAAGGGCTCCGGACACATGGCGGGCGAGGCAGCAACACCTACCTCCTATATCCAGCATCACTTGCAGAACCTGATCTATCCGGTTCGCGAGGGTGGCGGCACGTTTTGGACCATCCACGTCGACACCCTGGTCATGGCGGTGCTGATGGGCCTGGTGATGGTCTTCGCGTTCTGGACGGCGACCCGCAATGCCACCGCCGGCGTGCCGGGCAAGTGGCAGGCGTTTGTCGAAATCTGCCTGGAGTTTGTCGACCGCCAGGCCAAGGACACCTATCACGGCAGCAGCAAGCTGGTGACGCCGATCGCGATCACCATCTTCTTCTGGATCCTGTTGATGAACCTCATCAAGATGATCCCGGCCGATTTCATCGCCATCCCGCTGGGCTGGGCCGGCATCCACGCCTGGAAGCCGGTGCCCACCGCCGACGTCAATGCCACCCTGGGCATGTCGATCAGCGTGTTCTTCCTCATGATCGTCTTCTCGCTGCGCTCCAAGGGCGTGGGCGGCATGACCAAGGAATTCCTGACGGCGCCGTTCGGCAAGTGGATGATGCCGTTCAACCTGCTTTTGAACATCGTCGAGTGGCTGAGCAAGCCGATTTCGCTGGCGATGCGACTGTTCGGCAACATGTTCGGCGGCGAGATCGTCTTCCTGCTGATCTGGGTGCTGGGCGGTGCGGGCATCGCCGGCATGGTCGCTGGCGGCGTATTCGGCCTCGGCTGGATGCTGTTCCACCTGTTGGTGATTCCGCTGCAGGCCTTCATTTTCATGATGCTGTCGATCGTGTATCTGAGCCTTGCCGAAGACAGTCACTGAGTTTCGCTGCACCCTTCATACGCTTCATCCCGATTCATCCATCACCCTTAGAAACTTTCGTTCGGAGATCACCATGTACCTCGCCGTCCTGACCAACCTCGCTCAAGTCCAGAGCTCCACCGTCCTCGCCGTCGGCATCATGATCGGCCTGGCCGCGCTGGGTGCCGGCCTCGGTCTGGCCATCATGGCTGGCAAGTTCCTGGAATCGGCTGCGCGCCAGCCGGAACTGATCCCGGTGCTGCAGGTCCGCATGTTCATCACCGCCGGCCTGATCGACGCCGCGTTCATCATCAGCGTCGCCGTCGGCCTGCTGTTCGCCTTCGCCAACCCGCTGGCCCAGGTGTTCATCGAGCGTCTGTCGCAGGCTGCCGGCTGATCCAGCGGTAGCAGGATGTGGAGGCAACCGCTCGCGGTTGCGTCCGCGGATGAAGGTCGGAAAGCGTCGCCATGCGGTGGCGCTTTCACCCCTAAACAGCGATTGAGCGACCCATGGATATCACCCTTACCATCTTTGCCCAGGCGCTGGCCTTCGCCGGTCTGATCTGGATCGTCGCGACCAAGATCTGGCCGCCGCTGCTGCAGGCGATCGAAGAGCGTCAGCAAAAGATCGCTGAAGGTCTGGCTGCGGCCGATCGCAGTCAGAAGGATCTGGCGCAGGCGCAGGAAAAGGTCAACGAAGCACTGAAGGACGCACGCACCAAGGCCAACGAGATCATCGATCAGGCCCATGCGCGCGCCAACCAGATCATCGAAGCGGCCAAGCACGAGGCAATTGCCGAAGCCAACCGTCAGAAGGATCTGGCGCAGACCGAGATCGACGCGTCCGCCACGCGTGCCCGCGAGGAACTGCGCAAGCAGGTGTCCGTGCTGGCCGTCAGCGGTGCCGAGAAGCTGCTCAAGCGCGAAATCGATGCCAACGCCCACAAGGCGCTGCTCGACGAGCTGGCGGCGGAGATTTAATCGATGAGTCAGGCCCTCACACTTGCCCGTCCGTACGGCCGCGCCGCGTTTGCGATCGCGCGTGAGGGCGGCAACTTCGCGCCCTGGTCCGATGCGCTGGCGTTTTCGGCGCAGGTGGCCGGCGACCCGCGCGTGGCCGCGCTGCTGCTCAACCCGGCCCTGGGCCAGGATCAGGCAGTGACGTTGCTGGCGCCGCCGCAGGCGAGCGAAGACTATCTGCGTTTCCTCGGCCTGCTGGCCGACGCGCAGCGGCTGTCGCTGCTGCCGGAAGTGGCAGGACTGTACGAACAACTGCGGGCCGAAGCCGAACACGTCGTCAAGGCGACGGTGACCTCGGCGGCTGCAATGAGCCAGGCGGAACTGGACACGATCGCTGCTGCGCTGAAGAAGCGTTTCGGCCGCGAGGTGGACATCACCACCGCGGTGGATGCTTCGTTGATCGGCGGCGCGGTGATCGACACCGGCGACGTGGTCATCGACGGCTCGCTGAAGGGCAAGCTTGCGCGTCTGCAAAGCTCGCTCGCCCACTGAATTCACATAAACGCATGGCCCTCGCGGCCGGCACCTAGGACTGAACGATGGCAACCACGCTCAACCCCTCCGAAATCAGCGACCTGATCAAGACCCGCATCGAGGCGGTCAAGCTGTCCGCAGAGTCGCGCAACGAAGGCTCCGTGACCAGCGTGTCCGACGGCATCGTGCGCATCTTCGGCCTGGCCGACGTGATGCAGGGCGAAATGATCGAACTGCCGAACAACACCTTCGCGCTCGCACTGAACCTGGAGCGCGATTCGGTCGGCGCCGTGGTGCTGGGCGATTACGAGAACCTGCGCGAAGGCGACGTGGCCAAGACCACCGGCCGCATCCTGGAAGTGCCGGTCGGTCCGGAACTGCTCGGTCGCGTGGTCAACGCGCTGGGCGAGCCGAT
Source organism: Xanthomonas sp. WHRI 6108 (assembly GCF_040202385.2). Lineage (NCBI taxonomy): Bacteria > Pseudomonadati > Pseudomonadota > Gammaproteobacteria > Lysobacterales > Lysobacteraceae > Xanthomonas > Xanthomonas sp. WHRI 6108. The sequence continues at coordinate 4,049,748 of NZ_CP168198.1, read as the reverse complement.
CGACGGCAAGGGCCCGTTGGGCGCCACCCAGACCGCACCGGTGGAGCGCGTTGCGCCCGGCGTGATCTGGCGCAAGTCGGTCGACCAGCCGGTGCAGACCGGCTACAAGTCGGTCGATGCGATGATCCCGATCGGCCGCGGCCAGCGCGAGCTGGTCATCGGTGACCGCCAGACCGGCAAGACCGCGCTGGCGATCGATGCGGTGATCAACCAGAAGGGCACCGGCATCAAGTGCGTGTACGTGGCGATCGGCCAGAAGGCCTCGACCGTTGCCAACATCGTGCGCAAGCTCGAAGAGAACGGCGCGCTGGCGCACACCGTGGTGGTGGCTGCGACCGCGTCCGAATCGGCCGCGATGCAGTACATCAGCCCGTATGCCGGCTGCACCATGGGCGAGTACTTCATGGACCGCGGCGAAGACGCGCTGATCGTGTACGACGATCTGTCCAAGCAGGCCGTGGCCTACCGCCAGATCTCGCTGCTGCTCAAGCGCCCGCCGGGCCGCGAAGCCTATCCGGGCGACGTGTTCTATCTGCACTCCCGCCTGCTCGAGCGCGCTGCGCGCGTGTCCGAGGAATACGTGGAGAAGTTCACCAACGGTGCGGTGACCGGCAAGACCGGTTCGCTGACCGCGCTGCCGATCATCGAAACGCAGGCCGGCGACGTGTCCGCGTTCGTGCCGACCAACGTGATCTCGATCACCGACGGCCAGATCTTCCTGGAAACCGACCTGTTCAACGCCGGCATCCGCCCTGCCGTGAACGCCGGTATCTCGGTGTCGCGCGTCGGTGGTGCGGCCCAGACCAAGATCATCAAGAAGCTGTCCGGCGGCATCCGTATCTCGCTGGCGCAGTACCGTGAGCTGGCCGCGTTCGCGCAGTTCGCCTCGGACCTGGACGAAGCCACCCGCAAGCAGCTCGAGCGCGGTCAGCGCGTCACCGAGCTGATGAAGCAGAAGCAGTACGCGCCGATGTCCATCGCCAACCAGGCGCTGTCGATCTATGCCGTCAACGAGGGCTACCTCGACGAAGTGCCGGTCAACAAGCTGCTGGCGTTCGAAGAAGGCCTGCACGCGCACTTCGCCAACACCCAGGGTGAGCTGGTCTCCAAGATCAACAGCACCGGCGGCTGGGACAACGACATCGAAGCTGCCTTCAAGAAGGGCATCGAAGAGTTCAAGACCACGGGCAGCTGGTAACAGCGCCGGGAGTCGGGATTGGGCATTCGGGATTCGTAGGAGCGGTGATCTGAGGGCTTGAACGCCCAGGATCACCAGTTCGGATCTCCAGATTCAGGTACTCGGGGTTTGTGGGTGAGGTGACGTCGGCGGCTTTGGCCAATCCCGAATCACCCATCTCAAATCCCACCATCGAAGCGAGCGAGTATGGCAGGCGGACGCGAAATCAAAACCAAGATCAAGAGCGTGCAGAACACCCGCAAGGTGACGCGCGCGCTCGAAATGGTCTCGGCCTCCAAGATCCGCAAGGCGCAGGACCGTATGAAGACCTCGCGTCCGTACGCGCAGGCGATGAAGCAGGTGATCGGGCATCTGGCGCAGGCCAGCACCGATTACCAGCATCCGTTCCTGGTCGAGCGCGAGCAGGTCAAGCGGGTCGGTTACATCGTGATCTCTTCCGATCGCGGCCTGGCCGGCGGCCTGAACAACAACCTGTTCCGCAGGATGCTGGGCGAAGTGCGCCCGTGGCAGGACAAGGGTGCCGAGATCGACGTAGTGACCATCGGCCAGAAGGCTTCGGCGTTCTTCCGTCGCATCAAGGTCAACATGGTCGGCAGCGTCACCCATCTGGGCGACAGTCCGCAGATCGAGCAGTTGATCGGTGTGATCAAGGTGATGCTGGATGCCTTCGTCGAGGGCAGGGTGGACCGCGTGTATCTGGTCTACAACCGCTTCGTGAACACGATGACGCAGAAGGCCAGCTTCGATCAGCTGCTGCCGCTGCCGGCCGCCGAGCACAAGGTGGCGCACCACGATTGGGATTACCTGTACGAACCCGATGCCGCGACCGTGCTGGAGCACGTGATGACGCGTTACATCGAGTCGCTGGTGTACCAGGCCGTGCTGGAAAACGTGGCCTCCGAACATGCTGCGCGCATGGTGGCGATGAAGGCCGCCAGCGACAACGCCAACAAGATGATCGGCACCTTGCAACTGGTCTACAACAAGGCGCGTCAGGCGGCGATCACCCAGGAAATTTCGGAAATCGTCAGCGGCGCGGCCGCGGTATAAGCACGGCCGGGATTGGGGATTCGGGATTGGTAGGAGCGCAGCGAACTGCGCCCTTGCGAATCCCCAATCACGAATCCCAAATCACAAAATTCCACGAGATGGCATCTGCCACTCGGACAGAACAAAGCTAACCGGAGCAGCAAAATGAGTCAGGGCAAGATCGTTCAGATCATCGGCGCGGTCGTCGACGTCGAATTCCAGCGCAATGAAGTGCCGAAGGTCTATCACGCGTTGAAGGTCGAAGGCACCGAAATCACCCTGGAAGTGCAGCAGCAGCTCGGCGATGGCGTGGTGCGCACGATTGCGCTCGGCTCCACCGACGGCCTGAAGCGCAACCTGCTGGCCACCAATACCGAGCGCGCGATTTCGGTGCCGGTCGGTGCCGGGACGCTGGGCCGCATCATGGACGTGTTGGGTCGTCCGATCGACGAGGCTGGCGACGTGCAGGCTTCGGACCATTGGGAAATCCATCGCGCTGCGCCGTCGTATGAAGACCAGTCCTCCAGCACCGAGCTGCTGGAAACCGGCATCAAGGTCATCGACCTGATGTGCCCGTTCGCCAAGGGCGGCAAGGTCGGCCTGTTCGGCGGCGCCGGCGTCGGCAAGACCGTCAACATGATGGAGCTGATCAACAACATCGCCAAGGCGCACTCGGGTCTGTCCGTGTTTGCCGGCGTGGGCGAGCGTACCCGTGAGGGCAACGACTTCTACCACGAGATGAAAGACTCCAACGTGCTGGACAAGGTCGCGATGGTGTACGGCCAGATGAACGAGCCGCCGGGCAACCGTCTGCGCGTTGCGCTGACCGGCCTGACCATGGCCGAGTACTTCCGCGACGAAAAGGACGAGAACGGCAAGGGCAAGGACGTGCTGCTGTTCGTGGACAACATCTACCGCTACACGCTGGCCGGTACCGAAGTGTCCGCGCTGCTCGGCCGCATGCCGTCGGCAGTGGGCTACCAGCCGACCCTGGCCGAGGAAATGGGCGTGTTGCAGGAGCGCATCACCTCGACCAAGAGCGGTTCGATCACCTCGATCCAGGCCGTGTACGTGCCTGCGGACGACCTGACCGACCCGTCGCCGGCGACCACCTTCGCCCACCTGGACTCCACCGTCACGCTGAGCCGTAACATCGCTTCGCTGGGTATCTACCCGGCGGTGGATCCGCTGGATTCCACCAGCCGCCAGATGGACCCGCTGGTGATCGGCACCGAGCATTACGACACCGCCCAGCGCGTCCAGCAGACCTTGCAGAAGTACAAGGAACTGAAGGACATCATCGCGATCCTGGGCATGGACGAGCTGAGCGAAGAAGACAAGCAGTCGGTGTCGCGCGCACGCAAGATCGAGCGCTTCTTCAGCCAGCCCTTCCACGTGGCCGAAGTGTTCACCGGCTCGCCGGGCAAGTACGTCTCGCTGAAGGACACCATCCGCGGCTTCAAGGCGATCTGCGACGGCGAGTACGACCACCTGCCGGAGCAGGCGTTTTACATGGTCGGCAGCATCGAAGAAGCCGTCGAGAAAGCCAACAAGATGAGCGCCAAGGCGTAAGAGCCGGGATTTGGCATTCGGGATTCGGGATTTGGTACGGCGGTGATTGGGACGGTGGATGAGGATGGGAACGACGGTGAACGCCGCTGTTGCCAATCCCCAATCCCCAATCCCCAATCCCCGCCTCACAACGCGAGGCACCATGAGCACTATCCGTTGCGACATCGTCAGCGCCGAGAAGGAAATCTTCCACGGTGAGGCGACGCTGGTCGTGGCCACCGGCGAGTTGGGTGAGCTGGGCATCGCGCCCAAGCACGCACCGCTGATCACGCGCCTGAAGCCGGGCAAGGTGGTGGTCACCACCGCCAGCGGCGAACAGCTGGACTTCGCCATTTCCGGTGGCATTTTGGAAGTGCAGCCGCAGGTAGTGACCGTGCTGGTCGATACCGCGGTGCGCGCGCAGGACATCGACGAAGCTGCCGTGCGCAAGGTCAAGGAAGAGGCCGAGCGTCTGCTGGCCAACCGTGGCGACACGGTGGATGTGGCCGATGCGCAGCGTCGGCTCGCCGAGGCGACCGTGCAGCTGCAGGCACTGGAACGCCTGCGTCGCAACCTCAAGCACTAAGCACGCGGGCGTGCGCGCATTTGCTAGCGCACGCAAACGTGATACCCGATGCAGCGCCGCACGCCGGTGTGGACTGGAAACGCCGACCTCAGGGTCGGCGTTTTCGTTTCTGGAGCTGCGCGTGCGTGGCGCCGCCCCCATGCCTGGGCACAGCAGGCACACTGCCTGCGTTGCGCTGTGCCGCTTGTTACAGACGGCGCGGCCTCTCACTCACGCACGTCGAGGAACACCCGATGACCCGCACGATCGATGGCTTTCGTAATTATGCGCTGAGCGGCCTGCTGGCCGTGGCGATGCTGGGGTGCGCGCTGCCGGCCCGCAGCCAGCCGCCGCTGGATCCGCTGCTAGATCGCATCGTGCAACGCAATGCCATCGGCGATGCGGTGGCGCTGAGCAAGTGGGACAGCGGCAAGCCGGTGCTGGACCAGACCCGCGAGGCGGCGGTGTTGCAGAGCGTACGCGAGCAAGCGCCTGCGCATGGGCTGGAGGCCGACGATGCGGCGCGTTTCTTCGCTGCGCAGATCGAGGCCAACAAGGCGGTGCAATACGCGTTGTTGCACCACTGGCGCGAACGCGGACGCGCGCCGGACACCGCGCGTCCGGATCTGGCGATCCTGCGCACGCGTCTGGATCAACTGCAAGGTCAATTGCTCGACGCACTGGCCGAGGTCGCGCCGGCACGTACAGCGCCGCAATGCGCGACCAGCACCGCGCGTGCGGCGGCCCATTACGCCGCGCAATGGCAGCTGGACGCGCTGCATCGCGCCGCGCTGGTACGCAGCCTGGGCGATTTCTGCCACTGATACGCGCCGGGTCCGACACTGCCCGGGCTCAGGGACGCGCGCTCAGCGATACACCACGTGCCGGCCCAGGAAAAACGACACGATCGCCAGGCCGCCTTCCACCAGCGGTTTGGCCAGCCAGGCCTGGCGCAGGCCAACCAGATCCACCGTTGCCGACAACAGCCAGGTGCTGATGAGTGTCAGCGCCAGCCACATCAGCGCAAAGCGGCGAAAACGCGGCCAGCCCAGACGTGCGCCACCTTCCTGGGCAAAGGTGTAGCGGCCGTTGAGCCAGAAGCCCAGCACCGCGCCGCTGATCCGCCCGAGCAGATTGGCAGGCACGGCCGGCATGCCGGCCGCGGTGGCGGCGATGAAGATGCCGCAGTCCACCGCCAGCTGCAGGGCGCCAATGATCATGAATTGGCTGCCTTGGCGGAACAGACTCATGCAGGCCGTGTCATCGTGGAAGGGCGCTCATGCTAACGGCAGCGGCGCTTGAAAAGTGTCATCGTCGCGCATGCTGCAGGCAGGACACGACGCACTGCTTGGACAGCGACTAGAATTTGGCTCTCCCATGTTCTGGAACGCTTCGATGACTCTGCCCCTGCACGTCGTGATCCTGGCCGCGGGCGAGGGCAAGCGCATGCGCTCGTCCCTGCCCAAGGTGCTGCAGCCGCTGGCGGGCCAGCCGATGCTGGCACATGTGATCGCCACGGCGCGGCAGCTGCAGCCGGCAGCGATCCATGTGGTGCACGGGCACGGCGGCGAGCAGGTGCAGGCGGCGTTTGCCGCGCAGAGCGATCTGCACTGGGCCGAGCAACGGCAGCAACTGGGCACCGGGCATGCAGTGCAGCAGGCGATGGATGCGATTCCGGATGCGGCCACGGTGCTGGTGCTGTACGGCGATGTGCCGCTGATCCAGTCCCAGGACCTGCTGCAGCTGCTGCACGCACCCGGGCGCATGGCGGTGCTGGTGGCCGATGTGCCCAATCCCACCGGTTATGGCCGCATCCTGCGCGATGCCGAGGGCAAGGTCGCCGCGATCGTCGAGCAGAAGGATGCCAACGACGAGCAGCGCCGCATCCGCACCATCAACACCGGCATCCTCACTGCCGAGTCCACGGCGCTGCGCCGCTGGCTGGCCGGCCTGTCCAACGAGAATGCGCAGGGCGAGTTCTACCTCACCGACGTGTTTGCCAGCGCCGCCGCCGATTTCACCCCGGCCGACATGGTGCATGTGGCCGACGTGCAGGATGTGGAAGGCGCCAACGACCCCTGGCAACTGGCGCAGCTGGAACGCGCCTGGCAGCTGCGTGCCGCCCGTGCGCTCTGCCTGCAGGGCGTGCGCCTGGCCGACCCGGCGCGCGTGGAGCAGCGCGGCACGGTGACGGTGGGCAGCGACGTGCAGCTGGATATCGACGTGATCCTGGAAGGCGATGTGACGCTGGGCGATGGCGTGGTGGTCGGTCCGTTCGTGCGCCTGCGCGATGTGACGCTCGGCGCCGGTACGCAGGTACGCGCACATTGCGATCTGGAAGGCGTGGTGACGGAAGGGGCGGTGCAGATCGGTCCGTTCGCGCGGCTGCGTCCTGGCACCGTGCTGGCCGATGGCGTGCATATCGGCAACTTTGTCGAGACCAAGAAGGTCACGATGGGCGTGGGCAGCAAGGCCAACCATCTGACCTACCTGGGCGATGCGGTGATCGGCAGCAAGGTCAACATCGGTGCCGGCACCATCACCTGCAACTACGATGGAGTGAACAAGTCGCAGACCAGCATCGGCGATGGCGCCTTTGTCGGTTCCAACAGCGCACTGGTGGCACCGATCGAGATCGGCGCCATGGCCACCATTGGCGCAGGCTCGGTGATCACCCGCGATGCGCCTGCCGGGCAGCTCAGCGTCACGCGTGCGCGTCAGACCGTGGTCGAAGGCTGGCAACGCCCGACCAAGAAGTAGCCTGCCTGCAGGCCTGCGGCCTGGCTGCATGTCGCTGCAGCGCACACAGCTGCTGTAAAGCGATGCCATGCATAGGCTATGCCCGTCACGATGGCTCAGGAGGTGCACGATGCGAACGCCGCGTTGCGTGTTGCTGGTGACATGGCTGCTGCTATTGGCGGCAGTGTTGCCAGCTGCGGCCCATGCGCAAACCTACCGGCTGTATCTGGCGCCGGACGGCAACGATGCGGCGGCAGGCACCAGCGCAACGACCGCGTTGCGGAGTCTGGCGGCCGCCCAGCAGCGGTTATTGGAGCAGCGGCCCAGCGGTGCGGTGGACGTGGTGATCGCTGCAGGCACGTATCTGCGGCAGTCGGTGCAATGGACGTTCACCAACGGGGCGCCCATTCGCTTCATCGCCGTGCCCGACGCTGCCACGCCACCGTGGTTCGACGGGCGCGGTGGCGCGACCTGGTTCACGCTGAAGGGCGGCGGCGATGTAGCCACCCGGCTGACCTTCACCGGGTTGAAGGTCAGCAATTACTGGATGGCGATGGACCTGGGCAGCAGCAAGCGCAGCGCGGACGGCAACAGCGGCAACATCATCCGCAACATGACCTTCGAGCGGATCGGCGGGGTCCACGGCAGCAGCAGTGAGGCCGCCTATTCGTTCGCGGCGATCCGCCTGCAGAACTCGCGCGACAACCGCATCGAACGCAATCGCTTCGTGTCGATCGAAAACGACACCCGGACCTCGGGTTTCGTGCACGCGATCTACCTGGCGCGCCACTCGTCCGGCAACCGTATCGAAGGCAATATCTTCACCGACGTCAACGGCGATGCCGTGCGTACCCGCGATGCCTCCGACAACACCTACGTGGCGTCCAACCGTTTCGTCCGGGCCGGCAAGTACGCGGCGTTTTCGGACTGGATCAAGCCCGATGGCGAATGTCCGTCGCAAGGCGGGCAGTTTGTCGACAACACCGTGGGAGCCGGCTATTACGGCGCCATCGCCGCCACCGGCACCAGCGGTGCCGACGATGCCTGTGGTGCGTTGAAACAACCGCGGATCCAAGAGCGTGGAACGATGCGCGGCAACTAGCCGGCCACCGCCGCCGGCAACAGCAAGGTGACGCACAACCCGCCGTGTTCGCGGTTATGCAGCGAGATGCGCCCGCCGTGTGCTTCGGCGATCTCGCGGGTGAGCGCAAGCCCGAGCCCGGTGCCATTGCGCTTGGTCGAGTAGAACGGCATCAGTGCGTTATGCAGCACGGCCTCGTTCATGCCGTTGCCGCGGTCCAGCACTTCGATCCGCAGCCATTGCGGCACACGCGTGACGCGCACGGCGACATCGCTGTTGGGCGGCTGCGCTTCGCTGCAGGCTTCGTGCGCGTTCTTGAGCAGGTTGAGCAGCGCCTGCTCGATCTGCGCGGCATCGATGCGGCTGGAGACGTCGCTCAGTGCGCCCTGCAGCTGGAACGGAATCTGCTGCCGCAAACGCTCCAGGAACGGGGCCCATTCGATGGTCTGCAACTGTGGCTGCGGCAACTTGGCAAAGCGGGCGTAGCCGCGGATGAAGCCTTCCAGATGACGTGCGCGTTCTTCGATGGTCTCGAACACCGTGCCGAGCCGGTCGGTGCGTTCGCGGCGCAGCAACTCGGCACCGGAATGCGCCAGCGAGGCGATCGGCGCGAGCGAGTTGTTCAATTCATGGCTGATCACCCGGATGACCTTCTTCCAGGTCTGCACTTCCTGGCGCCGCAGTTCGGTGGTGAGGGTGCGGATCAGCAGCAGCTCGTGACCGCGTCCGTTGAGATGGAAACTGCGGCGTGACAGGTGATAGATCTGCTCGTCGTCTTCGTCATCGCCGTCCTCGCGGACCGCAAACAGGCAATCGCCGCCGCGGGCCAGCGCATCGCGCAGTTCGCCGGGCATGCGCGCCAGTACGTCGTCGAGGTGCTGGCCTTCGAGCTTGCGGCCATCGTGCAGCAGCTTGCGTGCGGCGTTGTTGGAAAAGCCGATGCGGCGCACGCCATCGCCACCGGCCACCACCAGCAGCATCGCCACCGGTGTGTTCTGCAGCATGGTGTCGAGCATCAGTTCGCGCTGCACCAGGTTGCGCCGTTGCGCGCGCAGCACCTCGCCCAGTTCCGCGTGCGCCTGCACCAGCTGCGCCAGCTCGTCGTTGCCGCGCCAGTACACGCCGAAATTGTATTCGCCATCGCGGTAGCTGCTGGTGGTGCCGGCCAGGGCACGGAACAGCGAGCGCATTGGCGCAGTGGCGCGGCTGAGGCTGAACCACATCGCCGACAGCAGCACGACCACCGACACCGCGGCCACTTGCCAGCCACGGTCCATCCAGTACGCCATGAACCAGGGCAGCGCGGCGGCCAGCGCCAGCACCGGCAACAGCCGCAGGAACAGCGAGAACGTGAAGGAACGTTGCCACATGTCGGGAATCATTCCGAAGTGATGCCGTAGCGGTCCATGCGCCGGTACAGCGCCTGCCGGCTCAGCCCCAGCTCGGCAGCGGCCTGGGCGATGACGCCCTGCGCGCGCGCCAGTGCCTGCTCGATACGGGCGCGATCCGGCTCGCCGGTTGCCGGCGCGGCCGGGCGCGACACGGCTGCGCGCGGCAGGTTCAGATCGCCGGCTTCGATGCGCACGCCTTGCGCAAGCAGCGACGCGCGTTGCAGCACATTGCGCAGCTCGCGCACGTTGCCGGGCCAGGCGTGCCGCTGCAGGGCATCCCGGGCCTGCGTGGACAAGGGTTTTTCGCCAGCCAGGAAGTGCTCGGCCAACGGCCCGATATCGCCGGGACGTTCGGCCAGGGCGGGCAGCGCGATTTCCACCGTGTTGAGGCGGTAATACAGGTCTTCGCGGAAGCTGCCATCGCGGATCATGGCCTGCAGGTCGGCATTGGTGGCGCTGATCACCCGCACCTTGGCGTGGCGTTCGCGGTTGGAGCCCAGGCGCTCGTAGCGGCCGGTTTCCAGCACGCGCAGCAACTTCATCTGCCCGGCCAGCGGCAGGTTGCCGATTTCGTCCAGAAACAGCGTGCCGCCATCGGCGGCTTCGAACTTGCCTTCGCGCGCCTTGTTGGCGCCGGTATACGCGCCGGCTTCGGCGCCGAACAGCTCGGCTTCGATCAGTTCGCCCGGCAATGCGCCGCAATTGAGCGCAATGAAGGGGCCGTGTTTGGCGGGAGAGTTGGCCTGGATGATCTCGGCGATCTTCTCCTTGCCGCTGCCGTTGGGGCCGGTGATCAGCACCGGCAGATCCGAGCGTGCGACCTGGCAGGCGAGCGCGATCGCGCGTTCGCTGGCGGGGTCGGCGAACACCGCGCCACGCAGGTCGTAACGTTGGGTCAGCTGCTCGCGACCGCGCCGCTCGCGCTCGCGCCGACGTTCCAGCTCGCGGCGCGCTTCGGACAGCTCCAGCAGGTTGTTGACCGTGGTCAGCAGCTTGGTGTCGTCCCAGGGCTTGGCGATGTAGTCGGCCGCACCGGCCTTGACCAGGCCCACCGCGCTGCCCAGGTGGGTCCAGGCGGTGAGCAGGATCACCGGCAGGTCCGGATGGCGCTGACGGATCTGGGTGAACAGCGCTTCGCCTTCCTCGCCGGAGGTGGTGTCGGCGGTGAAGTTCATGTCCTGGATCACCAGATCGAACCCCTGCTCGTCCAGCAGCGCCAACCCGGCCTGCGGCGAGTGCGCATGCCGCGCCTCGATATCGTGCAGCGAGAACAGCACCTCCAGCGCAGTGGCCACAGCGGTGTTGTCGTCGATGATCAGGATCTGCGGCATCGCGGTGCTCGGTGAAAGGCGCGGGAGGGAAGGGCTATCAGAACAGGATTCGGCGCGTGGCGGAACTGTGCGAGCAATAGGGAGGGCGTGCGGCTGACAGGCCTTTGCCAGACGGAGCTGATTCCGGCAATGCAGTGATGGTCTGATCGGTGCGACGAGGTTGGCAGCGGGCATGCGTCGATGCCGAGCTCAAGCGAAGGTCCCGGCGTAACGCTGGCTATCAGCACGGGGCAGGCGCCTGCAACACAGGCGCCTTGGTAGACAGGGCGGTGGTGACGGAATCGGCATTGCCCAGGCGGCCGACGGCAAAGTCGCTTGTAGCGATGCTGCCATCGCGCAGGATCTGCGCAACATGGCCGTGTGCCGTGTGCCGTGTGCCGTGTGCCGTGTGCCTCGTACCGCGTACCGCGTGTCAGCGGGTCGACAGCGACCGCTGACGCGCAGCGTGCGCATTACGCGCTGCGCGTGGCCACCGCCGGCGGCACCATCGCGGCGCGCCGTGCGGGCCAGTACACGGCGATCTGACCCAGCGCCCAGAGCAATAGTGCGCCGATCGGCAGATACAGCACCGGCAGGCGCGGCAATTCGTAGCGGGCCATCAGCCAGACATTGATCGAGTACGCCAGCAACATGCCGAGCACGATGCCGACTGAGGCCAGCAGAAAATTCTCGATCTGGAAGTAACGCAGGATCTGGCCACGTGTGGCACCCAGTGCACGGCGGATGCCGATCTGCTTGGTGCGCTGCTGCACCCAGAAGCTGGCCAGGCCGACGATGCCCAGCGCGGTGACGATCAGCAGCGCGATGCTCATGGTGATCAGCAGCCAGGCCATGGAGCGATCCTGTCGATAGAAATTGCGCCGCATCTGCTCGAACACCTTCGGTTTTTCGATGATGCGGCTTGCGCTGTTCTTTTCCAGCGCTGCCACTGCCTGACGCAGCACCTCGTCACGACGCGCCGGATCGGTGCGTAGCAGATAGCGGCCGCCGTCCTTGTAGGTCATCTTGATCGGGGTCAGCATCGAATCGTCGTAAACAGCTGCGCCGCCATAGTCGTTGACTCGCGCCAGATGCTCCACGATGCCGACGATCTTCATGGGCGTGTCGCCGCGATAGATCGATTTCCCCAGGGCTGACTGGCCGGGGAACAGCTTGTCGGCTGCACTTCTGGTCAGAATGGCACTTGGGACGTTGGCCGTCTTGTCATCGGACCAGGTGAATTCGCCTTCCGTGAAACGGCGCCCCTGTACCAGCGTCAGGCCCATCGTATCCAGGGTCTGACTGTCCCCGGTGTAGTCGTTGACGTTGATCGTGGAGTTCTTCTGGTCAGCCGTCAGTTTCAGGCCGCTGACCCACATATTGTCGCCATAAGGAATCTGGCTGACGCTGGAGGCATATTTGACGCCGGGAATGCTGCGCAGTGCAGCCAGGTCTGTCTCAGTGAGTGCGCGCGCGTCTTCATCGCGCCCGATACCGCTGATGCTGAGCGTCACCAGTTCGTTCTCTGCCAGACCGCTGGGGCGTTGTGTGCGCTCCAGGCGATCGCCGATCAGGAACAAGGCATTGGAGATGATGGCGCAACTGAGTGCCACCTCGAGCACGATCAGGGCAGCCGCCGTTTTGTGGCGCCGCAGGGTGGACAGAATGGGACGGATTTCCATGGGCGATTCCTTGAGAGGGGCTGGCGAAACGCTGCGAGAGGGCGCGCGGTTCGGAGGTCAGCTCACTGCGCTTTGAGTTGGATGGCCGGTGGCACGGTGCATGCGCGCCATGCGGGCAGCAGCCCGGCCACGATGCTGGCCACCAGCGCGAGGGCAAACGTGGCCAGCAACATTGCCGGATCCAGCCTTGCCAGGTCGGCATATTGAGCGGGTTGTTGACGCACCCCCCACAGCCCCAACGCGGCAAGACCGAGCCCCAGGATGCCGCCGACCAGACCGATGGTTCCTGCCTCGACCAGGGACTGCGCGAAGATGCTGCGCTTGGTTGCGCCCAGTGCCCGGCGCACGCCGATCTCTCCACTGCGGCGCATGAACTTGGCCAGCAACAGGCCGACGGTATTGACCAGGCACACCAGCAGGAACCCGAACGCCAGCCAGGTCTGCAGGCGCACATCGCTGGGAACGACCTTCTTGAAGTCCAGCCACTCCATCACGCTGCGCAGCTGGACGTTCGTGGGTTGCTCGAAGCGCCCGGCCCGTCGCTGTTGATCCGAATAGTTCTCCAGGTACTGACGGTACGTAGTGACCTTCTGCGGAGTATCCAGTTGCACCCAGTACTGGACCCAGGAACAGGCTGCGTTGATATCTTCCGGCGAACTGCTTTCGCCCCAGCACGAACGCTGTCCACTGTTTGATAGTTTCAGTTCCATTGCGGTACTGAACGGCAGGAAGACCTGCTCGGACTTGTCGTAGGCCTGGCCACCCAGGTTGTAGAACGCTGGGGTCAACCGCCATTCGCGAACAACACCCACAACCCGCATGATGTTGCGATTGACGTTCACCGTGCGGCCGACGCTGTCCTCACCATGGAAGAGCTTCTTGTTCAGTGCTTCGGAGATCACCACCACCCGTGCACGGCTGCCATCATCATTCACCGTCCAAGGGCCGCCATAAAGGAAGGGCACATTGAACATGGGGAAGAAATCAACGGACGTGTAACGCGCGTCCAGCATCATTGGCCGCAACGTGGTGTTGTCCGGCTCCAGCGGAACGGTGCCTGCGGTCATCATGACCTGACGGTCTCCACGCTTTTCCCGTAGCAGCGCCTCGGCATCGAAGCGGGTCAACTGATCCAGTGCATCGTCTTCTTGGTAGCCCAACGAACGCGCATCGAGCTGCGGATGAAACAGCGTGCCGCTTTTCCCCGGCAACGGATCGCCAGACAGGATGTAGAACACCGTCAGGGTGGTCATGCTGGCGCCGATGCCGAGCGCGATGGCCAGCACCATCAGCGCGGTGAGCACCTTGTTGCGGCGGAAGCTGCGTAAGGCAAGATTGAGGTAGTAGCCGAACATGGGATGTGCCTCTTACTCGGCCAGGGTGGCGGTGCTGTCGCGCGCGCGCATCAGGGCGGGGTTGCGTTCCAGATCGGTGGCCTGGCCGTCGACGATATGCACGTTGCGCTGCGCACGTGCGGCCAGTTCCGGGTCGTGGGTGACCATGACGATGGTGGTGCCCTGGCTGTTGATCTCTTCCAGCAGTTCCATCACCCCGCGTGCCATCTGCGAGTCGAGGTTGCCGGTGGGTTCGTCGGCCAGCAACAGGCGCGGGCTGCCGGCCAGCGCACGCGCGATGGCCGCACGCTGCTGCTGACCACCGGACAGCTCGGTGGGGTAGTGCTTCAAGCGCGAGCCCAGGCCGACCTTGGTCAAGGCTTCTTCGATGCGCTGCTTGCGCTCGGCCGCGGCCATGCCGCGATAGCGCAGCGGCACATCGACGTTGTCGAACAGGTTGAGATCGGGAATCAGATTGAAGCCCTGAAAGATGAAACCGATCTTGCGGTTGCGCAGGCGCGAACGCGCGTCGTCGGACAGGTGGCTGACGTCTTCGCCGTCGAGCAGGTACTGCCCGCTGGTGAAGGTCTCCAGCAGCCCGGCCAGGTTGAGGAAGGTGGTCTTGCCCGAGCCGGAGGGGCCGGTGACCGCAACGAATTCGCCTTCGCGCACATGCAGGTCCAGCGAGCGCAGCGCGTGCGTTTCCACCTGTTGGGTGCGGAAGACCTTGGAGACCGATTGCATCTTGAGCATTGCCGATTCCTTTACGAAGAAGGTGTGTGCGAAAGAGAGTGAGAGTGGCTGACAAACCGTGGCGAGCAGCCTGACGGCTGCGCAGCAGGTGCTGGTCGCCTTTAGTGAACGGTGACGCGCGGTGCATCCCCGAAGTTGTCTGCACCGGAGACCACCACGCGGTCGCCGACCTGCAGCCCGGACAGCACCTGCACCTCGCCCAGGCTGCTGACACCCATGCGCACCGGACGGCGCACCGCGGTGTTGCCATCCATCACATAGGCGTAGCTGCCGCCGGACTGTTCGACGAACGGGCCGCGCTCGACCTTGAGCACGTTGCGGCGCGTGTCCATCACCACGCGTGCGCTCATGCGTTGGCTCTGGCGCAGGCCCGGCGGCTGCTTGTCGGCAAAGCGGATGCGCGCGGTGACTTCGCCATTGACCACTTCCGGCGACACCGCCGAGATCGCGCCAGGGAATGGCTCGCCACTGCCGCTGGTGAGCTGCGCCGGCATGCCGATTGCCAGATCGCGCGCAAAACTTTCCGGCACCTTGATCTCCACTTCGAACTTGGACAGGTCCACCACGCCCAGGATCGGCGCGTTCGCCGCGACCTGGGTGTGCTGCACCGCCTGCACCTGGCCGACCTGGCCATCGAACGGCGACAGCAGCGTGAGCGCATCGACCTGGCGCTGCACCTCGGCCACCACCGCGCGCTGGCGGTCGGCGAGCAGGCGCTTGTTGCGCGAATCCAGGTCCGCGCCCTGGCTCTTCAGCGACGCATCCCGCTGGGCGTGCTGCAGGTCGATGTCGGTCTTCTTCAAGGTGTCCTGCGCCTTGGCCAGCTCCACCTGCGGCACCGCGCCGCCATCGTAGCCGCGCTGGTAGCGCTCCAGGTCGCGCGCGGCGGCCTGCTTGTCGATCTTGGCCTGGTCAGTGAGCTTGCTGGCCGTGGCGCGGGCCAGGGTGGCGTCCAGGGCGGCGCGGCTGGACTCGGCTTCCAGCCCGGCCAGCGTGGCCTGCTCCTGCGCCAGCTTGCTGCGCAGCTCCGGGCTGTCGATACGGGCCAGCTCCTGGCCCTGCTTGACCACGTCGCCGGCCACCACGCTCAGCGTCACCGTGCCGGCCGAGATGGCATACAGCACGGGGCTGTTGGCGGCGATGACGCGCCCGTCGGCGGCGATGTCGCGCACCAGGTCGCCCTGGCTGACCGTGGCGATCCGCACCCGGCTGGCATCGAACGAGCGGCTGCCGGCGCTCCACGCGGTGACCGCCCAACCAATACCGGCCAACAAGGCGACCACCGCGATGCCGGGCCATAGCCAGCGGCGCCAGGGCGCGCTCTGGGCGGGTGTACGGAGAACCTGGTCCTGGGCGGAGGTATCGCGAATCATGGTCGGCTGGCTCGGTGGCGTCACTGCGATAAAGCAGGACGTGTGCCAACCTCCAAGTCGTTGAATGCATTAGCTTTTAGAAGTTTGCGGCCAGTGTCCGCAGTGTCCGCGGACACTGCTGCGGACACGCTGTCCGGGCATGGTCATGCAGCGGACAAGAGCGGACACGCTAAAATGCCCGGCTTCGTCCTCAAGGGTTGTCCTATGTGCGGCATTGTCGGAGCGATCGCCGGGCGCGATGTGGTCCCGGTCCTGATCGAAGGACTCAAGCGCCTTGAGTACCGCGGCTACGATTCCTCCGGCATCGCCGTGCTCGATGGCGCGCAGGTACGCCGCGTGCGCCGCACCGGGCGCGTGGCGGAGATGGCGCAGGCGGCGCAGGCCGAGCAGTTCGGCGCCACGCTGGGCATCGGCCACACCCGCTGGGCCACCCATGGCGGCGTCACCGAGGCCAATGCGCACCCGCACATCAGTGACGGCGTGGCACTGGTGCACAACGGCATCATCGAAAACCACGAACAGCAGCGGGAGAAGCTGCGCGCGCTGGGCTACACCTTCGAGTCGCAGACCGATACCGAAGTGATCGCGCACCTGATCCATCACCATCTGGGCAGCGCAGGCGACCTGTTGACCGCGCTGCAGCGCACCGTCAAGGAGCTCACCGGTGCCTACGCGCTGGCGGTGATGAGCCAGGCCGAACCGGAGCGCTTCGTCTGCGCGCGCATGGGCTGCCCGCTGCTGATCGGCGTGGGCGAGGGCGAGAACTTCGTCGCCTCCGATGTCTCGGCCATCGTGCAGGCCACCCGCCAGGTGATCTTCCTGGAAGAGGGCGACACCGCCGACCTGCGCCGCGATGGCGTGCGCATCTTCGATGGCAACGACGCCCCGGTCGAACGCCCGCTGCATCTGTCGGACGTGTCGCTGGCATCGTTGGAACTGGGCCCGTTCCGCCACTTCATGCAGAAGGAGATCCACGAGCAGCCGCGTGCGCTGGCCGATACCATCGAGGCGGCGATCGATGCCAAGGGCTTCCCTGCGTCATTGTTCGGCGCCAATGCCGAAGCGGTGTTGCGCGACATCGACGGCGTGCAGATCCTGGCCTGCGGCACCAGCTACTACGCCGGCATGACTGCGCGCTACTGGATCGAAGCCATCGCCGGGCTGCCGTGCAGCGTGGAGATCGCCAGCGAATACCGTTACCGCGCGGCGTACGCCAATCCCAGGCACCTGATCGTCACCATCTCCCAGTCCGGCGAAACGCTGGACACGATGGAGGCGTTGAAATACGCCAAATCGCTGGGGCACCTGCACACCTTGTCGATCTGCAACGTGCCCGAAAGCGCGATTCCGCGCGCCAGCGAACTGGTGTGCTACACACGTGCCGGCGCCGAGATCGGCGTGGCCTCGACAAAGGCGTTCACCACCCAGCTGGCGGTGTTGTTCCAGCTCACCATGGTGCTGGGCAAGTTGCAGGGGCGCATCAGCGAGGCCGAAGAAGCGGAGTATCTGGAGCAGCTGCGCTTCCTGCCGGGCAGCGTGCAGCACGCGCTGAATCTGGAGCCGCAGATCATGGCCTGGGCCGAGCGTTTTTCGGTCAAGGAAAACGCATTGTTTCTCGGCCGCGGCCTGCATTACCCGATCGCGCTGGAAGGCGCGCTCAAGCTCAAGGAAATCTCCTATATCCACGCCGAGGCGTATCCGGCCGGCGAGTTGAAGCACGGCCCGCTGGCCCTGGTGGACGCGGCGATGCCGGTGGTGGTGATCGCGCCGAACGATCGGCTGCTGGAGAAGGTCAAATCCAACATGCAGGAAGTGCGCGCCCGTGGCGGCGAGCTGTTCGTGTTCGCCGATCAGGACAGCCACTTCAGCGAGTCCGAAGGCGTGCACGTGATCCGCACCCCGCGCCACGCCGGCGTGCTGTCGCCGGTGATCCACACCATCCCGGTGCAGTTGCTGGCCTACCACACCGCACTGGCGCGCGGCACGGATGTGGACAAGCCGCGTAACCTGGCCAAGTCGGTGACGGTGGAGTAGCGCGGCCGATCGAGGGGGCTGCGCTCGCCGCGATCAGCGTCGCCGCCGCCGGGTGAGGCATCTCCCTGCATGCGCTGTGGCTCGGTGCGCATGCCCAACGACTGCCCGCCCTGTTTCTTTGTCGCGATTGCCTGCAGCCTGCGGACATCGGTGGCGTTGCTGGGGCCCCGCGTCGGTATCGCCCAGTGGCCGCGTGGAGGCGTGTTTCGCAACGTGCCCGGGTCGCTGCCGGTGCCGCAGCAACCCAAGCTTGGCAGACTGCTGCTCCGGCTGCCAACGCGATGGCCCAGGTTATGCATACGCTTCCTGCGAGGGTCCCATCACGCAGGAGGACGTATGCACGAGTCTTTCAAACAGGGCGCGCCGGCGGAATTGTGGCAGGCGTTGGTACGTGAGGCGGGGCAGCGGATTGCACAGCCGCTGGACGAATCGCGCGAGCATTATCTGGTTTTCGTGTTGCTGCGCCTGCAGCGCGATGCGCAGCTGTTTTCGCGCACGCAGGCCCTGGCCTGGTTGCACGCGCACGACCAGACCGGCAGTCTGCGGGCCGATGCATTGCGCGACATCGGAGATCAATGCCTGCTGATTGCAGGCCTGTTTCCCGGGATTGCGCAGCGCCGGCGGCTCAGCGTCGACTACTTCATCGCGTTGGGCCGCGGCGCGTATTTCGAAGTAGCCGACACGCGTTACAGCGATGCGGGTCTGTTCGCGCAGTTGGCCGCCACCTATCGCGAGTTGGTCCGCACGCTTGCGGCGCTGCGCCCGCCGCGCGAGTGGCAGCGCAGTCACGGCGGGCTGCTGCATGCGTAGATAAGCGTCACTTCCGGGGCGGTCCCTACAGCTGTGGGGACCGCCCCGACTGCCAATTGCGCATGATGCGCTCACACTAAGTTCGCAACTGAGCGTTCTAGCCGACTGCGGACCGTTGTCTGATGGACCAAAGCACTGTGCCGTTGATCGCTGTCCGCGCGATCTGACAGTGCCATGTCGCATTGCGTGGGGGACACGCAATGCGACGCTCTCCAGGGGAAGGAATCCATGAAAGCATTAATTGCAGTGGCGATCTCGGCGCTGAGCGGCGCCACAATGGCCAGCGATGTGCCGCCCGGTTATGCGGGTGTGGGCGGCATGACCTTGCAGGACATCGACCCGGCCATCTATGCCTATCACTACGACCATGGCTTCGTTGGCGAAGACGCGATGGGGTGGGATCCGGCGCTGCAGTTCGCCTGGTCGCGCATCGCTGCGGCCAAGGTCTGCGGCCAGCAGCCTGTCGAGCAGGACGCCATCGTTGCCAGGCTGGTTGCGCAGTACGGCCAGGATGCGGCCGTGCATCAAGTCAACGGCATCGCATTTCATGAAGTCCAGATGCGTGCCTCCAGCACGTTCTGTACCGCCACCCGTGGCGCCGAGGCGGTGGCAGTGGTGCCCGCATTTGCCAACGGCGATTTTTCGACGGCAACGACCTATGCCGCGGCTGCAGTTGCCGGCACGCTGTTGGTCGCCGAGACACAGCAACAGCCCTCCGCACAGACGCAGGGCGATACCGACGCAGCCATTACACCATCGGCGGATTGGGCGTTGCAGCTGCCGTTGCATGCCAGCATGCGCGTGGGGTCCAACGGCCTGCCCAACGGCGACGAAATGTTGCGCGTGGTGCGGCGCGGGCACACCGGGGCAGTGGTAGGCCTGCAGATCGCCACCAGCCTGTTCACACGCGGCGTCGCAGTGTCGGCCTTCGGCAAGGGGCAGCTGAAAGGCGAGAAGATGGAGGGCGTGGGCAATCCCGGCTATCAACTGCAGCGCGATGCGGTCAATGCGCGCCTGAAGAGCTACTTCACCGGGCATCCGGCAGCACTGCCGGCGGAACCGTTTCCGCTGCAGGTCCTGATGTCCGACTGGCTGCTCGTCTACCAGAGCCTGGCCGATACCAAGTCGCCCTACGAGTTGCGCTACGCGGTGACGATCGGCGGTGAACGCTCCGGACTGTTGAAGCGCAAGGCGAGTCCGGTCAATCTGGACTGCGCGCCCACACCGCGCACCGCATCGCTCGAGGAGTGGGAGGCAAACGACTACGCGCTGGTCAAGCAGGCCGCACAGGCCTACAGCGAGGAATGCGCCGCGAAATTTGCCGAGCAGTTACCGCAGTGGTTCCCGGATAGAGAGGCAGTTGCCACCTCCAATTGAGGCAACGCGTGATGCTGCAGGATGGCGCCTGCATCTAGGAGTGGCTACCAAAACTACTGCGCCGCCGTCAGGCGGGCGCGGCCGGTGCTCGGCATCGGCATGTACCACTCGTACGTTCCGGTTCTGAGAGCGCCGTCCGCGCCCACCTGATGACCGCACGCTAGGTTGCGTTAGCCGCTGGAAGTGCGCTACGCGCATCCAATTGTGTGGGCGTTCTCTGCCGATATACCGTGCTCGAAAGCGAAGTACCGACAGCGCATGTGCCTGAAACAAAAATGCCCGGGAACCCCGGGCATTTTGTTATGGGTTACGCCAGCGGCGTATTGGAAATGATCTCCACCCAGTAGCCGTCCGGGTCCTTGATGAAGGCCAGGTGCTTCATGCGGCCGTCTTCCAGGCGTTTCTGGTACGGCACGTTGAGGCTGTCGAAACGTACGCAAGCGGCGTGGATGTCGGGCACCGAGATGCAGATGTGGCCAAAGCCGCGCGGGTCGCTGTTGCCGTCGTGGTAGACCGGGCCGTCCTGGGTTTCGGTGCCGTGGTTGTGGGTGAGTTCGAGCACGCCGGGGATGCCGGCCATCCACAGCCGACGCGCGGCATCGTCGTCGGGGATGGCGGTGTCGTCGGGCAGCAGGGCCAGGAAGTACAGGCTGAACTGCGCATCCGGAAAATCACGTGCGTCCAGCAAGCGGAAGCCCAGCACGCGCGTGTAGAAATCCAGCGAACGCTGCGCATCCTTGACGCGCAGCATGGTGTGGTTGAACACGAAACCGGCAGTGTCGGCAGGTGCGGCGCTGGCGCCGGGGACGTGTTGCAGGTCGGTCAAAGGCATTGCGGTCTCCTCGATGGAATGCGGGGGCAAGTCAGGCTGCACTGGAGGTGGATGTTAGCGGGGCAATGGTTGTCGGCATGTCTGCACCGTGCGCGTCGGCGGTCTGGCCGCGCCGCTATCTGATTGATCGCGCGCGGCGGCACGAACTGTGCTGTTCAAGGCCGTGGCATGGGCCTGCATCCGAATACGAACGGTCAGGCCCATGCGCACAGCGGTTGTCTTCAGAACCAGATGCGCAGGCCGGCAACAAACCGGCTGTCGCGTGCAGGCTCATCGTCGATCGCGGCGCGGCGGGCGGTGTCGCCGAAACTGCGGCTGTGCACCCAGCCGATGTAGGGGGCGAAGCGGCGGGTGATTTCGTAGCGCAGCCGCAGGCCCACCTCGACCTGCTCCAGCCCGCTGCCAACGCCGCGCCGGTCATCGTCGGTGAGGGCGATATCGGCTTCCACGCGCGGCTGCAGGATCAGCCGATTGGTGAGCAGCACCTCGTATTCGCCCTCCAGTCGCAGCGCGGCACGGCTGCCGCTGCCGACATAGAGCGTGGCTTCGGTCTCGAACTTGTAGGGCGCCAGGCCCTGCACGCCGAAGGCGGCCCAACTGCGCTGCTCACCCGCTCCGATGTCCTGACGTGCGCCGACCAGCAGGTCCCACCATGGCGAGATGGCGTGGCCATAGAACGCCTCCACCGATGCGGCCTGCGTGCGCCCGTCCTGCCGCTCGCCTTCGCTGCGCAACCAGAGCCGGTCGATATCGCCGCCGATCCAGGCGCGCGCTTCCCAGTCCTGGCCACTGCCGCGCGTGGTGTCGAAGGCTTCCAGTCGATCGAGCAACACGTAGTGATTGATGCCTGGCGCGTGCATCGCATGGTGCTGCAAGGGGGCGAATGCCGCCGCGATCTCCTCGGCAGTGGGCTCGGGGATCGGCGTACGTGGCAGTGCGCCGGTGCCGGGCGATGCCGGCGTTTGCGTCACCGCTTCGGCATGCGGCGCGTGCTCCATGTCGGAGTGATCCATCGCCCCATGCTGTTGCCCGTGCTGCATCGACGCATGATCCATCGATGCGTGCTCCATTGCATCGTGGTCGCTGTCTGCCTGTGATTGCCGGGCGTGGTCCAGTTGTGGATTTGCAGAGGTCTGGTGTGCGGCGTGCTGGACATCGGCGTGCTGCATGCCTGCGTGGTGCATCGATGTCGGCGCTGCCGAAACGTCGGCCTGTACCGGGCGTTGCGCAGGCGTGCTGTCAGCAGCGTTTGCCGATGCAGTGCTGGAGTGCTGCGCGTGCTGCATCTGCGCATGCTCCATTTGCATCGCCTCTGCGCTCTGCTGCACGGATGGCGGCGATGCCTCCGTTGCGATGGATGTCTGCGGCTGGGCCGCCGTTGCCTGGTCGGCTATCTGCATTGCATGTGCGCCGTCGGCATGCGCGGATGACTCCATCGCCGCATGCTGATGCTCCTGTGCAGTGGCCGATGCGCTCAGCAGCAGTGCGAGCAGCGTCATGTATTGCGTCCGTAGCGTACTCATGCCTCCACCCGCACTTCGCGCATCATGCCCGCTTCCATGTGGTACAGCAGATGGCAGTGGTAGGCCCAGCGGCCCAGCGCATCGGCGCGGACGCGATAGCTGCGGCGTGTGCCGGGCGGCATGTCGATGGTGTGCTTGCGCACCTGGAAATTACCATCGGCGTCTTCCAGATCGCTCCACATGCCGTGCAGGTGGATGGGGTGCTGCATCATGGTGTCGTTGACCAGTACGATGCGCAGCCGCTCGCCGTACTGCAGCCGCAAGGTCTCTGCCGAGGCGAAGGCGATGCCGTCGAACGACCAGGCGAATTTTTCCATATGCCCGGTCAGATGCAGTTCGATCTCGCGCCCGGGCTCGCGTCCATCCGGATCCTCGAACATGCTGTGCAGGTCGGCGTAGCGCAGCACCCGGCGGCCGTTGTCGCGCAGGCCAACCCCGGGATCGTCCAGGCGCGGTGAAGTGGCATTGCTGCGCATGTCGATCAGCGGGTTGCCGTCTTCGCTGGCAGGGTGGTGCGGTGTCTTGCGCTGCGCATCGCCGCTTGCATGCCCGTGCATCTGTGCGGCTGGCATCGGCATGGCCATCGCGTGTGCCGCATGCGGGTCGCTGTGCGGCGTGTCGGCGCCGTGCATGGCGTGACCTGCATGCGCCATGCCATCGCCGTGCCCCATGTCCTGCATGGTGAGGATCGCGCGCGGATCCAGCGCGGGAATCGGTGCCTGCAGCCCATGCCGCACCGCCAGCGTGCCGCAGGCGAATCCGGTGCGGCCCATGTCCTGCGCGAACAAGGTAAACGCGTCCTGGCCGATGGGCTCGACAAGCACGTCGAAGGTCTCGGCCGCCGCAATGCGCAGCTCGTCCACGCTGACCGGATGCACGTACTGGCCGTCGGCGGCCACCACGGTCATGCGCAGGCCGGGGATACGGATGTCGAAGTAGGTCATCGACGAGCCGTTGATGAAACGCAGCAGTACCTTTTCGCCTGGCCTGAACAGGCCGGTCCAGTTGCCGGCCGGGGCGACGCCGTTGAGCAGGTAGGTGTAGGTGTTGGCGTTGACGTCGGACAGGTCGGTCGGGGTCATGCGCATGCGCCCCCACATGCCGCGGTCGGCCAGCGTTGCGCGCAGGCCGTCGTCGCGCGCATCGCGCAGGAAATCGCCCACCGTGCGCTGCGCGTAATTGTCGTGGCTGGGCATCTGCTTGAGCCGCCGGAACAGCGCGGCGGGGTCCAGGTCGGTCCAGTCCGAGAGCAGCACCACATGCTCGCGATCGTGCCGATACGGCGGCGGTGTCAGCGGGTCGATGACGATCGCGCCGTACAGGCCGGCCTGTTCCTGAAACATCGAATGGCTGTGATACCAGTAGGTGCCGGACTGGCGCAGCGTGAAGCGGTAGTGGTACTCCTGGCCCGGCGCGATGCCGTCGAAACTCATCCCCGGCACGCCGTCCATGTTGGCCGGCAGCAACAGGCCGTGCCAGTGCACCGAGGTGGGTTGGTCGGCCAGCGCGTTGCGCACGCGCACGCTGACCGTGTCGCCTTCGCGCCAGCGCAGCGTGGGGGCCGGCAGGCTCTGGTTGACGGTGATGGCGGGGCGGCGGTGCCCGGTGAGATTGACCGGCATGCGGCCGATCTGCAGCGACTGGCTGCTGCCGCGCAGGACCGGCGTGCTCATCGGGTTGGACGCACGCGCATCGCTGCGCCACAGGCCGCCGGCGGCGGCAACACCGCCCAGGGCCATGCCCTGAACGAAGCGGCGTCGGCTCAGGCCGCCGTTGGAGGGTGGATCGAAACAATTGGGATCGAAAGACATGACATCTCCGCTGCAGCCCACCGATGAAGGCGGACGCATCGCATCGCTTATAAACCCCGCGCAGCAAGCGCGCGGGCCCGATGACGGCCAAGGCCGTCAGCGCTCAGGCGATGGGAGGTCGAACCGGTTGTTCGGGCACCGGGCTGCCGCGCCCTTCGGCCAGGGTGGCAGGAAGGGTGGCGCGGCCAGGCAGGCCGGCGGGCACCGCAGGTAGGGTCAGCAAGGCGAGGCTGCAGTGCTGCAGGCAGTCGCAGCTACCCAGCTTGCAGCAGTCGGCCGCGTGCGCGTGCTGGGTTTTATCGGGGGTATGCGCCGCAGCGGGCGGCGGCATGTCGGCATGGCACGGCATCGCGGCCGGCATGGGCGCGTGCGCCATCGACGCGGCCGCAACCGTCCCGGCCGACGCCATCCCCGGCAGCGCCATGCCCACCGACGCCCACGCGCCGGTGGCCGTATTGGCAACCAGGCACAGGCACAGCAGCAGACGGAGCAGGCAACGCAGCACGGGCAGTCAGGGCGGGCGGTCAGGTGCGACGAGCATAGCACCGGCTCCCAGCTGTCCGCCCGATGACCCGACCGCCGTGGCCGCGCGCCCGGCAGCGGTAGAATTGGCGCTTCCTTCGCCGCACAGTCCTGCCATGTCGCAGCGCCAGTGGGTGGCCGCCGCCATCCAGAAGATCGAGGCCGATTTCAACCGTTCGGCCGACACCCATCTGATTCCGATGGACCTGCCGGGTTTTCCGGGCATCGACCTGTATTTCAAGGACGAGTCCAGCCACCCGACCGGCAGCCTCAAGCACCGGCTGGCGCGCTCGCTGTTCCTGTACGCGCTGACCAACGGCTGGCTGCGGGCCGGGCGGCCGGTGATCGAGGCCTCCAGTGGCTCGACCGCCATCTCCGAGGCCTACTTCGCGCGGCTGCTGGGGGTGCCCTTCATCGCGGTGATGCCGGCTTCGACCTCGCCGGAAAAGATCGCCGCGATTCAATTCCAGGGCGGCCGCTGCCATCTGGTCGAGCGTGCCTGCGATCTGGACAGCGCCTCGCACCAGCTGGCGCGTGAGACCGGCGGTCATTTCATGGACCAGTTCACCTACGCCGAGCGCGCCACCGACTGGCGCGCCAACAACAACATCGCCGAATCGATCTTCAAGCAGCTGGCCGAGGAGCCGCATCCGATTCCCGACTGGATCGTCTGCAGCCCCGGCACCGGCGGCACCAGCGCCACGCTCGGCCGCTATGTGCGCTACCGGCGCCACGCCACCCGCATCCTCTGCGCCGACCCGGAAGTGTCGGTGTTCTTCGACGGCTATTGCCGCGCGGTGGACGGGCAGTGCCCCAAGGAGCTGGCCATCACCGGCGGCTCGCGCATCGAA
Organism: Xanthomonas sp. WHRI 6108; assembly: GCF_040202385.2. NCBI lineage: Bacteria > Pseudomonadati > Pseudomonadota > Gammaproteobacteria > Lysobacterales > Lysobacteraceae > Xanthomonas > Xanthomonas sp. WHRI 6108. Next base: position 4,023,982 of record NZ_CP168198.1, on the reverse strand, counting down.
GGCATCGGCCGCCCGCGGGTGGAGTCCAGCTTCATCGCCAGCTGCGTGGACGTGATGATCAAGGTGCCCGACGCCCTGAGCCTGGCCGCCATGCGCCATGTCAGCGCCACGCTCGGCCGCCGCGTCGGTGGCTCCACCGGCACCAACTTCGTCGGCGTGCTGCAGGCCGCCCAGCGCATGCGCCAGGCCGGCCGCAGCGGCTCCATCGTCACCATCCTGTGCGATGCCGGCGAGCGCTATGCGCACAGCTATTACGACCCGGCCTGGTACGTGGCGCGCGACATCGACGTCACCGACAGCGATGCGGCCATTGCCATCGCCGTCAACGGCGGCGACTTGCCTGCGCTGCCTTGTGCGGCGCTGGAATGACCGCCATATCCGATCAGCTGCTGGCAAAACCGCTGCCTCTGGCAGCGTCTGCCACCCCTCGCCCTGATTCCTGATCCAGTCCATCGCCGGAGCGCCCCATGACCAACCCGCTGCTCGACCTGTCCGGACTGCCGTCCTTCGATGCGATCCGCCCAGAACACGTGGGCCCGGCAATCGATCAACTGCTGGCCGAGGCCGAGGCCGCGGTGAAAGCGGCCGAGCAGGTCAGCCCGGTCAGCTGGGACAGCTTCGTGGTGCCGCTGGACGATGCTACCGAGCGGCTGTGGCGTGCCTGGGGCCAGGTCGGCCATCTGCAGGCGGTGGTCAATACGCCGGAACTGCGCGAGGCCTACAACAGCAATCTGCCCAAGCTCAGCCGCTTCGGCAGTGCGCTGGCGCAGAACCTGGCGCTGTATGCGCAGTACAAGGCGCTGGCCGAAGCGCCGGAAGCGGCGCACTACGACGCCGCGCGGCGCAAGGTGCTGGAGAACGCGCTGCGCGATTTCCGCCTCGGCGGTGCCGAGCTCGATGACGCGTCCAAGGCGCGGTTTGCGCAGGTCCAGGAAGAACTGTCCGCACTGGCCGCCAAGTTTTCGCAGAACGTGCTCGATGCCACCGATGCATGGTCGTACGTGAGCGAGGACGCAACCGAGCTGTCTGGTTTGCCGGCCGAGGTGGTCGCCGCTGCACGCGCGGCTGCGGAAAAGGACGGCATGCCGGGCTGGAAGCTGACCTTGCAGATGCCGTGCTATCTGCCGGTGCAGACCGATGCGGACAATCGTGAGCTGCGCGCGCGGCTGTATCGCGCCAACGCCGAGCGCGCCTCCGAGTTCGGCGATGCCGCGCTGGACAATAGCGCCAATATCGATCGTATCCTGGCCCTGCGCGCCGAACTGGCGCAGCTGCTCGGCTTTGCCAGTTACGCGGAGTATTCGGTCGCCACCAAGATGGCGCAAAGCCCGGATGAAGTGATGGGCTTCCTGCGCGATCTGGCAGTGCGCGCCAGGCCGTATGCGCAACGCGACCGTGCCGAGCTCGAAGCCTTCGCCCGCGACGAACTTGGCCTGGACGAACTGCAGGCTTGGGATCTGGCCTACGCCTCCGAGAAACTCAAGCAGGCGCGCTATAGCTTCTCCGAGCAGGAGGTGAAGCAGTACTTCACCGAGCCCAAGGTGCTGGCCGGTCTGTTCGATGTGATCCACAGCCTGTACGGCCTGACCGTCAAGCCCGATCGCGCGCCGGTCTGGCATGCGGATGTGCGCTTCTATCGTCTGGAAGATGCGCAGGGCGAGCTGGTCGGTCAGTTCTATCTGGACCTGTACGCGCGCGAAGGCAAGCGTGGCGGTGCGTGGATGGACGATTGCCGCAACCGCCGCGACACCGCCAACGGCGTGCAGACGCCGCTGGTGTATCTGGTGTGCAACTTCGGCCGTGGCAGTGGCGATACGCCGGCCACGTTCCGGCATGGCGAGGTCACCACGCTGTTCCATGAAATGGGCCACGGCCTGCATCAGTTGCTGACGCGCATCGGCGAGTTGGGCGTGGCCGGCATCAACGGCGTGGAATGGGACGCGGTGGAACTGCCGAGCCAGTTCATGGAGAACTTCTGCTGGGAATGGGAGCGCGTGCAGGCGATGACCGCGCACGTGCAGACCGGCGAGCCGCTGCCGCGCAACCTGTTCGACCGGCTGCTGGCCGCACGCAATTTCCAGAGCGGCATGTTCACCGTGCGCCAGCTGGAATTTGCGTTGTTCGACATGCAGCTGCACAGCAGCTTCGACCCGACCCAGGACAACGTGCTGCAGCTGATCGAGCGCGTGCGCGACGAGGTGGCGGTCAACCGCCCGCCGGCATGGAATCGCTTCCCGCACCAGTTCAGCCATATCTTCGCCGGCGGTTACGCAGCCGGTTACTACAGCTACAAGTGGGCCGAAGTGCTCAGCGCCGATGCCTACGCCGCCTTCGAAGAGGCGCCCGAACAGGTCGCTGACACCGGCGCACGTTTTCGTCATGAAGTGTTGTCGCGCGGTGGCAGCCGCAGCGCGGCCGACAACTTCCGCGCCTTCCGTGGGCGTGCGCCGAACATCGACGCATTGCTGCGGCATAACGGCATGGCGGGCTGAACCGGGAGTGGGGAATCGGGATTGGGGAGTGGCGAGAGCGATCTCTCGGCACAAATCCCCAATTCCCAATTCCGCGCGGCGCCCGGCGCCGCGCCCTCACACCCGGCCGAACACCAGCGCCGCGTTGGTGCCGCCGAAGCCGAAGCTGTTGGACATCACCGTGTTCAACGTGGCGTCCTGGGTCTGTCGCAGGATCGGGAAGCCTTCGGCGCGCGGGTCGAGTTCGTCGATATGCGCCGAGCCGGCCATGAAGCCGTCGCGCAGCATCAGCAGGCTGTAGATCGCCTCGTGTACGCTGGCCGCGCCCAAGGAATGGCCGGACAGCGCCTTGGTCGAGGACAGCGGCGGGATGTTGTCGCCGAACACCTCGCGTACCGCGCCCAGCTCGGTCACATCGCCCAGCGGCGTGGAGGTGCCGTGCGTGTTGAGGTAGTCGATCGGCTGCGTCAGGCCCTGCATGGCCATGTGCATGCAGCGCACCGCACCTTCGCCGCTGGGCGCCACCATGTCGGCGCCATCGGAGGTCACGCCATAGCCGAGTAGTTCGGCATGGATGCGTGCGCCACGCGCGATGGCGTGGTCATAGTCTTCCAGCACCAGCATGCCGCCGCCGCTGCCGATGACAAAGCCGTCGCGCTGCGCATCGTAGGGCCGCGAGGCCACGGCGGGGCGATCGTTGAAGCCGGTGGACAGCGCGCCCATCGCATCGAACATCACGCTCATGGTCCAGTGCAGTTCTTCGCCGCCGCCGGCGAACATCACATCCTGCGCGCCGTGCCGGATCAGGTCCGCGGCCGCGCCGATGCAATGCGCCGAGGTCGCACACGCGGCCGACAGCGAATAGCTCAGGCCACGGATCTTGAACGCGGTCGCCAACGAAGCGGAGACCGACGAACACATCGTGCGCGGCACCATGTACGGGCCGACCTTGCGCACGCCACGGTTGCGCAGCAGATCGGCGGTTTCCACCTGCCACTGGCTGGACCCGCCACCGGAGCCGGCAATCAGGCCGGTGCGCAGGTCGCTGACCTGCTCGGCATCCAGTCCGGCATCGGCGATCGCATCGCGCATCGCCAGGTAGGCATAGGCCGAGGCATCGCCCATGAAGCGTTTGAGCTTGCGGTCGATCAGGCTGTCCAGATCCAGCGCCACCGCACCGCCGACCTGGCTGCGCAGGCCGGCGTCGGCATGATCGGGCAATGCGGTGATGCCCGAGCGGCTCTCGCGCAAGGCGCTGGAGACGGTGTCCAGATCATTGCCCAGGCAGGAAGTGATGCCCATTCCGGTGACGACGACGCGACGCATCAGAAATTCTCCGTTGAAGTGAACATGCCCACGCGCAGATCGTTGGCCGTGTAGATTTCGCGCCCGTCCACCAGCATGCGTGCATCGGACTGGGCCATCACCAGCTTGCGGTTGATCACGCGGCTGATATCGATTTCGTAACTGACCAATTTCGCGCTCGGCAACACCTGGCCGGTGAACTTGACCTCGCCGCAGCCCAGTGCGCGGCCGCGGCCCGTTGCGCCGATCCAGGTGAGGAAGAAGCCGGTCAGCTGCCACATCGCGTCCAGGCCCAGGCAGCCGGGCATCACCGGGTCGTCGATGAAGTGGCAGCCGAAGAACCACAGGTCCGGGCGCACGTCGAGTTCTGCGCGGATCAGGCCCTTGCCATGCGCGCCGCCGCTGTCGTTGATCTCGGTGATGCGGTCGAACATCAGCATCGGGTCGTTGGGCAGGCGAGCACTGTCGGCTCCGAACAATTCCCCGCGCGCGCTGGCCAGCAATTGGTCGCGCGAGTACGCACTTTGACGAGTCATGACGAACGTTTCCTGCAAGAAGCGAAAGGCGAGGCCGGCAAGGGTGCATGAGGGCGCGCGGTTCAATCAAACGTTTTATCCGTACGCATGCGTGCTGTTTTCAGCCGGTTGCGCAGTGCGGCAAGCATGCGTGGCAGACAGGATCCAACGCGGATGACGGCATTCAGCGGAACGCGGTCAGGCATGCCTGCTCGGCGTGGATCGGCACCCGGACAGACGCAGCAGAGCGTTCCGCCAGCGCTCGCGTCCGTTCGCGCCCGGGCTTGCGCGATGGCGCGGCGCAAGACGTGAGACGCGGCTGATTTATCATGGCCCGACGTTTTCGGAGAGATGCCAGCTTGATGCGCAAGATCGTGCACGTGGACATGGATGCGTTCTACGCGTCCGTGGAGCAACGTGACGATCCATCGCTGCGCGGCAAGCCGGTGGTGGTGGCCTGGCGCGGTGCGCGCTCGGTGGTGTGCGCGGCCTCGTACGAAGCGCGCACCTATGGCATCCGTTCGGCCATGCCGGCGCTGCGTGCCGAGCGCCTGTGTCCGGATGCGGTATTCGTGCCGCCGGATTTTGCGCGCTACAAGGCGGTGTCGCGGCAGGTGCGCGAGATCTTCCATCGCCACACCGATCTGGTCGAGCCGCTGTCCCTGGACGAGGCCTATCTGGATGTCACGCAAGCCAAGACCGGCATGCAGCTGGCCACCGAAATCGCGCAACTGATCCGCAGCCAGATCCGCGAGGAAACCCAGCTCACCGCATCGGCCGGCATCGCACCGAACAAGTTCCTGGCCAAGATCGCCTCGGACTGGCGCAAGCCCGACGGGCAGTTCGTCATCGCGCCCAGTCGTGTCGATGCGTTCCTGCTGCCGCTGCCGGTCAACCGCATTCCCGGCGTGGGCAAGGTGATGGATGGCAAGTTGGCGGCGTTGGGGATCGTCACCGTCAGCGATCTGCGGCTGCGTCCCCTGGAAGAGCTGCAAGCACATTTCGGCAGCTTCGGGCAGAGCCTGTACCGCCGCGCACGCGGCATCGACGAGCGCCCGGTCGAGCCGGATCAGGAGGTGCAATCGGTGTCCTCGGAAGATACCTTCAGCGAGGACATCGCGCTGGAGGCACTGGATCCGCACATCCTGCGCCTGGCCGAAAAGACCTGGCTGGCCACGCGCCGCACCGAGCGCATCGGGCGCACCGTGGTCCTCAAGTTGAAGACCTCCAACTTCCGCATCCTGACCCGCTCGTACACGCCAGATCAGCCACCGGCTTCGCTGGAGGCATTGGCGGAGATCGCGCTGGCGCTGACCCGGCGCGTGGAGTTGCCCGACGACACGCGCTATCGCCTGGTCGGGGTGGGATTGAGCGGTTTCAGCGACGCGGAAGAGGGCGCGGTGCAGGGCGAGTTATTTGGCGACATGCCGCCGGCGCACTGAGTGCGTGGCGGCATGGCTGCTGCACCGCGGCTGCGGCGTGCGGTGCATGCAGCGATGACTGCACCCATGCAGGCATCGACGCTGGCATCGGCCGTTCGCATCGCGCCACGGTGACGCGCCCTGAATCCCGCAGCTCGTACACTGCAGGCCGCTCCCCCAACGAGACTGTGCGCATGTTTCCGTATCCGCTGGTGATCTTCGACCTGGATGGCACGCTGGTGGACAGCGCACCCAATATCGCCGAAGCGCTCAATGCCACCTTGCAGGAACTCGGGCTGCAGCAGTTCAGCGAGGCGACGATCCGCAGCTGGATCGGCGAAGGCGTGCACGTGCTGCTCGCCACCGCCTTGCGCGAAGCCGGCGGCACCCACGATGCCGATACCGAGATGCCGCTGATGATGCGCCACTACCAGGCCAGCCTGCTGCACAACCCGCAGCTGTATCCCGGTGTTGCCGAGGCATTGGCCGGCCTGCGCGAGGCCGGCGCCACGCTGGCGCTGTGCACCAACAAGCCAGCGCGCTTCATCGCGCCGCTGCTCGAGCACCTGGGCATCGCTGCGCATTTCAGCAGCGTGCTCGGTGGCGATTCGCTTCCGCAGCGCAAACCCGATGCAGCGCCGCTGCTGCACCTGGCCAAACAGTTCGGGCGCACACCGCAGCAATGCCTGATGGTCGGCGATTCGGCCACCGACGCGGCGGCTGCAGACGCCGCGGCAATGCCGCTGGCGATGGTGCGTTATGGCTATCTGCGCGGCTTCGATGTGCAGAGCGCCGGTGCCGTGGCCATCATCGATGACATGCGGCAATTGCTGACGTTGAAGTAAGACGCGCAGTGTTGCCAGCGCGGATGCAGGCATCGTCCACACCGCGGCGCGGCAACCAATACCACCATCGGCTGGCTGCGTTTGTCGCCTTGAATGAAGGCCTTTCGCACGCTGGCCGCATCGTCGGCCAGCTAACGCGTACAGTTCCCCACCGGTGTGCGTCATTGGTGACGTCTGCGCTGCCGGAAGCGGCAATGCCCGCGTGTGGCCATGAAAGCGCAGCGTTTCGATTTGAGAATGAATCGCATCTGTGTAGAATGCGCGGACAAGTTTGACTGCGTCAGCGCCGCGCATGCACGTCGTGCGCGGCGCTGCATGCATCACCCCCATCGTGTCACCTCAAGCCGTCGCCAGAGGTCCATCTCCTGTCGAGAGGTTTGAGAATGTCCGCATCACGCCGGTCATGGATGTCTGCGCCTGCACGTCGTCCCGTGTTGTCCCACCGTCAGCTGGTGCTGGCCATTGCTCTCGGTTGCGGCAGCTGCATCTGCAGCGCATCGGCCGAAGAGGTTGCAGCCGAGCCACAGTCGCTGGACACCGTGCACGTCACCGCCGCGCAGATCGCACGCCAGGCCTTGGGGTCATCGGTGATCACCGCCGAAGACATCGAACGGCGCCCACCGGTCAACGATCTGTCGCAGTTGCTGCGCACCATGCCTGGCGTCAACCTCACCGGCAACAGCGCCTCCGGCCAGTACGGCAACAACCGCCAGATCGATCTGCGCGGCATGGGCCCGGAAAACACGCTGATCCTGGTCGACGGCAAGCCGGTGGGATCGCGCGATGCGGTGCGCATGGGCCGCAGCGGCGAGCGCAATACGCGCGGCGACACCAACTGGGTGCCGGCCGAAGCGGTGGAGCGTATCGAAGTGCTGCGCGGCCCGGCCGCAGCACGTTACGGCTCCGGTGCCTCCGGCGGTGTGGTCAACATCATCACCAAGAAGCCGACCGGCGACCTGACCGGTTCGATGACGGTGTTCGGCCTGGTGCCGCAGCACAGTGCCGAAGGCGGTGGCCAGCGTGCCGGCTTCCAGCTCAGCGGGCCGCTGAGCGACACGTTCTCGTTCCGCCTGTATGGAAACCTCAACAAGACCGATCCGGATTCGCTGGAGCTCAATCGCCGCTTTGCCAGCAGTGCCGCCGCGGTGCCGCCGGCCGGGCGCGAGGGCGTGCGCAACAAGGACATCAACGGCCTGCTGCGCTGGGATCCGATGGAAGGCCAGGTGATCGAACTCGATGCCGGCTTCAGCCGCCAGGGCAATCTGTACGCCGGTGATCGTGCGGTCAGCGCCGATGGCCTGGCCGGTGCCGATCTGGGCGCACTGTTCGGCAGCGAAACCAACACCATGATCCGCCGCACCGCCTCGCTGACCCATCGCGGCACCTGGGCGCTCGGTACCTCGCGCCTCACCGCCGCCTATGAAGGCACCGACAATACCCGCCTTAACGAAGGCCTGGCCGGCGGCCCCGAAGGCTCCATTGCCGCCAGCCTGCTCAATTCCACCGCCACGCTCGACAACCTCAACATCGACGGCGAGTTCAACATGCCGTTGCAGGCCTGGGCCGAGCAGGTGCTGACGCTGGGTTTCGAGCGCCGCCAGAGCCGCCTCAGCGATGCGTATTCGATGTCGCAGACGGTGAGCGCCGGCGGCGGCTTTCCCGGTCTTGCCAACGGCACGCGCAGCCCACGCAGCGAGGCCACGCTCAGCGCGGTGTATCTGGAAGACAACATCTATGTCAGCGAGCGGCTGACGCTGACGCCCGGTGTGCGGCTGGATCACCACAGCCAGTTTGGCAACAACCTCAGCCCCAGCCTCAACGTGCAGTACAAACTCAGCGACGACTGGTTGCTCAAGGGCGGCATCGCGCGCGCCTTCAAGGCGCCCAACCTGTATCAGTCCAACGCCAATTATCTGTATTACACACGCGGCAATGGCTGCCCGGTGCTGTTCCCCAATCTTGGTTCGGGCTGCTATATCCAGGGCAACGACAACCTCGATCCGGAGACCAGCATCAACAAGGAGATCGGCATCGAGTGGGCACCGCAAACCGGTCACCACGCCTCGCTGACGTACTTCCATAACGCCTACGACAACAAGATCGTCGCCGGCATGACGCCGGTCGGTATCACCGTCGACCGGCGCGGGCAGGTGTTCCAGTGGACCAATGCATCGGAAGCGATCGTGCAGGGCGTGGAAGGTAATCTCACGTTGCCGCTGTTGGGCGAGCAGGGCCGCGAGCTGAAGTGGAACACCAATGTCACCTACATGATCGAGAACAAGAACACCGTGACCGATCAACCGCTGTCGGTGATCCCGGAATACACCGTCAACACCACGCTGGATTGGCAGCCGACCCAGGCCTTGTCGCTGCTGCTCACCGGGACCTTCTACGGCAAGCAGGAGTCGGCCACGCAATCGAGCACCAGCGGCGGCGCCATCGCGCCCGACACGCGCGACCCCTATGACCTGTGGGGTGTCAGTGCGCGTTACCGGATCACCCGCAAGGTCAGCGTGGGCGTCGGTGTGGACAATCTGTTCGACACCCGTCTGTTCCGCGAAGGCACCAACAACACCGGCGGCGCGGCGGGTGCAGCCACCTACAACGAACCCGGTCGTGCGTTTTGGGCGAGCCTGAGTTTCGGTTTCTGACAGCGATGCGGCGCCGCGCGCGAACGTGCGCGCCGCAACAGGAGAGTGCAATGACCCGACAGCATCGTTGGCGGCTTGCGTGTGCCGCTGCGCTGATGTGGATCGCCGGCGCTGTGCCGGCGTTCGCACAGCCGGACCTGAGCCGCACGATCGGCAGCACCGTCGCCGATCGTCCCAGTGCCTCGTATGTCTTCAGCGCGTTGCGCCTGGATTCGGCCGATGGCCAGCGCCATTACCGCGTGCGCATCGCCACCCCCAAAGCTGCGCCGCCGGCTGCGGGACATCCGGTGGTGTATCTGCTGGATGGCAATGCCGCGCTGATGGAGCTGGATGAGCGCCTGCTCGACAGCCTGACCACCCACGGCGATGCGCCGGTGCTGGTGTTCATCGCCGACGACAGCGCATTGCGCATCGATGCGGTGGGGCGCAGCCTGGACTACACGCCTGCGCGCCATAGCGACGGGCGGGTGGAAACCGATCCACTCGATCCGCAGCGCAGAACCGGCGGTGCGGCGGCGTTCGCGCAGCTGATCGCAACAGCCATCCGCCCGCAGGTGGAAGCGCGCGTGGCGGTGGACCGTCAGCGGCAGACGCTGTGGGGCCATTCGTATGGCGGATTGTTCGTGCTGCAGGTGTTGCTGACGCAGCCGCAGCTATTCCAGCACTACGTCGCGGTCGACCCGTCGCTGTGGTGGGGCGATGGATTTGTCGTCCAGCAGGCGCAGCGTGTGGTCGACCATGCACGGGAGCGTTCGGCGGGCACGCAGCCATCCAGGCGTCGGCTGACGCTGATGGCAGGCGAGGGCGCACCATCGGCGAACAAGGCAAAACCGGATCGCCCGGGGCGGCCGCGCGCAGATCCACAGGCCGCCCGACGCCTCGTCGCGCTGTTGTCGTCGTTACCCGGCCTTACCGCCGACTATCAACCGCTGCCAGGCCTCAGCCATGGCCAGACGTTGGGCGCATCGCTTGCGCCAACGTTGCGGGATGCAGCGACGCGTCGATGACGTCCCATCAAGCAGGCGCTCGAGGAAAACCCGCTCGACAAGCACGCTGCTGCGGATCGCAGTGTTGATGCCGCACGCATGCAGCGGTGACACCTCGGCGCAGGCACTCAATCGTCGCGCGTGTCGCTCTGGTCCGCAGTCTCGTCGTCTGCTTCGCCTATCTCACCGTGCGTATCGTCGTTGTCGGCGCGTGCGTAGTGCACGGTTTCCACCGGTCCACCGACCGCGCGCCCGCGCACCGGCAACAGCGCACTGGCTGCCTCGTATTCGGCCAGCAAGGCATGCCGGCGCGCTTCCGGCACGTCCTGCCAATGGCAGTCGGTCAACGCGCCTTCCAGCGAATACAGCAGGTTGAGGCTGGGCTTGAAGCCGGCGCGGCGCACTTTGACGAATGCGCCCACCGCGCCCACCGCCTGCAGATCCTGCTGCGTGCGCAGGCCGACCTGGCGCAGCCACGCCGCACTTTTCGGGCCGATGTTGCGCAGCCGTTCGGTGGTCACGTCAGCGCGCCGACGAAGACCTGGGCAATGGCTTCCAGGCCGCGCTGATCGTCGGCGTCGAAGCGATCCAGCTCCGGGCTGTCCAGATCCAGCACGCCGATCAGCGCATCGCCCCTGACCAGCGGAATCACCAGCTCCGAGCGCGAGGCCGAATCGCAGGCGATATGCCCGGGGAAGGCATCCACGTCGGCAATGCGCTGACTCTGCCGGGTGCTGGCAGCCGCGCCGCACACGCCCTTGTCCAGCGGAATGCGCACGCAGGCCGGCAAGCCCTGGAACGGCCCCACCACCAGCTCGCGGCCGTCGTAGAAATAGAAGCCGGCCCAGTTGAGCGACGGCAACGCATTGAAGATCAGTGCGGCCAGGTTGGCGGCATTGGCGATCCGGTCCGGCTCGCCATGCACCAGGGCCTGGGCCTGGGCGGTGAGCTGGGCGTATTGTTCCGGCTTGCTGCCGGTCAGCGAAGAGGTTGCGAACATGGCCGAAGTTTAGCAGCGGCCATCCGCAGCGGCATTGCGACTCAGCCGCGCGTTCGGATCCGCACGCTATGCTGCGCGCCCCCACGGCAACCGCGGCGCGGCCGCAGGAACAGACGCATGCAGCTTCCGGCGTTGTATGTCACCGGCACCGACACCGGCATCGGCAAGACCATGGCCAGCACCGCGCTGCTGCACGCACTGCGCAGACAGGGCCACACGGCGGTCGGCATGAAGCCGGTGGCCAGCGGTTGCGAGCACACGCCGCAGGGCTGGCGCAACGAGGACGCGCTGGCGCTGCAGGCCGCCAGCGCCCCGCAACCCGATTACGCCACCCTCAATCCCTATGCCTTGCCGGCACCGCTGGCGCCGGAACTGGCCGCCGCCGATGTCGGCGTGACCCTGTCGCTGGAGCCGATCGTCCAGGCCTTCGCGCAATTGCGCGCGCAGGCCGAGGTGGTGGTGGTGGAAGGTGTCGGCGGCTGGGCTGCGCCATTGAGCGCCGATCTGGACCAGGCCGATCTGGTGCGTGCGCTCAAGCTGCCCGTGGTGCTGGTGGTCGGCATCCGGCTGGGCTGCATCAATCACGCGCGCCTGACCGCCGCGGCGATCGCTGCCGACGGGCTGGACTGCATCGGCTGGATCGCCAACGAGGTCGACCCGCAGATGGAGCGCATCGAGGAGAACATCGGCATGCTGCGCCAGCGCCTGGCGATGCCGTGCTGGGGCCGGATCGGCTGGCGGCCGGGCGCCGATGCCGCGGCGCAGTCGCTGGGGCTGCACGTGCCGGTCTGAGTGATGTTGGCGGTCTGGCGGCCGCGTCACTGCGACGCGGATCGCCAGATGCCATCCCAGCCTTGCGCGCTGCCGGGCGCTCGCCCTGCGTCCCGGCGTTTCCAGTGCACCCTGCGCCGTGCCGCGATACCACCTGGTCGGAGTGGCAGCGCGCGCAATGCGCAGACAATAAAAAAGCCCGACAGAGGGAGGGATCTGTCGGGCCGGATTGCATGGGGGGAGGGACCCATGCAAAGACGCTGAATTTTTTGTCGGCGCTTACGTGCGCCGGGTCTTGCTTTTGGCGGCCTGCTCGCTGTTGGCCTCGAACTGCTGCTTGGCCAGTTGGCCGAGCGCATCGGATGCCTTCAATCCCAGTCCAACCACTTCCTGATTCACCGAGGCCAGCCGTTCCAGGTTGTCGCGGGCCAGTTGCAGCCCCTTCGGCCAGAGCGTCTGGTAGGCGCCAAGGTCGCGGGCCTGGGCAAACTCACCGAAGAAGCTGGTGGTCGCACTGACGTTGCGTTCGAGCGTCTTCAGCTGCAGGCCAAACGCGTTTTCCGCGTGTTCCATCGCCAACTGGTTGGCGCGTGCCGCTGCAGAGGCAAAGCTGTTGAAGCCGTTTTCGAACTGCGCCGACATTGCGAACCCCTTGGGGAAGGCTGTGACCGTTGTTGCGTTGCAGCATACGCGGATATTGCTGCGATGCAACACGTTTGCTGAAAATTTCCGAAACCGTCTCAAAAGCCTTTTTAAATCAATTCATTACCCGTGCCGTAGAAACGGCGAGGCCGCCCTGGAGGCGGCCTTGCGTCACACGACTGCGCTGCGCGATCAGCCGCGATAGCGGCAGCCGGAGGTGCAGGTTTCATGCACCACGATCTCGCTCAGCTGTGGCAGCGCCGGCTTGAGCTGGTTCCAGATCCAGATCGCCAGCCGCTCGCTGGTCGGGTTTTCCAGCCCCTCGATGTCATTGAGGTAGTGGTGGTCCAGGCGGTCGTAGATCGGTTGGAAGGCGGCCTTGATGTCGCCGAAATCCATGATCCAGCCGGTCTCGGCGCCGGGTTCGCCGCTGACATGCAGCTCGACCCGGAACGAATGCCCGTGCAGGCGGGCGCACTTGTGGCCGGGCGGCACATTGGGAAGCCGGTGCGCGGCTTCGAGCGTAAAGACTTTGAAGATATCCATGCGCGCCATTGTAAGTGCGCCGGTGCCTGCCGGGCTGACCCGATCACGGCGACACAGCGTCTCTGCGCCCTGGCGTGGCACCCGCAACACGGGGTTGGTCGCGTTGCGCCGGAGCGCCGCACCCGGTCGCCCGCACAAAGTCCGACGCGCGTCTTACTGCGTCCGGCCAGCGGCGTGTGTCACCGCGCGTCATATCTCTATGCAGATCTGTAATTTTTGTTAATCGATTGCGCATGGCCCACTGCAAAACCCCCATTCATGGATGCCGTGCGTGAAGCGCCCGATGCCTTATCTGCTGTCTGCTGCCGTTCTGTCGGCGCTGATTCCCCTTGCCCATGCCGACGACGCGACACCCGACACGGGCAAGACCCTGGCCACCGTCAGCGTCACCGGCTCCAATATCAAGCGCACCGACAGCGAAGGCCCGAACCCGGTGCAGGTGATCGACCGCCAGCAGCTGGAGCAGTCCGGCAAGGTCACCGTGGCCGACGCGCTGCGCTCGATCTCGGCCAACACCGGCAACGCCACCAACGAAACCACCAACAACGGCTGGGCGTCCGGCTCGGCGGGCATCGGCCTGCGCGGGCTGTCGCAGAAGAACACCCTGGTGCTGCTCAACGGACGCCGCCTGGCCAACTACGGCTTTCCCGCCAATGGCCTGGGCGACACCTTCGTCAACCTCAACGCATTGCCGCTTGTGGCAGTGGAGCGCATCGAAGTGCTCAAGGATGGCGCCTCTGCCGTGTACGGCTCCGACGCGGTGGCCGGCGTGGTCAACATCATCACCCGGCAGGATTTCCAGGGCGCAGAGCTGGGCTTGAGCGGCGGCACCTCCGATCAGGGCGGCATGGATACCCAGCGCGCTAAGTTCATCGGCGGCATCGGCGATCTTGACCGCGACGGCTACAACATCCTTTTCAGTTTCGACGCCTACAACCGCGACCGGCTGGATCAGGATCAGCGCGCGCTGACTCGCTCGGGCATCTACACCGACCTGCCTGGCGGGCGCTGGAACGGCTGGTCGGCCAAGGGCGCGCGCTACCTGGTCGGCGGCCGCTCGGTGCCGATGCTGGATGCGCAAGGCAACTGCCCCACCGGCACCGTACTCACCGCCAGCGCGCCGATCGACGGCCTGGCCGGCGACACCTGCGGCTTCAACCAGGCCCCGTTCACCACGCTGATTCCCTCGACCAAGCGCTATCAGGCCTACACCAATGCCACCTTCCGGCTCAGCGACAATGTCGAGGCGTTCGGCGAGGCGCTCTACAGCGAGGTCAAGGGCGTGTCGATCTTCGGCTCCAGCCCGTACTTCACCCTGGAAGGCGGCCGCTTCGCCTTGAACGCCAGCAGCGGGCTGGCCGAGCCGGTGTCCAACCTGCTGCCGGCCTCCAGCCCATATAACCCGTACGGCGCCGCGGTGCCGATCGAATACACCTTCTTCGACCTGGGCCAGACGGTCAAAACCAATCGCTCGCAGTCCTACCGCTTTCTCGGTGGTGTGCGCGGCAAGACCGAACGCTGGGATTGGGAGGCGGCTGCGTTCGCCGCACGCAGCAGCGAGCACGAAACCGTATCCGGTGGCTTCGCCAACCGCTTCACGCTGGCGCAGGCGCTGGCCGACGGCAGCTACAACCTGCTCGACCCGTCCTCCACGCCGCAGTCGGTGATCGACGGCATCAACCTCAGCACGCTGCGCCCGGCGCAATCGACGCTGCGCGGCGTCGATGCCAAGGTGTCCGGCAACCTGTTCGAGCTGCCGGCCGGCAGCGCCGGGTTCGCGGCCGGTGCCGAGTGGCGGCAGGAGGAACTGGTCTCGCGCAATCCCTGGCAGATCGACCAGGGCCTGCAGATCCGCCCCGCGATTGCCGCGGTGGATGGCGAGCGCAGGGTGTCGGCGCTGTATGCCGAGGTCAACCTGCCGCTGCTGCGATCGCTGGAACTGCAACTGGCCGGGCGCGGCGATCACTACAGCGATTTCGGCGAGGCGTTTTCGCCCAAGGCCAGCCTGCGCTGGCAGCCGCTGGACGCCGTGCTGGTGCGCGCGGCCGCCTCGCGCGGCTTTCGCGCACCGTCGTTGTCGGAGAATGCGGCCAGCACCAACATCTCCTACGGCTCGGTGGTCGACCCGTTCGATCCGGACGTGCCGGGCTCGCGCCAGAACCCGACCTTCTTCACCGTCGGCAACACAGCGCTCGAACCCGAGCGCACGCGCAGCTACAACCTGGGCGTGGTGCTGTCGCCGTGGGCCGACACCAGCCTGAGCGTGGACTGGTACAAGATCGAACTGGAGAACCTGGTCGGCACCGGCAACAACGCCACCATCGTGCAGAACAACGACCCGGCCGACGTGATCCGCAACGAGCGCGGCACGCTGGTGGCGGTGTACAACCGCTACCAGAACCTCAGCGAGCTGACGACCTCGGGAGTCGATGTCGAACTGCGTCAGCGCTGGCGCACCGAGGCAGCCGGCAACTTCGGCCTCAATACCGCCTACACCCATGTGCGCGATTACCGCCGCCCCACCGTGGTCGGTGGCCCGTTGCAGGATTACGCCGGCAGCAATCTCGGCCCGTCGCTGCCACGCAACAAGGCCACCACCACGCTGGACTGGAGCCTGGGCACCGTCAGCGCCGCACTGACCTGGTACTACACCGGCGGCTACGACCAGAAGGCCAGCGCCGCGGCCAGTGCCGTGCAGTCGCGCGTGGGCGACTACAACCAGTTCGACCTGTATCTGGGTTACACCGGCATCGACAAGCTGACCCTGTACGCCAAGATCGAGAACCTGGCCGACAAGCAGCCGCCGGTCGATGCCTCGTTCCCGGGCATTCGTGCGCCTTACGACTTTACCCAGTACGACCTGCGCGGGCGTTACTTCACCGTGGGCCTGGATTATCGATTCTGATCGGAATACGCACCGCCCATGCACGCCCGTGCGATGGTGCGTGCGTGCTCCAGCGTGCTGTCTCAACCCAATCGCCGTTCGCCCCCGGACACTTTCCAAGGAACTCCGATGACGTCTTCGCCGCATGCCTGGCTGCTCGCCCTGGCCTTTGTCGCACCTTCCCTCGCTGCCCAACCTGCGGCCCAACCCGTCGCGCTGCCGGGTTATGACGCCGCTGCCGCACAGGCGCAGCGCGCGCTGGAAGCGCGTTTCGATAGTGGCCTGAAGGACGCCGATTATCGCGGCTGGTTGAAGCAATGGGCATCGGCGCCCAATCACGTTGGCGCGCCGCATAACCTGGAGAACGCCCGCGATCTGCAAAACCGCCTGCGCGGCTACGGTTGGGATGCGCGCATCGAAACCTTCGAGGTGCTGTGGCCCTCGCCCAGGAGCTCGCAGCTGGAATTGCTCGGCCCCAAGCCGTATGTCGCGCGTCTGAAGGAGCCGCCGCTGCCGGGCGACAGCACCTCCACCCAGACCGAGAACGTGCTGCCGCCGTATGTGATCTACGGCGGCAACGGCGATGTCACCGGCGATTTGGTCTACGTCAATTACGGCATCGCCGAAGACTACGAAGCGCTGGCGCGCAACGGCGTGGATGTGCGCGGCAAGATCGTCATCGCCCGCTACGGCAAGGGTTGGCGCGGGCTCAAGCCGCGCTTGGCGCAGGAGCATGGCGCGATCGGCGCGATCATCTATTCCGATCCGCGCGACGACGGTTACTTCCAGGATCGGGCGTATCCGGATGGCCCGGCGCGCAACCAATGGAGCGTACAACGCGGCTCGATTGCCAATTTCGCGATCTATCCCGGCGATCCGCTGACCCCGGGCGTCGGCGCCAGCAAGGGCGCCAAACGCCTGAAGATCGACCAGGCCGGCAGCGTGTTGAAGATCCCGACCCTGCCGATCAGTTGGGGCGATGCGCAGCCCTTGCTGGCCGCGCTGGGCGGGCCGGTGGCACCGGAGGACTGGCGCGGCGCGCTGCCGATCACCTACCGCATCGGCGGCGACGACACCGCGCGCGTGCATCTCGAGGTGGATGCGGAGTGGGGCAGCAAGACCATCTACAACGTCATCGCCACCCTGCGTGGCAGCGAGTATCCGGACCAGTGGGTGGTGCGCGGCAATCACCGCGACGGCTGGGTGTTCGGTGCGGCCGATCCGCTCTCGGGCACCACCGCCTTGCTGGCCGAAGCCAAGGCGATCGGTGAGCTGGCCAGGCAGGGGCAGCGCCCCAAGCGCACGCTCGTCTACGCCAGTTGGGACGGCGAGGAGGCCGGCCTGCTCGGCTCCACCGAATGGGCCGAACAGCACGCCGACGAACTGCGCCGCAAGGCGGTGCTGTACGTCAACACCGACGGCAACGGGCGCGGCTTTCTCAATGCCGGCGGCAGCCACGCGCTGCAACGCCTGGTCAACGGCGTGGCGGCGGATCTACGCGACCCCGACAGCGGCGTGAGCGTGCTCGAACGGCAACGTGCCCGTGCCCGCATCGATGCGCTGGCGCCCACCGCCAAGCCGGCGCAAAAAGACATTGCCAAGCAGCTCGCGGCCGGCGGCGACGTGCCGCTGAAGGCGCTGGGCTCGGGCAGCGACTACAGCCCGTTCCTGCAGCATCTGGGGCTGACCACGCTGGATCTGGGCTATGGCGGGCAGGGCGGCGGCAGCGGTGTCTATCACTCGCTGTACGACTCCTACGATTATTTCGCGCGCTATATCGACCCGGATTTCAGCTATCTGCCGCTGCTGTCGCAGACGGTCGGCCGCACGGTGCTGCGCGTCGCCAACGCGCCGGTGTTGCCGCAACGCTTCGGCGACTTCGCCGATGCGGTGGCCGGCTACGCGCAGGAGCTCAAGCAGCAGGCCGACAGCGACCGCACTGCCGCCCGCACCCAGGCCGAGTTGTTGCAGGCCGGTGCCTATGCCGCCATCGATAACCCGAACCGGCCGCAACGCGCCCCCGAGCCGAAAGCCGCAGTGCCGCAGATCGACTTTGCCGCACTGGATCAGGCCACTACCCGCCTACAAACCAGCGCCAGGCGCTATGACGATGCGCTGGCATCGCGCGGCGGCGGGTTGGATGCACGTGTGCGCGGCAAGCTCAATGCCTCGCTGCAGCGCATCGACCAGACCCTGCTGGCCGAAGGCGGTCTGCCGGGGCGGCCGTGGTACCGGAACCTGATCTACGCGCCCGGCCTGGCCACCGGATACGAGGTCAAGACCTTGCCCGGCATCCGCGAAGCGCTGGAAGACCGGCGCTGGGAGGATCTGAGCGCCTACATCGTGCAGACCGCCGCGGTGCTGGATCGGTATCGCGAGGCGATCGATCGCAATACGGCGCTGATCGAAGGCTAGGGATGTGACGGGCTGCGTTGGGGGTCTACGCGCAGTCCTGTTCGCACCCCAGCGTGCATCGGCTGCACGACGCGCACAAAAAAGCCGCCCCGAAGGGCGGCTTTTTCTTTCAGTTCAACGCAGACCTGGGCGCCGGTCGTACCGGCGCTCCGGCGTCAGCGCGTGCCGCCCGGACGCTGACCGCCACGGCCACCATCGCGACGGCCTGCGCCGGCACCGGCGGCAACACCGGCCTGACGCGGACCGCTGCTGCGCTGGCCGCCCGGCTTCTTCGGGCCGGCATGCGCATGCGCCTGACGCGGTGCATCGCCATGCGGACGACGGGCGTGGCTCTTGCGCGGGGCGCGATCGCCACCCGGCTGCTCGGCACGGCCCGGCGCGCTGTTGCCCCAACGGATCGGGGTCTGCGGCTCGTAACCCGGCACGTCGCGGATTTCCACGTCGCGGCCCAGCATGCGCACGATCTGGCGCAGCAGCTTGGCTTCGTCCTGCGCCACCAGCGAGATCGCCTCGCCGGTGGAACCGTTACGGCCGGTGCGGCCGATGCGGTGCACGTAATCCTCGGCCACCATCGGCAGGTCGTAGTTGATGACCTTGGGCAGCTGGTCGATGTCGATGCCGCGCGCGGCGATATCGGTGGCCACCAGCACGGTCACGCGGCCGGCCTTGAAGTCGCTCAGCGCGCGCATGCGTTGGCCCTGGCTCTTGTTGCCATGGATCGCCGCGGTCTTGATGCCGGACTTTTCCAGGAACAGCGCCAGCTTGTCGCTGCCGTGCTTGGTGCGGGCGAACACCAGGGTCTGCTCGCGGCTGTCCTGCGCCAGCAGGTGCAGCAGCAGGTCGCGCTTGCGCGCGCCATCGACCGGGTGCACGCGGTGGGTGATGCTCTCGGCCACGGTGTTGCTCGGGGTGACCTGGATCTGCATCGGGTTGCGCATGAACTCCAGCGCCAGCTGCTTGATGTTCTCTTCGAACGTCGCCGAGAACAGCAGGGTCTGACGGTCCTGGCGCGGCAGCTTGGTCAGGATGCGCTTGATCGACGGCAGGAAGCCCATGTCGAGCATGCGATCGGCTTCGTCCAGGATCAGCACTTCGATACCGGACAGATCCACGCTGCGGCGCTCGATATGGTCGATCAGCCGGCCCGGGCAGGCGATCAGCAGGTCCACGCCGCGACGCAGGGTGTCGAGCTGGTTGCCCATGCCCACGCCGCCGTAGATCACCGCGCTCGGGATGCGCAGGTACTTGCTGTAACCGCGCAGGCTGTCGTGCACCTGGGTGGCCAGCTCGCGGGTGGGGGTCAGGATCAGCGCGCGCGGCTTGCGCGGGCCGTTGACCGGCTGCGGCGAGGTGCCCAGGTGCTGCAGCAACGGCAGGCCGAACGCGGCGGTCTTGCCGGTACCGGTCTGTGCGCCGGCCAGCAGGTCATGCCCTGCCAACACCAGCGGGATGGCCTGCTGCTGGATCGCAGTGGGGGTTTCGTAGCCCTGCTCGGCCAACGCGCGCAGCAGGAAGGGCGCCAGGCCCAGGGATTCAAAAGACATCAGGAAGCTCCAAGTAAAGCGTCGCCGCCAGGCCAGGCCCGGAGCGCAAACGCATTGCAGATGCAAAAAAGTGAGGCTCGGAGCGTTCCCGTGAACCGCGCTGCGAGATGGTGGAACAACCCAATCAAGACGCGATGGGTTTGTCGGCACCACGAAAGGCGTCGGGTGGGGCGGGCGAGCGGATCGATCGATCCTGGCCTCGCCGGCTGTCCCTAAGGGAAACGGACGGCCGCATGCAGACCGCGCCAGTGTACGCGCGTTTGGCGCGCTGCACAAAAGGCGAGTTCATCGGTTGGGCTACGGGTCAGTTGTTTCAGTTGCAACCACTGTTGCAACAGGCCGTACAATCGACCGATCAGCCACAGCACAGGACGGTCATGAAGCTAGGTTCCCTGAAGGAGGGCGGCCGCGATGGCTGCCTGATCGTGGTCGCGCGCGACCTGCGCACCGCGGTCCGCGCCACCGGCATCGCGCCCACGCTGCAGCGCGCGCTGGAAGACTGGAGCAATGTCGCGCCGCGCCTGAATGCCTTGTCGGCCTCGCTCAACGAGGGCAGCGCCGATGGCGTGTTCGATCTGGATCTGCAGGCGCTGGCCGCACCGTTGCCGCGCGCCTACGAGTTCGTCGACGGCAGCGCCTACCTGCCGCACGTGGAGCGCGTGCGCCGTGCGCGCAATGCCGAGGTGCCGGAAAGCTTCTACACCGACCCGCTGATGTACCAGGCCACCAGCGCCGGGTTCTACGGCCCGCGCGATGCCATCAAGGTGATCAGCGAAGACCACGGCATCGATCTGGAAGCCGAGCTGGTGGTGATCACCGACGATGTGCCGATGGGCGCCTCGCCCGAGCAGGCCGCCGCGCATATCCAGCTGGTCGGCCTGGTCAACGACGTGTCGCTGCGCAATCTGATCCCGGCCGAGCTCGCCAAGGGCTTTGGCTTCGTGCAATCCAAACCGCGCTCGGCGCTGTCGCCGGTGTTCGTCACCGTGGATGAACTGGACGAGGCATGGCGCGACAACAAGGTGCACCTGCCGCTGGTCACCCACGTCAATGGCGCCTGGTTCGGCGCTCCGGAAGCCGGCAACGACATGCAGTTCGACTTCGCCCAGCTGATCGCCCACGCGGCCAGGACGCGGCCGCTCTCGGCCGGCACCATCGTCGGCTCCGGCACCATCGCCAACCAGGACACCACGCTGGGCGCCTCGTGCTTTGCCGAGCAGCGCGTGGTGGAAACCCTGCGCGACGGCACCCCGAGCACGCCGTTCCTGTCCTTCGGCGACGTGGTGCGGATCGAGATGTTCGCTGCCGATGGCGCCAGCATCTTCGGTGCGATCGAACAGCGGGTCGAACGTCAGCCGCTGCCATGACATCGGCAAGGGCGTCTGCACAACACTGCCTGCGAGGCCGGGCATGAGCGCGCCACTGGAACTGTTCTCGTACTGGCGCTCCAGCGCCGCGTATCGCGTGCGCATCGGCCTGCACCTGAAGGCACTGGCCTACCTCGCGCATCCGGTGCATCTGGTGCGCGACGGCGGCGAGCAGCATGCACCAGCCTACGCGCAGCTCAACCCGCAGGAACTGGTGCCCACGTTGCGGCACGGCGCGGTGGTGATTCCGCAGTCGCTGGCGATCCTGGAGTATCTGGAAGAGGCGTTCCCGGACAGCGCACGGCTGCTGCCCGCCGCGCCGGCCGCGCGCGCCCGCGTGCGCGCCCTGGCGCAGGTGATCGCCTGCGACGTGCATCCGCTCAACAACCTGCGCGTCACCCAGTTTTTCGAGCGCGAATGGCAGCTGGATGCCGCGCAGCGCCAGCAATGGACGCGGCACTGGATGCAGCGCGGTTTTGCGGCGCTGGAAGCGCAGTTGTCCGGTGATCCGCATACCGGCACGTTCTGCCACGGCGACACGCCGGGCCTGGCCGATTGCCTGCTGATCCCGCAGCTCTACAACGCGCGCCGTTTCGACGTCGATCTGGTGGCGTATCCGATCCTGGAACGTATCGAACAGGCCTGCCTGGCATTGCCGGCATTCGCGGCGGCGCGGCCGGAAATGCAGGCCGACGCGGTGCCGGCCTGATCGGCGGCAGGCCTTTGCCTGGTGCGGGGGCACATCCGCGTTGAATCGCAGCCCCGGCAGGGCAGGTACCGGTAGCGAGCGGTTGTCGGCTGGCTGGGCGGCACGCAGGCGGGCGCGCTATCTCCGCGCACTGGGCACCGGCCGCGCTCGGCGGCACTCATGGGTTGATCGGAGCTAGCCGCTGCGCTGTCCCAACCGTGCGCACCGCTCGTACGCCGGCAACGGCCCTGCGCAATCCGCCGCGCCGGGCAGGTGCGCGGCAACACCGCGCGCCTGCCGATGATCAGATAAAGCCGTGGCTGATCTTCGGCGCTGCTGCCGTTTCGTAATCCGCGTACGGGTCGTGCTCGCCGGAACCGCCCTCGGACAGGCGGAACTTCAGCGCCAGGCCATCGCGCGAGTCGGCCGCGCGCAGCGCTTCCTCCTGCTCGATTTCGCCGGACTTGACCATGCGGAACAGGCATTGGTCGAAGGTCTGCATGCCTTCTTCAAGCGATTCCTCCATCGCCTGCTTGACCTCGTGCACCTGGCCACGGCGCAGCAGGTCGCGGATCATCGGCGTGTTGAGCAGCACTTCGGTCGCCGGCCGGCGGCGTCCGTCCACGCCCTTGACCAGGCGCAGCGACACCACGGCGCGCAGGTTCAGCGCCAGGTTCATCAGCACGTTCTTGTGCGCGCTCTCGGGGAAGAAATTGAGGATGCGCTCGATGGTCTGGTCGGCATTGTTGGAGTGCAGCGTCGCCAGGCACAGGTGGCCGGTCTCGGCGAAGGCGATCGCCGCCTCCATCGTCTCGGCATCCAGGATCTCGCCGATCAGGATCACGTCCGGCGCCTCGCGCATCGCGTTCTTCAGCGCGCTCTGGAAGGCGTGCGTGTCCAGGCCCACCTCGCGCTGGTTCACGATCGACATCTTGTGCTTGTGCAGATATTCGATCGGGTCCTCGATGGTGAGGATGTGCCCGGTGGTGGTGCTGTTGCGGTGGTCGATCATCGAGGCCAGCGAGGTCGACTTGCCCGAGCCGGTCGAGCCGACCACCAGCACCAGCCCGCGCGGGGTCATGATGACGTCCTTGAGCACCTGCGGCAGGTTGAGCTCTTCGATGCTGGGGATCCGGCTGCGGATGGCGCGGATCACCATGCCCACCTCGCCGCGCTGCTTGAACACGTTCACGCGGAAGCGCCCGGCGTCGGACAGGGCGATGGCCATGTTGAGCTCCAGCTCGCGCTCGAACTGCGGTACCTGGCCTTCGTCCATCAATGAATAAGCGATTTTCTTGACCATTCCCGGCGGCAACCCCGTATTGCCGAGCGGGTAGAGCTTGCCTTCGATCTTGATGTACACCGGTGCGCCGGTGGTCAAGAACATGTCCGAGGCATTCTTTTCGGTCATCAGCTTCAGGAAGTAGCCGATATCCATGCGCAATGGTTCCCCAACAAACGGCAGCGTCTCGTTGCAAGTCCGCCGCAGGCTTCCGACAATGGCCGTGCTCGAGACTTCTCGCTACGGCTCCCCTAATGACGGCTAGCTTCGCATACTTGCGGCGATCCCTGTATGGCATCGCCTGTTTCATGGTTCTTTCCTCTCCTGCTGCCGCCCAGGTGGCACCGGAGCTCACCGCCGCCGAACAGGCGGTGCAACGCGCCACCCAGGCCGATGCCGACCAGTACGCACCCGATCTGGTCAATCTGGCCCGCCAGGAACTGATGCAGGCCCAGCAGGCTCAACTGGACAAGCGCCAGCGCAAGCAGGTGCCACAGATCGCCTTGCGCGCAGCGGCCGACGCCGATCTGGCCAAGGCGCGCAGCGAAGAGGCGGTGGTCACCGCCCAGCTGGAACAGCGGCGCAAGGAAGTGGCGCAACTGCAGAACAGCCTCAACACCGGGGAGGCCGGCCGATGAAACTGCGTCCGCTTCTCTATCTGGGCGTACTGAGCCTGGGCACCCTGCCGTCGCTGGCAATGGCGGCCAAGGACGACCCGCAGGCCGACGCGCTCAACCGGCGCCTGGCCGCGCTGCAGAACGACCCGCAGACCAATGAACTGGCCCGCTTCGAGCGGCTGCAGGCGCAGCAGAGCGTGGCGGCGCTGGCCGAGGCCAAGCGGCGCGACCGCGACGAGCTGGTGTTTTTGGCCGACCGCCGGGTCGAAATCGCCGAACTCACCGCCCGCACCGCACTGGCGCGGCGCGAGCTGGATCGGCTGGAAGGTACCCGCAACGACCTGCTGATCGAAGCCAGCCGCCGCGACGCCTCGCGCGCGCGCCAGGAAGCCGAGCGTCTGCGCGTGCAGGCGCAGATCCAGGCCGAAGAGGCCGAGCGCATGCGGCAGGCGGCCGAACAGGAGACCCTGGCCCGTCAGGACGCCGAGCTGGCGCTGACCAGCGTGGCCGGCAAGCAGACCGCCAAGCTCAATGCGGCCCAGCAGAAAGCGGTGCAACTGGCGCATGAAGAAGCCGAGCTGGTGGCCGGGGCCAAGTTGCCGTCCGCCAAGTTCGACAGCCGCGGCGAAGTGTTTTCGCTGGGTAGTGGCGCCTTCGGTGGCAAGGCCGCGCTGTCCGGCGATGCCGCGGGGCAGGCCAAGGCACTGGCCGAGTATCTGAACATCGGCAAGAAAGGCCGGGTCAGCATCGTCGGCTACGACAGCGATGCGGCCACCGCCAAGAAGCGGGCCGAAGCGGTGCGCGACGCCTTGGTGGCTGCCGGTGTCGCCAGCGCACGGCTGCAGGTCAATGGCACCAAGGCCGCCGCCAGCAAGACGCGCGCTGCCGAGGTGGTTGTCGCGCCGTAATGCAAGTGGTTGGAAGTTAAGGTCTTTTAACCCGGGCATGACGCCCGGTTGAACCGCGGTCACTGATTGAGGCAGGGAACGGCAAAAGCAGCCGTTCTGGCCTTGAACCCCCTCCGCGACCGGCGTAGGGTCGTACTCCCGGGCAGCACTCCGCTGCCTGGAAGTACGGAGGGCCGGGCCAGTGACGCAAGGGCACGCATCAATGCAATTCGGTGGACAGCTTTTTGGTTCCGCCAGTGCGCTTGCCATTGTGATCCGCGAGTCTTCCATCCCCAAGCAGCGCCCCGTGCCGCCCGCGGCCGGGGCGTTCTTGTTTTAAGTGTTTCAAGTGAAGGAGGTAACGCCATGTTCGAAGGGCAACCGCAGACCGAAATCGACGCATTGGTCAAGTCCGATCCCGAGTTCAAGCAGCTGTACCAACGCCACAAGCTCTTGAACAAGAAATGCATGGATGCCGAACTCGGGGTGCTCCCCATCGACGACGTGACCTTGGGCCAGATGAAGCGCGAGAAGTTGCAGGCGAAAGAAAAGCTCACCCGGATGTACGACCAGCTCACCCACTGATCCTTCCCCACCGCTAGAACAAGTTCACCGCCGCGGGCGGTGGCGGCCTCCTCGTCGGCTTGCCACCGTCCGCGTCTTTATTTGCGCAACCCGTGTCACGCGCCTGGCGGCAGGGCGCGATGCCCGCCTGGCGGCCGCGCACTCATGCCGGTGGTAGCGGCGCAGCGCTGGCTGAGCCCGCCCGTTCACGGGCCGGCGCGATCGGTTCCAGTCTGAATGAGCATTCCCCAGCCGTTCGTCGGATAATGGGCGGCCAAGCCCCGCGCGACGCAGTGACGATATTCCGATGGCGATCCATTCCTCCGTACTCGAACTGATCGGCAACACGCCGATCGTCAAGGCACAGCACCTGGACACCGGCGTCTGCGAGCTGTTCCTCAAGCTGGAGGCGGCCAACCCCGGCGGATCGATCAAGGACCGCATCGGCCTGTCGATGATCGAGGCGGCCGAACAGCGTGGCGACCTCACCCCGGGCGCGACCCTGGTCGAAGGCACCGCCGGCAACACCGGCCTGGGTCTGGCACTGGTCGCCCAGCAGAAGGGCTACCGGTTGATCCTGGTGGTACCGGACAAGATGAGTCGCGAGAAGATCTTCAACCTCAAGGCCATGGGCGCCCAGGTGGTGCTGACCCGGTCGGACGTGGCCAAGGGCCACCCGGAGTACTACCAGGACCTGGCCGCCAAGATCGCCACCGAGACCCCGGGCGCCTACTTCATCAACCAGTTCGGCAACCCGGATAACCCGGCCGCGCACGAATTCGGCACCGGCCCTGAGATCCTGGCGCAGATGGACAACGATCTGGATGCGATCGTGTTCGGCTGCGGCAGCTCCGGCACCATGACCGGCCTGTCGCGCGCCTTCGCCACTGCCTCGCCGCACACCGAGCTGGTGCTGGCCGACCCGGTCGGCTCGATCCTGACCCAGTACATCGAAGAGGGCGCGGTCAGCGAGAAATCCGGCAGCTGGCTGGTCGAAGGCATCGGCGAGGACTTCCTGCCGGACATTTCCGATTTTTCGCGAGTCAAGAAGGCCTATTCGATCACCGACGCGGAAAGCTTCCACACCGCGCGCGAGCTGCTGGCCAAGGAGGGCATCCTCGGCGGCTCGTCCACCGGCACCCTGCTGGCCGCTGCGCTGAAGTATTGCCGTGAGCAGACCACGCCCAAGCGCGTGCTGGTATTCGTCTGCGATACCGGCAACAAGTACCTGTCCAAGATGTACAACGACTACTGGATGCTGGACAACGGCTTCCTGGAGCGCCCGCAGCACGGCGACCTGCGCGACCTGATCCTGCGCCCGTACAACAAGCGCGACACCGTGGTGGTCGGGCCGAAGGACCTGCTGACCACTGCCTACCAGCGCATGAAGCTGTACGACGTCTCGCAGCTGCCGGTCATCGATGACGGGGAGTTGGTCGGCATCGTCGACGAGAGCGACGTGCTGCTGCATGTGTACGGCGACGAGGCACGCTTCCGCGACCCGATCTCCACTGCCATGGTCAGCAAGCTCGATCGCCTGGATGTCGCCTCGCCGATCGAGGCGCTGCTGCCGGTGTTCGACCGCGGCCAGGTCGCCATCGTCATGGACGGCAACCAGTTCCTCGGCCTGATCACCCGCATCGACCTGCTCAACTACCTGCGCCGCCGCGTGCAGTGACCGCAGCTGGCCGCGCGCCCGGATGGGACGCGCGGCACCGGCCATTCAGACCTGCTTGCTACAATCCGCCACTTTTTCCGGGAACCTCCATGTCCAATCGCACCACACCCAGCCACGATGGCGAGCGCGAACTCTCGCTCGCTACGTTGGCGATCCATGGAGGGCAGTCGCCGGACCCCAGCACCGGGGCGGTGATGCCGCCGATCTACGCGACGTCCACCTATGCGCAGTCCAGCCCGGGCGAGCATCAGGGCTTCGAGTATTCGCGTACCCACAACCCCACGCGCTTTGCGTATGAGCGCTGCGTCGCGTCGCTGGAAGGCGGCACGCGTGCGTTCGCGTTCGCCTCCGGCATGGCCGCCACCTCCACGGTGATGGAGCTGCTGGACGCCGGCAGCCACGTGGTGGCGATGGACGACCTGTATGGCGGCACCTTCCGCCTGTTCGAGCGGGTGCGTCGCCGCACCGCCGGCCTGGATTTCAGCTTCGTCGACCTGACCGATGCGGCCGCCTTCGAAGCCGCGATCCGTCCCGACACCAAGATGGTGTGGATCGAAACCCCGACCAACCCGATGCTCAAGCTGGTCGATATCGCCGCCATCGCCGCGATCGCGCGCAAGCACGGGCTGCTGATCGTGGTCGACAACACCTTCGCCTCGCCGATGCTGCAACGCCCGCTCGGCCTGGGCGCCGACATCGTGGTGCACTCGGCCACCAAGTACCTCAACGGCCACTCGGACATGGTCGGCGGCATCGCGGTGGTCGGCGACAACGCCGAACTGGCCGAGCAACTGGCCTTCCTGCAGAACTCCATCGGCGGCGTGCAGGGGCCGTTCGACAGTTTCCTCGCCTTGCGCGGCCTCAAGACCTTGCCGCTGCGCATGCGCGCACATTGCGAGAACGCCCTGGCGCTGGCGCAATGGCTGGAAACCCACCCCGCGATCGAAAAGGTGATCTACCCCGGCCTGGCCTCGCACCCGCAGCACGCACTGGCGCAGCGCCAGATGTCCGGCTTCGGCGGCATCGTCTCGATCGTGCTCAAGGGCGGCTTCGAGGCGGCCAAACGTTTTTGCGAGAAGACCGAACTGTTTACCCTGGCCGAATCGCTCGGCGGCGTCGAAAGCCTGGTCAACCATCCCGCCGTCATGACGCATGCCTCCATCCCGGTGGCCCGCCGCGACCAGCTTGGCATCAGCGATTCGCTGGTGCGTTTGAGCGTGGGGGTTGAGGATGTGGGGGATTTGCGAAGTGATCTGGATAAAGCGTTGCGATGATACGTTCAAATCAATTAAGCAGTTCTCTCCATACGGGCTCAAGCCCAGTTGCCCCGTATGCTTCACTTTCGCGTCACCGCCGCCTGGTGTGGGAGCTCTGTAAGCGCGACATTGCTGGAAAATATCGCGGATCTATTGGGGGCTCGCTCTGGGCGTTTCTGAACCCGCTGCTTATGTTAGCTATCTACTCTTTTGTCTTCGGCTATATCTTTAAGTCACGTTGGTCGGGAGCGGGTGCGGGCGATACACATTTTGCCGTTGTATTGTTTTCGGGCTTGATCTTTGGAAATTTGTTTTCTGAGTGTCTGAGTCGAGCACCCGTGCTTATCACTTCTAACCCAAATTATGTGAAGAAAGTAATTTTCCCCCTCGAGGTTCTTCCCTGGGTAGTTGTGGGCACGTCAATGTTTCACGCGGTGATCAGCTTTCTTGTATTACTTGTCGCCATGCTACTTACTGGTGCTTCGATCTCCGCTACGGCATTGTTTTTCCCGATTGTCATGCTGTTGTTTCTTCCAATGGTTGCAGGAGTTACCTGGTTTGTTTCTGCGTTGGGTGTTTACTTTCGCGATGCGCAGCAAATTATGATGGTGCTCACAACGGCTTTGGTATTCTTGGCGCCCATTTTCTACCCGCGCAGTAGTCTGCCGCAGGAATATCAGTGGCTTCAAATGCTCAATCCCTTGACCTTTGTCGTTGAGACCGGCCGTGACGCGCTGCTCTGGGATAAACTGCCATCGGTGGAGCACGTCTTGCTATATCTGCTGGTGTCCTTACTCATTTCGTGGTTGGGCTGGTCGGGTTTTAAGGCGACGCGCAAGGGGTTCGCCGATGTCCTTTGAAAATTCAGTTATCACCGTCGATCAGGTCAGCAAGCGCTACGAAATATACGCGGAACCATCAGACCGGTTTAAGCAAATGGCGGTTTCGGCCTTGGGCAAATTTGTGCCAATGCGTGAACGCCGCTACTTCAAAGAATTTTGGGCACTGCATGGAGTGTCGTTGCAGGTGCAGCGTGGTGAATGTGTTGCGCTTATTGGACGCAATGGCTCGGGAAAATCCACGTTGTTGCAGATTATTGCGGGCACAGTGACGCCAACCACTGGGACGGCATCGGTAGATGGGCGTGTGGCGGCGCTGCTTGAACTTGGGTCCGGCTTCAACCCCGAGTTTACCGGGCTTGAAAATGTCTATCTCAATGCATCTCTTTTAGGCTTATCTCGTCAGGAAGTCGACACCAAGCTTGATGCGATTCTGGCATTTGCCGACATTGGCGATTTTGTCAATCAGCCTGTCCGCACTTATTCCAGCGGAATGACCGTCCGCCTGGCATTTGCCGTGCAAGCCCAGATTGACCCCGACGTGCTGATAGTCGATGAAGCATTGGCTGTTGGCGATGCACGCTTTCAGGCAAAGTGTTTTGCTCGCTTGAAATCTTTGCGAGAGCGTGGAACTTCAATTTTACTCGTAACTCATTCAACTGAGCAGGTAGTTACTCACTGTGATCGAGCTATCCTCATCGATCATGGGCAGAAGCTCGAAGACGGCGCACCTCGCCCTGTTGTGAACATGTATCTGGATCTGCTGTATGGCCGGCAGAAATCAGTGGCGGCGCCAGTTTCGCCCCAGGCGGTAGCCACACTTGGCTCGCAGCTTGATGAGCAATTGGCTCAGCTGGATTCGGCCTTCGGTGATAGAGAGGAAGCGTTGTTTGCCTTGCGCCCCGCGTTCAATCCCTACGAGCATCGCTGGGGTGATGGTAAGGCAGAGCTGTTGGACTTTGCGCTGTTCTCGCAAGGACAACCCTTTCCTCCGAGCTTGCCTGCGGGAGCAGAAATCGATTTATATTTGCGCTATCGCTGCTCTGCTGATCTTGTCCGGCCTATCTTAGGCATTACTTTAAAAACCAAGGAAGGATTAACGGTCTATGGAACAAATACCGAAATGGCGGCAGTGGAAGGTAATTTTGCGGAAGAAGGAAAGAGCGGTATCGCGCTTTGCCATATGAAGCTGAATTGTGCAGCTGGCGATTACTTTATTTCAGTGGGGCTGGCTAGTCGTGAAACAAATGGCGAGGTTGTTCCTCACGATCGGCGCTATGATGCAATTCATTTGTGTGTCGAGACGACTCTTCCCTTCATCGGGATCACCGACCTTCGAGCTAATTTGAAATTTCTATGACGCGGATTTTCGATCCCTCCACCAGCCTTGGTTCTTATAGGTTCGATGAAAAAACTAATTGCTGGCTTCCTGCCAGGCAAGGGGCTAAGTGGTCCTATTCGGACGGCGACGCTGTTGAAGATAATCTCTATCGACTAGTTGCTGGATGTGCAGACCGAAGTGTTCAGTCTCTCGAATTGACCGAGTGTATTACCGATTGGCCGACTAAGTACTACTTCAGTCCACGTCGAGCAAATCTGCTTAGACCGGTGTCCGAGCTGCTTCGAGGCGACGTGTTAGAGATAGGTGCAGGGTGTGGGGCAATCACGCGCTATCTGGGCGAAACTGCTAGTACCGTGGTGGCGCTAGAACCTGCTCCGCGTCGTGCGCGAGTAGCGAAAAAGCGCTGTGAGGACCTTGCCAATGTTCATCTGGTTGTTGATAACCTTGAGGCTTTTTCGACCGAAGCCAGGTTCGATGCCATAACATTGATCGGGGTTCTTGAATACGCCGAACGCTTCTCGGATCGGCCCGACGCGGCAGCTCACTGGCTCGCTTGCGCTCGCAAGCTGCTTAAACCCAGCGGTGTGTTGTTGGTCGCCATTGAAAATCAGATTGGTCTGAAATACTTCGCTGGTGCGCCAGAAGACCACCTAGGTCGGCCGATGCTCGGTTTGGAGGAGATTTATGCAGGTAGCGGGGCACGAACCTACGGACGTCGACAGCTCGAAGGAATGATGCGCTTCGCAGGTTTTGCCGATGTCGCACTTGCGTTGCCCTTTCCGGATTACAAGCTTCCTACATCGATCTGGTTTTCCAAAGATGGAGAGGCTGCAACCGGATTCGATAACGGTGCTGCACTCGCTGCTGCTTCAGTGACGCGCGATCCTCAAATTGGACGACCTCCACTGTTTGCGGTCGATCGGGTCTGGAATGTGGTCGCTCGCAATGGGTTGCTGCCGGAAATGGCCAATTCCTTTCTTTTCGTCGCTCATGTGCAACCAACTGATGCGCCGTTTGGATCGGAAAATCGCGACGTGGCCGGGTATCACTTATCTACGGAGCGAGATAGGCCATTCGCAAAAGTGACGCGTTTCGAATTGCGCGACAAAGAATCTTGGGTGAGTCGTCGCTTCCTTGTGCCTGACCAGGTGCGCGAAGTCGACGGATTTTTATGTGCTCCGAAGGATGAGCGTTACATCTCAGGTCGTGCCCTGACCGAATCGTTATATGAAACGCTGTTGCATGATGGATGGCAGATTGGTGGCGCAGGTCCATGGCTACGGCGTTGGCTGGAGGCAGTTGCACGTCATGTGGACCTGGATCCGGATGCGTTGATTAACTCCGATTACAATGCGGAAATGTTGTTGCCGGGCGACGTTATCGATCTCGTGCCCCACAACCTAATGGAGAAAGCAGATGGATCTCTTTGCTTCATAGACTTGGAGTGGCGTAGTGCTGAGCCTGTCTCATTAGGTTATCTAGTCTTTAGGGGTCTGTTGGAGGTAGTGTCTTCTTGTGTGAGCGTGGCGCGTCCTTACGAGGAGCGACACCTATATCTCATGAATTTCATTACCGACGCGATGCGCGAGTGCGGAGGCATGCTCGCGCCTTCTGCTTCAGATATCGAGCGCTATATAGCATTGGAACGCCGTTTTCAGCGCGCCGCGTCTGGTACGTCGGCTGCGCTTGAGCATCAAGTGCTGGCTGAGGCGAAAATGCCTGTTACGGCGACTTCGACAGTAGAGGGACCATTGGTCACTTCGTTGATTGAAGCCAGAGAGGTGCGAGAGCAACTCAATGATCTTCTAGCCCACCATGACGCTCTGCTTGCTGAGCACGGTAAAGTTGCTGCCTGGGCAAAGGGTCTCGATAAAGAACTTATAGAAAATAGGGCGCGTCACGCCGAATTGGTAGCTGAGCACGAGGAGGTTGCGCACTGGGCGACTGGCTTAGATGAACAGGTCCAGCATGCCGCTAAGAGCTTGGATGAGATCATCCTGCAGGCGGACCAGAATGGAAATCTTGAGACGGCAACCTTAGGCGCTTACTTGCTGGAACTCGTCACGCTTCGCCGTGAATATGGTTTGCTGAAGCGTAAAGAGCAGCGAGCTATCGCCGAGATGGAGGCAGCCAAAGCTCGATCAGCCGAGGCAGAAAACCAACGCGCGCAATTGCTGCTCCGTGCGGAGACCGCCGAGACGGAACTCCGGCATGCGCTGGCTGGTGAGATGGATGCATTAGCGCGCCTCGAATTGCTGCAGCGTCATGATGACGCGCTGCAATCCGATATGGCGAGGCTGAGGAAACTGCTGGAAGTCATGGAGGTAGGGAAGTCTATAGAAAGGAATGCAGTGATGCAGCGTGAGAGAGCCATTATAGAATTCGAGAATACAGCGGCGCAGCGCGAGAAAGTCGCGGCGGAGCGCGAAGTGGCTGCACTTGAAATGCAGCGCAGGATGGAAGAGGAGGTGCTCTTTGCTAGGCAGCAGTCTTCGGAGCTGATGGCCGCTGAAAAGCGCATAGGGGCACTCGAAAACCAGGTTGTGCTGGCTCAGGAGGCTTACGATGCGGTGGTCGCTTCGCAGTCGTGGCGGATGACAAAGCCGTTGCGCTTCGCAATGCGGATCATGCGCGGGGATTGGAATGCCGTTGCTGCATCCGTCCGTGGCAAGCCTTGGGCGCAATCGCCGCTACTAGATGTGGTGCGCACTCCTTTAAAGCGTTTTATTATGCAGCGCGACGTGGTGTCTCCAACGCCGCCTGAGGGATTGCTGACGCATACCCAGGACGATCCTGCGCAATTACTTGAAGGCATTTCTTTCCAGACGGTCGAGGTGCCTGAAGTAAGCATCATTATTCCCGCATACGGCCGGCTCGATCATACCGCTGCCTGTGTCAAGTCAATTCACACCAATCTCCCTGATATACCGGTGGAGGTTATAGTCGTAGAAGATGCATCTGGCGATAAAAAGATCAGTTTGCTGGGTCAGGTCCCAGGTCTGCGGTACTCGGAAAATCCAGTTAATTTGGGATTTTTGCGCTCATGCAATCAAGCCGCGTCGCTAGCGAAAGGCCGTTATATCTACTTCCTTAACAACGATACGGAAGTAACCGAGGGTTGGCTGGATGCCTTGGTCAATACGGCAAAATCGTGGCCTGAGTGCGGTTTAGTGGGATCTAAGCTGATTTACCCAGATGGGCGTTTGCAAGAAGCTGGCGGCATCGTCTGGAAAGATGCAAGTGCGTGGAACTATGGTCGTTTGGACGACCCATCCCGTAGCATCTACAACTACACGCGGGAAGTGGATTATATTTCTGGTGCATCGATCATGATCGAGAAGGCGCTGTTCGATTCTTTCGGTGGTTTTGATGAGCTGTACCTGCCCGCTTATTTCGAAGATACCGACTTGGCCTTCAAGGTACGTGCTTCAGGGCGTAAAGTCGTGTACGAGCCACGCTCTGTCGTCGTTCACTATGAAGGGATTTCGCACGGCACCGATACGGGTGGCGGCATCAAAGCTTTTCAGATTGAAAATCAGAGAAAGTTCCGTGAGCGCTGGAAGGACACACTTGAGCGTGATCATCTAGATAACGCTGATCGGCCGTTCCTGGCTCGCGACCGTAGCCACCTGAAAAAGGTGATATTGGTCATTGACCACTACATTCCGCAGCCCGATCGTGACGCGGGGTCGCGTGCGATGTATCAACTGCTACTCCTGCTGGTGGTCAAGGGCTATTCAGTAAAGTTTTGGCCAGAGAATATGTGGCACGATGCCCACTACGCGCGCCCACTGCAGGATGCAGGTGTGGATGTAATGTACGGCGGCGAATACGTGGGTGGTTTTGATAAGTGGATCACTGAAAACGGCGCTAATATTGATGCGGTGATATTCAGTCGGCCACATGTCAGCATTGGTTTCATTGATGGAGTCATTGCTCACAGCAAGGCACGACGTCTGTACTATGGGCATGATATCCATCACTTACGCCTTGCGGAACAGATGAAGGTCGAGCCCTCTACGGCAGTAGAGGCAGAACTAAATCGTTTCCGCTCGATTGAAGAGACGCTCTGGACTCAGATGGATGGCATCTACTATCCATCTGAGCTTGAGACTGCGTATGTAAAACAGTGGGCCTCGGGGCGTGAAATCAAGGCAGCTATCCGCACAGTACCTCTTTATGCTTACGACGGTGTCACTGTGGGAGCACAGGAAAACCTAGCGTCGCGTCAGGACATTTTATTTGTTGCCGGATTTGGTCATCCGCCTAATGCAGATGCCGCCGAATGGTTGGTGCATAATGTTATGCCCCTAGTGCGCGCACAGCGCCCCGGTGTGCGAGTGACGCTCGCTGGCTCTAATCCTACCGAGCGCGTAAAGGCGCTCGCTAACTCTCAGATCACTGTCACTGGTTTCATTAGCGATCTTACATTGGAGCAGTTTTATAAAAAGGCGCGCGTAGCGGTAGCTCCGCTACGTTTTGGTGGCGGGATGAAAGGCAAAGTACTCGAGGCCATGAGGCATGGCCTACCTATGGTTACAAGCACAACAGGGTTGCAGGGGCTATCTGATGCGGCGTCATTTATTTATGAGGCCAACGATGCCGCAACTTTCGCAGAACTTATTTTAGAACTGCTTGAGGAAGATGCGGAGTGGTTAGCTAGATCTGAGGCTGGACAAGCTTTTATCTTGAAAAATTTTTCCAGTGAGACGGTATTTCATGTGT
Source organism: Xanthomonas sp. WHRI 6108 (assembly GCF_040202385.2). Lineage (NCBI taxonomy): Bacteria > Pseudomonadati > Pseudomonadota > Gammaproteobacteria > Lysobacterales > Lysobacteraceae > Xanthomonas > Xanthomonas sp. WHRI 6108. The sequence continues at coordinate 3,988,741 of NZ_CP168198.1, read as the reverse complement.
TCGCTAATGAATTGCCGCGAACCAATGGGAATGAATTTTCATGAAAAAAAATTTAAGGACGTTTATTTCCAGTCCGTTGGGGCTGACGACTGGAATATTTTTTGTTTCAATTTTGTTTCTTTTTTTTCATCAGTTTTATATTTTTAAGGTGCATCCAGATGCAGTATATATGGATTCTCTGCGGCTGCTGCATCAATGGTACGACTGGCGCTCGGGGCGGATAACATTTCACGAGTACTGGAATCAAGGATCACACCGGGGTTTCGTTTTTCAAGCGATTCTTGGGCTGAATGTAAAGCTTTTTGCTCTAGATCCATTGTTGGCAAATCGTTTAACTGGATACTTAATTGCGGTGTCCTCTTTTTTAGTAGCGTTCGGCGCCCTAAGGATGCTGCTTTCTGAAATGAGATTGGTATATCGTCCGGCATATGTTTATGCTGCAATAATCCTATCTGGAGCAATTTTCTTTTCGCTTGCTGGTTTTGAGGTCTTAACCCTAGATCTAGGTCTCGGACTTTGGCTCAAAAACTTCTTAATTATTTGCTTTTTTCTTTCGGCCTCTCAGTTGCAAAAAAAGCAGGCTGCATCATGGAACCTTCTTTTTCTTTGCATATTAGGGCCAGTTATTGTTCTTATTTTTGGAATGGGCTGGTCCTACGCTTTTGTTGCCGCTTTTTTTAGTGTTCAGTTTATCATTTGGTCTTGTGATTGTCTGGCTTCCGGTAAGATTCTATTAAGGCGCTCTGCAATTGTGGGCTTTGCGCTAATTGTCAGTATTTCTGGCTACATTTTGCTAGGTCAGTCTTCGGCGGCCAGCTCCTCAACTAAAAATACTATGCCGGCAGCTGGGGATTTGATTGGATTAGTACTTGCAGCTCTTGGGTCGTCCTTAATTGGTGCGGAGTCTTTGTCCTTTTACAATATTCCAGTTATTGCGCTAACATTCTTGGGGGCGGGCTTGATTGGTATTTTGGGTGCGATCCTTATCACCACTTTAGCTAGGCGTCGGATAGTTGAGCTTGCCTTCCCTCTTTATTTAAGTGCTTATGCAATCTTTGCTTCAGTATCTATTTGTTTGGCGAGAGGTGGAGCAGGCATTACCTCGGTAATTGCATCAAGATATTTCATGGACTTTCTACTGCTGCCTGTTGCGTTGATTTGGCTAGTGGTTTACGCCATTATAAATGGTGTCAGTCGAAAAGAGAGATTTGGTTGGAAGATATTGTCTTTGGCATACTGCGGAGTGATCGTTGCTGGCCTTCTACTAACTAACTACCGCGAGTGGCGTGCCGCTCCCTATAGAGCTCAGGCATTTCAGGAAATGAATAATCTTCTCCTCGGAGGTGACATTGACGAGAGAAATGCTAAGTTGCTCCAGGCGCCACTTAATGACGCGCTAAAAGGGCGTGAGTCGTTATTTTTTAATAAGCTTTCAGTATTCTCTCAAAAGATTGAAGATGAATGTAAAATTTCCGCTTTAGGCTATAGTGGTGGATGGTATGAGCCAGAGAGTGATGGGCGTTGGATAAGTCAGTCCGCTGGGATTCGGTTGTCTCAATGCAGCTGTCCTCTGATAATTTCTCTATTTCTTCCGAGCAATTTTGAGAGGAGGGAAATGAAAATAACCGGAGTGCTGTTGGCCCCCTCGAAGGTCGAGTTGAGCCCTGGTTCTAGCTATAGCCTTGAGCTACCTGCAACGGTTAGGCCAGTTCCTGTATTATTTTCTTTGTCAAAAGTCACCGTCCCTGCCGAGCTGCCTGGTGGAAGTGTTGATTCAAGGCGACTGGGTGTTTTCTTTTCGAAATTGGCTTATTCTTGCGATTCTCAGTAATTTTTGGTTGAGTCAAGTAGTTAATTATAAATTCGGAAAGGCGAAAAATTAAAAATTCGGCTACGCTTACCTCCAAGGAGGCTCGTTGCCATAAAGACTTCGAAGTTTATCTAAGAGCAAATCGCGCTCGCCCTAACGCATGCCGAGACCTGCACGACGGTCGAGGGGGGTGGGGCTACCGCAAGATGGACATCAGTCAAGCCACGTTCTACACGCGGCGAAAGGAGTGCGGCGGGCTAGGCATGGCCGAATTACACCGGCTGCGTCAGCTTGAGGAAAAGAATCGGCGATGCAAGCAACTATTCGTCCACCTAAGTTTAGACAAGACCAAGCTGAAGGACATGCCGACAAAAAATTAGGTCCCACACAGCGCGAGACGCTCGTAGGCAGTCTTGTTGACCATTAGGCGTTGGGAGTCGCCAAGCCCGAGCCGGCTTCGAACAAATCCGGTCAGCTGCTAATACCAGGCCCGAGCAATGATGTTGCACCATCACATCGGTGAGTTAAAAAAAGATCGCATCTACGCAGGTCAACCAAGGTTTGGGTTGACGTTAGGACTGTTGCGCAAGGAAAGGCTATAGTTCCAACCGTAAATGCATATCGGCTGTGCTGTCGAGTTGGTCTCGACTAAGATGCAAGCTTCCGTGCACGCACGAGGGTCGCTGCACATAGTCTGGAGTGCATGGTGCTGACTTGTCCTCAATCAAGTCTGAGAGATGGATTTTGTCGTCGACGCCTTGTTTAACGTATCCTGCTTCGGGTTCAGATCATCATGACAAATTACCAATGAAAGTGTAGCCATCGAAGTGAGTCAAAACCTCTGGGGGTAAGAAGTGGTGTCAGTGGCGGAACGCTTGCGCCACTGACGTGACCTTCCACAGCGCTTCTAGATAATGGCGGCAAGTTCATCTCCATGATGATAGCTCCCTGAGCTTACGACAAAGCAGGCAATGGATTATTCCACCCGGCAAACCTCACTACAACTCATTCATTTAGTCGTTCAACGGCAGTTTCGGGATAAGTCCCAACGTGCGCTGCTTTCTGTCGCTCCACGATACTCAGGAGAAGAGCGAAAACCAGATGGTCGATAACAATTATGCCCCAGGTGTTCGTTGATCGGCAGTATGTCGCAAGCTGAGTTTGCCCCGTGATTCGCCTGTCTACCAAAAACCGAACTTCCCAGTTCTTCTCGGGCTTAACGTAGGGATAATGTCAGAAGATGATCACGTGTTTGGAGACCGCGGCTATACAATGCGAACTAAAGCGAAGAATTGCGTGCCTGAGAGACCGCGTTTTTTGCCGCCGGCCTTCGACCATTCACGTCATAGGAGGCAGAATGGACGCGCTCGGGAAGGCGCATTTTGAGCAGTAAGCTGGCGTAGGTCATATACATTTTTGATAGCCAGCGGCAGTGTGGATATAACTAGGTCCGCCATCGTCGCTCGCCAAGAATGCTTTAGGGGTGACTAGCCTTTTTGCGCTCTCGGATCTGCAAGTGGTGAATCGGCAGCTCCTGAAGGCCAATTTTTTAATCTTTTCTTCAGTAGGGTAGCTGCCTCAGAGCACGGATGGAATACAGGACAGAGATTAGATTTACGCGTTATTTCGATCTCGGCGACGAACCCTGCAAGATGCCGGTCGGCTGTTAGGCATCCTGTTGCTCAGAGCACTTTTGCCGAAAACAAAGCGCGACAATGCAAACGTCATTGGAATAGTGGCTATTATTGCCATGAGCGGTGCGAGGGTTGATGGCAGTTCGAGATATTCCACCCATAGAAATACAACAGTCAGACTAACCAAGTATTGGGCAAGGTAAACAAACGGAAACATCACCAGTGAGCGCCACCCACGGTGCGTCTGGAAGACAAAGAGGCGATTGATGCAAAAGGAGATGACTATGCCGATTAAGTACGCAACGGTGTAAGCCACCTTATAAGAGGTGGCCTGGAGGAGTGCGAGATACGCAGCGTAGGTGGCAACTGTATTGATGCCTCCCGAGATGAGGAAGCGAACGAAGCTAGATTTTCTCACTAGCTCCATTGCCCGTTGCAGGACCAACATGCTCATGCGTGTTTGTCACGCACCTGTTCGATGAAAGCGCCGTACTCGCGGATGTAATCTGCCGAGTCGTAGAAATGCGATGCGAATACGAGCAGCACCGCGTCCTCGGAGTATTTGTATTGAATGCCCCACGTCATGGGCGGCAGGTATAGGCCGAAGTTTGGCTTGTCGAGTACGAACTGCTCGCGTTGTCTGCCGTCGTCGGCCACAACGTGCACCGAGCCCTTCACCGCGATAAGGAACTGGTGGCATTCCAAGTGCGCGTGCTCGCCGCGGGTTTCCGCAGTGGGTACGGCATAAACAAGGAAGTAACGTTTTGGCGCAAATGGAATCTCTTTTTCAAATTCACCGACGGACAGGCTGCCGCGCATGTCAGCGATGGCATTGAACGTGTGCATCTGTACTCCGCGAACAGACGACGGATGGATACCTGTCTTCGTTCCTTGGGGTTGCAGCTTGTCCACCGCGACGGTGCCGGTATTGGAATAACCCACGATCTTGGCAGGATTGCCCACTACGATGGCATTAGGGGGAACCGAGCGCGTAACGACTGCACCAGCGCCAACCATCGCGTTGCGGCCGATGCGGATGCCAGGCAGGATCGTAGCGTTTGCACCGATCGATGCACCTACCTCGACCACCGTGCGAAGAAACGTCTCAGGATATATCTTGCTCCTGGGGCGGAGATCGTTGGTGAACGTAGCATTGGGGCCAACAAATACGTCGTTCTCAAGGGTGATTCCGTCCCACAGTTGGACGCCACATTTCACCGTAACGTTGTCGCCGACAACGACGTCATTCTCGATGAATACTCCGTCGCAGATATTGCAACCAGCGCCTAGGCGTGCGCCTGGTAGCACGTGGGCAAACGCCCAGATTCGCGTGCCATCGCCGATGGCCGTCGATTCGCAAAGTCCTTTTTCATGCACATAAAAGTTCATTGTTGTTTTCCGGGAAAATCGAGTTGCAGGGAAACAATGTCGAGAGGGCGCTGTTTGGTATTTTCATAGGCACGCCACGCGTAATTGCCAACAATGCCGATGCCCAAGGTATTGAGCGCGCCGAAGAAGAGGATTGCGAGCATTGACATGGAATAACCTGGCACTTCATAGCTGCCTGCGAAACGAGCTATAAGCACCGCCAGGCCTAGAAGCACCGCCACGCCGAGTCCCAGCATGCCTGCACCCATCAAAATGCGTACTGGCAGGTCGGAGAAAGCGAATACGCTGTCGAGTAGATAGGTGACCTTCTTTTTCAAGGTCCATGCACTCTTGCCGTGTTCACGTTGGAGGCGCGCGTAACCGATGAACTCGCGACGACCGCCCAGCCAGAATAAGAGACCCAGGAGGCTGCTATTAGCTTCCCCTAGCGCGACGAGGCGGTCACGGAATGGTGCCGTCAAGGCAAACACATCCACACCACCACGAGGTACATCGCGTTGGACCAGACGCCGGTATGCTCCCCAGAAAATGGTGGAAGCGAGCTTGCTGAGGCCTGGATCGACACGGCCGACACGTTTGCCAAAGACGACGTCTAGCGGTTTCGTAGCCAGCGCGGCGAAAAATTCGCGCATGAGCGACGGCGGCTCTTGCAGGTCGGCTGCCATGACGCCAATGTACTCGCCGGCGGCCTCGGAGAGTCCGCAGCGGATTGCCGCGAACGCGCCGAAGTTGCGTGACAGTAGTATCAAACGTGCCTGGAAGGCCATTGTGGGGAGGCCTTGTTCCAGAAGAGCAAAACTGGCATCGGGGCTTCCATCGACGACAAAGACCACCTCAAGTGGCGCTTCGAGGTCGCTGGCCAGTTTATCCAGAGCCAAAAGTAATGCTGGAATGGATCCCTCGTTCTTGTAAACGGGGATCACTACCGAGTAGCGCGGCTTTACCACGAGTTACAGGCCTCGATGACTCGGGACACTTCTGCGTCAGTAAGCTCCGGAAAGCAAGGCAGAGTTACCACGTGTGAGCACGAATGGTCCGTGGCCTTGAGCGCAATGCCGTCAAAGCGCCCTGCGAACAGGGGCTGCCGGTAATCGGGGGTAGGGTAATGCACCTCGCTGTTCACGCTAGCATCGGCGAGGTGCTGCTGTAGCCCTGCACGATTGCTGGTGTGCACTACATAGAGATGGGCCACAAAATCCTCGCCACCCACCGGAGGTACCACGATGTCGGAGTGTTTGATCTCGCGCGAATAGCGGTTGGCAATGTCACGGCGGCGGGAGTTCCAGCCGTCGAGCAATGGCAGCATTACTCGCAGGAAGGCTGCCTGGATTTCATCGAGGCGGCTGTTGCGGCCGCCCAGCAGTTCATTGCGGTACTTTGCTGTCCAGCCGTATTGGCGCAATTTGCGGAGTTTGTCGGCGATGGAGGGGTCGTTAGTAGTGACGGCACCGCCATCGCCTAGCGCACCCAGATTCTTAGTGGGGTAGAAGCTGAAGCTGGCGGCCTTTCCGAAAGTGCCGGCCTTGCGCCCCTGGGCATCGCTTGCGCCATGCGCCTGTGCGCAGTCCTCGAAAATGGCAAAGTTATGCTCTTTTGCTAACTTTGTGAAAGCAGCCATATCGGCTAACTTTCCATAGAGATGGGTAACAATGACGACGTCGATTTTGCCCTTGGCTAGCTCAGCCTCAAGCGCAGCTGGTGACATGGTGCAAGTGACTGGCTCAATGTCGATAAAAACTGGTTCAGCCCCACACGCAAGCACCGCAGTCGTCCCATACATGGCGGCATTGGCGACTACGCCCACCCGTTTTCCTTCACTGACCCCTAAGCTACGCAAACCCAGTTCGAGCGCCTCGGTGCCATTGGCGACACTGACACAATCGCCAGCTCCGCACCATTGAGCGAATTCCTTTTCAAACGCTTTGACGCTCGGGCCAAGCACGTAATAACCGCTGCCGATAGCCTGGGCAGCAGCCTCTTCGAGTTGCTGGGCGATTGGGCCAATGTGGCGGTCGAGGGCATTGACGGGGATGGGCGTAGTCATGGATATCCTGAAGTATGAATCAAGGCGGCTACTCGGCCGCCCGAAAATGGGGCACTAGCTTAGTTCAGATTCGAGCTCTGGTAGAATTTTGAACAAATCCCCTGTTAGTCCGATATCCGCAATCTCGAAGATCGGCGATTCAGGGTCCTTGTTGATCGCCACGATCGTGCCGGCGTCCTTGATGCCGGTCAGATGCTGGATCGCCCCGCTGATGCCGATCGCCACGTACAGCTCGGGGGCGATGATCTTGCCGGTCTGGCCGACCTGCAGCTCGTTCGGTACGTAGCCGGCGTCCACGGCGGCGCGCGAAGCGCCCACAGCGGCGCCGAGTTTGTCGGCCAGGCTGTAGATGTGCTGGAAGTTCTCGGCCGAGCCGACGCCGCGGCCGCCGGAGACCACACGCTTGGCGCTCTGCAGGTCCGGGCGGTCGGAGCTGCCTGCGGCCAGGCCGACGAAGCGGGTATGGGTGGGCAGCGCGGCATCGACGGTGACCGCTTCGACCGTCGCACTGCCGCCGGCTGCCGCTTCCGGCCAGGAGGCGCTGCGCACGGTGGCGACCACGACCTGGTCGCCCGGCGCTTTCACCGTGATGATCGCGTTGCCGGCGTAGATCGGGCGCTTGAAGGTGTAGGCATCTTCGACCGCCATCAGGTCGGAGACCTGGTTGACACCCAGCAGCGCGGCAACCACCGGCATCAGGTCCTTGCCGAACGTGGTCGAGGGGCCGAATACATGGGTGTAGCCCTGGCCGGCGAGCTGGGCGATCTGCGGCCCCAGCACCTGCGCGATGGCATGTTCGTTGGCGGCGTTTGCCACCGTCAGCACGCGAGCAACACCCGCCAGCTGCGCGGCCTGCGCCGCAACCGCGGCCGGATCAGCCGCCAGCACGACGATGTCGATGGACTCGGCCGACACCGCCAGCGCGGCGCTGAGGGTCTTGGCAGTGGCCGCATTGAGCTGGCCGTTGAGATGTTCGGCAACGATGAGAACCTTGGCCATTACAGCAACCCCTTCTGCTTGAGTGCGGCCACCAGCTCGGCGGCGTCCTTGACCATCACGCCGCGGCTGCGCTTGGACGGCGCGGCGTAGTGGGTGGTGCTGAGACTGTCATGCGCATCGACACCGAGATCGGCAAAGGCCAGCGTTTCCAGCGGCTTGCTCTTGGCTTTCATGATGTCCGGCAACTTGATGAAGCGCGGCTCGTTCAAGCGCAGATCGGTAGTCACCACCGCCGGCAGGTCCACTTCCAGCGTTTCCAGGCCGGCATCGACTTCGCGGGTCACCGTGGCCTTGCCAACGGCGACCACCAGCTTGCCGGCGAAGGTCGCCTGCGGGCGACCCCACAAGGTGGCCAGCATCTGGCCGGTCTGGTTGGCGTCGTCGTCGATCGCCTGCTTGCCCAGGATGACCAGGTCCGGCTGTTCCTTCTCGACTAGCTTGAGCAGGGTGCGCGCGGCGGTCAAGGGCTGAATTGCCGCGTCGGTGACCACGTGGATGGCGCGGTTGGCGCCCATCGCAAGCCCGTTGCGCAGGTGCGCGGCTGCATCGGCCGGGGCCAGGGTGGCGACCACCACCTCGGTGGCGATGCCGGCGTCGCGTAGGCGCAACGCCTCTTCCAGGGCGATTTCGTCGAACGGGTTGGGCGAGAGCTTGACGCCATCGGTGACCACACCGGAACCATCGGGCTTGACCTGAATGCGGACGTTGTAGTCCACCACGCGCTTGTAGGCGACGAGGATTTTCATCGTGTACGAGATCCTTCAGCTGTTGCGGGAAGGCCCGGCCGCGGCGGCAAGCTCGGGAGTGGAGCCATTCTAACCAAGCAGTGGCACCATGCGATGGGGTATGGATGCTGCAGTGCGGCACTTCGACGCCTCAGCGGAGTGTCGCTTAAGCCCGATCTCGTCAGGGACCGTATATCCTGTGTGGTTTGAAACGCAGCGCGGTGCGCGCGACCAGGAGGAATAGACAGTGGCGACTTGGCTAGTAACCGGCGGTGCCGGCTTTATCGGCGGAAACTTTGTTCTTGAAGCAGTTGCACGCGGGATCCGCGTGATCAATCTCGATGCGCTCACCTATGCGGGGAACCTGAACACGCTGGCCTCGCTGGAAGGCAATGCCGACCATGTCTTCGTTAAGGGCGACATCGGCGACGGCGCGCTCGTGACCCGTCTGCTCCAGGAACATCAGCCGGGCGCAGTGCTGAACTTCGCTGCCGAAAGCCATGTGGATCGCTCGATCGAAGGCCCTGGCGCGTTCGTCCAGACCAACGTCGTCGGTACCCTGGCCTTGCTCGAGGCCGTGCGCGACTACTGGAAAGCACTGCCGGATGCGCGTCGCGAGGCCTTCCGGTTCCTGCATGTGTCCACCGACGAGGTCTATGGCACGCTGGGCGAGACCGGCAAGTTCACCGAGACCACGCCGTATGCGCCCAATTCCCCGTACTCGGCATCCAAGGCCGCCTCGGATCATTTGGTACGTGCGTTCCACCACACCTACGGGCTGCCGGTGCTGACCACCAACTGCTCGAACAACTACGGCCCATACCATTTCCCGGAAAAGCTCATTCCGCTGGTGATCGCCAAGGCGCTGGCCGGCGAGCCGTTGCCGGTGTACGGCGATGGCAAGCAGGTACGCGACTGGCTGTTCGTCAGCGACCACTGCGAGGCGATCCGCACCGTGCTGGCCAAGGGCCAGGTCGGTGAGACCTACAACGTGGGCGGCAACTCCGAGCGCCAGAACATCGAGGTCGTGCAGGCGATCTGTGCGCTGCTGGATCAGCATCGCCCGCGTGAGGATGGCAAACCGCGCGCGAGCCAGATCACCCATGTCACCGACCGCCCCGGACACGACCGTCGCTACGCGATCGATGCCTCCAAGTTGAAGAACGAGTTGGGCTGGGAGCCGGCCTATACCTTCGAGCAAGGCATCGCGCAGACGGTGGAGTGGTACCTGACCAACCAGGCCTGGGTGCAGGGCGTGCTGGATGGCAGCTATCGGCTGGAACGGATCGGCGCCGCGGCCTAACGCGAGCCCTTAGGCAAGAGCCCGCGCATGTAAGCGTGTGCGGGCCTCAACAGGACATACCTGATGACACAACGTAAAGGCATCATTCTGGCGGGCGGCTCCGGCACGCGCCTGTATCCGATCACCAAGGGCGTCAGCAAGCAGCTGTTGCCGGTGTACGACAAGCCGATGATCTACTACCCGCTGAGCGTGCTGATGCTCGCGGGTATCCGCGACATCCTGATCATCAACACGCCGCACGAGCAGGCGCTGTTCCAGACGCTGCTGGGCGATGGTTCCCAGTGGGGCGTCAATATCCAGTATGCCGTGCAGCCCAGCCCCGATGGTCTGGCGCAGGCCTATCTGATCGGCCGCGAGTTTGTCGACGGCAAGCCGAGTTGCCTGGTGTTGGGCGACAATATCTTCCATGGGCATGGCCTGACCGATACCTTGCGCCGCGCCGATGCGCGTGAGCAGGGTGCAACCGTCTTCGGTTACTGGGTCAACGACCCGGAGCGCTACGGCGTTGCCGAATTCGATCAGCAAGGCAAGGTCATCGATATTGCCGAAAAGCCGGAAAAGCCCCGTTCCAACTACGCCGTCACCGGCTTGTATTTCTATGACGGCAAGGCCAGCGACTACGCGGCTGCGTTGAAGCCTTCGCCGCGCGGCGAGCTGGAGATCACCGATCTCAATCGCTGCTATCTCGATGCCGGCAATCTGCACCTGGAGCCGTTGGGGCGTGGGTATGCATGGCTGGATACCGGCACGCATCAGTCATTGCACGAAGCGGCCAATTTCATCGAGACCATCCAGATGCGCCAGGGCCTGCAGGTGTGCTGCCCGGAAGAAATCGCATTTGGTCAGGGCTGGATCGATGCCGAGCAGCTGGAGCGTCTGGCGGCGCCGTTGTTGAAGAATGACTATGGTAAATATTTATACGAATTAGCGAGTCGAGGGGTTGTCCCTTGAAAGTGATCAAAACGGCGTTGCCTGGCTGCGTCGTCCTCGAACCGGCGGTGTTCGGCGATGCGCGCGGCTATTTTTTTGAAACATGGAATGCCGAACGCTTTGGTCAGCACGGCTTGCCGACGCAATTCGTGCAGAGCAACGTGTCCACCTCCGCCAAGGGCGTGCTGCGTGGTCTGCACTACCAATGGCCGCGTCCGCAGGGCAAGTTGGTCAGCGTGCTGGAGGGCGAGGTCTATGACGTCGCCGTCGATGTGCGCCACGGCTCGCCCAACTTCGGTCAATGGGCGGCTGTGGTGCTGAGCGCGGAGAACAAGAAGCAGTTCTGGATTCCGGAAGGCTTCGCGCACGGCTTTGCAGTGTTGTCCGAACGTGCAGTGTTCAGTTACCTGTGCACCGACGTCTATGTCAAGGAAGCCGATGCCGGCGTGCGCTGGGACGACGCTGCGATCGGGATCGATTGGCCGATCAGCGATCCGTTGCTGTCTGCCAAGGATGCCGACGCGCCGTTCCTGGGTGACGTGGCGGTCGATCGCTTGCCGGTGTTTACCCCGTGACCACATTGGTCTTTGGAGCGAACGGGCAGGTCGGCACCGAGCTGCTGCGCGCACTGGCAGCCGATGGTGCAGTACAGGCCACCACGCGCAGCGGGCAGTTGCCTGATGGCAGTGCCTGCGAGGTGGCGGACTTCGACGCACCGCAGACGCTGACGTCCTTGCTGGAGCGGATCGGCCCGAGCCGCGTCGTCAATGCCGCCGCCTATACCGCAGTGGATCGCGCCGAGCAGGACCGCGACGGCGCATTGCGCGCCAATGCGACCTCGCCCGGCGTCATCGCCGCATGGTGTGCATCCAACGACGTACCGCTGGTGCATTACTCGACCGACTACGTCTTCGACGGTCAGGGCGCCGCGCCGTATCCGGAGGATGCGCACACCTCGCCGCTGGGTGTGTATGGCGAGACCAAGCTTGCTGGCGAGGAGGCCATCCGTGCTTCGGGTGCGCAGCATCTGATCCTGCGCACGGCATGGGTGTATGCCTCGCACGGCGCGAATTTCCTGCGCACCATGTTGCGTGTCGGTGCCGAGCGCGATGAGCTGCGGGTGGTGGCCGATCAGGTCGGAACACCGACACCGGCCGCCCTGATTGCCGATGTCACTGCGCAGTTGCTGCGCCAACGCACACCCGACACGTCGGGTACCTGGCACCTCACGGCGGCAGGGCAGACCAGCTGGCATGGCTTTGCCGAGGCGATCTTCCAGCAAGCTGTCAGCGCAGGCCTGTTGTCGCGCGCACCGCGCGTGGTGCCGATCACGACCGCCGACTATCCGACGCCCGCAACGCGGCCGGCGTACTCGCGGCTGTCGATCGACAAACTGCAGCGCGACTTCGACATCGTGTTGCCGGACTGGCAGCTCGGCCTGCAGCGCGTGATTGCCGAAATCGCCGCTGCCAGACAGTAAATCGGCGACTCCGGGCGGTGGCGATAGTTCCGCCGATCCATGCAGGCCGCAAAAACAAACAGCCGGGAATCCCCGGCTGTTTGCGTATGTGTTGCAAAGTCCTGCAAGCGACCGATCAGGCGCGCCCGTAGGTGTCTTCGAAACGCACGATGTCGTCTTCGCCCAGGTAGCTGCCGGACTGCACTTCGATCAGCTCCAATGGCAACTTACCCGGATTGCGTAGGCGATGGGTCACGCCCAGTGGGATGTAGGTACTCTGGTTTTCGGTCAGCAGCAGCACCTCGTCGCCACGGGTGACTTCGGCGGTTCCGCTCACCACGATCCAGTGTTCGGCGCGATGGTGGTGCATCTGCAGGCTCAGCACCGCACCGGGTTTGACGGTGATGCGCTTGACCTGGTGGCGCTGGCCCATGTCGATCGAATCGTAGGCGCCCCACGGGCGATAGACCTTGCGATGCCAGGTGGCCTCTGAACGGCCAGCCGTCTTGATCTGGCCGACCACATCCTTGACCTCCTGGATGCGATCGCGATGACCGACCAGCACGGCGTCCGGCGTCTCGACGACGACCACGTCTTCTAGGCCGACCATGGCAATCAAGCGCGAGCCGTAGGCGTAGGTGTTGCGGCAGTCGACCTGGATCACGTCGCCATGATGCGCGTTGCCGTCGGCGTCCTGCTTGGACACGTCCAGCAGCGACGACCACGAACCGACATCGTTCCAGCCGGCATCCAGCGGCACCACCACTGCATCGGCGGTCTTTTCCATCACCGCATAGTCGATCGAATCCGACGGGCTGGAGGCGAACGCATCCTTGTCCAGACGGGTGAAGTCGGCGTCGCGCTTGCCGCCTTCCCACGCCTTCTGGCACGCATCGGCGATGGCGGGCTGGAACTTGCGCAGTTCTTCCAGATAGCGCGAGGCACGGAACAGGAACATGCCGCTGTTCCAGTAATACTCGCCGCTGGCCAGATAGCCTTGCGCGGTGGCCAGGTCGGGCTTTTCGACGAAGCGTTCGACGGCGCTGACGCCGGTACCCGCGCTTGCCTTGATATAGCCGTAGCCGGTTTCGGGCGCGGTGGGCTTGATGCCGAAGGTGACCAGCTTGCCTTGTTCGGCCGCAGTCGCCGCCAAGGTGACCGCGGCCTGGAATGCCGCTTCATCCTGAATCACGTGATCGGACGGCAGCACCAGCAGCAGCGGATCGCTACCGTCGCGAGTCGCTTCCAGTGCAGCAACGGCGATGGCCGGTGCGGTATTGCGGCCCTTGGGCTCGAGCAGGATGGCCGACGGCTTCACGCCCAACTGTTGCAACTGCTCAGCGGCCATGAAGCGGTGTTCTTCGTTGGCCACCACGATGGGGGCATGCGCCGCCACCGGGGCGGAACGCAGCCAGGTGGCCTGCAGCATGCTGTGCTCGCCGACCAGCGGCAGGAACTGCTTGGGATACGATTCGCGCGACAACGGCCACAGGCGCGTGCCGGAACCGCCGGATAGGATGATAGGTAGGACGTCGCTCATGGGCGGGGGAAACTCCAAAGTGCGTCTATAAGGTGGGAGAGGGAGTGAATCAGCCGCGCAGCAGGTTGGAAATTTCCTGTGTGCGCGTTTCCAGCAGGGCGGCGTCGCCGCGCGTTTCCACGTTCAGACGCAGCAGCGGCTCGGTGTTGGAGCTGCGCAGGTTGAAACGCCATTGGCCGAAGTCGGCACTGATGCCATCGGTGTAGTCCAGTTCCGGCGACTGATCGCCGTAGTGATCCATCACGCGGACAACCGCTGCCTTGGCATCGTCCACCTTGAAGTTGATCTCGCCGCTGCAGGGGAATTTCTGCATGCGCGCCTCGACCAGATCCGCCAGCGAACGACCCGACTGCGACACCAGCTCGGCGATCAACAACCACGGGATCATGCCGGAGTCGGCATAGGCGAACTCGCGGAAATAGTGGTGCGCGCTCATCTCGCCGCCATACACGGCGTTTTCGCTGCGCATCTTTTCCTTGATGAAGGCATGGCCGCTCTTGCACAGCACCGGGATGCCGCCGGCGTCCTCGACCATCTCGACGGTGTTCCAGGTCAGGCGCGGGTCATGCACGACTTTGCCACCCGGCTGCTTGGCCAGGATCGCCTGGGCCAGCAGGCCAACCAGGTAATAGCCTTCGATGAAGCGGCCGGTGTGGTCGAAGAAGAAGCAGCGATCGAAGTCGCCGTCCCAGGCGATACCGAAGTCGGCGCCGTGTTCCTTGACCGCCCTGGCGGTGGCGTCGCGGTTCTCCGGCAGCAGCGGGTTGGGGATGCCGTTGGGAAAGTTGCCATCGGGTTCGTGGAAGACGCGGATGAACTCGAACGGCAGCTGCGGTGCAAGCAGGTCGACGATCAGGCCGGCGCCACCGTTGCCGGCGTTGACCACCAGCTTGAGCGGCTTGAGCGTGCTGCGGTCCACGTAGCTGAGCAGATGCTCCAGGTAGGCGGTCTTGTCGGTGCGGCTCTGCTCGCTTGCGGTTGGCTCGCCGGGTGCGGCGGTATCGGCAGCGACGGTGTCGCGGATCGCGAACAGGCCGGTGTCGGAGCTAATCGGTCGCGCCTGCTCGCGGACCAGCTTCATGCCGTTGTAGTCCATCGGGTTATGGCTGGCGGTAACCATCACGCCGCCGGCCGCCTTGAGGTAATCGGTCTGGAAATAAACCTCCTCGGTGCCGCACAGGCCAATGTCGATCACTTCGCGGCCGCTGGCGCGCAGGCCGGCCGAGAGCGCCTCCTGCAGGCCAGGGCTGGCCAGGCGCACGTCGTGGCCCAGGACCACGGGCCCTTGCTCCAGCTGCGCCGCCAATGCCACGCCGATGCGGCGCGCCAAGTCCTCGTTGAGTTCATCCGGCACGCGGCCGCGGATGTCGTAGGCCTTGAAGGCGGGTAGCGTCATGGGCAATTCCTGGGATGGGGGAATTCCGAGTTTAGCGGCTGTGCCGTGTCTTGGGTGTGGCGGAATTGCGATCGGGGACAGGGAACAGTCAGCGGCTAGAATGGCCGCTTCACATCAGCGAGGCGAGGGCGGTGATGAGCAATGGTGGACGTGGTGCGGCAAGCGGCAAACGCTATGCCGATGCCGGGGCGGCGCTGTATGGGGTGCTGGCCGATGGCCAGACCCTGGCGGTCGGCGGCTTCGGATTGTGCGGAATCCCGGAAGCGCTGATCGCGGCAGTGCGCGCGAGCGGGGTCAGCGGATTGACCGTGATCTCCAACAACGCAGGCGTCGATGGATTCGGGCTGGGTCAATTATTGGCCACCCGGCAGATCCGCAAGATGATTTCGTCCTACGTGGGCGAGAACAAGGAATTCGAGCGGCAGTACCTGGCCGGCGAACTGGAGCTGGAGTTCAACCCGCAAGGCACGCTGGCCGAACGCCTGCGCGCGGGCGGTGCGGGGATTCCCGCGTTCTATACCGCAACCGGCTACGGCACCATCGTCGCCCAGGGCAAGGAAACCCGGCAATTCGACGGCAAGCAGTACGTGATGGAAACCGCACTGCAGGCCGACGTCGCGCTGGTCAAGGCCTGGCGTGCGGACACGGCCGGCAATCTGGTGTTCCGCAAGACCGCGCGCAACTTCAACCCGGCCTGCGCCATGGCCGGTCGCGTCTGCGTCGCCGAGGTCGAGGAGATCGTGGAGGTGGGCACGATCGATCCGGACCAGGTGCATCTGCCCGGCATCTATGTCGACCGGCTGGTGCTCAACGCCACCCCGGAAAAACGCATCGAACAGCGCACCGTGCGCGAAGGACAGCACTGATGGCCTGGACCAGAGACCAGATGGCCGCACGTGCGGCGCGTGAATTGACCGATGGTGCCTACGTCAACCTGGGTATCGGTCTGCCGACGCTGGTGGCCAACCACATTCCCGATGGCGTGGACGTGTGGCTGCAATCGGAGAACGGCCTGCTCGGCATCGGTCCGTTTCCTAGCGAGGACGAGGTGGATGCGGACCTGATCAACGCCGGCAAGCAGACAGTGACCGCGCGTGCCGGCGCCAGTTATTTCGGTAGCCACGACTCGTTTGCGATGATCCGCGGCGGGCACATCGATCTGGCGATTCTCGGTGCGATGCAGGTGACCGAGCGCGGCGACCTGGCCAACTGGATGGTGCCTGGCAAGATGGTCAAGGGCATGGGCGGCGCGATGGACCTGGTGGCCGGCGTCAAGCGCGTTGTCGTGCTGATGGAACACGTCGCCAAGGACGGCAGCCACAAGATTCTACGCGAATGCGACCTGCCATTGACCGGCGTCGGCGTGGTCGATCGCATCATCACCGACCTGGCGGTATTCGACGTCACCGATCGCGGGCTGGTGCTGGTGGAGGCGGCGGATGGGGTAAGTGAGCTTGACCTTCGAGAGAGAACAGGTGTCGAGTATCGTGTAGGAGGTCAATTCAAGCGGGCGTTTGCAGTGTAGTATGTGCCAGTAGCACCAATTTTCTTGGTGAATTCTTCACGATCATTTTAATTAACCACTTTTAGGTCAAATGATGAAACGCTCATATATATTTACGCTGTCTATCGCGATGGCGATGATGACGGTGGCATGCAGTAAGAATGAGTCAAATGCACCCGAGGTTTCTAAAAATTCCACTGCTGCTGCGAAATCTTCTGAACCTGCAAAGCCTATTGCTGCTCAGGAAATTATAAGACTTACAGCAGATCAAGTTGGTGTGAAGTTAACGCTTGAGTCTCAGCCCAAGGTTGACACAGCCTCTGGGTCTGTCAGTTTTGTGGTGAAAGTGGAAAACCATGGCGTTGCGGCACTTTCAGGGGCTAGCAATCCGCCTGTTAATTTAGGGGTTCAGATTCTTGGCCCTGGCGGTAGCGCAGAAGGGATGGTAAGAGATTTTTCGCGTACGTCCTTGCCCGACATTGCGCCAGGTAACGCAGCGTCCGTCACTGTGCAGTTCCCACTAGAATCGCGTTTAGATGGACGTAAGCTCAAGGTTGACCTCGTACAGGAAGGTGTTAGCTGGTTTTCTGATTTCGGACAGCCAACGCTGGAGCTTGACCCTGTTAAATAATCTGTACAGATTATTGGGTCTGAAAAAAGGCGCCATATGAGCGCCTTTTTTTATTTATAGATTTTGGTAGTTCGGGCCCGAACCACCCTCCGGGGTGACCCAGGTGATGATCTCGTACGGGTCCTTGATGTCGCAGGTCTTGCAGTGCACGCAGTTGGCGGCGTTGATCTGCAGGCGCTTGCCGGAGGGGCTGCCGGTGTCTGCGACCATTTCGTAGACGTTGGCCGGGCAGAAGCGGGTGCAGGGGTTGTCGTACTCCTGTACGCAGCGGGTGGCGCAGACGTCGGTGTCGAGCACCTTCAGATGCACGGGCTGGTCTTCGTCGTGCTCGGTGGCAGCGAAGTAGACCGCCTGAAGGCGGTCGCGCGGGGCGAGCTCGCGCGTGCCGTAGTCGCGGTTGGGTTGCTCGTAATCGCCGATCTTGTGCAATGCCGACCAGTCGGGTTTGTTCTTCAGCGTCCATGGCGAGGCGCCCTTGAGCGCGGTTTCCCAGGCGGCATTGAGCAGGCCGAACCACAGGCCCTTCTTGAAACCGGGCTTGATGTTGCGCACCTGCTTCAACTCGGCCATCGCATCGGACGCGCGCAGTTTCGCGTCGAAGCCTTGCGGCGCCAGCTGCGATTGCACCAGATGTTCGGCGGCCAGCATGCCGCTGCGGATCGCCTGATGGGTGCCCTTGATCTTGGGCACGTTGAGCAGGCCGGCGGTGTCGCCGATCAGCAGGGCACCGGGCATTTCCACCTTCGGCAGCGACTGCCAGCCGCCGGTGACGATGGCGCGCGCGCCGGCCGAGAGGATGCTGCCGCCTTCCAGCAATGGCTTGATCAGCGCGTGGTTCTTCCATTGCTGGAAGGCTTCCCACGGCTGGTACTTCGGGTCGCTGTAGTCCAGCCCGCTCACGTAACCGAGCGCGATCTGGTTGTTGTCCAGGTGATACAGGAAGCTGCCGCCGTAGGTGCGGTTGTCGGCCGGCCAGCCCAGTGTGTGCACGATCTTGCCGGGACTGACGCGCCCTTCCGGTACCTGCCACAGCTCCTTGATACCGATCGAATAGCCCTGCGGGTCGGCATCGGCGGTGAGGTCGAAGCGTTTGAGCAGGCGCTTGGTCAGATGCCCGCGCGCGCCCTCGGCCAGCACGGTGACCTTGGCACGGATATCGATGCCGGCGGTGTAACCGGGCTTGTGCGAACCGTCCTTGGCCACGCCCATGTCGCCGATACGCACGCCGATGACCTGGCCGTTGTCGTCGTGCAGGGTTTCGGCGGCGGCGAAGCCGGGGTAGATCTCCACACCCAGCGCTTCGGCCTGCGGCGCCAGCCAGGCGCACATTGCGCCCAGGCTGACGATGAAATTGCCGTGGTTGCGCATGCCCGGCGGCACCACCGGGAACTTGCGCGCGCTGTCCTTGCCGAGAAACCAGAATTCGTCGTCGGTGGCAGCCACGCAGATCGGCGGCGGGTTGTCGCGCCAGCCCGGCAGCAAGGCATCCAGCGGGCCCGGCTCGATCACCGCGCCGGACAGGATATGCGCACCGATGGTGCTGGATTTTTCGATCACGCAGACGCTGATGGCCGGATCGAGCTGCTTGAGCCGGATCGCAAAGGCCAGCCCGGCCGGACCGGCGCCGACGGTGACGACGTCGTACTCCATCACGTCGCGCTCGACCGTCTCTGGCGCATTTGCGCCGACTCCTGCTTCCGACATTGCTCCGCTCCCGTTGGCTCGATGGCTGCCGCGCATTTTCCGGGATTCGATGTGACGGCGGCAAATCGGATCGATTCATCCGCGCCGCGCAGCCTCCACTCAGTGGGCGCGTGCTAGCGTTTGATGCATGAAGATTCGGGTGGCATTGCCGCAAGCGGAGATCGCCTGGTGTCGCGGCTGGTTGCCGCGCGCGCAGGCCGATGCGCTGCTGCAGGCGCTGCTGACGCAGGTGCAATGGGAAGTACACCGTATCCGCATGTTCGGGCGGACGGTGGATTCGCCGCGTCTGAGCAGCTGGATGGGCGATCCGGACGCCAGCTATCGCTACTCGGGCACGCAGTTCGCGCCGCAGCCGTGGCTTGAGGTATTGCAACCTCTACGCGCACGCCTGCAGGCCGAAACCGGGGCGCCGTTCAACAGCGTGCTGGCCAACCGTTACCGCAGCGGCAACGATGCGATGGGCTGGCATAGCGACGACGAGCCGGAGTTGGGAGCGCGACCATTGATCGCCTCGGTAAGCCTGGGCGCGACGCGGCGCTTTGCATTCAAGCATCGCGACGATGCTGCGTTGAAGCAGACGCTGGAATTGGGGCACGGCGATCTGCTGCTGATGGCAGGCGAGACCCAGCGCCACTACAAGCATGCATTGCCGCGCACCGCGAAGCCCATCGGCGAGCGCATCAATCTGACCTTTCGTCAGATTGCGCCGCGTGCTCCCCAACGCTAGTTCGGCTGTCGCGGTGACAGCGGACGCGGCAGGCTTTGGCTGTCCTGCTGGCCGGTGACCAAGGTCCAGCCGACCAGTTCGGTGGTGACCTGCGTCATCGCCTGTTCGAATGCCGCTGCCACCGCAGCCGTGTCGGTGCCGCTGGACGGGCGTGCGACCAGGAAGGTGCGCGAAGCCACCACGCGCTGATCGGCGGCGTGCAGCAGTTTGGCATTGAGTTCGATGGTGGCTGAGGGCAGCGACTGGCCGGCGTAATCGGACTCGAAGCGGCGCAGGTCGATCGCCAGCTTGTAGTCGGAGCGGATGCCGGTGCCGATACGGGCGACGGCGGCGATCTTGCCGGAGTCCTCGAACGCGCGGACCACGCTGTCTTCCAGCATATCGGTGGCCGGCTGCGCCCAGCCTGCGCCGTGATAGACCTGCAACTCACCAGGGGTCGGGCGCACGTTGATGCGCGGGCTGTCGATCACCCGCGCGGCGCTGGGCTTGGACACCGACAGCTGCCAGCTCACCTGCGGCCAGGACGGGTTCGGCGCGATCCGCACATTAGGTGCGTAAATGGTGGCCGGCTTCTTGTCGCCGCCGGTCAACACCGAGCAGCCGCCCAGCGCCAGCAACGAGACGCACAACATGGGACGCAACAGGCGCATGGCAGTCATTTCGGTTCGAACTCCTTGGGTGCGTCGCGGCCGAGCAGGTAGCGCGCAGGGTTGTTGTCCAGTTTGTCGCTGACCCGGCGCAGGTCGCGGATCAGGCCGCGCAATTCGGTCAGCGTGGGCCCGAGCTGGCCCAGTCCGTCGTTGGCAAAACTATTGATGGCCGCGCGGTTCTCGCCAAGGATGTTGTCGGCGTTGCCGGCGGCCGAATCCAGCTTGACCAGGGTGGCATCGAGCTTTTCCAGGATGCCCGGCAGCTGCTGCACCAGGTTCTGGTCCAGTCGCTTGATGGTGCCGTTGGTGGTGGTCAGGGTGGTGTCCAGATTGCGTGCGGCATCGCGCGCGCTGACGATCAGCGCCTGCATGCCTTCGTCGCGGTCGGCGATGCCGCCGCTGATCTTTTCCAGATTCTGCAAGGTGGCGGTGATGCTGGCCACGTTCTTGTCCGAGAGCATCTGGTCCATGCGTTCGACGATGCGGTTGGCGGTGTCGGTGATGTTCTGCAATGCCGATGGCGTGGTCTGGATGATCGGCGCATCGCTCTTGTCGATGGTGGTCAGCGACGGTGCCTCGGGCGTGCCGCCGGAGAGCTGGATGATCGACGGGCCGGTCAGGCTGGTGATGGCCAGCTTGGCGCGCGTATCGCTCTTGATCGGCGTGGTGGAGTTCACCCGCACGTGCGCGACCACCTGGCGCGGGTCGTTTGGTGCCAGCGTCAGCTCGGTGATCGAGCCGACCGCGATGCCGTTGTATTGCACCGGGCTGCCGACCGACAGGCCGGTCACCGCCTCGCGGAACACCACCCGGTATTGCTGCCAGGTACGGTCGGAGGAGTATTTCGCGGCCCATAGCCCGAACAGCAGCAGGGCCAGGCCCGCCACGATGGTGAAGGCGCCGATCAGGACGTAATTGGCTTTGGTTTCCATGCTCAGGCGGTCTCGGTGGAGTCGGTCTTGGCCGCGCGCGCGGCGCGGGCGCGCGGACCGTGGAAATATTCCTGGATCCAGGGGTGGTCGATCTGCTCGACTTCGGCCAGCGGCGCGTTGGCGATCACCTTGCGATCGGCCAGCACCGCGATGCGGTCGCAGATGGCGTACAGCGTATCCAGGTCATGCGTGATCAGGAACACGGTCAGGCCCAGCGCCTGTTGCAGGGTGCGGATCAACCGGTCGAAGGCGGCCGCGCCGATCGGGTCCAGCCCGGCGGTGGGCTCGTCCAGAAACAGCAGCGGCGGATCCAGCGCCAGCGCCCGCGCCAGGCCGGCGCGCTTGCGCATGCCACCGGACAATTGCGAGGGCAGCTTGTCCAGCGCATCGGCCGGCAGGCCGGCCAGCTTGATCTTCAGCAGCGCCAGCTCGAAATACCAGCGCTCGGGAAATTCGCCGTGATGTTCCTTCAGCGGGACCTGCACGTTTTCGCCGACGGTCATCGACGAGAACAGCGCGCCGTCCTGAAACAGCACCCCGGTATTGCGGGTGATGTGCTGGCGGTCGGCGAAACGGCCCGAGCGTGCGTCCGCACCCAACACCTGGATGCTGCCGGCGTCGGGCTCGCGCAGGCCCAGGATGCTGCGCATCAGCACCGACTTGCCGGTGCCCGAGCCGCCGACCACGCCCAGGATCTCGCCGCGACGCACGTCCAAATCCAGGTCCTCATGCACGACCTGGCTGCCGAAGCGATTGGTCAGCCCGCGCACCGAAATCGCCAGCTGGTCGTCGTCGGCGTCGGTCTCTGTGCCGGGATTGGGGATTTGGGATTCGGGATTGGTCACAGCACAGTTCTCCCGAGTGTCAGGGCGCCAGCTGCGCTCCTGCCTTGCACGAATCCCGAATTCCGAATGTCGAATCCCAGCCTCATCACCACCCCATCTTCATGAACCACAGCGCGGCGACCGCGTCGAGGATGATGACCAAGGAAATCGTCTGCACCACCGAGGAGGTGGTGCGTTCGCCAACCGACTGCGCGGTGCCGCTGACCTTCAGGCCTTCCAGGCAGCCGATCAGGCCGATCACCAGCGCAAACAGCGGCGCCTTGGATAGGCCGACCAGGAAATGCCGCAGCTGGATGGTGTCGTGCATGCGCGCCAGGTACATCTGCGGCGGGATATCCAGATCGAATGCGCCCACGGTGACGCCACCGGCCAGGCCGGCGATCATCGCGATGAAGGTCAGCAGCGGCAGGGTGAAGATCAGCGCAAGCAGGCGCGGAATCACCAGCAGGTCGATCGGGTCCAGGCCCAGGGTGCGGATCGCGTCCACTTCCTCGCGCGATTTCATCGCACCGATCTGCGCGGTAAACGCACTGGCGGTGCGCCCGGCCAGCACGATGGCGGTCAGCAGCACCGCGAATTCGCGCAGGAAGGCGATCGACACCAGCTCCACCACGTAAATCTCCGCGCCGAAGTCGCGCAGGATGGTCGAGCCCAGGAATGCGATCACCGCGCCGACCAGATACGACAGCAGCACCACCAGCGGCACCGCATCCAGGCCGACCTGCTCCATGTGGTGCACGGTGGAGGTCAGGCGGAAGCGCCGCGGCTCGTGGATCAGCCGCGCGATCTTGACCAGGTTCTCGCCCAGAAAGCTGTTCAGCTCCAGAATGCCCTGGCCGACGCCGTGGGTGGTGCGGCCCAGACGGTCCAGCGCGGCGACGAAGCCGTAGTCGCGTTTGGGCTTGGGGCGTTCGTCGTTGAGTTCCTCGATGGTGCACACCAGCGCCTGGTGCTCATCGCGGAAGTCGATCGCGTCTTCCTTCAGGCCCATGCGGCTGGCGAAGCGCAGCAGCTGCAGCACCCCGGCCGAGTCCAGTTGCCCGATGCCGCGCGCGTCGATGCGCCGGATCCCTTCGGGCACGGCCTGCAGCAGCTCGGCCTGGGGCAACGCGGTCGCCAGGACCCAACTGCCAGCAAGGCGGACCTGTGCGTGATCCTGCGAGTCTTGTTCGATGCGTGGAGGTTGCGCTTTGATCATGGGTGGCCTGTCCGTGGCGCCAGCATACCGCGCCCGGCGTGAGCGAATGATGGGGACGCTTCGCCGCTGCGGTCCCGGCACAGACAATCGGCGCGCCGGCCAGGTGCGCTGCGGCATACACTGACGGTCTCGCCAGACGGCGTTTCTCCGATCCGACCCGCCACGCATGTCCGCTGCCACCGTCGTCCAACCGTCCGCCAGCGCCACCTATGCCCAGCGCGTCGCCTTTGTTTCGGAAATCGCCGGACGCCTGCATTCCTACGGCACCACGGCGCAGCGCCTGGAGGCCGCCGTGGTCGGGCTGTCGCACAAGCTGGGCCTGGACTGCGAGCCCTGGTCCAATCCCACCGGGATCATTTTGAGCTTCAGCGACCCGACCAAGGCCATCGGCTCCAGCGACATCACCCGGGTGATCCGGCTGGCTCCGGGCGAGAACGACCTTTACAAGCTCAGCGTGGCCGATTACGTGGCCGACGGCGTGGCCAACGGGCGCATGAGCATCGCGCAGGGCCACACCGCGCTGCGGCGGCTGGACCGCGAGGTCGATCGGCGCGGCAAGACCATGCAGGTGCTGGCATTCGGGCTGGCCGCCGCCGGCGTGGCAGGGCTGTGGAAACTGCCCTGGCTGGATATCGCCACCGCCGGCGCGATCGGCATGTCGATCGGCCTGCTGACCCAATACACCGACAGGCGGCCGGCGACCAAGGAAGCCGGCGAGGCGCTGGCCGGCCTGCTGGCCGGGGTGGTGGCCGCAGTGGTGGCTTCGCTGGTCGGGCCACTGAACCTCAACACGGTGATCATCGCCTCGCTGGTGGTGCTGCTGCCCGGCATGTCGTTGACCAATGCCTTCAACGAACTGGCCAGCCAGCACTGGGTCTCGGGCACGGCGCGGCTGGCCGGTGCGGTGACCACGGTGCTCAAGCTCACCGTCGGTGCAGTGATCGCGGTGACGCTGACCCAGGTGCTCGGCCTGCACCCGCAGGTGGCCGCATTGCGCCCGCAGGCCGGCTGGGTGGAATGGGCCTCGCTGCTGGTGGCCGCTTATGCGTTTGCGGTGTTGTTCAAGGCCAATCGACGCGATTATTTATGGATCATGGCGGCGGCCATGTCCGGGTATGTCATCGCGCGTTATGCCGGGCATGCCTGGGGCGGTCCGGCCGGTGTCTTTGCATCGGCCATGGCATTGACCGCCGCCGGTAATCTGTTCGGGCGGGTGATACAAAAACCCGGGGCATTGATCCGTTTGCCCGGCATCATCATGCTGGTTCCGGGCAGTGTCAGCCTGCGCGGCTTTCTGACCCTGATACAGCAACAGGATGTCAGTGTGGGGCAGGCCGCGCTATTGGCGGTGACCAATATCGTGATGGCCTTGATGGCCGGATTGCTGTTCGGCAATCTGTTGATTCCGGCCCGCAAGAATTTATGACCGGCAGAAAACGCGCAATAAAAAACGCCGGCACTGCCGGCGTTTTTTATTGGTAACAATCAAGCCGCCTTGGGCTTCTTGGTCGCGCGCTTGGTGGCGGCTTTGCGCGGCGCGGCCTTCTTGGCCGGGGTCTTCTTGGCGCTGACCTTGCTGATCAGAAAGTCTTCGACCTTCTTGCCGGCGGCGGTCAGTTCGGCCAGCCAGCGCGGCTGCTTGCCGCGGCCGGTCCAGGCTTCCTGGGGATTGGCGGGGTTGCGATATTTCGGCGCAACCTTGCCCAGCTTACGGCCGGCGCGCGGACCCGGCTTGGCAGCGGCAGCCGAACGGCCCGCACCGGCGCTGGCGCCAAACAATTCTTCGATGGAATAACCCTGGGCTTTTGCCGCGCGGGTCAGCTGCGTGCGGACCTTGGCAATCGGGGCGCGCTTGGCAACCACGGTCTGCTGCTTTTTCGCGTTTTTGATCAGGGCACCCAATTGCTTGGCCGACAGGCCGCTAAGATCGATCGACATCACTACTCCGGAAGATGAGAGAGAAAAGAATGCCGGTCCGTGGCAGCGCTGGCCATCATAATGTCAGAAAACCCGGGTGACAAATGCGCCGAAATACTCCGGCGCATTGTGTTCATCTAATCGAAGTAGTTTCGGGTGATTTGATCAACGACCCAGGCGGGAGAATAATCCGGCCTTATCCAGGTTTTCTGCTGCTTCCGCAGTACGGGCACGATATTCAAAGGTACCGGCGACCAATCCGCGTTCGGAGACCACCACCCGATGCGGAATGCCCAGCAGTTCCATATCGGCAAACATCGCACCCGGGCGCAGGCCGCGATCGTCCAGCGCCGCTTCAATGCCTGCGGCAAGCAATTCGTCCAGCAATGTCTGAGCGGCGGCAACCACCTGCGCATCCTGCTTGGGGTTGATGATGCAGACCACCACCTGCCACGGTGCCATCGGCGCGGGCCAGACGATGCCGGCATCGTCGTGATTCTGCTCGATCGCCGCGGCCACGATGCGCGATATGCCGATGCCGTAGCAGCCCATCTTCATCACTGCGGGTTTGCCGTTCTCGTCGATCACGGTGGCCTGCAATGCCTGCGCATACTGGCTGCCGAGCTGGAACACATGCCCCACCTCGATGCCGCGGGCCAGCCGCAGCTCGCCGCCGTCGGCCGCGCGTTCGCCGTCGATGACGTTGCGCACATCGGCAACGGTTTCCGGTTCCGGCAGGTCGCGGCCCCAGTTGACGCCCACCAGGTGCACGCCGGGCACATTGGCGCCGACCACGAAATCGGCCAGCGCCGCGACATCGCGATCTGCCACCACGCGCACCGGGCGGGCGGTATTGACCGGACCCAGGAAGCCCGGCTCGCAGCCGAGGTGGTCGCGGATTTCGGTTTCGTTGGCCAGGCGGTAACCAGCCAGGCCGGCGACCTTGCCAAGCTTGATCTCGTTGACGGCATGATCGCCGCGCACCAGCACCAGCACGAAGCCGGCTTCGGTCATCACCGCCACCGACTTGACGGTGCGCTGCAGCGCGATGCCCAGCAACTGGGCGACGTCTTCGCAGGTCTTCTGGGTGGGCGTTGCGACCTGGCGCATCGCCTCGCCAGCCGCAGCGCGCGGGGCGGGCAGGGCGGCGCTGGCGGTTTCCACGTTGGCGGCGTAATCGGAGCCGGTGGAGAACGCCAGCGAGTCCTCGCCGGAGGCGGCGATGACGTGGAATTCCTGCGAGGCGTCGCCGCCGATGGCGCCGGAGTCGGCCTGCACGGCGCGGAATTCCAGCCCCAGCCGGGTGAAGATGCGGGTATAGGCCGCGCGCATGTTGTCGTATTCGCGCGCCATGTCGGCATCGGTGAGATGGAAGGAATAGGCATCCTTCATCAGGAATTCGCGCGCGCGCATCACCCCGAAGCGCGGGCGGATCTCATCGCGGAACTTGGTCTGGATCTGGTAGAAGTTCAGCGGCAGCTGCTTGTAGCTGTTGATCTCCTGGCGCGCGAATTCGGCCGCGGCCTCTTCGGCGGTCGGGCTGTAGCAGAACTCCTGCTCCTTGCGATCCTTGATCTTGAGCAACTGCCCGCCGAACTTCTCCCAGCGGCCGGTGGCGTCCCACAGCTCGCGCGGCTGGATGGTGGGGAACAGCACTTCCACCGCCCCGGCGCGATTCATCTCCTCGCGCACGATGGCCTCGACCTTGCGCAGCACGCGCAGACCCAGTGGCGACCAGGTGTACAGCCCGGAGGCCAGCTTGCGGATCATGCCCGCGCGCAGCATCAGACGGTGGCTGACCAGCTCGGCGTCGGCCGGGGTTTCCTTGGTGGTGTGCAGGTGGAACTGGGAAAGACGCATCGGGCTTCGCTTGGGCGGAAAGCCCATAGTTTGCCAGTCTCGCGCCCTGCCGGTCAGGGGCACCGGCCGATCGGCCGGATGCCGGGACCGGTATGTGGCCGGTCCCGGGCCGGCTCAGGTGGCCGGATTGCCGCTCGCTGCCGGCTTGCAATAGGCCTTGGCCGCCGCCTCGGCGAGATTGCGCTGCGCCGCGCGTGCGTCCGGGTCCAGCGGGGTGCCCGGCTTGCCGTCGGCGCCGGCGCCCATGGTGACCTCGCCCTTGCCGCTGAGCAGTTCCAGGTTGCGGCGTGCGGTCAGGCAGTCGGCCGATTCGGGCGTGGTGGTTTCCGGCGCGGCGATGGCGGCGGTGCCGCTGCGCGCATCGATCCGGCGCGCTTCGTAGCGCTGGCCGGCCGGTGGCGGGGTTTCGGTGTAGTGGGTGACGCCCTTGGCGTCCTTCCATTTATACAGATCGGTCGCGCCGGCGGCGGCGCTGGCCAGCATCAGCAGGGCGCAAAGCCCGGACGACAGGTGCATGTGGCTTCCCCTGGATGATTCCCGCGGCGATTGCAGCATCCGCGGCCCGCGCTGGCAAGTGACGCTGCAGGCGCACAGGCGCGCTACCGCCGGACGGACCTCAGGCCCTACACTTGCCGGATGGATGAGATGAGACCGCCCCCGCGCTCGCGCACGATTTACCTGCTGCCGAACCTGTTCACCACCGCCGGGCTGTTTTCCGGTTTCTACGCCATCATCGCCGCCGCCAATGGGCAATTCGTCCAGGCCGCCATGGCGGTGTTCGTGGCCGCGGTGATGGACGGGCTGGACGGCCGGGTCGCGCGCCTGACCAATACCAGCAGCGAATTCGGCGTGCAGTACGACTCGCTGGCCGACCTGGTCAGCTTCGGCATGGCCCCGGCGTTGGTGATGTACCACTGGTCGCTGTCGGCATTGAAGTACGACAGCAACGTGATGGGTCGGGTCGGCTGGTCGGCCGCCTTTCTGTATGCGGCCTGCGCGGCGCTGCGGCTGGCGCGTTTCAATACGCAGGTCGGCGTGGTCGACAAGCGCTGGTTCATCGGCCTGGCCAGCCCGGCGGCCGCCGGCCTGATGATGTCCTTCGTCTGGGCCTTTGCCGACGATAGCCTGGGCTTCGACGGCGAGCAGCTGCGTTACCTGGCGCTGGCGGTCACCGTGGTGGCGGCCTTGCTGATGGTCAGCCGGATCCGGTTCTGGAGTTTCAAGGGCGGCGCGCGTGGTCCGCGCGCCGACCGGGTGCCGTTCCTGGCGCTGGCGATCGCCACGGTGGTGATTGCGTTGCTGGTGATCGATCTGGCCCGTTCGCTGCTGGTGATCGGCGTGCTGTATGCGCTGTCCGGCCCGGTGATGTGGCTGTGGCGGCGCTGGCGGCGCACGCCCGAGCTGCCATGAGTCAATTGGCCTCCGAGCCGATGTGGTCCGATCTGCAGGTGTCGTATCTGCAGGCGTTGGGGCACACCGTGTATCTGGACCGCGACGCCGTGGACGCGGCGGCGCCTGACGAGACGAGCGAGCATGCGCCGGCGGCGGCTGCACCGTCACGCGTGGAGCGCGCGCCGTCGATGCCGCCACCCGCGGCACCGCCTGTGGTCCGGCGCAGCGCAC
Source organism: Xanthomonas sp. WHRI 6108 (assembly GCF_040202385.2). Classification (NCBI taxonomy): domain Bacteria; kingdom Pseudomonadati; phylum Pseudomonadota; class Gammaproteobacteria; order Lysobacterales; family Lysobacteraceae; genus Xanthomonas; species Xanthomonas sp. WHRI 6108. The sequence goes on along the minus strand of NZ_CP168198.1, from coordinate 3,959,921 downwards.
CCGCTGCGCCGGCCGACGCGCCGTCTGCGGTCACGACTGCGCCATCGGCAGCGCCGCAGCGGCGCAGCCGGGTCGGCATGCCCGATCGCCTGCAGATGGCATTGCTGCGCGCCTCCGGCTGCAATCCAGGCGATCCGAATACCCAGGCCTTGATGGCATCCTGGCCGCTGGCCGAGTTGCGCGGCAACCCGGCGGCCAAGCGCGCGCTGTGGCCGCAACTGCGTGCGCTGCGGCGGCGTCGGGATCCGGCATGAGCGCGTTGAACGTGCCGCTGCCCACCTCGCTACGCGCCATGCGCGAGAGCGATCTGGATGTAGTGATGGAGATCGAACACCGCGCCTATCCGTTTCCGTGGACGCGCAGCATCTTTCGCGACTGCCTGCAGGCGGGCTATCCGGGCTGGGTGATGGAGCAGGGCGGGCAGGTCATTGGCTACGGGGTGATCAGCATCGCCGCCGACGAAGCGCACGTGCTCAATGTCTGCATCGCACCGGAGGCGCAATCCCAGGGGCATGGCCGGGTGCTGTTGCGCGCGCTGATCAAGGGCGCTTGCGATCGCGGCGCGCGGCGGGCGTTTCTGGAAGTGCGCCCGTCCAACCCGTCGGCGATTGCGCTGTATCACTCCGAAGGCTTCAATGAAATCGGGCGGCGCCCACGCTACTACCCCTCCAACACCGGCCGCGAAGATGCGTTGGTGATGGCGATCGAGTTGTCCTTCGAGGGGTTTTCCTGAGCGGCATCGGCGGTTGCTGATGGGAGCGTTCGCGCACGCTCGGCTGGCACTGTCAGCCACTCACCTGACAGGCGCCGCGCGTTTGCCTTGGTCAGGGGCCTGACGACCCGCAGATATTCCGCCCGGCGCTTGCGTCGCGGGCGAACAATTGCGCCGGTACTGCGCTGTCTCACGGCAGCTGCGGCTTCGTCGTTACAGCAGACGATCGGGTAAACAGGCAATCGCCGATGCCGTGAGCAACGCCCTTGCGCGTCACTGCAATCGATCGCAGCAAGGCGCACATCGTTCCTGACGCACCGCGTGCGTCGGCCGCTCGCGCGCCGCCATCTGGCATGACGTGCTCGCACACATCATGGTGATTCTTTCGCCATCTTGTATTTTTTCTTTTCGGTGACGTGACCAGTTGCGTCCTCGCATGCGAGATGCCACTCAAGGACGATAGATCGCATTGCAGTCACTGTGCGCGTCAAAAAAAACATGCAGGTCTGTGAGCGTGGTGGCACACCGTGCTGGACCCGCGCCCGTCTGTACTGCGCTGCAGATCATGCTGCACTGCAGTGTCCTCGCGACTGTCTCCACGTGTCTTGATTACAGCGTTTTGTCTTCTCTTGCGTGTCCCGCAACCGTTTGCGTGACTGCGCGTGCACATCGATGCATCGGCTAGATACAAGCCATTGCGATGCTCCTAGTATCGGCGTCGCGGAACTGAACATTACAGAGATGAAAAGTATGTTCCGCGCCTGCTAGACGAGGGGTGTGCCGCCGCGCGGCGCATCGAACCCATTCGAGGGAGACATCAAGATGAAGCCGAAATTTTCAACGGCGGCCGCCGCGTCGCTGTTTGTCGGGTCGTTGCTGGTCGTTGGCGTTGCCTGCGCCGATCCTGCACTGGAAGTTGCAACCACTGGTTGGGCAACCCAGAACGGGGGGACCAAGGGCGGCTCCAAGGCGGCCGCTGCCAACATCTACACGGTCAAGACTGCCGCCGAGCTGAAGAGCGCGCTGAAAGCCAGCGTGGGCAGCAACGGGCGCATCATCAAGATCAGCGGCATCATCGATGTCAGCGAGGGCAAGCCGTACACCACGACCTCGGATATGAAGAGCCGCGCGCGGCTGGACATCCCGACCAAGACCACGCTGATCGGCATCACCAGCAACGCGGAAATTCGCGAAGGCTATTTCTACGTCAAGGCCAACGACGTCATCATCCGCAACATCACCATCGAAAATCCATGGGATCCGGAGCCGGTCTGGGACCCGGATGACGGCAGTGCCGGCAACTGGAATTCCGAGTACGACGGCCTCACGGTCGAGGGTGCGACCAATGTGTGGGTGGACCATGTCACCTTCACCGATGGTCGCCGCACCGACGATCAGAACGGCACCGCCAACGGACGCCCCAAGCAGCATCACGACGGTGCGATGGACGTCAAGAAGGGCGCCAACTTCGTCACCATTTCCTACTCGGCGTTCAAGTCGCACGAGAAGAACGACCTGATCGGCTCCAGCGACAGCGCCTCCAGCACCGACAGCGGCAAGCTCAAGGTGACCATCCACAACACTTTGTTCGAGAACATTTCCGCACGCGCGCCGCGGGTGCGCTTCGGCCAGGTGCACCTGTACAACAACTACCACGTCGGCAGCACCAGCAATAAGGTCTACCCGTTCTCGCACGCGCACGGCGTGGGCAAGGAGTCCAAGATCTTCTCCGAGCGCAACGTGTTCGACATCAGTGGGGTGAGCAGCTGCGACAAGATTGCGGCCGATTACGGCGGCAGCGTGTACCGCGACCAGGGCTCGCTGCTCAACGGCAAGGCACTGACCTGCTCGTGGAATAGCAACATCGGTTGGACCCCGCCGTACACCTATAGCCTGCTGTCGGCCGACAAGGTCGCTGCGGACGTCAAGGCAAAAGCCGGCGCAGGCAAGCTGTAAGGCGTCTGCCACATGCAACGCATGCAGCGTTGCATCTGTTTCCGCAACGCCCGCAACACTGCGGGCGTTGTGCGTTTTGGCGGCGTTAGATCTTGGCGCGTTGCTCGCGCAGGCCGGTCAGCTGCGTGGTCCAGTCGTTCAGGCGCGCACGCTCCTGTTCGACCACCACGGCCGGTGCGTTCTGCACGAAGGTGGCGTTGCCCAGCTTGCCATTGCACTTGCCGATCTCGGCTTCCACGCGCTTGATTTCCTTGTCCAGGCGCGTGCGTTCGGCATCCATGTCGACCAGGCCTTCCAGCGGCACCAGCAGGGTCAGTTCGCCGACGATGGCCGTGGCCGACGGCGGAGTGTCCTGGCCGGCATCGAGCCAGTTGATCGCTTCGAGCTTGAGCAGGAACGACAGCTGCGAGGCAAAGCGGCCAATACGGGTGCGATCGTCGGCAGTGCCGGCCTGCAGCAGTAGGCGAACCTGTTTGGACGGCGGTACGTTCAACTCGCTGCGCACACGACGCAGGGCCGACACCATCGACTTCAGCCATTCGACATCGGCCTCTGCACCGGCGTAGCTGGCGGTATCGATATCGCCTGCCTGCGGGAATGCCTGCAACGAGATCGTGGCGGCGGTGATGCCCAGGCGCGGTGCGACCTGCTGCCACAGTTCTTCGGTGACGAATGGGGTAAGCGGGTGCAGCAGGCGCAATAACGCTTCGAGCACGTAGAGCAGGGTGTGCCGCGTGCTGGCGGCAGCTTCGCTGTCCTGGCCATTGAGCGCGGGCTTGGCCAGTTCGACGAACCAGTCGCAGAACGCATTCCAGGCGAACTCGTACAGCGATTGCGCGAGCAGATCGAAGCGGTAGTTGGCGTAGTGCGCGTGGGTTTCGGCAGTGACCTTGTCCAGGCGCGCCAGAATCCATTGCTCGGCTTCGGTGCGCGGCTGCGGCACGCCGGCAAAGCGCGCGCCCTCGGTATTCATCAACACAAAGCGCGTGGCATTCCACAGCTTGTTGCAGAAATTCTTGTAGCCTTCGGCGCGGCCGAGATCGAACTTGATGTCGCGGCCATGCGTGGCGAGTGCGGCGATGGTGAAGCGCAGCGCGTCTGCACCGTGGGCGATGATGCCGTCCGGGAATTCCTTGCGCGTGGCCTTTTCGATCTTCTCGGCCATGCGCGGCTGCATCAGCCCGTTGGTGCGCTTGGCCACCAGGTCTTCGATGCTGATGCCGTCGATGATGTCCAGCGGATCGAGCACGTTGCCCTTGGACTTGGACATCTTCTGGCCCTGCGCATCGCGGATCAGGCCGGTGATGTAGACATCGCGGAACGGCACCTGGCCGGTGAAGCTGTCGGTGGCCATGATCATGCGCGCCACCCAGAAGAAGATGATGTCGAAGCCGGTGACCAGCACCGACGACGGCAGGTAGCGCTCGAAGCCGCGCTCGGCCATCGCGTTCGCATCCGGCCAGCCCAGCGTGGAGAACGGCCACAGTTGCGAGGAGAACCAGGTTTCCAGCACGTCACTGTCCTGGTGCAGCGCGACGTCGGCACCCAGCCCGTGTTTCGCGCGCACCTCGGCTTCGTCGTGGCCGACATAGCACTTGCCTGCCTCGTCGAACCACGCCGGGATGCGATGGCCCCACCACAGCTGACGGCTGATGCACCAGTCCTGGATGTTCTCCATCCAGTGGCGATAGGTGTTGATCCAGTTCGGCGGCACGAACTTGACCTGGCCGCTTTCGACCAGCTCCAGGCCGCGCCTGGCCAGCGCGTCCATCTTTACGAACCACTGGTCGGTCAGATAGGGCTCGATCACCTGGCCGGTGCGGTCGCCGCGCGGCACCTGCAGCTTGTGTGGCTTGGTTTCGACCAATACGCCCAGGTCTTCCAGTTCCGACAGCACCAGCTTGCGTGCGTCATAACGATCCAGGCCGCGATAACGCTCCGGCGCATTCTCGTTGATGGTGGCGGTGACGGTGAACAGATTGATCAGCGGCAGGTCATGTCGCACGCCCACCTGGTAATCGTTGAAGTCATGCGCAGGCGTGACCTTGACCACGCCGGTGCCGAAGGCGCGGTCGACATAATCGTCGGTGATCACTGGCACCTGCCGGCCGGTCAGCGGCAGCACGATGCGGGCGCTGTGCAGCGTGGCGTAGCGCGGATCTTCCGGATGCACCATCACTGCGGTATCGCCCAGCATTGTTTCCGGGCGCGTGGTGGCGACCACCAGGTAATCGCGGGTTTCGCGCAGCGTCTCGACGCCGTCGGCATCGTGCTCGACGTGCTCGTAGGTCACGCCATCGGCCAGCGGGTAGCGGATCGACCATAGGAAGCCGTCTTCTTCGACGTTTTCCACTTCCAGGTCGGAGATCGCGGTCTTCAGCACCGGGTCCCAGTTGACCAGGCGCTGGCCGCGATAGATCAGGCCCTGCTCGTACCAGCGCACGAAGGCTTCGTTGACCGCGGCCGACGGCTGCAGGTCCATGGTGAAGGTGCTGCGCGACCAGTCGCTGGAGGTGCCCAGCCGTCGCATCTGGCGCTCGATGGTGTCGCCGGACTCGGCCTTCCATTCCCACACCTTGGCGATGAAGCCCTCGCGCCCCAGCGAGTCGCGTGTTTCGCCGTTGCCTTCCAGGGCCAGGTTGCGCGACACCACCATCTCGGTGGCGATGCCGGCGTGGTCGGTGCCCACCTGCCACAGCGTATCGAAGCCGCGCATGCGGTGATAACGCACCAACGCGTCCATCAGTGTCTGCTGGAACGCATGGCCCATGTGCAGCGTCCCGGTCACATTCGGCGGCGGCAGCAGCACGGTATACGGCTCACCCTTGCCGGACGGCACGAAATAACCGGCCGCCTCCCACTGCGCGTACAGGCGCGATTCGAAGGAAGAGGGTTCGTAGCTGGAGGCGAGGGTGGTCATAGAGAGGCGGCGATTCGTTGTTCGGGATTCGGGATTGGTTGCGTCATGGGGCCGGCGAGAAGCACTGGCAATCCACTCATCAACATCAGCGGTGGTGCGGTGGTGCGGTGGAGCGAAGATCGGCTATTGGGGATTCGTCATTGGATGCAGCCCTGGGATGCGCAAAAGAGTTGCTTTTACCAATCCCCAATCCCGACTCCCCAATCCCCGCCCTCTCACATGTCGTATTTGGTCAGTTCCAGGCCCAGGGCCTTGTACTGCTTCCAGCGCTCGCGCAGCGGTTCGCGGGCGGCGGGGTCGGCCGGGACGACTTCCAGTACGCGGTCGCAGGCGCCCAGGTAGGGGTCGTCGCGCAGGTTGATCACCAGCGGGCGCGAGGGGGCATCGAACTCCGGCGCGGCGATCAGCACCGGCGCCAGTTCGTCTTCCTCGTCGGTGCCGGCAATCTGGTGCGGGATGTAGGCTTCGTCGTCGAACGCCCACAGCAGGTCGTCCAGTGCCTCGGCCTGCGCGGCGTCGCGCGCCAGGATCAGCGTGGACAGGTTGGCGTCGTTGGCCTTGCGCGCCAGCTCGCAAACCAGCCGCAGCGGTTCGTTGAGGAAGCGCGGTTTGGCGATCAGGTAGAAGTCGGCACGGGGCATCAGGCGGTCACAAAGCGGGAGGAGAGCAAGAATTCGGTGGCCATGCCGGCGGCCACGAACAGGGCAGCAAAGCCGAGCACGGCCAACAGCAGGCCGCCGAATGCACGCAGGCGGCGCCCCGGCGGGCGCGAACGGTACAGATACACCGGCAGGAACAGCACGGCGAACGCCACGATGCCGATATTCATCCAGGCCGGCCGGCGGTAGCCGAGCCGGCGGCTGTCGGCCGCCAGCCAGACAAACAACAGCACAATCTGCATGACGATCCACAGCAGATCGATGCCGGGGTTGGTCCAGCCCGGCACCGCGCTGGCTGCTCCGTTCACAACGGAGAAGCCGGCAATCAGCGCCAGTGCAGCGCGTGGCGACATCAGGCCGCGCGGTCCAGCAACCACTGGGTCAGCAGCCCCACCGGGCGGCCGGTGGCCATGCCGCGCTTGCCTTCGTCGCTGGCGACGCCGGCGATGTCCAGATGCGCCCAGCGCTGGTTCTCGGTAAAGCGCGACAGGAAGCAGCCGGCGGTGATCGCGCCGCCCCAGCGGCCGCCGATGTTGTAGACGTCGGCGAAGGTGGAATCCAGCAGGCCCTGGTACTCGTCCCACAGCGGCAGGCGCCAGGCGCGGTCGAACACGTGCTCGCCGGCGGCCAGCAGTTCGTTGGCCAGGTCGTCGTGCTTGCTCATCAGGCCGGCGGTCTGGTGGCCCAGCGCCACCATGCAGGCGCCGGTCAGCGTGGCCACGTCCACCAATGCTTCGGGGTTGAAGCGCTCGGCGTAGGTCAGCGCATCGCACAGGATCAGGCGGCCTTCGGCGTCGGTGTTGCCGACCTCGATGGTCTTGCCGGACATGCTGGTGATCACGTCGGAGGGGCGGTAGGCATTGCCGTCGATGGCGTTCTCCACCGCCGGCACCACCACCACCAGGTTGATCGGCAGCTCGGCCTTGACGGTGGCCACGAAGGTGCCGATGACGTTGGCGCCGCCGCACATGTCGTACTTCATTTCCTCGATGCCGCCCTGCGTCTTGAGGTTGACGCCGCCGGTGTCGAAGGTGATGCCCTTGCCGACCAGCACATAGGGACGCGCGTCGCCGCCGCCGTTCCACTTCAGCACGATCAGCCGCGGGCGGTTGGCCGAGCCACGCGCCACCGACAGCAGCGAGCCCATGCCGAGCGACTCCATCTGCGTCTCGTCCAGGATCTCGGCCTCGGCGCCGGGGAACTTGCCGGCGAACGCGGCGGCGGTCTCGGCCAGATAGGCCGGGGTGCAGTAGTTCGGCGGCAGGTTGCCCAGCTCGCGGGCGAACTCCACGCCCTCGGCGGTGGCCACGCCCACGGCCAGTGCGCGGGCGTCGTCGCCGGCGATCGCCAGCGTGGTCAGGCCGGTCTCGTCGACCTTCTTCTTGCCCAGCGTGGCGGTGTAACGGTAAGCGGCGTGGTCGCTGACGATGATGGCCTGGCGGATGTTCCAGGCGCTGTCGCGCGCCTTGACCGGCAATTCGGTCAGGGTGAGCAGGGCGGTGCCGACCGGGCCGGTCTTCAGCGCGCGGGTCGCGTCGCCCACCGCCTTGAGGTACGGCGCCACGCCGAACTTGCCGGCTTCGCCCAGGCCGACCACCAGCACGCGCGGGGCGGCGACGCCGGGCAGGTCGTGCAGCAGGCTGGTGCTGCCGGTCTTGGCAGCCACATCGCCGCGCGCCACCAGGGCCGTCAGACGGCCCTGGCTGGCGCTATCGAGTGCCTGGGCGGCGGGCGACAGGGTCTTGTCGGCGAACACGCCAACCACGATGCAGTCGACGGCGGCGCTTGCCGGCGCGTCTTGGTTCAGGGTGAATTGCAGGGCCATTGATCAGATTCCGTAGGCAAATCCGTACAATCGCGGGCTGTTTACGCCAACCGGACTAGGCTGGCGCCGCCGCGAACGAATCCGAGAGTTTAAAACAAGCCCACCCCATGCCGAAGCTCGATCGATACCTGCTTAGCGATTTCACCCAGAGCTTCCTGGCCACCTTGATCGTGCTGCTGGTCGTCAGCGTCGGCGGTGTGCTGGTGGATATCCTCGGCAATATCGCCGACGGCCGCATCCCTGCTCGCTTGCTGCTGTCTCAGGTGGGCCTGCAGTTCGTTGCGTATCTGCCGATCATCCTGCCGCTGGCGCTGATGCTGGGGCTGTTATTGGCACTGGCGCGGCTGTACCGCGATTCAGAAATGGCCGTCATCACCGCCATCGGTGTGGGCCCGCGGCGCCTGCTGCGGCCGATGCTGATGCTGGTGGTGCCGGTGGTGGTGGTGATCGGGCTGTGCTCGCTGTGGCTGGGCCCCTGGGCCAGCCGCACCGCCGAGACCATGCTGGAAGACGCCAACCGCAGCATCGTGATGGCCGGCCTGGAGTCGGGCAAGTTCACCCCGTTGTCCGGTGGCGGCGTGGTGTACCTGACCACGATCTCGGCCGACGGCAAGGGCCTGGGCAAGGTCTTCATGCAGCGCCAGAAGGACGACCGCATCGATGTGGTCACCGCCGACCGCGGCGCGATGTTCTTCGAAGGCAAGGCCGACCGATATCTGCGCCTGGAGGACGGTTATCGCATCGAAGGCCCGGCCGCCGGCAACACCCTGGACTACCGCCTGATGAAGTTCGCCAGCAACGATGTGGCCTTGCCCGACCGGACCCAGGTGCACGATGCCAACGATCCGGAAGTGATGTGGACCACGCAGCTGCTGTCGGACCAGCGCCCGGCCGCGCGCGCGCAGCTGCATGAGCGCCTGGCGCCGCCACTACTGGCGCTGGCCTTCGCGCTGCTGACCCTGCCGCTGTCGCGCAGCGCGCCGCGGCAGCAGCGGTATGGCCGGATCATGCTGGCCTTCCTGGCGTACATGTTGGGCACCAATCTGATGATCGTCGGCACCCAGTGGATCGCCAATGGCAAGACGCCGGCCGCGCTCGGTCTGTGGTGGCTGACCCTGCCGCTGCTGGCGGTGGCGATCTGGGCGTATGCGCGCGATGGCCGCGTGCGTCGGCCGAGGGTGCGCGCATGAGGCTGATGCCGCGGGTGCATGACTGGTACATCGGGCGTGCGGTGTTGTTCACCGTGCTGCTGACGTGGGCGGTGCTGCTGGGCCTGGACCTGGTCAACGCCTTTGCCAGCGAGGCCAAAAGCATCGGCCAGGGCAGCTACAGCTTTGGCCATGCGGTGGCCTACGTGGCCTATACCGTGCCGCGCCGGGCCTACACCTTGTTTCCCACCGCGGCGGTGATCGGCGCCTTGATGGGCCTGGGCCAGCTGGCGGCAACGTCCGAGCTCACCGCGCTGCGCGCGCTCGGCGTGTCGCGCAAGCGTATGTCGGCCTCGGTGGTGGCGGCCATGGCGCTGCTGACCGCCACCATGGTGATCAGTGGCGAGACGGTGGGGCCGTGGGCACAGAACCAGGCCGATACCCTCAAGACCAGCGCCCGCTACAACAGCAACATGGCCGGCTCGCGCTATTCCGGCCTGTGGGCGCGCGAGGGCGACACCTTCCTCAATGCGCTCAGCGGCGAAGAAAAGCTGCTCGATGGCGGCGGCACCGCGCTGGACCTGCACGATGTGCGGCTGTACCACCTCGATGCCAGCGGCCGCATGCAGCAGCTGACCTATGCGGCACTGGCCGAGAACCGCAACGGGACCTGGACGCTGCGCCAGGTGCGCCGCGACACCTTCCAGGAACGCTCGGTGCAGCGCGAAACCTTCCCCGAGCTGCCGTGGCAATCCCAGCTCAGCCCGGCGGCGCTGGCGGCTGGTCTGGCCAAGCCGCGCAACCTGTCCGCGCGCGATCTGGAACAGAGCATCGAGTATCGCCGCCGCAACGGCCTGGACGCGCGCGACTACGAAGACCAGTACTGGAGCCGTTGGTTCTATCCGCTCAACGTCCTGGCGCTGTGCCTGGCGGCGATTCCGTTCTCGTTCGGTTCGCTGCGTAGCGGCGGCCTGGGCAAGCGGCTGTTCCTGGGCATCCTGTTCGCGCTGGGGTTCTGGCTGCTGCAGCTGTTCTTCGGCCGCATGGCCGGCGCACTCAAGCTGGATTACCGCATCGCCTACGCGCTGCCGCCGATGGTGATGCTGGGCGTGTCGGCATGGCTGTTCCGACGGCGCAGTAGCTGACGCCGATGCGTCGGTTCAGCGTATTCGGAACCGTGCTTTGCCTGCTATACGTCGCTGGAACTGCTCTATGCGTGTGGGCGGCCAGCGACGCTGGTGGCGACCCCAAGGGCCATTTTGTATTGCTGCAGTTGCCGCTGACACCACAGCTGACTGTGCTTGATGCCATGGGTGCTGACGCCTGGTTGACCGATATGCCCTGGGTGCACAGCTATCTGCTATTGGTTCCGCCATTTCTGGTGGCGCTGTATCTGGTTGGCTATGCCGTGCAGTGGCTGATCGAGCGCCCCTCAGCACGCGGGCATTGAGTCCACACCCGTCTCGGTTCGCCGCAGTTAACTGCCTGCACGCGAGCAGTTGCCTGGTGGGTGGTTCGCATGACGGTCGCACTCCGTTGTCGCCTGCCGTCGAGATCGGCAAGAGGGCGGTCTGGTCGTTTCAGCGCTTGGGCGTGCGCTGCAGCCGGGTACCACTGGCGCGGTCGTGCCAGGCCAGGCGGTCGCGGTCCAGCCAGGCCCACCAGAATCCTGCGCCAGCCAAGGCCAGCGACAGCGTGCCGACGGCATAGCGGACCCAGAGCGCGCGCCAGGTGGCTTGCGGCCCGACCAGCGACAGCCGCCACGGGCGCATGCCCAGGGTCTGGCCACCCCGTCGCCAGCTGACGGTGGCGTACACCCCGGCGGCGATCCAGCAGCACAGCCACAACAGCCATTGCCAGCCGCTGAAGGGGGCGATGTTTTCGCGGGCCGGGTGCCCGGCAAGCGTGAAGCCCAGCGTGAACGCGGCGGAGATCAGCATCCATAGTGCCAGGACCGGCCAGGCGTCGTAGCACAGGGCCAGCAGGCGCCAGACCACCAGGGCGGGCGGTCGCGCGCTGCGCGGTGAAGGGGGCGAGGTCATGCCGCGAGCATAGCCGGCGCAGCCGATCGGGCAACGTCGCGCTGCGGCAATCCCGCGCCGGGCCGGGCCTGTGCGTCGAGGCGGGAGCGATGTGGTGGGTGGCTTTTCGAGGCAAGCCGCACCGCCAATCTCGCGCCTGGCCAACACGGCGCGCCGCAAATCGCATGTCACGCTCTATGCTGTTGCGATGTCAGCCAGCAGTCCCGCCGAACGTCGCCAACTGGCGCAACACCTGCCACCGGTGCAGGCCGCCGATGCCGCCGCCATCGAACGCTTCCTGGATCGGTTATGGGCCGAGCAGGGCGTGGCACGGCAGACCCTGGACAGTTACCGGCGCGACCTGGAAGGACTGGCGCGCTGGCGCGACGGTGCCGGCGGCGGCCTGCTGGGTGTCGATCGGGCGGCGTTGTTCGACTATCTGCGCTGGCGCTCTCAGGCCAATTACTCCCCACGCAGCACAGCGCGGCTATTGTCGACGCTGCGGGCGTTCTACGCGCTGTGCCTGCGCGATGGGGTACGCAGCGACGACCCGACGGCGCTGATCGACCCACCAAAGTTGCCCCGTAGCTTGCCCAAGGCGCTGACCGAAACGCAGATCGAGGCGCTGTTGGCCGCGCCCGAGATCGACACGCCGCTGGGCCTGCGCGACCGCGCAATGCTCGAGCTGATGTATGCGGCCGGCCTGCGCGTCAGCGAACTGGTCAACCTGCCGGCGGTGGGGGTCAATCTGCGCCAGGGCGTGCTGCGGGTCACCGGCAAGGGCAGCAAGGAGCGGCTGGTCCCGCTGGGCGAGGAATCCCAGCACTGGCTGGAGCGGTATCTGAGCCAGGCACGCCCGCTGCTGGCCAGCCATAAGGCGGTGGCGGCAGTGGACGGGCAGGTGCCGTTGTTCATCGATGCAGCGCGGCAGCCGCCCAGCCGCCAGCAGTTCTGGGCGCTGGTCAAACGCTATGCGGCGGTGGCCGGGATCGACCCCGCCACGGTCAGCCCGCACGGGCTGCGGCACAGCTTTGCCACCCATCTGCTCAATCACGGTGCGGACCTGCGCGCGCTGCAGATGCTGCTCGGTCACAGCTCGCTGTCCACCACGCAGATCTACACCCTGGTGGCGCGTCAGCACCTGCAGAAGCTGCACGCCGCCCATCATCCGCGCGGCTGACTGCGGCTGCAGGCGCAGCGGCGGCCCGCCGTGGCCCATTCAGCGGCTCGGCCGGTAAACCAAAGCGTCCTGCTCGCTGCCTGGCTTCATCTGCGCTGTGCGAGAATCCAGGCACCCCATTCCACTGGATGCGTGAATGTATCGTCTTGCCATCGCCGCGCTACTGGGCGCAATCAGCCTTACCGCCTGCGCGCAATCCTCGCAGCCTGCGGCAAGCAATGCCGGCGCCAAGCCAGCCGCCGCCGCTGCCCCCGCCGCTGCGGGCAATGTGGACCAGCGTGTGAGCGTCGCGCTCAAGGCGCTGGATCCGGATTTCAAGCCGGACTACATCGGCGCCGCGCCGTTTCCCGGTTTCCGCGAAGTGGTGGTCGGCGGGCAGGTGCTGTACGTCAGCGACGACGGCCGTTACCTGATCCAGGCGCAGCCGTTCGACATCCAGAACAAGCAGTTCGCTGCCAGCCCGGGCCTGCTGGCCTACCGCCGCAAGCAGCTGGAGACCGTGCCCAAGGCCGACCGCATCGTGTTCGCACCGGCAAACCCCAAGTACACCGTGACAGTGTTCACCGACGTGGAATGCGGCTACTGCCGCAAGCTGCACAGCGAGATCGGCGAACTCAACAAGCAGGGGATCGCGGTGGAATATCTGGCGTTTCCGCGCATGGGCCTGGGCAGCCAGGACCACAAGGAAATGATCGCGGTGTGGTGCGCCGCCGACCGCAAGCAGGCCCTGACCGCGGCCAAGTCCGGGCAGCCGGTGAATGCCAAGGACTGCAAGAACCCGGTGTCGATGGAATACACGCTGGGCCAGCGTCTGGGCGTCAACGGCACCCCGGCGATCTTTGCGCCGGACGGCACCCAGCTCGGTGGCTACCTGCCGCCGGCGCAGCTGCGTGAGGCGCTGGAAAAGCGCGCGGTCAGCACTGCCGGCGGCAGCCGCTGAGGTATCCGGCAGCGGCGCCGGGATGCCGGCCGCTGCGGCGGTCGGTGTGATCGATCAGGAGGCCGGAATGCATGCATTCCGGCCTCCTGCGTTTCAGGGTCGGGCTGGCTGCACGGTTGATGCGGTGAGAGCGGCGGTGGACCGGTGGTGGCTAGCGCTGCGGACGTTGCCACCGCGCTGAGACCGGCCCCAAGGCAGGTGGGCGCGACAGTCCTTGCTGGCATCGCCATCCGCTTTTGCCGTTGCCGCATCGGCCGGAACGCGCCGAATCCGGCCCGGGCTATGCGAATGATCACCACACGGATCGGCGGCCCACCCACGCCGGGTCCGGCGCCGACGCATCAGCTCCGTTACAATCTGCAGCCCCGTTTCTGACACGGTTCCCCGGACATGATGGTCCTCGAGGGCGCTTCCGCCCTTTCGCCGTTCCGCCGCGCTCGGCTCGAAACCCGCCTGCAAACCCTCGTTCCCGCGCTGCGCATCACCGGCGCCTGGCACGTGTACTTCATCCGCGCCGAGGCCGGGCAAGCGCCCGACCAGGCCACCTTGCAGCGGATCCTGCAGGCCGAAGCCGCCCCCACGCCGCGGGCCGAGGATGCCTCCTCGCGCTATGTGGTGCCGCGTCTGGGCACCTTGTCGCCGTGGTCGAGCAAGGCCACCGAGCTGGTGCGTGGGGCTGGGCAGCCGATCCAGCGCGTGGAGCGCGGCACCCGCATCGATCTGGCCGGCTGGCCGGCCGACGAAGCGATGCAGGCCGCTGTGGCCAAGCTGCTGCACGACCCGATGACGCAGTCGCTGCTCGGCTCGGCCGCGGCCGCCGAGGCGCTGTTCAACGTGCCCGATCGCGGACAGTTGCAGCGCGTGCCGCTGGCGGCGCTGGAACAGGCCAACCGCGACCTCGGTCTGGCGCTGGCGCAGGACGAGATCGACTACCTGCGCGAACGCTTCGCCGAGCTGGGCCGCGACCCGGCCGATGTCGAGCTGATGATGTTCGCCCAGGCCAATTCCGAGCACTGCCGGCACAAGATCTTCAATGCCAGCTGGACCATCGACGGCAAGCCGCAGGAACGCTCGCTGTTCCGCATGATCAAGCACACCCACCAGCAGACCCCGCAGCACACCTTGTCGGCCTACAGCGACAACGCGGCGGTGGTGGAAGGCGTGCCGGCCGCGCGCTATCGGCCGGATCCGGCCAGTGGCGAGTACCGTGCCGAGGCGGTGCTGCCGTCGGCGTTTGCGATCAAGGTCGAGACGCATAACCACCCGACCGCGATCGCGCCGTTTCCCGGCGCCGCCACTGGTGCCGGTGGCGAGATCCGCGACGAAGGCGCCACCGGCCGCGGCGGCAAGCCCAAGGCCGGGCTGACCGGGTTCACGGTGTCGCACCTGCGCATCCCGACCCTGCCGCACCCGTGGGAGGCGCCGCGCGCGCTGAACCCGCGCATGGCTCCGGCGCTGGACATCATGCTCGACGGCCCGCTCGGCGGCGCCGCGTTCAACAACGAATTCGGCCGGCCGAACCTGCTCGGCTATTTCCGCAGTTTCGAGCTTGCCGAAGGTGAGGGCCTGACCCGCGCCTACGACAAGCCGATCATGCTGGCCGGCGGCCTGGGCGCGATCGATCGCAATCAGGTCGAGAAGCTGCGCCTGCAGCCCGGCGATGCGGTGATCGTGCTGGGCGGCCCGGCGATGCTGATCGGCCTGGGCGGCGGTGCGGCCAGCTCGGTGGCGGCCGGCGACAGTGCCGAGGCGCTGGATTTCGCCAGCGTGCAGCGCGAAAACCCGGAGATGGAGCGCCGCTGCCAGGAGGTCATCGACCGCTGCGTGGCGCTGGGCAGCGACAACCCGATCCGCTGGTTCCACGATGTGGGCGCGGGCGGCCTGTCCAACGCCATCCCCGAGTTGCTGCACGACTCCGGCGTGGGCGGCATCATCGACCTGGGCCGCGTGCTCACCGACGACCCCTCGCTGTCGCCGCTGGAATTGTGGTGCAACGAATCGCAGGAGCGCTACGTACTGGGCGTACCGCAGGCACGCCTGGACGAATTCGCCGCCATCTGCGCGCGCGAACGCTGCCCGTTTGCCGCCGTCGGCGTGGCCACGGCCGAGGAGCGGCTGGTGGTTGGCTATGGCGTGTTTGGGGACGGGATTGGGGAGCCGGGATTGGAGATTCGCAAAAGCGATTCATCAGTTGCCGGGTCCGCCGTTGCTTCCAACCAATCCCCAATCCCCAATCCCCAATCCCCGCTCCCGATCGACCTGCCGATGGATGTGCTCTTCGGCAAGGCACCGAAGATGCATCGCGATGCGGTGCATCCGCCGGCGCCGCAGTGGCCGGTGCTGCAGACCGCCGCGCTGGACCTGCAGCAGGCCGGCCTGCGCGTGCTGGCGCATCCCACGGTGGCATCCAAGAGCTTTCTGGTGACCATCGGCGACCGCAGCGTGGGCGGCCTGACCGCGCGCGAGCAGATGATCGGGCCGTGGCAGCTGCCGCTGGCCGATTGCGCGATCACCCTGGCCGGTTTCGACACCTTCGCCGGCGAGGCGATGTCGATCGGCGAGCGCACCCCGCTGGCGTTGTTGAACGCCGCCGCGTCGGCGCGCATGGCGGTGGGCGAGGCGATCACCAATCTGTGCGCCGCGCCGGTGCAGACGCTGGACAGCATCAAGCTGTCGGCCAACTGGATGGCCGCCGCCGGTCACGCCGGCGAGGACGCCCTGCTGTACGACGCGGTGCGCGCGATCGGCATGGAGCTGTGCCCGGCACTCGAACTGAGCGTGCCGGTGGGCAAGGACTCGCTGTCGATGCAGGCGCAGTGGGTTGACGCTGGGATTGGTGATTCGGCAGTCGGGATTGGCGAAACGCCGCAGCCTTCCGCCGTTGCGAATTCCCAATCCCCAATCTCCAATCCCATCGCCCACAAGAGCGTTTCACCGGTCTCGCTGATCATCAGTGCATTCGCGCCGGTCGGCGATGTGCGCACGCAGTTGACGCCGTTGTTGCGCAGCGACGAAGAGAGCGAGCTGTGGTTGATCGGGTTGGGCGGCGGCAAGCAGCGCCTGGGCGGTTCGGTGCTGGCGCAGGTGTATGCCGACGCTGCGGCATTGCCGGCGTTCGGCGGCGAGGTGCCGGATCTGGACGATGCGCAGCGGCTGCGCAGCTTCTTTGAACTGATCCGCGCGGCGCGCGAGAGCGGCCTGTTGCTGGCGTACCACGACCGCAGCGATGGCGGTGCGTTTGCGGCGCTGTGCGAGATGGCGTTTGCCTCGCGGCAGGGCCTGGATATCACCCTCGATGCCTGGGGCGACGATGCATTCCGCAGCCTGTTCAACGAAGAACTGGGCGCGGTGGTGCAGATCGCCAGCGAGGATCGCGCCGCGTTTGCCGATTTGGTCGAGCGGCATGCGCTGACCGAGTGCGCGCAGCGCATCGCACGCCCCACCGGCGCGCCGCGTATCCGCGTGAGCGGGCAGGGCCGGGTGCTGGCCGAGTGGCGCTGGGAAGCCTTGTTCGACGCCTGGTGGTCGGTGACGCACGCCATGCAGAAATTGCGCGACAACCCGGAAACCGCCGACGAGGAGCGCGCGCAGGCACGCGACTTCCAGGCGCCGGGATTGCGTCCGAAGCTGGTGTTCGACCCCTCCGAAGACGTGGCCGCGCCGTTTGTGGCGACCGGTGCGCGGCCCAAGGTGGCGATCCTGCGCGAGCAGGGCGTCAACGGGCAGATCGAGATGGCTTACAACTTCGAACGCGCCGGTTTCCGTGCGTTCGACGTGCACATGAGCGACCTGATCGAAGGCCGCGTGGATCTGGCGCAGTTCTCCGGGTTTGCCGCCTGCGGCGGCTTCAGCTACGGCGACGTGCTGGGTGCCGGGCGTGGCTGGGCTACCTCGATCATGGAGCGCTCGGCCTTGCGCGACGCGTTCGCCGCGTTCTTTGCGCGCAGCGATACCTTCGCGCTGGGTGTGTGCAACGGCTGCCAGATGCTCAGCCAGCTCAAGGACATCATTCCCGGTGCCGAGCATTGGCCGCGCTTTTTGCGCAATCGCAGCGAGCAGTTCGAAGCGCGCACCGCCTTGCTGGAAGTGGTGGAGTCGCCGTCGATCTTCCTGCGCGGCATGGCCGGTTCGCGGATCCCGGTGGCGGTGGCGCATGGCGAAGGCCGCGCCGAGTTCGACACCGTGGTGGATCAGGCGGCTGCCCGTGTGGCCCTGCGCTTCATCGATGGCGATGGCGCGGTGGCATCGCAGTACCCGCTCAATCCGAACGGCTCGCCGGACGGCATCACCGGCCTGACCAGCAGCGACGGCCGCGCCACCATCCTGATGCCGCATCCGGAGCGCACTCCGCGCACGGCAAACCTGAGCTGGCACCCGGCCGACTGGGGCGAGGATTCGCCGTGGCTGCGCATGTTCCGCAACGCGCGGGTCTGGTGCGGTTGACGGTAGGGAGGTGTGCGGCGTGAGCTGAAGCGCCGTACCAACCGTGTCATTGGACGGCCGTGTGCAGCGATGCACACGGCCGTTGTCGTTTCCGGTGTCGGATCTGTGCGACGGCCTGCAGTGGTATCGAGTCCTTTGATCGTTGCCGCGAGCGGCGTGGCGATGCGTGGTGCTTTATGAGCAAGAAAATGCATGGCCGCGTTTGGGTCGACTGCAGGCTCCCAAGGAGCCAGGCTCGCCTGCGACGTCTGCCAATGGTAGCTACGTCCTTGCATACAGCGCGCGCAGCGGCAGGACACTCGAGAAAAACGCGGTTTTCCAGCCTTGCCTGCGGCCAGCACAAGGCTTGTCGCCATCACGTTGCATGCGTTGCCGATGGGGGCGAACGCCTGCGGTCGCATTGGCACTGTTGCGATGAACTGCATTTAGTGAAGGTCGAAACATGGTTTACTTTAAGTAACTATAAAAACTACTAGGTATTTAGTCGAAGTATCTGGTGATGCTGCTTGTGTGACGTCAATCTCAATTGAACTTTTGGTTTTTCAATAGATTCAGACCACGTTATGAATCTTCGATTCATGGCGTTTCTGCAGCACTTTATGGATTGATCGTGGATGCTTTTGCGCGGGTAGTTGCCGCTGCAGAAGCAGGGCGAGTGCGTTTTCGATAAACCTCAGGGGGACCGTGCGATGCAATCGCACGGTGGTCGGTTTTTACATGCCAGACCAATGGGGAGTCAGTCGGTAATGAAGCGAATTCAATTGGATGCCGGTGGTGAGCAGCGTGCTCATCGCCGAACGGCAAGGCTTGCCCGCGATGCGGGAAATCAAGCGTTATATCGGTCTGCCGGGCATGCCCGCGGCAGGCTGGCGGCGGCACTGCTGCTGGCGCTTGCCGGCATGGCTGGAGTTGCCCAGGCCACGACCACGCAAGCCGACACGCTTGCACATTGCACGGTCGTCCAAGGCCAACAGCGTTGCGACACCGATGTGGCGACAAGCGACAGCGCCGCGCCTGCAACAGCGAGCGCGCAAGCAGCGGCAACGCCTGCGGCCGATGCCGATGCACCGGCGTTTGCAGATGGGCAGGATGCGCTGGCCCTGGGTAATGCGAGTAATGCGCTGGGCGATGGGGCCAGCGCGTTCGGCGGCGGAAGCCTGGCCTTGGAGCGCGACGCCACCGCGATCGGACACAACGTGTCAGCCGCAGGGGAATCGGCAACCGCCGTCGGCAGCGTGGCAACGGTCTACGACTACGACGCATCCGGATTTGTCATCGGGCAACGCGAACAGGCCACGCAAGCGTCCGGTGTGGGAGCCACTGCCGTCGGCGGTGGTGCAGTGGCTGGGGATCCGTTTTCCAGCGCCGTTGGCAGCGGCGCCAGCGCCACTGGCGTGCAGAGCGCGGCGCTGGGTTATCGCGCACAGACCTTCAACGACGGCGCCACCGCGATCGGCGGTTTGTCCACGGCCAGTGGTTTTCTTTCCACCGCCGGCGGCTACAGTTCGCGTGCCAGCGGAGACACGTCCACCGCCTTCGGTTACCGGGCGCGCAGCCAAGGCAGCAGCAGTATCGCGGTGGGCGATACCGCATTGGCCAGTGGCGTGCAGAGCGTGGTGGTCGGTGGCATCAGCAACTTCGGCTCGATCACCGCTGCCACCGGAACAGGTGGCATCGCGCTCGGCGCCGGTGCGCAGAGCCAGTCCGATTATGCGATTGCCATTGGCTACGATTCCAACATCTTTCCCAATGCGCCAGGCAATACCGATGCAGTGGCGATCGGCCACAGCGCCGGTTCGTTCGCGCCACGCACGGTGTCGCTGGGTGGTTTCGCCTTGGCGATGGGCGATGGTGGTATCTCGATCGGTCACGACAGCACCGCCTACACTGAAAACAGCATCGCGTTGGGCGCACGTGCCGGCACCTCGTGGTTCAACGGCAACAACACCGCGATCGGTGCAGATTCCGAAACCAATGGCATCGATGCGGTGGCGATCGGCTATGGCGCGCGTGTGGGCGATTTTGTCGACGATGCCTGGAACCGCTCTGCCTCCAGCGCCGTCGCACTGGGCGCGCATTCCTACGCGAACCGCAGCAATACGGTATCGGTTGGCGATGTGCAGGCGGGGCTGACGCGGCAGATCACCAGCGTGGCGGCAGGCACCGAGGCCAATGACGCAGTCAATGTCGCCCAACTCGACAGCGTGCGTGCGGTGGCCGACCGTCTCGACAGCACGCTGGCCATTGGCAAGACCGATACGGACGAAGTCGCTGCCCATGTCGACGGACTCAATGCGCTGGCGTTGGGGAGCGCCAGCAACGCGATCGGCGATGGTGCCAACGCGCTGGGCTCGGGCAGTCTGGCACTCGGGCGCGATGCCGTGGCCGTCGGCCGCAACGCCAGCGCGGCCGATGCCTCGGCCGTTGCAGTGGGTGGCGTCGCGTCCGTGCCGGTGTTCGATGCGGCGGGTTCCATCGTCGGCGCGCAGGAACAGGCCACCTTGGCCCAGGCGCGCGGTGCAGCGGCGCTGGGCAGCGGGGCGATTGCCACGCGCAGCTTCGCCACCGCGGTCGGCACGGGGGCAGCGGCCAGCGGCGAGCAATCGATGGCGGCGGGATTCAGCGCACGTGCGCAGGATGATGTCGCCACCGCGGTGGGCGCGTTCTCGACCGCGCGCAGTACGGCGGCGTCGGCCTTCGGTTTTGGTGCGCGGGCCGACGCGAGCATGACCACGGCGGTGGGCTTCAATGCCTCCAGTCTTGGCGAGAGCAGTGTTGCCGTGGGCAGTCTGGCGGTTGCCGCCGGCGAGCGCAGCGTGACGCTCGGCGGCATGTCGCTGATCAGCTCCACGCTCAGGCCGGCGGGTGCGTTCCGGGTCGGTGGCGTTGCCATCGGCGCAGGTGCGCGCAGCGACGGCGATTACGCCGTTGCGCTTGGCTACAACGCCAACGTGTTCTCCAACGACAACAATACCGACGCGGTGGCGATCGGCCATAGCGCGGCTTCGTTCGCTCCGCGCACGGTGTCGCTGGGGGCATTGGCATCGGCCGAGGGCGCGGAGGGCATCGGCATCGGCTATGACGCGCGTGCCACCTCCAGCAGGAGCATCGCGATCGGGAGCGGCGCCAATACGTCGATCCTCTATGGCGACAATATCGCGCTGGGAACCAACGCCAAGGCGGATGCGCCCGATGCGATCGCGATCGGGCGCAATGCCAACGTGGGCGTGTTCGTCGGCGAAACGGGCAGCGCGGCGGTGGCATTGGGCGTGCAATCAAATGCGTTGGGCAACAACAGTCTGGCAGTGGGCTACAACGCGTTTACCCGCGAGGGTGGCCGTGATGCCGTCGCACTCGGTGCCAATGCCGGTGCCAGCGGTGCCGATTCGGTGGCGCTGGGCGCAGGTTCGCGCAGCTACGAGGCCAACGTGGTGTCGGTGGGCAACGGCAATGGCCGCGGCGGCCCGGCCACGCGCCGCATCGTCAATGTCGGCAATGGTGCGATTGCCGGTGGCAGTACCGATGCGATCAACGGCGGCCAGCTGTTCCAGTCGTTGAGTAATGCCGCCAGCTTCCTCGGCGGTGGTGCGGCGATCGGTGCGCAGGGCGTGTTCGTCGCGCCGACCTACGTAATCCAGGGCAGCAGTTACCGCAATGTGGGCGAGGCGCTGACTGCGCTGGACAGCAAGGTCAGCGAGCTGGATGCGCGTGGTGGTACCGCGACGCCTGGCGCTGCGGCGCGTTCGGCTGCAGCGCGTGCGGCAACGGCGCCAGCCCCGGCTGCGGACGCCTCGATTGTCGCCACTACCCCGGATGCGACAGCCGATGGCCTGCAGTCGACATCGCTGGCCATTGACGGCGTGGCCGACAGCGCGGTGTCCTCCGTCACCGCAACGGCGAGCGGGCTTGCTGCAAGCAACGCGCTCCAAGGCACGCCCACCGCAGCAGTGGTCGGCAGCATCACCCCGGCCACAACGTCCACCGCCGTCGGCACGGCCGCAGTGGCCAACCACGTGACCGGCACGGCGATTGGCGGCAGCGCGTATGCGCATGGCCCCAACGACACCGCAATCGGCAGCAATGCGCGCGTCAATGCCGATGGCAGCACCGCGGTCGGCGCCAACACGCAGATTGCCGCGGTGGCGACCAATGCGGTGGCGATGGGCGAAGGCGCGCAGGTCAGTGCGGCCTCCGGCACGGCGATCGGACAGGGCGCACGTGCCAGTGCACAAGGTGCGGTCGCGCTGGGTCAGGGGGCGGTTGCCGATCGTGCCAACACGGTGTCGGTGGGCAGCGTCGGCGGCGAGCGTCAGGTGGCCAATGTGGCCGCCGGCACACGTGCCACCGATGCGGTCAACAAGGGCCAGCTGGACAACGGCGTTGCCGCGGCCAACAGCTATACCGACAGCCGCTACAACGCGATGGCCGACAGCTTCGAGACCTACCAGGGCGATATCGAAGACCGTCTGCGTCGGCAGAACCGTCGCCTGGATCGTCAGGGCGCGATGAGCTCGGCGATGTTGAACATGGCCGCCAGCGTCGGTGGTATCGCCACACAGAACCGCGTCGGTGCCGGCGTCGGTTTCCAGAACGGCGAATCGGCGTTGTCGGTGGGCTACCAGCGTGCGATCAGCCCGCGCGCCACCTTGACGGTGGGCGGCGCAGTCAGCGGTGACGACCGGTCGATCGGCCTGGGCGCCGGCTTCGGCTGGTAGCGCAGGTCTTGCCATCGCAGCGGCTGCGCTCGCGGCGGCTGCGTGCTCACTCATTTGCATTTCATCTTGAAGAGGACGTCATCGTGATTCAGACCCATCGTTCCCGAACCCTCGCCATTGCCTGCAGCGCCGTGCTGTCGCTTGCCGGCGGCATCGCCAACGCGGCCACGCCGGACGCCGGCATACGCAGCGCGCAACAGCTGCAGGCCATGCGCGATGCGCCGGTCGACGCCATCATCGTCACCTATCGCAGCGGCACAGTGAGCGCGCGCACCGTCGGCGCCGCGTCCACGGCCACCATCACTGCGGCGGCATCACGCGCGGCAGTGCGCCTGGCGTCGGCCACGCGCAGCGGCGCGCAGGCGGCGCCGACGCATGTGCGTACCCTGGCGGTGGGCGGAGAGTTGATCCGGTTGCCCACGCAACTCAGCCGCAGCGACGCCGACCGCCTGGTGCGCGAGCTGCAAGCCGATCCGGCGGTGGAACATGCACAGATCGATGCACGCGCCTATCCGTTGCAGAGCAGCGGCGGCAGCTTGCCCAACGATCCACTGCTGGCGAGCAATCAATGGCATCTCACCGATCCGGTCGGCGGCATCGATGCGCCGGCGGCGTGGAAGACCGCGCAGGGCGAGGGCGTGGTGGTGGCGGTGATCGACACCGGCATCCTGCCGGCGCACCCGGATCTGGCCGGCAATCTGCTGCAGGGCTACGACTTCATCACCGATGCCGGCCGGTCGCGACGTCCGACCGATGCGCGCGTGGCGGGTGCGCTGGACCGCGGCGACTGGGAAGCCGAAGACGGCGAGTGCGGCATTTTTTCCGCGGCGCATGACAGCTCCTGGCATGGCACCCACGTGGCCGGCACGATCGCCGAGACCACCGGCAACGGCATTGGCGGTGCCGGTGTGGCCTACAAGGCCAAGGTGCTGCCGGTCCGCGTGCTCGGTCACTGCGGCGGTTCGTTCTCGGATATCAGCGATGCCATCGTGTGGGCGTCCGGCGGGCATGTGGAGGGCGTGCCGGACAATCGCGACCCGGCGGAAATCATCAACATGAGCCTGGGCGGCTTTGGCCCCTGCGATTCGGTCACGCAGGCGGCGATCGACGGTGCGGTGTCGCGCGGCACCACCGTGGTGGTGGCGGCCGGCAACGACGGCTCGGATGTGTCCAGTGCGGTGCCGGCCAACTGCGCCAATGTGGTGTCGGTGGCGGCCACCCGCCTGACCGGCGGCCTGGCGTACTACAGCAATTTCGGCAGCTTGATCGATCTGGCCGCACCCGGTGTGGCGCACGCGATCTGGCAACCGACACCTTGTACGACGGCCCGATCGGCAGCTGGATCTGGCAGACCGGCTACACCGGCAAGACCACGCCCACGTCCGGCCAATTCGACTACATCGGGCCCGGCTTTGCCGGAACCTCGATGGCCTCGCCGCACGTGGCGGGGACTGCCGCACTGGTGCAGAGCGCGCTGATCGCCGATGGCAGGCCGCCGCTGACACCTGCGGCGCTGGAACGCCTGCTCAAGCGCAGTGCACGCGCGTTTCCGGTGCAGTTGCCGTTGAGCACGCCGGCCGGCAGCGGCATCGTGGATGCCGGCGCGGCGATCGATCGTGCACTGCGTCGCTGCGACAGCGGCGATCTGGGCTGCCAGCTGGATGCCCAGACGCTGCGCAACAGCGTGCCCGAGCGCGGCTTGTCCAATGTGGCCGGCGATGCCGGTGTATTCGCCTTCGAGGCGAACGCGGGTGCGGTGCTGAGCTTCATCAGCTTCGGCGGCAGCGGGCAGGCGGCGCTGTATGTCGCCTTGGGCCGCGCGCCGAGCGCGACCGACAACGACGGCATGTCCAGCCGCAGCGGAACCAGCCAGACGGTGCGCTTCACCGCACCGCGTGCCGGGACCTATTTCATCCGTCTCGACGGCAGCGGCTTCGATGGAGTGAGCTTGTTGGCGCGCCAGTGATCCGACACATGGCGGCGCGAGGGGGCGCTGACGTCGGTTTCCTGACGCAGTGATGCGGGTAAAACCGCTCTCGTCGTTGACCGTGATGGGCTGAGTCGTCGGCGCGGGGAGCGCTGGTCCGATTCGTGACCTGTTCGGCGCGCGGTTTTGCGCAACCAAGCCTGCTGGCGTCCTGCCAGCGGGCTTTTTTGTCTGCTGCGGACATGCGCATTCAGCTTGGAAATGTCTCTCAAGACATGACCTAGATCGCTGTTTTCCAAAGAATTATCAAAAAACGAATAAAAGCAAGCAGAAGTGTGATGGAACGCACGCTCAGCTTCGCTTTCTGTCAAAAACTTGACGCCTGATTTGACCGCTGTTAACACTTCGCTCAGTTCTATGGTTGGGTAGCGTTCACTTTTTGACTACTCAGGGTGCAGCTTCCCGCGCACCGCCATTTGGCCCATGGCGCCAATCACCACGGGGAACCGCAGCGGCTGGAACGCCTCGCGATGGTGGGTGTTCGTCAAAAAACCAGTCCCAACATTCAGGAGCAGTGCGTCGATGAATCGGATTTATCGCAAGGTCTGGAACAAATCGTTAGGCGTGTGGGCCGTGGCATCGGAATTGGCCAGCGGCGACAGCCCGGGCGCAGTGAGCACCGCCGCATTCATCGACCGCCGCCAGAGCCGTTGCCTGGTTGCCGCGATCGCCCTGGCGCTGGGTAGCGCCGGCATCGCACTCCCCCTTTCTGCAATGGCGCAATCGGTCGAGATCGGCCGCGGCGCGTCGGCACCTGCCGCCAATGCCACCGCCGTCGGCGCCGGCAGCCGCGCCAGCGCGACCGGTGCGCTCGCCAGCGGTGCCGACAGCAGCGCCAGCGGCGTGAACAGCAGCGCGATCGGCCGCCAGACCAATGCGATCGGCGAGAACGCGGTGGCCATCGGCTACAACAGCTTCGTACGCCAGAGCGGCGAAAACGGCGTCGCGCTGGGTGCAAACGCCGGCGTGACCGGTGCCAACTCGGTGGCGCTGGGCGCAGGCTCGCGCACCCACGAAGACGATGTGGTGTCGGTCGGCAGCGGCAATGGGCGCGGCGGCCCGGCCACGCGCCGCATCACCAATGTCGGCGCCGGCGTCAACGCCACCGACGCGGTGAACGTGGCGCAGTTGCGCGACGTGGCCGACGTGGCCGAAGACACGGCCACGTTCTTCAAGGCGACCCCGGGCGAAGACAGCGTCGGCGCCTATGTCGAAGGCGATAGCGCGTTGGCTGCCGGTGATGCGGCCAATGCTGTAGGCACGGCGACCACTGCGCTGGGAACCGGTGCCAATGCGGTGGCCGACAATGCCACTGCGGTCGGCGCCAATGCGCTCGCATCCGGGCAGAACAGCGCGGCATTCGGCCATAACGCGCAGGCCAACGGCCCTGGCAGCGTGGCCGTGGGCGGCGCTGCCGTGGACGAAGACGGCGAGCCGTTGGTCACCAACGGCGGCGTGCCGGTCACCACCGGCGCCACCAGTGCCGGCGTCGGCGGAACCGCAGTCGGCGCCAGCGCCAATGCCGATGGCTTCGCCGCCTCGTCGTTCGGCGTCGGTGCGTATGCGGCCGGGACGCAGTCTTCCGCGTTCGGTGCGGTAGCCAATGCGGCGGGCGATTACGCCACTGCGGTGGGCACGCAGACCAGCGCCAGCGGCACCAGCAGCACCGCTGTCGGTGGTCCGGTCGATTACATCCCGGGTCTGGGCTTCTTCGTACAGACCCAGGCCAGCGGCGAAGCCTCCACCGCGCTCGGCGCCGGTGCGATCGCATCGGGCAGCTACACCACGGCAGTGGGCACGCTCAGCGAAGCCTCCGGCACCGAAGCCACCGCGGTGGGTTACTTCGCCTATGCACCTGGCGAAGGTGCCACGGCAGTTGGCCCGGAATCCTGGGCCAGCGGCGAGCTGAGCACCGCGCTGGGTTACTACAGCACCGCACGCGGCGCCAACTCGGTGGCCTTGGGCGCCAATTCAGTGGCCACGCGCGCCAACACCGTGTCGGTGGGTGCGGCTGGCGACGAGCGTCAGATCACCAACGTCGCCGCCGGTACCGAAGGCAGCGATGCGGTCAATCTCGATCAGCTCACCGCCGTGTCCGACGTCGCCGCCACCACCGCACGCACGTTCGTGGCCACCGGCGATGGCACCGCGATTGCCGAAGGCGTGGACAGCGTTGCGGCCGGTTCCAATGCATCGGCTTACGAGGATTACAGCACTGCGCTGGGTTCGAGCAGCCTGGCGTCAGCGGTCAACACCACTGCGGTCGGCAGTGGTGCGGTGGCCAATGTCAACAATGCCACCGCGCTCGGCTTCAACAGTATCGCCAGCGACCGCTATGCCACCGCCGTGGGTGCCGACAGCACGGCATCGGGCTTCTATGGCACTGCAGTCGGCGGCACCAGCGTGGCCAATGGTCGTGGCGGTACCGCGATCGGTTTCGAAAGCATCGCCAATGGCCTCGAATCCACCGCGCTCGGCTTTGCCAGCGTGGCCTGGGGCGACACCAGCACCGCAGTGGGTGCGGAAAGCACCGCCTACGGTGCGGGCAGCGTCGCGGTGGGCATCACCTCGGCCGCCAGCGGCAGCGTTTCGGTCGCTATCGGCGACAACGCCTATGCCGGCGGTGGGCGTGCAATCGCCATCGGTTCGCAGTCAGTCGGCTATGGCGATCGCAGCATTGCGCTGGGCACCGAGGCAGTCGTCGAAGGCGCAGACAGCATTGCGATCGGCGACGGCGCGCGGATTGCGGTCGACAACAGCGTTGCGCTCGGCGTCGGCGCAGTGGCCGATCGCGCCAGCACGGTGTCGGTGGGCACGGTTGGCGGCGAGCGTCAGATCACCAATGTCGCTGCCGGTACCGAAGGCACCGATGCGGTCAATCTGGATCAGCTCACGGCAGTGTCCGATGGCGCCGCCAACACCGCGCGCACGTTCGTCGCCACCGGTGACGGCACCGCAATTGCCGAAGGCGCCGACAGCGTTGCGGCAGGTTCCGATGCGTCGGCGCTCGCCGATAACAGCACGGCGCTGGGTGCCAGCAGTATCGCCAGCGGGCGCGGCGCAACCGCACTCGGTTATGAAAGCCTTGCCAACGGTGCTGCATCCACTGCGGTGGGTGTGGCCAGCGTGGCGTGGGGCCAGGGCAGCACGGCACTGGGTACCGACAGCGTGGCCTACGCCGACAACAGCGTGGCGCTGGGTGCCGGCGCGGTTGCCGATCGCGACAATACGGTGGCGGTCGGCAGCGTCGGTGGCGAGCGCCAGATCACCAATGTCGCCGCCGGTACCGAGGGTACCGATGCGGTGAACCTGGACCAGCTCAACGCAGTCGGCGAAACCGCCGAAACCACTGCGCGTCTGTTTGCCGGCACCGGTACCGGCACAGCCGATGCGCAGGGCGAGGACGCCACCGCAGCCGGCTCCAACGCCACTGCGGACGGCGATTACAGCAGCGCGTTCGGTTCCAGCAGCCAGGCCACTGCGATCGGCGCCGTCGCCATCGGCAGCGGTGCCAGCGCCACCGCGCAGTACGCCAATGCAGCCGGCTACAACGCCGCTGCCAGTGGCTACGGCAGCATTGCCAACGGCGCCTTCAGTCAGGCCAGCGGCGATTACGCCGTGGCCGTGGGTGGCGAGAGCGAAGCCGCCGGCGCGCAGAGCACCGCGCTGGGTGCGGCGGCAGGTGCGTATGGCGATGGTTCCCTGGCCGCCGGCACGCTGAGCGTGGCCGATGGCAGCGAAACCACCGCGGTGGGCTATTTCGCCAGCGCCAGTGGCGAGTCGGCCACTGCGGTCGGCGCAGAAAGCGTGGCCGATGGCACCAGCGCGGCGGCGTTCGGCTTCGGTGCCGAGGCCACCTCCAACTACTCCACCGCCTTAGGCGGCTATTCCAGTGCGACCGGTTTCAACAGCACCGCGCTGGGCAATTTCAGCACCGCCAGCGGCTCCAATACCGTGGCCGTGGGTGGCGATGCCACCGCAACCGGCGACTACAGCGTTGCGGCCGGCCAGGGCAGCGTGGCCAGCGGCTACAACAGCGTGTCGGTCGGTGGCGCCCTGCTCGGCCTGTTGCCGACCGAAGCCTCCGGGGACTACTCCACCGCGCTCGGCGGCGCGGCATGGGCACCGGGCCTCAACAGCACCGCGCTCGGCAATTTTGCCGAATCCACCGGCGAAGGCAGCGTGGCGCTGGGTGCCGATTCGGTGGCCGATCGCGATTTTGCGGTGTCGGTGGGCAGCGCCGGCAACGAGCGTCAGATCACCAACGTGGCCGCCGGTACGCAGGGCACCGACGCGGTGAATCTGGATCAGCTCAACGCCGTTGCCGAAACCGCACAATCCACCAGCAAGTACTTCCAGGCCAGCGGCAGCGATGACAGCGATGCCGGCGCCTACGTCGAGGGCGACAACGCGTTGGCCGCAGGCGAGGGCGCCAATGCCACCGGTACCGGCGCCACGGCGTTGGGTGCCGGTGCGCAGGCGGTGGTCGATAACGCAACGGCGGTTGGCGTGAGTGCGCTGGCCAGCGGAACCGGCGCAGCGGCGGTGGGCAACAACGCCCAGGCCACCGGCGAAAACAGCAGCGCCGTCGGCAGCAATGCCCTGGCCAGCGATGTCGGCGCCAGCGCAAACGGTGCCGGCGCGCAGGCAATTTCGACCTATGCGACCGCGCTCGGCAGCGAAGCGGTGGCATCGGACAACCAGGCCACCGCGGCCGGTTTCCGCAGCACCGCCTCCAATGTCGGCAGCGCCGCCTTCGGTGGTTACAGCGAATCCAGCGGCAGGCTGTCGTCGGCGCTGGGCTATGGTGCGGTGGCGTCCAGCGACTACAGCACCGCCGTGGGTGCCGCCGCACTGGCCTCCGGCGCAAGTGCAGTGGCCGTGGGCGAATTCAGCGAAGCCACCGGCGAAGAAAGCGTGGCCGTCGGCGGCAGCACGTTCTTCGGCTTCATCCCGGCGCGTGCCTCCGGCACCGGCGCTGCTGCATTCGGTGCGGGCGCGTGGGCCACGGCCGACTACACCACCGCCATCGGCTGGAATTCGTATGCCGACGGCGTCAATGCCACCGCGCTCGGTCAGAGCGCGGCGGCCCTTGCCGACAATACGCTGGCCCTGGGTGGCGGCAGCCGCGCCGATGCGGTCGGCGCCAGCGTGGTCGGTGTGGATGCATCGGCAACCGGCATCAACAGCACCGGTGTCGGTCGTCAGGTCAACGTGATCGGCGAGAACGCGGTGTCGGTGGGCTACAACTCATTCGTGCGCCAGAGCGCGGTCAATGGTGTGGCCCTCGGTGCCAACGCCGGTGCGACCGGTGCCGATTCGGTGGCGCTGGGCTCGGGCTCGCGCACCTACGAAGCCGACACGGTGTCGATCGGCAGCGGCAATGGCCGCGGCGGTCCGGCCACGCGTCGCATCGTCAATGTCAGCGACGGCCAGGCGGCGACCGATGCGGTCAACAAGGGCCAGCTGGATGCCCTGGCGGCCGATGTGCAGACCACCAACGGCATGGTGCAAACCACCGGTGAAGGGGTGGCCAGCGCAACCGGTGATCGCGCCACTGCGGCGGGCGCCGGCGCAACCGCCAGCGGCGCACGCAGCGTGGCGATCGCCTCCGGCAGCCGCGCCTCGGCCACCGGCGCCAGCGCCATGGGTGTGGACAGCAGCGCCAGCGGCGTGAACAGCACCGCGATGGGCCGGCAGACCAATTCCATCGGCGAAAACGGTGTGGCGTTGGGCTACAACTCCTTCGTGCGCCAGAGCGGTGCCAATGCGGTGGCGCTGGGTGCCAATGCCGGTGCCAGTGGTGCCGACTCGGTGGCGTTGGGCTCGGGCTCGCGTACCTACGATGCCAACGTGGTCTCGGTGGGTAGCGGCGATGGCCGCGGCGGCCCGGCCACGCGCCGCATCGTCAACGTCGGCAACGGTGCGATTGCCGGTGCCAGTACCGATGCGATCAACGGCGGCCAGCTGTTCCAGTCGTTGAGTAATGCCGCCAGCTTCCTCGGCGGTGGTGCGGCGATCGGTGCGCAGGGCGTGTTCGTCGCGCCGACCTACGTGATCCAGGGTGCCAGCTACAACAATGTCGGTGCGGCATTGACCGCGTTGGACAGCAAGGTCACCGAGCTGGATGCACGCGGTGGTACCG
This sequence comes from Xanthomonas sp. WHRI 6108, assembly GCF_040202385.2. Lineage (NCBI taxonomy): Bacteria > Pseudomonadati > Pseudomonadota > Gammaproteobacteria > Lysobacterales > Lysobacteraceae > Xanthomonas > Xanthomonas sp. WHRI 6108. The sequence goes on along the minus strand of NZ_CP168198.1, from coordinate 3,929,270 downwards.
CAACGGCCAGCACCGCGGCACGCACGCTGTCGCTGCGCACTGCAGGGGTGCCTGCGGTGGCTGCGAGCGCAGTGAGCCCGTCGGGCAACGCCGTTGCCGATACCGGCGCAGGCGTGCAGGGCACGCCGACCGCCGCAGTGGTCGGCAGTATCACCCCGGCTGCAACGTCCACCGCCGTGGGCACGGCCGCAGTGGCCAATCACGTGACCGGCACGGCGATCGGCGGCAGCGCGTATGCGCATGGCCCCAACGACACCGCGATCGGCAGCAACGCACGCGTCAATGCCGATGGCAGCACCGCGGTCGGCGCCAATACGCAGATTGCCGCGGTGGCGACCAATGCGGTGGCGATGGGCGAAGGCGCGCAGGTCAGTGCGGCCTCCGGCACGGCGATCGGACAGGGCGCACGTGCGAGTGCGCAAGGTGCGGTCGCGCTGGGTCAGGGGTCGGTTGCCGATCGTGCCAACACAGTGTCGGTGGGCAGCGTCGGCGGTGAGCGTCAGGTGGCCAATGTGGCCGCCGGCACGCGAGCCACCGATGCGGTCAACAAGGGCCAGCTGGACAACGGCGTTGCCGCGGCCAACAGCTATACCGACAGCCGCTACAACGCGATGGCCGACAGCTTCGAGACCTACCAGGGCGATATCGAAGACCGCCTGCGCCGGCAAAACCGTCGCCTGGATCGTCAGGGCGCGATGAGCTCGGCGATGTTGAACATGGCCGCCAGCGTCGGTGGCATCGCCACGCAGAACCGCGTCGGTGCCGGCGTCGGTTTCCAGAACGGCGAATCGGCGTTGTCGGTGGGCTACCAGCGTGCGATCAGCCCGCGCGCCACCCTGACGGTGGGCGGCGCACTCAGCGGTGACGACAGTTCGATCGGTGTGGGTGCCGGCTTCGGCTGGTAACACGCTGCCGCATGACACGCGGCGGCGCCGATGTGCGCCGCCGCGCCAGAGCAAGGCCTGAGGGGGCGGGCAAGGACCGTGGCTGGGCCGGCCAACGGATTCGATGGAGTGATGGCCTTACCAGGAGTGGCTGATCGAACGCAGCGCGCTGCACCGCAGTTGCGCCGCAGTTCGGAAGCCGCTCCCAGCTGATCGACGAAAAACACGAAGAGGACTTCACCGTGATCGACAAGAATTTCCGTCTCTCCCCGCTGACCGGCGCCATCCTGATGATGGCGCTCGGTGCATCGGGCACGCTCGCTGCTGCCCCGAAACTGCTGGTCAAGGAACCGACCCAGGCAGCATCGGCCGGCGCTGCGTTCAGTAGCCGCCTGATCGTGCGCTACAAGGACAACACTGCTGCCGCGACCGATCGCGCCAGCAAGCTGAGCGCGGTGCAGGCTGCGGTCGGCCGTGTCGGTGCGAGCACCGGCGCACGCAGCAGCGCAGCCGCCGCCAAGGCGACGTATGTGCGCAAGCTCGGCATCGGCTCGGACCTGATCAAGCTGTCCAGCACGCTGACCACCGCCCAGGTGGACAAGGTGGTGGTCGAGCTCAAGAACGACCCGTCCGTGGCCGACGTGCAGATCGATCGCATGCTGCGCCCGGTCGACATCAAGAAGAGCGTCGCCGCCACCGACGTGACCCCGCAACTGGTCCCCAATGACCCGCTGTACGCGCAGTACCAGTGGCATCTGAGCAACCCCAACGGCGGCATCAATGCGCCGGCCGCTTGGGATCTGTCGCAGGGCGCGGGCGTGGTGGTGGCAGTGCTGGATACCGGCATCCTGCCGGGCCATCCCGACTTTGCCGGCAACCTGCTGCAGGGTTACGACTTCATCACCGATGCCGAAGTCTCGCGTCGTCCCACCGATGCCCGCGTGCCGGGCGCGCTGGATTACGGCGACTGGGAAGAGGCCGACAACGTCTGCTATGACGGCTCGGTGGCACAGGAAAGCTCCTGGCACGGCACCCACGTCTCGGGCACCGTGGCCGAGGCGACCAATAACGGCGTGGGCATGGCTGGCGTGGCGCCGAAGGCGACCATCCTGCCGGTGCGCGTGCTCGGCCGTTGCGGCGGCTACACCTCCGACATCGCCGATGCGATCGTCTGGGCGTCCGGCGGCACGGTCGCTGGCGTGCCGGCCAACACCAACCCGGCCGAGGTGATCAACATGAGCCTGGGTGGCGGCGAGCCCTGCGATTCGGCCACCCAGCTGGCGATCAACGGCGCGGTCGCGCGCGGCACCACCGTGGTGGTGGCGGCCGGCAACAGCGGCGAGGATGCGGCCAACCATTCGCCGGCCAGCTGCAACAACACCATCACCGTGGGTGCCACACGCATCACCGGCGGCATCACCTACTACTCCAACTACGGCAGCAAGGTCGACCTGTCCGGCCCGGGCGGCGGTGGCAGCGTGGACGGCAATCCGGGCGGTTACATCTGGCAGGCCGGCTACACCGGTGCGACCACGCCGACCTCGGGCACCTATACCTATATGGGCTTGGGTGGCACCTCGATGGCATCGCCGCACGTGGCCGGTGTCGTCGCCCTGGTGCAGAGCGCGGCGATCGGTCTGGGCGATGGCCCGCTGACCCCGGCCGCGGTGGAAGCCCTGCTCAAGCAGACCAGCCGTCGCTTCCCGGTGACCCCGCCGGCCAGCACCCCGATCGGCAGCGGCATCGTCGATGCCAAGGCCGCGCTGGAAGCGGTGTTGGTGGAGCCCTGCGATCCGGCCACCGAGAGCTGCGCGCCGACCGCCATCGCGCTGACCAACAAGGCCCCGCTGACCGGCCTGAGCGGTGCTTACGCCAGTTCCACGCTGTACAGCTTCGAAGCCAAGGCCGGTGCCGTGCTCAGCTTCATGACCTATGGCGGCACCGGCGATGTGTCGGTGTACGTCAGCCATGAAGCCGAGCCCAGCGCCACCAGTTACGACGCCAAGTCGACCCGCCCGGGCAACAGCGAAACCGTGCGTTTCACTGCCCCCAAGGCCGGCACCTACTACATCAAGTTGGTGGGCGCTGCCGACTACGCGAAGCTGACGCTCGTCGCACGACAGTAAGCCGTCTCATAGTGTGACCGATGCCCCCGGCCAATCACCGGGGGCATCGTTTTTCAGGGCGATTCAGATGCGTACGGTTGATCGTCGCGGCAAACTGCTACAGTCGGCGCCGGACCAGTGGAGACGAGTGTGAACGCGGTTGCCGTCGATCCAATTGAGCATCGCAGTGCGGAGACACGCATCGTCGAAGCGCTGCTTGAACGCCGTCGTCTGAAAGACACCGATCTGCTGCGCGCGCGCCAGCTGCAGACCGAATCCGGTATGGGCCTGCTGGCCTTGCTGGGCCGTCTGGGCCTGGTGTCCGAACGCGATCATGCGGAGACCTGCGCCGATGTACTGGGTCTGCCGCTGGTGGATGCACGCCAGCTCGGCGATACCCCACCGGAAATGCTGCCGGAGGTGCAGGGGCTGTCGCTGCGCTTCCTCAAACAATTTCATCTATGCCCGGTCGGCGAACGCGATGGCCGGCTGGAGTTGTGGATCGCCGATCCCTATGACGATTACGCGATCGACGCGGTGCGGCTTGCGACCGGCTGCCCGCTGTTGCTGCAGGTCGGCCTGCGCTCGGAAATCGATGACCTGATCGAGCGCTGGTACGGCCAGGGCCGCAGCGCGATGGGAACCATCGTGGAAACCGCCGATGGCGATGCCAACAGCAGCGACGATATCGAAGCGCTGCGCGATCTGGCGTCCGAAGCGCCGGTGATTCGCCTGGTCAATCTGGTGATCCAGCACGCGGTGGAACTGCGGGCATCGGACATCCATATCGAACCGTTCGAGAGCCGGCTCAAGGTGCGTTACCGCGTGGACGGTGTGCTGGTGGAAGGCGAAAGCCCGCCGGCCAAGCTCACCGCCGCGGTGATCAGCCGCATCAAGATCATGGCCAAGCTCAACATCGCCGAACGCCGGCTGCCGCAGGACGGCCGCATCATGCTGCGCGTGCAGGGCAAGGAGCTGGATCTGCGTGTCAGCACCGTGCCCACCGCGCACGGCGAGAGCGTGGTGATGCGCCTGCTCGATCGCGAAACGGTGGTATTCGACTTCTACAAGCTCGGCTTCACCGAAGAGTTTCTGCCGCAGTTCCGCAAGGTGCTGGAGCAACCGCACGGCATCATGCTGGTGACCGGCCCGACCGGTTCGGGCAAGACCACCACGCTGTACACCGCGTTGAGCCAGCTCAACACCTCGGACGTGAAGATCATCACCGTCGAGGACCCGGTGGAATACCAGATCGAAGGCATCAACCAGATCCAGGCCAAACCGCAGATCGGGCTGGATTTTGCCAACGCGCTGCGCAGCATCGTGCGTCAGGATCCGGACATCATCATGATCGGCGAAATGCGCGATCTGGAAACCGCGCGCATCGCGATCCAGTCCGCGCTCACCGGCCATCTGGTGCTGTCCACGCTGCATACCAACAACGCGGCCGGCGGCATCACCCGTCTGCTCGACATGGGCGTGGAAGACTATCTGCTCACCTCCACCATCAACGGCATCCTGGCGCAGCGCCTGGTGCGCAAACTCGACCTGGCCAACGCCGAGCGTTATCTGGCATCGCCGGAAGAAATCGAACGCTTCAACCTGCGCCGGCTGCAACCGGACGGCGAGATCTACCTGTATCGTCCGCGTGCCTCGGCTGCCGCGCCGACCGGTTACCTGGGCCGCACCACCATCGTCGAATTCCTGGTGATGAACGACGAATTGCGGCGCGCGGTGATGCGCCGCGCCGGCATGGGCGAGATCGAACAACTGGCGCGCAAGGCCGGCATGCGCACCATGTACGAAGACGGCCTGTCCAAGGCCTTGCGCGGCGAAACCACCATCGAAGAAGTGCTGCGCGTGACGGAGGATGCGTGAGAGGCAACGGAGCCACAACGAGCATCGGATGCTCAGGATCGGAAGATAAGCAGGGCAAGGTCCCGGCAATGCGTCGCGCACGCGTGCGTGTGCGTGTGCGCCAGATGGCGCCAACGCAGCGCAGGCTCCTGCATTTCCCGATTCCCGAATCCCGATTCCCCACTCCCAGCCGTCCAGCCTGATGCCCCTGTACCGCTACAAAGCGCTCGACGCCCACGGCGAAATGCTCGATGGCCAGATGGAAGCGGCCAGCGACGCAGACGTTGCGCTGCGCCTGCAGGAGCAGGGCCACCTGCCGGTGGAAACGCGCCTGGCCACCGGCGAAAACGACTCGCCGTCGCTGCGCATGCTGTTGCGCAAGAAGCCGTTCGACAACGCCGCGCTGGTGCAGTTCACCCAGCAATTGTCCACGCTGATCGGTGCCGGCCAGCCGCTGGATCGCGCCTTGTCGATCCTGATGGATCTGCCCGAAGACGACAAAAGCCGGCGCGTGATCGGCGATGTGCGTGACACCGTGCGTGGCGGCGCGCCGCTGTCCTCGGCACTGGAACGCCAGCACGGGCTGTTTTCCAAGCTCTACATCAACATGGTGCGTGCGGGCGAAGCCGGCGGCAGCATGCAGGACACGCTGCAGCGCCTGGCCGATTACCTGGAGCGCAGCCGTGCGCTGCGCGGCAAGGTGATCAACGCACTGATCTATCCGGCGATCCTGCTGGCGGTGGTCGGCTGCGCGCTGCTGTTCCTGCTCGGCTATGTGGTGCCGCAGTTCGCGCAGATGTACGAAAGCCTGGATGTGGCCTTGCCGTGGTTCACCCAGGCGGTGTTGAGCGTGGGCCTGCTGGTGCGCGACTGGTGGGTGGTGCTGATCGTGGTGCCGGGCGTGCTGGGGCTGTGGCTGGATCGCAAGCGCCGCAATGCCGCGTTCCGTGCCGCGCTGGACGAGTGGTTGCTGCGGCAGAAAGTGGTCGGCAGCCTGATCGCGCGCCTGGAAACCGCACGGCTGACGCGGACGCTGGGCACCTTGCTGCGCAACGGCGTGCCGCTGCTGGCGGCGATCGGCATTGCGCGCAATGTGATGTCCAATCTGGCGCTGGTCGAAGATGTCGACGCCGCAGCCGACGACGTCAAGAACGGCCATGGCTTGGCGATGTCGCTGGCACGCGGCAAGCGCTTCCCGCGGCTGGCCCTGCAGATGATCCAGGTCGGCGAAGAATCGGGCGCCCTGGACACGATGCTGCTCAAGACCGCCGACACCTTCGAGCTGGAAACCGCGCAAGCCATCGACCGCGCGCTGGCCGCGCTGGTGCCGTTGATCACGCTGGTGCTGGCCTCGGTAGTGGGGCTTGTCATCATTTCGGTGCTGGTGCCGCTGTATGACCTGACCAATGCCATCGGATAACGTGGCGGCGGATTCACAACAACTTTCCGGTGACCGCGCGACACCCATGCGGGAACCATTGCAATGCCCGCTGTGTCATCTTCTGGCGGCAGCATCTTTCATCGACGTGCAAGGAAATCGTTCATGATCAAGCGCTCCATCACCCGTAGTCCGTCGCGTGCAGGCCAGGCCGGCATGAGCCTGCTGGAAATCATCATCGTCATCGTCCTGATCGGCGCGGTGCTGACCCTGGTCGGCAGCCGTGTGCTCGGTGGTGCCGATCGCGGCAAGGCCAACCTGGCCAAATCGCAGATCCAGACCCTGGCTGGCAAGATCGAGAATTTCCAGCTCGACACCGGCAAGTTGCCGAGCAAGCTCGACGACCTGGTGACCCAGCCCGGCGGCAGCAGCGGCTGGCTGGGCCCGTACGCCAAGCCGGCCGAACTCAACGACCCGTGGGGCCACACCATCGAATACCGCGCGCCCGGCGATGGCCAGCCGTTCGATCTGATCAGCCTGGGCAAGGACGGCCGTCCCGGTGGCAGCAGTTACGACGCGGACATCAAGTACCAATAAGCCGTTTGCCATGCGCGTTGCGTGTCAGCCGTTGCGTCATCCGCATGGAGTGGTCGGCCCTGGTCGTCCCCGCACGCGTGGCAGTTCGTTGCTGGAGATGTTGCTGGTCATCGCCCTGATCGCGATGGCCGGCGTATTGGCCGCCGCCGCGCTCAACGGCGGAATCGACGGCATGCGCCTGCGCACCGCAGGCAAGGCGATCGCCTCGCAGCTGCGCTATACGCGCACCCAGGCGATTGCCACCGGCACGCCGCAGCGGTTTCTGATCGATCCGCAGCAGCGCCGCTGGGAAGCACCCGGCGGCCACCACGGCGATCTGCCGTCGTCGCTGGAGGTGCGCTTCACCGGCGCGCGGCAGGTGCAGTCGCGACAGGATCAGGGCGCCATCCAGTTCTTCCCCGATGGCGCCTCCACCGGCGGGCGCATCGATCTGCGCGTCAAGGATGCGACCTGGCGCGTGGACGTGGGCTGGATCACCGGCGAAGTGCGTTCCGGGCAGTTGCGGACGCCGTTGCCATGAAGCGCCAGCGCGGTTACACGCTGATCGAGGTGATCGTCGCCTTTGCGTTGCTGGCGTTGGCGTTGAGCCTGTTGCTGGGATCGCTATCTGGTGCCGCGCGTCAGGTGCGCGCGGCCGACGAGAGCACGCGCGCCACCCTGCATGCGCAATCGTTGCTGGCGGCGCAGGGCATGGACAAACCGCTGGTGCCCGAGCAGCAGCAAGGCACCTTCGAAGACGGGCATTTCCGTTGGTCGATGGATGTGCGCCCGTACGACGAGCCGCGACGCAATCCGCAGGCGCCGATATCCCCCGGTGCGCACACGTTGCTGCAGCTGACCCTGGTGGTGCGCTGGGGCGAGCAGCCCAACCAGGTCCTGCAGTGGCGCACCTTGCGGCTGGTGGCTGCGGCGCAACCGGGCAGCGCGCCATGAGTCGCTCGCGCAGTGCCGGTTTCACCTTGATCGAAGTGTTGCTGGCGACGATGTTGCTGGTCGGCGGGCTGGCATTGGCGTTTGCCACCTTGCGCTCGGCCAGTGCGGTCAGCCAGCGCGGCGAGGCGATCGCCCAGCGCAGCGAACGCGTGCGTGCGGTGGAAGAATTCCTGCGCCGGCGGCTGGCGGCGGCACTGCCGATCGCAATGGGCATCGACCCGCAGAGCCAGCAGCCGATGCTGTTCATCGGCGAGCCGCAGCGTCTGCGTTTTGCCGCCGATGTACCGGATTACCTGGGCCGCGGCGGGCCGTACCTGCACGATCTGTCGGTGGCCGGCGATGGTGAACAGCGCACGCTGCGGATCGCATTGACCATGCTGCAATCGGGCAAGTCGATCGAAGAGGGCACCACGCTGCCGCCGGAAACACTCGCCGAAGACGTGCAGCAGGTGAGCTTTCGGTATCGCGGCATGGATCCGCAGAGCGGCCGCCTGAGCGCATGGTTGCCGCAGTGGGAATGGCACGACCGTCTGCCATTGCTGGTGCGCATCGAGATCCGTAGCGGCGGTGCCGCCTGGCCGCCGCTGGTGGTGGCCTTGCCGCAATCCAGCAACCCGGGAGCGGGGCAATGAGCGCAATGCGCGGTGCCGCGCTGGTGTTGGTGCTGTGGCTGATTGCGCTGCTCACCGCGATGATCGGCGCATTTGCGCTGACCGCGCGGGTGGAAGCGCTGCAGGGCAGCATGCTGCGCAATGGCGCGCAGGCGCAGGAATACGCGCGCTCCGGGCTGGAATACGCACTGTCCCGCCTGCAAAGCACCGACACCCAGGCACGCTGGCTTGCAGACGGCCGGCGCTATCGTTGGCAGATGGACGATGCCACGGTGGAGATCCGCATTACCGACGAAAGCGGCAAGGTGGACTTGAACATGGCCGAGCCCGCGCTGCTGGCCGGCCTGGTACGCGCGGTCGGTGGCGAACAGGGCCGCGATACGCGCATTGCCGGTGCGATCGTCGACTGGCGCGATGGCGATTCGCTGAGCCAGCCCGCCGGCGGCGCGGAAGATCGCGATTATGCCGATGCCGGATTGCCGTACGGCGCCAAGGATGGCCCGTTCGAAACGCTGGGCGAGTTGCGCCTGGTGCTGGGAATGGATGGCGAGCTGTATCGCAAGCTGTTGCCCAACCTCACCCTGTACAGCGGACGCTCGCGCCCCGAAGCGCGCTTTGCGCCGGGCCCGGTGCTGACCGCGATGGGCCTGGATGCGCGGCAACTGCTGGCCCAGCGTGACGCGCCGCCGGGTTTGCCGGGCAGCGAGGCGACGGTCGGTGGGTCGGACACTTATAGTATCGAGAGCCGGGCGCGACTGAGTCAGGGACGCGAGGCTGTGTTGCGGGCGGTGGTCTCCACAAGTGCGTCCGCATTACCTGGGTCTGCATATACCGTGTTGCGTTGGGAAGAGGGAGCAGCAGTGCAATGACCGCATGGCGGGACACCTTGGGTCGTATCGGCGTACGCGCCATGCCGGGAGCCGGAGGCTTCTGGCGTTGGTGGCAACAATCGCTGCTGGCCTGGCTGCCGCAGCGCTGGCAATGGCAGTTGGGCCTGTCGCCGTCGCGGCTGTTGTTGCAGCCCGATGGGCAGGCATTGCAGTTGCTGCGTCAGCGCGATCACAGCAGCGAGACCATCGCCAGCCTGCCGTGGCCTGTGCAGCCGCAGGAAGTCCATGCCTTGCTGCCGACCGCGCTGGAAGGCCTGCCGCGGCATTGGCTGCTGCCGGCCGCGCATGCCTTGCGTCGTCCGTTGCGCCTGCCTGCTGCGGCAGCGGCGCGCCTGCAGGATGTGGCGCGCTTCGAGATCGATCGGCAAACCCCGTTCACTGCCGACCAGGTGTACTTCGATGCGCGCGTGCTGGACGTGCGCGAAGACGGTCAGCTCGATGCCGAACTGGTGGTGGTGCCGCGGCGCCTGATCGATGGCCCGGACGGCGTACCCGACGCATGGGCCAGCGCCTTGTCCGGCATCGATGTCGCCGATGCGCAGGGCCTGCCACTGGGCGTGAACCTGCTGCCGCCGGCACGACGGCTGCGGCGCAGCGACCCGATGCAGCGCTGGAATCTGTTGCTGGCCGCCGCCGCACTGGTGCTGCTGGCCGTGGCCGGCTGGCTGCTGCTGGACAACCGCCGCCAGGCCGCCGACGACTTGCGTGCCAAGGTGCAGGCCAACGCCGCACGTGCGCGCCAGGTCGCCGCCGAACGCCAGCAATTGCTGGATCTGGTCGAAGGGGCCAACTTCTTTCAGCAGCAACGTGCTACCCGCCCCACCTCGGTGGAAATCTGGGACGAGCTGAGCCGGCGTCTGCCGGGCGGCACCTACCTGGAAAAATTCTCGGTCGAAGGTGGGCAATTGCAGTTGATCGGGTTGAGCAACGAAGCCTCCTCGCTGGTGCGGCGCCTGGAAGGCTCGCCACTGTGGCGCACGCCCTCGCTGACCGGCGTGCTGCAGAGCGATGCCGGTCGCAACGTCGACCGCTTCACCATCACCGCCGAACTGGCCGGCCCCGATGCCAAGGAGGCGGCCGATGCCACGCAGCGTTAAGCGCGATCGCTGGATCGCTTTGGGCCTGCTGTTGCTGGTGATCGGCGTGGCCTATCTGGTGCTGGTGCACCCCTGGTTCACCCAGCCGATGATCGCGGTGCAGGACGACCTGCAAGCGCTGCGCGAGCGCGAGCTGCGCGTGCGCGTGCAACTGCAGCAGGCGCCGGAAGTCAGCAAACGGCTACGCCAGGCGCGCCAGACCCTGGAAAGCCGCCCGGGCTTCCTGCCGGAAACCTCGGCCGAACTGGCATCGGCCGGCCTGGTGCAGCGGCTGGAACGCGCGGTGGTGGAAGCCAGCCCCGGCAACCGCAGCTGCGCGATCAGCAACCGCTCGCCGCTACAGCCGGAAAGCAAGGACCGCTTCACCCGCGTCGCGGTGCAGGTGCGCCTGCGCTGCGGCACGCCGGAGCTGGCCTCGGTGCTGTACAGCCTGGAAAACGGCACCCCGCGCCTGTTCGTGGACAACCTCAACGTGATGGCGCAGCGCTACCAACTCTCGCCCAACGAAAGCGGCAACGGCCTGGACATCGCCTTCGAACTGGCCGGCTACCTGCGCCCCGGCGCCAGCGCCGCGCCGTTGAACACCGACGCCGCGCCCGCCGCCCCCGACGCCGCGGAGGCCAGCAATGCGCCTTGACATGATCGGTCTGCGCACCTGGCTGCTGGCCACCGTGGTCGGCTGGGCGCTGCTGGTGTGCGTGCTGGCCGTGGCCGGGCTGGGTAAGCGCGTGGAGCTGCTGCCGGACGACCCGGCCCTGGTTCAGCGCCTGCCCACCCTGCCGGCACCGGCGCCGGAACGGCTGGGCGCGTTCGAAAAATATTCGGAGATCGCCGCGCATCCGGCCTTCGCCGAAGACCGCCTGCCGCATCCGTTCTTCCTGTCCGGCAACGACGGCAGCAGTGCCGCCTCGACGGTGCGCCTGACCGGCGTGCTGCTGACGGACAACTTCAAGATGGCCACGCTGACGCTGGACCCACAGGATTCGGTGCGGGTGCAGTTGGGCGGCGAAGCGGTCAAGGGCTGGCGCCTGCTCGCCCTGCAGCCGCGCAGCGCAACCATCGAAGGCCCCGGCGGCACCCAGACACTGGAGCTGCACGTGTTCAACGGCCTGGGCGGGCAACCGCCCACCGCCAATGCGGGCGCGCGTGGCGCTGCCGGCGCCGTCCCGCCATTACCGTCGCCCGATGCCGCCGCGGTCGCACCGACGCAGCCGCCGCAGACCCAGCCCACCACGCCGCCACAGCAGCCCGGTGGGCAGACACCGCCGACGGTGCCGCCGCAGCGCAGCGATGGCGCCCAGGAAGCCCCACGCCCCTCCGATGATCAGATGCGCGCCATCCGCGAACGTATCGAAGCCCGACGCCGCCAGCTGCAACAGCAGCGCCAGAGCGGCTCTACCCCCGGTCAGACCCAATGAGTGAACGCATGACGCAGCGCCTGTTTCCCGTGTCCCTGCTGATCGGCCTGCTGGCCGGTTGCGCCACCACTCCGCCGCCGGACGTGCGCCGCGACGCGCGCCTGGACCCGCAAGTTGGCGCCGCCGGCGCCACCCAGACCGGTGCCGAGCAACGCGCCGAGGGCAATGCCAGCGCCAAGCCCACCCCGGTGATCCGGCGTGGCAGCGGCACCATGATCAATCAGAGCGCGGCGAGCGCGCCGGCACCGACGCTGGGCATGGCCAGCAGCGGCAGCGCCACCTTCAATTTCGAAGGCGAGTCGGTGCAGGCGGTGGTCAAGGCGATCCTGGGCGACATGCTCGGGCAGAACTACGTCATCGCCCCCGGCGTGCAGGGCACCGTGACCCTGGCCACGCCCAATCCGGTCTCGCCGGCGCAGGCCTTGAACCTGCTGGAAATGGTGCTGGGCTGGAACAACGCGCGCATGGTGTTCAGCGGCGGCCGCTACAACATCGTGCCGGCCGACCAGGCGCTGGCCGGCACCGTCGCGCCCAGCACCGCATCGCCGTCTGCCGCGCGCGGTTTCGAAGTGCGCGTGGTGCCGTTGAAGTTCATCTCCGCCAGCGAAATGAAGAAGGTGCTCGAGCCCTATGCGCGCCCGAACGCCATCGTCGGCACCGATCCCTCGCGCAACGTGATCACCCTGGGGGGCACCCGCGCCGAGCTGGAAAACTACCTGCGCACCGTGCAGATCTTCGATGTGGATTGGCTGTCGGGCATGTCGGTGGGTGTGTTCCCGATCCAGTCCGGCAAGGCCGAAAAGGTCTCGGCCGATCTGGAGAAGGTGTTCGGCGAACAGAGCAAGACGCCCAGTGCCGGCATGTTCCGTTTCATGCCGCTGGAAAACGCCAACGCGGTGCTGGTGATCACCCCGCAGCCGCGCTACCTGGACCAGATCCAGCAATGGCTGGACCGCATCGACAGCGCCGGCGGCGGCGTGCGGCTGTTTTCGTACGAGTTGAAGTACATCAAGGCCAAGGACTTGGCCGACCGCCTGTCGGAAGTGTTCGGTGGGCGCGGCAACAACAGCGACTCCAACGCCTCGCTGGCCCCGGGCTCGGAAACCAGCGTGCTCGGCGGCGCGCTGGGCAACCGCGACAGCAGCATGGGCGGCAGCTCGGGCACCACCGGCGGCAGCATCGGCGAAAGCAGCGATGGCAGCTCCTCCGGCAGCAGCTTCGGCGGCAGCAGTGGCAGTGGAAGCAGCAGCGGTGGACTGGGCAACGGCAGCCTGCAACTGTCGCCGCGCAGCAACGGCAATGGCGCGGTGACGCTGGAAGTGGAAGGCGACAAGGTCGGCGTGTCGGCGGTGGCCGAAACCAACACCTTGCTGGTGCGCTCAACGCCGCAGTCGTGGAATTCGATCCGCGACGTCATCGAAAAGCTCGATGTGATGCCGATGCAGGTGCATATCGAGGCGCAGGTGGCTGAGGTGAATTTGACCGGTGACCTCAGCTACGGCGTCAATTGGTATTTCGAGAATGCGGTGAATGCGGCGACAGCGACTGGAGGCGCAGGTCTGCCACCGGCAGTTGGCCGTAATATCTGGGGTGACATAGCAGGGACGGTTACCAACAATGGTCTTGGCTGGACATTTCTTGGAAAGAATGCCGCTGCGGTCATCAGTGCGCTTGATCGTGTTACCAACGTGCGCCTGCTACAGACGCCGTCGGTTTTCGTCCGAAACAATGCCGAAGCCACGCTCAACGTCGGCTCCCGTATCCCCATCAATTCCACATCGATCAACACCGGGCTGGGCAGCGATAGCAGCTTCTCTTCGGTGCAATACATCGATACCGGTGTGATCCTGAAGGTGCGTCCGCGTGTCACCAAGGACGGTATGGTGTTCCTGGACATCGTGCAGGAAATTAGCACTCCCGGCTCGCGTCCGGCAGCGTGTACCGCTGCCACCACTACGACCGTCAATAGCGCAGCCTGCAATGTCGACATAAATACGCGTCGAGTCAAAACGGAAGCTGCAGTGCAAAGTGGCGACACCATGATGCTTGCCGGTTTGATTGATGACAGCACGACCGACACAAGCGACGGCGTGCCGTTCCTGAGCAGACTTCCGGTCGTCGGTGGGTTGTTCGGGAGCAAGGGCAAAAACAACACTCGCCGCGAAGTCATCGTGCTGATCACTCCGTCGATCGTGCGCAACCCGCAGGAAGCGCGCAATCTCACCGACGAATACGGCCAGAAGTTCAAGGCCATGGAGCCGCTGAAACCCAGCCAGAAGCCGCAATGAGTGCGGCACTGCCCGTCGTGCTGGTGCCGGTCGGCACCGACGACGAGGCCCTGGATGCCTGTCTGGGCGCAATGGATGCCGCCACGCCCGCCGGCACGCGGGTGTGGTTGGCCGACGACGCGCAGGCCGGCCCGCGCGGCCGCGCGGTGATCGCGCACTGGTTGGCGCGCACGCGGCTGCAGGCGCATCACACCCGTCGTCAGCGCATGCTCGGCGAGGTGGCCCATCTGGACGAAATGCTCAGCGGCTGCGGCGATGCCGATGTGGTGGTGCTGGGTGTGGATGCCTGCCCGCTGCCGGGGTGGTTGAATCAGCTCGACGCCTGCTTTGCGCGTGATGCGGCGATCGCCACCGCCACCCCGTGGAGCAATGTGGGCGAAGCCTGCAGCTGGCCACGCCTGGGCGAACTCAATCCGATGCCTGCCGCGCCGGAGCGGCTCGCCGCTGCGTGCGCGGCGATGCCGCCATTGCATCCGGAACTGCCGTCGGCAATCGGCCACGCGGTGCTGCTGCGCGGCAGCGCGCGGCGCAAGGCCGGCGGCCTGGACGCCAGCAGCTATGGCTCCTGGTATGCGGCACTGGTGGACCTGAGCCTGCGCATGGCTGGCCTGGGATGGCGCAACGTGCTGTGCGACACCGCCTTTGTCGCCTCGCCGCACGAAGGCCGCCCTGCCGATGGCGACATGGATGCACTGGCCACACGCTGGCCGGCCTGGCACGCACGCCTGGCCAACTTCCTGATGCACGACCCGCTGCGTGCGCAACGCGATCAACTCGCGCAACTGCTCGCCGACCTGCCGCCACCTGACCCACAGCGCACGCTGTTCGACGCATAGCGGTGTCGCGGCCGAGCCTGCCCGCTGCGTTGGGCGGGAGCGGCGATGGAATGACCAAGAGCCACTGACGCGAACAACAATGCAGTTGTTAGGCGGGCACAGATGCTGCGGCCTGCATCATCTTTTTGAGCATGTACCCATAGCCACCTCAGTCGTTTCTGCGACATGTGGTCAACCGCAGAGAGGTCGCAACGACACACTGCATATGCACCGAAAAAGCAGTGCGGGATGCGCACCATCGATTCCCGATTCCCGATTCCCGATTCCCGATTCCCGATTCCCGAATCCCGGCGCTAAAGCGCCGACCGCATCGGTGCCTCGGTCCGCACCACTACATCCAGCGCATCGTGGCGCCAGGATTCGATATCCAGCTCCACCGCGCGGCCGTCTTCGGCGAAGCTGATCCGCTGCAGCCGGAAGCAGGGTGTGCCGGTGGTGGACTGCAGCAACAGGGCTTGCGCGGCGTCCAGCCCGGCCGGATGCATCGACAATTGCGCGCGGCTCAGGAACAGCCCGAGTTTCTGGTTGAACACGCTCGACAGCGAGCCGGCCAGGTCGTGCTCCAGCAGGCCCGGCGCCCAGGCGGCCAGCACCACGTTGGTTTCCAGCAGCACCGCGCGGCGGTCGATCCAGCGCCGGCGTTGCAGCACGAAGACTTCGTCGTATGGCGTCTCCAGCCGTAGTGCGGCCGCGTAGGCGGCCCCCGCTGCCTGCCGGGTGGCACTCAACAGCTCGGTGCGCGGTTTGCGCCCTTGCGCCGCCACGTACTGCATGAAACCGGCGATGCTGGTGGGGTCGTAGCGCACGCGCGGTGCGCTGACGAACCAGCCCCGCCGGTTCTCGCGGTAGATGCGGCCCTGCGCTTCCAGTTGCTGCAAGGCCTCACGCAAGGTGATGCGGGTGCAACCGAAGCGTTCGGCAAGCTCGCGCTCCACCGGCAGGCGCTGATCCGGGCCCCATTCGCCGGCGGCGATCTGCGCGGAGACGATTTCGGTGATGGCGTGTTGGCGCGACGCGCTCATGCGGCGATCCGCCGACGGTGGCTGCGGCGCAGGTGCAAGGCAGGCGGATAAGAGAGGTGCATGCGGCGATGGTAAAGAAGAACGCGCCCGCAAACCGCAGGTGGCTCAGGCAAGGCCTGCCGGGTTCTGCTGCTGTTGGGTTTTCCAGCTGCGCCATCCATACAGCGCCAGCAGCACGAAGCCTGCATACAGCAGTGCGGTGGGATACAGCCCCTTGCTGACGAACACGCCCACGTAGACGCAATCGAGCACGACCCACAGTATCCAGTTGGCGATGCGCTTGCGTGCGGCCCAGACGCTGGCGACCAGGCTGAAGCTGGCCAACGCCGCGTCCAGCCACGGCAGTGCGGCATCGGTGCGGTGATGCATGTAGGCACCGAGCGCGGCGGCGAACACGGCACCGATGCACAGCGAGATCCACAGCTCCGCCTGCGGCATCGGCAACGGGCGAATGCGTGTCTGTGTGGCCATCCCGCGCTGCCACTGCCACCAGCCGTACAGCTGGGTCAGCACGTAGACGCCTTGCAGCAGCATGTCCGAGTACAGCTTCCACTGATAGAACAGCCAGGCATACAGCGCCACCGCCACGATGCCGACCGGCCAGCACCAGCGAATGCGCCGCGCGGTCAGCCAGACACCGAGCAGGTTGATCACGACGGCGGCAGATTCGAGCAATGACATGGAAGGGGAGGATGTCTGATGAACGATGGATCGGTGGCTGGGACGCAGAACAGTTCAACGTGACCGTGCGAGCAGGCCGAGCGCGTTCACCGCCTGCAGCCGATACCGGCAGCGCACTCAGCCCGCGCAGCACCGCTGTCGCGTAACCCATGCAGCTCGGACGTCAGCGGATCGCATGGCCGCATCGGCTGCGTTTAGAAGTCCACCTGCACGGTCAGACGCGCCGTGCGCGGCGCGCCCGGGAACAGATAGGCATCACCCTGGTATTCGCCGCTATCGCGCCAGTAGCGCTTGTCGAACACGTTGTCCACGTTCAAGCGCCAAGTGGTGGCCAGGCCGCCCAGCGCGGTGGCGTAACGCGCGCCCAGGTTGGCCACCGTGTAGGCCGGCACGCTGGCGTTGCCGAGCCGGTCGGCGAACTTGCGCCCGCTGTATTGCGCGCCTGCCAGCAGCGCCAGGCCATCGATGCCGGGCACGCTGTAATCGGCCTGCAGGCTGGCGCGTAGCTTGGGCACGTTGATGGCCTGGTGGCCTTCGTACTCGGCAATGTCGGTGTCTTCGGCACGGGCGCGGATGGCGGCAACGCTGGCGAAGATGCGCAGTTGCGCGGTGGCCGCGCCATCGGCCGACAACTCCAGGCCGCGGTTGTGCAGGCGGCCCTGTTGCACATAGCGCAGGCCACCATCGACCTGCGGCTGGGTGAACTGGTAGGCCTGGCGGATGTCGAACAGCGCTGCGCCCAGGCGCAGGCCGTCGAGCTCGAATTTTGCGCCGGTCTCCAGCTGGTAGGCATTGGTCGGCGGCAGGATCTCATCGGCGTTGTCGGCAAACCACGGGGCGGTACCGCCGGCGGCCAGGCTCTTGGCGTAGCTGGCGTACAGCGATACCTGCTGCTGCGGTTTGAACAGCAGTGCGGCCTGCGGCAGCAGCGTGTCCTTGCGCGTGCGTCGCTCCAGCACGCCATCGCGGTCGAAGCTGCGCTCGTCCAGGCGCACATAGCGCGCGCCCAGCGACAGCTCCCATTGCGAACCCAGTCCAATCCTGTCGGCGACCACCAGGGCACGTTGGCGGCTGTCCAGGCGGCGTTGCTTCGGGTCCAGGGCGACGTCGGTCTGTGCAAACACTTCGGGGTCGCGGTCGATGCTGCCGCTGCCGACGAATTCGTTGACCGAACCGAAGCGATCGATGGTGCGGCGTAGCCAGTCGCCGCCGATGCTCAGGCGGTGATCCAGCGCGCCGGTGAGTACACGGCCTTCCAGCGTGGCACGCAGTTGATCGTGCACACGGGTGTCGTCGGGGCTGCGGTAGTCGTAGACGTCGTACTCGCCTTGCGCGCTGAAGAAGTTCGGTGTGACGCTGTCGGCGCAACTGATCGCGCCATAACAGCCCCAGGCGAACGCAGAGAAATCGTTGATCACCGAGCGGCTGCGCGACGCTTCAGCGGTGGCGCGCCAGTTGTCGTTGAATTGGTAGGCGTAGCGCAGCTGCGCATTGAGCGAATCCATCTCCACCGGCCGCGACCACGGCTGGTAGCCGAGCAGGCGATGCACATCGATGTCGCGCGGTACCTGTGTGCCACCGAGCAATTGGTAGCCGGGCACCGAGCGTTGCTGCCGATGCTGATACTCCACATCCAGCTGCAGCAGCGACTGCGGGCTGATCTTCCAGTCGCCGGCCAGCGACAGGAAATTGCGATAACCGTCGGCGTGGTCGACATAGCTGTTGATGTCTTCGCGCGCGGCGTTGACGCGCAGGCCCAGGCTGCGCTCGGCGCCGAACCAGTCGCCCAGGTCGGCGGCCACATAGCGCGAACCTTGTTCGTCGGTGCCCAGGGTCACGCTGCGCACGTGCTCGGGCCGCTTGGTGCGGTAGTCGATCAGTCCGGCCGGTTCGTTGACACCCGATTGCAGCCCGGCCAGGCCCTTGAGGATCTGCACCTGCTGCTTGTTTTCCAGTGCAATGGATTGCTCGCCCACCGCGCTCAGGCCATTGATGCGGTAACTGTTGGCGGCGTTGAGCGAATAGCCACGCACGACGAAATTCTCGTAGTAGCCGATCGGGGCGTAGGCGTCGCCGGCGGAGGCATCGGCGCGCAATACCTCGCTGAGCACGCGAGCCTGACGGTCGAGCAATTGCTGGCGCTCGATCACCGCGATCGAGGCCGGCGCATCCAGCAGCCGCGTGGCGCCAAAGCCGGTCAAGGCCGTGCTGGCGTCGGCGCGTTCGCCACGCACGTTGACCGCATCCAGTTCGACCGCCTCGGCACCGGGTTGTTGCTGCGCGAGGGCAGGCGTGGCGATGCACAGCGCAAGTGCAAGCGCGAGCGGGCGGCGGTGGTGAAGAGGGGCGGGCAGGTGCATGCGCAGGGCTCGAAAAGGAGAAGGAAAAACGCTCATGGCAACCGACGCGCGCGCGCGTGCAGGTGATCGAGCAGATGCTGGCCATCGGCGCTGGCAAACCAGTCCGCATGGCCGAGCAGGTAACGGTGATAGGCGATGTCGGCGTTGTCGGCCGAGCGGGTGATGCCGGCGAAGTATTCGATCTCGCTCAGGGCAAAATCCGCATGCACGATCGGTAGCAAGGCGGCCAGCTGCCGCAGCTGCGCGGCGCCCAGTGCGCAGTGCCGGGCGTAGCCGTCCAGCAAGGCGTCGAGCTGCTCCAGCTGCGGCTGCGCGCGCTGCCCCGCATCCAGGTTCAACCATGGGATCAGATTGCGTTCGATCGCCGTGGCCAGGTCGAACATCGCAAAACTGCGGTCGCACAGGCCGAAGTCGAACACCGCGCTGACCTCGACGTCGCCATCGTCGTGTGTGCGCCACAGCAGGTTGGAGGCATGCCAGTCGCCATGCGTCCACAGCGGCGGCAGCGCGCCAGGCGCCGACAGCACCGACCAGGCCCGGGCGTGCCAGGGCAGCAGGTGGTCGGTCAGGTCGCGGCGCCAGGGCCGGTCCTGAAAATCGGCGGCCAGGCCGGGGCGCGACAGCAAGGCCTGTTCCACCGCCCGGAGCGGGTCGACCTGCGCGAACAGGGCCAGGTTGGCCACCAGTACGCTGCTGCGGCGTGGCGGCGCATCGAACCCCTGCGCTGCCAGGTGCAGGCGTGCCAGCGCGGCACCCGCCGCCGCCGCATGCGGGGCGCTGGTAAAGGACGTCCACGACAAGGCATCCCGATACAGGTCCTGGCCGAATCCTGCGCGCTGCACTTCGTAGACCCAGTCCGCATCGGCCAGGGCGGTGCGGCCCGCGGCATCGTGCAGCACCTCGACCACCGGTGCGCCGGCCCAGCGCAGATGCGCCATGAAGACGTGCTCTTCGCGCAACGCGGCGACATTGCGCACGCTGCGGTGATGTCGCTTGACGATGAGCGTGCCGCTGGCGGTGTCCACGCAGGCGGCGGCGGAAAACGGGCGGGCGCTATGCCAGCGAATCAGTTCGCTACCGACGGGAGCGGAAAAGTGCTGCAGCACGCGACGGATTTCGTCGGCGGTCAACACCGGCCAGTCCGGCAGCGCCAGCTCCAGGCTCATGCCATGCACCTGATGCGAGGTGCTCATGCGCCCGGCTCCGGCAATGCGGTGCGGGTCAGTGGTATAGACCAGTCGATCGGTGCCGAAGCGGCGGACCCGGCGCGCGCGCCGGCGACAACACGGACGGCGCTGCCAGGCCGTCGTTGCGGCGCGCCCGCCATCAGGCGGTTGCACTGCAGGGAATGAAAAGGCAGCGCAACACCGAAAGGTCGCTGGCCGTCATCTCGACACTAAAAATGTGGGGCGCGCCGTGGGCGGCGCCTGCGCAAAACCGCTGGGCGGTTCCGGGCGCGCAGTATGCCTGTTGCTGCTGCCAGCCGCCATGTCGGCGCTGGCAGACGCACGATGGCGTTGCGCCGCCCCGGCACCGGATAATGACCGGATGACTCCCGTCCAGATTGCCGCCGTCGTCGTCACCTATCAGAGCAGCAGCACCATCGATGCGTGCCTGTCGCGGCTGCGCGCGGCCGAGGGCATCAGCGAGATCCGGGTGGTCGACAACGCCTCCAGCGACGACACCCTGGAGGTCGTGCAGCGGCATGCCTTGGCCGATGCGCGGCTGCACTTCATCGCCAATCCGGACAACCCGGGTTTTGCGAGCGCCTGCAACCAGGGCGCGCGCGACTCGCAGGCGCCCTGGCTGGTGTTCATCAACCCGGACCTGATGGTCGAGCGCGACACCTTGGCGCAGCTGTGCGCACGCGCGGCCGGCCATGCGGCGGTGCTGTTGGGCGTGGAGCAGGTGGACGAGGACGGGCAGCCGGATGCCGCAGTGCGCCGTCGCGATCCGGATTTTGCCGCCATGCTGCGCGCACCGCGCGCTGCCGCCCAGCTGGCGGTGCCGGCCGATCCCTCTGCGCCCCTGCAGGTGGTGGACGCCATTTCCGGTGCCTTGATGCTGATGCAACGCAGCCTGTTCGACCGGCTGGACGGCTGGGACGGCGCCTACCGCCTGCATGCCGAAGACCTGGACCTGTGCCGGCGGGCACGCCAGGCCGGTGCGCTGGTGGCGGTGGCCAACGATCTGCGGGTCGTGCATGTGCGTGGCGTGTCCAGTCGTTCGCGGCCGTTCTTTGTCGAATGGCATAAGCACCGCGGCCTGTGGCGCTATTTCCGCAAGTTCGAGGCGGGCCGGCGCGGGTGGCTCACCCGGCTGGGCGTATGGCTGGCGATCTGGACCCATGCCGTTGCCCAGGTACCGAAATTGTTGCGAAAGAGATGAGTTCGCTCGCGTTAAATTTGTGATAAATCAGTGATGGGTGGCGGGACTTATGTGTGATACGTTTCGCCTCGAAGTGTGATCAATCACTAGCTTCCTGTCCCTTCCGGGTCCCCCATCAGGAATCGTGCAATGTCCTTACAGAACGACCCGCAATTGCGGGGACGTCAGCCGTGCGCCGCCGCGCTGCAGTCCAGTCCGGTTGTCTCGCCCCCTTCTCTTGATTCCATCGCTTCCCGCGCGCCGGTAGCTGCGCTGTCGGCGCTCGCGCTGAGCTGCCTGATGGCGGCCTTGCCGGACACGGCCGTGGCAGGCGCCTGGACCCAGCCGCAGGGCGACACCCTGGTGATCGTCAAGGCGCTGCATAGCGATGGCACCGGCTGGTTCGACGATGCCCATCACCGTGGCGATTTCGGCAACAACGGACGCAGCCGCCAGGACCAGCTCAATGTCTACGTCGAGCATGGCCTGAGCGACAAGCTGAGCTTCATCGGCAATTTCTATTTCACCGAAGTCGGTTTCAACAACGACGAACCGGTGAACGGTGCGCCCGGACGGGCACGCCGCAGTACCACCGGCTTTGCCGATCAGGAGATCGGCCTGCGCTACGCACTGCCAGGCGCGGCCGACGATGTCTGGCGTAGCTCGGTGCAGGCCCTGGTCAGCATCCCGGCCTATGGCCGTAGCAAGACCTATCACCCGAACAATCCTGGGCGCGACCCCGCGCTCGGCCTGGGCGACTACGGTCTGGAGCTGCGTTACAGCCGCGGCCGTGGTTACACGCTGGGCGGGCGCAACGGCTACGTCGATCTGGGTGGCGCGGTGCGCCTGCGCGGCAGTGCCGCTTCCGACGAAGTGCGGGTGGACGCGTCCACCGGCCTGAGCCTGACCCCGAGCTGGTTGCTGCTTGGCGAAGTCAACGTGATCCAGGGCCTGGGTAACGGGCGTAACGACGCGTTTGTCGTTGGCTCGACACCTGGCGATTCCGGCTTCGTCGCCACCGGCACCAACTACGACCTCACCAAGCTGCAGCTGTCCACGCTGTACACCGCGCCGGGCGGCAGCCAGTGGCAGGTGGGATATCAGCAGCCAGTGATGGGCCGCAACACCGGCGCCGCAGGTGGGCCTTTCGTGGCCGCCTGGTGGCGGTTCTAAGGACGCCACGACAATGACGGTCACCTGCGAAATGGACGCGCTGGGACGAGCACCGGACATCGGCCGCGAACGCGGTCTGTTGGGTCGCGCGCTGGTCACGGCAGGCGTCATCACCGACGAACAGCTGCGCTCGGCGCTGGCGTTGCAGCAACGCTGGAACTCGCGCCTGGGCGATGTGATCCTGGCCCAGCGCGGCGTGCCGGCGCAGCGGTTCTACGCCATCGTTGCCGCGCACTTCGGCCTCGAGTTCATCGATCTGGTGCAGCAGCCGCCGGATCCGGAACTGCTCACCCCGGGCGATCTGGAAAGTTACGCGCAGCGCCTGCTGCTGCCGTGGCGTCGCGAAGACGGTGTGCTGGTGCTGGCCGTGGCCGATCCGGACCCGGCAGTGTTTGCCTGGGCGCGCGCGCACTACGGCGAGGACGTGCGTTTTGTCGGCACCGCCAAGTTCGACATCATCTGGAGCCTGCAGCGCTATGCCGACGAGCAGCTCACCGACAACGCGCTGAACCTGCTCGCATCGCATGCGCCGACGTACTCGGCGCGCCAGGTGGTGACGCGCGGACAGAAGTTCACGCTGTGGGCGATCGCCGCGGTGATGGTGATCGCGATGGTGCTGTTCCCGGTGCCGGCCCTGATCACCGTCAACGTGCTGGTGGCGGTGGGCTTTCTGGCGACCTTCGGACTGAAGCTGTTGCTGGTGTGGTTCGGCTCGCGCCACCGCATCGACATCAAGGTCACCGAGGACGAAGTGGCCGCGCTGCGCGACGACGACCTGCCGGTCTATACCGTGCTGGTGCCGATGTACAAGGAGCCGGAAGTCCTGCCGATCCTGGCCAACGCGCTGCGCAAGCTGGATTACCCGATCAGCAAGCTCGACGTGAAGCTGGTGCTGGAGGCGGACGATTTCGACACCATCGAGGCCGCCAAGAAACTCGGCCTGGAGGCGTTCTTCGAAATCATCCGGGTGCCGCCGTCGCAGCCCAAGACCAAGCCCAAGGCCTGCAACTACGCGCTGCATTTTGCGCGCGGCGAGCTGCTCACCATCTACGACGCCGAAGACAAGCCCGAGCCGGATCAGCTCAAGCGCGTGGTGGCCGCGTTCCGCAAGGCCGACAAGGATGTGGCGTGCATCCAGGCGCGGCTGAACTACTACAACGCCGACGAGAACTGGCTGACGCGGATGTTCACGCTGGAGTACACGCTCTGGTTCGACTTCTACCTGCCGGCGCTGGAATACCTGCGCATCCCGATTCCGTTGGGCGGCACCTCCAACCACTTCCGTCTGGATGTGTTGCGCCAGGTGCGCGCCTGGGACCCGTACAACGTCACCGAAGACGCCGACCTGGGCGTGCGGCTGATCCAGAACGGCTACCGCGTCAACGTGGTCAACTCCACCACGTTCGAAGAAGCCAACGTCAGCATTCCCAACTGGATCCGGCAGCGTTCGCGCTGGCTCAAGGGCTACATGCAGACCTGGCTGGTGCACATGCGTGACCCGGTGCACCTGTATCGCAGCACCGGGTTCAAGGGCTTCTGGGGCTTCCAGTTCTTCATTGGTGGCGGCTTTTTCACCGCGTTGGGCGTGCCGGTGCTGTGGGCGCTGTATGTGGTCTGGGCAGTCACCGGGACAACCGCGTTCGAGCGCTTCTTCCCGCCGTGGCTGGCGACCGTGTCGTTGGTCAATCTGCTGTTGGCCAATGCGTTCTTCATCTACATCACGCTGGTGGCTGCGTTCAAACGCGACTACTTCAAGCTGGCGCCCTACGCGTTGACTGTGCCCTTTTATTGGGTGTTGCAGTCGATCGCCGCGTACAAGGGGCTCTGGCAGCTGATCCACAATCCGTTCTATTGGGAGAAGACCACTCATGGCATCAGCAAGCATTCGGAAAACGAGCGCCGCGCCGCACTCGAAGAGTGAGTCGGCGGTTCCGCGCCGTCAAAGCGGGCTGCCGGCGTTTCTGGTTGCCGTGGTGGCCCTGTCGCTGCTGAGCCAGCCGCTGCTGCTGCAGTCGGTCGGCTCCGCTGCACCGGCAATCGCACCAGCAGCCGGCTTGCCGGCAACCGGTCTGTTGTCGTGGGCGATCAATCTGGGGCTGGACAGCTGGAACCTGCCGTTCCAGGTCTGGCCGTTCCTGGCGGTTGCCGCCAACGCGTTGTTCCTGTCGCTGCTGTGGCGCGATCTGGCCGGCGTGTTCGGGCGCGGCTGGGCCAGTGGTTTGACCCTGCTGGTGGGCTGCAATCCGCTGTTCCTGCTGCCGATCGCCGCAGGCGGAAGCCAGGCGGTGGGTCTGCTGGCGTTCTACGGCTTGTGCCGCACCTTGCGCCGCCTGCAGACGCCGGTAGAGGCCTTCACCTATCTGCGCATCGCCGGCTGGTTGTGCATCCTGCTGTGCCTGGATCTGCAGACACTGGCGCTGTCGACGATGGTGGCACCGTGGCTGCTGCTGGTGATGCCGCCGCAGATGCTGCGCAAGGCGCCGGGTTCGTTCTACCTGGTGTGCTATCTGCCGTTCGCGTTTCTGGTCGGCATGTGGGCCTACGTCAATCTGACCGTGTTCAACGCCCCGTGGCCGACGCTGTCCAGCATCGGGCAGGGCGCGCATCCGCTGCCGTTGCCGCTGGCCGAGCATGCGCAAGGCTGGTCGCCGGCCGTGCGTTGGGGCGTGGCGGCGGTGGTCTGCTTCCCGGTGCTGGCGTTGCTGGCCCGTAGCCGCAGCAGTGCGCTCACGCGCGGCGTGCTGGCCAGTGCCGGCACCGTGATCTGTGCGGCGGCATTGTCGTTCGCCTTCGGCTGGGCCGGGTTTGATGCCTTGCTGCTGCTGTGGGTGCCGGCAGCGTTGCTGCTGCGCGCGCTGCATGCCGACCAGCGCAGTCAGGCCGCCGGCCTGCTGTTGCTGGGCCTGATCGGTGCGGCCTGGGTACAGCCGCAGGGCTGGGGCAGCTGGATGCGTGCGGCGCCTGCCGATGCGCAGTCCTTGCTGCAGGGCGAGGCGGTGGTCGTGAGCGCGCCGGTGTCGTTGCCGACCGGCGCGGCGACGCCGGCAGCGGATGCCGTGCAGGCGCAGCCCACCGTGGCGACTGCCGCGGACGTGGCCGCGCCCACGCAGCCCGCGTCCGGCGTCAGCGCGCCCACCACTGCTGCAATCGTGCAGCCGGACAAGAACACTGCGGTCATCGGTGCAATGGACTGCGCGCACACCACGACCGCGTCCACCACCAAGGCATCCGCCGCATGTTCAAACGCGTTCTGAGTACCGCGTTTCTGGTCGGGGCGTGCATGCTGGTCAATGGCTGCAACGCCGATGCATCGACGTGGATGGGCGCCAACGTCAAGGTCTCGGCCAATGCGCCGTGGGAGAGCGAGGCGGCGGGACAGTCGCTGGATGCGCTGGCCAAGACCGGCGCCAGCAAGGCCTTGCTGGTTGCGTTTGTGTGGCAGGCCAACCCGCAGGCGAACGACCCGGTGCTGGGCAGCGACAGCAGCGTGGAGGCCATGCGCGCGGCGTTGCGGCAGAGCCACCACGCCGGCCTGCAGGCCACGCTCAAGGTGCATGTGTGGATTCCCGGGCATTGGGCCGGCGACACCGCGCCCACCGACCAGGCAGCCTGGTTTGCCGCGTATCAGAACGCATTGCTGCCCTTGGCCAAGCTGGCCGAAGACGAGCATGCGGAAGCGTTGGTGATCGGCACCGAACTGCGCAAGCTGCAGGACGCGCCGCAGTGGCCTGGTCTGGTGGCGGAAGTGCGCAAGGTCTACCACGGCAAGCTGCTGTATGTGGCCGACGGCATGGAGCACGCCGAAAGCTTCCGTTACTGGTCCTTGTTCGATGCGGTGGGGACCAGCCTGTATCCGCGGCTGTCCGAAGCGGCTGCCGCGCGCACGGCCGAGATGGATGCCGCCGCGCAGCGCCTGCAGCAACTTGGCCAGCGCGTGGGCAAGCCGGTGTGGGTGGCGGAGCTGGGACTGCGTTCTGCACGCGGTAGCCTGGCCGCGCCCTGGGAGAGCCCGGAGCAACGCGCCGCTGCAGTGGACACCCGCCTGCAGCTGCAGGTGTTGCAGCAGTGGCGCAAGGTGCTGCAGGCGCACGGCGTGGAAGGTATCGCGCTGTGGTGCTGGTATACCGACCCCAAGGCCGGTGGCCCGGGCGACAGCGACTTCACCGTGCAGGGCAAACCAGCGCAGCAGGTGCTGGCGCGCTGAGCGATGGCGCCTGGCAACAAGAGGATGCCAAGCGCAATTGCCGAGGTGACTTGCCGGGGCGAAGCGCACTGCCGCCGTGCAGCGCATCGCCTCTCGGACGCATCGGCGGCTTGCACGCAGCGCGATCGCCGCTGCGGGCATAATCCGGCGGCATGATCATCCATTCGCTGCTCGACACCGATCTGTACAAATTCACCATGATGCAGGCGGTGCTGCATCAGCATCCGGCCGCACAGGTCGACTACCGCTTCAAGTGCCGCACGCCCGGCGTGGATCTCGCCCAGTTCATCGACGAGATCTCGCGTGAGATCGATGCGCTGTGCCGGCTGCGGCTGCGCGAAGACGAGGTGGCCTATCTGCGTGGCCTGCGCTTCATTAAGCCGGATTTTGCCGACTTCCTGGCGCTGTTCCATCTGGACCGCAAGTATCTGCAGCTGTCGGCATCGACCACCCATCCGGGCGAGATCGAGCTGACCATCCGCGGCCCGTGGCTGCACACCATCCTGTTCGAAGTGCCGTTGCTGGCGATCATCAACGAGGTGTGGTTCCGCAACACCTCCGAGCCGGATTACGAAGAAGGCCGTCGCCGCCTGCGCGAGAAGGTGAGCAGCCTGCGCAGCATGCCGGCCGGCTGCAAGATCGCCGATTACGGCACCCGGCGGCGCTATTCGCGGCACTGGCACGGCGAGTTGCTGCCGTTGCTGCGCGATGGCCTGGGCGAGCAGTTCGTCGGCACCAGCAATGTGTATTTCGCCAAGCATTACGGCCTGACCCCGCTGGGCACGATGGCGCACGAGTACCTGCAGGCGTTCCAGGCACTGGGGCCGCGGTTGCGCGACTCGCAGGTGGCGGCGCTGGAATCGTGGGCGCGCGAGTACCGCGGCGATCTGGGCATCGCCCTGTCCGATGTGGTGGGGCTGGATGCGTTCCTGCGCGACTTCGATCTGTACTTCTGCAAGCTGTTCGACGGCATGCGGCATGATTCGGGCGACCCGTTCGAATGGGGCGAGCGCGTCATCGCCCACCTGCAGGCACACCGCATCGACCCCGCCACCAAGGTGCTGGTGTTCAGCGATGGCCTCAATATCGACAAGGTGATGCGGCTGTACGCACACTTCCATACGCGTTGCCGGCTGGCGTTCGGGGTCGGCACCAGCCTCACCAACGACCTGGGGCCGACGCCGCTGCAGATCGTGATCAAGATGGTCCGCTGCAATGGGCAGCCGGTGGCAAAGCTCAGCGACTCGCCGGGCAAGAGCATGTGCGAGGACGCCGGTTATCTGCGCTATCTGCGCGATGTATTCGGCCTGCCGCCGATGCCGGAATCAGGTGACCACGCGCGGCAGTGACTGACGTGTAGCGGCAGCTTGTGCCGGGATTTGGCGGCCCTGTCAGGGAATGGCCAAAAAAATGCGATGCAGCGCTCAATTGTCCGCATGGGTTCGTTAACATTGGCATCACGCGTACTTCACGTTTGATGCACGCGACGTTGACGGACGGCCTCCTCCCCACGCGATGCCCGAATGACTGCACCCGACCCATTGTCGCTGTACCGAGCGCGCAGCTGCTCCCGGCAATGGCTGGGCTTTGTGCGTGCGATGGCCGCCGAGTTCGGCGCCGAGTTGCCCGAGGACGATCTGGCCCCGTTGATGGCGCGCATCGGCCGGCGCTTCGCGCGCGAGCACCGGCTGGCGCACTGCACGACCCTGGACGAGATGCAGCAGGCCGCCAACGCCGTGTGGGAGCGCTGTGATTGGGGCCAGTGCGCGATGCACGACCACGCCGACCACGTACGGATCCAGCACGCCGGTGCGCCATTGAGTACAGCGCTGGATGGCACGGCATGGAGCGATGGGTTCCTGCAGGGCGTGTACGAAGGATGGTTCCAGCAACTGGGGATGCTGGCAGGCCTGGCGGTGCAGACCGCGCCAGGCGACAGCGTCGATCTGCGCAACTTCGTGTTGCTGCGGACGGCATGAACGGCTGAAGTCGGGCAAGGGGAGTGTGATGGCACCGAAGAACAACAAGGCAACCTCCGGGCACGACGATGTGTCCGGCCTGTTCGCGCGGTTGGGGACGCCGGCGAGCGCGGGCTATCAGGATTTCGCCCACACCCAGCTGCCGTCGCGCAGGCCGGAAGTGACGCAAACGCCGGTCCCGGCAGCGGTCGAACAGGCCCCCGCTGCGGCGGACACCGTGCAGACGCCAGCGCCGCTGCTGGCGCCTGCCGCATCAGCGCCGAGCGTTTCGATCGCCATGCAGGCAGTGCCGGCGGCGCACCGGTCCGTGCCTGCCGAAGAGACGGCAGGCACGCCGCTCGATGCGCTCGCGCCGCTACGCAAATTGCGCCAGCTCGACGAGCCTGCAGCGCCTGCAGCGCAGCCGGGCGAGCGCCAGGCGCAGACGCCGCTGGAGTGCTTGTTCCAGCGGCTGTTGCAGGCCGATGCGCCCAGCGCGACGCAAAGCCCGCTGCAGCGACTGCGCTCGCGTTGATCAGCACCACCGCGTGACCTTCGGCAAGCGCCGCTGCGCTCGCCCGTTTCGCCTCGTTTTGCCGCACGCCGCCACACTTGAAGGATTATCTGATGACTGCTGCCAGCCGCCGTTCCGGATCACCGCTGCCCATGCTGGCGACCTGGGCGCTGTGGTTGTTGGGCGGCTTGCTGCTGGTGTTCGTGGTCGCCGTGCCGATGGATGTCATCCAGCAACTGGTGTTCTCCGGGGTGCTGTTCGCCGTTGCGCTGGCGGTGCGCAAGCGCGGCGGGCGGGTGGTGATCCTGACGATGATGGGCATGTCGCTGGCGGTGTCGTGCCGCTACATCTGGTGGCGCACGACCCAGACCATGGGTGTGGGCAGCGCGGTGGATTTCATCCTGGGCCTGGGCCTGCTGGGCGCGGAGCTGTATGCGTTCGTGATCCTGGTGCTGGGCTATTTCCAGGTGTTGTGGCCGCTCGATCGCAAGCCGGTGCCGTTGCCGGCCGACCAAGCCTTGTGGCCGAGCGTGGACGTGTTCATTCCCACCTACAACGAGCCATTGTCGGTGGTGCGCACCACCGTGCTGGCGGCCAGCGTGATCGATTGGCCGGCCGGCAAGATCACCATCCATCTGCTCGATGACGGCCGCCGCGACGCGTTCCGCGACTTCTGTGCCGAGGTCGGCATCAACTACGTCACCCGCACCAACAACGCGCACGCCAAGGCGGGCAACATCAATGCCGCGCTGAAGAAGTGCAGCGGCGAGTACGTGGCGATCTTCGACTGCGACCACATTCCCACCCGCAGTTTCCTGCAGGTGGCGATGGGCTGGTTCCTGCGCGACACCAGGCTGGCCCTGGTGCAGATGCCGCACTATTTCTTCTCGCCCGACCCGTTCGAACGCAACCTGGGCACGCATGGCAAGGTGCCCAACGAAGGCGAGCTGTTTTACGGCCTGCTGCAGGATGGCAACGACCAGTGGAATGCGACCTTCTTCTGCGGCTCCTGCGCGGTGATCAAGCGCAGCGCGCTGGAAGAGGTCGGCGGGGTGGCGGTGGAAACCGTCACCGAGGACGCCCACACCGCGCTCAAATTGCAGCGTCGCGGTTATCGCACCGCCTACCTGGCGGTGCCGCAGGCTGCAGGCCTGGCCACCGAGAGCCTGTCCGGCCATGTGGCGCAACGCATCCGCTGGGCGCGCGGCATGGCGCAGATCGCGCGCATCGACAATCCGCTGCTGGGGCGCGGGCTCAGGCTCTCGCAGCGGCTGTGCTACCTCAATGCGATGCTGCACTTCTTCTACGGCTTGCCGCGCATCATCTACCTCACTGCGCCGCTGGCCTATCTGTTCTTCGGCGCGCACGTGATCCAGGCCTCGGCGTTGATGATCCTGGCCTATGCGTTGCCGCACATCCTGCAGGCCAATCTGACCAACCTGCGGGTGCAGAGCCGCTTCCGCCATCTGCTGTGGAATGAGGTCTACGAGACCACGCTGGCCTGGTACATCTTCCGTCCCACCCTGGTCGCGCTGCTCAACCCCAAGCTGGGCAAGTTCAATGTCACGCCCAAGGGCGGGCTGGTGGCGCGCAGTTATTTCGATGCGCAAATCGCCAAGCCATACCTGTTCCTGCTGTTGCTCAACCTGGCCGGTGTGGCTGCCGGCGTGCTGCGCCTGATCTATGTCGGCGGCAGCGGCGAGCAGCAGACGATCTGGTTCAACCTGGCCTGGACGCTTTACAACATGGTGCTGCTGGGCGCCACCATCGCCACCGCCAGCGAAACCCGCCAGGTGCGCAGCGCCCATCGCGTGCCGCTGGATGTCCCGGTCAATCTGTATCTGCCCGATGGCAGCGTGCTGCCCAGTCGCTCGCTGAATTTTTCCACCGGCGGCATGGCGATCAGGCTCGCCCAGCCGCAGCCGATCGAGCCGGGGTTGCCGGTGCAGATCGGCCTCAGTCATCGCGGCGTGGAGCAGACCTTGCCGGCGGTGGTGCGGCAGGACCGCGACGGCCAGGTCAGCGTGCAGTTCACCGCGATGTCGATGGAACAGGAGCGCTGGCTGGTGGCCTCGACCTTTGCGCGCGCCGACATCTGGCTGTCGCAATGGGGCCAGCACGACCGCGATGCGTTCTGGCGCTCGCTGGGCCAGGTGCTGGCCGCCAGCGCGCGCGGCTTCGGACGCCTGGGCGGGCATATCGCGCTCAGTGCGCGTCAGGGCTTCCGCCCGGCGCGCGCGCTGGATCTGGAGTCGTGAGCGTGACGCCTGCCGTTTCCCTTTTCCCTGCCAAGAAGCCACCGATGCGAATGTCCCCGGCCGTGTTGACCTGTGTGCTCACCCTGCTGACCGGCCTGGCGCAGGCGCAGCAGGCCGTGCCGGCAACGGCGACGACCACGCCGACCGGGCAGGACGGCACCGCCGCGAGCGCGCCGCCCGCACCGGCAGCGATGCCGGCCGGCAGCACCCGCACCTCCAGCCTGCGCGAGCTCGGCATCGACTACGAGATCACCTTGCGCGGCGTGCAGGGCAGTGCCGGCGTGCCCTTCAGCGTGCGCAGCGACGAGATCGTCACCGCCGCCACGCTCAACCTCAAATACAGCTATTCGCCCGCGCTGCTGCCGGACCTGTCGCATCTGAAGGTCACCATCAATGGCGTCACCGTGGGCACCTTGCCCGCCGACAAGGCCAATGCCGGCAAGCTGCTCTCGGCCGATCTGCCGATCGACCCGCGCCTGGTCACCGATTACAACCAGCTCAACCTGCAGTTGATCGGCCATTACACGCGCGAGTGCGAAGACCCGGACCACAGCAGCCTGTGGGCGAATGTGGACGCGGCCACCAGCCTGTCGCTGACCACCACGCCGCTGGCGCTGGCCAATAACCTGGCGTTGTTGCCGGTGCCGTTCTTCGATGTGCGCGACACGCGCCGGCTGGAATTGCCGTTCTACTTTCCGCAGCGCCCGGACAACGCCACGCTGCAGGCGGCCGGCGTGGTCGCCTCGTGGTTCGGCGCCCTGGCCGGCTACCGCGGCGCGCTGTTCCCGGCCTCGACCGAAGCGCTGCCGGCCACCGGCAACGCAGTGGTGTTCGCCACGCCCAGCACGCTGCCTGAGCAGTTCGCCACCGCCGACAGTGGCGTGGCCGATATCCGTGGCCCGACCGTGGCAGTGGTGGTCAACCCGACCGATCCCAACGGCAAGCTGCTGCTGGTGCTCGGCCGCAACAGCGAAGACCTGCAACGCGCCGCCACCGCGCTGGCCTTGCGCGCGCCGTTGACCGGGGCGGTCGCCCGCATCGGCGAGATCAGCGCGCCGGCGCCGCGTCAGCCGTACGACGCGCCCAAGTGGGTGTCCAGCGAGCATCCGGTGCGCTTCGGCGATCTGGTGACCCAGCCCGGCCAGCTCAATGTCAGCGGCTATCATCCGGACCTGATCCGGATCGGCCTGCAGTTGCCGCCGGACCTGTTCGTGTGGGAGCGCGACGGCATTCCGGTCGCGCTGAAATACCGCTACACGGTGCCGGACGTGGATAACAAGTCTGCGCTCAACGTCAGCATCAACGAGTCGTTCGTGACCACGCTGCCGCTGACCGGCCGCCCGTTCGCCGAGTCCACCCCGAGGCGCTGGTGGAACAGCCTGGGCGCACGCGGCAGCATGCCGGTGCATCAGGATCTGACATTGCCGGTGGGTGCGTTCTCGGCCAACAGCCAGTTGCGCTTCCACTTCTTCTTCGATCGCCCGCAGGGTGAAGAGTGCAAGAACACCTTCCCGGACGTGTCCGGCGCCATCGATGCCGATTCCAGCATCGACCTGAGCGGCTTCCACCACTACATGGCAATGCCGAACCTGGCCGCGTTCGCCAATGCCGGTTACCCGTTCACGCGCCTGGCCGATCTGTCCGAATCCACCATCGTGCTGCCCGACAATCCGGGCGACCAGGACCTGAGCAATGTGCTGACCCTGCTTGGCCGCTTCGGCGCCTCCACCGGGTATCCGGCGCTGCATGCGCAGATCGTCGGCGCCGGCGCGGTGCAGCAACACGCCGACCGCGATCTGTTGCTGCTCGGCAGTGCGCAGTCGCAGCCGCTGTTCAAGCAGTGGCGCGCACAGCTGCCGGTGGGCCAGGACGGGCAGGCGACCCGCTTTGCGCTGACCGATTGGGTGCTGGAAAAGCTGCCCGGCTTCCTGTCCTTCGACGCGCGCCGCACCGACCTGCCGACCACCGCGGAAATCGCCCTGCAACCGCAGCCGGACGATGTGCTGTTGATGGGATTCGAATCGCCGTTGAAGTCCGGCCGCAGCGTGGTCGCGTTCCAGAGCGAAGACCCGGCCAACATGAGCCGGCTGTTCGATGCCTGGTTCGACCCGACCCTGCTCAAGGACTTCCAGGGCAGCGTGGTGTTGCTGCAGCAGAAAAAGGTCATCAGCCTGGTCGGCAACCAGACCTACTACGTCGGCCATCTGCCGCTCCCGACCTGGTTGCGCTGGTACTTCTCGCACCACCCGGTGTGGCTGGCGTTGACCGTGGTGCTGCTGGCGCTGTTGCTGGCGCTGGCCGCGCGCGTGCTGCTGCGCCGGCATGCCGCCGAGCGGCTCGCCGACGGCGGCAGCGCATGAGCGCGCACGACAGCGCCGCAGCGATGACACGCCGCAGCCTGCTGCGCGCCGGTGCGCTGGCCGGCCTGGCCGCGCTGCTGCCCACGCGCGCAGCGGCGGCGGCTGGCCAATGCGGGCCGTGGCCGCTGTGGAATGCCTTCGTCGACAAGCACATCCAGCCCGACGGGCGGGTGGTGGATTTCCTCAATCCGGACCAGCGCTCGACCTCCGAAGGTCAGTCGTATGCGCTGTTCTTCGCCCTGGTCAACAACGACCAGGTGTTGTTCGAGAAGGTGCTGGGCTGGACCCGCCACAATCTGTGCGGCGGCCGCCCGGACCTGAACCTGCCGGCGTGGTTGTGGGGGCGCGATGGCAGCGGCAGCTGGCGCGTGCTCGATGCCAATACCGCCAGCGATGGCGAGCTGTGGATTGCCTACGCGCTGCTGGAAGCCGGCCGGCTGTGGAGCCGGCCCGGTTACGGCAAGGCCGGCCAGCAGATCCTGCAACTGATGCGCCAGCAGGAAGTGGCCACGCTGCCGGGCCTGGGCGCGATGTTGCTGCCCGGCCGCACCGGCTTTGCCGAGAAGCAGCGCTGGACGCTCAATCCCAGCTACCTGCCGATCCAGGTGCTGCGGCGCTGCGCCAACGCCGACCCCAAGGGGCCGTGGGCGGCGATCGCCAGCAATGCCGCGCGCGTGTTGCGCGAGAGCGCGCCGGTGGGCTTTGCGCCGGACTGGACGGTATGGGATGGCGAGCGCTTCAGCCCCGATCCGAAGCGCGGCAACGTCGGCAGCTACGACGCGATCCGCGTGTATCTGTGGGCCGGCATGCTCGATGCCGGCGAGCCGCTGCGCAGCGGCTTGCTGCGCGACCTGTCCGGCCCGGCCGACCTGCTCGCCGCACAGACCCCGTTTGCGGAAAAGATCGACACCGCGCGCGGCGTGGGCAGCGGCGCATTGCCGGTCGGGTTTTCTGCCGCGCTGCTGCCCTACCTGAGTGCGATGGGCCAGCCCGCGCTGCTCAAGGCGCAGGCGCAGCGCGTTCCCGCAGCCGCGCAAGCCGCAGCCGCTGCGCTGCCGTACTTCGAACGCACGCTGGCCCTGTTCGGACAGGGCTGGCTTGAGAACCGCTACCGCTTTGCCGCAGACGGGCGCCTGCTGCCCGCCTGGAGAACGCCTGCATGCTCCGCAAAAAACTGACCCCGCTGTACCTCGTCGGCATGATCGACCTGTGCCTGCTCGCCTCGCCGGTGCAGGCGCAGACCAGCGCCACCCAGCAACTGGTCGGGCAGGGCAATTACTGGCACGACCAGGGCCGCGACGATCTGGCCGCCGACACCTGGCGCAAGCTGCTCGGCGTCGATCCGGATCAGCCCGACGCCTTGCTCGGCCTGGCGCAGATCGATCTGGCGCAGGGCCGTCAATCCGAAGCACGCAAGCGCCTGCAGCAACTCGACGCCGCACACCCGCAATCGCCGCAGGCACAGCGCCTGCGCGTGGCGATCGGCGCCCGTGGCAGCAGCGCTGCCGGCGAAGATCCGAACCTGCGCAACGCACGCCGCGCCGCCGCGGCCGGGCGCTATGTGGAAGCCGCGCGCAATTACGAAGCGCTGTTCGCCGGCAAGCCGCCGCCGCCGGCGTTGGCGCTGGAGTACTACCAGTCGCTGGCCGGCACCCCCACCGGCTGGGAGCGTGCGCGCGACGGCCTGCAACGCCTGCAATCCAGCGAACCGGGCAACCCGTCCGTGCAACTGGCGCTGGCGCAGGTGCTGAGTTACCGCGAACCCACCCGCCGCGACGGCATCGCGCAGCTGCGCACGCTGGCGCAACGCGCCGATGTCGGCGGGCCGGCGCGCACCAGCTGGCGCCAGGCGCTGTTGTGGCTCAACGCCGGCATGGCCGATGCGCCGCTGTACCAGGCATTCCTGGCCGGCACCCCGGCCGATGCGGAAGTCACCGCCAAACTCGGCCAGCTGCGCGAACAACGCAGCGCCGCCGCCGCCGCGCCGGCCGACCCCAATGGCGTGCTGCTGGGCGAAGGCTTCCGTGCGCTGGGCGCCAACAATCTGGGCGCTGCCGAACAACGCTTCATGCAGGTGTTGCGCGCACGTGCGCGTGATCCGGAAGCGCTCGGCGGCCTGGGCTCGGTGCGCCTGCGTCAGCAGCGCTTTGCCGAAGCGCAGGAGCTGCTGCGCCCGGCCGCGGCGAATAACGGCAAATGGAAAGGTGCGCTGGATAGCGCGCGCTACTGGCTGCAGCTGCAGCAGGCCGAGGCCGCACGCACACGTGGCGATCTGGCCCAGGCGCGCCAGCTGGTGGAGCAGGCGGTGCAGCTGCTGCCCAACGAGCCGGCCGCGCAGGTGGCGCTGGGCGGCTTGCAGGCCGCCAGCGACCCGGCCGCCGCCGAGGCCAGCTACCGCAAGGCGCTGTCGCACGACGCCGACAATGCCGGCGCGCTGCAGGGCCTGGTCGGTTTGTACAGCCGCCAGGGCCGCATGCAGGAAGCCAGCGACGTATTCAATCGCCTGCCTGCCGCAGAGCGTGCCAAAGCCGGCGGGCAAGCCCTGCTGCGTTCCAACGTGCAGCGCGCGCGCGCCCGCCAGGCGCTGGAAGCCGGCGATGCGGTCAGCGCGCAGACCGAGCTGGAAGCGGCGATGGTCGAGCGCCCGGGCGATGCCTGGATCCGTCTGGATCTGGCCCGCCTGTACCAACAGGCCGGCCGCCCCGACCAGGCCCGCAGCGTGATGGATGGCCTGCTCGCCGTGCATGGCGACCAACCCGAAGCGCTGCAGGCCAACGCCTTGCTGGCGCAGGAAAGCGGCGACTGGCAGGGCGCCTACGACAGCCTGGAGCGCATTCCGGTCGCCTCGCGCACGCCGGAAATGGCCCAGCTGCGCACCACCGCCTGGATCGAACTGCAGGCGCGTCAGGCACGCTTGCTGGTGGAGCAGGGCCGGCCGGGCGACGCGCAGCAGTTGCT
This sequence comes from Xanthomonas sp. WHRI 6108, assembly GCF_040202385.2. Taxonomy (NCBI): domain Bacteria; kingdom Pseudomonadati; phylum Pseudomonadota; class Gammaproteobacteria; order Lysobacterales; family Lysobacteraceae; genus Xanthomonas; species Xanthomonas sp. WHRI 6108. The sequence goes on along the minus strand of NZ_CP168198.1, from coordinate 3,892,521 downwards.
GGCGCGCACCGAAACCGCGCTGGGCAATCAGCTCGACGACCCGCAGTTGCTGGCCGCACTGGCCGGCGCGCATGCCGATGCCGGCAACGCCACGCGCGCGCTGACCCTGGCCCAGCGCCTGGTCACCGGCGCCACGGTGCGCAGCGAAGATCGCCTGCAATATGCCGGCGTGCTGCTGCGCGCGCACCAGGACGCCGAACTGTCGGCGGTGCTGCGCCAGTTGCAGGCCACCACCCTGACCCCGGAACAGCTGCGTCGTTATCAACGCCTGCGCAGCGCCTACACGCTGCGCCAGGTGGATGCGCTGCGCGAACTCGGCAACCTGGAAGGCGCCTACGACGCGCTGTCGCCGATCCTGGCCCAGCAACCGGACAGTCGCGATGCGCAGGCCGCGCTCGCGCGGCTGTATGCCGCCTCCGGCGACCAGCGTCAGGCGCTGGCGATCTACCAGCAGATCCTGCAGCGTCATCCCGACGACCTGGACACGCTCACTGCCGCCGCCAACAGCGCGGCCGCGCAGTCGGACCTGCGCAATGCCGAGCATTACCTGCAACGCGCGCTGGCGCAGGCACCGGAGTCGCCGGAGGTACTGGCCGCGGCCGGCCGCGTGTATCGCAGCGCCGGCAAGAACCGCAAGGCCGAGCAGTATTTCCGTGCCTCGCTGGCCGCCCAGCAGCGTCAGGCCGGGCAACTGGACAATGGCCTGCCGTCCGCGCGCGGTCCGTCCGCGGTCGCGTCCTCCAGCCGCCCGCTCAATCCGTTTTCCGGCATGACCGGCGGCATGCCGCGCTCGCCGGCGGTGTTGTCCGAGCGCATGGATGCCGGTAGCGCCTATGGCGACGTGGCGGTTGCACCGGTTGCACCGGCTGCAGCGTCGCCGGGCTCTGCACGGTTCGCCACTGCCGCGCCGGTCGGTGGGTCTGCCGACAACGGCGGCGATACGTTGTCGCCGCCGGTCAGCGCCGGCGCTGCGCCCGCCATGCTGCCGGTCTCCAGCGGCCGCATGCGCGGTTCGTCGCGCGGCGACGGGCTGCTTGCCGCGCGCGCAGTCGCACCGATCGCCGCAGACGCCGGTCCACGTCTGACCAAGCCCGCCGCACAGGCGTTGCCGCCGCTCGGCAGCGGCAACGGCGTGCTCGACGAGTTGCGTGCGGTGCAGTCGGAAAACAGCGACAACCTCGCCGGCGGCGCGTTGTACCGCTCGCGCGATGGCGAAGACGGTTTGGGTCGCCTGGACGATATCGAAATGCCGGTCCAGGCCGAGTTCGCGGTCGGCGACGGCAAGCTCGGCGTCACCCTGACCCCGACCATCGTCGATGCCGGCACGCTGACCACCGATTACGTCGCCGCCAGCCGCTTCGGCAGCGGCCCGCAGACCGCCATCAACGATGCGCTGGCGGCCGATCGCGGCCCGATCGATACGCTGGTCAGCTCGTCGATGTACCAGTTGCTCGCCACCGAAGGTGACACCGCCGCCACGCGTGAACGCCTGCGTCGCTACGCCTTGAACACCGGCCTGTTCAACGACCTGCTGGTCGAGAACAACAACAGCAATGCCGCCGCCGTGGCGGCGCTGGCCAACGAACCGTTGCCGGCCTACCTGCTCGGCATCAACGCCTCCAACACGCCGATCGCCCAACTGGCGCGCGACATCCTCGGCAACGCCGCGCTCAGCGAACAGCTGGCTGCCGGCGATGCGGCCGCGTTGCGCGCGCTGGCCGGCAGCACGGCCGCCGCACAACAGACCCCGACCGGGCTGGCCGCCACGCTCAATAGCATGGCCGCCACCGGCAACGGCACGCGCCGGCTCAGCCAGGACGACACCGGGGTGGGCGTCGGCGTGCGCTATCGCAATGGCGGGTTCAGTGCCCACATCGGCAGCACCCCGATCGGCTTCCAGGAACAGAACCTCATCGGCGGCGTCGGCTATCGCGGCGAGCTTGGCGATGCGGTGAGCTGGTCGGCCGAAGCCTCGCGGCGCGCGGTCACCGACAGCGTGCTGTCGTTCGCCGGCGCGCAGGATGCACGCAGCGGCCGCGAATGGGGCGGGGTGACCAGCAATGGCGTGTCGTTGTCGGCCACTGCCGACAATGGGCTGCTGGGCGGTTATGCCAATCTTGCCGCGCACCGTTTGCTCGGCAACAACGTCGCCGACAACGACCAGCGCCAGCTCGACCTGGGCTTCTACGTGCATGCACTGGAAACCCGGCACCAGTCGCTGACGGCCGGCATCAATCTGACCGCCATGCAGTACGACAGGAACCTCAGCGGCTTCACCTACGGCCATGGCGGTTACTTCAGCCCGCAGGAGTATGTGGACCTGGGTTTCCCGGTGCACTGGAGCGGCCGCAGCGCCGGCCAGACGGTCAACTGGAAGGTCGATGCCAGCATCGGCGTGCAGCACTTCAGTACCGACGCCTCGCCGTATTTTCCGACCGATCCCACCCTGCAGCAGGCCGCCTACGATGCCGCCTCGCTGGCGGCCTTGCTCGGGCTGGTCAACCGCTACACCGACCCGGTGTATGCGGGCGAAACCCGCACCGGCGTGTCCTACAACCTCAGTGGCGCGGCCGAATGGCAGGTGGCGCCGCAGCTGTTCCTGGGCGGGCGCATGACCTTCAACAATGCGCGCGACTACAACCAGTTCAGCAGCAATCTCTATCTGCGGTTCGTGATGGATCGGCTGGGTGCGGCACTGGGTCGCGCACCACAGGTGCTGACTTCGCCATACGCTGCCGATCGTTGAGGACAAGGCAGACCGACTGCGCGGCCCTCTGGCTGTGGCGGTTGGTCTGCGCTGTGGTGGGTGTCTCTGGCCGGCGTTTTGCTGCGCGCTGTACACGCATGCTGACGCGCGCGCGCCCTCGGTGGGGTGTGGACATCGCCGCGCGTGGCGCAGCTTGAACAGTGTGAGCACGGATAAACGAACGGCGCCTCCCGGCGCCGTTCGCATTGCATCGATTAACGCAGACTGCGCCTGTTGTTACGGGCGCACCTTGGTGGCACAGACAAACACCGCTGCCTGTTGAATGCGGCTGATCGCACCCTGGTTCTGCAACTCGCGTGCGTGCTCGTCCATGCAGGTCAGGTACCCCAGACGGTTGCCGGCATTCTGCGACTTGCACAGGCTGTTTTCAGCCGAGATGTTCGCGCCGGGAATCAGCCCGCCGGTCTCCAGCGTCGGCACCAGCGTATTGCAGTTGCCCAGCTTGGCCAGCCCGCGATTGAGTGTCCAGCCGATATCGGCAAACAGCGCCGGGGTCAGGTCGATGTTCAGATGCGCCTGCACTTCCGGCGTATCGAACGGTTCCATCAACGCGTTCGGCTGCAGGTCGGTATCGAAGTGCGAGAACGTCGACCCGCCGGCCACCACGCTGGGCGAATACAGCCGCGTGCGGCCCGCGGTATCGGTGCCCTGCAACAGCTCGGGGTCTTCGTACAACGCCGCCACCACTCCGGCGCTGCCCTTCAGCCGCGCGCCATCGGTCTGCGACACCATGATCGCCGGGATGGTGATGTCGGTGATCGGCGGGGCGGCATTGCCCATCGTCTGCACGCCGGCCGCGTTGTTGGCCACGATCACGCCCACCGCACCGTTGAGCTGTGCGTTCTTGACCTTGATCGCGAACGCGCAGGTGCCGCGGTCGATCAGCGCCACCTTGCCGGCCACCTCGGCCGCGTTGACGAACGGCGTTTCGCAACCATCGCTGGCCGATGCGGCAGCCACTCCGTCGTTGACCGTCACCACTGCGCGGGCCGGGAAATTGGCCGCCGTGGCCAGCGGCCCGAAGCTGGCAAAGCCCACCTCGAACTTGCCCGCCGCGCTGGCCGGTGCGCTCACCTGCAACAGGGTGCGCGGATCCAGGATCAGCGCCGCCTCGCGGTTGACACGCGTGCCGGCCCACACCGTACGCCCCGGCGTGCGCATCGCTTCGGCACGCAGCGCGTTGGTCATGGCCGGATCGTCGAAGCGCTTGTTCTGCACGTTGTCGAAGGCCTGCGCGGTGTAGACGTCGGTCAGGCCGCTGCCCGAGCCGAGCACGCCGGTGGTCTTGTTGAGGAAGCCCGCCGCACCCAGGCCGTGGCCGATCTCGTGCATCACCACGTTGAGGAAGTTGATCTGGCCTTCGGGCGTCTTGCCGTCCAGGCCCAGGTACCAGCCCGAGCCGGCCAGGCAGTCGGGCTTGCCCAGATCCCCGTTGAATTGCGAGAACACGTCGGCCGGATCGCTGGGATCGGGGACCAGATCCTGCCCGGCGATCGCGTCGCCCAGCGCGGATGGATACAGCGTATTGGGCTTGGAACCGGGGAAGTCGTTGACGATCCAGTTCGGGCCGGCCTGGCCCAGCGTGCCGCCGGTGGCGGTACAGGTCAGCCGCGCGAACGAGGCATACACCTTGATCTCGACGTTGCTCTGCAGCACCGCGCCCCACAGGTCCATCGCGTACTGGTAGGCGATGCGACGCTGCTCGCCGACCGAGCGCCCGGGGTTGCCGCCCAAGGGCGCTGCGCTGGTGGGGTCGTTCAAGCCGACGCTGGTGCCGGCATCGCCATTGATCAGCGTGACGTTGGCGGCGCTTGCATGCAGCGGCGCGATGGCCGCAGCCACGGCCAGGGACAACAGCAACAAGGGCTTATTCATGCGGCAGCGCTCCGTGCTCGGCGTGGGCGGGTTGGGTGTCGGCGTCTTCGCTGTGCTCGATGACGATGCGGCCATCGGCCTGACGGGTCGCCATCAGCGAGCTCATCTGCGTGGCCGGCAACTTGCGCGCCACGGTGCCGTTGGGCAGGCGTCGCTCGGTCGCGCGTGCGGCCGATTCGGTCTGCGGAACCGCAGTGCGGGCAGCGCTGCTGCGGGCAGCCGACGCGGCCTGCTGATCCAGCGCCGCGCTCTCGGCGTCGGTCAGCGGGCGCAGCTTGCCGGTGACGGGATCGATACCCACCTTGGAACTGCTGGTTGCAGCCTCTTGCGCCACGGCCAGGGCCGGCAGGCAGACGACACACAACACACCGGACAGCATCCATCCGGGCTTACGAAAGCTCATCATCGTTGGGGTTTCCTTGAGTCCAACAGGGAAAAGGGACGCCGTGCAGACACCGGCATCGGGGGAATCCTTCCGTTTCAGTCTGTTCATGACTGAATCATGAATCCGTGATGTGTGTCAATCTTTTGACATATTGGCCGCTGAATGCGAAGCGAGAGCCTGAAACGGTTATCGCCGCACTTGCGTTGGGGAATTTCCGGGAATTGCAGCGGCATCGGGTATCCGGATCGGACAGATTTTTGACGCGAGCCGACCGGGCCGGAAGCCTCTCTTCTCTCATCGGTAGAAGGTGCCCCAGCCAAGATCCGGACGACTCATTTCCCTGCTCCCATCGGGAGAGGTGCCACGAAGGGGCGGATGAGGGGTCGTGCGAAGCCTGGTGGAGGTTGAGAGCAGGGATTCGGGTGCACCTGAGCTTCGCCCCGTACCCTCGCCCCAACCCCTCTCCCGGGGGGAGAGGAGCTTTTATTCCACCGCGGCCAGTGGCCTGGTCTGCGCAAGTAGCGCGGCCGCAGCAACGTGCGCAACCCGTGCGTTAATGCGCATCGGCATCGGCATCGGCATCGGCGCGGGCTGCGCTTACGCTGCGCTGGCTCTGCACGCTGCGCGCCATTCGACCGCAGCGCGTTACAGTCTTGACCACTCCGCGCACCAGGTTCCCATGCACGCCGTCATCTATCACAACCCCAATTGCGGGACCTCCCGCAATACGCTCGCCCTGATCCGCCACACCGGCATCGAACCGCAGATCGTCGATGACCTGCAGCACCCGCCCACCCGCGAAACACTGCAGTCCCTGATCGCCGCCGCCGGCATCCCGGTTCGCGCGGCCATGCGTCAGAAAGGCACCCCGTATCTGGAACTGGAACTCGACGATCCCGCGCTGGACGACGCAACGTTGCTGAGCGCAATGCTCACGCATCCAATCCTGATCAACCGCCCCTTCGTGCAAACCGCATTGGGGACGCGCTTGTGCCGCCCCTCCGAACGCGTGCTCGACCTGCTGCCGCCCGCGACGAGCGGTTTCGTCAAGGAAGACGGCGAACGCGTGCTGGACGATGCCGGGCAACGCGTAACGGGCTGATAGACAGATACCCGAAACACGCAGTCATCCCACATCAAACGCAGTCACCTCAGATCAAGATGCGAAACGCCAAGCAGCGCCACTGACGCCCCAGCGACCAATCCCTAATTCCCGTTCCCGACTCCCGACTCCCGACTCCCGACTCCCCAACCTCACCCCCACCTACCGCACAGGTCTTAGAATCGCCGCAACGTTTCCCGGGAGCAGTCAGATGATTCGCGAGATTATCCGCATGGGCGACAAGCGCCTGCTGCGCGTGGCGCCGCCGGTGACCAACCTGGGCAGTGCCGAGTTGCGCGCGCTGGTGGCCGACATGTTCGAGACCATGGACGATGCGCGTGGCGTTGGCCTGGCCGCACCGCAGATCGCGGTGGACCTGCAGCTGATGGTGTTCGGCTTCGAAGCCAGCGAACGCTATCCCGATGCACCGGCGGTGCCGCGCACCGCGTTGGCGAATGCGCAGATCGAACCGCTGTCGGAGGAGATGGAAAACGGCTGGGAAGGGTGTCTGTCCATTCCCGGCTTGCGTGCGGTCATTCCGCGCTATCGCCACATTCGCTACCGCGGCTTTGCGCCGGATGGCAGCCCGATCGAGCGCGAGGCCGAAGGCTTCCACGCACGCGTGGTGCAGCACGAGTACGACCATCTGGTCGGCCGCCTGTATCCCTCGCGGATCGAGAACTTCGCCACCTTCGGCTTCGAAGACGTGCTGTCCTACGACCTGTAGGCCATCGGTCGCAGCTGCACCCGTATGTGACAAGGGCGCCTTGCGGCGCCCTTGTCGTGCTTACTTGAGCGCCTTGAAGCGCAGACGCTTGGGACCTGCGTCATCGCCCATGCGGCGGCGCTTGTCTTCTTCGTACTCGCGGTAGTTGCCTTGGAAGAACTCCACGTGCGAGTCGCCTTCGAACGCCAGGATGTGCGTGGCGATGCGGTCCAGGAACCAGCGGTCATGCGAGATCACGAAGGTGTTGCCCGGGAACTCCAGCAACGCATCTTCCAGCGCGCGCAGGGTCTCGATGTCCAGGTCGTTGGACGGTTCGTCGAGCAGCAGCACGTTGCCGCCCTGCAGCAGGGTCTTGGCCATGTGCAGACGACCGCGCTCACCACCGGACAGCGAGCCGACCATCTTCTGCTGGTCCTGGCCCTTGAAGTTGAAGCGGCCGATGTAGGCGCGCGACTGGATCTCCACGCCGTTGATGTTGAGGATGTCCAGGCCGCCGGCAATCTCCTGGAACACGTTGTGGTTGCCTTCCAGCTTGTCGCGGCTCTGGTCCACGTAGGACAGCTGCACGGTCGGGCCGACCACGATCTCGCCGGAATCGGGCTTCTCCGCGCCGGTGATCATCTTGAACAGGGTCGACTTACCGGCACCGTTGGGGCCGATGATGCCGACGATGGCGCCGGGCGGCACGATCATCGACAGATTGTCGATCAGCAGGCGGTCGCCGAACTTCTTGGAGACGTTCTTGAACTCCATCACCGCATTGCCCAGGCGCTCGCCCGGCGGGATGAAGATCTCGTTGGTCTCGTTGCGCTTCTGGTAGTCCACCGACTGCAGTTCTTCCAGGCGGGCCAGACGCGCCTTGCCCTTGGTGCGGCCGCCCTTGGCGTTCTGGCGCGACCATTCCAGTTCCTTCTGGATCGCCTTCTGGCGCGACTTTTCCTGGTTGTCTTCCTGCTTGAGGCGCTCGTCCTTCTGGGTCAGCCAGTCGGTGTAGTTGCCCTTCCACGGAATGCCGCGGCCGCGGTCCAGTTCCAGGATCCACTCGGCGGCGTTGTCGAGGAAGTAGCGATCATGCGTTACCGCCACCACGGTGCCGGTGTAGCGCGCCAGGAACTGCTCCAGCCATTCCACCGATTCGGCGTCCAGGTGGTTGGTCGGTTCGTCGAGCAGCAGCATGTCCGGCTTCTGCAGCAGCAGCCGGCACAGCGCCACGCGGCGCTTTTCGCCACCGGACAGCTTGCCGACCACCGCGTCCCACGGCGGCAGGCGCAGCGCATCGGCGGCCACGTCCAGCTGGTTTTCCAGGGTGTGCGCATCGCCGGCGGCCAGGATCGCTTCCAGGCGTTCCTGTTCCTTGGCCAGGGCGTCGAAATCGGCGCCTTCCTCGGCATAGGCCAGGTACACCGCATCCAGCGCGGCCTGGGCCTGCAGCACGTCGCCCACGCCTTCCTCGACCGCTTCGCGCACGGTGTGCTCGGGGTTGAGCTGCGGTTCCTGCGCCAGGTAGCCGACCTTGATGCCGGCCTGGGGACGGGCTTCGCCCTCGAAATCGGTATCCACGCCGGCCATGATCTTCAGCACCGTGGACTTGCCGGCGCCGTTCAGGCCCAGCAGGCCGATCTTGGCGCCCGGGAAAAAGCTCAGCGAGATGTCCTTGATGATCTGCCGCTTGGGCGGGACCACCTTGCTGACGCGGTTCATGGTGTAGATGTATTGCGACATGGGTGCTCCGTGGACGCAGGCAGCCCACCGGCCGGGGCCGGAGGCAGCGGAAAAGGGATTGCGCCGATTATACGGGCAACCGGCCTGGCTCGCGGCGGCGCGTCGGCAGCTAAACGGCAGCTTACCTTCCACCTGAATGGGCGTTTTCGTAATCGATTCCAGCAAGAATGCGTTAAGGCGGCCAGCGCCTTAATGAAATTGCGACATCGCAGACAGGAGCAATCCCATGAACCGCAAACGCATCGTGACTGTTGTGCTTTCCTCCATCCTGGCGCTGGGCTCCGTGGCCCCGGCAGCGTTTGCCGACGACTGGGGCCGCGGCCACGACCGTCGTGGTCATGATCGCGACGATCGCCACGACCGCGATCACCGTGGCAATTGGCGCAACGACCGCCGCGACTGGCATGACGAGCGCCGGGCCGACCGCCGCGATGACCGCCGTTACTACAGCAACGGCTACCGCGAGGGGTATCGCGATGCCCGTTATCAGGACCGTCGCTACGACCGCAACCGGGTCTATGTCTACGATCGCCCCGGCTACTACCGCGCCGGCCCGCCGCCGCGCCCGTACTGGGCCCGCGGCCAGCGCTACCACGGCCCGGTCTACGTGATCAACGACTACGATCGCTACAACCTGCGCCGCCCGCCGTATGGCTACCGGTGGCAGCGCGACAACACCGGCAATCTGCTGCTGGTGGCCATCGCCACCGGTGTGATCGCCGACCTGGTGCTCAACAACTAAGCCTGTCTACCGTCCGGGTCAGGCCTGGGTAGGCAGGGAACCCGCAAAGGCGCACTCCGGTGCGCCTTTGTCGTTCAGGACGGAACCCGCAATGGCGCGCCCGGCCTGCGCCCGCGTCTCAATTGGTCACCTGTCCATGCGGGGGCTTACAATCTGCGCCCCTACTGGCAACAGCTGCCCCGGAGCTCTGCATGTTCTCGCGCGACGTCCGACTGGAAACCTACGACCCCGAACTGGCCCAGGCCATCGCTGCTGAAGCCGGCCGCCAGGAGGATCACGTCGAGCTGATCGCCAGCGAAAACTACTGCAGCCCGCTGGTGATGGAGGCCCAGGGCAGCCAGCTGACCAACAAGTACGCCGAAGGCTACCCGGGCAAGCGCTACTACGGCGGTTGCGAGTTCGTCGACATTGCCGAGCAGTTGGCGATCGAGCGCATCAAGCAGGTGTTCGGCGCCGATTATGCGAACGTGCAGCCGCATAGCGGCTCGCAGGCCAACCAGGCGGTGTATCTGGCGCTGCTGCAGCCCGGCGACACCATCCTGGGCATGAGCCTGGCCCATGGCGGCCACCTCACCCACGGCGCCAAGGTCAACGTCTCCGGCAAGCTGTTCAACGCCGTGCAGTACGGCGTCAACGAGCAGGGCCTGATCGACTATGACGAAGTCCAGCGACTGGCCACCGAGCACAAGCCGAAGATGGTCGTGGCCGGGTTCTCGGCGTATTCGCAGAAGATCGACTGGGCGCGTTTCCGCGCCATCGCCGACAGCGTCGGTGCGTATCTGTTCGTGGACATGGCGCATGTGGCCGGCCTGGTCGCCGCAGGCGTGTATCCGAGCCCGCTGGAGCATGCGCACGTGGTCACCTCGACCACGCACAAGACCCTGCGCGGCCCGCGCGGCGGCATCATCGTGGCCAAGGGCGCGAGCGAAGAGCTGCAGAAGAAGCTGCAGTCGATCGTGTTCCCCGGCATTCAGGGCGGCCCGCTGATGCACGTGATCGCGGCCAAGGCGGTGGCGTTCAAGGAGGCGCTGGAGCCGGAATTCAAGACCTACCAGCAGCAGGTGGTCAAGAACGCGCAGGCGATGGCCAACACGCTGATCGCGCGCGGCTACAAGATCGTGTCCGGCGGCACCGAAAATCACCTGATGCTGGTGGACATGATCGGCCGCGACGTCTCCGGCAAGGACGCAGAGGCCGCGCTCGGCAAGGCGCACATCACCGTCAACAAGAACTCGGTGCCCAACGACCCGCGCTCGCCGTTCGTCACCTCCGGCCTGCGCCTGGGCACCCCGGCAATCACCACCCGCGGTTACCTGGAGCAGGACAGCATCGACCTGGCCAACTGGATCGCCGATGTGCTCGACGCCCCCAGCGACGAAGCGGTGCTGGCCAAGGTCCGCGACGCGGTGACCGCGCAGTGCAAGAAGTATCCGGTGTATGGCTGAGGTGCCGGGATTGGTGATTCGGGATTGGGGATGCGCGGTAAGCGCGTCCTTGCTCCTGCTGTTGCCAATCCCTAATCCCCACTTCCCAATCTCGGCGACCTGATGCACTGCCCCTTCTGCCAGCACAACGACACCCGCGTGATCGATTCGCGGGTGTCCGAAGACGGGACGACGATTCGTCGGCGTCGCGAGTGCGAGGCGTGTGGCGAGCGTTTCAGCACCCTGGAGACGATCGAGCTCAAGCTGCCGACCGTGGTCAAGAGCGATGGCGGGCGCGAGGCGTTCGATGCGCGCAAGCTGCGCACCAGTTTCGACCGCGCGCTGCAAAAGCGCCCGGTGTCCGAAGAGCAGATCGAAGCGGCGGTGCGCGCGGTGGTGCATCAGTTGCGCATGTCCGGCGAGCGCGAGGTGGGCTCGCTGCGGGTGGGCGAATACGTCATGGTCGAGCTGCGCAAGCTCGATCATGTGGGCTATGTGCGCTTCGCCTCGGTGTACCGCAGCTTTCAGGACGTGGCCGATTTCCGCGAGGAAATCGAAAAGCTTGAGCGCGAGCTCCCGGTCGGCATCGAGCAGTTGCCGTTGCTGGAAGCGGCCCTGGAGCGCGCCGGCAAGCCCGGCAAGCGGTGAGCGCCATGCGCATCGCGTGCGTGGCCGACACGCCGCAGCTGCTGCCCGCCATCGCGCAGGCGCATCTGCAGGCCTTCGGCAGTCTGTTGCCGGACTGGAATTTCGATCAGGCCTTGAGCGAGTTGCGCAGCCACACCCGCGACGGGGTGATCCCGACCACGTGGGTGACGCTCGATCAGGCGCAGTGGCTCGGGTCGGTCAGCCTGCTGGAAAACGACGATTCGCGCATTCGGCAATGGTCGCCATGGCTGGCGTCGCTGTACGTGCAGCCGCAGGCGCGCGGGCAGGGCATCGGCGAGGCGCTGGTGACGCACTGCGTGCAGGCCGCCGCGCGCATGGGCGTGCCGGCGTTGTACCTGTATTGCCAACCAGTGCTGGTGCCGTTTTATCAGCGGCTGGGCTGGCAGACGCATGCAGAATTACTGCTGGGGCCGATGCAGATCGTGGTGATGTGTATCGAACCGCAAGCGGCAACGCAATGAGCGCAACGGCCGACGACCATCGCTGGATGGCGCAGGCATTGCGCCTGGCCGAGCGTGGCGCCTACACCACCCGCCCCAATCCGATGGTTGGCTGCGTGATCGTGCGCGATGGCGTATGCGTGGGCGAGGGCTTTCATCAACGTGCCGGCGGCCCGCATGCGGAAGTGTTCGCGCTGCGCGCGGCCGGCGCGCTGGCGCGTGGCGCCACCGCCTACGTCACGCTGGAGCCGTGTGCGCACTACGGACGCACGCCGCCCTGTGCGCTGGCCTTGATCGATGCCGGCATTGCGCGTGTGGTTGCGGCGATGGCCGACCCGTTTCCGCAGGTCAACGGCGGCGGGTTTGCGTTGCTGCGCGAGGCCGGGATCGAGGTGCTGAGCGGCGTCCTGCAGGCACAGGCGCGCGCGCTGAATCGTGGGTTTCTGTCACGGGTGGAGCGTGGGCTGCCGTGGTTGCGGGTCAAGCTCGGCGCCAGCCTGGATGGGCGTACGGCGCTGGCCAGCGGTGAATCCAAGTGGATCACCGGAAGTGACGCGCGCGCAGACGTGCAGCGCTGGCGCGCGCGTGCGGGCGCGATCCTCACTGGTGCGGGCACGGTGCTGGCCGACGACCCCTCCATGACGGTGCGGCTGGGCGATGACACGCCGGTCGTGCCGCCGCTGCGCGTGGTGCTCGATGCCGGGCTACGGACGTTGGCATGCAGGAACCTGCGTCAGGGCGATGCGCCCACGCTGTATCTGCATGGCGAGGATGTCGCCGCGCCGTCGCTGGACGATGCGCAGTTCCTTGCGATGCCGTTGCAAGCCGGCCGCTTCGATCTGGCGGCTGTGTTGGCCCTGCTTGGCGAGCGCGGCATCAACGAGGTGCATGTGGAAGCCGGCGCAACGCTGGGTGGTGCGCTGCTGCAGGCCGGCCTGGTCGACGAACTGCTGGTCTACATGGCGCCGGTACTGCTGGGCGATACCGCCAGGCCGCTGCTGGCCGGGCTGGGCATCGGGACGATGGCGCAGCGCGCTGCGTTGCAGCTGCTGGATGTGCGCCAGCTCGGTCAGGATCTGCGTCTGCGCTATACGCCGGTTGTTGCCGGGTGAGCGCTGCATGGCCCGCGCGATACCGCGCAGCTGTGCTGTTGTGCGCATGAAAAAGGCCCCGCATGCGGGGCCTTGGTGTATCTGAGTCGCCTCGATCAGAAGCTCGCGCGCACGCCGACCTTGTACTGGTTGGCGTTGTCGACGAACTGCGCTTCGGCGACCAGGCCCCAGGTGCGGGTGAAGTTGACCTGACCACCCAGGGTGCCGACGAACTCGCCTTCGTCCACGTCGCTACCGTCGATGTAGCCGGCCTTGATCCAGGCTTCGGTCCGCGGCGAGGGCTTGCCGCGCAGGCCCAGGTTGGCGAAGCCCAGGTTGGTCGAATCGGATGCCTTGTCGATCGAACGGCCGCGCAGGCGCAGATCGGATTCGACCTTGGTGCGCAGCACGCTGATGTCGGCGGTGAACTCGACGCGCTCGGTCATTTCCTGGCGGTAACCGATACCCGCCGTGGCCTGCTGCAGGGTGCCGTCGATCACGAAGCCGCTGCCGAGGTTGTAGTCCTTGGTGGCACGCTCGTAGCTGGCCAGCAGGTAGACCGGCTGGGCAATCTGCCAGGAGCCGCGGATGTAGCCGCCATCGATGTCGTCGGACGCGTCGTTGACGTTGATTTCGGTCCGGTTCCAGCCGCCTTCGACGTAGGAATAGCTCAGGCCTTCGGCCGATGCGGCAAACGGTGCGGCGGCCAGCAGGGCAGCCAGAATCAGGGTGTTACGCATTGGATGTCTCTCTCCGAATTGATGTCCGTGTCTCCGTCCCTTTGCGGGAGGGAAAAAAGCGACGTCTCCCGTCGCGGCGCGTAAATTAACAGATCCTTCACAATCCTGGCTATGGGGGATTTCCCCACATGACGCAGTGTCCTGCCAGCCTTGGCCCACGCTCAGCCATCGCGCCGATGTGCCCTGTTAGACTTTGCGCACCGGTTCGCCGGTACTCACGAACGTCTTCAGGGCGGGGTGCGATTCCCCACCGGCGGTAGGCATGCGCAAGCATGCGAGCCCGCGAGCGCTTGCACTTCAGGGTTGAGCGGATCCACGCGAACCCCTGCTGCGCAAGGTCAGCAGATCCGGTGCGATGCCGGGGCCGACGGTATAGTCCGGATGAAAGAAGACGGCCAACGCGCAGCCTTGCGGCTGTGCGCGCGCCTGTTTGCCTTGTGGCGTTTTTCGCTCAACTCCTGCGAGAAACGACTATGTCCATGCGTCACCTGTCGCGCTGCGTCGCGATCTTTCACCGCACTCCGTCCGCACTGTCGTCATCAACGACGGGGGTGCGCTGATGTTTACCGGAATCATCGAAGGCGTCGGCCATCTGGCGGCGCGCCAGCCGCAGGGCGGCGATGTGCGTTTCACCTTCGCCACCGGCAACCTGCCGTTCGAGGCGGTGCAACTGGGCGAGAGCATTGCCGTCAATGGCGTGTGCCTGACCGTGATCGCCTTCGACGCCGGCAGCTTCCAGGCCGATGCCTCCACCGAAACCCTGTCGCTGACCACGTTGGGCGCCTTGCCGGAAGGTGCGTTGCTCAATCTGGAGCGCGCGATGCGCCCGACCGACCGCCTCGGCGGGCATCTGGTCAGCGGGCATGTCGACGGCCTGGGCCAGGTGCAGTCGGTACATGGCGATGCGCGCGCGCAGCGCTGGCGGTTTGCCGCCCCGCCGGCGGTGTTGCGCTATGTCGCCAAGAAGGGCTCGATCTGCGTGGACGGGGTCAGCCTCACCGTCAACGAAGTGGACGCGGACGGCTTCGAGGTCGCGTTGATTCCGCACACGGTGGCCAACACCGCGTTTGCGCAGACCGCGGTTGGCGCGGCGGTGAATCTGGAAATCGACCTGGTGGCGCGCTATGTCGAACGCCTGCTGGGCACGCGGGGTGCGGCATGAATTTCGCACCCGTTCCGGAATTGATCGAGGAACTGCGCGCCGGCCGCATGGTGGTGATCGTCGATGACGAGGACCGCGAGAACGAAGGCGATCTGATCATGGCCGCCGAGCTGGTCAAGCCGTCGGACATCAACTTCATGGTGACCCACGCGCGCGGGCTGGTGTGTCTGTCGCTGACCCGCGAGCGCTGCGCGCAGCTCGGCCTGGCGCCGATGGTGCGCAACAACACCGCGCAGTTCCAGACCAACTTCACCGTCAGCATCGAGGCGGCCGAAGGCGTGACCACCGGCATCTCCGCCTACGACCGCGCACACACCGTGCGCACCGCGGTGCGGCCGGATGCCAAGCCGCAGGATCTGAGCCAGCCGGGGCATATCTTCCCGCTGATCTCCCAGCCCGGCGGCGTGCTGACCCGCGCCGGCCATACCGAAGCGGCCAGCGACCTGCCGATGCTGGCCGGGCTGGAACCGGCCGGCGTGCTGGTGGAAGTGCTCAACCCGGACGGCAGCATGGCGCGCCGCCCGCAGCTGGAAGTGTTCGCGCGCGAGCACGGGCTGAAGATGGGCTCGATCGCCGATCTGATCGCCTACCGCCTGGCCAACGAGCACACCGTCGAGCGCGTGGACGAGCGCGAGATCAGCACCGAGTTCGGCCCGTTCACGCTGGTGACCTACCGCGACCGCATCGCCCACGACCTGCACTTTGCGCTGGTGCGCGGCACTGCCGATCCGGCCACGCCGACGCTGGTGCGCGTGCAGGTGGAAAACCCGCTGGCCGATCTGCTGCACTGGCAACGCGACGACTTTGGCGTGGCCGCCACCGATGCCTTGCGTGCGATCGCCGCCGAAGGGCAGGGCGTGATGGTGGTGCTGTCGGCACCGCGCGACACCGAATCCTTGCTGGCGCGGTTGCGCCAGCAACCGGAAGCGGCCACCAACGCCAAGGACGTCAGCCAGTGGCGGCGCAACGGGGCCGGGGCGCAGATCCTGGCCGAACTGGGCCTGGGCAAGCTGCGCGTGCTGGGCACGCCGCGGCGTCAGGTGGGTCTGGCCGGGTTCGGGCTGGAGGTGGTGGAGTACCTGGAATGCCACGCGGGCGAAGGGGTGCGCTCGGTGCCGGCGGCCGCGCTGCCCTGACGTGGCGCGGGCGGCCTGGAGCCGCCGCTGTCTGGTGGTTGCAGGGCGCGCAACAGCAACCGCGCTGTCCGAGTGGTTCGCGCGGTTGCTGCGTATCGACCCTGCCAGCTGCAAGCTGCACCAGCCCGTGCTGCGCGTTCCACATTCGTTTCCTGGCGACATGGCCGGGGCTGCTTCGGCACCCCGGCCGCCACGCACCGGCCGGGGCCAGGCCCCGGCAGCTGTTAAACTTGCCGCCCCCTCGAGTTGCCGACCCGCATGACCCACTACGAAGGCGATCTCCGCCCCACCACCGCGCGCTTTGCGATCATCGCCAGCCGCTGGAATGCCCGCATCACCGACGCGCTGGTCACCGGTGCGCGTCAGAGCCTGGCCGGCAACGGCATCGGCGAGGACGCCATCGACGTGATCCGCGTGCCGGGCGCCTGGGAAATTCCGATCGCCGCCAACCGCCTGGGGCAATCCGGACAGCATGCGGCGATCATCGCGTTGGGCTGCGTGATCCGCGGCGACACCCGCCACTACGAACACGTCGCCGACCTGTGCGCCGAAGGCCTGATGAGCGTGCAGTTGCAGACCGGCGTGCCGGTGCTCAACGGCGTGCTCGCGGTCGAGCGCGTGGAAGATGCCGAGGCGCGTGCCGGTGGCAGCCATGGCAACAAGGGCGAAGAATGCGCGCTTGCGGCATTGGAACTGGTCAATTTGATGGAGTTGTTGCCATGAGCAAGTCCGGTGGACACGCCCGCCACGTCCGTCGCGACGGCATCGACCCGGTGCTGCGTTCGCGCGCGCGTCGGCGTGCCTTGCAGGCGGTGTATGCCTGGCAGATTTCCGGCGGGTTCGCCAAGCAGGTGATCTCGCAGTTTGCGCATGAGCAGGCGCACGAAGTGGCCGATCTGGCCTATTTCGAAAACCTGGTCGAAGGCGTGCTGAGCAACCGCGCCGAGCTGGATACCGCGCTGACCCCGTATCTGGATCGCGGCGTGGAAGAGGTCGACGCGATCGAGCGTGCAGTGCTGCGCCTGGCTGCCTATGAGCTGCTGTATCGCCAGGACGTGCCGTACCGCGTGGTGATCAACGAAGCGATCGAAACCGCCAAGCGCTTCGGCTCCGAGCACGGCCACACCTACGTCAACGGCGTGCTGGATCGCGCCTCGGTGGAGTGGCGCAAGGTGGAGTCGGGCGCTAGCGGCGCCTGAGGCGCCGCGGGATTGGGCAGTTGGGATTGGGGATTGGCCGCGGCGCTGGTCCCTGCCAATGTGCGCCGTGACCAATCCCCACTGCCAAATCCCCAATCCCGGCCCTTCAAATGCCCGAATTCGATCTAATTGCCCGCTTGCGCGCGCGCATTGCGGCGCGTGCGGATGTGCCGTTGGGGATTGGCGACGATGCGGCACTGCTGCAGCCGCCGCCGGGCGAGCAACTGGCGATCACCGTCGATACGCTCAATGCGGGCGTGCATTTCCCGCACGAGACGCGTGCCGAGGATCTGGGCTGGAAGACGCTGGCGGTCAATCTGTCCGACCTGGCCGCGATGGGCGCGCAGCCGCGCTGGTGCACCCTGTCGCTGTCGTTGCCGCACGACGATGCTGCCTGGGTCGACGCATTCGCCGATGGATTCTTTGCACTGGCCGATGCGCATGACATTGCGCTGGTCGGTGGCGACACCACGCGCGGGCCGTTGGCGTGTGCGGTGACCGCGATCGGCAGCCTGCCGCCGGGCGCGGCGCTGCGTCGCGATGGCGCGCGCGTGGGCGACGACGTCTGGGTCACCGGCGCGCCGGGCGAGGCGGCGGCGGCCTTGTCGCTGTGGCAGGCCGGCCAGCTGGACGTGACCTGCGCGGCGGCTGATCCGTTGCACGAACTGTGGCGCGGCCGGCTGCTGCGCCCGCAGCCGCGCGTGCAGGCCGGGCTGCGCTTGCGTGGGCTTGCGCATGCCTGTGTGGACATCTCCGACGGCTTGCTCGCCGATCTGGGCCATCTGTGCGAACGCAGCGGTGTGGGCGCGCAGCTGGCGCTGGCGGCTCTGCCGGCGATGCCGCGCAGCACCGGGATCAGTGCGCTGCAATGCATCGGTTGGCAACTCGGCGGCGGCGACGACTACGAGCTGTGCTTCACCGCCGCCGTGCAACACCGCGACGCGGTGGTGCAGGCGATGGACTTCGCCGGAGTCGCGGTGACGCGCATCGGCCAGATCGTCGCCACGCCGGGCGTGATGGTCCACGACGCCGACGGCAACCCGTGGCAGCCGCCGCAACGCGGATATCAGCACTTCGTGGGCTGAGCTGAGCGCGCAGGAAGCGTTGCGCGGGCGTGCTGCATTGCAGCCAACGTCTGCGGGTCGGGAGCGGCCAGGCGATAAGCGCACGTTGTTTCCACTTGCCGGCCGGGCCCGCGACTGCGGCGCGCACGCTCCCGAATCCCGAATCCCGAATCCCGAATCCCGAATCCCGAATCCCGAATCCCGAATCCCGAATCCCGAATCCCGAATCCCGAATCCCGAATCCCGAATCCCGAATCCCGAATCCCGAATCCCAGCCCTTGAGCCATACCGTACCGTCTGGTACGTTCGCGACGTTCTCCCCCGAACCACGGATGCATGGCAGTTGCCGCTGGGCCATCCCGGCCCGGCCTTGCGTGGGAGAGAACCATGAACAAGCCTTGGATCGGAGGCATCGCCGCACTGGCGCTGCTGGTGGCATCGGCGTCGGCGGTGGCGGGCGCTTTCAGCAAGACCTACGAACGGATTCCCGGCTGGGACGGCGCGCCGATGGGCGCACTGGTCTTGGTGCCGCAGGGGCAGGGCAGCGGGCCGTTTCCGCTGATCGTGATGCCGGCCAGTTGGTCGTTGCCGAATCTGGAGTACCTCGGCCGCGCGACCCAGCTGGCCAGCGATGGCTACGTGGTCGTCAGCTACACCTCGCGCGGGTTCTGGGATTCGGCCGGGCAGATCGATATCGCCGGCGCCGACACCGTGGAAGACGTCAGCGCGGTGATCGACTGGGCGCTGGCGCATACGCCGGCCAATGCGAATGCGATCGGGGCGTCGGGCATCTCGTATGGCGCGGGCATCAGCCTGCTGGCGGCCGAGCGCGATCCGCGCATCAAGGCCGTGGCTGCGCTCAGCGGCTGGGCCGATCTGGAAGCGTCGCTGTATTCCAACCGCACCGTCAGCCAGCAAGGCGTTGGGCTATTGGTCGGTGCCGGCGCGTTGACCGGACGTCCCGGCCCGGATCTGGCGAAGATCAGCACACGGGTTGCCGTTGGCGATTACGACGGCGCCGTGCAGGGCTTCCTGCCGCAGGCCGCGTCGCGCAGCCCGGCAAGCGATGTGGCCGCGCTCAATGCGCGTGGCACGGCGGTGCTACTGGGCAATGCCTTCAACGACGGCCTGTTTCCGCCGAACCAGACCATCGCATTCTTCAATCAGTTGCGCGGGCCCAAGCAGTTGCTGCTCAGCCAGGGCGATCACGCCACCGCAGAGCTGCCGGGCGCGCTCGGCCTGCCCAACGAGGTCTACACGGCGACCACGCGCTGGTTCGATCGTCATCTCAAGCAGCTGCGTAACGGCGTGGACAGCGAAGCGCCGGTGCGGTTGTCGCCGCGCGCGGGGCAATGGCTGGAGTACGCGGACTGGGCGTCGGTGCAACAGGGCAACACGCGCCTGGGGTTATCCGCACCGTCCGGATTGCTCAGCCCCACCGGCGGTTTGATCGGCGGCACCGCCAGCGGCTGGCAATCGCGCATTGCCACCGATGTGCCGACGTTGGCCGACTCGGGCGTGGTCCTGGTCAGTGGCCTGTTGCAAGGCATCGGTGTGCCGGTCACCACCTCGATTCCGTTGGTCAATCGCATCGGCGCGGCAGTGTGGGTGGGTGCGCCATCGAACACGCTACGGCGGCTGGCTGGCAGTCCATCGCTGCGCGTGACCGTGGTACCCAGCCAATCGAAAGTGAGCCTGTTCGCGTATCTGTATCGCATGGACGCGCTAGGCGTGGCGCAACTGATCACGCATGCGCCGTACTCGCTACGCGGGGCTAGACCTGGCCAAGCAGTGACGCTGGATTGGCCACTGCAAGCGGCTGCTACGGAGATTCCGGCAGGGCAGCGCCTGGTGCTGGTGATCGACACGCAGGACGTGCGCTACACCGATGCCAGCGATGGCGGTGGCACAGTGACGTTTACCTCGCCGGCGGCAACGCCATCGGTATTGAACGTGCCGCTGCGGTAACACTGCGCTGGGCTAACTCGGATGGTGCCGCGTCCAGTCATGGTCCCAATGCAAGCCGAGCAACGCGCAAGCTTTGGAAAGTATCGATTAACTCTCAGGTGCGCTGTCCTCGCGCTTGCGGGACCCTTGGCGGCATGGATGCCGCCTACTGAGCTTTCAGGGATGGAGTCATGGCGCTTCCCGCAAGTGGTGAGGGTGCTGCGCGCTCGACTAACCGGAATTTTGGCCGCATCTAACAAACGAGGCTGTGACCCGACTGTTGACTGTCTTGTGTCTGGAAGTAAATTGCCCGCACGGATAGATCAGTTGTAGAGCGGTTGGTCTGCGGCCTGGCGGTAGGGCCCTTGCCCGCCCACCCTCGCGGGACACGCCGCAAGTACGTCCGTGTAGGCTCTTACGCGGCATCCATGCCGCGTAAGGTCCCGCGACGGTGGGCGGGCAAGGACCAGTCAAGAGGGTCGCTGTGCACGGGCAAGCAGGGCATGACATGTCGGGATGGTCGGTGTGCGTGGTTGTCTTTGGAGATCCGGGGTGCGCGGATAGGTCAGCTGTAGATCGGCGTGTCCTGAAGTCGGCGAGGGCGCCGCGCGCCGGCCTTGTTTTCAGGCCGCAAAGGTATGCGGTTCGGCTGCAAATGCCACGGCCAGTGCGCCCTTGCCGACGTTGACCATGCCGGTCAGGCTCATCACGCTTTCGAACAATTCCACGTCGTGGGTCTGACAGGCGCTTTGCAGGGCGGCGTAGCCGGGCAGGGCGTGCAGCTCGGCCAGTTCGCCGCCGTAGCCCACGCAGACGGTCGGTGTCATCAAGCCCTCGCGGATCTTGCGCACGGTGAAGCCGAACAGCTTTTCGGTCGACGGCTCGAAGCCTTTCAACTTGGCCACCGGTTCGGTGACGCCGCGGTAGGCGCGCAGCACTGGCTTGATGTCCAGCGCACTGCCCAGCGCGGCGCTGATTAGGCCCACGCTGCGATCGCCCTTGGTGCGTGCACGCGCACGCAGGTAGTAGAGATCGCGCGGAATCATGTAGCCGTAGGTGTGTTCGGCCAGCTGTTCGAGCCGACTGCGGATTGCCGCCACGCCCTGACCCTGCGCGCGCAGGCGTACCGCTTCCACCGCGGTGATGCCCTGGCCGGCAAACAGGTTGAGCGTATCGATCACGCGCAGCGCGAACGGCGAGGTGTGGCCGGCGGCCTGCCGGATCGGCTTGTAATCGTTGAGGATCGCGAAGCTGGCCTGCATCGCGTTGTCGAAGATCTGGCTGCGCAGCTTGGAGATGGTCAGGCAGAACACGTGGTCGTAGTCGATGACCAGCCGTTGCAGGAACAGGTCGCGAATCTGGTTGACGGAAAACGGCGTGGTTTCCGCCTCGTGCCCACGCTCGGCCACATGTGCCTGCAGAAAGCTCAGCGTCGCTTCCTCATCGCGGTGATCGGCCAATACCGCTTCGCCGATACGTACGCTGATCGGCAATACGATGACGTTGTTTTGTTGAATGAAGTCCTGCGGCAAATCGCAGGCACTGTCCACCACGATTCCGATGCGCATCGTCGCCCCCTCCGGCTGTTGCGTTATCTGTAACTGCGAACGCTATCGCAAAACAGCGGAGGCGAGTAGGGCTGCGGTCGAAGGCCGGGTGCCGAAGCGCGCAAGCCGCGGACGGGAGCCTGGCGCGCGGTCATCAGGCAAGCTCGACGGAGGCGAATGGACCGCCGCGAGCAGCTGCAGGCGCTGTCAAAACGCAGATCGCCCCGATGTGGCTCCGCAGCATTGGCGCGCACCGCGCCGTCATGCAGATGACCGGTACATCCTGTCCCACTGCGATTTACCTTGCGAACTGAGGATCGGCGCACGCTTCGGCTGCAAGGTGGCGCCCGCTATCGCAGATGGCGAGCGAGGCCTGCTGCAATTGCTATAGCTCCCGTCACAACGCCGCTGCTAGGGTCCGACGCGACCGCTGCAAAGCGGCTCTCGACGCTGCCGCACCGGCATCGCCGCGCTGAACTTACTCGGAGAGAGTCAACATGCAAAACAGCCAATCCAGCACCCTTACTCAGACTGGCGCACAGGCGCCTACTACACGGCGGCGCGCATCGCGCTGGTGGAAGGCTGCACTGGCCGTGGGTCTGGTCGCGCTGACGCCGGCGGCGCTGGCCGGTCCCTACAAGATCTTTGGTAACCACTATGCGTGGGTCAATAATTTTAACGATCCCAACAACATCATCCAGGGCACGTTCGGCACCGGCAGCACGCCCGAGCTGACCGTCACCTTCAACTTCGCCGACTACAATCTCTACGGCTATCCGGCGATCGTGCGCGGCTGGCATTACGACTGGAACCCGACCAGCGACACGCTGTTTCCGCGGCAGATTTCCTCGCTGAGCAAGATCCCGCTCAAGTTCACCTACAGCGCCGGCGGGACCAATCTCGCAGGCGACTTTGCCTACGACATCTTCTTCCGTTGGGATACCGCCAAGGGCAACCCGCAGCTGGAAGTGATGATCTGGGGCGACCACAACTCCTGGCCGATCGGCACACTGACTGCCAGCAAGGTGATCACCGCGGGCGGGCGTACCTTCGACCTGTGGGAGGGCTTCAACTCCGGCGCCGGCTATTACGTCTACACCTTCATCCCGACCGGCACCGCCGGGCAGGCCACGCTCAAGACCAGCGGCAGCCTCAACGTGGACGCCAAGCCCTTCCTCAACTGGCTGCAGACCAACCGGTCCAAGGATGGGCGCTACAACAACAGCATGTATCTGCATGCAGCCGAAGCCGGTTTCGAAGTGGTGCGCGGCAATGGCTGGGCCAAGGTGAGCGCGACGCTGGATGCGCAGTAAGCACGATGCCCATCGGCGACATGGCCGAGGGTGCGTCATTAGCGTAAAGACCGGCGTGCAGCACACCGCACGCCGGTGATCGCACCTGCGGCGCTGGCCTGACAATCGTCGACGATTGCAGGCCGCTCGAGAGCCAACGAGGTGGCATGTGCGCGACGCACGCATTGCATGCCTCGCGTCCTGGCTGCCGACGGCTCGCGCAGCAGATCGACTGACGGCAGTCGGGCAGGCCGAGTCAGCGCGCAGGTCATATGCATGGCGACGTGCATCGACCGTGCAGTGTGAGGGTCTGCCGCTTCCGGAATCTCATGCACCGCCGCAATCACCGCACGCAGTTGCGCGCGGTGATTGCCATATCGGTGTGGCTGGCGCTGCCACCGCCAGCTTTGCACACGTGTCAGGCGAATGCGGGCAGTGCCACGGTCTCTGCAATGGGTGCGACGCGTTGTTACGTGCAGCCCTTGCTTGTCCGACCACCGCTCGCTGGATTGGCGGATTGCTTACAGCGCCACCAGCTGGATACTGTCGAACACCACGGCCGGGCTGAGAAAGCCGTTGTCCGGCGATCCCGAGGCGATGCCGATCTCGATCCGGTTGCTGCCCGATTGCAGCGCAGATGCCGGGATGTCCACCTCATACAGCGTGTTGTTGCCGCGCCATGTGCCGCGGGTGATGCCGCGTGTCTTGGGTTGCGTGGGCGTGGCCGGCACCGGACCATTCCAACGCGCATTGACGTTGATCTGCGGGCGCGCGCCGACCTGCGTCAGCGGCAGGAAGATGCGCAGGCGATAGCCACGCACTTCACTGGAGCCCAGGGTGAAGTCGATGCGGGTCGGGGTGTTGATGCCGCGCCATTGCACTGCCGGAAAGCTGCCCGCACTGCTCGATCCAACCGTATAGGTCACCGGGGTCCAGCGCATGCGCTTGTCGGATGGATGCGCGCGTGGCAGCAGATCCGCATGGCGGAAACCGGTCGGCGTGCCATCGGCCGTGCCGATCTGCCATTTGATGGTCCCCGGCAGCACAACCGCTTGCAGCGCCGCTTGCGTGGTCGCGTTGGCATGGATCTCCACATCGCGTTGCGCGACTTCCAGTTCGTTCTGATAGAGCGTCATGCGGTAGCGTCCCGGGCGCACGCCGGCGATCTGGTAATCGCCGCTGCCGTTGGCGGTGGCCCAGTACTCGGCCTGGTCGTTGCGCAGGCCGATCACGGCAGGCTGGCCGGACAGCACGCCGCTCACCCTGCCGCTCAGCGCGCCGCGCCCGTCGCTGGCGAGATAACCTGTCAAACCCAGCGTTGCATCGACGAAGGCGGTGTCCAGTTGTGCGCTGGAGGGCGTCCCGCCATCGGTGAACAGCAGCCCGTACACCCCATGCAGGCCACCGCGGAATGCCTCGGTCTGGGTGTGATCGGAATACATGTAGTTGTAGAGCTCATGGGTCACGCGGGTTTTCTGGGTGGCGATGTCCTTGAAGAACGGCCCGCCGGAACTGCGCTCGCGGTTGCCCATCAGCATGAACACCGCCACGCCCGAACCGCTGACGCCGTGCACCTGGTCGTCCATCATGCGTCGCGCCGAATAGAACTTGGAACTGGTGCGTCCGTCCGGCAGCAGGAACACGTCCTCGCCTTCCACCGGGCTGCCGACATTGGAGTCGGGCTCCTGCTGCGCATTGGGCAGCTTGGCAACGTTCAAGCGGGTGACAAAGCGTAGCTCGCCGATCGGCAGCAGCGTCGGTGCATAGGTCGCCATGTAAATCGCGTTGCGGCCCTTGCGTGCGATGTAGTACTGGATCAGGTCGCCGGCCTTGGCCGAAACCACGATCGTGGCGCCCACCACGCGCGACTCCACACTGGCGCTGCCCAGGCCCGAGGCGATTTGCGAGCCCTTCGACTCAGTGGTCTGCAGCGCGTTGTCGCGATAACGCATCGAGACGATGTCGCCGTTGCTGGTGTTGACCGCAAACACCAGCTCGGCGCCGGTATCGACAACGACACGGTCGCCGCTGCGGGTGACGCCAAATGCGGCGATGGCCGGCGCGCTGACGCCGCCGTACAGGAACAATGTGCAGGCCAGGATGCGCAGGATAGTGCGGGGCATATCGATCTCCATGCCGAAGTAGGGGCGTCGCTGCGGTGCCGACGCGCGATATTAGGCGGGCAGGACAACGACGGCGATGGCACGGACCTGCAGAGCGTGCACCGCGTACAAGATGCAGTGCTGAAACGCAGCGCAGTTCACGCTCCCTCTGCGATGCGCAGGCAGGTGGGACGACGCCAGGGCGTTGCGATGCGCCAGTCGTGCATTGCGACCTGGCGCATCGCAATGCACTTGTCGGGGGTAGCGTCAGCCCAGGGCGTCGCGCGCCGAGGCGATGGCAGCCATCCACTGTTCGCGTTTGCCGATCACGAAACGGTGCTCGCCGCCGTCATGCAGCTGCACCGCCAGCGATGTCGGCGCCACCGGCAGCAGCCCGAACAGGCGCGTCCAGCGTGGCTGCATTGCTGCGATCTGGCTCAGGTGCACGGTCAACGACCGGGTCTGTATGTTGTAGGGATGTGGCTGGAAGTGCAGTGCATCGGCGGTCAGGATCAGCCGCCCACCGACCGCTTCCAGCCCGCGGAGCAGATTGGCCGGCGCCTGGCGCAATACGACGCGATCGATCGAGCGCAGGCCGCCTCCCTGGAACAGCGAGGTCACTGCGACGCAGCGGCGGCGCAGGCACGCCGTTGCTGCCGTTGCCGGGACGGGATGCCAACGCTGTCGATCAGTGTCGATGAGGAGACGCAGAACATGCGGTAGGCCCGAGGGAGTGTATCAATGCAGTTGTTTATCGCTGGGAAGACGCGGCGACGCGGCACGATGCCATATCGCCGATGTACGCCACCCCGCCGCCGACCAGATACATCAGCAGATCGTGCACGGTGGCGGTATTGCCAAGCGCGATGTAGGCCGCGCTGCCCGGGCGCAGCCCGAACCGGTCGGCCAGATGCAGCGCCTGCAGCCCTTCGATCAGGCACCCGATCGCCACCGCCAGCACGCACGCCCAGCGTGGCGGCAGCGCAAGCACACCGCGCAATCCGCAATACACCAGGATCACCGCCAGCACATCGCCCAGGCTGCCGCGGACCCACGGCCCGCCAAGTCTGCCAGCACCGATCGCCACTTCGATGACAAACACGGCGAGCGCGATCAGCAGGTAGACGCAGCGCACGCCCAACGCCATGCGGGTCACCGCGCTCCCATGCGCACGCCGCTCCCGATCATTTCAGATAGGCCCGCGGCAACGCGCCGGCCGGTTGCATGTAACGCTCGCGCAGCTCGGTCTGGCGTGAGCGCATCGGCATGTCGCGACCGCCCAGCCACACCTGCTCGGCGTAGTGGGCGACATCCAGCGGGTCGCCTTCCCACAGCACCAGGTCGGCCTGTTTGCCGACCGCAATG
Organism: Xanthomonas sp. WHRI 6108; assembly: GCF_040202385.2. Taxonomy (NCBI): domain Bacteria; kingdom Pseudomonadati; phylum Pseudomonadota; class Gammaproteobacteria; order Lysobacterales; family Lysobacteraceae; genus Xanthomonas; species Xanthomonas sp. WHRI 6108. The sequence goes on along the minus strand of NZ_CP168198.1, from coordinate 3,866,023 downwards.
CTGCCGATGCGATCGGCCACGCCGAAGATCTCCGCCGGCACCCGGGTCAGGCCGGCCAGGCCGGCTTCCCACGGCAAGCCGTTGGCCACCGCATTGCCGGCCAGCTGGCGCTGTTTGCGCGCGTTATGCGAGGCATCGCCACTCTGGGCAAAGCTGACCTCCACGCCCGCCGCGCGTAGCCGTGCGGCGTTTTCCAGCGTGGCACCGATCTGGTCGAAGGTGGACGGCAGGTCCGCCAGCGCGTCCACCAGCACCGGCACCCTGGCCTGCGCCAGTTGCGGCGCGAGCTTCCAGGCCTCGGCGCCGCCGGCAATGGCGATGCGCACCTTTTCGCGCTGCGCCCAACGCAGCAACTGGCGGATGTCTGCGGCACGCTCCACCTGCACCACGATCCGGCCTTGACCGGCCAGGTACCTGGCCAGCACGCTGCGGCCGACCGGGGTCAGCAGCGCATGCGGTGAGTCGGCCGGCACGCGTCCGCGCGCTTCGGCCACCAGTTGGTCGAGCAGCATCCATTGCGCGGCACGCGAGCTGCCGGTGAGATCGGAGGCCGCCGCACCGATGCGGATGAACAGGGCATGCGGGCCGAGCGGGTCCGGGCTGCCGTCCAGCCGCACCACGCCGCCTTGCCCGGCGATGAAGGCACCGCTGGTGGTCGCGCCCAGCGCGGTGAAGCCGATGCCTTCCACGCGCGCCACCGGCACCAGCACCGAATCGGGGTTGTAGGCCAGGGTGACGTCGAATTCCGGACGCATCGGCTGGTCGCTGAGTTTGACGCCGCTGTCCACGGTGCTGTCTTCGCCGGAGACTTCTTCGATGCCGATCTCGGTGATGCCGCCGAACAGGGCCGGCGTCAGCGGGCGGCCCCTGGCCTCGACCACGCGGCCATCGGCCGGCACGGCCAGGTTGCTGCCGATCGCGCGGATCACGCCGCCCTGCACCAGCACATCGGTATTGCGCAGCGTGCCTTGTGCGGTGGCGGTATGCACGGTCGCGCCACGGATCAGCACCTGCTGGCCGAATGCGGGCAATGCAAGCACTGCCAGGACCACTGCAGAGATCGCGCGCAGACGCGGGCGCAGTCCAGTGGTGCGGCTCATCGCGCCACCTCCTGGCCGAGCATGAAGTCCGACACCGGCTGCAGGCGGCGATCGTGGCGGTCGTAGACCTGCGCGCCGTCGATATAGACCTGTTCGGCCAGCGCGTAGGAGCTGAAGGGATTGCCGTTCCACACCACCATATCGCCCATCTTGCCCGGCTCCAGTGCGCCGGTCTGCTGCTCGATGCCGAGCGCCTTGGCGGCATTGCTGGTGAGCCAGCGGATCGCACGCTCGGGCGGAATCTCCATCCCGCTGCGGCGCGCGTTGGCGAGCACCTTGGCCGCTTCCTGATTCAGGCGCTGGATGCCTTCTTCCGAATCCGAATGCACGATGGCGCAGCTGTTGGCCGGCCTGTCGACCAGCGCGATGTTTTCCTGGATGCCATCGAAGGCTTCCATCTTGAACCCCCACCAGTCGGCCCACAGCGCACCGCAAACGTTCTCCTGCGCCAGCCGGTCGGCCAGCTTGTAGGCCTCCACGCCGTGATGGAAGGCGGCGATGTGGAAGCCGAACTCCTTGGACAGATCGAGCATGGTCGCCATCTCGTCGGCGCGGTAGCAATGGATATGCACGCGGATGTCGCCGTTGATCGCGCCGGCCAGCGTGTCGAGTTTGAGATCGCGCTTGCCGCCGGCATCGCCGCTGCTGTCGTTGTCGCCGCCGCGGCTCCACCAATGGCGCTTTTTCGCAGTCTTTTTCTTCGGTGCATTCTTCTGCAGATACTCGGCCGCATCGATGAAGGCGGCACGGTAGCCGGCCACGTTGCCCATGCGCGTGCCGGGGCCGCCCTTCTGGCCGTACACGCGCTTGGGGTTCTCGCCGCAGGCCATCTTCAGGCCCCAGGGGGCGCCGGGAAACTTCATGCCCTGGTAAGTGGTGGAGGCAACATTCTTGAGGGTGACGCCGCGCCCGCCGATCAGATTGGCCGAGCCGGGAAGTACCTGCAGCGAAGTGACGCCGCCAGCCAGGGCGGTGCCGAAGCCGGGATCCTGCGGCCAGATCGAATGCTCGGCCCACACGTTCGGCGTCACCGGGGCGGTCATCTCGTTGCCATCGCTGTGCGCGCTGACGCCGGGGCTGGGATACACGCCCAGATGCGAGTGCACGTCGATGATGCCGGGCGTGACCCATTTGCCGGTGCCGTCGACGCGGCGCACATCTGCCGGCGCCTCCAGCCCGCGCCCGACCGCGGCCACCTTGCCGTCGCGCAGCAGCACGTCGGCGTCGTCCAGCCGCTGGCCGGTGCCGGTGAGCACGGTGGCGTGCTGGATCAACACCGGAGCGGACGCGAGCGCACGGTAGGTGCTGGGATAGGGGTCTTGCACGAAACGCGATGCCGCAGACACAGGACCGCACAGCACGGCCGCGCCGAACGCGGCGAACAGGATGGAACGCATGGATTTCCCCGGTGCAACGAAAACGTCAGCCGCAAACCTAGCGGCCGGCGGCGTGCTTGCCAAGTGCTGCACCGTCGGCGGCGGCGGGCTCATCACATGCGCCAGTGCATGCTATGCCGTATTCGTCAGGGAATACGTCGATGATCGTCAAGTCAGAGCGCAACAAACAGGCCGATGTGGTACTGGCTTTCTGGGAACTGGCCGGCTCGGCCCGCTGGTTCACGCACAACGATGCGTTTGATGCCAACTTCCGCCAGCATTTCAGCGAGCAGCACTTTGCAGCGGCGCGTGGCGAGTACGCGCACTGGATGGAACGTGCCGAAGATGCGCTGGCCTTGCTGATCCTGCTCGACCAGTTTCCGCGCAACGCGTTCCGCGGCAGCGCGCATGCCTACGCCACCGATGGCCTGGCGCTGTCCTGCGCCAAGCAGGCAATCGCCAGCGGCTTCGATCAACAGGTGTCCGCGCAGTTGCGGCTGTTTTTCTATCTGCCGTTCGAGCATGCCGAAGATCTGCAGGAGCAGGCGCGCTCGGTGCAGCTGATCACCGCGCTGGACGATGCAGAAACCACGCGCTGGGCCGTGGAGCATCAGCAGATCATCCAGCGCTTCGGACGCTTCCCGCATCGCAATGCGGTACTGGGGCGCGAGACCACCGCCGAAGAGCAGCAGTTTCTCGATGACGGCGGATTTGCTGGCTGAGGGAGGCGACGGTTGGCCTGCCGCGGTTGCACGTAGCTGTGGCTTTTTCGCGCTGCACATTGCGTATGGGCACGCGGATCGAGCGGGCGATCGATGCGATCGGTTGATGGCGCACACGCGCGCGCTGTCGCGCGTTGATCGACATCGTGCGGCGGTGCAATCACACCAATAGCCTCGCAACGGCGATGCGAATGACTTACGCGGCGGCGAGTTGCGCTCTTCCGGATCCGGTGCGTGCCGCAACGTGACGCCGATACCGCTGCGGACATCGGCCATCGCGCGGCAATTGATCAACAGCCGCCCATCAAGCCTTCCGAACGCCAGTGCGTGCCTTCGCCGAGCAGCAGGTAGAAGCCGTAACTCTCGTAGCCGCTTTCCGACAGCACGAAGTCGAGCGTGCCGTTGCCGTCGATATCGCCGAACTGCAGCAGGTGCGTACGCAGTGGCAGGTCTTCGCAATCGTCGCAGCCACTGGCCGCGCTGCCCTTGCGGAACTGCCAACTGCTGCCGTCATGCTCGAAGATCGCAAGCACGGCCAGGACACCGGTCGGGTTGTCCGGATTACCGGTCCTGGTCGGGTGATGGGAGGTCAGCACGGCCACGCGTCGCTGCGGCTGCCGGGTGTCGGTCACGATCTGCAGCGCCGCCAGATCCTGCGCACGATCGGCAGTGAATGCCGTCAACGCCTGGGCCAACGCCGCCGGCTTGACGCTGTTGCGCAGCTGCGCAGTCGCGCCGGCCTGGCGCAACAGCTCGGCCTGTTCGGCAGCGGTGGCGTTACGGCTGGCAAAGCGCTTGCCTGGATTGAGATCCACCGTCGATAACAGCGGCGAATCGGACAGCGTGCTGGTGCCCTTCAAGCGCAGTCTTGCCGTGCCGCCGCACATGCTGTTGTCGTCGACGCTCAGCGACGCAAGCCGCACGGTACCGCTGGACACGCCCGCATTGAAGACCTGCAGCGGCTGGCTCAGCAGCGACCTGGGCATGCTGGACTCCTTCGCCACGCCGCTGCCCAGCCACACCGGAATGTATTCCAGCGGGTCTTCGCTTGGCTGGCTGTCGTAGGTTTGTACCAGCACGACTGCGCGCGCCGGCTCGGCGGCCTGTGCGGCCAGCGGCAACAGCGCGGCCAGTGCGAGAGAGAGCAGGCGGGTGTGCATTGCAGCGACGTCCTTGTGCATATCGATCCATGAAAAAACGGACGCTCGGTGGAGCGCCCGTTCGGGGTGTGCACTGTAGCAAACGCGGCTCAAAACCTGGCCGGCGGTTGCGGCGGGCCATCGCCGGATGCGGATTCCCGCCACCGGCTGTGCCGTCTGGCTTGCTCAGTACTTGGCCACGCCGTTGTCCACCTCGTCCGACCAGGCGTCGATGCCGCCGGTGACGTTGTAGACATTGCTGAAGCCCAGGCTGCGGAAGTGCTCGGCCGCCTGCAGGCTGCGCCCGCCGCGATGGCACAGGAACGCCAGCGGGGTGTCCTTGGGCAACTGCTCGATGGCGGCGCGCTCGTGCGCGTCCAGCGTGCGGAACGGCGCGGCAACGCTGGCCAGGGCACGCTCGTCGGCCGGGCGCACGTCCACCAGGGTCAGCGTACCGGCCTTGATGCGGTCGTCGGCATCGCGCACCGACAGCTCCTGCACCGGCTTGGGCGCATTGGGGTTGTCGATGGCCAGGCCACGGCCGCGGATGTCGTCCACCCAGTCGATGGTGATGCCGTCGGCGCGGCGGGCGCTGGCCAGATCGAACTGCACGCGCAGGCCGTTGGATTCGGCCGCGATGGCGTTCGGGTTGGTCGGCGCCAGCTGGAAGTTCGGCTGGAAGTTGGCATCGATGGCCAGCGTCAGCGAGGCATCCGGCGCATCGGCCAGCGCGCCCTTGAGCATCTCGACCGCGGCCGGGGTGATGGTGATCTTGGGCGGAGTCCGGTCTGGCGCCTGCAGGCCCAGCATGCTGCTCAACTCGCCGCTGTCGGCCATCTGCAGGATGATGTCGCTGCCGCCGATCAGCTCGCCGTCCACATACAGCTGCGGAATGGTCGGCCAGTCGCCGTAGGCCTTGATGCCTTCGCGGATCTCCTGGTCGGCCAGCACGTTGACGTGGGCATAGTCGATGCCCAGACCGTCCAGCACGCCGACCGCCTTGGCCGAAAAACCGCACTGCGGCATGCCGGGCTGGCCTTTCATGAAGAGCACCACACGGCTGGATTGCAGCAGCGTATCGATGCGGGAACGCAGGGCGGGATCGAGGGACATGGCAGCACTTCGGTCAGATCGTGGAGTCCGGGCATTCTACGCCGCATGGCATCATGCGGCATGACCACGCTTCAAACGCTGTATCGCATCCCCTCGCACCCGTACCGCTGGGTGGGCCTGCTGGCCCTGTCGCAGGCGGCGGTGGCGCTGCTGTGGTGGCATCTGGGCTGGGCCTGGGGCGTGCCGGCGTTGCTGGTGTCGCACGCCTTGTTCGTGGTGCCGGTGTTCCTGCCGCGCGCGCGCCTGTACGCGCCGGTGCTGGCGCGCCTGCCGGGCCGCGCGCCGCAGGTGTGGCTGACCATCGACGACGGCCCCTCCGACGACACCCCGGCGATGCTGGACCTGCTGGACGCCTTCGATGCCAAGGCCACGTTCTTCGTGGTCGGCGCGCGCGCCGAGCAACGGCCTGAACTGGTGCGCGAGATCGTGCGCCGCGGGCATGGCATCGGCAACCACAGCCATACCCATCCGCAGGCCTGGTTCTGGGCGCTGGGCCCGCACCGCATGGCGCAGGAAATCGGCCAGGCACAGCGCGTGCTGGCCACCATCACCGGGCAGGCGCCGCGGCTGTACCGCTCGGTGGTGGGCATGACCAATCCCTTTGTCGCCTCGCCGCTGCGTGCGCACGGGCTGACCCGCGTGGCCTGGAGCGCGCGCGGTTTCGACGGGGTGCGTTGCGAGCCGCAGGCCACCGTGGCCCGCATCGTGCGCGACCTGCGCCCCGGCGCCATCGTGCTGCTGCACGAAGGCGCCGCGCACGGCCACAACCTCACCATCCTGCGCGGCGTGCTGGAAGCGATGCACGCACGCGGCCTGGCCGGGCGGCGTCCGCTCTGAGGTCCTTGCGCACCGCCTAGCCGATGGCGTGGAAGCAGAGCGTGCGTTGCCGGATCCTTCGTCCCTGTCGGCGGGAACGCTCTGGTGCGACGCGTCTTTTTTGTTCGCCGGATTGCCTGGAGCTGGCGCTCCTGAGTTCCGTCATCGACCCGCGCATGTATTGACAGCGATTTAACGCGGATCGAACATGCGCCCCCAGCCAGCAAACGGTGCGCGCCTTCCGGTGGCGCTGCCGACGCCAGCCTCAATAGCCGTCATCGACGGCCATACTCGCTCTTGAGGCTGACCCCATGTCCCATCGCACTGTCCCTGTGCGCGCGCTTGCGCGTGCGGATCTCCGTTCGCCGCAGCTCCCGCTGGCGTACTCCCTGCTGGCGCTGGCCTGCGCGTGGCCGTTGGCGGCTGCGGCGCAATCGAGCACGCGCGACCCGGTCGATCTGGACCGCCTGCAGATCGAGGCACACCGCGGCGCCGCGACCGAAGGCAGCGACTCCTACACCGCCGATGTGGCGCGCAGTTCGACCAAGCTGGAGCTGTCACTGCGCGAGACGCCGCAATCGGTGGTGGTGGTAACACGCCAGCAGATCGTCGACCGCAACCTGCAATCGCTGCAGGACGTCACCGACACCGTGGCCGGCTTCAACTCGCCGACCTGGGACACCGAGCGCACCTACATCAACGCGCGCGGCTTCGAAGTGGACTATTACCGCATCGACGGCATTCCCACCGACTACACCGGCGATGTGCAGCAGAACATGGCGATCTACGACCGGGTGGAAATCATCCGCGGCGCCAACGGCCTGACCACCGGCGCGGGCAGCCCGGCCGCGTCGATCGACCTGGTGCGCAAGCATGCCGACAGCGATGTGTTCACCGGTCGGGTCGATCTGTCGGCAGGGCGTTGGGACCGCTATCGCGGCACCGTCGACCTGCAATCGCCGTTGAACGCCGCCGGCAACGTGCGTGGGCGGGTGGTTGCCAGCTGCGAGGACAAGCAGTCGTTCCGCGATTACTACAGCAAGCAATCGTCGCTGTTCTACGGCATCGTCGATGCGGATTTCAGCGATGCCACCCGCGGCTACATCGGCGTCAACAAGCAGCGCAACGACGGCCGCGGCACCACCTGGGGCGGGGTGCCGGCGTACTTCAGCGACGGCAGCCGCACCGATTTTGCACGCTCGGATGCGTTCACGCCGCGCTGGGCGCGCGGCGTGGCCGACACCACCAATGCGTTTGCCGGCCTGACCCATCGCTTCGACAACGGTGCGCAGCTGCACGTGGAATATTCGCATCAGCGGTTCGAAGCCGATTGGAAGTCGGTGCTGTTCGGCTACTTCGATTACCCGGACCGCCAGACCGGCCTGGGCCTTGCCAACACTTTTGGCGGGCGCTATCCCGCACTCACGGCGCAAAACAGCCTGGATGCCTATCTCAGCGTGCCGCTGACCTGGTGGGGCCGCAACCACGAACTGGTCGCCGGCGCCACCTGGATGAACCGCAACGTGCGCAGCTGGTCCAACGGGCCGCAGCCGCCGCAGGTACTGACGGCCGAAAGCGTCTACGCCTGGACCGGCAGCATGGCGCAGCCGCAATGGACGCCGCTGGTGAAGGGCGAAGAGCGCGACGTGCGTCAGGTGGCCGCCTATGCCGCCGGCCGTGTCAGCCTGACCGACGCGCTCACGGCCATCGTCGGCGCACGCGTCACCGACTGGAAGAACACCGATCAACTGGTGCCGGCCAACACCTACGAGCGTCGCGGCCGCACCACGCCGTACGCCGGCCTGATACTGGACGTGGACGACCACCATTCGCTCTACGCCAGCTACACCGGCATCTTCAAGCCGCAGAACAATCGCGACCGCAGCGGGCGCTATCTCGCCCCGCTGGAAGGCAACAGCTACGAGGTCGGCGCCAAGGGCGAATACCTCGGTGGCCAGCTCAACGCGGCGCTGGCGTTGTTCCGTATCGAGCAGGACAACCTGGCGGTCAACGACCCCGGACAATTCGTGCCCGGCACCACCAATCAGGCTTTCCTGGCGGCGAAGGGCACGGTTAGCCAAGGGGTGGAATTCCAGCTCGACGGGCAGCTGTCCGAGCAATGGCGGATCGCGTTCGGCTTTGCCCAGTTCGATGCCAACGATGCCAGCGGTGTCGACGTCAATCCGACCAGTCCGCGTCGCGAGGCCACCCTGTTCACCAGCTGGCAGACCGGCCCATGGCGCGTGGGCGGAGGCCTGAGCTGGCAGTCGGCCATCCACGAATTGATGTCCGGGCCACAGGGCACAACGCAGCGGCTGACCCAGGGCAGCGTGGTGTTGGCCAACGCGATGGCACGCTACGACATCAACCAGGCATGGTCTGCGCAGCTCAACGTGCGCAACCTGTTCGACCGCAAGTACTACGCCAACATCGTCTATCAAAGCCAGTTGATCTACGGCGACCCGCGCGATGTGGAGCTGACGCTGTCCTGGAAGTTCTGAGCTTGCTCAAGACGGCAGGCTTTGGCGGTATCGATGCCGCCATAGGTCCTGCGACGGTGGGCTAACCAAGCCTTTGCCTGCATCCAAACGGCGCGTCGACTCGGTGACTTGGTTGTCCCGAAGTGATTGGTCGGCGCGGATGGATCAATTGTAGAGCGGCTGCTCTGCGACTCGCTGCAGGGCCCTTGCCCGCCCACCCTCGCAGGACACGCCGCAAGTACATCCCTGTAGGCTCTTACGCGGCATCCATGCCGCGTAAGGTCCCGCGACGGTGGGCGGGCAAGGACCAGTCGAGATGGTCGGTGTGCAGGGCCTTCAACAACGCAACCTACAAATTCTCTGGCGCGGTGCCCTTACCGATTGCGGGACCGTGTGGCGGCAAGGATGCCGCCACCGAGCCTCCATGGACGGATTCACGGCGTGTCCCGCGAGCGGTGAGGGCGCCGCGCACTCGGCGAACTAGGCCTTTGCCTGCATCTAGACAAAGCGGCGGCTCGATGAGTTGGTTGTCCCGAAATGATTGGTCGGCGCGGATGGATCAGTTGTAGAGCGGCTGATCCTGGCTGCAGGGCCCTTGCCCGCCCACCGTCGCGGGACACGCCGCAAGTACGTCCCTGTAGGCTCTTACGCGGCATCCAGGCCGCGTAAGGTCCCGCGACGGTAGGCGGGCAAGGGCCCGTCGAGATGGTCGGTGTGCATGGCTTTCAACAAGGCAACCAGCGGACTCTCTGGGGCGTGGGACACCGCCCTTGAACAACGTGGCCCGGGATCATCCCCTTGACGTCAACAGCGGCCGTCAAAACGACTGCGCGGCCGGTGCCCGGTGCGGCATTTGCTATGCCTACACCCCGGTTTCTGCGTGCCGTCCACATCCGTCCGGCGACCGCGCGTTACGTTCTGTCAGTCGTTGTAAAGCGAGCCAGGCACGTTGTGCACGGCCTCAGCGCGGCTCGGCCACGATCAACCAGTTGTTGAACGGCGTGTTGCCATACAACGGCGCAAACGTCGCACGCAGACCGGCGGCATCCAGCTGCGCCTGCAGGCTGTCGCGGGTGGGATAGCTGCGCGGCATGCGCTGCATCCAGCCGCTCAGATGCGCCAGCACGTCGGTCACGCGGCTGGTGCGGCCTCGGCTGCTGGCATCGCCCAATGCGCTGCGGATCACCAGCTTCGCGCCCGGTGTGAGCATCTGCGCCACGCTGCGCAACAGGCTGGCCTGCATGTCGGCCTGCAGATACTGCAGCACGTCCAGAATGGTCACGCTGCCGCGGTGTTGCGGCCAGGCCACGCTCAGATCGACCACGGCAAACTGCGTATTGCCCAATGCCGAGCGCTGCGCGATGTGTTGCGCGCGGCGAATCTTGGACGCGTCCACATCCACCCCGTGATACGCCAATGCCTGGCCATCGGCACGCAATGCGTGCGCGAGCAGGCCCAGCCCGCAGCCCAGATCCAGCACGGGCGCGGTGGTGCTGCGCAACTCGGCCAGCACGCCCGGATACAGCGGGTCGGTGCGCAGCTTGGCCTGGGTGTAGTAATAGTCGTAGCGATTGCCCAGCGGATGCGGCGGCAAAAACGCGCGCGCGATCGCCAGCGCCTGCGCGCGGCTCATGGGTTGGGTAGCGGTGCTGTGCAATGTCGTTCCTTGGCAATAAGGCTTGGTGCGCGGCTAGCTTGGGGCCTGCTAAGGCGATTGGGGCTGCTCACGCGTGGCGTGGTCCATCCCGATCGCGTTGGCAGCCGCTATCGCATCGCGCGCCGCTGGCAGTGCCAGTGCGGTCCAGCGCGCATACATGGCGCCGGAGGGATGCAGGCCATCGTCGACCAGCATGTCGGCAGCGTCGCCGCCATCGCGGCTGGTGGCGGTGATGTCGACAAAGCGCACCGAGCGCGCGGCGCAGCGTTCGGCGGCCACGCTATTGAAGGCATCGATCTGTGCGCCGATCAGTGGCGCATCGCCGCCCTGCGCATGCGCAAACGGAGTCAGCCCCCAATCGGGAATCGACAGCACGAACACGCGTGCCGCAAGGCCGCCGGCGAACCCGATCGCACGCTGCAACAACGCATCGAACTGGCTGCGGTATTCGTCCAGCGAGCGTCCGCGGTATTGATTGTTGACACCGATCAGCAGGCTCACCAGCTCGAACGGTCCCTGCGGCGCAGCGGCATCGAGACCGGCCTGCAGCTCGTCGGTGGTCCAGCCGGTGGTGGCGATGATCTGCGGCGGCGCCACATTCCAGCCGTAGGCACGCAAACCGTCGACCAGTTGCACCGGCCAGCGCTGCTCGGGGACAACGCCTTCGCCGATGGTGTAGGAATCGCCGAGCGCCAGATAGCGCAGCGGCGTGCCGGCCGCCGCCATCACGCCACGCTGCGCGACTTGAGCGGCACGACCTTGGTGACCGCCTCGGCGCGGCGTGCCAGCGCACGGTCGATGCGTGCGAAGACATCGCGCATCACCGGCGCTTCCGGCATCAGGGTCACGCGGAAGTGGTGGCGGTAGGGCACGTTGAAGCTGGAACCCGGCACCACCAGCACGCCTTCCTCGTTCATCAGGTCGAGCGCGAATTCATGGTCGTCGAAGTTGCGCGCGGCCGGGCCGACCACCGCCGGGAACGCATACAGCGCACCGGCCGGCGCCACCAGCGACAGGTGCTCGCTGGCCGCGCAGGCCTCGATCACCGCACGGCGGGTTTCGTACAGACGGCCGCCCGGCGCGCACAGCGCCGAGATGGTGTCCGGCCCGTTGACTGCCGCGTCGATGGCGTACTGGCCCGGCACGTTGGCGCACAGGCGCAAGGCGCCGAGCAGGTCCATCGCATTGCGCAGGTCGTTGATGCGCGACTGCTCGCCCGACAGCAGCGCCCAGCCCACGCGCCAGCCGCAGGCGCGGTGCACCTTGCTCAGGCCGCCGAAGGTGATGCACGGATGCGCACCGGCCAGCGGCGCCACCGGCACGAAGGCGGCGTCGTCGTAGAGCACCTGGTCGTAGATCTCATCGACCATCAGCAGCAGGTTGTGCTTGCTGGCGATGGCCACGATGCGCTCCAGCAGTTCGCGCGAATAACTGGCGCCGCTGGGATTGTTCGGATTGATCAGCACGATGGCGCGGGTACGCGAGGACACCAGCGTCTCGATTTCCACCGGGTCCGGCTGGAAGCCGTTTTCCGGTGCGCAGCGGTAATACACCGGCCGGCCATCGTTGAGGATGGTGGCGGCCGACCACAGCGGATAGTCGGGCGAGGGCACCAGCACTTCGTCACCGGGATTGAGCAGCGCACGCAGCGACAGGTCGATCAGCTCGCTGACGCCGTTGCCGACGAAGATGCGGTCCGGATGCGCATCCGGGTGCTGGCGCCGCGCATACGCGGTGGCGATCGCCTCGCGCGCTTCCGGCAGGCCTTGCTGATGGGTGTACGGATCGGTGCGGCCCATGTCGTCGGCGATCGCGCGCTGCAGATGCTCCGGCGCACGGAACCCGAACGCGCCCGGATTGCCGATATTGAGCTTGATCAGCTTGCGGCCCTGCGCCTCCAGTTCCCGCGCTCGTCGCGCCAGCTCGCCCCGGATTTCGTAGCGGACTTCGGACAGACGCTCGCGGATGGCGAGCGGCTTTTGCGGGGCAGTGGACATGCGACGGGCCGGTTGTAGGCGTGAGGCTTGGCATGGTAGCGGAAATATGACAGGCGGACATGCTTGCATCGGCAACGATGTCAAGGGGCGCTTCAGCCCGGGCGCAAGGCCCGATTGCACAAGCCGCTGCGGCCAGCCAGCTAGAATCGCCCCATGAGCATTGTGTCCCCCGATTACCCCACCCTCCAGTCCATTGGCTGGCCCTGGCCTGGCCCTGCCGAGGATCCTGCCTGGCAGGCGCTCTTTGCCGCGCATCCGCAGGCGTTGCCGGCGCGGGTGGTGGAGCAGCACCGCACCGGCTATGTGGTGGCCGATACGCCGGAGGCCGGTCTCAAGGCCGAGTCGCTGCCGGAGTGGCAGCGGCCGCGGTTTCCCAGCCATGAGCGGGCGTCGGTGGGCGATTGGGTGCTGATGGAGGGCAAGCGCATCGTGGCCCTGCTGCCGCGGCGCACCTCGATCAAGCGCGGTGCGGCCGGCGAGCATTACCACCAGCAGGTGATCGCGGCCAACATCGATACGGTGTTCATCGTGTGCGGGCTGGATGCGGACTTCAATCCGCGCCGCATCGAACGCTACCTGCTGCTGGTCGGCGGCGGCGGTGCCGAACCGGTGGTCGTACTGACCAAGGCCGACCAGACCGAATACGCCGAGGATGCATTGGCCGTGCTGGAGGAACTGGAAGCGCAGAACATCCCGTTGCGCGCGGTCAACGCCAAGGATCCGGACAGCGTGGCGGCGCTGCGGCCGTGGCTGGGCGATGGCCGTACCGCAGTGCTGGTGGGCTCGTCGGGCGCGGGCAAGTCGACGCTGACCAATACCCTGCTCGGGTCGCAGAAGATGAAGACCAATGCGGTGCGCGAGAACGATTCGCGCGGCCGGCATACCACCACCCATCGCGCCTTGATTCCGTTGCCGTCCGGTGCCTGCCTGATCGATACGCCCGGCATGCGCGAGCTCAAGCCCACTGGCGAAGAGGATCTGGCCGAGGGCGGCTTCTCCGATGTGGAGGCGTTGGCGGCGCGTTGCCGCTTCAACGATTGCGCGCATATCGCCGAGCCCGGTTGTGCGGTGCGTGCGGCGATCGAGGCCGATACGTTGGATCCGGAGCGGGTGGCCAATTACATGAAGCTGCGCGTGGAAGTGGCCGCAGCGGCCGAAAAGCTCGCCACACGCCTGGCGCAGAACAACCGGGGCAAGGGATCGGGCCGGCGGCCTGCCAGCGTCGACCGCAACGGACGCCGCTGATGCCATCGCGCAAGGGGCCGCCGGACATCGTCCATCATGCGGCGCTGGATGCGCGCCTGGTCAAGGCCGTGCGCGGCGTGCGCCTGCTCGCGCTGGCCAGCTGGCCGCGCTCGCTGCAGGAGCCGTTCCTGCAGAGCGTGGCACGTGGGCAGCCGGAGCTGCCGCAGGTGGAGTATCCGCGACTGGATTTCGGCGATACCCGGCGCGAGCTGGCGGCCATTGCCAAGCAGGCCGATCCGCATCACCCGCTGGGCGCCTACCTGATCGACTCGACACATAGCTGGGGCCTGGCCGCCGGCCTGCTGGAATCGCTGGGTACTCCCGCAGTCAGCGATTACTCGGCGCAGCTGTTCGGCGTGCCCGACGACCCGATGCCGGGCAACGGCCCGAGCACGCGCGAGGCGGCGCGGCATTTCATCCAGATCGCGCAGGAGCTGGACCGCGAACTGCTGGCGCCGGAAGAACAGGTGCCGGTGTCGGCAACCGCCCTGCGCATGCAGCTGCAGAACGATCTGGACGCCTTCTTCGAAGGGCGTGTCATCACCGTCACGCTGGATCCGGATCTGCTGGCCAAGGCGGCGGCCGGCGCGCATCGCATCCGCCTGCGCAGCGGTGCCACCTTCAGCGATTACGACCGCGCGCAGCTGTTCCATCACGAGGCGCTGGTGCATTCGCTGACCGCGCTCAACGGGCGTGCGCAGGTGCACCTGCCCAGCCTGGGCATTTCCTCGCCGCGGACCACCGCGACCCAGGAAGGCCTGGCGACGTTTGCCGAGCAGATCACCGGCAGCATCGATATCGAACGCATGAAGCGCATCAGCCTGCGTATCGAGGCGATTGCGATGGCGCGCTCGGGTGCGGACTTCATCGAGGTGTTCCGCTATTTCACCGCAGGCGGGCAGAGCGCGGCGGAAAGCTTTTCCTCGGCGCAGCGCGTATTCCGCGGCGTGCCGACCTCCGGCGGCGGTGCCTTCACCAAGGACACGGTGTACCTGCGCGGGCTGGTGGCGGTGCACACCTTCTTCCGGCATGCGCTGCAGCGCGATCAGCTGCAGCTGTGCCGTTACCTGTTCGCCGGCAAGATGGCCCTGGGCGATGTGGCGCGCCTTGCGCCCTTGTTCGACAGCGGCGTGCTGGTCGCCCCGCGCTGGTTGCCGCCGTGGGTGAGCCGGGTCAGCGGCCTGGCCGGCATGCTGGCGTTTTCGTTGTTCGCCAATCGCATCCGCATGGACCAGCTGCAGCCACCGGCGATGAACGTCTGACGCTTGCCGAGTAACTTGCGCGAGGTTGCCGCGCCAGCGCGGTGGCGCGGCGAAGCAGTCGCAGGCGGGTCGGGTGACAAGGCGCAGTACGTGACGCATGCCTGGCATTGCATTGCTACCACTGCAAGGCGCTGAACGGTAAGCATCGTGCCGACGCGCTCTACACGATGCTGCAACGGGCTGCACCGGACACTGTTCGCCTTGCCCGAGATGGGCCATGACACGAGGCGATACGATGAAAATCCTGATGGTGCTCACTTCCCACGACCAACTTGGCGATACCGGCAAGAAGACCGGCTTCTGGCTGGAGGAATTTGCCGCGCCGTACTACGTGTTCAAGGATGCCGGCGCAGACATCACCCTGGTCTCGCCCAAGGGTGGTCAGCCACCGCTGGACCCCAAGAGCGACGAGCCCGATGCACAGACCGAGGCCACCAAGCGCTTCAAGCAGGACACCGACGCGCAGCAGGCATTGGCCAGCACGCAGCGCCTGGCGGACGTCAAGGCTGCTGACTTCGATGCGGTGTTTTATCCGGGCGGCCATGGTCCGTTGTGGGACCTGGCCGAAGACGCGGATTCGATCGCGCTGATCGAGGCATTCGCCGCGGCCAACAAGCCGCACGGCCTGGTGTGCCATGCACCGGGCGCGCTGCGCCGGGTCAAGGGCAGCGATGGCAAGCCGTTGGTCAAGGGCCGCCGCGTCACCGGCTTCACCAATAGCGAAGAAGAGGGCGTGGGCCTGACCAAGATCGTGCCGTTCCTGGTCGAAGACGTGCTGACGGAACTTGGTGGCCGCTACGAGAAGGGCGCCGACTGGGGTGTGCATGTGGTCACCGATGGCTTGCTGGTCACCGGCCAGAACCCGGCTTCGTCGGAGAAGGCTGCCGAGGCGTTGCTTGAGTTGTCGAAGCGCTGATTCTGCGGTTGTCGTCTGGTGATGCATGGACGGCCACCGGAAGACATCGCGACGTTTGATTTGGAGCGGCCAACAAGACGGAGCAAGTAGTCGTCAGCTAAGGTGCGGACGTCGCGGAGGGACCGGGGTGTACGCTTGGTACATACCTGTGCCGAGCGGTTGCCGCACCTGTCTGACGGTGAGCGCAGTAGTTTCTAGCGTTATTCGTCGTGTTCTTTCAGAGCGCGGCAGCGTCCGACAACCGGACGCAAGCCGGTGCTCGTAACCAAACGAGCCGGCCATGGTGACTGGCCCTTGTCCGCCCACCGTCGCGGGACCTTACGCGGCATGGATGCCGCGTAAGAGCCTACACGGACGTACTTGCGGCGTGTCCCGCGATGGTGGGCGGACAAGGGCCCTGCTGCCAAGCGACAGATCGTCCGTCCAAGCCGCAGATTGTCCGCCCTGCAAGCGCTCTAGGAACGCTAGGAACTTGCACCATCCCGTTCAAACAACACGCTCCAGCCAGCGCACCGCATACGCCGGCAGCACCAGCCGCATGTTATCGCCCAGCGATTCGGCAGCCGTCTCGCCGCCATCCGCCACCACCTTCCATCGGCCATCTCCGAGCGCGGCAAGCTCCACCGTCAGCGGTTGGTCGCCAAAGTTGTGCACGGCCAAGAAGCGATCGCCACGCGTCAATGCAAACAGGCGTGCATCGCCCAGCGCAAGGCTACCCAGCGCCTGATCGGCGGCCAGTGTGGGGAGCGCGGCACGTTGCCGGATCAATCCACGTAGCCGGCGATACACCGTGCCGCTCAGGCTGGCTGCATCTTCGCGCTGTGCTGCAAGCTGCCAATCCATCGCCGGGCGATGCAACCAGCGACCTTCGTGCCGACGTTGCGGATCGTCGCGGTAGCTGCCGTCGTTGGGCAGGGCGAGTTCGTCGCCCATGTAGATCAACGGCACGCCCGGCATCGCCAGCGCGATGGCATAGAGCAACACCAGCCGATCCACCGCCATGCGCAACGCCGCCGTATCGCCCGATGCCTGTGCGGCCTGGATCCCGGCCAGTGCCGCGGCCATGCCATTGGTGCCGTGCACGCCGTCGCCACTGCTCTGGAAGCTCTCGCCACGCGCGTAGCTGCCCGGCACCTCGTTGGCATAGAAGCGCGCGACATCGCGCAGCGCGAATGGCGGCTGCGCGGCGTTGCCGGCGGCTTCGTGTTGCAGCACGTTCCAGCCGATGTCGTCGTGGCAGCGCACATAGCTCAGCCAGGCGCAGTTGGCCGGCAAGGGCGGGCTATGCACGATGACGTTGTGCAGGATGTCGCCGCGTTGCAGTGCCAGCGCCGACCAGCCGGCCGCCATCAGCGTGCTGTGATAGGCCAGGTGGCATTCGTGGCCCTGGTCCGCACCGCTGCCGAAGTAGGGCGGCAATTGCGTCATCGGCACGATGGCTTCGGCCTTCATCACCACCGACGGCGCAACGATGTCGGTGACCGCGCGCAGCGCCACCAGCAGGGTATGCGCCTCGGGTTGGTTCATGCAGTCGGTGCCGGTGCGCTTCCACAGATACGCGGTGGAATCCAGGCGGAAGGCTTCCACACCCAGATTGGCCAGCTGCAGCATCGCCAGCGCCATCTCGCCGAACACCGCCGGGTTGCTCCAGTTCAGATCCCACTGATAGGGATAGAAGGTGGTCCACATCCACTGGCCAGTGGCATCCACCCAGGTGAAATTGCCGGGCGCGGTGTGCGGGAAGACCTGTCCCAGCGTGGCTTCGTACTGGTCGGGCTGCGTGCGATCGGCGAAGTGATGGTAGTAGTCGAGATAGCGCGCATCGCCGGCCCGCGCCGCCTGCGCCCAGGCGTGATCGTCGGCGGTATGGTTGAGCACGAAATCCGCGCACAGGCTGATGCCTGCCTCGCGCAGGCGTGTGGTCAGTGCGACGAGATCGTCGTTGCTGCCCAGGCTCGGCTCCACCTGGCCATAATCGCTGACCGCAAAGCCACCATCGTTATCCCCGGCGCGTGCGCGCAGGAACGGCAGCAGGTGCAGATAGCGCACACCCAGTTCCTGCAGATACGGCACGCGTTCGGCCACGCCTTGCAGCGTGCCGGCAAAGCGGTCCACGTAGGCGCTGTAGCCCAGCATGTGCTGCTCGCCGAACCAGCCGGGCTGACGCGTGACGTCCAGCTGTTGCAGCGCCTGCGGGCGCTGCTGTGCGTGGCTGCCCAACGCACTCAGCCACTGCGTCAACCAGGATGCAGTGTCGAGGCGTGCGCCGTACAAAGCGTGCAGGGCATCCAGCAGACGCGGCGCATGGCGGTCGAAGCGCGGCAACAGCACGCTCGCACGCTGCGCATCCAGGGGCGCGGCAAAGGCCGCGCGCAATGCAGAGAAATCGGTGGGGGAGGTGCTCATTGTCAAGCGCCGGGACGAACCCGGCGAGGGGTCCTTAGAAATCGTAACGCAGGCTGATGCTGGTGGTGCGGCCGGCAATCGAGCGCGCGCGGATGATGCCATTGGCCGGGATGCTGGCTTCCTCGGCCTCGGTCAGGCCGAAGGTGTTGAACAGGTTGTTGACGTTGAGCGCGACGGTGAGTGCGTCGGTCACGCGGTAGTCGCCGAACAGGTTCACCTGCGTATAGCCCGGCATCTTCAGCTGATTGGAATCCTGGGTATAGGCATCGGTGGTGCCGATCAGGTTGATGCCGAACTGGTAGCCGTCGCCGCGATAGCTGGGTGTCAACTGCCACACCACATCGGCCTGGCGACGCGGCACGTTGCCGGTGTTTTCCGGAGTGATCTGGTCCTTGGAAATCTCCGCATCGGTCCAGGTCAGGCCGCCGTTGACGGTGAAGCCTTCGTAGCGGTAGCTGGCTTCCAGCTCCACGCCGTGCGCCTCGTAGCTGCGGTTGAAGAAACGCTGGCTGGTGACCTCGAAGTTCTGTTCCTCGGTGCGCGCCGAGAACGCGGTGGCGAACAGGCTCAGGCCGTCGCGGCGCCACTTCAGGCCGGCTTCGGCCTGGCGGACCACGTTGACGCCTTCATCGGAAGAGACCGAGCCGTCGTCGCGGACCACGCCGAACAGCAGGCGGTCGGCATTGGCGCGTGCGCCGCGGCTGATGCGTGCGAACGCGCCCAGGTCGTCGTTGATCAGGTAGTTGCTGCCCAGCGAATACGACAGGTAGTTCCAGTCGTAATCCACCGGCCGTGCGTTGGCGGTATCGACCGTGGCCACGCGCTGTTCCACCGGCTGGATCACGCCATCGCCGTTGACGTCCAGGTTCTGCGCGATCGCGGTGCCGGCATAGCTGCCGCGTGCATCGCCCATGTCGTAACGCAGGCTGCCGTCGATGCTGAACTTGCCGCTGTCGAAGGTCAGTGCGACGTACGGCGCGTTGACGTCGTAGCGCACGTCGTAGCTGCGGGTGATGCAGCAATCGCCCCAGAAAGGGGTGCCGTACGCATACAAGCCATTTTGCGAGCGCGACACGCCGCCGGCATCGACCACGTTGAGCAGGCGCGAATCGCGGCCCAGGCTCTGCACGTAGGAATTCCAGGTCCAGTCCATGTCGATGGTCTGGCGCGAGCTGTAATAGCCCATACGCAGGTTGAGCGTGCGGCCGTCGCCGCCGAACTCGCGCGAGACGCTGAGGTCGTTGGTGACGTTGCCCAGGTCGTTGATCGCCACGTTGAACAGATGCGTGCGGATCGCGTTGCCGGTGTAGGCCTGGCCGGCGTCCGGGCCGCTGGCCTGCACCAGTTGCGCGCCGGCGCCGCCGATGGACGCGGCCAGCGTGGCGGCATCGGTGACCTCGGCCGGGAACGGGCTGACGAAGCGGCCGCTGTTGTCGGCGATGCGGAACTTCTCGCTCAGGTTCCAGCCGCTGCCCAGGTCGAACCAGGCCTCGGCGCCGATGGTGCGCGAGATCGGGTGCATGCCGTCGCCCAGGTCGGTGTGGCGCGGCTGGTTGTTGCCGTCCAGGCCGACATCGCTGCGGAAATTGCGGCTGTACAATGTGTCGTTGCCCGGATCGAAGCCGGCAAAGCCGCCCAGGTCCGGCGAGCCGTCGCGGCCACGCACGGAGGTCGGCACCGGCAGATAACCGGCGGCGCGATCGTTGAGGTATTTGCCGTAGACACGCACGTACCCGTTCTCGAACAGCCGGGTCAGGTTGGCCTTGAGCTGGCCGCCCTTGTCGGTGGTGTAACCGGCATCGCGCACGCCATCGCCCTGGCGGAAGAAGCCGCCGATGTTGAACTGCCAGTTTTCGGCGAACGGCGCGCCGTAGTCGAAGTCCACGCGGGTGTTGTCGTAATCCAGGCCGCGGCTCACGCCGACGCTGCCGCCTGCGGTGTCGCCGGTCTTGCTGATGAAGTTGATGATGCCGCCGGGCGCGTTGCTGGTGAACGTCGATGCCGAGCCGCCGCGGATGGCTTCGATGCGGTCCAGGGTGAAATCCGAGCGCAGGAAGATGTCCGAGTTGCCGAAGGCGATATCGCCGAATTCCATCACCGGCAGGCCGTCCTCCTGCAGCTGCAGGAACTTGGCGCCGCCGGAGGCGACCGGCAGGCCGCGCACGGCGATGTTGGCATTGCCTTCGCCACCGCTGGATTCGGAGCGGATGCCGGGGATGTTGCGGAAGATCTCGGCGGTGCTGCGCGGCGCCGACTGTTCGATCGCCTCGGCGCCCACGGTGCTGACCGACACGCTGGACTTCAACTTGGTGGTGGCGGTGGAAGTACCGGTGACGAACACCGAATCCAGATTGACCGCGGCGCTGTCGGCGGCCGGCGGGGTGACGGGTGCGGCCGTGGTCGCATCCTGCGCCAGCGCGGCAGGCGCGCACAGGCAGGAGACGACCGCGCAGGCCAGGGCATGCAGGCGCAGGGTGTGCAAGGTGGACATCGCGGTTCTCTCTCTCACGGATGGTGGTGTGCCGACGCCTGCATCTTCCCCTCCCAGGGAGTGGCCGTGTGGCCTGCAGTGCGAGCGCAGTAATACGCCCCAATACAATCGATTGCAATCTTGCGCTGCAGCATCATTTTCCGGCTCGCTCGCTCATGTTTCGACAAGCGGAAACGTGTTGCGGCGCAGCGTTACAATCGATTGCAAAGACGGCAGGGTACAGTGCGCTGCGGCCACTGGGAGCCGCACCGATGCCCAGGGTTCTGCATGTCGTCGACCGCCACTCCGTTCTCCTTCGCGCGCATCCTGGCGCTCAACGCCGGCTTCTTCGGCGTGCAATACAGCTTTGGCCTGCAGCAGAGCAACATGAGCCCGATCTACAACTATCTGGGCGCCGATCACGCGAGCCTGCCGTACCTGTGGCTGGCCGGGCCGATCACCGGGCTGGTACTGCAGCCGTTCGTCGGCGCGTGGAGCGACCGCTCGGTGACCCGCTGGGGCCGGCGCATGCCGTACATGGTGCTGGGCGCGCTGGTGTGCAGCCTGTGCCTGCTGGCGATGCCGTTCAGCACTGCGCTATGGATGGCGGTGTGCCTGCTGTGGATCCTGGATGCGGCCAACAACGTGGCGATGGAGCCATACCGTGCGCTGGTCAGCGATGTGCTGGCGCCACCGCAGCGGCCGCTGGGCTATCTCACCCAAAGCGCGTTCACCGGGCTTGCGCAGACGCTGGCCTATCTCACCCCGCCGTTGCTGGTGTGGATGGGCATGAACCAGGACGCCGCCAATGCGCACCACATTCCCTATGTCACCATCGCCGCCTTCGTGATCGGTGCGGGATTTTCTGCGGCCTCGATCCTGCTCACCGCGCGCAGCGTGCGCGAGCCGGTGCTTGCGCCGGCAGAGATCGCGCGGATGCGCCAGACCGGTGCCGGCCTGGGCGCCACAGTGCGCGAAATCTACGGCGCCCTGCGCGCAATGCCGCTGACCATGCGCCAGCTCGCGCCGGTGATGCTGTTCCAGTGGTACGCGATCTTCTGCTACTGGCAGTACATCGTGCTGTCGCTATCGACCAGCTTGTTCGGCACCACCGAAGCCGATTCGCATGGCTTCCGCCAGGCCGGCCTGGTCAATGGGCAGATCGGCGGGTTTTATAACTTCGTCGCGTTTCTGGCTGCGTTTGGGATGGTGCCGGTGGTGCGCCGCATCGGCCCCAAGTACACGCATGCGGCTTGTCTGGTCGCGGCCGGTGTGGGCATGTGGGTGTTGCCGGGCATCCAGGACCGCTGGCTGATGCTGCTGCCGATGATCGGCATCGGGCTCGCCTGGGCCAGCATGATGGGCAACCCGTACCTGATGCTGGCCGACAGCATTCCGCCCGAGCGTACCGGCGTGTACATGGGCCTGTTCAACCTGTTCATCGTGCTGCCGATGCTGATCCAGATCGTCACCTTGCCGCTGTACTACGAGTGGTTGTTGCACGGCGACCCACGCAACGTGATCCGCCTGGCCGGCGCACTGATGCTGGCCGCCGCAGTGGCGATGCTATGCGTACGCGTCCGCAAGCCCAAGGCAGCAGTGGTGTAGCCGCGACGCGTTACGTCTGTGTCGCTGCGTACTGAAGCAACCGACCGCGATCACGCGGGCAGCAACGCGTAGCTATGCACCGCACGCCATCACGCACGCTCTTACGATTCCCGATTCCCGATTCCCGATTCCCGATTCCCGATTCCCGATTCCCGATTCCCGATTCCCCAATCCCGGCCTCACGCCGACTCACGCACCACCAACTTCACCGGCATCTCCACCGACTCCACCGCCTCGCCGCCGATCAACGCCAGCAGCCGGTCCACCAGCAGGCGCGCGGCCAGGCCCAGGTCCTGCCGCACCGTGGTCAACGGCGGTTGGCTGTAGGCGGCCAGCGGAATATCGTCGAAGCCCACCAGCGAGATGTCCTGCGGCACGCGATGCCCGGCTTCGACCAGGGCGCGGATCGCACCGACCGCAATCACATCGGAGGCGGCGAACAACCCGTCCGGCGGATCGGTCTTCTTGAGCATCGCGCGGGTGAGGCGGTAGGCATCTTCGCTGAGGAAGTGGCTGCGCGCATGCAGGCGCGTATCGAACTCCAGCCCGTGCCGCTGCAGTGCATGGCGATAGCCGGCAAAGCGCGGTGCAACCTCGGGCAACTGGTCGTCGCCGAGAAAGGCGATGCGGCGACGGCCGCTGGCAATCAGATGTTCGGTGGCCAGCGCGCCGCCCTGGAAATTGTCGCTGCCCACGCTGATATACGACTGCCCGTCGATGCGGCTGCCCCAGACCGCCATCGGCAGGCCATCGCGCGCGGCTTCGTCCAGCGCGGCATGTTCGGAACTTTGCCCCAGCACGATCACGCCATCGGAGCGGCTGCCGCGTGTGAGTTGTTCCACCCACCCGTCCTGATGCCGGTCGAGCTTGGACAGCAGCATGCTGTAGCCACGCCCGGTCAGTTCCTCGGCCAGCAGCGCCAGCATCGTCATCATGAAGGGGTCCGATAGCGGCTGGTCCAGCGCATGCATCATCGGCACCGCCACGCTCACCGTGTTGGAGCGTTTGGCGCGCAGGCTGCGCGCGATCGGATCGACCTGGTAGCCGGCATCGGCGGCAATCTGCTTGATGTACGCACGCGTCCGCTCGGCCACCACCGGGCTGCCGGCCAGGGCACGCGACACGGTGGATTCGGACACGCCCGCCATGCGGGCGATGTCGGCCATCTGCGGGCGGGCACCCGGCGTGGCGCGTTCTGAAGGTTTGGCCATGTCAGCGCAGTGCGGAAAACGCCGAGTGTAATCAGTTCGCGCTGGAGGCGGGTTGATCGACGCAGTGGCGCCCGCTTGTGCGCGCTGGTCAAACGCAATCACGCACCTGCATGCAAGCGGCAGGCGCGCGGGGCGTGCATGACAGCGGCCACGACTAGCGCGGGGGTGGAGCGGTGAGGCTTCAGGGGAGTGAGGCTTCAGAGCAGCGAGGCTTCAGGGGAAATGAGGCTTCAGAGCAGTCAAGCATCAGAGCAGTGATGCGTCAGAGCGGTGATGCTTCACCGCCACCAGCAAGGACTGCGCTCAGCGCCCGGCCGGCGCGCTCGGCGCTGGAACCGCATGTCTCCTCCGCACAGTCCTGCTCGGACGCGCCGTCTGTATCGAGCTGACGATTGCTCGCTACGGTCTGCCAGCGGCTCTCAACCCATGTACAGCCCGCCGTTGACCGCATAGTCGGCGCCGGTCACGTAGGCGGCCTCATCGGAGGCGAGCCAGGCGCACAGCCCGGCGACTTCGGCCGGTTTGCCGAGCCGGCGGATCGGCACCGAGGTGGCCAGGCGGTCGAGCACGTCGGGTGGGAAACTGCTGATCGAGGCGCTGGCGATATAGCCCGGCGAGATGGTGTTGACGGTGACCCCGCGCGAGGCCACTTCCTGCGCCAGGGCGCGGCTGAAGCCATGCATCGCCGCCTTGGCGGTGGCGAAATTGATCTGCCCGATCTGGCCCTTGTGCGCACTGACCGAGCCGATGTTGACGATGCGTCCCCAGCCGCGCGCGGTCATGCCGTCGACCACCTGCTTGGTAATGTTGAACAGGGAATGCAGGTTGCTGGCGATCACCGCGTTCCAGTCGTCGCGGCTCATCTGCCGGAACAAGGTGTCGCGACTACCGCCGGCGTTGTTGACCAGCACATCGATCTCGCCGACCTCGGCCTTGACCTTGGCGAACGCGGCCACGGTGGAATCCCAATCGGCGGCATTGCCTTCGGAGGCGACGAACTCGAAGCCCTGCTCGCGCTGTTCGCGCAGCCAGGAGGTCTTGCGCGGCGAATTGGGCCCGCAACCGGCGACTACGGTATGCCCGCTGCGCGCCAGCTTCTGGCAGATCGCGGTACCCACACTGCCCATGCCACTGGTGACGTATGCGATGCGAAGTGTCATTGCTTGAACTCCTTCGGAGTTGGGATTCGGGATTGGGGATGAGGGGATTCGTAACAGCGGGCATTGGTTCGCTCTGGCTTTGGCGAATCCCCAATCCCGAATGCCGAATCCCGGCGCGCGGCTAGCGCGCCAACGGAAACAGGCCAAACAGCAACCCACCCGCCAACATCAGCAGGGAGATCAGCACTGCCCACTTCAGCGTGAAGCGTTGATGGTCGGCGAAGTCGACCTTGGCCAGGCCGACCAGCAGATAGGTCGATGGCACCAGCGGGCTGAGCAGATGCACCGGTTGCCCGGCCAGCGAGGCGCGCGCCATTTCCACCGGGGTGATGCCGTAGTGGCCGGCGGCCTCGGACAGGATCGGCAGCACGCCGAAGTAGAACGCGTCGTTGGACATGAAGAACGTAAACGGCATGCTGACGATCGCGGTGATCACCGCCAGATACGGGCCCCAGCTGTCCGGGATCACCGCCAGGAAGCTGCGCGACATCGCTTCGACCATGCCGGTGTTGGACAGGATGCCGGTGAAGATGCCGGCGGCGAAGATCAGCGACACCACCGACAGCACGTTACCGGCGTGATTGACCAGGCGGCGGCGCTGCTCGGCCAGGTTGGGGTAGTTGATCATCAGTGCCAGCGCAAAGCCGATCATGAACAGCACCGGCATCGGCAGCACGCCGACCACCAGCGCGGCCATCAGCGCCAGGGTCAGGAGCAGGTTCACCCACAGCAGCTTGGGCCGCTTCATGTCCTCGGTGTCTTCCACGCGCGGCAGTGCATCGCTTTCTTCGGGGATGCTGGTGTCCAGCCAGTTGCCGTCGGCCGGCAGGCGCACCACGCCCAGGCGGCGCCGTTCGCGCATGCCCAGAAACCAGGCCAGCGTGAGGATGCCGGCGATCGCCATCGCCATCGCCGGCACCAGCGGCACGAATACATCGGCCGGATCCACATGCAGGGCGGTGGCGGCACGCGCGGTGGGGCCGCCCCACGGGGTCAGGTTCATCACGCCGCTGGCCAGGATGGTCACGCAGGTGAGGTTGAGCGCGTTCATGCCCAGGCGCTGGTACAGCGGCAGCATCGCCGACACGGTGATCATGTAGGTGGTGGAGCCATCGCCGTCGAGCGAGATCAGCATTGCCAGGATTGCTGTGCCCATCACGATCTTCAGCGGATCGCCCTTGACCAGGCGCAGGATGCGGCCGACCAGCGGATCGAACAGGCCGGCATCGATCATCACGCCGAAGTAGAGGATGGCGAACATCAGCATCACGCCGGTGGGCGCGATCTTCTTGATGCCGTCGAGCATCATCTCGTTGATGCCGGTGCCGAAGCCGCCCAGCAGCGCGAACACGATCGGCACCGTGATCAGAGCCACCAGCGGCGACAGCCGCTTGCTCATGATCAGGTACATGAAGGTGATCACCATTCCGAAACCGAGCGCGGTCAGCATGCGGGCAAATCCTTTGAGGCGTACAGCAGGGGGAGAGTGGAGCGCGCGGCGGCGGGTGCATTGCGGCAGCGGTGACGCATCGTGCGAAGGTCAGGCAAACGGTCAGAAGTCGTACTGGAAGCGGCCGGTCACCGCCAGCGTGTGATCGACCACCGCATCGGCCATGCGGTCGCGGTTGCGGCTGTCGATCACATTGAGCATCACGCGCAGGTTCGGCTTGAAATACCAGTTGCCGCCCAGCGTCCACGACTGCGTGCTGGCATTGATGAAGTCGGGTTGGCCATCCAGATGCTGATCGCCGCGCATGTAGTCGTAGCGCAAGGCCAGCTCGAACGCGCCGGAGGGACGATTGGGCGTCTTGATCCGGCTGAAACGTCCGGTCTTGCGGTCGTAGCCGCGCGACTCGCCGGTGACGAACCAGCTGACCAGGCCGTAGCTGGCCAACACCTTGGCATGCTGGGAGCCGTCGTCGAGCAGGCCGCCGCTGAATTCGCTCTGCCACGACCAAGGGCCCAGCACTTCGGCGTATTCCAGCGACCATTTGTCGAAATCGGTATCGCGGCCATCGGCAAAGCGCGCCAGGGTGATGCGGCTGTTGTTGGCCAGATCGTTTTCCGGACGTGGACGGATCAGCAGGGACGCCGCGCCGCCGCTGCCGGGATGCGAATAGCGCTCGTGCGCCAGCGACACGCCCAGGTGGCGCAGCCGTGCCTCGCCCATCTCCGGTGCGAAGGTCAGCCGCGTGCCGAGCGCGCCGCCCTTGGTCGAGGAATTGTCGATGCTTTCCAGGCTGTAGGCCGCGGTGGACCAGGTCGCATCGGGGCGATTGGCTTGCCAGGAGATCGCCTTGCGATAGATCGGCGCCAGCGTGGTGGAGGCATAGCCGCGTTCCAGGAACGGGCCGTAGTTGGAGCCGGTGCGATCGTCCAGCGAGAAGTACTGCTTGAACTGGCCCACGGTCAGCGTACCGGCGGAAAACTTCTTGGCGATGTACACATCGCGCGCCAGGATGCCGCGGCTGCCGGACTCGTATTGCAGGCCGGCAAATTCCGCCTCGGCCTTGTAGGTGAAACCGTAGAACTTGCCGGCCACATCCAGCCACACGCGGCGGAACTGGGTGTCGTTGCGCTCGGGCGTGCCGCGTTCGTCGTTGTCGAACACGGTGAAGTCCCAGTGCACGCGCCCACCCACCTCGGCGGTGACCGGGCCGTCGCCCTCGGCCGCATGCGCGGCCGGTGCCAGGCACAGCGCGGCGCAGGTGGTGAAGACGCGCAGACGCAAGGTGTCGTTGCTCACAGACCCTCCCAGGTACATGTGTGAATCACGTTCAGCGATGCACCGCACAAGCACGCTGCGGCGCGTTGGCAGCAGCCTAGTCCGGTGAAGCTGTCATGAACCTGTCGTTTGGGGCGGGGATTGGGGAGTCGGGATTGGCAAGAGTCAAAGAAGCTTTTGTTTGCGTGGCCTGTTACCTTCCGGCCGCGGCCAACCGCCTTTGCGAATTCCCAATCCCGACTCCCCAATCCCCGCCCATGCGCCTGCTGCTAGTCGAAGACAACGCCGATCTCGCCGATGCCATCGTGCGGCGCATGCGCCGTAGCGGGCATGCGGTGGATTGGCAGTCCGATGGCCTGGCGGCGGCGAGTGTGCTGCGCTATCAGAGCTTCGATCTGGTGGTGCTGGATATCGGCCTGCCCAAGCTGGATGGACTGCGCGTGCTGGCCGGGATGCGCGAGCGTGGCGATACCACGCCGGTGCTGATGCTGACCGCGCGCGATGGCATCGAAGACCGCGTGCAGGCACTGGATGTCGGGGCCGACGACTACCTGGGCAAGCCGTTCGATTTCCGCGAGTTCGAGGCGCGTTGCCGGGTGCTGCTGCGGCGCAACCGCGGGCAGGCCAGCGAGGTGGTGCAGATCGGCGGGTTCGTGTTCGACAACGCCGCGCACACGCTGGTGCTGGACGGGGTGCCGATCGAGTTGCCCAATCGCGAATACCGCCTGTTCGAGATCCTGATCGGGCGCCTGGGCCATGTGGTGGGCAAGGACGAGATCGGCAACGGCTTGTTCGGTTTCGACGACGATGCCGGGCCGAATGCGATCGAGCTGTATGTCGGCCGCCTGCGTCGCAAGCTGGCGGGAGCGCCGTTGCGCATCATCACCGTGCGCGGCGCCGGCTACAAGCTCGAAGAAGCCGATCCGCATGCGCCGGTGGAGCCGGGCGTCGATGGCTGAGCCGCGCATGGTGGCACCGTCGATCCGGCGCACCTTGCTGCTGTATCTGGGCAGCTTGTCGGTGCTGGGCGCGGTGGTGCTGTTCTTTGCCGCACGCGACTACGGCGAGCGGGCCGCCAACCGCTCCTACGACCACCTGCTGGTGTCCTCGGCCCTGTCCATCGTCGACAGCGTGGCGCTGGTCGGCGGCGACTGGCAGGTGGACCTGCCGTATGCCTCGCTGGACCTGCTCGGCATGGCACCGGAAGACCGCGTGTTCTACCGCGTGTTCGATGCGCAAGGCCGCACCATCACCGGCGAAGAGAGCTTGCCGTTGCCGGCGCGTGCGCCCGGCGACGAGCGCCCGGTGCTGTTCGATGCCGACTACAGCGGCGAGCCGGTGCGCTTTGCGGTGGTGATGCATCGGGTGGCATCGGCCTCCGGGCAGGGCGAGGTGCGCGTGCAGGTCGGTCAGACCCGGCGCGCGCGCGATGCGGTGGCACGCGATGTGGTGCTCAACGCGCTGGTGGCGATCGGCGTGCTGTCGCTGCTCGCCCTGGGCCTGGTGTGGCTGGGCGTGTATCGCGCCCTGCGCCCGTTGCAGCGTATCGAGCGCGACCTGTCGCGGCGCGAGCCCTCCGACCTGAAACCGCTCAGCGTGCCGGCGCCGCAGGAAATGCAGTTGATGGTGACCGCGCTCAACCGCTTCATGGCGCGGCTGTCGTCCAGCAACGAAACCCTGCGCGCCTTCATGGCCGAAGCCGCGCACCAGATGCGCACGCCGCTGGCCGCCTTGCGCGCGCAGGCGCAGCTGGCGATGGACGACGACGACCCGCGCGAGATGCAACGCAGCCTGGTGGCGATCGAGCGCAATGCCAGCCATATGAGCCGGCTGCTCAATCAATTGCTCAGCGACGCCAGCGTGATCCACCGCGCCAACCTGCAGCGCTTTGCCACCGTGGACCTGGCCGAAGTGCTGCACCAGGCCTTGCACGAGGCCTTGCCGCGCAGCGACGGCGCACCGCGCGTGCACCTGGCGATCGACCCGCAACCGGCGCTATTGCGCGGCGATGCATTGCTGCTGCGCGAGGCGCTGAAGAACCTGATCGACAACGCCTGCAAATACGGTGCCGGGGCGCCGTTGCAGGTGGCGCTCACCAGCGACGGCAGCCATCACGTGCTGACCATCGCCGATCATGGCCCCGGCATTCCCGCCGCCGAAGCCGAGCGCGTGTTCGAGCGTTTCGTCCGCGGGCCGGATGCGCCGGCCGGCGGCGCGGGGCTGGGGCTGGCCATCGTCAAGCGCGTGGTCGAAGCGCACGGCGGGCGCATCGATCTGAGCAACCGCGTCGGTGGCGGGCTGATCGCCTCGTTGCATTTTCCTGGAGGGACGCGGTGATGCGCGTGCTGTTGCTGATGGTGGTCTTGCTGGCGCCGGTTGTTGCGCGCGCCGCGCCCGGCGATGTGCGGGTGTTTCCCGCGCACGGCCCGAAGCAGGCGCAATTACGCGTGCAAGGCTCCACCGATCTGGAAGTGTTCGGTGCGGTCATCCAGGACTACCAGCGCCTGCATCCGGGCACCGAGGTGATCTACGAGGACGTGATTGCCTGGGATATCTACGAGCGCTATCTGCATCCGGGCAAGGCCACGCCTGCCGCCGACATGCTGATCAGCGCCAGCATGGACCTGCAGACCAAGCTGGTGAACGACGGCCACGCGCTCGCGCATCGCTCCGCGCAGACCGAAGCGTTGCCGGCCTGGGCGCAGTGGCGGCACGAAGTGTTCGGCATCAGCTACGAGCCGGTGGCGATCGTCTACAACACACGCAAGCTGGCGGCCGCGCGGGTGCCGCGCACACGCCGGCAGTTGCTGGCCTTGCTGCGCGCGCCCGACGCGCCGCTGCGCGGCCGGGTTGGCACCTACGATGTCGAGCGCAGCGGCGTGGGCTATCTGTTCGCCACCCAGGACGGGCAGGTCGGCAGCATTGCCGGCGCGTTGCTGGCCGCGTTGGGGGCCAACCAGGTCAGGCTGGAAGAACGCACCGGCACCTTGCTCGACCGCGTCAGCCGTGGCGAGCTGCTGCTGGCCTACAACGTGCTCGGCTCCTACGCGCAGACGCGCATCGACGCCGGCGCGCCGCTGGGCATCGTGCAGCCGCAGGACTACACGCTGGTAGCCTTGCGCACTGCGGTGATCCCCAGGACTGCACCGCACGCGCCGGAGGCGCGCAGGTTCCTGGATTACCTGCTCTCGCCGCGCGGCCAGCAGGTGCTCTCGCGCGAGGCGCGGCTGATGCCTATCCTGCCGGCCGCCGGCGGCCGTGGCGGCTCGGCGCAGCCGCCGTTCCGGCCGATCCCGCTTGGCCCCGGCCTGCTGGTGTATCTGGACAAGCTCAAACGCCGGCAGTTCCTGGATGCCTGGCGGGCCAGCACGCAGCCGCCGCGCTAGGCGAGCAATAACGATTGTTTGCCGGCGCGGCGCGCGCTGCCGGCCTTGGCGTGCAGGGCATGGAGGCGGCGATTTCCACGCCCATGCTGGCTGCCCGGCAGGCCGGATGCCCGCGTAGCGAGGCGGGGATGGATGCCCGGACGCGGGAAACCGACACAGCCATGTGCCAGACTTGGCGCATGGCCGATCTCACCATCCTCGTCGCCGACGACCACCCGTTGTTCCGTGCCGCCGTGATCCATGTGCTGCAGCAGACCCTGCCGCAAGCCGACGTGGTGGAGGCCTCCAGCGCCGTCACGCTGAGCGCGATGCTGCGCTCGCACCCCCAGGCCGAGCTGGTGCTGCTGGACCTGGCGATGCCCGGCGCACGCGGCTTCTCGGCACTGCTGCACGTGCGTGGCGAGCATCCGGACATCCCGGTGGTGGTGATCTCCTCCAACGATCACCCACGCGTGATCCGGCGCGCGCAGCAGTTCGGCGCGGCCGGCTTCATTCCCAAATCCACCCCGGCCGAATCGATCGGCACTGCGGTGGCCAGCGTGCTGGAGGGCGGCACCTGGTTCCCGCCGATGACCGCCGAGCGCTCGGAGGCCGACGCGCAACTGGCCTCCAAGCTCGCCCAGCTCACCCCGCAACAGTTCCGCGTGCTGCTGAGCCTGGCCGACGGCCTGCTCAACAAGCAGATCGCGCACGAACTCGGGCTGGCCGAGAACACTGTCAAGGTGCACGTCACCGCCATCCTGAAGAAGCTGGATTGCTACAGCCGCACGCAGGCGGCAGTGCTGGTCAAGGCGCTGGAGCCGGAAGGCGAGGGCTGATCGCTCCTGGTGATCGTGTGCTGCATCGTGTTTTGCGATGACGATGACGTGCTGGGACGCAGCGCCTTGCAGAACGGCGATGCAAACGCGCGATGACGCGACGGATTGATCGGTCGTGCCGTTGTCGGTGAAAGATCATTGCACGTGAGGCAGTGCATCGCTGCCGACGGATCGTCCGTCGGCGATGTATCCATCAACTGCGTAACTGCACCTTGTAGGTGCCGTAGATGAGCTGCTGCGCCATCGGCCGGCCGATGAAACGCTCCGGAAAGATCGGCGCCAGCGCGCTGATCCGATCCAGTCGAGCCAGGTGTTCATCGCTCAAGACGATTTCCAGCGCACCGAAGTTGTCCTCGGCCTGCTGCAGCGTGCGCGCGCCCATCACCGGCGAGACCACGGCCGGATTGCGCAAGGTCCAGGCCAGTGCCACCTGCGAGCGCGAGGCACCCAGTTCCTCGGCGACCGCACCGACCGCATCGGCGATCTCCAGCGAGCGTGCATTGAGATGCCCGGTCGAGGCGATCACGCCCTTGCGGCTGGTCGAGACCTCGGCTGCGTTGTCGTCGGAGAGATCGGCGCGGCTGTACTTGCCGGTCAGGATGCCACCGCCCAGCGGCGACCATGGCAACACGCCCAGGCCCAGCTCGCGTGCCATCGGCAGCAACTCGTGTTCGACGCTGCGCTCGACCAGGCTGTATTCGATCTGCAGCGCCACCAGCGGCGACCAGCCACGCAGGTCGGCCAATGTCTGCAACTGCGCCACCCGCCAGGCCGGGGTGTTGCAGATGCCGAGGTAGAGCACCTTGCCCGACTGCACCAGATGCTCCATCCCGCGCATCACTTCCTCCGGCGAGGTGGTGAAATCCCAGGCGTGCAGGTACAGCAGGTCGATGCGGTCGGTGTCGAGCTGGCGCAGGCTGGTCTCCACCGAGCGGATCAGGTTGAGGCGATGATTGCCGCCGGCGTTGATGTTGTCCGGATCGCGCGCCATGGTGAACTTGGTGGCCAGCACGAAGTGCTCGCGGCGGTGCTTGAGCAGCGCGCCGAGGATGCGCTCGGAGCCGCCGTTGGTGTAGTTGACCGCGGTGTCGATGAAATTGCCGCCGCGGTCGGCATACGCATCAAAGATGCGCCTGGCTTCGTCCGCGTCCGCGCCCCAGCCCCAGTCTTCGCCGAAGGTCATGGTGCCCAGCGACAGTGGCGAGACGCGCAGTCCGGAGCGGCCGAGCAGGCGATAGTGGTCCAGCGACAGTGTCTGACTCATGCGGTGTGTCTCCCGGTAGTGGCGTTGTGCGTGTTGCGATGCACTGTGCCGCGGGCCGCCGGGTCGGCGTGAGCCTGGTGATCCGGCATCCTTGCCCGATCGTCCGGATCGTCACCTCGGCATCGTCACGCAGGAATGCGCGCTACTGGGAGGCGATTGAGCGACCAAGACGCTGATGTCTGCGACTTCGTTGCAGGGCCCTTGCCCGCCCACCCTCGCGGGACACGCCGCAAGTACGTCCATGTAGGCTCTTACGCGGCATCCATGCCGCGTAAGGTCCCGCGACGGTGGGCCGGCAAGGACCAGTCGAGTTGATTGGTGCGCATGGCTTTCAATAAAACAGCCAGCAAACTGTTTGTGCGGTGTCCTTGCCGCTTGCGGGACCGTGTGGCGGCATGGATGCCGCCACCGAGCCTCCACGGACGGATTCACGGCGTGTCCCGCAAGCGGCGAGGGCTCCGCGCCCTCGACCGCCTAGGCTGTTGACTGCATCTAAACGACGCGACGAATCGGCATCCATGCGCAGCGGCACGCGTGCGCAGGCGTATCGCGCGCGCTGCTGACAATCACGCCACGCCATCAGAAATCCAGCGAATAGCCCAGCGTGATGGTGCGGCCGCGCCCGGCGAAGTAGCGCAGCGGTTCGACCAGGGCCGATTGCGAGTAGTAGGTGATGTACTGCTTGTCGAACAGGTTGGACACACCCATGCGCACTGCGCCACGCGGCAACGCGTAGTTGAAGGTCGCATCCACCAGCGTGTAGCCGCTGAAGCGCTTGTCGGCCTCGTCGAAGGATTGGCTGAAGGCATGCTGGGCCTGCACGAACGAGGAGAACTTCGGCGTCCACTGCGCCGACCACGAAGCGATCACCCGGTTGGGCGCCACGTTGAGCCCATCCAGGCGTGCGTCCAGCTGCCCATCGTTATCGCTGTCGTAGCGGCCACGGGTGTAGGCATAGGACAGGCGCAGGCGATGTGCCGCATCCAGGCGATAGCCCAGGCTGGCGTCCACGCCCTGCACGCGGGTCTTTTCGCGGCTCATCATGAAGGCGCCGTTGATCGGAACCACGCGCGTGCCCAGGTCCGAGTTGGACTGGAAGTAGCTCAGGTCCGCGTCGAAGGCGCCGCGCGTGAGGCGGGTGCCCGCTTCCACGCTCTTGGTCAGGATCGGCTCCAGCGTGCTCAGGCTGGCCACGCGCGTGCCCGGCGTGTTGATCGCGCGCAGCACGCGGCCCACGTCCGGCATGCCGAAGCCTTCGGAATAGCTGGTGAAAAAGCTCACACCCTCGAGCGGCGTGTAGACCAGGCCGGTGTTGTAGAGGGTCTGGTTGAAGTCGAGCGTGCCGCCTTCGACAGCGACCCGGTTGTAGCGCCACAGCGTCTGGTAGCTGTCGATCTGCAACTCGGCTTCTTCGCGGCGCACGCCGGCATGCAGGGTCAGCGTGGGCAGCAGCTTGTATTCGCCCTGCACGAACAGCGACAGATTGCGGTAGTCCGACTCGGGGACATATGTCCGCCCGGTGCCGTACAGATCCTGCTTGCCGGTGTCGGCCAGCAGGTCGACGCCGCCGGTGAGCTTGAGCCGGCGGTCGAGCAGGTCGTCCCTGGTCAGGCTGATCTTGCTGCCCCACTTGGAGGCGACCGAACGCGATTGGTCGTACAAGGTGCCGACCGGGGCGATGCGCGGGTCCTGAAACGTGGACGAGTTGTCGGCACCGAACAGCCCTTCGAATTCCTGGTTGAACACCATCACGCTCAGCTGCATGCCGGCCAGATCGTCATGGGTGTACGACAGGCTGGAGGTCAGCACATCGTTCCAGGGCGCGGTGCCTTGCGGGGTGCCGCGCACCGAGCTGGTGGGCAGGCCTTGCGCGCGGTTGCCGGCGACGCCGATGTAGTCATTGTCGTTCTTGATGCGGTAGCGGTTGACGCTGACGCTCAGGCGCTGGGTGTCGGTGAGCGCGTAGCCGAGCTTGGCCAGCACGTCGTAGCTCTTGGACGTCATCAGGTCGCCCTGGGTGTTGTCGGCGCCGATCGGCCGGCCTTGTCCATCCACATACAGGCCCTGGTCGCTGTAGCTGGCCGAGAACAGATAATCGAGCCTGTCCGAGCGGCCGTCCACGCGGTAGCGGGTCTCGACGCTGGTGGTTTCCGCACGCGTTTCGGAGGTAGGTGCGGTGGCCTGCACGTCGATGTGCTGGTTCAACGAGCCGTCCTGTGGGCGCCGGGTGATGATGTTGATGGTGCCGCCGGTGGCGCCCAGGCCGTTGATGGCATTGGCGCCCTGGATGACTTCGATGCGCTCGACCATCGCATAGTCGATGGTGTGCGCTTCGCGCCCGGTGGGGCGGATCGGATTGGACTGCGGCACGCCGTCGATCAGGATCAACGGCGTGCGCCCGCGCAGGGTTTCGCCGCTGCCATTCATCTTGCCGCGGCTGGGCGTGTACGAGGGAATCAGGTTGGCGAGCAGGTCGGAGGAGTTGCTGGAGATCGTCAGCTGCTGCTGGATCTGCGCCTTGTCGATGATCAACACCGTCTGCGGCGATTCGGCCACGGTCATGTTGGAGCGCGAGGCGGCGACCACCACGGTGTCCAGCGTGTCGGTGACGTCCGATTGCGCGGACGCGGTGGCAGAGGCGAGCAGGCAGAAGGTGGCAACGAACGGCATGCCGGCCGATCCGGAGACGGGAGACTTCATCGGGCAAGGAACTCCAAGGCGCGGTCGGCACATACGCAGCATATGCACGGCAACGCAAAAGGTGAAGATTAAATGGGAATCATTATCGCCATTCTAGCAGGCGCGAGCGCCGCCACGCTGGGCATGCCGCAGCGTCGTGCGCTGCGAATGCGCGCGTTGGCAGCATCGCGGCGATGCCCGAGCCATGCGCCGCGCGTGCAGGTATCACCTGCGTCGGAAACAGGCGTGTGCATTCCTGCGGCGATGACCGCCTGCACGAATGTTGCAAGCCGCGCGCGCCGCGTCTGCAGGCGTCTGCGCACGCAGTGCAGCAGGCAACTGTCTATGCTATGGCGACCGCCATCGAACATCGCAGCCGCGGCATCGTGACCATCAAATTCGACCTCAACGATCTACAGGCATTCCGTGCCGTTGCCGAAAACGGCAGCTTCCGCCGCGCTGCCGAACGCATCCGCATCACCCAGCCGGCGCTCAGCCGCCGGATCGACAAGCTCGAGTCGGCGTTGAACGTCAAGCTGTTCGAGCGCACCACGCGCAAGGTCGCGCTCACCACGGTCGGGCAGGCGTTCATGCCGCAGGTCGAGCGCATGCTCGACGACCTGGACATGGCGTTGATGAGCATCGGCGATGCCGGATCCAGCCGGATGGGCACGGTGACCGTGGCGTGCGTGCCGTCTGCGGCGTACTACTTCATGCCCCAGGCGATTCACGGGCTGCATCAGCTGTTTCCGAAGATTCGCATCAGGCTGTTCGATGGCAGCGCCAGTCACGTCAGTGCGGCAGTGGCCTCCGGCGAGGCGGATTTCGGCGTCAGCTTCAGCGGCAACCTGGCACCGGAGGTCGAGTTCGAGCCGTTGCTGCAGGAGCGCTATGTGATCGCCTGCCGCCGGGACCATCCCCTGTCCGGACGCGAGCAGGTCAGCTGGCAGGAAGCCTATGGCCATGACTACATCACGCTCGACAAGACCTCGGGCAACCGGCTGGTGCTGGACCGGGCGCTGTCTGCATTCACGCCGGAGCAGCCGAGCATCTGCGAAACCCGCCACGTCACTACATTGCTGGGCTTGGTGGAGGCCGGCGTCGGCATTGCCGCCGTTCCTTCGATCGCCATGCCCTCCGGCCCGCATCCGGTGCTGGCGGCGGTGCCGCTGGTCGAACCGGAGGTGTTGCGCAACGTGGGGATCCTCAAACGCCGTGGGCGGACGCTGACACCGACTGCGCTCGAGCTGGCGGAACTGGTGCGACGGATGCCCGCGCGCTCACGGTGAGACCGGATCCAGGCCGGTCGCGCGCGCAACCGCCTGCGCGTCACCCGACTGCAGGTAGGCAAGCAGGCGCCTGGCCGCTGCGGGATGATCCGCGTTGACCGGCACACCCGCCGCATAGCGCGTGATCGACTGCAGCGGTTCGGGGATCTTGCCGACAACATCCACGCCTGCCACCGGGAGCAGTTCGGCCATCTGCTGAAAGCCCAACTGATAACTGCCGTCGGCCACCACCGAGCCCACCGGGATGCGTTCGATCTTGCGGCTCTTGGCCATCATCGGGCTCTGGATCTGCAGCTGCTTGAACAGCGTGGTCTCGATATAGACGCCACTGGCGCTGTCGGAATAGGCAACGGAATCGGCCTGCAGCAACGCGTGTTTGAACTGCTCGACGGTATCGATCTTCGGCTTGGGTGCGCCACTGCGCACCACCATGCCGATCCGGGAATCGGCCAGCTCCACCCGCGATGCCGGATCCACCAGTCCTGCATCGATCAATTTCTGCAGCGCGCTGCCCACCATGATCACCACATCGGCATGCTCGCCACGCGCAAGCCGGTTGGGAATGGCTTGCGGCGTCTGTCCCATCGAAGGGCCGTGCAGTGTCGCAACCGTCACCCCGGTCTGCCTGCTGTACTGCGGCGCCAGACGTTCGAAGGCGGCAGTGAAACCGCCGGAGGTCATCACGGTCAGATCCTGCGCGGCTGCGGCCGGCGACAGCAGGGCCGTGGTGACAACCGCAGCGAGCAATTTTTTCCAGAGAGCCCGCATCATTTCGCCGCTCCCGCAGCCGTATCGAGGCCGGTCGCTGCCGCTGCGTTGCCATGCCGGCGATACAGGAACAGCGTCGCCAACAGTGCGCACACCGACGCGAACACCAACCAGTACCCAGGGGCCGCCTTGTCGCCGCTGACATGGATCAGCCAGGTCGACATCACCGGCGTAAACCCGCCAAAGACTGCCGTGGCCAGGCTGTAGGCGAGCGAGAAGCCCGCCACCCGCACATGCGCCGGCATCAGTTCGGTAAGCGCGGGAATCATGGCACCGTTGTAGATACCGTAGAGGAAGGACAGCCACAGCAGCGCCTGCAACATGTGCGCAAAGCTCGGTGCGGATGCAAGGAACGCGAGCACCGGATAGGCGCTCAGTGCGCACACCACCGCCATGGTCACCAGCAACGGCTTGCGGCCGAAGCGGTCGCTGAGCGCGCCGCCGATCGGCAGCCAGAGGAAGTTGGAGATGCCCACCAGCAGCGTCACGATCAAGGCGTCGCCGGTGCTGAGCTTGAGCACGCTCTTGCCGAATGTCGGTGCGTACACGGTGATCAGATAGAACGCGGTCGTCGTCAGCGCCACCATCAAGCCGCCGGCAATCACGGTGCCGGCATTGTTCGCCAGCCCGCGCATCACCTGCTTCATCGTCACCCGCTGGGTGCGCTGCGCGAATTCCGCAGTCTCTTCCAGGCGCCGCCGCAGCAAAAAGATGAAGGGGATGATGACGCAACCGATGGCGAAGGGAATCCGCCAGCCCCACTGCGCCAGATCCTGCGGCGGCATCAGCTGGTTGAGCGCATAGCCGATGGCGGCCGCGGCGACGATGGCCACCTGCTGGCTGGCCGACTGCCAACTGGCATAGAAGCCGCGCCGCCCCGGCGTGGCCATCTCGGCCAGATACACCGACACACCGCCCATTTCGGCACCCGCCGAGAAGCCCTGCAGCAGCCGTCCGAGCAGCACCAGTGCCGGTGCCCACAAACCGATGCTGGCATAGCCCGGCACCAGCACGATCAGCACCGTGCCGCTGGCCATGATCGCCAGGGTGACGATCAAGCCCTTGCGGCGGCCGACATCGTCGATGTAGGCGCCCAGGATCACCGCGCCCAGCGGGCGCATCAGAAAGCCTGCGCCAAACACTGCGAAGGTCATCATCAGCGAGGCGAATTCGTTGCTCGCCGGGAAGAACACCGCGGCGATCTGGGTTGCGTAGAAACCAAACAGGAAGAAGTCGAACTGCTCGAGGAAGTTGCCCGAGGTCACCCTCAGCACCATCCCCAGTTTCGACTGCCGCGTTGCCTCAAGGTTCGAAGTCTGCATAGATCGCCCTCCACGATAGGTATGCACGTGCGTCTGATAGGTGAGGCGATCGATTCTGGTGGAGCGGGCCGGCATTGATAATTGCTGCTTTCTCATCGACTGATGCGCGTTGAACATCAACCCGCCCCGGAGCAATGCTCGACTCGACCTGGCGGCGATGCGACGAACGTGGCATGCAGCAGGTGCATGCAGGGAGTCCGCGAGGCGTGGGCGTTTATCGATCCAGGGCGTAGAAACGAACGCTGTCTCGAGCTGCCGATGCGCAGATCGGTCCTGAGCAGCGCGTGTGCTTCCGCTCTGCATCAACTGCTAGGCCGCATGCCGTGCCGGCAGCCGGGCAACCTATCCGCGCCGCAACAACATCTGGGTGACCAGTGCGCGCAGCGCGGGCGGGCGCACCGGCTTGGTCAGGAATCCCCAGCCCAGGTCGAGCGCGTGTTCGCGCAGCGCCGGGTCGGGTTCGGCGGTGACCAGGATCACGCGCGGTTCGCGTTGCCAGCGTTGCACCAGCTGCGGCAGCAGCATGGGGCCGTAGTGCTCGCCCATGCGCACATCCAGTAACAGCAGCTCCGGCACCTCGTCGGGGCTGGCGGCGGCCAATGCCTCATCGGGTCCGCCGGCGAAGTCCACGCGGCATTCCCAGCGTTCCAGCAGGGCACGGCTGGCCTCGCACACGCGCGGGTCGTCGTCTACGCACCACACGCGGCAGCCGTGCAGGATCGGGTCGTTGGCGTTTTCTGCGGTGGTGGTGGTTGGCGGCGGCAATTGCCTGACGATGGCCGCGCGTTCGCCCAGCGGCACGGTCACCGAAAACACGCTGCCGCTGCCCAGCGAGGAGCGCAGGCCGATGCGGTGGCCGAGCAGCCGGCCGATGCGCTCGACGATGGCCAGGCCCAGGCCGGCGCCGCGGTCGTTGGCCACGCCGTCGTCCAGGCGCCGGAATTCTTCGAAGATCTCTTCCTGCAAGGCCTCGGGAATGCCGGGCCCCTGGTCGTGCACCTCGATGCGCAGCCAGCCGCCGCGACGACGGCAACCGATCAGCACCCGCCCGCGCGGGGTGTAACGGATGGCGTTGGACAGGAAGTTCTGCAGGATGCGCCGCAGCAGGTTTTCATCGCTCAACACCACCGCGGACGTGGGCACCCAGTCCAGCACCAGGCCGCGGTCTTCAGCCAGGATGCCGAACTCGCGGGCCAGCGTTTCCAGCAGCGGGGCGATGGCGAAATCGCGCACCTGGGTCTTCAGGCTGCCGGCCTCCAGCCGCGAGATGTCCAGCAGGCTGTTGAGGATGGCGTCCTGCGCGGCGAGCGCGCCTTCGATGTTGTCGACCACGCGCGCGCTGCCGGGCTCGCCCACCTGTCCGCGCAGGACCGAGACGAACATGCGCGCGGCGTTGAGCGGTTGCAGCAGGTCGTGCACGGCCGAGGCGACGAAGCGGGTCTTGTAGCGATTGGCGCTCTCGGCCTCGCGCTTGGCCGCGGCCAGGTCGCGGGTCCGTTCGGCCACGCGGTGTTCCAGTGCATCGGCCAGCGAGCGCAGCTCGCGCGCGGCGTTCTTGTAACTGGTGATGTCGGCATAGCTGGTGACGAATCCGCCATCGGGCAGCGGATTGCCGCGGATTTCCAGCACGGTGCCGTCTTCCTTTTCGCTCTCGCGCATATGCGGTTTGCCGCTGCGCAGATGATTGAGGCGGCGTTCGATCGCCGCTTCGATCGGCCCCGGTCCGAGCAGGCCGCGGCGTGCGTTGAAGCGGAACAGGTCTTCGATCGGCCGGCCGATCTTCAGCAGTTCGGGCGGGAAGCGGAACAGCTCCACATAGCGCGAATTCCACGCCACCAGATTGAGCGCCTCGTCGATCACCACCACGCCCTGCGGCAGGTGTTCCAGACTGCGGCTCAGACCGGCGTTGGCCTGTTGCGCGGCGGTGACCACGCCATCCTGCGCGGTACGCAGTTCTTCGGCATGTTGTTGCAGCAGCGTTTCCAGCTCGTGCCGGCTGCGCTGACGCAACGCGGACAGGCGCCGCCGCTGCTGCACGAACAACCACAGCAAGGCCAGTGCCAACCACGCACCGGCCGCGGCAATCGCCGCGGCGCGGCCGGCCGCTGCGCTGGCGCGGGTGTCGTGCAGCAGATGCAGGCGCCAGCCGCTTTCGGGCACCTCCAGGGTCTGCCACAGCACCGGGCCGGCGAGCGGTGGGTCGCTGACCTCGGCCAGCACGCCACCGTTGCCGGTCTGCTCGATCAGCCGGCGCCGCAGCGGCAGCAGGCCCTGGTCGGCGTACTGGCGGGTGCTGCGCAATTCGCTGCGGTCGCGCAGGCTCAGCGGGGCCAGCATGCGGTAGCGCCACTGCGGGCGGCTGGCCAGGAACACCACCGCATGCGCGTCGGAGGCCAGCACGATGTCCGGGGTTTGCAGCCATTCGCGTTCCAGCGCGGCCAGCGCGATCTTGATCACCACCACGCCCTGCACCTGGCCGCCGGCATCGACGATGGCCTGCGACAGGAAGTAGCCCGGTTCGCTGGTGGTCATGCCGATGCCGTAGAAACTGCCGCTGCCGTTGGCCAATGCCTGCTGGTAATACGGGCGGAAGGCGTAGTCCACGCCCACGTTGCTGCGCGCTGCGCGCCAGTTGCTGGCAGCCAGCGCAATGCCGTCGCGGTTGATGAGCGTCAGCGTGGAGGATTGGGTGACATTGTTGGCGCGCTCGAGTTTGCGATTGAGCCGCTCTACCTGCGCGGGCGACAGCGGGCCGGAAACGGCCGCGCGCAGTTCCGGGTCCAGCGCCAGGATCTGCGGCAGCGTGCGATAGCGATCGATGCGTTGCTGCAGGGCCTGCGCGTACAGGCGCAGCTGGCGCCGCACGGTGGCACTTTCCTCGTGCAGGGCGTTCTGTTCGACAAAATGCCCGGCCGCCAGCATGGCCACCAGCATGCCGCCCAACACGATGGTCAGGGTGAGCAGCAGACGGCGGCGTTGCGAGGCGTACATGCCGACAAGTATGGCGGTGCGCCGATGCATCGTGCAGCCATCGCCGCCACGGCGCCTCCAAAAACAACTGCGGCCGCATCCCCGGAAGGAAGCGGCCGCAGTGGGCTGCATGCTGCGTGAGCGGCCAGGTTGCCGCGTTGAAGCGGTCAACCGAAGCCAAGCCGCGGCCGACCAGGCCTGGGTCAGCGTTGCGCGATAAGGCTTAGAACTGCACCTGCGCGCGCAGCTCCATCACATGCGGGGTTTCATGCACGCCGTTGCGCGTGGCATCCACCCAGCTGTAGTTGGCCTGCATCTTGAAGTGGCTGGTGAGGTACCAGTTGGCGCCGATGGTGGTGTCGTGCTGGCGCCCGCCGCTGACGCGGTTGTCTTCCAGATCCAGGCGGCTGTAGCGGGCGGTCAGCTCGACCGCGCCGTAGTCGTGCGCCGGCTTGATGTTGCCCGGTACGCCGCCGGCATAGCTGCGCGACTCGCCGGTCAGCGTCCAGGTGCCATAGAGGTATTGGCCCTGCGCGATGTAATGCGGCAGGTTGTCGTTACGCGCCACCTCGGCGCGCAGCGCTTCGCTCTGCAGCGAGAACGGGCCGTGGATCCACACCGCTTCCACGCCGGCGCGGATCACGTGGTCCACATCG
Source organism: Xanthomonas sp. WHRI 6108 (assembly GCF_040202385.2). Lineage (NCBI taxonomy): Bacteria > Pseudomonadati > Pseudomonadota > Gammaproteobacteria > Lysobacterales > Lysobacteraceae > Xanthomonas > Xanthomonas sp. WHRI 6108. The sequence goes on along the minus strand of NZ_CP168198.1, from coordinate 3,823,468 downwards.
AGAATGGTGCCGGTGTCGATCAGGCGCACGTCGGTCAGGCCGGCTTCCGGGCGGGCACGCAGGCGCACGCGCGGGCTGAACGACACGCCGCGGCCGTCGCTGAAGCCGCGCGGGTTTTCCACCGAACCGGCCAGGCCCAGGTGCAGCACGTTGCCTTCGGCCTTGAACGGGGTCCAGGCGGCATGCACGGCCTGGGTGGTGCCCGGGTTGTCGCCCTGCAGGTCCTTGCCGCCGTAGGCGCCGGCCTGCAGCAGGTACTGCTGGCGCTCCAGCGTCCATTCCACGCCGGTACGACGGCCCTGGAACACCGCCTGGATCGGCAGGCCCAGTTCCATGAAGCTGCCAGCACGCGAGCTCTGCACCGCTTCCAGGCCCACCGGCACCTTCATGTAGCCCATCCGCACGCGACCGTAGTCCTGGCCGAACAGCGCCTTGGTCTCGACGCGGAAGAACACGTCCAGCCACAGCTTGGACTCGAAGTCGAAATACACCATGGCGTCGTAGACGCCCTTCTTCTTGAGGGTGGCGCCGAATTCCTTGCGGCGGAAGTCGGTGCGGTCTTCCAGGCGGTCGTCGCCGGAGAAGTTGTTGTCGTCGTAGGCATAGTTGCCGGTCAGGCCGAGCTCGGTGCCATCCCCGAAGGTGTACTTGGTGGGCCAGTTTTCCAGCGAGGTGGCCGCATTGGCGGCAGCGGGCGCGGCGGCGATGGCCAACGCGAGAACGAGCGGATTGAGGCGCATAGGTGTGGTCTTCGGCAAGGAGAAGGGGCCGGGCGTTCTGCCATGGCGGTCGCACTGAACAGCTTCAGCAAGCGCGCAGGTTCCGGACGGCCAACAACACAGGAATCGGTGTCTGCGTTAAACGGAATTAACGGCCGGTGGTGGCGCGGCTGAAGTGTAAGGCGACGTTCAGCCCGGGGACAGTGCGTAGTACCAATGGGCTATCGGCTCGGGCTGTGACGTACGGCCAGAATGCCCGCACCGGGTACCTGCTCAGGCACCCTCTATGTTCCCTCGGAGTGGCGTCATGCACATTAGCAAGCCTGCCGGCCCCTTGCCGGCGCCCGTCCCGTTTTACCGTCAGCTGTATTTCCAGGTGGTGGTGGCGATCGTCCTGGGTGCCCTGCTGGGCCACTTCGAGCCGGCCTTCGCCGAAAGCCTGAAGCCGCTGGGCGATGCCTTCATCAAGCTGGTGAAGATGATCATCGCCCCGGTGATCTTCCTGACCATCGTCACCGGCATCGCCGGCATGACCCACCTCAAGACGGTGGGCCGGGTCTTCGCCAAGTCGATGACCTACTTCCTGTTCTTCTCCACGCTGGCGTTGATCGTGGGCATGATCGTGGCGCACGTGGTGCAGCCCGGCGCCGGCATGAACATCAACCCGGCCGAGCTGGATCAGAGCGCGGTCAATACCTACGTGCAGAAGTCGCACGAGCTGAGCCTGGTCGGCTTCCTGATGGACATCATCCCGGCCACGCTGGTCAGCGCCTTCGTCGATGGCAACATCCTGCAGGTGCTGTTCGTGGCGGTGCTGTTCGGGATCGCGCTGGCCCTGGTCGGCGAGCGTGGCCGCCCGGTGCTGAGCTTCCTGGAAGCGCTGACCGCGCCGGTGTTCCGCCTGGTGCACATGCTGATGAAGGCCGCGCCGATCGGTGCGTTCGGTGCGATCGCCTTCACCATCGGCAAGTACGGCGTGGAATCGCTGGTCAACCTGGCCTGGCTGGTGGGGTCGTTTTACCTGACCTCGCTGTTCTTCGTGCTGGTGATCCTGGGCATCGTGTGCCGGTTGTGCGGCTTTTCGGTGCTCAAGCTGATCCGCTACCTCAAGGCCGAACTGCTGCTGGTGCTGGGGACCTCCTCGTCGGAGTCGGCGCTGCCGTCGCTGATGGAGAAGATGGAGAAGGCCGGCTGCGAGAAGTCGGTGGTGGGCCTGGTGGTGCCGACCGGCTACTCGTTCAATCTCGATGGCACCAACATCTACATGACCCTGGCCGCGTTGTTCATCGCCCAGGCCACCAATGTGGACCTGAGCCTGGGCCAGCAGATCACCCTGCTGGCGGTGGCAATGCTCAGCTCCAAGGGCGCGGCCGGCGTGACCGGCGCCGGCTTCATCACCCTGGCCGCCACGCTGTCGGTGGTGCCGGACGTGCCGGTGGCCGGCATGGCGCTGATCCTGGGCGTGGACCGCTTCATGAGCGAGTGCCGCTCGCTGACCAACTTCATCGGCAACGCGGTTGCCACCGTGGTGGTGTCGCGTTGGGAAAATGCGCTGGACCGCGACCAGCTCAAGCTGGTGCTGGATGGCGGCTCGCCGCCGTTGCAGGCACCGGTGGCCTCGACCGACGTCGTCGCCCCGATCAGCGCACGCTGATGCTTCCTACGGCCCTGTATTCCGTCGGCGCTGCCGGCGGGGTGCAGGGCCGTTTCCGCTTCCAGCCCACCCTGGCCGCCGCGCACGACGCGCTGCAGCCTGCGATCTTCCTGCCACGCCGACAGCTGCGCGACAGGCCCTTGTTCAGGCAGGAGGGTAGAATTCAGCCCTCCTGCGCCTTCGAGACCCACACAGCCGATGTCCAACGACGACTTCAAACAGGCCGCCCTCGACTACCACCGCCAGCAGCCGGCCGGCAAGATCAAGGTCACCGCGACCAAGCCGATGCTGACCCAGCGCGATCTGTCGCTGGCGTATTCGCCGGGCGTGGCCTTCGCCTGCGAGGCGATCGTCGAGGAACCCACCCAGGCCAGCGAGCTCACCGCGCGCGGTAATCTGGTGGCGGTGATCACCAACGGCACCGCGGTGCTGGGCCTGGGCAACATCGGCCCGCTGGCCTCCAAGCCGGTGATGGAAGGCAAGGGCGTGCTGTTCCAGAAGTTCGCCGGCATCGACGTGTTCGACATCGAGATCAACGAGAACGACCCGGACAAGCTGGTCGACATCATCGCCAGCCTGGAGCCGACCTTCGGCGGCATCAATCTGGAAGACATCAAGGCGCCGGAGTGCTTCATCGTCGAGCGCAAGCTGCGCGAGCGCATGAACATCCCGGTGTTCCATGACGACCAGCATGGCACCGCGATCATCGTCGGTGCCGCCGTGCTCAACGCGCTGGTGGTCACCGGCAAGAAGATCGAAGAGGTCAAGCTGGCCACCACCGGCATGGGCGCGGCCGGCATCTCCTGCGTCAACATGCTGGTCTCGCTGGGCCTGAAGCCGGAGAACATCCTGGCGCTGGACCGCGACGGCGTGATCCACACCGGCCGCACCGACCTGGACCCGGACAAGCAGCGCTACGCGCGCGACACCGACAAGCGCACCCTGGCCGAGATCGTCGAGGGTGCGGACATCTTCCTGGGCCTGTCGGCGGCCGGCATCCTCAAGCCGGAGATGGTCGCCAGCATGGCGCGCCAGCCGGTGATCTTCGCGCTGGCCAATCCCAACCCGGAAATCACCCCGGAAGCGGCCAAGGCGGTGCGTCCGGATTGCATCATCGGCACCGGCCGTTCGGACTACCCGAACCAGATCAACAACGTGCTGTGCTTCCCTTACCTGTTCCGCGGCGCGCTGGACGTGGGCGCCACCGGCATCAACGAGGAAATGAAGATCGCCTGCGTCAAGGCGATTGCGGCGATGGCGCGGCGCGAGGCCTCCGACCTGGGCGCGGCCTACGGCGGCGAGACCCCGAGCTTCGGCCCGGAATACCTGATTCCGCGTCCGCTGGACCCGCGCCTGCTGGTGGAGCTGTCGTCCGCCGTTGCGCAGGCGGCGATGGATTCGGGCGTGGCCACGCGCCCGATTACCGACATGGAGGCCTACCGCGACAAGCTCGGCCAGTTCGTCTACCGCACCAGCCTGATGATGAAGCCGGTCTATGACCGCGCGCGCGCCGACAAGCAGCGCGTGGTGTATGCCGAGGGCGAAGAGGAAGTGGTGCTGCGCGCGGTGCAGAACGTCGTCGACGAAGGCCTGGCGTTCCCGATCCTGATCGGCCGCCCGGACGTCATCGAGGCGCGCATCGAGCGCATGGGCCTGCGCCTGACCGCCGGAGTGGATTTCGAGATTACCAACATCCTCGACGACCCCCGCTTCAACGAATACTGGCAGTACTACCACGCGCTCACCGAGCGTCGCGGCGTGACCGTCACCGCCGCCAAGGAACTGATGCGCTCGCGTCCGACCCTGATCGCGGCGGTGATGGTGGCGCGTGGCGAAGCCGATGCGATGCTGTCGGGCGTGGTCGGCCGCTTTCACAAGAAGCTGGGCTACGCACGCAGCGTGATTCCGCTGGAGCCGCGGGTGAGCTCCACCTCGGCGATGACCGGCGTGATCAACCAGCTGGGCGTGTTCTTCTTCCTGGACACGCATGTGCAGGAAGACCCCACCGTCGAGCAGGTGGTCGAGGCGACGCTGCAGGCTGCGTACCGCCTCAAGCTGTTCGGCATCGAGCCCAATATCGCGCTGCTGTCGCACTCCAACTTCGGCAGCCACGACTCGCGCGATGCGCTGAAGATGCGCCAGGTGCGCGAAGCCCTGCTCAAGCGCAAGCCCGAGCTCAACATCGACGGCGAAATGCAGGGCGACACCGCCTGGGACGAGGCGCTGCGCAAGCAGATCATGCCCAACAGCACGCTCAAGGGCCGCGCCAACCTGTTCGTGCTGCCGAACCTGGAAGCGGCCAACATCGCCTACAACCTGGTACGCGTGTTCACCGACGGCGTGGCGATCGGCCCGATCCTGATGGGCATCTCCAAGCCGGTGCACATCCTCACCACCAGCGCCACCTCGCGCCGGGTGATGAACATGACCGCGATCGCGGCGGTGGATGCGCAGATCCGCCGGCAGCGCGATGCCGAGAAGACCGCCAGCGAAAGAAATAGCGATTGAGATCCCCCACCGGGAAACATCAAAGACCGATCCGTTAGCGGCACCCCACGTGCCGCGCCAACGCCCCTCTCCCATCGGGGCGACAAGGCACTGCTTGCGCGCCACTGGCACGCGTGCCTTGAAGCGCCCGCGCCGCAAGCGCGGGCCGGCGCGCGGAGCGGGGGTTGGGGTTGGGGTGAGGGGACGGTTACCAGCGCTGCTGACCTTGCAGTAAAACCCCGCTCCGGCAGCCCCGTGCAATTCCGTCGATCGCGTGAGCGGGTGCCTGCATCCTGCAGTCGCCTGCCTGCAGAAAGCAGCGCGATCAGCGATACGAGACCGGCGCCTCAACGCGCCGCGGGCTCAGCCCCCAGCAACTCGATCTCCGCCAGCTGCAGTTTCGCAGGTGCGCTGAATCGCAGCCGATACTCGGCATACGCACCCGGGGAGGCAATGCGAAACGGCCGCGTCTGCAATGGCCAGTCAAACGTTTCCTCGCGGCGCTGATCGACCACCTTCCAGGCACCATCGGCCGTCCGCGCTTCCAGCGTCCATCCGCTTGCCGCAATCGCCGCGTTGCCGCTGGTCAGCGTGTAGAGCGTCGGCGTGCCGCGCGCCATGCCGCTGAACGTCAGTGCTGATGCCGATGCAACTGCAGCGACCGTCCCCGCATCGTCGTCATGCAGCGCAGCGACATCGCCACCATCGGCCAGGGTGATGCGCGCCGTGTCTCCGAGCACATCGCGCAAGGGGGCAGGGCGTTCACCCGCAGGCGTCAGCGATGGCGGCGCATCGTCCGGCCCGGTGCCCCAGCGCGAGGGCGTCGGCCCCATGACGAAGTCCAGCGTCGCACCCCTGGCGAGGTCTGCATGCGGCAACCAGGTCTTGCGCCAGGGCTTGCCGTTGACCTTGAGCGATTGCACGTACACGTTTTGCGGCGAATTTTGCGGCGCATTGACCGTCAGCGTCCGGCCATTGGGCAAACGCAGGCTGGCGTGCGTGAACAGCGGCGAGCCGATCACATAGTCCGGCGTACCCATGCGCAACGGATACAAGCCCATCGCTGCGAACAGATACCACGCCGACATTTCGCCATTGTCCTCATCGCCGGGGTAGCCCTGGCCGATCTCGCTGCCCAGGTACAGGCGCGCCAGGATCTCGCGGGTCAGGCGTTGCGTCTTCCACGGCTGCCCGGCGTACAGGTATATCCACGGGATATGGTGCGCGGTCTGGTTGCTGTGCGCGTACATGCCCATGCGCACGTCGCGCGCTTCGGTCATTTCGTGGATGGTGGAGCCGTAAGAGCCGGCGAACCTGGCCTCGGCGGTCTCGGGGGTGGCGAAGAACGTATCCAGCTTCGCTGCCAGACCGGCGCGTCCTCCATACAACGCGGCCAGGCCTTGCCCATCGTGCGGTGCGGTGAACGCAAACGTCCAGCCGCTGGATTCGGTGTAATCGTGGCCCCAGACGCGCGGATCGTACCGTGCCGCGTCCACGCGCCAGTTGCCGTCCGGGGTGCGGCCCTGGAAGAACCCGATCGCCGGATCGAACAAGGCCGAATAGCCCGCCGCGCGGTGACGGAAATACACAGCCTCGGTCGCGTAACGCTCGCGCGCCGTGGCTGTTTTCGCCTGCGTGGCCAGCGCATCGGCCATGTTGGCGATACCGAAGTCGTTGAGCGCGCCTTCCATCGACCACGACATGCCTTCGTGGGTGTCGGTGTCGGCATAACCGCGAAAGGTCGAACGCGCCATGCCCTTGCGGCCGACGTGCCTGTCGGGCGCCACCACGGTGGCGTTCTTGCGTGCGGCAACATACGCCTCGAGCGGATCGAAGCCCTGCACGCCCTTGAGCCAGGCATCGGCAAAGGCCACGTCGGAACTGGTGCCGACCATCAGATCGGCATAGCCGGGCGACGACCAGCGCGCCACCCAGCCGCCCGCGCGCGACTGCTCCAGAAAGCCTTGCACCAGCGCACCGGCATCGTCGGGCGCGAACAAGGCGTACGCCGGCCACGCGGTGCGAAAGGTGTCCCACAAGCCGTTGTTGACATAGACCCGGCCATCGCGGATCGGCGCAAAGCTGCGCACCGCGCTGCCATCGATGTTGTCGTCCGACCAACTGCTCTGGCTCGCGTAACGCCAGTCCGATGCGCTGGCGCTGCCGACGTTCTCATGGCCGGAGTTGGGATACAGGTGCAGGCGGTACAGGTTGGAGTACAGCGTGGTCTTCTGGTCGGCGGTGGCATCGGGCACCTCCAGGCGTCCCAGCAATGCATCCCAGGCGTCCTGCGCACGCGCGGCAACCTGCTCGAATGTTGCCTGCGGCGCGATTTCCAGGGCCAGGTTGTGCCTGGCCTGATCCAGCGAGATCAGCGAGGTGGCAATGCGCATCTGCACCTGCCGGGTGCTGCCTGGATCGAACTTGATCCAGCCGGTGGGCCGGCCGGTATCGCTCAGGCCGCTGGTTTTCCACGGCGTGTCGAAGCTGGCATAGACATACATGCGCGTGGCCCCGGTCGATAGCCCGCTACGCACATCGGTGTAGCCGGAGAGCGTCTGTGTTGCCGCATCCAGGCGCAGCGCGCCGCGCGCGTCCACATTGTCGAACACCAGATTGGCATCGCCCTGTGCCGGGAAGCGAAAGCGGAACAGCGCGGCATGGTCGGTCGGTGCGATCTCGGCCTGGATCCCGTTGTCCAACTGCAGCGCGTAGCGATAGGGACGCGCAGTTTCATTGGCGTGCGAAAACGCCAGTGCTCGCTGTTTGCGATCGGCTGGCGGCACGCCGGCGGCCAACGACGGCATCACCTGAAAGGTCTGGCGGTCGCCCATCCACGGGCTGGGCTGATGGCTGAGCGACAACGCCTGCAGGCGCGGGCGATTGTCCGCATCGTTATGTTCGTTCCAGCGATACAGCCAGGTCAGCGTGCCCGCATCGGTCACCGGCGTCCAGAAGTTGAAACCATGCGGCACGGCCGTTGCAGGGAAATTATTGCCGCGCGAGAACGTGCCATTGGATTGCGTGCCGCGCGTGGTCAGCACCCAATCCGACGGACGCGTTGCCGGCGTCAGCGGCACCTCGGCAAGCGCGATATCGTCGATCCAACCGGCACTGGTCGCGCCTGCGGGCGGCGCAACGTCCAGCTCGATCGCACGCACACGGCGGCCACGCAGGCCGGGCACGTCGCCCAGCCGCACCGCCTTGCGCGCCCATTGCTGCGGATACAGCGTCTTCGACTCGCCTTGCGCCTGCGCAGCTGGCGCGACGCCATGCTGATCCCGCGCAGCGCTGGCAGACACGCGCGTGCCGTCGTCCAGCAGCAGATCCAGTGACACATAGGTCGATGCCACATGCTCGCCGCCCACACTCTCCGGCAATACCAGCCACGACAGCGTCGTATCGGCACCGATCGGCACATCGGCGGTAAACAGGGTGCGCCGCCCACCTGCAGCATGACTTTGATACCGCAATGCATGCGCACCGCTGTAGCCGGCGTTGGGCTTGGCCGCATATGGCGCGGCCGGGCCGGTGCCGATGGCAATCTGCACATCGCCTGCCGCTGCGCTCACCGGCAACGGCTGCCCGGGCTCGAACGAACTCGAAAACTCAATTGCTGCGCTCACCGACAGCGGCGCAGCGCAGCCCAGGGCGACAACCAGCCGGAGCCACAGCTCACGCGGGTGCAACAGCACAACAGACGAGGTCACGTGGCGATGTCTCCTTAGGGTGCGATGCCGCAGGGCAGGTCCGGCCGAGTGCTGCGGGCGATCCGGACACGGGGCGCAGGCGCGGGGCGGTGCGCCATGGTCAGGCGATGATAAGCGCGATGTCCGGCTGGGGTGGCGCTGCCGTGCCTGTAGGGGGGCCGGGCTCTGCTGGATCTTGAGCATCTCTCGAGGTTGCCGGCGCCCGCGCTGGCGCCGAGACCATCGCCACCCGAACCGGCGTCGCCCGCTCAATGGGCCGATCACCACGCAGGCTGCTAGAATCCGCGCTCTGCCTTTGCCTCTACGATCGTGCCGCCATGAGCCAGACCGCCACCGCGCCCGCCAATGCCGAATCGCGCTACACCGTGCATCGCAGCGATCTGCCGCTGAGCTGCCCGACGCCGCAGATGGCGTTGTGGAACTCGCATCCGCGCGTATACCTGCCGATCGAAGACGAGCCCAACTGCGAAGCCAAGTGCCCGTACTGCGGCGCGCTGTTCGTGCTCGCCGACTGATCCTGGCCGGATGCACCGCCTGACCGTGGTGCAACTGCTGCCGGCGCTGCAGTCCGGCGGCGTCGAGCGCTCCACCCTGGAAATCGCCGCCGCGCTGGTGCGCGCCGGCCACCGCGCGGTGGTGGTGTCGGCCGGCGGTCGCCTGGTCCAGCCGCTGCTGGAGGCGGGCGGCGAACATCTCACCCTGGACATCGGGCGCAAGTCGCTGCTGACCTTGCGCCACGTGATCGGCCTGCGCCGGTTGTTCGCCGAACTGGGTGCCGATATCGTGCATGCGCGTTCGCGCCTGCCGGCCTGGTTGGGCTGGTACGCGTTGCGCGGCATGCCGCAGGCCACGCGGCCGCGCTTTGTCACCACCGTGCACGGGCTCAACTCGCCCAGCCGCTACAGCGCGGTGATGACCTACGGCGAGCGGGTGATCTGCGTGTCGCAGACGGTGCGCGAGTACGTCTGCACGCACTATCCGCAGACCGACAGCGCGCGCTTGCGCACGATACCGCGCGGTGTCGATATCGCGCAGTTTCCGCGTCGCCCGCATCCGGATCGCCGCGCGCGCGCCTGGGCACAGAGCATGCTGCCCGGCCTGCCGGCCGATGCGCCACTGCTGCTGCTGCCCGGGCGCGGTACCCGGCTGAAGGGGCACACCGACGGTCTGCAACTGCTCGCCGACGTGCGCGCTGCCGGCGTGGCGGCTTGGTTGTGGCTGCCGGGCGCGCGCGAGCCGGGCCGCGAAACCTATCTGCGCGAGCTGGAAGCCGAGGCCACCAGACTGGGCGTGGCCGAGGCGGTCGCCTTCACCGAACCCACCGCACGCATCGCCGAGGCCTACGCCGCCAGCGATCTGGTGCTGCAGCTGTCGCGCAAACCCGAGGCCTTCGGCCGCACCGTGGTGGAGGCCTTGTCGGTAGGCCGGCCGGTGCTGGGGTGGGCGCATGGCGGCGTCGGCGAGCTGCTGGCCGAGTTGCAACCCGGCGGCGCGGTGCCGGCCTTCGATGCCGCTGCCTTGCGCACCCAGGCGCTTCATTTGTTGCAGCAGGCGCCGACAGCGCCCGCCGTGCTTCCCTACACGTTGCAGGCCATGCAAGCGGCCACCCTGAAGGTCTATGACGAACTCCGCCGCTGAGGCCATCCCTCCCGCGTCCGTGCTGACGCCCGATGCCGGTCGCTGGGCGCCGCTGTGGGTGATCCTGTTCGTTGCCCTGTGGCCCACGCCCGGGCTGGCCGAGACGGTGTTGTCACTGGGCGCGCTGTTTGCGGCGTATCGCCTGCTGCATGCGCGCTTCCGCGGCGGCACCCGGCTGCTCAGCGGTGCGGCCTGGGCGCTGACCAGTGTGTTGTTCTTCGCGTACTGGTTGCCGCAGATGCTGTCGGCGTTCGATGCGGTGGACGTGGGCCGCGCGCTGCGCAAGTCGGCCACCGATCTGCGCTATCTGCCTTTCATGTGGTTGTGCGCGATCGCGGTGGCCAATGCGCAGCGGCGTCGGCGTACCTTCACCGGCCTGGCAGTGATCGGCGCGGTGTGGACGCTGGATGCGCTGCTGCAGGCCGCGTTCGGCAACAGCCCGTTGTTCTTCGGCCTGGATCAGATTAAGCAGCTGATCAGCGGGCATGGCCTGTGCACACCGCAGGAGCTGGCCCTGGTCGACCGCCTCAGCGGCGTGCTGGGGCCGTGCAACCTCAAGTTCGGCCAGACCCTGGCCAGCCTGTCGCCCTTCCTGTTGCTGGCGCTGGGCCGGCGCCATGCCTGGGCCTGGGCAGGCGCTGCGGCGGCGGTCGGGGTGGTGTTGGTGCTGGCCGGTTCGCGGGCGTCGTGGATCACCTATGGCGTGATCGTGCTGCTGTCCGGCTGGCAGTTGCTGGATGGCCGTCGCCTGCTGGGAGTGGCGCTGATCGGCGCGCTGCTGGCGGCCGGCGTGGTGGCGGTGGCGCCGCAGGCGCGCGAGCGCATCCAGCGCACCGCCCTGGCCTTCGGCGACGGCGAGCAGGGCGTCGACCAGGCCCTGTCCGGGCGTGCGCAGATCTGGGGCGCGGCGCTGTGCATGATCCGCGCGCATCCGCTCAATGGCGTGGGCGCACGCGGATTTCGGCAGGCGTATCCGGCCTGCAATCCGGCCCCCGCGCAGGCGCCGGCATGGGGCGACGGGCCGGCCTTCCATGCGCACCAGATCGTGCTGGAAATCCTGGCCGAAACCGGGGTGATCGGCTTGCTGCTGTGGCTGGCCGGTGCGGCCCAGGCCTGGCGCGCGTGGCGCTATTCCAGCCTGGCCGCGCGCGCGCAGGCACGCCCGGCAATGATCGCGCTGGTGGCAACCGTGTTCCCGCTCAATACGCATCTGGCGTTCTATTCCAGCTTCTGGGGCGGGCTGAGCCTGATGCTGGCCGGCCTGTATGCCGGTGCCTTGCTCAACGACGACGCAGATCAGCCGCCGCCGCGCTGACCCGCCGCACATCCGTGCGTTGCGGCTTCTGCACGCAGCGCAGGCATGAGGCCCGCCGACATCAGCGATAGAATTCGCTGCGCCCGCCCGGCTGGCGCTTGAAGCGCCGATGGATCCACAGGTACTGGTCCGGCGCCTCGCGCACCATGTCCTCGATCGCCGCATTGACCTGCGCGGTATCGGCGATCACATCGTCGGAGGGGATGTCTGCCAGCGGCGGTGCGATCTTGAGGATGTAGCGGCCACCTTCGCGCCGATGGAAGTACGGCACCACCGCGCAGCCGGTCAGCCGCGCCAACTGGTGGGTGGCGGTGATGGTGGAGGCCGGATGCCCGAAGAACGGCACGAACACGGTGTCCTTGCCGCGCATGTCCTGATCCGGCGCGTACCACAGGAAACCGCCGCGCTTGAGGTGCTTGATGGTGGCGCGCAGATCCTCGTTGGCGAACATGTGCGTGGCATAGCGCAGCCGCCCGCGCTTGACCGCCCACTCGAACACCGGGTTGCGATGCCTGCGGTACATGCCGGCCAGTGGCACGTAATCGCATAGCAGCCGCCCGCACATCTCCAGCGTCATGAAGTGGCCGGACACCAGCAACACGCCGCGCTTTTGTTCCTGCAGACGCTGCAGATGTTCCAGCCCTTCGACCTGCACACCCGGCCGGATGACATCGATGCTGCCCCACCAGGCACGTGCGAATTCGAACAGGCCCACGCCCAGCGCATCGAAACTGTCGCGCAACAGCCGCGCCCGCCAGGCATCGTCCTGTTCGGGAAAACACAGCTTGAGGTTGACCTCGGCAGCGCGCCGACGTGTGCCGGCCAGGCGCATCGCGATCCAGCCCACGCCACGGCCGAGCGCGCGCTGCAGCGTCCAGGGCAGGCGCCCGGCGATCACCATGACGGCAAGGGCCAGATACATCGGCCAGTGCCTGGGGTTGCGCAGGGAAGGGCGGACAGCGACGTTGGCGGGTTCGGACATGCGTCAATTCTAAGGGATCACGCGCGCGCGTCGGCGTGCACATGCGCACGCCGCAACGCTCCCGTATCCTGCAGCGATGCGGAAAGACCCGATCGAATGGCTGTTGCGCGGACTGTACTCGGCGCTGTTGTACCTGTTGCTGCCGGTGACGGTGTACCACCTGGTGTGGCGCGGTTTTCGCGTGCGCGAATACTTCAACCGCTGGAACGAGCGCTATGCCTCTTACACGCATGCCTGCGGTCGCCCGCGCGTATGGGTGCACGCGGTGTCGGTGGGCGAGGTCAATGCCGCCGCGCCGCTGGTCAATGCCTTGCGCGCGCAGCGTCCGGATATCCGCTGGGTCATCACCACCATCACCCCCACCGGCTCCGAGCGCGTGCGCGCGGTCTGGGGCGATGCGGTGGACCACGTGTATCTGCCCTATGACGTACCTGGCAGCGTTGGCCGGTTCCTGGAGCATTTCCGGCCGCGCCTGGCGTTGATCCTGGAAACCGAACTGTGGCCGAACATGTTGTTCGGCTGCCGCGACCGCAGGATTCCGGTGTACATCCTCAACGCGCGGTTGTCGGCGCGCTCGCTACGCGGCTATCGCCTGCTGGCGCCGTTGATCAGCCGCGCGCTGCGCAGCGTCACCTGCGTGGCGGCGCAGTCGCACGACGATGCCGAACGCTTCATCACGCTGGGTGCGCGGCCCGACCAGGTGATCGCACTGGGCAATCTCAAATTCGATATCGCCGCGCCTGCGCAGTTGCAGGCGCTGGTCGCGCAGTTCCATACGCATGTGCCGGCAACGCGGCCGGTGTGGATTGCCGCCAGCACGCACGAAGGCGAGGAAGCGGCCGTGGCCGACATCCATGCGCGCCTGCTGCTGCAGTTTCCTGACTTGTTGATGTTATGGGCGCCGCGCCACCCGGAGCGCTTTCCCAAGGTCGAGGCCGTGGCGCGCGAGCGTGGCTGGGCCGTGTCCACGCGCAAGAGCCAGCAATGGCCGCAGGCGCGCGACAAGGTGTTTGTCATCGATACCCTGGGCGAGCTGATGAGCTTCTACGCCTGCGCGCAGGTCGCCTTCGTCGGCGGCAGCCTGCAACCGATCGGCGGGCACAATCTGCTCGAACCGGCGGCGGTCGGCACGCCGGCGGTCACCGGCCCGCATCTGCACAATTTCTCGGAGATTTCGCGGCGCATGCGCGAGGCCGATGCGGTGGCCATCTGCGACGATGCCGACAGCGTCTACCACGATCTTGCGCGCCTGCTCGGCGACCCTGCCCAACGCGAGGCGATGGCCGCGGCGGGGCTGGCCTTGGTCGCCAATGGCAAGGGCGCGGTGGCGCGGACGCTGGTGCAGATCGCGCCGGACCTGCCGCCGGTGGTGAGCGAGGGCGCGGCGTCCTGAGGATGTCACTGCGCCTGCACTGCAGCATTGCAGTGATCCTGCCGCAGTCACGCTAATGCGCGTCAGCCAACGGCCTTGGAGTGCCAACAGGGCGTGGCGATCGCGCAGTCGTGTGATCAGCCGCTTTGGGCGTCATCTGGAGAGTCTCAAGCCGCATTGGTCGAGCGTGCGGTGTCCTCGCCGCTCGCGGGACACGCCGTGAATCGGTCCGTGGAGGCTCTGTGGCGGCATCCCTGCCGCCATACGGTCCCGCAACCGGCGAGGACACCGCAGCAGAGAGTTCGCCGGTTGCTTTGTCGAAATTGCTTGCAAACCTGCACGCCGACCATCTCGACTGGTCCTTGCCCGTTCACCGTCGCGGGACCTGACGCGGCATGGAGGCCGCGTAAGAGCTTACTGGGACCTACTTGCGGCGTGTCCCGCGATGGTGGGCGGGCAAGGGCCCTGCAGCCAAGTCGCAGATCAGCGGCTAATGCCGCAGTCATCGCAGGGATCGCACGCAGCCAGGTACGCGTGTGCATCGGACATAAAAAAGGCGGGCCTGCGCCCGCCTTTTTAGTTACCTATCCGCCCGCATTACTGCAGCGAGCCACTGCCCTGCAGCTTGGACTCGGCATCCTGCGACAGCAGGCGGTTCACGTCCTGCAGGTCGGTGATGTCGAGCTTGCCGATCGCCTGGCCCAGCAGCAGACGGTTCTGCAGGAAGTTGTAGCGCGACTGCGCATAGTTCAACTGCGCCTGGAACAAGGTGCGCTGGTTCTGCACCACGTCCAGCACGGTGCGCGTGCCGACTTCCAGGCCCACCTGCGAAGCGTCGTATGCGGCCTGTGCGGAGACCACGGCCAGGCGGCGTGCTTCCACTTCGCTGATGCCGGCGACCACGGTCTGGTAGGCATTGCGCGTGTTGCGATCCAGCGCGCGCTTCTGCTGCTCGTAGGTGTCCTGCTGGATATCGCGACGCGACAGCGCCTGACGCACGGCCGACTGGGTGGCGCCGCCGGCGAAGATCGGAATCGACAGCGTGATGCCGATCGAATCGGTATCGATGTCGCGGCCGCTGGTGGTGAAGTTGCCGGCCGCCTGGTCGACGGTGCCTGCGCCTCCCCAGCTGTTGGTGCGGCCGATATTGGCGCCAAGGTTCAAGGTGGGGTAGTGGCCCGCACGCGCGGCATTGACCTGCGCCTCGGCGGCGCTGACCTGCAACTGCTGCGCCTTCAACGCCGGATTGTCGGCGATGGCGGTGGCCACCAGTTGATCGACGTTGGCATAGGCGGCCGGTACTTCCGGACGGAACTCTTCCGGCAGTGCACGCAGGCTGACCACCGGCTGGCCGGTGAGCTCGGTCAACGCCTGGTAGTAATCCTTCAGCGTGTTGCGCGCATTGATCGTATCGGCACGCGCCTGGTCGTACTGGGCACGCGCTTCGTGCACGTCGGTGATCGGGGCCAGGCCCACTTCCAGGCGCTTGTCGGCGTAGTCGAACTGTTTCTTGGCGGCCGCTTCGTTGGTCTCTGCCGCCGCCAGCGATTCGATGCCGACCAGTACCTGGAAATACGCCGCCGAGGTGCGGGTGATCAGGTCGTTGTTGGCCGATTCCAGCGTGAAGTCCGCCGCCTTGGCCACTTCGCGCTGTGCACGCAGATTGGCGAACTGCGCCCAGTTGAAGATGGTCTGGTTGCCCTGGATCGCGTACTGACGCTGCTTGGTGGTCGAGCGGCCATCCACGCCTTCCAGCTCGCGGTGCGACTGGGTGTACCCGGCGGTGCCGTCCAACTGCGGCAACAACGCCGCACGCGCCTGCACCTGACCTTCCCGATTGACCAAGCGAGTGGATTCGGCCACTGCCAGCTGCGGATCGCCGTTGCGGGCCATTTCGTAGACCTGCAGCAGATCGGTGGCGTTCGCAGCCATCGGAGACAGGGCGGCGGCCAGCGCCAGGACGAGGGATCGGCGGATCATCGGGGAAGCTTCCTTGGGAATCAGAATTGGAATCGGGGCGTCGGTGCGGCGCCCTGGAGATAGGCGAGGTCGGTTTCGAACAACGATTCGATGCGCGGCGCGTTGACGTCGCCACGGACCAGGACCGCTTCCATCACTGGATCGTGACCGCGCACCACGAACAGCCGGCCGTTCGGGCGCAGCCACTGCAGCCACTGCGTCGGCAGCGACTCGACCGCGCCGGTCACGCAGATGGCATCGAAGCGACGCTCGCTCTGCCAGCCGAACACGTCGGCGGTCTCGATCCGCACATTGCTGCCCAGGCCGCTGCTATCCAGATTGGCGCGTGCAGCGGCGGCCAGTGCCGGGTCGATCTCCAGGCTCAGCACTTCGCGGGCCAGCGCGGCCAGGCAGGCAGTGGAAAACCCGCTGCCGGTGCCGATTTCCAGCACGTCTTCGCCCGGCTGCAGATCCAGCGCCTGCAACATGCGGCCTTCCACTACCGGCTTCATCATCTTGTGGCCGGCCGACAGCGGGATTTCCACATCGACATAGGCCAGGGTCTTGTAGGCCTCGGGCACGAAGGCTTCGCGCGGCAGGCGCGCCAGCACCTCGAGCACGCGCAGGTCCAGCACGTCCCATGGCCGGATCTGCTGTTCGACCATCTTTTCGCGGGCCTGGGAGAAATCGATCGTCATGGTGCGGTTATCCAACGCGGTGGGGCAGGCATTTTACCGGTGCACGGGGCAACTGGCGCATCTAGCATCGCTGCGCGCCGCCAAACGGCGCAGTGCCGGAAGTCATCGCCACCAAAGGCCGGGGGCGGTCAGCGCGGCGCATACGCCCTCAAAAAGAAATCCACGCTGGCCTGTAGGTGCTCGTCCACCTGCGCGCGGGTGGGCTGGCCATGCAGGCCGCACATCATCAGCGCATACAGCTCGCCCTTGAGCAGGCAGAAGAACTGCGAGGCTGCACGCGCCACGTCGTCGATCTTCAGCTGGCCATCGGCCACGCGCGCGGACAGGAAGTCGGCCAGCGCCTGCTGGGTTCGCTTGGGGCCGGCGTCCCAGAACATCTCGCGCACATGCACATCGCCGGTACCCGGCGCCATCATCATGCGGTGGGTGGCGATGGCCGAGTCGGTGCTGACCATGGCGAAGAAGGCGTCAGCGATTTCGATCAGCTGATCGCGCAGCGCGCCCTCGGGGGCGTGGTCGAACAGGTCGTCCGGCATCATGTGCTGGCATTGCGCACGGATCGCCTCGGAAAACAGGCTCTCCTTGTCGCCAAAATGACTGTAGACGGTGAGCTTGGACACGCCCGCCTGCGCGGCGATGCCATCCATGCTGACACCGGCATACCCCTGCTCCATGAACATGGTGCGGGCAGCGCCCAGGATGGCGGCGCGTTTCCCAAGATCCTTGGGCCGTCCAGGGCCGTTGCTCTTGGCCTTGGACTTGAGGGGGGGCGAGCTGGACATGCCGCCAATACTAGACCATCGGGTTCTATATTTATACTCGCCGCCCGCGCTGCGCCTTGAAGCACTCAGGAAAGATCGCGCCACCGCGTTAGCTGCGCCCCCGCTTGGTGATGGCCAATAATTGTTTCAACTGAATGCCTCCCGGTGTCATGGTGCGTCCCATCCTTGTGGGGAATCCACCTAGGGCGCCGAAAAACCCCCGGTGATAGATTGACTAACGGTCTGTCGGCGCATGTCGGCAGCCTCTTTTGCCGGCACGACGAGGGGATGGGAGAGCGTGGACAGGGTCGGGGCGCATGCGCATACAGGCTGCGTCCGCAGCACATGCGTGCGGCGGACCGGGCTGCTGTGGCGATGGGCGTTGCTGGCCTGCATCCTGCTCGGCGTGTGGCCGGCCGGCGCCCAGCCGCCGACCCATACCGCGTATCACACCGTCACGCGCTGGAGCATGGACGACGGCCTGCCGCACAACCTGGTGCATGCGGTCGCGCAGGGCGCCGACGGACTGATCTGGCTGGGCACCTGGGAAGGCGTGGCGCGCTTCAACGGCCGCGACTTCACCGTGTATGACCGCCAGAACACACCGGGCGTCGAGCTGGGAGGCGTGTTCGTGGTGATACGCGACAGCACCGGCGGGATGTTGTTCGGCACCGCATTCGACGGGGTCTACCACTACCAGGACGGCCACTGGCAGCAACTGGGCGACGCTTCGGCGCGGCACCTGGCGGTCAGTGCGCTGCTGCGACGCGCCGACGGCGCGCTGTGGGTCGGCACGCCGCAGACGCTGTACCGCATCGAGCCGGATGGGCGGGTGGTGGACGTCGGTCGCCAGGCCGGCCTGCCGCGCGCGCGCATCACCGCGCTGGCGGCCGAGGGCAGTGGCGATTTATGGGTGGGTACCGAAGTCGGGCTCTATCGTCTGCCCCGCGACGGCAGCGCAGCCGAGGCCTGGGGCAAGGCACATGGGATGCGCGCCGCACCGGTGCGGCGGCTGGCCGGCGATCGTCAGGGCGGCCTGCTCGTTGCAGGCGACGACGGCGTGTGGTGGTGGAGCCGCGGCGGCGGCCTGCAGCGGTTCCGCCAGGGCCAGCGCGTGGATGCATTGCTGCTGGACCGGCGCGGACATCTGTGGATGAGCCTGCCCTCGGGCACGCTGGTGGTCCACAGCGGTGCGAATGCGCCCGACGAACAGATCGCCATTTCAGGAGTGGCCAGCCCGGCGCTGCTGGAAGACGCCGAGGGCCTGATCTGGGTCGGCAGCACGCACGGCCTGTTCCGCATTGCCGAGGGCGCCGCGCACGGCATCACCCACGAGGACGGGCTGGCCTCGGACTATGTGCGCACGGTGTTGCAGACCGGCGACGGCACCGTGTGGGTGGGCAGCGCGGTGGGCCTGGACCGCTGGCGCGATCGTCAGATCAGTCGCGTGTCGGTGGTGCCGAACCAGGGCGGACGCGTGCTGGAGCAGTCGGTGCTGGCCCTGGCCGACGCCGGCGATGGCGGCGTCTGGGCCGGCACCTACAGCCAGGGTGTGGTGCGGCTGGATGCGCAAGGTCGCGTGCTGGCGCGCATCGGTGCGGCCGACGGCCTGCCGTCGCTGTCGGTGCGCGCGGTGTTGCCGGATGGCCAGACGCTATGGATCGGCACCACGGCCGGGCTGGTGCGCTGGCGCGATGGCAAGGCACGCCGCTACACCGCCGCCGACGGCGTACCCGATGGCTCGGTGCAGGTGCTGTATCGCGACACGCTGGGCACCGTGTGGATCGGCACCGATCGCGGCATGACGGCGCTGTCGGCAAACGGCAGCACGCGCGCATGGCTGGGCGAGCAGGATTT
Organism: Xanthomonas sp. WHRI 6108; assembly: GCF_040202385.2. Classification (NCBI taxonomy): domain Bacteria; kingdom Pseudomonadati; phylum Pseudomonadota; class Gammaproteobacteria; order Lysobacterales; family Lysobacteraceae; genus Xanthomonas; species Xanthomonas sp. WHRI 6108. Next base: position 3,804,316 of record NZ_CP168198.1, on the reverse strand, counting down.
TCCCGGGCAGAACGCCTTCGACTTTCTGCGCGATGCCAAGGGCGACCTGTGGATCGCCAGCGATCGTGGCCTGCTGCGGCTGAGTGGTGAGACCTTTCGCGTCTACGACCACCGGGTCGGGCTACCGCGCGACAAGGTGTTCCGGGTGATCGACGACGGCCGCGGTTATTTCTGGTTGTCGAGCAACCATGGCGTGTTCCGCATCGCGCGCAGCGACTTCGACCAGCTCGATGCCGGGACGCGCGAGCAGTTGAGCGTGGAGGTGGTGGATCGCAGCGACGGCATGCCCGGCAATCAGGGCAACGGCAGCAGCGCGCCGGCCGGCTGGATGACGCAGTCCGGGCAGCTGCTGTTCCCCACCGCTGCGGGCCTGGGCGTGATCGATCCGGCGCGCGTGGGCACCTTGCAAGGCCATCGCGTGCCGATCGTGTTCGAGCGCCTGCTGGTCGACGGCATGGTGCAGCCGCTCACTGGCCTGCATCGCTTCGGTGCGGAGACCAGGCGCATCGCCATCGGCTATGCCGGGTTGAATTTCCGTGGCCCGGACAAGGTGCGCTACCGCTACCGGCTGGAGGGCTTCGACCCGGACTGGGTGGACGCCGACAGCGCCAGCGAGGCGGTCTACACCAATCTGCCGCCGGGCCGTTTCCGCTTCCGTGTCCAGGCGATGTCGCTGCCGGTGGACTGGCGGCAGACCGCGCTGTTGGGCGAATCCAGCCTGGTGATCGCGCTGGCGCCGCCGTGGTGGCGGCGTGGCGAAGTGATCGCCCTGGGCATCCTCGGGCTGGGCAGCCTGATCTACGGGTTTTATCTGTGGCGTACCGCCAACTACCGCCGCCGTCAGCGCCAGCTCAATACGGTGATCGACGCACGCACACGCGAGCTGAGCGACAAGAACCTCGCGCTGCAGCAGGCCAGCCAGGAGCGCGAAGCGCTGATGCGCCAGCTCGAATACCGCGCCAGCCATGACGTGCTGACCGACCTGCCGAATCGCCGCGAGGCCGAGCGGGTCCTGCAGCAATGGTTCGACGATGCGCACGCCGGTGGCGCCCCGTTGGCGTTGGTGCTGATGGATATCGACCATTTCAAGCACATCAACGACGAATACGGCCACGAGGTCGGTGACGCGGTGCTGTCCGCGATCGGCGAAGCACTCAGCGAACAGGATCGGGCGCAGTGCTTTGCCGCGCGCCACGGTGGCGAAGAGTTTCTGCTCGCGGCAGTGGGTGTGGACGCGGCACAGGCGCGCGCCTTGTTCGAGCGCATGCGCCAGCGGCTCGCCGCGATCGCTGTCCAGACGCAGGGCACGACGGTGCGCTGCACCGCCAGCATGGGCATGGCGATGAGCGATGAGGCACCGAGCCGGCGCGAATTGCTGGCGCTGGCAGACCGCCGTCTGTACCACGCCAAGCGGCTGGGGCGCGATCGGTTGGTGGATCAATAAGGCTGCTGCGTTGCCGGCTGCGTGGAGTTGCCGCGCTCACGTCTGCAACTGGTCCGCCTGCGCATGCAGCAACGCGACAAATGCCTGCGCGGCGCGCGACAGGGTGCGCCCGCCATGGGTCACGCAGCCCAGCTCGCGCGACAGCGCCACGTCGGGCAGCGGCAGCGCCACGATCTGATGATCGATCATGCGCTCCGGCAACACGCTCCACGCAAGGCCCACCGACACCAGCATCTTGATCGTCTCCAGATAGTTGGTGGTCATGCGCAGGCTCGGCACCAGGGCGCGCTCGGCGAACAGGCCGGCGACGATGCGATGGGTGAACGTGCCCGGGTCCGGCAGCACCGCCGGATGCGCCACCACATCTTCCAGCGACACCGCGCGCAACGCGGCCAGCGGGTGATCCGGCGCCACCACGAACTGCAGGCGGTCATGCCAGATCGGTTGCGCGCGCAGCGGCGCACGCGTATCCGGTGCCAGCGTGGTGACCGCCAGCTCCACCTCGCCGCGCAGCACCGCGGCGTAGGCCAGCTCCGAATCCAGAAACTGGATGTCCAGCGCTGCCTGCGGGTGTTGCGCAGCGAAGCCGCGCAGCAGGGCGGGCAGGCGATGCAGGCCGACATGATGGCTGGTGGCCAGGCTCAGGCGCCCGCCGACCGCCGCGCCAAGATGCTCCAGCACGCGGCGGGTGTCCTGCAGCTCGGCCAGGATGCGTTGCGCACGCGGCAGCAAGGCCTGGCCGGCCTCGGTCAGCACCACCTGGCGACCAAGGCGGTCGAACAGTCGCGCCGATAGTTGCGCTTCCAGCAAGGCGATCCGCTTGCTCACCGCCGGCTGGGTGAGGTGCAAGGCCTCGCCGGCTGCCGAAAAGCTGCCGCTCTCGGCGATCGCCACGAAGGCGCTGAGGCTTGCCAGATCCATTGCCATTCCCAAATTTCATTTGTTGAATAAACAATATGAATTTGCGTTATCCAAGGCAAGCTCCTAGCATCGAACGCAGCCAGGTGGGTGCTCCCACCATCCGCCAACCGGATCGCCGCAATGACTGCCAAGACGCTGTACGACAAGCTGTGGGACCTACACGAGGTCACGCGCCGCGACGATGGTTCGTCGCTGATCTACATCGACCGCCACATCCTGCATGAAGTGACCTCGCCGCAGGCGTTCGAAGGCCTGCGCCTGGCCGGGCGCAAGCCCTGGCGCATCGACGCCAACATCGCCACGCCCGACCACAACGTGCCGACCACGCGTGCCGAGCGCCAGGGCGGGCTGGAGTCGATCTCCGACGAAGTCTCGCGGCTGCAGGTGCAGACGCTGGACGAGAACTGCGACGACTTCGGCATCCTCGAGTTCAAGATGAACGATGCGCGCCAGGGCATCGTGCATGTGGTCGGCCCCGAGCAGGGCGCCACCCTGCCGGGCATGACCGTGGTCTGCGGCGATTCGCACACCTCCACGCATGGCGCGTTCGGCGCGCTGGCGCACGGCATCGGCACCTCCGAGGTCGAGCATGTGCTGGCCACGCAATGCCTGATCGCCAAGAAGATGAAGAACATGCAGGTGCGCGTGGAAGGCACGCTGCCGTTCGGCGTGACCGCCAAGGACATCGTACTGGCGGTGATCGGCAGGATCGGCACTGCCGGCGGCAACGGCCATGCACTGGAATTTGCCGGCAGCGCGATCCGCGCGCTGTCGATGGAAGGCCGCATGACCATCTGCAACATGTCCATCGAAGCCGGTGCGCGCGTTGGTATGGTGGCGGTGGACGAAAAGACCATTGCCTACGTGCAAGGTCGCCCGTTTGCGCCCAAGGGCGCCGACTGGGAGGCGGCGGTCGCGCTGTGGCGCACGCTGGTCTCCGATGCCGACGCGCACTTCGACACGGTGGTGGAGCTGCGCGCCGAAGACATCAAGCCGCAGGTCAGCTGGGGCACCTCGCCGGAAATGGTGCTGGCGGTGGATCAGCTGGTGCCCGACCCGGCAACCGAACAGGATCCGACCCGGCGCGATTCGATCGAGCGCGCGCTGAAGTACATGGGCTTGCGCGCAAACCAGCCGATCACCGAGATCCGCCTGGACCGGGTGTTCATCGGCTCGTGCACCAACTCGCGCATCGAAGACCTGCGTGCGGCCGCTGCGGTTGCGAAGGGCCGCAAGGTCGCCTCCACGATCAAGCAGGCGTTGGTGGTCCCCGGCTCGGGCCTGGTCAAGGCGCAGGCCGAGGCCGAAGGCCTGGACAAGGTATTTCTGGACGCCGGTTTCGAATGGCGCGAGCCGGGTTGCTCGATGTGTCTGGCGATGAACCCGGACAAGCTGGGCAGCGGCGAACACTGCGCCTCCACCTCCAACCGCAATTTCGAAGGCCGCCAGGGCGCCGGCGGCCGCACCCATCTGGTCAGCCCGGCGATGGCCGCAGCGGCGGCGGTCAGCGGGCATTTTGTTGATGTGCGTGACCTTGGAGATTCGGGAATAGGGATTCGGGATTCGTAAAAAGCGCTCCGCCATCCCCAGCCTTTTCGAATCCCCAATCCCCAATCCTCAATCCCGGCCTCTCTCAATGACCCCTTTCACCCAACACACCGGACTGGTGGCGCCGCTGGATCGCGCCAATGTCGATACCGACCAGATCATTCCCAAGCAATTCCTCAAGTCGATCAAGCGCACCGGCTTCGGGCCGAACCTGTTCGACGAATGGCGGTATCTGGACATCGGCGAGCCCGGCCGTGACAACAGCCAGCGCCCGCTCAATCCGGAGTTCGTGCTCAATTTCCCGCGCTATCAGGGCGCCAGCGTGCTGCTGGCACGCGAGAACTTCGGCTGCGGTTCCTCGCGCGAGCACGCGCCTTGGGCGCTGGACGAATACGGCTTCCGCACCGTGATCGCGCCCAGCTTTGCCGACATCTTCTTCAACAACAGCTTCAAGAACGGCCTGCTGCCGATCGTGCTGGCCGAAGCGGAAGTGGACGCCCTGTTCGAGCAATGCCTGGCCACCGAGGGCTATCAACTCACTGTGGATCTGGCCGCACAGCGCGTGCGCCGCCCCGATGGCGTGGAATACGGCTTCGACATCGATGCATTCCGCAAGCACTGCCTGCTCAACGGCCTGGACGACATCGGCCTGACCCTGCAGGACGCCGATGCGATCGGTCGCTTCGAGCAAGGCCATCGCGCGCGTCAACCGTGGCTGTTCGGCGCGCTGCAGTAAGGTCGCCGGCGGTCACCGATGAGCCGGTCATGCCAGGTGTGTGTGGCGCGATGTTGATTTCCAAGGCGCTGCGGCGCCAACTGACGAGGATTGCATGAGCAAGCAGATTCTGATTCTTCCTGGCGACGGCATTGGCCCGGAGATCATGGCCGAAGCGGTCAAGGTGCTGACGCGCATCGATGCGCAACATGATTTGGGTTTCAGCCTGGTGTACGACGAACTGGGTGGCGCGGCCTACGACAAGTACGGCAGCCCGCTGGCCGACGAAACGCTGGAGCGCGCGCGCGCTGCCGACGCGGTGCTGCTGGGCGCGGTCGGTGGGCCGCAATGGGACACCATCGACCCATCGTTGCGCCCGGAGCGGGGCCTGCTCAAGATCCGCTCGCAGCTTGGGTTGTTCGCCAACCTGCGTCCGGCACTGTTGTATCCGCAGCTGGCCGAGGCCTCCACGCTCAAGCCGGAGGTGGTATCCGGGCTGGATCTGCTGATCCTGCGCGAGCTTACCGGCGGCATTTATTTCGGTCAGCCGCGGGGCACGCGCACATTGGAAAACGGCGAGCGTCAGGCCTACGACACGCTGCCATACAGCGAAAGCGAGATCCGCCGCATCGCCAAGGCCGGTTTCGAGATGGCCCGTTTGCGCGGCAAGAAGCTGTGTTCGGTAGACAAGGCCAATGTGTTGGCATCGAGCCAGCTGTGGCGTGCCGTCGTCGAAGAAGTGGCCAAGGACTATCCAGACATCGCGCTGTCGCACATGTACGTGGACAATGCGGCGATGCAGTTGGTGCGTGCGCCCAAGCAGTTCGACGTGATCGTGACCGACAACATGTTCGGCGACATCCTGTCCGACCAGGCGTCGATGCTCACCGGCTCGATCGGCATGCTGCCCTCGGCCTCGCTGGATGCCAACAGCAAGGGCATGTACGAGCCGTGTCATGGCTCGGCGCCGGACATCGCAGGCAAGGGCATCGCCAATCCGCTGGCCACCATCCTGTCGGTGGCAATGATGTTGCGCTATACGTTTGCGCAATCTGCTGCCGCTGATGCGATCGAGCAAGCAGTCGGTAAGGTGCTCGACCAAGGCCTGCGCACTGCCGACATCTGGTCGGAAGGCACGACCAAGGTTGGCACGGTGGCAATGGGCGATGCAGTGGTGGCCGCGCTGTAACAGCGATCGCTTCCTTGATGCGTCGTGGCTGTCCTGGTGGCTATCGTTCTTCTGACGATAGCCACTTTCGTTTGGCGGCTGCCTCATCCGTGACCACATCATTCAACCGAAGCATCTGCATGAACCTGCGGATGGTGTACGCAGGAGTGGTCGGCATGCAGGTCGGTCGGTAGCGCGGCGCCGCATCCGATGTCGGGACGCGCCGTCAATCCGTCCCTGGAGGCTCGGTGGCGGCATCCATGCCGCCACACGGTCCCGCCCCCGGACGCGGCACCACGCTCCCAGCATGCCCTCTGCATTTCTTTCCGTAACCGATAGCAATTGGTGGTGCTTGCGCGGGTGCCGGCGTGGGACCTTGAGCGGCATGGATGCCGCGCCAGAGCCTACACGGACGTACTTGCGGCGTGTCCCACACCGGCACGCGTGCAAGCGCCCGCAGCAAACCGACGCATTCGCGTGGAACTCCGGATGTCGTGCGCAAGATTGACCGGTAGGCGGAGTCGGCCGGCGGCGCGGCGCCGCATCCGGTGTCGGGACACGCCGTAAATCCATTCCTGGAGGCTCGGTGGCGGCATCCATGCCGCCACACGGTCCCGCCCCCAGACGCGACACCACGCTCCCAAGATTGCTACTGCTGATCGGCAAGCAATGCGTCAAGCACGTGTTGATGCCTGCGGACTTCCTGGCCGATGTAATCGGCAAGCCACCTATCTGCTCACGTCGCCAGGATGGACGCTCCGAAGGACCTCCAGCCCGGCATGCGCTCTGCATTTCTTTCCGCACCCGATAGCAATTGGTGGTGCTTGCGCGGGTGCCGGCGTGGGACCTTGAGCGGCATGGATGCCGCGCCAGAGCCTACATGGACGTACTTGCGGCGTGTCCCACACCGGTACGCGTGCAAGCGTCTGCAGCAACCCGACGCATTCGTACAGAACCCGCAGATGCTGCCCCCAAGATCGGTGGCGCGGCGCCGTATTCAGTGACGGTAGGCGCACGGGCGCCCGCAGCAAATCGACGGCCTTGCAAGAAAGTTGGAACACCAAACACCAGAACGGCCAGCAGATCACACTGCCGGCCGTCAGGTTTGCATCGTCCAGCGAATGAGCGGTGTTACGCCACCGCAGCCGTCTTGCCGGCAACCACGCCGCGCTCGCGCTGACGCAGCAGGCGGTTGGCCACATCCAGCCATGCCAGGGCGCTGGCTTCGATGATGTCCTTGCTGGTGCCGGTGCCTTCGTATTCCACGCCATCGTGGCGCACGCTCAGGCTGGCTTCGCCGCGCGCATCTGCGCCGATGCCCACGCTATGCACCTGGTAGCTGTCCAGCTCCAGCTTCACACCGGTGGCCGAGGCCAGTGCGCCGAAGAGCGCATCCACCGGACCATTGCCCTGCGCGGTTTCGGCCACGCGATTGCCTTCCGGGTCGGAGAGTTCCACCAGCGCATTGGCACGGCTGCCGACATCGCTGATGGTCATCGACGCCAGGCGATAGCCTTCCTGCACGGTGGCGTCCTGCATCAAGGCCTGCAGATCCGCGTCGGTGACCACGCGCTGCTTTTCGCACAACGCCTTGAACTGCTCGAAGACCAGCTTGACCTCTTCTTCCTCCAGCAGGTACCCCAAGGCACGCAGGCGCTGTTCCACCGCCGCGCGGCCGCTGTGGCGGCCCAGCACCATCTGCGAGGACTCCCAGCCCACGTCTTCCGGACGCATGATTTCGTAGGTGCCGCGATGGCGCAGCATGCCGTGCTGGTGGATGCCCGACTCGTGCGCGAACGCATTGCCGCCGACCACTGCCTTGTTGCGCTGCACCGGCATGCCGACCAGGCGCTGCAGCAACTGCGAGGTGGAGACGATGCGAGGGGTGTTGATGTCGGTATCGATGTTGTAGAACGCACCGCGCACCTTCAGTGCCATGGTGATTTCTTCCAGCGCGCAGTTGCCGGCGCGCTCGCCGATGCCGTTGATGGTGCACTCGACCTGCCGTGCGCCGCCTTCGATCGCCGCCAGCGAGTTGGCCACCGCCAGGCCCAGATCGTTGTGGCAGTGCGCGCTGAAGATCACGGTGTCGGCACCTTCCACGCTGGCGATCAGGCGCGAGAACATGCCGCGGATCTCTTCCGGCGTGGTAAAGCCTACCGTGTCCGGCAGATTGATCGTGGTGGCACCGGCGGCGATCGCCACGCGCGCCACCTCGGCCAGGAAATCCTCTTCGGTGCGGGTGGCGTCTTCGGCGGAGAACTCGATGTCGTCGATATAGCCGCGCGCCAGCGTCACATGCTTGTGCACCGACTCCAGCACCTGCTCGCGGCTCATGCGCAGCTTGTGCTCGCGGTGCAGCGGGCTGGTGGACAGGAAGACATGCAGGCGCGGATTGGCGGCCGCCTCCAGTGCACGTGCGGAGGTCTCGATGTCGGCCTGCAGGCAGCGCGACAGCACCGCCAGCGTGGGGCGACGCAGCTCGCGGCCGATCATCGCGACGGCCTCGCGGTCCGAATGCGAACTGGCCGGGAAACCGGTTTCGATGATGTCCACGCCGAGTTCGTCCAGCGCGCGCGCCATCACCAGCTTTTGCTGGGGCGTCATGCTGCAGCCGGGGGATTGCTCGCCGTCGCGCAGGGTGGTGTCGAAAATTCGGATACGCGGGGTCTGGTTGGATACGGTCGTGTTCACCAGGAAGACTCCTCTACGGCGATGGCGGTGACAGGCGTTGAAGCGACTGCGGATGGGCGGGAAAGAACGGGTGTTTCGGGAAGTGACTTGGCGCTGCGTTCGTTGCGAAGTCGCTCGGTATTGCGACGACGCGGCTTGCGTGGCGGCCGCGGCCGCACCTCGGACAAGAGTGTGGCCAGAACAGTTGCGTCGATATTACCGCCAGAGACCACCGCACACTTGCGTTTCCCCGAAACGCGGCGGCCGGCGGCCAAGGCCAGCGCGCCAGCGCCCTCGGCGATGACGTGTTCTTCCAGGGCCAGGCGCACCAGCGTTTCGCGTAATTCGGCCTCGCGCACGATCACCACATCATCGAGCAGGCTCGCGCACAGGCGACGGGTCAGAAAGCCGGGAATCTTGACCTTCACGCCGTCGGCCAGGGTGGGGACCGGAGCGATTTCACGCAGATCGCCACGTACGGCGCGCGCCATCGAATCGACACCTTCCACCTGCGCGCCGACGATGCGCACGCCTTGCGATTTCAGCGCCAGCGCCACCCCGGAGGCCAGCCCGCCGCCGCCGATCGGCACGATCACCACGTCCGGCGCATGCGCGGCCAGCTCGATGCCGACCGTGCCTTGCCCGGCGATCACATCCGGGTCGTCGAAGGCGGACAGAAAACGGTAGCCGTTCTGGTCGGCCAGCTCGCGCGCGAACGCAAACGCCTCGTCGTAGCTGTTGCCATGCTGGCGGACGGTGGCGCCCCAGTGCGCGACGCCGGCGATCTTGGTCTGCGGCGCGCCGTAGGGCATCACCGTGATGGCCTGCACGCCCAGCCGGTACGCCGACCACGCTACGCCTTGCGCATGATTGCCGGCCGAGGCGCAGATCACCGGGCGCTCGTCGCCGCGTTCCAGCCCTGCCAGCAAGGCATTCAAGGCACCGCGCACCTTGTAGGAGCCGGTGCGCTGCAGATTTTCCAGCTTCAACCACACACCGAAGCGCTCGGCGTAATGCAACGGCGTGGGCGACAGATACTTGCGCAGGCGGGCCTGCGCGGCCAGGACGTCGGCCACGCTGACCGCCACGTCGCCTACGTCTGGCTCCTGCGGGGAGGGGCGGCCGGAATCAGGCATTGCGGCACGCGCACGGCCGATCCGGGAGAAGACACCTCCGGACAGCAGTTTCATGCTCGCGCGAGGTCCGGGCGTTCACGCCGCGACCTCGACCGAGTCCAGCGCGGTGATCGTCACCGACTCGCAGTCGTACACCTTCTCCAGCTGCAGGCGCAGCGTCTCCGGCGGGCGGGTGCTGTCCACGTCCAGTTGCAGATGCCAGCGGCCGGCATCGTCCGGGGCGCTGGCGCCCTGGATGGCGCAGGGGCGGAAGCCGCGTCGCTCGGTCATGCCGAGCACGCGCACCAATGCGCCTTCGGCCGGCTTCAGCACCAGGTCAAGCCGGTAACGCATGCGATGTCTCCTTGGCCGCGTGTGCGGGATTGCTGTCCAGCATGGTGCTGTTGGCGTTGTTGGGCGGCACCAGCGGCCACACGTTGGCACGCGCGTCGATGGCCACATGCAGCAGGCCGGGGCCGGGTTGCGCCAGCAGTTCGGCCAGTGCGGCATCGACATCGCCGCGCGCGATGATGCGCTTGGCCGGGATGCCGAAGACCTGTGCCAGGGCGGCAAAATCCGGGTTGTCGGACAGATCGATTTCGCTGTAACGCTCGGCAAAGAACAGTTCCTGCCACTGCCGCACCATGCCCAGCGAGCTGTTGTCCAGCAGCACGATCTTCACCGGCAGCTTGCAGCGCGCGATCGTCACCAGCTCCTGCACGTTCATCATGAAACTTCCGTCGCCGGAGACCAGCACCACGGTGCGGTCGGGGCAGGCGAACTGCGCGCCCATCGCCGCCGGCAGGCCGAAGCCCATCGTGCCGAGCGCCCCGCTGGTGAGGTGATTGCGCGGATCGCTGAAGCGGCAATGCTGGGCCACCCACATCTGATGCTGACCCACGTCGCAAGCGATGATGGTGTCGGCCGGGGCCACTTCGCTCAGGCGCTTGAGCAGCGCCGGCGCGTAGATATCGGTGCCGGGCGCGTCGTAACGCGCGCCGAATTTTTCGCGGTTGGCAAAGCAGCGCGTGCGCCATGCCTGGCAATTGCCGCGTGCTGCGCTCAATGCCTTCAGACTGACCGCCACATCGCCGGGCACGGCGATGTCGGCCGTACGCAGCTTGGAGATTTCATACGCATCGGCATCCAGATGGATGACGCGCGCGAATGGTGCGAATTCGCTCAACTTGCCGGTGGCACGGTCATCGAAGCGTGCGCCGACCACCACCAACAGATCGCATTCCTGGATCGCCATATTGGCCGCGCGGGTGCCGTGCATGCCCAGCATGCCCAAATAATCCGGATGCGCATGCGGCAGCGCGCCCAGGCCGCGCAAGGTCAGCGCGGTGGGAATGCCGGTGGCTTCGACAAAGCGCCGAAACGCCTCCACCGCACCGGCCAGGGCGATGCCGCCGCCGCCGTACACCACCGGGCGTTCGGCACTGGCGATGGCCGCCAGCGCTTCGGCCAATTTCGCATCCTCCGGGGCCGGAGGCGGCAACACTGCCGCCGGCACATGATCGGGCAGATGCGAGGCATCGGCGATCTGCACGTCCTTGGGCAGGTCGATCAGCACCGGCCCGGGGCGTCCCTCGCGCGCGATGCGGAACGCTTCGCGCACCATCTCCGGGAGATCCTCCACACGCCGCACCAGAAAGCTGTGCTTGACGATTGGCATGGTCATGCCGAACACGTCCAGTTCCTGGAACGCATCGGTGCCCAGCAGGGGCGTGGCGACCTGGCCGGTCAGGCACACCATCGGGACCGAATCGAGCATCGCATCGGCGATGCCGGTGACCAGATTGGACGCGCCCGGGCCGGAGGTGGCCACGCACACGCCGACCCGGCCGCTGGCACGGGCGTAGCCATTGGCGGCGAGGGCGGCGCCCTGTTCGTGACGGACCAGGATGTGCTTGAGCCTGGAATCCACCAGGGCGTCGTAGAACGGCATGATGGTGCCGCCCGGATAACCGAACAGCGTTTCCACGCCTTCGGCTTCCAGGGCCTGCGTCAGCCAGCGCGCGCCGTTGCGGGGCGTGCTGTGTGCGGAGGTGTTCATGCGTTGCGGACCTTCGGTGTTAGCGGTGGGGGTGCGGCGGCATTACGCCGCTTGTTGATTCGCAGGTGCGGCGGCGGCCTGCTGCTGACCGTTGAGCCACACCATCTTGGCGCGCAGCTTCTTGCCCACTTCCTCGATCGGGTGCTCCAGATCGGCCTGCTTGAACTTGTTGTAGTTCGGCAGGCCGGCTTCGTATTCGGCCACCCAGTTCTTGGTGAAGGTGCCGTTCTGGATATCGGTCAGCACGTCCTTCATGCGCGCCTTGGTGCTGGCGTCGATCACGCGCGGGCCGCTGACATAATCGCCGTATTGCGCGGTTTCGGACACGAATTCCAGCATGCGGGTGATGCCGCCTTCGTAAAACAGGTCCACGATCAACTTCAGTTCGTGCAGCACTTCGTAGTACGCGATCTCCGGTTGGTAGCCGGCTTCCACCAGCACTTCGAACCCGGCCTGCACCAGCGACGAGGCGCCGCCGCACAGCACGGCCTGCTCGCCGAACAGATCGGTTTCGGTCTCTTCTTTGAAAGTGGTCTTGATGATGTTGGCGCGCGCCCCGCCCAGGCCGCCGGCATAGGTCAGCGCGAACTGCTCGGCCTTGCCGCTGGTGTCCTGGTAGACCGCATAGATGCACGGCACGCCGCGGCCGATCTCATATTCGCGACGCACCAGCGCGCCCGGACCCTTCGGCGCGACCAGCACCACGTCCAGATCGGCGCGCGGGGTGATCATGTCGAAATGCACGTTCAGGCCATGCGCAAACAGCAGGCAGGCGCCTTGCCTCATGTTCGGGGCGATGACCTCTTCGTAGAGCTTCTTCTGCACCATGTCCGGGGTTAGGATCGCGACCAGGTCGGCACTCTTGACCGCCTCGGCCGGCGCCACCACGGTGAAGCCGTCGGCCTGAGCCTTGGATTCGGTCGGGCCACCGGCACGCAGGCCGACGGTGACCTCGAAGCCGGAATCGCGCAGGTTCAGCGCATGCGCGCGGCCCTGGCTGCCGTAGCCGATGATCGCGATTTTCGGTTGGGTGTCGTTGCTCATGGAGTAGTCCTTGCGGGGTTGGCAGTGGGAAAAGGATCAGCCGGCAGCGTCAGGGGCTGGCCGGCCGAGCAAAGCGGGGATGGACGACGGCACCGGCCACGCAGGCACTGCACCAGCGCAGTGGTCGGCGCGGGTAGGGCAGCTGGTGGCGATGTCGGTGATGTCGTTCATGTCATTCGAAACTTTTGGTGGTCCCTGAAACGCGAAACCCCGCGCCGTTGCCGGTGCGGGGTCTGATCGAAGCCTTGTGTGTCTGTTGCCTACACGAAGTCCCGTCCCGCACCGGTTGGCGAGGTAATAAGTACGAGCACGAGAAGCGACGCTGCCGACGCGCCGATGGGCGCGGACACTGGGGCGTTCGAGGTGGTGTGGCGGTGCGACATGTGGCTGAGATAACCATCGCTGCAGGTGGGGTGTCAACCCTTGCGCATGAAACGGCCGCATCAATCGGCGCTGTGCCGCGCGAAACCGCGTGGCAGCAGCATGGTTGCTGTTGAAACCGCATCGTTGCAGGGTGGTGACGGGCGATGCGAGTCACTAAATGCGCGGTATTTGTGCTGACAGGCAGCGCTTGTCGAGCGAGGCGGCCCGACCCGCTGGTATGGTTGGCCACTTACCTGTGGTGTCCGGGGATCTTCTGTCATGCGTCGCGTACCTGTGTTGTTGATGTCTGCCCTGGCGCTGCTCGCGCCGCCCCTCACTGCTGCCGACCGGATCACCGGGCAGCCGTTCGCCACCCGCTCCGAAGTCATCGCCCCGCATGCGATGGCGGCCACCTCGCAGCCGTTGGCCACCCAGATCGCGCTGGATGTGATGAAGGACGGCGGCTCGGCGGTGGATGCGGCGATTGCTGCCAATGCCGCGCTGGGCCTGATGGAGCCCACCGGCAACGGCGTCGGCGGGGATCTGTTTGCCATTGTCTGGGACCCCAAGACCAGCAAGCTCTACGGCTACAACGGCTCGGGCCGCTCGCCCAGGTCGCTGACCCTGGCCGAGTTCCAGCGACGTGGGCTGAAGGACATACCGCCGACCGGCCCGTTGCCGGTCTCGGTGCCGGGCGCGGTGGATGGCTGGTTCGCGCTGCACGAGCGCTTCGGGCGCAAGCCGATGGCGCAGAACCTGGCCCCGGCGATCCGCTACGCCCGCGAGGGCCATCCGGTGGCCGAGACCATCGCCTATTACTGGGACCGCTCGGTGCCGCGCCTGTCGCAGTACCCCGGCTTCAAGGAGCAGTTCACCATCGACGGCCATGCCCCGCGCAAGGGCGAGCTGTGGAAGAACCCGAACCTGGCCAACACCTTGCAGCAGATTGCCGACGGTGGCCGCGATGCGTTCTACAAGGGCGACATCGCCCGCACCATCGGTGCCTATTTCAAGGCCAATGGCGGCTACCTGAGTTACGAGGATCTGGCCAGCCACACCGGTGAGTGGGTGGAGCCGGTGTCCACCAACTACCGTGGTTATGACGTCTGGGAGCTGCCGCCCAACAGCCAGGGCATCGCCGCGCTGCAGATGCTCAATATCCTGGAAGGCTACGATTTCTCCAAGATTCCGTACGGCTCGGCCGAGCATGTGCACCTGTTCACCGAAGCCAAGAAGCTGGCCTTCGCCGACCGCGCGCGCTTCTATGCCGACCCGGCGTTCCAGCCGGCGCCGCTGGCCAGGCTGATTTCCAAGGACTACGCCGCGCAGCGTCGCGCGCTGATCTCCATGGACAAGGCGCTCAAGGAAGTGCAGCCGGGCACGCCCAAGCAGCTGGAAGAAGGCGACACCATCTACATGACCGTGGCCGATGCCGACGGCATGATGGTCTCGTTGATCCAGTCCAATTACCGCGGCATGGGCAGCGGCATGGCCCCGCCCGGGCTGGGCTTCATCCTGCAGGACCGCGGCGAGATGTTCGTGCTGAAAAAGGATCACCCCAACGGCTATGCGCCGGGCAAGCGGCCGTTCCAGACCATCATTCCCGCCTTCGTCACCAAGGACGGCAAGCCGTGGCTGAGCTTCGGGGTGATGGGCGGGGCGATGCAGCCGCAGGGGCACGTGCAGATCGTGATGAACCTGGTGGACTTCCATATGAATCTGCAGGAAGCCGGCGACGCGCCGCGCATCCAGCATGAAGGCTCCACCGAGCCGACCGGCCAGGCCACCGCGATGAGCGACGGCGGCGAGGTCAACCTGGAAACCGGCTTCTCCTACGACACCATTCGCGCACTAATGCGCAAGGGCCACCGGGTGATCTTTGCCGATGGCCCGTATGGCGGATACCAGGCGATCGCGCGCGACCCGGCCAGCGGGGTGTATTACGGCGCTTCGGAAAGCCGCAAGGACGGGCAGGCCGCCGGCTACTGAGCGGGCGCTTGCGGTGCGTGGCGCCGCTCAATTGCAACCGCAGTGCGCCGCTAATGATGGTGATGGATTAGGAAAGCCCATGAGCTCGATGCAACAGCCCGATCCGCCGTCGCAAACGCATGCGGCGCTGCTCCCCGATGCACCGGTCGCGCTGTTGCGGCTATCGGCCGAGGCCTGCGTGGTGGCCTGCAACCGCGCAGGCCTGGACGTCCTGGGCAAGACCGCCGGCGAGCTGCAAGGCGCACCGGCGTCGGTGTTGTGGGGATTGTCCGCAGCCGATCTGATCGGCGAAGACGGCGTCTGGGCGGCCCCGGGCGACGACCCGGCCCGGCGCGTGCGCTATGTGCGCGACCGCGAGTACGGTGGCTGGATGCTGTCGTTGCCGCATGTAGAAACCGCGATCCTGCTGCGCGAAGCCACCCGTCTGGCCGACGACAGCCGGCCGGTGCCGATCTCGCCGCTGCTGCAGCCGCTGGTGGCGCGCCTGCAGGCCGAACACGAAGACCGCACCGTGCTGGAGCGCACCGCCAACGCGTTGGCTGGTTGCGAGCTGGAACTGCTGCTGCCGCCCGGTCTGGCGGAGACCGATATGGGGCGCCGGCTGCAGGCCGGCTTCGGCAATCTGGCCGAAGCGATCCGCCAGGCCGTGGCGTTGTCGGTGCAGATCGCCGCCGAAGTGCCGCCGCTGGTGGCCGAAAACGACGGCATGGTGCGTCAGTCGCAGGCGCAGGCCGATGCCCTGGATGGTGCCCGCACGGCGGTGCAGCGGCTCTCTTCGAGCCTGCAGGACGTCAACGCCGATCTGACGCAGGTGATTGCGCTGGCCGCCAGTGCCGACGACAGCGCACGTCAGGGCGTCGCCGCCGCACATGCGCTGGGCCAGGCCATGCACGAAGTGGAACGTCGCGCCGCGCGTGCCGGCGAGGTCATCGAAGTCATCGACTCGGTGGCGTTCCAGACCAATATCCTGTCGATCAACGCCGGTATCGAAGCCGCGCATGCCGGCGATGCGGGGCGCGGGTTCGCGGTGGTCGCCACCGAGATCCGCCGCCTGGCCGAACGGGCGGCAGCGGCAGCGCGCGACGTGCGCGCGATCCTGGCCGAAACCAGCGCCGCAGTGGGCGAGGGTGCGGCCTCCGCGCGCGGCACCGAAGCGGTACTCGACGGCATCACCCGCGTGCTCGGCCAGGCCAGCAGCGCGATGACCACGGTGGCCGGGCGGATCCAGGCGCAGGACGGCGAGATTCGCGGCATCGAACGTGCCGTCGATGGCGTGGTGGCGCTGGGTCGCAGCAACCTGCAGCATGCCGCGCACGTGGCCGAACGCAGCGAGGCGCTGGAGCGCGGTACCGAAACGCTGCGCGATTGCGTGGGCCTGTTCCGTCTGCCGGCCGACCCGCTGACAGTGCCCCGGCACGCGCGCGTCAAGGAACTCACCGTGGCGACCGCCGCTCGTATCGGCACTGCCCTGGCGCAGGCCATCGCACGCGGCCAGATCGACGAAGCGGCGCTGTTCGCCCGCACCTACACGCCGATTGCCGGCGTGGAGCCGGCCAAGTTCACTACCGACTTCGATGCGCTTTGCGACGAGGTGTTGCCGGCCTTGCAGGAGCCGCTGCTGGATGCGCATCCGTGGATCGTGTTCGCCATCTGCGCCAATCCCGACGGCTATGTGCCCACGCATAATCTGCGCTTCACCCAGCCGCTGACCGGCGATCCCAAGCGCGATCTGGTCGGCAACCGCACCAAGCGCAAGTTCACCGACCGCGTCGGCCGCAGCGTGGGCGCACACACCGACCCGTATCGCCTGCAGGTCTACCGCCGCGACACCGGCCAGATCATGTTCGACCTGTCGGCCCCGATCTTTGTGGGCCGCAAGCACTGGGGCGGTTTGCGGGTGGGCTATACGCTGGAATGACGCGACCGCATGCGTGCACGTTAAAAAAAAAAGCCGCCGAAGATCGGCGGCAGGGAGAGAGAGCGGGTTTCTTGTTGTAGTGACTGCAGGCTAGCGGGGTGATGTGCCGTGGAAATGTCCCTGCATGGCGCCGCTGGCGTGCTGCGTGCCAGGCGGCCGCCTGCGTGTCAGCCCTGGCACATGCACAACGACCTCCCGAGGGAGGCCGTTGTGACAACCGGCGTATCCAGCCAGCGGGCCCGGCGGCCCAAGGGCGCGCGATCAGAAGCGCTGGGTGTACTGCAGGTAGCTGTAGCGTCCCGGGATGGCATAGGCCGAATCGAACGAGTTGGCAGAGGCGCTGAGCGCCACCGGCGGGTCGCGGTCGAAGACATTGTTCAAACCCACGCGCACAGTCGCATTCCACGGCAATTGGTAAGACACCTGCATGTCGTTGAACGCAGTTGCCGCGACGTGGCGATAATTGCCGGTGTCGTCCAGCTCCGAGTCGTAGTCCTTCATGCCCGAGTAGTAACGCACGGCCCAGTTGGCGGCCAGGTTGCCGTAGCTCCAGTCCAGGGTGAGCGTGCCGCGCGTGCGCCAGTTCGGGTTATCGGTGTGGTAGATGCCGTTGTAGCTTTCCCAGGCCGAATTGTCGTCCTGCTTCTGCTCGTTGACCGCCACGTAGGTCGAATCCAGCGTCAGCATGAACTGGCCGATCGCGGTCTGCGGCAGCTTGTAGCGCGCGGTGAAATCGTAGCCTTCCATGCGTTGCTCGCCGACGTTCACCGGCTGGATCACCAGGCCGGTGATGGCGCCGGTGGCATCGCGGGTGACCAGGTCGCAGAACGCCGAGACATTGAACTGATAACACTGCGACAGGATCTGGTTGGCGCTGAATTCGGTGATGGCGTCGGTGATCCTGATCTTCCACCAGTCCAGCGACACATCCAGGCCTTGCACCGAGGCGGGGCTGTAGACGAAACCGAGCGTGGCGTTCTTGGACTTTTCCGGCTGCAGGTTGGCGTTGCTGGTGTAGGTGAACGGATAGATGGTCTGGCCGGAGTTGCCGCTGGCGCTGTTGTACTCGGCTACGTAATTGGCCGGTACGCCGCCGGCCGCGCACGCGGCGGCAATCGCGCCGGTGTAGGAGGTGCTGTTGGTCGAGCAGGGATCGGAATAGGTATCGAAGCTGTCCGATGCGCCCAGGTACAGGTTTTCGATCGATGGCGCGCGGAAGCCGGTAGCGTAGTTGCCACGGATCAACAGGTCGGCGACCGGCTTCCACTTGAAGCCGAATTTGCTGTTGGTGGTGCTGCCGAAGGTGTTGTAGTCCGAGTAACGCACGGCTGCGCTCAATTCCAGCAATTGCGCACCGGCCACATCCTTCAGCAGCGGAATCGCCACTTCGGTGTAGTAGTCGTTGAGCGTGTACGAGCCGGAGGTAGGCGTAAACGAATTGCCCGAGGTGTAACCGGCCGAAATCAACGCATCCGGCGAGGAGAAGCCGCTTTCCTCGCGATGCTCGACGCCGGCGGCAAAGCTCATCCAGCCGGCAGGAAGCTCGAACAGATCGCCGGTGAGGTTGGCGGTGAAACTGCTGTTCTTGTACTGATAGGTGTTGTGCGCGGTAAACAGGATGTAGTCCAGCATCTCCTGAGTCACGCCACCGGCCGGCGACAGTGGGTTGAATGGCACGCAGCCGGCAATGACTGCGCCGCCGCTGTCCAGGCACGACAGGGTGCCATTGACGATGGCGGATGCGCCGAGCGCGTTGCCCAGGTTGAGCAGGTTGACGTCGCCGTACTGGGTTTCGGTCTGGTCGGTCTGATTGTGCGCAAAGCCCACATCCCAACTGAACTGCCTGTCCGCAAACTGGAAGTCGCCTTCCAGCCCGGTATACACGTGCGAGGTCTTGACGTCCTGCTGGTAGGTGCGCGCGAATTCGGTCAACCGGTGCGACCAGCCCACATCGCGTCCGTCGCCGCCGTAGGCGCTGTTGTACGGGTTGTAGTAGCTGTCGCCGCTCATCAGGATGCCGGTGTTGACCGAGGCCAGCGGAAAGCCGGCCAGCTGCTGTGACGATTGGCGGCGGTTGTAGAGTCCATCGAACTTGAAGCGCACGTTATCGGTAAGTGCGTAGTTGCCCTGCACGTACAAGGCATCGCGCTTCTGCGGCGTGACCAGGTAATTGTCCTTGGCATAGTTGTAGCCGTAGTCGGAGGTATTGAAGGCGGTGTACTGGTCCAGACCGTAGCGCGGATAATTGCTGTCGCCGCTGGCGGTTGCGCTGCCGGGCAACACGGTCCAGGCACCGCTGTTGCCACCTGCACGCAGACGGCCACTTGCCGAGTAGCTGCTGTAGGCCGACGACCCTGCGCCATACACCGGCTCGGCCGAGATCTCGCGGTCGCCTGCCATCACCGCATCTTCCTTGACGCTGGACAGCCCGATCACCAGATTGCCGCGCTCGCTGGTGGCGCCCACGGTGGCATCGAACGAGGTGCGCTGACCGTCGCCCTGGCCGTACTGGCCGACGTAGGCATTGACTTCGGCACCATCGAAATCGCTACGGGTGATGATGTTGACCACACCGGCGATGGCATCGGAGCCATAGATCGACGAGGCGCCGTCCTTGAGCACTTCCACGCGCTCCACGATGGCCGACGGAATGGTGTTGAGATCCACCGAGCCGGACAGGCCCGACACCCAGCGCCGTCCGTTGACCAGGACCAAGGTGCGCGAGGCACCCAGGTTGCGCAGGCTCACGGTGGCCGAGCCGTCGCCGCCGTTGTTGACGGTGGAGTTCATCGTTGCGCCATTGGAGGGGATGCGCTTGAGCACGTCGGCCACCGAGGTCAGGCCCTGCTTCTCGATGTCCTGACGCGTGAGCACCAGCACCGGTTGCGAATTTTCCACATCGACAGAGCGGATGCGCGAGCCGGTGACTTCGATCTTGTCCAGATTGGTCGGACTCTTGTCGGTCTGTTCCTGGGCAACGGCACTGGTGGTGATGCACAGGCCGATGGCGATCGCGAGCGAGCCCCGACGCAGGGTCGGGTGGAGCGTGGACATAGTCATGTGTACGGCGATTCCCGGTAGAGGAGGAACGACAGCGCGATCCCCGTTGGATGGCACCTGCGCATATACGTCTTCATCGACACGACACGCAGGCTTAGCGGGAATTTAACGAGCGGGTGTCGCCACCGTTTTTCGCCAATCGGCGCCTTGTTGCGCTGCGCCGCGCACAGTGCGCGGGCGCGCCATGCAATGCCGTGCGGACGCCGCACGTGTGCACCGCCGACCTGCGGTGGCAGGCGGAGACATATGTCGCTGTGGAAGGCGAGGCTACTGCTGCACGCTCTGCCAGGTGGGCAGCGTTCGCTGCTCAGAACGGCATGCGCCGCTGGCGCACTCGGTGCGGGCGCGTTGCCGACGCCCCGCGATATTTTTTTCAGCCGCGCAGGGTGCGATGTGGTTTAATCGCCGCCGAAGTGGGGGTACCGCAGTGCGCTGCGGTTGAGATAGTCCCTTCGAACCTGATCCGGCTGATACCGGCGTAGGGAAGCTTCGTTAGATGCGATGGTCCGTGCCTGTACGGGCGCATCGCCATTGAGCGCCGCCGCTTCGTCCGCCTGCGAATCCTTCGCAGGGCCAGCGCCGTGGGTGCTGGTCTTCCAGCACACAGGACGAACGCCATGAATGCCGCGCCGACCGTTTTGCAGCAACAAGCCCAGTCGCTGTCCGAGGCTGTGACCCAGCCGATTCCAGGCTCCCACAAGATCTTCGTGCAGGGTTCGCGCGCCGACCTGCAGGTGCCGATGCGCGAGATTGCATTGACCCGCACACCGACCCTGTTCGGTGGCGAGGACAATGCGCCGCTCAGCGTCTACGACACCTCAGGGCCGTATACCGACCCGCATGCCGCGATCGATCTTGCCGCCGGTCTGGCGCCGCTGCGCGCGCGCTGGATCGCCGAGCGTGGCGATACCGTGGCGCTGGATGGCCTGAGTTCCAGCTTTGGCCGCGGCCGCGAGCACGATGCGCGCCTGGATGCGGTGCGCTTTCCTGCGCGGCGCCTGCCACGCGTGGCGCGCGAGGGTGCCAATGTCACCCAGATGCATTACGCGCGGCGCGGCATCATCACCCCTGAAATGGAGTTCGTGGCGATCCGCGAAAACCAGCGCCTGGAAGCGGTGGCCGACGCGATGCTGCGCAAGCAGCATCCGGGCGAAGCCTTCGGTGCCGCGATCCAGCAATGCATCACACCGGAATTCGTGCGTGACGAAATCGCACGCGGCCGCGCGATCCTGCCCAACAACATCAATCACCCGGAAAGCGAGCCGATGATCATCGGTCGCAACTTCCTGACCAAGATCAACGCCAACATCGGCAACAGCGCGGTGTCGTCCGGCATTGCGGAAGAGGTCGAAAAGCTGGTGTGGTCGATCCGCTGGGGCGGCGACACGGTGATGGACCTGTCCACCGGCAAGCACATCCACGAAACGCGCGAATGGATCATCCGCAATTCGCCGGTGCCGATCGGCACGGTGCCGATCTATCAGGCGCTGGAAAAGGTCGACGGGCGTGCGGAAGAGCTTACCTGGGAGATCTTTCGCGACACCTTGATCGAGCAGGCCGAGCAGGGCGTGGATTACTTCACCATCCACGCCGGCGTGCTGCTGCGCTATGTGCCGCTGACGGCAAAGCGGGTGACCGGCATCGTCTCGCGCGGCGGGTCGATCCTGGCCAAGTGGTGCCTGGCCCATCACAAGGAAAACTTTCTCTACACGCACTTCGAAGACATCTGCCAGATCATGAAAGCCTATGACGTGGCGTTTTCGCTGGGCGATGGCCTGCGCCCGGGCTGCATTGCCGATGCCAACGATGCAGCCCAGTTCGGCGAGCTGGAAACGCTGGGCGAGTTGACCAGGATCGCCTGGAAGCACGATGTGCAGACCATGATCGAAGGTCCGGGGCACGTGCCGATGCAGCTGATCAAGGAAAACATGGACAAGCAGCTGCGCGAATGCGGCGAGGCACCGTTCTATACCCTGGGGCCGCTGACCACCGATATCGCGCCCGGCTACGACCACATCACCAGCGCCATCGGTGCGGCGATGATCGGCTGGTTCGGCACCGCGATGCTTTGCTATGTCACGCCCAAGGAACATCTGGGCCTGCCCAACCGGCAGGACGTACGCGACGGCATCATGGCCTACAAGATCGCCGCACATGCTGCGGATCTGGCCAAGGGGCATCCCGGTGCGCAGGTGCGTGACAACGCCTTGAGCAAGGCGCGTTTCGAATTCCGGTGGGACGACCAGTTCCATCTCGGGCTGGATCCGGAAAAGGCCAGGGAGTTTCACGACGAAACCCTGCCCAAGGAGGCGCACAAGCTGGCGCACTTCTGCTCGATGTGCGGGCCGCATTTTTGCTCGATGAAGATCACCCAGGACGTGCGCGATTACGCGGCCGAGCACGGTATGGGCGAGGCGCATGCCTTGTCGGCGGGAATGGAAGAGAAGTCGGCGCAGTTTCTGGCGCAAGGCGCGCAGGTGTATCGCGCCACGTGACATGCGGCAGCATCGTCACGTTGCAGCAGACCGACTGGCTGCTTAGGAAAAATTCAGCTTCGGCTTAGTCAGATCGCAGCGTGGTACGCAAGTGCCGCGCGGTGACTGCGTTGCAAGCGGTTACAGCCCGCAAGCATTTCGCGGCATTTTCCTGAATCGCAGATAAAAAAATCGCGCCAGAGGCGCGAAGGGGACATCGTAATTATTTGAATTCGTCGGCGAGAGAGAGAGAGCCTGACGTCGCCACCTGTCGTAGGGAAGCAACGAGGCATAGAGTAAAATTTGCACCAAATGGATGCATGACACAGTTGGTTGTGGTCCTTTGCTGAATTTGGCGTTTCGCGCGAAGTGCGTGTTGCGTTCTTTGTAGTCCTTGCATGCCGATGCGTGTTTCTTGCCGATGAGTGTTCCTCCCGCTAATGCCATGCCATCGGGCCGGTTACGTGTCGGCCAATGCGTGGTCGACGTCGCCTCGCGCGAAGTGCACGCGCCCGGTGCCAAGCGCGCCGCGCGTCTGGCACCAAAATCCCTGGCGGTATTGCTGACGCTGGCGCGGCAGCCGGGCCAGGTGGTGACGCGCGAGCAGCTGCTGGCCGAGGTCTGGCCCGACACCTTGCCGACCAACGACGTGGTGACCCAGGCGGTCACGCAGCTGCGCAAGGCATTGGCCAGCAACGGCAGCCAGCGCTTCGAGCATATCGAGACCATCGCCAAGACCGGCTATCGGCTGCTGGCCCCGGTTGCGTGGGAGCAGCCGTCGGACGGTCCGGCCGATGTTGCCGCGCCCGCAACGGCGGTGACCGCATTGGACAACGAGCCCGACGAGCGCAACCGCACCGCCGGCGTCACCGCCACTACCGCGCTGCAGCGCAGCCTGGTCACCCGGCAGCCTCCAGCATTGGTTCCGCCTGCGTCGGCTGCAGTGCGGCAGCGCCGATGGATGGCCTTGGCAGTGGCCAGCGTGGCCTTATTGGTGGTGCTGGGACTGGCGGCGCGGACGCTGTGGATGCGCGCGCCGGATCGCGACGCGGCAGCGGCCTCGGCAGTGCTCGGCAGCCCCAAGCGCCCGTACCAGATCATCACTGCGGGCGGCGGCTTCGATCTCATGCCCAGCCTGTCGCCGGACGGGGCGATGGTGGCCTATGCCTCGCTGACCAGCGATCGCGCAGGCACCTCGATCCTGGTCAAGACCACCAACAACGCCTACCCGCGCGTGCTGGACACGCCGGCGGCCGGTATTTCCGATCGGCTGCCGGCCTGGTCACCGGATGGGCGCGAGATCGCCTTCTCGCGGCAGGCGCCCGATGGCAGCTGCCGCATCATGATCGCTGCTGCCAACGGCCCGGCTGCCGCACGCGAGGTGGCGCGCTGCGATGGCGCGGACATGCTGAGTTTCAGTTGGTCGCCGGACGGCCGTGCCCTGCTGTTCGGCAGCATGACCGGCATGCACGGGTCGCCGCGCATGCGGCGGCTGGATCTGGAAACCGGCCAATGGCAGCCGCTGCGCTACAGCGCGCAGTCGAGCGACTTTGACTACACGCCGCGCTATTCGCCCGACGGGCACTGGATCGTGTTTCTGCGCAATCCGCAGCTTGGCGATCTGTGGCGCATTCCGGCAAGCGGCGGAACCGCCGAGCGGCTGACCCACGACAACGCCGATATCCGTGGCTGGAGCTGGTTGCCCGACGGCAGCGGGCTGATCTTCGGGCGTCGTGTGGACAGCGAAGCGCGGCTCTACCGGCTCGATCTGGTCGACCGCAGCCTGCATGACCTCGGTGTGGACGATGCGCAGGCACCGGATGTGGCGCATGGTCATCTGGTCTTCGTGCAGCGCAAACCGCAATTTGGCGTCTATCAGGTCATTCACGACCCCATGAATGGCGGCTACATTCGCCGCCGGCTGTTTCCTTCCAGCGGGCGCGACGATCAGCCGATGATCGCGCCGGACGGGCGCCAGTTGATCTTTGCCTCCAATCGCTCCGGTGCGTACGGCCTGTGGTGGGGCGATGTCGGCAAGCCCGGCTCGGTGCGCCTGATCGAAGGCCTGCGGCCGGATGCGCGCCAGGCCGCCGACTGGTCGGCCGACTCGCAACGCGTGCTGGTCAGCGGCAGCGATGCGCACGGGCATGCGGCACTGTTCGAAGTGACCCCGAGTACCGGCAAGGCGCTGCGGCTCCCGGTGCCGCAGCCGCGGCCGTTGCAGGCGATCCATGTTCCCGATCCCGATCGGTTGTTGGTGGTGGCTGCCGCCGATGACGGGCGCACCTTCGCCACGCTCTACGACAGACGCAGTGCTCCATGGCGCGCGCTGGCGTCGCTGCAGGACGTCTCGCAGTTGCGGCTGGACCGCGCCAGCGGCCAGGTATTGCTGACGCGTCTGACCGGCGGCGGGCTATGGCAGGTCGCCCCGTCGCTGGCCGCCGACACCTTGCGACCGGTCGATCCGCAGCAGCCATCGCGCTGGCGTTATCGCAGCTGGGCTCCCGGCGCGCGCGGGCAATTGCATTACCTGTCGTCCACCGACGCCTGTGCCACCTATGACAGCGACCTGCGCGGCGGTGTCGGGCGCTGCATGGATGCGGCCAAGTACACCACCATCAATGGTTTCAGCGTGGATCAGCGCAGCGGCGCGTTGTATGTGGCATTGGCAGAAGAAGACGGCAGCTCGATTGCCTTCATGGCGTTGCCGGAGCGCCTGGCCACGCCGTTGGGTGTGATATCCAACCTGTTGATCGTGTTGAGGAAAATTGCTTCGTAAGTTTTTCGGAAAGACTTCGTGGCAATTTCGGCAGACCTTCGTCGGAACTTCCTGACTGACGCCAGATTCGGCAAAACACTACGCCCTCTTTTGTACAGGGGGCTGCCACCATGCAACAGGTCATCACCGCAGATCGCGGGCTCGCACTTTCCTTGGACGGTGCCAGCGAGCCGACGTCGACGACCTGTCTGGCGGTCTCCCGCCTGGGCAGCATCCGGACCGCCGCGGCCACGTTCACGCTGTGGGTGCAGTTGCGCGGCCGCGCCTGGGTGGAGTCCAAGGAAGGGCGCTTCCGTCTGCGCGCCGGCGACTGGATCGCCTTCGACAAGGAATCGCATCCCACCGTACAGGCCGACCGCAGCGCGCTCTGTGTCGGCGTCAGCCTCGATGGCGACAGTCTGCAGTCGCTGGCCGAGTTGACCGACGCCACGTTGTATCCGGGACGCAGCCAGCTGTCGCGTGGCGATCTGCGCATTGCATTGCGTCTGTGGCGTAACGCGGCTGCGCAGAGCGGCGGTGCATCGGCACGCCCGTTGTTGCTGCATCTGGCTGCGATGCAGCGCGACTTCATCGCGCAGGAGCAGCGCTGCCCTGGGCGTTCGCGCAGCCGTCGCCGTCAGGTCTTCGGTCGCATGCAACGCGCGCGGCTGTATCTGGAAGGCAACAGCGACCGCGTGGTGCGCATCGCCGAGCTGGCGCAGCTGACCAACTTCTCCAGTTGGTATGTGTCCAAGACGTTCCAGAGCCTGTACGAGGAAAGCCCGCAGGCCCTGTCGGCGCGCCTGCGCCTGGAACGCGCCTCCGATCTGCTGCGCGATACCTCGATGATGATCGGTGAGGTTGCGGCCGCAAGCGGGTTCGACAATTGCTGCAGCTTTGCGCGTGCATTTCGTGCGCGTTTCGGTGTCTCCGCATCGCATTACCGCGACCAAACGACAAATCCGCCAGATTCGGCAAAGCCACGGAACGTGACGCGCAAAGCGACGATGTTCACGCAATCGTAATTTGCACAGGGGCGCTTAACGCGCCACTAACGAACCCTGGAGAGATTGATGAACCTTCGCACCTCCGCAGTGCGGCTGGGCCTGTTGCCCGCCGGTATTGCGATCGCGTTGACGCCGGCATTTGCCGTCGCGCAAGAATCGACCACCACGCTGGACCGTATCGAGATCACCGGCTCGCGCATCCGCAGCGCCGATGTCGAGACCCAGCAGCCGATTTTGACGCTTGACCGTCAGGCACTGGAAAAGCAGGGTCTGACCTCCGTCGCCGACGTGCTGCAGAACCTGACCTCCGCTGGTTCGCCGGCGATCTCGCGCGCTGATGCGCTGTCGTCGGGCGAAGACGTCGGCGGTTACTACGTCGATCTGCGTAACCTCGGCGCGCAGCGTACGTTGGTGCTGGTGAACGGTAAGCGTCTGGGTGCATCGACCTCCGGTCTGCAGGATCTCAGCCAGATTCCGATGTCGGCAATCGAGCGTATCGAAGTGCTGAAGGATGGCGCTTCGTCCATCTACGGTTCCGATGCCATTGCCGGTGTGGTCAACGTCATCACCCGCAAGCGTTTCGACGGCGCTGAAGCCAGCGTGCAGTTCGGCCAGTTCGGTCAGGGCGACGGCGATACCACGCAGTACTCCTTCACTGTCGGTTCGCAGGGCGAGCGCGGCGGCGTGACGCTGTCGGCCGAGTACTCCAAGCAGGATCCGGTGTTCGCCAAGAACCGCTGGTTCAGCCGCGATGGCTCGCGTGGTCCCAACTCCACCCCGAACAGCTGGAGCCCGATCAGCCAGAACGGCTCGTGGTGCAATCCGCTGCAGGTCGACTGCGCAGATCCGGACACCGCGGTGTGGCAGACCCTCAATGCCGGTGGTAACCCGAACAACCCGGCCGACTATCACCCCATCACCCCGGCCGAGTACGCCAACTCGAACCAGCAGATGATGGTGCAGACCGGTATCGAGCGGAAGTCGGTGTTTGCCAACGTCAACTACGACGTTGCCGATGCCATCACCTTCAACGCCGACATCGCTTACAACGAGCGCACGACCGACGGACAGATCGCGGGTTATCCGTACCAGTCCGGTTCGTTCGGCACGCCGCTGGAAGCCGGCAGCGCGTTCAATCCGGTTGGCCAGGACGTCGATTTCCGTCGCCGCCTTTGGGAAGTGCCGCGCGCCACCGAAAACCAGCTCAAGACCCTGCGCTTTGCGCCGACCTTGAGCGGCTACTTCGATCTCGGTGGCAAGACCTGGGACTGGGACGTTGGCGCGTTGTGGAATCGCAACGAGAACACCAAGCGCAGCCGTGGCGACATGAGCCTGATCGCATCGCGTCAGGCACTGGGCCCGTCCTTCATCAACGGCCAGGGCGTTGCACAGTGCGGTGCCGCTGCCAACCCGACCCCGCTGTCGGCGTGCCGTCCGTGGAACCCGTTGCTGCCGTACAACGTTGCAGGTCAGGGCTCGCTCGCCGATCCGGCGTTGCAGGAATTCCTGTTCCCCACCTTCACCGACACCGGCCTGACCAAGACCACCAGCTTCACTGCCAACCTGTCCGGTTCGATCGTTGAACTGCCGGCTGGCGACCTGGGCATTGCGGTCGGCTATGAACACCGCAAGGAAGAAGGCCGCTTCTCTCCTGACGCATTCGCGCAGTCGGGCGAGAGCACGGGCCTGGGTGCCAAGACCACGCAGGGTGAGTACTCGCTGGACGAGGTCTACCTCGAATTGAATGTGCCGCTGCTGAGCGACGTCGCATTCGCCAAGGAACTGACCTTCAACGCTGCGACGCGTTACTCGGACTACAGCAACTTCGGCGACACGCTGAACTCCAAGTTCGGCCTGACCTGGCGTCCGCTGGAAGACCTGCTGGTGCGTGCGACCTATGCGGAAGGCTTCCGTGCGCCGACCATCAGCGATCTGTACGGCGGCCTGAGCAGCAGCTTCGAGGATTACATCGATCCCTGCGGCGTCGGTGCTCCGAACAGCGTCAATGGCAATGCAGCCTGCACCAATGCCGGCGTACCGTTGGGCTACACCCAGCTGGGTCAGGGCTTCGTGCCTTGCACGACCTACCCGTGCCAGACGCCTGACGAATTCGTCAGCGGTGCCAACCCGAACCTGAAGCCGGAAACCTCCACCAGCAAGACCGCTGGTCTGGTGTGGAGCCCGCGTTGGGTGCAGGGCCTGGATATCTCGCTGGATTGGTACCGCTACGAGATCAACGACATGATCATCGCCGATAGCGTCGACCGTATCCTGCGCGACTGCTACGTGCTGGGCAATTCGGAGCGCTGCGCAGGCGTGACGCGTGCAGCCGACGGCCATATCTCCTCGATGACCTACGGCGTGGCCAACCTCGGCCAGATGGAAACCGAAGGCTACGACCTGGGCGTGAAGTACCGTTTGCCGGAAACTGCAATCGGCTCTTTCACCCTGGATTGGCAGACCAGCTACGTCAGCAAGTACGACGAAGCCGGCCAGGACAGCGCGGGCAACGCCATCATGATCGGCCGCGTCGGCGAGCCGGGCATCTTCCGCGTGCGTTCCAACGTTGGCGTGAACTGGGCGCTGGGTGATTTCGGCGTCAACTACACCCTGCGTTACTACTCGGGCATGAAGGAAAGCTGCATCACGCTGGCCGAGGGCTATTGCGACGCCCCCGACCATTTCGCCAACGGCGAATCCGATCCGCTGCGCCACACCGGTTCCAACACCTTCCACGACCTGCAGGTCAACTGGAAGGCACCGTGGGATGCAACGATCGCACTCGGCGCGAACAACGTGTTCGATCACCGCGGTCCGCTGCAGTACTCGGCACCGAACAGCAGCTTCGCCTATTACGGCGGCTTCGAAATCGGTCGCTTCGTGTACATGAAGTACACCCAGCGTTTCTGATCCATCGACGCGCTGTAGCATGAGGGACGGGCCGCAAGGCCCGTCCTTTTTTTATGGTGAGGTGGATGCGATGCAGGCCTCTGCGGCCCTCATGATCAAAGCGACCGTGCCGACGGTCAGCCGACGCCACTGCCATCACTGATGACATCTGCACTGATGTGGCAAGCCGCCGATCGGAAAGGAGGTGCCGGCTGCACTTCAGCGGCTGCGTTTCAATGCGGCCTTGCTGCAGTGGTGCGGCAAAAAAAAACGCGGCTTTCGCCGCGTTTTTTTTTCATTCACAGGCAGCTCAAGCCTCAGCAAGCCCCAGCAAGGTATCGGCCTGTTCGCGCCAGGTTGGCAGGCGGGCGAGCACGCCGACCTTGGACAGGTACTCTTCGTCCACGGTTTCGCCGCTGGCCAATGCGGTCGCCACATGCACCGCGCCGGTCACCCAGAAACTGCGCAGGCTGGAGCGCTGCGGGTGGCGATGGAAGGCCACCGCTTCGATGATCGGCATCGGCAGGCCCCACAGGCCGAGCAGGTAAGCACCGGCTTCGGTATGGCCCAGGCGGTCGTCGCCGCCTTCCAGCGGCGGCTCGCGCTCGTCGCGCACGCCGGGCAGCAACAAGCCGATATCGGCCAGCAGCGCGGCGGTGGAGCCCAGTTCTGCGCTGGTCGGCGGCAACACCTTGGCGGCCAGTCGCGAGGAGAGCAGGGCGCGGCGCTGCATCGCATTGCGCTCGGCCGGGGTCAGCGTCTGCACCGAGAACACTTCGCTGGCCAGGACCAGGTCGCGCAGCGTGGCCACGCCCAGGCGGGTCACTGCCGTGCGCAGATCGGTGATGCTGCGGCCGCCGGAGAAGAATGCGGAATTGCACAGCTGCAGCACCTTGGCGGCAATCGCCGGATCGCCGGCGATCAGCTTGGCGATATCGGCCGCGTCGGCGCCATCGTCTTCTTCCAGTGCATGCATCAGGCTCAGATACAGATGCGGCGGCGACGGCAGTTTTTCGATCCGGCCAATGGCGGCGCGCAAGCGCGGATTGCCGAGCAGATCGCGCAGTTCTTCCAGGCTGGTGATGGCTTCGAGCAGGACTTCCGGGGCCAGCGGCACCGGCAGGAAGCGGTGCGCCACGCCAATGATGCGAGCCGGCGGGGTGCGCTGACCATCCTGGGCATCGATCAGGGCGATGCGGATGGTGTCCGGGCGCAGCGTACGGATCTGCCCCAGCAACGTGGCGGACGTGAGATCGGGCAGGACGGGGGCGACAATGACCGCGTCGAACGGCGATAACGCGGCCGCCTCGATCGCCGAATTGCCGTCGGCCACCTGCTGCACCTGCCACTGATCACCCAGATCGGCGACATAGTCGCTCAATTCGGACGGAAGACTGGCTTCGTCCCCAACAAACAGAATACGCAAGACACTTCCCCAAGAGTCACCGGTGACAGACACCGGCCAAACGCTGTCGGCAATGTACCCAATCTGCCGCCGGCGGTCACCGGGATCACGCCGGAAGCGTGATCCCGATCGCCCCGCGGTTGCTGGGCTGCGTCACGGTCGTTGGATCAGGGTGCGTCGGAATTATAGCGTTCCACCGACTCCACCAGGATGCGCTTGGCCTCGGCCGCGCCGCCCCAGCCATCCAGCTTGACCCACTTGCCCTTCTCCAAGTCCTTGTAATGCTCGAAGAAATGGCCGATGCGCTCCATCCAGTGGCTGGACACCTGGTTGATGTCCTCGATATGCGCGTAGCCGGAGAAGATCTTCTCGATCGGCACTGCCAGGATCTTTTCGTCGCTGCCGGCCTCATCGCTCATGCGCAGTACGCCCACCGGACGGCAACGCACCACCGAGCCAGGCACCAGCGGCAGCGGCAGCACCACCAGCACGTCGGCCGGGTCGCCGTCGCCGCACAGGGTGTTGGGCACATAGCCGTAATTGCAGGGGTAACGCATCGGGGTGGACAGGATGCGGTCGACGAAGATCGCGCCGCTGGCCTTGTCCACCTCGTACTTGACCGGCTCCGAATCCTTCGGAATTTCGATGACGACGTTGATTTCTTCCGGCAGATTCTTGCCGGAGGTGACCAGTTCAAGACCCATGCGCGTAACTCCCGAGGCGTCATCTAGTGTGTGGAGCGCGATTCTACGCGTTCGGCTGTTGCGGTGCAGCGACACTGAATGGGCAATGTTCTGACCGCCGTGTGCGGCATAGCCCGCATTCATCCCGGGAAGGTCCCCGATCGTCGCGCCCCGCGGCGCGGCGCACGCTGCAGACTCCTCCACTGCTCGGGAACTGCCATGTTCAAGCCTGTGCGTTTGCTCGTTGTGCTGCTGCTCTCCGGTGCCTGCCAGCTCGCCTCTGCGGCGACGCCGGCGCCGACCTTCGTCGATGCGGTGGACTGGCCCGCCAATGGCGAAGGCTGGGAAGCCTTTGTCGATCTGGAGCAGCGGCTGGAACAGGATTTCGACAACATCTGTGGCGACACCTTTTGCGGCGGCGAGTTCAGCGACTACCAGCCGCTGCGCTTGCGTTGCTCGGTGCATCGGGTCAGCGGGGTAGTGCGCAGCTGCATCTGGACCTTCGGGGCCAGCGAGGTCAGCGTCGACCCCGGCAGCGGGTACCTGCGCTCGGACAGTCGGGTCTGGCGCTGCACGGCGCCGGTGAAGGCAGGGACGCGTCTGGACGAGATGTACCGCACCCTGGCGGTGAACAATCCGCTGTTCGAGCCACTGCCCGGTGGGGCGCCACCGATCTATGACGGCTTGATCGGTTGCCTCTGAGGAACGCTTGCACCGCAAGCCGTGGCGCGGTGTGTTGCCCGGTGCAGCGATTGCATGCGGGCGCCGGACCTGCCCGGCGTCGGCACGTGCGAGCCGATACGGCACGCGGGATCATTACCGCAGGCCTGTCGCGTGTCAGTAGCAGGCCGGCACGCGGCGCACACCGGCGCACGGCCCCGGGGTACGGCGCCTGGGCCCCGGAACGTGAGTCGGCACGTTCCGGGGCCGGCTTCCATCAGCTTCGATCGACCCGCGGCTTGCGATAGGTCGGTCTCAAAGCAGCGGCACCAGCAGCAGGGCCACGATGTTGATGATCTTGATCAGCGGATTGATCGCCGGTCCGGCGGTGTCCTTGTACGGGTCGCCCACCGTGTCGCCGGTGATGGCGGCCTTGTGCGCCTCGCTGCCCTTGCCGCCGAAGTGGCCGTCTTCGATGTACTTCTTGGCGTTGTCCCAGGCCCCGCCGCCGGTGGTCATCGAAATCGCCACGAACAGGCCGGTCACGATCGTGCCGATCAACAGGCCGCCCAGGGCACGCGGGCCGAGCAGCAGCCCGACCACCACCGGCACCACCACCGGCAGCAGCGAAGGCAGGATCATTTCGCGGATCGCCGAGCGGGTCAGCATGTCGACTGCGCGGTCGTATTGGGGCTTGGCGGTGCCGGCCATGATCCCGGGAATCTCGCGGAACTGGCGACGCACTTCTTCGACCACGGCGCCTGCCGCGCGTCCCACCGCTTCCATCGCCATCGCGCCGAACAGATACGGGATCAAGCCGCCGATCAACAAGCCGATGATCACGCTGTGGTCGGACAGATCGAAGGCGAAGACCTCGCCAGGATTGGCCGCCTGCAGGTTGTGCGTGTAGTCGGCAAACAGCACCAGCGCGGCCAGTGCAGCCGAGCCGATCGCATAGCCCTTGGTGACCGCCTTGGTGGTGTTGCCCACCGCATCCAGTGGGTCGGTGATGTTGCGCACCTCCGGCGGCAGCTCGGCCATCTCGGCGATGCCGCCGGCGTTGTCGGTGATGGGCCCGTACGCATCCAGCGCCACGATCATGCCGGCCATCGACAGCATTGCCGTCGCTGCGGTTGCAATGCCGTACAAACCGCCAAAATGAAACGCGCCCCAGATTGCCGCGCACACCGCGATGACCGGCAGCGCGGTGGATTTCATCGAGACGCCCAGGCCGGCAATGATGTTGGTGCCGTGGCCGGTGGTGCTTGCGGCGGCCACGTGCTGCACCGGCTTGTACTGGGTGCCGGTGTAGTACTCGGTGATCCAGACGATCAGGCCGGTAAGCACCAGGCCGATCAATGCGCAGGCGTACAAGGCCGTGGCGCCATGCGTGTTGTCGCGCATCAGCGACTGGGTGATCGGCCAGTAGGCGAGTGCGGCCAAGACGCCGGAAACGACCACGCCTTTGTAGAGCGCGCCCATGATCGAGCCGCCCGCTTTGACCTTGACGAACGAGGCGCCCACGATCGACGCGATGATGGAGACGCCGCCCAGCACCAGCGGGTACAGCACTGCGTGCGGCCCGGTTTCACTCAACGTCAGGCTGCCGAGCAGCATCGTGGCGATCACGGTGACCGCATAGGTTTCAAACAGATCCGCCGCCATGCCGGCGCAGTCGCCAACATTGTCGCCCACGTTGTCGGCGATCACCGCCGGATTGCGCGGGTCGTCCTCGGGGATGCCCGCTTCCACCTTGCCGACCAGGTCTGCGCCCACATCCGCACCCTTGGTGAAAATGCCGCCACCCAGGCGCGCGAAGATCGAAATCAGCGACGAACCGAATGCCAGCCCCACCAGCGCATGCAGGTTGCGCTCCAGCGGCAGTCCCATCGCTTGCAGCAGCGCGTAATAACCGGCCACCCCGAGCAACCCCAGCCCCACCACCAGCATGCCGGTGATGGCGCCGCCGCGGAACGCCACATCCATCGCACGGCCGATGCCATGGCGTGCGGCCTCGGCCGTGCGCACGTTGGCGCGTACCGACACGTTCATGCCGATATAGCCGGCCAACCCGGATAGCACCGCACCAATCGCAAACCCGATAGCGGTGTACCAACTCAGAAACAGCCCGACCAGGACGAACAGCACGCCGCCGGCAATCGAAATGGTGAGGTATTGCCGGTTGAGATACGCGCGTGCACCTTCCTGGATCGCGGCGGCGATCTCCTGCATGCGTGCGTTGCCGCTCGGCTGCGCGATCACCCAGCGTGCCGATACACCGCCATAGACGATTGCCAGGACCGCACATCCCAGCGCAAGTGGTAACCCGTAGTGTTCCAGCATGACCCCTCCCAGAGAATGGATGTCGTCCGGTCGGGACGAACCAAGGGCGATGCACGCAGCGAGTGGGGTGGCGAATACGGACTCGACGGCCATGGAGGCCGCAATGCGCGTCGCGATGTTCGGGTGGCCGGATTGCGGGCGAGTATGCGCCGCGGCCTGCGCCGCTGCCACCACTGCGGCTTTGGCGCGTCGTTCAGTCGCGGCATGACAGCCTGCGGCCAACGTGATCGAGCCGATCCAGGAGTGACGATGTCCAACCATGCCGCGTCAACATATGCCGTGACCATCGCTGCAGTGCTGCTCAGCGCCCATGCGCTCGCTGCCGACCCGACGCCGGAGCTGAAACAGCGCCCGGCCGGCACCGCGCAAGCGGTCGGTGCCGTGCACACCCTGCGCCAGATTCCAGAAGCCTGTGCGCGCCTGGAAGGCGTGTTCACCGGCAATGCTGCGCAGCCGTATACCTTGTCGGTGGTGCGCAGCAGTCCCACCTGCCAGCCACGCGCCCGCTTCGTGGATTTCGCCAAGGCCACGCCCAGCGTCGCATCGGGCTGGATCTACAACGACGTGATCCGCGTCCCCAGCGCAGCCTGCCCCGCGCAGCAGGCGGTAGTGCGCATCTGGCGCAAGCCTGTGGATGCCAAGCCGCAGCTCGATGGCCAAGGCCAGTCGCGCATCTATCTGGAAGATGCCAAGCAACAGGCTGCCGCCGGAAAGATCCCGCAAGTGCCGATGTTTGCTGCGCAGATGACGCTGGAAGGCAAGGCCTGTCAGTAAGAGCGGCGAGCAAGCCTGCTTAACAGTAGTCAGACGGAGGCGGCCGGGCTCGTGAGTTGCATATGCCACTTGCATAACTGAGTTGCCGCTCGTCATCTGTATCTAGGCAGATGCTTGCTACTTTTCTCAGCCGCTATAAGCTAGTAGATGTCGCTGACGACACGGTTGCGCACTCGCCAGACGGACGCTGCTGCTATTTGGTGAGGCATTTAGAAGAAGCTGAGTTTCCCGTTTTTTCAGAACCTATAACGTGCAGGAGAGGTTAATCGAATCATGTAGTCTGCCAGCGTTGCGTTTGATGCTGTAGCTGTGCAACATCACTGCAATGAGCTGTAAGCCGAACACCAGCCCGAACTCGGGGATTGCCTCAATGGAATGCATGCCGCAATCACCGCCAGTAGCAGTAGCAGCACGGTCATACCAGTCGGGTTGAAGATCGTCTGGTCAGCTATCGTAATTCTGCCGTCAGTTTGTCCTGGTTGCGCAACTTTTTTCCAGGCAATCGCTGAATGTGCAATCCACACTATCAGTAGTGCCGCAACGGAAAAATGCAGCACTGCACCGACAATGGTCACAGAATGTGCAAGCTTAAGCAGGGCAGTGAAGGCTGTACGGTATCCTAAGACAAGCAGACTGGCGGTGAGGGCGAGCCTCAAGACAGCGACGATCAGGAGATTGTGCGGGTTCTCGGCTGACCAATACCAATGTGCATCACGGGGGAAGATCGCTCTATCCACTGCATGACTCCTATGAGGTGCGACTCACCTACCTACGCAGCAACTAAGCGTTATGCGGCATGCCACGGCGGTACGCGATGAGGCAGATCCGTGCAAAGGGCTGTGCCGACGCTGCATTGGATCAGTATGAGTAGGCGGCAGTAAAGGTGCTAGTAGATGGATCGAGCAGCAGCCAAAAATCAATTGGTCTGCCATAGTTGCAGAAGATGGATGTGAGTTGTTTTAAAAGGGATCAGTTCGTAATGACCTCCGCAAACTTAGGCAGGGCTTGAAGGGAGGATTGGAGAAGGGGCAATAATGCTGTGATCCATCAATCAATAGGCTTTGAAGATTGGCTCTGAGCAGTTCTGATATATCACCTTGCATTCATTCACAGAGTTTTCCTTTACGCAGTCTGAAATGGCGGCTTTACTTGCAGCCTCTATCGAAGGGCCGGCAGAGTAACTGGTTAGTATATTTCCGATTTGTGTGGGAGATCCGGTCCGCGCAGGTTCAGAGATTGCTGCGCAGCGATTTTCGTAGGCGTAAACCACGCGGTAATTTGCTTTTCTTTGGCTTGTTTGTCTGCATTTGTCCAATGCAACTTTCTCGGCATCTGCTTTCTTGATTTTTCCGGTCGATACGCCGAAGTTATTATTATTGTCATTGGCGATTGCTCCCCAGGTTTTTATCCATTTCCCGCTGGGGCGGGGCTCCTGCTGGATTTCATTTCCTTGCGGACTAGGTGCGCAAGCTACAGCCCCTTGCCCTCCGATTTGATATTGCCCCACTGGACAGCCTTGCGCCCAGGCAGATATCGGGACAAGCAAGTTCAGAATTGCTAATAAGAGGGTGGTCCTCATGGCAGCGTTACCTATTATTGACAAATAAAATGAGTGGCGAATCGACTAAATACTCTGATCGCTACCTCGTGTCGCTTGTCCGCGTGAGCCTATCGGGGTTGATGCTTGAGTTGGAACCTCGCCTGTGATTCTCGCTGTCTGATTTGCAGAGTTTTCTCCCCTACTTATTTGCTGTTGATCGCCCCTCGCTATCTGCTGAAGCATATACGATCCAGCCGGCTGCCCCTGGGGTCCGGGGCTTGCTGCAGTCCCAAACGCCGAGTAGGCCATGAACGTGCCCATATTGCCCTGCCATAGGGCGGCGGCGATGGTGGGGACGGTGACGATGAGCAAGGTCATGATCAGGCCGATGCCGCCTTGTTGCAGGGCCTGGCTGGACAAGCCTTCGGCATCGCCGAATTTAATGAACTTGACCGCCCAGTAGGCCGCGGCCACCTTCGCGGTGAACTTGAGCACCATGGCCGTGACCACCGACAGCATGGCCATCGAGAACAAGGTACCAATGACGTAGAACAACCACTTCTTAAACAGGTCCTTAGTCTGGTCGAAGACCAGCGCCAGGATGAAGATGGGCCCGATGCCGATCAGGAAAGCCATGGTGAACTTGAACAGCAGTAGCATCGCCCCCGCGGCCATCGGTGGGCTGGCGGTACCGAAGCCCGCCAGCATCACGGCCCTGCCTTTTTTCTCCAGCATCTCAGGCTCGCTGGCATCCACCCTGACGGCATCCAGCGCCGCCAAGGCGATCTGGGTGTAGGCCAGGTTGTCATCGATGGCATCCTCGGCAGTGCTGCCGTCGTCACCGGTGAACAGACCGTGGATTTCCTTATCCAGGCTCTGGGTCATCGTCTGATGCAGCATGGCCCCGTTGGCCCCGACCACCGAGGCCACGCTAATGATGATGGCGACCTTGGCCGCCTTGATCATGGTGGCCATTGCACTCTCGCGCGATTGCCCGGTGGCGATGCGGTAGCCCAGAATCAGGATCCAGAGCGTGGTTACCGTCAGCGCGATCGTGCTGACCCACTTCATGGTTTCCTTCATCAAATCGAGGCCGAACTGCTGTATTTCCCGGTTGAAATAATCGCTGACCAGTTTGAAGAAAACGAAGTCGCCGAGGTTGGCGTCCGCCAGCGGCTGCAACCGGCTTGTCGCACGCGGCGCACACCGGGCTGCCGACAGTCGGCATTGGGGCAGTCATGGGTGCGACTCGCCCGATCATGGCCTTACATTACACGTGCAGGCGATTGCTGGGTCATTTCCGCCTGCGACCGCTGAGCGTCCAGTGCGCGAGAGTGCTGCTCGCTCTCTTGCAGCGGCGGCACGTCAGCCGACAGGTCCACCTTGGCGCGGAAGCCCGGCGTGTTGCCGATGATCCACGCATTGCCGTCTTGTACGGTCACACTGCGCAGCTGGTTAACGTCCACGATGCCAGCGCGTTTGGCCTCGACGGTGGCATGCATGGCTACGGCGTCGGGTGTGCCTTCCGGCAACTTGCTGTGGATGGAGCGGTACAACGGATCATTGGACACGGCCGCCGCGCCCGGATCTACGCAGCGCTCGGGGGTATTGCCCAGCGGCAGCTTCCAGCCTGGAGCCACATGCACCGGCTTGTCTTCGCGCTCCATGCGCTGTTGCGTTTCTTTCCAGCGCTCGGCCGCCATCTCAGCCGCGCCGGCACCGGGGGCGAGGGGGCCGCGCAGATGATTGATGCCATCTGCCACATTCATGGATTGCATGTGGCGTGATGCCAGGGTCAAGCCGTCCCGTAGCATGGCCACATCGTCGCGGTACTTGTCGATCATCGGCGCGTACTGCTGCGCCAGTTGCTGTGATTTGGTGTCCTCCAAGACCGAGCGATCCGGCTTGCCGTTGCCATCGACGGGGAGAAAGTTATGGATGCGGTGCGAGTCTCCAAGTGGTTTGGCGACAGCCGGATTGCGGTCATCGAACAGGCTACGGTCATTGGCGTAACCGGCCTTCTGCAAGGCCGCGACTTCTTGTGGCGTGGCGTAAATCCTGACCTGTCCATAGTGCTTGCTGGCAGCACTGACGGCGTCGCCCGCCATTACGTGGTTGATGACATCGGTGCCGCCTTCGGGAATGCGCCGGTCCAGGCTGACTGCGCCGTAGGCGTTGAAGGTCTCGCCCTTGAGGCCGAAGTGGTGGGCGGTGACTTGTGCCAAGTCGCCGCCGAGGGAGTGGCCGGTAACTGTGACCTGGGGAGGCTTACCGCCCTTGCCCAATTCGTGGGCATAGTCGAGCGCATAGCGGGTCAACTCAAGTGCCTCGGCAGCTTGCTTGTTGTAGCGTGCCGTAACCATGCCGCCATCGGTGTACAGGCCATCTTCTTTGAGCTGTCGCTCGGTTTCTGTTCCACGGTGAGAGACGATGATCTCTTTTGTATCGACTCGCTGATAGACGATGCCTTGATAGCCGGATGGGCTATTTGCATATTTGAGTCGCTTATAAATATTCCCGCCAACGTTTACAGGGTCGCTGTTCTCTCCCGCCCCTTTCGGCTCGTCGTATACATCTCTCGAAAGCACAGCGTACTGCTGGCTAGTGAGGCTCATGGGTTCACCTTGGCAGTAGTCAGGGTGACCTTGAAAGTGTTTTCCCGCGCATCATCATTAAATTGATCAAGCCTGCCTTCGCCGCCGTCAGGAAAATCATCCATATCTGCTTGCGGGTAACGCTCTTTCCAAAAGTAGGTAATCTTGGGTGCTGAGCTATAAATCTCGTTTTTGAACAATGTAGGTTGGAATCGGGTTTCTTCTTTTTTTCCAGTGGCTCTCAATGAGATTCCAACTCCATTGAGTTCGAAGTTGCAAACGCCTTTGCCGTAATAGTCTCCATTGACCATGCCATCGGCATAGATGCTTGCCACATACGTCGTGTCACTGGTTTTGTCGAAATGGATGGGGATTGCATCCTCTTTTTGCTTTGTCGACATTCCCAGCGAACGATCAAAAGGTGTGCACGCATCGCGGTTGATCATTTCGTAAAACGCCGTGCCGGAGATCCATTCGAACGGCCCTGGCGCATCTTCAATCGTCATGGTGATGCGATACGCCTGCGCAGGATGCGGGTTCTTCTGGTAGACCGGATCGCTGGTCGTCGCGTCGGATTTTGAGGATGGGGCAGTCATGGGCTGGCATCCTGCAAGGAAAAAAGGAAAAAAGAAAATGAAGCAGCTGACAGTCTTGAATATCATAGCCTAGCTTCTGTTGTTGGCGTGCACTTAATAGTGAGGGGCACGGCGTAGGATGCGAAGCTTGCTCCCTAGCGATCCACTCTGCCGCCGCGATGCATCAGTTCGACAACCAAGACAACTGATAGCAAGTAGTTCAGTCAATAGGCAATCTATCATGGTACTAGCTGCTAAAAGACCCGCGATTCTTTAAACTGCATATTCCGGCTGTAGTAAATTCAAACTACTGCACGGTCCGCTTGTTGAACTCTGCGGGTTGCCATGGCGATGGGCGGTGGAGCAAGCGCGGGGAAACATGTCAACCGACGCCACGTTGAAGCGGTACGGGTTGAAAGCTTTAAAGGTATCGGTGGCTAGATCGATAGGGAGCTAGTCATCAGTCATCACCCAAGCGTGCAAAGTGAAGGGGTAGTTGTGTAGTAGGGGCCACTTCGTAGTGACCGTCTGCATTAGACTGAGCTGCTTACTGAGGAACAGAAGATCACATAAAAAACAGTAAAAAATTTACGATTTCAGTGGATGTCTTTGATTGAAGGCATGTCGTGATTTGCTGGCAAGTTAGTATTTTTTAAATATGGGCTTCGTACATTCTGTATAGATGGATCTGCATTTCGCGGCTGGGTTATTCTTTTTGCAGAAAGATAGTGCGTTAGTATTAGCCATTTCTTCAGTTGGAGCCCCCGCGTATGCCATGACGCCTGGAATGGCCTTTTCATCACGGTAAGGCTCTACAATTGCGGCGCATTGATTGTAATAGGTGAACTCAATTTTGCACTCTTGATTGCTTTGTTCTTTACACTTTAACAGAGCGGCATCTTGAGCACTTTTTTTCCCCCTTTCGCCTACTGAGACACCTAGATTATCGCCGCCGTCGCTTGCAATTGCCCCCCAGGTATTAATCCACTTTCCGATCGGTCTCGGTTGTTTCTGCACCGAATCTCCTTGAGGGATTGGCGCGCAGGCAGCGGCTCCCTGTCCGCCTATCGGGAATTGACCTGGCGGGCATCCTTGCTCCGCATTAGTCTCGGGAATTCCGAGTGTAGATAGCGCGATGCCAACCAAGATAAATCTGGCTAAATAAGTCATTTAAAATTATCTCCTGACCACGTTGGGAACTTAACCTTGGTCACGGGTATTCTGCGCAGCAAGTCCTCTTGAGCCAACTGCAGCGGCTTCGGGCTGTTCCGACCGTGCTATAGACTTAGTTGCTGCTTGGATAGTGTTGCTCTGTCCGCCTTCAACTGATGTCTGATTGTTTTGTCTATGCTGCGGAATATACGACCCAGCCGGCTGCCCCTGGGGTCCGGGGCTTGCTGCAGTCCCAAACGCCGAGTAGGCCATAAACGTGCCCATATTGCCCTGCCATAGGGCGGCGGCGATGGTGGGGACGGTGACGATGAGCAAGGTCATGATCAGGCCGATGCCGCCTTGTTGCAGGGCCTGGCTGGACAAGCCTTCGGCATCGCCGAATTTAATGAACTTGACCGCCCAGTAGGCCGCGGCCACCTTCGCGGTGAACTTGAGCACCATGGCCGTGACCACCGACAGCATGGCCATCGAGAACAAGGTACCAATGACGTAGAACAACCACTTCTTAAACAGGTCCTTGGTCTGGTCGAAGACCAGCGCCAGGATGAAGATGGGCCCGATGCCGATCAGGAAAGCCATGGTGAACTTGAACAGCAGTAGCATCGCCCCAGCGGCCATCGGTGGGCTGGCGGTACCGAAGCCCGCCAGCATCACGGCCCTGCCTTTTTTCTCCAGCATCTCAGGCTCGCTGGCATCCACCCTGACGGCATCCAGCGCCGCCAAGGCGATCTGGGTGTAGGCCAGGTTGTCATCGATGGCATCCTCGGCAGTGCTGCCGTCGTCACCGGTGAACAGACCGTGGATTTCCTTATCCAGGCTCTGGGTCATCGTCTGATGCAGCATGGCCCCGTTGGCCCCGACCACCGAGGCCACGCTAATGATGATGGCGACCTTGGCCGCCTTGATCATGGTGGCCATTGCACTCTCGCGCGATTGCCCGGTGGCGATGCGGTAGCCCAGAATCAGGATCCAGAGCGTGGTTACCGTCAGCGCGATCGTGCTGACCCACTTCATGGTTTCCTTCATCAAATCGAGGCCGAACTGCTGTATTTCCCGGTTGAAATAATCGCTGACCAGTTTGAAGAAAACGAAGTCGCCGAGGTTGGCGTCCGCCAGCGGCTGCAACCAGTTCATCCCGCCCTGAAAAAAAACGTCCATTGCTGTCTGCCTATGTACCGTAATGAGGCTTTGGTTGCCTGCTAATTCATTTACTTGGACAGCGCAATCTTCAAAGCAGCTGCCTGGATGACCTGTCCGAGGATGTCGCCCTTGTCACCGTCCAGCGCCCGCTTGGCCAGCAGACTCTGGTCGTCCTTGAGGCCTGCGATGTAAATGTCATAGGCCTTCATCCTGGCTTCCCAGTGGCTGAGTTCCATCGCGTTGCGTGCCGCATAACGCTGAACTTCGTTGTCGTTCGCAGCGAGCGCACCCTGCTTGTCTCCCCCTCCATCGCGCTGGCGTTGCACACGTTCGAAGTCTCTGGAGCGTTCCACAAGGCGCTGGATCATCAAAATCGCCTCGTTGTACTGCGAGTTTTGTGCTACCACAATTTGCTTGCAAATCTCGTTTTGCGTTTTCTGCAAATCATTGCCAGTAAGCGAGCCCAATGAAATCGGCACCATTTTTTCAAAAATGCCCGCAACGCCGGAAGCTCCGGGACAGTAAGCGTCCAGCCCATGACTCAAATCGCGCAAGACGAAGTTGTTTTCCAGTTGGGGCTCATTGAACTGCAGGCGCTGCAATTTGATGAGCTGCTGCTGATAATGCTGCAGTTGCTGTTGATACTGCTTGATCGTCTCGGTCCATCGCTTGGCTTGTTCCGCATATTCCTTGAGGTCCTTTGCCATACCCGTAGGGTTGGTAACGACCACCTGCGCGTTGGCAGGCCCTGCACACAGCCCGATGCTGAGCAGCAGGCCGGCGGCAAGGCGGGAAATCGGATGGCGGAGGAAACATGCGGTCATGGCGAGTCTCGTCTATCTTTTCGGTATAGATTGGGTAGCGGGAACAGTGGCAGCGGGACAGAGGTGAAGGCGGCATACTTGGTCAGCAGACAGCGCTGGCTTTATAGATCATCGGCTCGTCGCGAATGAGTGAGGCTGCTTCCTCATACACAGCGCCCTGCGACAGGGACTGCCGCCTTGGGGCGCGCCTTGGGCGTTGGGGGAGGATTGCCTGCTGGGCCATGATCCTTATGCGCGATGAGGCAGGTTTGGCGCAAACTGTGGCACACACTTAACCAAAATTCTACTAACGAGGTCAGGCTGTACCTCTGGGGAGGGCGCCCAGGCGCGGCCTGGCTTGTTCTGCCCGTTTTTGTAGGGAAATCCCTACAGTCGATCGCGGCAATTGCCTGCGTGGCCCTTTCCTTTGCCAGCCCGGGTCAGTAGACAGCGGGCGCGGCACGGACTCAGCCGGATCGGACGGCAATTCCACACACGTCATTGGCTTCAACAGCCGGAATCGGTTGCATTCCTGCGTCGCCGAGGCGCCGGCGATGCCGCCGGCGCCCCGGCTTCCGGTCGCCCACGTCGACGTTCATCCCGCCCACGTCGGCAGTTTTTTCGCCACCGCCACATTCTTCAACGTCACATATTTCGGCAACCCATCGCTGCCGTAGGCCAGCGGCGCTTCGCCCTTGATCAACGGGGCGAAGTAGCGGCGGGCGCGCTCGGTGATGCCGAAGCCGTCCTTGCGCAGGAAGCTGGGCGGCATCTTCTTTTCGTGGTTGGCCACCTTGTGCAGCGGGGCCGGCACGATCTTCCAGCGGTATGGCGCGTCGCTGACGCGTTCGATCACCGGGATCACCGCGTTCATGCCCTTGAGCGCGTATTGCACCGCGGCCTTGCCGACGGCCTGTGCCTGCTCCCAGTCGGTCTTGGAGGCCAGATGGCGTGCGGAACGCTGCAGGTAATCGGGCAGGGTCCAGTGCACCTTGTAGCCGAGTTCCTGCTTGACCTGCGCGGCCAGGAACGAAGCCACGCCGCCCAGTTGCGCATGGCCGAACGAGTCGGCCGCGCCGCCCGCGTCGGCGACGAAGCTGCCGTGTGCGTCCTGAATGCCTTCGCTTGCGACCACCACACACCAACCGACCTTTTCCACCACCTGCTTGACCTTGGCCAGAAACGCGGCCTGGTCGTAGGCCCGCTCGGGCAGCAGGATGATCTGCGGTGCGTCGTCCGGGCCCTGGCCGGCCAGGCCTGCGGCAGCGGCCAACCAGCCGGCGTGGCGTCCCATCGCCTCGTAGATGAAGACCTTGGTCGAGG
The DNA here is from genome assembly GCF_040202385.2 of Xanthomonas sp. WHRI 6108. Lineage (NCBI taxonomy): Bacteria > Pseudomonadati > Pseudomonadota > Gammaproteobacteria > Lysobacterales > Lysobacteraceae > Xanthomonas > Xanthomonas sp. WHRI 6108. The sequence goes on along the minus strand of NZ_CP168198.1, from coordinate 3,760,158 downwards.
TGTCGGCCATGGCGGCGACATCCAGTGCCGCCTCGCGCACCGACACCGCGGTGTATTTGGCCGCCGAGCCGAAGCCGGGGCAGGTATCGGTCACCGCCAGATCGTTGTCGATGGTCTTGGGCACGCCGATGCAGTGCAGCGGGTAGCCATAGGCCTTGGCCAGCTGCGAGACCTTCCAGGCGGTATCGGCCGAGTCGTTGCCGCCGTTGTAGAGGAACCAGCGCACGTCATGCGCACGCAGCACATCGAGCAGGCGCTCGTACTTGGCGCTGTCTTCTTCCAGCGATTTGAGCTTGTAGCGGCACGAGCCAAACGCGCCACCCGGGGTCTGCGCCAGGGCGGCGATCGTGGCGGCAGACTCCTTTGACGTGTCGATCAGCTCCTCGCGCAATGCGCCCAGGATGCCGTTGCGTGCGGCCAGCACCTTGATCTTGCGTGCGCGCGCCTCGGTGATCACGCCGGCGGCGGTGGCGTTGATGACGGCAGTGACGCCGCCGGACTGGGCATACAACAAGTTGCCAGTAGACATAGGGGACGGGCTCCTCGATGGGACATGGCGCAGGGGACAGTGCCGGGACATTCCCCGGATGCGGTAAGCTGCACGACCATACGGTCAGCGCTGGCGAAGACCTGAGTCTAACGCCGCCCACCGCAACGCGTTTTTATTCGAAAGTGGAGTCCACTGATGCGATTGGTTCTGTTGGGACCGCCCGGTTCGGGCAAGGGCACCCAGGCGACACGTCTCAAAGACAAGTTTGAGATCCCGCATATTTCCACCGGCGATCTGCTGCGCGCCGAAGTGGCCGCCGGCTCGCCGCTGGGCCTGAAGGCCAAGGAAGTGATGGCACGCGGTGATCTGGTCTCCGACGAGATCCTGCTCGGCATGCTGGAGGCGCGGCTCGGTCAGGCCGATGTCGCCAAGGGTTTCATCCTCGACGGCTATCCGCGCAACGTGGCGCAGGCCAATGCGCTGGACGACCTGCTCGGCAAGATCGGTCAGCCGCTGGATGCGGTGGTGCAGCTGGATGTGGCCAGCGAATTGCTGGTCGAGCGCATCGCCGGCCGCGCCAAGGCCGAGGGCCGCGAGGACGACAATCCCGAGTCGGTGCGCAAGCGCCTGCAGGTCTATACCGACTCCACGGCACCGGTGATCGGTTTCTACGAACAGCGCGGCAAGCTGGCACGCGTGGACGGCGTGGGCTCGCTGGATGAAGTGCTGGAACGTATCGGCACCGCGCTCGGTCGCTGAGATGGTTCGGGCCGGGCAGTGCGCCCGGTCCATCCGCCGCGCTGGAAGCCGTCGCGGCTTGCATAACGCATTGATTGCGCAAAAGAAAAACCCCGGACGTACAAGACGCCCGGGGCAGAATAACGCCAGCAATGAGCTTGCTCAGAGCTCCACAGCATGAGCTCCCTGGGGATTTGGCCTCTTGGGGAGTAGGACCAAAGGGGTGCTGCGACTGGCGTTCAGCATAGTGATGGATGTGACGCAGTTCGCATATCGGGAAATTCCCGACAGTACGGTAGGTCTTTCCTGACACTGCGCTCGGCAGCGAGGCGGAATGGCCGGCAACTCCGGCGATCGGCGACAATGCGCCCCATGACCAAACTCCACATCCTCGGCATCGCCGGGACCTTCATGGGCGGTGTCGCCGCCCTTGCGCGCGAGCTGGGCTGGCAGGTAGAGGGCAGCGACCAGGCCATCTATCCGCCGATGTCCACCCAGTTGGAAACCCTCGGCATCGCGCTGGCACAAGGCTACGCGCCGTCCAATATTTCGGCCGATGCCAGCGACGTCGTCATCGGCAATGCCCTGTCGCGCGGCAACCCGGCGGTCGAAGCAGTGCTCGATGCCGGCCGTCGCTACAGCTCCGGTGCGCAATGGCTGGCCGAGCAGGTGTTGCCGGGCCGCGACACCCTGGCCGTCGCCGGCACCCACGGCAAGACCACCACCACCACCATCCTGAGCTATCTGCTGGAAGCCGCCAGGCGCGCGCCGGGCTTTCTGATCGGTGGTGTGGCCGAAGACTTCGGGGTGTCGGCGCGGCTGGGCCAGGGACGCGAATTCGTGGTGGAAGCCGACGAATACGACACCGCGTTCTTCGACAAGCGCAGCAAGTTCGTGCATTACCGGCCGCTGGTGGCGATCCTCAACAACCTTGAGTACGACCACGCCGACATCTTTCCGGACGTGGCCGCGATCCAGCGCCAGTTCCATCATCTGGTGCGTACGGTGCCGGCGCGCGGGCGGCTGATCGTCAACGGCGAGGATGCGCGCCTGGCCGAGGTGTTGGCGATGGGCTGCTGGACGCCGGTGGAGCGCTTCGGTTTCGATGCCTCTCTCGAGTGGAGCGCACGCTTGATCGCCGCCGACGGCAGTGCGTTCGCGGTGCTGCAGCGTGGGGTGGAGATCGGCCAGGTGCAGTGGCCGCTGGTCGGGCGGCATAACGTGCTCAATGGATTGGCGGCACTGGCCGCCGTGCATGCGGTAGGCGTGGATCCGGCAACGGTGATGCCGGCGCTGGCGCGCTTTCAAAGTGTCAAACGGCGCTTGGAGCGGTTGGGGCAGGCACGCGAGATCACCGTATACGACGACTTCGCCCATCACCCCACCGCGATTGCGACGACCTTGCAAGGCCTGCGTGCGAAGGTCGGCGCGGCGCGCGTGCTGGTGGCAATGGAGCCGCGCAGCAATTCGATGCGGCTGGGCGCACATGCGCAGGCATTGGCACCATCGTTGCGCGATGCCGATGCGGTGGTGTTTCTGCATCGCCCCGAACTGGCCTGGGACGCCGCACCGATCATCGCGCAGGTGCGCGGTGACGCGCACGTGGCGCATGACGTGGAGGCATTGCTGCAGACACTGGGCGCGATTGCGCAGCCGGGCGACCATGTGGTGTTCATGTCCAATGGCGGTTTCGATGGCGCGCCGCGTCGCTTCCTGGCGCAATTGTCCCCATGACCGGCCTCACGACCACCGCCGACACCAGCGCCTTGCCGCTGTTTCCGCTGCACAACGTGCTGTTGCCGGGTGCGGCAATGGGTTTGCGCGTGTTCGAGCGCCGCTATCTGGACCTGGTGCGCGAGAGCGGCCGCGCCGGCAGCAGCTTCGGTGTGTGCCTGATCCTGGATGGCAGCGAAGTCGGCGTGCCGGCAACACCGGCTGCGTTCGGTACCGAAGTGCGTATCGAGGATTTCGATGTCGGTGCCGACGGCGTGTTGGTGCTGCGCCTGCGTGGCACGCGTCGCTTCCGTGTGCAGCGCTCGCGCATCCGCGACAACGGGTTGGTGGTTGGCGAGGTGAGTTGGTGCGAGCCCGACAGCGATGACGAACTGCGGCCCGAGCATGGCCTGCTGGCGACCGTGCTCGAGCGCATGCTCGAACAGGTCGGCGGCCAATTCGTCTCTGCCGGGCCGGAACTGCTGGACCAGGCGGCATGGGTCGGCTGGCGCCTGGCCGAACTGCTGCCGCTGACCGAGCAGCAGCGTCTGTCGCTGTTGCAGCTGGACGATCCGCATCGGCGCCTGGACCAGTTGCTGGCCTGGATGCCGTGACGCGGTGAACCAAGCGCGCGCGTAACCCGTCACCGCGCTTGCACCCCTGCAACGGCACACTCGCCACGCTTGAGTGCGCTCACGATGGCATCCATGCAGTGGATGCGCGCATGGGCGTCACCCGTTTTCGATCCACGGAGTGTGCCTTGATCATCGATGTCAAACCGCGTGTGGCGGATGTGTTCAGTCAGGTCTGGCGGACCCTGGCGGTATTGTTTGTGTGGGACGTGTTGATCACGATCATCTACTACGTGCTGCCGTTCCGCGCGCCCGCATTGCCGTTGACCATCTTCGGTTCGGCGCTGGCGTTGTTCCTGGGCTTTCGCGCCAACTCGACCTATCAACGCTGGTGGGAAGGGCGTGTGCTGTGGGGCCAGATGATCAATGCATCGCGCAATCTGGTCCGCCTGAGCGTCAGCATCCTGTCCGCGCCGGAAGCGGCAGCACTGGGCCGCACCATCGCGCTGCGCCAGATCGCCTACGTCAATGCGTTGCGCTGCCAGCTGCGGCGGCTGCCGGTGGCGATGGCACTGGAGCCGCGTCTGCATGCCGACGAAGTGGCCGCGGTGATCACGCGCACCAATGTCGCCAATGGCCTGCTCGACACCACCGGGCGCAGCGTCGAGCAGGCGCGTCGCGATGGCTGGATCGACAGCATTCAACAAGCCAGTGTCGAGCGCATCCTGGTGGATATCGCCAACGCGCAGGGCGGCATGGAACGGCTGAAGAATACGCCGTTGCCGTACCAATACCGCTTCTACCCGAACCTGTTCACGCGGCTGTTCTGCGTGCTGCTGCCGATCGGCCTGGTGGAGACGCTGCAATATGCGACGCCGGTGGGGTCGACGGTGGCAGGTCTGATGTTCCTGGCAGTACTCAAGATCGGCGACGAACTGGTCGACCCGTTCGCCAATGCCATCCACGACCTGCCGCTGGACAGCATGTGCCGGACGGTGGAAATCGACGCGCTGCAGGCCATCGGCGAACAGGCGCCCGAGCCGATGCAGCCGGTGGATGGCGTGCTGTGGTGAGTGCATCGCGCCTGCATCAATGCGGTTTGTGCGTATCCAGACGGCGTTGAGGCGCAGGCTCTCGGTCAGCTCGAGAGCTGATCGAATGCTGCGGATGCGTCGGTTGTAGGGCGGCTGATCTGCAGACTGGCTGCAGGGGGCCTTGCCCGCGTACCGTCACGGGACACGCTGCAAATCCGTCCATGTAGGTTCTTGCGCGGACGCGGCATCCATGCCGCGTAAGGTCCCGCGAGCGGTGAGGCAACGCGCACTCGACCAACCAGGCTGTTGAGCTGAACATTCGGCCGCATCCACGCGACGCGAGCGCGTTGCCGCCATCGGTACAGCGTTCAAGAAGTTCTCCTGGCGGCTCCTGTCTACAGAAGTGCGCGTTCGCCGACCGCTGCTGCTGCCAGATTGATCAAGGACGCTGTCGTGACGGATCCGATGCAGCCGGATCGGACGCGGTGGTTTCCGTTTGTGGTGCAGCGCTGTCTTTGTCCTCTCGCTGCAGCGCATTTGTCGACGTGCTGTCGATCAATATCACTGGGACCTGCGAGCGCCGACGCTGTTCGACGCGATGCGGCAATGGGCCGAGTGCTTCACGTAATGCGCTTAGCGCCGGGTCGACCCCACGCAGCGGATACCACAGGCCGATCAGGCTGAAGTGGCGGCTGTAGCGCAGCGTCTGCGTGCTGCCCACCCACAATGGTTGCGCGCCGGGCTGCAGGCGTGCGGCCGCCGGCCACAGGCGCAACACATGCACATGGCCGGGCCCGGCGTGACGCACCATCAGCAGCGCTTCGACCTGCGTGTCCAGCGTGGCCGGCAGGATCGGCACCTCGTCCGGGCGGCCGCCGACATCCAGCAGATGCAGCGCCTGCTCCCAGCCGGCTTGTGGCTGCATGCGCCACCCGCGTGCTTCCAGCTGGCGCTGCAGCGGTGCCAGCGGGCCGGCCAGTTGCACGTCCAGCGGCCAGCGCTGGTCGTCGTCGAATTCGTTGCGGCGTGCCGGCAGCAGGCGCCACTGGCCATCCCACCAGTCGCTGGCGGGCAACTCCATCAGCAACGGTGGCGGCGGTTCGAACCTGGCCAGCTTGGTGCCCAGGTTGCGCGGTGCGAACACGATCGCGCAGGTCAGGAACACGCCGTAAAAGATCCACGAGACCGGCTTGACCCAGAACGCACGGGTGGCACGACGGCGATAGGCGATGCCCAGCACCAGCAGCCAGAAGATGCCGAACAGCATGCCGCCGACCACGTCGCTGAGCCAGTGCGCGCCCAGATACAGGCGGGCGAAACCGATCAGCGACACGATCGCGCCACTGACCAGGTACGGCCATACCCGGCGCCGGCCCGGCAGCTCGCGCGCGATCAGCAGCGCGAAGAAGCCAAAGCCGATCGTGGCCATGGTGACCGCCACCGACGGAAACCCGAAACCGCTGCTGGCCGCCGGCGGGCGCACCACCTGCACGGTGGCGCCCAGCAGTTGCGTCAACGCCAGGCCGAAGGCCAGTGCAATCACCCAATGCGCCACCGCCATCCAGCGGCGCCGCCAGGCCAGATAGCCCATTGCCGCCGCGATCGCCGGCAGCAGCACTTGCCAGTCGCCCAGCGAGGCCAGCGCCACCATCGGGTAGTCGGCCAGCGGGTTGCGCAGCGCCAGCATCAGATCGTGCACGGCCAGGTCCACGCGCAGCGGCTCACCGTGCGCCAGCACCACCATCAGCAACACGAACCAGCCCCAGCCCAGCAGCAACAGCATCAACGCCATCATCGCCAGCGGTACCGACTCGCGACGGCGCGGGTCGAACACGCTCACCGACCAGTTGCCCAGCACCGGATGCCGATGCGACCACTCCAGCAGGCGAGCCAGCAAGGCGTCCAGGTGGCCGGCCGACCAGCGGTACGAGTACAGCACCATCGCCCAGGCCAGGCCGATCACTGCGGCCAGCAAGGCGACCACCACGAACAGGCGGCCGGCGACTGCAGCCACCGCGTCGTAGGCAGTGCCCAGCACCCAGCCGGGCACCAGGAACAGCAGCGCCCACGAGATGCAGGCCAGGCCGCTGGCGATCAGATAGCGCTTGAACGGCATGTGCGACATGCCGGCGATGGCCGGCACGAACGGCCGCACCGCGCCCACGTAACGCGCGATCAGGATGCTCTTGAAGGCATTGCGCCGGAACAGTAGCTCGCCGCGCTCCAGCAGTTGCGGGTAGCGGCGAAACGGCCAGTAGGTGTGCAACTGGTGGCCCCAACGATGGCCGACCCAGAAACTGAGCGCATCGCCGATGAAGGCGCCCAGGGTGGCACAGGCCACCGCATACGGCCCGTTGATCTGACCCAGCCCGATCAGCACACCGATGGCGAACAGCAACGGCAGCGCCGGCACGATGGCGCCGAGCACGATCACCGCATCGGAAAATGCGATGGCAAAGATCACCACGCCAGCCAGGGTGGGGTGGTGTCCGATCCACTCCAGCGTGGCGTCGATCCATGAATTCATCCCGCGATTATAGGTGGGCATGGCGATGAGGTGACTTGCGCCCTCGTCACATCGCCCGGTCCGCTTCACCTCAGGTTGCGGGCTGGCAACGCCGCACGCCGCGGTGACATGCAGGCAACGCACGCTGTGGCGATGCGGGCGCCCCGCCTACAATGGGGGATGAGTGACGATCCCGCCGGCAACCTGCCGCTGAAGTCCGATACCTTCGGGCGCATCCTGTTGATCCGCGACGCCGATCGCCTGTTCGTGCGGCGCGACCTGAGCGCGGCGCCATGGCTGCTGCGCGGGGTGGCCTGGTGGCTGGCGCGGCGCGAAGCCCTGGCGCTGCGCCAGCTCGATGGCCTGGCGCGGACACCGCGTCTGTTGCACTGGGACGGACGCCATCTGGACCGCAGCTATCTGGCCGGCGACGCGATGTACCAGCGCCCGCCGCGCGGCGATCTGGCCTACTTCCGCCGTGCGCGCAGGTTGTTGCAGCAGTTGCACCGCCGCGGGGTGGCGCACAACGACCTGGCCAAGGAAGCCAACTGGCTGGTGCAGGACGACGGCAGCCCGGCGGTGATCGATTTCCAGCTGGCGGTACGCGGCAATCCGCGCGCGCCCTGGATGCGTCTGCTTGCACGCGAAGACCTGCGGCACCTGCTCAAGCACAAGCGCATGTACTGCCCGGCCGCGATCACCCCGGTGGAACGCCGCGTGCTCAAGCGCACCTCCTGGGTCCGCAAGCTGTGGTTCGCCACCGGCAAGCCGGTCTACCGCTTCGTGACCCGCCGCGTGCTGCATTGGGAAGACAACGAGGGGCGGGGGCCGAGGCCCTGAGGGGCGGGGAATGGTTATTGGGGATTGGGGATTCGTAAGAGCGTATGGCTTGGGCCTGCGGGTTGGTCGATGCAAGTGGGGGAGGCGATACGCTTTTGCGAATCCCGAATCCCGAATCCCGAATCCCGCACCGTTCTTGCTCGGGTTGTAAGCTTTTGCGAATCCCCAATCCCCAATCCCCAATCCCCAATCCCCAATCCCATGACCCTAAACGGCAAAACCCTCCTCATCACCGGTGCCTCGCGCGGGATCGGCCTGGCGATTGCGTTGCGGGCGGCGCGGGATGGGGCCAATGTGGCGATCGCGGCCAAATCGGCAGTGGCCAATCCCAAGTTGCCCGGCACCATCCACAGCGCGGCCGCGGCGGTGACTGCGGCCGGTGGGCAGGCGCTGGCGCTCAAGTGCGATATCCGCGACGAAGCGCAGGTGCGTGCCGCGGTAGCCGCCACGGTCGATGCGTTTGGCGGCATCGATATCCTGGTCAACAACGCCAGTGCGATCTGGTTGCGTGGTGCGCTGGAGACGCCGATGAAGCGCTTCGACCTGATGCAGCAGGTCAACGCGCGGGGCAGTTTTCTGTGCGCGCAGGCGTGCCTGCCGCATCTGTTGCAGGCGCCCAATCCGCATATCCTCACGCTGGCGCCGCCACCGTCCTTGAACCCGGCGTGGTGGGGCGCGCATACCGGCTACACGCTGGCCAAGATGGGCATGAGCCTGGTGACGCTGGGGCTGGCAGCCGAGTTCGGCCCGCAAGGCGTGGCGATCAATGCGCTATGGCCGCGCACGGTGATCGCCACCGATGCGATCAACATGATCGATGGCGTGGACGCAGCCGCGTGTCGACGGCCGGAGATCATGGCCGACGCGGCACATGCGGTGCTGACGCGCGAGGCGGCCGGATTTCATGGCCAGTTCCTGATCGACGACCAGGTGCTGGCCGAGGCCGGCGTCACCGACCTGAGCGGCTACGCGGTCGACCCGTCGCGCGCGTTGTTGCCGGATCTGTTTCTCGACTGAGCGCGGCCAACGGCCCGCGCGCGCAGCCGGCCTGATACGGGTACGCCGTCAGCGGCGCATGCGGCCAGCGCGATTCGAAAAAATCGATGCGGCGGACCAGCGGCCGCGCCCCGGCATGACAGCCAAGCCGTCGGCGTCCGGGCGTGAGCACAGGGAGTTCACAGTCGTGTTTGCTATCGTGCGCGGCTGAAACCGTTTCCAACAAGGATGTACAGCGCGTGTCTTCGATGTTCCGTGTAGTCGTTTTGGCGGCGTCCGTGTCCGTTCTGGTGGCCGCTTGCGGCGGCAAGTCGCCGTCGCCTGCAACCGATGCCAAGACGAGTGAAAAACAGCCGGACTCCCTGCAAGGCGTGACCGCAAAGCTCGGCGCCTACATCGACTGCTTCAACCGCATCGATGCGAAGGTGCACGCCGGCGCCAGGCAATACACCGGCTGGATGCAGGACCCGTTCGCCGGCCCGACCGGTCGCGAATCCGGCATGACCGGCCCGTACGATATCGACGCCTACGACATGAAGCAGTGCGATGCGCCGGTCAGCGCGGCCGCTGCGGCGAACCCGTCGCTGCCTGCATTGGACAAGGCGGCGCGCGACTACCGCGCGGCATTGAAGGCGCTGCAGCCGATCAGTCACGCGGTAGCCGACTACTACACGCGTCAGGACTACGAAGACGACCAGTTCGCCAAGGGTAAGCAGCTGCACCCGGAGCTGATGAAGGTGCTGGCCACCTATGCCGATGCCAGTACCGCCTTCAGCGCCGAACTGGACACGCAAAACGACGCGGCGCAACGCGAAAAACTCAAGATGCTGGAGCAGGGCGAGGGCCGCACGCGCGAATACTATCGGCTGGCGATGATGCTCGACGCCAAGGAGATCGCCGATGCGCTGGAACAGGAGCAGTTCGACGTGCCACGGGTCAATACGCTGCTGGACGGCTTCAACCGTCTCTCCGACGAGGCGCATGCCAAGGTGGCCGATCAGGAGCCGGGCAGGCTGGACTGGAACAGCTTCGAGACCGCTGCGGAAACCTTCCGCAGACAAGCCAAGGCGCGGGTGAAACGCGTGGTCGAACGAACGCCCTATAGCAAGATGGAACAGGGCTGGCTGGACAACCCCTCACTGGCGCCGGAGGGTTCGCCACGCAAGTTGCTCAACACGTACAACGCGCTGGTGTTCGAAAGCAATCGTCAGTAATTGCCGTGCTGCACCCGCCGCGCGCGTACCGAGGGTGCGCCGCGCCAGATGTCATTCGGCCGCACGCTGCGGCAGCCACCTCGTTCAACCCATCACTGGAACCCAAGATGACCCTTCGACTTCGTTATGCGCCGCTCACCGCGGCGATGGCTTTTGCCGCGCTGCTTGCCGGCTGCCAGAAAGACGCACCCGCCGCCGCAGTGGAAGGCGCCGACAAGATCAATGCCTACATCACGTGCTTCAACGGCGTCGAGCAGCCGATCCATGAGAGCTACCAGCAATACATCGAGTGGATGCAGGACCCCGAGGCTGGCCCGACCGGCAAGGAAAGCGGTATCCATGCACCGGGCACGGTGCTGTCGCATCACGTGGACGAATGTGGTGCGCCGATGACTGCGGCGCTGGCGCAAACGCCGGCTAACCCCGAGCTCGATCCGGTGGCCAAGACCTATCAGGAACGGTTCACCGCACTCAACGAGCGTATCGGCGAAGCGGTGCGCTACTACGACCGCGAGGATTATCTGCGCGACGACGGCAAGGGCATGAAGGCGCTGCACGCGCCGTTGATGCAGGCCTATCATGCGTTCTTCGAAGCCGGCGAAGCCATGAATGCCGCACTCGAACGTAACGAAGACATGCGTCGCCAGGCGCAGATCGATGCGATCGAAAAGGAAGAAGGCCGCAGCGCCTCCTGGTATCACCTGAAGATCATCGGAGAAGGCAAGCAGCTGGTGCAGGTGCTCGACAGCGACACGCCGGATCTTGCCGCAGCGCAGTCCCAGCTCGCGCGTTATCAAGGCATTCTGGAAGAGGCGCAGAAAGCCAAGATAGGCCAGGGCGATGCGATGTGGGGCCACATGGAACGCTCCGCCGACAAGCTGGCGCGCGAGTCGGGACGACTGGTCGAACGTATCCGCACCAAGACGCCACTGAACAAGAGCGAGCAGATGCTGCTGGAAAGCGGTTCGATGCCGCCGGGCGGCACCCGCCAGGCCGTGCTGGCCAGCTACAACGATCTGATCGACATGAGCAACCGCATGTCGCATTGATGCTGTGCAGGCATTCCTGTCGCGTTGTGTAAGCGGATCGCGCACTGCTTTCACCGTGCACACCGATTATCTCGACAGGTCCTTGCCCGCCCATCGTCGCGGGCTCTTACGCGGCATGGATGCCTGTAAGAGCCTACAAGGACGTACTTGCGGCGTGTCCTGCGATGGTGGGCGGGCAAGGGCCCCGCAGCAAAGCAACAGATCATTCGTTCTACGATTGATCCATCAGCACTATCCAGGTCCATCGAAACACACCACATAAGGAAGTCGAGACCTGGAAGCGTGACCGTGTTTAGGCGCGATCAGCTGCTGAGATCGAAAGTTCGGCGAGTCGACGGCGCGATGCCTCCACCGCTTGCGGGACATGCCGTGAATCCGTGCCAGCAGGCTCCCTAGCGGCATCCTTGCCGCCAAGGGTTCCGAAATCGATAAGACCACCGCACATGTCAGCCTTGTTGCATGCCGATGGGAACCGCAAAGCCGGCTGCCTCCGCTTCTCGGCGGGCGCAGGCGTTGCGTCGCGTCGGCAGCACCGCGTCAGCCGTTGGAGATCTCCGGCAGCGGCTCGGCACACTGGCGGCAATAGCGTGCGTCGGGCGCGTGGCCTTCCAGCCCGCAACGTGGACAATTGCGCGCATCGCGCTTGCCGGTGTGGCCACCTTCGCGCAGCGTGCTGGCCAGCTCGGCGGTGTAGATGCCGGTAGGCACGGCGATGATGCTGTAGCCGATCAGGATCAGGGCCGAGGTGATGAAGCGGCCCAGCGTGGTCTGCGGCACCAGGTCGCCAAACCCCACCGTGGCCATGGTCACGATGGCCCAGTACATGCTGGTCGGGATGCTGGTGAACCCATGTTGGGGGCCTTCGATCACATACATCGTGGCGCCGGCGATCACGGTGATGGTGAGCACGCTGAACAGGAACACCAGCACCTTGCGCCGGCTGCGCCACAGCGCGTCCACCAGTTGCCCGCTTTCTTCGATGTAGCGGGTGAGCTTGAGGATGCGGAACAGGCGCAGGATGCGCAGCACACGCACCACCAGCAGCGTCTGCGCACCGGGCACGAAGAACGACAGATAGCTGGGCAGAATCGAGAGCAGATCGATCACGCCCCACACGCTCAATGCGTAATGCAGCGGGCGCCGCACCACCGCCAGGCGTAACGCGTATTCGACGGTGAACAGGACCGTGAACGCCCATTCCAGCGGCACCAGCCAGTGCGCCGAATGCGAATGGATGCGCGGCACGCTGTCGATCATGATCACCACCACGCTGGTGAGGATCGCCACCACCAGCATCAGGTCGAAATTGCGCGATGGGCGGGTGTCGTGCCGGTAGATGATGTCGAACCATTGCCGGCGCCAGCCGTGGTCGGTGGCGGGAGTGAGCTGGGGATCGGAAAAGGGGCGCATCCGCGCATTGTGCCGCAGGCCGGCGAATGCGCGAGAATGCGCATTCTCCCTCCGCTTCTGTGACCCACCATCATGAGCACCGCTGCCGATTCGCCCCTGTCCCTCGCGCATTACTACCTGCCGGTGTATCGCCCGCGCCAGGTGGTGCTGGAGCGTGGCCAGGGCAGTCGCGTGTGGGACGACCAGGGCCGCGCGTATGTGGATCTGTCCGCCGGTATTGCGGTCAGCGGGCTGGGCCACAACGATCCGGACCTGATGGCCGCGCTGACCGAGCAGGCCGGCAAGCTGTGGCACACCAGCAATGTGTTCTTCAGTGCGCCGCCGCTGAAGCTGGCCGAAGAGCTGGTCACCGCCTCGCGCTTCGCGCACAAGGTGTTCCTGTGCAATTCGGGTACCGAGGCCAACGAAGCGGCGATCAAACTGGTGCGCAAGTGGGCCAGCAGTCAGGGCCGCCCGGCCGACAAGCGCGTGATCGTGACCTTCCGCGGCAGCTTCCATGGGCGCACCCTGGCGGCGGTCACCGCCACCGCGCAGCCCAAGTATCAGGAAGGCTACGAGCCGCTGCCCGGCGGGTTTCGCTATGTGGACTTCAACGATGTCGCCGCGCTGGAAGCGGCCATGGCCGCGGGCGATGTGGCCGCGGTGATGGTCGAGCCGATCCAGGGCGAGGGCGGGGTGATGCCGGCCGCGCCGGGCTTCCTGAGCCGCGTGCGGGCGCTGTGCGACCAGCACGATGCACTGCTGGTGCTGGACGAGATCCAGTGCGGCATGGGCCGGACCGGCACGCTGTTCGCGCATTGGCAGGAGCAGGTGACGCCGGACATCGTGACGCTGGCCAAGGCGTTGGGTGGCGGCTTCCCGATCGGCGCGATGCTGGCCGGCCCCAAGGTGGCCGAAACCATGCAGTTCGGCGCGCACGGCACCACCTTCGGCGGCAACCCGCTGGCCGCGGCGGTGGCGCGCGTGGCGCTGCGCAAGCTGGCTTCGCCGCAGATCGCCGAGAACGTAGCGCGTCAATCGGCGGCGCTGCGCGCCGGCCTGGAGGCGCTCAACACCGAGTTCGGCCTGTTCGCCCAGATCCGCGGGCGTGGCCTGATGCTGGGCGCGGTGCTGGCGCCGGCGCATGCCGGGCAGGCCGGGGCGATCCTGGATTTTGCCGCCAAGCATGGCCTGCTGTTGCTGCAGGCCGGGCCGGATGTGTTGCGCTTCGTGCCGGCACTGAATCTGACCGATGCCGAGCTGGCCGATGGGTTGGAACGCCTGCACCTGGCCATTGCCGAGTACGTGGCGCAGAAGTGATGGAGTCCTGCGCGTTCTGCACCGTCGTGGCGGGTGCCGCGACGGTAAGCGCGGTGGGGTAAGCGGCGCGGGTCGTTGCGTTTCTTGATTGGCGCTAAGTCACCCGGCGGGAGAGGGGCTCGCTTTTGCGTTCGTCATTAACCCGAAACGAACTCAAAGCGCCAACGCTGTACCTGACCGTGGACGCCGACGCGTTCAACGCTGCGAGCAGCGTCTTGCGTCATCCTTGAGGGTGATCAGTGCTTCGCGATGCTCAACGATTCCCGATTCCCAATCCCCAATCCCCAATCCCGGCCCTTCACCCCAGCCCATACCGTTTCAACACCCGCCGCAACGCCCGCGCATCGCGCACCGTGTCCGCATGCAGGCCGGCGGCACGCGCGCCGCGGACGTTGACGAATAGATCGTCGACAAACAACGTGCGCGCAGTACTAGCATCCAGTTGTGCAAGCGCGCGCTGATACACCTGCACATCGGGCTTGCGGCCGCCAAGCGCGCCGCTGCACAGCACGCGGCCCTGCAATAGCGGAAACAGCGGCGGCACGATCCGCTCAATCGCTTCCGCCATCAATGGCCCGTTGTTGGTGAGCACCGCCACCGCGGTGGTTGCCGCCACCGCCAGCACCTGCGTCAGCACCGCCGGGTCGGCGCGGCATGCCGCCACGCGTGCGGCGATCCAGGTGGCGCGATCGATCGTGCAGCCAAGGCCGTCGCTGAGCTGGGCCAGATAGGCCGGCGTGTCGATCACCCCGGCGTCGTAGGCGCGCTCCAGGCCCTGCTCGAACAACACCTGTTGCACACGCTGCGGCGTGCACGCCGCCGCATTGGCAAGTGCCGCCACACGGCGCGGCCGCGAATAGCTGGCCAGCACGCCGTCGAAATCGAGCAGTAACAGGGACGGTGCTGCAGGCGGCATGGGTGGGCTCGGAATGTGGCGGGGCAGCGTTGTCGATTCGCCACGGGATGGCAAGCGTGCAAGACCTGGTATGTCCGGATCCACGCAGGTAGGTAGGGATGGTACCCATTCAGATCGTTGAATTCGGCAGCAACCTACCCACCCGCGCCGCCCCTACCCTCCGCGCGGCGCTTGCGGTGGAACTGTGCTGGGTATGGTCGATGCATGCCGCATCCGCGGTGTCAGCCGGTCTTGGGGAGCGGGCCCGGTCACTCAGCACGTCACACCATCCAGGGGGTCGATTGCATGCGCAAGCGCTTGAACACCGATCAACTGGCGGCGTCGGTCGCCGCCATTCTCACCACTGCCACGCGTGGTCGCACGCTGGCTTCGATGACCTTGGTGCTGGCTGGCGCACACAGCCTGCCCGTCTTGGCACAGGAAGCGCGCACGCTGGACGCGGTCAGCGTGGTCGGTACCGGCTCCACGCGCACCACGGCTTCCATCTCCGTCGCCGAGATCCAGGCCCAGGTGCCCGGCGTGGCACCGCAGCAGTTACTGGCGAGCCTGCCCGGCGTGAATGTGCAGACCACCGATCCGTTCGGGCTGTACGAATTCGGCGACTCGATGACCATCCGCGGCTTTTCCGCCAACCAGATTGGCGTGACCCTGGACGGCATCCCGATCGAAACCTTCGACACCCGCGAAGGCGGCCCGATCACCCGCTACGTGTCCAGCGAGAACCTGCTCGACGTCACCGTGTCGGCCGGCTCCGGCGATGTCACCCAGCCGTCGTACCACGCACTCGGCGGTGCGATCCGCTACACCAGCCTGCCCCCGAAGGGCGGCGACAGCTGGAGCGGCAATCTCACCCAGACCATCGGCTCGGACGATCTGGTACGCAGCTTCGTGCGGCTGGATACGCCGGATTGGTGGGAAGGCGGCCCCAGCGCCTATCTGTCTGCCTCGCGCACGCAGGGCGGGGTGTGGGACATGGAACCGGCCACGCAAAAGAGCGATCACTTTGAAGCCAAGATCCGCCAGGCCTGGGACGTGGGCCACCTGACCCTGGGCTGGATCTACAACAACCGCAAGGACTACGACGTGCAGTCGTACAACTCCGACGGCTCGGTGGCGTGGGATCTGCACGAACGCATCACAGGCAATCCGGAAGTGGATGCCGAGCATTACAGCGAATGGCAGAACGGCCGCCGCGACTCGCTGCTCAGCCTGCACGGCGATTTCCTGTTCAACGATGCGATCGGTTTCACCTTCACCGGCTACTACGAGAACAAGCATGGTTACGGCGTCGGCGGCACGCCGCCGAGCACGGCCACTGGCCTGTACAACGATGCCATCGCCGGTACGCCAGGGCGCACCGACATCGCCATCAACGACCCGCAGATCGTCGATGCCAACGGCAATGTCACCCGCGTCGGTGCGATGACGCGGCGCGAGGAAATCATGGGCGGCGATCGCTACGGCGTGACCACCGCGGTGTCGTGGGAGACCGAGCACAACAAGCTCGAAGTCGGTGCGTGGTACGAGAACTACGACTTCGACCAGGTGCGCCCGCTGTACAACCTGGACCCGGCCACCGGCGCACTGCTCAAGGGCTCGCTGCCGATCGTCATCTACTACGACAACCACTTCTCCACCGAGGTGAAGCAGCTCTACATCAAGGACACGCTGCGTTTGCTCGATGACCGGCTCACCATGGAGTTCGGCGCCAAGGGGCTGGATGTCAAACGCGATTACAACGGCATCGCCAATCTCGATGACTTCAATGTCGGCGTGCGCCGCGATGTCACCATCAAGAACAGCGACTGGTTCCAGCCGCAGGTCGGCGCCAGCTTCCAGCTCGCCGACGGCGTGCAGGTATTCGCCAACTACGCGGAGAACTTCAGCTCGGCGCCGCGGCTGGCGTTGACCTCGGGCGCATTCAATCCGGATATCGCGCCGGAGGAATCGACCAATATCGATATCGGCATCCGCGCCGAATCCAGCCAGTGGAGCGGCTACGTCGCTGCCTACAAGATCGATTACGAGAACCGCATCATCGCGCTGACCGACCCGGACCCATTGGTGGTCGCACCCACGATCTACGCCAACGTCGGCGACGTGCAGACCTATGGTGCGGAAGTGTCCGGCATGTGGAAGCCGGCACCGGGCTGGCGGCTGGGAGCGTCGCTGACCTGGAACAAATCCGAGTTCCAGGACAACTATTTCGGCCCGGTCAGCGGCAACCTGGTGCAGGTGGAAGGCAACGAAGTGCCGGACTCGCCCAAGGTGATGTTCAGCCTCAACGGCGGTTGGGAGGGCGAGCATTTCTTCGCCAACCTCGACACCAAATACACCGGCAAGCGCTACGGCGACACGCTCAATACCGACCAGGTGGATGCCACCTTCATCGTCAACGGCAGCCTCGGCTACCAGGGCGAGGATGCCGGGTTCCTGGCCGGTGGGCGGCTGCAGTTGTCGGTCTACAACCTGTTCGACAAGGACGATGCGATCGGTGCGGTGTTCCCGAACGAAAGTTCCGGCTCGTACCAGTTGATCGCACCGCGCCAGCTGTTCGCCAGTCTGTCCTACAAGTTCTGAGGCGGTGATGCGGCCGGCGTCACTGCCGGCCGCGTCATGCGTTTTTTGTCAGTCGCACTCGTTCCATGACATGCAAGGACTACGCGTTGATGCAAGGCAATCATTCTGGGGCGATGACGCGGCGGCAACTGCTGGCGCGTATCGGCATGACCGCTGGCGGCGCGATGATGTACCAGGCGATGAGCAGCCTGGGCATGGCAGCCGAATCAAATTTCAAAGGGCCGCTACAACTGGATGGCGACCCGAAGGGCGCCTCGGTGCTGATTCTGGGGGCGGGGCTGGCCGGCATGGCTGCGGCCTTCGAACTGCGCAAGGCGGGGTACCGCGTGCAGGTGCTGGAATACAACGACCGCCCCGGTGGGCGTAACTGGACGCTGCGTGGTGGCGACCGTTACACCGAACTGGGCGGGGCGACCCAGCATTGCCAGTTCGACGACGGGCTGTACCTCAATCCAGGGCCGTGGCGCATTCCGCATCACCACAAGGCGGTGCTGAGTTACTGCAAGCAATTCGGTGTGGCCCTGGAGGCATTCAACCAGGTCAACTACAACGCGCTGTTGCACAGCCAGCAAGGCTTTGGCGGCAAACCGCAGCGCTTTCGCGCCATCGATGCCGATTACAAGGGCCACGTGTCCGAGCTGCTGGCCAAGTGCACGCAGCAGCAGGCGCTGGACAAGAGCGTGAGCCGTGAAGACCAGGAGGTGCTGTTGGAGTCCTTGCGCACCTGGGGCGCGCTCGACCACAAGTTCGGCTACGTCAAAGGCAAGGACAGCAGCGAGCGGCGCGGCTTTGCGCGGTATCCCGGCGGCGGCCTGTCGGGCAAGCCGGAGTTCTCCGATCCCTTCAGCGTGCAGGACGTGTTGCGCTCGCGTCTGTGGACCACGTTGGCGGCCGGCAACAACTACGAAATGCAGACCACCATGTTCCAGCCGGTGGGCGGCATGGACCAGATCGGCAAGGCGTTCGCGAAGCAGCTTGGCGATGCCATCACCTACAACGCCAAGGTCACCAGGATCGATCAGGACGGCAACGGCGTGCGTGTGTCCTGGCAGGATGCCGCGCACGGCGGCGAAGAACGCATCGCCAGCGCCGATTGGTGCATCTGCACGATTCCGCTGTCGGTGCTCAGTCGTATTCCGGTCACCGCCGGCGACGCGATGACCACCGCGATCGGCCAGGTGCCGTACGCGGCATCGGTGAAGGTGGGCCTGCAGTTCAAGCGCCGCTTCTGGGAAGAGGACGAGGCCATCTACGGCGGCATCAGCTATACCGATCTGCCGATCACCTTGATCAGCTATCCCAGCACCAACTATCACAGCCCCGGCAAGGGCGTGCTGCTCGGTGCCTACGTGTGGGGACTGGACGCCTACCAGTTCACCTCGATGCCCCCGGAGCAGCGCGTGCGCAAGGCGGTCGAATACGGCACGCAGCTGCATCCGCAGTATCCACGCGAGTTCGAGAACGGCATTTCGGTCGGCTGGCACCGTGTGCCGTTCACGCATGGCTGTTTCGGCATGTGGAGCGAGCAGGCGCGTGCCGAGCACTACACGCCGCTGTGCCAGATCGACGGGCGCCTGGCGCTGGCCGGTGAACACGTCTCCTATATTCCGGCCTGGCAGGAGGGCGCGATCTTGTCCGCGCACGATGTCGTCGGCCGTCTGCATCGCAAAGTGCTGGCCGGAGGAGGTCGCGCATGAGTCTGTTACCACGATTGGCCGCGGCCAGCTTCGTCGTTGCGATGGCTGCCTTGCTGGTGCCGCCGGGCGTATACGATGCGCAGGCGCAGAGTTCCGATGCCACCCAGCTGTTCCCGCAGCAGGGCTTTGCCAAGGCATCCGGCCAGGATGTCTACCAGGCGATCTGCCAGGGCTGCCACATGCCGGCCGGGCGCGGCGCGCAAGGTGCCGGCGAATACCCCGCGCTTGCCGGCAATCCCAAGCTGGCCGCCGGACCCTACGTCACCATGATGGTGCTCGACGGCCACGCCGGCATGCCCGGCTTCGGCGAGATGCTCAACGACCGCCAGGTGGCCGAAGTGGCAAGTTATGTGCGCACGCACTTCGGCAACGATTACGCCGAGCGCATCACCGTCGACGACGTCAAATCGCTGCGCCACTGATTCCCCCTTCTCTCTCATGCAAGGAGTTGCCATGTCCCGTCCAGTGACAGCCGTCCTCACTGCCGCCCTGGTGTGGTCTGCGGGTCTCACCGCTGCGCACGCCGCCGAGGTGATCCGCCACAAGATTCCCAACAGCGATTTCCCCATCGCTGCCGCCGTGGAAATTCCTGCCGGCAAGGCCACTGTCTATGTCAGCGGCAAGGTGCCGGCGGTGGTGGATGCCAGTGCGCCCAAGGATTCGGCTGCCGCCTATGGCGACACCAAGGCGCAGACGGTGAGCGTGTTGAACCAGATCAAGCAGCAACTCGCAGCGCTCGGCCTGGGGATGGGCGATGTGGTGAAGATGCAGGTGTTTCTGGTCGGCGATCCGGCCATGGGCGGCAAGATGGATTTCAACGGATTCATGGAGGGTTACCGCCAGTTCTTCGGCACCAAGGAGCAGCCCAACCTGCCGGCACGCTCGGCCTTCCAGATCGCCGCGCTCGGCAATCCGCTGTATCGGGTGGAAATCGAAGTGGTCGCCGTTCGTCCCTGAAACCGTCGTGCCGTCCTGCTGGAGGTTGTCATGAAAACTGCTCTTTCGCGCCGCATGTTTCTGCGCGATTCCGCGCTGTTTGCCGGCGCTGCCGGTGCAAGTGCGCTGCCGCTGCTGGCCAGCGCCGCCGAACGTTCCGCCGCCATCGCGCCGATGCCGGCCAGTGCGCTGTCGCCGGTGATGATCGGCTCCAACGAGTTTCCCGATGGCCCGTCGGCGGCCGCGGTCAAGGCCATCGCGCAGATCGCACCGCAAGGCGGACGCTACCTGCGCGATGTGCAGAGGGAGCTGATGGATACCCTGGCCGCCGAGCTCAAGCTGCCGGTCAATCACCTGATGGCCTACGCCGGCTCCACCGAGCCGCTGGACTACACGATGCTGGCGTTCACCTCGCCCAGCGCCGCGTTGGTCACCGCCGATCCCACCTACGAATCCGGCTGGCGCGCCGCCACCCGCAATGGCGCAAAACTGATCAAGGTGCCGTTGCGCAAGGACTTCTCGCACGATGTGCAGGCGATGTGCGCCGCCGACGCCAGCCCCGGCGTGATCTACATCTGCAATCCCAACAATCCCACCGGCTCGGTCACCGCACGTAAGGATCTGGACTACGCATTGGCGCACAAGCCCAAGGGCAGCGTGCTGGTGGTGGACGAGGCCTATATCCACTTTGCGCAGAGCACCAGCAGCGTGGTCGACATGGTCGCCGCGGGCGAGGACGTGGTGGTGTTGCGCACCTTCTCCAAGCTCTACGGCATGGCCGGCATTCGCCTCGGCTATGCGGCCGCGCGCCCGGACCTGCTGGCCAAGCTGATGTTCTACAGCGTCAACAGCCTGCCGGTGACCGCCGCCGCCGCAGGCCTGGCCAGCCTGCGCGATCCCGCACTGGTGCCGCAGCGACGCGCGCGCACCGCGGCCACACGCAAGGACGTGATGGAGTTTCTCGCCAAACAGGGCTACGCCTGCACCGCCTCGGAGAGCAACTGCTTCATGGTCGATGTGAAGCGCCCGGCCGCCGGCTTCAAGGACGACATGGCCACCCATGGCGTGTTCATCGGACGCAGCTGGCCAGTATGGCCGACCTGGTCGCGCATCACCGTCGGAACCGACGCGGAGATGGCACGCTTCAAGCAGGCCTTCGTGCAGGTGATCGCCGGCAAGCGCGGCCCGTTGCCGCTGCCGGACGCTACGGCCGCTGTGCATGATCCGATGGATGCTTTTTTCCGTTACGCATGAGGCGTTACTCTGGCACCACCGGCGCATGCGAACGCGCTGGTGTGGCCAGGTGCGCTGGGCGTCGCGCATCCCTTAACGCAGGAGTGTTCCCTTGAAAGTGTTTTCGACATTTGCCGTGCTTGGTCTGGTGCTGCTGGCGCCTTCGGCATGGGCGCGTACCTGCGCCGTCACCATCACCGGCAACGATCAGATGAAGTTCGACCAGAGCGCGATCAAGCTGGCGCCCGACTGCACGCAGGTGGACCTCACGCTCAAGCACTCCGGCAAGATGGCCGCCACGGTGATGGGGCACAACTGGGTGCTGACCAAGTCCGCCGACTTCCAGGCAGTGGCCAATGCCGGCATACGCTCCACCATTGCCGACAGCTATCTGCCCAAGGCCGACGCGCGCGTGATCGCGCACACCAAGGTGATCGGCGGCGGCGACAGCACCACGGTGAGCTTTCCCACCAGCAAGTTGAGCAAGGGCGGCGATTACACCTTCTTCTGCTCGTTCCCCGGCCATTGGGCGATGATGAAGGGCACGCTGAGTTTCGGTTGAGCTGTCACGTGCCGCAGGTGTGCGTGGCCGCGGCAGGAGTAAAGTGTGAGGGAGCTGGCACGCGGTTGCGTCGCGTGCTCCAGGGCGATCGCGACCGGAGTGGGCGGCGGCGCCAACCAGCGTCGTGGACGCTGCTTCTGGTTTCGGCGTTGGCGCATCAGCGTCTTTCGCCGAACGCGATGTAGTCTGCGTTTTTAACGGGCTTTCCCGGTCAATCGGTTGATCTACTCGTAGCTTGGCAAGGCGATGGCATTGGCGTCCCGTGCAAAATGGTTGTTGATGAACGACCTGAGTGCGGGCCGGCTGGCCAGGCGGATGGCATTGCGCAGCACTGCCAGGCCGAAGCGGGTATGCGGCCACAGCAGGCGCGGGACCAGCTTGGGAATGTTCTGCCCCTGTTTGACGAAGGGACGCATGATGCGTTCGTAGTGAGCGAAGGCGGTTGCCGGCGTGTCCGGCCTGGCAAGCTCCCCGGCAAGGACGTAGGCACCCACGATCGCAAGCGTGGTGCCGATGCCGGACAGTGCGGTCGGGCACCATGCCGCATCGCCGGTCAGGACCACCCGACCGTTGGACCAGCGGTCCATGCGTACCTGGCGCAGCACATCGAAGTAGAAGTCGTCGACGTCCGTCATCGCATCCAGGATGCGCGGAAACTCCCAGCCCAGCGCAGAGAACTGCGCACGAATGAAGGCGCGCTGTTGCGCCACGCTCCAGCTGTTCTCGTGACCGGGTCGCTTCTGGATGCCAAGATAGACTCCCAACTTGCCGTCGCGTGCAGGTTTCACCACCGCTCCCCGACCACCCAGCGTGTTGTATTGCCGCGCATAGACGCCGTCACTGGCGATCTGCGGAATGCTGAAGTAGGCAATCGTCAGGTCCATCCAGCGCGGCCGATTCTCTGCGGGGAAAACCAGCTCCCTGGTGTGCGAGCCGACGCCCTCGGCGATCACCACAAGTGCATAGGTCTCCTGATGGCCGCCGGCAAAGGTGACCTGGACGCCGCCGTCGTGCTGCTCAATGTGTTCGATGCTGTCACCGAAGCGAAAGCGCACTCCTTGCGCCGCTGCGGCCTCGTAGATGATCCGGGCGATATCGCCGCGGCGGATTTCCATCTCCGCAGTCGGGCCGCCGTCGGTGTCGGAGTGCGCCGCTTCGAAGCGGCCGACCACGTGATTGTCTTCGGTGACCCAATCGGTGCCGCGCTCCCGGGTGCTGCGTTCGAGCAGCAGCGCCTCCAGGCCCATCCGGCGCAGCACGTCTCGCGCGGTGCCGCGCACGTCCACGTTCTGTCCGCCGTCGCGGAACGCCGGCGCGCGCTCCACGACTTCAACATCGCGGCCATACCTGGCAAGCCACCAGGCCGTGGTGGTGCCGGCAACGCTGGCGCCAGTGACAAGGATACGAGCAGCCATGCTGTGAGCTCCCGATAAAAATACATCATAGATGATGTATTTTTATCGGCGAAAGCCAGCCCCGGCGCTGGTAGTCAGCCTGGCGACGTCTCCGGACTATCGGGCGGATCCGCTGCGCGCAACAACCCGCGTTGCAAGGCCTGCGCCAACGCGCTTTCGCGGCTGCGTGCATCGAGCTTGCGATAGAGGTTCTTCAAGTGGAACTTGACCGTGTTTTCCGACAGGTGCAGACAGCGCGCGATCTGCTTGTTGGAATACCCGCGTGCCAGTTGCGCGAGCACTTCCAGCTCGCGCTCGCTGAAGATGTCGCCGGCCGGGTCCTCGTCGCCGCTGAGGCGTTCGAGCAGGGCCTGGATGGTGAGTGCGCGGGTGGTGCCGCCGACGGTCTGCGGGTCGTGTTGACGCAGCGAGCGCAGCATCGCCTTGGCCGGCAGTCCGAGTTCGACGATCGCCTGCCAGCTTTGCGTCAGCGCTACATGATCGAGCGCGCTGTACAGATGCGGCAGCGCCGCGGCCAGTTCGCCACGCTGCTGCAGCACCAGTGCGATGCGTGCGCGGGTGCGCGCGAGGTGGCACAGGTTGTCATTGGCCAGGCAGGCCTGTTCGATCTGGCCAAGGATGGTCAGCGCGGCACTGCTGCGTCCGGCCAGCCGGTGCCAGCGTGCCAGCGCAAAGCCCATCGCCGCACGATCGCGCCAGCGGTGGGGCGAGCGCAGCGTATGCGCCAAGCCGGATTCGCCGCCGGTACGGGCGATCACCACATCGATGGCGGCATTGCCCGGATGTTCCAGCAACAGCATCAAGCGCCATGCTGCCGCCAGCTCGGACAGGCGTGTCAGCTTGCGCCCGTGGGCGATCTGTTCGACGTGTTCGAGCAGCGCCAATGCACTGCGCCCGCTGTGGTCGCGCACACGCTCCAGTCCCAGCGCGGTGTCGTAGGCGGAAGCCAGCACGTCCATGCCACCGTCGTGCTGTTCCAGCAGTTCCAGCGCCGGATGCAGCAGGTCGGCCGCATCGTCGTGGTGGCCGCGTTCGTAATGCAGTTGCGCGAGCAGGCACTGGCCGGCGGCCTCCAGCACGCGATCCAGTTGCGGGGTGCGCGCGCACCAGTTCAGGGCCTGCCGGTAACAGGCTTCGGCGTCGCCGAGTTGCCCGCGGTAGAAAAAGCTCTGGCCCAATGCCAGCAACGCCTGGCTTGCGCCCGGTTCGCTGCCGCCGCGCTGCATCGCGTCGCGTGCGTTCAGGGCGTAGCGTTCGGCCAATGCAAAGGCGCCCTGCGCAATGGCGGTGGTGGCGCAGATGCACAGCAGCATGCCGCGGCCCAGATGATCGTCTTCGTCCAGCGCGGATGCCTGCGCGGCGATCTGGGTCAGGCCATGCGGATTGCCGCAGATTTCGTCGAGGCGATCGCGCAACAGCGCCACCACCACCGTGTAGTCGCGCTGCAAGGGCTCACGCAGCGCCGCCGGGAAGTCGCGGAAGCGTTCCAGCAGCAGGCGCGCATGGCTGAACTCGCCGAGCCTTGCGTGCAGATGCGCCTGGGTGAGATTCAGCGCCGGGGTGTCGCGGATGGTGCGGTGTTCGAAATGCCGGAGCAGTGCGCGCACCTCGTGCGTGCCGTGGGTCAGCACCAGTTGCCAGGTGCCGGCGCGCGCGATGTAGCTGGCGGCCAGGTCGCCACACTCGGCACGCGATGCGTGCCGCACCGCTTCGGCCAGATGCTGATGCTCGCCAAACCAGCGTGCGGCCCGTTGATGCAGGTGCGTGGCCTGGCCGGGATGTTCGCGATCGAGCAGTTGCTGCAGGAAGTCGGCAAACAAGGGGTGATAGCGGAACCATTCGCGCTCGCCATCCATGGGCACCAGCAGGCCGTGGAAATGTTCCAGCCGCGCCAGCAGCCGGCCGCTGTCGTCGCGCTGGCGCACCGCATCGGCCAGCGCTGCGTTGACGCGCTCCAATGGACTGGTTCGCAACAGCAGGTCGCGCGTATCGGCATCCAGATCGTTGACCACCTGTTCGGCCAGGTACGCGGCAATCTGTGCACTGCGGCCGGAGAAACGCGCGGCCAGCTCCTGTTGACGCTGCGCGCCGCCCTCCAGCCACAGGCGCGCCAGATGCAGCGCCACCGGCCAGCCTTCGGTGTAGCGCAGCAATTCGTCCACCACCGGCGCCGGGACCTGGGGCCCCAGCAGTGCCTGCGCCTCGTGTTCATCCAGCGCCAGTTGCGCACTGCCGAGACGGCTGAGCTGCGCCTGCAGGTCCAGCCGCGCCAGCGGCAGTGCCGGCACGCGCCGGGTGGCCAGCAGCAGGTGCAGGCGTCCGCCGCCGTGTTCGACCAGGCGCAGTACCAGCTCGTCGACGATGCCGCTGCCGAGCCGGTCGTAATCGTCGAGAATCACGCTGATGCGCCGTGGCGCCGTGCGCAGCGCGCGGATCAGCACCGTCACCGCCTCGCGCGGATCCTGGTCGCGGTTGTGCAGCACTGCGGCGCACAGCGCCGGATCGGCACCTGCGTGCTGGATCGCCAACGCCAGATGGCCAAGGAAGCGCGCGGCATCGGCGTCCTCTTCGTCCAGCGACAGCCAGGCCACGGCCGCGTGCTCGCGTGCGCGCAGCTGCGCATGCCACTGCGCCAGCAGCGTGGTCTTGCCGAATCCCGGCGGTGCCAGCAGCAGGGTGAGTGGCCGGGCCTGGGCCTGATCCAGCGCCGCCAGCAACGCGCCGCGCACCACCGCACCGGTACGCGGCAGCGGCGGCTCCAGCTTGCTGGCAAGCAGCCAATCGGGAAGGGCGGAATCGCGCGACGGTGAGGGGCGCGGTGTGAGCAACGCAACAGGCTTGAGCATGAGGCGAGGGCGGCCCTGGCAAGCGTCGGCAGCGCGCCGGCTCGACACGCTGCAGATCGTGATGAAACAGCGGCGATGCAGATCGCGTCACCGTGACCGGCGACAACGTCATATCGGCTGCTTCGAGGGTCCCCACCCATGCCCATCCGTGGACACCTTTCAGAAAGGTATGACAGCCACAAGACAAAAGCAAAGCTTGTCGTTGCGCCGCCGCCTGAATGGCGCAAGCGATGGCCCAGGGTGCGTGCAAGCGCCAGGCAACAGCCGAGTCCATCCGGACGCCATGGGCCTGGACACGACGCCGGCGCCGCGCCTGTTCAGCGTCGGCGCGGAGTCGAGATACACATCAGGCATCATCGGTGCCGCGAGCCTTGCGGCCAGCGCCATCGGTGAGCATCGCGAGGCACGCGATCACGCCTGGCTTTCAACGCCACACAAGGTCAGCGTGCCCGTGCCAGCATGCAGGCAACGCCACATCTAAAGACGCCTCAGTGCGCCACTTCCGCAAACGCCTCGCGCGCGGCGGCCAGTGTGGCCTCGATCACTGCCGCGTCGTGCGCGCTGGACATGAAGCCGGCCTCGTACGCCGACGGCGCCAGATACACGCCCCGCTGCAGCATCGCGTGGAAGAAGCGATTGAAGGTGGTGATGTCGCAGGCAGTGGCCTGCGCGTAGCTCTCCACGATCTCGTCGGTGAAGAACAGCCCGAACATGCCGCCGACCTGATTGGTGGTGACGGCAATGCCGGCCGCGCGCGCGGCATCTTCCAGTCCCTCGCACAACACGCTGGTGGCCTCGCTCAGGCGGGCGTGGAAGCCGGGCTCCTGCACCAGCTCCAGCATCGCCAGGCCGGCCGCCATCGCCACCGGGTTACCCGACAAGGTGCCGGCCTGGTAGATCGGGCCGGCCGGAGCGATCTGCTCCATCAAGTCGCGCCGGCCGCCGTACGCACCCACCGGCATGCCGCCGCCGATGATCTTGCCGAAGGTGCTCAGGTCCGGCGTGACCCCGTAATGCGCCTGCGCGCCACCGAGCGCGACGCGGAAACCGGTCATCACCTCGTCGAAGATCAGCAGTGCGCCATGCCGGGTGCACAGCGTGCGCAGATGCTGCAGGTAGCCGGCCTGCGGCGGAATGCAGTTGGCGTTGCCGACCACCGGTTCGATGATCACTGCCGCCACGTCGGCGCCGATCTCGTCGAACAGGGCGGTGGCGCCTTCGAAGTCGTTGAAGCTGAGGGTGGCGGTCAACTCGCTGAGGCCGGACGGCACGCCCGGCGAGGTCGGCACGCCCAGGGTCAGCATGCCGCTGCCGGCCTTGACCAGGAACGAGTCGCCATGGCCGTGATAGCAGCCTTCGAACTTGACGATGCGGTTGCGCCCGGTGGCGCCGCGCGCCAGGCGCACCGCCGACAGCGTGGCTTCGGTGCCGGAATTGACCATGCGCACCATCTCGCAGGACGGCACCAGCCGGTGGATCGTCTCGGCCATGGTGACTTCGGCCGCACACGGCGCACCGAAGGACAGGCCGTCGCGGATCGCGCGCTCCACCGCTTCGCGTACTGCCGGGTGATTGTGGCCGGCAATCATCGGCCCCCACGAGCCCACGTAGTCGATGTAGCGGTTGTCGTCCACGTCGTACAGATACGGGCCATCGGCGCGCGCCACGAAGAACGGCTCGCCGCCGACCGACTTGAATGCACGCACCGGTGAGTTGACGCCGCCGGGCAGCAGCGTCTGCGCCTGGGCGAACAGGGCGTGGGAGCGGGTGTGGTTCATGCGCGCAGATCCTTGAGTGGTACCGAGTGGGGGCGGCGCAGCCCGACTGCGGGCAGCGCATTCGCCATTGTCAGGCTTGCGGCCCCTGTCCGCCTACCCACCAGGTGCCTGCCTACCCGTCGGAGCGGGCGGGTAGGGCAACCCGGCTGCCTATGATCGAACGGGACGGTATCGACGGTTTGGCATGAGCAGATGACCTGCGGTCATTGGCCTCCTGCGGCGGATGTTCAGAGAGTGTGATTCCGGTAGCCATTGGCGCCGTTCATTTTTGTCGCGTTGCCGACAGTTCCAGACTTGGGGGAGACAGCATGAACCGTAGTATCCAGAAGCGTGCCTTGGCGTTGGCGCTGGTCATGGCCATGGGGAGCGTCCACGCGCAGTCCACCAGCGGCAGCATCGTCGGCAGCGTGGGGCAGAGCAGCGGCACCAGCGTGCTGGTGGAAAACAACAGCGGGTTCAGCCGCGAAGTACCGGTGGATGCGCGCGGCCGTTACACCGCCGGCAACCTGCCGCTGGGCACCTACAAGGTCACCGTCAAGCGCGACGGCGCGGTGGTGGAGACGCGCGAGAACGTCGCGATCACCGTCGGCGCCAACACCGACGTCTCGTTCGCTGCCGCGTCGGGCAGCGGCATGCAGACCCTGGACAGCGTGACCGTCACCGCCGCAGGCCTGACCACCATCGACGTCAGCAGCGTGGACACCCGCACCGTGGTCACCGCCGAGCAGCTGCAGCAGCTGCCGCTGGGCCGCACCGCCGAGGCAATCGCGCTGCTCGCACCGGGCGTGGTGGTCAACAGCGGCGGTTTCGACAATGGCCCGCTCGGTGGCTCGCTGCCCAGCTTCGGCGGCTCGGCCGCCAGCGAAAACGCCTATTACCTCAACGGCTTCAACACCACCACCATCAGCAACAATCTGGGCGGCCTGACCCTGCCGTACGGCGCCATCGACCAGCAGGAAATCTTCACCGGCGGCTACGGCGCGCAGTACGGCCGCGCCAATGGCGGCGTGATCAACCAGATCGGCAAGCGCGGCACCAATGAGTGGAAGTTCGGCGCGGCGGTGATCTGGGAGCCGAACGGTCTCAAGGCCAATCAGCGCGACATCTATTGGCGCCCGGACAGCCAGGGCAGCACGATCAACAACGCCGCCTATCGCTACGCGCGCTCGGCCAATGGCCTGTATCAGCCGGCGAGCGAGGCCGAAGCCAACCAGACCACCTACAGCGCCTACGTCGGCGGGCCGATCATCCAGGACAAGCTGTTCTTCTTCCTGGCCGCCGAACAGGTGGATTCGGACGGCGTACGCGTCGGCACCAATCGCGACACTGACAACGGCCGCACCGGCGGTCTCACCGACTACGACTACAAGCAGAAGCGCTGGTACGCCAAGGTGGACTGGAACATCACCGACAATCACCTGATCGAGGTGACCGGCGCCAGCGACGAGGCAGAGACCAACGGTTCGATCTACCGCTACGACTACGTCAATCGCCAGCGTGGCAGCTATTTCACCGACGAGTCCACCTGGAAGACCGGCCCGACCCTGTTCACCGGCAAGTACACCGGCTACCTCAGCGACAACCTCACCGTGACCGCGCTGTACGGCAAGATGAAAACGCCCGATGAGCTGACGCCCTTCAACTACAACGCGGCCGGCGGGCCGGTCATCAACAGTGCCGCGCTGCAGAATCCGGCCTACACCGGCGGCACACCGCGCATCGGCAATCAGCTGGTCACCTCGGTCAGTTCACCGGATCGCGAATACAAGAAAGACAATCAACGCCTGAATCTGGAATGGCGCATCGGCCACCACACGCTCAACTTCGGTATCGATAACCAGAAGTCCGAGGGTATCGATGTGGGCTCGGTGCTGTCCGGCCCGGGCTTTGCATGGACCTATGGCCAGACCAACGATCCCAATGGCCTGCGGACGGGCGGGCTGGTCAGCCAGTCGGCCAACGAAGCCGGCGGCATCGGCGCACCTAGCCCGGGCCTGGTCGATCCGGTCAACGGGTCCAGCGGCTATTACGTGGTGCGCAACATCAACACCAGCCTGTATTCGTACGAGGCCAAGCAACGCGCCTATTACATCGAAGACAAGTGGCAGGTCACCGACAACCTGCTGCTGAGCATCGGCCTGCGCAAGGACGAGTTCACCAACTACACCCCGTTCGGCGACCCCTACATCGAAGTGGATAACGCCTGGGCGCCGCGGCTGGGCTTCAGCTGGGACGTCAACGGCGATTCCAGCCTGAAGGTGTTCGGCAACGTGGGCCGTTATTACCTCGGCCTGCCGTTGTCGGCAGTGAGCCTGTTCACCCCGGCCACCACCACCGATACCTACTTCACCTACAGCGGCATCAACGCCGATGGCACGCCGATCCTGGCGCAGCAGCTGGGGTCGGCCGTGTCGGCCAACTCGCGTTTCGGCCGCATCGCCGACGTGCGCACCGCGGTGGTCAAGGACATCGAGGGCGAGAACCAGGACGAGGTCATCCTCGGTTTCACCAAGCAGCTGGACACCGGCTGGGTGCTGGGCGTGCGCGGCACGCATCGCCGCCTCAATGCGGGGATCGACGATCAGAACTACGACGTTTCCAATACGGCGTTGATCGCCGCTGCGGCCGCGCAGGGCGTGACCATCGACTTCTCGCAGGTTGCCGGTGCATCGCTGATCAATCCGGGCCAGACCAACACCTGGGGCGTGATCGGCACCGATGGCCAGTTCCATGAGGTGTCGGTGAGCCGCGAGGCGGCCGGCTTCCCGAAGTTCAAGCGCAATTACTCGGCGGTCGAATTCAATCTGGAACGTCCGTTCGACGGCAAGTGGTACGCCAAGGTCAACTACGTCTGGTCGCATAGCTACGGCACCACCGAAGGTCAGGTGCGTTCTGACCTGTGGCGCACCGGCGGCGCTTTGGGCAGCTACCAGGGCCAGGCCTCGGTTTCCACCACGCAGAGCTGGGACCACGCGGCGCTGATGGAACACTTCAACGGCGATCAATCCAACGATCACCGTCATCAGCTCAAGCTGTTCGGTTTCTACCAGTTCACTCCGCAATGGGGTGCGTCGGCCAACTTCAGCCTGATCTCGGGCGCGCCGCACAATTGCCTGGGCAACTACTACGGCGACAACTACACCGGCACCGACCCGGCCGGCTACGGTGGCAGCGCGATCACCGGCGGTCCTTACCACTACTGCTACAACCCGGAGACCGGCACCGGCGTGGCGTCGCCTCCTGGCTCGCAGGGGCGGCTGGGCTGGATCGCGCAGCTCGACATGGGCGTGACCTACAAGCCGGCATTTGCCGCCGGCAAGCTGGCACTGCGCTTTGACGTGTTCAACATCACCAACGAGCAGACCGCAACCAACATCTACCCGTTCTCGCAGTTGCCCGACAACACCACCAATCCGCTCTGGGATCAGGTCGTGGCCTACCAGGCACCGCGCTCGGGCCGGGTGACATTGAGCTACGACTTCTAATCGCGCCAGGCGGTAAGGTCGGTCCAGGCAGCGACGCGTGATGGCACGCGTCGCTGCCTTGTTGTCTGTACGTCACGTCGCCATTCGTATGCGCTGATGGAGGATTGGTCGCGCGCATAGATCAGTCGTAAAGCGGTTGATCTGCAGTTTGGCTGCGGGGCTCTTGCCCGCCCACCACCGCAGGACACGCCGCAAGTACGTCCGTGTAGCTCTTACGCGGCATCCATGCCGCGTAAGGTCCCGCGATGGTGGGCGGGCAAGGACCTGTCGGGATGGTCGGTGTGCGTGGTTGCAAGCAGGGCATGGCGTGCGCTGGTCGAATCACTATGCGTCAGCCAGCTTCCCGCCACCTCCCTATCGCAAGCCGATCAGTGGACAAGCTTTCAACACGCGACCTGCAAGCGCCTCATCTGCCACTGTAAGCCGCGCAACAAGCTCTCAAGAAAATAGCCGGCAAATTTCCTGGTGCGGTGTCCTTGCCGATTGCGGGACCCTTGGCGGCATGGATGCCGCCAAGGAGCCTCCACGGACGGATTCACGGCGTGTCCCGCGAGCGGTGAGGGCACTGCGCCCTCGACCCACCGAGACTTTTGACTGCATCTAATAAACAACGCTTCGACTCGAGTCTCGGTCTCTTGAGTCTTCGCTTGCGCGTGTCGCGGGTAACGTCTGTCGTCTGCCAGCCACGCTAGCGTGCAAACCCGGCCCGATATGCCTGCACTGCCGCGAGCGAGTCCGGCGCGGCGTACACGCCGCTGACCACTGCAATCAACTCGGCACCTGCAGCCACCAAGCCGGGCACCTGCGCAGCCGCGATGCCACCGATCGCCACGCGCGGCACTCCCAGCGCTGCGGCTTGCTGCAGCAACGCCGGCGTGGCGCGACGTGTCGTCACCTTGGTGGTGGTCGGGAAGAACGCGCCGAAGGCCACATAGCTGGCGCCGGCCGCGACCGCTGCGCGCGCGCGCGCAATCTCGTCGTAGCACGACACCCCGATGATGGCCTGTTCGCCCAACAGCGCACGCGCCGCGGCCGCCTCGCCATCGTCTTCGCCCAGGTGCACGCCTTGCGCGCCCACCTGTCGTGCCAGCTGCGCATCGTCGTTGATGATCAACGGCACATCGTGCGCAGCGCACGCCTCGCGCAGCGCGCTGGCCTGTTCCAGGCGCAGCGCCGCAGTGGCCTGCTTGTTGCGGTACTGCAGCCAGGTGACAGCGGGCAGCAGCGGCAAGGTGCGCGCGATCAGGCGTGCGGTGTCGGGTTCGTCGGGCGTGATGAGGTAGACGCCGCGGGCGTTGTGCAGGTCGGGCATGGCAGCGCTTCCGGAAGCGGTGGGTGGGATGGGACAATGCAGCCCCACCGTTACGTGACCGCGATTATCCGATGAGCGAGACATCCACGACCACCTACCGCACCTGGATGTGCGTCGTCTGCGGGTTTCTCTACCACGAGGCCGACGGCATCCCCGAAGAGGGCATCGCCCCGGGCACCGCCTGGCAGGACGTTCCCGACACCTGGACCTGCCCGGATTGCGGCGTGACCAAGGACGACTTCGAGATGGTAGAGATCGACTGAGAGCGGCCAACAAAACTACTGCGCCGCCGTCAGGCGGGCGCTGCGGTGCTCGGGATCGGCATGTGCCATTCGTACACTCCGGTTCTGAGCGCGC
Source organism: Xanthomonas sp. WHRI 6108 (assembly GCF_040202385.2). Classification (NCBI taxonomy): domain Bacteria; kingdom Pseudomonadati; phylum Pseudomonadota; class Gammaproteobacteria; order Lysobacterales; family Lysobacteraceae; genus Xanthomonas; species Xanthomonas sp. WHRI 6108. The sequence goes on along the minus strand of NZ_CP168198.1, from coordinate 3,727,180 downwards.
CGTCCGCACCCACCTGACGACCGCTCTCTACGTTTTATTAGCCGCTCTACTGCCTTGGCGGCTCAGCTGGGTCGCTGCGTTTTTCGCGCCACAACATCGCCGGCACACGTTCGCACAGTGCTGGCGATGGCCTCGCAGGCTGTGTTTTCAGTGCGCGCGCGCGCGCTGACTGTTCAGCTCGACCAGATGCTCATGCAGATTGGTTGCATCCTGCGCACTGGGGTTGAGCTGCAGATAGCGCGACAGATCGTGGCGTGCACCGTTGCGGTGGCCCAGATGCAGATAGGCCATGCCGCGATCGCGTAGCGCCTCGGGCTGGTCCGGCACCAGCTTCAGGATGCGGTCGGCACTGCGCGCGGCGCGGTCCCAGTGCTCGGCATCGGCGTAGACGCCGTGCAGATTGCGCAGGATGCGGATCAGGATCGCGCGATGCGGTGCGGGGTCGAGGATCTGCGCCAGGGCGCGGTCGTCGGGGATCTCGCCACCCAGGTGCGGACGCGCGCGCTCGCGCAGCTCGTCCACGCCCAGCGGGCGGCCGCCGTTAAACGGATCCATGACCAGCACGCCGTCGTCCACCGGCAAACGCACCAGGAAATGCCCGGGAAACGACACGCCCGCCAGCGGAATGCCCAGCCGGCGCGCGACTTCGATCTGCACCATCGCCAGCGAGATCGGGTTGCCCAGGCGGCGTTCGAAGACCTGGTTGAGGTAGCTGTTGCGCGGGTCGTAGTACTCGTCGTGATTGCCCGAATAGCCCAGCTCGTCGAACAGGTAGCGATTGACCGCGGCCATCTTCAGCGGCCACAGGTCGATCGCCTCCACCTCGCGGCGCAGATGCTCGACATGGCTTTGCACCAGCGTGTCGTACAGCTCGGCGTCCAGCTGCGGATACTCGTCGCGCGCAATCAGCAGCGCGGTGGACATCAACGGCACTGCGTCGTCGTCCAGGCTGGCGAGCGCGGTCCAATGGGGAAGTGGGAGCATGTCGACCATGCTGCCAAGAGTGTCGGCAAGCGGCGCGTGGTTCAAGTCCGGTACTTCCTGACAGGAAGGGCCTGTCGCGTGAGATTCACTTGAGCTTTGGGATATCCGGGCTCAGGGTCAGGCTGGCGCCGTCCTGCAGGTTGAGCCTGGCGGCCTGGCCGGCATTGAGTTCCAGCACGTAACGGGCCGGGCGCTTGCTGGGGTAGGGCGGGCAGGCGTCGCCGGCCGAACACGGCGGCACGTCGCGCTGCTGCGAGACCAGCCGGCGCTCATTGTCGAAATACAGGATATCCAGCGCGATCTTGGTGTTCTTCATCCAGTACGCCAGCGGTTCCTGGCGGTCGTGGACGAACAGCATGCCGTGATCGTCCGCCATGGCATCGCGAAACATCAGGCCTTTGGCGCGGTCGGCATCGTTCTGCGCCAGCTCCACCTGGTAGCGCGTGCCGGCCAGTTCCACCCAGGTGCCGCCGCTGCTGGCGCAGCCGCTGAGCAGGATCAACAACGCAAGGGCGGGGAGGCAAAGACGGCGCATGCGGCATACCAGTGGGCGGGGATGCCGCACCATCTGCCAAGCGGCCGCGTGCGTCAAGCCGCTGTGGTGCGTCGTACCGTCATCGCAGGTGACAGGAGTCCGGCCCGCTGTCGCTTCGCAACGCGGGCCGCTACTGCGTATGCGCGTGCTTGCACGCGATCGCTCAGATCACCCGCGGCGGCTCGCCACCGACGATCACCACATCGGCCGGGCGACGCGCGAACAGGCCCACGCAGACCACGCCGGGAATCTGGTTCAGGCTGCGCTCCAGCGCCACCGGGTCGGTGATCTGCAGGTTGTGCACGTCCAGCACCACGTTGCCGTTGTCGGTGACCACGCCATCGCGCCATACCGGCTGACCGCCGGTGAGCGCCAGGATCTGGCGGGCCACCAGGCTGCGCGCCATCGGAATCACTTCCACCGGCAGCGGGAACTTGCCCAGCACCGGCACCTGCTTGCTCGGGTCGACGATGCAGATGAAGCGCTCGCTGGCCTCTGCAATGATCTTCTCGCGCGTTAACGCTGCGCCGCCGCCCTTGATCAGGCAACGATTCGGGTCGCACTCGTCGGCACCATCCACGTACAGCGACAGATTGCCGGTGTGGTTGAGATCCAGCACCTCGATGCCGTGGCGCCTGAGCTGCGCGCTGCTCTGCTCGGAGCTGGACACCGCCCCCTTGATGCGGTGGCTGATGCGGCCCAAGGCATCGATGAAGTAGGCCACCGTCGAACCGGTACCGACCCCGACGATCATGCCGTCTTCCACGTAATCGATCGCTTTTTCGGCGGCCAGGCGTTTTGCTTCGGACATTTGGGGGCTCGGGATTGGGGAATCGGGAATCGGGATTGGGGAATCGGGATTGGGGAATCGCAAGAGCGGCTGGGCTGAGCGGGATTTGCAAATCGCAAATCCCGAATCTCTACTCCCGGCTACTCCATCGCCAGCAACAATTTCCACTGCGCGGCGGTCACCGGCAGGATCGACAGGCGGTTGCCGCGGGCGATCAGCGGGAAGCCTTCGCCCAGTGCGTCGGCCTGCTGCTTGATTTCGTCCAGTGCGATCGTGCGCGTGAGCTTGCGCTCGAAGGCCACGTCCACCAGCATCCAGCGCGGATCTTCGCGGGTGGCCTTGGGGTCGTGGTAGTCGGATTTGGGATCGAACTGGGTGTCGTCCGGATACGCCGCGCTGGCGACCTTGGCGATGCCAACAATGCCCGGCACCTTGCAGTTGGAGTGGTAGAACAACACCCCATCGCCGACATGCATGCCGTCGCGCATGAAGTTGCGCGCCTGGTAGTTGCGCACGCCGTTCCACGGTTCGGTGCCGACGCGTTCCAGATCATCGATGGAAAACGTGTCCGGCTCGGACTTCATCAACCAGTAGCGCTTGCGGGCAGTCATACGGAAACGGCGTCGTCTTTCAGGAAGGTGGCGTGTTCGGTGCAGATCGCATCCACCGCCACGTCCCAGGATTCGGTGGGCAGGGCGGGTCGCTGCTGCGCGGCGAAGCCGACGCCGACCAGCCAGGGCGGCGGCGTCTGGCGGTGCCGGAACGCGAAGCTGCGATCATACCAGCCGCCTCCCATGCCCAGCCGCCGGCACTGCGCGTCGAAGCCGGTCAACGGCGTCACCACCAGCGCCATCTCCTCGGGTGCGAGCAGCTCGGCGCGTGCCACGTCCGGCTCGGGGATGCCGTAGCGGTTGCCGACCAGCCCCTGGCCCGGCCGCCACGGCGCAAAGCGCAGGACGCGCCCGTCCAGCACTGGCAGGCAATAGCGCACGCCGGCCGGCAGGCTCAGTTGCCAGCGGTGCAGCGCGATTTCGCCATCCATCGCCCAATACCCGGCCACCGCGCCGGTCTGCGGCGCGAACGGCAGCGCCAGCAGGCGCTCGGCCAGCGCATCGGCGGCTGCCAGGCGCTGCGCTGCGGGCAGGCTGCGGCGCAGCGCACGCAACTGCTGGCGCAAGGCGTCTCGGTCGTCGGTCATGGCGTCTCGCAGCGATAGGCGGAGGGATATTGTCGATGGCGTGGACGCGCCTGCCTAGCTGCGCGTGTCCCACCGATCGCCGGTGCCGGCAAGTCTCTCGCCTGTCGCTGAGCGCGTGCGTGCAGCACTGGCAACGTTGCGGCGCACGCATGTCTTGGCGTAGTCATTGCAACAGCGGCGCAGCCGAACTGCGCGTGCCGTGCGTTTCAGACACGCAAAAAGAAACGGCGCCCGAAGGCGCCGTTTCAGATTTGCATTCTCCGCCGTGAACGATGCGGGCGAAACGACCTTGAACCCGGGGTTCAAGTGGGGACGTTGTGAGGCCATCGGGCTTCCCGCTACAAGGCGGACTTGCACTCCCGGCTTCGTCGCGCCCCCGTGGTCGTAATTAAGGGACAAGGCGCATGTTTTGCACGCTGTCGTTTACAGCAGAGAACGCAGGTGAAGTATAAACCTCTGCTGCGCGATGGCTAGCCCATTCGTCGGCCGGCGCAATTGAAAGTTCATATTTGCGACGACAGTGCGAACTGCACCTCAACGCGGTGTGTCGGATACGCTGTCCAGGCGGCGATTCAAGCTGTCCAGCGTGTTGGCCAGTTCACGGTCGTACAACGCTTGCTGATCGCGCAGCTGCTGCAATTCGTGCGCCAGATTGAGTGCGGCCAGCACCGCAACGCGGTCCACCGCTGCCATGCGATTGCTGCCGCGAATCTCGCGCATGCGCAGATCCAGCAGGCGCGCCGCAGCGGTGAGGCTCTCGCGTTCCTCGGCTGTGACGCCAACGGTGTATTCACGATCCAGAATACGCACGCTGACCGGCTCGTTGTTGCTCACGTGTGCTGCTCCAGGGATTTCAACCGCACGATCATCGCTTCCACGCGCGAGCGCGCCTGTTCGTTCTTGGTCAGCAATTGCGCACGCTCGCCGATCAATTGTTCCTGCTGGTGACGCAGGCTGCGGTTCTCGTCGGTCAACCGCTGGCTGCGCTCGACCAGGGCCTCCACACGGGCGGCAAGGGCGCGGATCTGGGCGAGGGCAGCGGCGTTGTCCATGCGCTCACGATAGGGGCGCGTGCGCGCGGCGGTCAAGCGCCCGATTGCAGCCCGCTTACCCGCCGTCAGGCCAATCCCGACAAGGGCTTGCGCTGCGCCCGGCGCAGCCGGCGTCACGCGCGCGGACCCCGTAGGGAACACGCCGCTGGCGGCCGACGCGGGGTGCCTTGATACACTGGGAAGTCAAATCGCCGGCCCATGTGCCGGCACCTCCTGTTCCCAGCCTGGATGACCCGATGGATCTGCCCGATGTAACCGCTGTGCAAAACGAAAGTCGCCAGCTGGAGTTGGCTTCCTCCGCAGCGGAGTTGCATGGCGGGCTGTGCGGGTGGCTCTCCGGTGGGGGTGCCGACAGCGGCGACTGGCTGGCGCGCATCCTGGCCGACACCGCGCAGGTGGCGCCCAGGCAGGGCGGGGCGCTGGACCAGATGCGGCAGGCCACGGTGGCGCAGCTGGAAGACCGCGATTTCGCCTTCGAACTGCTGCTGATCGACGACGGCGCACCGCTGGCGGCGCGCACCGATGCCTTGTTCGACTGGTGTCGTGCTTTTCTGGGTGGCTTCGGCCTGGCGGCGCAGCAGCGCCCGGCACTGACCGAAGAGGGCGAAGAGGCGCTGCAGGACCTGGCGCGGCTGGCGCAGGCGTCCAGCGACGATTTCGATGCGGCCGACGAAGACGACACCGCCCTGGCGGAGATCGAGGAGTTCGTGCGCGTGGCGGTGCTGTTGCTGCATGGCGACTGCGTGATGGGGCCGCGCTTCCGCCAACGTCTGAACTGACCGCACGACCGCCATGAAAAAACTCACCGGGATCGGCGCGGCTGAGTACGCGCGTCGGCGCAAGCAGCTGATGCAGATGGCCGGCGATCAGGCCATCCTGATCCTGCCGGCGGCGCCCGAGCGGGTGCGCAGCCACGACACCCACTACCCGTATCGGCAGGATTCGGATTTCTGGTATCTGAGCGGTTTCCCCGAGCCGGAAGCGGTGCTGGTGCTGGTGCCGGGCCGCAAGCATGGCGAGGCGATCCTGTTCTGCCGCGAGCGCGATGCCGAGCGCGAAGCCTGGGATGGCCCGCGCGAGGGCCAGGAAGGTGCGGTGGAGCGCTACGGCATGGACGATGCGTACCCCATCGACGATGTCGACGAGATCCTGCCGGGCCTGCTGGAAGGGCGCAGCCGCGTCTATTACCACTTCGGGCGCGATGTCGACTTCGACCTCAAGCTGATCGGCTGGCTCAAGCGCGTGCGCGAGCAGGTGCGTCATGGCGCGCAGCCGCCGCACGAATTCCTCGAGCTCGGGCATCTGCTGCACGAGCAGCGGCTGTTCAAGTCGCGCGACGAAATCGCGTTGATGCAGCACGCCGCCGACATCAGCGTGCGCGCGCATCGCGCCGCCATGCGGCTGGCGCGGCCGGGTGTGCACGAGTACGAACTGCAGGCCGAGGTGGAGTGCGCGTTCCGCGCCGCCGATGCGTGGCCGGCGTACGGCAGCATCGTCGGCACCGGCAGCAATGCCTGCGTGCTGCACTACCGCGCCAACAATGCGCGCAGCCGCGATGGCGAACTGGTGCTGATCGATGCCGGCGCCGAGTACCGCGGCTACGCGGCCGATATCACCCGCACCTTTCCGGTCAACGGCCGTTTCACCCCGGCGCAGCGTGCGCTGCACGATCTGGTCGGCGCTGCGCAGGCTGCCGCGCTGGCGCAGGCGCGCCCTGGCCTGCCCTACGAAGCCGGGCATCTGGCCGCGGTGCAGACCCTGACCGAGGGGCTGCTGCAGCTGGGCCTGCTCAAGGGCAAGCTGGAGCGCAATATCGCCGACGGCCATTACAAGCGCTTCTATCGGCACAAGACCGGCCACTGGCTGGGGCTGGATGTGCACGATGTGGGCGACTACCGGTTGGCTGGCGACTCGCGTCTGCTCGAGCCCGGCATGGTGTTCACCATCGAGCCGGGACTCTATATCTCCGCTGACGACACCACGGTGGAGGCCAAGTGGCGCGGCATCGGCATCCGCACCGAAGACAATGTGCTGATCACCGCCGACGGCCATCGGGTGCTGACCGATGCGCTGGCGCGCAGCGCCGACGAGATCGAAGCGGAGATGGCGGACCGCGACGCGTTGCGCGCATAGCGCGGTCATGACGCCATGAGCCGTCGTGACCTGGAGCGGTGCATTGCCCTGCACGCGACCCGCGCACTGCCGGTTTGGTTGGGATTGCGCGGCGTATCCGGCTGAGGCCGGCGGCGTCGCTTGACGCGCGCTGCGCCGGGCGCCTTGCAAACATGAGGCGCCCGGCCGTTGTGCTGCGCGCCGTTCTACTGGCCCAGCTGGGGCGTCTGGGTGCGTTCGGGCTGCTGGACCTGTTCGCCTGGCGTCACCAGTTGCTGTGCGCGTGCGAACGATTGCGCTTCCGGCGTGCTCAATGCCTGCTCGGTCTTCATGTGCGCGCGCAGATGCGCCGGGTTGGCCGGGTCGCCCTGCACCACGAACACGTTTTCGCCACCGTGCACGCCGCGATTGTTGGCCTCGCTCATCAGCACATGATCCACGCGCGACAGGCCGCCTTCCTTGGCCAGCGGCAACAAGGCCGCGCTGAGCCGGTCGCTGGTCTGGTCGGGTGTGCGTCCATGTGCCGCATCGATTGCATGCACGCCGCGCTGGATCTGTTGATACATCGGATGGTCGGGGTGCGAGGACTGGCGTGGATCGTTCATGGCAATGCTCCGTGCGGTGCGGAAGGATTCAAGGGGCGGCAAACACCGGGCGGGTCAGGTTTTCGGGCGCGCCATCGGTGCACACCACCTCGTCTTCGATACGGATGCCGCCGTAGGGTTTGAACTGCGCAACGCGCGCCCAGTCGACGCTGGCGGCGTGGCCGTTCTTCTTCACTTCGTCCAGCAGCATGTCGATGAAGTACACGCCCGGTTCGATGGTGACCACCATGCCCGGTTCCAGCACGCGGGTCAGGCGCAGATACGGGTGGCCGGCGGGGCGCTCGATGCGGCCGCCGCGGTCGCTGGCCGCAAAGCCTGCCACGTCGTGCACCTGCAGGCCGATCAGATGGCCCAGCCCGTGCGGGAAGAATGCCGCGCTGACGCCGGTGGCGAGCGCAGCTTCCGGCGACACGGTGAGGATGCCGAAGTCTTTGAGGATGCCCATCAGGGCCAGATGCGCATCCACGTGCAACTGCTTGTAATCCACGCCGCTGCGCACGCTCTGGCCCATGCGGATCTGTGCGGCATCCACCGCATCGATCAGGGCCTGGAATTCGCTGCCGGGGTCGGCGGCGTAGGTGCGGGTGATGTCGCTGGCGTAGCCGTAGGCCGAAGCACCGGCATCGATCAGGAAGCTGCGCAGCGGCTGCGGCGGCTGCTGGCCGAGTTCGGTGTAGTGCAGCACCGCGCCGTGCTCGTTGAGCGCGATGATGTTGCCGTAGGGCAGTTCGTTGGCGTCCTGACCGACGGCGGCGCAGTAGGCCATATGGATGCCGAACTCGCTCTGGCCGGCGCGGAAGGCCGCTTCGGCGGCGCGATGGCCGCGCACTGCCAGCTGCTGGGCGATGCGCAGCAAGGCCAGTTCGTACGGCGTCTTGAACGCGCGCTGGTAGTCCAGGTAATCGAGCACCGGCTGCGGATTGTTGGGCACATACGCACCTAGCGCGCTCTGCGCCTCGCCCAGGATGGCGCAACGGTCGGTCTGCCTGGGCAGCAGCGCCAGGGCCTGGTCCGGGGTGCGGATGATGTGGATGTCGCAGTGCTCCACCCACCAGCCGCTGGGCGCCTCGGGCACCACATGCCAATAGTCCAACGGCTGGCAGAAGATCAGCGTCGGGCGCTTGCCCGGGGTGTAGACCAGCCAGCTGTTGGGCACCCGCGTCAGCGGCACCCAGGCCTTGAACTGCGGATTGACCGCATAGGGATAGTCGCGGTCGTCGAACACCTGGTAATGCAGGCTGCCACTGGGCACCACCAGGTGGTCGAAGCCGCCGCGCTGCAGCGCCTCGTCGGCGCGCGCGGTCAGCGTGCGCAGGTGGTCGGAATACAGGTGGCTCAAGGACGGCTGGGGCATGCGGGGCTCGATCGGCAATGCAAAGACAGGTCGCGATTTTGCCGTAATCGTGGTGATGCTGTCCTTCAGCCCAGCATGTGTTCTTCGGCGATCCAGGCGCGCAGGCGTTGGCGATGCGGCTCGGACATGGTCAGGAAGCGGAAGCCGGCCCAGGCCTGCCCGGGTGCGTGCGCGGCTTCGCTCCATAACAGATGCACGCCGACATCGATCTCGGTGGCGCGGCCGATGCGCTCGGGCAGGCTGAAGCGCAATTGATACAGGGCGTCGTCGTGCAGCGGAACCGAGGCCAGCAGCAGCATGCCGGTTTCCGAGACATTGCCGACCCGGCCGATCTGCGCCTCGCTGAGCATGTCGGTCACCGGTATCAGGTCGGACGGCTGGCGGCGCGGTGCGCGGCGGGTGTCCTGGATCATGGGTTGACCTCTGCAATGGGCGCCTGACCGGCCAGGCTGCGCAGCGTGCGCACGGTGGCATGCCAGGCGCGGTCGATCAGCCGCGATTTCTCTTCGACCAGCAGGCGCGCCTGGCCGCCGGCCATCAGCCGCGACAGGCCATCCAGCGAGTGCTCGGCGACCTTTTGCCCACGTTGATTGACGAACAGCGCGTTGCCGGTCATCGGGCTGTACCAGGACAGCCGTTGCCGGCGCAGGTCGCCCTGCTGGTTGATCACGAACTCGAACCAGCTGCCGAACGGCAGGCTGCGCAGCTGCGTGTAGCAGGCCTCTTCGGCCGGCGAACGCGGGCCGGCGACGTCCCTGCGCGGTGCGCCGTCGCCCTGGTCGCCCAGCCGCGTGCGCGCCTTGAGCCTGGCGGCGAGCTCGGTGCGCGAGGTCGTCTCGTCCTCGCCGCCGGGCGTGGACAGGCGCCGCGCGATCGCCGCCGCTTCATCGTGGTGATAGCCGACCTGCAGCAGCGCGGTTTCGATCTCGGTGCCGAGCGCGATGTCGGCAGGTTGCCCCTTGCTGCGGCAGGTGACTTCGGCGATGCGCGCGGTCAGCGCCTGTCGCTCGTCCCATTCGGGCGATTGCTCGCCCTGGCGCAGCAGCGTCAGCGTCAGCACGTCCGACCATGCCTGACGCAGCAGCGCCTGCACGAAGCGCGGCGGGACGCTCTGCTCGCACAGCTGCTCGATGCGCGCCTCGGCCTGCTGCTTGGCCGACTCCAGCCGCTCCTTGCCACGCGCCGCATCCACATGGCGGCGCTCGGCGAGGTCGGCCTTGCGCGCCAAGGCGCGCAGATGCGCCTGGATATCGGCGTTGGCCGCGGCGAACACGGCCTCGTCGCCCTGGTAGTCGTTGACGATCCGGTCCACCGCGCTGCCCAGCTTGTGCAGCAACTGCGGGTCGACATCGTCGTCGCCCAGCCAGACCGCGCCGGACTCGGCCACGGTGTTGAGCAATTCGCGCACCGGGTGCTGGTCGCGCACGAAGAAATGCGTATCGGCCAAGGCCGCGCGCACCACCGGCACCTGCAACTTGGCGAGCAGGGCCTGCGCCGGGGTCTGCTCGCGCACTTCGCGTTGCATCTGCGCGTAGAGCAGGCCGAGCAGGTCGAAGGTGTCGGTGTCCTGCGGCGACAGCGCGGCGTCGGGGCCGTGTTGCGCCCGCAGCAACGCCAGCAGCTGGCGCTGCACCGCATCGATGCCGGTCGGCTGCGCCGCTGCCGCTGCCTGTGCCGCCAGCGTGCCCTGCAGGCTGGCCAGTGCGTCGCTGACGGCGGCCTTGGGCACGGCCGAGGAGGCGAGCCGGGGAGATGCTTTTTCGGGTGTTGCCTGGGCGCTGCTTGCAGGCGCTGCGCCGTGATCTGCAGAGCTTTGATTCGCCGCTGCGCCTACGTTGCCCGCCGCCTGCGACCGGCGCGCTGACGACATCAGGCCGCCGAGCGCCTGCACTGCATCGCTCAGGGCAGGTGCTGCCTGCTCACCGTCGGTCGCCGCTGCCAGTGTCATCGGCATGGCGGGCGGATCCAGCAGGGCGCTCTGCCACGGTGTCGGTGCCGATTGACCGCTCCAGCCAGTTGCAGGCCGCCCGTTGCGCGGCGGCAGCGCGCGCGCGCTGGCGGCCGCAGCATCCTTCGGTGCGGTGGCTGCTGCAGGCGGTGCGCGCCGCGTCTGCACCTGGGTGGGCTTGACCAGGTAAGGGTGATAGATCAGCCCCGGCAGGATGCCTTCCTGCGCGAGCGTGCCGTTGGCGCGCTCGTACAGATCGTTCAAACGCTCGATGACCTGACGCTCGAACACGCGGTACAGCGTCAGCTGCCCGTCCAGGCTCAGTCCCAGCGTTTCGCCGCACTGGCGCAGCACGCGGCACAGGGCGTACGGGCCCAGCGGCACTGCCTCCAGTTCGAACTCGGCCACCGCGCCGATCACCGCCACCCGCTGCGCCAGCAATTGCAGCGCATCGGCGCGGCGGGAGGTTTCGCGGCGCGCAATCTCGCTGAGCACGATATCGCGATCGATATCGGTGTCCTCCACCAGGGTGAGCATCTGCGGATGCGCTGAGGCATCGGCTGCTGGCATCAGCGACGGGCGATCGCGCAGCGTGGCCAGGTCCTGCGCCAGCTGCTGCAGGAACGCCTGCGGAAACCGATCGATGTGGTCGCGCAGGTCACGTGTCTGCGCATAGGTTTCGGCCTGGATCTGGCTGTTGCGGGCATGCTCGGCCTGATGCAGCAGCTCGCGTTCCAGCTCGACGATGGTCAGCCGCAGCGGCCCGCTGAGCGCCTGCACGCAATGCGCATGCAGCGCGGCGAGCAGGCGCCGTCCGCGCGCGGAAACCGGTGCATCGGCGATCGGGCCGCTGAGCGTGTGCTGCAGGGAGGAGGCGGGAGTGGACATCCGGGGGAGGCAGGCTCGGTGCGAGGCGTGAGCTATGTAGCATGTTTTTCCGCCGGGCAGCGACCGCGCGGGCGCAAGACGTGCCTGGCCAGATTCGGTCGCCACCCGGACGCGGACGGCGCGCGTGGCGCGGCTCGCTGGATCCGCGCGCCAATGCTGTCGTGTGCGCTATCGATCATGGCGCGGCGTGCTGGCTGCGGTGCCGCGCCGCGATCGCCGCGATCAGGCCAGAAACAGCTCGACCACGTCATTGGTGAAGCGGCGGCCCAGCTCGGTCGGCACCACGCGTCCGTCCTGCGCGGTCATCCAGCCTTGCGCAATCGCGCGCGCCACAGGCAACTCGATGACCGACGCGGCCAGGCCGGTGGAGACTTCGAAGTCGCGCAGGGCGAAGCCCTCGTGCAGGCGCAGCAGGTTGAGCATGTATTCGAACGGCAGCCGCTCGCGCGGCACGATCTCGTCGCCGCCGATCGATGCCGCGCTGCCGGCGCTGGCCAGGTAACTTTGTGGGTGCTTGTGCTTCCAGCGTCGCAGCACATGCTGTTCGGCGCCGGAACTGATCTTGCCGTGCGCCCCGGCGCCGATGCCCAGGTAATCGCCGAAGCGCCAGTAATTGAGGTTGTGCGCGCATTGCCGCCCGGGCCTGGCGTAGGCGCTCACTTCGTACTGCGCGTAGCCGGCCTCGGCCAGCAGACGCTGGCAATGTTCCTGCATGTCCCAGGCCGCATCGTCGTCGGGAATGCCCTTGGGCGGCCGCGCGAAGAACACCGTGTTCGGCTCCAGTGTGAGCTGGTAATGCGACATGTGGGTAGGCTGCAGTGCGAAGGCGCGTTCGAGATCGCGCTCGGCCTGCGCCAGGGTCTGCTCGGGCAGCGCGTACATCAGGTCGATATTGAAATTGTCGTAGCCGGCATCCTGCGCCAGCTTGATCGCACGCTCGGCCTCGGCACTGTCGTGGATGCGACCCAGCCGCTGCAGCGCTACATCGTCGAAGGTCTGCACGCCGAAGCTCAGGCGGTTCACGCCGGCGGCGCGATAGCCGTCGAAGCGGCCATGTTCGGCGGTGCCTGGATTGGTTTCCAGGGTGATCTCCAGATTCGGTGCAAAGCGCAGCCGCGCGGCGGCGGCTTGCAGGAATCTGTCGATGGCTTCGGGCGGAAACAGGCTCGGCGTGCCGCCGCCGAAAAACACCGAATGCACCACGCGCCCCCACACCAGCGGCAGATCCGCATCCAGGTCGCGGATCAACGCATCCACGTAGTCCTCGAACGGCAGCACGCCCTTGGCCGCATGCGAGTTGAAATCGCAGTACGGGCATTTGCGCACGCACCAGGGCAGGTGCACGTAAAGCGACAGCGGCGGTGGAATCAGGTCGGGCACTGCGTCAGGCCATGGTTCACAGCGACAGGGCATGCAGCTTGTGCTGCAGCGTGGCCAGCGCCACCGCACGGTGACTCAGCCGGTTCTTCAGCGCGGTATCCATCTCCGCAGCGGTCAGGCCATGCAGCGGATCCAGGAACACCGGGTTGTAGCCAAAGCCGCCGGTGCCGCGTGGTTCGGTGGTGATCACCCCTTCCCAGCTGCCTTCGGCGATCAGCGGTTGCGGATCTTCCGGGTGACGCAGCAGCACGATCACCGCGTAAAACCGCGCGCTGCGGCGCTCGGCCGGCACGGCGCGCATGGCGTCGAGCAGCTTGGCGTTGTTGGCCTGCGCATCGGTCGGGCTGCCGGCATAGCGGGCGCTGTACAGGCCCGGTGCGCCGCCGAGCGCATCGACGATCAGGCCGGAGTCGTCGGCCAGTGCCGGCAGGCCGGTGACCGCGCTGGCATGGCGTGCCTTGATCAAGGCGTTCTCGACGAAGGTCAGGCCGGTTTCCGGCACATCGTCCACGCCGAGCTCGCCTTGCTCCACGATGCGCAGTGGCAGGTCGGCGAGCATGGCGCGCAGTTCTTCCAGCTTGCCGGCGTTGCCGCTGGCCAGGACCAGTTGTTTCATTGCTTGGGCTCCAGCAGGTCCCACTTGGTGCCGTACAGATCGCGGAACACCACGACCGTGCCGTACGGTTCCTCGCGCGGGGTTTCCAAGAATTCCACCCCGAACGCCTGCATCGCCGCGTGGTCGCGCCAGAAGTCGTCGGTGTAGAGAAAATGATCCACCCGCCCCCCGGTCTGGTCGCCGATGCGCGCGCGCTGGGCGGCGTCGGCCGGCTGCGCGAGCAGCAAGCCGGCGTCCTGCGCGCTGCCCGGGCCGATCACCACCCAGCGCTTGCCGTCGCCAAGTGCGCGATCCTCCAGCACCTGGAAGCCCAGCGCACCGGTGTACCAGGCGATCGCCGCGTCGTAATCGGCGACCAGCAGGGTGGTCAGGGCGATGCGCCGGCTCATCCGGCCAGTGCAGCGCGTTGCAGGGCGAACAGTTCGCTCATGCCTCGTTCGGCGAGTGCGAGCAGTGCATTGAGTTCGTCGCGGCGGAAGGCGTGGCCTTCGGCAGTGCCCTGCAGCTCGATGAAGCCGCCGCCGTCATTCATCACCACATTCATGTCGGTGTCGCAGTCGCTGTCTTCGGGGTAGTCCAGATCCAGCACCGGCTCGCCGCGATAGATGCCCACCGACACCGCGGCCACGGCGCCGATCAGCGGGTGCTTCTTGATGTCGCCGCGCTTGAGCAGCAGGTTCACCGCATCGGCCAGCGCCACGTAGGCGCCGGTGATCGCGGCGGTGCGGGTGCCGCCATCGGCCTGCAGCACGTCGCAGTCCAGGGTGATGGTGCGCTCGCCCAGGGCATTGCGATCCACACAGGCGCGCAGTGCGCGGCCGATCAGGCGCTGGATCTCCAGCGTGCGTCCGCCCTGCTTGCCGCGTGCGGCCTCGCGATCGGAACGGGTGTGGGTGGAGCGCGGCAGCATGCCGTATTCGGCGGTCACCCAGCCTTCGCCCTTGCCGCGCAGGAATCCGGGGACGCGGTTTTCCACGCTGGCGGTGCACAGCACGCGGGTGTCGCCGAAGCTGACCAGCACCGAGCCTTCGGCGTGACGGGTGAAGGCGCGTTCGATGCGCACCGGGCGCAGCTGGTCGGCCGTGCGGCCGCTGGGACGGGAAAAGGTCATGCGATGAGTCCGGAAGTCGGGAGGTGGGTCTGGGGCGGCGCGTGGCGGGGCGGTCAGCCAGCGCGGGCCGCTAGGGTACCATTCGCGCTTTGAAGGCACGGGACTGACGATGATTCGAAGCATGACCGCGTTTGCGGGTGGCGAACGCATCACGCCCTGGGGCACGCTCGGTTGCGAGCTGCGCTCGGTCAACCATCGGTTTCTGGAAGTGGGCGTGCGCCTGCCCGAAGAACTGCGTGCGCTGGAGCCGCTGCTGCGCGAGCGCGTGGCGGCGAAAAACAGCCGCGGCAAGCTGGATCTGGCGCTGCGCCTGCGCGCGCCGGACAACGCGCAGACCCTGGCCGTGAACGAATCGCTGCTGCAGGAACTGGGCGCACTGGCCACGCGCCTTGACGGCATGTTCCCCAAGCTGCAGGTCGGCTTCACCGATCTGCTGCAGCTGCCCGGCGTGCTGCAGGTGCAGGACGTGGACGCACCGGCATTGCAGGCGCAGGCCCTGGCATTGCTGGATGAGGTGGTGGACAGTTTCGTCGCCGCGCGCGAGCGCGAAGGCGCCAAGCTGGCCGATGCGATCAGCGAGCGGATCGATGCGATCGAACGTATCGCCGCCGAGGTGCGTACGCTGATTCCCGTCATCCGCGAAGGGCAGCGTGCCAAGCTGGCCGCCCGGCTGGCCGATCTGCCGCATCCGGTGGACCCGGGGCGCGCCGAGCAGGAACTGGTGCTGTGGCTGCAGAAGCTGGACGTGGACGAAGAGCTCGACCGCCTGTCCAGCCACATCGCCGAGATCCGCCGCGTGCTCAGGCAGCGCGAGCCGGTCGGCCGCCGCCTGGACTTCCTGCTGCAGGAATTCAACCGCGAAGCCAATACGCTCGGCTCCAAGTCGGTGGACAGCCGCACCTCCAACGCCGCGGTGGATCTGAAGGTGCTGATCGACCAGATCCGCGAGCAGGTGCAGAACATCGAGTAGCCGGGAGTGGTGATTGGGGATTCGGGATTGGTCGACGGCCATCCCGGGTTTCAGCGGGGCGCGGCCAATACCGGTAGCATATCGACCCCGGTGGTACCGGTCCGCAGCCCGTTCGCGAATCCCGACTCCCCAAGCCCGAATCCCTGACCCTATGCGCGGCACCCTCTATATCGTTGCGGCCCCTTCCGGCGCCGGCAAGAGCAGCATCGTCAACGCCACCCTGGCGCGTGATCCCAAGATCGCCTTGTCGATCTCGTTCACCTCGCGCGCGCCGCGGCCGGGCGAACGGCATGCCGAGCACTACCATTTCGTCTCCGCCGACGAGTTCCAGGGCATGATCGAAGCCGGCGACTTCTTCGAATACGCGCTGGTGCATGGCGACTGGAAGGGCACCGCGCGGCAGTCGGTGGAGCCGCAGCTGGCCGCAGGTCACGACGTGCTGCTGGAGATCGACTGGCAGGGCGCGCGCCAGGTGCGCCAGAAGGTGCCCGACGCGGTCAGCGTGTTCATCCTGCCGCCGTCGCGCCAGGCGCTGGACGAGCGCATGCGCAAGCGCGGCCAGGACAGCGAGGACGTGATGGCGCAGCGGCTGGCCGCTGCCCGCGAAGAGATGCTGCATTTCGAAGAGTTCGATTACGTCATCATCAACGAGACCTTCGACACCGCGGTCTCGGAGATGTGCGCGATCTTCACCGCCAGCCGGCTGCGCCGGCAGGCGCAACAGCAGCGGCACGCGGCGTTGATCCGGGCCTTGCTGGACTGAGCTGCTCAAATCCCTGATTCCAAAGGAAACTGAATGGGCCCAGGTTGCCGTGACGGCGGCCCGGGCGTACACTCCGCCCCCTTTCCCTCATTCGATGCGCGGCCGTTGCTGGTCGCCGGGAGCCCGCATGGCCCGCATTACCGTAGAAGATTGCCTGGAAGTCGTGAACAACCGTTTCGAGCTGGTCATGATGGCGTCCAAGCGCGCCCGTCAGCTCGCCAACGGCGTGCAGCCGTTGATCGAAAATGCCGACGCCAGCGACAAGCCCACCGTGATGGCACTGCGCGAGATCGCCGCACGCCGGATCGACAACGCGCTGATCGACGAAGTCGAGAAGGCCGAGCGCGAGCGCGCCGAACGCGAAGCGCTGGAATGGGCCGCTGCCGAAGTCGTTGCCGACGAAGACATGTCCAAGAACGACGATTGATTGTTCGCATCGCTGCGATCGATCTGAGCAGCCCGCCACGCGCGGGCTGTTTTCGTTTCAGGCCCGCTTTGGTGCCTGCAGTGTGCAAACGTTTGCCGTGACTGCGTTGCTGGCATAGTCTTCCGGCATGAACCCAGGCCCCACTGCCCAGGCGACCGTCGTGACGTCTCCGTCTTCCGACCAGGCCATCCCCGACTACGTCCTGCACTTCGAACGCGCGGCCAGCTACCTTCCCAAGGAGCAGCTGCCGATCCTGCGCCGTGCCTGGGAAGTGGGCGCCAGCGCGCATGCCGGCCAGACCCGTAAGTCGGGCGAGCCGTACATCACCCATCCGGTCGCGGTGGCCGGCGTACTCGCCGAGCTCGGCCTGGACATGGAATCGCTGATCGCCGCGATCCTGCACGACACCATCGAAGACACCCCGCTGACCCGCGAAGAGCTGGCGTCGGAATTCGGTGAAGCGGTGGCCGAGCTGGTCGATGGCGTCACCAAGCTGGACAAGCTCAAGTTCCGCGACCGCCAGGAAGCGGCGGCGGAGAGCTTCCGCAAGATGCTGCTGGCGATGTCGCGCGACCTGCGCGTGATCATGATCAAGCTGGCCGACCGCCTGCACAACATGCGCACGCTGGGCGCGCAGAGCAGCGAGGCGCGCAGCCGCATCGCGCGCGAAACGCTGGAAATCTACGCGCCGATCGCCCAGCGCCTGGGCATGAGCCTGATCAAGTCCGAGCTGCAGAACCTGGGCTTCCGC
This sequence comes from Xanthomonas sp. WHRI 6108, assembly GCF_040202385.2. NCBI lineage: Bacteria > Pseudomonadati > Pseudomonadota > Gammaproteobacteria > Lysobacterales > Lysobacteraceae > Xanthomonas > Xanthomonas sp. WHRI 6108. Next base: position 3,709,696 of record NZ_CP168198.1, on the reverse strand, counting down.
GCGCTGTATCCGTGGCGTCACGCCATCATCGAAAAACATATCCGCAGCCAGCCGGTGGTGCGGCGCGAATCGATGGCGCAGGTGGAAGTGCAGCTGTCGCAGCGGCTGGCCAAGGAAGGGCTGGAGCACCGCCTGGTCAGCCGCATCAAGACGCCCTGGAGCATCTATTCCAAGATGCACGAAGAGAACAAGTCCTTCGACCAGGTGATGGATGTGTTCGGCTTCCGCCTGGTGGTGCGTTCGGTGGCCGATTGCTATCACGCGCTGGGCGCGGTGCATGCCACCTTCAAGCCGCTGGACGGGCGCTTCCGCGATTTCATCGCCATCCCCAAGGCCAACGGCTATCAGTCGCTGCACACCGTGTTGTTTGGCCCGTATGGCTCGCCGATCGAAGTGCAGATCCGCACCGAGGAGATGGACCTGATCGCCGAACGCGGGGTGGCTGCGCACTGGACCTACAAGGTCGGCTCGGCCTCGCCCAATAGCGCGCAGAGCCGCGCGCACGACTGGATCGTGGAGCTGATCGATTCGCAACGCGCGGCGGGCTCGTCGCTGGAGTTCCTGGACAACGTCAAGGTCGACCTGTTCCCGGACGAGGTCTATCTGTTCACGCCCAAGGGCAAGATCCTGGCGCTGCCGCGCAACTCCACCGCGCTGGATTTCGCCTATGCGGTGCACACTGACGTGGGCAACCGCGCGGTCGCCTCGCGGGTGGACAAGAAGCTGGTGCCGCTACGCACCAAGCTGGTCAGCGGGCAGGCGGTGGAAATCATCACCGCGCGCTCGGCCACGCCCAAGCCGCAGTGGCTGGAGTTCGTGGTCAGCAGCAAGGCGCGTACCGCGATCCGCCACCAGCTCAAGCAGCTCGAACACGAAGACGCCGTGCAGCTCGGCCACCGCATGCTCGATCGCGCGCTGGAAGCGATGGACAGCTCGCTGGAGCGGCTGCCCAAGGGCCGCCTGGACGCCTTCCTCACCGAGCACCGCTATCCACGCCTGGAAGCCTTGCTGGCCGACGTGGCGCTGGGCAACTGGATGCCGACCCAGGCCGCGCAGGCGCTGATGGCCTACGCCGAATTGCGCGGTGGCGGCCACTCCAAGCATTCGCACGAAAAGATCCTGATCGACGGCAGCGAGCGCGGCGTGATCAGCTTCGCCAACTGTTGCCAGCCGATTCCCGGCGACGAAATCATGGGTTACCACACCGCCGGCAAGGGCATCGTGGTGCACCGTCTGGACTGCCCCAACCTGGCCGAGCTGCGCAAATCGCCCGAACGCTGGGTGCCGATCGACTGGGATTCCAGCGTCAGTGGCGACTACGACACCGCCTTGATCGTCGAGGTGGAAAACCGCACCGGCGTGCTGGCCCAGCTGGCTGCGGCTATTGCGCAGAGCCAGTCCAATATCGAGCGCGTGGATTACCTGGACCGCGATTTCAACGCGGCGGTGCTGCGCTTCAACATCCAGGTCCGCGACCGCCGCCATCTGGCCGAAGTGATGCGCCGGCTGCGGCGCCTGCATGTGGTGCAGAGCGTGGGGCGGCAGTAGAAGCGGCGAGCAGACCGTGGCGAGCAGTCGTCAGGTGGCTGTCGGCGTCGCGCTCAAAGCCGGCGTGTACGCGTGGTCCATGCCGCACCGGGCACCGGTCGCACCCGCCCGGCGGTGCGCAGTCGTGTTGCCAGTTGCTTCGAATCCGGTCCCCGCGTTGGACAGTGGCTGCGCTGCCGTGCGTCTGTGACAGCGCACGCGCCTTGCCCGGCTCAGGCGATCAAACGACCCAGCGCAGGGTTGTCGTTATCCTGTTTCCACACCAGGTGCAGCTCCACCGGCGTGGCAGGGGTTTCCTCGCGCAGCGGCAGGTACACGATGCCGGCGTAACGCAGGCCGCTGGCGCCTTCGGGCACCAGCGCCATGCCCATGCCGCCGCGTACCAGCGCCAGCACCGAATGAATCTGGCTGACGTATTGCACCGAGCGCGGCGCGATGCCGCGCGCACCGAACAATTGCGCCAGCAGATCGTAGAAATAACGCGCCTCGTCCGGTGCGTAATTGACCAGCGGCTGGCCGTGGAAATCCTGCAGACGCAGGCTGTCGCGGTGCGCCAGCGGCGAGTCTTCCGGCAGCGCGGCGATCAGCGGTTCGCGTGCCACGCAGCGGCTGTGCAGGCCCTGGCGTTGGATCGGCGGGCGCAACAGGCCGATATCCAGCCGGCCTGCATCCAGTGCGTCCAGTTGCGCCAGGCTGACCATCTCCTTGAGTTGCAGATCCACATCCGGCGCTTGCCTGCGCCACCGCGCGATGGCCTCGGGCAGGAAGCGGTAACTGGCACCTGCGGTGAAACCCACCGACACGTTACCGGCATCGCCGGTGCCGATCCGGCGCGCGCGCAGGCCGGCGTTTTCGGCCATGCGCAGGATCGCGCGCGCTTCGGCAAGCAGGCTGCGCCCGGCCTGGGTCAGCCGCACATGCCGGCTGTTGCGCTCTAGCAGCGCGGTGCCGACGCTGTGCTCCAGCAACTGAATCTGCCGGCTGAGCGGCGGCTGGGTCATGTTCAGGCGCTCGGCCGCGCGACGGAAGTGCAGTTCGTCGGCGACGGCGACAAAGCAACGCAGTTGCTGCAGATCGAACATGGGGGACGGGCCTCGCATGGCAAAACAGGTGAATTGATGCTGCACCCGCAACATCCTTCCGCCGCCAGCGCCGATGAATAGGCGCTGCCACGCCAACGACCACGTTGGCGGGCGCAGCCGGCCATAATTACGTACTGTCGAAAAAGCGTTGCAAAGCAGCCATTTGCGGCGCACTACATCGATCGATGACGCGATTGATTCAACTTGTGTATCAAACAATACGTCCTTTGGTTTGGACCGGCAACGATCTGCGTTTCTAGGATCAACCGCATCCCCCGCCCAGGAGCGTTTGTCCGATGAGCAGCAGATACACCCCTTCCGAAATGGCCCAAGCACTTGGCGCCGGGCTGTTGTCGTTTCCGGTGACCCATTTCGATGCCGACCTGGCCTTTGACGAACCCGCCTACCGCAGCAATCTGGACTGGCTGTCCTCGCACCCGGCTGCGGGGCTGTTTGCCGCCGGCGGCACTGGTGAGCTGTTTTCGCTGACGCTGGATGAAGTGAATCGCGCCGTGCGAGCAGCGGTGACCCAGACCGCCGGCCGCATGCCGGTCATCGCACCGGCCGGTTACGGCACCGCGATCGCCATGGAGATGGCGCAGGCTGCCGAGCGCAATGCTGCCGACGGCATCCTGCTGTTTCCGCCGTACCTCACCGAGTGCGATGCCGATGGCGTGGCCGACCATGTCGAGCGCGTCTGCAAGGCGACCAGGCTGGGCGTGATCGTCTACGGCCGCGCCAACGCCAAGCTCGACGACGTGACGCTGGCGCGGGTGGCCGAGCGTTGCCCCAACCTGGTGGGCTACAAGGACGGCATCGGCGATGTGGATCGCATGACCCGCATCTACGCACGCCTTGGCGACCGATTGCTCTACGTGGGCGGACTGCCCACCGCCGAAACCTTCGCGCTGCCGTATCTGGAAATGGGCGTGACCACGTATTCGTCGGCCATCTTCAATTTCCTGCCCGAGTGGGCGCTGACGTTTTATGCAGCGGTGCGTGCGCGCGACCACGTCACCATCTACCGCGAGCTCAATGACTTCGTGTTGCCGTACACCGTGCTGCGCAATCGCCGCGCCGGTTATGCGGTGTCGATCGTCAAGGCCGGCATGCGCGCGGTCGGCCGCCCGGCCGGTCCGGTCCGCACGCCGCTGGCCGACCTCAACGAGGACGAATTCGCCCAGCTCAAGCAACTGATTGGAGGACGCCGCTGATGCACAGCATCACGGGCCAATCGCTGATCGGGCAGCGCGACGTGCGCGGCGCAGGGGAGGAATTTCATGCGCTGGATGCGGCCAGCGGTGCGGCATTGCAGCCGGCATTCGGCTCGGTGAGCGCACAGGATCTGGAACAGGCCTGTGCGTTGGCGCGGGCGGCGTTCGATCGTTACCGCGAAACGACGCTGGACGCGCGCGCAGTCTTCCTGGAAACCATCGCCGAGCAGATCCTGGCACTGGGCGATGCCTTGATCGAACGCGCCATGCACGAAAGCGGCCTGCCGCGCCCGCGCCTGGAAGGCGAGCGGGGGCGCACGGTGGGGCAGCTGCGCCTGTTCGCCAACGTGGTGCGCGAAGGAAGCTGGCTGCAGGCGCGGATCGACCCGGCGCTGCCGCAACGCACGCCATTGCCGCGTGCGGATCTGCGGCAGCGGCATATCGCGCTGGGGCCGGTGGCGGTGTTCGGTGCCAGTAATTTCCCGCTGGCATTCTCGGTGGCCGGTGGCGATACCGCCTCGGCACTGGCGGCCGGCTGCCCGGTGGTGGTCAAGGCGCACAGCGCGCATCCGGGGACTTCGGAATTGGTGGGCCGTGCGATCCAGGCGGCGGTGGCGCAATGCGGCCTGCCCGAGGGCGTGTTCTCACTGCTGTTCGACGCCGGCATCGAGATCGGTGCACGACTGGTCGCCGACGCGCGCATCAAGGCGGTGGGTTTCACCGGCTCGCGGGCCGGCGGCATGGCGCTGGTCAAGATTGCCGCCGCACGCCGCGAGCCGATTCCGGTGTATGCGGAGATGAGCGCGATCAATCCGGTGTATCTGTTGCCGCAGGCGCTGCAGGCGCGCGCATCGGATCTGGGCAAAGCGTTCGTCGGCTCGCTGACCCTGGGCAGCGGGCAGTTCTGCACCAATCCCGGCTTGCTGCTGGCGATCGATTCGCCGGCGCTGGATGCATTTGTCGCATCCGCAACGCAAACGCTGCAGGCCGTGTCGCCGGCAGCGATGCTCACCGCAGGCATTGGCCAGGCCTACGCGCAAGGCGTGCAGCGTCTGGCCGCGCACCCGCAGGTCAGCACGCTGGCACGCGGCGCTGCGGCGGACGCCGGGCGCTGTCCGGCGGCGTTGTTCGGCACCGACGCCGATGCCTTCCTGGCCGATGAAGCGCTGCAGGCCGAAGTCTTCGGCGCCTCGTCGCTGCTGGTGCGTTGCAGGGACATCGAACAGCTGCGTGCGCTGAGCGAGCACCTGGAAGGCCAGCTCACCGCCACCTTGCACATGGAGGTGGGCGATACCGAACTGGCCGCCGCATTGCTGCCGGTGCTGGAGCGCAAGGCCGGACGCATCCTGGTCAACGACTGGCCCACCGGTGTGGAGGTCTGCCACGCGATGGTGCACGGCGGCCCGTTCCCGGCCACCTCCGACAGCCGCAGCACCTCGGTCGGCACGCTGGCGATCGATCGCTTCCTGCGCCCGGTCTGCTACCAGGATCTGCCGGCTGCGCTGTTGCCTGCCGCCGTCGCGCACGACAACCCGCTCGGGCTATGGCGACGCGTCGATGGCGCGCTGGGACACGACTGACGGCTGCCGCAGCAACGATGCCTGAGGCGTGCCGGAGGAGGGTCCGGTACGCCATCCGCAGGCGCAACGTGGAGTACCGAAGCGCAGTGCGCTTCCATCGTCATAGGTGAGGAACGATGATGGCTATCGATTCAAAAACGGTCGGTTCAACGACGGTTCCGCGCAGGCGCTACCTGATCTTGCTGATGCTGTTCGTGGTCACCACGATCAACTATGCCGATCGCGCCACCTTGTCCATCGCCGGTTCCGCGGTCCAGGATGCGCTGGGCATCGACGCGCTGCAGATGGGCTTCATTTTTTCTGCGTTCGGTTGGGCATATGTGGCCGGGCAGATTCCCGGCGGCTGGTTGCTCGATCGCTTTGGCTCGCGGCGCGTGTACGGCCTGTCGCTGCTGATCTGGTCGCTGTTCACCGCCTTGCAGGGCTTTATCGACTGGGTGCCGGTGACCTGGGCGGTCACCACGCTGTTCGTGCTGCGCTTTCTGGTCGGCATCGCCGAAGCGCCGTCGTTCCCGGGCAATAGCCGCATCGTGGCGGCCTGGTTTCCCACTGCAGAGCGCGGTCTGGCTGCGTCGATCTTCAATTCCGCGCAGTACTTCGCCACGGTGGCGTTCGCGCCGTTGATGGGCTGGCTGGTGCATGCCTGGGGCTGGGAGCATGTGTTTCTGGTGATGGGCGCGGCTGGCGTGTTGCTGGCGCTGGTGTGGCGCAAGACCATCTATGCCCCGCGCGAACATCCGCGCCTGAGCGCGCAGGAACTGGACTACATCCAGCGCAACGGCGCGCTGGTGGACATGGAGCAGGGCAACAAGCCCGGCCGCCAGCCCAAGGGCACGCAATGGCATTACGCCAAGCAGTTGTTGTGCAACCGCATGTTGCTGGGCGTGTACATCGGCCAGTACTGCATCACCACGCTGACGTATTTCTTCCTGACCTGGTTTCCGGTGTATCTGGTCAAGGAGCGCGGCATGTCGATCCTGGAAGCCGGATTTGTGGCCTCGTTGCCGGCGGTGTGCGGTTTCATCGGTGGCGTGCTGGGTGGCTATGTGTCCGACCGCATGGTGCGGCGCGGCTACTCGCTCACCGTCGCGCGCAAGAAGCCGATCGTTGTCGGCATGTTGATGTCGGTGACGATGATCGGCTGCAACTATGTGCAGGCCGAATGGATGGTGGTCGGGCTGATGGCGCTGGCCTTCTTCGGCAAGGGCATCGGCGCACTCGGCTGGGCGGTGGTGGCCGACACCTCGCCCAAGGAAATCGCCGGCCTGTCCGGTGGCCTGTTCAATACCTTCGGCAATATCGCCGGCATCACCACGCCGATCGTCATCGGCTACATCGTCTCCACCACCGGCACCTTCGAGTGGGCGCTGGTCTTCGTCGGGCTCAATGCCTTGCTGGCGGTGGTGTCCTATCTGGTGGTGGTGGGCGAAATCAAGCGCGTGGAACTCAAGGCGCCGCCCGGCGGCCCGTCCATGCCCGTGCCCGCAACGCTGTGACCGTCCTGGGAGACTTTCGATGACTATCCACACCGCACCTGCAAGCATCGGCGCCACGCCGCGCATCACCGACATCCGCGTGGTGCCCGTCGCCGGGCAGGACAGCATGCTGCTCAACCTCAGTGGCGCACACGCGCCGTACTTCACCCGCAATGTGCTGGTGCTGCGCGATTCGTCCGGACGCACCGGCGTGGGCGAAGTGCCTGGCGGCGCGGCCATCGCCGGCTTGCTGCAGGAAGCAGCGCCGCTCATTCGCGACCGCTCCATCGCCGAGTATCAGCGCATCCTCAATCAGGTGCGCACCGCCTTTGCCGACCGCGACAGCGCCGGCCGTGGCCTGCAGACCTTCGATCTGCGTATCACCATCCATGCGGTGACGGCCATCGAGTCGGCGTTGCTGGATCTGCTCGGGCAATTCCTCGACCAGCCTGTCGCTGCCTTGCTCGGTGAAGGCCAGCAACGCAGCGCCGTGGATGTGCTGGGCTATCTGTTTTTCATCGGCGACCGGCGGAAGACTGCGTTCGACTATCGCGACGGCAGCGGTGCCCGCGATGACTGGGAGGCTGTGCGGGACCAGGAAGCCTTGACGCCGGCATCGTTGGTGCGCCTGGCCGAAGCGGCCTACGAAAAATACGGCTTCCGCGATTTCAAGCTCAAGGGCGGCGTGCTGCGCGGCGAAGACGAAATCGACGCCATTGTCGCGTTGCACGCGCGGTTTCCGCAGGCGCGCATCACCCTCGATCCCAATGGCGCGTGGTCGCTGGATCAGGCCATCGCCCTGTGCCGCGGCATGCACGGCGTGATGGCCTACGCCGAAGATCCGTGCGGTGCGCAGGATGGGTATTCCGGGCGCGAGATCATGGCCGAATTCCGTCGCGCCACCGGCTTGCCGACCGCCACCAACATGATCGCCACCGACTGGCGGCAGATGGGCCACGCCATCCAGTTGCAGTCGGTGGATATCCCGCTGGCCGACCCGCATTTCTGGACGTTGCAGGGCTCGGTACGAGTGGCGCAACTGTGCCGCGACTGGGGCCTGACCTGGGGCTCGCATTCCAACAACCATTTCGATATTTCGCTGGCGATGTTCACCCATGTCGCCGCCGCGGCGCCTGGGCGGGTGACCGCGATCGATACGCACTGGATCTGGCAGGACGGCCAACGCCTGACCCACGACCCATTGCAGATCGTCGGTGGCCAGATCCAGGTGCCGGCAAAGCCGGGCCTGGGTGTGGAGCTGGACATGGACGCGCTGGAGGCGGCGCATCGCACCTATCAAAGCCTGAGCCTGGGCGCGCGCGACGATGCCGCCGCCATGCAGGCGCTGATCCCCAATTGGACCTTCGACAACAAGCGGCCCTGCCTAGTGCGCTGAAGCGCCCCGATGCCTGCCGCCGGAGCGCCGGCAGCACGGCCGCCAGTTCACCGCAGGTGGAGAACCGAGTAATGAAAAGCATGATGGCGATCAGCGGCGCTGCGCTGCTGGCGGTCGGCGCGGCCGGGCGTGCGCGTGCGCAACAACCCGATGAGGGGTTCTGGAATGGCGCAACGGCCGAAGTCACCGCACTCAACTTCTACTACAACCGCGATTTCCGCAGCGGCGACGGGCAGGGCAAGCGTGCCGAGTGGGCGCAGGGGTTTGTGGTCGATGCCCGTAGCGGCTATACCCGCGGGCCGGTCGGCGCGGGCCTGGATCTGCTGGGTATCGGCGATTTCAAGCTCGATGGCGTGCGCGCCGAAGGCGGCACCGGCCTGCTGCCCAGCAACGACGACGGTACTGCGCAACATGCGCTGACGCGGGTGGCACCCACGCTCAAACTGCGCGCCTCGCAAACCGAAGTGAAGTGGGGCAGCTTCATTCCCAACGAGCCGCTGGTGCGCGCCAGCATCACCCGCATCATGCCGGAAACATTCCAGGGCGTGACGCTGGAATCCAAGGACGTGCCAAAGCTCGATCTGCTGCTCGCGCGCTTCACCAGCGCCTGGTATCGCGATGGCGATTCGCGCGTCCCCATCACCTTGACCAACAAGAATCGCCGTTTTCTGGGCACGCCGGATTCGGATGCGTTGAATCTGCTCTCGGCAACCTACAGCGTCGTGCCCGGCACGCAACTGCGCTATCAGGGCGCGGTGATGGAAGACATCTACCGGCAGCAGCTCTATAACCTGATCCAGACGCACACCTTCGGCAAGGACCAGCTGCGTGTGGATCTGCGGTATTTCCGTACCGATGACATCGGCCAGTCGCGTGCCGGGCCGATCGACAACCGCATGTTCAGCAGCATGCTGTCCTGGCGCAAGGGCGGGCACGAATTCGGCGCCGGCTATCAACGCCTGTCCGGCCCCAGCGCCATGCCCTGGCCGGGCGGCACCGACGGCAATGTCTTCAACTGGACCTTCATCAACGACTTTCTCGAACGCGGCGAGCGCAGCTGGCAGCTGCGTTACAGCATCGATGGCAAGAGCATCGGCATCCCCGGTCTCAGCGTCATGGCGCGCTACATCAATGGCGACCATGCGCAGCCGGCCACCTATGCCGGCCAAGGCCGCGAGTGGGCCCGCGATGTCTTGACCACCTATCAATTCCAGAGCGAGCGCTTCAAGCACTTGAGCCTCATCTGGTTCAACGGCACCTTCCGCTCCAATTACCAGCGCAATGTCGATGAAAACCGCTTGATCCTGCAGTACCGCCGTCAGTTCGACAGCCCCGACCGGTAGTGCACTCCACCCCACGCCTGCAAGGTAGCCCCACGATGTCCGCAACCCAGCAACCCACCCGTTGGCTCAGCATCCGCGCCCATGCGCGCGACAACGTCGCCATCGTCGTCAACGATGACGGCGCGCCGGCCGGCGCCACCTTTCCGGATGGGCTCACCGCCGTCGAACACATTCCGCAGGGCCACAAGATGGCGCTACGCGACCTGGCCGCCGGCGCGCCGGTGATCCGCCTGGGCGCGGTGATCGGCACCGCCAATGCCGACATCGCACGCGGGGCCTGGGTGAGCGAGCAATTGCTGGCGATGCCCGAAGCGCCCGATCTGGCCGCGCTGGATCTGTCGCTGCAGCCGGCACCCGCACCCGCGCCCTTGGATGGCTACACCTTCCAGGGGTATCGCAACCGGGATGGCAGTGTCGGCACGCGCAACATCCTGGGCATCATGACCAGCGTGCAGTGCGTGGTGGGCGTGCTCGGCCACGCGGTGGAGCGCATCCGCACCGAGCTGCTGCCCAAGTATCCCAATGTCGACGATGTGGTGGCGATCAATCACGTCTATGGTTGCGGCGTGGCAATCACCGCGCCGGAGGCCATCATCCCCATCCGCACGCTGCGCAATATCGCGCGCAGCCCCAACTTCGGCGGGCAGGCGCTGATCGTGGGCCTGGGCTGCGAGAAACTCGCGCCCGAGCGCCTGCTGCCGGACGATGCCAGCGCCGACGACAGCGGCGTCTACCGTCTGCAGGAAGCCAGCCTGGGCTTTGCCGACATGGTCGGTTCGATCATGGCCATGGCCGAAGAACGCCTGTGCCATCTGGACCTGCGTCGGCGCGAAACCGTGCCGGCCAGCGAACTGGTGGTAGGCATGCAATGCGGCGGCAGCGATGCGTTTTCCGGCGTGACCGCCAACCCGGGCCTGGGCGTGGCGGCGGACCTGCTGGTACGCGCCGGTGCCACGGTGATGTTTTCGGAAAACACCGAGGTGCGCGATGGCATCCATCTGCTGGTGCCGCGCGCGGCCAATGCCGATGTCGCCAGGGCGCTGGTACGCGAAATGGCCTGGTACGACGCCTACCTGGCGCGCGGCCAGGCCGACCGCAGCGCCAACACCACGCCGGGCAACAAGAAGGGCGGGCTGGCCAACATCGTGGAGAAGGCGATGGGCTCGATCGCCAAGTCCGGCTCCTCGGCGATCAACGGCGTGGTGCCGCCCGGCGAGCGGGTCAAGGGGCGCGGGCTGCAGTATTGCGCCACCCCGGCCAGCGATTTCGTCTGCGGCACCTTGCAGGTTGCGGCGGGCATGAACCTGCACGTATTCACCACCGGGCGCGGAACGCCCTACGGCCTGGGCATGGTGCCGGTGATCAAGGTGGCTACCCGCAGCGAATTGGCGCAGCGCTGGTCCGACCTGATGGACATCGATGCCGGCGGCGTGGCGACCGGCGACAAGACGCTGGAGCAATTGGGCTGGGAGTTGTTCCGGCGCTATCTGGACGTGGCCAGCGGCCAGCGCACCTGGACCGAGCAACACCGCCTGCACAACGATCTGGCCTTGTTCAATCCGGCGCCGATCACCTAGCCCTGCCGGTTTTCCGCAGTGGCGGGCCGCTGGGTGGCGCAGCGCTCAGGCCGACTGTTGCGCCGCCGCGCAGGAGGCGATGTTCCCGAGTCGGTAGCAATGATGCGGCGCTGCACGTCTCTCGGTGTCGTGACCGCGTCGTGACGACCCTGCGGCACAGGTCGCACCCCCGGAGCATCGCGCGCCGCAGCGCTGCCGCACCACAGTGCAACGCATTTGGCGTGGCTTCGCCCGGGCCTTCACCCAAGCCCTGTTTCGCAGGACAGTGGCCAGCGTTTCCAGCGGAAGAGGGGCTAGCGTCCAGCAAAAGAGGGGCGCGCCGTTCCCTTCTCCCTTCGGAAGAAGGTGCCCCGTCGGGGCGGATGAGGGGACGTGCGCAGCCTCGTGCTCCGTCGCGCGGCCTCCAGCGGCGCACGCGCACAGCCTCACCACGCCATCGCGCGCGCGCGGGCGGGCGGGCGGGCGAGAGCAGGCAGACACCAACCCATTGCAAGATGCCCAGCCCACCGGGCAACACGCCGCTACGCCGGCGGCCAACGCCTGCGCGCCGTCACCGCCCACGCCCCATTCGCCCGTCAATGGCAGGCGCCGATACAATGCGCGTTCGTTTTCAGTGTTGATGGAGTCGCCATGTCCCAGATCATCCATACCGACCAGGCGCCTGCCGCCATTGGCCCGTATTCCCAGGCCGTGCGTGCCGGCAACACGGTGTATTTCTCCGGGCAGATCCCGCTGGATCCGGCCACCGGCGAGATCGTGCCGGGCGATGTCGGCGTGCAGGCACGCCGCGCGTTCGACAACCTCAAGGCGGTGGCCGAAGCCGCCGGTGGCTCGCTCGACAAGATCGTGCGGTTGGGCCTGTACCTCACCGATCTCGGTCAGTTCGCCGCCGTCAACGCAGTGATGCAGGAGTATTTCCAGGCGCCGTTCCCGGCGCGTTCGACCATCGAGGTCTCCGGCCTGCCCAAGGGTGCCGGCTTCGAGGTCGACGCGGTGATGGTGCTCGACTGATCCAGCTCGGCTGACTCGAGCGCCCTGCCGTGCCGCGCGCAGCGACCGTCACCCCGCGCCTGGCCGTCGCAGGCCAGGCCTCGCTTGCCAGCCTGCCCGGCGTCGGCCCCAAGGTGGCCGAGAAATTCGCTGCGCGCGGCATCTCGACGCTACAGGATCTGTGGCTGCATCTGCCGTTGCGCTACGAAGACCGCACCCGGCTGACCACGATCGCGCAGTTGCAGAGCGGCGTGCCGGCGCAGATCGAAGGGCGTGTGGATGCGGTGGAGCGCGGCTTCCGTTACCGGCCGGTGTTGCGGGTGGCGGTCTCGGACGAGTCGCATGGCAGCGTGGTGCTGCGCTTCTTCCATTTCCGCGCGGCGCAGGTCGCGCAGTTCGCACCAGGCACGCGGCTGCGGGTGTTCGGCACGCCCAAGCCGGGACAGAACGGCTGGGAAATCGTGCACCCCAGTTACCGCGTGCTGGCACCGGGCGAGGATGCCGGGCTGGGCGACAGCCTGGATCCGGTCTATCCGGTGCTGGAAGGCGTGGGCCCGGCCACGTTGCGCAAACTCATCGGCCAGGCGCTGGAGCGCTTGCCGGCCGAGGCCGCGCTGGAATTGCTGCCGCCGCATTGGCTGCAGGACGAACAACTACCCTCGCTGCGCAGCGCGCTGCTGACCATGCATCGCCCGCCGGTGAACACCGACCCGCAGCAGCTGCTCGCAGGCGGGCATCCGGCCCAGCAACGCCTGGCGATCGAAGAACTATTGGCGCATCAGCTCAGCCTGCGTCGCCAGCGCATCGCCTTGCAGCGCTTCCGCGCACCGCTGCTGCCTGGCAACGGCACCCTGGTGCGGCAACTGCGCGCGGCGTTGCCGTTCCAGCTTACCGGTGCGCAGCAGCGCGTGTTCGCGCAGATTGCCCGCGATCTGGCAAAACCGTCGCCGATGCTTAGGTTGGTGCAGGGCGATGTCGGCAGCGGCAAGACCGTGGTCGCCGCATTGGCGGCGATGCTGGCGGTGGAGCAGGGCAAGCAGGTCGCACTGGCAGCGCCGACCGAGCTGCTGGCCGAGCAGCACCTGACCAATCTGCGTGGCTGGCTGGAACCGCTGGGCGTGCGCATCGTCTGGCTGGCCGGCAAGGTCACCGGCAAGGCTCGCGCCGCGGCGATGGCCGAGGTGGCCTCCGGCCAGGCGCAGGTGGTGGTCGGCACCCACGCCTTGATGCAGGACGCGGTGGTCTTCCACGATCTGGCGCTGGCCATCATCGACGAGCAGCACCGCTTCGGCGTGCATCAGCGCCTGGCCTTGCGCGACAAGGGTGCGGCCGCCGGCAGCGTGCCGCATCAGTTGGTGATGACCGCCACGCCGATCCCGCGCACCCTGGCGATGTCCACCTATGCGGATCTGGATGTCTCGGCCATCGACGAGCTGCCGCCCGGGCGCACGCCGGTGCAGACCATCGTGCTCAGTGCCGAGCGCCGGCCGGACCTGGTCGAGCGCATCCGCGCCGCCTGCGCCGAAGGGCGTCAGGCGTACTGGGTCTGCACCTTGATCGAAGAAAGCGAAGAGCCCGGCAAGGGCGCGCCCCCCGGTGGCCCGCCGAGGATCGAGGCCCAGGCGGCGGAGGCCACCTTCGAAGCGCTGTCCGCGCAATTGCCCGGCGTGCGCGTGGCGCTGGTGCACGGGCGCATGAAGGCGGCGGAAAAACAGAAGGCGATGCTGGATTTCAAGCAGGGCCTTACCGATCTGCTGGTCGCCACCACGGTGATCGAGGTCGGCGTGGACGTGCCCAACGCCTCGCTGATGATCATCGAGAATGCCGAGCGCCTGGGTCTGGCGCAGTTGCATCAGTTGCGCGGCCGGGTCGGTCGCGGCGCGGCCGCGTCCAGCTGCGTGCTGCTGTACCAGGCCCCGTTGTCGATGATGGCGCGGCAACGCCTGGAAACCATGCGGCAGACCAACGACGGCTTCGTGATCGCAGAAAAGGATCTGGAGCTTCGCGGTCCTGGCGAATTGCTGGGCACGCGGCAGACCGGCCTGGCCAGTTTCCGCATCGCCGATCTCACCCGCGATGCCGGGCTGCTGCCGCGCGTGCAGGTGCTCGCCGAACGGCTGCTGGCCGAAGCGCCGGACATTGCCGACCGCGTGGTCGCGCGCTGGATCGGCAGCGCGGTGCGTTATGCCGCTGCTTGAGTGGCGGGGATTGGGGATTCGGGATTGGGGATTCGTCAGAGCCAGGTCGCTGCGATCTGGATGGGTAACCGATTCGCGTGCCTCGCCGATCCTTGCGAAGATGCGGCAACGAATCCCGAATGACCAATCTCCGATCCCATGACCAAAAAGATACCGCTGCTGATCGACACCGACCCGGGCGTGGACGACGCGCTGGCCTTGCTGATGGCCTTCAACGACACCCGGCATGAGGTCGTTGGGCTGACCATCGCCGCCGGCAACGTGGGCCTGGAGCACACCGTGCGCAACGCCTTGAAGGTGTGCGAGATTGCCGGGCGCGACGATGTGCCGGTCTATGCGGGCTGCCCGCAGCCGCTGCTACATCCCTCGGTGGACGCGGCGCATGTGCATGGCATCGACGGCTTCGGCGATGTCGGCCTGGCGCCGGCCAAGCGCACTGCCGAGACCGAGCACGCCGCGCTGGCCATCCTGCGCCTGTCGCACGAATACGCCGGCGAGCTGCTGCTGGTCGCGCTCGGTCCGCTGACCAATCTGGCCCTGGCCCTGACGCTGGATCCGACCCTGCCGCAGCGCGTGGCGCGGCTGGTGGTGATGGGCGGGGCGCTGACCGGGCACGGCAACATCACCGCCGCGGCCGAATTCAATATCGGCTTCGACCCGGAAGCGGCACATATCGTATTCCGCGGTTTTCCGCAGTTCGACGTGGCCGACTGGGAAGCCACCATCGCGCACGGGCTGCTGCATCGCGATGTCGAGCAATGGCTGGCGGCCGACTCCGCGCAGGCGCGGTTCTACGAAGAGATTTCGCGCAAGACCCGGCTGTGGTCCGAAGACAGCCGTGGCGAGCACTGGTACGCCGCCGACGCGCTGGCGATGGCGTTCGCGCTGCATCCGGAGGGCGCGCAGCGGCTGGAGCAGCGGCCGGTGCATATCGAGCTGACCGGTACGCACACCCGCGGCATGACCCTGGTGGACTGGGAGCGCCGGGATGGCACCCCCGACAATGCCAACCTGCTGCTGGACTACGATCGCCCGCAATTCTTCGGCCTGGTTGCCGCGGCTCTGGCGGCGGGTTAAGGCGATCTTGCGCCGGGCGTCTGGAGGCCGCTATAATGCCCGGCTTATCCAGGCAGCCCGGCGCCAAGTCCATGAAAGATAACGTTCATCCCAGCTACAACGACGTCGTCTTCCACGACGTGACGTCCGATTTCAAGATTCTGACCCGTTCCACCATGAGCTCGAAAGAGACCGTGAAGTGGGAAGACGGCCAGGAATACCCGCTGATCAAGGTGGATATCTCCTCGGCCTCGCACCCGTTCTATACCGGCAAGCACAAGGTGATCGACACCGGCGGCCGGATCGACAAGTTCCAGAAGCGCTACGCGCGCTGAGCTTGCAGGACGGGCTGTACCGGCAGCGGCCGCGCATTGCGCGGCCGTTGTTTTTTGGGCGGCGGCAACTTCGTTTTCACGCCTTCGACGGGGCGTCTACGACTTCTGTCCAAGCGACGGCCAAAATGTTGCTGTGCGATAATGACGTGATCCGGGGCGATGCCCTGGACTTCCATCACGTGCCTGCCCATTTGGTGACAGGCGCCTTCCACTGAAGGAGCGTACACAGTGTCCGATCTTGATCAGGTCACGCTCAACGCCGGCGACAAGTCGGTCGTTCTGCCGGTTCTCAAGCCCACGCTTGGCAATGATTGCGTCGATATTTCAAAGCTGACCAAAGAAACCGGTCTGTTCACCTACGACTCGGGCTTTACCGCCACCGCCAGCTGCAAGTCGGCAATTACCTACATCGATGGCGACAACGGCGTGCTGCTGTATCGCGGCTACCCGATCGAACAGTTGGCCGAGAAGTCCAGCTTCCTCGAAGTCTCGTATCTGCTGATGAACGGCGAGCTGCCGACCGCGGACGAATTCAAGAAGTTCGACCACGAAGTCACGCATCACACGATGATGCACGAGTCGCTGAAGAACTTCCTCGGTGGCTTCCGCCATGACGCCCACCCGATGGCCATGCTGGCCGGTTCGGTCGCCTCGCTGTCGGCGTTCTACCACGACACCCTGGACCTCAACGATCCGGAGCAGCGCCGCCAGGCCGCCATCCGTCTGATCGCCAAGGTGCCGACCCTGGCTGCTGCCGCGTACCGCTATTCGATCGGCTGGCCGATCCGCTACCCGCGCAACAACCTCAACTACGTCGACCGCTTCCTGCACATGATGTTCGAAGTGCCGAGCGAGCCGCTGGAGATCAATCCGGTGGTGGCCAAGGCGCTGGATCTGCTGTTCATCCTGCATGCCGATCACGAGCAGAACGCCTCGACCTCGACCGTGCGTCTGGTCGGTTCGACCGGTGCCAACCCGTACGCCTCGGTCGCAGCGGGCATCACCGCGCTGTGGGGCCCGGCACACGGTGGCGCCAACGAAGCCGTGCTGAAGATGCTGGAAGAGATCGGCACCGCCGACAACGTCGAGTCGGCCGTGGCCAAGGCCAAGGACAAGAACTCCTCGTTCCGCCTGATGGGCTTCGGTCATCGCGTCTACAAGAACTTCGACCCGCGCGCCAAGATCATCCGCGAGATGACCCACAAGGTGCTGGGCGAACTGGGCGTCAACGATCCGCTGCTGGAAGTGGCGCTGAAGCTGGAAGAAGCCGCGCTGAAGGACGACTACTTCGTGCAGCGCAAGCTGTACCCGAACGTCGACTTCTACTCGGGCCTGATCTACAAGGCACTGAACATCCCGGTGGAAATGTTCACCGTGATGTTTGCCATTGCACGCACCGCCGGCTGGGTGTCGCATTGGCTGGAGCAGCAGGTCGACCCGGAAATGAAAATCGGCCGTCCGCGCCAGATCTACACCGGCTACGACAAGCGCGACTACACCGACGCCGGCCAGCGCTAAGCGCCTGCGGTTGTCTGCTTGAACGAACGCCCCGCATTGCGGGGCGTTTGCTTTTGCGGGTTGGCGTTGTGGTCAGTGGTCACGCGTCATGGCGTGCTGCGCTCAGCGCGTGCGCGGCAGGGCGTGGCCACCATCCTCTTCTGCCAACAACTGACGCAACTGGGCGGCCGAGGCGCGCTGCATCGGTTTTTCGTCCAGCTGCGACAGCGGTGCCTGGCGCAAGGCATCGTACGGCAGCACGGTCAGGTCGAAGCTCAGTTCCTCGGCACTGAACAGCCAGACCGGGAACTCGGCCGTGCGCTCGCGGTCCAGGCGCAGCCGGCGCGTACGCGATTCGGCCGGAATACGGTGTTCTTCCAGAAAGCGCTGCACGGCGTCGGCATCGTCGCTGTGCAACTGCAACTGCACCGGCGCATTGGCGTCGGCTGTGCCATCGAGCACCGGGCCGGCCAGGCGCGGCTGGAACGGGCTAAGAAACTCCAGCGCGCGCAATGCGGCTTCGCGGCGTTGGCGCAGCCGCAGCCCGTGCGCAGGCCCGGCGAACAGGCGCTGGTGCTCGCGCAACGCATCTTCGATCTCGCGGTTGCGCGGCAGCGATGCGTCGTCGTGGATGCCTAGCCGGCTGGCCGCCTTGAGCTTGGCCTGATGAAAATCACGGATGCCACCCTCGGCCATCAGCCGGGCCGCTTCGTGCGCCAGGCGATGGCGACGTTCTCGGGTTCGCGTATCGGCGTGTTCGCGCGCGTGATGCATGACCGGGCTCCCCTAATGAACCTGGTTCGACTCTACAACAGCGGCATGAAGAGGTGGCGAATGCCCCGGTGTCTCCCTGCAAGGGCAATCACGCAATGGCGATTGCCCGGCCCCTTCTGCTGCAACCGGAAACAGTCGATGCCACGAACCCGATCGGGGAATCGGGCGGACGAAGCCGTTCCGATTCCCCAATCCCCAATCCCGAATCCCGAATCCCGAATCCCGAATCCCGGCCCTCAAAAGATATCGAAGGCCTTCTCGTCCTGCTGTTCCTGCAGGCCGTAGTCGTAGTCCTGCAGGCGATCCAGGTCCTCGTTCTTCACCCATTCCACCGCACCATTGATGGTGGCCTGGGTCATGCCGTCGGGCGGATCGTTGGCGGCGATCGGCTTGTCCTTCAGCGCCACGCGCATGTAGTCGATCCAGATCGGCAGTGCCGCCTTGCCGCCGTACTCGCGATAGCCGAGCGAACGGAAGTCGTCGCGACCCACCCACACCGTGGTGGCGTAGGGGCCGCCGAAGCCGGAGAACCAGGCGTCGCGGTGATCGTTGGTCGAGCCGGTCTTGCCGCCGACGTCCTCACGCCCCAGCACCTTGGCCGCGGTGCCGGTGCCGCGCTGGACCACGTCGCGCATCATCGAGACCAGCTGGTAGGCGGTACGCTCGTCGATGGCGCGCGGCGCGATCTTGGTTTCGGCAGTGGCTGCCGGGGCGGTCTCCGCCGGCGTGGCCGGCGTCGCCGTGGTCGGTTCGATCGACTTGGGCAGCGCGGGGGCGCCGAAGTTGAAGCCGTCCACCACCTGGCTCACCGGCGCGACATTGCCGCCCTGCAGGGCGCAGGTACGGCAGGCCACCGCCGGCACTTCCTTGAAGACTACATTGCCGTCGCGGTCCTTGACCTCGTCCACGATCCAGGTCTCCACCCGCGAGCCGCCATTGGCGAACACCGCATAGCCACGCGCGACCGACAACGGCGTCAGCGAAGCCGTGCCCAGCGACATCGACAGGTTGGGCGGCAGCTCGGCTTCCTGGAAGCCGAACTGGCTGATGTACTTGCGCGCAAAATCGACGCTGATCGCATCCAGTAAGCGGACCGAGACCAGATTGCGCGATTGCACCAGTGCCTCGCGCAAGCGCATCGGGCCGCGGAAGCCACCGCCGTCGTTCTGCGGCGACCAGGTCTTGCCGCGGCGGTCGCGGAACACCACCGGCGCATCGAGCACGATCGAGGCCGGGTTGAAGCCCTTCTCGAACGCGGCCGCATACACGAACGGCTTGAAGCTGGAGCCCGGCTGGCGGCGTGCCTGGGTGGCGCGATTGAACTTGTTGCCGGCGAAGCTGAAACCGCCGACCAGCGCGCGCAGGGCGCCGCTGTTGGCATCCAGCGACACCAGCGCGGCCTGGCCGCGCGGCAACTGGTCGATGATCCACTCGCCGTCCTTCTCGCCGGCGCGGATGCGGGTCAGGTCGCCGCGCGTCAGCAGCTTGGCCGGCGTCTTGTTGGTCCAGCGACTGGCGCTGGCCGGCAGGGTCAGCTCGGTCTTGTCGCTCTGCACGACGGTCACGCCGCCGTCGGCATTGGTGCGTGCCACGATCACCGCGCGCAGGCCGCCCTGGGTGAACACACCCGACAGATGCTTGGCCAGTGCCGCGGCATCCGCATCGGCGGCGACATCGAAATGCTGCTCCACCCCATGCCAGCCATGCCGGTGGTCGTACAGGCGCAGACCTTCGGCAACCGCCGCATCGGCGCCGGTCTGCAGCGTGGCATCGATGGTGGTGGTGACGTGGTAACCCTTGTTGAGCACATCGCCGCCGTACTTGGCGATCATTTCCTGGCGCACCAGCTCGGCCACGTACGGGGCGTAGACCTCGACCGGCGGCTCGTGCGGCTTGGCGTGCATCGGCACCGCCTTGGCGGCGTCGGCTTCGGCCTGGCTGACAAAGCCCAGGTCGGCCATGCGTTGCAGCACGTAGTAATCGCGGCGCTCCTGCGCGCGTTCCGGATTGCTGATCGGGTTGCCGCTGGACGGGAACTTGGGGATGCCGGCCAGCGAGGCCATCTCGTCCAGGCTCAACTCGCTCATCTTCTTGCCGTAGTAGTACTCGGCCGCAGCACCCACGCCGTAGGCGCGATTGCCGAAGAAGCTCTTGTTGAGATACAGCTCGAAGATCTCGTCCTTGCTCAGCTCACTCTCGATCTTGCGCGCCAGCAGGATCTCGGCGAGCTTGCGGGTGTAGCTGTATTCGGAGCTGAGGAAGAACTGCCGTGCCACCTGCTGGGTGATGGTCGAACCACCCGGCACGCGCTTGGCATCGGTGCTGGCCAGCAGCCACACCGCACGGGCGATGCCCTTGTAGTCCACGCCGCCGTGTTCGTAGAAGCGCGCATCCTCCGTCGCCAGGAAGGCCTGCTTCAGGCGCAGCGGCACGTCCTTCATCTGGATGGGGTAGCGCCGGGTCTCGCCATAGACGGCCATCAGGCGGCCGTCGCTGGAATAGACGTACATCGGCTCCTGCAGCTCGACCTGCTTGAGCGACTGCACGTCCGGCAACTTGGAGGAAATGGCGTAATACAGGCCGCCGGCAGCAATAGCGCCAAGCAGGGCGAGCACCACGAACGCGGCCAGGATCCAGCCCAGCCAACGGCGAATACGGGGCATGTAAGAGAGATTCCGATTGCAGATTTCTTGGTCACAGAGTATAGATGACGCCGGGTTTGGCTGGGGCCGAACTCTGGGGATCGCAGGAAACAGCACTGGGGTCACGTCGCGGGGCCATTGCCATGCGCGTGAAGGGCTTGTCACCTGTTAAAATTTAATTATTAATACGAGGGCGCAGACAAGCGTCCAAGTGCCCATCGGCAGGGGAGTTTCCGTGGGGCTTCTACCCAAGAGTCAATCGCCACTGATTGGTGTCGATATCAGTTCCACTGCGGTCAAGCTCTTGCAGCTGTCGCGCAGCGGGAACCGTTTCCGCGTGGAGCATTACGCGGTGGAACCGTTGCCGCCGAATGCGGTCGTGGAAAAGAACATCGTCGAGGTCGAGGCGGTCGGCGAAGCGATTCGTCGCGCCATCAACCGTTCCGGCAGCAAGGCCAAGAACGCCGCAGCCGCGGTGGCCGGGTCGGCGGTGATCACCAAGCTGATTCCGATGCCGGCCGATCTGGACGACAGCGATCTGGAAGCCCAGGTCGAACTGGAAGCCACCAACTACATTCCGTACCCGATCGAGGAAGTCAATCTCGACTTCGAGGTGCTCGGCCCGATGCCCAACAGCCCGGACATGGTCCAGGTGCTGCTGGCGGCCTCGCGCTCTGAGAATGTGGAACTGCGCCAGTCCGCGTTGGAACTCGGTGGCCTGACCGCCAAGGTCATGGACGTGGAGGCCTTCGCGGTCGAGAACGCCTTCGCCCTGGTCGCCAGCGAGTTGCCGGTGGCCGCCGATGCGGTGGTTGCGCTGGTGGACATCGGCGCGACCATGACCACGCTGAGCGTGCTGCGCTCCGGTCGCAGCCTGTATAGCCGCGAGCAGGTCTTCGGCGGCAAGCAGCTCACCGACGAGGTGATGCGCCGTTACGGGTTGACTTACGAGGAGGCCGGCCTGGCCAAGCGTCAGGGCGGCTTGCCGGAGAGCTACGAGGTCGAAGTGCTGGAGCCGTTCAAGGAGGCGACGGTGCAGCAGATCAGCCGCTTGCTGCAGTTCTTCTACGCGGGCAGCGAATTCAATCGCGTCGACTGCATCGTGTTGGCCGGCGGCTGCGCTGCGCTGTCGCGCTTGCCGGAAATGGTGGAAGAGCAGCTCGGCGTGACCACCGTGGTCGCCAACCCGCTTGCGCAGATGACGCTGGGCCCGAAGGTCCAGGCCCACGCGCTGGCGCTGGATGCGCCTGCATTGATGATCGCCACCGGCCTGGCCCTGAGGAGCTTTGACTGATGGCAAGAATCAATCTTTTGCCCTGGCGTGCCGAGCGCCGGAAGGCGCGCGAGCGTGAGTTCTATTCGATGCTGGGCTTCGCCGCGTTGGGCGGCGTGCTGCTGTCGGTCCTGATCTGGTTCTACTACGACGCGCAGATCAGCGGCCAGACCGAGCGCAATGCGTTCCTGACCGCCGAGATCGACAAGGTCAAGGCGCAGAACGAAGAGATCAAGGAGCTCGACAAGAAGAAGGACCGCCTGCTCGCCCGCAAGAAGGTGATCGAGGAACTGCAGGCCAATCGCTCGCAGATGGTGCATCTGTTCGATTCGCTGGTGCGCACCATCCCCGATGGCGTGGCCTTGACCAACATTAAGCAGGACGGCGACATCCTGACCCTGGAAGGGCGTTCGCAGTCCAACGCGCGCGTCAGTACCTATATGCGCAACCTGGAAGGCTCGGGCTGGATGACCAATCCGGACCTGTCGATCATCGAGGCCAAGAGCCAGGACAAGGCTGGGCAGCCCGCGGGACCGTCGATGGACACCAAGACGCTGCCGTACGTGTTCACGCTCAAGGTCAAGCTGGCCAATCCGAACGAGGCCGACAAGAACGGCACCGCACCGGTCGATGCGCAAGCGCCGGGTGCAACGCCAGCCGGTACGGCCCCTGCGGGCGCGCCAGCGGCGGCACCTGCAGCACCTGCGCCTGCCACGTCGCCGGCCGCTGCTCCTGCACCCGTGCAGCCAGCGCCGGCGTCCGCCAATCGGCCGCAGGAGGGGGCGGCGTCATGAGTAAGAAAGCATTCAAGCTCAGCGATCTGGATTTCAACAACATCGGCGGCTGGCCGCAGCAGGCACGCATCGTGTTCTGCGTGGTGGTCGGCCTGTTCATCATGGTGCTGGCCTGGTTCCTGTTGATCAGCGGCAAGCGCGATGAACTCGAAGGCCTGGAAGGCACAGAAACGCAGCTGCGCACCGAGTTCGAGACCCAGCAGGGCCGCGCGGTGAATCTGGAGCCGCTCAAGCAGCAGCTCGCGCAGATGGAGCAGGTACTGCAGCAGATGCTGCGGCAGCTGCCCAGCAAGACCGAAATGCCGGATCTGATCATCGACATCTCGCAGACCGCGCTGTCCAGCGGCCTGTCCAACGAGTTGTTCCAGCCGGGCCCGGAATCGCCGAAGGAGTTCTACGCCGAAAAGCCGATCGCCTTGCGCATGGTGGGCAGTTATCACCAGTTCGGTGCCTTCGTCAGCGGTGTGGCGTCGTTGCCGCGCGTGGTGATCCTGACCATGCACGACATCAACCTCAAGCCGAGGGACCCCAAGGCCGGCATCACCCCGCGCGGGGCGCTGGAACTGTCCGGCACGGTCAAGACCTATCGTTATCTTGACGATGAGGAAATGGCAGAGCAGGAGAAGGCCGCGGCCGACGCTGCGAAGAAGGGCGGCCAATGACCATGAAACTGCTCAAGATCCTGTCCTGCGTGGCGTTAATTGCTGTATTGCCGGCGTGTACGCGCGGGGTGACCAGCACACCGGGCGATGCGCCGAACCTGGAAGCCTGGGTCGCCGAAGTGCGCGCACGGCCGGCGCCGCCGTTGGAGCCATTGCCGGTGATGCAGCAGTTCGAGACGTTCGAATATGCGGCGCAGTCGATGCGCGACCCGTTCAGCGATGCCTGGGTCAGCGCCGAAGGCGGCAACGGCACGCGTCCGGATCCGAACCGGCGCAAGGAGCCGTTGGAAGCCTATCCGCTCGACGCCCTCGACATGGTGGGGACCATTGGCGGTGGCTCGGGCCTGGTTGCGCTGGTCATGGCACCCGACAAGGTGACCTACCGGGTGCGGCCGGGCGTGTATCTGGGACAGAGCGATGGCCGGGTCACCGGGGTCTACGAAGACCGCATCGAGCTGATTGAACTTGTGCCGGACGGTGCGGGCGGATGGCTTGAACGGCCGGCCGCGCTCGCATTGGATGATCAATAAAGTGATAGGGGATAGCACGATGACGTTTTCCAATGCCCGGCGGCTGCGTCCGGTTCGACGCCACGCGGTATTCCAGGCCTGCGCGATGGGGTTCGCGCTGGCGCTGGCGAGCGGTAGCGCGTTCTCGGCGGCGGCACTGAAGCAGCCTGTGCAGGACCCGGCCAAGACCGCTCCGGCGAGCCTGGCGGTGTCCAAGATCGATTTCAAACGTGGTGAGGATGGCGCTGGCCGTCTGATCCTGCAGTTCGACGGCCAGGGCGCCAGCCCGGATCTGCGCACGCAGGGCGACAACGTGCTGGTCGACATCAGCAACGCACGCCTGCCTGCCGAACTGCAGCGCCCGCTCAACGTCACCGACTTTGCAACGCCGGTGCAGCGCGTCGAGGTCAAGCCGTCGGGCTCGGGGTCGCAGCTGGTGCTGTCGACCAAGGGCGCGTTCGATTCGCTGGCCTACCAGACCGGCAACGAATACGTGGTCGAAATCACTCCGCGCAAGGGCCAGCCTGCGGTCGGTGGCGTCAGCGCCGCAGCCGTCACCCAGGCCGCCGCACAGATCGCTGCGCGCGGTTACAGCGGCCGCCCGGTGACGTTCAACTTTCAGGACGTGCCGGTACGCACCGTGCTGCAGCTGATCGCCGAGGAATCCAACCTCAATATCGTCGCCTCCGATACCGTGCAGGGCAATGTCACGCTGCGCCTGATGAACGTGCCGTGGGACCAGGCGCTGGACATCGTGCTGCGCGCCAAGGGCCTGGACAAGCGCCGCGACGGCGGCGTGGTGTGGGTCGCCCCGCAGCCGGAGCTGGCCAAGTTCGAGCAGGACAAGGAAGACGCCCGCATCGCGATCGAGAACCGCGAGGATCTGATCACCGATTACGTGCAGATCAACTACCACAATGCGGCCGTGATCTTCAAAGCGCTGACGGAGGCCAAGGGGATTGGTGGCGGTGGTGGTGGTCAGGGTGGACAAGGCGGCGCAGGGCAGCAGGACAACGGATTTTTGTCGCCTCGCGGACGCCTGGTTGCCGACGAACGCACCAACACCCTGATGATCAGCGATATTCCAAAGAAGGTCGCGCAGATGCGCGAGCTGATTTCGCATATCGATCGGCCGGTGGATCAGGTGCTGATCGAAAGCCGCATCGTGATCGCGACCGATACGTTTGCACGTGACTTAGGTGCGCGGTTTGGAGTCACCGGTGCGACGGGGCGGGGCATTTTGAGTGGCTCGCTGGAAAGTAACGTCAACTACCTCAACACCTCTGCGCAAGCTGCTCTGGAACGCGCTAATGGCGGCACACAGACGACGTTGCCGGCGCATCTGTTTCCGTCCGGGCTGAACGTCGATCTTGGGGCTGGCGGCTTCACGAACAGCGGCGCAGCAGGTCTCGCCTACACCCTATTGGGTTCCCACTTCAACCTGGATATCGAGCTGTCGGCGATGCAGGAAGAAGGGCGCGGCGAAGTCGTTTCCAATCCGCGTATCGTGACCGCCAACCAGCGTGAGGGTGTGATCAAGCAGGGCCGCGAAATCGGCTACGTGACCATCAGTGGCGCGGGCGCTGCAGGTGGCGGGTCGCAGGCCAATGTGCAGTTCAAAGAAGTTCTGCTTGAACTCAAGGTGACGCCGACGATTACCAATGACAACCGCGTTTTCCTGAACATGAATGTTAAAAAGGACGAAGTGGCACGCTTCATTACCTTGCCGCAATACGGCACCGTGCCGGAAATCAATCGCCGGGAAGTCAATACGGCAGTGTTGGTGGCCGATGGCGAGACGGTGGTGATCGGCGGTGTGTACGAATTCACGGACCGTGAGAGCGTGTCGAAGGTGCCGTTCCTGGGAGACATCCCGTTCCTGGGCAATCTGTTCAAGAAGCGTGGGCGCAGCAAGGAAAAGGCTGAGTTGCTGGTTTTCGTCACTCCGAAGGTGTTGCGAGTGGCAAGCGCAGCGCAATAAGCGCAACCCATGAGAAAAGAGGGCCGCGAAAGCGGCCTTCTTCTTTTCCAGGTCTGCTCGAGTGATGCCCATGGCGCATGCAAACGTCATCTGCGCCAGGTGGCATGCGCGCCTCATCCATCCAGATGTCTATCACTCAAGCCCGCCTGCGATGTTCACCGGGATATTCACCCACGGTGTGGCCGGCCGTGGAGAGCATGAACCCGGTCACTCACTGAACATCTTTCCGCTTCGTAGTGAACCAATTACATTCGAATCGGTCACACTGGTCCTATGAACGCACCGCCGCTGTTGCCCCCAGAAGCCGCTGCCGCGCCCGCCCAGGACCGGTTGCATCGTCAATTCACCCTGCTGCGCGAGTCGCTGGCGCAGCGCATCGTGGGCCAGTCCGCGCTGGTCGAACGATTGCTGATCGCCCTGCTGGCCGACGGGCACCTGCTGGTCGAGGGCGCGCCCGGGCTGGCCAAGACCACCGCGATCCGCGCGCTGGCCTCGCGGCTGGAGGCGGATTTCGCGCGGGTACAGTTCACCCCCGACTTGCTGCCCTCCGATCTGACCGGCACCGAGATCTGGCGGCCGCAGGACAGCCGGTTCGAGTTCATGCCCGGGCCGATCTTCCATCCGATCCTGCTGGCCGACGAGATCAATCGCGCGCCGGCCAAGGTGCAGTCGGCACTGCTGGAGGCGATGGGTGAGCGTCAGGTCACCGTCGGGCGGCATACCTATGCGCTGCCGCAGCTGTTCCTGGTGATGGCCACGCAGAACCCGATCGAGCAGGAAGGCACGTTCCCGTTGCCCGAGGCGCAGCTGGATCGCTTCCTGATGCACGTGCGTATCGGCTACCCACAGGCCGATGCCGAGGCGGAGATCCTGCGTCTGGCACGTGAGGCCGCGCGCGACACCCTGGAAAAGCACGAGCCGGTACCCGACAAGATCCCGCTGGAAGATGTCTTTGCCGCGCGTCGGGTGGTGCTGGACGTGCATCTGGCGCCGCAGCTGGAGCGCTACCTGATCGAGATCGTGCTCGCGTCGCGCGATGCGCAGCGCTACGACCCGGCATTGGCGCGGCGGATTGCCTGGGGCGCGAGCCCGCGTGGGTCGATCGCACTGGAGCGCTGCGCACGGGCGCGTGCATGGCTGGCCGGGCGCGACTACGTGACCCCGGACGATATCCGCGCAATTGCGCCGGATGTGCTGCGTCATCGCGTGCTGCCCAGCTACGAAGCCACTGCCGAAGGCTGGGATGGCGAGCGTCTGGTCGCCGCCTTGCTGGAAAAGATTCCGCTGCCCTGATCGGGTAGCGTGTCGCCGAGGTATGCCGTCCTCTGACCAGAATCCGATGTCTTCGATGCCGTCTTCTTCCCCTGTCACCGCTCCGGCGTCGATCGCCGGCGATGGACTGCGGCCGACGCTGACGGAGCTGATCGCGCTGCGTGGCACCACGACCCATCGCGGGCAGCCAGGGCGTGGCCGCCACGGGCTGGTGGGGCCGGTGCCGGCGGCAACGCGTGGGCGCGGGATGGAATACGCCGAGTCGCGCGAGTACGTGGCCGGCGACGATGCGCGGCATATCGACTGGCGCGTCACCGCGCGTACCGGGCGCGCGCACACCAAATTGTTCCAGGCCGAGCGCGAACGCTTGA
The DNA here is from genome assembly GCF_040202385.2 of Xanthomonas sp. WHRI 6108. Taxonomy (NCBI): domain Bacteria; kingdom Pseudomonadati; phylum Pseudomonadota; class Gammaproteobacteria; order Lysobacterales; family Lysobacteraceae; genus Xanthomonas; species Xanthomonas sp. WHRI 6108. Next base: position 3,682,127 of record NZ_CP168198.1, on the reverse strand, counting down.
GCCTGATTGTGGCCGATACCGCACCGGCGCTCTTCTTCGGCACGCGGGTGCGCTACAAATCGGTACAGGCCGCCCGTGCCGGCGCCGTCGCGGCGTGGCTGGCGCAGCGGCAGGGCGACCGGATCGCCGCGCTGCGTGGCACTGCCAGCGAAGCGCCGATTGCACCGCGCTCGGGTCAACGCGGCGTGTTGCCGGTGCTGGATGCGTTGGCGCGCTGGTACACGCAGCCGCCGTCCGGCGATGCGGGCCTGGAGGTGGCACTGGACCATGCCGCGCGGCTGCTGCGCCCGGGTGCGCGGCTGACCGTGCTGGCCGATGCGCGCAGCGCCAGCAGGATTTCTGCCACGCGCTGGTCGGGCCTGGCCTTGCATCACGAGGTGGTGGTGATCGTGCTGGTCGACCCGCTGGAGCTGGCGCCACCGGCCCGCGCACTCAGCTTCGATGTGCGCGGCGAGCGCATCGCGATCGATCTGTCCACGCAGGCCGGACGCGCGCGTTGGCAGGCCGAATTCGTGGCGCCGCTGGAACAATTGACCGCGGTCCTGCAGGCACGCGGTGTGCGCTTGCATCGGCTGTCCACCGACGACGCCAGCGATGCCTGGTTGGGCGGCAGCAGCGCCGTGCGGAGCCGATGACGATGTCGCCGCAATCGCTGCCGCTACGCGATGTCCATCTGCCGCCGTCGCCGTCGTGGTGGCCGCTGGCGCCGGGCTGGTGGCTGGTGATCGCGGCAGTGGTCCTGGTGCTTGGCAGCGCATGGTGGTGGTGGCGTCGCCGTCGTCAGCAGCAGCGGCGCTGGCTGGCGGCATTCGATGCCGAGCTGCAGCGCGCAACGACTCCTGCGCAGCGTCTGGCCGCGTTGTCGGTGTTGCTGCGACGCGCAGCGCGCAGCGTCGATGCGCAGGCCGACCGGCTGCAGGGCGAGGCATGGCTGCAGTTTCTGGACGGGCACAAGAGCAAGACGCAGGCCTTTTCGCAGGGACCGGGGCGCGCGCTGCTGGACGGCGGTTTTCAACGCACGCCGGCGGTGACCGATCTGGATGCGGTGCAGGCGCTGGTGCGGCAGCGGTTTCTGAGTCTGATGCGAGGCCGGCGATGAACTGGCTGCAATGGTCGCAGTGGCAGGATGCGCTGGCGCACTGCGCATGGCCGTGGGCATGGTGGTTGATGCCGCTGCCGTTACTGATGTGGTTCTGGCCGCAGCGCAGCGCCGATACCGCGGCGCTGCGCGTGCCTTACGCCGATCAACTGCATGCAGTTGCACAGGCAAACAGGGCACCGGTACTGCGGGTGCCGCGCTGGCTTGCCTGGCTGGGCTGGTTTTTCCTGTGCGCGGCGCTTGCGCGCCCGCAACAATTGGGCGATGTGATCCAGCCGCCGCGCGAGGCGCGGCAGATGATGCTGGCGGTGGATCTGTCCGGCAGCATGAGTGAGCCGGACATGGTGCTCGGCGGCAATGTGGTGGATCGCCTAACCGCCGCCAAGGCGGTGTTGTCGGACTTTCTGGATCGTCGCGACGGCGATCGGGTCGGCTTGCTGGTGTTCGGTCAGCGCGCCTACGCGTTGACGCCGTTGACCGCCGACCTGACCTCGGTACGCGACCAGTTGGCCGACAGCGTGGTGGGACTGGCCGGGCGCGAGACGGCGATCGGCGATGCGATCGCGTTGTCGGTCAAACGGCTGCGCGAACAGAAGCAGGGCCAGCGCGTGGTGGTGTTGCTCACCGACGGCGTCAACACCGCAGGCGTGCTCAATCCGCTCAAGGCCGCCGAGCTTGCCAAGGCCGAAGGCGTGCGCGTGCATACGATCGCCTTCGGCGGCAATGGCGGCTATTCGTTGTTCGGCGTGCCGATTCCGGCCACGGGCAACGACGATATCGACGAAGACGGCTTGCGCAAGATCGCCGCGCAAACCGGTGGACGCTTTTTCCGTGCCCGCGATACCGAAGAACTGGCAGGCATCTATGCCGAGCTGGATCGGCTGGAGCCGGTCAAGGCGCTCGGCCCCTCGGTGCAGCCGCGCGTGGAACGCTATTACTGGCCGTTGGGCGCTGCCATCGTGATTGCGCTGCTGGCCTATGTGTTGCCGCGGAGATGGCGATGAACGCGCTGACCGAACTGGCAGGCTGGCTGCAGTCGCTGCATCTGCTGCGCCCGGGTCTGCTGTGGGCGCTGTTGGCAATCGTGCCGGCGGCAGTGCTGTGGCAGTTGCGTCGACGCGCTGCGGACGTGTGGCGGCAAAGCGTGGATGCCCATCTGTTGCCGACCCTGCTGGTGTCCGGCAGTCGGCGGGGATGGCTGGGATTCGTACTGGCTGCGCTGACCTATGCGCTGGCGGTGCTGGCGATGACCGGGCCGAGCTGGCGGCAGACCGAGCGGCCGGTGTATCACTCCAGCATGCCGCTGGTGGTGGCGCTGGATCTGTCTTCCAGCATAACCGCCAACGACCTGCCACCATCGCGTCTGCTGCAGGCGCGGGCCAAGTTGGCCACGTTGTTGCGCAAGCGGGCCGGTGGCGAAGTCGCATTGCTGGTCTATGCGGGCGAGAGTTTCACCGTTGCGCCGTTGACCGAAGACACCGCCAATGTGGCGTTGTTCCTGGATGCGCTGTCGCCATCGGTGATGCCGGTGGACGGCAAACGCGCCGATGCGGCGATCGACGCGGCCACGCAGTTGCTGCTGCAGGCGGGTTTCAAGCAGGGCGACATCCTGCTGGTCAGCGACAGCGCCGATCGCGCGGCCGGAAGTTCTGCACGGTTGGCGCGCTCGCGTGGATTCAGCGTGTCCGCGCTCGGCGTGGGGAGCACGCGCGGCGCGGCCTATCGCACCACGACCGGTGAGATTGCGCAGACACGGCTGGATGAAGGCAGCCTGCGCGATCTTGCCGGGCAGGGCGGTGGTCGCTATGCGCGCATCACCGCCGACGATACGGACCTGCGTGCGCTGGGTGTGCTCGATCCGGCGCAACAGCCGCTGGCCGATGAAGCTGCCGAGTCCACCGGCGGCAAGACCTGGCTGGACGAGGGCTACTGGCTGCTGCTGCCGGTGATGCTGTTGGCACTGCTGGCGTTCCGGCGGCGTACGGTTGTGGCGATCCTGGCCCTGGTGTGCGTGTTGCCATTGGCCCAACCCGCGCATGCTGCCGACGGCACCTTGTGGCAACGCGCCGATCAGGTGCAGCAGCAACGCCTGGATGCCGGCGTGCAGGCGTATCGCAAGGGCGATTTCGCCGCGGCACAAAAAGCCTTCGAAAATGTGCCCACCGATGAGGGTTTGTACAACCTCGGCAACGCGCTGGCCAGGCAGGGCCAGTACGACGAAGCGATTGCAGCTTACGACCGGGCACTCAAGCAACATCCGGATCAGCCCGACGCCATCGCCAATCGTGCGGCGGTGGAGGCGGCGCGCAAGCGTCAGCAGCAGAACAATAAAGACGGCAAGGGCAAGGACGGCAAGGGCCAGTCCGACGACCAGAAACAATCCGGTCAGAACGGCTCCGGCCAGAATCAGTCCGGGCAGAACAAGCAGAACGATCCAAAGCCTGGCCAGGACGGGCAAGGCAAGCAGGATGCGCAAGGCAAACAGGACGGCAAGGATCAGCCGTCTGCACAGACGCCGCAGGACGCAGCCTCGCAGAACCAGCAGTCCAAAAACGGCCAGGGCGAGCAGAGCAAGCAGGACGCAGCGCCGCAATCGGCCGATGCCAAGGCGCAGCAGCAGGCCGATGCCGCGCAGCGGCAAAAGATGCAGCAGGCGATGGCGCAGGCTGGCGACAAGGGCGCCGATGCAAACGGCAAGCAGGCTGCTGCGGCATCGGCGAATGAAACGCCGGAGCAACGCGAGCAACGCCAGGCAGTGGATGCCTGGTTGCGGCGGGTGCCGGATGATCCGGGCAGCCTGCTGCGCACCAAATTCAGGCTGGAACACGAACGCAGGCAACGGGACGGACGATGATCGGCACACACCATTTGCGCCGCGCGGCGATCGGCATGTTGACCAGCGTGATGCTGCTCTCCTGTGCACCGGTGGGTGCCGTCACGCGCGCGTGGCTGGACCGCGACAGCGCCAATGCCGGCGACGTGGTGATGCTGAATATCGAAACCGATCAACGCGGTGTCGATCCGGATTACACGCCGTTGCGCAACGATTTCGCGCTGGGGGCCAAGAGCGCCAACCAGCAGATGCAGGTGACCAATGGGTCGGTGACGGTGCGCGCGCTGTTCGGTGTGGTGCTGACGCCGCGCAAGAGCGGCGAGCTGATCGTGCCGGCGATCCGCGTGGGTAACGAGCGCACCGAACCGTTGCGGTTGCAGGTGGGCGCGTCGGCAAGCGATGCCGGCAGCAGCGCGTCAGGCGCAGCAGCGGCGGCGCAAGGCAACGAGGATGCCTTCGTCCAGACGCAGGTGGACGATCCGCAGCCCTATGTGCAGCAAAGTGTGGGCGTGGTGGTGCGGCTGTATTTCGCCACGCAGCTGGCGTCCGGCGAGCTGGATCTGGAAGCGCCCGATGGTGCATCGCTGCAGCGCATCGGCGACGACGTCAGTTCGGTCAAGGTACTCAATAACCGCCAATACAACGTGGTCGAGCGGCGCTATCTGCTGGTGCCCGAGCGCAGCGGCCGGCTGGTGTTGCCGTCGGCGCGCTTCAATGGTCGCTCGGTCGGCGGCTTCTTCGACGACTATTTTGGTCGTGGCAACGGCGAGCTGAGCGCACGCAGCGCCAGCATCCCGCTGCAGGTACGCGCACAACCGGCCAACGCGCCGCAGCCGTGGTTGCCGCTGCGCAGCCTGCAGTTGCGGTATACGACCACGCCGCAGCTCGCCACCGCCGGTGAAGCGGCACAGCTCGTGGTGGAGGCCAGCGCACGCGGCGCCACCCAGGCGCAGTTCCCCGAATTGCCGACCCCGAGCGTGCCCGACGCGCAGGTGTTCGCCGAGCCGCCGCAATACGAAGAACGCTTCGTGGATGGCTCGCCGCAGCTGCGGCTGACCCGCCGCTATTCGATCGTGCCCAACCGCGCCGGCCCGCTGGTGGTGCCCGGCTTGCAGGTGGCGTGGTGGGATGTGGGTGCGGCGGCAGCCAAGACCGCGGCGTTGCCGGACCTCACACTGGACGTGGCGGCAGGCAGCGGCGCGTTTGCGGCGCCCGCGCCAACGCCTGCAGCCAATCCATCACCGGATAACGCTGCGCCAACCGTTGCGGCTGGCACGCTGAGTCTGCAGCAGGCTGCGGCCACGCAACGGCCTTGGGGCTGGATCGCTGCGGCGATCGGCTTTGCGCTGCTGTGGATTGCCACCCTGGTGTGGGCCTTGTTACGGCGTCGGGGCGGTTCGCACGGCGCGCCGGTGATCAATGCCAGCGATGCAGCTGCGCCCGGCCGGCGTGTGACGCACGGTGTGGCCGAGCTGCGACGCGCGCTCGATACCGGCGGCATGGACGACGTGGCCGCGGTGCTGTGCGGCATGGCCGGCGTTACCGATATCGACAGCGTGCTGGCAGCGTTGAGCGACCCGGCGCAGCAGGCGGCGGTGGCGCAGATGCAGCGCGCCCGCTGGGGCGGCGATGGCGACGTGACCAGTGCACGTTCGGCATTGCGCGAGGCCTTTGCCAAAGGCCCGCGTTGGCGACATGCCACAGCTGCGGAGCCGGAGGTCTTGGCGCCGCTGTATCCGCCGGCGCCTTGATCGGTTTCGCTGCATCGGCAGCGGGGACAGGGGCAGGTCCTTCATGAACAGCATGCTGCGCCTCGCGTTGACGTGTTGATTCCGGTTGCATTCTGACTTCTTCACCTGTGCAGCCTGAAGCGAGGCGTTGGGTCTGTGACTTCGCTGCAGGGCCCTTGCCCGCCCACCCTCGCGGGACACGCCGCAAGTACGTCCCTGTAGGCTCTTACGCGGCATCCATGCCGCGTAAGGTCCCGCGACGGTGAGCGGGCAAGGACCCGTCGGGATGGTCGGTGTGCACGGTTGCAAGCAAGAGCTCATGGCCGGATTCCACGGCGTCCCAAAGGCGTTTGGGCATCGCGCCTCGGTACAGGCAGTTCCAAATATCGGCTGTGCCCGCCCCACAATGAGCGCGCCAGATGTGTTGAACGCTCCAGCGCCCGTATCGGCTGACGTGGAGGTGCACCTACCCTCGGGCAGGCGCACCGCGGCAGGCCGGGTAGGTGGCCGCTTCGATGGCGTTTGTTAAGCTCCGGGGCTTGTGTCCAGATCAAGGCCCGACCAGATGACTGCATCCCCCGCCGCACGCCGCCCGGGCCTGCCCCTGCATTGGAAGATGGGCATTGGCTTCGCCGTCGGTCTGCTGCTGGGTCTGGCCGTCTACTACCTGGCCGGCAGCGATGCCGACTGGGTGCGCGTGGTCACCAAGTACGTCACCACGCCGTTCTCGCAGATCTTCCTCAATCTGATCTTCATGCTGATCGTGCCGCTGCTGTTTTCGGCATTGGTGATGGGCATTTCCGAGATGGGCGACATCCGTGCGCTCGGGCGCGTGGGCTGGCGCACCCTGGGCTACACCGTCGTGCTGTCCGGCGTGGCGGTGTTGCTGGGGCTGGTGCTGGTGAATGCGCTCAAGCCTGGTGCCGGCGTGGACCCGCAGCTGGCCAACCAGTTGATCCAGCAGAACGCCGAACGCACCCGCGAGATCATCTCCAGCTCCGGCACCCAGCCGCAGGGCATGGACATGCTGTTGTCGATCGTGCCCAGCAACGTGATCGCTGCCGCGTCAAGCAACGGCGCGATCCTGTCGCTGATGTTCTTTGCGGTGATGTTCGGCGTGGGCATGGTGCTGACCGCCGACGAAAAAGTGGCCACGCTCAAGCGCGGCATCGAGGGCATCTTCGAAATCTCGATGACCCTGATCGGCTTGGTGATCCGCCTGGCGCCGTATGCGGTGGCCTGTTTCATGTTCAATCTGGCCGCGCTGTTCGGCTTTGATCTGCTGATCCGCCTGGGCGCTTATGTGGGCGTGGTGGTGCTGGCGCTGGGCCTGCACATGGTGGTCAGTTACGGGCTGGCGGTGAAGTTTGCCGGGCGTTCGCCGATCGGCTTCTTCAGGCAGACCCAGGAGGCCACGATGATGGCGTTCTCCACCGCCTCCAGTAACGCGACCCTGCCGACCGCCCTGCGCGTGGCCGACGAGATGGGCCTGCCGCCGCGGGTGTCGCGTTTCGTGCTGACCGTGGGCGCCACCGCCAACCAGAACGGCACTGCCTTGTTCGAAGGGGTGACGGTGATCTTCCTGGCGCAGTTCTTCAACGTGGACCTGAGCATCGGCCAGCAGTTCATGGTGATGCTGGTCTGCATCCTGGGTGGCATCGGTACCGCCGGCGTGCCGTCCGGCTCGCTGCCGGTGGTGGCGCTGATCTGCGCGATGGTCGGGGTCAACCCGGTCGGCATCGGCATGATCCTGGGCGTCAATCATTTCCTGGACATGTGCCGGACGGCGCTGAACGTGACCGGCGATCTGGCGCTGACGACCTTGGTTGCCAAGGGCGAGGAGTAGGGAGTCGGGATTGGGGATTCGTCACAGCGGGCTGCGATCGTCAGGCGCCAGGTTGGTTCTTGCGATGTTGCGACGGTGTCTGACACTGATTGCATCGCTTCCAGCGGACGAGTCTGCCAAGGTCGGCTCCGGCTTCACCAATCCCGAATCCCGAATCCCCAATCCCGGCTCCCTGACGCGCTCTGTGGGAGAATAAGCGTCTCCGCTTCCAGCGGTGTTCCCCTCCGCTTCCATAGACGCCCATGACCCAGCCCACCCGCCGCCAGCTGGCCAACGCCATCCGTTTTCTCGCCGCCGATGCGGTCGAAGCCGCCAAATCCGGCCATCCCGGCATGCCGATGGGCATGGCCGATATCGCCGAAGTGCTGTGGAACGATTTCTTCCGGCACAACCCGAACAACCCGCAGTGGTTCAACCGCGACCGTTTCGTGCTGTCCAACGGCCACGGCTCGATGCTGCAGTACGCGCTGCTGCACCTGTCTGGCTACGACCTGCCGATCGAGCAGCTCAAGCAGTTCCGTCAGCTGCACAGCAAGACTGCCGGTCACCCTGAGCGCAGCGAAACCCCCGGCGTGGAGACCACCACCGGCCCGCTCGGGCAGGGCTTCGCCAATGCGGTCGGGTTCGCGCTGGCCGAGAAGTTGCTGGCGCAGCGCTACAACCGCCCGGAGCTGGAAATCGTCGACCACCGTACCTGGGTGTTCATGGGCGATGGCTGCATGATGGAGGGCATTTCCCATGAAGCCGCCTCACTGGCCGGCACCTGGGGCCTGGGCAAGCTGGTCGCGTTCTGGGACAACAACCAGATTTCCATTGACGGCAACACCGCCGGCTGGTTCAGCGACAACACCCCGGAGCGCTTCGAGGCCTATGGCTGGCATGTGATCCGCGATGTGGACGGACACGACGCCGAGAAGATCAAGGCCGCCATCGAGACCGCGCTGGAGAACACCGACAAGCCCACGCTGATCTGCTGCCGCACCAAGATCGGCTTCGGCGCACCGAGCAAGGCCGGCAAGGAATCCTCGCACGGCGCGCCGCTGGGCAAGGAAGAACTCGAGGGCGCCCGCAAGGCGCTGGAGTGGCCGTACGGCCCGTTCGAGATTCCCGAAGAAATCTACGCCGGCTGGCGCGCAGGTGGCACCGGCACGCTGCGTCAGGCCGAGTGGGAGCAGCTGTTCGACAAGTACGGCAAGCAGTACGCGGCCGAAGCTGCCGAGCTGACCCGCCGCTCGCACGCCGAGCTGCCGGCCGACTTCATCGCCCAGGCCGATGCCTACATCGCCAAGGCGCAGCAGGACGGCCAGACCATCGCCTCGCGCAAGGCCTCGCAGCTGGCGATCGAAGCGTTCGCGCCGTTGTTGCCGGAACTGATCGGCGGTTCGGCCGACCTGGCGCATTCCAACCTGACCTTGTGGAAGGCCAGCAAGTCGGTGGCCACCGATGATCCGGATGCCAACTACGTCTATTACGGCGTGCGCGAGTTCGGCATGACCGCCATCGCCAACGGCCTGGCGCTGCATGGCGGCTTCATTCCGTTCGACGCCACCTTCCTGGTGTTCAGCGATTACGCGCGCAACGGCGTGCGCATGAGCGCGTTGAATCCGGCCCATGCCATCCACGTGTACACGCACGACTCGATCGGCCTGGGTGAGGACGGCCCGACCCATCAGCCTGTGGAACACTTGGCCTCGCTGCGTTACATCCCCAACAACGATGTGTGGCGCCCGGGCGATGCGGTGGAATCGGCGGTGAGCTGGAAGGCCGCCATCACCCGCAAGGACGGCCCGAGCTGCCTGGTGTTCAGTCGCCAGAACCTGCAGCACCAGCCGCGCAGCGCCGAGCAGCTCAAGCTGATCGAGCGCGGCGGTTATGTGCTGGCCGATGCCGAAGGCGGCACGCCCGACGTGATCCTGATCGCCACCGGTTCGGAAGTCGGTCTGGCGGTGGAAGCCAAGCAGACCCTGGACGCGGCCGGGCTGAAGACGCGCGTGGTGTCGATGCCGTCGACCGATGTGTTCGATCGCCAGGATGCGGCCTATCGCGAGTCGGTGCTACCCAATGCGGTGCGCAAGCGCGTGGCGGTGGAAGCGGGCGTGACCGGCTTCTGGCGCAAGTACGTGGGCCTGGATGGCGATGTGGTCGGTATCGACACCTTCGGCGCCTCGGCACCGGCCGATCAGCTGTACGCGTACTTCAAGATCACCGCCGAGCATGTGGTGCAGGCGGCAAAGGCGCTGTAGAAGCGCCGAGTGGCTTCCAATGAAACGCCGGCGAAAGCCGGCGTTTTTGTTTGCGCTGCACGTGGCGACCTTGCATATACGTATCGCCTCGGTCGGGGAAACCGCGGTTCTTGCGGGGGTGGGAAGGTGCCTGGCGTGTTGCGTGAGGATCACCTGGCCGAACGTGCCCGCAAGGCCGGGCAAGCCGACGTGCCTGGTGGCATGCAGGCGGCTTCCTCAGCGCGCGTCGCCCGGGTGGCCGGTGCGCAGGCGTTTGCCCGCCGGGTCGCGGCCGGAGGCCGCTGTGGCGTTCGCTCCCCGCTATCGCGATGCAGGGCGGCCTGAATTACCTGTTTAAAATGTAAATCATTCCCATTAAAATGGCGCGTTGCCACGGTCGCGTGGCACGTCCTCCCCCTTGTCTCGCCGTCGGGCAGCCTTGCCGCGACCGGTGCCCTCGACTGTCTGTGCTGGAGCTGTGATGAATCGTCCTACCGTAATGCGTCTTCTTCCCATTGCGCAGCGTCCGCGCGCGCTGTCGCATGCGGTGTTCGCCGCGCTGTGCACGTTGTCGGCAGGCCAGGCGCTGGCTGAAACGCCGGCCGGCGATGCCGAGGTCACCACCCTGGACCGGCTCATCGTGCAGGGCGAGCAGGCCAAGGGCTATACGGTGGAGAAGACCACCGCCGGTACGCGCATGAACCTGTCGCTGCGGGAGATCCCGCAGTCGGTCACCGTGATCACCCGCGACCGCATGGACGACCAGAACCTGCAGAGCATCACCGATGTGCTCAACAACGTCTCCGGCATCTCGGTGGCGCAGAGCGACAGCGAGCGGCTGGAGTTCTACGCGCGCGGTTTCTACATCGACAACTACCAGTTCGACGGCATCCCGGCGTACATGGAGCAGGCCTGGAGCTACGGCGATTCGGCGCTGGACGTGGCGCTGTACGACCGCGTCGAAGTGGTGCGTGGCGCCACCGGCCTGCTGACCGGCTCGGGCAATCCGTCGGCCTCGATCAACCTGGTGCGCAAGCATGCGCTCAGCCGCGACTTCACCGGCACCGTGTCGGTGGGCGGTGGCGATTTCAACAAGACCCGCAGCGTGGCCGATGTCACCGTGCCGCTCAGCCCCGAAGGTACCGTGCGTGCGCGCGTGATCGGCGTGTACCAGGACGGCGAGTCCGACATGGACCGCTACGGCCTGCGCAAGAAGATCGGCTCGGCGATTATCGATGCCGACCTCACCGACAGCACCTTGCTGAGCGTGGGCTACGAGTACCAGAAGAAGGAATCGAACGATGTCACCTGGGGCGGCTTCCCGCTGTTCTACAGCGATGGCACCCGCACCAACTATGACCGTTCGTTCAACCCGGCGGCCGACTGGACGTTCTGGGACACGCGCCTGCAGCGCACCTTCGCCAGCCTGCAGCAGAGCTTCGACAACGGCTGGACCCTCAAGGCCAATCTGAGCCATGAGAAGACCGAAGCGGCCAATCACCTGTTCTATCCGTTCTATACGATCTTCGGCTTCGACCGTGCCACCGGTGGCGGCGTGGTGCCGTATTCGGGCAACTACCTGACCGAGCGCAAGGCCGATGGCGCCGACGTCTATGCGGAAGGCCCGTTCCAGATGTTCGGTCGCGAGCATCAGCTGGTTGCCGGCGCCAGCTACAACCGCCGCGAGTACGTCAATAACGGCACCTTCGATTTCCCGGCGCCGCTGGACAGCTACCTCGGCTGGACCGGTGCCTACCCGGAACCCAACTGGAGCCCGCGCACGGTGCAGAGCACCGGCACCATCAAGCAGAAGGCGGCCTACGTGGCTGCGCGCTTCTCGCTGGCCGATTCGCTGAAGTTGCTGGTGGGCGCGCGCTACACCGACTGGCAGATCGATGGCGGCAACTTCGATGCCACGCAGGGACTGGCGCCGTTCTCCGACAGCCAGACCGAAGTCACCCCGTACGCCGGTCTGGTCTACGACATCAACGATGTGTGGTCGACGTACGTCAGCTACACCGAAATCTTCAACCCGCAGACCCTGCGCGATGCCACTGGCGGCTACCTGGATCCGTTGACCGGCAAGGGCTACGAAGCCGGCGTCAAGGCAGCGTGGTTCGACGACAGGCTCAACGCCTCGCTTGCGGTGTTCCGCATCGAGCAGGACAACCTGGGCGTGGCCACCGGCGGCTTCGTCCCCGGTAGCAGCGAGTCGGCGTATGAAGCCGCCAACGGCGTGGTCAGCGAAGGCTTCGATTTCGAGGTGTCCGGGCGGGTGACCGAGAGCTGGAACACCACCTTCGGCGCCTCGCACTACACCGCGCGCGATGACAGCGGCACCTCGATCAATACGCATTTGCCGCGCACCACCCTCAAGCTGTTCAACAGCTACACCCCGCAAGGTGCGTGGAGCGATCTGACCGTGGGTGGTGGCGTCAACTGGCAGAACCGCTCGTACTATGTGGACCCGGTCTACGGCGCCTTTCAGCAGAGTGCTTATGCACTGGTCAGCGCGTTTGCGCGCTACCGGTTGTCGCCGCAGTTCTCGGTGCAGCTCAATGTCGACAACCTGCTCGACAAGCGCTACTACTCTCAGTTCAACGGTGGCTATGGCGCATGGGGCGCCTCGCGCAACGGCATGCTGACCTTCAACTACACGTTCTGATCGCAGACCGGGCCGGGCGCGATATCAGCGCCTGGCCTGGTGTTGCAACGATGCAGGCACCTTGCAGAAGGTGCCTGTTTTTGTGTCTGGCGCCAGCGGAGTGATCGTGGATCTGCGGCGCATGCCGCACTGCCTGCGCTACCTGCTGGTATCGGTTTGCGTAGGTGCTATCGAAGTGACGCGCAAGCGACTGATGCCTTCCGCCAATGTCGGCGCGCTACAGAAACACTTCCTGCCTACGCAAACGTACACGCGAAGACGCGCCGGTAATCGCATCGACGGTCAGGGCTACAGCGGTTCCAGATACGGTGCCATCACCTCTGCAACCCAGTCCATGAACGCACCTACGCGTTGCGGCAGATGGCGACGCTGCGCGTAGAGCAGGGTGACCGGCATCGGTTCTGGCGCGATGGCGGCCAGCAGCTCGATCAAGGCGCCGCTGTCCAGGTGTGGGCGCAACGGGCTGGCCGGCGCCTGGATGATGCCCAGGCCCGCCAATGCCGCGGCGAGATAGGCATCGCCGTTGTTGACCGTCACCGGGCCGCGCATCGGCAGTAGCTGGTAGGCCGGTCCATCGCGGTACTCGAAGCCGGACGATCGCTGGCCCAGCGTCGGCACGTAATGCACCAGGTCGTGGTGAACCAGATCGTCCAGGCGCTGCGGCGTGCCCCGTCGTGCGAGGTAGTCGGCACTGGCGCAGTTGATGATGCGAAACACGCCGAGCGGTCGTGCGACCAGGTTGGTGTCTTCGAGCGTGCCCACGCGCAACACGCAATCGAAGCCTTCGCGCACCACATCGACGCGGCGGTCGGTGCCGCTGATTTCCACCTCCAGCTGCGGGTGCTGCGCCAGGAACGTGGGCAATGCGGGAATCACGAAATTGCGTGCGATGCCGGAGGACATGTCCACCCGCAGGCGCCCGCGCAGCTGGCTGCGCTCGCGCTGAAACATGCTCTGCAATTCGTCCATGTCGTCGAGCAGATCGCGGCTGCGCTGGTAGAACGCGGTGCCATCGCCGGTGAGTTGCACGCGGCGCGTCGTGCGATGCAAAAGCTGCGTCCCAAGCGAGGCTTCGAGCCGCTGCACGGCTGTAGAAACGCTGGCTTTGGGCAGGCCCAGCGTTTCGGCGGCGCGGGTGAAACTGCCGAGCTCGGCGACGCGCAGGAAGGCGCGTAGCGACTCCAGGGTATCCATCGATTGGTCGACGTTCTTGAACGGTGCAATCAGGTTGGACCGATTTATGTGGCGCGGCAAGCGCAATAGTCTTGGCACGGCCAGGCAATGTCACCCCCGCCAGCGGTCACCGACCAACTCTGTGATCGCCCCAATCGCTTCCCAACACGTACCGGAGTCCATCCATGTCGACCACCTCACCGATCACCCTGATCACCGGCGGCAGCCGCGGCCTGGGCCGCAATGCCGCGCTTGCGCTCGCTGCGGACGGCAGCGATATTGTGCTGACGTATCGCAGCCAGGCAGATGAGGCCGCTGCGGTGGTCGCCGAAATCCACACGCTCGGTCGCCGTGCGCAGGCACTGCCGCTGGATGTTGCCGACGCGGATTCGTTCGCGGCATTCGCTGAGCAGTTGAAGCAGGTGCTGGCCGGTTGGGATCGCACGCAGTTCGATGCGCTGGTCAACAATGCGGGTACCGGGCTGCACGCGGCCATCGCCGACACCACGCCGGCGCAGTTCGACGCCCTGGTCAACATCCATCTCAAGGGGCCGTATTTCCTGACCCAGGCGTTATTGCCGCTGATCGCCGACGGCGGACGCATCCTCAACGTATCCAGCGGCCTGGCACGTTTCGCACTGCCCGGTGCCTCGGCTTACGCGATGATGAAAGGCGGGGTGGAGGTGTTCACCCGCTATCTGGCCAAGGAACTGGGCGCGCGTGGCATTCGTGCCAATACGCTGGCGCCGGGTGCGATCGAGACGGACTTCAACGGCGGCAGCGTGCGCGATAACGCACAGGTCAATGCGATGGTGTCGTCGGTCACGGCGCTGGGGCGCCCAGGGCTGCCGGACGATATCGGGCCGGTGGTCGCTGCGTTACTCGCGCCGGGAACCGGTTGGGTCAATGCGCAACGCATCGAGGTATCGGGCGGCATGTTGATCTGAATGCACAGGCCTGCGCATCACGCGCAGGCCTGTGTCTGCATCACCGCTCGGTGAATCACTGCAGGGTTTGATCGCCATGCAATACGGGGTAGGGATTCAAGACCTCTCCCTTCCACCATTGTTTTTCCGGCCCCAGGCGGTGGATCTCGAAGTGCAGATGCGGTGCGGCAGGATCGGCATTGCCGGTGCTGCCGACGTAGCCGATGACCTGGCCGCGCTTGATCGACTGCTTTTCTGCCAGGCCGTCGGCATACCGTTCCAGGTGTGCGTAGTAGTAGCAGTACGTGCCGTTCGGATCGAACTGGTAGACGGTCAGGCCACCGCGCTCGCTGTTGAACAGTTTCTCGACCGTGCCGTCTGCAACTGCAATGACCGGTGTGCCGGTCGGCGCAAGAATGTCGATGGCATCGTGCACGCGGCCTTCGCTGCGTGCGTCGGTAAAGGTGTCCTGCAGCTGGCCGCTGCCGATGCCTTGCACCGGAATCAGCAGGCCGCTGCCTGAACTCGCAGCTTCAGGAGCGGCTGCAGACGCAGGCGCGGCTGGCGTGTTTGCGGCGGGCATCATCTCGGTGGATGGCGACGATGCGGCAACGGCTGGAGCGGCAACCGCTGGAGCTGCAGAAGGTGCTGCCATTGCCGCCTCTGACGCATCAGACTGCGCTGTCACCGCGGGTGCAGCTGCGGACGCCGGTGCCAGCGCCCCCTGTGGCGCCCCGCGTTCCAACCACCAATAGCCGGCTGCACCGAGCAAGACACCGACCACCAGCATCATCAGCAGTTTCATGCTTACTCCTGCATCACCACCGGCATGGACGGGCCAACCACGCTGGCCAGATTGACCACGTCCCAGTTGGTCAGGCGCACGCAGCCATGCGATTCGGTCTTGCCGACATGGCCGGGTTCCGGCGTGCCGTGCAGGCCGTAATGCGGCTTGGACAGATCGATCCACACGCGTCCGACCGGATTGTTCGGGCCGGAGGGCAGGGTGGCCTTCTGATCGCCCTTCTTCGCGTCCCAGAACAGCTTGGGGTTGTACTTGAACACCGGGTCGCGCGCCACGCCCAACACCTTCCAGCGGCCGATCGGCAGCGGGTCGTGCTTGCTGCCGGAGGACACCGGGAACTGCGCATACACCTTGCCGTCGGCATCGAACAGGTGCAGCGTCGACTCGGACTTGTCGACCACCAGCTTGGCCGGCTTGGTCAGTGGCGGGACGCCGTCGATGTTGGGCACCTGGATCACGCCACCGGCCTTGTTCAAATCCACGCCGGGGTTGAGCTGGCGCAGCAGTTCCGGAGCGGCATGGAAACGCTCGCCCAGCGCCTCGTCCACCGAGGTGTAGCCCAGCGACGTCAGCTTGGCCTGTTCGGCCGGCCCTTTCGGGATCGGCTGGAACGGCCCGGCCACATCGGCATCGGTGAGCGTGTACTGCACCAACGCCGGCGTGGTGTCGGCCTGCAAGGCCTGCCAGGTGGCGTCATCCAGCTCACCGGTGACCTTGATCTGGTGCGCTGCCTGAAATCCGGACACCGCACGCTTCTGGTTGGAGCCGCGCTCGCCGTCGATCTGTCCGGGCGAGAAATGCACGCGATCCAGCAGCACCTGCGCATGCAGATCCGAACGCGGGCCGGTCGGCACGACGGTCGCAGCGGGCGTTGCTGCAGGTGCCGGCGCAGGTGCTGCGGCAGGCTGCGGCGCTTGCGCCAGTGCGGACAGGGAGGTGCCCAGAGCAAGGGCGAGCAAGCAGGCGCGAGCGTAGATGCGTGGTGGCATGAGCAGGTCCGGAAGAGGCATGAGCGCACCTTGCCCGAGCCGCCTGCGTGGTCTGCGTGAAATGGCTGCACCGGGACTGACTGGGGACGCAGTCGCGATGCGGGTCAGAAGTGGATACCTGTCATCTCGCCTCCGCACAGCTGCCATAGATGCCGCTGCCTGCCGCTTCTACCCGAGCGGCAGAGAGAGTCGTGCACCACGCCTTAATCGATCGCCTGCATGTCAGTCAGGCGATCGATACGGATTGGTGCAGACCCGGTCCCTGTAGCTGCAGACATCGCGCCGCAGCTGTCTGCAGGTCTGCCGTCAGTAGGTGTAGCCCAACGTCAGCATGTATACCCGTCCGGTCTGTACATAGGCGCCGTCGGCGCCAGGGTCGTAGGCCATGTAGCGCCTGGACTTGCCCTGGGTTTCGTAGAACGTGGCGGCATTGAGCAGGTTCTTGGCCGACACACCGACATCGACGTGGTGCGGCAGATGATAGGTCGCGGTGAAGTCCAGTGATTTGACCGGTTGCAGGTAATAGTTGAGCCGGTCGCTGGTCAGCCCCAGCAATTGCAGGCCCGTGTAGTTGTAGCTCAGGTCGGCGCGCAGATGCGTATCGTCGTAGAACAGATCCAAGTTGTAGATGCGCTCGGGTGCGCGTGGCAGCCAGGTTTTTTCCGGTTGGTCGCTGCGTCTGCTGTCTGCTTCGCTGTGCTGCAGGGTGAGGTTGGCGGTGACGCCGACGTTGCTCCACAGGCCCGGCAACTCCTGCAGGCGCTTGCTCGCTGCCAGCTCCAGTCCATAGAGCTTGGCGGTGCCGCCGTTCTGCGGCATGGTCACCGGTACGCCGTTTTCGAAGGTGGTGCCGGTCGGTACCAGCCCGCCCAGGGTGTTGTCGTTGCTGGTCGCCGATTGCGAGGTGTAGATGAAGCCGGTGATGCGCTTGTAATAGGTCGATGCGCTGAGCACGCCGCCGCTGTGATCGTAGAACTCGGCGGAGAGGTCGGCGTTGTCGGCCTTGCTCGGCTGCAGATCGGGATTGGGCCTGGAGATGCCGACCACCTTCTGGGTATCGTCGATGGTGTACACCGTCTCGCCGGAGATCAGGCCGAACGCCGGGCGGCTGAAACTGCGCCGCAACGAAGCGCGATACACGGTGAGGTCATCCGGCCGATAGTTGATGCTGATGCCCGGCAGCACTTGCCCATAGGTGCTGCCGGTGCCGACGAAGCTGCCGGTGCTGCCATCGCCGCTGGATTGCCAGGATTCGGCCGCATAGCGTGTCAACTCGTAGCGCACACCGGGCAGCACGCTCACCGAGCCGACATGCAGCGCGGCCATCGCGTAACCGGAATAGATCGCCTCGGTGCTGGAGGTGGTGTTGGCGTTGTAGTCGTTGGCGGTATAGACGCCTGCGCCATTGGGATCGTCGACGTACTTGTAGGGCAGCGCCTGCGCAAGCATCCAGTTGCGGTCCAGCAGTTTGAACGGGCCGGCGTAGCGGCCGTCGAAGGCGTGATAGGTGACGCGGCCCGGGATCGCGCTCAGTGGCGGCCCGCCTGCGGTGGGGAAGGCGTAATTGGGTCCGCCAAAATACGGCCCGTTGGTGACGAAGTTGCCGTCCTTGTGGAAGAACGGGTGATCGTAGGCGCCGCGGTCGGAGTGGTCGGCAGACAGGCCGAGCTTGACGCTGTCCAGCACATCGCCATCGACCTGGTAGGTGATATCGGTGTGTGCGTTGACGCGGTTGTCGTGACTGCCGGCGTCGTGCCCCTGCACCTTCCACAGCAACGACGAATCCAGGTTGTAGAAAAAGTCCTGCAGGCCAGGCGTGCTTGGCGCGATGCTGGGATAGCGGGGGTTGCTGAGGTCGAAGGCGAAGCTGCCGGGCGTAAAGCCATACAGGCTTGCCGATACGTAGTCCGGGCGGCTGCGGGTGCCGCGACCGACCGAGCTGCCGTAGTCGAAGCGCAAGCGGCCCAGCGTGGTCTGGCCTCCCAGCTGCAGCGTCGCCAGTTTCTCGTCGATATCGTGCGTGTTGAAATAGCCGCCACGCACGGCGGTGGGCTGGTTGCGATAGGTTTCCAGGCGCGCGCTGGACTGGTCCTGCTGCCCGGTGACGCCGTAGCTGCCGTAGATCGCACGCGCGTACAGCGCGCTGTTGTCGCCTTGCCAATCCAGCGAGAGATTGCCGCCGTAGCGTTCGATCTGGCTGGTGTAGAGGCTGTACTTGTAGCGGGTGCTGATCAACGGCCCGACATCGCGCAGGTCGGTTGCAGTGGCGAGGGCGGGATCGGCCGGTACGTATTTGCTGTTGGGCGCCGGCGCCTGCGCCATGTTGTTGTTCCTGCCGTAATACGCCGATGCGTAGAGGCCGAAGGCATGGCCATCGCCAAACTTCCAGGCCAGCTCCTGCTGGAAGGTGCCGCCGCTGTCCTTGCCGCCCAGCTTCGAGGCCAGCGCATTGAACTGGCCCTGCGCGGTGCTCTTGGCGTAGACATCCTGCTCAAAGTCGAAGGCATTGGGCGTGCGCATGTCGATCGCGCCGCCGATCGCATCGCCGGGCATGTCGGGCGTTGGGGATTTGGACACCTGCACCGACTGGATGCCGAACGGCGCCAGCATGTTCAACGAGATTGCGCGCGTCGATGAATCGGTTTCCGGCATGCCGAAGCCGTTGAGCGTGTAGGCGTTGTAGCTGGCGTCCATACCGCGAATGCTGACGTAGGCGTTTTCGCCGGTGGTGGCCTGGCCCAGGTGCATATCGCTGTACGCGGATAGGCCCGGCATGTGCGACACGACATCGGCGATGCCGCCCGAAGGGATCGCATCGATCTGCTGCTTGCTCATCACGCTGTTGACGCTGCTGGACAGGCGCTGTTCGTTGAGCGATCCCGGTGCGGCGGCGTGCTTGGCCTGCACGTTGACCGAATCCAGCGTGGTGGTGCCGAGCTCCGGCGTCTCGGCAAACGCCGGCGCGGACAGTGCCAGCGCGATGGCGCAGGTCAGGCGATGGGTGGTGCGTGGGGACTGCATGCAATGGCTCGCGTGGTTGGAGAAGATGGAGTGCCCGGCCCCTTACTGCGGGTGCGGGTGTGCATCGCCGACGCCTTCCGTTGCGACAGGTCTGTGTGTGGTGCGGAGATTGCGACGACGGCAGTGACCCCGACTCAGTGCCCGAGGTCGACGCCCTTGCAGTGCGCCTGCGCCAGCTGCGGATTGCAGCGTGCGACCGCATCGCCTTCGAAGCGCACCACGTAACCGTTGCCGGCCGGCTCATGTGCGGGGAAGTCGGTGCTGAGCAACTGCGCGCCGCTGGCCAGCATGCGGTCGCGGCGGGTGGTGTCGTGTTGCAGTGCTTCCTTCAGGTCGGCGTCGGTACGCGTGCGCACCAGGTAGCCGGCTTTCACCAATTGGGTGATCGTCTCGGCGGGGCCATCGTTGAGTTCGGTGAACGCGGCATCGTCTTGGCCAGGCACGGCATTGGTGAAGCACACGCGTCCGCGCAGCGACGGATGCCCGGGCAGGTAGCTGGCACCGGCCGCGCGTTGGTCGAGCAGGAACACCACCTTGCCGCGTGCCTCGCTCAACGACGGCCAGCCATGCGCAAGCACCGCGGCGTTGAGCGTGGCTGCGTTGCCACGGACCTGATCGGGGCTGAGATACTCGCCGGGTCGAAACACCGAGCGCAGTTCGGCATCCAATGCATCCATCGCCGCCGGATCGAACGGCTCCGGCTGCACGGTCGGAAACGCCAGTTGCACCGGCGCCTGCTTGGTTTCCAGCAGGATGAAGATCGGCACATGCCCGGGGTGCTGCTTCGACCACGCGCGCACTTCCTGCAGGCACGCGATCAAGGGCTGGCAGGTGCTGCGCTGGTCCACGTCCTGCACGTGCATGACCTTGAAGCCGGGCTTGTCCATCACTCCGGCCGGTGCGCTGGGCGGTGCGGGCGGCAAGCCGGCCTTGGCGATCTGCGCGACGCTGGCCGGGTGTGCGTAGCGACCACCGTTGGCATCGGCAAAGACATCCAGTTCGAGTTGTCTGACGCCATCGTCCAGTTGTTGCCTCAGCGGCGGATGGCGGTAATCCAGTGCCGCGAACAGCTCCGGACTCAGTCGTTGCAGCAGCGTTGCTTCGCTGGGGGCGAAGCCGGCGTGGTAGCTGTTGTGGCTGCCGATGTATTGCAGATCGGTGAGGCGAGGCGCGGCATGCGCGGTCACGCCGGCCAGCATCAGCAGGCCAAGGAATGCAGCGCTGCGTGTGTTGCTTCGCCTTGCGCGTGATGGCTTCGCTGTGCGGTCATCGCCTGGATTCACAGCCGAAACAACGAATAAGCAGCGCATGCAGCCAGGCCGGAAAGAAGGTGGTCGCCATCATCCGGGCCAAATTTGACGCAAGGCTTTCCGCCGTGTTGCCGTCTTGCGTCACAATGCGAAAAACGCGCCATGGCATCGCTTTTCGCGACACCGGCGCCTCAGTGCATTCTGGTCTTTTGCAAGGCATACGCCAGCAGCCGTGCCTGCACGCGTTCGGCGATGCTGCGTGGCGCATCCAGTGCCATCCGTTGCAGACCAGCGGCTTCGTATGCATCGTCGCTCTTGCGTGACAGCAGTGCGCGCCAGACGGTCATCAGCTTTGCGCTATTGCCGGCGGTGGCGCGTTTGAGCCAGCTCAGGGCGCGCAGCAGGTGTTGTTCGACCTCGGTGAAGTCGCTGCCGAGCGGGTAGTCGGGCAGGCTGCCATCGCGGCGGAACGGCGCCAGCGCCTGTTCCAGTGCCTGCGGCGTGTTGCGTTGCGCACGCGCAGGTAGTGCAGGGTCGCCACGTAGCTTGCGCGATGCCTTGGCGGTTGCCAGTAGCGCGTCCTGGAAGCGTGCATCGCAGATGCCGGCCATCGCCAGCACGCAATCCTGATCGGTCTGGTGGCGCAGGTCGGCGATGCCGTACTCGGTGATGTACAGATCGCGCAGATGGCGCGGGATGGTGGTGTGCCCGTAGTTCCAGCGTACGTTGCTCGCTGCATGTGCACCGGCATCGCGCGTGGCCCGCAGCATCAACGCGCTGCGCGCCTGCGGCAAGGCATGCGCCATCGCCACGAAGTTGTACTGGCCGCCCACGCCGGAAACCACACGGCCATCTTCCAGCCCGTCGGACACCGCCGCGCCGAGTGCGGTGGCCATCATGCAGGAGTTGAAGAAGCGTGCATCGCGGCGTTGCAGCCGCTCCAGCGCTTCGTTGCCGCCATACAGCTGGTTGATCTCGCTGATGCGACGCATGCCGATGGCATCGCGGGTGTCCGCATCCAGCTCGCGTAGCCACTGGTAGAAATCCGGCGAGCCGAGATAGAACGCCCCATGCAGAAACTCGCCTTCGCGGGCCAGGCGCGCGTGATCGGCCGCATCGGCGCTGCCGTCGGCGATGCGCTGCATCAGCGCCAGATCATCGTGCACCTTGCGGCGGATCACGCCGCTGTCCACCAACTGCTTGAACCCTTCGTTGAGCATTTCGCTGCAGCCGTACAGGCCGATCTCGAACGGCGCCAGGCCACCGCTGGCGCGCACCGCAGGATGCTGTTCCAGTTGCGGGTCCAGCGCCTGCAGCACGCGCCGATAGGTGGAGTTGTCGGTATGTCGCAGTACCAGCGCATGGCTCAGTGCATCGGCCAGGGTGCCGATGCCGATCTGCAGGGTGCCTCCATCGCGGACCAGCGCGCTGGCATACAGACCGATGGCGTAGTCGACGCTGGTTACCGGCTGCCTGGGCAACCCGAACAGGCGCGGCGACGGACCGGGCAGGTCGATCACCAGATCGAAGAACGCCTCCTCCACTGCCGCGGTTCCGCCGATCCACGGCAGTTGCGTGTCCACTTCCGCCACCAGCATGGGGCGCGGCAGTCCGAGCGCCTGCACCGCATCCAGCGTGTCCTGGGTGATGTCGTTGTTGCACGACAACGACAGCCGCGTGCCGCCCGGTTCGCGCGCCACCTTCTGCACGATCAGGTTCGGCGCGCGCTGCGCCACCGCCGCAGCAGCGTGGGTGTAGTTGAGGCTCGTGTAGTCGGCCTGCGCCTGGGTGGAGTGCAGCAGCCCGCCGGACTGCATGTAGAACTCTTCCACCTGCACATGCGCCGGCAGCGCATCGCGCAGCATGTCATCGACATAGGCAAGACGCGGGAAATCCTCGCCAAAATGGCGTGCGATGAACGGCGCCGCAAAGCGTGCCTCCAGTCCCGCGCCGGGCTTGGGCGGATTGAGCGACAGCGCCGTGTACAGCGCCAGTGGCCGGGTCGGCGTGTGCTTGAGCTGCGCATACAACGCGTTCAACAACCGGTGCGGCTTGCCGATGCCCAACGGCGCGCCGACGCGCAGCGGGCCATCGAGGCGTTGCAGGATGTGCGCAACCGCAGCGCTCAATTCAGTGACATGTGTACTCATGCGCGAAAGCGTAGCCGAAAGCGCTGTGGTGCAGGCACCGACAGCTGTCAGGCGATGCCTGACGCCACGCAACGAATTGCTACGGCAGAACTTACAACTCGGTAACACACGGCTCATGGTCACTTAATCGAGCCGGCCCAGCATGCGCTGCATGATCACCTCCACGCCTTCCCGTTTGTATGCCCGTCCTGGATTTGCCAGTGCCAGCCTGGTCGAGGTTGGTCACCCGCAGCGCCAGGAGGCGGAACGCTTCATCGCTGCGGTCTACCTGCGCCGCTATGGTGCGCAGCTGCGCAGCTTCCTGCCGCAGTTGCTGGTCTACCGCGATGCCCACGGCACGCTGATGGCGGCAGTCGGGATGCGGCTTGGCAGCGCTGGCGGGTTGTTCGTGGAGCAGTACCTGGACGAGCCCGCCGAGTCGGCGCTGGCCGGGCGCATGGCCGCACCGGTCGCACGCTCGGGCCTGGCCGAGGTGGGCAACTTCGCGGCGATCAGCTCCGGCAGCGCACGCGCGCTGATCCCGCAGATGACCCATGCGCTGCACAACGCAGGCGTGCGCTGGGTGTTGTTTACCGCGACCCGCGGCCTGCGCAATACCTTCGACCGGCTACAGCTGCAGCCGGTGGTGCTGGCGCCTGCCTTGCAGTCACGCCTGCGCGATGACGACACCGACTGGGGCAGCTACTACGCCACGCAACCGCAGGTGGTGTGCGGCGATGTCGCCGCCGGTCATGCATTTTTGCTGGAGCGGCAGGCGCTGTATCCGCAGGCCGCGCGTCAGGGCGTCGAGCCAATGGCGTACCAGATGGGAGTGGGCGCATGAGCACACGTTTCGCCCAATTGCTCGGTGAGCCGCACGCGCATGCGCCGCGGGTGCTGACCGCCGCGGGAAGCCTGGACGCGCAGACGCTGGCCGATGCTGTCGCGCGACTGGCAACGCAGTTGCAGACCGCAGGGCTGACAAGGGTCGCCAGCCGGCTGGACAACGGCCCGGACTGGTTGATCCTGGATCTGGCGCTACGTCTGATCGATGCCGTGCACGTGCCGTTGCCGACTTTCTTTTCCGGCCCCCAGGTACTGCACGCGTTGACCTCCAGCGGCGCGCAATGCGTGGTGACCGACGCCGCCGCCGCTGCGCCGGCCGGCAGCAGCGGCCCGCTGCCGGCGCTGCACCACGAGGCGCTGCGGTTCTGGCGGATCGAAGCGGTCGCAGCGCGGCCCGCATTGCCGGACGCCACTGCCTGCATCACCTACACCTCCGGCACGACCGGCCGCCCCAAGGGGGTGTGTCTGTCGGCGGACGGTTTGCTCACGGTGGCCACCTCGCTGATAGAGGCTTCGGCTGCCATCGCGCCGCGTCGGCATCTGTGCCTGATGCCGTTGTCCACCTTGCTGGAAAACGTGGCCGGGCTCTATGCGACCTTGTTGTCCGGTGCGCAGGTGGCGCTGCCGTCGTTGGCGCAGATCGGCTACACCGGCGCCAGCGGGCTAGATGTGCCCACGCTGTTGCGCTGCCTGCAGCACTATCAGCCCGAGAGCGTCATCCTGGTGCCGCAGCTGTTGCTCGCCCTGGTCAGCGCTGCCGAGCAGGGCGTGGCCTTGCCGGCATCGCTGCGTTACATCGCCGTTGGTGGCGGGCATGTCGGCCCCAGTCTGCTGGCGCGCGCAACTGCGGCGGGGCTGCCGGTATTCGAAGGCTACGGCCTGACCGAATGCGGCTCGGTGGTCTGTCTCAACCGGCCGGGTGCCGTGCGTGCCGGCAGTGTCGGCCAGCCGCTGGCGCATGCGCAGGTCGCGATCGTCGATGGCGAGATCCAGGTCGACGGCGTACGCGCATTCGGATATCTGGGCGAGCAGGCCATGCCGCCAGGGCCGGTGCGCACTGGCGATCTGGGCCATGTGGATGGCGAGGGGTTCGTCCACATCACCGGGCGCCGCAAGCATGTCTTCATCACCGCCTTCGGCCGCAACGTCTCGCCCGAATGGGTGGAAAGCGAATTGCTGCAGCATCCATTGCTCGCGCAGGCGGTGGTGTGGGGCGAGGCGCAGGCCGACAACGTGGCGGTGCTGTGGCCGCGTCGGCCTGGCAGCGACGACGCGGCAATCGCCAAGGCGCTGGCCGAGGTCAATGCCGGTTTGCCCGATTACGCACGCGTGGCGCGCTTTGTCCGTGCCGATGCACCGTTCAGCGCACACGAGGGCCTGCTCACGGCCAACGGGCGCCCCCGCCGCGACGCGATCCTCGCGCGCTATCACTCCGCCATCGATCGCAGTTATCGATTGCCGGCCACTGTCCTCTCTCAAGGCATTTCTCCATGACGTTTTACACATCCCTGCTGGCGCAGACCCAGGCCGAACGCGAGCGCATGACCCAGGTACCGATCATCCAGGCGGCACTGGCCGGCAACATCGCCCGCGACGATTACGTGGCGTTCCTCGGCCAGGCCTATCACCACGTGCGACACACGGTGCCGCTGCTGATGGCTTGCGGCGCGCGTCTGCCGGCGCGGCTGGAATGGCTGCGCGAAGCCATCGGCGAATACATCGAAGAAGAAATGGGCCACCAGGAGTGGATCCTGGACGATCTGGTGGCGTGCGGGCAGGTGCGCGAAGCGGCGGTGCTCGCCGGCCCGTCGCTGGCGACCGAGCTGATGATCAGCTACGCCTACGACACCATCCAGCGCGGCAACCCGGTCGGCTTCTTCGGCATGGTGCTGGTACTGGAGGGCACCAGCGTGGCACTGGCCACGCGCGCGGCCAACAGCATCGCGCAAACGCTGGCGCTGCCGCCCAATGCCTTCAGTTATCTGTTGTCGCATGGCGATCTGGACGTGGAGCATGCCGGCTTTTTCGAGACGCTGATGAACCGGCTCGACGACCCGCTAGACCAGCACGCGGTGGTGCATGCGGCCAAGCGTTTCTACGTGTTGTACGGCGACCTGTTTCGCACCCTGCGCAGCGACGGCTCGCGTCTGGCGGAGGCGGCGTGATGGATCTGCGCGGCAAGTGCGTCATCCTGACCGGCGCCAGCGGCGGCATCGGCAGCGCGCTGTGCGCCGGCCTGGTCGAGGCGGGCGCAACGGTCATGGCCGTGGGACGTACGGACGGGCGCTTGCAAGGGCTGGTTGCCGCGCATCCACCCGGCCGCGTGGTGCCGGTGGCGGCAGACCTGGCCAGCGAGGCGGGCCGTGCGTTGCTGCTGGCGCAGGTGCATGCGATGCGTCCGGCACCGTCGGTGCTGGTGCTTGCGCATGCGCAGAGCCAGTTCGGGCTGTTGCAGGATCAGGATCCGGCCAGCCTGAGCGCCATGGTGCATCTGAATCTGACCGTGCCGATGCTGCTGGTGCAGGCGCTGTTGCCGGCGTTTGCGCGGCAGCCGGAGGCAGCGATGGTGGCGCTCGGATCCACCTTCGGCAGCCTGGGGTTCGCCGGATTTGCCGGGTATAGCGCCAGCAAGTTCGGTCTGCGTGGTCTGTTCGAAGCCCTGGCGCGCGAGCATGCCGATACGCGGGTGCGTTTCCAGTATCTGTCGCCGCGTGCCACGGCCACTGCGTTCAATCCTGCCGCGGTGGACGCGCTCAATGCGGAGTTGGGCACGGCGGTGGATCGTGCCGCAGACGTGGCAGCAGCGCTGCTGCAGTCGATCGTGCGCGGCGATAGGCGACGTCAGTTGGGATGGCCGGAAAAGGCCTTTGCCCGGCTCAACGGGCTACTGCCGGAACTGGTCGACCGCGCGTTACGCAAACAGCTATCCACCATCCGCCGCCACGCGCGGCACGGCGGCGGCGTCGCCACGCAGGAGCTTTCCCATGAACCGCAATTACCGTAATTCGCGTCTTTTCACCATGCTCGGGCTGTGCCTGGTCGCCGGCGCCGCATGCGCAGCCGGCATGCAGCCGCAGGTAGCGCAAGTGCAGGACCGCTGGGCGGCGATCAGCTACCAGATGCCGAAACCGCAGCGGCTCGCCGCACTGGAAGCACTCGCACAGCAGGCCGATCAGGTGCGCCACGCCCTGCCCGACGATGCCGATGCCTTGATCTGGGACGGCATCGTGCGCTCCAGTCTGGCCGCGGAAAAAGGCGGCCTGGGCGCCCTGGCGGAGGTCAAACGCGCACGCAGCGATTTCGAAGAAGCGATCAAGCGCGCGCCGCGCGCGCTCGACGGCGCGGCGTACACCAGCCTGGGCGCGTTGTATTACCAGGTGCCCGGTTGGCCGATCGGCTTCGGCGACGACGCCAAGGCGCGCGCATTGCTGTATCAGGGGCTGGCGATCGACCCTGACGGACTGGACAGCAACTACTTTGTCGGCGATTTCCTGCGCGACCAGAAGGATTGGGCGGGCGCGGCAGCGGCGTTCGAGAAGGCTGCCGCTGCGCCGCCACGCCCGGGACGTCAACTGGCCGACGCCGGTCGCCGCAAGGAAGTGGCCACCAAGCTGGCAGATGTGCGGGCGCAGCTTGCCAAGCCGTGAGCCGACTTCCAGACTGGCCTATATGCGCATCCTGCTGGTCGAAGACGATCTTTCACTGGGCGAGGGCATCCGCACTGCATTGCGGCGTGCCGCCTATGCAGTGGATTGGGTGCATGACGGTGTCAGTGCGTTGATGGCCTTGCAGGAAGCCACCGTGGATCTGGTCATCATGGATCTGGGTTTGCCGCGCATGGATGGCATCGAGGTCATTCGCAAGGCGCGCGCACGTGCGCTGGATACCCCGATTCTGGTGCTCAGTGCACGCGAGCGTGCAGCCGACCGCGCGCTCGGCCTGGATGTCGGCGCCGACGACTATCTGGGCAAACCGTTCGACACCAATGAGCTGCTGGCGCGCACACGGGCATTGTTGCGCCGCTCGGCCGGGCGTGCGCAGCCGGTACTGCAGGCTGGTGCGCTGCAGCTGGATCCGGCCGGCATGTCGGTGCGCTGGCATGGCCGCGATCTGGACCTGACCCGCCGCGAGTTCGCACTGTTGTGGCTGCTGATGGAGCAACGTGGCCGGCCGACCGGTCGCGAACGCATCCAGCAACATCTCTATGGATGGGACGAAGACGTCGCCAGCAATGCGGTGGACGTGCATGTGCATCAGTTACGTCGCAAGTTGTCGCCGGCGGTGATCCGCACCGTTCGCGGCATTGGCTATGCACTGGACGAGCAGGCCGCACAGGCTGCCGCGGCGCTGCCGCCGCAAGCGCCGCAATGAACTCGATCCGCCGCGCGCTGTTGCTGGCCTTGCTGGGCGTGCTGTCGTTGCTGATGCTGGCCGCAGCCGGTTTCAGTTATCGTGCCGGCCTGCAGGAAGCTGGCGAGATGTTCGATGCGCGTCTGGTGCAATCGGCGCGCGTGCTGCTGTCGCTGGTGGACCAACCTCTGGGCGATCTGCCGCAAGGCGAGCCGATCGTGATCCGTGGATGGCACGGGCAGGCGCAAGGCGTGGGCGAGGCGCTGGCGTTCAAGGACGGCCATGCCTACGAAACCAAACTGGCATTTCAGGTGCGCAACGCGGCCGGTGCGCTGGTCCTGCGCTCGGACAGCGCGCCGGCGCAACCGATGGCGCCGTTGCGTGCCGGCTATGCGGACGTGCAACTGGCCGATGGCCAATGGCGCACCTTTACGCTGCGCTCGCCGGGTGGGCGCTGGTTTCAGTCGGCCGAACGCGCCGACATTCGTCAGGAGCTTGCCGAAGACATCGCGCTGGGAACCTTGGTGCCGCTGGTGATGGCCCTGCCGTTGATGGGGCTGTTGATCTGGGCGGTGGTGAACTGGGCCACACGCTCGCTGGTGCGCGTCTCCGACGAGATCGGCGAGCGTGATCCCAGGCGCCTGCAGCCACTGCAACCGCAGCATATGCCGCGCGAGGTGCACGGGCTGGTGCGCGCAGTCAACGGGTTGATGGACCGTGTGCAGGCCGGGCTGGAGCGCGAACGTCGCTTCATCGCCGATGCCGCGCATGAACTGCGTACGCCGATTGCCGCGCTGAAAGTGCATGCGGCCAATCTGCGCCTGGCGGCCGACGCGCAGGAACGCGATGAATCGCAACAGCAACTCGACGCCAACGTGCTCCGCATCGAACGCATGGTCGCGCAGCTGCTGGCCTTGAGCAGGGTGGAAGCGGTGGCCGCGCTGCCGCGGCGCAGCGTGAGCCTGGACACCCTGGTGCGAAGCGAGTCCGAAGACGTGCTGGCAGTTGCAATGCAGCGACAGCAGACTGTGGAACTGGCCCTGCAACCGGTCCTGGTGGTTGCCGAGGAAACCGCACTCTCGCTGCTGCTGCGCAACCTGCTGGAAAACGCCGTGCGCTACACACCGGTGGGTGGCCGCATCCGGGTCAGCACGCAATGCGCACCGCTACCGACCCTGGTCGTGGAAGATTCCGGCCCTGGCATCCCCGAGGGCGCGCGCGTGCGCGTCTTCCACCGCTTCCATCGGGAGCTGGGCACCGGTGTGGAAGGCAGCGGGCTGGGCCTGTCGATCGTGCACGACATTGCCGTGGCCCATGCGGCGCGCGTACAGCTGGATGACGCACCTACTCTGGGCGGCTTGCGCGTCAGCGTGCACTTTGCCGGCAACGCGACGGGCTGAAGGGCGATCCGTGGGGCGAGGCTGCCGACGCACCCGCGCACACTGTTTGACATCGATTCTAATTACGCGTGTAATCGATAAAAATTACGGATGTAATCGCATGTCGATCAGTGACGCCGAAGCGGTGGTGATGCAGGTGCTCTGGGATGCGGCGCCGCGCAGCGCCGACGAGGTGGTCGCCGCGCTGGCAGGCCGCAGCGACTGGGCCGAGCCCACCGTCAAGACCTTGCTCAACCGCCTGCTCGGCAAGGGCGCCATCCGTGCCGAGAAGCAAGGGCGACGCTATCTCTATTCGCCGGTGCTGGCGCGCGAGCAGTGGGTGCAGCAACAGAGCGAGGGATTGCTGCAGCGCCTGTTCGGCGGACGGGTGGCGCCACTGGTGGCGCACTTCAGCGAGCGCGGAAAACTCAGCGCATCCGATATCGCGGAACTGAAACAACTGCTCAAGGAGCTGGACGATGAACACTGAGGCCTGGGTCCTGTTGTCCCGCGCAACGCTGTACACCACCGCTGCGCTGCTGGTCTGCCTGCTCCTGCGTCGCCCGCTGCGCAAGCGGTCGGGTGCCGGGGCGGCGTATGCGATCTGGTCCTGCGTCCCGCTGGCGCTGGTGGCGGCCTTGTTGCCCGGCCCGTCTCTGGGCATCGCGGTGCCAGGATTTCCGGCGCTGACCGCCATGCCTGCGCTCTCCAGCGTGCATGGCGAAGGTCGTGCGTGGGCAACATGGCTGGCAGCAGCGTGGCTGGGCGGCGCAGTAGTGATGGCGATCGGATTGTGGACGCGGCAACGGCGTTTCATGCGCAGCCTGGGGCCGTTGCACCGGCTCGACGACCGGCTCTGGTCGGCCGTGCGCGATGCCGGTCTTCCTGCATCGTTGGGACTCTGGCGTCCGCGCATCGTGCTGCCGGCGGATTTCAGTGAGCGCTACAACGCCGATGAGCGCGCCCTGATCCTGGCGCATGAGCGCATGCATCTGCGCCGCGGCGACCTGCATGCCAACCTGCTGGCGGCGCTGATGCTCTGCATCGGCTGGTTCAACCCGCTGATGCATCTGGGCTGGCGTGCGTTCCGGCTGGATCAGGAGCTGGCCTGCGATGCGGCCGTGCTGACGCAACATCCGGGCAAGCGCCGCAGTTACGCCACCGCCATGCTGAAGACCCAGCTTGGACGCGACTTTACGCCGCTCGCCTGTCATTGGGCTGCATCGCATCCGTTGGCGCAGCGGATCGCGGCGCTGCGCGGTTCCCCCATCGCTGCCGGACGTGCGCGCTGGCGCGTGGCGATGGTCCTGCTGCTGGCGGCGGGGGTCAGCACCGTCGCCTGGGCCCTGCAGCCGGCACGCATTGCGTTAGCGGCACAACCGGCGCTGGCGGCCGGCAACGCGGTGGATTTCGCCACGATGCAACCGCCGAGATATCCGGCAGCCGCGTTTGACGGCGGTATCGAGGGCTTTGTCGAACTGCAGATCGACATCGACTCTGCGGGCAGGCCGCAGCACATCGATATTTTGCAGAGCAGGCCGGCCGGCGTGTTCGATCAAGCGGTCCTGGAGGCAGCGCGCCAGTGGCGGCTGAAACCTGTTTATGTACATGGCAAGCCGATTGCTTCCACGGTGCGCGTGCCGGTGAAGTTCGAACTGGATGGGCCGGAGCAAACGTCTACCGATGCCGCCGCCGCGCGCTCGGAGGCGCCAGCGTCCAACCGCCTTGCCGGTTGTGCTTCAGCGGGCTGCGCAAGGCGGGAGAGGCCGTGATGCAATCCAGCGCAACCAGCAAAACGACTGCACAACTGTCTGGCGGGCGCGCCGGGTGTCCGGGATTGGCATGTGCCGCGCATACTCGCCGGTTCCTGCGCGCTGGCCACGCCTACCCGACAACTGCTCGCCACGTGTTGTCGGCCGTCCTTGCGCCGACCTGCGCCGCAATCCTGGCGCTGTCGCTTGGCGCATGTGCAACGCAAGGGGTGCAGGAACAGCAGCGCAGCCAGCGCGAAGATTCGGTGGACCAGCGCATGCTGAGCGCGCAACCGGGTGGCAATGGTGGCGGCTCCATCCAGTCTTACACGTTGGCGCCAGCACAGCGCTTTCGCATGCCGCGCGCGCTGCGCAGCGATGCGCCGGTGCTGCCGGCCGATTCGCCGCGGCAGAGCTTGCCGCCGACCACCGTGTGCGCGCATGTGATCCTGACCGCCGACGGCGCGGTACAGCGCGTCGACCCCATGTCCGATCGCGACGAATGTGCGGCCGGTCTGTTGCCGGACAATGTCGATCTGGTGCAGTCGGTGCGTACCACGGTGCAGCAATGGCAGTTCGTTCCGGCCACGCTGTGCACGTTTGCCGCAGGCGTGGCGCAGCCGGCCGCGCTGGACGATTGCAGCGGCGCCATCAGCCAGCAGCCGGTACCGGTGACGCTGTCGTTCGCGTTCACCTTCGAAGTGCGGCAAGGCAAGGTCAGCGTGCGCACCGGCAAGGTGGCGCGTTGAGCGCGCGCATCGCGGCGATCAGAGCATGTCGGAGGCAAACAGGCGCCGCCGCGAGACTTCGTCGCCGGACAGCATGAAGCGGCCATCGCCGCGGTAGTGCACCGTCCTGGGAAGCGCAGGCCGCTTGGCCACCTGCGCGCTCACCACTTCCCAGACAAAGAGCGCGTGGCGGTTGATCTGCCGGCCGTCGTGCAGGTGGCATTCGAAACTGGCGTAGCACTCGGCAATGGCCGGCGCTGCGACCCGTTGGCCGGGCACGGCAGTCAGCCCGAAGTGGTCGAACTTGTCGATCTGTGCACCGCTGCTGTTGCCGATGCCGATCACGGTGTCGAGCAGTTCGGCCGTCGGCAGGTTGATCACGCATTGCTTGCTGCGCCGGACCAGTTCGAAACTGTGGTTACCGGGGGCGATGCAGCACGCGATCAGCGAGGGCGAAAACTCCAACACCATATGCCAGCCCATGGTCATGATGTCGCGCTGGCCCTTGTGGGCCGAGCTGACCAGCACCACCGGCCCCGGTTCCAGGAAGCGGCGCGCCTGCTCCACCGGGAATGCATGTTTTCGATACTGTTTCATGGACACGCCAGCTGGTTGAATGCGGTGATCACCGGTGCCGATGCGCTCATTCCAGCACATGCACGCTATCGGCGATGCGCTGCACTTCGTCGGGATTGTGGCTGACATACAGCATCGGCAGACGGATCTCGTCGCGCACGCGTTGCAGGTAGGGAATCAGTTCTTCGCGGCGCGCCTGATCCAGTGCCGACAAGGGCTCGTCGAACAACAGGATCGCCGGCTGCGACAACAAGGCGCGGCCGATCGCCACGCGCTGCGCTTCGCCCCCAGACAGATTGCGCGGCCGGCGTTGCAGTAACGGCCCAATCCCCAACAGCGCCACCACGTCGTCGAAACCGAATGGCGCCGTGCCGCGCGCATGCCGGCCGTAACGCAGATTGCGGCGCACATCCAGATGCGGGAACAGCCGCGCATCCTGGAACACATAGCCGATCCTGCGCTTGTGCGTGGGCAGGTTGATGCCTTGCCGGGCGTCGTACAGGCAGCGCCCGTCGATGCGGATATGCCCGGCCTGCGGCTGCACCAGCCCGGCGATGGCATTGAGCACCGTGGTCTTGCCCGCACCGGAAGGACCGACCAGGGCCACCACCCGCGCCTGGTCCTGGATGTGGAGATGCCGCTGGAAGTTGCCGCGCTGCAGCTGCAGGTCGATATCGAGCATCAGCCGTCCTCGCGCGGATGCGGCCTGCGCACCAGCCACTCGGACAGCAGCAGCGCCGCCAGCGAGATCGCCAGCGCAACGCAGGCCAGCCGCCACACGCCCGATTCCATGCCCGGCACCTGCATCAGCCCGTAGATGGCCGACGACAAGGTCTGGGTTTCGCCAGGAATATTGGACACGAAGGTGATGGTGGCGCCGAATTCGCCCAAGGCCTTGGCGAACGCCAGCACCATGCCGGCGACCAGCCCCGGCCAGGCCAGCGGCAAGGTAATGCTGAAGAACACCCGCCACGGACCCGCACCGAGCGTGGCGGCGGCTGCTTCAAGACGGCGGTCGGTCGCTTCGATGGACAGGCGGATCGCGCGCACCATCAGCGGGAATCCCATCACCGCGCATGCCAGCGCCGCGCCGGTCCAGCGGAACGCGAACTGGATGCCGAGGTGTTCCAGCAACCAGCTGCCAACCGGCCCCTGCGTGCCCAGCACCACCAGCAGCGCGTAGCCGGTCACCACCGGCGGCATCACCAGCGGCAGATGCAGCAGGGCGTCCAGCAGCGCCTTGCCCGGAAAGCGCCGCCGCGCCAGCAGCCAGCCGCAGGCGATGCCCGGCGGCAGGCTGGCGATGGCCGCAACGATGGCGACCTTGAGACTCAGGCCGATCGCGGTCAGCTCCTGCGGGGTGAACATCGACAACGGCGCGCCTCAATCCTGCAACGAAAAGCCACGGCGAACGAAGATCGCCCTGGCCGGCTTGCTGCCCAGCCATTGCACGAACGCGGCCGTGCCGGCATTGCTGCTGTTCTTCAACGCAGCCACCGGATACACGATGGCATCGTGGCTATCGGCGGGAAAGGTGGCGACCACGCGGACCTTGGGTTCGGCGCGTGCATCCGAGCCGTACACGATGCCCAGCGGCGCTTCGCCGCGCGAGACCAGCATCAATGCGGCGCGCACGCTTTCCGACTCGGCCAGGCGATTGCTTACTCCATCCCACTGACCGAGTTTGCGCAGCGCTGCGGCGGCATACTTGCCGGCCGGCACGCTGTTGGTCTGGCCAACCGCCAACCGACCGCTGTCACCGAGCGCCTTGGCAATCGCGCCGGGCTGGCGCGGATCCACGCGCAGCTTGCTGGTGGCCGGGGCGATCAACACCAGGGTATTGCCGAGCAGGTTGTGACGCTGCGCCGGCACGACCAGGCCGCGTTGCTGCAGATAGTCCATCCATTCCAGGTCGGCCGAAAAGAACACGTCCGCCGGTGCGCCTTGCTCGATCTGGCGCGCCAGTGCTGAGCTGGCGGCGTAGGAGACGCGCACCGGCGTGCCGGTCGCCTTTTCGTAAGCGGCCGCGGCCTCGTCCATGGATTCCTTCAGGCTTGCTGCAGCAAACACCGTCACCGGCGCGGTCTGCGCAGTGGCCAGGACGGGCAGGGCAAGCATCAGCACGCAGAACGCGCGCTGCCAAAAACCGATCGTGCGCATGGGAAGCTCCAGCAAGGTCAGGCAGCGATCATAGCGGCTGTGCATCATGCGCCGCGTGGTGGCGACGCTGGCGCGTCAGCCAAGCACGCCGTCGCAGCGGCCGGCCTGCAGATTGGTCTGCAATGCCTGCCGGATCAGCCTGGGCTCGGGCAGCGTGGCATCGCGGGCCTGGCGCTGCGCCACGAATGCCTCGATCTCCACGCCGTCGCGCACGTGGATATTGCTGCGCCGCTGCTCGTCGATGCTGGTCTGGTACGCCACCTCACGACCGCCCGGGCCGTAGTCGTGGCAGACGAACACGCGCGTGTTCGCCGGCAGCGCGTACATGCGCTGGATCGAGGCGAACAGTTGCCGTGCATCGCCGCCGGGGAAATCGCAGCGTGCGGTGCCGGCGTCCGGCATGAACAACGAATCGCCGGGGAACAGCGCATCGCCGATCAGGTACGCGATGCTGTCGCTGGTATGCCCGGGCACCGCAATGACACGTACCTGCAGAGTGCCAAGCTCGAAGCGCTCGTCATCGGCGAACAGGTGATCGAACTGCGAGCCGTCGGCACGGAAGTCGTCCGGTAACGCACAACGTGGCGCAAGCGTCTGCTGCACATCGCGGATGCCGTCACCGATGCCGATGCGTGCCTGTGGCCAGTGCTGCTTCAGCCACTGCGCGGCAGACAGGTGATCGGCATGCGCATGGGTTTCCAGCAGCCACTGCACCTGCCAGCCGTGGTGGGTGACGGCATCGACGATGGCTTGCGCGGCGCGCGTGCCGACCTGGCTGGTGTCGGCCGCATAGTCCAGCGCCGGATCGATCACCGCTGCCGCGCCGGTCGCCGCGTCGGCGACCACATAGGTGAAGGTGTTGCTGTCGGCGTGAAAGAACGCAAGCACCTCGGGCTGCATCGGCGTCTCCATCTCAGGGCGCGGCCAGCGCCGCATTGAGCACGGCGGCCAGTCGGTCGCCGGCCTCGCGCAATTGGGTCTCGGCAAGCGGACGATAGGTCGCGATGTAGTCGTCCGGCAATACGTGCTTGCTCGGATAGACGCCGGGCGTGACCGCGATCTTGCAGGAGGCCTGCGCCCATGCCGCAGCCGGCGGTGGCAGCACCGGCGATGTCGCAGCGGTCGCCGGCAACGCCAGCAGGCGTTGCAGATACGCATCGTCATCAAGATGGCGGTCGTTGAGCATGCCGCTGTCCCACAGCGCATGCAGGTTGCTGCCCTTGCCGGCGACCTGCAGCTGGAATTCATTGCCGCCTTTGTCGTGTGCGTAGCCGGCATGCATCGGCTGATGGATGTCGCCGACAAAATGCACCACGAACTTCAGGGCCTGCCGGCGCACGTCCAGCGGCTGGCTGCGGTCGGCAAGCAGCGCGGTCTGCCGGTCGAGCGCGGCGATCACGCAGTTGCCGTCCGGGCAGTCGCGCGGCGGCGCATACGTGCAGTCATGCTCGCCAAGATTGACGTAATGCCAGGGCCCGGAGCGCTTGCCCAGCTCCGGGTCGTGCTCGCGCAGCTCGTCGGCCCAGCTGGCGACACCGGCCAATGTCGGGTTGGTTTCGCCCTTGAGCAATTGCGCCACCTGCGCTTGCGCCTGCGGGCTCAGTTCGGTCTCGGCAATGCGCGCCACCAGGCGGTGGCCTTGCGGCCCCCAGGCGAAGGCGCTGATGGGCTGGAGGGCCGCGACCACGGTTGCGGCAAGAAGGAGGATGCGAGGAGAGAAGGTCTTCATCCGGCAATTGTACGCATCGGTCCGGGACGGTTTGATGGCCGTCCCCGGGCGAAGCACAGCCACGGCTCAGCGTGGCGTCTGCGGCATGCTCAGAAGTACACCAGGTACGACACGCCATAGGTCAGCGGGTCGATCCGCGCCTTGCCCAGCCGGCTGCCATTGAAGTCGACGTTGCTGCGCGAATTCGTCCAGCGCGCGTCCACCCGCAGGCCGCTGCGATCGTTGAAGATGAAGTCCACACCGACATGCGCGGTGGCGCCCACCGAGTCGTCGAAGCTCAGGTCGCCATTGCCGAAGGCGTCATCGACGTCCTCACCGACAAACGTGGTGTAGTTGATGCCGACACCCACGAACGGCGACACCGTGCCGTAGCCATTGATGTGGTACTGCAACAGCACGCTCGGCGGCACCGACCAGTAGCTGCCCACCTTGCCGACGCCCTCGAGCTCCAGATCGTGCTTGCCCGACACCGCGGCATGCACCTCGATGCCGAGGTTGTTGCGCAGGAAGTATTCGTAGGTGAACGACAGCGCCGGTGCGCCCTTGATCTCGGCACGCGTGCCACCGAAGCTGCCGCTGTCGGACTTGGGCGAGACATAGCCGGCGCCGTAGCCCGTGGTCCAGTGACCGGCCGATTGTGCAAGGGCGGGCGCGGCCGAGGCGGCCAGTGCGATGGCGAGGGCGGTACGGATCAGCATGCTCATGGAATCCCCGGATAGGTCGGACAGGCGGTCGACGTGACCAACCTGTCCGCAACTCCGGCGGTGGATTCACGTCCCTGGGCGCCAAGTGTGCCAGAGATGCATCGCGCACGCTGCCGGGCTCAGAAGCGGTGCACGTAGGCCACGCCGTAGACCAGCGGGTCGATGTTGACGGTGCCGATGCGGTTGCCGTCGAGGCGCGCTTCGGTGTCGATGTCGATCCAGCGCAGGTTTACCCGCAGCGCGCCGCGGTCGCTGAGCTTGTAGTCCACGCCCGCGTGCAGGGCCAGGCCCCAGGAATCGTCCAGTTCCAGCTCGCTGCCGGCCAGCGCGCCGCGCGTGTCGGTGCTGAAGAAACGGGTGTAGTTGATGCCCGCGCCAACGAACGGCGAGAGCCTGCCCTGGCTGTTGAAGTGGTACTGCAGCGAGATCACCGGCGGCAGATGCTTGGTGCTGCCGACACGCCCCAGGCCACGGAGCGCGATGTCGTGCTCGAACGGCAGCGCAGCCAGTACTTCGATGCCCAGGTTGTCGGCGATGAAGTATTCGGCGGTGAAGGTCGGTTTGATGTCCTTGCCGACGTCCGCCTCCAGCGTGCCGCCGACCAGGCGGCCGTTATCGGACTTGGGAGCGACCTGGTGGGCACCGACGGCAACGGTCCAGTCGCCTTTGGATTGAGCCAGTGCGGGGACGCTGGCGAAGCCGGCGGCCAGGCCGGCGAGCAGAAGGGTAGAGCGCATGCGCATGGAAACTCTCGTTGTGTGCAGGGGATGGGTGAAGTCTTGATGGTTTGCCCGCTGGATGCCTTGATCCTGATCAATCCATCCGCGCAGGGACGCTGTGGGTCATGCGCAGATACGAGCAGGGACCGGCAGCGGCAGCAGCGATCTGCGCCATGCCGGTGATCGCACCGGCGCATCGCGTCCGGTCTGCAACGCGACGTGCCTGGCGCAGGCGGCGGCGGGGGAGGAGCGCCGCCGTCTGGGTGCGCGGTGGAGCAGGCAGCGAGACGGTGGCTGCAGCGCTGGCGCACTTACTTGACCTTGGCGAGCGTGGGCGCATCCACTTCCGGCATCGCCGAGCTGTGGTGGTTGATGATCAGCCACTTGTCGTCGCGCTTTTCATACACGAAGGTGTAGCGCGCCTGCACCTTGCTCTTCTTGCCGTCCTTGTCGGTCAGCGTGAAGGTGTAGACACCGGCATCCACCGCGCTGTCGTCATCGAGTACGCGCACGGTGCGGTAGTTGACGACGCCTTGCGGCTTCTTGGTCAGGAACATCTCGAAGTACTTTTCGATCTGCGCACGCGAGGCGCGCACTTCGTTGGAGACGGTCGGCAGCAACACGCCGTCCGGCGCGTACAGGTCGGCCACCTTGTGCGGGTTGCCGGTGGCCAGCGCCGCGTTCCAGGTATCGAACAGCGCAGCGACTTCGCGCGCTTCGCCATCGGCGGGCAGCGCGGCCTTGTCGGTGTAGTGCATCACGCCGCCAGCCAGCGCCGGGGTGGCGGCAAGGGCCAGAACCAGAGAGAGAAGGGTGCGACGCATGGGGAATCTCCGTTGTGATGGATGGGTGCCTCAGCAGGCAGGGCCAGTATCGAAATCCACGGAGCGCCGAAATGCTGCTGTTCGGCATATGCCTAGATACGCCTTTCAGCGTATCGACGTCAAAAGTAAGTGATTGAATTAGATTGGATATATCGAAAAATAAGGCGTGGTTTCGATTGCCGCGTCCGTGCCGCACCTCAGATCGTCACGTGCTCTCAAGTCAGGCAGGCGTCAGCCCATACCTCATCGCTCCGGCACCGCCGGACCCATCACCTTGTCGGTTGCCGGTACCCACACAGCGTGTCCACCTTCTGATTCCCGATTCCCGATTCCCCAATCCCCAATCCCCAATCCCCAATCCCCAATCCCCACCACGCATGCACCAAGGCACAACGTCCTAGCGCCACATGCCGCAGCGCTGGCCGCAGCACGGCTGCGCGAGTGCGACGCTGCTAGAATGGCGGTCCCTTTCCATCCGCCGCGCCATCGCGGCCGCAGGAGCTAGTGAACATGGCAATCAAGGTTGGCATCAACGGATTCGGTCGCATCGGCCGCAACGTGCTGCGCTCTGCGGTGCAGAACTTCGCCAATGACATCGAGATCGTGGCCATCAATGACCTGCTCGAGCCCGATTACCTCGCCTACATGCTGCAGTACGACTCGGTGCATGGCCGCTTCAAGGCCGATGTGTCGGTCGACGGCAACACGCTGATCGTCAACGGCAACAAGATCCGCCTGACCCAGGAACGCGACCCGGCCAACCTCAAGTGGGATGCAGTCGGCGCCGACGTGGTGATCGAGTCCACCGGTCTGTTCCTGACCAAGGAAACCGCGCAGAAGCATCTCGACGCGGGCGCCAAGAAGGTGATCCTGTCGGCACCGTCCAAGGACGACACGCCGATGTTCGTGTTCGGCGTCAACGACAACACCTACAAGGGCGAAGCGATCGTTTCCAACGCCTCGTGCACCACCAACTGCCTGGCGCCGTTGGCCAAGGTGATCAACGACAAGTGGGGCATCAAGCGCGGCCTGATGACCACCGTGCACGCGGCCACGGCGACGCAGAAGACCGTGGACGGCCCGTCGAACAAGGATTGGCGCGGTGGGCGCGGCATCCTGGAGAACATCATCCCGTCCTCCACCGGTGCCGCCAAGGCCGTGGGTGTGGTGATCCCCGAGCTCAACAAGAAGCTGACCGGCATGAGCTTCCGCGTGCCGACCTCGGACGTGTCGGTGGTCGACCTCACCGTCGAACTGGAAAAGCCGGCCACCTACGCCGAGATCTGTGCCGAAGTGAAGGCGCAGAGCGAAGGCGCCTTGAAGGGCGTGCTGGGTTACACCGAAGACAAGGTCGTGGCCACCGACTTCCGCGGCGAAACCTGCACCTCGGTGTTCGACGCCGACGCCGGCATCGCGCTGGACTCGACCTTCGTCAAGCTGGTGTCCTGGTACGACAACGAGTGGGGCTATTCCAACAAGTGCCTGGAAATGGTGCGGGTTGTCGCGAAGTAAACCTCGCGCCGCTCGGTCGAAGAACCCCGGCTGGTCCGGGGTTTTTTTATGCGTGCTGTAGCGCCTTGAAGCGTGCCGCCGGGCAGGAATGGATAGAGTGGGGCCGTGCATCCTCTGCGCGATCACGCGACGTGGCGTATGTAGTGCGCGCGATCGGTCGATGACCAGACGATCCGGGGGCGTTGCTGCTGGCGGGAGTGCCGGCTGACGACTTGGTCAGGCGCGCCGGTAGGCGGTGTCCTCGGCCCAACCACTCCAGGAGTGGCCAACAAAAACGGCTGCGTGTCCGCCCGGCGCCTTCACCCACCCGACGACCACTCGCTACGTCTGTTATGCCTGCGACTTTCGTCGGCGTGCCGAGTAGCATGATGGCGCTAGCGTCGGCCGGATGCCGACTCAGGGGCTGTGCGTTGGAAACGATGATTGTGACGGTGGTGCTGTTGCTGCTTGCGGTGCCGGTAGGGCTGGTGATCGCCCTGGTGTGGATCGCCGGGCTGCGGCGGCGCGTGGATGCGCTGGAACAGCGGCTTGCGCAATGGCAGGCCAGCGGCGCAGCAGGTGTGGGCGCGGCGGCGGTGCACAGGTCAGCGCCATCGCCATCGCCTGCCGGCGCGTGGGAGCTGCAAGCGGCGTCCGACGTCGGTATGTCTGCGTCTGGTGAGCCTGAGCTGCCGCGCGCAGCAGATCTGCAAGCCGCGCCGACACCGTCGCCGGCCGCACCACTGCCAGTGCCGCCAGCATTGCCGGCAGAAGCTCCCGCATCGTCGGCGGCGCGCAGCGCAGTGCAAGCGCCGCCCCTGATCGCTGCGCCTGCCGAGTCCGAGCAGCCAGCGCACGTGCCCTCCGGGCCGGGCCCGCTGGCGCGCGTGGCCAGCGCAGCGAAGCGCTGGTTCACCGAGGGCAATGTGCCGGTCAAGGTCGGCATGCTGGTGTTGCTGGCCGGTGTGGCGTCGCTGTTGAAGTACGCCAGCGACCAGGGCTGGATGCGCATGCCGATCGAGCTGCGGCTGGCCGGCATCAGTGTGCTGGCGCTGGTTGGCCTGGTCTTCGGCTGGAAGCAACGGCTGCAGCGGCCGGGCTTTGCGCTGGCGTTGCAGGGCGGCGCCATCGGCGGCTTGCTGCTGACGGTATTCGCCGCGTTCAAGCTGTACGGGCTGCTCGGCGCGGGTCTTGCGATGGGCATCAGCGTGGTGCTGATTGCCGGCATGTGCGTGCTGGCGGTGGTGCAGGATTCGCGCACGCTGGCGGTGCTGGGTGTGCTGGCCGGCTTCCTTGCGCCGATCTGGCTGTCCACCGGCAGCGGCAATCATGTCGCGCTGTTTTCGTACTACGCGGTGCTCAATGCCGGCATCGTGGCGATCGCCTGGACGCGTCCGTGGCGGGTGCTGAACCTGCTCGGATTCGCCTTCACCTTCGGCATCGGCACGCTGTGGGGTGCGCTGCAATACGCCCCGGCGAAATTCGCCACGACCGAGCCGTTCCTGCTGTTGTTCTTCGCCATGTATGTGGCGATTCCGGTACTGCACGCGCGGCGTGGCGATGGCAGCGCGGGCAAGCTCATCGACGGCAGCCTGTTGTTCGGCACCCCGCTGGTGGCCTTCGCGTTGCAGGCGCGCCTGCTGGATGGCGAGCGCCTGCCGTTGGCGCTGTGTGCGCTGGCGGTGGCGGCGCTGTACGCGGGCCTGGCCAGCTGGTTGCTGCGACGTGCCTCCACGCGCCTGCTGGGTCAGGCGCACGCGATGCTGGCGGTCGGTTTTGCGACCCTGGCGGTGCCGCTGGCATTGTCGGCGCGCGCTACTGCCAGCGTCTTCGCGCTCGAAGGCGCCGGCTTGCTGTGGCTGGGACTGCGGCAGCAGCGTCGCATCCCGCAGTTCAGCGGGGTGGCGTTGCAGTTGCTGGCGGCGGTCGGGGTCGCCTTCGGTGTGGATGCGTGGCGCCACGACACGGTGGCCGTTGCCAACGCCACCTGCATGAGTACCTTGCTGCTTGCATTGGCCGGCTGGGCCAGTGCCTGGTTCCTGCGCGATGCAGGCCAGCCGCGCCGCGCGCTGGTGGCGTATCTGTGGGGGCTGGGCTGGTGGGCGCTGTGCGGTGTGCACGAGATCTTGCGCTTTGCCGGCGATCTGCGCAGCGAGCCGGATCTGCTGCTGGGCTTTGTCGCACTCAGCGTGTGGCTGGCAGCCGAGGTGCATCGGCGTCGCCCGGCAACGGCGCTGGTGTGGACGGCGATGTTCGGGCTGGCGCTGGCCGCGCCGTTGGCGCTGTGGCAGAGCCATGCGCATACGCAACCGTTCGCACATTGGGGGGCGCTGGCCTGGCTGGCGTTCGCCGTGGCCGGCACGCGCGCGCTGTGGTGCCTGCGCAGGCAGCACGGCGCCGGCGCGGTGGCCGCACAGTTCATCTGGTGGCTGCTGTGGCCGCTGGTGGTGTCGTTGGGCGTGTCCTGGCTGGCCGATACGTTCGTGCTGGCAAATGGCTGGCGTTGCGCCTTGCTGGCCGCGCCCTGGCTGATCGTGGCGGCAGTGGGGCTGTTGCGCTGGCCATGGCTGGCATGGCCGCAGGGTGCCGGTTTCGATCGGGCACGCAATGCCTTGCTGGGCTGTGTGTTCGCGGTGCTGGGCATCGGTTGGTTGATCGTGCTGCTGGACCCGGTGAGCGCGGCGCCATTGCCATGGCTGCCCGTGCTCAATCCGGCCGAGCTGGCGCAACTGGCGGTGCTGGCCTTGCTGGCGCGTTGGGCTTGGTCTGCGCAGGCGCCGTTGGCCGTGCAACGCTGGCGGGTGACTGCGCTGGGCGTGTCGGGCTGGGCCTTGATCACCGGCAGCACCTTGCACAGCGTGCATCACTGGGGTGGCGTGGCGTGGGATGCCGGCTTGATCGGCGCGACCCTGTCGCAGACCAGCCTGACCATCGTGTGGAGCGTGCTGGGCGTGCTGGGCTGGGTGATCGGCTCGCGGCGCGGTCAGCGTGGACTGTGGCTGGGTGGTGCGCTGTTGATGGGCCTGGTGCTGGCCAAGCTGGTGCTGGTCGACCGCCAGCATCTGGGCAATCTGCTCGGCATCGGCTCGTTCATGGCCTATGGCCTGTTGTGCACCGTGGTGGGCTATCTGGCACCGGCGCCGCCGCGCCAGCCGGTGGCCGAAGAGCAGGCTGGCGGAGACGATGGCGTGGACAAGGATCAGGCATGAAATCGAGGCAATGGGGATGGCTGCTGTTGGTGCCGCTGCTGGCGCAGGCAGCCGATGTGCGCCAGGACTATCGTCAACAGTGGCCGCTGCAGGTAACCGGCGCGGACGCCGGCATGTATCAGCTGCGCTTGAATGCGGCGATCTATCGCACCGCCCATGACCCGGCGCTGCGCGATGTCACGGTGATCGATGCGCGTGGCGAGGAGATGCCGGCCGCGCTCTTGCCGGTGGATGCCGCGCCGGCTGCCGCGCCGCGTCGGCAACGCCTGCCCTTGTTCGCGCTGCCGGCCGGTGCGGCGCCTGCCAACGGCGATCTGCAGCTGATCGCCGAACGCGATGCCAGTGGCGCGGTGCGTCGGCTGGAAGGCCGTTTCGCCACCGGCACCGCTGCCGTTGCAGGCGCCGGTGGCAGCTGGCTGATCGATGCCAGCGCGTTGCGCGATCGTCCGCGCGCGCTGTGGCTGGACTGGGACGGCAACACGCCGGTGCAGGCCCGGCTGCGCGTGGAAGGCAGCGACGATCTGCGCGACTGGCACCTGCTCGCCGCAGATACCACCGTGATGGCGCTGGACAACCAGGCGCAGCGTCTGCGGCAGCGCCGCATCGCGTTGGACGCGGGCGCGCGCTATCTGCGCATCGTGCCGGTGTCCGGCGAGCTGCCGGCCTTGCGCGTGGTCGATGCGGAACTGGACGGCGTCTCGGCGCCGCCGCAATCGCTGTGGCTGGAATTGCCGGGCACTGCGCAGGACAAGGCAGTGGTGTATGCCTTGCCTGGGCGCTTTCCGATCACCCAGGTCGATGTCAGCGGCGGTCAGGCCGAGGCGGTCGAATGGACCGTGGCAAGCCGCGATGCCGAGGACGCACCGTGGCTGCAACGTGCCGGGCCATGGTTGGCGTATCGCCT
This sequence comes from Xanthomonas sp. WHRI 6108, assembly GCF_040202385.2. Taxonomy (NCBI): domain Bacteria; kingdom Pseudomonadati; phylum Pseudomonadota; class Gammaproteobacteria; order Lysobacterales; family Lysobacteraceae; genus Xanthomonas; species Xanthomonas sp. WHRI 6108. The sequence continues at coordinate 3,638,069 of NZ_CP168198.1, read as the reverse complement.
GGGTACTGGCACCGCCGCCGCGTCGCCGCCGCAACAGCTGTCAGCGCCTGTGCGCGACCGTCAGTGGCGGTTGCTCGCCGCGCAAGGGCGCAGCACTGCGATGCCAACGCTGCGTGTGGGCTACCAGCCGGAGCGGATGATGTTCCTCGCCCAGGGGCAGCCGCCGTATGCGGTGGTCGCCGGCAGCGCGCGGCAGCAACGTGGCGATGCGCCGCTGGCCTCGATGCTGCAGGCACTGCGCCGCGAACGCGGAGCGCAATGGCAACCGGCGCAGGCCAACATCGCCGCGCAGGCACAGCCGCTGGCCGGCGATGCCGCGCTGCAGCCGGCCGCCACACCACGCGACTGGAAGCGCTGGTTGCTATGGGCGCTGCTGGTCGGCGGCGCCTTGCTGGTCGGTGGTTTCGCAGTGAGCCTGCTGCGCAATTCGGCGACCGACCGCAGCCCCTGAGGACCCGCGCGCCCCACCGTGGTTTGCCGCTGCGGCGCGAAGGTCCGACAATGGGCATCCCCCGTCGCCAAGGCAGCCGCATTGCCCGTCGTCTTCGACCGAGCATCCCCCGCATCGCCAGCCGTATGGGCAGCGACATGCGCGGCAGGCAAGCTGCAATCTCCGCGACCTGCACGCGGGCGCAACGCCAGCGTGCAACGGCTGCGCCAAGCCATCCATCCGCGCAGCGCCCAGGCATCGGCGCCACGTCTACCGGCTGCTTTTTCGATTCCCCAATCCCGATTCCCCAATCCCCAGACCTAGCGAGCTGACCCCATGTCCATCGTCCGCATGACCGACCTCGATCTCTCCGGCAAGCGCGTGCTGATCCGCCAGGATCTCAACGTGCCTATCGACAACGGCCAGATCACCTCCGAGCAGCGCATCACCGCGTCGGTGCCCACCATTAAGCTGGCGCTGGAAAAGGGCGCCGCAGTGATGGTCACCTCGCACCTGGGCCGGCCCAAGGAAGGCAGCTGGAGCGAAGAAGATTCGCTGGCGCCGGTGGCCGCGCGCCTGACTGCGCTGCTGGGCGTGGACGTGCCGCTGGTGCGCGACTGGGTCGACGGCGTGGACGTCGCGCCGGGCCAGGTGGTGCTGCTGGAGAACTGCCGCATGAATGTCGGCGAGGGCAAGGACGACGAGGCGCTGTCACGCAAGTACGCGGCGCTGTGCGATGTGTTCGTCATGGACGCCTTCGGCACCGCGCATCGCGCGCAGGCCTCCACGCATGGGGTGATTCGCTTTGCGCCAGTGGCTGCCGGTGGTCCGCTGTTGATGGCCGAACTCGATGCGCTGGCCAAGGCGCTGGATAATCCGGCCAAGCCGCTGCTGGCGATCGTGGCCGGCAGCAAGGTGTCCACCAAGCTGGAGCTGTTGTCCAACCTGGTCAACAAGGTCGACCAGCTGATCGTCGGCGGCGGCATCGCCAACACCTTCATTGCCGCAGCCGGGCATGGCGTCGGCAAGTCCCTGAGCGAGCCGGATCTGATTCCCACCGCCAATCAGATCGTCGCCGATGCGAAGCTGCGCGGTGCGGAGATTCCGTTGCCCACCGATGTGGTCGTTGCCAAGCAGTTCCTGCCCGATGCCGAAGCGACGGTGAAGGCGCTCGACGCCGTGGAGGCCGACGACCTGATTCTGGACATCGGCCCGCAGACCGCCGCGCGCTACGCCGAGCTGATCGCCAGCGCCGGCACCGTGGTGTGGAACGGGCCGGTCGGCGTATTCGAGTTCGAGCCCTTCAGTCATGGCACCGAGACGCTGGCGCGTGCGATCGCCAGCTCCAAGGCGTTCTCGATCGCCGGTGGCGGCGACACCCTGGCGGCCGTGGACAAGTACGACATCGCCAAGGACGTCACCTACATCTCCACCGGCGGCGGCGCCTTCCTGGAATTCCTGGAAGGCAAGACCTTGCCGGCGGTGGCGGCGCTCGAGGCACGCGGCAAGTGAGTGCAGCCACGCTGTTCTTCGATCTGGACGGCACCCTGGTCGATTCGGAGCCGGGCATTGTCGCCAGCATCGTGCACGCCTTCGACGCGGTGGGCCAGCCGCGTCCGTCGCCGCAGACCCTGCGCGCGTGGATCGGCCCGCCGCTGCGCGACAGCTTCACCGACTGCTTTCCCGACGATCCGGAGCTGGTGCAGCGCGCACTGGCGGCGTATCGCGGGCGTTACGACGCGGTCGGCTGGACCGAACTGAGCGTGTTCGACGGTATCGGTGAGGTCGTCGTCGACCTGCACCGCGCCGGCCATCGCCTGGCGGTGGTGACCTCCAAGAACGAGCGTTACGCGCGCCGCATCGTCGAGCATCTGCCGTTCGGGGCCTGCTTCGAGAACGTGATCGGGGCCAGCGAAGACGGCGAACGCCGCTTCAAGCCGGACCTGATCGCCGAAGCGCTGCGGCGGCTGGACATCGCCAAGACCGGTTGCGTGATGATCGGCGACCGTCGGATGGACATCGATGGCGCCAACCACCACGGCATCCACAGCATCGGCGTGTTGTGGGGATTCGGCGACGAAGCCGAGCTGCGTGCCGCCGGTGCCGGCGCGATCGCGCACACGCCTGCCGGGTTGCGCGCCTTGATCCAGTCGTAGGAGTGACAAACAGAGCAGCTGCGCGCATCGCCAGGCGAGCGCAGCCGGCGCTCGTCGTTGGGTGGCGGCACGCGGATGCGGTGAGGGTCTTGCAGCATCCGCGCTGCGACGACCGCTCGCCGTCATCTGACCGCTGCTGCAACCCGTAGGACCTTCACCGCTGCCGCGTTAGGGTGGCAGCCCACAGCAACATCCCGCGACGCGCCAGCGCGCTGCGGAAAGCGTACGTACTGTCCCGCACTGTCTTTAGGACATGCCGGAATACGAGGGTGGCTATGCCGCAATGCCATCCTCGGTAGGTGACGCGTGTGTTAAGTTTCGCGGCTTTTACAGGGAGGCCATCATGAAAGAACGTCAACGCCGCACCAAGATCCTCGCCACGCTCGGACCGGCGACGGATCCGCCCGGTGTGCTGGAAGCCTTGTTCAAGGCGGGCGTCAACGTGGTGCGCCTCAACTTCAGCCATGGCGACCCGTCCGGCCAGGCCAAGCGCGCGGCCGAAGTGCGCGCGGCGGCCGTGCGCGTCGGTGCCGAAGTCGGCATCCTGGCCGACCTGCCGGGCCCGAAGATCCGCGTCGAACGCTTTGCCGAAGGCAAGGTCAAGCTGACTACCGGCGAGCGTTTCGACCTGGTGGCCGACCCCAATGCGCCCGCGGGCGACCAGCACCAGGTGGGCGTCAGCTACCTCGGCCTGCCGCAGGACGTCGCCGCCGGCGACGTGCTGCTGCTGGACGATGGCCTGGTGCAGCTGCAGGTGGCCGAAGTGCAGGGGCAGCGCATCGTCACCACCGTGCTCAACGACGGCGTGCTGTCCGATCGCAAGGGCCTGAACAAGCAGGGCGGCGGCCTGTCGCTGGGCGCGCTGACCGAGCGCGACAAGGAGCTGATCGGCATCGTCGCCAAGATCGGCGTGGACTTCATCGCGGTGTCGTTCTGCCGCAACGCCGAAGACATGAATGACGCGCGCCGTATCGCGCGTCAGCACGGCTGCGATGCCGCGCTGGTGTCCAAGATCGAGCGCACCGAAGCGATCGAGAACCTGGTCGAGATCGTCGAAGCCTCCGACGTGGTGATGGTGGCGCGTGGCGATCTGGGCGTGGAAATCGGCGATGCCGAATTGCCGGGCCTGCAGAAGAAGATCATCCGCGAGTCGCTGGCGCAGAACAAAGTGGTGATCACCGCCACGCAGATGCTGCAGTCGATGGTGGAAAGCCCGATCCCGACCCGCGCCGAAGTGCTGGACGTGGCCAATGCGGTCATCGACGGTACCGACGCGGTGATGCTCTCGGCCGAAACCGCGGCCGGTGCCTACCCGGTGCGTGCGGTGGAAGCGATGGCGCGCATCTGTCTGGGCGCCGAGCGCCAGTTCGAGTTCGACACCGACTTCGAAGCGGCGCAACGCAATCTGCAGCGCGCCGACCAGGCGATCGCGATGGCGACCATGTTCCTGTCCGAGCACATCGGTCTGGCCGGCGTGGTCGCGTTGACCGAGTCCGGCGGCACGCCGCGGTATCTGTCGCGCTTCCGTTCCAACATGCCGATCTACGCCTTCACCCGTCACGATGGCGCGCGCCGCCACATGGCGATGATGCGTGGCGTGTTCCCGATCAGCTTCGACAGCCGCGGCCTGACCCCGCGCGAAGCCGCACGTGCGGCGATCCGCCTGCTGGTGGAGAACGAGCGCATGGGACCTGGCGACCGCGTGGTGTTCACCAGCGGCGAGCATATGGAAACCCACGGCGCCACCAACACGCTGCGTCTGCTGGAAGTGGGCGAAGACGGCCGCGCCAGCGGTCTGGGCGAGCTGTAACGCACGGCCTGCGCAGCGCGTGCGTCGTCGGTCGACACACGCGCTGCATCCACATCGTTGCGTACAGACACAGCGGCGGCCTGCGGGTCGCCGTTGTGCTGTGCGGGACAGGGTCTGCGGTGCGAGTGCGCCTGCGGGGCACGCAGCCCGCAGCGTGCGCATCACGCTGGGAGCCGCGCCACACATCCGCCATGCCGGACACGTGTAATCGGTTGCAGGCATTCCGTGAAGGAATGTCTGCAACTTTCGTCGCTATACTTTCGTTCTCCCCCGCAGCTGCCACAGGAACTACATGAGCATCGAACAGCTTGCCGAAACCGCCCAGGCCATGGTCGCCCCGGGCAAGGGCATCATCGCCATCGACGAATCGACCAGCACGATCGCCAAGCGTTTTGCCAGCGTCGGCATCGAGAACATCGAAGAAAACCGTCGCGCCTACCGCGAACTGCTGCTGACCACGCCCAAGCTGAGCGACTACATCTCCGGCGCGATCCTGTTCGACGAGACCATCCGTCAGAAGACCAAGGACGGCGTGCCGTTCGCCGAGTACATGACCGCCCACGGCATCATCCCGGGCATCAAGGTCGACAAGGGTGCGCAGCCGCTGGCCGGCATGCCGGGCGAGCTGGTCACCGAAGGCCTGGACGGGCTGCGCGCGCGTCTGGAGGAGTACTACACGCTGGGCGCACGCTTCGCCAAGTGGCGTGCGGTCATCAACATTGGCGAGGACATCCCGTCCGGCACCTGCATCGAGGCCAACTCGCATGCGCTGGCGCGTTATGCCGCGCTGTGCCAGGAGCAGGGCCTGGTGCCGATGGTCGAGCCGGAAGTGATCATGGACGGCAACCACGACATCGAGACCTGCTACGAGGTCACCGAAGCCACGCTGCGTTCGCTGTTCGGCGCACTGTATGAGCAGAATGTGGTGCTCGAAGGCACCATCCTGAAGGCCTCGATGGTCATCTCCGGCAAGGGCTGCGAAGAGCAGGCCAGCGTCGAGGAAGTGGCCGAGTCCACCGTGATGTGCCTGAAGTCGACCGTGCCGGCGATCCTGCCGGGCATCGTGTTCCTGTCCGGCGGCCAGACCGACGAGCAGTCCACCGCGCACCTCAACGAGATGCACCAGCTCGGCAACCTGCCGTGGCCGCTGAGCTTCTCGTACGGCCGCGCGATGCAGCAGGCCGCACTGAAGCTGTGGGCCAAGGACATGACCGGCAACTTCGCCAAGGCGCAGCAGGTCATCTATGAGCGTGCCAAGGAAAACGGCCTGGCCGCGCTGGGCAAGTGGAAGGGTTGATCGGCAGGCCGGCCGCTTCATGGCCGGAGCACACCTAGCGAAAACGCCGGCAGCGATGCCGGCGTTTTTGTTTGTGTTGGTTGCCACGCGCCCGCATGAGTCCCCAAACGCAACGAGCGCCTTGCGGCGCTCGTCATCTCCAACCTCTGCCTCGCACAGGCGTCAGGCGGCAGCGGTTTCCTGCGCAGCCAGCGCCTGCTGGTAGGCCTTGAACGTGGCCTCGTTGTAGGCCACCAGCACGATGTGCTTGGGCACCTTGTGCGAGCGCTGCCAGTCGCGCGTTTCGGTCACGGCGATGCGCGCGGCCTGGTACAGCGGATAGCCATAGATGCCGCAGCTGATGGCCGGGAACGCGATCGAATGCAGCATCATCTGCTCAGCCAGCTTCAACGACTGCCAGTAGCAGTTGGCCAGTTGCTCCGGCTCGTTGTGCTTGCCGTCGCGCCACACCGGGCCGACGGTATGAAATACGTGGCGTGCCTTGAGATCGAACCCGTCGGTGATGCGGATTTCGCCGGTGGGGCAACGCACGCCAGGACGCACCTGCGGCAATGCCTCGCAGGCCTGCAGCAGGCGCGGGCCGGCAGCGCGGTGGATGGCGCCATCCACGCCGCCACCGCCCAGCAGTGATTCGTTGGCGGCGTTGACGATGACGTCAACGTCGAGTTCGGTGATGTCGCCTTGCCAGACTTCGATCTTCATGGCGAGATAATTATGGGATTTGCATGAGGAACGCGTGATGGGGCGCGCGTTGCGGAACAGGCACGCTAGCGCCCATTCATCTCATCTGCTGCGATTGCCGGGAACGGCTGTGGCGGTCGTGCGGCGGAAGCATGCGAACCCACGGCTGCGATCGATCCGCTCAATCGCCGAGCAGCGATGTCGCCACGATTGGCGACTTACAGCCAGCGCCGCACGCGTGCGCAATAGGCGATGTATTGGCGGCCGAATTCGTTGCGCAGACGCGCCTCTTCGAATGGAATCACATACCGCTGCAGGGCCAGCCAGGGCAGCGGCAGCAAGACGACTGCCCACAGCAGGCCTAGCTGCAGGCACAGGCCCACATAGCTGAGCACCAGCGCCAGGTACATCGGGTTGCGGGTGAAGCGATACGGGCCATCGAGCACCAGCCGTGAGGGATGGCCGCTGGGCATGATGGTGGTGCGCCGGCGCGCGAACAGCATGAAGCAGCTCACCGCCAGCGCCAGCCCCAGACAGGCGATCACACCGCCGGCCAGCTCGATCCAGGCCAGTGGCGTCGGTGCAGGCAATGGCAGCCGCAGTGCGCTCTGCAGCCAGGCGCCCACGCCCAGGGCAAGCGCGAAGTGCGCAGGCGAGGTGATCTTGACCAGCCATGGCGCCCGCCACACGCGGGTGTCGCTGTATCCATACGGCCGGTTGCTCACGACGGTTCTCCCTGTGTCGGCCGCCATCCTAACGTTTCCTTGACGCGGAGGGGAGTATGCGCACGCCGGAGTCCGCCGCACGCGAACGAAAATCCACGCAGGCGTAGTGCCGCGACATTGGCATGTGCGCGCCGGCACGCGGCAGCACACCGGGCAGCTGCGCAATGACTGGACGACCACAAACACACAGACCGCGCTGTGGGCGCGGCCTGTGCGTGCAAACCAACGCTGTGATCGGTCAGGGCAGACCGGCCAGCCAGTCGTCGTCGGAGCCTTCGTTGATGTCGGCAAACAGCGGCGTGGAGAAATAGCGCTCGCCGGTATCCGGCAGCATCGCCAGCACCACCGCGCCGGGCACCGCGCTTTCGGCCACGCGCAAGGCGGTGGCGACGGTGGCTCCGCCGGAGATGCCGGTGAAGATGCCTTCTTCGGCGGCCAGGCGGCGCGCCACGCTGATCGCGTCGGTGTCTTCCACGCTGAGCACTTCGTGGGCGACCTCGCGGTTGAGCACTTCCGGCACGAAGTCCGGGGTCCAGCCCTGGATCTTGTGCGGCTTCCAGTCCTGGCCCTGCAATAGCGCAGCGCCGGCCGGTTCGGTGGCGGTGATGCGCACTTCCGGGCGGGCCACGCGCAGCACTTCGCCTACGCCGGTGAGCGTGCCGCCGGTGCCCCAGCCGGTGACGAAATGGTCCAGCCGGTGGCCGGCGAAGTCGCGCAGGATTTCGGCCGCGGTGGTGTTGCGGTGGTAGGCCGGATTGGCCGGGTTGGCGAACTGGCTGGCCAGGAACCAGCCATGCTGCTCGGCCAGCTCCCTGGCCTTGCGCACCATGCCGCTGCCGCGCTCGGCCGCCGGGGTCAGGATCACCTTGGCGCCATAGGCGCGCATCAGCTTGCGGCGCTCGATCGAGAAGGTTTCCACCATGGTGGCGACGAACTTGTAGCCGCGCGCGGCGGCCACCATCGCCAGTGCTACGCCGGTATTGCCGGAGGTGGCTTCGACAATGGTGTCGCCGGGCTTGAGCAGGCCGCGCTGTTCGGCATCGAGGATGATCGCCAGCGCCAGGCGGTCCTTGACCGAGCCGCCCGGATTGAACGACTCGACCTTGACGTACAGGGTCACGTGCTCGGGCGCGAGCCGGTTGAGTTTGACCACCGGGGTGCGGCCGATGGTGTCGAGGATGTTGTCGTACAGGGCCATGGGGTCTCCGTCGGAATCAGGCTGCGTGGGCGAGTGTGAGCGCGTCGGGCGTTGCGATGGGTGAGTGCGGGGGCGGCTGCGCGGTCAGTGGCGCTGCGCCGAACCAGTGCAGGCTGGCGGCCAGCCCGGCGACCTCGCCCAGGATCAGCAACGCCGGGGCGCGCACGGCGTGCTGCTGCGCGGTGGCGGCCAGGCTGGCGAGGGTGCCGGTGATCACGCGTTGCTGTGGGCGCGAGCCGTTTTCCACCAGCGCGAACGGGGTGGTGGGTGCGCGGCCGGCCTGCAGCAGGCGTTGCTGGATGCCGTCCAGGCCGGCCACGCCCATGTAGAACGCCAGGGTCTGGCGTTCCTGGCCAAGCGCCTGCCAGTCCAGCGTGTCCAGCGAATCCTTGCAGTGCGCGGTGATCAACCGCAGCGATTGCGCATGGTCGCGGTGGGTGAGCGGAATGCCGGCATAGGCGGCGCAGGCGATCGCGGCGGTGATGCCGGGAATGACCTGGAAGCCGATGCCGTGGTCGCGCAGGAATTCCAGCTCTTCGCCGCCGCGGCCGAACACGAACGGGTCGCCGCCCTTGAGCCGCACCACGCGGCGCCCGGCGCGCGCGTGCTCGCGCATCAGTACGTGGATCTGCTCCTGGCGCGTGCTGTGGCCCTGGGCGGCCTTGCCGACTTCCACGCGCAGCGCGTCGCGTCGGGCCAGTTGCAGGATCTGCGGGCTGACCAGGCGATCGTAGAGCAGCACATCGGCCTGCCGTAGCGCGCGCACGGCATGCCGGGTGAGCAGACCGGGGTCGCCGGGGCCGGCACCGACCAGGGTCACGCTGCCGGAGGAGAGCCGGCCGACCGCGGTGCGTGGCGCCGGGGACCGTGCAGGTGGCGCTGCCGACGCGGCGGGCGTGGCGTCGTGGGTAAGCAGGCGGCGTGCGCTGGCCGCAGTACGCAAGGCATCGTTGAGGTCCGGCGCGGTGCTGGCGGCGATGGTGAGCCAGACCGGTTGGTCGGGCAGCTCCAGCCATGCCGGCTCGAACCGTCCCACCAGCCAACGCAGCCGCCCGGCCTGCGCCCAGTCGCGCAGTTGCGGGCTTAATTCCGGCGCGCCGACCAAGGGGACGGCGCCGGCCTGCAGCAGCGCGGCGGTGGCGTGCTCGGCCTCGGCGCCGCCGCCGATCACCAGGACGGCACGGCCACGCAGGTCGGCAAGAAGCGGGAACACAGAGGGCACGGCCAGCGCATCGAGAGGGGAGGGCCAGACCGTAACGCCGGCATATAGCGGTCGGAAATGACTTCATACACCCTGAAAATAGCGTTCGGTTATAAGCTGGCCCGCAGAACTCCTCTACAGTCGAGTCCTTCGTGGCGCCTCGCGCTTTTTTGGATATAAGCCCATGACGCTGACCCAACTTCGCTATCTGGTCGCCATCGCCGATGCCGAGCTCAATATCACGCTCGCCGCCGCGCGTGTGCATGCGACCCAGCCCGGTCTGTCCAAGCAGCTCAAGCAGCTGGAGGACGAACTGGGCTTTCTGCTGTTCGTGCGCAAGGGGCGCAGCCTGGATGCGGTGACGCCGGCCGGCGTGGAAGTGATCGAGCGCGCGCGCTCGGTGCTGTCGGAAGCCAACAACATCCGCACCTACGCGGCCAACCAGCGCCGCGAGAGCCAGGGCCAGCTGACCCTGACCACCACCCACACCCAGGCGCGCTTCGTGCTGCCGCCGGCGGTGGCGCAGATCAAGCACGCCTATCCGCAGGTCAGCGTGCACCTGCAGCAGGCCGCCGAAAGTGCGGCGCTGGATCTGCTCAGCCAGGGCGATGCGGATATCGCAGTGGTCAGCACCGCCGGCGGCGAACCGAGCGCCGGCATCGCGGTGCCGCTGTATCGCTGGCGCCGGCTGGTGATCGTGCCGCGCGGCCATGCGCTGGATCAGGCGCGCACTGCGCCGGACATGCAGGCGTTGTCGCAGCACCCGTTGATCAGCTACGAATCCTCCACGCGGCCGGGCTCGTCGCTGCAGCGCGCATTCGCCCAGGTCGGGCTGGAGCCGAGCATCGCGCTGACCGCGCTGGACGCAGACCTGATCAAGACCTATGTGCGTGCCGGGCTGGGCGTCGGGCTGGTGGCGGAGATGGCGGTCAGCGCCAGCGACGAGGACCTGCGCGCCTGGCCGGCACCGGCGCCGATCGCCGAGTGCATCGCCTGGGCGGTGCTGCCGCGCGACCGCGTGTTGCGTGACTACGCCCTGGACCTGGTGCACGTGCTGGCGCCGCAGATCGACAAGCGCGACCTGCGCCGCGTGCTGGACGGCAACCAGGCCCCGGCCTGGCCGCTGCCGCCGACCTGGGAATCGCTGACCCAGACCATTACCAGCTGAGCTGCCTGCCGAAGATTGCAGCGCGCCTCGAGCACGCTCGCTCACGACGTCTGCGGTGTTTGCGAGAGGGCTTCGGTCGCTGAGGGGCGCCTGCACGCGTACCGGCATGGGACACGCCGCAAGTACGTCCACGTAGCAACCGTGCAACTGCGTCATGCTGGCGGTCAGTGTGCGGAATCGATGACGACTGTCCGTACACTGCGACCTGCGCGCCGGGCGTACCGATTCCCCTCGGCTGCGCGCGTGGTCCCTGTTCGCCACTGTGAGGCACTGCCACCGATGACCGAGCCACTGCGTCCGCCCCTCAGCCGGCTATGGTCGCCCGACCAGGACGGCGGCATGGCCTTGCAGCTGTCGGCACGCGTCGAGGGCCGCGAGCATGCGGTACTGACGGTGCTGGCCGATTCCCGGGACGAATCGTTGTGGGTGGAACTGCAGGCCGATGGCACCCAGGTGCAGATTCCGCTGGCGGTGCTGCGCCAGCTGCTGGAGGTTGCGGCGGAAGAGGTGCATTCGGCGGACTGGTTCGCGCGCCAGGATGCGGACGATTCCGGGCTCTGAGACAGCCTGCGAACGCACATCGGAATGCTGCGCTGCAGCGTCCGCTTTCTAGAAAACCTTTCTTCTATCAATCACTTGGGAAGCGGCGCGCGCTCGCCAAAATGCGCGCTGTCGGTGATTCTCCCTACAGCTGTCAGGGCCGTGGCGGCGGGGTGGTCTGGCCGCATCAAGTTGCGCGCTGCGCTGTCGTAAATCCTTATAGCAACCATCACGCGACACTCTCGGACGTCTAGGGGTGGACGGCGCAGGACTGGCGATGCGGCACATCGCATCGCTGGTTTGTCTGTCGGTGTCGCCAAGCGGTTGCTAGCGCTGTCGCACCACCGTTGCGCGAGGCTGCGCAATGGAGCGACTGGCGCACCCGGGTCCCTGGGGAGAGACCTGGCGTGCTTGGCGGCGGATCCGGGTCGGGAGCCCGGGTCCGCCTTTTTTTTGCGTGGCATCGGCTGCATGGCGTTGCCGGTCTGCGCAATGCCGGCAAGCAGCGCCCACCTGCTGCGCTGACTCGGTCTGGCCCGGCGCTACCGAGCGGTGGTCAGGCCAGCGGGATGCGTACCGAAAAGCAGGTGCCGCCGCCCGGGCGTGGGCGCACATCCACTTCGCAGCCCAGGGTCTCGGCGGTGCGGTGCACGATCCACAGGCCGATGCCCAGCCCGTCGCTGCGCGGGTCGGCCTGGCGGAAGGCCTGGAACACCTGTTCGGGGTGGTCCAGGTTCAGGCCGATGCCGCTGTCGATGATTTCCACCACCGCGTGGCCGGGGCGACGCCGGACGCCGACCAGCACGCGTCCGCGTTCGGTGTACTTGACCGCGTTGCCGATCAGATTGCCGAGCAAGGTGGTCAGCAGCGTGGGATGGCTGCGCACGCGTAGCGAGGTGGGCACGTGGCGCAAGGCCAGGCACTTGTCGATCGCCGGTTGCCGCCACACACCCAGCACCGAATGCAGCACATCTTCCAGCGCCAGCGGTTGCAGATCCGGCGTGGCGGTCTCGCTGGCGGCCGCCAGGGTGGCCAGCTCGTCGAGGTTGCGCGCCACCAGATTGATCGCATCGCGCGCGGTGACCAGGGTCGGCACCGAATCGACATTGGCATGCCGGCGCATCTTGTCGATGGCGTAGGCGGCGGTGCGCAGCGGGGTCTTCAGGTCGTGCCCGGCGATGGCCATCAGGCGACTGCGGTAGCGGTCGGATTCTTCGGCCACCTGCAGCGCGCGGCGCAGTTCCAGCTGTGCCATGGTCTGGCGTGCGAGTGCGCGCAGCGCATCGACCTGTTCGGCACTGAGCTGGCGCGGCTGGCGGTCGAGCACGCAAACCGTGCCCAGCGGCAGACCTTCGCTGGTCTTGAGCACGGCGCCGGCATAGAAATGCAACGGCGCCTCGCCGGTCACCAACGGATTGCGCGAGAAGCGCACATCCTCGCGGGTGTCCGGCACCACCAGCACGTCGCTGTCGAGCAGCGCATGCGCGCACATCGACTTGAACAGCGGCGTCTCGCGCTCGCCCATGCCGAGTTCGCTCTTGAACCACTGCCGCTCGGCATCCACCAGGCTGATCAGCGCGATCGGCGTCTGGCAGATGATCGAGGCCAGCCTGGTGATGTCCTCGAAGGCGGCCTCGCGCGGCGTGTCGAGAATGCCGTAACTGCGCAGCGCCTGAAGGCGCAATGCCTCGCTCGGCGGCTTGGCAGCACAGGGAAGGGGCTCGGCCGCTGGGTCGGACAGGACGGTGCTCATGCGCGCGCAGGTGGATGGATGACGTATAAGCATAGGGCATGCCAGGGCCTGCCATGTGCGCGCTGTCACGTCCACTGCTGGAACTGTGACTACCGACCTCGACAACGGCCGTGCATCGACCCTTCAGGACTTCGTCTGTACTCGCGTCTGCGCGCCTGCAGGGTGCCTGATCGGCAGATTCCGCCACTGCTCAGCCTGGCGGGCAAGGCGGCCGTTGCCGACGGGTGCGACATGCGGTCGCGCACCGGCCGCCACCATCGCCCCTGCGGCATGCGGCGGCTTACACTCGCGCAATGCCTTCGCTCCGCCGCCACCCTTGCCTGCACTTGCTCGCCTGTCTGGCGGTGCTGCTGATGCTGGTGGCGCCGCTGATCAGCCGTTGGAGCCAGACGCAGTCGCCCGAGCCGATGTGCATGAGCGGGCCGGCGCTGGACGCGGGCGGGTCGCTGCATGCGGACCATCAGGCCCTGCCGGCGCAGACGGCCGCGCACCATCACGCCGCCGCTGCATCGCCCGCCAAGCCGCACACCGGCCAACACACAGGCGCGCATGGTGAAGCCTGCGATTACTGCGTGCTGGCCGCGCGTTTGCTGCCGTGGCTGGCCTTGCTGGTGCTGTGCCTGCTGCAAGCGCGGCCGGCGCCGGCACCGGCGCACAGGCAGGCGCGCGCAACATCGACGGTGCGCTGGGCCGCACTCGGGGCACGTGGGCCGCCGCTGCACGCGTGAGTCTGGCCCCATCGCGGGCGTCCGCTGCGTTGTAGCGATTGCGTGCCCGATCTTCCGGCGCGCCCGCACGCAGTTGCATGGACGACCCGCTCTCCTGAAGTGATGCCTGTGCCCGCCGTGCTGCCGCGGCGCACGGCGGTGTTGCCGTGCCGGCACGGCGAAGGGTTGGTCATGCGGTTGCGATTATTGAAAACGCTGTGGTACGCGCCATCGTTGGCGCTGGTGTGGGGGCCTGCCTGCACTGTGCAGGCGCAGGATGCGGCATTGACCCTGGGCAAGGTGCAGGTGAGCGCGCAGACCCAGCGCAGCCCGAGCACGGCACGCGTGCTGAGTTCGGTGGATGTGATCGGTGGCGAGCTGCTGCACGATCAGCACGTGGACTACAGCTGGGAGCTGTTGATGCGTGCGCCGGGCGTGCAGGTCACCCAGTTCCGCATGGGCACCGATGCGGGGCGGTTCTCGTTCCGTGGTTTCAATGGCGAGGGGCGCATCAACGCAGTGAAGCTGCTGATCGACGGCATCCCCAGCAACGACAATGCCGGCGGCATGCCATATCTGGATGCGGTGTTTGCGCAGGACATCAGCGCGATCGAGATCGTGCGCGGCACCAACGATGCACGCTATGGTCTGCATGCGATCGCCGGCAGCGTGGATGTGCTGACCCGTACCGGCGGCAACGATGGCCGCCTGAGCGTGACGGCGGGCAGTTTCGGTGCGCGCGAGGTGCAGTTGGGCAAGGGCTTCGAACATGGCGCGTGGAGCCAGAACTATGTGCTGGCCTGGCGCGATTCCGATGGTTATCGCGAGCATGCCGACGCGCGCAAACGCAGCGTTGCCGGCAAGTGGTTCTATACCGACCCCGATGGCGGCTTCCGTGCCGGGCTCACCACGCGTTACTACGACAATCACGCGCTGGAAGCCGGTTATCTGGATGCGGCCAGCGCACGCGCGGCGCCACGCAGTTCGCCGGCGTATGCGCAGGACGATCGCAGCGAACGCCAGCTGCGGCAGACCGCGTTGCACGCGGACGGCACGCTGGGCGCCGCTGCGCAGTGGAGCGCCAAGGCCTACCAGAACGATTACCGCAATCGGCGCTGGGTACGCTTTTCCGCAGCCGGCCTGCAGCAGGAACGCGATACCGACGAGATCCATCGCGGCCTGCTGTTGCGCGGCAACTGGCAGCCGGATTGGGGCGCGCTGGCGGCCAATCTGGAAGCCGGCGTGGATGCGCAGTGGCAGGACAATCAGTCGCAGCGCTACCGCACCGTGGCACGGGTGCGCGGCGCGCAATTGCGCGATTGGGATTACGACCTGCGCACGCGCGGGGCCTACGTACAGGCGGTGCTGACCCCGGTCGAGCGGCTGCAGCTGGTGCCGGGCTATCGTATCGACCGTGTCGATGGGCAACTGCACGATGTGCGTGCCGGCATTTACGCACCGACGTACGACTACGGCACCATCAAGCAGCCCAAGTTCAGTGCCAGCTACCGGCTGGCCGGGCAGAGCAGCGTGTACGCGAACTGGGGGCGCAGCTTCCAGATCGGCAGCGGCGATGGCGCGTACCGGCGCCAGCCGGCAAATCTTGGCCCGTCGATCAACGACGGCTGGGAGGCCGGGTTCAAGTTCGCGCCATCGGCGCTGATGGACGGCCGCCTGGCGTATTGGGAGCAACGCGCCTCCGGCGAAGTCGCCACGATCCTGGGCGTCAGTGGCGTGGCCGGTGTCGGCGATGTGGCCAACGTGGGGCGCACGCTGCGGCGCGGCTGGGATGCGCAACTGAACCTGCAGCCGGCCGAGCACTGGCGGGCCTGGATGTCGTACTCGCGGCAGAAGGCCAGCATCGCCACGCCGGACCCGAGTGCGCCGGCCACGCGCGGCAAGGAGATCGAAAACGTGCCGCACTGGCTGGCCACCGCCGGGCTGGAATGGCAGCTCACTGCGGCCGTGCAGCTGAGCGCCTGGGGTAATGCGCAAGGCGATTATTATCTGGAGCGCAGCAATACGCTGGGGCGCACCGGTGGTTACGCCCTGCTCAATCTGGGCGCGCGCTGGAATCTGGACGCACGCAACGCGCTCAGCCTGCAGCTGCGCAATGTCACCGATCGCGCGTACGTGTATGCGTGGTACGACACCGGTAGTTCCGGCTATTCGCCGGGCGATGGACGTGCGTTGTCGCTGTCCTGGGACTGGAGCTTCTGATGCGCGCAATTATGGGCGATGGCCGCGTCACCGATCCGCGCCGCGACGGCCGCTGGCGCTTTTATCGCGCGGTGTGGCGCTGGCACTTCTATGCCGGGTTGCTGGTGCTGCCCTTCATCGTCTGCCTGGCGCTGACCGGTGCGGCGTTCCTGTACCAGGATGCGATCGACCGCAGCGTGCACCATGGCTTGAAGGTCGTGCCCGTGGGCGAGCGGCGGGTGTCTGCGCAACGCCTGGTCGATGCGGCGCAGCGCAGGTATGGCGGCAGCTTGTTTCGCTACACCACGTCCGCACGCGCCGATGCCAGTGCCGAGATCGGGCTGGTCGACACGCACGGTGTGCGGCAGGTGGTGTATGTCGACCCGTATCGCGCACGCGTGCTCGGCGCGCTGCCCGAGCACGGCACCCTGGCCTGGACGATTCGCCGGCTGCACAGTCTCGAGTTGATCGGGCCGTTTGCGCGCGGCTTGATCGAAATGGCGGCGGGCTGGGCGATCGTGCTGGTGCTGACCGGTGTGTATCTGTGGTGGCCGCGTGGGCGCCGCGGCGGGGTGGTCAGCGTGCGCGGCACGCCGGGGCAGCGGCTGTTCTGGCGCGATCTGCATGCGGTCACCGGTGCCGGCGTCGGTGCGGTATTGCTGTTCCTGGCGCTGACCGGGATGCCGTGGTCGTGGCTGTGGGGCGCGCAGGTCAATCGCTGGGTCAATGGGCAGGACTTCGGATATCCGGCCGGTGTGCGAGTGCAGCAGCCGATGTCGCAACAGCGTTTGTCCGAGACGACCGATCCGGCATGGTCGTTGCGGCAGGCGCAGGTGCCGGAGTCTGTGGTGCCTGGGCGGGGAACCGCGGGGGTGGATGAGGGGCTGCATGACGGGCGGGTGGGTGTGACGCTGTCGGGTGCGGAACATTCAGAACATTCAGAACATTCAGAACATTCGGAACACGCGGAACACGCGGAACACGCGGAACACGCGGAACACGCGGAACACGCGGAACACGCGGAACAGCCAAGCCCGTCAGAACATGCAATGCAGTCGGAACATGCCGCGCACGGCGGCACCGGCAACGTCGCTGCGCCCGGTCACGGTGCCATCGGGCTGGATGCGGCGATGGCGCGGTTCGATGCGCTCGGCATCGTGCCGGGCTATAGCGTCTCGCCACCGCGTGGCGCCACCGGGGTGTATACCGCCTCGGTCTATCCGGCCGACCTGCAGCGCCAGCGCGTGATCCATCTGGATCAGTACAGCGGCGCGGTGCTGCTGGACATGCGCTATCGCGATTACGGGCCAGTGGGACGCGCGCTGGAGTGGGGCATCAATGTGCATCTGGGCCAGCAATACGGCACTGCCAATCAGGTGATCCTGTTGCTGGCCTGCGCGGCGATCGTGCTGCTGTGCGTGAGCGCGGCGGTGATGTGGTGGAAACGTCGCCCGGTCGGTGGCCTGGGCGTGCCGCCGTTGCCGGCCGATCCGCGCACGCTGCGCGGTCTGCTGGCGCTGCTGGTGATCTGCGGGCTGATCTTCCCGCTGGTCGGGGTGTCGTTGTTGCTGATGTGGCTGTTCGACCGCTACTGGATGCAGCGCAGTCAGGCACGTGTTCCCGCGGCATGAGTACGTGCGCGTCACCTCAATGCGCTGCGGACGCGCCGAGTCAGGGATGCGCTCGGCGGTGTGCCCACCGGCAAACTCGACGCGTAGTGGTGCAGGACCGCTTCGTAACGAGCGCGCGCCGCGCTCAGATGTCCTCGTGGATGCCGCATTCGCGCTTCAACCCGAAGAAGCGCGTGTCCTCCTCGCGCATGCCCGGCTCCCAGCGGCGTGTGGTGTGGAAGTCGCCGATGGACACGTAGCCTTGTTCCCATAGCGGGTGATACGGCAGGTCGTGCGCCTGCAGGTATTGCCACACGTCGCGGTCGGTCCAGTCGGCGATCGGGCTGACCTTGTAGCGTTCGCCGCGCTTCTGCACGATCGGCGTCTGTGCACGGCCGCCGGACTGGCTGCGGCGCAGGCCGGTGAACCAGGTGCCTACATTGAGTTCGTCCAATGCGCGGCGCATCGGCTCGACCTTGCGCAGGTTGTTGTACTGGTCGATGCCGACCATGCCCTGTTCCCACAGGCGGCCGTGGCGCGCTTCCATCCAGGCGCGGCTGACCAGCGGGCGGTACACCTTGAGGTTGAGCTTGAGCCGGTCGGCCAGTGCGTCGGCAAACCGATAGGTTTCCGGGAACAGGTAACCGGTATCGATCAGGATCACCGGAATGTCCGGGCGCTGTTGGGTGAGCAGGTGCAGCGTGACCGCCGACTGCGCGCCGAAGCTGGATGACAGTGCCGCCTCCTGCGGGCCGTATTGCAGTGCCCAGGCCACGCGCTCGTCGGCGCGCAGGCCTTCCAGTTGCGCGTTGAGCGCGTCCAGGTCGTCCAGCGCGGACGCAGTGATCGATGCAGCGGGCAGCGCGGTCATGCGAGCAATTCCAGGTCGAGGTGACGGTGTGTGGGGTAGGGCGGCAGCGCGATCAGGCCGCTGCGATGCAGGAAATCGCCGAAGCCTTCGTCGCCGGCCTGATCGCGTTCGGCCGCATAGCGCGCCAGCAACGGTTCCAGTGCGGCGAGAATGTCCGCTTCGGTGATGTTTTCGCGGTACAGCGTGTTCAGGCGTTGGCCGCGGCGGTCGCCGCCCAGCATCAGGTTGTAGCGGCCGGGCGCCTTGCCGACCAGCGCGATCTCGGCCAGATACGGGCGCGAGCAGCCATTCGGGCAGCCGGACAGGCGCAGCACGATCGGGGTGTCGGCCAGCCCGTGTTGCTCCAGCACCGGCTGCAGGGCCGCGCTGAAGTCGGGCAGGTAGCGTTCGGCCTCGGCCATCGCCAGCCCGCAGGTCGGCAGCGACACGCAGGCCATTGCGCCGCGTGCCAGCGCGGTGGGCGCGCGATTGCCGGCATCCAGGCCGTACTGCGCGACCAGGGCATCGACGCGCGCGCGCTCGCTGGCCAGCACGCCGGCGATGACGAGGTTCTGGTTGGGCGTCATGCGGAACTGGCCGACGTTCAATTGCGCAATCGCGCGCAGGCCGCTTAGATGCGCAGCGGTGTCGGTATCGGCGATGCGCCCGGCAGGCAGGGCCAGGGTCAGATGCGACAGACCATCGTCGCCCTCGACCCAGCCGTAGCGGTCGCCGTTGTGCTCGAACGCGAACTGCCGGGCGGGTTGCAGCGCAAAGCCGGCACGGCGTTCGATCTCGGCCACGATGGTGTCCAGCCCGTGATCGTCGATGGTGTACTTGAAGCGCGCGCGCTTGCGCACCGCACGATTGCCGAAGTCGCGCTGGGTGGTGACCACGGCGGTGGCCACCTCCAGCAACTGATCGCGGGTGACGAACCCGACGACATTGGCCACGCGCGGCCAGGTTTCCGCATCGCCATGGCTGGCGCCCATGCCGCCGCCGATGCTGACGTTGTAGCCGAGCAACTCGCCGTCGCGCAGGATCGCGATGAAGCCCAGGTCGTTGGCGAACACGTCCACATCGTTTAGCGGCGGCGCGGCGAAACCGATCTTGAACTTGCGCGGCAGATAACGGTCACCGTAGATCGGCTCTTCTTCGTTGCCGGAGCCGGACACGCGCTCTTCGTCCAGCCAGATCTCGTAATACGCACGGGTGTTGGGCAACAGGTGCTCGGACACCCGCGCGGCATCGGCATACAGCGTGGCATGCGCCTGCGACAGCAGCGGATTGGCCGCGACCTGCACGTTGCGATTGACATCGCCACAGGCGGCCAGCGTATCGATCAAGGTGGCATTGATCGCCTGCATGGTCGCCTTGAGTTCGCGCTTGATCACGCCGTGGAACTGGAACGCCTGGCGCGTGGTGATGCGCAGCGAATGATTGGCGTACCGCGTGGCGATGCCATCCAGTGCCAGCCACTGCGTGGGCGAGATCACCCCGCCCGGCGTACGGGTGCGGATCATGAACTGGTACGCCGGTTCGAGCTTCTGCCGACGCCGTTCATCGCGAATGTCGCGATCGTCCTGCTGGTAGCTGCCGTGGTACTTGATCAGGGTCTGATCGTCCTCACGCAACGCACCGGTCACCGCATCGGCCAGGCTCTGTTCCAGCGACCCGCGCAGACGGCGACTTTCGGATTTGATGTCTTCGACGGAGTGGCTCATGACGGGATTCGGCATTCGTGATTGGGGATTGGCAAAAACAAACAAGCAGCAGCACGACAACAACCAGACCCGGGGAACCCGCAGTTACGAATCCCCAATCCCCAATCCCGATTCCCGGCACTAATAGACATCACGCGCATACCGCCCCTCCACCTGCAGCTGGGTGAGATACGCCGCGGCGGCTTCTGCATCCACGGCGCCGTGGGTGGCGACGATGTCGAGCAGGGCGGCGTGCACGTCCTTGCCCATGCCGATGGCGCCGCACACGTACAGATGCGCACCGCCCTGCAGCCAGGCGTAGACCTCGGCGCCGCGCGCGCGCAGGCGATGCTGTACGTAGATCTTTTCGGCCTGGTCACGCGAGAACGCGACTTCCAGCGCGTGCAGTTCGCCGCGCTGCAAGGCCTGTTGCCATTCGGCCTGATACAGGAAATCGGTATTGAAATGCTGGGCGCCGAAGAACAGCCAGTTGCGGCCCCTGGCGCCGGTTTCGGCGCGCTCCTGCACGAATCCGCGGAACGGCGCCACGCCGGTGCCCGGGCCGATCATCAGGATGTCGCGGTCGGTATCGGCCGGCAGCCGGAAGCGCGCGTTCGGCTCGATGTAGACCGGTGCAGTATCGCCTTCGCGCAGTGCGGCCAGAAAGCCGCTGGCCGAGCCCAGGTGCGCATGCCCATGCGCCTGGTAGGTGAGTTCGTCCACCACCAGGTGCACTTCCTCGCCCACGCGCTTGCGGCTGGAGGCGATCGAGTACAGGCGCGGGGTGAGCGGACGCAGCGCGGCCAGCAGGCCGGCATGGTCCCAATCCGCCGGCCAGCGTCGCAGCACGTCGATCAGTTGGTGATCGGCAAGCAAAGACGCCAGGCCGGCGGTCTGGGTCGGGGCGAGCAGCGCTTGCAGCTCGTCGGCGCGCGCACGCTCGGCATGTGCGGCCAGCAGCGGCCGCGACAGCTTGGTCAGTTCGCGCCGGGTGGCCAGCCACTCGTGCAGGGCCAGAGTCTCTTCGCCGACGGTGACCGCGGCATGACCATCCAGGCGCAGCGTCTCCAGCACCGCATCCACCAGCGCCGGCGGATTGCGATGGCGGATGCCCAGCGCATCGCCGGGCTCGTAGCTCAGCCCGCTGCCTTCCAGCGAAAATTCCAGATGGCGCACGCGCTTGCTCGGCAAGGCGTAGACGCGGAACTGCGGGCCCTTGAAGTCGCGCCCGCTGACGATCTGGTTGGCCAGCAATTCCGCAGGGAAGGGCTGCTGATGCGACCACACCGGTGCGGCTGCACTGCTGCGCAACGGCGTGATGGTGGCCGATGGCGGGCCGCTCCTGAGCTGCTCGCGTGCATGCTTGAGCGCCTGCGTGCGCCAGGGCGCAGCGACACTGTCGATATCCAGATCGGCTTCGCCGCGTGGCTGCACGCGGCTGCCGCCAAGTTCGGCCAGGCGATCGTCGATGCGGCGTGCGATGCCGCAGAAATCCGCGTAACTGGAGTCGCCCAGGCCAAGCACCGCGTACTTGAGCTCGGGCAGCTTGGGCGCGCGGCGGCTGGCCAGGAATTCCACCAGCCCGATCGCATCGTCCGGCGGGTCGCCTTCGCCCTGGGTGCTGATGACCACGTAGAGCAACCGCTCGCTGGCCAGTTCGCGGGTGGGGTACTGGTCGGCACGCAACAGACGCACGCTCAGTCCGGCGGCCTCGGCCTCTGTCGCCAGCTGCTCGGCCTCCCGGCGTGCATTGCCGGTCTGGCTGCCGTACAGCACGGTCAGGCGCTGGCTTTCCTGCGCCGGCGCGTGCGGCTGGCCGCCCGGCAACACCGCCAGCGAGCGCGGCGGCTGGCCTTGTGCCAGCCCGGCGGTGTAGCCCGACAGCCACCACAGCGATGCGGCATCCAGGCCGTCGACCAACCGTTCCAGCAGCGCCTTGCGCTCGTCGGGCAAGGGGCTGGGCGGTAGCGCGGAACTGGCGGCGGTCATTCGGATCCAGGGCGGTTGATGAGACCAGTGATGTTAGGGAAGCGTTGCCGCGGCCAGAAAGGATGAGCCGTTATCGCGTTATGCCGGCCGCTTATTTGGGTGTGGGCGGCCCGCGCCACACACTGCGGCGCCTTGCCCTACCATCGGCTGGTCTGCCCGCCGACGCCCACGACACCCTGATGACTCTGCTGCCCCTGTCACACCTGGATCGGCTCGAGGCCGAAAGCATCCACATCCTGCGCGAGGTCGCCGCCGAATTCCGGGCCCCGGTGATGCTGTATTCGGTGGGCAAGGACAGCTCGGTGCTGCTGCATCTGCTGCTCAAGGCGTTCGCGCCGTCGCCGCCACCGATCCCGCTGCTGCATGTGGACACGCGCTGGAAGTTCGGCGAGATGATCGCCTTCCGCGACCGCCGCGCGGCCGAGACCGGCGTGGACCTGCGCGTGCACATCAACCCCGACGGCATCGCCCAGGACGTCGGCCCGATCAGCCACGGGGCGGCGGTGCATACCGATATCATGAAGACCCAGGGCCTGAAGCAGGCGCTGGAGCAGGGCGGCTTCGACGCGGCGATCGGCGGGGCGCGCCGCGACGAGGAGAAATCGCGCGCCAAGGAGCGCGTGTTCTCGTTCCGCAACGCGCGTCATCGCTGGGACCCCAAGAACCAGCGCCCGGAATTGTGGAATCTGTACAACGCGCGCACCAAACCCGGCGAAAGCGTGCGCGTGTTTCCGCTGTCCAACTGGACCGAGCTGGATATCTGGCTGTACATCTACCGCGAACGGATACCGGTGGTGCCGCTGTATTTCGCCGCGCCGCGCCCGGTGGTGCAGCGCGACGGTGCCTGGATCATGGTCGACGACCACCGCCTGCCATTGCACGACGGCGAGACGCCGCAACTGCGCTCGGTGCGCTTCCGCACGCTGGGCTGCTATCCGCTCACCGGCGCGATCGAATCGACTGCAGACACGCTGGAAGCGGTGATCGCCGAAATGCTGGTCAGCACCAGCTCCGAACGCCAGGGCCGCATGATCGATCATGCGCCAGGCGCGTCGATGGAGCAGAAGAAGCTTGAGGGGTATTTCTGATGGGCCGGGAATCGGGATTCGGGATTGGGGATTCGCAACAGCGGTTCGCCGTGGACGGAACGGAGGAAGCAGCTGCCTTTGCCAATCCCCAATCCCCACTCCCCAATCCCGGCGCCATCAGCGCCTACCTGCATCAACACGAAGCCAAGCCGCTGTTGCGCTTCATCACCTGCGGCAGCGTCGACGATGGCAAGAGCACCTTGATCGGGCGCCTGCTGTACGACAGCAAGCGCCTGTTCGACGATCAGCTTGCCGCGCTGGAGAGCGATAGCCGGCGGCATGGCACGCAGGGCGAGGGCATCGACTATGCATTGTTGATGGATGGGCTGGCCGCCGAGCGCGAGCAGGGCATCACCATTGATGTGGCGTACCGCTATTTCGATACCGACCAGCGCAAGTTCATCGTCGCCGATTGCCCCGGCCATGAGCAGTACACGCGCAACATGGCCACCGGCGCATCCACTGCCGATGTCGCGGTGGTGCTGGTGGACGCGCGCAAGGGTTTGCTGGCGCAGACGCGCCGGCACAGTTACATCGTGTCGTTGCTGGGCATCGGCCACGTGGTGCTGGCGGTCAACAAGATGGACCTGGTGGACTACGACGCGCAGGTCTTCGCCGATATCGCCGAGGGCTACCGCGCGCTGGCCGCGCAGTTGGGCATCGCCGATGTGCAATGCATTCCGCTGTCGGCACTGGCTGGCGAAAATCTGTCCAGCCCATCGGCGCGGATGCCGTGGTACCGCGGCCCGCATCTGCTGCAGCATCTCGACACCGTGCACGTGGAGACGCCGGAAGCCGGCAGCGGCTTCCGCTTGCCGGTGCAGTGGGTCAATCGCCCCCATCAGCACTTCCGTGGCTACGCCGGCACCATCGCGGCCGGGCAGGTGCGGGTGGGCGATGCCGTGGTGGTGGTGCCGTCCGGGCGCCGCACGCAGGTGGCATCGGTGCTGGATGCCAATGGCGAGGTGGACAGCGCACGCGCCGGCCAGGCGGTCACGCTGACCTTGCGCGAGGAGATCGATATCAGCCGCGGCGACATCATTGCCGCCGTCGACGATCCGCCGGAAGTGGCCGACCAGTTCGCCGCGCATCTGCTGTGGATGGACGATGCGGCCTTGCTGCCGGGGCGCCCGTACTGGCTGAAGATCGGCACGCGCACGGTTACCGCGAGCATCAGCGAGATCAAGCACAAGGTCGATGTGAACACACAGGAGCGGCTGGCCGCCAAGCGGCTGGAGCTCAATGAGGTGGGCTACTGCAATCTGGCGCTGGACGAGCCGATCGCGTTCTCGCCGTACGCACGCAACCGCGTGCTGGGCGGTTTCATCCTGATCGACCGGCAGAGCAATGCCACCGTGGCCGCCGGCACGCTGGAGTTTGCGCTACGCCGCGCTGGCAACGTGCACTGGCAGCATCTGGACGTGGACCGCGCCGCGCGCGCGCGCATCAAGGGCCAGACCCCGCGCGTGCTGTGGTTCACCGGCCTGTCGGGCGCGGGCAAGTCCACGGTCGCCAACCTGGTCGACAAGCGCCTGCATGCGCTGGGCTATCACACCTTCATCCTGGACGGCGACAACGTGCGCCACGGGCTCAACCGCGACCTGGGCTTCACCGACGAAGACCGCGTGGAGAACATCCGCCGCGTGGCCGAGGTAGCGCGGCTGATGGCCGATGCCGGCCTGATCGTGCTGGTGAGCTTCATCTCGCCGTTCCGCGCCGAGCGGCAGCTGGCGCGCGAGCGCTTCGATGCCGGGGAGTTCGTCGAGGTGTTCGTGGACGTGCCGCTGGCGGTCGCCGAGGCGCGCGATGTGAAGGGGCTGTACCGCAAGGCGCGGGCCGGGCAGATTCCCAATTTCACCGGCATCGATTCGCCCTACGAGGCGCCGGAGGCGTCGGAGGTCCATCTTCACGCCGATGGTGAGAACGTAGAGGCGCTGGCGCGTCATGTGCTCGAGTTTCTCGGGCTGGAACGCTGAGCGGGGCTGACAGGACATAGCGGCAGGCGTCAGGTGGGTGTGGGCAACGCGAAGCCGTCATGCATGAATGCGTGCATGCAGCGGCCGAGCGGTGGCCGCGCCCGTCCGGCAGCCACGCCGCCGTGTCGGTGGCTGCGCTAGCCAGCGCATCGCGCCGACCACAGCAAGGGTCTTTGGTCATGGTGCAAAGCACGCCCTTTCTGTCAACTCCATGGCGGCTAGGTCGTTAAACTTTCGACGTACCCCGCCAGGATGTTCTGATGCTTGTTCGACCCAGCGCGCGTTTCGGCGCAGCGCTCTTGTTGGCCGTTGCGCTGGCCGGTTGTAGCCGTGAGGCCGCCGCGCCGGCCGCCGCCAAACCCATCCCGGTCTCTGTGCAGGCGGTGACCACCCAGCCCTGGAACTCGACCGTGCAGTCGATCGCCACCGTGCGTGCGCGCGAATCGGTGGCGCTGACCGCGGCGGTGAGCGATGTGGTGGAGCAGGTCAATTTCGACAGCGGCGACGAGGTCAAGGCCGGGCAGCTGCTGCTGCGGCTGCGCGGCAATTCGCAGCAGGCGGCACTGACGGCCGCGCAGGCCACCTTCGAGGAAACCGATCAGCTGTACCGGCGCCAGTTGAGTCTGGTTGGCCAACAACTGGTGGCCAAATCCACTGTCGATACGCAACGCGCGCTGCGCGATGCAGCGCAGGCACGCGTGCAGCAGATGCGCGCGGAGATCACCGACCGCGAGGTGCGCGCGCCGTTCTCCGGTGTGCTCGGCATCCGCCAGATCAGCCCGGGCTCGTTGATCACCTCCAGCACGGTGATCGCCACGCTGGACGATGTGGCGCGCATGTACGTGGACTTCCAGGTGCCCGAGTCGCAGTTCGGCCTGGTGCAGCTCGGCAATACCGTCAATGGCACCGCGGCGGCGTATCCGGGCGAGCAGTTCGAAGGCGTGGTGGCGGCGATCGATTCGCGCATCGACGAGACCACCCGCTCGGTGACGGTGCGGGCCGACTTCCCCAACGGCGATCGCCGCCTGCGCCCGGGCATGTTGCTGGATGTGCGCCTGTTCCAGCCGGCGCGGCAGGCGGTGGTGATCCCGGAGATTGCGGTGGTGCAGGTGGGGCGCGAGTCCTACGTGTTCCGGGTCAAGCCCGACAGCAGCGTGGAGCGCGCCGACGTGCGCCTGGGCGAGCGCCGCGACGGCAAGGTGGAAATTCTCGACGGGGTCAAGGCTGGTGAGCGCATCGTGGTGGACGGCACCGGCAAGCTGCGTCCGGGCCTGAAGGTGGTCGATCAGGCCGCGCCTGCATCTGCAGCGACGCGTCCGCAGGCAGCACGATGAAACTCTCCGACCTGTCCATTACCCGCCCGGTGATGGCGGTGGTGATGAGCCTGCTGCTGATCGTGCTGGGAGTGATGTCGTTCACCCGGCTGACCTTGCGCGAGTTGCCGGCGATCGACCCGCCGATCGTGTCGGTGGACGTGGAATACACCGGCGCGTCGGCGGCGGTGGTGGAAAGCCGCATCACCCAGGTGCTGGAAGACGCGCTGGCCGGCATCGAAGGCATCGAGACCATCGAGGCGCGCAGCCGCAACGGCTCTTCCGATATCAGTATCGAATTCGTGCAGTCGCGCGATGTGGAAGCGGCCGCCAACGACGTACGCGATGCGGTCAGCCGCGTCTCCGACCGCATGCCCGACCAGGCACGCCCGCCGGAGATTTCCAAGGTCGAGGCCGACGCCGACCCCATCCTGTGGCTCAACATGAGCTCCAGCACGATGGACACGCTGCAGCTGTCCGACTACGCCGAGCGCTATGTGGTGGACCGCTTCTCCAGCCTGGACGGCGTGGCGCAGGTGCGTATCGGCGGGCGCCAGCGCTATGCGATGCGGATCTGGCTGGACCGCGATCAACTGGCCGCGCGCGAACTGACCGTGGCCGACGTGGAAGCGGCGCTGCAGAACGAGAACGTGGAGCTGCCGGCCGGTAGCATCGAATCGGCGCAGCGCGATTTCACCTTGCGCGTGGAGCGCAGTTATCTCAAGCCCGAGGACTTCGCCAAGCTGCCACTCAGCAAGGGCGAGGGCGGCTATGTGGTGCGCCTGGGCGACGTGGCCAGGGTCGAGCTGACCTCGGCCGAGCGCCGCGCCTACTTCCAGAGCAACGGCGTGCCCAATGTGGGCCTGGGCATCGTGCGCAACTCCACTGCCAACGCGCTGGACGTTGCACGCGAGGCGCGCGCGCAGGCCGAGGAAGTGCAGAAATCGCTGCCGCAGGGCACCAACATCTTCGTCGCCTTCGACACCACGACCTTCATCGATGCGGCGGTGGAGCGCGTGTATCACACGCTGATCGAAGCGGTGGTGCTGGTGCTGGTGGTGATCTGGGTGTTTCTGGGCAGCGCACGCGCGGCGCTGATTCCTGCAGTGACGGTGCCGGTGTGCCTGATCGCCGCATTCATCGCGCTGTACGCGTTCGATTTTTCGATCAACCTGCTGACCTTGCTTGCGCTGGTGCTGTGTATCGGCCTGGTGGTGGACGATGCCATCGTGGTGGTGGAGAACATCCAGCGCCGCATCGATCTGGGCGAGCCGCCCTTGGTGGCGGCCAAGCGCGGCACCGGCCAGGTCGCCTTCGCGGTGATCGCCACCACCGCGGTGCTGGTGGCGGTGTTCCTGCCGGTGGGCTTTCTGGAAGGCAATACCGGGCGCCTGTTCCGCGAGCTGGCGGTGGCATTGGCCGCGGCAGTGGCGATCTCGGCCTTCGTGGCGCTGACGCTGACGCCGATGATGTCGTCCAAGCTGTTGCGCTCGCACGGGCAGGCCAGGCCCAACCGCTTCCATCGCTGGTTCGATGGCCGCATGCAGGCAGTGTCCGGGGCGTACGGGCGCTCGCTGGAGCGGCATGTGCATCGCACCTGGATCTTCGCGCTGCTGATGCTGTTGGCGCTGGGTGCCAGCGCGTGGTTGATGGGGCGGATTCCCTCCGAGCTGGCGCCGGCCGAGGACCGAGGCAACTTCCAGATCATGATCGACGGGCCCGAAGGCGCCGGCTTCGATTACACCGTGGGGCAGATGCATCAGGTCGAGGCGATCCTTGGCCCCTACGTGGGCCCGGACAAGCCCATCGTGCGGGCCAACCCACGCGTGCCCGGCGGCTTCGGCAGCAGCGAGGAAATGCACACCGGCCGGGTCAGCGTGTTCCTGCAGGACTGGGAAAAACGCACGCGCCCGACCACCGAGGTGGCCGACGAACTGCAGCAGAAGCTCAACGTGCTCAGCGGCGTGCGCGCACGCACGCAGGTGAGCGGCGGCCTGGTGCGCAGCCGCGGCCAGCCGTTCCAGCTGGTGCTGGGCGGGCCGGATTATGCGGAGATCGCACAGTGGCGCGATCGCATCCTGCAGCACATGGAAGCCAATCCTGGCCTGGTCGGCCCGGATTCGGACTACAAGGAAACCCGCCCGCAGATGCGCGTCAACATCGACCGCCTGCGTGCGGCCGATCTGGGCGTGCCGGTCACCGCGATCGGTGGCGCGCTGGAGGCGATGATGGGCTCGCGCCGTGTGACCACGTTCGTGGACAACGGCGAGGAATACGACGTGATGCTGCAGGCCGGCCGCGAAGGCCGCATGGCGCCGGAAGATCTCACCGCCATCCGCGTGCGTTCCACGCGTGGCGAGCTGATTCCGCTGTCCAACCTGGTCACGCTCAGCGAAGTGGCCGAAGCCGGCACCCTGAATCGCTTCAACCGCCTGCGTGCGATCACCATCAGTGCCGGCCTGGCGCCGGGCTACCCGCTCGGCGAGGCGATCGCCTGGGCGCAGCAGACCGCACGCGAGGAATTGCCCGAGTATGCGCAGGTGGACTGGAAGGGCGAATCGCGCGAATACCAGCAGTCCGGCAGTGCGGTGCTGCTGACCTTCGGCATGGCCTTGCTGGTGGTGTATCTGGTGCTGGCCGCGCAGTTCGAAAGCTTCGCCCATCCGCTGGTGATCATGCTCACGGTGCCGTTGGCGGTGCTGGGCGCGCTGGTCGGGTTGTGGGTCACCGGCGGCACGCTCAACCTGTTCAGTCAGATCGGCATCGTGATGCTGGTGGGGCTGGCGGCCAAGAACGGCATCCTGATCGTGGAGTTCGCCAATCAGTTGCGCGACGAAGGCCGCAGCGTGCATGAGGCGATCGTGGAATCGGCATCGGTGCGCCTGCGTCCGATCCTGATGACCTCGATCGCCACCGTGGTCGGCGCGATTCCGCTGGTGGTGGCCGGCGGGCCCGGCTCGGCCAGCCGCGCCACGATCGGCGTGGTGGTGATCTTCGGCGTGTCGCTGTCCACCTTGCTGTCGCTGTACGTGGTGCCGGCGTTCTACAGCCTGATTGCGCCATTCACCAAGTCGCCCGAAGCGGTGGCGCGCGAGCTGGAAACCCTGGAGGCGCAGACGCCGTCGGTAGGCGGTCATGCCTGAGTGACACCGGCAGCGGTGCGCTGCTGCCGGTGGTCGACGACGCGGGAATGCTGCGGCATCGGTGTTGATCGCGGTGTTTGCATTGCCTGCATCGCAAACAAAACCCAAACATCGGGGCGCAGGCTGTGTCCATCGAGCGCGGCAGCGCCAGGCCAGCGCGATCGATGCGACGCCGCAGCGCGGCCGGTTGCTTCTGGGGGCGGCGCGCTCACCGCATCGGTCGTGCAATGACTAAGGTCACATGACAGTCATGGCCTGCTGTGGTCGACTTCGGCGGTTACCATGCCCGGAATCGCCAATGCGTCGTCTTGCCTGCCTGCTTGCTCCCTCCCTCCTTGCGCTGTGCTGCGGCACCGCGCTGGCGCAGTCCTCCGGCGAGCCGGTGCCCAATGGCCGCCTGCCGACCTGGGCGGTGCCCGAGCGTTACAGCCTGTCGTTCAAGATCGATCCGGACCAGAGCGAGTTCAGCGGCCGCACCAGCATCCGCGTGCAGCTCAAACAGGCCTCCGATCACCTCTGGCTGCACGGCAAGGAACTGAAGGTCAGCAAGGTCACGGTCAAGCCGGTCAAGGGCAAGGCGCTGACGGCACGCTACGTGCAAGCCGATGCGCAGGCCGGTGTGGTGCGCCTGGATTTCGGCCGCACGCTGCAGCCGCAGACGCTCACCGTGGACATCGTCTACAGCGCGCCGCTCAATCAGCAGCTGCAGGGCCTGTATCAGGTGAAGTACCAGGGCCAGGCCTATGCGATGACGCAGATGGAGCCGATCAGCGCGCGCTACGCGTTCCCCGGTTTCGACGAGCCCGCATTCAAGACTCCGTTCGACCTCAGCCTGACCGTGCCCACCGACGACCAGGCGCTGGCCAACACCATCGCCACCTCGAGCAAGCCGGCCGGCAAGGGCTGGAAGACGGTGACCTTCGCTCCGACCGTGCCGCTGCCGACCTATCTGGTCGCCTACGCCGCCGGCCCCTGGGATGTGGTGGACGTACCGGCCATGCCGGCCACCCCGCAGCGCCCCAACCCGACCCCGTTGCGCGGCATCGCCGCCAAGGGCCAGGGCCCGCGCATCACCCCGGCGCTGGACCAGACCCCGGCGATCATCGCCGCGCTGGAGGACTATTACGCCTTCGGTTATCCGTTCGACAAGCTCGATCTGGTCGCCGCCCCGGACTTCAGCGCCGGTGCGATGGAAAACCCCGGGTTCGTCACCTTCCGCGACTGGCTGCTGTTGCTGGACAAGGACTCGCCGGCCGAGAACGTGCAGCGCTCCTTCAACACCAATGCGCATGAGCTGGCCCACCAGTGGACCGGCGACGCCGTCACCATGGAATGGTGGGACGACCTGTGGTTGAACGAGGCGTTCGCCACCTGGATGCAGCAGAAGATCACCATGCAGCTGCACCCGGAATATCGCGCCAATCTGGACCGCATCGGCGGCGCGCAGTACGCGATGGACAACGACAGCCTGGTCAGCGCGCGCAAGATCCGCCAGCCGATCACCGGCAACGGCGATATCGAGACTGCCTTCGACGGCATCACCTACCAGAAGGGTGCGGCGGTGCTGGCGATGTTCGAGGCTTTCGTCGGCGAAGACGTGTTCCGCCAGGGCATGCGCGCCTACATCGCCAAGCACAAGTTCGGCAGCGCCACCGCCGACGATCTGGTCGATGCGATCGCCGATGCCGCCGGCAAGGGCGAGGAGTTCAAGGCCGCCTTCCGCAGCTTCCTCAATCAGCCGGGCGTGCCGTATCTGCAGACCCAGCTCGCCCGCGAAGGCGGCAAGACCGTGGTCAAGCTGCAGCAGCAACGCTATCTGCCGCTCGGTTCCACCGGCTCCACCGCGCAGCAATGGGGCGTGCCGGTGTGCGTCAAGTACGGCAAGGGCAAGAACCAGGTCGGCATTGCCTGCCAGATGCTCGCAGACGGCAGCGGCAGCATCGTGCTGGATGGCGCCGGCAAGAACACCTGGGTGTTCCCGAACGCGCGTGGCGCCGGCTACTACCGTTTCAGCCTGCCCAAGAAGCAGCTGGCTGAACTGGGCAAGCAGGTCGGCCAGCTCGACGACAACGAACAGCTGGCCTATGCCGATGCGATCGATGCGGCCTACCGCCACGGCGATACCGACGGCGACGCCGTGCTGGCAGCGCTCAAGCAGTTGGCGCCGTCCGAATCGGCCGATGTGTCCACCGCGCTGCTGAACCGCTTCGTGTGGATTTGGCGCTACCAGGCCACCAGCCAGGCCCAGCGCGACGTACTGCGCAAGGCGGCCGAACAGGCGTATCTGCCGCGTCTGCGTCAGTTGGGTTACACGCGGCGTAGCGGCGAGTCGATCGACGACACCAGCCTGCGCTCGGCGCTGGCCGGGCTGTTCGCGCTGCGCCTGCAGAACGCGGAGGTGCGCAAGGCACTGCTGGCGCAGGGCGATGCGGTCCTGGCCGGCGGCAACGGCGCGCTGGACTTCTCCAAAGCCAATCCGGATCTGCTCGGCACCGCACTGGCAGTGACCGCGCAGGAGCGCGGCGCACCGGCAGTGCAGAGCCTGATCGATGCATTGCGCACGCATGCCGACCCGGCGCAGCGCAACGCCATGATCGCCGCCCTGGGCACGCTGCAGGACCCGGCGCTGCTCAAGCAGGTGCGTGATTTCGCGCTGACCGATGCGATCAAGGTGGGCGAGATGAAGAGCCTGCTGATGCGCGGTCACAGTTATGAGGCCTCGCACGCGTCGATGTGGCCGTGGTTCACCGCCAACTTCGACCGTATCGTGCAGCGCAGTGGTTCGTTCGACGGCGGCGGATTGCCGGCGCTGGGCGCGTCCGGCGGTTGCAGCGTGGAAGAAGCCGACCGCCTGGATGCGTTCTTCAAGCCGCGCCTGGCCACGCTCAGCGGCGCCGACCGCGGTATGGCGCAGACCGGCGAGACCATCCGCCTGTGCGCCGCGCTCAAGCAGGCGCAAACCACCAAGCGCTGAGCCGCGGCCTGCGGCCCGGGTGCGCGGTATCGGCAGTGGCGATAGATACCGCGCACATCGCATCAGGAACGGCTACAGGCAACTGCATGTTCCGCCAGTCGGGCGCGGCGGGACCATCCGGCATCGGCCAGGGTGCTGCTGCGCAACGGCGTTGTCGAAGAAGGCTGCAGCCGCGGCGCGATCATGCGGCCGGATGGGCTGCACGATTTGCGCGTGTTCGCGCGGGTGAAGTTGCCGGCCGATCTGGACTGATCCCGGCCACGTGCGCTGGCGAACGCGTGGGCCAGGCGCATTTGCACGCGGCGAGTTGGCGCAGATCCGTCACCGGCATCGGCACCGATCCCGCGTGTCCTGCATAGCGTCAACGTCAACCTGAGTCCCTGTGTTGCAGGGCCTCGAAAGCAGCGCCTCGGCTACCTCGTATACGGCTCGTTGCGCCAGTGGCTTACCATCGTCGCCAATGCGTTTGCACCGCCGGCTGTGCCGGCCTGCAGGATGACGAACACCGCTGGTGGCGGAAGGGGCGATTCGGTCCCCGCAGCGCCGGCAGGCAACACGAACCTTGGATACGACGATGACACAGCATGATGGACGGGGCGGACGACCGCCGCGCGATGGCGGCAGCTCCGGCGCCTCGCACAATCCCTGGGGCCGCGCCGCGCCGCGCGCACCGGCAGCGCGCACGCCGGCACGGCAGGCGCCAACGGCTTACACGCCTGCTGCCCCGCAGTCCGCGGCTTCGTCGTCCGGCGGCAATGCGCGCGAGCTGCGGCTGTACGGCATCAACGCAGTGCAGGCCGTGTTCAAGGCGCGCCCGGAGGCGGTGCGCAAGCTGTACCTGAGCGAGGCGCGCATCCCGCAGTTCAAGGCCTTGCTGGCCTGGTGCGTTGCCCAGCGCATCGGTTACCGCGTGGTCGAGGAAGCCGATCTCAGCAAGCTCGCCGCCAGCGCCCACCACGAGGGTGTGGTGGCCGATGTGCTGCGCGTTGCCCCGCAGCCGTTGCAGGACTGGCTGGCCGCGTTGCCGCAGGGGCCAGTGCTGGCGCTGTGGCTGGATGGCGTGGGCAACCCGCACAACTTCGGCGCGATCCTGCGCTCGTCCGCGCACTTCGGGGTGGCCGGCCTGCTGCTGCCTGCCGGCTCCACGCTGGGTCTGTCCGGCGCAGCCGCGCGCGTGGCCGAAGGTGGCGCCGAAGCGGTGCCGCTGGTGCAACTGCCCGACACCGCAACGGCGATGGCGCATCTGCGTCAGGCCGGTTTCGCAGTGGCGGCCACCCTGGTGGAGGGCGGCCAGGACGTGTTCGCCGCCGCGCTGCCGCAACGGCTGGTGTATGTGATGGGCGCGGAGAGCGAGGGCATGGACCGCCAGTTCGCGCGCGATTGCGACCTGCAGTTGTCGATCCGCGGCAGCGGCAAGGTCGAAAGCCTCAACGTGGCCTCGGCCACCGCCGTGTTCCAGGCCGCCTGGCGTGCCCGTGCGTTGGGTGGAGAGTCGTGATGCGCCTGTGTGCCGGTCTGCTTGCCGCCGCTTGTGCGCTGAGCGTCAGCGCGCATGCCGCAGCGGCATCCACGCCTGCCGCACCGCCACAGGTGCGCACCGATCACGGCCTGGTGCGTGGGCAGTGGCAGGACGACGGCAGTGCGGTGTTCCGCGCGATTCCGTTTGCTGCGCCGCCGCTGGGCCCGCTGCGCTGGCAGCCGCCGCAACCGGCCGCTGCCTGGTCGGACGTGCGCGATGCGACCCAGGCCGCCACCCCGTGCGTGCAACCGGCGCTGGGCTGGAACAACGCCATGGCCAGCCGCGGTACGGAAGATTGCCTCTACGTGGAAGTGCAGACGCCAACGCTGCAGCCGGCCAAGCCGCTGCCGGTGTTCGTCTGGATCCACGGCGGCGCCAATGTGGCCGGCGGCGCCGATGGTCATCTGCCGACCAACCTGGTCGCACAGGACATGCTGGTGGTGACGCTGCAGTACCGGCTCGGTGCGCTCGGCTTCCTGTCGCTGCCGGAACTGCGCGATGGCGACCATCAAGCCGCCGGCAACTACGCCTTGCTCGACCAGATCGCCGCGCTGCAATGGGTGCGCGACAACATCGCGCAGTTCGGTGGCGACCCTGCGCGGGTCACCATCGCCGGGCAGTCGGCCGGTGGCCAGGATGTGGGCTTGCTGATGCTCAGCCCGTTGGCACGTGGTCTGTTTTCGGCGGCGATCGAGCAAAGCGGCACCGCCGGTTTCGGATTGCCGGCGCGTTCGCTGGAGGACAATCGCGCGCTGGGCGTGGAGATCGCCAAGCGCGCAGGTATCGATGACCCCGCCACGCGTCTGGCGCAGTTGCGCGCGCTGCCGGTGGAGCAGCTGATCAAGGCCGGGCAGGGTGTCGACGTGCCGGCACTGGATGACGATGGCTACATCTGGCTGCAGGCGGTCGTCGATGGGCGCGTGCTGCCGCGTGCGCCGGCCGCGTTGCTGGCCGACGGTGCACAGGCCAAGGTGCCGCTGTTGATCGGCTATGTGGTGCAGGAGCTGGAATACGGCGGCAAACAGGGTGCACAGGCGCGGCTGCGTCGCGACTATCCGGCGCAGGCCGATGCCGTGCTGCAGGCGCAGCGCACGCATGCGGCGCAGCGTGCCGCACGGCAGGGCGATGCAGCGATGCAGCTGTCCACCGATCTGACCTTCCGTTGCCCGGCAGTGAACGTGGCCCAGCATCAGGCCGCGCTCGGCGTGCCGGTGTGGCATTACGTGTTCGATACCGCCGCACCGGGCGGGCGGGTCACGCATAGCGCCGAGCTGCCGTTCCTGTTCAAGGGTCTGCCGATCGGCCAGCCGCCGGTGAGTCTGCAGCGCTATTGGGCCGCGTTCGTGCAGCGTGGCAATCCCAACACCAAGGGCTTGCCGGCCTGGCCGGCATTTGCGCCCAAGCATGCGGCATTGCAGTTCGACGCCAGTGGCGTGCGCCCGCTCAAGGATGCACGCCCGGCGATGTGCGCAGGCGTGGACCTGCCGTAATCGATCGCGCGTACCGCCACGGTACGCGCGCTTGACTCAACTCAACTTGGCTCAACTCAGCGGACGTAGCCCGTCCCGCCGAGCTTATTTTTTTTGCAGTCGCACGGCGGCGCCGCCGTTTGCAGCCAATGGCAGCTGCAGGCTGTCGTTGGAGGTGAGTTTGCGCGTATCGATACGCACCTCCGTCGGGGCCGCGCCGTCGGCATAGATGGTGGCGGTCCAGCTGCCCTTGCCCAGGAATGCCAGCGGCACGGTCAGCGTGCGTGCCTGCTCGTTGGTCATCGCGCCTACGTACCAGTCCTTGCCGCTGCGCCGCGCCAGCGCGATGTGCTCGCCGATCGCACCATCGAGTGCGCGTGTCTCATCCCAGCTCGCCGGCACATCGCGCAGGAACTGCGCTGCCGGTACGTTTTCGTATTGTTCCGGGCTGTCGGCGACCACCGCGAACGGGCTTTCGTAGACCACATACATCGCCAGTTGCTGCGCACGTGTGGTCATCACCTGCGGCGCGATGTGCTGCATCTTGAACTCGGCCGGACGCACATTGCGGAAGCCACCCGGTGTGTAATCCATCGGCCCGAGCAACATGCGCGTAAACGGCAGCGTGAGGTTGTGGGTGGCGGTGATGCGCGTGGTCCACTTGTTGTACTCGGCGCCGAGCACGCCTTCCTGCGTGAGGTAGTTGGGATAGGTGCGGGTCAGGCCGGTCGGGTGATAGGCGCCATGCAGATCCACCAGCAGTTTGTGCTCGGCGGCCTTGGCTAACAGGCGGTGATAGAAATCCACCATCTGCTGATCATCGCGGTCCATGAAGTCGACCTTGATGCCCTTGATGCCGAGTTGCTGATACCAGGCGAGTGCTTCGTCCATGTGCGCATCCAGCGCGCGCCAATGCGCCCATAGCCACAGCCCGACATCGCGCTGCCGTGCGTAGGCCACCAGGCCCGGCAGGTCGAGCTGCTCCACCGGCCGGCGGATATCGGCATCGACGTTGTACTGGCCATCGCCGGTGCTGCCGAAATACCAGCCGTCGTCGATCAGCATGTATTGCAGTTTCAATTGCTGCGCGTGATCGATGTAGCGCTGAATCGTGGCGGTATTCATGCCCGGCTGGGCCACGCCGCTGGCCAGTGAGCCGGACCACCAATCCCATGCCGATTTGCCCGCGCGCACCCAGCTCGCATCGAAGGCCGGCGGCGGGTTGAGTGCGGAAATCAGATTGGATTCGATCAGGCTGGCCGGGCTGTCACCCAGCATGATCACCCGCCACGGCGTGGCGAAATCGCGGCCTTTGGCATCAAAGCTGACGGCCAGCGTGGGGTCGTCCAGGCGTGGCGATAATTTCGCCGACACGCCCAGGCTGCCATCCTCGCGGCCGGTGAGATACAGGCCGGCGTAATCGCGCAGGTTCGCCTCGGCAATCGCCAGCGTGGTGCCGCCTGCATCGGTCTGGCACACCAGCGGCAACTCGAGCAGATTGTGCGGGCGCAACCTGGATGCGGCGATCGCATCGTATTCGCCCTCATGGCTGGTGCCGAAGCGGCCCAGGTTCAAGCTCCAGCATGCGTAATCGCTGGGGAATGCAAAGCCGGTGAGCTCATTGCGAATCCGCACCTCACCGGCGTCGGGCAGCACATAACGCAGCGCAACACCGTCGTCGTAGGCGCGCAATTCCACCGTCAGACGTCGCTGTTTGGGGTCTGACAACTGCACGCGCAATTGACGGTAGTGATCGCGTGCCTGACGCGTCTTGCCCACGGCCAGGGCGAAGCGGCTGTCATGTGTTTCGTTGGTGCTGCCCTGCAACGTCATCGCCTTGCCGAGCGTGTCGGCGCGGCCCAGATCCAGTCCGAGCGGAGCGTCGTCGAGCACGACTTTGTTGCGATACAGCACGCGATAGGTCGGCACGCCGCCCTCGCGCAGCGTGAATTCCACCTGCGTACGTGCGTCGGGCGACTGCACCTGCAAACGCTGCGCAGCTGCAGGCAACGCGATCGAACACAGCAGCGCGCACGCCGCCGGTAATGCGGACTGGATCAGGTTTCGCATGAGCCCCTCCTCCTGGGAGCGCCAACCCTAACGCAGAACGGTTGTCGTCGATATCCACCTGGGGTAACGTTACCTCGCACCATGGCCGCTGAAACAGGGGCGGCAGCCACGGGCGGCATCACGACAGATGCAATGACAAGGCGACGACGCGTCGCCTTGGCGGTTGCGTCCAGGTGGTGTGCACCGTTGCTTGGCAGTAGAGCTTGGGAGAGGCCTCTAATGCTGATGGTTCGCAAGGCGTTCCGCCGTGGAGCGCTGTGGTTGTTGTGTGTTTGCATCGCCTGGACTGCAGTGGAGGCTGCACCCGCCGATGCCGATCCGCCCGGTCCCTACGACGTGCGCGTGCTCGCGGGCGGTCTCGGGCTGAGCAAGAAGCTCGCTGCCGGAACCCCACTGCTGGCCGCCGATGCGGATTGGAGCCTGTCCGCCTGGGTGCGGCCCTCCAGCGGGACCACCGGCCCGGCCTTGATTGCCGGGCTCGGTGATCCGCAGGCGGCTGGCCGTTTCTTCGTCATCGACAACGGCCTGCTGGGCTTTGCCCAAGGCGCCGAGCATGTGCTGCGCAGCAAGCAGCCGCTGCGCGCCGGCGTCTGGACGCAGGTTGCCGCGATTGCGCAGGGCACGCGCCTGAGCCTGTATGCCAATGGCCGCCAGGTGGCCAGCGGCAACGTGCAGCAAACTGCGGTCGCGCCCACGCTGGTGTTCGGTCCGCGCCAGCAACCGGCGGCGTATACGCAGCACTTCGGCGGCGAGATTGCAGGCTTCACCGCACAGGCCGGTGCCCTGGATGCGGCAGCCATCGCACGGCTTGCCGGACAGGCGCCAGATCCTGCACTGCAGCGCTTTGAAGACGCATCGCCAGGCTGGCGTGTGCAGGTCAAGCAGATGGCAGGGCAACTCGCACCGCAAGCGGCGGCGACCCTGCCGCGGAGTGCTGCGCCCTTCCCGGCGCCGGTCGCCAGGCCGGTGTCGGAAGCGCCTGCGCTGCAGCCGTTGGATGCCGCCGCATGGCGGCTCGGTGCATGGCAACTCGCTGCGGCACCAGAGCTCGGTCAGGCCAGCGGTGCGACGCTGTCGCGTAGCGATTACGCTGCCGGCAAGACCCGCTGGCGCGCCGCGACCGTGCCGGGCACGGTACTCACCACGCTGGTCGATCGTGGTGTGTATCCGGATCCGGATATCGGCCTCAACAACATGGCGATTCCCGAATCGCTGAGCCGGCAGGACTGGTGGTACCGCAGCAGTTTCGATCTGCCTGCAGCACTGCAAGGCAAGCGATTGGAGCTGCTGTTCAACGGCATCAACTATGCCGGCGAGATCTGGGTCAATGGCACCCAGGTCGGCCGTACCCGCGGCGCATTCGCACGCGGTCGCTTCGATGTCAGCAAGCAGCTCAAGCCGGGCAGGAACGTCGTCGCGGTACGGGTGTCGCCGCCGCCACATCCCGGCATCGCGCACGAACAGTCGATGACGGCCGGTGTCGGCGAAAATGGCGGCATGCAGGCGTTGGACGGGCCGACCTTCATCGCCAGCGAAGGCTGGGACTGGATTCCGGCGGTGCGCGATCGCAATGCCGGTCTGTGGCAGGACGTGCAGCTGCATGCCACCGGTCCAGTGGCGCTCGGTGATACGCAAGTGATCACCGCGAAGCTGGCACCGGATCATCACCGCGCGGAACTCGAAATCAACGTGCCATTGCGCAACGACACTGCCGCAGCAGTGCAGGGCACGTTGCAGCTGGCCTTCGGCGATGTACGCATCCAGCGCGACGTCACGGTGCCGGCTGGTGGCAGCACGCTCAAGCTTACTGCTGCGGATACGCCGCAGTTGGTCGTCGCCAATCCGCGCTTGTGGTGGCCCAACGGCTATGGCGAGCCGGCGCTGTACACCTTGCAGGCCAGTGTCGAAGTGGCCGGTACGCCGTCGGACACGCAGCAGCTGCGCTTCGGCATTCGTCAGGTGACCTACGAACTGTCGTTGTTCGACGACGATGGCGCGTTGCGCCGCGTCCTGGTCGATCTCAATCAGGCCCGGCAACGCGGCGAGCGCATCGTCGACGTGCGGCATGCAGCGATCCGTCCGGTACCCGGCGGCAATGCGCAATCCCTGTATCCCGGCGCCTTGTCGTCGCCAGCGGTGCAGCAGCTCGACGACAGCAGCCTGGCCCCGCATCTGGCACTGCGCATCAATGGTGTGCGTATTGCGGTGAAGGGCGGCAACTGGGGCATGGACGACTGGCGCAAGCGGGTCGCGCGCGAGCGGCTGGAGCCATACTTCCGCCTGCAGCGCGATGCGCATTTCAATGTGGTGCGCAACTGGGTGGGGCAGAACACCGAAGCCAGCTTCTTCGAGCTGGCCGACGAATACGGCATGCTGGTGCTCAACGACTTCTGGCAGTCAACCCAGAACTACAACATGGAGCCGGCCGACGCGGCGCTGTTCCTGGACAACGCCGCCGAGGTGATCAAGCGCTTCCGCAATCATCCTTCCATCGTGCTGTGGTTCGGGCGCAACGAAGGCGTGCCGGCGCCGATCCTCAACGAAGGCCTGGACCAGCTGGTGGCCGAACTCGATGGCACGCGCTGGTATACCGGCAGCTCCAACGAGATCAATCTGCAGGGCAGCGGCCCGTACAACTACCGCGAGCCGGTGGCGTACTTCAACAAGCTGGCGCAGGGCTTTTCGGTGGAGGTGGGCACGCCCTCGTTCTCCACCCTGGAGTCGTTCCAGGCATCGGTACCTGCGGCGCAGGACCAGTGGCCGATCGGCGATGCCTGGGCGTATCAC
This sequence comes from Xanthomonas sp. WHRI 6108, assembly GCF_040202385.2. Lineage (NCBI taxonomy): Bacteria > Pseudomonadati > Pseudomonadota > Gammaproteobacteria > Lysobacterales > Lysobacteraceae > Xanthomonas > Xanthomonas sp. WHRI 6108. Next base: position 3,597,713 of record NZ_CP168198.1, on the reverse strand, counting down.
GACTGGCACCAGTCCGGTAACGGCGACACCGCCAGCTTCATGCGCTCGCTGACCGACAAGCTCGGCGCGCCGACCAGCCTGGCCGACTTCGAACGCAAGGCGCAGCTGCTCAACTACGAAACGCACCGCGCCATCTTCGAAGGCTTCAACGCGCAGCTGTGGAGCAAGAACAGCGGGCGGCTGCTATGGATGAGCCATCCGGCCTGGCCCAGCAACATGTGGCAGATCTACAGCCACGACTACGACACCCACGCGGCCTACTACGGTGTGCGCAATGCGGCAGAGATGCTGCATGTGCAGATGAACCTGCCCGGCCACGAGGTGGTGGTGGTCAACAATGCGGCCGAGCCGGTGAGCGGCCTGCGCGTGCGCGCAGACGTCTATGCCGCCGACGGAAAGTTGCTGCAGCAGAGCGAGCAAACGCTGGAGGCCGCGGCGGTTGCGGTATCGGCACCGGTGCTGCAACTGGCGCCGTTGCTCAAGGACACCAATGGCCTGGGCTTTGTGCGGCTGCAATTGCTCGATCGCGACGCGGTCGTGCGTTCGCGCAATTTCTACTGGGTGGCGCGCGATGCGGCGGCCATGCGCGGTCTGGATGCGCTGGCGGCAGTGCCGGTGCAGCTCAGCACGCAGCTGCAGGAGGGCGCCGAACCGGTGCTGCGCGCCAGCGTGCGCAATGCCTCGCAGCAGGTTGCGCTCAACACCAAGCTGACCCTGGTGGACGCGCAAGGCCAACGCATCCTGCCGGCGTATTACAGCGACAACTATCTCAGCCTGGTGCCGGGCGAGCAGCGCGAGATCGAGATCCGCGGCCCGTCCGCGGCGAGCCTGCGCAATGCCACGCTGCAGGTGCGCGGCTGGAATGTCGAACCATCAACAGGCGTTGCCAACGGGCCTCCGTAGCGGCGCCAGCGCGTTGCCGCGCCGTGCCCGCGCACGGCGTTCGCACTGACACGCCGATTGCGCGTCAGCCAATACCGCATTGCCGTTGCTGCAATGCCATTCGAAACGGTCGTGGATTGTCGTCATCCCTGGGAGGGGACCATGAACAAGCTGCATTCGAACACCCGCCACACCCCACTGGCCGCCGCACTCGCGGCTGCACTCACCCTGCTTGCCGGCAGCGCAGGCGCACAGGACGCCGGCAACGCCGCCGGGGTCACCGACCTGGACAAGGTCATGGTCAAGGGCGTGCGCGGCGCGCAGGCAGAGGCCATCGAGAACAAGCGCACCGCCGCGCAGATCATCGACTCGATCTCTGCCGAAGACATCGGCAAGTTGCCCGACGTCACCATCACCGATTCGCTGCAACGCGTGCCCGGCGTGCAGATCCGGCGTTCGGCCGGCGAGGGCTCGCAGCTCAATATCCGCGGCATGCCGCAGGTGCAGACCACCATGAACGGCGAGTTGTACCTGAGCGCCGGTGGCGGCGACCAATACGGCCAGCCGAACATCGGCCGCGCGCAGCCGGATTTCGTCGATATCCCGCCGACGCTGTTCAGTGGCGTGGACGTGATCAAGTCGCCGACCGCCGCCGATCTGGATGGCGGCATCAGCGGTACCGTCTCGCTGAAGACGCGGCGCCCGTTCGACCTGCCGGAAGGCTGGACCTTCAGCGGCCAGGCCGAAGGCTCCTACGGCGACCGCGTGCAGGAACTCAACGAGCTGTACTCGGGCCTGGCCAGCTTCCGCACCGAGCGCTGGGGCGCGTTGCTGGCCGTGTCGTACTCCGACGCCACGCTGGAGAACAAGCACCCCAGCGTGTATTCCAACGGCGCGCAGAAATCCACCGAGCAGAATGTGGGCTTCGATTTCAACGGCGACGGGCGCATCGGCAGCAACACCGACCCCAGCAATCTGCCGCGCGATTACTTCTACAACTGGGTCGCCACCGAACTGGACAACCGCAGCACCGATCGCCAGCGCACCGGCATCAACGGCTCGTTCCAGTTCAACATCAACGATTCGTGGACGGTGTTGGCCGATGCGGCCTACACCAAGCTCGAAGACCAGGACACCTCGGTGGCCGCGCAGCTGCACACCGGCTGGGCCACCAACCAGTTGCAGCCCGGGTCGGTGGTCGATTCCAACGGCGTGCTGGAATACGGCCAGTTCCGCTACAACCGCTTCCAGGCCCACTCGATGGCCGGGGTTGCCGACTCGGACGCGCTCAACACCAACCTGGAGCTGCGCTTCGATGATGGTGGCCCTTTGCGTGCCTCGTTCCGCTGGGTGCATGGCGATGCGCAGCGCACCTACGACGAAGCGCGTGCCGATGCGGTGGTGACGCGTGGCGACCAGATCACGCGCGCCGGCGGCATCACGCAGTGGGCGAACGCCAACGGCTTGCCGACAGTGGATGCCTCGGTGGATTTCCGTGGCACCTATCCGGCGGTCAACCTCGGCACCGACGTGTCCAATCCGGACAACTGGCAGCTGATGTCGACCTGGGCGCAGGGCAACAAGATCGAAGCGACGATGGACGCGTTCCGCGCCGATGGCACCTTCGAGTTCGACGAGGGCGTGGTGCGCGGCTTCCAGTTCGGCATCCGCTACGGCGAGCGCGAGGTCAAGCTGGATACCTATCGCTATCTGTCGCCGGTATCGACCAGCTGCGCCGACCCGAACCGTTCGCTGTATTACTTCAAGGATCCGCTAATCGTGGACACCTGCAGCGGCGTGTCCGAAGCGCGCCTGCTGCCGTTCAATTCGATTCCCGGTTACTGGGCGTATTTCAACGATTTCGATCCGCTCAAGGTCACCGGCCTGGGCAGCCAGGGCCTGCCGGCGATCAACCCGCAGGTCATGAAGGACCCGGTGGGCTATCTCAACAGCCTGTACCCCGGCAACGTGGCCTACCAGCAGGCCGCCGATTCGTACAAGGTCACCGAAAAGAGCACCGCAGCGTATTTTCTGGCCAATCTGGAAGGCGGTACCGGCAGCGCGGTCCCGTGGACGGCCAACATCGGCGCGCGCATCGTGCAGACCAAGCTGGCGATCGACCAGTACCTGAGCAGCGGCAATGTGTTCATCGGCAATGTCGAATGGAACGGCGTCAGCCCGGCGATCGGTACCAATCGATTGAACCGCCAATACACCGACGTGCTGCCCACCGCCAACCTGTCGCTGGACATCACCGATGCGCAGAAGCTGCGCTTTGCCTACAACAAGGCGGTGGCGCGCCAGGACCTGCCCGATCTCGGGCGCGGGCTGGTGAGCTTCTATGCGGTCAACGGCACGCCACCGCGCAACCCCGCGTTGCCTTCGGATGCGGTGCTGTTCCTCAATGGCCGCTCCGGCAATCCGGATCTCGATCCGTATCGCGCCACCAACTACAACGCCTCGTGGGAATGGTATTTCTCCGATGCGTCGTTGGTCAGCGTGGGTGCGTTCCTGATCGATGTGAAGTCGTTCCCCACCACGGTGACCAATATCGAGCTGTTGCCCGACGCCGATGGCGTGGCGCGGCTGGGTGGCCCGGTGGAGCGCATCGTCAACGGCGGTGGCGGCAAGATCAAGGGCTTTGAAGTGGGGTATCAGCAAGCCTTCGACTTCCTGCCCGGCTGGTTGAGTGGCTTCGGTACCAACATCAACTACACCTTCTCCGACGCCGACACCGACAACACCGATATCGACGGCAACACCTTGCCGATCGGCGACAACTCCAAGCACCAGGCCAACGCGGTGCTGTGGTACCAGAAGGACAAGCTGCAGGCGCGTGTGGCCTACAACTGGCGCAGCAAGCGCTTCAGTCAGGTCAACAGCGGTGCCTGGGGCGACGAGCTGGCGATCTGGAACGACGACGTGGGCTATCTCGATGCGTCCTTCAGCTACGACGTCAATGATCACCTGACCCTGTACGCCCAGGCCACCAATCTGACCGGCGAAAGCGAGCGGCGCTACGCGCAGTGGACCAACCACTACTACGACCAGAACATCTTCGAACGTCGTTACTACGCGGGCTTGCGTCTGCGCTTCTGATCCGGCTGCACCGTTGTGCGACCCAGCGCAACCCCCGCGCTGGGTCGCGCATGTTTCGCTGTTGTCGCTCTCCAAGCGGTCATTGCGCTTTCTTCCCGTCGCCGCTGAGTGCGGCGCTGCAGTACGCCTGACGGCAACGTCAGGCACCCTCCCATTCGGCCGCATCGTCGGGAAGCGATGTGGCCGTTTTTTTGCGTGATGGCGCAGGCGTTACCCGATGCCGATCGATGCAGCGCTTACCGCGCCGGTGGCCCGGCCGTCGAGCCGCGCTTGACCACGGTGTACTTCATCACCTGATGCACGCCCTGCGCGGGATCGCCCTTGCGTCGCTGGCGGATCGCATCGGCCAGCAGCGACACCGCCGCGCGGCCCATCGCGGTGACCGGTTGATGCACGGTGGTGAGCTCGGGCCAGATGGTGGTGGCGACCGGGGTGTCGTCGAAGCCGGCGACCGATACATCTTCGGGCACGCGCAGGCCCAGGCCGTGTGCGACCGCAACAGCGGCTGCCGCCATATCGTCGTTGCTGCAGAACAGGGCGGTGGGCGGTTGCGCCTGCGCAAGCAGGCTGCGCGCGGCGAGCAGGCCGGAGTGATAGGTGAACAGACCGTCTGCCATCAATTCTTCGGCTACGGGCAGGCCGGCAGCCTGCAGGCTGTCGAGATAGCCGTTGGCACGTAACGCACTGGGCGTGTGTTTGGGGTCGCCCTTGATCAAGGCGATGCGGCGATGGCCCAGTTCGATCAGGTGATCGACGATGGCGCGCGCGGCCTGGTAATCGTCGATGCGCACCGAGCTAATCTGCGCCATCGGTGCACCGCTCGCCACCGCCACGACCGGGATGCCGCGTGCATCGAGTTCGGCAATGGTCTGGCGCGAATCGCATAGGGGGGGCGGCAGGATCACGCCGTCCACACCGGCCGCCAGCAAACGCTCGGTGGCGGCACGCTGGCTGCGGATGGCGCCGCATTTTTCCACCAGTACCTGGCTGCCATTGAGGCTGCTCTGTTCGAGCAGCCCGAGCATGAATTGGTTGAGATAGGCCGCGCTGGGATTGCTGTACAGCACGCCGATGCGCAACAGGCCGCTGGTGCGCAACGAACGGCCGGCCAGGTTGGGGCGATACCCCAATGCCTGGACCGAGGCTTCCACACGCACGCGCATCTCCTCGCCGACATGCGGGTGGCGGTTGATGACGCGCGAAGCGGTCATCGGCGAGACCCCGGCGTGCTTGGCGACATCCAGCAGGGTTGCCGCGTTGTTCGCACTGCGTTGGCGCTTGGCCGCCATTGTGTATGCTCGTCCTGGAGTGGAAGCGAAAGGCAGGTGGCGTGCTTGAGGCCCGCAGCGACCAGGACGTGCCTGGCCGCTGGCGATCGTCGCTGCGATATCGGGATCGGCACAGATCACGCGCAGCGTGCGCGTGCCCTGTGCCGCGCGCACTCAACCGAGGAGTGCCCGCGACGTCTGCAAATGCAGTTATTCGCTCGGCGGCTGCACGCTTTTTGCGCGGCTGCCGAAATCGCCATCGGCTTCGGCCGCCAGGTACGCAAACACCGTGTAGGCCGCGACGTTTTGCGCAAGCGCCTTGGGGTCGATCTTGTCCAGCGTGTCGTCGGCGGTGTGGTGCAGATCGAAGTAGTCGGTGCCATCCTGCGCAAGCCATGCCCAGGCGCCACCCTTGGCGGAAATCGGCCCGACATCCGGGCCGGGGCCGCCCTTGCTCGGCTCATACGCGATGCCCAACGGCGCGAGTACCTCGGCAATCTGTCTGGTCGCTGCGCGCGACGCGTCCGGTGCCGCCGAGCCGGTGTTGAACGCATAGATGCGCCCGGCACCAAAGTCGCTCTCCGCGCCGATCTGATGCAGCGCCATGTCCTTGGCATCCTTGCCGTGCGCGGCCGCATACGCCTTGCCGCCGTACAGGCCTTGCTCCTCGTTGGCGAAGGCCACCACGCGGATGCTGCGCTTGGGCGCCTGCTTGAGTTGGCCGATCAGGTGGCCCGCGGCCATGGTGATCGCCACGCCGGCGCCATCGTCGATCGCGCCGGTGCCCAGATCCCACGAATCCAGATGCCCGCCGATCACCACCACTTCCTTCGGCTTGCTGCGTCCGGTGATTTCGCCGATCACGTTGTACGAGGTCGCGGTGCCGTCCCAGCCGCAATCCAGCGCCAGCCGCACACGCGTGCTGCCCAGCGCGGTCAGGCGCGCGAGCTGGTTGGCATCGGGCACCGACAACGCCGCTGCCGGTACCGGCGTCACGCCTTCATCGAAGCGGGTGATGCCGGTATGCGGCACGCGGTGCGAGTCGGTGCCGGCCGAGCGCATCACGAAGCCGATCGCGCCCTTGCGGATCGCTTCCGACGGGCCCTTGCTGCGCACCGCGCCGCCATTGCCGTAATCCTTGCCGTCGCGCGCCTTGGTCATCTGGTAATCGACGAATGCGATCTTGCCGGCCAGCGAGCCGGCCGGTGCGGCCTGCAGTGCGGCCAGGTTTTCGAAGCGCACCACCTCGCCTTCGACGGTGCCGCCCGGGCTGCCGCCCAGTGCGGTGATGTGCAAAGGCTGCGCATGCGCGCCGATTACCGCCGCCTGTTCGCTGCGCCGCTGCCACTTGGGAAAGCTCACCGGCTCGGTCCACACCTTGTCGAAGCCCAGCGACTGGAACTTGGCCTTGGCCCAGGCCACCGCGCGCGGATCGGCCTCGCCACCGGCAATGCGTGGGCCCACTTCGGTGGTCAACGATTCCACCACCGCAAAGCCGGTGGTGTCGGCCAGGGCCTGCTCGCGCAGCTGCGCGGCGGTGCGCAGCGCGCCATCGGCGATGGTGGTCTGTGCGGCAAGCGCGGGTGTGCAGGCGAGTAGGGCAGAGATGGCAACAGCGAGGCGACGCATGCAGGGCGGCTCCAACGACAAGGGGACCCCGAGCTTATCAGCGCGAGGTCCCCCGTCTGCGTGCGAAAGGTCATCCTCCCGCGCGAAGTTGCGCAGCGGATGTGTCCGCTTACGGCACGCCCGGTGTCTTCAGTGTGTCGTTCTTCAACGAATCGCGGATCTCGCGCAGCAACAGCACTTCTTCGCTCGGGCCCTTGGGAGCATCCGGCTTGCGGTGGGTCAGGCGATTGATCAGCTTGACCACCATGAAGATCGCAAAGGCGATGATCACGAACTGCACGACGGTGTTGATGAAATCGCCGTAGCCGATCGCCACTGCCGGAATTTCCTTGCCGGTGGCATCGACGCCGGCCGGCTTGAGCACCCAGGCCAGGCGCGAGAAATCCACATTGCCGATGGCCCAGCCGATCGGCGGCATGATGATCTTTTCCACCAGTGCAGTGACGATCTTGCCGAACGCTGCACCGATGACCACACCGACCGCCAGGTCGATGACATTGCCACGCATCGCGAATTGCTTGAATTCGCTGACCATTCCCATAGCGCACTCCAGATGCGGTCGCGGACCAACTGCCGCAGGGTGATCGTAGCGGGCCGCGTGTCAGCCCGCGATGATGCCGTGGCGCTCGGCAACGTTTTCCAGGCGTGCGCTGAACTGATCGCCGGGCAGTAGTGGGCCGACACCGGCCGGGGTGCCCATGAAGATCAGGTCGCCCGCGCGCAATGCGTAGAGCTTGGAGAGCTCATGCAAGATCTCCGGCACGTTCCAGATCATCTGATCCAGCAACGACTGCTGACGCACCTGGCCGTTGACTTCCAGCGACAGGTTCAAGGCCTCCAGCGCACCCACTTCGCCGGCATGCACCAGCTCGCTGATCGGCGCGGAGTGGTCGAAGCCCTTGGCGATGTCCCACGGCAGGCCCTTGGCCTTGGCCGCTGCCTGCAGATCGCGTCGGGTCAGGTCCAGGCCCACGCCGTAGCCATAGATCAGCGCCTCTGCCTGCTCCACCTGCAACTCGCCGGCCGGCGCATCACTGCCCAGTGCCACCACCAGTTCCACTTCGTGGTGCAGTTCCTTGGTGCCCGGCGGGTACGGAATGTGGTCGCCGTGGCCGACCACGATCGCATCGGCAGGCTTCATGAAAAAGGTCGGCTGGCCACGCTCGGCCTTGGAGGCAGGCGCAGTGGCGCCCATCTCGCGCGCGTGATCGGCAAAGTTGCGGCCGACACAGTAGATGCGGTGCACCGGAAAGTTGCCGCCACCAACCACCGGAATGCGCGGAACATCGGCGGCGGGAATCACATCGTGGGTCATGCGCGCATCCTTGGGGAACGGGGCACGTGAGTCTAGCCGTTTGCCCGTGCATGACGGAACCGCCGTGCTGCAGCGCGCAGTGTGGCGCAACGTCTGGCTGGCAGGTCTGCAATCACGGCTTGCATCGGCGCACGCAAACTCGCGCAGACCGGTCAATACCTGCGCGAATGATTCGGGATTGGATGCTCACCGCGCTGGAGGCGGTGGAATGACGCCTCAGTGCGACAACGGCAGCGCAGGCTTGCGCACCACGCGGTATTCGGCCTCGACCACGCGGGTGTGCTGCGGTGTGCGACGGTTCGATTTGCTCAGCAGCTTCCAGGCAATGCCGCCCAGGATCATCGCCGCGCCCACGAACACGCTGAAGAAGATCAGCACCGCAAGGATGACCAGACCAGCCAGGCCGGCGGCCACGCGCACCAGCGGGTGACGCGGCTTGCGCGGGGCAAACAGGTGGTGGAGGTTACCGAGTTGGAAGATGCGTGCAGGCATGGCGGTGGGCTGCCGGGCAGGAAACAGGCAGGCAGTATCGTTGCGGTTTCATGTCATTGAGTGAAAACTTCGTTAAACATTCGCTCGTTTTGTTAAATCCATCACATCGGGTGTGCTGGGCGATTGTCGCTCTGGCAGCCCGGAGCACCGCCCGTACAGGCCGGCAAGCGGGCGAATTGCAGCCCGCCGCGTGGCGTCGGGGTGATGCAGGCGCATGCCACAATCGCAATCCGTTCTCGAACAGCAGACTGCATGTCTTCGTCATCGTCCACCACGCTTGTCGAACTGGCGCAGATTCCCGACGCCGGATTTCTGGAAGTCGAAGCGGTCTGGGACGGCGGCCCGGAGTCCCTGGTGCTGTATCGCGACGGCGCCCAGGTGCGCGCCTGGTTGAACGTCTGCCCGCACGCCGGCCGCCGGCTGGACTGGGCGCCGGGCCAGTTCCTCAAGACCAAGGACGGCCATCTAGTGTGCGCAGCGCATGGCGCAGCGTTCGAGCTCACCGGCGGCGAATGCATCAGCGGCCCGTGCCGCGGTCAGTCGCTGCTGGCGGTGCCGGTGCGCATCGAGGGTGAGCAGGTGGTGCTTGGGTGACTGCTGAAAGTGGTGCGGCTCAGCGCGCTGCCCACCAGAACATCAGGTTGATCATCGACACCATCACCACGATGTAGATCAGCGACAGCGGTGCGCCCACGCGCCACAGCTCGCGCGGCTGATAGTTGGCCGGGCCGGCCACCATCGAGATCACCGGGTTGGAGGCCGTCATCAGATTGTTGGACGCCGACAGCGCCACGATCAGCGCGAATGCGGTGGGGTTGCCATTGGCGGCCAGCGCCAGGTTGACCGCAATCGGCACCATCACGATGGTGGCGCCGACATGGCTGATCACCAGCGAAAACGCGGTGGTCAGCAGCGCCAGGCTGATTTCCAGCGCCCATACCGGAATGCCTTCGGGCAGGCGGTCGATGGTGTGGCCGGCCACCCAGGCCGCGGTGCCGCTGCTGTCCATCGCCCAGCCGAGTGGAATCAGGCCGGCCATCATGAAGATGGTCTTCCAGTTGATCGAGGCATAGGCCTCGTCCATGCGCAGCACGCCGCTGACCAGCATGCAGGCCACGCCGGTCATCAAGGTCAGCGCCACCGGCAAGCGCGAGGTCAGCGCGATCAGGATGGTGAAGGCGAAGATCGCCATGGCGATCTTGAACTTGTGCGGGCGCTGCTCGCCCTTGGGGAAGTCGGTCACCGGCACGAAGTCGCGGCTTTCCGCCGCCTGCGCCAGGTCCTGCCAGATGCTGTGGAACACCAGCATGTCGCCGCCACGCAGCGGCACGTTGCGTACGTCCTCGCGGATCACCTGCTTGTCGCGGTTGATCGCCAGCAGGCTGATGCCGCTCTGCTTGCGCAGGCGCAACTCGGCCGCGGTCTTGCCGATCAGCCGCGAGTTGGGCGGGATCAATGCTTCGGAAATGCCGGCCAGGCTGGGGTTGAACAGATCGCCCAGGTTGCGCAGGCGCGAGGACATGCGCAGGAACTGGTTCTGCGCAAAGTCGGTCACTTCCTGGCGCGGCCCCATCGCCCCGAGCACGCTGCCGACCCAGATGCGCATGTCGGCCGGCGGCGCCAGGCGGGTGTCGTTGCCGGTCTTCAGGGCCAGCAGCAACGGCGCGTCGTGCAGCGCTTCGGCCTCGCCCAGGGTCATGCCGACCAGCGGGCTTTCGGCGCTGACGGTGAGCTCGAACACGTCGCCGTCGATGCCGTAGGTCTTGGCGAAATAGCTTTCGGTGCGCGAGGGCGTGACGCCTTCGTTGATCAGGCGTTCTTCTTCGATCAGCTTGCGGTCGCCGTAGAAGCGGAAGTACAGCAGTGCGGCGATCAGCAAGGCCACGCCGATCGGCAGCGGCGCGAACATCGTCAACGGCTCGATGCTGGCCATGCCCGAGGGCAGGTTGTTGTTGGCGGAGACCAATAGATCGTTGAGCAGGATCAGCGGTGAATTGCCCACCATGGTCAGCGCGCCGCCCATCACGATGGCTGCGGCGATCGGCAGCAGCATGCGTTGCAGGGTCAGCCCGGTGCGCGTGGCCAGCCGCGAGGCGACCGGCAGGTACAAGGCCATCACCGACGGGTTCTGCATGAAGGACGAATTCAAGCCGGAGATGGCCAGCGTCATCATCATCAGGCGTTGTTCGCTGCCGTGCGAGCGCCGCAGCAACCAGGTCGCCAGGCGATTCAACGCACCGGTGCGCTCCAGCCCCGCACCAAGAATGGTGGTGGCGATGATGCTCATCACCGCGTTACCGGAAAAACCACCGAACAATTCTTCCGGCGCCACCAGCCCGGTGACGCCCAGCACCACCAGCACGATCAAGGCCACCACGTCGGCGCGGATGCGCTCGAACAAAAACATCGCCATCGTGAAACCGACCAGCCCGAGGACGAGCTTCATATCGTTGGTCAGTGTCAGCGCGGTGTCCATTAGGGGCCGGGATTCGGGATTCGGGAGTGGGGATTGGTCAGGCGACTGCGGCGTCGAGTATGCGGGGAAGCGCTGTTACGAATCCCCAATCCCCGCTCCCGAATCCCGGTCATAAACCAGATCCCACACGCCGTGGCCGAGCTTCTGGCCGCGGGTTTCGAAGTGGGTCTGCGGGCGCCAGGCGGGGCGTTCGACGTGGCCGCGCGGGCCGGCGCGATTGACCAGGCCCGGGGTGGCGTCGAGCACGTCCCACATCTGTTCGGCGTAATCGGCCCAGTCGGTGGCCGCATGCAGGCGGCCACCATCGCGCAGCTTGCGCACCACCAGCTGCGCGAACGCCGGCTGGATTAGGCGGCGCTTGTTGTGGCGCTTCTTGTGCCACGGATCGGGGAAGTAGATGCGCACCTCGTCAAGCGCGCCATCGGCGATCTCGTGCTCGAGCACTTCCACCGCGTCGTGGTGATACAGGCGTACATGCGTGCTGCCATCCTCGTCCAGCGCATTGAGCAGGCGACCGACGCCGGGCGCATGCACCTCGATGCCGATGTAGTCGCGGCTGGGGTCCTGCTGCGCGGCAAAGCGCAATGCCGCGCCATTGCCAAAGCCGATCTCCAGCACCTTGGGTGCGGGACGGCCGAAGGCCGCATCGAGATCGCGCGGCGCACCGCTGTAGTCCAGGCCGAAGCGCGGCCACAACTCGTCGAACGCGCGCTGCTGCGCCGGGGTAAAGCGGCCCTGGCGCAGCACGAAGCTGCGCACCTGCCGGCGGCCCTCTTCGATGGTGAAGGGCTTGGGCGGCATCTTGGCGCCGTCGCTGGTGAAAGGATCAGTCATGAGTTAAGTCACATCAAAAAACAAAAGCCCCTCTGCCTTGGGGAGAGGGGTTGGGGTGAGGGTACGGCGTAAGGGAGCACGTGCAGCGACGCGCGATCCAGCAACGGCCACATCCGGCACGTCACACGGCCAAGCGGTGCGCATCGACGGCAATGTCAACGCAGCCCACCCACTCATCCAATCACACCATCCACCGGACTCGACGCCGAGGCATACCGCTTGCGCGGAATCCGCCCGGCCAGGAAGGCTTCGCGTCCGGCCTCGATCGCCTTGCGCATCGCGCTCGCCATCAGGATGGGGTCGCGCGCTCCGGCGATGGCGGTGTTCATCAGCACGCCGTCGCAGCCCAGCTCCATCGCGATCGCCGCATCCGATGCCGTGCCCACGCCGGCATCGACAATGATCGGCACCTTTGCGTTTTCGATGATTTCCAGCAGGTTGTACTTGTTCTGGATGCCCAGCCCGGAGCCGATCGGCGCGGCCAGTGGCATCACCGCCACGCAGCCGATCTCTTCCAGGCGCTTGGCCAGGATCGGATCGTCGGAGGTGTAGACCATGACGTCGAAGCCATCGGCAACCAACTGCTCGGCAGCCTTGAGCGTCTGCACCACGTCCGGATACAGCGTGCGCTCGTCGCCGAGCACTTCCAGCTTGGTCAGGTTGTGGCCGTCCAGCAGCTCGCGCGCCAGCCGGCAGGTGCGCACCGCGTCTTCGGCGGTGTAGCAGCCGGCGGTGTTGGGCAGCAGCGTGTAGCGATCCGGCGGCAGCACATCGAGCAGGCTGGGCGCGTTGGGGTCCTGGCCGATGTTCACCCGGCGGATCGCCACGGTGACGATCTGCGCGGCGGCCGCTTCGGTGGCCAGTCGGGTTTCGTCCAGGTCCTTGAACTTGCCGGTGCCGGTCAGCAGGCGCGAACGGTAGGGCTTGCCGGCGATGATCAGCGCATCAGAGGGGGCGGTATTGGTCATCGGGCAATTATCACCGATCGCGCGCAGCTGCGCCGGCCTGTGTGCCGCATCAACCGCCGCCCAGCGCGTGCACGATCTCCACCACATCGCCGGCACGCAACCGGTGCGTGGCATGCCGCCCGCGCGACACGATTTCGCCATTGATCTCCACCGCCACGCGCCGTTGTGCAAGACCTTCCTGCTCCAGCAGGGTGGCCAGCAGCAGATCGTCGGGAACGTCGCGCGGGGTGCCGTTGAGTTGAATGTTCATGTCATCATTGTGGCATCGCGTGCCGCCAGGGCGCGCGTTTTTGCGTTATGCGGCAATGCAGCGTGAGCGCGGGCGGCGAGGGTGAAACCATGTGCCATTCGCCGGCGTACGTCAGCAGGTCCGGTCCAGTTCCACACTACCTTGAGCAGGCACTCCCATGGCTTCAACCCTTCGCCCGATCCGTTCCCTGATGGCTGTGGCCATCGCCATTGCGGCCACCCCGGCCATGGCCGCGTCTGCGTTCGACCAGACCGTGTTCTTCGGTGACAGCCTCACCGATAGCGGCTACTACAACCCGTTGCTGCCGGCCGCCTCGCGCGCCGTCACCGGCAAGTTCACCACCAACCCGGGCTGGGTCTGGGCCGAGTACGTCGCCGACCATTACGGCACCAATGCCGCGCCCAATGGCAATGGCCAGACCGGCGACAACTACGCCGCCGGCGGCGCCCGCATCCAGGCCGGTTCGACCAGCGTGCTCGGTGCCGCGCCTTCGGTGACCAGCCAGATCAACACCTACCTGAGCGCCAACGGCGGCCAGGCCAACCCGAATGCGCTCTACACCGTATGGGGCGGCGCCAACGATCTGCTCGCCGCTGCAGCCGTGCCGGCCCAGGCGCAGGCCATCATCGGCAACGCGGTCACCGCGCAGGTCGGTGCGGTCGGCGCCTTGCAGGCCGCCGGCGCGCGCTATGTGATGGTGCCGACCATTCCGGACGTGGGCATCACCCCGCGCTTCCGTGCCGGCGGTGCCGCCGCGATGGCGCAGGGCACTGCTGCGGCAACCGCCTACAACACCGCATTGTTCAATGGCCTGCGGTCGGCCGGCCTGCGCGTGATCCCGGTCGACACCTTCCACATCCTGCAGGAAGTGGTCGCCAATCCTGGCACCTACGGCTTCAGCAACGTCACCAGCACCGCCTGCAACCCGGCCGTGCCGCTGCCGGCCTGCAACCCGACCAGCCTGGTCGCCGCCAACGCGCCCAACACCTATGTGTTCGCCGATGGCATCCACCCGACCACCGCCACCCACCAGATTCTGGGCGAGTACGCCATCTCGCTGCTGGAAGCCCCGCGTCTGCAGCAGGTGCTGACGCATTCGGCGCAGGCGATCGGCCGCGCGCGCGCCGACCAGGTGGCCTGGCATCTGGACGGCAAGCCGGACGCCGATGGCCTGCGTTGGTGGGGCAGCGTGCGTGGCGACATGCAGCGTTACGACCACGCCGATCTGTACGACGGCATGGCCCCGGCCGGCCTGTTCGGTGTGGACTGGACTGCGGGCGACCTGGTGTTCGGCGGCTTTGCCGGCTTCGGCAGCATGGACGCCGACTTCGGCAACCGTAACGGCAGCTTCAAGCAGGACGACACCACGTTGGGCGGCTTCTTCGGCTGGTACACCGGCCCGGTCTGGGTCAACGCGCAGGTCAGCTACAGCTGGCTGAGCTACGACGTCGACCGCGAAGTACAGCTGGGGCCGGCCACCCGCGTGCACAGCGGCTCGCCGGATGGCAGCAACCTCACCGCCGCGGTCAACGCCGGCTATTCGCTGGGCGAAGGCAACGTCAAGTACGGCCCGGTGGTCGGCCTGACCTGGCAGAAGCTCAAGCTCGACGGCTACACCGAGAGCAACGAAAGCTCCACCGCACTGGGCTACGCCGATCAGGACATCGACTCGATGGTCGGCCGCATCGGCTTCCAGGTGCGCCTGGACGGTGCAATGGTCAAGCCGTACCTGCAGGCGACCTACGACCACGAGTTCAAGGACGGCACCGAAGCCAGCGCCTGGCTGCAGTCGATGCCGGACGTGGGCATGTACACCGTCCCGGGCCAGAACTTCGATCGTAACTATGCGACCGTCGTGCTGGGCGCCCGCACCGGCCTGTGGGGCCTGCAGAGCAACATCGGCCTGAGCACCACCACCGCCCAGCGCAGCGCCCGCGACGCGACGCTGTTCGTGAATTTCAGCGGCAACTTCTGATCCAAGCACCACACGCGTTGCAAACGAGGGCCGGGCAACCGGCCCTCGTCATATCTACGCATTGCGCCCGGCCCCCGCACCCGCCTAAACTCTCGCAACGCCGTGCGGGCGTAGCTCAATGGTAGAGCTGTAGCTTCCCAAGCTACTGACGTGGGTTCGATTCCCATCGCCCGCTCCAGAGCTTTCGCCAAGTCTCTAAGTGCCTGACTTGGCTGGATATTTTGGCCGATTGATGATTCCGAGCGATGCCCCTTGAGGTATCAATCGAGGTATCAATCTTGCCCAAACCTCTGATGATGTCGCGCTCGGCTGGCCTGTATGCGCGCTTCTTTGTCCCTACCGATCTCCGAGCCTCGATTGGCTCGCGTTACCTTGTCCGATCGCTGGGAAACCGTCGTGGGGACCACGCCAGGCTGGCGGCGGCCACGATGGGAATGGCACTATCGATGGCATTCGATGCCATGCGGAAAGGGATGACCGTGGATCTGGAAGAACTGCTGGAAAAGGTTCGCAGTGGGGACATCAAAGAGCTGACGCTGAAAGATGTGACGCTGCCGGACGGCACGCGCATCGCCCAGGCGCAGCTGGACAATCCTGCCGATGCCGTGATGTTCGGAGACCTGATGGTGCGGGCGCGCCAGACGGAGCCCACTGAGGTCATGGCGGCGAGGGTGGCCAAGCGTCGGCAACAGTTGCGCGAGGGCAGTCAACGCATCTCGGGCGATGCCCCCAAGGCGCTGATGCTGTCCAAGGCGATGGCCGATCATTTGAGTGACCTGGCCGGCGCGCGCCTGCATCAAAAGACCGTGCTGGAGAGCCGTCACACCCTGCGCCTGTTCGCCGGGATCATCGGCAAGGACGTGCCCGTGGCCTCGCTGACCCAGGATCACGTGCGAGCCTTCTTCGAGGGCGTGCGCTATTGGCCGTCGAATGCGACCAAGCGGCCGGCTTACCGCGACCTGCCGGTGCCCGAGGTCATCAAGCTGGCGAAGAAGAACCAGGAGCCGGAACCGGCGGCGTGGACCATGGCCAAGCACCGGCAGCGACTGAGCGTCTTCTTGGTGTCGCTGGTCGAGGGCAAGCACCTGGCGGTAAACCCGCTGGCAGGCATCCGGGCGATTTCCACGCCGGACTCGGAAGATACCGGCTCTCCGTTTACCGATGCCGAGTTGAAGGCCATCTTTGACCCGGTGGAGTTCCCGAAGTGGGCGTCGAAATACCCCCATCGGTGGTTTGGCCCGATCCTGGGGCTCTACTCGGGCGCTCGCGTCAACGAGATCGCGCAGCTGCGGCTTGAGGACATCGACACCATCGACGGCGTGCCTGGCTTCTTCGTCCGCAAGATCGGGAAGAAGCAGAGCATCAAGAACAAGCATAGTCGGCGGTTCATCCCGCTGGCTCATCCGGTCATTGAGGCCGGGTTCCTCACCTACGTGGAAGAGGCACGGCAGGCTGGAGTGGAGCGGCTATTCCCGGACCTACCCAACTCGACAGGGCTGGGCTATGGGCGTCAGCTGAGCCGCCAGTTCTCCGTCTACATCAAGCGGCAAGGGGTGTCCGAGAAGGGGCAGGGCTTCCACGGATTCCGCCATACCATCGCTTCAAAGCTGGACGAGGCCGGAGTGTCTGCTTCGGCAATCGGGGCGCTAACCGGGCACGGAACTGGTCAGACTGTCCTGGAGAAGTTCTATATCGACAGGCGGAGCCTGCCTGACCGGGTGGCGACGCTGGCAAAGTTGAATGTTCCGGCTGCGCTGCCTGGCTACCAGCCAAGGCAATTTGAAAACAGTTTGAAGCGGGCGACGTGATGGACAGAGAGGATTGTGCTGATTCCGCGCGAACTTCCTGACTCTCCTGCAACTTGAAAACCAGGAGGGTGTCCTGCTTTGTGACATATCAATGTAACGGCTTACGGGCTCGCAGCTAATCTCTACAAGAAGGACGTTTAGGCAGTCATTTGAAGTTCGAAGAGACAACTGTTTAATTTTTAAGGCAGCAAAAAAGGGCCGTCATACGGCCCTTTTTTGACTTTGATCTGGCACGCAGGTCAACGGTACGAAGTAGATCTCCGCAAGCTGGCGCTGTTCTGAATTTCCCGCTTACTTTGCCGCAGTAATTCTATCTCGGACGGAGTCAGCATCCTCGATCCGCTCGATGTATCGAGCTTCTGATTCAGTAAGGCAGTCGAAGGCGTGACCGAAGTGTTCCAGCCACCAATTTTCCAAGACATGTCCATGCTTCCTCCTGAGGGAGTCCAACCTATTTGACGTTAGCTCAAGAATCGCTGAAAATGGCTTCCCTGTCAATACGGTTGCCGCTACCACTTGTCCGCCAAGGGTCTCAATGTGACCCCTTAGATTGGCTAGAGTGCCTCCTTGGCCGATGAAGTCGTCTACAAGGATATAGCGTCTACCCGCCTCGACCGGTCCAGCGAAATGAGCCTGTCTAGCGAGACGAGCATCACCCTTGGCCCCAGTATGACCAACCACATTGGTCTGCACAATTTGTTGCTCTACAGCAAGACCTGTTCGGTGAGCAATCTCATCTGCTAAGACCTCTGGGATAGCATTGACCCCAGTTTGCTCAAAGGCATGGGCGGAAACGAGAATTGGTTGCATTTGCTCTGTGAGCTTGATGAGTTCATCTATCGCTTCCGTTGAAATCGTTTCCTCCACTAATATCTGAGCCGCTTCTGCGTCACCAGCCTTCGCCGCTGCATAAGCTGGATGTTTTTTTACGTTCAACTCTTCAGCATGAATCAAGACTGGCGGAAAGTGCCGCCAAGGGGTTCGGGGCGCGAATTTTTGCATTAGTAGCAGGGTGCGTTTTTGGTGGGCCCTCAATGCCATAGACTCATTGCTAAAACATTAAGGCAGTAGTGATCTTGGTTCCATTCAGGTTCACAGCATACGGAACACGGGCGGTAGTTTGGAGAGAGCGTGATGATGTTACTCGGTCGCCCGAGCTGTCTTAGCAGATTGCGGTGTTGATGCGTTTCTCTCCCGAGCTTGGGGCCGCAAAACGGTGCTTTCAGAGGTCATAGCACAACTTCTCCGGACGAACTGTGGTCCCGCTTCCGTAAGCCGGCCGACAAGCACCAAGTTGTCGTTGATGCGAGCTACTTTGTCGCCTTCAAGTGGAGCGCATGCCGCGTCCTGCTGCAAATCAAGGAAGAAAGCACTGTAAGCGGCAACCCATCGCATAGCTGGGTAGACGACAGATTGGCTATTCGATAGGGCAGATGCTCCAAATAAAACCACAAATGCAGAGAGCCCCCTGATCAGAGTAACGATTACATCTAAGTGACCATTTGTGGCTTCGGATCTGGAAAGCTTCAGTAGACCCCATCCCATGGCAAGAAAGGCTGGGATGGCGCCAAGGACGGTCATCAGGGTTGCTGTCACGGGCACAATGGAGAGCAGGCTGAGCAATGCACTCGAGGTTGGGAAGAGGGACGCCTGCTGGCTGGTTGCCTCATTGACTACGACTCTGCCGACCCCTGTTGCTGCTGCGAGTGCTATTGCTCCAAATACCGTGACAGAAATCTTCATCAAAGGATGGGCCAGTTTGGGCATTACCCACGCGTAAGTGTCTCCTAAGAAAGCGATAGCTAACAGCGAGCAACTGGCATAGAAGGATACGTCTGAAGAAAAAGAGCCTGGCGATCTTAGGAAAAGAGCGATGGACGCAAGCATGCATACGCCGCCGCCTAGGTAGAGACGAATCACCCAGTGATGATTTAGCCACCAAGTTTTTACCCTCTCAGCAATCGATGCCTTTGCCGGTGCCGCATCTAGCCTTTCCGCAACTTCCATACTGCGCTCCCTTTGGATGTGGAGAGACAGTAGCGGTGTGGAATCTCAAAGGGCGCGACTTGGGGCTCAGTGGTAAGAGGGTTTGTGATCTGCGTTAAAAAAATGGCGGCTGATAAGCTCTAAATGCGAAGTAGCCAAGCTTCTGATGGCGTCTTTTCAAGGTGTCCTCAACTGGTCAACTGCAGCCACAACACCAGCAGCACCATAGGGAGTCCGCTGAGCACCGATGTGACCCAGAACGCTCCCATCACGGTCAGCGGCGTCATGACCCACCACTGCCACCAGCTGAAGCCACGATCACGCTGACGTGCCATATGAGCCTCGAAAGCGTAAAAGCGCTCCGCTTTTCGCAGGCCCCGCCTAGCCATGAGCGGCCCGACGACGAAGCCGAAGGGGCCTAGGAAGAGTATGCTCAGCGAAAACCACCAGAAGAAGCGGTTGTGCGGGGTCATGACCTTCCTGGGAACAGCGCGCCGCGCGCCGTCCCCGCCAGCCCTTCCCACAGCATCGACGGGCGTTTCTGCCATCGAATCGGTCTTCGTGCTCATTTGGCGTAGGCCCTCCAGGTTCCGGATTCCTTGGCATACCTCAGGTTCTTGCTGACGGGGATCGGCACCTGCCGGCCCTCAATGTTGAGCACGGCCTGGCCGCGCGTGTCGCACCGATAGCCGTCGGCGCCTTCCGCTTCCACGCAGCCGGTCAGTTCGAAGTTTTGGACGTCGGTCACTTGGCCGGCGCCGCTGTCCTTCAGCAGCCGCACAAAGGCCTCCTTGGCGTTGGCAGATGAGGGCTTGCCGCCGCAGGCGGTCAGGCCCAGGGCCATGGTCAATGCGGCCAAGCCAATCCATGCGTTTTTCATTTCGTTCCTTTGCTCAGTGAGTAGGAATGGAAGGTGGGTGCTTACTTGTCGCGGTTCCCTTCGGGCTTGAACCCGGCGATCCAAAGCCTGGTGTCCTTGAAGGGCGTCAGGAGGCCGGAGGGTCCCGGGTGCAGGTCCGCGGTCTGGAGGAATCCCGACACCCAGGCGACGCGCAGGGCGACATCGACGGCGCGGTCAGCCACGCCGGGCCGGCTCACGTTGACGACAAAGGGCTGGGCCGGAGGGTTGGGACCAGTGGAACGCTGGGAGCCCGTGTTGGGCTTGCTGGGCGGCACGCGGATGCCGTTGAGGGTGTCTCGGCCTTTCCACAGAGCGGAGGTGTTGAGCTCGGCTTTCTCGCCCAGGTCATCGGTCTCGGTCAGCGGGGCATCGAAGCAGGTCCGGAAAGTCTCCGTGGTCGAAGCCGTGGGGCTGGTCCAGATGCGCGCTTCCACCGTCCAGCAGGGCAGGGAGGCGCCCCATTCCTGAAACGTGAGCGCCACCCGGGGCCAGTCCAGCTTTCCAAGCTGTGCTGCTTGGTGTTTGTAGCCCTTAAAGAGGTCGGGCAGCTTTCCTGCACCGCTGAGAGGTTCATAAATCGAGCCAGTGCCTTGGCTGCCCGCCTTGGTGCCGGCGTGCGGCTTGATGCCGACCATCTGCTTCCCCGAGTCGGCCAAGCTCTTTCCGAGCTGGCGGAAGAAGCTTGGCTCCTGCTCCGGAGTGTCTTGAGCGTGGGCGGTGAACGGGGAGACGAGGGTCAACGCCAGGAGCGCAGCGAACGCTCCGTGTCCTGAAAGTTCCATGTGGCCTCTGCTAGGTGTGGTTCTATCTGCCATATTGGCAGATAAGTGCGTTAGGATGCTACTCGGTGCAGACTTGGAGGTCAGCCCTCAGTTAGATCTCCATGCCCGCTTCTCTGCCCACAAGTTCCGTCTTTGGTCGTCGCCTGCGTGCGGCCAGGCGCGTGGCGGGCTTGTCTCAAGTCGAACTGGGAGCGCTGCTGGGGATGAACGAGAAAGCTGCCTCGTCACGACTCTCCCGCTACGAGCGGGGGGAGCGGGAGCCCGACCACGAGACGCTGGCGGCATTGAGCAAGGTGCTAGGCGTGCCGCCTGCATACTTCCACGCAAGTTCAGACGTGCTGGCCGAGGTCATCCTGCTGGTTGCTCGTTTGCCCGCAGAGCGTCAGCAGGGAGTGCTTGACCTCATCAAGGACCATCTGACCTCGACAGAGCCTTAGCTAGCTCAGCTAATCCCAAAGAGGCCAGCGAGCACCCTCAAACCGCTGGCGCGTTGGCCGAACTGATACGGACTATTTCACAGTGGTGAGGCCTTTTTCGCAGCCTCGCTCGGTCTGGCTCCTCGGAGCCTATGAGACAATCAGACGATGAGCATTGCACGACCCCGCCCCCAGATGGACCCCGAGCTGGGGAAGAAAATTCAGCGTATTCAGCAGGACATCCGAGAGGAATACCTGGCCGACCATCAACACCCCTGGGTCATCGGCTTTTCCGGTGGCAAAGACAGCACCCTTGTTACGCATCTAGTCTTCGATGTCCTGATGTCTCTTGCTCCGCACGAGCGGACACGAGAAGTTCATATCGTGTCCAACGACACCCTCGTGGAAAGCCCGCTGGTCGTCACTCACGTTGCCACGGTCCAGTCTGAAATCGACCACGCCGCTAATGCTTGGCGGATGCCGGTTCGAGTGGTGACCACACGCCCAGAAACGGATTCCACCTTCTGGGTGAACCTGATTGGCAGGGGCTATCCGCCCCCGAATAGGTCGTTTCGCTGGTGCACTGACCGTATGAAAATCCAGCCGACGAGCCAATACATTCGTTCGCAAGCGGACATGGCAGGGCAGGTGATCCTTCTTCTGGGCGTCCGACGCTCGGAGAGCTCCACGCGCGCCGCTACGGTTGCCCGTTACGACAATGGCGAACGGCTCAATCGGCATAACGACCTTCTCAACTGCATGGTCTTCCGCCCCATCGTGGAGCTGTCCACGGACGAGGTTTGGGAATATTTAGCCTTCACGCCCCCGCCGTGGGGAGGGTCGCACAGCGCGCTGATCCAGCTCTACATGGATGCGGGCGCGGCCGAGTGCCCGACTGTGTTATCCCAGGATGATGCGCCAGGCTGTGGAACCTCGAACTCTCGGTTTGGCTGCTGGACATGCACAGTGGTGGAGAAGGACAAGAGCCTGATGGGATTCGTCGAGGCGGGCTATGGCGAGTTCACTCCTCTAGTCGACTTCCGAGACTGGTTGGCTGGGATCCGAAATGACCCCGAGCGCCGTCTGGCTCGTCGCAGAAATGGCAAGCTGACCATTACCAATGAGGGGGTCTTCATTCCAGGCCCCTTCACGCTGGAAACGCGTCGGGAGGTTCTAGACCGGGTTCTGGCGCTCGAGCAGGAAACCAAGAGCAAAATCATTGAGGAGTCGGAGGTCATCCGAATTCGAGAGATTTGGGCCGAAGACGCCAGCATGTTTGCTACCAGGTCCGTGGATGAAGCACGGGCCGTTGCAGGTTCCAAGTAAGGACACAGGGGGAGATTTAGATGCCACGTGACGTCGTAACGCTTTTCGCTCAAGAGGCGGGCAACAAGTTGATTCGTAAACACTGCCGTCAGATCGGCTTGCCGGTGAACGACCTTCGCAGACTGGTTGAGGAGGTTGTTGATAAGAGCACCATGCAGCGCCGCCACGGCCTTTGGGAGGCCTTCGACGAGGTGCTGGGCGAGACGTATGAAGAGGAGGCCGACAATGCATCTTGAGTCAATCAGTCTGCGAGACTGGAAGGCTTTCGAGTCGGCTACCTTCGAGTTTCCTACGCCCGGCAAGACTAAGAACGTCGTTGTTATCGGAGGGCGCAACGGGTTTGGTAAGACCTCGCTGTTTGAGGCATTGGCATTGGGCTTGTTTGGCCGCGATGGCTTGCGGCTGGTGCTGCGCGCAGGCGTTGCCAGCGACGAACAAGGGCGGGCGCAGTCATTCAAAGAGTTCATGGAGCGAGCCCTCTTCGGTAATGCGCTTGCAAACGGCCGTTCTTCCTGCCGTATCGAGCTGAAGTTTATGGATGATGGCGGCGATCCGATTTGGATCGAGAGGACTTGGTATTTCAATGACCAAGGCAAGCTAAAAGCTGGCGAGTCGGCCGAGCAACTCAAGATTTTTCAGGGCATTGGTCGGCGGGTCATTGGGCCCGGTCGAACTGAGCATGACGTGGATGGTTGGTATCGTGACTGGGTGTCTAAAACCTTCATTCCCACGTCGTTGGCAGGGTTCTTCCTTTTCGACGGCGAGTCCGCCGCCGTGTATGCCGAGCGCGACATGGGCTCGCAAGTCCGGGAGGGCATTGAAGGGCTGTTAGGTCTGAACTGGCTCAAGCAGTTGCAGAAGGACCTGCGCAACTATGCAAACTCCAAGCGCAGCCAGGTTCCAAAAGGGGTCAGCAATCAGGCCATCGCCGAGCTGGATTCGGCTGTCAGCAGCATGGAAGAAGAGCTAGCGCGCTACGAAGAGCGGCTGCAGGCCATTGAGAATGAAATCCGCGACAGCGAAACATTGCGCGATTCGTTGACGCGAGAACTTGGCTACGGGGCAGGCACCAGAGCCCAGCTAGAGGAGCTCACCCGTGAGCAGGCCGACTACGAAAAGCGCTACAACTCTGCACAAGACCAGCTGGTCACCGCAGCGCAGTCAGATCTACCGCTCGCGCTTGCTGGCGGCGTGTTGCTCTCAAAGGTTGAAGCCCGCCTTGACCAAGAGGCGCGTCTGGACCAGTGGGAAGCTGCGCTCTCTCAACGTGACGACCGCACCGCCAGCGTCCTTGAATTCTTGAACGAGCAGTTGCCGACGGTGGAGCCCGAGCTTCTTGAGCGTCAGGTGGCTGGCGTCCGCGCGGCCGTGGAAAAGGCTCTGGAGCGGCTGTGGTTCCCGCCCCCAGGCGATGTGGCCGATTCTTTCAGGCATGCGCACGCCCGCGGCCCAATGCTCCAGCGAGTCCTAGATCGTCTTCGCGATGCAAAGGCGGTCTCCTCAGCAAGCATCGTGGAGCTGCTTGAGACCATGGAGAGCAGCTCAGCCAAGCTGCGTGAAGTCTCTGCTGTCATCCGTTCGACGGAGGGAGCCACGCCTCAGGTCGAAGAAAAGCGCGACCAGCTAAACGAAGTGAACACAAAGGTGGGCCTGATGCGCGAAGAGCGCGGCTCGCTGACCAATATGGTCAAGTCTCGTGGAGCCGACCTAGAACAGAAGCGGCGCGAGCTGGGTCGCTTGACTGGGCATCTGGACCAATCAGAGCGGCCGGCGCAGTTGGCTGGTCGTGCTGAAAAGGTCGCGGAAATGCTGGGAAATTTGGTTGAAGAAGCGTGGCCCTTGCAGTCCGACGCCGTGGCGGAGGCGATGACCCGTGGTATTCGTGCCATGGCTCACCGCAGCGACTACTTGCGGGACGTCACAATCAATGAGGACGGCGCTGTTGAACTGGCCTCCCCAGACGGCCGAGATCTACGTCAATACGACCTGTCGGCCGGCGAAAAGCAAATCTTTACCCAAGCGCTTTTTTCAGCCATCGCTGAAGTGTCCGAGCGCACCTTCCCATTGGTTGTGGACACCCCGTTGGGTCGTCTGGACGAGAACCATCGACTGAACGTGCTGAAACATATCACCAGCCGCAAAGGGCAGGTCATCCTGATCTCGACGGATACAGAAGTGGTCGGTCAGTTCCTTGCCGCGATACGCGCCAAGGTGTCCAAGTTCTACATCATCCGAAACAAGGTAGAGGGTGGCGTGGCTCGTAGCTGGTGCGAGGAAGGCTATTTTGACGGGCAGGGAGTCTGAGATGAGCAATGGAGCAAACGACTATCTGACCCTAGAAGTGATTGCCGGCACGGCTTTTCGCTCGACTGCTGACACGGATGAACTGTCTCAGCGAGTCAAAGATCGACTTGGGTTCGGGTCCTTCAACATTCCTGCAAGACTGGCATTAGCCCGCTCTTTGGCCATACCTGCGCTGCCCTCCAAGGTGGAGGGCGAGGTGGGCCGGGTTATCAAGGGCGACGTGCTGTTTGGGACGGGGGCCGACCTAGCCAGTTGGGTGTCGCTCCTTATCGAGCATGCTGGCAGTTCGCTCACCATCAAGGATCTGCAAAGCGTCGTCCAGCGACACTGGGCCAGAGGCATGAAGATTCTGTCTGAGGAGCTCGATGCTTCAGATGGCGACAATTCCGAGTTCTGGCGCCGTCTGGCTGAGAGTGCTCTGCCAGAAGTGACGGAAAAGCGTCGTAGTGGAACTTCCCCAGTCGTGGCAGATACGTCGCCCGGCCCGGTCCCCGTGCGCATGGGTGAGATCGGCCACGACGTTTCGAACAATGAAGAAGTCATTTGGACGCTCAATGCCCCAGGAGGCAGTCCTCATAGCGCTTTCATGGGCGGCGTGGGCAGTGGTAAGACCCGGACGGCTGCTTTTGTCTTGAGGTCTATCGCTGAGCAGACCAACGTCCCGTTGTTGGCATTCGACTTCAAGGGGGACATGGCGGACAAGCACAATGCGTTGGACAAAGCCTTCGGCGCGGTCGTTCTTTCGCCGCCGAACATCACTATTCCGCTGGACGTCTTTGCCCTGTCAGACAACAGCAAGCATGGAGTAGTCAATACCGCACAGCGCTTGCGAGACAGCCTGAGCAATCTCAAGCAAAACAAGCTGGGAGACCAGCAGCGCCGCAGGCTCAATGATGCCTTGGAAGAGGCATTACGCACTCGCCATCCCTGCACGCTTGAAGACGTGAAAGAGTGTCTTGAGGACGTCTATGCGTCTGCCGGGGTCAAGGAGGATGGCGCAGTCTCCATGCTGGTGGATCTGTGTAGGCTTCCGCTCTTTGAGCCCAAGATGACGCCAGAGGAGTTCTTCTCGCGGTCGTGGATCATCTCATTGCCCGCCAGTGTCCCGGAACTCGTTCGAGTGACGGTTGTTGCGTTGTTGACGGATGCCTTGGAGCGCTTTATCAACTCTAAGCAAGATTCGAACACCGATGCCGAAGGCAATCGCTCGCTCCGCATCATGTGCGTTATCGATGAGGCGCACCGCGCTTTGGAAGCCAGGCTCCCGGGTTTGTCGAACCTCATCCGGCTTGGTCGTTCGAAGGGTGCGGCCGTCATGCTCATCTCGCAGAAGCCGGACGATTTCGAGGGCGAGGACGACGATTTCTTGTCGGAGATGGGGCTTCTGGTGTGCTTTGGAACAAATGCACGAGAGGCTTCGGTCAAGCGCATCTTGGGGGCAGGGGCGTCTTTGACCTCCCTCAAGAAGGGCGAAGCTTATGTTCGCGCCCGCGGCGACATGAAATCGCGCAAGGTTTTGGCCTGGAAATAAAGATACATCTAGTCTGGAGCATGCGCTGGACCGAACTGGCCCAGCGCATGCTTATCAGATTAGAGAGGGATGCCTTGCCTAGCGGCATAGCGCATCGCAGGTGTGAGCAATTTCAGGTCAAACTCAGACACGTGTTCATGCATATATTTTGCAGCCGCTTCTCGTAAAGCAACGTCAGCTTGCACGCGCTTTAGATAAGCACCAGGAGCAAACTCTCTGCCATCAAAACCGGTTGAGAAGTAGCGTCGGGTTTTGGAGCCGTTTGACGTCAGTAGGTCGAATACGACTTCGCCATTGACATGGCGCTGGCGCAGCTCCTGCGCTACTTCCTCAAGATTTTCTTGGGGTAGGGATGCGCCCGTGGACATCACGACAACAGCGAAAGCCTCAGTAGGCGAGTGAAGAACAACAAAGTTTTTCATGTGCCTCCCATAGTTCCTTCAATGTGTTGGTGAGCAACTTCAATCGTGTCCAAAACATCGTTAACGAGCGCAACAGCGACATCGCGGGACTCAAGGACACGAGTGTTGACGCCTTGTGCATCCATGTGGAACAACCTGTGACGCTGATCTAGCCAAAGTGTGTAACACTCGACTAACTTTCCCTGAACCCGGGGCGTTGCCGTCCCATGGTAGATGGTAAGTAGCGATGGTGAAGAACCTGTTGTATCAAAGAACTCACCCAACTTGCACTTGCTTTCAAGCTGAACCTTAACTTCTTCGGCCAATAGCTGGAAGCAGTAGCCCTCGAGCCCTCGAAGCGCCGGAAAGGCGATGGCCGAATGATCTTCGAGACAAATGCCCACCTTCGTAAGTGCCAGAGCTGAAGACAGCTGAACCCTCACTTCTTCCCTTAAGCGGTCATGGACATGCGGAATTCGGCTTTCCAGATCTTGCTTTATCTGCGCAACGGTTAAAGGAACCTCATATACAGCTTTCTGATGAGCTAAGACCTCGTCCAGCGGCATTAAGGTCTGAACAAGATCAAGCGCCCATGCTGCGACCTGCGCATGGAAACCTTGAAGCTGCAATGTCTTGTTGTTGAAATGCTTAATTGTAAGCTTGTCGCCGTTAGGACCCTTCACCCGCATTAGACGATAAACGTCCCTTGCCTCGTCGGTCTCAACTTGAGCTCCCTGCTCTTGAAGGAAAGAAATTAAATGCTTAAAGCTCGCATCGCTGAATCGAGGAATTGATGTGTTTAAAGCTGAGGACGCGCCATATCCACAAGTTTCGCAAATCGATCTGGCGAGGAAATCGAAGGTTTCGCGATCAAATCCAACGGCGTAGCCAATGGTGCATTTTCCGTTTCCTGACACGAAGACATTCAGTAGAAACCTCTTTCCGTCATGCGTTCCGCTGTGCTGTATCAACTTCCCACCGTTCTGCTGAACTTGGTGAAGGTCTTCACACCCTAGGCCCTCAAGCGAACTGCGGATCCTCAAGTGGTCCAGGGCAATGCTCTTGTATGGATTGACTGCCACTTCCGTGTGTCTCGATAGGTCTAACAGACTATTATAACAGGTTTTCTGGCTAGTCAAGCCTCATGGGTAAAACTTAGATGTATCCGACAACTGCGAAGCGAACTGTCCCCGCTGGTAGCGCGGCAGCTCCACGTTGGGCTGATAGAGCTCCAAGGCGCTGATTTGCTTGCTTCGCGTCACCTGCGGTTTCTTGTGGAGGTAGTGCTGGCGCAAGACCTGGACCCGGTCGCGGGGATCGGTGCTGTGGCCGGTGACCAAGGCAATCTCCTTCTCTGGAACATCGTTGACATCAAGCTCGGTGGCAAGGGTATGGCGGAAGGCGTGGAATCCGACGCCCTTGGGGAAGCCGAGGCTCTTCAAGTAGCGCCCGAAGTCCACGACGAACTGCTGGCTGTAACGCGCATTCGTTTCCCCTGTCGTGCGATTCACGCCCGCGGAGAGCAGCGGGAACAGGCGAGGGTGGCCGATCGC
Organism: Xanthomonas sp. WHRI 6108; assembly: GCF_040202385.2. Taxonomy (NCBI): domain Bacteria; kingdom Pseudomonadati; phylum Pseudomonadota; class Gammaproteobacteria; order Lysobacterales; family Lysobacteraceae; genus Xanthomonas; species Xanthomonas sp. WHRI 6108. Next base: position 3,569,517 of record NZ_CP168198.1, on the reverse strand, counting down.
TTTCATGTCTTCCACGAACTCCAGAAATCCTGCCTCCAAGAGCGGCTTGGCGATGGGGATGATGCGCATGCACCCCGCGCCTTTCATGCTTTGCCGGCTGCGCCGCCGTCGCTTCGGGTCCGCGGCCAAGTCCTGGTCCAACGTCTTCTGGAAGGCGATGCACCAGATGCCGCGTTCTTCGATGATGTCGGTCAACTTCAGCTGGCAGACTTCGTTGACCCTGGCACCGGTATACAAGCCGATCATCGGTGCCCACCAATACTGCGGTTTCTTGGCCCAAGGAATGAATATCGCGGGGTCAAAAATGGCTTGCAGGTCTGCGTCCTCGAATAGGCGGATCGCCTTGTCGGGATCGATGGTGTCGTCCTTCTTGGGCTTTCGGAAGGCCTTCATCGGTGACACGTCGATGGCTTGCCCGTTGACCAGGTGGTTGAAGAAGGCAACGAGAAATCGGCGGTGGCGCTCCTCGGTGGCAGGCGCCAGCGGCGGCACGTCTTGCTCTTTCCCCAGTGCGATCGCTTCATCAAAGGAGAGGTCCTTCAGCAGCGGATCCGACAATAAGTTCCTTGGGGCCCAGCGCAGCAGCGTCCAGAGCGCTTGGATGTGGTAGTAGTCAACTCGAGCCGCGGAGATGTTGCCGCAGGTAAGAAGCAGCAGCTTCAACGTGCGCTCGGTGGACTGCACAGTCTTCGGGTCGAGCTGGCGGCGACGCATGTCCTCCAGATGATCTTCGATCTCCTTGGCCAAGGGGCGCGAAGGCGTGCCCATGGGCAGTTGCGCTGGGTAGCGTGTGTTGTTCTTCAGACCGCTCTTTCGTCCGGTTTCGTCGAGCGCGGCGAGGATGCATTCCTGCAGGTTGATGGCGGCTTCCCTGCCTCGGATGATGGCGCGGTCGATGCGGAACCGGCCGATGTGGATGCCTTCCAACTGCAGGAGGCCAAACGGCGAGGCGATGTAATCGTTGAGTGTTGCGGCGGGGTTGCTGGTCATGGGTCACTTCCATCGAGAGATGGAAGTAGGGATATGACAGGACGAAAATTCGTCAACGGGGGCGATACAAAAATTTGCGGCGGCGGCGCAGTCCTTAGGTGTTGGGATATTCCCAATGGAGTGCTTCCCGGGTCCGCCAATTCGTTATCCGGTGAGAAGCCTTGTAAACCAAGGGTTTCAAGAGAATTTGTGTCGATTTATCGCAGTCAATTGCGTACTGTTTGCAGTAAATAAGCTAACTAAATGAGTTTGATATTCGATTTTAAAGATGAATTTAAGTTAAATGTTAGCCTATTATTGTTAGTATTATTTATATTCAAAGCAGCGATCTGCTTGGTTCAGAACTTTCTGACATCCGATGGGGCGCGACACCGATGGTGCGACGAATGCCAGGAGCGCAATCTGACCTTGCCGGACGTGGGACCCAATGGTCGCTCACCCTACGCGGCGCTTGAGCAGCGCCATCTCGGCACCTGAAGGGGCTAGCTGTCTTGCGTTGGCCGCGGCGTCTCAAGCAGTGCGACCGCACTGCCGATACTCAGGTCCATGGACAGAGCCGAGCTTCGCCGTCACCTCGAACGCCTGGATGCTGCGGTGCCCGCCCTGCGGGCCTCAAGTCCTGATCGCCGTCATTTTGGCAAGCCTTTGCCAATATGGCTGCTGCCATCGAGAGCAAGGCGATGACGAGCGAGGACGCGCAGTTCGTCGGCCGTCGGGCCGAGGAAATCTTGTCGTGGCACGGACTGGGAAACATAGACGAACACGTCTGAGCCCGTTGGGGTCGACCAGCCCATTCCGATGCCTGCGTGCTTCTCCTGCGCAGCGATGCGTGCGTAAGGCAGGCACAGGTCCGCAGAAGCCCCACTGGCTGCAAAGCCCAGGCGCCGCCTGCTGACATCGATCACCCCCTCCCATCCGAATGCCGTTTAGCCCGCAGGCCTTGTAGGGCATGCATGGTGCTGTCTCCACCAGCGCTGGGCCTCTAAAGGGACCTTAGCTCCACTGTCCCGACCGCAAGGACAGGCCTCCTTCTCGTCGCTGGCGCTTTGTTACGGCCCTTCGCTGCGCGCCGCTTGCGCCGTGCTCACTCCCGGGTGCGGTAGGGCCGGACGCTTCGCTTGCCGGTTCCCACGAGGCGCACAACGCGCTGGTGGAGAAGAACCGATGAAGCGCACCCAAGACCGAGCAGTCCAGTATCAACTCCAGATGGACGAGGCGGGTATTTTGCTCGCAGCAGCCCGCATCCTCGAAGGGCGGCTTCAGCGCCAAGGTCGGATCCACAGCCCGGAGCAGGCCGGCAGCTACCTGGTTGCCCGCTGCGCTCACCTGCCGCACGAAGTCTTCGGTGTCGTCTTCCTGGACAACCAGCACCACATCATTTCTACCGAGCACTTGTTCTCAGGCACCATCGACGGCTGCGAAGTCCATAGCCGAGTCGTCGCCAAGCGCGCGCTGGAGCTCAACGCGGTCGCGCTCATCTTGTTTCACAACCACCCCTCGGGCAATCCGGAGCCGAGCGAAGCAGACCGTAAGGTCACCCAACGCCTGCAGGAAGCCTTGGGCCTCCTGGACATCCGAGTGCTAGACCATCTGGTTATCGGTGGTCAGAAGAGCGTCAGCCTGGCCAGCAGGGGGTGGGCATAGCCCGCCCCTTCACCTATGCAGTCAGCCAACGCTAGACTGCGAAGGCAGATCCACATCCATGGAGCAGGAATGAAGGCGTTTCACGTGCGTGGGATCGTGTGGGAGACCGACGGCAAGCGTCCGTCATTGCCCGCTGAAGCCACGGTCGAATGCGAGAGTGAAGAGGCTATCGCCGATGCGCTCAGCGATGCATACGGCTGGCTGGTGAGCGAAATCGCCTTCGTAGAAGAGGTTGATGATGTCGGCCATGGCAGGAGATTGAGGTAGTGCTGAAGCAAGCTCTTCGTCTTCTGTCCAGCATGTGAGCTTTTTAACGCATGGCTAGCCACAGCAAAAGCAAGAACAAGCCAGCCCCCGCAGTGGTGGCGAACACCTTCCATTGTCGGAGTTCGGCTTTTAGGCCTTGGCCATCCAGCTTGCTTTGCTGCAACAGTTCGTTCAAATGACGGCGGGTTTCGTCAAGCTCTGACTCTCTCCGATCAAGCTTGGTCGAGAGTTGAATCAACTTGTCCTCGGCATCGCTTGCTTCGGCTCGTGCATCTTCTGCCTCTTGAGCTGCATCCAGGCAATCTCGCAGTCGGTGACCGAAATCGCTGGGCGTGAGGAAAACATCGTCGGCGTGCTTGTCCAGCAACAGCACGTCGTTGGCATGGCCCAGCGCGACATAGAAGGGCAGGCCTGTTTCGATCAGGGCACGGGTGACATTGCGCGAGTCGCCAATGGTCTCCAAGCGTTCCCCACCCCCTCGCGCGATGACCAGTCCTTTTACGCCGGTCCCAGTGAGCTGCTTCAATGCTTCAAGGAACTTGGTTTCATCCCCGAAGTTTGCCGTCACATGCGAGTTGTTGCGCAGTTCCGGGAGTCGCGCTGCTGAGCAGATGTCGTCCCAGCCGGTCTTGCTCGCGAGAAAGCCAAGCCCAGAAAGGCCGTTTTTCCCGAGGAACTCCCCGATCGCCACTGGATTGCGTCCTCGATCCGGGATGGGCACCACTGGCTCGCGCGTGACCGTGAGCCAGGGGCCCTCCACACGTCCCTGGAGCTCTACGGACATTTTTCTGTTCACCGTCAATACGCCTGCAATGATGATTGGGGCGTCGTCTTGAGGTTGCTCATCCGCGGGAATCCTGAAGCTCAACTCGATGCCGGGATAAGGCTCAAAAACCCCATAGCAGAACTGGTTCCACGGCATGAGTTTCTTGGCTCTCCCGGCCACACGCAGTGGTAGCTTTCCGCCTTCCAGGCGCACAAGAGGCAACACTTGGTCAGCGGTGATCCAGGGGGCACTGGCAGCTTGAATCGTTGAGTCGAAGGTCTGGTTTGGCTGGGGCATGGGCACATCGCGAAATGCGTTTCGCCAAAGGTAGCCTAGCAACAAAGAGACAGCCCACGAACCGTGCCCTAGACCGGGATTGTGGTCACACAACGAACGTTCGCCTCCAATCCAAATATGCTCGAGCGGGTGCATGCAGAACATGGTCCTACCCAACAGCTCCGTTGATGGGGGTAAGCTTTCCTCAGCACGCGAAGGCAAATCCAATATGGACGAGACGCAGCACATGGACTCAGCCACCCCAAACAAGCCCGAACCAGGCGCTCACTACATGTTCGAGCCGGACGTGGAGAGCAACCGCTCGGCCTGCGGGGTGCAGTTCACCAACAAGCGCCAGCTTCTTTCACCGCCACGGCTGATTCTGCGGCCGGAAGATGGTGGCTTCCCGCCGTTGCGAGAACTCCCGCTGCTGACTCTTGAGCCCAGTGCAGGCCCCGAGCCCCGAGACCTAGAGGCGGGTTTCAGTGGCTACTGGCTGATATCCGGCCGCCTCCATGACGTGATGGCATCGGTCGATCCCGAGGCGTTTGCCTTTGCGGAGGTGGATTACCGCCTGGCCAATGGCACTCCGGGCCCCCGCCACTACCTCTGCGACGTGGTGCGCGAGCGAGATGCGCTCGATGAGGCTGGATCGCGGTTGAAGATCAAGATTGATGACGACTACGTGCGTGGGAAATTCTATTCGCTGGCTGGCGGCGCAAGCTTGGCTTTCCGCAGCGAAGCGCTGAAGGGGGCTCACGTCTTCAGGACGCCCTTCAATCCCACGGCTTTCTGCGACCAAGTGTTCAAGGCCGCAGTCCTCGCAGCCGGCATTCCTGACAGCGCCGAAGCTAGCGGTATCTCTTTTATCGACGCATCAGATATTTGATGCCGCCGGGCTACAAGGAAGGAGCCTAAGCCGTGCCAAAAAAAGACACCCCATTGTTTCAGGGCCATCACGCCCTTGAGCAACAGACGTTTGCAAGAGATCCGCTGCTAGAAGCGTTGGTGGATTCGGGTCGGTTTAACAAGGATGCGGCCACAAACCTGATCAACATGCCCAAGGACAGGGCGCTTGCCCATGCCTTGGGAGTCTCGCCACATTCGGGAGGACCGCTGCAGGACTACAAGATCGGCTCAACACAGGTATTAAAGGACCTGGCTTCAACGAAGGACGGCATCGCCGCGTTAGCCGGCGATGCGGGCGCGTTGGACCGGATGGCGATGAAGGTCCAACGGTTAAGCGATGCGGCGCAGGTTGCATTGATTAATGGCGAACTCCACACCAACGCCGGTCTGAACCAAACCAGGGACCAGGCTAGGGCCATCACCAACGCTTTTTTCGATGACCCGATCAGTAACCTGCCAACGAGTTACGCCTCGAAGAATGTTGCGCAGATGGACGCGCACGGGCAGGCGAGCTGGAGCACACGGCAATGGGCGGTGGTCACCCACAACGAAGGCCGGATCGTTTCCACGCTCAACCACTTTCAAAGCTCAGGGCAACCGTTGACTCGCGGCGGCAACCTCGATCTTCAGCGTCATGGCTTAAGTCAGGCCATCTCCGACGCTTACCACGGTGGGAAGCTGACGCTGTCACCAAATGGCGTGGCTGTGGTTGAGAACACCTTGGGCGAAGAGGCCGCCAGACCTTTGCGAGTTCCTCGCGGTCAAAGCGGTGCAGCGTCCATGGAAGTATTGCTGGGCAATGCGTCGGCGAGCACCTTGGTGCGTTCGGGCGGTTTGTTGGCGACCGGCGCAGACGCAATGATGACTGCTCGCCGATCTGCCGAGTTGCTGGAACAAGGCAATGCCACGGCCGCGCAGTCCGAGGTAACCCATGCTTTGGCGCGCAATGTCGGCGGCTGGGCCGGTGGCGCATCCACCGCCGCTGCGATTGGTGGAAGCGGCTTCGTCCCGGCGGCGTTGGTGGTTGGCGACGCGCTGTTGATGAGCAAGGCGTTCGACAAAGGCGCCGATTTGCTGGATAACCGCGCCATCTACCACCAGACCGACAAGGCCGGTGTGGAGTGGCAATTCAACGGTCGCAACTGGCAGCGCGATGCGGCCATCGACCTCGCCCAGGATGGCCGGCGCACGAGCGGCGAGCAGCCCGTGGTTGCGAGCTACGAAAAATCCCAGGAACTGGGTGCGCTGGCCAACGCCAAGGCCGTGGAGTTGGCGCTAGGTAAGGTGCCTGCGCCCCAGGACCCGTTCAACCTCCCGGCCCAAGCAAGCGACCAAGTGGGATTGGACAACCAGAACTGGCATCGCAATCCGACCACCGAGCTCTGGGAACGCCAAGTCAAAACAGTCGTGTCCGGTGCCAACGACCGAGGCAGCTACGAACACCAAATCGCTTCCCCGGAACGCGCGCGTCAGCTTAACCAAGAAGCCCTGGGCCGTATCGAAAGCAACATCGCCACCGGGCGCGAAGCCATCGCCGCCGCTTACGTGGAAAACCATGCCGCGCAACGTGCCCAGGCTTACGGTGTCGAAGTGCCTGCGGCAGTGGAAAGCGTCCTCGCCAAGCAAGGTCACGTGCAGGGACACGACGGCCAGGTCTACCAGCGGAACGAGTCAGGGCAGTGGGCCGGCAAGGATGGCGTCGCCAGTGGCAATCTGGCGATGGAGCTGGAACTGACCGACCGACTGCGGCAGCCCTCAATCGAGTGCTCCCAGGAAACCTTGGCGGCGATCCAGGCACTTCCCGCGCCGACGGCTGCGCAGATGGAGCACAACGAACTGCTGCATCGTTACCGTGCGGCAGGCATTGATTTAAACGTCAACCCGCAGACCCAACAGGCCGTGGAGCTGGCCGCACAGCGGACCAGGGACGCCAACGGCATCACCGGGCCGACCATGCAGCAGCTACAACGCAACGAGTTGGGGCAATACGGGTATGACAGCCCCATCGCGCACCTCCAGCGCGGCAGCGATGGGATCACTCGCGTGGTAGCCGTCACCAGCAGCGACGACATCCGGCAGGCGTTGAGTGAGGCGCGGGACCACCGACAGGACACGGCAACCGCAACCGCTGCTCGGGCGTCCGAAGCGACGGGAGATGGCGACACCTCGACCTCCGATTCTTCCAGTCCGCAGCGAGTGCTCGATCTCCAGGCACGCATGCAGGCTTCTATTGCGGCGCAGGCGCGACAAGAACGCGAACAGCAAGATCGTGTTGCGCACGAGCAGCACGTCGCGCAAGTGCGCGAGCACCTCCAGCAGGCACAGCCTGAGCACGAAGAACAGGCGCAGAGCGAGCAGGCAGTTCAGGCACAGGCGCTGTTGGAAGGGCAACGCCAAGCAGCGCAGCAACGCGAACAGGAAGAACGCGAGCAACAAGAGTGGCAGTCACAGGCCAGCCAGCAGCGAGAGCTGGAGGAGCGTGAGGAGAGGGATGTCGAGCAACGTCAGGCGCAAGAGCGCCAGGCCGACAGCCGGCAGCGGGAGCAACAAGACCGCCAGGCTCAAGAAGCAACGCGAACTGAGGTCCAAGAACATCGGGCTCGGCAGGCGCAGCAGCAAGACCCCAGCCAGCACGCCTCGCAACAAGCCGACCCTCGGCCGCACGCTCCGAATGCAGCGCTGGCTCAACAAACGCCACGGACCGAGTTGCCGCAGGAAGACGCGCGTCAGCAGTTTGAAGTCCAGAGCCAACAGACAGGCGAACAGCTGGCTCACAACCCACCTGACCCACCAAAGCAAACAGCGGGCTTAGGTGACGTGCAGCCGCATCAAGCACAAGAAGCGGCGCGCGCGCTGGAAAGGCAGACGTTGGAGAGTCGCGATGCTGCGCACCTCCAAGTGTCTCCGTCTGGGGGCCGGGAACCCAGCGACCAACCTGTGCAAAGCGTGCAGGCCGATGCGGTGACCCCGGCGCTGTATCACCAGGTGCAAACGCAGCAGGCGGAGATGGAGCAAGCGCCGATCCGCCAGCAAGACGCGGCACGTGAGCAAGAGACAGAGCCGGTTCGCGTCATGGCCCCAACAACGCCTGCGACAGCAGACCCATTGATGGCACCACAGGCCAGGGCGCTTTCAACTCCTGAGCAAGAGACCAAGGCAGAGCAGCCCCGTCCTTCAGACACCTTGATCGCTGCTCATGGTGCGCCGTTGCTGCCACCTCAACACCTCGCGCAAGCACACGAGCAGTCCCCAGAAGCCAGTGCCGTGAGTCGCTCCTCCGTCGGGGCAGCAGACGCAGAAAACCAACGCACTCAATCGACCCCAGCGCAGGACCGCAGCGCCGCAGACCCGGGCGGTGCTCTATTCCTGGAAGAGACCATGCGCTCGCTGCGCCAGCTGCAACAGGAGATTGAGGCGGCAGATCGGGAAGACGAACGCTTCCACCAGGAATGGAAGGAGTATCGCGATCGTGGAGAACCTTATCCCTTCGCTCAAAAGAGGGCGCTAGACCAAGAGGGTGGCAGCATCGATGCATTCAGCGCGCACCAACTGGATCGCCGCTCTCCTAGCGAAACGGCTGAGCAAACCAATGTCTTCCCGCCTCAGGCTCAGGGCTTCTTCGGTCCAGGGGGAAGGGATGCGCCAGACGATTCTTCGCAGGTGGCGCGGAAATCCATCACGGGCGACCCGGACGTGGACGAAGTTCTCTATGCGCTCGACAGCAAGAACGAACTGGCGATCGAGCAAGCGCTGAACCGAGTCGCCAACAGCGCAGCGACGCAGGCGCTCATCAAAAGAGGCAACGAGTTCCTTGAGGCGCAGGCCCAGCAGGAGGCCCAGGAGCTCGCGGCCACACGCCAAGCGCTGGGGATGGATGTCTCAGCGGAAATCAACACCAGCCGCGGGCCGGTCATGGTGATGACGCTGCCGGAGTTTGCCAAGGGACCGATGCAAAGCGGTCCCCAAGGGGACGGCGGTGGGGGTGGAGACGGCGGTGGCGGCGGGGGAGGAGGCGGTGGTGGTGGTGGGGGCGGCGGTTAGTCAAAATCGCTTCCGTGACCAGCCGAGCTCAGGAAACCTCATGGACAGGCAAGACGCCGCCGCAATGGCGGAAATGATGGCCACGTTGAATGCATCGAACACCTCGTTGCAAGAGACGGTCAAAGTGCTGACGACGTTGGTGGCATCCATGCAGCAGCGCGAACAACGGTTGCGCGAGGTGGTTGCCGAGCAACTTCAGGTAGTCCAACACGCGGCCAGCAGCGCCGATGCCAAGGTCAATCGAGTGCTGGAGAATGCGTTGCCGCGCTTGACGCAGCTGACCAATCAGGCGTTGACGCAGACGCTCGAGCCAGCCGCCAAGCGATTCAACAAAGAAATGGCCACTGCGGATGAGACACTGCAGCAAGCCACTCGACGTTACGCGCAGTCCCAGCAGTCCTTGGAAACAAAGATCACGCGACGCATGGGCATTGCATCCGCCACGATGCTGGTGGCGGGCGTGTTGGGACTGGGGGCGGTGGCTTACTCGGTGGGCATTATCAACGAGAAGCGAACCGAACTCGCACAGCTTCGATCGTCCATCGATTACCTGGACCGCGTGTCGCGTGCGGACGTGGCTCCCTGTGGCGAAGGCCGGCTTTGTGCCACACTCGAGAAGAATGGGCCGCGTTACGGCAACCAGAGGCAATACAGGGCGATCAACCTGCGCGCTGCTCCGACTGCGCGATGATGTTGTTGCGTGTGGGCTGAGTGCGCGATTTATTGCCCTAGCAGCGCCAAGCATGTTCCTGTGGATGGCTAGGGAAGTAAATTTACGCACCGCAAGAAATCAGGAGTGAGCTACTTCTAAACAGCCGCGAGCGGTGAATCGAGCGGCAACGTCGTCCGAAATCTTGATGAGCATGCCCACAAACCGCATGGCACGCGGAAGGTGGGTGGCGGTGGTAGCGGTGTCCCCGAACTCTAGCGCCGTCGCAGAATCGAAGACCGGGACTGCTTTCAACTTCGGATGGGGGCCCTGGGCCTCTTCCCATGAGAGATCGGCAGACACACTGGCGCCATCGGCCCGCGTCGTGCTGACCTTGATCAAAGCGGAGGCGGCAGCGGGGCCGTGCTTGAACACGTTGCCGTAAATAGCTCCCTTGGCCCTTGCCCCGCACACGTGCTTCATTAGGCGGGCATAGCCCGATTTGCCGGCTCCGTTGGGACCGTAAACTACCGTCATCTGGCCCTGCCTAAGATCTAGGACGGCGTCTTCCCCGATGGCGTTGACGCCTCGGATGCAGGAGACCGAGTCAATGCGAAGATCTGCGGCCGATGGCGTTCCCAAGATGATTCCTGGTGCCAAGGGTGGATGCGGGGCCTCTAGCGTTTTGGCAGCTTCTGCCAAGCAATGGGAAGCGAGTGCCTCCATCTCTTCTTCTGTCGGTATGCGACGGTGCTCAATAACGATAGTAGCCGCCATGCGCAACCAACTAGGCCGGCCGTTAAGCCAGTCTTCGAGTGTTGTAGGCACAGCATGCCCTTCCTTCCTCACCATTAATCACGTCCCCTGTGCTCTACGGTAAGCCAGAAAGGCGCCGTTCCCTTTCATGAATAGTGGACTTTGCCATCGCATGGATCAAGTGGGTATAGATCCCATGCGTGAGACTAAAATTCGATGTCGGTAATCCTGCAAAGTTCAGAAAACTTTTTGCTATCACCATGACCTTTAAAGATGTGTTCGCTTGAGTTCTTCTCGCGCCACAAATCAGTGGGTGCTGTGACTTTCGCCAGCGCTGTCCACCGCCATCCGCAACGCACCGGTTGAATGCGCCTGGTTGGGCACTGCGTGGTCATTGCGATTTTTCACGTGCGCCAATAGCGCTCCTAACAACTCGTTGTCATCCAGCGCTTCTGCGCCTGCCAGGAAAACAATCTCTGCCACCCGCGTGCGCCGCTTGGCTTCTTCGCGGCGCTGCGTTTCCTTGGTCTTCACCGCTTGGCGCTGTTGCGCTAAAAGCTCGCGCGCTTGATGCTGAGCTAAGCGTTCCGTGGCGCGTTGGATTTGGTCCCGATAGTGATTCGTTGCGGTCATGCGTTTCTCCTGCCTTGTGGAAATGAGTCAATCAGGAAAACGGCTCGCGTCAAGTTTTAGGGTGGTCTCGAATTTCGTTCGGACCGAGAATCGAAAAAGCTGAAAAACAGGGCTTAGAAGAAAGAAGCAAGAGCGCACCTAGGTGTCACTGCGTGACACGTGCGCAAGGGTCTTCGCCCCTTGAACCCCAAGTGCTTTCAGCCCTTGCGAAAATCTGAATCCACGGCATAAACGAAGCGAACTCAACCGCTTCGGGACCCATGCTTCATGGCCATCTACCACGCCAACGTCAAAACCTTCAGTCGCGCCAAAGGGCATTCCTCGATCGCAGCGGCCGCTTACCGCGCCGGCCTGCTGCTTGAGGACGCCATCACTGGCATGCGCCACGACTACCGCCGCCGGGACGGCGTGGTCGAAACGCGCTGCATCGCACCCGAAGGCGCACCCGACTGGGCCCTGGTCCCCGCGCAGCTCTGGCCGGCGGCGGAGGCGGCTGAGCGCCGCAAAGACTCCACGGTTGCGCGCGAGTTTGAATTTGCCTTGCCCCACGAACTCGATGACCTCCAGCGTTCCGACTTGGCCGTGGAAGTCACCCGTGCGCTCGTCGGTCGCTATGGGTTCGCGGCCCAAGCGAGTATCCACAGTCCTGGTTCCAAGGATGGGCTGAACTGGCACGTCCATGTCCTGGCGACGACGCGTCGCATGGGTCCGGACGGTCTCACGGACAAAACCAAGGAACTGGATGGCGGGCCCTCGGGGCGTGTCGAAGTGCAATGGGTGCGCGAACTCATCGCCTCCACCATCAACGCCCATCTCGAAAAGGCAGCGCTTGAGATTCGGGTGGACCACCGCAGTTTGGAAGCACAGGCAAGTGACGCCTTGGCGCGTGGCGACCTGGCCGCGGCTGCCATCCTGTCCCGGGAGCCGACCAAGCACGTCGGCAAAAACGGCACCGCGCTGGCTCGACGGGGCCAGCCGTCGGAGCGTTCGGACGCAAACCGTCGAATCGAAGAAACCAATGAGGAGACCTTCCGAAAACTCATCGCCGTGTTCGAGCAGGAAGGGCGCGCCATGCCGGTGCCCGACGGTCACAGCCAGGCCCAGGCCGAGCGCGAGGCTCGCCGGCCTTCTGATGGGCTGTCCTTGCCGCTCGGGCCTGGGGCAGGGCGCATCGAGGTGTCCCGCAGCATGGCGACCCTTGCCCGTGGGCTGGGACTGATGGAGGCCGAGGAGGCCAAGCCGTCGCGCGCGCCACGTTCAGTCGCGGAGCTCGCAGAAGAGGCCAGCGACGAATGGGGAGTGGCTGCTCAAGCCGATCCTCGCTTGGCGAAAACACTCCACGTAACACTGGACCTGCTGCAGTGGATCAGGGAACGCGTGGCTGCCTTCGCCGAAGAGGCCCGGCTGCGCCCGGACCTCAACGAGCTACTGCGGCGGTTACGGCGCTTCACGGCAGCGACCATGAAATTCGCCCGGCGGCTCTTGGCGGTGCGCCGAGCCGAGAAGCTGCACCACATGGCCGAGAACGCGTGGCACGACTTTTTGGCGAACAATCCCGAGGCGGGGACCTCGTGGACGCAGGGAGACTGGAAGCAGCGGCGCGGGCGTCGGTTGAGCACCCTCGAAGCCCGAGCCGCAGATCTGGCCGATGCAAGGGCCCGGGTGACCCCGGAGGAACAAGCCCTCTGTGGGAAAGAGGCGTCGGCCAGCGCGGCGCACCTGGAGGCTTGGAGCCGGGACATGCTTCAGCGCTATCCCCTGCAGCTCGACATGGCGATTGATCCTGATCAGCCTCGTTCAAGTCCTGCCATATCCGCCCCTCCTGCCCCTCCGGCTCCTACCTACGTTCCCAAGCCGCCGCGCTTCCATTGAAATCAAAGAGCCCCGCAGCGCGGGGCTCAATGCTTGTGGGCCCTTGGCCGCCTCAGTGAAGGGTGGGACGCTTCTTGCTGCGGACTGGATCCAACTGCGCGTCTTTCTTATTCCGGCCCGCGCGCCATTCCTCCACCGACGGGAACTCGCGCACGATGACGGCCTCCCGGGTGCGCACAGCCTGGGATGGCTGGGGCGGGGCATGCTCCAAGGATTGGGCGGCGGCGCTCCCACCTGGTGGCTTCTTCTGGCTGTAGACGATCAGTTCGCCGGCGGACGCCCAGGCATTGCAAACATTTTTTTGGCGCACCAGTGGCTCGTCGGAGAGGGTCTGGCTCATCAGCCCGGCGAGCAAGTGGCCGGCAATCTCAAGTTGTTGGGGGTTGGTGGTCATGAAAACTCCTGCGTGTGGGGAAGTCCTCATCCAACCAACAAATCTCAGCTAAGCAAGAGCTCGCTTCGGGCCCCGCTTCACAAATTTGAATACGAGGAAAAATTTCAGTTTTGGTATGCCCAATGTTGATAGGTGGAGTCCCATCGCTCCTGGTCAGCCGGAAAATAGTGGGCTCTGCCTTGCTGGAGGAAATGCGCCTATCAGGCTTGGGAGGCCTAACGGCCACCATCCCGCCGGAACCTGTCCGATCTCCAAGCTGTCCAAGGTTCGCGGGCACAGGGCCTTGATGCGCTGCCGCTGGCTTAGCTATGATCGGGTATCACGCGGGGTATCATTTTTGGATCACCCCGCACCAGGATAAGCTAGGGAAATCAATTGGTTGGCGTGGGAGGATTCTGTTCCCATCGCCCGCTCCATGTCCGGCAGTGGCCTCTGACGATCTTGTCCACTAGGCCAGCGCGGATTGCTCGATATCCGATCCGTCCTAACTGAATTGCTTACCCTCTGGGTCGGTCGCTGCGCGATTGCACTTACTCCCTGACATGCAATTTCAGGGCGCAGCTTAAGCCTCAGCAGTCGATGGTAACGATTGTCTTTCAGCTGTCGGCTTTTTAACCCTGGATGGGGTGTTTTCGTCGGCTACAACCGATTGCGACAATGCAGCCGGATATAACATTTAGTGTTTGGACCGGCACCGATTGCAGCGCGCTTGGAGCGAATAACGCCAGTTGCGCGCTTCGCTATTTCCTTCCCCTTGGTCAGGAACCTCCTGATTGAGCGGGTTTGCAGCGATGGGCATAGTGGCAGCCATCATCGAGCGAGCACCATGACCGCCACGCATCCTCAACTCATCGGCGCACTTCTCAAGGGCATACGCCGCGCCGAATCCGCGCGGGCCGCCTCGGTTGCTCACCGCGCCGAGCAGATGCGTTTTGGTTACGGCACGCCGGACGATGCGGGCAAGGTGCTGGAGATGTTCGCGCTGGATTCCGAGCAGATTCGCGAGCTGGGGCTGGTGGGCGTGGAAGAACTGGGCGAGGCGGTCTGCCATGCCTGGTCCATCAACGCCGGCGAGCTGGATCGGGTGGTGCAGTGGTTTTCTGCGCCCAGGGTCGAGTTTGTCGGCAAGCACTGCGGTGAGCTGATCCGGGCCGGGCGCATCGGGCCGGTGCTGACCATGGCCCGCGAGCATGCCTTGCTGCGCCATCGCTGAGCGCAGCCAGACTCGGGCGCGTCCTGCCGCTTTACGCTAGCCGGCGCAGCGGCAATACTCGCTGACCCGTCCAACCTCAGTTTTGCCAATGCGCCAGGTTCCGCCCGCTTCACCCTCTGCCGCCGCCAAAGCCCAATTGCTGGAAGAGCTGCGCAAGCTCGAGCAGGAAGAAGCCCAGCTGAAGTACGCCCAGACGCTGGAAGCCTTCGACCAGGTGGTCGAGGTGCTGACCCAATTCGGCAGCCGCTTCAATGCCAAGCAGAAGTCCCAGATTGCCTCGCTGGCAATGACTGGCAAATCCAAGGGGCCGTTGTCGTCCACAGGCGAAGTGGTGGCCAAGTACTGGATTCCGCATTCCGGCGAGACCTGGTCCGGGCGTGGTCGCACGCCGCGTGCGTTCAAGGCCTGGGAAGGCACCAGCTCCTACAAGGAATGGAAGGCCAATCATCCGGACAAGCGATTTCCGCTGTATCCGGGCTGAGTTTTGCGTCTTCAAGGTCTGGCTAGGGCGCGTAACGCTTAGCGATTCACGGCCGTCGTGTACTTTGGTTTTATCGCCGTCATTGCCGCATTCGAGACGCTGCCGGATCGTGCAATCACGTCTGGGTGTGGTGATGCTTGCCGATGTCGCCGTGTTTTAGGCCAGAGCCAGAGAATTGCGCGTCCAGCTTGCTGTGGCGATGTAATTGTTTAAGCACAGTGCGTCGCGACTAAGCGGCGGGTTTTTCGAGATGTACTCGAAATGCGTGATTGCCGGGTGCGACTGTTTCGGCTTTTTTAAGTTGGTTGATCGGCTATCGATAAAGGCGAGCGGTAACTCGATAAATACTGCACCAGGCCGCATTGCCACGCGCGCCACTAGAGACCAAGCCGCTGCTCCAAGCTGTTTGGCAAGCAAAGCCATTGCAGCTCTATCTGCGATTGCGGCGCGCCGGCAGCGATTCTGCTTCCCCGCGCTCGGCGCAGAGTCTGGCTGTCACCTTCAGAGTTGCACTGCTGCATCGGCATCCATGAATCGATAGCGCAGATCCTGTCAAAGCCGTAGCCTCCGTCGCCGCTGTCGAAGCAATAAAAAACTCGCGGCCTACCGGGTTTCCGGCAGGCCGCGAGTTCGTATTACCGCATCAGTGTTACTGGTCGTTCTTGCACTCGAACACCGACACGCTGCGCGGCGGGGCCAGGAATTCGCTGGCGCCGGCCGGCATCATGTCCACCTCCAGTGCTTCGTCGGTCGAGAGCGCCAGCTTCCAGTGCACCGGTTCGTCGGCCGAGGGCAGGGTGAAGGTTACGCCTTCGTGGTAGGCATTGATGACGATCAACAACGTGGCGTCGTTGGCCAGCTCCTTGACACCGGAGGTCTGTGCCTTGCCTTCCAGCAGCAGTCCCATCGAGCGCGCGCCGGCATCGGTCCAGTGCGCGTCGTCCATTTCGGTGCCACCCGGATTGAGCCAGGTGAGATCGCGCAGGCCTGCCTCCTCGTTGTACTGGCCGTTGAGGAAGCGGCCGCGCGACAGGATCGGATAGCGCTTGCGCAACTGCGTCAGTGCCTTGACGAAGTCGGTCAGGCGGCCATCGGTCGGGTCGTTTTCCCAGTCCAGCCAGGTGATCTCGTTGTCCTGGCAATAGGTGTTGTTGTTGCCGCCCTGCGACTGCGCACGCTCGTCACCGGCAAGCATCATCGGCGTCCCTTGCGAGAGCAGCAGCGTGGCGAGCAGGTTCTTCATCTGCCGCTCGCGGATCTGCAGCACGTCCGCGTTGTCGGTATCGCCTTCCTCGCCGTAGTTGCAGGAACCGTCGTTGGACGAACCGTCGCGATTGTCCTCGCCATTGGCGATGTTGTGTTTTTCGTTGTAGCTCACCAGGTCGCGCAGGGTGAATCCATCGTGCGCGGTGATGAAGTTGACCGACGCCCACGGGCGGCGACCGCGACGATCGAACAGATCGGCCGAACCGGTGAAGCGCGTGGCGAACTCGGCGAGCTTGCCATCCTCGCCCTTCCAGAACTCGCGCGCGTTGTCGCGGAACTTGTCGTTCCATTCCGACCAGCCCGGCGGGAAGTGACCGACCTGGTAGCCGCCGGGGCCGCAGTCCCAGGGTTCGGCAATCAACTTGACCTCCGACAGCAACGGATCCTGGTTGCACGCATCCAGGAAACCGCCGCGCTGGTCGAAGCCACTCGGCTCGCGTCCCAGGATCGTGGCCAGGTCGAAGCGGAAGCCGTCCACATGCATTTCGCCGGCCCAATAGCGCAGCGAGTCGTTGACGAACTGGATCACCCGCGAGTTGCTCAGATTGAGCGTATTGCCGGTGCCGGTATCGTTGATGTAGTAACGCTTGTCTTCGGCAAGGCGGTAATAGCTGGCGTTGTCGATGCCCTTGAACGACAGCGTCGGTCCCAGCTCGCTGCCTTCGGCGGTGTGGTTGTAGACCACGTCCAGGATCACTTCCAGGCCCTGCTTGTGCATGGCCTTGACCATGTCGCGGAACTCATCGCGATGTCCGCTGGACAGGTAGCGCGACTTCAGCGCGAAGAAGCCAATGGTGTTGTAGCCCCAGTAATTGCGTAGGTCCTTGTCCAGCAGATGCTGGTCGTCCAGATACGCATGTACCGGCAACAGCTCCACTGCGGTGATGCCCAGGTCCTTGATGTATTGCAGCACCTGCGGCTGCGCCAGGCCGGCAAAGGTGCCGCGTACGGCCTCCGGTACCTGCGGGTTGCGCATGGTGTAGCCACGCACATGGGTTTCGTAGATCACCGTCTCGTTCCAGGGCTTGAGCAGGCGCGCATCGTCTTCCCAGTCGTAGGTGTCTTCGACCACTACACACTTGGGCATGAACGGCGCGCTGTCGCGCTCGTCGAAACTCAGATCGCCATCCGGGTGACCCACGGTATAGCCGTACAGTTCGTCTGCCCAGATCAGGTCGCCATCCATCTCGCGTGCATAGGGATCCATCAACAGCTTGTTGTGGTTGAAGCGGTGGCCTTCGGTGGGCTCATACGGGCCATGCACGCGGTAACCGTAGCGCTGGCCGGGTTTGACGTCAGGCAGGTAGCCGTGCCAGATCTCGTTGGTGTATTCCGGAAGATCCACCCGCACTTCGGTGCCCTGTTCGTCGAACAGGCACAGCTCCACGCGCGTGGCATGCGCGGAAAACAACGCAAAATTGGTGCCCTGGCCATCGAAGACGGCACCGCGCGGAAACGGGCGTCCTTGACGGATGCGGGAGGGGTTGGCGTAAGCCGCGCTTGCTGGACGTCGCATTGAGAGTCTCGGGTGCGCCGGCATGCCGGCATTGAGGGAACTCAAGCATTGCGGGTTGCGCTGTGCAAACTGCGTCACGACGACAGGGGGGCGGCGTGAGGGCGGTCGATGCGGTACGCGGCGGCCGGTCATTCCGCCCGAGGTGACGGAAGCGCGCGCGCTGACGCGGATGGAGCTGAGACGTCGAGTCGCGCATGTCTGCTGGGTTGTCTGCGCGACTGTCGCGGGCAAACCTGCGCCGTGCATCACCTGTGCCGAGGTACGTCAGCGCGCTTGAGCGCTGCGCAGCCGCCCTGCTAGCATCCGGGCCGTCGCAGCCACGCCGCGCGTGCAGTCTTACAGCTGCCTTGCTGCGTCACTTCCACCTCCCATTCTCGGGGCCGTCGCACACCCGTCGAACGCAACGTGCAGGGCAGGGACGCTGCCCGCGCGTGCAATCGGCCGGCATACCTACGGACTTGGGTCACTCCGTCATCAGACTCCGACCATGTCCAGGCCGCGCCGTACACCTGCCGCGATGAAAATCGCCATTCTTTCCCGCAACAGCAAGCTGTATTCGACCCGGCGGCTCATCGAGGCCGGGCGCAAGCGTGGTCATACCGTGCGCATCCTCGACCCGCTGCGCTGCTACATGCGCATCGCCGCCGACGGTTTCAGCCTGCACTACAAGGGCAAGCCGATCACCGGCTTTGATGCGGTGATCCCGCGCATCGGCGCCTCGGTCACGCGCTATGCCACCGCCGTGTTGCGCCAGCTTGAATTCATGGGCACCTACACGCCCAACCCGTCCGACGCCATCCTGCGCTCGCGCGACAAGTTGCGCGCGCATCAGTTGCTGGCCGCGCAAGGCATCGACATGCCGGTGACCGTGTTCGGCGACAACCCGGACGACACCCAGGATCTGCTCTCGATGCTGGGCCCGCCGCCGCATGTGGTGAAGTTGAACGAGGGCGCGCAGGGCGCCGGGGTGATCCTCACCGAGAAAGCCAGCGCCTCGCGCGGCGTAGTCGAGGCGCTGCGCGGGCTCTATGCCAACTTCATCGTGCAGGAATTCATCGGCGAGGCCGAGGGCGCGGACCTGCGCTGCTTCGTGGTCGGCGACCGGGTGGTTGCCGCCATGCGCCGGCAGGCGGCCGAGGGCGACTTCCGTTCCAACCTGCATCTGGGCGGCAGCGCTGCGGTGGCCCAGGCCACCGAGCAGGAGCAGGAGGTCGCGGTACGCTCGGCGCGCGCGCTGGGCCTGGCCGTGGCCGGTGTGGACCTGATCCGTTCCAGGCGCGGGCCGTTGGTGCTCGAGGTCAACTCGACTCCCGGACTGGAGGGCGTGGAAGGGGTCTGCGAGGTGGACGTGGCGGCGGCGATCATCCAGCACCTGGAGCAGTCGATCCGCTGATCGGACCGGGAGTATTGTTAGCAAAAATTTAACGAAAATCTAATCCTTTCCTCGCTAGCCTCACCCGACCGTAGCTCCGCTCTCGGCAGTGACGGTGATCGGGATGAACTTTTGGCCCAAGTGCGTTGTCGCACTTGGGCCTTTTTACTTAGGCACGCTTGCCCCACCAGCGACGTCGAGTCTAAAGTGAGGAAATGTTAAACGGACGATGGAACAAGGAACGATCATGCTCAAGGCTTTCTGTTATGCGGCATCTTTGTCTGTGTTTTTGCTAGCAAATGTTGCGGATGCCTCGGCAACAGTAGACGTCAAGAAGCCTTTCGCCCAGCAGGCCGCTCAAGTGCGCAACGAGCTGGATGGCGGCACCAAGTACTCCGAGATCAGTCAGGAAGACCGCGCTAAGGTGCTTTCTGCGCTCACGAGAATAGAAATTGCAGTGGCAGAAAATGGTGATGCACAGGCGTTGACGCCGGACCGAAAGGCAGCGGTCTACAACGACCAAGAGCTCATCAATACAATTTTGACGAGGGCGGGTGAGGAAAGTCGCCTGGTTTGTACGCGTGAAAAGGCGACGGGTTCTCATCACACCACTTCGATCTGCAAAACCGTTGCCGAACGCAGACGCTTGCGTGACAGCGGCGAGCGTGACATGAGCTCCATGCAGCGGAGACACAAGGCCACCGACCCGGGCTCCTAAGTCCACCCCGACCATAGTTATTGAGGTTTCAGTGCGAATTCTAGTAATCGAAGACAACAGCGATATCGCCGCCAATCTGGGCGACTATCTCGAAGACCGCGGCCACACGGTGGACTTTGCCGCCGACGGCGTGACCGGTCTGCACCTGGCCGTGGTGCACGAGTTCGACGCCATCGTGCTCGACCTCAACCTGCCCGGCATGGATGGCATCGAGGTGTGTCGCAAGCTGCGCAACGAAGCGCGCAAGCAGACACCGGTGCTGATGCTCACTGCACGCGATTCGCTGGACAACAAGTTGGCCGGTTTCGACTCCGGCGCGGACGACTACCTGATCAAGCCGTTCGCGCTGCAGGAAGTGGAAGTGCGGCTCAACGCGCTGTCGCGTCGTGGCAAGGGCGTGCACACCCGCGTGCTGGAAACCGGCGATCTGGAATACAACCTGGACACGCTGGAAGTGCGTCGCCGCGGCAAGCTGCTGCAGCTCAACCCCACTGCCTTGAAGATCCTGCAGTCGCTGATGGAGGCCTCGCCGGCCGTGGTCACCCGCCAGGAGCTGGAAACCCGCGTCTGGGGCGAGGAGCTGCCGGATTCGGACTCGCTGCGCGTGCATATCCACGGCCTGCGTGCGGTGGTCGACAAGCCTTTCGATGTGCCGATGATCCAGACCCGTCACGGCATCGGCTATCGCATCGCCTCGCCCGATGCCTGAAAGCAATAACGGCGCGCGGCCCGCCCGCAGGCGCGGCCGCTATCGGCGGCGCCTACGCAGCCGCATCATTCTGTCGTTCGTGCTGTTGGGCTTCTGCCTGACCACGCTGTTCGCCTTCGCCACCAACTGGGCGCGCTCGCGCGTGGAAAACCAGTTGGTGGAAGACGTGATGAACCGCAACATCGACGCCTTTGCGCAGCGCTTCTACTCCGACCCGCTGCGCAACCCCGACCTGCCGGTGCAGCAGATGCGTGGGCGGGTGGTCAAAAGCGACAAGTTCGAAGCGCTGCGGCTGGAACAGCCGGAGTGGTATCAGTTCCCGGACGGCATCCACACCATCTCCGGCGTGGACGAGAACGGCAACGCGTATTCGTACAAGCTGGCGGTGCGCAAGACGCCGAGCGAGTGGTTCTTCCTCGCCTACGACATGACTCAGACCATCAAGGGCGAGATCCAGCTCAAGCGCACCTTGATGCTTTCGGTGCTGGTGTTCAGCGGCTTCTCGCTGCTGATCGGCTGGTGGTCCGCGTCCAAGGTCATGCGCCCGGTGTCGGACCTGGCCGCACGCCTGCGCGCCTACCGCGGCGGCACCAGCGAACCCAAGCCGCTGGCCGCGCACTTCCCCGACGATGAAGTAGGCCAGCTGGCCGAAGCGCTGGACGATTACTCTGCCCGCCTCACCGAGGTGGTGCAGCGCGACCGCGAATTCAACGCCGACGTCAGCCACGAACTGCGCACGCCGCTGGCGGTGATCCGCGGCGCCACCGAACTGCTGCTCACCAAGCCCAATCTCGACGAAAAGATGCTGCAACGCCTGCAGCGCATCCAGCGCGCCGAACTGCAGTGCAGCGACCTGATTGGCTCGCTGCTGCTGCTCTCGCGCAACGAACGCGGGCAGGGCAGCAGCAATGTCGCTAAGGTGGCTGAACAACTGATCGACGCGCACCGCGCCCAGCTGGGCGGCAAGCAGCTGGAGCTGCTGCTGGAAGGCGAGCGCGACCTGGTCATTGACGCGCCCGAATCCGCCTTGTCGGTGGCGCTGGGCAACCTGATCGGCAACGCGGTCAAGTACACCCAGGATGGCCAGGTGCGCGTGCGCGTGCTTGGCGATGCGGTGGAAGTGATCGACTCCGGCCCCGGCCTGAGCGAAGAAGACGCCGCCAAACTGTTCCAGCGCGGCTACCGCGGCACCCACGCCGGCCATTCGCAAGGCGGCGGCATCGGCCTGTCGATCGTCAGCCGGCTGTGCGACCTCTACGGCTGGCGCGTCAGCGTACGCCCAGGCCAGCAGCGCGGCGTCATCGCAACACTAGCCTTCCATCGCTAACCACCACCCACACTCCCGTAGGAGCGCACCCGGGCGCGACAGCCTTACCCATGACGCTCTCACGTCGGGGTTTGCAGACAACATCCGCACCCAAAACACCTTTCAGCGCTCCACCGCCGTCACCACCAACTCGCCCGCACGCGCAGTGATCTGCAGCTTGCACCCAACCGCAAACCCCAACTGCTCCAGCCACAGCCCGCGCAAACGCACACTGGGGATGCGCTGGCTGTGAGGCCGGCCGGGTTCTGCATCGTAGTAAGGGAGTAATGGATGCCACGCTTCGTGTGCTAGCGATCTCGCCGGCGGTAACGGCAGTCGACTGGCCATAGCAGTATTTTGGGTGCGCAGCCGTAGATGTCAGCGCCCGATTCGATGCGTTTGTAAAGTTGCCCTGTAGCTCGCATCCAGGCTTCGCGCTTGTTGCGCTAGACGGTCCGTGTCGCCTTCGTTGCTGACTACGTCATCGGCAATGGCCAATCGTTGTTCGCGAGACGCTTGCGCGGCAATCATCTGATCGGCAAGCACCGATGTGCTTCCGTCGCGTTGCATCAGGCGGGCATGTTGGAGCCACACTGGCACATCGACGACAACAATGCGGTCCAGCCAGGCATAGGTCGCTCGTCCGCCCGCTTCGGTCAGCAGGGGAATCGCGACGATCGTATAAGGGCCCACGGCTGCCAGCGCGGCGCGCTGCAGCTCTGCGCGAATGGCCGGGTGGGTGATCGCTTCCAGCGCTTTCCGTTGGACTGGATCGGCGAAGACGATCTTGCGCAGCGCTTGGCGGTCCAGCGTTCCATCCGGTAACAGAATCTCGCGGCCGAACTGCTCGGTAATGGCGTCGAGAATGGGGCCAGGCGCCACGACCTGCCGCGCAACAACATCCGCGTCAATGACCGTCACACCCAGCTTCTCGAACTCGGCGGTCAGGGCGCTCTTGCCGGAGGCGATGCCACCCGTGAGGCCGACGATGAAGTCACTCATCGCCGTGCCCTGATCAACGCAGGCCTGCGAAGTGCAGGTAGCCGTCCACCAGGTCGTTGCCCCAGAAGAACACCACCCAGCCGGCGATGGCCAGGTAGGGGCCGAACGGGATCGGGGTGGCACGGTCGCGGCCCTTGGCCACCAGCCAGATCGAGCCGAGGATGGCGCCGACCAGCGAGGAGATCAGGATGATCGGCAGAATGCCTTTCAGCCCGCACCAGGCACCGAGCGCGGCCAACAGCTTGAAGTCGCCGTGGCCCATGCCTTCCTTGCCGGTGAGCTGCTTGAACAGCCACCACACCGTCCACAGCGAGACATAGCCGACTGCCGCGCCCAGCAGGGCGGGCTTGGCCGGCATGTAGAGGTTGTCCATCGAACCGACCAGGCCCAGCCACATCAGCGGCAAGGTCAGCTGGTCCGGCAGCAGCTTGTGGCGCAGGTCGATGCCCGACATCGCCACCAGGAAGCAGCTCAGCACGATGGCGCCGAAGCCCTGCCAGCCGAAGCCGAAGCGCCAGACGCTGGCCACGCACAGGATCGAGGTCAGCAACTCGACTAATGGGTACTGGATGGAGATCGGCTTGCCGCTGTAGCGCGACTTGCCGCGCAGCATCAGCCAGCTAACGAGCGGAATGTTCTCCCACCACTTGAGCTTGTCGCCGGTGACCGGGTCGTGCGACGGCTCCACCACGATGCCCGGCGGCGGCGGTTCATAGATGTCCGGCAGCTCCAGGATCTCGCGCGCGTCGCGCCGCCACTGCCACTCCATGCGCTTGGGCAAGCGCAGGATCACCACGTTCAGGAAGCTGCCGATCAGCAGTCCCAGTCCGGCCGCGGCGGGAAAGCCGAGACCGGGATGCTGGTCGAGAAATGCCATTACGTCTTATCCAACCACTGCGCCGAGTTTGAAGATCGGAAGATACATGCCGATGACCATGCCGCCTACGATGGTGCCAATGAATACCATGATCATTGGTTCCAGCAAGCTGCTGAGCGCATCCACAGCATTGTTGACCTCCTGTTCGAAGTACTCGGCGACCTTGAACAGCATGGCATCCAGTGCACCAGCTTCTTCGCCGATCGCTGTCATCTGGATCACCATATGAGGAAATAAATTGACTTGTTTCATAGCAGCATTGACTGGATAGCCAACGGACACGTCGTCGCGCATGCGTAGTACTGCAGCTTCATATACAGAATTTCCAGTGGCTCCCGCAACAATGCCAAGCGCTTCTACAAGCGGTACGCCGGCTTTAAAAGTGACTGCGGTAGTGCGCGCAAATCTGGCAATTGCACTGTTATGCATAATTTGCCCAATTACAGGGACCTTGAGGATCAGTCTGTCCATCCCATGCTGCATGGCTGGCGAACGTTTGTAAGCGAAGAAGACGCCAGCGGCCGTGCCTAAGGCGATAAATAAAATAAGCCACCACCAGGCAACCATGAAGCGAGACGCGTTTACGATTAACTGAGTGAAAGCTGGAAGTTCAGCGCCGAAGCCCTTAAAGACGTCCTCAAATTGTGGGACTACCCATATAAGCAAAATTGAACTAACAATCAGCGCAACTGCCATCACCATTGCTGGATAAAAGAGAGCCTTTTTAATTTTCCCTTTAAGTGCTTCAATATTTTCTTTATAAGATGCAATTGTATCTAGGACCGTTTCAAGCACGCCGGCGCCTTCGCCGGCTCTCACTAAATTGCGGTACAGTTCATCGAACTGCACGGGATGCCTGCTGATTGCTTCGTGCAGAGACGAGCCGCCTTCAATATCTGTGCGAATTTTACCAACCATGTCGCGCATGCGTGGGTTTTTTTGGCCGCTACCAATGATCTCAAGCGCACTTACAATAGGTACGCCAGACTTCATCATAGTCGCCATCTGGCGGCTGAAGAACGAGATATCTTTGGCGGTAACTTTCTTGCCCGCTGCACCAAATAAAGGCTTCGGTTTCGATCTTACAACATTGGGTGTAATCCCTTGTCGCCGTAATTCAGCGCGAAGCATGTTGGCATTTCTGGCAACCTGCTCGCCCTTCATTTTGATGCCTCGCTTGTCCGTCCCCTCCCAGACAAACAAAGACAATGGGCTTGTGTCACGTGATGCTGACGATTTCGCAATGGCTGTACGGCTTGCGGACATTTTTCGTTCTCCGTCCAGCCATCCCCAGGCCAGATCTGTAAGGCTGATAGTACAAGCTTCTGCGGACACTAGCACCTAGCTTGAGTGCCAGGCGCAACCATACGCGGCGTGCAAAGTTGGACATATAGTTCGCTCAAAAGTGACGTTGAGGGTCACATTGCAGCCAACGTAGCAAAAATAGGCATTAGCCCTATCTCATCGCTGGGGACAGTGCGATCATGACCTCGAAGCGGATGGGGATGTGAGTTGTAGTTGGCACGCTTCCTGCTAGAAGCTTCGTTGCGGCGACGCCTGAGGTCATCTGTGATGGGCTGTCAGGATCTCGCAGAGGTGTTCAGGGGTGTCCTGTTAAATTTTTAAAATCTAGGGGTCATAAATGAAGAAGCAACAGGGTTTTACCTTAATCGAGCTGATGATTGTCATCGCTATCATCGCAATCCTTGCGGCCATTGCTATTCCTGCGTATCAGGATTACATCGCTCGTGCGCAGATGTCCGAGGCGATGACGTTGGCTAGTGGTCAGAAGGTGGGTGTTTCTGAAGTATTTGCAAACAACGGTACTTGCCCGACTAACGGCAATAACGGCTTTGCCGCTGCTACCGATATCAATGGTAAGTACGTCGCTCAGGTGGCTGTCGGCGGAACTGCGGCAGCAGCTGGCGGATGCACCATCGTTGCAACCATGAAGAGTACCGGCGCTGCTGCCGGCATCCAGGGCAAGAAGCTGACGCTGACTCTGTCTAATGCTGACAAGGGCTCCAACGTATGGGCGTGTACCTCCGATGCTGCCCAGAAGTATCTACCCACTGCGTGCACTGGAACCTGATTGGTTAGTTGAGTTGGTTGAATTTCCAAAAGCCCCGGTCGTCACCGGGGCTTTTCAATTGTGTTTTGATAGAAATATTTAGCAGGGCCACTTGGGTTCTTGGTGCCGGCATCTGGTTGGTGTGGATATTAAGTTTGGCCTTGCGATGCCCTGACGAGACTCGTCTTGGTCTCATGCTGTTAAGTAGGATAGAGTTGACTGATTATTGCTTATCTTTTGTAGTGCGATATATTGACTTCGCTTAATCAAGGGGTTCTCAACATGAGCGCAGCGACTTCTATCAATTTGGTGGGTATAACCGGGATAGCCCGGCGCTTAGTACAAGATGGCGCGATAGATGAAGTGGTAGCTCGCGCTGCTATGGACCAAGCATCTACAGCTAAGGTGCCGTTGCCGCAATGGTTTTCCGAGAAAAAGCTCGTAACGGCTTCACAATTGGCGGCTGCCAACGCGGTTGAATTCGGCATGCCGCTTATGGACGTATCAGTATTTGATGCCAGCCAGAACGCAGTCAAGCTTGTCAGTGAAGAGTTGCTCCAGAAGTACCAGGTGCTGCCGCTGTTCAAGCGCGGCAACCGGTTGTTCGTGGGGGTGAGCAACCCGACCCAGACCCGGGCGCTGGACGACATCAAGTTCCATACCAACCTGGTGGTCGAGCCGATCCTGGTCGACGAGGACCAGATCCGTCGCACCTTGGAGCAATGGCAAGCCAGCAATGCGGCGCTTGGCTCGTCGCTCGGTGACGACGATGAGGGAATGGGCGACCTGGACGTGTCGGCCGGGGACGAGGACATGGGCGCCGGCGGGGATTCCGGGGTCGATGCCAAGGGCGACGACACGCCGGTGGTGAAGTTCGTCAACAAGGTGCTGGTGGATGCGATCCGGCGGGGAGCCTCCGACATCCACTTCGAGCCGTATGAAGACGACTACCGGGTGCGGCTGCGCATCGATGGGCTGCTGAAGAATGTGGCCAAGGCACCGGTAAAGCTGAACCAGCGCATCGCGGCGCGTCTGAAGGTGATGTCGCAGCTGGATATCGCCGAGAAGCGGGTGCCCCAGGACGGGCGCATCAAGCTCAACCTGTCCAAGACCAAGCAGATCGACTTCCGTGTGAGCACCTTGCCGACGTTGTTCGGCGAGAAGGTGGTGCTGCGTATCCTGGACGGCAGCGCGGCCAAGCTGGGCATCGAGAAGCTGGGCTACGAGGCGGACCAGCAGAAGCTGTTCCTGGAGGCGATCCATAAGCCGTACGGGATGGTGCTGGTGACCGGGCCGACTGGTTCGGGCAAGACGGTGTCGTTGTATACGGCACTCGGCATCCTCAACGACGAGACGCGCAACATCTCCACCGCCGAGGACCCGGTAGAAATCCGCCTGCCCGGCGTCAATCAGGTGCAGCAGAACAACAAGCGCGGCATGACCTTCGCCGCGGCGCTGCGCTCGTTTCTGCGTCAGGACCCGGACATCATCATGGTCGGCGAAATCCGCGACCTGGAGACCGCCGAGATCGCGATCAAGGCCGCGCAGACCGGCCACATGGTGCTCTCGACGCTGCACACCAACGATGCGCCGCAGACCATCGCGCGCCTGATGAACATGGGCATCGCGCCGTACAACATCACCTCGTCGGTGACCCTGGTGATCGCGCAGCGTCTGGCGCGGCGCCTGTGCAACAACTGCAAGCGCAAATCGACCTTGCCCGAGCATGCGTTGCTGGCAGAAGGGTTCACTGCAGAGCAGCTCGCTGCCGGTATCGAGCTGTATGAGGCAGTCGGCTGCGACGAATGCACCGAAGGCTACAAGGGCCGTACCGGTATCTACCAGGTGATGCCGATGACCGACGAGATCGGCGCGATCGTGCTGGAAGGCGGTAACGCGATGCAGATCGCCGAGGCGGCACAGAGTATCGGCATCCGTGACCTGCGCCAGTCGGCGTTGGTCAAGGCCGCGCACGGGGTAACCAGCCTGGCCGAGATCAACCGAGTGACGAAGGACTGAGTGCTGGGAATCGGGAATCGGGATTGGGGAATCGCAAAAGCCTGGGGCCTGTACGTCCCAGGCTTTTTTGTTTGGACAACAGCCTCAAGGATTGCGGCGGGCCACCGCGAGGTAATGCATTAGCCAATCCACGGCGGTGTGTCCCGCAAGAACCATCGAAGCGGCGCCTGTGCTTTTACGATTCCCGATTCCCCAATCCCGACTCCCGGCCTTTTACTCCATCCCCAACTTCTTCAACTTGTAACGCAACGCCCGAAACGTGATGCCCAGCTGCGCGGCGGTCTTGGTCTTGTTCCAGCGATTCTCCTCCAGCGCCTTCTGGATCGCGGCGCGCTCCAGTTGCTCGATGTAGGAAGGCAGGGCGGCCGAGGCGGGGTCGATGTCGACCACCGCTTCGCGGGGTTCGACGGCGGCGCTGCCGGGGGTGGCGGCCAGGCGATGGCCGCCGTGGGCGGGCAGGCGCAGGTCGGTGGCGCTGATCTGGTCGTCTTCGGCCAGGGCCAGGGCGCGTTCGAGGATGTTTTCCAGCTCGCGCACGTTGCCGGGAAAGCCATATTGGTCCAGCGCGTCAAGCGCGGACTGGGTCAGCAGCGGAATCGGCCGGCCGTGGCTATGTGCCAGGCGCGCGATGATGGCCGCGGCCAGTTGCGGCAGGTCGCCGCCACGTTCGCGCAGTGGCGGCACGCGTAGTTCGATGACGTTGATGCGGTAGTACAGGTCGTGGCGGAAACGGCCGTCGGAGACCAGGTCGCCCAGGTTCTTGTGGGTGGCCGAGAGAATGCGCACGTCCACCAGCGACTCGCTGGAGGCGCCCACCGGACGCACCGATTTTTCCTGGATCGCGCGCAACAGCTTGACCTGCATCTGCAGCGGCAATTCGGCCACCTCGTCCAGAAACAGCGTGCCGCCATGCGCGGCCTGGAACAGGCCGGGCTTGTCGGCATGTGCGCCGGTGAAGCTGCCCTTCTTGTGGCCGAAGAACTCGCTTTCCATCAGTTCGGCGGGAATGGCGCCGCAGTTGACCGGCACAAACGGGCCGGCCGCGCGTGCGCCCTGTTCGTGGATGGTGCGGGCGACCAGCTCCTTGCCTACGCCCGATTCGCCGACGATGTAGACCGGCGCCTGGCTGCGCGCGACCTTGCCGATGGTGGCGCGCAGGCCTTCCATCGCGCCGGAGTCGCCGAGCAGGCGGCTGGCCTGTTCCGGTGGCGGCGGTGGCGGGGCAGGGCGGTCGCGGTTATTCAATTCCAGCGCGTGCTTGACCAGGCCGCGCAGCACGCTGATGTCCACCGGCTTGCTGACGAAGTCGAAGGCACCGGCCTTCAAGGCTTCCACCGCCAGGTCCATGCTGCCGAACGCGGTGATCATCGCCACCGGGGTCTGCGGATAGTGCTTGGCGATTTCGGTGACCAGCTCGATGCCGTTGCCGTCGGGCAACCGCATGTCGGTCAGGCACAGGTCGTAGGGATTGTTGGCCAGCAGCTCGCGCGCTTCGGCCAGGTTGGCGGCGGTGCTGATGCGCAGGCCCATCCGGCCCAGGGTGAGAACAAGCAGTTCGCGAATGTCACGCTCGTCATCGACAACCAGGGCACTTTTCGGTTCGTTCATGTCGCGCACGATAGCCCACGGCGATGACCGTCGACAATTGCCGGCCGGGTCCGGGCGTAACGATTCACGCGATCACACGATGGTGCGCGGGCGCAGCACGATGCGCAGCGGCTGGCTGCACGGACACGATCGCAGCGCTAGCGCAGGCCACAGCGCCATTGGCTTGCTGCTGGCATGACGCAGCGCTCTCGCTCATTTCCCGAGCAGGCTATTGGGCCCCTGCAACAGGATCCGGAAACACGCGCCGCCGCCCGGCACCGACACGTAGTCCAGTTGCGCCTGGTTGGCGCGGCACAGTTCCTGGGCGATATACAGGCCCAGCCCGGTGCCGTGCTCGGAGGTGGTGTAGAACGGGCGGAACAATTGCGCGGCCACCGTCTCCGGGATGCCGGGGCCGCGGTCGACCACGTCGATCACCGCCATGCGCTCCATGCGCTCCACGCGCAGTTTCACCCGTGCCGGTTCGTCCATGACCCGGCCGTACTTGAGCGCGTTGTGCACCAGCGCGGTCAGGATCTGGTGCAGGTGCTTTGGGTCGATCAAGGCATGCACGGCATTGCCCTGGATGCTGGCCTCCAGGATGTCGGTCTCCATCGACAGGGTCTGCCGGTACTCGACCACAAAGCGGCGCACGAAGGCGGCCAGATCCAGGTTGTCCGGACTTGCGCGCTCGCGGCGGGCCAGCGCGAGCACGCTCTCGACAATGCCGTTGGTGCGCTGGCATTGCTGGTGGATGATCTGCAGCAGGCGGCGGTCGGCATCGCCGATGTCCGGGGATTCTTCCAGCAGCTGTGAGGCGTAGCTGATCGCCGCCAGCGGATTGCGGATCTCGTGCGCCAGGCTGGCCGAAAAGCGCCCCATCGCCGACAGGGTGAGCGATTCGGCGCGCCGCGACACCACGCTGGCATCGTCCAGAAACACCAGCACCAGGTCGCTGTCGGCGAGCAACCGCACGAAGCGCGGCTGCACTTCCGGGCGGTCGGCGCCCAGTTGCAGCGGAGCCTCTTCCTCGCGCCAGCCGCTGCGCCAGCGCTGCAGGCGGCGCAACAGTTCGGGCGTGAGCGCCGCCAGCGACAGGTCGACCGGGGCGTTGCGCTGGTCGCCGTCGCCGAGCAGCGCCAGCGCCGCCTCGTTGGCCAGGGTGATGCGGTTGTGCGTATCGACCACCAGCACGCCGGTGCGCATGCGGCGGATGATCAGTTCGTTGATCTCGTAGAGGTTGGCGACCTGCGCGCCGCGTTCTTCGGCCAGTACCTGATTGCGGCGCGCACGCGAGCCGATCTGTTCGCAGATGAAGGCCACCGCGACGTAGCTGGTGGCGAACATCGCCAGTTCCGCGACCGGGCGGGCGGCGCCGCCGCCTTCGAGCAGGGTCCACAGGTATTCCAGCACGATGGCGCCGCTGGCGAGCACCGCGATGCTCATGCCGTAGCGCAGGCGCAGCAGGATCGAGGCAGCGGCGACATTGAACAGCAGCATCATCGCGATGCCGGCGCTCGCGCCGGGCAGCGCATGCGTGGCCAGGGTCGCCGCGGCGATGTCGGCCAGCACCGAACAGAACACGGTGGTGGTCAGCCGGCGCTCGCTGCGGCCCCAGAACAGCAGCGGGATCGCCACCGACAGATAGCCGATCGCCACGCCGGCCGCCAGGCGCGGGTAACGCGGCTCCGGGATCGCGTCGGACAGGGGGCTGAACACCAGCGCGGCGATCAGCCCGGCCACCAGCACCCGGTACAGCGAAAAGAAGTACAGCTCGCGCTGCGGCGCGGACTGGATCCGGTCGATAAGCGATGGGCTGGATGGCAAGCCGATTCCCCGCTGGAGCAAGCCGCGAGTATAGGCAGGTGCGCGGCCCGCGCAGCGCTTGCGCACAGTGCCGGGCTGCGTGCAAGCGGTGCAAACGGCAGGCCGCGCGCGCCGACTTTTGCGCCGCACGGCGTGGTCGGCCACAATAGGCGGCCCGTTCGCGTCTCTTGACGTGCCGCCCAGGCGGTCTGCGTTGCACGCAGCGGTCGTTTCCTTTTCCCACGGTGACGCATGAATTTCCACGAATACCAGTCAAAACAGCTGCTTGCCGAGTACGGCATCCCCGTTCCGGCCGGCAAGGTCGCGGCGACCCCGGACGAAGCGGTTGAAGTCGCCAATTCCCTGGGCAAGGGCCCCTGGATGGTGAAGGCGCAGATCCACGCGGGCGGTCGCGGTAAGGCTGGCGGCGTCAAGTTCTGCAAGACCACCGACGACGTGAAGGCCGCAGCGGCCAAGATGCTCGGCACCAAGATGTCCACCTACCAGACCGCCGGCGTCGAGCTGCCGATCAACCTGGTGCTGGTGACCACCGCCGGCGAGATCGTCAAGGAGCTGTACCTGTCGATCCTGGTCGACCGCGGCACCAAGACCATCACCTACATCGCCTCCAGCGAGGGTGGCGTGGAGATCGAGCAGGTCGCCGCCGAGACGCCGGAGCTGATCCACTCGCTCAACGTCGATTTCGTCGAAGGCGTGCAGGGCTACCACGGCCGCGATTTCGGCTTCAAGCTCGGCCTCACCGCCAAGCAGGCCGGCCAGTTCGCCAGCATCATGGTGAACCTGTATCGCCTGTTCAACGAAAAGGATCTGGCGCTGGTTGAAATCAACCCGCTGGCGATCCTGGACGACGGCAACCTGTACGCACTGGACGGCAAGTTCGACAGCGACGACAACGCCGCGTTCCGTCAGAAGCAGCTGATCGCCATGCGCGACAAGACGCAGGAAGACGAGACCGAAGTGACCGCGTCGGAGCTGGACATCAACTACGTCACCATGGACGGCAACATCGGTTGCATGGTCAACGGCGCAGGCCTGGCCATGGCCACCATGGACGTGATCAAGCTCAACGGCGGCGAGCCGGCGAACTTCCTGGACGTGGGCGGCGGTGCCAACAAGCAGCGCGTCATCGAGGCGTTCAAGCTGATCCTGTCCTCGGACAAGGTCGAAGGCATCTTCGTCAACATCTTCGGCGGCATCGTCCGTTGCGACATGATTGCCGAGGGCATCATCGCTGCGGTCAAGGAAGTGGGCGTCAAGGTCCCGGTCGTGGTGCGCCTGGAAGGCACCAATGTGGAAGAAGGCAAGCAGCTGCTGCGCGACAGCGGCATGGCCATCATCCCGGCCGACAACATCAACGACGGTGCCAAGAAGGTCGTCGAAGCTGTCAAGAACGCCGCCTGATCCACGACACCGAAGGAACTATCCATGTCCGTTTTGATTAACAAGAACACCAAGGTGATCGTGCAGGGCTTCACCGGCCAGCAGGGCACCTTCCACGCCACTCAGATGATCGAGTACGGCACCCAGGTCGTCGGCGGCGTGACGCCGGGCAAGGGCGGCACCACGCATATCGACCTGCCGGTGTTCAACACCGTGGCCGATGCCGTGCAGAGCACCGGCGCCGATGCGTCGGTGATCTACGTGCCGCCGCCGTACGCGGCCGATGCGATCCTGGAAGCGGCCGCGGCCGGCATCAAGGTCATCGTCTGCATCACCGAAGGCATCCCGGTGCTGGACATGCTGCGCGTCAAGAACGTGCTGACCCGCTCGCATCCGGACACCGTGCTGATCGGGCCGAACTGCCCCGGCGTGATCACCCCGGGCGAGTGCAAGATCGGCATCATGCCGGGCCACATCCACAAGCCGGGCAAGATCGGCATCGTGTCGCGTTCGGGCACCCTGACCTATGAAGCGGTCAAGCAGACCACCGAAGTGGGCCTGGGCCAGAGCACCTGCATCGGTATCGGTGGCGACCCGATCAACGGCCTGAACTTCGTCGACTGCCTCAAGCTGTTCAACGAAGACCCGCAGACCGAAGGCATCATCATGGTCGGCGAAATCGGTGGCGACGCCGAGGAAGCCGGTGCCGAGTACATCAAGCAGTTCGTGAAGAAGCCGGTGGTTGGCTTCATCGCCGGTGCGTCGGCGCCGGCCGGCAAGCGCATGGGCCACGCCGGTGCGATCGCATCGGGCGGCAAGGGCACTGCCGAAGGCAAGTTCGCGGCGATGGAAGCCGCCGGCGTCAAGACCGTCCGTTCGCCGGGCGATCTGGGTGCGGCGATTGCTGCGCTGGTGAAGTAAGCACGCCGCGCGCGCAAGCGCGTAGCGTCGGAGAGGCCGCCTTCGGGCGGCCTTTTTTGTGGCTAGCCACTTTAGCCAGCGGTCTGTGGCGAGTCATTTGTTGCAATGGCCGACGTGGCCATTTCCGCTGGCCAATGGCTGGCTGTGCCAGCGCCTTCGCCGGCCGCCGTTGCCTGCTGCGGCTTGGCGGCGGATTCGATCGGCTTGCAGCGTTCGATTCAAAGCTCGTGCTGTTGCGCATTGAGCTCAAGCAACAGTTCCACGAACGCGCGCACTTTTGCCGGTCGAAAGCGCGTTGCCGGAGATACGGCGTGGATGCCGCCGGACGGCAACTGCCACTGCGGCAGCACATGCAGCAAGCGACCGGCAGCCAGATCGTCAGCGACCACATAATCGGGCAGCACCGAGATGCCTGCGCCCTGGCACACCGCTTCGCGCACGGCGAGGGTGGCGTCGAGAAAGATGCCCGGCTGCACCTCCACACTCTGCGGCGCATGCGTGGCGTGCGCGAATTGCCAGCGCTGGTGATCGCGCAGGGCGGTGTTGGCCACGAAGGGCAGGGTGGCGATGTCCTGCGGCGATGCGATTCGGGCCAGCTGCGCGGCCATCGTGGAAGGGGCGACCAGCAACTGTCGAAACGCGCCGATCTTGCGTGCCTGCAGGCTGCTTTCGGCCAGCCAGCCGACGCGGATCGCAAGCTCGATGTTGGCCGTCATCAGGTCCAGGGTCTGGTCGCTGAGGATCGCGTCGACCTTGCAGGCCGGATGGCGCCGGGTGAAGGCTGCGATCGCCGGCACCACCACGCGCACGCCGTAGTCCAGCGGGGCGGTGAGCCGGAGCAGCCCGGACGGTTCGGCGGCGGTGTCGGTGAGTGCGTCGAAGGCGTCGTCGGTATCGCGCAGGATGGCCGCGCAGCGCTGGTAGAACGCCTGCCCGAGCTCGGTGGTGCGCACCCTGCGGGTCGTGCGCACCAATAAGGAGGTGCGGCATTCGCGCTCCAGGCGGGCGACCTGCTGGCTCACCACCGCCTTGGTGATGCCCAGGCGCTCGGCGGCCGCCGTGAATGAGCCGGTGTCCACCACTGCGACGAAGTAGGCCAGGCGGCGCAGATTGCCCAAGCCGCCTGGCCCGGTCTCGCTTCGATTGTGTGTCTTTGGCATACGGTATGTTTATGGCGGATGGATTTAAGAGTCAACGGCGCGGGCCTAGGATGCCTTCCTCGCCACCGGATGCCGCTGCCATGTCCACCACCGTTCATTACATTTACGACCCGCTGTGCGGCTGGTGCTATGGCGCCAGCGCGGTGGTGTCGGCGTTGCAGGCACGGGCCGATGTCACGCTGCAACTGCTGCCAGCCGGGCTGTTTCTGGGCGCGGGCGCCAGGGCGATGGACGACACCTTCGCCGGCTACGCCTGGTCCAACGACCAACGCATTGCGCAGCTGACCGGCCAGGGTTTCAGCGCCCAGT
The DNA here is from genome assembly GCF_040202385.2 of Xanthomonas sp. WHRI 6108. Lineage (NCBI taxonomy): Bacteria > Pseudomonadati > Pseudomonadota > Gammaproteobacteria > Lysobacterales > Lysobacteraceae > Xanthomonas > Xanthomonas sp. WHRI 6108. The sequence continues at coordinate 3,534,586 of NZ_CP168198.1, read as the reverse complement.
ATCGGCAGCGCGTGCTCGGCAATCGTCAGCAGCGCTTCGATAGCGCTCCGGCGACGTTGGCACTGACGGCGGTGGCGCGTGTCGCTCCGTCGCGCGAAGTGCAGGTGCTGGGGGCCATCCAGCGGGCGCGCTATGTCGAGGGTAACGATGTGACCGCGCTGGACACGCTGGTGGGCCTGCTGGAATCGCTTGGGCTGGAGCAGGCCGCAAAGCAGATCGCCGCGCCGGATGCGCAGCTGCTTGCGCTGACACAGGCGCGCATCGACCAGGCGCTGGAGCTGTTGCAGGAATTCGATGTGCGCGGCGTGCCGACGCTGGTTGCGCAGTCGTCCGGCAAGCGGTGGTTGCTGGATGTCGGGGCGGGTTATGGCAACCCCGATGTCGTCCTGCGGCAGTTGGATGATGGGCATTTATAGGCATCTGGGGGACTGGTTTCTCGCCATGGGGTTGGCTTTCTTGCAGCTGACCTTTCCCCACACACGTCTCCAGTGACTTGGCTGTCTTCCGCCGCACCCTCACCCCAACCATCGCCATCCCCAAAGGCCAAACCAATGCCAACCCGACGAGACGTCATCAAAACCCTGGCCGTTGCGAGTGTCGCAACCGCCTTCCCTGGAGCGAATACCGCCATGGCTGCACCGACCACACTGACGTATCAACATTTCCCCGCCGGCGAACATGGGTTCTTCCGCGCGCCGGTGCTGATTTCCGGCACGCACGATGCGGTGCTGATCGATGGTGGCTTCACCCTGCCCGACGGCAAGGCGCTGGCCAAGGCGATCCGCGCCAGCGGCAAGACGCTGACCACCATCTACATCAGCCAGAGCGACCCGGATTACTACTTCAGCCTGGCGCCGATCAAGGCTGCCTTCCCCGAGGCGCGCGTCATCGCCGCCTCGGCCACCATTGCGGCGATCAAGGGCAATGTCGAAAAGAAACTGGCCACCTGGGGCCCGCAGCTAAAGGAAAACGGCCCGCAGCGCCTGGCCGACATCGTGATGCCGGAGCCCTTCGATGGTCCTGCGCTCACACTGGAAGGCCACGCGCTGGAGATCGTCGAAGCCGACGGTCTGGCCAATCGACGCTATGTCTGGGTGCCTGCGCTGAAGGCGATCTTCGGTGGCGTGCTGGTGTTCTCCGGCACGCATGTGTGGACCGCCGATACGCGCGGCGCCGAAGGCCGTGCCGCCTGGCGCAAGACGCTGGAGCGCATGGCGGCGCGTTTGCCATCGGTGGTGGTGGCCGGCCATTTGCTGCCGGGCGCGCCCACCGATGCCTCGGCCATCGCCTACACGCGCGATTATCTGCTGGCTTTCGAGCAAGAGCTGGCCAGGCATAGCAACAGTGCCGACCTGATCAAGGCCATGACCGCGCGCTACCCCGATGCCGGCATGACGGTGGCACTGCAGATCGGTGCCAAGGTCGCCACCGGCGAGATGCAGTGGGGCTGATGCGATGACGGCGCAGCCGGACATCGTCCGCGCAGGCGCCGTGCACGCAGCGGACGCGTAACACCGAGGCGCGGCAGATCCCTGCACGCCGCTGCGCTTCTGGAATAATGCAGGCTTGGCGGCGACGCCGGTCTGCATCCCGGTCTGTTGCGGGATGCGGCGCAGCCACGCCTTCCCCGCTGCATTCGCATAGGCCTTCCAATGTCCCAGACGCTCCGCATCGCCATGGCGCAGTTCGACTTCCCGGTCGGCGCCGTGGCGCGCAATACCGATCGCATCATCGACTTCATCGCGGCAGCGCGCGACGAGTTCGATGCGGACATCGTGCTGTTTCCCGAGCTGGCGATCAGCGGCTACCCGCCGGAAGATCTGCTGCTGCGGCCCGGTTTTCTCGCCCATTGCCAGGAAGCGTTGGCGCGCATCGCCGCCAGTACGCGCGGCATCGTGGCGGTGGTCGGCTGGCCGCAGAGTGCCGGCAGCGTGGTCTACAACGCCGCCAGCGTGTTGCGCGACGGGCGTATCGAGGCGACGTATCGCAAGCGCGAATTGCCCAATTACGCAGTGTTCGACGAGCGCCGCTACTTCGACGTGGACCCGGATGGCGACAACTGCGTGGTCACGGTCAAGGGCGTGCAGGTGGGTGTGGTGATCTGCGAGGACCTGTGGTTTGCCGAACCGCTGGCCAGGACCGTGCAGGCCGGCGCCGAGCTGGTGCTGGTGCCCAATGCCTCGCCCTACGAGCGCGGCAAGCATGTGCAGCGCGATGCCCTGCTGGCCGAGCGCACCCGCGAGAGCGGGGCGGCGATTGCCTACCTCAACGTGGTCGGCGGCCAGGATGCGCTGGTGTTCGACGGCGCATCGGTGGTGGCCGATGGCGACGGTACCGTGCATCCGGCCGCTGCCGCCTTCGTCGATCAGTGGCTGGTGGTGGACTACGCCGCCGGCGAGCGCAGTTTCACCCCGGTGGTGTGGGTGGACGATGGCGACGAGAGCATGGATGCGCTGGCCTGGCGCGCTGTGGTGCGCGGGCTGCAGGACTATTGCCGCAAGAACGGCTTCAGCAAGGTCTGGCTGGGCCTGTCCGGCGGCATCGATTCGGCGCTGGTGCTGGCGATGGCGGTCGATGCGCTGGGCGGCGACAACGTCACCGCAGTGCGGTTGCCGTCGCGCTACACCGCCAACCTGTCCAACGATCTGGCCGACGAGCAATGCCGCGCGCTGGGCGTCAAGCTGGAAACCATCGCGATCGAGCCGGCGTTCGAAGGCCTGCTCGCCGCGCTGGGGCCGATGTTCGAAGGCACCCAGCCGGACATCACCGAAGAAAACCTGCAGTCGCGCAGCCGTGGGGTGATCCTGATGGCGCTGTCCAACAAGTTTGGCGGGCTGCTGCTGACCACCGGCAACAAGAGCGAGTACGCGGTGGGTTACGCCACCATCTACGGCGACATGTGCGGCGGCTACGCCCCGCTCAAGGATCTATACAAGACCGAAGTGTTCGGCCTGGCCAAGTGGCGCAACACCGTGGGCGGGGCGCCGGTGATACCGCCGGCCGTGATTTCGCGCCCGCCCTCGGCCGAGTTGCGCGACAACCAGACCGATCAGGATTCGCTGCCGCCGTACGATGTGCTGGACGGCATCCTGTACCGCTACGTCGACCAGGAGCAGTCGCGCGATGACATCGTCGCGGCCGGCTATGCCGCCGACACGGTGGAGCACGTGCTGCGGCTGGTGCGGCTCAACGAATGGAAGCGCCACCAGGCCGCGCCCGGGCCCAAGGTGTCGCGGCGCGCGTTCGGGCGCGAGCGGCGTTACCCGATCACCAATGGCTATTCCGGCCAGTAGCCCGAACGGCTATTGCGGTCGGTCGCCCGTTGCATTGGCTGCCGTTGCGGTGGCCGGTGTTTGTGCGAAGCGGGTGAGCAGGTCCAGGGTCGGCTTGGGCCGGGTCAGGTCGTACATCAGGCCGAAATGACCTTCGGCGCCCTGGATGGTGGTCTGGTCCAGCAATTCGTAGACGTTCACCTCGGACACCACGTCGGCATAGTTGTCGCGCACGTTGCGCAGCAACTGCGCCAGGCTGTCGTAGCAGCCGCGGTCGCCTTCCGCACCGCCGGTGGTGTTGCCGGTGTAGATCTCCGCACAGTTGAGCTCGTTGAAGAACACCGGGGTCTTGTAGGTCTGCGCCGCGGTGCGCAGCTGGCCCAGGTACAACGCGCTCCAGTAGCCGGCATCCTGGTGGAAGGCGTAGTAGTGGAAGCTGATGTGGTCGAAATTGAAGCCGGCCGCCTTGGCCTTGGCCAGGAACCACAGCGAGCCATTGCGATCGCCGGGGCAGCGTGCGTTGGCGCTGCGGTCGTCGCTGTTGCAGGCGGTGATGTTGATGGTGAAACGCAGGCCGGCGCCCAGTTCGTTGGAGGCCTGGCGCATGCCCAGGTACATCGTGGTCATTGCCGCGATGCGGGCATCGGCCTCGGCGCGCACCAGGTCCTGTTCGTTGCCGATCTCCCAGACCTTGATGTCGGCCGCATAGCGGCGTGCCAGCTGGTAGCCGATCTCGCGCGACATCGGGTAGACCATCGGGCGCAGCGTGATGCCGTACTTGCGCGCCAGCGGGACCAGCGCATCCAGCGTTGCGTAGTCACGCGGGTCCACATCGAAGCGGTAGCTGCGCAGATTGCGTGCGGCCAGCAGCTGGAAGCGGGCCTCGGCCTGGGCCATGGAATAGCCGGGGCGATTGTCGTGAGCGTTGACGCCGTAGACGATCGGCGCCGCGGTGGCGGTGTTGGTCATCGCCGCCAGCAACAGGGCGAGCAGGAACGGGACGATGCAGCGGGACATGCGGCCTCCTGGGCGGGCGCCAGCGGGGAGTCGGGTCTTCTTCAGGGCCGAGTATAGGCAGCGCACAGGCGCGGTTCGGTGACCTGGTGCCGGGTCTGGCGAGGTGCCTGCAGCTGTCGCGGGCAGGCGCGCCCCGCGTTGCGGGAGAGGGTGGGGCGCGGGCGCGGAATGCGGGACGGCCGATCTCCCGGTCGATCAGGCGTCACTGTCGCCAGGCATCGCGAGTGCCTGCGGCAGCCGGCGCGCCGTCACCGCCGCAGGCGCGTTACCGCAATAAAAAGGGGCCTTGCGGCCCCTTTTTCTCATTACACCGGCGACTACTGTCTCAGTCGCGGCTCATCTGTGCGTTGCGCTGACCGGTGGCGGCAGACTTCTCGCCGGCGAACGGGTTGAGCTTACGGATGGCCCAGGGATACTTCGGCCAGTCGCCGGTCAGCCACGGGTGCTGCGGGCTGTTGAGCTCCAGCACGCGGCGTGCGTCGGCGGCCAGGGTCTTGTTGCCCAGGTGGGTGTAGGCCTCGGCCAGCACCGCGACCGCGTCGTATTGGTAGGCGCTCTGCGGATAGGTTTCCAGCAGGTAGTTGGCACGACCGGCCGCCGAGACCCAGGCATTGCGCCGCAGGTAGTACAGCGCGTTGTCCAGTTCATGCTGGGCGAACACGTCGCGCAGCTCGATCATGCGCTTGCGCGCATCCGGCGCGTAGCGGCTGTTCGGGTAGCGGTCGGTGACGGTGTTGAAGTCGTTGTAGGCCTGCTGCGGCGAGGACAGGTCGCGACGGCTCGGATCCAGCGACCACACGCGGCGCAGGAACACCGTATCGCGGTTGCTGTTGGCCAGCCCGCGCAGGTAGTACAGATACGAGATGTTGCGATGGGTCGGATAGGTCCGGATGAAGCGGTCGACGCTGGAGACGGTGTCGTCGTGCTTGCCGGCCTTGTACTGGGCATAGGCGGTTTCGATCATCGCCTGCTCGGTGTACGGGCCGTACGGGTACTGGGCGATCAGGCGCTTGTAGCTGGCTTCGGCGCCGGCCCAGTTGCCTTTCTCCATCAGGCCGTGGCCCTTGCCGTAGAGCTGCTCGACCGGCATGCCCTCATCGGGATTCTTGTCCTTGGCGCCGCGGTGGCAGCCGGTGACGACGAACGCCATGACCAGCATGAGGGCAATCAGGCGCGCAGGCGCGGAAAACGTGGACCGTCGGATCATGGGTCTGGGCAGGACGCATCAGGAAAACGAGAGCGCGATGATAGCCTAGTGGCCTGTCCGGCGACTGACTCCCGCCGCCCGGACCGCCAAATTCCCGCTTTTGCCTGAGTGCCCGTGTCCATGTCCGACCCATCTGCCGACCCCCTCGACCCGTCCATCCGCCAGGCCATCGTGCCCGACAACGCCGCTGGACGCCGTTTCGACGCGGTGCTGGCCGAGCTGTTCCCCGAATTCTCGCGCTCGCGCTTGTCGGAGTGGATCAAGTCCGGCGATGCGCTGCTGAACGGGGAAATGGCGCGCCCGCGCGACACCTTGCGCGGCGGCGAGAGCGTGCAGGTGCAGGTGGTGCTGGAAACCCAGACCCACGCCGCGCCGCAGGACATCCCGCTGAGCGTGCTGTACGAAGACGACCAGGTACTGGTGATCGACAAGCCGGCCGGGCTGGTGGTGCACCCGGGCGCGGGCAATCCGGACGGTACCCTGGTCAACGCCTTGCTGTTCCGCGACCCGGCGCTGGCGGCGGTGCCGCGCGCAGGCGTGGTGCACCGGCTGGACAAGGACACCAGTGGGGTGATGGTGGTGGCGCGTACCGTGCAGGCGCAGACCGCGCTGGTGGAACAGCTGTCCGCACGCGATGTGCATCGCCAGTACCTGGCGGTGGTGGTGGGCGCGCTGGTCTCCGGCGGCACCGCCAACGCGCCGATCGACCGCCATCCGCGCGATCGGCTGAAGATGGCGGTGCGCGACGACGGCCGCGATGCGGTCACCCATTACCGCCTGCGCGAGCGCTTCCGCGCGCACACCGCGCTGGAATGCCGGCTGGAAACCGGGCGCACCCATCAGATCCGCGTGCACATGGCGCATCTGAAGTCGCCGATCGTCGGCGACCCGCTGTACGGCGGCGCGCTCAAGCTGCCCAAGGGCGCCACCGACGAACTGGTGCACGAGCTGCGCACCTTCAAGCGCCAGGCGCTGCATGCCGAAACCCTGGAATTCCTGCACCCGGTCAGCGGCGAGCCGGTGCGCGCCAGCGCGCCGGTGCCGGCCGACCTGCAGCGGCTGATGACGGCCCTGCGCGAAGACAGCGCACGCGCCGCCGAGCTGGCACGCCGCTGACGTGGCCGCCGCCGCACCCTTCGTGCTGCCGGCCGACTGGCCGGCGCCACCACGCATCCATGCGCTGACCACGCTGCGTCACGGCCTGGGCGGCTCGCTGGCGCCGTTCGACACGCTCAACCTCGGCAACCGCAACAGTGCCGATGGCGACGCGCCGGAGCAGGTGGAACGCAACCGGGCGCTGCTGGTCGAGGCGCTGGCACTGCCCGGTACCCCGCAGTGGCTGCGTCAGGTGCATGGGGTGGAGGTGCTGCGTGTCGACGCGCCCGTGCTCGCGCCCGGCGAACAGCCGCCTGCAGCGGGCACTGTCGCGCCAGGCGCGCGGGAACCGGTCGCCGATGCAGCGGTGACCGCCGTGCCCGGCGTGGTGCTGGCGATCCTCACCGCCGATTGCCTGCCGGTCGTGCTCGCCGCTGCCGATGGCAGCGAAGTGGCCGCCGCGCATGCAGGCTGGCGCGGCCTGGCCGACGGCATGCTGGAGCGCAGCGTGGCGGCGATGCGCACGCCGCCGCAGCAGGTGTTGGCATGGTTGGGGCCGGCAGCGGGGCCGCAGGCCTATGAAATCGGTGAAGACGTGTTCAACGCCTTCGTCGCGCACGATGCGCAGGCGCAACGCGCGTTTGTTGCGACCCGCCCGGGGCATTGGCGGGTGGACTTGTATGCGTTGGCGCGTCAGCGCCTGCAGCATGCCGGTGTGCCGGCCAGCGCCATCCATGGCGGCGGGCTGTGCACCATTTCCGAGCCGCAACGTTTCTTCTCGCATCGTCGCGACCGCCGCAGCGGACGCATGGCCACGCTGGCATGGATCGCGCCCTGAGCGTGCCGTTGTTTGCGCAGGTGCTGGGGCAGGACGCGTTCGCGCAGCTGCCTGCGCCGGTGCGCGCGCTGCATTCGGTGCAGCAGCGGCAGACCTTCGCCGGCCGGGCAAGGATTCAACGCGGCACGCATGCGCTGGTCCCGTTACTGGCGCTGTTGAGCCGCTTGCCTCGCAGTGGCGAGGTGGAGGTCGAAGTGGAGTTTCTTGCAGACGCGGCGGGCGAGCGCTGGCATCGGCGGTTCGGCGGCCTGCCGATGCATTCGCGCCTGTGGCGTGAGGGCATGCGCCTGCGCGAACATCTGGGCGCGGTGCGGTTTGAATTCGCGCTGCGCGCCGACGCGCAATCGCTGTACTGGCAGGCCACGCGGGTGTGGGCATTGGGCTGGATCCGGTTGCCTGCGCGCTGGTTCGAGCAGGTGCGTTGCCGCGAGCATGCCGACGCCGGGCGTTACGGATTCCTGGTCGACGTGCACTTGCCGCTGGTCGGCCCGTTCATTCGTTACGAGGGCTGGCTTGAACCGCGTTGATCCACCGCTCGTTGACGTGTCTCAGCTGGAGTCGTCTCGGTTGGAGCCTGCTCACTCGAAGCCGTCGCGCGTGGAGCCGCCCGGCCGTCAGCCAGGTGCTGTGCCCGCGACCATCGTGTTCGATGGCGTGTGCCTGCTATGCAATGGCTGGGTCAGGTTCCTGCTGCGTCACGATCGACGCGGGCGTTATCGCTTTGCCGCAATGCAGGGCCAGGCCGGACGTGCGCTGTTGCAGCAGCATGGGCTGGATCCGGACGACCCGTTGTCGTTTCTGCTGGTGGATGACCGCGGTGCGTGGACCGACAGCGACGCGATCGTGCGGGTGCTGGCCGGGTTGGGCGGCTTCTGGCGGCTGGCCACGGTGTTGCGCGTGGTGCCGCGTCGCGTGCGCGACATCGGCTATCGCCTGATCGCACGCCATCGCTACCGCTGGTTCGGTCGCAGCGAGCATTGCATGCTGCCGACACCGGAGCAGCGCGAGCGGTTTCTCGACTAGCGCCCCAGCTAGACGTAGGAGCGCACCTGGGCGCGATGGGCGTTACCGGGAAAGCTTCGTCGCGCCCGGGTGCGCTCCTACGACTGCGCGCTGATTTCTCTGATGGCTTGTCGATACGGAGTACTGTTCGGCCGCGTGCGCTGGATCTGTGGTGGCGGACAGGCATGCCTGCTTTGTGTAGGAGCGCACCTGGGCGCGATGCGGCGTTACCGGGAAGGCTTCGTCGCGCCCGGGTGCGCTCCTACGGTGATTCCGTGACGGCGGCTTACGCGGCTGCGTTTTTGAAGCTTGCGGGCGCTGCTTTCGGGTTGCCGCTGTGCGCAGGCTGCAGGCGGAAGATCGACACCGCATCGGCCAGTTCCACGGCCTGTTCTTCCAGGCTGCGCGCGGCGGCGGTGGCTTCTTCCACCAGCGCGGCGTTGCGTTGGGTGACTTCGTCCAGTTGCGCGACGGTACGGTTGACCTGTTCGATGCCGCTGGATTGCTCGGCGCTGGCGGCGGTGATCTCGCTCATGATGTCGGTGACGTGTTTGACCGAGCCGACGATCTCGCGCATGGTCGCGCCGGCGCGGTGCACCAGGCCCGAGCCCAGTTCGACCTTGTCGGTGGAGTCGGCGATCAGCGTCTTGATCTCCTTGGCCGCATCGGCCGAGCGCCGCGCCAGCGCGCGCACTTCCGAGGCGACCACCGCAAAGCCGCGGCCCTGTTCGCCGGCGCGTGCCGCTTCCACCGCGGCGTTGAGCGCCAGGATATTGGTCTGGAAGGCGATGCCGTCGATGACGCCGATGATCTCGCCGATCTTGCGCGAGGCGGTGCTGATCTGCCCCATGGTGGACACCACATCGTCCATCACCTGGCCGCCGTTGTGCGCGACTTCGCCGGTGCCCACTACCAGCCGGTTGGCCTGCAGCGCGCTGTCGGCGTTCTGCTTCACGGTGGAGGTGAGCTCCTCCATGGAGCTGGCGGTTTCTTCGAGATTGGCGGCCTGTTGCTCGGTGCGCTCGGACAGGTCGGCGTTACCGGCGGCGATTTCCACCGCCGCGCGGCGGATCGTGTCCGATGCGATCTGGATGTCGCCGATGATCTCGGTCAGCCGGGTCACGGTCTGGTTGGTGTCGTCGCGCAGGCGCGCGAAGATGCCGTGCGCATCGCCCTCCACGCGTTGGGTGAGGTCGCCTTCGGCCAGTGCACCGATCACACGCGCCAAGGCGGCCAGGTGGGTTTCCACCGAGTCGTAGATGCGGTTGATGCCCTGCGCCAGCGACAGCAGCACGCCGTCCATGCCGTCGATCTGCATGCGCTGGCTGAAATCGCCGGCCGCGGCGGCATCGATGATCTGGATCAGCGCCTGCTCGGCGTTGACCTGCGCGGTGACGTCCATCCACTGCGCGATGGTGCCCAGCTTGGTGCCGTCGGCGGCAATGATCGGGCTGTAGACGAAGTCGATCTGGCGGCCGAAGAACGGCGCGCGCACCGCCTTGGAGGCGGTCAGCGCACGCATGCGGTCGATCGCGGCCTGGCTGTCGGGATAGATGTCGCCGATGCTGCCGCCGACGAAGCCTTCGGCATGGAAGCTGGGGCGGAAGCTCTGCACATCCGGCTCGATCAGCTTGAGCATCGCCAGCAGTTTGCGGTTGGCGAACAGCACCTGGCCGTCGTCGTCGGCGATGCGGATCATGGTGTCCAGATCGTCCAGCGCCTTGATCACGAACTGGCCGTGGCGCAGCCCCTGTTCCATCACATCGAGGCGGATGGCCAGCTTGTCCTGGGTCGCCTGCAGGGCGTGCAGCAACGGCGCGAGTTCGCCGGAGGCGGTGCGCAGATCCAGGCGCTGAAAGCGCCCTTCACCGATGGCGGTCACCGTGCCGATCGCCTGTTGCAGTTGCGCCACACCGCGACGGCGTGCCCACCACCACAGCCCGGCACTTGCCGCGCCCAGTACCAGCAGCGCCGGCAGCAAGCGGCCCAAGCCGGTCCAGACACCGCCGGGCAGCAGCGTGGCGGCGTAGAGCGTCAGCAAGCCCAGCAGCCCGATCTGTGCAGCGGCAGGCAGCCATGCGGCCGTGCTGGCACGCGCAAGGTTCCGGCCGGAAGGCGGGCGGGAGACGGCGGTGGCATCGGGTGAGGGCGACATAGGCTGAGTCCAACTGAGTGATTCGGAGTGGGGAGCGGCGTCCTGCGCTGCATGGGCTGCTATGGGGTATCGGCGGCCGAGCCCGAATCATGACGGCGTGAAATCACCGTTCGTCGGAATCTGCCGACCAGACCCCTGTAAACACCGATGTAGTTGATTTGGAAGCGGTTTCAGCGCTGCCCGACGTGCTGCGAAACCGTGATTTGCAGCCGGATATCGGTCTTGCAATAGTAAATTTCACGTGAAATATCGGCGGGCTCCGTAAACACTTCGTAGACCTCGACGCCGCGTAGTCCGATCGCATGCACGCCACCTAGACTGGCCAGCGGCGCCATCGGTGCAACGCGACGAACACGCATCGAAGCGCGGGGAATCGGGAGTGGGGATTGGGGAATCGGGCGCGCCATCAATCCAGCCCAGCCCTGAAAGACGACAGAAAAGCGCCTTTCCCATTCCCGAATCCCGATTCCCAAAAAAAAACCGGCCATCTCACGATGACCGGTCTATCGATGCCCAACTAGCTGACGTTACACCGGCTTACTTCGCCGGCTTGGCGCCCGCGTCATCCGGCAGCGCCCAGGCGATCACGCTGTCTCCCGACTTGGTTTCCATGCGGTCGTGCCCACCCACGGCGGCCACGATGTACTGCTTGCCGTCGATGGTGTAGCTCAGCGGGGCGGCCTGCGGGCCGGCCGGCACGCGGGTCTCCCAGACCTGCTTGCCGGTGCGGGTGTCGAAGCCGCGCATGAAGTCGTCCAGGGTCGCGCCGATGAAGGTCACGCCGCCGGCGGTGGCCAGCGAGCCGCTGTTGTTAGGCGTGCCGATCTCGAACTTGGTCTTGGACGGGATGCCCATCGGGCCCTGGTCGTAACCGGTGCCCAGCGGACGCCGCCAGATCACCTGCTGGGTGCGCAGGTCCACGCCGGAGATGTAGCCCCACGGCGGTGCCACGCACGGCGTGTTGAGCGGCGACATCCACGGCTCCTTGCGGGCGCCGTAGGCCAGGCCCTTCTGCGCCATGTAGCCGGGCGTCTTGCTCTTGCCGTCGAACACCGACACCACGCCCAGCTCATTCATCTTTTCGCGGGTGTAGACCTGCAGGGTGTAGGGCAGGCGATTGCTGTTCATCACCATGATGCCGCGCTGCAGATCGACCGAGATGCCGCCCCAGTTGATGCCGCCGTGATTGCCGGTAAAGGCCAGCGAGCCCTGCAGGGTCGGCGGGGTGAACATGCCTTCGTAGCGCAGCTGCTTGAACTGGATGCGGCAGGCCAGCTGGTCGAAGGGGGTCATGCCCCAGGCGTCGGATTCGACGATGGTTTCGTACTCGCGGCTCGGTGCGCCCACGGTATTGGGCATGCCCGGCGAGATCGGCTGGGTGGCCGCGGTCCAGTCGCCATGATCGGTGCCCTGCGGCACGGCGATCTGCTTGACCGGCATGAGCGGGGCACCGGTGGCGCGGTCCAGCACGAACACCTGGCCGGACTTGGTGGCCTGGATCACCGCAGGACGGGTACCACCGCCGGCGACCGGCCAATCGACCAGGTTCGGTTGCGGGCCGATGTCGTAATCCCACAGGTCGTGGTTGACAGTGCGGAAATGCCAACGCTCCTTTCCGGTGGCCGCATCCACGGCAACCAGCGAGGCGGTGTATTCCTCATCCTGCGGGGTACGGCCCTTGCCGAAGAAATCGCCCGAGGCATTGCCGGTCGGCAGATAGACCAGGCCCAGCTCGTCATCGGCTGCCATCAGCGACCACACGTTCGGGGTGGAACGGGTATAGGTCTGCCCGGCCGGCGGCTCGGCGGTGATCGCCGGGTTGCCCAGGTCCCAGGCCCAACGCAGCTGGCCGGTGAGCGCATCGAAGCCACGCACCACGCCCGACGGCGCATCGCCTTCCTGGCCGTCACGCACCTGGCCGGTGGGCTGGATCACCACGCCGCGCATCACCACCGGTGGCGAGGTCGGGCCGACAAAGCCCGGCTTGGTGTTGCCGGTGCCGGCATTGAGATCGACAAAGCCGTTGTTGCCGAAGCTGGTGCACAGCTTGCCGGTCTGCGCGTCCAGCGCGCCGAGGCGGCCATCGACCATCGGCCAGAAGATTCGCGTCGGGCACTCGGCGGTGCCTTGCGGGGCCTGGTAGTACGACACGCCGCGGCAGGTGGTGGCGGCAACGCCGGCCATCGCCTTCGGATTGGTCTGCGGGTCGAAGCGCCAGCGCTCCTTGCCGTTGGCTGCTTCCACCGCGATCACCTTCTGGGTCGGGGTGCAGATGTAGAGCAGCTCGCCGACCTTGAGAGGGGTGTTCTGGAAGGCGTAGCCCAGCTTGGAGCCGGCCGGCTTCAGATCGCCGGTATGGAACTCCCAGGCCACCTTCAGGTTCTTGGCGTTCTCCGGGGTGATCTGCGCACCGGGGGTGTAGTGGTTGGACAGGTTGGAGCCGGCGTACGAGGTCCAGTTGCTGGCATCGTGATTGGCCGCGACGTTACCGTCCGGGCTGGGCACGTTGGCGCGGCTGAACGGCGTCGCATTCTCGGCCGGCAGCTTGGAGGCATCGGCCAGTTCGACATTGCGCGGCACCAGCAGTGGCCACAGGATCAGCGTCGCGCCCAGGATCGGCAGCACGCCGGTCACCAGCACATAGCCAAGCCCCGACAGCGGCTGCATACGGCGGCGGGCCACGCCCCAGAACGGCAGCAGCACCAGCCCCAGCACCGACATCCAGGCCAGACGCGGGACCAGGCCCCAGCCATCCAGGCCCACTTCCCACAGCGCCCAGGCGATGGTGGCCGCCAGCGTGGCGCCAAACAGCCACAGGCCGGCACGCTTGCCCAGCGCCAGCAACACGCCGGCCAGGAACAGGCCGATGCCCGCCAGCAGGTAATACCAGGAGCCACCGACGGCGACCAGGCGGCCGCCCTCGTAGGCAAGCACCGCACCGAGCACGGCGATCACCACGGCATAGACCACCAGCAACCAGGTGCCTAGTCCACGTTTTGAGGATTGATCAGTCATTTTGAGATGTCAGGAAGGACCCAGGCACCGGCAGGCGGTGGCGAGTCGTGGAGGGAGCAAGATCACAGGCTGGCAAAGGGCGGCCTTGGATCCAACAAAAACGTCCTAAAGCAGAACGTCCGGATATGAACGCGCAGCCCCTCCCAGGGTCCTCAGCGCTACTCATGCAGATATTTTAGACCGCAATGACGCTTGTGTCCGTGACGGAATGAGAACCAACGTTCCAGGCCATGCGGTTGAGGCGCTGAAATTGCTCAAATTCGATGCGGCTGAAGATTGCTGTGGGTGTCAGGCGGTGTTGGGTGCATTCGCATGTGGCGACAAATGCAGGATCCTGCAGTAGTTCTATTGAGTTATTGACTCAAACGGTGAGGCGGGGATTTGGCATTCGGGAGTTGGGATTTGTAGAAGCTGGACTTTGCGCTTCGGACATTTCCACTTGTACGTACACGCGTACCCTCATCCGCCCTTCGGCCCCCTTCTCCCGAGGGGAAAAGGGGGGCGCTGCCGGTGCGCAGCGCGTCTGTGCTGATAGCGTGGTGCTGGCAGCCTGCGTTGCGGACACCGGAGTCAGATATCTGCAAGCGCCTGCAGGTAGCGCTGGCGCCAGTGATTGATGTTGTTCTTGCGGAGATGATCCATCATCGCGCTCCAGCGTTCGATGCGGGTTGCCAGCGGCATGCTTGCCGCAGTGGCGATCGCGTCGGCCACGCCGTCCAGATCGTGCGGATTGACCAGCAGTGCCTCTTTCATTTCGTCCGCTGCACCGGCCAGCAACGACAGCACCAAGACGCCCGGATTCTGCGGATCCTGCGCCGCCACGAATTCCTTGGCGACCAGGTTCATGCCATCGCGCAGTGGCGTGACCAGGCCAACCGAGGCCGCGCGATAAAAACCGGTCAACGTCGCATGGCTGAAGTTCTGATTGACGTAGCGCAGCGGCGTCCAATCCGGCTCGGCATGTCCACCGTTGATGTGGCCGGCGATCTGTTCCAGCTGCCCGCGCAACTGGCGGTACTCGTTGACGTCGCCACGCGATACCGGCGCGATCTGTAGATAGGTCAGGCTGCCGGATTGGTCCGGATAACGCTCCAGATAGCGTTCGAAACCCTGGAAGCGTTCCGGCAGGCCCTTGGAATAATCCAGCCGGTCCACGCCGATCGCCAGTTGCCGGCCGCGCAGGCTTTCGCGCAGGTCGCGCACGGCCTGCTTGCCGACCGAGGCCTTGGCCTGGTTGGCGATCAGGTCGGTATCGATCCCGATCGGGAACGCCGCAGCACTGAAGCGACGCCCGCCGGGGCCTTCGACGATGTCGCCGTCGAGAATGCGGCCGCCGCCGAACAGGCGCACATAGGCCTTGAAGCGCTCGGCATCGCGCTGGGTCTGGAAGCCGACCAGGTCGTACGCGTAGAACGTACTGAACAAGCGCGCGTGATCCGGCATCGCCTGCATCAGGTCGGCCGAGGGCATCGGCACGTGCAGGAAGAAGCCCATCTTGCAGCCTACACCCAACTCGCGCAGCATCGCGCCCAGCGGAATCATGTGGTAATCGTGGATCCACAGCGTGTCGCTGTCCTTCAGCAACGGCGCCAGCTTCTCGGCAAACAGCCGGTTGACGCGCATATAGCCTTCGCGGGTGGCGCGGTCGTAATCGACCAGGTCCAGGCGGAAGTGCAGCAGCGGCCACAGCGTGCGATTGGCGAACCCGTTGTAGTACGAATCGATGTCGCGCTTGTTGAGGTCCATGGTGACGAACTTGATGTCGCCCTCGGTCTGTTCGTGCATGCCACCGCTGTCGCCGCGGACGGTCTTGCCGCTCCAGCCGAACCACACACCGCCGCGCTCCTTGAGTGCAGCCAACAGGCCAACCGCCAGCCCGCCAGCGCGGTTTTCGCCGGGCACTGCAACGCGGTTGGATACCACCACCAAACGACTCATGACGCCTCCTGCCAGCTCCGCGACAAGCGCATCGCTGCGATGATCAAGCCCACATGCGAATAGGTCTGGGGGAAATTCCCCCAGGCTTCGCCGTCTTCAAACGATAGGTCCTCCGACAGCAAGCCCAGGTGATTGCGGCGCGAGAGGATGCGCTCGAACAATTCACGCGCCTCCTCCTTGCGACCGATCGCGGCCAGCGCGTCGATGTACCAGAACGTGCAGATGGTGAAGCTGGTTTCCGGCTCACCGAAGTCATCCGGTGCGATGTAGCGATACAGCGCATCGCCATGCTTGAGCACGCGGCCGACCACCTCGACCGTGCGCACGAAGCGGCTATCGTCGTTGGCGACGATGCCGATATCGGCCAGCAGCAACAGCGATGCGTCCAGGCGATGACCGCCCAGCGTATCGGTGAAATGGCCGCGTTCTTCGCTCCAGGCCTCGCCCAGCACGCGTTCGCGGATGGTGTGGGCGCGCTCGCGCCAGTACACGCTGCGCTCGGGCAGCACCAGCCGGTCGGCGATCTTGGAGAGGCGATCGCAGGCAGCCCAGCACATCGCAGCGGTGTAGGTATGCACTTCGGCGCGGCCGCGGAATTCCCAAAGACCGGCATCGGGCACGTTGTGCAGCGCGAACGCGCGCTCGCCCAGCGGCTCCAGGCGGCGGAAAGTGTCCGCATCGCCCTGGTCCTTCAGGCGCAGATCGAAGAACAGCTGGGTGGACGCCAGCACCACGCTGCCGTAGACATCGTGCTGCTGCTGGATCCAGGCCAGGTTGCCGCGGCGTACCGGGCCCATGCCGCGGTAGCCCTCCATCGTTTCGACTTCGTGCTCTTCCAGCTGGGATTCGAAACCGATGCCATACAGCGGCTGCATGGTGCCGTCGGCGGTGGCGATGTTGAAGATGTAGCCGATGAACTGCTCCATCGTGCGGGTGGCGCCCAGGCGATTCAGCGCACGCACCACGAATGCGGCGTCGCGCAGCCAGCAATAGCGGTAATCCCAATTGCGCGGGGTGTTGGGCGCTTCCGGGATCGAGGTGGTCATCGCCGCGATGATGGCGCCGCTGTCCTCGTACTGGCACAGCTTGAGCGTGATTGCGCTGCGGATTACCGCTTCCTGCCAGTCGAGCGGAATCGACAGGTAGCGCACCCATTCGCGCCAGTATTCTTCGGTGCGTTCCTGCGCTTCCTGCACGTAGCCGGTGAGCGAACGGGTCAGCGATTCGTCCACGCCCAGCACCAGGTTGACCGGGTGGCTGAGCACGAACGGCAGGCCGTCGCGGACGAAGCGCACCGGCACGTCGGTGGTCAGGCGCAGAGTGAATTCGGGCAGCACCCAGCGGATGTGATTGCTGCCCCAGGTGGTTTCCGGGCTGCGCCCGCCCCAGTCGGCCAGCGGGCGGGCGCGCACGATGATGCGCGGGTTGCCGGCCAGCGGGCGGATCTGCCGGATGATACTGACGGGCCGGTAGAAACGCCCGTTATTGCGCCAGCGCGGTGCGAAGTCGATGACTTCCACTTCGCCGCCGTGGTGGTCGCGCAACACGGTGCGCAGCACAGCGGTATTGGGCAGATAGTGTTGCTCGCTGCTGGCGAAGTCCTCCAGCTCCACGGCAAAGTCACCGCCTTCGCGCTTGGGCGAGAGCAGCGAACAGAACGCCGGGTCGCCGTCGAAGGCCGGCAGGCAACTCCACACCACGCGTGCCTGCCGATCGACCAATGCCCCAAAGCTGCAGTTGCCGATGACGCCCAGATCCAGGTTTGGCTCGGTCATGGAGTGCGAACGATCCTTTTGAAGAAAAGAGGGGAAGGCGCGCTGCGCTCAGGCCTGGCGCGCATTGCGTTGCAGCCACGCATGCACGTCGGCGGTACCGTCGACGCGGAAGCGCGCGCTGGTCTGGGCGCGATCGCCGACCAGTACGCTCCAGCCGCCGAGGCGGTTGGCCGCTTCGAAACCGAATTCGTCGGTGAGGTCGTCGCCGACGAACACCGGCGTGCGGCCGGCGAATGCGCCCTGCTGCATCAGTTGTTCGACCGCCAGGCCCTTGTTGCTGCCTTCGGGGACGAATTCGACCACGTGGTCGCCCGGTTGCAGGCGGTACCCGGAAAGCTGGGCGATTTCCTGCTGCGCAAAGGCGAGCACGTCGGGGCCGGCCAGCGGCTGTGCGCGCCAATGCAGCGCGACGCTGACGCCCTTGTCTTCGACCAGCACGCCGGGGTGCCGGTGCGTGAGTGCGGCGGCACGCTGATGCAGGCCATGCAGCCACTCGGAGGTGTCCTGCGGCATCGCCGCGCGTGCAGCGATGTCGCTGCGCAGTTCGTGTCCGTGCAGGCCGGCGGCCGGAAGCAGCAACGGCGCGAACAAGGCATCCAGTTGCGACAGCGGTCGGCCGCTGACCAGTGCCACGGCGCCGTGCAGGCGGTCGCTTAACTGGCCGATGGCCGCGCGGACCTCGGGAAGGAGTCGCACAGCCTCGGGGCTGTCGGCGAAGTCGATGAGGGTACCGTCCACGTCCAGAAACAATGCGCAGGCATCGTCCAGCAATGGCGGCGACGGAAGGGGGGAGTGCACGTCTGCCATCGCGCTAGTGTGCGCAAGGCGATGTGATATTCAGGTTATGCAACAGCGGGGAGTGGGGATTCGGGAGTGGGGTTGGCGATGCGCCGCCCTTGCCAATCCCGAATCCCGATCCACCCATCCCGGCGTCAGAACGAGTAGCGCACCCGCCCGTACCAATACGCGCCGTTGCTACCGATCGGCGAGAGCACGTCGTACGGCAGGTTGCCGAAGTAGGCGATGTCGTCGATGGAGCGGTCCGAGTAGTTGTCGAGAATGTTCTGGCCGCCGATCGCCAGCGTCCACTGCGTGCCCAGGTGGTACTCGGCTTCCAGGTCCAGCTGCCATTCCGCGCCGTAGGTCTGGCGTGGCACGAAGCCGCCGCCGAAGTCGAACACGCGCGTGGCGCTGCCGTAGCGATTGACGCGGGTCTGCAGGTTCCAGTGCTCGTTGTTCCAGTTGGCGGCCAGCGCGGCGCGCGTGCGTGGTGCGGCATCGGTGAGCGTGTTGCTCTCCTCGACACCGAACAGCACGTAGTCCGGGTCCAGCGCGAGCAGCTGCGCCGGGGTGCCGATGACGTTCTTCAACTCGGTCTTGGCGTAGCTGTAGGTGCCGGTCAGCAGCAGGTCGCCGCCGAAGGCGTACTGGCGCCAGTTGCCGACCAGCTCGGCGCCGCGGGTGCGGGTGTCGGCGGCGTTGAGGAAATAGCTGGCGCTCTGCACGCCGGCGACGGCGAAGTTCTGCTGCACGAAGTCGGTCAGCGTGGTGCCGGTGATGTCTTCGGACAGCGCGATGCGGTCGTCGATATCGATCTGGAAGAAGTCCAGCGACAGGTCGAAGTGATCGCCCAGCTGGCTGGTGAAGCCCAGGCTGTAATTGAGCGATTTTTCCGGCTTCAGGTCGGTGGCACCGAGCGCGCGTGCGATCGGGTTATTGACCGACAGCAGGCGGCCCTGGGTCAGGCGACCGGCGGCGTCATAACCGGTGGAGGTGGCTTCGTAGCCGATCTGGCTGAGCGAGGGCGCACGCACGTTGTTGGAGACCGCGCCGCGCAGCGCGAACGCCGGGGCGAAGGCATAGCGCGCGGCCAGCTTGCCGGTCCACTGGCTGCCGAAATCCTGGTAATGCTCGTAACGGCCGGCCAGGTCGGTGGAGAACTTGTCGCCGAACTGGCTGGACACGTTGGCATAGGCGCTGGCCACGTTGCGCGACAGGTCGGCCTCGTCCTGCGGGGTCAGGCCGCCGCCGGCCTGCGAGCCGGTGGGGCGATCGGTGAACGGGCCGGCCGCATAGCTGGCCGGGTCGCCGGCATGGGTGCGGTATTGCTCGCGGCGGAATTCGGCACCGGTGCCGAAGGTGTGGGTGGCGCCGGCCGCATCGAACACGCGGGTCAGATCCAGGTTGCCCACGGTCTGCGCAAAGGCGAAATCGCCGGTCTTGAAGCGGGTGGTGCTGCCCGGGCCGAGCGAGGCGTTGAGCGAGTTGCGCAGCCGGTAGGTGAAGTCGTTGCGGCCGTAGTTGACGCTGGCGTCGTAGTCCCAACTGCCGAGCTGCCCACGTGCGCCGGCGACGACCTGCAGATCGCGGTTCTCGCCTTCGGAAATCGGACGGTAGCCGTTGGGATAGATCTCACGCCAGTTGGCGCTGCCGTCCGGGTAACGGAAGTAATTGGCGCCTTCGGTGTCGCGCTGGTTGTAGGTGCCGAAGGCGTAGAACTCGCCGGTGGCGCTGAAGGGCACCTTGGTGTTGAGCCAGGCGTTCAGGCCCTTGGTGGCGCCATCGCCGAGCACGTAGTTGCGCTTGCCGGCCAGCGCCAGGTTGGCCGGGGTCTGCTCCTCGAACGACGGAATCTGGTCGAAGCCGGCGCGGTTGGTCGCCTCGCGATTCTTCAGCTCCAGGCCGACCTTGAAGAAGCCGCCGTCATCGCCGAGCAGGCTGCCGACCTTGGCGCTGGCGTAGCTGGTCTGGCCATCGGTGACGCGGCGATTGATCGGCTCCACGTCGGTGTTGTAGGCGCCGAAGCTGGCTTCCAGCTCGCCGCGCTCCGGGTTGTCGTCCAGGATCACGTTGATGACGCCGGCGATCGCGTCCGAGCCGTACTGCGCGCCGGCACCGTCGCGCAGCACTTCGATGCGCTTGATCGCATTGATCGGGATGGAGTTGAAATCCACCGGCGTGGTGCCCTTGCCGATCTTGCTGTCGGTATTGACCAGCGCCGAGGTGTGGCGGCGCTTGCCGTTGACCAGCACCAGCACCTGGTCGGGCGAGAGCCCACGCAGCTGCGCGGCGCGGATATGGTCGGCACCACCGGAGTTGGACTGGCGCGGGAAGTTGAACGAGGGCAGCAGCGCCTGCAGCGCGCTGCCCAGCTCGCCGTTGACCACGCCGGCCTTGCGGATGTCCTCGGCGGTGAGCACGTCCACCGGCACGGTCGATTCCAGCACGGTGCGGTCGCTGGCGCGGGTGCCGGTGACGATCACGGTGTCCAGCGTGGTGGCACCGGGGGCGGCCTGCTGGGCCTGGGCGTTGGCGCTCAACACGGCGGCCACGGCCAGGCCGATAGCCGAAAGGGTGGGGCGGGTCATCTCTCTCTCCTGCGACAGCAACTGCGAACGCGCCGCGCGGACGGCATCCGGCCGGGCAGGGGCGCAAAGGGGTTCGGATCGTCCACATTCATCCGGATGGAGAGATATTATCGCGTTGTTCAGGCGCGTGCGAGATGGCACAGTGCGCGCACGCCGGCATCAGCTGATGCCGGCCCTGCATGAGCCCGCCCCCGATCCGTCGTAAACGTACCCGTTGTGGAGAAGTCGATGAAGTTGCTGCCGTCCTGCCTGCTTGCCGCCATGCTGGCGCTGTCCGCCTGCGCCACTACCCCCGGCGGCGCGCCGGGCCCGACCACTGCCAGCCTCCAAGGCGATGCGGCGCGGCCGGCGGCGGCGCGCGGCTGGGTGCGCAGCGAGCTGTACTTCGGGGTGGGCGAGGAGACCGGCCCGGCCGATCGCCCGCAGACCCGTACCATCGACGAAACCCAATGGCGCGCGTTTCTGGACAAGGAAGTGACCCCGCGCTTTCCCGACGGCCTGACCGTGTTCGACGCCTATGGCCAATGGCTGTTCCGCGGTGCCAAGGAGCCGAACCGTCTGGGCACCAAGGTGCTGGTGATCCTGCACGAGGACACCCCGCAGCGGCGCAACGACATCGAGGCGATCCGTCTGGCCTGGAAGCAGGCCACCGGCCACCAGTCGGTGCTGTGGTCGCGGCAGGCGGTGGAGGTGTCGTTCTGAGTCTGGCGACCATGCGGCTTGAACATCTGCACCGGCTGCGCGTGAGCGCTGCACGCAAGCTGCTGTTCGCCGCACTGGGCGGGCTGTCGTTTGCGTGCTTTGCGCGCGACACCAGCGTGCAGGTGTCGCTCGACGCAAACACACAGGCGACCGCCACACTGGTCGGCGCACGCCTGCATGTGGTGTTGGGCCCGGGCGGCAAGGAGCAATGGTTCGACGCGAACCTGGACGAGGGCGAAGGCGCCGCCGGTGTGGACAGCGACGACTACAACTTCGACGGACATCCGGATCTGGCGGTGTCGGCGATGCTCGGCCAGGTCAACGAAGCGGTGCTGGTCTTTGTGTTCGATCCGGCGCAACGGCGCTTTCGTGCGCTGACCGCGCCCACGCGCCCGGCAGTGCAGTGCGAAGGCTTCTTCAATCTGACGCCCGACAGGCAGCAGCGCAGCTTGACCAGCTCCTGCCGCAGCGGGCCGATGTGGTACGCCGATGTGTATCGCTACGCGGCCGATGGGCGGTTGTATGTGGCCAGGACGCAGCAGCCGATCGCCTCGCCCGACATCCAGACCTTGCTGGATCCAGGCACCGGCGATGGCATGCCGCTCTCGGTGTGGCCCAGTTACGACGCGCGCGGGGCGAAGGTTTCAAGCGAGATCGGCACCACCCTGGACGCGCCGATGCCGGTACAACTGCGCGTGCAGGTGGCGCGTCTGCCGCTCTACGCCACCCCTACGGCGACCAGCACCAAGCGCTATCTGGTGCAGGGCGATCGGGCCGACGCGCTGGATGTCAGTGCCGATGCCACGCGCGTGCAGGTGCGCTATCGCAGTGCCGGCCGTGGCGACATCGTCGGCTGGATCGAGGTTGCTGCGGCGATGAAGTAGGGCCGTTCCGCCACGCAGCCGCCTGGCATGGAACAGACCGGCGCAATCGCGGCGACACGCTCTGATCCACCGCGCCGCTGTCGCGCGTGCGGAGCAGCGGCTACCATCGGTCGATCCCCACGCTTCCTGGCTCCCATGTCGGCCCCTTCCTCGCGTACTGCGGCATCGCCGCGCTGGTTCGTCGCCGGCGACCTCAATGGCTTCTTCGGCCTGGTCGTCGACAATCTCTCCATCCTCGGCTTCATCGCGATGGCATTGGTCGGAATGTTCCAGTTCCCGGCCGAGGTGGTGTTCGGGCGCATGTTTCCCGGCACCGCGTTCGGCGTGCTGGTGGGCAACCTGCTCTACACCTTGATGGCGCGGCGGCTGGCTGCACGCACCGGGCGCGACGACGTCACCGCGATGCCGCTGGGCCTGGATGCGCCGACCAGCATCGGCATGGCGCTGTTGGTGCTGGGCCCGGCGTTCGTCGGCTTCAAGGCGCAGGGACTGGACCCGCAGGCGGCTGCCATCGCCACCTGGAAACTCGGCATGGCCGCGCTGGTGGTGATGGGCCTGCTCAAGCTGGTGCTGTCGTTCGTTGGCGAGGCGGTCACGCGCGCGCTGCCGCGCGCGGCCTTGCTAGGTTCCATCGCCGGCATCGCGCTGGTGTTGATGGGCTTGCTGCCGCTGCTGGAAACCCTGCGTTCGCCGGTGGCCGGCTTCGTCACCCTGGGCCTGCTGCTGTACGTGCTGCTGGCCAAGGGCCGGCTGCCGACCAAGTTGCCCGGCGTGCTGGTGGCGTTCGTGATCGGCACTGCGTTGTATTACGGGCTGGGACTGGCCGGCCTGGGTGCACCGGGCTTCGCGGTGCCGGAATGGACGCCGCCGCAGATCGTGTTGCCGCTGCCGAACCTGGGCTTCATCGACGGCCTGCCCGCCACGCTGGCGTACCTGCCGCTGCTGCTGCCGTTCGGCCTGTTGATGGTGGTGGGCGGCATCAATGTCAGCGAGAGCGCACGCGCTGCGGGCGATGACTACCGCACCCGTGACATCCTGCTGGTGGAAGCCCTGGCGACGCTGGTCGCAGGCGTCTGCGGCGGGGTGGCACAGACCACGCCCTACATCGGCCAGCCGGCCTACAAGCACATGGGCGCGCGCTCCGGCTACACGCTGCTGACCGGCTTGTTCGTCGGCATCGGCGGCATGCTCGGTGTGATCTCCGGCTTGGTGCAATGGCTGCCACTGGCGGTGCTGGCGCCGATCATCGTGTACGTGTCGATCGACATCACCACGCAGGCGTTCCAGGCCACGCCCAGGCAGCACGCCGGTGCGATGGTGCTGGGCTTTCTGCCGTCGGTGGCCTACCTGCTGACCATCAAGGCACCAGGCTGGATCGCGCCGGATCAACTGGTCGCACTGACCACCAAACTCGATGGGCATGGCCTGCCGGAGCTGGCGGTGATCTTCGCGCTGGGCAATGGCTTCATCATCACCGCGATGCTGTGGATCGCCGCCGTGGCAGCGATGATCGATGGCCGCCTGCGCCGTGGTGCGGTCTTCCTGCTGGTGGCCGCGGGGCTGACGCTGTTCGGCCTGATCCATTCGGTGGACCCGCGCGGCGGCATCTATCTGCCGTGGTCGCTGCACGGCCTGGCGCGCGTGATCAGCTGGCAGTTCGTGGGTGCCTATGTCGCGCTGGCGGTGACCCTGCTGCTGCTCTCGCTACTGCCCGCACGCAAGGAGGCAGTGCAATGACAGCCTGCTCCAGCGTGTTGCGGGTGGTTATCGGCGGCGCGCTGTTGCTTGGCGCCGGCGGTGCCTGGGCGGCGTCGTTCGACTGCAAGCAGGCAGCCACGGCGGTCGAAAAACGGCTGTGCGCGGTGCCGGCGCTGGGCAATCTGGACGATCAGCTGGACGAGTCCTATCGGGCGCTGCTGGACACCACGCCGCGTAGCGCGGTCGCGGGCGTGCGTGATCAGCAACGCGCCTGGCTGCGGCAGCGCAATGCTTGCGCGCAGGACGCCAAGCCGGACGACTGCCTGCAACGCACATTGACGGCCAGGGCCGATGTGCTGGCCAAGGCGCTCGTTGCGCAGCAACAGGCGCTGGATCGCATCATCGCCTTGATTCCCACTGCGCCTGCCGACGCCGCGCGCCAGCTGCAGGGCTACGACACGCCGCTGGCTTCGGCGTGGCTGGCGTATCTGCATCAGTTTGTCCCCGCCGCGGGCGTGGATGCAAAGCTGGCGAGTGCGCGGTTTGAAAGTGCGCGCAAGGCGCTGCGCAAGGTCGACGACTTCGCCGCATCCTTGCTCGACGATGTGGATGGCATGCCCGCCATGCAGGCGCAGGAACGCGTGCTGACATTGCTGCGGATGTGGATCGAACGCGACAACAGCGATCATCGTCCTTACGTGCATTGCTTCATCTTTGCTGCAGTGGGCGAGCCGGCGTATGAGGCGTTCGGGTCGCTGTATGGCTCGACACGCGACGGGTTCGCGCCGATCTGCGAGCCGCCGGGCGGTCTGTTTGCATTGGCCAGCTGGAAGCAGCTGGATGCCGGCTTCGACGGGTTGATCGAGGCCCTGAGCAAGGACGCCGGCACCATTCGCTACGCCAGTTACGCCGAGTGGAAAATCATCGCGTTACGCGCGTCGGTATCGCCATTGCTCTACCTGACTCCGGCATTGCGCAAGCGCTACGGCGAGGATCCGGACAAGGAGATTGCCGCCTGGACCGGGGAAGACAGCGACTGGCCGGCGGCACAGCGCAGGGCCGTGCGCGCGTTACTGCCGAAGGTGCGCGCCGACACGGCCGCATGGCTGGTGCGCGAGAAGCGCCTGCCTGCGAAGCAGGCCGAGCAGGCGGCCGCCGCCATCGTGGCGGCCTGGGTGAATGCGCGGCTGGATTTCGCAAGCTGAGAGCGGCGGACATTGCCACTCGTGGCCATCGGGCGGGCGGCGTTGTCGTTTGATGCGGCAACGCTGGGCGTTCTGGTTCGAGCGTTGGCGATGTGGGTGAGCGAGAGCCAAAGCCAAACCAGAGCTGGAGCATGCGATCTGTGGCCTGGCTGCAGGGCCCTTGCAGGACACGCCGCAAGTACGTCCATGTAGGCTCTTACGCGGCATCCATGCCGCGTAAGGTCCCGCGACGGTGGGCGGGCAAGGACCTGTCGAGATGGTCGGTGGTTTGGTTGCAAGCAAAGCATGGTGTGCGTTGTTCGGATCACCGTGCGTTCGATCAGCTTTCCAGCGCAGACCGAGTAACGGCAGCGGCTCAACAAAGCAACCTGCAAACTTTTCAGCGTCCCGACGCAAGACTTGCAATCGCAACAGGCAGCTTTTCATTCGACCACCAACCAACCTCCTGGCGCGGTGTCCTTGCCGGTTGCGGGACCCTTGGCGGCATGGATGCAGCCAAGGAGCCTCCACGGACGGATTCACGGCGTGTCCCGCAAGCGGTGAGGGCATCGCGCCCCTCGATCACTGAGTTGTGACTGCATCGGATTTCGCTGCGCGCGTGATCGGTTCGCAATGAGGACGGTGGTCAGGCGTATGTCGTTGCCAGTTCTAGCGCTGCAGCCAGCGTTCTCTGCCAGAAACAGTCCTCTTCGCGGCCAATCGCCCTTGTGCGATGCACATGGTCTGCTTGATCGCGTCATCGCCGCACATCGATGGAACCACCGCGATATCTGGTTGTCACACCATGGATGTCGTCGATGTAAGGAGTTCCACGATGCAATCCAAGTCTTCGCGTTGGCCGTGGCTGCTGGCGGTGCCAGTGGTGGCTGGCGCTGCCTGGTGGCTATTCAGCGGGTCACCCACGGCGCCGGGCGCGTTGCCTGCGCCGATCAGCCAGACCGCCAGCGCCGTGGCAGCGGCGGTGGCCCCAGCGCCGCCGGCACCGGCAGGGCCGCGGCATCCGGTGCAGCAGCCCTCGGCCGATGCCGCCGACGCTGCGATTCCTGCGCTGGCACAGAGCGATGCCGCTGCGTGGCAGGCCTTGCTGGAACTGGTGCAGGACGATGGCGCCTTGTCGATCGTGCTGCGCAAGCACCTGATCGAACGCGTGGTGGTGATGATCGACAATCTCACCCAGCCCAGCATCAGCCGTCGCGCCTCGGTGCTGCAGCCGGTGGCGGGTGAATTGGCAGTGTCCGATGCCAGCGGCAGTGTGGTGATCGATCAGGCCAATGCGGCGCGGTATGCGCCTTATGTGGCGGCGTTCACCCAGGTGGATGCGCAGGCGCTGGTGCGCAGTTATGTGCGTTTCTATCCGCTGTTCCAGCAGGCCTATGCCGATCTTGGTGCGCCAGACCGCTACTTCAACGACCGCGTGATCGACGTGATCGATCATCTGCTGCGCACGCCCGACCCGGTACAGCCGATCAAGGTGCAGCGCGACGAGCGTGGCCGTTATCGTTTTGTCGATCCCGCGTTGGAGTCGCTGTCGGTCGGTCAAAAGGCGCTGCTGCGGTTGGGGCCAGCGCAAGCGGCTGCAGTGAAGGCGCAGTTGCAGCGGATCCGGACGGCGTTGCTGCAGGGACGTTGACGCAGCGTGTGATGACGTGAGGAGAAGGCCGCCCGAATGCGGCCTTGCATGCATGGATGCAGCGTCGTGCGCCAGCCCAGCAGGGAAACAACGCAACTTCGGCGGCATGCGGTGCATCACGCGCCGCCATCGCTTACGCCGCATCCAGCTCCGGATAGTGGCGGAAGATGCCGTTGGTATTGAACGCCACGCGTCGTTCGGAGGCGAGATAGCCGGCGATGCGTGGGCGGGCGGCCACGCGCTGTTGCAGCGCTTTCAGGCCTGGCAGCTCGGCTGACAGTGTCTTCATGCGCTTGGGGAACATGTATTCCAGCCCGCTGATCAGCTGAAACAACGACAGATCCACATAGGAATGCGTGCCAAGCACATGCGTGCCGCCGGCCTGTTGCAGCACCTGCTCGAAGTGGCCCAGGAACTTGGGCAGGCGGTTGTCGCGCAGATCCTTGGCGCGCTTTGCTGCCTCGGCTTTCTGGTCTTCGTAATACAGGCCGGTGGCGATCGGATGATGGCTGTCGTGCACCTCGGCCACCAGGTCGGCGATGGTCAGCTGCAACTGCAATGCCTGGATGCGCTGTGCGTCCGAGTCCGGCACCAGCTGCAGTTGCGGTCCGATGACATGCAGGATGGCCGCCACCGGCGCAACCACCGTATCGCCGGCCTTGAGGGAGGGCGGTGCGAACGGCTGCGCGCCGGCCTGGTGGCCTTCCAGAAAGGCATTCATCACCTCATCGCCTTCGACACGCGCCACGTCGGTGTAGCCGGCGCCGGCGTCTTCCAGTGCGAGCCGGACGAATTCGCCGCGGCCTTGCAGGCCGGTCCAGTAATAGAGCTGATAGTGCATGCGCTGCTCCGCGATCGATGGCGCTACAGCGTAGAAATCGCGCGGCTAGGTGGGCGTGAGCGAAGCGTCAGCGGGCTGTGACCCGGTGCCGTCGTGCGGCTGCGCCAGCAGCCAGGCCAGCTTGCGCGCACGCGGTTGCTGCTTGAGCTGCCACTCTGCGCGCGAGGCGGCGGCGCGGTCCGCATACGGATGGCTGGCAAGCAGCTCCAGCGGTGGGTTTGCACGGGTGTAGCGCGCGCCGGTCCCGCGCTGATGCGCCTGGAAGCGCCGCTCCAGATCGTTGGTGATGCCGGCGTAATAGCTGCCGTTGCGACATAGCAGCAGATAGAGGTGCCAGGGCTTGGGTGCATCCATGGGCCCATTATCGCCATTGGCCTGGTGTCGTGCAGCGAAGATATTGGCGAGCGCTGGGCAGGGTGGTCGACACGCGGCGGCGCGTGAGTGAATAACCACCTAAACATTGGTTATTTGACGCTCGCGGCCGCTGCAAACAGCATGCGCTACTGCATTGCAGCGCCGTGTCGGCCTGCACTGCGACGGGTCGCCGTACATGCATGGCGACCGCCAATTCGCAAAAAATCTCCCCACGCTGCTGCACGACAGCCGACGCCACGAAAGGACGTACATGCCTGCGCGACACCGGACCCCTGCAAGGATCCTCGCTGCTTCGAGATGGTTGGCCAGGCCGCAGGTGCTGGCGTGGAGTCTGGCGTGGGCATGTGCGCCGGTGCTGGCCGATGAAGTGGGCGAGGCTGCTGCGACGCCGGAGCACGGCGCGCAGACCCTGGGCGCGGTCACCGTGACAGCCACGCGTCGCGAAACCACCTTGCAGCAGGTGCCGGTGGCGGTATCGGTGGTGCAGGGCGAGACGCTGGAGCGCGAAAACCGCAACAGCGTGGCCGACTTGCCGGCGCTGGTGCCCAGCCTGAGCTTTCGCAACGGTGCCTCCAACAAGGACACCTCGTTGTTCCTGCGTGGCGTGGGCACCATCTCCACCTCGCCAGGGGTCGAGCCCAGCGTGGCGACGGTGATCGACGGCGTGGTGCTGGGGCGTCCGGGCCAGGCCACGCTGGACCTGCTCGATGTCGAGCGCATCGAAGTCCTGCGCGGGCCGCAGGGCACCTTGTTCGGCAAGAATGCCTCCGCCGGCGTGCTCAATATCGTCAGCAAGCCGGCGCCGGAGTTGTTCGGCGGCTATGTGGATTACTCGCACTTCGGTGGCGGCGACGAAGACCGTGTGCGTGCCAGTGTCGGCGGCACGCTGGTGCCGGAGCTGCTCAAGGCCAGCGTGTCGGCATTGTGGGCCGAGTACGGCGGCAACGTGCGCAACGTGGCCGACGGCCAGACCGTCAACGGCTACCGGCGCGCCGGCGCGCGCTTGCGGCTGGACCTGAGCCCGAACCCTGGCTTGAACGCGACGCTGCTCGCCGACTACCTGCAATCGCACAGCGACGCGCCCAGCGGTGTGGTGGTGGACAGCACGCGTGCCGACTTCGCCGCGGCGCTGGCACCGGTCGTCGCCAGGGACGACAACCGGCAGATCAACAGCGATTACCGCACGTATCTGGACGACATCAACAAGGGCGCCTCGCTGCAGCTGGATCAGCAGCTCGGCGATGCACTGCTGACCTCGATCAGCGCGTGGCGGCAATGGGACAACACCCAGTTCCAGGATGGCGATCGCACCGCGCAACGCAGCGCGGCGTTTCCGTCCTCGCACGACCGTGGCGACCTGGGCTACACGCAGTATTCGCAGGAAGTGCGCATCCAGACCCCGCGCGATCGTGCGGTGGAGGCGGTCGCCGGGCTGTATTACCTGCATGCGCGCAACGACGAAACCTACCGCCGCACGGTGACGACGCCCACCGCCAGCAACATGGGCGTGGCCGATTACGCCACCCGCGCGGAAACCTATGCCGCCTTCGGCGAAGCCACCTGGCATTGGCGCACGGATCTGCGTGCGCTGCTGGGCGCGCGCTTCACCCGCGACACGCTCGACTACCGGCATCAGCGCGTGTCCAGCTCGGCAACCGCAGCCACCGGCATCCAGCCGTCCACCGCAAGCAGCGGCAGCACCGCAGAAAACGGCGTGTCCGGCCGCGCCGGCCTGCAATACGACGTCGACGCGCGGACCACCGGTTACATCACCTATTCGCGCGGCTACAAGGGCCCGGCCTACAACGTGTTCTTCAACATGCAGCCGCGCGATACGCCGGCGCTGAAACCGGAGACCTCCAACGCCTGGGAGCTGGGCCTCAAGGCGCGCGCCCTGGACGATCGCCTCAGTGCGAACGTGGCGCTGTTCCATACCGAATACGCCAACTACCAGGCCAACTTCTTCGACACCGTGGCCGGGCAGGTGGTGACGCGCCTGATCAACGCCGGGCAGGTGCGCACGCAGGGCCTGGAACTGGATCTGGACTACCGGCCCACCGAGCGGCTCAGCCTGGCCGCATCGCTGGCGTATACGCAGGCGCGCATCCAGCGCTTCGCATGCCCGGCGGCAGCGGCGGCCAACTGCAATGTCGATGGCCGGCCGTTGCCGTTTTCGCCGGACTGGAAGGGCAATCTGCGCGCCGGTTACCGGGTGCCGCTGCGCGGCAGCCTGGCACTGGAATTCAACGGAGACGTGAGCTGGCAGGACAGCGTGCAGTACGACCTCAGCCAGACCCCGCAGACCATCCAGGGCCCGTACGCGATCTGGAATGCCAGCATCGCGCTTGCCGACGATGTGCATGGTTGGCGCGTGGCGGTGCTCGGCCGCAATCTCGGCGACCGCTCATATGCCCCGTTGCTGGCCAATGCCACCGGCAACGTGTTCCGGCTGGTGCCGCGCGACGACCAGCGCTATGTCGGGCTGCAACTGCACAAGGATTTTTGACGATGTCCGTGATGTTTGTTGATGCTGATTCGAGCAATGCAGGCGCACCGCACGGTGGGCTGCGATGAGCGCTGCACGACAGCTCTCGCTCGGTGCGTTCCTGATGGCCACCGGCCATCACGTGGCCGCATGGCGGCACCCGCAGGCCAGTGCCGACCCGCTGGTGTTCGACCATTATCGCGAGATGGTGCGCATCGCCGAAGCCGCCAAGTTCGATGCGGTGTTCGTCGCCGACAGCCTGGCTGCGGCCGGTGGGCCGGTGGCGTCGCGGATGGCGCGCTCCAGCCTGTTCGAACCGCTCACGCTGCTGAGCGCGTTGGCGGTGGTGAGCGAGCGCATCGGCCTGATCGCCACCATGACCACCAGCTACAACGAGCCGTATCACGTGGCGCGCAAGTTCGCCTCGCTGGATCATCTGTCCGGTGGGCGTGCCGGCTGGAATCTGGTCACCTCCGATGCCGCCGACGAAGCATTGAACTTCAACCGCGACGCGCATTACGTGCATGCCGAGCGTTATGCGCGGGCGCGCGAATTCCAGCAGGTGGTCGCGGGGCTGTGGGACAGCTGGGACGACGATGCCTTCATCGCCGACACCGCTGCAGGCGTGCACTACGATCCGGCGCGGCTGCATGTGCTGGATCATCGCGGCGCGCACTTCCAGGTCCGCGGCCCGCTCAACATCGCACGCGCGCCGCAGGGGCATCCGGTGCTGGTGCAGGCCGGCTCGTCCGAGCCCGGGCGCGCGCTGGCTGCGGAAACCGCCGAGGTGGTGTTCACCGCGCAATCGTCGCTGGCCAAGGCGCAGGCGTTCTATGCCGACATCAAGGGGCGGCTGGAACAGTTCGGGCGCGCGCGCGATGCGTTGAAGGTGATGCCGGGTGTGTTCATCGTGGTCGGGCAGAGCCAGGCCGAGGCGCAGGACAAGTTCGCGCAGTTCCAGGAGCTGGTGGAGCCGGAGGTCGGCATCGCGCTGCTGTCGCGCATGCTGGGCAACTTCGATCTGTCCGGCTATCCCCCCGATGGGCCGTTGCCGGAGCTGCCGCTCACCGAAACCGGCCAGCGCAGCCGCCAGCAGTTGTTCACCGAGCTGGCCGGACAGGAGCAGCTGAGCATTGCCCAGCTCGGTCGGCGCATCGCAGGCGGACGCGGGCACTACAGCCTGATCGGCACGCCGGCACAGATTGCCGACGAGCTGCAGGCCTGGTTCGAAGGCGGGGCCGCGGACGGTTTCAACGTGCTGGTGCCGCATCTGCCCGGCGGCCTGGCCGATGTGGCCACGCACGTGGTGCCCGAGTTGCAGCGGCGTGGACTGTTCCGGCGTGAATATGCAGGGCGCACCCTGCGCGATCATTTGGGGCTGGCACGCCCCGTCAATCGCTTCAGCGCACGCTGACTCACCGGATACCCTGATGACCTATCTCGCACATCCCGATCGTTACGACCGTATCGCCTACCGCCGTGTCGGCCGCAGCGGCCTTGTCCTGCCTGCGCTGTCGCTGGGCCTGTGGCACAACTTCGGCGACAGCACGCCGATCGACACGCAGCGCGCATTGCTGCGGACCGCCTTCGACCTGGGCATCACCCATTTCGATCTGGCCAACAACTACGGCCCGCCGTATGGCAGCGCGGAAATCAACTTCGGCCGCCTGCTGCGTGAAGACTTCAAACCGTATCGCGATGAATTGATCATTTCCACCAAGGCCGGCTGGGACATGTGGCCGGGTCCGTACGGGCAGGGCGGCAGTTCGCGCAAATACCTGCTGTCCAGCCTGGATCAGAGCCTGCAGCGGCTGGGCGTGGACTACGTGGACATCTTCTACTCGCACCGCTTCGATGCAGACACGCCGTTGGAAGAGACCGCCGGCGCACTGGCTAGCGCGGTGCAGCAGGGCAAGGCGCTGTATGTGGGCGTGTCGTCGTATTCAGCGGCGCGTACGCGCGAGATCGCCGCGTTGCTGCGCGAGTGGAAGGTGCCGCTGCTGATCCACCAGCCGGCCTACAACCTGTTCAATCGCTGGGCCGAGCATGAGCTGTTCGATGCGACCGACGAGGTCGGCGCCGGAGTGATCGCATTCACGCCACTGGCGCAGGGCCTGTTGACCGGCAAGTACCTCAATGGCGTACCCAGCGATGCGCGCGTGAATCGTCCCGGTGGCGACTCGCTGCGGCCGGAACATCTGGCCGAGGCCAACCTGCAGCGCGCACGCGGGCTGGATGCGATCGCGCAGCGGCGTGGGCAGAGCCTGGCGCAGCTGGCCCTGACCTGGGTGTTGCGCGACCCGCGGGTGAGCTCGGCACTGCTGGGCGCCAGCCGCCCGGAGCAGTTGATCGAAAACGTCGCGGCCTTGCAGACGCCCGGGTTCAGTGCGGACGAGTTGGCCGAGATCGATCGCTTTGCGGTCGAAGGTGGCGTCAACCTCTGGGAAAAACCGTCCACCGATTGGCAATGAGGAACACTCTGATGCGCTACCGCTTTTTGATTGCTGCGTTGCTGTTGTCCGGCATCGCGTGGCTGCAACCCGCAGCGGCGGCCGAGCCGGCGCAGTTGCGTATCGGCTATCAGAAAGCGGTGTCCAGCCTGGTGCTGGCCAAGCAGCATCGGTTGCTGGAGCAGCGCTTCCCGCGCACCAGAATCAGCTGGGTCGAGTTTCCGGCCGGCCCGCAGCTGCTGGAAGCCTTGAACGTGGGCAGCATCGACCTGGGCGGTGCGGGCGATATTCCGCCATTGTTCGCGCAGGCCGCCGGTGCCGATCTGCTGTACGTGGGCTGGGTGCCGCCCACGCCCAAGGCCGAGACCATTCTGGTGCCGGCCAGCAGCACGCTGCGGCGCGTGGCCGACCTCAAGGGCAAGCGGGTGGCCTTCCAGAAGGGTTCCAGCGCGCACAACCTGCTGCTGCGGTTGTTGGCCAAGTCCGGCCTGAGCATGCGCGACATCACGCCGTTGTATCTGTCGCCGGCCAACGCACGTGCGGCGTTCGCGGCCGGGCAGGTGGATGCCTGGGCGATCTGGGACCCGTGGTATTCGGCATTGACGCTGGATGGCAGCGCACGCCTGCTCGCCAATGGCGAAGGGCTGGGATTGACCGGCGGGTTCTTTCTGTCCTCGCGGCATTACGCCACCGCGTGGGGTCCGTTCGTGCAGCAGGTGATGCTGCAGCTCAACCAGGCCGATGGCTTGCTGGAGCGCGACCGCGCCGGCAGCATCAAGGTGCTGGCGCAGGTCAGCGGGCTGTCGCCTGCAGTGGTCGAGCGCACGCTGGCGCATCGCCCGCCGGCCAGCGTGCAACCGCTCAGCGCCGAGGTCATCAAGGCGCAGCAGGCGACTGCCGATCTGTTCTACGCGCAGCGCCTGCTGCCCAAACGCGTGCTGGTGGCGCCGGCGGTGTGGCGTGCGCCCGCAGTTGCCGCGGTGCCAGCGGCAGGCAAGCAGGCGGTGGGCAAGTGATGCACGCCAGCAGTACTACACCCGCACGCAGGAGCGCATGCGCAGGCCAGAACGCATGCCGAGCACCCGTGAGCGGGCAGGCGCACGCCGTTGTTTCGCTGCATCGCCCAACCAACAAGGCCGTGCGATGAGTCGCCGCTCGCAGCGATTAGGCAACGTGCTGGTGCCCTGGTTAGTGCCGCTGGCCTTGCTGGTGGCCTGGCAGGTCGCGGCCTCCGGCGGCTGGTTGCCGCAGCGCATCCTGCCCGCACCGGATGCGGTATTACGTGCCGCAGTGACCTTGGTGCAAACCGGCGAGTTGTGGCAACACCTGGCCATCAGCAGCTGGCGTGCGGCAGTGGGCCTGGCCATCGGCGGTAGCATCGGGTTTGCGCTGGGCCTGCTCACCGGCGTGTCGCGTATGGCCGAACGCCTGCTCGACAGCACCTTGCAGATGCTGCGCAACGTGCCGCATCTGGCGCTGATTCCGCTGGTGATCCTGTGGTTCGGGATCGACGAGGGCGCCAAGCTGTTCCTGGTGGCGCTGGGCACATTCTTCCCGATCTATCTCAATACCTACCATGGCATCCGCAGCGTGGACCCGGCCTTGATCGAGATGGCGCGCAATTACGGCCTGCGCGGCCCGCAGCTGTTTGTCGATGTGTTGTTGCCCGGCGCATTGCCGTCGATTCTGGTCGGCTTGCGCTTTGCGTTGGGCCTGATGTGGCTGACCCTGATCGTGGCCGAAACCATTTCCGCCAGTTCCGGCATCGGCTATCTGGCCACCAACGCACGCGAGTTTCTGCAGACCGACATCGTGGTGGTGGCCATCGTGCTGTACGCGCTGCTCGGCAAGCTGGCCGATCTGGCCGCACGCGGGCTGGAAGCCTGGTGGCTGGGCTGGCATCCGGCGCAGCAACAGCGTGCGGAGCTGCGCCGGTGAGCGCGGCCGACACCGGCCTGCCGCTGAGCCTGCGCGGCATCGGCAAGCGCTACGGCGACAGCGAGGTCTTGCGTGGCATCGACCTGGAGATCGCGCCCGGCGCCTGCGTGGCGGTGGTCGGGCGCAGCGGCTGCGGCAAGAGCACCTTGCTGCGCGTGATCGCTGGGCTGGAAGCAGCCGATACCGGCACCGTCGACAGCGGTCATGCAGCGCTGGCAGCGCAGCGCGATGCGGTGCGGCTGATGTTCCAGGACGCGCGGTTGTTGCCGTGGAAGCGCGTGATCGACAACGTGGCGCTGGGCCTGGGGCGTGCCGGGCGTGCGCAGGCACAGGCGGCGCTGGATGCGGTGGCGCTGGGCGCACGCGGTGGCGAGTGGCCGGCGGCGCTGTCCGGCGGTCAACGCCAGCGCGTGGCCCTGGCGCGCGCACTGGTCCATCGGCCGCGGCTGCTGTTGCTGGACGAACCGCTGGGCGCACTGGATGCGTTGACGCGCATCGAGATGCAGCAGCTGATCGTGCAGTTGTGGCGGCAGTACGGCTTCACCCTGGTGCTGGTGACCCACGATGTGGCCGAGGCGAGTGCGCTGGCCGATCGCATCGTGCTGATCGAACACGGCCAGGTCGGCCTGGATCTGCCGGTGCCGGTGCCGCATCCGCGTGCCCCCGGCGCGCCGGCCCTGGCGGCAATCCAGGCGCAGGTGCTGTCGCGTCTGCTGGGGGCATCGCACCTTCCGGCGTCAGCGGCTGCGGAGAATCCTGCCGTGGCACCTGCGTCGCTACCGCTGCGGCGGATCGTCTAACGACGTGTCCGTCTGCCTGGGGTGGTCCAGGTCAGTGGGCGAACCCACACCGCCCAGCCCAGGCGCCACCGTGTGTGAGCCGGTCCTGCTGCCCCGCATCGGCACCTGCGCAGCCGCCAAACCTTGAAACCCCGCACGGCAGCCGCATCTGCACGGTATCGTCGGCGTCGCCGGCCACCAGTTCAGAGGATTATCCCCATGCGGATGGACAAGCTCACCTCGCGGTTCCAGCAGGCGCTGGCCGACGCGCAGTCGCTGGCCGTGGGCCGCGACCACAACATCATCGAGCCGGTGCACGTGCTCGCCGCATTGCTCGACCAGAGTGGCGGCAGCACACGCCCGCTGCTGTCGCAGGCCGGCGTCAACGTGCCGCTGCTGCGCGAGCGGCTGGGCGAGGCGCTGGACACGCTGCCCAAGGTCTCCGGGCAGGAAGGCAACCTGTCGATCGGCAACGATCTCAACCGCCTGCTCAACCAGACCGACAAATTGGCCCAGCAACATGGCGACGCCTTCATCGCCAGCGAGTGGTTCGTGCTGGCCGCCGCCGACGATGCCAGCCCGCTGGGCGTGGCCCTGCGCGCGGCCGGCGGCGACAAGAAGAAGATCGAAGCCGCCATCGACAAGTTGCGCGGCGGCGAGACCGTGCAATCGGAAAACGCCGAGGAACAACGCCAGGCGCTGGAAAAATACACCATCGACCTGACCGCACGTGCGGAGAGCGGCAAGCTCGATCCGGTGATCGGCCGCGACGAAGAAATCCGCCGCACCATTCAGGTGTTGCAGCGGCGCACCAAGAACAACCCGGTGCTGATCGGCGAACCGGGCGTTGGCAAGACCGCCATTGTCGAAGGCCTGGCGCAACGCATCATCAACGGCGAAGTGCCCGAAGGCCTGCGCGGCAAGCGCGTGCTGTCGCTGGACATGGGCGCGCTGATCGCCGGTGCCAAGTTCCGCGGCGAGTTCGAAGAACGGCTGAAGGCGGTGCTCAGCGACCTGTCCAAGAACGAAGGCCAGATCATCCTGTTCATCGACGAGCTGCACACCATGGTCGGCGCCGGCAAGGCCGATGGCGCGATGGATGCCGGCAACATGCTCAAGCCGGCGCTGGCGCGCGGCGAGCTGCATTGCATCGGCGCCACCACGCTGGACGAATACCGCAAGTACATCGAAAAGGACGCGGCGCTGGAGCGGCGCTTCCAGAAGGTGTTCGTGGGCGAACCGACGGTGGAAGACACCATCGCGATCCTGCGTGGGCTGAAGGAGCGCTACGCGGTGCATCACGGCGTGGAGATCACCGACCCGGCGATCGTTGCCGCCGCCACCTTGTCCAACCGCTACATCACCGACCGCCAGCTGCCGGACAAGGCGATCGATCTGATGGACGAGGCGGCATCGCGCATCCGCATGGAGATCGACTCCAAGCCGGAGGAACTTGATCGCCTGGAGCGCCGCCTGATCCAGCTCAAGATCCAGCGCGAGATGCTGAAGAAGGAAAAGGACGACGCCTCGCGTCAGCGCCTGGCCGATCTGGAAACCGACATCGACAAGCTCGAGCGCGAGTTCTACGACCTCAACGAGTTGTGGAAGTCGGAAAAGGCCGCGCTGCAGGGCACCACCAAGGTCAAGGAGCAGATCGAGCACGCCAAGCTGGAGCTGGAGGCCGCGCAACGGCGCCAGGACTACGCCAAGATGAGCGAGATCCAGTACGGCGTGCTGCCGCAGCTGGAAAAGCAGATGGCGCTGGCCAACGAGGTCGAACATCACGACTTCAAGCTGGTGCAGGACCGCGTGACCGCCGAGGAAATCGCCGAAGTGGTGTCGCGCTGGACCGGTATCCCGGTCAACAAGATGCTCGAGGGCGAACGCGACAAGCTGCTGCGCATGGAAGACGAGCTGCACCAGCGCGTGGTCGGCCAGAACGAGGCGATCAAGGTCGTCTCCGACGCGGTGCGGCGTTCGCGTGCCGGCCTGTCCGATCCCAATCGTCCGAGCGGCTCGTTCCTGTTCCTGGGCCCGACCGGCGTGGGCAAGACCGAGTTGTGCAAGGCGCTGGCGGACTTCCTGTTCGACAGCACCGAGGCGATGATCCGCATCGACATGAGCGAGTTCATGGAGAAGCACTCGGTCTCGCGGTTGATCGGTGCGCCTCCAGGCTATGTGGGCTATGAGGAAGGCGGCTATCTGACCGAGGCGGTGCGGCGGCGCCCGTATTCGCTGATCCTGCTGGACGAGGTGGAAAAGGCGCATGCCGATGTCTTCAACATCCTGCTGCAGGTGCTCGACGACGGCCGCCTGACCGATGGCCAGGGCCGCACGGTGGACTTCCGCAACACTGTCATCGTGATGACCTCCAACCTGGGCTCGCACCAGATCCAGGAGCTGTCCGGCGACGGCAGTGCCGAGGCCTATACGCAGATGAAGGCAGCGGTGATGGGCGTGGTGCAGGCGCATTTCCGCCCGGAGTTCATCAACCGGCTCGACGACATCGTGGTGTTCCACCCGCTGGACAAGGCGCAGATCAAGTCGATCGCGCGCATCCAGTTGCATGGGCTGGAAAAGCGCCTGTCCGAGCGCGGCCTCAAGCTGGACCTGGACGATGCCGCGCTGGAATTGCTGGGCAATGTCGGTTTCGATCCGGTGTATGGCGCCCGCCCGCTCAAGCGTGCGATCCAGTCGCAGGTGGAAAACCCGCTGGCCCAGCAGATCCTGTCCGGCCAGTACCTCGGCGGCGACACCGTGCGCGTGCGTGCCGAGGGTGGGCGGCTGGTGTTTGGCAAGGGCTGAGTGAGTAAGGATCGTCCCGCAGAATGCGGGACGATCCGCTGACGTCGGGCAACGTGTTCGGATGGTGTTCCGGGGCAAGCAGTCTCCCGGTACTATCGGGCCAGAGACCCACGGAAGAAACACAGATGCGCATGGCTGATCTGATCATCGGTATCGTCATGTGGACAGGCTCGGCAGTTGCGGGCCACGCCGCCCAATCACCGGATTTCGTGGCTGCCGTCGATGCCTATGAAGCAAAGGACTATTCGCGCTGCGCGGAGATTTTAGGCTCGCTGCAACGCGCTTCCATCCCGTTTCCACAAAATGCGCAGCTGTTGCAGGTGGAGTGTCTTGCGGCAGCTGGCCGCACCGATGAAGCGTTGCGTTATCTCGATTCGGAGATTCCGCACGGTCGTATCTCTGTCGAAGACCTGCGTGGTAAAGATCGTCCCGGACTCAATCGACTACGCAAGACCGAGGCGTGGCCAGCGTTGTTGGCGAAGGCAGAGCGTCTTGGTGCGCAGCAAAATGCTTTTTTGGATCAAGCGCTGCGACAGGAACTGCTGGCGCGTGTCGAAAAAGACCAGCAGGTCCGTCGCGCCGCGATTGCTGCCGGCGGAAAGCCGGAAGATTGGGCACGCATCGCACCGGTCGATCGCGATAACACCGCATGGTTGAAGCAAGTCGTCGCACGCCAAGGCTGGCCAGGCAATGAACTGGTTGGAGAGGACGGCGCAGAGGCCGCGTGGATACTGGTACAGCATGCCGATGCAGATCCGACGTTTCAGGCGCAGATGTTGCCGTTGCTGGAAGCGGCGCTTTCCCGCAGAGATGTAGCGGCAGACCATGTTGCGTTGCTGACTGATCGCGTGTTGCGTGCACAAGGCAAACCGCAGCGTTACGGAACGCAGTTTGAGACCGAAGCAGACGGGCACATGTCGCTGCAACCTACCGAGGACGAAGCGGGACTCGATGCGCGGCGGCGCGCAGTGGGGTTGCCGTCCATTGCCGATTACAAGCGGATGCTGCAAGAGACGTATCACACGCCAGTGCGTTGATCGTCGCGCACTGGGTACGCAATCGCGTAGTCAAACCGGGCGTCAACGGAACTAACCGCTGGCGATGTCGTCATGGCGTGCTGGCATGAGGTGCGGGCCGGTAGCCGGGTATTGTCGAATGTCCTGTCCGAGCGAGCCGCGCCATGACCGATCCGCAGTGGAAGCCCGAAACCATCGCCGTGCACGGCGGCTATCAGCCCGATCCCACCACGCGGGCGGTGGCGGTGCCGATCTACCAGACCGTCGCCTACGCCTTCGACGATACCCAGCATGGCGCGGACCTGTTCGACCTCAAGGTGCAGGGCAATATCTACAGCCGCATCATGAACCCGACCAACGCCGTGCTGGAGCAGCGCGTGGCTGCGCTGGAAGGTGGCATCGGTGCGCTGGCGCTGGCCTCCGGGCAGGCCGCGGTGACCTATGCGATCCAGACCATCGCCGAGGCCGGCGACAACATCGTCTCCTCCAGTGCGTTGTATGGCGGCACCTACAATCTGTTCGCGCATACCTTGCCGCAGTTCGGCATCAGCACGCGCTTTGCCGATTATCGCGATCCGCAGGCGTTTGCCGGCTTGATCGATGAGCGTACCAAGGCGGTGTTCGTGGAGTCGATCGGCAATCCGCGCGGCAACATCACCGATATCGAGGCCGTGGCCGCGGTGGCGCATGCGCATGGCGTGCCGCTGATCGTGGACAACACCGTGGCCACGCCGTCGCTGCTGCGGCCGATCGACTTCGGCGCCGACATCGCGGTGCATTCGCTGACCAAGTATCTGGGCGGCCATGGCAACAGCATCGGCGGGGCGATCGTGGACAGCGGGCGCTTCCCGTGGGCGGCGCACAAACAGCGGTTTCCACGCCTCAACGAGCCGGACGTGAGCTATCACGGCGTGGTCTATACCGAAGCGCTGGGCGAGGCGGCATACATCGGCCGTGCGCGCGTGGTGCCGCTGCGCAATACCGGCGCGGCGCTGTCGCCGTTCAACGCATTCCTGATCCTGCAAGGCATCGAAACGCTGCCGTTGCGGATGGAGCGCATCAATGCCAACACGCTGGCGACTGCGACGTATCTGCAGCAGCACCCGCGGGTTGCCTGGGTCAATTACGCCGCGCTGCCGGATCATCCGGAGCATGCGTTGGCGCAGAAGTATCTGGGCGGGCATGGCTCGGGCGTGCTGACCTTCGGCCTGCCCGGCGGGCGCGCGGCCGGCGCGCGTTTTCTGGATGCGCTGCAGTTGTTCACGCGGCTGGTGAACATCGGCGATGCGAAGTCGCTGGCAACGCATCCGGCATCGACCACGCACCGTCAGCTGGGCCCGGCCGAACTGGAACATGCCGGGGTCAGCGAAGACACGGTGCGGCTGTCGATCGGCATCGAGCACATCGACGATCTGCTGGCGGATCTGGAGCAGGCGCTGCAGGGGGCGTGAGGTTTGATAGCCGTGAACTGAGCAGGAGTGCGGGAAGGGACGAGCTAGCCTCTCTCTCGTCGGGGCGAGGAGGCACAGCTGGCGCGCCATGGTCGCGCGTGCCTTGGAGCGCCCGCGCCGCAAGCGCGGGCCGGGGCGCGGAGCGGGGCTTGGGGTGAGGGTACGGGTTCTCCAGGCACCGCCAAGTACGCCGTCTGTCTCTGGCTTCGGTCAGGGCGGCAGCGTGGCCGGGGATCGGCTCTTCGGCTCGGTCAGACATCCTGTCTGACTCGCCGCCGCGGCACACCCCTGTGCCGCTCTCCGCCGATCCCCGGCCACGCTGCCGCCTCGGCACGTTGTTGCCGCGACTTCGAAAAGTGCTGAACGCGGTCATGACGAAGTTACCCGAAGCCCCTCTCCCGTCGGGGAGAGGAGGCAAAGCTGGCGCGCCATGGGCGCGCGTGCCAGGGAGCGCCCGCGCCGCAAGCGCGGGCCGGGGCGCGGAGCGGGGGGTGGGGTGAGGGTACGGGGGCGAAGCCCACTCGCATGTGCGAGATGACGCAAGGTGGCAGGCATGCGGCCATGCCGGTAGTCCCGGCATGCTGCTTTCAGCCATGGCATGAGGCTTCGCTCCGTACCCTCGTCCGCCCCTTCGGGGCACCTTCTCCCGGTGGGAGAAGGAATCGGCCATTCGCCATCCAGACGCGTGGCGACGCGTTGCGCTTGGCCGCCTGCCACAGACCTCGGAAGCGCCTCTGGCCAATCCTGCTACCATGCGCGCCCCTGAGGTGACTGCCGGTTTGCCGGTGGTTTAAACGGGAATCCGGTGCGCGGATCGCCTTGGCGAACTGCAATGCCGGAGCTGCCCCCGCAACGGTGGGCGAGGTCAGATGCCGCAACACGCCACTGTGCAGTCGCATGGGAAGGCGCGGCATCGGAGGCGCAGGCTTCCACTCGCGAGCCCGGAGACCGGCCTGAGGGATTGAACCGGCACGCGGTGGGCGTGGCCTTGATCGTCTGGCGCTGCCGCGTTGGACGCCTGGCCCGTTGCTGCCTGCCGCCCCATTGCCCCCGCGCGGGTAGGCGCGGTTCCAGGAGCAGCAGTCGATGTCCGTTTCTTCCGTTTTGCCGCGTCGTGCGGTGCTGGCCGTGGGGCTGTCGCTGTGCGTGGCCACCCTGGCCCATGCCGAGGCCGCCATCGATCTCGACCAGGTCGTGGTCACCGCCTCGCGTACTGCGCAGACCCAGGACCAGACGCTGGCGCCGGTCACCGTGATCGACCGCGCGCAGATCGAGCGTCGCCAGGTGAATTCGCTGCAGGACCTGCTGCGTGGCGAAGCCGGGGTGGCGCTGGCCAACAACGGCGGCCCGGGCAAGCCGACCTCGCTGTTCCTGCGCGGCACCGAGTCCGATCAGGTGGTGGTGCTGATCGATGGTGTGCGCATCGGCTCGGCCACCTCGGGCGGGGCGGCGTTGCAGGATCTGCCGATCGAGCAGATCGAGCGCATCGAGATCGTGCGTGGTCCGTTCTCCAGCCTGTACGGTTCCGAGGCGCTGGGCGGGGTGATCCAGATCTTTACCCGGCGCCCGCAAGGCCGCTTCGTACCCACCTTCAGCGCGGCGGCCGGAAGCGACAATGCGCGCCGCTATAGCGCGGGCCTGGCCGGGCGCAGCGAAGGCGATCTGAGCGAAAGCGGTGGCTGGTATTCGGCCAACGCGGTGCATGACGAAACCGATGGCATCAACGCGTATCTGGACACCAGCTCCAGCGACTACGACCCGGATCGCGATGGCTACCGCAACGATTCGCTGAGCATGCAGGGCGGCTGGCGCTTCAATCGCCAGTGGGACGCCGACGTGCATGCCTTGCGCGCGCAAAGCCGCAACGAATACGACGGCTCGGCCTTCGGCGGCAACCTGTCAAAGGGCGTGCAGCAGGCGGTCGGTGGCCGTGTGCGTTACGCGCCTACCGATGCGGTCAAGCTCACTGCCAGCGTCGGCAGCAGTTCCGACTTCAGCGATGCGTATTACGACGGCGCGTATCTGTCCACCTATGACACCCGCCGCAAGCAGGGCGCATTGCAGGCCGATATCGCTGCCGGCGCGGGCCTGTTCACGGTCGGCTTCGACTGGCAGCGTGACGCCATCGCCAGCAGCGACAATTACGATGCCGACAGCCGCATCGACCGCGCCGCATTCGCGCAGTGGCAACAGAGCTTCGGTGCGCAGTCCTTGCAGGCCAGCCTGCGTCGCAACGACAACAGCCAGTTCGGCGGCAAGACCACCGGCAGCCTGCTGTGGGGCTGGGATGTTGCCGAGCATCTGCGCCTGACCGCCAGCTACGGCACCGCGTTCAAGGCACCCACCTTCAACGAGTTGTATTACCCCGATTTCGGCAATCCGTTGCTGGGGCCGGAAACCTCCAAGAGCGCCGAGCTCGGCCTGCGTGGCAGCTACGGCTGGGGCACCTGGACGCTGAGCGCGTTCCAGACCCGCATCGACAATCTGATCGCCTACGACGCGTCGTTGGTGGATGCGGCGCATCCGTTCGGGCAGCCGAACAATATCGATCAGGCGCGCATCCGCGGCATGGAAGCCGGCTACGACACCGAGCTGGCCGGCTGGACCGTGCGCAGCGCCTTGACCTGGCTGCAGCCGCAGGCCGATGGCGGGGTCAACAACGGCAACTGGTTGCCGCGGCGCGCGCGGCAGAGCGGGCGCATCGATGCGGACCGCAGCTTCGGTGCATTCGGCGTTGGGGCGAGCCTGTTCGGGTCCGACAAGCGCTTCGACGATCTGGCCAACACCGAGCGCCTGGCCGGTTACGGGTTGCTGGATCTGCGCGTGAGCTATGCCGTGACTGCGGACTGGAAGGTCTCGCTCACCGCCAACAACGTGTTCGATCGCCAGTACGAAACCGCACGCTGGTACGCGCAGCCCGGGCGCAATTATCTGCTGACGTTGCGTTATCAGGCCGCGCAGTAAGCGCGGCTGTTGCGCCGGGCATGCGCACTGTGGGGTGAGCGCGCAACGAAGCGGGGCAGGGCGTCGTGCCGCTGGGCGAACTCACGCCTCGATTTGTCGACAGGCCGGCTGCACCAGGCATTGGCGCTACAGTGCGAGCGTGTGGTGCTGGTGATGGCAGGTTTGCCGATGGTTCTGACGGGAGAGGCGGTGTGACAAGCGATTGGATCCATGGTGCCTGTGCGGTGCCGGACGCGCGCGTGCGCGCGGCTGCGCTGGCGCGGCAGGAGCAACTGACCAAGCCGCACGGCGCGCTGGGCCGGCTGGAACAGCTGGCAGTGCAGCTGGCGGCCTGGCAGCGCAATGAGCACCCCACCGTGCAGCGGGTCTGGATCGCGGTGTATGCCGCCGACCATGGCGTCGCCGCCGAGGGCGTGTCTGCGTTTCCGCAGGCGGTCACCGGCGAGATGGTGCGCAATTTCGCCCGCGGTGGCGCCGCCATTGCGGTGCTGGCGCGCGAGCTCGGTGCGCGCCTGGAAGTGGTCAATCTGGGCGTGGTCAACGACCCGGGCGAGTTGCCGCGGGTGCGGCGTGCCTGGATCGCGCCGGCCAGTGCCAATATCTGCGAGCAGCCGGCGATGAGCTCCACCCAGCTGCGCGACGCGCTTGCCGCGGGCGCCGAAAGCGTCGCGCAGGCAAAGAGTTGCGACACGCAGCTGTTTGTCGGCGGCGAAATGGGCATCGGCAACACCACCTCGGCCGCGGC
This sequence comes from Xanthomonas sp. WHRI 6108, assembly GCF_040202385.2. NCBI lineage: Bacteria > Pseudomonadati > Pseudomonadota > Gammaproteobacteria > Lysobacterales > Lysobacteraceae > Xanthomonas > Xanthomonas sp. WHRI 6108. Next base: position 3,489,936 of record NZ_CP168198.1, on the reverse strand, counting down.
GTTGGGCTGCGCGCTGCTGTCGCAGTTTCCGCAGGCGATGGCCGGCGCCGGCACCGGGCTGGATGCCGAGGGCATCGCCCACAAGGCCACTGTGATCACCCGTGCGCTGGCCCTGCATGCCGATGCTGCGACGCCGTTGGAGCGGTTGCGCCGGCTGGGCGGTTTCGAGATCGCCGCCCTGGTCGGTGCCTACATCGCCGCTGCGCAGGCCGGGATTCCGGTGCTGGTGGATGGCTTCATCAGCACTGCTGCAGCGCTGGTCGCCACCCATCTCAATGGCGGCGTGCGCGAATGGCTGTTGTTCGGCCATCGCTCGCAGGAGCGCGGCCACGCCGCCTTGCTGCGCGCACTGGATGCCGAACCCTTGCTGCAACTGGATCTGCGCCTGGGCGAGGCCAGCGGCGCAGCGGTGGCGATTCCGCTGCTGCGTCACGCCTGCGCCTTGCACAACGGCATGGCCACATTTGCCGAAGCCGGCGTGTCCGACGCATGAGTGTGCAGATCATCCTGCTGCGGCACGGCGACACCGGCCAGCGCAGCGACCGCGGTCAGCTCGACGACCCGCTCGCTTAACTGGCTGGCAGCAACTGCGCGCGGCCACCGCGGACGGCGCATGGGACGCGGTGGTGGCCTCGACGCTGTAACACCTGCGCCCGGTTCGCCACCGGGTTGTATGCAGCCGGACGCGCCAGCGACACTGCGCAAGATCGGGACCGCAGGCCCAGCCGATCTGCGCGATGCTGGGGCTGTCCAACAGGAGTCGCCCCATGCCAGCAGCCGCTTCGGTCGTCTTCAATCGCCAGCGCAGCGTCGAGCGCGTCGTCGCCCATCTGCAGGCCAGCATCCGCGCCGGCGAACCGCTGCCGGACCTGGCCGCATTGGCGGCCGTGGCGCAGCAGTCGCCGCATCATTTCCATCGGGTCTATCGCGCGTTGGCCGGCGAAACCCTGGGGCAGACCATCGCGCGGCTGCGTCTGAGTTATGCGCTGCATCTGCTGGGCGAGCCGACGAGCACGGTGACCGAGGTGGCGCTGGCGGTGGGTTATCAGACCCCGCAGGCGCTGGCACGCGCGTTCCGCAGCCTGTTGCAGGCCAGCCCGAGCAGCTTGCGCAACGCGCCCGCTGTGCGCGCACAGAAACTGCAACAGCTGGCCATGCCCTCGCTGCCGCCGCAGATGTCCGGCGCACCCTTGCAGGTGCTGGTGCAAATGCTCGATCCGCTGGAAGTGGTGGTGCTGCGCCAGCGCGGCGCCTTCGACGATCTGGACCGTGGCTTCGGCCGCATCGCGGCCTGGGCCGAGCGCGCCGGTGCGATCGAACAACTGCAGGCCTTGATCGGCCTGCCGCTCAGCGACCACCGCGATGTGCCGGCACATCGGCATCTATTCGAATGCGGCATGGTCTTCGACGCCGCACTGTCGCCGCCGGCGCCGCTGCAACTGCGCCAGCTCGACGGCGGCGCGCACGCGGTGCTGCGCCATGTGGGCTCTTATGCAGGTATCGAAGACGCGCTCGACCGCGTGCTCGCGCAATGGCTGCCCGACAGCGGCTACGTCCTGCGCGATGCGCCGCTGCATTACCTCTACCTGGACGACCCCGAAGCGGTGGCAGAGGCAGAGCTGCGTGCCGACATTCGCGTGCCGGTCCGGCCCGCGACGGACGCCGATGCCGCCTGAGCTGCCACTGGCAGGAACACCATCTGCGGCGGCGGATGCATCAGGAACTGCTGGTGCGAGATATTCCACGCATATGCGCCGGCCAGCGGGAAGGCCAGGCAGTCGCCTGGCGCCAGCGCTGCGACAGGTTGGTTGCGCGCCAGCACGTCCTTGGGCGTGCACAGCTGCCCGACCAGGGTGACCGGGGTGTCACGCAGCACCGGCGCGTGCCTGCCACGCAATACGCGGAACGGATGATCGTGGCCTTGCGCGGCCGGGGTGCGGAAGTGATGGGTGCCGCCGCGGGCGATCGCAAACCACGCGCCGTGGCTGCGCTTGAGGTCCAGCACGTCCATCAGATACCAGCCGCAGCTGGCGCTGACATAGCGCCCGGGTTCCAGCCGCAGGCGCAGCGCCTGGCCGTGTTCGCGTAGCAAGGCAGGCAAGCCGGCGCAGAAGCCGGCCCAGTCGAACGACGATTCCGGCGCCAGATAATCCACACCGAAGCCGCCGCCTGCATTCACCCGCAACGGGCCAAGCGCGTAGGCCTGCCGCCACTGCTGCACGGTGTGCAGGTAGGCGGCGATCAGATGCAGCTGCGCGCCGGCATCGCGCTGATGCGACATCAGATGGAAATGGAAGCCTTCCAGCCACAGCGAGGGGCTGGCCCGCAGCCGCTGGATCGCCGCGTCCAGATCGTCCGGGTCCAGACCGAACGGCGAGGGCTGCCCGCCCATCATCAGGCGCGTGCTCTGCGCGCCGGGCACGGCGATGTTCATACGCAGGAACACCGGCACGCAGCGGCCGGCCTGCGCCGCGATCGCGGCCAGGCGTTCCAGTTCGCCCAGGCTTTCCACATGCACGGTGCAGTCGGGCAGCGCGGCGGCCTGGGCCAGTTCGCCATCGAGCTTGCCAGGGCCGCCGAACAACAACGCGGCCTGGGGTTGTTGCCGATGCAGCCAGGCCAGTTCGCCGCCGGAGGCCGCCTCGAAACCATCCACGTGCGGGGCGAGCGTGTGCAGGATCGGCGGCTCCGCATTGGCTTTTGCCGCGTAGAACAGCTCGCAGTCGGCCGGCAGTTGCGCGCGCATCCAGGCCGCGTGCGCATCCAGGGCGGCCAGGTCGTAGACGTAGGCGCACAGCGGGCCATCGCTTCGGCCGCGGATGCCCGGCAATGCCTGCACCACGGCGTCCATATCGATGCGCAGGCTCATGCCGCCACCCGCCGTGCCGCTGCGATGCGTGGAATCGGATTGGGCAGCGCGGTGTAATCGGATTGGCGATCGGCGCGTTGCCACAGCCGAGTGCCCAGGTTGTTCTTGCCAGGCAGCGGCGCGCCGTCGAGCAGGCCCTGCAGCGCGGCTTGCGTGCCATGGCGCTGTTGCCAGCGTGCGGCGAGCTCGCCCACGCATTGCCACAGGCGCGCCTCCAGCGCGGCATGGCCTTCGGTCAGATGGAGGATCGCCTCGGCCAGGTTGTTGACCAGCGCGCAATACGCCACCCGATTCCAGCCCTGTTCCGGCGTGTAGTACAGCGATTGCCGGGCGCGTTCGCCCACGCCCTGCAAGCGCGTGGCGGGCCAGTGATGTGCGAGCAGCTTGGTGCCTTCCAGGTCGCGGATCCATACCCGCGTCGGCCAACCATCGGCAAACCCGATCACGGTGTTCTGCAGGTGCGGTTCCAGCGCGATGCCGTGCTGGAACAGGGCACTCCACACCCCGTCCAGCAGCAAGCCGGCATAGGCGCGGAACCACAGCAGCGTGGCGGTGTGGCGATCCATCTGCGCGCCGCCCAGTGCCTGCAGCCTGGACGCACACACGCTGTTGCCCTGCGCATCGCAGGTGAACAACGCGGCGGCCACCTGCGGCTGCCAACGCGCGCGTTGCGCGGCGGGCAGGGTCTGCCGGTACAGGATGCCGAAGCTCTCCGACAGGCCACGCGCCGCCAGCGGGTCGGCGTCGTGCAAGGCGGGATCGACCTGGGCGACCTCCAGCGAGGTGGCCGCCGGCTCCAGCATCACATCGAAGCCTGGCACCTGCACGGCCAGCGCACGCCAGCTCGGTGCCAGCAGCTCGGTGAGCGCGACCGCACTTTCCAGCTCGTACCAGGCGTTCTTGCGCACGCAGTTGGTCAACCGCACATGCACCGAGCACTTGAGGAAATAATCCAGTTCCGGGTGATACAGCGTGCGCACCGACGAGGTGGGCCGCAGTGCCTCGCCGAGCATGCCGACAGGCTCGATCAGCCCGCGCGCCTGCAGGGTGCGCAGCAGCGGGTCGTCGAGCAGGCGCTGCGCTTCCCACGGATGACAGGGATACAGCGCCTCGCCGCCGGAGAGCTGCCGCAGGCTGGCACGTACATCGCGGCCCTGCATGCGCAACAGCCGTGGGTCGATGCGGAACCAGAACAGCTGGAACGCGGCGCGCGCCTCCGGCGCGCAGGCCAGCACCTGCGCTAGGTCGACGCCTTCGCGGCTCTTGGGCGTGGGATGCAAGGCATGCCCCCACAGCATCGATTGTTCGGCGTCGATCATCGCCTCGCCGGTCGCGGTGGTGCCCTGTGCCTGGCGCAGCAGTGCGGCAGTGATCGCCACGCTGTTGGCGCTTTGCGCGAGCAGTTCCGGGTTGACCGCCTGCGTGCTGCCCAGTGCCTGCAGCAGGCAACGCGCCAAGGCATGCGCGTCCAGGCTCTGCCACGGTTGGCCGGCGCCCTTGAGAAACGGCGTGGAGGCAAAGCGGCAGCGGCCCAGGCGATCGGAGTAGGCAATGCGCACGCACAGCGTGCCGGTATCGCCCAGCGCGATCCGCAGCCAGCGCTGCTCGGCCACGCGCGGGCCGGGGCGATCCAGCCCGCGGTAATCGAAGTCCACTGTGCGTTGCGGAATTGCGAACTCGCGCAGGTAGCAGTTCAACCAGCAACTGCAGGCCTGCGCGTCGGCCATGCTGTCGTACCAGGGGTCATGCATCGTGTGCGGCGACATCGGCGGATCTCCTCGAAGGGAAGCGCACCAGAACGGTGAGCGCAGCGGCCGCCGCAGCCAGCGCGGCAGCCAGGAAAGGGGTGGCAGGGCCGGCCGCCTGGGCCAGCGCGCCGGCAGCGGCACCGGCGAACACGCCGGCCCATTTGCCGCAGGCATCGAAGCGGCCGAACAGGCGCCCGGCGCCATGCCCGCTGGCGACCAGCGCCAGGCTGCGGTTGAGCCCACGCAGGCCGAACAACATGCCGAACCCGAACAGCAGCCGCGCCACTGCCAATGCGGCGGCGTCGTGCAGCAGCGCCTGCCACAGGCAGGCCAGCGCGAACAGCGCCAGGCCGGGCACCAGCCAAGCCTCGCCATCGCCGCGCCGCCACCACGGCAGCACCACCAGATAGACCAGGTGCGGCAGGCTGTAGAGCAGGCCGGCCAGCGCGTCGTGGCCGGCGCCGCGCGCCAGCGCATACGGGATGAAGTAGGGGAAGGTCACCACCATCGCGAAGCAGAACAGGAACTGCGCGATCAGCAACGCAGGCCATAGTGCGCTGGCCGGTGCTGACGCCGATGGCGCCGACGCAGCCGCATGCCCGGAGGGCGCGGACTGCGCAGTGGACGCGGTCAGCCGCGGCGCAGGCCGGTCGGCGGGCAGACGCCAGGTCAGCGCGAACGCCAGCAGCGGCAGCAGTGCAAGCGCGCGATACAGCGACTGCGCCGGGCCAAGCGCCACGGCCAGGCCCAGCAACGCAGGCGCGCTGACCATCGCCAGGCGCGCCGAATACTGCGTCCAGTCGAGCGCACGTGCCAGCGGGCCGGCCTGCGGCTGGCTGGCCAGGTACGCATTGGCTGCCGCCAGCGAGCCGCCGCAGGTGCCTTGCACGATCAGGCCGATCACCAGCCAGCTCAGTGACGGCGCGAAGCCGGCGATCGCAAAGCCCAGCGCCAGCCCCAGTTGCGCACGCAATAACGAGCGCTTGCGTCCATAGCGGTCGGCCAGACGCCCCCAGGTGCCGGCCGTCAACGCGGTACACAGCGTCGGCAACACGTACAGCACGCCGCTCCAGCCAACCGCCGCCGAGGGCGCCAGTTCGGCCAGCACCTGCGGCAGAAACAGCGGCATGCCCAGTGCGGTGAAGGCGGCAAGGTAATGCGCGGCCAGCACCGGGCCCAGGATGCGCTTCATCGCTGGGCACCCGCCTGCCGACGCGGCCTCTGCTGCGCGCCGGCGAAGGCGTCGCCGAAGGGATTGGGCGCGCTATCGCCGTAGAACTTGTTGATGTCGCTCGCACCGGTGAGTTGCTTGCTGAGCAGGCTGCCGGCGCTGAGCAGGTATTTCACCGGCAGCCGCGGTGCGGCCAGCAGGCGACGTGCGGGAGCGGTATCGATGCCATCGACATCCAGCTGCGCCAGCGTCAAGGCGAACTGCGTCTGCAACTGCGTGTACAGCGGCGCGCGCAGCGCCGGCTGCCATTCGGCCAGGCCTTCCAGCACCGCCTGCAGATCCAGCTGCAGCACGATGGTGCAGAACATCTGCGCCAGGGCTTGCGGCTGGTCCACCGCGATGCGCGCATCGTGCAGCGGGCCCAACGCGTCCAGATCCGGCAGCTGCGCGCGCAACTGCGGCATCGCGATACGCGCGGCGTCGTTGTCCTTCATCAGCAGCCGCGTCGCCTGGCCATCGGCGTAGACCAGCACGCTGTTCTGCTGATTGGCTTCCAGCGCGATGCCGTAGCGCAGCCACAGGCGCAGATGCACCGCCAGCATCAGCTCGGTGTACGCGCGCCACCAGCCGAGCAGATCGCCCTGCGCAAAGCGCTCGGCCAGATGGATCGCCATCGGCCGGCCATCGGGCAACCGCGCGCACAGCGCGGCCACCGGCACCAGCGTGGCGTCCTCCAACGGTGGATAACGCCGCAGCAGATAGGCCAGATGACGGGTCTGTCCCACATGCCCGCCATGCGATTCGTCCACGAACACGCAGCGGCCGCGCAGGGCCGGATCCAGCGCATCGATGCGCCGCAGTGCGCGCTCCAGCCAGTGGCCGTCGTACAGCGTGGAGGGCTTGATCAGGCGCAGATTGAGCGCGCCCAGCGTGCGCATCGGAATCGGCAGCTTGAGATGCAGCTGCGGATGCTGCAGCGGTACCAGCGTGCGGACCGACAGGGTGGGGCGCACCTCCAGCCAGGCCTGCGGCGCGCGCAGTGTGCCTGGCGGCAGTGCAAACCCGTCCTGCTCCAGCCGTGCCCACACCAGCGGATGCACCGGCCAGGCGACATGCGTCTCGGCCAGCGCGGGCGGCAGGCCCAATGTGGCGAAGTCCGGCCACAACTCGGCCGGCGCTGCACTGGTGCAGCTGACCTGCGCACGCGGAACCGCCAGCCAGCGCAGCGCGAAGGTGGGCGCGAATTCCGGTGCGTAATCGCGCAGTTCCGAGGCATCCAGCCCGGCCTTGGCACGTGCGGTGGGATAGAACGGATGATCGCGATAGCTGGCCAGTTGATCGCAGCGGTATGCACGCTCGGCCGCATCTGCATGCTGCAATGCGTTGAGCAGCGCAGGTGCCTGCGCGTCGTAGGCCTGGCGCGCCAGGCCCAGGTGGGCGGCAGCGCACTCGGCTTCTTCGGCGTAGGCGCGATGCAGCTGTTGCGTCTCGCTGTCCAGCTGCGCGCTCATGCGTTGCAGCCAGGCCTGCGCACCGCGTTCGACATGCGCGCCATCGGCGCCCTGCACGATCCAGCTGTCACCGCAGGCACTGATGTCCTGCAGATAGCCCTGCCGATGGATCGGCAACCACAGCGTGCCGTCGGGCAGATGCGCGATGCGCCACCAGCCCTCCACCGGGCTGGGGTCGGTCCATGCCGCCAGCACGCCTGCCTCGGGTATTGCGGCGCTGCCGCGGGTGGCGATGCCGCGCAGGTCCTCGCGCAGGCAGGCATCGATGATGCGGGTGGCGATATAGCGTTGGTCGGCGGCACTGCTCATGCGCGCAGCTCCGCGCCATCGATCCGCCACTGCAGCCCCGCTTCGGCATGCACCACCGCCTGTTGCAGCGCCTGTGCATCGCTGGCCACCGCGCTCAGCACACCCAGGTAATCCTTGTTGGAATGGCTCAGGCGGATACGCTCGCCGGGTGCGCGCATGCGCCGGTAGTGCACATCGCTATGCGCATCGTGGTGGCGGCGATCTTCGCTGGCGGTCACCAGCTCGCCGTCCTGCTCGGCGACGTAGTAACGCAATAAGGCATGGGCACGATCGCAGCGCAGCTGCGGCAGCGGCAGGCCCAGATGTGGCGCCAGCGCGGCGGTGAACCATTGCCTGCCGAACATGTCGTCGAGCAGGAACTCGCGGCGGTCGCCGATGCTGCGGTAGTTGATCTCCACCAGCACCGGGCCGTCGCTGGTGAGGATGAATTCGCTATGGCACAGCCCGAAGCCGACCCCGAAGCTGTGCAACTGTTGCAGCGCCTGCGCAATCACCGGCGTGTCCACGCGGGCATCCCACTGCGCCTCGCATTCCACGAAGTGCGGCGGCGGCGACAGGCGCACCCTGAAGCCGCCCAGCGCCTGCAGCGTGTGGCCATCACCCAGCGTTTCCAGCGTGAACAGCGCGCCTTCCAGCATGCCTTCCAGCAGCACGGTGCGCTGCGGATGGCGCTGCCACACATCGTCCAGATAGGCCTGCAACTGCGCGGCATCTGCACAATGGCGCACGTCCAGACTGGCCACGCCCTCGCGCGGTTTGGCCACCACCGGCCACGGAATGTCGGCCGGCAATGCGGCGCCCGGCGCCAGCGTGCAGAACCACGGCGATGGCAGCCCACGCGCACGCAGGCGCTGACGCATCGCCGCCTTGTTCTTGGCCGCGTAGCAGACCTGCCAGTCCTTGCCAGGCAGGCCGAGACCCGCTGCGACCAGCGCGGTGCTGGTCTGCAGATGATCGCTGTTGCTGAACACCGCGCGCGGCGATACATCGGCGTCGTGCAGTACATCCAGCACGCCGAGCGGATTGAACACATCGCATTCGATCACCCGTTGCGGTGCATGCGCCGGATGCTCGCGGAAATGGCTGAGGTGATCGAGTCGGTGGTCGGTCAGCAGCCACACCGGCAGGCCGAGCGCATGCGCGGCCGGAAGAAACCCTTCGGTGATGGCCGGATGGCAGACATGGGTGAGGATCACCAACGGTGCAGCGGATGTCGCAGTCATGGCAGCTCTCGTTCAACAGGACGGTGGAAAAAACCGGTACTGAAACGGGCTGCCTGGCGCCGCAGGGGCGTTGGGTGGCCTGCGATACGGTGATCGCATGCCGCATGCTGCGGCAGGGAGACGTGCGTCATGCACGCCGTGTTGTCTGCGGCGCCCGCCAGCGCGAGCGCCGTTGCCGTCAGCCGACCGACGCCCCTGTACGTCGGTCGCTACGGCATGTGCCGGGTTGGAGGCCTAAAACGTGTACTCCAGCCCGGCGGTGACGGTGCGCGACGGTGCGGCCTGGCGGCCCCATGGACTGGTATCCACACCGCGGAACCAGTACTGCCGATCGAACAGGTTGTTGATCGCCAGCGACGCGCTGAATTTTTGTCCATCGCGTTCGAACAGGGTATGGCTCACCTGCGTGTTCCATACCCAGTACGACGGCAGCTCGCCGACCGAGGCGATCGCGTTGTCCTGCACGGTGTTTGCCGCATCGCTGTAGGCCTTGCTGAAGTAGTAGCTCGACAGTGCGACAGTGGTGTGACCGAGCGTGTAGTTGCCGCCCAGGGTGATCTGGTTGCGCGAGGTGTAGGGCACGCGCAGCCCGCGGAATGCGCCCGATTCCTGGCTGGCATCCAGATATGCATAACCGGCGTTGAGGGTGAGCGCGCGCAGGTTTTCCGGGCTCCATTGCAGTTCCAGCTCGCCGCCTTGATGGCGGGTCTTGCCGAGGTTGCGGAACACGCGCGTGGTGTTGTCCAGCTGGATCTGCTGATCGAAATCGATCAGATACGCACCGAGCTGGATGCGGGTGCGGTCGTTGGGCTGGTAACGCGTGCCGGCTTCGTAATTCCATGCCAGTTCGGCATCCAGGTTGTTGCCGAAGATGATCTGGGTGACCTGCGGCGCACGCAGCGAGCGCTGCCCGTCCGCATAGAAGAACCATTCTGCGTTGGCCTGGAAACCCACCGTCAACCCCGGCAATACATCGCGGGTCTGGTTGCGCGTGCGCAGGCCGGTGGCGCGATTGAAATAGCGCGAATCCAGCCGCTCGTAGCGCAGGCCCGGGGTGATGGTCAGGCGTTCGTCGGGCAGGGTGATCGTATTGCTGACGTAGGCGGCCAGGGCGCGGTCTTCGAATTGCCAGTCACGCACGCTGGTGAACAGGCCATCGCGCAGACGCAGATTGCCGACCAAAAAATCGATGTCCTCGTGCACCGCACGCACGCCGGCGGTCCACTGCTGACGCACCTCACCGGCATCGCCCATGCTCCAGCTCAGCCGCGGCTCGCTGCCGACCACGCGGAAGTCGCGCGGTGCGGTCTGGCGCAGTTGCGGCGGCAGGTCCGAACGCCAGGTTTCGGTGGCGGCCTGGCGCATGCCGACGATGAAGTTGCGGCTGCTGCGCGCGCTGAAGTTGGTCCAGGACAACCGAACATCCTTCAGCGGGCCCCAGTCTCCGAACAACTGCTCGTAGCTCAACGATGCGCGCGTGGTACGCCCATTGAAGCTGTCCAGCGGGCGGGTGGACTGGCGCGGGTCGCGCCGGTAATCGTCGGGGCTGAGCGTGCCGGCCAGATCCATGTCGACCAGATAGCGTTGCACGCTGGCCTTGAGCAACTTGGTGTCGTCCAGCCACCACTCCGCACGCACGCGCAGATTGCTGATGTCGGTATCGCTGTGCGCGCGCCAGTACTCGCCGTAAGTGCGATTGGCATCGACCTGCAGGCCGAGGTTGTCGGTGAAGTAGCCGCCGCTGCTGAGCGCGCTGTCCTGCAGGAACTGGCCCTGGCCGCCGGCGGTGACCTTGTGCGCCAGCGTGGTACTCCACTCGCTGGGGATCTCCTTGCTGACCAGATTGATCACCCCGCCGACATTGTTCGGCCCGTACTGCACGGCTGCGCCACCGCGCACGATATCGATGCGGTCGATCTGGTTCAGTCCCACCGGAAACAACGACAGGCTGGTCTGCCCGTACGGCGCCAGTGCCAGCGGAATGCCGTCTTCCAGTACCTGCACGCGGCCGCTGCGGCTTTCGTACAGGCCGCGCAGCATCAGCTGCGGCAACGCCCCGGTGCCGGTCTCGTCGAAGATCTTGATGCCCGGCACGCGCTGCAGGGCATCGTCCAGCGAGCGGTTGCCGCCATTGCGCAGTTGCTCGCGGTCGATCACCTGGCGGCTGCCGGCATAGCGCTGCACGTCGTCGGGCCTGGAACGCCCGAGCAGGCTGCCTTGCACCTGGATCGTGTCCAGCGCACGGATCGGCGTCTGCGCATCGGTGGCTGCCGCATCCGGCGACTCGGTGGCGAACGCCAACGGCGGCAGGGCCCACGTGGCCGCAGCGATGGCGATGGTCAGGGCGTGGAAACGGAACGTCGACATCTACGGCGTGCTCCTGCAGGCGGGTGGTGGAGTGGGTGCGGAGAAGCTGGCCAGGTGGCCGCGCAGTGCGCGTTGAATCAGCGCGCGGTCTTCGCCCGCCAGCAGCCAGCGCAGGTCCGGCTGTTGCAGCCAGTGCGCGCGTTGCGCGTCGGTGCGCGGATTGGGGCAGAACGGCACGTTGGCCGCAACGCAGTGCGCATGCAATTGCAGCAGCAGCTCCCACACCTGTGGATGGGTCGGTTGCGGGCCCAGGCCCAGATCCAGCGCAAGATCCAGCGCGCCTTCCATCACCAGCGCCACGCCGGGCAGCGCCAGCAGCTCGGACACTGCCGCAATGCCGGCGGCACTTTCGATCATCGGCACGATGCGGATATCGCGATTGGCCTGCGCGATGTAGGTGGGCAGGTCGACATTGCCGAAACCGGTGACGCGCCCGCCGGTGATGCCGCGCCGGCCCAGTGGCGGGAACCGTGCCGCGGCGATGGCATCGGCCAGTTGCGCGGCCGATTCGGCGCGTGGAATCACGATCCCGCGCGCGCCGGCATCCAGCACGCGGCCGATCAGTTTTTCGTCCACCTCCGGCACGCGCACCCAGGCCTCGCAGCCGGACAGCTCGCAGGCGCGGATGGCGTGTTCCAGTTCGTCCGGCGCGCGCAGCACATGTTCCAGATCGAGCACCACAAAGCCGTAGCCGATGCGGCCCAGCAGCTCGCACAACTGCACGCTTGGCACTGCGTTGAGAACGCCAACCGCAAACGTCATGGATGAGGCCGCCAAGGAAACGGGCGCTCATCCTGCTCCGGATGGGAATGATTATCAAGTGGATTTGGTGGGCATTTTTCGGTGCCCTGGTCGCAGTTCGATCAATGCACGGCTGCAAGCCGTTTCGCACTGAACCACCTGCAGGCAACAAAAAACCCGCAGGCGCCGCCGGCGGGTTTTCGTGTCGTGCAGCGCTGCGTCGCCCCGCCTTGCGGTTACGACGCCGGTACGCGCAATGCCCGATACGGCGGGGTGGACATCACCATCTCGGCCAGCGAATAGGCCAGCTCGCGTTCGGCCAGCACCGCGCCGTCGGCGCCGTGTTCAAGCAGGTGCTTGACCTCGGTGTCGCTGTGCGCGCGCGCCAGCAGCGTCAGCGAGGGGTTGATTGCGCGCAGCTTGGCCAGCGCCTCGCCGGCTTCCAGCGGCTGCGGGATCGCCAGGATCGCGATCTTGGCGTGCTCCGGGCGGGCTTCGGCCAGCACGCGGTCGGCCGCCGCACTGCCGCGGATGCCGGGAATGCCGGCCGCATGCGCCTTGGCCACATGATCGCTGTTGTCGTCGATCACCAGCACCGGCACGCCGCGGCTACGCAGCAACTGCGCCAGCGCGCTGCCGACGCGGCCGTAGCCGATCACGATGGCATGGCCATCCAGCGGCAGCGGCGGGCCGGGCGGCAGTTCCGGCTCCACCGCGGCCGGGGCGTCCTGCGCCTGCCTGGCCTGCCAGCGATCCAGCCACGAGAACAGGAACGGGTTGGCGATGATCGACAGCAGCGCGCCAGCCAGGATCAGGTCGCGCCCGGTTTCCGGCAGGATCGCCAGCTGCACGCCCAGCCCGGCCAGGATGAAGGAGAACTCGCCGATCTGCGCCAGGCTGGTGGAAATGGTCAGCGCGGTGCCGGTGGGGTGGCCGAATGCACGCACGATCACGAATGCGGCCAGCGACTTGCCCAGGGTCACGGTCAGGAACGTGGCCAGCACCTGCCACGGATGCTCGACCAGGATCATCGGGTCGAACAGCATGCCCACCGAGACGAAGAACAGCACCGCGAACGCATCGCGCAACGGCAGCGAATCGCTGGCGGCCTTGTGGCTGAGCTCGGATTCCTTCAGCAACATGCCGGCGAAGAACGCGCCCAGCGCGAACGACACGCCGAACAGCGTGGCCGACAGGAACGCCACGCCCAGCGCGATGCCGAGCACGGCCAGGGTGAACAGCTCGCGCGAGCCGGTGGCGGCGACCTTTTCCAGCGACCACGGAATCACCCGCCGCCCGACCACCAGCATCACCGCCACGAACGCCACCATCTTGAACAGCGTCAGGCCCAGTGCGGCCAGCAGCGAGGTGGATTCGCCGGCATGCGCCGCAGCCGGCGCGGCGGTACCCAGCACCTCGGCCAGGGCCGGCAACATCACCAGCGCGATCACCATCACCAGGTCTTCGACGATCAGCCAGCCCACCGCGATGCGGCCGCGCTGGGTTTCCAGCAGGCGGCGTTCCTCCAGTGCACGCAGCAGCACCACGGTACTGGCCACCGACAGCGCCAGGCCGAACACCAGCCCATGCATCAACGGCCAGCCCATGCTCCAGGCCAGCGCCCAGCCGAGCAGCGTGGCGACCACGATCTGCGCCAACGCGCCCGGAATCGCGATCCATTTCACTTCCATCAGATCGTCGAGCGAGAAGTGCAGGCCCACGCCGAACATCAGCAGCATCACGCCCAGCTCGGACAGCTGGTTGGCCATGGTCTGGTCGGCCACGAAGCCGGGCGTGAACGGCCCGACGCAGACGCCGGCCAGCAGATAGCCGACCAGCGGCGAGAGTTTCACTTTCTGTGCGAGCGTGCCCAGCACGAAAGCGACCGCGAGGCCGACGGCGATGATGTCGATGAGGCTGGTGTCGTGATGCATTCCAATCCGTTGTGAGGGTGTCCGAGAGAGCGTCGCGGGCGCGACCAGCCGACGGCACTGCGCCGGGCGTCGCCTGCGGGCATTGCGTGGTCATGGCTGGAGTCCGGCGCGGGGGAACCGGGACCGCGTTGCTGGTCCGGTTGGCCGGACGCCCATAGTACACAGCGCTTGATTAACGCGATGCGACACGCCGCGCATGCACGCAGGCCGATCCATGCGTCAGACGCCGCGCGTAAACCGCTGTGGCCCGCACGTGCGCGTGCGAGTTGCGACGCAGGACGCAAGTCCGGCACGCCGATTCAACATTGACGACACCGCTTCGCCCCTGCGCAACGCCGCGGCGCAGCGCCGGCCGACAATCCGGGCTCCCAGTGGAGCGCCTGCGTCCTTCGGCAGGCCCACGCACGCATCGCCCCTGTTGCGGGTGACGCCACACGAGCCAGGCCATGCATCTCAGCGATTTGGCAACACCCCAGTTCCGGCACGATCCCTATCCGACCTATGCACGCCTGCGCGAGGAAGGCGCGTTGGTGCAGGTGGCAGATGGGCGGCTGATGTCTGGCCGCTACGCCGTGGTCGATCGCCTGCTTAGCGATCGCCGGGTCGGCCGCGACTATCTGCAAAGCATTCGTCTGCGTTACGGCGAGGCGGCGGTGCACCTGCCGCTGTTTCAGGGCATGAGCCGCATGTTCCTGCTGCTCAACCCGCCGCTGCACACCCAGCTGCGCGGACTGATGACACAGGCCTTTGGTGCGCGGCAGATGGAGTCCATGCGTGAAGTGGCCAGCGATACCGCCGCCGGGTTGATCGACGCTTTCCAGGCCAACGGCCACTGCGATCTGCTGACCGAGTTCGCGTTCCCGCTGCCGATCGCCATCATCTGCCGGATGCTGGATATCGATGCGGCCGATGTCACCGCGTTGAGTCACGCGACCAGCGCACTGGCAAAAGTCTTCGATCCGATGATGACGGCGGAAGAACTGCAGGCGACCAGCGTTGCGTACGACCAGCTGGCAACATATTTCCACGGCGTGATCGCGCAACGTCGCAGCGCTGGCGGCGATGATCTGATCGCGCGTTTCATCCAGGCCGAGGACAACGGCCGCCGCATGAGCGACGAGGAGATCGTCTCCAACGTGATCCTGCTGTTCTTTGCCGGCCACGAGACCACTTCCAACATGATCTGCAATGCGCTGGTCGCGCTGCATCGGCATCCGCAGCAATTGCGCCTGCTGCAGGAAACCCCGGGCCTGCTGCCCAATGCAGTGCTTGAATGCATGCGCTACGACAGCTCGGTGCAGATCGCCACGCGCACGGCGTTGCAGGATTTTGAGATCGAGGGCGTGGCGGTTCCCCAGGGCGCCATGCTGTATCTGATGCTGGGCGCGGCCAATCACGACACGCTGCAGTTCACCGACCCGCAGCTGCTGGATATCCGCCGCCAGCAGGGCCGCGCACTGTCGTTCGGTGGCGGCATCCACCACTGCCTGGGCAACCGGCTGGCGCTGATCGAAATGGAAGCCGCGCTGGCCTGCCTGCTGGCGCGTCTGCCGGCGCTTCGGCTGGAGCAGCTGGACACGCTGAGCTGGAACGATCGCGCCAACCTGCGTGGTGTGGACGCGCTGCTCGCCTCCTGGTGAGCTGCGGCCAGGCGACGCAGTGCCGGGCCGGGCCAGGCCGGCACGCAGTGTTGCGGCAGTCCTAGCGCTGGCAATCACCGCGGCAGGTGACGCACGGCCGCAGCTGGCGAATCGAAGCCCACAACGACAAACACCGCCGATCACTCGGCGGTGTTTACGTTAACGCAGGCGCGGATCGTCAGGTCCGCTCGAACCCGCCGGTCAGAACCGGTAGGTGACCCGCCCGTACCAGTAGCGGCCGTTGAAGCCGAACGGCGACAGCGACGAATACTGCAGGCCGCCGGCGCGGTCGTCGTAGGCGGTGGTCAGCTGCGCCTTGGTCGGATACTGATTGGTAAGGTTGTCCGCGCCCACGGTGAAGGTGAACGCGTTCCAGGTCTGGCTGGCGGCCAGGTTCAACAACCAGCGCGCGTCGTAGGTCTGGTCCTGGCTGCCATCGGCCGGGTCGCTGATACGCTTGATCGATCCATAGCGGGTGGCGTTGAAGTTCAGCGCAAAGCCGCCCAGCGTCCAGTCCGCCGCCGCCATGTACTTGGTGCGCGGGGTGGCGTCGGTGAGCAGGCCCTGGCTGGCGCGCCCGAAGTTGGGGTTGGACAGTTCCAGGATCGTGGTCTTGTTGTAGTTGGCGCTGGCACTGAGATTGAGCTTGCCGTAGCTGCCCAGGTCGGCGAGATAGCTGTTGATCCAGTCCACGCCACGGGTGCGGCTGGTGGCGCCGTTGACGAAGAACTGCACCGCGGCCACCTGGCCGATCGGCTGCGCCAGCTGCAGTTGGTCCGAATACAGGATCTGGTCCCAGATGCGGATCTGGTAGACGTCCAGGCTGGAAGTGAAGCTGGCGGTCGGCTGCCACACAGCGCCCAGGCCGTAGTTGGTGGATTTCTCCGGGCTCAGCGGGCCGGCGCCAAGCGCCACCGCGACCGGGTCGGAGGTGCGGTAGGTACCGACCTGCACCAGCTCGCCGTTCTGGATCAGCGTCACCACCGAGGCGTAGTTCTGCTGGGCCAGCGACGGTGCGCGGAAGCCGTTGGAGATGGTGCCGCGCAGCGAGAAGGTGTCGCTGAAGGCGTAGCGCGCCGACAGCTTGCCCGAACGCGTGGAGCCGGCATCGCTGTAGTTTTCGTAGCGCCCGGCGATGCCGCCGGACAGCTTGTCGGTGATGTCCGCTTCCAGGTTGGCGTAGACCGCATTGCTGTGGCGTCCGAACTTGCCGGCCACCGTCGGCTCCAGGCCGGAGAACACCTGTGCGCCGCCCGGATACGGCGCGCCGTCGTCGGGATTGATGGTATTGGGGTCGAAGAAGTACGACTCCGGCGAGCCGGCGGTGATCTGGTAGCGGTCCTGGCGATGCTCGGCACCGAAGGCCACATTGACCGGATACGCCAGGCCCCAGTCGAAGGACTTGTTAACGTCCAGGTTGATCGTGCCCTGTTCGGTTTCGAAGCCACCGGAATTGAAGTTGGTCGGCGAGCTGCCGGTGGTGTAGTACAGGTTGGTGTTGATGCTGTTGAGGATGTTGAAGGTCATGTCGTTCTTGCCGTAGGTGGCCGACACGTCCCAGTTCCATTCGCTCTCGGTGCTGCCCTTCAAACCCAGCACCGCCGAGCGGTCGTTGGTGGGGTTGTAGATCTGCGGCAGGAAGCCGTTCGGGTAGATCGCCTGCACGTTGCGCGCGGTGTTGTCGGCGGCGCGGTAATAGCCGTTGGAGGTGACCTCGCGACGGCTCATGCTGAGATGGCCGTACAGTTCCAGGTTGGGCGAGAACGCGTAGCCGAATGCAGCCAGACCCTGATAGAACGTGGAGGCCGGGTCGCCGTGGCGCTGGTAGGGCACACCGCCCGGATTGGGCGTGCCCGGCACGGTGGTGGCGCGGTTGGTGTTCTCGCCGCGGTTGGTGCTCATGGTGTTCTGGTAGTTCCACGACAACCGCACCCAGCCCGGTGCGGTGTCGCCGCCGCTGCCGCCGAACGGCAGGCCGACCGAGCCGTCGATGCCGTTCTGTTCGCCATCGCCCTTGTCCATGATGCCGCCATTGACCGACACGCTGTTGCTGCCGGCATCGGCGCCATGCTTGAGCACGATATTGACCACGCCGGCAATCGCATCGGAGCCGTACTGGGCCGAGGCGCCGTCGCGCAGCACTTCGATGCGCGCGATGGCCGACATCGGCAGCGAGTTCAGGTCGGCCGGCGCCGAGCCGCGGCCGACGTACGGGTTGTAGTTGATCAGCGAGGAGGTGTGATAGCGCTTGCCGTCCACCAGCACCAGCACCGCATCCGGCGACAGGCCGCGCAGCGTGGCCGGGCGCGCGGCATCGTTGCCGTCGGAGATCGCCGGGCGCGGGAAATTCAGCGACGGCAGCAGCTTGCCCAGCGCGGTGGCGATGTCGGTCGCGCCGGTGGCCTGCAGCGACTGCTCGGTGATGATGTCGATCGGCGATTCGGATTCGGCCACCGTGCGGTCGCTGACGCGGGTACCGGTGACGATCAGGGTGTCCAGGGTCTTCTGCGGCTGGGCAGGCTGCGATTGCGCACTGGCAGCGAACGTACAGACGGTGAGTGCGACCGAGATCGCAAGCGAGAGTGCGTTGGAGGTGTGCATGGGAATGGAGACTCAAAGGGGATGGTGGACGCAGCGATGCGCTGCGCGTATTGCCGGGGGAAGACGACGGCGGACTGCGTGATCCGTGTTACCTGCGCGCAGCGCGTGTGCGCTGGCAAGGCGACGTGCACAGCAAGACAGCAGACTGCGACGCAGCGTCTGCTGCGTGGCGCATCCTTGCGAAAGAGGGGGGAACTCACCCTTTCGCGACAATCGGAAAGGGCGAGCGATGCTGCGGACGTGCTGCCTCGTCTCAGCGAGGTGGGACGAGGCGATCGACATGCCGGTCGCTGCCGACCGGCACGCGGCGATTTACCACTTGTAGCTCACGTTGGCATACACCAGCGCACCGTTGAAACCGAACGGCGAGGCGCTGCTGTAGGGCAGGTAGGTGCGCGTGCCCAGGCCGGCTTCCTGGCGGTCGGGATACTCGTTGAGCACGTTGTCGCCGCCGATGGTGAAGTTCCAGTCGTTCAACTTGTAGGACGCGGCCAGGTCCAGCGTCCACTTGGCCGCATAGGTCTGGTCGCTGCCGGCGTTGGTGCCGAAGGTGCTGAACTCGCCCCAGCGTGTGGCGGTGCCGGTGAACGACCAGTTGCCCGGCGACCAGGTGCCGCCCAGGAAGAACTTGTCGCGCGGCGTGCCTTCGGTGATGCGACCGAGTTCGGCGCGGCCGATGCGCACCGCACCCGGATCGATCGCTTCCAGCGCTGCCGGGTTGTCGGCGACCCGTTCCACTTCGGTCTTGTTGTAGTTGTAGCCGGAGGTCAGCTCCGCGCTGCCGCCGTCCAGGTTCCAGCGATAGGTGCCGACCGCATCCACGCCCTGGGTCTTGGTGTCCACCGCGTTGGTGAAGTAGCGCCCGCCACCGATGCCCGGGAAGCCATTGGCCTGCAGGTAATTGCGCGCTGCATTGGAGGTGAGGTTTTCCGACAGCACGATGCGGTCATCGATATCGATGCGGTAGGCATCGACCGTGATGTACAGGTTTTCGATCGGCTGCAGCACCACGCCAAGACCGTAGTTCTTGGATTCCTCGGCCTTCAACGGCTCGGCGCCGAGTGCGATCGCGGCCGGGTTGTCGGTACGGAAGGTGCCGATCTCGAACGGGATCGCGGTGACCGTGCCGTTGGGCTGGGCCACGTTGAGGAACTGCGTGGCGATCGACTGGAAGTTCTGCTGCTGCAACGACGGCGCACGGAACCCGGTGGAGGCGGTGGCGCGGACGGCCACCTTGTCGGTGAACGCGTAACGCAACGACAGCTTGCCGGTGGCGGTATCGCCGAAATCGCTGTACTTCTCGTAGCGCCCGGCCAGGCCGGCCGAAAGCTTTTCGGTCAGATCCGCTTCCAGGTCGACGTACGCCGAATGGCTGTTGCGGTTGTAGTAGCCGGCGTCGGAGAGTTTGAAGCCGGGAAACACCTGTGCGCCCGGGATCAGTGTGCCTGCCGCAGAGGGAATGCCGCCATTGGCCGAGGACGCCGCATCGCCGGGCGACTGGTTGAACTTCTCACCGCGCCATTCCGCACCGAAGGCCAGCGTGACCGGATACGCCAGGCCCCAGTCGAGCGTCTTGGTGAAGTCGGCATTGAGCACGTTCTGGGTCACTTCCAGCGTACCGGCATGGAAGTCGGTCGGGCTGGCCAGGCCCAGGCTGTTGTTCAAGCTGTTGCGCACATCGAAGGTGAGATTGTTCTGGCCGTAGTTGTAGCTCAGGTCGATGTTCAAGCCGCCTTCGGTGGAGGTCTTCAAACCGCCCACCCAGGACACGTCCTTGCTGACGTTGTAGATCTGCGGCAGGAAGCCGTCCGGATAGATTTCCGGGCGGTTGCGGTTGTCGCCGGCAAAGCGGAAGTAGCCGTTGGACAGTACTTCGCGGCGGCTGACCATGCCGAACGAGTAGAAGGTCAGGTAGTCGGTGGGGCTGTATTCGCCGTTGAAGGAGATCGCGCCCTGGTCGATGTCCGGATCGCCGTAACGCTGCTCCACGCGGCCCTGGAATGGCAGTGCGCGGTTGGTCTGGTCCGAATGCCCGGCCTGCGCGGCCAGATGCACCTTGCCGGTTCCGGCAAAGCTGAAACCGGCATCGCCGGACAGCTGATACTGCTCGCCATCGCCGGCGCTGTACTTGCCGTAGCGGCCATTGACGCTGCCGCCTTCGCCGCTGCCTTTGAGCACGATGTTGATCACGCCGGCAATCGCATCCGAACCGTATTGCGCCGATGCGCCGTCACGCAGCACTTCGATGCGCTCCACTGCGGCGATCGGAATGGTGTTGAGATCGGCCGGCGACGAACCACGGCCCTGGGTGTCGTTGAGATTGATCAACGCGGTGCTGTGATAGCGCTTGCCGTTGACCAGCACCAGTACCTGGTCGGGCGACAGGCCGCGCAGCTGCGCCGGGCGCACTGCGTCCGAGCCGTCGGAGATGGCCGGGCGCGGGAAATTCAACGAGGGGATCGCGCGTGACAGCGCGGTAGCCAGCTCGGTGGTGCCGGTCGATTCCAGTGCCTGTGGCGAGATGATGTCGATCGGCGATGCCGATTCGGCCACGGTGCGATCGGCCACGCGCGTGCCGGTCACGATCAAGGTATCGAGCGTTTTCTGGGTGGGAGCCTGTGACTGCGCGGACGCGTTTGAAGCGGAAAACGACAGTGCAAGAACAACGGCAACTGCGAGTGGACTGGTCTTGCAATTCATGCGGTGACAACTCCGAGTGGGGAACGGATGCATCGCAGGGGGCCCCCTCCCGGGCCGCGTCCGTTGCGGCAGCTGCGGTGCGTTCCCAACCATTAACCACGTGTAACCGCATGTCAAATTTTGGTTACGTTGCGCAAGTAACTGTCATGTATGACGTGCTACTGCCATCGTTGTCATCGTGCACCAAAGTGATGCGTGGTTTGCACCAGACCTGCGGTATCAGCCGCTTGCCTGCACCATCATGGACATCGATACGAGATATGAAACTTCTGCATCAGAACGTGATCTGCACCGCATCGGCACTGCGTTGCGCAGGACCATGGAACACCGCTTCGATGTTGTTGCCATCCGGGTCGAGCACGAACGCAGCGTAGTAGCTGGGGTGATACGGGCGCACGCCCGGCGCGCCGTTGTCGCGGCCGCCGTTAGCGAGGGCGGTCTGATGGAATGCATGCACCATGGCCACGTCGTGCGCCTGGAAGGCCAGATGGTGGCGGCCGGTGAGTTGGCCTTGCGCCATCGTGTCGCGATCGGACACGAACAGCTCGTCGGCCCAGAAGAATCCCTCGCCTTCGCCACCGATCGGAATGCCCAGCACATCGAGCACCGCCTGGTAGAAACGTCGGCTCGCCGCCAGGTCGTGGACGACCAGATGCAGGTGATCGATCAGGCGGCCACGTGAGAGCTGCGCTGCGTCCATGGTGGGTGCTCCGGCAGGGTGGAAGCGGTGTTGATACCACCGCGGCCGCCGGCAGCTCTTCACGGCGCATCGATGCCCGCGCCTGGATGGCTGCATCAAAACGCCGCACGGACAACGGGCAAAAACGCACACGCCCCGGGCAAGCCGGGGCGTGTGGTCAGGCGTCAGGATGCGGTCGTGCCGCGCGCGTCAGCAACCGACACGTGGCAACACCGCAGCAGTGTGGATCGCTGTCTTGATTACCAGCGATAGTTGATGCGGCCGTACACGTAGGCACCGTTGAAGCCGAACGGCGACAGATTGCTGTACGGGAACTGCCCGCTGGTGGAGTTGGCGAAGTTGTTCTCGTCCGGGTACTCGTCCAGCAGATTGTCCGCACCCAGGGTCAGCGTCCAGCGATCGATCTTGTAGCTGGCCGAGGCATCCACCACCCACTTGGCCCCGAAGGTCTGGTCGTTGATCGCCGCGGCCGGACGCGTGCTGTACTTGCCATAGCGCGTGGCACCCAATGCCAGCGTCCAGTGCTCCAGGTTCCAGCTACCGTTGACCAGGAACTTGTCGCGCGGGAAGCCTTCCTCGATGCGACCGCGTTCGGTGCGGTCGATGCGCTCCAGGCTCAGCCCGTTGGCCGACAACGCAGCCGGATTGGCGGCGACGCTGCGCACTTCGGTTTCCGAATAGTTGTAGCCGGCGGTCAGGTCCACGCTGCTGGCGGCGAGCTGCCAGCGGTAGCTGCCGACCACGTCCACGCCGCGCGTGCGCGTGTCCACCGCATTGGTGAAGTAGCGTCCGCCGTTGATGCCGAAGATGCCCTGCGCTTCGAGCAGGTTACGCACGCCGGTGCCGGTGAGGTTGGACGACAGCACGATGCGGTCGTCCACATCGATCTGGTACGCATCCACGGTGAGGTAGAGCGCATCGGTCGGCTGCAGCACCAGGCCCAGGCTGTAGGACAGCGAGGTCTCGGCATCCAGCGGCTCTGCACCCAGCGCGCGCGCCACGTTGCTGTCGGCCGGGAAGGTGCGGATCTCGAACGGGTTCGGATTGCCGGCCAGGAAGGTGGTGCTGGTGGACTGGAAATACTGCTGCGCCAGCGATGGCGCGCGGAAGCCCGACGCCACCGTGCCGCGCAGCGCGATCTTGTCGGTGAACGCATAGCGCCCGGACAACTTGCCCGATGCCTGGCTGCCGAAGTCGTTGAAGTCTTCGTAGCGCCCGGCCAGGCCGGCGGAGAACTTGTCGGTGAAATCGGCTTCCAGGTCCGCATACAGCGCGTAGCTGTCACGCGAGTATCGCCCGGACACGCTGGGCGCGAATCCGCCAAAGCCCTGCGCGCCACCGGCCAGTGTGCCGGCCTGGAAATACGAGCCCACTTCGCCCGGCGACTGGTTCCACTTCTCGTTGCGGTATTCGGCACCGAAGGCCACCGTCACCGGATATGCCAGGCCCCAGTCGAAGCCGCGCTTGACGTCCAGGTTGACGATGTTCTGCGTGGTCTCCAGCGCGCCATCGTAGAAGGAGGTCGGCGAGCTCGGCCCCAGGCTGACGTTGAGGGTGTTGCGGGTGTGGAAATCGATCTTGTTGTAGCCGTAGTTGTAGCTGGCATCCCAGTCCCAGCCACTGGCGGTGGAACCGCGCACGCCGGCCACCAGCGAGCGGTCCTTGGCGTAGGTCTGGATTTCCGGCAGGAAGCCCTGCGGATACACCGACAGGATGTTCTGGCTGCTGCCCGGCGCGCGGAAGAACGCGAACGAGGTGATGTCGCGGTTGCTGGCGGTGGCGAAGGCGTAGCCGGTGATGCTGTCGCTGAAGGCGAACTCGGTATTGGCCGACACCGCCTGCGCGTTGACGTCCGGGTCGCCGATCTTGAACGCCTTCTGGCCCACGGCCGGCTGCGAGGCGCTGGGTGCGCCGGCATAGCCGCGCGCGCGGTCGGTGGGGTCCTGCTGGTTGAGCTGGGCGGCCACGTGCAGCCAGCCGCGCTCGTTGCCGTAGGCCACGCCGGTGTCGCCGGACAGCTCGTAGTTGCTGCCGTCGCCGGCCGAATACTGGCCGAAGCCGGCCTGCAGGCTGCCGCCCTTCTCCGCGCCCTTGAGCACGATGTTGACCACACCGGCGATGGCATCGGAGCCGTACTGCGCCGAGGCGCCGTCGCGCAGCACTTCCACGCGCGCGATCGCCGCCACCGGAATGGTGTTCAGGTCCACTGCCGCGGCGCCACGGCCGATGGTGCCGTTGAGGTTGAGCAGCGAGGAGGTGTGGCGGCGCTTGCCGTTGACCAGCACCAGCACCTGGTCCGGCGACAGGCCGCGCAGCTGCGCGGGACGGATCGCGCTGGTGCCGTCGCTCAGGGCCGGGCGCGGGAAGTTCAGCGACGGCAGCGCGCGGGCCAACGCGGTGGCCAGCTCCGAGGTGCCGGTGGCCTGCAGCGACTCGGCGCTGATGATGTCGATCGGCGACTGCGACTCGGCCACGGTACGGTCGGAGACGCGGGTGCCGGTGACGATGACGGTATCGAGCGTATTGGCGGGCGCGCTGGCCGGGGTGGCGGTCTGGGCGAAGGCGGGGGAGGCGAGCAGCGCCGCAACGACGGCGGTTGCGAGCGTGGACAACGGGTAATTCATGACAACTCCGAACGGGGGTCCAGGCAGGACCAGCAAGGCTGGGCGGGGTCTGGTCGCGGCGATGCGAAGGGAACGACGGCCAGCCCGAAGGCGCTAATTATTCGTTAACGCTAGAATGGCGTCGCAGGAGTGCTGCTCATCTGCTCATTCCTTTTCGTTCTATCGGACTGTCCATCAATGATTTCCCTGCGCAACTTCTCCATGCGACGCGGCGAGCGTCTGCTGTTGTCCAACGTCGACCTGACCATGCATGCCGGCTACCGCGTTGGTGTGGTGGGCCGCAATGGCACCGGCAAGTCGAGCCTGTTCGCCGCGGTCAAGGGCGAACTGGAAGCGGACAAGGGCGATGTCGACCTGCCCGGCAAGGTGCGCACCGCCAGCGTCTCGCAGGAAACCCCGTCGCTGCCCGATCCGGCGCTGTCGTTCGTGCTCGGCGGCGACATCGAGGTCTCGGCGATCCTGCAGGAAGAGGCCGCAGCCACTGCGCGCGAGGACTGGGAAGCGGTCGCCAATGCGCACCAGAAGATGGCCGAGCTCGGCGCCTACGACGCCGAGGCGCGTGCCGGCAAGTTGCTGCACGGCCTGGGCTTCCCGGCCGACACCCATCACCGCGCGGTGTCCTCGTTCTCCGGCGGCTGGCGGGTGCGCCTGAACCTGGCGCGCGCGCTGATGATGCCCAGCGACCTGCTGCTGCTGGACGAACCGACCAACCACCTGGACATGGATGCGGTGCTGTGGCTGGAGCAATGGCTGCTCAAGTACCCGGGCACCTTGCTGCTGATTTCGCATGACCGCGAGTTCCTCGACAACGTGGCCACGCATACGCTGCATCTGCACGGCGGCACCGCCAAGCTGTACGTCGGCGGCTATACCGATTTCGAGCGCCAGCGCATCGAGCACCTGCGTCAGCAGCAGATCGCCCACGACAAGGAACAGGCCGAGCGTGCGCATCTGCAGAGCTTCATCGACCGCTTCAAGGCGCAGGCCAGCAAGGCCACCCAGGCACAGAGCCGCATGAAGCGCCTGGCCAAGATGGCCGGCACCGAGGCGGTACGCGCCGAGCGCGAATTCCGCATCCAGTTCGCCCAGCCCAATCGGTTGCCGTTTTCGTTGATCCGGCTGAATCACGCTGCGTGCGGGTATGCGGCTGCGCCGCGGGAATCGGGAATCGGGAATGGGGAATCGCAAAAGCTGGGGTCCAGCGATGCGATTACCGTGTTGCACGATGTCGGATTCGGATTGGAGGCGGGTGACCGGATCGGGTTGCTGGGGCCGAATGGTGCGGGTAAGTCAACGCTGGTCAAGACGCTGGTGGGCGAGCTGCAGCCGCTGTCGGGCGAGCGCAGTGCGCATCCGGATCTGCGGATCGGCTACTTCGCCCAGCACACGGTGGAATCGCTGCACGAGGGCCAGTCGCCGATGGATCACTTCCGCGAGCTGTCGCCGGATGGCGCCAATCAGGCGTTCCGCGATTTCCTGGGGAAATGGAACTTCGCCGGCGACCGCGCCTTCGAAGTGGTGGACGGGTTTTCCGGCGGCGAGCGCGCGCGTCTGGCGCTGGCGCTCATCGCCTGGCAGCAGCCGAACGTGCTGCTGCTGGACGAACCGACCAACCATCTGGACCTGGAGATGCGCGAGGCCCTGGCCGAAGCGCTGAGCGACTTCGAGGGCGCCATCGTGATGGTCTCGCATGACCGCCATCTGATCGGCCTGGTCTGCGACAGTTTCTGGCGCGTGGCCGATGGCGTGGTCGAGCCGTTCGCTGGCGATCTGGACGAATACGCCGCCTGGCTGCGCAGCCGCCCGGCCGCGCAGGGCACCAAGCAGAAGATGGCCGAAGTGGCGCCGACTCCGCCGCCGCCGACCAAGCCGCTGCCGCCGAAAAAGGCCGTCAACCCGCACAAGCTGGCCAGCGCGGAAAAGCGCGTCGGCGAACTGGAAGCGGCGCTGGCGGCACTGGACCGCGAACTGGCCAACCCCGGCAACTATGCCGACACCGACAAAATGGCGGTGCTGGGCCGCGACCGCGAGGCGACGGCGCAGCAGCTGGCCACAGCCGAAGCGGCGTGGATGGAGTTGATCGAAGGCGCGTAACGCGCAGGCGTTACGATGCGCGTGGGGCCAAGCACAGGGAGGTAGGCAACATGATCAGCGCCACCATCAGTCTGGAAGACCATCTGGCCGCGCAGCGCCTGCATGCGCGACAGACGGCCAAGCTGTTGATCGTGATCCTGGTGGTCCTGCTGTTGATCGGGGCGGGGTTGCTGCAACTGATCGGGGCCGGCGAAATCATCGGCCCGATGCTGATCGGTGCCGGAGGCGGCGGCTTGATCGGCCTGGTGGTGTTGCACGTCTGGGGCTTGCCGCGGAAGATCAAACGCCTGCACGCGCAGCAGGCCGCGCTGCGGCATACCTACACCTTTGCGTGGGACGAGACCGGGCTGGAGATCACCTGGGCAGACGGGCGACTGCGCCGGCCCTGGTCCGATTACATCCGCTACCGCGAGAACGAGCGGGTGCTGCTGCTGTATCACAACGACCGCTTGTTCGAGCTGTTCGCCCCGCACTGGTTCGCCGACAGGGCGCACTACGAGGCGTTTCGCCGCGTGGCGGTGCAGGGGATCGCGGCATCCGCGCGCCGCTGAGCGCAGCGGCGGGCTCGCTCAACCGGAGCGCTGTTGCTCCGTTGTCAGCCAGTCGCGCAATCGTGCATCGGCATCGCCTTCCGGGCGCGAGCGCAGCCGGGTGAGCCAATAGCGTCCGGCGTCGATCTGGATCGGGAACGGGCAGACCAGGCGCCCGGCATCCAGATCCTGGCGAAACATCGGCAACGGCAACAATGCCACGCCGGCACCGGCGGCCGCCGCGCTGGCCAGCGTCAACGACGAATCGAACATCGCCCCGCGTGCGGCGACTTCGGCCACGCCCGCCGCGC
Source organism: Xanthomonas sp. WHRI 6108 (assembly GCF_040202385.2). Taxonomy (NCBI): domain Bacteria; kingdom Pseudomonadati; phylum Pseudomonadota; class Gammaproteobacteria; order Lysobacterales; family Lysobacteraceae; genus Xanthomonas; species Xanthomonas sp. WHRI 6108. The sequence continues at coordinate 3,462,863 of NZ_CP168198.1, read as the reverse complement.
GAAACCACTGCGGCCATTCGTCCAGACGGTACGAGCGCAATAACGGCAGTTGGGCCAGATCGGCCGGTGTGCGCAGGCCCCGCGCCATGCTGGGCGCGCACACCGGCGCAAACGGCGCCTCCATCAGCGCATGGGCGATCTGGCCCTGCCAGTCGCCGTCGCCAAAACGGATCGCCAGATCCAGCCCTTCGCCAGCCAGATCGACCCGGTTGTTGTGGGTGGAAAGGCGCAATTCGATATCCGGATGCGCGGCATGAAACGCTGGCAATCGCGGCAGCAGCCAGCCGGTGGCGAAGGTGCCGACCACGCCGACGCTGAGCACCTCGCGATAGCGCCCGTCGGCAAAGCGCTCCAGGGTCGCCGCAATGCGGTCGAAGGCCTCGCCGAGCACCGGTGCCAGCGCCGCGCCCTCGTCGGTGAGCGCCACGCCGCGTGGCAGGCGGTGGAACAGGCTGCTGCCCAGTTGCTGTTCCAGCGCCTTGATCTGGTGGCTGAGCGCGGCCTGGCTGACGCACAGCTCGCTCGCGGCGCGGGTCAGGTTCTGGTGGCGCGCGGCGGCCTCGAAGGCGCGCAGGGCATTGAGCGGAAGACGGGGCCGGGGCATGCACAGAGATTAGTTCAATTCATGCCAGGGATTGAAACATCGCAATAGTCCGGTGGCTGGCATGCGCCGATACTGCGGGCTCTCACCGGGAGGCTGCTGCATGTTGAACCGTCGACAATTCCTGTACGCAACCGGCGCGGGCGTGCTGCTTGCGGCCTCCAGACCTGCAGGGGCACTCACCCCGGCGATGACGGCGGACGATGTGCTGCGGGCGCAGTGGGCGGAGATCGAACGCCGCACCGGCGGCCGCCTGGGCATCAGCCTGCTCGACAGCGCCACCGGCAGGCGCCTCGGCCAGCGCGAGGACGAGCGCTTTCCGATGTGCAGCACCTTCAAATTTGTATTGGCTGCGGCAGTCTTGCAGCGGGTGGACCAGGGCAAGCTGACGCTGGTGCAACGGGTCAAGATCCGTGCCTCCGACATGCTCGAGCATGCCCCGGTCACCGAGCGCCATGTCGGCGGGGCGCTGAGCGTGGCCGAGCTCTGCCGGGCCACGATGATCTACAGCGACAATCCGGCCGCCAACCTGCTGTTTCCGCTGGTCGGCAACCCGGCCGGACTGACCGCCTTCCTGCGCGGCATCGGCGATGCGCACACCCGCAGCGATCGCCGCGAGCCGGAGATGAACCGGTTTGCCCCGGGCGACCTGCGCGACACCACCACGCCAGCGGCAATGGCCGCCACCTTGCGCACCCTGCTGCTCGGCAACGCGCTGCAACTGGCCTCGCGCAAGCAGCTGACCGACTGGATGATCGACAACCGCACCGGCGATACCTGCCTGCGCGCCGGCCTGCCGCGCGGCTGGAAGATCGGCGACAAGACCGGCAGCAACGGCAGCGACACCCGCAACGACATCGCCATCATCTGGCCACCGGCAGGCAAGGCGCCATTGCTGCTCACCGCGTACTTGAATGGCGCCAGCGTCGACAGCGATGCGCGCGACGCGGCGTTGAAGGCAGTGGCGGCCGCGGTGCGCGACAGCATGGTGGGGTGAGCGCAACGACCCGCTGCCTCCCGCGTTATGTCGCGTGTGAGTGGGAACGATTGGCATGCTGGATGCGGCCGACGCGCACTGAGCGGCACCGTGCGCAAGCATGCTGAGCACGCAGCAGCCTGCGTTCTCACTGCAAGGCTCAGCCGGGTGCGCCGATCGGCAAAGGCAGGTCTTGCTGCAGCCGCGCCGGCCCGCCCATGGCCGGGTCGCTGACGCTGTCTGCGCCGGTTTCGATACGCCCGGCCAAGCGCTGGGCTGCGCCGTCGTGGTGCACCCACAGGTCGTACCAGCCGCCAGTTGCCGCCGCTTTCCAACGGCGCCGCTCGGTGGTGCCGGGTGCAACGCTCAGGCGCTCGTGCGGCTGCGCGGCTGAATATGCGGCCGGTTGCAGCTCCACCTGCACGACAGTGCTGCCGGCATTGCGCAGCGATAACGACACGGCCGCGGGATCGTTTGCATCCTGGGTGATCTCGGTCACCAGCAACGGTGCACTCAGATCGCCACGGTAGTGACGATGGAATCCGTTGGGGCCGAGCAACCACAGATCGTAACGGCCATCGTCGGTGGTCCACGTGGCATCCACTGCTGCGCCGCTCCCTACGGTGTAACGGCGCGGAATCGCCGCAAGATCAAAGCGGTCGTAGACATGCAGGACCACCGCAGCACCCGCGTTGGACATGCGCAGCCTCACCTGGCCACGCTCGGGCAACGCGGCCAGTTCCACGCTTTGGCGATACGGTAGCGCCCGCGAACGGCGTGTACCGAAGGGCTGCTGCGGCGGTTGCAACGCGGCAGGCAAGGGCGGCAGTGCGTGTTCGCGCAGGGCTGCCGCGCGCGCTGCGGTTGCGCTGACATCGGGCAGCGCCGCGGCGAACGGGCGCGCATCGGCCGTGCGGAAATCGAACGCATTGACCAGGTCGCCACAGACTGCGCGCCGCCACGGTGTGATCTCCGGTGCGGGCACGCCGAAGCGGCGTTCCAGCAGCCGCAATACCGATGTGTGGTCGTACACCTGCGAGTCCACCCAGCCGCCGCGGCTCCACGGCGAGATCACGTACAGCGGCACGCGCGGACCCAGGCCATAGGGGCGGCCGCGCAGCTCGGGCAGATCCACTTTCTGTTCGCCCGGTGCCGGGTGGCGGTGGTAATCGTCGTCGGTGGCGATGCTGGATGCGCCGGCAAGGCCGCCGGCCGCGCGTGGGTCCGGCGACGGCGGCGCCGGCGGCGGCATGTGATCGAAAAAGCCGTCGTTCTCGTCGAACATCAGCAGCAGTGCGGTGCGGCTCCATACCTGCGGGTCGGCGGTGAGCGCATCCAGCACGCGTGCAGTGTAGGCTGCGCCTTGCGCTGGGCTGGAGGGATCAGGGTGTTCGCTGCCGGCCGCATCGGCAATGATGAAACTCACCGATGGCAGTTGCCCGCCCAGCACATCGGCGCGCAGCTGCTCGACACCGCGCGTGCTCACGCCACGCGCGCGCAGTTGCGCATCGTGCCCGGGCGCGGCAGTGAAGGCCTGCCGGAATGGCGCAAAGCCCGCCAGCGGGTTGTCGGTGAAGTTGTCGCGCATGTCCTGATAAATCTGCCAGGACACGCCGGCGTTCTGTAGCTGCTCGACGTAGGTCGTCCAGCGGTAGGAGTCGGGGAAACCGCCCAGCTCCGCAAAGTTGTCGTGCGAGTTGCCGATCACCGGGCCACCGGCACGCGCCTGCGGGTCGTTGCCGCCGCTCCACAGGAACACGCGATTGGAATTGGTGCCGGTCTGGATCGAGGCGTGGTACGCATCGCAGATGGTGAAGGCGTCGGCGAGCGCGTACTGGAACGGAATATCCGCGCGCCGGTAATAGCCCAGCGCATGGTTGTGCTTGGCGGCGGCCCAGTGGCCGAGCCGGCCGTGATCCCAGGCGCGTTGCGCATCCACCCAGCTATGCGGCGTGCCTTGCACGCGCATGAAGCCGAATTGCGCTGCCGTATCCAGCGCGAACGGCGTCAGCCATTGGCGGCCGTCCTCGCTGGGCTGCAGCCACACCGTGCGCGCGGGCGCGCCCGGTAGCGGCGGTGCGGGAATCGGAAAACGATCGCCGAACCCGCGCACGCCGGGCAGGCTGCCGAAGTAATGATCGAAGGCGCGGTTTTCCTGCATCAGGATCACCACATGCTGCAGATCCTCCAGCGTGCCGGTGCGGCGGTCCGGCGCGATGGCGGCGGCCCGCGCGATGCTGGGGGGCAGCAGCGCGGCGGCGGCACTGGCAAGCCCGGTCTGCAGAACGCGGCGGCGGGGAAGGTCGATCATCGTGTCACCTGGTTGGCGCTCCCATCCTGTCTGCGTTGGAGCGGGCTGAGCGTAACCGACGCGTCAGCGGCTTTATTGTCTTGCGCTTGCAACACCGCCGATCCTCTCCGTTTGCACCTGTGTGGCAGGCGATGCAGGGGGCGGATCGGGTGGCGTGTCTTCAGCCCGATCCGCTCCAGTACATCGCAAAGCCTATCCCGCGCAGGTCGGCAATGCGCCGCCGACGTTAGAGATCCAGCGTCAACGTCAGCCCGACCGTGCGTGGCGCGGCGATAAAGGCACTGTCGCTGCCGTCCACGCCTTCCAGGTAGCGTTTGTCGGTGAGGTTGCTGACGTTGAGCGCCAGCTGCAGGCCCTTGAGCTGCGACGACAGCTGCGACAGCTCCACCCCGAGGTTGGCATCGAAGGTGGTCACGCCATCGAGTGCGGCGCGGTTGGAGGCATCCAGGTAGCGCTTGCCCAGATAGCGCCCGGACACACCGAAGCGCCACGCCTGGCCGCGCCAGTCCGCCGACATCACCAGGGTGTTGCGCGGTTGGCCGATCACCTGCGCGCCCGGGGTGATCTCCAGCGCGGTATCGCGTGCGGCGTCGCCGCTGCCCAGGTAATCGGCCTTGTTGTAGGTGTAGGCACCGTTGATGCGCCAGCCGTTGTCCCAGCCATAGCCCAGTGCCGCTTCCACGCCGCGCGCATGCACGCCGCCGAAGTTCTCGTACACGCCGTCGGTTTCGCCCAGGTAGTCGATGCCGGTGACGAAGTTGGCCGGCACATAGACGATGCGGTTGTCGAAGCGGATGTCGTACAGGGTCACGCTGCCGGTCAACGGCCAGCGGCTGATGCGCAGGCCGAGTTCGACGTTGTCGGCGGTCTCCGGTTGCACGCGGCTCAGTGCGACCGGGTCGGTCTCGCCGAGCACGCCGGACGGAATCGCAGCGAAGTTCTGCGAGTAACCTGCAAAGGCTTCCAGGCCCTGCACCGGTGTGGTCCAGGTCAGGCCGGCCGACAGCAGCGGGTCCGAATGCGAATCCGATTCCACATGCTGCGCATCGCCGATGCGGCGGTCGCGGGTCTGGTCGACGAAGAACTGCTTGACGCCTACGCGCCAGGCGAAGGCGCCGTAGCGCATCACGTCCTCGACGTAATACATCTGCTCGTCGGTCTGGTAGTTGTCCTTGAACTGCACCCAGTACGGCTGATGATCGAAGCTGATGTTGGTGCCGACGTTGAGCAGGCGATGCCAGTCGCGGGTGACACTGCGGTCGTAGCGCTCCAGCCAGGCGCCGGCGCGCACGGTGTTGTCGATGGCGCCGAGATCGGCGCGCCATTCCACATCGGCCATCGCGCCAGCGCGGTGGTTGTCGTAGTGGCTGTGCCGATACGACTGCACCGGCACCGAGCCGGCCGGATAGCACGCCGGGTTGGATTCGGCCGGCACCGCATCGCTGCCGGCGCAGCCGGCCAGCATGGTCGCGGCCGCGCCGCCGGGCGTGAGGTAATACAGCTTGCCCAGGTCGCTGCCGGCGTACACGGTGTTGCCGCCGCGCGCTTCGGATTCCGGCGCGCCGGCGCCATCGTTGGTGACATCGACCAGATACGGCGGAATCCAGTCGCCGCGGCCCTGCATGCGATGCGCATAGCCGGTCAGCGTGGTCTTGAAGCCGTTGCCGCCATCGAAGGCGCCACGCAGGTAGCCAAAGGTGTTCTTGCGCAGCGCACGCGAGCCGGAGCGGTAGTTCTGGTCCAGGTACGGAATGCCGGTGAGCGTGCCGGTCAACAGATCGTGCTCGGGGTCGCGCGCGAACTGCTCGGGTGTCACGCTGGTGTATTCGGATTCGTCGGCATCGTCGTAGGAGGCGTAGCCGCTGAGCGTCCACTTGTCCAGGATGCTGACGAACTTGCCGGCCAGGTGATCGCGACTGGTGTGGCCGCTGCCGTCGATCCAATCGTCGTTGCGTGCCGACGAGCCGCTGACCCAGGCGCGTGTGTTGCCGCCGAGCAGGCCGGTGTCGTAGCGCGCGTAATACTTGCGCGCCTGGTTGTCGCCGATGCCGCCGATCACGCGCACGCGCTGCTCTTCCAGCGGCTCGCCGGTGAGATAGTTCAAGGTGCCGCCCAGCGCTTCGTTGGAGCGCGAGGCGATGTCAGCGGTGCCCTGGCTGACTTCCACCGTTTCCAGGTCCGGCATGTCGATGAAACGGTTGGCCTTGGAGCCGCCGCCATACGCCGAACCGCCATTGGGCACGCCATCGATGGTGGTGCCGATCTGCTGGGTATCGCGGTTGCTGACAAAGCCGCGCATGCTGATCTGGGTGCCCCAATCCGACGAGCCGAAGGCATCGGCCTCGGTGACCACCACGCCGGGCAGTTCGTTGAGCGCATCGTTGACGCTGCCGAGCACGAACTGGCGGTCCAGCATTTCCTTGCTGACGTTGGTCTTGGAATACGTCATCGCCTGGCCGACCACCTGCACCTGGTCCAGCGTGGACACCTGTTCGCCAGCGCTACCCGGTTCGGCCGCAGCCGGGCCAGACGCTGCGCCATCGGGGACTTGTTGCGCATAAGCGGGCAGGGTGAGCGGAACCAGCAACAAGGCGAGCGTGGCCGGACGGCGCACGCGCGAGGAGGACGTCGAATCCATTGCAATCCAACAAGCGGGGAGGGTCCGCAAAGACTGCCGCGCTTGCATTGCGTGATGATGACCGCGCTAAAGGTGTGGCCGGGATCACCAGATGGACTTGGGAAGTCCTAACGTCGGGACGATGGCGATTCAGCGCTGTCTGGATGTTTCCGGGCCGCGCTGTTGCAAGACACCCGGAGTTTCGTGTCGCGGCGTTGTCTCCACTTCAAGACAAGCGGTTTCGAGTCGTCGCGTTGTTGTAGATGCACTCAAGTGCTCAGGTCAAGAGCCTGGTAAGTCGAGTGCGCGGTGCCCTCACCACTTGCGGGACACGCCGTGAATCCGTCCGTGGAGGCCCCTTGGCGGCATCCATGCCGCCGAGGGGCCCGCAACCGGTAAGGAACACCGCACCAGGAAGTTGGTTGGTAGTCGCTTGAAAAGTCGGTCGTCGCACGTGTGTCGGGCTTCGAGCGGCACACCAGTATCGAGCAACGCGCATCACGCACTGCTCTTAACCATGCACACCGACCAACTTGACTGGTCCTTGTCCGCTCACCGTCGCGGGACCTTACGCGGCATGGATGCCGCGTAAGAGCCTACAAGGACGTACTTGCGGCGTGTCCCGCGATGGTGGGCGGGCAAGGGCCTTGCAGCCAAGCGGCAGATAGACCGCTCGATAGCTGATCCATCCAAAAAGTCCTCCACCATCTGCTCTGCCTTGCGGCGTGTCCCGCGATGGTGGGCGAGCAAGGGCCTTGCAGCCAAGCAACAGATAGACCGCTCGATAGCTGATCCATCCAAAAAGTCCTCCACCAGCTGCTCCGCCGTGCGGCGCCCCCGCGATGGTGGGCGGGCAAGGGCGCCCCTGCAGCAACGCCGCAGATCACATGATTAGCAGCGCAGCGACTGACGACGGCGAAACAGGTGTGTCAGCCGCCCTTGACGTGCGGCGGTGCTTCGGCCTGTTGTGTTTCCGGCATCAACTCCAGCGCCGATGGCGTGGTGCGCAGCATCGGGCGGAACGAGATCGGATGGGTGCGGCGGCGCGTGAAGCGCAGCAGGCGGGTCAGCGTAAATCCGGACAGCGCCAGCAGCATCACCGCGAAATACACCGGTAGTGCCGCTGGCCCGAATTTCTGCATTGCGCCGCCGGCCAGGGCCGGACCGATCGCTGCGCCCACGCCATGCACCAGCAGCAGGCTGCTGCAGCCGGAGAGCAGATCTTCGCGCGGCAGGTAGTCGAGCATGTGCGCCACCGCAAACGGATACAGCGAGAACGCCAACCCGCCGTAGACGAAGAACAGCACGAACAACAGGTGTGTCTGTGCCTGCACCATCGGTACCGCGGCGGCGATCGCAATGCCGGCTGCCAGCACGCTGATCGTGACCAGGCCGATGCGCCGGTCATGGCCATCGCTGATGCGCCCGATCGGCCACTGCAACACCGCGCCGCCGATGATGGCGGTGAGCATGAACATCGCCACGCCATCGGCATCCAGCCCGATGCGGTTGGCGTACACCGGCAACAAGCCCCAGAACGCCCCCATCGCCAGGCCCGACAGTCCCGCGCCGATGGTCGCCACCGGCGCCAACGCATACAGCGTTTTCAGGCGCAGCCGCGAGACGTGCGGCACTTCGGGCGGAATCAGGCGCGTGGTCATCACCGGCATCACCGCCGCACAGATCAGGATTGCCGTCAGCGTGAACATCGCCGGTGCGCCCGCATCGCCTGCAGTGAGCAGGATCTGGCCCAGCGCCAACGCCGACAGGTTGATCGCCATGTACACCGAGAACACCCGACTGCGCCGACGCGCGTCCGGCTCGGCGTTGAGCCAGCTTTCGATCACCGTGTACAGACCGACCAGTGCCGCGCCGGTGACCAGGCGCAGCAGGCCCCAGCCCCAGGCGTTCAACCAGATCGGATGCAGCAACACGGCAATCGCCGCCAGCGCCGCGTAAAAGGCGAATGCGCGGATATGCCCGATACGCCGAATCAGCGGCGGTGCGAAAAAGGTGCCGAGAAAGAAGCCGGCGAAATACCCGGACATGATCAGGCCCAGCGCACGCGCATCGAAACCGGCCTGGCCACCGCGCACGGCAAGCAAGGTGCCGAGCAGCCCGCTGCCGGTTAGCAACAGGGCAACGCCCAGCAATAAGGCAGTCAGCCGCAACATGGATGCGGTCCTCGTGGGGGGAGAGGCGCGTCGATCACGTGTTCGAGTGTAGCAGCCCGGATTGTGCGGCTTGATCGAAACGACCTGGCTCAGTGGCTCTCGATAGCGGCCGGTGTGAGGTCAGGCCGATGCAAAGCGTGAGTTTGTGGCGTGCGGGATGGTTGCCTCATCTCTCTGCGCGGTTCGCGAGATCACGCCGATTTGATGACTGCTCGATGCGTAGGCTGCGATCTTCGATACGCGCGCGACACTCCGACCTCGTGTTTCTGCCGATTGGAACGGCGATGTCGAGCGAGCGCACCTGGCGCGCAAGCGCCACCCAGCCACCATCGATCGATGTCTCTCACCCGCAAGATGTTCGCGCGCGTGCAGGGTCGCAGACGGCCCACTGCACCTGCCCGCCCGCATCCGTCTAGAATCTGCGCCCCGCATCGTCTTCAGCTGATCCTGCCATGCCCATCTACGGTTTCCAGTGCACCACCTGCGGTCACGCCTTCGACCGCCTGCAGAAGATGGCCGACCCCGATCCGCAGACCTGTCCTGCCTGCGCGGCGGCCACGATCAAGCGCCAGATCACCGCGCCCTCGTTCCGTCTGTCCGGCAGCGGCTGGTATGAGACCGACTTCAAGTCGGCGGGCGAGAAGAAGAAAAACCTCACCGAGAGCAGCAGCGCCGGTGGCGATGCCAAGCCGGCGGCCGCCGCCGAGAGCAAGCCTGCTGCCAAGCCCGCGGCCGACCCCGCCTGAGCCGGACCAGCGCGCCGCAGCCGCTGGCAGGGCGGAAGTCCCAACCCCTGGACCCAGCCGCGCGCGGCGCGCCTGTTCGCTGCTTCAACGCGCCTCGAAGCGTGCCCGGCAACCATCGTTGACCCACACCGTCGCGCGGCGCTCGTCGTACCCCCAGCTGCGGCCTTCTTCGCAACGGGTGTCGGACAGCTGGCGGGTCAGCACCGGGCGGCCATAGCGGCCATCCCAGCCGCAGGTACGCAGACGGCGGTCGTCGCTGGCGCAGGTGATGGCGTAATCGTTGCGCGGGCGGTCGTCGCGGCCACCGTAGCCGCCGTCACCCCGGTCCCAGCCGCCGCCGCGTGCCTGTGCAAACTCGCCCCGGCAGCCGTCGTCCACCCAGATCCGGCCCCCGTCCTGGCGCCAGTTGCGGCCTTCCACGCAGGGCGTATTGGACAGCTGGCGCACCAGCATGGCGCGGCGCCAGCCGGTGTCGCAGATCTTCTGGCGCTGGTCGTTGCTCTCGCAGCGCACCGTGCCGGCCACCCCGCCGCCGGGTCCACCGTTGCCGCCCCAGCCGCCGCCGTTGCGGCCATCGACAAAGCGCGCCCGGCAGCCGTTGTCGACCCAGACGCGGCCGCGCTCGCTGCCCCAGTTGCGGCCTTCGATGCAGCGCGTGCCTGAGATGTTTTCGACCAGTACCGCGCGGCCGCGGAACGGCGTATCGCACTCGCGGCGATGGTTGTCGTTGCTGGAGCAGGTGATGCTGGGGCCGTTCCAGCCGCGGTCCTGCGCGGCGGCAGGCGCGCTGGTCAGCAGGCCGGTCAGGGTGATCAGGCCGAAGCCGGAGAGCAGCAGGGCGGTGCGCAGCATCGTGGCGTCCTTGGTGCGGAAGGGTCTGGCGCCTATTCAGCCGGGCCCTGACTTAAGCGGCCATGAGCGCCCGCCGATTTGCTCCTGCCGCCCGCCGGCCCCAGAATATCCGGCTCTCCGGCGCTGTCCTGTGTCGGGTTTTTCAGCGGAGCTTTCGATGCGTACCCACTTCTGCGGCCTGGTCGATGAGACCTTGATCGGCCAAACCGTCACTCTCGCCGGCTGGACCGACGTGGCCCGCAACCTGGGCGGGGTGTGCTTCATCGACCTGCGCGACCACGAAGGCATCGTGCAGGTGACGGTGGAACCGGTGGCCGGCGACGACGCCAGTGCCGAGCTGTTCAAGGTGGCCGCCAGCCTCGGCTACGAAGACGTGCTGCAGGTCGAAGGCGTGGTGCGTGCGCGGCACGCGGTCAACGACAAGCTGCGCACCGGCAAGGTGGAAGTGATCGCCACCCGCATCAGCATCCTCAACAAGGCCGCGCCGCTGCCGTTCCACGCGCACGAGAACCCGGGCGAGGAGACGCGCCTGAAGTACCGCTATCTGGACCTGCGCCGTCCGGAAATGCAGCGCATGCAGCGCACTCGCATCAAGCTGGTGCAGGCGCTGCGCCGGCACCTGGACGCACGCGATTTCCAGGACATCGAGACCCCGATCCTGACCAAGGCCACCCCGGAAGGCGCGCGCGACTTCCTGGTGCCGGCGCGCATGCATCCGGGCGAGTTCTACGCCTTGCCGCAGAGCCCGCAGCTGTTCAAGCAGATCCTGATGGTGGCCGGCTTCGACCGCTACTACCAGATCGCGCGTTGCTTCCGCGACGAAGCGCTGCGCGCCGACCGCCAGCTGGAATTCACCCAGCTCGACATGGAATTCGCCTTCGTGCGCGAGCGCGACGTGCAGGATTTCGTCGAAGACATGATCCGCGCCATCTTCGCCGAAGTGGTGGACGTCGAACTGGCCGCGCAGTTCCCACGCATGACCTGGGCAGAGGCGATGCGTCGCTATGGCTCGGACAAGCCGGACCTGCGCATCGCGCTGGAACTGGTCGACGTGGCCGAACTGGTCAAGACCAGCGAGTTCCCGGTGTTCACCGCCGCCGCCAACGATGCCGACGGCCGCGTGGCCGCGCTGCGCATCCCCGGTGGCGCCACGCTGTCGCGCAAGCAGATCGACGAATACGCCGCCCACGCCGCCAAGTACGGCGCCAAGGGCCTGGCCTACGTCAAGCTGTCGGAGAGCGGCGAAGTCAGCTCGCCGATCGCCAAGTTCTTCGGCGAAGACGCCTTCGCTGCGCTGCTCAAGCACGTCGGGGCCGGCAACGGCGACATCGTGTTCTTCGGTGCCGGCGGCTACAACAAGGTGTCCGACTTCATGGGCGCGCTGCGCCTGAAGGCCGGCAAGGATTTCAACCTGATCGCCGATGGCTGGGCGCCGCTGTGGGTCACCGATTTCCCGATGTTCGAGTGGGACGAGGAGGCGCAGCGCTACGTCGCCCTGCATCACCCCTTCACCGCGCCGGCGGTGGACGACATCGCCGACCTGCGCGCCAATGCCCGCACCGCGGTGTCGCGCGGCTACGACATGGTGCTCAACGGCAACGAAATCGGCGGCGGCTCGATCCGTATCCACCGCCCGGACATGCAGAGCGCGGTGTTCGAACTGCTCGGCATCGGCGCCGAGGAAGCGCGCGCCAAGTTCGGCTTCCTGCTGGATGCGCTCAACTACGGCGCACCGCCGCACGGCGGCATCGCCTTCGGCATCGACCGCATCGCGGCGCTGATGGCAGGCACCGACTCCATCCGCGACGTCATCCCGTTCCCCAAGACCACCGGCGCACAGGACCTGATGACCGACGCCCCGTCGCCGATCGCCGCCGATCAGCTGGCCGAAGTGCACGTGCAGGTACGCCCCAAGCAGGTCTGACCTGCCGCCCACACGGCCACCCCAGCGTGGCCGTGCATCCGGCACGCTGCGCCGCGCAGCGTGTCGCATGCAGGGATGGCGCGGGCGCATCGCGCCCCCGCTCAACGATCGATGCCCACGCCGGCGGCGTCTGCCGCAGCCGCGACGCAGGGCCTTGCCCCGCGCTCGCCCTCAACAACGCACTGCGCGCAGTCCACGCCGCGCCGGCCCGCAAACGCGTATCGGATCGCAGATGCTCTTCCGATTCCCGATTCCCGATTCCCGATTCCCGATTCCCGATTCCCGATTCCCGATTCCCGAATCCCGAATCCCGAATCCCGAATCCCGAATCCCGAATCCCCGCTTGCGACCCCACCACCGCATGCGCGAAGCTGCCACGTCCACCCGGCACGAGACGCCCGCATGACCCGCATCCGCCGCGCCACACCGGACGATGCCGAAGCCTTGTCGCTGCTGGCTGCGCAGACCTTTACCGAAACCTTCGGGCATCTCTACCCGCAGGAGGATCTGCACGGCTTCCTGCAGGAGACCTATGCGGTCGAGCGCGCGCGCATCGTGCTGGCGCACCCGGACTATGCGATCTGGCTGCTGGAGATGGACAACCTGCTGGTCGGCCACGCTGCCGCCGGCCCCTGCGGGCTGCCGCACCAGGACGTGCGTCCCGGCGACGGTGAGCTCAAGCGGCTGTATCTGTTGAAGGACTACCAGAACAGCGGTTGGGGCAGCCGCCTGTTCGAGACCACGCTGGACTGGCTGGAGCGCGACGGTCCGCGCACGTTGTGGATTGGCGTGTGGTCGGAGAATTTCGGCGCGCAGCGCTTCTACGCCCGCTACGGGTTCGAGAAGGTCGGCGAATACGATTTCCCGGTCGGCAAGATCCTCGACCGCGAATTCATCCTGCGCCGCACCCCGCGCATTGCGGCCGATTGAACGGCGCGCCGATGCCCGGCTGGCGCGGCCTGCGACCACGGTTGCCGGCGCCAATCGGTTGCCGGTCTGCCGGCCCGGCGCGGGTGGCGTTGATTCGCGCGCACCTGACTCACTGCAGATCCGGCACGCCGTCGCGCTCACCTGAAGCCGGCGCCAAGTCGCGGTCATGACCTCCTTGTCCGGCGCATCCTCGTTCATCCCGGGTCACTCCCAACGCATCCTGCGTGAGCGGGCGAGCGCCGCGACCGCCGACGTGCTGCTGGTGCACGGCATCTGGAACACCGCGCACTGGCTGTTGCCGCTCGCGCGCCGGCTGCGTGCCGAGGGCCTGGCGCCGGCGCTGTTCGGCTACGCCAGTGTGCTTGGCGGACCCGAACGGGCCGTGCCACGGCTGATCGAACGCCTGCAGGCGACCGGCGCGCAATTGCTGGTCTGCCACAGCCTGGGCGGGCTGGTCGCGCTGCAGGCCCTGCGCGCCGCGCCCGAATTGCCGGTGCGCCGCGTGGTCTGTCTGGGCTCGCCGTTGTGCGGCAGCGCCGCCGCGCGCGGCCTGGCCCGTCGCGGCGGGCGTTGGGCGCTGGGGCGCAGCGCGGCCTTGCTGCAGCACGGTGTCGTGCAATGGGAGGGCGAGGCGGAGATCGGCCAGATCGCCGGCACTGTCGCGCGCGGGGTGGGGCGATGGCTGGCGCCGCTGGACGGCAGCTCGGACGGCACCGTGGCGCTGGCCGAAACCCGCCTGCCCGGGCTGCGCGACCATTGCGTGGTGCAGGCCAGCCACAGCGGCCTGTTGCGCTCACCCGAGGCGGCGCAGCAGGTGCTGCGCTTCCTGCGCCAGGGCCGGTTCCGCCACTGAACGCCGCCGCCCCGGTGCGGGCGAGCAATCAGGTAAAATCCGCGCCCTGTCATCCAAGCCAGTCTGGAACCACCCATGGGTAGAGGCCCCTCCATCGAAGGCCGCAAGAACGCCTCCGACGCCAAGCGCGGCAAGATGTTCACCAAAATCATTCGCGAGATCAGCGTCGCCGCGCGCGGCGGCGGTGGCGATCCGTCCAATAACCCGCGCCTGCGCGTGGCGGTGGACAAGGGTCTGTCGGCGAACATGTCCAAGGACGTGATCGAGCGCGCCATCAAGAAAGCCACCGGCGAGCTGGAAGGCGTGGAGTACGAGGAAGTGCGCTACGAGGGCTACGCCCCCGGCGGCGTGGCGGTGATCGTGGACTGCCTGACCGACAACCGCGTGCGCGCGGTGGCCGATGTGCGCCATGCCTTCAGCAAGTGCGGCGGCAACATGGGCACCGACGGCTCGGTGGCCTTCATGTTCAAGCGCCTGGGCGTGCTGAGCTTTGCCGCCGGCACCGACGAAGACACCCTCACCGACGCGGCGATCGAGGCCGGCGCCGACGATGTGGTGGTCTACCCGGAAGACGGCGCCATCGACGTGCTGACCGCCCCGGACGCCTTTGCCCAGGTCAAGCAGGCGCTGACCGCCGCCGGCCTGGAGCCGGCGCACGCCGAAATCACCTTCCGCGCCGAAAATGACATCGCCGTGGACGGCGACACCGCCGTGCAGGTCCGCAAGCTGCTCGACATGCTCGAAGACCTGGACGATGTCCAGGACGTCTATTCGAACGTCGATCAAGCGGCGCTCGGCGCCTGATGATGGCCGGGATGGCGGGATTCGTTATTCGGGATTCGCAACAGCAATGCGATCGCCGCACGGCAGGTGCGTCACCAATCCCGAATCCCGAATCCCCAATCCCGGCGTTTCAATGACCCGCATCCTCGGCATCGATCCCGGCTCCCAGCGCACCGGGCTCGGCATCATCGACGTCGACGAGAGCGGTCGCAGCCGGCATGTCTATCATGCGCCGCTGGTGCTGCTGGGCGAGGGCGACTTCGCGCAGCGGCTCAAGCGCCTGCTGCACGGGCTGGGCGAGGTGATCGAGACCTACCGGCCACAGGAAGTGGCGATCGAGAAGGTGTTCATGGGCAAGAGCGCCGATTCCGCGCTCAAGCTGGGCCACGCGCGCGGCGCGGCGATCTGCGCAGTGGTGCTGCGCGATCTGCCGGTGCACGAGTACGCTGCCACCGAGATCAAGCTGGCGCTGGTCGGCAAGGGCGGGGCGGACAAGGTGCAGGTGCAGCACATGGTCGGCATCATGCTCAACCTGAAAGGCAAGCTGCAGGCCGACGCCGCCGACGCACTGGCGGTCGCCATCACTCACGCCCACGTGCGCGCCACCGCGCAGCGCCTGGGCGTCAATACCCAACAGGCCTGGAGCCGCAAGAAATGAGAATCGGGAGTCGGGAGTCGGGATTGGGGATTGGCAACGGCAGGTCCGTTCGCGCTGAGCTGATCGGGCTGTACGCGGCCGTTGTCAACGGCCGCGAGGGAACTAACCAATCCCCAATCCCCAATGCCCAATCCCGGCATCTCCTTGGAGGTGCCCAATGATCGGCCGCCTGCGCGGGCTGCTGGCCTACAAGCAGCCGCCGTGGCTGGTGATCGATGTCGGTGGGGTGGGGTATGAGCTGGAGGCGCCGATGAGCACCTTCTACGACCTGCCCGATGTCGGCCGCGACGTGATCCTGTTCACCCACTACGCGCAGAAGGAAGACAGCGTGTCGCTGTACGGATTCCTGCGCGAAGGCGAGCGCAGGCTGTTCCGCGACGTGCAGAAGGTCACCGGCATCGGCGCCAAGATCGCGCTGGCGGTACTGTCCGGGGTCAGCGTGGACGAGTTCGCCCGCCTGATCACCAGCGGCGACATCACCGCGCTGACCCGCATCCCCGGCATCGGCAAGAAGACCGCCGAGCGTATGGTGGTGGAGCTGCGCGACCGCGCCGCTGACTTCAGCAGTGGCGCGCCGATCACCGGCCAGCTTGGCCCGGATGCGGTGTCCGAAGCCACGGTGGCCTTGCAGCAACTGGGTTACAAGCCGGCCGAGGCCGCACGCATGGCACGCGAGGCCGGGGCAGAAGGCGACGAAGTCGCCACGGTCATTCGCAAGGCCCTCCAGGCCGCGCTGCGTTAGGTCGCGCCGTCCTCCTCTCCTTCACGCCACTTGGCGATACCCTGCCCACTTCATGTCCCAGACCCCCACTTCCGCAGCTGGCCACGGCCATGCGCCTGCCAATAGCCATATGGCCTTGGTCATCGGCGCCATCGGCGTCGTCTTCGGCGATATCGGTACCAGTCCGCTGTACACCCTCAAGGAGGCGTTCTCGCCGCACTACGGGCTGACCAGCGACCACGACACCGTGCTGGGCGTGCTGTCGCTGGCGTTCTGGGCGCTGATGGTCACGGTGACGCTCAAGTACGTCACCATCATCATGCGCGCCGACAACGAGGGCGAGGGCGGCATCATGGCCTTGATGGCGCTGACCCAGCGCACCCTGCGCAGCGGGTCGCGCTCGGCGTACGTGGTCGGCATTCTCGGCATCTTCGGCGCCTCGCTGTTCTTCGGCGATGGCGTGATCACCCCGGCCATCTCGGTGATGGGCGCGGTCGAAGGCCTGGAAATCGCCGCGCCCAGCCTGCATCCCTTCATCGTGCCGATCACCGTGATCGTGCTGCTGGTGGTGTTCATGGTGCAGCGCTTCGGCACCGAAAAGGTCGGCAAGGTGTTCGGCCCGATCACCTGCCTGTGGTTCCTGTCGCTGGGGGCGATCGGCGCCTGGAACATCGTCGACGCGCCGGAAGTGATGAAGGCCTTCAACCCCTGGTGGGCGATCCGCTTCTTCATGGAGCACGGCTGGCACGGGGTGTTCATCCTGGGCGCAGTGGTGCTGGCGGTGACCGGCGGTGAAGCGCTGTATGCGGACATGGGCCACTTCGGCGCCAAGCCGATCCGCCATGGCTGGTATTTCTTCGTGTTGCCGATGCTGCTGCTCAACTACCTGGGGCAGGGCGCGCTGGTGCTCAATCACCCCTCCGCACTGAAGAACCCGTTCTTCGAAGCGGTGCCGGGCTGGGCGCTGTATCCGATGATCATCCTGGCCACGCTGGCGGCCGTGATCGCGTCGCAGGCGGTCATCACCGGCGCCTATTCGGTGGCCCGCCAGGCGATGCAGCTGGGCTACATCCCGCGCATGCTGATCAAGCACACCTCGCGCACCACCATCGGCCAGATCTACGTGCCCGGCATCAACTGGCTGCTGATGGTGATGGTGATCGCGCTGGTGCTGATCTTCCGCAGTTCCACCAATCTGGCGGTGGCCTACGGTATCTCGGTGTCGATGACCATGCTGATCGATACCCTGCTGCTGGCGCTGGTGGCGCGCTCGTTGTGGCCGCGCTGGCGCAACTGGGTGCTGCCGCTGTGCGTGGTGTTCTTCTTCATCGAGCTGGCCTTCGTCATCGCCAACGGCGCCAAGCTGTTGCAGGGTGCCTGGTTCCCGCTGGCGCTGGGCATCGTGGTGTTCACCCTGATGCGCACCTGGCGCCGCGGTCGCGCGCTGCTGCGCGAGGAAATCCGCAAGGACGGCATCCGCATCGACAGCTTCCTGCCGGGCCTGATGCTCGCCCCGCCGGCGCGCGTGCCGGGCATGGCGGTGTTCCTCACCGCCGACCCGATGGTGGTGCCGCATGCGCTGATGCACAACCTCAAGCACAACAAGGTGCTGCACGAGCGCAACATCTTCCTCAACGTCGACACCTTGCCGATCCCGTACGCGCCGGCGGACAAGCGCCTGCAGATCGAATCGATCGGCGACGAGTTCTACCGCGTCTATGTGCGCTTCGGCTTCATGGAAACGCCGGACGTGCCGCTGGCGCTGATGCGTTCCTGTGACCAGGGCGGCATCCATTTCGACCCGATGGACACCACCTTCTTCGCCAGCCGCGAGACCATCGTGGCCAGCGCCAACCGCGGCATGCCGATCTGGCGCGACAAGCTGTTCGCGCTGATGCATCGCAACGCCGCCCCGGCCACCGGCTTCTTCCGCATCCCCGGCAACCGCCTGGTCGAGCTGGGCGCGCAAGTGGAGATCTGAGCATGGCAGCGCTCAAGTGGATGATCTACGGTCGTTCGCCGAGCCTGGCCACCTTCTGGGACGAAGCGCTCAACCTCGGGCGCGTGCCGGCGAGCGAGGCCGCCATCGCAGCGGCGCAGGCGCGGCTCGGTGTACGTCTGCCGGCGTGGCTGCGCAGCCTGTATGCACGCTATGACGGCGGCGCTGTGCAGATGGCGCGTGGCCAGTCGCTTGAGGAACCGGACAACTGGCTTAAGGCCGAATGGCTGATCCCGCGTGCACGCCTGCTTGGCAGTGCGGAATTGTTTTCCTTCGCACAGGTGCGCGCTCGCGAGGACTACCGCGATGACGCATTTGCCGGTCTGGCTGCCGGTAGCGATGACGGCCGCCTGATCGTCATTGCCGCCGATGACCGCACGCCCAGCCGCGCGCTGTGCCTGGACTACTCCGCATCCGATGTTGAGCCCACCGTGGTCTATGTCGACGCAGGCAATAATCGCAGGCTGGCGGAGTTCGCCAACGTGGACGCTCTGCTGTCGCAGTTGGTCGATGTCCACTACTGGTCGCCCGCCCTGCAGGCCAAGCACGATGGGGATGTGGTGCGTTGGCAGCCGCAGCCGCCCGCGTTGACCACGTTCTGGAGCGGTGCCGGGTACTGGAACGACGGCGGGGCCGCTGCGGACGCCTCTGTGTTGGCTGCCACCGAAGCGCGCCTGGGCGTGCGCCTGCCGGCGTTGTTCAAGCAGCTCTACAGTGCCCAGGACGGCGGCGACACCGGCTGGTGCTGGGTGCCGCGGACCCGCTTTCCCTCCGATCTTTACGTGGATTGGGAATGCGTGCTGGTGGATCGGTATCTGTCGCCGCTGGCGAAGATCGGCAGCCTGCTGGATCTGGCCGCTGCCTTCGAAGACCCCGACGACTTCAGCGCGGCGGCCTGCCTGCACGCCGGCCTGGATCGGGTGCTGGTGCTGTCAAGCCATAACATTGACTGTCTGTTGTGCCTGGACTATCGCGCGCGCGGCCCGCAGTGCGAGCCGGACGTGGTGTATTTCGATCGCTGGGAGGGGCTGGTCCCCACCTGGCGCGCACCCAGCTTCGACGCGTTCTTCAGTGTGCTGCGGCAGGCCGATCTTGATTGCTAGATGCTGCGCCGCCCGCACGCGGCATGCGAAGATGGCGGGATGACCGAACAGCGCATCATCGCCAGCAGTGCCACCCGCGAAGACGATGCCGCCGATGCGAGCATCCGCCCCAAGCGCCTTGCCGATTATCTGGGCCAGCAGCCGGTGCGCGAGCAGATGGAGATCTACATCGAAGCGGCCAAGGCGCGCGGCGAGGCGATGGACCATGTGCTGATCTTCGGGCCGCCCGGTCTGGGCAAGACCACGCTCAGTCATGTCATCGCCAACGAGCTGGGCGTGAACCTGCGCTCGACCTCCGGCCCGGTGATCGAGAAGGCCGGCGATCTGGCCGCGCTGCTGACCAACCTGCAGCCGCACGATGTGCTGTTCATCGACGAGATCCATCGCCTCTCGCCGGTGGTGGAGGAAGTGCTGTATCCGGCGATGGAGGATTTCCAGATCGACATCATGATCGGCGACGGCCCGGCCGCGCGCTCGATCAAGATCGATCTGCCGCCGTTCACCCTGATCGGTGCCACCACCCGTGCCGGCCTGCTGACCGCGCCGCTGCGCGACCGCTTCGGCATCGTGCAGCGGCTGGAGTTCTATTCGCCGCAGGAACTGACCCGCATCGTGATCCGCTCGGCGGCGATCCTGGGCATCGACTGCACGCCCGAGGGCGCGGCCGAGATCGCCCGCCGTGCGCGCGGCACCCCGCGTATCGCCAACCGGCTGCTGCGGCGGGTGCGCGACTTTGCCCAAGTCAAGGCGGCGGGGCATATCGACCTGCCGGTGGCGCAGGCGGCGATGCAGATGCTCAAGGTCGACCCGGAAGGCTTCGACGAGCTCGACCGCCGCATGTTGCGCACCATCGTCGATCATTTCGACGGCGGCCCGGTCGGGGTGGAGTCGCTGGCCGCCTCGCTGTCGGAAGAGCGCGGCACGCTGGAAGACGTGATCGAGCCCTACCTGATCCAGCAGGGCTTTTTGATCCGCACCGCGCGCGGCCGCATGGCCACCCACAAGGCCTACACGCACCTGGGGCTGAAACCGCCACGGGACCGCGCGCCAGGATTCGGCGAGCCGGGAGAGCTGTTCTGATGATGCTCCGTTCATCGCGCGCCCAGGCCGTCTCGACCAACAATCCGTGCCCATGACCGCCGATTCCCGACTCCCGATTCCCCAATCCCCGCCTGTATTCAGTTGGCCGACACGCGTGTACTGGGAAGATACCGACGCCGGGGGCGTGGTCTACCATGCGCGCTACGTCGCTTTCATGGAACGGGCGCGCACGGAGTGGATGCGCGCACTCGGCTACGGGCAGGAGCGCATGCGCCAGAAGCACGATCTGGTGTTCGCGGTCCGCTCGATGCAACTGGATTTCCTCAAGCCGGCCCGGCTCGACGACGCGCTGTCAGTGTCGGCGGTACTGCTGCGATGCAAACGGGCCAGCCTGCTGTTTGCGCAGTCGGTACGTCGCGAGGGCGAAGTGCTGCTGACCGCCGAGGTGCGCATTGCCGCACTCGGCACCAGCGACTTCCGCCCACGCGGGATGGACGATGCGCTGTATGACGTGTTGAAAGCTCTAGAAACCCCAGAATCCGATTATTGAGGAACAAACGGATGTCGATTGCATTGCTCCTGGCCCTGCAGGACACGGTAGTGGAAGCACTACCGCAGGACGTTGCCGCCGCTGCGGCACAGACCGCCAGCGTGGCGCACAACAGCAGCATCAACTATGTCGATCTGATCCTGCGGGCGAGTATCCCGGTCAAGATCATCGTGTTGCTGCTGCTGATCGGCTCGTTCATCAGCTGGGTGATCATTTTCCGCAAGGCGCGCGCCTTCAAGCAGGCCAACCGCGAGGCGGACGAGTTCGAAAACCGCTTCTGGTCCGGCGCCGATCTGGCCAAGCTCTACGCGTCGGCCACCGACCGTAACCGCACCGTCGGCGGCCTGGAGTCGATGTTCGAGAGCGGCTTCCGCGAGTTCTCGCGGCTGCGCGACCGCCGCCGGCTGGACGGGCGGGTGCAACTGGAAGGCGCGCAGCGCGCCATGCGCACCGCCTTCACCCGCGAAGTCGACCAGCTCGAGCGCAATCTTGAATTGCTGGCCAACATCGGTTCCACCGCGCCGTACGTCGGCCTGGTCGGCACCGTGTTCGGCATCATGGTAACCATGCACGACATGGTCAGCAGCGGCGAGCAGGCCGGTATCGCTGCGGTCGCACCGGGTATTTCCGAAGCGCTGTTCGCCACCGCCATCGGCCTGTTCGTGGCGATCCCGGCGGTGTGGGCCTACAACCGCTTCACCACCCGCGTGGAACGGCTGTCGGTGCGCTACGAGACCTTCGCCGACGAGTTCAGCTCGATCCTGCAGCGCCAGGCCGGCGCGGACGAGTAATGCGCGTGCCCTGCGACAGCCGGCAGCCAGGCGAATGCCCCGTCACGGCACGCACATCCCGCTGCGTGGACGTGGCAGGTGTGGCGTTCGCACATGCGCGTCTGGCGTGGCGCAGGGATTGGACAGGCAAGCCCCTCGCGACAGCGCGCACACGCATGTGCGATGGATTGGATGGGCGAGTCCCTCGCAAGAGCCCGCACATCCATGTGCGGGGGATCAATAGGAACGTTCCGCGATGATTTCCGGTATTTCCCGCCGTAAGAAGCGCAAGCTCAAATCCGACATCAACGTCGTGCCGTATATCGACGTGATGCTGGTGCTGCTGATCATCTTCATGGTGACCGCGCCGCTGCTGACCCTGAGCACCGACGTCAACCTGCCCAGCTCGCGCGCCAAGGCGCTGGAGAGCAAGCAGGATCCGGTGGTGGTGGTGGTGGCCGCCGACGGCCAGCTCGCACTGCAGCTGCCCAAGGGCAAGCCGCAGGCGATGGACGTAGCGGCGCTGCAGGCGCAACTGGCCGCCATCGTGGCGCAGGACAAGGACGCGCGCGTGGTCGTGGCCGGCGATCGTGCCGCGCCGTATCAAAAGATCATGGACGCCATCGACGTGCTCAAGCAGGCCAAGGTCGAGAAGGTCGGCCTGATCTCCGACTCCGGCGGCACTGCAGGCAGCGATGCACGCTGACGCACTCCCCACTCAGACGGCGCGCGAGGATGGCTGGCTGCGGCCAGTCGTGCTGGCCCTGGTCGTGCACGTGCTGGTCGCGCTGGTGTTCATCGCCGGCTGGCTGTGGTCGCCCGAACGCTCGGTCGAGCCGGCCGCGGGCGACCCCAGCATGGAAGCCTCGCTGGACGTGTCCGCCGCCGAAGCGCGCGTTGCGCGCCAGGCGCTGAAGGCCACGCCGGTGGAGGCGCCGCCACCGCCGGCACCGCTGCCCGAACCGGCGCCGGAAGACACCGTGCCGCCGCCGCAGCCGATTCCCGAACCGCGTCCGCAGGATGCGCCCACGCCGCAACAGGCGCAGGCGCAGGAACGTGTCGCGCAGCCGGACAAGGTCGACCAGGACCGCGTCGACGCGCTGGCGCTGTCGGCGGAAAAGGCCAAGCAGGAACAGGAGGCCAAGCGCCGTCAGGAGCAGATCGACCTGACCGAGCGCAAACGCCAGGAAGAGGCCGAGCAGAAACTGCGCCTGGCCAAGCAGCAGGAAGAAGCCGACGCCAAGAAGAAGCAGGCCGCGGCGCAGCAGGCTGCCGCCGATGCCGAACGCGAAAAGAAGATCGCAGAGATCCGCCGCCAGCGCGAACAGGCCACCAAGGAAGCCGCGCTGGCCGAGCAGAAACTGCGCCAGGTCGCCGCCGCGCGTGCGCAGCAGGCTTCGTCGGCTGCCGCCGCCACCGCGCAGCCGACCGCAGGGCAGGGCGGTACCAACACCGATCTGTCGGCCAAGTACGCCGCGGCGATCCAGCAGAAGGTGCTGGCGCAGTGGGTGCGCCCCCCGTCGGTGCCGCCGGGCCAGAAATGCAGCATCAACATCCGCCAGTTGCCGGGTGGCACCGTGATGGAGGCCAAGGTGGCGCCGGGTTGCCCTTACGACGAGGCCGGCCAGCGCTCGATCGAGGCAGCGGTGCTGAGCGCGCAGCCATTGCCGTACCGTGGGTTCGAGTCGGTGTTCCAGCGCAACCTGACGTTTGTGTTCACCCCCCAGGATTAGTCATCCCCCTGATCCTGGATGGTCGGGGCGCGGCAGCATGACCTGCACTGCGCCCCTCGTAGGAAGGTAGATTTGCGGGATGTGGCCGACTGCCTGGCGCAGTTCCGGCGGGTGAGTATTGCTGCGCCACCGCACGCAAGCTCGCTCGCTGGCCGCCGGAATGCCCAGTGGGCGACCACTCGCTTCATTTTCACGCTGTCTCGTTCACGATTGCGAGTATGTTCACTCGCTGATTGGTATCCCTTGCACACTTTTCCTGCCCGATCCGAGCCGTCCATGAAAAAACCGCTGCGTTGGCTAGCTGCCTTGACCGCCCTGTTGTTGCCGCTGAGCGCGCTCGCGCAACAGCAAGGGCTCACCATCGATATCGTCGGCGGTAGCGCTTCGGCGACGCCGATCACCGTCGTGCCCATGCCGTACCAGGGCTCCGGCACTGCGCCGCAGACCGATGTGTCTGCCGTCGTCGGCGCCGACCTGGACCGTTCCGGCCAGTTCCGCACGCTGCCGGTTGCGCAGATCGTCGAGAAGCCGACCCGCGGCACCGAGGTGCAGTTCCAGACTTGGCGTACGCTCAAGCAGAACTACATTGTGGTCGGCCGCGTGATGGATGCCGGCGAAGGCGCTTACCGCGTCGAGTACGAACTGTTCGACGTGGCCAAGGGCGAGCGTCTGCTCGGCCTGGCCATGACCGCACGTGCCAATGCGATGCGCGATGTCTCGCACCAGATGGCCGACGCGATCTACGAAAAGATCACCGGCGTGCGTGGCGCGTTCTGGACCCGGATCGCCTATGTGACCGCCAGCGGCAAGGGCGGCGCCATGCGCTATGCACTGATGGTGGCCGACTCGGACGGCTACAACCCGCAGACCATCGTGCGCTCGGCCGAGCCACTGCTGTCGCCGAACTGGAGCCCGGACGGCAAGAAGCTGGCCTATGTGAGCTTCGAGCGCGGCAATTCCTCGATCTACCTGCAGGACATCGCCACCGGCGCGCGTGAGCTGGTGTCCAGCTTCCGCGGCATCAACGGTGCGCCGTCGTTCTCGCCGGACGGCCGCCGCCTGGCGCTGGCACTGTCGCGCAGCGGCAACCCGGAAATCTACGTCATGGATCTGGGCAGCAAGCAGCTGACCCAGCTGACCAATCACTTCGGCATCGACACCGAGCCGACCTGGGCGCCGGACGGCGGCAGCATCTACTTCACCTCCGACCGCGGCGGTCGCCCGCAGATCTACCAGGTGGCCGCAAGCGGCGGCAGCGCCAACCGCGTGACCTTCCAGGGCAACTACAACGCCACCGCCAGCGTCTCGTTCGACGGCAAGAAGATCGCCGTGGCACAGGGCAGCGGCAACAGCTACCGCATCGCCATGATGGACCGCAGCCTGGGTTCGCCGAGCTGGAGCACGCTCTCGCCGGGGTCGCTGGACGAGTCGCCGAGCTTTGCGCCGAACGCCAGCATGGTGCTGTACGCCGCACGTGAAGGTGGTCGTGGCGTGCTCTATGCCGTGTCCGCCGACGCTCGTGTCCGCCAGCGCCTGGTTCTGGCGGATGGAGATGTGAGAGAACCTTCGTGGGGGCCTTACCGAACCGCGCATTAATGTTAATATTTCGCTGCGTTAAACCACTCATTGGCCCAGAGCCTCCATAGGTATCCCATGAACAAGTCCACCCGCGTCTTGCTTGTCTCCCTGTTGTCCGTTGCCGTGCTGGCCGGTTGTTCGAAGAAGGTGAAGGAAACTCCGCCTCCTGCGACTGACACCACCGCTGGTTCCTCCGTTCCCACCGGCCCGTCCACCTCTGGCCTGTACGGCCCGGGCGACCTGGATACCGATGCCTGCCTGCGTCAGCGCGTCGTCTACTTCGATCTGGATCAGGACTCCCTGAAGCCGGAATTCCAGGCCATCATGGCGTGCCACGCCAAGTACCTGCGTGACCGTCCTTCCTCGCGCATCACCCTGCAGGGCAATGCTGACGAGCGCGGTTCGCGTGAGTACAACATGGGTCTGGGCGAGCGTCGCGGCAATGCCGTGTCGTCGTCGCTGCAGGCTGCCGGCGGTTCCGCCAGCCAGCTGACCGTCGTCAGCTACGGCGAAGAGCGTCCGGTCTGCACCGAAACCAGCGAAAGCTGCTGGTCGCAGAACCGTCGCGTCGAAATCGTGTACACGGCTCAGTAAGAAGCGATGCGCTTTCGAGTGACATCCCTGTTCGTCGCGGCGGCCCTTGTGGTCGCCGCGCCGGCACACGCGCAGCGAGCCAGTCTCGCTGATCGTGTTGCCGTTCTCGAGCAGCAGCAGGCCAACAGCCAGGCCAACAACGATCTCCTCAACCAGCTGCAGCAGGCGCGTTCGGACCTGCAGGGCTTGCGAGCGACCGTGGAGCAGCTGCAGCACGACAACGAACAACTCAAGCAGCAGTCCAAGGATCAGTATCTGGATCTGGACGGACGCCTGAATCGGCTGGAAGGTGCAGGTGGCGCAACCCCGCCATTGCCATCTCCCACCGGCAGCGTCACACCCGCCCCGGCTCCGGCCGCGCGGCCTGCAGCGGCGGCAACTTCCGAGAAGCCGCCCAGCGTGCATGGCGACCCAGGCACCCTGGCCGTCAGCAACGAGGAACGCACTGCTTACAACGTCGCTTTCGATGCCTTGAAGAACGGCAAGTACGACGATGCCTCGCAGTTGTTCCTGAGTTTTCTGGAGCTGTATCCAAACGGCGTCTACACCCCCAATGCCTTGTACTGGCTGGGCGAGAGTTACTACGCCACCCGAAATTTCCAGCTGGCCGAGGCGCAGTTTCGCGATCTCGTCAGCCGCTATCCCACGCATGACAAGGCCTCTGGCGGCCTGTTGAAGCTTGGCCTGTCGCAGTATGGCGAAGGCAAGAACGATCAGGCCCAGCAGACCTTGCAGCAGGTCGCATCGCAGTATCCCGGCTCCGACGCAGCGCGCGTGGCACAGGAACGTCTGCAGTCCATCCGTCTCGGCCAGCAACTGCGCTGAGCCCGCGCGTGCGCGCCTTCGGGCGTGACGAATACTTTGCCAATGAACGCCGCCGCCGTCCCCAGCGAGATCGTCCAGTCGCCGTTGCCGCGATTGAAGATCACCGAAATATTTCTGTCCCTGCAGGGCGAAGCCGAGGCCGCCGGCTGGCCGACCGTGTTCGTGCGTTTGACCGGTTGCCCGCTGCGCTGCCATTACTGCGACACCGCCTACGCCTTCCATGGCGGTGAATGGCATGACATCGATGCAATCGTCGCCGAGGTGACCAGCCACGGCGTGCGCCATGTCTGCGTGACCGGCGGCGAGCCATTGGCGCAGAAGCGCTGCCTGGTGCTGCTGCAGAAACTGTGCGATGCCGGCTTCGATGTTTCGCTGGAGACGTCCGGTGCATTGGACGTGTCGGCCGTGGATCCGCGCGTCTCGCGCGTGGTCGACATCAAGACGCCCGCCTCCGGCGAGGAACAGCGCAATCGCTGGGAGAATCTGCCGCTGCTGACCGCACGCGACCAGATCAAGTTCGTGATCTGCAGCCGCGCCGATTACGAATGGTCGCGCGAGATTGTCGCCGCGCATGCGCTGGACCGCCGCTGCACGGTGTGGTTTTCGCCCAGCAAGAGCGAAGTGACGCCGCGGGAGCTGGCCGACTGGATCGTGGCCGATCGTCTGCCGGTGCGCTTCCAGATGCAGCTGCACAAGCTGCTGTGGAACGATGAGCCGGGGCGCTAAGCCCGAGCGCTAGGCCCGGGCGCTAGAGCGACCGCGCTCACTCAAAGGCGGGCGCGGCCGGTTGCCCGCAATCGGCGTGTGTCACGCATCCACTGCGATTGCTGGCATGCCGTCCGCTCCCGCCTGAAGACCACCCGCGACACTTTGTTGGCTGCTTCCGGTCCCCCGTGCAAGGCGAGCCAGGAGGCAGCCGTCTGCGCTTACGCGGCGATCCTGTTCAATTCTTCGACGGCATCGGCCGGCAGTTTCAGTTCCGCCGCGAACAGATTGGCGCGCAGATGTGCCACCGACGAGGTCCCCGGAATCAGCAAGATGTTGGGCGAGCGCTGCAGCAACCACGCCAGTGCCACCTGCATCGGGGTTGCGGCCAGGCGCTGGGCAACAGCCGCAAGCGTGGACGATTGCAATGGCGAGAAGCCGCCGAGCGGGAAGAACGGCACGTAGGCGATGTCGTCGCGCGCGAGCGTGTCGATGATTTCGTCGTCGTGTCGATGCGCGATGTTGTACATGTTCTGCACGCAGACGATGTCGGTCATGGCGCGTGCCTCGGCCACCTGCGTCGCGGTGACGTTGCTGATGCCGATGTGCCGCACCAGGCCATCGCGCTGCAGCTTGATCAAGGCCTCCAGTTGCTCGGCGATCGAGCCTTCTGCCGGCTCCTGTGCCTTGAACATCACGCGCAGGTTGACCACCTCCAGCGCTTCAAGCCCCAGGTTGCGCAGATTGTCGTGCACCGCCTCGACCAGTTGCTGCGGCGAGAAGGCAGGTCGCCAGGAACCATCCGTGCCGCGCGCGGCGCCGATCTTGGTGACGATGGTCAATTCCTGCGGGTAGGGATGCAGTGCCTCGCGGATCAGCTGATTGGTGATGTGCGGCCCGTAGAAATCGCTGGTGTCGATATGGTTGACGCCCAGCGCGATGGCTTCGCGCAGCACCGCCAACGCACCTTCGCGGTCCTTGGGCGGGCCGAACACGCCAGGCCCCGCCAGCTGCATTGCGCCGTAGCCGATGCGGGTGAGCTTGCGGTCTCCAAGCAGAAACGTTCCGGCTTTTTCGATGTTGGTCATGGCATGGCGCTCGCGTGTCGTTGAGCCAACAACGATAGGAAACGTGGCGCGGCATGT
Source organism: Xanthomonas sp. WHRI 6108 (assembly GCF_040202385.2). NCBI lineage: Bacteria > Pseudomonadati > Pseudomonadota > Gammaproteobacteria > Lysobacterales > Lysobacteraceae > Xanthomonas > Xanthomonas sp. WHRI 6108. Next base: position 3,434,674 of record NZ_CP168198.1, on the reverse strand, counting down.
GAATTCGCATTTGCCGCGGCGCCAGTCCACTCCCGCCAGGGCTTGTGGCATATGGGTGCAGCCGCAGCGCCCCGGGCCGATCGTCCGGCGGGATGTGCTGGAGTTTCAGGTTTTGCTGGCTACGCGGGCAGTGCTTTCGCCGCGTTTCTTCGCAGCCGAAGCCGCCGCGTTGCACGTTCTGCATTGACAGGCGCCAAGCGGCGGCGCGAGTATGCCAACGTCGCCGCACAATCGGCGACCGGGATTGGCGTCCCGAACCAAAAGGCGCACCAGCGCCCATCGACCGATGCACGGCGCTTTTTTATCGCCCGCATCGTCGCGGGCGCATGCCGGCCAGTTTTATGGCGGGCGGTGCGCGGGGGCCGCAAGGCCCACCGGGTCCTTTTGGCCGGCACGCCAACCGCGTACCGTCCGCCACCCCGATTGGCGTCTGGGTGGCGGATTCCAGAACACAAAAGGAATCCAGCATGTCTCACGACACCCATGAAGCACCCACGTCTGTGGCGTACCCGGTCGTCCATGATGTGGGGCCGATCTTCAATGCCCGCGAAGGGACGCGTGCCGCCTGGCGAAGCCCTAATGCCCATCTCGGCGTCGCAGGTAAGGCTGTGCATGCGCTCACGCTTGCCGGCGCCGATGCAATCGCTAGCGTCGATAGCGCGTTGACGGAGCCGCAGCGATGAGCCTGGGCAAACAGTTCCGCGTCTGCACGGGCGTCGTCCTTAGCTTTGAGATGATGCAGGGCTATGTGCTGGCCATGCTGCATTCCGACGCGCAACCCGATGCCTCGCCCGTCCTGATCGCCTGCGAAGCCACTGGCTTTGACGACATTTTGCCGGGCGGCGATGCGCAGAGCGTCGTGCTGGGCCACCTGCATGTCTGCATGCGCGTGGACGCTGCAGTGGACGTCCTCAGCTGGCTGCGCAAGCAGGCGCGCGCCGCAGGAGCTACGCGACGAACGCGGCGCGTGCAATCGCGTATCCAGAAGACGGGAGCCACATGATTGGCGAGAACGCCACGACCGCCTGCGCCGGGCCCACGACCTGCAAGATGACACGCGATCTGCAGGGGAGAAGCCGGCTTTGACGGCGGCGGGCCAGTTGCGGCAGATGGTGGATGCCATCCGACTTCGCGGCCGTGACGCAGGATCCCTGGCGATGCAGGTCCCGGCAACTTTCCGGCGGGCACAAAAAAAGCGTCTTCGGCGCTCTTCAAGTTGCTGATTTGATTGGTGGGCCGTGATGGATTCGAACCATCGACCAAAAGATTAAAAGTCTTCTGCTCTACCGACTGAGCTAACGGCCCACTGTCCCGGCAGTGCGCCGGGGTGCGCATTCTACCCTACAGCGGCGTCAAGGCGAAATGGCGTAGTGGGTGGGGTCCGCGACGCCGGCGTCGGCGAAACCGGCGGCACGCAGGCGGCAGGCGTCGCAGTGGCCGCAGGCGCGTCCGTCGGCGTCGGCGCGGTAGCAGGACACGGTCAGGCCGAAGTCCACGCCCAGGCGCACGCCTTCACGCACGATGTCAGCCTTGCTGAGGAACTGCAGCGGTGCGTGCACGCGCAGGCCGGCGCCTTCCACGCCTGCCTTGGTGGCCAGGTTGGCCAGCACTTCGAAGGCGCGCACGAATTCGGGTCGGCAGTCGGGGTAACCCGAATAATCGACCGCGTTGACGCCGCAGAACAGGTCGTTGGCGCCGATCACCTCGGCCCAGCCCAGTGCCAGCGACAGCATGATGGTGTTGCGCGCCGGCACGTAGGTGACCGGGATGCCGTCGCCACCGGCATCGGGCACGTCGATGTCGTCGGTGAGCGCCGAGCCGCCGATGCTGCGCAGGTCCACGTCCACCACCTTGTGCGCGATGACGCCCTGCGCCGCGGCCACGCGCGCGGCGGCGTCCAGCTCGGAGGTATGGCGCTGGCCGTAGCGCACGCTCAAGGCATGCACGGCAAAGCCCTGCTCCTGCGCAAGCGCGATGACGGCAGCGGAATCCATGCCCCCGGACAACAGAACAACGGCTTTTTTCATGACGGATCGGCAATCACAACGGAATAGGCGGAAAGGCTAGCAGGCTCGGCGTGGCACGGCGACCCGGCTGTCGCTGCGGCGGCAGCCGGATGCCGGGCAACGCGGCTGGGCCAAGCGTGCGCGGGCAGGGTAGCGACCGCATCTGCAGGCCAATCCGGTGCGATAGCCTGCCGGCAGTTGCGCGCTCGTTCATGGGTATTGCCCGCCCGTTTCGCGTGCGGCACGGCCGGTCTCAGCGCAGGCTTGCAGCCGCGGCCTTGCGCAGGGCCTGGCCGAGCTGCTGCAAAGTGCTCGATCGCACCGCGGCGCATTGCCAGTACAGGGGCACATCGAGCCAGCGTGTTGGGTCGATGATGACCACCTGCCTGTTGCGCACGGCAGGCACGACCATCGATTCCGGCGCTAGACACCAGCCGAGTCCGCGTGCTGCCGCTTCCACGAAACCGGTCGAGGTCGGCAGGTAGTGGATCGGCGGCGCCACCTGTGTGCGGGTGATGCGGCGGACAAAGCGGGTCTGCAGCGTGTCCTTTCGGTTGAACACCAGCATCGGTGCGTGGGCCAGGGCCGCTGCGCTGAAGCCCTGCTTGAAATGCGTTGCAACGAATGCGGCCGATGCGATGGCGTGGTAACGCATCACTCCCAGCGCCTGCACATTGCAGCCCTGCAGCGGCTTGCGCTCGGCGGTGACGGCACCGAGCACCGCCCCGGAGCGCAACAGCTCCAGGGTGTGGTCCTGGTCGTCCATCTGCACATCGAAAAGAACGCAGTGCTTCCGGTGCAGCGCCGACAGGGCCGCCAGAAACCAGGTCTGCAGCGAGTCGTCATTGACGGCGATGGCCAGCGTGCGCGGATGCCCGGCGCTGCTGTCGCCGGGAAGGAAGTCGGCGATCGCTTCGGATTCCAGGACCTGCATCGGCTTCACCCGGCGCAGCAGGCGTTCACCGGCCGGGGTAGGGCGGCAGGGGGCCTTGCGGATCACCAGCACCTGGCCGAGCCGGTCTTCCAGTGCCTTGACCCGCTGCGAAATTGCCGACGGCGTCACCGACAGCCGCTGCGCAGCGGCGTCGAAGCTGCCTTCCTCGAGAACGGCAGCGAATGCGGCCAGTTGCGGATGCAGAAGATCCATGGCGTTCGGCGGGATTAGAAGTTCTAAGCAGGATACAGAAGATTTAGTTTTCCTAATTGCAGCGGAACGCCCAGCATTGGCGCCTGTGATCCGGGAGGTGCTCGTGTTCCTTCAAGCCGCAATCTCTGGCTTTATCGCCAGCGCAGGTCTCATCATCGCCATCGGTGCGCAGAATGCATTCGTGCTGCGGCAGGGACTGCAGCGCCAGCATGTCGGTCTGGTGGTGGCGATCTGCGCGTTCGGCGATATCGCGCTGATCGTGCTGGGCGTAGCCGGGATCGGCGTGCTGGTGACGCAATGGCCGGAGCTGCTGCAGGGACTTCGCTATGCGGGAGCTGCATTTCTCGCGGCATATGGCGCGCTGGCTGCACGCAGGGCCTGGCGTGGCACCAGCGGGTTGGCGCCGTCGCAGGCGGGTGCGCAACGCTGGCAGCGCGCCATGCTGGCGTGCCTGGCATTTACCTTTCTCAACCCGCATGTCTATCTGGATACGATGCTGCTGCTGGGCAGCCTGTCCGCGCGCTACCCGGGCCAGCTGCGCTGGGCATTCGCGTCGGGTGCGTGCCTGGCCAGCATCGCGTGGTTTTCCGCTTTGGGCCATGGCGCGCGCTTGTTGCAGCCGGCCTTCCGCGATCCGCGCGCATGGCGTGTGCTGGATGCGGTGATCGCAGGATTCATGCTGGTGCTGTGCGCACTGTTGCTGCTGCCTGCGCAGGCGCTACCCTGAGGCCCACTGTTGCCGGAGCTGTTGTCATGTCGCCGCTGCGCGTTTCCACCGATCACTCCGAACTCGATGTTGCGCTGGTCCATCGCTACCTGGCCCAGCACAGCAGCTGGGCCAGGGACATCCCGCTTGCGGTGGTACAGCGCTCCATCGCCAACTCGCTGTGCTTCGGCGGGTTTCTGCAGGGCGGGCAGGTGGCCTTTGCGCGGGTGGTTTCCGACTATGCAACCGTCGCCTATCTGGGCGATGTGTTCGTGTTGCCCGAGCATCAGGGCAAGGGCTATGGCAAGGCAATGATGGACGCGGTCATGGCGCACCCCGATCTGCAGGGGCTGCGCCGTTTCAGCCTGGCCACCAGCGATGCGCATGGTCTCTATGCGCGCTACGGCTTCACGCCGCCGCTGGCTCCGCAGTCGCTGATGGAACGCTATCGTCCCGGTCTCTACATGCGCTAGCGCGGCGGGCCGGCTGTTGCGTGGCCGTACCGGCATGGCACTGCGTCGGGGCAGAAAGACGGTTCAACGCGCTGCCGCGCTGGATGATGTTAGGCGAGCACTGCGACCTCGTCACCGCACAGTGCCGGCCAGGCATCGGCAGCGCGCATTGCCGCCAGCGATGAATCGCAGTTGCCGCCGCATAGGTGCCGATCCTGCCGCAGGTCGATGGCCTCCCACTCCCAGCGCGGCGAATGCGGCATCTGCCAGGCTGCCAACAGCACCGACATGCCGCCCTGGAGCATGAGCTGCCGCCGCCAGATCACGCGCGTGTCGAGAGGGGCTTGTTGCCAGTGCGATAAGGCATCGTCGTATGGCTTTGCGTCTGCGGCCCCTGCGTATGCGCGAGCATGCACGTTGGCATGCTCATCGTTGATTGGGCGATGCAGATCGTGACTGTCGTTACTGGTATTCACGGGTGATCCTTCCTGATTGAGAAGGCGTGCCGAGCGGTGACGAGAGCACGCACGGACACACCTGCAGTGCCGGCATCGCCGGCTGCGGATGTCGTGGGTACCGATGGCTAAGATGCCGCCTGCGCTGCAGACGGTGGCCGGGCTACCATCCGGCCTGCTCTCTTTCGACCGGCGCAGCGTAACCAGGCATGGCGCCGGAAACAAGCGCTTTTGAGTGGCTTGCGTGCTTGTTTTGAAGGTTATTTTGTGGGCACTGAGCGCGCGTTGCGGGTGCCTGAGCTGTCTGCGCCGAATGCCGGTGAGCGTGCGGGATAAACGCAGAAAGCGCCCTGGCGGGCGCTTTCTGCGTGTGCGATGCCATCAATGGCCGCGGGCACATCCGCGGTGTTGCATCAGCATGGCTGCACCGACGACCCGGTCGACGGCGCAGTGCCGGCTGCTGGCTCAGGCGTTGCGGACCTTGCTCAGCAGCTGTGCGACCGGTGCCGCTACGCGCGAAGCGGACTGCCGTGTCTGGCGTGCGTCGATCTTGAAGATCGCCACCGCATCGGTGAGCTGCACCGCCTGCTCTTCCATCGCGCGCGCGGCGGCAGTGGCTTCTTCCACCAGCGCGGCGTTCTGCTGGGTGGTTTCGTCCATATGCGTGATGGTCTGGTTGACCTGCTCGATGCCGGCCGACTGTTCCTGCGAGGCTGCAGAAATCTCGCCCATGATGTCGGTGACGCGTTGCACGCTGGCCACCACATCGCCCATGGTCTTGCCGGCGCTGTGCACCAGTGCCGAACCCTCGGCCACGCGTTGCACCGAGTCGTCGATGAGGTCCTTGATCTCCTTGGCGGCGCCGGAGGACCGCTGCGCGAGCGTACGCACCTCCGAGGCCACCACGGCAAAGCCGCGGCCTTGCTCGCCGGCGCGCGCGGCTTCCACCGCTGCGTTCAAGGCCAGGATATTGGTCTGGAAGGCGATGCCGTCGATGACGCTGATGATGTCGGCAATCTTCCTGGACGAGGCTTCGATACCGGTCATGGTGTCCACCACCTTGCCGACCACGTCGCCACCTTGCGAGGCAACGCGTGCGGCGCCGATCGCCAGCTGGTTGGCCTCGCGTGCGCTTTCGGCATTCTGCTTGACGGTGGAGGTCAGCTCTTCCATCGATGCTGCGGTTTCTTCGAGGTTGGCCGCCTGCTGTTCGGTACGCTGCGACAGGTCCTGGTTGCCGGCGGCGATTTCGCTGGCCGCGGAGTTGATCGACACGGCCGACTCCTGGATGTTGCCGACGATCTGCGCCAGCTGGCTGGCCGTGGTGTTGGCATCATCGCGCATCTGTGCGAACACGCCGCGGAATTCACCGCTCATGCGTGCGGTCAAGTCGCCGGCGGCGATGGACTGTAGCAACGACGACAGCGACTGCAGATTGCCGTCGGCCGTGGACATCAGGTGGTTGAGGCTTTCGACCATGATGCGGAAGTCGAACTGGAAGCGCTCGGCATCGCCGCGCGCGCTGAAGTCGCCATTGGCGGCGGCCTGGGCGAGATGCTTGATCTCGTGGTTCATCGCCGACAGGTTGAGCTTGACCTGCGACATGGTGTCGCTGAAAACGGCCTTTTCGCCGGGCAGCGGCTGCATGTCTTCGGAGAGTTCGCCAACCGCATACCGGCCCATGATGCGTGCCAGATCGGTCTGCACTGCCACGTGCGAGGCAACCAGCAGGTTGGTGTCGTTAGCCATGCGCCCATAGTCGCCCGGGAATGCTGCCGCATCGATGCGGAAGCTGATCTGGCCGTTGTCGTGATGCCTGGCCATGTCGGTTTGCGCGGCGATCAGGTTGCGCAGCTGCAGCTGCATCTTGTCCATGGCCTTGAGCAGACGGCCGGTTTCATCGTTGGCGTTGGTGTGCACATCGTTGTGCAGATTGCCGGCCGCGATGGCTTCTGCGGTGCGTGTGGCCTGGCTGAGCGGCTGGGTCAGGCTGCGTGTGATCAGCCACGCGAGCAGGCCGCTGATGACCAGTGCGGCAATGCCGCCGGTGGCCAGGGTGATCTTCCCTCGATGCATCGATGCAACCGCGGCCGCATAGGCATCCTTGCTGAGGCGGCGCTCCAGTGCAGCGTTCTCGCGGATCGCCGTCTGCTGCGCATCCATGGCCGCTGCGGCGTCGCCTTGCAGCAAGGCCTGCGCTTCCTGGTTCTGGTCGCGGAGGCCGTATTCGAGAATCTGGTTATTGAGCTTGACCGAGATGTCGCGCTTTTCCTGCACCAGGTCGAGCGCCTGTTTTTCAGGCACGCTGCTGGGCAGTGCGGCCAGGGCGTCGTGTGCCTGCTTGTAGCGTGCGCGGTTCTTCTCGATCATGTCCATCGCACGGCGATTGGCCGCGTCGCCAGCGACCATGACGATGTCGCGCAGGCCGATTGCCACGTTGGTGTTGGCGTCGAGCATTTCCGAGGACAGCTGGATCCTCTCCATGTTGCTGTTGACGATGGTGTCCAGTTCGAAACGCGCGTTGGACATAGTGACCAGGCCGGTGGCCACAAGCAGGCCCGACAATAGGATCAAGATGCCAAAGGCCATGCCCAAGCGGCGGCCGACATTGAGGCGTTGCAGATATGTATTCATGACCGCATCCAGGTAGTGCAACTGAGGGGCTCGATGAATGGGTCATCCACCAGAGCGTCTTGCCCCAGCTAGCGGCCGGATCGCGACGAGCTAAAGGCTCGTATTTGAAATTACTTATATTGAATTCATCGTATGGAAGAAATTTCCCGACAGCCGTCCGCAGCGGCCTGACATACGCGCAGAAATTGCTTGTTTATTGCGTTATGGCTGGATCGAAGCGTGCCAACGGCGGAACGATTTTCCGACGTTCTAATGACAGATGGCGATGCACCCAGGGCAAGGACGTTGCTGGGACAGGGTGCAATTCATCCCGTGTCGCGATACCGGCAATGCGCTTGTCTTCAAGCAGCGGCGGCGCCATTGCTGCCGAGTGCTCAGGTGCTTGGATTGGCCGTGATGCGGTGCGACAAGCCCACGTTGCCGCGAGCGATTTGCGGGCCCGCACGTGCTGGCTGCTCTGCCGGCAACGCCCATCGCGCGTGAGGCATCACGCGCGTGACGGCACTGTGGGTCTTGCGCTCAACCTTCCAGTGCAGCGAGCACCTCTGCATGCAGCTGCTCGGCGCCGCTTTCGGTATTGAAGCGTGCAAAGATTTCCTCGCCGGAGAGCAGGCCGACCCGGACCGAGTGGCAATACGAGCCGAAGTTTTCGCCTGCATTGAAGGGGTCGCTGATGACGGAGATATGGTTGAGGCGGACCCGGGTGGTGCCGAACTTGATGAACATCTGCAATCTCCTGTGTGAGCGCCCAGTTTCCCATGTTGTCGGGCGGTGCAGAAGCCGGCCTCACGCATCCATCGACCCAGCACGTACACTGCCGTGCCCTGAAACCGAGCTCGCCCGATGTCCGATCCGATCCGTCTCGACAAATGCGTGGCCGCGCTGTTCGGCTGCTCGCGTGGCGAGGCGCAGCAATACATCGAAGGCGGCTGGGTCAGTGTGGACGGGGCCGTGGTCGAAGAGCCGCAAGCCTTGGCCACTGCAGCGCAGGTGACGCTGGCGGAAGACGCCGTGCTCGCAGCTGCCGAGCCTGCCACGCTGCTGCTGCACAAACCGGCAGGCATGAGCGCCGAAGCGGCGCTGGCACTGGCCACGCCGGCAACGCGCAGCGCACTGGACCAGCTCGAAATGCGGGTGCTGAAGCGGCACTTCCTGCGCTTGAACGCGCCGCTGCCGCTGGAGGACGAGGCGAGCGGCTTGCTGGTGCTGAGCCAGGACGGCCGCGTGCTGCGCAGGCTCAGTGCCGATGCGACCTCGATCGAACAGGAATTTCTGGTGGAGGTGCGTGGTGAGCTGCGCCCGTATGGCATGGCGCGGCTTGCGCATGGTCTGGTGTACCAGCAGCGCAGCCTGTCGCCGTGCAAGGTGAGCTGGCAGAACGAGGAGCGCCTGCGGTTCGCGATCAAGCATGTGCAACCCGGCCAGCTGCGTTACATGTGCGCTGAGGTGGGGCTGGAGGTGGTCAGCATCCGACGCCTGCGCGTGGGCCGTGTATCGCTGGGCAAGCTGGCCATCGGTGAGTGGCGCTATCTGCCGACAGGCGAGCGGTTTTGATCGGCGTCGGTTTTCTGCGCGCCTAGCCGCAACGCGGTCGTCTGCCGATGCTGGTGACACGTGCTGGTGACACGGCACATGCATCAAATGCCGCTCGGCCTGAACGCAGCGATGTCGCTGCGGGGCCTCGTTTTCCAGACAGCGTTAGCACTGCTGCGCTGTTACGCGGGAAGTAGTGTGTGTTAGCCGTGCCAGGTAGAGGCCGGCCTGGACCGGCGCCCGGTATCAGCAACTCAGGGTAAGTGCGCATCGAGCGCGGGATATGTCGCATCCCGATGTCTGGCGCGCTTCCTGTGTTGCTTACTTCTTGTTGCGCTTCTTCTTGGCGCGGGTCACCAGCCAGAACACCACGGCAATCACGCCGATAACCAGAATGACGAAGGCCGGTGACAGAAACGAATTGTCGCCCATGGGAATTTCCTGAAAGTCTTCGCAGCCAAGTGCTGCACTGACATCAGCCTAGCGAGCGGCCTGCTTGATGGCGTGAAATACACTGCATTCGTCCCTGGCAGCAGCGGTGCATCGCCATCCGCGCAAGAGCACGCTATAGCTGCGAGCGCGCTTGCTCGGCATCTGCCTGCCGGTGCTGCCGTGGAGATACCGGCGCAATGATGCTGTGCTGGCGGTAACCGCAAACCGATAAATCTCAAGCCACAAGCGCATGGGCAGCAGCGTTTGGAGATCGCTGTGCAGGTGATCAATTTAATGCGCATGCAACGCCGGCGCTTGAGCTCAGCCACGATGAGCATCAGCACAAATCGAGCTGCAGGTTGGAGCTCGTGACGTTGGAGCTCGGACACAGGGCTGGCGTGTCACCGAGCAGTTCGACTGCAAACCCAAGTGAGCCGTCTGCGCCTGCGCGAATGACTCTTTGTCCGAGTAAAGCGCGCGTAGCCAGGCTGATGGACGAACAACTCACCACGATGTGGGAGCCGCTTGCCCGGTGCCGGCAATGTCCCGGCAGGGGCGTGCTCAGCGCCCCGCGAGTTGAGCGGCCCAACAGGCCTCGCGTCCGGTGGCTGCAGTCTAAATGAGGTGTGCATCACGTAAATCGGGGCCGCGCCGACAGCTTGTCGGGTCATCCCCGACAAGTGTCGTGCGGTCCGGCTGCACCCGCACCCGGGCGCAGCCTTGTCAGGTCACGGGAAGCTCGCGCTGCAGCGGAAGCCGGCGCAATCGATCTGCACCGTACTGCCGCCAGTGCAACTGGCGGTGAAGCGCGTGGCGCTGCGCGCCTGCACCGCGCCGCAACTCAGGCCAGTGCTGATGCCCTGCGCGCGCGTCATGGCCGATTCGGTAGACATCGCCGGGCCTGCAGGTGCAACGGTGGCTGCGGCGTTGCCGGCTGGTGCTGCTGCGCTGGCCGGTGCAGGCGGGGCGACATCGCCTGCCAGCGGCAGCGTGACCGCTCCACCGGGCGAATTGCCGCCGCTGGAATCGGTTGCTGCGACAGCCCGCCCTTGTGCGTTGTCGCCCTGCAACGGTTGGCCGCGGTCCTCGCGGTGGCGGTCGAAGCTCAGCGTCTGTCCGAAGACCAGCTGGATCCAGCTCGGGTAGGTGTAGCCGGTCCCTTTGCTGTGGTCGACGATGGCGCCAATCGCGCCGCCGATCAGGATGTTGCCCCAGATCCCGATGTTGGCGCGCGAGATGGAGCGGCCGGCGGCATCGCGCTGACCGGGCAGCACGCAGCTGACCTCCAGATCGCGCGAGGACCGATGTACCTGCACGGTCTGCCCGGACTTCAGGGTGAACCGGCCCTTGTCGTTGCTGAGCGCGCAGTCGGCGCCAGCGATGACGTGCCCGTCGGCGGTCTTGGTATCCACACGGATGGGCTGGGTCGCGTCGTTCATGACCGTCGCGCAACCGCTCAACGCAGCCATGGCAATGGCTGCGGTCACTAGGTGTTTCATGGTGTCCCCTGGCGTAAGACATGGTCGGGCCAGGTGGGCATGGCGCCGCGTCCCTGGCACAACCGTGTCGTGATCAATCCCCGTTGCCGACGCATCGCGCCGGCCGCCACTTCATACCGGGATTGTGGGTCGCCGTCCAGTCGCAACCGTCTGCGTCATGCGACCGGGGTGGAGAGCACCCGGTGCTTGGCCATCACGCTGCGGATCGCGCTCAACAACTGCTCAGGGGTATAGGGCTTTTCGAGGAAGGCCACGCCGTCCGGCAGGATCTCTTCCACATATTCGACCGCCAGGCCGGAGGTCAGCAGCACCGGCAGGTTGTAGGGCGCGTGCGCCGTCTTGAGCGCCAGGTCCACGCCGGTCAGGCCGCCCGGGAAATGGATGTCGGAAAACAGCACATCCACGCGTGGGTCGCTTTCGATCAGGGCCAGCGCTTCTTCGACCGAGCCTGCGCTACGGCAGGTAAAACCATAGCTTTCCAGCACAAGGCAGCTGAGTTGTCGGGTGCCATCGCCATCTTCGACGACAAATACAACTGGCCGTTCCTTGTTCTGTGACATGAGCACGTCTCGTAAGGCAGGCCACATTCTCAGCGATGCGGCAGTGAACCCTCTGTCAACGCAGACGGAGCCGTACGGTTACCAGCCGAACGGGCCGGGGCCATAGCCGCCGGGGCCGTAGCGCGGCCCGAACAGTGCGCCTTCGCCGCGTCCGACGCTGATGCTGACGCCGATCTGGTGCGCCTTGCCGTCGTCGTCGTAATAGGTCTTGCAGGAATTCAGGTTGACGGCCTGCCAGTTGCTGTTGCCGCCGCGGTTGGAATAGCCCATGCCGGTTTCGACCGCGCCATGTAGCTTGCCCTGGCACTGCTCGGCGCGTTCGGCGGCAAGCGAGGCCGCGCTGGGGCGGCTCAGCGCAGGCTTGGGGCCGCTCTTGTCGCCGTAGAAGGTGCCCGGCGGGTCGGTGCTGTATTCCGGGTCGGAGCGGTACTGCACCGGGGCTTGCGGAACGCTCAGGTCCAGCGACCGCGCCGACCCCGGCTCGGCACTGCTCTCGCCGGCCTGGGCAAGCGCGCTGCCGGCGGCAAACAGAGTGGCCAGGACAAGCAGGCTGCGTTTCATGGGTGGACTCTACTCAAGAGGGACTGACAGCGCGTGCCAGATCGCCCTGTGAAACTAGCAATGGCTGATTGAATGCGCGCTGTCGATTCTGCGGATTTTTGTGCCAGCGCCGCCACCGCGATGACACATGCCGTTGCATCAGCCCTGCTCGCGCACGATCTCGATCAGTTGCGCGCCATAGCGGGCCAGTTTGCCGCCACCGATACCGCCGACACGCGACAGTGCATCGATGCTGGTCGGCCGCTGTTCGGCGATATTGCGCAGCGTGCTGTCGTGGAAGATCACGAAGGCCGGCACGTTCTGCTCCTTGGCCAGCTCCGCGCGCAGGCCGCGCAAGGCATTGAACAGCACCAGATCCTGCGGCTGCACCGGCAGGCCGGTCCGCTGCGCGCTGCGCTCGCGCCCGGCAGCCGGGTTCTCGCGCCGCATCATCACCTGGCGCTCGCCCTTGAGCACCTGGCGGCTGGCATCGGTCAGGCGCAGCCCGCCGTGGCCCTCGCTGTCGACCTCCAGCAGGCTGGCCGCCACCAGCTGGCGGAACACTCCGCGCCAGGTGCGCTCGTCCAGGTCGCGGCCGATGCCGTAGGTACTCAGCTGGTCGTGGCCGAGCTGCTTGATGCGCTCGTTCTCGCTGCCGCGCAGGATGTCGATCAGGTGGCCCACACCGAAACGCTGCCCGCTGCGGTACACGCAACTGAGCGCCTTCTGCGAGGCCACCGTGGCGTCCCAGGCGGCAGCAGGCGTCAGGCAGTTGTCGCAGTTGCCGCAGGGCTTGGGATAGGTCTCGCCGAAGCCGGCCAGCAGCACCTGGCGGCGGCATTGCATCGATTCGCAGTAGCCGAGCAGGTGATCGAGCTTGGCGCGCTCCAGCCGCTTGCGCTCCTCGGCCGCTTCGCCCTGTTCGATCATCTGCTTGAGCAGCACCACATCGCCCAGGCCATAGCAGAGCCAGGCCTCGGCGGGGTCGCCATCGCGGCCGGCGCGGCCGGTTTCCTGGTAGTAGCCTTCCAGCGATTTGGGCAGGTCCACATGCGCCACGAAGCGCACGTCCGGCTTGTCGATACCCATGCCGAAGGCGATCGTGGCGGCCATGATGATGCCGTCCTCGCGCAGGAAGCGGCGCTGGTTTTCCGCGCGCACCTCGGCGGGTAGGCCAGCGTGGTAGGGCAGGGCGTTGAAGCCCTGCGAGCACAGATACTGCGCGGTCTCCTCGACCTTGCGCCGCGACATCGCATAGACGATGCCGGCAGAGCCGCGGTGGCGGCCCAGGAACTCCTGCAGCTGCTTGCGCGCGTTGTCCTTCTGCACCACGGTGTAACGGATGTTGGGGCGGTCGAAGGAGCTGACGAAGTGGCGCGCGTCGACCAGGTCCAGGCGTTCGGCGATCTCGCGCTGGGTCGGCGGATCGGCGGTGGCGGTCAGCGCCATGCGCGGGATATGCGGCCAGCGTTCGTGCAGCACCGTGAGCTGGCGGTATTCGGGGCGGAAATCGTGGCCCCATTGCGAGACGCAATGCGCCTCGTCGATGGCGAACAGCGCGATGCGGCTGCGTTCCAGCAAGGACAGGAAGCGCGGGTTCAGCAGGCGCTCCGGGGCGACGTAGAGCAGGTCCAGGTCGCCCGACAGCAGGGCACGTTCGACCCGCTGGGCGTTCTCCGCGTCTAGCGTGGAATTGAGGAATTCGGCGCGCACGCCGAGCTGGCGCAAGGCCTCGACCTGGTCCTGCATTAGCGCGATCAGCGGCGAGACCACGATGCCGATGCCGTCGCGCAACAGCGCCGGCACCTGGTAGCACAGCGACTTGCCGCCACCGGTGGGCATCAGCACCAGGGCATCGTTACCCGCAGCGACGTGTTCGACAATGGCTTGCTGTGGGCCGCGGAAGTCGTCGTAACCGAAGACGCGGCTGAGCAGTTCGTGGGCGGGGGAAGACATCCGCTTAGGATACCGCGCGGGTCAAGCCCTGGTCGGTGTCAGGCCGGCGGTGTTGCGCAATGGTGCGTCGGGGATTGCCGCGATGTGGCGGGTGCGCCTACGAGTGCTGATGCGGACGTTGCTGGATAGGGAGGCGTGCGGCGTGGAAAATGGCCGGTGGCCGAGCGTTGCTTAAGGCGACTGGAGCTTCGCTCCGTACGCTCACCCCAAGCCCCGCTTCGCGCCCCGGCCCGCGCTTGCGGCGCGGGCGCTCCAAGGCACGCGCGCCCATGGCGCGCCAGCAGTGCCTCCTCCTCCCGAGGGGAGAGGGGCTCTGTGTCTAACTTATGGAGCAGGAGCCCAAGGTTTCGGCGCAGCGAAGCCTTGGGCAAACCCGCAGGGGTGAAGCCCAGGGGATTACTGCAGCAGCGAACGCAGCATCCAGGCGTACTTCTCGTGGGTCTGCAGGCGCTGGGTCAGCAGGTCCACGGTCGGATCGTCGCCGGCGTCGTCGGCGGTACCAAGCACCTTGCGTGCGGTGCGGCAGACCGCCTCGTTGCCGCTGACGAGCTGGCGCACCATTTCACGCCAGTCGGCGCTGTCGCTCAGCCCCTGTTCTTCCGGGATCGAGGTCAGGGCGACGAACTCGCTGTAGGAGCCCGGTGCGTTGTAGCCCAGCGCGCGGATGCGCTCGGCCACTTCGTCCAGCGCGGCCCACTGCTCGGTGTACTGGGTCTCGAACATGGTGTGCAGCGAGTTGAACATCGACCCGGTGACATTCCAGTGGAAGTTGTGGGTCTTCAGATACAAGGTGAAGGCGTCAGCCATGTAGCGGGCCAGACCGTCGGAGATCTGCTTGCGATCGCCGTCCTTGATCCCGATATCGATGTGTGGCGCCGATGCTGCGGCGACCGGCAGTGCACCCGCTGCTTCATTGATGACGACGGGCTTGTTGGCGTTCTTTTTCTTGGACATGTGGATGGTCCTCCTGAGGAAACTGATATCAGGTCACAATAGACAGGCTAAAGGATCTCTTGTCATTCAATCTTTCACATTTTTCCATCAATGAGCGCTATCGACACCGACCTTGCCAACACCTTGCGTGAACGCCGCCGCGCCGTCGATGGCGCGATGAGCCGCGACCGTGGCCGGCTGCTCGGTCTATGGTCGCGCTGGCAAGGCAAGCCCGGCAACCCGCAGGTGCGCGCGGCGTTCGAGCAGGCGCTGGCGGCATCGCAGGCGCAACGCCAGGCGCGCGCCGAGCAGCAGCCGGCCATCACACTCGATGAGCAACTGCCGATCGCGCGCGAGGCCGAGCGCATCATCGCGCTGATCCGTGACCATCAAGTGGTTGTCATCGCCGGCGAAACCGGCTCGGGCAAGACCACCCAGCTGCCCAAGCTGTGCCTGGCGGCCGGGCGTGGTGCGGCCGGCATGATCGGCTGCACCCAGCCACGCCGGATCGCCGCGCGCGCGGTGGCGGCGCGCGTGGCCGAGGAGCTGAAGACGCCGTTGGGCACCACGGTGGGCTTCCAGGTGCGCTTCACCGACCGGGTCGGCGAGCAGTCGCGGATCAAGTTCATGACCGACGGCATCCTGCTGGCCGAGATCGCCAGCGACCGCTGGTTGTCGGCCTACGACACCATCATCGTGGACGAAGCGCACGAACGCAGCCTCAACATCGATTTTTTGCTCGGCTATCTCAAGCAGTTGCTGCAAAAACGCTCCGATCTCAAGTTGATCGTCACCTCGGCCACCATCGATACCGAGCGCTTCGCCCAGCATTTCGACAATGCGCCGGTGATCAATGTGGAAGGCCGCACCTTCCCGGTCGAAGTGCGCTACCGGCCACTCGAAGGCGAGGCCGGCGGGGCCGACGACACTGGCGACGGCGAGCGTGGCAATGGCCGCGATGGCGAACGCACCGTCAACGATGCGATCGTGGCGGCGATCGACGAGATCACCCGCATCGATCCGCGTGGCGATGTGCTGATGTTCCTGCCCGGCGAGCGCGAGATCCGCGATGCGCACCAGTCGCTGGAACGGCGCAAGTACCGCGAAACCGAAGTGGTGCCGCTGTACGCGCGGCTGTCGGCGGCCGACCAGGACCGCGTGTTCAACCCGGGGCCGCGTCGGCGCCTGGTGCTGGCCACCAATGTGGCCGAGACCTCGCTGACGGTGCCGCGCATCCGTTACGTGGTGGACCCGGGTTTTGCGCGGATCAAGCGCTACAGCCCGCGCCAGAAGCTGGACCGCCTGCATATCGAGCCGATCTCGCAGGCCAGCGCCAACCAGCGCATGGGCCGCTGCGGGCGCATTGCTGAGGGCATCTGTTACCGCCTGTATGCCGAAGCGGACTTTGCCGCGCGGCCGGCATTCACCGATCCGGAAATCCGCCGCTCGTCGCTGTCGGGCGTGATCCTGCGCATGCTGCAACTGGGGCTGGGGCGGATCGAGGATTTCCCGTTCCTGGAAGCGCCTGACGAGCGTGCGGTCGCCGATGGCTGGCAGCAGTTGCTGGAGCTGGGCGCGATCGACGGCAACCGCCGCCTGACCGCGACCGGTCGCCAGATGGCGCGCCTGCCGGTGGACGTCAAGCTGGCGCGCATGCTGGTGGCTGCGCAACAGCATGGTTGCCTGCGCGAGATGATCATCATCGCCGCCTTCCTGGGCATCCAGGATCCGCGCGAGCGCCCGCCCGAGGCACGCGAAGCGGCCGACAACGCGCATGCGTTGTTCGCCGATGCACGCTCGGAATTCGTCGGCATCCTGCGCTTGTGGGAGGCCTACCGACAGGTGCACGAAGATCTCACCCAGTCCAAGCTGCGCGACTGGTGCAACCGGCATTTTCTCGGCTTCCTGCGCATGCGCGAATGGCGCGAGCTGCATCGGCAGCTGCGCCTGTTGTGCGAAGAGCTGGGTTGGAGCGAAGAGCCGGCCACCGCGATGCTGGCACCACTGCTGGCCGGTGCCAGCGCGCCTGCGCGCGAGGATGGGCACAACGCCAACCGGCCCACGCGCGGGCAGTTGCATCGCGCTGCGCGGCTGGCGCGCGAAGGCAAGCCGGATCCGAACGCGCCACCTGCACAACACGCCTCTGCCGCTGCCGCCAGGCAGGCCGAAGCGGCCGAAGCCACGGCACGCACCAGCGAGCGCGAACGTGCAGCGGCGTATCAGGCCCTGCACCGCGCGCTGCTGGCCGGCCTGCCCACGCAGATCGGCCATCGCACCGAAAAAGGCGACTTTCTCGCCGCGCGGCAACGCCGGTTCGTGCCGTTCCCCGGCTCGACACTGGCACGCAAGCCGCCGCCGTGGATTCTGGCGGCCACGCTGCTGGATACGCAAAAAGTCTGGGGCATGACCAATGCCGCGATCGAGCCGGACTGGGCGATCGCCGAGCTGGGACATCTGCTGGCACGCAAGCACTTCGACCCGCATTGGTCGCGTGCGCAGGGGCAGGTGGTGGCGTCCGAACAGATCAGCCTGTTCGGCCTGGTGCTGGCACCGAAGAAGCCGGTCCATTTCGGCAAGATCGATCCGGCCGGCGCGCATGACCTGTTCGTACGCCAGGGCCTGGTCACGGGCGAGATCAATACGCGTGCAGCGTTCATCGCCGACAACCTCAAGGTGCTGGAACAGGCGCGCGAAGAAGAAGCCAAGCTGCGCCGGGCCGGCATCGTGGCCGACGAGGACTGGCAGGCGCGCTGGTATCTGGACCGCATCCCGGCCGAACTGCATTCGGCCAGCGGGCTGGATGCGTGGTGGAAAACCCTGCCGCCGGACAAGCGCCGCAGCCTGCACTGGACATTGAACGACCTGTTGCCGGGCGAAGGCAGCGAGGCCGATCGTTTCCCGAAGTATTTCCCGCTGGGCGATGCGCGGTTGCCGCTGCATTACCGCTTCGAGCCGGGCGCCATCGATGACGGCGTGACGCTGGACGTGCCGCTGCACCTGCTCAACGCGCTGGATCCGGCGCGGCTGTCGTGGCTGGCGCCGGGCTTCGTCGCCGACAAGGCATCGGCCCTGATTCGCAGCCTGCCCAAGGCGCAGCGGCGCAACTATGTGCCGGCCCCGGATTTCGGGCGCGCGTTCTACGAGGCCTACAGCATCGCCTCGGCCGATGACATCCGCGGCGAGCTAGCGCGCTTTCTGACCAAGACCACCGGTACGCAGGTGGCGGCTCTGGATTTCGACGAAGAGTCGCTGGACACGCATCTGCTGATGAACCTGCGCCTGCGCGATGACGACGGCAAGGTGCTGGCCGAGTCGCGCGATCTGGACGGATTGCGCGCACGCTTTGGCGAGCGTGCCGGCCAGGCCTTCGCAGCGCGTGCAGGGCGTGCGCTGGCTGCCGAGGGCTTGCGCGATTTTCCGTCCACGCCGATTCCCGAACAGGTTGCCGGCGAAGCCGGCGTGCCGGCCTATCCGGCGCTGGTGGATCAGGGCGACGACGCGGCGTTGCGCATCTTTGCCGACCGCAACGAGGCGGCGCAGGCGCATCCGCGCGGCGTGCGCCGGCTGCTGGAAATCGCGCTGGCCGATAAGATCAAGCAGGCGCGCAAGCAGTTGCCGGTGTCGCCCAAGACCGGCCTGCTGTACGCGGCGATCGAATCGCAGGAGCGCCTGCGCGGCGATCTGGTCGATGCCGCGCTCAACGCGGTGCTGGCCGATGGTCTGGGCGCGATCCGCGACCCCGGTGCCTTTGCCCAGCGCCGCGATGAGGCGATCAAGCGCCTGTTCGGCGAGGCGATGGAACGGCTGAAGCTGGCTGAAAGCATTCTCGCTGCGGTGGCCGAGCTCAAGCCCCTGCTGGAAGCGCCGTTGATGGGCTGGGCGCGCGGCAACCTGGACGATATGGAGCAGCAGCTGCGTGCGCTGGTGCACGCCGGCTTCCTGCGCGAAACACCGGCCGAGGCGCTGGCCAATTACCCGCGTTATCTCAAGGCGATGATCCTGCGGACCGAGCGCGCCAAACGCGATCCGGCCCGCGACCAGGCGCGCATGCTCGAACTCAAGCCGTTCGTGGACGCATTGGACCAGGCGGCTGCGCGCGGTCTGCAGCAACGTGATGAATGGCAGTCGCTGCGCTGGGACCTGGAGGAGTTGCGCGTATCGGTATTCGCGCAGGAGCTGGGTGCCAAGTCGGGCGTGTCGGCGAAGAAGCTGTCACAGCGGGTGGTCGCGTTGCGCAACTGACTGGTGCCGGAGGCGCTGGTGACGACGGCTTGCCGCCATCGCCATCGCGTTGTGCCGGAGGCGCTGGTCCTGCCACCGACTGGTCACTCAGGCCAAGCACTGCGCTTTGAGCGGTGAACGCAACCCAGCGCGCAGTGGTTAGCTGGGCGTGGGCAATGCCCGGAACCGGCGTGTACGCCCGGTACATGCCGGTTCCGGACATTGGCCGCGCCGCCGGGCGGTGCGCGCCGTCCAGTTGCCAGCCGCTGTCAGAACTTCATGTGCAGGCTCGCCATGTAGCGGCGCCCGCTCCTGTAGCGGCCGGCCAGATGGTCGGTGTCGCCGAGATACTGCAGGTATTGCTCGTCCAGCAGGTTCTGCGCGTCGATCTGCAGCGACCAGTTCGGGCTGAACGCATAGCCGATGCTCGCGCCGAGTTCGGCGTAGTCATCTACGCTTGCCGGCGCGGCGCCGGCCACGTAACCGCCGGCCAGATAGCTGTCGCGCCAGTTGTAGGTCAGCCGTGCGTTGAGCGGGCCTTTTTCGTAGTACGGGCTGACTGCCACGCTGTTGCGCGACTGGTAGGGCAGGGCATCGCCGGTGTTGTTTTCGCCATTGGCGTAGGTGTAGTTGGCAGTCAAACCGAAGCCGCTGTCGCCGAACGGCTGCTGGAACGCGATGTTGAAGCCCTTGACCTTGCCATCGCCGGCATTGCGTGGCCGCTGGATGCTGTAATCGCAATAGCCATCGGCGCTGCAGCCGTTGCTGCCGAGCAACTGCGCCCAGCTCTGCGGCGCGGTATCGCGCAGCGCGTTGTACTGGCGCTCCACGCTGGCGCTGGTGTCGATGTAGTTGTCGATCTTCTTGTAGAACAGCGACCACGCCACCACCGACTGCTGCGCGAAGTAATACTCGGCCGACAGGTTGAAGTTCCAGGATTCGTACGGCGACAGCTCGGCATTGCCACCACTACCGGTCAGTGTGGTGTCGTTGAGGAAGGTGTTGTTGACCATCTGGTTGTACGGTGCCCAGGCGATCACCTTGGCCGCGGCAAAGCGGAACACCCAATCGTCGGCGGCCTCGTAGGAGAGCGTGAGCGAGGGCAGCAGGAAATCCTCCTTGCGCGTACGTGTCTGCCACAGGCTGTCGGCGTTCTGCAGTGTGGGCGTGCCGCTGTAGACGAAGCCGCTGCCCTCGGTTTTCGAATCGACATAACGCAGCCCGAGATTGCCGCGCAGGCCGCCGCCGGAGAAGTTCAATTGCGCATAGGCGGCGTTATTGGTCTGCTGCAGCGCCCAGGTGTTGTTGAGGTAGCTGGCCGGATCCGGCGCGCCATAGTCGACCGGGCTGTTGCGGATCCAGTTCAGCACATTGTTGCGGCCTGCCTGCACATGCCGGCCGTGGTCCGGATAGAAATCCTGCAGATCGGTCAGCCCGATGGTGCCCACGTCGGCCAGCGTACCCGGCGTCACGCCGCCATAGACGTTGAGCTCGAAGCGCTCCTCATGCCTGCCATGGCGCACGCCCAGCAGCAGTTGGTTGAACACGCTGTCGAACTGCAGATTCAGATCGAGTTGGCCGTAGGTGTCCTTGCTTTCGGTGGAAAAGATGCCGTTATTGCCGAACCAGCCGCCAGCCGAGCCCCAGTTGGCCGGATCGCGCGCGCGCGCCGGATCGTCGAAACGGATGCCGCGCCGCGTGTCCCAGCTGAAGCCGCCGTTGTAGAACGGCTCGATGAAATACTGCGACAGGTCCTTGTTCTCGGATCTGCTTTGGCCCACCTGCCCATTCAATCCCCAGCCATCGCCGCGGAATGCGCCGCGCAGGTCCAGGCCCTTGGTGGTGACTTCCGATTCGCGCACGTTGTTGTCGTAGATCACGGTGCCGCCGAGCGGGTCGGCATTGGCGCCGGAATGCCCGCTGGTCACCACGCCATTGCGCAGGCCGCCGAGTTGGTCCACCGCCGCCACCGTGCCGGCATTCCAGGTCAAAAAGCTGTACATCGACTGGTTGTAGTTGTCGAAGTTCTCGTTGATGTACAGGCCGCTGAGGTTGAATTCCAGCGCCTGGCTGGGCTTGAGCTGCAGGTTGACCACAGCGCTGTCGCGCTCGCGATCCTGCTGGAACCAGGCCGCGTTGATCGAGTTGGGCACGTCCGCATCGGCGGGCACGCCGCCTGCGGCGTTGGCGAAGGTGCTGGCCGGCGCATAGCCGAACACTTCCATGCCGCGACGATCGACGCGTTCTTCGTAATGCTGCGCCGACACCGCAATGCCGAAGGTGTCGGCCGCGTTCTTCCAGCTATACAGCAGCGCCGCATTCGGCTTGCCCTCGCTGGCCTGCGCGCTGTAGCTGTAGCCGATGGAGGCGGCCACCTCGTTGACGTCCAGGTCCAGCGGTTGCCGGGTGTGCATCAACACGGTGCCACCCAGGCTGCCTTCGGTCAGGCGTGCTTCGGAGGATTTGAGGATTTCCGCGCGGCCCAGGATCTGCGGCGCCAGCAAGGTGTAGTCGAATCCGCGGCTGGGTTGTTCGCCGTAGAGCCAGATCGCCTGCGCCACCGGGTGGCCGTCCAGGAAGGACAGATTGAGGCTGGGGTCGGTGCCGTCGATGCTGACGCGCTCGCCCTGGCCAAAGCGCCGGTCCAGGGTGACGCCGGGAATCTGCGACAGCGCCTCGGCCACGTTGGTGCTTGGAAACTTGCCGATGTCTTCGGCGGTGATGGCTTCGGAAATGCCGGCGTTGTTGCGTTTGGTGTCGAGCGATTTTTCCAGGCTGGCACGGATGCCGACCACTTGCACGGCATCCAGGTCGGTGGCCTGGTCGGCTGCGTCCTGGGCTTGGGCGGCGAATGCCAGCGACAACGCGATCGCGCTGGACAGCAGGGTGGTGCTGTATTTCATGATGTCTCTCCTCATCACGCACGGGGATGGACGGCGGGCTGCTGCTCGCCGGATGCGGGGTCTTGCGGGCGCGCGCCCGGGGCCGAGCGCGTGGTGGATCGCTTACGTCAGGTCAGCATGGTGTTGCAGATACCAGTTGGCCGCGCCGAGCACGCCCAATTGCCCGTGCTCGACCAACTTGACCGGAATGCGTTCGAGCACCGCGCGCATGCGTCCCTTGGCCAGAAAGCGCTCGCGAAAACGGCTGTTCTGCAGGAACGGCCCGATCGTCGGCAAAAAACCGCCGGCCAGATAGATGCCGCCGGCGGCGCCGTAGGCCAGCGCCATGTCGCCGACCGCGCTGCCCAGGATGGCGCAGAAGACCTGCAGGCAATCGCGTGCCAATGCATCGTCTTCGTGCAGCGCGGCATGCGTGATCGCGGCCGGCAGCCGATGGCGGGGCGTGGCGCCCTGCAGTTCGCACAGGGCGTTGTACAGATGCAGCAGGCCTGGCCCGGACAGCACATGTTCCAGCGGCAGATAGCGCTCGCCACGCAGCAGGATCCGCAGCACCTGCAGTTCCATCTCGTCGTTGCTGGCCAGGGCGACCTGGCCGGCCTCGGTGGCGAGCACGATCGCGCGTGGCCTGGCATCGATCCAGACCGCCGCACCCAGCCCGGTGCCGGGGCCGACCACCAGGATGGGGCCGCTGGCGCGTGCATGCCGCGGCGTCGGCCCACTCAGTTGCAGCGCGGCACGTTGTTCCATCAGCGGTGCGGCGTAGGCCACCGCTTCGAAATCGTTGACCAGGTGCACGCTGGGCACGGCGAGCGCGGCGCGAATGCGGCCAGGCGAAATCGTCCACGGCAGGTTGTTGCTGATGAAGCTGCCATCGTCCAGCGCCACCCCGGCACTGGCGATCACCACCGCCTCGACGTCGCGCGGTGGCTGCAGGAAGTCGGCAAGGATGGCGTCCAGACTGGCGTGTTCGGCGCAGCGGTAGGTGCGGTAATGCGACAACTCGGTCGCAGCAGTACCTGCCCGCGCGATGTGGCCGATCCGCACATGCGTGCCACCCACATCGGCCGCGATGAAACCGGTGGCAACCGGTGCGGTGGGCAAGCCAGAAGCGAGAGCAGAACGCGAAGTCGCAGCCACGTGCAGTCCTTTGGAGTCGTCCGAGCGGCCAATGCGATCGGCGAGTAGCGGCCTGTGTAGGAGTTGGTGACAACGATGTCAATGGTTCAGTCGGGTTGGATCGATCTTGCTGGCGGACTCAAGTGCAAAATTTCCCATTTCAGGGCTGTCTGCATGGGCGTGATTGCGCAGTACGGGAGAATGCGCACGCGCCTCCGCGCCTCCGCGCCTCCGCGCCGTCGCAACGGTCGCGTCTGTTGTCGCCATCTGGACGCTGAGCGGCGCCGACATCGCTCCGTGGCATCGACATTGGCTTCGGCGGTCGCTACCGCCAGCCTGATTGCGTCAGCGCTCCGCGTAGTCGCCAGCTCAGCGCGCAGCCGCCGCAGAGGCCACGCCCGGCAAGGTGCTGCAGGCCGCACCGTCGGTGGGTGGCGCCTGCGTCGGATAGCGCTGCTTGCCGAGCACGTAGGTCTGGCTGGTGGCGACGAAGCCGTCCGCGTAGGTGGCCTCGACGAAGTACGCGCTCCAGCCAGCGTCGGGAATCTGCACCGGTACCGACACCGTGTTGCCGCGTGCAGGTGTGATCGGCGTGGCGCTGTAACGAATGCCGCAGGCATAGCGGAAATCGCGCGCCGCCGGATTGCGCGCCTGCCACAGACGCAACTGCGCAGGGCGCTCGGACGACTGGAAGCGGATCTGCGGGTGTTCACCTGCATGCAGGGAATCGCGCACCTTTGGCAATGCACGCTGCTGCTGCAGCCGGGTCACGAAGGGCACCAGGCTGTCGACGATGGAAGCGCGGATGCCGTTATGCGCGCTGTTGGGCACCATGCGCAGCGCCTTGCTGCCGGGCAGCGCGTCGTAGAAGAACTGCGTGTTGTCCGGCAGGAAGAAATCGTCGCCGCTGGCATTGACGATGTACTTGGGCACGGCCAGGCGTTTGCGCTGCGGCGTGTGCAGATAACTCAGCGGGTCCTGCAGTTGCACCAGCTGCGCAAATGCCGGCGTGTGCAGCTGCGCGGTGATTCCCTGCCTGGCGTAGGCGCCGAATGCGATCGGCCAGTTGCCGCCATAGGCCCGGGACATGTGCTCGAGCACGGCCGGCAGATTGAGGATGTCGATCACGAACGGCACCACGGCCTCCACGCGCGCATCGGCGATGGTGGCGTGCCAGCTGGCCCAACCACGCTTGGAGGCGCCGGCGAGGATGAAGCGATGAATCTGCAACGGCGCCAATTCGCGTTCGGCCAGGCTCATGGTGCGCGCGATCGCCGCGGCCATCGGCACATGCAGCGGCATGGTCTTGCGTCGTTGCGGCGATGCCAGGAACAGCGACCAGCTGTAGGCGACGCTGTCGTCCTCGCGGCGCGGCGTGCCATCGTTGCGGTAGGTCAGTGCCTGGCTGGGCAGATCGCCGAGCGCGATCACCACGGTGCGGCTGCGCCGCGCCAATGCGGCCAGCGCCTCGGGCGGCAATTCGCTGGACGGTTGTGGCGCGCCGCCATCGACGGGATGACGGGTGCCATTGGTGGAGATCAGCAGCGCACGCGTCGGCAACGCATCTGCCGGAATGTAGATCGCCACATCGTGCTGCCAGCTGGCCGGCTGCACCAGGTCCTCCGGCGACCACTGCTGCGAGGTCAGCAGGTAATCGCGCCTTTCGACACCGTCCACCGTGCGGGTGGCCACGCGCCGGTAGACCAGTGGCTGGCGCTCGATGGCATCGTGATAGCACACCAGCGCCTGGTCGATGCCGACCTCGGGCGCATCGGCGCATTGCCGCGCTGACAGGGTGGGTGCAGTGGCCGCATCGGCAGGCGCAACGCCTGCGAACCAGGCCAGCGACGCCAGCAATGCCAGGCTGCAACATGGCATCCAACGCATGCGTGTTCTCCGGGTGGCCTGCTCAGGCTGCGGTGGCGGGCCGGCAATGCCTGGACGCGCTTACTTGACCCGGCGCACCTTGGCCTGCGTGTTGTAGCCCTCGATCTGCAGATACCACACGCCGACCAGACCCGGCTTGATCTTGACCTTGGGTGACGCCTTGCGCACGCCCGACAACGTCGCAGCGTCGGTCTGCTCCCAGTCCTGGCCATTGGCCAGCGTGTACACGCGCCCCTTCGAAAAGCCCTTGAACTCGCCGACGATGTTGCTCTCGATCGGCTCGTTGCTGCCGAAATCGAAGAAGCCGCGGTTCTTGACGATCACTTCCTGGCGGCCGGCTTCCTTGGCCTGTTCGACCACGACCGCGGCTTCCTTGGCGACCTTGCCCTGCAGCCAGTCGTTGAGCGCGGCCAGTTCGCCGGCATCGAGCTTGTCCAGGCCGGCGGCCTTGAACTGTTCGGCGCTCATCTGCGACTGCAGGTCGCCCTGCACCGCGCGCTGCGCGAGGGCCGGAGCGGCGTTCAGGGCGAGGGTCAGGCAGACCAGCAAGGGAATGCGGCGCGCGAGCGACATGGATGCCATCCGATCAGGAGAGGCGGCTAGTGTAGACGCTAGCCCGCGCATGACGCAGCCGGCTATGGCGCGTCGGCGGCTCGTGCCTCTGTGCTGGCCGATGCCGCGCGTCCGGGGCGGCGGTAGACGAACTCCGGCGGCGGGGCGGCGGCCTCGCGTTCGGCGGTGGCGCGCACCTCGGTGTGCCGCGGCGAGCGTTCGCAGACCGGGTCCAGCGTGGCGGCATCGCCACTGAGCGCGAGCGCCTGGCAGCGGCAGCCGCCCCAGTCGATCTCGCGTTTGGGGCAGCCCTGGCAGACCTCCGGCATCCAGGCGGTGCCGCGGAAGCGCACGAAGGCCTCGCCGTTGTTCCAGATGTCGGCCAGCGACCGCTCGCGCAGGTTGTCAAAGCGCATGCCGTCGATGGTCTCGGCCGCATGGCAGGGCAGCACATCGCCACGCGGGGAGATATTGACGAAGCGCTG
Organism: Xanthomonas sp. WHRI 6108; assembly: GCF_040202385.2. Taxonomy (NCBI): domain Bacteria; kingdom Pseudomonadati; phylum Pseudomonadota; class Gammaproteobacteria; order Lysobacterales; family Lysobacteraceae; genus Xanthomonas; species Xanthomonas sp. WHRI 6108. The sequence goes on along the minus strand of NZ_CP168198.1, from coordinate 3,408,657 downwards.
GCCCCAGCCACCCATGCACGGCTTGGGCTGGCGGGCGTAGTAATCGGGGGTGACGAAGTCGATCGCCAGGCGGTCGCCGAGCTCGCGGCGGGCGGTTTCCACCGCGTCAATCGTGGCCATCAGCTGCTCGCGGCTGGGCATCAGCGCGGCGCGATTGCGCAGGCCCCAGCCGTAGTACTGGGTGTGCGCCACTTCGATGCGTTCGGCCTGCCATTCCAGCGCTAGCGCGATCATGCCGGGCACGCGCTCGGCGTTATGGCGATGCAGCACCGCATTGAGCGTCAGCGGCAGGCCGCGCGCGCGCACGGCGGCGGCGAACTCGCGCTTCTTCGCCAGGCTGTTGCGATAGCCGGCGATACGGTCGGCACCGGCCGGGTCGACGTCCTGCACGCTCAGCTGCACATGCTCCAGTCCGGCGGCCTGCAACTGGTCCAGCATCGGCTCGCCGCCGGCCACGCCGGAGGTGATCAGGTTGCTGTACAGCCCGAGCGCACGTGCATGCGCCACCAGCTCGGGCAGGTCCTTGCGCAGCATCGGCTCGCCGCCGGAAAAGTGTGCCTGCAGCACGCCCATGTCGGCAGCCTGCTGCAGCAGCGAGCGCCAGCCGGCGGTGTCCATTTCCTCGCGCAGCGCCGCCAACGCGATCGGGTTGGAGCAATACGGGCAGGCCAACGGGCAGCGATGGGTCAGCTCCAGCAGCACCGACAGTGGCGGCGGGGCGATGCTCATAGCCGCAGCAGACGCTTCTGATGCAGCGTGGCGGTGAGTTCTATCACATCGACCTCGATATCGGCCGCGTCAGCATCGAATTCGCCTGCCAGTTCCTGCGCGATCTGCGCCAGCGAGCGGGTGCCGTCGTAGCGCTGCGCCACCACCAGTGCGATCTCGTCCAGCTCGACCACGCGTTCCGGCGCCAGCAGCACCCATTGGTCACGCGCGCGGTCGTGCTGCAGGCGCACGCCTGCGCGTAGGGCCGGCTGGCTGTCGCGGGTGATGCTGCTCACGCCGCGGCCCGGCTGGCGTCGCGGTCGGGCACGAACGCATCCGGCCACACGATGCCCGGGGCGACGTAGGCCACGTGCAATGCATCCAGCTGCGCCCACAGCACCGAGCACTTGAAGTGCAGCGCGGCCTTGACCAGGGCCTGTTTTTCGACGGTATCGGCGTGCTGCTTGACGTAGTCCAACGCAAAATCCGAATCGCGTGGCGCCTCGGTCAGGCGATGCTCGAAATAGGCCAGCGCTTCGGGCGAGACGAAGTCGTAATGCTTGAGCATGCCGGCCACGCGCCGGCCGATGATGTTGGGGGCGAACAGCTCGGTTAGCGAGGAGGCGATCGCCTCGAGCAGGCTTTTTTCGCGCACGAACTGCAGGTAGGCCTGCACCGCAAAACGGGTGCCGGGCAGCAGCGCACGGCCGGATTCCACCAGCGTGCGCTCCAGGCCCAGCGCGTCGGTCAGGTGCAGCCAACGCGCGATGCCGCCATCGCTGGGGCTGTTGCCGTCGTGATCGAGAATGCGTTGCCGCCAGATCCGCCGCAACGCCGGGTCTTCCATGCGCGCCAGGATCGCGGCGTCCTTCAATGGAATGCAGCGCTGGTATTCGAAGCGGTTCAGCGCCCAGGCCTGGACCTGGCCGCGATCGAGCTTGCCCTCGTGCAGGAGCGCATGGAAGGGATGCTGGTCGTGGTACAGGCGGGCGCCGATGGCACGCAGGTCCGCTTCCAACTGGTCCGGGGTGAGCAGGGTGGTCACAGGGTGATCTCCAGGCCGTCGTGCGCGACTTCCCAGCCGCTGGCACGCGCGCTGGCGTACTCCGGCGAACGGGTATCGAGCACGGGATTGGTGGTGTTGAGATGGATGAAGATCTTGCGCGCCACCTCCAGCGGGGCGAACGCGGCAATCGTGCCGTCGGGGCCGTCGATGCTCATGTGGCCCATGCGCTGGCCGGTCTTCTGGCTGATGCCCAGTTGCACCATCTCGTCGTCGCGCCACAGCGTGCCGTCGAAGAACACCAGTTCGGCGCCTTGCAGGCGCGCGCGCAAGGCATCGGTCATCGCCGCGCAGCCGGGAATGTAATGCACGCGGTGTTGGCCATCGTCGATGGTCAGCCCGAGGGTTTCTTCGTTGGAGCCGGCCAGGTCGCCGCCACTGCGCGATTCCATGAACAGCGGTACCTTGCCGGGCACCGAGAATGGCGTGAGTTGCAGGCCCAGTAGCGACACCGGCGTGTCCAGCGCAAACGGCTGGCGCTCCACGTAGGCGGGATTGACCGCATCGAAGATGGGGTTTTGCGACAGCAGATCCAGCACGCGGCTGCTGGCATGCAGCGAGAACGCCTGGCTCTCGCGCATCGACAGCAATCCGGCGATATGGTCGATCTCGCCGCTGGTCAGCAGCACCGCTTCGATCGGCGAATGCCGCAAATCGCGCTGCGGCCAGAGTGCGGGCGTTGCAAGGATTTGTTGACGGAAGTCGGGGGAGGCGTTGATCAGGACCCAGCGCTGGCCATCGGCACTGACGGCGATGCTGGCCTGGGTACGACGTTGGGCACCATCGGCTTGTTGCCATGCCCGCCTGCTGGCGGGTGTGTGGCAATTCCACTGCGGGTGCCCACCGCCGGCCGCCGATCCCAGAACGATGATGCGCATGGAGAACTGTTACCTATCTGCCGGCGCGTGCCGGTCATGCATCGGGAGGAGGGGCGGCAGGTGAGCTCAGAATTCGCCGGAGACGTAGCAGTTGATCTCGGCGCCACAATTGACTTCACGAACGACAGGCTTCTTCCAGGTCTTCATCGGCTACCTCGCAGTTGGTTGGAATGACGTGGCCGCGGCAGGACGCAGCGACAACGCCACTGGAGGATAGGCAGGCGGTTTGGGCGAGTTGTAAAAAGCATGTAAAAAGCTGATTGAGCATGCCGATTGGCCTGCAGCGTTGCGGCACAAGCGGCGCACAGCGGTTGCGAATCAAGACGTTGGCGGGTGAACCGACCATAAGCGCAAGCGCGCGGGATCGCGCCGACGATGCAGCGATTGCGCGTTGTGGAGAAGGTGACGCGCACGTTACCGTAGCTGTCAGCCCCCCCGTTGTTGCCCATCGCCGTGTCCACCGTTGTGACCAGTTCCTCACTCGAGCGCCTGCATGCCTTGCTGCAGCGTCCCGCCATCGCGTCGATCGCGCCAGATCTGCGTGATGCCCTGGCGCAGGCCTGGCAGCAGTTGCCGGCGCCGAGCGAGGACGTGGCCTGGACGCTGCTGGCCGATACGCTGGACGCGCTGGCGTTGCTGGCCGCCGATGAGGCCACCCTGATTGCGGCATTGCTGTTCGACCTGCCGGCGTTGCGCGGCGCGATCGCCGGCCTGCCATGGCAGCCGGCCGAGCGCCGGGTGGCGGTCGAAGGCCTGCTGGACGGGCTGGATGCGGCCGACCAGGTCTGGGCCCTGCATGCCGGTCGCGAGGCCGGGCGCAACAGCGAAGGTCTGCGGCGGCTGTTGCTGTCCATCATCCACGACCTGCGGGTGGTGCCGATCCTGCTGGCGCGGCAGTTGGCGCGCATGCGCGTGGCCGACCGCCTGAGCGAAGAGCAGCGCCGCGCACTGGCCCAGCTCACCCGCGACATCCATGCGCCGTTGGCCAACCGGCTGGGCATCTGGCAGGTGAAGTGGGAGCTGGAAGACCTGGCGTTCCGGCATCTGGAGCCGGAGACCTACCGCCGCATCGCCCGCGAAGTGGACGAAACCCGCGTTGCGCGCGAGCGCTATCTGGACGCGGTCAAGCGCACCCTGTCGACGACGCTGGCCCAGCAGGGCCTGCGCGCGGAGGTGAGCGGGCGGCCGAAGCACATCTACAGCATCTGGCGAAAGATGCAGAAAAAGCGCCTGTCCTTTGACCAGCTTTACGACATCCGCGCGGTGCGGGTGATGGTCGATGACGTGGCCGCCTGCTATGCCGCCCTGGGGGCGGTGCACTCGCTGTGGGTACCGGTGCCGAGCGAGTTCGACGATTACATCGCCCGGCCCAAGGCCAACGACTACCGCTCGCTGCATACCGCGGTGGTCGGCCCGGAAGGGCGCACGATCGAAATCCAGATCCGTACCCACGAGATGCATGCGCAGGCCGAGCTCGGCGTGGCCGCGCACTGGAAATACAAGGAAGGCGGCAAGGGCGGCGAAAAAGCCTTCGACCGCAAGATCCTGTGGATGCGCCAGCTGCTGGAGCAGGTGCAGGAAGGCGACCACGGCGAACTGGCCGGCGCGCTGGACGCCGAGCTGATCGAAGACCGCGTGTATGCGCTGACCCCCAAGGGCGAGGTCATCGACCTGCCGCAAGGCGCTACGCCGCTGGATTTCGCCTATCACGTGCACACCATGGTCGGGCATCGCTGCCGCGGCGCGCGCGTCAACGACCGCATCGTGCCGCTGACCTACCGGCTGCGCAGCGGCGACCGGGTGGAGATCATGACCGCCAAGGAGGCCGACCCACGCCGCGACTGGTTGCTGGCGTCCAATGGCTTTCTGGCCAGCGGGCGCTCGCGCGACAAGGTGCGCGCGTGGTTCCACAAGCTCGACCGCGCGCGCAACGTACAGGCCGGCAAAGACCTGCTCGATCGCGAGCTCAAGCGGCTGGGCCTGCAGCACGCCGACCTGAGCGTGGCCACGCGCAAGTTCCACGCCGAGAATGTCGACGACCTGTACATCCAGGTGGCGCTGGGCGATACCGGGCCCAACCAGGTCAGCCGTGCGCTGCTGGAAGCCGAACGGGCCGCTTCGCAGCCGGCGGTGCCGGCGCCGCCACGGCCCACCGCGCGCCGCGAGGGCTTGGGTAAATCCAAGTTCACCGTGCAGGGCGTGGGCAATCTGCTGGTGCAGCTGGCGCGCTGCTGCCAGCCGGTGGCGGGCGAGCCGATCGCCGGCTATCTGACCCGTGGCCGCGGCATCACCGTGCACCGCACCGATTGCGCGGCACTGTCGCGTCTGGCCGCGGCGCATCCGCAGCGCGTGTTGCCGGTGGAGTGGGGCCAGGCCGGCAGCGGCTACGAAGTGGATGTGCAGGTGCGCGCGGTCGACCGCCGCTGGCTGCTCAAGGACATCACCAACCTGATCGCGCAGGAGGACGCGCACGTGCTGGAAATCAACAGCGACAACGTGCGTGACACCGGAAGGGCACAACTGCGCCTGCGCCTGAAGGTCAGCGACTACGACCAGCTGTCCAGCCTGCTTGGCAAGCTGGACGCCTTGCCTGGAGTGAGCGAGGTGCGGCGACTCGGTTGAGTGCGCCGCAGCCCGCCAGCGCCAATCGCCTGGAAACAGGCGGGACCCACAGCAAACAAGGTGTGCTCGCTTCCCGCTTCCCGCTTCCCGCTTCCCGAATCCCGAATCCCGAATCCCGAATCCCGAATCCCGAATCCCGAATCCCGAATCCCGATTCCCGATTCCCGATTCCCGATTCCCGATTCCCGAATCCCGATTCCCGAATCCCGCTTCCCGCTTCCCGAATCCCGCTTCCCGAATCCCGATTCCCGATTCCCCAAGCCCACATCGTCTTCGCAGCAGACAGCTACCATGACGGGGTGAACGCGTCCCCGTCAGGTCGCGCCAAGGACGGACGCCACCGCATGCTCCCGCTTCCGCGCTGGGCAAGATCGCCTCGCCTCTGGGCACCACTGCGCAGCCGCGCGTTATGGCGCGTGGTGCTGGCGTTGTGCGCCTGTCTCTTGCTGGCCACGGTCGTGCTGCGCAAGCCGCTGGCCGATTGGCTGTGGCCGGACACGCGTATCCAGCAACTGCTGCAGCGGGGCGATGCGGCGCTGTCGCGCGGCCATCTCAGTGCGGCCGATGGCAACGGCGCGCGCGAACTGTTCGCTGCTGCGCTTGCGCTGGACAGCGATCGTGGCGAAGCCCGCGCCGGCCTGGCGCGCACCGGTGCCGCCGCCGTGGTGCAGGCGCGCGCGGCGATTGCGGCCGGGGATGCCGCTGCTGCGCAGCGCGCGCTGACGCTGGCGGGCGCGCTGGAGGTGCCGCAGGCGCAGATCGCACCGGTGGCACTGCGCCTGCGCCAGTTGCAGGCGCGTCGGGCCGGCCTGGACGCCTTGTTCGCACAGGCGGTGTCCGCGCAACAGCAAGGGCGCCTGGATGGCAGCCCGGACAGCGCGCTGCCGTTGTATCAGCGCATCCTGACCCTGGCACCGGACCGCACCGACGCGCTGGAAGGGCGCGAGGACGCCCTGACCGATCTGCTGGCGCAGGCACGCCAGGCCCTGGCGCGCGATGCGCTGGCCGATGCGGCGATGCTGCTGGCCGCGGCCAAGCGCTATGACGCCGGGCATGCCGATGTACCGCTGACCGAGGGCCACTACCACCGTGTGCTGGAGCAGCGCCGTCAGCGCGCGCAGGGCCTGTTGCGGCGTGGCCGGCTGGCACCGGCCGCACGCGATTTCACCGCAGTGCTGGCAGCCGAGCCGGCGGATGCGGCCGCCCAGCGTGGGCTGGAGCAGGTGGCAGGCGAATATGCCGCGCAAGCCGGCCGGCAGGCGGCAGACTTCCAGTTCGACGCCGCGCTGCAGTCGCTGCAGGAAGCCAAGACCTTGCTGCCCGGCGCCGCCGCGATTGCGCAGGCCGAGCAGGCGATTGCGCGTGCACGCGATGCCCAACGCAGCCCCGAGACCGGGCTGTCGCGCGGTACCCGCGAGCGCCGCCTGCGCGCGCTGCTGCAACGGGTGGTAGCTGCCGAAGCGCAGCAGCAGTGGATGACGCCGCCCGGCGCCAGTGCCTACGACGCGGTGCGTGCCGCGCAGGCGCTGGCGCCGCGCGATCCACGCGTGCTGCAGGCCGCCGCACGTGTGGTGCCGGCCAGTCAGCGCTGCTTCGAGGACGAGCTACGCAACAACCGCCTGCGTGCCGCGCGCGGCTGTCTGGATGCCTGGCAGGCGCTGACGCCCAACGGCGATGCACTGGCCGGCGCGCGTCGACGGCTTGCGCAACGCTGGGTTGCGGTGGGCAGCGAACGCCTGGGACAGGAAGACGCCGCCTTTGCACGACGCGCGCAGGACGAGGCGCACCAGCTGGACCCTGGGCTGCCGGAATTGGCCGAGTTCACGCGCCGGGTCAAGGCCGTGACCGAGCAGCGCTGACCCAGCGGCTGTCTTCGGCGGCGCCACTCACAGCGCCATCCCCGAGCGCCCAGCGCGCACTCACTCCGCGATAAACAGCGCGCGCACCGTGCCACGCGCCGCATCCAGCGAAAAATGCCGGGCCACGTTCTGCAACCCGTTGTCGGCCAGGCGCTGCCACAGTGCCGCATCGCGATATAGGCGGACGATCGCCGCAGCGAAGGCATCGGCATCATCGGCCACGCAGACATCCTCACCGTCGCGCAGATGCATGCCTTCCACCGCACAGGTGGTGCCGACCACCGGCTGCCCGTGCGCCATGCTCAGGTTGATCTTGCCTTTGACGCCGGCGCCGAAGCGCAGCGGTGCCACCGCGATACGTGCGTTCTCCATGAACGGCAGCAGATCCGGCACATGCCCATGCAATTGCACGCCGGGGCATTCGTCGGCCAGCAGTGTCAGTGCCTCCGGCATGTCCGCGCCGATGCAGTGGAAGACCACCTGCGGCAATTGCGCACGCACCTGCGGAAAGATCGCGCTGATGAACCACTGCACCGCATCCACATTGGGTGGATGCCGGAAGCCGCCGACGAACACCAGGTCGTGGCGTTGCTCGAAGTGGCGGCCGCTGCCGGCCACCTCATGCAGGTTGGAGAGCAGAGCGGTGCGGATCTGCGGTGCGTCCGCCTGCAGCTGCGCCTGTTCGGCCGCCGAGACCAGCAAGGTGACATCGGTGGCGGCCATGATCTCCAGCTCGCGCAGGCGTGTGCGTTCGGCTGCGCGCAACAGATTGGCATCGCCGGCCAGCTCGGCGCCGCGGCGCTCGCGCAGGTAATGCAGATCGACGGTGTCGAACAGGGTGCGCGCCTGCGGCGCGTACTGTCTGAGCAGCGGCAGGCAGGCATGCGCAACGTGGTGACGTACCAGCAGCACCACTGCAAACCGCGGGCCGTGCGTGCGCAGCCAGCTGCCGACGCCGTCCAGGAACGGCGCGTACCAGACTTCCACGCCCAGCTGCTGCAGTGCCTGCGTGTGCCGTCCGGCGTGTTCGCGGCGGGTCGGCACGAACACCACGTGCGCGCCCTCTTCGCATAGCAGGCGGATCAGATTGAACTGCCGCAACGAGCCCGAGTCGCGATCGGGTTGCGGCACGCATTCGTCCAGGATCAGCACCTGGCGTTGGCCACGGTGCAGCAGCGCAGGTCCGGGGACCGTGCCGACCGGCAGCTGCGTTGCCAGCGCCTGCTGCCACTTGTCGGCGAACACGCCTTGGTTGCGCACCTGGTACGCCTTCACCCCGGTGCGGGTGTCGGTGCCATTGCTGGTGCCCTCGTCATGCACCACCACGCTGGCCGGCTGCACCAGCACCCGGTAGCCGGCGGCACGCACCGCAAACGCCAGATCGGTGTCTTCGTAATACGCCGGCATGTAGCGGCGATCCAGCCCACCCAGCGTCTGCAACAACGCGCGCGGCAGCGCGATCGCCGCGCCGGAGCAGTAGTCCATCGCACGCACATAGGCATGGCGCGGGTCGTCGGCCGATTCGAAGCGACCGTAGCTCCAGGCGCTGCCGTCGGCGAACACCACGCCGCCGGATTCCTGCAGGCGGCCGTCCGGGTACACCAGTTGCGCGCCGACCAGCCCGGCGCCGGGGTACTGGGCAAACGTGTCGATCAGCCGATCCAGCCAGCCGGGCTGCGGGATGGTGTCGTTGTTGAGCAGCACCACGTAGTCGCCGCGCGCCAGGGCGATGCCGTCGTTGCAGGCGGCGATGAAACCGCCATTGCTGGCGCGCCGGTGGTAGTGCAGCCCTTGCACCTGCGGCAGCTGCGCCTGCGTGGCATCGCTGCTGCCGTCGTCCACGACGATGATCTCAATCTCCAGCAGCGGCGGATGCGCCGCCAGTGCGCGCAGGCACGCCAGGGTGTGCGCGATGTGGTTGTAGACCGGAATCACCAGCGTCACGCGCGGGGTGTCGCTGTGCGGGACCGCAAACGCGGCAAACGGTGCGGCCTCCGGCAACCACAGCGGCGTGCCGAGCGCCACCGGCGGTGCCTGCGTATGCACGCGAATGCGCTGCCAGGTGGCGCGCCAGCCGCGTGTGCGCATGCTCGCCACGCTGCGGTGAATCAGCCCAAGCACGCGATTGAACAGATAGCGTGCATCGGCCAGTGACATCGACATTCCGTTGGAACTCCAGACGTGGCGTGACGAAGAAAACCCGGCGAGCAGTCGTCAGGCGGCGAGGACGGCGCAAGGCAAGCGCAGGGGACGCAGGGTACCCGCAGATGCCGGAGACGGTCCGTGCCCGCTGACGGTGAGCGTGGCCGTTTTGTTAGCCGCGCTTAAGTCAGAGGGACCGGCCGGCCACAACCACGACAGCGCTGCGCTAGACTCGCCGGACTCTACATTCTCGCATTCCTGTGCCCCGACGCCACGACAACGACGCTCCCGACGATTTCGAGGACGACTCCACCGAGCAAGGTTCCCGCTGGCAACGCAGGCTGATTGTCTGGGCCTTTGCGGCATTCGCGCTGGCGCTCGGTTTTCTGATTCCCTACACGGTGTATCTGAACAAGCAGGTCACCCAGCGGTTTGGCGAGCTGCGTTGGCAGATCCCGACCCGCGTGTACGGGCGGCCGTTGGTGCTGGCACCGGGCAATGCGCTGGATGCGGCCACGTTGAAGACCGAGCTAGACGCCGCCTCGTACCGTGACGACGGGCAAGCCAAGCTGGCCGGCACCTACCAGCAGGACGGCAGCCGCTTCACCATCGCCAGCCGCGGCTATATCGATGTGGATGGGCGCGTGCCTGCGCGGCGGGTGGAAGTCAGCCTCTCCGGCGGGCGCGTGGCCAGCCTGCGCGACGCCAGCGACCGCAAGGCGCTCAAGAGTGCGCGGCTGGACCCGGCGCGCATCGCCACGCTGTACGGACAGAAGCAGGAAGAGCGCCGCCTGGTGCGCATGGAAGAAGTGCCCGAGCTGCTGGTCACCGGCCTGCAGGCGGTCGAGGATCGCGACTTCAACAGCCACCACGGCATCGATCTCAGCGGCATGGTGCGTGCGGCCTGGATCATGGCGCGCTCCGGCGGCCAGGTTCGCCAGGGCGCCAGCACCCTGACCCAGCAGCTGGCGCGCAGCGGCCTGCTCGGCATCGGCAAGGAACAGACCGTCACCCGCAAGTTCAACGAAATTCTCTACGCAGTGATCATGGAGGCGCGTTACGACAAGCGCACCATCCTGGAGGCCTATCTCAACCAGGTGTATCTCGGTCAGCGCGGCGGGCAGGCGATCCATGGCGTGTCCTCGGGCGCGGAGCTGTGGTTCGGCCGCGAGCTCAATTCGATGACCACCGAGCAGATCGCCTTGCTGATCGGGCTGGTCAAGGGGCCGTCCTACTACGACCCGCGGCGCAACCCGGAGCGCGCGCTGGATCGGCGCAATTTCGTGCTGGGCAAGCTGCACGAAAACAACCTGATCGATGCGGCCGAATACAAGCGCGCGCTGGCCGCACCGCTGGGCGTGCCCACCGAGCCGGGCCTGGTCGCGGCCAACCGCTTCCCGGCCTATGTGGACCTGGTGCGGCGCCAGCTGGCGCACGACTACCCGGAAGGCGTGCTGCAGGGCGCCGGCATGAGCGTGCTCACCGGCATGTCGCCGTCCGCACAGGCCTATGCCGAAGGCGCGGTGACCGGCACCATCAAGCGGCTGGACAACAAGAAGCGCCCACCGCTGCAGGCCGGCCTGGTGCTGACCGACGTGCATAACGGCGACGTGCTGGCGGTGGTCGGCAGCCGCGACGTGGCCAAGCCGGGCTTCAACCGCGCGGTCGAAGCGCAGCGGCAGGTCGGCTCGCTGCTCAAGCCGTTCGTCTACCTGCTGGCGCTGGCCTCGCCGGACCGCTGGGCGCTGTCCAGCTGGGTCGACGATGCACCGGTGACGGTGCAGCTCAGCCGCGGCAAGACCTGGTCGCCGGGCAATTCCGACAACCGCAGTCACGGCACGGTGCGGCTGATCGATGCGCTGGCGCATTCCTACAACCAGGCCACGGTGCGCGTGGGCATGCAGGTCGGCCCGGAGCGCATCGCGCAGCTGATCCAGGTACTGGCCGGCATCAAGGCCGACACCAATCCCTCGCTGATCCTTGGTGCCACCGACCAGAGCCCGTACGGCATGGCGCAGCTGTATCAGTTCCTGGCCGCCGGTGGCGAGATCCAGCCGCTGCATGCGGTGCGCGGCGTGCTCGATCCGCAGGGCAAGCTGCTCAAGCGCTACGACAAGACCCCGGCGCCGGCGCAGGAGGGCGATTCGGTGGCGGCCAACCTGATCAGCATCGCCCTGCAGCAGGTGGTCAGCGGCGGCACTGCGCGGCAGTTGCTGGGCGATGGCCTGGGCCGGTTGTCGCCGGCCGGCAAGACCGGTACCTCCAACGACGGCCGCGACAGCTGGTACGCCGGCTACACCGGCGACCACCTGGCGGTGATCTGGATGGGCAATGACCAGAACGAGCAGACCGGCCTGTACGGTGCCACCGGCGCGATGCGGGTGTGGTCGAGCATCTTCGCGCGGCTGCCGAGTGCGCCGTTGAAGGTCAGTGGCAAGGGCCTGGACTGGCAGTGGGTGGACGCGGCCGGTACCGGCGTGACCGATGCCGGCTGCCCGGGCGCGCGCCAGTTCCCGTTCGTGGTCGGCTTCACGCCGGCCTACGCCCCCTGTGCCGGCAATGCACCGTCGATCGAAGGCGTGCCCGGCGATGCATCCGCGCCGGCCGAGCAATCCAGCGGTGGTGGCTGGCGTCGCTTCTTCGGTCTGGAAAAGAAGCCGGAAGACCCCGCGCCGGCACCCGCCGCGGCTGCACCTGCACGTTGACTGGAGTGACCCGATGAACCGACTGCACCGTTTGCTTGCCCTCGCTGGCGTGTCTGCCGCACTCACCGCCTGCGTCAGCGCGCCGCCTGCGCCACCGCCGGCCCCGGTCGACCCGACCACGCCGACACAGCGGCTGCTGCTGATCGAACGCGAGGCCGGCGTCGACGATACCGAGCTGTCGGTACAGCCATTGCGCGACCCGCAGGTGGACGACCTGCGCGAGACCGCCAAGAGCAAGCGCCAGGCCGGCGACCTGGCCGGCGCGGCGGCGTCGCTGGATCAGGCCGTGGGCCTGGTTTCCGGCGATCCCGCCATCCTGCAGGAGCGTGCCGAAGTGGCGGTGCTGCAGGCCGACTGGCCCGCCGCCGAGCGTTTCGCCAAACAGGCCATTGAGCTGGGCTCCAAGACCGGGCCGCTGTGCCGCCGGCATTGGGCCACCATCGAGCAGTCGCGGCTGGCGCGTGGAGAGAAGGAAAACGCCGCTTCGGCCAAGTCGCAGATTGCCGGGTGCACGGTGCCCGGCGTGAAACGCTACTGAGCACGGCCACGCCGCTGGCTGCGCCTGCTGCACGACAGGCGCGGCGAGCGTGATGCGGCCTGCGTTGCTTGCGCCCATCTGCTTCGACGCGAGCCGTTCGTTCTCGCGCACGACCGCCAGCGGCGCCACGCCGCGCATCTTGGTGCGTAAACGCCGGCTGCGCGGCCAGTGCCGCCACCGGCCCACCGGCGCAACCCAGGCAGCGGCAGCGCGCACGCGCTAGGCTGTCGCGCTTCCTGCCCCAGCTTCCGGTCCCATGTCCCAACTTGCCACTGCCAGCATCGAGGCGCTCAGCGAGGGCGGGGCGCTCGCGCGTCAGCTCGATGCGTTCGCGCCGCGTGCCGCGCAGTTGCGCCTGACCGGCGCCATTGCCGAGGCGTTCGAGGCCCGCGATGTGCTGCTGGCCGAAGCCGGCACCGGCACCGGCAAGACCTACGCCTACCTGGTGCCGGCATTGCTGTCGGGGCTAAAGACCATCGTCTCCACCGGTACGCGCGCGCTGCAGGACCAGTTGTTCCATCGCGACCTGCCGCGCGTGCGCGCCGCGCTCGGCATCGGCCTGCGCAGCGCGCTGCTGAAGGGCCGCGCGAACTATCTGTGCAAGTACCGCACCCAGCAGGCGCGCGGCGAGCCGCGCTTTGCCACGCCCGAGCAGGTCTCGCAGTTCCAGCGCATCGTGGCCTGGAGCGGGCGTACCCAGTTCGGCGACATGGCCGAGCTGGAAGCCCTGCCGGACGACTCACCGCTGCTGCCGCTGGTGACCTCCACCGTCGACAACTGCCTGGGCACCGAATGCCCGTTCTACAGCGAGTGTTTTGTGGTGCAGGCGCGCCAGCGCGCGCAGGCGGCCGATCTGGTGGTGGTCAACCACCATCTGCTGCTGGCCGATCTGGCGCTCAAGCAGGAAGGCTTCGGCGAGATCCTGCCCGGTGCGCAGGCCTTCGTCATCGACGAAGCGCATCAGCTGCCGGAGCTGGCGGCGAACTTCTTCGGCGAGAGTTTCGGCATGCGGCCGTGGCAGGAACTGGCGCGCGACTGCATGGTCGAAGCGCGCCTGGTCGCCGGTGCGCAGGCCAGCCTGCAGGAGCCGATCCTCGCCCTGGACGAGGCTCTGCGTGGCCTGCGTGCGGGCATGGAGGGCCTGCCGTCACGCGGCACCCAATGGCGTGCGCTGGCAAAGCCGCAGGTGCGCGAGGGTTTCGATGCGGTGCTGTCCTCGCTGGCGCGGCTCGGCGAGGCCCTGCTGCCGTTGCGCGAGGCCTCGCCCGGGTTCGATGGCTGCTGTGCACGTGCGCAGGAAGCGCTGGCGCGGCTGTCGCGGTGGCTGGGCGAGGATGCGCCGGTACCGGATTTCGAGCAGGAGCTGCCGGAGACCGTCGACAACGATGTGCTGTGGTACGAGCTCAGCCCGCGCGGGTTCCGCTGCCAGCGCACGCCGCTGGATGTGTCCGGCCCGCTGCGCGAGCATCGCGAAAAATCGCATGCGGCCTGGGTGTTCACCTCGGCCACGCTGGCGGTGGGGGGCGAGTTCGACCACATCGCGCAGCGCCTGGGCCTGAGCGATCCGGTGACCTTGCTGCAGCCCAGTCCCTTCGATTGGGCGCGCCAGGCGCTGTGCTACCTGCCGCCGCACCTGCCCGATCCTGCCGCACGCGGATTCGGCACGGCGCTGATCGCGGCGCTGATGCCGGTGCTGGACGCCTCCAATGGCCGCGCGTTCCTGTTGTTCGCCTCGCACCGCGCGCTGCGCGAGGCGGCCGACGCATTGCGCGGCGCGCCGTGGCCGCTGTTCGTGCAGGGCGAGGCGCCGCGTGCCACCTTGCTGCAGCGTTTCCGTACTTCCGGCAACGGCGTGCTGCTGGGCTCGGCCAGCTTCCGCGAGGGCGTGGACGTGGTCGGCGATGCCTTGAGCGTGGTGGTGATCGACAAGCTGCCGTTCGCCGCACCCGACGACCCGGTGTTCGAAGCGCGCCTGGATGCGATCCGCCGCGACGGCGGCAACCCGTTCCGCGACGAGCAGTTGCCGCAGGCGGTGATCGCGCTCAAGCAGGGCGTGGGCCGGCTGATCCGCAGCGAGACCGATCGTGGCGTGCTGGTGCTGTGCGACCCGCGCCTGGTGAACAAGGGCTACGGCCGCACCTTCATGCAGTCGCTGCCGCCGTTTGCGCGTACCCGCGAGATCGGCGACGTGCGCGCGTTCTTTGGCGTCGCCGAGCCGGTGGGCGACAATGGCGTGCTCGCGTTGCCGTTTGGCGACGACTGAGCTTTCTCCTTCCTGCCTGCGGTCCTGCCATGAAAGTCCTCGCGTTCGAGACCTCCACCGAAGCCTGTTCCGTCGCGCTGCATGTGGATGGCCGCGTGCTGGAGCGCTTTGAACTGGCGCCGCGTCGCCATGCCGAACTGGCGCTGCCATGGGCCGAGCAACTGCTGGCCGACGCCGGCATCGCGCGCCGCCAGCTCGACGCGATTGCGGTCGGTCGTGGCCCGGGCGCGTTCACCGGCGTGCGGTTGGCGATCGGCATTGCGCAGGGCATCGCGCTGGGCCTGGACGTGCCGGTGCTGGCGGTGTCCACGCTGCAGGTGCTGGCCCTGCGCGCGCCCGCCGAGGCGACGCAGGTGCTGGCCTGCATCGATGCGCGCATGGGCGAGGTGTACGCCGGCATCTTCGCGCGCGCTGGCGATACGCTGCAGGAGCTGATGCCGGAAGTGGTCTGCGCACCGCAGGAATGCGTCGTGCCGGACACGCTGCAGCGCTTTGCCGGTGTCGGCAGCGGGTTCGCCGCTGCCGAGGCAGTGCTGCAACAACGATTTGCGACCCGGCTGAGCAGCATCGATGCCAGCGCATTGCCGCATGCCGCCGACCTGCTGACGCTGGCCGTGCCCGCGCTGCTGCGCGGTGAAGGCGTGGCGCCGGAGCGGGTGGAACCGGCCTATCTGCGCGACAACGTGGCGCTGACCCTGCTCGAGCAGCAGGCCGCACGCGCAGCCAAGGCCGCCGGCGCCGCGCCATGACCGACGACCTGCAACGCGCGCGTTTCCGCGGCTGCCTGCTGGGCCTGGCGGTGGGCGATGCGCTCGGCACCACGCTGGAATTCTGTGCCCCGGGCAGCTTCGCACCGATTGACGACATGCGCGGCGGCGGCCCGTTCGCGCTGCGCGCAGGGCAGTGGACCGACGACACCTCGATGGCCTTGTGCCTAGCGCACAGCCTGCTGTATCGGCAGGGCTTCGACGCCGCCGACCAGATGAACCGCTATTGCAACTGGTACCAGCACGGCTACCTCAGCAGCACCGGCAGCTGCTTCGATATCGGCGCGACCGTGCGGCAGGCACTGGAGCGCTATCTGGATGGCGGCCCGGCCTTCAGCGGCAGCACCGATCCACGCTCGGCCGGCAATGGCTCGCTGATGCGGCTGGCGCCGGTGGCGATGTACTACGCGCATCGCCCCGCCGAGCTGGGCGAGCGCGCCGCCGACAGTTCGTGTACCACGCATGCTGCCGACGAAGCGCTGGATGCCTGCCGGCTGTTCGCCTTCCAGTTGCGTGCCGCATTGCTCGGCGGCCAGCGCCAGCAGGTGTTGCAGACCCGCTGCGAAGGGCTGTCGACACCGGCGCTGCGTGCGTTGTCGGTGCGCGACCATGCGGCAGTTCCCGCCGCCCGGATCCGCGGCACCGGCTATGTGGTCGATGCGCTGTCGGCGGCACTCTGGTGCTTCGCCACCACCGACACGTTCGCCGATGCGGTGCTGCGTGCGGCCAACCTGGGCGACGATGCCGACACCACCGCGGCCATCTGCGGTCAGCTGGCCGGTGCATTCCATGGCATCGACGGGATTCCCGCCGCCTGGCGCGCGCGCGTGCAGGACGCGGACGCGATCGTCGAGCTGGCCGACCGGCTGTACGCAGCCGCGCAGGCCGCATAACGCCGCGCGCAACGCACTGGGCAACGCAGTCCGCCGGGAAGGCATGCCGCAGAAAGACGCGTCCCTGTCGGGACGCGCGACGGCTCAACGATCGTCGTGCAGCTCGCCGCCGGGCAGGAACAGCCAGGTGCGTGTGACCTGCAGGATATCCACGTCGTCCTTGGTCCTGGGCAGTGGCGGGAACGGCTGCGCCAGCTGCACCACCCGCAGCGCTGCCGCATCCAGCGCCGGGGTGCCGCTGGAGACCAGCACGCGGCTGCTTTCCACGCTGCCGTCGCGGCGCACGCCCACGCTGATCACCACCTTGCCGCCGAGTCGGCGCCGGCGCGCCTCGTCCGGGTAATTGAGATTGCCGACGCGCTCGGCACGGTCCACCCAGGCACGTAGGTAGTTGGCATAGGCGTATTCGCGGGTACTGGCCGAGACGAACTTGCGATTGGGGCGCTTGGCATATTGCTCCGAGCGCAGATGCACCTCGGCGGCGAGCCGGGCCATTTCCGCGTCGCGCTGCACGCGTTGCGCATCGGTGGGCGAGGGCAGGTCGGTCTGCGGATTCGGCTGCGGGGTGGGCACGGCCTGCTCGCCGCGGCGGCTGGCCACCACGCGGGTCTGGGTCGGCTCCGGCGCCTGCAGCGTGGTCGCACGCTGCGCCTGCGGTGCCAGCCCGCTGCGGTCCTGCGGCACCACGCCGGGCTGGCTGTCGCGCGGGCGTTGCGCGGTGGCGTGATTGCCGCCGCCCTGCTGGTTGGCCTGGGCCAGGAAATCGGCCTGCCTGGGCGTCAGCGGGGTGCTGGTCTGGCTGAAGATCACATCCAGCGTCGGCACCAGCGGTGCGTCCTCGCTGACCGCAAACCCCACGCCCAGGATCAGCACGCCGTGCAGCAGCAGCGAGATCACCAGCGTCGCGGTCAGCCGGCGGCGCTCGTCCATGGGAGCCGGCAGTGCCGCGGCCGCGCTCATTGCGCCGCGCCGGCCTCGATCGCGTCGAACAGCAGCCCGGCGATGTTCAGGCCGAACTGCGCATCCAGCTCGCGCACGCAGGTGGGGCTGGTGACGTTGACCTCGGTCAGGTAATCACCGATCACGTCCAGGCCGACGAAACGCATGCCGCGGCGGCGCATTTCCGGGCCCACCTGCGCGGCGATCCAGCGGTCGCGCTCGGACAGCGGCCGGCCTTCGCCACGTCCGCCGGCGGCCAGGTTGCCGCGGAATTCGTCGCCCTGCGGAATCCGTGCCAGGCAGTAGTCCACCGGCTCGCCATCGACCAGCAGGATGCGCTTGTCGCCAGCGCTGATGTCGGGGATGAAGCGCTGCGCCAGGGTCAGCTTGCGATTGCCGTCGGTCAGCGTTTCCAGGATCACGTTGAGGTTGGGGTCGCCGGTGCCGCTGCGGAAGATCGAACGCCCGCCCATGCCGTCCAGCGGCTTCAGCACGGCTTGGCCGTGTTCGAGCACGAACGCCTTGAGCGCGGCGGAGTCGCGGCTGACCAGGGTTGGCGGGCAGCACTGCGGAAACAGCAACGCGGCCAGCTTCTCGTTGTAGTCGCGCAGGCCCTGCGGGTCGTTGACCACCTGCGCGCCGGCGCGCTGGGCCACGCTCAGGACCTGGGTGTCGTAGACGAACTCCGCATCCACCGGCGGGTCCTTGCGCATCAGCACCACCTGGCCGGGGCCGAATTCCAGTTCGGCGAACTCGCCCAGGGTAAACCAGCCGGCCTTGTCCTCGCGCACGCTCAGGGGCGCGACCTGTGCCACCGCGCGTCCCTCGCGCAGGCTGAGTCCGCCCGGACGCACATACTGCAGGCGGTGACCACGCCGCTGCGCTTCCAGCAACATGGCGAAGGTGGTGTCTTTGGCGATCTTGATGGAGGCGATGGGATCCATCACCACGACGACGTCGAGCGACATGGGGAGCTAAACCTTTAGAACAGGCTGCCGATGGTAACTTCAAGCGGTGGCGATGGCGCGCCCGGCCGGTCGTGAATGCGCGACTTGCCGCTCGGCCCGCAGCTGCACACGGTCGGAACGTCCGCCTGGCGGGCCCCCGGCAACGTACCCTTGACAGTCAATGCGGGTCTTGGGATATACATGCAGTTTCGTAGCGACGCCGGCAGGGAAGAAGCGTCGCGCGTCCGGGGATATTTGCATGACAGAAAACATTGCTGCGGGTGGGGAACTCGCAGGACTGAAGGTGATGGTGATCGATGATTCGAAGACCATTCGCCGCACCGCCGAAACGCTGCTGAAGCGGGAAGGCTGTGAAGTAGTGACAGCGACCGATGGTTTCGAGGCACTGGCCAAGATTGCCGACCAGCAACCTCAGATCATTTTTGTCGACATCATGATGCCGCGTCTGGATGGGTACCAGACATGCGCGTTGATCAAGGGCAACCAGCTCTTCAAGTCGACGCCGGTGATCATGTTGTCGTCTAAGGACGGCCTGTTCGACAAGGCACGCGGCCGCATCGTCGGCTCCGAGCAATATCTGACCAAGCCGTTCACCCGTGAAGAACTACTGAGCGCGATTCGCACGTACGTCCACGCCTGACCAGGGGGAAAGGCAACATGGCTCGAATTATATTGATCGAGGACTCGCCCACCGACAGGGCAGTCTTCAGTCAATGGCTGGAAAAAGCAGGCCATACGGTCGTCGCCACCGACAATGCCGAAGAGGGACTTGCGCTGATTCGCAGCCAGGCGCCCGATCTGGTGCTGATGGACGTGGTGCTGCCCGGCATGAGCGGTTTCCAGGCAACGCGTGCATTGGCGCGCGACCAGGCCACCAAGGACATCCCCGTGCTGCTGGTCAGCACCAAGGGCATGGAAACCGACAAGGCCTGGGGTTTGCGGCAAGGTGCCAGCGACTACATCGTCAAGCCGCCGCGCGAAGACGATCTGATCGCCCGCATCAAACAACTGGTGCGTTGATGCGTTCTCCATTCGACATTCTCGAAGACTACGAGCGTCGTAGTCTTGCGCACGCCACGCCGCTGCCGGAACGCCAGTTCTCGGCCGACATCTGGCGCGGCGTCGGCTATCGCGTCGGCACCCGGCGGCTGGTCTCGGATTTCCGCGAAGTCGCGGAAATCGTGCCGATGCCGCCGGTCACCCCGGTGCCGGGCGCACAGCCCTGGCTGCTGGGCGTGGGCAACCTGCGCGGCAACCTGTTCCCGGTGATCGATCTGAAGCAGTTCCTGGAGGGCCGGCGGACGGTGCTGCAGGAAGGCCAGCGCGTGCTGATCATGCGCCAGAGCGGCGGCGACGTCGCGCTGACCATCGACGAGCTGTACGGCCAGCGTAGCTTCGAGCAGGTCCAGGCGGTCGAACCCGGCGAGTTGGCGCAAGGCCGCTATGCCCACTTCATCGACCGTGCCTTCCGCAACGAGACGCAGGACTGGGGTGTGTTCTCCCTGGCGTTGCTGTCGCGCACTCCTGAATTCCGGCAGGCCGCGGCCTAAGCCGCGACCCCGCCACGTCATACAGATCGAGGTCGAACCATGAGTACCGCCCCGGACGCCCGCAAGACCAACAAGCTCGGCAGCGTCAGCACCAGCTTCTGGCTTGGTTTGCTGGTGTTGTCGATGATCGTGTTCGGCGCCAATACCGGCGTCGCCACCTGGCAGGGCAGTCGCCTGGCCGGTGCCGGCACCGGCGCGGCCGATCTGCAGGTGCTGTCGCAGCAGTTGGCCAACCAGGGCCGCGAAGCGGTCTCCGGTGACCCCAAGGCGTTTGCCGCGTTCAAGGAGACCAAGGCGCGCATCGACAGCACGGTCAGCGAACTGGATGGCCGCTACGGCCAGGAAGGCTCGGTCGCCAGCTCGATGGCCCAGCTCAAGGCGACCTGGGTGCCGCTGAGCAAGAACGCCGATCAGGTCATCGCCAGCGAACCGGCGGTGCTCGGTCTGTCCGGCAACGCCGAACGCTTCTCCGGCAGCGTGCCGCAGCTGCAGGCGCAGTTGAACGAAGTGGTGCGCGCGATGACGGTCAGCGGCGCGCCCGCCTCGCAGATCTACAACACGCTGCAGCAGGTCGTGGTCGCCGGCACCATGGCGCGCCGGGTGACCGAAATGCGCGCCGGTGGCGCCAATGCCGCCGCCTCCGGCGATGCGCTGGCACGCGACTCGGTGGTGTTCACGCAGATGCTCGAAGGCCTGCGCGCGGGCAACGACGAACTGGGCATCGCCGCGGTGCGCAACCCGGCCGCGTTGTCGGCGCTGGAGCAGTCGCAGGCGCAGTGGGCGACGATGAAGAAGGACGTCGACGCCATCCTGGCCAGCTCGCGCAACCTGTTCGCCGCGCAATCCTCGGCCGCCGCGCTGACCGCCGGCTCGAACAAGATGCTGGACGACAGCAAGAAGCTGTTCGATGCGTTCTCGGCGTTCGGCTCGGTGCGCGACACGCGCCTGTTTCCGAACTTCTGGCTGGGCGTGGTGTCCGGCCTGCTGGCGCTGCTGGCGATCATCGGCTTTGTCTGGAGCTCGGTGCGGGTACGCTCGCGCGAGCAGGACGTGCGTTACCAGGCGCAGGTGGAATTCAACAGCCGCAACCAGCAGGCGATCATGCGGCTGCTGGACGAAATCAGCTCGCTCGGTGAGGGCGACCTGACCGTCAAGGCCTCGGTGACCGAGGACATGACCGGCGCGATTGCAGACGCCATCAACTACGCCGTGGATGAGCTGCGCCACCTGGTGACCACGATCAACGACACCTCGGCCAAGGTCGCCGTGTCGACCCAGGAAACCCAGGCCACCGCGATGCAGCTGGCCGACGCCGCCGGCCAGCAGGCCAACCAGATCACCACCGCCTCCGAGCGCATCAGCGAAATCGCCGCCAGCATCGAACAGGTGTCGCGCAACTCCACCGAGTCGGCCGAAGTGGCGCAGCGCTCGGTGGTGATCGCCGCCGAAGGTGCCGGCGTGGTGCGCGAGACCATCCAGGGCATGGACCAGATCCGCGACCAGATCCAGGAAACCTCCAAGCGCATCAAGCGCCTGGGCGAATCCTCGCAGGAGATCGGCTCGATCGTGGAACTGATCAACGACATTTCCGAGCAGACCAACATCCTGGCGCTCAACGCCGCGGTGCAGGCCGCCTCGGCGGGCGAGGCCGGTCGCGGTTTCGCGGTGGTGGCCGACGAAGTGCAGCGCCTGGCCGAACGCACCTCCG
This sequence comes from Xanthomonas sp. WHRI 6108, assembly GCF_040202385.2. Taxonomy (NCBI): domain Bacteria; kingdom Pseudomonadati; phylum Pseudomonadota; class Gammaproteobacteria; order Lysobacterales; family Lysobacteraceae; genus Xanthomonas; species Xanthomonas sp. WHRI 6108. Next base: position 3,387,054 of record NZ_CP168198.1, on the reverse strand, counting down.
GCGCGACCCGGCGGATCGAAGGCCTGGTGCAGACCATTCAGGCCGATACCAACGAGGCGGTCAGCTCGATGGAGCAGACCACCTCCGAAGTGGTGTCCGGTGCACGCCTGGCCGAAGACGCCGGCACCGCGCTGACCGAAATCGAGCGCGTGTCCAACGCCTTGAACAACCTGATCAAGAACATCTCCATCGCCGCGCACCAGCAGTCGGCCGCAGCGACGGATATCACACAGACCATGGGCGTGATCCGTCAGATCACCAGCCAGACATCGCAGGGTGCGGAGCAGACGGCCGAGTCGATCGGCAACCTGGCTCAGCTCGCTGCCGATCTGCGCCGTTCGGTCGCCGACTTCAAGCTGCCGGCGTGAGCACGACGCGGAACGGGAAAGGATCAGCAGATGGCGCGTAGTAGCGTTACGTCGATGCAGGAACAGACCGGTGGCCGCCTCGGCGGTACCCCGGCCGTAGGCAGGGGGCTGCAATGAGTGCGCTTCGCGATGCGATGAGTCACGCCGCGCTGGGCTGGGTCAAGCCGGAGCTGGACGAGACGTTGCGCCAGGCGCGCAACGAGATCGAGTACTTTGCCGAAGAACCGTCCGACACCAGTCGGATGCGCTTCTGCGCCGGCTATCTGCACCAGGTGCAGGGTACCTTGCGCATGGTGGAGCTGTACGCCCCGGCGATGGTGGCCGAAGAACTCGAGCTGCTGGCCCAGGCGGTGCAGGTCGGCGAGGTGGCCGACCGCGACGAAGCCTGCGCCATGCTGATGCGCGGCACCGTGCTGCTGCCCGATTACCTGGAGCGTCTGCAGAACGGTCACCGCGACATTCCGATCGTGCTGCTGCCGCTGCTCAACGAAATCCGTGCCACGCGTGGTCAGCCAGGCCTGAGCGAAAGCGTGCTGTTCGCGTTCGATCCGCAGGCCGGCGTCGCCACCGAGGCCGAACTGGATCACGCGCGCGGCAGCCTGAGCGGGCGCAATCGCGAGTTGCTCGACACCGTCGGCAACGCGGTCAAGGAAGAATTGCTGCGCGTCAAGGACGCGCTGGACCTGCACCTGCGTACCGGCGGCGAGATCGCCGAGCTGCAGACCCAGGTCAAGGATCTCGGCAGCGTTGCCGACACCCTGGGCATGATGGGCCTGGGCGTGGCGCGCAATGTGGTCGTGCAGCAGCGCGATGCGCTGGCGCGCGTGGTCGACGGCCAGGTGCAGATGGACGAAGGCGTGCTGCTGGATATCGCCGGCGCGCTGCTGTATGTCGATGCCTCGCTGGATGACCAGGTCGCCAGCCTGGGCGCCGATGTCGGCGACGGCAACGAAGCCAGCAACAGCGCCACCTCCTCGGAAGTGCGGCGCACGGTGGACGTGCTGGCACAGGAGGCGATCGCCAATTTCGGTGCGGCGCGCGAGCATTTCGTCGCCTTCATCGAGACCAACTGGGACCACGCCCGCCTGGCCGACGTGCCGCATCTGCTCGGCGAAGTCGGCGGTGCGCTGCGCATCCTCGAGCTGCCGCAGGCGGCCGATTACCTGGAAGGCGTGCGCCGCTATGTCGATCTGGAACTGATCGGCAAGCAGCGCGTGCCCAGCGGGCGCCAGCTGGACACCCTGGCCGATGCGATGGCCAGCCTGGAGTACTACCTGGAAGCCCTGCGCGAGCGCCGTCCCGGCCGCGAGGAAATCCTGGACATCACCCGCAACAGCCTGGAAACGCTGCGCTACTGGCCGCTGCCCTCGGGCCAGCCGTCCGACCTGCCGGTCGGTGCCGACCAGCCGGGCAGCGTGGCCGAGCAGCTCGCCGCATCGCTCGCGCAGCAGGCCGCTGCCCCGGCGCTGGCGGCCAACGACGCTGCGCCGACGCCATCGCTGGAATGGGCCAACGAAACCGTGGTCGAGGCGCCGTTTGCCGCCAGCGTGGTGCACGACACCGGCGCTGCCGCTACCGACACGGTGTTTTCGTTCGACCCGGTCGCCGCCGAGGAAACCGTCTCCGGCCAGGCGCACGTGCCGTTTACGGTTGCGCCGCTGGACCTGTCCGACGATGGCGCGCAGGCGCCCGGCGACTGGCAGCTGGAAACCACCGAGCACGCCGCACCGATCGCCACCTCGGTGTTCGACCCGGTGTTGGCCGAGCAGGACGGCAGCGTGTCGGCCGATGCCGCGCAGGTCAGCTACACCGTGGATCTGAGTGCGCTGGAGCAGGACGACAGCGCCACGCCGGCGGTTGCCGAACCGACGCCGCTGCAGATCGAGCAGATCGAGTTGCCCGGCGATGCCGACCAGACCGAGGCACCGCTGGACTTCATCGCGCAGGCCCAGACCGGCCGCGCGCAGACCAGCATCGAGGATGCGTTCTCGCCGCCGCCGCTGCCACCCGTGGCGCCGCAAGAGCTGGACGACCCGTTCGTCGACTCCGCGCCCGAACCGCAGCCAGCCCCGGCCGACGCCGCCGCCGAGCAGAGCGCGCCGCGCGTGCAGCAGGCGGTGGTCAGCCAGTTCGAACTGGATGCCGCATCGACGGCGTTTTTGGCCCAGCTCGACGCGGCCGCCGCGCAGTTCGATGTGCAGCGTCCGCAGGTACAACAGACCACTGCTACCGACAGTCAGACTGCGAAGGCAGCGCCCGAGCCGGCAGCGAGCGAACCGGCCCAGGCCGGTGCCGATGCCGGCATCTTCGGCGGCTTTGGCGACAGCGATATCGACGACGACATCCGCGACGTGTTCCTGGAGGAATTCGACGAAGAGCTGGTCAATCTGGGCCAGCTGCTGCCGGTCTGGCGTGCCGCGCCACACAGCCAGGACAACCTGCGCCCGATCCGCCGCGTCTTCCACACCTTGAAGGGCAGCGGTCGTCTGGTCGGCGCGCAGGTGCTCGGCGAGTTCAGCTGGAAGATCGAGAGCATGCTCAACCGCGTGCTCGACAACTCGCGGCCGGCCAGCCCGGCGGTAGTGGCGATGGTCGAGCTGGCCTACGAAGTGCTGCCGCAGTTCAACGCCGCATTGCGCGACCAGGGCCGCATCAGCGCCGACTTGCCGGACATCCAGGCAGTTGCCGAGCGTGTGGCCGCGGGCGAAGAAGTCTATTACGTGGCCGCGCCGGCAACGCCGGTGGCTGCGGATGTCGCCTTCATTCCGGCAGCGGCAGGCGTGTTCGCGGCGACCGGTGGCACACCGGCCTCGGTGGATAGCGTGCTGCGCGAGATCCTGGAAGCCGAAGTCGCCACCCACCTGGAAACCGTCAACGCATGGCTGCAGGCCAACCAGGCCGAGCCGCAGCTGGCAAGCGAAGAATTGCTGCGCGCGGTGCACACCATGAGTGGCGCGTTTGCGATGACCGACGTGCCGGAAATCACGCTGGTGACCACGCCGGCCGAGAGCTACGTCAAGCGTCTGCTTGCCGCGTCGCTGCTCCCCTCGCAGGAGGGCATCGACGCCATTGCCGCAACGGCGTCGGCAATCGCCACCACCGTGACCGCCTTGCGCGCCGATGCGCCGTTGATTCCGTCGTTTGCGCCGTTGAGCGAACGCCTGCGCGCGCTGGTGGAGACGCTGCCGGAAGCGCAGTGGCCACCGCAGGCGTTCCTGGACGAGCTGGAAGATCTGGATGCGCCGGGCGAGATGGCGGTCAGCAGCGAGTCGGCGGTCGAGCTGACCGGCGCGCAGGATCTGTCGCAGTATCTGGACGCCAGCGCGCTGCCGTCGGATACGAGCGATCACAGCGCGCCCGTGCATGCCGCCGATGACGCAGCGGATGCCGATGCGCACGCCGATGCCGATGCAGCGATCGCGGTGGACGAGCTGGCCGAGGCCGAGGCCGAAGACACCTCGTCGCTTGCGCTGGACGCACCGGCACCGCACGAACAGACGCAGACGGCTGACGTTGCTGCGCTGGAGCAGGAGCAGGTTGCTGATTCGGTCGAGACTGCGCAGGCCCCGGCCGGGGATGCAGTCGCCTCCGATGCTGGAGTGGAGCAGCTCGCCGAGGCGTCGCATGGCGATGCTGCCCAGCACCAGCACGAAGCCGAAGTCGAGTCGCCTGGCGTCGATGGGCACGACACGCCGGCCGATGAGCCGGTGGTCGACGCCGATGCCTGGGATGCGACCGGATTGCAGCAGGCCGGCCATATCGATGCGGCATCGCATGCGCACGCAGGCGACGTGCCGGAAGCTGGCGAGCACGTGGTAGTGGACGAGTTGTCCGACGCGGAAGCCGCGTTGGGCGATGCGCAGACGCTCGCCGCACCCGAAGCGGGGGAGATTGCTGCCGAGCGTGCAGACGCCGAGCAGCAGTCGCCGGGCGAGCACGCTGCCGAGTACGAGCAGCTCGAGGGTGACACAAGCGCGCAGGATGCCGAGGCGGCATTGAGCGATGACGCGGCGTCCACGGACGAAGCGCCTGTCGAGACCATCGAGGCATTGGAAGCGGTGCATGCGCAGGCCCCGCTGGCCGACCACACGCAAGCGGCGACCACCGAAGACTGGACGCAGGACAGCGTGGCGCTGGATGGCGAGTCGACCGAGCAGGGCGACCACGTGTCCACCCCGCACGACGAGGCTATCGGTGCGCAGGCGCAGCTGCCTGCCGAGGAGGCAGCGCAGCACGGCGATGCCGCGTTGCCTGACGATGCGGACGCGCAGCTTGGCGACCAGTTGCAGGTGCAAGACACGGCGCAGTTGGGCGAGCATCCGTCTTCCGAAGAACATGCGCTGTCGGGCGAGCAGGTGCACCTGCAGGAACCTGCGCATACGGACGAGGCTGCGCAAGGGGAAGCGCACGGCGATTCGGGCGAGCAGGAACACCTGGACGCGCACGCGCATGCCGACGAAGTCGAGCACGTTGCGGAAGCTGAGCGCGCTGCAGAAGCAGAGCAGACTCCAGCAGCAGAGCAGGCTGAAGCAGAGCAGGCTACGGAGACAGAACAGACTGCAGCGGTGGAACGGGCCGCAGACGCAGACCACGCTGCAGACGCACAGCAGGCTGCCGAAGCGCTACCCGAACACACCATCGAGTCGGTGCAAGCCTTCGAGATGGCGCAGGTGGCCGATCAGGTCGAAGAGACCGGCGATCCGCAGTCGGACATTGCGCCGGAGCTGCATTCGGACGTCGCTGTTGACGCCGAGGCGGACACCCATGCCGATGCCGAGGTCAACGCGCAGCATCCAGACGCAGACGCGACGTTCGAGGCTGCCAACGCAACGGATGCTGTCGAGCATCCCGAGCAAGTCGAACACGCCGAACAAATCGAGTATCCCGATCACGCCGAACAGGTCGGACACACAGAGCAAGTCGAATCTACCGACTCCGCAAGCGAACACGAAGACGCCGCAGCCGTGGCCTTCAGCGCGCCGGTGGAAGACGCTGCGGCGGGCGATAGCGCCGCCAACGACGTGGGCGCAGCCTTCGATACCGGCCCGCTCAACTTCGACCAGCTCGATGGCGAACTGGTCGACATCTTTGTCGAGGAAGGCCGTGACCTGCTCGACCATTGCGATGGTCTGATCGCCCGCATGCGCGAGGTGCCGGAAGACCGCGAGGTCCTCAACGGACTGCAGCGCGACCTGCACACGCTCAAGGGCGGCGCGCGCATGGCCGGCATCAACGCCATCGGCGACCTCGGCCATGCGATCGAATCGTTGCTCGAAGCGGTGGCGGCCAACCGTACCGACATCGACCGCGACGACGTGCGCCTGTTCGAGCGCGGCTTCGACCGCCTGCATCAGTTGCTGACCCGCACCGGCATGCACCGCGCCGTGGCGATGCCGACCGACCTGGTGGAAGCCTTCGAAACCCGCACCCGTGGCCGCAATGCCGCAGAGCCCAGCGACGCCGATGTGCGTGCGATCGCCAAGGCGTCGGTGGAACCGGCACCGCTGTCGGCGCCCATCCCGGTCGACGGCCAGGTCGAGGAAGAACTGCTGCCGCGCGCGCAGCAGGAACAGGTACGCGTGCGTGCCGACCTGCTCGACCGCCTGGTCAATCACGCCGGCGAAGTGGCGATCTACCGCTCGCGCCTGGAACAGCAGATGGGTGCCTTCCGCGGCGCCATGGGCGAACTGGATCGCACCAACGCCCGTCTGCGCGACCAGTTGCGTCGTCTGGATCTGGAAACCGAAGCGCAGATCGTGGCGCGTTATCAGCGCGAGCAGGATCAGGGCGATCGCACCTTCGATCCGCTGGAACTGGACCGCTTCTCCACCCTGCAGCAGCTCAGCCGCGCGCTGAACGAATCGGCCGCCGACTTGGGCGGCTTGCAGGGCGTGCTGGAAGATCTCTCGCGTCAATACGACGGCCTGCTGCAACAGCAGTCGCGCGTCAGCTCCGAGCTGCAGGACGGCCTGATGCGTGCGCGCATGGTGCCGTTCGACGGCCTGGTGCCGCGTCTGCGCCGTGTGGTTCGCCAGGCCGCCACCGACACCGGCAAGCAGGTGCATCTGCTGCTGGAAGGTACCCAGGGCGAGCTCGATCGCAACGTGCTCGATCGCATGGTCGCGCCGCTGGAACACATGCTGCGCAACTCGGTGGCACATGGTCTGGAAGCGCCGGAGCAACGGCGCGACGCGGGCAAGCCGGAAGAGGGCAGCATCGCGATCCGTCTGCGCCGCGAAGGCTCGGAAATCGTGCTGGAAGTGGCCGACGACGGCGCCGGGCTGGACCGCGAGGCGATCCGTCGCCGCGGCGAGCAGCGCGGCCTGATCGAACCCGGCCAGGAACTCAGCGAGGCCGAACTGGATGGGCTGATCTTCGCCTCCGGTTTCAGTACCTCCGAGCAGGTCAGCCAGCTGGCCGGCCGTGGCGTGGGCATGGACGTGGTCCGCAACGAAGTGCGTCAGCTGGGCGGCTCGGTGGACATCCACTCGGTGCGCGGCCAGGGCGTCACCTTCACCCTGCGCCTGCCGCAGACGCTGGCGGTCACCCAGGCGGTGTTCGTGCGCATCGGCGATACCACCTTCGCGGTGCCGGTGGCGTCGGTCAGTGGTATCGGCCGCATCTCGCGCAGCCGTTACGAGTCGGGCGAGGGCGGCTATCACTACGCCGGCGAGGAGTACGTGCTGCACGATCTTGGCTCGCTGGTCGGCCAGGCCGCCGCGCGTGCCGATGGTCAGGCGCAGGTGCCGTTGCTGCTGGTGCGTGCGGGCGACCTGCGCGCGGCGGTGGCGATCGATCAGGTGCTGGGCAACCGCGAAATCGTGGTCAAGCCGGTGGGCCTGCAGATCGCTTCGGTGCCGGGCATCTACGGCGCCACCATCACCGGCGATGGCCGCGTGGTGGTGATCCTGGACGTGGCCCCGCTGGTGCGCCGCTATCTCAGCCAGCCGGCGCGTCCGGCGCCGGAAACCCCGGCCGAATCGCAGCGCCAGGTGCCGTTGGTGATGGTGGTGGACGATTCGCTGACCATGCGCAAGGTCACCAGCCGCGTGCTGGAACGCCATAATCTGGATGTCACCACCGCACGCGATGGTGTCGAGGCACTGGAACTGCTGCAGGAGCGCGTGCCCGACCTGATGCTGCTGGACATCGAAATGCCGCGCATGGACGGCTACGAGCTGGCGACCGCGATGCGTGCCGACCCGCGCTTCAAGGCGGTGCCGATCGTGATGATCACCTCGCGTAGCGGCGAGAAGCATCGCCAGCGCGCCTTCGAGATCGGCGTGCAACGTTACCTGGGCAAGCCTTACCAAGAGTTGGATCTGATGCGAAACGTGTATGACCTGCTGGGGATCGCCCGTGTCCGAGAATAATGGCGCAATGGGAACTCCGGTCGCCCTGCTGGGCCGCCCCGGGCAGGCGCGCGAGCGGCTGCGTGAAGCGCTCGGCCTGGCTGGCGCCCACGTGGTGCTGGAAGACGAGCCCTCCGCGGTAGATGTGCAGATGCTGCGCGATGCCGAGCCGGTGGCGGTGCTGGTCGCGCTGGAGCCGTCGATCGAAGACGCGCTCGAAGCGCTGGAGCCGGCCTTCAACATGCCCGGCGTCACGGTGATCTTCGACGAGGCCGAGCTGACCGTGCGTCGCGAGGGCTGGGAAGCGCAGCGCTGGGTGCGCCATCTGGCCGCCAAGCTGCATGGCCATGCCGACGTACTGCCGCCAGGCACCGAGAGCGAGCCGTCGCTGCAGCCCGAACCGGGCCTGGAACTGGCGCCGCGGCAGCATTCGGACCTGCAGCTGGACCAGCATCTGCAGGCAGCCGCGCATGCGTTCGACAGCGTGCCCGGCGATGCCTTGTTCGCACGGGGCGTGGACACGTCCGAGGCCGCGTCCGACACGCCGGGCCTGACGCTGGGCGATTCCAGTACCTGGGGCCTGGTCGACGAGGTCGCGGTGGTGGTGCGCCCGCGTGCCGAATTGAACATGGACGCGTTGTCGACCGGCGGACTGTCGCTGGTGGAGCTGGATCAGGCCGGTGACACCACCGGTGCGGTGCTGGTACTGGCCGGTATCGGCGGCCCGGATGCGATCCGTCGCCTGCTGTCCGCGCTGCCGCCGGAGTTTCCGCGCGCCGTGCTGGTGCGCATGACCCTGGATGGCGGCCAGTACGGCAACCTGGTGCGGCAGATGGGACGCGTGTCGGCGTTGCCGGTCGAACTGGGCGAAGCCGGCCAGGTGATCGCAGCGGGCAAGGTCTACGTGCTGTCCGACGACATCGGCGTGCAGCAACATGCCGGCGCGCTGGCGTTTGTCGCGCAGGCCGATCCGGCCGGGCTGGTGGCCGCGTTGCCGCCGACCGACAGTGCGGTGCTGATGCTCAGCGGTGCCAACGAGGCGCTGGTCGAGGCCGCGCTGGCGCTGGCCGAGCAGGGCGGCTGGCTGGCCGGTCAATCCGCCGACGGCTGTTACGACCCGGCCGCGGCGGCGCGTCTGGCGCGCCAGGGCATTCTGACCGGCGACCCTGCGCAGCTGGCGCAGGCGTTGGCGCAGCGCTGGCCGGCATAAGCCGGGCGCTTCCTCTCAAGAACGGAACAGGTGCGATGAGCTACGCCAACAATGACGAAATCCGCGGCGTCCTGATCCAGGCCGGCCAGGAGCGCGTGCTGCTGCCCAACGCCACGGTGGCCGAGGTGATGTCGCGGGTGGCGGTCGAGCCGATGGCCGAGATGCCGCGCTGGGTGGTCGGGCGCATCGACTGGTACGGCTGGAAGGTGCCGCTGCTGTCGTTTGCGCGCTTGAGCGGCATGGGCGAGGAGCCTACGGCGGTCAACAACAAGGTGATCGTGCTCAAGGCGCTGGGCGGCAATCCGGTGCTGCCGTATTTCGCCTTGCTCACCGCCTCGTTCCCGCAGCTGATCTCGGTGCCGCGCGACGGCCTGCTGGCCGACGCGTCTGAAGATGCGCTGCCCGACGGCGTGCACATGCGCGTGCTGCTGGGCGAGCAGAGTGCGCTGCTGCCGAACCTGGATGCGATCGAGGCACAGGTTGCGCAGGCGCTTGCGGCGGTTGCCGCCTAAAGCGCCATTGCCGGGCGACGACGCTGCCCAGTTGCGGGCAGTGCCGGGACGAGGATCGGGTAGGGGCCGCGCTGCTCTGACGAGTGCCGCCGCGCTGCGTGCAGTGCATGCCGACACGGCAGATGGCTGGGATGTCTTGCTGCCGTAGGGCAACCGTTTGCGGGGGCGTGATCCGTATGTGTCAGCCTGCTCCACACAACACGCATGACGCGCGCAAGGTGCGCCCGCGGCTGTCATGAGTCTTCCCGTCTTCGCGCCGGTCGAGCACGCCGACGGTGTGCTGCTGTGCGATCTGGCCATCGTCGATCCGGCCGCGATGGCCGATTACCACAGCCGTAATCGCGCGCATCTGGCCGCGGCGATGCCGCTGCGGCCACCGGCGTTCTACACCACCGAGGGCTGGCGCCGGCTGAGCATCGCCTACCGCACCGCGGTGCCGGGCGAGCGCGAGTTGCAACTGGTGTTGCTGCGCGATGCACAGGTGATCGGCACGGTCGGCTTCACCCAGATCCAGCGCGGTGCCTTCCAGGGCTGTCATCTCGGGTATGGCCTGGATGCGCAGCAGCAGGGGCGCGGCCTGATCCAGTGGGCGGCCACGCAGGGCATCGGGTTTGCCTTCGGCCCGCTTGGCCTGCATCGGGTGATGGCGCAATACGTCCCCGACAACCTGCGCAGTGCGCGTGTGCTGCAGCGGCTGGGATTCCAGATCGAAGGCTATGCGCGCCGTTATCTGCAATTGAACGGTATCTGGCGCGACCATGTATTGACCAGCAGGTTGCGCGACGACGCTCCGGCGGCGGATGCGTGAGCCCGGTTGCGCAGGCGGGTACAGCGATGCGCGCGGTGCGCGCGGTGCGGTGACCTAGGGCGTGACAGTCAGCGGCTCGACACGCAGCTGGTCGGCTTCGAGCCCTGCATCCTGCAAGACCTCCACCTGTGTCGACCAGCCGCGTTGCCGGAGGCGCGCGCGCAGTCGGCTGGCCCAGTCCTGCACCTCGGGTGCATCGGGTGTGGCGGCCAGGATGCGGATCCGAGCCGGCGCGTGATCGTCGGCAGCGGCGTGGCGCGCAAGCCAGTCGGCCGGGGGCATGGCGCGCTTTATCGGCGCGATGCGCACCGGGGCAGATTTTGCTCGAGACATCCCGGCGTCGACCGCCGTGGTGCTGAAGGCTGGTTGGCTGGTTGGCGGTGTTGCGCGGGCGGCGTCCGTCTGCGCCAACGGCGCATGGAGCACACGCAGCGGTGCAGGCTGGCCTGCGCCAGGCGCGCGTGATTGCAGCGTGCCGTCTGTTGCGCTGATGACGATCTGCGCCTGCTCGGTCAACGGCGGTGGGGCCGGCAGTGATGCCGGTGCTGGCGAGGGCGGGATGGGTGCAAGTGCTGCAGGCGCGCTGCGCCGGGCACTGGCTGCGAGCGAGCCACTTACCGACGCATCCTCGGGGAGTGCGGCGATTGGAGCCGGAGCTGGCGCAGGCGCCGCAGATGGCTGCGCGTCGGCAGATTGCAGGTCAGTGCCTGGCGTGGGTTCGGCGTCGAGTGCGGAGTCGAATGACGGCGCAGGCGCTACAGGCGCCGCTGCACTGACTGGTTCCGGGGCCAAGGCGGGCGATGGCAGGGGGGACGGCGCTGGCGGCGGGGAGGGCGCTGCCGCGCTCGGGCGCGCTGCGGTTTCGGGGACTTCGGCATCCGCTGGTGCCGGCATCGCAGGCAAAACCAACACATGCTCTGCGCCGGGATCGACCTGCTCAGGCGCGCGCCTGGCTGGGTGAACTGTCGACGGTTCGACGACTGCCGTCCCGACTGCAGCTGCTGCCGGCGCTTCCGCAGAGGGCTGACCGGCCTGCCACTGCAATCCGATGCCGACCACCAGGGTGATCGATGCAGCGAAGGCCAGCGTCGGCATCCAGCGCGGGCGACGGCTGCTGCGTCGGCGGGCGGCTGCGTTGCCGGCAGGGGCGGGATTTGAGCTTGCTGTGGCTGCTGATGCCTGCGCCTGCGCCGATGCATCGGAGGTGGATGTGGACGCGCTATCAGGCCCGGGAAGCGCGGCAGCTCCGGCTTCCTGCGCAGATGCCGGTGCCGCCGTAGCCAGCGACGCAGCTGCTGCTGCGGCCACGCCCGCGGTCGGACGCAGCTCTGCCATATCGGCGTGTGGCGGTTGCGCGGCGATCCACGCACGCGCGGACTCGCTCAGATTCGTCGTCCCGGCCTGATCGATAGGTTGGCCCTGTGCCAGACGCGCCTGCACGGCAGCACGCCGTACGGCCTGCGCCTGCTCCGCCTGCGCGGCGGCGGCCGCAAACATCGCCGCCATCGTGGCGGGTGCTTCGAACTGCAAGGTGTCCTGCGTTGGATGCACTGCCGCGCGTTCGGCATCGGCGTTGCGTGCGGCCTGTGCGAACCACGCCTGCATCGACGCTGGCGGCGTATGCGCCGGCAGTGCACGCAGCAGTGCGGCAAGCCCGTCGCTGCCGGCGACAAACCGTTTGAAGGACTGGCTCATCGGGTCGCGTCCAGGCTCAGGCGCAACTTTGCGAATGCATAGCGCAGCCGGCTCTTGACGGTCTCGAAACCTTCGCCGATCACCTGGGCGATTTCGTCGACGCCGAGCTCGGCAAAGAAGCGCAGCACCACCACTTCGCGTTGTGCGTCGGGCAATGCCATCACCGCGGCGCGCACGCGATGGTGTTGCTGGCCGAGCATGGCCAGCTGCTCGGTCGACAGATCGTCATCGGGCAGCTGCAGATGGGCGTCGTCCAGCGCCACCGAGGTGCTGTGAGAGGCGCTGCGACGGGTGTCGATCCAGCCGTTGCGCGCGATCTGGAACAGAAAACTGGTGAAGGCGGCCTGCCCGGGGCGGTAGTCGCTGCAGCGGGTCATCAGCTTGACCCAGGTCTTCTGCGCGAGGTCTTCGGCTTCGCTCAGGTTGCCTTCGCACAACCAGGCCAGGAAGTTGAACAGGGCGCGGTTGTGACGCGTGAACAACTCGGTGGCCGGCTGTTCGACAAAGCCATTGGCGACGAGGAGCATGAGCTCCTCGTCGGGAAGATGCGCAAGGTCTGCAGGTTGCATGCGCGCAGTATAGGCAGGTGCCGCGCGCATCAGTCGGTGGTTGCGATTGGCCGGCTACTCAGTGCATCGGCCTGCTGCACCATCTGCAGGAAATCGGCGCGGTAGCCGAAGCGATCGCTGCCCAGGCTGGCCGCGGCCAGGGCACGCACCTGCGGATAATCCCAGCCGTGCAGCTGAGTGCCGCCACGCAGGCGCTGGCCAAACCCGGCCACTGCGGCGGAAAAGCGGAAGGCATCGCTGGTGGCGTTCAAGGCCCGGCGCTGATTGCTGTGGACCACCGTGTCGAGCAACTGGCTGCGTTGTGCATCGGGCAGTTTGTAGCGCAGTTTGACGTGCGCCAGTTCGCTGTCGATTGCACGCACTTTTCGAGGTGTGGCGGTGTTGGCATAGCGCAGCGGGTCCACCGATGCGTGGCCGTCGGTCGGGGTGATTTCATACAGCGCGGTGACGGTGTGGCCGGCGCCGATCTCGCCTGCATCGACCTGGTCGTTGTTGAAGTCCTCGCGTTGCAGTGCGCGGTTTTCATAGCCGATCAGGCGGTATTCCTTGACGGTGTCCGGATTGAATTCGACCTGGATCTTGACGTCGCGCGCGATCGTGGCCAGCGTTGCGCCGAGCTCGTGGGTCAGTACCTTGCGTGCTTCCAGCGCCGAGTCGATGTAGGCGTAGGCACCGTCACCGGCATCGGCCAGCTGTTCCATCAGCGTTTCGTTGTAATTGCCGGTGCCGAAGCCGAGCGTGGACAGCGCCACGCCGGAGCGCCGCTTTTCGGCGACCATGCCCTTGAGCTGATCGAAGTCGGTGACCCCGACATTGAAGTCGCCATCGGTGGCGAGCAGGATGCGGTTGATGCCGCCGCGCAGATAGGCTTGCTGGGCAGCCCTGTAGGCCAGTTCGATGCCGCTGGCGCCGGCGGTGGATCCGCCCGATTGCAGGCTGTCGATGGCTTCGATGATGCGGCCCTGCTGGTCGCCGGGCGTGGGCGGCAGCACGACTGCGGTGTTGCCGGCATAGGTCACCAGGGTGATGCGATCTTTCGCCCGCAACTGACGCACCAGCAGCTTGAGCGAGGATTGCAGCAGCGGCAGTTTGTCGGGCGAGTCCATCGAGCCGGAGACATCGACCAGAAACACCAGGTTGGCCGGCGGCAGATCGGCGCTGGCGATGTCGCGGCCGGCAATGCCGACGCGCAGCAGCAAGCTGTCGTTGTTCCAGGGCGTGGGCGCCAGTTCGGTGCGCACGGCGAACGGTTGGCCATTGGTGGGTGCGGGGTCGTCGTAGCGGAAGTAGTTGATCAGCTCTTCCACACGCACGGCGTCCACCGGCGGCAGCGTGCCTGCGCTCAGGAAGCGCCGCACGTTGCTATAGCTGCCGGTGTCCACGTCGATGCTGAAGGTGGACACCGGATTCGCCGCGGTCTGCACGATCGGGTTGTCGCGCAGCGTTTGATAGGTTTCGCGGTCTTCGGTCGGTGCCGGCAGGACCAGCGGCATCGGCATGCGGTTGTCGAGTATTGGGCGTTGTGCGACCCACTTGGCGCGTGGCGCCCGCTGTGCAACGGAGGCCTCAAGTGCGATGGGCGCTGCTGGCATCGGCATCGGCATCAGCATCGGCATTGCGGATGGCGATGGTGCCGGTGCTGGACTCGGCACAGACGGCGGCTGCATGGGGTGGGCGAGGGCAGGCGCTGCGAGACTGCCCTCGATCTGCGCGGGTGTCGAAGCGGTGGATGGCGATGGCTGCGCGGTTGCAGGCAGCACGGTGGTGCGCGAACTGTCGCTGTTCGGCTGGGTCGGCTCGTGCGAGCAGGCGCTCAGCAGCAAGGCGAGCGCAAGAAGGCTGTGACGGGGCATGGGAATCCTTTGCGTGGCGAAAAGGGATGGGTGAACAACGGACCGTCCGAGGTCGCCGTGCACTGCGCCTCTGTTGAGTAAACGGGCCAGTGCGGCAAACGGGGTTAACTGGGGTGAAGATTTTTTTCGATCGCTGCTGAGTGCTGTGTGCAGTGCCCGCTGCGGGGAGGGCTGGGCGATGGGCATCACTTGTCTGCGTACCCTCACCCCAACCCCTCTCCCGTTGGAGAGGGGCTTGATGCTTCCCTTCTCCCATTGGAAGAAGGTGGCGCCTAGCGCCGGATGAGGGCACGGCGCTGCAGGGCGGTGCCGGTCGCCCCGTACCCTCACCCCGACCTCCGCTCCGCGTCCCGGCCCGCGCCAGCAGCGCGGGCGCTCCAAGGCCCGCGCGCAAGCCGTGCCTTCTCGCCGCTGTGGGAGAGGGGCTTTACAGTCATTGCTGCGCGTTATGCGCGAATCCGCACTGCTGGGCGCCGCAAGGCGGTTTATCCGCGCGCGGTGCTGCCGCATGATGGAAGGCTATGGCCGCGCACTGCGGTTGCCTGTCTTCTTCCTGCATGGAGTTCGCCCGGATGATCCAACGTCGTCACTTTCTCAAGAGCGCCACGCTTGGTGCGATCGCTTCCGGCTTGGCCGGGTGGGGCGCACGTGCGCAGGCGGCCGCCGGTGCCGGCACGGCCGGACGCGTTACCGCGCTGCCGCGCGGCGCGGCGCGGGTGATTTCCACCTGGGATTTCGGCATTGCCGCCAATCAGGCGGCCTGGAAAATCCTTGGCAGCGGCGGTATCGCACTGGATGCGGTGGAAGCCGGCGTGCGCGTGCCGGAAGCAGACCCGAGTAATTCGACTGTTGGCTTGGGTGGCTATCCGGACCGCGATGGCCGGGTGACGCTGGACGCCTGCATCATGGATCACCTGGGCAATTGCGGCTCGGTGGCGGCGCTGGAAGATGTGGTGCATGCGATTTCGGTGGCGCGCGCGGTGATGGAAAAAACCCCGCATGTGATGCTGGTCGGCGATGGTGCCCGGCAGTTCGCCCTGGAGCAGGGATTTCCGCAGACCAAGCTGCTCACGCCGAGCTCGGAAGCGGCGTGGAAAGAGTGGTTGAAGACCTCGAAATATTCGCCGGAAGCCAATATCGAAAACCGCGCCTGGCGCGATGCGAAACTGCCGGGTGGCAAGGACAATCACGACACCATCGGCATGCTGGCGCTGGATGCGCACGGCAACCTGTCCGGCGCGTGCACCACCAGCGGCATGGCGTGGAAGATGCACGGCCGGGTCGGCGACAGCCCGATCATCGGCGCGGGGTTGTACGTGGACAACGAGGTGGGCGGTGCGACCTCGACCGGCGTCGGCGAAGAGGTGATCCGCAATGTCGGCAGTTTTGCGGTGGTGGAAATGATGCGCCAGGGCAAGTCGCCGGCCGATGCCTGCCGAGAGGTGGTGATGCGGCTGATCCGGCGCAAGCCCGAACTCACCCGCACCTTGCAGGTAGGATTTCTGGCGATGAACAAGCGCGGCGAGGTGGGGGCGTTCGCGATCCAGAAGGGTTTCAGTTACGCGGTCTGCGATGCGCAGCGGCAGGATCTGCTGGTGCCCGGCGAAAGCCACTACACCACCGAGCCTGCAGCATGAATGCGTTGGGGCTGGAAGTAGCCGCCGATTCGGTGGGGTCGGCATTGGCGGCGCAGGAAGGCGGTGCGATGCGCGTCGAACTCTGCGGGGGCCTGGATGGTGGCGGGCTGACGCCATCCTTCGGCACGCTGGCAGTGGTGCGTGAGCGATTGCAGATTCCGCTATACGTATTGATCCGTCCGCGCGTGGGCGACTTCGTCTTCGACGCGGCGGAGGTGGAGGTGATGCGGCGCGATGTGGAGCAATGCGTGCGGCTGGGCTGCGATGGCGTGGTGCTGGGCGCGCTGGATCCGCACGGGCAGGTCGACATGGGCACGATGCGGGTGTTGATCGCCGCAGCCGGTTCGCTGGGCGTGACCTTTCATCGTGCGATCGATGTCAGTGCCGATCCGTCGCGCGCGCTGGAAGATGCAATCACGCTGGGTTGCGAGCGTGTGCTGACCTCCGGTGCGCGTGCGAGCGCGCTTGAAGGTGTCGACACCATTGCCGCATTGGTGCGGCAGGCGGGCGACCGCATCAGCATCATGCCGGGCGCGGGCGTGTCCGAAAGCAATGTGCGTGCGCTGCGCGCCAACACCGGCGCGCGCGAGTTCCATGCCTCCTCACGTGGGCCGGTTGCGGCGCAGGTGCATGCGCCGCACGCGTACATCTCCGATCTGGGCGGCGACTACCAGCGTACCGATGTGGTGCGTGTGCGGCGGATCGTGGGGGTGTTGCAGGAGCTGTGAGACGCTGTATGCCGATTGTGGAGCACGTGAGCTGGACCTTTTTGCACGCTGGGGCGGGGCAATTTAGGTGAAGCGAAGACGTGGCATGTGAGCTGTAGCTTGGCTGCCGGCCCTTGCCCGCCCACCATCGCGGGACACGCCGCAAGTACGTCCATGTAGGCTCTTACGCGGCATCCATGCCGCGTAAGGTCCCGCGACGGTAGGCGGACAGGGACCTGTCGAGATGGTCGGTATGCATGGAGAAGAGCAGGAGCGGTTGTCGGCGCGTCGCTTGTGCAGTTCCATCAGCGCACGACCAACTTAGCAGGCGCGATGCCCTTGCCGGTTCCGGGACCCTTGGCGGCATGGATGCCGCCAAGGAGCCTCCACGGATGGATTCACGGCGTGTCCCGGAAGTGGTGAGGGCATTGCGCCCTCGACCACCAGGCTTTGCTGCGTTGAAACGGTGGCCGAGCTCAAGAGCATGTTGTGTTGAGCTTAGACAGGGCACTGTGGAAGCAGCGAACGCAAAGCGTCTGATCTGGTGCTTCGTTGCAGGGCCCTTGCCCGCCCACCATCGCAGGACACGCCGCAAGTACGTCCGTGTAGGCTCTTACGCGGCATCCATGCCGCGTAAGGTCCCGCGACGATAGGCGGGCAAGGACCAGTCTCGATGGTCGGTGTGCGTGGACAAGAGCAGGAGCGGCGGTCGGCGAGTTGCTTGTGCAATTCCATCAGTGCACTACTACCAGGCTTTGCTGCGTTGAAACGGCGGCAATGCTCAGGAGCATGTTGTGTTGAGCTCAGACGGGCGCTGTGGAAGAAGTGAGAGCAAAGCATCTGATCTGCTGCTTCGTTGCAGGGCCCTTGCCCGCCCACCATCGCAGGACACGCCGCAAGTACGTCCATGTAGACTCTTACACGGCATCCATGCCGCGTAAGGTCCCGCGACGGTAGGCGGGCAAGGACCAGTCTCGATGGTCGGTACGCATGGCTTTCAATAAAACAGCCAACAACCTTTCTGGTGCGGTGTCCTAGCCGCTAGCGGGACCGTGTGGCGGCATGGATGCCGCCACCGAGCCCCCAGGGACGGGTTTACGGCGTGTCCCGCGAGCGAAGGACACCGTGCGCTTCGCTTACTTCCGGACAAAGCAGAAGTGACTATGGCATCGTGCCATCTGCATTGCCGCCGAGCCTCACCGGATCGATCACGACATGCTTGATGCGTTGGCGCTTCCAGGTGTAGCTGATATGGACCAGGCCATCGCGGGTCTGGATCACCGCCGGATAGGAGAACTCGTCTTTTGCGCTGTTTTCCAGCGTGAGTGCGCGTTGCCAATGCACGCCGTCGGTCGATAGCGCCACTGCAAGCGTGCCGCGACCATCCCACCAGTCCTTGCCGGCGATACCGGGGTTGTAGACCAGCAGAGCGCGGCCGTCGCGCAGCATCACCGCGTCGGTGCCGGAGTTGGGGTTCTCCACGTCCAGCAACTGCATCGGTTGCCAATGCAGGCCGCCATCCTGCGAGAAGGTACTGAACAACTTGTTCTGCTGGCTGCGCCCCAGTACCTGCACGCGCCCGTCCGCATGCAGCAACACGCTGGGCTGGATCGCACCGATCACACTCGGGTCGTTGAGCGGCATGCCGCGCTGCCAGTGCGCGCCGTCGTCGTCGCTCCATTCCAGATGCGCGCGCCAGCCGCGGTCTTCGCTGCTGCTGGGCGCAAGGATGCGTCCGTTCGGCAATTGCACCGGCTTGTTCTTGATCGGGCCAAGAATGCCGTCGGGCAGGCGCTGCGGCGGCGACCAGTGCGCACCGTCGTCATCGGAGGTGGTGCGCAGGCCCCACCAATCGCGCGGATTTGGGCCGAGCTTGTAGTACAGCTGCACCGGGCCGGTGCCGGACTGGAACAGCACCGGATTCCAGGCCGGCAGCGCGGCGCCATTGGTGCCTGCGTGCGCGCCATCGGCGATGCGTCGCGGCGGCTGCCAGTGCTGCGCGCCGCGTTGTGCGAGCCAGATACCGACATCGGCCGCTCCCTCGTGCGCGCCGCCGAACCACGCCGCCAGCAGCGTGCCGTCGCGGGTTTCCAGCAGCGTGGAGGCGTGCGCCTGTGGCGTCGGTGCCGGGTCGGCGATGAACTCGCTGAGCACGATGGGCGAGGGCATCGGCATGGGCGATTCGGCTTGAACTGCGCAGGCGGCAAGGCTCGCAACAAGGCAGGTCAGCAGGCGTGACGGGAGCATCGTGGTGAAGTCCTGTGCGGATTTTAAAGATACCTATTTATTATCTATTAAATACCATGTGCTCTGGTCATCCCACGGGCCATCGTCGCCCACCACGGCGAGGACCCGCGATGTCGTCACGCCCACTTTCCCGTCGCGCTGGCTGGCCGCACTCGGCCTGACCGCGTTGCCCCTGCCCACCGCCATGACGCAGGACTTTGCTACGCCTGCGACGCCCATCGCGAAGCGGCGTTGCGAGGATTCAGTCGTACGCGAGCAGGCCGTTATCGAGATGACACGGTGTGCGGTGTGCCTGGCGCTTGGTCGGCGCACTGCGACGCGGTAAACAGCTGCGACCGGCTGTCAGGGCCGATTGGCGTGCAACAACGCGCAGTACCGTGTATCCGTCCACTCAGGAGCACAGGTATGGCTTTTCCAACATCAGTCAACGACCAGATCACCGATGCTGTCACGCAGTCCAACGTCAAGGTCATTGGCGAGGCGCCTGCAATGGCGATGGGCACGATCTACCAGAGCATGGCGCATTCGACCGGCATCCTGTTTCAGAACGCGGTATCGGCGCAACAGCAGCAAAACACGCTGTCGCAGGCCGCCACCAACCAGGGCGTGATGCAGATCTACAGCCTTGATACGACCGCCTCGGCGGCGGATGTCGAGAAGGTCGCGCAGGCGGGTGTCGCCGACAATCTGACCAGTCTGCTCACCGTGCTCAATGCGTTCAACACCGGCAAATAATGGCGGCTGGCGACAGCGGCAGCGCTGTCGCCAATGTTGCTGACACGAGTGCGTCGGTGCACTCAGGCCGCGTCGTCGTCGCGCGCCTGCGGCGGCAACAGGATCTGCGGCTGCTTGGCCGAGTGGGTCTGGCACAGGAAGGTCATCAGGTGCGCCGCTTCGGTGCTGCCGATCGGCTGGCTGGGCGCGGGCTTGCTGTGGACGTGTTCGGCGAAGGCGTGCTGGGTCTGCTCCGGAACCGCGGAGACAGGGTCTTGCGTAACGGTGGACGACGACATGAAACGCTCCTGGAACTCACGATCTGACCGTCGCCCGATAGGACGACGGGAATGCGCCACTGCCTTCCACAACGGCGTGAGCCGGTGATCTTGCCTGGAATGCGATCGGTCCGATACCACAATTGGTAGCAGACGCTGCGCGGGCGGCGGACCTCCAGATAGCGGCGGGCGCGCGGCGGTCTGAAGGGGGGCGCTCCGGGGGCGCCCGGCGGGTTGCCTGGCGGTTGGGTTGGGCGTCGACGGGGGATGGGCGTGCGGCCTGCGATCGCCGTCCCGGACAGGTGCGCAATCGCCAGCGGCCCGCCACCCGCGTGCCGGTTACTCCTTCGGCGTGATCCACACCTGCTGCTGCAGGCCGCGCACGCCGGGCTTGGCGGTGCTGTCCAGGTCGAACACCACCACGGCGTTGTCGCCCTTGCGCTGGAACGGGGCCGGGAAATACAACGCCCGCTGCGGGCCGATGGCCCAGTGGCGGCCCAGGTTGACGCCGTTGGCCCAGGCCACGCCCTTGCCGAAGGCGCGCATGTCCAGATAGGTGTCGGTCGGTGTGCCGATGCGCAGCGTGCCGCGGTGGAAGGCCGGGCCTGCGACGGGGGTGCGGGTCCAGCCGCGGATGCTGTCGGGCGAGCGCATCGGCAGCGGGAAGGCCTGCCAGCCGGTGAGCTGCTGGTTGTCCAGCAGCACCGGGTCGACCAGCCCGGCGCGGCCGTCGGCCATGCGCGGGCCGTAGTTGATGCGGCCGCTGTTTTCGACCAGCACATCCAGCGTGTGCTGGCCGGCCGGAATATCCACATTGGTGGAGACCTGCTGCAGCCGGCGCTCGACAGTGCCGACCGGCTTCTGGTCGACATACACCCGCGCTACATCGCGCACCTCGCCCAGGTACAGCGGCCCCTTGCGCGGGCCGGTGACGGTGGTGCGATAGAGGATGTAGCCGTAGTCCTGGCCGAAGTGCTCCATCGGCTGCGGGGTGTCGATGGCGATCGGGGCGGGCAGGTTGTCCCACAGCGAGGCGGATTCGCGCAGCGGCGTCTCCGGCAGCGCCGCGATCGCGATCGGCTTGGGCAGCGCGGGCGGCTGTACGCCGGTGACGCGGGCGATGGCGTCGCGCATCAGCGCGAACTTGGGGGTGGGGCGGCCGGCTTCGTCCAGGATGGCGTCGTAGTCGTAGCTGGTGGTCTGCGGGGCGTAATGGTCGCTGGGATTACCCTGGAAGTTGGCACCATTCATGAAGCCGAAACTGGTGCCGCCGATGAACATGTAGAGGTTGGCCGAATGCCCCTGGCGCAGGATCCACTCCAGCTCTTCGGTCTGTTGTTTTGCGTCGGTGCTGGCGTGCGGCTTGCCCCAGTGGTCGAACCAGCCGGCCCAGTATTCGCCGACCATGCGCGGTTGGTCGGGGCGGAACTTGATCAATTTTTCGAACGCGCTTTTGGCCTCGCCGGGGGCGAAGTTCACCACCGCCAGGGTATCCGGCAAGGTGCCGTTGGCGAGCATGTCGGCACCGTCGGAGGTGAACAGCAAGGCGTCGTCGAAGCCGGCCTTGACGTACATGGCGCGGTTGTCGGCCATGTAGTTGTGGTCGTCGTCGTAGGAGCCGTATTCGTTCTCGACCTGCACGGCGATGATCGGCCCGCCATTGTGATTGAGCAGCGGACGCACCTGTTGGGACACGGCATCCAGATAGGCCTGGCTGGCGGCGAGGAAGCGCGGGTCGCGGCTGCGCACGCGGATGTTGTCCTTGCCGAACAACCAGGCGGGGTAGCCGCCGGCTTCCCACTCGGCGCAGGTGTAGGGGCCGGGCCGCAGGATCACGTTGAGGCCTTGCGCGGCGGCCTCGCGTACGAAGGCGGCCACATCGTTGTTGCCGGTGAAGTCGAACCGGCCCTGTTGCGGCTCGACCAGGTTCCAGAACACGTAGGTCTCCACCGTGTTCAAGCCCAGTGCGCGCGCCTTCTGCAGGCGGTCTTTCCAGTAGTCACGCGGGATGCGCTGGAAATGGATGGCGCCGGAGAGCAGTTGATACGGCTTGCCGTCGCGCACGAACTGCGTGCCTTGCGTGCCGAAGCTGGGCCAGGTGTGGGTGTCGGCGGCACTGGCGGCGACGGGAAGCGCCAGCGCGAGGGCCAGGACGAGGGGGCTGAGGGTGCTGCGCAACATGGGCGATTCTCGGCGGTAACGAGTGACGAGTGACGAGTAAGGACAAATATCAAGCAAACGAAGGCGGCAGATCCTCCTTGTTCGCGCCGAAGGCCGGATTCGGTTTGGCGCCCATGGTGAATTCCAGCGTGCCGCCAGCGGCCAGGTCGGCATGCCGCATCCAGCTGCGGTTGGTCGGTTTGCCGTTCCAGCTCAGCGCCTGCACATACACGTTCTGCGCGCTGCTGTTGTTGGCGACGATGCGCAGCGTGCGGCCGTTGCCGACATCGAGTTCTGCGCGCTTGAACAGCGGGCTGCCGAGGACGTAGTTGCCGCTGACCGGGTCCACCGCATACAGCCCGAGCGCACTGAGCACGAACCAGGCGCTCATCTGCCCGCAGTCTTCGTTGCCGGACAGGCCATTACGTGCGTCGTGGTACTGCTCGCGCAGCAGCCGGCGCACCATCGCCTGGGTCTTGTACGGCTGGCCGGCGTAGGCGAACAGATAGGCCACATGATGGCTGGGCTCGTTGCCGTGCGCGTACTGGCCGACCAGGCCGTCGATATCCGGTGGCGCATCGGCGGGCAGTTCGGAGCTGGTGGAAAACAGCTCGTCGAGCTTGGCGACAAAGCCGTCGCGGCCGCCGTACAGGTCCATGTAGCCGTACAGATCGTGCTGGTTGAGGAAGCTGGCCTGCCAGGCGTTGGATTCGGTGAAATCGCGCCATTTGTTGATATGGCCCATGCCGCGCGGGTCGAACGGCGTGGCCCAGCTGCCGTCTTCCAGACGCGCCTGCACGAAGCCGCTGTCGCGATTGAACACGTTGCGGTAGTTACGCGAGCGCTCGCGCAGTGCGCGTGCATCGTCGGTGGCACCGGCGGCCTGTGCCAGATGCGCGCAGGCCCAGTCGTCGTAGGCGTATTCCAGTGTGCGGCTGACCGCTTCGTCGACCTTGTCGGCGGGGATGTAGCCGAGCTTGCGGTAATACGCCAGGCCATGGGTGGTGTCGTCCATGGCGCGCTTGCGGTAGGCCGGCCAGGCGGCGGTGTAGTCGATGCCGGTGAAGCCCTTGGCATGCGCCTCGGCCAGCACCACGGCCGAGTGGTAGCCGATCATGCAGCCGGTTTCCACGCCCTGCAGCGGCCAGATGCCCACGCCGTCCGGGCATTCGTTGGCGCCGCGCACCAGGCATTGCAGCAGGTCCGGTACGCGCTCGGGCTGCACCAGGGTGAGCAGCGGATGCGCGGCACGGTAGGTGTCCCACAGCGAGTAGGTGCTGTAGTTGTGATAACCCTTGGGGGCGGTGTGGATCTGCAGGTCCATACCGCGGTAGCGGCCATCCACATCGCTGAAAAGGGTGGGCGCGAGCAGGCTGTGATACAGGCCGGTGTAGAAGATGCGGCGCTGCGCGTCGTCATCGCTGTCGATGCGTACGCGTGCCAGTTCCTTTTCCCAGGCGGCCACGGCTTGCGCATGTACGCGGGCGAAGTCGAAGTCGGGCAGTTCTGCATCCAGGTTGGCCAGCGCATTGTCGGCGCTGACGGCGGAGATGCCGACCTTGATCAGCAGCGGTGCGTCGGCTGCGTCGGGGTAGTGCAATGCGGCCTTGAGGTGCACGCCGTCCACGTTGCGCGTGCCTGCGGCCAGCGGCTGGTCTTCGTTGTACAGCTGCACCTGCTTGAACGGCCGCGACAGCCGCATGGCGAAATAGATGTAGCGCCCCTGCGCCCATTGATAGACGCGCCGGCCACCGGTGAGCGTGCGGTCGTCGACCACGCGCAGTTGCGCGTCGGTGATGCGGGTGGGGATGCCGGGTTTGTCCTGCATGCCGTGGCACAGGTCCAGCAGCACATGCGCCGGCTTGCCCTTCGGGAAGTGGTAGCGGTGCAGGCCGGCGCGTGCGGTGGCGGTGAGTTCGGCATGTACGCCGCTGTCCTTGAGCCGCACGCGGTAATAGCCGGGCGAGGCGGCTTCGTCGGCATGGTCGTAGCGCGAGCGGTAACCGCTGTCCGGTGCGTCGAGTGCGCCGGGCACCAGTTTCACTTCGCCGGTGGCGGGCACCAGCAGAAAATCCAGCATGTCGCCGATGCCGGTGCCGGACAGGTGCGTGTGCGAGAAGCCCATGATCGAGCCGTCGGACTCGTGATAGCCGGAGCACGAATCCCATACCGCGTTGTAGGTGTCCGGGCTCAGCTGCACCATGCCGAACGGCAGGGTCGCACCGGGGAAGGTGTGGCCATGGCCGCCGGTACCGATGAACACATCGACATGGCGGGTGAGCTCGGCGCGGATGCGCGCATCGGCCGGCAGTGCGTAGTTGCCGGCGCGTGCGCGTGCAAGCCCGGAGAGGCCGGCGCTGCCGAACAGTGCCGCCGCGATGGCGCCTTGGAGAAAACCGCGTCGTGTTGCCATGGTGATGTGCTCTTGGATGTCACGAAGTGGGGCGGGCCGTACCCTCATCCGCCCTTCGGGCACCTTCTCCCGGCGGGAGAAGGGAAGATCAAGCGCTCTGCAGGTCCGCGTTGGAAGGGCGGGCCCTTCGCAAAATCAGGCGCTGCGCAGCAGCTGGGGTTTGCGTTGGTGCAGGTCGATGATCAGTTCGCCGAACAAGGTGTTGGCCCAGGCGAACCAGTCGCGGGTGAAAGTGCTCGGGTTGTCCTTGTCGAAGGCCTCGTGCATGAAGCCGGTGCCGGCATGGGTGGTCTTGAGCCACTGCAGGCACTGGCGCAGTTGTGCGTCGTCGTCGCTGACCAGCGCGTACTGGATGATCGACATCGGCCAGATCGTGCCCATGCCGCTGTGCGGACTGCCGACGCCTTCGGCCGCGCTGCCGCGCGAGAAATACGGGTTGCGTTCGCTCCAGGCCAGCTGGCGCGTGCGCAGGAATACCGGGTCGGCGCGGTCGCAGCAGCCCAGGTAGGCCAGGCTGAGCAGGCCCGGGGCGTTGGCGTCGTCGATGAACAACTGGTTGCCGTAACCGTCCACTTCGAATGCCCAGTAGGCCTGCCCATCGGCGTCGCGTTGCTGGCCAAACTTGCGTGTCGCCGCTTCCACTTCATCGGCCAGCGCGGTGCAGTCGGCGGCGAACGCGGCATCGCGATGCAGGGCCGTGCTCATCGTCGCCAGCTGGCGCAGCGAGGCCACCGCGAACAGGTTGGCCGGCACGAACAACGGATACACGCAGGCATCGTCGGAGGGGCGGAACATCGAGTGGATCATGCCGTTGGGCCGGGTCGGCTGGCCGTAGCCCTCCAGCACCAGGGTCTCGGTCGCCAGCGGCGAGGGGCGCTGGAACACGTAGGGGCCGCGGTTGTCCTTGCGCTGCTGCTCGCGGAAGGTCCTGACCACCACCTGCATCGCCGCGCGCCAGTCGTCGTCGAACGGGGCGGCATCGCCGGTGGCGCGCCAGTATTCGTGCGCGATGCGGATCGGGTAGCACAGCGAATCGATCTCCCACTTGCGCTCGCCCACGCCGGGCTTCATCTCGGTGATGTCGTTGAGCGACCACTTCAGGCGCTGGGTCTGGCCATCGGGCAGGAAGGCGTTGGCGTACGGGTCCAGCCGGATGCACGCGGCCTGGCGCTGGATCAGGCCATGGAACATGCGCCGCAAGGCAGGGTCGCGCCTGGCCAGCGGCACGTACGGGTGCACCTGGGCGGAGGAGTCGCGCAGCCACATCGCATGGATGTCGCCGGTGATGACGAAGGTGTCCGGCTTGCCGTTGCGGGTGCCGGTTTCCACCGTGGTGTCCAGCGTGTTGGGGTAGCAGTTCTCGAACAGCCAGGCCAGCTCGGGATCGGCGATGCGCGCCTTGATCTGCACGATCTGCTGCTCGACCGCCTTGCTGACGAAGCGGCGCTGCGCCTTGGGCGGGCGCTTGCTGACGAAGTTGCCGGCAGCCGTGGAGGTGCCAGCAACAGGGGCGGCGAAGGCGGGCAGTGCGCCGGCGAGCAGGCCGGCGCCCGCGCTGGCGCCCAGTAACTGGAGGATGTCGCGGCGGGTGTGCATGACCTGGAGCTCCCTGGGATTTCAGCAAGCGGTCGACGCAGCGGACATCCTTGCAGCGGCGGCATCACGTGCCGGGCCGATGATGAGACCTATGCATGACCAATTCCCGATGACCATACAACGTGTGCGCCGAATGTGCATAGTGCGCCCGCACAATTCGGCGCCGTACGCGTGGCCTGCGGCCGTGCCTGCGGCGGCTGGTCCACCGCATGCGCGCTCGCGCAGCACCGTCCTTCGCTCGAGCGCATGTCCGCGCGGCTAGACCGGCACCGCGCAGTGGCCATCGTCCTGCGCATGCCGCCCGGACCACCTCGGCCAGCATGCTACGCGCTGACCGCCGGGCGTATCAGCGACGCCTTGCAGGCGTCCAGGTGGCTGCTGCCGAGCGCCGGCCATGACAGCCGACGCCTGTTGCATGTTGCGCAGATGCCGCACTTATTTCGGCAACGGCGAACGCCCCGAGATCGAGAACGCTGCGGCCTCGCCAGCCGCGCCGGTGCCGGGCTGGCCACCGCCGACAAACAGCGTGTAATCGCCGGCTTCCACCGCACGCTGCCCGGCGCGATCCACATCGCTCAGCGCGCGCGCATCCAGGGTGAAGCGCAACGTGCGCTGCTCGCCGGGCTTCAGATGCACACGCTGAAAGCCGACCAGGCTGCGCAACGGAGACTGCGGGCGATCCGGATACTGCAGATACACCTGCGCCACTTCGTCGCCGGCACGCGTGCCGGTGTTGCGCACGGTGGTGGTCACCTGCAACGAACTGCCGGCTTGCAGGGTTGCAGTGGACAGCTGCGGCGCGGCGTAGGTAAAGCTGGTGTAGCTCAAGCCGTAGCCGAACGGAAACAGCGGCTCGCCCTTGAAGTAGCGGTAGGTGCGGCCCTTCATGTCGTAGCTGACGTAGGGCGGCAGGTCCTTGGTGGAGCGATAGAACGTGACCGGCAGGCGCCCGCCGGGGTTGTCGTCGCCGGCCAGCATGCGCGCGATCGCGGTGCCCCCGGACTGGCCCGGATACCACGCCGCCACGATCGCATCGGCATGCGTCTTGGCCCAGTTCAAGGCCACTGCGCTGCCGCTCATCAGCACCACCACCAGCGGCTTGCCGGAGGCCTTGGCCCGTTCGAGCAGCGCCTGCTGCGGGGCGGGCAGGGCGATGTCGTTGCGGTCGCCGCCGTCGAAGCCGGGCACGTCGATGCGCAGTTCCTCGCCTTCCACATCCGGCGACAGGCCGACGAAGGCCACCACCGCATCGGCCTGCGCCACCGCCTGCTCGGCCTCGGCCAGTTGCGCGGCCGCCGGTGCCAGCCACTCCAGGCGCACGCCCTGGTCCTGGCCGCGGTGTTCCATCTCCAGGCGAATCTTGCGCGGGCGGGTGTCGTCGAAGTGCAGCACGGTCTCCACGCTGCGGCCGTCGGCGTTGTGCATGCCGGCCGGCACGTGCTTGTCTTCGGCATTGCCGGCGACCACCAGCTTGTCGTCGATGTACAGCCGCACCGGGTCGTGGCCGGCGCAGTCGAAGCAGCGCGCCACCCGCACCGCCAGCGTGTAGTCGCCCGCGCTCGGCGGCAGCAGTTCGCCGCTCCAGCGCACCGCGTAGCGATCGGCCGGCACGCCCTTTGCGGGGGCGACCTGATCCCAGTTGAAACTCACCGTACGATCCTGCCGCACCGTGCGCGGCGCACCGTCCAGCTCGACATTATCGAAATATTCGCCACGCAAGCCCGGCTTGCCGTCGCTGCGCAGCGCGGTTTCCGGAATCATGCCGGGTACGCCCGCGGCCAGCGGCGCACCTTGCGCATAGCTCACCTGCTGCGCGCCGAAGCGCTCGCGCAGGCCGAGCAGCGGGGTGACCGGCGTGGACGAGGTGCCCTGGTAGTTGGCTTCCAACGCTGCCAGCGCATCGGCATTCGGCCCGATCACTGCCAGCCGCGTGCCGGCCTTCAACGGTAGTGTGCCGGCCTCGTTCTTGAGCAATACGATCGATTCGGCAGCGGCCTTCAGCGCCAGCGCACGGTTGGCGGCGTTATCGATATCCTTGGCACCGAGCTTTGCATACGGATCCTTGCGCGGCGCTTCCAGTTCGCCCAGGCGATAGCGCGCGGCGAACAGGCGCACCAGCGACTGGTCGAGCAGGGCTTCGTCCACTTCGCCACGTTCGATTGCGGTGCCGAGTTCGCGATAGGCATGCCCGCAATTGAGATCGTGCCCGGCCTTGAGCGCTGCAGCCGACGAGCCTGCATTGTCCGGGCGGAAGTAATGGAACTGGGTCATGTCGTCCACCGCATCGCAGTCGGACACCACAAAGCCCTTGAAGCCCCAGTCGCCACGCACGCGGCCGTTGAGCAACCAGTCGGCCGCGCAGGCCGGCGTGCCGTGCAGCGAGTTGTAGGCGCACATCACCGAGCCGGCCTGGCCGTCGATCAGGGCGGCGCGGAAGGCGGGCGTATAGGTCGCTTCCACATCGCGCGGCGACACGTCCACATCGAAGCTATGTCGGCCCGGCTCCGGGCCGCTGTGTACCGCGATGTGCTTGGGCGTGGCGATGGTGCGCGGGTGATCCAGATCGTCGCCCTGCAGCCCGCGAATGAAGCCCACCGCCAATTGCCCGGTGAGGAAGGGATCCTCGCCGTAGGTTTCCATGCCACGGCCCCAGCGCGGGTCGCGGAAGATATTGATGTTGGGCGACCAGATGGTCAGGCCCGCATAGCGCTTGTGATCCTTGCCCGGGGCGCCGGCCTGATTGAACTTGGCGCGCGCTTCGGTCGACACCACCGTGCCCACCTGCTGCATCAACGCGGTATTCCAGCTGGCCGCAAGACCGATCGACTGCGGAAACACCGTGGCGTAGCCATTGCGTGCGATGCCGTGCAGGCCTTCGCTCCACCATTCGTAGGCGGGGATGCGCAGGCGCGGAATCGCCGGTGCATCGTTCATCGCCTGCGCGACTTTTTCCTCGCGGCTCATCTGCGCGACCAGCGCGGCGGCGCGTTGCTCCGGCGTCGCATCGGGTTGTGTTGCGGCCAACGCCGGCGCGCCGACCAGCGGCAGGCCCAGACCCAGACTCAGCGCGACCGCCAGGCGGCATGGAAACACGGACAACGACATCTGCTCACTCCTGCGGGGCGGCGACTGGCCGTCACGCGTTGTTCTTGGATTGCCCGCAGCGAGACCGCGGGCAGCGGTTGGTGACACTCGGGTTGGTGATTGCCGCCGATCAGGCACGGATCAGATACGAGACCTGCGCCCGGGACTGCAGTCACTGCGCCACGCGCCGGCTTGGCCGATGGCGCAGCGCCCTGAGACGAGCGCTGCGCCATCGTCAGACGCCTGTCCCGGCGCGGCTTACTTCGTCTCGGCCGGCTCCGGTGGCGCGCCGGCCAGCGTGCTGGCCAGATCGCGCACCTGCAGCGTGGACTGCAACTGCGCCAGCGCGGCCTTGCTGCTCACGTGCACGGTCAACGGCTCGCCCGGCAACAGGTCGAACGCATTGTCCGACAGCGTGGCATCCACATCGCCGAACGATAGCCAGACCTCGCGTGCCAGCGTGTTGCTGGACAGCGTCAGCGCATAGCCATCGCCATCGGCGCGCCACTGGCTGTCGATCTTGGCGGCCGGCAACGCCAGCTGCTTGGCCGGCGCGAAGAACACCACCTCGCGCGACAGCAGCTTGTCGCCGTCGAACAACTCGAACACCGCGTAGCTGCGCTTGGGGTCGGCGCTGCCCAGCAACTGCTTGTCGCTGAAGTTGCCCACCTGCAGGCTGCTGAGCGGTTTGACGGTGGCCTTTTCCTCGCGCTTGCTCAGCAGCTTGCCGTCCATGCTCATTACCCGCATGCGCCAACGCGCGGCCAGCGGGGTGGTGCGGTCGGAGACCAGCGACACCTCGGTCTGGCCCTTGTCGTTACGCAATGCGGCGATCAGCTCCGGCGCGTAGAAGCGGCGGGCGTGGTAGTGCAGCGCCTTCCAGCGGCCGTAGTAGTCCACGCTGGACCACGACGCACCCGGCCACACATCGTTGAGCTGCCAGTACAACGAGCCCATCGATTGCGGGCGCGAGGCGCGCAGATGCGAGGCGGCCAGGTTGATGCCTTCGGCCTGCATCAGCTGGCTCAGGTAGACGAAGCTCTCGAAATCCTTGGGCTCGCCGAATTCGCGGCGGATGTACAGCATCAGCCGCTTGTTGCCGTTGCCCTTGTCGAACTTCTGATGCACGCGCATCACCGGCGATTCCGGATCCATGTCGCCGGGTTCGGCGAAGGCACGCACGGTGCGCATGTCCGGGAACGACTGCAGGCCGTATTCGGACATGAAGCGCGGGGTGACGTTGAGGTATTCGGTCACCGGCAGCGCGGGGCCGCCCCAGACCTTCCAGTAATGCATGTCGCCATCGTTGGCCTGGTCGGCGGCGCCGTCGAAGTTGGTGCCCGGCGAGGTGGACCAGTACGGCACGTCGCTGTCGTAGGTGGCCACCACTTCGCGGAACACGGTGCCGAACAAGGTGGTCATGCCGCGCTCGATGCGGCTGCGTTCTTCCGGGTCCACCGACTGCTTGAACTTGACCCGGTCGCCCCAGTTTTCCCAGCCGGTCTGCACTTCGTTGTTGCCGCACCACAGCACGATGCTGGGATGGTCGCGCAGGCGCTTGACCTGTTCGATCGCCTCCTGCCGGGTGTTCTCGCGGAAATCCACGTCGTACGGCGGCACCGCGCCGCCGAACATGAAGTCCTGCCAGATCATGATGCCCAGCTCGTCGGCCACCTCGTAGAAGCGGTCGTCCTGATAATGCCCGCCGCCCCACATGCGCAGCATGTTCATGTTGGCATCGCGCGCATCCTGCAAGGTGCTGCGCATGCGCTCGGGGCTCACACGTGCGGGGAACGCATCCAGCGGAATCAGGTTGGCCCCCTTGGCGAAGATCGGGATGCCGTTGATCACGATCTCCATGCTCTTGCCGTACTTATCTTTCTCACGCCGCAGCTCCACCGAGCGCAGGCCGGTCACCCGCTTGATCTGCTGGCTGTCGCCATCGGCATCACGCACGCTGGCCACGAAGGTGTAGCGGTCCTGCGCGCCGTAGCCGGCCGGGAACCAGCGCTTGGGCTTGGCGATGCGCATCGGCAGATCGATGCGGTTCTGGCCGGGGTCGACCACCGCCTGCTGGGTGAATTGCCCGACTTTCTGCCCATCCGGGCCGAGCACGTCCAGCGTCACCTGCACCGGCCCGCTGCGGCCGGCCTGCAGTTCCAGCTGCGCCTGCAATTGCGCGCTGTCGGCATCCACGCGTTGCTGGGCGATATGCAGCCCGTCCACGCGCACCGCATCCCAGGCTTCCACGCGCACGTCTTTCCAGATGCCGGCATTGACCATGCGCGGGCCCCAGTCCCAACCGAAGTTGTACGGCGCCTTGCGCACATAGGTGGAGCTGTGGCGCGACTCGGGTTCGTCGCCAAAGGCGGAATCGTAGGCGCCCGGCAGCGCGTACGGCTGTTTGGCCAGCCACGGCTGGATCTTCTTGATCGGCGAGAACAGCTTGACCTCGAGCACGTTGTCGCCGCGCTTGAGCAGGGGTTTGGCATCCACGCGCCACTGCCGGAACATGTTGTCGGCGCTGAGCAGCGGCTTGCCGTTGAGGGTGACCTCGGCAAACGTATCCAGGCCGTCGAATACCAGCTCGACATGCTCGCGCTTGAGCGTTGCCGCATCCACGTTGAAGCGGGTCTGGTATTGCCAGTCGCTCAGGCCCGCCCACTGGATCTTGCCTTCGTTGTCGCGATAGAACGGGTCCGGCACGATCTTGGCAGCGATCAGATCGGTCTGTACCGCGCCCGGCACCTGCGCCGGCAACCACGCCGCTGCTTTCGGATAGGTCCTGGCCTGCTCCTGGCCCGGCACCAGCCGCACCTGCCAGCCGCTGTCCAGGGGCGTCGCCGTGGGCGGCGCGGCCCAGGCCTGCGAGATGGCAACGGCCAGGGCAAGCCCGAGGCGGGCGGGGGCGGGAACGCAACGATGACGGGACAGGGGCATGGATGACTCTCCTTGGATGGATCAGCGCGTGGCGGCGGGGGGCGCCTGCGCGGTGGTTTCAATCAACTGGACGGCGCCGATGGCATACAGCGGGCCGCGAACCGGCGCGGTGAAGCGCAGGCATAGATCGTGGATGCCGGTGCGTGCAGGCAGTGCGGTTTCCAGCGTGAATTGTTCGCCCAGCGTGGCGCTGTTGGGCAATTGCACGCTGGCGATCAGCTCGCCCTCGCAGCCCAGGCGCACTTCCAGCTCGCCGCGGCGCGTCTTGGCGGGGTACTGCACCACCTTGGATTGTTCGTGGGCCAGGCCGAAATTGTTCGGCAGGCGTGCGGCCTCGATCCGGATCGCGCCGACGCCATCCAGGCGCGCCTGCGGATACAGCCGGCAGGCATGGAACAGGTCGACGTTGTAGACCGGCGTGTCGGCAGCGGTCAGTTCCGGCAGCAACGGCAGGCGCAGGCCGAGCGCACCGGTGTCCACGCAATCGCGCAGGCCCTGGGTGTCCACGCGCAACAACCCGGCACGATCGAAAGTACGGCTGCGCGTGGCCGCCAGCGCGGTGCCGCCGGCATCGAAGGCGGTGGCCTTGACCGTGGTCGGCAGCTGGATCGTAAACGGCGCCGCATAGCGTGGCGATGCCGGCGTGGGATCGCTGCCGTCGACGGTGTAGTGCAGCGTGCCCGCACCGGCCTGGATGCCGAGTGCCACCTTGGCCGGGCCGCCAGCGAGCACCGGGTTGGGGCCGCTTTCCAGTGCGATATCGGCGGCGAAGGCGCCGTCGCTGTAGTCGATGCCCAGCGCCTTGTAGCGCTGCAGCTGCGCCGGCAGGCGCGCCAGGAAATCCTTCCAGTTGCGGGCAGCCACCGGCGACCAGGTCACTTCGGCGATGGCGGACAGACGCGGGAACAGCGCGTGATCCACATGCCAGCGCGAGGGAATGTATTCGGACCACAACGCGCCTTGCGCGCCGAGTACATGCGTGGCCTGCTCGGCGGTCAGTGTGTCGGGCACCGGGTCGAAGGCGTAGACCTTGGACAACGGCAGTACGGTCAGGCGGCCGTTGGGTTCGTCGCTGCGGGTGGTCTGCAGGTTGTCCAGGTACAGCCAGTCGCCTGGCGCCAGCACCACATCGTGGCCCTGCCTGGCGGCGGTCACCGCACCTTCGGTGCCGCGCCACGACATCACCGAGGCACTGGCCGGCACGCCGCCTTCGAGGATTTCGTCCCAGCCGATCATGCGCCGGCCGTGCTGGGTGAGGTAGGCCGCAAGCTGTTCGTTGAACCAGCCTTGCATCGCGTGCGCATCCTTGACGCCCAGCTTGCGCATCTGCGCGCGCACCGCGGGCGAGGCTTCCCACTGATCCTTGACCGCCTCGTCGCCACCGATATGGATATACGCCGACGGGAACAAGGTCAGCACCTCGTCCAGCACGTTGGTGATGAAGCTCAGGCTGCGTTCGCTGGTGTTGAACAGGTACGGGTTGACGCCCCAGTCCACGCCCACCTGCGTGCGCTGGCCGGGCACGCCGACTTCTTCCGGATACGCGGCCACTGCGGCCTGCGCATGCCCGGGCATGTCCAGCTCGGGCAGCACGGTGATGTGCAGGCGCGCCGCATAGGCGACGATCTCGCTGATCTGCTGCTGCGTATAGAAACCGCCATAGCGCTCGGGCGTGCCATGCTGGCCGGCGCCGGGCGGAGTGCGCCAGGCACCGACCTCGGTGAGTTTGGGGTAACGCTTGATTTCGATGCGCCAGCCCTGGTCGTCGGTGAGATGCCAATGCAGCACATTGAGCTTGTGCGCGGCCATCGCGTCCAGCACATGCTTGACGGTGTCCACGTCGTGGAAGTGGCGGGCCACATCCAGATGCTGGCCACGCCAGCCAAAGCGCGGCCAGTCGCGGATCGCCACCGCCGGTACGGTGACATCGCCCTTGCCCGCATCCGGCGTCATCAATTGCCAGGCGCTGATCGCGCCATAGAACAGGCCGGCACCATCGCGCGCGGTGATGCGGATGCCGTTGCCGTCCACATCCAGGCTATAGCCTTCTTTGTGTGCCACCGGCGCCTGCGCTGTGCGCTCCAGGCGGATGCTGTGCGGCGAGGCGCTGGTTTCGGTGCGCACTTCCAGGGTCAGGCCGCGGGTGCGTTGCAACAGGCTGGCCAGCGACTCGGCGCTGCGGCGTACTTCGGCGTTGCCGGTGGGAATGGAGATCACCGTGCCGGTGCCGACGCGGAAACTGCCGGTGCCGCGCCTGGCTTCGGCCGGGGCGGGAATCAGGGGCAGCGGTGCGGTGGTCGCAGGCAGTGTTGCGGTGTTGCCGGGGTTGGCTGCAGGTGCGGTCGCTGCATCGCGTTGGCCGCAGCCCGCCAGCACCATCGCCGTCAGCGCCATCGCAAGCAGGCGTGAGGAACGTCGGTGCGATGACAGCGGGCGCGACGACAGGCTGCGCGGCGACGGCGGCCCGGATAACGGTGAGCGCAGGCTCGGTGCGGAGTTCGACATCATGCAATCACATCCCGGTATGGCGGGGGAGATACGGCAGCCACGCACAGTAGCAAAGCCGTGCCGGATGGCGCAGGGACTGGCGCACGCTTCGTCGGGGTGCGCGGTGTGTGGTGTCGCGCAGCGACCGCGCTCCGCATGGCGTGTTGCAGAACGGGCGCGGGCAGTGCACGCATCGGCTTGCAATGGATGCATTCCGATGTGAACACCGACCGCGCCCGTCCTGTCGTGCAGCAGTGCGATGACGCGGTCAGCGCTGCGCGGTCGGCAACTCGTCCCACACCTTCGGGTCCTCGGCGCCCAGCACCCAGCAGCTGAAGCCTTCCAGGCCGTACTGCTTCACCAGGTCGTAGCGTGCCTTGAAGCTGCGCGCATCCGGGCGGAACACCCACTCGCGCATGTCGTCGCGGTAGAAGTAGAACCACGATTCCTGCTCGACCGGATCCCATTGCACGGTGGCGTTCTGCTCGATCGCCAGCGGAAACGATTCGTCGGCATCGATATAGGTGGCGGAGATGTTCGACGCCTCGGTGCCGTCTTCCTTGACCGGATTGCCGGTGTACCAGCGGTAGCCGTAGGTGGCGATGCCGAGCGAGAGCTTGTCCTTCGGCACCTGGGTGATCGCGTAATCCAGGTGCTTCTTCATCCACACCATGCCGTCGACCGGGCCCGGCGTGGTCCAGCGGGTGTGCTGGTCGTAGGTCATGATGCTGACCAGATCCACGGCCTGGCCAAGCGCCTTGAGGTCGTACGCGCCGCGCCAGTATTCCCACATCCACTTGGAGAACTGGCCGCCTTCGGCATGGCCCGGGGCATTGGGCACCACCGCCACCGACATCTTGAAGCCGGCCTTGTGCAGCGCATCGGCGGTCTGCTTGACCATCAGCGTGTAGGCGTCGCGATCGGTCCAGGCGATGTTCTCGAAATCGAACTGGAAGCCGTAGTACTTGTGCTGCTTGCCGTGGATCAGCAGCGATTCGATCATGCGCTTCTTGGCGGCCTCGTCGTGCATCAGCTTGTGGAAGCCGTCGCGCCCGGTGGTCATCGACAGGATCGGCATCACCCGCAGGTTCTTCTGCTTGGCGATGTCGTACAGGTACATGTTAGGCGTGCCGTTGACCAGGCCGTTCTGGTCGACGCCGTACCAGGTCGGCACCACCACGTCGATCTTGTCGACATTGGCCAGGAACGAGTTGGTCGATTTCTGCGTGTTCATCAGATAGAACAACGCCGTGGGGGTTTTGGCCAGGGCCGGCGCGCACACCAGCGCCAGCGCCAGCAGGATCCAGGTCAATCGCTTGCTCATGAAAACAGCATCCGTCAGGGAGTGGAGGAAGAAGAAAGATCGATGCGCAGCACGTAGGCGTGCTCGCCGACCGGCTTGGCCGGCAGGCGCAGATGCAGGCCGTCGGCCTGCTGCTCGAACGGCACCTTCTTGCCGTTGGCCAGCAGCGTCACGCCGCGCACGCCGTCGGCCGGTGTGAGCGAGCGGATCACCGCCTTGCCGCCGGCCGGCCAGCCGAGTTCGATCGCATACAGCGCGCCATCGCGCGTGGTGAAGCGGAAATCCTCGGCGGTGTAGGGCTTGGTCTTGACGTCCTGGAAGGTGCCGCCGACCACCTCGGTCGGGCCTTCGCCATACACGCGCCACGGCTTGCTGTCGTAGATCGCGCCGCCGTTGGTCTTGAGCCACTTGCCGATCGCCAGCAGGATGCCGCGCTCGGTATCCGGGATCGAGCCATCGGCACGCGGGCCGATGTTGAGCATCAGGTTGCCGTTCTTGGCCACCACATCGGCCAGCATGTGGATGATGAAGGTCGGCGACTTGTAGGTGTCGTTTTCGATATAGCCCCACGACGCATTGCTCACCGAAGTGTCGGTCTGCCAATGGGTGGGATGGATGCCGGTGAGCTGGCCGCGCTCGATGTCCAGCGTGCCGGCCCCTTCCGGAAACGCGCCCAGCTTGTAGTTCACCACCACGCCGCGATCGGCTTCGGTGCGCGCCGCGCCCTGGTTGTAGTAGTAGGCCAGCATGGTCGGCAGGCTGCTGCGGAACGTGGGGTGGGCAATCCACCAGTCGAAATAGATCAGGTCCGGCTGATAGGTGTCGATCAGCTCGGTGGTACGCGCAAGCCAGTCGTCCAGCCAGGCCTGCGACACCGGGGTCCAGTCGTTGGCCACATCGGCGTCGTCCTTGCCCGGCAGGCGCACCTGCGCCGGGCCATACAGCGCGGCATAGCGCGGGTCGTTGACGTCCGAATCGAACTTGCGCCCGCCATCGAAGAACCAGTTGTGCTCGGCGCGGTGCGAGGACAGCCCAAAGTGCAATCCCTGCGCGCGGATCGACTTGGACAATTCGCCCAGCAGATCGCGTTTGGGACCCATCTTGACCGCGGTCCAGTCCGACAACTTGGAGTCGTACAGCGCAAAGCCGTCATGGTGCTCGGCTACCGGCACCACATAGCGCGCGCCGGATTGCCGGAACAGCTTGGCCCAGCCATTCGGATCGAACTTGGGCGCGGTGAACTTGGGAATCAGATCCTTGTAGCCGGAGCGCGCCTGCGGCCCGTAGGTCGCCACGTGATGGGCGAATTCCTTGGAGCCCTCCAGGTACATGTTGCGCGAATACCACTCGCTGCCGAACGCCGGCACCGAGAACACGCCCCAATGGATGAAGATGCCGAACTTGGCATTGTCGTACCACGCCGGCGATTGATAGGCCTTGAGTGCAGCCCAGTCGGGGCGGAACGGACCCTTGCGTGCGCCGGCTTCGGCTTCGCGCACCAGGTGCTCGCGTTCGGGTGCGTACTTGGCGGTGGCGCTGAGCCACTGCTGGTCGATCTGTTCCGGGCTGAGCGTGGTGGCGGTGGGCGCGGTGGGCGATTGCGCGCTGAGCGTGGCAGCAGGCAACGCGAGCAGCAGACCGAGCGCGAGCATTCGCGTTCTGGGTGCAGCTCCGGCGTGGCGGCGGGATGGAGCCGCTGGGCGGCTATCGGTCGTCATGGGAACTGCACTCCTTCAAGCGAGACGTGTCGGTTGCAGCGCAGCCGGCACGTGGATGGCAAAAGCGGGCCTGGCCATGCTCCCTCAACCGCGAAGGGGCGTGGCCAGTACCACTCCTTGGTACAACATCGAGCGGTGCACTGCATGCAACACACCGCTCAAAAAAAAGCGCGCCACCGTGGAGGGTCGGTGGCGCGCCGGTGCTACATCAGAACTTGAAGTTCAACTGGGCCTGATAACCGCGACCGTTCTTGTAGAACGCCGTGGGGGTCGAGCGGGTGTTGCTGAACAGCCGGTAGGTGGAATCCAGCAGATTGGTCGCGCCGAAGGTGATGCCCATGTAATCGGTGATCTGATACGAGGCGGTCAGATCCAGCTGCTTGTAGCTGTCTGCGAAGTCCTGCGAGGCGAGGCGGCCGATCTGGGTGAAGTACTTGGAACGGAAGCTGTAGTTCACACGCACCATCCAGTCGCCATGCTCCCAGTACGGGATGATGTTGTAGGTATCGCGCGACAGGTACGGCAGGTTCAGGCCCGAGCTCGAATCGGATTCGGCAAAGGTGTAGTTGGCCTGCACACCGAAGCCCAGACCCAGCGACTGCTGGTAGTTCACCGACACGCCCTTGACCTTGGCGTCGGAGACGTTGATCGGCGAGGTCACCGTGTAGAGACCGGAATTGCCGCTGATCGGATCGGTCAGCTGCTGCTGGCTGGTGGTGTTGACGATGTAGGAGCTGATGTCGCGATAGAACACTTCACCGGACAGCATGCTGGACGGCGCGAAATACCACTCCGCAGCAAGGTCGTAGTTGGTGGACTCGTACGGCTTCAGGTCCGGGTTGCCGCCACCGGCGGTCAGGTTGCCGTTCGCACTGTTGATGCTGAACGTGCCGGCCAGGTCGCCATAGCGTGGACGTGCGATCACCTTGGCAGCCGAGAAACGCAGCACGGCGTCGTCGGTGATGTCGTAGGCGATGTTGAAGCTCGGCAGCGCCTTGCGGTAGTCGTTGGTCTCGGCCACGCGCGAGTAGTTGGTGCCGCCATCGGCGGTCTGCCAGTACAGCGACTTGTCGGTGGTGTCGACCAGGCGCACGCCGACGTTACCGCGCCACTTGCCGGTCTCGTAATTCAACTGGGTGTAGAAGTTCTGCGTGATCTCCTTCACCTCGAACGAGGAGCCGTAATCGGGACGGTACGGACCCTGCGGCTGCGACAGCAGATAGTTGCGGATCGAGTTCAGGCTGGCGGTCGGCCAGGTGGTCAGGTCGCCACTTGCGCCCAGGCCGTCGTACAGACCGCTCGGGGTGGTGCCCGGGTTGAACTGGGTCAGCGAGATCGCATCGGTGGTATTGATGCGATTGCCGCGTGCGTCCACGCCGTTGTTGTGGTTGATGTACTTGTAGCCGAACAGCAGTTTGGTGAACGGGCCCAGCTCCAGGTCGCGGGCCGCATCCCACTGGAAGTATTTCTCTTCGTCGGTGCTCTTCTGATAGAAGATGCCGCCGGCCTGCATCGCGCTGGAGTCCTGCGAACCGGCGGGCAGGCCGGCCGGCGAACCGGGCAGCGTCCAGTTCGAGGCGCCGCCGTTGTCGTAGTTCACCGCGGTGTTCTGACCATCGAAGGCGTAGTTATAGCCGCCGTCGGTCATCAGGAACTTCATCAGGTACTCGGGGTTCTTGCCGCCGGTGGCCTTGGTGTCGCCGACCTGGGTGGTGAACACCCACTTCTCGCCCGACCAGTCGTGACGCAGGTTCAGGCTCTTGGTGGTGACGGTGCTCTCGCGGTAGTTCGCGTCCAGCTGAGCGTACGGCTGCCCCGCGGCGCCATCGCCGAAGGTCGCCGAGGTGACCACGCCGTTCTGCACATTGGCGCTGGTGACCTTCTGCAGGTCGTTGTTGCACGCCGGGCAGACGTAACGCGATTCGCTGAAGTTGTTGTACTTGCCCTTGATGTACAGGCCGGTCAGGTTGAATTCGTTCTGCTCGTTCGGCTTCCACTGCAACGCGCCCTGCACGCCGCTGCGTTCGCGGGTCTGCTGGAAGAATGCGCTGTTGATGCCGGCCGGTACACGGGCGGTGGCGACATCGCTGCCGTCGCCGGTGATGGTGGCGCTGGCGGGAATGTTGGCGCCGGTGGTGTAGCCGAAGTATTCGATACCGGCGCGTGCCAGGTCCTGCTTGTCATGCGTGGCGGAGATCAACGCGCCGAAGGTCTCGTCGTCGTTCTTCCAGCTCCACAGCGCCGAGCCGCGCGGATTGCCTTCTTCCGAACGGTCGTTGTAGTTGTAGCCGACCGAGCCGCGGATGGTGTTCTTGGGCAGGTCCAGCGGCTTGCGGGTGTGCACGATCACGGTACCGCCGATCGAGCCTTCGTCGATGCGCGCTTCCGGGGTCTTGTAGACCTCCATCAGGCCGATGATTTCCGGCGACAGCAGGGTGTAGTTGAAGGTACGGCCGCTGGTGTCGGTCGGGTTGCCGCCCCAATCGCCCGAGGCGATGGTCTGGCCATTGAGCAGCACGCGGTTCAAGGCCGGGTCGGTGCCGTTGATGCTGACCTTTTCGCCTTCGCCGAACTGGCGATCGACGCTGATGCCCGGCAGGTGCGACAGCGATTCGGCGGCATTGATGTCCGGGAACTTGCCGATGTCTTCGGCGCTGATCGCATCGACGATCGAGTTGGCCGAGCGCTTGACTGACTGGCTCTTCTCCAGCGATGCGCGATAACCGGTGACGGTGATGGTATCCAGCTCGGTGGTCGCCGACGGCGTGGCGGCAGGAGCCTGTTGTTCTTGTCCGGCAGCCATTGCAGAGCCGGAGCAGTACAGAGCGGCGGTAATACAGAGTGCTAACGTCGTGGTGCGGCTGTGCATGGCTAAACCTCGTTGGTTAGTGCTGTGAGCGCGCCGCCTCTGGAAGGCGTCACGCGCTCGGCGTGGCCGGCAAAACAACACGCCCTGACCGATCGCGGTGATCGCACTGGCACGCGTCGCGAGAGGCGGGCCCGGGTGATTCGCGTGGTAGAGGAGGTGTCCCCCGTGTGGTGAAGCGGTAGAGCGAATGCGACTTCAGCGAGTCGAACATCGGGTGATGTCCCGCTCACGAATCTGGAATGCACCGGCGAGGGAGTAGCCCGTTCCTGAGTACCGAACAGTCCATGGCCCCTCCTGCCAGAACCCCGATTTGGATCGAGTCTCGCGTAGCGTTGACAGCGTTGTCAACACATCGTCACAGATCTCTGAAGCGGCTGCGATTGCGCTGCAATGCAGCATTTCTCCGCGATGCCATGCACTGCGCCGATACCGTTGCGCAATGCGCCGTCGGCGGCTCGCGGTTTTGATCAGCTGTTTCTATGGGGAATGGCGCTTTTGCAAATAGCGGGTGCCGTTTTGTGCTGAAATCGCTGTCGCAAACGTGGAATTTGAGTGAATGATGAAATTGGCGGCATCCTGTTTAAATCGTGATCGCCACGGTTGCGTTACAAGGCGATTACTGACAACGTTGTCTACCCCGTTACCGTTCGTCGGACAACGGGCATGACGCCAGCCCGCGGCCACTTATCAGGAGAATGCGTGAGCGCAAGCAGTCCAATGGAAGCGGTGGCCTTTCCGCGCCCCGACACCTTCGTTGCCGCAGACGTGGGGGGGACGCATGTGCGTCTGGCGCTGGTGTGCGAAAGCCCCGATCCACGCCAACCGGTCACGGTGCTGGACTACCGCAAGTACCGGTGTGCCGACTACCCGGGCCTGGCCGAGATCATGGCCGCGTTCTTTGCGGAGCTGGGCTGCGCGCCGGTGCAGCGTGGTGTCATCGCCAGTGCCGGGTATGCGCTGGAAGACGGCAGCGTGATCACCGCCAACTTGCCGTGGGTGCTGGCGCCGGAGCAGATCCGCCGCCAGCTCGGCATGCAGGCATTGCATCTGGTCAACGATTTCGAAGCGGTGGCGCATGCGGCCAATTACATGGTCGGCAATCAGGTCCTGCAGTTGTCCGGTCCGCCGCAGGGTGCGCCGGGCCCGGCGCTGATCCTGGGCCCGGGCACCGGCCTGGGCGCGGCGTTGTGGATTCCCAACGGCGCCACCCCGGTGGTGTTGCCGACCGAGGCCGGCCACGCCGCGCTTGCTGCCGCCAGCGATCTGGAAGTGGCCTTGCTGCAGGAGTTGCGCCGCACGCGCACGCATGTGGCCACCGAGCACCTGCTCTCCGGCCCGGGCCTGTTGAATCTCTACACCGCACTGGCCGCGCTACGGGGTGTGCCGGCGCTGCACGCCAGCCCGGCCGATGTCACCGCCGCCGCGCTGGCTGGCGAGGACGTGCTGGCACGCGATGCGCTACAGGCGTTCTGCGGCTTCATGGGCAGCGTGGTCGGCGACATGATGCTGCTCTATGGCGTGCGCAGCGGTGTCTATCTGGCGGGTGGATTCCTGCCGCAGATCGCCGCATTCGTGGCCGCAAGCGATTTCGTCGCACGTCTGCTCGACAAGGGCGCATTGCGTCCGGCGCTGGAGCAGGTGCCGGTCAGCATCGTCGAGCACGGCCAGCTCGGTGTGATCGGCGCGGCCAGCTGGTTCCTGCAGCACGGCCGCTGAGCGCCCGCGCATCGCCAGGTGCAGCAGTCTGGCTGCACCAAACCGATCAACTCCACATCCCGTAGGAGCGCACCCGGGCGCGACAAGGCATTCTCGATAACGCCAGGTCGCGCCCAGGTGCGCTCCTACGAGTCGGCGCGGGTTTAGGGCCGGGACGCAGTGGACGGAGCCATCGACATGCAGCGGACGACGCAACGCCGATCAACTCCACATCCCGGTAGGAGCGCACCCGGGCGCGACGACGCGTTCCCGATAAAGCCCGGTCGCGCCCAGGTGCGCTCCTACGATGTCATGGCGCTATAAGTCTCCGAACCGCGACTGCAGTGCCGCAATTGCCGCCAGCCCCGCGGTTTCGGTGCGCAGAATGCGCGGCCCCAGTTGCAGGCCGCTGAAACCCGCCTCGGCGAGGGTGGCGCGATCGCGCGGCGACCAGCCGCCTTCCGGGCCGATCGCCACGATTACATGCGGTTGCGCACCCAGCGCCAGGCTGCCCAGGCGATGCTCGCCGTGCGGGTCCAGTGTCAGCCGTAGCGCCTGCGGGTCGCTGGCCTGCGCCGCATCCTGCAGGCCGTGCGGCGCAGCGACCGTGGGAATGCGCGCACGCCCGGACTGCTCGCAGGCCGACACCACCACGCTGCGCCAATGCGCCAGGCGTTTTTCCATGCGCGCCGGATCCAGCTTGACCTCGGTGCGCTCGGCGTTGACCGGCACGACCGCCGTCACCCCCAGCTCGGTGGCCTTCTGCAGGATCAGATCCATCTTCTCGCCACGCGCGATGCCCTGGATCAGGGTGATCGACAACGGCGACTCGTTGCGCAGCGGCTCGGCACGTTCCACCAGTGCGCGCGCCTCGCGTTTGCCGGCCAGGGTGATGCGCGCGTGGTAGTCGCTGCCGTCGCCGTTGAACAGCACGCAGGCATCGCCCTCGCGCAGTCGCAGCACACGCAGCAGGTGATTGGCCGACTCTTCCGGCAGCGTCACCTCCTGGTCGCAGTGCAGCGGCAGTGCGACATGGGAGCGGGTCAGGCGCATGCAACGGCCTCCTCGATGGCGTGGCGGGTGGTCGCAGCCAGCAGCGCAAGTTGCGCGTCGTCCACGCAGTACGGCGGCATCCAGTACAGCACGTCGCCGAGCGGGCGCAGCACCACGCCCTTGTCGAGTGCGGCGCGATAGGCCTTCAGGCCCACCCGCGCCGCAGACGGG
Organism: Xanthomonas sp. WHRI 6108; assembly: GCF_040202385.2. Classification (NCBI taxonomy): domain Bacteria; kingdom Pseudomonadati; phylum Pseudomonadota; class Gammaproteobacteria; order Lysobacterales; family Lysobacteraceae; genus Xanthomonas; species Xanthomonas sp. WHRI 6108. Next base: position 3,343,615 of record NZ_CP168198.1, on the reverse strand, counting down.
AATGGCGTGCGCTTGTCGCCGCCCTGCGTGAGTTCGAACGCCACGATCATGCCGGCCTGGCGCACGTCGGCCACCGCGGGGTGTTCGCCGATCTGCGCAGCCAGCGTGGTCATGTGCGCGGCGGTGCGCTGGTTGCGCGCAATCACATCGTCGTCTGCAAAGATCTGCAGGGTTGCCAGCGCGGCGGCGCATGCCAGCGGATTGCCGGTGTAGCTATGCGAATGCAGGAACGCACGTTCGCGCGAGTCGTCCAGGAACGCGTCGTACAACTGCTGCGTGGCCAGCACCGCCGACAGCGGCAGGAATCCGCCGGTCAGCCCCTTGGACAGGCACAACAGGTCGGGCATGATCCCGGCCTGTTCGCAGGCGAACAGGCTGCCGGTGCGACCGAAGCCGGTGGCGATCTCGTCGGCGATCAGGAACGCGCCATGCGCGTCGCACAGTTCGCGTGCGCGGCGCAGATAGGCCGGGTGATACATGCGCATGCCACCTGCGCACTGCACGCGCGGCTCCAGGATCAGCGCGCAGATTTCGTCGGGCGAGTGTTCGAACACCGCCTGCAGCGCATCGGCCGCCTGCAATGCGTAGTCTTCCGCGCTCTGTCCGGGCTCGGCCAGGTAGGCATCGGGCGAGGGCGCAAAGATCGACTCCAGCAGCAACGGCGCATACACGCGCCGATACAGCGGGATGTCGCCGACCGACAACGCGCCGATGGTCTCGCCGTGGTAGCCGTTTTCCAGCGCGACGAAACGCGTGCGGCGGTGCTCGCCGCGGTTATGGAAATAGTGGAAGGCCATCTTCAAGGCCACTTCCACGCCGGCCGAGCCATTGTCGGCATAGAACACCTTGGACAACGGCGCGCGGCCGGACTGGCGCGGCGCGATCGCCAACAGGCGCTCGGCCAGCTGCACGGCGGGCGCATGGGTGAAGCCGGCCAGCATCACCTGCTCCAGTTCGCCAGCCTGGCGCGCGATGGCCGCGCCGATGCGCGGTTCGCTATGGCCGAACAGGTTGGTCCACCAACTGCTGACCGCGTCCAGGTAGTGGCGACCGTCGTGGCCGATCAGCCACGCACCGTCGCCACGCGCGATCGGTACCAGCGGAAGTGTGTGCGGGTGCTCGCGCATCTGCGTGCAGGGGTGCCACAGCACGGCAAGATCGCGTTGCCGCCAATGTTCGTCAGCTTGGGAGGCTGCCGGGTCTGCTAGGATTTCGGGCTCATGAACATGTCGATGCATACGCCTATTCTATCGGTCGGCCCCGCCGCTGCGTGCGACGCATGAGCCCGCGCCTGCCGACCATCCACAAGATCACCGATCTGGGCGACGGGCCGTTCCGTCGCCAGCAGCTGGATCTGGAATTTTCCAACGGCGAGCGTCGCCTTTACGAGCGCCAGCTCAGCCAGGGCCACGGCGCGGTGGTGGTGGTGCCGATGCTCGACGCGCAGACCGTGCTGCTGGTGCGCGAGTATGCCGCCGGCGTACATCGTTACGAGCTGGGCCTGGTCAAGGGCCGCATCGATGCCGGCGAAACGCCGGAGCAGGCCGCCGACCGCGAGCTCAAGGAAGAAGCCGGTTACGGCGCGCGCCAGGTACAGGTGCTGCGTGCGATGACGCTCGCTCCTACTTATATGAGTCACCAATCCTGGTTGGTGCTGGCACGCGACCTCTATCCCGAGCGCCTGGTGGGCGACGAGCCGGAAGAGATGGAGGTGGTGCCCTGGCCGATCGCCCGTCTGGACGAATTGATGCTGCGCGAAGATTTTTCCGAAGGCCGCTCGCTGGCCGCCTTGTTCATTGCGCGCGAGTGGCTGGAGCGCAACCCATGATCCGCATCCCGATGGAACTGCGCGAAACCGTGATCGCCATCGCCCGCGAGGCGGGGGCGGCGATCATGGATGTCTATGCGCAGGATTTCGCGGTGGAGATCAAGGACGACGCCAGCCCGCTGACCCAGGCCGACCTTGCCGCCAACCGTGTCATCGTCGAAGGCTTGCGCCGGGTCACCCCGGACGTGCCGGTGCTGTCGGAAGAATCCGCGCACGTGGCCTGGGAAGACCGCCAGTTCTGGACCAGCTACTGGCTGGTCGACCCGCTCGACGGTACCCGCGAGTTCGTCAAGCGCAACGGCGAGTTCAGCGTCAACATCGCACTGATCCATATGGGCGCACCGGTGCTCGGCGTGGTGCAGGCGCCGGTCGATGGCCGGGTCTGGTACGCCGCACGGGGCGAGAACGCCTACCGCCGCGATGGCGACCGCGACGAGATGCTGCACACGCGCACGCCGGCGGCCACGCCGCTGCGGGTCGCGGCCAGTCGCTCGCATCGCGACGCGCGCACCGCCGCCGCGCTGGAGCGCATGGGCGAGATCGATGTAGTCGCGCAAGGCTCGTCGTTGAAGTTCTGCCGCATCGCCGAAGGCGACCTGGACGTGTATCCGCGCTTCGGCCCCACCTCCGAGTGGGACACCGCAGCCGGCCAGTGCGTGCTGCACGCCGCCGGCGGTGTGCTGCTGGCCGGCGGCACCGGCAAACCGTTCCGTTACAACCGCCGCGACACCTTGCTCAATGGCGATTTCATCGCGCTGGGCGATCCCAATCTGCCGTGGCGCAGCTGGCTGGTGTGAGCACTGCCGACCGCCGCTTGCGCGCTCGCGGGTTGGATCCTGCGGCTGCGCGCAATCCCGATGCAGTCACGTCCAATGCGGTCCCTGCCTATCGTCTGCCGCCAGGTGACCCGGCACGTGCCCGCGGCATCGCCCAGGCACGCCACTCCACTGCACCACACCTGCAAGGAACACCCCATGTCTCAGTCCCCGCCGACCGGCGACCTCCAGCGCCTGCTGCAGCTGATGGCGCGCCTGCGCGATCGTGAGCACGGCTGTCCGTGGGATGTGGAGCAGACCTTCGCCAGCATCGCGCCGTACACCATCGAAGAAGCCTACGAAGTTGCCGACGCCATCGATCGCAACGACCTGCCGGCTCTGCGCGACGAGCTAGGCGACCTTCTCCTGCAGGTGGTCTTCCATGCGCAGATGGCCGCCGAGCAGGGCGCGTTCGGATTCGCCGACGTGGTCGCCACGCTCAGCGACAAGCTGGTGCGTCGCCACCCGCACGTGTTTGCCGAGCAACGTGCCGACGATGCGCAGGCGGTAAGCGCCAACTGGGAGCAGATCAAGCGCGACGAACGTCGCGCGGCCGGCCATCAGGATGACTCCGCACTTGCCGGCATCGCACGCGGCCTGCCGGAATGGCAACGCTCCACCAAGCTGCAGGCGCGTGCGGCGCGGGTCGGCTTCGATTGGCCCGGCCCGGCCCCGGTGCTGGAAAAGCTGCAGGAAGAAATCGAGGAACTGCGCGTGGAGTTCGCGCGTGGCCCGGTCGCCGACAACCAGGCGCGGCTGGAAGACGAGCTCGGCGATGTGTTGTTCGTCTGCGCCAACCTGGCGCGCCATGCCAGGGTCGACGTGGGTGCAGCGCTGCGCCATGCCAATCTCAAGTTCGAGCGCCGCTTTCGCGCGATGGAAGCACAGGCACAGGCGGACGGCACCTCCCTGGCTGCGCTGTCGCTGCAGCAACAGGAGGCGCTGTGGCAACAGGTCAAGCGCGGCGAACGCGGCGGTGATCCGCCCGCTCTGGGTCAGCCTGCCGCAACGCCTGTCACTGACGCGCCCGCGGCCGGTGAGCAGGCGCGCGACACTCCGGAGCTGCAGCAGGCCGACGCTGGCAAGCAAGGCGTCGACAAGCCCGGCCGCGCATGACTGCTGCACCGACCACGCTGTTGCTGTTCGCGGCCACTGCCGTTGCCGAGCTGGTCGGTTGCTACCTGCCGTATCTGTGGCTGCGCAAGGGCGGCAGCATCTGGTTGTTGCTGCCGACGGCGCTGAGCCTGGCCGTCTTCGTCTGGTTGTTGAGCCTGCATCCCGATGCCAGCGGCCGGGTGTATGCCGCCTATGGCGGGGTCTATATCGCCAGTGCGCTGCTGTGGCTGTGGTGGGTGGACGGGGTGACGCCGACGCGTTGGGATCTGCTGGGCGCAGCCTGCTGCCTGCTCGGCATGGCGATCATCATGTTTTCGCCGCGCGGCGCCTGAGCGCGCGCTCGCAGCAACGTCTGCACTTTACAAAGCGCGGTCGCCTGCGCGTTGCGGCGTGCTGCGCAACGCCGACACGCTGCCCGAGGTGGTCAGCCACAGCGCCGCATGCAGGGTCGTGACCGCCGTTGCCGAAGGTAGGGCGCGCAGTGGGGACAGGTGGCGCTAGGGCATACTCAAGCCAAGGATCGACTCGTCATCGCAAGGGGCTGCTCATGTTTCCGACTTCTTTCTTGGCCATCGCCGTTCTGGTCGCTGGCGTCATCGTGTTGTTCAAGACCGTGCGCATGGTGCCGCAGGGCTTCCAGTGGACGGTGGAGCGCTTCGGCCGCTACACCCACACCATGAGTCCGGGTCTGCACTTTCTGGTGCCGGTGGTCTACGGCGTGGGGCGCAAGATCAACATGATGGAGCAGGTGCTCGACGTCCCTAGCCAGGACGTCATCACCAAGGACAACGCGGTGGTGCGCGTGGATGGCGTGGTGTTCTTCCAGGTGCTCGATGCCGCCAAGGCCGCCTATGAGGTCTCCAACCTGGAGATCGCTTCGATCGCGCTGGTGCAGACCAACATCCGCACCGTGATCGGCTCGATGGATCTGGACGAATCGCTGAGCCAGCGCGAGACCATCAATGCGCAGCTGCTCAGCGTGGTCGACCAGGCCACCAATCCCTGGGGCATCAAGGTCACCCGCATCGAGATCCGCGACATCCAGCCGCCGCGCGACCTGATCGACTCGATGGCGCGGCAGATGAAGGCCGAGCGCGAGAAGCGCGCGCAGATCCTCGAAGCCGAGGGCTCGCGCCAGTCGGAAATCCTGCGCGCCGAAGGCGAGAAGCAGGCCGCCGTGCTCGAAGCCGAAGGCCGCAAGGAAGCCGCGTTCCGCGACGCCGAGGCGCGCGAGCGACTGGCCGAGGCCGAAGCCAAGGCCACCCAGATGGTCTCCGATGCGATCGCCAATGGCAGCGTGCAGGCGATCAATTACTTCGTCGCGCAGAAGTATGTGGAGGCGTTCAAGGCGCTGGCCACCGCGCCCAACCAGAAGTTCGTGCTGATGCCGATGGAATCCAGCGGCGTCATCGGCTCGATCGCCGGCATCGCCGAGCTGGCCAAGGAAGCGCTGAACAAACCCGACGCGAGCCATGTGCGCGTGCCGCCGATGCCGCCGCGCGTGGGAGGCTGAGCCATGCGTTGGGACGTGGTGGCCTGGGCGGTGCTGGCGTTGCTGTTGATTGCTGCCGAGACGCTGGTGCCCGGCGCGTTCCTGCTGTGGATGGGCATTGCCGCCGCAGCGGTGTGCGTGCTGGTGCTCGCGTTGCCGGGTATGTCGCTGCTGCTGCAGATCGTTGCCTTCGTGCTGCTGAGTTTCGTATCGGTGCAGGTGTATCGCAGCTGGTTTCGCGGCAAGGGCCGGCAGAGTGATCGGCCCCTGCTCAACCGACGTGCCGAGCAGTTGATCGGTCGCTGCGTGGTGCTCGACCAGGCGATCCGGGAGGGACGCGGCCGTGCCAAGGTCGACGACGCGTTCTGGGTGGTCAGCGGCCCGGACCTTCCGGCCGGCACACCGGTGCGCATCGTCGGCGTCGATGGCATGACCTTGCAGGTGCAGGCGGCCGGTTGATCGGGCAGGGCACGCGTCGTGCCCATGCAGCGATGCTGCAGCGCGGTGCGATAGGGCGCGGCCAGGTCCAGGTGTCGGCGGCGCGTTGCCGCATCGCCTGCGCCGTTTCCCCAGGCACGGCCAGGCGGCGATAATGGTCCTCTTTCCCTTGGACCGGTGCGCATGACCCAGAAGACCATCCTCTACGACACCCATCGTGCGCTCGGCGCCAAGATGGTCGACTTCGGCGGTTGGGACATGCCGATCCATTACGGCTCGCAGCTGGACGAGCACCACCAGGTGCGTCGCGACGCCGGCATGTTCGATGTCAGCCACATGACCGTGGTCGACCTGCACGGTGCACGCGTGCGCGAGTTCCTGCGCTACCTGCTGGCCAACTCGGTGGACAAGCTCAAGGTCTCCGGCAAGGCGCTGTACACCTGCATGCTCAACCCGCAGGGCGGGGTGATCGATGATCTGATCGTCTACTTCCTGCGCGAGGACTTCTTCCGCCTGGTGGTCAACGCCGCCACCCGCGAAAAGGACCTGCATTGGATCGGCGAACAGGCCGCAGCTTTCCAGGTGCGCGTGGAAGAGCGCGGCGACTTTGCGATGATCGCCGTGCAAGGCCCCAACGCGCGCGCCAAGGTGATCGAACTGGTGGATCCGGCCGATACCGCAGCGGCGAGCAAGCTCGGCCGTTTCGCTGCGCTGCAGACGCGTTCGCGCGATGGCGTGGAACTGTTCCTTGCGCGCACCGGCTACACCGGCGAAGACGGTTTCGAAATCGTGTTGCCGCAGGAGGCAGCAGTGGCGTTCTGGAACGCGCTGCTCGCGCAGGGCGTCAAGCCGGCCGGTCTGGGCGCACGTGACACCTTGCGTCTGGAAGCCGGCATGAATCTCTACGGCCAGGACATGGACGACACGGTCAGTCCGTACGAGGCCGCGCTGGCCTGGACGATCGTCCTGGACGACGGCCGCGACTTCATCGGTCGCGCCGTGCTCGAGTCGCAAAAGGCGCAGGGCGCACCGCGTCAGCTGATCGGTGTGGTGATGGACGAGAAGGGCGTGCTGCGGCATGGCCAGACCGTGCTTAGCGCCAGCGGCGAAGGCGAGATCCTGTCCGGCACCTTCTCGCCCACGCTCGGCAAGGCGATCGCGTTCGCGCGCGTGCCGGCCGGCAGCATCGACGCGCTGCGCGTGGACATCCGTGGCAAGCAGGTGCCATTGCGCGCGGTGAAGTTTCCGTTCGTCCGCGACGGCCAGGCGCAGCCCGGCGTCCTTGGCGAATGAGTCAGACCTCTGCCGGGCGTGCAAACGTCCGGCAGCGTGCGACATCCATCGCCACCCACCGGCCGATACGCGCGTGCACCTGTGTTGTCGTGCGGTCTAAACTAGCCACCTGTCCCCAACCCAACAGTTTCCCCGGAGCACACCCATGAGCGAGATCCCTGGCGACCTCAAGTTCCTCAAATCCCACGAGTGGGCCCGCGTCGAAAGCAGCGGCCGCGTGACCGTCGGCATCTCCGACCACGCGCAGGGCTTGCTGGGCGACTTGGTCTACGTCGAACTGCCCGGCGTCGGCGACACCGTGCAGGTCGGTACCGGCGCGGCGGTGGTGGAGTCGGTCAAGGCCGCCTCCGACGTCTACAGCCCGGTCAGCGGCACCGTCGTCGAGGTCAACAGCGCACTCAGCGACAAGCCGGAAACCATCAACGAAGATGCCTACGGCGAAGGCTGGATCTTCGTGGTCGAACTCGACGACAAGGAAGAGCTCAACGACCTGCTGTCGCCGGACGACTACGCCGAGCTGCTGGAAGACGACGCGCACTGACCGCGCCTCGCCCGTCGCACACCCGGATGGCCGCTCGTTGGAGCGGCCATTTTTTTGTCTGCGTGGCGATGGCCGCGCGCCGATCCCGCCTGCCGATGGCGTGCGTCCTGCCGCGCTGCACGCGTCCGGCCGGTGCCGGCTGTCGCTCGCAGTCGAAGCCTTTGCCGATGTTCGACGACCGTGCACTCGCCAGCGGCATGCGCGCGCGACATCGTCGACTGCGTTGCGACCGTCGTGGTGTCGGATTTCCGACGTGAGCCGGTCGTGAGGAGATGGCGTGCAGCCGGTGAAAAATATTTGCAGCGTCGCCTGCATCCAACCTTGGACACGGTGCGCAACGGATGCCGTTGGCAGTGCACGCGGATGCACGCATGGGTCGAAAAACGCGCAATAAGTTTGCGCATTTTTGCTTGTGCGAGGCCTTGGGCAAGCTTGGTCGATAAAAAATTTTCAGCTGGCGGACAGGCGGCGCGCACTGCGGCGAGCAGGCGTGCGCTGCTACGTCGGTGCAGTGGGCAACAGCGTGCGCGTCTGCATTGCAAAAAAAAAACAGCACAAAAGAAGTGCTTTTTTGAAAACGTCGTTGCGCCGCTGCATGCCAAGGTCAGCGGCGCGCGCCATCGCACGGCGTCTTTGGACACGCTCGACGGGACGCGCCGCGACGAGGCGTTGAAAAAAAAATGCAAAAGAGTGTTGACAGTAAAAAAAAGCGTGATTAGGTTTCGCCCAGCAGACGTTGCTGCGAAAGAGAGTGAGCAGAATCGACATCAAGCCGACACGCTTGTTCCCTAAGTCCACCGAAGCGCTATCCACGGTGGAGTTGGGTCCGCTTCTCTCCGAAAAAGCAGCAGTCGCTCCGATCACGCACCCGCGTCGCTGTTCGATGCGGGTGTTTCTGTATCCGTCCCGTCGCGCATTACCTGCGGACGGTTCCCGACGACGGCGTGCCGTTGCGGGGTTTGCTTCAACTGGGCGTTTCACCTCCATAGTTCACTGACGAGGAGCCAATTACATGGCCACTGCAAAAGCTGCGAAAAAGAAACCCACTGCCAAGAAGGCAGTGAAGAAGACTGCCGCCAAGAAGGCAGTCAAGAAGGTCGCCAAAAAGGCAACCGCCAAGAAGGCAGTGAAGAAGACTGCTGCCAAGAAGGCCGTCAAGAAGACTGCAAAGAAGGCAACCGCCAAGAAGGCAGTGAAGAAGACTGCAAAGAAGGCAACCAAGAAGACTGCCGCCAAGAAGGCAGTGAAGAAGACTGCAAAGAAGGCGACCAAGAAGACGGCCGCCAAGAAGGCCGTCAAGAAGACCGCCAAGAAAGCGGTAAAGAAGACCGCCAAGAAGGCAGTTGCCAAGAAGGCGACCAAGAAGTCCGCCACCAAGAAGACTGCCGCCAAGAAGCCTGCTGTGAAGAAGGTCGCCAAGAAGAAGCCGGCCGTTCGCAAGAAGAAGGCCGCTCCGGTCGCGCTGCCCGCAACCCCGGCGCCGCTGATCTGATCTGCACCACCCGATCGCCGTAAACATCGAGCTCTCTCCCCGACGCCCAGCGGGGAGGGAGCTTTTTTATTGGCGGATCCAGCGCATCCTTGATGGGGGAGTCCCGGTCGCACGCAGGCAGCCGAAGCTATCGCCGCCGGATGCGTTGCGCTGTGCGTGACGGGATGTCAGGCCGGGACGTTGTAGCTATCGCCGCACTATCGCCGCTTGCCACCCGCCACCCGCTTTCTCCGGTCCAACGCTGCCGGTGGGCTGGGCCGCTGCGCCGCCCGCCCAACTGACCATCGTCTGTCCCGATCGGTCGTGCCGCCATCGATTGGCGTAGCGGTGCGGTGTGTTGGTCGTGCCAAGCGGGAGTAGATGCATTGGGCCGCATCGTGGGCAGCCACGCTCTCGCTTTTCAGTCAGGTCTGACGCGCTTACCCGACAAGGTGACTCAGATCTGCGCCTGCCATGATCGTCATCGCATGGCATGGAGCGATGCCCGGCTTCCGGCCACCGATGTCGACACGCCCGACTCGATCCTGCAGGCCGGAAACGACACAAGCGGCCGAAGCCGCCTGTGTGCGAGGTCGCCGCAACGCCAACTCAGCGCGGCGATGCCACCGACTTGCCCGACGAGGCGCCCTTGCCGGCAGAATCGGGGCGCTCGGCCAGCATGTTCTCGCTGCCGAAGTCGCCATCCACATCGATATCCAGCCAACGCTTGGCGGGCAGACCCAGCGCACGATCCAGAATGGTGGGCAGCATGCCGGAGGGCAGGCCGCTTTCGCCGTTCCACATGATCGCGATGCCGAGATCACGTTCGGGCAGCAACGCGACCAGGCCTCGATAGCCTTGCACTGCGCCGGCATGGAAGACGACCTGATGGCCGGCGTAGTCGAACACGCGCCAGCCCAGCGCGTAGCTGGCAGCGTCCACACGCTCGTGGCGCCAGCCCGAGCGCATCTCTCCAGGCGTGGAGATCAGCGGCGCGTGCAGCGTCGCCAGCAGCGGCGCAGGCAGCACGTCGGTGCGGTGGCCGGTGTGCGCGAGCAGCCACTGCGCCATGTCGCTGGCGCTGGCATTGACGCCGGCAGCGGGGGCCAGACGGTAGTAGGTCGGCTTGGGCGTCAACGACACCCAGCCATTGCGGCTGCGCACATGCGGGCGCGCCCAGCGCGGGCTGGCCTGGATACCGGCCAGACCCATGCTCGCATCGTTCATGCCCAGCGGCTTGAAGATGCGGCGCTCCACCGACTGCTCGTAGAAGCTGCCGGACGCAGCGAACACCACATCGCCGACCAGGCTGAAAGCCACGTTCTGGTACGCATAGCAATCGCCGGGCGCGCAGCGCAACGGTGCGGCGGCAAGCTTGTGGCTGAGCGAGTAGTAGTCGACGTTGGATTCGATATCGTTGTCGTAGGCGTTGCGGGTCAGCCCGACGCGGTGGCTCAGCACCTCGGCGACGGTGAGCTGCCGGGTGGCGACGTCATTGCTGAGCTGAAAGCCGGGCACGTAGTCCACCACCTTGCTGTCCCAACGCAGCACGCCGTCGTTGACCAGCAATCCAGCCATGGTGCCGGCGAAGGCCTTGGACAGCGATGCCAGACGGAACACGGTATGCGCATCGACCGGCTGCGGGTGATTGACGTCGGTGACACCATAGCCGCGCGCGCTCAGCACCTTGCCGCCCTGCACGATCGCCATCGCCATGCCCGGCAGGCGATTGCCGTAGGTCAACTGGTTGGCCATCGATTCGAACGCGGCCACATCGAACCCGGCCGCCGGGGCCAGCACCTGGCTGGCCGGAAGCGATGCACGGTATTGCAGCGGGGCGGTGGGCGACTGCACGACGGTGGCCGGCTGCAGCGCAGAAGCAGCCGGCGCGGGTGTCTGCGCGGTGGAAGAGAGGGCCAGAGGCAATAACGCCCCGAGCAGCCCGATGGCCAACGGTCGGAACCGTCGGCGCCTGCGCATTTGAGTCATGGTTGTCCCGCCTGTTCCACTGCCTCCGACGATTCTAGCGCCGCGCTTTGCAATAGCACAAACTGCCAGAAGATGAATGGGCATCGTGTTGATCCTATTGATGATTTTAGGTTCATAAATCGAACTGCCAGGACCCTCTGCAACGCAATCGGGAGCCCGTGCGGAGACAGCTGCAAGCGGCGTGCCGTCTCCGCAGGCAATCGATTTAGTCGGTGCCGCCCGCTGCTGCTGGTGATGCAGCGCGGCATCGGCTAACTTGCGCGCTTGTTTCGCGGGTGTTGCCGCTGCCATGTCCCTGCTGTCGCGCTCGTCGATGCGAGCGAGCCTTACCCGATGACCAGCCTGTCTTCGCCGCGCTCTGCGGCTGGCCGTCTGAGCGTGGCATTGCGCAGCTCGCCGCCGCTGGCGTGGTCGTTCCTGTATTTCTTCTGCCTGCTCAGCGGCTACTACGTGCTGCGCCCGGTGCGCGAGGCGATGAGTGCGTCGGCGGATGTGGAAGCGATTTTCCCCACCGGCATGACCGCCTTCTTCGCCGCGCATGGCGTGCCGCTCAAGGACTTCACCCTGCAGGTGCTGTTTACCTGCACCTTCCTGATCATGGTGTTGCTGCAGCCGGTCTACGGCGCGCTGGTCAGCCGCTACCCGCGCCGGGTGTTCCTGCCGGCGGTGTATGGCTTCTTCATCGCGACCCTGTTGCTGTTCTACGTGTTGTTCGACAGCGGCGTGCCCGGGCGCGGCATGGCGTTCTTCCTGTGGGTGACCGTTTTCAACCTGTTTGCGGTGGCGGTGTTCTGGAGCTTCATGGCCGACGTCTTCAGCAATGCCGAAGCGCGCAGCTACTACGGTTACATCGGTGCGGCCGGCACGCTGGGCGCGTTTCTCGGGCCGATCCTCACCCGCACGCTGGTCGAGCGCATCGGCATCGCGCATCTGATGTTGGTCTCGGCCGGGTTTCTGACCGTGTGCGTGGTCTGCGTGCTGCGTCTGCGCCTGTGGGCGGTTGCGCGCGAGCAGGAGCGACAGCTGGGCTCCGGCGAGGTGCCGATGGGCGGCGATGTGCTGGGCGGGCTCAAGCTGATCGTGCGCGAGCCGTTGCTACGCTGGCTGGCTTTCATGGTGCTATTCGGCGTGGGCGTCGGCACCTTGCTCTACAACGAGCAGGCAGCGCTGGTACGCCGGCTCTACACGGACGCAGCGGCGGCCACCGCCTATTACGCCAGCATCGACCTGGCGATCAACGCGCTTACCCTGGTGTTGCAGCTGCTGGTGACGCGCGCGCTGCTGTCGCGTTTCGGCATCGCACCGGCGCTGCTGATTCCGGGCGTGGCGATCACGCTGGGCTATGCCGTGCTGACGGCCTCGCCGCTGCCGATGATGCTTGCGATCGTGCAGGTGATCACCCGCTCCAGCGAGTTCGCACTGGCCAAGCCGGCGCGCGAGACCTTGTACACGCGGGTGGATCGGGAATGGCGCTACAAGGCCGGCGCTGCGATCGACACCGTGATCTACCGCGGTGGCGATCTCACCTTCGTCTGGGTGCACAAGCTGGTGTCGGCATTCGGCTCCAGCGCGGTGTTCGGCGTCGGTCTGCTGGTGGCATCGGGCATGACCCTTGGCGCGTTCGGCCTGCTGCGCGAGGCGCGCAAACTGCCCGCAGAGCGCGATGCGGAGACTGGCAATCAGGTCTCCGACTAGGAGCGGTCAACAAATGGCCTGGCTGCAGGGCCCTTGCCCGCCCACCCTCGCGGGACACGCCGCAAGTACGTCCTTATAGGACATTACGCGGCATCCATGCCGCGTAAGGTCCCGCGACGGTGAGCGGGCACGGACCGGTCGAGATGGTCGGTGTGCACTGGCAAGCAGGGCATGACATGCATTAGCGATGTCGCTGTTTGGACTAGCCGCTTTTACCTTTGGGAGAGCGTGGCGAGCAGATAGATCAGGCTATTGCAGGACACGCCGCCGATATCCTCAGTCGCGACGCTCCGATCATGCATGCAGGTCCTGCACATTCCCCCCGTCTCTTGCCGGCGCGCCGGGTTCCGTCGCCTGTTCCGAGCAGCAGGGCCGCGATCGCGGCTATGCTGGTCGCCACATCCATCACGCCGATCCGCCATGTCCCTGTTCGCCATCGTTGCCGGCCTGTGCGTCGCTCTGCTGCACGTCTACATTCTGGTCTTGGAGATGGCGTTGTGGACGCGGCCGCTGGGCCTGAAGACCTTCCGCAATACTCCCGAGAAGGCACAGGCCACGCGCGTGCTTGCGGCCAATCAGGGCCTGTACAACGGCTTCCTGGCAGCGGGCCTGTTCTGGGGCGCGTTGCAGGCTCGCACCGACGTGCTGGGCTTCTTTCTGGGCTGTGTCGTCGTGGCAGGCTTCTATGGCGCCTACAGCGTCAACCGCCGCATCTTTTTCGTGCAGGCCTTGCCCGCGCTGATTGCCCTAGCGTTGCTGTGGTTGCCGCGCTGAGGCCGTGTGCTCGCTTCCTGTAGGAGCGGGCCTGCCCGCGATGAGGCGTTACAGGTAGGCTTCATCGCTGGCAAGCCCGCCCCTACCAGGTGTCCACCGGATTGCAGTTGCTGGGAACTGGTCGAAGACACTGGCGGCAGGCAGCGCAGTTGCGAGTGCTCGGCCTCCACCACAGGCAATCTCCACAAACGACAACGGCGGGCCGAAGCCCGCCGTCGTCTGCCGTCACTTGGCCTGCGCCTTATGCCGCTTCGCGCGGCTGCTGGGCCTGCGGCCTGTCGTAGTAGCTGGCCGCACGCAGTTCGTGCGGGTCGAAATCGTCCACGGTGATGGTGTCCATCATCATCTCGCGCAACTCTTCCAGCTGCCTGCGCTCGTCGCCGGTGATCACGCCTTCGGCCACGGCTTCGTCCAGCTGCGCGGTGAAATCCAGCGCCTCGATGCCCTTGGTCTTGAGCGCCTTGAGGAACTTGCGCTCCACCGGCTCGGCCAGCACGGCCTTGGCCAGATAGCTGGCGATACGTCCGCCCGGATTGTTGGCGCAGGGGGTCAGAAACACGCCCTGGCCCAGACGGTCGCGCGCTTCGTTCGGCGTCATCAGGATCGATGCCACGCGGTGTCCCAGCCGGTCGCCCGGTGCTTCAGCACGACGGCCCAGCGGGAAGATCAGCACCCACATCAGCCAGCCCACCGGACGGATCGGGAAGTTGCGCAGCGCCGCAGACAGCGCGGTTTCGATCTTGTGCACGCTGTCATGGAACGCCCAGGCCAGCAGCGGCTGATCGGTCGCCGGCGCGCCTTCGTCGTGATAGCGCTTGAGCATCGCACTGGTCAGGTAGATGTGGCTCAGCACATCGCCCAGACGGCCGGACAGCGATTCCTTGAACTTGAGCTTGCCGCCGAGCATCAGCATCGACACGTCGGCCATCAGCGCCAGGTTGGCGGAATAACGATCCAGCTTGCGGAAGAAGCGCCGCGTGTACGCATCGCCCGGCGCTGCCCCGATGCGCGCACCGGTCAGCCCGAACCAGAACGAACGCACCGCATTGGAGATGCCGAAGCGGATATGCCCGAACAGACTCTGGTCGAACTCTTCCAGGCCACGACGCGTGTCCGGATCCTGCGCCGCCTGCATTTCCTTCATCACCCACGGATGACACAGGATTGCGCCCTGCCCGAAGATCAGCAGGCTGCGGGTCATGATGTTGGCGCCTTCCACGGTCACGCCGATCGGCGCCGCCTGCCAGGCACGGCCGGCAAAGTTGCGCGGCCCCAGGATGATGCCCTTGCCGCCGATCACATCCATCATGTCGCTGACCACTTCGCGGCCCATGGTGGTGCAGTGATACTTGGCGATCGCCGACGGCACCGATGGCACATCGCCACGGTCCACCGCCGCAGCGGTGGCCTGCGACAACGCGCTGATGGCATAGGCCTTGCCGCCGATCCGCGCGAGCGCTTCTTCGACGCCCTCGAAGCGTCCGACCGACAGGCCGAACTGCTTGCGAATACGCGCATACGCGCCGGTGACCACGGCGGCATACTTGCTGCCACCGCTGGCCGTGGAGGGCAGGGTGATCGAACGGCCCACCGCCAGGCACTCGTTGAGCATGTTCCAGCCCTTACCGACCATCTCCACGCCGCCGATCAGCTGGCTCAGCGGGATGAACACTTCCTCGCCGTGGATCGGGCCATTCTGGAACGGCGAATTGAGCGGGAAATGGCGACGGCCGATTTCCACGCCGGGGGTCTCGCGCGGCAACAGGGCCAGGGTGATGCCGATGTCCTTCTTGTCGCCGATCAGGCCATCCGGATCGTAGGCGCGGAATGCCAGGCCGATCAGCGAGGCCACCGGCGCCAGGGTGATGTAGCGCTTGTCGAAGGTCAGCTTGACGCCGAGCACGTTGGCGCCATTCCACTCGCCCTTGCAGACGATGCCGTAGTCGGGGATCGAGGTCGCATCGGAACCGGCGAACGGACCGGTCAGGCCGAAACACGGCACTTCTGCGCCGACCGCCAGGCGCGGCAGATAGTAATCCTTCTGTTCCGGCGTGCCGTAATGCAGCAGCAGCTCGCCCGGCCCGAGCGAGTTGGGCACGCCGACGGTGGAGCTGACCACGCTGGAGATCGAGGACAGCTTCTGGATCACCTTGTGATGCGCCAGCGCACTGAAGCCCAGCCCGCCGTACTGCTTGGGAATGATCATGCCGAAGAACTTGTTCTTCTTGATGTATTCCCACAGCTCCGGCGGCAGGTCGGCGTGGACGTGGGTGATCTCCCAGTCGTTGACCATCCTGCACAGCTCTTCGACCGGGCCATCCAGGAAGGCCTGCTCTTCGGCGCTCAGTTGCGGCTTGGGATAGTTGAGCAGCTTCTGCCAATCCGGGTCGCCGGTGAACAGTTCGCCTTCAAAGCCCACCGAGCCGGTTTCCAGCGCGATGCGCTCGGTCTGCGACAGCGGCGGCAGCACCTTGCGGAAGAAGCCCATCAGCGGCGTAGTCAGCAGCGGCTTGCGCAGGAACGGCAACAGCACTGGCGCGGAAACCAGCACCACCAGCACGGCAGCGACGATGGTTGCGGTGAGATTGGCACCCAGCAACCAGCAGGCCACCAGCACACAGGCGCTCAGCGCGACCCAGGTGGCAAGGCGCATGCGGTGATAGGCAGCGATGCCCGCCGCCAGGATGACGAGGAGAAACGGTGCAACGATGCTCATGGTCTTGCTCCAGTGACATGCTCGGTAATGTTGGACGCTGCGATGGTGCCAACCGGGGGCAGTGCGTCCAGATAATGCAACACGGTTGCGGTAAACGTGGTGTTGTCGTCGCCGGCCAGCATGTGCGTGGCATCAGGCAGATGCACGTGCTGCGCATGCGGCGCGACCGACAGGAATTCCTTGATGGTGTCCGGCGTGACCAGGTCGCTGCGACCGCCGCTGATCAGCAACATCGGGCAACGCGCCCGCGCGGCGGCGTCCAGCAAGGTCTGTTGTTGTGCGTGCGGATCCTGTCCCGCCAGTTCATCGACCAGCCGTGGATCCCAGTGCCAGTGCCAGCGCCCGTCTGCGCGCTGCCTCAGCAAGGCCTGCAACTGCTCGGCCGTCTTGCGTGGGCGCTGTGGCAAATAGGCGGCAATCGCATCTGCGGCGGCATCCAGCGATGCAAAGCCATCAGGATGTGCGGTCATGAAACGCAGGATGCGCTCCACCCCCGCGGTATCCCAGCGCGGCGTGATGTCGACCAGCACGATCGCGCGAAACAGACCTGGCCAGCGCGCCTCGGCAAGCAGGCCGAACAAGCCGCCCATCGATGCGGCAACCAGCACCGGTGGCTCGGCCTGCTCGCCTGCCAGCACGATCAGGTCATCGGTGAACTGCGTGGCCGAGTAGGGCAGGTCTGCGTCGTTGAAACCGGAATCGCCATGGCCGCGCGCATCGTAGGCCAGCGCCCGGTAGCCAGCTTCGGCCAGTCGGGCCGCAGTGCTTTCCCACGCGTGCCGGGTTTGTCCAAAGCCATGTGCCAGCAGCACCGTCGGCGTGTGGTCCGCGCCCCGCACCGACACCGCAAGCGATGTCTCGCCAGCCTCGATGCGCGAGGTAGAAGCACTATGGGCGAGGCTAGGAGAAGAAGTGACCATACCTCATGGTATGGATCTGCCTATGCGGCTGTCAATACTCCTTCGTATGGACGGTTAAGCCATTGAATCGTGGCAGTTGTATGTCCTTTTTGTGATGCATACTGCAACTGACTCAAGCGTATGGTTAAATCGCGGCAATGAATGACATCACCGACCCAAGCCTCACCACGCCCCGCGCCACCTCCGGTCGCGGCAACCGCCTCAGCGCGGACGATTGGGCGCAGGCCGCACTGGACCTGATCGCCGAACAAGGGGTGGGCGCCGTCGCGGTGGAGCCACTGGCACGCCGTCTCGGGGTGACCAAGGGCAGCTTCTACTGGCATTTTCCCTCGCGCGATGCCTTGCTGCAGGCAGCCCTGGAACGCTGGGAAATCTTCGAACAGAAGGAAGTATTCGGCAGCCTGGAAGACGTCCCGGACCCCAGCGCACGCCTGCGCGCGCTGTTTCAACTGGTCGCGCACGAAGTCAAGCCGCACGTCATCTACAGCGAGCTGCTCAAGGCACTCGATCACCCGGCCGTGCGCCCGGTCATCGACCGCGTCTCGCAGCGCCGTCTCGACTACCTGATCGCCTCGTTCCGCCAGGCCGGCCTGAGCCGCACCGATGCCCAACACCGCGCCCGCCTGGCCTACGCCGCCTACGTCGGTTTCCTGCAGCTCTCGCTGCAACTGCAGCAGCCCAAGCAGGCCCGCGAAGACTTTGAGGCCTATGTCGAGCATGTGATCCAGACCTTGATTCCGGGGTGACCGGCACGCGTTGGATGCCGCGTCCGGTTCCCGGTTTTTAAACTCCAGACGCAACTACGGCCCCATTCGGGGCCGTAGTTGTTTTACGCCGCAGGCTCTATCAGAAGCGCTGGCGGTACTGCATGTACATGTAGCGGCCCGGCAGATCGTATTGCGGATCGAACATGTTGTAGGACGTGCTGTACGCGACCGGCGGATCCTTGTCGAACGCGTTGTTCAGGCCGACCGACACGGTTGCATTCCAAGGCGTGTTGTAACGCACCTGGATGTCGTGATACGTCGTCGCGCCGATGTGGTTACGCGGCGATGCGCCGTCGGCGGTGACGCGATCAGGCTCCGAGCAATACGCCTGGGCCAGCGCTGCAGACAGCGGGCAGACTTCTTCCATGCCGGACTTGTAGCGAATGCCCCAGTTGATGCCGAAATCGCCGAGGGACCAATCGACATAAAGATTGGAACGAATGCGCCAGTACGGATCCTGATTCAGGTAACGGCCCTGGAACTGCTCCAGTTCGGAATCGGCAGTCGCCTTGGTTTCCCAGCTCGACAGGTAGGTCGAATCCCAGCTGATGGTGAACTGGCCGAACGCCGTCTCCGGCAAGCGGTAGTTGATACCCAGATCCCAGCCTTCCACCTTGTACGACGCCAGATTCAACAGCGGCATATTGATGTTGGTGACGGTATAGGCACCATCGCTGTAGTTGGGGTCACGGGTAATCAGACCGCAATATTCAGCCTGCTCGCCGGCGCTGCCGCCATAGCACTTGTCCAGAATGAACTGTGCTTCCGGACGCGTGATCGCGTTTTCGATCTCGATCTGCCACCAGTCCAAGGTGACATTCAAGCCCTGCGCGAAGCTGGGGCTGAACACCAGGCCCAGGGTGCGGCTGGTCGAGGTTTCCGGCTGCAACTGCTCGTTGGAGGTGTAGGTGAACGGCTCCAGCGTCTGTTTGGCGCCGGTGCCTGCACCGGGCTGCACAAAATTGGCAGGCACGCCGGCTGCGGTGCAGTTCTGTGCCACGACCGGGTTGCTGAGCTGCCCAGCCTGGATCGAGCAGGGATCGGCGTAGGTTTCGAACGAGTCGGCGTTACCGGCAAACAGGTTGTTGATGCTGGGCGCGCGGAAGCCTTCGCTGTAGTTGCCGCGGATCATCAAGTCCTGAATGGGCTTCCAGCGGAAGCCGAACTTGTTGTTCACGGTGTCGCCGAAGTTGCTGTAGTCCGAGTAACGCGTCGCGAGGCTGAAGTCCAGCAGCTGGGCGCCCGGCAGATCGGCCAGCACCGGGACCGACAGTTCCAGATAGAACTCGTCCAGGCTGTAGGAGCCTGCAGTCGGGCGTGCGCCGTTGCCGGTGCTGAGGCCCGCCGCAATGAAGGCGTCCGGATCGAACTGGCCGCTTTCCTTGCGGTATTCGTAGCCGGCCGCGAAGGCCAGCGGGCCAGCCGGCAGGTCGACGATGTCGCCGCTGAGATTTGCGGTGTAGCCCTTGGATTCAACCGAGGACGAGTCGTGCGCGGTGAAGCCGGTGTAATCCAGCGCCGCCTGGCTGATCGAGCCGCGCGGGCCCAGCGGATTGACCGGGACGCATCCGGGAATCACGTCGCCACCGGGTGCGGTGACGCAGACCGGCACGCCGCCACGCAGCTCGGAGGGGCCGTAGGCGTTGTTGAGGTTGGCAAGGTTGAACAGGCCGTAGGTCAGATCGTTCTGATCGGACTTGTCGTAGCGATAGCCCACATCCCAGTCGAAGCTGTGGTCGGCAAATTCGAAGAAACCTTCCAGGCCACCGTAGAAGTGCCAGTTCTTGACGTTCTGATTGAACGAGCGGCCACCGGTTTCGATAAAGCGGCGGTTGACGCCGGTCAGGTTCTGGTCGAAGGGGTTGTAGAGGCTATCGGCGCTCAAGGTCAGGCCGGTGACCGGCATTGCCGCCAGCAACTGCTCCGACTTGCGCTCGTTGTACATCGCCTCGGTGCGGAACGTCACGTTGTCGGTGAAGTTGAAAGTACCTTGGGCGAACAGCGAGGTGCGTTCCTGCGGGGTCAGCAGGTAGTTGTCCGGCGCGGTGTTGTAACCGTGGACATTGGCCACGTAAGGCGTTTCGACGCCATTGATCAGGATGCGGCGCGCACCATTGCGCACATACGAACCCGGGAATCCGGTGCCGCTCTGGCCGCTGAAGAACGGAGGACCGCCAGCGGAGATCTGCCGATCGCCCGCCATGACGGACTCTTCCTGCACGTACGAAGCGCCCAGCAGCAGGCTTGCGCGATCGGTGGTGGTGCCGATCGTGAAGTCGTAGGCCTGGCGCTGGCCATCGCCATCGCTGTACTGGCCAACGTTGACGCCTGCCTCGGCACCGTCGAAGTTCTTACGGGTGATGATATTCACCACGCCGGCAATGGCATCGGAGCCGTAAATCGTCGACGCGCCATCCTTCAGGATGTCGATGCGCTCAACCATCGCAGTCGGAATGGTGTTGAGGTCGACGCTGCCGTCCAGACCCGTGGTCCAGCGGCGGCCGTTGACCAGCACCAGGGTACGTGCGCTGCCGAGGTTGCGCAGCGCGATGCCTGAGCTGCCGTCGCCGCCGTTATTGAAGGTGCGGTTCAGCGCCGCGCCGTTGGCTGCCACGCGCTGCAACACATCGGCAACAGAGGTGACGCCCTGCTTGTCGATGTCCTGACGGGTCAGCGTCAGAACGGGCTGCGACGTTTCAACGTCTGCGCTCTTGATGCGCGAACCGGTCACTTCGATCTTGTCGAGGTTGGTGGTGCCGGCTTCCTGAGCGATGGCGGTACCGGTACCGCCGACGCCCACGACAAGCGCGAGGACGACTGCATCGCGCAGCTTGTTGGACTTGCAATTCATTAGCTCTCTCTCCAAGTGATCTTGGGTACTGCCAAGGGTTGTTTGCCTGTCGGGGGTCCGAAAGAAGCGGATCCAAAACGTCAGGGTGAACCGATGGTATATGCGTTATGCGAGAAATTAAAGTCCCGTTAACGAAAAAGAAGAAAGACGTGAAAGGCTGCCGCAGGCCGAGTGCTGGAACGCAAAACGCCACCGGCTGCAAGCCGGTGGCGTCAGGTAAAATAGTTTAAAATCAATTACTTAGAGGTCTTGCTCATACCGAACGTACGGGATCGTACCGTCGCTGTTGCTCTCGTTGCTCGGCGCAAACGGGTTCTTGCCGCGGGAGATGACGTTCTCTGCGCCGACGGTCAGCTGGCCGCTCCAGGGGGTGCGCCAGGTCAGACCCAGGCCCAGACCTTCCCACTTTTCCGGCTGGCCGGGGACGTCGACGACGCGGCCGATGACGTTGGCGCTGAAGGCACCGTAGCCGCCTCCGACGCTCAGGGTCTTGCTGTCCCACTGGTCGGCGATCGCCGGCGAAACGTCGGCCAGCGGTACCAGGCGCGCGCGCGCATAGGTGCCGCCGATCGAAACGAAGCCTTCGCGGCCGATGTTCTTCTGTCCGAACACGGTCAGGTCGTTCTGTTCGACGCGGGTCAGCGGTGCCTTGCCGGCGCCGACCAACCAGGCCGGCAGGGTATCGCGGCCGGTACCGGCAGTGACGCCGGCGCGTGCGCCGCCACGGTTGAAGCCCAGGGTTGCCGACACGCGGCGCGATGCGGCGGCGCTGTCTTCTTCGTCATCGCCGATGCCTGCGAGCAGGCAGTGGCTGGCGAGTCCGTTGATGTTGGTGCCGCGGCTGCTGTTGCAGATCAGGCCCAGCGAATCGCCGGAGGTCAGGCCGAACGCCGCGTCCAGCGAATTGCGGCCGAAGTGCCAGCGTGCACCGGCCCTCTGCTCGCCGGTGGGCTCCAGGTACAGAAAGGCTTCGACCTTGCCGCTGCCCTTGTTCCACACCGGCAGGATGGTGCTTTCACGTACCTGCTGGGTCGACTGCGCATGCACACCCGTAGCCGCCGCAAAGGCAACCATCAGAGCAAGCGGAAGGCGCAGTAGGTGTCGCATACCAGAGTTCAGACCCAGCGGCAGTTGTTAAGTTCCCGGAAGCGGGCAGTCGGAATGCTAGGGTGTTTATGATTATTTAACAAGTACTCACGATCCCCGTATCACACCTGTCAATCCTTTCTACTGCAACCGTTCCGGCGCCTCCTGCAGGGGGCGCGCCTCGCTGAAAAGTACGTCCAGTGCGGTCAACGGAAAGTGATACTCACGCCCACAGAACTCGCAGCGGACCTCGACCTCGCCGGTCGCCTCGGCAGCGGCACGGGCCTCGTCTTCGCCCAGGGACTGCAGCATCGAGGCGACCCGCTCGCGCGAGCACGAGCAGCCGAAGCTGAGCGGCTTGCTGCCCAGTAATTGGGTGTCTTCCTCGTGGAACAACCGGTGCAGCAGGTCCTCGCTGGCGACCGAGAGCAATTCCGGTGCGCCCAGAGTGTCGAACAGCGCGCCGATGCGGGTCCAGCCATCGGTGTCGCCCTCGTCGCCTGGCAGCTTTTGCAGCAACAGGCCGGCGGCCTGATCCGGGCCGGCGGCCAGCAGCAGGCGGGTCGGCAGTTGCTCGGACTGCTGGAAATAAGTTTCGAACGCTTCGGCCAGATCCGGCGCCTGCATGCCGACCAGGCTCTGGTAGCGCTGCGGTTCGCGCGGGTCCAGGCCGGGATTCTCGATGGTGATGGCCAGCAGCGCGGCCTCGCCCAGTTCGCGCAGGTCGGCGGGCGCATCGGCGCCGTCGGCCAGCTGCACGATGCCGCGCAAGGTGCCGGCCGCGGTGCATTCGGCGAACAGGGTGCGCAGCGTCTGGTTGCCGCGCAGCTGCACCGACAGACGCCCGTCGACCTTGGTGTGGCCGGTGAACAGGGCGGCGGCCACCGCTGCCTCGCCGAGCAACTGGCGTGCGGCGGGCGGGTAGTCGGCGGCCCCCTGGATGTCGTGCCAGGCCTGGGTCAGGCGGACATGGACGCCGCGCACGCCGGCAGCAGGCAGCAGGAAACGGGAAAGCTGATCGTGATCGGTCATGGGAACATCGGACGTAAGGGACGCAGGTTGCCGGATAATGCAACGAGCATCGGGATGAAAGGTCGTAGCGAACAATGGGGACGGATGCATTGGATGGCAAGCAGGTGGCGCCACCGCGGCGCGCGCGGCGCTGGCTGCGCTGGCTGTTGGCAGCGCCGCTGCTGTTTGCCGCCGCGAGCGTGCTGCAGGTACTGGTGCTGCGGGTGATCGATCCGCCGATCAGCAGCATGATGGTCGGGCGCTATCTGGAAGCCTGGGGCGAGGGCGACTGGGATTTTTCGCTGCACCAGCAATGGCGCGACTACGACAGGATCGCCGCCAGCCTGCCGATTTCGGTGGTGGCCGCGGAGGATCAGCAGTTTCCGGTGCATCACGGCTTCGACCTGCAGGCGATCGAAAAGGCGCGCGATCACAATGCGCGCGGTGGACGCGTGCGCGGGGCCAGCACGATCAGTCAGCAGGTCGCCAAGAACGTGTTCCTGTGGCAGGGCCGCAGTTGGGTACGCAAGGGCCTGGAGGCCTGGTACACGGTGCTGATCGAGTTGCTGTGGCCGAAGCAGCGCATTCTGGAGATGTATCTCAACGTGGCCGAGTTCGGTGACGGGGTGTATGGCGCGCAGGCCGCTGCCCGGCAATTCTGGGGCAAGGATGCGGCTGGGTTGTCACCGACCGAGTCGGCGCGCCTGGCGGCGGTGCTGCCCTCGCCACGCCGTTATGACGCGCGTCGGCCCGGCGCCTATGTGCAACGGCGGACGGTATGGATCCAGCGGCAGGCGCGCCAGCTGGGTGGCCCTGCGTATCTGCAGGCGCCGTGAGCATGCGCACGTCCGGACCCGTGCAGCTGCCGGTGGCAGGAGACCGCCTGACGGTGGTGATTGCAGCCTATAACGAGGAGACCAGCATTCCACAGCTGCACCCGCGCCTATGCGCAGTGCTGGCGGGCCTGAGTGGGGTGCAGACGCATGTGCTGTATGTCGACGATGGCAGCAGCGATGGCACCTGGAGCGTGTTGCAGGCACTTGCCGATGCCGATGCGCAGGTGAGTGCGGTGCGGCTGTCGCGTAACTTCGGCAAGGAGGTCGCGATTTCTGCAGGCCTGGACCATGTGCTGCCCGGTGCGGTGGTGCTGCTCGATGCCGATGGACAGGACCCGCCGGAGTTGATCCCCGAGTTCGTCGCGCTGTGGCGCGCCGGTTACGACAACATCTTCGGCACGCGGATTTTTCGCGAGGGCGAGAGCTGGCTGAAGCGCAGTGCGGCGCATGCGTTCTACCGGGTGATCCGGCAGTTGTCGCGCACGCCGATTCCGGCCGACACGGGGGATTTCAGGCTGTTGTCGCCGCGAGTGGTGGAAGCCTTGCAGCAGCTGCGCGAGCGCCACCGTTTCATGAAGGGGCTGTTCGGTTGGGTCGGGTTTCGCCAGGTGGCATTGCCGTACCGGCGTGCGCCACGGCTGTCGGGGCGCAGCAAATTCACCGTGTGGCGGCTGTGGAACTTCGCGCTGGATGGCATCACCAGTTTTTCCACCGTGCCGCTGCGCGTGGCGACCTATCTGGGTTTGCTCACCGCGCTGGTGGCATTCCTGTTCGGTGGCTGGGTGGTGATCAAGGCGGCGCTGATGGGCGACCCGGTGGCCGGCTGGCCGACCATGATGTCGGTGATCCTGTTCCTGGGCGGCATCCAGCTGATCGCCCTGGGCCTGATCGGTGAATACCTGGGCCGCTTGTACGACGAGGCCAAGCAGCGTCCGCTCTACCTGGTCGATACCCACTGCGGCGCGGTGGGAGTAGGCTGCGACCACCAGACCAAGCGCGGAGCGGGCCATGCAGACCGTACGACAGCTGTTGGGGACCAAGCAGATTGAGGTATTCGCGGTAGCGGCAGACGCTGCAGTGATCGAGGCGATCCGGCTGATGGCCGACAAAGGCATCGGCGCGGTGTTGGTGATGGACGGGCCACGCCTGGTCGGCATCGTGTCCGAGCGCGATTACGCGCGCAAGGTGGTGCTGCGCGATCGCGCCTCATCGACCACCAGCGTTGCCGACATCATGAGCACTCAGGTGGTGACAGTGTCGCCGTCGGACACGGTGGAGCGCTGCATGCAGTTGATGACCGACGGACGCTTCCGGCATCTGCCGGTGGTCGACAACGGCCGCGTGCAGGGCGTGATTTCCATCGGCGATCTGGTCAAGGCGGTGATCGAGGACCAGCAGCGCGATATCGATCAGTTGCAGCGTTACATCGCCAGCTAGGGCCGTGCCGGCGACGTTCCCTGCGTCTTGTCCTGAACGCTGTTGATCGACATAGCTCGAGAAGTGTGGCGAGCAGATAGATCAGCTTTGGAGCGTTTGATCTGCGGCCTGGTCGCAAGGGTCAGTTGAGATGGTCGGGGTGCATCGCTCTCGATAAAACAGTCAGCAAACTCTCTGGTGCGGTGTTTTCGACGCTGGGAGTTTGCTGCAAGGCCATTGCCCGCCCACCATCGCGGGACACGCCGCAAGTACGTCCTTGTAGGCTCTTACGCGGCATCCATGCCGCGTAAGGTCCCGCGACGGTGAGCGGGCAAGGACCTGTCGAGAGGGGCGGTCTGCATGGTGCAAGCAGTGCAGGCCGCGCAGTCGTTCGAGGACTGCGGTTTGATCAGTTCCTTTCGATCCTGGCCATTACTGCAGTTTTGGGGTCACTGCATCCGTCAATGCACTTGCGTGTGATCGACACCTTGCCAACATCGCTACAGCGCTGGACAGGTCTGCTGGCGGCCCAAAGTGCTGTAGTGCACTTACTTTGCGAACTTGCCGCCGCAGTCGCTGTCCTTGCCGGGGCCCGGTTCGAAGGTTGCGAGCAAGGCGGCGGGTGGAGCGATCATGCCCAGTCCGACCGCAAGCGCGCCGCGCAGACCCAATGCCTTGAAGTCCGGACGGAAGGTCGGGTCCTTGAAACTGCCGCCAATCCGCAATGGCGAGCGCAGGCTCAGGATGCTGCGATCTTTCGGGCGTGGGCGCAGCAGCAGGTCCAGCGTCTCGTCCTTCAAGCTGATGCTGCCTTCGCCAATGATGATGGTGTCGGTGCTGTCGAAGGCCAGCGCACGCGATTGCATCAGGCCGTCCTGCACGCCGAAGTCGCCGAAGATGCAGCGCACCGGAATCTGTCGGTCCTTGGTGACCAGATACTTGAGCGACTCGGCGATATCCAGCCCGGCCAGCTCCATGATCAGATTGCCGACATGGCCGCGGCCCATGCCCACGCCGATCGTGCCGTCGGCGGTACCGAGCATCGCGCCGATCGAGTTGCCGCGTCCACGCAAATCGAATTCGCCACCGATGGCACCCGAGGCCTGCTTGGCGAGGGCGGTATCGGGGAAGAGTTGATCCAGCCGGATGCCGCGAAGACCTGCCTTGAGGTGCGTGGTGATCACCTCGCTGCGCGCATCCATGCGGATGATGGAGCGGATATCGCCACCGGCAACGCCGAAGTTCAGCGGGTCCAGCTGCAGCAAGCCGTCCTTCAATGTCAGCGAGGCATCCATGTCGTCCAGCGGCCACGATGGCGCATTGATGCGCTGCGCGCGCCAGCGTACCTGCGCATCCATCGCGCGTAGCTTCGACAAGTCGTACGGGGTGCTGGGGAGCACGCGTGCACTGGCTGCGAGCTGTGCCGCCTGTTTTTTCTGTTCTGCATTTGCCGACTCGTTCGCGCCGGTCTTCGGTGGCGCGCCGACGAAGCCCGCCAGGTCGTCGAAGTCCAGGCGTTTGGACGCTAGATCGGCACGCAGGAACGGACGCTTGTTGCGCAGGTCCACTTCTGCAGTGCCCGACAGATCGCTGTCGCCGGCGGTACCGGTGAACTTTTCGTAGCGCCAGAGCTGGCCGTTGCGGCGCAAATGACCGTCTAGCTTGTATGGCGGCGTCGACGGCATGGCCACGCCGGTCAGCGGATACAGGTCCTGCATGTCCTGGCCGCTGAGCGCCATTTGCAGATCGAAGACCTGGAACTGGAACGGGTTGGTCAAGGTGCCGCGCACGTGGGTGCGGGTGGCGCCGGCGCTGCCGCGCAGATCGATGCGGAATGGGTGCTCGCTCTGGCTCAGTTCCAGCGGCGAGGCAGTATTGCCCTTGAGCGTAAAGGGATAGCCCTTCCAGCGGCCCTTGCCGTCGATGCCGATCGGCGCTGCACGTTGGTCGCTGCTCGGTGGTGCGAGGCTGTTGATTGCCACATCCACGTTAGAGCGATTGGCTGCATCGATGTATTGCAGGCGCCCGTTGTTCACCAGCAGGCGGCCAAGGCGCGGCATGGTGCCATCGCCACTGTCCTGATCGAATACCCAGTTGCCGGGATGGGTGTCGTCGCCGGCTTCCAGCAAGAGGGTTGGGTGATCCAGGCGGATTTCCGGTAGACGCACTTTGCCGCGCAGCAGTGGCCACAACTCGACATCGATCTCGGCCGAGTTGAGCTCGGCCATCGGCCCGCGCTTGGACCATGCTGCGTTCGCCAGGCTCAGCCGATTGCCGCGCACGGTGGTCGTGCGGCCCAGCTTCACGTCCAGATAGCCGAGATGGAACTGGCGACCGGTCTTGGCGCTGACCACGCGCTCGACCGGACCGCGCAGCCAGTTCCACTGGAACAGCAGCACGAAGATCACCACGGCGGCGGAGACGATGGCAAGCCCGACCAGCCAGCGTCGACGACGTGGGCTGGGGGGCGATGGTGCAGCTGAGGTGTCGGTCACGTTGTTCACGCGGGCCATGGTTGGCGATGCCTCGTGCACGGCGCGCGAACGTGCCGCAGATCGCGTCTCACATCACCTGCGCAATCACCGCAACGAAGTGACAGGCACTGCCGGCCAGTACGAACAGATGCCAGATCGCGTGGAAATAGCGCTGGGTGTCGCGTTGGTAGAAATACGTGCCAAGGGTATAGAAGAGTCCGCCGGCCAGTAGCCAGCACAGAGACCAGGTATCGACCGAGCGCAGCAAGGGCTGGATCGCCACCACGATCAGCCAGCCCATCGCCAGATACAGCACCGTCGACAGCAGGCGGAAACGACCGGTGAAAAACAGCTTGAAGACCACTCCGGCGGCGGCGATCGTCCAGATCGCGGCGAACAATCCCCAGCCCCAGGAGTCGCGCAGATTGATCAGCGTAAACGGGGTGTAGGTACCGGCGATCAACAGATAGATCGCGCAGTGATCGAGCACCTGCAGGCGCGCCTTGGCGCCCGGGTGCGGGATGGCATGAAACAGCGTGGAGGCGACGTATAGCAACACCAGGGTGGCGCTGAACACGATCGAGGTGGCCAGTTGCCAGCCGTCGCCATAGACGGCGGCCAGCGTGATCAGCACCGAGCCACCGGCCAGTGCGGCAATGGCACCCAGGCCGTGGGTCACGGCGCTGGCTATCTCGTCGCGCAGGTCGGTCGAGGGGGAGGCGTCTGCGTTCATGCCAAAAAGGTACCGCAATTGCGAGCAATTCGCATCGCCGGCAAGTGCGGTCGCAGGCGCCGGTTCAAGCCGCGGTCAATCGATCGCCTTGGCATGCGCGTGTTCGCGCGTGGCAGAGAAGCGCACGTCCGGCGCACGTTCCTGCGCCAGCTGCAGATTCACACGCGTCGGTGCGAGATACACCAGCTGGCCGGCCGCGTCGATGCCCAGGTTGCCAGCGTTTTTCTCGCGGAACTCCTCCAGCTTCCTGGCGTTGTCGCAATGTACCCAGCGTGCGGTGGTGACGCTGACCGGCTCGAAGATCGCATCCACGCCGTATTCGTCCTTGAGTCGGTAGGCCACCACGTCGAACTGCAGCACGCCTACCGCGCCGAGGATCAGATCGTTGCTCATCAACGGCCGGAAGAACTGCGTGGCGCCTTCCTCGGACAGCTGCGCCAGGCCCTTTTGCAGCTGCTTGAGCTTGAGCGGGTCGCGCAGGCGTGCCCGACGGAAAAGCTCCGGTGCAAAGTTGGGAATGCCGGTGAACGACAGCGATTCGCCTTCGGTGAAGGTGTCGCCGATGGAGATGGTGCCGTGGTTGTGGATACCGATCACGTCGCCCGGCCAGGCTTCGGCGGCGATTTCGCGGTCGGAGGCCATGAAGGTCAGCGCGTTGGCCAGCTTGACGTCCTTGCCGCTGCGCACATGCAGGGCCTTCATGCCGGCGGTGAACTTGCCCGAGCACACGCGCATGAAGGCCACGCGGTCGCGATGCTGCGGGTCCATGTTGGCCTGGATCTTGAAGACGAAGCCGCTGAGCTTGGCTTCGGTCGCCTCGACCCGGCGGCCGGTGGTGTCGCGCGCCTGCGGCGGCGGTGCATGTTCGACGAAGAAGTCCAGCAGCGGTTGCACGCCGAAGTTGTTGACGCCCGAGCCGAAGAACACCGGGGTCTGCTGGCCGGCGCGATAGGCGTCCAGATCGAATGGATTGCTGGCACCCTGCACCAGTTCCAGCTCGTCGCGCAGCTCGGCCAGCATCTGCGTGCCGATCTTTTCGGCAAGGCCGGGCGCATCCAGCGACGGGAAGATGGTCGAATCCTGGCGGGTGAAGTTGCGGCCCTGTTCGTACAGGTGCACCTCGCCGGTGATCAGGTGCACCACGCCCTTCAGGCGCTGGCCCATGCCGATCGGCCAGGTCACCGGCGCGCACTGGATGCCGAGCACGGTCTCGACTTCATCCAGCAGATCGATCGGGTTCTTGCCCTCGCGATCGAGCTTGTTGATGAAGGTCATGATGGGGGTGTCGCGCAGGCGGCAGACCTCCATCAGCTTGATGGTGCGTTCTTCCACGCCCTTGGCGACGTCGATGACCATCAGCGCCGAGTCCACCGCAGTCAGCACCCGATAGGTGTCCTCGCCGAAGTCGGCGTGGCCGGGGGTGTCGAGCAGGTTGACGATCTTGCCCTCGTACGGGAACTGCATCACCGAGGAGGTGACCGAGATGCCGCGTTCCTTTTCCAGCGCCATCCAGTCCGAGGTGGCGTGACGGGCGGCCTTGCGGCCCTTCACCGAGCCGGCCATCTGGATCGCACCGCCGAACAGCAGCAGCTTTTCGGTCAGCGTGGTCTTGCCCGCATCGGGGTGGGAAATGATGGCGAAGGTGCGGCGGCGCGCGGCTTCGTTGGAGACGTCGGACATGGGCTGAGCGCGCCCGGTCGGACGCCTGCGGAAACTGAGGAAGCCGGAGATTATAGCGGCTTCGCCGCAGCCGGCCTCTGTAGCGCCGGTCAGGGGCTCTCCGGGCCGCAGGTTGGCGCTCCTGGGTGCCGCCACTTACGGTGCCGGCGAGGGGAACTGCAACTCGCCCTGCGGGCCCAGCATCCGGAATGGCAACGAGATCAGGCGCATGCCCGCGTTGCGCTGGAGCGAAAAATGCAGGTGCGGGGCCGTGCTGAAGCCGGTACTGCCCGAGGTGCCCAGGCGCTCGCCGGTGCGCACC
Organism: Xanthomonas sp. WHRI 6108; assembly: GCF_040202385.2. NCBI lineage: Bacteria > Pseudomonadati > Pseudomonadota > Gammaproteobacteria > Lysobacterales > Lysobacteraceae > Xanthomonas > Xanthomonas sp. WHRI 6108. The sequence goes on along the minus strand of NZ_CP168198.1, from coordinate 3,313,372 downwards.
ACCTGGCCCGGGCGTACCGCCACGCCATCGGGCGCCAGGTGGGCATAGATGGCCATGCTGCCGTCGGCGTGCAGCACCCGCACCAGGTTGCCGGCGCCGGCGGCCTGGTCATGCGGGCCGCCTTCGCTCACATCGCGCCGCACCTCCATGACCGTGCCCGCGCGCGCCGCCAGCACCGGCGTGCCCTGCGGCAGCGCGAAGTCCACCGCGTACCAGTTGGGCGCATCGGTATGGCTGAAGGCCCCGCCAAAGCCCTGGTCCACTTGGACCGGCGCATCGCGGAACGGGAGCTGGTAGCGCACTTGCTGCTGCGGGCGGGCCTGCGGATCGCCGGGCACCAGGTCGAGCTTGAGTCCAAGCCCACCCAGGCTGCGCTGGTTACTGACCGGATACAGCCGGGCGAGCAGGCGTCGCTCGTGCGCAGCCAGTTGCACCGTCAACGGCAACTGCGGCACGGCGCGGTAATCCTCGCTGGGCGGTGCGCTCAGTTGAACCTGTGCGGGCCCGGCCAGCGGGTTGCTGACCCAGGCCAGGTAGGCCGGCGCCTGCCATTCCAGTTGCAATGAGGGGCCGGTGCCGGGCGATGCGGGCGCCGTCTGTGCCGCTGCGACTGATGGCGAGCTCGCAGCCGTGTTTGCGGCACCGGGCCAATGCCAGCGTTGCTGCGCGTTGGCGGGTGCGGCACACGCCAGAACCGCGAGCAAGAAAGGCCAGGCGAGGGCGGGCAGGGTGCTGCGAGGCACGTGGTGGGGCACGCGATCGGCTCGAACGGAGGGACCTCAAGTATGCGGTCCATCACAGGCCGCAGTGGTATCGGATGAAAATATATCTTTCCATCCGCATGAAGAGATTGACACCGCAAAAAAGTGGTGGCATCTTGGCTTCACCATCGAGACCGGCGGAGGGACAGGCCCTTTGATGCCGGGGCAGCCAGCGGAGCGCGCAAGCGCCCGCGTTTGGTGCCAAATCCTGCGGGGACCTCCGCGTCCGCCGAAAGATGGTTCGAATCGTGCCTTGCGCACGTCGAACGCGAGCTCCCGCGAAGCTCGATGGCCGATCCACCCCGGATATCGCCATGAGCCTCGTGAATACAGCATCGCCATCACCGACCGATTACGCCGAGACACCCGCCACCACCGATGACGGCTTGATTGCCGTACGCGGCGAGCTTGTCATTGCCTTGCCGATGCGCCATGCCGGCATGCGCGAGCTGCGGCTGCGCTATGAACTGATCGGCGCCGCCAATGCGCCGGTGGTGTTCGTGGCCGGCGGGATTTCCGCGCATCGCCATCTGGCCGCCAGCGACCTGTTCCCCGAGAAGGGTTGGGTGGATGGCCTGGTGGGTGCCGGCCGCGCGCTGGATCCGGCATCGCGCCGCCTGCTGGCGTTCGACTTTCTCGGTGCCGACGGCACGCTGGATGCGCCGATCGATACCGCCGACCAGGCCGATGCGATCGCCGCCTTGCTGGATGCGCTGGGTATCGCGCGTTTGCATGGCTTTGTCGGCTACTCGTACGGCGCGCTGGTCGGTTTGCAGTTCGCGACCCGCCATGCCGCTCGTGTCGGTACCCTGGTTGCGGTCAGTGGCGCGCATCGCGCCCATCCCTATGCCGCCGCCTGGCGTGCGTTGCAGCGCCGCGCGGTGGCGCTGGGTCAGCTGCAATGTGCCGAAAACCATGGGCTGGCGCTGGCACGGCAGTTCGCCATGCTCAGCTACCGCACCCCGGAAGAATTCAGCGAGCGCTTCGACGCGCCGCCGGAAGTGATCAACGGCCGCGTGCGCGTGGCCGCCGAAGACTATCTGGATGCCGCCGGCGCGCAGTACGTCGCGCGCACGCCGGTGACCGCCTACTTGCGGCTGTCCGAATCCATCGACCTGCACCGCATCGACCCGGCGCAGGTACGCGTGCCCACCGTCGTCGTTGCGGTGGAGGGCGACCGCCTGGTGCCGCTGGCCGACCTGGTCAGCCTGGTCGAAGGGTTGGGGCCGCGCGGCAGTCTGCGCGTGCTGCGCTCGCCGTATGGCCACGACGCCTTCCTGAAAGAAATCGATCGCATCGACGCGATCCTCGCCACTGCCCTTCGCATCACCGGAGAAACCGCATGAGCTTTCGTGACCCCGCCGACGCCCCCTGTACCGCCGCCACCGCCGCCGTCCGCGCCGGTATCGATCGCGACACTGCCTATGGTGCGGTGACGCCGCCGATCGTGCTGTCGTCCAACTTCTCCTTCGATGGTTTCGGCAACAAGCGCCAGTACGACTACACGCGCAGCGGCAACCCGACCCGCGATCTGCTCGGCGAAGCGCTGGCCGAGCTGGAAGGCGGTGCGGGCGGGGTGATCACCTCCACCGGCATGGGCGCGATCAACCTGGTGCTCAATGCGTTGCTGCAGCCGGGCGACACCCTGGTGGTGCCGCACGATGCCTACGGCGGCAGCTGGCGCCTGTTTAACGCGCTGGCCAAGAAGGGCCACTTCGCGTTGATCACCGCCGACCTTACCGACCCGCGTTCGCTGGCCGATGCTTTGGCGCAGTCGCCCAAGCTGGTGCTGATCGAAACCCCGTCCAACCCGCTGTTGCGCATCACCGATCTGCGCTTCGTCATCGAGGCGGCGAAGAAGGCTGGCGCGTTGACCGTGGTGGACAACACCTTCCTGTCGCCGGCGCTGCAGAAGCCGCTGGAGTTCGGGGCGGACCTGGTGCTGCACTCCACCACCAAGTACATCAACGGCCACAGCGATGTGGTGGGCGGTGCGGTGGTCGCGCGCGATGCCGAACTGCATCAGCAGCTGGTGTGGTGGGCCAATGCGCTGGGCCTGACCGGTTCGCCGTTCGATGCCTTCCTCACCTTGCGCGGTCTGCGCACGCTGGATGCGCGCCTGCGCGTGCATCAGGAAAACGCCGACGCCATCGCCGAGCTGCTGGACGGGCATGCGGTGGTCAACCAGGTGTATTTCCCCGGGCTGACTGCACATCCGGGTCATGCACTGGCCGCGCGTCAGCAGAAGGGCTTCGGCGCGATGATGAGTTTCGAGCTCGACGGTGGCGAAGCCGCAGTGCGCGCGTTTGTCGATGGCCTGCGTTATTTCACCCTGGCCGAGTCGCTGGGCGGTGTGGAAAGCCTGATCGCGCATCCGGCCTCGATGACGCATGCGGCGATGACCGCCGAAGCCCGCGCTGCCGCCGGGATTTCCGATGGCCTGCTGCGGCTGTCGATCGGCATCGAGTCTGCAGAAGACCTGTTGATCGACCTGCGCGCCGGCCTGGCGCGTGCCGAAGCGACGCTGACCAGCGCAAGCCGCAAACAGGTCGACGCGTGAGCACTGTGCTGCCTGTTTCGCGCCGCGCTTCGGCGGCAGCGGTGACGCCGACACCACGGCTGGCCTTGCTGGGAACCGGGACGGTGGGGCGCGCGTTCGTGGCGCGCTACACTGCGCTGCAGGAGCGCCAGCTGCAGTTGCCGCGCTTTGACTGGTTGGCCAACTCGCGTATTGCCCACGATTGCGGCACCAGCGCCGCACAGGCCTTGCAACAGGCCAATGCCGCGCCGCGTGGGCAGGCCGTGCTGCAACCCTGGGCGGAAACCACCGCCTTGCGTGCCGGCGATGTGCTGGTGGATGCGACCGCCAGCGAGGTCGTTGCCGACTGGCATGCGGAATGGCTGCTGCGTGGCGTACACGTGGTCACTGCCAACAAATTGGGCCAGGGCACTGCGTTGTCGCGCGCACAGGCCTTGCACGCGGCGCGTCACGCCAGCGGTGCGCACTACGGCGATAGCGCCACCGTGGGGGCGGGGCTGCCGGTGCTGAGCAGCGTGCGCGCACTGGTGGCGGGTGGCGACCATATCCACTCGATCGAAGGGGTGTTGTCCGGATCGCTGGCATGGCTGTTTCATCGCTACGACGGTACCGGCGCATTTTCCGATTGCGTGCGTGAGGCGATGGCGGCCGGCTATACCGAGCCGGATCCGCGCATCGATCTGTCGGGCGAGGACGTGCGGCGCAAGTTGCTGATCCTGGCGCGCGCGGCGGGCTGGCAGCTGGAAGCCGAACAGGTGCATGTGGAATCGCTGGTGCCCGCAAGCATTGCGCGGTTGCCGCTCGATGCCTTGGATGCACAACTGGGCGCGCTGGATACGGTGGTCGGCGCGCGCTGGCAGCAGGCACGTGCCGCGGGGCGTTGCCTGCGCTTCGTCGGCCGTGTGGACGCACATGGTGCCAGCGTCGGCTTGCGCGAGTTGGCGCTGGATCACCCGCTGGCCGGCGGCGCCGGCACCGATAACCGTGTCGCCATCAGCAGCGATCGCTATCGCCAGCAGCCATTGCTGATCCAGGGGCCGGGCGCGGGTGCCGAGGTCACGGCGGCGGCGTTGCTGGATGATGTATTGCGGATTGTGGCTGGGTAGCCGGTTAAGGACATGGAGAGGCGCCGGCGCTCTTTGAGCGCGGCTGTGGGGCGCGCGCTGTCGATTGGATCGCCACGCGTGTTGATGGCCTGCCGACTGCTCTGCACCTTGCAAACGGCTCAGCTGCAGCTCGCCCTTGCGCAAGCTGCAGCTTCCGAGGATGCGTTGGTCATGCCAATCGCACCGCCGCTGGCATTGCTTACGGCGCAATCGCCTTCAGTAATGCGGCATTGAACCGTGTCGGGTCCTGCACCTGCGGCGAATGTCCGAGATCGGCGAACTCGACGAGCTTCGCGTTCGGAATCGCCTCGGCCGCACGCTTGCCCAGCTTGGTGTAATCGCCGACACGTGCCTTGACCTCGGGCGGTGCGGTGTCCTTGCCGATCGCGGTGCGGTCCTTGAGGCCAATAAACAGCGTGGTCGGCACGCTCAGTTTGGGCAGTTCGTACACCACCGGCTGGTTGAACACCATGTCGTAGGTCAGCGCCTGGTTCCAGGCAACCGCCTGCCGGCCGTTGCCCAGCGACATGCCGGCCTGCATACGCGCCCAGCGTTCGAACTCGGGCTTCCACTGGCCGGCATAGTAGACCTCCATCTGATACTTCTTGATGCGCTCGAAGCTGATCTTCAGTTCGTTGTCGTACCAGGCATCGACGCTGCGCCACGGAATGCCTTCGGCCTTCCAGTCTTCCAGGCCGATCGGGTCGACCAAGGCCAGGTGCTCGGTGGCCTGCGGATACATCAGCGCGTAACGGATGGCGAGCATGCCGCCCATCGAATGGCCGACCACCACCGCACGTTCGATACCCAGCTTCTTCAGCAGCGCCTGGGTGTTGTCGGCCAGTTGCGCGAAGGAAAACTGATAGGCGGCCGGCTTGCTGGATTTGCAGAAGCCCACCTGGTCAGGCGCAATGACGCGGTAGCCGGCGGTGCTCAACGCGGCAATGGTCTGTTCCCAGGTGGCGGCGCAGAAGTTCTTGCCATGCAGCAGCACGGCGGTGTGCCCGTTGGGTTTGCCGGTGGGCGCGACATCCAGGTACGCCATTTCCAGCGGCTGCCGTTGCGAGGTAAACGCAAAGGTCTTGACCGGATAGGGGTAGTCGAAGCCTTCCAGGCGCGGGCCGTAGCTGGCTTCCTGTGCCATCAGAGGGCCGCAGGCCAGGGCCAGGGCGAGAGTGCAGGCAAGCTGTCGCATCGCGATCTCCGTCGGAATCCAGCGTCAGACGGTACATGGCGGCATGTGGTGGGGACGTACAGCACTGGCATGCGACTGCATCGGCGGCCGCTGCCGTTGGACGCATTGCCCAGTTTCGCGATGCCTGGAGAGTGACTGCAATACATGGCGCTGCCCGGGGCCGCGCCCGGCTCAGCATTCGATAACGTTGACCGCCAGGCCGCCGCGGCTGGTTTCCTTGTACTTGTCCTGCATATCGCGGCCGGTGTCGCGCATGGTCTTGATGACCTTGTCCAGCGACACCTTGTGCTTGCCGTCACCGCGCATGGCCATGCGGCTGGCGTTGATCGCCTTGACCGCGCCCATTGCATTGCGTTCGATGCAGGGGATCTGCACCAGGCCGCCGATCGGGTCGCAGGTCAGGCCCAGGTTGTGCTCCATGCCGATTTCGGCGGCGTTTTCGATCTGCCCCGGGTTGCCGCCCAGCGCGGCGACCAGGCCACCGGCGGCCATCGAACAGGCTACGCCCACTTCGCCCTGGCAGCCGACCTCGGCGCCGGAAATGGAGGCATTTTCCTTGTAGAGGATGCCGATGGCCGCAGCGGTGAGCAGGAAGTCGAAGATGCGCTGCTCGGATGCGCCGGGGCAGAAGCGGTCGAAGTAATGCAGCACCGCCGGGATGATGCCGGCCGCGCCGTTGGTGGGCGCGGTGACCACGCGGCCACCGGCCGCGTTTTCCTCGTTGACGGCCAGTGCGTAGAGATTGACCCAGTCCAGTGTGGTCAGCGGATCGCGCATCGCCGCTTCCGGTTTGGACGACAGTTCGCGATACAACGCCGGTGCGCGCCGCGAGACGTTCAGGCCGCCCGGCAGCGTGCCTTCCTGGCGGATACCGCGCTCCACACAGGATTGCATTGCCGCCCACAGCTCGCGCAGACCAGCGCGAATCTCGTCCTCACTGCGCCAGCTCTTTTCGTTTTCGAACATCAGCGCGGCGATGCTCAGGCCGCTGCGTGCGCACTGCGCGAGCAGTTCGTCGCCGCTGAGGAAGGGGTAGGGCAGCGGCGTTTCGTCGGCCACGATGCGGTCGTCGGCGGCATCGTCCTGGTTGACCACGAAGCCGCCGCCGACCGAGTAGTAATCGCGCGTGGCGATCACCGCTTCATCGGCATCGTAGGCGGTGAAGCGCATGCCGTTGGTGTGGTAGGGCAGCTTCTGCCGCTTGTTCATCGGCAGGTCGCGTTTTTCGTCGAAGGCGATGACGTGCTGGCCCATCAGGCTGATGCGCTTGCTGGTGCGGATGCGCTCCAGCGTGGCCGGGATGATGTCCGGGTCGATCAGGTTGGGGCGGTGGCCTTCCAGGCCGAGCAGCACGGCCTTGTCGGTGCCATGGCCGCGGCCGGTCAGGGCCAGCGAGCCGAAGACTTCGGCGCGGATGCGCACCACGTCCTGCAGGCGGCCGGCATCCAGCAGCCAGCGATGCACGAAGCGCTCGGCCGCGCGCATCGGCCCCACGGTGTGGGAGGAACTCGGACCGATGCCGATCTTGAACAGGTCGAACGTGCTGACAGCCATGCTTGCCGGAGAGGTGAGCGTAAAGGCGGCTATTCTAGTCGCTCGGCGCTTGCGGCACGGCTGCAGCGCAGCATGGGAGCTCCCGATGGCCTTGATCCTGTACCAGCGCGACGATTGCCACCTGTGCGACCAGGCCGTGGAAGTGCTGGCGCAGGCACGCGCAGGCGAGTTCGGAAGTGTCTTCATCGACGGCGATGCGGCGCTTGAGGCCGCTTACGGGGAGCGCGTGCCGGTGGTGGGCGATGCGCACGGGCGCGAGCTGGATTGGCCATTCGACAGCCGGCGGTTGCGCGAGTGGTTGAATGCCGGCACGCGATGAAGCGGCGTGTTCGCCTCCGGTACGCGCCAGATTTTGGATCTGGAGTGGCTGAAAACGACGTCGTGCCCGTCTGGTGCGGAGCGGATGATCTGGGCCTTCGCTGCAAGGCGGCCGACCTGCTGCTTGGCTGCCGGGCGCTTGCCCGCTCACCCTCGCGGGACGCGCCGCGAGTACGTCCGTGTAGGCGCTTACGCGGCATCCATGCCGCGTAAGTTGCCGTGACGGTGGGCGGACAAGGACCCGTCGAGCTGGTCGGTGTGTATGGTTTTCAACAACACAACCGGCATCTGTCTGGTGAGGGCACCGCGCCTTCGACCGACTCAGCGTTTAACCTCGGCTTTTGACTGCATCCAACATGATGGGGCTAACAAACGAATCGTGTCGGCCGCCCGTTCAAGGTGTCAGCCGTATTGATTCAATGGCACCACTGCTGCTCGCAGGGCACGCCATCGTGGTCGCCGTCCATCGTTGTGTCGGGGCAGTTGCGCAGCACCCAGGTGGCATCGTCGCAGGAGGTCATCTGCGAGCAGTGTTTGCGGCCGCCGCAGCTGTAGTGCGGCGTGGGTGCGGGTGTGGCCGACGTTGTGCCTGCTGCTGCAGCTGCCGTTCGTGCGGGTGAGCTCTGGAGCGTTGCGCGGCCTCGCTGCGTCCTGGTTGCCGGTGCCGGTACCGGTGCTGCTGACGCAGTTTCAGTGGGGGCGGGGACTGGCATCAGCGCGTCCCGACTGAGATACGCATAGCCGCCAGCACCTGCCACAAGCAACAGCATGATCTTGCCCAACCCGAGCGAGTGATGGGGCGATGGTGATCGCGCTGCCGCATGCTGCCGGCGCGCAACACGTCCGGCTGCATGCTGGCCAGCGCGCATCACGCGCACGGCCTGCCGTCGCCCATCCTTGCCCGGTTCGATCTCAAAGGAAATCAGCTCGCCGATGCGTGGCGTTTCGAAGCCGCGGGGAAACGCTGAAATGTGCACGAACAAATCATCCCCCGGCTGCGCCGGCGTGATGAAGCCGAAGCCGCGATTGGTATTCCAGCGGGTCAAGGTTCCATGCGTGCGCATCAGCGGCGTCCCTGGGATGGATGCCGAGTCTAGCTGTCGCGCGGTGTCATCCGGCCGTCAGGCACAAAAAAACGGCGGACCCGACGAGGTAGTCCGCCGTTCAATGGCCGCGTCCGGTTGCGGCCGGTGGCGTTACTTCGCCTTGAACACGACCTTGGTGCTGATCGCGGTTTCGTTGGGAATGGTCTTGGTATCGGCCCAGTCGCCGCCGCCGACGCCGAAGTCCAGGCGCTTGACCAGCGCCTTGCCGGCCAGCACCGGCTGCGTGCCGGGTGTCCAGGTGAAGGTCAGCGTGACCGGCTTGCTGACGCCGCGCAGTTCCAGCGTGCCGTCGGCCGCGTACTGGTTGCCGCCGAGTGCACGGAACTTGTCGGCGCGGTAGCGCGCGGTGGCGAACTTGGCGACATTGAAGAAGTCCGGCCCCTGCAGGGTCGAGTCACGGTCGTTGTTGCCGCTGATGGCACTGGCCAGCGGGATGCGCACATCGAGCTTGGCGCCGGCAAGATTGGCCGGGTCGAAACTCAGCGTGGTGTCGAAACCGGGGAACTTGCCGGTAAACACTTCGCCGTCGTACTTGCTGGCAAACACCAGCGACGAGCCGGGCGCCTGCACGTAGTCGGCAGCGAGGACCGGGGCGGTGGCGAACGTGGCCACCAGCGAGGCGGCGACCAGCAGGGGAGAGGCGAACAACCTGGACGACATGGGGAATCCTTTAGGGTTTGGAAGAGAGCCAGCCACGCGGCAACATCCGCACCAAGGTGGCGTCACGCTGGAACAGGTGGTGGTAGAGCGCAGCGCCGGCATGCGCCAGCACCACGGCAATCAACAGCCAGAAGCCCCACTCGTGGATGAAGTGCGCAACCGCACGCAATTGTTCGTCCGGCGGGCTGAGCTTGGGCACGGCGAACAGGCCAAACCAGCGGAACGGGCGCAGGCCGCTGGTGGAGTCGTACAACCAGCCCGACAGCGGCATCGCAAAGATCATCGCGTACAGCAGCCAGTGGGTCAGCCCGGCGATGCGTTCCTGCCAGCGTGGAGTGCCGGCCACCGGCGGCGGCGCGCCCGCATAGAGGCGCCAGGCCAGCCGGACGATCACCAGTGCCAACACGGTCAGGCCCACCGACTTGTGTGCGGTGTAGACCCAGAAGTATTTCGGCGTCTTGGGCAATTCGCCCATGGTCAGGCCGACGATGCCCAGCACCAGGATCAGCAGTGCGATCAGCCAGTGCAGGGTCTGGCTGACACCGCCCCAGCGTTCGATGTTCTTCAGGGTCATGCTCAGGATTCCGGGCTGGGCGCAGCGTCAGGGGCGGCGGGTGCGTTTTGGGGTTGCGGCGTGTCGTCGTCGGCGCGGCCTTCGCGCACGGCTTCGGCTTCGATGCGCAGTTCCACCGTATCGCCGATCATCGATTTCCACGCGTCGATGCCGAACTCCGCACGGCTCAGCGTGGCAGTGGCGGAAAACCCGGCGGTGCGGCGGAACGGCGGCAATGGATGGCGTTTGAGCGCATTGAGGGTGACGTCCAGGGTGACCGGGCGGGTGACCCCGTGCAGGGTCAGGTTGCCGGTGACCTTGGCGTGGTTCTCGCCGCTGGCTTCCACCTGCGTGGAGACGAAATGCGCGTCGGGAAAGCGCTCGGCGTCGAGTAGGTTGCGTGCCAGGGTGGCCTCGTTCCACTTGGCATCGCCCAGGTCGGTGCGGTGCAGCGGCACGGTCACGTCCAGCCGTGCCGAGGCCCAGTCGTCCGGGTCGAACACCAGCGTGCCGCTGGTTCCGGAAACGGTGCCCAACGCCTTGGAAAAGCCGGCATGTTCGACCGCGAACAGCACCCGCGTGTGCACCGGATCCAGCGCGTAACGCACCGGCGCGGCGGTCGCGGCAAGGCTGGTCACGACCAGGGCGGGAAGCAGCAACAGGCGGGCGAGGGTTGTCATGGGCGGATTCTAGACATATCCCGCTGCACCGCGCTTGGCTTGCGCTCGCAACGATCCGTTGCGAGCATGCGGGCTGGACGTGGAAAGGATGCCCACATGCGTGCGCTTGCTGTTTTGTTGGTCTTGCTGCTGGGCGCAATGCCCTGTGTGGCGAAGATTCCGGAGATTCCGCGTTTCCGGATCGTGGGTCCCAGCGACGGACTCCCATCGACCATGGTGGTTGCGATCCACCAGGACCGCGCCGGCTATCTGTGGCTTGGCACCCTGGATGGTTTGGTGCGGTACGACGGCGCAGGATTCAGGACCTGGCGACATGATCCTTCCGACCCGACATCGTTGCCCTGCAACGCGATCCAGGCGCTGCACATCGACGCGCTTGACAGGATATGGATCGGCTGCGGCAAGACGCTGAGCGTCATGGATGCCGGACGAGGCCATTTTCGGCACTACCGCGCTGTTGACTATCCGTCGATGAAGGACGGCGAGATCTACAGCATCACTGCGTTCGACGGCGACATCTGGGCCGGAACCACGACCGGCGCGCTGATTCGCATCGATACTTCCGGCGTGATGTCGTCGGTGGATCTGGGTACGCTCGATGGCGACCTTGACCAGGCCATGGTCATGAATCTTGCGGCGGACAACCGGCAGCGGCTGTGGATCGGAACCACCAGTGGACTGGCGTATTACGACGGAAAACGTCTGCATCGCGTCTATGTCCCGGACGAGCCTAACCGGCAGTCTGCCATCTTCGGTCTGCAATGGGCGGGCGACCGTCTGTGGCTGGGCAGCGAGTCGGGGCTGCACGTCATGGGATCCGACGATCGATGGCAGCCGCTTCCCTGGGGGACGATGTTCGGCACCGGCAACGAATTCTGGGGTGCAGTGGCTGCCCCGGACGGCGAATTCTGGTTGGGAAGCGGACGCGGTCTGTGGCGGACCCGCGGCGAGCGTCCGCCGGTCCCAGCCTTCAGCGGAGAGGGGGCTTTGTCACGCCGGAATGTCATTGGCCTGCTTGGAGCCGCTGATGGCGGGCTATGGGTTCCGATGCATGGCACCGGCCTTGGGTACTTGCCGGCAGACTGGAAGCGCACTGCCGTGCTCAAACCCGCGGTGCCGACGGGTGATGCCATCTATTGCAACCTGGCCCCTGCCACACGTTCCGGTGGTCTGTGGCAAGTCGATGCGGAAGGTCGCTTGTTGCGGGTCGATCCAAGCACTGGCGACACGTTTCAGACAGGGTTGCAGTCGTCGCAACTCAAGGACATGGAGTTGGTGTCGGCGCTGGAGGATCGCCTGCAACGTGTCTGGCTAGGCAATTTGAGCTTTGGCCTTTCCCGCATGGACCTGCGGACCGGTGAATTCATCCACTGGCCGTCCGATGGCCCCGAACCGGCGTCGGCGCTATCGGCGCCTGACTGGATCATCGAGCATGGCGATACGGTGTGGATGGCCTTCATCGACATGCTGCAGCAGCGCGATCTGCGTAGCGGTCGTGTCTTGCAGCGCATCACGCAGCAGGACTTGCACGGTTTGCGCGATATCGCCGTACAGCAGCTGGAACAGGGCCCGGACGGGCGCGTCTGGGTTGCAGGCGAAGGCGGCATGTTTGCCTGGGACGAAGCGTCACACCAGTTCGTGCCGGTCCCAGGGTTGGAAGGGGCGCAGATTCAGGCGTTTGCCAGCCAATCGCCGGAGATGGTGTGGGTGTATCGGGCCGTCGGTGCAGAACAATGGAAAAAAACCGCAACACGTTGGGTGCGCGTGCGTCAGGTGGGCCAGGTGGATGGCCTGACCGGGTTCGATGCGTCCGCAATGCGGATCGACCCGCGTGGCAGGGTCTGGATTTCCAGCTTGCGCGGGCTATGGCGGATCGACCCTTCGGTGACGCCGGCACGCCTACGCAATATCGGTACACGCGATGGATTGACCAGCCAGGAGTTCATTCAGCATTGTCTGCTAATGGCGGGCGATAGCCTGATCGGGGCGACCAGCGATGGCTCCACCGTGCTGCTGGATACCGCAATGCCCGATATCGCACCGTTTGTTCCGGCACTGCAGCTGGAACATGTCAGTGTGCTACGCAATGGTGCACGCGTCGCGTTGCCAATGGATCGCCCGTTTCAGCTTGGCCCTGGAGATCGGCAGCTACAGATCGTCAGCCGTCTGCTGTCGTACAGCGACCCGCTGTCCAATCGTTATCGCAGTTTCTTGAAAGGCTTCGACACCGAATGGCAGACCTCGGGCAACGCGGGAATCCGGGAATTCGCCAGCTTGCCTGCCGGTAGCTACGAACTCACACTGCAAGGGGTGGATCCGCTGGGCAATCGCTCACAGATGCGCTCGCTGCGGTTCTCGGTCAATCCACCGTGGTGGCGCAGTGACGCAGGCATCGCGCTCATTTGCCTGCTTGTGCTGCTGCTGGGCGCATTGCTTGCGGCAGCCTACCGCCGCCGTGTGCGCATGCGCGCGCAGTGGCAGCTGGCCCAGCACAAACGCGAGCTGGCCGAGCAGGCATCGTTGGCCAAGACACGCTTTCTTGCGACCCTGGGGCACGAAGTGCGAACGCCGATGACCGGTGTGCTGGGCATGAGCGAGTTGCTGCTGCAGACGCCCTTGGACGGACGCCAGCAGGGTTATGCCAGCGCGATCCAGCTGGCTGGCAAGCATCTGCTGCGGCTGGTCAACGATGCATTGGACCTGGCGCGGATCGAGGCCGGCAAGCTGCCGCTGGATTACCGCGACTTCGATCTGCGTCAGCTGATCGGGCAGGTGGCCGAGCTGGTGCGCCCGAGCGCCGAGCAGAAGCGGCTGGCCTTCGCCTGCGAGCTGGATGACGCGCTGCCGCCTGCATTGCATGGCGATGCCAGCCGGGTGCAACAGATCCTGCTCAACTTGTTGTTCAACGCGGTCAAGTTCACCGAGCGTGGCAGCGTCAGCCTGCGTGTGGGGGTGGTGCCGCAAAGCCACGGGCAAGGCATCCGGATCGAAGTGTGCGACACCGGCCCGGGCATGAGTGCAGAACAGCGCGGGCGCCTGTTCCAGCGCTTCGAGCAGGCCGAAGGCGCCGTGACGCTGGCCCGGCATGGCGGCAGCGGCCTGGGCCTGGCGATCTGCCGCGAACTGGCAGCGGCGATGGGCGGTGCGGTGACGGTCAGCAGCGAACTGGGGCAAGGGGCGTGTTTTGTGGTGGAGCTGCCGCTGCGCTGGGTGAGTGCGCTCCCCGCAGTGCCTGCGCCTGCACGGGCAAGCTCGCCGCAGGCACAGGCGCCATTGCAGTTGCTGCTGGTCGAAGACGACCCGACCGTGGCGCAGGTGATCGTTGGCCTGTTGCAGACGCGTGGCCATCAGGTCACCCATGTCCTGCATGGTCTGGCGGCGTTGGCCGAGGTGAGTACGCGCCGCTTCGACGCGGGGCTGTGCGATCTGGACCTGCCGGGCATCGACGGTGCGGCGCTGGTGGCGCAGTTGCGCGCGCGCGGCGTGCGCTTTCCGATCGTTGCGGTCACCGCACGTGCCGATGCCGACGCAGAACCGCAGGCGATGGCCGCCGGCTGCAATGGCTTCCTGCGCAAGCCGGTCACCGGCGAGCTCCTTGCACAGGCGTTGGCACGCGTGCTGGCCGATGCCGCCGCTGCGCATGACGTCCCGGCCGTCGGCTGAGCTGTCATCGCTTGCCCGGTCGTACGGTTGCCGCCTGGCGCCGATGCAACAGCGTTGAACCGGATCGAGGCCCCCCTGCATGCGCTGGTTCGGGACGGGAGGTGAAAACGGACGAGCGACGCGACAAGCCCGCTCGGGCTTGCTCGCACCGCGTGCGGCCCGCACTATGCGGCGACTTGTCGTGAAACCTGTCCCGTGCGCCTTTTTTCGTGTTTTTCCTACTGGTTGATCGCAGCGGTGTCGCTGTGTGTGTACGTCACGGTGCCACCTGCGCGGGCGGCCACGGGCGCGCTGCTCACGCCGGTGCCCAGCCAGGTCACGGTCGCCGACGGGCTGCCCTCGGACACCGTCAGTGAGCTGGCCGAAGATCAGCAGGGCTATCTCTGGATCGCCAGCGATGACGGCCTGGCCAGATTCGATGGGCGCAACTACCGCATCTGGCGGATGGAAGACGGCTTGACCAGCAACGCGATCTGGACCATCTGCGTCGATCGCGACAATCGGGTGTGGATGGGATTCGAGAACGGCGGAGCCGGTTTTCTGGAGCCCAAGACGCGCGCGTTCAGGCGGCTGGAGAACCCGCAGTTTCCGGAGCTGCGCGAAATCACGGTGTGGGCGCTGGCCTACACCCCGAACGGCGATATCTGGCTTGGTACTGCGGCCCACGGGCTGTATCGGCGACGTCCCGACGGCAGCATGCAGCGCTTTTCCAACGTGCCCAGCGACCCGACCAGCCTGCCGTCCGACAGCGTGATCGGGTTCGAGGTCGCGCCCGACGGAACATTGTGGATCGGGACCCATGGCGGGCTAGCGCGCTGGGACGGCGCGCATTTTCAGCGGGTGTCGTTGCCCGGAACCACGCAGGCGGTCAACCGGCTGCACATGGAGCGCAGCGGCAACACCTTATGGGTCTCGGATGTGGTCGGCGATGCGTTTCGCGTGGACGCCGACGGCCAGGCGCGGCCCCAGCCGTGGCAGAAGGCCGTGAGCAAGCGGCGGGTGATGGGAGTGTTGCTGCACGACCGCAGCGGGCGCTATTGGCTGGACACCGAGAGCGGCCTGGGCCTGTCCACCGCAGGAACCGACATCAGCAGCGTGCCGGTCTACAGCCTGTCGGCGCATGGCCTGGTCAGGCGCAACTGGATTACCGCTTACGAGGATCGGGAGGGCGGGCTGTGGTTTGCGGCGCTTGAAGGTGGCCTGTGGCACCTGCCTCCGCATTGGGACACCTTTGCGGTACTGGCCCACCACGGTGCTGATCCACAGTCGCTGACCAATCCGTCGGTGCTGGCGACGGCGTCTTCGGCTGCGGGCGGTGTCTGGCTGGCTGGCTCGCGGCATGCGCTGGAGTATCTCGATGCGGCGACCGGCCAATTGCAGACGCATCTGACGCAAATCGATGCCCGTCCGCCCGACTCCATGCTCGAAAGCCGGCGCGGGTTGGTCTGGATCGGCGTCGAAGGAAAACTGGTCCGGTATGACCCGCAGAGCGGGCAGGTCAAACGCTTGCAGCTACGTGAGGACGTCGAGCCCGATCCGGACGGTGCGGCGGACCGTCCGGGCTGGATGGCTGAGGACGCGCAGGGCCGCCTATGGGTGACAGTGCTGGAATATGGCCTGCAAATCCGCAACCAGGACGGGCAACTGCTGCGGACCATCGTCAATGGCAGTCATGGACTGGAGGTGTTGACCATCCTGGACCTACGCCTCGGCCCGGATGGTCAGATATGGCTGAGCAATAACGCCGGCCTGCGGCGCTGGGACCCCGCCGCCGACCGGTTTGTCCCCGTCGACGGTACACCGTCCCTGCCGACCTATCTGTTCCGGCTGGGAGAGGGGGGCGTGCTCTGGACCGGGTTGGCCGGCGAGATCCGGCGGTATCTGTGGGACGGAAAGCGGCTCAAGCACCTGGACACGGTCGGAAAGGAGCAGGAGTTTCCGTTGGTGGCACCCAACGGCCTGGTGGTCGACGCCAGGGGCGTGGCGTGGGTGTCCAGTCAACGCGGGCTGATCCGGATCGACCCCGGCAGCAGGTTGGTGCGCGTGTACGGCGTGCACGATGGGCTCCCCAACCAGCAGTTGCAGATCAACACGCTGGTGCAGGCCGGCAGCGGGCGCATCGTCGCTGCATCGCCCGACGGCGTGGTGGTGTTCGACCCGGCCACGATGCGCCCCAGCACCCGCAGGCCGCCGTTGATCATCGAACGCGTGGGCCTGCGGCGCGGGGAGCGTGGTCTGGATATCACCGGGCAAGAGCCGCTGACGATGCAGGATGGCGACCGCGATCTGCATATCGTCGCGCGCCTGCTCAGCCTGGCCGATTCCGAATCCAACAGCTACCGATTTCGGTTGAGTGGCTACGATCCGGACTGGATCGATGTCGGTCCCAGCGGCGAGCGGCAGTTCTCGCGGCTGCCCGCCGGGCATTACACGCTGGAAGTGCAGGGGCGCACCGCCGACGGCATCTGGTCGGCCAGCCAGACGCTACGTTTTCAGGTGCTGCCGCCCTGGTGGTTGTCGCCATGGGGACTGGTGTTTCTGGGCGTGCTCGCGCTCTGCGCCATCGCCGCGGCGGTGTTGTTGTATCGCCGCCGCCTGCGGCGTTTGAACGCCTGGCAGCTGGCCGTGCACAAGCAGGAGCTGGCCGAGCAGGCGTCGCTGGCCAAGACGCGCTTTCTGGCCACGCTCGGCCACGAGGTGCGTACCCCGATGACCGGTGTGCTGGGCATGAGCGAGCTGCTGCTCAAGACCTCGCTGGACAACAAGCAGCGCAGCTATACCGAATCGATCCGTCGTGCCGGCGCGCATCTGCTGCGCCTGGTCAACGATGCGCTGGACCTGGCGCGGATCGAATCCGGCCGTCTGGAACTGGATCTGGAGCCGTTCTCGGTACGCCAGCTGGTGGCCGAGGTGGAAGGCCTGATGGCGCCCCTGGCGCAGGAGCGCGGCCTGCGTTTCAGCCTGGAAGTAGGGCTGCTTGGCGACATCACCGCCAGTGGCGATGTCACCCGCATTCGCCAGATTCTGCTCAACCTGCTCAGCAATGCGATCAAGTTCACCGAGCGCGGCGTGGTCGGGCTCAAGCTGACCACGCTGGGCTCGTATCAGGGGCTGCGTTTCGAAGTGGCCGATACCGGCCCGGGCATCAACGCCGACCAGAAAGCGCGCCTGTTCCAGCGCTTCGAACAGGGCGACGGCGCCAAGACCACTTCGCGCTATGGCGGCAGCGGCCTGGGCCTGGCCATCTGCCAGGAACTGGCGATGGCGATGGGCGGGCATATCGAAGTGATCAGCCGGCTCGGCGCGGGCACGCGCTTCGTGGTGGATCTGCC
Source organism: Xanthomonas sp. WHRI 6108 (assembly GCF_040202385.2). Taxonomy (NCBI): domain Bacteria; kingdom Pseudomonadati; phylum Pseudomonadota; class Gammaproteobacteria; order Lysobacterales; family Lysobacteraceae; genus Xanthomonas; species Xanthomonas sp. WHRI 6108. The sequence goes on along the minus strand of NZ_CP168198.1, from coordinate 3,295,905 downwards.
GCTGCGCTGGGTCGCTTCCAACGCCACGCTCGGTGGCGAGGTGGCGCGCACCGGAGGCGCGGTCGCCCCGCAGCGCATCCTGCTGGTGGAAGACGACCCCACCATCGCCGAGGTCATCGTCGGCCTGCTGCGCTCGCAAGGGCACTCGGTGGTGCATGCGCCGCACGGGCTGGCCGCGCTGACCGAAGCGGCCGACAACCCTTTCGACCTGGCCTTGCTGGATCTGGACCTACCCGGGCTGGACGGCTTCGCCCTGGCGCGGCAGCTGCGCGTGTTCGGTTACGACATGCCGCTGGTGGCGGTGACCGCACGCTCGGACGAAGAGGCCGAGCCCACCGCGCAGGAAGCCGGGTTCGACAGTTTCCTGCGCAAGCCGCTCACCGGCGACATGCTGGCCGACACCATCGCCGAGGCATTGCGGCGCGAACGCCCGCGCGAGCAGATCTAGAGCCGTGCACCGCAGTTGAAATCGCACACGGCGCTGCGCTGGCGCGCGGCGCTGGTCGATGGCGCAGCGGCCGCGTCATTCGGCGACTTCTTCCACCTGCCTGGGATGTGGCCGCGTCTCGGCCAACTGCCAGAAGATCAGCGTCGACGACAAGGTGATGCCACCGACGCACAGGAAGGTCGCATGCAATGCGGCAGTGGCGCCGTGGCTGTCGCCCAGATGCGTGTTGAAGGCGGCCAGCAGACTGCCCGCTGCCGCCGCGCCGAACCCGGTGGCCAACATCATCACCATCGATAGCAGGCTGTTGCCGGGGCTGGCCTGCTCACGATCCAGGTCGCGCAGGGTCACGGTGTTCATGACGGTGAACTGCAGCGAGTTCACCGCGCCGAAGCAGGCCAGCTGCACCAGCCGCAGCCATAGCGGCTGGCCGACATCGACCAGCGCGAAGCTCGCCATCGCCAGGCCCACCAGCACGGTATTGAGCATCAATACGCGGCGATAGCCGAAGCGACCGACCAGCTTCACCGCTGCACGTTTGGCCGCCATGCCGGCCAACGCCACCGGCACCATCATCAGCCCGGCATTCATCGGGCTCATGCCCAGGCCGACCTGCAACAACAGTGGAATCAGGAACGGCATCGAGCCGCTGCCCACCCGCGCAAACAGGTTGCCCAGGATGCCGATGCGATAACTGGCCACCTTGAACAAGGCCAGTGGAAACAACGCCGCCGGCGTGCTGGCCGCATGCAGCCAGTAACCGGCCAACGCGGCCAGCCCGCCGATGGCCAGCAGCATGACAAAGGCATGGCGCAGGCCGAGCTCGGAGATGCCGTCCAGCGCCAGCGACAGTGCCACCATGCCGAACGCCAGCATCAGATAGCCGATCAGATCGAAGCGCTGGCGTGCATCGCCGTAGTGGTCCGGCATGATCTTGAGTGCGGCAACAAACCCGATCACACCGATCGGCAGGTTGATCAGGAACACCCAGTGCCACGAGGCGACTTCCACCAGCCAGCCACCCAGCGTGGGGCCGACGAGTGGGCCGATCAATGCAGGAATCGCGATGAAACTCATCGCGCGCAGGAAGTCGGCGCGCGCCACGGTCTTGAGCACTGCCAGCCGGCCCACCGGCAGCAGCATCGCCCCGCCAATGCCTTGCACCACGCGCGCCGCAACCAGCTGCGGCAGCTGCTGCGCGGCGGCGCACAGCAGCGAGCCCAGCGTGAACACGATGATCGCCGCAAGGAAGGTGCGCCGGGTGCCGAAGCGGTCCGCAATCCAGCCCGATGCAGGGATGAACATCGCCACCGCCAATGCATAACTGAAGACCACCGACTGCATCTGCAGCGGGCTTTCGTGCAGGCTGCGCGCCATCGACGGCAGCGCCGTATTGACGATGGTCGCATCCAGCATCTGCATGAAGATCGCCAGCGACACCAGCCACAGCAGCGGCTTGATGGTGTCGTAGGCGCGCAAGGTGGGCACGGGTTGGGACATGAGCATCGCCATCGGGAAGACAGCGCATTATCCCTGCGCGCGCGTGCAGAACGTCGCAACACTATATACGACGCCATTGCTTGAGCCCGTCGCAGCGTCGCATCGCCGCAGCGGCAACGAGTGAGACGCGCCGCACCCAATCCAATTGCGGACAAGCCCGATGCTACGAATCGTCGGGAACGGGCTGTGGCGGCGTGCTAATGCCAGATCTGGCTTGCACCAAGCGGTTGCTTTGCTGGCGAATCGTTTTGCGCCTGCCACCGTCCAGTCACCGCAAGCGAGCGTTGTCTCACATCAGGGTGGATCGACCGAGGGCGGGCGAGAGGAGCGTTCGTAGAAAAAGCGGAATGCACGCTTGGAGCTTTGCCGACGGTCTGGTCAGGGATGGCGCGACTTGGGTCTGGCCGCCTTCCGAGCGCGCCAGTAGATCAGGTCGAAAGCATCCATGGAAAAGCAAGTCTTTGATGTAGTGCAGCGCGCCTATTTCCCAGGCGATCCCTTGGAGAAAATGCTGGGAAAGATCGCTGCACAACTGTCGCAGAGCGCGATCACGAACGGCGCGGTATGTAAGTTTGTCGCGGTGGAGCATCACGGTCCACCGGGTCCGGTTCTGGCAGAAACCCAGCCCCCGCCCACGCAGTGTTTTCCCGTCCAGCACGGCCGGCAAGTGCTCGGCACACTGAATGTCACGCCGGCTCAAGAACGAATGACCCCGGAGGCGATGACGCTGTGCCAGCAGATCGCAAAGTATTGTGCGTACCTGATCAAGCGCGATGCCGCGCGGGCAATCGCGCAAGACCGGTTTGGTCGCGCGCTGTCGATCGTGGGCGTGAGCGAAGAGGTCTTGACGATCGACGAATTTGTCGAGCACGGCGCATACAGTCGCTTGCCGGTCATCGTGCGCGGCGAGTTCGGAACCGAGAAGGAAGCGGTGGCCGTTTTGCTGCATGCAGCTTCACCCTGGCGGGAGGGGCCGTTCGTTGCGATCGACTGCGCCGCTCCAAGCAACGCACCGGCGGCATGGTTCAAGCGCGGGGCCGGGGGAACGCTGTTCCTGCAGAGCGTGGACGAGCTCGACGACGCGCTACAGCGCCAGTTGGCCGGGCAGCTTTGTGGCCTCGGCGTGCCATGGTCCGCCGTGGACGGCGAGGACTCGCCACGCGTGGTCGCCTCCACGACCGCTGATCTGTCGCGCCGCGTACGTGCCGGACGCTTCTCGCGGGCGCTGCTGTCGCAACTGGATGTCCTGTCGATCGAACTTACCTCGTTGCGCAAGCGACGGACAGATATCGGCTTTCACGTCGAGCATGTGCTGGATCGGCATGGCCTGGATCACGGTCAGGTGGTCACCGAGGTGTTGATGGACGCCCTGACCCACTACCCATGGCCGGAAAACCTCCAGGAGCTGGAGCGGGTGGTGCTGCGCCTGGCGGTCATGACAGCCGGCAGGCCGATCGGCAGCGCCGACATCCAGCGCCACGCACCGCGTCTGTTGGAAGGCCGGGTGCAGGGAGCGCAGCACCATGCATGCGCGACGATGTCGCAACCGGCCGATCTTCCGGCTGAGCCCACGCCGCCGGGAACGCCTGTCGACTGGATCGACGGCCTTCCGCATCGCCCCGGGCAACGTCTCGCCACCCTGCACGACGCACTGCGGCGCGCCCTGGTGCATCTGGGCGAGCACTATGCCGAGCCGCTGACCCTGGGCGATCTGGCACGGCAGGCGCACGTTAGCCAGTCGCATCTGGGCTTTCTGTTCCGCGACGAACTCGGCACCCCGTTCAAACCGATGCTGCAGCAGCTACGGATCGAAAAGGCCAAGGAGCTTTTGCATCAGCAGCGCAAGCTGCGCATTACCGAAGTGGCGCTGAAGGTCGGTTTCGGCGACCTGAGCCATTTCGAAAAGAGCTTCCGACGGCTGGTTGGGGTAAGCCCGCGTGAGTTCCGTAGGGTCTATGGCCAGGATTGACCGTCAGATATGAGGCCCCAACTTCGTGCTGGGTTCATCGGCTGGGCCCAGCATGCGGTTGCTTACAAATGCGCCGCCTCTCAGAAAAAATTCTATTCAAGCACCGATTGGTTGGGGTGGCCGACTTGCGGCGCCCGAAAAGATCGCGCCGGGTCGTGCCCATCGGCTGTCTCTACCTCTACTACATGCGCGGCATCGATCGCGTGCATCAGCAATCCATCCAATCCCGCTTCACTCCTGCGCTGCCGACAACGAGCTGGCATCATTCGGCCACGGGTACGGCAGTGCAAGGATGGTCCCGGATTGCTAGCGATCAGGTCCAGCGTAGCGAAAAAGCGCAGTTGTGGCACGGTTGGGCTGCCTGTAACGCATTGGGGCGGTCGGGCGAGTGAGGTCTTTCAGGGACGACTAATGAACCGCCCTGTGGTTACCGGGAACCACTGAGCCAGCAAGTCCCTTTCAATGGCCTCCGGCCTTCCTGTCAGATCGGCATAGTGCTTGATGTAAACACTGCGATGGTGCCAATTTACAAAGATCGGATCGGGGTGCAGCATCGGTAGCGATGTCAGGCCCGCAACAACCGCACCGGAACCCACGGCTGCCCATCGGTCTCCGCTTTCCGTTTCCACACATCCCATGCCGTAGCCCAGTTGCCGCATTGCGATGTAGCTTCTATCGTCCTTGAGAATTTGTTCGTAGAGTTCCAATAAGCCGGTATCCTTCAGATTCAGGCATGAGCCGAGCTGCGTCCCATTATCCCGCAGGAATGTCTCCGCAAGATGCCGCACCATTTGTCCTGGTTCCGGAAAGATCTGGTTGCCGCCGCCCTTGCCATTCTTGGATGCGTTTCCGACAAGGGTCGCATGGGCACCAGGCATGAGGATTAGTTCCTTCTTTACTTTTACGTCCGGGATGATCGGAGTAAAGCCGCGCGCCCTCTCATCGCGTGCGTATACGGCGCGGTACTCCAGCACGTTGGTATTCAGTGTTGTCCTGTTTAACTGGAAATTCAAAGGACCGGGTACCGGGTCTATCGCGAAAATGTTGACGCAGATGTGGCGGAGCTGCGGGTCGGCATACATTGCATTGGCCATCATGTGGCAGGTAACTGCGCCACGGCTCCAGCCAATGAGGTTGACGCGGTCAGGCAGTGGTGTTCGCAGGACTTTTGCTCGCGCCTTTTGTAAGGCTTGGGGAACGATTTTTCGGTGCTTATTGGCAGGGGTCCAGCCACCAAAAGTGTTCTGCGGCTCAAGTCCAGCTGCTTCGGCAGCTGCCTTTTCCCTTTGTAGGATGCGTATTTCCGCATCTGTCATTAAGGCCCTCATATGGCTGGGGTCCTTCTTGATCACCGCAATCGCGTGCTTGACGTTCTCCTCCCAGCCCGAGCCAAAAGTAGTACCCCGAGCATCAGTGTAGTTCCCCGGGACTGTCCATTTATCGTTTTCTTGTTGATTCCCGCTGCCCGGTCCATCCGCTATGAGCCAATCGTCGAACTCCACCCCGAGATGGTTGCGTGCCAATGTGGAGATAAGCTGTCCTTCGCTGTAGTTTGCACTGTCGTAATCCAGGCTGTTCGATCCTGTCCCGCAAAAAAATACTGTGAATGTTGACATTCTTGATGTCTCCAGAATCTCGGGTGGTTGGGTCGCTGTATTAATCTATGTGTGGATTACGGGGCTCGTGCACTACGGTGGTATGAGGGTGAACTCTTGATGCATTCACGGAGTGAAATGTGGCTTTTGCTGCTAAACTTTCGCTGTAGTCGAGTTGCGTGATTATTCAATGCACTGCTGTTGACCGGGGTTGTGATTGCGGCGGGCGTGTCATGTGGTGGATTTATATAAATCCACCCATGATGTTTTGCATCAAATGGCCTTGAAGCGAGTCGCGTACTTTTGTCAGTTGGATGACATAGGAGGAATAGTCGTTCTCCGACTCGAGAAGGTAGTTGATGAGCAGCGTGAGAGAGGCTAGGACGCAATTGAAGCTATTGAATCCGTCACCATTCTTCAGTGCGAAGACATTGATTTCCGGAGCCACAGCACGGAACCATCGCGGGAAATTTCCGGCATCCTCCTCTGTTACAGGTATCTCGAAACTGACGCAGGTCGGGTCGTCAAGCATGGCGCTATCATCTTGCCAGTGGCCTCCACCGCCTTGGCCAAAGAACGCCCATGGATAACCCGACACATTCGGTACCAGTCCCCTGACGAACTGGACCCGCCCGCGAAGACGAGACAGAACGGCCGTATGACCTGTAAATTGCTGTAACAGGGGAGAGCGCGATAATCTTGAGGATCCGATTCCCATGTTTTGCTCGGTCCAAGCGATCAAGGTCGGGTCGGGGTCGACTTCATAGCGCATGTCTGGCCGGTGCCTCCAACGTCCTTGGTGTCGTGAGATGCCTGCGATGCCGACGGAATTGGTTTGTTCTGACATCAAATCAACTATTACTGTCATTTCACATCTCCTTTCGAGGCGGAAGGTGCAGGCCGGCATATGCCGTACCGAGATCGAGCGACCTGATGGCGGAGTTCTCTTGCCGCTGTGGTAATGCGTACTCGTGGGCTGGCTGCTGCAGGCGCTAGGTTTTATGCGGTTAGATCGGCATGATCCCGGTCTGCGGGGATACGCGCATGCACGCTCGATACAGACGTGGGCTCTTGGACAGGGGTGTCGGAGCGTTTTTTAATACCGCCGATTTCGCTATACTTTATTGGGGAAAATCCACAGTTATTATTCTTTCCGAGGGCGCTAGCCAATCGTTGCAGGTCCCTTTGGGCGAGGGTTGCTATGGAATATTGATGTGATTCCATGGAGCTAGGTCCGCACCAGGCGTTGATCCGGATTCGGCTTTGGCCTGGTTTCGACGAGTGCGTTGGCGGATTGATTGACGCAGGTGATGCGCTTATCCGGTCGTTTAATGCATTGAATCAGTGCGGGGGAAAGTGGGGTGACGCGTGGTGTCGTCTATCGATGCAGGGAGTGTCGGGTTGGTTGCAAGGGATCTTCATGCATTGCTGGAGTTTATGGGTTCCTGCTTTTTCCCGATGCAGGAAATACGCGCAATCACGCCGAGCTCGGATCGGCTAAACTCGAATAACTGAGGTCAACTTCCAGTCCATCGCACGGCGTACCAGGAAGCGACAGCACCGCATCCTGTTCGTATTGCCAGAGCATGGCCTGGGAATAGCCGCAGCCGGCCGGATCGGAGGGCTGGACGTGCCGGATGTCGCCGGCGTAGAGGTGACGCCCTGCCGTGGAGACCCGCCAGGCCCAGACGCGCGGGGAGGGGCAGGGGCCTATCCGCGACAGCAGTTCCACTGCGCGCGCGTGCGAGCAGTACAGGCCGGGCGAAAAACCATTGCCCAACAGCGCGGCGATCCACATACGGATGTAGTCGATGGCTGCCTGTGGCGGGCTGCCGCCATCTTCCCAGTCGAGATAGACCACCGCGCCATCGGGAAAGCCTTCGGCGCGTGCCAGCGCTGCGGCCTGTGCACCATCGAGGCTGCCCTGCCGGGCGGTGACGTCGTGCGAACCGGGGCCGATCGTCTGCTGACCAAGGTAGACGGGCGCCAGGCCCCAGCCTTGTGCGATCAACGCAGCGCGTTGGCCCATCCAGCCGGTGTCGGCATGGCTTGGCGCCGGTGCGAGGTAGTAGCCGCACCACGCCAGCTCGGCCTGGGTCTTGAGCCAGTCAAGGGCGGGCAATCCGGGGAATTGATCGGTGTCGAAGCCTGTGTAGACGGTCATGTCGGAATTCCTTCGGATCGGGCGTTGGCTGGGCCGGGGCTAGATGGCCGCGGCAAGTGGGGCTGCGCTGCTGGATCAACGTGGCGGCGGGGAGCCGGCAGACCGGCGCCAATGAGACCGGACGGGTTCATCGCGAGACCGGCTTCATCGCAACGCCGAAACGCATCGCTCCGTCAGCTGGCTATTCCGTCGTCGGCGTTCGGAGTGGCCGGCGACGTCGCCGCCATTGCCTGCTCGGTCTGCTGCTGCGCGGCGGTCACCGCCGCAGCGGCGGCCTGTTCTGCCTGCTGCAGTGCCTGGTTTGCGCTATCGATCGCCTGGTCATTGCCAGCTGCGGCGGTCGCGGCGGTTGCGGCCTGCATGGCCGCCCGTACTGCCCTATCGCTGGCCGCCATCGCCTGATCGATCTGGGCTTGCGCCGCTTTCAGCGCCGCTTCGATCTGCGAGGATCCTGACGATTGCGCAGTGGAGGCTGGTGTCTGGTACGGGGGCGTGGGCTGAGTATCGTCGGACATGCTGGTATCTCCTGAAGTGGACGCGGAATGGAGCGGTGTGACGGCATCGGCACGCGATGGTCGCATCGGCGCGGCGAGTGGTGCGGTTTCGGTTGGGCGCTGCGCTGCAAGCGCGCGCAGCCTCTCACCCAGTGCGTTTTCGGCCTGCGCCATGCCCTGGCGTGCGGCCGCTAGGGCAGCGGCGCGACCTGCATGCACCGCTTCGCGCGCCGCGTCGGCGGCGCTGGTCGCAAGCGGGGCCTGGTCGCCGGCCGCAGCAGGCGGGGGCGGTGTGCTCACTGCGTGACCTCCGCATCCGTGTCTTGCGAGGTGGTGGGTGACGCAGGTGCGGCACCGAAGTCGCGGAGCGAGATGATGCCGCCGTTGACCTGCAGCAGTGCAGCCAGGGCATCGTTCTGCATGGTGAACACGCAGCTGCTGCCATCCTGGCCCAGCACCCCACGGCTGGGCCGGTTGGCCGCCAGGAAGGCCTGCGCCGACTGAAGGTAGAGGCGGATCGCATCGCTCGCCGCCTGGTCGTCGCCGTCGCCTCGGTAGCGGGTGTGCTGGACGATCTGCTGGGCCGCCAGCGATAGCCGCGCGAAGCCGATCTGGCGACCGCGTGCCAGCCATTCGGCAACGCTGCGCTCGACCTCGTTGGGCGAAGGTAACCCCTGCACCTGTGGGCAATCCAGGGTGGTGAACAGCTGCGGCAGCAGCGTCTGCAGCGCCGAGGCCGCCGCATGCGCACGTTCGTCCTCAGCGGCGATGGTGGAAGTGCAGGCCAGATAGAAGCGGTAGTAGTCACAGAATTCCAGCGGCGTGCGCGCCTGCTCGATGGCGAATGCTGCTGCCTCCTGCTGCAGTGCTGGCGTGACGTCGGCTGGCGGCGCTTCGGCGGCCAGTTGGCGTAGCGCCAGGCTTTCTTCAAGGTCCAGCGACTGGAACACGCCGGCGCCATCGACCTTCAACTGGGTCAGCAGGCTGCGGCCTGCGGCCAGGTCGCTTGCGGTGTACAGGGCGTTGTCGCGAAAGATGCGCTGCAGCTGCGCCTTGACCACCGAGCCGGTGTCGCCTGCTTCGGCCTGCGCCAGCGTGCCCAGGTCGGTCGGACTCAAGGTCATCAGCTTGACCGGGCTGACCTTCAGCTCCAGCTGTGGCAACAAGGCCAGGCGCGAGCCATGCAGGCCTTGCTGCACTTCGTCGAGCAGGCTGCTCTCGTCGGGAAAGTCGTAGCGCACACCGGGCGACTGGATCGCCCAGGCCAGCCACTGCGTGCCTCCATCGATGAAGGCCAGGCACTGCCTGCCCAGCGTCGAGAGCATCGTCGGCATCGAGATCAGGCGGCCTGCGATTGAAACGGACATTGCGTGACTCCTTGTGAGTTCAACCAGCGGGGAAATTCTTCAGCACCAGCCCGGCCGCCGAACCGATCCTGGCGAAGTCGTCGGTGGCGCCCTGCATCAGTGCCTGCGCCTGGGTAAGTGCAGTGACGTACTTGTCATCGCCGGTGGCCAGGTACTGCGCCATCGCGACGCCAACGGCCGTGGTGGCGATCGTGGAGACATTGCGCAACGCGTCGGTGGCGTCCTGCACCGCGATGGCAGTGGACTGCGCCACCGATTGGTAGGCTTTGCCGGCTCCGCTGGTCAGCACGACCTGCGGGCTCATGGTCGCCAGCTGCACCTGGTTGATGACATCGATGACCTGCGCATTGACCTTTGTCGGTTCCATCTTGATTCCCATGGAATGATCGGCCGCCTTTCAATGAGGCCTGGTGGTAGGGGGGGCTGACCTCATCTCTGCGGACGCCCTATGACTGAGCAGGCGGCGCAGGTGCAGGTGCAGGGATAGATGCAGATGCAGGTGCAACAGGAGCAGCAGATGCAGATGCAGCAACGACAGGGGGTGTGCCTGTAGCTGCAGCTGCGGGTGAAGTTGCGGCTGCAGCAGCAGGAGCATCAGAAGTGGCAGCATCATCGGGGCCGGCACCGGAGGCGGGGGGAGTAGCGGGCAGGGGCGGCGGTACGCTCAGCGCATGCACTTCCAAGAGGTCGGCGGTTGCGGTCGCAGCATCTGCCGAGGCGCCTTGCGCTTGCGTTTTCAGCACGTCGACGGCCACCTTGGCTTCCGCCGCTGCGGCGGCGATGAGCGCTGCAGGCGGGGGCGGTACGGGGGGCGGGCCGGGCAACGGCGCGACCGTCGGTGGTGGTCCGGGTGGTGCAGGCGGTGGTGGCGGCGCCACCGGGAACGGTGCCGAGATCATCTTGGCGCAGGCGGCGGTGATCGCTGCTGCATTGATCATGCCGGCGCCTTGCTGCCGGTTGACGGCGTTGTGCATCGCCATGCCCAGCGTCTCCAGCATCACGGCATCGAGCATGCCGAGCGCCTGTGCGGGCGCCTGACCGGTGGTCAGCGTCACGATGCTGCTCACCGCATCGACGACCTGGCTGTTCACGCTACTGTCGTCGATCATGACGAAGTCGCTCCCTTCTGGATGATTAAGGCAAGGATTTGAGTAAGGGCTGCATCGGCAAGCACCTGTCCGCGCTGCTGGTTGGCGACTGCGTTTTCCATTGCGAGGGCGATGGAATCCGACAGCGCCAGATAGGTCGCCCCCATCGCGAAGGCCGGCGCCTGGCCGATCGCCATCGCCGCACCTGTAGCGGCGGTACCGATCAGGTTGGCGACGCTTGCAGCCTGCGCGCTTGGCTCCATGACGGGGCACTGGCATCAGTGTCCTAGGCCAACGACGGCCTGCGCTGTGCGACGCCAGCCGACGCCGAGAACAGCACGGTGTTCTGTGGTTCGTGTCTGCACGCGTACTGCAAGGCTACGCCATCGGGCACGCGTTCCAGGAATGCAAAATTGCCCTGCGGCACGTTGATCACGCTGTCCAGCTTCCGGCGGTAGACCAACGGCTGCACTCCGGGAATCACAGGCAGGATGCCGTCGAACTCGACGTTGATCACCGCCTTCTGGTGCGGCGCGAACGTCGCCACAATGGTGCGGCCCCGGATCAGTCTGACGACGACGTCCAGGGTGTTGGACGTGGGGATATGACGTAGTTGCAGCATGAGACGTCCTTTCTCGATTCGGCCAGCGAACTGCGTGGTGGTTGCAAAGGCTTCGCGTATCGAACCAGGCGCCGCTCTCGCTGTGACAGCGGCGCCTGGCTGCCGATTACCGGAGGCCGGCGCTCAGGATTTCCCGGGTGGCGACGCCATCGGACGCGGTATCGATCGAATACAGCGTGGACACGCCCTGGGTCGTCGACGCCTGCATCGTCACGTAGGACTGCTGCTGGTTGTTGGTGGCGTTGTGGGCGGCATTGGACAGCGCCTGGCTGGTGGCAACAAACAGGTTGCCCATTGCAATCGCCGGCGCATCGCCGAGGACCTTGGTGTTGACCTGGGAAACGGAATCGGTGATCTGGCTGTTGACGGCGGTCGGAAAGGCCATTGTGATAGTTCCTTGAGGTAGGGAAACAACGAAGACGCTGCGGCGTTAGCGGTTAGCCGAGGATCTTCCTGGTGGCGGCACCCGTGGTGCCGGTATCGAGCGAATACAGCAGCGAAACGCCCATCGTGGTTGCTGCCTGTGCGGTGACATACATCTGCTGTTGCGCGAGGGTTGCGTTGTGGGCCGCGTTGGCCAGCGCCTGCGCGGTGGCCTGGTACAGATTGCCCATGGCTGCGGCTGGAGCGCTTCCCAATACCTGCAGATTGGCCTGGGTAACCGAGTCGGTGATCTGGTCGTTGACGGCGGTGGGAAATGCCATTGGCGAATGTCCTTGGCGTTAGCCGGGCCGTCAGACGCCCAGGATCTGCTTGCTGACGACGCCGGTGGTGGCGGTGTCGATGGAGTACAGCGTCGCCACGCCCATCGTGGTAGCCGACTGCGCAGTGACGTAGCTCTGCTGCTGCGCGTTGGTGGCGTTGTGGGCGGCATTGGCCAGCGCTTGCGCGGTTGCCTGATACAGATTGCCCATCGCGATCGCCGGTGCGTCGCCCAGGACCTTGGTATTTACCTGGGTGACGGAATCGGTGATCTGATTATTGACTGCGGTCGGAAATGCCATTGCTTGCTCCTTATGTGCCAGAAATCACGGTCGGCTTAGCCCAGGCCCTTTATGCCGGTGCTCAGAACCTGCTTGGTCGCAACCCCGGTGGTGGCGGTGTCGATGGAATAGAGGGTGGCCACGCCCATGGTGGTGGCCGACTGCGCAGTGACATAACTCTGCTGCTGCGCATTGGTCGCGTTATGGGCGGCATTGGCCAGTGCCTGCGCGGTGGCCTGGTACAGATTGCCCATGGCGATGGCGGGGGCATCGCCCAGCACCTTGGTATTGGCTTGTGTGACGGAGTCGGTGATCTGGTCGTTGACGGCGGTTGGAAATGCCATGCGTTTCTCCCTGTTCTCGAATGAGTGGAGCGTTTGAACAAACGTGACGATGTCGAGGTTCGGCAGGCGGCCTGCCTGTCCGGAGATGTGTTGCAGTGGCACCGCATCACCGTGGAGAAACAGTAAATCTCCTTGCTCCGGGAAAATTGGTCTAAACGACGGCAATGCCGGGCTTATCGACGTGAAGCCGATCCGCTTTAGGGCGGCATGCGATGTAATGACGCGTTTTGGAACCGCGTGCGGGGAATGTCGTGGTGAATCGCAAAGGGAGTAACGGAAGGACCATGCAGAACAGGCGAGCACAGGCTGCTGCTGACGCAAGGCAGCAACGCTCGCGTCCGCTTGGCGACTCTCTGCGGCAAGTCAATGGCCGGCCGGTACGCTGTCGGTACCCCGCGAAACCGGAGCCCACGCGCATCGATGATTGACCGCGTTGCGGCTGAGCTCGGCGCGCATCACGTCGCAGTGACGTCGGCAGGGCGCTCACTGCGCACATCACTGGAGTGGCGAGATCACGTTCAACGGAACGAGGCGCGAGGGCCGTGTTTGGAGCGGATGCAGACGTGATCCGGGTGACGGCATGGAGGCTGGTCTTGCTATCGCTGAAGACTGCCTTCGTCACTGTGCCGCGTGCCTGGCGCGGCCTGGCAGCATCCCATACGTATCGGCGGTGCTGCCGATCTATTGCTGATGCAGCCGCCGCCGGTCATCGCGTTCAGCGTGCACTCCCCGGGCGCGCGCGCTGAGCGGCGGTCGACAGCACACCGGTGCGCTGTCGACCCGTGCCTTGGATTACCGCTTGCTCAGCGTCTGCACCGCTTCCACCAGCACGCCCACATGGTCGGGATTCATGTCGGGCGACATGCCGTGGCCGAGGTTGAAGACATGGCCTTCGCGCGAGCCGCCATTGCCCTGGGCGTAGCTGTCCAGGGTCTTGCCGACCTCGGCGCGGATCGCCTCGGGCGAGCCGTACAGGGTGGCCGGGTCCAGGTTGCCTTGCAGCGCGACGCGGCCGCCGGCGCGCTGGGCGGCGTCGGCCAGCGCGATGGTCCAGTCCACGCCTACCGCTTCGGCGCCGCTGGAGGCCAGCTCGCTCACGTAGGCACCGTTGCCCTTGCCGAACAACACCAGCGGGGTGCGCTCGGCACCGTCGCCGCGTTCCAGCTCGCGCGCGATGCGGGTGAGGTAGGGCAGCGAAAACTCGCGGTACATCGCCGGCGACAACACGCCGCCCCAGGTGTCGAACACCTGCAACGCCTGTGCACCGGCCGCGCGTTGCGCGGACAGGTAGGCGATCACCGCATCGGTGACGGTGCCGAGCAGGTGATGCAGCACCTCCGGCGCGTTGAAGGCCATGGCCTTGATGCGCGCGTATTCCTTGCTGCCGCCGCCTTCGATCATGTAGCAGGCCAGTGTCCACGGGCTGCCGGAGAAGCCGATCAACGGCACCGCGCCATCCAGCTCACGGCGGATCAGGCGCACCGCATCCATCACGTAACGCAGCTCGGTCTCCATGTCCGGCACGCCCAGCCGATGGATCGCGGCGGCATCGCGCACCGGGTGGCGGAACTTGGGGCCCTCGCCTTCGACGAAATACAGCTCCAGGCCCATCGCATCGGGAATGGTCAGGATGTCGGAGAACAGGATCGCCGCGTCCAACGGAAAGCGTTGCAGCGGCTGCAGCGTCACTTCGCAGGCGATTTCGGGATTCTTGGCCATGCCGAGGAAGCTGCCGGCGCGCGCGCGGGTGGCGCGGTATTCCGGCAGGTAGCGGCCGGCCTGGCGCATCAGCCACACGGGGGTGCGGTCCACGGGCTGACGGTTCAGGGCGCGCAGCAGGCGATCGTTCTTGAGCATGGGAGGTGTGTCCTCAGCGCGGCGCGTCGGCGCCGCCGGTGATGAGTTGGAAGCCGCGTTTGAGGTGGGTGTCGCGCGCCTTGTCGAAGGCCCGGTCCGCTTCGTCCTGCAGCAGGTATTGGTCGCGTCGCAACTGCGAGCGTCCACCGATCTCGCCGCTTTCGCGCAGCAGCTCCCAGCCGCCGAACAGATCCGGTTGCAGGGTCAGCTGGACGTAGCGGAGCGGCGCGTTGCCGCCAGGATCGTGTTGCAAGTGGATGCGCATGGCGCCGATTGTAGCCGGGCGGTGCTGAAGGCTGGGGGCAATGGGCGCGCCGGGTTGCTCCGCTTGCGAAGGGAGGTTGGCAAGCAGGGATGACGTAGGAGCGCACCTGGGCGCGACGGGATTTACCGGCAAGCCCTGTCGCGCCCGGGGGCGCTCCTACGAATGTGCCGGAGACAAGCGGCGTTGCTCAGCCCGCCAGGATCTCCAGCACTGCCGCCTCGTCGACATCGGGTACCACCTCGGCCTTGCCGATGCCGCGCCACAACACCAGCCGCAGGCGGCCGGCGATGTTCTTCTTGTCCAGTCGCATGCGCCCCAGCAGGGCCTGCGGGGACAGGCCGGGCGGAATGTCGGTGGGCAGGTCGAAGTCATGCAGTAGCGCGCGCAGCGCGTCGGTGTTCTGCGCATCGCTCATGCCCAGCGCGGCCGACAGCCGCGCGGCCAGCACCATGCCCACCGCGACCGCTTCGCCATGGTTGAGGTTGTCGTTGCCGGGCGCGCCGTAGCCCTGTTCGGTCTCGATCGCATGGCCGAAGGTGTGGCCCAGGTTGAGCAGGGCACGCTCGCCCTTTTCCAGTGGGTCGCGCGCCACGATGTCGGCCTTGTGCTCGCAGCTGCGCGCGATCGCCTGCGCCAGCGCGTCGGCATCGCGCTCCAGCAGCGCGCGGCGTTCGGCATGCAGCCACTGGAAGAACAGCGGGTCGCGGATGGCGCCGTACTTGATCACCTCGGCCAGCCCGGCGCGCAGCTCGCGCGCGGGCAGGGTGTGCAAGGTGTCGGTATCGGCGATCACTGCGCGTGGCGGATGGAACGCGCCGACCAGGTTCTTGCCCTGCGGGATGTCCACCGCGGTCTTGCCGCCGACCGAGGAATCCACCATCGCCAGCAGGCTGGTGGGCAGTTGCACGCAGTCCACCCCGCGCATCCAGCAGGCCGCCGCGAATCCGGCCAGGTCGCCGACCACGCCGCCGCCGAGTGCGAACACGCAGGCGTCGCGGGTGGCGCCCAGCTCGGCCAATGCCGTGATCGCGGCGCCGAAATTGTCCAGCGTCTTGGAGGCTTCGCCGGCGGCAATCACCAGCTCGCCCAGTTGCAGGTCCGGGCGCGCCTGCAGCAGCGCCTTGCGCACGCCGGCGGCGTACTGCGGGGCCACCTGCGAGTCGCTGAGCAGCAATACGTGGCGGCCGCGCACATGGCTGGCCAGGCGCGCGCCATCGGCCAGCAGGCCGGGCGCAATGGTGATGGTGTACGGCTGCGCACCGTCGACATCGACGCTGCGCGAGGAACGGGGAAGTGTCATGCGGGGGGACTCGACATGCGCCATTGCGCGGCCAGGCGCAGCACCAGCTGCGCGGTGGCCTCGGCGGGGGAGAAATGATCGGTTTCCAGACTGAGGTCGGCGACCTCCTGGTACAGCGGGGTGCGTTGCGCGGCCATCGCATGCAGCACCTGCTCGCGGTCGGCGCGTTGCAACAGCGGCCGGTTGCGGTCGCGCGCCAGCCGGGTGAGCTGTGCCGGCACGCTGACGTGCAGGTACACCACGAAGCCGCGCGCGCGGATGCGCTGGCGGTTGAGCGGATCCAGCACCGCGCCACCGCCGGTGGAAATCAGCTTGTTGTCCTGCTCCAGCAGCGTCTGCAGGGTCTGGACCTCGTGCTGCCGGAACCGCGCTTCGCCGTGCTGTTCGAAAATGGCCGGGATGCTGCTGCCGACCTGCTCGACGATGGCCTGGTCCACGTCGACGAACTCCAGCCCGAAGCGCTCGGCCAGACGGCGGCCGATGCAGCTTTTTCCGGCGCCCATCGGGCCGACCATCACGAGATTGGAAGCGGGGTTCATGCGCAGGGATCGTAGCATTCGGGCCCGCGCATCGGGCCGATCGGCATGGACTGAAACCATTCCGGCGCGGCGACCGCCGGCTGCGCGCAGCAGCATCGACACCCACGCTGCGCGGACAACGGCTGGGACGACCGCTGAAGATGGAGCGTCCGCACGCAACCCGTGGCGAATGCTTGGCAGCCAGCGTCAGTGGCGCGAAGACGCCCCAATGCGCACGACCTGCTTTCAGGCATCAGCGGCAGGTTCTTACAGCGGGCGCAGGTCTGTCGACCGCTGCGCATAGGCGAAGCAGGCCCGATGCGCCCACAATAGGCGTCAATCTTGCTGCCCTCGCACCGTCATGACCGATCTGTACGCAGAAGCCCTTGCCACCTTTACCGCGCTGTACGCCGAGGCGCAGGCCGGCGCCGAACTCGAAGCCAGCGCAATGACCGTGGCCACTGCCAACGTGGACGGCCGGCCGAGCGCGCGCACCGTGCTGCTCAAGGCCTTCGATGCGCGCGGGTTCGTGTTCTATACCCACCTGGACAGCGCGAAGGGCCGCGACCTGCAGACCCATCCGCAGGCCGCCCTGCTGTTTCTGTGGCGCAGCCTGCGCGAGGCCGGCATCCAGGTGCGCATCGAGGGCGGCGTGCAACTGGTCGGCGCGGAGGAATCGGATGCCTACTTCGCCTCGCGCCCGCGCATGAGCCAGATCGGCGCCTGGGCCTCGCTGCAGTCGCAGACGCTGGGCTCGCGTGAGGAGTTCGACGCGGCCATCGCCAAGGTCGAAGCCACCTTCGAAGGCCGCGCGGTGCCGCGCCCGGAGGGCTGGGGCGGGTTCCGGGTGGTGCCGCAGGCATTCGAGTTCTGGTACGGCGCCAAGTTCCGCCTGCACGAGCGCTGGCGTTACGAGGCCGATGCGGCCAGCCACTGGAGCAAGCGGATGCTGTATCCGTGAGCACACAGGCCGGCTGGCGGGTGCGCGCGGCGGTGGGCGCCGATGCGCAGGCCTTGCTGGCCCTGCGCCTGGCCTTGTGGCCCGATGCCGACGATGGCGTCGCCGAGCTGCAGGCCGCGCTGGCGCAGGCAGACGCCAGCCACCTGCTGGTGGTGGACGACGCGGACGCGGCGCTGGGGTTCGTCGAGGTGTCGGTGCGCCACGACTACGTCAATGGCACCGAAAGCACGCCGGTGGGCTTTCTGGAAGGCTGGTATGTGAGTCCGGCCTGGCGCGGCCGCGGGCTCGGTCGCGCGCTGGTGGCCGCGGCAGTGGCGTGGACGCGGGAGCAGGGCTGCGCGGAGCTGGCCTCCGATGCGCGGCTGGACGACAGCGGTGCCCAGGCGGCGCATGCGGCATGCGGCTTCGAGCCAACTGAACGGGTGGTCTACTACCGCCTGCAGCTGGCCTGACCGGCTGACTTCTGGCCCTTTCTGCCGGTCGCGGACAGTCTGTAGTATGTCCGCCCATTGCACGGCTGCTGCATCACCGCAGCGGCAACTGCATCACCACCGCTGCATGACCAAAGGACAGGACATCGTATGACGCAGTACACCACTGTCGAATTGCACGGCCTGCTGGCCGAGCGCTACCGCGACCAGCCGATCGAGGTCGAGCTGATCGACGGGCTGGAGCCAGCCATCAACCTCACCCTGGCCGACCACGGCGACATGCAGATCCAGGTCGCCGCCTCCGGCTCGCAGGTGTTCGTTTCCACCCTGCTGGCCAATGCCGACCAGGTCAGCGACCGCGCGGCGTTCAACGACGCCTGCCTGCGGCTCAACCCGCTCAATCCCTTGTCCAACCTGGGCCTGGTGCAGGTCGACGGCAAGGATAGTTATGTGGTCTTCGGCGAACTGTCGGCGTCGTCCACGCTCGACCAGATCGACGAGGAAATCCAGACCCTGGCGGCCAATACGCTGGATGCCGCCGAATCTCTCAAGCCGTTCTTTTCCTAAAGGCGTGTTGTCATGAGTATCTTTTCAAAGCTGATCACGCTGCTGCGTGGCACTGCACACGAAACCGGCCAGAAGGCGGTCGACGCCAACGCGCTGCGCATCCTGGACCAGGAAATGCGCGATGCCGGCGCCCAGCTCACGCGCTCGCGCGAGGAGCTGACCAAGCTGATGGCGCAGAGCAAGCTCGCCCAGCAGAAGATCGACGCGCGCGCCGGCAAGATGGCCGAATACACGCGTTATATCGAAGGTGCGCTGGCCAAGAACGACGAGGCACTGGCGCACGACGTGGCGGTCAAGCTGGCGGCGCTGGAAAGCGAGGACGCCGGCGACAAGGCCTCCAAGAGCTCGCTGGACCAGTCGGTGGTGACGCTCAAGGCCACCATCCAGAAGACCGAGAACCAGCTGCGCGGCATGCGCCAGCAGATCGACACCGTCAAGGCCACCGATGCGGTGCAGAAGGCGCAGGCGGCGATTGCCGCGCGCCATTCCGGTGCCAGCAGCAAGATGGGCTCGGCACTGGAATCGCTGGAGCGGATCAAGGCGCGTCAGGCCGAGACCTCCGCACGCATCGAATCGGCCGAAGAGCTGGAGGCAGCCAGTGGCGACGGCGATCTGAATCGGCGTCTGGCTGCGGCCGGCCTGATGGAAGGCGAGTCCAACGCCGCCGCAGTGCTGGCACGCTTCAAGAAGCCGGCCCAGCTCGGCCACGACACCGCCGGCGGCAGCGCGCCGCTGATCGGCCAAGTGCGCGACGTGCAGCAGGTTCCGCGCAGCGACAGCTGATCCGCCGCACGGCACAGGACGCGCCATGATCATCGTCGGAAAGCTGTTGCGGATAGTGCGGCGCCACGTGCGCCGCGTCAGCTGGGGCATGGTGGCGCTGGCATTGCTGGCGCACATGGGGCTGAGCTGGGTGTTGCTGCTGCTGGCCGGCGAGCAAAAGCTCGTTGGCCTGGACGCGTTTCCGTACTACTACATGACCACCGCCACCACCATCGGCTACGGCGACCTGTCGCCGGGTTCGGTGGCCGGGCGCTATATCGCCGCGTTCGTGCTGATGCCGGGCGCGGTGGCGCTGTTCGCCACGGTGCTGGCCAAGACCAGCGGCGTGCTCATCACCTTCTGGAGGCGCCACCACATGGGCAAGATGGCTTACGCCGATCTGCACGGGCACACCATCCTGATCGGCTGGCAGGGCGCCGCGTCCACACGCTTGCTGGAACTGCTGCTGTCCGATACCGCTACCGACGACGAAGGCGTGGTGCTGATCGCCGAGGGCGTGGCCGAGAACCCGATGCCCGACCATATGCGCTTCATCGCCGCCGAGTCCTACACGCATACCGAGGTCTACCTGCGTGCCGGCATCGCCGGTGCGGCGCGGGTGATCGTCAACCCGCCCTCGGACGACCAGACCCTGGCGGCGGTGTTCGCGCTGATGGCGCATGCGCCGCGTGCGCACGTCGTGGCGCACTTCGATTCGGGCAGCGCCGCGCGGCTGGTCAATTGCCACTATCCGGCGATCGAATGCACGCGGCCCATGACCGCCGAGATCCTGGCCCGCGCGGCGCAGGATCCGGGCAGCGCGGCGATCACGGCCGAACTGCTGTCGGTGGACGATGGCCCGACCCAGTTCAGCCTGGCGGTTCCTGCCGATGTCGACCCGCTGGATTACCGCCTGCTGGCCGCCGATTTCGGCCAGCGCGGCGCCCTGTTGCTGGGCCTGCGCGCGCCCGATGGCGCGCTGCGCTTGAACCCGCCCGCACACACCGCGGTGCCGGCCGGTGCCATGCTGTATTACCTGGCCCAACAGCGCGTTCCCGTGCCTGCCATCGCCTGGCAGGCCCTGCGCGCTGAGCCGGTGTCCCGTTCCCCATCGCCACAAGGTGCATGACGATGAGTTTTTTCAGCAAGTTGTTCGGTCAACCACAACCGCCGCCGTTGCCCGGCTCCGGCACTGGCGCCATCGGTCACGCGCTGCCGCTGGGCTTGCGCGTGGGTGGGCAGCTGGAGATCGATACCACGTTGTACCGCATGGCACCGGAGGCCATGACCGCCGAGTTGCCGGGCGGGCATCAAGGCATTCCGTGCTACGGCCACGTCAATCTGGGCGATGGCTATGCCCTGCATCGTTTCTATCTGGACGACGACGCGTTCCTGCAGGTCACCACGGTTGGCGGCGATCTGGAGGCGATGAAGGCCTTCGTGTATTGCGAGACGGTCAATCCGCCCAGCAAGCAGGCGTTTCAGGAGTTCGTGATGCAGCATCCGCATCTGGGTGCGGCGCAGATCGAGTACGCCGGCAAGCGCTGGCAACGCGCCACGCAGTCCACCGACGATGCCGCGCGCATCCCGCCGATTGCCTACGACGAGGTGCTGTACCGCTATCAGCCGCCGCGCCGCGATGGCGATCTGACCCACTACGCCATGCTCTACAGCCGCGATGTGCCGGAGCTGCAGCGCGAGGAATTCCTGCTGGTCACCGGCGAAGATTCCGGCCCCAACGAGTTCTGCGTCACCTATGCGGTCGGCATCGATGTCACCGTCGCCGATCTGGATATCACCTGAGCGTGCGCGCTCGTCTTCCACTTACCCTGGTCCTGTCATGAACCCGATCAACCTGCAGAGTTTTCTCGCGTTTCTTTCCTACTTCGGCACCGGCCTGGGCGTGTTGATCGTGGCGGTGGTGCTGGTGACCCTGGTCACCCCGCACAAGGATTTCACCCTGCTGCGGCAGGGCAACGTGGCTGCGGCCACCGCCCTGGCCGGCAACCTGATCGGTGTGGCATTGCCGCTGCATTCGGCCATCACCCATTCGGTGAGCCTGGTCGATGCGCTGATCTGGGGCGCGGTCGCCTGCGGCATCCAGGTCGTGGCGTATCTGCTGGCCAACCTAGTGGCCGGGCGCATCTCGCGGCAGATCACCGACAACGTCACCGCCGCCGGCATCTTTTCGGCCGGCGTGTCGATCGCGGTCGGGCTGATCAATGCCGCGGCGATCACGCCGTAACGGAGCGCAGGCATGAAGCGATCACGCAATCTCAAGCTCACCCTGATGGCCGCATTGCCGGCCGCCCTCGTCACCGGCTGCGGCTCCGAACCGGAAACCGGCGTGGTACTGCAGTCGGCTTCCGACTGCTACCAGATCAAGCAGGAACAGACCGACATCCAGCAATGCCTCAAGGCCTACGACGAGGCGGTGACCAAGCACCAACAGGCCGCGCCGCGCTTCAATACGCGCTACGAGTGCGACGAGCAGTTCGGCAGTTGCACGGCGGTGCAGACGGCGCAGGGCCAGCAGAGCTGGATCCCGCCGATGGGCGGGTTCCTGCTGGGCTACGCGTTGGGCAACATGACCGGTGGCGGCGGCTACCGCTATGGCGGCTCGATTCCGCTGTACCGCGATTACCGCAGCGGCGGGTACTACAAGCCCAACGGCGATCTGGCCAGCAACCGCGTCGGCACCGTCCGCGGGCGCAGCGGCGCCATCGACATGCCGTCGCGGGCGATCACAGTGTCGCGCTCGGGTTTCGGCTCCAGTGCGGCGGCGCGCAGTTCGTTCGGCAGCGGCGGGCGCAGCTCCGGATACGGCGGCTGACATGCAACGGATCGCAATTGCCGAGCGCCCGGACTGGCGCGAGCAGGCCGAGTCGCTCGGCTTCCATTTCCACACCATCGACGGCGAGCGGTACTGGGACGAAAGCGCGTATTACGCGTTTACGCTGCAGCAGATCGAAGACGACATCGAGGCGCCCACGCAAGAACTGCACGACATGGCGATGCAGTTGGTGGACGAGGTGGTGGGCTCGGAGCAGCTGATGACGCAGCTGGCGATCCCGCCGTTCTACTGGGACTGGATCGCCAACTCGTGGAAGAACCGCGACCCGCATCTATATGGCCGCATGGACCTGGCCTATGCCGGCAACGGCCCGGCCAAGCTGTATGAGCTCAACTACGACACGCCGACCTCGCTGTACGAATCGGCGTATTTCCAGTGGCTGTGGCTGGAACAGCAGATCGCCGCCGGTGCGCTGCCCAAGGGCACCGATCAGTACAACCTGATCCAGGACCTGCTGTGCGAAACCCTGGGCGCGCTGGCGGTGGATGGTGCGATCGGTGCGCAGATGCATTTCTCCGCGGTGCGCGATTCGCTGGAAGACCGCGCCACGGTGCGCTACCTGCGCGACTGCGCGCATCAGGTGGGCATCAGCACCGAGGAAGTGGCCATCGAAGACATCGGCCTCAGCGCCGATGGCTGGTTCACCGATGAGCAGGACCGGGTGATCCACACGCTGTTCAAGCTGTATCCGCTGGAATTCATGATGGAAGAACGCTTCGGCCCGGCGTTGTGCGCCAACCGCGTGCGCCTGATCGAGCCGGCGTGGAAATCGGTGCTGAGCAACAAAGGCATCCTGCCGCTGTTGTGGGAGCGGCATCAGGGCCATCCCAACCTGCTGCCGGCGCGCTTTGCGCAAACCGGCGAAGCGGCCACGGCAGGCTGGGTACGCAAGCCGCTGCTGTCGCGCGAGGGCGCCAATATTTCCCTGGTCAGCGCACAGGGCGATGCTGCGCAGACCGATGGCCCGTATGTGGACGGGCCGGCGATCCTGCAGGCGCATCATCCGTTGCCGGTGTTCGATGGCCGGCACGCGCTGGTCGGCAGCTGGGTGGTGGCCGATCGTCCGGCCGGGCTGGGCATGCGCGACGACGATGGTCCGATCACCCGCGACACCTCGCGCTTCGTGCCGCACGTGATCGTGGACTGATGCAGCAGTGGGTGAGGCAGCGCCGCTGCGACGCGGCGCTATCGCCCTTGCATGTGGTCGTGAGTAAAGCGCTGCTTCCGCATGGCCAGGTTGTACGTAACGGCCCGCGCTGTATGAGGCAGCTGTTGCCCCGTATCGCGTGACACATGCTGCAGTGACGCGCAAGCCCTGCGCTGCCTGCCGCGCAGCGCAGGTTTTCCACACCCCCTGTGGATGGAACTTGCACAAGGCTGTGGACAAGTGGGTGCAGGCCCCGGCCTGCAACGCTGTCAAGATGGGTGGCGAAAAAATGACCAGCCGCTCGCGGATACGTTTTTCCGGTCCCGATCGCAGCGATCTCGACAGGATCGGCAAAGTCGGTTGCGCTGTGGGCAATGAGATGTGCCGGGTTTGCGTCATGCCAACGCGACGTGCCGAGCAGGCGGATCCAGCAAGTCGTGCAGACCGTACGCGCGCTGCATGCGATGCGGGTGATACACATCGACTGAGCGCGACACGTCAGCCTCGCGATCAGTGTTCTCTTGCTTCGATACACCGCGCACACCGCTCACCCATTACACCCGCCGCGCCACCAACAGGCCCGCCACCGCCAGCAGCCATGCCAGGGCGAACACGCTCAGGTAGGCAGCCGCAGTCGCCGAGGCCAGCAGCGCGGCGAACAAGGCGCCGGCCAGCGCCAGCATGCCGGCCACCGCAATCGCCTCGCTCAACTGCAGCGCCGAACTGTTGGCGCCTTGCTGCGCCGGCGGCGACAGCGACAACGTCAACACCGACAGGCTCGGATACAACAGGCCCATGCCCAGGCCGGTCAGCGCCCAGCCGGCAATCGCCACCGGCACCGGGATGACCGGCCACACCGCCCCCGCGCTGATCACGATGCCCAGCGACATGAAGCACGCACCGGTCTTGAGCAGGCGTGGGCGCGACCAGCCGGCGCGGCTATGGCCCTGGTACCAGGAGCCACTGAACCAGCCCAGCGCGCCGACGCTCAGCGCCACGCCGGCCAGCAGTGGCGACAAGCCGCGCTCGCGCGACAGCAGCAATGGCAGGAACGCCTCGAAGCCGAAGAAGGCCGCCGCCGCGATCCCGCGCAGCGCGATCACGCTGGGCAGCCCGCGCGCAAGCCGCAGCGTGCCGGCCGGCAACAGCTGCCAGGCGCAGCACACGGTGAGCGCCAGTGCCGGCAGCATCGCCAGCAACGCGCTCGCGCCGTGCAGCTGCCCGCCCAGATACACGCCGAGCACACCCAAGGCCGCACCCACCGCCCAGCGCAACGCGGAATCCGACACGCCGGCTGCGTCGCTGGACCAGGTGCGCCCGCGGATCGCCGGCCACAGCATCAGCCCGGCCGGTATCGCCAGCAGCGGCACCGACAGGAACACCCAGCGCCAGCCCACGTGCTGCACGATCAATCCGCTGATGCCCGGCCCGACCAACGACGGCACCACCCAGCCGGCCGAAAACGCAGCAAACACGCGGGGCCGCAAGGCTTCCGGATACAGGCGCCCGACGATCACGTACAGCGCCACCGAATACGCGCCGGCCCCCAGGCCTTGCAGCAGGCGGCCGGCAATCAGCACCGGCATGCTCGGCGCCAGCCCTGCCACCAGCAGGCCGATCACGAAGCACAGCAGGCCGTAGGCCAGCGCGCCGCCCGGGCCACGTCGGTCGCTCCAGCGCCCGGCGGCGGTCATGCCGACCACGCTGGTCGCCAGGGTGCCGCCGAACGCCAGCGCATACAGCGGCAAGCCATTCAATTCGCGCGCGACGGTCGGCATGGCGGCGGCCACCGCCAGCGATTCGAAGGCATTGAGCGATACCAGTGCCACCATGCCCAGCGTTGCGGCGCGATACGGCGCGGCCAGGATGGAAGTGGGTTGGGCCTCATTGAGTGGCGTGGCGGGCAGGGCGGTATCGGCGGGCATCGAGCATCCAGAAACTGAAATGTGTAGAGCCATGACCACGGGGCTTGCACCGGTCATGGCCGCGCAGCATCCTGCCTCAACCAAGGTTGAGGTCAAGGCAATGCAGCGTGAGTTGTCCGTGGGCGAGGTGGCCAAGCGCAGTGGCGTGGCGGTGTCGGCTTTGCATTTTTACGAGCGCAAGGGGCTGATCCGCAGCCTGCGCACTGCCGGAAATCAACGCCGCTATGCGCGCGACGTGTTGCGGCGCATCGCCGTGATTCGCGTGGCGCAACGGCTCGGCGTGCCGTTGCAGCAGGTGCTGGATGCGTTCTCGGTGCTGCCGGACCAGCGCACGCCCACGCGTGCGGAATGGGCACGCATGTCGGCACGTTGGCGCGCGCAACTGGATGCGCGCATCGCCGAGCTGCAGGCCCTGCGCGACCAGCTCACCGACTGCATCGGTTGCGGCTGTCTGTCGCTGCGCCGCTGCCGGTTGAGCAACCCGGGCGATGCGCTGGCCGAGGGTGGGGATGGCGCGTTGCGCTTGTCGCGGCTTGCTGCCGATTGAGGTGGCAAGCGCGGGCTAGCCGCCGCCAGGGCAGGGCTGGTGCGATCGGCATCTGCAGATCGCGCGCGGGCCGCGGCTGCTGCGCCCCGGACAGCCTGTCACCGTCGAGAAGTTAGATGCCGTAACCGGGACCAATGGCAGTGCCGTGCCTGGCGAAGGCGACCGTAGGATGGGGATCCCCTCCGCCGCAGGACTTCACGCATGTTCCCCACCTTGCGCCGTTCGCTCGCCGTTGCGCTGTCGCTGGCATGCATCACCTCGTCCGCGCACGCCGCGCCCGCCACCAGCGCCGCCGCGCCGGCAAGCGTCTTCGATCCGCTGGCCTTGTTCGCACCGCTGCAACTGCCCGATGCACCCAACGCCTACCGCAGCGGCAGCGGCGTCCCCGGCCCGCTGTTCTGGCAGAACCGTGCCGACTACAGCCTCAACGCCAGCATCGACCCGGCGACCCACACGCTCACGGGCGAGGCGGCGATCCACTACACCAACCGCAGCCCGGACACGCTGGACGTGCTGTGGCTGCAGCTGGACCAGAACATCTACCGCGCCGATGCGCGCGCTGCCGCCAGCCGGCCGTCGCGCCGCACCCAGTTCACCGACGGCATGCAGATCGCCAGTGTCGAGATCGACGATGGAGGGCGTCGCCAGCCTGCGCATTTCGTCGTCGACGACACCCGCATGCGGGTGGACCTGCCGCAGCCGTTGGCGGGGCAGGGCAAGGCGCTGACCGTGCATGTCCGCTACCGCTACACGATTCCGGGCACCTGGGGCGGGCGCACTGCGGTCAGTGCCAGCAAGCAGGGCGAGATCTACGAGATTGCGCAGTGGTATCCGCGCATGGCCGTCTACGACGATCTGCGCGGCTGGGACACGCAGCCGTATCTGGGCTCGGAGTTCTATCTGGAGTACGGCGACTTCGACTACGCGGTGACCGTGCCGGAGGGCTTCCTGGTTGCCTGTTCCGGTGCGCTGACCAATCCGGCCGAGGTGCTCAGCCGCAGCGAGCAGCAACGCCTGCAGCAGGCACGCAGCAGCGATCGTACGGTGCTGATCCGCACGCCCGAGGAAGTAAGCGCGCGCGCTGCCAAACCTGCGGGAAACGCCACGCGCACCTGGCGCTTCCATATGGACAACACCCGCGATGTCGCGTTTGCCGCCTCGCCTGCGTTCGTGTGGGATGCCGCGCGCATCAAGCTGCCGGGCGGCAAGCAGTCGCTGGCGATGTCGGTGTATCCGCTGGAGGGCGTGGGCGCGGACAAGTGGAACCGCTCCACCGAATACGTCAAGGGCGCGATCGAACATTTCTCGCAGTGGTACCCGTATCCGTGGCCGGCCGCGATCAACCTGGGCGGGTACGGTGCGGGCATGGAGTATCCGGGCATCGTCTTCGACGGTTTCGAGGACAGCGGCAAGGAGTTGTTCTGGATCACCGCGCACGAGATCGGCCACACCTGGTTCCCGATGATCGTCGGCTCCAACGAGCGCCGCCACGCGTTCATGGACGAAGGCTTCAACACCTTCATCGACGTCTATGCATCCGATGCCTTCAACAAGGGCGAGTACGCGCCCAAGCGCGATTCGGAATATGCGCCCAAGGGTGGCAACCCGGTCGACGAAATCCTGCCGCTGCTGGCCGATGCCGGTGCGCCGACATTGATGGACAACGCCGATTCCACCAGCGAGACCTACCGGCATTCGCTGACCTATTTCAAGGGTGCGTTGGGGTTGGTGCTGTTGCGCGAGCAGATCCTGGGGCCGGAGCGCTTCGACCCGGCCTTCCGCAAGTACATCGCGACCTGGGCCTACAAGCACCCGACGCCGTCGGATTTCTTCCGGCTGATGGAAAGCGAGAGTGGCGAGAATCTGGCCTGGTGGTGGCGCGGCTGGTATCTCAACAACTGGCAGCTGGATATGGGCATCAGCGAGGCCCATTACGTCGATCACGATCCTGCCAAGGGCCTGCAACTCACGCTGCGCAGCCGCCAGAAACTGGTGATGCCGGTCACCGTGCGGGTGGACCTGGCCGACGGCAGCCATCTGGACCGCCGCGTGCCGGTGGAAATCTGGCTGCAGAACACCGCGCCCATGCTGACGCTGCCGACCACGCAGAAAGTGCTGCACGTGACGCTGGATCCGGACCATGCATTGCCCGATGCCGAGCGTGGCGACAACCAGGTCGATACGATCGGCTAGCGGCTGCCGATCGCTGGCGTCTGCGCTGCAATGGCGCAGATGCTGCGAGCGTTCCGCCCACGCGGTTCACCGTCACCAGCGGCGCAATCGATTGCAGCGATTGCGCCGTTTTTTTGTTGCGCCCTGCAGTCCGATGTCGCGCGCAAGCGCGCAATGACGTGCTCGCATCGGCGTCCACTGCCACGCGTGTGCGCCTCAGCACATCGCGGTTGAAGGCGGCCGCGCTGCGATTCTCGCTCTGCTTTGCGCAACTGCTTCGTATGGTGTTGCTGCGGCCAGGCGACGACATGCAACTGCGCCGTTGCGGCGTAGTTATCGCCACCACTGGCTGGTAACGCTTACAGCCACGCTGCGCCTACTTTCGCGCTGCGGACTCAAGCGCACGCGGTGTTTTGTGCCTGCATGTGGCTTGGTGTGTTTGCTGCAACGCACGGTGACAAGCCCCGCCACGCGTGACTAGGCTGCGCCCCGTGTTAGCGCTATCAGTCCTGCATTGCCCGCTGGTACGCGGTTGCATGCAGAGGCGCAGGGCGAGACACGTGGTGCAGGCGTACTGGTTGGGAAGGCAGTCGCAGGTGCGGTACAGCGCCAGGTGCACGGCGCGTCCGTGAGGACGTGGCACGCACATGGCTTGCATCAGGGGGGATGCGCCGGCAGTCGAGGCGGCGGATCAGAGCAAGTGCTGTGCAGGGATGTATGTCGCGTGCCGTCCAGGCGCGTGGCCAGGCAAGCGCCGCGTCGCATTCCGCGACCACGGCCGTGGGTGTTGGACTCCAGACCCGAGGATAGATCGATGCGTCGTACGTTGAGCAAGTTCAAGTCGAAGGCCATGTTTACCTTCGTCGGTGGCATCCTGGTGATCAACCCCGCCTTTGCGCAGGACGTTGCCGCGCAGCAGGTGCCGCCACCGCAGTCCGGCGCCCAAACCGCCACCACCCTGGATGCGGTCAATGTCACCGGCATCCGCAGCAGCCTGGATCAGTCGATGGGCATCAAACGCGATGCTGCCGGCGTGGTGGATGCGATCAGCGCCGAAGACATCGGCAAATTTCCCGATACCAATCTGGCCGAGTCGCTGCAACGCATCACCGGTATCTCGATCGAGCGCCGCGATGGCGAAGGCGCGCAGGTCACCGCGCGCGGCTTCGGCCCGCAGTTCAATACCGTCACCCTCAACGGCCGCCTGATTCCCGGTGCCGATGCGTTCGGCGCGCCGGGCCAGACCCCGATCGGTGGTGTGGATGTGGGCACGCGCGCGTTCAACTTCGCCCAGCTCGCCTCCGAAGCCATCACCGGCATCGAGGTGTTCAAGACCAGCCGTGCCACCGCGCCCAGCGGCGGTATCGGCGCCACCATCAACATCCAGACCGACAAGCCGTTCAACCACGAAGGCGTGGTGGCCAATGCCGGCGCCAAGATGGTGTCGGATCGTTCGCAGCCGTTCGGCGATTCGCTCACTCCTGAAGTCTCCGGCATCTTCAGCTATACCAATCCCGACAAGACCTTCGGCATCGGCCTGAGCGGCAGTTACCAGAAGCGCCACGGCGGCTCGGTGCAGGCCACCGAAAACACCTGGAACATCCAGCGCTGGACCGGTACCGACCCGGCCCTGCGCCCGGATGCGGTGGTGACCAACGCGCCGGCGATCGGCCAGCTGTACGGCATGCCCAACGATCTGCGCTACGCCTTCGCCGACTTCCAGCGCGAGCGCACCAATGGCCAGGCGGTGATGCAGTTCGCGCCCAGCGACAGCCTGACCCTGACGCTGGATTACACCTATTCGTCCAATGAGATCCGCGAAGAGCGCGGCGAGCAGGGCATCTGGCTGCAGCGCGCCAACAGCTTCACCGATCTGACATTTGATACCGGCCAGGCGGTGGCCACGCCGGTGTATCTGCGCGACGTGCCCAACGGCGCCAAGGACTTCGGCATGGAGCAGCAGCGCAACGAGCAGAAGTACACGCTCGGCTCGCTCGGCTTCAATGCCGACTGGCAGGTGAGCGACCGCTTCCAGCTGTCCTTCGATGCGCACAACTCCAAGACCAAGAGCCTGCCCAACGACCCGGTCACCGGCGGCAGCGCCACGTACTTCAGTTTCGCCGGCACCAACAACTGCAGCAACGGCCCGTCCTGCGGCGGTCAATGGGGGCAGGAGCTGCGCTTCAACAATGGCCTGCCGATCGGCGCACGCACCTGGTATCCCACCGCGGCCGATTCCCTGGCCGGCACCAACGGCGTGCTCAACCCGGACTTCACCCCCGCCGAGCTTGGCTCGCAGGTCCTGCGCATCTTCTATCAATCGCAGGTCACCGAGATCAAGGAAGGCCGCATGGACGGCACCTTCGATTTCGAGGACGGGCGCTTCCAGTTCGGCGTGAGTACCGCCAATACCACCATGAACCGGCTCACCAGCGACACCAATTCCACGCTGGGTGACTGGGGCGTGGCCAACGCCGGCAACGAGCCGGGCATGCAGGCGCTGCTGCGGCCGGTGAGCATCACCGGCATGTTCAAGGACTTCAACGCCAATGGCGCCGCGCCCAATGCATGGCGCGGCGATGCCGATCAGCTGGCGCTGTGGGGTGGCAGCCAGTACGGCGCCACCACCCGCTACAACCCGCAATACAGCGCCGACAACCAGGTCGAAGAGAAGACCCGCGCCGCCTACGTGCAGCTGGAACTGAAGGGCGACATCTCCGGCATGACCACCAATACGCGGCTGGGCTTGCGCTACGAGCGCACCGATGTGGAATCCACCTCGCAGGTGGCCACGCCCACGGCGTTGTTGTGGCAGGCCAACAACGACTTCCAGCTGTTGCGCTCCACCGAGCAGCAGCCCTTCAGCGAGAAGACCAGCTACAACTACATCCTGCCCAATCTGGACTTCAGCATCGACATCTCCGATCAGCTGAAGGGGCGCGCCTCGTTCGGCCAGACCATCGCACGCGCGCCCTACAACAACCTGATCGCCGGCCCGACGCCGAATACGCCCAATGGCTCGATCCTGATCAATCCGTCCAACCGTGCCGGCGGCAGCTCGCAGAACCCGCAACTGGACCCGCTGGAATCGGACAACCTCGATCTGGCGCTGGAGTGGTACTTCGCCGATGCCAGCTACGTGTCGGCCACGTTCTGGAACAAGCGCGTCAGCAACTTCATCGGCAACACGGTCTCGCGCGAATCCCTGTACGGTCTGAGCGATCCCACCTCCGGTCCTGACGCGCAGGCCGCGCTGGCGTTCCTGCAGAGCGGCGCCTGTGCGGCGCAGGTGGGCGCCTCCGGCAACGACGTCGCGGCGGCGTGCTCGGCCAACGACACCTCGCTGTTTGCGGCGATGGCGCTGCTGCGCAATGCCGCGGCCACCGGCGGGCTGGCCGCCTACAACGGCAGCTCCGCGCAGAGCCTGGCACTGGAGAATGCCTACGATATCGTGGGCAATGCCTCCGATCCGCTGTATCAGTTCGACGTGTCGCGCCCGGTCAACCAGAACAAGGCCAACATCCACGGCTGGGAATTGGGCGGGCAGTACTTCTTCGACAGCACCGGCTTCGGCATCTACGCCAACTACACCATCGTCGAAGGCGATGTGGGCTTCGACAACACTGTGATCGATCGCGACCAGTTCGCGCTGCTTGGCCTCAGCGACACCGCCAACGTGATGCTGATGTACGAAAAATACGGATGGAGCGCGCGCCTGGCCTGGAACTGGCGTGACGAGTATCTGATCGCCGCCAACCAGGACAATGCCAACCGCAATCCGTACTACGTCGAGGCGTATCAGCAGTGGGACCTCAGCGTCAGCTACAGCTTCAGCAAGCAACTTTCCGTGGGCTTTGAGGCGATCAACCTCACCGGCGAAGACGTGCGTTGGCATGGGCGCTCGGACAAGCAGATCATCCGCCTGATCGACCAGCAGCCACGCTACACGCTGGGTGTGCGTTACGCGTTCTGACCCACCGGCTGCGCTCACTTCCCTCCCGGTGAGCGCAGCCGGTGCCTGGTGGGGCAGATGCCGACGTGCAGGCTGGTGCGGGCCAGCCGCGCGCTTTTTCGAAGGCGGCCGGCGAGCGTTCGCTGGCTGCGCCACGTGGCCGCATCGAGTCGTCAGCCTGCGTGGCACCGGTCCGGCGGCCGCAACCGCAGGCGCGAGCTGGATGCCGCCGCGCATCCCTTGGTGTCGCCGGCACACGCGGCGCTTGCTTGCACCCACACACGGCCGCCGCCGGGTCACACCGGCGATATAGGTTGCTGCAGGCCTGGCCCCGATGCTGCTGTGCCGCTTGCCGGTCTGCCGCTTTTTGGCAATGCTCGCCACCAGCAAGTGCGGTACCTGGCCGCGCGATCGACGCATTCCACGCAATGCGGTACTCCGTGGCGGAGCACCGTTGGAGTTTCAGATGACGCGATACGCAGTGCTCAATAATGTGGCGCATCACGATCTGCGCGTCGTGCTGCGCTTCGGTGCCGAGTTCGGCGATGCGCTGGGCCTGGTGCCGGCGTTCGTCACCGAATACGCCGAGCTGCAGCGCGAGTATCCGCTGTTCTTTCGCAAGGATCCGGCCACCGGCGGCTACCAGTCGGTGGCGCTGCTGGGCTTTGCACAGGACGAGAATCTGTTCCTGCAGGACGGCCGTTGGACTGCCAGCTACCTGCCCGGCATCGTCGCCAAGGGCCCGTTCCTGATCGGCTTCCAGGAGCAGCGCATCGAGGGCGCCTTGGTGCAGGAGCCGGTGATCCACGTCGATCTGGAGCACCCGCGCATCAGCCGTCACGAAGGCGAGGCGGTCTTTCTTCCGCAGGGCGGCCATAGCCCGTACCTGGAGCACATCATCGGTGTATTGCGCGGCATCCGCGACGGTGTGGATGCCGGCCAGGCGATGGCGGCCGCACTGGATGCGTTGGGGCTGATCCAGCCGGTGCAGCTGGATGTCACGCTGGATGCCACCCACGCCACCAAGCTGGAAGGCCTGTTCGCCATCGACCGCGAGCAGCTTGCCGCACTCGATGCGGCCTCGTTGCAGCAACTGCATCGGGCCGGCTATCTGGAGGCTGCGTTCCTGATGCTGGCCTCGCTGCACAACGTACGTCGGCTGATGGCCGAGAAGCAGCGCCGCCTGCAGCAGGCGCATAGTGCGTCGTCTGCGACTGCTGCGTTCGCCTGAGCGCATGACGACCGGCGCAGCCTTCTCCTCCCTTGCGGCCGTCGCCGAGCGCAGCGATTGCCACCTCGACGCGCTGCCGCTTGCCGCGCTGTGCGATGCCGCCGAGCCGGTGGTGCTGCGTGGCGTCGCACGCGACTGGTCGCTGGTGCAGGCCGGGCTGCGCAGCCCCGAGGAGGCGATGGCGCTGCTGCGCGCGCACGATAGTGGACGCCCCCTGCAGTATTCCCGCGGCGGCCCGGAGATCGCCGGCCGGCCGTTCTATACCGACGATTGCAGTGCGCTGAATTTCGAGGTGCAGCGCGGTAGCTTGAGCAGCTTGCTGGAAGCCATCGTGACGCATCGCGACGATCCGCAGCCGCCTACCTATTACCTGGCGTCGTTGCCTATTGACGACAATCTCCCGGGCTTGCGCGCAGGCAATGATCTGGATTTCGCCGCCAGCGGCATCGCGGTGCAGCCGAGTATCTGGATCGGCAATCGCGTCACTGCTTCCTGCCATTACGATGCGCCCAACAACCTGGCCTGCTGCGCGGTGGGGCAACGTCGCTTCACGCTGTTTCCGCCCGAACAGGTGGCCAACCTGTATCCCGGCCCGCTGGATCCCACGCCGGGCGGGCAGGTCGTGAGCATGGTGGATATCGCCAATCCGGATCTGCTGCGGTATCCACGCTTCGCCCAGGCGCTGGCGCAGGCGCGCACCGTCGTGCTGGAGCCGGGCGATGCAGTGTTCATTCCCGGCATGTGGTGGCATCACGTGCAATCGCTGCAGCCATTCAACGTGCTGGTCAACTACTGGTGGAGCAGCGTGCCCGCGCATCTGCCGGCGCCGATGCCCGCGCTGTATCACGCGCTGTGGGCCATCCGCGACCGCCCGGCAGCGGAGAAGGAAGCCTGGCGCGCCCTGTTCGACTACTACGTGTTCGGCCCTGCCGAGCGCGCGGGCGAGCACCTGCCCGAGCAGGCACGGCATGCGCTGGGCCCGATCGACCCCACGCTGGCGCGACAGCTGCGCGCGCTATTGCTCGGCAGGCTCAACCACTGATGCGCGCGATCGGCTCCAAGGCCACTGGCCGGACAACTGCGCAGCTGCCGGGCGGGCAGGGCCGATGTGCGGCATTGGCAGGTGCCACTCACGCGTTCCGCTCCCGGCGGGCCACCTGCGTTGTCCAGACGATCGATCAAGACCTCATCCCGGATCCATCACCCAGGAGCGCGCAGTGAGCCAGGCCCCGATTCGCAAGGTCGTCATCGCCGGCGGCGGCACCGCCGGCTGGATCGCCGCCTGCGCACTGTCGCATCAATTCCGCAAGCTGCTGGAGATCACGCTGGTCGAGTCCGAGCAGATCGGTACCGTGGGCGTGGGCGAATCCA
This sequence comes from Xanthomonas sp. WHRI 6108, assembly GCF_040202385.2. Taxonomy (NCBI): domain Bacteria; kingdom Pseudomonadati; phylum Pseudomonadota; class Gammaproteobacteria; order Lysobacterales; family Lysobacteraceae; genus Xanthomonas; species Xanthomonas sp. WHRI 6108. The sequence continues at coordinate 3,261,474 of NZ_CP168198.1, read as the reverse complement.
CGGTGCCGCCGATCCGCAGCTTCCATCGCTTCCTGCAGATCGACGAGCAGGAGTTCCTGCGCGCGGTGGCCGGCACCTTCAAGTTGTCGATCTCCTTCGAGCATTGGCGCCACCAGGGCGAGCGCTATATTCATCCGTTCGGCATCACCGGGCAAAGCACGCTGGTGTGCGCCTTCCACCATCTGTGGCTGGAGAGCCAGCGCCGCGGCATGCCGGGCAGCTTTGGCGATTACTGCCTGGAAACCGTTGCTTCGCGCGTCGACCGTTTCGCCTTGCTGCGTGAGCCTGCGGTCAACTACGCCTATCACCTGGATGCCGCACTCTATGCCAGGTTCCTGCGCACGCGCAGCGAAGCCTGTGGCGTCAGGCGTATCGAGGGCAGGATCCAGCAGGTGACATTGCAGCCGGACAGTGGCGATGTCGCCAGCCTGCTGCTGGAAGACGGGCAGGTGCTCGAGGGAGACCTGTTCATCGATTGCAGCGGTTTTCGCGGCCTGCTGATCGAGCAGGCGTTGCACACCGGTTACGAAGACTGGAGCCATTGGTTGCCGTGCGATCGCGCCGTTGCGGTGCAGACCGAAGCGCTTGGCCCGCCGGTGCCGTATACCCGCGCCATCGCGCACGAAGCCGGATGGCGCTGGCATATCCCGCTGCAGCATCGCGTCGGAAATGGTCTGGTCTTTTCCAGCAAACACCTGTCCGACGACGAGGCGCATGCCAAGTTGCTACGCGATGTGGCCGCGCCTGCGCTGAAAGACCCCTGGCTGGTGCCGTTCCGCACCGGCCGCCGCCTCAAGGCCTGGAACAAGAACGTGGTGTCGCTGGGCCTGGCCAGCGGCTTTATCGAGCCGCTGGAATCCACCAGCATCCATCTCACCATCGCCGCCGTGGTGCGCCTGATCAGCTTGTTCCCGGCGGATGGCATTGCGCCCTCGCAGGTGGAGCTGTTCAACGACATCAGCCGCGCCGAAATGGAACATGTGCGCGACTTCATCATCCTGCATTACCACGCCACCCAGCGCGAGGAACCGCTATGGCGGCAATGCCGCGCGATGGAGTTGCCCGAATCGCTGGCGCTGCGCCTGCGCGCCTGGCGCGAACGCGCACACGCCTGGCAAGCGGCCGATGAACTGTTCCGCGTCGACTCCTGGACCCATGTGCTGATGGGGCAGGGCATCGTGCCCGAGCAGCATCATCCGCTGGCGCGCGCGTTGTCCGATCGCGATCTGCGTCGCCTGCTCGACGGCATCGCCCAGCCGATCCGGCACGCGGTGGAGCAGATGCCGTCGCAGCAGGCGTTTATCGACGCGTATTGCAAGGCAGGTGCGGGCGTGTGGGGCCTGCGCAGTCCGGTGGTGGCGTAGAGCGGCTGGCAAGGCTGGGGCGCCGCCGGCAGGCAGGCGCAGCCGCTGCCCACAACCGGCACGGCGCCAGCACGTCCTGGCCCGGCTCGGCAACGCGACACGGCACGGGCGGCATGCTCCATGCAGTCGGTAAGGCAGGCCGGTACGGGCAGTCGGCACGGGCCAGACCAATGTAGGAGCGCGCTCGCGCGCGATTGAGCGTCACCGGAAACGCTCGTCGCGCCCTTCCACCCCGGTTCCGAGCGCGCCGTCCACGTCCACCTGGCGACTGCTTGTTACGTGTTAGCCGCTCTTGGACACACAAGACCACAGATCCAGTGTCGCCTGCTGTGCCATGCCCGCTCTACGCGGTGTTTGGAGATTGCTTACCGCTTGATAGCGGTCGGCAATCTCACCGCCGGATACAGGTCGAGTGCGCTGACGACAGTGCGCAGCCGGATCCATCGCTGCAGTGCCCGGCTGCTCCACTACAACCGCATCAAGTCCTTGCCGACCACAATCGGCCCGGCATAGTGCTTGCGCGCGCCCTCGCTCCACATCGCATCGGTGATCGTCGGGTCGCCGCCAGGCACAAAGTGATTGAGCACCAGCATCCTTGCGTTGGCTGCTGAAGCGATCTTGCCCACTTCTTCGCTGGTGGAATGGCTCTTGAGCAGATGGTCGAGCAAAGTCGGTGCGTTGTCGTTGGTCTTGAGCATCTTTTCCAGCGCGGGCAGATACATCACCTCGTGCACCAGGATGTCGGTGCCCTTCGCGAATTCGGCCAGTGCAGGCAGGTAACGCGTATCGCCGGAGAACACCACCGTGCGGTCGCGCGCGGCAAAACGATAGGCGAACGCCGGCTTGAGCGTGTAGTGATCCACCAGCGTCGCGGTGACGGTGACCTGGTCGTTCTGCAGCACCGTGCCGGGCTGGTCGAACTCGTGCACATGGATCAGCTGCTTGAACGGCGGGCGGCCTTCTTCGCGGATGCGCGCATCGATGTCGATGGCATTCATCTCGACAAAGGCATCCACCATCCTGGCGATACCGGGCGGGCCATAGAGATGCACCGGTGTCTGCAGACCGCTGGCCCACGCCAGCCAGACCACGTTGAGCAGGTCGGCGTTGTGGTCGGAGTGGTGATGGGTCAGAAAGATGTTGCGCAGCGCAGGCAGGCGGATGCCGGTTTTGGCCAGTTGCTGTGCAACGCCATTGCCGCAGTCGATCAGGTAGGGCTGCCCGTCGATGACCAGCGCATTGGCGGCCGCGGCGCGCAGTGGTGATGGCGTGGGGCCGCCCTTGGTGCCGAGCAGCACCAGCACGCTGCCCTTGGCCGGGAAGGGCGCCGGTGACGCCGGATCGGACGGCGCAGGGTCTTCCTTCGGTGCGCGCCGTAGTGCGGCACCGAGCTGGCTCGTCACGCTCAGCGTGGCCGCTGCCAGCGCGATGCGCAGCACCTGGCGACGGGAAGGGCGTGGCGAAGCGGCGGACATGACGGCTCCTGTCGAAGCGGGAAAGAGGATGTGCCAGGCGGGGCGTGGCAGTGCCTCAGACTAGCGTGGGGCTGCCGGGTTTGCGAATGGCTCACGCAAACCTCGGCACTGGCATGCCCACGCCCGATGCAGGAGAGCAGCAACTGCGACGCACGCGGCGCGTGTACTGCTCGATCCGATGGCCCGCACCGAATCCGCCACACCGATCCATCCGTTGCCTTCCAACGGTGGGTTTACATCGATTGCCTTCAGAGTTCCTGTGCAATGAACGCGTTCAACGCAGGCGAACGATAAAACGCCATGCATTGCGCGAAGATCCTGTTGAACGGGCCGCGGCGGGCTTCGTCCTTCATCGGCACTTCGGCGCGATGGAAGTCCGCCGTCTGCTCGGCCACGAAGCGATGCAGGCGGTCGGTGGCACCGGTCTTGGCATTGTCGAGCGCGTAGGTCGTCAGCAGATACGAGCGATCGCGCAGCTGGTCGGCGGTGTATTTGCCGCTACGCTCATAGTTGTTGTCCAGGCACAGCTGCAGCGCGTAGGCCTTGACGTCGTCGCGATTGGCGGGCTTGCCGGCTGCATGGGCGGTGACCTGTAGCGACAAGGCCAGGAGGGCAGCTGCGGCGATGACACAAGGAGTGCGTTGAACGGGCATGCCGATCCAGGTGAAGGACGAGCTACCAAGTCTGCATCATCCGGGCACTGCAGATGAAGTGCATGACGAAAGACGCGCGTGACCGATGGGGTTCAAAGGTCAGCGCACAAAACATCAACCCGTACAGATCGATCCACACAGCACATCAAACAATCGACCACACTCTGCACAGGCCAGGCGCAGTCGCACGTGGCAGGCGCTACCCGCCTGCCACGCGCAGCACCCGCTTACGGGCCGAAGTAGGTGGAAATGCTGGAATACACGTCCGAGAAGCGCGAGTAGTAATCCGGATCGGTCTGCGCGGTGCAGAACGAGTAGCCGCCGTACAGGCCGCCGCGCAGCTGGTAGGCGCCACCGCTGGCGACGGTGAACAGGCCCGAGCCGGACGAGCCGCCCTCGGTGACGCCATCGTTCCAGACCACACGGTACAGCGGGCTCTTGCCGTCGATGCTGGTGCTCAGCCCATTGACGGTGCCCAGCGAATACTTCTTGACGTCACCGGACGGGTGGTGGATGCCGACGATCGAGGTGCCGGTCGCGCCGATCGCCGCGCTGTTCCATGCCGCGTAGAACGCGCCGCTTGGCGGTGCGGTCTTCAGCTCCAGCAACGCGGTATCGCGCGTGGTATTGGCGTGGCGCAGGAATGCTCCGCCGGTCAAGGTGGTGGCCTGCGAGCTGGCGGTATTGCCGTTGCAGGTGGCCGCGTCGTAGAACCAGTAGGTCTGCAGTGTGTTGGCGACCGTCTGCGTACTGATGCAATGCGCTGCAGTCCAGAACAGGTTGCGCTTGGGCGAGTTGGTGTTGTTGAGCAGCGTGCCGGTGCACAGGAACGAGCCCTGGCTGGTGGTGAACACCATGCGCGCCACCGCCTTTGCGGCATTGGTGAAGCCAGCGGTGGGATTGGCGCGGCAGACGATATCGTTCTGGCAGGAATCGCTCTCGCCGATGGCGATGGTCATCATGTCGCGCGCGCTGGCGGTGGGGCTGATATCCAGGTGCGACAGCTGCGGGATGCTCAGGCTGAAGTTCTCCGGATACTGGCCGGCCGGCAGCGACAGCTCCACCAACAGATTCTCGCCGCTGACGGTGGGCGACCAGCCGATGGCGTCGCCGCTGGCGGCGAAGCTGGCACCGGATTGCTCGAACACCCGGCCATCGTCGCCGGCAAAGCGCAGCGTCACCTTGGACGGATCGCCCGGCGTGGCTCCGGCACCACGCAGGATCAGCGATGCACGCAGCGAGGCCGCCTGCGCGGAGCCGACCTTCAGGGTCGCCACGCGTGAGCCGTCTTTGGCCATCTGCCAATCAAGCGTGGCCAGATTCACCAAAGGCTTGGCAACCGCGCGCGAAAACCCGATCTGCAAGGGCTGCCCATGTTTGACCTGTGCGATGCGACGCTCACGCACGCGACCGATCTCGGTGCTGGTGGGCGCAGTGAGTTGCACCACACGCGTGGGCAGGATGCCGCCACGCAGACTTGCCGACTGCAACGTCGCCGCGCCGAGCTTGGCCGCCTGCGGCGCGGTACTCACCGGCGCCGCATCCATTTCGGTCGGCGGCGTTGCCAGTGCAGCGCCGGAAACGGCGGAAAACAGCGCCAGGTACAAGGCATTCTTGCGATTCATGGGTAGTCCTTCTCATCAGGGAACGACAGGCTGCAGCGGGGGCCACAGCGTGCGGGCGCCATCGTTGGCGCCGAACGAGACTAGCGAATGTTTAAAGCTGAATATGTGCTGAAAATCTCGTTCAGAGATTGGCATTCGATAAAAAGATCATCGTGTTTTGCATGCAGCAGTTGACGTGTGCGCGCCTGCCAGTAGCGTTGCGCATGCGCATGGCGCCGCATATCTGCAACACGTACGCCGCTCTACCTGCGGCAACTGCGGTCGCGCAGCGCACCGGCAGCGCCGCCTTGATCAAGCTGTCAGGCGATGCAGGTAGCTACGCTGCATGCGGGATGGCGACTGCGCATAACCTCGGCGGGCTTTAACAAGGCGCGCGCTACGTCCCTGCAAGCAGGCATGTCGACGCACGCCGGCAGCCAGCAGCAAGGCTGCATATCGGCTCGCGACGGATTATTCCAACGCGTCGCTGGCGCGGAAGTCGGTCGAGCGACCGCTGGCTTTCAAAAACGCCAACACTGCAAGCCCGACCACCATCCAGGCCGTGCCGCCGAGTTGCGCATGCTGGTCGGCATTGATCAGCACATAGGCCAGGATCACGATGCCGATCAACGGCGTGGCGACATGCAACAGCACGCGGCGGCCCTGCCCGCGGAAATGCCACAGCACCGCCACGTGCAACAGGATGAAGGCGGTCAGTGCGCCGACATTGCACAACGAGGACAGCAGCGCGATCTGTCCGACGAAGACTTCGCCCAGCACCATGCTCAGGCCTGCCACCAGCAGGATGGCGCGCTGCGGCACGCCGGTGCGTGGATGGATGTAGCGCAGAAAGGCCGGCAGCTGGCGGTCGCGCGCCATGGCGAACAACAGGCGCGAGGTGGCCGCCTGCGCCACCAACGCGTTGGCGATCGCCGCACTGATCGCGACCGTGAGCGCAATGACGATCTGCAACCACGGCCCGGCGATCAGGCGCCCGATCTCGAAGAACGCATCGTTGGAGGCCTGCGCGTCGGGATAGCGTTGCAGGGTGGGCTGCAGCAGCGCGGCCAGCCAGGTCTGCAGCACGAACAAGCCCGCCACCAGCAACAGCGCCAGCAGGGTCGCGCGCCCGACCACGCGATTGCCGCCACGGGCTTCTTCGGACAGCGTGGAGATCGCATCGAAGCCCAGGAACGACACCACCGCCACCGACAAGGCGCTGAAGATCAGCTGCGGCGAAAAGGCCTGCGGGTTGTAGAACGGACGCAGGTTCCAGTGCGCACCATTGACGCCACGCTGGATCGCCAGGCTGGCCAGCACCACGAACACCGCCAGCACCACCAGCTGCGCGTAGAGGAAGAAGCGATTGGCACGCGCGGTAGTTTCAATGCCGCGCAGGTTGACCAGCGTGTTGAGCACCACGAAGAAGGCGATCCACGCCGGCTGCGGCAGTGCCGGCAACACGTTGTGCATGGCGTTGGCGCCGACCACGTAGAGCAGGGTTGGCACCAGCAGATAATCCAGCAGGATCGCCCAGCCGGCCAGAAAGCCCATGCCGCTGCTCAGGCCGCGTCCCACATACGCATACACCGAGCCGGCGACCGGAAACGCCTGCGACATCTGCTGGTAGCTCAACGCGGTGAACAGCATCGCCACGAAGCCGAGCAGGTAGGTCAGCGGCACCATCCCGGCGCTGATGTCGAACACGCCGCCGAAAATGGAGAACGGCGCGGTCGGCACCATGAATACCAGCCCGTAGATCAGCAGGTCCTTGAGCGTCAGCTGCCGCTTGAGCTCCTGGGTGTAGCCAAAGCGTTCCAGCGCGGCCGCATCGTTGCGGCGGGGGGTGTCGGTCATGCAGGTGTCCGCTGAAAGGGATGCCGAGTCGCGACGCAGGCGCCGTGGGAGCGTCTGCAGGTCGATGCTGCAGTGCAGCCAGCTGACTGGCATTGTGACGATAATGTGGCCGCCAAGCCCATCCATTGGTAAAAATGCTAGGTTTTCCATGCCGGATGTCATCCAGCGGCGTACGTCGACACCGAAGGACCCCACATGTTCGACACTCTGGCCAGCCTGGGCCGCGACCTGCAGGCGCTGCACACGCTCAATGCCTGCCTGGACCGGGTGTTTTCCGACGTCTGCGGGCTGGGCTTCCAGTCACTGGTCTACGACTACGCGCCGGTCCCCCTGAGTCTGGAAGGGGCATTGATCACCCCGTCGGTGTTCATGCAGCGCAATGCGCCGGGCGACATGCAGCACATCTGGTGCGAGCACGGCTATTACCAGCACGACCCCGTGCAGCAGCGTGCGACGCGCCGCACCACGCCATTCGTGTGGTCCTACCGCAGCGACGGCGAGATGGAGGGCGTGGAATACGTCGGCAGCCAGCATCGGCAGGTCACGCGTTATCTGTGCGATAGCGGTATGGGAACCGGTGTCACCGTGCCCCTGCACCTGCCGGGTGGCGCGTTCGCGACATTCAGTGCTGCGGTCGATGCGGTCGCGGCCGAGGCGCCACGGCTGGCCGAAGCGCAGCTGTCGCCATTCCTGCTGCTGGCGCATACCTTCCAGGCACGCGCGCAGGAACTGCTCGATCCGCAGGAACGCCGCTGCCACCACATCGTGCTGACCCGCCGCGAGCGCGAATGCCTGCAGTATTCGGCCAAGGGGCTGACAGCCAAGAGCATCGCCGCTGCGCTCAACCGTTCCACCGCCACGGTGAACCTGCATCTGAACTCGGCAGCGCGCAAGCTGGGCGCGCGCAATCGCGTCGAGGCCGTCGTGCGCGGCATGCACTATCGATTGCTGGAGCCGTAAGCCCGACGTGCTCGGCTGCGGCGACATGCCGCGATAGACGATTTCGCTGCGGCGAGAATTTGCGATCGGCAGGCGCAATCTCTGCCCTGATTGATGCCCGTCCTGGCGACCAAATACGCGTTCAGCTGGATCGCATCGCCCGCGCAGCCGGCCCCGATCTTCGAAAGCGCCACGAACCTGGGAGTTTTGCCAGTTAACGCGCGGCGGTTGCCTCGCTAGGCTCGGCGCTCATTCTTGCCGTTAGCAGGCGCAGGTCATGCAGTCCACCGAGGGTTACGTCGAATTCCGTGGGTACCGGACCTGGTACCGCATCACCGGCGACCTGCGCAGCGACGCCTGCCCGCTGATCGTGCTGCACGGCGGCCCCGGCTGCACCCATGACTATGTGGACAGCTTCAAGGACCTGGCGGCCAATGGCCGCGCGGTGATCCATTACGACCAGCTCGGCAACGGCAAGTCCACCCATCTTCCCGATGCAGACCCCGGTTTCTGGACGGTGGGGCTGTTTCTGGACGAGTTGCAGGCCTTGATCACGCAGTTGGGGTTGTCGCAGTACGCGCTGCTCGGGCAGTCCTGGGGCGGGATGCTGGCGGCCGAGCATGCGGTGCGGCGGCCGGCCGGCCTGCGTGCGCTGGTGATCGCCAACTCCCCGGCATCGATGGGCTTGTGGCGCGCTGCGGCGCTGCGGCTGCGTGCGCGCCTGCCCGAGGACATCCAGGCGGCGCTGGACGCGCACGAAGCGGCCGGCACCCTGGACGACCCGGCCTATCGCGCCGCAAGCCAGGTGTTCTACGCCCAGCACGTCTGCCGCGTGCTGCCCTGGCCTGCCGAAGTGGCGCGCACCTTCGCCGCCATCGATGCCGACCCGACCGTGTATCACGCCATGAACGGCCCGACCGAATTTCACGTGGTCGGCAGCCTGCGCAACTGGAGCATCATCGAGCGCCTGCATCGCATCAACGCGCCCACGCTGGTGCTGTCGGGCAAGTACGATGAGGCCACACCGGAAACGGTGGAGCCGTACGCACGCCTGATTCCGGACGCGCGGTGGCATGTGTTCGCCAATTCCAGCCATATGCCACATGTGGAAGAACGCCCGGCGTGCATGCGCCTGGTCGGCAACTTCCTCGACGACCAGACGCCGTGGCCCGGCGAGCAGCTGGTGCATGCCTCCATACAGGCCAGCCGCGCTGTTTGAGTGGATGGGGTGGGGTGTATGTAAGTGCCGTGAAGCTGAGCGTGCCCGGCTGCGGTGCGCCGCTGCGACGCGTCGCGATTGAGCATGCGCTGCCTTGCTTGCGCATTACATGCGTCAGCGCGAGCAATGATTGAAGAGTCCCCCTGTCGATACACGCAGCTGTGCCTCAACCGCGTGTCGTTGAGCCGACACATCCAATGCGGATTGCCAGCTACGGTCGAACACCACCTGACGCACCACGTGGTCGGACCGAAGCGGCCTGACAATGTCGAAAGAGGCTGGTCGTAGCGCCAGTGCTCGCCCATTGTCGCGATTGCGCCAAAAGCGCAAGCACGCATCGTCTTCTGCAAAGCGCCATCTGACGTGGCGTAAACCACACAAACCTCACAAGCCTCGCAGACCGCATGTGCCTGCGATGGCGCTGCTGCTACGCACCAATGACGCTCACAACACACGTTCGTGTGCAGTGACCACCGCGCAGCATTGTGTGTCGCACTTCGATGCTTAGAAAACGCATTTGCCACCAGCAACTGCGGTCGAAAGCGCGCGTGAGCAAACCGGCATCGGCCTGCGTTTGCATGCATGAAAAACACATCTGCATACAGAGCAAAACACCGTGCACGCCACAATGGTGTCTTGTCCCGGGTGTCTCGTGCTGTCTCTTTTGCATGTCCTGCACGGAGAACACCGTGGTGCGTCAAAGTTTCAGTGATGGATAATTGTTTTATGTGTTAAATCGCGCGAAGAATGCGGCCCCCACGCACCGCTTTGCTGTTGTCGTCGCTCCGGCGCAGGCAGCACGCATCGCTTTTCCACACTTTGGGAGAGGCTGCATGATCATCAAGACATTTCAGGGCGCAGTTGCGCTTGCCCTGTCCGCCTGCGCTGCGGGCGCCATCGCCGGCCCGGTCGGGTACGGTGCCGGCACCACCGGCGGCGGCAACAAGACACCGGTCACCGTGACCACCTTCGAGGCGATGCAGGCTGCGATCGACAGTTATTCCGGCAGCGGCGGGTTGGTGCTCAACTACACCGGCAAGTTCGACTTCAGCAGCATCAAGGACGTCTGCGCGCAGTGGAAGTTGCCGGCCAAGACCGTGCAGATCAAGAACAAGAGCAACATCACCATCAAGGGGGCCAACGGCTCGTCGGCCAACTTCGGGCTTTGGGTGGTGGGCAACTCCAGCAACGTCATCATCCAGAACATGACCATCGGCCTGCTGCAGGGCGGTGAAGATGCCGACTCGATCTCGCTGGAAGGCAATTCCAGCGGCTCGCCGTCCAAGATCTGGGTCGACCACAACACCGTGTTCGCCTCCTTGACCAAGTGCTCGGGCGCCGGCGATGCGTCTTTCGATGGCGGCATCGACATGAAGAAGGGCGTCCATCACGTCACCGTGTCCTACAACCACGTCTACAACTACCAGAAGGTCGCGCTCAACGGATACAGCGACAGCGACACCAAGAATTCGGCTGCGCGCACCACCTATCACCACAACCGCTTCGAGAACGTCGAATCGCGCGTGCCGTTGCAACGGCGTGGGCTGAGCCACATCTACAACAACTACTTCAACAACGTCACCACCTCGGGCATCAACGTGCGCATGGGCGGGGTGGCCAAGATCGAGTCCAACTACTTCGAGAACATCAAGAACCCGGTGACCTCGCGCGACAGCAGCGAGATCGGCTACTGGGACCTGATCAACAACTACGTCGGCAGCGGCATCACCTGGGGCACCCCGGATGGCAGCAAGCCGTACGCCAACGCCACCAACTGGATCACCACCAAGGTGTTCCCCGAACCGCTGGGCTACACCTACAGCATCACCCCGGCCGCACAGGTCAAGGCCAAGGTGATCGCCACCGCCGGTGCGGGCACCAACCTGGCCGAGTAAGCGACAACAGGGTGCGGTCACATGGATCCCCGGCCTGGCCGGGGATTCTTGTCTGTGGGATGCAGCTGGTTCGCGCCTGGCCGGTTCGCGGCCAGGCACGGCGGCCACCGGTGGTTGCACGTGGCGGTGATCCCTGGCGGTGGATGCAGGCAAGCGCCCCCAAGGTTGATCGACCTCGCTCCGGCGCCGGCGTCAAGAGGCGCGGCAGGCGCCGCGACGCGGTATCGTGTCGCGATCCCATCCATGCAAGCCCGTCCATGCCGCTTCCAACCGATCCCGTTGCTGAGCACGCTCCGTCCGCCGCGCCCACCTTGCGCCACGCGCTGAAACCGCGGCAATTGATGATGATGGGCCTGGGCACGGCGATCGGCGCCGGGCTGTTCCTGGGCTCGGGCGTGGGGATCCACGCGGCGGGGCCGGCAGTGCTGGTGTCGTACCTGATCGCCGGAGCGCTGGTGATCATCGTGATGAACGCGTTGGGCGAAATGGCCGCGTCCAAGCCGGCCAGCGGTGCGTTTTCGGTATACGCAGCCGACGCGATGGGGCCGACCGCCGGTGCGACGGTGGGCTGGTTGTGGTGGCTGCAGATCGTGGTGGTGATCGCCGCCGAAGCGGTCGGCGCGGCGGGCCTGCTCGCCTCGGTATGGCCGGCGTTGTCGGTGCCATTGCTGGCGGTGGTGTTCATGGCCACCTTCACGGCGATCAATCTGCTCGGCGTGCGCAATTTCGGCGAGTTCGAATTCTGGTTCGCCATCCTCAAGGTCGTTGCGATCGTGGTGTTCCTGCTGATCGGTGTGGCCCTGCTGGCCGGCTGGTTGCCCGGCGTGGTGTCGCCGGGGCTGTCCAACTTCACCCAGAACGGCGGATTCGCACCCAAGGGGCTGGCCGGCATTGGCTCGGCGTTGCTGGTGGTGGTGTTCGCCTTCGGCGGCACCGAAATCGTGGCAGTGGCCGCTGCGGAAACCGCCGACCCGGGCCGCAGCCTGGCACGCACGATTCGCACCGTGGCCTGGCGCATCCTGGTGTTCTACATCGGCTCGATCAGCGTGATCGTGGCGGTGGTGCCGTGGACCAGCGCGGCGCTCAGCTCGCCGTTTGCCGCCGTGCTGGAGGTGGCGCGCATTCCCGGCGCGGCCACCGCCATCACCCTGGTCGCCGTGGTGGCCTTGCTGTCGGCGCTCAATGCCAATCTGTACGGCGCCTCGCGGATGATCTTCTCGTTAGCCCAGCGCGGCGAAGCGCCACGGCTGCTTGGCAGGACCAGCGGCGAGCAGGTGCCGCTGGTGGCGGTCATCGCCAGCGTGCTGTTCGGATTTGCCGCAGCCGCGCTGGAACTGCTGTACCCCAACAAGGTGTTGCCGATGCTGCTCAACATCGTCGGCGCCACCTGCCTGCTGGTGTGGACGATCTCGCTGCTGTCGCAGCTGATCCTGCGCGCACGCGCCGACCGCGTCGGCATCGCGTTGCCGTTCCGCATGCGGGGTTATCCGTTTCTGACCCTGCTGGCCCTGGCGATCCTGGCGGTGATCTTCGTGCTGCTGGCGTCTTCGGCGGACACCCGCGCGCAGTTCCTGTCGATGGTCGGTCTGACTGTCTTCATCGCCGTGGTCAGCGAAGTGGCGCGACGCGTGCGTGCGCGGACATGAGCGTATAGGTCAACGCGGCTGAGTGCGTGATCGTCCAGCGGCGCAACCACGGCGGCAGTGCGCTGTTGCACACCGTCGAAGCGAGAACACGCAAGCAGTCTTGCGGTTTCCTTCTCCATTAGACAGGCGAGTGGCTGGATCTGCCGATCCAGCTCGGCTACTGTCATTCGGCCGATTCTGTTCGTTGCATTGGTTGGCTGGAATCATCGGCGCGCCAGCGCGCGACGATGAAAATGCATCGCTTCATTCCTTGATTGTTTCAGCAATCATCGCCGGGTTCGTGCATGCATGCCGTTTCGTCCGAGAATTCTGCTGCCTTGCCTGCCGCCCGCACACTGGAGGCAGTGCATGCGCTGGCCTATCCGGTCGATACGCATCTGGACTCCCTGTATCTGTCGCGCCTGGGTGGCTTCGATTACTGGAAGGGCGATTGGAAAGCGCAGCGACGCTCGCTGATCCTCTGGCTGATGTCCAAGACCTCGCCAAGAGGTCGCAACCAACCGCTGATGTACCACGTCAGCGGACCGGACTTTCTGGCCGGCGGCTACGGCGCTGCCTGCTTCAGCGCCCACGCGTTGTGGGAGAACCTCTTCGGTGCGCCGTTTCTCGACCCCTGGAACAACTGGGTGGAGCATCAGCGCTATGTCGAGGAGATGGTGGTCGCGAGCAAGGGTCGGATGCGGCTGGCACGCAGCGCCGCCGAGCTGCGCGCGGTTCGGGCCGAGGGTCTTTGCTGCGCCATCCTGTCGCTGGAGGGCGCGCATATGCTCGGCCCACGCGGAGTCCGCAGCCAGGCGCTGCGGCTGGAGCGCCTGGACATCGCTGCCAGGGCCGGCGCCGCCTGTGTGACGCTCAACCATTTCAGCCATACCGACATCTCCCAGGCCGGCTATGCGCCGCTCAATCCGTGGCGCGGGATCGAGGGCGCGGGGCTGTCGGAATTCGGCCGCAAGGTCGTGGAGCGCTGCATCGATGCCGGACTGCTGGTGGATCTTTCGCACACCTCCAGCCAGGGCGTCCTCGATGCCTGCGCCATCTGCATCCGTCGCAATGTGCCGGCCTTCGCCTCGCATGCCGCCTCGCGCAGTGTCACCCGTGGCGCCGAAACGCGGCCGTCGCGTCATCTCGACCGCGGGCTCGACGACGCGGCGATCCGCGCCATCGTCCAGACCGGTGGCTGCATCAGCGTCATCCTGGCGCCGTACTTTCTGCAACATGCCTATCTGGCCGACGGCAAGCCGAACATGGATGCCGATCTCGCCTTTGTCGTCGGCTACTACGAAGCCTTCGCCCGACAGATCGCTGCCATGGGGATTGTCGAGGATCCGTGGAAACACCTGAGTTTCGGCAGCGATTTCGATGGGGGCATTTCCAGCCTGCCGACCGGTCTGCGCAGCGGCGCGGATCTGCCCAGGCTCACGCAGGCGATGCTGGATGCCGGCTGGCCCACGCAACGCATCGTCGATGTGTACAGCGGTAATTTCCTGCGGGTCTGGGAGCGGGTGCGGCCGTAGCGTTCTCCGGTGCCCTGCGTGCGGATGCGGTGGGGCAGCGCGGTGACCTTCCATCGCGTGCCGGTGTATCTGCGAGAGCCGGGTGCATCGCGGTGACCGGCCTGTGTGCAACGCGTCTGCGTGCAAGGAATGCGCGCTGCAGTGCACACCGGGTGTAGCATCGCCGAGAGGGCCAACAAGGCTACAACGTCAGGCAGGCGCGGCCGGTGCTACGAATCGGCATGAGCCACGCCCGCGCTGCGGTTCCGGGCGCGCCACCCGCGCCCACCTGACGACCAACCGCTGCGGGTTGTGGGCCGCTGCTGGCTGCACAAGCGCGGCAATTTGCCGCAGATGCGACGCCGTGTCGCATCGGGAACGAGCACGACCGTCCTTATCATGATCCCGTAGCGCAGAGGTCGCGATCGACCGGCACTGGTGTTCGGCAATCGACCTGCAACCTGTGCGCTGATGCTGCCCCATCTTTTTCCTGGAGGATTCTCCATGGATGCCTTGCTGTTATCGCGGATCCAGTTCGGATTCGTCATCGCATTCCACGTGCTGTTTCCCGCGTTCACCATCGGGCTGTCCAGCCTGCTGGCATTTCTCGAATGGCGCTGGCTGCGCACCCGGCTGCCGGTGTGGCGCGAGCTGTATTTCTTCTGGCAGAAGATCTTCGCGGTGTCGTTCGGCATGGGCGTGGTCAGCGGCATCGTGATGGCCTTCCAGTTCGGGGCCAACTGGCCGGAGCTGAGCCGGATCGCCGGCAGCGTGATCGGCCCCCTGTTGAGCTACGAGGTGCTGACCGCGTTCTTCCTCGAAGCCAGCTTCCTGGGCGTGATGATGTTCGGCTGGGGGCGTATTTCCGAGCGCCTGCATTTCCTGGCGACCTGCATGGTGGCGCTGGGCACGCTGTTTTCCACGTTCTGGATCCTGTCGTCCAACAGCTGGCTGCAGACTCCGGCCGGCTATGAGGTGGTCAACGGCATCGTGCATCCGGTGGCGTGGCTGAAGATCATCTTCAACCCCTCGTTCCCGTACCGGCTTGCGCATATGGCGCTGGGCTCGTTCATCACCACCTGCTTCGTGGTCGGTGCGGTGGGGGCGTGGTATCTGCATCGCGGCGTGCACCGCGAGGCCGGGCTGCGCATGCTCAAGCTGGCGGTGGCCTTCGCGGCGATCACCGTGCCGCTGCAGATCTTCGTCGGCGACATGCATGGCTTGAACACGCTCAAGCACCAGCCGATGAAGATCGCGGCGATGGAAGCGCACTGGCATGACGAAGGCCAGGGCAAGGGGTTTCCGCTGGTGCTGTTCGCGCTGCCCAATGCGCAGGCCGAGCGCAACGATTACGAGGTGGCGATTCCGCGCCTGGGCAGCCTGATCCTGACCCACAGTGCGGAAGGCAGCATCGCGCCGCTGACCTCGGTGCCGGCGGCCGATCGCCCGCCGGTGCTGCCGGTGTTCTTCGCCTTCCGCATCATGGTCGGGCTGGGCTCGTTGATGCTGCTGGTGGCCTGGGTCTCGGCGTTCGCCTGGTGGCGCGGCAAGTTGCTGCAGTGGCGCTGGTTGCTGGCGACCTGGCGCTGGATGTTGCCGAGCGGCTTCATCGCGCTGGTGTCGGGCTGGTTCGTCACCGAGATGGGGCGGCAGCCGTATGTGGTCTATGGGCTGTTGCGCACTGCCGATGCCGTGGGCCCGCAATCGACGCTGATGACCGCAATCTCGCTGGCGGTGTACGTGGTCGGCTATGCGTTCGTGTTCGGCTGGGGCATCTGGTACCTGGTCAAGATCGGCAAGATCGGCCCGACCCCGCATGACGCGCCGCAGCTGGACCACGGCGAACACACCCCGGCACGGCCGCTGTCGGCGGCCGACGAACCGATCGACGGAGCCGCATGATGGACATGAGCAGCGTATTGCCGGTGGCGTGGTTCGCGGTGATCGGCTTCGGGGTGCTGATGTACGTGGTGCTGGACGGCTTCGTGCTCGGCATCGGCATCCTGGCGCCGTTCCGCAAGGACGAAGCGCAGCTGGATCTGATGATGAATACCGCCGCGCCGATCTGGGACGGCAACGAGACCTGGCTGGTGCTGGGCGGGGCAGGGCTGCTGGCGGCGTTTCCCAAGGCGTATGCGGTGATCCTGTCGGCGCTGTATCTGCCGGTGCTGTTGATGGTGATGGCGCTGGTGTTCCGCGGGGTGGCGTTCGAGTTCCGCTTCAAGGCGCATCGCTCGCGGCGGCTGTGGAGCAATGCCTTCGCTGCCGGCTCGATCCTGGCCACGTTTGCGCAGGGCGTGATCCTGGGCGCGCTGGTGCAGGGCCTGCCGATCGAAGACGACCGCTACGTCGGCGGCATCTGGGGTTGGTTCAGTCCGTTCGCGATGCTGACCGGCGCGGCGCTGGTGTTCGGCTACGCGCTGCTCGGCAGCACCTGGCTGATCCTCAAGACCGAAGGTCATGTGCAGCAGCTCGCGCGGCAGTTGAGCCGGCCGCTGACCATCAGCGTGCTGATCTTCATCGGCCTGGTCAGTGCGTGGTTGCCGTCGCTGCAATCGCATGTGATGGACCGCTGGTTCAGCGGCGCGCACTACCTGTGGCTGATGCCGGTGCCGGTGCTGGTCGCCATCGTCGGCTTCGCGCTCTGGCGTTGCACCGAAGCGGGGCGGCCGGATACGCCGCCGTTCCTGCTGGCGATGGGCCTGTTCGTGCTCGGTTTCCTCGGCCTGGTGCTGGGCATGTGGCCGTATCTGGTGCCGCCGGTCTACACCATCTGGCAGGCCGCCGCGCCGCCGTCGTCGCAGCTGTTCGCACTGATCGGTTTGGTGGTGCTGCTGCCGCTGATCCTGGGCTACACGGTGTGGTCGTACCGCGTGTTCCGCGGCAAGATCACCGCCGATACCGGCTATCACCACTGAGCGGGCGCAGACCGCATCGGCGCGATGCGCCGCCCGCTCAGCGCAGGCGTTGCTTGAACATCCACTCCCACATCGCCGGGTCTGCGTAGGTCGCATCCCAGGCGTTGTGGTTGCCGTCCGGATATTCGCTGTAGCGCACGTTGGCGCCGATGCCCTTGGCGGCGCGGTACAGCGCACGGTCGTCATGCGGTGGCACCGAGTCGTCCTTGGCGCCATGGAACATCCAGATCGGCACGTGTTTGAGTTGGGTGACCGCAGCGGTGTACGGGTCGGCTTCCTTGGCCACCAGGCTGACGTAGAGCGTGCGACGCTCATCGCGTGGCGCCTTGAGCGCACCGCAGATCGGCACGATCGCGGCAAAGCGCTGCGGCTGCATCAGGCCGATTTCCCAGGCGCCATAGCCGCCCATCGAGATGCCGGTGAGATAGGTGCGCTGCGGGTCGGCACCGAATTCGGCGCTGGCCGCATCCAGCGCGGCGATCGCCATGCGTGCATTGATGCCCAGCCACTCCTCGTCATCGGGCACCTGCGGCAGCACCACCAGCGCCGGGAACTCGGCGGTGTGTTCGCTCAGGTAAGGCCCGACGCCCACTTCTGCCTGATCGCGCCCGTTGTCGCCGCGTTCGCCCGAGCCATGCAGGAACAGCACGATGGGGCGTGGTTGCGGCGCCTTGGAGGTCGGCACGAACACCTGATAGCGGTAGAGCCGTCCTTCCAGCTGCAGCGTGCGGGTGACGAAATGGCCGCGGCGCCCGTCGTGGTGGCGCTCAGCCATGCTGGAACAGCCGGCCAGCAGCAGCGCAAGAATCGCAAGAACAAGACAACGACGGATCACGCACACCCCCAGACCGATGACATACCCGCAGTATCGCCGCATGCAGCTGTGCTGGCATGTCGCGCTGCGGCGATTTCTGTCGAATATTCATCTGATTGTCGCTGCGGTGTGCTCGGTACAACGTTGATCGTCATGGCCCGACACGGCGACTACGGCAGCAGGATCAGCGTCGCCAGGCCGAGGAAGCTCAGGAACCCCATCACGTCGGTCAGCGTGGTCAGGATCACCCCGCCGGCCAATGCCGGATCGAAGCCAAGGCGTTTCAGCGTCACCGGGACCAGCACCCCGCCGAATGCGGCGGTGAGCATATTCAAGGTCAGCGCGGTGCCGATCACCAGCGACAGCATCGGCTGCTGGAACCAGGCCAGCACGATCAGGCCCAGGCCCACGCCCAGCACCAGGCCGTTGATCAGCGCGACGGTGAGCTCCTTCTTGAGCAGGGTCATCACGTTGGAAGAGCCGATCTGGCCCAGCGCCAGGCCGCGCACCATCAGGGCCAGCACCTGGGTGCCGGCGTTGCCGCCCATGCCGGCCACGATCGGCATCAACGCCGCCAGCGCCACCAGCTTCTCGATCGTGCCTTCGAAGCGGCTGACCACACTGGATGCAATGAACGCGGTACACAGGTTGATGCCCAGCCAGATCAGGCGGCGGCGGAAGGCGCGCCGCGCCGGGCTGAACATGTCCTCGTCCTCGTCCAGACCGGCCGCGCTCATGGCCTGGTGTTCGGCCTGTTCGCGGATGATGTCGACCACGTCGTCGATGGTGATGCGGCCGAGCAGGATGTTGTTGTCGTCCACCACCGGCGCGGAGATCCAGTCGTGGTCCGAGAAGCGCCGTGCGACCTCGTCGGAGCCATCGCCGACATCGATCGCCGGTTGTTCGTCGTCGATCAGGCGATTGACCGGCGTGCTGTCCTCGTGGGTGACCAGCGCGGCCAGCGACACCCGGCCCAGGTACTGATGGCGCCGGCTCACCACGTACAGGTGATCGGTGTGGTCGGGCAGCTCGCCGCGCAGGCGCAGATAGCGCAGCACCACATCGACATTGACGTCGGCACGCACCGTCACCACGTCCGGATTCATCAGGCGGCCGGCAGTGTCCTCCGGGTACGACAGCACCTGTTCGAGCCGCTCGCGGTTCTCGCGGTCCATCGACTTGAGCACTTCGTCGATGACGGTGTCGGGCAGGTCTTCGACCAGATTGGCCAGATCGTCGATGTCGAGGTCTTCGACCGCGGCGACGATCTCGTCGGTGTCCATGTCGGCCAGCAGGCTTTCGCGCACTTCATCGCCGACATGCAGCAGCACTTCGCCGTCGTCTTCCGGGTCGACTAGCCCCCACACCACTTCGCGCTTGCCGGGCGGCAGCGACTCCAGCAGGTTGCCGATCTCCGCCGGCGCCAGCGTATTGACCAGCCGGCGTACCGGGCCCAGGCGTCCGCTATCGAGCGCATCGGACAGCAGTCGCAGCTGGCGCGCGGTCTTGTCGTGGCGGACGGCTTCGGCCATGCGCGGCTCCCTGGAAGAGTGGACACGTCCCGATGGAAGACGCGCTGCTGAGTCAGCACGGCATTATCGCTTGCGCACGGTGACGAAACATACAGTGCCGCTCGCAACGCGTTAGAACATCGCCCGCGCGATGACGCGATCGCTTAGCGCGCCAGGCCCTGCGCGACGGTGGCCAGCCACTTCTCGATGCCCTTGCGGTCGCGCGCGCGCAGCAGTTTGTCGCCCTGCACCCGCAACTCGCCCAGGTGGATGTCGCGCACCGCACGGCGCACTTCCAGCAGCGTGGCCGGATGCAGGCTGAACTCGGTGAGCCCCAGCGCCAGCAACATCGGCACGAAACGCGGGTCGCCCGCGATCTCGCCGCACACCGCCACCGGCTTGGCGTACGCGCGCCCGGTGGCGATCACCTGCGCGATCAGGCGCAGCACCGCCGGATGCAACGGCGAATACAGCTCGCCCAGTGCCTCGTTGTTGCGATCCACCGCGAGCAGGTACTGCACCAGATCGTTGGTACCGATCGACAGGAAATCGATGTCGTCGATAAAGCAGTCCAGCGCCAGGGCCGCAGCCGGCACTTCGATCATCGCGCCCAGCGGAATGTGCTCGGCGATCTCGTGGCCTTGTTCGCGCAATTGCGCGGCCAGCTTCTTGATCTGCCGGCGCAGCAGCTGGACTTCCTCGCGGCCGCTGACCATCGGCACTAGGATGCGCACCGGCCCGTAGCCGGAGGCGCGCAGGATCGCGCGCAACTGCGCCTGCGCCACCGCAGGGCGGGCCAGCGACAACCGCACCCCGCGCAAGCCCAGCGCCGGGTTGTCCTCATCGCTCAAGGTCAGGCCGGTGCGGTCGGCCTTGTCGGCGCCCAGATCCAGGGTGCGGATGGTGACCGGTCGCCCGCTCATGCCCAACACGGTGTCGCGATAGGTGTGGAACTGTTCTTCTTCGTCCGGCAACTCGCTGCGCTGCAGGAACAGGAATTCGGTGCGATACAGGCCAAGGCCGCTGGCGCCGAGCGCGTGCGCCTTGGCCACGTCCTCCAGCGATTCGGCATTGGCCAGCAGCGTGATATCGACGTTGTCGCGTGTGCGCGTGGGTTTGGAGCGCAGCCGTCCCAGTTCGCGCTGTTCCTTGGCCAGCGCGCGCAGGCGCTCGCGGTAGTCGCGCAGATGCTCGGGCTTGGGATCGACGATCACCTGGCCGGAGCCGGCATCGACGATCAACACATCGCC
Source organism: Xanthomonas sp. WHRI 6108 (assembly GCF_040202385.2). Classification (NCBI taxonomy): domain Bacteria; kingdom Pseudomonadati; phylum Pseudomonadota; class Gammaproteobacteria; order Lysobacterales; family Lysobacteraceae; genus Xanthomonas; species Xanthomonas sp. WHRI 6108. The sequence goes on along the minus strand of NZ_CP168198.1, from coordinate 3,240,836 downwards.
ATCGTCGATCCGCTGGACCGCATCGCTCACCCCCACCACCAGCGGCAGGTGCAGGCTGCGCGCCAGGATCGCGCTGTGCGACAGCGCGCTGCCGGCGGTGGTGACGATGCCGACCACCCCTTGCGCCTGCAGCTGCGCCAGCTCCGACGGCGCCACGTTGTCGCAGACCAGGATCTCGCCGGCCACGCCCTTGAGGTCGGGCGCGCGCTTGTGCAAGAACGCATGGATGCGGCCGATGACGTGATCCAGGTCGTCCATGCGGCTCTTGAGGTAGGCGTCCTCCATGCCGTCGAACACCGCCGCCAGTCGGTCACGCTGCACGCGCAAGGCGTAGTCGGCGCTGTAGCGGTGGGTGCGGATCAACTCGTCCAGGCCTTGCAGCAGTTCCGGGTCGTCGAGCAGCAGCGCATGCAGTTCGAGGAATTCGCCGACCTCGCGCGCAAGCGCGCCATGCAGGCGGTCGCGCAGCTGCTGCATCTCGGTGCGTGCCGCGTCGATCGCCACGTGCAGACGCTGCAGCTGGGTTTCCACCTGGCTGGCAGGCACGCGTTGTTCGGCCACTTCCAGCGTGTGGCTCTGGCGCACGCGCGCGCGTCCGAGTGCATTGCCGCGCGAGGCGGCATGTCCACGCAAACGCAGGCTCATGTGCGGCCCTGGCGCGGACGCGCCCTGTCGGTCAGCCCCGCACCGACGCGGCGCATGCTCAGCTGTCCTCGTCGAAACGACGCTCGAACAGGTCCACCAGCGCCTGCAGGGCTTGCGCTTCGTCCTCGCCATCCAGCCGCACCACCACGCTGGTGCCCTGGCCGGCGGCCAGCAGCATCACGCCCATGATGCTCTTGGCATTCACCTCGCGGCCCTTGGCCGCCAGGGTGGCGTTGCTGCGATAGGACGACAGCGTCTGCACCAGCTTGGCGGTTGCCCGCGCATGCAGTCCGAGTCGATTGGAAACTATGAGTTCGCGTTCAAGCATCGTCGATGATCGCTCCGTTGCGGGTGCCTGCCGCCGCGGTGGCGGGCAGCTCCTGCAATCCTTGTTCGGGGTAGTTCATCACCCGCAGCAGCATCGGCAGGCTGAGCGCGGACACCCGGCGAACCGGCGTGCCGAGCTTTGCCAACCGGCTGGCGAGATTGCTGGGGCTGGCGCCGTACAGGTCGGTCATGACCAGCACGCCGTCGCCGCTGTCGACCCGTCGCATCGCCGACGAGGCCTGGGGCAACAAGGCGTCCAGGTCTGCATCGAGCGGCACATCGAACGCTTCGGTCTTCAGCGGCAACTGCCGCAACAGCCCCGTCGCCACGTTCAACAACGCCGCGCCGATGCCGGGATGAGTAATGAGGAGAATGCCACAGGCCATGCCGAAACGTTAACAGGTCGGCATGACCGCGCGATAGCGTTTGCCGACACCGATGTGTTGCGAAATGAATAGCCGTTTAGGACCGCTGCAGCGTGTCGCGTGCAGCGCATGCAGCAAGCGCGCCGCTGCCCGCATGGCAATGATCGCGACGTCCGGAGTCTGCCAATGCGAACCGCATCACAAGCGAACGCTGCAGCGCGCACTTGCCAGGCAGTCCCCGATCAGAACGCGCAGACGAATGCACCGATCAAAAGTTTTTCCCGCAAACCCAATGCCTGCGTCAGGCCGATAGATCTGTGCCCGCAGCAAAACTAAGGAAGCAGCAGTGACAAGGACGGCCTGCAGCTCCAAATGAGCCACCAAGATCAAAGCCTCGACAGCAAGCGCGGGGCGGGGACCCGATGCCGAGGCCAACCCGCAAGGCCAAGCTTCAAAGCACAGCTGTCATCGACCGTTCGCACATTTCAAGCCGCATGACACCGCTTTAACGATTCCCCAATCCCGATTCCCCAATCCCCGCCCGTCAATCCTGCTCACGGTGAAACGTCGCCACCTCCGGCCAGCCCTGCTCGCGCGCATGCCGCGCCATCCGTTCGGCCAGATACACCGAGCGGTGCTTGCCGCCGGTGCAGCCGAAGGCGATGGTCACGTAGCTGCGGGTGTCGTTGCGCAGCCGTGGCAGCCAGGTATCGAGCAGGTCCACGATCTGCGCGCTGTAGCGCACCACGTCCGGTTCCTTGTCCAGATACTCGCGCACGCCGGCATCGCGGCCGGTCAGCGGGCGCAGTTCCGGGTCCCAATGCGGATTGGGCAGGACGCGCGCATCGAACACGAAGTCGGCCTCGGCCGGCACGCCGCGTTTGTAGGCGAACGATTCGAACAGCAGCGACAGCCGGTCGCTGCTGCCGAGCGCGAATTCGGTGACCACGCGGCGACGCAGCTGGTGCACGTTGAGCGCGCTGGTGTCGATGATGGCGTCGGCCTGCGTACGCAGCGGTTCGGTCAACTGCCGCTCGCGGGTGATCGCTTCCGGCAAGGCCAGGCCCAGATGGCTCAGCGGGTGGCGGCGGCGGGTATCGGCATAGCGCTTGATCAGCGCCTCGTCGCCAGCCTCGAAAAACAGCAGCCGCGCCTCGATCCCGTATTCCTGCGCGGCCTGGCGCCATTGCGCCAGCTGGGTCAGGTCGCTGCGGCTGCGTACATCGATGCCCACCGCCAGGCGCTGGTCGCCGAGCGGATTGCCGCGCAGGCGGCTGCGCACGAAATCCGGCAGCAGCTCCACCGGCAGGTTGTCCGAACAGTAGTAGTCCAGATCCTCGAAGGTCTTCAACGCGACCGATTTGCCGGAGCCGGACAGCCCGCTCACGATCATCAACGTGGAGGGCGCGGTACTCATGGCGTGCGTCGCTCCAGCAGGTTGCTGTGGCGGGCGATGAACATCGCCGCCGGGTCGATGCCCTTGGTGCGCAGGATATGCAGGCGCGTGGCCGCTTCGGTCAGCACCGCCAGATTGCGCCCGGGCATCACCGGCAGGGTGATCAGCGGCACGTCCAGATCCAGCACGTGCCGGCTGCCGGAATCGCCGGTCAGGCGTTCGTAGCCCGACGGGGTGGGCTCGGTCATCGGGCGGGTCAGGTGCACGATCAGGCGCAGGTACTTGTTCTTCTTCACCGCGGTGTCGCCGAACATGTCGCGCACGTTCAATACGCCCAGGCCGCGCACTTCCAGCAGGTCCTGCAACAGTTCCGGGCAGGTGCCGTCGAGTACGTCGGGGGCGATCTGGGTGAACTCGGGCGCGTCGTCGGCCACCAGCCGGTGACCGCGGCTGAGCAGTTCCAGCGCCAGCTCGCTCTTGCCCGAGCCGGCCTCGCCGGTGATCAGCACGCCGATCGAATAGATCTCCATGAACACGCCATGCAGCGTGACCCGCGGCGCCAGCGTGCGCGCCAGGTGGTAGGAGAGGTGATTGAGCAACTCGTGGCCGCGCTTGGGCGAGATCCACAGCGGCGTGTTGGATTCGTCGGCGGCCGCGCGCAGGTCTTCCGGGCAGGACTGGTTCTTGCTGATCGCCAGCGCCAGCGGCTGCACCTGGATGATCTTCTCGATGGTTTCCCAGCGTTGCCGCGCATCCAGCGAGTCCAGCCAGGCCAGCTCTTCGGTGCCCAGGATCTGCACCTTGTTGGGATAGATCACGTTGAGATAGCCGGCCAGCGAGGGGCGGCGTGCGTTGTTGCTGCCGGCCTCGATCTCGCGGTGCTCGCCTTTCTGGCCTGCCACCCAGCGCAGCGCCAGCTTGTCGCGTTGCTGGTCGAACAGTTCGCGTGCGGTGATGCTGGTATTCATGCGGCGCTGGCCTGTGCTGGCGGTGCGTCGGTGAGCAGCGCCATCAAGGCGTCGGCATTGGGGGCGGCGCGCAACTGCTGACGGAAGTCCGCATCGGAGAACCGCTCGGCCAGTTCCGACAGCAGCATCAGATGCTGGTGGGTGTAGTGCGCCGGCACCGCCATCGCAAAGATCAGGTCCACCGGCTCGTCGCCACCGAAGGCCACCGGCGTGTCCAAGCGCAGCAAGGCGCCACGCGGTTCGGTGAGGTTGGGGCAGCGCCCGTGCGGGATGGCAATGCCGTGGCCGATGGCGGTACTGCCCAGGGCCTCGCGTTCGCACAGGTTGGCGTAGAGCTCGTCGGCACCGGCCTGGCGGCAGGACAGCAGGTCGGCGGCGGCATGCAGGACGGTGTCGCGATCGGCGGCCGGCGACACCACGGTGCGCACGGCCGCCATCAGATCGGTTAAAGGCATGAGGGCATCAAGCGGGAAGCGTCATGCGGGATTGTCGCGCACCTCGCGTGCATGGTGGTTACATTTCTTTTCCTTGTGCTTGAGCACCAGGCGGTCGAGCTTGTCGACCAGCAGGTCGATGGCCGCATACATGCTGGAGCCGCTGGCATCTGCGTGCAGGGTGCGACCGGGGAGGTTGACGGTGGCGACCACGTGATGGTCTGGCTTGCGAACGGCCAGCTGGGTTCGGACTTCACAGTGCTGGTCGAAATGGCGCTGCAGTCGCTGCAGCTTGCTTGCCACGTACTCCCGCAGCGCGGGGGTCACTTCAAGCTGGTGGCCATACGTCTCGATACGCATCGGATACCTCCATTGGTCGGTGGGCCAATGAACCTTTCCGGTGCTCCGACTTACCCGGCGCAGGCCGGCGTTGCGGTGGATGCAACGTCAGGCGATACGGACGCGTTCGTGGGAGGCGGAAATGTTCATGGCCTCACGATACTTCGCAACGGTGCGCCGCGCCACTGGTACGCCGGAAGTTTTCAGCAGATCGGCCAACTTGGCGTCGGACAGCGGTTTGCGCGGGTTTTCCGCCTCGATCAGGCGCCGGATCATGGCCTGGATGGCGGTGCTGGAAGCCTCGCCGCCGCTGTCGGTGTCGATGCCGGAGGCGAAGAATGAGCGCAGCGCGATGGTGCCGCGCGGGGTGCGCACGTATTTGCGCGCGATCGCGCGGGAAATAGTGGATTCGTGCAGGCCGAGCTCGCCGGCGATCTCGCGCAGGGTCAGCGGCCGCAGGGCCTGCGCGCCGAATTCCAGGAACCCGGCCTGGTGCTGCAGCAGGCAGCGCACCACCCGCAGCAGGGTCTCGCCGCGCGCCTCCAGGCTCTTGAGCAGCCAGCGCGCCTCCTGCAGCTGACCGCGCAGGTAGCCGGCGTCGGACTCGCCGCAACTGCGGATCAGGTTCTCGTAGCCGCGGTGGATGGTGACCTTGGGCTGCGCGCGGCCGGCCAGCGAGGCCCGCCACACGCCACGCTGGCGCCAGATCACGCAGTCCGGTACCACGTAGGTGTCCTGCGACAGGTCGCCGATCTGCTTGCCCGGGCGCGGGTCCAGCGAGCGCACCAGCTGGACCGCCTGCTCGACATCGGCGGTGGAGCGTTTGAGTTCGTGCGCCAGGCCGGCCACGCCGCTGCGCGGCAGGCGCTCCAGCGGGCCGGCGACGATCTGCAGCGCCAGCTCGCACCCCGGAGTGGCCGGGTCGAGCACCGCCAGCTGCAGTGCCAGGCATTCGCCAAGAGTGCGCGCACCCACGCCGACCGGGTCGAAGCGCTGGATCTGGTGCAGCACGGTCAGCACTTCGGCCTCGTCCACCGCCGCGCCGAGCGCCAGCGTTTCCAGAATCGCCGACAGCGGCTCGCGCAGGTAGCCGTCCTCATCCAGCGCATCGATCAGCAGCGCGCCGATCTGGCGGTCGCGTGGCGACAGCGGGGACAGGTGCAGCTGCCACAGCAGGTGGTCGGCCAAGGTTTCGGATTCGGCCACGCGCTCGGCGGCATCGCCGGACTCGTCGTCGTCGAAGCTGCCGCCGCTGCCCGACCCGGTCCACTGCAGTTCGTCCTGTGACCAGTCGTCATCGCGCTCGGCCGGTGCCGGTTCCTCACGCGGGGTGTCGTCGGTGGAGGCGGCCGACGACGCGTCCACCGGCAGCTCGTTGGCCGCATGCGCGGCCTCGTCGGCCCATTCCAGCAGCGGATTGGTCTCCACCGCTTCGGCGATTTCCAGTTCCAGCTCGGTGGTGGACATCTGCAATAGCTTGATCGCCTGACGCAACTGCGGCGTCATGACCAACTGCTGTCCTAGCGATGTCTGGAGCCGGGCTTTCATGCGGGCACTGACTGGAAGAATCGATGGCGCGGCGACGCGCTCAAAGGCGGAAAGTTTCCCCCAGATACACGCGACGGACGTCGGGATTGGCTAGCAGCGCATCTGGTGCCCCCTGCGCCAGCACGCCCCCCTCGGCGAGAATATACGCGCGGTCGCAGATTCCCAAGGTTTCGCGCACGTTGTGATCGGTGATCAGCACACCGATGCCGCGTTCCTTGAGGTGGATGATGATGCGCTGGATCTCGCCGACCGAAATCGGATCGACGCCGGCAAAGGGTTCGTCGAGCAGCATCATGCGCGGCTTGGCCGCCAGCGCCCGCGCGATCTCGCAGCGCCGCCGCTCGCCGCCGGACAGGCTGGCGCCGAGCTGGTCGGCCACATGGGTGATCTGCAGCTCTTCCAGCAGCGAGACCAGCTCCTTCTCGCGGCCGGCGCCATCCAGCTCTTCGCGCAGCTCCAGCACCAGGCGGATGTTGTCGGCCACGGTGAGCTTGCGGAAGATCGACGGCTCCTGCGGCAGATAGCCGACACCGAGCTTGGCGCGGGCGTACATCGGTTCGGCGGTGAGGTCGCGGCCGTCCAGCTCGATACGCCCGGCATCGGCCTCGACCAGGCCGACGATCATGTAGAAGCAGGTGGTCTTGCCGGCACCGTTGGGGCCGAGCAGGCCGACCACCTCGCCGGCCTCGAGCGTGAGGCCGAATTCCTTGACCACTTCGCGTTGCTTGTACTTCTTGCGCAGACCGGTGGCGACCAGCATTACTTCTTCCCCTGCGGCTTGGCCGCGGGCTTGGCGGCCGGCGCCGCCGCAGGCGCTGCTGCCGCCGGCGCTGCGGTCTTGGGCTGGATGATCGTGCGCACGCGGCTGCCGTCGCCGCCGCTCTGCATATTGCCGGTCTTGGTGTTGTAGACCATGCGCTGGCCGGCGTTGGTGCCCTTGGGCGAGTCGACCTTGTAATTGCCGGTCAGCACGATGACTTCGTTGGCGACCTGGTACTCGATGTTGTCGGCCTGGCCGTTCATCATCGCGCCGTCGTCCATCTGCTGCTTCAGCGTGGCCTGCTTGCCGGTCAGCACGACACGGTCGGTCTGGCCGTTCTTCTGGAAGATGTCGGCGGTGTCGGCGTGGATTTCCAGCGTGCCCTGGGTGATCACCACATTGCCGCTGAAGCGGCACTTGCCGCTGTCGTCGAGCATGTTGCAATCGTTGGCATTGGAATCGATCGCCATCGGCTGATTGCGGTCGCTGGTCTTGGCCATCGCAAGGGCGGGCAGCAGCAGCGCGGCAAACGCCAGTTTAGCGGGCAGCATTCGGTTCATAGCGGGTCTTGACCTGAGAAAGGAGCTTGTACTGGCGTGATTTGAGATCGGCCTCGAAGCCGACCCCGCTCTGCATGATACCCGGCCGGCTCATACTCACCGGGGCCGCGGTCTTGGCGAGGTTCTGCTTCGGGAACACGTCCAGGCTCTGGGTGCGGAACGTGGTCGGCGGGGTCGCGCCGCCGGTGGGGCTGTCGCCCTCGACATCGCCGCGCAGGCGCAGCTCGTCGCCCGTGGGGCTGATCCAGCCGGTCTTGGAGCGCAGCGTCCACGGTTGATTGGTGTTGTCAGGCAGCAGGAACACCGGGGTGGTGACTTCGGAAGTGCGATCGGCGCGGTTGCGATGCATCTCCGGCGCGCGCAGCGTCATCGATTCCTTGCCGGTTTCCTTGTCCAGCGCAATCAGTTCGAAGTCGCGCAGCACGTAGTCGGCGCGCGCATCGTCTGTCGCCGCGGCGACCGGCCGCGCGCGCTGCTGCCACGCCGACCAGCCGGAAATGACCGCGGCGGCGAACAGCGCCACGCCCAGGGTGGTGCGCCAGTTCCAGCTCATGCGGAGAACCTTTCGATGATGCCCTCGACCTGGCCCTGCGCGGCCAGCACCACATCGCAGACCTCGCGCGCGGCGCCTTCGCCGCCACGTGCCCGGGTATGCCACTGCACGCGCTCGGCGATCCACGGGTGCGCGTTGGCCGGTGCCACCGGCAGGCCGACCGCCAGCAGGGCCGGCAGGTCCGGCAGGTCGTCGCCCATGAACAACACCTGGTCCAGCGACAGGCCATGCTCCTGGCACAGGGCCAGCACTGCCAGGCGCTTGTTCTTGACCCCGATCTGCACGTGCAGGCCCAGATCCTGGCCGCGTTTTTCCGCCGACAGGCTGGCGCGCGCGGTGATCAGCGCGACATGGATGCCGGCATGGTCGAGCTGCTTGAGCCCCTGGCCGTCGAGCACATTGAACGACTTGCTCTCGTTGCCGGCATGGTCGTAGTACAAGCGGCCGTCGGTCAGGGTGCCGTCGACGTCGAAACAGGCCAGGCGGATACGCGCGGCGCGGTCGGTGATGTCGGCGGGCAGGTGCTGCAAAGGGGAATAGGGCATCGGCACGAATCGGTGAGAACGGGGTTCCAACGGTAGAAAACTGAACCTGTTAAACCACTTTGGCGCGCAACAGGTCGTGAATGTTCAATGCGCCCACCGCGCGCTGCTGCGCGTCGACCACGATCAAACCGTTGATCTTGTAATCCTCCATCAGCCGTGCGGCTTCGGCGGCCAGCTGGTCGGCGCCGATGGTGCGCGGGTTGCGCGTCATCACCTGGGCAATGCCGGCGCTGCGCACGTCGATGTCGCTGTCCAGCGCACGGCGCAGGTCGCCGTCGGTGAACAGGCCGATCAGCCTCCCGTCCGCGTCCACCACGGCAGTCATGCCCAGCCGCTTGCGGCTCATTTCCATCAGCGCCTCGCTCAGGCTGGCGTCCTCGCGCACGCGCGGCAGGTCATCGCCGCTGTGCATCACGTCGGTGATGTGCAGCAGCAGGCGCCGGCCCAGGCTGCCGGCCGGGTGCGAGCGCGCAAAATCGTCGGCGGTGAAACCGCGCGCGTCCAGCAGCGCCACGGCCAGCGCGTCGCCCATCGCCAGCGAGGCGGTGGTGCTGGAGGTGGGTGCCAGATGCAGCGGGCAGGCTTCGGCCGACACGCTCACGTCCAGGTGCACGTCGGCGGCCTGCGCCAGCGAGGAGTTCGGGCGCCCGGTCATGGCGATGATCGGGTTGCCCTGGCGCTTGAGTACCGGCAGCAGCATGCGCACCTCGTCCGATTCGCCGGAGTAGGACAGCGCCAGCACGATGTCGGCCTCGGTGATCATGCCCAGGTCGCCGTGCCCGGCTTCGCCCGGATGCACGAAGAACGCCGGCGTGCCGGTGGAGGCCAGGGTGGCGGCGATCTTGCGTGCGATATGCCCGGACTTGCCCATGCCGGTGGCTACCACGCGCCCGCGCGAGGCCAGTACCAGCCGGCAGGCCGCGGCGAAGTCGCTGCCGATCCGCGCGCCCACGCTGGCCAGCGCCTCGCGCTCGATCTCCAGCACGCGCTGGCCGCTGGCGACCAGGCTGGCGTCGCTGACGGTGGCGGAGGGCAGGTGCGAGACGGCCATGCGGGACTCGGGTGAAGAGTAGAATGTGCGCTCATTTTATGAGGAAACGCCCTTTGGACGCCGAAACCATCCGTAAACTCATCGAATCCGGCTTGCCCGAAGCCCGCGTCGACGTGCACGGCGACGACGGCGTGCACTTCGAGGCGACCGTGATCAGCCCCGCATTTGCCGGCAAGGCCCCGTTGGCGCGTCATCGCATGGTCTACGCGACCCTGGGCGAACTGATGGGCGGCGCGATCCACGCGCTGCAGCTCAAGACGCTGACGCCCGACGAAGGCTGAGCGTCAGCCGGGTCCTGGCTGGTCGGGCTGCGCCTGCGCCCCGACTGCCAGCGGCCCGGCCGGCTCCTGGCCACCCTTCTCATTCCCCCGACATCCCTTTTCGGATTCCCCAAGCTCCCATGGCAAAAATCGTAGTGACCGGCGGCCAAGCGCTGCACGGTGAGGTCAATATTTCCGGCGCCAAGAACGCGGTGCTGCCGATCCTGTGCGCGACCCTGCTGGCCGATGCGCCGGTGGAGATCAGCAACGTGCCGCATCTGCACGATGTGATCACCACGGTGAAACTGCTCAGCGAACTGGGCGCCGAGGTCACCATCGACGAAGGCACGCTGGCTAAGGGCCGCTCGATCCTGGTCGACCCGCGCTCGGTCACCCACCAGGTCGCGCCCTATGAACTGGTCAAGACCATGCGCGCTTCGATCCTGGTGCTCGGCCCGCTGCTGGCGCGCTACGGCACCGCCGAGGTGTCGCTGCCCGGCGGCTGCGCGATCGGCTCACGCCCGGTCGATCAGCACATCAAGGGCCTGCAGGCGCTGGGTGCGGAGATCAGCGTGGAGAACGGCTACATCAAGGCCACCAGCAACGGGCGCCTGAAGGGCGGCCGCTACGTGTTCGACATGGTCAGCGTCACCGGTACCGAGAACGTGCTGATGGCCGCCGTGCTGGCCGAAGGCACCACCGTGCTGGAAAACGCGGCGATGGAGCCGGAAGTCACCGACCTGGCCGACTGCCTGATCGCACTCGGTGCGCAGATCGAAGGCGCCGGTACGCCGCGCATCGTGGTGCAGGGCGTGGAGCGCCTGGGCGGCGGACACCATGCGGTGCTGCCGGATCGCATCGAGACCGGCACCTTCCTGGTCGCCGCGGCGATGACTGGCGGCAGCGTCAGCGTGCGCCGCGCCCGTCCGGACACCCTGGACGCGGTGCTGGACAAGCTCACCGAAGCCGGTGCCAGCATCACCACCACTGCCGACAGCATCACGCTGGACATGCATGGCAAGCGCCCGCGGGCGGTCAACCTGACCACTGCGCCATATCCGGCGTTCCCCACCGACATGCAGGCGCAATTCATGGCGCTCAACTGCGTGGCCGACGGGGTGGGGGTGATCAACGAAACCATCTTCGAAAACCGCTTCATGCACGTCAACGAATTGCTGCGCCTGGGCGCGGACATCCAGGTCGAAGGCCATACCGCGATCGTGCGCGGCACCGAGCGCCTCAGCGGCGCGCCGGTGATGGCGACCGACCTGCGCGCCTCGGCATCGTTGATCCTGGCCGGCCTGGTCGCCGACGGCGACACCACCATCGATCGCATCTACCACCTGGACCGTGGCTACGAAAACATCGAGGAGAAGCTGGGGGCGCTGGGCGCGACCATCCGGCGCATCGCATGATCCTGCGCGGGCGCTTCACCACCCGGCGCAAGATCTTGCTCGGCGTGATCGTGCTGATCCTGGCGTGGCTGGCCTATGCCTGGTCGGTGGGCATGGCGATCACCCAGGGCGTCGAGTTCAAGGACATGGACTGGAACAACGACGGCACCGCCAGCCGCGACGAGATCGCGCAGTCGTTCTATGCAGTGGCGGTCAAGAAGACTGTCGAAGGCAAGCGCCATTGCGACCTGTTCTACTGGCGCAGCACCGGCGAGCAGATCCGCGTGGACTGCCGCACGGTGTTCTCCAGCGGCGACGACAAGGCGGCGGCCAAGCCCTGAGAGTCGAGCGTTTCTGCGTGCTGCGCAGCGTCCGCCGCACGCCGATCGGAAGGAGGAAGCCCGGCTCGCAGCCGGGCTCTTCATCGCTGTCGGAGGCAGGATGCCTGTCGAGCAGGTTCCCATGCTCTGGTAGGAGCGTGCCCGGCGCTTAGCGCAGGCCCTTGATGGTCAGATCCAGCGCGTCCTGGCCTTTTTCCTTCTGCAGCAGGCGTGCCGGCACCGGCAGGTCCTTGACCACCCAGGCGATCAGTTCCTTGTCGCCGTCCACGCGCGACACCTTGGTCGCCTGTTCCTGCTTGCCGTTGACGGTGATGGTTTCCTTGCCGACCACCTTGTAGCTCATCGGCTTGATGCGGCCTTCGTCGACCATGCGGTAGTTCAGCGGCTTGCCGGCGGCCAGGTCGCGGGTGATCGCCAGGTTGATCAGCAGCGCATCCATGTCGCCGGGCTGCAACTTCACCGGGCCACGACGGTCCGGCTTGATGTCGCCGCCCCAGGTCGCCTGGCTGGTTTTCCAGTCGTAATTGGCGGTGACGTTGCGGCGCTTGACCATCATCGACGAGGTGTCGTTGCTGCTGACCGGACGCAGTTGGCCGTTGCTCTCTTCGAACACCGTGCTCTGGGTCAGGTTGGCCAGCTGGTTCTGGATGGTGAGCGTATAGCGCCACTGATTGGCGCCGGCGGCGGCCAGGGTCATGGTGCCGTTGGCCTGCATGCCCATGTAGTTGGCCGAATAATCGGCCTGGAACGGCTGCATGGCGAACGCGGGCAGGCTGGCCACGGCCAGTGCAGCAGCGGCGATCAGCGAACAGGTGCGGGAAACAGTGTGCATGGGTCAGGCTCCTTGATATTCGACCAGGCGTAGATCGACCTGATCCTCACCTTTGTCACGTTGCAGGATGCGCACCGGCGTGGGAACGCCGTTGGCGATCCAGAGGATGGTTTCGTTGTCGCCGCTGTTGACGCGGTACACGCGCAACGCGTCGTAGCTCAGGTCGCCGACCTGTACCACTTCGGTGGCATCGGCGACCTTGTAGTCGTACTTGCGCACCCGGCCGACATCGACGTAGCGATAGCTCAGGCTGCGTCCGGGTTGCGCGTCGCGCATCAGCGACAGGTTTAGCGACAGCGCGCTCTGGTCGCCGCGCTGCAGGGGAATCGCCTGCTGGCGCTCCTTCTTCAGATCGCCGTCCCACTGGGCGCTGGCGGTCTGCCAGTTGTAGACGCCGGTGACCTTCTTGCCGAAGAACATCGCCTTGCGCACCGTGCTCTGGCTCAACGGTACATAGGTGTCGCCATCGACACGGAACACCGTGCTCTGTTCCAGATTGAGTCCCAGGATGCTGGCAAAGCCCTTGCGGCCGCGCACCGACATGTCGATACGCCACTGGCTGCCTTCGCCGTTGCTGACCTGCATGGTGGCATCGCCGGCTTCCTTGCCGCGGTAGAACGCCTGGTAGGTGGCCACGAAGGGTTGCAGTGGCGGCGGCGTCCAGGTGCTGGCAGGCAGGGCCGCTGCAGAGGCCGGTGCCGCTGGCGCCGCCGCAGCTGGAGCAGGAGCCGCTGGCGCAGGCACGGCAGGCGCCTGTTGCGCACGGCCGGCACCGGCCGGGGCGAGCAGGGCGGTGGTCAACAGCGCGGTCGCGATCGGGAGGAGTTTCATGCGCTGGGAGGGAGGCACGGGGCCGCCAGGATGTCCGAGACAGGATGAGGAGGGCGTATCCGCATTCAGGCGAAGGCGGTGTCAGCGGACTCTAGTCGCAGTGGCGTAAACAGGCACTGACCGTCGATATGGACGCCATCGCCACGCACCTCCACGCGCCCACTGGCGAGCAGGTCCAGCGTGGCCAGCAGCAGCGGGTGTTCGCGCGCCAGCACGCGCGCGGCCAGCTGCTCGGCGCTGTCGTCGGGCAGCACCGGCACGCGCGCCTGTGCGACCACCGTCCCGGCATCCAGTTCCGGCACTACCAGGTGCACGCTGGCACCATGTTCGGTATCGCCGGCTTCCAGTGCGCGGGCATGGGTATGCAGGCCGCGGTATTTGGGCAGCAGCGAGGGGTGGATATTGAGCATGCGCCCGGCAAAGCGACGCACCAGCGGCTCGCCGAGGATGCGCATGTAGCCGGCGCAGATCACCCAGTCCGGCTGCGCGGCGGCGATTGCATCGCCCAGCGCAGCGTCGAAGGCCGCACGGTCGGCAAAGTCGCGCGGGCTGGCGCTCCAGCGCAATGCCTCATCGACCTTGTGCAGTGCCGGCGCGTGCGGGCGGTCGGAAAACACGCCGACGACCTCGGCCGGCAGCCGGCCGCTGCCGATGGCATCGAGGATGGCCTGCAGGTTGCTGCCACGGCCGGAGGCCAGGACGGCCAGACGCAGGCTCATGGGGCTGGATTCGCTGAAGTCATGGGGCAGGGCGCGTCACGCGGCGGTGGCGGTCGGCGCGAACAAGGCCTTGACCTGCGGGCGCAGCAGCACCACCAGCGTAAACACGCCGACGACGGTACCGAACGGCATGAAGGAGCAGGAAATGCCGGCCACGATCAGGCACAGCAGATGCCGTCTGCGCTGGGCGATGCAGCGGCCCGCGTAGGCCATGAACGCCGCCAGCGTCAGGCCGCAGCCAATGAACACAGCCGCGAACACCACGAAGAACCAGCCGAACAATCGCGGATCCATCGATGGTGCGTCCGCACTGGCATGTGTCATGGGCAGGTGCCCGGTGATGATTGCAATGCCCATGAACAGATGGATCAACGGGAAAAGCGAAAACAGCGCAGTGATCGCGGCCAGCACATAGTGAAAGACCGACAGCAGTTTCAGGTGCTGGAGATCGTCAGCGCTGGCCGATGCCGGCAGTGCGCGTGGGGAAGCGTCCATGCAGCTCTCCTCGATCAACCGATCCGCACGCGCTCGTCGCCTTGCGCCGGGACCACCTGGCCGATGCGCCAGTGCGCCAGCGACTGCGCATCCAGCGCCTGTTCCAGCGCGGCAGCCTGCTCGGGTGCGGCGATCAGCACGAAGCCGATGCCGCAGTTGAAGGTGCGCCACATTTCGGCATCGGCCACCGCGCCCTCGCGCTGCAGCCAGGCGAACACCGGCGGCAGCGTCCAGGCCTTGGCGTCGATGTCCAGGCCCAGGCCGTCGGGGATCACCCGGATGATGTTTTCGGTCAGCCCGCCGCCGGTGATGTGCGCCATGGCGTGGATGCTGTCGCCCTGCGACTTGAGCAGCGCCAGGATCGGCTTGACGTACAGCGCGGTCGGCGCCATCAGCGCATCGATCAGCCTGACGCCGTCGTCCAGCACCAGCTCGGCCGGTGAGCCGGCACGTTCGTAGATCTTGCGGATCAGCGAGTAGCCATTGGAATGCGGGCCGGACGAGGCGATGCCGATCAGCACGTCGCCTGCGCGTACCTGCGCGCCGTCCAGCAGCTGCGATTTTTCCACCGCGCCGACGGTGAAGCCGGCCAGGTCGTACTCGCCCGGCGGATACATGTCGGGCATCTCGGCGGTTTCGCCGCCGATCAGGGCGCAGCCGGACAGCTCGCAGCCACGCGCGATGCCGCCGACCACCGCCGCGGCGGTGTCCACGTCCAGCTTGCCGGTGGCGAAATAATCCAGGAAGAACAACGGCTCGGCGCCCTGCACCAGCACGTCGTTGACGCACATGCCAACCAGGTCGATGCCGATGGTGTCGTGCCGTCCCAGCTGCTGCGCCAGCTTGAGCTTGGTACCGACGCCGTCGGTGCCGGACACCAGCACCGGCTCCCGGTACTTGCCGGACAGGTCGAACAAGGCGCCAAAACCACCCAGTCCGCCCATCACCTCCGGCCGGAAGCTGCGCTTGACCAGCGGCTTGATACGTTCGACCAATGCATTGCCGGCATCGATGTCGACACCTGCCTCACGGTAGGTCATGGGCGAGGGATTGGAAGGCGTTGGGCTGGTCACGGGCGGGGAGGGCTCGGCTGTAAAGGCGGCGATTTTAGCAGCCACGTTGGCGCTGGCGTCCCATTCGGGCAACAATTCACCCGGATACGCTTACGTCATGGAACCGTCGATGCGCCGCAGTCTCGCTTTCTTTCTCGCCCTCGTGGTCGCCATGCCCCTCGCGCCAGCCTTTGCGCAGGCCGATCTACGCACCGAAGGCGACGTCGCCAAGGCGCAAAGTGCCTACGAGGCCGAAGTGCCGGTCAACAGCCAGAGCGAGTCCGATCGCCCAGGTGCGCTGGCGCGCGCGCTCGGTGCGGTGCTGGGCAAGGTCTCCGGCGACCGCGGCGTGATGAGCCGCCCCGGCGTCTCGCAGGCATTGCGCGGCGCGCCGGGCTATGTCGAAAACTACGACTACCGTCAGGACCAGGGCACCTCGCGCACCGGCGCGCCGACCTTTCGCACCGTGCTGGTGGCGCGCTTCCGGCAATCGGACGTGGATGGCCTGATCGCCGCACTGGGCCTGCCGGTGTGGCCGCTGCCGCGGCCCAAGCCTGTGCTGTGGCTGGCCATCGACGACGGCAGCGGCCCGCGCCTGGTCGGCGTGGGCCAGGCCAATGCCGCGCGCAGCGTGCTGGACCGGGCGATCGAGCGCGGCTACCGGCTCGGCCTGCCCGGCGGTGCCGCCGCCGAGCAGGTGCTGGCCGGCGCGATCTGGCGCAAGGACACCGCCACGGTGGCACGCGCCTCGGCCAAGTACAGCCCGCCGATGCAGTTGATCGGCAAGCTCTACCGCAATGACGCCGGCTGGACCGCCGACTGGGTCTTCGTCGACAACGGCAACGTGCTGTCCAGCTGGACCAGCAGCGACGCCGACGCGCGTCGCGCGATGGCTGCCGGTGCCGACGGCGCGGCCGATGCGCTAGTCAAGCGCTACGCCAAGCGGGTGGATTCGGGGGTGCCCGGGGTCTACCGCGCGGTGATCACCGGGATCGGCAGCGCCGACGATTACCTGCGCGTCTCTGCCGCACTGCAGGGCGTTTCGGTGGTGCGCAGCATCCGCCCGGTCAGTGCCAATGGCGACCGCATGGAAGTGGACCTGGAATTGCTCACGGGCATTTCCGGCCTCAACCGTATGCTCGGCGACAACAGCCCGTTGGTGCCCGTGTCGGTGCCGACCGAGGGCCCGATCATTCTCGAAAACGAGCACGCCGAGTACCGCCTGAAATGACTTTGACTCCCGAAGCCGAGATCGCCCTGTTTCTGCGTCGCCTGAAATGGGTGGCGGTGACTGTCGGCGTGCTGTGGGTGGTATCGCTGCTGTCGCCGATCCTGACGCCGTTCGTGCTGGCGCTGCTGCTGGCCTGGCTGGGCGACCCGCTGGTGGACCGCATCGAGCGCGCCGGCCGCTCCCGCAACATCGCGGTGGTGCTGGTATTCGTGCTGGCACTGCTGCTGTTCGTGCTGGCACTGATGATCCTGGTGCCGATGATCGAGCGCCAGATCATGACCCTGATCGACGCGCTGCCGCAGATGCGTGCCTGGGCGATCAGTACCGCGATCCCGTGGCTGGAAGCCAAGACCGGCGTGGAGCTGATGGGCTGGCTGGACCCGGAGCGCCTGATCGACTGGATCCGCAGCCACTGGGAGCAGGCCGGTGGCGCCGCCAAGACCTTCTTTGGCTACGTGCAGCGGTCGGGCTTTGCGATGGTGACCTGGGTGATCAACCTGGCGTTGCTGCCGATCCTGGCGTTCTACTTCCTGCGCGACTGGGACCGCCTGGTCGAGCGTGTAGCCGCGGTCATTCCGCGCGCCTACATCGGCACCGTGAGCCGGCTGGCGCAGGAATCCAACGACGTGCTGGGTGGCTTCATTCGTGGCCAGTTCCTGGTGATGCTGGCGCTGGGGGCGATCTATGCCGCCGGCCTGTCCATCATCGGGCTCAATCTGGGCCTGTTGATCGGCATCATCGCCGGCCTGATCAGCTTCATTCCGTATCTGGGCGCCACCACCGGCATCGTGCTGGCCCTGCTGGCGGCGGTGGTGCAGGCGCAGGGTTTCGACCTGAAGCTGCTGATCGGCGTCGGGGTGGTGTTCACCGTCGGCCAGCTGCTGGAAAGCTATGTGCTGACGCCGCGCATCGTCGGCGACAAGATCGGCCTGCATCCGGTGGCGGTGATCTTCGCGGTGATGGCGGGCGGCCAGTTGTTCGGCTTCCTCGGCATGCTGCTGGCGCTGCCGGTGGCGGCGGTGGCCAATGTGCTGCTGCGCTATGCGCATGAGCAGTACACGCGCAGCGATCTGTATGCGGGCGAACGTGCCGGCATCGTGTTGCAGTCCACCAACGAGCGCAGCGTGATCATCGACCCAAGCAAGGACACCGATCGGCTGTGAGCGTTCCGCAGTTGCCACTGGCGCTACGCGCGCCGCCCGATCAGCGATTCGATAGTTACATCGCTGCGCCCGACGGCCTGCTGTCGCAGCTGCAGGCGTTGGCAGTCGGGCAGGTGAGCGACTGGCTGTATCTGGCCGGCCCCGCCGGCACCGGCAAGACGCATCTGGCGCTGTCGTTGTGCGCCGCCGCCGAGCAGGCCGGGCGCGCCCCAGCGTACCTGCCTCTGCATGCTGCCACTGGCCGGTTGCGCGATGCGCTGGAAGCGCTGGAAGGGCGCAGCCTGGTCGCACTGGACGGCGTGGAAAGCATTGCCGGGCAGCGCGACGACGAAGTGGCGCTGTTCGATTTCCACAACCGCGCGCGCGCTGCCGGCACCACCTTGCTGTACACCGCGCGGCACATGCCCGACGGCCTGGCCTTGGTATTGCCGGATCTGCGCTCGCGGCTGTCGCAATGCGTCCGCATCAGCCTGCCGGTGCTCGACGACGCAGGGCGCGCGGCGGTGTTGCGCGATCGTGCGCAACGGCGCGGACTGGCACTGGACGAGGCGGCAATCGACTGGCTGCTGACCCATAGCGAACGCGAACTGGCAGGACTGGTGGCATTGCTGGACCGGCTAGATCGCGAATCGCTGGCTGCCAAGCGCCGCATCACCGTGCCGTTCCTGCGGCGGGTGCTGGAGGATCGCGGCTCTTCGAGCGGCTGACGGAATTACTGCGCTCAGCGCTAGGTAGGCGCAGGTTGCTTAGCGCTTGCCATCTGCACATCTATCGCCGTGTCCGGGCATTCGAGGCACATCGCCTGAAGCTTGTAGAGCAGCTGATCTGCGGGTTGGCTGCATGGCCCTTGCCCGCCCACCGTCGCGGGACACGCCGCAAGTACGTCCTTGTAGGCTCTTACGCGGCATCCATGCCGCGTAAGGTCCCGCGACGGTAGGCGGGCAAGGACCCGTCGTGATGGTCGGTGCGCATGGACAAGAGCAGGAGCGGCGCCGGTGGGTTGGCTGCAAGGCCCGTCGAGATGGTCGGTGTTTGGGGTTCGAACAATGCGCGACGCGCGGCCGGGCATTTGCAGCGGCGTGGTTGCGATCAGCCGCCGTCGCGCAGCAACCGGGCATCCAGCTCCGCCAATCGCTGCGGCGTGCCGACATCGGTCCAGCGCCCGGCATGGTGGATGCCATCGATCAGGCCTGCCGCCATCTGCGCGCGCAGGATCGGCGCCAGCGCAAAGCGCGGCGCGGTGCCGGTGTGCTCCGGGAGCTGGCCGATGACCGATTGCCAATCGCGCAGCAACGCCGGTCGATACATGCCGATGCCGGCGTAGGTCAGCGTCGTGGGCAGATCTGCGCGCACCTTGCCATCGGCATCCAGCGCAAAGTCTGCGCGCGCGGCATAGGCGGGTTGATCGACCAGCACCAACTGCGCCAGGCCCGCCGGTGCGGCCGACAGCCGCGCGAAATCGAAATCGGTCCAGATATCGCCGTTGACCAGCAGAAACGGGGCCTCGCCCAGCAACGGCATCGCATGCAACATGCCGCCGCCGGTTTCCAACGGGGTGTCGCCCTCGAAGGAGTATGTCAGCCGCAGCCCGAACGCGCTGCCATCGCCCAGTCCCTGTGGAAACTGCTCGGCCAGCCACGAGGTATTGATCACCACCTCGTCCACGCCCAGCGCGGCCAGCTTGCGCAGATGCCAGACGATCAGCGGTGTGCCGCCGACCGACAGCAGGGGCTTGGGCGTGCGCTCGGTCAACGGACGCATGCGCTCGCCGAAACCGGCGGCGAAGATCAGTGCCTTCATGCGCCGGCCTGCGCGGAGCGTGCCGCCAGGGCAGGTTTGACCAGGTTTTCCAGCAGGCCGATCAGTGGCGCAAGTTCCGGATGACGCGGCAACACCTCGTCCAGATACACAATGAAACGCGGCACGTTATCCAGATACCAGTGCTTGCCGTCGCGATGGCTCAGGCGCGAGAAGATGCCGAGATTCTTCAGGTGCCGCTGCACGCCCATCCAGTCCGCATCGCGCAGGAATTGCGCCAGCGGCGGCACCGGCAATCCAGCCGCTGCGGCACGTGCGTGGTAGCGCTCCAGCCAGCCATCCACGCGCGGCAGCGGCCAACTCACCGAGGTGTCCTTGAACAGACTGATCGGGTCGTAGGCGATCGGCCCGATCACGCAATCCTGGAAGTCCAGCACCGCTGGCCCGTCGCCGACCGGCATCAGATTGCGCGGCATGAAATCGCGATGGGTAAAGACGCGCGGCTGCGCCAGTGCGTTGTCCATCAAGCGGCGCTGCACCAACTGCAGTTGTTCGGCCTGACCGCAATCCAGCTGCAGGCCCAGGTGGCGACCAAGAAACCATTCTTCGAACAGGCCTGCATCGCGTTGCAGCAGCGCCTCGCCGAACACGCCGCTGTCAGCAGGCGGCGCAATGCGCTGCAGCAGCAGCAACTGGCTGATCGCAGCATCCAGCAACGCGTCGGCATTGGCGTCGGTCAGCACCTGCGCCAGGGTCGGCACGCCCAGGTCTTCCAGCAGCAGGAAGCCTGTCTCAAGATCCTGCGCAAGCACCTGCGGCACGCGCACGCCGTGCGCGCCGAGCAGGGCGTGCATGCGCAACCAGGGCGCCACGTTTTCCAATGCAGGTGGCGCATCCATCAGGATGCGGTCCACGCCGCGTCCTTGGGTACGCCAGTAACTGCGGAATCCCGCATCGACCGAGGCACGCTGCAGCGTGACCTCAGGGTCGTTCAACGCCTGCTTCGCCCATTGCAGACGGAGCGCAGCGCGCGCGGTATCGGGAGTCAACGATGACGTCATGGGTAAATGCCGTGTCGTGAAGTGAAGCGCAGCCAGGTCGGCAGCGACGCCGGGTCGATCAACGCTTGCTGCCGCTGAACAGCCGCAGCAGCGCCAGGATCGCGATCGCACCCAGCAACGCACCGAGGAAACCGGCCGGTTCGCCGGCGTGGTACCAGCCCATGTAGCGGCCGAACCAACTGGCCACCACTGCACCGGCGATGCCCAGCACGATGGTCAGCAGGCAACCCAGTCGCTGCGTGCCGGGCGTGATGAAACGCGCCAGCAGCCCGACCACGAAGCCGACCAGAATGATGTAAAGCCAGCTGTCGCTACCGAAGAGATTGTTCATCGCAGGCACCGAGGGAAGTGGGAGCGGCAGACTAGCATTCGCCGCTACGGCAACCACATGGGCAGCACCGACTGCGACGAAGGCGTTGGGGTTATGTCCATGCGCGTGCCGCAGCGCACGGCAATGCCACTGGGCCGCCCCGGCATGCGCGGGGCGGTCCAGGGGTCAATCAGCAGCAGCCATGGCCGCCATGACGGGTGCCGCTGTCGGCAGCCACCGGCGAGCCGCTGGTCTCGCCGCGCAGGCAGGCGGCGTGATGCTCTGCGAGCACCTTGGACACGCAGGCCGTGACCCGCTTGCCCATCGGGATGTGCAGGAACTCGTTGGGGCCATGCGCATTGGAATGCGGGCCGAGCACGCCGGTGATCATGAACTGCGCGCCGGGGAACTTCTCGCCCAGCATGCCCATGAACGGGATCGAGCCGCCTTCGCCCATGTACATCGCCGGCTTGTCGAAGAACGCCAGGCTGGCGTCGTCGATGGCTTTTGCCAGCCATGGCGCCATCTCGGGCGCATTCCAGCCCGATGAGGCCTTTTCCAGTTCCAGGGTCACCTGTGCGCCGTTGGGTGGGTCGCGCAGCAAGGCCTCTTTCAGCAGTTCGCCACAGGCCTTGCCGTCGGCGGTCGGCGGCAGGCGCAGCGACAGCTTCACCGCGGTCTGCGGACGCAGCACGTTGCCGGCCGACGCCAGCGGCGGCATGCCATCCACACCGGTGATCGACAGCGCCGGGCGCCAGGTGCGGTTCAACACCAGCTCGGTGAGGTCGTCGTGCATCGGCACCAGGCCCTCGACCATCGGGAATTTGTCGAAGATGGCGCTATCCAGCGTCGCCGCCGCGGCCTTGGCCTGCGCCAGCCGTTCGGCCGGCACCTGCACATGCAATCCCTCCAGCAGGATGCGGCCGCTGGCTTCGTCCTCGATCCGCGACAGCAACTGGCGCAGCAGGCGGAAGCTGGACGGCACCACGCCGGAGGCATCGCCCGAATGCACGCCTTCCTCCAGCACCTTCACGCTCAGGTTGCCGCCGGTCAGCCCGCGCAGCGAGGTGGTGCACCACAGCTGCTCATAGTTGCCGCAGCCCGAATCCAGGCACACCACCAGCGATGGCTTGCCGATGCGTGCGGCCAGATGGTCGACGTAGGCCGGCAGGTCGTAGCTGCCGGATTCCTCGCAGGCCTCAATCAGTACCACGCAGCGCGCATGCGGCAGGCCCTGGGTGCGCAGCGCCAGTACCGCCGCCAGCGAACCGAAGATCGCGTAACCATCGTCGGCGCCACCGCGGCCGTACAGCTTGTCGTCGCGCAGCACCGGCTCCCATGGGCCGAGGTCCGCATCCCAGCCGGTCATTTCCGGCTGCTTGTCCAGGTGGCCGTACAGCAGCACGGTATCGTCGCCCGATTCGGCACCGGTTGCCGGAATCTCGATGAAGATCAACGGCGTGCGGCCTTCCAGGCGCACCACCTCGACCTGCATGCCCTCGATCGCCTGCGCGCGCGCCCAGGTTTCCATCAGGGTGACCGCCTGCTCCATATAGCCGTGCGCGATCCAATCGGCGTCGAACATCGGCGATTTATTGGGGATGCGAATGTAATCGACCAATTGCGGGACGATCTCGCGGTCCCAGGTGTCGCTGATGAATTGGTCGATCTTGGCGCTGTCCATGGAGGCTCCGAATACGTGACGTAATGGCACATTCTACGCCCGTGCCTGGGGGTAGGTATTTCCCTACAAGGCGGCGCGCAGTTCACCGGCTGTGTGAAAAGTTCGTTGGCGATAGGATTGCTGCATGTGGCGCGGGACACTGGCTCGGCCGGCAGGAATGCTGGCTAGGACCATCACCCAAGCCACAAGGAGCGTTGCAATGAAGTCATTTACCGTAGCCCTGAAGTCCCTGCTACTGGCGTTGCTGTTGTCCTCGAATGCGTATGCACTCGATAAGGTCGATATCAACACCGCGTCTGCTGAGGAATTGGACAAGGTGCTGACGAACGTCGGGCGATCAAAAGCCGAGGCAATCGTCGAGCACCGACAGGCAAACGGTCCCTTCAAGAGTGCCGAGGAACTGGCACTGGTCAAGGGCATCGGACTCAAGACGGTCGAACGGAATCGAGACCTGATCGAAGTGGGAGCCACGATGGCTCCCGCCAAGAAGGCTGCCAAGGGGGCGGCGGTGAAACCGGTGGGACGGCGTTAACGGGAAAGGATCCGAGATACGGTTCGACGCGAGGATGCGTGGCCGCAACCTAACTGGACAGGATGTCTGGGGGATGGCTGGAAGCCGACAAGGACGTGGAATCGCCCGGTGTTGCACTTGGATGTGCAGCCGGGCGTTTTTCGTTTTGGGTCCGCGTGGGTTGCGAGCGCACGCAAGCATCGATGACTGCGGGAAACCAGCGCCCTCCGCATGAAGCGCTACTCACTCCGTGAGGCACCAGCCGCTTCGTGGGTATCGGCCACACCCTCGAGTTGAAACTTGGCATTGAGGCTCAGGCACTTCAGTAGCCCTGAAGCACCGCATGACGGCTTGGCGCCGCGCTTGCGGCACAATGCGCCCATGCAGCTGACAGACCTGAGCAGCCGGGTGATTCCGGCCACCGAGTACCGCCGTGAGCGGTGGCGCAATCAACTGGGCTGGACGCGCGAGATCCTGCGCCTCGGCGACGCTGATGCGTGGTCGCTACGCCTGTCGATTGCCGAGATCGAGCAGGATGCGGCGTTTTCCGCGTTCCCGGGCATCGATCGCGAGCTGGTGCTGTTGCACGGCAATGGCATGCGGCTGCAGTTTGGCGATGCTGTCAGCGGTAGGGTCAGCGACACCGACACAAGCACAGGCAACGACACCAGCACAGGCACCGGTGCAGGCATTGGCATCGGCACGGCTACTGGCGGCGGCGTCAGCAAAAGCGACAGCGGCAGTGGCAATTGCAATGGCAATAAGGCCAGTGGCGGCGACCAGGGCGACCAGGGCGACCATGCCGCCGGCGCCGCTGCCGACGTTCCTGGCAGCAGTCATCGCAGCTGCGAGTTGCTGCCGCCGCACCAGCGCGTCCGATTTGCAGGCGAGGAAACGGTACATGCCACGCTGCTCGACGGGCCGACCCAGGATTTCAACCTGATGTGGCGGCGCGATCGGCTGCAGACCGAACTGCTGCACCGGCCGCTGGTCGGCACCATGCTGTTTTTCGCCGACCCGCGCAGCGCCTGGGCGATCCACCTGCTGGCAGGCCAGGCCAGCTTCGGGCGCGAGAGTGGCCTGCCACCACTGGCTGCCGGCGATACCGCGTGGCTGAGTGCCTCCACACGCACGCGCCATGTGCTCGACGGCGGCGGCGAGCTGCTGGCGATCCGGGTGAGCCCGGTCTAGGGCCTTTCACGTATCTGCGAGCAGGGCGCGCCTCCTGGCACGCGCCCGGATGCATTCGTGTCAAGGCAGACAAGCGACGGCATCGCTGTGCCAACTGGCTAGGGAACAGTGCAGGCGCCGGGAGTGGTTCCGGCAATTCCAGGGGGAAACCAATGAGTACCATCAGCTCGGTCGGAGCCGGCTATGCCGCCTACACGTCCTATGCAAGCCGCAGTGCGACCACCGGCAACGCCGCATCCGCCGCACAGGCGGAAAAAACCAATCCGCTGACGCAGCTGTTCAAATCCATCGATAGCGACAGCGATGGCAGCCTGACCGCGTCCGAGCTATCGACCGCGCTGTCGTCCAATAGCGATGACGACAGCAAGATCGACATCGACGGGTTGCTGAGCATGCTCGATCAGGATGGTGGCGGCACCGTCAGCGAGAGCGAACTGGCGCAGGCCTTGCCGCCGCCTCCGCCACCGCCGGGTGAGCAAGGACAGGATGTGCAGTCCTTGTTTGCCGGCCTGGACAGCGATGGCGACGACAGTGTCAGCAGCGGTGAATTGAGCACGCTGGTCAATGGCGACAGTGCGTCGAGCACGCAGCTGCTTGACTTGCTCGACAGCGACAAGAGCGGGGCGCTGAGTCTGCAGGAACTGCAGGAAGCGATGCAGCCACGCGATCCGCCGCCGCGACCGCCGTCATCGGCCGATGCATCCAGCAGCGACGGCACACAGCAGGCCTATGCAGCGTTGATGCAGATGGCCGTGGGGCAGTACCGCAGCATTGGCGGCAGCGCGACAACGAGCAATCTGGTCGATCTGGCAGCGTAATGCGGTGATCGAGAGAGAATGGGGAAGCCGGAGCGCGGTCCTGGATCAGCCGGTGCGTCTAGCGCGCAGCCACCGCAAGCAGGGATGTTGCGGATTTCAGCAGCAGACGCGCTGTGAGTGTCTGCGTAATCGCTTTGTTGAGCGCTTTTGGCGGTGCCGCGTGCGATGGTTCAGTACACGTCGCGGCGATAGCGCCCGCTGCCCAGCAGTTCCTGTCTGACATCGGCTCCGAGGATGCAATCCAGCGTGCGGTCGAGTTCGGGTGCCATGCCGCGCAGGCTGCCGCAGACGTAGATGCAGGCACCTTGATCGATCCAATGACGCAGGCGATCGGCGGCGGCGGCCAGTGCGTGTTGGACGTAATGCGGTGGCTGTGGTTGATCGCGCGAGTAGACAAGCTCCAGACGTTCGATCCAGCCGTCCTGATGCCACTGCTGCAACTCGTCGGCATACAGCGCGTCGTGCGCGGCATTGCGTTCGCCGAACAGCAGCCAGTTGCGCCGCGCGCCGGCTGCGATGCGTGCACGCAGATGCGCGCGCAGACCGGCGATGCCGGTGCCATTGCCGATCAGCAGCATTGGCTGGTCGGGTGCGGGCGGGTGGAAGCCGGGGTTGCTGCGCAGGCGCAGCGCGATGGCTGCGCCGATCGGTGCATGGACGCAGAGCCAGCCGCTACCCAGCCCCAGGCTGCCGTCGGCGTGCCGATGCTCGCGTACCAGCAGTTCTGCATGGCCTTCCTCGGGAATGGAGGCAAGCGAATAGTCGCGATGGGGCAGGGTGACCAAACTGCGCACCAACGCATCTGCGTCCAGTGGTGAAGTTGTGCCTTTGGCTGTTCCCGTAGCTGTATCAGTGCCTTTACCTGTGTCCGTAGTTGGGTCGATTCTGACTTCGGCATCGGCATCGGCATCGGCATCGGCACCAGCACCAGCACCAGCACTATGGCTGAGACTGGCACCTGCACCCACATCGATACCGAGAGCGGCATCGGCATCGATGGGAAGTTGTGCGCTGCCGAGCCAGTCGCGCAGGGGACGGCCGTCGATCTGCTGCGCGCCATCGTAGTGGTTACGCCGCAGCCAGGACTCCACCGCATCCGGGGCGTGACGCGGTGCGATCTCCGCGATATCGCCTGCGCTCCACTGCAGCAATGCGCCATCGCATGGCGTCAGGCGCAGCCGGTAAATCGGCGCACCCGCACTGCCGGGATTGACGTGGACACGTTCGCGTAGCTGCCAGGTGGTGTAGGTGGGCAGGCTCCAGTCGGGTTGCGTCGCCAGTGCGGGTGCCAGTTCCGCCAGACAGCGTTGCCAGTGCTGCAGGGCGTTGGGGTCAGCGTTATCGACCTCGATGCGTTCGAACAGGCGAGTGGCGCCGCGCGCCTGCAGGCGATCGTCGAGGCGTCGGCCGAACGCGCAGTAGTGCGCGTAACCACGGTCGCCAAGCGCCAGCACTGCGTACTGCACCGCCGTCAGATCCTGCGCGTGGTGGGCACGCCAGGCGCGCTCGGCGGCCTGCGCATGGTCGGGCGCATCGCCTTCGCCGGTGGTGCTGACGATGCACAGCAGCCGCGGCACGCGTGCGAGTTGATCGCTATCGACGGCTTCGATCGGCAGCGCATGCGCGCCGACGCCGGCCGATTGCAGCGCGGCAACGCTGCGTTGCGCCAGCTCACGCGCAAATCCGGTCTGGCTTGCCCAGACGATCAACACGCCGCTAGCGTCTGCGCGTTGTGCGCCGACGCGCTTGCGGGCACGCAGCAGCACGACCGCGCACAGGCCCAGATACATTGCCAGGCCGAGCGCTGCCAGTTGCCAGCGATGCGGCGTGGGTGGGCTCCACCATGCGCCCTCATGCAGGCCGGCCAGCCAGCCAACGATGACCGCAAGCGCCAGCAGAGCCAGCCCGTTGCCCAGCCACACGCGTGAGGTGGTGTTGCTCATGACGCGGACAGGTGGCGTTCGAATGCCGGGCTCATGGATTCGAGCAGGATGCCGTCCTTGCGTGCAAGGAATCGCACGGCCAGCTCCGCCTTGCGTGCATGGGCAAGACCGGCATCGACGCCAAGCACGGTCATCGCGGTGGCCCAGGCATCGGCCTGCATCGCATCGGGCGCGAGTACGGTGACCGCCGCAGGGGCATGCGGAACGGGCGCGCCGGTGCGTGGGTCGAAGGTGTGCGTATAGCGTGTGCCGTCGGCATCGAAGCGGTGCCAGCGATCGCCGGAGGTGGCGACCGCCAGACCGTCCAGCACCAGCACGCGTGCCGGCAGCGCGCTGCCGGCATCTTCGTCGGGGGCGGATTCGACCAGCACGCGCCACGCGCTGGCATCGGGCTTGCGTCCGTAGCCGAACAATTCGCCGCCGACCTCGATCAATGCACTGTCGATACCCGACTGCAGCAATGCGCGATGCACGCAGTCCACACCGAAGCCCTTGGCGATGCCGGACAGATCCAGCGCCGCTGCGCCCGGCTGCAGCACCCGCTTGCCATCCAGCTGCAGGCGTTGCCAGCCGCAACGCAGGCTCGCCAATGCGATCGCCTGCGCTTCCGGCACACGCCGGCGCGTGCCGGCGGCGCCGAAGCCCCATAGCTCGACCATCGGGCCAACCGTGGGATCGAAGGCACCCTCGCTGGCCTGTGCGGTCTCCAATGCTGCGCTCAGCACTGCGTGGAATTCGTCGGGCAGGTGATGCCAGCTGCCCGCCGGTGCGCGGTTGTAATGGCTGATATCCGAATCGGCCTCCCAGGTACTCATCTGCGCGACCACGCGATCCAGCGCGGCCTGGATGCACGCATGCAAGGGGTGCAGATCGCGTCCGCGCGGCGCCACCAGCTTCACGCTCCAGGTGGTGCCCATGCTGCGGCCGCCGAGCGTGGCAATGGCGTGGTCGGCGGAAGACGATGCGGACATGGACGGACCTTATGAAGATGGGGCGGCAGGGTGCACGCTGCGTGCACTCCTGCCGCGTGCCGGCAGATTACTGCGGCAACACTTCCAGAGTGGCGACATAGCCCAGGCGGCGCTGCTTGGCCTGCGGCAGCGAGGTCTTGGTGTCTTCGGTGGTGGTTTCCAGCCAGTACATGCCCGGTTCCGGCCAGGTCACGCTGAAGCCGCCCTTGGCATCGGTTTTGAGCTTGATCTCGTTCTGCGCATCGCGATAGCGGGTGCCGCCGCGCACGATCTCTACCTCCAGCCCGGCGGCCGGTTTGCCATCCAGCTGCAGCGTGAATTGCGCCGCTTCGCCGGCGACCAGATCGTTGGGATGAGTCACCGGAATCAACTCGATGCCCTTGCCGGCGGGCTTGAAGACCGTGGTGGTCGGCGCACCGCGGGTGACGAAGGTCTCCACCCGGTTGAAGGACTGCGAGACCTGTAGATCCTGCGCGTTCTTCGGCACCTCGGTGGCGAAGCGGGCTTCGTCGCCACGCCAGCGCTTGGGCTTGCCGTCTTCCTTCCAGCTGGCGAACAGGCCGGCATTGACGATGCTCAGCTTGTAGGTGCCGGGCTGGGTGAGCTGCAGGTCGAACACGCTGCGGTACTTGCCGGTGGCCGGATTTTCCGGCTTGAGCGCGCTGCCATCGGGCGCGGTGATGCTCAGGTTGTCCAGGCGCAGCGGCACGTGGTTGAAGTAGAACAGGTCGTTGGACACCGCTGCATCCACGGTGATCCACGGCGCCTCACCGGCGATGACGGTCTGCGACGGCAGCAACCAGGCCTTGTGGGCGAGTGCGCTGAGCGGCAGTGCGGCGAGCATGGCGATCAGGACGAGCGAACGTTTCATGACAACTCCTTGAAGGACGATGAGGACGGTGGGTCACGTGTCTGATCAGCGCGCAGGTATGGCGCTGCGTGGATGCGTGGGAAGCGAATGTGTCTGGCAACGCGATGCATTGCGCAGCTGCGCCGTGGCCGGCCGCGTGTGCTGCGCGCGGCCGCCACCAGCAGGCAATGCTCAGGGTTTGGCGACCAGGCTGATGGCGCCGAGCTCGCTGCTGCCGCTGGCCTTGGCGGTCTGCGCAGACTTTGCCGGCCAGGTAAAGGGCACCTTGACCAGCTCGCGGCCGCCGACCTCGCGCGCGGCTTCCACCACCAGCGTGTACTGGCCGGGCGGCAGCGACTTCAATGCGCCCTTGGTGTCGGAGAACGACAGCGCATGCGCGCCGGCCGGACGGGTGGGGCCGGTGACGCCGTCGACCGGCACCTCGAGGGTGCGCCCGCTCTTGCGCCACCACTGGCGCAGGTCCGGCAGCCACTTGGTGCCGTGGCCTTCGGCGGTGTCCTTGGATTGATACCAGACGGCCAGATTGGCGGCGACCTTCTGGTCCGCACCTTCCAGCCAGATCGCCACATACGGGCGGTGATATTCGGCGACGTTGAGCTTGGGGATCTCGACGTTGATGTCGAGCGTGGCGGCGTATGCCGGCATGGCGAGCAGGCCGCTCAGGGCGATGGTCAGGGTGGCGCGCATGATCGTCTCCGGTAGGAAAAAGTCAGTGGATCAACAGCAGGGCGAGCAGCAACGGAATCAGCAGACCCAGGCCGACCAATGGCCAGGTCATGCGGCGCTGGCGGGCATGCAGATGCAGCAGGAACAGCCCGGTGATGCAGAACACCAGGCAGGCGATGGCGAACACGTCGATGAACCAGCCCCAGGCCGGCCCGGCATTGCGTCCCTTGTGCAGATCGTTGAGATAGGCGATGGCGCCGCGCCCGGTACGCTCGTATTCGATCGCGCCGGTGCTGCGGTCCAGGCTCAGCCAGGCATCGCCGCCAGGACGCGGCAGCGCCAGATACACCTCGTCGGCCGACCATTCGCCCGCGCGCGTGCCGATGCTGATGTCCAGCTCACGCTCCAGCCACTGCGCCACGCGTGGCGGCAGCGGGGCATCGCCGTCCTCGCGGCTGCCCAGGGACTTCAGCAGGGCCGGCGGCAGCGTGAGCGTGCGGTGTTCGGTCGAGGGGCTGGCTTCGATGCGCGCGGCATGGTTCAAGGTCAGCCCGGTGATGGTGAACAGCAGCATGCCGATCAGGCACAGCGCCGAACTGATCCAATGCCATTGATGCAGCATGCGCAGCCAGAAACCGCGGCGTTGCTGGGTGGTGGCAAGAGTGTCGTTGGAGGTCGCCATGGCGCGCTCAGGCCACACCCGCCGCAAGCGACGGCTGCAGGTAAGATTGCCGCGCGGCCACTTCGCCCAGCAACGCGCGCAGACGTGGCTGCGTTGCACCCGCCAGCAATGGCGTGAGTTGTTGCAGGAAGCCGGCATGCCCGCCGGCGATCGCACGGCGCATCCATCGCTCGGCCTGATCGATGTCGCCGGCGTCTGCGAGCAAGGTCGCGTAACCGGCCTGGCCGCGGAAATCGCCGGCTTCGGCGGAACGTCGGTACCAATGGCGCGCGGCGACCGGATCGGCAGCGCAGGCCAGGCCCTGGTCGAGATAGCGTGCCACGAAGTTCATCGATTTGGCATGTCCGCGTTCGGCGGCGGTGCGATACAGCGCCAACGCCTGCGCGTGGTCCTGCGCCACGCCGCGGCCGGAGCCGTACAGATGGGCGAGGTTGTACATGCCCCAATCCAGCCCGTGCTCGGCGGCGCGGCGGTACCACAGCGCCGCCAGCACCTCATTGCACGCGGTGCCGAAGCCCAGTTCGTGGCAGCGCCCCAGCTGGTTCATCGCTTCCGCATGCCCGGCATTGGCGGCGACCTCGTACCACAGCATCGCCATGGCCGGATCGGCGGGGATGCCCCGGCCTTCGGCGTAGAGCTGGGCGAGCAGCAGTTGCGCGGCCAGATCCTGGCGCTCGGCGGCCTTGCGCAGCAGCTCGATCAACTGCGCCGGGTCCAGTGCGGGCTCAGACATCGGCCCATTGCCGCAACAGGTTGTGATACACGCCGGTGAGCTGGATCAGCGACGGATGGCCAGGGGTGTCCTGGGTGAGCCGCCGGATCGACACATCCAGTTCGAACAGCAGGCGACGCTGCGCATCGTCGCGCAGCATGCTTTGGGTCCAGAAGAAACAGGCGACACGCGCGCCGCGGGTCACCGGCATCACCCGATGCAGGCTGGTGCCGGGATAGATCACCAGGTGCCCGGCCGGCAGCTTCACCGACTGCGTGCCGTAGGTGTCTTCGATCACCAGCTCGCCGCCGTCGTAGCTGTCCGGGTCGCTGAGAAACAAGGTAGCGGAGACATCGGTGCGCACGGGATCTGCGCCGCCGCGACTGCGGTCGTAGCGGATCGCATTGTCGACGTGGTAGCCGAACGATTGCCCGCCGCTGTAGCGATTGAACAGCGGCGGATAGATGCGCCGCGGCAAGACCGCCGAAAAGAATGTACTGCTGCGTGAGAGCGCGTCCAGTACCAGCGCGCTGGCCTCGCGTGCGACGGCGCTGTCTTCGGGCAGTTGTGCGTTGTCCTTGGCCTGCGCCGACTGATGGCCGGCGGTGATGCGGCCGTCTGCCCAGTCGGCCGCGTCCAGCCGCGCGCGCAGCTCGGCGAGCTGGGCGGGGCTGAGAACATCGGGAATGGGCAGCAACATGCGGTGGTCTCCACGCCGCCCGCGTTGTGCGGGCGGCGTGTCAGTGGGTCAGAAACTGAAGGTGGCGCTCAACACCGCCGAGCGGCCTTCGCCCGGAAGCGCCCAGCCACTGCCGGCGGTGACGGTGCCGGCCGCATTGACGGTGAGGTTGTTGCGCACGCTGGTGTAGTACTCCTCGTCGAACAGGTTGTTGACGTTCAACTGCAGGCTGAGCCAGTCGTTGACGCGCAGGCCGACCATCGCGCGGTGCACCCAGTAGTCGTCGGTCTTGCGATAGGCCGCGGCCGAGGCGTTGTTGGGATAGAAACCGCCCTGGTAGGTGACGCCGTAGCCGAAGGTCCACTGATTGAGCGTGTAGGTGGTCCAGATGTTGCCGGCATTGCGCGGGGTCTGCACCAGGTCGCGTCCGGCCACCGGGTCGCCGGTGAGGCTCTCGGTGCGGTTGGACACGCTCTGCAGCACTTCGCTGTCCAGGAAGGTGTAGTTGGCGAAGATCGACCAGCGGTCGGTCAGGTAACCGGCGGCGCCGAGCGCGATGCCGTCCACCCGTGCCTTGCCGTCCAGCACCTGCTCGGGGATCAGCGGATCGCCGCTGTTGACCTTGTAGTTTTCGCGCTCGTTGCGGAACAGCGCAGCGGTCAGTGCCAGACGCTGGTCCAGCACGTCCCACTTGCCGCCCAGTTCGATGTTGACCGCCGTCTCCGGTTCGACATTGCAGTTGGCACCGGCCGTGGCCGTGGCGATCGGCGTGCACGAGCCGTTGACCGAGGCCTTGGACGGGGTCTTGCTGTTGGCGTAGGACAGATACAGGCTGGCGTTCTCAGCCGGCTTGAATACCAGGCCGGCACGATACGAGAACAGGTCCTCTTCGCTGCCGGCCGGGAAGCCCGCGCTCACACCAGTGACGTTGCCGGCAGCGTTGACGGTGTAGGTGGTGCTGTCGCCTTCGTTGTGCTCGTAGCGGCCGCCCAGGTTGAGCATCCATTGTTCGTTGAACTGCAGCGTGTCGAACAGGTACACCGCCTGATTGGTCAGGCTGCCCTTGCTGCGCCCGGTGCGGAAGTAATTCTGCGGGCCGGTCCAGATGTTGTACGGATTGTCGAAGGACTGCACCGGGTAGGTGATGCCGGTGGTGGAGCCATCGGCATTGCGGAAGGTGGTGCCGCTATTGAGTTCGAAGTCTTCCTTGCTGAAGGCCACGCCTGCGACCACACGGTGCTCTATGGCGCCGGTGTGCAGGGTGGCGGTCAGGTCGGTCTGGCTGTGCGCGATGAAGTTTTCCGTCTCGCGGACCAGGCCGCGCGGGCCGCTGTTGGGGTTCCAGCTGGCCGCCGGCTGGCCGACGCAGGCGCGGCCGGTGTACGGGTCGGTGCCGTTGGGCAGGCACCAGGTGCCCTGCGGTGCGGTGGCATTGGTGGTCTGGTCGACGCGCTGCACGCGCGCCAGGCTGCGCAGTTTGACGTTGTCGTCGAAATCCATTTCCAGCACGCCGGTCAGCATGTCCACGTCGATTTCCTGACGCGAGGTATTGCGGTAACCGAAGAAGGTTTCCGGGTCCACGCCCGGCAGCGGGCCATCGTTGAACGGGCTGAGCGCGAACGGCACGCCGTATTGCGGCAGGTTGTTGTCGTGCTGGTGCAGGTAGCTCAGGGTGAAGCGGGTATCCGAGCCCAGGCCGAACGCCACCGACGGTGCAAAGCCCCAGCGATGACGGAACTCCTCATCGCGCCCCGGCACGTCCTGGGTGTGGCCCATCGCGTTCAGGCGCACCGCGGTGCCGTTTTCGAAGTCGTAATTGCTGTCGGCAGTCAGCCGGCCATAGCGGTCGCTGCCGCCACCGACCACGACGTTGGTGAAGTCGCCCTGGCCGGCGGTCTTG
Source organism: Xanthomonas sp. WHRI 6108 (assembly GCF_040202385.2). Taxonomy (NCBI): domain Bacteria; kingdom Pseudomonadati; phylum Pseudomonadota; class Gammaproteobacteria; order Lysobacterales; family Lysobacteraceae; genus Xanthomonas; species Xanthomonas sp. WHRI 6108. The sequence goes on along the minus strand of NZ_CP168198.1, from coordinate 3,207,270 downwards.
GTGACCAGATTGATGTTGCCGCCAACCGAGCCGGCGCCGGACATCGCCGAGTTGGCGCCGTTGATCAGCTCCACCGCTTCCAGGTTGAAGGTGTCACTGCGGCTGTACTGCGCGCTGTCGCGCACGCCATCGGTGGTGATGTCGCTGCTGGCGGTGAAGCCGCGCAGGTTGATGCTGTCGCCATAGCCACCGCCGCCTTCGCCGGCGCCGAAGGTGATACCGGGCAGGGTGCTCAGCACATCGCGCAGCGACAGCAGGTTCTGCTGGTCCATGGTCTGCTTGGTCACCACGGTGATCGTCTGCGGCGTGTCGCGCAGCACCTCGGTGTACTTGGGCGAGGACGGCTTCTGCGCGCGTTCCTGCTGCACCCGGATGGCGTCCAGATCGACCGCGCCCGGAGGCGCCGGCGCATCGCCAGGCTGGGCGAGGGCAGGAGCGGACAGCGTCAGCAACACGGCCGAAGTGAGCGGGGAAATCCTGGGAGTCATGAGGCGTCTCGGAGAAGAAAGAGAGGCTCCGGCCTGGCGATGGCTCGGCGGATGCGGGATGGGAAGGCAGATCGGGGAACGCGCGCCCGCTAGCCGGAGGCGGCCAGTCGGCCGGACCAGTCTCCGGACACGCACAGGCGCTGCGCAGCAAGGCGCATGCGGGGCAGGATCGGGAAAAAAGTGTCGAGCAGAGCTGGGCGCATGGGGATCGCAGGGCAGGCCAGTTGTTAAGAAGGCCTGAAGGGCTGCGATCTTAAATGCAAATCATTCTTCTTTGCAATCTTTGTCGGCTGGTACCACGCACCGGGCAATTGCGCTGGCTGAGCGTCAGGCCTTTGCGGCACTCAATGCAGGCTTGAATGGGGAACCACGCGGGTTTGCGCCTGCTGGTGGGCCGAGGTGTCGCTTGCACGACTTGTCGCGCTCGCTGGCGTGGCAGCGCATCCTTTTCCTGCGGGGCGCGGATCTGCGCACGCCGGGCACGCGCCGAACGGGACGGGACTGCGGATCAGCGTCCTGAGCGGTCTGCGCTCATGGCGGCCGTGTCACGCACGGGTCCGGCTGGTGTCAGCGGTCGTCGCGGGTCCAGATGCCGCCGTGTTCGCGCTTGACCGGGAACTTGGGCACCGCGGTGTAGGCCGGTGCGCACAGCGGGCGGCCGTCGCGGATGCCGAAGCGGGCGCTGTGCAGCAGGCACTCGATGCTGCCTTCTGCCGGGTCGAACGTACCCGGCGACAATTCGTAGTCTTCGTGGCTGCAGCGGTCTTCCAGCGCGTACAGCTCGCCGTCGAGGTTGAAGATGACGATCGGGGTGTCGGTCACCTCATCCCAGACGGTCTGCAGTTCGCCGGGCAGCAGCGCCTCGCTGGCGCAGACGAAGGTCCAGGTGTCGCTCACGGCGCTGCGCCGCCAAGCGGTTTTTCCAGCACCTCGAAGCGCAGGTCCTGGCGCAGCGGCACGCCGAAACGCGCGTCGCCATACGGGAACGGTTTGAAGACGCCGGTGCGGCGATACCCGCGTCGCTCGTAGAACGCGATCAGCTCATCGCGGATGTCGATCACCGTCATGCGCATCACCGGCAGCTGCCACTCGGTGTAGGCGATACGCTCGGCCTCGGCCAGCAGCGTCTTGCCCAGCCCGCCGCCCTGCAGCGAGGGATCCACCGCAAACATGCCGAAGTAGCCGGCACCGTGGTCGTCGGCGATATGCGCGCAGGCCCGCAGGCGCCCGTCCTGTTCGACCAGCAGCACCAGGCTGCGGTCGCGCAACAGGTCCTCGCGCAGCACCGCGGGATCGATCCGCGCGCCGTCGAGAAAATCGGCCTCGGTGGTCCAGCCAACGCGGCTGACATCGCCGCGATAGGCCGAGGTCACCAGCGACACAAGGGCGTCGATGTCGTCGACGGTGGCGGTACGGAAGGTGGTGGTCTGCATGGGAGCAGTTTAGCGGGAGTCGTGATTGGGGATTCGTAAAAGCGCGAGAACGCTGTTTCTTGCACCGTGTCGGATGTCCGGATTGGGGCGTTGCTCTGTGTCTTGCCATGGGCACGTGCGCCAACGCACAGAGGTCTGGCGCACGCGCTGCAAGGCGGCGAAGGGGTCTTCCGAATCCCCAATGCCGAATCCCCAATCACCGCCGTCAACCCAGCAGGCGACGCACCTTCACCAACGCAGCAACGAAGCGCTCGATCTCGTCATGCGTGTTGTAGAACGCCAGCGAGGCACGGCAGGTGGCGGCGACGCCGTAGTACTGCAGCAGCGGGTGCGCGCAGTGCTGGCCCGAGCGGACCGCGACGCCTTCCAGGTCGAGCAGGGTGGCCAGGTCGTGGGCATGCGCGCCTTCGATCAGGAACGACACCACCGCGGCCTTGTCCGGCGTGGTGCCGAAGATGCGCAGGCCGTCGATGCGCTGCAGTTCTTCGGTGAAATGCGCCAGCAGCTCGGCTTCGCGCGCTTCCACGTGCGCCAGCCCGACCGATTCCAGGTAATCGACTGCCGCGCCCAGGCCGATGAAACCGGCGATGTTGGGGGTGCCGGCTTCGAACTTGTGCGGGGCATCGTTGAACACCGTGCCCTCGAAACTGACTTCCTTGATCATCTCGCCGCCGCCCAGGAACGGCGGCATCGCCTGCAGGTGTTCGCGCCGTGCCCACAGCGCGCCGGTGCCAGTGGGCCCGCACATCTTGTGGCCGGTGATGGCGTAGAAATCGCAGCCGATGCCGGCCACGTCGATACGCCGATGCGGCGCGGCCTGCGAGCCGTCCACCACGGTGACGATGCCGCGCTTGCGCGCCTCGCGGCAGATCTCGCGCACCGGATTGACCGTGCCCAGCACATTGGACACATGCGTGATCGCCAGCAGCTTGACTTCCGGCGTCATCGCCTTGCGCAAGGCGTCCAGATCCAGCGCGCCGTCCGGGGTGATCTCGGCCACGCGAATGGTCGCGCCGGTGCGTTGCGCCACCAGCTGCCACGGCACGATGTTGGCGTGGTGCTCCATGCGCGAAATCAGGATCACATCGCCAACGCCCAGGCGCGGCAGCGCCCAGGAATAGGCCACCAGATTGATCGCAAAGGTCGTGCCGCTGCACAGCACCAGTTCGTCGGCGCGCACGTTGAGAAAGCGGGCGAGCTTGCTGCGCGCGCCTTCGAAGGCGTCGGTGGCCTCGGTGCCCAGCGCATGCACCGCGCGGCTCACATTGGCGTTCTGACGACGATAGAACTCGTCGGTCGCGGCGATGACCTGAAGCGGCTTCTGCCCGGTGTTGGCGTTGTCGAAATAGATCAGCGGCTTGCCATGCACCTGCCGCATCAACAACGGGAAATCCGAGCGCACGCGCTCCCAGTCCGGCGCGGCCAGTTGCGTGGCGGCGGGCGCGTTCATGCCACGCCTGCCGAGGCCAGTGCGCGGTCCAGCTGCAGCGCCAGCACCGCAGTCAGCGCGGCGGGGAGCACGCGCAGCGGCTCATGGCAGAACGCCGCGCTCAACAAACGCTGCGCCTCGGCCTGCGGCAGGCCGCGCGAGCGCAGATAGAACAAGGCATTGTCGTCGAGCTGGCCGACGGTGGCGCCATGCGCGGCCTGCACTTCCTCGGCATCGATCACCAGCACCGGCTGGGTGTCGATCTCGGCGTTGGCCGACAGCAGCAGATTCTTGTTCGACAGCCGCGCGTCGGTGCCATCGGCGCCGGGACGGATGTTGATGCCGCCGTGGAAGACCACCCGGCTGCGATCGGCACCCACGCCGCGCCAGACCAGCTCGCAGGTGGTGTCGCGTGCGATGTGCGCGATGCCCAGCCGTGTATCGACATGGCGGCGGCCGTTGCCGAGCAGCACGCCATTGGCGGTGAGCTGGGCATTGTTGCCCTCCAGGCGCACGTTGAGCTCGTGGCGCGACAGGTTGGCACCCAGTTCCAGGTCCACGCGCTGGTAGCGCGCATTGCGTGCCAGCACCGCATCGGTGCGCAGCAGCGACGTTGCGTGTGCACTGTCGGCCTGCACGCGCGCATGCGACAACACCGCATCCTGGGCCAGATGCACATGCATCAGGCTGTTGTGCAGATGCGCGGCATCGCCGACATGCAGGTGGTGCTCGACCACGTTCAGTGCCGCACCGGCACGCAGTTCGATCAGGTGACGGTGGTGCCAGGACAGGTCGTGCTCGCCGGCCACGCCGATGAAGACCAGATGCAGCGGCGTCTCGATCTGCGCGCCGTCCTGCACGCGCACCAGCACGCCTTCGTCGGCAAGTGCGGCGTTGAGGCGCGCAAAGATTTCATCGCTGCCGTCGAAACGGCGGCCGAGCAACTGCTGCGCCTCGTCGCCGGCGGCCAGCGACGCTGACAAGGTGTCCAGCTGCACGCCGTCCGGCAGTGTCGACAGGTCGCTCAATGCGTCGGACGGGCGGCCGTTGACGAACACCAGCCGCGGGGACGGGATCTCGTCCAGCAGCGCGGCATCGATCAGCGTCGGCACCAGCGGCGCGGGCTGGAAGCTGCGCCGCTCCAGCTGCCGCAGCGAGGTGTACTTCCAGGCTTCGGCGCGCGGGCCGGGCAGGCCGGCCTGCAGCGCGGCATCGAGTTCGACCCGGCGCGCATCGTTACCGCTGAAGCCGCGGGCGAGGGATTCCAGCAGGGCGCTCATCAGGCAGCCGCCTCGGGCACTACGCGGTCCTTGAGGAAGTGGTAGCCGTGCTTTTCCAGCTCCAGCGCCAGTTCCGGGCCGCCGCTCTGCACGATGCGGCCTTCGGCCAGCACATGCACCACGTCCGGGGTGATGTAGTCGAGCAGGCGCTGATAGTGGGTGATCACCAGGAACGAACGCTCCGGCGAGCGCAGCGCGTTGACGCCGTCGGCCACGCTCTTGAGCGCATCGATGTCCAGTCCCGAATCAGTCTCGTCCAGGATGGCGAGCTTGGGCTCGAGCACGGCCAGCTGGAAGATCTCGTTGCGCTTCTTTTCGCCACCGGAGAAGCCTTCGTTGACGCCGCGATGCAGCAGCTCGTCCTTCAGATGCAGCACGGCCAGCTTCTGCCGCACCAGCTTGAGGAACTGCATCGAGTCCAGCTCGTCTTCGCCACGCGCCTTGCGCTGCGCATTGAGTGCGGCACGCAGGAAGTAGGTGTTGTTGACGCCGGGAATTTCCACCGGGTACTGGAAGGCCAGGAACAGGCCGGCGGCCGCGCGTTCTTCCGGCGGCAGCTCGAGCAGGTCCTTGCCTTCGAACTGCACGGTGCCGGCGCTGACCTCATAGCCGTCGCGCCCGGCCAGCACGTTGCCCAGCGTGGATTTGCCCGCGCCGTTGGGCCCCATGATGGCGTGCACCTGTCCCGGCTGGATGTCCAGCGACAGGCCCTTGAGGATGTCTTTGCCGGCAATGCTGGCGTGGAGGTTGTTGATCGTAAGCATGGGATTGGTTATTCGAAATTTGGGATTGGTAACAGCAGAAGAGCCGGGATGGCAGGGAGCGGGACGTTGCGAATCTCCAATCTCCAATGCCGAATCCCTGCAGGCAGCGTCAGCCGACGCTGCCTTCCAGCGAGACTTCCAGCAGCTTCTTGGCTTCCACCGCGAACTCCATCGGCAGCTCGCGGAATACCTGCTTGCAGAAGCCGTCGACGATCAGCGACACCGCGTCTTCCTGGCTGATGCCGCGCGCGCGGCAATAGAACAGCTGGTCGTCGCTGATCTTGGAGGTGGTGGCCTCGTGCTCGACGGTGGCGCCGGGATTCTTCACCTCGATATAGGGGAAGGTGTGCGCGCCGCACTGCTTGCCGATCAACAACGAGTCGCACTGGGTGTAGTTGCGCGCGCCGTCGGCATTGCGGTCCACCTTGACCAGACCGCGATAGGTGTTCTGTCCGCGGCCTGCACTGATGCCCTTGCTGACGATCTTGCTCTTGGTGCGCTTGCCGATGTGGATCATCTTGGTGCCGGTGTCGGCCTGCTGACGGTGATGGGTCAGCGCCACCGAGTGGAACTCGCCGACCGAGTCGTCGCCGATCAGCACGCAGGACGGATACTTCCAGGTGATCGCCGAGCCGGTTTCGACCTGGGTCCAGGTGACCTTGCTGCGCGCGCCACGGCATTCGGCACGCTTGGTGACGAAGTTGTAGATGCCGCCGCGGCCTTCCTCGTCACCCGGGTACCAGTTCTGCACGGTCGAATACTTGATCTCGGCATCTTCCAGCGCCACCAGCTCGACCACCGCCGCGTGCAGCTGGTTTTCATCGCGCATTGGCGCGGTGCAGCCTTCCAGATACGACACGTAGGCCTTGTCCTCGCACACGATCAGGGTGCGCTCGAACTGCCCGGTGTGGCCGGCATTGATGCGGAAATAGGTGCTCAGTTCCATCGGGCAACGCACGCCCGCAGGAATGAACACGAAGCTGCCGTCGGAGAACACCGCCGAGTTGAGCGCGGCGAAATAATTGTCGCCGACCGGCACCACGCTGCCCAGATACTGTTTGACGATCTCCGGATGTTCCTTGATCGCTTCGGACATCGAGCAGAAGATCACGCCCTTTTCGGCCAGTTCCTTGCGGAAGGTGGTGCCGACCGAGACCGAGTCGAACACCGCATCCACCGCCACGCCGGCCAGCCGGGCGCGCTCGTGCAACGGCACGCCGAGCTTGTCGTAGGTGTCGAGCAGTTCCTTGGGCACGTCGTCCAGCGAGGCGTACTTCGGGCCCTTGGGCGCGGAGTAATAGCTCAGCGCCTGGAAGTCGATCGGCGAGACCTTCAGCTTCGCCCATTCCGGCATCGGCATCTTCAGCCAGTGCCGATACGCCTCAAGACGCCAGTCGGTCATCCATTGCGGCTCGTCCTTCTTGGCCGACAAGGCACGGATGACGTCCTCGTCCAGGCCGGGTGGGAGCGAGTCCGATTCGATCTCGGTGATGAAGCCGGCGTCATAGCGTCGGCCCAGCCGTTCGATAATTTCGGCATTCTGCGGGGGTGCAAGTTCGGTGGCCATCGGGCTGCCTACAGGGTCAGGTGGTCGCGACGCGTGCGGCGATGGAACGCCGACGGCTGTCGCCAGGGAGAGAGAGGGGCTGCAACATCTGTGCGAGCGTGACGCGACGCAATGCATCGCCGACCACGTCGTTGATCAGGCGCCAGTTGGAACGCACCCCGCATGTCTGCGCGATGCCGCACTGGCTGTGGTCCTGGCTGCATTCGGTGATCGCCAGCGGGCCTTCCATCGCCTCGACGATTTCCACCAGCGTGATCTCGCTGGCCGCGCGCGCCAGCCGGTAGCCGCCGTGCACGCCGCGCAGCCCTTCGACCAGGCCAGCCTGCGACAGCGGCTTGAGGATCTTGCTCACGGTCGGCGCTTCCAGGCCGGCCTGCTCGGCAAGTTCGCTGGCGCTGAGCACCTGGCCGCAGCGCGCTGCCAGGACGGTCAACACGACGGTGGCGTAATCGGTGAGTTTGGTGACGCGCAACATGGGAAGGCGATAAATCCGAAAGCGGACCGAAATTGTACGCTTTTAGCCAGGGCAGGGCCACCTGCCTGGTTCAGCCGCCGGCAAGCAGCAGCCGTTGCGGGTACTGCTGCGCTTGTGCTTGGCGCATCGTCGCGCTGCAGTCACAATGAGCGGCCCCATCACTGGACCCCTTCATGTCGCGCAAAGTTGCCGCCCGCAAGTCACGTATCCACGGCAATGGCATGTTCGCCCTCGCCGCGCTCCGCAAGGGCGAGCGCATCATCCAGTACAAGGGGCGGCTGCGCACGCACGCGGAAGTGGATGCCGATGACACTGGCGATGTGGAGAGTGGCCACACCTTCCTCTTCACGCTCAGCGACGACTACGTGCTGGATGCCAATTACGAAGGCAATGTCGCGCGCTGGATCAACCACAGTTGCAATCCCAATTGCGAAGCGGTGATCGAAGAGGCCGAAGGCGACGACCGCAGCAAGGACAAGATCTTCATCGAGGCCAAGCGCGCGATCAAGGCCGGCGAAGAGCTCACCTATAACTACGGCATCACCCTGGCCGAGCGGCATACGCCGCGTTTGAAGAAGATCTGGGCATGCCGCTGCGGGTCGAAGAACTGCACCGGCACGATGCTGCAGCCCAAGCGCTGAGCACCGGTGCCGGCGTCGCACTGACGCGGCGCACACATCGATTCACTCATGCGCAACAGGTACGCGCCTAGCGTGCGGGCTTCTTTTCAGTAAGGAGTCCCCGCATGTCGTATTCGCTCTCCGGCAAGACCATCGCAGTGCTGGCCACCGATGGCTTCGAACAATCCGAACTCATTGAGCCCAAGCGCCTGCTGGAATCCTGGGGCGCCACGGTCGATGTGATTGCGCCCGGCGACGCTGCGCAGATCCGCGCCTGGAACAAGACCGACTGGGGCGATTCGGTGCAGGTGGACCAGCGGCTGGATCAGGCCAAGGTCGACAGCTACGACGCGCTGGTGCTGCCTGGCGGGGTGCTCAACCCCGACACCTTGCGCGGTGACGCCAAGGCGATCGCATTCATCCAGGCCTTTGCCAGTGCCGACAAGCCGGTCGCCGCGATCTGCCACGGCCCGTGGCTGCTGGTGGAAAGCGATCTGGTTCGCGACCGCGACGTCACCTCGTGGTCGTCGGTCAAGACCGACCTGCGCAATGCCGGCGCACGCTGGCAGGATGCGGAGGTGGTTGTCGACGGGTCGCTGATCACCAGCCGCAAGCCCGACGATATCCCGGCCTTTACCGCTGCAGTGGCCAAGGCCCTGGTGGCCTGATCGGTCCCTTGCAACGTTGAGATGAAAACAAAGGCCCGGCGTGGTGATGCCGGGCCTTTGTCTTGATCCGAGGGCCGCTTGCGCAGACCGGCGTGACGGCATGACGGCGTGTTTCAAGCCATGCGTCGCAACTGGCGCGTCAGCCTATTTCCCGGACAATGCAGCGGCCGGCACCAGTTGCTCGATGTTCTGGTTGAAATTCACCGCGACGCGGCCGTTCTGGATGCCGACCGACTCCACCTGCACATTGCCCATCACCGCCGCGATGGCCGGATCGATGCGATAGATCGGCTCCTTGCGCGCGTAATCGGCCAGCCAGGCATTGAGCAGCTGGCGGGTGCTGTGGTCGAGTTTTGCACCAGCGTTGGCCGGCCGGAAATCATCGATGGTGGGTTGATCGAGATAAAAGCCCTGCTTGGCCGTGTCGTAGCGCAGTGCGCTGGTCAAGGTCACATTGCCGACCGGTGCAGGCGCGCCGCCGGCAGTGGCGAGCGCCAGGTCGAAGGCCATCTTGAGCCGGTCGCCCGGCGGCAGTGACAGTGCCGGATTGCTGACCGTCATCTCGACCAGGCCGCCCAGTGCATCGTGCGTCTGCGGGAAGCGGCCACCGAGGAATTGCTGCAGGTCGCTGCCCTGTACGCTGATCTGGTGTCCCTGGATCTGCGGCGTTGCCCACGCGCTGGTCGTGGGTAGCGCCAGAGCGAGGGCAAGCATGGATCCGGCAAGCGAACGCAGTTTCATCGGGTGACTCCGGCAACAGGTGCGATCACCTTAGTCGGTGCCGGTGAACCGTGGGTTAGCGCAATACCGGGTGCAGGGTGGCCGAGTAGATCTCCCAGTCGTCGCTGCCGCTGCGCGGCTGCAGCCGGTAGGCGCCGACCAGGCGTTGGGTGCCGGTGTCGGTGCGCACGATCAATTGCACCGGCACTTCGATCCGGCGCGGGGGCTGTTCCTGATCCAGTGCGATGGGCGCGTCGTTATTGATACGCATCGACTGGATATTGCCGATACCGCGCAGCGCCGCATCGTCCGGCACCGGGGCAGGACGACCGCCGCTCCACAGTGCATCGGCATCGCCACGTGCCGCACCTGGCAACGCGCCCAGGTATCGCTGCACGGTCGCGCTTGCTTTGGCGAAGTTGGCGCGCGCAACCGCATCGTCAGGGGTGGCATCGCTTGCGGGTCGTGCGGGCGTGTTGTCTGTGGTGGCGGTAGTCGGCGTTTGCGTCGCCGCGTCAACGTGCGAGGACGCTGCCGCGTTGCCCGTTTCTTTGTCAGCGCTGCGATGGCAACTGCAACCGGCGATTGCCGTTGCCAGCATGACGATCCCCAACCCACGCATGGCGCATCTCCCGTCCCCGATGCGCGCAGTGTAGCGGTCGCCGCGACGCCGGTCTCAGGTGCCGGCGGCCGGTTGCACGCGTTGCAGGCGTTCCAGCAGCAACTGCAGTTTTGGCCGCAAGGCCTCCAGTGCATCGCTTGGCTGCGCGCGCGGGCGGGCGGCCAGGTCTTCCAGCAGCTGCGAGCCGACCGTCAGCGCCGCGCATTCGTCGCTGCTCAGATCGCGTCGCAGGTGCAGCTCCTCGAGCAGCCGCATCCAGTCGGCCCGCGAGCGCTGTTCGAATTCGATGGTGCAGCGATCGCTGCAGGGGCGGCCATCGCTCTCGATGGGCGTGACCGTAATGCGATAGCGTTTTCGGGACATGGAGGGGGCGTCGTTCCTTGGGCTGACTCCACCATAGGCGTAGCCAGCAACGGCCTCGATAGCTCAGGCCATGACGCAGTGTTCCAGCATGCTCACTGTGCCGGCTGTGGCACGGGTTTGCGCAGCAGCGGCAGTGGATCGTACGCACCGTTGCGCCCATAGACACCATAGTGCAGATGTGGCGGCGTGCCGCGCGCGTTGCCGGTGGTGCCGACCATGCCGAGCGCTGTGCCGGGCTCGACGACATCGCCAACGGCCAACCCGGCGGCCCAATCGTCCAGGTGCGCGTAGTAATGGCGCTCCATCGCCGGCCCGAGCACCCAGACCTGCTTGCCGCCCAGGCCTTGATCGCGGATGGCGCTGACCACCCCGCGTGTTGCGGACAGCACCGGCGTGCCGCGCGGCGCGAAGATATCCACGCCGGCATGGCGTCGGTCGCGACCGCGCGGTGCGCCGAAGGTGTCGGCGATGCGGCGCGCCTGCACGCCTTCGACCGGAACCGACAACTGCACGGGTGGCGGCATGCGCGACAGCTCCCAACTGGTACGCAGTTGTTCGGCGACCGGCAACTGCCATGCCCAGCGTGCGGCCACACCCAGGGCGCACAGCAGCGCGATCGACACCAGCAGCCGGCGCACCCGGCGCGCGGGGCTGCGGATTGCCGATGACGGCGGTGTGGGTGGGCGAGGAGACGACGGATCGGTCACATGCACCTGCTGCGTTGCAAATCAGCGTGCAGGGTAGGCAAGCGGCGATGAGCGGCATGTGGGGAGTGATGCGGCCGGTCACGCGCGCGCACAAAAAAGACGGCCCGCAGGCCGCCTTCGTGACAACGCAGGCGTGCTCGATTAGAGCGCGGCGTCCTTCAACTTCTTCAGCAGGCGAGCCTTGACCTTGAAGCTGGCCGGCTTCGCTGCAAAGGTCTGCTCTTCCTTGGTGAACGGGTTGATGCCCTTGCGCTTCGGCTTGGCCGGCACATGGACGCTGGTCAGCTTCAGCATGCCCGGCAGGGTGAACGAGCCCGCGCCCTTCTTGCTCAGCGACGAATGAGCGGCCGATTCCAGCGTCGCCAGAACAGCGCGGACGTCCTTCGGAGCCAGCTGGGTGGATTCGGCAATGTGCGCGACCAGGCCGGTCTTGCTCAGCGCTTCCTTGATCGGCTTCGGCGCAGCGGACTTGGCAGCAGTGGCCTTGGCCGGCTTTGCGGTCTTGGTCGCGGCGACCTTTTTCACTGCCTTCTTGGGGGCAGCCTTCTTAGCGGCGGTTTTTGCCATGAGTTATGTGTTCCGTGATCGTTGGTGGTGTTGGGTCTGCCGACCCAGTCGGCAACGCGAAATGTAGGGCAACTGCTGCGCGCCGCCAATAGGGAAACGATGAAACAACCGAAAAAAAGCGTCTTTTGACGGGGATTCGTTCACCGGCGGCAGAAAACCTCCGCGAAAGCGCTGTCCACACGGCTGCGAGGCGCAGGGCGATGCGGTGTCTGACGCATAGCAGCAGATCGTTTGCGCGAAGCCCTGTGTGCGTTTTGCATCGCGCTCGCCGCTGAGGAGTGGCTACGGCGTGCAGCTGGCGGTGGCGTTCGCTGCCGCGATCAGCGTTGCTGCGTGGCTACGCCTTGCAGGAGACGTCTGGCGTTGCCGGCTTCGATCCGTCGACCCGCTGCGTTCGCGCTGTTGCTGCCATCTGCGCCAGTCACGTGCGCCGGTTTTTCTCCTGCACCTGGCAGGCGCCGATGCGCGACGTGTCGTGACGGTTCCACTGCACGGTCGCCGTGGCACTCCCGCGCGCGTCACGGCTGGCCGCTGCGAGACATTCCTGCTTTGGACGATGTCCCGTCACCGGTCGACTAATCATTGGCCGCCGACAGGCTACGGCCGCGCTCGGTCGCTGCGGCAATCGCCTTGGCGGTGAGCGCTTCGAACTGGCCGGCCTGAAATGTCTCGATTGCCGCCTGCGTGGTGCCGTTGGGCGAGGTCACCCGGCGGCGGAGCAGCTCCGGTGCTTCGCCCGATTCGGTCAGCATGCGCGAGGCACCGAGCAGGGTCTGCAGCACCAGCGTGCGTGCGGTGTCGGCTGGCAGGCCTTGCGCCTGCGCGGCGGCTTCCATCGCTTCGGCCAGCAGAAATACATAGGCCGGCCCGCTGCCGGAGACCGCGGTCACCGCATCCATCTGCGCCTCGTCGTCGATCCAGACGGTGACGCCGGCGCTCTCCAGCAGGCCGGTTGCCTGCGCGCGTTGCGCGTCGGAGACGCGTGGATTGGCATACAAGCCCGTGACGCCGGCACCGAGCAGGGCGGGTGTGTTGGGCATTGCGCGCACCACCGCAAGCTCGCCGCCGGACCAGCGCTCCAGCTGCGGAGCGGTGATGCCGGCGGCGATGGACAGCAGCAGCGGCTGCTGCGCCTGCGCAAGATCGGCCAGCTGCGCGCATACCGCTGGCAGCACCTGCGGCTTGACCGCCAGCACCCAGATGGCTGCGCCGTCCACGGCGCTGCGCGCCTGCTCCACCGCATGCACGCCGAAGTCGCGCGACAGCGCATCGCGCAGTTCGGCCACCGGCTCGGCGACGCGGATGCTGGCCGCGGGCACGCCTTGGCGGATCAGCCCGGCAATCAGGCTGCGCGCCATGTTGCCGCCGCCGACGAATGCGGTGATTGCAGCGGAAGGCGCGGGCGAGGAGGGCAGAGTCATTGCGACACCTTAAGTAAGAGGAAACGGCGATGTGCTACGCGAGACCGATCGGGACGGACGGTCAGGATGCTGCAGCAGCCGACGAGCCGCGTTCGCCGAACAACGCAGTCCCGACCCGCACCATGGTCGCGCCGGCCGCGATCGCTTCGGCAAAATCCGAGCTCATGCCCATCGACAAGGTATCCACCTGCGGGTAGCGGCGCTTGAGGTCATCGAACAGTGCCTGCATGCGGGTAAACGCTGCCATGCGGCGCGCCTGCTCGGGGAATGGCGCGGGAATCGCCATCAGGCCGCGCAGTTGCAGCCGCGGCTGCAGCGCGATGGCCGCGGCCAGGCCGTCGACCGCCTCCGGCGCGCAACCGTGCTTGCTGTCCTCGTCGTCGATGTTGACCTGGATCAGCACATTCAAGGGTGCGCGACCGGCCGGCCGATGGTTGGCCAGCGGCGCGATCAGCTTGGCGCGGTCCACGGTCTGCACCCAGTCGAACCACTGGCTGGCCAGTTCGGCCTTGTTGGATTGCAGGTGGCCGATCAGGTGCCACTCCAGGCCGAGCGTCTGCAGTTGGGCAATCTTGCTTTGCGCTTCCTGCACGTAGTTTTCGCCGAATGCGCGCTGGCCCTGCGCCGCCAGCGCGGCAACCGCATCTGCCGGCCGGGTCTTGGACACCGCCAGCAGGCGCACATCGGCGCGCGCGTGCCGAGCCGCGACGGCGTGGATGGCATCGAGAATCTGCTGCAGCGACGAAGCCGGCACGTGGCAATCCAGGCAGGAAAGGAACGCTATAGTGCCGCCCCCGGCTGCGTCCTTCCAGCCGGCGCGTCGGATCGGGCCGGCGATGACGCTGCAGTGGCGCCAGCCCGCGCCGAGCCTGCCCACAGGCGGGGCGAGCTGGCGATCGGCGCGGCGCTGGCCCAGGCAAGGACCGTGCCCGCACCGCGGCCGCAAACCAACGCCTTCAGGCGTGCCCGACGGTGCCGGCCTGAACCGGCCGCGCGCCGCTTCCCGCCAGCAGCCAGAACGCTATACTGCCGCTCGGGGAGTACCTTCCAATCGCAGCCTAGGGGAAAAGCAGCGCATGGATATCGCTGAACTATTGGCGTTTTCCGTCAAAAACAAGGCATCGGACCTGCATCTGTCGGCCGGCTTGCCGCCGATGATCCGTGTCGATGGCGATGTCCGTCGCATCAATATTCCGGCCCTGGACCACAAACAGGTGCACGCGCTGGTCTACGACATCATGTCGGACAAGCAGCGTCGCGATTACGAGGAATTCCTCGAGGTCGACTTCTCGTTCGAGATTCCGTCGCTGGCGCGCTTCCGCGTCAATGCGTTCAACCAGAACCGCGGCGCCGGTGCGGTGTTCCGTACCATTCCTTCCGAAGTGCTGACGCTGGAAGACCTGGGCTGCCCGCCGATCTTCCGCCAGTTGATCGACCAGCCGCAGGGTTTGATCCTGGTCACCGGCCCGACCGGTTCGGGCAAGTCGACCACGCTCGCCGGCATGATCGACTACATCAACAAGAACGAATACGGCCACATCCTCACGGTCGAGGATCCGATCGAATTCGTGCATACCTCGCAAAAGTGCCTGATCAACCAGCGCGAAGTGCACCGCGATACGCACGGCTTCAACGAGGCGCTGCGCTCGGCGCTGCGCGAAGATCCGGACATCATCCTGGTCGGCGAATTACGCGATCTGGAGACCATCCGCCTGGCGCTGACCGCCGCCGAAACCGGCCACCTGGTGTTCGGCACCCTGCACACCAGCTCGGCGGCCAAGACCATCGACCGCATCATCGATGTGTTCCCGGCCGGCGAAAAGCCGATGGTGCGCTCGATGCTGTCCGAGTCGCTGCGCGCGGTGATTTCGCAGGCGCTGCTGAAGAAGGTCGGCGGCGGACGCACCGCGGCCTGGGAAATCATGGTCGGCACCCCGGCCATCCGCAACCTGATCCGCGAGGACAAGGTGGCGCAGATGTATTCCTCGATCCAGACCGGCCAGCAATACGGCATGCAGACGCTGGACCAGCATCTGCAGGACCTGGTCAAGCGCAGCCTGATCACGCGTAACCAGGCACGCGAGTACGCCAAGGACAAGCGGATATTCGAGTAGCCGGGATTCGGGATTCGGGATTGGGGATTCGCAACGGCGGCTCCCTGACCGGACCCCGCTCTTGCGAATCCCGAATCTCCCATCCCGAATCCCTGCTCCCGAGGAGCACGCCATGAGCACCATCGACTTCACCTCCTTCCTCAAGCTGATGGCGCACCAGAAGGCGTCGGATCTGTTCATCACCTCGGGGATGCCGCCGGCGATCAAGGTGCACGGCAAGATCAGTCCGATCACCCAGACCCCGCTGACCGCGCAACAGAGCCGCGATCTGGTGTTGAACGTGATGACGCCGTCGCAGCGCGAAGAATTCGAAAAGACCCACGAGTGCAATTTCGCCATCGGCGTGTCCGGGGTCGGGCGCTTTCGCGTGAGCTGCTTCTATCAGCGCAACCAGGTCGGCATGGTGCTGCGCCGGATCGAAACGCGTATCCCCACGGTGGAAGAGTTGAGCCTGCCGCCGGTGATCAAGACGCTGGCGATGACCAAGCGCGGCATCATCATCTTCGTCGGCGCCACCGGCACCGGCAAGTCCACCTCGCTGGCGGCGATGATCGGTTACCGCAACCAGAATTCCACCGGGCACATCATCACCATCGAAGACCCGATCGAATTCGTGCACAAGCACGAGGGCTGCATCATCACCCAGCGCGAAGTCGGCATCGATACCGACAGCTGGGAAAACGCGCTGAAAAACACCCTGCGCCAGGCGCCGGACGTGATCATGATCGGCGAGGTGCGCACCCGTGAAGGCATGGATCATGCCGTGGCTTTCGCCGAAACCGGCCATCTGGTGCTGTGCACCCTGCACGCCAACAACGCCAACCAGGCGATGGACCGCATCATCAACTTCTTCCCGGAAGACCGGCGCAACCAGTTGTTGATGGACCTGTCGCTCAATCTCAAGGGCGTGGTCGCGCAGCAGTTGATTCCGACTCCGGATGGCCGCGGCCGGCGCGTGGCTATGGAGATCATGCTGGGCACGCCGCTGGTGCAGGACTACATCCGCGACGGCGAGATCCACAAGCTCAAGGAGATCATGAAGGAGTCCACCAACCTGGGCATGCGCACCTTCGACCAGAGCCTGTTCGAGCTGTACCAGGCCGGCGAGATCAGCTACGAAGACGCGCTGCGCTACGCCGACTCGCAGAACGAGGTGCGCCTGCGCATCAAGCTGTCGCAGGGCGGCGACGCCAAGACCCTGGCGCAGGGCCTGGATGGCGTGGAGATCGCCGAGGTTCGCTGAGCGCCTGCAGGAGCGCTGCACGCCGTGGCGGATGGCCAGGCGTGCATGGAAGGAAGCGGGATGGTCTGCGCTGAATCCGATCCAGCGTGCTGCTTGCAGCTGTTTTGCGCGCGATGCCGGCGGCGGGCGCCGCCATGGCCGATGAACGTGCAGCGGCGCAACGCACGCGTTGGGTGATGTTTCAGATGTAACCAGGCGGGCCGATAGTGTCTAATATCCGCACCCCACCGCAGTGCCCAGCCCGTGAGCCTTCCCGATTCCGATCTCCGTCCGGAGCAACAGCCGTTGCCCGACGACGGCACAGTGATGACTTCCGGTCCGTTGACGCCGCCACCGGATTCGGCCGGCACCCCGGCCGACGACCACGCGTTCCATCACTCGGTGGCCGAGGACGTGCAGGGCATGGTGCTGGCGACGCTGGTGGCTTCGCTGGGCCTGGCGATCTTCGCCAAGGGCGGCCTGATGATCGGCGGCATGGCCGGCGTGGCCTTCCTGCTGCATTACGCGTTGCACTGGAACTTCGGCCTGGTGTTCGTGCTGGTCAACCTGCCGTTCTATTGGCTGAGCGTGCGCCGCATGGGCTGGGAATTCACCCTGAAGACCTTTGCCGCGGTAGGCGCCTGCGGTGCGCTCACCGACCTGCTGCCGCGCTGGGCCGATTACGCGCACATCAGCACGCTGTTTTCGGCGATCGTCGGCGGCGCGCTGGCGGGCCTGGGCATCCTGTTCTTCATTCGCCATCGCGGCAGCCTGGGCGGCATCGGCATCCTGGCGGTGTACCTGCAGCGCGAGCGCGGCTGGAGCGCCGGCAAGGTGCAGATGAGTTTCGATGCGATGCTGATGCTGGTCGCCTTCAGTGTCCTCACCCCGGACAAGGTGCTGTATTCGGCGCTGGGCGCGTTGATGCTGAGCCTGGTGCTGATGTTCAATCACCGCCCGCATCGTTATATGGGCGTTTGATCCAACGCGTTACCTGAAGCCCTTGGTGCCGCTGCGATCGGCAGCGGCACCCATCACGCCGGAGCGGTATATGCGCATGCCCGCGGCAGCTGCGGCAGGGCAACTGCCTGCCGGCGTCTGCGCGCTGATGCCGCCGTTAGGCCTTGCCGTGCTGCAGCCACGGCGGCGACAGCGCCTGGATGCGCTTAAACACCGGGCAATCGGCATGGTGCGCGCCTGGCAGGTAGCCCAGGCTCATCAGGAACTCGCCGGTGATCTCGCCGCCGGTGAAGCGGAAGGTCTTCTTGAACAGCTTGACCCAGGCGGTTTTGTCGAGCGGATGCTGCGCATCCAGCCATTGCGCGAAACTGCCGTGCGAAGCGCGTAACTGCTGGATGACCTGCGCATTGTGGATAGCCGCCAGCACCTTCAACCGGTTGCGGATGATGCCGGCATCGCCGAGCAGCCGCGCAATGTCGCTCTCGCCATAGGCGGCCACCGTGTCCACGTCGAAGCCGTCGTAGGCGCGCTGGAAGTTGCCGCGCTTGCGCAGGATGGTTTCCCAACTCAGCCCGGCCTGATTGATCTCCAGCACCAGGCGCTCGAACAGCTCGCGCTCGTCGCGCTGCGGGAAGCCGTATTCGTGGTCGTGGTAATGGCCATGAATCGGGTGGCCCGGTGCGATGGCGCAATAGCCGCTCATGGCCGGGACTCCGGACGGATGCCTTCTTCGCTGGGTCGGATGTGGATGCGTCGGTCTCCCGGCAGCGCCAGGTCCGGCCAGCGGGTGGGCCGTGTCTGGATCTGAGCTCTGCGCAGCGCCTGGCTCACTTCACTCATGGCCTCGTCGTCGAGCGAATAGAGCTGTGCCGTACCGGCCTGATACCAGCCATGCCGGTTGCGGGTCTGCAGCTCGCAGGCGACCGCATAGTCGCCGTTGAGATTGCACAGCAGCAGATCGAGCTGGCCGTCGCCATCGATGTCGCTGCTGCTGACCACGCAGTTGCTGTTGCCCTGGGTGCAAGCGCCCGAGAGCGGCTTGGAGCTCATCAGGTACTGCCACCAGTCCGCCGGCGGGTCTGCCTGGCCGGCTGCCACGGTCACATGCTGGCGGATCTTGGCCAGGTCGGTCAGCTGCTTGTCCTTCTGATCTTCCACGCTGTCATTGCCGCCCCAGCGGCTGGTGCGCGCCAACAGCTGTTCCAGCTTCTGCTTGCGTGCGGGGTTGCCGGCAAAGGCGGGGGTTTGGCGCAGCGACTGCACCGCCAGATAGCCGCGGCGGCCATTTTTGAAACGCAGGAATTCCAGGTTCTTGTCTACGCTCTCTTGCGTGCCGCTGGCCAGGCGCTGCATCTGGCTCTGCACGGTGATGTGGTAGGGGTCGAGCACGGGAGTGTTGACCAGCACGGCCAGGCCGATCACCACCCACGACAGCACCTTGTTGCCGCCGGCCAGCTGCGGCAGCCAACGATCGGTGCGTGGTCGCAACACCGCCAACGCGTAGGCCACCGCATAGGCCAGCGCCAGTGCGGCCAGCAATGCGGCGCAGACGCGGTCGCTGGTCCAGCCGTGCTGCGCAATGCGCAGGCCCACCGCGTATGCGGCCAGCGCTGCGTGTAGTGGCAGGCTGAGCAGGCCGGCCTCGATCATCCGACGCAACCAGCGCGGATACGGCGGCAGCCCGCTGCCATCCTGGTACACCGCGTTGGTGAACAGCACCAGCCCGAACACCAGGCTGATAAGGATCGTGGCGGCCGAACGGGTCTGCCAGAGCGCCTGCAACCCGGTGAACGGCAGCACCAGCAGGAACAGCAGCGCAATGCCGGCCAGCAGCGGCAGCAGACCGGTGCACAGGGCGAACAGGATCTGCCGCAACACCTGCACCGCGCGGTGTTGGGTGCGCCCGATCAGGATGCCCAGCCCGGTGATGACGCCGGTCGCCAGGTAGACAAACGCCTGTTCGCGGAACAGTTCGGCAAAGAAGCTGATCTTGACCAGCGCGAACAGGCTGGCCCACAGCCCCAGCACCATCCAGCACACCCCCACAAACAGCAGTGCCAGCGCCAGCGTCAGCGCGTTCTGCCAGGCGTATTCGAACAGGGCGTGGTAGCCCGCCCGCCAATGACCGTGCAGTTGCCGGTGCTGCAGCCAGGGCAGGGCGACGAACCAGCCGACCGTGACGGTGAAGCCGAACGACCACAGCACCGTGGCGATCTGCAGGGTCGGCGCGCCGGTGGCGCTCCACGCCGCCCAGCTGCCCAGGGCGGCCAATACCAGCGTGCTTGCCGCCACGTGCTGCCACAACCGCCAATCGCGAAGATCCTGCACGCTCAGCAGCACCAGGCCAGGCACCGTCAGCACCACGGTGTACCAGCAGATCCGCGCGCCCAAGTCGGTGAAGAGCCACACGCCGTGTTGCTGGCCCAGTGCGGCCAGATACAGCAGGCCGCCCTGCAGCAGTGCGATCAGCACGATGAATGTGCGGATCCGGCGGGGCAATGGCGCATCGGCGACCGCGGTGACGGATTCTGGTGTGGTCTGCATCGTCGGTCCTTGGCGTTAGTCTGCCCCCCAGTATCGCATCGGCTCTGCGCGCGGCAGAACGAACGGCTAGAATGCGGCCATGTCTGTTTTGCCCACGCCTCTGGCCAACCAACTGCTGATCGCGCTTCCGGCGCTGTCCGATCCCACCTTTTCGCGCAGCGTTGCGCTGATCTGCCAGCATGACGAGAACGGCGCCATGGGCGTGCTGGTCAACCGGCCCTCCGAATACACGCTGGGCGAGGTCCTGTCGCAGATGGGCATCGACACCGTCGACGAGCACCTGCGCGAGCAGGTCGTGCTCAGCGGCGGGCCGGTGCACCCGGAGCGCGGTTTCGTCATCCACGACGATGCGCGCGACTGGGATTCCAGCCTGGAAGTGGGGCAGGGTGTCTACCTGACCACCTCGCGCGACATTCTCGAAGCGATGGCGGCCGGCGAAGGCCCGCGCAATGCGCTGGTGGCGCTGGGCTGTGCCGGCTGGGGCGCGGGGCAACTGGAATTCGAACTGGGCGAGAACAGCTGGCTGACCGCGCCGTCGGATGCCAATGTGCTGTTCGCCACCGCGCTGGAAGATCGCTGGCAGACCGCTGCCGGGCGCATCGGCGTGGATCTGTTCCGGCTGACGGATTATTCCGGGCATGCCTGAGGCGGGCGCGATCCGCCCGGATGGCACGGTGCTGGGCTTCGACGTGGGGTCGCGCCGCATCGGCGTGGCCATCGGCACTGCGCTCGGTGCCGGTGCGCGTGCAGTTGCCGTCATCAATGTGCATGCCAATGGCCCGGACTGGGTCGCGCTGGACCGCGTGCACAAGCAATGGCGCCCCGACGGCCTGGTGGTCGGCGACCCGCTGACCCTGGACGACAAGGACCAGCCCGCACGCAAGCGTGCGCATGCCTTCGCCCGCCAACTGCGCGAGCGCTATGCGCTGCCGGTGGTGCTGATCGACGAGCGCTCCAGTTCGGTCGAAGCCGCGCAGCGCTTCGCGCGCGAGCGCGCCGACGGGCGCAAGCGCCGCCGCGATGCCGAGGCACTGGACGCGATGGCGGCGGCGGTGATCGTCGAACGCTGGTTGGCCGCGCCCGACCAAGCCACTCTTCTTCCCTGACACTCCCGACCTGCGATGACCACCATGCAACTCGATTCGGACGGACGCCTGCGCCACCTGCTCACCCTGGAAGGACTGCCGCGCACCACGCTGCTGCAGCTGCTCGATCGTGCCGGCCAGATCCGCGATGCGGCGGTGGGGCGCGTGGGCAAGCGCAGCGTGCTCGCCGGCACCGCGGTGTGCACGCTGTTCTTTGAACCGTCCACGCGCACGCGCAGCTCGTTTCATCTGGCTGCGCAGCGGCTGGGCGCGGACGTGCTCAACTTCGATGCCTCCACTTCGTCCACCCGCAAGGGCGAGACCGCGCGCGACACGCTGAAGAACCTCGAGGCGATGGGCGTACGCGGCTTCGTGGTGCGCCATCCCGACGACGGTGCGGTGGAAGCGCTGGCCGCGGCCGCAGGCGAGGGCACCGCCTTGATCAACGCCGGTGACGGACGCAGTTCGCATCCCACCCAGGGCCTGCTCGACATGCTCACCCTGCGCCAGGCCAAGGGCACCGATTTTTCCAAGCTCAAGGTGGTGATTGTCGGTGACGTGAAGCATTCGCGCGTTGCGCGCTCGGACCTGCATGCACTGCGCACGCTCGGCGCCGGCGAGATCCGCGTCTGCGGTCCGGCCAGCCTGCTGCCCGACGACGACATGCTGGATGGTTGCGTGGTCGGGCAGGACTTCGACGCCATGCTGGAAGGTGCTGACGCCTTGATGATGCTGCGCCTGCAGCGCGAGCGCATGGAAGAAGGCCTGGTGCCGTCGCTGGAGCAGTACCACGCCGTCTATGGGCTGACCCGCGAGCGCCTGGCACGCGCCGGCCGCGACGCTGCCGTGCTGCATCCGGGCCCGATCAACCGCGGCGTGGAAATCACCGACGAAGTCGCCGACGGCGCGCAATCGTGCGTGCTGCGCCAGGTCGCCAACGGCGTGGCGGTGCGCATGGCCGTACTGGAAACCCTGCTGGGTTGAGCGAGCCCGGCGACGCGACTGCGCACCCACACTGCGGTCGCGGTCGCCGCCGGCCGAGCGTCTTCGCGCAGACTCTCGCAAAGCCCTTGCCATCAGAACCCGCACGCGGCCTGCTCTTACGATTCCCGATTCCCGATTCCCGATTCCCGATTCCCGATTCCCGATTCCCGATTCCCGATTCTCGAATCCCGATTCTCGAATCCCGAATCCCGAATCCAGCCACCACGCCATAACATCCACTCGCCTATCGTGGCCGCTCCTTTCATCGCAGGAGATCGCAATGGGTATTTCGCGTCACGCCACCGCTCACTGGGAAGGCGACCTCAAGACCGGCAAGGGCCAGCTCAGCACGCCGCAAAGCGGGCTGATGGACAAGACCCGCTACGCCTTCAGCAGCCGCTTCGGCGACGAGAAGGGCACCAACCCGGAAGAGCTGATTGCCGCCGCGCACGCCGGCTGCTTCACCATGGCACTGTCGGCACAGCTGAGCGAAGCCGGTTTTCCGCCGACCTCGCTGGATACGCGCGCAGACGTGGATCTGTCGATGGAAGGCGGCCCGCAGCTGTCGCAGATCCGTCTCAAGCTCAAGGCCGTGGTGCCGGGGATCGACGAAGCCAAGTTCCGCGAACTGGCCGACACCGCGAAGAAGAACTGCCCGGTGTCCAAGGCGCTGAGCGCTGTGCCGATCAGTCTGGAAAGCGAGTTTTCCAACCAGGCGTGATTCCCTGCGTGCGCCGGCGATGGCTGCCGGCGCACGCAGCTGGCGGCGACCTGAATAGGGCGTCGCAAGGGCGGTTTGGTTCAGGGCGGTTTCACTGGCGCAGGCCGAGCATCGGCAGCGTGTCCTCCCTGTGAAGCTGCCGCAATGAAAACTCTTGTGCTTGGTGCTCTGGTGATGGGTCTGGCAGTTGCAGGCAATGCAACGGCGCAGCGCTATGACAGCGGCTACTACGGACGTGGCAGCGAAGAGGATGGTCGCTACGAATATGCGCGGGTAGTGCGCGTGGACCCGATCATCGTGACCGATTCGTATAACGAGCGCAGCAGCGAGCGCTGCTACAACCGCCCGGCTGATGGCTACTACACCCGCAACGACGGCTACTACCGCGATGGCGGCAGCTATGGCCAGGCCGGTGTGTCCAACCGTGGCGTGGCCAGCGTGATCGGTGGTATTGCCGGTGCGGTGCTTGGTAGCCAGGTCGGTGGCGGCAATGGCCGCCTGGTCGGCACCGCGGTCGGCACCATGGCCGGCGTCGCGGCGGGCCGCTCGATCTACGAAGCCAATAATCGCAACTATCAGGGCAACGTCAGCGTCTGCGAGCCGGTGTCCTACCGGCGCGAACGCGACCGTGTCGATGGCTACGACGTGACCTACGAATACGCCGGCCGCACCTACCACACGCGTAGCGACTACAACCCGGGCGACCGCATCCGCGTGCGCGTGGACGTGCGCCCGGACTGACCGCCGCGCTGCCGCACGCTGCGCTCAGGCGATCGAGATCGGCCGATGGAATGACGAAAACGCTGCGGGCCACCGCAGCGTTTTTTTTTTGTTTCCGCGCAAGCACTCTTCAGCCTGCGGGATCAGGCGCGATCACGCCCAATCCAGCGTGCCGCGGATCACCGTCTGCACCTGGCCGCCAGACCACACATCGCCATTGGCGTCGATGCGCAATTCCAGCAAGGCGTCGAAGCCGATCTCGCGGCCCTGGCTGACCACGTAGCGCCGTTCCTTGCCCGGCAGTGCCTGGCGGTTGTCCAGCCAGGCGGCGAGCACTGCATTGGCCGCGCCGGAGGCGGCATCTTCGAAGCGCCGGCCATTGCCGACGAAGGCGCGTACCGCCAGATCGTAGGCGCCGGGCGCTGCGGCGCGGGCATAGGCGAACACGCCCATGCTGCCAGTGGATTCGGCCAGCGCGGCGATCGCGTCCCAGTCCGGCTGCAGGCCGCGCAGCGCCGCTTCGCTGGCCAGCTCCACCACCCACCAGGTGCGGCCGCCGTCCATCAAGGCGGGCGGCAGGCTGCCGAGTGGCCAGCCGCCCACCGCACCGCGCAGGCGCGGGTCGTCGGCCTCCACCTGCTCGGCCACGTGCGCACGCGGGGTGCGGATGGCGATGCTGCGGTGGCCTGCGATCTGCTCCACGCGCAGCGGCAGCTGGCCGGCGATGCCGTCCTGGATCAGCACGCCGTCGTCCGGTGCGGCCAGGCCGGCTTCCAGCACCGCGTGGGCGGTGCCGACGCTGGGGTGGCCGGCAAACGGAACTTCCTTTTGCGGGGAAAACATCCGCAGCCGATAGCTGCTGTGCGCATCCGGCGCCGCAAACACGAAGGTGGTTTCCGGCAGCTTGGTCCAGCGTGCGATGGCCTGCATCGCGGCATCGTCCAGGCCTTGGGCATCCAGCACCACCGCCAGCGGGTTGCCGCTGCCGGGGCGGGCGGAGAACACATCCAATTGCAGGAAACGGCGAGTGGTCATGGTGGCGGCTCGGCGAACAGGGCGCGGCAGCTTACCAATCGATGCGGCCTTCGATCACTTGCCTGGTCGTTCCGCCGATCCAGACTTCGCCTTCGTGATCCACCTCCACGTGCACACGGCCGTCGCGGCCGACTTCGCGCCCCTGGCTGGCGACATAGCGCGACGCCTGGCCCGGCACGCGGCCTTCGCCGTGCAGGCGCGCGGCAATGCAGGCGTTGGCGCTGCCGGTGACCGGATCTTCCGGGATGCCGTCGCCGGGGCAGAAGGCGCGCACCACCAGGTCCGCATCGTCATTGGCCTGCGGGGCGTAGATGGCCAGGCCGGTGGCTGCGCTGGCCTGGGTCAGGCGGCTGATCGCCGCCAGATCGGGCAGCGCCTGGCGTACCGCCTGCGCGTCGGCCAGTTCCAGCAGCCACCAGCCGGGGCCGTTGTTCCACAGTGCGGCCGGGCGTTCGGCCATGCGCAGGCCGGCGCAGGCCTCGTGCAATGCCGCAACATGCGCATCGCCGGTTTCGACTGCTTGCGCACGCGGTGCCCGCAGCCGCACCAGCACGGCGCCATGCCGGTCGATCACCTCTACGGGCAGCACGCCGGCAGCGCATTGCTGGCGCATCCGGCCATCAGGCTTGAACGCCACCAGCCCGTGCGTCGCCGCCGCCCACGCAGCGCCGACGCTAGGGTGGCCGGCGAACGGCAGCTCGGCACGTGGCGTGAAGATGCGGATGTGGTAGTCCGCATCGGGCGCGCTGACCGGCAGGAAAAAGATCGTCTCCGACAGGTTCAGCCAGGCGGCCATCTGCTGCATCTGCTCCGACGACAACGTCTGCGCGTTGAGGACCACGCCCAACGGATTGCCGTGGCCGTCCTGGCCGCCGAACACATCCAGTTGCAGGTAGCGGTGCTTGCTCATGGGGCATGGATCTCGGTGATGGAAGGCGCGTCGATGGTTGCAGCGCAAACCGTTGCGGTGATGGCCGTGGCCGCCGGCAGGCTGTGACCGTACACGGGGTCATGGGGCGGCATTGGCAGTAGAATCGGAGGTTCCGCCCGGCGTACCGGGCGTCTTCCCCCTCATCCTAAACGCCTATCTCCATGTCAGCTCCCCACTCTACCGATCGTTGGATCGTCCTCAAGTTCGGCGGCACCTCGGTGTCGCGTCGTCATCGCTGGGACACGATTGGGAAACTGGCGAGCAAACGGGCCAACGAGACCGGCGGCCGCGTGCTGGTGGTGGTGTCCGCACTGTCGGGCGTGACCAACGAACTCACCGCGATTGCCGATGGCGCCGCCGACAGCGCGCAGCGCGTGGCGGCGCTGGAGCAGCGTCATCGCGAGTTCCTGGCCGAGCTGGAACTGGATGCCGATGCAGTGCTGGGCGAGCGCCTTGCCGCGCTGCATGCATTGATCGGCGATGCGCGCGCGGCAACCCGCACGCTGGACTGGCAGGCCGAGGTGCTGGGGCAGGGTGAGTTGCTGTCTTCCACCATCGGTGCGGCGTATCTGCATGCCAGCGGCCTGGACATGGGCTGGCTGGATGCGCGCCAGTGGCTGTCGGCGCTGCCGCCGCAGCCCAATCAGAGCGAATGGTCCAAGCGTCTGTCGGTGTCCTGCCAGTGGCAGTCCGACGCCGACTGGCGCGCGCGTTTCGCTGCGCAGCCCACGCGCCTGCTGATCACCCAGGGCTTCATTTCGCGGCACGCCGATGGCGGCACCGCGATCCTGGGGCGGGGCGGTTCGGATACCTCGGCGGCGTATTTCGGTGCGCTGCTCGGCGCCAGCCGGGTGGAAATCTGGACCGATGTGCCCGGCATGTTCAGCGCCAACCCGAAGGACGTGCCGGACGCGCGGCTGCTGACCCGCCTGGACTATTACGAGGCGCAGGAAATCGCCACCACCGGTGCCAAGGTGCTGCATCCGCGGTCGATCAAGCCATGCCGTGATTCCGGCGTGCCGATGGCGATCCTGGATACCGAGCGCCCCGATCTGCCCGGCACCAGCATCGACGGCAATGCCGAGCCGGTGCCGGGCGTCAAGGCGATCAGCCGGCGCAACGGCATCGTGCTGGTGTCGATGGAAGGCATCGGCATGTGGCAGCAGGTGGGCTTCCTGGCCGATGTGTTTACGCTGTTCAAGAAACATGGCCTGTCGGTGGACCTGATCGGTTCGGCCGAGACCAATGTCACCGTGTCGCTGGACCCGTCCGAGAACCTGGTCAACACCGATGTGCTGGCGGCGTTGTCGGCCGATCTGTCGCAGATCTGCAAGGTCAAGATCATCGTGCCGTGTGCGGCGATCACCCTGGTCGGGCGCGGCATGCGCTCGCTGCTGCACAAGCTCTCCGACGTGTGGGCCACGTTCGGACAGGAGCGCGTGCACATGATCTCGCAGTCGTCCAACGACTTGAATCTGACCTTCGTCATCGACGAAGCCGATGCCGATGGCCTGCTGCCGATCCTGCATGCGGAACTGATCGACAGCGGTGCGATGCCGGTGAGCGAAGGCGAGGTGTTCGGGCCGCGCTGGCGCGAGATCATCGGCTCGGTGCGCCCGCGGCCCACGCCGTGGTGGCATGCCGAGCGCGCGCACCTGCTGACACTGTCCAAGGCCGGCACGCCGCGTTACGTCTATCACCTGCCCACGGTGCGTGCGCGGGCGCAGGCGCTGGCGCAGATTGCGGCGGTGGATCAGCGCTATTACGCGATCAAGGCCAATGCGCATCCGGCGATCCTGATGGCGTTGGAACAGGCCGGGTTCGGGCTGGAATGCGTTTCGCACGGCGAGCTGCGCCGCGTGTTCGATACCTTGCCCGAGCTGTCGCCGCGACGCGTGCTGTTCACCCCGAGTTTCGCGCCCAAGGCCGAATACGAAGCCGGATTTGCGCTGGGCGTGACCGTCACCGTCGACAACGTCGAAGCATTGCGGCGCTGGCCGGAGGTGTTCCGTGGCCGCAACGTGTGGCTGCGCATCGACCTGGGGCATGGCGACGGCCATCACGAGAAGGTCAACACCGGCGGCAAGGCGTCCAAGTTCGGCTTGTCGTCCACGCGCGTGGATGAGTTCGTGGAAGTGGCGCGCACGCTGGAGGTCACCATCACCGGCGTGCATGCGCACCTGGGCAGTGGCGTGGAGACCGGCGAACACTGGCGGATGATGTACGACGAACTGGCCGGCTTCGCGCGCCGCATCGGCACGGTGGAGACCATCGATATCGGTGGCGGCCTGCCGATTCCGTACAGCGCAGAGGACGAACCGTTCGATCTGGAGCTGTGGGCCAAGGGCCTGGCCGAGGTCAAGGCGGTGCATCCGGGCTACCGGCTGGCGATCGAGCCGGGCCGCTACCTGGTGGCCGAAGCTGGCGTGCTGCTGGCGCAGGTGACCCAGGTGATCGAGAAGGACGGCGTGCAGCGCGTGGGCCTGGATGCAGGCATGAACACGCTGATCCGCCCCGCGCTGTACGACGCCTGGCACGACATCGAAAACCTCAGCCAGCTCGATGCGCCGGCCAATGGCAGCTTCGATATCGTCGGGCCGATCTGCGAATCCTCCGATGTGTTCGGCAAGCGCCGTCGTCTGCCTGCCGCCACCGCGCCGGGCGATGTGATGCTGCTGGCCGATGCCGGTGCCTACGGCTACTCGATGGCCAGCACTTACAACCAGCGCGAATTGCCGCGCGAAGAGGTGATCGATGCGCCCGCAGGCTGAGTTCATTGCACTCAGTACGCTGGCCGGTGGTGCTGCGATCGTGTTCGCCACCGCGCTGCAGCAACTGAGCCTGGGCATGCCGTGGAGCGACACCTTCAAATGGGCGCTGCCCGCGCTGGTCGCCGCCGGTATCGGCGCATGGTTGGCCGGGCGTTGGCAACGTCGGCGCGACGCGCGCGGTCCCACGCGTCGCAGTGGCGGAATGGCGGTGCGCACGGTGCTGTTGAGCGCGCTGAGTTATGTGCCGGTGGTGGCGCTGTATCTCGCCATCGCCTTCGCGGTGTCCGGCGATGCCACGGCTGCACGTCCGGATGTGCTGTTGCTGGCGGTGCTGTTCGGTTGCCTGCCGCTGCTGTGGGCTGCGGTGCCGTTTTCCATGATTGAATATGTCCTGTGCCGGCGTTATCTGCGTCGCGTACGTGTTCCTGCAGGTAGTCCATGAGCGCTTTCGACAAACACCAGATTTCCACCTTCCGTTTCGTGCGTTGCGCACTCGACGCGCAGACCGGCGTGGCGACGCTGGTGTATGCCTTCGATCAGGGGCCGGAACTTGTGGAAACCGTTGCCGTGCCCGGCGCGCCATTCGTGCTGGACGGCGCGCGTGCCGCCGCCGTGCAACAGGCCTTGCAGTTGCTGCACCTCATTGCGGGCGTGAGTTACTACAAGGCCGCAGTGCCGCCGACCATTGCCATCGACAGCTACAGCATCGATGCCGATACCGCTGCGCTGGTGGAAAGCGTCTACCTGCACGGCCTGGGCGAGTTCGCCTATCGCAATGGCTTGAACCTGCACGGCAAGATCCACTTGCCGGTGGCTGCGCCGGCTGCTGCCGATGCGCCGGCGCTGGGCCTGCGCGAGCATGCCCTGGTTGCGATCGGTGGCGGCAAGGATTCGCTGGTCAGCATCGAAGCGCTGCGGCATGCCGGTGTCGACCAGACCGTCAGCTGGATCGGCGGCTCGCAGCTGATCCGTGCCTGCGCCGAGCGCACCGGCCTGCCAGTGCTCAATATCGGCCGCGTGCTGGCGCCGGAATTGTTCGAGCTCAATCGCCAGGGCGCCTGGAACGGGCATATCCCGGTCACGGCGGTGAACTCGGCCATCCTGGTGTTGTCGGCCTTGCTCAATGGCGTGGACCAGGTGGTGTTTTCCAACGAGCGTTCGGCCAGTTACGGCAGCCAGATTCCCGGCACCGGCGAGGTCAATCACCAGTGGTCCAAGGGCTGGGCGTTCGAGCAGGCGTTCGGCGATTACGTGCAGCGGCACGTGGCGGCCGACCTGCGCTATTACTCGCTGCTGCGGCCGTTGTCGGAGCTGGCGGTGGCGCGCCAGTTCGCCAAGACCGATCACTACGACGCGCATTTTTCCAGCTGCAACCGCAACTTCCACATCATGGGCGAGCGCCCGGTGCACCGCTGGTGCGGGGTCTGCCCGAAGTGCCATTTCGTGTTCCTGGCGTTGGCACCGTTCATGCCCAAGACGCGGCTGGTCAAGATCTTCGGACGCAATCTGCTCGACGATGCAACCCAGGCCGGCGGCTACGATGCGCTGCTGGAATTCCAGGACCACAAGCCGTTCGAATGCGTCGGCGAAGGCCGCGAATCGCGCGCGGCGATGGCGGTGCTGGCCAGCCGTGCCGAATGGAAGGAGGACGCGCTGGTGCTGCGTTTCATCCGCGAGATCCAGCCGCAGCTGGACCAGCAGGCGCTGCAGCTGGAGCCGTTGCTGGCGATCGACGGCGAACACCGGATTCCGTCGGCGCTGTGGGAGCGCGTGCGTGCGAATTTCGCAGCTTGAGGGCAAGGCGGTTGCGTTATGGGGCTGGGGGCGCGAAGGGCGCGCCGCGTATCGCGCACTGCGCGCCGCGTTGCCCACGCAAACGCTGACGGTGTTCTGCAACGCCGACGAAGCGCGCGAGCTCGAGACGCTGGCCGATGCTGCGTTGCATGTGGAAACCGACGCCAGCGCGCGGGCGCTGGGCCGGTTCGATGTGGTGGTGAAATCGCCCGGCATCAGTCCGTATCGCCCCGAGGCGCACACCGCCGCAGCCGAGCACGGCACGCAATTCATCGGCGGCACCGCGTTGTGGTTTGCCGAGCATGCGCAGCCTGACGGCTATGTGCCTGGCGCCATCTGCGTCACCGGCACCAAGGGCAAGAGCACCACTACCGCGCTGCTGGCGCATCTGCTGCGCGCGGCCGGCCATCGCACCGCCCTGGTCGGCAATATCGGCCAACCCTTGCTGGAAGTGCTGGCGCCGCAACCGCCGCCGGGCTATTGGGCGATCGAGTTGTCCAGCTATCAGACCGGCGAAGTGGGGCGCAGCGGCGCGCGTCCGGAATTGGCGCTGGTGCTGAACCTGTTTCCCGAGCATCTGGACTGGCATGGCGACGAGGCGCGCTACGTGCGCGACAAGCTGGCGCTGGTCACCGAAGGCCGCCCGCGCATTGCCTTGCTCAATGCCGCCGATCCGCATCTGACCCAGTTGCAGTTACCCGACAGCGAGGTGCGTTGGTTCAACCATCCCGATGGCTGGCATCTGCGCGGCGATGTGGTGTATCGCGGCGAGCAGCCGGTGTTCGACACCGCCAACGTGCCGCTGCCCGGCGAACACAATCGGCGCAACCTGTGCGCGGTGCTGGCAGCGCTGGAAGCCCTGGGGCTGGACGCTGCCACGCTGGCGCCGGCCGCAGCGGGCTTCCGCCCGTTGCCGAACCGCCTGCAGCTGCTCGGCAGCGTGGACGGCATCAGCTACGTCAACGACTCCATCAGCACCACCCCGCATGCCTCGTTGGCGGCGCTGGCCTGCTTTGCGCAACGCCGTGTGGCCTTGCTGGTCGGTGGCCACGATCGCGGGCTGGACTGGCAGGATTTTGCCGCGCAGATGGCGCAGCAGGCGCCGCTGGAAATCGTCACCATGGGCGCGAACGGGCCGCGGATCCATGCGTTGCTGGCGCCGCTGGCCGTAAGCGGCCGCTTCGGCCTGCATGCTGCCGACGACCTGGAACACGCGATGCGGCTGGCGCGCCAGGCGCTGGGCGAGCAGGGCGGCGTGGTGCTGCTGTCGCCGGGTGCGCCCAGCTTCGGCGCCTATAGCGACTACGTCGCGCGCGGCCGCCATTTCGCCCAGCTGGCCGGATTCGATCCGGCGGCGATCAGCGCGATTCCCGGCTTGGGCGTGCAGTAGCGCTGCGTTGCGCGCACGCGGAGCGACGGCGCCATCCGCCCCGGGGTTTTTCGACGGCCGTGGCAGAACGCCGACGCGATCGGTCCGTCGGCATCCACGCTGACCCGGCCTGCACGGCGGCAGCGCCTACACTCGCCGGACCTTCCCGGGAGCAGACACATGCACAAGCAATGGAGATGGCGTGGCGTTGGGTTGTTCGGTGTCTTGGCGTCGCTGGCGTTGCCCGCCGCCGCAGCGATGCAGGCCAAACCGCTGGAATGGACGATCGGCAAGGACACCTTCAGCGGCGTGCTGGTCTACGACGACGCCGGTGCCGCCAAGCGCCCAGGGCTGGTGATGGTGCCGAACTGGCGCGGGGTCAACGATTCGGCGGTCACCAAGGCCAAGCAACTGGCCGGCGACGACTACGTGGTGCTGGTTGCCGACGTCTACGGCAAAGGCAAGCGTCCGGCCAACGACAGCGAGGCCGGGCAGTTTGCCGGTGCGCTGAAGAAGGACCCGCCGACGCTGCGCGCCCGCGCGCTGAAGGCGGTGGATGTGCTCAAGGCGCAGGCCGGCAAGGCGCCGCTGGATGCATCGCGCATCGGTGCGGTGGGATTTTGCTTCGGCGGCACCACGGTGCTGGAGCTGGTGCGCGCCGGTGCGCAGCTGGCCGGTGTGGTCAGCCTGCACGGTGGCATCGCCACGCCCAGCCCGGCGACGGCCGGTTCGGCCAGGACGCCGCTGCTGGTGCTCAATGGCGCCGACGACAAGAGCGTGAGCAAGGCGGACATCGCCGCCTTCGAAACCGAGATGAATGCGGCCGGCGCGGACTGGCAGTTCGTCAATTTCAGCGGCGCAGTGCATTGCTTTGCCGAAGCCGATGCCAACAGCCCGCCAGGCTGCCTGTACAACCCGCGTGCGGCGAAACGTGCCTACCGCATGCTCGGCGATTTCCTCGACGAACGCTTTGGCGATTGACGAGGTGGCCAGAGGCGGCTGACCGCCGCACTGGCGGTCGTCGGGTGTGGCGGATGGCGCGCAGACATGCGATGCGGGAGTGGGGTGCCGATCCCGGACATGGATCGGATCGCGCACGCAGCGTCGGTGTGTGATGCGTTCAGAGGCCGTGTGACAAGGCGCCGCAGCCCCGGCATGGGTTGCGGCAGCGTTTCCGCCGGAAAGGCGAGGGTGCCCGTCGGCTGTCAGCCCGTTCAGTGAGCGCGGCAGGCGAACCTGCCGCCGCCCGGCTCAATGCGTGCGTTGCACCGCATACCGCGCTAGGCCACGCAATGCGGCAACCGCGGGGCTGGGCGGCAACGTGTCCAGCGCCTGTTCGGCAGCGGCGGCATATTCGGCCGCACGCTGGCGGCTGTAATCCAGGCCGCCGGTGGCATGAATCGCCGCCAGCACTTCGGGCATTGCGCTCGCATCGCCTTGTTCGACGATCTGGCGCAGGCGCTCCCGGGTGCCCGCATCCGAGTGCGCCATGGCGTGGATCAGCGGCAGGGTCGCCTTGCCTTCGGCCAGGTCGTCGCCCAGGTTCTTGCCCAGGTCCGCGGCGTCGGCGGCGTAGTCGAGCACGTCGTCGGCAATCTGGAAGGCAAAGCCTAACTGCATGCCGTAGTCGTACAGGCGCTGCTGCACCTGCGCATCCGCGCCCGAGGCCAGCGCGCCCAGGCGGGTGCCGGCGGCAAACAGCACCGCGGTCTTGCGCTCGATCACGCGCAGGTAGGCGGCTTCGTCGGTGTCGGGGTTGTGCACGTGCAGCAGCTGCAGCACCTCGCCTTCGGCGATGCGGTTGGTGGTGTCGGCCAGGATCTGCATGACTTCCATTCGATCCAGCTCCACCATCAACTGGAAGCTGCGCGAATAGAGGAAATCGCCGACAAGCACGCTGGGCGCGTTGCCCCACAGCGCATTGGCGGTGCTGCGCCCGCGGCGCAGGTCCGATTCGTCCACCACGTCGTCGTGCAGCAATGTGGAGGTGTGGATGAACTCGATGATCGCCGCCAGTTGATGGTGCTCCGGACCGGAGCCGCCAGCGGCGTGGCCGGCCAGCATCACCAGCATCGGACGCAGGCGCTTGCCGCCGGCGGAGATGATGTGATCGGCGATCTGGTTGATCAGCACGACATCCGAGGCCAGACGGCGGCGGATCAGCGCGTCGACCGCGGCCATGTCGGGCGCGGCGAGGGACTGGATCTGGGGCAGGCCCAGGACGGTAGGGAGGTCTTCGGCGATGGTCATGCGCAGGCGTTCGTGATGTGCGCCGATTATAGGTGTCTGGGCCAGATCCGTCCCGCTGGCCGTGTCCAAAGGCCTCCGGCGTGGCCGCAAACCCTTGCGGCGCCAGCGTCGGGCCTGTCCGGGAGCGTCCGGATTCCGACCTGCCGGCGCGGCATTTCCCGGCCCGGCGCTGCGGCGATCCGCCGGGACCGTGGCCGGCAGGTGCGGTAACATTGGCACCAAGACATTCACCGCCGCGCCCATTGGCGCCGGCGCACCATCTCGGAAGCATCTATGGCCCGCGGCATCAACAAAGTCATCCTCGTCGGCAACCTCGGCAACGATCCCGACACCAAGTACACCCAGGCCGGCATGGCGATCACGCGCGTGAGTCTGGCCACCACCAGCATGCGCAAGGACCGCGATGGCAACAACCAGGAGCGCACCGAGTGGCACCGCGTGGTGTTCTTCGGCAAGTTGGGCGAGATCGCCGGCGAGTACCTGCGCAAGGGCTCGCAGGTGTACGTCGAAGGCGAACTGCGCTACGACAAGTACACCGGCCAGGACGGCGTGGAGAAGTACAGCACCGACATCGTCGCCAATGAGATGCAGATGCTCGGCGGCCGTGGCGAAGGCGGCGGTGGTGGCGGCATGGGCGGCGATCGCCCGCAGCGCAGCCA
The DNA here is from genome assembly GCF_040202385.2 of Xanthomonas sp. WHRI 6108. Lineage (NCBI taxonomy): Bacteria > Pseudomonadati > Pseudomonadota > Gammaproteobacteria > Lysobacterales > Lysobacteraceae > Xanthomonas > Xanthomonas sp. WHRI 6108. The sequence continues at coordinate 3,172,987 of NZ_CP168198.1, read as the reverse complement.
GGCGCCGCGCCAGCAGCAAGGCGGTGGCGGTGGTGGTCAGGGTGGCGGTCAGGATTACGCCCCGCGTCGTCAGCAGCCGGCCCAGCAGCAGTCGGCACCGCCGATGGACGATTTTGCCGACGACGATATCCCGTTCTGATCGGCAGCCAGCCTGTTTGTCATTCAAAAGGCCCGCATCGTGCGGGCCTTTTGCTTGCCGGTTGCTGATTGCATCGACGCAGGCCGGGCTGTTCCGAAGCTCCCTGGACGTGCAGACCTGGTCGGTACGACGGTGCCGCTCACCAGTCTCGACCAAGCGTGGCTAACAGCACCTCGCGCGCAATCGTCAGGTGGCTGAGAACGCCGCGCACCTATGGGGTGTCTGCCTGACACGTGCCGATTCCGGACATGAGCCGCGCCCACCTGGCGTTGCGCGCAGTTTTTACTGTCAGGTGCGCTACGCCGACGTCCGATCGCGGCCGTTCTGCTTGGCGCGATACAAGGCCGAGTCGGCGTCTTGCACGAAGGCATCCGGGGTGCGTGGCGTTTCGCCCGGTTCGAACGTCGCGACGCCGACGCTGACGGTGACGTGTGCGCTGGTCGGGCTGGACAGATGCATCAGCCCGAGCCCGGCGACGGCGCTGCGAATTGCGTCGGCCAGCCGCAGTGCGCCGGCGGCATCTGTCTGCGGCAGGATCATGCCGAACTCTTCGCCGCCGTAGCGCGCGGCAATGTCTTCGCTGCGCCGTGAGCAACCGGCAATCGCGCCTGCGACCAGGCGCAGGCAGGCGTCACCGTTAACGTGGCCGTAGGTGTCGTTGTAGAGCTTGAAATGATCGACATCGATCATCAGCACCGACAGCGGTGCCTGTCGATGCACAGCCTGCTGCAAGGCACGCGAGAGCCGGTGGTCGAACGCACGGCGGTTGGCAATGCCGGTGAGTGCATCGATCCAGGCTTCGGAGCTGAGCTTGTCCTCGTTGCGATGCATGCGGCGCAGTTGCAGATCCAGCCAGATACCGACGCCCAACAACAATACGCATCCCAGCGCGGCGATCAGGATTCGCTGGCGTGCGGATTGCCGCCAGTTGGCCAACGCGTCATCGACGGCGACCCCGGTCAATACGGTCAATGGATAGGCCTGCGCTGGCGCAAAGCTGGAAATGCGCTCCACGCCGTCGATCGGCGAACGATAGGTGGCCGTGCCATGCCTGCGCGCACGCATGGTGACGTAGATCGAAGTGCCTGCGATCGAGGTGCCGATCACGCCCGGTTTGTCGGGCCGGCGCACCAGCACGATGCCGTCGTCATTGGTCATGCCGATGGTGCCGTTCGGGCCGACCTCGAAGGTGCTGTAGTAGTTTTGGAAATACTTCAGTTGCAGCGTGACCAGGACCACGCCGGCAAATTCGCCGCGGGGGGTATTGAGGCGCCGGCTCAAGGTGAGCACCCAACTGCCATCGGAGCGGCTCTGCACCGGCGGCCCGACCAGCGACAAGGCGTCGCGATGATCGCGGTGATATTTGAAATAGGCGCGATCGGCGTTGTTGTGTTTCCTGGGCGTGCTGTCCAGTGACGAGCTCACCCAGCTGCCGTCGGCTGCATAGATGAAGATGCCATGCAGCCGGTCCGAGCGACGCGCTTCATGCACCAGAAAGTCATGCATGACCGGTCCCGCACTGGCCGAGCCCTGGTCGTGCTCCACCCGCGACACCAGTCCCGACAGCACGGCATCGGCGATCGTCAGGGTATCGCTGGCATGCTGCGCCAGCGAATTGGCGAGATTCAACGATTGCGCTTCGGCGGTACGCAGCGCACTCGTACGCTCGTCGTGGATGGACCAGTATTCCGAACCAAGCAGCAGCAGGCACGAAATGCCCAGCACGAAGTGCAGCGCGATGCGTTGTGCTCGTTGCCGTCGCCGCTTGCCGGGTGATGTCACGGGAGTTACCTGTCTGGACATCAGAACGTTGCAACCGCCGTGCCAGCTTAGCCGTGGGCGCTGGGTGGAATCGTTTGCATCGTGAGGCGCAATGCCGATCTGTGATTGATGCCTCATGCGTTGCACGGCAGCTCGCCCGGTATGCGACTGCGTTGCTGTCCAGCCTGCTGTCGTTACGCGCTCGATGCTGCTACGAAATCGCGAGCCCAGAACAGATTCCAAAGCCAGCTCGACTGCATGCGGATAACGCCCGGCGTGTTATCCCGAAGATCGATCACAGCAAGGAGCGCCCCATGCGCGCGATTCGTTTAGCTCAGCCTGCAGGCCTGAATGCATTACATGGTGTTGCCTTGCCCGACCCCGGGCAGCCGGCACGCGGTCAGATCAGGGTGCGGCTGCATGCAAGCTCGTTGAATTTCCATGACCTTGGCGTGGTGTCAGGGCAGATGCCGACCGCTGACGGCCGTATCCCCATGTCCGACGGTGCCGGCGTGGTCGAGGCCGTCGGGCCTGAGGTGGATGAGTTCGCCGTTGGCGATCATGTGGTGTCCACCTTCTTCCCCGAGTGGCTGGATGGCGAGCCGCTGCATGCCGGCTTTGCCACCACGCCCGGCGATGGCGTCGATGGCTATGCACGCTCTGCGGTGGTGGCCGCCGCCCATGCGTTCACACACGCCCCGGCCGGCTACAGCCATGCCGAAGCGGCGACCCTGACCACGGCCGGCGTCACCGCATGGCGCGCCCTGGTGGTCAACGGCGGACTCAAGGCCGGCGACAGCGTGCTGGTGCTCGGCACCGGCGGCGTATCGATCTTTGCATTGCAGTTCGCCAAGGCGATGGGTGCCACCGTCATCGCGACATCGTCGTCCGACGAAAAACTGGCCAAGGCGCGCGCGCTGGGCGCAGACCATGTCATCAATTATCGACAGCATGCCGAGTGGTCGGCGCAGGTGCTGGAGATCACCAATGGCCGTGGCGTGGATCACGTGGTCGAGGTCGGTGGGCCGGGCACGTTGGCGCAATCGATCCGCGCTGCGCGGGTTGGCGGACATATCGCCTTGATCGGCGTATTGACCGGTGCCGCGGGCCCGGTGCCGACCGCGGAAATGATGGGCCGGCAGCAGCGCCTGCAGGGGCTGGTGGTCGGCAGTCGCACGCATCAACAGCAGCTGGTGCGTGCACTGGATGCCTTGCCGCTGCGGCCGGTGATCGATCGCGCCTTCGCGCTCGACGATATCGCCGACGCCTTCGCGCTGCAGCAGGCAGGCGGCCATCTGGGCAAGATCGTGCTGGAATTCTAGAAGCGGTTGAAAACGTGCCGCGCTTGCCGTCAGGCGGGCGCGGCCGCTGCGTGGGATCGGAATGGATCACTTGCACACATCGCGATTCCACGCTATCCACACTCGCCTGACGGCCGATCGCCACGCGCTGGCGGCCGCTCAAGAGCGGTCGTTCGCATCCGGATGTTTTCGATGCAGCGCATCCGGATTCGGAAGACAAGCACCGCGTGGTGGATACCGAAGCCAGCGCGCTGACGCAGATGACGTCGTCGTTGTCAGCACCTGTAAAGGTCTCGAACTACTCCAGAACCTGAGGCGCGCTGCCAAACGCGAGCTGCCTGCAGCACGCACGATCGTTGTGCAGCGAGTACGCAACCCATTCCAACAATGATGAGCGCGTTTCATAGGCGCATGCAGTCCATGCCGTCAATGCCCGCCTGCAGCGCCTCTAGAATCGGGCCATACCGCCGATTCGCGCCCGCACACACTCGCCGCATGCTCACGCGATTGTGACCGGCCGCGCTGCACATTATTTAAGAACTGTATAAGCCAGCATTGTTGGAGATGCCAGCCATGAGAGATATCAAGATGACCCGTCGCGAGGTACTGATCGCTGGCACGGCGTCGGCAGCCAGCGTTGCCGCAACCCAGTCGATGGCGGCCACTGCCGCCAATGCGATGTCGCAGCGGCAGGCAGTCGAGCCTGCCAACGCATCGAGCCAGGTCGCGTTCGAAGTCAACGGCAAGCCGGTGACGCTGACCCTGGACAATCGCACCACCTTGCTGGATGCCCTGCGCGAACACCTGCATCTGACCGGCACCAAGAAGGGCTGCGACCATGGCCAATGCGGTGCCTGCACCGTGATCGTCGATGGGGAGCGGATGAATTCCTGCCTGTCGCTGGCGGTGATGCATCAGGGCGGCAAGATCACCACCATCGAAGGACTGGGCACGCCGGACAAGTTGCATCCGATGCAGGCGGCCTTCGTCAAGCACGATGGATACCAGTGCGGCTACTGCACGCCCGGGCAGATCTGTTCGGCGGTGGCGGTACTGGACGAAGTCAAGCGCGGCATCCCCAGCCATGTCACTGACGATCTGACCGCCAAGACCAGGCTCACCACGCCGGAATTGCAGGAGCGCATGAGCGGCAACATCTGCCGCTGCGGTGCGTATTCCAACATCGTCGATGCGATCAATGATGTTGCGGGAGAGCGCGCATGAAGGCGTTTAGCTACGAGCGTGCGACTTCGCCCGCCGACGCTGCGGCCAAGGCCGCGCGCCAGCCGGGTGCCAAGTTCATCGCTGGCGGTACAAACCTGCTCGATCTGATGAAACTGCAGATCGAGACGCCCTCGCACCTGATCGATGTCAACGGGTTGAGCCTGGATACCATCGAGGAAACACCCGATGGCGGCCTGCGCATTGGCGCCCTGGTGCGCAATACCGATCTGGCAGCCGATGCCCGTGTGCGTCGCGATTACGCCGTGCTGTCGCGCGCATTGCTGGCAGGTGCGTCGGGGCAGTTGCGCAACCGCGCCACCACCGCAGGCAATCTGCTGCAACGCACGCGTTGCCCGTATTTCTATGACACCAACCAGCCATGCAACAAGCGCCTGCCGGGCAGCGGTTGCGCGGCGATCGGTGGCTTCAACCGTCAGCTGGCGGTGATCGGCGTGAGCGAGGAGTGCATCGCCACCCATCCCAGCGACATGGCCATTGCCATGCGCGTGCTGGATGCGGTGGTTGAAACGGTGCGTCCGGATGGGCAGACGCGAGCGGTGCCGTTATCCGAGTTCTATCGTGCGCCTGGCAAGACACCGCACCTGGAAACCGTGCTGGAACGTGGCGAATTGATTACTGCGGTGAGCCTGCCCAAACCGCTCGGCGGCACGCATGTCTACCGCAAGGTGCGCGATCGCGCCTCCTACGCATTCGCCCTGGTGTCGGTTGCGGCGGTCGTGCAACGCGATGGCAGCGTGCGTGTCGGCGTCGGCGGTGTCGCCCACAAGCCGTGGCGCAGCGAGGCGGCCGAAGCACAGTCGCGCCAGGGCGCACGTGCGATTGCCTCCGTGCTGCTCGACGGCGCACAACCCACCGAACACAACGCCTTCAAGCTGCCGCTGGTTGAGCGCACCTTGACCGCGATCCTGGCCGACACGAGGGCCTGATATGAAATTCGACACTCCCGCCAGTACCAATCCCATCGACCAGCTCAAGGTGGTCGGCAAGCCGGTCGATCGTATCGACGGTCCACTCAAGACCACCGGGCAGGCGCCGTATGCATATGAGCATCACGATCTGCCTGGCCGTGCCGCCTATGGCCATATCGTTGGCGCCGGCATCTCCAAAGGCAGCATTCGCAGCATCGATCTGAGCGCCGCGCGCAATGCGCCGGGCGTGCTCGGCATCGTGACTGCGCAGAATGCAGGCAAGTTGCAGAAAGGCAAGTACAACACGGCCAAACTGCTCGGCGGCCCGGAGATCCAGCATTACCACCAGGCCATTGCGGTGGTGGTTGCCGAGACCTTCGAGCAGGCACGTGCCGCAGGCCAGCTGATCAAGGTCGACTACGGTCGCCATGTCGGCGCCTACGATCTGGAAAAGGCCCGCGATGGCGCCAAGGTCACCAAGGAGGGCGGGGCACCGAACAGTGCGGTCGGCAATTTCGATAGCGCCTTTGTGGCAGCGCCGGTGCAGCTGGATGCCGAGTACACCACGCCCGATCATTCGCACGCGATGATGGAGCCGCACGCATCGATCGCGATGTGGGAAGGCGACAAGCTGAGCGTGTGGACCTCCAACCAGATGATCGACTGGAGCGCGGGCGATCTGGCCAAGACGCTGGGGATCCCGCGCGAAAACGTGCGTCTGATGTCGCCGTACATCGGTGGCGGCTTTGGCGGCAAATTGTTCCTGCGTGCCGATGCGGTGCTCGCCTCGCTGGCCGCGCGCCAGGTCGGACGCCCGGTCAAGGTGATGCTGCCGCGGCCGCTGATCTTCAACAACACCACGCATCGCCCGGCCACCGTGCAGCGCATCCGTATCGGTGCGCAGCGTGATGGCAAGATCACCGCGATCGCGCACGAGAGCTGGTCCGGCGACCTGCCCGAGGGCGGCCCGGAAATCGCGGCCGCGCAGACCCAGTTGCTGTATGCCGGCGCCAATCGGTTGATTTCCACGCGCCTGGCGGTGCTCGATCTGCCCGAAGGCAACGCGATGCGTGCGCCGGGCGAAGCGCCGGGTCTGATGGCGCTGGAAGTGGCCATGGACGAGATGGCCGAGAAGCTGGACATGGATCCGGTCAAGTTCCGCGTCGTCAACGACACCCAGGTGGATCCGGAAAACCCGCAGCGTCCGTTCTCGCAGCGTCAGTTGGTCAAGTGCCTGGAAGACGGCGCAAAGCGTTTCGACTGGTCCAAGCGCAAGGCCAAGCCGGCCAGCAACCGCGATGGGCGTTGGTTGGTCGGCATGGGCGTGGCGGCCGCGTTCCGCAACGCGCCGGTGATGACCTCCGGTGCACGCATGCGGCTAGAGCAGGGCGGCCGGGTGGTAGTGGAAACCGACATGACCGATATCGGTACCGGCTCCTACACCATCATTGCGCAGACCGCTGCGGAGATGATGGGCGTGCCGCTGGACTGGGTGGATGTGCGCCTCGGCGATTCCAGCTTTCCTGCTTCGGCCGGTTCCGGCGGCCAGTGGGGTGCGAACAGTTCAACAGCCGGTGTGTATGCCGCGGCAGTGAAACTGCGCGAAGCCGTCGCCAAGCAGCTGGGGCTGGACCCGGCCAAGGCCGAATTCGCCGACAGCCATGTGCGTGCCGGCGGCAAGCGCATCGCGCTCGGTGATGCCGCGGCCAATGGCGCCCTGGTGGTGGAGGACAAGATCGAGTTCGGCGAGCTTTCCAAGACGCATCAGCTGTCGACCTTCGGCGCGCACTTTGTCGAAGTCGGCGTGGATGTCGCCACCGCCGAGGTGCGCATCCGCCGCATGCTGGCGGTGTGCGCGGCCGGACGCATCCTCAACCCCAAGTCTGCGCGCAGCCAGGTCATCGGCGGCATGACCATGGGCGCGGGTGCAGCGCTGATGGAAGAGTTGGCGGTGGACAAGCGGCTGGGCTTCTTCGTCAATCACGACCTGGCCGGTTACGAAGTGCCGGTGCATGCGGACATCCCGCATCAGGAGGTGGTTTTCCTGGAAGAAAGCGACCCGATGTCGTCGCCGATGAAGGCCAAGGGTGTGGGCGAGCTGGGCATCTGCGGCGTGGCAGCGGCGATCGCCAATGCGGTCTACAACGCCACCGGCGTGCGCGTCCGCGATTACCCGGTGACGCTGGACAAGCTGCTGCCGCATCTGCCCGAGTTGCTGCGCGCGTGAGTGCGGTGGTGGCCCCGGTCACGCATGCAGCGCCGGCCGAGCCGGCGTGGCCGGCATGGCCGAGCTATGCACTGCACGATGACCTGCTGCCCACGCTGACCGCCTGGCATCGGGCGGGGCAGCGCGTGGCCATTGCCACGCTGATCGACGTGCAAGGCTCGTCGCCGCGCCCATTGGGAAGCGAGATGGCCATTAGCGCCGATGGCCGGGTGGCTGGCTACGTCTCCGGCGGCTGCGTGGAAGCGGCAGTGGCGCACGAGGCCAGCGCCGCCTTGCGCGACGGCATGCCGCGCTGGCTGGACTACGGCGAGGGCAGCCAGGTGCTGGACATCCAGCTCAGCTGCGGCGGCCGTATCGGCGTGCTGGTCTGGCCGGTCCAGGACCTGGGCGAGCATCTGGCGCGCTGGCGCAATGCGCGCCAGCACCGTCGCCCGTTCCATGTCGCGCTGGATCGGAGCACCGGCGCCGTCCGTTACCCGGTCAGCGCGCAGGACCTGCGTCCCGATGAATTCCTGCGTACGCACCGGCCGCCGCTGCGGCTGGTGCTGGTCGGTGCCGATCCTGCGCTGCTAGTGCTGGTGTCGCTGGCCAGCCAGATGGGCATCGAGGTACGCGTGCTGCGGCCGCATGGTCCCAGCGAACCACCGCCCGGCCTGGCCGCCGACCATTACGATCGCCGTGCATTGGGCGACGCGCTGCAGGACCTGCATCTGGATGCGGACACGGCGCTCTACAGCCTCGCACATGACGGCGACAGCGACCTGCAGGTCGCCTGCCGCGGGCTTGCCTCCAGGGCTGCCTGCATCGGCATCCTGGGCAGCCGCCAGAAGCGGGAAGCACGCCTGCAAGCACTGCGTGCGCTCGGCTATGACGATGCCGCGCTGGCCAGATTGCGCTTGCCGGCGGGCTGGCGCATGGGGCGCTCCTCCCCGCATACGATTGCACTGGGCATCATTGCCGAAGCCACCCAGGCGGTCGCCGATGGGCAGGCTACTGCTGCGTTGGCTGGCTAGGAACGGCCACCAAGACGGCGGCGCTCACCGCCATGCAGAGCGCGGACAGTAGTCGTAGGTACCACTCATACTGCGATTGCTTGGCGCCATCCGCATCGGCTTGACGACCGCTCGCTACGTTCCGTTAGCCACTCCGAGCCGTGTCGCCGTGAGGTCGGAAGGGCACTTCAATCGCGCGTTTGCATTAACTTCGATACGAATTTCAATGTGCAGTCGCCAGATGGTGGATGCGTGGTTGTCGATAAAGTTTCTGGTGCTGAAAAGTATCCGTCTGGAGGGTAAGTAATTTTTGATATGCCTTTTAAGGCATGCTCTTGTGATCCGCGCTTCTGCCGGTAACTGCGCCATCCAACGCTGGCAATCAGTCGCTGCCGTCGTGATCGCAGCGCTACTGCAGCTCCGCACATTTCTTCGTCATGCTGCCGCAGCAGTGCAATGCGCAACGGTCGGGTGGTAGACGTCGGAAAGCGTCATTACCTGGATCGGAGAATGCGTTGCATTTAGTCACTCCGCGCGCACAGTTACCTCTTTAGGCTGGCGCATCCCCAATATGCACACCACGTCGCCATGACCGAATTACTTGATCACTACGACGACGTCTCTGGCGACGCAGCTCGATTGCCGTCGCCTTTTGTTGCCGGTCATCTCGGCCAGGTCCGGAGCAGTGCGCTCGTCGATGTGTGCCCGACCTTGCGTACGTCGCGCCATCGTTCGCCGCGCGCCCTGGCATCGGACGCATGAGCAGCGATCACGTTGCGCTGCTGCTCGCCGCGGGTGCAGGACGTCGGCTAGGGCGTTCCAAACAATTGCTGTTGCGCGACGGCGAACCGTTGTTGCGGCGTTTCGCACGCATCGCGCTACAGACGGCGCCGCGCCGCTGCGTGGTGGTGCTGGGCGCCGATGCCGACGCATTGAGCGAGGTCCTGCAAGGCCTGGAGGTGGAAGTGCTACGTCATGCCGACTGGGCCGCCGGCATGGGCTCCAGCCTGGCGGCGCTGCGCCAGCATGTGCAGGACGATACGTCGCTGAGGCGCAGCCTGATCCTGGGCTGCGACCAGCCCGCGCTGGATACGCCGCATCTGCGCGCCTTGCTGGAAGAAGCGGACCGGGCCGCATCCGGATGCGCCACCAGCGGGTACGCCGGTGTGCGTGGTATCCCGGCGGTGGTCACCCATGCGGCCTGGGCCGACGTGCCGCTCCACGGTGACAGCGGCCTGCGCGGCTTGTTCGCCGGCCTGGACGTGCAGAGCTTGGGCTGCGTCAGCGCCCCGGCGCTCGCGCTGGACGTGGACACGCCCGCCGACCTGGTCGCAGCGCAACAGCGTGGCTGGGTGGATGCGGATTGAGACACCGTGACGGGTGCTTGACGCGCTATCCGGCAGCCTGGTGGCTAGGTTGTCTCACGACCACAGCACGAGCGCTTCCCTGATCACCAGGACATAGCCCACCACCATCGCGGTCTTGACCGGAAACTGGAACTTCCTGAGCAGATGCATGCGACCCCTCCCCCGAGGCATCTTCAAGAGCGACGAATTCCCCCGCGCCGTCTGCGCCCGTTGACGGCCAGCCGCGACGTCTGGTCGCCGCTCGAGCGCGAATTTAGCGCCAGCTTCGATCGGTGTCACGTAAGAATTTTCCTACCTTCATGCCAGTGTCCGCCCGACGGCGTTGGCATTAGCAAAAAGACATGCTGGCTATGCCGGACGCGGGGCCCTAGGCCACTCTCCCGCGGCCCCTTGAGTAAGGGCGCGCCGGCATCCCCAACGGGACCCCGGCACTCCCATCGCTGGTGCGCTGCGCCATTGCGCGCCGCCCACTTCTGTCGTTGTACCGCTGCATCTGCCGGCCGGAGGCCCTGATGGACGAGTCCCGTTATGTTGTGCGTATTCATCCCGAACAGGGCGGTTGGTGGGTGACCCGGCCGCAGTGGTCGCCGCTGCGTTATCTGCGCGAGCAGGGCGCGCTGGAAAATGCCGAATTGATGGCCAAGCTGCATTGCATGACCACCGGTCAGCCCAGCGGCGTGGTGTTGAAGACCGCCGAAGGCGAACGCGTGGTGCGCCGCTACGGCTGACCGAGCCGGCCGCTTGCAGGAAGCGCAAGGAAGACGCTGACGATCCTGCCCGGGCAGGGTGGCCGACCACTTGCACCCGGCAACCCTAGCGCAGTGCGCCAGCCGGCGGCCTTGCAGTCACGCCGGGAGTCGCCTGCGGATCCAGTCGACTGGACACGACCGATCGGCCATTCTTGCTGCGATCCGCACCTTGGCGGCCCCTGTCGAGAATGTCGCCCCTAGTGAATGCCGCCGGTTCTGCCTTGATCCAAAACGATATCGTGGTCTTCGGCCTGATCGCCGCCACGCTGGGAGCGGTGTTCTGGACCTCCTCGCGCGAGCAGGGGATGTGGCGACGCTTCTACGCCGTGGTGCCGGCGCTGCTGCTGTGTTACCTGCTGCCGGGCATCTACAACACCGTCGGCCTGATCGACGGTGCCAATACCCGCCTGTACAACCCGATCGCGCGCGACGTGCTGTTGCCGGCCGCGCTGATCCTGCTCACGCTGAGCATCGACCTGCGCGCCATCCTGGGGCTGGGGCCCAAGCTGGTCGCCATGTACCTGGGTGCGTCACTGAGCATCATGCTGGGCGCGGTGGTGGCGTTCTGGGTGATGGGCTGGGTGCATCCGGCCACGGTGGCCGGCGATACCTGGGCCGGCATGGCCGCGCTGGCGGGAAGCTGGATCGGCGGTGGGGCCAACATGCTGGCGATGCGCGAGGTGTTTGATGTGGATGCCACCACCTTCGGGCAGTTTGCAGTGGTGGATGTGGGCGTCGGTTATGTGTGGATGGCGGCGCTGATCTTCCTGGCCGGGCGCGCGCGCAGCATCGATGCGCGCAGCGGCGCCGATACCCGCGCGCTGGATGCGCTGCAGGAGCGCATGGCGCGGTTCCAGGCCGAACACGCGCGCATTCCCAGCCTGGCCGACCTGATGCTGATCGTGGCGGTGGCGTTCGGCGGGGTCGGGCTGGCGCACGCGCTGGCCAGTCCGCTGGCTGCGTGGTGCAAGGCCAAGCTGCGCTGGTCCAGCCAGTTCAGCCTGGACACGCCGTTCGTGTGGGTGGTGGTGCTGGCAACCAGCATCGGCTTGCTGCTGAGCTTCACCCGTGCGCGCACGCTGGAAGGAGCCGGAGCTTCCAGGATCGGTTCACTGCTGCTGTACTTCCTGATCGCCTGTATCGGCATGCAGATGGATCTGCTGGCGCTGCTGGACCGGCCCTGGCTGTTCCTGCTCGGGCTGATCTGGATCGCGGTGCATATCGGGTTGCTGTGGGGCCTGGGCCGCCTGTTGCGGGTGCCATTCTTCTATTTCGCGATCGGCTCGCAATCCAATATCGGTGGGCCGGCCTCGGCACCTGTGGTGGCCGCCGCGTTCCACCCGGCCCTGGCCCCGGTCGGCGTGCTGCTGGGCACGATGGGCTACGCCACCGGCACCTATCTGGCCTATCTGGTCGGCATCACCTTGCGCGCGATGGCGGGAGCGGGCTGACCGACCGTCGCACGGTCGGTGTAGTCGTCGGGGGGGGGGGCAGGAAGTGCCGGGGTTACCTGGAGGTATCACGCATTGGCGCAGTGCCGGATGTACTGGCTACATCCCTTCGGCGAGCGCTTGCGAGGTGCTGTCAGCCTTGAGGCGGGCACTGGCCAGCGCCAGTGCCCGGTCATGGTTACTGCTGAAGGCCGCGCCGCTGCGCTTCCTGCTGCGTGCTTTGCTGCGACTGCTGCTGATTGTGCTGCTGCAGCTGATCGACATTGCCGTGCGCCGGCTCGTTGGCCGCCGAGGCAGTCTGCACATGGCTACGCAGATGCGCCGGGTCGTCCATCCGGCCTTGCACCGCAATCAGGCTGTCGCCGTCGCGGTTGGGCACCAGGTGGTCGATCCGCTGCAGGCCGTCGCTGCTCGCACGCGCGGCCACGCTGGCGGCGGTGTTGAGAAACGCGGTGTCGTCACGCAGGCCCAGGCGTTCGCGCTGGCCGTCCAGGCGCACCACCGCGTCGTTGAACAACTGGCTGCCTGCACCTTGCGCCTGCCCGGGCGATTGCATCTCCTGTGCCTTCATCACCGAGTCCATGCCGTGCAGGTCCAGGCGATGCTTCAACATCATGCCCGGCACCAGGCGTCGTCCGAACGACAATGGGTCCGGTTCCGGCAGCTCGATCTGATGGCCGGCCGCATTGGGCATCGCCCACTTCAGCGGAATGCTGTCTTCCTGCAGATGGGTGAGGATCTCGTTCTTGACGTGGTAGCCGCGGATCAACTCGCTGCTGGCGTAGTCCTTGGCTGCCGAGGCATCCAGGCCCTGGCGTTCCAGCGTGCGGTCGTTGACGCCGGCGGCGTTGTAGGTCACGGCGGGGATGTCGTTGACCATCGCCGACGCGGCCGCCAGGCCGCCGCCGAGCGAATGCCCCGAGATCACCACCTGGTCGCCGAACGCCTGCTTGGCCTGGCTGCCGAGCTGGATGGCAGACGCGTATTGCGCGTCGTCGAAGCCCAGGCCCTGGCCAAGATTGTGCTTCCAGTCCTTGCCTTCGTCGGTGCCGCAGAAGCCGAGTACCACCTGGCCCTGTTCGTTGCGGTAGAACGCGGCATCGAAGCCGCTCTTGGCATCGTGCAGCAGGCCGGGGTCGATGCCCGCCCGTTGCAGCGTGCTGTCGTCCATGCGCGTCCAGCCGTTGGGCAGCGGCGCAAAGGTTTCGGCGCCGCCTTCGCGTCGCTGCGAGGCAGTGGCATAGAGGTCTTGCAGCAGCGCCGGGAACTGGCGGTCTTCCGGCTGCGGTTGCTGTCCACGCATCGACTCTGCGAATGGGGTGGACGAGGAATTTGACGGGCTCATGCGCGGCTCCTTGCGTTCGTCGTGCGAAAAGCCCGCTTAGCGGCTGCTTTCCACGGGAATGTTGTGGGCGCTCAACCATGCGCGCACGTCCGACCTGGCTTGCTGGCCGGCGGCATTGAGCAGGCGGTCCGGGGTGGTGAAGAAATACGCCTGGAAGGTCTTCTGTTGCGCGTTGCGCAGCGTGGGATCCACCCCGGCCTCGAGCAATTGCAGCACTGCCGGGCTTGCCGCGCCGCTTTGTGCGGCCAGGTGCAGCACGCTGTTGCCGGTATTGTCGACGCGCTGTAGATCGGCGCCTGCTTCGATCAACAACGCGGTCTGCGCATCGCGCTTGCTCTGCACGGCGCGGAACAACGGCGTCCACCCGGCGCGCGCGCTGACCACATCGACCGGCGCCTTGTGCTGCAACAGGATGTTCAGATATTCCGCATCCTTCGCCATGGCCGCCATATGCACGACCGTTTCCTGGTCCATGCCCGGCAACGACGGATCTGCGCCGGCATCGAGCAATGCCGCAAGGGCACGGGGTTGTTCGTTCCAGATCGCCCACTCGAGCAAGGTGACGTTCTGGTCGCCGTGTGCGGCGAGATCGACTGTCGGTGCGAGCGTGCGGATTCGGGCGACATCACCGTGCGCGATGGCGTTGGCGATATCGGTCAGGCCGGGGTCGCGGAAGGCAACGGTGTGGTCCTGCAGCGTAGCTGACATGGTGGTTTGCTCCTTGGCACCGGGCGAGGCGGTGCATGAGACCGCGAAAAACGAGGTCGCAAGAACGAGCAGGGTGGGGAATCGCGTCTGCATCGAAATCTCCTTCTCCTGATCGCATTCCTGGTGGCACTGCGGTGTGTCCTTCCGCAGCCGGGCCGATCCTACCAGCTGCCTGGACGACGCGCGGTAAGATTTTGTGACATGCCGGCGCCGCGGGTTTCGCTGGTCGAGGCCGTTTGTCGTCGTTGTATCGGCATGTCGCCGATGCATCACGACGAGTCTCACGCGCGCATGCACTCCGCCACAGCCAACGGTCACAACGCGGCCGGCATAATGGTGCTTTGCGAGCAGATGGGTGCAATGGTCTACGAATTACTGATCAGCGATTGCGATGGCGTGCTTGTCGACAGCGAGATACTGGCCGACCGGGTGATGCGCGAGGCGCTGGCGGCCTTCGTGCCGGCCGAAGCGTTGGAGCAGTTGCTCGGCACAACGTTCGGGCAGACCACGCGCGAGGTATTGCTACGCGTGCAGGAACACTTCGCAGTAAAGCTACCGGAGACCTTGCTGGCACAGATCCAGGCGCGCAGCGAAGCCTTGATCAAGGCCGAGGTGCAGCCGATTGCCGGCGTGCGCGACGCGTTGGAGCAGATTCCGTTGCCGCTGGCGGTGGCTTCCAACAGCCGCCGCCACAATGTGATCGCCTCGGTCGAGCGGGTGGGGCTCACCGCACGCGCGGCAGGGCACATCTTCAGTGCCGACATGGTCGAGTGGCCCAAGCCGGCGCCGGATGTCTATCTGTTGGCCGCACGCACCCTGGGCGTTGCGCCGGAGCGCTGCCTGGTGATCGAAGACAGCCCCACCGGTGCGACTGCCGCGTTGGCGGCCGGCATGCAGGTGCTGGGGTTTACCGGCGCCAGCCATATTCCGCAGGGCCACGCCGACACCCTGCGTCGCATCGGTGTGCTGGCGGTGTTCGACGATATGCGCGAGTTGCCTGCGTTGTTCGAGCGGCTGGCGCAAAAACGCGCTAGCTGAGAGCTGCCGGCAGGACGTCTTGGACGCAGTGTCGATGGTGGCGCAATCGCAGCCCTCTCATTCTGCAACCGACCGGGCCGGACCGTGCAATCGACCTGCAATGACAGAGGGGTGGTGAGACGCTGGTCGACGCACACCGATCCGACCAATGCACCTCATGCACTGCTTGCAACCACGCACACCGACCCTCTCGACGGGTCCTTGCCCGCCCACCGTCGCGGGACCTTACGCGGCATGGATGCCGCGTAAGAGCCTACACGGACGTACTTGCGGCGTGTCCCGCGAGGGTGGGCGGGCAAGGGCCCTGCAGCAATCCCAAGCCATCAACGCAACAGGGCGCGATTCGCATCGCGCCCTGTTGCGTTCCGAGTCGCCACCTATCCGATCATCCGGTCAGCAGCAGCGAAACCCGCTCTTGCCGCCGTAACGCGCGTCCTGGCGCTCGCGGAAGAAGGTGGGGTAGTCCATCACCGGTTTGTCGGGGTGTTTTTCCAGCATGTGGCGCACGTAGTTGTCGTAATCGGGAATGCCGCAGCACAGGCGTGCGGTCTGGATCAGCCGCCGCCAGATGCGGCGATGCACCTGGTATTGGCTGGCGAGAACGAGTTGGGTGCCCATTACAGATCCGCCATCTGGTGTGGCTGCAAGGCCACGTACGGGGTTTCGCGGTCGCTACGCTGCGGATTGCGGCGCGCAATCACGATGGTCTTGATTGCGTAGATCAGGATCGAACCCACCACGAACAGGAACAGCACGGTCAGCCCGGTATTGACGTAGGCATTGGTGACGATCTGCTGCATCTGCGCCACCGTCTTGGCCGGCGCGGTGATGGTGTTGCTGGCGATGGCGTCCTGGTACTTGTGCGCCTGCGCCAGGAAGCCCTGCGCCGGGTTGCTGTCGAAGATCTTGATCAGCCCCGCATAGGTGGTGCAGATCAGCAGCCACACCGCCGGCACCAGGGTCACCCAGGCGTAGCGGTCGCGCTTCATCTTGAACAGCACCACCGTGCCCAGCATCAGTGCGATCCCGGCCAGCATCTGGTTGGAGATGCCGAACAACGGCCACAGGGTCTGGATGCCGCCGAATGGGTCGATCACGCCGGTGTACAGCAGGTAGCCCCACAACGCCACGCAACCGGCGGTGGCGATGATGTTGGCCGCCCACGATTCGGTCTTCTTCAGCGCCGGGATGAAATTGCCCAGCAGGTCCTGCAGCATGAAGCGGCCCGCACGCGTCCCGGCGTCCACGGCGGTCAGGATGAACAGTGCTTCGAACAGGATCGCGAAGTGGTACCAGAATGCCATGGTGTCTTCGCCCGGCAGCAGCTGGTGCAGGATCTGCGCGATGCCCACCGCCAGGGTGGGCGCACCACCGGCGCGTGCCAGGATGCTGTGCTCGCCGATGTCGCGTGCCGTGGCTTCCAGCACCTCCGGCGTGATCGCAAAGCCCCATTCGGACACCTTGGCCGCCACCGCCACCGTGTCGCTGCCGACCAGTGAGGCAGGGCTGTTCATGGCGAAGTAGATGCCCGGCTCGATGATCGATGCGGCCACCAGCGCCATCACCGCCACGAACGATTCCATCAACATGCCGCCGTAGCCGATGTAGCGCATGTGGCCTTCATTGGCGAGCAGCTTGGGCGTGGTGCCCGAGGCAATCAGCGCATGGAAACCGGAAACCGCGCCGCAGGCGATGGTGATGAACAGGAATGGGAAGATACCGCCCTTCCAGACCGGGCCGTCGCCGGTGGAAGCGAACTGGGTCAGTGCCGGCATCTTCAGATCCGGCATGACCACCAGGATGCCGATCGCCAGCGCCAGGATCGTGCCGATCTTGAGGAAGGTGGACAGATAATCGCGCGGCGCCAGCAGCAGCCACACCGGCAACACCGACGCGACGAAGCCGTAGCCGATCAGCATCCAGGTGATCTGCTTGGCGGTGAAGGTGAATGCCGGGCCCCAGCTCGGATCCGCCGCGACCTTGCCGCCCAGCCAGATCGCGCCCAGCAGCAGGATCAGGCCGACCACCGAGATCTCGCCGATCTTGCCGACCCGGATGTAGCGCATGTACACGCCCATCATCAGCGCGATCGGCATCGTGGCGATGACGGTGAACATGCCCCACGGGCTTTCCGCCAGCGCCTTGACCACCACCATCGCCAGCACCGCCAGGATGATGATCATGATCAGGAAGGCGCCGAACAGGGCGATGGTGCCGGGCACCTGGCCCATTTCCTCGCGTACCAGATCGCCCAGCGAGCGGCCGTTGCGGCGGCTGGACAGGAACAGCACCACGAAGTCCTGCACCGCGCCGGCGAACACCACGCCGACCACCAGCCACAGCAGGCCGGGCAGGTAGCCCATCTGTGCGGCAAGCACCGGGCCGACCAGGGGCCCGGCACCGGCGATCGCGGCGAAATGATGGCCGAACAGCACGTGCTTGTTGGTGGGCACGTAGTCCAGGCCGTCGTTGTTGGCCACCGCGGGCGTGGCGCGGGTGACGTCCAGCTGCATCACCTTGTCGGCGATGAACAGGCTGTAGAACCGGTAGGCGATCAGATAGATCGACACCGCCGCCACCACGATCCACAACGCGTTGATGTGTTCGCCGCGGCGTAGCGCCACGGTGCCCAGACAGAACGCGGCCAGCAGCGCCAGCGCGCCCCAGGCCAGCTTTGAGAACCCTTTCATGCATGCCCCTCAGGAACGATTCACCCAAGGGTCACCCTCTGCCCGCCCGGGGTCAATGGCGCCGTTCCGGGCCGAGGTAAAACTTTAGTTGTAGAGCGTCGTGGTGACGCCTGCCGGACCGCGCGGCGGTGCCGGCGGGTTTTGGAACGATCGGTTGCGCCGGTCGCGGTTGGGCCGCGTGCCGGCTGCATCCATTATTCGAGCCAGTCATTCACGCAGGGAGAGGTCGATGAGCACCACCACCACCGCAGCGGCGCACGTGCTGCGCACCATCCGTGGCATGCCTGCCTCCGACGGTGCCGGAGTCAAGCTGACCCGCGTGATCGGCACCCAGCAGCTGCCGGACCTAGACCCGTTCCTGATGCTGGACGAGTTCGGCACCGACAAGGCCGAAGACTATCTGGCCGGGTTTCCCAGCCATCCGCACCGCGGCTTCGAGACGGTGACCTACATGCTGGACGGGCGCATGCGCCACAAGGACAACCACGGCAACGAGGGGCTGCTGACCCCGGGCAGCGTGCAATGGATGACCGCCGGGCGCGGGCTGATCCATTCGGAAATGCCCGAGCAGGAATCCGGGCGCATGCGCGGCTTCCAGCTGTGGGTGAACCTGCCGGCGCGCGACAAGATGACCGACCCCAAATACCAGGAGTACGCCCCGGAACGCATTCCGGTCGCCCAGCCGGCGCCTGGCGTCACGGTCAAGGTGATCGCCGGCGCGGTGGGCGAGGTGCGTGGCCCGATCGTGCAACCGGCCACCGAACCGGTGTACCTGGATATCGCACTGGCACCGGATGCGGCCTGGGACTATGTAATGCCCAGTGGCCACAACGCGTTTGCCTACGCATTCGAAGGCGCGGTGACGGTGGGCGAGGGCAATGCCGCGCGTGTGCTGCCGGCGCAGCAACTGGCGGTGCTCGGCGGCGGCGAGCGCCTGACGCTGCGGGCCGGTGCAGACGGTGCGCAGCTGATCCTGGTGGCGGGCCGCCCGCTCAACGAGCCGGTGATGCGGCACGGCCCGTTCGTGATGAACACCAAGCAGGAACTGATGCAGGCCTTCGTCGATTTCCAGGAAGGCCGGTTTTGAGCCGGCGCGCTGCAGCCACCGCGGGGTTAGCGGCATGAGTGACCGGCCCGTCAGTGTCAGCACCGGCGCGGTGCCGTACACCGTGAGCATCCATGATGGCATGATGGTAGGCATAGCTGGAGCGGCGACACCCAGCCGGCCAATGGCGGCGCCGACGCCGGGCCGGATCCGGAGTCGCAGGTGTTGGGCGCCCTGGGTGCCTGCACCGCGATCACGGTGTCGATGGTGGCCGCGCGCAAGCAGTGGCCGTTGACGGCGGTGCATGTGCATCTGCATTACACCCAGCGCGGCGCTGCGGGCACGCGGATCACGCGGCAGGTCGAGCTGGAAGGCACGCTGGACGATGCGCAGCGTGCGCGCCTGCTGGAGGTGGCCGACAAGTGCCCGATCCATCGCCTGCTCACCGGCGAGGTGAGGATCGATACGGCATTGCAGGGCGACGGCGACGCGTCAGCTGCGGCGGCAGGCGTTTGAAAGCGCAGGCGAGCCGCATGCGGGTGCTCCGCCGGCTCTCCTGAAAGACCGCGTCAGGTCGGCATACCCTGGCGCGTCACGACCGCTTGCCTCAGCGCTGCAGTGCCAGGCTGGCCGGCTGCAGGTCCATGTTCTGCACCAGCGACTGCATCGAGGCCAGTTCCTCGCTGTTGGCGCCGTCGATCCATAGCTGCGCGTAGCGCTTCTTGCCCAGCTCGACCACGGTGACGCGGCGCGACTCCATGCCCGGCAGCTCGCGGCCGCCCAGGTCGAGCTTGTACCAGTAGAACTCCTCCTGCTGGATCTGGCCTTTCTCCGCGCGTCGGTCGCGCGCCAGCGTCATCGCCGGGTCGCGGGTGGTCAGCATCACCCCGACGACCTGGCGACCGTCGGCAGTCATGGCCTTGCAGACCAGATAGTCCGCGCCTGCAAGCTCGCTCCACTGCAGCCCGGAGGCTGGCGGTAGCGGCGGGCAGACCGGTGAGGTTTGGGCGTGAACGGTGGCGGCGGCCAGCAACAGGCTCAGGCCGACAAGGCAGGATGCGGACTTCATTCAAGTGTTCCCCGGCGTTGGATGTCTGCGCAGGGACAGCGTCGTCGCGCGTGTCGCCGCATCAGCCCCGTGCGCTCCCCGCCCGGCTGTGCCCGCACGCAACCTGTCCCCAACCTATGGGGGCATCACTACCACAGGTGTGGCTGCAAGCTCAAGCGCAATTCGCAGGCTGGGCTGCAATCGGTCGTGCACACCGGCACTTCCGTTTCGAGACCTGGGTGGGTTGCGCGGCGCTCGCGCGACAGCCTGCGGTCAGGGGTAGTTGACCGGTTTGGGGGCCGGGGTTTCCGGCAGCGGAATGAATTCCTTGTCGTCGCCGGGAATGCTGCCGAAGCGACCGGCCTGCCAGTCGTCCTTGGCCTGCTCGATGCGCTCCTTGGAGCTGGAGACGAAGTTCCACCACAGGTGGCGCGGGCCATCCAGCGGCTCGCCGCCGAGCAGCATCGCCTTGAGCGGCGTCCTGGCGCGCAGGCGTCCGCGGCTGCCGGGCGAGGGCACGATCAGGTGGCGCGTGGGCACGTCGGCGCCATCCAGCTGCGCCTCGCCTTCCAGGATGTAGAGCGCACGTTCGGCATGGCCGGTGTCCAGGTCGATCTCCGCATCCGGCTGCAGATCCAGCGCGACATTGAGCGTGCCGCTGAACACCTGCACCGGCGATTCCTCGCCATACGCACGTCCGGCGATCACGCGTAGCCATACGCCATCGCGGCGTTGCTGCGGCAGGCTGGCGGCGGCGTGGTGATGGAAGGCGGGCGCGGTTTCTTCGGCCGAGCGCGGCAGTGCGATCCAGGTCTGCATGCCGTGCAGCGCATGCGTGCGGGCGCGCTCGGGGCCGGGCGTGCGCTCGGAGTGGGCGATACCGCGGCCGGCGGTCATCCAGTTGACGTCGCCGGGGCGGATCACCTGGTCCGAGCCCAAGGTGTCGCGGTGGCCGATCTCGCCGGACCACAGGAAGGTGACCGTGGCCAGGCCGATATGCGGATGCGGACGCACGTCGATGCCGTGATCCGGCTCCAGCACCGCCGGGCCCATGTGGTCGACGAACACGAACGGGCCGACGCTGCGCGCCTGCAACGTGGGCACGGCGCGGCGGACTTCCAGCCCGCCGATGTCGTGCACGCGGGGAGCGATCAAGGTGGTCATGGCGGCGGCTCGCAGTGGCTGGAGTGGCCGCCAGCTTTGCATGCGCGCACGCGGCCGGGCGAGCGCTCCACCAAGACAGATCGTCCCGGAGGCAGTGTCACGTACGAGGCGGGCGACGTGTTTTCAAGGGCGAGCGGCGCATGCCGCGCGATGGCAGTCGAGCCGCGTGCAGCGATGTGCTGCATTGATGGGAGGAATGAAATCTTTCGCGACGATGACGTGCCTTGTCGCAGCAAGCATCATCGCTCGATTGCGAAAGAGTTCGCGCCGGTATCGCTAGCGCCGATGCGCGCCAGGCCTGGATGCCGCGCACTGGAACGTCGTTGCATGGCGCGCTGGCGGCCAGCGCGGGCGCACCGAGCTCGTTCGTCGTGGACGACGGCTGCAGGCACGCAGCGTGTCGATCGCGATTGACTGCCGCGCGCTAGAGCAGTTGTGAGGGCGCAGCGGTGTACAGGGCGATCTCGCCGCGCCGCGAGGCCAGCCGATCGGCCAGGCGCGTGGGCTCGGGCAGGCGATAGGCGCGCAGGGTACGCAGCGCCCAGTCGAGCGCGCCCTGCATCGAGACGCGATGGCCAGGCGAGACGATCAGCGGATTGCAGCGCAGCTTGCTGCGCAACGCCCAGCCGATCTGCGTGCCGCCCAGCAGGATCGGGCTGTGGTCGCCGCGCTCGGGTCCCGGCTCGACGAAGCTGCCTGCCAGGCGTTGCTTGGCCACGCCGATGCTGGGCAAGCCGGTCACCACGCCAAAGTGCGCGGCGATGCCGAGCTTGCGCGGATGCGCGATGCCCTGGCCGTCGATGAAGACCAGATCGGGCGGGCGCGAGAGCAGTGCCAGCGCCTGCAGCAAGGCCGGCAGCTCGCGAAAGCTGAGCAGCCCCGGTACGTAGGGCATCGAGGTGGGCACGCGCGCGACATGCGTCTCCAGCGGCAGCAGCGTGTCTGCATCCAGCAGCACCGCGGCTGCGCGTGTGGTCTGGCCGTCGTCTTCGAAGCCGACGTCGAAGCCGGCGAGCAGCTGCGGTGTTGCGCCGGCCTGGTCCTGCAGCACCACGCGGTGTGCCAGTTGCTGTTGCAACTGTCGCGCCTGGATGACGCTGCCATCCCAACCGGCAAAGACGGGATCGATCGTTTGCATGGCTGCAGCATCGCGCGCCGGGCGTGGCGGTGTCGTGCACGCCTGCGATGCGCTGGCTGCCGTTACAATCGCAGGCTGATCGGCCCCCAATCGGAGAACCGTAGTGACCCGCAAACTCGTACTGCTGCGCCATGGCCAGAGCCAATGGAACCTGGACAACCGTTTCACCGGCTGGGTGGATGTGGAACTCACCGAGCAAGGCCGCCAGGAAGCCGCTGCGGCCGGCAAGCTGATGAAGGACGAAGGCCTGCAGTTCGATGTGGCGCACACCTCGGTGCTCAAGCGTGCCATCCACACGCTACAGGGCGCGTTGAAGGAACTCGACCAGGACTGGTTGCCGGTGTCCAAGAGCTGGCGCCTCAACGAGCGCCACTACGGCGGCCTGCAGGGGCTGGACAAGGCCGAGACGGCAGCCAAGCACGGCGAAGAACAGGTCAAGATCTGGCGCCGTTCCTACGACATCCCGCCGCCGGCGATGGACGTCAACGATCCGGGGCATCCGTGTCACGACCGTCGCTACGCCACCCTGGACCGCAACGCGTTGCCGGGTACCGAGTCGCTGGCGACCACGCTGGTGCGCGTGCTGCCGTACTGGCACGACGCGATCGCACCGCAGTTGAAGGCCGGGCAGACCGTGCTGGTGACCGCGCACGGCAACTCGCTGCGTGCGCTGTACAAATACCTCAACGATGTCTCCAACGAGCAGATCCTGGAGCTCAACATCCCGACCGGGATCCCGTTGCTGTTCGAGCTGGACGACAACCTGCAGGTGCAAAGCTTCCGCTATCTGGGCGACCCGGAAGCGGCCAAACGTGCCGCCGAAGCGGTGGCCAACCAGGGCAAGGCGAAGTAATCGCCGCATCCGCCGGCTGCGCTGCGTGCATGGCGCGCAGCGTGGCGTGGGTTTCGCAACGCGCGTTTGAACGAGGCGTGCGGGTTTGACACGCAGGCGGCGCCTGTTCGCGGATCGAACGGGTACCGCAGGGCAGCGTGCGTGTGTTCTTGCAGGGGAGACATGATGTCCAGCAAGCGTAATAGGCAACAGATGAGTGCCACCTACTGCCGCGCATATTTGGTCACGTTGGGTTTGCTGTTGGCCGGTGGCAGCGCTGCGTTTGCGGTGCTGGCCTGGGGCAGCGTGTCCGCTTCGGCGATCGGCGTGGCGCTGCTGATCTGCGCCATGGGTGTGGCGCTGCTGATGTTCGGTTTCCTGGGGCCGTCGCGGCAGATGGAATCCTGGGCGGAGGCAGCGTCCGGGCATGAGGTCGCGCTGGTGCTGATGGCGCTGGCGTATCCGGTGTATCTGTTGATGGCGCCGGTGTACGCACGCAAATGATGGCAGTCGATGGCGCGCTGCTGCGCCGGACTGCTGGGTGGTTCCCGCGGCGGTAGATGGCGCTGGCACGCGCGTGCCCGGCTGACGCGCAGTGTCTTGTCGGTCGTTGTGCGTTCTTCGATAAGGCGCGGCACCGGACGTCAGGGCGTTGCGGTGCCGTTGCGATGATGGTGTGGTTGGTGTGTCTGCGCTGATTGCCTACTTTTTTGACTGCGTCCGACGCGGTCGTCTGCCTTGGAGAATGGAAAGATGTTGAGCAAATTCGCGCCACTGTCGCTTGCGGTGGCCATCGCGGTGACGCTCGCGGCGTGCGGCAGTTCCGACGACAGCGCCAAGCCGGCACCGGCCGCAACGCCGGCCGCACCGACCAGGGTGGATGTGTCCAAGCTCGATGCACCGATCGTGGCCTTCGGCATCAACGATCTGGATCCGGCCATCAACGCGTGCCAGGACCTCAACGGCTTCGTCAACGCCAAGTGGCTCAAGGCCAATCCGGTGCCATCGGACCGCACCAGCTGGGGCAGTTTCGAAGTGCTGGCCGAGCGTTCGCTGACCATCCAGCACGCGCTGGTGGAGCAACTGGCGCGCGGCAACCTGTCGGCCGGCTCGGTGGATGCCAAGATCGCAGACCTGTGGCGCACCGGCTCGGACGAAGCGGCGATCGACAAGGCCGGCATCATGCCGCTGCAGCCGCAGCTGAAGGCGATCGATGCGCTGACCGATGCGCCGTCCATCGCCGCGTGGTTGCGCGACAGCTATGCCAAGGGCCAGGGCTTCGTGTTCTCGTTCGGCGCCAATGCCGACTACAAGAATTCCGAACAGATGATCGCCTACGCGGGCCAGGGCGGTCTGGGACTGCCGGAAAAGGGCTATTACACGGATCCGGCGCAGGCCAAGATCCGTGAGCAGTACGTGGCCTACATCGCGCGCGTGCTGGAATTGTCCGGCGTTGCGCCAGCGCAGGCGGCAACCCAGGCCAAGGCGGTGATGGCGTTCGAAACGCGCCTGGCCAATGCCTCGCTGTCGCGCATCGAACTGCGCGACCCGGCCAAGCGCTACAACCCGGTCGATGTGGCCGGCGCCAATGCGGTCACGCCGCATTTCGACTGGCAGGCGTTCTTCAGCGCGCTCAAGGTGCCGGCCGGGACCTTCTCGCTGAGCCAGCCGGGTTACTTCGCCGAGCTCGATGCGATGCTGGCCGACACGCCGGTGGACACCTGGAAGGCCTACCTGCGTTTCCACAGCGTGGATGAGGCAGCGCCGTATCTGGCCAAACCGTTCGAGCAGGCCAATTTCGATTTCTATGCCAAGACGCTGCGTGGCCAGCAGGACATGCTGCCGCGCTGGAAGCGCACCTTGAACGCGGTCAACGAGGCGATGGGCGAGGCCCTGGGCCAGTTGTACGTGCAGTCCGCGTTCCCGGCCGAGTCCAAGCAGCAGATGCAGCAGCTGGTGCAGAACCTCTCGGCGGCGCTCAAGGCGCGGCTGGAAAAACTCGACTGGATGAGCGCGGAAACCAAGCAGCGCGCGCTGGAAAAGTGGGCCAGCTTCACGCCCAAGATCGGCTACCCGGACCAATGGCGCGACTGGTCGGGCCTGGAAACCCGTGGCGATGGCTTCCTGGCCAACATGCAGGCCGCGCAGGCGTTCAACTACCGCTACATGCTGGACAAGATCGGCAAGCCGGTCGACAAGCGCGAGTGGCATATGAC
Source organism: Xanthomonas sp. WHRI 6108 (assembly GCF_040202385.2). NCBI lineage: Bacteria > Pseudomonadati > Pseudomonadota > Gammaproteobacteria > Lysobacterales > Lysobacteraceae > Xanthomonas > Xanthomonas sp. WHRI 6108. Next base: position 3,147,623 of record NZ_CP168198.1, on the reverse strand, counting down.
CCCGCAGACGGTCAATGCGTACTACAACGCCACGCGCAACGAGATCGTGTTTCCGGCGGCGATCCTGCAGCCGCCATTCTTCGATCCCAAGGCCGACCCGGCGTTGAACTACGGCGGTATCGGCGCGGTGATCGGGCACGAGATGATGCATGGCTACGACGACTCGGGCAGCCAGTTCGATGCCAAGGGCAACTTCGATACCTGGTGGACCGATGCGGACCGCAAGCTGTTCACCCAGCGCACCGATCAGCTGGTGGCGCAGTTCGACGGCTATGAGGCGATTCCCGGCGTACATGTCAAAGGCAAGCTGACCCTGGGCGAGAACATCGGCGACCTGGGCGGTCTCACCGTGGCCTACGACGCGCTGCAGATGGCGTTGCAGGAACAACCCGACGCCGGCAAGGATATCGACGGTTATACCCAGGACCAGCGCTTCTTCATGAACTGGGCCACGGTGTGGCGCCGCAACTTCACCGACGGCGAACTGCGCGTGCGCCTGAACACCGATCCGCATGCGCCGGCCAATTTCCGCGCCAATGGCGCGCCGTCGAACATGCCGGCATTCGCGCAGGCATTCCAGTGCAAGCCCGGCGATGCGATGGTGCGTGGGGACAAGCAACGCGTTGCGATCTGGTGATCGGCGCAACTGCAGCACGTGCGGTTGCGACCGCGCGTGCTGCAGTTGCCGCGTTTTAGCGGCTTTGTAGAGCCTGCTTGCGGCTGCGTCTGCACATCGGGCTGCCTGCGTAACGTCTAGACTGCCGCGCTTCGACCGGCGGGGAGCGGCAGTGACAAGGCGAAAGATCTTCAAGGCGATCGGGATCGGTGTGCTGATCCTGGTGCTGGGCAGCGTGCTGTCGTTGTACGGCTACGGGCGCTTTGCCGATCGTCAACGCGGTGCGGTGAGCCATGCGCTGCCTGCCACGGCGATCGCCACGCCGATCGATCAGGTCGTCGCGCCGCTGCAGCAGGCACATGCCGGCCAGACCGGCATGGTGATCCTGCCCGACAACGTCGATGCGTTTGCGGTGCGCGCGCTCACCGCGCGTGCGGCCGGGCGCAGCCTGGATCTGCAGTACTACATCTGGCATGCCGACTTCACCGGCAACCTGCTGCACAACGAGCTGCTGCATGCGGCCGATCGCGGCGTGCGCGTGCGCCTGCTGCTGGACGACATGAACATCCACGGCAGCGATTCGGTGCTGGCGGCGCTGGACAGCCACCCGCTGATCGAGATCCGGCTGTTCAATCCCACCCGTGCGCGCGAAGGCACGCTGATGCGCGGCGTGGAGATGGTGCTGCGCATGTTCAGCATCAATCGGCGCATGCATAACAAGGCCTGGATTGCCGATGGCCGGATGGCGGTGGTGGGCGGCCGCAACGTCGGCGACGAGTATTTCGATGCGGCGCGCGACACCAACTTCATGGACATGGATGCGGCATTGATGGGGCCGGCCGTGGGCCAGGCCGAGCAGGTCTTCGATGCGTACTGGAACAGCCCCAATGCCTTGCCGCTGGACGCGCTGGTGACCGCACGGCCGCAGGCACTGGATGCGTTGCGCGGCAGTCTGGACGCCGGCCTGGCATCGGCACGCGCGCATCCCTACGTGGAGCGGCTGCGCCAGTCGCCGAGCGTGCAGGCCCTGACGCAGGGCCAGCGCCAGGTGCACTGGCTGGAGCAGGCGCGCATCGTCTCCGACCCGCCGGAAAAGGCCGAAGGCGCACCACCGCAGGCGGACTGGATGACGCCAATCCTGATCGGCGAGATGGCGCGTGCGCAGCGCGAGCTGAAGGTGATCTCGCCGTACTTCGTGCCGGGCGAGGAAGGCATGCGCTGGATCGGCCAGTTGCGCCAGCGCAATGTGCGCGTCAGCGTGTTGACCAATTCGCTGGCGGCAAACGACGTGGTTGCCGTCCACAGCGGCTACGCCGGTTACCGCGTGCCCTTGCTCACCCAGGGCGTGCGCCTGTACGAGCTCAAGCCGATGGGCAAGCCGGACGGCAGCCTGTTCGGGTCCAGCGGGGCCAGCCTGCACACCAAGGCTTTCGTGGTGGACGACAGCAGCGGCTTCATCGGCTCGTTCAATCTGGATCCGCGCTCGATGAATCTCAATACCGAGATGGGCCTGCTGTTCAACGATCGCGCAGTGGCCGCGCAACTGGAACAGGTCTACAACCGCAAGATCGGTGCGCCGGTGAGTTACCGCGTGACCCTGGAGCACGGCGAGTTGCGCTGGCACGACGATGCGGCGCAACCGCCCGAGGTGTGGTCGCAGGAGCCCGCAGCCAGTGTGTGGCGGCGTGGCGCGGCGACGGTGATGGGCTGGTTGCCGCTGGAGTCGCAGTTGTAGTTCCGCGGCGCGCGCGTGCAGTGCGCTACTGCAGCTGTGTCACGATCTCGCGCGCCATCGCGCCCAGCGGCAGGATGCGGTCGGCGCCGCCGCGTTTGATCGCTTCCTTGGGCATGCCGAATACGATGCTGGTGTGCTCGTCCTGCGCCACCGTGCGCGCGCCGGCCTGACGCATTTCCAGCAGCCCGGCGGCGCCGTCGTCGCCCATGCCGGTCATGATGATGCCCAGCGCATTGCTGCCGGCCGCACGTGCGGCCGAGCGGAACAGCACATCCACCGACGGACGATGCCGGTTGACCGGCGGGCCTTCCATCACTTCGACAAAGTACTGCGCGCCACTGCGGCGCAGCAGCAGATGCTTGCCGCCGGGCGCGATCAGTGCGCGGCCCGGCATCACCCGGTCGTTGTTGGCCGCTTCCTTCACTGCGATCTGGCACAGGCCGTTGAGGCGCGCGGCGAAGGCGGCGGTGAATTTCTCCGGCATGTGCTGCACGATCACGATGCCGGGGCAGACGCGCGGCAAGGCGGTCAGCACTTCTTCCAGCGCCTGGGTACCGCCGGTGGAGGTGCCGATGGCGACGATGCGTTCGGTGGTCTGCGCCAGCGCGCGCCCGCTTTGCGCCGGCAGGATCACATCGGCGGTGTGCTTGACCTCCGCTTCCAGCGGCGCTGCGGCAACCCGCGCGGCCAGCCGTTTGACGTTGGCGCGTGCGGCGCTGCGCACCGTATTGACCAGTTCCTCGGCCGAGTCGGTGAGGAACTGCTTGAGCCCCAGCCGCGGCTTGGTCACCACGGCCACCGCACCGGCGGCCAGGGCATCCATGGTGACGCGTGCGCCTTTTTCGGTGAGCGTCGAACAGATCACCACCGGGGTGGGGCGCTCGCTCATGATCTTGCGCAGGAAGGTGATGCCGTCCATGCGCGGCATTTCCACGTCCAGCACGATCACGTCCGGCCATTGCTTGCGCATCTTCTCGATCGCCAGCAACGGGTCGGCCGCGGTGGCGATGACCTCGATGTCGGCCGCGTCGTTGAGTACGCCCACCAGCACCTGGCGCACCACCGCCGAGTCGTCGACGACCATGGCCTTGATGGGACTGGGGCTGGCGGCAGGGCGGTTGAGGGCTATCGACACGGCGGATCCTTGGCTCAGGCCTTGCGGAAGATCGAGGGTGCCACCTGGACCAGATCGATGTCGAGTTCGCTCAGGCTTTCCGAATGACCGATGCAGAAATATCCGCCCGACTTGAGGTTGGACAGCACGCGCAGGATGACCTCGCGCTTGGTCTGGCCGTTGAAATAGATCATCACATTGCGCAGGAAGATCGCATCGAAGCTGCCCAGCATCGGCAGGGCCGTGTTGAGGTTGGCATGCACGAACTTGACCCGGTCGCGCAGGCGGCGCTCCACCAGCAAGGTGCCGTCGTACTCGCCCTGACCACGCAGGCAATAGCGCTTCAGATACGCCTGCGGAATGCCGTCGATACGTTGCAGCGCGTAGTGCCCGGTGCGGGCCTTGGCCAGCACGCGGGTGCTGATGTCGCTGCCAACCACTTCGAACGGCCGCCCCTGCAAGGCGTCGTCCAGCACCATCGCCATGCTGTAGGCCTCTTCGCCGCTGGAGCTGGCCGCGCTCCAGCAGCGGAACGGCAGGCCGCCGCGATGTTCGCCGGCCAGCTTGCGCAGCAGCTCGAAGTGCTTGGGCTCGCGGAAGAAGTAGGTTTCGTTGGTGGTCAGCAGATCGATCGCGGTCTGGATCTCGGCGCGGTCCTGGCGGCTTTCCAGCAACTGCAGGTACTGCGTGTAATTGCTGAACTGGTGTTCGCGCAGGCGCTTGCCCAGGCGGCCGCACAACATGGCCTTCTTGCCCGAGGAAATGCTTATGCCGGCCGCTTCGAAGATGAAGCGCTGGAAGCGGCCGAATTCCTGTTCGGTGATGGCGGTGGCCGTGCTCATGTCAGGCGACATCCGCATCGCTGGGCAGTGCGTTGCCGCACAGGCGGGCGATGCGCACGGCGTGTTCGCGCCACCATTCCGACAGCATCGGCCCGGGCATCGGCGAGCCCATCAGGTAGCCTTGGGCCAGGTCGCAGCCCAGCTCGCGCAGCAGGCGCCAGTCGTCCGGGGTTTCCACCCCTTCGGCCACGGCGGTGAGATCGAGCCGGTGCGCCAGTTCCAGCGTGGATTCGAGTACGGTGCGCTGGCTGCGGCTGCGATGGGCGGCATGCACGAAGCTGCGATCGAGCTTGAGTTCGGTGAAGGGAATGCTGGCCAGGCGCTGCAGCGAGGAAAACCCCGTGCCGTAGTCGTCGATCGACAGGCCGAAACCATGCAGGCGCAGGCGCGCCAGCATGCTCAGGGCATTGGCTGGCTCGACGATGGCGCTTTCGGTGAGTTCCAGCACCAGATCGGCAGGGCTCAGGCCGTTGTCGCTCAGCTTGCCGCATAGCTGTTCGAGAAAGCCCTGCTCGCTGAGCAGGTTGGGCGACAGGTTCAAGGCCAGGCTCAGCTCGAAGCCTTCTGCGCGCCAGTCCACCAGTTGCGCAACCGCCAGGTCGATCACCTGCTGGGTCAAGGCATGGATCAGGCCTTCGCGTTCGGCCAGCGGAATGAAGCGCTCCGGCCCGATCATGTCGCCTTGCGGGCGGCGCCAGCGCGCGAGTGCTTCCACACCGCGCAGGCGACCATCCCTGAGATCGAGTTTGGGTTGGTAGGCCACGCGGATTTCGCCGCGGCGCATGGCCCGGTCCAGCCGCGATGCCGCCGCGCCACCGCTGGACATCAGCGGCGATATCGCCGGCTGTGCAAATGCAGGCGCGTTCGTGGCCAGCCCCGGTTCGCACTCCAGCACATTGGCCAGGTCCTGCAGATGCATCGGCTTTTCGATGCCGCCGAGCACGCGCACGCCGGCACTGCGGCTGAGCTGCATCACCGCATCGATCAGGGCGCCGCCGCGCTGCGAGACCACCACCACCGGCACGCTGTACTTGCCGCGTGCCAGCGCATCGAGCAGCTGCACGCCGTCCATGCCCGGCATTTCCAGATCGATCAGCAGCAGCGATGGTGAAATCGCACTGCCCAGCCAGGCCAGCGCGGCGTGGCCGTCGACCGCGCCATCGACCGCGACGGCGCCGAGCTGGCGGCACAGCGCCATCGCGTGTTCGCGCTGGACCACGCTGTCGTCGACGACCAACACGGGGCCGTCCAGCGCGCAGCTGCAGGAGAGAAGGGTGGGGCGCATGGGAGTCCTTGCGTGCATGCTGGACATGTCAGGCTGCCAGCTCGGCGACAGGCAGCTGGGCGAGTGCGTCGTTGCCCACCACCGCGTCGGCATCGAGCAGGATCACGAAGCGCTCGCCGATCCTGGCCATCGCATGGATGCAGTCGCGTGCGATGCCGGCGCCAAAACTGGGGGCGCCGGCGATGGCGTCGGGCGCGATCTCCAGCACTTCGTTCACCGCGTCCACCAAAAGGCCGAGCACCTGATGCACCTCGGCATGGGCGATCTCCACGATCACGATGCAACTGCGCTTGGTGATCGCGCTGGCGTTGCGGCCGAAGCGTTGCTGCAGATCCACCACCGGCACCACCGCGCCGCGCAGGTTGATCACGCCGCGCAGGGCCGGCGGCATCATCGGCACATCGGTGGGCGCGCGGTATTCGATGATTTCCTTGATACCGAGGATGCCCAGGCCGAACATCTCCGTGCCCAGCAGAAAGGTCAGGTATTGCTGCGGAGCCGTCGATGACGGCGCAACGGTGCGTGTGGTGGTGATGGCTGCGCTGTGCGGTTGCATCGTCGTTTCCTCAGAAGCTGGCGAACTGCGATTCGTCGATCGCATCGGCGGTGGTCGCCACCGCGCTGATCTGGCGCACGTTGCTGCGACGCGGCGGTGCGCTGGCCGCGGTGCTGCTGCCATGCGTTGCGATCCGGCGCGGGCCAGGCTTGCTGCTGGTCGACGCCGCCGCACGCGAGCCGTTGCCGAGCCGGAAGAAGCCCATCAACTGCTGCAGCTGTTCGGCCTGCGCGCTCATTTCCTCAGAGGTGGCGGCCAGCTCTTCGGCATTGGCCGCGGCCGACTGCGTGGTCTGGTTCAACTGGCCGACGGCGGTGTTGATCTGGCTGACGCCGGCAGTCTGTTCCTCGGAGGCGGCGGCGATTTCCTGCACCAGGTCGGAGGTGCGGCGGATCGAGGGCACCATCTCGCCGAGCACGCGGCCGGCGCTTTCGGCCAGGTCCACGCTGGAGCCGGCCACCTCGCCGATCTCCTGCGCGGCGATCTGGCTGCGCTCGGCCAGCTTGCGCACTTCCGCCGCCACCACCGCAAAGCCCTTGCCGTGTTCGCCGGCACGCGCGGCCTCGATGGCGGCATTGAGCGCCAGCAGATTGGTCTGGTAGGCGATGTCGTCGATGATGCCGATCTTCTTGGCGATGTCCTTCATCGCCACCACGGTGGCGCGCACGGTGTCGCCGCCGTCGGCCGCTTCGCTGGCGGCCTTGGCGGCCATGCTGTCGGTGACGCGCGCGTTCTCGGTGTTCTGCGCGATGGAGGCGGTCATCTGCTCCAGCGAGGCGCTGGTCTCTTCCACGCCGGCAGCCTGTTCGCTGGCGGCCTGGGCCAGTGCCTGCGCGGTGGCACTGACCTGTTCGGACGCGCTGGCCAGGTTCTCGGCGTTGCGGTTGACCTCATCGACGATCTCGGTCAGCCGGCTCATGGTGGTGTTGACGTAGCGCTGCATGTCGGCGAAGGCGCCTTCGTAGCGGCCTTCCACGGTGTGGGTGAGGTCGCCGTCGGCCATTGCGCCCATCACCTGGATCACCTCGGAAATGCTGCGCAGGTTGCCGCGCGCACGCTCCACGGTGTCGTTGATGAAGGCCTTCTTGCCCGGCAGCTGCGCCAGCGGTGCCTCGAAGTTGCCGCGGCCGAACTCGGCCACCACGCCCATCGCCAGTTTCTTGACTGCGATATGCGCGCCCACCATCTGGTTGATGCCGGTGGCCATGCTGCGGAAATCGCCGTCGAAGCGACTGCTGTCGATCACCACGTCGATGTCGCCGGCCTCGTGCTCGGCCGACATGTGGTTGATCTCGGCGATCAGGCCGGTGAGGTTGCCGCGCACCTGTTCCAGGGTTTCGTTGATGAAGCGCTTCTTGCCCGGCAGCAACGGCAGCTGCGCGGTGAAGTTGCCGCGGCCGAATTCGGCCACGCAGGCGATGGCCTGCTTCTTGACCGCGATGTGGCTGGCCACCATCGCATTGATGCCTTCGGCCATGCGGCGGAAATCGCCGCTGAAACGCTGGGTGTCGATGACCACGTCGATATCGCCGGCGTCGTGCTCGGCCGCCATGCGGTTGACCTCGGCGACCATGCCGGTGAGGTTGCCGCGGATCTGCTCGACGATCTCGTTGATGAAGGCCTTCTTGCCCGGCAGGCGTTCCAGCTCGGCGGAGAAGTTGCCGCGGCCGAACTCGGCCACGCACGCCATTGCCTGCTTCTTGACCGCGATGTGGCTGGCGACCATGCGGTTGATGCCTTCGCCCATGGTGCGGAAGTCGCCGTCGAAACGCGCCACGTCGATGCGTGCATCGATCTCGCCGGCATCGTGTTCCTGCGAGACGCGATTGATCTCCTCATTGACGTGGGCGATGTTGCCTTGCACCTTGCGCAGCGCACGCAGCACCTCGCAGGCCTGCTCATCGCGCAGCTGCGGCAAGGCGACGGCGAAGTTGCCGCGCGCGAAGGCATCCAGCGTAGTGGTGGCAAGCTGCAGCGAGCCGGTCGCGCTGCGGATCGCATGGAACAGCAACGCGCCGCTGACGAGCGCGGCCAGGACGCTGGCGGCGAGCAGGGCGCCGTGCGACAGCGTCAGCGCAAAGCCGGCGACCACCACCGCGACGGGCAAGGCGAGGGCGAGGGCGGCGGTGAACCACAACTGCGTGGCGATCGGGAGACGGTGTGACATGGCGGCAGCTTCCTGGGCTCAGGGAACAACGAATGACGCGGTGATGTGGGGAGTGCTGGTGTGGTGACTCAGGCCGCCAGGGCGTCCTGATTTGGATGCAATTGCTGCAGCAGGCTGGGCACATCGAGAATCAGCGCGACATCGCCGCTGCCCAGGATGCTCGAGCCACTGATGCCCTTGACCTGCGCGAAGACCTTGGACAACGGCTTGATCACGGTCTGCCATTCGCCCAGCAAGGTGTCCACGACCAGGCCGAAGCGCTGGGCGCCCTGGCGGATCACCACGATGCTTTCGCGCGCCGGCGTCCTGCCGCCAAGCGCGAACAGTTCGCGCAGGCGCACATACGGCAGCACGCTGCCACGCAGGTCGATGTAGTCGCTGGCGTAGTCAGGGGTGAATTCCACGCATTCCTCCACCACGTCCAGCGGCACCACGAACACCGACTTGCCGACGCCGACCTGGAAGCCGTTGATGATGGCCAGCGTCAGCGGCAGCCGCACCGAGATGGTGGTACCCACGCCGGCGCTGCTGTCGATTTCCACGGTGCCGCGCAGCGCGGTGATGTTGCGCTTGACCACGTCCATGCCGACGCCGCGCCCGGACAGGTTGGTGACCTTTTCGGCGGTGGAGAACCCCGGCTCGAAGATCATCGCGAACACCTCGCGGTCGCTGAGCTGGCGGCCCGGCTCGATCAGGCCGCGCTCCAGCGCCTTGGCCAGGATGCGGTCGCGGTTCAGGCCGCCGCCGTCGTCGGTGATCTGGATGACGATGCTGCCGGAGTCGTGATACGCGTTGAGGCCAACCGTGCCGCGTGCGGGCTTGCCGCGCGCCACGCGCACGTCCGCCGGTTCGATGCCGTGGTCCATGGCATTGCGCACCAGATGGGTGAGCGGGTCGCCGATCTTTTCCACCACCGACTTGTCCAGCTCGGTGTCCTCGCCGGCCACCACCAGCGCGATGTCCTTGCCGAGTTCGCGCGCCACATCGTGCACCACGCGCTGGAAGCGGCTGAAGGTGCCGCCGATCTTGACCATGCGCAGTTGCAGGGCGCTTTCGCGCACCTCTTCCACCAGGCCGGCCAGGATCGAGGCCGATTCCAGCAACTGCGCGTCGCCGGTGCGCTGTGCGTTGGCATTGGTGCCGGCCACCGCGATGATGAGTTCGCCGACCAGATCGATCATGCGATCGAGCTTGTCGGCATCGACGCGGATCGAGCGCGCGTCGGGGTTGCGTGCGCCGGTGTCCTGCGGCGCGCGTGCCGGCGTTGCGGCCGGCACGGCAGCCAGCGCGCCGACCACCGGCGTGGCAGCCACGACCGGCTCGCTGGCAGGCACGGCGCTGGCGTCCATCGGTGCCGGCACCGAGAGGATCTCCAGGTCGCAGTCCTCGCGCACGAACTCGAACACGTCCTCGATCGCGGCACGGTCGGCATCGCTGCGCAGCAGGATCTGGAAGCCCAGGTAATTGGCTTCCGGATCGAGCGCTTCGAAGCTCGGCAGCTGGCTGACATCGGTGCTGATCGACTCGACCGAGCCCAGCCCGCGCAGGTTGCGGATCAGCTTGAGCGGCGAGTTGCCGTAGCGCAGCGCGTCGGCGAACAGTTTCAGCGTGATGCGCCAGTAACCGCTCTGTTTTTCCGGGGTGCTGTGCTGGATGGCGGAGGCGGTGACACCGCATGCGCTGGCCTGCAGGTAGGTCTGCAGTTGTGCCAGCAGGGGGTCGGCCTCTGCCGCCAGTGCGTCGGCATCGGCGTGAGCGGGGTCGGCGGCGGTTTCCACCAGGGCATGGATGTGGTCGCAGCACACCAGCAGCAGCGCGATCAGTTCCGAGCTCAGCGTCAGCGCGTCGTCGCGCACCAGGTCCAGCACGCTTTCCACGACATGGGTGAAGCCGACCAGCTGCGGCAGATCGAACAGGCCGCCCGAGCCCTTGATGGTGTGCGCCGCACGGAAGATCGCGTTGACCGCATCCGGCGAGGACTCGCCGCGCTCGGCTTCGAGCAGGTGACGTTCCATGTCTTCGAGCAGGTCCCGGCTCTCGGCCAGGAAGGTCTGCATCAGCTGGTTCATATCCATACGCGTTGCCGGTCCCTTAGTGAATGCGTTCGCCGATACCCGCAACCGCATGCGGGTACAAGGCTTCGAGCAGGCCGAGCAGTTCGATCACATCGACCACCGCGCGGCTGGAATCGGTCAGCGAAAACGGCCGGCCGTCGGCCTGGATCGCCTGCTTGGTCGCCAGCAGCAACTGCAGGCCGGTGGTGTCGATCTCGCTGACCGCCCCCAGGTCCAGGTGCAACCCGCCCGGATGCAGCAAGGCCGGCTGCAGCAGCGGCTTGAGTTCGGCAGCACGACGGATGGTCATCTCGCCTTCCAGGGCGAGCGTCAGCGGCGCGGGTAGATCGGACAGTGGCGTGTTCATGGATGCCTCAAGCGATGCGGTGGCGCACGGATGCGTGCCTGACGCGGAAAAGGTCGCCCCGGCGCGGGGTCGCATGGGCAGCTCTGCACACGGCGATCACGTCGGTCCATGCAGGTATCGGCGCGCGGCAGGAATATTTAGGCCAAATTCACCGCGGTGACGGATTTGCGAAATCCATCACTTCCCGCGTATTAACTGCTCAGCTTTGTCGCAAGCAGACTCAGGAAGCCGGTGTCCCGGACAGTCGTGCAGGACACCGCGCTACCTTTCAGCCGACTTCTTCACTCGCTGCGTCGGGCGCATGTGCGTGACCGCAGCGGGGAACACGCATGAAACAGGCAACATGGGACCGCGCCGGCATCGTCTGCGGCGTTGGGCGTTAGTGAAAATGCCGCATCGGCTTGGATTCGCAGCGGCCCCCGCCTGCGACGCGCTCGACGCATCCTTGCGTCCTGCACGGTCCAGCACGCTGCGTAAAGCAGGCGCAACCGCCCGGCGCGCGTTTCTACCTGGGCGCCAGCATCGTCAGCAGGCCGCGTGCGGCGTTGAAACGGTCCGCGCCTTCCGGCAGCGGCAGCTTGATGCGCAGTTTGTCCGGGCCGTCCATGGTGTAGATCTTGGGCTGCTTCTGGATCATCTGGATCACCGCGACCGGGTCGATCGCCGGTTTTGCCTCGAAGACCAGCCGGCCACCGTTCTCGCCCAGGTCCAGCTTGCGCACACCCAGCGCATTGGCCTGCAGCTTGAGCTCGGCAATCGCGAACAGGTGCTTGACCGGGTCCGGCAGCAGGCCGAAGCGGTCGATCATCTCCACCTGCAATTCGCGCAGCGCATCGGCATCGCGTGCGCTGGAGATGCGCTTGTACAGCGTCAGGCGCGTGTGCACGTCGGGCAGGTAATCCTCGGGAATCAGCGCGGCCACATGCAGCTCGACCTCGGCGCCGCGGACCTCCTCGCCGGCATCCAGATCCGGCAGCTTGCCCTGGCGGATGCTGCGCACCGCGCGTTCCAGCAGCTCGGTGTACAGGCTGAAACCGACCTCGGCCATCTGCCCGCTCTGGTCTTCGCCCAGCAACTCGCCGGCACCGCGGATCTCCAGATCGTGGGTGGCCAGGGTGAAGCCGGCGCCGAGCTCGTCCATGGAGGCGATCGCCTCCAGGCGCTTTTCCGCATCGGAGGTCATCGAGCGACGATCCGGCACCACCAGGTACGCATAGGCGCGGTGATGCGAGCGGCCGACGCGGCCGCGCAGCTGGTGCAACTGCGCCAGGCCGAAGCGGTCGGCGCGATTGATGATGATGGTGTTGGCATTGGGGATGTCGATGCCCGATTCGATGATCGTGGTCGACAGCAGCACATTGAAGCGCTGCTTCTGGAAGTCGAGCATCACCCGCTCCAGCTCGCGCTCGGGCATCTGCCCATGCGCGATACCGATGCGCGCCTCCGGCACCAGTTCGGACAGCTCGCGCTGCATGCGCACGATGCTTTCCACATCGTTGTGCAGGAAGTACAGCTGCCCGCCGCGACTGAGCTCGCGCTGGAAGGCCTCGCGCAGCAGCGCGTTGTCCCAGGCAGTGATGAAGGTCTGCACCGCCAGCCGGTTCGGCGGCGGGGTGGCGATGATCGACAAATCGCGCAGCCCGGCCATGGCCATATTGAGCGTGCGCGGGATGGGGGTCGCGGTGAGCGTGAGCAGATGCACGTTGGCGCGCATCGCCTTGAGCGCTTCCTTCTGCCGCACGCCGAAGCGCTGCTCTTCGTCGACCACGACCAGGCCCAGGTCCTTGAACTTGACGTCCGGCTGCAGCAGCCGGTGCGTGCCGATGATGACGTCGATCTCGCCGCTGGCGACCTTCTCCAGCTCGGCCTTGATCTCCTTGGTGCTCTTGAAGCGCGACAGCACTTCCACCTTCATCGGGTAATCGGCGAAGCGGTCGCGGAAGTTGCGGTAATGCTGCTCGGCCAGCAGCGTGGTCGGCACCAGCACGGCGACCTGCTTGCCGGCGCTGGCGGCGGCAAATGCGGCGCGCACGGCCACCTCGGTCTTGCCGAAGCCGACGTCGCCGCAGACCACGCGGTCCATCGGCTGGCTACTGCCCAGATCGCGCAGCGTCGCATCGATGGCCGCCAGCTGGTCGCCGGTTTCCTCGAACGGAAAGCCGGCCGCGAACGGCTCGTACATCGCCCGGTCCACCTGCAGCGCCAGGCCGGCACGCGCACGTCGGCGGGCCTGGATTTCCAGCAGTTCGGCCGCCACGTCGCGGACCTTTTCGGCCGCCTTGCGCTTGGCCTTGGTCCATTGCTCGCCGCCCAGCGAATGCAGCGGCGCGGTCTCGGCCGAGGCGCCGGAATAGCGGCTGATCAGATGCAGCTGCGCCACCGGCACATACAGCCGGTCGCCCTTGGCATATTCGATTTCCAGGAACTCGCCGGGCATGCCGCCGGCGTCGAGCACGATCAGGCCGCGGTAGCGGCCCACACCGTGGTCCTCGTGCACGATCGGCGCGCCTTCGGACAGCTCGCCCAGATCGCGGATGATCGCTTCCGGCTCACGTCCGACCCGGCGGCTGCGGCGCGGCTGGTTGGCGCGCTCGGGAAACAGCTGGCGCTCGGTCAGCACCGCAATCTGCGGAGCGTCCAGCGCAAAGCCGTCTTCCAGCGGCGCCACGGTGATACCGAAGCGCAGCTTGGGCGCGGCCAGGAAGGCGGGCAGGTCGGCGACGACCTCCGGCTTTAGCTGCGCGGCGGCCAGCACTTCCATCAAGGCTTCGCGCCGGCCGGCGGTATCGGCGGCCACCAGCACACGGCCGGGGTAATGGTCCAGGAACGAGGCCAGCGCCTGGCCGGCCGGGGCGTCTTTTGCCGCCACCGGCAGCGGCGGCAACGGCTGGTCGCCCAGCGCGGCGGCCTCGTCGATGCGCGGATGGTCGCTGGCCCAGACTTCGATGCGCGCCAGCTTGTTGAGCCGCTCGCGCAGTGCGTCCGGCGACTGATACAACTCGTCCGGCGTCAGCAACGGGCGCTCCACATCGTGGCGGCGTTGCTCGTAGCGGTCCTGCGCCTGCGCCCAGAACGTGTCCGCCGCATTGGAAACGCCGGTGGCGACCAGCGGCAGCACGCGCTTGTCCAGATAATCGAACAAGGTGGCGGTCTTGCTGAAGAACATCGGCAGGTAATACTCCACCCCCGACGGCGCCAGCCCCGATTTCAGATCCTGGTACAGCGCGCTGCGCCGGGTGTCCACGTCGAAACGCTCGCGCAGGCAGGCCAGCACACGCTCCACGCTGGCATCGTCCATCGGCACTTCGCGGCCGGGCAGCAGCTTGACGGCCTCGACCTTGTCCAGCGAGCGCTGCGATTCCGGGTCGAAGGCGCGGATCGAGTCGATATCCTCGTCCAGCAACTCGATCCGCAACGGCGTGGCTTCGCCCATCGGGAACACGTCGAGCAGGCCGCCGCGCACTGCAAAATCGCCCGGGTCCATCACCTGCGGCACGTTGCGGTAGCCGGCGCTTTCCAGGCGGCGTTTTTCCGCATCCAGATCCAGCCGCTGGCCGACCTTGAGATCGAAACTACCGCCGACGATGTAGCTCAGCGGTGCCAGCTGCTGCATCAGCGTCTGCACCGGCACGATCACCACGCCACGGGTCAGTGCGGGCAGCCGATGCAGTGCGGCCAGGCGTTGGCTGATGATCTCCGGGTGCGGGCTGAACTGGTCGTAGGGCAGGGTTTCCCAATCGGGAAACGGCACCACCGGCAGCGTCGCATGCTCGCCGAGCAAGGCATGCAGATCCGCCTCGATCTGATGCGCACTCTGGTTGTCGCGGGCGATCACCAGCAGCGGGCCGGCATGCGCCTCGGCGGCGCGTGCGATCGACCAGGCCAGCGCAGTCGGCGAAGACGGAGCGCGCCAATAGGCGCGGAGCTGGCCGGACTTGGGCAGCGGCGGAGAGGGGAAGGTGGTTGGCGACGGCATCAGCCGGCAATTTTATCAGAGCACCCACCGCGGCCGGTCCATCCGGCGTGAAAGCCGGCGTCGGCCCACCTGCGCCGCCTTGGTCGGATGTGCGGCGCTCTCGCCATCTACATACCGACCAGCTCGACTGGTCCTTGCCCGCTCACCGTCTCCGGACTTTGAGCGCCATGGATGCCGCGCCAGAGCCTACAGGGACGTACTTGCGGCGTGTCCTGCGATGGTGGGCCGGCAAGGGCCCTGCAGCCAAGCGACAGATCAATAATCAAAGCCAGGTGAGTCGAGGGTGCGGCGTCCTCACCGCTCGCGGGACACGCCGTGAATCCATCCGTGGAGGCTCGGTGGCGGCATCCATGCCGCCACACGGTCCCGCAATCGGCGAGGACACCGCCCCAGACAGTTGGTCGGTTGTTTGAAAAGCTGCTCCGCTGCACTGGCTTTCTTGCGAAAACGAGCTGACACGTTCTTGCCTGACACCGTGCTGCTCGCACTATGCGGACCGACCATCTAGACAGGTCCTTGCCCGCTCACCGTCGCGGGACCTTACGCGGCATGGATGCCGCGTAAGAGCCTACAAGGACGTACTTGCGGCGTGTCCCGCGATGGTGGGCGGGCAAGGGCCCTGCAGCCAGCGACACATCAACAACCGAAGCTAGGTGAGTCAAGAGCGCGGCGGCCTTCTCAATCCCGAATCCCCAATCCCGAATCCCGAATCCCGAATCCCAGCCCCTCAGGCATCCAGCTCGAGAACCATCCGCACCAACTCCGGCGACTCCGGATGCGGCTGCGGCTTGAAGCCCAGCGACTCGGCCAGCTGCAGCATCGGCACATTGCTTTGCAGCACGTCGCCGAACAGGCAATCCAGGTATTTGCGCCGTGCCCACTTGACCAGCTTGCGCATCAGCTGCCGTCCCAACCCCTGGCCGGCGACGAAGCTGCTGACCAGGATGGTGTACTCGGCCTGGCGGGTGCCCGGCACCAGCGCCGCGCGCGCCACCGCACCTACTAGGGCTTCGCCCGGGGGCAGCTGTTCGGCGGCCACCAGCACGATTTCGCTCTTGGGGTTGGGATGGGTCAGGCGCTGCACCATCTCCGGGGTGATTTCGGCGGAGGAACGCACGAAGCGCGCGCGGATTTCCTCCGGCCCCAACAGGCTGAAAGCACCCTGCAGCGGCGGACCGTCCTCGGGACGGATCGGACGGAGCAGGAGTGTGCGGCCATTGGGCAGACTGAAGTTTTCATGCCAGGGAGGCATGCGATTGCGAATGGCCATGACCGGTGTTCCTTAAAGATCGGAAGATTCTGGCACCCGCCCAGCGCACAACCGTGAATGAATCCGGTGCGCCGCTGGGGGTCGTCAGGGGGTGGCAGTGCTTCCCTGATCACTGTACCGAGCGATACCGTGATCCAGTCGTGAGTATGCAGCCGCGTTCGCCAGCGCGAACAGGCGCCCGGTACAGGCAACTCAGGCGTCCTGGCGCAGCCACTCCAGCCGGGTCGAGGCACCTGCCTCGCCCAGGTGCTGCTTCAGCACCGGCAGCGCGGGCGCCAGCACCTGGTCGAACTGCCATGGCGCATTGACGATCAGCAGCCCGCTGCCGGTGAGGCGCAGCGGCGAGTCGTCCGGGCGCACCTGCAGCTCGGCCACCAGCACCGACTTGGCCGGCAGCGTGGCCGCCTTGCGCATGAACGGCTGCAGGCTGCGGCGCAGCTTGATCGGGTACCACACCATGCAGATCGCCTGCGGCCAGCGCGCCAGCGTCTCGCGCACGCTATGGATGACCTGCGGGTACTCGGCTTCCTGCGCCTCGTAGGGCGGGTCGATCAGCACCAGCCCGCGGCCGATCTTGGTCTCGCCCGCGCGCGGCGGCACGAAGGCGCGAATCGCCTCGTAGCCATCGCCGGCATGCACGCGCACGCGGCTGTCCCTGGCGAACAGGCGCTTGAGCGCCTCGGCCTCTTCCGGCTGCAACTCGCAGAACGCCATGCGGTCCTGTTCGCGCAGCGCCTGCGCCGCCAGCAACGGCGAGCCGGGGTAATGGTTGATCTGGATGCCGGCGGTGGGGCGCGCCGGCTTCTGGCCGGGCGTGGCCGGGCGGGCGACGGTGTGGTTGTCGGCCTGTACCGCGCGCAGATAGCGTTCGACCACCTCGGGCAGGGTCGACTCGGCCATCAGCCGCATCACCCCGGCATCGGCCTCGTTGGTCTTGCGGCTTTCCTCGCCGCCGAGCTGGTAGCGCCCGCGTCCGGCGTGGGTGTCGAGCACGAAGAACGGCGTGTCCTTGCGCTTGAGGGTGTCGATCAGCGCCAGCAAGGCGATGTGCTTGAGCACGTCGGCATGGTTGCCGGCATGGAAGGCGTGGCGATAGTTCATCGCGGCAGTGTACGGGCCGCGCCAGCATGCGGCTATGCTGCGCGCCATGTCCGAGTCTCCCGCCCGCGTGCTCGTCGTCGAAGACGAAGCCGCCATTGCCGATACCGTGCTGTACGCGCTGCGCAGCGAAGGCTACGCGCCCGAACACTGCCTGCTGGGCCGTGACGCATTGGCACGCCTGCGTGCCGACCCGGCCGATGTGGTGGTGCTGGACGTGGGCCTGCCGGATATCAACGGCTTCGAGGTGTGCCGCACGCTGCGCGGGTTCAGCGACGTGCCGGTGATCCTCCTGACCGCGCGCAACGACGAGATCGACCGCGTGCTCGGCTTCGAACTGGGCGCCGACGACTACATGGCCAAGCCGTTCTCCCCGCGCGAGCTGGTGGCGCGGGTGCGCGCGCGGCTGCGTCGTCGCCATGCGGCCGCCGTGGCGGAGCCGGGCTGGCAGCCGCATGGCGCGTTTGCGATCGACCGCGAGGGCAGCCGCATCCGCTACGGCGATGCGCTGCTGCCGCTGACCCGCTACGAGTACGCGCTGCTGTCGGCGCTGTTGCAGCGCCCCGGCGCGATCCTGAGCCGCGCACAGCTGATGGACCGCGGCTGGGACGCCAGCGCCGACAGCGCAGACCGCACCGTGGACACCCATATCAAGACGCTGCGCGGCAAGCTGCGCCAGGCCGGCGTGCCGGCCGACCCGATCCGCACCCACCGTGGCCTCGGCTACGCGCTGGAGCTGTAGCCATGGCCACGCGCAGGCATCGCGTTGTTCTTCGGGTCGGGGCCTGAGATGCGGCTCGGTCTCAAGCTGTTCCTGGGCTTCTTCCTGATCGTGGGGCTGGCCGCGTTCTTCGTGATGCGGGTGTTCGTCAACGAGGTCAAGCCGGGTGTGCGCCAGGCGATGGAATCCACGCTGGTGGACGCGGCCAATGTGCTGGCGGAAATGGCCAGCAGCGAGCTGGCTGCCGGCACCATCGCCAGCGGCAGCTTTGCGCGCAACGTGGCGCAGGCGCAGCGGCGCGACCCCAAGGCCTGGGTGTGGCGGTTCCGCAAGAACGATGTGGCCTACCGCGTCACCGTCACCGACGCGCGCGGCGTGGTGGTGTTCGACTCGCTGGGCCGCGATGTGGGCCGCGACAACTCGCGCTGGAACGATGTCTATCGCACCTTGCGCGGTGAATACGGCGCGCGTTCCAGCCCCGAGGTCGATGGCGACCCGACCGCCACGGTGATGCATGTGGCCGCACCGATCTACGCGCCGAATGACCCGGCCAAGTTGATCGGCGTGCTGACGCTGGCGCAGCCCAATCGCAGCATCGACCCGTTCATCGAGGCCAGCCAGCGCAACATCCTGCAGCGCGGTGCCTGGCTGATCGGCATTTCCGCGCTGATCGGCATCTGGATGACCTGGTGGCTGATGCGCGGCATCGGCCGGCTCAATCGCTACGCACAGGCGGTGAGCGCCGGCGTGCCGGTGCCGCCCCCGGAGCCGCGCGGCGATGAAATCGGCGACCTCGGCCAGGCGCTGGAAAGCATGCGGCGCAAGCTGGAAGGCAAGGCCTACGTCGAGCAGTACGTGCAGTCGCTGACGCATGAGATGAAGAGCCCGCTGGCGGCAATCCGGGGTGCGTCCGAACTGTTGAGCGAGCCACTGCCGGAAGCCGATCGCCAGCACTTTGTCGCCAGCATCCGCGCGCAGGAGTTGCGCCTGACCGAAACCATCGACAAGCTGCTGGCACTGGCCGAGGTGGAACAGCACGGCTGGCTGCAGACGCGCGAGCGCATCGCGGTGGCTGGCCTGCTGCAGGCGGCCGTGGATGCCGTGCTGCCGCGCGCGGCAGCGGCCGGCGTGCTGCTGGAAAGCGATGCCGCATCCGACACGGCGCGCGGGCAGTACGTGCTCGGCGATGAATTCCTGCTGCGCCAGGCGCTGATCAACCTGCTGGAAAATGCCATCGCGTTTTCACCGCAGGGCAGCACCATCCAGCTGCGTACGCAGGTGCTGGAGGAACAGCTGCAGCTGGTGGTCGAGGACCGCGGCAGCGGCGTGCCGGACTACGCACTGGAACGGGTGTTCGAGCGTTTCTATTCGCTGGCCCGCCCGCAGACCGGACAGCGCAGCTCCGGCCTCGGCCTGCCGTTCGTACGCGAAGTGGCGCGCCTGCATGGTGGCGAGGCGACGCTGGGTAACCGCGAGGGTGGCGGCGCGATCGCGACCCTGCGCCTGCCCATCGGCTAAGCGCGGCTAACAAACCGTAGTGCGCAGTCGTCAGGTAGGTGAGGACGGCGAGGAGCAACCGGAGTGGACGAGTGGTACGCGCCGATTCCGCGCGCCGTCCGCGCCCGCCTGGCGGCTGTGTAGCAGGTGTGTCGGCGGCTCTGAACCGCATTGCGTGCCGTCAGTGCACAGGCCGGCGGCCGACGGCGGCGGCATCGCGGTGGCACGCAAGCGGCATGCGCCAGGTACATGCCGCATCCGTGTCCGTGTCCGCCGCGCCTCACCGTGCGCAGCCGCTGTGTGTCAGTGCACCACGTCGGCCCCGATGACGTCCTTGGCGACCGCCGACCAGGACAGCTTGCCAAAGCCCTTGTTGCCCCACTCGGTGCCCCAGCTGTTTTCGACGAGCAGCCCTTCGCTGTCGTAGCCCAGCGCGATCACCGCGTGCCCGCCCAGGATCGGCGTCTTGGTGTCGTAGTCGACCTGGTTTTTTGGCGTGAGGTCTTCGAACCCCTGCCTGACATAGAAGCCGATCGCCACCGGCGTGGACGAGGCCAGCGCGAGTTTGATCTGTTCGATCAGGGCCCGCCCGCCATTGCCGTCGCCCGAATACAGCACGGTGTACTTGCGGTACGGCGTGCGGTTCTTGGCGGCGTTGGCGCGGTCGGCCGCGGTGGGTGGGTTCTTCCAGTTGTAGTTGCCCCACGAATAATGCTGCTCGGTGTCGATGCCTTGGGCCAGCGCGACGTCCAGCGGCGCTTCCAGCGTGGAGCCTTCGTCGACGCCACCGTTGACCTGGCTGTAGAGATACATCGGGGCGAAGCGGGTTTGCGCCTGCTTGTTGGCGTTGGCATACCAGCCGGTCAGGGTGTGGGCGGTTGCCCATGACGCACACGACCCCACCTGGCCCTGGTCGCCCGGGGTAATTGCCCAGGCCGTCAGGTCGACCGTGGCGGGCAGGGGTTTGGCGGCGCTGGCAATGCCGAACAACGGAGTGACCGGCTGCATCAACGACGAGGGTTTCAGGCCCATCCCGTGCATTGCCGCCTGTGCGGCGGCGGAGGACAGGCTCAGGGCAGCGAGCAGGCAGAGCGTGAGCGAACGTTGCTTGGTCATGAAGGCAAACTCCAGGCGAGAGAGGAATGCAGTCGTGCGCGTTTCTGGAACCATGACCGGCAGGCGGGCATGCGTGTGCGACACCGCCGCTGCGGCGCGCGTGACGTTGAATGCGGATGCCGCGGAACCACGGAACTGCAACGCCGTGATCAACACAGACTCGAGAAAAGCAATGGCCCCGTGATGCGCAACTGCACTGGCATCGTTGCGCCTGGCGGCGAAGCGCGCGGCGGTGATGCGAAGCCTTGGCGATGCAACGGAAGCATGTCCTGGGCCTCTGTTGCATTTTTGCAGGGCAAAACCTGCATTTCCTAACGGGATCACAGTGCCGGTCGCCGAGCCTGCCGATCGCCCACTTCACATTCGCTTCAAATTCGCCTCAAACCTGCGACACCGGCGCAACGCACCCTGGCGACCTCCCAGACTGAGGAAGGTCGATGAAATCCCTGAAACTGTTGTTGCGCTTCGCCACCATTGGCGGATTGATCCTGTTGCTGCTGATTCCATTGCTGCTGATCCGCGGCACGGTGCAGGACCGTGCGCGTTACCGCGACGAGGCGGTGGAGCGGGTGGCGCAGAGCAAGGCCGGCGAGCAGCAGTTCATCGCGCCTGTGCGGGTGCTGCCGTTTACCGAGGACGTGCAGGTCACCGAGCCGGACGAGCAGGGCAACCCGCGCAAGGTCTGGCGCAAGCGCGACGGCCAGTTGCTGCAGACCCCGCGCACGCTCACCCTGAGCGGCGAGCTGACCCCGTCCGAGCGCAAGATCGGCCTGTTCCGTGTGCAGGTGTATTCGTGGAAGGCCAGGCTCAAGGCCGAGTTCGACCCGTTCGACTATCCGGCCGTGGCCGGTCGCCGCTATGGCCGGCCGCATCTGGCGGTGGGCATTTCCGATGTGCGCGGCCTGGTCGGCACGCCGAGCCTGCGGGTGGACGGCCGCAGCTTGCCGCTGGAGAGCGGAGCCGGCGGCCTGGTGGGGCGCTCGGCCGGTATCCATGCCGATCTGCAGCCGCTGGGCGATGCGCTGGCCGGCACGCTGGGTGACGGCAACCTGGTGGAGATGTCGTTCGTGCTGGACGGCACCCGCAGCCTGGCGATCGCACCGATTGCCGACAACAACGACATCGCGCTGCGCTCGGCCTGGCCGCATCCGCTGTTCGGCGGGCGCTTCCTGCCGAATGCGCCGACGATCGGTGCGCGCGGTTTCGATGCGAGCTGGTCGTTGTCGTCGCTGGCCACCGGTGCACAGAGCCAGCTGCAGTCCAGCCAGTCGTCGCTGGACACGCTGGAGGTGCGGCTGGTCGATCCGGTGGACGTGTATACCCAGGCCGACCGCGCCAGCAAGTACGGCATCCTGTTCGTGGTGCTGACCTTTGTGGCGTTCGTGTTGTTCGAGTTGATCAAGCGTCTGCCGATCCATCCCCTGCAATACCTGCTGGTGGGTCTGGCGCTGGCGATCTTCTTCCTGCTGCTGCTGAGCCTGTCCGAGCACATCGCGTTCTGGCAGGCGTACCTGGTCTCTGCCGCGGCATGTATCGGCCTGCAGTTCTTCTATCTGTCCGGGGTGTTGCGCAGCTGGGCGCGTGCAGCCGGGTTCTCGGCGATGCTCACGGCGTTGTACGGGGTGCTCTACAGCCTGTTGATCTCCGAAGACAACTCGCTGCTGATGGGATCGTTGCTGCTGTTCGGCATCCTGGCCAGCATCATGTGGGTGACCCGCAAGCTCGACTGGTACGAGCTTGGCAACAGCCTGCGCTGAGGCCGACATGCGCACGCACGCACAGTTGCACCGGCGGGCGCAGCGTTTGCTGCCCGCCGGGATCGACACGGTGGCGCTGCTTCCCGCAGCGCTGCCGCAGTATTGGGACGCTTCGCCGTTGTCGGCCTTGCCCTTGCGCCGCGACGGACGCCGCGGCGTGATCGGCCTGCGTCTGCATGCAGGCACCGCGCAGGCATTGCGCCTGGGCGGCAGCGGCTTCCTGCAGGCGGCGCGGCGGCAGGACGCGGCGGCAGGCAACGCGCGTCCGCGCCGCTACGGGCCGTGGCAGCGGTTGAGCAACGGCAGCTACTGGGCGCGCAGCACCGATGCACTGCTCGGTGTGCTGCTGGCCAGCGAGGAGGCGGCGGTGTGGTTGCTGTGGCAGCAGCCGGCTGCGGCGGCTCCGGGCAATGGCGGCTGGCTGCGCTGACGTACGGCGGCGCAGCTGCGCTAGGCTGGCTTACCATGGCCGGCATGAGCGGCTCCTCCCTGATCGTTGAAACGGTGCGCGGCACGCAGGTGCTGCCGCATCTGGCTGCGGTGGCGCAACTGCGCATCGCGGTGTTCCGCGCCTGGCCGTATCTGTACGACGGCGACGCCGATTACGAGCGCGGCTATCTGGCCGCCTACGCGGCCTCGCCGGACAGCGTGTTCGTGCTGGCACGCGATGGCGATGCGGTGATCGGCGCCTCCACCGGGCTGCCGCTGCTCGACGACAGCGAAGCCTTCCATGCGCCGTTCCGTGCAGCCGGCATCGACCCGGCCAGCGTGTTCTATTTCGGCGAATCGGTGCTGCTGCCGGACTATCGCGGGCAGGGAATCGGCCACGCATTTTTCGACCAGCGCGAGGCGCATGCACGTGCACTGGACCGCTTCGCGCTCACTGCGTTCTGCGCGGTGGAACGCGCAGAAGACGATCCGCGCAAGCCGGCCGACCATCGACCCAACGACGTGTTCTGGCGCAAACGTGGCTATGCACCGCAAGCGGACATGCGCGTGCAATTGGCATGGGTGGAGTTGCAACACGGCGAGATCGACCACAGTCTGCGGGTATGGACGCGGCCACTGCCGCCGTGACCGAGTCACTTCTTACGCCATCGATCAATCGCAACCAGGCCAGCAGATGAAAATTGCCGTCGCCAAATACCCGATCGGCAAACCTGCCGACTTTGCCGCGTTCGCCGCACGCCAGTCGGCGCTGGTGGGCGAGGCTGCCGCCGCTGGCGCACGCCTGCTGGTGCTGCCGGAGTATCTGTCGCTGGAGCTGGGCGCGACCTTCGGTCCGCAGATTTCTGCCGGGTTGCCGGAGTCGCTGGCGGCGATCCAGGCGCTGCGTGCGCCGTGGCTGGAGCTGTTTGCCGGCCTGGCGCGCCAGCATCAGCTGCATCTGGTGGCCGGCAGCTTTCTGCTGGACCTGGGCCAGGGCCGTTACCGTAATCGCAGCGACTGGTTCACCCCCGATGGCCGGCATGGCTGGCAGGACAAGCTGCAGCTGACCGGCTTCGAAAAGGCCACCGGGCTGATCGAGCCGGGCGATGCGCTGAAGGTGTTCGACCTGGATGGCGTGCGTGCGGCGATCGCGATCTGCTACGACAGCGAGTTCCCGCTGCCGGTGCGCGCGCAGTACGAGGCCGGCGCGCGGCTGTTGATCGTGCCCAGTTGCACCGACACCGCCGCCGGGGCGATGCGGGTACGGGTCGGCTGCCTGGCGCGCGCGCTGGAAAACCGTGTGTTCGTCGCGCAATCGGTCACGGCCGGGCAAGCACCGTGGAGCCCGGCGCTGGACGTCAATACCGGCGAAGCGGCGGTGTTCGCACCGATGGATGTCGGCTTCCCGGCCGATGGCGTGCTGGCGCAGACCCAGGGCACTGCCGTGTGGGCCTATGCGGAGCTTGATTTCGCCGCCTTCGAGGCCAGCCGCGCGCAGGCGCAGGTCGCCAACGATCGCGATTGGGTCGGTCAATTGGGCGCTCACGTTGCACGTGCCAGGCTGGCCACGTTCGACTGATAGAGCGTGGTCCTCAAAGGACGATGTTCATCGTCGGGCGAGCGCAGCCGGTGTTCGCGACGGCACTGCCATACGTACGCTGCAACGTTCACCCGCCGTGCCTCAAGTGGTGACCGCGCGCTACGGTACCTCAGCCACTTTCATCCCTTGCAATACCTCCCACCAGGTTCCCATGGCCAAGAAAACCCTGATTCCGCACAGCGTCCGTCTCGAGTTCGCGCCTGGCGCGCTGGTGCATAGCAATCTGTCCGGTGCGGCCTTCACCGACGACTGGCTGTGGGTGGCCGGCGACGAGGCCTGCGCGGTGGATCGCCTGCGCAGGCTCGAACCCGTGCAGCGCGAGACGCTGCGCTTCGGCCAGGGGCAGAGCTTTGCGCTGGCCGAGTTGCTGGACCTGCCCGGCGAGGCGGCCGAGGAGGCGGATCTGGAAGGCATGGCGCTGTCGGAGGGATTCCTCTGGGTGATCGGCTCGCATGGGCTCAAGCGCAAGAATGCCAAGCGCAGTCGCGACGATGCCGAAAACGCCAAACGCCTGACCAAGCTCAAGCTCGACGCCAACCGCCGCCTGCTGGCCTGCCTGCCGATCGAGCGCGATGCCGACGGCACCCCGCGCCTGGTGCGCGAAGCCGCCGACGGCCGTCGCGCGCTGCGGCTCAAGGGCGATGCCAAACACAACCAGCTCACCGAGCTGCTGGCCGACGACCCGCACTTCGGCCCGTTCCTGAAGATCCCGGGCAAGGACAACGGCTTCGATATCGAAGGCATCGTGGTGGACGGCGAGCGCCTGCTGCTGGGCCTGCGTGGCCCGGTGCTGCGCGGCTGGTCGGCGCTGCTGGAGATCCGGGTGCAGGCGCATGGCGAGCACCTGCGCCTGGCGCCGCTGGACGAGGACGGCACGCTGCTGCGCAAGCACTTCCTGCAATTGGGCGGGCTGGGCATCCGCGACCTGCATTATTCCGGCGACGACCTGTACCTGCTGGCTGGCCCGACCATGGTGCTGAACGGCGAAATCCGCCTGTTCAAATGGCCGGGCGCGCGTGCGGTGCTGGCCGCCAACCAGGCGCCGGTGCGCTTTCAGCACGCGCTGCTGGAATCGGCGGTGTTGCCGCACGGCACCGACAGCGACCGCGCCGAGGCGATCTGCAATCTTCCCAGCCACCTGGCCGGCGACACGCCCAGCTGGCTGGTGCTGTACGACGCGCCCGGCCCGGCGCGCAGCGGCGGCGATGACGTGGTCTACGGCGACCTGTTACGCAACCGCTGAGCCGCGCGCGGGCAGGTCTGCGCTGGTCAAGGTAAAATCGGCCGACTCCCGTTTTGCCGAGCGCTCCATGACCTGCCGCACCCGTTTTGCCCCCAGCCCCACCGGTTACCTGCACATCGGCGGCGCCCGCACCGCCCTGTATTGCTGGCTGGAGGCGCGCCGCCGCGGCGGGCAGTTCGTGCTGCGCATCGAAGACACCGACCGTGAGCGCAGCACCCAGGCCGCGATCGACGCCATCCTGGAGGCGATGGAATGGCTGGGCCTGGGCTACGACGAGGGCCCGATCTACCAGACCCAGCGCGTCGCCCGCTACCAGGAGGTCGCCGAGCAGCTGCTGGCCCAGGGCAAGGCCTATTACGCCTACGAAACCCGCGAAGAACTCGACGCCATGCGCGAGGCCGCGATGGCCAGGCAGGAAAAGCCGCGCTACAACGGCGCCGCCCGCGAGCAGAACCTGCCGTACCGCGACGACCCCAACCGGGTCATCCGCTTCAAGAATCCGGTCGGCGGCACGGTGGTGTTCGACGACCTGATCAAGGGCGTCATCGAGATCGCCAACAGCGAGCTCGACGACATGGTGATCTTCCGCCCGGACGGCTTCCCCACCTACAACTTCGCGGTGGTGGTGGACGACTGGGACATGGGCATCACCGAGGTGATCCGCGGCGACGACCACATCAACAACACTCCGCGCCAGATCAATATCTATGAGGCGCTGGGGGCCCCGGTGCCGAAGTTCGCGCACATGCCGATGATCCTGGACGAGCAGGGCGCCAAGCTGTCCAAGCGCACCGGCGCGGCCGACGTGATGCAGTACAAGGACGCCGGCTATCTGCCGCATGCGCTGATCAACTACCTGGCCCGTCTGGGCTGGTCGCACGGCGACCAGGAGTTGTTCAGTCGGCAGGAACTGCTCGACCTGTTCGACGTGAAGAACGTCAATTCCAAGGCGGCGCGGCTGGACATGGCCAAGCTGGGCTGGGTCAACCAGCACTACCTCAAGACCGACGACCCGGCCAGCATCGCCCCGCAGCTGGAATACCAGCTCGCCAGGCTGGGCATCGATGTCGCCGCCGGCCCGGCCGCCGCCGATGTGGTGGTGGCGCTGCGCGAACGCGTGCAGACCTTGAAGGAAATGGCCGAAAAAGCCGTGGTCTGGTACCAGCCGCTGGAAACCTACGACGAAGCGGCGGTGATGAAGCACCTCAAGCTGGGCGCAGAAGTGCCGCTGGGCAAGGCGCGCGAACTGCTAGCGGCACAGAGCGAATGGAGCGTGGAGACCGTCTCGGCCGCGTTGCACGACGCGGCCGCCGCGCTGGAGCTGGGCATGGGCAAGGTGGCCCAGCCGCTGCGCGTGGCCATCACCGGCACCCAGGTCAGCCCGGACATTTCGCAGACGGTGTACCTGGCCGGACGCGAGGGCGCCTTGAAACGCATCGATGCGGCACTCATCAAGATAGGGGCGGGCTGACCGCCGGAGCCTGTGATGAAAACCAACGAACACGCCTGCACTGCACCGCATCACCATGTCGACGACGCCAACGGCTTCGTGCGCGCGGTGGAGCGCGCCTGCAGCGAGCGCGGCCTGCGGCTGACGCCGATCCGCGCCAATGTGCTGCGGCTGATCGCCGACGCCGGCAAGCCGGTCAAGGCCTACGAACTGCTGGACTGGGTGCGCGAAGGCAAGGGCGTTGGCGCCGACGCTCCGCCCACGGTGTACCGCGCACTGGATTTCCTGATGGCCAATGGCTTCGTGCACAAGCTCGAGTCGGTCAACGCCTTCGTCGCCTGCCACCACCCCAACAGCGCCCAGCACTCGGTGCCGTTCTTGATCTGCGACCGCTGCCATAGCGCGGTGGAACTGGAAGACCGCGAGGTGGTGGCGCAACTGGAAGCGCGCGCCAAGGCGCTGGGCTTCCAGCCGCAGGCGCAGACGCTGGAAGTGCACGGCCTGTGCGCCAAGTGCGCGGTGGCCGAGTAAGCATCGCAAGGCAAACGCAGGGCGGTTCAGTTGAAGCGGCTAACAAACCCTCGCGGGCACCTTGCGGCATGGATGCCGCGCAAGCGCTTGCAGGGACGTACTTGCAGCGTGTGCCGCGACATTAGGCGGGCAAGGGCCCTGCTGCCAGGCAGCAGATCAGCTGGCGTGACAGAGTTTTGTTAGCCGCTCTATAAGTTGCCGGCAGTGCGCAGACGCAGCCATCTGCTGCAGACAAATGCGCTGTTGTTGTCACACCAACCAAGCTTCGAGCAGTACGCGCGTGCACGGGTGCCATGCACGCGCATCAGTGGGGTCGCCAGCGACTCATCGCTTACCCAAGCTATCAGACACCACCACGCATCACGCCGCGGCGTCGGTCTTGCACCCATAGCCCGCCAGAAACAGGGCGACCGCGCGCTGCGCGGCGCCGCGCAGATACTCGGGCGAGGGGTCCTTGAGTGCGCCGAACAGGCAAGGCATCAGGGTTTCCGCCTCCAGCAGCCCGCCGAACTGCCTTGACGCGATCAGGACGTTGGCGCAGCGGATCGCGCCGCGATCCATCTGCGTCTGCAGGTAATCGGCCATGCGTTGCACGCCTTCTTCCGGACCGGAATTGAAGAACAGCGCGCCCACGTCCGACCGCCCCGACACGCCGATGATGGTCTGCCAGATGGTGATCGAGCTGGGCGCGCACAGGAAACCGAGGATGTCCTCGCCGAAGCGCTGCAGGGTCTCGGCGACCGGGCCGTTGCTCTGCGAAAGTGCGTCCAGCAGCGGGTCGATGTAGCGGTCGGACATGTCCTTGGCAAACGCCACGAACAACTCCTCCTTGGACGGGAAATAGCCGTAGAGCGTGCGCTTGGAGCCGCCGACACGGGCGGCGATCTGCGACATCGAGGCGCCTTCGAAGCCCAGTTCGAGGAACACCTCGCTGGCCGCCTGCACGATGGCGTCGCGTTTTTCTTCGGTTCTGACCCGCATCCACTGACTCCCTTGGGTGCTTAAGTATACCGACTGGGCAGGAATGCTTGACGGCCGCTGATGCGCTTATTAGGATACCGAACCGTACCGTTTAGATTTAACCATCCTGCGTCCCGTCGGAGACCTCCTCGTGCGTCCTCATGCCTCGTTTCGCCTGCCCCTGCTCGCTGCTGCCGTTGCTGCCACCGTCCTGCTCAGTGCCTGCGGCAGCCCGCCGGGCGGCCCGCCGCCGGAGGAGGGCATGCCCGAAATGGGCGTGCTGACCGTCAAGCCGCAGCCGGTGACGCTGACCACCGAGCTGCCTGGACGCACGGTTCCCTACCTGATCGCCGAAGTTCGCCCGCAGGTGGGCGGCATCGTGCAGTCGCGCCAGTTCACCGAGGGCGGCGACGTCAAGGCCGGGCAGACGCTGTACCAGATCGATCCGGCGACCTACCGCGCCAGCTATGCCAGCGCCCAGGCCACCCTGGCCAAGGCGCAGGCCAACCTGCGCACCGCCAGACTCAAGGCCGAGCGCTACACCGAACTGGTGCAGATCAAGGCGATCAGCCAGCAGGACGGCGACGACACCGCCGCCGCGCTGGGCCAGGCCGAGGCCGATGTGGCCGCCGGCAAGGCCAGCGTGGAAACCGCGCGCATCAACCTGGCCTTCGCGCGCCTGGACGCGCCGATCTCCGGCCGCATCGGCCGCTCCAGCGTCACCCCGGGTGCCCTGGTGACCGCCAACCAGGCCACCGCACTGACCACCATCCAGCAACTGGACCCGATCTACATCGACGTCACCCAGCCCAGCGCGGCCTTGCTCCGCCTGAAGCAGGCGATGGCGCGCGGCGAGCTGGAGAAGGCCGGCGACGACGCGGCCAAGGTGTCGCTGCTGCTGGAAGACGGCAGCACCTATCCGCTGCAGGGCCACCTGGCGTTCTCCGATGTCACCGTCGACCAGAACACCGGCTCGATCACCTTGCGCGCGGTGTTCCCGAACCCGAATGCGGAGTTGTTGCCGGGCATGTACGTGCGCGCGGTGCTGCAGGAAGGCATCAAGGAGCAGGGCGTGCTGGTGCCGCAGCAGGCGGTCTCGCGCAATGGCGCCGGCAAGCCGACCGCGTTCGTGGTCGGCGCCGACCACAAGCTGCACCTGCGCGTGCTGGAAACCGACCGCGAAGTCGGCGACCAATGGCTGGTGCGCAGCGGCCTGAAGGCCGGCGAGCAGCTGGTGGTCGAAGGCGTCTCGCGCGCCCGCGACGGCATCGAGGTCAAGACCGTGCCGTGGCAGCCCAAGGGCAGGCCGGCCGCCGGTGCCGGCAATGCAGCCGCCGGCACTCCTTCCGCCCCGACCGCACCGCGTGCGGCCAACTGAGGCGGGATCACACGTCATGGCACGCTTCTTTATCGATCGTCCGATCTTCGCCTGGGTGTTGGCCATCATCGTGATGCTGGCCGGCATCCTGTCCATCGCCACCTTGCCGATTGCGCAATACCCCAGCATCGCGCCGCCCGCCGTCGCCATCACCGCCAACTATCCGGGCGCCTCGGCGCAGACCCTGGAAGACACCGTCACCCAGGTCATCGAGCAGAAGATGAAGGGGCTGGACCACCTCAGCTATATGGCCTCCACCAGCGAATCCAGCGGTGCGGTGACCATCACGCTGACCTTCGACAACGGCACCGATCCGGACACCGCGCAGGTGCAGGTGCAGAACAAGTTGTCGCTGGCCACGCCGTTGTTGCCGCAGGAAGTGCAGCAGCAGGGCGTGACGGTGACCAAGTCGGCCACCAACTTCCTCAACGTGCTGGCCTTCACTTCCGAAGACGGCAGCATGAGCGATTCGGACCTGTCCGATTACGTGGCGGCCAACGTGCAGGAAACCATCAGCCGCGTCGAAGGCGTGGGCGACACCACCTTGTTCGGCTCGCAGTACGCGATGCGGGTATGGATGGACCCGAACAAGTTGAACAACTTCAGCCTGACTCCGGTGGATGTGCGCACCGCGATCCAGGCGCAGAACGCGCAGGTTTCCGCCGGCCAGCTGGGCGCGTTGCCGGCGGTGCCCAACCAGCAACTCAATGCCACCATCACCGCGCAGACCCGGCTGAAGACCGCCGAGGAGTTCGAGAACATTTTGCTGCGCACGCAGTCCGATGGCTCGCAGGTGCGCCTGCGCGATGTGGCACGCATCGAGCTGGGCAGCGAGAGCTACAACACGGTGGGCCGCTACAACGGCAAGCCGGCCGCCGGTCTGGCGATCAAGCTGGCCACCGGCGCCAATGCGCTGGATACGGTGCGCGCGATCGACAAGAGCCTGGAGGAGCAGGAGAAATTCTTCCCGCCCGGCATGAAGGTGCAAAAGCCGTACGACACCACGCCGTTCGTGCGCATCTCCATCGAGCAGGTGGTGCATACGCTGATCGAAGCGGTGGTGCTGGTGTTTCTGGTGATGTACCTGTTCCTGCAGAACTTCCGCGCGACCTTGATCCCGACCATCGCGGTGCCGGTGGTGTTGCTCGGCACCTTCGGCGTGCTGGCGGCGTTCGGTTTCACCATCAACACGCTGACCATGTTCGCGATGGTGCTGGCGATCGGCCTGCTGGTGGACGATGCCATCGTAGTGGTGGAAAACGTCGAACGCGTGATGGGCGAGGAGCAGTTGTCGCCCAAGGACGCCACGCGCAAGTCGATGGACCAGATCTCCGGCGCGCTGGTCGGCGTGGCCCTGGTGCTGGCCGCGGTGTTCGTGCCGATGGCGTTCTTCGGCGGTTCCACCGGTGTGATCTACCGGCAGTTCTCGATCACGATCGTCTCGGCCATGACCTTGTCGGTGCTGGTGGCGATGATCCTGACTCCGGCCCTGTGCGCCACCTTGCTCAAGCCGGTGGAGAAGGGCCATGGTCTGGCGACCACCGGGTTGTTCGGCTGGTTCAACCGCCTGTTCGATCGTGGCAACAGCGGCTATCAGGGCGTGGTGCGGCACATGCTGGGCAAGGGCTGGCGCTACATGCTGGCCTATGCGGTGTTGCTGGCGTTGGTGGTGTTCGGCTTCATGAAGCTGCCGGTGGGCTTCCTGCCGGACGAGGACCAGGGCACGCTGTTCGTGCTGGTGCAGTTGCCGCCCGGTGCCACCGATGCGCGCACCGGCGAGGTGCTCAAGCAGGTGGAGCATCACTTCCTGGTCGATCAGAAGGACTCGGTTGCCGGCATCTTCGCGGTCTCCGGTTTCAGCTTTGCCGGTACCGGCCAGAACGTGGGCTTTGCCTTCGTCAAGTTGCGCCCGTGGGACGAGCGCACCGGCAAGGGCCAGAGCGTCACCGATGTGGCGGGCAAGGCCGGTGCGTTCTTCAGCACCATCCGCGATGCCAAGGTGTTCGCATTCGCACCGCCGGCGGTGTCGGAGCTGGGCAATGCGACCGGGTTCGACCTGATGCTGCAGGACCGCGCCAACCTCGGCCACGAGGCCTTGATGCAGGCGCGCAACCAGTTGCTGGCCGAGCTGTCGCAGGACAAGCGGCTGGTGGCGGTGCGCCCGAACGGGCAGGAGGACACGCCCGAGTTCAAGCTGGAAATCGATTCGCACAAGGCGCAGGCCATGGGCGTGTCGATCGCGGATATCAACAACACCTTCTCCAGCGCCTGGGGCAGTACCTACGTCAACGACTTCATCGACAAGGGCCGCGTCAAGAAGGTGATGCTGCAGGCCGATGCGGTGTACCGCATGAATCCGCAGGACATCGACCGCTGGTTCGTGCGCAACAGCGCCGGCACGATGGTGCCGTTCAACGCTTTCGCCACTGCCAGCTGGAGTTCCGGCTCGCCGCGTCTGGAGCGCTACAACAGCGTGCCGTCGGTGGAGATCCTGGGCATGGCGATGCCGGGTGCTGCATCCAGTGGCGAGGCGATGCAGATCGTCGAAGCGGCGGCGGCCAAGTTGCCCCCGGGCATCGGCTACGAGTGGACCGGGTTGTCGCGGCAGGAGAAATCCTCGACCGGCCAGACCGGCCTGTTGTACGGGTTGTCGATCCTGATCGTGTTCCTGTGTCTGGCCGCGTTGTACGAAAGCTGGGCGATTCCGTTCTCGGTGATCCTGGTGGTGCCGCTGGGCGTGTTCGGCACGCTGCTGGGCGCGATGCTGACCTGGAAAATGAACGATGTGTACTTCCAGGTGGGCCTGCTCACCACGATTGGCCTGGCATCGAAGAACGCGATCCTGATCGTGGAATTTGCCAAGGAGCTGCATGAAAGCGGCAAGAGCCTGATCGAGTCCGCATTGGAAGCGGCGCGCATGCGCCTGCGGCCGATCCTGATGACATCGCTGGCCTTCATCCTGGGCGTGGTGCCGCTGGTGCTCGGCAGTGGTGCCGGTGCAGGCGCGCAGCATGCCTTGGGCACCGCGGTGATCGGCGGCATGTTGTCCGGCACGATTCTGGCGATCTTCTTCGTGCCGTTGTTCTTCGTGCTGATCAGCGGCTTGTTCACCCGCCGCGCACAGCCCACTTCGCCCGCACCGCAACCGGCAGGACACTGAGATGACACCGATCCGCATGACATTGACCGCGATCGCGGTGGCCGGCGTGCTGTCCGGATGCACGCTGATGCCGCGCTACGCACGGCCCGACGCACCGGTGCCCGAGCGCTTTGCCGGCACCGAGCTCTCGACGGCGTCCACTTCCACCGATGCGGCCAGCCCCGCGCAGGCGATCGATATCGCCAACATCGGCTGGCGGCAGGTGTTCACTGACCCGGCGCTACAGCAGGTGATCGCGCTGGCATTGGAGAACAATCGCGACCTACGCGTGGCCGCGCTCAACATCGAAGTGGCACGTGCGCA
Organism: Xanthomonas sp. WHRI 6108; assembly: GCF_040202385.2. Taxonomy (NCBI): domain Bacteria; kingdom Pseudomonadati; phylum Pseudomonadota; class Gammaproteobacteria; order Lysobacterales; family Lysobacteraceae; genus Xanthomonas; species Xanthomonas sp. WHRI 6108. Next base: position 3,114,398 of record NZ_CP168198.1, on the reverse strand, counting down.
GTACCGGGTGGAGCGCGCCGCGCTGCTGCCTGCCGTGCAGGGCACCGGCACCGCCAACAACGCGCGTACGCCGTCGGAGCTGGCCATTCCCGGCCAGCCGCAGGTGTTCCGGACCTACAGTGCCAACATCGGCGTCAGTGCGTACGAGCTGGATCTGTTCGGGCGTGTGCGCAGCCTCAAGGAACAGGCGCTGCAGCAGTTCCTGTCCACTGCCGAGGCACGCCGCAGCACCCATATCAGCCTGGTGGCCGAAGTGGCCACTGCCTATCTGACGCTGGCGGCCGATCAGCAGTTGCTGCAGCTGGCGCAGTCCACCTTGAGCAGCCAGGGCGACAGCTATCGCCTGCAGCAACGCAGTTTCGAGTTGGGTGTGGCCTCGCAGCTCAGCTTGCGCCAGGCGCAGACCACGGTGGAAACCGCACGCGTGGATGTGGAGCGCTATACCGCGCAAGTGGCGCAGGACCGCAATGCCCTGGTGCTGCTGGTCGGCACGCAGGTGCCGGCGGAATTGCTGCCGCGTGCCTTGCCCGATGGCGCCAGCGTGGACGGCAACGTGCTGGCCCGCGTGCCGGCCGGGTTGCCGTCGCAGTTGCTGCAGCGCCGCCCGGACATCCTGGAGGCCGAGCGCAACCTGCGTGCGGCCAATGCCAACATCGGTGCGGCACGCGCGGCGTTCTTCCCGAGCATCAGCCTGACCGCATCGACCGGCTCGTCCAGCAGCAGCCTGTCCAACCTGTTCGATTCCGGCACCCGCGCCTGGAGCTTCGTGCCCACGCTGACGCTGCCGATCTTCAACGCCGGGCGTAACCGCGCCAACCTGGACATGGCCAAGGCCAACCGCGATATCGAGGTGGCGCAGTACGAAAAGGCGATCCAGAGCGCGTTCCGCGAGGTCTCCGATGCGCTCGCGCAACGCGAGACCCTGGGCCGGCAGTTGCAGGCGCAACAGGCCCTGGTCGATGCCACCGCCGACAGCTACCGGCTGTCGCAAGCGCGCTTCGAACGCGGCGTGGACAGCTACCTGCAGGCGCTGGATGCGCAGCGCGCGCTGTACAGCGCGCAGCAGAACTTGATCACCACGCAGCTGTCGCGCTTCACCAATCTGGCGACGTTCTACAAGGCGATGGGCGGCGGTTGGCTGCAATCGGCCGACCCGGCGGTGGCCACGACGGCGACGGGGCAGCCACATGGATGACGCCGCTGCCGAGGCCCCGGCGCCCAGGCGCGCACCGCACGACAAGCGTGGCGCGATCCTGCGCGCGGCAGCCGAGCTGTTTCCACGCCAGGGCTTCGACAAGACCAGCATGGACAGCATCGCCGAGCGCGCAGTGGTGTCCAAGGCCACGGTGTATGCGCACTTCGCGTCCAAGGAGGTGCTGTTCCGTACCACCCTGGAGGCGCTGGCGCACCAGTCGCCCAATCCCTGGGAGGCGCTGTTGAACATGCGCGGGCCGCTGCCCGTGCGTCTGCTCGCCATCGCCGACGCGGTCGTGCGCATGGCGGCCAGCAATGCGCTGGGCGATGCTGCCTACGGCCTGGTGCGGCCGCCGGCACTGCCCAGCCAGATACGCGAGGAGATGTGGACGCTGGGCTTCGAGCGCTACGACACCACGATGCGTGCGGTGTTGGCGCGCGAAGTGGAGCAGGGCAGCCTGGTCATCGACAATCTGCCGGATGCCTCGGTGCATTTCTTCGGATTGATGACCGGCATGCCGGCCAACGCGGCACTGCATGGCAGCACGTTGCCAGCACCGGCCGCCACGCAGCACGGGTATGTCGCCAGTGCGGTGGCGCTGTTTCTGCGCGCGTATCGGCCGCAACCGCCGGTGGTGACAGCGGAAGGCAAGCGCGAGGTACCGAGCGGGTTCTAGCTGCGGCGGCAGGACAGCGCAATGGGCGTTACCGAGAAGGGCTGGTCGCGCGCAGGCACGCTCCTACACGGGTGTGTCAGCGCGCCGGAGCGTGCCGCAATGCGTCGATCACCCCTTCAGCCCAGCCGCAAGCCGACGCTGTCGTAGGAGCGTGTCACCGCACCAGGTCAAGCCGCAATGCGTCGATCACCCCCTTCAACCCGGCCGCAAGCCGAGGTCGTTGTAGGAGCGTGCCCGCGCGCGATGGGGCGTTACCGAGAAGGCCTCGTCACGCGCAGGCACGCTCCTACACAAGCGTGTCACCGCGCCGGAGCGCGCCGCAACGCGTCGATCACCCCCTTCAACCCGTCCGCAAGCCGACGCTGTCGTAGGAGCGCGCCCGCGCGCGATGGGGCGTTACCGACAAAGGCCTGGTCGCGCGCAGGCACGCTCCTACACGGGTGTGTCAGCGCGTCAGATCGTGCCGCAATGCGTCGATCACCCCTTCAGCCCGGCCGCAAGCCGACGCTGTCGTAGGAGCGTGCCCGCGCGCGATGGGGCGTTACCGAGAAGGCCTGGTCGCGCGCAGGCACGCTACTACTCGGGCGTGTCAGCGCGCCAGGTCGTACCGCAACGCATCGATCACCCCTTCAACCCGTCCGCAAGCCGACGCTGTCGTAGGAGCGTGCCCGCGCGCGATGGGGCGTTACTGAGAAGGCCTGGTCGCGCGCAGGCACGCTCCTACACGGGTGTGTCAGCGCGCCAGGTCGTGCCGCAACGCATCGATCACTACCTTGAGTGCGCGCGAGGATTGGCGGCGGCTGGGGTAATAGGCGTGAGCCATCGAACGGCTCGCACCAGTCCTCCAGCACGCGGCGTAGCCGGCCGGCGGCGATGTGCCCTAGCGCCATGGTTTCCGGCAAGAACGCGGGTCCGCCGCCGGCCAACGCGGCAGGCAGGATGGCGCTGCTGCCGTTGAAGGTCCATTGGCCGTCCACGCGCACCTTGACCTCGCGGCCGTCCTTTTCGAAATCCCAGGGCAGCAGGCCGCCATGGGTGGGCAGGCGCAAGCCGATGCAGTTGTGCCGGGCCAGCTCGGCCGGCGCGGCGGGGATGGTGTGGTGCACGAAGTAGTCCGGCACCGCCACCACCGCCATGCGCTGCACCGGGCTGATCGGCACCGCGATCATGTCCTTGGCGACCTGGTCGCCCAGCCGGATGCCGATGTCGTAGCGCTCGGCAACGATGTCGGCCAGCCCGTAATCGACGGTGACCTCGATCTTGAGGTCGAGATAGTCGGGCAGTACGTTCGACAACGCCGGCCAGATATAGGCATCGGCGGCGTGGCCGGCGGTGGTGATACGGATGGTGCCGGCCGGCTTGTCGCGGAAGTCGGTGAGCGCGCATGCCATTCATGCCGCTGCATGCTGCGCGATGGTGCGTGATGGCTTCAAATCCGAGATGTCATTGCCGCATTGATGCGCTGTGTTTCTAGGTGCATGCGCGGTTGCCCGGGTAATGCCGGCGCACACGCGCGCTACAGTGCAGGCACTTGGATCGAGGAGCACTGCCATGAATCTGTTCGCAACTGCGATGTCGCTGTCGATGATGGCCGCCGTCACGCCCGGTGGTGAAGAGCAACAGGCGATCAGGGTGAGCAAGGCCGGTGGCGCCGCATCTGCGGCCGGCCCGGCCGACTATTTCACCGGCAAGGTGCGCATCGATGCGCCCTTCCAGGCCGACGCGCCGGCGCGGGTGGGCGGCGCCACGGTGACTTTCGAACCTGGCGCGCGCACCGCCTGGCACACCCACCCACTGGGGCAGACGCTGATCGTCACCGCCGGTGCCGGGCGCGTGCAGGAATGGGGCAAGCCGGCGCAGCAGATCCGCCCGGGCGACATCGTGTGGATTCCGCCGGGCGTCAAGCACTGGCACGGGGCCAACGCCACCGTGGCGATGTCGCATATCGCCATCGCCGAAGCGCAGGACGGCTCGCCGGTGACGTGGCTGGAGCAGGTCAGCGAGGCGCAGTACGCGGCCGAGTGACACGGCGCTCAACGGTGACGTGGTGCGGTCTGCCGCGTCGTCGTGGGTGATGCATGTCGCTTAGTGCAGGAGCGCGTGACTAGGCTCCGCTGCGTCACTGCGCACGAATGAGCTTACGCCGCTTGTGTCGCAGCCTGTGCTCCGGCACGCAACCGTTGCGCGTCACGTGCGGGCGGCGCGCCGAGAATGCGTGCGTAGTCGCGACTGAATTGCGAGGCGCTCTCGTAGCCGACGCGGAAGCCGGCATCGGCGGCATTCAGCGCTTCGGCCAGCATCAGCCGGCGCGCTTCGTGCACGCGCAGATGCGAGCGATATTCCAGCGGCGTCATCGAAGTGACCGCCTTGAAATGCGCATGAAAGGTGGAGCGGCTCATTGCCGACAGATCGGCGATCTGCTCGATGCGGAAGCGCTGTGCGTAGTGCTCGCGCAGCCAGACAATGGCTTTGGAAATCTGGTTGAGCCGGCTGTCGGCGATGGCCATCTGGCGGACCACCGCATTGGCCGGATCGGCCATCAGGCGATAGAGCACTTCGCGCAGGACCAGCGGTGCCAGCGCGGCGATCTCCTGCGGTTGGTCGAGCAGACGCGCCAGCCGCACTGCAGCGTCCTGCAATGGCGGGGTGCTGTGGTTGAGCAACAAGCCGGCCTGCGCCGCATCGCGTTGCGGCTCCACCAGCTCCGGGTGGCTGACGGCCAGGTCGCTCAGCACGGCGGTGTCCAGATCCAGGCAGAAACACAGATACGGCTGCGCGGCGCTGGCCTCGATCACCGAACCGACGATCGGTAGATCCACCGAGGCCACCAGATACATCTGCGGGTGATAGAGATACGCCGCCGCGCCCAGCATCGCCTGCTTGCGGCCTTGCGCCACCAGGCACAGCATCGGCGTGTAGACCGTGGGCACCGACACGGTGGGCGAGGCGCTGCGCATGATCTGCAGCCCGGCAATCCGGGTGGCGTGCATGCCGTCGCCAGGAGCATGGCGCAGCAGGATGTCGGTCATCTCGGTCAAGGCGGACATGCAGGACTCGGCGGTGGCACCAGGCGGCTCGGCCGCGATGCCGTCGATCGTACAAGACCCACTGTCATGGAGCCCACATGACGACCGCAGCAGCGGCAAAGGCAGCGCCGGGTGGCGCCGGCACCGGCGGGCAGGCCCGCGCGCCCGACGCCCGACAATCGCAGGCCAGACACGATCCTGCGCTCACACACGCGCCGTATCATGGGTGTCTGTTCCCGTGACCATCCCGTCCCATGCCCGCAAAACGTTCGACCATCCCCGCACCGGCAAGCCCGGCCGACTGGAAGGCGCTCGAGGCTGCCGCCACGGCCGAACTTGCGCGCCGCACGGCGCAAGCGCATCAGCAGATCCTGGGATTGTTGAACACGCATGGGCATCTGCTCAGCGAGGCGCAGCGGCGCGGATTGCACCGGCGCTTGCTGCGTGCGGGACGCTAAACGGAGCCACTAGGACGCCAACCACATCCTTGACGCTAGAGCGACGGTGCCAACGTGCCGGCCGCACGCGCTTTATTGATTGGTGAGTCGAGTGCGCGGTGCCCTCACCACTTGCGGGACACGCCGTGAATCCGTCCGTGGAGACTCCTTGGCGGCATGCATGCCGTCACGGGTCCCGCAAGCGGCGAGGACACCGCACCAGAAAGGTGGTCGGCGCTCGCATAAGAGCTGCTTGTCGCGCGAAGTGCATTGGTCGTTGACTGTTGGGCCGCGCAGGTACATCGCTATCCAAATGCACATGACGCACTGCGCTTGCCCATGCGCACCGACCATCCCGACTGGTTGTCGTTAGAGATGCATCGGGCGTTGAGCTGGCACATCGGCATCAAACAACGCGCATCTGGCACTGCTTTTAATCGTGCACACCGACCATCCAGGCAGGTCCTTGCCCGCCTACCGTCGCGGGACCTTACGCGGCATGGATGCCGTGTAAGAGCCTACAGGGACGTACCTGCGGCGTGTCCTGCGATGGTAGGCGGGCAAGGGCCCTGCAGCCAAGCTACAGATCGCCCGCTTTACAGCTGAGCTATCCGCTACGCCGTAGATCGTCCACTCTGCCTTGCGGCGTGTGCTGCAAGGGTGGGGGGCAAGGGCCCTGCAGCAAGGCGGCAGATCGCCTTCCTTACAACTGATCTATCCGCAAACCCCCATATTGGGCTCTCCGGCTTGCAACGTGCTCCGCGGTGGTGAGCGGGCAGGGGCTGCAGCGAACTCGCAGATCGCCGCCCGCCACTGATCCAACAGCGGGACTCGGTCCAATCCAGCCACTAACCAAGCAAGACGTCGCCTCGCAGCCACGCATTGATCCGCATCCAGCCAACATCGGCCGACGCGACCGACGCGCTCGCGTTCAACCGCCCAGCTCCCACGGCGGCACGTCGCCCAGGCGTTCCTGCAGAAAATCCACGAATGCACGCACACGCGGTGGCTGCAGCTGGCGCGCCGGCATCACCGCGTTGATCTGCGAGGTTGGCGGCGGGTAATCGGGGAGTACCTCGACCAACCGGCCGTTGCGCAGCTCCTCGGCGATATGCCAGTACGAATGCAGCGCGATGCCTTGGCCGGCGACGGCCGCATCGCGGATCAACTCACCGAAATTGCTTTCGAAGCGGCTCTGCATGCGGACGCGCACCAGGCCGCCCTCCGGCGTTTGCAACTGCCAGACATCCTGGCGGCCGTCGCGGCCCATCAGCAGCACGCCGGCATGCCCGGCCAGGTCGTCCGGCGTGCGCGGGGTGCCATGGCGCTGCAGGTAATCGGGCGAGGCGGCGAGGGTGCGGCGGTTGTCGGCGATGCGCCGCGCTACCAGCCCGGAGTCGTCCAGCGGGCCGATGCGGATCGCCAGATCGAAGCCTTGCCTGACCAGGTCCACCAGGTCGTCGCTCAGGTGCGCACTGATATGCACGCGTGGATGACGGGCCTGGAATTCCGGCAGCAACGGCGAGACGTACTGCCGCCCGAACGAGGCCGACATGGTCATGCGCAGGATGCCGCCGACCGCGTGTGCGCTCTCGCGCAGATCGTCGGCCAGCGCGTCCAGATCCTGCACCAGCACGCGGCCGCGCTCGGCCAGGCGCTGGCCTTCGGGGGTCGGGTGCAGCCGGCGCGTGGTCCGGTGCAGCAGGCGCACGCCCAGGTCGCGCTCCAGCCGCTTCAGGCGCTGGCTGGCGACCGCCACCGACAGGTCCAGGCTGCGCGCACCGGCGGTGATCGAGCCGGAGTCGAGCACGCGCAGGAACAGCGCGATATCGCCGAGGCGGTCCATGCGATTCTCAATGATTGCTTGATAGTGAATCAGGATAACAGGGGTTTTTGCTTAGGACGTTGGAGCGCAGGCTGTGGGTTGTCTTCCCTGGTCCATGCCCATGTCCGCTTCCGCGCGTTCTTCCCGTTTTCCGCCAGCGCTGCTGGCGCTGACCATCGGTGCCTTCGGCATCGGCACCACCGAGTTCGTGATCATGGGCCTGCTGCAGCAGGTGGCCACCGACCTGGGCGTGTCGCTCAGCGCCGCCGGCCTGCTGATCAGCGGCTATGCACTGGGCGTGTTCGTCGGGGCGCCGGTGCTGACCCTGGCCAGTGCGCGGCTGCCGCGCAAGGCGGTGCTGGTCGGCTTGATGGCGATCTTCACCCTGGGCAACGTGGCCTGCGCGCTGGCGCCGGATTACACCAGCCTGATGGTTGCGCGCGTGCTGACCTCGCTGGCGCACGGCACCTTCTTCGGCGTGGGCGCGGTGGTGGCCACCTCGCTGGTCCCGGCCGAGCGCCGTGCCTCGGCGATCTCGCTGATGTTTGCCGGCCTGACCGTGGCCACCCTGCTGGGCGTGCCGGCTGGCGCCTGGCTGGGCCTGCAACTGGGCTGGCGGGCGACGTTCTGGGCGGTTGCGGTCGTCGGCGTGCTGGCCACGGCCGCGGTGGCGCTGTGGGTGCCGGCGAACGCAGGCGCGGCCGCGCCGGTATCGTGGCGCCAGGAAGTGGCAGTGCTGGGGCGCGGGCAGGTGCTGCTGGCCCTGGCGATCACGGTGGTGGGCTATGCCGGCGTCTTCGCGGTCTTCACCTATATCCAGCCGTTGCTGGTGGACGTGAGCGGTTTTGCGCAGACGGCGGTGTCGCCGGTGTTGCTGGTCTTCGGCGTCGGCATGATCGTGGGCAATCTGCTGGGCGGGCGTCTGGCCGACCGGCGCCCCACCGCCGCGTTGCTGGGCAGCCTGGCGGCACTGGTGGTGGTGCTCGCCGCGATGGGCCTGGTCCTGCACAACAAGACCGCGATGGTGGTGTTCGTCGGGCTGCTGGGCGTGGCCGCTTTCGCCACCGTGGCGCCGCTGCAGTTGCGCGTGCTCGAGCATGCGCGCGGCGCCGGCCAGAACCTGGCTTCCAGTCTCAATATCGCCGCGTTCAATCTGGGCAATGCGCTGGGCGCCTGGCTGGGCGGCGTGGTGATCGCCACCCATGCCGGCCTGGTCGCCACGCCCTGGGTCGCCGCGCTGTTGAGCGCGCTCGGCCTGGGCATCGCGTTGTGGAGCGTGCAACTGCAACGCCGGCGTACCGCCGCGCCGGGCGTGTGTGCGCCGGCAGGTTGATTCGTTTCTTAGGCACGAGCGCAGTGACCGCGCAACCGGCAGCCCTGCGCGATCGCGCGGGTGGTCGGCGAGCGGAGCCTGGCGCCTGGCATCGCGCATGGCCGGATCGACCGGCAGCGCACGGATTTTCTTTCGGTTTCAAGGAGCATTGCGATGGAGACACGTTTTCTCGGCCGTTCCGGCTTCAAGGTCCCGGTGCTCGGTCTGGGGGCCGGTACCTTCGGCGGCAAGGGGCCGCTGTTTTCTGCATGGGGCGATACCGATGTGGCGCAGGCGCAGCGCATGATCGACCTGTGCCTGGAGGCGGGCCTGAACCTGTTCGACACCGCCGATGTGTATTCGGACGGCGCCTCTGAAGAGATCCTCGGCCAGGCGCTGCAGGGCCGCCGCGATCAGGTGATCCTCTCGACCAAGACCGGCCTGCGCCTGGGCGATGGGCCCAACGATGCCGGTGCCTCGCGCTTCCGCCTGTTGCGCGCGGTGGATGCCTCGTTGCGGCGCCTGCGCACCGACTATATCGATCTGCTGCAACTGCATGCCTTCGATGCGATGACGCCGGTGGAAGAAACCCTGTCCACGCTGGATGGGCTGGTCCGCGCCGGCAAGGTGCGCTACCTGGGCGCGTCCAATTACGCCGGCTGGCAGCTGATGAAGTCGTTGGCGGTGGCCGACGCGCAGGGCTGGAGCCGCTTTGTCGCCAACCAGACCTATTACTCGCTGGCCGGGCGCGATTACGAATGGGAGCTGATGCCGTTGGGCATCGACCAGGGCGTGGGCGCGGTGGTGTGGAGTCCGCTGGGCTGGGGGCGCCTGACCGGCAAGCTGCGCCGCGGCCAGGCATTGCCCGAACACAGTCGCCTGCATGCCACCGCGGCCGCCGGCCCGGCGATCAGCGACGAGCGCCTGTTCGACATCGTCGATGTGCTCGACGCGATTGCCGACGAGAGCGGCCGCAGCGTGCCGCAGATCGCCATCAACTGGCTGCTGCAACGGCCCACCGTGAGCACGGTGCTGATCGGCGCACGTGACGAAGCGCAGTTGCGCCAGAATCTGGGCGCGGTGGGCTGGTCGCTGACGGACGCGCAACGCGCGCGCCTGGATGCGGTGAGCGCGGTGGAGCCGCCGTATCCGTACTACCCGTACTGGCGCGGGCACTTTGCCGAACGCAGCCCGCTGCCGGTGTGATGCCGCATCGCAATGGCCGTGCCGTGCGCGGAACTACCTCGGGACAGGGCACCTCGATGTCTCGAAAGAGCCGGAAGAGCGCATCCGGGTTGAATGGCGGATGCGACAGGGCGTCGATCGGCTCCCGGTGCGCGGTTGCGCAGCCGATGCCGGCGGTGAGAAAGCGCAGCGGTCGCATGGCCGCGAAGGCGTAGCAGCTGGACCACTGCCACAGGCAGGCATGCGCCGCGCCTGCGTTCCCGCGTTGCGCGTCCAAGGACGTGGCCGCGCGCTCGGACGTGGACCGCGCGACAGCCGTGGACTGCCGCGCGGGGTGACGTCTTGGCTTGCCTACCAGCGATACGCCACCGACATCTGGTACTGCCGTCCGGCGATCGGCCGGCCCATGAACACGCCGCCGGTCGCTGCACCCGGGACACGCACATTGCCTTCGGTCAGGCCCAGCGTGTCGGTGACGTTGCTGCCGCTCGCGCTTACTTCCCAGTGCTCGCCCACATGCAGGTTGGCGCCGAGGTCGAGCATGTCGTAGGACGGCAGCCGCTGGCTGTTGGCCAGGTCCGCAAAGCGATCGCCGATGTAGGAATAGGTGGCAAACACCTTGAGGTCGCCGAACGGCAGCATCCAGTAGTAGCTGGGCGTGATGCGGAACTGGCGCTTTGGCTGGCGCATCACCTGGTTGCCGGTGAACTCGCGGTAGTTGCGGTACTTGGCATCCAGCCACACCCCGGTGCCGGCCAGCTCGAAGCCGCCGAACGGGCGGATGGCGCCTTCCACCTCCAGCCCGCGCGCACGCGAGTCGCCAACGGTGGTGAAGTTTTCACCATTGGCCAGGAACGCCTGGAACGGCGAGTTCTTGAAGGTGTTGTAGAACGCGGTCAGGTACAGGTCGTAGCTGCCGGCACCGGACTTGAGCCCGAGTTCGTACTGATCCACTTCCTGCACGCGATTCTGGCCATCGCGCAAATTGTCGAAGCCTGGGAACTTCACCCCTGAATTGACGCGTGCGAACAGGCTGTTGTGGGTATCGAGCGTGAAGTTCAGCCCCGCCGTCCAGGAGAACGCCTCATCGTCCTGGTCGATGCGGCGCGTGCTGGCCAGGGCGAGCGAGGTGGCGTTGTCGTATAGCGTGTCCGGGTTGCCGTCCAGATCGACGGTGGCGGTGTCGTGCACATCGCCGGTGACGCTCTGGCGTTCGTAGCGGGCGCCCAGGTCCAGGCGCAGCCGCGCGTTGAGCTCCCATTCGTCGGCGACGAAGGCGGCGACGTTCTCGCCATCGTAGTTGGCGCGCAGGTTGAAGAACGCGGTGCTGGTGAAACCCTGGCGCGTGGCCTGCTGGCCGTTGTCCAGCGCCAGATCGATCCGGCGCGCGTTGTTCTGCGCGGTGAGCAGCATGGTGTTGCCCAGGTACCAGGTGTCGGCCGAGGAGTACTTGGCATAGTACGCGCCCACGGTGAGCGTGTTGCCCGTAAACAATTCGCGGCTCAGGCGCAAGTCGTTGGTGACCGAATTCAGGCGCTTGTCCACCGACCACCAGCCGGCTTCCAGCACTTGCTGATTCGGATCGACGACGCCGCCGCCATTGGTGAAGCTACCGCTGCCAGTAGTGCCGTAACTGGCGATGAAATCGCTCAATCGCACCGGCGCATCGCCGGTGAACAACGCATAGGTCGGCGCGCTGCCGCTCATCACGTTGAAGCGGTCGGCAATGGTCCAGTCGCCGGTCTCCCAGTTCAGTTCGCCGCCGAACACATCGATGTTGACGCCGCGGCCGTCGGCCAGGTCGCGGCGGATGGTCTGTCCATCCGGCCCGACCAGCAGATCGACATTGCGGAAGTCGCGGCCGAGCAGGGTGCCGGTCTGCGCATTCAAACCGGGGAAGCTGGACAGGTCGTTGCCGTTGTTGCGCGACAGCAGCGGAATGGCGGTATAGAAGGCATTGTTGTCGTCGGTATGCCGCGCGTAGAACGACAGCTCGCCGCTGTCCCAGCGCTTGCTCAAGGTGGCGCTGAACTGGCCACCCTTGTCGGCGGAAAACTGCGGGTCGCGCACACCGTCGGTTTCGCGAAAGAAACCGCCCACGCTGTAGTACCAGCCGTTGCCCATCGGCCCGCTGTTGAAGACATCGATGCGGCGCAGCGCGTTGTTGCCGCCGGTCAGGCGCACGCTGCCTTCGGGCTCGTCCTGGCCTTTTTTCTGGATGAAGTTGACCGTCAGACCCGGCTGGCCGTTGGAGAAGATCGGGCTGGAGCCGCCACGCAACACCTCCATGCGCTCGACCGTGTCGTCGACACGAAACAGCGTGGAATTTTCCAGGAACGACAGGGTCGGCGGCGGAAACAGCGGCGAGCCATCCAGTTGCATGGTCACGAACGGCGCATCGCCTTCGGACGGCATGCCGCGCACGAAGATATTGGCGCCGGTGCCGCCACCGCTGGGCTCGGCCCATACGCCGGGCACGATCTTCAGCAGGTCCGCAGTGCTCTGCGGTACGGCCTGCTGGATCTGCTCCCGGCTGGCGGTGGTGATCGAGAAGCTGGCATCGCGCTTGGCCAGGCCCTTGAAGCGCGCGGTGCCGCTGACGATCACTGCATCCAGCGTGGTGGCCTCGCTGCGTGGCTCGGCGGTGGACGTCTGCGCATGCGCGCCAGGCGCAAGCAGGGCGCCGATGGCAAGGGACAGGGCATAGCGGGGCATCGATGCGGTCATGAAAGCTCTCCTGGGATGACGTCGCAGCTGGCGGCAATGCGCGCACGCGTGCACGCGCCGCCAAAGGGTGACCGGCAGCACGTCACAGTGGCCGGTCGCGCAACGCAGCGACACACGTCGCGCTGTTGTTCTAACGGAGTTGCCGGCAAAAGCTGTTGTGCGCTGCGGCACTCAGCGCAGGCGATATGCTCGCCATCGATCAATGCGGCAAGGCGCCAGACAGCGCGTGCGCAGTGCACGCGTGACGCTATCGGACCGCGTGTGAGGCCTTTCAACGCGCGCCACAGCGGCAGCCGATGCGAACCATCGCGGCGGCATGATGACCTTGCGCATGCGCTGCCAGGCACCGTGCGATGGCGCAGCGATCTCGCTGCACGCAAGCCGATAGGCATGCGCGCGCTTGCGCCCGTTTTACGCTGCTGCGCGTACCGGCGCGGCTTCGCGGATCGGCAGGTTGATCAGTGCGGCGATGACTGCCAGCAGCATGTCGGCGTACCACATCCAGCTGTAATCGCCGAAGCGCTCCAGCGCCAGCCCGCCCAGCCACGCCCCGAAGAAGCCGCCGATCTGGTGCGACAACAAGGTCAGGCCGAACAAGGTGCCCAGGTAGCGCGGGCCGAACAGTTTGCCGATCAAACCTGCCGTCGGCGGCACCGTGCCCAGCCAGGTAAAGCCCAGTGCCGCGGCGAACAGGTAGAAGGTCAGCGGCGTCGGCGGCGCGATCAGGTACAAGCCGATCAGCACCGCGCGGCTGGCATACAAGGCGCACAGCAGCCACTTCATGCGGATGCGTTCGCCTAGCTTGCCGGCGACCAGGCTGCCGGCCACGTTGAACAGGCCGATCAACGCGATCGACACCGCCGACACGCTGGCGGGCAGGCCGCAGAGCGCGATCTCGCCGGGCAGGTGCGTGACCAGAAACGCGATATGCACCCCGCAAGTGAAAAAGCCCAGATGCAGGCACCAGTAACTGCGATCGCGCAGGGCAACCTGCAGTTGCGCACGCAAGCCGATGTCGCCGTTTGCGATCGGCATGTGCATGCCCGGCGGCGGCGATCTGCGTCGCAGCGGCCAGGCCAGCGGCAAGGTCAGCAAGGAGATCATCGCCAGCCCGGTCATCGCCCTGGCCCAACCGGCGGCGCCGATCATCAGCTGCACCAGTGGCGCAAACACGAACTGGCCGAGCGAGCCGCCGGCATTGATCAGCCCGGCCGCGAACGAGCGCCGCTCCGGCGCCAGACGTCCGGCAGTGGCACCGATCAGCACCGAAAAACTGCCGGCGCCCGCACCGGCGGCAGCCAGGATGCCCAGCGAGACGATCAGGCCCCACTCGCTGGCCAGCCACGGGCTCAGTCCCAGGCCCAGCGACAACAGCACGCCGCCGAACAGCAGCACCGGCAGTGGCCCGCGCGCATCGGCGATCGCGCCGAATACCGGCTGCACCGCGCCCCAGACCAGTTGCCCCACCGCCAGCGCGAAGCTGATCGACGCGATGCCGATCCCGGTCTGGCGATGGATCGGCTCCACGAACAGGCCGGTGGTCTGGCGCGCGCCCATCGTCAGCATCAGCATGGCCGAGGCGGTGAGCAGCAATCCCCACTGCGCGCCGGTGCGGGCGCTCGCAGAGGTATTCATGGCGCTGCCTCCGCGTCCAGGGCCGCATCCAGTTGCATCAAGGTGGCGTGCAACTGCGCGGTGGAAGCGCTGCCGAACAGCGTTTCCAGCTGCGTCTGTGCGCGTTGCCAATGCGGCAAGGCGCGCACCAGCAGCCCGCGCCCACTGCGGCTCAGTACCACCAGTTTCTGGCGCGCATCCTCGCCGCGACGTGCCTGCACCCAGCCCGCTGCCAGCAGCGGCTTGAGATTGCGGGTCAGCGTGGTGCGATCCATGCCCAGCGAGTGCGCCAACGCGCCCAACGGCTGTGCGCTGATCAGCCGGCGCAGGATCGAGTATTCGTTGAGGCTCAGGCCTACCTGCGCCAGGGCATGGTCGTACAGCTGCGAGGTACGCCGTGCGGCGCGGCGCAGCTGGAAGCAGGTGCAGGGGCCGGTCCCGGACATGGCGATGCTCCACGAGGATGTTTGCACTTTGCGTGCATATGCACTTATTGGCAAGCGCGTGGCGAATGTGGGGGCGCTTGTCCGTCGAAGCAGGATCGATCGAGTCTGCAAGGCAATCGCAGGCCGCCCAACGCGCGGCAATGACGGCGCTGGCACATGCGCTGGTGCGTACCGGGCAGCGTCGGCTATCGGCCAACGCCGGCAAGCGGCCTCGGTGTGATCGGTCAGCGGGGCGTCGAGCCAGCCAGTGCAATGCATTGCATCGGCTCGTTACAGGGAGCGATGTGGCGCAGAACCACCATTGCCATGCGAATGCGCGCAGCAATGCAGAACGCCGAGGCCGGCAGCCCCGCCGCCGGACATGACGAGGCCGCCCGAAGGCGGCCTCGCTTATGACGGCGGGAGAGAGGTACCGTCAGAAGAACAGGCGCACGCCGAACGAGGCGCTGCGGCCGGGAAGCATCACGTCGTCCTTGAGGAAGGAGGTGTGCACGCGGGCGTCCTGGTTGGTCAGGTTGTTGCCGTCCAGGAACACTTCCCACGCGTTGCTGCCACGGTCCACGTGGTAGGCCAGATGCGCATCGACGAAGGTATAGCCGTCGGTCGGGGTTTCGTTCACCGCCACCTTGTCCTGCTTCATGGTGCGGGTGGCGCCGAGCGAGGCGCGCCATGCATCGGCGTTCCAGCGCATCTGCGCGCCGACGCGGCCCGGTGCGATGCGCGGCAGGTTGCCGTCATCCTTCAGGCGCGCACGCACGGTGTCGCCGAACACGCGCAGATCCCACGCGCCGGTGTCGTTGTCGGCCAGATGGAAGGTGGCCTCGCCCTCGAAACCGTGGAAGACCGCATCGTTCTGCGTCCACTGGCGGATCGGAAGGAAGTCGTTGTCTTCTTCGTTGAACCACTGGCCGCCGGTATCGACGATGTAGACAAAGTCGTTGTAGCGGTTGTAGTACGCGGCGATCTTGGCATCCACCCATGCGTTCTGGAAGTTCAGGCCCAGCTCGGCCTGGTTGGCCTTTTCGGTCTTCAGATCCGCATCGCCGATCTCGTAGGCGAGGGTGGCGATGTGGGGGCCGTTGGCGAACAGCTCTTCCTCGGCCGGTGCGCGTTCGGCGTGGTCGAGGTTGGCGGTCAGGCGCCACTGTTCGTTGAAACGGAAGCCGCCGCTGGCCGAGAAGCTGGTCGGGGTGAAGTCGCGGTTCACGCCGATGTCGGTGCGGTACTTGACCTTGTCCACGCGCGCGCCGACTTCGGCGGTGACGCGCTCCCAGCTGTTGCGCGCCACGCCGAACACGCCGAGCGAGCGGGTGTCGGTCTTGGGCACGAAGGATTCCTCGCCGATCGCCTGGAAGGTGGTGTCGCTGCCCTGCAGGCCGAACGCGGTCTGCCAGCCGCCGCCAAAGGTGAAGGAGGCTTCCACGCGGCCTTCGTTGGCGCGCTTGGTGAACACGGTGCCGACTTCGGCGCCTTCGAACTCGGTATGCGCGTAATCGGTGTGGCCGAAGCTGTAGCGCAGTGCGCTGCCTTCGCCCCAGGGATCGGTCAGCCCGCCCTTGAGGTCGTAGCGGTCCTGCTGCAGCTTCAACGACACCCCGCGCTCGCCGATCGTCGGGTCGCCCGGCTCGCCGGGGTTGCCGTAGTTGTCACGGAAGCGCGAGGCCGACAGGCCGACGAAACCCCAGTCGCCGGACAGCGAGGCGCCGACCGAGCCGACCTTGGAGTCGATCCAGCTGTTGAGCTGGCGCCCCTGCGGGGTGTCGTAATCGTTCTGGTTGCGGTACACGCCGTCGGCATGGATCGACAGGCCGCTGCCATTGCCGGCATCGACGCGGAACATGTCGGTGTTGCCGTCCTTGTCGCCGCCGTCGAAGCGCACTTCGGCGCGGCCGCTGAAGCCGTCCACCGGGGTTTCGGCAATGCGCCCGTCGACCACGTTGACCACGCCGCCGATCGCGCCGGAGCCGTACAGCAGCGTGGACGGGCCCTTGAGCACCTCGATCTGGTTGGCCAGGAACGGCTCGATCGCCGGCGAGTGATCCTGGCTGACCGTAGACACGTCCTGGGTCGACAGGCCATCGCGCAGCACCGCCACGCGCGGACCGTCCAGGCCACGGATGATCGGCCGGCCGACGCCGGGGCCGAAGTTGGAACTCTGCACGCCGGGCAGGCTGGCCACGGTCTCGCCCAGGCTGGAGCTGCGTACCTCGTCCAGACGCTCGCCGGCCAGCACCTCGACCGGGCGGCTCAACTCGCCGGCCGCATCGCGCAGCGGGCTGGCGGTGACGACGACCTTGTCCAGGTCCTTGATATGGCGGCCACTGGAAGCGGTGGCGTCGTGGCGCGTGTCCGAGCTGGGCGGGGTCTGCGGGTCGGCGGCTGCCGGTGCGTCCTCGGCCAGGGCCAGGGCGGGCGTCAGCAGGCTGGTCAACGCCAGCGAGAGCGTGGAGCGGCGGAGAGAGAAAGCGAGGCGAGGGTGCATGGCGGGCCGGACTCTGTGATTGTTACTGTATATCAATGATAAGGCGCAGCTTGACTGCTGTGCCGACGGCAGGACCCGCTCACCTGCGCGATGCAGCGGTGCGGGTCTGGAACAAGGAAGATGTTATATTATTCCACGTCGCCGCGAGCCCCTGCTGGAAGTCATGCCTCTACCGTCCCTTCGCCATGTGCTCGACCGCTTCGGTGCGACCGGTTCGCTGCTATGTGCCGTGCATTGCGCGGTGCTGCCGCTGGTCCTGGCCCTGGCCCCGTCACTGGGCCTGTCGTTCTGGTTGGGCGACGGGGTCGAACTGGCCATCGTGGTGTTCGTGACGCTGCTGGGGCTGTTCAGCCTGGTGCTGGGCTATCGCCGCCACAAGGCGCTGCACGCGCTGGCACTGTTGCTGCCGGGCTTGTTGCTGCTGTGGGCCGGCCTGCTTTATGACCCCTTGCACCACGCGGTGGTGCCGCATGCGGTGGTGATGACGCTCGGCGGCGCGCTGGTCGGCATCGCCCACCTGGTCAACCTGCGTCTGAACCACGGGCACGCCCACGTCCACGACGCCAGCTGCGCGCACTAGCCCGGGCTGCGCGGGCAGGGCCTACGTGGTAGGCTTGCCGGCCTTGCGCGAGGGCGCCGCCGGCGTAAACCTCGCCAGACCCGTGTTCAGCGCGGGGATTTTGTATTCAGTATTCACATTCAGGAGTCGACGAACATGGGTAAGGGTGACCGCAAGACCGCCAAGGGCAAGCGCTACAATTCCAGCTACGGCAATTCGCGTTCGCACGCGGTGAGCAAGGTTGTCGTGGGTGCAGCTGCCCCGGTTGCCAAGAAGGGCGTGGTCAAGGCGCCGGCCAAGAAGGCTGTGGCCAAGAAGACCGTTGCCAAGGCCGGCTGATCCTTAGCCCGCTTCGCGACACCAGAACGCGGCGCTTGCGCCGCGTTTTTTTATGTCCGGCATCGGCGCAGACGCGCGCTGCAGCGCTCGCCCGAGCAGCCATTCCGCTACCGGCCTGCGTCGAAGCGGCTACCTGCGCGCCGCTGGCGTCGGTTCGCGCATGGCACGGCAGCGCCGGCCGCAGTGCGCGGCGGTCACGGCCGGCAGCTGCACACTGCGGTCGGTCGGCCCTGCGCCGCTCTCCAGCCTGGGATGTTCAGTGCGTCGTCGCCGTAGCCGGCGAGGTGCGGGACGGCGTCGGCGCCAGCAACTGTTCGGCCAGGCCGCGATAGATCGGCGTCTTGCACACCAGCCCGGACATTGCGCGCGCGATCAGCACGGTAGCCAGGATCGGCAACAGCATCTGGCTGGTGTCGGTCAGTTCCAGCGAGATCACCGCCGAGGTCAACGGCGCCTGGGTCACGCCGGTCAGATACGCGCACATGCCCAGCAGCACGAAGGTGCGCGGGTCCACGCCCGGCATCAGCACCGACAGGTTGTGGCCGATGCCGGCGCCCACCGCCAGCGCCGGCGAGAACAGCCCGCCCGGAATGCCGGCCAGGTAGGAGACCAGATTGGCCAGCAGCTTCATCAGCCCGAATTCGTGGCCGACCACTGCATGGCCCTGCACCAGGCTGCGTGCCTGCTCGTAGCCGGTGCCGAACGCGCCTTGCCCGAACACCAGCGCCAGCCCGACCAAGGCCACCCCGCACAGCGCGGCCAGCAGCACCGGATGGCGCTGGCGCAGCGTTGCCAGCCAGCGCGGTTTGCCGCTGACGCTGGCCAGCACCAGGCGCGCGAAGATGCCGCCGAGCAGGCCGGCCACGCTGCCGCATAGCGCGATCGCCAGCCAGGCCTGGCCCAGCGGCAAGGCCACCGCCACCTTGCCGAAGTAGGTGTAGTTGCCCAGCAGGCCCAGCGACACCACGCCACCGACGATCACCGCGGTCAGCAAGGTGCCGGAGAAGCGGTGCTCGAAGCGACCGCTCAATTCCTCGATCGCAAACACCACCCCGGCCAGCGGCGTGTTGAACGCCGCGGCGATACCGGCCGCGCCGCCGGCAAGCAGGAAATGCGAGAGCTCGCGCGGATCGCGGAACCCGAACCAGCGCCCGAACACATGCATCAGGCTGGCGCCGACATGCACGGTGGGGCCCTCGCGTCCGACCGAGGCGCCACCGAGCAGCGACAGGGTGGTCAGGGCGAGCTTGCCGATCGACACGCGCAGCGACAGATTGGTCTGGCGGAACGCCGCGTCGTCATGTTCAAGCGCCGCGATGACCTGCGGGATGCCGCTGCCGCGCGTCGGCCGCATCGCGCCGGAGGTGAGCCAGGCCAGCAGGGCGAAGATGCCCGGCGTCAGCAGCAGTGCCCACCAGATCGAATGCGCGGTGATGCGCTGGAACAACTGGAAGGCGGCGTCGCTGGCCTTGGCGAACACGATCGCCACCAGTGCTACTGCAATTGCGCCACCCCAGAGTGCGGCGCGACGACGCCAGCCTTGGCTGGACAACAACGGCCGCAGCCGAAGCCGGCGCGGCGAGGGATCAGGAGCAGACATGGCGCCATTGTCGCATCCGCGCCGCGCGGCCGCGACGCGTCACTCAGCGGCCGGCGGCCGGCGGCCGGCGGCCGGCGGCACGCGCAGGGCCGGCAGCAGCGTGGCGGGATTTCCATCATTGGGCGCGGCGGGAATGCCCAGCAGCCGGGTCATCAGCGCATACACATCGACGTTGTCGAAGCCCGGCAAGCTCTTGCCCTGCGCCAGATCCGGGCCCTGCGCCAGGAACACCGCGCGCATCGACGGCAGCGCCGGATCGAAACCGTGCGAGCCGCGCATCTGATCGCGCGGGCGCTTGGCCAGCTTGTCCGGGAACAGTGCATCCCAGCCTTCGTGCATCTGGCACACGATCGGCGGAATGCGCGGATGCGTGCCGTAGTGCCAGCGTGCCGGCAGCTCCGTCTTACGCCAGCAGTCGTACTGCGCATGCGCACCGAGCAGGCCGGCTTCGGCGCGGGCCTGCTGTCCCGGCAATGGCGCAAAGCCGATCACCTGCCCGTCGGTCACGGCAGTGGCGATGTCCGGGCGCGCCATGTCTTCCACGCTGATCGCATGCCCGGGCGCCACCTCGGCCATGCCGTGGTCGGAGACCACGACGATATTGGTGCGCTCGCGCGTGCCGTCGCGCTGCATGCCGGCCAGCAGCCGGCCGATCGCGCCATCCACCGCACGCACGTTGTCGGCGTATTCGCGCGACTCCGGGCCGTGGTCGTGGCCGGCTTCGTCCACGTGTTCGAAATACAGCGTGACCAGGCGGTTGCGGTCGGCGCCGGAGGCGGCCAGCCAGCCCCGCACTTCGTCCACGCGCGCGTCCAGGCTGGTGCCTTCTTCGTAATGGCGCCAACGCGTGGGGCGCACGCCGCCGATCGCCGCCTCGCTGCCTGGCCACGACCAGGTTGCGGCATGCAGGCCATGGGTTTCCGCACCCACCCACAGCGGCTCGCCACCCCACCAGCGCGCATCGCCGACGGCATCCTGCTTGCTCAGCCAGAAGCCGCCCAGCGTCGCATCGCGCATGCTGTTGTGCACGATGCCGTGGTGATCCGGGCGCAGGCCGGTGACCAGCGTGTAGTGATTGGGAAAGGTCAGCGACGGGTACGACGGCGTCATCCAGCGCGCACGTACGCCGTCGTGCGCGAGCTGCGACAGAGTCGGTGTGATGCCGCGATCGAGCATGTCCGCGCGCAGCCCGTCGATGGAGATCAGCAGCACGCTGTGCGGTACATCGCTGTGCGGTGCGCCGGCCGACGCGGGCGCCGCCGGGGCGGGCGTTGGCGTACTGCGCGAAGGGGCGTGAGAACTGCAGGCCGCGAGCAGTGCGAGCGCGGCAAACGCAAAACGTCGATCGATCATCGCGCCAGTTTACGGCCTGGCAATGACGTCGCGAAGTCAGCGCGTGCCGGCGGCGGATGCGGCGAACAGATCGTCGGCCGCTGCGCCCTGGCGCGGCGACCAGCCTTCCAGCTGCAACAAGGCCTGCTTGGTCGGCAGGCCGCCGCCGAAGCCGGTCAGCGCACCATTGGCGCCGATCACGCGGTGGCAGGGCAGCACGATCGGCAATGGATTGCGCCCATTGGCAGCGCCGACCGCGCGGCTGGCGGCGGGGCGTCCCACCGCATGCGCGAGCTGCGCATAGCTCCAGGTCTGCCCGAACGGAATCTGCGCCAGCGTATGCCAGACCTGCAGCTGGAACGGCGTGCCGGTCGGGGCCAATGGCAAATCGAAGCTGCGCCGCCCGCCATACAGATAGTCGAGCAATTGCTCGCGCGCCTCGCGCACCAGCGGCGCATCGGGGTCGTGCTGCCAACGCGCGCGGCCGACCGCGTCGTAGCGGTTCTGCGCGAACAGGATGTGGTGCACGCCGGCAGCATCGGCGGCCACGCTGAGCGCGCCGATCGGCGAGGGAAAGGTGTCGTAATACAACGTGCTCATGAGCGGGTGTCCTTGCGATCGACAGCGAGATGCCACAGGTGCAATACGGCGTAGGCGCGCCACGGCCGCCAGGCCTGCGAGCGCGCTTCGGTGGCGCGCTCGCTCAGGCGCTCGGGCGTGCCGAGCACCTGCTGCAGGATCAGGTCGCCGGCCGGAAACGCGTCCGGATGCGACAGCGCACGCATGGCGACGTAGTGCGCGGTCCACGGCCCGATACCGGGCAACGCGGTGCAGGCGGCGACGAACTCGGACAGGCGCTGGCCGGCACCGAAATGCAGCCGCCCTTGCGCGCAGGCCGAGGCCAGCGCCCGCAGCGTGGCCGCGCGCGCCCGCGGCAGGCCGAGTTGTTCCAGCGGCGCCTCGGCCAGCTGTGCCGGGGTCGGAAAGATGCGGTCCAGGCCGGGCGGCATCTCCAGATGATGGCCGCCATGCCGGTCGACCAGCCGCGCCGCCAGCGTTGCCGCGCCGGCCACGCTGATCTGCTGGCCCAGCACGGCGCGCACGGCCACCTCGAAGCCGTCCCAGCCACCCGGCACGCGCAGCCCGGGACGGCGCGCGATCGCCTCGGCCAGCAGCGGCTCGGTCGCCAGCGTGGCGTGCACCGCCTGCAGGTCTGCATCCAGATCGAACAGGCGGCGTACCCGCCGCACGATCTGCGGAATCTGGCGCGGGTCGGTGGCGCCGATGCGCAGTAGCAACTCCGCACGCTGCGGCGCCGCGCTGACCTCGATCAGCGTTGCGTTGCCCGGCGTGCCGATCACGCGCCGGTAGCCGCTGGCGTCGACCTGCTCGATGCCGGGAATCGCGCGGCGTTGCAGGAATGCCAGCATCGCCGGCAGATCCAGCGGCGGGCGGTAGCCCAGGCGCAGGGTCAACTCGCCACCCGGGACCTCGGCACGCTGCTTGCGCAGCGCCGATGGCGGCATCCCGCAGCCTTCCAGGAACGCGGCATTGAAGCGACGCAGGCTGTTGAAGCCGGCCGCCAGCGCGACCTCGGTGACCGGCAATGCGGTCTCGGTCAGCAGTTGCTTGGCCAGCAGCAGCCGGCGCGTGCCGTGCACCTGGATCGGGGTGGCACCGAGCTGCTGCACGAACTGCCGCTGCAGCTGGCGTGCGCTCAGGCCCACTGCGTCGGCCAGGGTCTGCACAGGCTGCTCCTGCAGGGCACCGTCGGCAATCATCGCCAGTGCGCGTTGCACGCTCTCTTCGCCCAGATGCTGCTGCGCCTGCGGCGACAGCTCGGGGCGGCAGCGCAGGCAGGGCCGGTAGCCGGCGGCACTGGCTGCCGCCGCGCTGGGGTAATAGCTGATGTTGCCCGGCTTGGGCGGCGGCGCCGGACAGACCGGGCGGCAGTAGATGCCGGTGCTGCGCACTGCGGTAAAGAACAGCCCGTCGAAGCGTGCATCGCGCGCCAGGCGGGCGCGGTCGCATTGGAGTCGGTCGGGCGTGGCGGTCTGCATGGCGCCAGTCTATGCGCTCGCCCCGGCCCGGGCTGGCCGTTTTCGGACAGGGTTGCACCAGGCCGCTGCGTTCATGGCAGGGTCAAACGCTTCGCCCATTCAGCCATAGACTGAGAGTGATCTCCGTCGCGGTCCGTTGCCTGACATCATGCTGAAACTGCTCTGCCTGTCCCTTTCATACGTGCTGGCGCTGGCGGCCTGCGACCGCACCAGTACCTCGGCCGATGCCGCCGCGACGCAGCAAAGCGGCGCGGGGCAGGGCGATGGCGACCATATGGTGTCGGTGGATACGCCCGAGCCGGTGGCGCCGCCGCGGCCGCGTGCACAGGCCGGCGAAGCCGGCTGGCCGCAGGCGGAGCTGGACGCGGGCAAGGCCTGGATCAGTTGCGCCACCGATTACAGCAGCGAAGCCGGCGACGGCACGCTGCTGCCTGCGCTGGACCGCGCCAGCGTGGAGGCGGCGCTGGCGCCGTGTCGCGACACCGGCCTGCTGCGGGTGCGCTACGCCGGCAAGATCAACGCCGGCTTCGCTGCGTTGGTGTGGCGGCTGGCTGCGGTGGCCGAGCAACTGCGGCTGCCGCATCGCATCCTGGACCTGGATTCCAGTGGCGGGCAGGTGGAAGCGGCGATTCGCGCCGGCGATGTCATCGGCGAATCCAACTGGACCATCTGGGTGCGCGAAGGCTCGATCTGCCACAGCGCCTGCGTGTTCGTGCTGGCCGCCGGCGACAACCGGCTGGTGGCCGGCAAGGTCGGTATCCACCGCATGATGCGGATCAGTTCCAAGGCCACCTCGCGCGCGGAACTCAATCGCGAGTTGCGCGAGGTCTACGGCAACGTCAAGGATTATCTGGAGCGCAACGGCGTGGCGGTGGCGGTGGCCGACCTGATGATGACCGTGCCCAACCGCAGCCTGCGCCTGCTGACGATGGACGAGCTGCGCGAGTACGGGCTGGATGGCACCAACGCGGTGCAGGACGACCTGGAGCGCATCCGCCAGATGCGCAAGTGCGGCGACGCCTTCGTGCGCCGCAAGGACGCGTTTCTGGTTGCCTTCGACCAGAAGTGCAAGGGCGAGGGGGCCGATCTGGAGGCGGTCAACGCCTGCGGCCTGGCCTTGAAGCAGCGCTTCGGCTTCCCGGATGCGGCCTGCCCGGAAGAAAGCCCGCTGGCCGAAACCGATGCCGCCGCGCTGCCGGCCACCGCCGCAGCGCAGGCCGCGCCGTCGGCCGACGCAGAGGCAGGAGCGCCAACTGCGGCACCTGCCGCAGAGTCGGCTGCCGAACCCGCGCCGGACCCCGCCCAGGGCGAGGGCTGAGCTTCACACCCACCGCACTGCCGGCTGCCTATGGTCGCGGCATACCACGGAGCCGGGGGGCGACATGCTTGGAAAGACGAAAGGCGTTGCGCTGGCATATCTGCCATCGGCGCTGTTGGTGCTGGCCGGGTTTGGCGTGGCCGAACTGCTGCAGGTGATCGCTGCGGCCAGCCATGTGCAGTGGCCGGCGACGCTGGCGGTGTGGCTGAGCCTGGCGGCCCTGATCGCGGCCATCGCGCGCGCACTGTGGGTCAGTTGGCGACTGTGGCGGCCACGCGGCGTCGCGGCGGTTCCGCCGGGCGGCGACATCTGATTTTTGAGTCAAGGCGTGCGTTCCCGGCACCCGGCTCGCGCGTCGCTTGCACACTCACCTCACCATGCAGCGCAGGTCTTAAACTGCCGCACTCGCCGCGAACCCCGCGGCGGTTCCCATCCGTTTGCTAGGCACAAGGTCATCTGCCCCATGTTCCGTCCTCGTCTGCTTGCCGCACTGCTGTTGGCTCCCTCGCTGGTCCTGGCACAACAGCCGCAGACGGCTGCACGTCCGGCCGCCGCTCCCCAGGCGGCGCCCACGGCCAGCCCGGCGCAGCAGGCGCAGCTGACCAAACAGAACACCGAGATGACCCAGGCGGCATTGCGGGTGGCGCAGATGGTGGATGCCAACCAGGTGGCCTCGCTATGGGATGGCGCCTCCAGCGTCGCCAAGACCGCGGTCAAGCGCGATGTCTTCGTGAGCCAGATCGGTGCCGAGCGTGCGCGCCTGGGGCCGGTGGTCGGACGCGGGCAGGGCTCGGTGACGCGGGTCAAATACGCTGCCGGCGCGCAGGTGCCCGAAGGCCTGTACGTCAACGTCAGCTTCCCGACCCGGTTTGCCAAGGCCCAGCAGCCGGTGCGCGAGCTGGTGTCGTTCCGCCTGGACGAGGACAAGACCTGGCGGCTCGCCGGTTACAGCCTGCGCGCGTCGATCAAGTGATCTTGCAGCTCATCGGGAGACCCGCGTGGAATTGACCATCGAACTGCAGATGCTGGGCTGGGCCATGGTGCTCGGTCTGGTGCAACTGCTGGCCGCCTCGGCCAGCATGACCGCCCAGCGTGGGACCAAGTGGAATGCCAGCGCCCGCGATGGCGACCCCAAGCCCTTGACCGGCGTTGCGGCGCGGCTGGATCGCGCCTTCCGCAATTATCAGGAGACCTTCCCGATCTTCGCTGCTGCGGTACTGGCGGTGAGCGTTGCCGGCCGTACCAACGCGGACACCGCACTGGGTGTGCAGCTGTACCTGTGGGCGCGCGTGGCTTACGTGCCTGCGTATGCGGCAGGCATTCCCTATCTGCGCAGCGCAATCTGGGTGGTGTCGTTCTGGGGCATCGTCAAGCTGGTGCGGGCGTTGCTGGGCTGGTGACGCAGGCCAGGCTGCGTGTGCGCAGCCTGTGGTGAGTGGCTGAGAAAACGCAGCGAAAGATCGCGCGCCTGCGACTGCGGTAGGTCGCCTGTTCCGGTCACTGCTTGATCCTGATCAACGCCGGCCAGCACCACTGCCGTTAAACTGAAAGCCGCTACCAAGACGGCTGCGCTCACGGCCAGGCGGGCGAGCCCGGTGCGGCAGGTGCCACGCGGACATGCCGGTTGCTCTGCGCCGACCGCATCCAGCGGACCACTGCACGCGAGGTCTTGTTAGCTCCTCTGGGTCTCGGTGGTGAAGGAGCGCGGCATGCAATCGGTGGATATCGCAGTCATTGGTGCCGGGCCGGTCGGCCTGAGTTTTGCGCGGTCGTTGGCCGGCAGTGGCCTGTCGGTGCTGGTGGTCGACCAGCAGCCGCGCGCGCAACTGGCCGAGCCGGCCTTCGACGCACGCGAAATCGCGCTGACCCATGCCTCGCGTGCGTTGCTGGAGCAACTGGGCATCTGGCCGCAATTTCCCGCCGATGCGATCTCGCCGCTGCGCGACGCCCGCGTCATGGACGGACATTCGCACTTCGCGCTGACCTTCGCCGCCTCCGCGCGTGGTGCCGGCGATCTGGGCTGGCTGGTTCCCAATCATCTGATCCGTCGCGCGGCCTGGCAGGCGGTGCAGGCACAAGCTGCGTTGGAGATGCGCTGCTCTTGCACGCTGCAGGCCGTGCAGCAGCAGCGCGACCGCGTGGTGCTGCAGTTATCCGATGGGGAAACGGTGTCAGCGCGCCTGCTGGTGGCGGCCGACAGTCGCTTTTCCAGCACCCGGCGCCTGCTCGGCATCGGTGCGCAGCTGCGTGATTTCGGCAAGACCATGCTGGTGTGCCGGATGCGGCATGCGCTGCCGCACGGGCATGCCGCCTGGGAGTGGTTTGGCTACGGCAAGACGCTGGCGTTGTTGCCGCTGCAGGGCAATCGGGCCGGTGCGGTGCTGACCCTGCCGCCGCGACAGGTGGAGGCCTTGCTGGCGATGGAGGCGGTGGACTTCAGTGCGGCGGTGACCGAGGCGTTCGAGCATCGGCTCGGGCCGATGCAGCAGGACGGCAGCCGGCATGCCTATCCGCTGGTGGCGGCCTATGCGCAACGCTTGATCGCCGAGCGTGCCGCGTTGATCGGTGATGCGGCGGTGGGCATGCACCCGGTCACCGCGCACGGCTTTAATTTCGGATTGCAGAGCCAGGCGCGCCTGGCCGAGCGTGTGCGCGCCGCTGCCGCCGCTGGGCGCGACATCGGGGCTGCGGCCCTGCTCCAGGGCTACGAGCGGGCGCACCGGCTGGCGACGCGGCCGCTGTATGAAGCGACCAACGCATTGGCCGCGCTGTATACCGACGACCGTGCGCCGGCCCGCCTGCTGCGACGTGGTGCCTTGCGTGCGGCGCATGCGGTGGCGCCGTTCAAGCAGGCGATTGCGGCGCATCTGACCCAGCGCAGCGTCTGACGTATCGAAGTGGGAGCAGGGAGGCACAGTGCGTGCAGCGCTGCGCTGTGGTCCTCACGCGCAGTGGCTGGTAACGGTGTTCGACATGCGGGCACGCAATGCGGTCAGCGGCTCGCTCGCAGGTGCTTTTGCGGCAATCGGGCTCGATCAGACCGGATTTGCATGAGGTCGGCTTTCGTCACACGCGCCGCATCGGGCACGCAGCCATCAGGCCGGCGTGTTGACCCGCGCAAGAATCGCATCGATCGCGCTGCGCGCATCGCCGCTGCGCAAGGCGTCTTCCAACAGTGGAATGACCCAGGCGCAGCCGGCCTTGGTCACGTCTGCGCGCCAGCCGCCGGGCCAGGCTTCCAGCTCGTGCAAGGCCAGCATGCT
Source organism: Xanthomonas sp. WHRI 6108 (assembly GCF_040202385.2). Lineage (NCBI taxonomy): Bacteria > Pseudomonadati > Pseudomonadota > Gammaproteobacteria > Lysobacterales > Lysobacteraceae > Xanthomonas > Xanthomonas sp. WHRI 6108. The sequence goes on along the minus strand of NZ_CP168198.1, from coordinate 3,087,002 downwards.
GCAACCGCCACGCTCGGCGTGACCGCCACGGATCGACTGCTCGAACCAGAACGGCGTGGGTGAATCGACGTCGATCGAGAAAATATAGACATCGTGGTCCGGGTCTTCAGCCGAGGGCGCGTTGTTGCGCCAGCTGACCTGCACCACGCTCATTCTGCCGGCTCCGCATCGGGGTCCAGCGCCAGCACGCGGATCTCCACATCGTCCAGTTGCACGCACTGGCCGGGGCGGATCTTGGCGGTCTTGCGCAATTCCTGCACGCCATCGACGCTGACCGCGCCGCTGGCGACGATCGCCTTGCCCTGCCCACCGCTGTCGGCAATACCCGCCAGCTTGAGCAACTGGTTGAGTTCGATGTACTCGCCGTCCAGGTCGAATTCCAGAAATTGCATGGTGCGCTCGGTGACAGGAAGACGGCGATTATCCGCCTGTCGCAGCCGGCAACACCACTGTGCCGAACGCAGCCCCGGCAGGTGGAGTCGTGCGCGACGCAGGCGCGCCAGCGGCGGACACGACGCCGGAGGCGCGGTGCGGGGCGGCACGCTTATTCGCGTCGAAAACGTGCAATCTCGTCCAGCATGCTTTCGGCGCGCACGACGCCGGGCCCGGCATGCGCGTTGTCGATGCGCTCCAGCCATGGATGGCGTTTGCGCTGCAGCCGTCGATAGCCGAGCCAGGTGCCGATGCCGCCGAGCACGCCCACCAACAGATTGAGCAGCAGCCAGTCGTGCGGCAGGGTCAGGCCGGTCAGCCCGCGCCAGCCGGCGTCGGCCACGGCCACCCACAGCACCCAGAACGCCACGCCCAGCCACGGGGCCACCCGCGTGCGCCAGCGCCGCAGCTGCGCGAGCGCGCGCTGCGTCGGCAGCAGCGGTCCGGCAAAGTCCAGCTGCGCCAGCAGCTGCAGCTGCCGTAGTGCGGAGATCGCCAGTGCAATGCTCCACAGCTGCAGCAGCACGCCGCCGATGATGGCCGCAGCCTGATCGGTGTGGGCAAGCCAACTGCGCGCGATCACGATGTGCAGCGCCACGGCGCACAGCAGTTGCGCGGATTGGCTCAGCCATAGCGGGCGCAGGCTGGTGCGCGCCGCATGGCCACGCACCTGGCCGACGATGTGGCCGATCTGCGTGCCGTGCTGATCCAGACGGTGTTCCATCGCGTGCCAGGCACGTTGCATGTCGTCAAGTTCCATCGAATGTTCCTTGGGCGAAGTGGGTGGTCAGAGTTCGGCGCGGATGCGCGCCTTGAGGCGGCTGAGTTTCGTGGCGACGTTGGTTTCGCTGATGCCGAGCACCTCGCCGATCTCGCGGTAGCTGTGCGCGTCCAGGTACAGCAGCATCAAGGCGCGTTCCAGCGGCGGCAGGTGGGCGATGAAGCCATGGAGTGCGGCGACCTGCTGCGCGTGTGCCGGGTCGCGCGCCAGCGGGTCGGCGATGCTGTCGGCCACCGCCTCCAGCGGGAGCGGGTCCTGCGGCGCGCGGCTGCGGCCGCGCAGATCGCTGATCGCCACGTTCAAGGCAATGCGGTACATCCAGGTGGAAAAGCGCCGGCCGGCGTCGTAGCCGGGGAATGCGCGCCATAACTGCACGGTGATGTCTTGCGCCAGCTCGGCGCGGTCGTCCGGGTTCCAGCAATAGCTGGTCGCGACCTTCAGGACGATGCCGCGGTGCTGCTGCAGTAAGGCATTGAAGCGGGTGTGCAGGTCTGTTTCCAGGGACATGGCTCCGGCCGGGTGGGTGGATGACAAGGGTCGAGGAGATGATTCGCCGCAGCGGGCGAATCCTCACAAGCTGAACGGACTGTCACGGAAATTTCGACAGCAGGGGGGCTGAGGGCGCACACTATGCTGCTTTGCGCCTGCCGGCTCCGTGCGGCGCCTCCGGAGTTACCCAATGACCCAAGAATCTCCCGCGCCGCTGCTGTTTGCAGACCTCGGCCTCTCAGACGCTGTGATGAAGGCGGTTGCCGCCGTCGGCTACGAGTCGCCGTCGCCGATCCAGGCTGCCACCATCCCCGCGCTGCTGGCCGGCCGCGACGTGCTCGGCCAGGCGCAGACCGGCACCGGCAAGACCGCCGCGTTCGCGCTGCCGGTGCTGTCCAATGCCGATCTCAACCAGCTCAAGCCGCAGGCGCTGGTGCTGGCCCCAACCCGCGAGCTGGCCATTCAGGTCGCCGAGGCGTTCCAGAAATATGCCGAAGCCATTCCCGGCTTCCGCGTGCTGCCGGTCTACGGCGGCCAGCCCTACGCGCAGCAGTTGAGCGCGCTCAAGCGCGGCGTGCATGTGGTGGTCGGTACCCCCGGCCGCGTGATCGATCACCTGGACCGCGGCACGCTGGACCTGTCCCAGCTCAAGACGCTGGTGCTGGACGAAGCCGACGAAATGCTGCGCATGGGCTTCATCGACGACGTCGAAGCGGTGCTGAAGAAGTTGCCGGAGAAGCGCCAGGTGGCGCTGTTCTCGGCGACCATGCCGCCGGCGATCCGCCGCATCGCGCAGACCTATCTGAAGGACCCGGCCGAAGTCACCATCGCGGCCAAGACCACCACCTCGGCCAATATCCGCCAGCGCTACTGGTGGGTGAGCGGCCTGCACAAGCTGGACGCGCTGACCCGCATCCTGGAGGTCGAGCCGTTCGACGGCATGATCATCTTCGCGCGCACCAAGGCTGCCACCGAAGAGCTGGCGCAGAAGCTGCAGGCACGCGGCATGGCCGCGGCGGCCATCAACGGCGACATGCAGCAGGCCGCCCGCGAGAAGACCATTGCCCAGCTCAAGGACGGCAAGCTCGACATCCTGGTCGCTACCGACGTGGCCGCGCGCGGCCTGGACGTGGAGCGCGTCAGCCATGTGCTGAACTACGACATCCCGTACGACACCGAAAGCTACGTGCACCGCATCGGCCGTACCGGCCGTGCCGGCCGCAATGGCGATGCGATCCTGTTCGTCACCCCGCGCGAGAAGGGCATGCTGCGCGCGATCGAACGCGCCACCCGCCAGCCGATCGAAGAAATGCAGCTGCCGAGCGTGGATGCGGTCAACGACACCCGCGTGGCACGTTTTATGACCCGCATCACCGAGACCCTGGCCGGCGGCCAGATCGAGATGTATCGCGATCTGCTGCAGCGCTACGAGAGCGAGAACAACGTACCGGCGATCGATATCGCTGCGGCATTGGCCAAGTTGCTGCAGGGCGATGCGCCGTTCCTGCTGACCCCGCCGGTGCGCGGTGCACGCGAGGAATTTGCACCGCGCGAGCGCAACGATCGCGGCGACCGCAACGATCGCGGCGAGCGTCCGCGCTTCGAGCCGAAGTTCGAGCGTGGCCCGCGTGCCGATGGCGAGCGTGCGGCACGCCCGCCGCGTGCGGAACGTCCGGCGTTCGCCAGCGATGGCGCGGGCGCCGAGCGTCCGCGTCGCGATCCGGTCGCCCCGCGTGGCGAGCCGGAGTTCGGCATGGAGAGCTACCGCATCGAAGTGGGCCACACCCACGGCGTGAAGCCGGCCAACATCGTCGGCGCGATCGCCAACGAAGCCGGCCTGGAAAGCCGCTATATCGGCCGTATCGACATCCAGGACGATTATTCGATCCTGGACCTGCCGGCCGACATGCCGCGCGAACTGCTGACGCACCTGAAGAAGGTCTGGGTGTCCGGCCAGCAGCTCAACATGCGCAAGCTGGAAGAAGGCGAAGCGGCCGCGTCGCCGTCCAAGCCGCGCTTCCCGCGCGGCGGCAAGCCGTCCGGTCGCCCGAATGGCCCGAACCGTCCGATGGACCGCGCCGGCGCGCCACATCGCAAGGGCCCGCCCAAGCCCCGCGGCGAGTAAGCACCGCTGACAACGCGGCGGCGTGCGGCTGCCCGGCCCACCCGGCCGGTCGCTGCAGTCGCTATGTTGGTTGATGCATAGCGGTGTGCAGGCGTCATGCGCCGATACCGCGAAGATTGCCGGCGGCATCCTGTTAGCCGGGCTAAGTTCTGCCTCGACCGTGGCCAGGCTGGCGCAGCCATACAGACTGCGCCGTTGCGGCCGCTACTGCCTTCAGGCGCCCACTGGGCGCCTGAATCGCATGGGCAGCAGCAGGGGGGGCGAGGATGACAATGGCGCAGATGGCGGGCGGCACGAGCGGTGGGCGGACCATGCACCTGATGCGCGGCTGGCTGACGCTTCCCTTGGCCTTGTTGATCGGCATGGCCGTCGGCATGGCGGTGCTCTCGGCACTGGTGATCGAGATCCAGTCCGGGGCAATGGCCTGGATCGTCGGCCAGAGCCACTGGTCCAATGCCCAGCAGGAGTCGGTGTACTGGCTGGAGCGCTATCTGGGCAGCGGCGATCCGGCCGACCTGCAGGCCGCCTGCCGCGCGCTGGAAGTGCCGCTCGGCGACCGCGCCGCACGCGAGGCAGTCGAGCAGCCGTTGATCGACTGGGCTGCGGTCCATGCCGGGCTGGCCGCCGGCCGCAATGCCCGTGAGGACATGCCGCAAATGGTGCGGTTATACCGCTATGGCCATGTCTTTCCGTATCTGGGCGACGCCATCGCGATGTGGAAGCACACCGACGCCGACCTGCTGCAACTGAGCAGCCTGGCCGACCGGGCCGCCTCCGTGCAGGCCGCCAGCCGCCCGGATCCGCGCGCGCTGCAGGCCTTGCGCGACGAGCTGCACCTGCTCGACGGCCGCATGCGCGGCGATACCGCGCAGTTCCAGGCGCTGCTGGTCCGCTGCGCGCGGTTGCTGCACGATGTGATGGTGGTCTGCAGCCTGGCGACCCTGTTGCTGGTGCTGATCACCTGCGTGCTGGCGATGCGCCGCATCCGCAATTATCTGCTCTCGCACGAAGGCCGCTTCCGCACCGCGTTTCAGCAGGCGGCGCTGGGCATGGTCAAGTTCGACCTGCGCGGCCGCGTGCTCGATGCCAATGCCGCGATGGCCAACATCCTGCGCTACCGGCCGGAGGAACTGCAGGCCTGCACGCTGGCCGAGGTGCTGCATCCGGACCATATCGCGCTGGACAGCCGCGGCCTGATCGACTGGCCGACACTGCTGCAGTCGGGCGAGCGACGCTTGCTGCGCGCCGACGGCGGGGTGATGTGGGGGCGCTGGAGCGCGTCGCTGGTGGAGCCCGGCCCGGAGGAGCCGACCCTGGTGCTGGCAGTGATCGAAGACGTCTCGCATGCGCACGAACTGGCCGATGAAGTCGCCTTCCATGCGCGCCACGATGCCTTGACCGGCCTGATCAACCGCCGCGAGATCGAACGCCGGCTGCTGCGCCTGATCGAGCCGCCGCAATCGCCGCAGCTCTGCCATGCGCTGTGCTTCGTCGACCTGGATCACTTCAAGCTGGTCAACGACACCTTCGGGCATGCGGTGGGCGACAAGTTCCTGTGCCACTTCGCCGATGTGATCACCATGCAGTTGCGCCCCGGCGACTGGCTGGGGCGGCTGGGTGGCGACGAGTTTGCGATCCTGCTGGCCGATACCGATCTGGCGCAGGCGCAGACCTTGCTGGAGCGCATGCATGCGGTGCTGGGTCAGCCGTGGAGCCACCAGGGCGGACGGCCGCTGACGCCGAGCTGCAGCTTCGGCGTGGTGGAAATCCGCCAGGGCGCCAGCGACGTCAATGCCTTGATGACCGCCGCGGATCTGGCCTGCCATGCGGCCAAGGAAGAAGGGCGCAACCGCATTCGCTGCTTCGGCGAAAACGATCTGGCGCTGGCGCGGCGGCGCCACGACGGTGGCTGGATCAGCGCGGTGCAGCAGGCGATCGCCGAAGACCGGCTGCTGCTGTATGCGCAGAAGATCCAGGTGTTGAGCGATCCGGAACGCCTGCAGTACGAAGTGCTGGTGCGCATGCGCGCGCGCGACGGGCGGGTGCTGAGCCCGGGCGAATTCCTGCCTGCGGTGGAGCGCTACGGCCTGGGGCGCATGGTCGACGTGCATGTGCTGGAAACGCTGTGCGCGCAGCTGGCGGCCAGTCCGATGCATGTGACCACGCTGGACCTGTGCCACGTCAATCTGTCCGCACAGTCGATCGCGCAGCCGGATTTTCTCGATTTCGTGTGGTCCTTGTTCGAGCGCTACCCGAGCCTGGTGCCCAAGCTGTGCATGGAGATCACCGAGACCGCCGTCATCGGCGATCTGGAGCACGCGCAGCGCTTCGTGCAGAGCGTGCGTGCGCGCGGCTGCCATGTGGCGCTGGACGATTTCGGCAACGGCCTGGCCTCGTTCGGCTATCTCAAGCAGTTCACCGTGGATGTCCTCAAGATCGATTGCGGCTTCGTGCGCAACTACGCGCACGACGCGGTGGACCGCGCGGCAGTGCACTCGATCGCGCAGGTGGGCCTTGCGCTGGGGATCGAAGTGGTGGCCGAGGGCGTTGAGTCGGAGGCGGACATTCCCGGCCTGCGCGAGGCCGGTGTCGGCCAGGTGCAGGGTTTCAGCCTGCATCGTCCATGCCCGCTGGACGAGCTGCTGCATGCCGGGCAGCCGCTGCTGGCGCTGTCCTGATCGCAGATTGGTGCACGCGCGTCGCTCCAAATCGCCGATAATCGGCCGATGACGACCCGACTCAACAAATACATTGCCGAAACCGGCTTCTGCTCCCGCCGTGAGGCCGATCGCCTGATCGGCGAACGCCGGGTCACCGTCAATGGCGTGGCTGCCGGCACCGGTGCGGTGGTGGGCGAGGACGACACCGTGCTGGTGGACGGCCAGCCGCTGCGCACGCGCGCCGCCAGCAAGCCCGGTGGCCGCAAGCATGTCTACATCGCGCTCAACAAGCCGGTGGGCATCACCTGCACCACCGAAAGTTCGGTCAAGGGCAACATCGTCGAATTCGTCGGCCACGAGCAGCGCATCTTCCCGGTCGGCCGGCTCGACAAGGAGTCAGAAGGTCTGATCCTGATGACCAGCAACGGCAACATCGTCAACGAGATCCTGCGCGCGGAAAATCGCCACCAGAAGGAATATCTGGTGGCGGTCAACAAGCCGGTCACCGACGAATTCCTGCGCGGCATGGCGCGTGGCGTGCGCATCCACAACGAGACCACGTTGCCGTGCCGCACCGCGCGCATCGCCAAGTTCGGCTTCCGCATCGTGCTGGAGCAGGGCTTGAACCGGCAGATCCGCCTGATGTCCGCCGAATTCGGCTACCGCGTGACCCAGCTGCGCAGGGTGCGCATCGACAACATCAAGCTGGCCGCGCTCAAGCCCGGGCAGTGGCGCAACCTCAGCGATGCGGAGTTGCGCGGCCTGCTGCCGCAACGCACCGACTGGTGAGCGTTTTTCGCGCGTTGGACTGAACCGCAACAGCACGGTGCATCGGCTGCGCAGGCGCAACCCGATGGCCGTGCATGACCGGCTCGGTCATACTTCCGCCGCCGACAGCCAGCTGGGGAGCGGGCAGAGTGATCAAACCGACATTGCCGGACAACGAAGCCGAGCGGCTTGCAGCGCTGCGTCAGTACGAAGTGCTGGATTCGCCGCCCGAGCGTGCCTTCGACGACCTCACCATGATTGCGTCCACGCTGTGCGAGACGCAGATGGCGGCGGTGGTGCTGGTGGACGAACAGCGGCAATGGTTCAAGTCCGCGCATGGCGCGCCGCGCAGCGAGGCATCGCGCGACATCTCGTTCTGCGCGCATGCGATCCTGCGCCCGGACGAAGTGATGATGGTCGACGACACCTTGCTCGACCCGCGCTTCCACGACAATCCGATGGTGACCGGCAGCGCGGCGGTACGCTTCTATGCCGGCGCGCCGTTGGTGACCAGCGAGGGCATGGCGCTGGGCTCGCTCTGCGTCTTCGACCAGACCCCGGCGCATCTGCGCGAAGAGCAGCGTGCTGCCCTGCAGGCATTGTCGCGGCAGGCCGCGCATCTGCTGGAACTGCGCCTGGCCGGCAAGCGCCTGCGCCAGCAATTGCACGAGCGCGAATGGTACGAGCAGCAGCTGGCCGGCTATTACGCGCAGATGGACGCGCTGAATGCCGATCTGGTCGAGCAGACCCGCACCGATCCGCTGACCGGCTTGCCCAATCGACGCGCGTTTTCAGTGGCCTTGGCCGCGGCCATGGAACAGACGCGTGCGGCAGGCCAGCCGTTGTCGGTAGCGTTGCTGGACGTGGACCACTTCAAGACCGTCAACGACGTGCATGGGCACGACCAGGGCGATGTGGTGCTGCGCGAACTGTCGGCGTTGCTGCGCGCGCATGTGGCCGGTGCCGGCACCATTGCGCGTTATGGCGGCGAGGAGTTCGTGCTGCTGCTGCCCAACGTGGATCTGCTGCAGGCGCGCGTGCAGTGCGAATACCTGCGCCAGAGCGTGGCGGTGATGACGATCGCGCTGCCGGTGACGGTGAGTATCGGCGTGGCCACGCTGCATCCGCAGGAAAGCGTGGACGCGGTGATCAAGCGCGCCGACCAGGCTCTGTATGCGGCCAAGCGTGGCGGGCGCGACCAGGTGGTGGCGTTGGGGTAGGTGGCGTGCGCACGCGGGTGCGTCATCGATAAGGTCGGTCGCGGCCTGGGCCGCTGCGACGGTGGCGTTTGTTGGTTGCGCCGTGCGGTCAGTCGACGATGTTCTTCGCCTCGGCAGTGCCGAGCAGCTCCGGATGCACGATCTTGCGCCGGCGTTCCAGCACCGGATGCAGGAACACCGCGCCGAGGATGATCGCCACGCCGAGATAGAACTGCACGGTCAGCTCGCGTTGCTCGCCGAGCAGGGCGATCGCCAGCACGATGGCGTAGACCGGTTCCAGGTTGGTCACCAGCTGCACCGAGTAGGCGCTGAGATGGCGCAGTGCCACCAGGGCCAGCGCAAACGGCAGCAGCGTACAGGCCAGCGACAGCACCAGCAGCAGGACGCCGTCGTGCAGGCTGGGGATGATCATCAGGTCGCCATGCAGCGACGGCAGCAACAACGGCATGGCCGGCGCCAGCACCGTCAGGGTCAAGGTGCCGGCGCCAAGCTCCAGTGCGGTGACGGTGAGCGGGTCGGCATGCGCGACCATGCGCTTGTTGAGCGAACCGAACAGGCCGACGAACACCGCCGAAATCGCGCCGACCACCACGCCGGCACGCATGCCATCCGGCACCCCGCCGACCACCAGCGCCACGCCGGGCAACACCGCTAGGCCGAACAGCAGTTCGCGCGGGCGGAAGGGGCGTTGCGTCACCCATGGCTCGATCACGGCGGTGAACACCGGCGCCAGTGCAATACAGGTCGCCGCCACCGAGGCATTGGCCAGCTTGATCGCGCCGTAGAAGGTCAGCCAGTGCAGGGCCACCAGGGCGCCGATGCCGCAATAGCCCAGCACCACGCGTCCGGACAACCCGCGCAGTCCGCGCCACACCCGCGGCAATAGCGCCAGCGCCACCACCACGATCAACATGCGCCACCACACCAACGGCAACGCGGGCAGCGTGATCAGCTTGCCCAGGATCGCGGTGATGCCCCAGAGCAGGACGCAGAAATGGATTTGCAGTTGCGCCTTGCGCAGGTCGGTCGTGGGCATGCGCCATTGTCGCCGAAGACGCGACGCAACGCCCCTGTCAGCGCGCCCCCAACGCCTGCAGCAACGCCATCGCCGCGGCCGGATTGCGCTCCTTGGCAGCACTGATGAAAAACACGAACACCTCGCGCGGCGTGGCTGCGGCGTGGATCGATGCGTCGATATGCGGCAGGTCCGCCACATCGTCGCCGCGCCGCCAGGCCTGGATGCGCTCGGCCCAGCGCGCCAGTGCCGGCGCCGGGTAGCCGGCATGCAGGCGCGCCTGGCTGCGCATCAGCCGCGCATAGACAAAGTCGGTGGACAGATCGGCAAAGGACGGATGCTCGTCCGAATCGGTGAACACCGTGGCCACCCCATGCCGGCGCACCAATGCCAGCAGCGCGGCATCCACTGCGTCGTGGTCGCGGATTTCCAGCACATGGCGCAGCACGCGCTTGCCGGCACGTTTGGGCAGCAACGACAGGAAGGCGTCCAGGTCGTCGGCCTGCAGCCGATGCCCTTGTTCGAACTGCCACACCAGCGGCCCCAGCGTGTCGCCGAGCTCGACAATGCCGCCGATGAAGTCGTCCACCTGCGCCTGGGTGCCGGCCAGTCTGCGCGACTGGGTGATGCGGCGCGGTGCCTTGGCCGAGAAGACGAACCCGGGCGGCACCTGGTCGCGCCACTTCGCGTAGGTGGCCGGTTGCTGCGTCCCGTAATACGTGCCGTTGATCTCGATGGCGGTGACGTGGCGGCTTGCGTATTCCAGCTCGCGGCGCTGCACCAGCCCTTGCGGATAGAACATCCCCGCCCGCCATGGCGCATACACCCAGCCGCCGATACCGACGTGGATGCCATCGAGCGCGGGCGGGGTGGCGGCGAACAGATCGGTCATGACAGATTCCACGTTGGCGTGAGCGCGCGCCTGGCATGTTCGCAGACGCACAGATGTGGCAAGCCGCCCAGATGATAGCCCCGCCGGCTCCGCGGCGAAGCAGCGCGGCCCCAAACGCTTGCGCGCACTGCCAGGCAGGCGCGGCCGTTGGCGCGCGGCGGCATGCAGGCGTTGTGCACTCGATGCAGGCACCGCCCGGCCAGCCGGCGGGGCGATCGGCGGCTTACGCGGACGCGGCCATGCCGCTACCATCGCAGATCGCCACTTTCGGACCGCAGCGATGACCTGGACCACGCCCGATCTGTGTGACCGCTTTCCCGAGGTGAGCATCGCCGAACCGTTGTTCCGCTCCTATGGCGGACGTGCGGCATTTTCCGGGCCGATCGTTACCGTGCGCTGTTTCGAGGACAACTCGCGGGTGCGCGAGCTGGCCTCCACGCCTGGCGACGGCCGCGTGCTGGTGGTGGACGGGCAGGGCTCGTTGAAGCACGCGCTGCTGGGCGACCAGATCGCGATGCAGGCGGTCGCCAACGGCTGGGCCGGCGTGTTGATCCACGGCTGCGTGCGCGATGTGGAGATCCTGGCCACGCTGCCGCTAGGCGTGCTGGCGCTGGGCGCCTGCCCCCGCCGCACCGAGCGCCGCGATCTGGGTGATGTGGATGTGCCGGTGAATTTTGCCGGCGTGGCCTTCGTGCCCGGCCATTGGCTGTATGCCGATGGCAACGGCGTGTTGGTGGCACCGCTGCCGCTGTCGCTGGACAGTGCCGGCGGATCGACCTGAGCGAATGAGAGGACGTGCGACAGTGACCGTGAACCGATGGCTGAGTGGAGGCATGCTGATGCTGGCAAGCTTGGTGACGACGCAGGCGGCCGAGCTTCCCGCCGGCATGCAGCAGTTCGACGCGCAGATGGAACGCGTGCGCAAGCAGTTCGATGTGCCCGGCATTGCGGTGGCCATCGTCAAGGATGGGCAGGTGGTGCTGGAGCGTGGCTACGGCGTGCGCGAGATCGGCAAGCCTGCGCCGGTGCAGGCCGACACGCTGTTTGCGATCGCCTCCAACACCAAGGCCTTCACTGCCGCATCGCTGTCGATCCTGGCCGACGAGGGCAAGCTCTCGCTCGACGACAAGGTCATCGACCACCTGCCATGGTTCCGCATGTCCGACCCGTACGTCAGCGGCGAGATGCGTGTGCGCGATCTGCTCGCGCACCGCAGCGGCCTGAGCCTGGGCGCGGGCGATCTGTTGTTCTGGCCGACCACCAGCTACAGCACCGACGAAGTGGTGCAGCGCCTGTCCAAGGTGCCGCTGAAGGGCGGTTTCCGCGATCGCTACGCCTACGACAATATCCTGTATGCGGTGGCGCAGAAGGTGATCGAGCAGGTCTCCGGGCAGACCTATGCGGCGTTTCTGCAGCAACGCATCTTCGCCCCGGTGGGCATGCGCGGTACGCGCTTCAATGCCGACCATCTGCAGCCGGGCGACAACGCGGCCGTGGGCCATGCCAAGTACGACTTCACCGAGCTGCGCACGGTCGCGCCGCTGACCTGGTCCAACAACTCCGGTGCCGGCGGCATCTATTCCAGCGCGCACGACATGGCGTTGTGGATGAAGGTGCAACTGGCCGGCGGCGTCCTGCCCGATGGCACGCCGCTGTTCAGTGCCAAACGGCAGCAGGAGATGTGGTCGATGATCACACCGATCGCGATTGCCGACCCAGCCGTGCCGGAGCTGGCGGCAGCACGCCCCAATTTTTCCGGCTACGGTGAGGGCTGGAGCCTGAGCGATTACCGCGGCCATCGGCTGGTGTGGCACACCGGCGGCTGGCCGGGCATGGTGTCGCGGCTGACGCTGGTGCCCGACCAGCAACTGGGCGTGGTGGTGCTGACCAATCAGGAGATCGGTGCGGCCTTCAATGCGGTGACCCTGCAGGTGCTGGATGCATTCTTGCAGGTGCCGGCCACCGATTGGATCGCCGCCTATGCCAAGGCGGTGGCCAAGGCCGACGGCGATGCGGACACCAGCTGGAAGAAACATCAGGACGCACGCGCAGCGCGCTCCACGCCGTCGCTGCCGCTGCGCAGCTATGCGGCGACCTATCGCGACCCGTGGTATGGCGACGTGGTGATCCGTCAGGACGGCAAGCGCCTGCGCCTGCAGTTTTCCAAGACCGCGCAATTGATCGGCACGCTGGAGCATTGGCAGCACGACAGCTTCATCGTGCGCTGGGACGATCGCAGCCTGAATGCCGATGCCTTCGTCAATTTCGCGCTGACCCCGGATGGTGCGGTGCGCGAGATGCGGATGGAGGCGATCTCGCCGCTGACCGATTTCAGCTTCGATTTCCAGGACCTGGTGTTGACGCCGGTGGCAGCGGAGCAAACGGGACACAAGTGACACATCCCTCGTCCTGCAAGCGGGGCACGGTCACTGCACGGAGCGTGTAGTGGCCGGCGGCCAGTGCAGTATCGGTTTGGTGTCCACGTTATCCCCAACCGATTGCGGCGCTTTGGTGTGCCATCTGCGCCGCGATGTGGGCTGCAGCAGGCATTGATCACAGAACGCGCCGGCAACCGGGCTCGGCGCGCAGGCGTCACGTGATCGGGCCTGCCGCTGCAGGCGTGCCGGCGCCCGCCGGTGCCTTGGCGCCAGCTGCACGATGGCTATCGCCGGCCGGCACGGCTCGTTATGATCCGCGCACTTCTCAGGGATGTTGCCCAACGCATGACCACTCCGCAGATGTCAGTGTATTTCTTCTTGCAGGCTGCGGTGATCCTGCTGATCTGTCGTCTGGTGGGATTGCTGGCCAAGCGGGTGGGGCAGCCGCAGGTAGTCGGCGAGATGATTGCCGGCGTGGCGTTGGGACCGTCGCTGTTCGGCATATTACTGCCGGATGTGCAGGCGGCGCTGTTTCCCAAGCAGACGCTGGACGTGCTGTATGTGCTGGCCCAGTTCGGCGTGGGCCTGTACATGTTCCTGGTCGGCACCGACTTCCGCAGCGATCATTTCCGCGCACGCTATCGCAGTGCGATGAGCGTGTCGCTGGCCGGGATCGCGGTGCCGTTCGCATTGGCCTTCGCGATGTGTCCGTGGCTGATCAACGTGGAGGGCTTGTTCTCGGAAAAAGCCAAGTTGATGGAGGCCTCGCTGTTCCTAGGCGCGGCCATTGCGATTACCGCTTTCCCGATGCTGGCGCGCATCATCCACGAGCGCGGGCTGACCAATAGCCCGTTGGGCACGCTGGCACTCACTGCAGGTGCGTTCGACGATGCGGCGGCGTGGTGCATTCTTGCCGTGGTGCTGGCCAGCTTCGGCGGCAGCTGGGGCAGCGCCTATCTGGCCATCGGCGGCGGCGTTGCGTATGCGGCGTTCATGATCTTTGTCGGCCGGCATCTGCTGCGTCGTCTCGAGCGTTACGTGGTGCAGGACCAACCGCTGAGCAATGGCGTGTTGGCGGTCATCCTGATGCTGTTCTGCCTCAGCGCCTGGGCGATGGATGCGATCGGCATCCATGCAGTCTTCGGCGGCTTCCTGCTCGGCGTCTGCCTGCCCAGGGGCGCGTTGACCGAAAAATTGCGCGAGATGATGCAGCCGTTCGTGGTGGTGTTCCTGCTGCCGATGTTCTTCACCTATTCCGGCTTGAAGACGCAACTGAGCGTGTTGCTGCAGCCGCAGATCATGCTGGCCGGCGTGGCGATTCTGGCCGCATCGTTCATCGGCAAGGGACTGGCCTGCTGGGCCGCCGCACGCATCACCGGCGAGAACAACCGCGATGCGATGGCGATCGGCTCGCTGATGAATGCACGCGGTTTGATGGAACTGATCATCATCAACATCGGGTTGCAGGCCGGTGTGATCGAACAAGGCCTGTTCTCGGTGCTGGTGCTGATGGCGATCCTCTCCACGCTGATGGCCACGCCGCTGTTCAACTGGATCATGCGTCGCCATGCCGACGTGACCGCTGCGGTGCCGAGCCTGCAGCAGCGCTGATCCTCGCAGCGGCCTGGCATGCCAGGCCGACGCAAGCGTGGCGGCGTAATCGCGCGAACGCCTCAGCGCGACAACGGCAGTTGCACGCTGGCCAACAACCCGCCGCCGGCGCGATTGCCCAGGATCAAGCGGCCATCGTGCGCCTGGCAGATGGCCGATGCGATCGCCAGGCCCAGGCCGCTGCCACCGGAATGGCGCGCGCGTGAACTGTCCGCGCGCCAGAAGCGGTCCAGCAGGTGCGGCAGCTGCGCAGGCTCCACGCCGGGGCCACGGTCGCCGAGCGTGACCAGCACATGCGCACCATCGCGGCGCAACTCGATATCCAGCACCTTGCCTGCGGCGGCGTAGCGCAGTGCGTTGTCGATCAGGATGGAAAACACCTGGCCCAGGCGATGGCGGTCTGCGCACACGCGTAGCCCGGAAGGTGCCGGCGCGGTGACCGTCGTCTGCAACGCGCGGATTGTCGGGCCTGCCCATTCCACCCGCTCGGCAATCAGCTCATGCAGATCGAAACTGTCCGGCTCCAGCACCAGCTGGCCGGCACGCGCCAGCGACACCAGATGCAGGTCGCCGATCAGCCGGTTGATCTGTTCCAGCTGGCGATGGACCAGGCGCAATTGCTCGGGATCGCGCGGGAAGACCTCGTCCAGCATGCCCTGTACGCGGCCCATCGCTGCGTTGAGCGGGGTGCGCAGTTCGTGTGCCAGCATTGCGCTGGACTCGCGCAGTTCGCGTTCGTACTGCTGCAGTTTGCCGCCCATGGCGTTGAAGTCGTCCGCCAGCGCCGTGAGCTCGTCCGGTGCGCCTGCCACCACCTGCGCGCGTGCGCCGAAGTCGCCATCGCTGACCCGATGCGCGGCCCTGGCCACCTGGGAAAATTGCCGCGACAACGGACGCGATGCAAGCAGCCCGCAGACCAGGATCACCGGGATGGAGAGGGCGACCATGGCCCACAGCGTCCACCAGTCAGGGTTGGCCAGCCCGGGCAGAAAATTTTCCACATCGTAGTACTGCTGCAGCAGTTGCCACAGGCGTGCCTCGTTGGCGACCGGCTGTTCGCGCAGTTGTTCGATTTCGGTGCGGGCCGCCGCCGGTAGCTTGCCCAGGATCAGGCTGTCGCGCAGGTTGAAGTAGCACCACATGCCGAAGGCGATCACCACCACGGTCACCACTGCCAGTGCGCTCATCCGCACGCCCACCCACATCCACAGCGGCGCTTGCCGGCGCCAGGCGTTGAAGCGCCGCAGGGCATTCATTGGAAGCGGTATCCCACCGCGCGCACGGTGACCAGCACGCCGGTGATGCCGTGCACCTCCAGCTTGCGGCGCAGGTTGTGGATGTGCGAATCCACCACCCGTTCCAGTGCATCGCTGTCGGGCAGGCAGGCATCGAGCAGTTCGCTGCGGGTGAATGCCTTGAACGGCGTCTTGAGCAGGATGGCGAGCAGGTTGAATTCGGTCGGGGTCAGGTCCAGTGCCAGCTGAGCCCCGGCCGGGTCGTGCACGGTGGCCACCACCGCAGCCAGGTCCACACTCAGGCGGCCATGCCGCAGCGGCTCGCCCGGCGCACGCACCGCCACGCTTCGGCGCAGCACTGCATGGACGCGCGCCACCACTTCCTTGGGGCTGTACGGCTTGACCACGTAGTCGTCGGCACCATAGCGCAGTGCGCCCAGCTTCTCCGGCTCGTCGCCAATGGCGGTGACCATGATGACCGGCGTATCGCTGGCGCGGCGGATCGCCGACAGCACTTCGATACCGCTGAGCCTGGGCAGCATCACGTCCAGCAGCACCAAATCCGGCGCCCACTGACGATGCAGGTGAATCGCCCGCTCGCCGTCTCCGGCGATGGCAACGTCAAAGCCGTCGCGACGCAGATAGGCGTCCAGGATGCTGGCGCTGTCTGCATCGTCTTCCACCAGCAGAACCTTTTTGCCTGTCATGGCGTGTTGCCCTGTCGTCTCGATCAAATCTGGATAATTCCCGCAAACAACCTGGACGCTGCAGGTCGAGGATGTCGGTCGAGATTGGCTCGTGTGCTCCGACATCATGATTCCACAAATGACCGCGCCTCGTTGTTTCCGCGCCCTGCGTAATGCGGCAATCGCCATGTTGCTGGGCGGCTGTTCATTGACGCCGACTTACCAGCGACCGGCGGTGACCGTGCCGGGCACCTTCGGCAGCCAGCAGGCGATGGCCGCTGTGGGACCGAGCGAGCCGGCGGGGATCGAGCTGAATCTGCAGGAACGCGCGTTTGTGCAGACGTTCGCACCGGATCGCGATCTGCGCCCGTTGCTGCAACGCGCGCTTGCGCACAACAGCGACTTCCGTCGCGCTGCCTTGCAGGTGGAGCAGGCACGGGCGCAGTACCGTATCGAGCGCTCCGCGCGCGTGCCAAGCATCGGCGTGGGTGCACAACAGGTGCGGCAGCGCTTCGACGATCCGGCCCTGGACGCGCGCTACGCGCAGGATCTGGTCGTTGCCAACGCCGGCATCGGCAATCTCGAGCTGGACTTCTTCGGCAAGCTGCAGGCCATGTCCGAGGCGGCGCGGCAGCGCTATCTGGCCAGCACCCATGGGCGCGATGCGGCCCGGGGCGCGCTGGTTGCCGAGGTGCTGCGCGCCTACACCACCGAACGCGCAAGCAGCCAGGCGCTGCAGCAGCTGCAAGCAGCCGATGCCGACAGCGCTGCGCTGCTGGCCATCGCACAGCGGCAGTACCGGATTGGGCTGATCGCGCGCGACCAGCGCGATGGCCAGCAGCATCAGGCCGATCAGGCCCATGCTGCGGCCTTGCAGGGCGCCGACGATCACGCTGCGGCATTGCGCGCGCTGCAACTGCTGGTTGGCTACGACAGCTTGCCGGTGCCGGGCGACCTGCAGCGCCTGATTGCCGCAGATACACCCAGCACGGCGTGGCGTGCGCTGGATTCCTCGTTGTTGCTGCAACGCCCGGACATCCAGCAGGCGGAGCTGGAACTGCGCGCGGCAAACGCCGACATCGGCGCAGCACGCGCCGCGTTCTTTCCATCGATCACCCTGAGCAGCAGCGTGGGCACCGCCAGCGATGGCTTGAACGGGTTGTTTTCCGCCGGCCACGGCATGTGGAGCTTCAGCCCGCAATTGAACCTGCCGTTGTTCGACGGCGGCCGCAACCGCGCCAATCTCGCGCTGGCGCAGCTGCGCCAGCGCGCCGATGTCGCGGCCTACGAACAGGCGATCCAGTCCGCCTTCCGCGAGGTCGCCGATGCGCTCGACGCGCACGCCACCCTGGCCGACTCCGAACCGCGTGCACGTGCGCAGGCCGAGCGTGAGCAATCGCGCATGACACGGCTCAGCAGGCGCGTGGAGGCAGGCCTGGAAGATCGCACCACGCTGCTGACCGAGCGCCTGCGCGCCACGCAGGTGCAACTGGATTACCTGACCACCGCACGCCAACGCCTATTGAGCCGGATTGCCCTGTTTCAGGCGTTCTACGGCGTTTGCCTGCCATCCCTTTCCTGATCGCTGACGGAGATTTTCATGGCCATCCTGTTTTCCATGCAGCTGCCTCGTGACACCACACTGCGTGCCTGGCCGTTCGTTGCCAGCCTGCTGCTGCCATGCCTCGCGCACGCGCAGACCGATCTGACCGGCAGCTCGCGGCTGTTGGGCGACCACACCGATCTCACCGTGGGCGCGGCAGCGGTTGCGGCACCGCGGTATGCCGGCGCCGAGCGCGCGCGCGTGCAGGCCAACCCGGTGCTGGTGGTCCAGCGCGGCATGCTGTTCTTTGACACCGCGCGTGGCGCGGGTCTGCAGTTCCAGAGCGATTCCGGCTTCTATCTGTCGCAGCCGCTGTATTACGACCTGGGCCGCCTGCAACGCGACAGCGACTGGCGTCCGGGTTCGCGCGTGCTGGCGGGCATGGGCGATGTACCGGGGTCGGTCACCGCACGCACACTGGTGATGCAGCGGATCACGCCGTACATGAACGTCAACGCGGAAGCCGAATTCGCGCTCAAGCAGGACGCGCGGCGCAACCGCTATCGCGCCGGCGTGGAGTTCACCCTGCTGCATGGCGCCAGCGACACGGTGACGCTGGATCTGGATGTGCATGCCGGCGATCGTCGCTTCAACCAGGCCTATTTCGGGGTCACCGACGCGCAGGCGGCGCGGACGCGCTGGCAGGCCTTCAGTACCGGATCCGGGGTGTATGCCGCCGCGGTGGGCAGCAGCTGGACGCATGCGCTGGGCGATCACTGGGCCACCACCGTGAGCGTGACCGGCACCCGCTATGCGGACAACGCCACGGACAGCCCGCTGGTTGCACGCCGCAGTTTTGTCGGCGGCACGGTTGCAGTGACCTACAGCCGCTGAACGGCACATGGCAGGGGATAGCGTGATGATGGATGTTCTTCGCACCATGGTGTGTTGCGGTCTGTTGCTGGTGCTGGCCGGCTGCAGCCGGCCGGATGCGCCGGCGGCCGAGACCCCGCGGGCGGTCAAGCTGGAGCGCTTCGGCTCCGGCCGCGATGGGTGGCTGCAGGTGCCGGCAATGGCGCGTCAGCAACAACGGGCCGAGTTGGCGTTCGAGAGCGGCGGACGCATCGCCGCCGTGCTGGTGGATGTGGGCGACCGCGTAGAGAAAGGGCAGGTGCTGGCACGCCTGGATGCCGAGCCGCTGCAATTGCGCCAGCAGCAGGCCGACGCGAACCTGCGCGCGGCGATGGCGCAGTCCGGCGAGCGGCAGCTGCAACTGCGCCAGCAGCACGCCATGTTCGACGATGGTGCCAGTTCGGCGGCGACGCTGACCGCCGCCCGCGCGGCGGCGGATGCGGCAACCGCGCAACTGCAGGTGGCAAAGGCCGACCTGGCGCTGGCGCGGCGTGCATCGCGTCTTGGTGAGCTGCGCGCACCCTTCGATGGCGCCGTGGTCGCACGCCTGCAGCAACCGCAGGCCGATGTGGGGGCGGGGCAGGCAGTGTTGCAGCTGGAAGGGCAGGCGCATCTGCAATTGCTCGCCAATCTGCCGCCTGTTGCTGCCGCCGGGCTGACGCCTGGGCAGACCGTGCAGGCCACGCTGGCCGACGAGCCTGCGGTGCCGCTGACATTGCGCCTGCGCAGCCTGTCCAGCCGGCTGGACAACGGTGCCACTGCGCTGGCGATTCTGGAGGTGGTGCGCGCGCCGCACGCGATGCGCAGTGGCGACAGTGTGTTGCTGCAGTTGCCCGCGCAGGCTGCGAGCACGCCCAGCGTACCGCTGTCTGCGGTACTGCCCAGGCTCAATCGCCAACGGGCCAGCGTGTTCGTGTATCAGCCGGCACAGCGGATCGTGCGCGAGCGCGCAGTCGAGCTCGGGTCGATCGTCGGCGGCCGCATCCAGGTCCGGCGCGGGCTGCAGGCCGGCGACCAAGTGGTCAGCGCAGGCGTGGGCTTCTTGATCGATGGCCAGCCGGTGGCGCCGTTGCAGATGCAAACCAAGCTGAGCGGAGGGCAGGCGCCATGATGCTGACCCGGATGGCGATGAGGTCGAGCCGGCTGACCTTGTTCGCGGCAGTGATGATCCTGCTCGGCGGCATCGTGGCGTTCGTCGGTTTTCCCTCGCAGGAAGAACCCTCGGTCACCGTGCGCGACACCATTGTGTCGGTGGCGTTTCCGGGCATGCCCAGCGAGCAGGTGGAAACCCTGTTGGCGCGCCCCCTCGAAGAGCGCCTGCGCGAACTGGCCGGCATCAAGCGCATCGTGAGCACGGTGCGGCCAGGCAGCGCGATCGTGCAGCTGACCGCCTACGACGATGTGCAGGATCTGCCGGCGTTGTGGCAGCGCGTGCGGGCCAAGGCCGCCGAGGCGGGTGCGCAACTGCCTGCGGGCACGCAGGGACCGTTGGTCGACGATGACTTCGGACGGGTGTCGGTGGCCTCGATCGCAGTCACCGCACCAGGCTATTCGATGAGCGAGATGCGTGGGCCGCTGCGGCGCCTGCGCGAGCAGCTGTATACCCTGCCTGGCGTGGAGCAGGTGGCGTTGTACGGGCTGCAGGACGAGCGCGTGTATGTGGCGTTCGATCGCGCGCGGCTACTGGCGACCGGACTGAGCCCTGCCAGCGTGATGGCGCAGTTGCGCTCGCAGAATGTGGTGGCCTCCGGCGGGCTGGCGACGGTGTCCGGGCTGGCGATGACGGTTGCGACTTCCGGGGAGATACGCTCGCCTGCGCAGTTGCGGAACCTGTTGCTGACCTTGCCGACACCCAATGCCAATGGCGTGCGCGAAGTGGCGTTGGGCGAGCTGGCGCAGGTACAGGTGATGCCTGCCGATCCGCCGGAAAGCGCTGCCGTCTACCAGGGCCAGCCGGCGGTGGTGGTGTCGGTCTCGATGAAGCCCGGCAGCAATATCGCCGACTTCGGCAAAACGCTGCGCGCCAAGCTGGGCCAGACCGCGCAGGAATTGCCCGCAGGTTTTGCGCAGCACGTGGTCACCTTCCAGGCCGACGTGGTCGAGCGCGAGATGGGCAAGATGCACCACGTCATGGGCGAGACCATCGTCATCGTCATGGCGGTAGTGATGCTGTTCCTGGGCTGGCGCACCGGCCTGATCGTCGGCGCGATCGTGCCGTTGACCATCTTCGCCTCGCTGATCGTCATGCGCGTGCTGAGCGTGGAGCTGCAGACGGTGTCGATCGCGGCGATCATCCTGGCGCTCGGCCTGCTGGTGGACAACGGTATTGTCATTGCCGAAGACATCGAACGCCGCCTGGTTGCCGGAGAACAGCGCCGTCAGGCCTGCATCGACGCCGGCCGCTCCCTGGCCACCCCGTTGCTGACCTCATCGTTGGTGATCGTGCTGGCGTTCTCGCCGTTCTTCTTCGGCCAGACCAGCACCAACGAATATCTGCGCTCGCTGGCTACCGTGCTTGGCGTGACCTTGCTGGGCTCGTGGCTGCTCAGCATCACGGTGACGCCGCTGCTGTGCATGTATTTCGCCAAGGCACATGTCGCACACGGCAGCGAACAGGAGCCGTCGCGCTTTTATCGTGGCTACCGCCGCCTCATCGAGCGCGTGCTGATGCACAAGGCGCTGTTTATCGCCGGCATGGCGGCGATGCTGGCGGTGGCGGTCGCGGTGCTGGTATCGATTCCCTACGATTTTCTGCCCAAGTCCGATCGTCTGCAGTTCCAGATGCCGGTGACCTTGCAGGCAGGCAGCGATACGCGTGAAACCCTGCGCACGGTGCGCGCGCTGAGCCGCTGGTTGGCCGATCGGCGCGCCAACCCGGAGGTGGTGGACAGCATCGGCTATGTCGCCGATGGCGGCCCGCGCATCGTGCTGGGCCTCAATCCCCCGCTGCCGGCGGCCAACATGGCGTACTTCACCGTGAGCGTGCGCCCGGGCACCGATCTCGATGCAGTGATAGCGCGGGCACGTGCGCATGTCCGCAGCCACTTCCCCACCGTGCGCGCCGAGCCGAAGCGGTTTTCGCTGGGCGCGACCGAAGCCGGCATGGCGGTGTATCGCGTGGTCGGCCCCGACGAGACGGTACTGCGCAGCAGCGCCGCTGCGATTGCAAAGGCGCTGCGCGCGTTGCCGGGCACCGTGGATGTGCAGGACGACTGGCAGGCGCGCATTCCGCGCTACGTGGTGCAAGTGGACCAGCTCAGGGCGCGGCGTGCCGGGGTGAGCAGCGAGGACATTGCGCAGGCGCTACAGGCGCGCTACAGCGGCGTGGATGCCTCGTTGTTGCGCGACGATGGCAGCTCGGTGGCCGTGGTGTGGCGTGGCAGTGCGCAGGAACGCGCCGCCGACGGCACACCTGGCGACACCCTGGTGTACCCGCAAGCCGGCGGTGCGCCGGTGCCGCTGGCGGCGGTCGCCACGGTGCTGCACGACAGCGAGCCGTCGGCGATCCAGCGGCGCAACCTGAGCCGTGCGATCACCGTGACCGCACGCAACCCGCAGTTGACCGCGACCGAGATCGTCGAGCGCCTGTCGGTGCCGATGGCCGCGCTCAAGCTGCCACCCGGTTATCGGCTGGAGATCGGTGGCGAGCTGGAGGATTCTGCCGAGGCCAACCAGGCCCTGCTCCAATACATGCCGCACGCACTGGGCGCGATCCTGCTGCTGTTCGTGTGGCAGTTCAACTCGTTCCGCAAGCTGCTGATCGTGCTGTCGGCAGTCCCGTTCGTGCTGATCGGTGCGGCACTGGCCCTGGTGATCACCGGCTATCCGTTCGGTTTCATGGCGACCTTCGGCTTGCTGGCGCTGGCCGGCATCATCGTCAACAACGCGGTGCTGCTGCTGGAACGCATCGAAGCCGAGCTTGCCGATGGCCTGCCACGCCGCGAGGCGGTGATCGCCGCAGCGGTCAAGCGGCTGCGCCCGATCGTGATGACCAAGCTCACCTGCATCGTCGGCTTGATTCCGCTGATGCTGTTTGCCGGGCCGCTGTGGACCGGAATGGCCATCACCATGATCGGTGGCCTGGCGCTGGGCACGCTGGTGACGCTGGGCTTGATCCCGATCCTGTATGACCTGTTGTTCGGCCTGCGACTGCCGGCGCGTGCAGCGGGTGTGGCGTAAATCCGGGCGGGCGAGGGCGGCGGCGCAATGATGCTGGCGTGACGGTGGGCGGCATCGTCGATGCGTGATCGCGCGACATGCTGCACATCGCACATCGCACATCGCATGGCGCAGCGCTGACGGAGCGGGGCCATGCAGGCGCGGGCCGCTGCCGCCATACTGGCGACTGAGAGACACGACCAAGACCCGATGACCAAGGCCAAGAAGAAAGTTGCACAGCAGGCGGTACCCACGCCTGCGCCGGTATATCAGCTGCATGTTTCGCTGGTGGATAGCGCGCCGTTGATCTGGCGCCGCGTGCTGGTGGCCGGAGCGCTGCGCCTGGCCACGCTGCATCGTGTATTGCAACCGCTGATGGGCTGGAACGGTGCGCATCCGTACGAATTCGACCTGGGCGGCGGCCGCTACGGCGAGTCCGGGCTGGATGTGCCGGAGCGGCCACGGCTCAAGCATGCTGCCCGGGTCAGCATCGAAAGCGCGGTGGGCGAGCTGGAGCGGTTCGACTATTTCTACGGTGCCGGCGCGGGTTGGCAGCACCGCGTCCAGGTTGAGGCGATCCTGCCGCCGGACGCGAGCCTGCGCGCGGCCCGTTGCGTGGACGGCACCAATGCCTGCCCGCCGGAGAGCAGCGAAGGAATCGACAGCTACCAGGCCTTGCTGCGGATCATCGCCGACCCGGAGCATGCGCAACATGTGCAGGAGCTGGCCACCCTGGGCGGGCGCTTCGATCCGGGCCATTTCGATCTGGTCGAGGTCAACCGCCTGCTCGCACGTGTCCGCGAATAAGCGCGACCGACGCCGCATGACCCGGGCAACCGGAACCGATGCGACGGGCCGGTTGCCTGCCGCGCACAGCGCAGCCTGCCGTGCGGGTGATGCTGCAGCAACCCGACGCCAGCGCCACTGCAGCTTGACGCGCGATCAGCTAGCCTGATCTCCCGGTTTTTCCCGAAAGTGTCTGCGATGTTCCGCTGGTTCGAATCCCTGATCGATGTCTTCCCGCCGATCGAGCGGGAAATGCCGCCGCGCACCGTGTGGCGGTTCTATCTGCATTATCTGCGGCCGTTATGGCCGATCCTGCTGGCCACGCTGATCGCCGGGCTGTTGCTGGCCCTGGTGGAAGTGGCGATGTTCGACTTCCTCGGGCGCATCGTCGACATGCTGGCGGAGCGGCCGGGAGCGGACTTCTTCCGCCGTCATGCCGGCGAATTGCTCTGGATGGCGGCAATCACGCTGGTGGCGCGCCCGCTGTTCACCGGGCTGCACAACCTGCTGGTCAACCAGGCGATCGTGCCGGGCCTGAGCAACCGCTCGCGCTGGCTGATGCACAACTACGTGGTACGGCAGAGCCTGGGCTTTTTCAACAACGATTTCGCCGGCCGCATCGCCAACCGGGTGATGCAGACCGGGACCTCGCTGCGCGAATCGGCAGTGCAGATGGTCGATGCGCTCTGGTACATCGTGGTCTATACCGGCAGCGCGCTGTGGCTGTTTGCGCAGGCCGACCCTTGGCTGATGCTGCCGCTACTGATCTGGCTGGTGGTATATGTCGCGCTGATGGCGTTCTTCGTGCCGCGCATGAAGGCGCGCGCGTGGATCGCGTCGGATGCACGCTCCAAGGCCACCGGGCGCATCGTCGACGGCTACACCAATATCTCCACGCTCAAGCTGTTCGCCCATGCCGGCCGCGAACAGGCCTATGTGCGCGATGCGATCGACGAGCTGGCGGTGAAGCATCGCGGGCAGACCCGCGTGACCACCACGATGGATACCGCCATCGCGGTGGCCAACGGCTTCCTGATCGTGGGCACCTGCGGGCTGGCCTTGTGGCTGTGGAGCCGCGGCCAGATCAGCGTGGGCGCGATCACGCTGGCCACCGGCCTGGTGATCCGCATCCACAACATGTCCGGCTGGATCATGTGGACGGTCAACGGCATCTTCGAAGACATCGGCAGCGTGCAGGACGGCATGCAGACCATCTCGCAGCCGGTGCTGGTGCAGGACGCGCCCGACGCCGTGCCGTTGCAGGTGACGCACGGCCAGGTGCAGTTCGAGCACATCCATTTCCATTACGGCAAGCGCGGCGGGGTGATCGCCGGGCTGGACCTGCAGGTGCGTGCTGGCGAGAAGATCGGCCTGGTCGGGCCGTCGGGCGCGGGCAAGTCGACCCTGGTCAACGTGCTGCTGCGGCTGTACGACCTGGAGCAGGGGCGCATCCTCATCGACGGGCAGGACATCGCCCAGGTTACCCAGGAAAGCCTGCGCGGGCAGATCGGCCTGGTCACCCAGGACACCTCGCTATTGCATCGTTCGATCCGCGACAACCTGCTGTATGGCAGGCCGCAGGCCAGCGACGCGCAGATGCTGGAAGCGGTGCGCAAGGCGCGCGCGGAAGGCTTCATCGACACGCTGGTCGATGGCGAAGGCCGGCGCGGATTCGATGCCTATGTGGGCGAACGCGGGGTCAAGCTGTCGGGCGGTCAGCGGCAGCGCATCGCCATTGCGCGCGTGCTGCTGAAGGATGCGCCGATCCTGATCCTGGACGAGGCCACCTCGGCGCTGGACTCGGAAGTGGAAGCGGCGATCCAGGATAGCCTGGACGCGTTGATGGGCAACAAGACCGTCATCGCGATTGCGCACCGCCTCTCCACCATCGCGCGCATGGACCGGCTGGTGGTGATGGATGCCGGACGCATCGTCGAGACCGGCACGCATGCGCAACTGATCGCGCAGGGCGGGCTGTATGCACGCCTGTGGGCGCGGCAGACCGGCGGGTTTGTTGCAGCGGATGGCTGAGGTCGCTGTTTAGTGGGCTGCGCAAATTAGTGGGCTGCACAAACGTGCAACCACCGCAGCAATACGCCCCTCTCCTGCCGGGACGCCAAGGCACGGCTTGCGCGCCACTGGCGCGCGTGCCTTGGAGCGCCCGCGCCGCAAGCGCGGGCCGGGGGCGCTGAGCGGGGGTTGGGGTGAGGGTACGGGGCGAAGCCACTCGCTAGTTCCGGCCACACCAGGCTTCGCCCGCACCCTCATCCGCCCCTGCGGGACACCTTCTCCCGAGGGGCGAAGAGTGCTTGTTCTCCCGGTAGGAGAAGGATCAATCACTCGATCGGCTGGTCCAGCATCAACTCGCGTGCAAAGCGCACCGGTGGGGCGCCGTAGGACAGCATCTGGTCGTGGTACGCCTTCAGGTTGAAGTCCTTGCCCAGCTTGTCCTGCACCGCTTTGCGCGTGTCCAGATGTTCCTGCACGCCGACGAAGTAGGTCGGCAGCTGCGCGGACGACAGCTGCGCACGCACCCACTTGCCCGCCGCTTCGCTTTCCTGCTGGAAGGTGTCGTGGATCATCAGGTGCATCGCCTTGTCGCGTTCCCAGCCATCCACATGTACGCCCTGATCGAGGATGGCGTTGGCGATGGTGCGCAGGTAGAACTTGAGCTGCACCAGGTGGAACAGCGGGTCGTTATCCAGATAGCCCTGTTCCTGCATCATGCGTTCGGTGTAGACCGCCCAGCCTTCGGCGAACATGCCCGAGCGCAGCACCGCGCGCAGCGTGGAGGGGAACTTGGCCGAATGCCAGCCTTCCAGGTAATGGCCCGGGGTGCCTTCGTGGATGCTGAGCAGGTGGATCATGCGGCTGTTGTACTCGCGCAGGAACGAATCGACCTGCTTGTCGTTCCAGTCGTCGGGAATCGGCGAGACCGCATAGAAGGTCTTGAGATTCTTGTCGAGCGGGCCGGGCGAATCGCAGTACGCCACCGCCACGCCGCGCTGGAACTCCGGCATCAGGATGATGTCCACCGGCGAATCGGGCAGCGTCATCAGATCCTTCTGGCGCACGAACTCGGTGGACTGCGCCAGTGCGGCCTTGGCGTCGTCGACCACCTTGTCGCGTGCCGGCTTGTCGGCATAGGCCAGTTCCAGCGCCGCCTCGATGGCGGCCTGCTGCTGGTCGTCATTGGGCGTCTCGGGCAGTTTGGGTGCGCCGGGCTTGTCCTTGAGCGCCGTGCGGGCAATGCCGTACATCTCGCTGCGGACGCGCTTGAGCTCGGACTCGGCGCGCTGCTTGATCTCGGCGCGCGACAACGACGACAGCAGCGCGAATTTCAGCTTCTGGTCGTAGATCTGCGCACCGACGCGGAAATCGCCCTTGGCATTGGGCACCAGCACGGTATCCAGCCAGGTCTGCTGCTCGGCCACGGCCTTGCGCAGATCGTCGATGGCGGCCTGCGCGCGGGCCGCTTCGATCGGGCCGAGCTGGCCGATATTGGGCGCGATGAAGGTATCGACGATGCTGAGGATGCCCTTGTTCTGCTTGGCCACCGTTTCGGCATGGATCTTCGGCACGCGGGCCGGGTCCAGGTTGGCGCGCGCCTGCGCAAAGATGCCGGGAATCTTCTCCATGCGCTGTGTGGCGGAGCTCAGGCGCTCGGACAGCGGCGCGAAGTCGCGCGCCATCAGGCCATACAGCGCGCTGCCGGCCAGGCCGTTGTAGACCTGCGGGTCCCAGGCCCAGCTCTGCAGCACCTCGGTGTTCCAGATTTCCGATTGCAGCTGGTTGCGCAAAATGGCCGCATCGACCTGGTTCTCGCGCGACAGCTTGGCCACCTCGATGGCATCCAGCTCACTCAATAGCTTCTTGCCGGCCTCCAGGCTGCGCTGGCGCCCTGCGCTGCTCAGATCGTCGATCTGCGTATCGAAACGGTGATCGCCGGTCTGAGTGGCGGTGACCGGCGACAGCTGCATCCAGGTGTCGAGCGCGCGCTTGGACAGCGCCGCAAAGCGCGCATCCGGCGTCTGCGCAGCCTGCGTCGCGGCATCGGGGGTGCCGGCGCGCGGCGATTCGGGCTGCTGCTGGCAGGCGCTCAGGCCGGCGAGCAGGGCGAGGACAAGCAGACGTTGACGCATGGTGGATTCCAATGGAAGCAATCCGCCAGCATAGGCATGTGCGCGCTTGTCCGCATCCGCCATTGGTTTAGAGTGGCCGCTTTCAAGGAGGATCACCATGCACGACGCCCAAAGCTGTCATTGCGGACGCATCGCGTTCGACCCGGACACCGATGCGCCGAACCCCGAGGCGTGCGAGCGCACGTGTGCGTCATGCCGTCGCCGTGGCGGCCTGCTGCGGCCCGGCATGCGCGCGCCATTGCGCCTGCAGGCGGCGCCCGAGATGCCGGGAATCCATCGCTTCAACCGGCAGCATGCCAATCACCACCACTTCCCGCAGCGCGGCAGTGCGCCTTTCAGCACGGGCGTGCGTTGCAGGACTGGCGAGGCCAGTGTGGCGGTCAAGCTGCGCGGTGCGTCCGCGCCGGGTCTGGCCGCGCAGAGCATGCACGCGGCCGATGGAGCCAGCCGATGAGGCGCCGGATGCAGTGGTACGCGGTCGGCTTGCTGCTGGGCTGGGCGCTGAGCGGGTGTGCCAGGCCGTCGGGCGAGATGGCGGCAGACGGCGGCGCGCCGGCGCCGGCACCGGCACCGCCCGCCGCGCAAGGCAATGCGCTGGCGTATGAGCACGATGTACGCATCGAACTGCCGGCCGATCAGATCGATCAACGCATCGCCGCGGTACGCACCGCCTGCCAGTCGGCGCAGTTCGGCGACTGCGCGCTGCTGGCGGTGGAACAAACCGGTGGGCGCGACCCCAGCGGCAGCGTCAGCGTGCGGTTAGCTCCGGACGGCATCGAGCCGATGGTGCAACTGGCCGGCCAGCATGGCGATGTCGCCGCGCGCAGCACGCGTGCCGAGGATCTGGCGCAGCAGATCGCCGATACCGGGCTGGCACAGGCGCGCCTGCAAAAGGAACATGCGCGCCTGCTCGAACTGCAGCAGCGCCGCGACCTGGCCGTGACCGATCTGCTGGCCCTGTCCAAGCGGCTTGCCGAGATCGAGGCCGAAGCGCAGCAGACCCAGCAGGACGCCGCGCAGCAGCAACGGCGCGTGCGCACGCAGTTGCTGACGCTCAATTTCCGCGGCACCGGTGGCGAGCAGGGCAGGGGCGAGATTGCCGAGGCGGCAGCCGAGTTCGGCCAGGTCTTCGCATCCAGCGTGGCCTTCGTGATCCGCGCAGTGGCGGCGTTGCTGCCGGTGCTGGTGCTGGGGGGGATCGTCGGCTGGCTGCTGCTGCAGGCATGGCGCTGGCGTGCGCGGCGGCGCCGGATGTCGTGATCGACTGCGTAGCTGGTCGGCGATGCCGTATTAGCTGCGCATGTTTTAGAAAGGGCGCTTACGTCGGGCAGTTACTCGACGCGTTGCGCGGTAACACGTCGATCCTGGTTGCGCTGCTTGTACGCGATCGCGGTACAGCGCATGGTGTGCAACATCTCCAGACACCGACTGCGCGCAAGCGGAGCGCAGTCGGTACGCAGCCTGCTCAGCCTTCGTCGAATTCGTACTCGACAAACACGTCCAGCTGCAGGGCCAGCTCCTGCACGGCGTCGCGCACCTTCTGCGCAGTGGCATCGTTGCCGGCTTCCACTTCGAACTCGTGGCTGCCCGGACCTTCGTCGTCGGACAGGCCGGCCGAGCTGGAATCGTCGTCATCCAGGTGCGGCATCAGGTCGTCGACTTCTTCCACGTGCTCGATGCCTTCGATGCTCTGCAGCAGGTTGGCGATGGCACGCGCGTCGTCGTCGGTGCCGGTGATACGCATGCGAAGAGTCGGCATGGGAAAGCTTCCTTGGATTGGGGCCCCAAAGACTAGGCAGCCGTCAGGCAAGATCGGGTGATGGCCGCGTGCGCTGGCCGCTCACGGGCGCCGCGCGGTTGCCTGTGTTGCGGTGGTCTCCAGTACCGGCACCAGCAGGGCCTGGGCGGCAGTGCGCAGTAGCGCCGGTGCGATGTAGCGATGGTGCACGCCGTCCACCAGGGCCATGTAAACGCGGCCAAACCTGTTGCGGCAGACCACGCGCGTCTCCAGGCTGAGCTCCACGCTGCCATCCTCCAGCACTTCCACGCCCACGCTGCTGCGGAAGACCAGGTGGCGGTCGTCGGCGCCCAGCAATACCTGCACGCGTCGATCCAGTGGCGCGTTGTCTTGCGCAAGTACCGGGAATCGCCCTGCGAACAGGCAGTCGCGCTGTGCCGACAGCAACGAAGACACCGGGCAGCCCAGCGGAGAAGTTCGCAACTGCAGCGGCGCCACCAGCGCATTGCGCAGCCGCATCAACCAGGTCACGCCGCG
Source organism: Xanthomonas sp. WHRI 6108 (assembly GCF_040202385.2). Classification (NCBI taxonomy): domain Bacteria; kingdom Pseudomonadati; phylum Pseudomonadota; class Gammaproteobacteria; order Lysobacterales; family Lysobacteraceae; genus Xanthomonas; species Xanthomonas sp. WHRI 6108. Next base: position 3,056,894 of record NZ_CP168198.1, on the reverse strand, counting down.
CGGCGCGCGCTCGGTGAACCCCTCCAGCAGCAACGCCATCAAGGTGTGCGCACCGCGTTGACGCAACTGATGCGGCTGCAGGCGCAGACGTACGCTGTCCTGATGATCGAAGCCCTGCAGGTGCCGGGTCAGTAGCGAGCCGGTCTTGGGCTCGGCATGCACGCTGACCTGCGCCAGCTGCGGTGCCATTGCAACGAACCCCACCGGTCGACGCAGCCGGCTCACTGCCTGGCGCAGCCTGCCGCTGAGCGCGCGCAGCCGGCCGCACCATGCAGACCTGCTGCTGCCTGGCGATGCGGCCAACGACAGGCGTACGGTGGGGATCTGCAGCGCGCGTGCCTGCGCCGAGGCCAGTAGCCCGATCACCGCCTCCGGCAGCGTTCGGTGAGCGTGGCGATATCGGCGGTGCCGGACAGCACGCGTGCGCGCACCGCATCGCTCAACGCGCCGCCGGCCTCGTCGCTGTGGCAGGACAGTGCGAAAAATGCCGGGTGTGCGGCTTGCGCTTTGAGTGGTGCGAACTGATGCCAGGTGCCGCCGCCAAAGCGCACGGTGAATAGGCAGTCGGCCGGTAGATCGATATGCCGCAACGCCGCCAGAAAGTGCTGTGGATCCTGTTCGATCTGCTCCATCGAGGCGGTGCAGAAGCGCAGTTGCGCGCCGCTGCTGCCGGTGATGGCGGTGAACATGCGATGGCCGGCGTGGCGATGGAACGGGTGGCCGTTGGCGCCCACCGCAAACGAGAACAGGGCAGTCGATTCGCCGTGCGCAAAGTCGGTGCCGGCCAGGCGTGCCGATGGCTCGTCCAGCGCATCGTGAAAACTGGGATGCGCGCGCTGGCGGCGGCAGGCCTGTTCGATCAACGGGTTGCCTGCGCCCACGCCCAGCTGTGCGATCAGCGTGACCTCCACCGGCAGACCGCCGCTGTAGGACTCCAGACGGACTGACGGAAAACCTGCCTGTGCATCGGCAGGGCGTTGCTGGGGCGTGCTGAACATCGGCAGGAGTCCTTTGCGGCCGGAGGAGGGTCAGGAGATCTTCTTGGTCAAGGCGCGCGCCTTGCGCTTGAGCGGCGCCGAGGCCGGGCAGACTTCGAAGGCAAAGCTGCTGAGCGTGTTGACCATGTTGTCCGGGGTGAGCCGGTAGACCACGAACTGGCCGCGCCGTTCGCTGGATACCAGCCCGGCGCTTTCCAGCACCGACAGATGTCGCGAGATGGCTGGCGCGCTCATTTCGAACAACTGCCCGATCTGGCCGGCGGTGAGTTCCTGGTCTGCCAGGCACGCCAGCATCTTGCGGCGGGGCTGGGAGGCAAGGGCTTCGAAGATGCGGTCGATGGACATAAGGAATTAGGCAATTAAAGAATTAGCTAATTAATTGATTTTATGGCGACCGATGTCAAGCGTCTTTTCGGCGCGGCGCTGCCCGGCGGTGGTCGGGCGCGGCTGGCGGCTGTCGCCGACGTTGCCGTGATGGGGGATGTCCAGGCCTCTGGCGCGCGGGATCTGCCCGCAGGGCAGGTCGCAGCCGATAGGTGCTGAAGGTTTTTGCGGTTGGCGGCCTGCAGCCCAGGCATGCCAGATCAGTCCGGCAGCATCGGCTCAGGCACCGCGCTCAAGTCCTCCAGGCAGGCAGGGCCCAGCATGCAAGGTCGCAGTGATGCAAGCAGCCACCTCAGGCCGCAGGCAGTGCCAGCAGCTCTGCCGGCAATGCCGGCATCGGGGTGCGCTCGTCCAGCGCCTCGCGCTTGAGCCAATCGATAAACGCCATTGCCGCAGGGCCGGGGACGCGGTGACTGGGGTGCACGATGTAGTAGGCGTAGCGTGCCTTGAGGGTGGGGCCGGGCAGGCGCACCAGCTCGTAACGCTGCAGATACGGTTGGGCGATGTGCTTGCGCGCCAGGACCGCGCCCAGGCCATAGACGGCAGCGCGCATCGCGTCGGTGCTGTCGTTGAAGGTATGCATCGGCGGCAGCGTGGTGCCGCGCACCTGGGCGGCACGGAACCAGTCGCGCCAGCCCTGCGGCGACATGTCGGTGAGCAGCGGCAATTGCGCGATCTGCGCCGGCGTGCGTAGCGCAGCGACCTCCGGCAGTGACGGCGAGGCCACCGGAAACAGTTCGTCGTCCATCAGATGATGCGAGGTCAACCCGGGCCAGGCGCCCTGGCCATAGCGGATGCCGAGATCCGGGCCGCCTTCTTCGAAGCGCGAAAACGCCGCGTCCGATTGCAGATCCATGCGGATATGCGGATGCGCGCGACAGAAGCGCGGCAGCCGCGGCAACAGCCAGCAGTACGACAGCGAGCGCAAGGTGGTCACGCGCAGCGGGATGGCGTCTTCGCGCGGATGCAGGTTGCCGGCCACCGAAGCGATCTCGGCCAACGCAGCGGTGGCGGCGTCGGCCAGCTGGCGGCCTTCGGCGGTGAGCTTGACCCCGCGCGGCAGGCGCTGGAACAGGGTCACGCCGAGCAGCGCTTCGAGCTTGCGCACATGGTGGCTGACCGCGCTGGCGGTCAGATGCAGTTCTTCGGCGGCATGCGCGAAGTTCTGGTGGCGCGCGGCGGCGGCGAACACGCCCAGCGCGGGCAGCAGGGTGGGGCGCAGGTTCATCGAGGCATGAGTGAGATTTGTGGCTCGCCTCGATACTACGCGCTTGTCGCGCCTGCGGTTGCAACCGATGCTGCAGTACCCCATCGCGATGATCGTGCCATGCCCGTCTGCTTGCCTGATGTTGTCTCCTGCGGTTTCAGCACATCACGGCAGCGTGCGCAGGTGCGGCCATGAGCGCGCAGCCGGCGACGCAGCCAGCGGTTGCGGCACGCGAATGGCGCACCCCGCTGGAGCTGGGGTTTCTCGGCATCGTCTGGGGTTGCTCGTTCCTGTTCATGCGCGTGGCCGCACCCAGGTTCGGCACCGTGGCGCTGGTGGAAATCCGCCTGGCGCTCGGTGCATTGGTGCTGTTGCCGTTCCTGTGGCTGGCGCGCGAACGCTTCCCGCTGCGTCGCTGGCCGATGCTGGCGGCGATCGGCGTGCTCAACTCCGCGTTGCCGTTCCTGCTGTTCGCCTGGGGCGCGCAACACGCACCGGCCGCGATCGGTGCGATCTGCAATGCGATGACGGTGCTGTTCACCGCATTGATCGCCTTCCTGTTCTTCGGCGAGAAGATCGGCACGCGTCGCGCGCTGGCCTTGCTGATCGGTTTCATCGGCGTGCTGGTGCTGGCCACCGGCAAGTCGGCCGGGTTGAGCGTGGGGCCGGCGGCACTGGCGGGCGCCACCGCGTCGCTGCTGTACGGCATCGGCTACAACCTGGTGAAGCGCCACATGGGCGATTTGCCGCCGGCCGCATCGGCAGCGTCCACGTTGGGTTGCAGCGCGCTGCTGCTGGCACCGCTGGCCTGGTTGCAGTGGCCGACCACGCCGGTGCCGGCAGTGGCCTGGGCCTGCGCCACCGCGCTGGGCGTGGTGTGCACCGGGTTGGCGTTCCTGATGTATTACCGCCTGATCCAGCGCATCGGCCCGGCACGCGCCTCCACGGTGACCTATCTGGTGCCGGTGTTCGGCGCGCTGCTGGCATGGTCGCTGCTGGGCGAGCCGCTGACCTGGACCATGCTGGTGGCCGCGGTGCTGATCCTGGGCAGCGTCGCCTTCAGCCAGCGCGCCCGCTAGTCACGCGCGCGCCGCTTTACGATTCCCGATTCCCGATTCCCGATTCCCGACTCAGCCAGCCGGCGGCGTCCGCACCGGCAACGGCACATTGCACAGATCGATATGCCCGGCCGGGCGCTTGTAGAAATCGTCCTTGCGATTGCGGCGCGCCTCGGCCACATCGCGGAAGGTCTGGCTGTCGGTGCGCAGCAACTGCAGTGGCGTGCGTTCGGGCATGGGCACCTCGCTGGCCAGGCGAATGGCGCGGATCGGCGAGCGCTGCGCGGGGTCTTCGTAGAAACCCATCGGGTCCGGTCCGCGCGGGATCACGCTGAGCAACTCCATGCCCTTGACCACGCGGCCGACCACGGTGATGTTGCGGTCCAGCTGGCGCGGCGATTGCCCGGTGACCACATACAGCTCGGCGCCGATGCTGCTGTCTTCGTCGTTGTTGCGGCCGGCGCCCAGGGTGCCGTAGCAATGCGCCAGCCAGGTCTTGCCGCTGGTGCTGTCGCGCCCAACCGGGAAGCCGTCGACAAAGCCCACCTGCGCCGCCCAGCCATCGCTGTCGGGCAGGCGCTGGAAATCCAGGCCCTGCGACGGGCGCTCGAATTCGGCCGGCAGGTGCGTCTTCGCCGAGCCCAGTGACTTGGCCTTGGCCGGCGTCTCGCCATCCGGGTCGCCGAACTGCACCACGAAGTTGTCCTGCGAACGGTAGATGCTGAGCCCGTCCCAGAAGCGCTCGTGCGCCAGGGTGCGGATGTTGCCCACGTGCGCGGGCGCAAACTGCGGCGCCAGCTCGATGATCACCCGTCCGCCATCCAGTTCCAGGTACAGCGTGCGCTCGGGGTCGAGCACGCGCCAGGCGCTGGCCGGCGAGGCATCCAGGATCTGCTGCGGGCTGCGATAGGCCGCGTTGGCGGCAGCGGGTAACACCAGGGCAAGCAGGCAGGCGGAAGCAACAGTGCGCAGAAGCATGAAGGCAGCCAGCGGGAGGGATGCCCGATTCTTGCCGACCACGCGCCCGGACGCAAAGCGCCTGGACGCAACGTGCATAAACGCATAGCAGGACGCCGGCGGAATGCGCCGGCGTCGTGCTGTCACGCGCATGCCTGCCGCGGCTGTGCGCTTACGGGGTGTTGCGCACGTGCGGGCTGGTGTGGTGAACGTTGGCGTCATGGTCGTTACGGAACAGCGGGACCAGCTGCCACAACGCAGAGATGCCGACCAGCGTGTAGACCACACGCGACAGCAGGGCATCCTGGCCGCCGAACAGCGTGGCGACCAGATCGAACTGGAACAGACCGACCAGGCCCCAGTTCAAGCCGCCGACGATAAGAAGCACCAGGGTGATGACGTTGAGCGTTTTCATGAAGACAGACCGTGTGGGTTGGGAGACCCCAGAGTCCGCATGCCGCGCGCAACACCTCGTGAGCGTGCGCGAGGGCATGACGGGCTTGCGCACGCCACGATCACGTCCAGCCGACGCGCGTGAAACTGATGCAGTGTGTTGGCCATCCGGCCGCACGCCGACGGCGCAGTGTCAGCGTGCCGGTTTGCGCTTGACGTACAACTGCTTGCGCACGCGCGCCACCACCTCGCCCTGGCGGTTGTGCACCACGTTTTCGAACCAGCGCAGGTGTTTTTCGCCATTGGCGGTGGCGGCGCGCAACTCGGCCAGCACACTGTCGTCGATGACGAACTCGGCGCTCACCGTGCCGCGCCCGGGTTTGACGAACTCGATGCTGCCGGCCTTGTCCCATACGTAGTAGTCGCGCCCCAGGTTCTGCATGGTCAGCAGCATCCAGAACGGGTCGGTCATCGCGAACAGGCTGCCGCCAAAATGGGTGCCGACGTAATTGCGATTCCACGGCCGCTGGCGTAGCTCCACGCGTGCGTAGCGGTAGTCGGGAGACAACGCGGTGACGTGGATCCCGGCGAACAGGTACGGCGGCCACAGGTTGATACCGAGCTTGAACAGTGAAGCACGCATGCGGCCAGGGTCCATGGCGGGGCGGGCCTGCAGCATACCATTCGCATGCGTATGGAGGTTGTGGCGGTGACGGCAGCGCCCGGCCGGCCTGCAGACCGGGCGCCGTGGTGCCGACGGTGCTTAGAACACCAGCGACGACATCTTGCGGCGGTAGCGGCCGACCAGGTCTTCGTCCTCGATCACCCGGAACGCATCGATCAGGCTACGCCGCGGCAGGTTGTCGTCGAAGGTGCGGTCCTGCCGCAGCATTTCCAGGAACTGCTCCAGCGCGGCCTCGTCGTGGCCGTCGAGCAGGTGGCGCACGCCGAGCAGATGGCGCGCGCGCAGGTCGGCGCCGTTGGCGGCAACGGCGGCCTGCAGCGCGTCGGCGTCCGGCGCGTCCTTGAGCACATTGGCAAAGCTCAGCCGGGCCTTGGCGCGCACCGCACGGTCGTCGGTGGCCAGGTTGGCGGGCAGGGCGTCGATCAACTGCTCGGCCTCGGCGGTGTCGCCGGTCTTGAGGAGCGCCAGTGCCAGGTCCAGCTTGAGCTCGTCCTTGTCCGGCTCGGCGGCGATCGCCTCACGCAGCGCGGCGACCTGGTCCTGCGGCTCGAGCGGGGCCGGCGGCAGTGCTTCGGCGACCTGCGGCTCGGCCGGCAGCACGCCGTGCTGGGTCAGGAATTCGCGCACCTGGCCTTCCGGCATCGCGCCCGGGAAGCCGTCGACCAGCTCGCCGCCCTTGACCAGGAACACCGTCGGCACCGAGCGGATCTGGAACGCGGCGGCGATCTGCTGCTCCTTGTCCACATCGACCTTGGCCAGCTCGAACGCACCGTTGTAGTCGGCGGCTAGCTTTTCCAGGATCGGCGTCAACGACTTGCAGGGGCCGCACCAGGTGGCCCAGAAGTCCACCAGCACCGGTGTCGTCAACGATTTCTGCAGGACCTCGGTCTCGAAGGTGTCGGTGGTGGCATCGAATACGTGCGGCTTGTCGGACATGGGCTTCCAGAAGTGATTGCGGCAACAGTGGGAGGTAATGGTGGCAAACCGGGCCGACACAAGGCTGGCCGGCCCGGGCGCATGGCGCGTGGCCGGCCGTCACGCCGGCAGGGGTTCACGCCACGCGCGCCCGGCACGACAATGCTGCGTCCTGGTGGCGCAGCCTGCGCCCCGCGTTGGAGCAAGGCAATGACACGCATCGATGGCACCCAGCGCTACCTGGGCCTGGTCGCCGCAACCGTCTTCGTGCTGGCGGTGGCCGGGTTCGGCGTGGCACTGCCCGGTTACCTGCAGGCCAGCCATCCGGTTGCGCTGCTCGGTGCCAACGGGGTGCCGCATGCGCTGGGCTTCAACCTGCTGGCGTTCGTGCTGGTCGGTGCGCTCGGCATGGCCACCGGAGTCAGCCTGCTGGCGCGCATGCCGGCCAGGTCCAGCTGGAGCCTGCGCGTGGGCGGGCAGCTGATCGTGCTGGCCGGGCTGGCCTTTCTCGGCATGGGCGCCTTGCCCCTGGACCCCACCGATCTGGACGGGCGCGCCAGTCAGGCCCATGCCACCGCCTGGCTGCTGTGGGCGGTGGCGTTCGTACCGGGCATGTTGCTGCTCGCCGCCGCGCTGCTCAACCAGCCCGGCACCCGCGCACTGGCATGGCTGAGCCTGGGCGCGGGGCTGCTGGTGGCGGTGCTGGCGTTCGGCCCGCCGGGCCTGCTGCGGCAGGCGATCGCCCAGCGCCTGGCGTTCCTGGCCTGGGTCGGCTGGCTCGCCGTGGCGGCCTGGCGCTGGCCGGCCAGACCTGCCACCTGAGGCAAGCGTTTGGAGCACCTGCTGCACTGCGGTACCCTGTGCCGCTTTGCACCGCCCGAGCATCCGCTCCCAATGTCCACCGTCGAACCGAACGCCTACGACCCGCAGCAGGTCGAAACCTCCGCCCAGCAGTTCTGGGATGCCACCCACGCCTTCCAGGTCGACGAAACTTCGGACAAGCCGAAGTTCTATTGCCTGTCGATGCTGCCGTACCCGTCCGGTGCGCTGCACATGGGCCATGTGCGCAACTACACCATCTCCGATGTGGTCAGCCGCTACAAGCGCATGACCGGCCACAACGTGATGCAGCCGATGGGCTGGGACGCGTTCGGATTGCCGGCGGAAAACGCGGCGATCAAGAACAAGACCGCGCCGGCCAAGTGGACCTACGCCAACATCGACCACATGCGCGGCCAGCTCAAATCGCTGGGCTATGCGATCGACTGGTCGCGCGAGTTCGCCACCTGTACGCCCGAGTACTACGTGCACGAGCAGCGCATGTTCACCCGGCTGATGCGCAAGGGCCTGGCCTATCGCCGCAACGCGGTGGTGAACTGGGACCCGATCGATCAGACCGTGCTTGCTAACGAGCAGGTCATCGACGGCCGCGGCTGGCGCTCCGGCGCGCTGGTGGAAAAACGCGAGATCCCGCAGTGGTTCCTGCGTATCACCGACTACGCGCAGGAACTGCTCGACGGCCTGGACCAGCTGGACGGCTGGCCGGATTCGGTCAAGACCATGCAGCGCAACTGGATCGGCCGCTCGGAAGGGCTGGAGATCCAGTTCGACGTGCGCGACACCGATGGCGCTGCACTGGACCCGCTGCGCGTGTTCACCACCCGCCCGGACACGCTGATGGGTGTGACCTTCGTGTCGATCGCCGCCGAGCATCCGCTGGCGTTGCATGCGGCCAAATCCAACCCGGAACTGGCCGCGCTGCTGGAAACGCTCAAGCACGGCGGCGTTTCCGAAGCCGAGCTGGAAACCCAGGAAAAACGCGGCATGGCCACCGGCCTGACCGCGGTGCATCCGATCAGCGGCGAGCAGGTGCCGGTGTGGGTGGCCAACTTCGTGCTGATGGGCTACGGCACCGGCGCGGTGATGGCGGTGCCCGGCCACGACCAGCGCGATTTCGAATTCGCCAACAAGTACAAGCTGCCGATCGTGCAGGTGGTCAAGCTGCGCGAGCCGCGCAACGACGACGAGCAGAGCTGGGACGCCAGCCAGTGGCGCGACTGGTACACCGACAAGAGCCGCCCGCTGGAGCTGATCAATTCGGCCGAGTTCGACGGCCTGGATTTCGGCGGCGCCTTCGAGGCACTGGCCGAGCGTTTCGAGCGCAAGGGCCAGGGCCAGCGCCGTGTCAATTACCGCCTGCGCGACTGGGGCGTCAGCCGCCAGCGCTATTGGGGCTGCCCGATCCCGGTGATCTATTGCGCCAAGTGCGGCGCGGTGCCGGTGCCGGAAGACCAGTTGCCGGTGGTGCTGCCGGAGAACGTGGAATTTGCCGGCACCGGTTCGCCGATCAAGACCGACCCGACCTGGCGCCAGACCACCTGCCCGGATTGCGGCGGCCCGGCCGAGCGCGAGACCGACACCTTCGACACCTTCATGGAGTCGAGCTGGTACGTGGCGCGCTACACCAGCCCCAACGCACGCGACATGGTCGATCGCCGCGCCAACTACTGGATGCCGGCCGACCTGTACGTGGGCGGCATCGAGCACGCGATCCTGCACCTGATGTACTTCCGCTTCTATCACAAGCTCATGCGCGACGCGCGGCTGGTGGACAGCGACGAGCCGGTGACCAACCTGCTCACCCAGGGCATGGTCATCGCCGACACCTTCTATCGCGATGCCGATAACGGCGGCAAGGACTGGATCAATCCGGCCGACGTGGAGATCCAGCGCGACGAGCGCGGCCGCGTCACCGGCGCGGTGCTGATCGCCGATGGCCAGCCGGTGCACATCGGCGGCACCGAGAAGATGTCCAAGTCCAAGAACAACGGCGTGGACCCGCAGTCGATGGTGGCCAAGTACGGCGCCGACACGGTGCGGCTGTTCTCGATGTTCGCCGCTCCGCCGGAGCAGTCGCTGGAATGGAACGAGGCCGGCGTCGATGGCATGGCGCGCTTCATGCGCCGGCTGTGGGTGCAGGTGCACAAGCATGTGGGCGACGGCGCTGCCGCCGCACTGGACGCCGCCGCACTGAGCGCCGAGCAGAAGGCGATCCGCCGCAAGACCCACGAAACCATCGGCAAGGTCAGCGACGACTACGGCCGCCGCCACAGCTTCAACACCGCGATCGCCGCTGTGATGGAACTGTCCAACGCGCTGGCCAAGTTCGACGATGCCAGTGCGCAGGGCCGGGCGGTGCGCCAGGAAGCCCTGGAGGCGATGGTGCTGCTGCTCAACCCGATCACCCCGCACGCCAGCCACACCCTGTGGCAGGTGCTGGGCCACGGCGAGACGCTGCTGGAAGATGTCGCGTTTCCGCAGGTCGATGCCGCCGCGCTGGTGCGCGACGCGCTGACCCTGGCGGTGCAGGTCAACGGCAAGTTGCGCGGCACCATCGAGGTGGCCGCCGATGTTGGACGCGAGCAGATCGAAGCGCTGGCCCAGGCCGAGCCGAACGCGGCCAAGTTCCTGGAAGGGCTGAGCGTGCGCAAGATCATCATCGTGCCCGGCAAGATCGTGAATATCGTGGCGGGCTGATCGTTGCCACGCCGGTCCGTGCAGTGTCGCGGACCGGCGTTGCGACGCGCAGGTAAGATTGCCGCAGTGGCATGTGGTCATTCATTTCACCGGCGCGTGGCGACGCGTTTGTCATTCCCGGGCGCCGCGTTTTTCGCGGCGCCCTCTCAAGCCCCGTTCACGCGGTGTCGGGCAGGCTAGCCGCCTGTTGCCGCCGCCGGGGCGCTCATCCAGACTGTGCCCATGATTCGATTTCCTACTGCCTTCGCTGCGTCCCTCGTGCTGGTCTCGAGCCTCACCGCCTGCGGCTTCCATCTGCGCAACTCGCTGGCGCTGCCGCCGGACACGCCTGCGGTGAAGGTGCAGTCCGCGGTGCAGTACAGCGAGCTGGCCAAGTTGCTGCGGCGTGGCCTCAAGGCCGCCGGCGCCACCCTGGCCGACGAAGATGCCAAGACCGGCTTTGCGCAGGTGCAGGTGTTGTCCGAGCGCTGGGGCGATCTGCCGATCGCCATCGACAGCCAGGGCCGCGCGCAGGAATACAGCCTGCGCTATGCGGCCATCTTCACCGTCACCACCGCCAACGGCTCGGTACTGGTACCGCAGCAGGTGATCGAGCTGTCGCGCGACTACGTGTCGCCACCGGTGGATGCCACCGGCACTGCGACCGAGCGCGAGATCCTCGCCAACGAACTGCGTAAGGACATGTCGGCCTCGATCCTGCGTCGCATCGACAGCGTCGTGCGCGCGCGTGTGGAGCGCGGCGAGACGCTGGAAAGCACGCCCAGCGCGCCGCTGCAGCCAGCCACCACACCGCCGGTGCAGCCGTCCACGCCAGAATCGAGCGTGCCGGCCTCGCTGCCGCCCGCGTCTTCGTCGAATAACTGAGCAGTTGGTGATCGTCCCGTCCGCGCATCTGCCGGGCAACCGCGCACGGTGTGCGGAATTGGCTTGCGCCAGGCGCATGTCGCGCTTGCTGCGCGGTGAGCATGCCCCGACGATCGCTGCCGACGCCGTCTTGTGCGTGATGGTGCAGTGGCGCGTGCCTTCGTAGTGATGGAACTTACCTAGTCATGGAACTTCGCCCAGAACAGCTCGCCGGCCAGTCCAATCAGCCGCTGCAGCCGGTCTACCTGATCGCCGGTCCGGAGACCTTGCGCGTGCTGGAGGCGGCCGATGCGGTGCGCGCACGCGCGCGCGCCGAAGGCATCAGCGAGCGCGAGGTCTTCGATGCCGATGGCCGGGAGTTCGACTGGAACCAGCTGGATGCGACCTTCAACGCGCCCAGCCTGTTCAGTCCGCGCCGGCTGGTGGAAGTGCGCCTGCCCAGTGGCAAGCCGGGCAAGGACGGCGCCGAGGTCATCACCCGCTTCTGCGCCAACCCGCCGCCGGATGTGGTGCTGTTGATCACCGCCAACGACTGGAGCAAGGCGCACCAGGGCAAATGGGCCGATGCGATCGGCCGCATCGGCACCATTTCGGTGGCCTGGGCGATCAAGCCGCACGAGCTGTCGGACTGGATCGAGCGCCGCCTGCGCAGCCACGGCCTGCGTGCCGATGCTGCGGCGGTGCAGCGCCTGAGCGAGCGGGTGGAAGGCAACCTGCTGGCCGCCGCGCAGGAAATCGACAAACTGGTGTTGCTGGCCGATGGCAAGGTGCTGGACCTGGAGGCGATGGAGTCGCTGGTCGCCGATGCCGCGCGCTACGACGTGTTCCGCCTGGCCGAAACCACGTTCTCCGGGCAGCCGGCCGCAGCGGTCCGCATGCTCGCCGGCCTGCGCGCCGAAGGCGAGGCGGTGGCCGCGCTGATGCCGATCCTGATCAAGGAACTGCTGCGCACCGCGTCCTTGGCCAAGGTGCAGGCCAACGGCGGCAACCTCGCTGCCGAAATGAAGGCGCAGGGCCTGTGGGAATCACGCCAGGCGCCGTTCAAGCGCGCGCTGCAACGGCACCCCGAACCACGCCGCTGGGAGCGCTTCGTCGCCGAAGCCTCGCGGGTCGACCGCATGGCCAAGGGCCGCGCCGACGGCGACCCCTGGGTCGGCCTGGAACGCCTGCTGGTGGCCGTGGCCGAATCCCGCGCGGTGAGATTGCTGGCGTGAAGGCCGGCGATGCCGCCAACGGCGACGCGCGACCCGCCTCCCCACGCAGCGCAACCTCCGACCAGGCCGCAGCTGCGGCCCCTACCTCTCTGCCCACCGACTCCCACCCGGCAGCGCCGAACCCACGCTCTTCCGATTCCCGAATCCCGATTCCCCAATCCCAGCTCCACCTGTACTACGGCGGCACCTTCGATCCTGTCCACCTGGGCCACCTCGCCATCGCCTGCGCCGCGCGCGACGAACTGGGCGCGTTGGTGCACCTGGTACCGGCCGCTGATCCGCCGCACCGTCCCGCACCCGGCGCCACCGCAGCGCAGCGCGCGCGCATGCTGGAGCTGGCGCTGGCCGACACCCCCGGGCTGGCGCTGGACAGCCGCGAGCTGCAACGCGCCAGTCGCGACCATGCGCCGTCCTACACCGTCGATACCTTGCGCACGCTGCGCGCCGAGCTCGGCCCCACGATACCGATCGCCTGGCTGCTCGGTGCCGATGCCTTCGTCGGACTGAGCAGCTGGCATCAGTGGGAAGATTTGTTCGAACTGGCGCATTTCGTCATTGCCGCGCGTCCGGGCACGCCGCTGGACCTGGCCGCCGCGCCGCAGCTCGCCGCGGCAGTGCAGGGCCGCTGGGCCGCCAAGGCGGGCGAGCTGGGCATCTCGCCCGCAGGCCGCCTGTGGTCGCTGCAGCAGCCGTTGCGCGGCGAATCGGCCAGCGCGGTGCGCTCGCGCATCGCCGGCGGCGGCGACTGGCAGGCGCTGCTGCCGGCGTCGGTGGCGGCATTTATCGCGCACGAAGGCCTCTACGGCTGCGCCCAGCCGACTAGCTGAACACGCAGCCGGCCGGACCGGCCTATAATTCGCGCCAATTCCATCGAGTTGCCCGCTTTGACCACCCAAGCCCAAGTCATCAAGACCTCCATCCCGAATCCGCCGCCGTCCGTGCCGGCCCTGCTGGCCACCGTGCGCGAGGCCGTGGAGGAGCTGAAAGCCAAGGACGTGGTCGAGATCGATGTGCGCGGCAAGTCCAGCGTCTGCGATTACATGGTGGTCGCTTCGGGTACCTCGACCCGCCATGTGAAGTCGATCGCCGAAGAAGTGGTCAAGTTCGCCAAGCGCCTGGATGTGATGCCGCTGGGCGTGGAAGGCGAGCGCGAGGCCGAGTGGGTGCTGGTGGACCTGGGCGACGTGGTGGTGCATGTGATGCTGCCGCGCGTGCGCGAGTTCTACGCGCTGGAACGTCTGTGGACGGTGGGCGACCAGCGTCCGGACGATGCGGAAGCCGATCCCGAAGAGTGAGTGAGCCGGGCATGCCACGCAATGCCCGACTCCCGACCGATGCGCCTGCCTCGCAGGCGCTGCAACAGCTGCACAGCCAGGGCGCACACGCCTCCGGCGCGCCGCTGTCGCCGGCACGCAAGCGCTTCGACCGATTGCTGCGCGACCTGGAACGGCATCGTGCCGACCTGCAGGCCTGGCAGCTTGCACTGTCGCAGTGGCGCGAGCGTTACCACGCCGAATTGCAGCCCTTGCTCGACCACCGCCGCGCGGCCGACCTCGCCCTGGTCGAAGAGCTCGACCGTGCGTATGCCACGTTCAAACTGGGCAAGGCCGACCGCGCCTTCCTGTCCGAGTTGCTGTGCGATATCGCCGCCCCGCTGATCGAGGCCGGCCACGCGTCACTGCGCCCGATCTACGATCGCCACAGCGCAGCCGGTTACGACCAGGAAGTCGCCGAATCCGATGCGCTGATGAAGCAGATCCTCGGCCAGGCCTACGGGCTGGATGCCGACGAGCTGGATGGCATCGATTCGCCCGAACAGCTCTACGAGCGCGTCAGCGAGCGCCTGCAGCAGGAGCGTGCGCAGCAACAGCAACGCCACACGCAACGGCGCAAGCGTGCCGAGCACAAGGCAGTTGGGGAGAATGTCGAGCCGCCTCCGTTGCGCGAGCTGTATCGCAAGCTGGCCGGCAATCTGCATCCGGACCGCGCCAAGGGCGCCGACGACCACGCCGCGCGCACCATCCTGATGCAGCGGCTCAACGCGGCCTACAAGGCCGGTGATCTGCTGGGTCTGCTCGAACTGCAGGCCGAGATCGGCCTGATGGACGCCCAAGGCGTGGATGCGATGAGCGCCGCGCGCCTGCAGGACTACAACCGCGAACTGGATCGGCAGTGCAGGCAGCTGCAACAGCAGGTGCAGCAGCAGTCGGACGACTTTTGCGCCGAGTACGGGTTGGAGCTGCCGTCGCGCCCCAAGCCGGAGCGACTGGGCCGTTTGATGGCCCAACTCAAGCGCGAGGTCGAAGACGACCTGCTGGACGCGCGCCGTGGCCTGCGCGAGCTGGAAGACCCGCAATCGTTCAAGCGCTGGTTGAAGCGGCAGCGCGCCATGGCGGGCGCGCCCGACGCGCCCTGGTTCTGATCCCGGCCTTTATGGTGGTTGTCGGCTTGCACATCCGCCACCGCGGCTGCGCGCGCGCGGCGCGCAGCCTTGGCTGGACACACTGCCCGCCCTGCAATCGGGGCGCGTGCATGCGTGGCGTTGTGCCGGCGGCCGGAGCGACGCTGCCGAACGGAGGCCGGTCCGTTCGGCAGCGCTGGCCGTTGCCCTGTGCCTAAGACAGCCAGCTCAGGGCCGCAGGCTCACAACGGCCCGCGCTCCCACGGGCCGGTGATCGCCAGCGTGATGCCCGGGGTCTGGATGTTGACGAACAGGGTGCGCGCCAGCGGATCCCAACAGGCCCCGCAGAACTCGGTATCGCGGTAGTCGCCCTCGGCAATGGTCTTGCCGGCATCGGCGATCTGCTGCGAGGTGAGCTGCACATTGTTCTTGGCCAGATAGAACGATTCGCCGCCGCGGGTCAGCCCGAGCAGCCGCGCGCCGGGGCCGTATTCGTCCGGGCTTTCGCCGCCGTCTTCGCACAGCACCACGCCGCCGCGCGCGCTGACGGTGACATTGTCCGGGTTGTGCGCGGCCAGCTGATTGCCGCTGACGAACAGGGCGCTCAGGCGCTGGGTGAACAGGTCCAGCACCCACACCGCGCCGTTGCCGTAGCCGCGCCGGCCCTGCGCATCCACGCCGGTGCTGGTGTCGACGATGAAGAGCTTGCCGTAGCTGTACCAGATGCCTTCGCCACGGCTCATGCGCAGCGCACCGTCTGCCCAGGCCTGCGCAAACGGCCCGCTCAGGGTGTCGTTGGCGCCGATGTCGGCAAAGCCGGCCGGCGCGGCGATGCTGTCCAGATCCGGCTCTTCGATGTCCACCCATTCCAGCTGGAACTGCTGGCCGATGCTGGCGACGGTGAGATCGGCATTGCGCCGCCCGCGCACGCGTGCGGCCTGCAGCCGGCCACCGTTTTCCAGCGAGCCATTGCGCCCACGGCGGTCGTTGGGAATGAAGCGGTACAGCCCGGCCTTGTTGCGGTCGTCCTCGGTGAGATAGACGATGCCGGTGCGCGGATCGATCGCCACCGCCTCGTGGCTGAAGCGGCCCAGCCCGACCAGCGGGCGGCCGGTGGTGCGCTGGCTGTCCGGGTCCACTTCGAACACATAGCCGTGCTTGCGGCCGGTGCTGGATACCGCGTTGGTCTTGATCTCCTCGCAGCTCAGCCAGGTGCCCCACGGGGTCGGGCCGCCGGCGCAGTTGACCAGGGTGCCGCCCAGGCTGGGCTCCAGGCTGCCCCAGCCGCGGCGGCCGTAACTCAGCGTGGTGGTGCCGCCGCCGGCGGATTGGGTGCCGCTGACGATGCCGGTGTCGTACATCGCCGGCGCGCGGAACGGCGTGGTCGCACCGCGTTCGTGGTTGCGGATCAGCACGTATTCCAGGCCGCGCAGCGGATCGCTGCCCGGACGCCAGTCGGGCCGACGCAGGCCGACCACGGCCATGCCGTCATGGCGGTCGGGGCAGGGCTGGCCATCGTCCATGCGGTCGCCGCTCCAGCCGAACGAGCGGTAGCTGAAACCGCGCGGCAGCTGCAGCAGCGGCAGTCCGGTGCTCTGGTCGGCGACCGGCGCGAGCGGGCCGTACCGGCTGGGCACCGGGGCAAGTTGCAGCGGCGGCGAGGAACTGTTGGCGGCCTGGGCCTGGCGCGACTGCAGCGCACTCAAACTGCCTAGCGCACCGGCGGCCATCACGGCAGCGCTGCCCTTGAGCACCTGGCGGCGGGCGGGATCGAAAATCGGCATCGAACGACTCCTGCGGGCTGGGTAGTGCGCCGACCCTAGAAGCCCGCTGTAACCGCACCATGACACCGCTGTGATCGCCCCGGTTCCGATGCCCAAGCTGTGACGCGGATATCATGTGGTCATGAAATGCCGACTTATCGCTACCGGCGAGCGCGCACCGGCCTGGGTGGCGCAGGGCTTTGCCGAATATCAGAAACGTCTCTCGCACTGGATGCCGCTGGAGCTGGTCGAGATCGAACCCGGCCTGCGTGGCAAGGGCCGCGATGCACAACGCGCCATCGACGACGAAGGCCGCCGTGTGCTCGCCGCGCTGCCCAAGAACGCCTACGTGGTTGCGCTGGATATCCCGGGCCGCCCGCTCAGTTCGGAACAGCTGGCCCAGCGCATGGAGCACTGGCGCGGGCAGGGCCGCGATCTGGCGTTTCTGATCGGCGGCCCCGAAGGCCACGCCGCCGAGGTGCTGAAAACCGCCAGCGAAAGCTGGTCGATCGGCCCGCTGACCCTGCCGCACATGCTGGTGCGCCTGATCGTCGCCGAGCAGCTGTACCGCGCTGCGGCGATGCTGGCTAATCATCCGTACCACCGCGCCTAAGCGGCATGCGCAAGGGCAGTATGCCGCGCGTAGCCGCTGCGCTTTCGAGATGGATGTGCGGGCGAGTAGCCGGGCGTACCCTCAACCCGATCTGCGAGACCGCACGTCGTCGCGTGCACGCAAGGCGCACTGCGACGATGCGCATGCAACAGCTGAAACCGTGGTCTTGCAGCAGCCGGCTGCGCAACGCCGGACCATGCGGCGACCGGGCATCCGGGTCGCCGCAGGTGATGACGCATCAGTTCAACGAAAAACTCACCGGCACCAGGCCGTAGGCCTGCACGGCCTGGCCGTTCTGCATCGCCGGCTGGAAGCGCCAGTTGCGTAGCACCTGGCTACGCGCCGCCAGATCGAGTGCGCGATGACCGCTGCTGGTCTGCACGCTCACCTCGGCCGGGCGCCCATCGGTGCCGACCAACACGCGCAGCAGCACCGTGCCCTGCTGCCCGGCACGCAGTGCCGCCACCGGGTAACTCGGCGCCGGTGAGCTCAGGTACTGCAACTGGCCTGCCTCGACCGGGCCGCTGGGCGCGGCAATCGCCGGCGCGCTGTCAGACACCGCCTCCGAGACCGCAGGTAAGGTGAACGTTGCGTTGTCGACCACCGCTGGCTCACTGATCACCGGGGTCTGCACCTGCACCGGTACCGTGGTCGGCGATGTATGCGTTGCCTTCGGCTTGAACTTCACCTCGATCGGAAACACCGGTGGCGGCGGCGTCTCGATGGTGATGGGCATGACCCAGCGTTCTTTCGGTGTGGGCTGCTGCGGAACCGCCCGGTACGAGAGCGGTATCAACAACAACCCGCCGGCGAGCAGATGCAAGGCCACCGCCGTGCTCATCGCCAGAACGCGCGAGGTGTCGATGCCGGTGGATCGGGAAGAAACCTGCGATTGCGTGCGAACCATCATCCACCTCCTCAACGGAACTGCGGAAAGGACCAGCGCGACCCGGACGCACTACACCATCCGGTAGCGTAGGTTTACCGCGAGCCTTGCGCGGGCACAAGCGATTTCGACGCGCTGGAGGTCGGCTGGTCGATTCGCCCCGGTCGCATCGATCCGCACACATTTGGCACGCCTGACTCGTGCCGGAAGCGGGGCGGGTGCCATCGCAAGGCGAGGCAACACAACTTTTGGCTTGCCCATAAAAAACTGCCCTCGAGGAGGGCAGTCTGGAAAGCAAACCGAATGCGGTTGCGGTCAGGTCAACGGCCCAACTCGAACGTCACGTCCAGGTTGATCGACAAGGTGCTCTCGCCCGGGGCGACCTGCGTGTCCATCTCGGACTTGGCCGAGCGCATCGAGGCGGCCATCATCATCGGACGCACGCCGCCGCCACTGCGGCCTTCGGAGATGCTGACGATGCGGCGCACCTTCAGGCCCAGCGACTTGGCATAGGTGTCGGCGCGGGCCTGGGCCTTCTTCAGCGCGGCCACGCGGGCCTCGTCGTAGGCCGGTTCGGGCTGGTCGACCGAGAAGCTGGGGCCGTTGATGTCGTTTGCGCCCTGGGCGACCAATGCATCCAGCACCTTGCCGAGGCGCGAGATGTCGCGGACCTTGAGGCTGACCGTGTTGCTGGCCTGGTAGCCGTTGATCTTGGGCGCCTCGTTTTCCTTGTAGGTGTACTGCGGGCTGAGGTTGATGCCGGTGGTCTGCACGTCCTTGTCGGCGATGCCGGCGGCCTTGATCGCGGCCATGACCTTGCTCATCTGTTCGGCGTTCTGGCGCATGGCGGCGTTGCCGTCGGCGGCCTGGGTGACCACGCCGGCCGACAGCGTGGCGATGTCCGGTATGCGCTTGGCGTCCGCCTCGGCCGACACGTTGAGCAGGGTGCCGTCGTTGGGAATGGTGTAGCTCGGAGCGGTCTGGGCGTGGGCGGTCATGGCGGTTCCGGCAGCGATGGACAGGGCCAGCAACAACGGTTTGAGGGTGGTACGCATGAGATCTCCTTGTCTGTAGGGGAAGCGTGTTGCCGGTTCGATGAACATGTTGTGAGTCGAACGCGACCACTGCCGCCCGGATCGGCAAGCGGGCGGGGAGGGGCAACAGGTATGCTGGACGGATGCTCTATCTCGCCTCCCGGTCGCCGCGCCGGCAAGAACTGCTGCAACGCTTGGATGTGCCTTTCCAGACCCTGCAACTGGACGTGCCCGAACTGCGCGCGCCTGACGAATCGCCTGCGCAATACGTGCAGCGCGTGGCGCTGGACAAGGCGCGTGCCGGCCTGGCGCAGGTGCAGGCCAGCGACCCCGATGCGATCGTGCTCGGCTCCGATACCGAGGTGGTGCTGGGCGAACGGGTATTCGGCAAGCCGGCCGATGCGGATGATGCGATCGCCATGCTGAGCCTGCTGTCCGGGCGTACCCACCAAGTGCTCACGGCCGTGGTTCTAGTCTGCGCGCAACGCGCCCCGGTGCAGGCGCTGGTGGTGTCGGAGGTGACCTTCGCGCCACTCGATGCTGCGCAGATCGCCGCGTACGTGGCGTGCGGCGAGCCGATGGGCAAGGCCGGCGCGTATGCGATCCAAGGCCGCGCCGAACGTTTTATCAGCCATCTGGCCGGCAGCTATTCCGGCGTGATGGGATTGCCGCTGTTTCACACCTCGCAGTTGCTCACAGCCCTCGGAGCGCATTGATGTCGGAAGAGATCTTGGTCAACGTCACCCCGCGCGAAACCCGCGTCGCGGTGATCGAGAACGGCATGCTGCAGGAGCTGCATATCGAGCGCGGCTGGCGCCGGGGCGTGGTCGGCAATATCTACAAGGGCAAGGTGCAACGGGTGATGCCGGGCATGCAGGCGGCATTTGTCGAGCTGGGCCTGGAGCGCGCCGCGTTCCTGCACGCCAACGACGTGGTGCGCCCGGCGCCGGCACCGGCCAGCGTGGTCGATACCGAAGAGACCCCGATCCCGCCACCGCCGGCGGCCGCGGTGCCGATCGTGGAACTGCTGCGCGACGGGCAGGAGATCGTGGTGCAGGTGGTCAAGGACCCGATCGGCACCAAGGGCGCGCGGCTGACCACGCAGATCAGCATTCCTTCGCGCTACCTGGTGCTGCTGCCGCAATCCAAGATCGTCGGGGTGTCGGCGCGGATCGAGGACGAGGCCGAGCGGCTGCGCCTGAAGACCATCGTCAGCGAGGTCTCGGCCCAGCACGGCGGCTTTGGCTACATCATCCGCACCAACGCCGAAGGCCAGCCGGCCGAGGCGCTGGCCGAGGACATCGCCTACCTGTCGCGGGTCTGGAACGTGGTCGAGCGGCGCGGCCGCGAGGCGCCGCCGTGCAGCATCATCTACGAAGACCTGAGCCTGCCGTTGCGTGCGGTGCGCGATCTGATCCGCCGCGACGTGGAAAAGGTCAAGGTCGACTCCAACGAGACCTTCGTGCAGTTGCAGGCCTTCGTGGCCAAGTACATGCCGGTGCTGGCCGAGCGACTGGAGCTGTATACCGGCGACCGGCCGATCTTCGACCTGTACGGGGTCGAGGACGAGATCGGGCGCGCGCTGAACAAGCAGGTGCCGCTCAAGTCCGGCGGCTACCTGGTGATCGACCAGACCGAGGCGATGACCACCATCGACGTCAACACCGGTTCGTTCGTCGGCCAGCGCAATCTCGAGGAAACCGTATTCCGCACCAACCTGGAGGCCGCGCAGGCGGTGGCGCGGCAGCTGCGGCTGCGCAACCTGGGCGGCATCATCATCATCGACTTCATCGACATGGACGATGCCGAGCACCGCCGCCAGGTGCTGCGCACGCTGGAGAAAGCGCTGGCGCGCGATCACGCCAAGACCACCGTGTACGAATTCTCGCCGCTGGGCCTGGTCGAGATGACCCGCAAGCGCACCGTCGAGAGCCTGGAGCGGCAGCTGTCGGAAACCTGCGGCCAGTGCAGCGGGCGCGGCACCATCAAGACCGCCGAAACGGTGACCTACGAGATCTTCCGCGAGATCACCCGCGCGGTGCGCCAGTTCGATGCGGCGCGGCTGCTGGTGATCGCCTCGTCGAAGGTGGTCGCCCGCATCACCGACGAAGAGTCGGCCGCGGTGGCCGAGCTCGAGGAATTCCTCGGCAAGAGCATCCGCTTCCAGTCCGACGACCAGTATCTGCAGGAGCAGTTCGATGTGGTGCTGCTGTGAGTCCGGGATTGGAGAGTCGGGATTCGGGATTGGTCAACGCCGGCTCTGGTAGCGTGGCTTGGTCCGATAATGGCGCTTGACGGCACCGTGCGCGGCTTTGCTTTGACCAATCCCCAATCTCCAATGCCCAATCCCCGCCCCTGATGCCCACCCCGCTGCGCCGCCGTCTCCGTCTGTTTCGCCGCTATGCGATCACTGCCACCGCGCTTGCGCTGGTGGCGATCGCGTTGCTGGTGGGTGCGGCCAGCCAGGCGTTGCCGTTGGCCGAGCAGCGGCCGCAGCAGATCGCCGCATGGCTGAGCGAGCGCGCCGGCCAGCCGATCGCGTTCGATCGCCTGCAGACCGAATGGACCCGGCGCGGCCCGTTGCTGCGGCTGGATGGCTTGCGGATCGGCCCGCATGGCGAGGTGCGTGTGGGCCAAGCCGAAATCCTGCTGGCGATGTACGCCGGCCTGTTGCCCGGCCACTCGCTGACCGAGGTGCGTCTGCGTGGCCTGGCGCTGACGCTGCAACGTAGCGACGATGGCGTGTGGTCGGTGCAGGGTCTGCCGGCCGGGCGGCGTTCGGACCCGCTGGAAGCGTTGCGCCGGCTCGGCGAGATCCAGGTGGCCGAGGCGCGCCTGCGCGTGGCCGCGCCGTCGATCGGCGTGGACACCACGCTGCCGCGCATCGACCTGCGCCTGCGCGTCAACGGCTCGACGGTGAAGGTCGGCAGCCGCGCCTGGATCGACCTGCAGCGCGCACCGCTGACCACGGTGATCGCGTTCGATCGCGACAGCGGCGACGGCAGCGCCTATGCACAAGCCGACCCGGCCGATCTGGCCGCCTGGGCGGCGTTGCTGCAGTTCGGCGGCATGCGCGTGGACGGCGGCGGCGGACGCCTGCAGGCCTGGGCGCAGTTGCGCGCGCGCCGGATCACCGCAGTCACCGTGGATGCCGATCTGCAACAGCTGCGATTGTCCGGCGCGGCATTGCCCGAGCAGACCGCACGCCGCACGTTGGTGTGGGAGCGGCTGCAGGCGCGCGCGCGCTGGCAGACCATCGACGGCGGCTGGCGCATGGATGCGCCGCTGCTGCGCTTGGGCCAGGCGGCCAGGCTGCAGCGGCTGGACGGGCTGAGCGTTGCCGGCGGGCGCCGTTATGCGGTGGTGGGCAACCACCTCGATGTCTCGGGCCTGATCGCGGCGGCCGCCTTGAGCGAGCAACTGTCGCCTGGCCTGCGGCGCTGGCTGAGCCTGTCACGGCCGCAGTTGCGCCTGGCCGATCTGCAGATCGCCGGCGAGCAGGGCGGAGCGGTGCGCGCGCAGGGCCGGATCGAGGAACTGGGCTTTTTGCCGGTGGGCAACGCGCCGGGCATCAGCGGCCTGCGCGGCCGGATCGATGGCGACGCGCAGGCAATCCAGCTCGACCCCGCAGCGGATGCCACGCTGCGCTTCGACTGGCCGACCGGTTTCGGGGTGGTGCACGAGCTGCAGCTGGCCGGCAGCATCGTGGGCTGGCGCGACGGCGCCGGCTGGCAGGTCGCCACGCCGGCGTTGCGCGTGCAGGCCAAGGACTATGGCGCCAGCGTGCGCGGCGGGCTGTGGTTCCAGAACGATGGCAGCCGCCCGCGCATCCAGCTGGCCACGCAACTGGACGATGTCGCCTTGCCGGTGGCGCGCAAGTTCTGGATCCGCTCCAAGATGAGCAAGGCGGCCATCGACTGGCTGGACACGGCGGTTGCCGGTGGCGTGATCACCGGCGGCACCGGCCTGGTCAGCGGCGATCTGGACGACTGGCCGTTCGACAACAACGACGGCCGGTTCGAGGCCTTTGGCCAGATCCGCGACGGCGTGATCCCGTTCAATCCGGACTGGCCGGCGATGGAGCAGGTGCAGGCCGATCTGCGCTTCATCGGCAACGGATTTTCCCTGCAGGGCAAGGGCGAGCTGGCCGGCGCGCCGATCGCGTCGCTGGAGGCGGGCATTCCCAGCTTCGCCACCTCCGAGCTGTACGTGCGCGCCTCCACCCGGGCCGATGCCGCGCAGTTGCTGGGCATGCTGCGCAAGAGCCCGCTGGAGCAGCGCTATGGCGACACCTTGCGCAACCTCACAGTGTCCGGCCCGGCAACGGTGAGCTTCGACCTGCTGCGGCCCCTGCGCACCGGCGGTGTGGGCGGCCATCTGCAGGGCACGGTCGCGCTGCAGGGCGCCAGGCTGGGCGATGCACGCTGGAACCTGGCTTTCGACCAGGTCAGCGGACAGGCCGAGTACCGCGACAGCGGCTTTGCCGCCGAGCGCCTGAGCGTGCAGCACCAGGGCCGCATCGGCGAGTTGTCGTTGCGTGCCGGTGGCTTCGTGCAGGACCCCAAGCAGGCCTTCGAGGCGCGCTTTGGCGCTACCCTGGATGCGAAAGAGCTGTTCGACCGCGCACCGCAGATGGAATGGTTGCGCCCCTACGTGCATGGCAGCGCACCGTGGCAGGTGGGCGTGGACGTGCCGCTGACCTCGCCGGGGCAGGCCGACGCGCAGGCGTTGCTGACACTGCGCTCGCAGCTGGTCGGCATCACTTTGGATTTGCCTGCACCCTTGGACAAGGCGGCCACGCAGCCATTGGACACGCAGGTCAGGGTGGCCTTGCCGGTGGGCGATGGCGACATCGACGTGGCCTTCGGCAAGCTGGTTGCGCTCAAGGCCAACAGCCAGGGCAACCAGACCGGCGTGCGCGTGGTCATGGGCACCGACACGGTCACCGAGCGGCCGCCCGCCAACGGCCTGGTGGTCACCGGCCGCACTGCCTCGCTGGATGCGATCGACTGGATCAGCCTGGCGCGCGGCAGCAGCGAGCCGGACATGCCGCCGCTGCCGGGCCAGCCGGCAGCACCGAAACAGGACGCCGTGCCATTGCAGCAGGTCGATGTGCAGGCCGACCGGTTGCTGATGATCGGCGGCGTGTTCCCGCAGACGCGCCTGCGCCTGCGGCCGACCCGTGACGCGGTGGCGGTGACCCTGGACGGCCCGTCGCTGGCCGGCCAGCTCAGCGTGCCCAATGCCGATGGCGCCGCCGTGCAGGGCAAGCTGAGCACGGTGCACTGGCAGCCGGTGGCTGCACCGGCCGAGCCGGCCGTGCCCGAGCCGGGCGATCCGCTGGCCGGTGCCTTGCCGGAACCGGCGCGCCGCGCGGTGGCCGAGTTCGACCCGGTCTCGATCCCGCCGCTGTCGCTGGACGTCGACGACCTGCAGGTCGGCAAGATGACCCTGGGCGCGGCCACCCTGCGCAGCAGCCGGCTGACCGACGGCATGCAGGTGGACCAGCTGCAACTGCGCTCCAACGACCAGAACATCGGCCTGACCGGCGCCTGGCGCGGCAAGGGCGACTCCGCCAGCACCCGGCTGTCGGCACGGGTGGACAGCCGCAATCTCGGCAACCTGCTGCAGAACCTCACCCTGGGCGGCCAGCTGCGCGGCGGCGAAGGCCAGCTGGAACTCAATGCCGGCTGGCAGGGCTCGCCGACCGGGTTTGCGCTCGGTTCGCTGGATGGCGACCTCAAGATCGACGTGCGCAACGGCCAGCTGCTGGAAGTGGACCCCGGTGCCGGTCGCGTGCTCGGCCTGCTCAGCGTGGCGCAGTTGCCGCGCCGGCTGATGTTCGACTTCCGCGATTTCTTCTCCAAGGGGCTGGCCTTCAACAAGCTGGACGGCCAGGTGCGCTTCGGCGAGGGCTTCGCGCGCACCGATGCGATCCGCATCGAAGGCCCGGCCGCCGACATCGCCATCCGGGGGCAGACCGACCTGCGCGCGCAGACCTTCGACCAGACCGTGGACGTGAATCCCAAGGCCGGCAATCTGCTCACCGTGGTTGGCGCGGTGGCCGGCGGCCCGGTCGGGGCGGCGGTGGGCGCGGCCGCCAATGCGGTGCTCGGCAAACCGCTCGGGGCGATCGGCGCCAAGACCTATCACGTCACCGGGCCGTGGAAGGATCCGCAGGTGGACGTGGTGGAGCGCGAAGTGCGCGAGCGGGCGCCCGGCAAGCCGCCTGCAGAAGGCGCGCCCACCGCAACGCCAGGCACGCCCGGTAGGTCGCCACGCTGACGCGTCCGGTTGCGGGCGCGCTGGCGAGTGTTGCTGCTGAGTCGTCTCGGGCGCTCAGCCTTACGGCAAGTCGATCGAACGCGGCACGCGCGTCAGCGGGCACGTCCGGTGCGCCGATGCAGCGATGCACTCAGTCCAGCGGACCGTCGCCGTCGCTGTCAGCACGCACGAACATCGGCAGACGCAGGCGCGAACGGTGGCCCTGCACCGGCGCCTGATCGGCACCGGCGACGCCACGGAAATAGCCGCGTTGCCATTTCTCGCGCGCGGCGGCCGACTGCGCATCCGGCAGTTCCTGCAGAAACTGCGTGCGGCTGCGGGTCCAGTCGGCATGCTGCTGCGCCAGTTGCGGCGCCTCGGACAAGGGCTTCCACTGCGGCTGCACCTGTTCGATCAGCTGGCGCGGCAGCGGGAACAGATGGCAGAACGGCTCGCCGGCCTCGAAGCGCACCTGCCCGGGCCGGGTGAACTTCCAGTTCATGGTGAAGGTGTACGGGCTCCAGTCGGTTTCGACCATGCCGCTCAGCGCGCCGATACCGTCCTTGGGCCGGTTCAATGGCCCGGTGACGAACAGATCCATGCCGGCATCGGTGCGAAACAGGCAGGGCACGTGGAAGGTCAGCACGCCGTAACCGAAGTGACTGATGGCCGGTGAGGCGGCGCCGGCATCGGCGCTGATCCGGATCGCATCCAGGCCGTCGCGCCCGTCCCAACTCGCTTCGAAACCGGCCTGGCACAGCAGCTCCCAGCCATGCGCATTGGCGATCGCCAGCGGCAGGCAGCGGTAGGCATAGCGCTGGTCGGTGGCGTCCATCCAGTCGCGCTCGTGCGGAGCGGGGCGGATGTCCAGCGTATGGCCATCCAGGACGTGGGCAGTGAGCTTCATGCGCGGGCGTCGGCGTGGCGATGGGCCCGCGATGATAGCCGTGCCGCATGTTCAGCCGAACGACTTGTCTCCCCGGCGCGCGGGCCCCATCCTGAGTGCATGACCGATAACGCTCTCACTCTGGCCGAAACCCGGCTGTTGCTTCCTTCCGGCCTGGACACCGGCCATCTCGACCGCACCTTCGGCGCCCTGCTGGGCCCGGGCATCGACTTCGGCGACCTGTACTTCC
Source organism: Xanthomonas sp. WHRI 6108 (assembly GCF_040202385.2). Taxonomy (NCBI): domain Bacteria; kingdom Pseudomonadati; phylum Pseudomonadota; class Gammaproteobacteria; order Lysobacterales; family Lysobacteraceae; genus Xanthomonas; species Xanthomonas sp. WHRI 6108. The sequence goes on along the minus strand of NZ_CP168198.1, from coordinate 3,030,585 downwards.
AGCATTCGCGACGCGAGAGCTGGAGCGTGGAAGACGGCATCGTCAAGGACGGTGCGCATTCCATCGAACAGGGCGTGGGTGTACGCGCGATTGCCGGCGAGAAGACCGGCTTCGCCTATTCCGATGACATCCAGCGCGATGCCTTGCTGGAGGCGGCGCAGTCCGCACGCGCAATCTCGCGCGAGGGCGGTGCGCAATCCACCCGCTCGCTGGTGCGCGGCAACGGCCGTGCGCTGTACCCGGCCACCGACCCGATCGACGACATGGACAGCGCGACCAAGGTCGATCTGCTGCGCCGTATCGACCAGTACGTGCGCGCCGCCGACCCGCGCGTCAAGCAGGTGATGGTGAGCCTGTCCGGCGGGGTGGACACGGTGCTGATCGCGCGCAGCGACGGCGTGCTCGCCGCCGACGTGCGCCCGCTGGTGCGGCTGAACGTGCAGGTGATCGTCGAGCAGGGCGGGCGGCGCGAGTCCGGTTACTCCGGCGGCGGTGGCCGTTACGGCTATGCCGAACTGTTCGCAGATGGCCGCCCCGAAGGCTTCGCCCGCGAAGCGCTGCGTCAGGCGCTGGTCAACCTGGATGCGATTCCGGCTCCGGCCGGCGTAATGCCGGTGGTGCTCGGCCCGGGCTGGCCCGGCGTGCTGCTGCACGAGGCGGTAGGGCATGGCCTGGAAGGCGATTTCAACCGCAAGGGCACCAGCGTCTACGCCGGCCGCATCGGTGAGCGCGTGGCCTCGCCCGGCGTGACCATCGTCGATGACGGTACCCTGGATGGCCGCCGCGGCTCGCTCAATATCGACGACGAGGGCACGTCCACCCAGTGCACCACGCTGATCGAAGATGGCGTGCTGGTCGGCTACATGCAGGACACCCACAACGCGCGCCTGATGGGCGTGGCGCCGACCGGCAACGGCCGGCGCGAATCGTTCGCGCACCTGACCATGCCGCGCATGACCAACACCTACATGCGCGCCGGCCAGCACGATCCGCAGGAAATGATCCGCTCGGTGAAAAAGGGCATCTACGCGGTCAACTTCGGCGGCGGCCAGGTCGACATCACCAGCGGCAAGTACGTGTTTTCGGCCACCGAGGCCTACCTGATCGAAGACGGCAAGGTCACCGCGCCGGTCAAGGGCGCCACGCTGATCGGCAACGGCCCGGAAACCATGCAGAAGGTGCGCATGATCGGCAATGACCTGGCGCTGGACGAAGGCGTGGGCGTGTGCGGCAAGGACGGGCAGAGCGTGCCGGTCGGCGTCGGCCAGCCGTCGCTGCTGATCGACGGCATCACCGTTGGTGGAACGCAGGCCTGAGATGCGGGGATTTGGGAATCGGGATTCGGGATTCGCAACAGCGGGGACTGCGGGGTGTGGTGGGTTCCGCTTGGGCGGATCCGGGGGCCGGGATCTGGGATTGGCAACGGCCGGGATGGCCGTTGCGGGGCTGGATGGATCGGGCGGAGCCTTATTCGTCGGCGTCCGACGCCGATTCGTCGTCTTCCAGTCCCGATTCCCCACTTTCCAATCCCTGCTCCTGAGACAACTCGCGCAGCACCTGGAACAGCTCGCGGTAGGCGCGCGGCGGTTTGTTCTTGGCCCGCTCGTGGATGGCATTGCGCACCAGCTGGCGCAGTTGTTGACGGTCGGCGGCCGGGTAGGTTTCCAGCAGTTCGGCCAGCGCCACGTCGCCTTCGGTGAGCAGGCGTTCGCGCCAGCGCTCGACGCGGTGGATCGCGGCCACTTCGCGGCGCGCGGTGTCGCTGTTGGCATCCAGCGCATCGCGGATTGCGGCCAGCGTTTCGTCGTCCTCGCGGCGCATGTGCTTGGCCAGAAATGCCAGCTGGCGCTTGTGCGCGATATGCGAGGTGATGCGCTTGCTCTCCTCGATATGCGGGATCAGCGATTCGGGCACCGGCAACTTGGCCAGCTGCGCCGGAGTGAGCGCCACCAGCTTTTCGCCCAGGTCGAAGATTTCCAGCGCCTCGCGCCGCTGCTGGCTGCGGCTGGCGCCGCGGAATTCACCGGTGTCTTCGTCGCGTCCGCGCATTGCCATCCATCCGAAACAAGAAGTTATTCATCATTGAGACTAGGATAAAGCATTGAACGCACTCTCCTCCGAAACACGTGTCCAGGACGACAGCCTGCAGCGCCTGGATGCGCTCACCGACATCGCGCAGCGCCTGCTCGAGCGTGCCCGTGCCGCCGGCGCCACCCAGGCCGAAGTGAGCTGCAGCGAAGAGCGCGGCCTGGACGTCAACGTGCGCCTGGGCGATGTGGAAACGGTGGAATCCACCCGCGACCGCGGCATTGCGGTCACCGTGTACTTCGGCAAGCGCAAGGGCAGCGCCAGCACCGCCGATCTGCAGGATTCCAGCCTGGAATCGACCGTTGCCCAGGCCTGCGCGATCGCCCGTTACACCGAGGACGATGTCGCTGCCGGCCTGGCCGATCCGGAACTGATGGCGCGTGACTTCCCCGAGCTGGACAGCTGGCACCCGTGGGCACTGGACGCCGACACCGCGGTGGACCTGGCGCTGGCCTGCGAGAGCGCCGGGCGCGATGCCGATGCGCGGATCAGCAACTCCGACGGCGCCTCGGCCAGCACCGGGCTCAGCCTGTCGGTCTACGCCAACTCGCATGGTTTCATCGGCCGCGAGCGCGGCACCCACCATTCGATCAGCTGCGCGCTGATCGCCGGCCAGGGCGACGGCATGCAGCGCGATGGCTGGTACAGCAGCGCGCTGGCGCGCGAAGACCTGGAGGCGCCGGAAGCGATCGGCCGCCACGCCGCCGAACGCACCCTGGCGCGGCTGCAGCCACGCTCGCTGCCGACCGGCCAGCTGCCGGTGCTGTTCGCGCCGGAAGTGGCGCGCTCGCTGGTCGGGCATCTGCTCGGCGCGGTCTCCGGCGGCGCGCTGTATCGCCGCGCCAGCTTCCTGCTCGACAGTGTCGGCAGCAAACTGTTCCCGGACTGGTTCAACATCGAAGAACTGCCGCACCTGCGCCGCGGCCTGCGCTCGGCCGCCTTCGATGGCGAAGGCGTGGCGACGCGGCGTTCGGCATTGATCAGTGACGGCGTGCTGCAGCGCTATGTGCTGGGCAGCTACTCCGCACGCAAGCTGGGCCTGCAGACCACCGCCAACGCCGGCGGCGTGCACAACCTGCAGGTCACCGCCAACGCCGGCGACCTGGCTTCGCTGGTTGCCGGCATGTCGCGCGGCCTGCTGGTCACCGAGCTGATGGGCAACGGCGTCAATCCGGTGACCGGCGATTATTCGCGCGGCGCCGGGGGCTTCTGGATCGAGAACGGCGTGATCGCCTATCCGGTCGACGGCCTGACCATCGCCGGCAATCTGCGCGAGATGTTCGCCGGCATCGAGGCGGTCGGCAGCGATGTCGATCCGCGCTCGCACGTCAAGATCGGCTCGGTGCTGGTCAACCGCATGACGGTGGCAGGCGATAGCTGACCGTGATTGAGCAGGGCTGCTGCGCCAACTGCCCAACTACACAGCGTCCGGCGCGCGTGGGCCTTGCCGCTCTGCCTGGCGGCAACCGCCGTGCAGAGCCGAGACCATGTCTTCCCGCACTGGTAGCTGGCTGAATCGTTGCTATAGTCCGCCGCAACACAACCATGCATGGGGAGACATGATGAGCGAATTCGAGTCACAAGCCGTACCGCCGCCGCCGCCGCCGATCGGGACCAGCACACCGTCGGAGGAGCGCACCCTGGCGCTGGCCGCGCACCTGCTCGGTATCCTGACGTCCTTCATCGGCGCGCTGGTGATCTGGCTGATCAGCAAGGACGCCAGTCCGTCCAAGCCGTTTGCCACCGATCAGGCCAAGGAAGCGTTGAACTTCCAGATCACCGTGATCATTGCCTACGTGGCTGCGGTGATCCTGACCATCGTGTCGTTCGGCATCCTGTTCTTCGTGCCAACGCTGGTGTGGATCGCCAACCTGGTGCTGTGCATCCTGGCCGCAGTCAAGGCCAACAACGGCGAACACTACCGTTATCCGTTCACGCTGCGCCTGATCAAGTAATCCGGCGCGGTGCAAATGACAAAGGCCCGGCAGCGATGCCGGGCCTTTGTCATTTCAGACGATGATGCGATCAGTTCTGCGCCGGGGTGTTCTCGGCGAAGTACTCGTGGCTGTCGGCATTGGTGATCGCCTGGGCCGGGTTGCTGATCGCCAGGCTGCGCGCGCCGGACTGGCCGTAGACACGGTCCTGGGTGCCGGCGACGACCGTGAAGTGGCTGGTCTCGTGCACCAGCGTGCCGGCCTTGGAGTCGGTGCCGGTTGTCGACGCACTCCAGAACGCATTGCAGACATGGATCTCGTACGGCTGGTTCGGATAGACGTAGGCGAAGGCGTCCGCCAGATCCGCTTCGCAGCTGCAGTTGATCGTCAGCTGGCCGTTGTTCTGGTCCAGCGCGTTGTCGATGTTGACGAAGTTCGAGCTGACCCGGCTGTAGCGCGAGGCGTTGTAGGCGCCGAACCAAGTGGTGTAGCGCGCGCCGGTGCTGCCGGCATTGAGGTAGTTGCGCGCGTTCTGCGAGTAAGTACGCGCGGCAGTGACGGCACTGGCGGCCTGGTTGGTGCGGGTGGTGCTGCAGTTGAGGTAGTTGATGCCATTAACCACGGCGGTCGGGCCGACTGCGAGCTGGCGCTGTACGCCACGCCGTGCGCCGTCCAGCCAGACCGTGAGCGGGGTGCTGGTGGCGACGGCCGGCAGGCCGTTGGCCGCCTTCATCAGGCTGCCGTCGGACAGCGAGGCGTATTGCAGCGACGAACGGACCTGGATGGTGTAGTTGCCACTGGTCGACAGATCGTAGGCGCCGGCCAGATCGACCTCGCCCTTGACGCTCTGGCCGGGCTTGAGGATGGTGAAGTCGGCCGCCTTGGGCAGGCCACGCTTGACCAGGCGTCCGGTGTAGGCCACCGGCGCGCCATCGCGGCTCACTTCCAGGATGCCGTTGTCCAGCGTCTGCAGTGGCAGCTGATAGGTCGGCACGCGTGCGATCTGGCTGCCGTTGTTGGTGACGGTCACCGCGATCTTGCCCTGGTGTCGCCCGGCCTGATCGGCGACCGGCGCCAGTTCGATGGTCAACGGGACCGGGCCGCGCACGGACTGCGCCTGCGCCGAACCGAGCACGCCAACAACGGCCAGCGTGCCTGCTGCAAACGATGCGAGAAAAACGTTCTTCACCAGTGACTCTCCATGTGGTCGGGGGATGTCCGCGGACGCGGGCAGGTCAACCTAGGCAGAGCGAGCAGACGCAACAAGAGAACCGATTGATGTGGTTTTTGGCCTGCCGGCAGTCAGGTAATGACAAATGCGGACACCGATGGCGACAATTCAGCCTGGAAGTGTGAGTTATTCCGCACTTTATTGCCGCTCTGCCGAAGTTTTCATGTGAAAAATGTATGGAAGGAGAAGTTACGTTCTGTGACGCAGCGCAGCGCTTGCAGGGCGGTGTGCTGCAGCCGCACCGTGCGCTGGCGCACGGTATGCGCAAAGGCCGGTGCGAGCGCCTGATCGCTGCGGGCTGCTGAAGTCGAACGCGCTGCCGTAGTGGCCGTGCGTGGTGGCGTTGAAGCCGGCTGCGCGGCCGCTCGCCCTGCGCATCGGCGGAACCTGTGCATGCCGCCAGGCATCGGCACACGAGGCGCCCGGCGCGCCTGTGCGGCAGCTCAAACGAACGCGGAACGCTAGTGCGCGCGGTCCACCGCAAACCGGCCCAGCGTTGCCAGCGTGTCGCCGGGCGCACCGTAGGGCTGCAGGATGTCGTGCATACGGGTAGCCAGTTCGGCCAGCTTGGCCTTGGCGCCGTCCATTCCGAGCAGGGCCGGATAGGTGGACTTGGCTTGCGCGGCGTCCTTGCCGGCAGTCTTGCCCAGCTGCGCCGAGCTCGATTCCACATCCAGGATGTCGTCGCGGACCTGGAACGCCAGGCCCAGCGCATCGGCAAACGCATCCAGGCGTTGCTGGTCGTCGGCTGCGGCAGCGCCGGTCAGCGCGCCCATGCGCACCGCGGCGCGGATCAGCGCGCCGGTCTTGAGGGCGTGCATGCGCTCGAGATCGCGCAGCGATTGCAACTGGCCGGTGGCATCGATATCCAGCGCCTGGCCGCCGCACATGCCGGCAGCGCCTGCGGCAGTGGCCAGACTCTGCAGCCAGCCGACCCGCAGCTCCGCGCTGACCGGTGCCGCAGCCAGCAGCTCGAAGGCGCGCGTCTGCAGCGCGTCGCCGGCCAGGATCGCCGTGGCTTCGTCGAAGGCGATGTGCACGGTGGGCTGGCCACGGCGCAAGGCGTCGTCGTCCATTGCCGGCAAGTCGTCGTGCACCAGCGAATAGGCGTGGATCAGCTCCACCGCCACCGCAGGCGTGTCCAGGCGGTCCTCGTCGGCGCCGAACAGTGCGCCGGTCGCATACACCAGCAGCGGACGCATGCGCTTGCCGCCGCCCAGCACCGCGTGCCGCATCGCGGCGTGCAGTCGCTGCGGTGCCAGGGTGGGACTTGGCAGACTGGCCTCCAGGCTGCGTTCGGTGCGGCCGATCCAGTGCTCGAACAACGCCGAACTCACCTCAGCCGCCGTCCTGCGACGGCGCCTGGAAGTCTTCGGCCAGATCGGGGCGCGCGGGGTCGGTCAGCATGCGCACGCGCAGTTCGGCCTGTTCCAGTGCCTGCTGGCAGTCGCGGTACAGGCCGATGCCGCGCTCGTAGGCGGTGAGCGACTGCTCCAGGCTCTGGTCGCCGACTTCCATCTTCTGCACCAGTTGCTCGAGTTCTTCCAGCGACTGTTCGAAGCGGGCGACCGGGGATGTTTCGTTCAAGGATTTTTTGACCATCGTCAAAGTGTGCGGCGCGCAGGCAGGCGGGTCAATTCGCGTTGGCGTGGTCGCGCCATCGCAAGGATGCGCCATGCGCGCGCAGCCAGTCGCTCAATGCTGCCGAGACGATGCGGTCGCCGGCTGCCAGCACCCGGCCGTCGGCCCACAGGACCGGCAGGCGCGCGCGTTGCCAGGGCGGTAGATCCAGCGCCTGCAGCAGGTGCTTGAGCCGGTGCGAATGCGCGCGCTGTGGCAGCACGATGCGTTCGCCACCCTGGCGTGCGCGCACCAGCAGCGGTTGCCCGAAGTGCAGGCCGGGTGCGCCGTGCAACTGCAGTTGCGCGCCATCCGGCAGTGGCAGCGGGGACGTGCCATCCCAGCAGGCCTGCCATGACGCCGGCCACGCGCTGTGCGGACGCAGCAGGTACAGGCACTGGCGCCAGCGCCGCACCTGCACCTGTTGCCAGGCAAAGCAGGCCTGCCGATCCGGCGCGTCGTCGTCGACTTCCTGCTCCAGGGCGGCCACGCCGTGCGCAGGCAGCGGTGGTGCCTGCGCTGCAGCCACCCAGGCGCGCAGCAGCCGCGGCCGACGTGTTGCCGGCTGCGCACGCAAGGCCTGCAGATCCAGTGCGCCGGCGGCGGTCAGCAGGCCGGGCAGCAGCGCGGTGTCCTCCTGCAGCAGCAGGTCGCTGGCATCGGCGCTCAGCTGCGCGCTGCGCGCCAGTGCCTCGGCGGACTGCGGCCAACGCTGCTGCAATACGGGCATCAGCTGGGTACGCAGGAAGTTGCGGTCGTGGCGGGCGTCGGCGTTGCTGGGGTCTTCGATCCACTGCAGGCGATGTGCCTGCGCATACGCCAGCACCTCGGCGCGCGCATGCGCCAGCAGGGGGCGCCACAGCATGCCGGCGGCGAAGGGACGCTGCGCGCGCATCGCCGCCAAGCCGTCCGGGCCGGAAGCGCGCAATGCGCGCAGCAGGAAGGTTTCGGCCTGATCGTCGCGATGGTGCGCCAGCGCCAGCCATTCGCCTGGCGCCAGTGCCGCGGCAAACGCGGCATGGCGTGCATGGCGTGCCGCCGCTTCCAGCCCCAGGCCGCTGTCGCGCGCGACCTGCACGTGCGCAATTTGCAGGGGGACTTGCAAGGCATCGCACTGGCGCTGGCAATGCGCGGCCCAGGCGTCGGCATCGGCATGCAGGCCGTGATGCACATGTACCGCACGCAGCCCCGTGTCGCGACAACGCGGCGTCGCTGCCAGCAGGTGCAGCAAGACGCTCGAATCCACGCCGCCGCTGTAGGCGACCAGCACCGGGCCGGGCGGCGCCGCGGGTGGCAGCAATCCGGTCATCGATGCAGATGGCGTGCTGCGACGCTGCATCCGCACGCGGGCGGCGGGGCATGCCGCGCCGCCACCGTCCGCGCTGCGCGCAGCCTGCCCATCAGCGTTTGGCCGCAGTCTCGAACGTGGCCGACTGCGGCAACTCCACCGGCACGCCGGCGCTGTCGCAGGTACCGGCCTTGCACAGGCGCTCGCGCAGGCGCGGGGTGGCCTGCACGATGACGTGGTAGATCACGTTCTCTTCCAGCGTGCCGCGGAAGGCCGCGCTGCCCGGGCCAGTGGCCCAGATGCCGACGTCTTCGCCGCCATGGCTTTCGGACTTGGTCGGCACCAGCGATTCCTGCATGTAGCTGGGCGCCTCGGTATCGACATGGGTCAGGTCCGGGCGGCCGGCGGCCGGCTCGCTGTTGCTGGGTTCGTGCGGGTACTTCTTGGGGCCGGCCGGCTGCGCGTTGCTGGCGCCGGTGTAGCCGGGGCCGTTGGCGTAGCTCAGCGTGGTGTAGGGCTGGCCGGCCAGGTCGGTGGCCAGCTGGCTGCGGTCGCCTTCTTCGCCGCCGGTGCCGCGCACCTTGCCCAGGATCGGGTTGCCGCGCACCGGGTAGCCGACAAAGTTGAGCGTATGCGAATGGTCGGCGGTGACGATGATCAGCGTGTCCGGCGGCGCGGTCTGCACGGCGGTGCGTACTGCATCGGACAGCGAGACGGTTTCGTCGAGCGCGCGGTAGGCATTGCCGGCGTGGTTGGCGTGATCGATGCGGCCGCCTTCGACCATCAGCACGAAGCCGTTCGGGTCGCGCGACAGCGACTGGATCGCGGTACGGGTCATCTCGGTCAGGCTGGGCTCGCCCTGCGCGGTGCGATTGCGGTCGTGGTCGAACTGCATGTGATCCGGCTCGAACAGGCCCAGCAATGCGGGCGCGCCGGCGGCCGCCTGCAACTGTTGTTCGTTCCAGACGTAGGCGCCCTGCGGGTGCGCCTGCTTCCACTCGGCGACCAGATCGCGGCCGTCCAGGCGCAGGCCGACCTTGTCGTCGTATTCCGGATCGCGCTCCTGCACGGTCTGGAACTGGCTGCGTCCGCCGCCCAGCACCACCTGCGGGCCACGCCCGAAGCGCGCGCTGGACAGCAGTTGCTGGGCGATGTCCTGGCAGCCGGCAGTGCGGGCGGACCCGGGCAGGTCGGTGTCGTTTTCCCAGTTGCGGTCCGGCGAATGCGCATAGGTCGCCGCCGGGGTGGCGTGGGTGAGGCGGGTGGTGGTGACGATGCCGGTGGCCATGCCGGCGCTGTCGGCCAGCTGCAGCCAGCTTAACAGGCCCTTGCCCAGGCTGTCGGCGCAGTCGCTGCGGTTGCCGCTGCTGACGCCGATCGCGCCCATATGCGTTTTCACCCCGGTGGTGATCGCGGTCATGGTGCCGGCCGAATCCGGCGTCTGCGAATCGGTGTTGTAGGTCTTGCTGAAGGCGGTGGCCGGGAACTGCTCCCACGACAGCAGGTTCTCCTCGCCCGGCCCGCCCTTGCGCTGGCCATCCAGAATGCGCGCGGCGGCCACCGTGGTCAGGCTCATGCCGTCGCCCAGGAACAGGATCACGTTGCGCGCGCGCCCGGCCATGGCGCCGTTACCGGCTGCGCGCGCGGCGCCCGAGCGGTACCACCATTGCGGCGTCTCGCCGGCGGGATGCGTCACCTGCGGCACCTCCACGCGCACGGCGGTGGGCGCGGATGCGCTGGTGCCGGCGCTGGACGCGCAGGCGGCGACACACACGGTGGTCAGGGCGGCGAGGGCAGGCAGGCGGTAACGCATCGGCATCGAACTCGTGACTGAATCAGCGCGCATTATGCCGGGATGCCTGGTGTCACACAGATGACACGCCGCTGTTCCAGTCGTGGCCTCGCGGGCGACGCGGGCCTGGGCTATGGTGCATGCACTCTCCCCCGGATGATTCGACGCATGACATTGGTCTCGGCCTGGTTGCGCATTCCGTTCTGGCAACGCGTGGTGGCCGGCTTCGTGCTCGGCGCGCTGGCCGGCTGGGCCATGGGTCCGGCTGCCGATGTGTGGTTTGGCCCGCTCGGCGATCTGTACGTCACGCTGATCAAGATGATCGCGATCCCGCTGGTGTTCTTTGCGGTGATCAATGCGATCTCCTCGCTGCACGGGCAAAAATCCGTCGCCGCGCTCGGTGGGCGCACCTTCCTGTGGTTCGTCATCACCGCCGCGCTGGCGGTGGGCGTGGGCCTGGCGGTGGGCACGTTGATGCAACCTGGAGCCGGCCATTTCAGCCTGAGCGTGGACTCGGCCTGGAAACCGCGCGATGTGCCCAGCCCGATCAAGGTGCTGCTGGACGTGGTGCCCTCCAACCCGTTCTACGCACTGACCGGCATCGGCACCAAGACCAATGCGGCCGGCGAAACGGTGCTGGCGGCCGGGCGCGGATCGATCCTGCCGGTGATCTTCTTCGCCGCGCTGCTGGGCTTTGCGATGGTCAAGCTCGGCGAGCGCGTGGCCGAGGCACGCAAGCTCACCGCGCAGTTGAGCGACATCATGATCCAGGTCACCCGCTTCGTGCTGGAGATGACCCCGCTCGGCACCTTCGGGCTGATCGCCAGCCTGGTCGGCAGCTATGGCTTCGAGAAACTGCTGCCGTTCGGCAACTTCGTGCTGGCGCTGTATGTGGCCTGCGCGATCCATATCGTGGTGGTCTACAGCAGCCTGTTGTTGCTGCATGGATTGAATCCGTGGAAGTTCTTCCGCGGCGCGGCGCCGGGCATGCAGGTGGCCTTCGTCAGTTCATCGAGTTTTGCCGCGATGCCGGTGGCGATGCGCTCGATCACGCACAACCTGGGCGTCAGCAAGGACTACGCCGCGTTCGCGGTGCCGCTGGGTGCCAGCATCAAGATGGATGGCTGCGGTGCGATCTTCCCGGCCCTGTGCGCGGTCTTCATCGCCCAATACACCGGCGTGCCGCTGACCGCCAACCAGTACTTCGTGGTGTTGATCGCCTCGGTGCTGGGCAGCTTCGGCACCGCCGGCGTACCCGGCACCGCGGTGATCATGGCCACGGTGGTGTTGAGCGCGGCCAACCTGCCGCTGGAAGTGATCGGCTACCTGTACGCGATCGACCGCATCCTCGACATGATGCGCACCATGACCAACGTGACCGGGCAGATGCTGGTGCCGGTGCTGGTGGCCAAGGAAACCGGCCTGCTCGACAAGGCCGTTTACGAGTCGGCCTCGACCAACGTGGGCCTGGAAGATCCGCTGACCGATCACGCGCCGACGCAGCGCTGACCGCCGCCGATGCGCGCTGGATTTCCCACGCTGCGCGACCGCCTGCAGCAGTTGCCCGAGTTGCACAGCGTCGACGGCGTGTTGGTGCAGCGGTCGTTGGCCGACGATCCGTTCGAGCAGCAGTATCTGCAGGTTCGGCGCAAGGAAGGCCGGCTCTACACCGATGCACAGGTGCGCAGCCTACCGCGTCCCGGCGGCAAACTCGGCGCCAGTCTGGAATGGCAGGTGCGTGCGCTGTCCAGCGCCTTGCTGGTCCAGCACCTGCGCGCGCAGGCAGGCGAGGGCGCCATTGCCGAACTGGGCTGCGGCAACGGCTGGCTGTCGCAGCTGCTGGCGCAGTCGCTGCAGCGCGACGTCTGCGGCATCGACGTCAACCGCACCGAGCTGACCCAGGCCGCGCGCGTGTTCGGCCATGACCAGCGCCTGAGTTTCATCGCCGCCGACATCCAGACCCTGGCGCTGCCACGCGATCTGTTCGACGTCATCGTGGTTCCGGCCTGCATCCAGTATTTCGCCGACCCTGCGGCATTGGTCGTGCGCCTGGTCGCCCAACTACGCGACGGCGGCGAGCTGCACATCCTCGACAGCCCGCTGTATGCGGATGCGCAAGCCGCCAACGCAAGTGCCGCGCGCAGCCTGCGTTACTTCACCGAACTGGGCGCTCCGGCGCTGGCCGCGCACTACCACCAGCATACTTACGCCAGCTTCGACCGCTTTGTGGTGCAGCGACTGTTCGACCCGCGCCGCCCGGGGGCGCGCCTACGAAGAATGCTCAGGATGAAACAACCCCACTTTCCGTGGCTGTGCCTGCGCAGGCAGGACAACCTGGATGCGCTGCGTTCCTGAGTGAAGCATCGGCATTGCCGGACACGGTGTCAGGCGTTTGCCTCGGGCGCGCTGACGTCCCACCCGCATGGCACACTGCCAGCTCATCCATTGACGGGGGCGGGCGGTGATTGGCCAACAGCGTGATCTGACATTTCGTTTTCTGGCCGAGCCCAGCGACGTCAACTTCGGCGGCAAGGTGCATGGCGGCGTGGTGATGAAGTGGATCGACCAGGTCGGCTTTGCCGCGGCCAGTGGCTGGAGCGGGCATTACTGCGTCACCGTGGCGGTGGGCGGCATTCGCTTCGTGGCGCCGGTGCGGATCGGCGATCTGGTCGCGGTGTCGGCCAAGCTGGTCTACACCGGGCGCACCAGCATGCACTTCGCCATCGATGTGCGAGCGCGCAGCCCGATGGGCGGCGACTCGCGGCTCTGCACGCATTGCATCATCGTGTTCGTGGCGATGGACCCGGATGGTGTCACGCCGGTGGAAGTGCCTTCCTGGCGGCCGGGCACGCCCGAGGATCAGCGCCTGGCCGAATACGCGCTCAAGGTGATGGAACTGAGCAAGGGCATCGAGGACACCATGGCGCATTACCAGGCCGATGCCGCGCGCTGATCGGGGTGGCGAGGTGTGTGGTGCTGCGTACGGGATCCAGATGCGTGCGCGGCGACGGTAGGGAGCTTCCGCGCAAAGATTGTCCACAACGCAAAAGGCCGCGGAATCCGCGGCCCCTCTGTCATGCAGTGGATCAGGTACTCGAAATCAAAGCACCCGACGTGCCTGGATGAACTTCTCGCTCCAGTAACCGCTGGCCAGCGAATCCACGCGCACGTCCTTGCCGCGGCTGGGCGCGTGCAGGAACTTGCCATCGCCGACCACCAGGCCCACGTGGTCGATGCGGCCGCGCCTGCCGAAGAAGACCAGATCGCCTGCCTTGAGCGCGTTGGGGTCCTTGATCAGTTCAGCAGATTCGTCGCGTGCGATGTCGCGCGAGACGCGCGGCAGGTCGATGCCCAGGGCGGTCTTGAACACATAGCCGACCAGGCCGCTGCAGTCGAAACCTTCGGTGGACTCGCCACCCCAGACGTATGGGGTGCCGAGCAGGGCCATGGCGCGTTGCAGGATCACCTGCACACGGCTGTCGGCCACGGCGTTCTGGGCAGCATTGGCCGCGCTCTGGGAGACGTCGTAATTGGCCAGCAGGCGGCTGAGGTCACCGGCGAACATCGCCGAGCGGTCCATCAGCGGAATGGCGTCGTTGGCGGCCAGGTGCGGAAGCAGGGCGGCCAGTGTTGCGGTGGCAGCGGCGTCGGCGCGGCTGCGGGTTGCGGCTTTCTCGGCGGCGACGGCGCTGTCTGGCGTGGTCGTCTGCGGAGCGGATGCGGTGCCGTTGGCGGTCTGGGCCAGGGCGGGTAGGGCTGCGAGCCAAAGAGCGGTGGCGCATAGCAGGCGGAGCGGTTTCCGGGGCGGAAGCGGTGCGGCGCCAGTGTTGATCTGTTCGTCGTTCGTCACGCGGGAATCACAATTCTGCTGTCGATGCGGGATGATGCCTTGGTGAAAGAATCGTTACGTTCAAAAAAGGTTAAATTTCCGTTTTATGAAATGTGATGGACATCACATATCAGGGTAAAACCCGTTTTGAACCTGAATAATGGTCACGCCAGTAGGCGCCATCCAGGAAATCCAAGCGGACGGTACCGCCGGTATTCGGAGCATGTACGAAACGGCCTTCACCGACATAAATGCCGACATGGGTCACGTTGCCGCTGGAGCCGAAGAACACCAGGTCGCCGGTGGTCAACTGCTCCGGCGGGATGCGCGGGCCCTGCACTGCGGCCAGCTCCCGCGAGGTGCGTGGCAGCGAAAGCGCCAGCACATCCTTGTAGACATAGGTGACCAGCCCGCTGCAGTCGAAGCCGGTTTCCGGCGTATTGCCGCCGAAGCGGTACGGCGTGCCGACCAGGCCCAGCGCACGCATCAGGATGTTGTTGGCGGCAGCCGGGTTGGACGGCGGCACCTGTGGCCAGACACGCGGTGCCGGTGGCGGGGTGGCGGCCGGTCGACGGACCGGCGCCTGTGCGCAACCGCCCAGCAGCACGAGCAGGCCCAGCAACGAACTGGCCGCGGCGCGGCGGGCGCGGGCGGCGAAAACTGGCGTGATATGCATGGAGCCGGGATAATGGGCGGTTCGAAAGGTCGCCATGATGGCGGCGCACCCGGCGGCCGACAAGCCGTCCTCCACCGTCTGCCACCGGGCAGCCTATCCAGAGCCAGGCATGAAGATCGAAAAAGACAGCGTCGTCCGCTTCCACTACACCGTTTCCGAGCTCGGCCAGGAGCCGATCGAGAGCTCCAAGGAGCGTGACCCGTTGGCGATCATGATCGGCCACGGCAACATCATTCCGGGCCTGGAAGCGGCCATGATGGACAAGGAAGCCGGCGACAGCTTCGGCGTGGACGTCAAGGCCACCGAAGCGTACGGCGAATACCGCGAAGGCCTGAGCCAGCGCGTGCCCAAGAAGCACTTCGGCGCCACCAAGCTGGTCCCGGGCACCCAGGTGGTGCTGCAGACCAACTTCGGCCCGCGTGCAGTGACGGTGCAGAAGGTCGGCATGAGCGTGGTCGACGTCGATCTCAATCACCCGATGGCCGGCAAGGACCTGCACTTCGACGTGGAGATCATCGAGGTGCGCGAAGCCACCCAGGAAGAGCGCGACCACGGGCATGTGCATGGCGAAGGCGGCCATCACCACTGAGCGCAGTCCTCACACGGCCCGTGTGGCAGGCGGACCGATGCGGGCTATCTGCAGGATCGGCATGCACCGCACGGTGATGCCGGCTTGCACGCGCCGATCGTGTGTGTGTGACCAGCGTTGGCTGAATGTGTTTCCGCGGCCCGCCATCTCGGCGGGCTGTTTGCATGTTGCGCGCCGCGATCGCCGCGCCGCGCTGCCCGAGCCGAGATGACCCCGCGCGATCCTTTGCTGCCCATCGCAATCAGCGAGCGAATCGCGGTGCTCGACGTGCTGCGCGGTTTTGCGCTGCTGGGCATCCTGCTGATGAATATCGAAGCCTTCGTCGGCCCGCTCGATCTGGCGGTCACCGGCGTGGAGCCGCATTGGCACGGCGCCGACCGGGTTGCCGATGCGCTGGTGTACCTGCTGGTGCAGGGCAAGTTCTACACGCTGTTCTCGCTGCTGTTCGGCATGGGCTTTGCGGTGATGGCGCAACGCGCCGCGCAGGCCGGGCGCGGGTTGTTCGGCACCTATCTGCGTCGTACCGTCGGGCTGCTGGTGATCGGCCTGCTGCATGCGCTGCTGCTGTGGTCCGGCGATGTGCTGGTCACCTACGCCTTGCTGGCCTTGTTGCTGCTGGCCACGCGCTCGGTGCCGACGGTGACGCTGCCGTGGTTTGCCGCGCTGGTCTACTGTTGCGCGCCCGGGTTGACGCTGCTGTACGGCGTCGCAGGCACCTTGATGCAGCTCGATCCGGCGGCTGCCGTGGAATGGAAGGCCGCGATGGCCGATGCGGCGCAACAGGCGGCAGCGAACGTGCAGGCGCAGCGCGCCGCCTTCGGGAGCGGCAGCTATGCGCAGGCCACGCTGCAGCGCTGGCACGACCTGCAGCACGCGATGACCGGGCTCAGCATCAATGGCCCGGCGATGCTCGGCATGTTCCTGCTGGGTAGCTGGTTTGTGCGCAGTGGCGCGATCGCCGCGCCCGAGCGCTTCCCGCGCCTGTTTCGGGCCCTGCGCTACGTGGTGCTGCCGCTCGGGCTGGGCGTGATGGGGGTGAGTTACGCGCTGGAGCCGTGGATTGATCCGGCGCGGCTGGATCTGCGCCTGTCGGGTGCGTTCGCGTTGTCGCTGATTGCCGGCCCGCTGATGAGCCTGGGCTATGCGGCCTGGGTGGTGCGCCTGGCGCCGCGCCTGGCCTGGCTTGCGCCCGCCGGACGCATGGCGCTGAGCAACTACCTGCTGCAGTCGCTGGTGTGCACGTGGATCTTCTACGGTTACGGGCTGGGCTATTTCGAGCAGCTGCCGCGCGTATGGCAGCTGCCGTTCGCGCTGGCGCTGTTTGCGTTGCAGGTGGTGCTGAGCCAATGGTGGTTGCGCTGGTTCCGCTTCGGGCCGATGGAATGGCTATGGCGCAGCGTGACCTATCTGCGTGTGCCGCCGATGCGCCGCAGCGACGCGCGCGTGGGGTAGTGCGCACATGAGCGGCGCGCCTGTCGATGTGGTGGTGGTCGGTGCCGGCGCCATTGGGCTGGCGACTGCACTGGCACTGGTCGAAGCGGGCCGGCAGGTGCACGTGCTCGATGCCGGTGCGGTGGGTGCGGCGACGTCGTACGGCAACTGCGGCACCATCACGCCGAGCCATGCGCCGCCGCTGGCAGCGCCGGGCATGATCGCGCAGGCGCTGAAATGGATGCTGACGCCGGACGCGCCGCTGTATATCCGGCCACGTCTGGACCCGGCGCTGTGGCGCTGGTTGCTGCAGTTCGCCCAGCGCTGCAATACGCATCACTGGCAGGCCAGCGCGCAGGCGCGCGCGGCGTTGCTGGGCGATGCGCGGCAACGCTTCGACGACTGGGTCGAGCGCTATGCGCTGGACTGCGAATTTCGCAGCGATGGGCTGGACTACGTGTTTGCCGATGCGCGCCGCTTTGCGCACTATCGCCACGAGTGCAACGTGCTTGCGCAGTGGGGTATCCAGGCCGAAATGATCGACGGTGCCGACTACGTGCGCCAGGATCCGGCATTCCGCGCGGGCATTGCCGGTGCGATCCATTTCCCCCGCGATGCGCATCTGCGCCCGGAGCGTTACACCGCAGAACTGGCAAGAGTGCTGCGCGCGCGCGGTGCGGTGATCCATGCGCAGTGCCGCGTCGATGCGGTGGTGCCGGACGTACGTGGCGCGTGCGTGCACACCGCGCGTGGGCGACTGCAGGCGCGCGAGGTGGTCATCGCAACCGGCCCGTGGTCGCCGCTGCTGGCGGCGCAACTGGGATTGCGTCTGCCGGTGCAGGCCGGCAAGGGTTATTCGATCACCTATACCGCCCCGGCGCTGATGCCGCGTCGCCCGGTGGTGCTGAAAGACCGTTGGGTGTTCGTGGTGCCATGGCGCGATCGTCTGCGTATCGGGAGCACGATGGAATTCTCCGGGCACGACACCCACCTCAACCCCACGCGCCTGGCGGCACTGGAGCGCGCAGCGTCCGATTATCTGCATGCGCCGGCCGGTCCGGCCGTGATCGAGCGCTGGTATGGATGGCGGCCGATGACCTGGGACGACGTGCCGGTGCTGGGCGCGGTGCCGGGCCGTCCTCACGTCTGGCTCGCAGCCGGACATGGCATGCTCGGCATCAGCATGAGCACTGCAAGCGGACAACTGATGGCCGACCTGATCACGGGCCGCGCACCTGCGCTGGACCCGCATCCCTACCGGGCGGAGCGCTTCGCATGAGTGCCCGGTACGACTACGACGTGGTGATCCTGGGAGGCGGCTCCGGTGGACTGGCCGCTGCGTTTCGCGCGGCCAAGTATGGCGCGCGCGTGGCGATGATGGAGCCGAACGAATTGGGCGGCACCTGCGTCAATCTCGGCTGCGTGCCGAAGAAGGCGATGTGGCTGGCGGCCGATCTGGCCGGCAAGATCGAGCTGGCCGGGGCGCTGGGTTTCGATGTGCCGCGACCGACGCTGGCGTGGCAGGAACTGGTCACCCACCGGCAGGGCTACATCGGCAACATCCACGCCAGTTATCGGCGCCGCCTCGACGAAGATGGCGTGGTCATGATTCCGCAGCGCGGTGTGTTGCAGGATCGCCATACCATCATGGGCGGCGACGGCGTGCCGGTGACCGCCGAGCACATCGTGATCGCCACCGGTGCGCATCCGTTGCGGCCGGACATCGAAGGTGCCGAGCACGGTGAGGTGTCCGACGATTTCTTCAATCTCTGTCATGCGCCCGCGCAGGTGGCGATTGTCGGCGGCGGCTATATCGCGGTGGAAATCGCCGGCTTGTTGCAGGCGCTGGGTAGCCGGGTGCATCTGTTCGTGCAGGGCGAGCGGTTGCTGGAACGCTTCGATGCCGAGCTGACCCTGCAACTGGCCGACAACCTGCGGCATCTGGGTGTGCGCCTGCATTTCGGGTTTTCCACCACCGGCCTGGAGCGCGATGCAGAAGGCAGGCTGCGCGTGCATGGTCATCCCGCGCACCCCAGCGAGCAGGGCAACGACGTCTTCGACAAGGTGTTTTTCGCCACCGGCCGGCGCGCCAACACGGCGGGGCTGGGTCTGGAAGAGGTCGGGGTGCGCCTGGGCGACAAGGGCGAGGTGGTGGTGGACGAAGGCCAGACCACCAGCGTGCCGAACATCCATGCCATCGGCGATGTCGGCGGCAAGGTCGGACTGACGCCAGTGGCAATCGCGGCGGGACGCAAGTTGATGGATCGCCTGTTCGGCAAGCAGCCGGATGCGCGCATGGACTACGAAGGCGTGCCGAGCGTGGTGTTCTCGCATCCGCCGCTCGGGCAGGTCGGACTGACCGAGGA
This sequence comes from Xanthomonas sp. WHRI 6108, assembly GCF_040202385.2. Taxonomy (NCBI): domain Bacteria; kingdom Pseudomonadati; phylum Pseudomonadota; class Gammaproteobacteria; order Lysobacterales; family Lysobacteraceae; genus Xanthomonas; species Xanthomonas sp. WHRI 6108. Next base: position 3,011,741 of record NZ_CP168198.1, on the reverse strand, counting down.
GCAGGCGCGCGCGCGGCACGGCAGCGCGGTGCGTGTCTACCGCAGCAACTTCCGCCCAATGTTGCACGCGCTGGCCGACGCGCCGCAGCGCAGCCTGTTCAAGCTGGTCTGTGTGGGCGAACAGGAGCGCGTGGTCGGCGTGCATCTGCTGGGCGAGAGCGCCGACGAAATGCTGCAGGGCTTTGCGGTGGCAGTGAAGATGGGTGCGACCAAGCGCGACTTCGACGAGACCGTGGCGATCCATCCCACCTCGTCGGAAGAGATCGTGTTGATGCACTGATGCAATGATGCACTGATGCATTGGTGCGGCAGTTGTGACCGGGCCGACGAGGGCATCAGCGCCCTGCCGGATGCAGGGACTCGCGTCGGCCCCTGCGTGCCACAACTTGCGGCAGCCCCGCGCGCAAACACTGCCTCCTCGCTCGGACGGAAGAGGGATTTCAATCCCATAGCTGGCATCCTTGCGCGATGTCCAAGCCCCGCAAACCAACGACGCGTCGATCCGCCAATCCATCTGCGCGTGCCGCCTCCAACGCCGAGCCGCTCTCCGGCGAACAGGCGCGGCTGCGCATTCTTGCGGCGATTCGGGCATTACCTTCCGGCCAGGTTGCCGGCTATGGCGAGGTCGCACTACGCGCCGGCCTGCCCGGGCGGGCGCGGCTGGTGGCGCGCGTGCTCAGCGGCAATGATGATCCGCAGCTGCCGTGGCACCGGGTGCTGCGCAGCGATGGCCGGATCGCGTTGCCGGAAGGCTCGTCCGGCTACCGTGAGCAATGCCGGCGGCTGCGTGCCGAAGGCGTGGTGGTCGAGCAGGGCCGGGTGCGCCGTGCCAGCGCCGCGCAGCGGTTGGATGCCGCCGTGTGGGGACCTTCATAAGCCTGCCGTTATGATGGTTGGCATTCCGAAGGATGCCGTCATGCCCCAACTGCCGCCCGTCACCAAAGCGTTGTTGATCGCCAATATTGGCTTGTTCCTGCTGCAATGGGCACTGGGCGACCTGGGCGCCGGCGTGCTGCCCTCCGATGCGGCGCTGTCCTCGTTGATGCTATGGCCGATTTCCAATGGCTTCGATGCGTTCTCGCCCGGCGCCAGCTTCATGCCATGGCAGTTGTTGACCTATGCGTTCCTGCATGGCGGTTTCAACCATCTGTTCTTCAACATGCTGGCGCTTTTCATGTTCGGCGCGGCGCTGGAGCAGACCTGGGGGCAGAAGCGCTTTCTGACCTATTACCTGGTGTGCGTAGCCGGTGCCGGCGTGTGCCAGTTGCTGATGGCCTGGTTCACCCAGAGCGGGGCGCCGGTGGTGGGGGCGTCGGGCGGGGTGTTCGGTCTGTTGCTGGCCTACGGCATGCTGTTCCCCAATCAGCGGGTGATGCTGCTGTTTCCGCCGATCCCGATGAAGGCGCGCACCTTCGTGATCGTGTTCGGTGCAATTGAACTATTCCTGGGTGCGACCGGCTGGCAGCCGGGCGTGGCCCACTTTGCGCATCTGGGCGGCATGCTGTTCGGCTGGCTGATGATCCGTTACTGGCGCGGGCAGTCGCCGTTTGGCGGCAGCGGCGGCGGGAAGGGTGGTGGCAAGGGGCGCAAGCCGCCGCTGCGTGTGGTGCGTTGAGGTAGTCGCGGCGTGGCAGATCCACGCTGATCCGTAGGAGCGGCCATGGCCGCGATGGGGCGTTACCGGTAAGGCTTCATCGCGGCCGGGGCCGCTCCTACCAAGCGTGCGTTGTCAGGCAAGCAACGGATGGATGACTGGCAGCCGGGCGTGGCCCATTTTGCGCATCTGGGCGGCATGCTGTTCGGCTGGCTGATGATCCGTTATTGGCGCGGGCAGTCGCCGTTTGGCGGCAGCGGCGGCAGGAAGGGTGGTGGCAAGGGGCGCAAGCCGCCGCTGCGCGTGGTGCGTTGAGGTAGTCGCGGAGAGGCGGATCCACACTGATCCGTAGGAGCGGCCCTGGCCGCGATAGGGCGTTACCGGTAAGGCTTCATCGCGGCCGGGGCCGCTCCTACCAAGTGTTGGGATGGACTAAATGCCAGGCACAAAAAAAGAGCGCGGAGTCCGCGCTCTTTTTTATTGACTGCCACTGCGTGTTGATTGCCAGTGACTTCCTGGCGCTCGACTCAGCGCCAGATCTTCAATTGCTCGGCATCCACGCGCTGCATCGGCTGGCCGGCCTTGCAGCTGAATGCCGCACCGAACTCCGGCAGGTTGGACAGCGGGCCGTTGGTGCGCCACTGGCCCGGCGCCCGGATGTCGGCGCTGGCACGCTGCACCGCTTCGTTCGGCGACAGCTGCTGGGCCCACAAACCGGCCCAGGCGGTGAAGAACGCCTGCTTGTCGGCCTCGGTGGCCGCTGGCTGTGCCTTGCTGAAGGCCTGCCAGGCCAGTTCCACGCCGGCCAGGTCGGCCAGGTTTTCTTCGGCGGTCTGCGCACCGTTGACCTTGACGTTGGGCACGCCCGGATACGGATAGGCACCAAACTGGCTGGCCACCTTGCCGGTCAGCATGGTCCAGCTGCTCTTCTCGGCCGGCGTCCACCAGCTGCGCAACTCGCCCTTGGCATCCACCAGCGAGCCCTTGGCGTCGATGGCACGGGTCATTTCGTGGGCGACCAGCGCGCCGTAAGCGCCGTACTGCGCGGCCGGGGTGCTGCCGGCGGTGAGCACCGGCGACTGCAGCACGGCGGCGGTGATGATCAGGCGGTTCTGTGCGATGTCGTAGGCCACTGCCGGCTGTTGCGGCAACACGTCCCAGCGACGGTCGGCGTTGCCCTTGCCGATGCGCTTCATCTCCTCACGGTGACGCCAGGTCGAGGCGATCAGCATGTTGCCGCCGAAGCTGCCGCGGCCCATCGGCTGCACGGTGTAATCCAGATCGCGACGCGGTGCGCCGACTTCGATCTTCATCGCCGCCAGCTTGGCCTTGGCTTCGGCGATCACTTCACCGTTGCCCCAGCCGGTGCGCTCCAGCGCGGCCAGCTGCGCGTCGCGTACCTGGTTGGCGATCGCTTCGGCCTGGCGGCGCGTGTCGCTGCTCAGGTAACGCGCCACGTATTCGCGGCCGAGCATCGGGCCGGCGGCGATATTAATCGCGTCCAGCACCTGCTGCCAGCGCTGCGGCGGCAGCGCATCGCCACGCAGCAGACGGCCGCGGAACTGGTACTCGGCATCGTGGAAGCTCTTGGACAGGTACGGCGCCATCGCATCGCCCACGCGCCAGCGCAGATAGGCCTTCCACTGGTCTGGCTTGATGCTGACGATCATGCTGTCGAGCTGCTTGAACATAGCCGGGTCGGCCATCGACACCAGGTCGTCCTTGACGCCCTGCGCTTCCAGGAAGTCGGCCAGGCGCAGATTCTTGTACTGCTTGGTCAGCTCCTTGGTGGCGATCGGGGCGTAGTTGTTGAACGGGTTGTTGATGCCCTGCACCGACTGCGCACTGCGCGCCAGCGCGGTCTCGATCTGCAGCACCGAAGCGGCATCGGCATCGAGCCTATCGGCCGGGGTGCCGGTCAGCGCCAGGATCTGCTTGACGTAGGCGCGGTAGCGGCCCATCAGCGCCTGGGTGTCGGCGTCGGTGCGGGTGTAAAACGCCGGGTCCGGCAGGCCCATGCCGCCCTGCATGAAATACCCGATGTGGCGATCCAGCGCCTTCAGGTCCACGTCAGGGCCGAAATTGAAGCCGACCGGAATACCGACCTGATGCAATGCTGCGATGGAAGCGGGCACATCCTTGGCCTTCTTGATCGCGTCGATGCGCGACAGCAAGGGGGCGATGGGATTGGAGCCGTCCTTCTCGACGGAGGCCTCGTCCAGGCCGCTGGCCCAGAAGTCGCCGAGCAATTTCTGCACGTTGCCCTGCGGCGCCTTCATCGACGCATCCAGCAACTCGCGCTGCTGCTGAAGTGCGCGCTCGGACAGCTGGCCCAGCGCGGTGACGGCGCCGGCCTGCGGCACCGGGTTGGCCTTGAGCCAACCGGCATTGGCGTAATCGTAGAAATCGGTGCAGGCCGCCGACACGGCCGGGGCCTTGGGAGCGGCCTTCTTCTTGCGAGCGGCGTCGGCGTCGGGGGCGGACAGCAGCGTGATCAGGCTGAAGCCAAGAGCGAGGGCAAGCGGACGAATGGTGGGCATCGAGAAGAAGGGTGGCCAGATTGAAGTCGGCGGAGTTTAGCAAGGCTGCGCCCCGTACAGGCGGGCGCGAGCTACTGCCGGTCTTCGGTGCCGGCCGCTTGCATGAATGCGACAGGCCCGCAAGCGCGGGCCTGTGCATGTTGCGATCGAGCTGAAAGCGCTTGCAGCCGCCTAACAGATCACCACGCGGTCTTTTTCGGCACGCACCATCGGAGCACCTGCCTTGCATGCGAAAGCCTGTGCGAAGGACGGCATGTTCGAAGGGACGGCAGTGGCACGCAGGCTGCCGGGCGCATGCGGGCCCGGGGCCAGATAGACCAGTTGCTGCTGCTCGCGGATCTGTTCGCGCCAGTTGCGCGCACAGCCCAGGAAGAAGCGTCGTTCCGGGCAACACCCATTGATCGTCAGGGCGTGTTCGGGGTGGGGCTGGATGCAGTGACGGCGATGGCGATGCATGTGGCCGGCCGTGATTTCCCCGCGGACGCAACAGAAAAACCGAAGGAAAAAAAAACGGGCGACGATCTTTCGATCGCCGCCCGCCCGAACTACCGCGCTTGCGCAATTACCAGATCACGACCTGCTGATCGCCCTGTCGCACCATCGCATCGCCGGCCCTGCACGAGAACGCGGCGGCAAACGCCGGCATGTTCGACGGCGCGCCGATGGCGCGGAAGTTGGCCGGGGCATGCGGATCGGTCTTCAGGCGCACCACCAGTTCTTCCGGAGTGAAGTTGCGGCGCCACACTGTTGCCCAGTTGAGGAAGAAGCGCTGGTCACGGGTGATGCCGTCGGTCTTGGGGTCGTCCTTGCCGGCGGTGGCGGTCTTCATCGCGTCGTAGGCGGTGTTGAGGCCGCCCAGGTCGGCGATGTTTTCGCCCAGGGTCAGGTCGCCCTTGACCTTGTCGCCGGCCGGGGTGCGATAGCCGTCGAACTGCGCGACCAGCTTGCCGGTGCGTGCCTTGAAGGCGTCCAGATCCTTCTGCGTCCACCAACCCGGATCGGCGATGAAGTTGCCATCGGCACCGAAGCGGCTGCCCTGGTCGTCGTAGCCGTGGGTCATCTCATGCCCGATCACCGCACCGATGCCGCCGTAGTTCATTTCCTCCGGCGCATTCGGGTCGAAGAACGGCGGCTGCAGGATCGCGGCCGGGAACACGATCTCGTTCTGCAACGGGTTGTAGTAGGCGTTGACCGTCTGCGGGCTCATGCCCCATTCGGTCTTGTCCACCGGCTTGCCGATCTTGGACAGGTTCCATTTGTAGTTGTACTCGGACGCAGCCATCACGTTGCCCAGGTAGCTGTCGCGACTGGTGTTCAAGCCGTTCCACTCGCGCCACTTTTCCGGGTAGCCGATCTTGGGCGTGAAGCTTTCCCATTTGGCGATCGCCTTGGTCTTGGTCTCCGGGCTCATCCAGTCCAGCTTTTCGATGCGGGCCTTCAGCGCGGTGCGCAGGTTGGTCACCAGGGTTTCCATCTTGGCCTTGGAGTCGGCCGGGAAGGCAACCTTGACGTACATCTGCCCCAGCGCTTCGCCGGTCTGGCCATTGATGGTCGCCAGCACACGCTTCCAGCGTGGCTTGATCTGCTTCTGCCCGCGCAGGGTCTGGTTATAGAACGCGAAGTTCTCATCGACGAACGGCTGGCTGAGGAACGGCGAGGCACCATCGACGGTGTGGAAGCGCAGGTAGGCGCGCCAGATCGCCGGATCGGTGTCGGCGATCATCTTGCTCACTTCCTGGTGGAAGGCCGGGATCGCCAGCGAGAACATCTCCGGCGTGGCCACGCCCTGCGACTTGAAGAACTCGGTCCACGACCAGTTGGGGGTCAGCTTGTCGGCATCGGCCGGCGAGATCGGGTTGTAGGCCAGCGAGGCATCGCGCGACATCTGGGTGCTGGTCTTGGAGACCTTGGCCAGACGTGTCTCGAACGCGACCACCTGCTTGGCCTGCGCGGCGGCATCGGCCGCGGCCACGCCGGACAGTTCCAGCACCTTGGCCACGTGCGCCTGGTAGGCCTCCAGCTTGGCCTTGTTGGCGGCGCTGGTGTAGTACTCCGGATCCGGCAGACCCAGGCCGCCCTGCATGGCATAGGCGATGTTCTGGCTGGATTTCTTGAAGTCGGCCTCGGCGCCGAAGCTGAAGAGCTCGTTGTTGCCCTTGGCGGCGCTGCTGCGCAGATAGTCGACCAGCTTGGCCTGGTCGTTGATGGCGTCGATCGCGGCCAGTTCCGGCTTCAGCGGCTCGATGCCCTGGGCGTTGATCTTGGCCTCGTCCATGCCGGTGGACCACAGGTCGCCGACGATCTTTTCCACGCCGGTGGCGCTGGTGTCGGCCGCGGCCTGTTCGACTAGTTGCTGCTGGATCGCATTGGAACGCTCGTCGAGCATCTCGAACGCTCCCCAGCTGGTGCGATCGCTCGGCACCGGGTTGGCGGCCAGGAACTTGGCGTTGGCGTACGCATTCAAATCCGTGCAGGCGTTGCCGTTGGTATCCAGGTCGGCGGCGGTGAACTGGTTCACGGCCGGCAGCTTGCTCTGGTCCAGGGTCAGCGTCTTGGGAGCCGCCGGGGTGGTTGCGGCGGTGTCGGCCGCGGGCGCGGACGGCGCGGCGTCTTCGGATTTCTTGCAACCGCTCAGCGCGGCGGCCACGGCCAGGGACAGGGTCAACAAATGAGGTGTACGAATCACAAAGGGCTCCAGGAGCAGATGTGGGAAGCCCCGTCGCCGGGGCTGTGGCCGGCACTCTACGCCTCGCCAGCCGGATGGCATGGTGTCGAAGGTCATGGGTGCGGCATGTGTAGGTGAACCGGCCCGACGGTGTCCGGATGGGCGGCAGTCCTGCGCAGGGCACCAGCGCAGTGGCGGCCCGGTGTTTTCGCATCCCGTGCGCTGTGGCTTGAGGCTGTGCTTACCTGGTCCGGCAGTCTGTGTCGTTGCGCGGGCGGCGGTCGAGAGGGGCGAGTACCTGAATGCTCCTGCTGTGCAAGCAGTGCTATATACAAGCGCATGCCTACCGCCTTCGAACCGTTGGATGCCCTGATCATCGGCGCTGGCCATAATGGCCTGGTCTGCGCCGCCTACCTGGCCAAAGCCGGCAAGCGGGTAGTGGTGCTGGAAGCGCGCGACGTCGTCGGCGGCGCAGCGGTCACCGAAGAATTCCATCCGGGGTTTCGCAACTCGGTGGCGGCGTACACGGTGTCGTTGCTGCAACCCAAGGTCATCGCCGATCTTGACCTGGAGCGACATGGTCTGCGCGTGGTGGCGCGCCGCATCAACAACTTTCTGCCATTGCCGACTGGCGAGTACCTGCTGGCCGGTGCGGGGCGCACGGCTATGGAAGTCGGCAAGTTCTCCGCGCGCGATGCCGCTGCATTGCCCGCCTATGAAGCGCGCCTGGAGCAACTGGCCGATGTCCTGCGTGCGCTGGCATTGCAGCCACCGCCGGATGTCAGCGATGGTGGATGGCTGCGCGCGTTGCCGCAGCTATGGCGCGCGGGCAAGCTGGGGCTGCAGCTGCAGGAGCTACCGCTCGCGTTGCGGCAGGAGCTGCTCGACCTGTTCACGATTTCGGCCGCCGAGTATCTGGATCGCTGGTTCGAAAGCGCACTGATCAAGGCGCTATTCGGTTTCGACGGCATCGTCGGCAATTACGCCAGCCCCTACACGCCGGGCACCGCCTACGTGTTGCTGCATCACGTGTTCGGGCAAAGCAATGGCGTCAAAGGCGCCTGGGGGCACGCCATCGGCGGCATGGGCGCGATCACCCAGGCGATGGCCGCCAGTGCGCGCGACTCTGGCGTGACGATTCGCACCGGCTGCGCAGTGGCGCGCGTGCTGGTGGAGCAGGGGCGTGCGGTCGGTGTCATCACCGTTCAAGGAGAGACGCTGCGTGCGCGTGCAGTGGTGGCCAATGTCAATCCGAAGCTGCTGTATCAGCGCTTGATGCAGCCGGACGATGTCCCCGCGGCGACACGCGAACGCATGGCGCATTACCGTTGCGGATCGGGCACCTTCCGCATGAATGTCGCTCTCTCGCGGCTGCCGGATTTCACCGCCTTGCCGGGCACGGGCGATCATCTGACTGCCGGCATCATCCTGGCGCCCAGCCTGGATTACATGGACCGTGCCTGGCAGGACGCGCGCGCTTCGGGATGGTCACGCGAACCGGTGGTCGAGTTGCTGATTCCCAGCACGCTGGACGACACGCTGGCACCGCCCGGTCAACACGTGGCCAGCCTGTTCTGCCAGCACGTGGCACCGCAGCTGCCGGATGGCCGGCATTGGGACGATCATCGCAAGGAGGTGGCCGATCTGATGATCGCGACGGTCGAGCGCTACGCTCCCGGATTCGCGGCCTCGGTACTGGGCCGGCAGATCCTCAGCCCGCTCGATCTGGAACGCATCTTCGGGCTGACCGGCGGCGACATCTTCCACGGCGCCCTCAGCCTCAATCAACTTTTCAGCGCACGCCCGATGCTGGGGCAGGGCGCCTATCGCGGCGCGATTGCCGGGCTGTATCTATGCGGGTCCGGCACGCACCCCGGTGGCGGAGTGACCGGAGCGCCTGGGCATAATGCAGCGCGGGTGATTCTTCACGGCTGAGGCAGGCCGCATAAAAAAAGCCCCGGACGAACCGGGGCCTGGAGCAAGTGCTGATGACGCGCCGAAGACGTCGTGACGTCTCCGGTCGTCTTGCCGCATCAGAAATCGTAAGAGGCGGTCAGGCGGACATAGCGTGGCGGGTTGTAGTTGAAGTTCTGCCGAGCAGCATCGTAAACGCCAATACCGTAGGTATTGGAGACAACAAACGGCGAATCACCTTCGTACACGCCATCCACGCGAGTAGCCGCCCGATCGTTTAGAACATTGAATACCTGGACGCTAAAGGCAAGCTTGTGATCGGCGAAGGTGGGCCGGTAAGTAAGTCCCAGGTCAAGATTCTTCAACCAGGGCGTCCTACCTGCATCACCTGGACTGGACGGCTGCCCGCCGCAGTAGTGGTAGGACGATCCGTAGCCAATCGGATCGTAGTCGACCTCTGCAGCATCCGGCCCGCCATAGAAGCCAAGGCAGGAAATAGGCGTGCCGGACATGACCCGTAGTGTTGCTGACGCCATCCATTCCGGATTGATCTGATATGCCCCGAACGCCTTGAGCTGGTGACGCCGATCGTTAGCCAGGCTGCCACCGGCGTAGTACATCAGTTCGGCCGAGTCCCAATCCTGCGTCTTGGACACGTCGGCCTGGCCGAGGTCGGACTTCACCTGACCTTCGGTATTGCCATAGCTGTGCGACCAGGTGTAATCGACGCGGCCGTACCACTTTTCATCGAAGGGATGTTCCACAAACAGATCAACCGATACATAGCTGCGCTTGGCCTTGTCGGTAAATCCCCAGTCCGACTGCGACATGGCGACCTGCGTGTATCCGGATCCATCCGAATTAGGCAGGTTGTACGTATTGGTCTTGCCAGGATTGAACATCACGCAGCCGGGAATGGCCACCGAACTGGAATCGCCACCGCTAGCATCGATCTTGTCAGCCATACGGCCGGTATCACAGACGTCGTCGATGGCGGCCTGCAGCTTGCGATACGTGACCTTTGCACCCGAGTTCCAGCTTTCACCCAACGTCTTCTCGAAGCCCAAGATGAATTCATCCTGGTACTGGGACTTCAAATCGGTTGGCGCAAAGGCATTCGGATCCGGGGCCTGGCCGTACTCACCATTGCTAGACACCGGGCCAGGCCCGATTGGGCGTAGACCAGTTGGCTCTCCATTTGAATCGATACCGGTGTATGCGAAATACTCATCAGTATAGGTCGACGCCGATGCTCCGCGGATAGCGACCTGATTAGGCAGTGCAAGATAATAGCGCCCGAGATTTGCAAAGACCTTCAGTGATGAATCGCCGAAAACGTCCCAGCTTGCACCAATGCGCGGCGCCCACTGATCACCGCTGTCTACATAGGCAACATGGTCGCTATTGAAGTTGGTGAACTTGTCATTGCGGATGCCCAGCGTCAGCAGCCATTTGTCGTTGACCTGCCAGCGGTCTTCTAGGTAATAGGCTTTCTGCTCAACAGCCATGCTTGTAGTTGTGGTGAAAATGCGCTGCTGCGCATAGTAACCATTGGTGCCCGGACCGGTGGCGCCAACACCTAGCGTGCCACGGACAGGGCTAACTTCGTCTACCGCGCGGCCATAGATCCACTGATAGCCAGGGCCTGTTGTACGAACGCCTTCGTCATAGGCGTTGAAGTACATGTTGTCCACGCCTGCGGTCAAGTCATGGTCGCCCAACCGGTAGTTCAGCTCAAGACGAAGATTACGGGTCTTGTTGATCGGATCCTCTGCCTTCGAGCGATTGGTTGCCTGTGCATTGGAAACTGGCGTTCCGCCCGTAATGGCAGGATTCTGCAGATTTAATCCGGCAATGAATGGGAGCGAAGAGATCAATGGATTAAATTGCTGATTGTGTTGCGTGCTTCTGCCCCACGTCGCGTTTAGTGTCAGGTCGTCTGTAATGTAGCCGGTATACTTGAAGATGTCGTACGTGTCTTTCAGTTTGTACGTATCGGCATAGAGACCCGATGGGCCGGTATCAGAGCGGGTATCGTAATCATAGCCGCTATAATAACCCGATCTGCGATCCGTATTCTCGATTCGAGTGTATTCAACGATATTGCTGTCGTTGATGTTCCAGTCCAGCTTTCCATAAAATTTGGGCGAGCTGTATTCATAATGATTGCGGCCCTGGTTCGTTGCAGCAACCGAGGTGTTGGTCGCAGCACCGTCGGTCTTGTCCGTTTCGCCGGCGACAAACACGAACAGGCGGTCTTCGATAAGCGGGCCACCCGCATATGCGCTATAGACTGTGCGGCTCTGGACATCGTCCTTGCTGCTGCGATAGATCGTGCCCGGGAGCTCAGGATCTTCGTAACGGTAACGAGGGTTAGGGTTCAGTGTATTGCTTGGAAACCATACATCGCCACGTGAACTGCTAAGTGATTTTGGCTCCCATACTGCTTGAGCACCAAAATGCCATTCATTGGTGCCGCGCTTGCCGAGCTGGTTGATCACGCCGCCTGTGGAGCGGCCGTACTTGGCGCTATAGCCGCCGGTATAGGTTTCCTGCTGGTCGATGGCGCCATAGGGCAGGCTGACGCCGCCCAGGTTGCTCAGCGGATTGCTGACGTTGAAGCCGTTGATGTAATACGCGTTTTCGGTAACGCCCGAGCCGCCGAAAGACACGACGGAGCGCGAACCGTTGTTGAATGCGCCGGCACCCGAGACAGCACCGGGAGCAAGCAGCGCAATCGCTTCTGCACTGCGTCCCAGCGGCAGGGTTGCCAGCTGTTCGGACGTGATCACCGATCGCGAGCTGGTGGAGCTGACGTCGATCTTCGGTGCATTGGCGGCAGTGACCGTGATCGCGCCGAGCGTGGTTGCATCGGTGCTGCCGCTGGCAGCTGCGCCAGCAAACGACACCTCGGTGCCGGATCCCACGCGCAGCTGCACGTTCTTGCGGGTGTCGACGACTTGATCGCCACGCTTCAGGGTGACGGTGTAAGCGCCCACCGGCAACGAGCCGAGGTTGTAACGGCCGTTGGCGTCGATGGTGATCGTCCGGCTGAGACCGGTGTCGCTTTGAACGACGATGGTGCTGCCGGCTTCCGAGGGAGCGCTACCGTAGATGCTGCCGGTGGTGCTTTGTGCGTAGACCGCGCCATTGGCGAGACAGGCGCCGAGCACAACAGCCAGAGCGGTGCGCTTGAGGGCATGGCGACGAATTTGATTGCTCATTCCTAACCTTTCAGCTGGGTATCGGGAGAAGTGGCGGTCACCGGAGAGTCAGATGGCCTTAACCCGAACGTAATGAATGTGTGGTCTGGGTCGCAAGCGGTTTGAATGATTGGTTAATGAAAAGGGCGAGATCCGCATCAAATATGCGGATCTGCGCACAAATTGCAGGGCATGCGAACAATCGCGGACGTGTGCGGCACGAGTATTCATTTTTGTCAGTGCGTGCGATGCGGCATGACATTGCGCCGACTAACCGGACGCTACATGGCGCCGCGTTCATCTTGAGAGTGTCGTGTCCGGAGTTACTGGTTTCATATGAAACATGAAGTCAAAAAAAGACCCCGTCGAACGGGGTCTTTTCGATGCATCGTCAACAGCGCTCAGAACCTGACAGTCGTACCCAGGTAGAAGAACCGGCCGATGTTGTCGTACAGCGCGGAGGTGAAGTCCGAGCCGAAGTAGTTGCGCGGCGGATCCTTGTCGAAGGCGTTGTCGATGCCGAGGTAGACGTCGATCTTCGAGCCGGGGAACTGATAGCCGAACTGGAAGTTATGGTAGGTGTACGAGCCGTTCTTGATCGGACTGGCCGAGCCCGGATTGCTGTTGTAGCTTTCCGGCGTCACGCGCAGGTTGCCGTCCACATAGTTCATGTCCCACGAGGCGCGCCACTCGTTCCAGTTGTACTTGGTCTGGAACTGGGCGCGCCAGCGCGGATCGGTCACGTAGGTCACGTACTCGTCGTACTCTGCCGGGAAGTCCTGGAACACCCATTCGCGCGACTGGATCAGGCGCGTACCGACAAGGCGCAGCACGGTGTTGCCTTCGCCGAGCTGGAAGCGGTAGTCCATTTCCAGATCCACGCCCACACGCCGCGAGCGTGACAGGTTCTCGTTGAGCGCCTGCCAGCCGATGATGCTGTGCTCGGGGTAGATGCGGCCCTGCGGGTCGGTGAATCCACCTAGCGGGGCGCGCTGCACGAAGCCGCAGAAGCTGTTGTTGAGGCCGCCTGGATTGTCCACGCAGCGCGTGGCATTGGTCTCTGCGGTCACGGTGCCGATCGCGTCCTGCAGGTCGATGCGCCAGTAGTCGATCGACATGCCGAAGCCGTCGAAGAACTCCGGCTGCCACACCAGGCCATAGGACAGGCTGCGCGCGCGCTCCGGCTTCAGTTCCGGGTTGCCGCCGCTCACGCCCGGGCGGGTGGAGGTGAAGGTATCGATCCAGCCCACCGGCACGCCCAGCGCACTGCAGTTGGCCTGGCGCAATGCCACATCGCCCGCGGTGCCCGGGCGGTTGGTGTTGGTCGGCAGGTAGTTGCAGGGGTCGTTGATGGTCGCGAAGTTTTCGCTCTGCGAGTCGTACAGCTCCCCGATGCTGGGCGCACGCACTGCCTGTGCCACGGTACCGCGCAGACGCAGCGACGGGATGATGGTCCAGTCCAGGCCCACGTTCCAGGTCTTGGTCGAGCCGATGCTGTCGTAGTCCGAATAGCGTCCTGCCACATCCAGTGCCAACCGGTCCACGCCCGGCAGGCCGGCAAGCAACGGAATGGTGCTCTCGACGAAGACTTCCTTGACGGTGTATTCGCCACCGCTGTTGGGGATGGCGTTGAGGAAGGTCGCGCCCGAGGCCGCCAGCGGATCGGTGATTTCCTCGCTCTGCTCCTTGCGGTATTCCACGCCACCGGCAAATCCGATGTCGCCGGCCGGCAGCGACAGCAGGTTGCTGTTGGCCACCGATGCGCTGAACACGGTCTGCTGGATCTTGGCCTGCGAGCGCGCGGTGGTGTTGAACCATGCGGCTGCTTGCGGGGTCACCGCGCCGTTGCCGAACACACTGAACGGCACGCAGCCTTCGCGCGCCAGCGCCGAATAGACGCGATTGGTGTGCGGATTGATCGCGTTCGGATCCAGCGTAGTGCGGCAGACGATGTTGCCGCTGGCATCACGTGCGGCATCGATACCGGCCTGCCAGCGCTCGTTGATGCGGTTGTTGAGGTTCAGCCGGTCGACCGTGGTCTTGCCGTAGTTGGCGGATACGTCGTAGCTCCAGTTGTCGGTGAAGTTGCCTTCTGCACCGAGCACTGCGCGGTAGGTCTTGCGTTCGATGTTCTCGCCGCGACGGCCGGCATCGACATTGAAGCGGTTCATCAGGATCTGTGTGACACCGCGCGAATCCATCAGCGCACCGAGTTCGGGGCTGACATACGGATTCTGGCGACGCACGCGCAGCGAGCTGTCGAAGGCCGGCTGGCCGAAGAATTCCGAATCGGTCTCGCTGTACTTGCCTTCGAAGAACAGGCGATGGTTCTCGCTGACCTCGAAGTTGATCATGGTGTTGACGCTCTTGCGATCGAAGCCGGGCTGCAGGTCGGCGACCGCATTCAGATCGACGAAATCGCAGTCCACGCAGGAGGTGTTGCTGACCACCGTGCCGTTGTAGCGGTTGCGGCGGAAGCTGCCGTCCTGGTTGAACAGGTAGCGGTTGCCATAGCTGGCCGGGTTGCGGAAATCGAAGGTGCCCAGGTTGAAGGTGCCGCCGTAGGACGTGGAATGATTGCCGCCCGGGCCGCTGAGCACGTTCTGCGGATTGCGCTCGCTCGGCGGTTGGCTCGGATCGAACCCAGGGTTAGGAACCGACACCAGGTACTCGCGGCCGATGGCGCGGTTGCCGCGACCGAAGCGGTCCTGCTTGCTGTATTCGCCCGACACCGCGATGTTGCCGCGGCCGTCCGCAAAGTCGGTGCCTGCCGAGAAGCTGGCGAAGGAGCGGTTGTAGTTGCCCTCATCAGCCAGGCCGGTCTGCGCGCGCGTCTCGAATCCGGTGAAGGTCTTCTTGAGGATGAAGTTGACCACGCCGGCGACTGCGTCGGCACCGTAGACGGCCGAGGCACCACCGGTGATGACTTCGACGCGTTCCACCCATTCCACCGGAATCGTGTTGACGTCCACCGCAGTCGAGCCCGGGCTGGAACCCACGTGGCGACGGCCGTTGACCAGGACCAGGGTGCGGTCGGTGCCCATGCCGCGCAGGTCGAGCAGGCCCAGCCCGGCGGTACCGATGAAGCGGGTGGAATTGCCCAGCGTGTAGCTCGGTGCCAGCGCCGGCATGCGCGCCATCAGGTCGCTGATGGTGGTCGCGCCGGTGGCGCGGATTTCCTCGGCACTGATCGCGGTGACCGGCGAGGGCGTGACGAAGCCGGTACGCGCAATGCGCGAGCCGGTGACAGTGACCTTGTCCAGATCGGTGGTGCCGGGTGCGACCCCGTTTTCTGACTGCGCGGCAGCATGGCCGGCAGAAGCGGCCAGCACGGCAAACAGCGCGGTGCTCAGACGATGACGCTGGGTGGGTTGAAGAAGGCGACTCGACATGCGCTTGCAGATTCCTTGCGGGGGATTTTGCGGCACAGCTGTGCTCGCTGAGCGCTGGCTGAACTGAATTGCAAACGTAACAATTCCTTAATCATGTGTCCACGTTTGTGAAATTTGCCGCGGTTTGACACATGTGTGAGCGTGCGGCGCCGGTGTCTGGTGGTGGCTTGAAACGCGTCTGCCTATGGCCGAGCCGGTAAACTGACGGTCTTCCCAGCGCTGCGGCTGGCGACGCAGCCATCGCTGCATTCGCAGCGCACGACGAATCAGGCAGGCAATGACGACGATGGTGCAATACGCTTCAAGCAAGGTGATCGACCCCTCCCGGAGCGCACGCGCATGAGCGGCGAGCGCAGAATCCCCGCGCATGCGGTGCAGGGCGCGCTGGCGCCGCATCCACGCATCCGCAATGTGATCGCGGTGGGCTCCGGCAAGGGTGGGGTGGGCAAGTCCACCACCGCGGTGAACCTGGCGCTGGCTTTGCGTCAGCAGGGCGCGCGCGTCGGCGTACTGGACGCGGACATCTACGGGCCGAGCGTGCCGGCGATGCTGGGCCTGAGCGGGCGGCCGGACAGCCCGGACAACAAGTCGATCGAGCCCTTGCGCGCGTTCGGAATCGAGGCGATGTCGATCGGCTTGCTGGTCGACCAGGACACGCCGATGATCTGGCGCGGGCCGATGGCAACCTCGGCATTGACCCAGCTGTTCAACGACACCCTGTGGGACGACCTGGATTACCTGCTGATCGACCTGCCGCCAGGCACCGGCGACATCCAGCTGACCTTGTCGCAGAAGATCCCGGTGGCCGGCGCGGTCATCGTCACCACGCCGCAGGACATCGCCACGCTGGATGCGCGCAAGGCCTTGAAGATGTTCGAAAAGGTCGAGGTGCCGGTGCTCGGGATCGTCGAGAACATGGCGGTGCACACCTGCAGCCAGTGCGGCCACCGCGAGCACCTGTTCGGCGAAGGCGGCGGCGAGCGCATGGCCGCCCAGTACGGCGTGCCCTTGCTGGGGTCGTTGCCGCTGGCGATCGCGATCCGCGAGCAGGGCGATGCCGGCCAGCCGATCGTGGTGGCCGCGCCGGAGTCGGCGGCAGCGCAGGCCTATCTGGCCGCTGCCGCGCGCCTGTCCGAGGAGCTGGGCAAGCGGCCGCGCGCCAGCATCCCGATTTCGGCGTCGCTGCTGTAGCGCGCAGGCCGGCGCTGGTGCCGGCCGCTTGCTAGAATTCGCTGCCTTTCGCGCGGGCCGCTCGGCCTGTCGCCTTCCGTCTTCAAGGAACACCGCATGAGCATCAAGAGCGACCGCTGGATCAAGCGCATGGCCGAACAGCACGCGATGATCGAGCCGTTCGAACCCGGCCAGATCAAGCACGATGCCGCCGGCCAGCGCATCGTCAGCTTCGGCACTTCCAGCTACGGGTACGACGTGCGCTGCTCGCGCGAGTTCAAGATCTTCACCAACATCAACTCGACCATCGTCGACCCGAAGCACTTCGATCCGGGCAGCTTTGTCGATATCGAATCGGACGTGTGCATCATCCCGCCCAACAGCTTCGCGCTGGCACGCACGGTGGAATACTTCCGCATCCCGCGCGACACCCTGGTGGTATGCCTGGGCAAGAGCACCTATGCGCGCTGCGGCATCATCGTCAACGTGACCCCGCTGGAGCCGGAGTGGGAAGGCCACGTCACGCTGGAATTCAGCAACACCACGCCGCTGCCGGCGCGCATCTACGCCAACGAAGGCGTGGCGCAGATGCTGTTCTTCCAGTCCGACGAAGTCTGCGAGACCTCGTACAAGGACCGCGGCGGCAAGTACCAGGGCCAGACCGGCGTGACCCTGCCGCGCACCTGATGCAGTGGAGCAGCTGCGGCCTTCAGCAGGTCGCGGTGGCCCGCTCGCGGTAGCGCAGCAGTTGGCGCACGCCGGCGGCGATCAGCAACGCAGGCCACCAAGTCGACACCAGGTTGCCCAGGTCGATACGGGCCAGCCCGAGGTTGTCCAGCAGAAACAGCGTGCCCAGCGTGATCAGGAACAGGGCGGGAATCAGGCGATAGTGCATGGCGATGTCCTCGGTAGGTGTGCGCCCATGCTGCGCGCAATACACCCACCGATCAGGTGCCGGAAGTCAACACTTGCAGATGACAAACGTCATGTCAGCAAGGCCGCAAGGTCATGGCTGCATTGGTGGCCGTGTCGTGTTCGCTGGCAGTCCCGGGGATACAGAAGCCCTGGCTTTCTGCGGGCGGGGGTGCAGTCGGCTAGCGCATGAGGCTGCGCGCGTACCCTGATCCGCCCTTCGGGGCACCTTCTCCTGCTGGGAGAAGGGATGTCGGCGCTCTGACCAGGCGCTGGGGCTGACTGCTGGAATCGCTCCATTCCATATTTTTGGGCGCTAACGCCCATCATGCGCACAGGCAAGAGCCGCGCCTCAAGGCGCATTGCCGCATTCATTCAATGACAGATCAGCAGCTACGGCCGGATAGTTCGGGAACCAACTGCGCCAAAAGGGCGCTCTTACGATTCCCCAATCCCGAATCCCGATTCCCGGCTATTTGCCCCGCCCAAACAACATCCCCACACCGCAGACGACCAACGCCGCCGGCCACCACGTGGCGATCAGCCGGCCAAGACTGACATTGGTCCAGCCCAGGTTGTTGGCCAGGAACAGCAGGCCGACGAGGATCAGGATCAGCGCGGCGACGACATTGGATTTCATGCGGACAGGTGGTTGTGAGACGGGCGCCTATCGTAGCCGCTGCGCCCACGCAGCGACATGCTGGTGCAGCGCGTCGGCCTCGAAGCGCTGCGCGCTGCCGCTGCCCCAGACCGGGCCAGGCCAGGCCGCATCGCCCGGATGCCGGCCGACCAGATGCACGTGCAGCTGCCGCACGATGTTGCCCAGCGCGCCGATATTGAGCTTGGCGACCCCGGGCTCGACCCGCAGCAACTGCGAGAGCTGATTGATCTCGGCCAGCAACAGACGCTGCTGGCGGCCATCCAGATCGATCCACTCGCTGACATCGGCGACCCGCGGCACCAGCACCAGCCACGGGAAGCGGCTGTCGTCCATCAGCCGCACCTGTGACAGCGGTCCGTCGGCGACGAACACGCTGTCTGCGGCCAGCCGCGCATCGAGCTGGAAGCCGCTCGCCCCGGACATGCCGGCTGCAGTCCCGCTCATCCCAGATGCGCTTCGAAAAAGCCCAGGGTGCGCTCCAGGGCGCGCTCGGCGCTGTCGGCGTCGTAGTGGGTGGGGTCGATGCTGCGATTGAAGGCGTGGCCGGTCGGATACACGAAGGTTTCCATCTGCGGCAGCTTCTCGCGGTGGGCCTGGATCGCCTCGGGCGGAATGCTGGTGTCCTGCTCGCCGAAGTGGAACATCACCGGCGCCTTCGGGGTTTCGTCCAGCAACTGGGTGTTGCGGCCGCCGTAGTAGCTCACCGAGGGCAGGCCCAGGCGGATCGCCGACAGCAGCGCCACCGAGCCGCCCCAGCAATAGCCCACGGTGCCGACCTTGCCGGCGCGGCCGAGCAGGGTGGCGGCGGATTTGACCACCTCCACCGCGCGCTCCAGGCCGACCGCATTGGCCAGTGCCAGGCCGCGCTGCAGGCTTTCCTGGTCGTAGGGCAGCTGCACGTCCTTCTCTTCCAGGTCGAAGAAGGCCGGCGCCAGCACTTCGTAGCCGCGTGCGGCGTAATCGTCGGCCACCGCGCGGATATGTTCGTTGACGCCGAAGATCTCCTGGATCACCACCAGGCCGCCGCGCGGGCTGGAGGTCGGGGTGGCGTGCCAGGCGGCGACCTGGCCGTCGGGGGTGTCGAGCGTGGTCCAGTGACCCATGGGAACTCCTGCTGCGGTAGGGGGAAGGCGCGCATTATCGACCGGATCGGCGGCGCTGCAGGTGAGGGTCTCGCTAAGATGACCTTGCCTGCCTGCAGCGCGGTTCAGAGCGCTGCCCGCGCGCCGCTATAATTGCTCCACTCAGGCCCCAGGCCGCTCCGTTCCCAGGCTCCTGCTTCCATGTCCCAGCTGAACCCCAAAGTCGGCTTCGTCAGCCTTGGCTGCCCGAAGGCGCTCGTCGACTCCGAACGCATCCTCACCCAGTTGCGCGTGGAGGGCTACGACATCGTGCCCAGTTACGACGCTGCCGACGTGGTGGTGGTCAACACCTGCGGCTTCATCGACTCGGCGGTGACCGAGTCGCTGGATGCGATCGGCGAGGCGATGAACGCCAACGGCAAGGTGATCGTCACCGGCTGTCTGGGCAAGCGCCCGGAACAGATCCGCGAGGCCTACCCGCAGGTGCTGGCGGTGTCCGGCCCGCAGGACTACCAGAGCGTGATGGAGGCGGTGCACGCCGCATTGCCGCCGCGCCACGACCCGTTCGTGGATCTGGTGCCCGACTACGGCATCAAGCTGACCCCGCGCCATTACGCGTACCTGAAGATCTCCGAAGGCTGCAACCACCGTTGCAGCTTCTGCATCATTCCCTCGATGCGCGGCGACCTGGCCTCGCGTCCTGTCGATGAGGTGCTGCGCGAAGCCGAACGCCTGGTGCGTGGCGGGGTCAAGGAATTGCTGGTGGTCTCGCAGGACACCTCGGCCTACGGCGTGGACCTGAAATATGCCGAGCGCCCGTGGCGCGACCGCATGTACCAGACCCGCATGAAGGCGCTGTGCGAAGGCCTGTCGGAGCTGGGCGTGTGGACGCGGCTGCACTACGTGTATCCGTACCCGCACGTGGACGAGGTGATTCCGCTGATGGCCGAAGGCAAGCTGCTGCCGTACCTGGACATCCCGTTCCAGCACGCCAGCCCGCGCATCCTCAAGCTGATGAAGCGGCCCGGTGCGGTGGAAAAAACCCTCGAGCGCGTGCAGCGCTGGAAGGCGATGTGCC
This sequence comes from Xanthomonas sp. WHRI 6108, assembly GCF_040202385.2. NCBI lineage: Bacteria > Pseudomonadati > Pseudomonadota > Gammaproteobacteria > Lysobacterales > Lysobacteraceae > Xanthomonas > Xanthomonas sp. WHRI 6108. The sequence continues at coordinate 2,991,530 of NZ_CP168198.1, read as the reverse complement.
CGGAGATCACGGTGCGCTCCACCTTCATCGTCGGCTTCCCCGGCGAGACCGATGCCGAATTCGAATCCATGCTCGACTTCCTGGATCAGGCCCAGCTCGATCGCGTCGGCGCGTTTGCGTATTCGCCGGTGGAGGGTGCCAGCGCCAACGCGTTGCCGGATCCGGTGCCGGAAGAGCTCAAGCAGGAGCGTCTGGCGCGCTTCATGGCCAGGCAGGCGGAGATTTCCGCCGCGCGGCTGGAGGCCAAGATCGGCAGCGTGCAGCAATGCCTGGTCGACCTGATCGAGGACGATATCGCGGTGGCGCGCTCACGCGCGGACGCACCGGAAATCGACGGCCTGGTGCATATCCAGAATGGCGGCGAGCGCGGCTTGAAGGTCGGCGACCTGGTCGATGTGGAAATCACCGACAGCGACGAGCACGATCTGTTCGGCGATGCATTGCCGGCCAATGTCGCAATCCAGCAGGGACGTCCGTTGAATCTGCAGATGGTGTAACTGGACGCTGGTCCTTGCACACCTGTCCGTAGGAGCGCACCTGTGCGCGATGGGGCCTGATCGATAACGCCCCATCGCGCACAAGTGCGCTCCTACACGCAGGTCAGCAGAGTGCGGTCACTCGCCTACTGGCTGGCGTATTCCACCGACACCACCACGAAGGTGTGCTTGCCCGACGGCAACTGCGCTTCGAACTCGTCGTCCACGCGTTTTTTCAGCAGCGCGCGCGCCAAGGGCGAGTCGATGCTGATCCAGCCGCGTCCGGCGTCGGTTTCGTCCGGGCCGACGATGCGGTAGTGCAGCAGCTCGCCGCTGTCGGCGTCCTCCAGTTCGACCTGTGCGCCGAAGAACACGGCGCGCGGATCGGTCGGTGCGGTATCTACCACGCGCAGCGCTTCCAGCCGTTTGCTCAGATAACGCACGCGGCGGTCGATCTCGCCCAGCTGCTTCTTGCGATAGGTGTACTCCGCGTTCTCCGAGCGGTCGCCCTCTGCCGCTGCGGCGGCCAGCGCACGCACCACCTCCGGCCGACGCACGCGCCACAGCTCTTCCAGCTCGGCCTTGAGCCGGGCGTGGCCGTCGGGCGTGATCAGTGCGGTGCTTTTTTCGGCGGGCGGGCGCCAGCGGCTCATGGGCGGTGTATCGGACAGCGGGGCCGCGATGCTAGCGCGCATGGCCGGCTTGCGCATCTGCCGTCGCACGGCGAAGCTTTGCGCTCTCTCGGACACGGACGTTGTCATGTTGCTGATGCCGCTGCACAAACCCTGGTCGCGCCAGAACATTCCCTGGGTGACGCTGCTACTGGTGTTGGTCAATGTGGTGGTGTACCTGGGCTATCAGCGCAAGGACGACGCGCTGGTCGAAAACGCGGTGCGCTATTACGTCGAGTCCGGCCTCGGTGCAGTGGAGGCGCAAGCCCACGAGCGCTATCTGCAGCAGACCGACGACACCAGGTTGCGCGCTGCGCGCCAGGCAAAGCTAAACAGCGTGCCCGCGCGGCAACGCCTTGCGTATCTGGCGCAGCTGACGATGCACGACCTGGCCTTTACAGAGGCATTGCGCAGCGGCGCATTGTTCAAGGACGAGCAGCGTCAGCGCGAATGGCGCACATTGCGCGCGCCCTACGATGCGCGCCTGTCCAAGGTGTTCACGTTGCGGCATCTGCAGCGTAGCTCCGAGTGGTCACCTGCGAGGATGCTGACGGCCACCTTCCTGCATGGCAGCTTCGATCATTTGCTGGGCAACATGCTGTTTTTGCTGGCGCTGGGCACCTTGCTGGAAGGTGCGATCGGCAGCGGCTGGTTCCTGCTGCTGTATCTGCTCGGCGGGTTCGGTGCCAGCGCGGCCAGCCTGTGGTGGCGCTGGGGCGCGCCGGGCGGCGGCCTGGGCGCCTCCGGTGCGATCGCTGCCTTGATGGGCGCGTTCTGCGTGGTCTGGGGCAGGCGCAAGGTGCGCTTCTTCTACTGGTTCTTTGTGGTATTCGATTACGTACGCGGGCCGGCGATCCTGCTGCTGCCGCTGTGGCTGGGCTGGGAGCTGTACAGCCTGCTATGGAGCGACAACGGCAGTGTCGCCTTCGAGGCACACGCCGGTGGGCTGGTCAGTGGCGCCCTGCTCGGTGTCGTACTGGTGCTGTTGCGGCGCACGCGCCCGGCCTTCATGCAGGAGAGCGAGGCAGTGCTGGTGGACGATCGTTGGGAGCGCGCGCAGCGGCACCTGGGACGCATGGAGAACGTGGAAGCCGAGCGCCTGTTGGCGGAGCTGGCCAGCGAGCAGCCGCATAACCTGGACGTGGCGCTGGCGCGCTACCGCACCGCGCGCAATGCCGGCCGCAACCAGGACAGCCTGCAACACGCGCAAACGCTGTTGCAGCTGCACACGCACCACGCCGAGCAGACGCGCATCCAGCTGACAGTCGCTGCCGAACTGGGCAAGGCCGGGATCGGGTACGCGCCATCGGCACGCATGGCACTGATCGGCGCATGCCTGCGCACGGGATTGTTGGCCGATGCCGAACGTCTGTTGAAGGAAGGCGAGTCGGGGATGCCGCGCGCCGAGCTGGCGCACCACTGGTTCGTACTGGCCCTGCGACACGGCGAGCTGCAGGACGGCGCGCAGCGTGCGCGCTTGCTGCGTCAGCTGCTGGAGCAGTTCCCCGAGCAGGCACAGGCCAGCAAGGCGCGCTTTTTGCTCGAGAACGGATGAGTGGTTTCTGCTTGATCCGTGTTGCCAACGCAAGCGGTGAGGGCACCGTACACTCGACTCACCGGAGCTTTTGATCTGGCGTTCGACTGGACTTGAAAGACACTGCTACGCGAGGTCCGGGTTGCTGTTGTTTCTTCTGCCTCGAGCAGAATTGTCTAGCGCGGATGGATCAATTGCAGAGCGGTTGATCTGCGGTGTGGCTGCAGGGCCCTTGCCCGCCCACCATCGCAGGACACGCCGCGAGTACGTCCTTGTAGGCTCTTACGCGGCATCCATGCCGCGTAAGGTCCCGCGACGGTGAGCGGGCAAGGACCAGTCGAGATGGTCGGTATGTAGGGTTGCGAGCAGTACACGTCGCGCGACGGACCGATGGTGGAGCATCTGATCTGCGCCTTAGAAAGTTTTGTTGGCTGCTCAAGCTGGTTGAATCGCCACCGCTTTCAGCGCGGCTTCCAGCTTCGCGCGTAGTGCATCGTCGTCGCATTGAGCCAGTGCGTTTTGCAGCACTGCGCGCGCCTGCTCATCGCGGCCGAACCGTTCGCCCAACAGCAGGCCGGCATCCAGCGACCAGGCCGGCATCATCCGGTCGCGTGGCCATGCGGCGATTGCCGCAAGCAGGCCGTCGGTCGCCAGCTGGAATTGCCCGGCCATCTTTGCGCGCTCGGCCAGCAAGGTGGCGTGCTCAGGCGTCAGCGGGGTAAACGTGGAGTCGCCGTCCAGCGCTTCGCGCTGCAATGCGAGAGCGCGACGCTCCTGTTTTTCCTGAAGCAGGCGGTTGATGTACTGGCGGGTGTGCTCGCGCAGTTCGTCGTTGCGATGGTGTTGACGCAGCAGGCGCTGATACAGCTCGTGCACCGCCAGGCTCACCGCACGCGAACGTACCGCCCCGCGCAGCGCCTGGAATGCCTCGTCGGAATGTCCGTCGCGCAGATATTGTTCGGCTTCGTCGAGCAGGCGTTGATCGGGGTCTTCGCGCTCGAACGCGGCATCGCCGCTGGGCACGTAGCCGAGGTCTTCGTGGTACTGGTAGACCAGATACCCCATCAGGTGGAAGCTGGCGAACAGGCTCCAGATCGAGGCGATCACCATCGTCGCCTCGCGCACGATCGGCGGCAGATACTTCACCGCAATGAAGATCGCCGCAGTGGCGCTGCCCTGGATCACGTACAGCAAACCGTATGCAGCCAGGTACGGCCAGCCGATGCGCATTGCCATGTCGATCGACACGGCCGGATTGAGGGCGCGGCGCAGGCTGCCATCGATGGCCAGCGCAATCATCATGCCCGGCAGCAGCAGCTGGACTGCCAGATAGGCGATGGTCAGGCCAGGCTTGCCCGCCAGCACGCCAGCGGCACCAATGACGATGCCCAACGCAAGCGCCAGCAGGATCAGCCGCGGCACCGCGCTGTCGAAGCTGTTGTAGCCCAGCCGGGGCGCGTCGGCTTGCCCGTCGGCAGTATGGCGCAGGATGTCGAAGGCATAGGTGTAGGTCGCCATGCCCAGCACGCCGGCGACCACCAGTTTCAGGATGCCGGGCAGCACCAGCAGCGCGCTGCACAGCGTCAGCGCGATCAATGCGTACAGCGCCGAGCCGCGCAGCGGATAGGTGGCAATGGCGGGAATGCGGGTCCAGAACGGTGCCGGCGCGGCCTGCGCGGCAACCTTGCGTGCGCGAAAACGGTCTTCCATGACGCTCCCCAGGCGTGTGATGTGACCGGATTGTGCGGTGGTGCGTGCCGTCACGCAATTGGGGGAGGGACGCCGACTACCCTGGATCGCCAGCGACCGGGGACATGTCGCGGGCATGGTCCGGATACTGCTGGCCAGGCCGTGCATCAGTGCCGGCATTGCATCGAAGCTCGCTGTGTCCGATAGCATCGGACGCGCATCGACAGACCGCCGATGCGTTGCGTGCGTGATCTGTCCGACGCACCGGAGGAGGCGATAGGTAAAATAATGGCCCGCCGCAATCTTGCGGCCCATACGAGCGACCGGGCGCGCCGCGCCCCTGGCATTGCCGTTGCTCGCATCACAGGGAGTGTCGCTTGAATCCTTCTGCCACCGGCAACCCGCAGGTCCGCATTCGCAGCATCGATGTGCTCTCGGACAATTGGTATGTGCTGCGCAAGGTCACGTTCGATTTCCAGCGCAAGGACGGCCGCTGGCAGACCCTGTCACGTGAAGCCTACGATCGTGGCAATGGCGCCACCATCCTGCTGTATAGCCGTGCCAAACAGACGGTGATGCTCACCCGCCAGTTCCGACTGCCCACGCTGCTCAACGGCAATCCCGACGGCATGTTGATCGAAGCCTGCGCCGGCCTGCTCGACCAGGACGATGCGCTGACCTGCATCCGCAAGGAAACCGAAGAAGAAACCGGCTACCGCATCGACAACGTGCGCAAGGTGTTCGAGGCCTTCATGAGCCCGGGTTCGGTGACCGAGCGTCTGTATTTCTTCGTTGGCGAATACTTCGACGGCGACAAGGTCAGCGAGGGCGGCGGACTCGAAGAAGACGGCGAAGAGATCGAGGTGCTCGAGCTGTCCCTTGATACAGCGCTGGCGATGATCGGCTCGGGCGAGATCGCCGATGCCAAGACCATCATGCTGTTGCAGTACGCCAAGTTGCATGGTGTGTTGGCATAGAGCAGCACGTTGCGCTATGGCGGTAGCGCCTCAGAGTCGGCTGCCAAAGATCTAGGTCGCTTGCAACTCAATGCACGCGCTTCAGGATCTTGTCCTGGTATTCGGATGCTCCGCCGCTCTGACAGCTTCCGCCATCCTGGGATAGGAACTCAGCAACACCGGGTTTGGGGTTGTCAGTTTCATCAATCCGGAATCCGTAGAGCGGAGAGGGATAGGAAAAGCGTGGGTCGGGCTCTGCTTGCAAGATCAAGCAGCTGCCCGCGATCTCATCCACCCACCACGTACTACGCAAGGTCACTGTCTGTCTGTGATGTTTAGGATCTTGTCCAGACAGACAGGTGTACTTCAACGTATAGCGATGACTTTTCTGATCCTTGACGGCGGCTTCCAGCCACAAGTCAGCGTGTGCACTTGCGCATTCAGGGCGTTCGCCCTCTATCTGCAAGAGGCCTGAGTAGTGGCCGGCGAGAAGGTGCTGGCTGCGCAATGGCCACTTGATTGGGCCATAGCCAGGATCGTGGTAGTCGTAGTTGGGGTTGCGTGTTTTTTCCTGTGCTCCGCAAGTTGCAGTCAGAACAAGCATGGCAATCCCACAAAGATGCATCCATATCTTGCGCATAGTGTTCGTCCCTGTGGTTATTCGTTTTACCTAACGCTTCCCACCAAAAATGCTGCCGAAGATGCCGCGCACGATCTGCTGGCCGATCTTGCTGCCGATGGTGCGCGAGGTCTGCTTTGCCATCGTTTCCAGCATGCCCTGACGGCGGCCGGTGCCGAACACGGCATCCTTGACGGCTTTTCCGAAACCGCTGTCTTGCGTTTCCTCGTCCTCGCGGGTGCGTGCCGGCGGTGCGGCGTTGTGTTCGGCGACCTGTTCGACCCGGCGCGCCAGCAGCTCGGCAGCCGATTCGCGGTTGATCGCGGTGTCGTAGCGGGTGCCGACCGGGCTGGCCGCGCGCGCCTGCGCGCGTTCGGTCTCGTTGATGGCGCCCATGCGGCAGCGCGGCGGGGCAATGAGCGTTTGCTGCACCGGTGCCGGCACCCCCTTGCCTTGCAGCGGCGACACCAGCGCCTCGCCGGTGCCCAGGCTGGAGATCGCCGTGGCCACATCGAGCTTGGGGTTGGCCACGAAGGTCTGCGCCGCGGTCTTGACCGCCTTCTGGTCGCGCGGGGTGAACGCGCGCAGGGCATGCTGCACGCGGTTGCCGAGCTGGCCGAGGATGTTGTCCGGAATGTCGTCGGGAAACTGCGAGCAGAAATACACGCCCACGCCCTTGGAGCGGATCAGCCGGACCACCTGCTCGATCCGCTGCACCAGCGCAGCCGGCGCATCGTCGAACAGCAAATGCGCTTCGTCGAACACGAACACCAGCTTGGGGTGTTCCAGGTCGCCCACCTCGGGCAGACGCTCGAACAGTTCCGACAGCAGCCACAGCAGGAAGGTGGAATACAGCTTCGGCTTGAGCACCAGTTGATTGGCCGCCAGGATGCCGATCACACCGCGGCCGTCCGCAGACACGCGCATCAGGTCGGCCAGCTCCAGCGCCGGCTCGCCGAAGAAGTGCTCGCCACCGTCCTGCGCCAGCCGCAGCAGGGCGCGCTGGATCGCGGCCACCGACTGGCTGGAGACCAGCCCGTAACTGGTGGACAGTTCCTTGCGTTCTTCCACCACCAATCCAAGCAGCGCGCGCAGGTCGTCCAGGTCCAGCAACAGCAGGCCGCGGTCGTCGGCCAGCTTGAACACGATGTCGAGCACGCCGGACTGGGTGTCGTTGAGTTCCAGAATGCGCGCGAGCAGGGTGGGGCCCATCTCGCTGACGGTGGTGCGCACAGGGTGGCCGAGCTGGCCGTACAGATCCCAGAACACCACCGGGCTGGCGGCCGGCGCGTAATCGGCGGTGCCGATCTCCGTGGCGCGCTGCAGCACGCCGGCGGCGCCGTCGCCTGCCACCGCCAGTCCGGCGACATCGCCTTTCACGTCGGCCAGGAACACCGGCACACCCATGCGCGAGAAGCCTTCGGCCAGGGTCATCAAGGTCACGGTCTTGCCGGTGCCGGTGGCGCCGGCCACCAGTCCGTGGCGATTGCCGAAGCGTCCTTCCAGCACGACCGGGATGTCGTCGGTGACGCCTTTGCCGAGCAGGAACGAGGCCATAGCGCAGATCCGGTGGGAAACGCCGGATTCTAGCGGGCAATCCGGCCGCGCAGACCGGGCGGGCGCTTGACCCCGGATTTCGACCGCGCTGTCCGGCTGCCGGCGGCCGACAGGCGGTGCAATGACGCAGCCGGTGTGCCAGCCGCTTGCCGCCGTTTGCCCAGGCATTCCAGGCCCGCTGCGCCACTGCCAAGCTAACGGCCCACTGACCCTGCCGGCCCCGCCGCCTTGCCCCGGTGTCGCCCCGGCGGCTACCCTGCCTGCCTTTCCGCTGTACTGCCTACGATGCCGCTCGCTCATTTTGGTTTGCGCCCATGGCCGGTTCTGGTCGTGGTGGCGCTGATGTCTGTCGTCCCCGCTGCCCACGCCATTTCCAAACGCGACACGGAGAAGGCCGCCGTGCTCGATGCCCGCATGGCCGCCGCCGAAAAGCGTTACCGCGATGCGCTGGTGCTGGTGAACAACTCCGACCCCAAGGGCACCGCCGAAGGCGATGCCGCGCTGGAGGACATGGAAGATGTCATCGACGCCTGCATCAAGCAGCGTGGCTGCCTGGTCGCCAATCAGCTGGCCACCTACAAGCGCCTGCTGAAGGCGCGCGCCGATGCCGAAGCGCCGGCCGCCGAAGATCCGCAGGACGACGACACCCTGCTGCAGGCCGACCCGGACCACCTCGGCCCGGCGGCGAACGGCGTGCCCGAGGCGGCGCGTGCCGCCACGCTGCTCAACGACCAGCGCCACGATTTCGACAAGATGGTGCAGTACAACCCTGCCGTGCAGGCCGGCATCCGCCGCTGGCTGACCGACATGCGCCCGGCGCTGCTGACCAGCTACGAGAACTACAGCAACCTGCGCGGGGTGATGTGGCCGGAATGGCAGAAGCGCGGCCTGCCCGAGGCACTGCTGTTCGGCATCATGGCCAAGGAATCCAACGGCAAGGTGCACGCCAGTTCGCGTGCCGGCGCGGCCGGGTTGATGCAGTTCATGCCGGCCACCGGGCGTCGCTTCGGGCTGGGCCCGGACGGCACCGGCTTCGACACGCGCTTCGATGCACGCAGCGCCGCCGAAGCCAGCGCCGCCTACCTCAACGAGCGCATGGCCGGGCTCAACCGCAACATTGAACTGGCGCTGGCCGCCTACAACGGCGGCGAAGGCCGTGCCGCGCGCGTGTTCTCGCAGAGCGGCGGGCGCGGGTTCTGGGAGCAGGATGTCTACAACCAGTTCCCGGCCGAAACCAAGGACTACGTGCCGATGGTGATCGCCGCGGCATGGATCTTCCTGCACCCGCGCCAGTACGGTGTGGATTTCGCCAAGCTCGACGCGCAGCCGGCCACGCTGAAGCTGGCCAAGTCGACCACCATCTACGAACTCACCATCTGCCTGGGCAGCATGGGCACGCGCGACGGTTACATGCGTGCGTTGCGCAACCTCAACCCGCGCTATGAATCCGATGGCTGGATCCCGGCCGGCACCGTCATCAACGCCACCAACCGCATCGCCAGCCTGTACACGCGCTACTGCGTGAACGGCCCGCGCGCGGACCTGGCACGCACGCTGATCACCGCCGATCTCAACAGCGCGATCGTGCGCAGCAGCAGCGCCCCCGAGTACGTGCCCAGCGTGGCGGTGGGCGATGTCAGCCCGATGGCCGGCGTGCCGACCACCGTGGCCACCGGCCAGCCGGCGATCGCCAAGCCCAAGGCCAAGCAGGCGCGCAGCTACACCATCGCCAGGGGCGACACGCTCGGCCGCGTCGCGCAGAAGTATCAGTGCGAGATCAAGGAGCTGGCCAAGGCCAATGGCCTGAAGGCACCGTCGTATGCGCTCAAGCCAGGGCAGAGCATCAAGCTGGCCGGCTGCGATCGCTGAGCAGCGCTTGCAGTACTACGTCGGTTAGAGCATCGGCCAGCTGCTTCGGCAAGCTGCGCCGAGCCGCGCTCCGTTAGAAGCGGTAGGCCGCCCCGTAGGAGCGGACCTGGCCGCGACAAAGCAGCCCGGGTAGCTCCAGCACAGGCAAGGCGGCTCCAAATCGGGGGCTGGGCGTGCCAAAGGCGCAAGCCCCCAGCCTCACTGCGCATGCCACGTCGCGGTCGGGCCCGCTCCTACACCCGCATCGTCTTGTTGGGAGCCTGAGTGGGCATCGGTCTTGTAGCGAGCGAGCCTGGCGGCAATGACACCGTCGCGGCGGCGTTTTCGTCGCAGACCCATGCTCCTGCATCGGAGTAGGCCATCGAATTGATCAGCGGAGATCGTCGGCCAGCGTAGGCAGGCGCACCGCATCGGGGCACTGCGCCGGGCTGCGCCGTGGTAGGAGCGGACCTGGCCGCGAAGAAGCGGTCCGGATAGTTCCAACGCAGGCGAGAACGCTCTATATCGAAGACTGGGGGTGCGACATGCGCCTGCGCATTGAACGTCGTCGAGAAGGCCCTGTCGCGGTCAGGCCCGCTCCTACGAGGGCGTCGCTGTTGCATTACCGAAGCGAACAGCGCAGGCGCGCGGCGGTGATCAGCTCACCTGGCGACGGGCGAGCGCCTGCCCCAGGCGCACCGATGTCTCCGCGGCAAGTCCGCCATCGAGCTTTGCGACACCGGGCGGCAGCAGCACGATCACGGTCGAGCCGTAATTGAAGCGCGCCATCTCCGCAAACCGCTCCAGCACGATGCCCTTGCCGCGATAGTCCTTGCGCGTGATGCGGTCGCCGTAGCGCGGGATCTCCACGCCGCTCCACACCGTTTCCACGCCCGACACCAGCAGCGCGCCCACCATCACCGAGACCATCGGGCCGAAGTCGGTGTCGAAGTGGCAGACCAGGCGCTCGTTGCGTGCGAACAGCCGCGGCACATTGCGCACCGCATCCGGGCCGACGCTGAACAAGCGGCCGGGTACGTGCACAGTCTCGCGCAGGGTGCCGGTCCACGGCATATGCACGCGGTGGTAGTCCTTGGGCGAGAGGTAGACGGTGGCGAACAGGCCGTCGTTGAACGGCTGCGCCGCTTCGGCGTCGCCGAGCAATTCTGCGGCAGTGAACGACTGCCCCTTGGCCTGGAAAATGCGGCCGTTCTCGATCGGGCCGAGCTGGCTGATGCGGCCGTCGGCGGGCATCAGCAGCGCCGCAGGATCGGCGTCGGGCACGCGTGCGCCCGGCTTCAAGGCGCGGGTGAAGAATGCATTGAAGGTGGGATAGGCGCGCGGGTCCGGTTCCAGTGCCTCGCCCAGGTCCACGCCGAACTTGCGCGTGACCGTGTCGATCAACCATTGCTTGGTTGACGGCGTATCGGAATAGGCCAGCGCGCGCGCCAGCGAGGACAGCAACCGGTGCGGCAGCACGTAGGTCAGGGAAGTGACGAGACTCACGGAGCGGTTACCTTGGTCAGTTGCTGGAGGTCGGCGGCGATCGCCTTGGGGTCGAGCGGGGGACGGATCAGCCCGGCCAGGCGGCCCTGCGGATCGAGCACGGCGATGCCGGCCGAGTGATCCATGCTGTAGTCGTTGGGATTGTCCGCAAAGCCCTTGCCCGGCACTTTCTGGAACACGAAGCCCAGCGCGGTGGCGAAGCGCTGCAGTGCCGGCACCTCGGCGGTGGCGGCCAGGGTGTCCTTGTGGAAGGCATGCGCATATTCGCCCAGGCGCGCCGGCGGGTCGCGCTCCGGGTCTACCGACACGAACAGCACGCGCGGGCGCAGGCCATCGGGGATGCTTTCCCACTGCTGCTGCGCCACCGCCAGATCGGTCAGCGTGGTCGGGCAGACGTCCGGGCAGAAGGTGAAGCCCAGGAACACCAGCGTCCAATGTCCCTGCAGCTCACCGGGTACCAGCTGGGTGCCGTCGGACTGGCGCAGGCTGAACTGCGGCAGCGTGCGTGGCTGCGGATAAAAGGTGATGGTGCGGGTGGGCGGCCAGGGCGAGCTGGGCGCGGCGCCAAGAAACTTCTGGCCCAGCAACAGCCCCAGGCCGGCGGCCAGCGCCACCAGCAGCACGATGCCGGTATTGCGATTGAACATGGCGGTTTCCAGTGCAACGGACGCTCATGATACCGATCCGACCTCTATAATCGTGGGCCGATTCCTCTTTAGTTGTTGCCATGACTGCCGCCGCGGCCGACGAACTGCACACCATCATCGACCTGATCCGCTACGGCACCAGCCGTTTCAATGCAGCCGGTCTGACCTTCGGCCATAGCTACGACAATGCGCTGGACGAGGCCACCCAGCTGGTCCTGCACAGCCTGCATCTGCCGCACGATCTGGGCCCGGCCTATGGCCAGGCGCGCCTGCTGCGCTCGGAAAAGGAGCAGGTGCTGGTCCTGTTCGAGCGCCGCATCAACGAGCGCGTGCCGGCGGCATACCTGACCGGCGAGGCCTGGTTCGCCGGGCTGAGCTTCAAGAGCGATGCGCGCGCGCTGGTGCCGCGTTCGCCGATCGCCGAGCTGATCGAGGCCGGCTTCGAACCCTGGCTGGGCGGACGCGAAGTCACCCGCGCGCTGGACCTGTGCACCGGTTCGGGCTGCATCGCGATCGCCATGGGCCACTACAACCCGCAGTGGGACGTGGACGGCGTGGACATCAGCGACGACGCGCTGGCACTGGCCGCCGAAAACAAGGCGCGCCTGCATGCCGACAATGTCACCCTGCTCAAGTCGGACCTGTTCGCCGGGCTGGGTGGCCGCCAGTACGACCTGATCGTCACCAATCCGCCGTATGTCACCAACGACGAAACCGATGCGCTGCCGCAGGAGTATTCCTACGAGCCGGAGCTGGGTCTGCGTGCGGGCGACGACGGCCTGGATCTGGTGCTGAAGATCCTGCGCGATGCGCCGCAGCACCTCAGCGAAGATGGCCTGCTGATCTGCGAAGTGGGCGAGTCCGAGCAGCACCTGATCAAGCTGCTGCCGGAAGTGGATCTGGCCTGGGTCGAGTTCAAGGTGGGGCAGATGGGCATCTTCGCGGTCGAATGCCGCGAGCTGATCGCGCACGGCGCCCGCATCGCCGAGCTGGCCAGTGCGCGCTGAGTCGTCCATCGCGCGGCCGCAGCTGAGCGATCTGCTGTTGCTGGTGCCGGTGTCCATCTTCGGTGTCGGCATTCCGCTCGGTTTGATCGACGTGGTGTACCGCCTGTTCGACCCGATGTACGGCGGTCCCTTGCCTCAGCGCTTGTTGAGGGCGGGGGCGGAGATCGGCTTCGGCCTGATGGCGTTTTTCGGCCTGGTGTCGGCGTGGATCGTGGTGGTCAGTTCGGATGCGGCCTTGCGTGCGCATCGGCGCCGCACGCTCATCGTGGCACTCGGCCTGCTGGTCGGAACTGGCGTTGCGCTGCACCTGCTCGCCGATTGGCTGCTGAGTGGGCGCATTAAGCTGGATGTCTTTGTGCTGGTGTTCAGCGGCCTGTTGGCGGTGGCACCGATGCTGGTGGCGGCACGTCACCTGCCGCGCATCCTGCGCGCCACGCCACCTGCTGCAATGTTGAGAGGATGCCGTCATGGGCAGTAACAGTTTCGGCCGCCTGTTGACGGTCACCACCTTCGGCGAGTCGCACGGGCCGGCGATCGGCTGCGTGGTCGACGGTTGCCCGCCGGGCCTGGAGATCGCGCCGGAAGAATTCACCCACGATCTGCAGCGGCGTGCATCCGGCAAGAGCCGGCATACCTCGGCACGCCGCGAAGCCGACGAGATCGAGATCCTGTCCGGCGTCTATGAAGGCCGCACCACCGGCACGCCGATCGGCCTGCTGATCCGCAACACCGATCAGCGCAGCAAGGACTACAGCAACATCGCCCAGCAGTTCCGTCCCGGGCACGCCGACTACACCTATTGGCAGAAGTACGGCATCCGCGATCCGCGCGGCGGCGGGCGTTCGTCCGCGCGCGAGACCACCATGCGCGTGGCCGCCGGGGTGATCGCCAAGAAGTGGCTCAAGCAGCGCTACGGCGTGCTGGTGCGCGGATTTCTATCGCAGCTGGGCGAGATCCGCCCGACCGGTTTCGACTGGAATGCGGTCGAGGACAACCCGTTTTTCTGGCCGCATGCCGAGCAGGTGCCGGAGCTGGAAACCTACATGGACGCGCTGCGCAAGTCCGGCGATTCGGTCGGTGCGCGCGTGGACGTGGTGGCCGGTGGAGTGCCGGCGGGCTGGGGCGAGCCGATCTACGGCAAGCTCGATGCCGAACTGGCCGCCGCCTTGATGAGCATCAATGCGGTCAAGGGCGTGGAAATCGGCGACGGCTTCGCCAGCGCCGCGCAGAAGGGCACCGAACACCGCGACCTGATCACCCCGGAAGGCTTTCTCAGCAATCATGCCGGCGGCATCCTGGGCGGCATTTCCACCGGCCAGGCGATCACCGCCTCGATGGTGCTCAAGCCGACCTCCAGCCTGCGCCTGCCCGGCGCGACCGTGGACGCGGACGGCGCGGTGGTCGATGTGATCACCACCGGCCGCCACGATCCCTGCGTCGGTATCCGCGCCACCCCGATCGCCGAGGCGATGATGGCGCTGGTGCTGATGGACCAGGCCTTGCGTCATCGCGCCCAGTGCGGCGATGTCGGCGAGGTGACGCCACGCATTCCCGGTCAGGCCGATGTCTGAGTCGCCCCGCGCCAAGGTGTGGGTCAGCCAGCCGCTGTTCGACGATGTCGTCGCGCAGTTGGGCGAGCATTTCGAGCTGACCACCACCGCGCGCGTCACCGCGTATTCGCCGGCCGAGCTGGCTGCGCGGCTGGCATCGCTGGACGGTGCGCTGATCACCCTCAACGAGCGTATCGGCGCGGCGGAAATCGCCTCTGCACCGCAACTGCGCGCGATCGCCAACGTCGGCGTGGGCTACAACAACCTGGATCTGGATGCGCTCAGCGCAGCCGGCATCCTGGCCAGCAACACCCCGGATGTGTTGACCGAGACCACCGCCGATCTCGGCTTTGCCTTGCTGATGACCACCGCGCGCCGCATCACCGAAGCCGAGCGCTGGCTGCGCGACGGGCAGTGGGGGCAGTGGTCGTTCAAGACCATGCTCGGTGCCGATCTCCACGGCAGCACGCTGGGCATCCTGGGCATGGGCCGGATCGGGCAGGGCATCGCCCGCCGCGGCGCGCATGGCTTCGGCATGCGCGTGCTGTACCACAACCGCAGCCAGCTGCCGGCCACCACCGAACAGGCGCTCGGCGCGCAGTACGTGGACCGCGACACGTTGCTGGCGCAGTCCGATCACCTGGTGCTGGTGCTGCCGTACACCAGGGACTCGCACCACATCATCGATGCCGCGGCGCTGGGCAAGATGCGCCCCACCGCCACGCTGGTGAATATCGCGCGCGGTGGCCTGGTCGATGAAATCGCGCTGGCCGATGCGCTTGCCAACGGGCGTCTGGCCGGTGCCGGCCTGGATGTCTACGAAGGCGAGCCGTCCGTCCGTCCCGAGCTGCTGGCCCTGCACAACGTCGTGCTCACCCCGCACATCGGCAGCGCCAGCCTGGCCACGCGCCGCGCGATGGTGCAGCTGGCGGTGGACAACCTGATTGCCGCGCTGGGCAAAGGCGCCAATGCCGGCCATCCGCCGAGCGCGCTGAATGCCGATGCGGTGGCTGCTGCCAAACAGGGCGGCGCGCGCGCTGACGAAGCGACCAGCACCGGCACCGGCAAAACCATCACGACCAAACGATAGGGAACCTCCGCGGCCAGCTTTGGAGGTTCCCCGAACCCACTGCGCAAGCGCGTTCCCCCTCTTTTCTTATTCGATAAAGACAATCTCATGAGCAACGAAAACCGTCGTTTCAACGTCGCGGTCGTGGGCGCCACCGGCGCTGTCGGCGAGACCATGCTGAGCATCCTGGCCGAGCGCAACTTCCCGGTCGCCACCCTGTACGCGCTGGCCTCGGCGCGCTCGGCCGGCGGGCAGGTGGAGTTCAATGGCGGCAAGGTCGATGTGCTGGACCTGGCCGACTTCGACCCCACCGGCGTGGACATCGCGCTATTCTCCGCAGGCGGCAGCGTGTCCAAGGAGTACGGCCCCAAGTTCGCCGCCGCCGGCGCGGTGGTGATCGATAATTCCTCCGCGTTCCGCTACGACGACGACGTGCCGCTGGTGGTGTCGGAGGTCAATCCCGAAGCGCTGAAGCAGCGCCCGCGCGGCATTGTCGCCAACCCCAATTGCTCGACCATGCAGATGCTGGTCGCGCTCGGCCCGATCCACCGCAAGTACGGCATCGAGCGCATCAATGTGGCGACCTACCAGTCGGTCTCCGGCGGCGGGCGTTCGGCGATGGAAGAGCTGGGCAAGCAGACCAGCGAGCTGCTGAGCTTCCAGCAGATCGATCCGCAGCGTTTCCCGGTGCAGATCGCCTTCAACCTGATTCCGCACATCGACGACTTCCAGGACAACGGCTACACCAAGGAAGAGATGAAGCTGGTCTGGGAGACCCGCAAGATCCTGGGCGACGACTCCATCCAGGTGAATCCCACCGCGGTGCGCGTGCCGGTGTTCTACGGTCACTCTGAAGCAGTGGCGATCGAAACTCGCGACAAGATCAGCGTCGAAGACGCGCGCGCGCTGCTGGCCGCATCGCCCGGCGTGGAAGTGGTGGACGAGCGCAAGCCTGGCGGCTACCCGACGCCGGTCACGCATGCCTCCGGCAAGGACGCGGTATTCGTCGGCCGTATCCGTGAGGACCTGTCGCATCCGCGCGGCCTGAATCTGTGGATCGTCTCGGACAACATCCGCAAGGGCGCCGCGCTCAATGCCGTGCAGCTGGCCGAGCTGGTCGCACAGGAAGGCTGATCGCCGTAGTGCCGTAGGAGCGCGCTGGCGCGCGATGAAGCTCTCCCAGTGAAGCCTCATCGCGCACAAGTGCGCTCCTACCCATGCGTTGCCGATGAGCTGCAGCATGCATGTCGCATCGCGGCATCGCGGCGGCATCTGCGCTCTGCGTCGGGTCGCCGACTTTTTCGCTCATGCAGCGGCTATATTGATGCCCATGAAACATAGGGGCGGGGGCGCGATGCGTCCGATACAAGGGATAGGTGCGCTGCTGCTGATGGCTTGCAGCGGCGCTGCCATGGCGTTGGGCTTGGGCGATATCCGGGTGCTGTCCAGGCCCGGGCAGCCGTTGGTGGCCGAGATTCCGGTCATCTCCAACGAGCCGGGCGAACTCGACAACGCACGCGTGGCGCTGGCATCGGCCACCACGTTTGCACGGGTCGGTCTGGAACGCCCGCAGGGGCTGGTCAGCAACCTGCAATTCCAGTTCGCGCAGGACGCGCGCGGGCGTGCGGTGATCCGCGTGACCAGCAGCCAGGCAGTGGAGCAGCCGGCGATCAACTTCCTGATCGAGGTGGAGTGGGGCCAGGGCCGGCTGGTGCGCGAATATTCCGCATTGGTCGATGCGCCCAACACCGCCGCGGCGATCGCCGAGCCAGGCATCGAGGCGCCGCGCGCCGGGGCCAGCAATGCCATCGCACGCGCGCCGGCCGCCGCGCCCGCAGCCGCCGCCGAACGCGCCGGACAGGCCGCCGACGCGGCGGCGCCTGGCGCACGTTCCAGCACGCGCGCTGCCGCGCCGGTGCCGGCCGGCGATGCGTTGCCGGCGGTGCGCTCGGGCCAGACCTTGTCGGAGATCGCTGCCGCGGTGGCCCGTTCCAGCGGGCATTCGCTCGACCAGACCATGCTGGCGCTGCTGCGTACCAACCCGGACGCCTTCATCGGCGGCAACATCAATCGATTGAAGCAGGGCGCAGTGCTGCGCACCCCGCAGGAGGATGCGCTGGCACAGGTCGGCGCCGCCGAGGCGGCGGTGATGGTGCGTGAGCAGGCCGCGCAGTGGCGTCAGGCGCGCTCGGCGGTTCCGCAGCCGGCCGAGGCTGGCGCTGCGGCCGCAACGCCCGCGCCTGCCGCAGCGGCGGCGTCAGCAGGTGCCGGCGCGCGGCTCGAGATCGCCCCTGCAGTGGCGAGTCAGACCAACACCGCCGGCGCCACGTCCGGCACCAGTGCCGAAGGCGAGGGCGACATGGCGGCCAACCAACAGTTGCAACAGGCCAGGGAAGACATCGCCACCCGCGATGCGGAATTACAGGATCTGCGCACCCGCGTGGCCGATCTGGAAAAGCTCAAGCAGCAACAGCAGGCCTTGATCGCCATGAAGGACACCGACCTGGCGGCCGCGCAGAAGCGGCTGTCGGAGACGCCGGCTGCGGCACAGCAGGGCAGCGGGTTTCCGCTGTGGCTGATCGGTGGCCTGGTGTTGATCGTCGCGGCGGTCGTCGCTTGGCTGGCGGCGCGCCGGCGCAAACCCTCGCCGCTGCCGCCGTTGCCGCGGCGTCAGTTCGATTTCGTACCGGTCGGTGCCGCGGCAGACGCCGCCGAACCGCAGGACGATGCGCAGGCCACCGTGCCCAGCGAGCACGATGTGCTGCACGAACCCGAATTCGAGCAGGCCGATCTGCGCGAGGAAGAACGCGCCCAGCAGACGCAGCAACCGCTGTCCGATGTGCTGCGCCGCGAGCCGCCGCTGTCCGAGCCTGCCGCCGCGCCGCCGGTGGTCGCCAGCGATGACTGGCGCTCGCTGCGCGCAACGCCGCCAGCGCCTCCGGTAGAGCAGCCGGCGTTCGTCGCGCCCGAGGACGCGGTGCCGGAGCCGCCGAGGTCCGCGCACGCGCAGCCGGAAGACGGCCAGGTACCGCAAGGTGATGTTGCGCATGCCAGCAGCGATCTGCCGCCGGGCGTGCCGTCCGCGTCGGTCGCCACGCAGGACCGCCTGGATGTCGATCCGGCCCCCATTGCGCCTGCCGCTGCGCCCAGCGCGGTGAACAGCAGGGAATTCGTCTCGGCAGGGCGCGATCGTCTGGAGCTGGCCGTGGCCTACATGGACCTTGGCGACAGGGACACCGCGCGTGGCCTGTTGCTGGAAGTCGCGGCAACCGGCGACGAGGCCAGCCGCGCCGAGGCCGCCGAACTGCTGGAACGCCTGGCATGAGCCCGGCGCTGGACAGCATGGCCGCCGCACGCGAGCGCCGCATCGATTACGTGGAATTCGCCTCGCTCGATCTGGAGGCCAGCCGCGCCTTTTTCGAAGCCGTGTTCGGCTGGCAGTTTCAGGCCTATGGCCCGGATTATCTGGCCTTCAACGACGGTCGTCTGGACGGCGGTTTCTATCGCGCCACCGCGGTAGCGCCGGCAGACGCTGGCCCATTGGTCGTGCTGTATGCCGACGCGCTGGAGCCCATGGCCGAGCGCGTTCGCGCGGCCGGTGGCGAGATCGTCAAGCCGGTGTTCGGCTTTCCCGGCGGCAGCCGCTTTCATTTCCGCGAGCCGGGCGGTAACACGCTGGCAGTGTGGTCCGAGCGCACGGTCGGCTAGTCCGCGCGCTCCATCGATTCGATAACAGGCAGGTTCCGATGCGTTACGCGCTGGGCGTGGAGTACGACGGCAGCGAGTTCCAGGGCTGGCAGCAGTTGGGGGAACATGGCGGACCGAGCGTACAGGCCAGCCTGCAGGCGGCGCTGTCCTCGGTGGCCGATGCCCCGGTGCAGGTGGTGTGCGCAGGCCGCACCGATGCCGGGGTGCATGGCGAATGCCAGGTGGTGCATTTCGACAGCGATGCGCGCCGCGCGCCGCGTGGCTGGATGCTGGGCACCACCGCGCGCCTGCCGCCCTCGATCGCGGTGCGCTGGTGCGTACCGGCCGCCGCCGATTTCCATGCGCGGTTTTCCGCGCGTGCACGCCGCTACCGGTATCGCCTGCTCAACCGGCAGATACGCCCGGCGCTATATCGCCAGACCTTGAGCTGGGAACGGCGCCCGCTGGATGCCGATGCCATGCACGCAGCCGCGCAGGCCTTGCTGGGCGAGAACGACTTCAGCGCATTTCGCAGCGTGCAGTGCCAGGCTCTGCATGCACGCCGCAACCTGCAGGCCATCAGCGTGCAACGCATCGGCGAGGTGGTGGAGGTGCAGGTCCAGGCCAATGCATTCCTTCATCACATGGTGCGGAATATTGTTGGCTCGCTGATCCTGATCGGAGCCGGGGAACAACCGGGCGACTGGATCGCGACGTTGCTGGCCGGCCGCGACCGCACGGTGGCCGGGCCGACAGCGCCGCCACAAGGCCTGGTCTTCGTCGGGCCGCTGTATCCCGCAGAGTGGCATCTGCCCGCTGAGGTAACCCAATGAATCGATCGCTGTACCGCACCCGTATCAAGTTCTGTGGCATGACTCGCGCCGGTGATATCCGACTGGCCGGCGAGCTGGGTGTGGACGCGGTAGGTTTCATCTTTGCGCATGGCAGCCCGCGCCGCGTGGCGCCAGCCGAAGCGCGCGCGATGCGCCAGGCCACTGCGCCGATGGTCGATGTGGTGGCGCTGTTCCGCAATAATTCCAAGGAAGAAGTGCGCGAAGTGGTGCGCACCGTACGCCCGACCTTGCTGCAGTTCCATGGCGAGGAAGATGACGCGTTCTGCCGCAGCTTCAACCTGCCGTATCTGAAGGCGGTGCCGATGGGCAGCGGCGGGATGAATGGCGAGGACGCCAACGCGCGAACCTTGCAGCTCGCCTTTCCCAATACCGCCGGTTTCCTGTTCGACAGCCATGCGCCCGGTGCAGGCGGCGGTACCGGCAAGACCTTCGATTGGTCGCGCCTGCCGACCGGCCTGCATCGCCCGTTTCTGCTGGCCGGAGGCATCACCGCCGACAATGTGTTCGACGCGATCGTGGCAACGCTGCCGTGGGGCGTGGACGTGTCCAGCGGCGTGGAGCTGGCGCCCGGGATCAAGGACGGCCACATGATGCGCAAGTTCGTCGAAGAAGTGCGCCGGGCCGATTGTCACGAGATGGGGTGAGTTGGGGATTCGGGAATCGGGAATCGGGATTGGGGAATCGGAGTGGGCAGTCTGCTTCGTTGTTTTGATTGCCCTAGATCTTTCGCTTCTCTGACGATCGATTGTTCGGTCGCTGTTTCGCAGACCACTGAGCTTTCAAATTAGACGCTTGCGGCATCCGTGGTGCGCTGCTGATCTTCTGAAAGTGCGCTACGCAACCAGCCGGCGAGCTGTTCGATGCGCGGGTCCGGGTTGCGCCTTGCGGCGCACAGCACCCAGCGGCCGCGGGTTGGCGTGAAGCCCCAGGGCGCCAGCAGGCGTCCGGCGGCCAGGTCCGCGGCAACCAGCGGTTGCGGTGCGATCGCCACGCCCAGGCCGGCGGCGGCGGCTTCCAGCAGGTAGACCAGATGTTCGAATTCGGTGCCGAAGTGCAGCACTTCGGCTGCCACGCCGTGGCTTTGCGCCCATTCCGGCCAGGCCTGCGGACGCGAGCGGGTATGCAGCAAGGCGTGATCGAGCAGGGCGTCAGGCGCTTTGCCAGCGAGCTGCGTCGCCGATGCCAGCTGCGGACTCAGCACCGGACCAATCCACTCCACCCCCAACTCGTGCACCTGCCAGTCGCCTGGCCAGGGCGGGGTGTCCAGCAGCAGGGCCGCATCCAGGCCGTCCAGATCCGGGCCCGGCGCCTGCTCGTTGGCCGACAGGTGCAGGCGCACCTGCGGCAGATCCCGCTGCAGCCGGCCCAGCCGCGGGATGACCCAGCGCGCAAGCAGGCTGCCCGAGCAACCCAGCACCAGCGGCGCCTCGCTGCTGGGGCGCCGCAATGCCGCCCAGGTGTCGCCGATCAGCGCAAAGCCCTCACCGGTCGCATCGCGTAGCCGGACGCCGGCAGGCGTCAGCACCAGGCCGCGACCCTGGCGGGTGAACAGCGCCGCGCCCAGCGCCTGTTCCAGCGAGCGCACGTGCCGGCTGATGGCGCCATGGGTCACGTGCAACTCCTGCGCGGCCCGGCTGACGCTCTGCAGACGCGCGGCGGATTCAAACGCGCGCAGCGCTGCCAGCGGGGGAAGCAGGGTGCTCATATGTGAGTCCAGGTCACAGGTTGCGGCAATCTTATCGATTTATCGCGCGCCGTGGCTGCGCTACAGTAATGCTTCTTGTATGACCGCATCGCTGCAGAGGATTCCCATGTCGGCCCAGCCCATCAGTGACTTTCACGCCTATCCGGACGCTGCCGGCCACTTCGGCAAGTTCGGCGGCCGGTTCGTCGCCGAGACCTTGATCGGCCCGTTGCAGGAACTGGCTGCCGCCTACGACCAGGCGCGCCAGGATCCGGCCTTCATTGCCGAGTACGACAAGGATCTCAAGCATTACGTCGGCCGGCCCAGCCCGATCTACCACGCCGAGCGCCTGAGCCGCGAAGTGGGCGGCGCGCAGATCCTGCTCAAGCGCGAGGACCTGAACCATACCGGCGCGCACAAGATCAACAACACCATCGGCCAGGCCCTGCTGGCCAGCCGCATGGGCAAGACCCGCATCATCGCCGAGACCGGCGCCGGTCAGCATGGCGTGGCCAGCGCGACGGTCGCCGCACGGCTGGGCCTGGAGTGCGTGGTCTACATGGGTGCCACCGACATCGAGCGGCAGAAGATCAACGTCTACCGCATGAAGTTGCTCGGTGCCACGGTGATCCCGGTGACCTCCGGCTCGGCCACGCTCAAGGACGCGCTCAACGAGGCGATGCGCGACTGGGTCACCAACGTGCAGGACACCTTCTACATCATCGGCACCGTGGCCGGCCCGGATCCGTATCCGCGCATGGTGCGCGACTTCAATGCGATTGTCGGCCGTGAAGCGCGCGCGCAGATGCTGGAAGACTTCGGCCGCCTGCCGGATGCGATCAGCGCCTGCGTCGGCGGCGGCAGCAATGCGATCGGCCTGTTCCATGCCTTCCTCAACGACCCGGGCGTCAAGATCTACGGCGCTGAAGCGGCCGGCGACGGCATCGCCAGCGGCCGTCATGCGGCGTCGATCGCGGCCGGGCGCCCCGGTGTGCTGCATGGCAACCGCACCTATGTGATCTGCGACGACGACGGCCAGATCACCGAAACCCATTCGATCTCCGCCGGGCTGGATTACCCGGGCGTGGGCCCGGAGCACTCCTTCCTGTCCGACAGCGGCCGCGCGGTCTATCAGGGCATCACCGACGACGAAGCGATGGCCGCCTTCCATCTGCTGGCGCATACCGAAGGCATCCTGGCCGCGCTCGAATCCAGCCACGCGGTGGCGCAGTCGATCAAGCTCGCGCGCGAGATGCCCAAGGACGCCTTGATCCTGTGCAACCTGTCCGGCCGCGGCGACAAGGACGTGCACACCATCGCCGCGCGCGAAGGCGTGCAGGTCTGATGCCACTGCGGCGCGTCACCGTGACCGCGCTGGCCGACCAACCGGGCGAGCAGGAGCTGCTGTTCGCCTGGCTCGACCGCTGGGCGCCGCAGATCCGCAGCTGCTCGGAAAACAGCGGCTGCGGCTGCTGCCTGGACAGTTTCGACCTCGAGGTCGAGGCCCAGGCATTGACCGAACTGCCGCCTGCCATGTACCAGGACATCCATTGAAGCGGTCGCACCGCCTCTAACTTTCTTGCAAGGTCTTTCAATGCGTCGTATCGACGAAACCTTCCAGCGCCTGCGCGCCGATGGCCGCAAGGCGCTCATCCCCTTCATCACCGCCGGCGACCCGTCGCTGGAAGCCACCGTACCGGTCATGCACGCGCTGGTACGTGCCGGTGCCGACGTCATCGAGCTGGGCGTGCCGTTCTCCGACCCGATGGCCGACGGCCCCACCATCCAGCGCAGCTCCGAGCGCGCGCTGGGCCGTGGTGCCGGCCTTGCCTACGTGCTGGAGGCGGTGCACGAATTCCGTCGCGAAGACGCCGCCACGCCGGTGGTGTTGATGGGCTACCTCAACCCGATCGAGATCCACGGCACCCGGCGCTTCGCCGAAGCCGCCGTCGCTGCCGGTGTGGATGGCCTGCTCCTGGTCGATCTGCCACCCGAAGAAGCGGCCGAGACCCGCACCATCTTCACCGAGGTCGGCCTGGCCCTGATCGCGCTGGCCTCGCCGACCACCAGCGAGCAGCGTCTGGACATGTTGTGCAGCAGCGCCCAGGGCTATCTCTACTACGTCAGCTTCGCCGGCGTCACCGGCGCCTCGAATCTGCTCGACACCCATGCCGCCAGCGACCGCCTGCGCCAGCTGCGTCGGCGTGCCGGCGCTCCGGTGGTGGCCGGCTTCGGCATCAAGGACGCCGCCAGCGCCGCCGCGATGGCCGTCGACGCCGAAGGGGTGGTGGTTGGTAGCGCCCTGGTCGCTGCGCTGGCCGAAGCCACTGACGTCCGCAGCGCCCGCGAACGCGCCGAAGCCTTCCTGGCACCGTTGCGCCAGGCGCTCGACCAGGCCTGAAGCCAACGCCGCTCTCTGCTCCGGGGGAGACGGCGCGGCCTGCGCGCCATCTGGCGCGCCTGCCTTCAAGCGCCGGCGCGGCAGGCGCTGGCCGGGCCATGCCGGCCCCGCATTTAGCCTCCGCGCTACCTCGGCTTTCTCCCGGCGCGTTAGACTGTCGCCCCTCTGCGGCCCACATGGCCGCCCTGCATGGATTGTCATACACGCATGAGCTGGCTCAGCAAATTGATGCCCTCCGGCATCCGCACCGAGAACACCCCGGCCAAGAAGCGCAGCGTCCCCGAGGGCCTGTGGGAGAAGTGCAGCAACTGCGGCAGCGCGCTGTACGGCCCCGAGCTCGAGGAAAACCTCGAGGTGTGTCCCAAGTGCGACCACCATATGGCGATCCGCGCGCGCGCGCGCCTCAACTCGCTGTTCGATCCCGACACCGCGACCACCGAGATCGCCGCCCAGCTGGGCCCGGTCGACGTGCTCAAGTTCAAGGACCAGAAGCGCTACGGCGAGCGCATCAAGGCCAGCCAGAAGAGCAGCGGCGAGTACGACGCACTGATCGCCATGCGCGGCACGCTCAAGGGCAATCCGCTGGTCGCCGCAGCCTTCGACTTCGCCTTCATGGGCGGCTCGATGGGCTCGGTGGTCGGCGAGCGCTTCGCACGCGCGGCCGAAGTGGCGCTGGAAGTCGGCTGTCCGTTCGTGTGCTTTTCCGCCAGCGGCGGGGCGCGCATGCAGGAGGGCCTGTTCTCGCTGATGCAGATGGCCAAGACCTCCGCCGCGCTCGGTCGCCTGCGCGAAGCCGGCCTGCCGTACATCTCGGTGCTGACCCATCCCACCACCGGTGGCGTGTCGGCCTCGTTCGCGATGCTGGGCGATATCAATATCGCCGAGCCGCATGCCCTGATCGGTTTCGCCGGCCCGCGCGTGATCGAGCAGACCGTGCGCGAGACCCTGCCGGAAGGCTTCCAGCGTTCGGAGTTCCTGCTCGACCACGGTGCCATCGACCAGATCTGCGACCGCCGCGACATGCGCGACCGCATCGCCGATCTGACCGCGATGATGATGCGCCAGCCGCATCCGCAGGACGCGGCCGCATGAGGCCAGTGGTTGCGCGCATGCGCGACACCGTCGCACGCGCCGCTGCGCGTGCGTCCACCCGTAGGCAGGAACACCGCAACGCATGAGCAGTCGCAAGTATTTTGGAACCGACGGCATCCGCGGTCGGGTCGGGCAGGGCGTGATCTCGGCCGATTTCGTGCTGCGACTGGGCAATGCGCTCGGTCGGGTGCTCACCCAGGGCCGCAGCAAGCGCCCGCTGGTGCTGATCGGCAAGGACACCCGGATCTCCGGCTACATGTTCGAAGCCGCGTTGGAAGCCGGCCTGGTCGCCGCCGGCGCCGACGTGCAGCTGATCGGCCCGATGCCGACCCCGGCCATCGCCTTCCTGACCAACACCCTGCGCGCCGACGCCGGCGTGGTGATCAGCGCCTCGCACAACCCGCATTACGACAACGGCATCAAGTTCTTTTCTGCCGAAGGCGAGAAGCTCGACGACGCCACCGAAGCGGCGATCGAGGCCGCGCTGGACGAGCCGTTCCACACCGTGGAATCGGAGCGCCTGGGCAAGGCGATCCGCACCCGCGATGCGATCGGCCGTTACATCGAATTCTGCAAGGCCAGCGTGGCGCGCGGGTTCACCCTGCACGGCCTGAAGATGGTGCTGGACTGCGCGCATGGCGCGACCTATCACATCGCGCCGATGCTGTTCCGCGAGCTGGGTGCGGACGTGGTCGTCATCGGTGCCGCACCGGACGGGCTCAATATCAATGCCGGTGTCGGCTCCACCCATATCGACAACCTCGCCGCCAAGGTGCGCGAGAGCGGTGCGCAGCTCGGCATCGCCTTCGATGGCGATGGCGACCGCGTGCTGATGGCCGACGACCAGGGCAACCCGGTCGATGGCGACGATCTGCTCTACGTGCTCGCGCGCTCCTGGCAGGCCAGCGGCCGGCTCACCGGCACCGTGGTCGGCACCTTGATGACCAACTACGGTCTGGAACAGGCGCTGGCCGCATTGCACATCCCGTTCCAGCGCGCCAAGGTCGGCGACCGCTACGTGCACCAGGCCCTGGTCGAGGGCGGCGGCACGCTGGGCGGCGAAACCTCCGGCCACCTGCTGTGCCTGGATCGCGCCACCACCGGCGATGGCATCGTCAGTGCGCTACAGGTGCTCGAGGCACTGGGGCGCGACGGGCAGAGTCTGCGCGAGGCCCTGGGCAGCCTGAGCAAGGTGCCGCAGAAGACCGTCAATGTGCGGCTGGGAGGCGGGGCGGCCAAGGCGATCGTGGAGGCCGCCGGCGTGCAGCAGGCGCTGCAGCAGGCGCAGGCCGCCGTGCAGGGCCGTGGGCGCGCGTTCCTGCGTCCGTCCGGTACCGAGCCGGTGGTGCGCGTGACCGTGGAAGCCGACGACGCCGGCCTGATGCAGGACACGCTCGACCGTCTTTCCGGAGCCGTGCGTGACGCGGCGTGAGTCGCTGATCATTGGTGTGTGCGTGGTCTTTGCCAAGGCCGCGACGTTCTACCTGTTGTATCGCCTGCTGTCCTGAGCGGCAGGCCTTCCTTTCGACTTCCCGACTTCAACTACAGATATCCGTATGAGCGCCCGCATCCCGACCCTGGACATCACCCGTTTCGACAGCGACCGCGACGCCTTCGTCGCCGAGCTCGGCGCGGCCTATCGGCAGTGGGGCTTTGCCGGCATCCGCAACCACGGCATCGCGCAGGCCGACATCGACGCGGCGTATGACGTGTTCAAGGCGTTCTTCGCCCTGCCCGAAGAGGTCAAGCGTCGCTATCACGTGGAAGGCAGCGGCGGTGCGCGCGGTTACACCGCGTTCGGCGTGGAGACCGCCAAGGATTCCAAGCATTTCGATCTGAAGGAGTTCTGGCATATCGGTCGCGAGATCGCGGACGATTCGCCGTACCGCGCGGTGATGGCGCCGAACCTGTGGCCCGAAGAGGTGCCTGGTTTCCGTGAGCGCGGCTACCGGCTGTACCAGCAGCTGGACCAGCTGGGCTCGCGTGTGCTGTCGGCATTGGCGCTGCATATCGGCCTGCCGCAGGACTACTTTGTCGACAAGACCAACAACGGCAACTCGATCCTGCGGCCGATCCACTACCCGCCGATCACCAGCGACGACATCCCCAACGTGCGCGCCGGTGCGCATGGCGACATCAATTTCATCACCCTGCTGGTCGGCGCCAGCGCGGCCGGGCTGGAAGTGCGCTCCAACGATGGCGAGTGGGTGCCGTTCACTGCCGACGCCGACACCATCGTGGTCAACATCGGCGACATGCTGCAGCGCCTGACCAACCACGTGTATCCGTCCACCATCCATCGTGTGGTCAATCCGCCGGGCGAACAGGCGCGCAAGCCGCGCTATTCGGTGCCGTTCTTCCTGCACCCCAATCCGGATTTCCTCATCGACGTGCTGCCTTCGTGCATCTCCGCCGACAATCCGAGCCGCTACCCCGAGCCGATTACCGCGCACGGTTTTCTGGAAGAACGTCTGCGCGAGATCAAGCTGAAGTAATCCGTTCGCAGGCGCAGCAGCGCCGCCAGCGGCTGCGCTCGCAGCATCGGCGATGACCTCCGCCACAGTTTGGTTCATAAAATTCTGCTGGCGGCCGGTTAAAGCTTGCATTCACCTCAGCCGATAACCCAGTCTGATCGCTAGCGCGACGTCGGATTCGCCTGGCGCCCGCTGCCGATTGCACTAGGCTTGGGGGGCGCATGCGGACGCAGTGGTTCAAACGGATCGGCCCGGTTGCGGGGGCGCTGGCGTACAGCGCCGCAAGCTATGCGTTGGCGACGCCGCTCAGCGTCACCGTTGTCGATGCCAACGGCATGTTGGTCGATGCGGTGGTGAGTCTGGAGCCGGCACGTCCGGTGGCCGCTAGCGGGGCGCCCAGAACCGTCGAGATGGACCAGGTCAATTCGCAGTTCGTGCCTGCGGTGCTGGCGGTGCGTACCGGCACGCTGGTGCGGTTTCCCAACAACGACCAGATTCGTCATCAGGTCTATTCGTTCTCTGCCGCAAAGCGTTTTGAGTTGCCGCTGTTCCAGGGCAGCACTGCCGCGCCGGTGCGCTTTGACCAGGCTGGTCTGGTGACGGTGGGCTGCAATATCCACGACTGGATGCTGGGCTATATCGTGGTGCTGGACACGCCGTATTTCGGCAAGACCGGCAGCGACGGTCGCGTGCAGCTGGACGCGCCGGCGGGGAACTACACCTTGCGGGTCTGGCATCCGCGCATTAAGGGCGCCGCACTCGCCGAGCCGGTGGCTCTTGCGCGCGAGGCCGTGCAACGGCGCGTGACCTTGCAGACCACGGGCGCCGCACCGGCGGTGGCACCTCCGGATGCGCGCGTGCGCGCGCTGCAGGACAAGTTCCGCCGCGCCGACCCGCAGAAGCCCAAGCCATGAAGGCCATGCGCCTGCATACCCGCATCGCGGCGTTTCTGGTGCTGGTCGTGCTCGCCACGCAGGCGTTGACTTTCATCGCGGTGCAGGTCGCCACCGAGCGCAGCGTCAAGGCGCAGCTCGGCGAAGAGCTGCAGATCGGCGAGCGCGTCTGGCAACGCATCAATCTGCGCCGCGACGAACAACTGCTGCAGTCGGCCTCGGTGCTGGCCGACGACTTCGGTTTCCGCGCGGCCGTGGCCAGCGGCGATGTGCCGACCATGCAATCGGCATTGCGCAACCACGCCGCGCGCATGTCGGCGCAGACCGCGCTGCTGCTGGCCCCGGATGGCGAATTTTTGACCGGGCTTGCCGATCTGCCGCAAACCGAACAGCTGCGCGCAGTGCAGACCCTGCTGCAGCAGGCGCAGCGCGATGGGCGTGCGGTGGGCGTGGTCGCACTGGACCGACGCATCGTGCGGCTGGCGGTGGTGCAGGTACTGGCACCGAGCCGGGTGGGCTGGATCGCGATCGGCAACGAATCCGGCGACGGTCTCGCACAGGATTTCCGTTCCACCACCGGGCTGGATGCGACCTTCTTCACCGATGGTCCGCCGGTGCGGGTGCTGGCGTCCACGCTGGAGCCGGCTGCGCGCGCCGAGTTCGCGCAGCAGTTGCCGACCGCCGAACGCGCACAGGGCGCGGCGGTCGCGTTGACGCTGGCCGAGTCGCGTTACCTGGTCAAACTGCAGTCGATCCAGGGCGACAGCCATGTGCGGGTCGCGCTGCAGGCCTCGCTGGATCGCGCGGTGGCGCCGTACCGCGTGCTCAAGTTGCGCATCCTGCTGCTGGCGGGCCTGGCCACGGCTGCGGCGCTGGGTGTGGCGATCTTCCTGGCGCGCAGCGTCAGCAGGCCGGTCGCGCAGCTGGTGCAGGCAGCGCGGCGCATCCAGCGCGGCGACTACCACACCGCGGTCGAGGTGCCCTCCGGGCGCGAACTGGCCGAGTTGGCCGACAGCTTCGGGCGCATGCAGCAGCAGATCGCCAGTCGCGAGCAGCACATCCTGCATCAGGCGCGCCACGATGCCCTGACCGGTCTGCCCAATCGCATCTGGTTGCTGGAGCGGCTGAAGGACGTGGTGGAGCAGACCGTGGCCTCCGGCGGCACGGCCGCAGTGCTGATCCTGGATCTGGAACGCTTCAAGGAACTCAACGACAGCCTGGGCCACGATTTTGCCGACCAGGTCCTGGTCGAAGCAGGCCGCCGCCTTGCCGACGTGGTGCAGGAACCCAATCTCGTCGGGCGGCTGGGCAGCGACGAATTCATGGTGGTGGTGGCGCAGACCGATGTCACCACCGTGCAGCAGGATGCGCAGCGCTTGCTGCTGCAGTTGCGCCGCCCGCTGGCGCTGCCGCAGGCGCGCATCCAGCTGGAAGCCAGTATCGGCATCGCCCTGATTCCCGAACACGGCGCCGATCCGGATACCTTGTTGCGGCGCGCGGACATCGCACGGCGCCAGGGCGGCAACGTCACCACCGTCGGCGCCAGCGTGTATCGCCTGGGCCAGGACGAGCAGCATCTGCGCCGGCTGCGCCTGACCGGCGATCTGCGTCAGGCCATCGGCGGCAACGAACTGACCTTGCGCTTCCAGCCCAAGATCTGCCTGCGCAACGATCGCGTCGAACAGGTCGAGGTGCTGGTGCGCTGGCAGCATCCGGTGCTCGGGGCGATCGGCCCGGACGAATTCATTCCGCTGGCCGAGCACTCCGGCGTGATCCATCCCTTGACCCGCTTCGTGCTGGACGAGGCGCTGCGCTGCCAGGCGCAATGGCGCAGGCAGGGGCTGGAACTGGGCATGGCGATCAATCTCTCCGCACTGGATCTGTCCGACCCCGGCCTGCCCGATTACGTGCGTGGCCGTCTGGAACATCACGCAGTGCCGGCGCAGTCGGTGACGCTGGAACTGACCGAAAGCGCGCTGATGCGCGATGTCGAATCGGCGCTGCATATGCTGCACCAGCTGCGCAGCGTCGGCGTGCGTCTGTCCATCGACGACTTCGGCACCGGCTATTCCTCGTTGGCGCAACTCAAGCGCATGCCGGTGAACGAATTGAAGATCGACAAGAGCTTCGTCATGCAACTGGCCGAGGGCACCGACGATGCGTTCATCGTGCGCAGCACCATCGATCTGGGGCACAACCTGGGCTTGAGCGTGATCGCCGAAGGCGTGGAGAACGCCACCGCGCTGGGGCTGCTGCGCGGTTATGGCTGCGACATGGTGCAGGGCTATCTGTATTCGCCGCCACTGGAAGAAGTGCCGCTGGTCGCCTGGTGCATGCGGCAACTCGATCTGGCGCCGGCGGCGCAGGCAGGAGTGCATCGATGAGCAAATGGCGGGGCGCGCTGCTGTCTGTGGCACTGGCCGGGCTGGCCAGCGCGCCCGCGTCGGCGATCGCCGGCGACGGACGCCTGCTCGCCACCGGTGGCGTGTCGATGATCGAAGGCAGCAGCGGTGGCGGCATCGTGCCGTGGGCCACGCTGTCGGGCTACGGCACCCGCGACGAACTAGGCAGCGTGTTGTTCGCCACGCATGTGGACAGCGGCGATTACCGGCTCGACGTGCAAGGTGCCGCGCTGACGGTCGGCAACCGGCTGGAACTTTCGCTGGCGCGGCAACGGCTGGATCTGGGCACCCTGCAGGACCGGCTGGGCCTGCCATGGAATGCGCTTGGCCAGGACGTGTTCGGCGCCAAGCTGCGGGTCTACGGCGATCTGGTCTACGGACATGCGCCGCAGGTCAGCGTGGGCATGCAGTACAAACGCCTGCGCGATGGCACGCTGCCGCTGGCGATCGGCGCGCGCGACGATCACGGTACCGATGTGTATGTCAGTGCCAGCCGCTTGTTCCTGCAGGCCGCGGGCGGCTATCAACTGCTGCTCAACGGCACGCTGCGCGCGACCCGCGCCAATCAGACCGGCTTGCTCGGTTTCGGCGGCGATCGCCGCAACGCCTATCGGCTGGTCGGCGAAGCCAGCGCCGCCGTCGTGCTGTCGCCGGCGTGGGTGGTCGGCGTGGAATACCGCGACAAGCCCGACAACCTCGGCTTCGCCCGCGAGCAGGCCTGGGCGGATGCATTCGTGGCCTGGTTTCCCAGCAAGCATGTGTCCCTGACCGCGGCCTGGGCCGAGCTTGGCGACATCGCCACGCTCACCGACCAGCGCGGTCCCTATCTTTCCCTGCAGGTGGCGTTCTGATGAATCGATGGCTGCGCTGGCCCTTGCTGTGCATGCTGGCGCTAATGAATGCCTGCGCCACCACGCAACCGCGCCCCACGCTCTACGACGAACTCGGCGGGCAGGCCGGAATCGAAGCGCTGGTGGAAACCATGCTGTCGCGCATCGCCGACGACCAACGCATCGTCGACAAGTTCGCGCGCGTCAACATCGTGATGCTCAACGAGCGCCTGGTGCAGAAGTTCTGCCATGTCGCCGACGGCCCGTGCCCGGATACCGCCAAGTCGATGCAGCAGGCGCACGCGCACCTGGCCATTCGCGAAGGCGACTTCAATGCGCTGGTGGAGGATCTGAACTGGGCGATGGATCAGCGCAAGATTCCGCGCCGCACGCAGAACCGTCTGCTGGCGCGGTTGGCGGCCATGCACGGCGAAATCGTCAATCACTGAGGCTGTCGCATCGCTGCCGCGCGCAGTGATGGACGCGCGTGGTCGCTGCTCGTAACACCATGTTTCCAGCCACGGGCTGCGGCTGTGGGCGGGGCCGTTCACAGCATCCGACGTCCGCTCGCGACGTATTGCCAGTCGCCCTGCGCTGCAGACAGGAGGGAGGCCGCGGCCGGTACCGGTGGTGACCATGGCAACGGACAAGCGGGCAGTTGCAAGCGGCGCGCGGTCACGGGTGTGTGGCTGCGCAGGCAAGACGCTGCAGGCAGCCGATGCGCCGCCGCCTCTCACTGCAACGGACGCACTCGCTGCGATCCACGCGCCATCAGGCGCAGTGCGAGCGCATGCGGCATCACGCGCAAGGCCGCATTGACCAGACGATAGCGCCAGCCCGGCACGGCCAGCACCTGGCCGCGTTCCAGCGCGGCAATGCCGTACTCGGCCACGTCGTCGGCCTGCAGCCACGCCCAGTGGGGCAGGGTGGACATCGCCGCGCGGGTGCCGGTGACATCGTGAAACTCCGACCAGGCAAAGCCGGGACACAGCGCGCAGACCTTGACCGCGCAGTCGGCGTTCTCCAGTGCCAGCGATTCGCTGAAGCGCAGCAGGAAGCTCTTGCTGGCTGCGTACAGCGTCTGCCCGTCGGCACTCGGCGTCAGTGCGGCGAACGAGGCCACATTGAGGATGCGGCCCTGGCCGCTGGCGCGGATCATCGGCAAGAGCCGCCAGGTCAGTTCGCACACCGCGCCCACCATCACCTGCAGAAAGCGTGCATGCGTGGCCCAGTCGTTGTGCAGATAGCGGCCCGGCACGCCGTAGCCGGCGTTGTTGACCAGGGTGCCCACCGTCCAGCCATTGCGCTGGATCTGCGCAACCAATGCTTCGACCGCGGCGGGATCGCCCAGATCGGCCGGCACCACTTCCACCCGCACCAAGGGCCGCAACTCCTCGGCCAGCGCCTGCAGCCGGTCGACCCGGCGCGCGGTCAGGATCAGCGGCACGCCACGCCTTGCATAGGCACGCGCAATCTCGCGGCCGATGCCGCTGGAGGCGCCGGTGACCAGCGCGAAGACAGGCGAAACGGACATGGCAGGTTCCTGGTGGAGGAGGGGGAGGACAGGCAATGGACAGAAGTGTGCCGGCTGCCGACAGGGCATGGGCTATTCTGTCGCCTGTCTTCCACTCAGGAACCTGCGCCTGATGCGTCGAAAGATCGTTGCCGGAAATTGGAAGCTGCATGGCAGCCGCGCCTTCGCCACCGAACTGGTGGCCCAGATCGCCGCACACATGCCCCTGGAGGGTGTCGATGTCGTCATCCTGCCGCCACTGCCTTACCTGGGCGACCTGATCGAGGATTTCGAGGAACACCACCTGTGTTTCGGTGCCCAGGACGTCAGCAGTAACGAGAAGGGCGCCTACACCGGGGAAGTCTCGGCCACGATGCTGGTCGATGTCGGCGCCGAGTACGGGCTGGTCGGCCACTCCGAACGGCGCCAGTATCATCGAGAGAGCAGTGAGCTGGTGGCGCATAAGTTCGCCGCCGCCATGCATGCCGGGCTGATTCCGGTGCTGTGCGTGGGCGAGTCGCTGGAGCAGCGCGAGGCCGACCAGACCGAGGCGGTGCTGCGCGCCCAGCTCGAGCCGGTGCTGGCGCTGGTGGGCAGCGCGGGCTTTGCCCGCGCCGTGCTCGCTTACGAGCCGATCTGGGCCATTGGCACCGGCCGCACCGCCAGCCCGGAGCAGGCGCAGGCGGTGCACGCGTTCCTGCGTGGCGAAGTCGCGAAGGCGGATGCTAGAATCGCCGATTCTCTGCCCATCCTGTACGGGGGCAGTGTCAAGCCCGATAACGCCAGCGAGCTGTTTGCCCAGCCCGACGTCGATGGCGGGCTGGTCGGAGGCGCCTCGCTGGTCGCCGAGGATTTCCTGGCCATCGCGCGTGCGGCGGCCGCTTGTTAACCCATTAAGTTTTGTCCGGGGACGGATTTCGAAATGCTGATGTTGATCCTCAATGTGGTCTACGTGCTGGTCGCGCTGGCGATGATTGCGCTGATCCTGATGCAGCGTGGTGCGGGTGCGGCAGCCGGTTCCGGCTTCGGCGCCGGCGCGTCGGGCACCGTGTTCGGCTCGCAGGGCGCGTCGAACTTCCTGTCCAAGTCGACCAAGTGGCTGGCGGTGGTGTTCTTCAGCATCAGCCTGTTCATGGCGTGGTACGCCACCCACGGCGCACGTCCGACCGACCAGAACCTGGGCGTGATGTCGCAGTCGGCCACCCCGGCGCCCGCCGCTGCGGGCGAGCTGACTCAGCCGTTGCCGCAGGCGCCGGCCGCCGGCGCAGTCCCGACCGCTCCTTCGCAGCCAGTGCCTGCTGCAACGCCGGCGCAGTCCGCACCGGCACAGCAGGTGCCCGCGGCACGCGAAGAAAACGCTTCAGAACCAGCACAAAAACGCTGAAGCCGGTTACAATACGCTGCGCACTGGGATGCCCAGCGGCGCAACGTATGCCCAGGTGGCGGAATTGGTAGACGCACTACCTTGAGGTGGTAGCGACTTAGGTCGTAGGGGTTCGAGTCCCCTCTTGGGCACCATTGTTTGGCTGCAGTTCCTGCGCATCGCTGGTCGCGCGCGGGGTCTGCCTATACCCCATGCCGGCACGCGGCGCGTGCGGGCAGAGGCAAGAGAGAATCGCTGTGCTGGCCGAATATTTGCCGAGTCTGCTGTTTCTGATCGTCGCCACCGGTATCGGCATCGTGCTGATGCTGGTCGGTCGATTCCTCGGTCCGCGTAGTCCGGACCCGCGCAAGCTCTCGCCTTACGAGTGTGGCTTCGAAGCCTTCGAAGACGCGCGCATGAAGTTCGACGTGCGCTACTACCTGATCGCGATCCAGTTCATCGTGTTCGATCTGGAAATCATCTTCATCGTGCCGTGGACACAGGTGTTCATGGAGATCGGCGCACGTTCGCTGGTCACCATGGGCCTGTTCGTCGGCATGTTGTTCCTCGGCTTTATCTACGTGTGGAAGAAGGGAGCGCTGGAATGGGAGTGATTCAGACCCTGGATCGTCTGATGACCAACCCGATGCCGGAAGGCCGGGTGGAAGACATCCTGCGCCCGGAAGGCGAAAACCCGCTGCTCGAGAAGGGCTACGTGACCACCAGCGTCGATGCGCTGCTGAACTGGGCGCGCACCGGCTCGATGTGGCCGATGACCTTCGGCCTGGCCTGCTGTGCGGTCGAGATGATGCATGCCGGTGCCGCGCGTCTGGATCTGGACCGCTACGGCGTGGTGTTCCGCCCGTCGCCGCGCCAGTCCGACGTGATGATCGTGGCCGGCACGCTGGTCAACAAGATGGCCCCGGCGCTGCGCAAGGTCTACGACCAGATGCCGGACCCGAAGTGGGTCATCTCGATGGGCAGCTGCGCCAATGGCGGCGGCTACTATCACTATTCGTATTCGGTGGTGCGCGGTTGCGATCGCATCGTGCCGGTGGACATCTACGTCCCCGGTTGCCCGCCGACCGCCGAGGCGCTGGTATACGGCATCCTGCAGCTGCAGAAGAAGATCTGGCGTACCCAGACCATCGCGCGCTGACACCCGTCTTCTTCTACTGAGAGCAGCCAAGCCCCCATGGCAGAGCAAGCATCTTCCTTCACTGACCGACTTGCGGCACGTTTCGCCGGTGCGCAGATCGCCGTGGCATTGCCGCGCGGCGAAGTGACGCTGGAAGTCGCTGCGGTCGATTGGCACGCCACCTGTCTGGCCCTGCGCGACGAGCTCGGTTTCGAACAGCTCAGCGACCTGTGTGGCGTCGATTACCTGGGCTACGGCAGCGACGAGTGGGATACCGCCGACGTGTCGTCGCAGGGCTTCAGCCGCGGCGTCGAGGGCAAGGCCGTCGGTCGTTTCGCCTGGGGCGAATTTCCCAGCCAGGAAAGCTCCGACGGCGCCCATCCGCAGCACATGCCCAAGCAGCGTTTTGCGGTGGTCGCGCAGCTGATCTCCTACCAGCACAACCAGCGTCTGCGCGTGCGTTGCTACGCACCGGACGAGCAGGTACCGATGGTGGCCTCGTTGACCGATATCTGGCCCGGCGTGAACTGGTTCGAACGCGAAGCCTTCGACCTGTTCGGCATCGTCTTCGATGGCCATCCGGACCTGCGCCGCATCCTGACCGACTACGGATTTGTCGGCCATCCGTTCCGCAAGGATTTCCCGCTGATCGGCAACGTCGAAGTGCGTTACGACGATGAGCGCAAGCGTGTCGTGTACGAGCCGGTGACCTCGGTCGAGCCGCGCGTCGGTGTGCCGCGCGTGATCCGCGACGATGCCCGTTATGAGACTGCCGCTGGTGAAGTGGGCAAGTCGGAGACCGCCAAGTGAGTGAGTTCCGCCAGGCAACCGATGCCTTCGCGAGCAATCCTGTCGAAAGCAAGCAGGAAATCCGCAATTACACGATGAACTTCGGCCCGCAGCATCCTGCGGCGCACGGCGTGCTGCGCCTGATCCTGGAAATGGACGGCGAGACCGTGGTGCGTGCCGATCCGCACATCGGCCTGCTGCACCGTGGCACCGAGAAGCTGGCCGAATCCAAGCCGTTCAACCAGTCGGTTCCGTACATGGACCGCTTGGATTACGTGTCGATGATGTGCAACGAGCACGCTTACGTGCGCGCGATCGAGTCCCTGATGGGCATCGAAGTGCCTGAGCGTGCGCACTACATCCGCACCATGTTCGACGAGATCACCCGCATCAAGAACCACCTGATGTGGGTTGGTTCCAACGCGCTCGACCTGGGCGCGATGGCAGTGATGCTGTACGCGTTCCGCGAGCGCGAAGAATTGATGGACGTCTACGAGGCGGTCAGTGGTGCGCGCATGCACGCTGCCTACTACCGTCCCGGCGGCGTGTATCGCGATCTGCCCGATCGCATGCCCAAGTACAAGGAATCCCGCTGGCACAAGGGCGGGGCACTGAAGAAGCTCAATGCAGCGCGCGAAGGCTCGATGCTGGACTTCCTCGAGGATTTCACCAATACGTTCCCGTCGCGTGTGGACGAGTACGAGACGCTGCTGACCGATAACCGTATCTGGAAGCAGCGTACTGTCGACGTCGGCATCATCAGCCCGGATCTGGCGCGTGCCTGGGGCATGACCGGCCCGATGCTGCGTGGCTCGGGCATCGAATGGGACCTGCGCAAGAAGCAGCCGTACGCCAAGTACGACGCGGTGGAGTTCGACGTGCCGGTCGGCACCAATGGCGATTGCTACGACCGCTATCTGGTGCGCGTGGCCGAGATGCGCGAGTCCAACCGCATCATCAAGCAATGCGTGAAGTGGCTGAAGGCCAACCCCGGCCCGGTCATGGTCACCAATTTCAAGGTCGCTCCGCCAAGCCGCGAAGGCATGAAGGACGACATGGAAGCGCTGATCCATCACTTCAAGCTGTTCAGTGAAGGCTACTGCGTGCCGGCTGGCGAAACCTATTGCGCGGTCGAAGCGCCCAAGGGCGAGTTCGGCTGCTACCTGATGTCCGATGGCGCCAACAAGCCGTTCCGCGTGCATCTGCGCGCGCCGGGCTTTGCGCATCTGTCGTCGATGGACGCGGTGGTGCGTGGCTATCTGCTGGCCGACGTCGTGGCGATGATCGGTACTTACGATTTGGTTTTCGGTGAGGTTGACCGATGAAGGCGACGGGTAATTTCGAAGCGGCGCGCGACGTCGATCCGCAGGTGGTGCTGAGCGACAAGACGCGCGCGCACATCGATCACTGGTTGAGCAAGTTTCCGCCCGATCGCAAGCGTTCGGCCGTGCTGCAGGGCCTGCACGCTGCGCAGGAGCAGAACCAGGGCTGGCTGACAGACGAGCTGATTGTCGGCGTGGCCAAGTATCTGGACCTGCCGCCGGTGTGGGCCTACGAGGTCGCCAGCTTCTACTCGATGTTCGAGACCGAGAAGGTCGGCCGCCACAACGTGGCGTTCTGCACCAACATCAGCTGCTGGCTCAACGGCGCCGAAGATCTGCTGGCGCACGCGGAAAAGAAACTGGGTTGCAAGCTGGGGCAGTCGACAGCCGATGGCCGCGTCTACCTCAAGCGCGAAGAAGAGTGCCTGGCGGCCTGCTCTGCAGCGCCGATGATGGTCATCAACGGCCATTACCACGAGCACCTGACGAAAGAGAAGGTCGACGCGCTGCTGGACGGGCTGGAGTAAGACATGGCACATCATCACGCACCCTCAGGCCCGGTCGGTCCGGCGCCGTTGCCGCATCAGGTCGTCTACACGACGCTGCACTACGACACCCCGTGGTCGTACGAGAGCTATCTGAAAACCGGTGGCTACGCCGCGCTGCGCAAGATCCTCGAAGAGAAGATCGCGCCGGCCGACGTCATCGAGATGGTCAAGGCGTCCAACCTGCGCGGCCGTGGCGGCGCAGGCTTCCCGACTGGCCTGAAGTGGTCGTTCATGCCCAAGGGCACGATGCAGAAGTACATCCTGTGCAATTCGGACGAATCCGAGCCGGGCACCTGCAAGGACCGCGACATCCTGCGTTACAACCCACACTCGGTGGTGGAGGGCATGGCGATCGCCTGCTACGCCACCGGCTCGACCGTGGGCTACAACTACCTGCGTGGCGAGTTCCACCACGAGCCGTTCGAGAACTTCGAGCTGGCGCTGGCCGATGCCTATGCCAACGGCTGGCTGGGCAAGAACATCCTCGGCAGCGGCGTGGATATCGATATCTACGGTGCGCTGGGTGCCGGCGCCTACATCTGCGGCGAAGAAACCGCGCTGATGGAATCGCTGGAAGGCAAGAAGGGCCAGCCGCGCTACAAGCCGCCGTTCCCGGCCAACTTCGGCCTGTACGGCAAGCCGACCACCATCAACAACACCGAGACCTATGCGTCGGTGCCGGCGATCATTCGCAACGGCCCGGAATGGTTCCTGGGGCTGAGCAAGACCAAGAACGGCGGCCCGAAGATCTTCTCGGTGTCCGGCTGCGTGCAGAAGGGCGGCAATTTCGAAGTGCCGCTCGGCACCACCTTCGACGAACTGCTGGAAATGGCCGGTGGCCTGCGTCCGGGCCGCAAGCTCAAGGGCGTGGTGCCTGGCGGCGTGTCGATGCCGGTGCTGAAGGCCGACCAGGTGGCCGGTCTGCAGATGGACTACGACACCTTGCGTGCGCTCGGCACCGGCCTGGGGTCGGGTGCGATCGTGGTGCTGGATGACAGCGTGTGCTGCGTGCGCTTCGCCTGCCGCATCTCGCAGTTCTTCCATAAGGAATCCTGCGGCCAGTGCACCCCGTGCCGCGAGGGCACCGGCTGGATGCACCGCGTGCTGGAGCGCATCGTTGCCGGCAAGGCGACGATGGAAGACCTGCATCAGCTGCGCACCGTTGCCGGCCAGATCGAAGGACACACCATCTGCGCCTTCGGCGAGGCGGCGGCGTGGCCGATCCAAGGCTTCCTGCGCCAGTTCTGGGACGAGTTCGAGTACTACATCGTCAACGGTCGTTCGATCGTCGACACGCACGTCGGAGTGGCCGCATGAGCGCCCAACCAGTGAACCCCAACGTGCCACCGGACCATGTCACCGTCGAGATCGACGGCCAGTCCCTGGTGGTGCCGAAGGGTTCGATGATCATCCAGGCGGCCGACAAGGCCGGCATCCCGATCCCGCGCTTCTGCTACCACGAGAAGCTGCCGATCGCGGCCAACTGCCGCATGTGCCTGGTGGACGTCGAGAAATCCCCGAAGCCGTCGCCTGCCTGCGCCACGCCGGTGATGGACGGCATGAAGGTCACCACGCGGAGCGAAAAGGCGCTGAAGTACCAGCGCAGCGTGATGGAATTCCTGCTGATC
The DNA here is from genome assembly GCF_040202385.2 of Xanthomonas sp. WHRI 6108. Lineage (NCBI taxonomy): Bacteria > Pseudomonadati > Pseudomonadota > Gammaproteobacteria > Lysobacterales > Lysobacteraceae > Xanthomonas > Xanthomonas sp. WHRI 6108. The sequence continues at coordinate 2,951,783 of NZ_CP168198.1, read as the reverse complement.
AACCATCCGCTGGACTGCCCGATCTGCGATCAGGGCGGCGAGTGCGAACTGCAGGACGTGTCGCTCGGTTATGGCCGTTCGGTCAGCCGCTTCAACGAACGCAAGCGCGTGGTGCCGGACGAGGACATCGGTCCGCTGGTTGCCACCGAAATGACCCGCTGCATCCAGTGCACCCGTTGCGTGCGTTTCACCGCAGACATTGCCGGCACCTACGAGCTGGGTGGCATGTATCGCGGCGAGAACCTGCAGATCGGCACCTACGACGGCAAGCCGCTGACCACCGAAATCTCCGGCAACGTCATCGACGTCTGCCCGGTCGGCGCGCTGACCAACAAGGTGTTCCAGTTCCGTGCGCGTCCGTGGGAGCTGATGGCGCGCGAGTCGCTCGGCTACCACGATGCGATGGGCTCGAATCTGTTCCTGCACGTGCGTCGCGGCGAAGTGCTGCGCACCGTGCCGCGCGAGAACGAGGCGGTCAACGAGTGCTGGCTGTCCGATCGCGATCGTTATTCGCATCAGGGCCTGTATGCCGAAGACCGTGCGGTCAAGCCGCTGAAGAAGGTCAACGGACAGTGGACCGAGGTGAGCTGGGCCGAAGGTCTGGCCGCCGCGACGCAGATCCTGCGTGACAACGCCGGCGATCAGCTCGGTGTGCTGGTGCATCCGTCCACCTCCAACGAAGAGGGCGCCTTGCTCGCACGTCTGGCCGAAGGCCTGAACAGCGGCAATCTGGATCACCGCCTGCTCAACCGTGATTTCTCCGATGCCGCGGTGGCCGAAGTGTTCGCCACGCCGCTGGCCGAGATCGAGCGCGCCGATGTGGTGGTGCTGTTCGGGACCAACGTACGCCACGAGCTGCCGTTGCTGCATGCACGCCTGCGCAAGGCCAGCATCCAGAACGGAACGAAGATCCATTCGGTCAACCCGGTCGATTTCGATTTTGCCTTCACCCAGGCAAGCCGCACGGTCGTTGCGCCGTCGCAGCTGGCCGGTGCCCTGGACGATGCGGCGGTGCGCGATGCGGTCAAGGGCGCCACGCGCGCCGTGATCGTGGTCGGCGCACTGGCTGAAAACCACCCGCAGGCTGCCGCATTGCGTGCCGCTGCACGCGACTTCGCCGCTGCAACCGGCGCCTCGCTGTGCCGCATCCCGCAGGGTGCGAACGCGGTCGGTCTGGTGTCGCAGGGTGTGCTGCCGACCGCACGCGATGTCGCCGGCATGCTGGCGCAGCCGCGCCAAGCCTACGTGCTGTATGGCATCGAGCCGGGTCTGGATTTCGCCGATGCCGCGGCCGCACGCAGCGCCTTGGCGGGTGCCAAGGTGGTCGCGTTCAGCCAGTTCGCCTGCGCCTCGACGCGCGACGTGGCCGATGTGATCCTGCCGATCGGTGCGCTGCCGGAAATCGACGCATCGCTGACCAATCTGGATGGCCGCGTGCAGACCGCACGTGCCGCCGGTCGCCTGCCGGTCGAAGCCCGCGAAGGCTGGCGCGTACTGCGTGCACTTGGTGGCGAGCTGGGTCTGGCCGGTTTCGAATTCATCGATCTGGTCGGCCTGCGTGCCGGCATGCAGAACCGTTCCGTCAGCCCTGTCGCTTCGGCGCAGCCGGCTGCGAGCAGCGACGGGCTGGAAGTTGCCGCCACCGCTGCGATCTATCGCACCGATGCGGTGGTGCGTCGCGCCGCCGCGCTGCAATCGCATCCGCTCAACATCGCGCCGTGTGTGGCGATGCATCCGGAGCAGGCTGCGCAGTTGCAGGTCGGCGCTGGTCAGATGGTCAAGGTCGGTACCGACGCCGGTAAGGCGACGTTGCCGGTAGTGCTGGACAAGCGCGTCGCACCGGGCACGGTGTGGATCGAATCCGGCCATGGCGCAACCGCGCCGCTCGGTGCCGGTCGTGTAACGGTGGTGGCTGCATGAACGAATTGCTGTTGAACCTGGTCGATCCCCTGCACCAGTGGTTTGTCGGTCTGGGCGATGGCGGCGTGGTGCTGTGGACCGTGCTGAAGATCCTGCTGATCGCCGTGCCGGTGATCGTGTCGGTGGCCTTCTACGTGGTCTGGGAGCGCAAGCTGATCGGCTGGATGCACGTGCGTCACGGGCCGATGTACGTGGGCATGGGCATCTTCCAGGCCTTCGCCGACGTGTTCAAACTCCTGTTCAAGGAGATCGTGCAACCGAGCAGCTCGCACAAGGCGATGTTCATCATCGCGCCGCTGCTGACCCTGGCGCCTGCCTTCGCGGCCTGGTCGGTGGTGCCGTTCGACGCGCAGCTGGTGCTGTCCAACGCCAACGTCGGTTTGCTGTATCTGCTGGCGATGACCTCGCTGGGCGTGTACGGCATCATCCTGGCCGGCTGGGCGTCCAACTCCAAGTACGCGTTCCTGGGTGCGATGCGCTCGGCCGCGCAGGTGGTCAGCTACGAAATCGCGATGGGCTTTGCGCTGGTCGGCGTGATGATTGCTTCCGGCAGCGTCAATTTGAGCCAGATCGTGTTCGCGCAGGCGGGCAGCTCCGGCTTCTTCGACTGGTTCCTGATTCCGCTGTTCCCGTTGTTCATCGTGTACTGGGTGTCCGGCGTCGCCGAAACCAACCGCGCCCCGTTCGACGTGGTGGAAGGCGAATCGGAAATCGTCGCCGGCCACATGGTGGAGTACTCGGGCGGTGCGTTCGCGCTGTTCTTCCTGGCCGAATACGCCAACATGATCCTGGTCAGCTTCCTGATCTCGATCTTCTTCCTCGGCGGCTGGTTGAGCCCGATCCAGGGTTGGGTCAATGCGGATATCTCGCCGTGGATCGACTGGTTGTGGAAGGGCGGTTGGCCGTGGCTGCTGATGAAGGTGTTCTTCTTCGCCAGCGCTTACATCTGGTTCCGTGCCAGCTTCCCGCGCTACCGCTATGACCAGATCATGCGTCTGGGCTGGAAGGTGTTCATTCCGCTCACGATCGTGTGGATCGCAGTGACGGCGTTGATGGTGTTTTACGGCGTGATCCAGAAGGGCGTGTAACTGATGAACAAGATCACCCATTACTTCAAGAGCCTGCTTCTGCTCGAACTGCTAGGCGGCCTGTGGCTGACGTTGAAATACACGTTCAAGCCCAAGTACACCGTGATGTACCCGATGGAGAAGTTCCCGCAGTCGCCGCGTTTCCGTGGCCTGCACGCATTGCGTCGCTATCCCAACGGCGAAGAGCGCTGCATCGCCTGCAAGCTGTGCGAAGCGGTGTGCCCGGCGCTGGCGATCACCATCGACTCGGCCAAGCGCGAGGACGGCTCGCGCCGCACCACGCGCTACGACATCGATCTGTTCAAGTGCATCTTCTGCGGCTTCTGCGAAGAAAGCTGCCCGGTGGACTCGATCGTCGAGACGCACATCCTCGAGTACCACTTCGAGAAGCGTGGCGAGAACATTGTCAACAAGCCGCAGCTGCTGGCGATCGGAGACCGGTTCGAAACCGAGATCGCCGAGCGTCGCGCTGCCGATGCCGCCTTCCGTTGAGGTCATGATGGACTGGGTCACTATTGCTTTTTACGCCTTCTCCGCCGTCGCGGTCGTGTCCGCCGGTGCGGTGATCAGCGTGCGCAACCCGGTGTACGCCGTGTTGTGCCTGATCCTCACCTTCTTCTCGATGGCATGCATCTGGTTGCTGGTCGGCGCCGAGTTCCTCGGCGTGACGCTGGTGCTGGTCTACGTCGGCGCGGTGATGGTGCTGTTCCTGTTCGTGGTGATGATGCTGGACATCGACACCAGCCGCCTGCGCGAAGGGTGGGTCAAGTACATGCCGGTCGGTGTCATCGTGGCGGTTGCCATGCTGGCGCAGATGGTCACCCTGATCGGGGTCAAGGCGCGCAGTGCCGCACCGTTCCCGGCCGATAACGCCGCTGCGCAGGCCGCCGACGTGTCGAACCTGACCTGGCTGGCCAAGACCCTCTATACCCAGTTCCTGCTGCCGTTCGAGTTCGCCGCGGTGATCCTGACCGTGGCCGTGGTGGCCGCGGTGATGCTGACCCTGCGCAAGCGCACCGGCATCAAGCACCAGAATGCGGGCGAGCAGTCGCGGGTGAAGGCGGGCGATCGTCTGCGCATGGTCAAAATGGCGGTTGAAAAGCCGGTACAGGTCGCGCCGAAGCTGGATGCGGCCGACGGACAGGAGGCGAAGTCTTGATTACCTTGGGCCACCTGCTGGGACTGGGCGCGGTGCTGTTCTGCATCTCCCTGGCCGGCATCTTCCTCAACCGCAAGAACGTCATCGTGCTGCTGATGTCGATCGAGCTGATGCTGCTGTCGGTCAACGTCAACTTCATTGCGTTCTCGCGCGAGCTTGGCGACCCCGCCGGTCAGCTGTTCGTGTTCTTCATCCTGACCGTTGCCGCCGCCGAGGCTGCGATCGGCCTTGCGATCCTGGTGACTCTGTTCCGCACGCGCCGCACGATCAATGTGGCCGAAGTCGATACGTTGAAGGGCTGACCTGTAGATGGAAATCACTCTCTCCAAGAGTCTGTTGATCGCGGTGGTGCTTGCACCGCTGGTCGGCAGCATCATCGCCGGCCTGTTCGGTCGCCAGGTAGGGCGCAAGGGCGCGCAATACGTCACCATCCTGGGCGTGGCGGTCAGCTGCGTGCTGTCGTGCCTGACGCTGTATCAACTGGTGGAGCAGGGCGCCAGCCCGTTCAACCAGAACCTGTACACCTTCTTCGATGTCGGTAACTACTCGGCGCATGTCGGCTTCATGGTCGATCGCCTGACCGCGATGATGATGGTGGTGGTGACCTTCGTGTCGCTGCTGGTGCACATCTACACCATCGGCTACATGGAAGAAGACCCGGGCTACCAGCGTTTCTTCAGCTACATCTCGTTGTTCACCTTCTCCATGCTCACGCTGGTGATGAGCAACAACTTCCTGCAGCTGTTCTTCGGCTGGGAAGCGGTGGGTCTGGTGTCCTACCTGTTGATCGGTTTCTGGTTCAAGCGCCCGACCGCCGTGTTCGCCAACATGAAGGCGTTCCTGGTCAATCGCGTCGGCGACTTCGGCTTCATTCTCGGTATCGCCGGTGTGCTGCTGTGGTTCGGCTCGCTGGATTACTCCACCGTGTTCGCCAATGCGACCACCATGGCTGGTGCCAAGGTGCAGCTGTTCGCAGGCCACGAGTGGAGCGTGATGACGCTGATCTGCATCTGCCTGTTCATCGGCGCGATGGGCAAGTCGGCGCAGGTGCCGTTGCACGTGTGGCTGCCGGACTCGATGGAAGGCCCGACCCCGATTTCGGCACTGATCCATGCCGCGACGATGGTGACCGCCGGCATCTTCATGGTCGCGCGCATGTCGCCGCTGTTCGAGCTGTCGGAAACCGCGTTGAACTTCATCCTGTTCATCGGTGCGACCACGGCCTTCTTCACCGGCCTGATCGGCATCGTGCAGAACGACATCAAGCGCGTGGTTGCGTATTCCACGCTGTCGCAGCTGGGCTACATGACCGTGGCGCTGGGCGTGTCGGCGTATTCGGCCGCCGTGTTCCACCTGATGACGCATGCCTTCTTCAAGGCGCTGCTGTTCCTGGCGGCCGGTTCGGTCATCATCGGCATGCACCACGAGCAGGACATGCGCAAGATGGGCGGCCTGCGCAAGTACATGAAGGTGACCTACTGGACTAGCGTGATCGGTACCTTGGCACTGGTCGGTACGCCGTTCTTCTCCGGCTTCTACTCCAAGGACACCATCATCGAGGCAGCCGCACACCATGCCCATGAGTCGCATAGCTGGATCGCGACATATGGCTATTGGGCAGTGCTCGGCGGCGTGCTGGTGACCAGCTTCTACAGTTTCCGCCTGCTGTTCCTGACCTTCCACGGCAAGGAACGCTTCCGCGATGCCCATGCGCACGCTGCGCATGCACACCACGACAGTGCGCACACCGATGCCGAGGCGCAGGTCCACGCGCACGACAGTCATGCGCACGACGCACATGCACACGATACGCACGGCCACGACGACCACGGTCATGGCCACCATGGTGCCCACGAGCCGCATGAATCCAAGTGGGTGGTGACGCTGCCGTTGATCCTGCTGGCGATCCCGTCGGTGGCGATCGGTTTCTTCACCATCGGTCCGATGCTGTTCGGCACCGACTGGCAGGGCCACCACGCCGCGCATGCGCTCAAGGGGCAGGCAGTGTCGTTCTTCACCGGCATCGTCGATTTCTACGATCCGGCGCGTGACACCGTCGGCGCACTGGCCGAAGAGTTCCATGGCCCGGTCGCCTTCGCGCTGCATGGCATGATGGCGGCACCGTTCTTCCTGACGGTCGCCGGCCTGCTGCTGGCTGCGCTGTTCTATCTGTGGAAGCCGGAACTGGCTACCAAGTCGCGCAAGGCGTTCGCGCCGGTGGTGTGGCTGCTGGAAAACAAGTACGGCTTCGACAAGCTCTGGATCAATGGCTTCGCCGGTGGCGGCGTGGTCCTTGGCAAGGCGTCACGTGCCATCGATACCCATGTGGTCGACGGTGTCGTCGTCAATGGTTCTGCCCGACTGATCGACCTGGCTGCAAATCTGCTGCGTCGCACGCAATCCGGTTTCCTCTATCACTACGCCTTCGCAATGATCATCGGTTTGATCGCCTTGTTGGCGGTACTGATGCATTTCTGGCGTTGACCTGTACGGAATAAGAAAACGTGTCGAACTGGCCTTTACTGTCTATCTTGATCTGGCTGCCGATTATCGGTGGCGCCTTGATCCTTGCGTTGCGCAACGCCGAGACTGCCCGCTGGGCATCGCTGGCGGTGGCGGTGGCGACCTTTGTGCTGAGTCTGCCGCTGCTGGGCTACGACACCGCCAATGACGCCCTGCAGTTCATCGAACTGCATGCCTGGATCCCGGCCTACAACATCGGCTACAACCTGGGCGTTGACGGCATCGCGGTCGCGTTGATCGTGCTGACCACGCTGGTGACGGTGCTGGCCCTGATCGGCGCCTGGCGCTCGATCGACAAGCGCGTCAATCAGTACGTCGCCGCCTTCCTGATCCTGGAAGGCGTCACGGTCGGCATCTTTGCCGCGACCGACGCGATGCTGTTCTATGTCTTCTTCGAAGCCATGCTGATCCCAATGTTCCTGATCATCGGCGTCTGGGGCGGTCCGCGGCGCATCTACGCGGCGATGAAGTTCTTCCTGTACACCTTCCTCGGCTCGGTGCTGATGCTGGTGGGCCTGGTCTACCTGTACCTGAAGGGCGGTAGCTTCCAGCTGGCCGACCTGTACGCGTTGCAGCTGACCGCCAAGGAGCAGACCTGGATCTTCTTCGCCTTCCTGATCGCGTTCGCGGTCAAGGTGCCGATGTTCCCGGTGCACACCTGGCTGCCGGACGCACACGTCGAAGCGCCGACCGCCGGTTCGGTGATCCTGGCTGCGATCGCGTTGAAGATCGGTGGCTACGGCTTCCTGCGTTTCAATCTGCCGATCGTGCCGGATGCAAGCCACGAGTTCGCCTGGCTGGTGATCACGCTGTCGCTTATCGCGGTGATCTACGTCGGTCTGGTGGCCCTGGTGCAGGACGACATGAAGAAGCTGGTGGCGTATTCGTCTATCGCGCACATGGGCTTTGTCACCCTCGGCACCTTCATCGCCTTCACCCTGGTCCGTGAGTACGGCAGCACCGATGCCGCCCGCCTGGGCCTGCAGGGTGCGATGGTGCAGATGATTTCGCACGGCTTCGTGTCCGGTGCGATGTTCTCCTGCATCGGCGTGCTGTACGACCGCATGCATACCCGCCGCATCGCCGATTACGGTGGCGTGGTCAACGTGATGCCGTGGTTTGCGACGTTCTCCATGCTGTTCTTCATGGCCAATGCCGGCCTGCCGGGTACCAGTGGCTTCGTCGGCGAGTTCATGGTGATCCTGGCCAGCTTCCAGAAGCATCCGCTGGTTGCCTTCGCTGCCGCCACCACGCTGGTGATCACCGCCGCGTATACGCTGTGGCTCTACAAGCGCGTGTTCTTCGGCGAAGTGGCCAATGCCCATGTGGCCGAGCTGAAGGACATCAATGGCCGTGAGGCGTTCGTGCTGGGGGTGTTCGCCGTTGGCGTGCTGGCCCTGGGCCTGTATCCGAAGCCGCTGACCGATCTGATGGAACCATCGATCGCCAAGCTGGCTACCCAGATTGCCGCGTCCAAGCTGTAACAGCTTGCCGTACGTTTTGATTTCCAGGATTTGATGATGACCACGCCAACGCTCGCGCCGTTGACCACCGCTGACCTGGCTCCGCTTGTTCCGGAGCTGGTGCTGATCGGCGGCGCCTTTGCACTGCTGATGCTCGACCTGTTCGTGAGCCAGCGGAACAAGGTCTGGACCCACCTGTTCTCCGTCGCCGTGCTCGCGGTGGTGTTCGCGCTGTTGGCGACCGGTACGGGCGGGCAGGGCGAGATCTTCCACGGCATGTTCGTGCGCGACACTGCGGCCGACGTGATGAAGACGGTGATCGTGCTGGTCAGTGGCCTGAGCCTGGTCTATGGCTGGACCTACCTGCGCGAACGCAATCTCTATCAGGGCGAGATCCCGGTGCTGGTGTTGTTCGCCACCGCCGGCATGATGCTGCTGACCTCGGCCGGCAGCCTGCTGATGGTGTACCTGGGCCTGGAACTGCTCGCGCTGTGCTCGTACGCATTGGTCGCCTCCAATCGCGACAACGGCCTGGCCACCGAAGCGGCGATGAAGTACTTCGTGCTCGGTTCGTTGGCCTCGGGCCTGCTGCTGTACGGCATGTCGCTGGTCTACGGCGCCACCGGGACGCTGAGCCTGAGCGGCATCCACGACGCGATCGAAGGCTCCAACGAGCGCACGCTGCTGCTGACCGGCACCATCTTCATGATCGCCGGCGTGGCCTTCAAGCTGGGTGCTGCCCCGTTCCACATGTGGTTGCCTGACGTGTACCAGGGTGCGCCGGCGCCGATCGCCTTGTTCATCAGCTCTGCGCCCAAGCTCGCTGCCTTCGGTATGGCGTATCGCCTGCTCGAGGTTGGCATGGGGCCGCTGTCGCCGCAGTGGCATCTGTTGATCGGCGGCCTGTCTGCGGTGTCGCTGGTGATCGGCAACCTGATGGCGATTGCGCAGAGCAACCTCAAGCGCATGCTGGCGTACTCGACCGTCTCGCACATCGGCTTTCTGTTGATGGGCGTGGCCGGTGGTGGCGAGGAAGGCTATGCCGCAGCGATGTTCTACGCGGTGAGCTATACCATCATGTCGACCGCCGCGTTCGGCGCGATCATCGCGTTGTCGCGCAACGGCTTCGAAGCCGAGAACATCGATGATTTCAAGGGACTCAACGCACGCAATCCGTGGATGGCCGGCCTGGTGCTGTGCATCATGGCCTCGCTTGCGGGTATCCCGCCGTTCCTGGGCTTCTGGACCAAGCTGGCGGTGCTCAGCGCCGCGGTAAATGGCGACATGCTGTGGCTGGCCCTGGTCGGTGTGCTCTGCGCGGTGATCGGCGCCTTCTACTATCTGCGCGTCATCAAGGTCATGTACTTCGATGAGCCGGTGGGCGAGCCGCTGCCGGCCAACAACGACCGTGTGCTGGGTACCGTGCTCGGTGTCAACGCGCTTGCGTTGCTTGCGCTGGGCCTGGCCTGGAGCCCGATCATGGTGTGGTGCCAGCGTGCATTTGCAGGCCTTGCCTGAGTCACAGTCGTGGCATGACCTTGCGGCACATGTGCACAAGCACTGTTGATGGGCCGACTGAAATAAAGTCGTAATTGCTGTTTCGTTTTTGTTGCAATGCGGTTATCATTTGCCGCGACGTTGAAGACCCCCAGGGTTTTCAATCGATGAAAAACTAGGGCTTGCAATTGCCGCTCAAGTTCTTCATAATTCCGCTTCTGCTGCGGGGTGGAGCAGTCTGGCAGCTCGTCGGGCTCATAACCCGAAGGTCGCAGGTTCAAATCCTGCCCCCGCTACCAAGTTTTGAAGTGCTGCTTTAATGCAATGCCTTAGGGCAGTTCTTCAGCTTCTTGGATCGCAAAGACGCATGTTCCCGTCTTTGCGCCGACCCTGAGAGGTCGGGATTTTTTCACGCAAGGGGCCCATCGGGCCCCTTGTTTTTTCCGGAACCGGAAAGTTTGCTGCCGGTTGCCGGGGTTCTACTGGCAATCATCTGATCAGGGCAGTCTGTGAGCGAAAAAGCGACCGAAATCGCGAATCTGCTGAGTCCAACGGTTGAGTCCTTGGGCCTGGAACTGCTGGGTGTGGAATATCTTCCCGCTCCAGGTGGCGCCACATTGCGCCTGTACATCGATGTGCCGCTGGCCGAACAGCCCGAGCGTGTCATCAACGTCGACGACTGCGAGCGTGTGAGCCGCGAAGTCTCGGCCCAGCTCGACGTCGAAGACCCCATCACCGGCAACTACACGCTCGAGGTGTCCTCGCCGGGTGTGGACCGTCCGTTGTTCACGCTGGAGCAGTTCGGCCGTCACGTTGGCGAGTCCGCCAAGATCGTGCTGAAGCTGGCGCAGGATGGCCGGCGCCGCTTCCAGGGCCAGATCGTGCGAATCGACTCCGAGACGGATGCGGTGGTGTTCGCCGTCGACGGCAAGGATGTGCAGATCGGCTTCGACAACATCGACAAGGCGCGCATCCTGCCGGATTGGGTCGCCCTGGGCCTGGCCCCGCAAAAACCGAACAAGCCCGGCCCGAAAAAACCCGGGCACGACAAGAAGAAACCATCCAACGAGTCGGCGGCTGGCAAGCCGCGCGCGGAGTGACGAAATGAGCAAGGAACTTTTGCTGGTAGTGGATGCGGTGGCCAACGAAAAGGGCGTGCCGCGCGAAGTGATCTTCGATGCGATCGAGGCCGCGCTGGCTTCCGCAGCGAAGAAGCGCTATCCCGACCAGGACGTGCTGACGCGCGTGACCATCGACCACAAGGACGGTAACTACGAAACCTATCGTCGTTGGGAAGTGGTTGCCGACGATGTCGTGATGGAATCCCCGGATCGCCAGGTGCGTCTGATGGATGCCGTCGACGAAGCCGACGGCGTCGAGGTGGGAGACTACATCGAAGAACAGATCGAAAACCCGGACTTCGGCCGTATCGCGGCGCAGGCTGCCAAGCAGGTGATCGTGCAGCGTGTGCGCGAGGCCGAGCGTCAGCAGGTGGTCGATGCCTGGAAGGATCGCGTCGGCGAGTTGATCACCGGTGTGGTCAAGCGCGCCGAGCGCGGCAACATCTTTGTCGATCTGGGCGGCAATGCCGAAGCCTTCATTCCCAAGGACAAGGGCATTCCGCGTGACGTGCTGCGCCCCGGCGACCGCGTGCGCGGCTATCTGGCCGAAGTGCGTTCGGAGCCACGTGGCCCGCAGCTGTTCATCAGCCGCGCCGCGCCGGAATTCATGATCGAGCTGTTCAAGCTCGAAGTGCCGGAAGTGGGCCAGGGCCTGGTCGAGATCAAGGCATGCGCACGCGATCCGGGCGACCGCGCCAAGATCGCGGTGATCGCGCACGACACCCGCACCGATCCGATCGGCGCGTGCATCGGCATGCGTGGTTCGCGCGTGCAGGCGGTATCCAACGAGCTCAATGGCGAGCGCGTGGACATCGTGCTGTGGAACGAGAACCCGGCCAACTTCGTCATCAATGCGATGGCGCCGGCCGAAGTGCAGTCGATCATCGTCGATGAAGACAAGCACTCGATGGATCTGGCCGTGGCGGAAGACCGCCTGGCCCAGGCGATCGGCAAGGGCGGCCAGAACGTGCGTCTGGCCAGCCGCCTGACCGGTTGGCAGCTCAACGTGATGACCGCCGACCAGGTGGCCGCCAAGTCCGAAGCCGAGCAGACCTCCGCGCGCCAGTTGTTCATGGATCGCCTGGAAGTGGACGAGGAAATCGCAGCGATCCTGGTGACCGAAGGCTTCAATACGGTCGAAGAAATCGCCTACGTGCCGGTCGGCGAGTTGCTGGCGGTGGAAGGCTTCGACGAAGACATCGTCGAAGAGTTGCGCGCCCGTGCCCGCGATGCGTTGCTCAACGCCGCGCTGGCAGAAGAAGAAGGCCTGGAAGGAACTCAGCCCACCGAGGACCTGCTGGCGCTGGAGGGGATGGACGAGGAAACGGCCTTTGCTCTGGCCGAGCACGGCGTGCGTACCAGCGAGGACCTGTCCGACCTGGCAGCGGACGAGATCGTCGACTTCGGCATCGAGGGTCTGACCCAGGAGCGCGCCGCGGCGCTGATCCTGGCGGCCCGCGCCGAGGAGATCGCCCGTTTGGAGCGCGGCGAATGAGCCGGCAATGAACCGCGCCCTGACCCCATCAGGGCTTAGAATCAGCGTTTCCCTTGCTCTGGGCGAGGGGGCGCCAACCAGATCATAGGATCCGAATGTCGCAGCAAACCACCATCCGCAAGCTTGCCGAACTGGTCAATACGCCGGTCGATAAACTGCTGGTTCAACTGGCCGAGGCCGGAATGAAGTTCAGCGGTCCCGACCAGGTCGTGACCAGCACCGAGAAGATGAAACTGCTTGGCTTCCTGCGTCGCACGCATGGCAAGGCCGAGACGCCTGCCGAAGCGGCGAGCGAAGCAGCCAAGAAGATCACCCTCAACCGGCGCAAGCTGCAGGAAGTCACGGTCAGCGCCGGCCGCACCAAGACCACAGTCAACGTGGAAGTGCGGCAGAAGCGCACCTATGTGAAGTCCGAAAACGAAGGCGGCGGCCGTCCTGCGCCGATGACGCCGGACGAAGAGCGCGCCGACATCCTGGCCAAGCTCGCCGCTTCGCGTCAGCGCAATCTCGACGAGCAGCAGGCACTGGCCGAAAGCGACCGCCTGCGTGACGAAGCGATCCAGCGCAAGCGCGAAGAGGAACAGGCTGCGCGCGACCGCGCCGAAGCCGAGCGCAAGGCTGCCGAGGAAGCCGCTGCGGCTGCCAGTGCGCCGGCGCCGGTGGCTGCTGCGCCCGCACCGTCTGCAGCGCCTGCCGCACGCGCACCGTCGCCGTCGTCTGCGCCGCGTCCGGCCCGTCCGGCTGGCGCATCGCCGGCATCGCGCCCGGCCACGCCGGCGCGTCCGGACGACCGTTCCAATGCCGCCAAGCACAAGACGCGCGGTTCGCACGTCATGGTGGCCGGTGTCGAGGACGACGATGCGACCAAGCGTTTTGCCGGGCAGTTGCACCTGTCCGCGGCAGATCGCGCGCGCCGTTCCAACGTGCGCGGCAAGCCGACCGGTCGTCCGGGCTCGTCGTCCTCGCGTCGTGGCAACGACAATGGCCGTGGTGGCAACCAGGGCAACAGCGGTCCGCACGGATTCGAGCGTCCGACCGCACCGGTGGTGCGCGAAGTGGCGATCGGCGAGACCATCACCGTGGCCGATCTGGCGCAGAAGCTCGCACTCAAGGGCGGCGACGTGGTCAAGGCGCTGTTCAAGATGGGCGTCATGGCGACCATCACCCAGAGCATCGACCATGACACCGCCGCGCTGGTGACCGAAGAACTCGGCCACAAGGCCGTGCGTGCCGACAATGCCGACTTCGAGGATGCGCTGCTGGCACATGCCGAGGATGCGCAGGGCGATGCCACGCCGCGTCCGCCGGTGGTGACCATCATGGGTCACGTCGATCACGGCAAGACCTCGCTGCTGGATTACATCCGTCGCACCAAGATCGCCTCCGGCGAAGCCGGCGGCATCACCCAGCACATCGGTGCGTACCACGTTGAAACCGCCCGTGGCGTCATCAGCTTCCTGGATACGCCCGGCCATGCCGCGTTTACCTCGATGCGTGCCCGTGGCGCCAAGATCACCGACATCGTGGTGCTGGTGGTTGCAGCCGATGACGGCGTGATGCCGCAGACCAAGGAAGCGGTGGCGCATGCCAAGGCGGCAGGCGTTCCGTTGATCGTGGCGGTGAACAAGATCGACAAGGCCGGCGCCGATCCGCTGCGGGTCAAGAACGAATTGCTGGCCGAAAACGTGGTAGCCGAAGAGTTCGGCGGCGATACCCAGTTCATCGAAGTGTCGGCCAAGGTCGGTACCGGTGTGGACACGCTGCTGGACGCGATCTCGCTGCAGGCCGAAGTACTCGAGCTCAAGGCAGTGGCCGAGGGCCGCGCCAGCGGCACCGTGATCGAATCCTCGCTGGACAAGGGCCGCGGCCCGGTAGCCACGGTGCTGGTGCAGCAGGGCGCGCTGAAGCGTGGCGATTACCTGGTGTGCGGCATCCAGTACGGCCGCGTGCGTGCGCTGTTCGACGAGACCGGCCACCAGCCGGCCTCGGCCGGCCCGTCGATCCCGGTACAGGTGCTCGGCCTGTCCGGCGTGCCGGAAGCCGGCGACGACTTCGTGGTCGTCGACGACGAGCGTCTGGCCAAGGACGTGGCACAGCAGCGCGAAACCAAGCGTCGCGAGTCGCGTCTGGTGGCCTCGGCCAGCAACCGTATGGAAGACATCCTGGCCCAGATGGGCAAGGGTGAAGGCCAGCAGGTGCTGAACCTGGTGATCAAGGCCGACGTGCAGGGCTCGGTGGAAGCGCTCAAGCAATCGCTGGTGGCGTTGTCCAACGACGACATCCGCATCAACGTGATCCACTCCGGCGTGGGCGGCATCACCGAATCCGATGCGAATTCGGCAGCGGCCTCCAAGGCCACGGTGATCGGCTTCAACGTGCGTGCCGATGCCTCGGCCCGCAAGATCGTCGAGTCCAACGGCATCGATCTGCGTTACTTCTCGATCATCTATGACGTGATCGACCAGGTGAAGCAGGTGGCCTCCGGTCTGCTCGGTGTGGAAATCCGCGAAGAGATCATCGGTATCGCGCAGGTCCGCGACGTGTTCCGCAGCTCCAAGTTCGGCGCGGTTGCAGGCTGCATGATCATCGAAGGCGTGGTGAAGCGCAGCAAGCCGATCCGCGTGCTCCGCGACAGCGTCGTGGTGTTCGAGGGCGAGCTGGAATCGCTGCGTCGCTTCAAGGAAAACGTCGAGGAAGTGCGCAACGGTACCGAGTGCGGTATCGGCGTGAAGGCGTACAACGACGTCAAGGCCGGCGATCAGATCGAGTGCTTCGAGCGTATCGAAGTCGCCCGTACGCTGTAACAGCTGCCGGGGCCTGCGGGCCCCGGACTCCGCCAGGCGGAGTTGCAACGCGAGTTCTGCAAGGCGAGGGCGGCATGGCCGCCCGCGTCCGTTTTTGGCTTCGGTGCCAACTGGCCCTCCGAATCAACCAGGTCCACGACCATGCCAACCAAATCATTCCATCGCACCGACCGCGTTTCGGCGCAGGTGCGTCGCGACCTCGGCACGATCGTGCACGCGGCCGTGCGCGATCACGGCCTGCCGTCGGTCAGCGTTTCCGACGTCGAAATCAGCCGCGACCTGGCGCATGCCAAGGTGTTCGTCACCGCGCTGCAGCAGGAGCGTTCGGCCGAAGCGGTCAAGGGGCTCAAGGAAATCGCCGGTCAGTTGCGTACGCAGCTGGCGCGCGCGATGAAGCTGCGCCACGTGCCCGAACTGCATTTCCATTACGACGATTCGGTCGACCGTGGCGAGCGTATCGACAACCTGCTGCGTGACCTGGACGATGTCGGCCCCGAGGCCGCATCCAGCGACGAGGACGCCGAGCAGCGCTGAGCGCTGCCGGCCCGCCGCCTGTCGATCAGCGGCCCCGATTTCAACGGGCACGCACAGTGCCCGATTCGAGCACCGATCTGTTGAAACCCCGTATCGTCTATCGCCCCTTGCACGGCATCCTGTTGCTCGACAAGCCGGCTGGAGTCAGCTCCAACACGGCCTTGCAGTCCGCGCGCCGTTTGTTGCGTGCCGAAAAGGGCGGCCACACCGGCAGCCTGGATCCGCTGGCCACCGGCTTGCTGCCGCTGTGTCTGGGTGAGGCCACCAAGATTGCCGGCCTGCTGCTCGGTTCGGCCAAGGCCTACGACGCCGAGATCGTGCTGGGTGTCACTACCGATACCGACGATGCCGATGGTCAGGTGTTGCGCGAGCGTGCGGTGCCGGCACTGGGCGAAGACGCGCTGCGTGCAGCGCTGACGCCCTTCATCGGGCGCATCCGCCAACAGGCGCCGATCTATTCTGCGCTCAAGCAGGGTGGCGAGCCGCTGTACGCCAAGGCTCGCCGTGGCGAGGTGATCGAGGCGCCGGTGCGCGAGGTCGATGTGCATGCGATCGATGTGCTCGGTTACGCCGCGCCGCGGCTGCAGTTGCGTGTGACCTGCGGCTCGGGCACCTATATCCGCAGCCTGGCGCGCGATCTGGGCGAGGTGCTTGGCTGCGGTGCGCATATCGCCTCGCTGCGCCGGCTCTGGGTGGAGCCGTTTCGCGCGCCGCAGATGATCACGCTGGAAGCGCTGTCGGCAGCCCTGGAAGCGGGCACCGACGCGCAGGAGCTATTGCTGCCGATCGAGGCCGGACTGGCCGATTTTGCGCGGATCGCGCTCGATGCGGCGCATGCGGCGCGTTTTCGTATGGGCCAGCGCCTGCGTGATCCCGCATTTCCGAGCGGCCAGGTGGCCGTGTTCGGACCCGACGGAATCCCCTCAGGGCTAGGCCTGGTGGACGCGGAGGGGCGTTTGTCGCCGCAGCGATTGTTCAATGGACTGAACGAAGCGGTGGCTTGTTAAGGTTTAGTCAACTTGTTCCCGGGCCCGCACGACGTTACAATTTTGCGGCCCCGATCGGGGCACCTCCAGCGCCAAGCGCGCTCATCCCTAGCAAACGGCGAGTCCGGCGGTGCGTCATGCACGTTCCTGCCGACCACGCATCTATCGAGTAAACATCATGTCCGTCGACACCCAGAAAGTTATTGAAGACAATAAGCGCAGCGCCCAGGACACCGGTTCGCCGGAAGTGCAGGTCGCCCTGCTGACCGCGCGCATCGAGCTGCTGACCGGCCACTTCAAGACCCACAAGAAGGATCACCACAGCCGTCGCGGCCTGCTGCAGATGGTCAACCGTCGCCGCAGCCTGCTCGACTACCTGAAGAAGAAGGATAACGAGCGTTACAAGTCCTTGATCGAGAAGCTCGGCCTGCGCCGCTAATCGAGTCACACCGCCGCGGCGCAGCGATGCGCCGCGGCTTTGTTTTGGTCATTCGCATCACGTTATCTGCAGCATGCAGTTCATGGGCCGGAGCCTCCCGGCCGCCCGTTCTCGGCATGGGTCGACGACGGTCCAACGAAGACAGCAACACCTAAGGGAAAAAACCTCCGTGGCAAAAATCACCAAAACCTTCCAGTACGGCAAGCACACCGTCACCCTGGAGACGGGCGAAATCGCTCGCCAGGCAGGCGGCGCCGTCATCGTCAAGTTCGACGACACCGTACTGCTGGTCACCGCCGTCGCCGCCAAGAGCGCGCGCGAAGGGCAGGACTTCTTTCCTCTGACGGTTGATTATCAGGAGAAGTTCTACGCCGGCGGCCGCATCCCGGGCGGCTTCTTCAAGCGCGAAGGACGTGCGACCGAGAAGGAAACGTTGATCTCGCGCCTGATCGATCGCCCGATCCGTCCGCTGTTCCCGGAGGACTACAAGAACGAAGTGCAGATCATCGCCACCGTGATGTCGATGAACCCGGACATCGACGGCGATATCGCCGCGCTGATCGGCGCATCGGCCGCGCTGTCGCTGGCCGGCACCCCGTTCAACGGCCCGATCGCTGCGGCGAAGGTCGGTTACAAGAATGGCGAATACATCCTCAACCCGACCGTGACCGAGCTGAAGGATTCGCAGCTGGAGCTGGTCGTGGCCGGTACCGCCAATGCGGTGCTGATGGTCGAGTCCGAAGCCGAGCTGCTGTCGGAAGAAGTGATGCTGGGCGCGGTGACGTTCGGCCATCGCGAGATGCAGAAGGTCATCAACATCATCAACGAGCTGACCGTCGAAGCCGGCACCAAGCCGTCCGACTGGGTGGCTCCGGCCAAGAACGACAGCATGATCGCTGCGCTGAAGGAAGCGGTGGGCGATCAGCTCGCGTCGGCGTTCCAGGTGCGCGACAAGCTGCAGCGCCGCGACGCGATTTCGGCGATCAAGAAGGACGTGCTGGGTGCGCTGGCACCGCGCGCCACGGTCGAAGGCTGGGCTGCCGGTGACCTGTCCAAGGAATTCGGCGAGCTGGAATACCAGACCATGCGCGGCTCGGTGCTGAGCACCAAGGTGCGCATCGACGGCCGTGCACTGGATACCGTACGTCCGATCAGCGCCAAGGCCGGCGTGCTGCCGCGTACCCACGGTTCGGCGCTGTTCACCCGCGGCGAGACCCAGGCGATCGTGATCACCACGCTCGGCACCGCACGCGACGGTCAGGTCATCGACGCCGTCTCGGGCGAGTACAAAGAGAACTTCCTGTTCCATTACAACTTCCCTCCTTACTCGGTGGGCGAGTGCGGTCGTTTCGGCGCGCCGAAGCGTCGCGAGATCGGCCACGGTCGCCTGGCCAAGCGCGGCGTGCTGGCGGTGATGCCGAGCCTGGAAGAATTCCCGTACACCATCCGCGTGGTCTCGGAAATCACCGAGTCCAACGGTTCGTCCTCGATGGCATCGGTCTGCGGCAGCTCGCTGGCGCTGATGGACGCCGGTGTGCCGATCAAGGCGCCGGTCGCCGGTATCGCGATGGGCCTGGTCAAGGAGGGCAACGACTTCGTGGTGCTGTCGGACATCCTGGGTGACGAAGATCACCTCGGCGACATGGACTTCAAGGTGGCCGGCACTTCCGAAGGCGTGTCCGCGTTGCAGATGGACATCAAGATCGAAGGCATCACCGAAGAAATCATGAAGCAGGCATTGCAGCAGGCCAAGGCCGGCCGTCTGCACATCCTCGGCGAGATGGCGCATGCGCTGACCACTCCGCGTCAGGAACTGAGCGACTACGCGCCGCGTCTGCTGACCATCAAGATCCACCCGGACAAGATCCGCGAAGTGATCGGCAAGGGCGGCTCGACCATCCAGGCCATCACCAAGGAAACCGGTACCCAGATCGACATCCAGGACGACGGCACGATCATCATCGCCTCGGTCAATGCGATTGCCGCGCAAGCTGCGAAGTCGCGCATCGAGCAGATCACCTCGGACGTGGAGCCGGGCCGCATCTACGAAGGCAAGGTCGCCAAGATCATGGACTTCGGTGCGTTCGTCACCATCCTGCCGGGCAAGGACGGCCTGGTGCACGTCTCGCAGATCTCCAGCGAGCGCGTGGAAAAGGTCGGCGACAAGCTGAAGGAAGGCGATCTGGTCCGCGTCAAGGTGCTGGAAGTGGACAAGCAGGGCCGTATCCGTCTGTCGATCAAGGCAGTGGAAGAAGGCGAGGGCGTTCCGCCGTCGGCCGAGTAATCGCCGCTGGTTGATGCGTCACGAAAAAGCGGGCTTCGGCCCGCTTTTTTGTTGGCTGTTCGGCAAGGGCGCCTGACTTGATCCTTCTCCTGCGGGAGAAGGTGCCCCGCAGGGGCGGATGAGGGTACGGACGAAGCCTCGCGTGGTTGAGCCTTGGCCAAGACTTCGCCGCCGTACCCTCACCCCAACCCCTCTCCGGATGGGAGCGGGGCTTTGAGCCTTGCTTACCCGGGCTGCTGTGTCGGCGCGGGCTGTGTTTCCGGACGCGGCGGCACCACGCGCGGGAAACCCGGTGGCATCGTGGTCGGTAAGGTGGTTGGCGAAGGCAGCGGTTCGACCGGTGGTGGCGCCGTCATCACCGCATCCGGGCGCAGCTTCAACAGGGCCGCCCAGTCGCGTCGATTGAAGTCGCAGAGTTCTTCGTGTGCCGGCGTGCACTCGCTGGCGATGCCCAGGCCGTCTTCGCTCTGGTCCTGGCTGCCGTCGGATTGGGGCGTCGGCAACACCACTCGGCCGGCGCGGTCCAGCGGCATCTTGCGCATCATCACCGTGTTGAACACATTGCCGCCGATCAGGTACAGGGTGCGATCGCCACCGACGTTGGCGGCGATCACCACGTCGCAATGCGATTGCCACGGCATCGGCGCGCTGCCGCCAAGCCCGGCCTTGAGGCCGGCGTAGCCGAGCGCAGCGCTGCGCCCGCGCAGCAGGCACAGCAGATCGCCGGGGGCTGGTTTTTCCACCGCCGGGTCGGTGAACTGGTACGGGCCGCTGGCGCCATCGTTGTAGGCGCTGCGGATGTAATCCAGATGGCGTGCAGAGCGGTGGAAACCGCTCAATCCGGCCTGCGTCATCACCCACGAGATGAAGGCGGCCGACCACGGGTTGTCGATCAGGAACGCGCGGCAATCGCTGGCGGTGTAGCGCGTGCCATCCAGTGCCGCGCAACTCGATGCGCCGGGACGGCCGCCCATCGATGCCAGCGTGCCGCTGTCACGCCAGTAGCCGGCCACGCGTTGCCAGGCGACCACGCCGTGGTCGGCCAGATAGCCCGATTCGGCCTCGGTCACGCCCAGGCTGGCCAGACGGCCCTTGGCATCGATAAACGGGTGCTGCCACAAGCGGTGCTCGTTGCAGGCACTGCGCACGATGGCGATCGCTGCAGGGCTGGTGCCGAAGCGCGGGGGCACATCGCAGACTTCCGCGGCGGCCGCGGTGCCGCCCCATGCGGCCAACACCAGACAGAGCCACGGCCAAGGTTTTACAGTCATCGCAGATCCTGCACAGAACAATCGCAGCAGGCTGACAGAGCCGGCTGCGGGCACGCGTGAAATCAGCGCGGCGGTGGGCCGAGTTTGAGCGACAGATCGACCGCGTGCACGTGCTTGGTGAGCCCGCCGATGGAGATGCAATCCACCCCATCGGCTGCAATGGCGGCAATGCCGGCCAGATCAACGCTGCCGGAGACTTCCAGCGGGATGCGTTGTTCGCGCGGCAGGGCGGCAACGATGCCCACCGCGTCGCGACGCATCGCCGGGTCGAAATCGTCGATCAGGATGCGCGTGCAACCGACCTGCAAGGCCTCGTGCAGCTGCTCCAGCGTTTCCACCTCCACCACCAGCGGCAACTGCGGTTGCTGCGCACGTGCGGCATGCACGGCGGCGCTCAGCGAGCCGGCGGCGCGAATATGGTTTTCCTTGAGCATCACCGTGTCGAACAGGCCGATGCGGTGGTTGTCGCCACCGCCGCAGCGCACCGCGTATTTCTGCGCGACGCGCAGGCCCGGCAGCGTCTTGCGCGTGTCCAGGATGCGCGTGCCGGTGCCGGCCACGGCAGCCACGTATGCAGCGGTGGCGGTCGCGGTGGCCGATAGCGTCTGCATGAAGTTGAGCGAGGTGCGCTCGGCGCTGACCAGGCTGCGGCTGCGGCCATGTAGCAGCGCCAGCACCGTGCCGGCGGCGACGTGCTGGCCTTCGTGCACCTGCCAGTCGATCCGCACCTGCGGATCGAGCGCGCGGTGCGTGGCGTCGAACCACGGCCGCCCGGCGATCACGGCGTCCTGCTTGCACAGCAGGTACGCGCTGTCTGGCTGATCGGGCAACAGCGCCGCGGTCACATCGCCGCTGCCGATGTCCTCGGCCAGCGCGCGCGCGACATCGGCCTCCACCAGCGCGGCCGGTGGCGCCTCCGGCATGGTGGTGCGAACGGAAGGATTCACTTTTCGGGGAAGTCGGCGATCTGCGCAGTGCCGATGGCTTCTTCGGCCAGCAGCACCGGAATGCCGTCGTCGACGCGGAAGATCTGCTTGCGGTCGCGCGTGATCAGCGCCTCGCGCAGTGGCTGTGTCTGCGCGGTGCCGTCGGCACGCTGCAGGGTTCCGCCGGCGATGGCGGTGTTGAGTGCCTCCAGGCCCTTGCCGTCGAGCAGCGAGAGCGGCTGGCGGGTATCGGGCGAGCACAGCAGGTCGAGCAGTTTGCGATCCATCGAAGTCTTGTCTTGCGTGGAAGATGGCTAGAATACGTCTTTACCGCAGGGCAGGGCCATGACCTCCAACCACTCCGCGCCGCTGGTCGGCATCGTGATGGGTTCCCGTTCCGATTGGGAAACCATGCAACACGCAGCTCAGAAGCTCGATGCGCTGGGTGTGCCTTACGAAGTCAAGGTGGTCTCGGCGCACCGCACACCGGACGTATTGTTCAGCTATGCCGAGCAGGCTGGCGAACGCGGTCTGCGCGCGATCATTGCCGGCGCCGGTGGCGCGGCGCATCTGCCGGGCATGCTGGCGGCCAAGACGGCGGTGCCGGTGCTCGGTGTGCCGGTACAGTCCAAGGCGCTCAACGGCATGGATTCGTTGCTGTCGATCGTGCAGATGCCGGCCGGGATTCCGGTGGCGACGTTTGCGATCGGCAACGCCGGCGCGGCCAATGCGGCCTTGTTCGCCGCCGCGATGCTGGCGCCGGAGCAGGCGCAGATCGGTCAGGCACTGGCGCAGTTCCGCGCCAGGCAGACCGACGATGTCATGGCCAGCGACGACCCGCGCCAATGACCACAGTCGGCATTCTGGGTGGCGGCCAGTTGGCCCGCATGCTGGTGTTGGCCGGTGCGCCGTTGGGCTTGCGGTTTGGGGTGTTCGACCCGGCTACCGATGCCTGCGCAGGGCAGGTGGCGCCGCTGCAGGCGGGCGCCTTTGACGACACCGCCGCGCTTGCCGCATTCGCCGCACAGGTGGATGTGATCACCTTCGATTTCGAAAACGTGCCGGCCGCCGGCGCGCAGCAGTTGGCTGCGCAGGTGCCGG
Organism: Xanthomonas sp. WHRI 6108; assembly: GCF_040202385.2. Lineage (NCBI taxonomy): Bacteria > Pseudomonadati > Pseudomonadota > Gammaproteobacteria > Lysobacterales > Lysobacteraceae > Xanthomonas > Xanthomonas sp. WHRI 6108. Next base: position 2,929,172 of record NZ_CP168198.1, on the reverse strand, counting down.
TGTTTCCCAGCGCTGCCGCGTTGGCGGTGGCGCAGGACCGGCTCAGCGAAAAAACCCTGTTCCGCGAGCTCGGCATTCCGGTGCCCGAGTTCGCCGCCATCGACGACCGTGCAGGGCTCGACGCTGCATTGGCCCGTATCGGAACGCCGTGCGTGCTCAAGACACGTCGCTTCGGCTACGACGGCAAGGGCCAGTTCCGCATCAAGACGCTGGCCGATGCCGACGCCGCATGGGACGCGCTCGGCGCGCAGGCGGCGAAGGTCGGGCTGATCGTGGAGGCCTTCGTGCCGTTCGAGCGCGAGGTCAGCGTGGTGGCAGTGCGTGGGCGTGATGGCGAATTCCGCGCCTGGCCGCTGACCGAGAACTGGCATGTGGACGGCGTGCTCTCGGCCAGTCTTGCGCCGGCGCGTGTGGATGCCGGCTTGCAGGCTGCGGCAGAGACGCATGCGCGTGCGGTCGCCGAGCGTCTGGACTACGTCGGCGTGTTCGCGCTGGAACTGTTCGTACGCGATGGCCAGTTGCTCGCCAACGAGATGGCGCCGCGCGTGCACAACTCCGGGCATTGGACCATCGAAGGTGCCGAGACCTCACAGTTCGAAAATCATGTGCGGGCCGTGCTCGGTCTGCCGCTCGGCAGCACCGCGATGCGCGGGCATGCCTGCATGCTCAACTGGCTGGGCGCGATGCCGGACGCGACTGCATTTCTGGCGGTGCCCGGTGGGCATTGGCACGACTACGGCAAGCAATCGCGCGAGGGCCGCAAGGTCGGCCATGCCACACTGCGCGCCGAGACGCCACAGCTGCTTGCTCGGGCCCTGAGCGACGCAGGCGCCGCGCTGCAGCGTGATGCGCAGGTCGGACCGGTGCTCGCGCGCTTGAGCGAAGGGTGATTCGCAGAGCCATCGGTGGCACTGCTGGCCTCGCCGATGCGCAGGTCCGTGGCGAAGATGCACGCAGTGCGCGACGCCGCCGGACGCTGTTGCAGCAGGTCACCTGATCGTCGACCTGTTGCAACGGCGCAAGCGGCTAACCCAACCGGCTGGCCACGAACTCCCAGTTGATCAGCTTCCAGAACGCGTCCAGGTACTGCGCGCGGTCCTGCCGGTAATCCAGGTAATAGGCGTGCTCCCAGAGGTCGCAGGCGAGCAGCGGGGTGTCCGGCCCGGTGAGCGGCGTGGACGCATTCGGCGTGGCGACGATCGCCAGTGCGCCATCCGGGCGCTGCACCAGCCACACCCAGCCCGAGCCGAAGCTGCCCAGGGCGACGCGGTTGAATTCCTGCTTGAAATGCACGAAGTCGCCGAACGATTTGGCGATGCGGTCGGCCAGCCGGCCCAGCGGCTCACCGCCGCCGCGCGGGCGCAGGCACTGCCAATAGAAATTGTGGTTCCACACCTGCGCAGCCAGATGGAACAGCGTGCCCTGCGCCTGCGCGATGATGTCTTCCAGCGTCAGCTCGGCGAACTCGCTGCCTTCGATGCGCGCATTGAGCCGATCGACCTCGCTGCGGTGACAGACGCCGTGGTGCGCCTCCAATGTGGCGGCAGACAGATGCGGCTCCAGGGCGACGCGGGAGTAGGGCAGTGCAAGGTGTTCGATCGGCATGATGGCAAGGGCAGCGAAGGGAGTGCGGCGACAGGTCGCGCTGAAGGCTTACAATGCGCGCCTTTGCGGAAGTCTATCCGACCCGGCGGTCGGGCCTGCCGCTCCCAGTCAGGAGAGTCCAATGCCGGTGATGGAACGGATCCAGGCCGAAGTCGAACAACACCCGATCGTGCTGTTCATGAAAGGCACCCCGCAATTTCCGATGTGCGGTTTTTCCAGCCGCGCCGTGCAGGCCCTGGTGGCTGCCGGCGCCGATCAGTTGCGCACGGTCAATGTGCTGGAAGAGCCCGAAGTGCGCGCCAATCTGCCGCGCTATTCCAACTGGCCGACCTTCCCGCAATTGTTCATCCACGGCGAGCTGATCGGCGGTTGCGACATCACGCTGGAACTGTTCGAGGCCGGCGAGCTCAAGCGCATCGTCAGCGAGGCCTACCAGCCGTGAGTCTGGCGCAGGCCCGGCCCGACGCGGCGGCACTTGCCGGCCGCGTGGTGCTGATCACCGGTGCAGCCGGCGGGCTGGGGAGCGCGGCGGCGCAGGCGTGCGCATCCGCCGGTGCGACCGTGGTGTTGCTCGGCCGCAAGCTGCGCCCGCTGGAGCGCATCTACGACGCGGTCGCCAAGCTGGGTCCGGAGCCGTTGCTGTATCCGCTGGATCTGGCCGGCGCCACGCCGGACGACTACGCCACGCTCGCGCAGCGGCTGCAGTCCGAGCTCGGTGGCCTGCACGGTCTGCTGCACTGCGCCGCCGATTTCGCCGGCTTGACCCCGGCCGAACTCGCGGCGCCTGCCGACTTCGCACGCAACCTCCATATCAACCTCACCGCGCGCGCCTGGTTGACCCAGGCCTGCCTGCCGCTGTTGCGGCAGCAAGGCGATGCGGCGGTGGTCTTCGTCGTCGATGACCCGGCACGTGTTGGCCAGGCGTACTGGGGTGCCTATGGCGCTGCCCAGCATGCACAGCGTGGCCTGCTCGCCAGCCTGCATCACGAAACCGTCGCCGGCCCGGTCCGCATCAGCGGATTGCAGCCCGGCCCGATGCGCACCGCCTTGCGCGCGCGCGCCTTCACCCATCAGGAAGACAGCGAAGCGCTGGACCCCACGCGCTATGCCGCCGCCTGCGTCACCCTGTTGTCCACGGCCGGTGGCGCGCACCGCGGCGCGATCTGGAGTCCTTCCGCGTGACCATTCTGTCGGCGGCACTGCTGCTGTTCCTGATCCTCGACCCGCTGGGCAACATTCCGGTGTTTCTCAGCGTGCTCAAGCCGCTGCCGCCCAAGCGCCAGCGCTTCGTGCTCGCGCGCGAGTTGCTGATCGCCCTGTTCGTGCTGATGGCGTTCCTGTGGGGCGGCAAGTACGCGCTGGAGCTGATGCATCTGCGCCAGGAATCGGTGGCGATCGCCGGCGGCATCGTGCTGTTCCTGATCGGCATCCGCATGATCTTCCCGCGCCCGGAAGGCCTGATGGGCGAGATCCCCGACGGCGAGCCCTTCATCGTGCCGCTGGCGATCCCGCTGGTGGCCGGCCCGTCCGGCATGGCCGCAGTGATGCTGATGGGCAGCAACGAGCCCACCCGGTTATGGGATTGGAGCCTGGCGCTGATGATCGCCTGGATCGGTGCTTCCACCATCCTGGCCTCGGCCCCGCTGTTGTACAAACTGCTCGGTCATCGTGCACTGACCGCGATCGAGCGCCTGATGGGCATGTTGCTGGTGGCCATTTCGGTGCAGATGTTCCTGGACGGCCTTGGCACTTATTTCAAGCTGCCGGTGTCGATCTGAGTCCAGTTGGCGATGGGCGGGCAGGGTGCGTGGCATGGGGACGGCTTGTTGGATGCCTGGCGGGCTTTGAAGCCGCGTCGCCGACCCGTGGCATGAGCGGCTGGCGGTGTCTGGCGACCACAGCGCGGGATGGCGGCCGATAGCCAGCGCTGCGTTTTCAGGCCAAACGTTGCCGGTTTGCGACAGGCCAGCTCGATAGCGCGATGCCAGTCGCAAATGCCGCGCGACTTTGCGCAAGCTGGCGTTTAGGCCTTCACATGCGAAGTTCATGTTGCACCGCGCGAACTTTGTCACGCCGCCGTCACAATCAGGCCTTAGCGTGTTAATCTGTTGTTAACCGTTGCGGCAGCAACCAGCCGCGCGGCAAGGGACCCCAGATCATCGGCAGCCCACCCCCGGGAACGGTTGGGCTGACTGCGCCTTTTTGTCACTGCCCAACCTGTATCGAGGCTACCGAAATGACCCACCCCCGCTGTCTCCGCATGTCCAAGCTGACGCTTGGCCTTGTTGCCGCACTCGCCGCCGCCCCCGTGTTCGCCCAGAGCACCTCTGCCGGCGTCGCTGGCCTGGTGACCAGCAGCGCCGGTCAACCGGTGCCGAATGCCGAAGTGACGATCACCCACGTCGAATCGGGCACGGTCAGCCGCGCCACCACCGATGCCAGCGGACGCTACAACGCGCGCGGCCTGCGTGTGGGTGGGCCGTACACGATCACCATTACTGCTTCCGGCGCGGGCAACACCACGCGTGAAGGCGTGTACTTGAACCTGGATAAGGTCAATCAGGTTGATGCAGCCCTGGGCGGCGATCTGGCCACGCTCGGTACCGTGCAGGCGATCGCAGGCAACTACGGCTCAGCGATCTTCAGCGCCAACAAGATGGGCACCGGCACCAACGTGACCCGCGAAGAAATCGAGTCGCTGCCGTCGATCAACCGCAACCTGCAGGACTACGTGCGTCTGGATCCGCGCGTCGCGCAGACCGACAAGGCGCGCAACGAAATCTCCATCGCCGGCCAGAACCCGCGCTACAACGCGATCCGCGTCGACGGCATCAGCACCAACGATGCTTTCGGACTGGAATCCAACAGCCTGCCGACTCCGCGCCAGCCGTTCTCGATGGACGTCATCGACGAAATCTCGGTGGACGTGGCCAATTACGATGTGGCCATCACCGGTGGCACCGGCGGCGTCATTAATGCCGTGACCAAGTCTGGTACCAACGAATTTCACGGTTCAGTTTATGGAACCTATCGTGAGAACGACTGGTCCGGAAAGAACCAAAACGGTATCCGCCCGCAGCTGTTCGACAATGAAGCCACTTATGGTCTGACCCTGGGGGGGCCGGTTGTCAAGGACAAGCTGTTTTTCTTCGCTAACTACGAAAAGTACAAGGGCAAAGGCGTATTCACCGGAGCATCCGGCTACGGTCCGACCGGCTCGGGCGCCAGCAATATCGTTGGCGTGAGCCAGGCACAGGTTGACGAGATCGTCGACATTTCGCGCAATGTCTATGGCTTCGACCCGGGAACACTGGCTCTGCCAGCACTTGATTCTGAGTCGGAAGAGAAGGGCATTAAGATCGACTGGAACATCAGCGACAAGCACCGCGCCTCGTTTCGTTACGGCAAGTCCGAACAGGAGACCGCTAACCTCAATGGCTTCAGCGCTACCGCCTTGTCATTGAACTCGTACCATTACACCCGCAATTTCGAGCTTGAAACCTACACCGCTCAATTGTTCAGTGACTGGACGGAGAAGTTCTCTACCGAAGCCAAGGTTTCCTACCGCGATTATTCTGCAGTGCGTGACGCTGCCTCGCAATTGCCGGCTGTCGGTGTCCGGATCGGCAACAACTTCGTCAACTTCGGTACCGAGCAGAGTACACAGGCCAATGCACTGCGTACTGAAACGTGGAATGCGTTCTTTGCTGCCAATCTGTATCTGGATGATCACACCCTGAAGTTTGGTGGCGACTACGAAGACAACGACATCTTCAACTTGTTTGCTCAGCGTGTCTTTGGTTCGTACAACTTCAACTCGATTGCCGACTATCGCAACAATCGTCCGGCTAGCTACCGTTACTCTCAGTCCACCAGCGGAAATATCGACGATATCGCCGCGCAGTGGGGCATGAAAAACGTCGGCCTGTTCTTGCAGGATACATGGGCTGTCAACAGCAACCTGACCTTGACCTTCGGTGTGCGTTACGACGAGCCGATGGTGAAGAACAAGCCGCAATATAATGCAGCTGCCTCGACCACGTTTGATGTGCGTAATGATGAAACCATAGATGGCAACGGCCTTCTGCAGCCGCGCTTTGGGTTCAACTACACCTTCGATGCAGACCGTCCTACACAGTTGCGTGGCGGTGTTGGCCTGTTCCAAGGCGCAGCGGCGTCGGTATGGCTGTCCAATCCTTACTCGAATACCGGTCTGGCTTACACCGATTACAACTTCTCAAGCGTAAATCTGGTCAATAGCAACGGCATCGCGTTTACGCCGGACATCAACAACCAGCCGCGTGGTAACGGGACGTTGAACGGCGCCACTCAGTCTGTCGACTTCGTTGACAAGGATCTGGGTCAACCTGCTGTGTGGAAGGCGAACTTGGCGTTCGATACCGAGTTGCCTTGGTACGGTGTAGTGGCGTCGGTCGAGGGCGTCGTTACGAAGGTCAAAGAAGCTATTTACTACCAACAGCTGAATCTCAGCCAGACCGGACCGACTGCGGTCGGTCAGGATGGTCGTCAGATCTATTGGAATCAGGCGGGCTTAAATCCCGCCAACTGGAATGTCAACGGAACTCAGCCGACTGGCATTTCGGTCGACCCGCGTGGCAATCGTTATCGCAGCTACAACGATGCGATCATTGCGCGGTCTACCAGCAAGGGTGGCAGCCAGAGCCTGACCATTGGATTGAATAAGCCGTTCAACGATAGCGATTGGTCCTGGAGCCTGGCTTATACCTTCGCCAATGCCGACGAAGTAAGTGGCCTGACAAGCTCCACCTCCGGTTCGCAGCTGGGCAATACGGCGGTGTTCCAGGCCAACGAAGAGGTCAATGCGACGTCTGCTTATGAGATCCGCAATAGCTTCCTCGGAACGTTGCAGTGGAAGCACAACTTCTTCGGCGACTTTGCCACCAAGGTCGGCCTGATCTACCAGGGCCGTAGTGGCCGTCCCTACAGCTATACCTTTGACAACGATGCAAATGGCGACAGCCGCTTGAACGACCTGCTGTACATCCCCGCAGGTCCGGGTGATGTTCGCTTTGGCTCGGCAGCGGAAGAAGCTGCGTTTTGGAACTTCGTCAACAATGATGAATATTTGTCGTCCCATAAGGGGCAGGTTGCGCAGCGCAATGCAGTGCGCAACTCGTGGGTAAACCAGTTCGACCTGCACATCGAGCAGGAGCTGCCTGGCTTCTTGGAAGGCAACAAGGCGCAGATCTGGCTTGACGTGATGAACGTCGGAAACCTGCTCAATAAGAAGTGGGGCCGTGTGGACGAGTACGCGTTCCCGGGTATGCGCGGCGTGGTTGAGTACGGCGGTATCGATGCGGCTACCGGTAAATACGTTTACCGCTTCAATACGCCTGATCCGTCAACCATCTACGACGACAAGGGCATCTCCCGCTGGGCACTGCAGCTGGGCTTCCGCTACCAGTTCTAAAGTTGGCTAGTGGCTCGAAGCTTGCAGAAACGGCCGGGTTCTCCCGGCCGTTTTCTTTTGTGCGGGTGAGTACGCTAAAGTTCTGAGATACGACAGGAGCAAGCTATGGAACTCAGCAGTACGGCAGCACGGGCGCTGCCGGTGGTGGATGCGCGGATCTACCCGCGCGGTGGCCTGGACGTGTTGTCCAAGGCGGAAGTTGCGCGTCTGCGAGATGCCTCCAGCGGTGGCATGCATGAGCTGTTGCGCCGCTGCGCGCTGGCCGTGCTCACCAGCGGCAGCGCGTCGGACGACCCGCGCGCCGCGCGCGACCTGTATCCGGATTTCGACATCCAGGTAAACCAGCAGGATCGTGGTATCCGCATCGATCTGAGCAACGCACCGGCGATGGCCTTTGTCGATGGCGAGATCATCCGGGGCGTGGCCGAGCTGCTGTTCGCCGTAGTGCGCGACCTGGCCTACATGGCGATCGAGCTGGAAGCCCAGCGCGGGGATCTGGACACCAGCGAAGGCATCACCAACGCAGTGTTCGGGCAACTGCGCAATGCGCGCATCCTGCAGCCGTCGGACCCGAACCTGGTCGTGTGCTGGGGTGGCCATTCCATCTCGCGCGACGAATACCTCTACACCAAACAGGTGGGCTACGAGCTGGGCCTGCGTGGGCTGGACATCTGCACCGGCTGCGGCCCGGGCGCCATGAAGGGCCCGATGAAGGGCGCCACCATCGCGCACGCCAAGCAGCGCAAGCATCACACGCGCTACATCGGCGTGACCGAGCCGGGCATCATCGCCGCCGAGTCGCCGAACCCGATCGTCAACCACCTGGTGATCATGCCGGACATCGAGAAGCGCCTGGAAGCCTTCGTCCGCATCGGCCACGGCATCCTGGTGTTTCCGGGCGGCGTCGGCACGGCAGAGGAAATTCTCTACCTGCTCGGCATCCTGCTGCGCGAAGAAAACGCCGACCTGCCGTTCCCGCTGATCCTGACCGGCCCGACCATTGCCGCGCCGTATTTCGAGCAGATCGACCGCTTCATCCGGCTCACCCTGGGCGAAGCTGTCGCTTCCCGCTACGAAATCATCGTTGGCGACCCGGTTGCCGTGGCGCGTCGCATGGCCGAAGGCATCCACGACGTGCGTGCGCACCGCAAGGAACAGAAGGATTCGTACTACTTCAACTGGTCGGTACACATCCCGCTCGAGTACCAGCAGCCGTTCGAACCCAGCCACGAGGCCATGGCCGCCCTCGACCTGCATCACGGCCGCCCAGCGCCTGCCCTGGCCGCCGACCTGCGGCGTGCCTTCTCCGGCATCGTCGCCGGCAACGTCAAGGAAGACGGCATGCGCCGCATCGAGGAATTCGGCCCCTTCGAAATCCACGGCGACCCGGACATCATGCAGGCCCTGGATGAACTGTTGCGCGGCTTCGTCGAGCAGCGCCGGATGAAGATTTCGGGGGACTACCGGCCTTGCTATCGGGTGGTGACTTAACGCCTTCTGGATTTAGATCCTACTTCCGGGGGAGGGGGGAGGGGGCGGGCCGAGTGCGGGTTGTAGGCCCGGTAAGTCTTAACACTCACGTCGGCAACCCTAAAACGACCGTTCGTCCCCCCGGTGCTTGTTCCTGAGGGGGCAGTCGAAGCATCTTGGCTAGGTCACGCTGGGGAGCGTCCAATGTCTTTTCGCCGATCTACCGGCTTCACACTTGTGGAATTGATGATTGCGATCGCCGTATTGGCAATTTTGCTTACGGTCGCGCTTCCAAGCTTTCGTGGAGTAATTCGCTCCAATCGGGTAGCGAGCAGCGCCAATGAGACCCTCGGGTTACTGTCTCTCGCCCGCAGTGAGGCGATACGCAATCGCCGAGGTGGTGGGGTTTGCGGTAGTGCATCGGGAACCGCTTGCGACAACAACTGGGGGAGCGGGATGCTGGCTTGGGCGGATACTGACGGAGACGGAGCCTTCAAGAGCGGCGACACCGTCCTGCGTTTCGTTTCGATAGACCGGTCGCTGAGCAATTCCGGTCCTTCCGGCACCGCGATTGCATTCGATGGACGGGGGCGTAGGCTTGCTTCCACCAATCAGCAGATCACGCTGCAGCCAACCACGTGTGATGGGCAGGCATTGCGTCGCACGTTAGTCGTCAACGGTGCCGGTCAGATCACCTCCCAGAAAGGCGCCTGTCAGTGATGCTCCCCCGATCCTTTGTATCTCGCGCTCGTTCCGACGGCTTCAGCCTGCTCGAAGTGTTGATCGCCATTATCGTTCTTGCGTTTGGTTTGCTCGGGTTTGCGCTGTTGCAGACCGCCAACGTGAGATTCGTGCAGAGCGCCAACTATCGCACCCAGGCCACCAACCTGGCTTACGACTTGCTGGACCAGATGCGCAGCAATCGTTTTCAATCGTCCTGGTATACCGACGCCACCTTTTCGGCGAACACGGTCACTGCTGCCAGCTGCAGCCGCCCGCTTGGGACCAATCTCACTATCGCAACCAACGTCGCACGCTGGAAGTGTCAGGTGGTACAGGCATTAGGAGAAGGCGCCAGTGCGACCGTGCTTAATGCCAACGGCCAGGTAACCGTTGGCATCAGTTGGGGCGATCAGCGCTGGGATGCAAGCAACCCGGATGCGCTCACAACGTTCACCTTGGTGTCTCAGCTATGACTTGTAGCTCTGTATCCAAGCGTGCGATTGCAGGCATCAGCTTGATCGAGATGATGATCGCCATGGTGATCGGCTTGGTATTGATGCTGGGGGTTATCCAGGTCTTCTCGGCATCCCGTACCGCATCAATGCTTGCAGAAGGGAGTGCGCGCGCGCAGGAGAACGGGCGGTTTGCCTTGGAGTTCTTGCAGCGCGACATACGCATGGCAGGGCATTTTGGCTGTGTCAATGACCAGGCACATTTTGTGCGTGGCGAGGGGGACCCGGTCATCACCACCGGCGCCGCAAGCGGTTCGGGTCATCCATTGGATTTCAGCGTTAGCGTGCAAGGTTACGAAGCGCCTAATACAAAGCCGCTCGGCGTTCTGACTATCGGGGCCACCTGGGCTGTGCCAACAAATCTTCCAGCATCGATTTCCAAGTTAAATCCGCGCGGGGGCAGCGACATCCTGGTCTTACGCTACTTGGCCCCAGAGAGCGTGCCGATCACTTCGCTCACGTCGGGCAGTAACAGCGTGGTCAGCTTCAACGCCACTAACGGCCTGCGCCTGACCGAGGGGGGGCAGGCGGCTCCGACTGTATTTGGAATCGCTGACTGTGCCCATGCAACGGTGTTCAAGGGCGTCTACGCCAGCGGCAAGATCACCGCCAACGGAACCAATTTATCAAACTACTCGGCAAGGCCAACCGGCCAAGCGTTGATCTACCGTGCGGAATCGCTGGTGTATTACATCGGGACCTCGGCAACAACGGGCGAGCCGGCGCTGATGCGGGCGCGCTCTAACGGCGTTGACGATTACGGAACGCCCGAGGAACTGGTTGAAGGTATCGAGAACATGCAACTGCTGTTCGGTCTTGATCAGACCGCCAGCATGTCCACCACCTCCCCACCATTGGGGAACATCAATACACAAGCGACTGCAAGTGATGTTTCTATTGGTACAGATGCTGCAGCGGCTGGGCAGTGGCGGCGAGTGGGGCAGGTCCAGGTCGGTATTCTTGCCCGTAGTCCGTCACCTGCCACAGCAGAGAGACCGGCGAGTGCGCTGCGCTATCCAAGTGCATTGGGAGTGTCTTTTGCGCCGCCTGCCCAAACTGACGGGCGGTACAGAATGACGTACGAGTCCACGATCGCCTTGCGTAATCGACTGTTCGGGAACTAACTTATGAATGCTTACGCTCGCCTGCGTCCTATGCCCGCTCGCCCTCGTGGCGCGGTGCTCTATGTTGCACTGATCATGCTAATCCTGTTGGCGTTGATCGGAATTGCCGGGATGCAAGTAGCGGGGATGCAGGAAAAAATGGCATCCAATTACTTGGCGACCAATATTGCTTTCCAACATGCTGAAGGAGTGACGCGTCGGAGCGAGCGTGCCATTGAGGCCATTGCCAATCGTACGGATGCGCCAACAGGCGCTCCCTTGGTTGATACCGATATCCAGCAAAACTGTGATGCCGCATTTGATCCGGTTGAATGGGGACGCAGCAAGGCAACATCGGTGAGTGAGGCGGTCAACGTAAGGCGCATCGACTCGTGCATCATCGGCGGGGGGTCGCTTGCGATGGGGGATCCGCTCGATCCCGTGACTCCGGTATATCAAATCACTACATTCGCTAACGATGCCGCAACAGATGCCTCGTCATCGGCATCGATCGACACCATTTTCAAGCTCTGAGGCTGCCGATATGTCCCGTCGCATTTTCCGAGCCGTTGTCGTCTCTGCAATCGTTCTTGTCGCGGCTGGCGGCTATTTCATTTACGGCCTGATTGCTGCGCAAGGACAGGGAGCTTTGGCGCAAGCTCCGCTGAATAACGCGACCTCAATTCCGCCAGCATTTATCATGGCAGTGGATGACTCGAATTCGATGACGTTCGAGCGCATCTTCAAGGGCGGAGATGGGCGTCTGCAGTGGAACGGTAGCAGCTTCTTCAGTTCGGCTGGTGTATTTTTTAATTCCAGTGAGTCGTGTGCAAACAACTTTTCCGATTGTTATGTTTATTTGTTTCCGCACTCTGGATATAACTCGTCTTATTCAATTGGTCGTGCAATTCCTCCGCTCGACGTTTTCGGGTTTGCGCGCTCGCCAACTTACAATGCTGGTTACTATAATCCCAGTGTGCTCTATGAGCCGTGGACGCCTCCTGCGCAAACGTCAACAAGCGCCAATCTTTGGCCGGCGGCTACATTCGACCAAGCAAGAGTTGATCCGCGTAATCCTCTTGTCTATGGCAATGATTTCAGTGCAGGGTACAACACTATCTATGACCTTGCCTATCGTGAAAGCGATGGCGAGTCATTCCAGTTTTTGACGGGAATGACAATTCCTGCTGGAACACGCTATCGATCAAGTGCGCGATCATGCAACTCAAATAACGGTAATGGCTTGCCGAGCAGTGGCGGGCGCTGGACTACGTTGAATTCAGCAGTCTCAGTCGCGGCGAATTGTGCGGTACAAATGGGTTATGTGCCGGCAACTTTTTATCTGCCAGTGGATGCCCCGGCTCCAGCTGGGTATCTAACCAGTGACGTCAATAGGCCGATCATTGCAAATGCCTGTGGTCCCGGGTGCAATATGCGTCGTTATCAGATATTGGCAGCCAATTATGGGTCTAATACTGCGGCATATAATAATGCGCGGCAGAATTTTGCCAACTGGTTTCAGTATAGTCATAATCGTATCTTGTCGATCGTCGGATCCGCGTCCCGATCGTTGGCCGACGTCGACAAAATGCGGGTCGGCTACTTCACTATCAATAATTTGACCGCGGCTACCATGTACGACATGGACGACGACGCCGCGCGTACCTCATTGTTCGATTTGATTTACCGTCTCAAGCCGAATGGCGGTACCCCAAATCGTACGGCTGTCGACTATTTGGGAAGGCAGTTCTTGCGAACCGGGGATGGTGCGCCGGTCCTGCGCGCATGCCAAAAGAACGGCGGCATGTTATTTACCGACGGATATACGAACGCTAACAATTCTGTCAGTGGGTACGGCAATGCCGACTCTACCGGTACGGTTGATTTCTCTGGCGCTCCATTCGCTGACTCTTATAGCAATACGATTGCCGATATTGCTGCGAGCTACTATTCGGGCACTTCTACTCCACTGGTGACTGGCCCAAGTTTTCCGGCCGGACTTGTACCCGTGGATGACAAGTGCGCGACACTTTCCAAGACGTCTGCTGACTGGAAGCGACTGGATTGTCAGAAGGATTTGCATATGAATTTCTATGCAATTACTCTAGGTGCGCAGGGGAATATATACGAAGTTAATCAAGCGGCCACCGGCGATCCATATGCTAATCCACCCGACTGGAATAGTAATGGGAACCCAACTGCGGATGATGACGGTCGCGTGATCGACGAACTCTGGCATGCCACTATTAACAGTCGCGGTCAGTTCATTAATGCCAAGAGCCCTGATGAAGTGACTAGTGCGATGCGCCAAGTTCTTTCGGCGGCCAGTGCAGCTAATTCTCCTTCTGGAACTCTGGCCTTAACGGGTGCTCGCATTGGTGCGGGCTCCCTGACTGTGTCGCCTGAATACCAAATCAGAAATAATGGGACTGATTGGTCCAGTAAGCTTAAGGCCAGTCAGGCGTCTGTCGATCCGGAGACAAGAGAGGCCCGTTTTACCCCGTTTTGGGAAGCCTCCGAACAAATGCCTGCATCTGCTGCTCGCAATGTTTTCTTTAGTGACGGAACTAATTTTCGTAAATTTGATGGTACGACAATCAGTCTGAGTGGTCTTTGCGGCTTGTCACGGACACTATATCCAAGTCAATCTATCTGTTCGGAGCAAGATTTAATCAATCTTGGAGCAACGGCGGCGACAGCGGCTGGCTATCTACTGGGAGATCGAAGTGGTGAGGTCCAGCAGAAGGGCAAGTTGCGTGACCGGACCACCGTCCTAGGCGATATCATCAACTCTGCACCGTTGATCAGTGCGCCTATCGATGACTACGGATACCGTGCTTTGGGAGGAACACTGGGAACGACCTATACCAACTACTTGAATACCAAGCGCGCCAATCAAGGGTACATGGTATATGCGGGGGCCAACGACGGCATGTTGCATGCTTTCGACGGTGGCATGAATGGTAGTGGGACTGTCGTCGGTGGTGGGGGACGTGAGCGCTTTGCCTATATTCCGGCAACTTCCTACGGCCACATGGGTAATCTGCTACTGCCTTATCAAGCCAACAAAGCCTCTGCTCAGCCGTTTGATCATCGCTATTTCGTCGATGGTCCGCTTGCGGTGGGAGATACCTACTACAACAACAGCTGGAAGACGACACTGGTTGGCACGACCGGGGCTGGTGGCCGCGGTGCGTTTGCCCTGGATGTGACCAATCCGGGCGCGTTTGGTAGTGGCAGTCGCCTGTGGGAGATCAACGATCTCAGTGGTGATGCTACGGTGCGCTCCAATATTGGACACGTGCTCGGTAAGCCGGTCATTGTCCCAGTACGTGCTGCTAATGGCACGGTGAGCTGGAAAGCGATCTTTGGTAACGGCTATGACAGCGCTAACGGCAAGGCTGTCTTGTTCGTGGTGGACATCGGAACGTCTTCAACCCCGGTCGTTCGTATGATCGAGGCAACGGAGCCGGGGAACGCGATCAGTGGCCGGAACGGGCTGGGTAATATCATTGTCCTGGATCGGGTGGACAACCTGACGACCGACCCGTCTGGCATGCCTGCTCGTACACGGGATGGCTATGCCGATACGGTTTATGGTGCCGATCTTCGTGGTGCCATCTGGAAGTTTGATCTCACCTCGACCGCAGCTTCGGTGACTGTGCCTGCATTTACCACGGCGACATATGTCGAGGGTGGGCGTACCTACCGGCAACCCATTACCGGCGGACTGCAGGCAGCTTCCGGTGAAAACGGCGGAGTCCTTGTATTATTTGGTACCGGTAGTTTTTCGTTCAATGACGACAGCCTGCCGAGCTCTTCGCAGCACATACAAAGCTTGTATGGATTTACGGATCAGATAGATGGCGTGATCGCTACGACCTTGAGCAGAGCGAGCCTGACGCCATACTCAGTCACAACCGTTGCTGGTAGCGGGACGCGTACCCTGCAGGTGGGTACTGTCCCAACAACATCGCTGGGATGGTATGTGGATCTGCCGGCTGGTGAACGGTTCGTGGGTTATCCGGAACTTGTTTCGGGAATTCTGTTCATGCCCACCTACGCGCCACTTGCTGCAAGTAGCGGTTGCAGTACCGATGGTGTGAATTGGTTGTTTGGCCTGAACCCGCGTACCGGCATAGGCGCACTATCTGGTGTTCGAATGGGGGGCATCAGTGGTTCCACGCTTGCTACCGGTTCCGCCGGTATCTCGCTCAACACTGGCGGAAATGCTCCGGTCAAGGATGTTGGTGTATCGGTCGTGCCTCGGCTTGAACCCAAAGTCAATCCAAAAGACGGTTCAGCCGCGCCCGCTGTCCCGTCAGGTGCGGGTTGCTGGATGGTCGTCAACGTAGCAGGCGCCGCGCCCATGTATGTCCCTTATCCCTGCGGTCGCCAATCCTGGCGCCAGATTCAGTGACGGAGGTTTTCAATGTCGCTACGCCTGTCCCGTTTCGCCTCTCGTCGGCTGTCTCAGTACACTAGGGGCGATGGTTTCACCTTGATTGAATTGATGGTGGTTGTCGCTATCGTCGGAATTCTGGCGGCAGTGGCATATCCCTCCTATGCCGAACATATCCGCAAGTCGCGCCGCGCGCAGGCCAAGGCGGATCTGGTCGAATACGCGCAATTGGCCGAGCGCTCGCATACGACGAACAACACCTATGCGAATTTTCTTTTTGGCAACGGCTCGACGACCATCCAATCGCCGCGTGAGGGCGGGACTGCCCAATACACCATCAGGTTCGTTGGTAACCAGGCCACCTTCACGATAACTGCCACGCCACAAGGCAATCAGGCTAGGGATACGTGCGGCACGATGACACTGAATCAGGCGGGGGTGAAGACGCCGAGTGCTGCCACGACCCAAGGGTGCTGGTAGCCAGAGCCTGGGGTGTTGCACTATCGAAAGCTTGCATCTAGAATACGCCTCCCCGCCCGAATAGCTCAGCCGGTTAGAGCACTTGACTGTTAATCAGGGGGTCGTTGGTTCGAGTCCAACTTCGGGCGCCAAGATGTTGAAGAGGCCGCGATTAGTCGCGGCCTCTTCGTTTTTGCTGTAGCTCACCGTGCAGGGCAGGAGGTTGGTTGCCTGTAGCGGACAGAGCGCGTCCGCCCTGAGTTGTTGACGATGACGTCTGCCAGGCGCTGCGCACGGGTGCAGAGGCTGATCGTGATGTTGGTGCCGCCGTTGCGGCCGTTCGGAAGAAATCGGACAAGCGATCGGCCAATCGTTCCAGTGATGCTGATGCCCTCGCTCGCAGCATACTGCTCGACCCGCAGGATCGAGCCCGCGTCCGCAGGCTGCCCACTGCGCGCTGGATCCTTAAAAAGAATCCACCCCTGGCCCCAGTCACTGTCAGGTCGGCAACTGGCACCGTCGACGGATGGACAGACGCTAACTGGCAGGCGATGGGTGATGGCCAGGCTCCTCGCCATCGCCAAGTGTGCGGTGAGCAAGTGAACCCGTG
The DNA here is from genome assembly GCF_040202385.2 of Xanthomonas sp. WHRI 6108. Classification (NCBI taxonomy): domain Bacteria; kingdom Pseudomonadati; phylum Pseudomonadota; class Gammaproteobacteria; order Lysobacterales; family Lysobacteraceae; genus Xanthomonas; species Xanthomonas sp. WHRI 6108. The sequence goes on along the minus strand of NZ_CP168198.1, from coordinate 2,912,836 downwards.
CCTGTGCGCGCTGCCACTCGACCAGACCTTTGAAGCTGGGCAGGCCGATGGCCGCCATGATCCCGACGATCGCCATCACGATCACTAGCTGTAGCGCCGTGTACCCTTTTGCATACGAACGAGTCACTGCTTTCACCGTCCTGCTCCTCGGCTCGAAGCAAGCAGTCTCTACGGCGTCCAAGGCTCAGGTAAGGTCGGCTCCCACGTGATGAGGTGTCAGACTTTCACCGAAAGTGGCCTCCGCCATTTGTGCAGTCCTCCCCCCGAGATCCGCTTCATGACCGACCGTTTCCAGCTCGTATCCCCGTACTCCCCAGCCGGCGATCAGCCTGCTGCCATCGAGAAGCTGGTGGCCAGCTTCGAGGCCGGTCTGGCCAAGCAGACCTTGCTGGGCGTGACCGGCTCCGGCAAGACCTACACCATTGCCAACGTGATCCAGCAGGTGCAGAAGCCGACCCTGGTGATGGCGCCGAACAAGACGCTGGCGGCGCAGCTATACGGTGAGTTCAAGTCGTTCTTTCCGCACAACGCGGTGGAGTACTTCGTCAGCTACTACGACTACTACCAGCCCGAGGCCTACGTGCCCTCGTCGGACACCTTCATCGAGAAGGACAGTTCGATCAACGAGCACATCGAGCAGATGCGTCTGTCGGCGACCAAGACCCTGCTGTCGCGTCGCGACTCACTGGTGGTGGCCACAGTGTCGGCGATCTACGGCCTGGGTGCGCCGGAAGACTATCTGTCGCTGCGCTTGATCCTGTCGGTGGGCGAGCACATCGATCAACGTCAGTTGATCCGCCATCTCACCGATCTGCAGTACACCCGCAACGAATTCGAGCTGACACGCGGCGCGTTCCGCGTGCGCGGCGAAGTGCTGGACGTGTTCCCGGCCGAATCCGACACCGAGGCGTTGCGGATCGAGTTGTTCGATGGCGACATCGAGCGGCTGACCCTGTTCGATCCGTTGACCGGCGAAACGCTTCGCAAGCTGCAGCGCTACACCGTGTACCCCAAGACGCATTACGCGACCACGCGCGAGCGCACGTTGAGCGCGGTGGACACGATCAAGGAAGAATTGAAGGAACGGTTGGAGCAACTGTATTCGCAGAACAAGCTGGTCGAAGCGCAGCGCCTGGCGCAGCGCACCCAGTTCGATCTGGAAATGATGGCCGAGGTCGGCTTCTGCAACGGTATCGAAAACTACTCGCGGCATCTCACCGGCAAGGCGCCCGGCGAGCCGCCGCCGACGCTGTTCGACTACTTGCCACCGGACGCGCTGCTGGTCATCGACGAGTCGCACGTGACCATTCCGCAGATCGGCGCGATGTACAAAGGCGACCGCTCGCGTAAGGAAACGCTGGTGGAGTTCGGTTTTCGGCTGCCATCGGCACTGGACAACCGGCCATTGCGTTTCGAGGAATGGGAGGCACGTTCGCCGCGTAGCATCTACGTGTCGGCCACACCGGGTCCATACGAGTTGCGCGAGTCTGCGGGCGAAATCACTGAGTTGGTGGTGCGGCCAACTGGCCTGATCGATCCGGTGGTCGAGATTCGTCCTGTCGGAACGCAGGTGGACGACCTGATGTCCGAAATCCAGGAGCGCATCAAGCTTGGCGACCGCGTGTTGGTGACGACGCTGACCAAGCGCATGTCCGAGAACCTCACCGAGTACCTCGGCGAGCACGGTATCCGGGTGCGCTATCTGCATTCGGATATCGACACGGTGGAGCGCGTGGAGATCATCCGCGACCTGCGCTTGGGCAAGTTCGACGTGCTGGTCGGCATCAATCTGTTACGCGAAGGTCTGGATATGCCGGAAGTGTCGCTGGTGGCGATCCTGGATGCGGACAAGGAGGGCTTCCTGCGTTCGACCGGCTCGCTGATTCAGACCATCGGCCGCGCAGCGCGCAACCTGCGCGGCAAGGCCATTCTGTATGCCGACAAGATCACGCGTTCGATGCAGGCCGCGATCGACGAGACTGACCGGCGCCGCGAGAAGCAGGTCGAGTACAACCTGGAGCATGGCATCACGCCCAAGTCGGTGGCGCGTCCGATCTCCGACATCATGGAAGGTGCGCGCGAGGATGCCGCCGAGAAGAAGGCAGGCAAGGGGCGCTCGAAGTCGCGTCAGGTGGCGGAGGAAATGCCCGATTACCGCGCGATGGGGCCTGCCCAGATCGCCGGCAAGCTCAAGAGCCTGGAGCAGCAGATGTACCAGCACGCCAAGGACCTGGAGTTCGAGGCGGCCGCGCAGATTCGCGACCAGATCCAGAAACTCAAAGCTGCCAGCCTGGCGTAGGGCAGGGCGACAGCACGAAAGTTAGAGCGCAGGGAGGGCTTGTGGTGATCCAAACCCTGCGCTAGAATGCGCGCCCTGCACAGCGCAATGCTGACGCAGGAAACGGGCGGTTAGCTCAGCGGTAGAGCACTACCTTGACATGGTAGGGGTCACAGGTTCGAACCCTGTACCGCCCACCACTCCAAGTCCGGACAGCACGGCGACTTGAGTGGCTTCAACATCGGCAGCGACTGCTGCCGCGGATCCGAAAGTGACTTACGCAGCAGCTCTTGCAGCTTCCGCGTGTCCTGTATTTGGTCTTCGACAATCGCTTTCACTTCCTTCTGTGCATCGCCCAGGCGTGGTGGACGAATTTCGTGCAGCAGTCGGGTATTGCGGACGGCGGAACGGTTGGCTAGCAAGCTGGGCACTCTTTCGCACCTGCGGACGAGGCTCTGGCGTCAGGCCAAGCTTCCGCTCAGCGTGCCATTTCGTCTCAGCGCTGGTCACCCTTTCTCCGAAGCGGTGAGCAGGTTTTTTAGTGCCAGGCGCGTGTGTTGCCAAGAAAGCACATCAAGTGCTGACGGAATTCCGCCGGCGCTGACCCATCCCGATCCGCGCCTTGCCTCGAATGCGCGCGCGGTTGTGCCGGCTTCACCGAAACCGCTTTCTCCATCACACGTCTTGCTTTAGCATCGCCTCCGCGCTGACGAAAAGGAAGGCTGGCGATGGACGAGTATCAGCACACCGTGCTGACCAGGGGCGGGTACCGTGTCGTGGCAATCACCCGGGAAGACACCTATGCGCCCGACGCTGTGGTGGCCTATGCCGTGGTGACGGATGCCGGAACCCGGATCACGCCGGATCTTTCCCTGGATCAAGCCAGAGTCTGGATCGACTCGCTCGTCGAGAGCGAGAGTGGCGGACGCAAGTCGGATCTGCTCGATCACAGACCCGTCGTTCGTCGCTGAGTGCCGTCGAGAAGTAAGCCAAGGAGTAGGGCCGCGTGTCCAAAGCCAAACTAATTGCAATCGCCACCGTGGTGACATTGCTTGTTGGATATTTCCTGTCCGGATATCTGACGCTTCTGTTGTTGCGGCTCGATACCGCGCTGTACGCGTGGGATACCTACTACCGCTACGTCAAGGCGTTGGGCTTGCCGGAAGTGGCGCCTTACGCAACCAAGATCAAGATGTCCGGCATTCTCGGCTTTGGTCTGCCCGGGATCATCTGGGCCATCACGGTCGTGCTCCTGCTCAAGCCGAAGGCGCGGGCGCTGCATGGCGACGCGCGCTTTGCCGGAGCGGCAGACCTTTCCAAGCACGGTTTGTTCAAGCCGAGCGGCAACGGCATTGTGGTGGGCAAGTTCAACGGCAAGCTTGTACGGCTGAGCGGGCAACAGTTCGTGATCCTGGCCGCGCCAACGCGCTCCGGCAAGGGCGTCGGCGTGGTCATTCCCAACCTGCTGGAGTACCAGGAATCGGTAGTGGTCCTGGACATCAAGCAGGAGAACTTCGACCTCACCAGCGGCTGGCGCGCCAGTCAGGGGCATGAGGTCTTCCTCTTCAATCCCTTCGCCGAAGACCGGCGCACCCATCGCTGGAATCCGCTGACTTACGTGTCCAGCGACCCCGCCTTCCGTGTGTCGGATCTGATGAGCATCGCCGCGATGCTGTATCCCGACGGGTCGGATGACCAGAAGTTCTGGGTCAGTCAGGCACGTAACGCGTTCATGGCGTTCGCCCTGTATCTGTTCGAAAACCAGGACGAAGAGTTGTCGCTCGGCTTCCCGGGCGGGGCAGGGGCTCCCACGCTTGGCGGCATCTATCGCCTCTCGTCCGGGGATGGCACAGACCTCAAGAAATACCTCAAGTCACTGTCCGAGCGCAGATTCCTCAGCAGCAATGCGCGCTCAGCGTTTGCCAACATGCTGTCACAGGCCGATGAGACCTTTGCGTCCATCATGGGAACCCTGAAGGAGCCGCTCAACGCGTGGATCAACCCGGTCCTGGATGCGGCAACAAGCGCGGACGACTTCCTGCTCACCGACCTGCGCAAGAAGAAGATGACGATCTACATCGGCATCCAGCCGAACAAGCTGGCCGAAAGCCGGCTCATCATCAACTTGCTCTTCAGTCAGATCATCAACCTCAATACCCGCGAGCTTCCGAAGTCCAATCCGGAACTCAAGTATCAATGCTTGCTGTTGATGGACGAATTCACCTCGATCGGCAAAGTGGACATCATTGCCACCGCGGTAGCCTATATGGCGGGTTACAACCTTCGCCTGCTGCCGATCATTCAGAGCATGGCGCAGCTGGACGCCACCTATGGCAAGGATCTGTCGCGCACCATCATCACCAACCATGCGCTGCAAATCCTCTACGCGCCGCGCGAGCAGCAGGATGCGAACGACTACTCCGAGATGTTGGGCTACACCACCATCAAGAAGAAGAACGTCACACGCGGCAGGGAAACCACCCGGAGTATTTCCGAGGAGCGGCGTGCGCTCATGTTGCCGCAGGAGCTGAAGGCGATGGGCAACGAGAAGGAGGTCTTCCTGTACGAAGGCATCCCGCATCCGGTGAAATGCGACAAGATCCGCTACTACGAAGACCGCTATTTCACCGCACGCCTGCTGCCCAAGACAGACGTGAAAACGCTTCCCATCAGGTTGTGACGGTTGTCGCACAACGGCTGCGAAGGGACGCCGGTAATTCTTGACTCATGTGTTCGTTAAGGGCAAAGTTACCCAGAATTCGCGCAGTGTTGATTTTTTGTTAAGAGGGGCGGCGCCGGACGGGGTCGTACAGGAGTAAGGCTATGGATGGTTCTTCGGCGTATTCATTTTTACCGGGTGTGCGCATGCATGGCGCTGACTGGCCTGTTCGGGCTGGTTCGGGCGGCCATGCACACTCGATCGAGTCATCAAAGGCAGATCCCCTCCGTCACCCGAAGGTGAGCGGAGCTGTTGTGCTGTCCGTCTTAAGCCCGAAATCTCATGAGTTGGAGAAGTCAGAGTGAATCCGATGTCTGTGTCCAAGCTGTCGCTGGTCTTGGTAGTCGCTGCGTTGGTCGGTGCCTGCGCGACCAAGCCTGCTCCCGATTTTGGTGGGCGTTGGAAGCACGTCAATCACTTTGACGAAGCACCTACCGAAATTCCGCTCTACACCTCTTATACGTATCAGGCCACGCCGATGGACGGCACGTTGAAGACGATGCTGGAACGGTGGGCCGCGGATTCCAACATGCAGCTGTCCTACAACCTGCCTTCGGACTACACCCTGATCGCCCCGGTTTCCAATATCAGCACCACCAGCGTGCAGCAAGCCGCCACCGAGCTGAGCGCGGTCTACGCAGCGCAAGGTGTCTCGGTCTCGGTCTCTGCCAACAAGCTGCTGGTACAGCCGGTGCCGGTATCGTCTGGAGCCAAGCTCTAAGAGCTGAACCGCTGATCCGATGCTAACGGCATTCGGTCGGTGACTGAGCTCAAGCCTCCCATGTGCCCGCGCTGGTCGCGGCGATAGTTTCAGGCCTGACAAGGCCTTACGGTGACGGATCTAGACATGTTGCGTAAGAAGGTCAGTGAAAAGGACGGATCTGCCCAAGTGGGTGCGGCCGTCCAGAAAGCGGTGAACTACGAGGTCAGCATCGCCGATCTCGCGCGCCGCAGCGAAAAGCGTGCATGGATGGTAGCGACCGTTTCCATGATCATTACCGTTATGACGGCCGGCGGCTATTACTACATGCTGCCGCTGAAAGAGAAGGTGCCGTACCTGGTGATGGCGGACGCCTACTCGGGAACCAGCACGATCGCAAAACTCGAGGCGAATTTTGGTGGTCGGACGATCAGTACCAGTGAGGCGCTAGCGCGCAGCAATATCGCGCGTTTCATTCTAGCGCGTGAATCATTTGATGCGTCCACGATCGGTGATCGTGATTGGAATACGGTTGCCTCGATGGCGGCGACGAATGTGCTTGCCGAGTATCGCACACTGCACGCCGGCAATAATCCAACGAGGCCTTTCAATACGTATGGAAGGTTGCGGGCAGTCCGCATCAATATTCTTAGCATCACCCTTATCGGCGGCAAGGGTAAGCCTTATACCGGCGCAACGGTACGTTTTCAGCGGAATGTCTACGACAAGACGTCTACTGTCACCACGCTGCTGGATAGCAAGATTGCAACTATGGGGTTCGTGTACCAGGATAACCTCCAGATGAATGATAGCCTTAGGGTGGAAAATCCCCTAGGTTTCCGAGTGACCGATTATCGTGTCGATAACGATTACTCGGCCTTGCCCGCCGCTCCGTCCGCGATCAGCACGCAAGCGCAAGCTGCGCCACAGGCCGCCGCTTATCAGCAGCCCATAACACCTGGCGCGGTTGATCCGAATGCAGTTGGCGCCGCAGCGCCGGCCGGTGTTCCGGTGCAGCAGGGCATGCAGGTTGTTCCAGGTAGCGCCCCGGTGCAGCAGCCCGGATATCCTGGCCAGGCACAGCCTCAGCCGGCCGGACAGATTCAAGCCCAGCCCACGATCCAACCCCAAGGGATGCCGAACAATGTCAATGGAGCAAGCGGTCGATGAAACCCTCTAACCCCTACAGGGCTGCATTGGCTGCAGTATTGCCACTTGTATTGTGCGCATTCTCGGCTGCAGCCCAGGTCGTACAAGAATACGAATATGCACCTGACCGCATCTATCAGGTGCGTACCGGACTGGGCATCACCACCCAGATCGAACTCAGTCCCAATGAAAAGATTCTCGACTACAGCACCGGTTTCACTGGGGGCTGGGAGCTGACCCGTCGTGAAAATGTCTTTTATTTGAAGCCCAAGAATGTCGATGTCGATACGAATATGATGATTCGTACGGCCACGCATTCTTATATCCTCGAGCTCAAGGTCGTTGCGACCGATTGGCAGCGCTTGGAGCAGGCCAAACAGGCCGGCGTACAATACAAAGTCGTATTCAGTTATCCCAAGGATACGAGCTTCAACAACGTCGAAGATGCAGCTGCCGCCAAGAATGGTCCGCTGCTGAATGCAAAAATTCTCAAGGATCGTCGCTATTACTACGACTATGACTATGCCACACGGACTAAAAAGTCCTGGCTAGTTCCGAGTCGGGTCTATGATGACGGTAAATTCACTTATATAAATATGGATTTAACACGATTCCCTACTGGTAACTTCCCAGCGGTGTTTGCTCGCGAGAAAGAGCATAGCGAGGATTTTCTCGTGAATACGACCGTTGAGGGTAATACCTTGATCGTTCATGGAACCTATCCCTTCCTGGTGGTTCGTCATGGCGATAATGTCGTCGGCCTGCGAAGGAACAAGCAAAAGTGAACTCGAACATTCCAAACAGCCCTGATGAACGCTCCCGGGACAACCGAGCGGACGAGCCCACGACAAACGAGTACGACGAGCGCAGCAATCCTTATTTCGCGCGCCAGCAGGCGGCTGCGGAGCCGGATCTGGATGCGAATGAGCCTGTGTTGCGGTCCAGCGACATCAAACGGCTGAACCGCAAGGCGATGGTTTTTCTCGCACTGATTGCCGGCTTGTTGCTTTTGGCAATTTTCTGGTTAGCGAAAGACGGCTCGGACGATTCTGCACCGGTCAAGCCGCGTGCCGAGACGGTCGTCGCGCCGGCGCTTCCGCAAAATATGACCGCACCCGTCGAGACGGCTCCGGTGCCTCTTGTGCAACAGCCAAGTTTGCCGCCGCTGCCGCCCATGCCTACCGACGATAGCGACAGCATAGCTGCCGTTCCAGAGCGTCCGCGGGCTCCGACCTTGCTGGAGCGACGCATTTTGGCCGAGCAGTCCGCTGCAGCTGGCGGCAGTGACGGCATTCCAGGGATGCCGGGTCAGCCCGGTGCACAACCTAGAGCTCAAGAAGATGAGCAGGTTACGCTGGCCAAGCCAATCAGCAATCCTGACGGTTTGCTCGTGCGCGGTACCTATATCCGTTGCATTCTCGAAACGCGGATCATTTCCGACTTCGGTGGCTACACATCCTGCATCGTTACAGAACCGGTTTATTCGATCAACGGGCATAATCTGCTGTTGCCGAAGGGTTCGAAGATGCTTGGTCAATATGGCGCCGGCGAGCCAACTACCCGGCGCCTGCAAGTCGTTTGGGATCGCGTGACTACGCCTACCGGGCTCGATGTCACTCTGGTCGGCCCAGGTATTGACACGCTCGGTAGCGCCGGTCACCCCGGACAGTACGATGCGCACTGGGGCAACAAGATCGCTTCGGCCTTGTTCATCAGTCTTTTAAGCGATGCGTTCAAGTACGCGGCTGCAGAGTATGGTCCTGAGACGACCACCATTGGCTTGGGTTCTGGAGTAATCACGCAGCAGCCATTCGAGAGCAATACCGCACAGAGCGTGCAGCAACTCGCGCAGCAGGCGGTGGAAAAATCCGGGCGTCGACCTGCAACGCTGACGATCAATCAAGGGACGGTACTGAACGTTTATGTTGCAAAGGATGTCGATTTCTCGGCGGTGCTGCCTAAGTGAGCGCGACGACCGCCATGACGATCGATGATTCTCCGACTGCGCGGATCTCGAATGATTTCCTGGATTACCAGTACTCGGTACTGGGAATCCTGGACTATTTGAATTCGCCCGAAGTCACAGAAATCTGCATCAATCGTCCCGGTGAGCTATACCTGGAGACGATCAATGGCTGGCAACGTGTGGAGGTGCCATCCCTGACCTTTGATCGGGCTAGGCAGTTTTGCACGGCTGTCGTCAATGAAAGCAATACCGGGCAGCGCATTACCGATGCCGATCCGGTGGTGTCGCTTACCTTCCCCACCGGTCAGCGTGCGCAGTTCGTTATTCCGCCAGCCTGCGATGTCGGCAAGGTCTCGATCACGATTCGCTTGCCGTCCAAGCACACCAAGACCCTTGAGCAGTACACCAGCGACGGGTTTTTCGACCAGGTGCTTGAGCAGGTTACCGATGTCAGCGATCACGACCGCGAACTGCTCGAGTTGCGTCGCAACAGGGAATATTCCGAATTCTTCAAAAAATCGGTGCTTTACAAGAAAAATGTAGTGGTTGCGGGTGCGACAGGTAGCGGCAAGACCACCTTCATGAAGGCTCTGGTCAATCACATTCCGAACGAGGAACGCCTGGTCACCATCGAAGACGCCCGCGAGCTATTCATCAGTCAGCCCAATTCGGTGCACCTGCTGTACTCGAAAGGCGGCCAAAGTGCGAGTAATGTGACTGCCAAGAGCTGTATGGAGGCGTGCCTGCGTATGAAGCCGGATCGAATCATCCTGGCTGAGTTGCGCGGCGATGAATCGTTCTACTTCATCCGTAACTGCGCATCCGGCCACCCAGGTTCGATCACCAGCTGCCATGCTGGCAGCGTAGAGCAGACCTGGGACCAGCTGGCGCTCATGGTGAAGGCGTCGAACGAAGGTTCCGGCCTGGAGTTCGAGGTGATCAAACGGCTGCTGCGTATGACCATCGATATCGTGGTGCACATCAAGGCGCACGCCGGGCGCCGCTTTATTACCGGGATCGATTTCGATCCGGCAAGAACCCTGCGTGGCGGCTGACCGGCCGCCAATGATTGACGTTGATTCAGCTTCAAGGAGACCGCTATGCTGCCTGGCATGGAATTGATGGGTTGTACTGGACTTGCCGTCCCCGGTGAGGTCATGCAGCACGTCGTTCGCGTGGAGTCTTCGCGCAATCCGTACGCCATCGGCGTGGTCGGCGGTCGACTGGTACGCGAACCGCGTGGACTGGAAGAAGCCGTGGCTACGGCCAAGATGCTGGAGCAGAAGGGCTACAATTTCTCCTTGGGACTTGGCCAGGTCAATCGCTACAACCTGCAGAAGTATGGGCTGACTAGTTACGAGATGGCATTTGCCAAGTGTCCTAACCTAGTGGCTGCTTCCAGAATTCTGGCCGAGTGTCACTCGCGATCGGGTGCCAACTGGGGCAAGTCATTCAGTTGCTACTATTCAGGTAATTTCGAAACCGGCTTCAAGCATGGCTATGTCCAGAAGATCTATGCCTCCATTCGTCAGTCGGTGGCATCTTCAGGAGCCGAGCCGATCGCCGTGGTTCCGAATCGCCCGATCAAGGTTCGTGTCGAAAATCCCCTGCGTCAGGCAGCCACCGAGCTAGCCGATGCGATCGTGGCACGTCGGATTCAGGACCTTGCAAATCCCGGGCGCACAGAAGCTTCACAGCAAGGCCCTATGCTTGCATTGCCCACAGCAGCGCAATTGCCACCGCCCCAGGTATCCCCGGCCCGTTCTGCCGACGACGAGCTATATGTCGTCAAGGCAACCGGGCAGGGGCGGGGGGTTGCCCTACCTGTAGGCATGCAGCAAATCCCAGCCGTAACGAATCAAACACCGGCCAGTGTGGCCCCGGCACGACCGATGCCTGCAACACAGCAGGTAGATACCGCATTTGTTTTTTAACCAGGATGGAAAACCTGCCACGGATTGGCTGCTAGACCCCCCCTGTTCCCAAGGAGATTGACATGAAGTTTGAAGTTGACAAGAAGACGGCCGCCGACGCCAAGATGATTGGAACCCAAGCCCTGAAAGCGCTGGTATTTACTTCGTTGCTACTGGTCGCCGGTGGGGCCTTGGCAACAAATGGTAGTGGCCTCGGAGAGACCGGCGAAAAGATGTGCGGTTTCCTTGAAAACGTCAATGGTCTGTTGAACATGGGCTCAGCGCTTGTTGTCACGATTGCGGTGATCATTGCCGGCTATCAAATTGCATTTGCTCACAAGCGAATTTCTGAAGTGTCTCCGATTTTGATCGGTGGTGTATTGATCGGCGCGGCCGCCCAGATTGCTAACATGGTGATTGGCAAAGACGGTAGTGGTCAGGACTGCACCGCTGCCTCCATGACGCTGCTTCAAATTGCTCAGTACTATGCATAAAGACGTTCTCTTTCGTGGGTGTACCCGTCCGGCGATGTTCCTGGGAGTGCCTTACATCCCGTTTTTCATCGGTGCCGGCAGTGGCCTGCTGTTGGGAATGTATTTTGATCTTTGGTATCTGTTGACAATTCCGGTCATTATTTTTGCTATGCAGCAGATGGCAAAACGAGACGAGATGATCTTCAGGTTGCTGGGGTTGCGTTGGTTATTTCGCATGCGCGCGCGGAATGTCGAACGTTACTCGGGAATGTGGGTGTTCAGTCCTAACGAATATCGAAAGAATCCCGCTGGAAAACGTCAGTAAGCGAATAGGCTATTAACCGACCCCACGCCCGCAAGTCGCGTGGGGTTGGCGCTTTGCGCGACTACATAACTGTGATGCTTCCTCTTAAACTGGTAAGGCCATGTTCAGCCCAGATAGTCCGATCAGCGAATTCGTCTCCATTTCGACGCATGTCGCACCGTCCGTTCTAAAAACGACCGGTGGTGACTATCTTTTGATTTGGCATCTTGCGGGTCTGCCTTTCGTTGGACGTGACGAATTCGAGCTGGAACAGCGACACAATACGTTCAACCGTCTTGTACAGACCCTGCGCGCGCCTGATTTCGCCAACGTGGCGTTCTGGGCACATGATGTCCGACGTCGTCGCAGGATCGGCAACTCCGGCCGTTTCCAGCAGGCTTTTAATCAGTCACTGTCCAACGAATACTACGCAGCGTTGTCGTCCCAGAAAATCATGCAGAATGAATTATATTTCAGCATGATTTACCGCCCAGTGGTTAGCGGACGCCGACTGGTCGAGAAATCCAGTGATCCTGACAGGATTCGGGTCGAAGAAGAGCAGGCGATTGCGAAGGTGATCGAGCTGGCGACCAACGTGGAGGCGGTGCTCAAAGACTATTCCCCCTATCGGCTTGGGATGTACGAAGCTAAGAACGGTGTGGTGTTTTCTGAGACCTTAGAGTTTCTTGGTTACTTATTAAATCGCATTGACGAGCCGGTCCCGGTGCTGCAGGCGCCGGTTCCAGCGTATCTGCCTGTCAGCAAACATATGTTCGCAAACAAGACCGGTGACTTCGTCATCCGCACGCCAGATGGCATCAATCACTTCGGCGCAATCCTGAATATCAAGGAATACGCAGACGGAACCTATCCCGGCATTCTCAATGGTCTGAAGTATCTTGATTTCGAGTATGTCATGACGCATTCCTTCAGCCCGGTCGGTCGCCACGACGCGCTGAAGGTGCTGGAACGTACCAAGGGCATGATGATTTCCTCGGGCGACAAATCGTCTAGCCAGATCCGCGATCTCGATCTGGCAATGGATGATGTGGCCTCGGGCAACTTCGTGCTGGGCGAATATCACTTCACTGTAGCGGTGTATGCCGATAGCCAGGAAAAGCTTGCCCGACAAATCGCGAGCACGCGTGCCGAGCTCTCAAACGCCGGCTTCGTGTCGTCCAAGGAAGACCTTGCAATTGCCTCGTCGTTCTACGCGCAGCTGCCGGGAAATTGGCGTTTCCGCACGCGTATTGCCAATCTGAGTTCGCTCAATTTCCTCGGTTTGTCGCCGTTGCACAATTTCGCCCAGGGCAAGCAGCACAACAATCCGTGGGGCGACTGTGTCACAACCCTGCAGACTACCAACGGCCAGCCGTACTACTTCAATTTCCACGCCACGCATCCGGCGGAGAATTCGTTGGGCGAGAAGGCTATCGGCAATACCATGGTGATCGGCAAGTCCGGTACCGGCAAGACGGCGCTGATCAACTTCCTGTTGAGTCAGGTGCAGAAGTTCGATCCGATCCCGACGATCTTCTTTTTCGACAAGGATCGCGGCGCGGAGATCTTCGTGCGCGCTTGCGGGGGCAATTATCTGGCCTTAGAAAACGGCTCCCCGACCGGCTTCAATCCGTTTCAGTGCGAGCGTAATGAGGCCAACACGCAATTTCTGGCTGAGCTGATGAAGGTGCTGGGCGGCAAGTCGGAGTACAGTTCGCGCGAGGAAGAAGACATTTATCGTGCGGTGGAGGGCATGCTGGACACGCCGATGCATTTGCGCAGCATGAGCAACTTCCGTAAGAGCCTGCCGAACATGGGCGACGATGGGCTATATGCGCGCCTGCGCCGCTGGACTGCCGGCAATTCGCTCGGCTGGGTGTTCGATAATCCGGTGGACACCATCGACCTGACGCGCGCATCGATCATCGGCTTCGACTACACCGATGTGATCGATAATGCAGAAGTTCGTGTGCCGGTGATCAACTATCTGCTGCATCGGCTGGAGGCTCTGATTGATGGTCGTCCGCTGATCTACGTGATGGACGAGTTCTGGAAGATTTTGGACGGCAAGGGTGGGCTGAAGGAGTTCGCCAAGAACAAGCAGAAGACCATCCGTAAGCAGAATGGCCTGGGTATTTTTGCCACCCAAAGTCCGGAGGATGCACTTGCCAGCGACATCGCGGCTGCATTGATCGAACAGACCGCGACCATGATCCTGCTGCCCAATCCCAGCGCCAGCCGCGATGACTACATGGAAGGGCTCAAGCTCACCGATGCCGAGTATCAGGTGGTGGTGTCGCTGGACGAGCGCTCGCGTTGCTTCCTGGTCAAGCAGGGCCATGCCTCGGCGGTGTGCCAGCTTAACCTGCGTGGGATGGATGATGCCCTTTCGGTGATTTCATCTTCAACCGACAACATTGAAATCATGCATCAAATTTTGTCGCGGAAAGCCGACAAGCTGGGTGTAAGCGTAGACCAGCTGACGCCGGAGCAGTGGCTGGAAGACTTTTATGCGAACCGAAAGGGCTCGGGAAAACGCAAGCGCGCCAAAGACGACGACCTTGAGAGTCGAGCATAACCTCTCCCCTGTAGACGCAACGTTTTTAAAGCCCGTCACGGATTGGTGTACGGGCTATATACTGATTGATGAAGATTTTTAGTAACTCGCTTTAGCGTCGTTTGCTTTAAGGCTGTTTCAGTCGCAGAACAACATTCCGTATGCGGCGGTTTGATTTTTTGAGTGAAGCTTCTTCCCTGCCATCTCCCTTGACGGCGAGTGAGATGGTGCACGCCATAATGTAAGTTTCTGAGGTATTTGCGCGTCGCTTCGTAGCGCTATGAATACGTATGCAAAAATGCCCCGCATGCGGTGGGCACAGCTACGCTAACGGACTTGGCTGAGCGTCTATTTGGCGCCCGCAATGGCCCGGGAGGGGCGTACATGTCGCAGACACCATGGTGGCGCGGGGCCGTCATCTATCAGATTTATCCGCGCAGTTTTCTGGATTCCAATGGCGATGGGGTGGGCGATCTGCCCGGCATCATCGCCAAACTCGACTACATCGCCAAGTTGGGCGTGGATGCGATCTGGATTTCGCCGTTCTTCAAGTCGCCGATGGCCGATTTCGGCTACGACATCGCGGACTACCGTGCAGTGGATCCGCTGTTCGGGACGCTGGACGATCTCGATCGGCTGCTCGACAAGGCGCATGGCCTTGGCTTGAAGGTGATGATCGACCAGGTGCTGAGCCATACCTCGATCGCGCATGCGTGGTTCCAGGAGAGCCGGCAGGACCGGACCAACGCAAAGGCGGATTGGTACGTATGGGCCGATCCGCGTGAGGACGGGACCCCGCCGAACAATTGGTTGTCGCTGTTTGGTGGGGTGGCGTGGCAATGGGAGCCGCGGCGTGAGCAGTATTACCTGCACAACTTCCTGGTGGATCAGCCGGACCTCAACTTTCACAACACCGAGGTGCAGCAGGCGACGCTGGATAACGTACGCTTCTGGCTGGATCGCGGGGTGGATGGGTTCCGCCTGGATGCGATCAACTTCTGCTTCCACGATGCGCAGCTGCGTGACAATCCGGCCAAGCCGGCCGACAAGCGGGTGGGGCGTGGGTTCAGTGCCGACAACCCTTACGCGTATCAGTATCACTACTTCAACAACACGCAGCCGGAAAATCTAGCGTTCCTCGAGCGCTTGCGCGGACTGCTAGATCTTTATCCGAATGCAGTGAGCCTTGGCGAGATCTCGTCGGAGGACTCGCTGGCGACCACTGCCGAGTACACCGCTCATGGCCGCCTGCATATGGGCTACAGCTTCGAGCTGCTGGTGCAGGACTACAGTGCTGCTTATATCCGCGAGACGGTGAGCCGGCTCGAAGCCACGATGTTGGAAGGTTGGCCATGTTGGGCCATTTCCAACCACGACGTGGTGCGCGCGGTGACACGCTGGGGCGGGGCCGATGCATCGCCGGCGTTCGCGCGGATGGTGGTTGCAATGCTGTGTTCGCTGCGTGGCTCGATCTGCCTGTACCAGGGCGAGGAGCTGGGCCTGGGCGAGGCAGATGTGGCGTTCGAGGATCTGCGCGATCCGTATGGCATCACCTTCTGGCCAACCTTCAAGGGTCGCGATGGCTGCCGCACGCCGATGCCATGGACGGATGCGCCGTCGGCAGGGTTCAGCAGCGGCAAGCCGTGGTTGCCGCTCGCTGAGGAGCATCGTGCGGCTGCGGTGAGCGTGCAGCAGGACGATCCGTTGTCCGTGCTCAGTGCGGTGCGACAGTTCCTGGCTTGGCGCAGGGGCGAGCCTGCGTTGCGCGAGGGGGCGATCACGTTCTACGACACCGCCGAACCTGTGCTGATGTTCCGGCGCGAGCACGCCGGCCAGGTGATGTTGCTGGCATTCAATCTGTCGGCCGATGCAGCCGAGCTTGGGCTGCCGGCTGGCGCGTGGAAGCAGGTCGATGTGCCCGGCGTGGAGCGCGGAGCCATCGAACATGACCGCCTGCGCTTGGCCGGGCATGCAGTGGTTTGTGCGATCGAAGTTCGCTGACGGTGTGTCGCGCCAGCTAGCTGTCTGTGCGTGATTGTCTGGAACGCAGCGAGGCATTCCTTAGGGGAATGCCTCGCTTTTTTTTTAGTGACGATTGCTTGGTTTGCCAAGCATTTATAGCGTTACGCCAGCTGTGCGGCTATTCCCAGTCGATCAGGTCCTTGCTCTCTGGATGAGGCAGGGTGTGCTGTTCTCCATGCCAGTCGGGGTGGTCTGACCAGAAGGCTGCACGTGGATGGCAATGGACTGCGAGGACGTCAGCGTTGCCGGCGGCCTTGCAGCAACGGCTTGGATTCGTGTTGGTGCAGGCAGGCGCTGATGGTATCGGGAGATTGGCCCCGTTCCGGTGCGACAGGCGAATGCTATGCGCGGGGAGGTGCTGATACGCAGGGGGGCATGACTGGCGGACGATCCTGTGCGCTTTGCGAGGGGCAATGCGAGCTTGGATTTTGAAAATCTTGGATCAAAAGAAAACCCGCCGGTGTCACGTCGGCGGGTTTTCTTTGGTCGATGTCGTCGTTTTGATCAGGAGAGCATTCGGTTCTTCTAGTTAGAGGCCGCTCTTGAATGACGGCCCATGGAGCCCGACAGAGCAGAACTGGCCCTGCTTGATTGGCGCGCGTTGCGCTTGTGCCGAACCCTCACCCCAACCCCTCTCCCGGTGGGAGAGGGGCTTTGGTGTCCCGGTGGAGAGGGCTGGCACCGGGGCCGGCCAGCCAGGTGATGCGCCGTTGTCACGTAGGTAGCGTAGCCGCAGTTAGCGATGTGGCCACAGACAAAGATGTCGCCAATCAGCGCGTCGTTTGCAGTTCACAGCACATCAGAACTTGTAGTTGACGCCCAGCACGAAGGTGCGGCCCCATTCGATGTATTCCAGTGGACGGTCCTTGGTTTCGGCATAGGTGCGGTAGGGCGAATTGCTGAGGTTACTGGCCTGCAGCAGCAAGGTCAGGCCGGCAAGATCGCTGCTGTCGTTGAAGCTGTAGCTGATCTGCGCATCGGTGATGTTTTCGCCGACCACGTAGCGCAGCGTGCGGTTGCCGTTGAAGTTGCCGATCTCGCCGATGAAGTCCGAGCGGCGCCGCTGGCTGACGCGTGCTTCGAAGCCCTTGTGCTCGTAGTAGGCGGTGAGGTTGTAGACGCGTTCGGACAGGCCGGGCAGGCTGATTTCGCCGTCACCGACGCTGGAAGCACTTTCCGGGTCGCGGATCTTGACGTCGCTGTCGTTGAAGGTGGCGCTAGCCTGGATGCCGAAACCTTCCAACGGAGCGAAGACCAGATCCAGCGGCAGCGAAGCGGTGAGTTCGACGCCGCGCAGGGTGCCGCCCTTGCCGTTGAACGGGGCGCTGAAGGTGCCGGTGGTCAGCACCGGTGCCGAGCCCGGCGGCGGCACGTAGCCGGCCACCAGCGCGGAGAAGTCGTAGTTGTCGCGGCTCTGGGTGTAGATGTAGCTCTTCAAGTCCTTGTAGAAAAACGCGGCAGCCACGTAGGCGCGTTCGGCGAAATATTTTTCGTAGGAAAGGTCGATGGCGTTGGCGCGCCAGGGATCCAGCATCGGGTTACCGCCGCTGGCGCCGGGGCGGCCGGTGGAGGTGTCGACGCCGAATTCCAGCGAGGCGCGCAGCTGATCCACGCGTGGGCGTGCGACCTGCTTTGCCATCGCAAAGCGCAGTGTCTGTTCGTACGGGAACTGGAAGGCCAGATTCAGGCTGGGCAGCCAGTCGCGATAGGTCTTGCCGTCGTCGATCGGGCGCACTTCACTGCCTGCCGGCTGCGACGCGTCCCAATAATTTGCGCGCGAGGATTGGTCGGCGCTCTGCAGCTGCACGCCGATATTGCCGCGCACGCCCACATCGCCCCATTCGGTATCGAGATTGGCGCGCAGCCAGGCGGTGGTGATCTTTTCTTCCACGGTCCAGGCCTTGGACACCAGGAACGAGGCATCGTCGCTGGGATTGAACAGCATGTAACGCGAGACCACCGCCGGGACGTTCCAGGCGGGCAGGGCACCGATGCCGGCAAAGCCCAGGTTGACCGGCGCGTATTGCAGGTCCGATGCGATGGTGGATTCGCCCTGCGCGCCAAGGGTGATGTTGCCTTCCGGCTGGGTTTTCTGTTTTTCACGATTGGCGTAGTTGACGCCCACATCCAGATCCGAGAACCAGCTCAGCGCTTCGGGCATCGGGAAGCTGGCCTGCAGGCGTGCGCCCTTGAGCACATCTTCCACGCTCGGCACCTTGCCGTAGCCGGACCCGTAGATGGTGTTGGTCAGAAACAGCTGATCGGGATTGGAGTAATCCATTCCGGGCGCAAGCTGGGAGAAGCCGTTGCCGACAACCGTTACGCCGACGGTATCCAGCTGCGGCATCGGCGCACGCTGAAGATTGTTCTCCAGGTTCAGTTCGTCGCGCGTGGCCTTGGAGTAATTGAGATCGGCAGTGATCTTGACCGCACCGGCAGTGATCTCGTTGTTCCAGCCGAACGCATCGATGGTGTCTTCGCGCTTGTTGTACATGCCGCGGACCAGCGGATAGACGCCACTGGCGTCGCCGCCGGTGAAGCTGTTGCTGTCGTTGACGCGCACGTTGCTGATGTTCAGGCCCGGCGTGTAGCCACCGTTGTAGTTGCTCAGGTTGAGCTCGAACTGGTTGGCGGTGTCGATCTGCTCGGCCTTGGTGTGGAAGGCGTCGAGCGTGCTGGTCCAGGCATTGGACGGGCGGTATTGCAAGGTGGCCATGACGCCGTCGCGCTTCTGGTTGCCGGTGCGGCGCAATGCCTTGATGCCGTCGGAAAAATACACGCCGTCGGCCACGCCGGGGCGCAGGCGCTGTGCGTTGACCGGCTGCCATGGTTCGTACAAGCCGACCTGGTTTTCCTGGATCGGCATGTCGGTGTGTGCGTAGCCGATGGTCAGGCCGATGGTGCGGTCGGCGAACTGGTCGATGTAGCTGACATTGAAGCGGTTGCCGTACGGATCGACGTTGGCGGCCTTGCCCAGCGAATTGCGTTGGTAACGGCCACCGATGGCGATCACCCGCTCGTTGTAGCTGAGCGGGCGCGCAGTCTGCATGTCGACGGTGCCGGACAGGCCCTGGCCGACCAGGCCGGCGTCGGGCGTCTTGTAGACGGTGACACCGCTGACCAGTTCGGACGGGTACTGGTCGAATTCCACGCTGCGGTTATCGCCGGTGCTGACCACTTCGCGGCCGTTGAGCAGGGTGGTGGAGAAGTCCGGCGACAGCCCGCGCACGCTGATGACCTGTGCGCGACCGGCCACACGTTGCGCCGCCAGGCCAGGCAGGCGCGCGAGCGACTCAGCGATGCTGACGTCGGGCAGCCGGCCGATATCTTCGGCCGAAATGGCTTCCACGATCAAGGTCGAATCCCGCTTGACCGAGATGGCACCTTCGATCGCGCGGCGCAGGCCGGTGACCTGGACCTTGTCCAAGTCGGTCACCGCGCCGGCGGTTTGTTCGGTGTCGGTTGCTTGCGCCGGTGTCGCCGATTGCGCGGCGGCCAACGTCGGTGCCATGGCAACGGCCAGGGCGATACTCAGCGCAGAGCGCTTGTGCTTCAACATTTTCCCCTCCCAGGTACATGTTGTTCTTTGATTTTTCGATCCGGCAGACGCCTGGATGCATTGCATCGCGCGCCACGACGGACGTTACGACTGCGACGTATGGTAGACACGGCACCTGGGTGCAAACGGGCACTGCATACGTATTCACTCCGGCTGATTGCGCTGAAATCGATTCCACGCCGGCTTTGCTGCGGCGCGGTACGCTCTTGGCCTGTCGTGAGGCAACGCCAACGCGCAATCTGCAGCGGTTGCGGTGCCATTGCGTGATGCACTCGGTCGCGTTGAAGGGCTCTTCAGCCCGCTGCGACCAAATCAGCGCCTGCCATCCACCGGCACGAAGCGAATCGCCTGCCCACCACCTGGCGCAAGACGCAGTTCCAGCGTATCGGCACTGCTGACCTGGCGTTGTTCGCTGACAAAGGCGAATGGGTTGCTGACATAGTCCGCACCGTCGCCGTCGCGATAGATCTGCGCGGTGTAGCGCACGCCCGGCTCAAGGAATCCGAGCGGCACCTGCAGCAACCGGCCATGCTCGTCGGTGATGCTGCCCAGGAACCAGTCGCGGCTATGCCGATCCTTGCGCGCGATGGTGACGTAGTCGCCGACTTCGCCATTCAAGGCGCGGGTCTGATCCCAATCCACCGCCACGTCCTCGATGAAGCGGAAGGCATCGCGGTGCTGCAGATAACGCTCGGGCAGATCGGCGGCCATCTGGATCGGGCTGTAAAGCGTCACGTACAGCGCCAGCTGGCGCGCGAGCGTGCTGGGAATCGCCTGGCCGTTGCGGCCTTTCAGGCTGAGGATGCCGGGCGTGTAATCCATCGGCCCGGCGAGCAGGCGGGTGAACACCAGGTTGACCTCGTGCTCGGGCGGATTCGGTGGCTGGCCCCAGGCGTTGTATTCCATGCCACGCGCGCCCTCGCGCGAGATCCAGTTGGGATAGGTGCGGCGCAGGCCAGTGTCCTTGATCGGTTCGTGCGCATTGACTGCGAGGTGGCGCGCGGCAGCTTCCTGCACCACGCGCAGATGATGGCGTGCCATCCATTGGCCGTCGTGCCATTCGCGCAGCGATGTGCCGCCTGCCGGGTTACGACGTTCCACCTGGCCGTCGTCGCAGACATAGCCGGTCTTGACCGAGTCCACGCCGAACCGGGCATACAGGTCCATCGCTTCGGCAATCTGGTCTTCGTAATGATCCACTGCGCACCCCGTTTCATGATGGCCGATCAGATGCACGCCCTTGCCGGCGGCGTATTTGCTCAGCGCGGGCAGGTCGAAATCCGGTGTCGGCCTGGTGAAATCGAAACTGCCGCCGTTGCCGAACCATTCGCCGTCCCAGCCCGGATTCCAGCCTTCCACCAACACGCCACGAAAGCCGTGTGCCGCGGCAAAATCGATAAGGCGCTTGGTGTTGGCAGTGGTGGCGCCGTGTGTCGGCCCGGTCGCCCAGGTCTGCTGGTTGAGATGCATGGACCACCACACCCCGACGTATTTGGACGGCTTGACCCAGCTCACATCGCCCAGGGCGTTGGGCGCGTTGAGGTTGAGGATCAGGTTGGACTCCACCAGCCCGGTGGCCTGGTCGGCGATCTGCAGCGTGCGCCACGGCGTATCGAACGGCAGCTTGCGCCGCACCTTCCAGCCTTCGGCAGCGGGCGACAGCTGCGCGCGCAGGCGCTGGCCTTCGGTACGGCGCAGCCACATGCCGGCGTAGTCGACCAGCGCCGCCTCATGCAGCGCGACATGCAGCCCGCTGTCGGTACGCAAGGTAAGCGGCGTATGTGCCAGCGCGACCTGGTTCAACGGCGTGCGCTGATACAGGTATTCGTAGTGGATCGGCTCGCCTGCCGGAATCCACCATGCCTCGGACGGTTGCGCGATGGCGAATTCGGTGACTTCCTCGTCGATGATGGCTTCGCGCAATCCCGCCTGCTCGGGAAAGTGATAGCGCAGGCCGATGCCATCGTCGTACACGCGCAAGATCACATCGAAGCGGCGTTGCGCGCCGCTGCGTTCGCCCAGGCTGACGCTTAGTTCGTTGTAGTGGTTGCGCACCAGGCGCGTCTCGCCCCAGGGTTGTTCCCAGGTATCGTCATGGGCTTGGCGTGCTTGCGAGAGGACGACCAGGCCGCGGTCCAGCCGGCCGTCGCGCAACTGGAAACCCAGACGCGAGCGTTCCAGCACCGGCTGGCCCAGGCGTTGCACGCGGTAATAGGGCGTGCCGCCGTCCACTTCCAGCGTGACCTGCAGGACGTTGCCAGGCGAATCGGCACTGATGGCGATGCGCTCGGCCTGCGCGATGCCCGCAAGACTGCCAAGCAACAGGACAAGCAGTCGCGCACTGCGTGCGGCGCGCGCTATCGAACGCACGCGATGTGAAACCAGCGGCATATCCCCTCCCAAGGCGGCCGTTGCGTCAGCGGCGACTATGCAGCGCTGTGGCGTGGATGGGCCATGCTGCACTGCGGCCATTGCCATGAATACGTATGCATTGATGCGGAACCGCTGAGCGCGCGTCTACCATGGCGTCACGGCACCTGGGAGGGTCCGCGCCCGTGGCACGCCAGTGCCGCGCACTACAACGCGTGCAACGAGGGAGGGAGGCCGACGGTGCAAGCCGTCTGGCCGCTTCGATGCTGAAGATGATCTGCATGGCTGCAACGCTCGGCGTTGCGGCAAGCTCGCCGGTGTTGGCCGATGAGCTGGAGTTCCAGGGCCGCCATGCGCAAGCGCAGGCGCTCGAAGACGGCGGTTTCGTGTTGCGCTGGCCGCAGGGCGAGCGCCGCATCGGGCCGCAGCCGATGCGCACCCATACCGCCAGTCCGTTGTTTGACGCCCTGTTCGCCATGGCGCAGCAGGAAATGGCCGACGACCGTGTCGAGGCGATTCGCGATCCGGCCTTCAACGACGGCAAGCCGGTGCCGTGCGCGTGTTTCGAAACCGGTGAGCGCTGGCCTTACGTATGGACGCGCGATGTCAGCTTCGCCGCCGATCTGGCGTTGGCGCGGCTGGAGCCGGAGCGCACGCGCAATGCGCTGCGCTTCAAGCTGTCGGCGGCGCGCGACGGGCAGACGCCAGGGGTGTTTGTTGCGCAGGACACCGGCTCCGGCGGCAGCTGGCCGATCAGCAGCGACCGCGTGGTGTGGTTCCTAGCCGCGCGCGGCCTGCTGGATGACAAGGCATTCGCTGAAGAGGTGTGGGAGGCGTTGCAGGCCACCCTCGCGCAGGATCGTGACGCGGTCTTCGATGCGCAGACCGGCCTCTACCGCGGCGAAACCTCGTTTCTGGATTGGCGCGAGCAGACCTATCCGGAGTGGACGCGCCAGGATGTGCGCTTCATTGCCGAGTCCTTCGCCCTGTCCACCAACGTGCTGCACTACCAGGCCCTGCGCCTGGCCGAGCAGCTGGCGCGCCAGCATGGCGATGCGCGTGCGTCCAGGTACGCCCAGTGGGCCGATGCGCTGCGTCAGGCCATCGCCACGCGCTTCTGGGATGCGCCCAGCAATCAGTATGTGAGCTATCTGGGCAATGCGGCGCATCCGGTGCGCTATGCCAAGGTCGATCTGCTCGGCGTGTCGCTTGGCGTGCTGGCCGAGGTGTTTCCGAAGGAGCGTGCGCGTGCCGCGCTGCGCGGGTATCCGCTGGTTGCCGGCGGCAGCCCGGTGGTGTGGCCGCAGGACGCCGAACAGCCGATTTATCACAATCGCGCCGTCTGGCCCTTCGTCAGTGCGTACGCGCTACGCGCCGCACGCCAGCTGGACGACGCGCCGCGCATTGCGCTGGAGCTGCAGTCGTTGATGCGCGGCAGCGCGCTGGCTGGCTCCAACATGGAAAACTACGAGATGCAGAGCCTGGCGGTGCATGTGGAGGAGGGGCCCCGCAGTGGCCCGGTGGTGAATTCGCCGCGCCAGTTGTGGTCGGTTGCCGGCTATCTCTCCGCGGTGCTGGAAGGCGTGTTCGGCATTGGCGCCGATGGCAGCGTGATGCCGAAACTGCCGCGTACGTTGGTGCCGTTGTTGTTTGGCGATCGCCAGCAGATCGTGCTTGAACAGGGCGCCCGACGCTATGTGCTGCAGCGGCCGACGGCGAGTGCGGGTGAGTTGCTGGTGGCGGGGAAGGTCGAGCAACAAGGCCAGACCACGTTGGTGCATCTGATCGGTCGCAAGGCCGATACCACCGCCCCGCCGCAGCCAGGCCAGGTGTTCGCACCCAGCACGCCGGAGGCGCCCGTCGCGCAACGGCAGGGCGACGGCCATCGCATCGTGATTCCGGCTGGGACGACGCTGTACATGGATGGGCATGCGTTGGACGCCACGCGGCACTTAGACCTGCGCGAGGACGGCCGGCTGCACGTGCTCAGCCTGACCCGCCGCGCCGATGGCCTGGAGTCGCTGCACAGTCCCGCGTTGACGCTCGGTGCGTTGCAGGAAGTCCCGGGCAGCGAGGCCTGGGTTTGGACTGCCACGCGCGCGGGCCAGCATCGCGTATCGCTGCGTTATCGCAACCCCAACGGGCCGATCAATACCGGCGTCACTGCGGCGGTCAAGCGGCTGCTGCTGGAATGCCTGGGGCAGGCGACGCAGTCGCAGGTCGTGGTGATGCCGCATAGCGTGGGCGAGCAGCTGTCCACGCAGGTCAGCTTTACTGTGGTGGCCGGGCAGCAGTGCAGGTTCCGGCTGGAAGATGGCTTCAACATGAGCGCACTCGCGCATTTTGCGCAGTACAACGGCGGCCGCGGTGGTCGCGATGGCGTGGTCAACACCGCGCAGGTGAGTGCGCTGCTGGTCGGCCCCGCAGCGAGCACGGAGGCTGCGCAATGACCGCCAAGCCACGCCTGAGTTTCTGGCAGATCTGGAACATGTGTTTCGGCTTTCTCGGTATCCAGTTCGGCTTCGCGCTGCAGAACGCCAACGCCAGCCGCATCTTCCAGACCCTGGGGGCGCAGGTCGACGATGTGCCCGGTCTGTGGATCGCCGCACCGCTCACCGGTCTGATCGTGCAGCCCATCATCGGCTACCTGTCCGACCGCACCTGGACGCCATGGGGGCGTCGGCGTCCGTATTTCATGGTCGGCGCGGTATTCACCACACTGGCCTTGCTGGTGATGCCCAACGCGCCGATGCTGTGGATTGCCGCCGGCACGTTGTGGGTGCTGGATGCATCGATCAACATCTCGATGGAGCCATTCCGCGCCCTGGTCGGCGATCAACTGCCACCGGCGCAGCGGCCCACCGGCTATGCGATGCAGAGCTTCTTCATCGGGGTCGGCGCGATTGTGGCGAGTTTCCTGCCGTGGTTGCTCACGCATTGGGGCGTGGCCAATACCGCGCCGCCGGGGCAGTTGCCCGACAGCGTGCGCTACGCCTTCTACCTCGGTGCCGCGGTGCTGTTCCTGTCGATCAGCTGGACGGTGCTGCGCACGCGCGAATACAGCCCGCAGCAGCTGGCCGGTTTCGACGATGCGCATCCGCCTGTAGCGGCTGCAGCGATCGCCGGCACCTTGCCGCCGCAACGTGCGAGTGCGCTCTGGTGCGGCATCGGTGTGCTGCTCGCCGCTGCGATCGCCTGGCAGCACGGCGACCGCATGCTCTACGTGCTGGCCGGCCTGTGCATCGCCTACGGTGCGCTGCTTGCGTTGGCGCGCGCGCTGCCATCGACCGGCATGCTGGTGGCGATCGTGCAGGACGTGCGCAGCATGCCGCTGACGATGCGACGCCTGGCCTGGGTGCAGTTCTTCTCCTGGTTCGCGCTGTTTGCGATGTGGATCTACACCACCGCCGCAGTCACCCAGGTGCACTTCGGTGCCAAGGACACCGCATCGGCAGCCTACAACGAAGGTGCGAACTGGGTAGGCGTGTTGTTTGGCGCCTACAACGGATTTGCGGCGTTGGCGGCATTGGTCATTCCACTGCTGGTGCGTGCGATCGGCCTGCGCTGGAGTCATCTGTGCAACCTGTGGCTGGGTGCGGCCGGGCTGTTGTCGATGCTGGTGATCCGCGACCCGCAGTGGCTGCTGCTGTCTATGCTGGGTGTCGGCTTTGCCT
Source organism: Xanthomonas sp. WHRI 6108 (assembly GCF_040202385.2). Taxonomy (NCBI): domain Bacteria; kingdom Pseudomonadati; phylum Pseudomonadota; class Gammaproteobacteria; order Lysobacterales; family Lysobacteraceae; genus Xanthomonas; species Xanthomonas sp. WHRI 6108. The sequence goes on along the minus strand of NZ_CP168198.1, from coordinate 2,887,152 downwards.
GGGCCTCGATCCTGTCGCTGCCCTATGCCTTGCTGTCCGACAGCGTGCCCGCCGCCAAGATGGGCGTGTACATGGGCATCTTCAATTTTTTCATCGTGATTCCGCAGCTGGTCGCAGCCAGCGCACTGGGCTTCGTGCTGCGCGTCTGGCTGGGCGGTCAGCCAATCCATGCGCTGGCCATCGGTGGCGCCAGTTTGCTCATTGCCGGTGTGTGCGTGGTGCGGGTTCCAATGGCCTCGGGAGGGCAGTGATGCGGCATGTGATGATGGCTGGATTGATCGTATCTGCAGGAGCGGCGAGCGCGGCGGCTGCACCCGGCGATTACTACGGCACGCTGGAGCCGTTCGCTGCCGACGCGGTGTATTTCGTGGTGACCGACCGTTTCGTCAATGGCGACCCCGGCAACGACCAGCGCGACCAGGGCGGTGCGCATCGCACGTTCGATGTGCCGACGCCTTGCGCAGATGGAGTCGGCGACAACATCGGTTACCTGGGGGGCGACTTCAAGGGCATCGTCGAACATGCCGACTACATCCGCGACATGGGCTTTGGCGCGGTATGGATCACGCCGATTGTCGACAATCCGGATGAGGCCTTCACCGGCGGCAAGCCGATCAGCTGCGGCAGTACGCTCAGCGACCACGGCAAGACCGGCTATCACGGCTACTGGGGCGTGAATTTCTACAAGCTCGACGAGCATCTGCCCAGTCCGGGCCTGGACTTTGCCGGCTTCACCCGCGCCATGCATGCCAACCGCTTGAAGGTAGTGCTGGATATCGTGGGCAATCACGGCTCGCCGGCCTACAGCATGCCGGTGGCGCAGCCGGGCTTCGGCAAGCTGTACGACGCCGATGGCCGACTGGTCGCCGATCACCAGAATCTGCCACCGGCGCAGCTGGATCTGCAGCACGTTCCGCTGCACGCGTTCTACAACACCGGCGGCGGCCTGGCCGAGTTGTCCGATCTCAACGAAAACAATCCCGCCGTGCTCGATTATCTGGCTGGCGCGTATCTGCAGTGGATGGAGCAGGGCGCCGACGCGTTCCGTATCGACACCATCGGCTGGATGCCCGACCGTTTCTGGCATGCCTTCGTGGCGCGCATCCGCGAAAAACGTCCGGGGTTCTTCATGTTCGGCGAAGCCTTCGATTACGACGCCAACAAGATTGCCGGGCATACCTGGGCGCGCAATGCCGGCGTCAGCGTGCTGGATTTCCCGTTGAAGCAGCAGCTGTCCGCTGTCTTCGGCCATGAGCAGGCCGGGTTCGAGAAGCTTGCCGCGCCGCTGTTTCTGCGTCGGGGGCCATATGCCAACCCGTACGAGCTGATGAGCTTCTACGACAATCACGACATGGCGCGCCTGGATGCCAGCGACACCGGCTTCATCGACGCGCACAACTGGCTGTTTACCGCGCGCGGCATCCCGGTGATCTATTACGGCTCGGAGACCGGCTTCATGCGCGGGCGCGCCGAACATGCAGGCAACCGCAATTACTTCGGTGCCGAGCGCATCCGCACTGCACCGGATAGCCCGATTTTCGGCCCGTTGCAGCAGATCGCGCGGCTGCGTCGCGATATCCCGGCATTGCAGCGCGGCGTGCAGGTGGATGTGCTGCTACGCGGGGATCACGCGGCATTTTTGCGGGTCTATCAGCATGCGGGCGCCAGCCAGACGGCGTTGGTGCTGCTCAACAAGGGTGATGCGGCGGCGAACGTCGAGGTGACGCGTTTTCTGCAGCCCGGCACATGGCGCGACGCGATGAGTGGCGAGCAGGTGCCGGTGCAGCGTCGGCTGCTGGCGCCGGTGCCCGCGCATGGGGTGCGGGTGCTGCTGTCGGACGCGCCGATCACCGACCCGGACTTGCGCAGGCAGCTCGACGCGCAGATGGCCGAGCAAGCCGCGCGCGATGCCCGCAACCGGTAGGAGCGCCCCCGGGCGCGACGGGGCACTGCCGGGAACGCCACGTCGCGCCCGGGTGCGCTCCTACGAGGCATCAGATCGGGGACTTTCGCGCACGCTCCAACGAATCCCGAATCCCGAATCCCGAATCCCGAATCCGGCCGACGGTGATTTCGATCCTGGTCACGCTGCGGGCCGCGACAGCACGGGGCCACCCGCAACAGGTAGGAGCGCACCCGGGCGCGATGGGCGTTGCCGGGAACGCCCCGTCGCGCCCGGGTGCGCTCCTACGAGGCGTCAATTCGCGGCTATCGCGCACGCTCCAACGAATCCCGAATCTCATCCCGAATCTCAAGCCTCGGCGCCCAGCGATTCCGCTGGCCACCTGACCGGATGTCAGCTTGAGAGCTTTCCCGGCCGACGGTGATTTCGATCCTGGTCACGCTGCGGGCCGCGGCGGGACGGGGCCGCCCGCAACAGGTAGGAGCGTACCCGGGCGCGAGGGGCATTACCGGGAACGCCCTGTCGCGCCCGGGTGCGCTCCTACGAGGCATCGATGGTTGCAGCCGATTCGCAGCCCGCCACGTATGCTCCAACGATTCCCGATTCCCGATTCCCGATTCACGACTCAACGCCTGACAGCCCCATCAGCGGCCCGGCCAAGCACCGCCTCGCCGGTCTCCGCGCCGGACGGTCTCCAGCCCAGCGGTGGCTGCAGCCCACTGCTGCGCGAGGAATCACGCAGCGCCAGCTTCACCGGAATAGTGCGGCTCTGCGCCGCTTCGCCGCGGATCAGCGCCACCAGGCTTTCCACCAGGAGCGTGCCGGCCTGCTTGGTGTCCTGCTGCACCGTCGACAGCGCCGGCGCCACCGACGCCGCCAATGCGATATCGTCGAACCCGCTCACCGCCACATCCTGCGGCACCCGCAGGCCGCGCTCGCGCAAGGCGCGCATTGCGCCGATCGCAATCAGGTCGCTGGCCGCGCACACCGCATCGAATGCCTTGCCGCTGTCGAGCAGCGCCAGGCACGCGGCATGGCCGGACGACTCGGTGGTGATCGCGTCGAACTGCAGCGCGCGATCGGCCACCAAACCCTGCTGCTTCAGCGCAGCCACGTAGCCGCGGTAGCGCTCTTCGAACTCGGGATAGTGGTTGGACGCGTGGCCGAGAAAGGCGATGCGGCGGCAGCCCTGCGCCAGCAGATGCTCGGTGATATCCAGCCCGCCCTGGTAATTGTCGCTGCCGATCGAGATGCCCGGCTGCCCCGGCAGCGCCGCGCCCCAGCGCACGAAGTGAGTACCTTGTTCGACCAGCAACTGCAGCCGCTGGCGCGACTGCTGATAATCGCCATAGCCGAGCAGGATGATGCCGTCGGCCTTGTTGCTGTCTTCGTAATCGGCCTGCCAGTCCTTGGACAGCTGCTGGAACGACACCAGCAGGTCGTAACCCTGCAGCGCGCAGGCGCGGGTGATCGAGCCCAGCATCGAATGGAAGAACGGGTTGATCAGCGAATCGTCGGCGGTGGGGTCTTCGAAGAACAGCAGCGCCAGCGTGCCGGCATTGCGCAGCCGCAGCGACGAGGCGTTCTTGTCGACCTTGTAGTTCAATTCCTTGGCGATGCGCAGGATGCGCTTGCGGGTTTCTTCGTTGACCATCGGGCTGCCGCGCAGTGCGCGCGACACGGTCGGCTGCGACACGCCGGCCAGGTAGGCGATATCCAGCGAGGTGGCTTTACCCTTGATGGTCATGGTCGGCACTGGCAGCACAGGTGGCCGGCATCATGCCACGCGCCCGCCGGCCCCGTGCCGGCATGCGCAACAGCGGCCTGATTGGTTTACCATTCGCTTCCAAGACCCCTTGCGAGAAGGTGGCCCGCGCCCCGCGCCGGCCCAGCGTGCGACATGAGCACTACCACCGCCCACCGCTGATTCCGGCCGCGCCAGTCCGCAGGGCGCCCGCACGGCGTTCGTTCCGCCCCACCTCTCGCCATACCCTTATCCGAGCCTGTCCCGCAACGGGCAGATCTCCCTTGCAGCCGCCGCGCTGCAGCCAGCACAGACCTCATCCTTGCCCATGATCAACATCACGCTCCCCGACGGCAGCCGCCGCGAATTCGAATCCCCCGTCTCGGTGATGCAGGTCGCCCAGTCGATCGGCGCCGGCCTGGCCAAGGCCACCATCGCCGGCCAGGTCGACGGCCAGCTGGTCGATGCCAGCGACGTCATCGACCACGATGCCAGCCTGCGCATCATCACCGCCAAGGACGCCGAAGGCGTGGAGATCATCCGCCACTCCTGCGCGCATCTGGTCGGGCATGCGGTCAAGCAGCTGTACCCGGAGGTCAAGATGGTGATCGGCCCGGTCATCGCCGAAGGCTTCTACTACGACATCTACAGCGAACGCCCGTTCACGCCGGACGACATGGCCGCGATCGAGCAGCGCATGCAGGAATTGATCGCGCAGGACTACGACGTGATCAAGAAGGTCACCCCGCGCGCCGAGGTGATCGAGGTGTTCGCCCAGCGCGGCGAGGAGTACAAGCTGCGCCTGATCGAGGACATGTCCGACGACATCACCGCGATGGGCCTGTACTACCACCAGGAATACGTGGACATGTGCCGCGGCCCGCACGTGCCCAATACGCGCTTCCTCAAGGCCTTCAAACTGACCCGTATTTCCGGCGCCTACTGGCGCGGCGATGCCAAGAACGAGCAGCTGCAGCGCATCTACGGCACCGCCTGGGCCGACAAGAAGCAGCTGGACGCCTACATCCTGCGCATGGAAGAAGCCGACAAGCGCGACCATCGCCGCATCGGCAAGCAGCAGGACCTGTTCCATCTGCAGGAGGAGGCGCCGGGCCTGGTGTTCTGGCATCCCAAGGGCTGGTCGCTGTGGCAGGTGGTCGAGCAGTACATGCGCAAGGTCTATCGCGACAGCGGCTACGGCGAAGTGCGCTGCCCGCAGATCCTGGACGTGTCGCTGTGGCAGAAATCCGGCCACTGGGACAACTACCAGGACGCGATGTTCTTCACCGAGTCGGAGAAGCGCACCTATGCGGTCAAGCCGATGAACTGCCCGGGCCACGTGCAGGTGTTCAATCAGGGCCTGCACAGCTACCGCGACCTGCCGATCCGCTACGGCGAGTTCGGCGCCTGCCACCGCAACGAGCCCTCCGGCGCGCTGCACGGCATCCTGCGCGTGCGCGGCTTCACCCAGGACGACGGCCACGTGTTCTGCCTGGAATCGCAGATCGAAGCCGAAGTCACCGCGTTCCATCAGCAGGCACTGGCGGTCTATACCGCGTTCGGCTTTGAGGACATCGAGATCAAGATCGCGCTGCGTCCGGAAAAGCGCCTGGGCGACGACGTCACCTGGGACAAGGCCGAAGCCGCGCTGCGCAGCGCGCTGGGCGTCTGCGGGGTGGAGTGGCAGGAGCTGCCGGGCGAGGGCGCCTTCTACGGCCCCAAGATCGAGTACCACCTCAAGGACGCGATCGGCCGTACCTGGCAGCTGGGCACCATGCAGGTCGATTTCATGATGCCGGGCCGCCTCGGCGCCGAGTACGTGGACGAGCACAGCCAGAAGAAGCATCCGGTCATGCTGCACCGGGCGATCGTCGGCTCGATGGAGCGTTTCATCGGCATCCTGATCGAACACCACGCCGGCGCCTTCCCCGCCTGGCTCGCCCCGGTCCAGGTCGTTGTCGCAAATATCACCGACGCCCAGGCAGACTATGTCGACTCGGTTCGGAAAACCCTTGCAAATCAAGGCTTCCGTGTGAGCGCCGATTTGCGTAACGAGAAGATCGGATATAAGATTCGCGAGCATACGCTGCAACGCGTGCCTTATCTGCTCGTCGTCGGTGACCGCGAGAAGGAAAACGGTGCCGTCGCCGTGCGGACACGCTCGGGAGAGGACCTCGGGACCATGACGGTCTCGGCCTTCATCGAACGTCTGCAGGCAGAGCAGGCAGCGTGAGCCAACCCCGGCCGGTCTGGATGATCCGGATGCGCCGGTTCGATTCCCCTGGGAGATTGCAATATCAGTACCCCTGACAACAAACAGAACCGCAAGAACCAAGAAATCCGTGTGCCGCGCGTCCGCGTGATCGGCAGTGACGGTGAGATGGTCGGCGTGTTGTCGCGCGACGAAGCGCTCGCCAAGGCCGAGGAAGAAGGCCTGGATCTGGTCGAAATCCAGCCGCAGGCCGACCCGCCGGTCTGCAAGATCATGGATTTCGGCAAGTTTAAGTTCGAGCAGCAGAAAAAGGCCAACGAGGCCAAGAAGAAGACCAAGCAGGTCGAGATCAAGGAACTCAAGTTCCGTCCGGTCACCGACGAGGGCGACTACCAGATCAAGCTGCGCAACATGCGCCGCTTCCTGGAAGAGGGCGACAAGGTCAAGGTCAATATCCGCTTCCGTGGTCGTGAAATGAGCCACCAGGAGCTGGGGCGCGAAATGGCGTCCCGGATCGAGGCCGACCTGGGCGACGACATCGTCATCGAGTCGCGTCCGCGCCTGGAAGGGCGCCAGATGGTCATGATGATCGCGCCGAAGAAGAAGATCTGATCCCGCGCTAGGGCGGGCCCGACGGGCCAGCCCTAGCCGGCGACAGCATCCATTTGCAAGAATTCCCGGCAACGGGCATACTGCGCGGCCCGGTTTTGCCGGGGCGCCGCGCAAGCGGTACAGGACCTGTCCGGATCGTGTTCGATCAAGGACTTACAAGCAGGCAAGGGCAAGGATGGAAAGCGTGGTCGCAAGACTGCCGCCCGGGTCAGTGACAAAACACCATCAAGGACATTGCAATGCCCAAGATCAAGACCAACCGGGCGGCGGCCAAGCGTTTCCGCAAGACCGCCTCCGGCAAGTACAAGTGCGGCCACGCAAACCGTAGCCATATCCTCACGAAGAAAGCGACCAAGCGGAAGCGCAACCTGCGGCAGACGAACCACGTCCGTGCCGAGGACGCTGGCCGTCTCGATCGTATGCTTCCCTACCTCTGAGGACTGACCCATGGCACGAGTAAAGCGTGGCGTACAGGCGCGTCGCCGCCACAAGAAAATTCTGACCCTGGCGAAGGGTTACTACAACGCTCGCCGCAAGGTCTTCCGCGTTGCCAAGCAGGCAGTCATCAAGGCGCAGCAGTACGCCTACATTGGCCGCAAGCAGAAGAAGCGTAACTTCCGTTCGTTGTGGATCACCCGCATCAATGCGGCTGCCCGCATCAACGGCCTGAGCTACAGCCGTTTCATGAATGGCCTGCTCAAGGCTGGCATCACCCTGGACCGCAAGGTGCTGGCTGATATCGCCGTGCACGACGCCGCCGGCTTTGCCGCGCTGGCGGAGAAGGCCAAGGGCGCGCTGGCGGCATAGGTGCGAGTCCCTCGCAAGAGCCCGCACATCCATGTGCGGACTTTTGAAGGGATAGCGTCTCGAAGGGGTTTGCGCATTCGTGTACAGGCTTCCGGCGAGGGCAAGCAGATATGCAGGGGGAAGGGCGCGAGTCCTTCCCCTTTTGCGTTTTTAGATGGCCGGCATTGCTGACTGGATGCCGGGCTAGACCAGATTTGAGTGGCAATGCGTTCCGGTGCATCCGGAAACACCGTTCGGTAGACGCAGTTGAGGCGCGAGTGCAATGAGTGAGATTCAATCCCTGACCGAGCGTGCGCTGGCCGATGTCGCCGCCGCGCAGACGCCGGACCAACTGGAAGCCTTGCGCGTCGCATTGCTCGGCAAGAGCGGTAGCATCACCGCCCAGCTCAAGCAGCTCGGCACGCTGCCGGCCGATCAGCGAAAGGCCGCTGGCGAAGCGATCAACCTGTCGCGCGATGCGCTGACCGCGGCGTTGTCCGAGCGCAAGCACACGCTGGAAAACGCCGCGCTGGACGCACGGCTGGCCGGGGAGCGGATCGATGTCACCTTGCCGGGGCGTCGCAGCGAACGCGGTGGATTGCACCCGGTTACGCGCACGCTCGAGCGCATCGTCGAGATCTTTGCGCGCCTGGGTTATGAGTTGTCCGATGGTCCGGAGATCGAGGACGACTGGCACAACTTCGAAGCCCTGAACTTTCCGCCGCACCATCCGGCGCGCGCAATGCACGACACGTTCTATTTCGGCGATGGCCGCCTGTTGCGCACCCATACCTCCGGCGTGCAGGTGCGCTACATGGATGCGCACAAACCGCCGCTGCGCATGATCGCGGCCGGCAAGGTGTACCGCTCCGATTCGGACCAGACCCATTCGCCGATGTTCCATCAGGTCGAAGGCCTGCTGGTCGACGAACACTCCAACTTCGCCGATCTCAAGGGCACCTTGTCCGAGTTCGTGCGGGCGTTCTTCGAACGCGATTTCGAGATGCGCTTCCGCCCCAGCTATTTCCCGTTCGTGGAACCGGGCGCGGAAGTGGACATCGCCTGGCAGCAGCCGGACGGCAGCACGCGCTGGCTGGAAGTGCTCGGCTGCGGCATGGTGCACCCCAACGTGCTGCGCAGCGTCGGCATCGACCCGGAGCGCTACACCGGCTTCGCGTTCGGCCTGGGCGTGGAGCGCTTTGCGATGCTGCGCTACGGCGTCAACGACCTGCGCGCATTCTTCGAAAACGACGTGCGTTTTCTCAGGCAGTTCGCCTGACGGCGGGGATTGGGGATTCGGGATTGGGGATTCGCAACGGCGCCCCGGTCCGCCCCAGACTCCGTCGACGCGTTTTAGCTAATCCCCAATCCCGAATCCCCAATCCCGGCTCCTCATGAAATTCTCTGAAAATTGGCTGCGCAGCCACGTTCCCATCCAGGCGAGCCGCGACGAGCTTGCCGCGACGCTGACGGCGATCGGTCTGGAGGTCGAAGAGGTCACGCCACTGGGCGAGGCGCTGGGGCAGGTGGTGGTGGCGCGTATCGTCGAGGCGGTGCGTCATCCGGAAGCCGATCGTCTGCAGGTCTGCAGTGTCGACGCAGGGCAGGGCGAGTTGCTGCAGATCGTGTGTGGCGCGCCCAATGCGCGTGCCGGTCTGGTGGCACCACTGGCGCTGGTCGGTGCGCAGATCGGCGCGCTCACCATCACCGCCGCCAAGCTGCGCGGGGTGGCGTCCAACGGCATGCTGTGCTCGGCCAAGGAACTGGGGCTGGATAGCGATGCGTCCGGCCTGTTCGAGCTGCCCGACGATGCGCCGGTGGGTCAGGCGCTGGCCGAGTATCTGGGGCTGCCCGATGCCAGCATCGAGATCAAGCTGACGCCCAATCGCGCCGACTGCTTCAGCGTGCGCGGCATCGCCTTCGATGTGGCGGCCGCCTGTGCCAGCGCAGTGGTGGCCTTTGAAGCCGATGCAGTGGCGCCGGTGTCCACGCGCACGCTGGCGGTGGAATTGCATGCCGGCAACGCCGCGCCGCGCTATTGCGGGCGGGTGATCGAAGGCATCGACCCGGCCGCAAAAACGCCGGTGTGGCTGGCCGAGCGGCTGCGTCGCAGCGGCGTGCGTCCGGTCTCGCTGCTGGTGGACATCACCCAGTACGTGATGCTGGAACTTGGCCAGCCGATGCATGCGTTCGATCTGGACACCCTGCAAGGCCCGATCGGCGTGCGCCATTCGCGCAGCGGCGAGCAGCTGGCATTGCTGGACGGGCGTCAGGTCACGCTGGACGACAGCTTCCTGACCATCACCGATGCCGACCGCCCGGTCGCATTGGCCGGCCTGATGGGCGGCCTGGATACCCGCGTCACCGACACCACGCGCAACGTGTTCCTGGAGTCGGCGTACTTCGATCCGGCGGCGATCATGGGGCGTGGCCGCAAGTTCGGTCTGCATACCGATGCCGGTCATCGCTTCGAGCGTGGTGTGGATCCGGCATTGCCGCCACAGGCGATCGAAGTGGCGACGCGGCTGGTGCTGGAACTGGCCGGTGGTGCGCCGGGCCCGGTGATGCATGCGCAATTGCCGGAGCATCTGCCGCAGCCGGCGCGCATCCTGCTGCGGCGTGCGCGGATTGCGCGCGTGCTCGGTATCCAGATTGACGATGCCGAGGTCGTGCGCATTCTGGGTGCGCTTGGCATGCAGCTGGAGGCTGTTGCCGAAGGCTGGCAGGTGATGGCGCCGAGCCGTCGCTTCGATATCGCCATCGAAGAGGATCTGATCGAAGAACTGGCGCGTATCCATGGGTACGATCGCGTGCCAACCACGCTGCCGGGCGGCGCAAGCCGGATTGCGATGCCGAGCGAAACCCAGCTCGATGAGCTCAGCGTGCGGCGCCAGCTGGTGGCGCGCGAGCTGCAGGAAACCATCAATTACGCCTTCGTCGACGCTACCTTGCTGGAGCGCTGGCAGCTTACCGACGGCCTGGTGCCGTTGGCCAATCCGCTCAGCGCCGAGCTGGCGATCATGCGTCCGCGCCTGTTGCCGGGCCTGGTGGCGACGCTGGGCCGCAATGCCGCCCGCCAGGCCGGGCGGGTGCGCCTGTTCGAGCTGGGCAAGGTGTTCGCGGCCGCGTCCGATGCCGGCGCCGCCCCGCAGGAGTCGCAGCATGTCGCCGCGGCCGTATGCGGCGATGCCCTGGCGCTGCAGTGGGGCGAGCCCGCGCGCAAGGTGGACTTCCACGACCTAAAAGGCGACCTGATGGCGCTGGCCGCGGCCAGTGGCGCGGTGCTGGAGTTCCAGCCCTCTGCCCAGCCCTTCGGGCATCCGGGGCGCTCGGCCGACATCCATCGCGATGGCGTGTGCATCGGCTGGATCGGGCAGGTGCATCCGCGCCTGGCCAAGGCATTGGACATCGACGTGCATGTGATCGGGTTCGAACTGCAGCTGACGGCGTTGGTCAAGCGTGCGCTGCCGCGTGCCGGCGAGCTGTCGCGGTTCCCCTCGGTGCGTCGCGATCTGGCCTTCCTGGTCCCGGAAGAGGTGAGCTGGGCGGCGCTGTCGAGCAGTGTGCGCACCACCGTCGGACCGTTGTTGCGCGAGGTGCAGCTGTTCGACCGCTACGTCGGGCAGGGGGTCGAGCCAGGTTTCAAGAGTCTGGCTATGGGCTTGATTTTGCAGGATAACTCGCGCACTCTCACCGACCGGGACGTCGACGCAGTCGTTGCCGATGTGGTGGCCGTGATCGAGCGCGAACACCGCGCCCGGATCCGGAGTTGAGGCGGTAACCAGGGGATTGGCATGGCATTGACGAAAGCGGAGATGGCCGAACGTCTGTTCGACGAGGTCGGTCTGAACAAGCGCGAGGCAAAGGAATTTGTCGACGCGTTCTTCGATGTGCTGCGCGATGCGCTGGAGCAGGGCCGTCAGGTGAAGTTGTCCGGTTTCGGCAACTTCGATCTGCGGCGCAAGAATCAACGGCCCGGTCGCAATCCCAAGACCGGCGAGGAAATTCCGATCTCGGCCCGCACGGTGGTGACCTTCCGTCCGGGCCAGAAGCTCAAGGAGCGGGTGGAGGCTTATGCTGGATCCGGGCAGTAATCGCGAACTACCGCCAATCCCGGCCAAGCGCTACTTCACCATCGGCGAAGTCAGCGAGCTGTGCGACGTCAAGCCGCATGTGCTGCGCTATTGGGAAACCGAGTTTCCGAGCCTGGAACCGGTCAAGCGGCGCGGCAACCGGCGCTACTACCAGCGCCACGACGTGCTGATGGTGCGCCAGATCCGTGGCCTGCTGTACGAGCAGGGTTACACCATCGGTGGCGCACGCCTGCGTCTTGAAGGCGATGGCGCCAAGAGCGAGTCGGCGCTGAGCAACCAGATCATCAAACAGGTGCGCATGGAGCTGGAAGAGGTTCTGCAACTGCTGCGCCGCTAGGAAAACGTTTCACAAAGCCGCTATAATCGCAGGCCGCCCTCGCGGCGGACGCAACATCTTCGGGGTATAGCGCAGCCTGGTAGCGCACTAGTCTGGGGGACTAGTGGTCGTCGGTTCGAATCCGGCTACCCCGACCAAACACGGAGCCCATGTCTTCACGGACATGGGCTTTTTTGTTGCGCCGCACAATGCGATCGGCGGTCTGTCATACGCCTGACACGATATGTCCATCGGCATACTGCACAGCAGCATGAAATGCCTGGCCGAGCCCGTTTGGTTGCAGTTCTGTTCGCTATGGACCTGGGTCACGCAATGTCGCTAAGTCCCCGAAAATGCTCCAAATCATTGGCGGCGGATTCGTACTTGGATCACGTTTTGTTAACGCCGCAACGACGAACTTGAATCAATAGGCCAACGCCGTCAAAAAAATGGCGAGCAGCGTCTTGCGATGCGTTGGTTCTATGCCATAGTGCACTGCAACACGTCACACCTGTCGTGATCCCAAGCGTCTTGGGATGAATTTCTCTGTCGTACGTTCTTGCTGGCGTGTTGGCCGGTTGAATGCTGCGCGAGGTCCTGTCCCACCCAACCGAGGCAGCCAGCCACACGCATGAAAAAACTGATCGGACGATTTTGCCAAGGCCTCAGCCTGGCGTTGATCTGCTCGATGGCACTGGGCGCATGCAGCACCGGTCCGAAGATGGCCGATTCGCTGCCGCTTCCGGATCCGCTCGCGATGTCCGCCGTGCAACCGGAGTATCGACTTGCCCCAGGCGACTTGCTGTTGTTCAAGGTGTTCCAGGTCGACGATCTGGAGCGGCAGGTCCGCATCGATCAGAACGGCCACATCTCGCTGCCGTTGATCGGCGACGTCAAGGCAGCCGGCCTGGGTGTCGGCGAGCTGGAAAAGCTGGTGGCAGAACGCTACGCCGCCGGTTATCTGCAGCAGCCGCAGGTGTCGGTGTTCGTGCAGGAATCCAATGGTCGCCGGGTCACGGTGACCGGTGCGGTCGACGAGCCGGGCATCTATCCGGTGATCGGCGCCAACCTGACCCTGCAGCAGGCCATCGCGCAGGCCAAGGGCGTCAGCACCGTGGCCAGCCGCGGCAACGTCATCGTGTTTCGCACCGTCAACGGTCAAAAGATGATCGCCAGATTCGATCTGACCCAGATCGAGAAGGGGGCCAACCCGGATCCTGAGATCTACGGCGGCGACATCGTTGTGGTGTACCGCTCCGACGCACGCGTCTGGCTGCGCACCATGCTGGAACTGACCCCCCTTGTGATGGTGTGGCGCGCTTACCGATGAGTATGAATTCAGACAATCGTTCTTCCCCGTCTCATCGTCACGGGCATCTCGAGCTGGCCGACGTTGGCTTGCTCGACTACTGGCGCGCGCTGGTCTCACAGCGCTGGTTGATCATTCTGATCACCGTCGGGGCAGTGGCACTGGCGTTTGGCGTCACCCTGCTGATGCCGGAAAAATACCGCGCCACCAGCACGCTGCAGATCGAGCGCGACTCGCTCAACGTGGTGAATGTCGACAACCTGATGCCGGTGGAATCGCCGCAGGATCGCGATTTCTACCAGACCCAGTACCAGCTGCTGCAGAGCCGCTCGCTGGCCCGTGCGGTGATCCGCGAAGCCAAGCTCGATCAGGAGCCGGCGTTCAAGCAGCAGGTCGACGAAGCGCTGGAAAAGGCTGCTGCCAAGAATCCGGAAGCCGGCAAGTCGGTCGACTCGCGCCAGGCCATCATCGAGCGCAGCCTGACCGATACGCTGCTGGCCGGGCTGGTGGTCGAGCCGATCCTCAATTCGCGCCTGGTCTACGTCAACTACGATTCGCCGGACCCGGTGCTGGCTGCCAAGATCGCCAACACCTATACCAAGGTCTTCATCGTCAGCACGCAGGAACGCCGCATCAAGGCATCCTCGTTCGCGACCAAGTTCCTGGCCGAGCGCCTGGAGCAGTTGCGCGACAAGGTGGAGGACTCAGAGAAGAATCTGGTCTCCTATTCCACCGACGAGCAGATCGTGTCGGTGGGCGACGACAAGCCATCGCTTCCGGCGCAGAACCTCAGCGACCTCAATGCGATGCTGGCATCGGCGCAGGACGCCCGCATCAAGGCCGAGGCAGCCTGGCGTCAGGTCAGCAGCGGTGACGCGATGTCGCTGCCGCAAGTGCTGAGCAATCCGCTGATCCAGAGCCTGCGCGGCGAGCAGATCCGCTTGAACACCGAATATCAGCAGAAGCTGTCGACCTTCAAGCCGGACTATCCAGAAATGCAGCGTCTGAAGGCGCAGATCGAAGAGTCGCGTCGCCAGATCAATGGCGAGGTCCTCAATATCCGCCAGTCGCTGAAGGCGACCTACGACGCGTCGGTGCATCAGGAGCAGCTGCTCAACCAGCGCATCGCCGGATTGCGTAACGATGAGCTCGATCTGCAGAGCCGCAGCATCCGCTACAACATGCTCAAGCGCGACGTCGATACCAACCGCCAGCTCTACGATGCGCTCCTGCAGCGCTACAAGGAGATCGGTGTGGCGAGCAACGTCGGCGCCAACAACGTGACCATCATCGATACCGCAGACGTGCCTACGTCTAAGACTTCGCCGAAACTTAAATTGAACCTCGCTTTGGGCTTCATCTTTGGCGTATTCCTGGGTGTGGCTGTGGCACTGGTGCGCTACTTCCTGCGTGGCACGGCAGCGCAGACGCGGTTGGACTGACATCGTCGTTTTGCACAACGATGGTTAATTGAAGTGACAACTGATTCAGCGTGGAAAAGGTTGGATCCCGTATGTTTCGGGCTCCTTCGTTTGAAAGTTTGTCTCTGTTGAAACAAAGGGCTGTCGTGCGATCTGGGGTCGGTAGGTATTACCGCGGTGATCGCCCGACGGAGATGATTGAAAGCTCGCGTGCGTTTCGTATGTTCCCCCGCATGCGCCGTATCGAGTTTGGAGGACATCCCCATGCTTTTGGCAGACTTGAGTAGCGCGACTTACACCACATCCTCGCCGCGATTGTTGTCCAAGTATTCGGCTGCGGCCGATCTGGTCCTGCGCGTCTTCGACCTCACCATGGTCGTGGTCTCCGGATTGATCGCCTATCGCATCGTCTTCGGCTCCTGGGTGCCTGCGGCACCGTACCGGGTCGCCATCGCCACCACGCTGTTGTACTCGGTAATCTGCTTTGCGCTGTTCCCGCTGTATCGCAGCTGGCGCGGTCGCGGGCTGTTGAGCGAGCTGATGGTGCTGGGCGGTGCATTCGGTGGCGTGTTTGCGCTGTTCGCGGTGCATGCGCTGATCGTGCAGGTTGGCGAGCAGGTCTCGCGCGGCTGGATCGGCCTGTGGTTCGTCGGTGGGCTGGCCTCGCTGGTGGCGGCCCGCACGGTGCTGCGCGGCTTCCTGAATCACCTGCGCACCCAGGGCGTGGATGTGCAGCGGGTGGTGGTGGTCGGTCTGCGCCACCCGGTGATGAAGATCAATCACTACCTCAGCCGCAATCCCTGGGTCGGCATGAACCTGGTCGGTTATTTCCGCACGCCGTACGACATCGCCGTGACCGAGCAACGCCAGTCGCTGCCGTGCCTGGGCGATCCGGACGCGCTGATCGAGTACCTGAAGGACAACCAGGTCGAGCAGGTGTGGATCTCGCTGCCGCTGGGCGAACGTGACCATATCAAGCAGTTGCTGCAGCGCCTGGATCGCTATCCGATCAACGTGAAGCTGGTGCCGGACCTGTTCGACTTCGGTCTGTTGAACCAGTCCGGCGAGCAGATCGGTAACGTGCCGGTGATCAACCTGCGCCAGGGCGGTGTGGACCGCGACAACTACTTCGTGGTCGCCAAGGCGCTGCAGGACAAGATCCTGGCCGTGGTTGCGCTGATGGGCCTGTGGCCGTTGATGGCTGCGATTGCGGTCGGTGTGAAGATGAGTTCGCCGGGCCCGGTGTTTTTCCGCCAGCGTCGTCATGGCCTGGGTGGGCGCGAGTTCTACATGTTCAAGTTCCGCTCGATGCGTGTGCATGACGACCATGGCACCACCATCCAGCAGGCGACCAGGAACGACACCCGTATCACCCGTTTCGGTGCGTTCCTGCGCCGCAGCAGCCTGGACGAGTTGCCGCAGATCTTCAACGTGCTCGGTGGCAGCATGTCGATCGTGGGGCCGCGCCCGCATGCCGCGCAGCACAACACCCATTACGAGAAGCTGATCAATCACTACATGCAGCGCCATTACGTCAAGCCGGGCATCACCGGTTGGGCGCAGGTCAATGGATTCCGTGGTGAAACCCCGGAGCTGCGCACGATGAAGAAGCGCATCCAGTACGACCTGGACTACATCCGTCGCTGGTCGCTGTGGCTGGATATCCGCATCATCGTGCTGACCGCAGTGCGTGTGCTCGGACAGAAGACCGCGTACTGATGATGGCGGGGAGTGTGCGACCTGGCGCGCCGAGCGCCGCGGGCGGCTGCATCGCAGCCGCCCCTTTCAAGCAGGCGTCTGCATGCTGATCCGAATGAGCGACGAGGCCCGCGTTCGCTGGCACAACCTGCTGATCGAGCTGACGCTGCTGGTCGGCGTCGGTTACAACCTGCTGCTGGCGCTGATCAACGCGAACGTGTTCACCGTACGTCCGGTGATCACTTACGCAGTCGAGTTCATGGTCTACGCCGCGTGTTTCCTGCTCGGCCTGGGTTCGATGAGCCGCAAGCGCATTGCATTGATCATCAGCGGCCTAGGGCTGATCGTCACCCTGATGTTCGTGCGCTTCCTGGTGAACTGGCAGATCGATCCGAAGTTCTTCCGCGACGCGCTGGTGGTGTTCGCGTTCGTGGTGCTTGGTTCGGCTTATACCGGGTCGGTGCCCAAGCTGTTCGTGCGCATGACCATCATCGTGTCGTTGGTTGCGGCGTTCGAACTGGCGATGCCCAGCGCCTATGGCGATCTGGTCAACCCGAAGAGCTTCTTCGTCAACGCGCGTGGCATGAGCGCGGAAGGGTTCTGGAACGAAGACAGCAACCTGTTCGTCAGCGCCACGCGTCCGGGCGAGCGCAACTTCCTGCCGGGCTCCAATCTTCCCCGCGCCTCCTCGATGTTCATCGAGCCGGTGACGATGGGTAACTACATCTGCTTCTTTACCGCGATCGTGCTGGTGTTCTGGCGCTGGATGCGTCCGGCGATGCTGATCCTGTCGGTCGGTTTGATCGGTTTCATGGTCGTGGCCTCCGACGGCCGACTTGCGGCGGGCACCTGCGTGCTGATGGTGCTGCTGTCGCCGCTGTTGAAACGCCTGGATCAACGGCTGGCGTTCCTGGTCTTCCTGCTCGTGATCATGACGGCGTGGCTGTTGGTGTGGATCACCGGGATCACGGCCTATCAGGACAACACGATGGGCCGCATCTTCTTCACCGTCAATTCGATGAACAACCTGTCCTTCAACTCGTGGATGGGCCTGGATTTTGCGCAGGCGTACCGTTACTTCGACAGCGGCATTGCCTACTTCATCGCATCGCAGTCGATCGTCGGCGTGCTCGCCTTCCTGCTGTCGTATTCGTTCCTGTTGTTGATGCCGAGCAAGGAAGGGCAGTTGTTCAAGAACCTGGCAATCTTTGCGTTCGCGCTGAGCCTGCTGGTGTCCAACGGCTACTTCTCGATCAAGACGTCGGCATTGTGGTGGTTCGTGTGCGGCTGCCTGTGGCACATGCGGCCGACCTGGTCTGCTGCCAGCGCTAAGCAGCTGCCCAGACAGGATCCGGCCGACGAGGATGCGCGATTGCCACTGCCCGCAGGAGGCACACGATGAGTTTGGCGGCAACGCAAGCACCGCAGCCGGTGGCACCGGTCGTCGGTGCGTCCGTTGCCACCGGCGGACGCAGCCGCGACCCGCGTATCGATGCCACCAAGGCCCTGGCGATCCTGTTGGTGGTGTTCTGCCACGCCAAGGGCGTGCCGCATGCGATGACGTTGTTTGCCTACAGCTTCCACGTGCCGCTGTTTTTCATGGTGTCCGGCTGGCTGGCGGCGGGCTATGCGTCGCGGACCACCGGCTTGCCGCAGACCATCAGCAAGCAGGCACGCAGTCTGCTGCTGCCGTATGTGACGTTCTATCTGCTCGGCTACGCGTACTGGTTGCTGACGCGCAATATCGGTGAGAAGGCGGCGCGCTGGGGCAGCCATCCGTGGTGGGAGCCGATCGTGGCGATGTTCACCGGGATCGGCCCCGATCTGTATGTGCAGCCCCCGCTATGGTTCCTGCCGGTGATGCTGGTGACGGTGCTGAGCTATGTGATGCTGCGCCGCTGGCTGTCGCCTGTGGTGATCGCGGTGGCGTCGTTGATCCTGGCCTGGTGCTGGATGCGCTGGTTTCCGGGCCAACAGGTACGGCTTTTTTTTGGCCTGGACGTTCTACCGGTGTCGCTGAGCTTCTACGCGGTGGGTGCCTTGCTGATCCATGTTTCCGCACGTCTGCCGAGCTCCTTGCCGGTGAGCGCGCTGGCGACCGTGCTGCTGGCGTTGCCGGTGGCCTGGCTGGCCGATCGTAATGGCCGCATCGACGTCAACATGCTGGAGTTCGGCCGCAACCACGTCGGGTTTGTGGTCAGCGCAGTACTTGGCTCACTGATGGTGATCTGTGCCGCACGGTTGGTGCAGGGCTGGGCCTGGATACAGTGGATCGGCCGCAATACCTTGCTGATCCTGTGCACCCATATGCTGGTGTTCTTCGTGCTCTCCGGTGTTGCGGCGCTGGCTGGCGGATTCGCTGCCTCGCGCCCGGGCCTGGGCTGGGCAGTGTTCGTGACGGTGTTTGCGCTGCTCGCGTGCGTGCCGCTGCGCTTGTTGCTGATGCGTTTTGCGCCGTGGACCCTGGGTGCCCGCCCGGTGGCGGCATGAGCGGCGCTGCGCCATGACCACCGCACCGTATTCCAACGCGGCCAGGCACGACGGTCTGGGTGCCAAGGCCGCGCCAACGCCTGCATTGACCCGCGATTGGCAGATCGATGCAGCAAAGGCGCTGGCGATCTTCCTGGTGGTGCTGGGGCATGCCAACGGCATGCCGGCCGCCTACAAGTTGTTCGCCTACAGTTTTCATGTGCCGCTGTTTTTCGTGCTGTCCGGCTGGGTCGGCGAACGCTTCGGCCACCGCGCAATGACGGTGGCGACGATTGCGAAGTTGGCGCGCACGTTGCTGGTTCCCTATGTCGCGTTTTTCCTAGTGGCCTACGCCTGCTGGCTGCTGATGGGAGTGACCAGCCGCGCGGCGCATCCATCGCATGTGCTGCCGTGGTGGGATCCGTTTATCGGCCTGTTCTGGGCCAACGGCACGCGTCTGTACGTGCTTCCGGCGTTGTGGTTCCTGCCTGCCTTGTTCGTCACCACGCTGGCCTATATCGCCTTGCGCACGCGCCTGACGACGACGGCGCTGGCGGCAGTCAGTCTGTTGTTCGCCTTGGCATGGGCGGGCTGGTTTCCGTCGTTGCACCTGCGGCTTCCGTTGGCGCTGGATGTATTGCCTGTCGCGCTGTTCTTCATCGCCGTGGGCGGATGGCTGTCGCGCTACGCCGATGCACTGCGCGCGCTTGGCGCCTCGGTGTGGGCGTTGGCACTGCCGGTGCTGGCAGCAGCGTGGTGGTGGCTGGCCGGATGGAACGGGCAAGTGGATGTGAACAATCTGCAGTTCGGGCATTCCGCTGCGGTGTTCCTGCTGGTCAGCCTGCTGGGTACCGCAATGACCTTGTGCGTGGCGTATTTCGTCCGACAGTGGCGTTGGCTGCAGTGGATCGGTGGCAATACCTTGCTGATCCTGTGCACGCACACATTGGTGTTTCTGGTGCTCACCAGTGTGGTGGCACGAACGGGTGTGATCGCTCGCAGCCTGATCGGCACACCGGCCTGGGCGATGGGCCTGAGCGCGTTCGCTGTCGCGGTCAGTGTGCCGATGCGCGCGGTGCTGGTGCGCGTTGCACCGTGGATGTTGGGATTGAAACGCAAATGACGAGCTTCCAGAATGATCAGCCGAGCATGCAGATGTGTCTGCGTCGCTGGCACAGGAGATTGGCGTAATGAAAGTGGTGCATGTCGTCCGCCAATTCCATCCTTCGATCGGAGGCATGGAGGAAGTCGTTCTCAATGTGGCCCGTCAACACCAGGCCACCAGTGCCGATACGGTGGAGGTCGTGACGCTGGATCGGGTGTTTACCGATCCGGGCGCGCAGCTTGCGGAGCAGGAGACGTATCAGGGCTTGCCGATCCGACGCATTGGTTATCGCGGCTCGTCGCGTTATCCGTTGGCGCCGTCCGTGCTGAGCGCGATCCGCTCGGCCGATCTGGTGCATCTGCATGGCATCGATTTTTTCTACGACTATCTGGCGCTGACCAGGCCGCTGCATGGCAAGCCGATGGTGGTGTCCACGCACGGCGGCTTCTTCCACACTGCGTATGCCTCGCGGATGAAGCAGCTATGGTTTCAAACGCTCACCCGCACTTCCGCATTGGCGTATGCGCGGGTGATCGCCACCAGCGAGAACGACGGCGAGCTGTTCGCCAAGGTGGTGTCGCCGGCGCGCTTGCGGGTGATCGAAAACGGCGTGGACGTGGAGAAATACGCAGCGCAGGGCGCAGCGACGCCGGGGCGGACCATGATGTATTTCGGCCGCTGGTCGGTGAACAAGGGCCTGATCGAAACCCTGGAGCTGCTGCAGGCGGTACTGCAGCGCGATCCGCAGTGGCGCCTGATCATTGCCGGGCGCGAATACGATTTGAACGAGGCCGACCTGCGCAAGGCGATCGCCGAGCGGGGCTTGCAGGACAAGGTCCAGCTCAGCATGTCGCCGTCGCAGGAGCAGCTGCGCAGCCTGATGCAGCAGGCGCAGTTCTTCGTCTGCCTGTCGCGCCATGAAGGCTTCGGCATCGCTGCGGTCGAAGCGATGAGTGCCGGCCTGATTCCGATCCTCAGCGACATCCCGCCGTTCGTGCGTCTTGCCAGCGAATCGGGGCAAGGCGTGATCGTCAACCGCGACCGGATCGATGCGGCCGCAGAGCAGGTACAGACGCTTGCGCTGCAGGCGGATGCCGATTTCGATACGCGTCGTGCAGCGTCCATGGCGTACGTGAGCCGCTACGACTGGAAGCATGTGGTCGGGCGCTACGTCGACGAATACCACACCGCGTTGGGCACCCGCCGTACCCAGGAGGCAGTGCGATGAGCGCGCCTGCATCGGCAGCGACTGTGCGTGCGTCCGCGCAGCCGCAGGTCACCGTGCTGTTCTCCACCGAGAAGCCCAATGCCAGCACCAATCCGTATCTGACCCAGCTTTACGCATCGCTGCCCGCTGCAGTGCAGCCGCGCTTCTTTTCGATGCGCGATGCGCTGCTGTCGCGCTACGACGTGCTGCATCTGCATTGGCCGGAATATCTGCTGCGCCATCCCAGCGCGATCGGCACCCTGGCCAAGCAGATGTGTGCGGCGCTGTTGCTGCTCAAGCTGCAGCTGACCGGCACGCCGGTGGTGCGCACCTTGCACAACCTGGCACCGCACGAGGATCGCGGCTGGCGCGAGCGCGGCCTGTTGCGCTGGATCGATCGGCTGACGCGTCGCTGGATCCGCATCAACGCGACCACGCCGCCGCGACCGCCATTCACCGACACCATCCTGCACGGCCATTATCGCGAGTGGTTTGCAAAGATGCCGCAAGGCACGCCGGTTCCGGGGCGGCTGCTGCATTTCGGTCTGATCCGCCCGTACAAGGGCGTGGAAACGCTGCTGGAGGTGATGCGTCAGGTCGACGATCCGCGCCTGAAGCTGCGTATCGTCGGCAACCCGGCCACGCCGCAGATGCGCAGCCTGGTGGAGGAGGCCTGCGCGCAGGATCCACGTGTGAGTGCCTTGCTGGCTTATGTTGAAGAACCGGTGCTCGCACGCGAAGTCAGCGAGGCCGAGCTGGTGGTGCTGCCGTACCGGCAGATGCACAACTCTGGCACCTTGTTGCTGGCATTGTCGCTGGCGCGCCCGGTGCTGGCACCGTGGAGCGAATCCAATGCGGCGATTGCCGAAGAAGTGGGGCCGGGCTGGGTGTTTCTCTATGACGGCGAATTCGATGCGGCGCTGCTGACCGGCATGCTGGACCAGGTGCGTGCCGCGCCGCGCGGCCCGGCACCGGATCTCTCGCAACGCGACTGGCCACGGATCGGACAGCTGCACTACCGCACCTACCTGGAAGCGCTCGGCAAGGATGGAGACGCCGCGCTGTGACCGCAGAGATCCCGACGATGAATTCCCCCACGCCGCCGCCACAGCGCAGCCTCGGTTCGCGCGCCGCTGGCGGCGCAGCGGTGACCATGATCGGCCAGTCGGCCAAGATGGTCGTGCAGTTCGGCGGCATCATCCTGCTGGCGCGCCTGCTGACGCCTTACGACTACGGCCTGATGGCGATGGTCACCGCGATTGTCGGTGCGGCCGAGATCCTGCGTGACTTTGGCCTGTCTGCCGCTGCCGTGCAGGCCAAGCATGTCAGCCGCGAGCAGCGCGACAACCTGTTCTGGATCAACAGCGGCATCGGCTTGTCGCTGTCGGTGATGGTGTACGCCTCTGCCCATGTGATCGCCAACTTCTACAAGGAGCCGGCGCTGGTGACGATCTCCCAGGCGCTGGCGGTGACCTTCCTGATCAACGGCATGACCACGCAGTACCGCGCGCACCTGAGCCGCGGGCTACGGTTTGGCCAGGTCGCGCTCAGCGATGTGGGATCGCAGGTGCTGGGCCTGGGTGCGGCCGTCGCTGCCGCCTTGCTGGGCTGGGGCTATTGGGCGCTGGTGGTGCAGCAGGTGGTGCAGGCGGTAGTCAATTTCATCATCGCCGCGAGCTGTGCACGCTGGTTGCCGGGCGGGTACCAACGCTCGGCGCCAATGCGCGACTTCATGAGCTTCGGCTGGAACCTGATGGCTGCGCAGTTGCTGGGCTATGCCAGCCGCAACGTCGGCCAGGTCATCATCGGTTGGCGCACCGGCCCGGACGCACTGGGCCTGTACAACCGTGCGTTTCAGTTGTTGATGATGCCGTTGAATCAGATCAACGCGCCCGCCACCAGCGTGGCGTTGCCGGTGTTGTCGCAACTGCAGGACGACCGCGAGCGCTTCAGCGCCTTTCTGCTGCGCGGGCAGACGGTGATGGTGCATCTGATCGTCGCGCTGTTCGCCTTCGCCTGCGCGCTGGCCATGCCGCTGATCGTGCTGGTGCTGGGCGAGCAGTGGCGCGAGGCGGTGCCCCTGTTCCAGGTGCTGACGCTGGGCGGTATTTTCCAGACCGCGTCCTATGCAACCTACTGGGTGTTTCTTGCCAGGGGCCTGATGCGCGCGCAGTTGCTGTTCTCGCTGGTTAGCCGCATCGTGCTGATCGGCTGCATCTTCGTCGGCTCGCGCTGGGGCGCGATGGGCGTGGCGATCGGTTATTCATTCGGCCTGCTGGTGACCTGGCCGTTGTCGCTGGTCTGGGTCGGCAAGATCTCCGACGCACCGGTGGTTGCACTGTTCACCAATGCGGTGCGCGCGATGACCGCGTACGGCGTGGCGGGCGTGTGCGCGTATTACGTATCCATCACCGTCGGTGGCCCGCTGTGGCAGCAGCTGGCCGTTGGTGCGGCCACGATGGCGGCGGTCTGTCTGCTGGCGTTGGCGATCTGGCCGGCGTTCCGCCGCGATGTCGTTGCCATTCTCAACATCCGCAAGTTGCTGAAGCAGGCCAAGGCACGCCAATGAGATCGACATCGTCTTCGCCTGCGTTCTTGCATGCTTTCTCCCACTCATTCATAGGACACGGCCCATGAGCGATACACCCGCCGCCGCTTCCGGCATTCGCCGGCCTTGCTATCTGGTCTTGTCCGCCCACGATTACCGCACGCCACGGCGCGCCAATATCCACTTCATCACCGATCAACTCGCGCTGCGCGGCACCACGCGGTTTTTCTCGCTGCGCTATAGCCGGCTATCGCGCATGAAGGGCGACATGCGGCTGCCGCTGGACGACACCGCAAACACCGTGGTGTCGCACAAGGGCGTGGAGTGCTATCTGTGGCGCACGACGGTGCATCCGTTCAACACGCGCCGCGCCTGGCTGCGTTCTGTCGAAGATGCGATGTTCCGCTGGTATGCCGCGCATCCGCCACGCCAGTTGCTGGACTGGATGCGCGAGGCGGACGTGATCGTGTTCGAAAGCGGTATCGCGGTGGCCTTCATCGAGCTGGCCAAGCGCGTCAATCCGGCAGCGAAGCTGGTTTATCGCGCTTCCGATGGTCTGAGCACGATCAATGTCGCGTCCTATATCGAGCGTGAGTTCGATCGGGTTGCACCGACGCTGGATGTGATCGCATTGGTGTCGCCGGCAATGGCGGAGGAAGTGGCAAGCCGCGACAACGTGTATCACGTCGGCCACGGTGTGGATCACAACCTGGATCAGCTGGGCGACCCGTCGCCGTATGGCGAGGGCATCCATGCGGTTGCGGTGGGCTCGATGTTGTTCGATCCGGACTTCTTCGTGGTTGCCAGCAAGGCATTCCCACAGGTCACGTTCCATGTGATCGGCTCGGGCATGGGCCGGCATCCCGGCTATGGCGACAACGTGGTCGTCTATGGCGAGATGAAGCACGCCGAGACCATCGGCTACATCAAGCACGCCCGTTTCGGGATCGCGCCTTACGCATCCGAGCAGGTGCCGGTGTATCTGGCCGATAGTTCGATGAAGTTGCTGCAGTACGATTTCTTCGGCCTGCCTGCGGTGTGTCCGAATGCCGTCGTGGGGCCGTATCAATCGCGTTTCGGCTACACTCCCGGCAACGGTGAGTCGGTCATTGCGGCGATCAGTCGCGCGCTGGAAGCACCGCGCGTGCGTTACCGCCAATGCCTGAATTGGTCCGACACCACCGACCGCGTACTGAATCCAGGTGCGTATCCGGAAACCCGTTTGTACCCGCAGCAAGATGGCGCAGCGGTGCGTGCTTCTTCGGAGGCCGCGCTCTCGCACTGATGCAGCGCACCCAACTTTAGAAGGAGACTGCTCGTTATGGCCAATGCTTTGCTGCAGAAATGGATCGAACATGCGGAACGCCGTGCCTTGTTCTGGTGGCAGCCGAAGAACGCTGGCGTCAACATGGGCGATCATCTGTCCAAGGTGATTGTGTCCTGTGTGCTCTCCTTGCAGGACAAGACGCTGATCGAGAAGCGTGATCTCAGCAAGAAGCTGATCGCCATCGGGTCGGTGCTGCATTTTGCCAAGGACGGCGACACCGTCTGGGGCAGCGGCATCAACGGCAAGATTCCCGCCGAGCGCAATACCTTCAGCACGCTCGATGTGCGTGCAGTGCGTGGTCCGAAGACGCGTCAATTCCTGCTCGACCGCGGAATCGCGGTGCCGGAAGTCTATGGCGACCCCGGTCTGCTGACACCGATGTTTTTCCCCGCCGATGCGCTGGGAATGGCGAACAAGCGCCCCTTCGCTATCGTTCCGCATTTCAACGAGCCGGTCGAGAAGTACAGCGCGTATGCGGACCATCTGGTGTTTCCGAACGTCAAACCTGCAACCTTCATGAGTGCGTTGCTGGGCGCCGAGTTGGTGATCAGCAGTTCGCTGCACGGGCTGATTCTTGCCGAAGCGTACGGGATTCCGGCGGTGTATCTGGATTGGGGTAACGGCGAGGATCGCTTCAAGTACGACGACTACTACAACGGCACCGGACGCATGCAGTGGCACTCGGGCAACAGCGTGGAAGAGTGCCTGAAGCTTGGCGGTAACGGCGATTTCGACCTGGAGAAACTGCAGGCCGGGCTGCTGGCCGCGTTTCCTTACGACCTTTGGTGATTCGATGATGCACGGCCGGCAGGTGGATACGGAGACGACAGCAACCGCCAACACGGCGATGCCGCAGGGCGTGGTGATTCCGCTCGGCGGATTTCCGGTGCTCTCCACCACGCAGGAAGCGTTTGCACTGGAGTTGTTTCACGCATTGGCCGCCCGGCAACCACGCCGGGTGTTTTTCGCCAACACCAATTTCATCGTGCAATGCCAGGCACTGCGTCTGCGGATGCGCGAGCCCAGCGTGCGCATCGTCAACGACGGCATCGGCATGGATCTGGCAGCACGCCTGATCCATGGCCGCCGCTTTGCCGGCAACCTCAATGGCACCGACCTGATTCCGTATCTGTGTCGCGAGGCCGCGCAGCCGCTCAAGTTCTTCCTACTCGGCGGTCGTCCGGGCGTGGGCAAGACCGCTGCCGCGACCTTGACTGGAACCCTGGGCCAGCAGGTGGTCGGCATGTGCGACGGCTACGGCGAATTTGCCGCCGCCGGCGAGGGTCTGGCCGAGCGCATCAATCGCTCGGGCGCCGATGTGCTGCTGGTGGCCTTCGGCAACCCGCTGCAGGAGCGTTGGATCCTGGATCACAGCCACGCCTTGAACGTGCCGCTGGTGTTCGGGGTCGGCGCGTTGCTGGATTTCCTGTCCGGCACCGCCAAGCGTGCGCCGGATTGGGTGCGGCGCCTGCATATGGAATGGATGTACCGGCTGCTCAACGAGCCGCGTCGTCTGCTCAAGCGCTATAGCTGGGATCTGCTGGTGTTCTTCCGCACCTGCCTGCGTGCGGGCAAGCACCTGCCGTGATGCATGCGCGGCGTTGGCTGGCTTAGCATGTAGGCATGCATCCGACCGCCGCCAGCTTGATCCATTCGCTCGAACTCGCCCCGCATCCCGAGGGCGGGCATTTCCGTCGCGTGTATGCGTCGGCTCGCCAGGTCACAGAGGGCGGCCAGCCGCGCCCGGCGCTGACCGCCATCCGCTTCCTGCTTGCTGCCGGCGAATCCAGCGCCTGGCACCGCGTCGATGCGGAAGAAAGCTGGCATTGGCAGCAGGGCGATGCGCTGGAGTTGTCGATCTACGACGAGGCCAGCGGGCAGCTGCAACGCCTGATCCTGGATGCCGCCGAGCGCGGCGAGCCGATGCACGTGGTGCCGGCAGGGTGCTGGCAGGCGGCGCGGTCGCTTGGCGATTTCACCCTGGTGGGCTGCACGGTCTCGCCGGGATTCGTCTGGGAAGGATTCGCACTGCTCGACGGCGGCTCGCCACTAGCTGCGCACCTGGCCAGCCTGGATCCACGCTGAGCCATCGGCGGCTGCGGCGGCGAACATTTCCCTAACGCGGCCATGGCCGGCTTGGCGTAGTGTCCGCGTTCTCACACAGGGGGCGAGACGTGATGCGAGGCCAGCGGGCGGGGTGGGGCGTGGGAATGATGCTGGTGGCGTTGCTGGCGTCGGCCAGCGATGGCACGACGCCGCAGCCGGCCGCGCCATCGCCGCCGGCCGTGGTCGATCTGGAAGCGATGGTGGTGCGCGGCGTGCAACCCGGCCCGGGCCTGTGGAAGGTCAGCAAGGGCGATCATGTGCTGTGGATCCTGGGCACCGTGTCGCCGCTGCCGAAGCGGCTGCAGTGGCAGTCGGCCGAGGTGGAGACGATCATCGGCCAGTCGCAGCAGGTGCTGATGGCCCCAACCGTCCAGATCGATGCGGACATGGGGTTCTTCGGCAAACTGACCCTGTTGCCCTCGGCGATGAAGGCGATGAAGAACGAGGACGGCCGCGAACTGCGCGAGCTGCTGCCGGCCGATCTGTATGCGCGCTGGTCGGTTGCCAAGGCGCGCTATCTCGGCAGCGACCGTGGGGTGGAGCGCAAGCGCCCGATGCTTGCCGCCGGCGAGTTGTATCAGGCGGCGATCAAACGCTCCGGCCTGGCGCGCTCGCCGGTGATCTGGTCGGTGGTGGAGCGTGCCGCCAAGCGCGCCGGGATCAAGCCGACCCCCACCGCGCTGGATTACAAGATCGCCGACCCGCGCCAGGCCATCAAAGAGTTCCGCGCCGGTGGCATGGACGATACCGCGTGCTTCCGCAGCATCCTGGTCACCGTCGAGCGCGACCTGCCCACGATGGTGGAGCGCGCCAACGCCTGGTCGGTGGGCGACATCGAGGCACTGCGCCAGTTGCCACGCGAGGATCCGCAGGCCGCCTGCATGAGCGCCATGGCCAGTTCCGGCGCCGCCAGGAAGCGCGGCATCGACGATCTGGAACGGCGCATGCGCGAGCACTGGCTGAGCATCGCCACCACCGCGCTGCAACGCAATCGCAGCACTTTTGCAGTGCTGCCGATCAGCCGGCTGACCGCAGCCGATGGCTATCTGGCGCGCTTGCAGACCCTGGGATACGCGGTGGAAGCGCCTTGACACATCGGCACAACTGCCCGGCGGTTGTGGTCTGGAACGAGGTGGCGATCGACTGACCGATCGCCGTCCTCGCAGGCGGGCGATGCGCATTGCGCGCTTCGGCGATCGATCGGCTCGGCCCACGCCAGCCACGGTATGCTGCGCGCCTTGTCCAACGAGACCTCCGTGTTGAACGCATTGCCGCTGCGCATTCTGGGCACCGGGCGCCATGTCCCCGCCACGGAGGTGACCTCGCAACAGCTGGATCAACGCTGGCAGCTGCCGGCAGGCACCACCTTCGCGCGCTCGGGAGTGGCCACGCGCCATTACGTGGGCGAGGGCGAGACGGCTTCGTCGATGGGTGCGGCGGCGGCGACCCGGGCGCTGGCAAGCGCGGGCATCGACCCCGGTCAGATCGATTGCCTGATCTCGGCCTGCAGCGTCATGGAGCAGCCAATTCCCTGCCAGGCGGTGCTGATCCAGCGCGCGCTCGGGCTGGGCGATTCGGGCATTCCGGCCTTCGACGTCAATGCGACCTGCCTGAGCTTTCTGGTGGCGCTGGACATGGCCGCGAATGCGTTGGCGCTCGGGCGCTACCGGTGCGTGTTGATTGTTTCCAGCGAGGTGGCGTCGGGCGGGCTGGATGCATCGACGCCGGCCACCGCCGGCCTGTTTGGCGATGGCGCGGCCGCGGTAGTCGTGGGGCATAGCGCTGCCGATGACGGCTCCGCACTGCTGTCCAGCCGCCTGTCCAGTTACGGCGACGGCGCGGAGCTGTGCCGCATTCGCGGCGGCGGCACCCGCTATCCGCGCGGCGAAGAACAGTCGCCCGAGGCCTTGCGCAGCTTCAGCATGGATGGGCGCGGCGCCTACCGGTTCGCGGCGCGCCATCTGCCTGCGTTCTGGGAGCGGTTGCTGGGCGAGGCCGGCACCACCACGGCAGCGTTGCGCTGCCTGGTCCCGCACCAGGCCTCCGGTGGCGGCCTGGATCATGTGGTGCAGGCGCTGGGGCTGCGCCCCGATCAGGTGATTCGCATCCTGCAGACCTCCGGCAACCAGGTCGCCGCCTCGCTGCCGCATGCCTTGCATCACGCCCGGATCGAACAGCGCATGCAGCGTGGCGATCTGGTTGCGCTGCTCGGCACCGGTGCCGGGCTGGCGATCGGCGGCATGGTGTTGCGGTACTAGGGCGTGTGCGCATGTTCCGACCAGGTCGCGCCCTGATGCCGCCGCGCGTGTCGCTCGAGTTGCTGCGCATCGGCCATTGCCGCCATTGCGAGCGCATGGTGCGTGCGGACGGCCACTGGCATGCGGTGGAATTTCCCGCGTTGAGCGTGCTGATCCGGCATCCGCAGCGCGGCGCGCTGTTGTACGACACCGGGTATGCGGAGCATTTTTTCCGCGCGACCGATCCCTGGCCCGAGCGCCTGTATCGCTGGACCACGCCGGTGCACCTGCCCGCGCACGAAACGCTGGGCGCACAGCTGGCACGCCGTGGCGTGCAGCTGGAGGAGATCGCCTGGTGCCTGATTTCGCACTTCCATGCCGACCATGTCGGCGGTCTGCGCGATCTCCCCAACGCGCGCTTCCTGTGCCTGCGCGCCGACTATCAACAGCTGCGCGGTTGTTCGCGCATCGGCGGCCTGCGGCGTGCCTTGTTGCCGCAGCTGCTCCCCGAGGATTTCGATCGGCGCCTGCAGTTTGCCGAGCAGGCGCCGTTGCGTGCGTTGACCGGCGCCTGGCAAGGTCTGGGCGGGGCCTACGATCTGTTCGAGGACGGCAGCGTGCTGGCCGTGCCGTTGCCCGGGCACGTGCCCGGGCAGATGGGCCTGTGGTTGCGCGATCAACACGACCGCGAGGTGTTGCTGTGCGCCGACGCGGTGTGGTCGTCGGCGACCTGGTCTGCACTGCAGTGGCCTGCCTGGCCCACACGTTTGTTGATGCATGATTGGCGCGCGTTCCGGCGCACCGTGCAGCAGCTGCACGCGCTGTCGCATGCACACCCGGAGTTGGCCATCCTGCCGTCGCACTGCCAACCCAGCCTTGACCGTTATCAACCGGAGTGGCGATGAGCCTGCGTATTCTCGTGACCGGGGCATCCGGCTTTGTCGGTGGTTCCTTCCTGCGACGTTTCCAGGGGCGGCCGGGTGTGGAGATCCACGGCATCGGGCGCCGCGCCAGCGAGCTGCCCAACTACCATCGTATCGATCTGAGCCAGCCGTTCTCGTTGCAGTGGCAGCCGGATGTGGTGATCCACGCTGCGGCATTGGCCTCGCCGTGGGGCACGCGCGCGCAGTTCCAGTTGCACAACGTCCAGGCCACTGCCAACGTCATCGACTTCTGCAAGCGCCATGGCTGCCCGCGTCTGCTGTATGTGTCGTCCAGTTCGGTGTTCTATCGCGAGGAGCATCAATACGACCTCAGCGAGGACAGCCCGATCGGGCCGGCGTTCGTCAACACCTACGCGCAGACCAAATACCTTGGCGAAACGCTGCTGGAGCAGTATCCGGGCGACAAATCCGTGCTCCGCCCGCGTGCGGTGTTCGGGCCGGGAGACACGGTGCTGTTCCCGCGCGTGATCGCCGCTGCGCGCAAGGGTGCGCTGCCACGCTTCGTCGGCCAGACGCAGCCGGTGATCGGCGACCTGATCTACATCGATACGCTGTGCGATTACCTCTATCGCGCTGCGACCGCGCCGCAGTTGCAGCCGTCCTACAACCTCACCAATGCGCAGCCGGTGGATCTGCAGCAGTTGCTGTTGGACCTGCTCACGCGCCTGCAGCTGCCGCTGCCGCGACGCGAGGTGCGCATCGCCACCGCACTGCGCATGGCCAGCGTGGTGGAAGCGGCGTATCGCGTGCTGCGCCTGCGCGGCGAGCCGCCGATCACGCGCTTCGGCGTGGGTGCGTTCGCCTATTCCAAGACCTTCGACCCACGCCGCACGCTTGCCGATCTCGGGCCGCCCAGCGTCAGTCTGGAACAAGGCATCGAGGCATTCGTGCGTTGGCAGGCGGCGCAGTGGGCGTAGTCGTTCCGATAGTGGCAGCTGCCTACCTGGCGGTGCTGATGGTCAAGACGGCTGCAGTGCTGTGGGTGCTGCGTGGTGCACGCGCACTGCCAGCGGGGGGCGCCAGCGCAACCCAGGCCGAGGTGGCGATCCTGCAGCCGGTGCTGGGGGGCGATGCGCATTTGCAGCAGGTGCTTGCGGCCAACCTGCAAGCGCTGCCGGATGCGCAGTTTGTCTGGTTGCTGGATGCAGACGATGTCCCGGGAAACAGCGTTGCCGATGCCTTGGTCGCACTGCACCCGCATGCACGCATCCAGCGCATGCGGGTGCCGGCCGCGCCAGCCGGCATCAACCCCAAGGCCTGGAAGCTCGAGCACGCGCTGGCGCATGTGCGCGCGCCGATCAGCCTGGTCCTCGACGACGATGCACAGCTGAGCGCCAGCGCGCTCGCGCGCCTGCTGCAGGATCTGACCGACGCCGATATGGTCACCGCGTTGCCGTACTACCAGGACAGCGCCACGCTGCCAGGCCGGCTGTTGTCGCAATTCGTCAACAACAATGCGGCACTGACCTATCTGGGCTGGCTGCCGTTCGCCGCGCCGCTGACCATCAACGGCATGTGCTATGCCGCGCGTACCGAGCAGCTGCGTGCCTGGGGCGGGTTTGCTGCGCTACTGCAGCAGCTCACCGACGATCTGGCCGTTGCCACCTTGGTGCGTGAGCGCGGCGGGCGACTCCGCCAATCCGTTGCGCCGGTGGCGATGCGCACCGCGATGCCGGATCTGGCCAGCTACGCACGCCAGATGCATCGATGGATGCTGTTCGCGTTGATCCTGCTGCGTCGGCAGACCGTCGGCGTGTGTTCGGCGATCGGCGTGCTGCAGGGGCTGCCGCCGTTGCTGCTGCTGGCCTTGCTGGTCTGTGCCTGCGCGCAGGCGAGCTGGCCGGCGCTGGCCTGGGTGCTGGGCACCGTGCTGCTGCGTGCGCTGCTGCTGTGCCTGGTGCAATGGCGGGTGAGCGGCGCGGTTCGCCACCGTCCATTGCTGTCGGTCGTTGCGGAGTGCCTGCAGCCGCTGCATCTGCTGCATGCGGCGCTGGTGCGCACGATCCGCTGGCGCACCCGGCGTTATCGCGTGTTGCCGGATGGGCATTTTCGTGCGGACTGACAGCGCCAGCCTGCAGATCGCCTTCCTCACCGGGCAAAGCGATCCGGAGAGTTGCGCATTGAGCATGCAGCAACGGCATTTTCTGCAGCAGCTGCAAGGCCCGGGCCGGCGGCTGATCGACTGCAATTATCCGTATCGCTCCGCTAGTCCAACTCACCGGCACATGCCGCTGTGGCGTGCCAGCGTGTCCAACGCGCGCCAGTATCTGGCCGCGCGCGCCGCACGCGTTGCCGATGCGGATCGCATGCGCGTGGTGGCGCTGCTGGAGCAGGCGCCGACGACGGTGCTGCTGGCCGGCAGTTGTGGCCTGCAGCTGCTGACAGCCTTACGGCTGCCGCAGGCGCTGCGCACGCGTCTTGCGGTGTTCGCCTATGGCCCGGTGTGCAATGCGCCTGCCGCGTTCGGGCAGTTGCGCGTGGTCCAGGGCAGCGGCGACTGGATCTCGCGCGCGCTGTTCGCCGGTGCGCCAGATCTGACGCCTGCCTGCGGGCATCTGCATTATCTGTGCGATGCGGCAGTGCTGGCCGAGTGCCAGGCCTTCATCGCCCAGGTCGAGCAGGCAGTGCAGGGGAGGGAACATGCGCATTGATCTGATCGCGCCGCCGTATAGCGGGCATCTGCATCCGATCCTGGCGATCGCCCGGCAGCTGGCGCCACACCACGATGTCCAGGTCATCAGCACGCCGGCGGCACTGGCGCGCATCCGTGCATGCGGACTGAGCGCGGTCAGCGTGCTGGATGCGCAAGCCGATCGGCACCTGCTCGATATCGCCAATCCACCGCATGCGGTAGGCCACAATCCCTTGCGGCTGCGCCGACAGTTGCACAGCGCGCTTGGCCTGATGGCGCGCGTGGGCGATGCGGTACGGCAGCGCTGGCGCGAGCGGAGGCCGGATCTGGTGATCGCCGATTTCACCCTGCCCAGCGCGGGGCTGGCAGCGCAGGCGATGGGCATCGCCTGGTGGACCAGCATGCCGTCGCCATGCGTGATCGAAACCGGCGACGGGCCTCCGGCGTATTTCGGCGGCCTGCTTCCGCCATCCACGGCAGCGCAGCGGATCTGGCAGGCGATGGCGCGGCGGCTGACGCGCGGCTTCAAGCGGAGCCTGCACCTGTGTTACCGCCGTCAGATGCGCGCGTCCGGATTGCCGGCGATCTATCGCAGCGATCGCAGCGAGGCGGTGTATTCGCCGCACTGCATCCTGGCCCTGGGGCTGCCGTCGTTCGAGTTGGCACGGCGCTGGCCGGCGGCGGTGCGCTTCGTCGGGCCGCAGCTGTGCACGCCGCCCGCGGCGGTTGCGCCGCCGCAGTTCGTCCCCGGTCGTCGGCATGTGCTGGTGACGCTGGGCACGCATCTGCAATGGGTCAAGCAGCGGATGGACCAGGTGCTGCGTGCCGTCGCAGTGCAGTTTCCGCAGGTGATCTTCCACTTCAGCGATGGCGATACCGCCGCGCCGCCAGCGCAGACGCACGGCAACTACCAGCGCCTGCCATACGTGGACTACGCACAGCAGCTGCATCGCTACGACCTGGTCGTCCACCATGGCGGTGCCGGCATCCTGTATGCCTGCCTGGCCGCGGGCTTGCCGTCGATCGTCTACCCGCTGGATTACGATCAGTTCGACCATGCCGCGCGCCTGCACAGCGCA
The DNA here is from genome assembly GCF_040202385.2 of Xanthomonas sp. WHRI 6108. Classification (NCBI taxonomy): domain Bacteria; kingdom Pseudomonadati; phylum Pseudomonadota; class Gammaproteobacteria; order Lysobacterales; family Lysobacteraceae; genus Xanthomonas; species Xanthomonas sp. WHRI 6108. Next base: position 2,853,403 of record NZ_CP168198.1, on the reverse strand, counting down.
GGTGCGTCGTGGTGGCTGCGCGAGCTGGACGGCCTGCCTGCGCTGTTGCGCGCGGCACTTGCCGCCACCGAGCTGCCGGCGGGCGTGCGCAGATTGCAGACGGAGCTGCACGACATCGATGCGCAGGCGCGCATCGTGCGGCTGGTGGAGGCGTTTGCACGCACCGGGGCGGTGCCGCAGGTGTGATGCGTCATCGCGCGGGATCGCTCGTGTTGCGGGTCATTACATCGGCGTCAGCACGCGGCATCCGTCATTGCCGGCACAGGCAGGCGGTTCTGTAACCGCCTGCCGCAACTGCCGCCGTGTGTGACCCGCGCAGGCCTCAGCCTGCAGCGGCATTCAACGCGGGCGGCTTGCCTGCCATCAGCTGCGGCCAGCGCTTGAGCACGGCGGCGCGGATGCCGGCCTGGTCGATGCCGGCTTCGGCCAGCAGGTCTTCGCGGCTGGCGTGATGCTGGAAGCTGTCCGGCAGGCCCAGGTGCAGCATCGGCATGGTGACCGCTTCGGCGTTGAGCAGCTCGGCCACGCCCGAGCCGGCGCCGCCGGCAACGACGTTGTCTTCGATGGTGACGAAGCCTTCGTGGCTCTTGGCCAGCTCCAGCAGCATGGCTTTATCGAGCGGTTTGACGAAGCGCATGTTGACCACGGTCAGGCCGAGTTCGCGGCCGACCGCTTCTGCGGCATCGACGCTGGCGCCGAAACCCAGCAGGGCGATGCGTGTGCCGCTGTGACGCAGCTGCGCCTTGCCGATCGGCAGGCTGGTGAGCGATGCATCGAGTGCGCTGCCCGGGCCGGTGCCACGCGGGTAACGCACTGCCGCCGGGCCTTCGTAACGCACGCCGGTGGTGAGCATCTGACGGCACTCGGCCTCATCGGCCGGCGCCATCACCACCATGTGCGGGACGCAGCGCAGGAAGCTCAGGTCCAGGTTGCCGGCATGGGTGGCGCCATCCGGGCCGACCACGCCGCCGCGGTCGATCGCGAACAGCACGTCGAGCTTCTGCACCGCCACGTCGTGCACCAGCTGGTCGTAGCCGCGCTGCAGGAAGGTGGAGTAGATCGCCACCACCGGTTTGGCGCCCTGGGTCGCCATGCCGGCGGCCAGCGTCACCGCGTGTTGCTCGGCGATCGCCACGTCGAAATAGCGCTGCGGATATTCCTTGCTGAAACGCACCAGGCCCGAGCCCTCGCGCATCGCCGGGGTGATCACCAGCAACCTGGGTTCGGCCGCGGCCATGTCGCAGACCCAGTCGCTGAAGACATCGGTATAGGTCGGCTTCTTGGCGCCGGCCTTGGCGACCAGGCCCTTGCTCGGATCGAACGGGCCCACCGCGTGGTATCCGATCTGGTCGCCTTCTGCCAGTTCGTAGCCCTTGCCCTTGGTGGTGATCACGTGCAGCAGCTGCGGGCCCTTGAGCGTCTTCAGGGTCTTCAGTGCGCCGACCAGGCCGGGCAGGTCGTGGCCGTCGATCGGGCCGGTGTAGTGGAAGCCCATTTCCTCGAACAGCGTGGACGGCACGAACATGCCCTTCCAGTGTTCTTCCCAGCGCCGCACGAAGCGCGCGGTGGGATTGTTCTTCTTGTCGCCGAGGATCTTCTTGCCGCCCTCGCGGATGGCGTTGAGGGTGCGGCTGCCGCTGGCACGCCCCAGCATCTTGGTCAGCCCGCCGACCGCTTCGGAGATCGACATGCGGTTGTCGTTGAGGATCACCAGCAGGTTCGGCTCCGGGTCCATGCCGCCGGCGTGGTTGAGCGCCTCGTAGACCATGCCGGCGGTCATCGCGCCGTCGCCGATCACCGCCACCACCTTGCGCTCGTCGCCGTTGCGCTGCGCGGCGATCGCCATGCCCAGCGCGGCCGAGATCGAAGTCGAGGAATGCCCGACGCCGAAGGTGTCGTAGACGCTCTCTTCGCGCTTGGGGAACGGCGCCACGCCGTCCTTTTGCTTGACCGTGTGGATCTGGTCGCGGCGGCCGGTGAGGATCTTGTGCGGATAGGTCTGATGGCCCACATCCCACACCAGCTGATCGACCGGGGTCTGATACAGGTAGTGCAGGGCGACGGTGAGCTCGATCACGCCCAGCCCGGCCGCGAAATGCCCGCCGCTCTTGCCCACCGATTCGATGAGGTAGGCGCGCAGCTCTTCGGCGATCGCGGTCAGATCGGCCTCGTCGAAAGTGCGCAGATCGTCGGGGGTCTGGATGCGGGACAGGCGCGGATAGCGGGTGGAGTCGATCATCATCGTGTCAATGTTCTGAAGCCGTATTGTCCTCCCCATGCGAAGGCCCGGCAAGCAAACCGGTTCAGCTGTCAGCGGGAAGTGATGGCCGAGCGCGCTGGCAGCGCAGGCGGGCGCGCCGGGTTTCCAGGGCTGCGGCAATCTGCCGCACCTGGGTCAGTGGCCTGGGGATAGGTCAGGGTTGCCTGGCCGTCGTATGGCTCGCGGGTGAAGCCGGCGCACAGGGGAGAACGGGTAGGAGGCCATGCGGGGCAATGCGCCGTCGTGAGCCGATACGCTCGACACCGTCGACGATGCCTCTCTCTCGATCGGCCATTGCCAACGGTCGTGTTTGGCGCTCGCAACATCGCGCCGAGCCGGCATGGCGGACTACAGCGACAGTTTCGAGCGCTTGGGCAACTGCGCGCGCAGGAACGCCATCTGGTCGGAGAGGATGTTGCGGTTGGACAGGATCAGATGTTCGATCCAGCTCGGCCGGTACGGCACGGCCAGCAACGGCATATGCGCCTGCTGTGGCGTCCGGTTGGCCTTGCGCGAGTTGCACTGGAAGCAGGCGGTGACCACGTTTTCCCAGCTGTCGCGGCCGCCCTTGGAGACCGGCATGACGTGATCGCGGGTCAGCTGCGGGCGACTGAAATGCTGGCCGCAATACATGCACAGCTGCGCGTCGCGCGCGAACAGGGCGGTGTTGCTGAGCGTCGGCGTCGGGTCCAGCGCACGCGAACGCGCGTGCCCGCGTGCGGCGATGATGGGATGCAGTTCCAGCACGCTGCGCTCGCCTGTCAGGCGCGAGATGCCGCCATGGATCTGCATGCAGGGCTCGCCCAGCGTCCAGGACACCGCATCGCGTGCGTAAAGACAGGCGGCGTCCTGCCAATTGATCCAGTCCAGCACGCGGCCATGCGCATCGAGCGACAGCAGGCGCAAGGTGGGAAGTTGCTGGATTGCAGCGACAGCGCTGCCCGCGACCGGAGCAGAAGAGCCTCCGGGGAAGATCACATCACCTGCGTGCGTGTCTGTCTCCATCGGGAAAACAGCTTATACCCGATCGTTGACAGTTTGTGTATCGCAGCGAATTGCTTTGGTGCGCGTCTTGCAATCATCGGTCGGCACGTCTCCGCGCAGCCGCCCCGGCCGCCGCGCTGCGCAACCATCTTCTGACGCCTTGCAGGCCTTGCTTAGCCGTGTAGGAGCGCACCTGGGCGCGACGTCTCGCCGATCGGTAGTGCCTCGTCGCGGCCAGGTCCGCTCCTACGACCGCGGCGGAAATCCTGGAATGTTGCCGTAGGCGCGCACCCGGGCGCGACGTCTTGCCGAGCGGTGCCGCCTCGTCGCGGCCAGGTCCGCTCCTACGACGGCGGCGGAATCCTGGGATGTTGCCGTAGGCGCGCACCCGGGCGCGACGTCTTGCCGATCGGTAGTGCCTCGTCGCGGCCAGGTCCGCTCCTACGACGGCGGCGGAAATCCTGCGGTGTTGCCGTAGGCGCGCACCCGGGCGCGAGGTCTTGCCGATCGGTACTGCCTCGTCGCGGCCAGGTCCGCTCCTACGACCGCGGCGGAATCCTGCGGTGTTGCCGTAGGCGCGCACCCGGGCGCGAGGTCTTGCCGATCGGTACTGCCTCGTCGCGGCCAGGTCCGCTCCTACGACGGCGGCGGAATTCTGCGGTGTTGCCGTAGGCGCGCACCCGGGCGCGACGTCTTGCCGAGCGGCACCACCTCGTCGCGGCCAGGTCCGCTGCTACGACCGCGGCAGCCCACCGCGACGATGACGCTTGCTCAGGCTTCGCCGAACAATTCCGCTTCCAGCGTCATCAACGGCGCTGCGCCGCTGCGGATGGTGGCGGCATGGGTGAGCGTGCGCGGCAACACGCGTGCGAAGTAGAAGCGGGCGGTTTCGCGCTTGGCGCGCTTGAACTCCTCGCTGTGCGCGGACGCATCGGCAGCGGCCACGCTGCGCGCCCACCAGTACGCCAGCACCACGTAGCCGGAATAGAACAGGTAGTCGTAGCTGGCGGCGCCGAGTTCGTCCGGGTTGCGGGCGGCGCGATCGAGCACGTCGCGGGTCAGCATCGCCCACTCGCTGCACTTGTCGCGCAGCGGCTTGATGAACTCGGCCAGCGCGGCATTGCCTTCCTGCGCATTGGCGAAGGTTTCCACATCGGCCAGGAACAGCTTGAGTCCCGCCGCCTGGCTGGCAGCGGTCTTGCGGCCGATCAGATCCAGCGCCTGGATGCCGGTGGTGCCTTCGTAGATGGTGGTGATGCGCGCGTCGCGGGCCAGCTGCTCCATACCGTATTCGCGGATATAGCCGTGGCCGCCGAAGCACTGCAGCGCGTGGTAGGTGTTCTCGATCGACCACTCGGTCTGGCAGGCCTTGGAGATTGGGGTGAGGAAGCTCACCAGGGTCTCGGCATCGGCGCGTTCCTGCTCGGAGGTGCCGCGGTGGGCCACATCGACCAGGCTGGCCGCGTGCAGCGCCAGCAGGCGGCTGCCTTCGGTCAGCGACTTGATGGTCAGCAGCATGCGGCGCACGTCCGGGTGCACGATGATCGGGTCGGCCGGCTTGTCGGGGAATTTGGCACCGCTGAGCGCGCGCGACTGCAGGCGCTCGCGGGTGTAGCGCAGCGCGTTCTGATACGCACGCTCGGACAGGCCGATGCCCTGCAGACCCACACTCAGGCGCGCGGTATTCATCATCGTAAACATGGCCTGCAGGCCCTTGTGCGGCTGGCCGACCAGATAGCCTTGCGCGCCTTCGAAGTTCATCACGCAGGTCACCGAGCCCTTGATGCCCATCTTGTGCTCGATCGAGCCGCAGTGCAGCGCATTACGTTCGCCCACGTTGCCGTCGCGGTCCACCTTGAACTTGGGGGTGACGAACAGCGAGATGCCCTTGGCGCCGGCCGGTGCGTCCGGCAACTTGGCCAGCACCAGATGCACGATGTTGTCGGTGAGGTCGTGCTCGCCGGCGGTGATGAAGATCTTGGTGCCGGTGATGGCATAGCTGCCGTCGGCGTTGGGCTCGGCGCGGGTCTTGAGCAGGCCCAGGTCGGTGCCGCAATGTGGCTCGGTCAGGCACATGGTGCCGGTCCAGCGGCCGTCGATCAGTGGCTTGAGGAAGACATCCTGCTGCCAGGTTTCGCCGTGCTGGCGCAGCGCTTCCATCGCGCCGTGCGACAGCAGCGGGAAGTTGCCCCAGGCCAGGTTGGCGGCGTTGATCATTTCGCTCAACGGTACGCCCAGCGTGTGCGGCATGCCCTGGCCACCGAACTGCGTCTCGGCGGTGAGCCCGTTCCAGCCGCCTTCCACGAACTGGTCGTAGGCCGCACGGAAGCCGGGCGGGGTGGTCACCGCGTGGGTGCTCTTGTCGAAGGCACAGCCGATTTCGTCGCCGATGCTGTTGAGCGGCGCCAGCACCTGCGCGGTGAAGCGGCCGGCTTCCTCGAGCACGGCGTCGATGATGTCGGTGCTGGCGTCGGAATAGCCGAGCCGGGCGAACAGGGCCTGCGCGCCGAGCACGTCGTGCAGGGCGAAGCGGAAATCGGTCAGCGGGGCGGTGTAGCTGCTCATGCGGAATCCTTCAAACGAGTGCGGGAAGGCGTGCGCGTCAGCGCAGCACGCCGTTGAGGCCGGGGGCCGGGCTGAGCGTGTTGCGCGACTCGACGCTGAAATCGCGCTGCTTCTTGTCCTGCGGCGTCGCCCACACCGTGCCCTTGAGCGAGTAAGGCAGCGAGCGGCCGCCGGCGAGCACATCGGCCACGGTGAGTCGGCCCAGCGAGGTCGGCTGCACGCTGACGGTCACCACGTCGGCAGTTTCCGGGCCGATCGAGATACCGACGCTCTGGTCGAGCTTGCCGGCCAGCTGATCGCCGGCGGAAATCTCCAGCGCCACGCGCTCGAACTGCATCGGGATGCTGCTGTAGTTCTGCAGCCGCAGATCGACCGACCAGGAGCCGTCGGCACGCACGGTCAATTGCTGGATGCTGGCGGCCGGCTCGGACACGCGGCGGACCGCACCGCCGCAGGCGCTCAGCAGCAGGCCGCAGGCCAGCGACACGATCAGGAGACGGTAGGCACGACGCATGTACTGAGGTCCTTGGCGGGTGTAAGGCGGCGCCAAGAATACTACGCAGTACGGACGCTGCCTTGCTGCCTTGCGGCGTGTCCGTATGCAGGCGTTGCGGCACATCACGCGGCACGGCCTGCGTTCAGGCTGCTGGCGTCAACGCAAGGGCGCAGCCACGATCAGCGGCGACAGGTCGTAGCCCATCTGCGTGGCCTGACGCTTGAGTTGCTCGAACTGCGCGCGCGGCATCTGTGGCGAGCGCGACAGGATCCACAGGTATTTGCGATCCGGCTCGCCGACCATCGCCCACTGATAGTCAGGGTCGAGGGCGATCACCCAATAGTCGGCCCACACCAGCGGCAACCAGCTCAGCCACTCCGGCGCAAAGCGCACCTGCAACTGCCCGGCGTGGCCGGCGACCGGTTTCGCCACTCCCTCGGCCTGCGCCATGGTGCCATTGGCGGTACGGCAGCCATTGCGCACGCCGATCAGTCCGTCGTCGCGCAAGGTGTAGCTGGCGGTGATGTCGCTGCGGCACTTCTTCTGGAACGACACCGGCAGGTGCGCGATTTCATGCCATTGCCCGGCATAGCGCGAGAGGTCCAGCTGCGTCACCGCACGCACCGGTTGCTGCGCAGACGCAGCAAGCGGCAGCAGGAGGAGGAACGACAACAGCAGGCGAGGCAGGCGCATGACGATCTCCGGTTGGCGCGCGCAGGCTAGGCCATCGCCCCCGCCGCGCGGCGTGAACCGGCGCAAGAAATGCAGGCCCTGACGTCAGGCCGCAACAAAGTTCATCGCAACGCTTGCTCAAACTGCGCCTGCTCGCTATGATGCGCGTCCTCGCAACGCAGGCAGCATGTTGCGATAGTGGCCGAGTAGCTCAGTTGGTAGAGCAGGGGATTGAAAATCCCCGTGTCGGCGGTTCGATTCCGTCCTCGGCCACCATTTCTAAGCGTTGCAGCGCGGGCACTTCGCCCCTTCTAACCGCTGCTGATCCAACAGCCTTCCAGGTGATTTGATCCGATTTTGCACCAGTTGCCGAAGTCGGTAGACGTGCTGCGTCGATCGCCAGGTGTTCCGGCGACAAGTGAGCGTAGCGCAAGACGGATTGGTACGAGCGCCAGCCACCCAGCTCCATGAGTGAGCGCAGCGACGTGCCGGCCATGACGTGCCAGCTCGCCCAGGTGTGCCGCAGATCGTGCCAACGCAGTGGCGCGATGCGTGCGCGCCGCTGGGCTGCCTTGAAGCCGTGGTTATTGCCACGGTCGTACGGCTCGCCCTCGTCGTTCGGAAACACCCAGCACGGGTGCTTGCCCTTCTGTGTGGCCAGCACGGCCATGGCCTGGTCGTTGAGCGGTGAGCCGATCGCGCGCTTCGCCTTGACCTGGATGCCGGCCACCCATGCCACCTTGCGGCGCAGATCGATCCGGCTCCACTCCAGGCGCAGCACATTCTGCTCGCGCCAGCCGGTGGCCAGCGCAAAGAGGTAGGGCGCACGCAGGTGCTCGGCTAACTCGTCGTGCAGCCTCTCAGCCTCCCGCACGGTGAGCCAGCGGTAGTCCTCTTTTGCCTTGCCGTTTTCTTGCAGGCGCATCGCAGGGACATGATCCAGCCACCCCCAGCTGTGCGCCGCGCGCAGGATCGAGCGGATCAATGCAAGCATCTTCTCAGCGGTGCAACGGGAGGTCGTGCGTTCGTCCTTACGGCCAGCGCGCTTCACGCGCGGCTCGGCCATGCGGAGGACCAGCAGCTCCGCAAGGAGATCCGAGTCGATCTCGCCCAGCGTTTTCTCACGCAGATGTGCATCCAGCCAGCGCAGGTTATGCAGGTCTTTGCCGAGGCTGCGCTTGGCCTGTTTGTCGGCCAGCCAGCGCGGCACTGCTTCGACCCATCGGCGCTGTGGTTTCTCGCCTAGGCGGCTCGTTCGGTACGTTTCGGCGTGGAGCTTTGACGCCCACTCGGTTGCAAGCGTCCGGTCGGCAGTCCCAGTGCTTCGAAATACGCGCTGTCCGCTTGGGTCGGTGTAGCGGACGTACCAGGTGTTTTTCTTGCCGCGTGGGACGAGGGTGTAGGGCTTCTTGCCATGGTTCACCGGATAGGTAGGCGTCGAGTGCCGCCTTGTGGAATCTCCATCGGCCGCCGAGTTTGCGGCCGGGTGGATGCTTGCGGGTCTTCATCATTCCGCGCAGGGTGACTGGGTGGAGCTTCAGATAATCAGCGGCCTGCGGGAGCGTCATCACCTCGGTGGCTCCGGCATCAACCATCTGCCTCCTCCGCTGCAGCGCCATTCTTTACGAGTCGTCGGAAGATGCAGCGGTGTAACCTAATTGCCTCAATCCACCTTGAGCTGCTGACATGAAGATTGCTGTAATGGGTAGAAAATCCAGTAACGTTTTTAACCATGTGCGATACGAAGCTAGATCTGGCGTGCATGCGCAAGGGGGCTTCAAGGCGGGCTATCGACTCAACGACGATGTCTGGAGTTGGAGTGCGACGAAATTCGATGATGTAAATCAAGCGCACGAAGCCGCCGTAAAGCTTGCTCGCGAAGCTATCTCTATGGGTGAGAGAGGCCCGGAGGAAGACCCCGTTTCTTAAGGACATGGCGCCACGGTTTGGATCAGTACCTGCCTTCGGCATCGCACTTGATCGTGGGGCGACTTCGTTAGACATGGCGTGGCCTGCCTGCGATGTTGTGCTGCGCGATGGCGAGCGCTCAGCCGACGGGACACTGGTCATGCGGCCACCACAATCGGTGCTGGCGCCATGTTGAGATTGGCTTTCGCAAGGGCGACCAGCGGTGGCGGGCTGACGCTGTTTCCGCACATTCGCACCGAGGCGCTGGTGCTGATGGCGCGGCCGTCTGCGGTGCGCTGGATCTGGTAGCTGGCCGGGAAGCCCTGGGCCCGAAACAGCTCGTGCGGCTTGAGCATGCGCAGGCCGATATCGACGATGACATACGGCGTGCCGTGGATCGTTACCGTGACCAGGGCCATGCGGTCGCGCGTGGTCGCGGTGTCCAGCGGCTCACGTAGGTCCACGGCGATGCCGCTCCCGTAGTACTTCACCAGGAACGCAGCGACTTGCAGCGCGCCGGCTTGCTGCTCGGCGCTGAGCTTGCACTCGACCACGCCGTGATGCACCGCGCCGGCGCACACCGCGCCCAGCGGATCTGCTGCATCCTGGCCGTGTGCGCTCTTGCGCATTGTCACCAAGTGCGCGGTTGTGAGCTGCTGTTGGCTGCCGGTCGCGGTGATGGTGCTCATCGGCTCGCGCGCGTCGCGGCCACCGCCTTCGTAGAAGCCGCTGTTCGCCTGCTCAAGGAAGGCGCATGCGACCGCGTGCCCGCCGCTGCCGCTTGCAGTCACCGTCCCCACCGGTGTGCGGGCATCCTTGCTGCCGACGCCCCAGCGCTGCACACCGCCAGGCCGCCCCTGGCCATGACCGGCCTGCACCATGATCGGAGCCACCGTAGCGTGCTTCACGCCGCCGGCCACGACCGTGCCGAGGGGCTGCTGAATATCCAGGGCGTGGTGTGTCTGGCCCTGACGCTCGCCGTAGCGGGTCTGTACCAGCAGCGGCGCAACTAGCGCGGTGTCTGCCTTTGTGGTCATTGTGTAGAGAGGCTCGGCGCCTGATCGCGGTTCTGACTGTCCGGCACGGCCGCCCACACCGGCCAGGATTGGCGCCACGGCCGAGAAGTGCCCGCCCTTCACCCCGGCGCATATCGTGCGCAGTGGCTCATCTGCACGCATGCTGCCGATCGTGTGGCTGCTGTTCGCATGCTCAGCGATAAAGGGCGCGAATTCTGGCGCGACCAGCATCAGCTCGCCGCGGTTTGCGGCGGTGATCGTCGGCAGCGGCGCCTGAATGTCGTTGACCCGGTCCGAGCCCTGGTGCGTGGCCGGCACGATGAAAGGGTCGGCCGACCGCAGCACGTGGCGCATGACGCCCTTGGCGATGCGGCGCAGGGTGGCATCCGCCAGCGGACGCTTGCGGGTGAAGATCGACGGGCAGGGAATAGCGAAGTCCAGGCAGTCAGCGGCGCGCACGCGCGGCTGCAAGCCCGGTGCAGTGCCGTGCGTCGGCGCCGGCCACACGATCGGCTGACCGTCGCGTCGCGCCAGCAGGAAGAGCCGTTCGCGGCTGGTGCCGGCGCCGTAATCGCTGGCGGTCAGCTTGCGCCACTCCACGCGATAACCCTTGGATTCCAGTGCGTCCACAAACTGGCGCCAGGTGCGCCCGCTGCGTCGCTTGTCCGGCACCAGCTGCTGATTCGCCACCGGCACCTGCTCGCCGCGCGCAGCCACGCGGTTGACCATACGCCCGGTAGCTGGGTCCATCACCAGATCGAGCGTGATCACGCGGCCGGTGATCTTGCAGCGCTTGGCCACCAGCGGACCCCAGGTGAGGATCTGCCACACGTTCTCCAGCGACAGGATGCGCGGTGCGGTATTGGTGTCGTTGCGCTCGTCGGCACGGCGCAGTTGGCCGACCCACTTCAGCACTACCCACGACAAGGCGCGCGTCTTGCGGCTGCGCGGCTGGCCGCCCTTGGCCTGCCTGAAGTGCGTGCAGTCTGGCGATGCATGGAACCAGCCCACGGGCCGGCCTGCGACGTCTTTGCGCGGGTCCGCATGCCAGATATCTTCGCGGTGGTGGGTCGTCAGCGGGTGGTTGGCCGCGTGCATGCCGATCGCCCACTCGTCGTGGTTGTAGGCCAGGACCGGATCGACGCCGAGCGCCTGCTTCAGCGCCTCGCTGGCACCGCCGCCACCGGCGAACAGGTCGACCACGATTTCGCCGGGGCGCAGGCACGAGACCTGCGGAGCGGGGAAGTTGAAGGAGTGCGAGCCGTCAGCCATTTAAAAGTTCCGGCTGAGTTAGCTTGCAGTTTGTCCCGGCCGTGAAGTTCTCTTGAGAGAGGGTGGTCCTGCGATCCAGCCGTGAGCGCACAATGGCCATCTCTGCAACGTAGAAGGGATTCCAATGTGCTGGCTCGACGGCGTCGTTCAATGTGCCCCCTTGAGTGCTGCTTGTGTACTCGATTGGGATGCTCTGGCCGCAATTGCGACGTCTGCTGCTGTCGTAGTGGCAATGATCGCGATTAAAAGTGAAAACAAGCATCGAAATATGGAGCGAAACCGTGCCGACGAGATTAGGCTTCAAGAACTGACCTCGACACGCGAGCGCGAAATTGCGGAGTTGAATCGTCAGGAAGAATCTCGAAAGTCCAAGGCTAGGCGACTCGCGAAAATTTTTGATCGGGAGCTTACAGAGGCCGCTCGCGAGCTTCTCGCTTTGATCAAGTTGATCGGTGCTCTCAACCCGAACAATGAAGATCAATTTAGAGAAATCTATGAAAAGCCGCTCAATAAAGAGGTTTTTCAGATGCATGATCGATTTATCGATCAGCTTGACGTTTTCCCGGACGACTTGGCGATCGAGATCGTAAACAATAGGACCAACTGGTCCAGCATTACTCTCTTCTCCGAAGGCCTTGATACTGCGGCTGGGATCGATTTGGTACGTATCCGGCCGAAGCTGCTGGCGGAGGTAAAGGAAGTCGTGAAGCTGATGGGGGAGACAAAAGACAAATTGCATATCTACTTTGCGGACCTTCCAGGTATCCAGGTGTTTACCGTGGAAGAAATACGCGCATTCAACGCACAGAAGGCTGAAGAGGAGGCTAAGCGGTTGAACGCTGCTGAGCGCGGCGGCGATGCGGATAAGCAATAAATGGGCCGGGTTCACGGCTCTGATACGTTGGCTCAAAGCACGTTCTCCCGGGTCTTGATTGGACGCGCATCATTGACCTCGCGCCGCGAGAGGCTCCTGCGCACGGGCGTGGTCCCCAGCTTCTGCACTTTGCCGCCGCGCTTGGCGAAGGCCTTGAGGTCGTTGGCCAAGTCGGCGCGTTCGCGGTCTTTGTGGCGGACGGTGGAGAGGGCGAAGGCGCTCATTGCGCACCTGCCTTGCTACGTGCAGCGGGTTCGTCGCGCAGCAGCTGCTCGGCGTAGGCGATGCCGCGCGGGTTGAGGGTGATGACGTTGGGGAATTGCGGGTCGTCGAATTGCACCAGGCCGGCTTCGTCGAGCCAGTTGATGCAGCGGCGGGTGAACGCCTGGATCTGCACGGGGCCGCTGGTTTGCACTTGTGCGGGCATGGCGGCAAAGCCGCCGCGGGTGCGGCGCAGGGTGCGGCCCTGGGCGCCGTAGGCTGCCTTGAGCGCGGCCTGTGCTTTGGGTTGGAGATGCATGGTGACCTCGATCAGGCGGCGAGGGCCGCGTGCGCCAGCTGGGCAAACAGCTGCTCGCACGCACGGCTCAGGTGGGACAACGGGATGCGGTGCTGGCCGGTAGGTTCGGTCCAGCGGCTCTCGGTGAGCGCGCGGCTGGTGCTTGGCGCGGTGGCCCTGCCGCACCGGCAGCACTCAATGTGGAACGTGGTCGGCGCCGGGCCGCCGATGCGGTAGCGGTGCGGCGCGCCGTGGGTGGTGACCAGCTGCGGGCGGTGGCCCGGCTGGCACTGCGGAATGGTGGGCGGCAGCGGCATGGCTTCCTGGCGCATGTCAGTCCTCCGCTTGCGCCAGCCGAACGTGGGGGAGGGCGGGCGATTGCTCGCTATCCACCGCGTGCGTTGCGCCGGCGCTGCGATGCGCCGTGTGGAGTTCGACCAGGCGCAGCGGCACACAGATGGCCGCGGTGATTGCCACGACTGTCCAGCCAACGGCGAGGGCGCGCTGATAAGTGCGGTTCATGCGCGTGGCTCCCGCACCTGCACGCCGTGTTGCCGCAGCAGCGCGTTGCACGCAGCAGCACGCGTGGTGCCAGTGCGAACGTGTCGCTGCCGATGCACAGATGGCGGGCGGTGGTGCGTGCACGCAGGCGCGGCGCAACGGCGCAGCCATCTAGCGACGGGGTGACCTTGCCGTCGTACAGGCCAGCCCAGATCCAGTCGGTGCAGATCATCAGCGCCAGCGTCTGGCCATGGTGATGAGGTGCTGGATCCAATTAATCCAGATCAGGGCGCGCTGCTGCCGGCGTACTACAAGGGGCTTACGGTGGAGTTCTACGACAAAGAGTCAGGTTATTGGATCAAGCCGAAGGGGCGAGAAACGAGCCGCTGGATACGGCTGTGTATGCGATATGGGCGTCGCTCGCGCCCGCAGTGAAGGCTGATGTGACTAGTGAGTCCCAATGGGTGATGCTGGAAAAACAATATCAACCGGCTACGAACGGATTATTCGATCAGGATGTCAACGCTTCTGAACAAGATTTGCGGTGCACTCCGAAGTCACCAGTGGATTCCCGTGAAGCCGCAGGTTTCCATCAGACACGTGTGACCGGATTCGCACGGGATGGGTGGTCGCTCTAATGGAAAAACAAAAGAAATCGGCGGATCAGCTTCGCGAGCGCATCATCTCTGCAATGCAGCGAGACGTCGGCGTAAGCCGTCAGCTCGCTGCGCCGTTCGCAGAATCCATATTGGGGTGCTTTGCAGGAGAACGGCCATACTTCCCTGCGAGACCAAGGATCCATCACTTGCAAGCCATCGAGTCAGACCTGGACGCGGGCGTGCCGGTTGCTTCCGTGGCCGCCAAACACGGTTTGTCCAGAGCTCATCTGTACAGGTTGTTTCCAGGCGGGCTGAAAGCCCGCTCCAACAGAGCGGGCTCTTGAAAATTCCCTGGCGCTTAGCGCGCCCGGGCTTGGAAATACTAATTTTTACAAGTGTATTGATGCTGAACTTCGCCGCCTTGCACGTTATATCTGTCGAAGATTTTCGTCTTGGCGATGTAGGTTAAAGGAGCCTTTAAAGGTCCTGGGCAATGAAAGTCCAGTTCTATGGTTTTATTGGTTTTATCCGGGTTGTGAACCTCGGAGAACTTTTTTACCTTGCAGTCATTGGTGGGGCAACTAATGAAGGTTGTCTCCGCGTGGAGCCAGTAGTCGAAGTCGCCCGAGTAGGTGAGTTTCGGATAAACACTCTGCCATGGGCCCGTAGTTGCGTTCTCAACACTAACCAATTTAAAGGGTGAGCAAGGCTCAGCCCGAAGTCTCAATCCTTTCTCGATCGCTCTCGCGAGAGCTTCTCTAAAAAATTGATCTTTCAGTGCGTTGGCATCTGCAACATCGGTGGTATATCCAACGCCTATGCTAATTGCTGGCATGGTGCTTAGGCGGTTTTCGATCTTATCTAATTCAGTAACGCTTCCTGCAATTTTGAAGTCGCTATAGGCGGGGTCGGCATGTATCTGTTCTTTGGCATAGCAAAGAATGCTGTTCCCAAGTTGTTGGGCGCCAGGGCTACCGGTCTGAACCACAACCTCGATGCCCTTTTTCACCGCCGACCCACCGTTCGTGTGAAAGGTGATGAGATAATCTGCATTCAAAAGGTTCGCATAGAGCGCCCTGGCGGCATAATCTTCATCCCATTCGCGCAAATGGCTTCGCGCTGTGTCGTCGGTGCCCTGGGGGAAGATGTTCCACAACGTAGCGCTTTTGTCAGGGTATAGTGCCTTTGTGTAATACCTTGTACCAAGCCTTTCATGAGATACTTTGCTGATCGGTTCAACCCAATAGTTACCAAGCTCTCGGCTGAATACAACATTGGAAAAGTAGGGTTTGTACGTTAAATATGGCCAATAAGATTTAATTTTGTCATCAGTCAATGATGCGAGGGTTGAGGTGATTACGTCCTCATCAATTTCATTGGCTTTGGCTTGTTGTGTGACCCATTTTTTACTTTTTAGATTGTAATAGTATCCGCCCCCTGGGTTTAATAAGAGGGTCGGAGGGGATGGAGGATTGGGTGACTCAATCTTGGCAACTTGTACGGGGAAATCATCTGGAAATATTTCATTGATGGACAAGCCGTCAAAGCGGAGTGTGACTGTCGAGACATCAAATATATTGTCGACTAAGTCGTGTCCGTACTGGCTGACCTGGTTATAAGTTGGACTAAAGCCCTCCTTCCATTTCGTCATGGTTTTGGGGAGAAAGCCCCTTCCAAGGTCAATAATCACAAGTCTAGTCGATGGCTCGTATGAAACGCGCGCAACGATCGTCGTGTCTTGACCTGGATATCTCTTCTGCTTGTTTACAAAAGTTTGTATGGAAGCCTGAATTTGCGGTTGAACGTCGGCCCAGACGCTTGCAGTGACAGCCTGCGGCGCAGCCTGGTTCGCTTGTGCTATGACCAGGCTGGGCGAAAGTGCCAACAACGAGAGTGCTGCTGCGCGATGAATCCACTTCATATGACGCTCCTTGTGGTGAAAATCTTCCCCTGCCTTCTGAGAATAGCATTTTGAACCGGTGCGTTCTAGAAATCCCCATTGGATCAATGCGAGCGGCTGTTGTCTGCTCACACTTCCAATTTTGGCCATGTGTAGCGATTCTGCCAAAAGTGGAGACTACTTTTGTAGAAAATCCATGACTTTCAGTTGTTTGGGGAAAGCCTTCGTTGCAGGTTTTGCCTAGTTATGGGAGATCTCAATCCCTAGCCTGACTCGTCATGAAGACGGCTCAGGAAATGCTCACCACGTACCAGCAGGCAGAAATTGCCGTGCTGCAAGGGCAGAGCGTTCGGTTCGGTGAGCGCATGCTTACCCGCGCGGATCTGGCCGAGATCCGCAAGGGCCGTCAGGAGTGGCAGGCCGCCGTTGACCGGCAGGCCTGTACTGGCCGTCGCGCTCGCTGGGCGACGGTTGATTTCGGTGGCCGGACTTGATGGCTACCGCTGTTGTTGCCCGCGACCGGCTGAGCGTCGCTATTTCCCACGACCGGAACGTGCGTGCCATTGAGGCCCGCGCCGCCGATGTCATCACGGCTAAGGAAACCGAGCTCGCCCAGCGCAACGAGCAGTTGCGCGTACTAGCACGCGCCCATGAGGTGACCCGCCCATCGCGCAGCCGCAAGTTGGCGCGCGACTGGGGCAGTGGCAACGCGATCGCCGGCATGCTTCGGATGGAGCGACCCGCGCAATGTCTTTTGCATCTACATGTGGAACACCGCTCCGTTCGCTGCCAAGGCCAACAAGCGGTACATGCTGTCGATCTACGTAGCGGCAAACCGCGCCTATGGGGTCTTTGCCCGCGTCGTGTTTCTCGACGTCAATGGCAATGAGATCGGTAACGGCGGGCAGACCACCGAGCTGCCCTACGACCCCGGCGGTGGCGGCGGCAGATTGATTGAAAACTGGCGTCGCCCGTTTGTCGCTGTGACATCTCCGTCAGGGACCGTGGCCGCACGTATCCAGCTGTGGTCGGGGCAGGGCAGCAACCCCTACGTGTTCTGGCTAATGCCAATGCTGGAGGAGGCCGGTGCAGCACAGACCGAGCCTTCGAAGTGGCAGCCTTCCGCGAGTGGTATCGATGCGAAGTACGCGCAGGTGAGCCAGTCGATGTCCACACGAATCACCAGCGTGGAGAACGGGGTGGCCAACTACGAGGCTTCTTACACGTGGGCGCTTGACGTCAACAACAGGGTCATCGGCATGCGTTCAGTCAACAATGGCACCATCGGCAAGATCACGTTTTCGGCTGACGTGGTGGAGATCATCAGCGCCACACCTGGCGGCGGTCGCAACGAGTTCGTGGGCGGGAAGTTCTACGCATACGCCCCCAACGGTCGCCGTTTGGTGGCACTCGGGTATGGAGTGACATGACAAACGTCCTGATCATCAACGACGCCGACACCGGCGTTGTGTTGCTGCAGATCACCGATCAGGCCGACTCGGATCTGCTGACACAGCACATGGGCGCTGTCGCAATCGCGAGCGGCAGCAACGGCTCCGTGCCGGTACCGGTCACCGGAAGCGCCAACCAGTTGTACTACTGGTTCGTAGCCGACACCGGCGCAGGCAACAGCCTGCTGCGGTACCTCAGCGATGACGGCAACACGATCAGTTGGTCGTCGCCGGGAGCGAACTTCGGAGCGCGAGCAGGCGGCACTCTGTTCTATGGGAGGTTCTGATGGCCTATGCAATCTTCGAGGCCGGCCCGAATCGGGTCGTGATCTCCGAGACGTGGAAGAACTTGGCGAAGGCGTCCACGCAGACGATCACTCCGACCGGTAGTGGCGTCTTGAAGACGTGAAGCCTGACGGTCACCGGCACCAATCCAGTTCTTGCGTTTCTGGGTGAGAACAATGCCACGCTTGCAACGCGAACCCAGAGCGGGAACAGCTTCACTTTCACCGGTTTCACCACCAGCGGCAGCTTCACTGCCATGGTCTTCGACTATCCGAACTTCGGGCGGCGAGACTACTTGGTGGTCACCAATCCCGACACCGATGAGGTGCATTTTGATGCCACCCTCAAGTACATGAAAGTGCGCGGGCTGCTGCAGGGTAATGCCAATCAGGGTGGCTCGATCACCTTGCCTGCAGGTCGGACGTACGCTGCGCTGGCCGGCTCCACCGGCAACATCATGCTCGCTATCGGCGGCCTCGTCGGCGGCGGCCCGCAATGGCAGGTGCAGCAGTTGTGGCGCAAGGGCGTGGTCAATATCAACGGCAATGTCGCGTCGATTGCCACCATTGATACTGCCCAGGAGCTGCGCACAGGCACTAGCGGAACTCCCCAGCCGCCCCCTGGCAATTACGGCCAGGCCTGGGTGCGCGCCCCCATCCTTGACGTTACTGGATACTGACCATGCTCATCAGCGAAAACCCTACCTTCGGCACGCAGACAAAGATCGTGTCGCCGCGCATCGAGATCCGATGGAACCCGGCCACCAACGACGGGCCGGTCGAGTTTCACCTCGAGCAGATGACCACCAAGCCGCACCCGGATGGGTGGACGCAGACGTTGGAGCGATTCTTCCTGCGCGTGCTCACTGTGCAGATCAGCGACCTGATCGGCCGCAGCTACGACATCACCGCGCCGGCTACGACTGATGTCTACCCGGCGACTGCCAGGGCAGTGGAGGTGCCGGGCCAAACGGTCACCGAGCCTGGCGTGCACTTGCTGCTGGGCATCAAGGCGGCTACCCGCGCCGCCTACGATGCAAACGTGGTGATGCCGGACCCGGATGCGGACCCGCTTGCGCAGCAGATCACGATCATCTGGAACCCGATTAACGATACCGGCACAGTCACGTTCCAAGTCGAGGACCGCGGTACCGCCCTCGGCGTGCTGGCGTCGCCGATCGCCGACCTGATCGCTCCGACCTACGCCATCCGCTATCCCGGCGCGGAAGCGACCAAGGCGCTGGAGGGCTGGAAGCTCAAGGCACTGATCGCGTCGGCAACGGACAGTGCCATCTCCAGCAGTTCGGCCAGTGCTGAGCAGTCCTTCGGGGGCTAGGTGGACGAATTAAGATGGGGACTTGCAAGCTCCTAAGTACGCTATTCCGGTGGTCTCCACAACGAATAGTGGTGCCGACGCGCTCGGGCCGGTCATGCCGCTGACATGCGAGTTACAACAATCCGTGGCAAACTTAGGCTTCCCCACGCCTTTGCCACCGCCAATAAGATGAATGACGCGCAAGAGCTAGCGAGCCTAATTAGGTATGCGTCCCCGAACGTGAATAAGTTCAGGAAGAGTTTGGTTGGCACATTGGTGTGTGAGCTGCGGTTCCCAACCTTGCTTGAGTTTGGGGATTCGAGTCCTCCAGCTGTATTGGTTAAGCGGCTTAGAAAAAAATATCCTCAGCTTGAAAAGGTGAGTGAAGTCACTTTTTCAGGCGAGTTTAGTGGCGGGAAGCCCGTACACTCACATGTCTTACGATCTCTGCGTGGTTCCTGGGCCGTTTCTGTGAAGCAGAGCTCGCTATCCGTAGAATCAGCCTCTTATTCAGGTTACGCTGATCTCAAAGCTAGGGTTCAGGAGGTTCTAGACGCCGCAAAAGACGTGATCGACAGCGATTTCTGGACGCGCATTGGCCTTCGGTATATGAACACATTGCGAAATGGCGCTGAGGAATCGTTTGAGGGGTGGTTGAATCCTGAGTTGGTGGCTCCGATTTTATCCGAAGGGCTTGGATTAATTGATGACTTCCAAGGGCGCATTGTTTGTGGTGAACCTTCGGGTAGAGCTGGGTTTTTGCTTCAGCATGGAATCAAAAGGGACGCGCCGAGAGAAATGCCTAAGTATAATATTGACATCGACGCCTACTACAACGAAGTTTCTTTGGGAGATACAATCAGCATTTTAGACGGACTTCATGGCGTTGCTTTTAATGTCTTTGATTGGTCATTGGGCGATAAGGCACGGCAATTCTTATATAGTTAACTATTGAGGAATTTATGGATTATACGTTGCCAAATGAAGTATGGGACTCGTCGTCGAGATTTTCTGGCCGATCTGCCTGGGTAATTTCTGAGCCAAGGTTTGAAAGTCAGTTTACTCAACTAATTTCTACTGCCGAGCGAAGCGGGCAGCTGGAGAAAACAACAGTCATTGGTGGCGGTGATACAGCTAACCCTATTGTCGCCAATTCGAAATTGCCTACCTCTACGGAAGTTATAGCGCTCGCGTCTCATAAGAATACTGGTTTTGCAATTGGCGGGGTTGAAAAGTCCGACATAGAACGCCTTGCTGCGCAGCGTGTGAAAATCTTAGCAGCGAGCTATGTTTCTCAAGAGGGGAACAATTCGGAAATAATTGCGCGTTTAGAGATCCTAAATAGGCGTCTTGCGCAACGTCTTCCTCGCGTTTCGGACAAGCAAGTTGCATTTCTCGAGGGGACGGTGAATGAGATGAAGTATTTAGAGCAAGAGAGTCGTGAATTTGACGAATTCCTAGCTGAACTTTAATGTTTGGATTTTAATTGATGGAAGTATTTTATTATCCGAAGGGAAAGCATAAAAGGGTGCAAAATCCCAGAAAGTTTAGGCGTTATCGTACTTATAAAAAGTATCTACAGCTGGAATTTGGGCGCACTTGCGTTTACTGCCGTCAACCCGACACAAGTGCGCCTAACTTATCTTTTGGTGTCGATCACTATCGGCCTAAGTCAGTATTTCCCGCACTTGTGTGTGATTATGAAAATTTGTATTACTGTTGTGGAAATTGTAATACCTACAAAAGCGATTACTGGCCTATAGACGAAAAAAAGGGTCCGGTTATTGTGAATCCGTGTGATCATGTTATGGCCTCTCATCTCCATTTTGATAAGGCTTCTGGGGAGGTTAACTCAAAGGACTTTCATGGGGCTCACACTGTAACTCTACTTAATCTGAACGACTCTTCGGTAGTTGAGTATCGCCTTAATACATTGATGGCAATAGCGCAGCTTAGAATTAATATTATAAAGACGCAATCTCAGCGGCAAAAGTTGGATCGGGCCTTTTCGCTTGGAAAAATATCGCCCCTCGTCCACGGGCAGAAGTCGATTGAGATTGAGGATCGACTCAAGCGGTTCGAATCTATGCTTGAGAGTCATACGGGCGCGAAGAAGGTTAAACCGCTGCCCTCTACCCGCCTTGGTGTGCGCTTGTCGTCCCCTTAGCCTAATATGAGCTTAACATCCGGCTGGCCGCTAATCGATGTTGATCCGAGGGCAGAAAAGCCTTACAACGCGAAAAGCAATTTGCTTATGTTTGCCGCTTGGAAGATAGCCGATTATTAGATGCCGGACGGGGGCCACTGGCCGCTCGCCCGCGTGGCGCCTGAGCAGCGCCAAGCCGGCACCCTAGACGTAGCCTTGAAGGTCGTCGTGTGTGAGCGCACCCGGACGATGGCCCCAGGACGCAACCAGTTCGACAATCACGGTCGCCTCGGAAGGGAATGCATACAGCAGCTCCGCTTCGAACTGGTTGAGCATTTCCAGCGGCTCGGAAGTGCACGCCAGCCGCTGCTGCAGCTGTTCGAAGAGGCTGGGGGGCGGGGTGTCCATGTCGGCAGATTCTAGGTCCCCTTGTCTCACGCCCTGAGATGGCCGTGCCGATACTGCGGGCATGGAAAGAGCCCAACTCCGAACCCATCTCGAAAACCTCGATGCCGCGGTGCCGGCGCTATTGAAGAGCAGCCCCGACCGTTGCCACTTCTGGCAGGCCTTTTCCGGAATGGCGGACGTCATTGAGGACGGCGCCATTACGGGCAAGGACGTGCGCATCGGCACGAACAAGATCCAACAGGCCCAGCGGCGTCTCGATACGCTCAAGGGCACGCGCGGCCGGATATTCCCGGGCGTCTACTGCCCGGTGTTGGTGGTGGAGAACGGCCCGCGTGTCATCAAGCCGATGCGCTACCAGTGCCGCCCGGCCGGCACGCCGGCGATGTACGACCGGAAATCTCCCGGCACCTATAATGCCCGCCGCGACAACCTGGAAGGGTTCTGGCGCCGGCAGTTCGGCTACACCCAGGGGCGATGGTGGCCGACAGGTTCCACGAGAACGTCGAAGGCCCAAACGGGCAGAACCAGCGCATCGAGTTCGTGCCGCGCACCGGCGAGCCGATGCTGGTGGCGTGCCTCCGGTCGCACTGGCGCGATCCCGCAGGCGTCGAACCCGACCTGTTGTCGTTCGCCGCGATCACCGATAAGCCGGAGCCGGAGGTCGCCGCCGCTGGCCATGACCGGACGATCATCAACATCAAGCCCGAGCACCTCGACGCCTGGCTCAATCCGGATCCGAGCAACCTGGGTGCTCTGTACGCCATCTTCGACGACAAGCAGCACCCGTTCTACGAGCACCGGCTAGCAGCATGACCTGCAGCACCCACATCCAGGATAGATAGCCATACCATCACGATCTGCACATCGCGCCGCGCTTCAGCGATCTAAGGAGCCCAGCGTCATTGCTCCCGAAGGTGTGACGCTACCGTCTCTCCCTCGCGGTATGAACTGGAACAACTCTGTCATCGGCGATAAATTCGAGCGGGAAGAATGGCACGTGCTGCGTGTCGGTCCAGGGGACTCAGAAGTCCTGGCAAGGATTCGGCGTAATGGGGCGAGTGAGGCCGACGTGTCGCTGAAGGTCGCGGGAAGCCCAGTGATACCGCCGGCGGTAACGCTGCCGATCGCTCAAGCTTTCGAGGTGGCGGCAGAGTTCGCGCGTCACTCGGCTAGATAGTCCCCTCATCGCACCGTCCGGCCAGCTGGCGGCTTGATTTTCCTCGAGCGGCGAGTGTCTTGGTAGCGCACCCCTATCTCCGTCACCAAATACCCGGGTCGCTTCCAGTCCTCTAGGCTGAACGTCCAGCACTCCTTCAGCAAGCTCGGATGGGTATGCACGTATGGCAGCAGTCCATCTCGCTCGACGA
Source organism: Xanthomonas sp. WHRI 6108 (assembly GCF_040202385.2). Classification (NCBI taxonomy): domain Bacteria; kingdom Pseudomonadati; phylum Pseudomonadota; class Gammaproteobacteria; order Lysobacterales; family Lysobacteraceae; genus Xanthomonas; species Xanthomonas sp. WHRI 6108. The sequence continues at coordinate 2,830,886 of NZ_CP168198.1, read as the reverse complement.
AGCAGCTGTACCGGTGATGGTAGGTGCGGATGTCCACGGCATGCTGACCCTGCTCTGTGCGGATTGTTCCGCACACTTCCGCGCGCAGGTCCGCTGTGAGCTTGTTCAGCTTTGGCGCTATGCGGAGGATGAAGTCATCCATGCTCTCACCTGGTTGGGAGAGCTCGGTGGACAGGTGTGTCATCCGTTGAGCGGCGCTTGCTGGGCTGATCCAAATGGCCCAAGTCAGTAGCAGAAGCTTGAGCCAATTCTGCACCAATGCCGGCTTGTCATGCCGCGTCAGAGCCTTCTGTTTCATTCCCGCTTCCTCCACGTTAGTTGGAGGAAGGCTTTAGGATCAACTACTTAGTTTTGCGGCTCCGGATTGAAAATCCCCGTGTCGGCGGTTCGATTCCGTCCTCGGCCACCATTTCTTCAGTCTCGCAGCGCAAGTGGGTGATTCCTTCGCGTTGCTGATGACGGCAACATCTCACTTCGATTTGATTGACTCTGCACTGGTTGCCAGCGCTTGCAGCTGGCTGTGCCGGTTGCTGTCTGTTTCGACGCCATGCGATGCGACTACCGGTAGGGGTCTCTGGCCTCTGTTTATGCGTCGTGCGGCGACACGCATTGAGATGCGCAGGGTGGTCGGCGCGTGTTTCCACGTCATCTTCAACTCGGCATGGCGATACTTTGCGCATGACGCACAAGACACTTCGACGCACATTGATCCACGGGTATTGCGGCGAGTTCCGCGTGGAGACGATGGAAAGTCAGGCGCCCGGGCAGACGCGCTGGTCGTCGACCGCATTCGTCTATCACCGCGACCGCGCCGCACCGATCGCCACCATCGAAGGGGCGGGCGAGGGCGACTATCGCGGCGATGCGCGGGAACAGGCCTTGCGCGTGGGGTCCTGTCTGGCGGATTTTCTCGACCCGAAGGAATACCGCGCCTGCGAACTGGATGGGCAGTAACGCCTTGTCGGTCGGCGCGTCGATATACCCCAGCCCTCGCTGCAGTCCGTCGCTCACCGTTCCGCTGGAGCAGCACCACGCAATGCAGTTGCATTTGCAGTCCTTCGCGCAGGATGCGCCCGCTGTCGCGGCCGACACCGCCAGGCGCGATCGTGAGCTTGCGCGCAGCCGTCAGCGACGTGCTGCTGCCCCGATAACGCCGCATCGCGCAGCACGCGGGCCTGGGTCGGATGCGCCGTGTTCCTCCAGCGCCACCGCACCGGCAGTGGCCGCACCGCCGCTCGAGATGTTGCAGCGCCGCGCGCAGGTGTTCTTCCTGCTGGCATGCAATGCATTCTGGTTTACGTCATGCCGTAGTTGATTGATTGGCCTGCGCGCTTTTGCATGGCTGGGTTGCAATATGCTCACTTACTTGGACGCGAGCGCAACCGCGCCAAGACAACCGCGCCAACAACGCAGTCAGCAAAGCTCTGGCAGTCGCTGGGCAGTTGTAGCCGCGCCATTGCCTTGCCATCGCCACTGGAGTGGCTGCATCCGGCGATCGATGCAACGCGGCATGATCGCAATCAGCGCTGATGTATTCACAGGCCTGCGGTGGAGCGGCGGAGAATCACTTGGTCAATCCGGCGGCGACCAAGCCGCGCAGCAATAGACCCTGACCGCCATCGTTCAAGTCCGCCGCATCGATCGCAAGCGGCACATCAGGCACGACGCCGATGGACTGGGTCGCGAACGGGTGCGTTCGGCTCGGGCGAAAACCGTCTGCCGCCACGCGATCAACGAGCGTCGCTTCGTCCATCTCGCCAACGCGCAGATCTTCCGTCGGATCGAAAATATAAAAATTTTCGCTGACAAGCGCGCGATATCCGGAATCGCCCAACGCCACACCCTGGCTTTCCGAATCCCGGCCGCCGCCGGCACCGATGGTGCGCTCGCCCATGATCGTGGCGCCGCTGGCCCACAGGTAGGCGGCCAGCAATTCGCCGGCCGATCGGGTGCCTGCATCCACCAGCACGAGGAGCGGCTTGTGCGAAGCGACGCTGCCGCAGCTGGCATCGTCCTGCAGCGCTTCCAGGCGCACGCTTCCCGGCGTTCCCGAGGCGCGCATCTCGTACGTCTTCACTGGCTTGCGTCCAGTGAGCGCCCAGGAAAATCCGCGAACTTCGCGGGCGAACCCACCCATGTTTCCGCGCAAGTCGATCAGCATGACATCCGAGCGCCCGGCAATGGCATCGTAGCGACCGATCAGTTCCCGGGTGACCGCACAAAACCCGGCCAACATGGCAGCGTCCGGGTCGTTGGTCTGTGGCGTTGCGGTCTCCCTGGCGTCCGCCGCCTGGGTGAACGTGGGGTTGTACTGCGGCGCAAACGCGCCCAGGCGAATGCTGCCCACCCTGGTGTTCCCGATTTGCACAACCTCCGGCAGATCGGGCACGTCGACCGCCGATGCCAGCATGCGCGCAAGCTCCTGGGTCATGGGCTGATAGTGCAGCGCCACCTGGCGCGGCGCCTGCGCAAACCTCTGCACGCGCAGCGCAACCGTCTTGCCGGCACCGGCCACCTGATGCGCCGCAGGGGTGCCGAGTGCGAGCGACAGGGCGGCTTCGGCTTGTCTCGCGCGCGTGTTGCCGCCGAACGTCAGGTCTGCCGCGCTTTTCAGCCATGCCGCCGTAGGGGTTCCGTTGATTTGCAGAACCGTGTCGCCTTGCGCGAGGCCGGTGATGCGCGCATCGAGGATGCGCCACACGATCATGTGACCATCGCTCGAGGTTCTGAACAGAACGCCCAGGGTCTCGGTCTTGCCGGCCTTGGCCCCGGTGAGCGCGACGTGCTGATCCGCGAGGCCGACGAGGCGCCGCGAAACAGCGCTGGCTGTCGTTTCGGGCGCAAGTCTGGCGCTTGCCGCCCATGCGTCAGCGCTGCCCAGCACGTCTTCCGGATGCGTGGCGCGGTAGCGCTCGACGTATCTCAACGAGGGGTAGTGGGTACGCAGATAAGCCCCTAACTCTTCGGCCGACGCTGTGGCGCAAAGGCAGCATGTGGCGAGTACGAGACAGGCGATGAATCGTTTCATGGAGTTCCAAGAAGTGCGGTGCAGGGCTGTTGCCCGGTGGGGCGGTGCGGGCTTGGCGCGCCTGCAGCGCGGCTTCGCCTGCGTCGATGATAAGGCGCGGTTGCGTGGTGATGGGGTGCTAAACGGCACGGTGACCTCTGGCGCACGATGTCGAAAGCATCCACCGAGCGAGGCCGTGCAAGAGCGCGACTGAGCGCTGTCGTGCGGTAGGGGCGCCGTCTGTAGTTGGGTGGGTGGACTTACTGTCCGCTCCTGAGCGGCGCCCAGGTCGGCATCGTCATCGAGCGTGTGGTCGAGCCGCAGGCATCGCGCGACTGCAAGGATGGCCGGCTATGCTTGCGCGCTCGACGCAGACCAGATGAGGGAACGGCCATGACAATACGATGCTGGTGGTGGACGGCGGCAATGGCAATGGCAATGGCAATGGCAATGGCAATGGCAATGGCGCCGCCAGCTGGCGCCGCCACGCTGCCCGCAGCCGCTGCCAACGTATTGCCTGCCGGGCAGTCGGTGATGCGTGTCGCCAGCGCAGATCTGACTGGCGATGGCCGGCAGGATTATGTGGTCGCATTACGTGCATCCGCAGAACAGACGTTGCGTGCGGATGGCCGCGCGGCGCCGGCGCGGACCTTGCTGGTTCTGGTTGCGACCGCGGACGGTGGCGTTGTCGAAGCCGCACGCAACACGCGGGTGATCTTCAAGGCCGACGAGGGCGGGCAGTGCGATCCGTTTCTGGATGACGAACACGGCCTGGTGGCCAAGGGCGCCTACTTCACCGTGCAAAATGGCGTGGCCTGCGGCCAGCACTGGACCGACTACATCACCTTCCGCTACGCCCGCACACGCCGTGCATTCCTGTTCCACAAGCGCGTGATCGAAGCCTGGGAACTGAATACCGACGACACGCCGGACGCCGATGCGCTGCGCCTGAGCGAGCACAAAGAGATCAAGGCCGATCCGCGCAAGCCGGTGCTGTTGTCCGACTACACGCCTGCGCCCTGAGGCACGGTGCCCTCAGCCGCCTGCCCGCTACCAGTTGTCCATGTTGCGCCGGTAGACGAACAGGCGCGGCGCCTTGGCCACCTGCGCTGCGGCCTGGCGTTCGCCGGCGACCAACGAAAACCCGATGTCCGCCAGCATGCGCGAGAGCGCGTTGGCGTTGCCGCGGCCCGGATCGCTGATGACGATCTCGCACGAAGGCCTGGCCAGCGCGGGAATGAGGCTGGCCAACATGGTGGCGTGGCGGGTTTCGTACAGCACGTCGCTGGCGATGATCATGTCGAACTGGCCCATGTTCAGCGCGCCGGCGTCCCAGTCGAGCCGGCGATACGGCACCGAGTCCAGGGAGTTGAGTGCGGCGTTGTACGCCAGGAACACCTCTGCCAGCGGGTGATGATCGCTGGCGACCACGTCGGCGCCGCGCCGGCGCAACACCAGGCTGGCCAGCCCCAGGCCGCAGCCGAGTTCGAGAATGCGCTTGCCTTCGATCGGGCGCGTGGCCATGGCTTCGGCCAGTAGCTGGCCGGCAGGCCAGACCTGCCCGAACAGGCTCCACTGCGCCGAGGAGATGCCGGCATCGGCCGCACTCTCGTCCGGATCGGCGTATTGCTGTTTATCGGCAAGTGCGCGGATGACGTAGGTCAGTTGCCCGAAGGTCAACTCGTGAATCTGGGTCTGGTAGCCCGGCATGGTGGCATCGCATGATTGCCAGAGCCTGCGCTGGCTGGAAAGACGCGCGCAACGGCGCCAGAACGGCCGAATGAAGCGCAAGAGCTGCTTGCTGCCCGCGCATGCTACGGCAAAACGACCGATGCACCTGCCTGCCAATGCTCGCCCGCCGTGCCTTCATTAGCCTGCTTTCAGCAAGCGACGGCGCAGGCAATGGCGCACAGCGGCGGGCTTGCATGCAAGCCGGTGCCTGCCGCTATGGTCGCCGCATTCCACGGGCAAGGTGCGGCGATGAAGAACTGGATATTCCTGGCAATCGCGATCTGCGCAGAAGTCACTGCCACGGCGGCGCTCAAATCGAGCGGAGGCTTCACGCGCATGTGGCCATCGCTGCTCACCGTGCTGGGCTACGGCATTTCGTTCTATTTCCTGGCACTGACGCTGCGCGTGATCCCGGTCGGCATCGCCTACGCCATGTGGTCGGGCGCGGGCATCGTGTTGATTTCGCTGGTGGCCTGGGCCGTGCACGGACAACGGGTGGATGCGCCAGCGCTGCTGGGCATGGGCCTGATCGTGGCCGGTGCGGTGGTCATCAACGTGTTTTCCAAGGTGGCGCCACATTAGCGCGTGCTGCCTCCCGCACACCGGGTTGCATCGGCGGGCGCGGCCGTACGGGAAAGGCTCATGGATGTGAGGAATCAACTCACCGGCCCCAACTAGACTATCGCCACGGGAATGGCCCCGCGGAGAACATGCACTTGAACGATCCTGGTAACGGAGAGCTGCGGGCGCCTCATATCAGCGAATCTCGCAGCCTGCCTGTGGAGAAGCATCGCTCGGATATCTTTTTTGCCGCGGTGGAAACCACGCGCATGCCGATGACGGTCACCGACCCGCACCTGCCCGACAATCCGATCGTGTTCGCCAACCGGGCGTTCCTGGAAATGACCGGGTATTCGTCCGAGGAGATCATCGGCAACAACTGCCGTTTCCTGCAGGGCCCGGAAACCGATCCGGCCAGCGTGCAGGACGTGCGCGAGTCCATCGAGCAACGCCGCGAATTCGCCACCGAGGTGCTGAATTACCGCAAGGATGGCTCCTCGTTCTGGAACGCGCTGTTCGTCTCGCCGGTGTTCGACGAGCAAGGCAACCTGGTCTACTTCTTCGGTTCGCAGCTGGACGTGAGTCGTCGTCGCGATGCCGAGGACGCCTTGCGCCAGGCGCAGAAGATGGAAGCGCTGGGGCAGTTGACCGGCGGCATCGCGCACGATTTCAACAATCTGCTGCAGGTGATGTCCGGGCATCTGGAAGTGATCCAGATGATGGTCTCCGGCGATGCCGCCAGGAATGCCGAACGCATCGCCTTCAGCGCCGAACATGCCGCAACGGCCGCGGCCAAGGCGGCCACCCTGACCCAGCAATTGCTGGCGTTTTCGCGCAAGCAGAAATTGCGGGGGCGGGTAGTCAATCTCAATGGCCTGGTGTCGGGCATGAACAACATGGCCGAGCGCACGCTGGGGGGCGGCATCAGCCTGCGGCAGTCGCTGGAAGAGGGGCTGTGGAACTGCCAGATCGACACCACCCAGGCCGAAGTGGCGCTGTTGAACGTGCTGATCAATGCGCGCGATGCGATGGCACAGTCCGAGCGCAAGGAAGTCACCGTGCAGACCCAGAACGTGGAAATCACCAGCCACGATCTGGCCATGCACCACCAGTTGGCGCCGGGTCGTTATGTGAGCATTGCCGTCAGCGACACGGGCTTGGGCATGCCGCCGGAGGTGGCCAGCCGCGTCATGGAGCCGTTCTTTACCACCAAGGACGAGGGGCAGGGCACAGGCCTGGGTCTGTCGATGGTGTACGGCTTCGTCAAGCAGTCCGGCGGCACCGTGCGCATCTACAGCGAAGTGGGCGAAGGCACCACGGTGCGGTTGTATTTCCCCGCATCCAACGAATTCGAGAACGACCTGCAGGCCGTCAAGAGCCGTGCCATCGACAAGGGCGGCAGCGAAACCATCCTGGTGGTGGAAGACAAGCAGGACGTGGCGGTGGTGGCCAGGATGTTCCTGGAAAACGCCGGTTACCGCATTCTCTCTGCAGCCAGCGGGCGCGAGGCGATCGAGTTACTCGAGCAGCATGCGGAAGTGGATGCGCTGTTCACCGATCTGATCATGCCCGGCGGCATGAATGGTGTGGTGCTGGCCCGCGAGGCGCGGCGCATGCTGCCCAGGATCAAGGTCCTGCTGACCACCGGCTATGCCGACGCCAGCATTCAGCGCACCGACGTGGGCGGCGCGGAGTTCGACGTGGTCAACAAACCGTATACGCAAAAGGAGCTGCTCAAGCGGATCCGCATGCTGCTGGACGGGCCGACCGGCGTCGGTTGAGGCCACGCATTCGGGCGGTGCGATTCAGGGCGGTGCGATGCCCTGAAGTCGCCTGCAGATGGTCGCTGCGGTCGTGTAGCGGCTGCTGCGTTGCAGGCCTATCCTTCGCTGCGCTCGCTCTGTCCTGTCTGACAACGGCTAAAACCGCGGCCAGCAGTGCCCGGCCCGAAGGAAGGGTTGCGCAGGACCTGGACGGCATGCGTGATGCATGCCGATCCCGGTTACCGGCCGCGCCCGCCCGGCAGTGAGCGCAGTGGTCTGTTGGCCGCGCTGAATCCCGACGTGCTTATTCTTCGCTCATCGGCGCGACATAGCCATCCGGCTTGTCGGCATTGCGTTCGAACAGGAACTTCTGCAACTCGGCTTCGAGAAACGCGCGGTGCTTGGGGTCGCGTGGCGACAACCGGTTTTCGTTGATCAGCATGGTCTGATGCGCCAGCCAGGCCTGCCATGCGCTCTTGCCGATCTGCGCGAACACGCGCTGGCCGAGCTCGCCGGGATACGGCACAAAATCCAGGCCTTCGGTGTCGCATTGCTGGTACTGGCAGAACACGGTGCGGGACATGCGGATTCCTCTGAGTGCGCGCCTAGAGGGCGTCGAGCAGTTTGCGGATCGGCGCCGGCAAGCCCAGCGATGCGAGATCGGCGCGGGCGACCCAGCGCAGGTCGTCATTGTCGCGTACCGCCGGGCGTAGTGCGACCTTGCCGATGCGCAAGGGCTGCAGATGCAGGCGGTAATGACTGAAGGTGTGCACGATCAGCGGCAGTTCGTCGGCGCGGTCGTAGTTGCCATCGATGTGTTTGTCGAACCATGCGCGCATGCCGCTGTCGGTCTCGGCCTGCGGCAGCGTCCATAGCGAGGCCCAGATGCCGGTCGGCGGGCGGCGCTGCAGCAGGATCTGCCTGTCTGCGTTTTCCAGCAGCAAGGCGGTGGCTTCGCGCTCGGGCAACGCCTTGCCGGGCTTGGGCGTGGGCAGTGCGTCGACCAGGCCATCGCGGCGCGCCACGCAATCGTCCTGCAGCGGGCACAGCACGCAGGCCGGTTTGGCGCGTGTGCATAGCGTGGCGCCGAAATCCATCTGCGCCTGGGTGTAGTCGGCCAGGCGGCCGGCCGGCACCTGCGCCACATGCGTCGTCGCCAGTTGCCATAACTGCTTTTCGATCGCCGGCAGGCCGGGGTAGCCGGCAATGCCGTGGAAGCGCGTCAGCACGCGTTTGACGTTGCCGTCCATGATCGCGAAGCGGTCGTTCCAGGCCTGGCTGAGGATCGCGCCGGCGGTGCTGCGGCCGATGCCGGGCAACGCCAGCAAGGCATCGACATCGCGTGGCAGCTCGCCATCGTGCAGGGCGACGCATTGCCGGGCTGCGGCATGCAGGTTGCGTGCGCGTGCGTAGTAGCCCAACCCGGCCCAGTGCGCCATCACGGTGTCGTTGTCGGCTGCGGCCAGGTCGGCCAGGGTCGGAAAGCGGGCGACGAACTTGTGGAAATACGGAATGACCACCGCAACCTGGGTCTGCTGCAGCATGATTTCCGACAACCACACCCGGTAAGGCGCGCGCGGATGTTGCCAGGGCAGGTCGTGGCGACCGTGGCCGTCGAACCAGTGCAGCAGGCGGTCGACGAAGGAGTCAGCGGTGGCAGTGGCGTGATCGGCTGGCATGAGGTCTGCTGGCGAAGGAAGGCGATGACGGCGGGCGGATGACGCCCGGCTGTACGCGTATGGCGGTAGGCCGGTCAGTGCAGCGGAAACGCAAGCCCAACCCGGCATTGGTCGCAGAAGAAGCCTTCATCGCCAGGCCAGTGCGGTGCGGCCGGTGCATGGTAATGAACCAGCTCTGCATGGCGCCGCGCCTGCTTGCGCAACGCCGCCGGCAACGGCTGGGAGAACTCCAGGACACGTCTGGCGCGCGACCAGTCGCCGGACACTCCCCGCACCGTGCAGCTTGCCTGCAGCGCCTGCGCGCACAGCGCTTGCAGATGCGGGCAGGCCTCTGCCACTCAGCTGCCCAGGGCTTCCGGCAGCAGGGCGTCGACGAAGGCGACCGGGTCGAACACGCGCAGGTCTTCCGGGCGTTCGCCGATGCCGGCGAAGCGGATCGGGATATTGAATTCGCGCGCCAGTGCGAACACCACGCCGCCCTTGGCGGTGCCATCGAGCTTGGTGACGACCAGGCCGGTGACGCCGACCGCGGCATGGAACTGGCGCAGCTGCGAGATGGCGTTCTGGCCGGTGGTGCCGTCGATGACCATCAGCACCTCGTGCGGTGCGGCAGCATCGATCTTGCCGAGCACGCGACGGATCTTGCCCAGCTCGTTCATCAGCCCGGTCTGGGTGTGCAGGCGGCCGGCGGTGTCGGCGATCAACACCTCGGTGCCACGCGCCTTGGCAGCCTGCAGCGCGTCGAACGCTACCGAGGCGGCATCGGCATTCTGCCCCTGCGCGATCACGGCCACGCCGTTGCGATCGCCCCAGGCCTGCAGCTGCGCCACCGCAGCGGCGCGGAAGGTGTCGCCGGCGGCCAGCATCAGGCTGTTGCCGTCGTCCTTGAAGCGCTTGGCCAGCTTGCCGATGGTGGTGGTCTTGCCGACGCCGTTGACGCCGACGGTGAGCACCACGAAGGGCTTGGCCGAGCGGTCGATGACCAGCGGTTTGGAAACCGGCTGCAGCAGCGCGATCAGATCGGCGCGCAAGGCCTTGAACATCGCCTGCGCATCGGCGAACTCGCGCGACTTCATGCGCTTGCGCAGCCCTTCGACCAGGGCGGTGGTCGCGCCGATGCCGACGTCGGCGGTGATCAGCGCGGTTTCGATCTCGTCGAGCAGGTCGTCGTCGAGCTTGGGGTTGCGCGAGAACAGGCCGCCGAAGCTGCGCGCGAAGCTGCTGTTGCGCAGGCGGTCGCGCCAGCCCGGCTTGCCGGCCGGGGCGGCCGGTAGCGCATCGCGCTGGCCGACGATGCTGTCGTTGTCGGAACTGGCCGGCACTGGGGCGCTGATCACGGCCGGGGCGACGACGCCGGGCGCGGCGGCAGGCAACGGGGCAACGGCCGGTGTCACTGCGGGCGCAGCTGTTGCGGCGGCAGGTGTCACGACAGCAGGCGTGGCAGCAGGCGTTGCGGTCGACGGTACGACGGCGGGCGCGGCGCCTTGCGCAGGCGTGCCTGCCGGCTGCGCGGGTGCGCTGTGCGGCGGCACGACCACCGGTGGCGGCACCACTACCGTGGGTGCGTGCGGCGCGGCAGACGGAAGCGGATCGGGCAGCGCCTGCAGGGCCGCAGGTGCCGGCGTGGCCGACGGCGTGGGTGCGTTGGGGACTGCGGCAATGCTCTGCGCCTGGCCAGTGCGCGTGGCGATGTCCTGGGCAAGTTGGTCGGCCGGTGCCGCGGCCGGCGGCGTTACGGCTGGCGTCGGCGTTACCGCATCGCTGCGAGCCGGTGCAGCAGGCGCGGACGACGCTGGTGTGGCCGATGTGCCGGGTTCGGCAGTCGGCATTGCCTCGACCGGCGATGCCGGGGTGGCGGCAGACGGCGCGGTGGGGAATGCGGCTGCCAGTTCTTCCAGGCTATAGCGCGAGGTACGCGCGCTGTCGGGCGTGGTGGGCTTGTTACGGCGGAAAAAGCTGGCCATTGGCAACGCGGTAGGGGAAACCAGAAATTCTACCATCCGGGCCCGGGGTCGCCTTGACGCGACCTTCAGCGCGGCCCTGCCTGTGCCACCTCCTGCGCGTCGCGACAGCGGTGCAACGACCTGCGCAAACTACATCGCCGCAGTATCGCCAATGCTGCCGAATTCGGCATTTGTGCCAGCGGTGTGTCAGCCTGTGTTTGCGCGCCTACAACTGCCCCTTGAGCGCACGGTAATCGCGCGGGGTCATGCCGACGGTTGCCTTGAACTGACGCGCGAATGCGCTCTGGTCGGCAAAGCCGCAGCGTTGCCCGATGCTGGCGATGCTGTCGTCGCCGTATAGCAGCCGCATCGCCGATTCGATCCGCAGCTTGGTCAGCAGTTGCTGCGGGGTCACCTGGAACACGCGGCGGAAGTGCCGTTCCAGCTGCGCCACCGACAGGCCGGCCAGGTCGGCCAGGCTCTGCACCCGCAGGTTGTCGCCGAAGTTGGCCTGCATGTGATCCATCACCTGGCTCAGGCGCTCGTACGCCGAGTGCCGGCTGTCGGGCTGGCCCAGATCGCGCGAAATGCCGACCACGCCAATCACTTCATTGGCCTCGCATAGCGGGCGTTTGAAGGTCAGGCACCAGCCGGGCAGGCGGTTGGGATACAGATGCACCTCCAGCTGGTTGTCGATGAGCTCGCCACACAGCACGCGGCGGTCCTGCATCATGTAGCTGCCGCCCAGCGGCAGCGGGAACACTTCCAGTGGCGAGCGGCCGATGATTTCGCTGCGCAATTTGCGTCCGAGCCGGCGCACCAGCGTCAGGTTGCAATGGGTGTAGCGGCCCTCGCTGTCCTTGATGAAGAACACCACGTCCGGCAGCGCATCGAACAGCGTCTGCATTTCCAGCGCGGGAAGATTGAGGTCCATCGGCGTCATGGTGGCGGTCACGATTGACGGCTGCACGAAAGGCGCGGCCCTGTATTGATCCTAGCGCAAACGCGGGGCTGTGAAGCGGGTTGTCGATTGTGCGGATTTCCGCATTTGCAACTCGCATTGGACGCTAGTCGTCCGCCAGCCGGCAGTGGGAGCATGAGCCATGCACACCATCGACGTCATCGACTCCCATACGGCCGGCGAACCTACCCGCGTGGTCCTCTCCGGCTTCCCCGATCTGGGCGATGGCGATCTGGCGCAATGCCGCGAGCGGTTTGGCCGCGATTTCGACCAGTGGCGCAGCGCGATCGCCTGCGAACCGCGCGGCTCGGACACCATGGTCGGCGCCTTGCTGCTGCCGGCCCGCGACCCCAGCGCCTGCACCGGGGTGATCTTCTTCAACAACGTCGGCTACCTGGGCATGTGCGGGCACGGCACCATCGGGGTGGTGCGCACGCTGGCCGAGCTGGGGCGCATCGCACCGGGCCAGCACCGCATCGAGACGCCGGTCGGCACGGTCGGCGTGGAACTGGCCGAAGACGGCACGGTGTCGGTCGACAATGTCGACAGCTATCGCGTCGCGACCGAGGTGGACGTGGACGTGCCCGGTTACGGGCCGGTGCGTGGCGATGTGGCCTGGGGCGGCAACTGGTTCTTCATCACCGGGCAGGCGCCGTGTGCGCTGGACCTGGCGCATCAGCGCGAGCTGACCGCCTATACCGAAGCGATCCGGCTGGCGCTGGAAGCGGCCGGCATCACCGGCGAGGCCGGTGGCGAGATCGACCATATCGAAATCAACGGCAGCGCACCGGACGGCAGTGGCGTGGCGCGCAACTTCGTGCTGTGCCCGGGGCTGGCCTACGACCGTTCGCCGTGCGGCACCGGCACCAGCGCCAAGCTGGCCTGCCTGGCCGCCGACGGCAAGCTGGCCGAAGGCGAGCGCTGGGTACAGCAGGGCATTCTGGGCAGCGCCTTCGAAGGGAGCTATCGCCTGAGCGGGCGCGGCATTGCGCCACGCATCAGCGGGCACGCCTACATCACCGCGCGCGCGCAGCTGCTGATCGACCCGGCCGACCCGTTCGCCTGGGGCATCGTGGCCTGATGGACGACGTGCGGCCCGCATCGGAGGGAGTTGGCAGCGCGCCGGCCGCCGATGCGGCGCCGTCGGCAGCGTCCACGCGACGCAGCTACGACCTGATCGTGGTGGGCGCGGGCATCGTCGGCGCGGCCTGCGCCGAGGCGGCCGCGTGCGAAGGGCTGCGCGTGGCGATCGTCGAGCCGGGGCCGATCGGCGGCGGTTCCACCGCGGCGGCGATGGGGCACCTGGTGGCGATGGACGACGACCCGGCCGAGCTGGCGTTGTCGGCGTATTCGCTGCGGCTGTGGGAGCGCTTCGCACAACTGAGCGAGGCCGAATTCAGCCGCTGCGGCACGCTGTGGGTGGCCCGCGATGCGCGCGAGCTGGCGGCGGTGCCGGCCAAGATCGTGCGGCTGGCGGCGGCCGGCCTGCATGCCGACGCGATCGATGCCAGCCAGTTGTATGCACTGGAGCCGCAACTGGTGGCGGGCCTGGCCGGTGGCATGCGCGTGCCCGATGAGGCCGTGGTGTATCCGCCGCGGGTGGCGCGGCATCTGGTGAGCCTGGCCTGCAAGGCGGGCGCGCAGCTGTTTGCCGGGCGGAAGGTGGAGCAGTTGCAGGCGCAGGGCGTGCGTCTGGACGATGGCCAACTGCTGGCCGGCCCGGTGCTGGTGGCCAGCGGAGTAGCTTTGCCGCAGTTGTTGCCGGAGCTGGCGCTGCGCCCGCGCAAGGGCCATCTGGTCATCACCGACCGGCACCCGGGCTTGATCCGGCATCAGCTACTGGAACTGGGCTATGCCGATTCGGCGCATGGCGCCGACGCCACCAGCGTGGCCTTCAATGTGCAGCCGCGGCCGACCGGGCAGATCCTGATCGGCTCCTCGCGCCAGTTCGGCGAGCACGACCGCGCGCTGTCGCTGCCGGTACTGCAGCAGATGCTGCAGCGCGCATTCGCCTATCTGCCGGTGCTGCGCGAGTTGCAGGCGATCCGGGTGTGGACCGGACTGCGCCCCGCCACGCCGGACGGGCGCCCGTACCTCGGGGCGGTGCCCGGCCGGCGCGATGTGTGGGTGGCCGCTGGCCATGAGGGGCTGGGCGTCACCACGGCGCTGGGGAGCGCCCGGGTGATCGTGGACAGCCTGCTCGGGCGCACGCCGGCCATCGACCCCAGCCCATACGCTCCGGCGCGCGCCGTGCATGGTGCAGCCGCATGAGCGCGACGGTGCGCCTGCACGTGGATGCGCAAGCGGTCGAGGTGCCGGCCGGCGCCAGCGTGGCCGCTGCGGTGGCGCTGGCGACGCTGCAGTTCCGGCAGTCGTGCAGCGGCCAGCCGCGCGCGCCGTTGTGCGGCATGGGCGTGTGTTTCGAATGCCGGGTGCGCATCGACGGCATCGGTCAGCAACGCGCCTGCCTGGTGGATGCGCGCGACGGCATGCAGGTACGCACCGATGGTTGAGCGCGTGCAGCATTTCGATGTGCTGGTGATCGGCGCCGGCCCGGCCGGCCTGGCGGCGGCGCAGGCAGCGGCCAGTCATGGCGTGCGGGTGGGCGTGGTCGACCTGCAGCCGCGTGCCGGCGGGCAGGTGTGGCGCAACGATGTGCGGCACGGCGCGCCGGCCGATGCGCGCGCGCTGTTGCGGCAGGTGCAGGGCGCGGCGTCGATCACGCTGCTGACGCAAACGCAGATCCTGCTGGCGCAGCCGGGCTGGCTGCTGGCCGATGGCCCGCACGGTTCCCTGCAACTGCATTACGCCGCCCTGGTGCTGGCCACCGGCGCGCGCGAATTGCTGCTGCCGTTTCCGGGCTGGACCTTGCCCGGCGTCACCGGCGCCGGCGCGGCGCAGGCGCTGGCCAAACAGGGCTGGCCGCTGGCCGGCAAGCGCGTGGTGGTCGCCGGCAGCGGCCCGCTGCTGCTGGCAAGTGCGGCCACCTTGCAACGGCATGGCGCGCAGGTGCTTGGCATCCACGAACAGACCTCTCAAGCTGCGTTGCGGCATTTTGCGCTGCAGTTGTGGCGCTGGCCGGGCAAGGCGGCGCAGGCGGTGGCGCTGCGCCTGCAATTGCGCGCGGTGGCGTATCGCGCCGGCAGCTTTGTCGTTGCCGCACACGGCGACACGCAACTGCGTGAAATCGAGATCGAAGGGCCGGCCGGCCGCACGCGTGTTGCCTGCGACCAGTTGGCGGTGGGCTATGGCCTGGTGCCGAACACCGAGCTCGCACAGTTGCTCGGTTGCCGGCTGGACGCGTACGGCGCGCATCAACAGGTGCATGTGGACGCACTGCTGCGCACCAGCGTGCGGCAGGTCTTTGCAGCGGGCGAGGCCTGCGGCATTGGCGGACGCGATTGCGCGCTGATCGAAGGTGCGATGGCCGGGCATATGGCTGCCGACGCGCCGGATGCGGCGCTGCGCCTGCAGCCGCGGCGGCGTGCCGCGCGTGCGTTCGCCGGGGTGCTGCAACAGCAGTTCGCTCTTGATCCACGCATCCGCGCGCTGGCGCAGCCCGACACGCTGGTGTGCCGCTGCGAAGACGTGCCGCTGGGCGCGCTGGACAACTTCAACGATGCACGCGATGCCAAGCTCGCTTCGCGCTGCGGCATGGGCGCCTGTCAGGGCCGCATCTGCGGCACCGCGCTCGCCGAACTGGGGCGTTGCCCGCCCGCGCTTTCCACCGACGCCGGCCGCCGGCCGCCGTTGTTCCCGGTCCGCCTCGCGGCGCTGGCCGACCCGTTCACTTCCGACTCGCAAGGGAATCATCCATGAGTATTGCTGCGTTCTGGCATGGCGTGCTGCCGGCCATCACCACCCCGTTCACCGCCTCCGGCGAGATCGATCACGACTTCCTCGCCAAGCACGCCAATCAACTGGTGGATGCCGGCTGCACCGCGATCGTGCCGCTGGGCTCGCTGGGCGAAGCGGCCACCTTGAGCGTGGACGACAAGATCGCCGTGCTCAAGACGCTGGTTAGCGCATTGAATGGCCGCGTGCCGGTGGTGCCGGGCATCGCCAGCCTGGCGACCGGTGAGGCGGTGGCGCTGGCCAAGGCGGCCAAGGACCTCGGTTGCGGCGGGCTGATGGTGTTGCCGCCCTACGTCTACTCCACCGACTGGCGCGAGATGGGCGCGCATGTGCGCGCGGTGATCGCCGCCACCGACCTGCCGGTGATCCTGTACAACAACCCGGTGGCCTACAAGACCGATTTCGGCCCGGCGCAGATCGCCGAGCTGGCCGCCGAATTCCCCAACCTGCAGGCAGTGAAGGAATCCTCGGGCGACGTGCGCCGCTTCGCCGCGCTGCAGGAGCTGCTGGGCGATCGTCTGGCGCTGCTGGTGGGCATGGACGATGCCATCGTCGAAGGCCTGAGCATGGGCGCCAAGGGCTGGATCGCCGGCCTGGTCAACGCCTACCCGAAGGAATCGGTGCGCCTGTTCGAACTCGCGCGTGACGGTGGATACCCTGCGGCCAAGGAACTCTACGACTGGTTCCTGCCGCTGCTGCGCCTGGATACCGTGCCCAAGTTCGTGCAGTTGATCAAACTGGTGCAGGAAAAGGTCGGCCTGGGCAGCGAGCGCGTACGCGCGCCGCGCCTGGTGGTCGACGGTGCCGAGCGCGAGGCCGCGCTCAAGGTCATCGACCACGCCATCGCCACTGCGCCCACACTGTCCTGACGATGAGCTCGCGCTGCACGCCACTGGATGAGCGCCGCGCACGGATGCACGCGCGGACGCGGTGGCCGGCGTAGCGCGAGGTGGGTCGATGAGGATGTCGCATCAGCGCGGCATCCTCGTCGTTTTTTGGTCGGCCGCTGCCGCACAGTGCGCAGGGTCTGTCCTCATGCAACCGAAGGTGCCGCAATGAACGAGACGCTCCAATCCCCTCCCGCACAGCAGGCCGAGGTATTGCTGGCCGGCCGGTGGCAACCCAGCCGCGCGGCGAGCGCCAGTTTCCGTGCCGCCGACCCGAGCACGGGCGAGGCGATCGGGCCGCAGTTTCCGGTCAGCGGTGCGGAGGATGTCGAAACCGCGGTTGCGGCAGCGCAAGCGGTTGCGGCGGAACTTGCCGCGGCACCGGTCGAGAAGATTGCGGCGTTTCTGGACGCCTACGCCGACGCGCTGGATGCCGATGCCGACGCGCTGGTCGCGCTGGCCCATGCCGAAACCGCATTGCCGGCGCCCACACGCTTGCGTGGCAACGAGCTGCCACGCACCAGCGGGCAGTTGCGTCAGGCCGCCCAGGCGGTGCGCAGCTACAGCTGGACCCAACCCATCATCGACACCGCTGCCGACCTGCGTTCGCATCTGGCGCCACTCGGCAAGCCGGTGGTGGTGTTTGGCCCGAACAATTTCCCGTTCGCCTTCAATGCGATTGCCGGCAGCGATTTCGCCTCGGCCATTGCCGCGCGCAACCCGGTGATCGCCAAGGCGCATCCGCTGCATCCGGCCACCAGCCAGCGCATGGCGCAGCTTGCGCACACAGCCTTGCTTGCGGCGGGCCTGCCGGCTGCGGCGGTGCAGTTGCTGTATCACTTCGACAACGCCACCGGCCTGCGGCTGGCCGGCGATGCGCGGCTGGGGGCGATCGGCTTCACCGGCAGCCGTGCGGGCGGGCTGGCGCTGAAGGCCGCCGCCGATGCGGCCGGCGTGCCGTTCTATGCCGAGCTGTCCAGCGTCAACCCGGTGTTCCTGCTGCCGGGCGCACTGGCCGAACGCGGCGCGGCGCTGGCGCAGGAATTCTTCTCCTCGTGCACGCTGGGCAGCGGCCAGTTCTGCACCAATCCCGGGGTGGTGGTGGTGCCGCAGGGCGAGGCCGGCGATGCATTCGTGGCCGCGACCACGGCGCATTTCGAATCCGCCATGCCGATGGTGCTGTTTTCCAGCGCAGGCGTGGAAGGCGTGCAACACGGTGTGGCAGCGCTGCGCGCTGCCGGCGCCGCGCTGCTTGCCGGCGGGCATACCGGCGAAGACGGCTATCGCCATGCGCCGACCTTGTTGAGCGTGGATGCGCAGGCCTTCCTCACCAGCCCGCATGCGTTGCAGACCGAGGCCTTCGGCCCGGTGAGCCTGCTGGTGCGTGCACGCGACGTGGCGCAGATGGCGCAAATCGCCGCTGCATTCGAAGGCAACCTCACCGGCACCCTGTACCGCGCGGACGATGGCAGCGACGATGCGGCCTGGCGGGCCATCGCCCCGGTGCTGCGGGCGCGGGTTGGGCGCTTGATCAACAGCAAGATGCCGACCGGCGTGGCGGTGAGCGCGGCGCAGAACCATGGCGGGCCGTTTCCCAGCACCGGGCACCCGGGCTTCACCGCGGTGGGCATGCCCGGTTCGATCCGCCGCTTCGCCGCCCTGCACAGCTACGACGCGGTGCCGGACGCCTTGCTGCCGGCCGACTTGCGCCAGCGCAATCCGGGTGGCGTGGCGCGCCTGGTCGATGGGCAATGGAGCACCGCCGACCTTGGAGCCGGCGCATGAGCAGCCAGATCGGCGGGCTGTCGCTGGAACAGGCGCGCGCGCAATTGACGCCGTGGACGCAGCGCGCCGCGCCGATCGCCGCGCAGGAATACACACAGCGTATCGAACGCGCACGCCGCCTGATGCGCGCGCACGGCGTGGATGCGCTGTTGATCGGCGCTGGCACGTCGCTGCGTTATTTCACCGGCGTGCCCTGGGGCGCGAGCGAGCGGCTGGTCGCGCTGCTGCTCACGCTGGACGGCGACCCGGTGCTGATCTGCCCCGCGTTCGAAGAAGGCTCGCTGGATGCGGTGCTGAAGATCGCGGTCGCCAAACATCTGTGGGAAGAACACGAGGACCCGTACGCACTGGTGGTGCAGGTGATGGACGACCGCCACGCGCATGCACTGGCGCTGGATCCGGGCATCGCCTTTGCCGTACACACCGGCCTGCGCGCGCACCTGGGCACGGCGATCCGCGATGCCGCGGCCATCATCGACGGCTGCCGCATGTGCAAGTCGCCGGCCGAGCTGGCGCTGATGCAGCAGGCCTGCGACATGACCTTGCTGGTGCAGCGGCTGGCCGCCGGCATCGCGCAGGAGGGCATCGGCACCGACCAGCTGGTGCGCTTCATCGACGAGGCGCATCGCGCGCTGGGCGCGGACAACGGCTCGACCTTCTGCATCGTGCAGTTCGGCCATGCCACCGCCTTTCCGCACGGCATTCCCGGCGTGCAGCACCTGCGTGCAGGCGAGCTGGTGCTGATCGACACCGGCTGCACCGTGCAGGGCTACCACTCCGATATCACCCGCACCTGGATCTACGGCACGCCCGACGACGCGCAACGGCGCATCTGGGACCTGGAGCAGGCGGCGCAGGCAGCGGCGTTTGCGGCGATCCGCCCCGGGCTCGCCTGCGAAGCGGTGGACCAGGCCGCGCGCAGCGTGCTGGAGGCCGCTGGGCTGGGCCCGGACTACCGCTTGCCAGGATTGCCGCACCGCACCGGCCATGGCTGCGGCCTGGCGATCCACGAAGCGCCGTATCTGGTGCGCGGCAATGCGCAGCCGCTGCAGCCGGGCATGTGCGCCAGCAACGAGCCGATGATCGTGGTGCCCGGTGCGTTCGGGGTGCGCCTGGAAGACCACTTTTACGTCACCGATACCGGCGCGCAGTGGTTTACCCCGCCGTCGCCGGCGATCGACCAACCGTTTGCATGAGCCGTTACAGGCTCACGCACGCGTAGGAGCGCGCCCGGGCGCAACGGGCAGTCCCGATAAAGCCGTCGCGCTCAGGCGCGCTCCTACAGCCGCCATTGCCTCTTGGAGTAACTGCATGAACCACCTGCGTCCCGTCGCCATCGGCCTGCTGGCCGCCGCCTTGTTCACTGCCTGCAAGCCGGCGCCGCCGGCAGCGGAAACGTCGGCTGCAGCCACCGCTGCGCCAACCGGCGAGCAAGCCGCCAAGGCCTTCGATGCGCTGCTGGACAAGCAATGGCAGTACCAGTTGCAGCACAACCCGGAGTTCGCCAGCATCATCGGCGACAAGCGGTACAACGATCGTTGGAGCGACTATTCGCTTCAGGCCGTGCAGGCCGAGCGCACCGCCACTGCCGAGCTGCTCACGCAATTCGAAGCGATCGACAGCAAGACGCTGGACGAACAGCGCCAGCTCAGCCTGCAGATGATGCTTGGCCAGTTGCGCGACAAGCTGGAAGGCATCGACCTGAAAACCTATGCGATGCCGCTGGAGCCGATCGGCGGCATCCAGCTGGGGCTGGCCGGTTACGGCGATGCGTTTCCGTTCGAGAACGCCAAGGATTATCAGGACTACATCAAGCGCCTGCAGACCATTCCGACGGTGATCGACCAGGTGATCGCGGTGTCGCGGCAGGGCGCCAAGGAGGGGCTGGTGCAGCCGCGTTATCTGCTGGAGCGCCTGCCCGAGCAGATCGACAAGATCGCCGCGCTGAGCGGCGAGCAGAGCCCGTTCGCCTCGCCGCTGAAAAAACTCGATGCCGCGGTGCCGGCCGAGCAGCGCGCTGCGCTGCGCACGCAGTTGCTGGCCGCGATCGAGCAACAGGTGCGCCCGGCCTACACCAAGCTGGCGGCGTTCGTGCGTGACGAGTACGCCGCGCAAGGGCGTGCGCAGGAAGGCCTGTGGTCGCTGCCCGATGGCGAACGCCGCTATCGCTACGCCATCCACACCCAGACCACCACCGACATGGCGCCGGAGGAGATCCATCAGATCGGCCTGAAGGAAGTGGCGCGCATCGAAGGCGAGATGACGGTGATCGCCAAGGCGCAGGGCTTTGCCGACCTGGCCAGCTTCCGCAAGGCGGTGGATACCGACAAGCGCCACTTCGCCAGCTCCGGCGAGCAGATCCTGCAGCAGTACCGCGATTACATCGCCGCGATGGAACCCGAGTTGCCCAAGCTGTTCGGTCATTTGCCGAAGACGCCGCTGGAAGTGCAGGCGATGCCCGCATTCCGGCGCAGCGCGCCCGGCGCCGAATACTGGCAGAGCAATCCGGAAGGCACCAAGCCGGCCATCGTCAAAGTCAACACCAGTGACTTCGCCAGCCGCACGCTGGTCAATATCGAAACCACCGCCTATCACGAGGGCGTGCCGGGCCATCACCTGCAGATCTCGCTTGCGCAGACGTTGCCATTGCCGCCGTTCCGCCAGCAGGCCGGCTACAACGCCTATATCGAAGGCTGGGCGCTGTACGCCGAGCGCCTGGGCAAGGAGATCGGTTTCTTCAAGGACCCGTACAACGACTACGGCCGGCTGTCCGGCGAGCTGTTGCGCGCCAATCGCCTGGTGCTCGACACCGGCGTGCATTACAAGCGCTGGAACCGCCAGCAGATGGTGGATTTCTTCCATGCGCATCCGTCCGATGACGAGCCCAGCATCCAGTCCGAAACCGATCGCTACATCGTCTGGCCGGGCCAGGCGTTGGGCTACAAGTTGGGGCAGCTGCAGATTCTTGCGCTGCGTGCGGAGGCGGAAAAAGAACTCGGCGATCGCTTCGATGTGCGCGCCTTCCACGATGCGGTGCTCGGCGGCGGCGCAATGCCGCTGGCGATGCTGCAGCAGCGCGTGCGCCAGTGGATTGCACAGGCCAAGGCGGCGCCGGAGGCACGCGGATGAAGACCAGCAGTGTCTGGCGCGCGAGCGCATTGAGCGTGCTGATTGTTGCCAGCCTGGGCGGCACGGTGTCGCAAGCACAGGCCGCAGCACCTGCACCCGCAGCAAGCACGCAAGACAGTGCAGCGGCACGCTTCAAGGCGCTGTACACGCGCGAATGGCGCTGGCGCCAGGCGCAGCTGTCCGGTGCGGTGGATGAAGACAACCAGGCCACGCAGGACAGGCAGTCCGACCATCTGCCCAAGGTCGATGTGGCCACGCAAAACCTGCGCACCGCCTACTGGCAACAGACGTTGAAGGAGCTGGATGCGATTCCGGCAGCGCAGTTGCCGGCCGAAGATCAGGTGAGCTACCAGGTGTACCGGCAGCAGCTGCTGGTGCTGCTGGACCAGCAGCATTTTCGCGCCTGGGAAATGCCGTTCAACAGCGACTCGGCGTTCTGGAGCGACCTGGGCTTCAGCGCCGAGGCCAAGCTGCGCACGCGCGAGGACTACCAGCGCTATCTCAAGATGCTGGCCGATATCCCGCGCTATTTCGCCGAGCACACCGACAATATGCGTGCCGGCCTGGCGCGCGGTTTCAGCCAGCCCCGGGTGACCCTGACCGGGCGCGACCAGTCCATCGCCGACGTGGTGCAGGCCAAGGGCGAGGCCAATCCGTTCTACGCACCGTTCAAGCAGATGCCGGCGACGCTGCCTGCCGATGTGCAGGCGCAATTGCGCCAGCAGGCAGTGCAGACCATCGATACGCAGGTGCTGCCGGCCTACGCGAAGCTGCTGGACTTCATCCGCAACGAGTACCAGCCGCGCGCGCGCACCACGCTGGCCGGCGAAGCCTTGCCGGACGGGCAGGCGTATTACCGCGCGCAGATCCGCGAATTCACCACGCTGGAGTTGAGCCCGGAGCAGATCCACCAGATCGGGCTGCAGGAAGTGGCCAAGCTGCGCACGCAGATGGATCAGACCATCGCCGACAGCGGCTTCAAGGCACCGGCCGGGCAGGCGGTGTTTCCGGCCTTCCTGCAGTTCCTGCGCAGCGACCCGCAGTTCTATGCCAAGACGCCGGAACAGTTGCTCAAGCAGGCCGCCTGGATCGCCAAGCGCGTGGACGCCAAGGTGGGCGATTACATCGGCCGGCTGCCGCGCCGACGCTTCGCGATCGAACCGGTGCCGCCGGAGCTGGCGCCGTTCTACACCGGCGGGCGCGGTGGCCCGGGCATCTATCTGGTCAACACCTACAACCTGCCGTCGCGGCCGCTGTACAACCTGACCGCACTGACGCTGCACGAGTCCTCGCCCGGCCACGCGCTGCAGATGCCGCTGGCGGCAGAAGCGCAGGGGCTGCCGGAGTTTCGCCGCTACGCCTACATTTCTGCCTATGGCGAAGGCTGGGCGCTGTATTCGGAGTACCTGGGCCAGGAAATGGGCATGTACGACACGCCCTATGACCGCTTCGGCTATCTCACCTACCAGATGTGGCGCGCCTGCCGCCTGGTGATCGATACCGGCATCCACCACAAGGGCTGGACGCGCGCGCAGGCGCAGGCCTATCTGCGCGACAACACCGCCTTGAGCGAGCACGAAGTCACCACCGAGGTGGACCGCTACATCGCCTGGCCGGGGCAGGCGTTGTCGTATTACCTGGGCGAACTGAAGATCCTGGAGCTGCGGCGCAAGGCCGAAGCCGCCCTGGGCGAAAAATTCGACCTGCGCCATTTCCATGATGCGGTGCTGCAGACCGGCTCGGTGCCACTGCCAGTACTGGAGGCGCGCATCGACCGCTTCATCGCCGACGGTGGTGTCTCGCCGTATGCCGCCGAAGATGCTGCCGGTTCGGCGGCAGCAGCGGCCAAGGCCGCTGCCAGCGACTGATCCGGAACATCACCAGCCGACGTTCCTCGCAACACCAACCGCGCTATTCACGCTTCGGGGCGACCAATGACCACACACGGTGCGACCACGCAAGGCAAGTTCCACAAGCGACTCAGCCTGACCGACCTGACCTTTATCGGGCTGGGTTCGATCTTCGGCTCGGGCTGGTTGTTCTCGGCCAGCCATGTCTCTTCCATTGCCGGGCCGGCCGGCATCCTGTCGTGGATCCTTGGCGGCATCGCGGTGTTGCTGCTCGGCCTGGTGTATTGCGAACTCGGCGCCGCGCTGCCGCGTGCCGGTGGCGTGGTGCGCTACCCGGAGTATTCGCATGGCGCCTTGCTGGGCTCGTTGACCGGCTTCATCACCCTGATCGCGTTTTCCAGCCTGATCGCGATCGAGGTGGAAGCGGCGCGCCAGTACGCGGCGGCGTGGTTTCCGCTGCTCAACCAACCCGGCGGCAGCCATCCCAGCGTGTGGGGTTGGTTGGTACAACTGGCCCTGCTGGTGCTGTTCTTCCTGCTCAACTATTTCAGCGTCAAGACCTTCGCGCTGGCCAACAACATCGTCAGCATCTTCAAGTTCCTGGTGCCGATCCTGGTGATCGTGCTGCTGATGAAGCACTTCAATCCGGGCAACCTGAGCGTGCACGGGTTTGCGCCCTCGGGCATGGCCGGGGTGGAAGCGGCGATCTCTGCCGGCGGCATCATCTTTGCCTATCTGGGCCTGACCCCGATCGTGTCGGTGGCCAGCGAGGTGCGCGACCCGCAGCGCAATATCCCGATCGCCCTGATCCTGTCGGTGGCCTTGTCCACGGTGATCTACGTGCTGCTGCAGCTGGCGTTTCTGGGCAGCATTCCCGCCACGCAACTGGCACCGGGCTGGAGCGGCATCGACAAGGTGTTTGCGCTGCCGTATCACGACATCGCGCTGGCGTTGGGGATGGCGTGGCTGGCTGCGCTGGTGATCTGCGATGCGATGGTCTCGCCCAGCGGTACCGGCAACATCTACATGAATGCCACCCCGCGCGTGGTGTACGGCTGGGCGCGTAGCGGCGGGTTCTTGCCGGTGCTGACGCGGGTGGATCCGCAATCGGGCATTCCGCGTCCGGCATTGTGGTTGAGCCTGGGCTTGTCGATCTTCTGGACGCTGCCGTTCCCCTCGTGGGAGACCTTGATCGGCGTGGTGTCGGCGGCCCTGGTGCTGAGCTACGCGGTGGCGCCGGTGACGGTGGCGGCGTTGCGCCGCAGTGCGCCGGACTTGCCGCGGCCGTTTCGCGTCCGTGGCCTTGCCGTGCTGGGGCCGCTGTCGTTCATCGTCGCCGCCTTGATCGTCTACTGGTCGACCTGGCCCACCTTGTCGTGGTTGCTGGGCCTGCAGGTGGTCGCGTTCGTGCTGTATGTGCTGTATCGCCTGCCATCGCGCCAGGGCAGGGCACGCCTGCTGCGCCAGGTGCGCGCATCGCTGTGGTTGATCGTGTTCTTCGTGCTGGTGATGGCGGTGTCCTGGGCCGGTACGTTCGGCGGTCACGGCTGGATCGTGCATCCGTTCGACACCTTGAGCGTGGCGGTGATTGCATTCTTCATCTATCACTGGGGCGCGCGTAGCGGCTTGCGCAGCGATGAGCTGGTGTTGGAGGAGGACGATGGCGAGTGAGCTGCGCCGCAGCGCGGGTGCATCGCGTTGGTTGCGTGGCTGCTTGAACGGGGTGGCTGCGTGCATCGTGTTCCTATCGACGGCGGCACAGGCCGCGCCCAGCGTGGCCGACTACCAACGCGCGCTGGGCTTGCGCGCGCACTGGAGCACGCTGACCGAGAACGTGGCCTGGCCGGCGCAATGGCAGGACAACGGCACGTTCTATTACCGCAAGACGGTGCCGGGCGGATTCGCCTTCGTCCGTATGGATGTCGCCACGCTGCAGAAAACGCCGGCGTTCGACCAGCTGCGCGTGGCGCAGGCATTGAGTGCAGCGACCGGCACACCCTACACCGCGTTGCAGTTGCCGTTCGAGCGCTTTGCCTATGCGCCGGACGGCGAGCGCAGCGACGGGGCGATTCGCTTCGCGCTTGGCGAAGCGCCCTGGCGTTGCAGCCTGACGGACGACCGCTGCGCCCGCGATGACGCCGCCACGCAGCAGCGTCCACGCGGCTTCGGTGTGGTGCGCGACCCTGCGGTGCCAGCCGACACCACGCCGCGCCGTTCGCCCGATGGCCGTTGGGAAGCGCTCGCCGATGGCTGGAACCTGCTGCTGCGTCGTGTTGCCGATGGCCAGCTGACCCGGCTCAGCGACGATGGCCGCGCAGACGATTATTTCGACCCGGAAAGCATCGCCTGGTCGCCGGACTCGCAGAGGCTGGCGGTGTATCGCGTGCGTCCCGGGTTGGCCCGCCGCGTCACCCGCGTGGAAGCGGCGCCTGCAGGCGGCGGCCAGCCGCGCGTGCGCACCCAGCTATATCCCAAGCCTGGCGATGCGGTGGATGTGGAGCGGCCGGTGCTGTTTGCCGTGGACGGCACACGCCGCGAGGTGGACACCGCCTTGTTCGCCAATCCGTATGCGCTGTCGCCGCTGCAGTGGCGCAGCGATGGCCGCAGCGTGAGCTTCGACTACGTGCAGCGCGGCTTTCAGCGCATGCGGGTGATCGCGGTGGATGCGCAGAGCGGTCGCGCGCACGTGGCGGTCGGCGAAGATGCGCGCACCTTCGTCTACGCCGACCGCAGTTTCCGCCATGACGTGGATGGGCGCGGCGATGATTTGCTGTGGATCTCCGAGCGCGACGGCTGGCGGCACCTGTACCTGGTCGATGGCCGCAGCGGCAGGTTCAAGCGGCAGCTCACGCACGGGCCGTGGATCGTGCGCGATGTGCTGCGCGTGGACGACGCGCAGCGGCGCATCTGGTTCACCGCCAGCGGCATGGATGCGGGCAAGGACCCGTACTACCGGCAGCTGTACAGCGTGGATTTCGATGGCAGCCAGTTGACCCGGCTGACCCACAGCGATGCCGATCACGATGTGGCGATCGCAGACGACGGCCGGCATTACGTCGATGTCTACTCGCGCCCGGATCTGCCGCCGGTGATGGAGCTGCACGCAATCGATGGCCGGCTGCTGCAGCAGGTGGAACAGGGCAAGATCGACAGGTTGCTGGCCGCCGGCTGGCGCGCGCCGGAGACCTTCGTGGCCAAGGGCCGCGATGGCCGCACCGACATTTGGGGCATGGTGGTGCGCCCACGCGATTACGACCCGCACAAGAAGTATCCGGTGATCGAGAACATCTACGCCGGCCCGCACGATTCCTTTGTGCCCAAGACGTTCTGGCCGTTTGGCTATCACTCCGGTGGCGACAAGCAGATCGGCATGCAGGCGCAGGCGGATCTGGGCTTTATCGTGGTGATGATCGACGGCATGGGTACCGCCAACCGCTCCAAGGCCTTTCATGATGTGGCATGGAAGAACCTGGGCGATTCCGGCTTTGCCGATCGCATTGCCTGGCACCGTGCGTTGGCGGCCAGGGACCCTTCCTACGACATCGGCCGGGTCGGCATCTATGGCGCCTCGGCCGGTGGGCAGAGCACGCTGGGCGCGCTCGAACGCCATCCGGACTTCTACAAGGTGGGCGTGGCGTTCGCCGGTTGCTACGACAACCGCATGGACAAGATCAGCTGGAACGAGCAGTGGATGGGCTGGCCGGTGGATGCCGGTTATGCGCAGGCCTCGGGCGTGGTCAATGCGGCCAAGTTGCAGGGCGACCTGCTGCTGATCGTCGGCGAGCAGGACAGCAATGTGGACCCGGCCTCCACCGCGCAGGTGGTCGATGCGCTGATCAAGGCCGGCAAGGACTTCGAGCTGCTCAACGTGCCTGGTGGCGAGCATTCGGTAGGCCGCTCTAGCGGGCCGATCGACTATGTGCAGCGTCGCCAGTACGACTTCTTCGTGCGCCATCTGCGCGACGAACCCACGCCGCATTGGAATTCACTACCGTCGGAGGCGCGATGATGCGTTTGCTTGTCCTGAAGATGCCGCGGCCGCGCGGCCGCATCGCAGCCCTGCTGTGGTCGCTGGCGATGTTGGCCGGTTGCGTGCCGCTGCTGGCCAGCGCGGAAGAACTGCCGCGCTTCGTTACCCAGAATGGCCGCCATGCGCTGTTCGTCGATGGCGCGCCATACACCGTGCTGGCCGCGCAGCTGCACAATTCCAGCGCCTGGCCGGCGGTGCTGCCCAAGGCGTTGGACGAGGTGGTCGCGCTGCACGCCAACACGGTGGAAGCGCCGGTGTACTGGGAGCAGTTCGAGCCGGCGCCCGGGCGCTTTGATACCACCAACGTGGATGCCTTGATTGCCGGCGCGCGCAAGCGTGGCCTGCGCGTGGCCCTGCTGTGGTTCGGCAGCTGGAAGAACGGCCAGATGCATTACGTGCCGGAGTGGATCAAGCGCGACGACGCCACCTACCCGCGCATGCGCGATGCCAATGGTGAGCCGGTGGATGTGCTGTCGCCGCATGTGGCCGCCAACGTGCAGGCAGATGTGCGTGCGTTCACCGCATTGATGCAGCACCTGCGCAAGGTCGATGGCGACCGCCACACGGTGATCCTGGTACAGGTGGAAAACGAGCCCGGCGCAATCGGCACGGTGCGCGACCATGGCCCGGCCGGTGAGGCGGCGTTCGCGCAACCGGTGCCCGCCGCGATCGCGCAAAAACTGGGCAAACCGCAGGGCAGCTGGCAGCAGCTGTTTGGTGCCGAAGCGGCCGAAGCCTTCAATGCGCATGCGACGGCGGCGTATATCGAACAGGTGGCCGCAGCCGGCAAGCGCGCCTATCCGCTGCCGCTCTACGTCAACACCTGGCTGCGCTACAAGGGCAAGCGTTACCCGGGCATGGATTATCCGTCCGGCGGTGCGACGGTGAATGTGTTCGCGCTGTGGCGCGCGGCCACGCCGTCGGTCGACTTCATCGGCACCGATATCTACACCAACGACTACAACGAGTACACCAAGGTCATCGGCCAGTACGCGCGGCCGGACAACCCGGCCTGGGTTTCGGAGACCGGCTTCGAGGCGGCCACCGCGCCGTATCTGTTCCATGTGCTGGGGCAGGGCGGGATCGGCTTTTCGGTGTTCGGCATGGATGGCAACCAGGACAGCCAGGCCAACCGCGACGCGATCGCTGCACACGCCGCCAACTTCAAGCTGCTGGCCCCGCTGCAGCGCGTGATCGCCCAGGCCGCCTTCGACGGCCGGCTGCAGGCGGTGGCCGAACAGCCCGGCGCGCCGCAACGCACGCTGCGCTTTGGCGACTGGCAGGCCAAGGTGTCGTTCGGTGCGCCGATGTGGGGCGATGCGCCGGCGATCCTGCCCGGCAACGACGACCACGCCGGCCGGCTGCTGGTGGCGCAGCTGGGGCCGGAGGAGTTCCTGGTCACCGGCATGGCCGCCCGCATTGAATTTTTCCGCGAGGCGGCCGATACCCGTCATGGACAACTGTTGCGGGTGGAGCAGGGGCGGTACGTGGACGGGCGCTGGCAGGTCGAAAGACAGCTCAACGGCGACCAGACCGACTACGGGCTCAACTTCGGTCGTGTGGATGCGGCGGGAGAGGTTCCAGTGGTCTTGCGTGTGCGGGTAGGCACCTATTGAGCCTGCGTGAGGCGGCTGGGCAGCCGTGAGGTGGGCGTGATCGGAATCGGTGGGTGGGACACGTCATTGCGGTTCCTGTCAGCTGGTTCCACCTTGTGAGACACGCTCGCCACGCGCCTCGGTGGGCGTAGGAAAGACAGCAGTGCGGCGCGATTGCCGGCAACGATTGTGTTGATTGGTTGGTAAACAAACGTCATTGGTTATTTCTCAGTTTCTGCACCGGAGCAATCATGAGCATCAGCAGTATCGCCAGTTCCGGAATGCAGGTCGCCGCACTGCGCCAGCAGGTGGCCACCAGCAATGTGGCGCGTCAGCCGGTCGACGGCAGTCCACGTCAGGCCGTTGCAGCCAGCACGCAGCTCAATGGTGGAGTGGCAGCCAGCGTGGTCGACGCCAACGCCAATCCATCGGCACCGGCCAGCGATCTGGTCGAAGGCCTCTCGGCACGCAACGACTTCCAGGCCAACGCCACGGCGCTGCGGCGCTCCGACGAAATGCTGGGTAGCTTGCTGGATGTGCTGAGCTGAGAGCCTGGATTGACGAAGGCCGGTTGTCGATCTAGTGCATTAGGTGCGCGGCCTTCGCCTTGGTGCCGCATCTGGCCGCACCTGAAACCGGATTTACGTTCTGCATTTTGTGGAGTCAGCGAAGTGATGGCTGCTGCTTATGCTGGTATCGATAACTGCAGTTGTTTTGTCTGCGGGTGTTGGGACCGTGCGGGCAGCCCGCAAGCGTAGAGCGGCTGATCTGTTACCTGGCTGCAGGGCCCTTGCCCGCCCACCATCGCGGGACACGCCGCAAGTACGTCCGTGTAGGCTCTTACGCGGCATCCATGCCGCGTAAGGTCCCGCGACGGTAGGCGGGCAAGGACCAGTCGAGATGGTCGGCGCGCAAGGTCGCAAGCAAACCATGACGTGTGTTGTTTGGATAGCGTCGCCTCCGATCAGCCTTCCAATGCACCCCGAGCAACAAGCAGATTTTTGCCAAATCACCGACCAACTCTCTGATGCGGTGTCCTCGCCGGTTGCGGGACCGTGTGGCGGCATGGATGCCGACACCGAGCCCCCAGGGAAGGATTTACGGCGTGTCCCGCGAGCGGCGAGGGCACCGCGCCCTCGGCCAATCAGGCTTTTGACTTAGAGCGTCACGCTGAAGTCGTTGTACTCACTTTCCGTCATTACCCAACACCTGCGCCGCATCCACGATATCCACGCCCTGCAGCTGTCCCAGCCAGTTGTCGAACCAGGGCTTGTGCGTAGCGCCCACCACCGCCAGCACCCGTGCACCGGGTTGGTCGGCAAAGCTGGCGCGCACGTTGGACACCATGCGCAGGTTGCGGATTTCCCAGCCGGACATGTAGCGGTAACCGTAGCGCTGCGGCGAGCCCTCGCTCAGTGCGGCGCGAAAATCTACCGCGATGGCCAGCTGCTGGCTGGCCGGCAGGTTGATCGCGCGATAGAGCTCCAGCAACTTGCCTTGACTTGCCAGCTGGTCCTCGCGCTCACGCATGGCGCTTGCCCGCGGTGCGGCCTTGTCCCAGGCGGCCTGGATCGCCTTGCCGTACGCCGCCGGGTCGCCCAGGTCAACGTTGTCGCCGGTGTGATCATCGGCCGGGTGGACGCGTTGCAGGCCAAGGCGTGCCGCCAACCGTGCGGCGATCTGGTAACTCTCGTTGGGGCGCTGTTCCATGCTGCGCAGTCGCGCCACCAGCGCCGCATCCAGGCCATCGCCGCTGCGCTGTTCTGCCGGCGCAAGCTGCAGCCATTGCACCAGCGCAGATGGTGATTCGCCCGAGGCCAGAAACAGCGCAGCCAGGTGCCGACGCTGTGCCGGCGTGGGCGCACTGGGCAAGCTGCGGAGCGCTGCACGGACCTGGCCGAGAGCGGTGGGAACGTCCAGCCCGGTGGCACGCGCCGCCTCGCTGGTGTCGGGGCAATAGGTCGTGGTGTCCTCGGGCAGATAGACGGCAGGATGGCGCCGCATCAGGTCGCAGGTTTCGCCCGCCAGGTCCTCTGTGGTGATGATGGTGGGCGCGTACGCGGCCAGCCGGTCCATCAACGGTTGCAGCCGTGCTGCACCGATATTGCTGCCCTTGGGCAACTGCGACAGATGCACGCTGCCGAGCACCAGCACCTGGGTGCGTGGCGCGGCCATCTCGGCATCCAGTTGCGACAGATCCACCTGCGCCTGCGCGATGCAGGGCGCGATCAAGGCCAGCCACAGCCAGCGATGCGCCGGACGTTGCAACCGCCTGGCAGACGCGCTGCCGACATCGAAAAATCGCGCTGCGGCGCGGGCACTGTGCGCGACGCGCGGTAGGGATGGCTGCATGACGGTCCTTGTGGGTGGGGTTGGGTTGCGTGGCGGTCTGGCGACAGTGCTGCCTGCGTCTGTGCAGCCAGTGTGGCTGTCACCGCAGATGCCGGCGTGGCCAGAAAGTCACGTGGCTAAATGGCAGGGGGCGGCAACTGGGCGCTGCGCCGTTGCTGCGATGGCAGCGCAGCAACAGCTGCTTGTGTGCGGATTTCCGCATACGTGCCAGACAGCTGCCACAAGACGCAAGCCGCGCCGTCGCGCAGGATGTGGATGAGATCAACCGAGGGCGCGACGATGGACCGCAGAAGCTTTTTGCGTCAGGGCATGGCGGCAACCGCGGCGGTGGGCGCAGGTGCCGCGCTCGCGCTGCCGGGCACGTCGCACACCCCGGCGCCGTTGCCGCCACCGGCGCTGCCGCGTCTTGAGGCGCTGCCATCGGCCGCGCATGTGGGCAGCAAGCTGTGCAGTTTTGAACACCTGCAGCAGCAGTGGACCGTCTACGAGCATCTCGATGACCCGCAGGGCCAGCTGACGCTATGGACCGACAGCGGCATGCTGCGCCTGGACAAACGTACCGAGCCGGCCTACCCGGCCGAGGGCAAGCCGTACTTCGGGATGTCGCTGGCCGAGGTGGCAATGGCCGAGGCAGATCTGCTCGCCGACCGCCTGCTGCGCGATGGCGACCCGGACGAGGCGCAGGTGCGCGATGTCGCGCCGCCGCCGGCCTCGTTGCTCGACCCCAAGGACAATGGCGGGCGCTGGCCGTGGACCACCTTCGTCGGCACGCGCGAAGGCCTGGACACCATGCCGATCCTGCCCAACGGCCGCAGCCGCACCTCGCGGCCGGAACACGCCTTCGCCGAGCTGGGCGAAGAGGCGCTGATCAAACGGCGCGAGGAAGGCCTGCTGGGTGGCTGGATGCCGGCGGTGCGCAAGGTGATGCGGCGCGAAGGCGAGGTCGATAGTTGGTACGACGTGCTGGTGTTCGCCGATGTGCGTGCCAGCGATCGCTTCGTGGTGCAGACCTGGCATCGCACGATGCAGGTGCGCGGCGGCGAGATCGTCGGCGTGCATTACACCCACAGCTATCCCGCGTTTGCACCGTCGCGCAAGCCGGCCACGGCTGAGCAGTTCTACGCGGCGTTGATCGATTTTGCCGCGTATTGGCAGCAGGCCCTGGACGGCACGGTGCAGGCGCAGCTGCCCGATGCCAGCTGGAACGACATGGCGCAGTTCGCGTTCGCGCGCGAGCTGGTGGTGCGGCCCGGTGGCGATTATCCGAAGTACGGTGCGGTGGAGCGCGACTACTACGGCAACGAGTACGACGGCTTCCAGGACACTTTCACCAGCTCGTTCTACGCCAACCTGGAATGGGGCCGCTTCGCGCAGGCCGCTGCGGTGCTGGACAACTACTTCGACGACTTCGTGCAGGACGATGGCCTGCCGAACATGCGCGGGCCGGAGGTCGGGCAGTTCGGGCTGACCCTGTCGCTGCTGGCGCGCTATCTGCGCTATACCGGCGATGCGGCGCGGCTGCGCCGCCTGCTGCCCAAGATCGCCGCCACCGCCCAGCTGCTGTGCGAGCTGCACGACCAGGCGCTGGCATTACCGCGCAACGCGCATGGCCATGGCCTGCTGCACGGCTGGAACGAATCCGATGCCTGTCTGTTTCCGGATCCGTCGCTGTGGTGGAAACCGTATTACGCCAACAGCGCGCTGACGATACGCGGCTGGGAAGACATCGCCCAGGTCTGGAGCACGCTCGGTGGCGATGCCGGTCTGGCCACGCAATGGCAGCGTCGCGCCAGGCAGTTGCGCACACGGCTGGAAGCCAGTCTGCGTGCCAACGTGCGCCGCGAGCTGTCGCCGCCGTATATCGGCCCGCTGCCGGGCACCAAACTCACGTTTCGCCAGTCGCTGCTGCAGGAAAAGCCCAGCGAGCAGCAATGGCCGCACCGCGCGTATGCGGAATTGCTGCAGGCCGATGTGCTGCCCGACGACCTGGCCAACCTGGTGATCGATTGCCTGCGCGGCCATGGCGGCACCAGCATCGGCGTGGTGGCCAACATCGCGCCGCCGGAGCCGGGCAGCCGCGATCTGCTCGGCTTCATTTCCTACGGCTATGCGCAACAGCTGCTGCGGCTGGATCGTATCGAAGAGTATCTTTTGTTCGTCTATGCGCACCGCTACCAGGTGCATACCCGCGGCAGCTGGACCGCCGGCGAGGTCAGCGGCATCACCGGTGGCATGCCGCTGTTCTGCATCCCCGCGCAGATGACCATCCCGTTGCTGCTGCGCTGGATGCTGGTCAGCGACGACAGCGCAGGCGAGCAGTTGTTCCTTGCGCGTGCGCTGCCGCGCGCATGGCTGGGCAGTGGCGCCGCGATCGGCATCACCGCAGCGCCCACACGCTGGGGCAAGCTCACGCTGACCTTGCGCGCCGACGTGGCGGCACGCCGCATCGATGCCGAGGTGCAACTGCCGGAACGGTCACCCAGGCACACCTGGCTGAGCTTGCGCGTGCCCAAGGGTAAGAAGCTCACCCGCGTGCTCGTCGACGGCAAGCCGGCGCGTGCGCAGGGCCCGCATGCCGATCGCGTGGCATTGCCCGCCAGCACAGCGGCGGTGAAGGTGCAGGCCTGGTACGGGTGATGGCCCATTGGCGCGATGACCGTGCCAGCCATGACCACATCATCTCCGCGGATAAACGCATGAAGCCACTGCTGCATCACACCCAGACCTCCAGGCAGCGTAGCGTTGCAGCACGGTGCCTGAGCATCGCACTCTGGACGCTCTCGGCAAGCGCAGCGGCTGCATCCGTTCCACCCGTAGCAACCACGCCTGTGCCCACGCCCACACCGGCGCAGTATGTGCAGGCGATCGGTCTGACCGATCACTATGCGTCGCTGGTCGACAGGCAGCCGACGGCGCCGGTATGGATCGATGCAGGGCATTTCCTGTATCGGCGTGGCGTGGCACGTGCCGATCAGGCGCCGGCCATCGAGTACCGCCTGGTGGATGCGGCCAGCGGCCGCAACACGCTGGCCTTCGATCATGCGCGGCTAGCGGCGGCCCTGACCCAGGCCGGTGCGCAAGCCATCGACGCCACGCAACTGCAGCTGGAGGAACTCACCCTGGACCGGCAGCGCCTGGGCTTCCAGCTGGCGAAGCTGGGCTGGCAGTGCGATCTGGCCCGCTATCGCTGCGCGCATGTGCCCGAACGCGACGTGCAGGCCGAGTCGATGGACATGCGCCTGCCGCTCAAGCAGGGCGAGCGGCAGGCCAAGCTATCGCCGGATGGCCGCTGGCGCGCCTGGGTGGAGCAGGCCAATCTGGTGATCGCGCCGGTCGATGGTGGCGAGCGCAGCGTGCTCAGCCGCGATGGCAGTGCCGATGATTACTACGCACTCGACAGCGTGGTGTGGTCGCCGGACTCGCAGCATCTGGCTGCGTATCGGGTCAAGGCACCGCCGCCACGCATGGTCTATCACATCGAGTCGGCGCCGGCCGATCAGCTGCAGCCGAAGTTGCACCAGCAGGTCTATCCCAAGCCCGGCGATGCCTTGCCGGTAATGCAGCCGGTGCTGTTCGACATCGCCACGCGCGCCGCGCATCCGGTGGCGATGACGCTGCTGCCCAATGCCTTCAGCTTGAGCGAGATGGTCTGGTGGAAGGACAGCCGCGGGCTCACCTTCGAATACAACGCGCGCGGGCACCAGCTGTATCGGGTCATCGAAGTGGACGCACGCACGGCTGACGCGCGCACCCTGATCGAAGAGACCTCGCCCACCTTCATCGAATACTCCGAACTCAGCGGAACGCACGAGGACGGCGGCAAGCATGCGCGGCGTGATCTGGCCGACGGCGCGCAGATCCTGTGGGCCTCCGAGCGCGATGGCTGGGAGCACGTCTATCTGTACGACGGCCACAGCGGTGCGGTGATCCGCCAGGTCACGCAGGGCGACTGGGTGGTGCGCAAACTCGACTACCTCGACGAGGCCGCAGGCCAGCTGTATTTCACCGCCTCCGGCATGCAGCCTGGCGAGGACCCGTACTACCGCCATGCCTATCGCATCGGTCTGGACGGCACCGGGCTCACTGCATTGACGCCGGCAGCCGCCGATCACCAGGTGAGTTATTCGCCGGACGGCAAATGGTATCTGGACCTGTACTCGCGCGTGGACCTGGGCCCGGTGCTGGAGCTGCGGCGCAGCGCCGACGGCAGCCTGGCACGCACGGTGGAGCGCACCGACCTGAGCCGTCTGCAGGCTGCCGGCTGGCAGCCACCGTTGCCGTTCCACACCACCGGCCGCGATGGCAAGACCGAGATCTGGGGCGTGATCCAGCGCCCCGCGCAGATGCAGCCACAGCAGCGTTATCGCGTGATCGAATACATCTACGCAGGGCCGCAGGGATCCTTCGTGCCCAAGACGTTCACCACCCGCATGTCAGCGCTGACCGCACTGGGATTTGCGGTCGCGCAGATCGATGGCATGGGCACCAACAATCGCTCGCGCGCCTTCCACGATGTGGCCTGGCGCAATCTCAAGGATGCGGGCCTGCCGGATCGCATCGCCTGGCACAAGGCGGCTGCCGCACAGTACCCGTGGTACGCCATCGACGGCGGCGTCGGTGTGTACGGTACCTCGGCCGGTGGCCAGAACGCCTTGGGTGCGCTGCTGTTCCATCCGGAATTCTATGTGGCAGGCGTGGCCAATTCCGGTTGCCACGACAACCGCATGGACAAGATCTGGTGGAACGAGCAATGGATGGGCTGGCCGGTCGGGCCGTGGTACGCCGAATCGTCGAACGTGGAAAACGCCGCGCGCCTGCAAGGACATCTGCTGCTGGTTACCGGCGACATGGACATGAATGTCGATCCGGCCAGCACCTTCCAGGTGGCCGATCGGCTGATCAAGGCAGGCAAGGATTTCGATCTGCTGGTCGTGCCCGGCGGCGATCACGGCGCCGGTGGCGACTACGGCAAGCGCCGCCTGCTGGATTTCTTCCTGCGCTGGATGCAGCAGGCGCCAACGCCGGACTGGAACCACGACCAGCCTGCGACGACGCAGGCGCCGTGATTCCGTAAGGCCAGGTCTGCCGGCCGACCGTTCGACTGCAGTGGCTAGACCACAGCCGCTGAAACAGGGCGGGCAGGGCAGTGCACGCTGATTGCCGTCACCGCGCTGCTGCATGCATGCGCAGTGCTCGATTTCTAGATCGACTGTCATCGCACATGGTTGCAGGCGATACATCGCCTCGGATGTCCCGTCCATTGCCTTAGGCGTGGTGTCCAGCTGCAGACGTTGCTGCAGAGTGCAACGTCAAGGCAGGCTGGTTCATTTGCGAACCATGCAGTTTTCCGCATGCGCTGTCGCCAAATGCGACAAGACGTGGCGCGTGCGCACAGGCACATTGTGACCAGCTGATGAAACTGGAGCGCATGGGCGCCTCCGGTGCGGAACCAACACCCTTTTGACAACACGCGCTGCTGCGTGACCCTGCGTGGTCATGCGCGTCGCAGGTTGTCTGCATGTCTGCAGCACAGCGCTGGCGAGAAGTTTCGCTGCGTGCGCGTCTGCCATCCATCTTGCCCTGCGCTGGTGTCCGCCGGCACGGGTGTGTGTTGCCCATCGTTTGTCTGCCATACGAATCAGGAGCCTTGCATGCCGATGCCGCTGTTGCCTTTCTCCCGGACCTCCGGCACGCCCACGCGCCCGGTGCCGAGCATGCTCAGCGCCGCATTGCTGCTGGCGCTGTCTGCAGGCGTCAGCGCACCGGTGTCTGCGCAGCAGGCCGGCGGCAGTAGTGACGCGCCGCAAACGCTGGACAGCGTGGTCGTCACCGGCTCGCGTCTGCGCCGCGTGGATACCGAAACCGCCAACCCGGTGGTCACGGTCAGCCAGGAACAGATCGCCGCGACCGGCAAGGCCACGGTGGGCGATCTGCTGCAGGAGCTGCCGTCGATCGCCGGCAACGCCACCAATCCGTATACCAACAACGGCGGCGGCACCGGTGCGTCGGCCATTTCGCTGCGCGGTCTGGGCGACAAGCGCACCTTGGTGCTGGTCAACGGTATTCGACTGGCCTACAACGACGTCAACGCCATTCCGTCCAGCATGATCGAGCGCATCGAAGTGCTCAGCGACGGCGCCTCTGCGGTGTATGGCTCCGACGCCATCGGCGGCGTGGTCAATTTCATCCTGCGCAGCCAGTTCGATGGCGTGCAGTTCAGCAGCGACTTTGGTACCAGCAGCGAAGGCGACGGCAACCGGCGCAACTTCACCCTGACCACCGGCAAGACCTGGGAGCATGGCAGCCTGATCGGCGGCCTGTCGTACCACAACATCGATCCGGTCTCGGCAGCGGCGCGCGACTATTCCAAAGACGCGCTTGCGTTGACCAACGGGCAACCGGTGAAGCAGGGTTCGTCCGCAACACCCACCGGCACCGTGAATTTCAACGATGGCTCGGATCAGTCCACGCAGCTTGCGCAAGCCAACGGCTGCGGGCGCGTCACCCTCAACAGCGGCGTGAGCGGTCGCGCCGGCGCGGGCGATTTCCACTGTTACAACGCCAGCGCCGACTCCTACAACTACCAGCCGTTCAACCTGTTGCAGACCCCGCAGAAGCGCACCAATGCGTTTTTGCTGGGCACCTATCGCTTCACCGACAACGTCGAGGGCTACGTCAATACCTGGTTCAGTAAAACCGAATCCGCCTCGATCATTGCGCCGATTCCGATCTTCGCCAACGGCGACAACATCCTGGTGTCGTCGCAGAGTTACTACAACCCGTTCGGGGTGAACTTCGGCACCGATCGCAACACCGGCACCTCCTACAACGACCTCAACACGCGCGCCACCGTGCTGGGCAATCGCAGCTATCAATACAACACCTACAACTTCCAGATCAGCCCCGGTTTGCGCGGCCACTTCGGCGACAGTTCCTGGCAGTGGGATGCCACCTTCAACTACGGCAAGGTCAAACAGAAGTCGATCAACAACGGCTTTCTCGACTATGCCGCATTCAATCAGGCCATCGGCCCCTCGTTCCTGGACGGCGATGGCGTGGTCAAGTGCGGCAGCGCGGGCGCGGCGATCGCCGGCTGCACACCGCTGAACTTCTTCAACCTCAACGACAGCACCAACCTGTCCACCCTGCAGGGCATGGTGGTCAACCCCATCGTGACCAGCGTCTACACGGTCAAGCAATTCGAGGCCAATGCCAACGGCTCGCTGTTCGAACTGCCGGCCGGCACGGTCAGCCTGGCGACCGGCGTCTCCTATCGCAAGGAGCGCTCGACCACCGCCTCCGACCCGCTATGGACCGGCGACGAAGACGGCCTGTGCGGGGTGATCGAATTCTGTTCGTCCACCCTGGCCGGCAGTTTCGACGTCAAGGAGGCCTATGCCGAAGCGCTGTTTCCGCTGCTGAAGGACCTGCCCGGCATCAACGCCTTGAACATCACGCTGGGCACGCGCTTTTCCGACTTCAGCTCGGTCGGCAGCAAGACCAACAGCAAGGTGTCGCTGGAATATCGCCCGATCGAGAACCTGCTGATCCGCGGCACGGTGTCGGAGGTGTTCCGCGCGCCCAACATCAATGAACTGTACGCCGGCGTGGCCGGCGATGCGGCCACTGTCAACGACCCATGTAATGGCTACACCGGTGGCAATAGCGTGGCCTGCGCCAATGTGCCCACCGATGGCAGCTACCAGCAATCCGATGGCCAGGTGTCGGGCAAGGTGTCCGGCGCAGCAGTGGCCGGGTACCAGCTCAAGCCGGAAACCGGCAAGTCCTACGACGTGGGACTGGTGTATGACCCGCAGTGGATCGATGGGCTGTCGCTGAGCGCGGACTGGTGGCGCATCGATCTGGAAGACACCATCACCACGGTGTCGGCGCAGACCGTGCTCAATCAATGCTTCGCCAACCCGGCCAGCTCCTTCTGCGCGTTGATCCATCGCAACGGCAACGGCACCATCAATTACATTGCCGAACCCACCGTCAACCTGGGCAAGCTGTGGGCCAAGGGCATGGACTTTAACCTGACCTACCGCGCGCCGCCCACCGCATGGGGCAATCTCAGCGCCGGGCTCAACGGCACCTATCTCACCCGTTACGACGTGCTGCCCGATACCACCGACCCCAGCTCGGTCACCATCCACAACGTCGGCCGCTACACCCAGGCCTACGGCAACTTCCCGCGCTGGCGTGCGCTGGGCACGGTGAACTGGGCATTGGACGACTGGAGCGCCACCTGGCGCATCCGTTATGTGGGGCACACCGCCATCGGCAATTCGGATCCGGACCAGAGCCTGTCGGCCGATTCCAGCGAGCCGATGGTGGTGCGCAAGATCGGCGCCTACGTCTACAACAACCTGCAGCTCGGCTACAACGTCGAACCGTGGCACACGCGCTTCGAAGTGGGCGTGGACAATATCGCCAACAAACAGCCGCCGTTGTATTACTCCAACAACGTCGGTAACGCCAATACCGATGTGGCCACCTACGATCTGCTCGGTCGGTTCTATTGGGCGCGTGCCACGGTGAAGTTCTGATCGGGCCGGCGTGTCGCGGTGGCGTGCGGCCAGATGCCATCGGTCGTGGGCGTCATGCGTATGCACGCGCGTGTTGTCGCGATTGCATAGGCGGTTGTTGCAACGGCGCGCGCGGTCTGTGCGCGCCGACAGGAGCTAAGCTGAGCCCATGACCGAGACGTATCCGATCGAGTTGCCCAACGACCACGCGCCTAGTCTGTCGCGGCGCCGTTTTCTGGCCTGGAGCAGCCTGGCGGTTGCGGCGGGTTTCCTGCGCTTTCCGGCGCAGGCCAGCGCCGCACAACCCGGCAGCGTCCGCGCAGTGCCGCTGGCGCAGGTGCGGCTCACGCCGTCGTTGTTCCTGGACGCGCTGCACACCAACCGTCGTTACCTGATGCGGCTGGAGCCGGACCGGCTGTTGCACAACTTCATGCTGTACGCCGGCCTTGATCCCAAGGCGCCTGCATACGGCGGCTGGGAGGCGGACACCATCGCCGGGCATACGCTCGGTCACTATCTCAGCGCATTGGCACTGATGCATGCGCAGACCGGCGATGCGCAATGCCGCACGCGCGCCGGGTACCTGGTCGCAGCGCTGGCACGCTGCCAGGCGCATGCAGGCGATGGCTATGTGGCTGGCTTCACCCGAAAGAATGCAGCAGGGAAGATCGAAAGCGGGCGCGTGGTGTTCGATGAACTCAGGCGCGGCAAGATCGACCCGGCGCCGTTCTACCTCAACGGCAGCTGGGCACCGCTCTACACCTGGCACAAGTTGTTTGCCGGCCTGCTCGACGTGCATGCGCATTGCGACAACGCGCAGGCGCTGCAGGTGGCGGTAAGCCTGGCCGGCTATCTGCAAGGCATCTTCGCAGCGCTGGACGAGGCGCAGCTGCAGAAGGTGCTGTCGTGCGAATTCGGTGGCCTCAACGAATCCTTTGTGGAGCTGCATGTGCGTACCGGCGATGCGCAATGGCTGGCACTGGCGCAGCGCCTGCACCATCACGCCGTGCTCGATCCCTTGGTCGCCCAACGCGACGAGCTGGTCCATCAGCATTCCAACACCAACATCCCCAAGCTGATCGGCCTGGCACGCGAGTACGAGGTCACCGGCGATGCCGCCTCGGGCGCGGCAGCGCGCTTCTTCTGGCACACCGTCACCGACCACCATACCTACGTGATCGGCGGCAACGGCGACCGCGAGTACTTCCAGCAGCCGGACAGCATCGCGAAGTTTCTCACCGAGCAGACCTGCGAGCACTGCGCCAGCTACAACATGCTCAAGCTCACCCGCCATCTCTACCAGTGGGGCCCGCAGGCCGAGTTCTTCGATTACTACGAGCGCACGCTGCTCAATCACGTAATGGCGCAGCAGCATCCGCGCACCGGCATGTTCACCTACATGACACCGATGCTGGCCGGCGAAGCGCGCGCCTGGTCCTCGCCGTTCGACGATTTCTGGTGCTGCGTCGGCAGCGGCATGGAGGCGCATGCCCAGTTCGGCGATTCGATCTACTGGCAGGACGGGCAGGGCGTCTACGTCAATCTGTATGTGCCCTCCAGCGTGCGTGATGCCGCCGGGCTGGACATGACCCTGCGCAGCACGATGCCGGAGCAGGGGAGCGCCTCGCTACGCATCGACGTCGCGCCGGCCGAGCAACGCATGCTCGCACTGCGCTTGCCTGGCTGGGCGCAGTCGCCGAGGCTGCAGCTCAACGGCCAGCCGGTCGATGCCACCGTCAACGAGGGCTACCTGCGCCTCACCCGGGTCTGGCGCGCCGGCGACACGCTCACGCTGTCGTTCGAGATGCCGCTGCGCCTGGAAGCCACGCCGGACGACCCGGCCTGGGTCTCGGTGCTGCGCGGGCCGCTGGTGTTGGCGGCCGACCTGGGCGCTGCCGCAAAACCCTGGTCGGGCAAGACCCCGGCGTTGATCGGCGGCGATGAGGTCTTGCAGCGCCTGCAGCCGGTGGCGGGCCAGACCGCATTCGACTACCGCCACGGCGACCAGCTGTGGCGCTTCTCGCCGTTCTACGCGCAGTTCGATCGCCGCAGCGCGCCCTACCTGGAGCATCGCGACGCCGCTGCATGGCAGCAGCATCAAGCCGAGCAGGCCGCAGCAGACGCGAAACAACAGGCGCTCGACACGCGCGCACTGGACCGCATTGCCCTGGGCGATGAAGCATCCGAAAAAGCCCACGGCCTGCACAGCGAAAGCTCCTACGCACTGAGCTACCGCCGCCGTGCCGGCCGCGACGCCCGCACCGGCGGCTTCATCGCCTTCACCCTGCGCAACACCACCCAGGCCAGGATCCTGCGCCTGCGCTACTGGGGCGACGAAACCCGCCGCCGCTTCCGCATCTTGGCCGACGGCGAACTCATCGCCAACGAACGCCTGGACGGCAACCGCGGCCTGGACTTCGTCGATGTGGATTACGCCTTGCCTGCAGCAGTGGCAGGCCGCGCCACCTTGCAGATCCGCATCGAGCCGGAGACTGGCTATTCGGCCGGACCAGCGTTCGGGTGCTGGGTGCTGGAGTCGGCGTGAGTGCTGTTGCGGTAGATCGTCGATGACGTTGCCTGCGCCCTGATCGTAGCGCGCACGATGCGCGCAGGCACCGGGCGTGCCCGACAGAAGAGAGACGCAAAAAAAGACCGGCGCAAGCGCCGGTCTTGGTGTGTCACCAAAGGTGTCGCAAGGCTTACGCCGACAACTCCAACAACAACTTGTTCAACCGTCGCACATAGCCGGCCGGATCCTTGAGGCTGTCGCCCGCCGCCAGCGCCGCCTGGTCGAACAGCACCCGGCTCAGATCGCCGAAGCGGTCCATGTCTGCTTCCGCATCCAGCTTTTCGATCAGCGGGTGGGCCGGGTTGAATTCGAACACCGGCTTGGACTCCGGCACGGCCTGGCCGCTGGCTTCCAGCAGCTGACGCATCTGCAGGCCCAGGTCGCCCTGGCCGATGGCCAGGATTGCCGGGGAATCGGTCAGGCGGTGCGAGACGCGCACTTCGGCCACGTCGTCGCCCAGGGCGGCCTTGATGCGCGAGGCCAGGCCTTCCTTGGATTTGGCGACTTCTTCCTGTGCCTTCTTGTCTTCTTCTGAATCCAGCTTGCCCAGGTCCAGGTCGCCGCGTGCCACGTCCACGAACGACTTGCCGTCGAACTCGGTGAGATAGCTCATCAGCCACTCGTCGATGCGGTCGGTGAGCAGCAGCACTTCGATGCCCTTCTTGCGGAAGACTTCCAGATGCGGGCTGTCCTTGATCTGCGCGTAGCTTTCGCCGGTGAGGTAGTACAGCTTGTCCTGGCCCTCGGCCAGACGACCCACGTAATCGGCCAGGCCCACGCTCTGCGCGCCGGTGGTGTCATGCGTGGAGGAGAAGCGCAGCAGGCCGGCGATCTTTTCGCGGTTAGCGTAATCCTCGGCCGGGCCTTCCTTCAGCGCCTGGCCGAAGTTGCGCCAGAACGTTGCATAGTCGTCCGGCTTGTCCTTGGCCAGCTTCTCCAGCATGTCCAGCGAGCGCTTGGTCAGCGCCGACTTCATCGAGTCGACCACCGGGCCGGACTGCAGAATCTCGCGCGACACATTGAGCGACAGGTCGGACGAATCCACCACGCCCTTGATGAAACGCAGGTACAGCGGCAGGAACTGCTCGGCCTGGTCCATGATGAAAACGCGCTGCACGTACAGCTTCAGGCCCTTGGCCGAATCGCGGTGATACAGGTCGAACGGGGCGCGGCCGGGCACGAACAGCAGCGAGGTGTACTCCAGCTTGCCTTCGACCTTGTTGTGGCTCCACGCCAGCGGGTTGCCGGCATCATGCGCGACGTGCTTGTAGAACTCCTGGTATTCCTCGTCCTTGATCTCGGACTTGGGCCGCGTCCACAGCGCGCTGGCGCGGTTGACCGCTTCCCACTCCGGCTCGGCGGGCGCGTCGGCCTGTTCGCCGTGGTGCTCCTTGCGCATCTCGATCGGCAGGCCGATGTGGTCGGAGTATTTCTTGAGGATGCCGCGCAGCGTCCAGCCGTCGGCAAAGCTGTCTTCGCCGT
The DNA here is from genome assembly GCF_040202385.2 of Xanthomonas sp. WHRI 6108. Lineage (NCBI taxonomy): Bacteria > Pseudomonadati > Pseudomonadota > Gammaproteobacteria > Lysobacterales > Lysobacteraceae > Xanthomonas > Xanthomonas sp. WHRI 6108. The sequence goes on along the minus strand of NZ_CP168198.1, from coordinate 2,787,179 downwards.
CCTTCAGGTGCAGCACGATGCGGGTGCCGCGCTCTGGCTTGTCGACGCTGGCGACCTCGAACTCGCCTTCGCCACGCGAGGACCAGTGCACGCCCTCGTTGGCGGGCAGGCCGGCGCGACGCGAGTACACGTCGACCTGGTCGGCGACGATGAAGGCGCTGTAGAAGCCCACACCGAACTGGCCGATCAGGTTGGCGTCCTTCTTCTGGTCGCCGCTGAGGTGCTTGAGGAAGTCGGCGGTGCCGGACTTGGCGATGGTGCCCAGATGCGAGACCGCATCCTCGCGGCTCATGCCGATGCCGTTGTCGTCGATGGTGACGGTGCGCGCGTCCTTGTCGTAGTCCACGCGGATGCGCAGCTCGCCGCCGCCTTCCAGCAGCTCCGGCTTCACCAGTGCCTCGAAACGCAGCTTGTCGGCGGCGTCGGCGGCGTTGGAGACCAGCTCGCGCAGGAAGATTTCCTTGTTCGAGTACAACGAGTGGATCATCAGCTGCAGCAGCTGCTTGACCTCGGTCTGGAAGCCAAGCGTCTGCTTGTCGGTATCAACGGTCATTGGGGTCGTGCTCCATGGTGGCCCAGGCCGCAACGCGGCCGATGGCCTGGGGGATGAGGCCGTGTGGGGATTTTTCAAGGCGGGCGTGCGCCAGATGGCCTGCGTCCATGGCGATCGGGGAGGGTGGTTGCGGCGATCGCGGCGGTATCATGGCCGGCCAACCGTCCTGCCTTGAGCCATGTCGCCATTTGCGCTGCCGCCGTCCTGCACCCGTTCGCCCGCACCCGGCGTGTGGCGATGAGGCGCCCCGCACGGCCGGCGCCACGCGCCGCGGAAGGGCAGGTGCGCATCGTCGGCGGGCGCTGGCGCAATACCAAGCTGGCGGTGCCGGACCTGCCCGGCCTGCGCCCGAGCAGCGACCGCGTCCGCGAGACGGTGTTCAACTGGCTGATGCCGCGCCTGCCCGGTGCGCGCGTGCTGGACCTGTTTGCCGGGTCGGGCGCGCTGGGCCTGGAGGCGGTGTCGCGCGGCGCCGCGCATGCGACCCTGATCGAACGCGACCCTGACCTGGTGCAGCGCTTGCGCCAGCACGTGACCAGGCTGGATGCGGCCGATCAGGTGCAGGTGCTGCAGGAGGATGCGCTGCGCTGGCTGGAGCGTGCGCCGGTGGCGCAGGCCAGCATCGCGTTCGTCGACCCGCCGTTTGCCGCCGGGCTGTGGCCCAGCGTGCTGGAACGCCTGCCCGCGCATCTGAGCGCCGACGCCTGGCTGTACCTGGAAGGCCCGGCCGAGGTCCCGCCGCAGGTGCCGGCCGGCTGGCATCTGCACCGCGAAGGCGCCACCCAGCAGGTGCGCTATGCGCTGTACCGCCGGGCCGCTGCTACACTGAACGGCGATCCGACCCCGGTAGTTTCCGTATGAGCGTGGCCAATAGCCGCACCGCCGTCTATCCCGGTACCTTCGACCCGATCACCAACGGGCATATCGATCTGGTGAACCGCGCCGCGCCGTTGTTCGAGCGCGTGGTGGTCGGCGTGGCCTACAGCCCCTCCAAAGGCCCGGCCTTGCCGCTCGAGCGCCGCGTGGAGCTGGCCCAGGAAGCACTGGCCGCGCATGCCAATGTGGAAGTGCGCGGCTTCGACACGCTGCTGGCCCACTTCGTGCGCGACATGGGCGCCGGGGTGCTGTTGCGCGGCCTGCGCGCGGTGTCCGACTTCGAATACGAATTCCAGATGGCCAGCATGAACCGCCATCTAATCCCGGAGGTGGAGACGCTGTTCCTTACCCCGGCCGAGCAGTACAGCTTCATCTCGTCCTCGCTGGTGCGCGAAATCGCGCGGCTGGGCGGGGACGTGTCCGGTTTCGTTCCGGCTTCGGTCGTCGAAGCCTTGCGGCAGGTGCGCGAGTCCCGCGCGCAGGCCTGATTCTCTAGCAGTCACATCACCACATGCTTTTCAAAGGGAGGAGTTTCATGAAACACACAATGCGCGCGCTGGTGCTCGCTTCGGTCGCTGCTCTGGCCGTCACCGCCTGCAAGAAGGAAGAGCCGGCACCGACCGCCGCCGCCGCTCCGGCTGCGCTGACCGCGCCGGCCAAGGACGACAACGCCGGCTGGAAGAAGTACCTGCAGGAAGTGGTCGGCCAGAACCTGGGCACCACCACCAACAGCCCGTTCCTGTATTACTTGCCGCCGGAGTCCGATGCCGAGTTCGCCGGCAGCTACGAGCGTCAGCTGGAAAGCGTCAAGACCGCACTCGCGCGTGGCGTGCAGCCGGGCAACATGCTGGCCTTCGGTTCGTCCGCCTCGACCAAGATGGCCGACCTGATCGACGCCGCGTTCAAGGACGTGCCGGCCGATTCGATGAAGGGCGTGCGCGTGCTGTTCATCGGCAATGCGGCCGAGAATGCGCGGGTGCAGGGCATCGTCCAGCCCAAGGGCGTGGAATACACCTTCGTTGAAGCCAAGTAATGCCGTACCAGGCCGGAGGCGCGGGAGGGCGCGTCCGGCCGCCGTGCGGGATCGCAGCATGCTGCTGATCCCGCGCGCCGTCGGCGCCGGTCCGCTCGGACCGGTTGCCGGCCACGCGCATGGCGTTGTCCGTGCATCGCGCTACGCCCCGTGCGTCCGCTTCCGGCAGTACGTTGCGTTCCAGCGCCTGGCGTTGCATCGCGCCGCGCCGCATCGCATGGTGGTGCCGATATGTCGCTGAAAATCAACGAGCTCTGCGTCAACTGCGATGTCTGCGAGCCGGCGTGCCCGAACCAGGCCATCTCGATGGGCGAAACCATCTACGTGATCGACCCGGCACGTTGCACCGAGTGCGTGGGCCATTTCGACGAAGCGCAATGCGTGGTGGTGTGCCCGGTCGAATGCATCGACCCGGATCCGGCAATACCGGAAACCCACGATCAACTGCTCGCCAAGCTCATGCAGCTGCAGCGCGACCACCCCGAACTGTACGAACAGGAGCCTCCCGCCCCGTGAGCATCTTTTCCCGACGTTTCTCTTCGCGCGGCCTGTTGCTGCTGGCCCTGGTGCTGGCACCAACGGCCTGGGCTGCCGATGGCGCCAGGCCTGCAGCAGCCACGACCTCGCCGGTGGCGGGGCACCCGCCCGGTGCGGCGATTGCCAGCGGTCATGCACTGGCCACCGACGCCGGCCTGCAGATCCTGCGCGAGGGCGGCAATGCGTTCGATGCGGCGATCGCGGTGTCGTCCACACTGGCGGTGGTCGAGCCGATCAGCTCGGGGCTGGGCGGCGGCGGCTTCTTCCTGCTGCACGATGCCAAGACCGGCAAGGACGTGATGCTGGACGCGCGCGAGACCGCGCCCGAGTCGGCCAGCGAGGCGCAGTTCCTGGACAAGCAGGGCGCGCTGGACCGCGACCGCTCGGTCAACGGTCCCTGGTCGGCCGGTATTCCCGGGCTGCCGGCAGCGCTGGTGGAACTGGCCACCAAGCACGGCCGGCTGCCGTTGAAGCAGTCGCTGGCGCCGTCGATCCGCATCGCCAGCGAAGGCTTCCCGGTGTACGCGCGCATGGCCAAGGGCTATGCCTCGCGGCGCGAGGTGATGGAGCGTTATCCCGGCACGCGTGAGGTGTATCTGCGCGGCGGCAAGCCGATTGCCGAAGGCGACATCTTCAAGCAGCCCGAGCTGGCGCATACCCTGCAGCTGCTCGGCGACAAGGGCTTCGATGGCTTCTACAAGGGCGAAACCGCCAAGAAGCTGCTGGCCGGCGTCAAGCAGGCCGGCGGGCAGTGGAAGGCCGCCGAGCTGTCCGGGTACCGGGTCAAGCAGCGTACGCCGATCCAGTTCGATTACCGCGGCTGGAAGATCACCACCGCGCCGCCGCCGTCCTCCGGCGGGATCGCACTCGCCGCCATGCTGCAGATCCTCGAAGGCTGGGAACTGGACACGCTCGACGATGCGCACCGTACCCATCTGGTGGTGGAAGCGATGCGCCGCGCCTACCGCGACCGCACCTTCTTCCTGGGCGACCCGGACTTTGTCGCCGTGCCGCAGCGCGTGCTGACCAGCAAGGATTACGCACAAGGCCTGCGTGCCACGATCAACCCGGACAAGGCCACCCCCAGCGACCTGCTGTCGGGCAACCCGACCCCGCTGGAAGACGACGAGACCACGCACTTTTCCATCATCGACGGCGAAGGCAACCGCGTCGGCGCCACCCAGACCGTCAACCTGCTGTACGGCTCGGGCCTGATCCCCAAGGGCACCGGCGTGCTGCTCAACGACGAGATGGACGACTTCGCGCTCAAGCCGGGCACGCCCAATGCCTTCGGCGTGATGGGCTACGCGGCCAACGCCCCCAAGCCGGGCAAGCGCATGCTCAGCTCGATGACGCCGACCTTCATGGAATCGGCCGACAAGGTCGCGGTGATCGGCACCCCGGGTGGCAGCCGCATCATCACCATGGTGCTGCTCGGCATCCTGGGCTACGACGCCGGCCTGGATGCGCAGCAGGTCAGCGCCTTGCCGCGCTATCACCACCAGTGGCTGCCGGACGTGATCGAGGCCGAGAGCAACGCGTTCTCGCCGCAGACCGCCAAGGCGCTGCAGGCGATGGGTCATGCGCTCAAGCTGCCGGGCGATACCGCCGAGGGCGGCCGCGGTTCCAGCCACGTCTGGGGCAACCTGCAGACGGTGGAATGGGACAAGCGCAGCAACGTGCTCACCGGCGGGAGCGACCCGCGCAACCCGGTGGGCAAGGCGCAGGTGCAGCTGGAGGCTGCGGCGCGCTGATCGCTGAGTGATCGAGATATGCCTGTCCTCGTCGGCGAGGGCAGGCATGGTCGGAAGGCAGCGGGTGTTGTCCCATTGCATGTTCCGCGCCGTGCCATGGCATGGCCTGCGCGATGCTGCGGTTGGCCGCAGGTGCTCGCCTCCATCGATGCAGGCACGCGGCCGCAGCGATGCATTTCCACGCGGTTGCCTATGCCTGGATTGGACTTGTCGCCCTGCGCCAATGCAGCGACCATCGTGGCATGAACATTTTCCAGACTCTGCTCACCGGCATGGTGATCGCATCGCCCATCGCCGCTTGCGCGGCCGATACCACCGGCGACCAGGCCGCAGCGACAACGGGCGCTGCCATCCACGTCAATCAGCTCGGCTATCTGCCGGGCTCGGCCAAGCTTGCGGTGCTCGGATTGCCGCAAGGCGCGGCGCCCACCGCGGACCGTTTCACGGTCGAGGATGCGCAGGGCCGCCAGGTGCTGGAGGGCAGGCTGCAGGCCGCCGCGCTGTGGACGCCGGCCGGCCAGCAGGCGCGGGTGGCGGATTTTTCCAGCCTGCGCGCGCCGGGTACCTACCGGTTGAAGATCGACGGGCAGCCGGTGTCCGATCCGTTCCCGATCGCGGCCAGCGCGTATCGGCCCGTGCTCGACGCATCGCTCAAGGCGTTCTATTTCAATCGCGCCAGTACTGCGCTGCCGGCGCAGTTCGCCGGGCGCTATGCGCGTGCGGCCGGGCATCCGGATACGCAGGTGCGCATCCATCCTTCGGCGGCATCGGCCACGCGCCCGGCCGACAGCGTGATCAGTGCGCCCAAGGGCTGGTACGACGCCGGCGACTACAACAAGTACATCGTCAATTCCGGCATCAGCACCTATACCTTGCTGGCCGCCTATGAGCAGTACCCGGCACTGTTCAAGGCGCAGGCCTTGACCATTCCCGACGACGCGCCCGGCGTGCCCGGCATCCTGCAAGAGACCTGGTGGAATCTGGAATGGATGCTGGCCATGCAGGACCCGGCCGACGGTGGCGTGTACCACAAGCTCACCGACAAGCAGTTCGACGGGTTGGTGATGCCCGCGCAGGCCACGCAACAACGCTATGTAGTGATGAAGGCCACCGCCGCCACGCTGGATTTCGCCGCAGTGATGGCGGCAGCCAGCCGCGTCTATGCGCCGTTCGACAAGCAGTATCCGGGCGCATCGGCGCGCATGTTGAACGCCGCGCGCAGTGCCTGGGCGTGGGCGCAGCAACACCCGGATGTGATCTATCGCCAACCCGACGACGTGCGCACCGGCGGCTATGACGATGCGCAGGTAGACGACGAATTCGCCTGGGCCGCGGCCGAGCTGTACGTGAGCACGCGCGAGGACGGCTTCTACGACGCAATGATTGCGCGCAACGTACCGGCCAGCGTGCCGGGCTGGAGCAACGTCGGCGGCCTGGCCTGGATGTCGCTGGCCGAACATCGCGACCGGCTCACCCCGCATGCCGATCGCGCACGCATCACCCGTGAGATCACCGGCCTGGCGCAGCGTCTTGCCGATGAGTGGCAGGCCTCGCCCTGGCGTCTGGCGATGAGCGACACCGACTTCGTGTGGGGCAGCAATGTGGTGGTGCTCAACCGCGCGATGATGCTGATGCAGGGCTATCGGCTGACCCGGCAGCGGCCGTATCTGGATGCTGCGCAGTCGCAGCTGGATTACATCCTGGGGCGCAATCCGTTGGGCCTGTCGTTCGTCACCGGCGTCGGGCTGCGCAGCCCGATGCATATCCACCATCGCCCCTCCGAGGCCGACGGCATCGACGCCCCGGTGCCGGGCTGGCTGGCCGGTGGTCCGCAACCGGGCCAGCAGGACGCCAAGGACTGCAAGGTGGCGTACCCCTCCAAACTGCCGGCGCTGTCGTATCTGGACAACACCTGCAGTTATGCCAGCAACGAGGTGGCGATCAACTGGAATGCGCCGCTGGTGTATGTGAGTGCGGCGATCGAGGCGTCGACGCGCTGAGGTGGGCATTTTTCAACGCAACGAACGATGCCGCGGCTGTTCCTTCTCCCACCGGGAGAAGGTGGCGCGCAGCGCCGGATGAGGGTGCGCCTCAGGGGAGCTACCAATGCCGGCAATGACAAACGCGTCGCCACGTGCCGTCAGAAGTGACTCGCCGACTGCTTCGCTAGACGGACCTTCACCCCAATCCCCACTGCGCGCCCCCGGCCCGCGCTTGCGGCGCGGGCGCTTCAAGGCACGCGCGCCAATGGCGCGCAAGCGGAGTCTTCTCGCCCCGCAGGCAGAGGGGCTTCAAGCCTCCGCAGCTCACTCCACCCGCGTTCCGAAGATGCGGTCGCCTGCATCGCCCAGGCCGGGCAGGATGTAGCCCTTGTCGTTGAGGTGGTCGTCGATCGCGGCGGTGTAGACCTCCACGTCCGGATGCACGGCTTCCAGTGCCTTGAGGCCTTCCGGTGCGGCGACCAGGAAGATGCCCTTGATCCGCCGCGCGCCGGCGCGCTTGAGCATGTCGATGGTGGCGATCAGCGTGCCGCCGGTGGCCAGCATCGGGTCCAGGATCAGTGCATCGCGTTCTTCCAGGCGGCCGGTGAGGCGTTCGAAGTAGGGCACCGGCTGCAGGGTTTCTTCGTCGCGCTGCAGGCCGACCACGCTCACGCGCGCGGCCGGGATCAGCGCCAGCACGCCGGGCAGCATGCCCAACCCTGCGCGCAGGATCGGTACCAGGGTGATTTTTGCGCCGGCAATCCGCTGCACGGTCACCGGGCCGGCCCAGCCGGGTTGCACGTGCGATTCGGTGTCCAGATTGGCGGTGGCCTCGTAGGCCAGCAGCGTGCCCAGCTCGGTGACAAGTTCGCGGAAGCCCTTGGTGCTCAAGGCGGCATCGCGCAGCAGACCGATCTTGTGCTGGACGAGGGGGTGACGCACTTCGACGATTTTCATGGGCAGCGACAGGCGGGAGAGACCCACAGTGTGCCGCAGCCGGCGGCAGCGTCGCCACACATTGCGCGTGATCGCGCTTGCATATGTCATGTCAGTGAAACGTCGTAGACATAGTGTGCCCACCCATTCTTAACCGATTGGGGAAGCACCCGTGTTGAACAAGACTCCGCTGTGCCTGGCGATCACGCTGACGTTGGCGGCGGCCGCGTGGAGCCCGCTTGCGCAGGCGGCCGAGGGTGCGGCAGCTGCCACCGGTGCATCCGGCGCGGCGGCCATCGATCTGGAGCGCCTGGAAGTGCGCCCGCAGGTGGAATCGCAGGTGCGCGCAGTCGATCTCAAGCGTGGCTCCGATGCGATCCAGGATGCGGTGGCCTCCGATGCGATGGGCCGTTACCCCGACAAGAATGTTGCAGAATCCTTGCAGCGCCTGCCCGGCGTCAGCGTCACCCGCGATCAGGGCGAGGGCCGCTTCGTGGTGATCCGCGGCCTGGATTCGGCGCTCAACAGCGTCACCATCGACGGCATGACCATGGGCACGCCGGAAGACGGCACGCGCTCGGCGCCGCTGGACGTGATTCCGTCCGACTCGACCGAACGCCTGAAGGTGGTCAAGTCGCCGACTCCGGACATGCCGGGCGATTCCATCGGCGGTGCGATCCAGGTCGAGTCCACCTCCGCGTTCGATCGCGATGGCCGCACGCTGCGCGGCTCGGTCGAAGGCAGCCACCAGTCGCTGTCGGGCAAGACCAGCCCGAAGGGCGCGTTCAACTACAGCGATATCTTCGACGGCACCTTCGGCGTCGCAGTGGGCGTGAACTACCAGGACCGCGAATTCGAATCCGACAATACCGAGGTGGCCTACGACAGCTTCGACGGCGGTGCGGCCGACGATCTGTTCGCCGGCGAGGTGCAGCGCCGCAAGTACTTCATCGAGCGCACCCGCATGGGCGCCAACCTCAATCTGGACTGGCGCCCCGACGCGGACAACCGCTATTACCTGCGCACGCTGTACAGCCGCTTCGACGATGCCGAAACCCGCCAGCGCACCATCTTCGGCCTGGCCGATGGGCAGGTCAGCGCCAATGGCGATGGCACCTACGAGGTGGCCGACCTGCCGGCCGATTCCATCTCCAAGCGCGTGCGCTATCGCACCAAGAAGGAGGACACCATGGCCTTGAGCGTGGGCGGTGAAAACCGTCTGAGCGCGGCCACGGTGGATTACAAGCTGGGCTACACCAAGACCACCGAGCGCGTGAACGACGAGATGGAGGCGCGCTTCAACTATGACGGCGACGATCTGTCGGCCACGGTCGACCAGAACAGCGGCATTCCGCGCCTGGGCTTTTCCGACAACGGCTGGCAGAGCAACGACGATTTCGTGTTCGACCGCTTCGTGCTTGCGCCCAAGCGGGTGGACGACAGCGAGCGCAGCGCGCAGATCAACGTGCGCTTCGACGGCGAGCATTCCAGCCTGAAGATGGGTGTGCTCGGCCGCTGGCGCGAGCGCGATGTCAATGTGGACGAAAGCGAGCTGCGTCGCGGGCCGGCGATCGATCTGAGCGACTGGACCACCGCCGCGCCGGAACACCGCGGCGGCACCCTGGGCGAAAGCATCGGCTCGGACGGCATGCGCCGTTACTGGAACACCTCCGGCAATCTGTACAGCGCGCGCCCGCAGGATGTCGGCGGCAATCTGCAGACCTCGCTGCAGGACGACTACAAGGCCACCGAAGACGTGTTCGCCACCTATGTGATGGGCACCTGGGACATCGGTGCGCTGCGCGCGATTGCCGGTGTGCGCGTGGAAAACACCCAGTTCGATGCCACCGGCAACCAGGTCGACGTGGCCGAGAACGGCCGCACCGCCACGGTGACGCCGCGCGAAGCCTCCAGCAGCTACACCAACGTGCTGCCTGGCCTGCATCTGCGCTACGACACCGGCAATGACTGGGTACTGCGGTTTGCCGCCAACAAGACCTTGTCGCGGCCTGCATTCGGCGATGTCTCCCCGCGCGTGAGTATCAATCGCGGCGACAACGAGGTGAACGTCGGCAACCCCGATCTCGATCCGTATCGCTCCACCAACCTGGACCTGTCGTTCGAAAAATACATCGGCAGCACCGGCCTGATCTCGCTGGGCGTGTTCAACAAGTCGATCGACGACTACATCGTGCAGACCATCAGCACCAACGATGCCGAGTTCCCCGATCTGCAGGTCACGCGCTCGATCAACGGCGACACTGCCAAGGTGCGTGGCGCCGAATTCAACTGGCAGCAGGCGCTGGACTTCCTGCCCGAAGGCTGGAACGGCCTGCTGGTCGGCGCCAGCGCCACCGTGCTGGACAGCGACTTCGATCCCGGCCTGAGCGATCGCGCCGGCGAGGACTTCACCTTGCCGCGCTCGTCCAAGCGCATCTACAGCGGCCACCTGGGCTACGAAAAATACGGCTTCAGTGCGCGGGTTGCGGCGGTGTACCGCAGCGAGTACCTGGACACCATTGGCGAAAGCCGCGCGTACGATATCTATGTCGCCCCGCATACCCAGCTGGATTTCAGCATGAACTACCAATTCAACAGCCACGTCAGCCTGTATCTGGAAGCGCAGAACCTGCTGGACGAACCGCTGGAGCTGTACCAGGGCGTGCCCTCGCGCACGCTGCAGAACGAAGAATACGGCCGCACCTATGCGCTCGGCCTGAAGGTGGCACTGTGATCGCAACACGCGCGCTGCTTCACACAACGTTACTCCACACCACGCTGCTCGCCAGCGCGCTGGCGCTGACCGCCTGCGCCAGCGCACCGGTCGACCGCGAAGCCGACGAGGCGTTGCTGAAAGACCCCTTGCTCAGCGAGGCCAAGGTGGCGCACCAGGTGGTGCCGGAGGCCTTCATCACCGCGCTGACCCCGGCCGACAATCTGGATTCGCCGGCCAGCTGGAGTGCGCCCGATGGCAGCCGCTGGTTGATCGCCACCGCCAAGGCCACGCATGCGCTGGTGGTGTTCGATGGCGATAGCGGCAAGCGCCTGCGCGTGGTCGGCGGCAAGGGCAAGGCGCTGGGCAAGCTGGATCGCCCGAACGGGATTTCGGTGGTCGACGATCTGGTGTTCGTGGTCGAGCGCGACAACCGCCGCGTGCAGGTGTTCTCGTTGCCCGACTTCAAGCCGCTGACCAGCTTCGGCCAGGACGAATTGCGCGAGCCCTACGGCCTGTGGGTGCGCAAGCACGACGGCGGCTACGAGGTGGTGGTCAGCGACAACTACATGTCGCCGGCCAACAAGGATCTGCCGCCGCCGCTGGCCGAACTCGGTCAACGCTTTCGTCGCTATCAATTGAGCGCTGCGGGGCAGGGCTGGCAATCGCGGCTGACGCAGAGCTTCGGCGATACCAGCGACGCGGGCGCGATCCGGATCGCCGAGTCGGTGTTCGGCGACGAAGCGCATGCGCGCCTGATGATTGCCGAAGAAGATGTCGCCGTGGGTACGCAGTTGCGCGAATACGGCATGGACGGACGCTACCGCGGCCGCAATGTCGGCAGCGGCCTGTTCAAGGCGCAGGCCGAAGGCATGACGCTGTTTGCGTGCAAGGACGGCAGCGGCTACTGGATCGCCACCGATCAGTTCAAGGACCGCAGCGTGTTCCAGGTATTCGATCGCCAGAGCCTGGCGCATGTCGGTGCCTTCGCTGGCCGGGTGACCGCCAATACCGACGGTGTGTGGCTGGATCAACGCGGCGATGCGCGCTTTCCGGGCGGGGTGTTCTATGCCTTGCACGACGACCAGGCGGTGGCGGCATTCGACTGGCGCGATATCGCGCGCACGCTGCGCCTGAAAGAGTGCGCGCCATGAGCGCTGCACGTGCGGCGCTGTCTGCAGCGCTGTTGCTGGGGGCGATGGCGGGCACGCGGTCGTTCGCCGCCGAGCGCGCCGCCGAACCGAATACCCAGGTGCCGGCGGGTTCCAGCCACTATGTTGCCGATGGCTTCCCGGACCGCATCGTCGCCACGCCCGCGCAGGCGGCGGCGACCGGTTTCGCAGTGGCCTGGCGTACCGATGCCAGCGTCGATCAGCCGTGGCTGGAACTGGTGGTTGCCGGCGACTCGCCCGACGTGGGTACGCCGCGCCGCATCCGTGCCAGCACCGCCACGCTGGCCAGCGAAAACGGCAGCTCGCACCACCACCGCGCCGACATCGACGGGCTGAAGCCGGACACGCTGTACGCCTACCGCGTGCAGGGCAACCGTACCTGGGGTGCGTGGAATCATTTCCGCACCGCCGCCAGCCCCGACACACCGCTGACGCTGCTGTACTTCGGCGACACCCAGAACAAGAACCTCAGCCTGGTCTCGCGGGTGATCCGCCAGGCCTGGCGCTCGGCACCGGACGCGCGGCTGGCCCTGTTTGCCGGCGACCTGGTCAGCGGCAAGGACGGCCAGGACGACAACGAATGGGCCGAATGGTTCGAAGCCGGGCGCTGGTTGCTGGAAGGCACCGCAGTGGCACCGGCGCCGGGCAATCACGAATATCACGAAGAGGGCGAGGACACCCCGCAGGCCACGCGCACGCTCGGCAACCACTGGCCGGTGACCTTCGCCCTGCCGCGCAACGGGCCGTCGGCCACCGCGCGCACCAGCTACTGGTTCGACTATCAGGGCGTACGCATCGCCGTGCTGGACGGCACCTCGGTGCTGGATCTGGGCACCGGCCCGGCACAGGCGCAGTGGCTGGACACGGTGCTGGCCGACAACCCGCACCCGTGGTCGATCGTGTTGATCCACCAGCCGTTCTTTTCCCCGCGCGCCGATCGCGAGAACCAGAAGCTGGTCGAGCAGGTGCTGCCGGTGATCCGCCGCCACAAGGTCGATCTGGTGCTGCAGGGCCACGACCACACCTACGGCCGGCGCGGCGATGACGCAGGGCAGGCGACGCCGGTGTTCGTGGTCTCGGTGGCCGGGCCCAAGCAGTACCGTCTCTCGGACATGGCACGCAAGACCATGCGTCCGGTCGGCGAAGACACCCAGCTCTATCAGGTGCTTCGCATCGACAACCAGAAGTTGCGTTACGAGTCGCGCACCGCCACCGGACGTCTCTACGATGCGTTCGAGCTGGAGCGCGGCAGCGATGGCGGCAAGCGGCTGGTGGAGCAGGAAGCCGGGCGCATCGCACCGCGCGATTGCCCGCGCAGCGCAAGCCTGAAGGGACGCGCAGACCGTTGCTGGGAGTGAGGCACAGGACAGCAGCTGCGAGACCCGCCGTACCGGATGACGAGGCTGTGAGCGAACTTCGGTTGTGGATTGATGATGCAAATCGGCGGCAGGCGTAACCATTTAAAATTGTGAATTACGTCACACTAATAATGGGACTACTGTTGCGGCTGACCGGAGCTCCATCCGGGTAGCCGGCTTCGGTGCGGTGCTTCGATGGAGGTCTGGTTCCCCCAGCCCCGAGAAGCCCCCATGATCCCCCACGTGTTCCATCTCACTGCGCCGACCAAGCACCTGCTCTGGGAAGAGCGCAAGATCCGGGCCCGCCTGCAGCGGCTGCTGCCGGGCTGGACCTGCCATGTCTGGGACGACGCCGACAACTCCGCACTGATGCGGCGCGCGTTCCCGGAATTCGCCGACCGCTACGAGGCGATACGCTTCGGTGTGATGAAGGCCGACATCGCGCGCTGCGCCTATATGCACAGCTACGGCGGGTTCTATTTCGACACCGACTACAAGCTGCTGCGCACGCTTGGCGCGGACGTACTGGCACAGCAATGCGTGCTGCCGATCGAAGAGGGCGCGCCCGGCAACGAGCAGTTCAAGATCGGCAATGCCGTGTTCGGCTCGGAGGCAGGGCATCCGTTCTGGCGCGCCTTCATCGAGCACATCTTCACCACGCATGCGCCCGAGATGCTGGAAGACCACCGGCAGATTCCGATGATCTCCGGCCCGCGCGGCTTGACGCGTTTCTACAACGCGCACGCCGGCGAGTTTGCCGGCATCGTGTTCCCGGCGCGCGATGCGTTCCATCCGGATCGCACCTGGTTCGGGCTCGGTCACCGTGGCGGCACCGTCGCGGTGGGCTCGCACCTGTGCTGGGCGTCCTGGCGCGGCAAGTCGCCACGCCGGGCCGTGACCAATTACCTGCGCCGCAAGCTGAGCGCCGTGCCGATCTGACCGGGCCGGGCAGCACATCGCCGCGACAGCAAGGGCGCGCGGTGAGCTTCGGGGCGGCCGCGCACCTGTCCGAGGCGCGCAAGTACCGCCTGCGTCGCCTTGGCTTAAAGCGGCTCGCAAAACCATGGCGCTCACCTACAGGTGGGCGCGGCCGGTGCTGGGATTCAGCGTTTACCGCTCGGATACCGAAGTTACTGCGCACCGTCCGCTACCACATGAGGACGGCTCGCCACGTCCTGTCGCTGGCTCTCAGGCGGCCTCGGCCTGGGTCTGGCGCGGACCTTCCTTCAGCGCACGCGCGATCAAGCCGACCAGCAGATCGAGTTCGTCTTCGTCCATCGCAAAGTGCGGGGTGAAGCGCAGCGAATTCTCGCCGCCATGGATGACGTTGACGCCATGATGGCGCAACCACTCTTCGGTGGAACCGGCGCCATAGCACTTGAATTGCGGTGCCAGCTCGCAGGAGAACAGCAAGCCGGTGCCCTGCACCTTGGTGATCAAACCGCCCAGCTCGGACTGCAGTGCTTCCAGCTTGGCGATCGCCTGCGCGCCGCGGGTGCGGATGTTCTCGCGCACCTGCGGGGTGAACAACGCCAGCGTGGCGCAGGCGACATCCAGCGCACGCGGATTGGTGGTCATGGTGTTGCCGTAGGTGCCCTTGCGGTACACCTGCGCGGCGTGTTCGGTCACCGCCAGCACCGACAGCGGGTACTGCGCGGCGTTGAGCGCCTTGGAATAGGTCTCCAGATCCGGCGGGTCGAGCTGCTCGAACCCGGGGTAATCCACTACCGACAGCACGCCGTGCGCGCGCAGGCCGGCCTGGATCGAATCCACCAGCAGCAGGCTGCCATGCAGGCGGGTCAGTTCGCGCGCTGCGGCATAGAACGCGGCCGGCAATGCGCGGCCCGGGTCGCCTTCGCCCATCACCGGCTCCAGGAATACCGCCTCGATGAACCAGTGATTGCGCGCGGCCTCGTCGAAGGCGCGCTGCAGCGCCGCCACGTCGTACGGCGCGATCGCGATCACCGAGTCTTCGTCGCGGTAGCTGGCCAGGTACTTGGTGTAGGTCTTGCGGCTGGAATCGGAATACAGGCCGGGGCGGTCGGTACGGCCATGGAAGCTGCCCTTGACCACCACGCGCTTGATGCTGGCACCGGCGTGGCGCGCGCCCGGGTCGGTGTGCAGCTTGGCGTTGGTGTCGACGATGCGCGCGGCCAGGCCGACCGCTTCGGAGCCCGAGTTGAGACACATGAAGCGTGCGAACGGACAGCCGCCACGGGTATGGCCGATCTCGGCGCGCAGGGCGCGGTCGAGCCGGCGCTGCGCCAGGCTGGGGGTCATCACGTTGGCCATCACCTGCGGACGCGCCATCGCCTCGAGCACCGGCGCGGGGGTGTGGCCGAAGCCGAGCATGCCGTAGCCGCCGGCGTCGTACAGCACCGCGCCCTTGAGCGTGATCACCCAGGGCCCGCGCGCGGCCAGTGCCACGTACGGGGTCACCGCATCGTCGGCATAGAAGTTGATGAAGCCGTCCTGCACCGCACTGATCTGGGCGTCTTCGTCCAGGTCCAGCAGGTCGGCGGCCTCCGCGCGCACCTGCGCGTACTCGGCAACCGCCGCGTCGATGGCGCGTGCAAGATCCGGGTGGTTGGCGGCCAGACGCACGATGCTGGCATCGTCCAGGCCATCGGTCAGGCGGCGGCCGGCGTGGGCACGCAGCGGGGCGAGCGGGGCGAGGACGGACATGGCGCATCTCCTGCAAGGTGGCGTTCCCTTCCTATTATCGGCAGAAGATCGGCGTTTGGCAGCGTGAATCCGGGCAGGAAGTCGGGTATTTTCGTCGAATCGACGAACCAATTGGGCAAAAGTGAAAATCACTCCCTCCGACGAACGCCTGCTGTCGCTGCTGCGCGAGGACGCGCGCGCCTCCACCGCGCAGATTGCGCGCCGGCTCGGGCTGTCGCGCACCACCGTGCAGAGCCGGATCGAAAAACTCGAACGCGACGGCGTGATCAGCGGCTACACCGTGCGCACCCACGACGCCTACGAACAGGGCCGCATCCGCGCGCATATCCTGATCACCGTGCTGCCCAAGAAGATGCCGGCCGTGGTCAAGGCGCTGCGCGACATCCCGCAGGTACGCCTGCTGCACTCGGTCAGCGGCGCCTACGACCTGATCGCCCTGGGCGTGGTCGGCGGCGTCAACGAGATGGACGTGCTCACCGACGCCATCGGCGCGATCGACGGCGTGGAGCGCACGACGACGTCGATCATTTTGTCAACGAAGTTTGAGCGGTGAAAGGCGGGGATTGGGAATTGGGGATTGGGGATTCGTAAGAGCGGGCCGCTTGCGTCCTAAACGTTCCGGTCCGCGGATCCTGCTCTTACGAATCCCGAATCCCCAATCCCCGCCTCACTGCGAATCCCCAATCCCGAATCTCCAATCCCGGCCGCAGTTACAATATCCGGCTCCTCAGCCAACACATCCTGCGGCCTTGAAGAAGTCCGATTTCAACTATTCGCTGCCCGACGAGCTGATTGCCCAGGCGCCGTTGGCCGAGCGGGCGGCCAGCCGCTTGCTGGTGGTGCCGCCGTCGCCGCAGGCGCTGGTCGACCGGCAGGTGCGGGATCTGCCCGAGCTGCTGCAGCCGGGCGATCTGCTGATCTTCAACGATACCCGGGTGATCCCGGCGCGGTTGTTCGGGCAAAAGGCCAGTGGCGGGCGGGTGGAAATCCTGATCGAGCGCCTGCTCGGCGAGCGCGAGGCGCGGGTGCAGATCGGCGCCAGCAAGTCGCCCAAGGCCGGCAGCTGGATCGCGCTGGACGCCGGCGGCCAGGCCGAGGTGCTGGGCCGCGACGGCGAGTTTTATCTGCTGCGCTTCGAGATCCCCACGCCGCTGGAGCACTGGCTGCTGGAAGCCGGGCGCCTGCCGCTGCCGCCGTACATCCGCCGCGAGCCGGGAGTGGAAGACCGCGAGCGCTACCAGACCGTGTTCGCGCGCGAGGTCGGTGCGGTCGCCGCGCCCACTGCCGGGCTGCATTTCGACGAGGCATTGCTGGCACGCCTGCGCGAGCGCGGGGTGGAGTTCGGCCATGTCACCTTGCATGTGGGCGCCGGCACCTTCCAGCCGGTACGCGTGGATGCGCTCGATCAGCACGTGATGCACACCGAATGGCTCAACGTCGGCGCCGCGCTGGTCGAGCAGGTGCGCCGCACCCGGGCCCGCGGCGGCCGCGTCATCGCGGTGGGAACCACGGTGGTGCGCTCGCTGGAAAGTGCCTGGCGCACCAGCGATGCCGCGCCCGAGGGCGAACTGCTGCCATTTGCCGGCGAAACCCAGATCTTCATCCTGCCCGGCTACCGCATCCGCAGCGTCGATGCGATGGTCACCAACTTCCATCTGCCCGAAAGCACGCTGCTGATGATGGTCTCGGCCTTCGCCGGCCGCGAGCGCATCTTCGCCGCCTATCAACACGCCATCGAACAGCGCTATCGCTTCTTTTCCTACGGCGATGCGATGTTGCTGTGGAGCAGGGATTGGGGAGTCGGGAGTGGGGATTCGTAACAGCACTCCGCTCGCCGCCTTCTCGCTTTTGCCAATCCCGAATCCCCAATTTCCAATCCCGGCCTTTCAATGTCCCGACTCCAGTTCCAGCTTCAAGCCACCGACGGCCATGCCCGGCGTGGGCGTCTGACCTTTCCGCGTGGCACTGTCGAGACGCCGGCGTTCATGCCGGTGGGTACCTATGGCTCGGTCAAGGGCATCCTGCCCGAGCAGATCCGCGCGCTGGGTGCGGAGATCATCCTGGGCAATACCTTCCACCTGTATCTGCGCCCGGGCCTGGATGTGATCGGCGATCACGGCGGCTTGCACGGGTTTGCGCGTTGGGACGGGCCGATCCTCACCGATTCGGGCGGGTTCCAGGTGTTTTCGCTGGCGCATCGCCGCAAGATCACCGAGCAGGGCGTGACCTTCGCCTCGCCCACCGATGGCGCGCGGGTGTTCCTGGGTCCGGAAGAGAGCATGCAGATCCAGAAGGTGCTCGATTCGGACATCGTGATGATCTTCGACGAATGCACGCCGTACCCGGCCACCGAAGAGGTGGCGCGGCGCTCGATGGAGCTGAGCCTGCGCTGGGCGCAGCGCTCGCGGCAGGCGCATGACGGGCTGGGCAACGACGCGGCGCTGTTCGGCATCGTGCAGGGCGGGGTGCATCCGGACCTGCGCAGCCGCTCGCTGGACGGGCTGCAGGGCATCGGGTTCGACGGCTACGCCATCGGCGGGCTGGCGGTGGGCGAGCCGGAGCATGAGCGCAACGCGATGCTGGAACACCTGCATCCGCGCCTGCCGGCCGACCGCCCGCGTTACCTGATGGGCGTGGGCCGGCCGGAGGACCTGGTCGAAGGCGTGGCACGGGGCGTGGATATGTTCGACTGCGTGATGCCCACCCGCAATGCGCGCAACGGGCATTACTTCACCTCCTTCGGCACCGTGCGCATCCGCAACGCCAAGTACGAGCGCGACCTGGACACCATCGAGCCGGGCTGCGGCTGCCATGCCTGCAGCAGCGGCTACACACGTTCCTACCTGCGCCATCTGGACCGCTGCAACGAGATGCTGGCGCCGATGCTGGGCACCCTGCACAACCTCTGGTACTACGAGAAGTTGATGGCCGACCTGCGTGCGGCGATCGCCTCGGGAACCTTTGCCGAGTTCCGGCGGTCCTTCTATGCGGCACGCGGCGCCATCACGCCGCCGTTGCCGGGGGAAACCAGCTGAGACCGGCCGTCCGCGCCCTTGCGCGGACGGTTTGGAACCTGCATGGCATAATTCCCGGCTGTTCCGCTCCGGCGGTACCTGAATAGCGAGCGGCCGGTTGGCGCGCTGGCACCCAAACTAGGATGCACTGAATGAATCTGCTCGATTTCCTGATCCCCGTCGCCCAGGCGCAGGCCACTGGCGGCGCGCCGGCGCCCGGCCCGATGGGCGGCCTGTCCACCTTCGCGCTGCCGATCATCCTGATCGCGGTCATGTACTTCCTGATGATCCGCCCGCAGATGAAGCGCCAGAAGGAGCACAAGTCGCTGCTGGACAAGCTGGCGCGCGGCGACGAGGTCATCACCTCCGGCGGCGTGGCGGGCGTGATCACCGATATCGGCGACAACTTCATCACCGTGGAAGTGGCCGACAACGTGCGCATCCGCGTACAGAAGAGTGCCGTGGGCCACGTGCTGCCCAAGGGCACGCTGAAGTCTGCCAACTAAGCGGCAACCAACCCGCTGCGCCCACTGTCAGGTGGGCGCAGTCGGTGCCGCGAACCGGCGCTGAGCGCGCTGCTCCGCGGCACCGCCGCATCCACCTGACGACCGCTGGCGACGTTGTGTTGGCCGCCTGAAGTCGTTCTCACTGCTAGGCGCGTCGCCGGGATGGTGTCGCGCGGGACTGTCGCAATGCTTGAATTTCCTCGCTGGAAGTATTTTCTGATCCTGCTGGTGCTTGCGGTCAGCGCGTTGTACGCGTTGCCCAACATCTACCAGAAGGACCCGTCCGTGCAGATCACCGCCAGCCGCGGTGCCCAGCTCGACGACGCCTTGCGCAGCCGCATCGACGCCGACCTCAAGGCCGCCGGCATCACGCCGAAGGCCGTCACCCGGGAAGGCGACAGCCTGATGGTGCGCCTGCCCAACCTGCAGGCACAGACCCGCGCCAACGACGTGCTGCGCCAGCAACTGGGCGAGAACTACACGGTGGCGCTGAATCTGGCCTCGACCGTGCCGGACTGGCTGGCCAAGCTGGGCGGCCGGCCGATGGTGCTGGGCCTGGACCTGGTCGGCGGCGTGCACTTCGCCATGCAGGTGGACCAGAAGGCCGCGCTGGAAAAGCGCCTGGACGGCTTTGCCGAAGACATCCGCACCACGCTGCGTGACGGCCGTATCGCCTATCGCTCGGTCGAGCGCCGCGGCGACAACAGCATCCAGGTCAGCCTGAGCGAGGGCGCCAGCGTCGACGCCGCGCGCACCGCGCTGGCCAAGTCGCAGCCGACCCTGACCTACGACGTCAGCGGCCAGAACATCTCGGTCAAGGTGCCGGAGGCCGAACTCAAGCAGATCGCCAGCGGCGCGATCGAGCAGAACCTCACCACCTTGCGCAATCGTGTCAATGCGCTGGGCGTGTCCGAACCGACCATCCAGCGCCAGGGCGAAGACCGCATCGTGGTCGAACTGCCCGGCCTGCAGGACACCGCCGAGGCCAAGCGCCTGATCGGCGCCACCGCCTCGCTGGAATTCCGTGCGGTGGTCGAAGGCAATGCCGAAGACGCCGTGCGCAGCGGCAGCATCCCGCCCGAAGCCAAGGTCTACCGCGTACGCGATACCGGTGCGCCGGTGCTGCTCAACAAGCGCGCGCTGGTGACCGGTGACCAGATGGTCAGCGCCAGCGTCAGCACCGACCAGAACGGCATGCCGGCGGTGGCGGTGACGCTCAACAACGTCGCCGGCCAGCGCATGCTCGACTACACCAGCGCCAACGTCGGCAAGCTGATGTCGGTGGTCTATATCGAGCGCATTCCCACCGTCAGCATGGTCGACGGCAAGGAAGTGCGCAGCGTGCGGGTCAAGGAAGAGGCGCTGTCGCCGACCCGCATCGCCGGCGTGTTCGGCAAGAACTTCCAGACCACCGGCCTGGAGAAGGTGGAGGCCGAGAACCTGGCCAAGCTGCTCAAATCCGGTTCGCTGGCGGCACCGATGGATTTCGTCGAGGAATACGTGATCGGCCCGAGCCTGGGCGCGGAGAACGTGGAGCGCGGCGTCACTGCGGTGATCTACTCGTTCCTGTTCACGCTGGTGTTCTTCACCGTCTACTACCGCGTGTTCGGCGCGATCACCTCGGTGGCGCTGCTGTTCAACCTGCTGATCGTGGTAGCGGTGATGTCGCTGTTCGGTGCCACCATGACGCTGCCCGGGTTTGCCGGCCTGGCGTTGTCGGTGGGCCTGTCGGTGGACGCCAACGTGCTGATCAACGAGCGTATCCGCGAGGAGCTGCGACTGGGCGTGCCGGCCAAATCGGCGATTGCCGCCGGTTATGAAAAGGCCGGCGGCACCATCCTGGACGCCAACCTCACCGGTCTGATCGTGGCGGTGGCCTTGTACGCGTTCGGCACCGGCCCGCTGAAGGGCTTCGCGCTGACCATGATGATCGGTATCTTCGCCTCGATGTTCACCGCGATCACCGTGTCGCGTGCGCTGGCGGTGCTGATCTACGGCCGCCGCAAGAAGCTGAAGACCGTCGCCATCTGAGATGCGAGTCCGGCCTTGTCCCTGCAGTGCGCTGCTGGGGGCGGGGGATGAATCCCTTCGCAAGCGTTGCGCATCCTGACGGTGCGTAACGTCTAAACGGAAGATCTTTTCCATGAAATTGTTCCCGCTCCATCTCATTCCCAACGACACCAAGATCGACTTCATGCGCCTGCGCAAGCCGGTGCTGATCCTGATGCTGGTGATCGCGGTGGCCTCGGTCGGCGTCATCGTCGGCAAGGGCTTCAACTACGCACTGGAATTCACCGGCGGCACACTGGTGCAGACCTCGTTCCAGAAGACCGTGGACGTGGACCAGGTGCGCGAGCAGCTGGCCAAGGCCGGCTTCGAGAACGCCCAGGTGCAGAACGCGCGCGGCGGCAACGAAGTGATGATCCGCCTGCAGGCGCGCGAGCAGCACAACAACCGCGACGATGCCGCAACCACCGTCGCCGAAGAAGTGCGCAAGGCGGTCAGCACCGCGCAGAATCCCGCCACTGTGCAGCCGGGCGAATTCGTCGGCCCGCAGGTCGGCAAGGATCTGGCCTTGAACGGCGTGTACGCTACCGTGTTCATGCTGGTGGGCTTTCTGATCTATATCGCCTTCCGCTTCGAGTGGAAGTTCGCCGTGGTCGCCAGCCTGACCGCTCTGTTCGACCTGCTGGTCACCGTGGCCTTCGTGTCGCTGACCGGCCGCGAGTTCGACCTGACCGTGCTGGCCGGCCTGTTGTCGGTGATGGGCTTTGCGATCAACGACATCATCGTGGTGTTCGACCGCGTGCGCGAAAACTTCCGCGCGCTGCGGGTGGAACCGTTGGAAGTGCTGAACCGCTCGATCAACCAGACGCTGTCGCGCACGGTGATCACCGCGGTGATGTTCTTCCTGTCGGCACTGGCGTTGTACATCTACGGCGGCGAGTCGATGGAAGGCCTGGCCGAGACGCACATGATCGGCGCGGTGATCGTGGTGATCTCCTCGGTGATCGTCGCAGTGCCGATGCTGAGCATCGGGCCATTTGCGGTGACGAAGCAGGATCTGCTGCCCAAGGCCAAGGACGTGGAGGCGCTGGCGCGTCGTCCCTGATTGGTCATCGATCTTCGATCACGAAAAAACCGCGCGCTGCGCGGTTTTTTCGTTTTGGCGCATCGAGCAGGGCAACGCGACGTATCGTAGGAGCGCGCCTGAGCGCGACGAGGCTTTATCGGTAACGCCTCATCGCGCCCAGGTGCGCTCCTACCGGGCCAAGCGAGCGGGCTGGCTAAAACCCGCCGAAACCAGGTCAGCCATGCAGCGCAACGCGTCGTAGGAGCGCGCCTGAGCGCGACCGGGCTTTATCGGTAACGCCTCATCGCGCCCAGGTGCGCTCCTACCGGGCCGGGCGAGTGCGCTGGCTAAATCCGCCGAAACCAGGTCAGCCATGCAGTGCAATGCGTCGTAGGAGCGCGCCAGAGCGCGACGAGGCTTTATCGGAAATGCCTCATCGCGCTCAGGCGCGCTCCTACCGAGCTAGGTGAGTGTGCTGCAACGTCCTGCAACGCACGCACCGATCCTCGCGGACTTACAGATTCCAGTCGATCCGCATGCCCGCGATCAGCGCGTTCTTCAGATCGTTGGTGCGGGTCGGTTCGTTGAACTGGTCGGGGTTGATCACGTAATGCAGGTTCGGCGCGATGCGCAGGCGCTTGGTGACCTGGATGCCGTAGCTGAGCTCCATCATGATCTGGTTGTCGGCCGGGGTGCCGGTGCCGCCGGCCGAGGCGCGCGCCAGACGCAGGTTTTCGATCGCCTCGTCGCTGTACTTCTGCTGGGTGATCACAAACGCAATGTTGTCCTGCGGGCGGCTGGCGAAGGTGCCTTTCTGCACCAGGCCGAGCTGCACGAAGTGGTCCTCGATCGCCTGGCCGCCGGTGCTCTTGAGGATGGCGCCGAACACGGTCAGGCCGCGGGCGCCGGACGGATCCGGGTTGGTGACCTGTTGTTCGAAGCGACCGAACAGGCCCGAGCGGCCCTGCTTGTTCTCGTAGCCCAGGCCGCTGAGCACGGCCGGGTTGCCGTTGCGGTCGCGCAGCGGGTCGGTGTAGTCGGAGTTGTCCTGCCAGCCGCCCAGTTCGTACATCGCGGCCATGCTGCCGTCGCCGCCCTTGTTCTTGTAGCCGACCGCGTAAGGCACCACCACGCCGGTGGTGTCGTCGGTGCTCCACTTCAGCCCGTGCTGGCCGTCCTGGGCCTGCACCGGGTTCACCTCGTAGGCGCCCACATGCACGTAGACCTTGGGCGTGACCCAGGCGGTGGCATGCGCGGCCCAGCTGGACACCGGCCAGTAGGTGAAATTGCTGGTGCGGAACACGAAGGTGGGGTTGCCGCAGGCCGAGTTGCCCTGGAAGTACTGGCACAGGTCCGAGCCGAGGAAGTGGATGTTGGCCACGCTGCGGCCGGCTTCCAGTTCCAGGCGGTCGTCGAACAGTTTCTGCAGCAGGGTGAAGTTGGCCAGCCGCGTGCCCTGGCCGCCGTAGATCTCCTGCACCGAGGTGCTGTTGCCGATGCTGCTGTTGGCCAGGTTGGTGCCGTGGCGGTTGGTGACGTACAGCTTGACGGTGGCGCCGCCCCAGCCGAACAGGCGGTCCATGTCGACGTCGGTACCGACCATCAGCTGGCCGGCATAGGCGTCGCCGTTCTTGCGGCCGCCATCGATCATCGAGGCGGCTTCGCCGGTGTAACCCAGCTTGAGCTTGAAGGCATCGGCGGCATCCTGCGCGTGGGCGAGCGGGGTCAGCGCCAGTGCCAGCGACAGGCACAGCAGGCGGGGACGGGCATGGCGGGGGGCGAGGACGGTCATGGCAGGACTCCGAACGAAGGAAGGCGTGGCCGGGTGGCGAACGCGACAGCTAGGGGATGGGCAAGCCGCTGGCCGCGCACGAGGGTGCGCAGCGCAGCGGTGAAACCAGTCAGGGGTGGAGCGGGGCGGCGATCAGGCGTGGCGCATGCGCGGGCGGCAAGCGCCAGTGGCGGGGTGGCCGAAGGTCAGGCGACCACGTCGGTCACCGGCTTCTTGAGCAGGCGCAGTGCCACCGCGGTGACCACCACGCCGACCACCAGGGCCAGCACGTAATTGAGCAGGTGGGTCACCGCGTTGGGGATCAGCAGCACGAAGATGCCGCCGTGCGGTGCCTTCAATTCGGCACCGGCGGTCATCGAGATGGCGCCGGCCACGGCCGAGCCGATCACCAGCGCCGGGATGGTGCGCAGCGGGTCGCGCGCGGCATACGGGATGGCGCCTTCGGTGACGAAGGCCAGCCCGAGCACGCCGGCGGCCGTGGCCGAGCCGCGCTCTTCCACGGTGAAGCGGTTGCGGAACACCCAGGTGGCGAGCGCGATGCCCAGCGGCGGGGTCATGCCGGCGACCATGGCGGCGGCCATCGGGGTATAGACCTGGCTGGCGATCAGGCCGGTGGAGAACGCATAGGCGGCCTTGTTGACCGGCCCGCCCATGTCGAAGGCCATCATGCCGCCGAGCAACAGGCCCAGCAGCAGCGCGCTGCTGCCCTGCATGCCGCGCAGCCAGGCGGTGAGCCAGGCCAGCAGGTCGGCCACCGGCTGACCGAACACGTACATCATCGCCAGGCCGACCAGCAGCGTGCCCAGCACCGGCAGGATCAGCACCGGCTTGAGCCCTTCCAGGTTGCGCGGCAGGCGGATGTAGCGGTTGAGCGCGGCCACGCCGTAGCCGGCGATGAAGCCGGCGATGATGCCGCCGAGGAAGCCGGCATTGAGGTTGGCTGCGACCAGCCCGCCGATCATGCCGGGCGCGATACCGGGGCGGTCGGCGATGGAGTAGGCGATATAGCCGGCCAGCGCGGGCACCATCAGGGTGAAGCCGGCCTTGGCGCCGATCTGGAACAGCGACCAGGCCAGCGTGCCCTGGTGCGCATCGTCGCCGGCATAGATGCCGCCGAGCGCGAATGCCAGCGCGATCAACAGGCCGCCGGCGGTGACGAAGGGCAGCATGAACGACACGCCGGTCATCAGGTGCTTGTAGGCGCCGGTGCGGCCGTTGCCGGTGTTTTCGGCCTTGGCGGCGCCTGCGACCGGCGCCGCGCCGCCGTGCACGCCGGCTTCGGCCAGCGCTTTCTGGATCAAGGCAGGGCCATCGTTGATCGCCGGCTTGGTGCCACTCTTGAACAGGCGCTTGCCGCCGAAACGGGCCAGGTCGACTTCGCGATCGGCGGCGATCAGCACCAGGTCGGCGTCGCGGATTTCCGCGTCGGTCAGGGCGTCCTGCGCGCCGACCGAACCCTGGGTTTCCACGCGGATCTGGTAGCCGAGTTTCTTGGCGGCCTGCTGCAGGCCTTCGGCGGCCATGAAGGTGTGCGCGATGCCGGTGGGGCAGGAGGTGATCGCAACGATGCGCTTGCTGCCGGTGCCCGCGCTGGCTGCGGCAGCCGATGCATTGGCGGCAGCCGGTGCGGCTAGCTGGTTCACCGCGGCGGCCGGGTCGTCCAGTACCGCGCCCAGGCTCAGGCGCAGCAGCTGCGCGTCGCCGAAGCGGGCGGTGTCTGCATCGGCGTCGCCGATCACCAGCACCTGGCTGGCGGCGCTGGCCAGTTCGTCCGGCAATGCGCCGAGCACGCCCTGGTCGCTGCGGATTTCGATCGTCACGCTGCGCCCGGCGGCGGCGGCCGCCCGGCGCAGCGCTTCGGCCGCCAGGACGGCTTCGGTGCTGCGGTCGCCAGCGGCGATGACCACGATGGAAGAGGACATGCAAATCTCCTGCGTTGTTCGGTCGCCGGCAAGCGCCGGCGGGATACGTGGTGTCTTGCGCAAACATCGGCGCGCTGCGCTGGCACTGCCAGCGTTCGCGCCGGCGGTGGTGCTACGAGAGCGGGTCGATGACGATCTCGCCGGCGAGCTTGCGCACCTGCTGCGGGTTCAGCCGGCGCGCATCGCCGCTTTCCAGCCGGCTGACCGAGAACGCGGTCGCCAGCCGTGCGCAGCTTTCCAGATCGGTGGACTCGCCAAGCAGCGCGGCGGCCAGGCCGGCCACCATCGCGTCACCGGCGCCCACGCTGCTGCCCTGCGCCAGGCGCGGCGGACGCGCGATCAGGCGCTGGTCGCGCTGCACGAACAGTGCGCCTTCGGTCCCCATCGAAATGACCACCAGCTGGATGCCGCGCGCGATCAGTTCGTGCGCGGCGGCGCTGAGGGCGGCACGGTCGCTCAGCGGGCGACCGGTCCAGGCTTCCAGTTCGTGCCGGTTCGGCTTGACCGCGTACGGCAGCGCCTGGCGTTCGGCACCAAGCGCGGCCACCAGCGGCGCGCCGCTGGTGTCCAGCAGCACGCGCGCACCGGCGGCGCTGGCCTGGGCCTGCAACTGCGCCCAGCTGTCGTCCGGCAGGCCGGCCGGCAGGCTGCCCGACAGCACCACCGGCAGGCCGGGGCGCAGCAGCGGGGCGAGGTGATCGGCCACGCCCTGCAGGTGCGGCTGGCCCAGGCGCAGCCCGGGCAGGTTGATGTCGGTGGTGTCGTTGCTGCGCGCTTCGACCAGCTTGAGGTTGGTACGGGTCTCGCCGGCCACGCGCTGGCAGTGATCGGCAATGCCGCGCTCGCGGAACAGCGCCTCGAACACGCCGGCATTGCCGACCCCGAGCACGCCGAGCGCGGCGACCTGGCTGCCCCAGTCGGCCAGACAGGCGGCCACGTTGATGCCCTTGCCGCCGGCATCGTTGCGCACGCTGCTGGCGCGATGCACCGCACCCGGCTGCAGGCTGTCGAGCTGGATGGTCTGGTCGATCGCCGGGTTCAGCGTCACCGTGATGGCGTGCAGGTTCATGCCTGGCCCTCGCGCTGGGCTTCCAGTGCGCGCACCTGTTCAGCGGTTTCGCAGTTCAGCGCCTGCTCGGCGAGCTGTTGCAGCGTGCTCAGCGCGGTGCCGCGCAGGCGTGCCTTGACCGCCGGGATGTCGTTGGGCGTCATCGACAGTTCCTGCACGCCCAGGCCGGCCAGCAGGCTGGCGCCGAACGGATCACCGGCCAGGCCGCCGCACACGCCGACCCAGCGGTCGTGTTTGCGCGCACCTTCGATCGTGCTGCGGATCATGCGCAGCACCGCCGGGTGCAGGCTGTCGGCTTCGGCGGCCAGCTCCGGGTTCTGGCGGTCGATCGCCAGCACGTACTGGGTCAGGTCATTGGTGCCGATCGAGAAGAAGTCCGCATGGCGCGCCAGCACGTCGGCCTGCGCGGCGGCGGCGGGCACCTCGATCATGATGCCGATCGGAACCTCCGGCGCGTCGAGTTCGGCGCGGATGCGCGCGCAGATGGCGCGCAGGGTGATCAGCTCCGGCACCGAGGTGATCATCGGGAACATGATCGACAGCCGCGCCCCGTCCTTGGCGGCGCGGTACAGCGCACGCAGCTGCGGTTCGAGCAGGTCCGGGCGACGCAGCAGCAGGCGTGCGCCGCGGACGCCCAGGAACGGGTTTTCCTCGTGCGGCAGCTCCAGATGCGCCACCTGCTTGTCGCCGCCGATGTCCAGCGCGCGCACGATCAGCGGGCGGCCATCCAGCGCCTGCGCCATCGCCAGGTAGGTCGCGTGCTGCTCGTCCTCGCTGGGCGTGCTGCCGCTTTCCAGGAACAGGAATTCGGTGCGCATCAGGCCGACGCCTTCGGCGCCCTGGGTCAGCGCCATTGCGACCTGGTCGGGCAGGTTGACGTTGGCGCCGATGTCGATGTGGTGGCCGTCGCTGGTTTCGGCAGGCAATGCACGCTGCGCGGCCTCGCGCTCGCGGGTCGCCTGCTGCTCGGCGATATGCGTGCGCGCCGCATCCAGGTCCAGCTCGGACGGGTTGATGTACAGCCGCCCGCTGCTGCCGTCGATGATGGCGGTGACGCCGTCTTCGATATCCATGAGTTGGCCGCCGGCCGCGACCAGCGCCGGCAGGCCGAGCGTGCGTGACAGGATCGCGGTATGCGAGGTCGGCCCGCCTTGGGCAGTTGCCAGGCCGAGCACGCGTGCGGTGTCCAGGTTGGCGGTGTCCGACGGCGACAGGTCGCCGGCCAGCAGGATGCAGGGCTGCTCGGGCAGGTCGGTCAGGGCGGCGCCAGCGGCGGCCGGGTCGAGCTGGGCCAGCACGCGGCGGCCGACGTCGCGCAGGTCGGCCGCGCGGCCGGCCAGCACCGGGTTGCCGAGTGCGGCCAGGCCCGAGGCGATCTGTTCCACCGCCTGGTGCCAGGACCACGCCACGCCGTGGCCTTCGACCATCAGCTGGCAGGTACGGGTGATCAGGTCGGTGTCGTTGAGCAGTTCGGCCTGGGCCTTGAAGATCGCCGCGTCCGAAGCGCCGAGCCGGCGCTGGGTATCGTCCTGGATCGCCGCCAGCTGCTGGCGGGTGCGGGTCAGCGCGTCGTGCAGCAGCGCGCCGCCATCGCCCAGGCCGACCGGTTGATCGGCCACCTCGGTCTGCGCCGCGCGCAGCCGGTGCACGATGCCGATCGCCACGCCCGGGCTGGCGCCGATACCGACGATGGCCGGTTGCGCCTGCGGCGGCGTCCAGCCGGCCACCGGGGCGGCGCGGCGTTGCGCGGCACGCTCGGCATCGGCCTTTTCCTGCGCGGTCAGGCTGTCCATCACTGCGCGCAGGCGCTTGAGCAGCGCGCCCGCATCAGTGCCTTCGGCCGAGACGGTGATGCTGTCGCCGGCACGCAGGCCCAATTGCAGCAGGCCGACCAGGCTCTTGGCATCGGCGGCCTGGTCGCCGGCGCGCACCTGGGCGCGCGCCGAAAAACCGCGCGCCGTCTCGGCCCAACGGGTGGCCGGGCGGGCGTGCAGGCCGCTGGGGTAGGCGATGGTCCACTCGAAGGATTCGGCCAGGTCGGTGGCCGGCGCGGCGTTGCTGTCGGGTGCGCGGTCGCCGGTCAAGGCCGCCACGATCACGCCGGGGTCGTCGGTGGTGAACAGCGCTTCCAGCTGGGCCGGGTCCTGGATCAGGCGGGTCAGCCGGCGCAGCAAGGTGATGTGGGTGTCGGACTGGGCGGCGATGCCGACCACCAGCCGGGTGGTCTGTCCCGGGTTCCACTCCACGCCCTCGGGCAACTGCAGCACCGCGATGCCGTCGCGGCGCACCAGGTGGCGGTCTTCGCCGACGCCGTGCGGGATCGCCAGGCCGTGGCCGAGGAAGGTGTTCGCCAGGCCTTCGCGGCGCCGCATGCTGGCGTCGTAGCCCGGCGCCACGCAGCCGGCGGCGACCAGCAACTGGGCGGCCTGCGCGATGGCGTCATCCTTGTCGCGGGCATGCGCCCGCAGGCGCACAAGTTCGGGGGTGACGGGGGCGGCTGGCGACGGAGAGGACAAGACGGACTCCGGGGGTGGGGACGGGCTGGGCAGTATAGTGGGAACGTTCCCATGTTCCAGGTCAATGTGCGCTGCACAAAAACGTTGTAGTGCTTTCGGGTTAGCATCGAATCAGAGACGACGCCTGGCCCCAGGTGCGCAAATGGAGCGGGAACGGTCCCAGTGAGTATCAGCATCAATGACGTGGCCCGGGTGGCCGGGGTTTCCAAATCGACGGTCTCGCGCGCGCTGGGCACCGGCCCGGTCAGCGAGGAGGTGCGGGCCAAGGTCGAGGCGGCGGTGCGCCAGACCGGCTACCGGCCCAACCTGATGGCGCGGCGCCTGCGGTCCCAGCAGTCCGGCATCCTGGGGGTGATCGTCGCCGACATCCGCAACCCGTACTTCACCGCGCTGATCCGTGCGGTGGAGGAAGTGGCCTACCGCGCCGGCATGCGCGTGACCCTGTGCAATACCGACGAAGACCCCGAGCGCGAGGCGCTGTACCTGCAATTGATGCAGGAAGAACGCATCACCGGGCTGATCTTCGCGCCGACCCGCAGCACGGTCGGGCGCATGCACGAGCTGGTGCTGGACTACCCGACCGTGCTGGTGGACCGCGCCGGCCCCGGCAGCCGCTACGACAGCGTGGTGCTGGACAACGCCGCGGCCATGGGCGAGCTGGTCGCGCATCTGCAGACACAGGGATATCGGCGCATCGGCGGGCTGTTCGGCACCAGTACCACCGCAACCGAGCGTCGCAACGGCTATCTGGCCGCGATGGCGGCGCCAGGGCTGACGCCGGCCTACCGCGAAGTGGCGCCCACCGCCGAAGCGGCGATCGCCGAAGTCGGCCAATGGCTGGCCGGCGCTGACCGCCCCGACGCCATCGTGACCAGTAACAGCCTGTTATTGATGGGCGCGCTCAAGGCCGCCCGCACCGCCCGGCTGCGAATCCCCGAGGACCTGGCGCTGGCCGGCTTCGACAACGAGCGCTGGACCGACCTGGTCGAGCCGGGCATCACCGTGGTCGAGCAACCGGTCGAAGACATGGGTCGCGCGGCGATGTCGCTGCTGCTCGAGCGTTTGAGTAATCCGCAGCTGCCGATCCGCCGCATGGTAATGACCGGCCGCTGCGTGGTCCGTGGCTCTACCGGCGCACGCCCGCGCACCTAGCCGCCCTCGTCGTAGGAGCGCACCCGGGCGCGACGGGCGTTACCGGTGAGGCCTATCGCGCCCAGGTGCGCTCCTACGACGGCGTGGCGTTCGTTGCGGATCGCGCTGTGCGGGTCCTGTCGAAGCACGCCATGTCACCAATCCCCGCCACTCCGTAGGAGCGCACCCGGGCGCGACGGGCGTTACCGGTGGGGCCTATCGCGCCCAGGTGCGCTCCTACGACGGCATGGCGGTTGTCGCGGATCGCGCTGTGCGGGTCCTGTCGAAGCACGCCATGTCACCAATCCCCGCCACTCCGTAGGAGCGCACCCGGGCGCGACGGGCGTTACCGGTGAGGCCTATCGCGCCCAGGTGCGCTCCTACGACGGCGTGGCGTTCGTTGCGGATCGCGCTGTGCGGGTCCTGTCGAAGCACGCCATGTCACCAATCCCCGCCACTCCGTAGGAGCGCACCCGGGCGCGACGGGCGTTACCGGTGAGGCCCATCGCGCCCGGGTGCGCTCCTACGAGACATGACTGCAGCGCAGCCAAAAAAAAGCCCCGGCACTGCCGGGGCTTTTCGTTCTGCGCCATGTCCGGGATCAGCGATCCGGACGATGCGGGCCCGAGTCGTTCTGCGCGAGCAGGTATTCCTTGGACTGTTCGTCCAGCTTGTCGCCCAGCATGCGGCGCACCACCACGAAGAACAGCGGAATGAAGATCACGCCGAGCACGGTGGCGAACACCATGCCGCCGATCACGCCGGTACCGATGGAGTGACGCGAGTTGGCGCCGGCACCGGTGGAGATGGCCAGCGGCAGCACACCCAGGATGAAGGCGAACGAGGTCATCAGGATCGGGCGGAAGCGCAGATGCGCCGCTTCCAGCGTCGCCTCGCGCAGCGTCTTGCCTGCCGCACGCTGCTCCACCGCGAACTCCACGATCAGGATCGCATTCTTCGCCGCCAGGCCGATCACGGTGATCATGCCGATCTTGAAGTACAGATCGTTCGGCAGGCCGCGCAGCATCGAGAAGGTGATCGCACCCAGCACACCGATCGGCACCACCATCAGCACCGCCACCGGAATCGACCAGCTCTCGTAGAGCGCGGCCAGGCACAGGAACACCACCACCACCGACAACGCCAGCAACAGCGTGGCCGCATTACCGGCAATGATTTCCTGGTACGACATGCCGCTCCAGTCGAAACCGAAGCCCGGCGGCAGGTCGTTGTTGACGATCTCCTCCATCGCGGTCATCGCCTGGCCGGAGCTGCCGCCCGGCGCCGGGTTGCCGACGATATTCACCGCCGAATAGCCGTTGTAGCGGTTCAGTGCCGGCGAGGCGTAGGTCCAGTCGGCCTTGACCACATTGCTCAGCGGAATCATCCCCGGCTGACCATCGGCACCGGTGGCTGTGGCGCTGGGGCTGAAGAAGCTGCGCAGCGACTCCGGGCCGGTACGGAACTGGTCGTCGGCACGGATGTTGACGCGCTTGATGCGGCCTTCGGAAAAGTAGTCGTTGATGTAGACAGGCGCCAGCATCAGCTGGATCGAGCTGTAGACGTCGCTGACGTCCAGGCCCATCGACTGCGCCTGCACACGGTCCACGTGCAGTTGCAGCTGCGGCGCGTCTTCCAGGCCATTCGGGCGCACGCCCACCATGGTGTCCTGCTTTTCCGCCGCCTTGCCCAGCACGATGTTGCGCGCCTGGGTCAAAGCTTGCTGGCCTGCGCCGGAGCGGTCCTGCAGCCACATGTCGAAGCCGCCGAACTGGCCCAGGCCCTGCACGGTGGGCAGGTTGACCACGAAGATCTGCGCGCCCTTGATGCCGTAGAAGGCGCCGTTGAGCTGCTGGATCAACTGCTCGGCAGTGACGTCACGCTCTTCCCACGGCTTGAGCCGGATGAAGCCCATGCCGACGTTTTCGCCCGAACCCAGGAAGCTGAAGCCGGCGATCTGCAGCATGCCTTCCACGGCCGGCTGCTTCTCCAGCACCGCACGCATCTGCGCGAAGGCCTCGTTGGTGCGGATCTTGGTCGCGCCCGGCGGCAGCTGCACGATGGCCACTGCAAAGCCCTGGTCTTCTTCCGGCAGGAAGCTGCCCGGCATGCGGGTGAACAGGAAGCCGCACAGCACCACCAGCACCACGAACACGATCATCCACGGCGGCGAGCGCTTGAGGGTGTGGCCGACCACGCCGACATAGCGATGCGCCAGCTTGTCGTAGTACTTGTCGAAGGTGCGGTAGATCCAGTTCTTCTTGGTCGAATGGGTCGACTTGAGGAACGCGCCGCACAGCGCCGGGGTGAAGCTCAGCGCCAGGAACGCGGAGAACCCCATCGACATGGCGATGGTCAAGGCGAACTGCTTGTAGATCGCGCCCGAAGCGCCCGGTTGCAGCGAGGAGGGGATGAACACCGCCGCCAGCACCACGGTGATGGCCACCACCGCGCCGGTGATCTGGGTCATCGCCTTCTGGGTGGCCGCCTTCGGCTCCAGGTGTTCCTCGCTCATGATGCGTTCGACGTTCTCGATCACCACGATCGCGTCGTCGACCACGATGCCGATCGCCAGCACCATCGCAAACAGCGTCAGCTGGTTGATGGTGAAGCCGATCATGTACATGCCGAAGAACGTGCCCAGCAGCGCGACCGGAATCACCAGCGTGGGAATCACGGTGGCGCGGAAGTTCTGCAGGAACAGCAGCATCACCAGGAACACCAGCACGATGGCTTCCACCAGCGTGTGGATCACTTCCTCGATGGAGATGCGCACGAAGGTGGTCGATTCGTACGGCGCAAACCAGGTCACGCCCTGCGGGAAGGTCGGCTGCAGTTCGTCGAGCTTGGCACCGACCGCCTCGGAGACGTTCAGGGCGTTGGCACCCGGCAACAGCTGGATACCGAAGGCGCCGGTGGGCTTGCCGTTGTACTGGGTGTCGAAGCCGTAATTGCTCGGCCCCACGGTGACCCGTGCGACGTCCTTCAACCGCACCGTGGCGCCGTTGTTGTCAGTGCGCAGGATGATGTTCTCGAACTGGTCCGGCGAGCTGAAGCGTCCTTCGGCCGAGACCGTGGCGGTGAAGCTGATGCCTTCCGGGGTCGGGTCGGCGCCCACCGAACCGGCCGCGAACTGCACGTTCTGGTTACGCACCGCGGTCAGCACCTGGGTGGCCGACAGGTTGTAGCCCTGCAGCTTCTCCGGGTTCAACCAGATGTTCATCGCGTACTCGGCGCCGAACTGGTTGGTGCTGCCCACGCCGGGCACGCGCGAGATCTGCTCGAGCACGCGCGAGCCGACGATGTCGTTGAGCGCGTCGCGGTTGATCGACGGGTTGTCTGAGCGCAACGCGGCCACCATCAGGAAGCCGGCGTTGGCCTTGGCCACCACCACACCCTGCTGGGTGACTTCCGAGGGCAGGCGCGGCGTGGCCAGCGACACCTTGTTCTGCACCTGCACCTGCGCGATATCCGCGTCGGTGCCGGTTTCGAAGGTCAGCGTGATGGTCACGCGGCCGTTGGCGGCCGAGGACGAGTTGAAGTACAGCAGGTGGTCGATACCGGTGAGCTGCTGCTCGATGACCTGGGTCACCGCTTTTTCGGCGGTATCGGCGCTGGCGCCGGGGAAGTTGGCGGTAACGGTGACCTGCGGCGGGGCGATCGTGGGGTACGACTCGATACCCAGATTCAGGATCGAGATCACGCCCGCAAGCGAGATCAGGATCGCCACCACCCAGGCAAAGACAGGGTGTTCGATGAAAAACTTAGGCATGTCCGGGTTCCGTTACTGCTGCTTGGACTGGGAGTCGGCCGGCTGCGCCGCAGCGTCCGGCTTGGACTGTTCCTGCGCGGCCGGTGCCGCTGCATCGGCCTTGTCGGCCGCCGGTGCGGCCTGCGCGCCGCCGCCCTGGGCAGCGGCGGGAGCCGCGCCCGGTGCGCCGGGCTGGCCACCCTGCGCCGGCTTGTTCGGATCCCACGGCACGCCCTTGGCCGGCTGGCCTTCCTTCGCCTTCTGCACGCCGTCGACGATCACCTGGTCGCCCGGGGTCACGCCCGCGGTGACGATCCACTGGCCCTTCTGCTGGCCATCGACGGTGAGATTCTTGCGCACCACCTTGCCGTCCTTGCCCAGCACCAGCGCGTAGGCGCCGGTGGCATCGCGCTGCACGGCCTGCTGCGGCACCAGGTAGGCGTTGTTGCGCTGGCCAAGGCTGGCCTTGAAGGTCACGAACGCGCCCGGCAGCAGCGCCTGCTCCGGATTGGGCAGGGTCGCGCGCAGCGACACCGCACCGGTGCTCGGGTCCACCGTCACCGCCGACACATCCAGCGTACCCGGGTGCGGGTACTGCGTGCCGTTGCCCAGTTCCACGTTGATGGTGGACTTGCCGTCGCCGCTGAGCTGCACGTTGCCGCTGCTCTGGGCCTGGCGCAGGGCGGCCAGTTCTTCGCTGCTCATCGCGAAGTTCACGTACAGCGGGTCGATCTGGTCGACCGTGGTCAGCAGGGTCGCCTCACCGGCGCCCACCAGCGCACCTTCGGTCACGCGCTGGATGCCGGCGCGGCCGGTGATCGGCGAGGTGACGCTGGCAAAGCCGAGCTGGATGCGGGCGGACTCGACTTGGCCGCGTGCCTGCTGCACGTTGGCGCCGGAGGAGCGCTCGGTGGCTTCGGCATTGTCGATGTCGGCACGCGACACGTATTGCTGCGGAGCCAGGCTGCGCGCGCGCTTGGCGGCGACCTGGGCATTGGCGTAGGTCGCCTGGGCGGCGGCCAGCTGCCCTTGCGCCTGCAGCAGCGTGGCCTTCAGCGGCGCCGGGTCGATCTCGAACAGCGGCTGGCCTTCCTTGACGTCGGTGCCTTCGGTGTACAGGCGCTTGAGCAGCACGCCGTCCACGCGCGCACGCACGTCGGCCGAGCGGAACGCCGACAGCCGGCCGACCAGGTCGCGTTCCAGCGGCAGGGTCTGCGGCTTCATTTCCAGCACCGACACTTCCGGCGGCGGCGGCGCCTGCTGTTGTTCGGGCTTGCTGCAGGCAGCCAGCGCCAGGGTGATGGCACAGGCCAGGCCGAATGTGCGGAGCGGGGCGATCATCAGGAGGAACTCCGTTAGGGTCTTGAAGTGAGAAAGGAAAGCGGGGACAGCGAAGGCGTGGCAGCGACCGCGGCAAATGCGCGCAGGAAGGTGTCGACAGCGAATTGCGCCCACTGCTGCCTGGCGGGAAGGCCGGCGCGGTGGGGAACCTGAAAGCGTTGCCGGTCGAAATCCAGACCGACGATCATGCTCAACAGCAGTTCGGCCATACAGTGCGGATCGTCATGGCGCAGCTGGCCGGCCTGCATCGCTTGCTCAAAGCGCTGCGCCAGGCGCTGCTGCATGCCGACGACCCCGTCCTGGAAGATCTGCTGCGACTGATCAGGGAACCGGTGCGATTCGGCTTCCACCAACCGGCAGGTCTGTAACACATCCGGGCGGTTCAGGCGGTCAAGGTGGGCCAGTGCGAAGGCCAGCAGATCCTCGCGCAACTCGCCCGAGGCGGTGCCCAGCGGCACCGTGGCCAGGTGCACATGGTCCTGAAGGACATCGCGCAGCAGGTTTTCTTTACAACCGTAATAACTATAGAGCGTCTGCTTGGAGCAGCCCGCGCGCTCGGCCACCGCGTCCATGCTCAGCCGCATGCCGCGCTCGGCAAGCAACGCATGCACAGCCGCATGGATGCGGCGATCGCAGTCCGAGCGCCGGGCAGCACGGTGGGAACGGGGGGTCATGGCGGTAGACTATACCGTCCAGTTTAGTTTTTAAACAGGCTTGACGGTCGCAGTTCTGTCTGCGCAACGCCTTGTGGCCCAAGCGC
This sequence comes from Xanthomonas sp. WHRI 6108, assembly GCF_040202385.2. Taxonomy (NCBI): domain Bacteria; kingdom Pseudomonadati; phylum Pseudomonadota; class Gammaproteobacteria; order Lysobacterales; family Lysobacteraceae; genus Xanthomonas; species Xanthomonas sp. WHRI 6108. The sequence goes on along the minus strand of NZ_CP168198.1, from coordinate 2,750,705 downwards.
CCTGCCGGACTTTGCCGGCTGTGGCGGTCTGGCGGCTGGCCATGCAGGCGCCAATCCGGCGCCGCTGCAGGAATTACAGTCGGGTAGTGCTTTTGCGCCGCGCCGGGGTCGGGCGTCCGATCAGGATTTTGCGCTATGCAGCAAGGCGTCTTCATCCGGCGCCGGTACAATTCAGGTTTTCCACCGAGCATCCCAGCGCTCTCATGACAGCCAAGAAAGCTGCTTCGAAATCGTCCACGACGTCGGTCAAACCGGTCGCCGACCATGCCGTCCCCGTGCTTGCCACCGCGCCGCAGGCGGTCACCCTGGAGCCGGTGTTTGCCGCGTTGCGCAAGCGCTACCCGGCCGCCCGCCAGTCCGAGGTGCAGTTGTTCGCCGCCGACTTCTACCGGCGCATGGAAGAGGACGAGTTCCCCAACCACCCGGCCGAACAGTGGGCGGCCCTGGCGGCGGACATGCTGGAATTTGCGCGCACGCGCAAGGCCGGCACGGTCAATGTGCGGGTGTTCAACCCGACCCTGAAGAGCCACGGTTACGAATCGCCGCACACGCTGCTGCAGATCGTCAACGACGACATGCCGTTCCTGGTGGACTCGGTGAGCATGACGCTGTCGGACCTGGGCATCGGCGTGCACGTGCTCGGCCACCCGGTGCTGCGCATCGCGCGCGACAAGGCCGGCAAGCTGACCGCGGTGGGCGAGGGCAAGAGCGAGTCGCTGATGGTGCTGGAGATCGATCGCCAGCCCGCCGAGGACATGCCCAAGGTGGAAGCGGCGGTGCGCAAGGTGCTGGGCGAGGTGCGCGCGATCGTGCACGACTGGGCGTCGATGCGCGAAAAGATGGTGATGCTGGCCGACGACCTGGCCACCCGCCGCCTGCCGATGGACGACATCAGCCGCCACGAGGCGCAGGAGTTCCTGCGCTGGGCGGCGGCCGACCATTTCACCTTCTTCGGCTATCGCGAGTACCGCGTGGAGAAGCAGGACGGCCAGGACGTGCTGGCGCCGGTGGAAGAAACCGGCCTGGGCCTGATGCGCGGCCGCGACACCTCGCCGGCGCGCCCGGTGACCACGCTGGCGGCGCACGGCCTGAACACCTCGGCCAAGCTCAAGGATGCGCTGATCCTGACCAAGACCAATGCGCGCTCGCGCGTGCATCGGGTCGGCTACATGGATTACATCGGCATCCTGGAATTCGATGCCAAGGGCCGCATCGTCGGCGAGCAGCGCTTCCTGGGCCTGTTCACCTCCAGCGCCTACAACCGCCGCCCGTGGGAAATCCCGCTGGTGCGCCAGCGCCACGAATACGTGATGAGCAAGTCGGGGCTGACCCCGAGCAGCCACAGCGGCAAGGCGTTGCGGCACATTCTTGAGACGCTGCCACGCGAGGAGCTGTTCCAGTCCAACGAGGAAGAGCTGTATCGCACCGCGATCGGCATCCTCGGCCTGCAGGAGCGCGTGCGCAGCCGCATGTTCCTGCGCCGCGACAAGTACAGCCGCTTCATCTCCGCGCTGGTGTACATCCCGCGCGAGCGCTTCAACACCGATGTGCGGCTGCGCATCGAGGCCTTGCTCAAGGACGCGCTGCACGGCGAATACATCGATTCCAGCGTGGTGCTGGGCGAGTCGCCGCTGGCGCAGCTGCACCTGATCGTGCGACCCAAGAGTGGCGAGGCGCTGGAATTCAACACCACCGAACTTGAGGCGCGGCTGGCGCATCTGCTGCGCAACTGGCGCGATGCCCTGCGCGAGGCACTGGTGGCGCGGCATGGCGAGGTCAATGGCCTGCGCATGGCCGCCAACTTCGGGCGTGCGCTGCCGGCCGGCTATATCGAGGACTCGTCGATCGAATCGGCGGTGTCCGACGTCGAGCATCTGGCCGCACTGGACGGCCCGGACGATCTGCACCTGAGCCTGCAGGAGATCCGTCGCGACGACGGCGTGCGGCTGGACGCCGGCGAGGGCCTGCGCCTGAAGCTGTATCGCCAGCTCGACGACATCCCGTTGTCCGACGCGATGCCGATGATGGAGAACATGGGCCTGCGGGTGATCTCCGAGCGGCCGTACCGGCTGCAGGTCGGCGAGACGCCGGTCTACATCCAGGATTTCGAGGTCGAATCGACCTCCGGCAAGATCAACGCAGCCAATGCCGACGCTGGCTTCGGCGAAGCCTTCGAGCGGATCTGGAGCGGCGATGCCGAAAACGACGGCTTCAATCGCCTGATCCTGGCCGCCGGCCTGCACTGGCGCCAGGTCGCGCTGCTGCGCGGCTACTGCAAGTATCTGCTGCAGACCGCGGTGCCGTTCTCGCAGGCCTATGTCGAGGCGACGTTCACCCGTTACCCGCTGCTGGCGCGCCTGCTGGTGGAACTGTTCGAAGCGCGCTTCGATCCGGCCACCGGCAGCGAGACCAAGGCGCAGATCTTTGCCGGGCAGGAACGCCTGCGCGAGGAACTGTCGGTGCTGGCCGGTGACGACGAGGCCACGCTCAAGGCCCTGGAGCCGGTGTTGCAGGCGCGCGGCAGCGACCGCGATGCGCAGCAGGAAGCCACCCGCGCCACGCTGCTGAAGTTGATGGATCGCGTCTCCAGCCTGGACGAGGACCGCATCCTGCGCAGCTTCATCGGTGTGATCGACGCCACGCTGCGCACCAACTATTACCAGACCGACAAGAGCGGCAAGCACGGCCACTGCATCAGCTTCAAGCTGGATTCTTCGATCGTGCCGGACCTGCCCAAGCCGCGCCCGTACCGCGAGATCTTCGTCTACAGCCCGCGGGTGGAAGGCGTGCACCTGCGCTTCGGCGCGGTGGCGCGTGGTGGCCTGCGCTGGTCGGACCGGCGCGAGGATTTCCGCACCGAGGTGCTGGGCCTGGTCAAGGCGCAGATGGTCAAGAACACCGTCATCGTGCCGGTCGGCGCCAAGGGCGGTTTCTACGTCAAGCGCTCGCCGGTCGGCGGCGACCGCGATGCGATCCAGGCCGAAGGCATCGCCTGCTACAAGCTGTTCATCCAGAGCCTGCTCGACATCACCGACAACATCGTCGGCGGCAAGATCGTGCCGCCGCCGCAGGTGGTGCGTCACGACCAGGATGATCCGTACCTGGTGGTCGCGGCCGACAAGGGCACCGCCACGTTCTCCGACATCGCCAACGGGCTGGCGCTGGACCACGGCTTCTGGCTGGGCGATGCGTTCGCTTCCGGCGGTTCGGTCGGTTACGACCACAAGGGCATGGGCATCACCGCGCGCGGTGCGTGGGAGTCGGTCAAGCGCCACTTCCGTGCGATGGGGCGCGACTGCCAGAGCCAGGATTTCAGCGTGGTCGGCATCGGCGACATGTCCGGCGACGTGTTCGGCAACGGCATGCTGTTGTCGCGGCATATCCGCCTGCTGGCCGCGTTCGATCACCGGCATATCTTCCTGGATCCCAATCCGGATGCAGCTGCCTCGTTCGCCGAGCGCGAGCGCCTGTTCAAGCTGCCGCGTTCCAGCTGGGCCGACTACGAGGCCAAGCTGATCAGCGCCGGCGGCGGCATCTATCCGCGCACGCTCAAATCCATCGACATCAGCGCGCCGGTGCGCGAGGTCCTGGGCCTGGAATCCAACGTCAAGCAGCTCTCGCCCAACGAGCTGATGAACGCCATCCTCAAGGCCCCGGTGGACCTGTTCTGGAATGGCGGCATCGGCACCTACGTCAAGGCGTCCAGCGAGTCGCACGCCGATGTGGGCGACCGCGCCAACAACGGCCTGCGCGTCAATGGCGGCGAGCTGCGCTGCAAGGTAGTAGGCGAGGGTGGCAACCTGGGCCTGACCCAGCTCGGCCGCATCGAGGCCGCGCAGACCGGGGTGCTGCTCAACACCGACTTCATCGACAACTCGGCCGGCGTGGACACCTCCGATCACGAGGTGAACATCAAGATCCTGCTCAACGACATGGTGCAGGCCAAGAAGCTCACCTACGACGCGCGCAACACATTGCTCGCGTCGATGACCGACGAAGTGGCCGACCTGGTGTTGTGGGACAACTACCGCCAGAACCAGGCGATCAGCCTGATGGAGCGGATGAGCGTCAAACGTCTCGGCTCCAAGCAGCACTTCATCCGCACGCTGGAATTGCAGGGCCTGCTCGATCGCCAGATCGAGTTCCTGCCCTCCGATGCCGAACTGTCCGCACGCAAGGCACGCGGGCAGGGCTTGTCGCGCCCGGAGCTGTCGGTGCTGTTGTCGTATTCCAAGCTGGTGGCGTTCCAGCAGCTGCTGGAATCGGATATTCCGGAAGACCCGTATCTGTCCAAGGAATTGCAGCGCTACTTCCCGCAGCCGCTGCAGAAAAAGTACGCCGATGCGATGGAGCGTCACCGCCTCAAGCGCGAGATCATCGCCACCGCGGTGACCAACACCACCATCAACCGCATGGGCGCCACCTTCCTGATGCGCATGCAGGAAGACACCGGCCGCAGTATCGCCGAGGTCGCCAAGGCCTACACCATCAGCCGCGAGACGCTGGATGCACGCGCGCTGTGGACGCAGATCGACGCATTGGACGGCAAGGTACCCGAGTCGGTGCAGATCGATGCGCTGGAAGTGATCTGGCGCCTGCAGCGCTCGTTCGTGCGTTGGCTGTTGTTGCGTCCGGGCCAGATGCCGGGCATCACCGCGGCGGTGGAGCGTTACCACGGCCCGTTCAACGACATCCGTGTCGCTTCGGGCGTGCTTTCGGATGCGCAGCGTCCGCAGTACGAAGCCAGCGTGCAGGAATGGCAGGACAAGGGCCTGCCGCCGCAACTTGCGCAGCAGCTGTGCGAGCTGCGTTACCTGGAACCGGCCTTCGACATCATCGAAACCGCGCGCACCCGCAAGCTCAAGCCGGTGGACGTGTCCAAGGTGCATTTCCGCCTGGGCGAAGCGCTGCGTTTGCCGTGGTTGTTTGAGCAGATCGACGCGCTGGAGGTCAACGGCCGCTGGCACGCGGTGGCACGTGGTGTACTGCGCGACGAGCTGGCCGCGCATCAACGCGCACTGGTGGCGCAGGTGCTGACCCTGCCCGGCAGCAGCGCCGAGGACAAGGTGGCCAATTGGCTGGCACGCGACGATTCCAGCCTGCGCTTCACCCTGGCCATGCTCGCCGATGTGGCCGAGCAGAAGACCCTGGACTACCCGACCGTATCGGTCGCAGTGCAGCGTCTCGGGCAGCTGGCGGCGCACGGGATGTAAGCGTGTGCAGCGAGGTGATGGCGGAGCAAGTGCTTCGTCATCATCCTCGCGGCGGTCAGACGGCAACGTCGTTGGCTTGCATCAAAGAGCCGCCTTTGGGCTCGATGCTGTGCACCTCAAACGACGCTTGCTGGTGAGTCGAGCGTGCGGTGCCCTCACCGCCCGTGGGACACGTCGTGAATTCGCCCGTGCAGGCTCCTTGGCGGCAACAATGCCGCCAAGGGCCCTGCAGACAAGCCGCAGATTGGGTGCCCTGCATCCTGCTTCTTACTTGATCTTGACGACCACCTTGCCCTTGGCGCGGCCTTGCGCCAGATACTCCAGCGCCTGCTTTGCCTGGTCGAACGCAAACACCTTGTCGATGACCGGGCGGATGCGTTCGGCTTCGAGCAGTTCGCCGATTTTGGCCAGCTGCGTGCCATTGGGGCGTACGAACAGGAACGAGTAGGCGACGTTGTGCTTGTTCGCTAGACAGATGATCTTGCGGCTCATCATGGCGAAGACGAATTGCAACACCACATTCAACCGGCGTGCGCGGGCAAAGGCTGCATCCAGCGGCCCGACCAGCGACACGATCCTGCCGCCGGGCTTGAGGATGGCGAGCGATTTTTCGATCGTATCGCCCCGCATTGTGCCAAGCGCGATGTCGTAGCCGCGCAGCACGGTCTCGAAGTCCTGTTGCCTGTAGTCGACCACCTCATCTGCGCCAAGGCTGTTCACCAGCGCGACATTACCGGTGCTGGTGGTGGTGCCGACGGTGGCGCCGAGGTGTTTTGCCAACTGGATGGCGATGGTGCCGATACCGCCGGAACCGGCGGGAATGAACAGCTTCTGGCCAGGCTGCAGGTCGGCACGTTCCTTCAGGGCCTGCCAGGACGTGAGCGCGACCATCGGCAGCGATGCCGCCTGCACAAAATCCAGATTGGCCGGCTTCAGCGCTGCGGCGCTTTCCGGTACCGCGACATACTCGGCGATGGTGCCGCGGCCAAGATCGAACACGCTGGCAAAAATCGCATCGCCCCGCTTGAAGCGGGTGACGCGGCTGCCGACATCGATGACGATCCCGGCCACGTCGCTGCCCAGCGTGGCGGGCAGCTCGAACTTCACCACGGGTTTGAAGATGCCGGTGGGAATCATGTTGTCGATCGGATTCACGCCAGCGGCATGCACCTCGACCAGCAGTTCGTCGGGCTGCAGCGTCGGGCGGGCGCGCTCGCTGAAGCCGATATCGGGAGATTTGCCATAGCGTTTGAAGGTGAGTGCTTTCATCTGGTTCGGGTCCACTGCTGTCGTTGTCTGGATGCGTGGCCGGGCGCGATGCGATCCCCGGCCGCCTTCACCTGTGCGCTGGCAACTGCGTGCCTGCCGCCTGATCGCCATGTGGGCGGTTTGCATCGACGCATCCATGCAGCAGGGCGAATGCGCGACACATCAGCGCAGGCCCGCAGCGCTCACCGTGGCAAGCGCTGCGGGCGGTTGCGCCGCCGGGCCGGTCAGGCCGCCGGCTGATAGCGCTCGGCGGCGGTGGCCTGGCGGATGTCAGACAGCAGCCCCTGGCGCGCGCCATCCAGTGCGTCCCAACGTTCGGCCACGTGCAGTGGCGGGATGGTGACCAGTTCGCGGCGATCAAAACCAACCAGCGCGGCATCGACCAGTTCGCCCACGTCCATCAGATCGCTGAGCGTGTTGACGTCGATACCGGCACGCCCCCAGATCTCGGTGCGCGTACCGGCCGGCAGCACGGCTTGCACATAGACGCCCTTGGGGCCCAGCTCCAGGTGCAGCCCCTGCGACAGGAACAGCACGAAGGCCTTGGTGGCGCCGTAGACGCTCATGCCGAATTCGGGAGCGAAGCCCACCACCGAGCCGAGGTTGACGATCGCGCCGCTGCCGGACTGCGCAAAGCGCGGCGCAACCGCGGCAGACAGGCGGGTCAACGCGGTGACATTGAGCGCCAGCAGGCGGTCGATTGCCTCGGCGTTCTGCTGCAGGATGCCGCCGGACTGCGCCATGCCGGCGTTGTTGATCAGGATGCCGATCTGCGCGTCATCGCGCAGGCGGGCTTCCACTGCGGTCAGGTCGGCGGGCTGGGTCAGGTCGGCCTGCAGCACGTCGACGTTGACGCCATGTGCAGCGTGCAGACGCGCCGCCAGCGCATCCAGGCGGGCCTTGTCGCGTGCGACCAGCACCAGGTTGTGGCCACGTTGCGCAAAGCGCTCGGCGTAGACGGCGCCGATACCGGTGGAGGCGCCAGTGATGAGGACAGCGGGAAGTGTGGACATGCAGAATTCCTTGATGACAGTGGATGAAAGACGCCAGGCGAGACAGCCTCAGCCGGCGAGGGACGGGTAGTCGATATAACCTTCGGCGCCACCGCCGTAGAGCGTGGCCGGATTCAACGGCGCCAGCGCTGCGCCGGTGTGCAGACGTTCGACAAGATCGGGGTTGCTGATGAACGGGCGGCCGAAGGCCACCAGGTCGACGTTGCCTGCGCGCAACTGGGCGTTGGCCAGTTCCAGGTCGTAGCCGTTGTTGGCCAGATAGGTACGGGTGAACTTGCTGCGCAGCGCGGCATAGTCGAACGGGGCCGCGTCGCGCGGGCCGCCGGTCGCACCTTCGACCACGTGCAGGTAGACGATGCCCAGCGCATCGAGCTGCTCGGCGATGTAGTCGTAGTGCGGCTGCGGTTCGCTGCCGGAAATGCCGCTTGCCGGCGACACCGGCGAGATGCGCACGCCAGTGCGATCGGCACCGATTTCCTTGCTTACGGCGGCCACCACTTCCAGCAACAGGCGCGCGCGGTTTTCGATCGAGCCGCCGTAGGCATCGGTGCGCTGGTTGGCGCCGTCCTTGATGAATTGCTCCAGCAGGTAGCCGTTGGCGCCGTGGATTTCGACGCCATCGAAGCCGGCGGCAATCGCGTTGGCCGCTGCCTGGCGGAAGTCGTCGACGATGCCCGGCAGTTCGTGCAGCTCAAGCGCGCGTGGTTCGGAGACATCGGCAAAGCCGTTGTTGACGAACACCTTGGTCGCCGCGCGGATCGCCGACGGCGCAACCGGTGCGGCGCCGCCCGGCTGCAGGTCGACGTGCGACACCCGGCCCACATGCCACAGCTGCACGAAGATGCGCCCGCCCTTGGCATGCACGGCGTCGGTGACTGCACGCCAGCCGGCGATCTGCTCGGGCGTGTACAGGCCGGGGGTGTCCTGATAGCCCTGGGCCTGCGGCGAGATCTGGGTGGCCTCGGTGATCAGCAGGCCGGCCGAGGCGCGTTGGGCGTAGTAGGTGGCCGCCAGTGCGCTCGGCACCAGGCCGGCGCCCGCACGGTTGCGGGTCAGCGGGGCCATCACGATGCGGTTGGCCAGGGTCAGCGCGCCCAGTGCATAGGGTTCGAACAGCAAAGGGTGGGTCATTGGCGGTGCTCGGAATCAGTGGTTGACAAAGATTACGATCAAAATCTAAAGTGTCAACACTTTGATGACGGATGACATCAAAGTAAGCTGCCGCTCTCACCAGTCCCGCACAAGCACGGAGTGTCCCAACGATGAAAGTGACCAAGGCACAGGCGCAGGCAAACCGGGCGCGCGTCGTCGAGACCGCCTCGGTGCTGTTTCGCGAGCGTGGTTACGAAGGGATTGGCATCGCCGATCTGATGGCCGCCGCAGGGTTCACCCACGGCGGCTTCTACAAGCAGTTCCGCTCCAAGGCGGATCTGATGGCTGAATCGGCGGCCTGCGGGCTGGCCAACATCGCCGCGCAGACCGAGCACGTGGACAAGGCGGATTTCGTGAACTTCTATCTGTCGCGCGGACATCGCGACAGCCTTGCCACCGGTTGCACGATGGCGGCGCTGGGCGCCGATGCCGCGCGCCAGCCGGAGGAAGTGCGCGAGGCGTTCGCCACCGGGGTCGAAAACCTGTTGGCCTCGCTCGACCGCAGCGGCGCTGCGCCCGGCACCGCCGAGGCAGCAGCGGAGCGCGCCAGCAACCTGGACATGATGGCGCACGCCATCGGCGCCATCGTGCTGTCGCGGTCGTGCCCGAACGATTCGCCACTGGCCGACGAAATCATCGCGGTGTGTCGCGACCAGATCCTGTCGTCGTTGCAGGCATCCAACTAACCGACAGGCGTGCATCCGCCACACACGTGGCCGAGGTTTCACCGGTAAAACTGCGTTTTTAGCCAAGCCATCGCATCCCAGTCGCGGCGCGATCGTCAACCGACTGCCGCCCTGTCACTCACTGCACTCAAGGAATTCCAATGACAAGCAAACCCCCTGTTGCGCTGGTGACCGGCGCCTCCTCCGGCATCGGCGAAGCAACTGCCAACGCGCTGGCTGCCGCCGGCTATACGGTGTACGGCACCAGCCGTCGAGGCGCGCAGTCCGGGCAGCGCGCCTTCACGCTGCTGGCGCTGGATGTGACCAGCGACGAATCGGTCGACGCCGCGATCCAGGAACTGCTGCGACGGGAAGGGCGCATCGACCTGCTGGTCAATAACGCCGGTTTCGGTGTGTCTCCTGCCGCTGCGGAGGAAAGCTCGATCGAGCAGGCCAAGGCCATCCTCGACACCAACTTCCTCGGTGTCGTGCGCATGACGCGCGCAGTGGTGCCGCACATGCGCCGCCAGGGCAGTGGCCGCATCATCAACATCGGCTCGATCATCGGGCTGGTGCCCACGCCGTATGCGGCGCTGTACGCGGCCAGCAAGCACGCGGTGGAGGGTTACTCCGAAGCGGTGGACCACGAGCTGCGCAGCTACGGAATCCGGGTCACGGTAATCGAGCCGGCCTACACCAAAACCCAGTTCGAGGCGAACACTCTCGCCCCGGATGCGCCGCTGGAAAACTACCGTCAGGTGCGCACCCAGGTCGGCCAGGTGGTGGCGCAGGCAATGGCAAGCGCGGACGAGCCCTCTGTCGTGGCGGACGTGGTGGTGAAGGCGGCGCGCGCGCAGCAGCCCAAGGTGCGCTACACCGCGGGCAAGATCGCCGGACAGCTGCAGTTCTTGCGGCGGTTTGCGCCGGCAGGCGTGTTCCAGGCGTTGATTCGCAAGAATCTGCAGCTCGATGCGAAGACGCCACCCGAGACCACGACGCCATCCCACGCCGGATAAGCCCGGCCGACAAACCACTGCAGCGACTGCAGTGCGCATGCCGTTACCGATGCGTCGGTGGTGACGCAGTAGCGCGCGGCCTTACCCCCAACAGGAGAAGGCAATGACCTTCAATGCAGTGCTTAGCGTACAGACCCGCGAGCCGGTGGTTAACAGGCTGGTCCGGTTCAACGAAGATGCGTTGATGCCGGGCGAGGTGAGGGTTGCTGTCGAGTATTCGACCGGCAACGACCACCACGCGATGATGGTGGCGATGAGCGGAGGTGGCCCGGTCATTCGCCATCTTCCGCTGATTCCTGGCGTCGATCCTGCCGGTGTGGTCGAAGCGTCCCGCGATGCCGGCATTGCGGTTGCAGACCGGGTGCTGACCAGCGGCCGCGGATTGCATCAGCCCCACTCTGGCGGCGAGGCGCGGAAGGTGCAGGGGCGCACCGTCGTGGAGGTGAACGCATGAGCGCGCCGACTGCATCGCGGGCATTTCGCTACCTGGCCACGCTGTCGGCGTTGTCGTTCTTCGCGTTGGGCGCTGCCTGGCTGCTGGCGCCTGCGGCCATGCTGGCCAATTGGGGTGTGGTCTTCGACAGCGACGCGCTGGGCGTGCTCGGCCGACGCGCCGCACCGCTGTATGCGGCCATCGGCGTCATGCTGCTGCTGGTGCGAACGGCGCCACCGTCGCCAGGGCGCCGTGCCGTGGTTGCGGGCTTCGTCACCGCGTGCCTGTTGCTGGCAGTGCTGGGCGTGGCGGAGTGGGTGGCCGGGCATGTCAACGCCGGCATCTTCGCGGCAGTCGCGATCGAGATCGGCTTTCCGCTGGCGTTCCTGCTGGTGACGCGTGCCGAGGCCGCGTCGCGGCAAAACGACAAGGCGCGATGATGGCAGGCATGACGGCACCTGTGAGGTGCTGTTATGCGAGTTGGCGGATATGACACGTTGCAAGACTGGCCAACCAAGCGGTGCGAGCAGTTGGCAACTGGATGTGGGTGTCGCATGGAAACCGCAGTTGCCGGGGCGGTGCACGCCGATTCCAGTCACGGCTATGTAGCTGCGCCGGCTACGCAGCCGTGCGGTCAGCCGCTCGAAGCCCGGTGCCCGCTCATTTCCTGCCCGGCATCCTTGTCGAAACGCACATGCCACCAGGTGGCGCTGAGCGAAATCAGGCTGACCACGCAGAACGCCAGCGAAAAATCGCGTTGCGCAGGCTGGGTGTGATCGCCGGCCAGCATCGCCAGCTTGAGGATCATTGCGCCGGCGCATACGCCGACCGAAAGCATCAGTTGCTGCAAGGTGGTGTACAGGCTGCTGGCGCGGCTCATGCGCGATGCGGGCACATTTTCGTAGGCGATGGTGTTGTAGGCGGCGAACTGGAACGACATGAAGGCGCCGCAGCACAGCAGCAGGCCGAACATCAGCGCCGGCGGCCAGTCGGGCCGGAACAACGCACACACCATGTAGCCCAGGCTGGCGAGCACACCGTTGCCGATCAGGCTGTTGCGATAGCCGAAGCGGCGCAGCAACTGCGGGGTGATGCTGCGCATCAGCAGTGCACCGAGCGCGGTGGCCAGGATCAGGCGCCCGCTGTGTGCAGCACTCATGCCGAAGCCGATCTGGAACAGCAGCGGCAGCAGGAATGGATGCGCGCCCTGGGTAATGCGCATCAGCGCACCGCCGATCACCGACAAGCGGAACGAATCGATCCGCAGCAGGCTCAGGTCCAGCAGCGGAGCGGGGTGGTGGCGTGCATGCCACAGATATCCCAGCGCAGCGCTGCCGCCGATGGCCAGCAGCCAGCTCGCGGTACCGATGCCGTCCTGCTGGCTGACCATTTCCAGGCCGAACAGCAGGCAGCCCAACGCGGTGCCGCACAGCACGAAACCGCGCAGGTCGAAACGTGCCGGCGCCGATTCGGTGGGAATTTCCGGAATGAAACGGCGCACCAGCAAAAAGCCGGCAATGCCGATCGGCACGTTGATGTAGAAGATCCAGCGCCAGTCCAGATACGAGACGAAAAATCCACCCAGCGGCGGGCCCAGCATCGGGCCGATGAAGGCCGGCACCAGCGTCCAGGCCATGGCCGACACCAGGTGACGGCGCTCCACCGTGCGCAGCAGGATCAGCCGGCCGAGCGGGGCCATCATTGCGCCGCCGGCGCCTTGCAGTACGCGCGCGGCGACCATGGTGGGCAGGCTGTCAGCCAGCGAACACAGGATCGAGCCGCCGACGAACACCCAGATCGATGCGCCGAACACGCGGCGCAGGCCGAAGCGGTCGGCGATCGCGCCGCTGGCCGGGATCAGCACCGCCAGCGCCAGCAGGTAGCTGGTCATGGCGATGCTCATCGCCGGCGCGGCAACGCCGAAATCGCGCGCCAGGGTCGGCAGCGCGGTCGCCAGCACGGTGGCGTCCATCTGCTCCATGAAGATGGCGCAGGCCAGGATCAGCGAGATGATGCGGTAATCGGGATAACGCGGCGGCGTGACGCCGGCCTCGGACACGCTGGAGGACATCGGACTCTCGGTTGCGGGGCCGCATCGGTGGCGCGCAGATGGCGATCGGACCGGCCCGCGTCGCACGGTGTTGTGCGGCGCAACATGGCTATTGTCCGCCCGTGCGAAGCGGTGTTCAAGCACGCGCCAGGCAACACTGCGTACGCATCACAGGGCCGATAACACCACCAGCCCACCTGAGAGAGCCGTACGCCCCGAAAGACGGGCGCGAATGCCTTGTGCCAACTCACCCGATCGGCCCAGAAACTGATCAGCCCGTCCCGCGCTCCCCGCTCTTCGATTCCCGATTCCCCAATCCCCAATCCCCAATCCCAATTCCCAATTCCCAATTCCCAATCCCAATTCCCAATCCCAATTCCCGATTCCCGATTCCCGGCTCTTCAGGTCCCCGGCGCCGCGCTATCCCAGGCATCCATGATCTGCAGGACCTGCGGCAACGCCTCGCGAAATTGCTGCACCAGGCGCGGTTCCAGTTGCTTGCCTGCCATGCTGTCGAGCTTGCGCATCGCATCGTCCACCGTCCACGGCGCCTTGTAGGCGCGCCGCCCGCACAGCGCGTCGAACACGTCGGCCACCGCCACGATGCGCGCCGATTCGGGAATGGCCTCGCCGGCCAGGCCGTTGGGATAGCCGCTGCCGTCCCAGCATTCGTGGTGATGCAGCGCGATTTCCGCAGCCAGCTGAAACACCGGCCCGCGCCCGTGCCGCAGCAGGTCGTGGCCGACCTGCGGGTGCTGGCGCACCACGGTGCGTTCGTGTTCGTCCAATGCACCGGGCTTGTGCAGGATGTTGCCGGGCACCGCGATCTTGCCGGCGTCGTGTAGGGGCGCGGCATCCTGCAGCAGCTGCGCCCGTTGCGCCGGCCAGCCGACCTGCTCGGCCAGCACCTGCGCATAGGCGGCCATGCGCCAGATATGCGCGCCGGTGTCGGCATCCTGGCCTTGCCCGGCGGTACCGAGCAGATGGATCGCATCGCGATAGTGCTGCGCCAGGCGCGCGCTTTCGGCCAGCTTCAACTGGGTGGCGATGCGCGCCTTGAGCAGGGCGGGCGAGTAGGGCTTGCTGACGTAATCGGCCGCGCCCGCTTCCAGTCCGGTACGTTCGTCGTGCTCGCTGCTGCGCGAGGTCACGAACAGGATCGGGATGGCCGTGCTGGCGGGCTGCTGCTTGAGCGTGCGCGCCACCGCATAGCCGTCCATGTCGGGCAGCTCGACATCCAGCAGGATCAACGCCGGCGTGTGGCGGAGCACCGCCTCCAGCGCTTCGCCGCCGGACTTGGCGAACACCAGCGGAAAATCGTCGCGCAGCAGCTGGCGCAGGGTGGCCAGGTTGCTGGATTCATCGTCGACACACAGCAGGGGACGATGCGGCATGGAGGCTCCTTGCCACCGGCGTGGTGAGCGGTCAGCGCAGGTGAGTGGCTTGCCAGTCGCGCAATGTGGCCTCGGCGCGACGGAAGTCGAAATCTTCCACCGCACGCTGCAGTGCTTCCTGCAGGTTGCGCGGCAGATGCGGCGCGCAGATCAGCAGCGCGTGGTCGATCCTGTCGGCATCGTCGCTGCCCAGGGCCGCTTCCAGGATCTGCACGCTGTCCGCGTCCAGCGCGGCATCGTCATCGCCTGCTTCCGCGTCGCTTTCGCCGTGTTGCAGGAAGGCATGGATCGCCGCGGCGGTACGCTGCATGGTGTCCTTGAGTGCGAGCAGTGCCGAGGTGATGTCGTGGCCCTGCTCGATGCGGGTTTCCAGGTCGCTGGCGGCACCGGCCAGGGCCGGCAACGCCAGCGACCCGGCGGCGCCGCGCAGCTTGTGCGCCAGCGCACCGATCGCCGGCAGCTCGTTGCGGCGCAGATGCTCGGCTGCGGCCTCGGCCGGGTCGGGGTTGTCGCGCAGCAGTTTGAGCAGATAGCGCTCGTACGGTTCACGCTCGCGCCACAGGCTGCGTGCACGCGCCGCATCCAGCACCTCCGGGTCGGCGTGTTCCCACTCGGGGCCGCCCTGCACAGCGGCCTCGTGCGGCAGCGACGGGATGCGCCGTACACCCGGTTGCAGGAAGTGGCGGATGGCGGTGACCAGTTCCTCCACATTGAACGGCTTGGCGATGAAACCGTTCATGCCCGCTTCCAGCGCTTTCTCCTGTTGTGGGCGAAAGGCGCCGGCAGTCAGCGCGATCACCGGCAGGCTGGCCAGCGCGGGGATCTGCCGCAGCCGCCGCGTGGCTTCATAGCCATCGACCACCGGCATCTGCACGTCCATCAACACCAGCTGGAACAGCTCCGGCGCACGCCGCAGCGTGTTGATGGCCTGTTCGCCGTCGTGGGCGACCGTGACCATGGCGCCTTCGCCTTCGAGAATGCGCTGCGCCACTTCGCAGTTGATTTCGCTGTCGTCCACCAGCAGCAGATGCGCGCCTTCCAGCCGACGCGCCACGAAGGTGGGCGCCACCGGCCGCGCGCCGGGGCGTTCGTGGACCAGTTGCTCCACCAGCCGGTGCAGCGCCGCGCTGGTCACCGGCTTGGTCATCACCGCATCCAGGTCCTGTTGCTCGGGATGCTGCTCCAGCAGCCGGCGCTCGTAGGCGGTGACCATGACGATCACCGGATGCGGGCCGGGCACGGCGCGTGCGCGGATCTGCCGCGCGATCGCCACGCCGTCGATATCGGGCATGCGCCAGTCGAGCAGGAAGATGTCGTAGGGCTCGCTGGCCTGCTCGATCGCCTGCAGGGCGGCCTGGCCGCTGGCGACCGCATCCACGCGCCAGCCGAGTTCGCTGGCGATGCGCACCAGGTTGTTGAGTGCCGCATCGTGGTCGTCGGCGATCAACACCCGCGGCATCGCTTCCGGCGGCAGCGCCGGCAGGTCGCGCTGCGCCAGCGGCGGGGCGGATTTTTCCAGCGTCACCACGAAGTAGAACTCGCTGCCGCGGCCGGGCACGCTTTCCACTTCCAGCTCGCCGCCCATCAATTCGATCAGGCGCCGGCTGATGGTCAGGCCCAGGCCGCTGCCGCCGTAGCGCCGGCTGGTGGAGGTATCGGCCTGCAGGAACGGCGAGAAGATCAGACTCTGCTTTTCCTTGGAAATGCCGATGCCGGTGTCGCGCACCGAGAACAGCAGCTTGAGCTTGTTCGGATCGCCGCTGGGGAAGCGCCGCACCGACAGCACCACTTCGCCCTGCTCGGTGAACTTGATCGCGTTGCCGACCAGGTTGACCAGCACCTGGTTGATGCGCAGCGCATCGCCGAGCAACCAGCGGCAGTCGCGCGGCAGCGGTTCGACGATCATCTCCACCGGTTTGGTGCTGAGCGAGGAACGCATCAGGTCGGCGATGTTGTCGAACAGTTGATTGAGGTCGAACGGTGCGCGTTCCAGATCGATGCGCCCGGCCTCGATCTTGGAGAAGTCCAGGATGTCGTTGATGATCTCCAGCAGCGAGCGCGCGGAGCGGTCGATCTTGGTCACCATGTCCTGCGCCGCACCGGGCAGTTCGCTGCGCTGGAGCAGGTACAGCATGCCCAGGATCGCGTTCATCGGCGTGCGGATCTCGTGGCTCATGTTGGCCAGGAAATCGGACTTGGACTGGTTGGCGCTCTTGGCCGCATCCATCGCCAGGCGCAGTTGTTTCTCGTGCAGTTTCTGCTCGGTCAGGTCCACCGCCATGCCCAGGTAACCGATCACCTGGTCGTTATCGTCGCGCAGGGTGCTCAGGGTCAGCAGCACCGGCAGGCGGCGGCCTTCGTGGCTGACGTAGGTCCATTCGCTGGTGTCGCTGCGGCCCAGGCTGGTCAGCGCGGCGATTGCCTCCAGCGTATGCGCCACCGGCGCGCCGGTCTGCTCGGAGAGCAGGTGCGCGCGCTCCTGCAGTTCCTCCTGCTCGATGAACTGGCCGGCCTTGCGGCGGCCGATCACCTCGTCGGCGTTGTAGCCCAGCAGTTTTTCCGCGGCGCGATTGAACAGCGTGACAAAGCCGCCGGAGTCGGTGGCGATGATGGCAAAGCCGGCGTGTGCCAGGATCGCCCGGTGCAGCGCGGAGAACTTCATCAACTCGCTGGTGCGTTCGGCGACCTGGTGTTCGAGCGATGCATTCAGGTCGACGATGCGCTGATGCGAACGCACCCGCTCGGAGATGTCGCGGAAGAAATGCGAGTGCCCGCTCAAGGTGGCATCGCGTTCGATGATCGGGGCCTTGCTGGCCAGCACATGGACCAGATGCCCATCGCGATGGCGCATGCTCAGTGCGGCCGAGGTATCGACCGAATGGTGCTCGTCGGCGTGCTCGATGTCGGGGATCGCATATGGCTGCGGCGACAGCAGCATCGTCAGGTTCTGGCCGATCGCCTCGTCCGCGCTGTAGCCGAACATCGCTTCGGCAGCGGGATTCCAGTGGGTGATGTGTCCGTCCGGGGTTTCGGCAACGATGGCCTCGCTGGAATGGCTGACCAGTGCCGCCAGCTCCATCTGTTTGCGCAGCACTTCCTCGCGCCGCAGGCCGTTGCTGAAATACAGCACCAGCAATGCCGCCAGCAGCACCGACACGCCCAGCACCAGGCCGCCGGTCAGCCATGGCGAGGTCTGGTTGAGCGAGGCCAGGAAGCTGGCGGTGGGGTGGGCGGTGATGATCCAGGTGCGGCCATAGATCTGCAGCTGCTGGATCACCGGCGGGCGACGCGCGCTGTCGCTGGACGGCGTGCCGCTGCGAAAGAAGTTGTGAGTGGGCTCGTTGCGGTCGGACAGATCCAGCGCCACGTCGTCACGCTCGCCCAGGGTGCTTTCCACCATCTGTTCGACGCTGAAGGGCGCGTAGACCCAGCCGCTGGTCGCGGCCATGCGCTGTTGCGGCGTCTGCAGCGGCATGCCCTCGCGATAGACCGCCAGCAGCACCAGGAATCCGCTCTCGCTGGGAATGCGATAACCGGACAGCGAGATCGGCGAGGTCATGATCGGCACGCCGCTGCGTGCGGCCTGCAGTGCCGCCGCGCGTCGACGCGGATCGGAGGCGATGTCCAGACCGATCGGACGGTTGCCCGAGGACTCCGGTTCGAAATACAGCACGATGTAACGCTCGCCGTCCCAGGGCGCCAGCGGCCGGCGCTTGATGTCCGGTGCACCGTCCGCGCGTGCGGCCTGCAGGAAGGCCTCTTCGTCGGCGGGCGCGACGCGATGGATGTAGCCGTAACCCAGTACGCCGGGGAACTCGCGCGTGTAATCGCGCGAGCGGCTGTACAAGGTGAAGCGGTCGCGACTGATGACATCCTTGCCGGCGCCGATCAAGGCACCGCGTGCGCCGCGCAACCCGTGTTCGAAGGTATACATGCGCTCGCTGATGTTGCGTGTCAGCGTGCGCACGACATAGTTGAAACGCTGCTCGCGCTCGAGCTCGTTATGTCGCTGTAGCGACAGGCCGGCGAGAATGGCGGCAATCAGACCTGTGGCGAGAATCAGCAGGGCACCGATCGATGCGCGGCGCCCGTATTTTCTGCGCAGATCCCAGCGGCCATTCGGCATTTCTGTTCCTTTGCCTTGCCTGTTGCGTGCCCGGTGTGCTGGCCGACGGCGAGGTCGGTCTCGTGGTGGCGCCTGACGATCATCAGAACCCGTGCAAACTCCCCGGCGTCCGCACGTGCTTCCGGTGGGCGATCAACGTCATTGCCAATGCATCAGAACGCCAGCCAGATCGATAATGCGTGAAGGGCAAGCCCGATCAGTCCGCCCACCAACGTTCCATTGAACCGAATGTATTGCAGATCGCGTCCGACACCCAATTCCAATTGTTCGACGAGGTGACGTTCGTCCCAACTTTTCATCGTCGACGCGATATGGTCGGTCACCGATGCGCGCAGACGCGTGGTGAGTTTGTCGGCGGCCTGCAACATGTGCTGGTTGAGCGCTTCGCGCAGCGAGGGATCCTGCGACAAGGCCTGGCCGAGCGATTGCATGGAGCGCTCCATGTGCGCGGCCATCGACGATTCTTCACGCGCCAGGTCGTTGCGCAGTGCATCGCGGATCTCGCCCCACAGGCCTTGCACGTAGTCCTGCAAGGCCGGATGTTCGATCACGCGTTGCTTGAGCTCCTCCACGCGCTCGGCCATTGCCGGCTCGTCGCGCAGGCGCGCGATGTAGCGTTGCAGCCACGCTTCGTAGTCGAGCCTGATCGGGTGCTCGGGGGTCTTCAGGATGTCCTGCAACTCCTCGATCGCCGCCCGCGCCATGCGGTCGGCCAGGCTGTCGCCGATCTCCTCGATCGGCTTGACCCAGTTCACCGTGCCGACCAGCTTGGGCCACTCGCGCCGCGCGTAGCGCACGATTAAGGCCGAGGCGCGCGTCTTGACCTGCTCCTGATCCAGCCACTCGCCCAGGCGCAGCAGCACCTCGTCCAGCAATTTCTGATGCCGGCCGTCGGTGGTGAGCAGTGCCATCACATCGCCGACGGTGGCGGCGGCATTCCATTTGCGCAGACGGTCGACCACGAAGCGCTGGATCGCGCGGCGCACCGCGGCCTCGTCCAGCAGTTCCAGCGCCTGCAGCATCCAGCTGCGCGCCATCTGCGCGAGCATGCGCGCCTGTTCGGGTTTGGCCAGCCATTCGCCGAGGCGGCTGGCCGGGTCGAACACGCGCAGTTTGTCCATCAACGCCTCGGGGGCGAGGAACTGGTCGCGCACGAATACCGCCAGGCCGTCGGCCAGACGGTCCTTGCCGCGGGGCAGGATGGCGGTGTGCGGAATCGGCAGGCCCATCGGCCGCCGGAACAAGGCCACTACCGCGAACCAGTCGGCCAGTGCGCCGACCGTGGCCGCTTCGCAGAAGGCCGAGACCCAGGCCCAGACGCCTTGTTCGCCCATCAGGTGGCTGACGACGAAGCCGGCGAACATGGCCAGCAGCAGGGCCACCGCCAACAGCTTCATGCGCTGCAGCTGGGCACGACGGGGATCGACGGGGCGGGGAGTGCTAACGCTTGGTTCCATTTGCGCAGTGTACCCAGTCGCCGGAGCACGGCATGTCCACAGCCGGGCGTGACGGCGCGGTAGGAGCGCGCCTGAGCGCGACGGCGTTACCGGGAGAGCCGCGTCGCGCCCGGGTGCGCTCCTACGAGTGGTTGCGGCGATCGCGGTGGCGGCTGACCGGTTCTTTAGGAGCGCGCCTGAGCGCGATGGGGTTACCGGGAATGCCATGTCGCGCCCGGGTGCGCTCCTACGGTGATGCACCGTCCGGCACCTAGCCGCGCAGGCGCTCCAGCTGCGATTGCAGCGCGGTCACCTTGGCCTGCAGCGCGGCGTTTTCGTTTTCCAGTTCGGTGACGCGGCGTTGCAGGGCTTTCATGTCGCGGCGTTCGGCTTCGCCGCCTTCGGCCTCGTCGGGCTTGGGTTTGCGCTTGGCGTCGCGTACGCGCTTGGCAGCCTGTTTGAGCTCGGCCTTGCCGGCCTGCGCGGCGGCGCGCTGTTCGTCCTCGGACAAGGTGGCCACGGCAGCGGCGGCGCTGATCGAAATCTCGCCGGCCTTGACCGCCTGCACCACTTCCGGGGCGGCCTGCTTGTGGATGCGCTCGATCATCACCACCTGGTTGTTGCTCAGGCGGGCCTCGCGCGCCAGCTCGGCGCGGCTGACCGGGGTGGAGGTCTCTTCCCACGGCGGGCTGTCGTTGTCCGTGGCCGCCGGCGTGGCGTCGTGGTCGACGCCGGTGGCCGGCTGCTCAATGTCGGCAACCGCCGGCGCTTCGGCAGCGGCGTCGGCGTCGCGCTGGCTGCGCTGGCGCGCGGCCAGGATCTCGCGCTTGCGCAGTGCCAGCACGCCACGCTGGAAGTCCGACACGCTGCGCCGGCCCAGGTGCTGCTCGATCATCCACAGCTGCACGTCCTGCATCGACTGGAAGCGCGGGTTCTGCACGGTCTGGAACGGCAGGTCGTGCTTCTGGCAGATGCCGTAGCGGTTGTGGCCATCCACCAGCACGTCGCCCCACAGCACCAGCGCATCGCGGCAGCCCTCGGCCAGCAGGCTGCGTTCCAGCGCCTCGTGCTCGTCGGGCGTCAGCGGGTCGATGTAGGCCTTGAGTTCTTCTTTGACAACGATGTTCATGCGGCAACTGCGGGGAAGTGCGGGGCCGGCATTGTAGTGAGCCTGCCCCGGCTTTGCGCGCTTGACCGCGCCGCGTGCGGGCGTTACGCGCGGGCGCCTGTGTCGCTCGTCGTCAGGCGGTGCTGCGCAGGATCTTCGCCAGCGTTTCGACCATCTGCCCGATCTGCTCAGGGGTGACGATCAGTGGTGGTGACAGCGCGATGACATCGCCGGTGACGCGCACCAGCAGGCCGCCGTCGTGGAAGCAGCGTTCGAACACCTCGTAGCCGCGTGCGCCGGGCGCGCCGTCGCGTGGCGCCAGCTCGATCGCGCCGATCAGGCCGATGTTGCGGATGTCGATGACGTGCGGCAGCCCGCGCAGGCTGTGCAGCGCGTCTTCCCATTGCGGGCCCAGCGTGATCGCGCGGTCGAACAGGTGTTCTTCGGCGTAGGTGTCCAGCGCGGCGATGGCCGCGGCGCAGGCCAGCGGATGGCCGGAATAGGTGTAGCCGTGGAAGAGCTCGATCGCGTTCTGCGGCCCCTGCATGAAGGCCGCGTGGATCGCATCGGCCACCAGGACCGCGCCCATCGGCACGCTACCGCTGGTCAGCCCCTTGGCGGCGGTGATCAGGTCCGGCGTGACGCCGAAGCGTTGCGCCGCGAACGCCTCGCCGACCCGGCCGAAGCCGGTGATGACCTCGTCGAACACCAGCACGATGCCGTGGCGGTCGCAGATAGCGCGCAGCCGCTGCAGATAACCTTCCGGCGGCAGGATCACTCCGGCCGAGCCGGATACCGGCTCGACGAAGACCGCCGCAATGGTCGAGGCGTCGTGCAGGGTGATCAGGCGTTCCAGATCGTCGGCCAGTTCGGCGCCGTGCGCCGGCAGCCCGCGCGTGTAGGCATTGCGTTGCAGATCCAGCGTATGCCGCAGATGGTCGGTGCCGGCCAGCAGGGGGCCGAACCATTTGCGGTTGTTGGGCAGCCCGCCGATCGACATGCCGCCAAAGCCGACCCCGTGATAGGCCTTCTCGCGCCCGATGAAGCGGGTGCGCTGGCCCTCGCCGCGCAGGCGGTGGTAGGCCAGCACGATCTTCATCGCGCTATCGACCGCCTCCGAGCCGGAGTTGGTGAAGAACACATGGCCCAGGCCGGGCGGTGCGATCGCGGCCAGCCGCTGCGCCAGCACGAACGGCAGCGGTGAACCCATCTGGAAGGTCGGCGCGAAATCCAGCGTGCCGGCCTGCTCACGGATCGCCGCCACGATGCGCTCGCGGGCGTGGCCGGCATTGCAGCACCATAGCCCGGCGGTGCCGTCCAGGATCTGGCGGCCGTCGACATCGCGGTAGTACATGCCGGCAGCGGAGGCCAGCAGGCGAGGGCGCGCCTTGAACTGGCGGTTGGCGGTGAACGGCATCCAGAACGCGTCCAGGTGCGCCGGTGCCTGCAGCGCGTGCGCGCCATCGCGCGGAGGGTGGTCGTGCATGGCGGACTCCGTCGCTGGGGGAGCGTCCGACTGTACGGCCACCACGCGTCGGCCGTCACCTCGGCCGAGCGCGACGGCGAGCACGATTTGCGGACCCGCATGCGCCGATCCACATGGACTAGTCAATTAGTCGCAACGTCGGCCGCTAAGCTGTGGGAACGCCTTGTGGTGCAGGCCATGACGGGTTTTTGACCGGCTGCGGGGCGCGCCGAAGCATTGCAAAGATTCAACGATCGCCGATGATGCGCCAGACGAGTGCCAGTTGGGCCTGGTAGTCGCCGCTGCCCTTATCGCAACACGTCAATCGATCGCAGCCATCAATCGTTTTCGGAGCCACTGACACCGCCTGCGCGCAGCCGTCCTGTCGGGCGCTCCGGACACACTTCATCGCACTTTTTAGGGGAACGGGAATGACACAAGGGTCCACCGTGGCGAGCGCCAACGGCGCAGATGCCGGCCTGCTGTCCAAGGAGCGCATCGTTGCGCGTCCGGGCTTCAATCGTTGGTTGGTACCGCCGGCGGCACTGGCGATCCACCTGTGTATCGGCATGGCCTATGGCTTCAGCGTGTTCTGGTTGCCACTGTCCAAGGCGCTGGGCATCACCGAGGCGATCGCGTGCCCGGCCGACATGGGCCTGTTCGCGCGCATGGTCGCCACCACCTGCGACTGGAAGATCAGCGAGCTGCAGTGGATGTACACGCTGTTCTTCGTGCTGCTGGGCTGCTCGGCGGCGATCTGGGGCGGCTGGCTGGAACGTGTCGGCCCGCGCAAGGCCGGTGTGGTCTCGGCGCTGTGCTGGTGCGGTGGCCTGGTGATTTCGGCGGCCGGCATCCACTTCCATCAGATCTGGATGCTGTGGCTGGGCTCGGGCGTGATCGGCGGCATTGGTCTGGGCCTGGGTTATATCTCGCCGGTGTCGACGCTGATCAAGTGGTTCCCGGACCGTCGCGGCATGGCGACCGGCATGGCGATCATGGGCTTCGGTGGCGGCGCGATGATCGGCAGCCCGCTGGCCGATGCGCTGATGCGTCACTTCGCCACGCCGACCTCGGTGGGCGTACTGGAAACCTTCCTGGTGATGGCGGCGCTGTACTTCGTCTTCATGATGGCCGGCGCGTTCGGCTACCGCGTGCCGCCGAGCGGCTGGACCCCCGCCGGCTGGACCGCGCCGGTGGCCAGCAACAACGCCATGATCACTGCCAACCACGTGCACGTGAGCAAGGTCTGGGGCATCCCGCAGTTCTGGCTGCTGTGGGGCGTGCTGTGCCTGAACGTGTCGGCTGGCATCGGCGTGATCGGCATGTCCTCGCCGATGCTGCAGGAAGTGTTCGGCGGCCGGTTGATCGGGGTGGACGTCGGCTTCGGCAGCCTGGACACGGCGCAGCTGGCCAGCATCGCGGCCATCGCGGCCGGCTTCACCGGCCTGCTCAGCCTGTTCAACATCGGCGGGCGCTTCTTCTGGGCCAGCATGTCCGACAAGCTCGGCCGCAAGAACACCTACACGCTGTTCTTCGTGCTGGGCATCTGCCTGTACGCGGCTGCGCCGTCGGCCGGCGGCGTGGGCGGCATCGCGCTGTTCGCGGGCATCTTCTGCATCATCCTGTCGATGTACGGCGGCGGCTTCGCCACCATCCCTGCATATCTGGCCGACCTGTTCGGCACCCAGATGGTCGGTGCCATCCACGGCCGCCTGCTGACCGCCTGGGCCACCGCCGGCATCCTCGGTCCGGTGGTGGTCGGCTACATGCGCGAGTACCAGCTGGCCCACGGCAGCCCGCCGTCACAGGTCTACAACACCACCATGTACATCCTCGCCGGCATGTTGGTGCTCGGTCTGATCTGCAACCTGTTGGTGCGCCCGGTGGCCGCGCGTCATTTCATGACGCCGGAAGAACTGGCGCGCGAGAAGCAGCTGGCGCACGAGAAGGTGGACCGCAGCGGCAAGGCGGTGCTGCCGCCGGAGCAGATGGCGCGCATCGGGCATGGCGGCAACCCCGCCCTGGTCGCGCTGGCCTGGCTGGCGGTGGGCGTGCCGATGTCCTGGGGCATCTGGGTCACGCTGCAGAAAGCCTTCGTGCTGTTTCATTGAGATGAGATGACACTTCCGTCTTCCCGTTCCGTGCGCGCCGGCAGTGTGGTGCGCACGGTTGTCCGCCACCGTGGCGGCCGCAACGCCACGGTGCAGGACATGGTGGCGGCCGAAATGCCGGTCGCCTTCCACTACAACGGCGTGCCGTTCGCGGTGATGATGGCCACGCCGGAAGACCTGGAAGATTTTGCATTCGGGTTCTCGCTGAGCGAAGGCATCGTCGACCAGCCGCAGGATCTGCGGGTGGTGGCGGTGGAGACGTTTCTGGAAGGCGCCTCGCTGCAGATCGAGATCCCGCCCGAACGTGCCGCTGCGCTGGACCGGCGACGGCGCAATCTGGATGGCCGCAGCGGTTGCGGGGTGTGCGGCAACGAATCGATCGAGGCGGTGCTGCGTGTGCCGCCGCTGCTGCAATCGGCGTTGCAGATCGATGCGCAGGCCTTGGCGCGTGCGCTGGAAGCGCTGCACGCGCAGCAGCCGATCGCCGCACAGACCGGCGCGGTGCATGCCGCCGGTTGGGCCGATGTGCACGGTGTGGTGCGCTACGTGCGCGAAGACGTCGGCCGGCATAACGCGCTCGACAAGTTGATCGGTGCGCTGGCGCGGGAGCGCGTCGATGCGTCGCAAGGGTTTGCGGTGGTGACCAGCCGCGCCAGTTACGAAATGGCCATGAAAGCCGCGCAGGCCCGGATCCCGCTGCTCGCAGCGATTTCGGCACCGACCGCGCTGGCGATCAGCCTGGCCGACAGTGCGGGACTGACCCTGATCGGGTTTGCCCGCGATCACGATTGTGTCGTTTACAGCCATCCGCAGCGCCTGAATCTGGGCGTTGGCGTGGGAGAGCCCGCATGAGCAAGAAGACCATCCAGCAATACGACAATCCCGCCGGCGGCTGGGGCGCATTGCGCTCGGTTGCCAAGCACCTGATGGAACAGGACATCGCGGTGCAGGGCGCCAAGACGCTGCTGCACGCCAACCAGCCGGACGGTTTCGACTGCCCCGGCTGCGCCTGGCCCGACCGCGATCACACCTCCACCTTCGAGTTCTGCGAGAACGGCGCCAAGGCCGTCGCGGCCGAGTCCACGGCGCGCCGCGCCGGACCGGAGCTGTTCGCCTCGCACAGCGTCAGCCTGCTGTCGCAGTACAGCGACTACTGGCTGGAAGGGCAGGGCCGGCTGACCCAGCCGATGCGTTACGACGCGGTCACCGATCATTACGTGCCGGTGAGCTGGGACGAGGCGTTTGCGCAGATCGCCGGGCACCTCAACGGGCTGGCATCGCCGGACGAGGCGATCTTCTACACCTCCGGGCGCACCAGCAACGAAGCGGCCTTCCTGTATCAGTTGTTCGTGCGCGAGTTCGGCACCAACAACTTCCCCGACTGCTCCAACATGTGCCACGAGCCCTCCGGCACCGCGCTGCGTTCGCAGATCGGCGTGGGCAAGGGCACGGTGTCGCTGCACGATTTCGAACTGGCCGATGCGATCTTCATCTTCGGCCAGAATCCGGGCACCAATCACCCGCGCATGCTCGGCGAGTTGCGTCAGGCCTCCAAGCGCGGCGCGGCGATTGCGGCATTCAATCCGCTGCGCGAGCGCGGGCTGGAGAAGTTCGCCGACCCGCAGGACAAGCTGGAGATGCTGCACAACGGCTCCACCCGCATCGCCTCGGATTATTTCCAGCTCAAGATCGGCGGCGATCTGGCCGCGGTCAAGGGCATCATCAAGCATGTGCTCGAGCGCGACGCACAGGCCCAGCGCGAGGGCACGCCACGGCTGCTGGATCTGGAATTCATCGACGCCCACACCGCCAACTTCGACGCTTTCGCTGCCGAGGTGCATGGCGAATCCTGGGACACCATTGTCGAAGAGTCCGGGCTGGACGAAGCGGCGCTGCGCAAGGCCGGCGAACTCTATCTCAATGCCGAGCGCGTGATCGCCTGCTGGGGCATGGGCATCACCCAGCACAAGCATTCGGTGGCCACCATCCACATGATCACCAACCTGCTGTTGCTGCGCGGCCATCTGGGCCGGCCGGGCGCGGGCGTGTGCCCGGTGCGCGGACACAGCAACGTGCAAGGCGACCGCACGATGATGATCTACGAAAAACCGCCGGCCGCGTTTCTGGACAAGTTGCAGACGCTGTTCGGGTTCGCGCCGCCGCGCGAAGACGGTTTCGACACTGTCGGTGCGATCGAGGCGATGCTGGACGGGCGCGGCAAGGTGTTCTTCGCGATGGGCGGCAACTTCGCTGCCGCCACGCCGGATACCGACGCCACCCATCGCGCGCTGCGCAACTGCGAACTCACCGTGCATGTCACCACCAAGCTCAATCGCAGCCACCTGGTGCACGGGCGCGATGCGCTGATCCTGCCATGCCTGGGCCGTACCGAAATCGACATCCAGGACGCCGGCTCGCAAGGCGTGACGGTGGAAGATTCGATGAGCATGGTGCACCTGTCGGCCGGCATCAATCCGCCGGCCTCGCCGGAGCTGTTGTCCGAGCCGGCGATCGTGGCGCGGCTGGCCGAGGCGACGCTGGGTACGCGCAGCGCGATCCGCTGGCGTTGGCTGGTGGGCGACTACGACCGCATTCGCGACCTGATTGCCCAGGTGTTCCCCGATTTTGCCGACTTCAATCAGCGCGTGCGGGTGCCGGGCGGCTTCCGCCTGTCCAACACCGCGCGCGATCGTCAGTGGGTGACGCCCGAGAAGCGCGCGGTGTTCAAACCGCACGCGGTGCCGACCGACAACCCGATCCATCGCGCACGCCGCAGCCACACCGAGCAGATGGTGTTTACGCTGGCCACCACGCGCTCGCACGATCAATACAACACCACCATCTACGGGCTGGACGATCGCTACCGCGGCGTGTTCGGCGAGCGTCGCGTGCTCTTCATCAATGGCGCGGACATCGCCGCGTTGAACATGAAGGCCGGTGACTGG
Organism: Xanthomonas sp. WHRI 6108; assembly: GCF_040202385.2. Taxonomy (NCBI): domain Bacteria; kingdom Pseudomonadati; phylum Pseudomonadota; class Gammaproteobacteria; order Lysobacterales; family Lysobacteraceae; genus Xanthomonas; species Xanthomonas sp. WHRI 6108. The sequence continues at coordinate 2,723,309 of NZ_CP168198.1, read as the reverse complement.
GTGGACCTGGAGAGCCTGTGCGAGGACGGCGTGCACCGCGAGGCGCGTCGCTTCCTGTTGGTGGACTACAACATTCCGCGCGGCTGCCTGGCGGCGTATTACCCGGAAACCAACGCGCTGGTGCCGCTGTCCAGCTTCGCCGACGAAGCGCGCACGCCCACCTCCAAGTCGATTCCGGTGATCGTGCTGCCGCACCGCGCCGAAACCGCCGATGCGGCGCCGCGCGATATCGGAGCGGTGCTTGTCCGCTGATCCACAGCTCACCGCGCTGCTGATTGCCGCATTGGCCGACACGCCCGAGGGCGTGTCGCTGGCGCGCCTGTGCAAGCAACTGGGCGTGCGCATGAGCGTGCTGCTGCGCACCCTGGCGTGGTTGGGTAACGCCAGTCTGGATGGTCAACCCGGTCCGGGCTGGATCCAGCTGGAAGACCGCGGCGAGCGCCAGTTCGCAGTGCTGACGGATCTCGGGCTTGCAGCGCATGCGCAACGTGCAATGACGCAAACGCAGCAGGGCGACTGAGTAACTTGCTGGTTCTTCCCGGCTGAGGAGAGCAGGAGACTGAAGCCTCTTCACTTGTACGGGAAGCTCGATCAGACGCAACCTGATCCGAACAACGCAGGCTACGCTTTGCTTGCAACCAAACACACCGACCATCTTGACTGGTCCTTGTCCGCTCACCGTCGCGGGACCTTACGCGGCATGGATGCCGCGTAAGAGCCTACATGGACGTACTTGCGGCGTGTCCTGCGATGGTGGGCGGGCAAGGGCCCCGCAGCAAAGTCGCAGACCCGACGCTCTGCAAGCGATCTATCAGCACTATCCGACCACTCCAAGACCCACCGAGCTCTTCAATCGTGGCGCCGTTATGGATGCAGTCTAAGACTTGGGTCAAAAGCCTGGTTGATCGAGCGCGCGGTGCCCTCACCGCTTGCGGGACACGCCGTGAATCCATCCGTGGAGGCTCCTCGGCGGCATCCATGCCGCCGAGGGTCCCGCAACCGGCAAGGACACCGCACCAGAGAGTTGGTCGGCTGCTTTCCTCAAAGCTTATTTCTCGGCTTGCGGTGGGAAGATGAGACGTTTGTAAGTCGCGTGTTGAAAGCCTGCCGGTTGCTCGGCCTGCGTCGGGAGCTGATCGGGCGCAAGGTGATACGAACAACGCGCATCACGCACTGCTCTTAACTGCGCACACCGACCATCTTGACTGGTCCTTGTCCGCTCACCGTCGCGGGCTCTTACGCGGCATGGATGCCGCGTAAGAGCCTACAAGGATGTACTTGCGGCGTGTCCTGCGATGGTGGGCGGGCAAGGGCCCTGCAACAAGGCCACAGAGCAGTCGCTCTAACAAGCATCTATCAACACTGCCCGGCGACTCCAACGCAACCGAGATTCCGAAAGACATCAGGCTGCCACTGCCCGAAAGGCAAGCAGTCACGGCTGTAACCTTTCGTGAGCAGGTTGGTCTGCGCAAACCGTTGCTGCAATCTGCCAGAATCGGCTGACTTGTCTTGTCTGGATGCCGATCAACGATGACTGCTGCTGCGCCGCTTGCTGCTCCCATCAATTCGCCCGCGCGCGTGCTGTTCGCCAGTCTGATCGGCACCACCATCGAGTTCTTCGATTTCTATATCTACGCCACCGCTGCGGTGCTGGTGTTCCCGACGCTGTTTTTTCCGGCGGGCGATGGCAGTGCGGCGATGCTGCAGTCGCTGGCGACGTTTGCGGTGGCCTTTATCGCACGGCCGGTGGGCTCGGCGGTGTTCGGCCATTTCGGCGACCGGATCGGGCGCAAGGCCACGTTGGTGGCGGCGCTGCTGACGATGGGCCTGTCCACCGTGGCGATCGGCTTGCTGCCCAGCTACGCGCAGATCGGCGTGTTCGCACCCGCGTTGCTGGCGCTGTGCCGCTTTGGCCAGGGTCTGGGGCTGGGCGGCGAGTGGGGCGGGGCCGTGCTGCTTGCCACCGAAAATGCACCGCCCGGCAAGCGCGTGTGGTACGGCATGTTTCCGCAGCTGGGTGCGCCGCTGGGCTTTCTGCTGTCCACCGGCACCTTTCTCGGCATGGGCGCGTTGCTCGACGATGCGCAGTTCATGCAATGGGGCTGGCGGGTGCCGTTTCTGGCCAGCGCATTGCTGGTGCTGACCGGCCTGTGGGTGCGCCTGAGCATCACCGAGACGCCGGACTTCCAGAAGGCCCTGGACCGCAAGACGCGCGTGCGCCTGCCGCTGGGTACGGTGATCTCGCAGCACTGGCCGGCGCTGATCATCGGCACGCTGGGCGCATTCGCCACCTTCGTGCTGTTCTATCTGATGACCGTGTTCGCGCTGGGCTACGGGACCAAGACCCTGGGCTACGACAAGGAGCAATTCCTGCTGTTGCAGATGGCCGGGATCGTGTTTTTCGCGATCGGCATCCCGCTGTCGGCCAGATTCGGCGACCGGCATGGCGCGCCGCTGGCGATGATGCTGGCCAGTGTGGCGATCATCGCGTTCGGGTTGGCGTTCGCGCCACTGTTCCAGGCCAATCACCCGTTGCAGGTGCTCGCGTTCCTTGCACTGGGCTTCTTCTTCATGGGCCTGACCTACGGCCCCTGCGGCACGCTGCTGGCCGAGCTGTATCCCACCGAGGTGCGCTACACCGGAGCCTCGCTGTCGTTCAACCTGGCCAGCATCCTGGGGGCGGCACCGGCGCCGTACGTGGCCACGCAACTGGCCGCACGCTATGGCGTGCAGGCGGTCGGGCAGTATCTGGGCGCCGCGGCGGTGTTGAGCCTGCTGGCGTTGATCGTGGCCCGCAGATCGCGTCGCCCGGTTGGCGTTTGAAGGCGTACGCGAGTCGGCGTCATCGTTGAGGTGGATTGCGCCCAGGTGCAGAGTGGTCGCTAGCGGAACAGGCGCTTGAGTGTGCGTCCCAGCCAGTTGCCGTGCTGGTGGCTGCGCGCGAACTGGTCCAGATGTGCGATCACCTGCGGCGCATAGGCCTGATCGTCGCCGCGGATATGGTTGAACAACCAGCGCGAAAGCATGCTGCGGAGTTCGTCGCAGACGTCTTCGCCGGCCTGGAACCGCAGCCGGTACTCGCCGACACGTTTGCCGAAGACCTCGTGCACGCGCTTGTGCGCCAGGCTGAAGGGGTAGCCCGCTTCCTCCATCAGTTCTTCCTCGAAGGCAAAGTGCGACAGCGTGTAGTCGATCAATTCGTCGATCACCTCGGCCACTGCCAGGCGTTGCAGGCTGGCGTGCGCGGCATGCAACTGATTGATCATTTCCACGATGCGCCGGTGTTGGTGATCGATGACCTCGATCCCGGTGTTGAGGTCGTCCTGCCAGACCAGCAAAGCCATCGTTCGCCCTTGTTCCATACGATGAGGGCACGATAGGCGCACGTGATCGCCAACGCGTTGATCTGGATCAAATCCAGTCACGGCGCGCGGGCGGCGTGCGTGCTGCGGGGCGATTCTGTGTGCCGGCGATACCGCCGGGTCGGGCGCGCCGCCGGCCGTGCAGCGCACGAGCCTGCCCCCGCTCAGCTGGCCAGACGCACCTGGTTGCGGCCGCCGGCCTTGGCCAGGTACAGGTACTTGTCCGCTTCGCCCAGCAGATGGTGCAGCGACTGGCCGTCTTCGGTGGCGATGCAGACACCGATGCTCACCGTCATGCTGAGGGTTTCGTCGCCGATCCGCACGCGCAGTGCGCTGATGCGTTCGCGCAGGGTTTCGAAGTAGCTGGTGGCGTTGGCGGCATCCAGCCCCGGTACCAGCAGGCAAAATTCTTCGCCGCCGAAACGCGCTACCAGATCCTGCGGCCGCGCATGACTGGAGACCGACGCGGCCACCGCGCGCAGCGCCTGGTCGCCGGCTTCGTGGCCCCAGGTGTCGTTGATGTGCTTGAAGTGGTCGATGTCCAGCATTGCCGCGGTGACCGTCTGCTCCTGCGACAGCAGGGTGGGGATTACCCGCTGGCTTTGTTCCAGGAAATAGCGCCGGTTGGGCAGGCCGGTGAGGAAGTCGCGGGTGGCCAGATCCTGCAGCGTGCCGATCAGTTCCAGCTGGTCCACGTTCTGCGACACGCGGCAAAAGAACTCTTCGCGCGAGAACGGCTTGCGCAGGAAATCGTTGGCACCGTTCTTGAGGAAACGTGGGATCAGCGACGAGTCGTTATTGCCGGAGATGCCGATCACCGCGACCTTGTCGCGCGAACGGATCGCACGCAGACGGCGGGTGAATTCCACCCCTTCCATGCCGGGCATTTCCTGGTCGACGATGGTCAGGCGGATGCCGGGGTCGCGCTCGATCGCCTGCAGGCCGGCCGCACCGTCGGCCGCCAGCACCACACGGTAGCCGTACATCGACAGCAACGCGGCCGCATAGGTCCGTGCGGACAGGGAATCGTCCACCACCAGCGCGGCGATGCGGCGATTGCGCTCCAGGCGTTGCACCAGCCAGGCCAGATATTCGATGCTGCCGGGCGCGTTCTTGAGCACGTAATCGATGATCTGCTGCTGCAGCACGCGCTGGCGCAGATCCTCGTCGTAGACGCCGCTGACCACCACGGTGGGCAGCTTGCGCGAGAGGAAGAATTCCACGACCTTGTCGCGGTCGCCATCCACCAACACCAGGCCGGTCAGGACCAGAAACCAGCCGTCTTCTTCGTCCAGTACACGGGCGGCTTCCGCCAGGGTCGACACGACCGTGACCGGCAGCTCCACACGTTGCTCGATGGCCTCGCGCAGCATGCTGGTGAAAGTGCGCGAGTTCTCCACCAGCAACACGCGTTGCGGCAGGACTGCGCTTTCACTATTGCGATGTAGGGTACCTGGGGACATCGGCTGGCCGTGCGGATCGAACCGTCATACCAGCTAACGGCCCTGCTCGCCAAAACTTGAGCGCCGCGTCTCAAAGTGCCCAAGACGGCGCCCTGTTCACCACAACGCATCGCGCAGCCGGTACCAACTCATCGCTGCCACCAGCAGCGGCGTGCGCAGCAGGCGCCCCCCTGGGAAGGGCCGATGCGGAATGCGTGCGAACACGTCCAGCCGTCGGCTCTGGCCGGCGATGGCCTCGGCGATGACCTGGCCGGCCAGGCCGGTAGCGGCGACGCCATGCCCGGAGAATCCCTGGGCGAAATACACGTTGGGCCCCAGCCGGCCCCAGTGCGGGGCGCGGTTGCGCGAGATGTCCACGTAGCCGCCCCACAGCGTCTGCAGCGGCACGTCGCGCAGTTGCGGGAAGACTGTGTGCATGCGCCGGGTCATCAACCGATCCAGGCCGTGCGGCGGGCGCGAGGAGTAGCTGGCGCGTCCGCCGAACAGCAGCCGGTGGTCGGCACTGAGCCGGTAGTAGTCCAGCGCCCAGTTGGTGTCGGCGACCGCCATGTCGTTGGCGATCAGGGCGCGTGCACGGGCCTGGCCCAGCGGCGGCGTCGCACCGACATAGGTGCCCACCGGCATGATGCGGCGTTCCAGCGCCGTGGAAATGCCCTGCAGCAGGGCATTGCCGGCGATCACGCCGAACTCGGCGCTGACGCTGCCCTGGTCGGTCTGCATGGTCACGCGCGTGCCGTGCTCCAGCCGGGAGACGGGCGAGGCCTCGTGGATGCGCACGCCGGCCGCCAGCGCTGCGCGCGCCAGGCCCAGCGCATAGGCCAGCGGATGCAGATGGCCGCTGGCCGGATCGAACATCGCGCCCAGGTAGAGCGGACTGTCCAGCACCTGCCGCGTACGCGCGCGGTCCCACCATTCCAGCGGGTAGTCGTAGCGTTCGGCCATGCGCACGATGCCGTGCTGCAAGGCCTGCACCTGGCGCGGCTTCAGCGGCACATGGGCGTGGCCGTCGCGCCAGTCGCAGGCGATGGCGTGGCGGTCGATGCGCGCGCGCAGCAGGCGCATGCCGTCGCGCGAGAAATCGAACAGCAGCCGCGCGTCGGCATCGCCGACCAGCGCTTCCAGGGTTTCCTGCTCGCAGCCGTAGCCGACGATGGCTTGGCCGCCGTTGCGCCCGGAGGCGCCCCAGCCGATGCGCCTGGCTTCCAGCACGATGACCTCGTAGCCGGCTTCGGCCAGGGCGAGCGCGGCGGTGAGGCCGGTGTAGCCGGCGCCGAGGATGCAGACATCGGCACGTTGCACGCCCTGCAGGCATGGTTGCTCCGGCAAGGCCGGCGTGCTGCGGGCGTACCAGCTGTCGGGATAGCCGTTACCCGGCGGATCGGTTGGCGGCAGCGATGTGGCCGGGCCGTCCATCAGACGATCCGCAGGTACCGGGCGTAATCCAGATCGGGCACCTGCGCCTGGTAGTCGAGCAACTCGCGCTGTTTCTGCTGGCCGAATACGTGCTGGAACTGGCTGCCGAACTGCGCGCCGACAAAGTCGCTGGCGCCGAATGCATCCACCGCGGCTTGCCAGGTGCGCGGCCGAAAGACCGCTTGCGCATAGGCATTGCCGGTGACTAGCGCGCTGGGCTCGCCGGGATGTTGCAGGCCGTCCAGCATGGCCGCCAGCACGGCGGCGGCGGCCAGGTACGGGTTGGCATCGGCGCCGGCGATGCGATGCTCGATGCGGGTGTTGCGTGCATCGCTATGCGGGATGCGCAGCGCCACGGTGCGGTTGTTGAAGCCCCAGCTCGCATCCAGCGGCACGAAGGCATTGCTGACGAACCTGCGGTAACTGTTGGCGTGCGGCGCGAACATCAGCAGCGAGGCATCGGCGTGCCGCTGCAGGCCGGCGATGGCATGGCGCAGGCGGTCGGCGGGTACATCGACGCTGCCGGCAAACACGTTGTGCCCGTCGGCATCGAGCAGGCTCACATGCAGGTGCAGGCCGCTGCCGGCCTGGCCGGGAAACGGCTTGGCCATGAAGCTGGCGAGCTTGCCCTGCTGTTGCGCAATCGCCTTGATGGTGCGCTTGAGCAGGATCGCCTCGTCGCAGGCAGCCACCGCATCGGCGCGATGCTGCAGGTTGATTTCGAACTGGCCGGGTGCGTACTCGGCCACGGCGGTGTCGGCCGGGATGCGTTGCTGGCGACAGGCGTCAGTCACCGCGTCGGTGAAGGTGCGCTGGTCGTCCAGGTCCTGCAAGGAATACACCTGGGTGCTGTCGCTGCGCACACCGGTCTGCGGGTCGCGCGGCGTCTGCGGGCGTCCTTGCGCATCGGGCACCGCATCGAACAGGTAGAACTCCAGTTCCACCGCAATGACCGGGGTCAGGCCGAGCGCAGCAAAACCGTGCAGCACGCGCTGCAAGACCGCGCGCGGCGCGACCTCGAACACGCTGCCGTCCGGCTGATGCATCGCCAGCAGCAGCTGCGCCATCGGCCGCGGTGCCCACGGCACCGGGCGCAGCGAGCCGGCGATCGGCCGGCAGATGCGATCGGCATCGCCAATGGCGTAGCCCAGCCCGGTTTCCTCGACAGTATTGCCGGTGATGTCGGTGGCGATCAGCGACATCGGCAGGCACACGCCATCGCGATAGACCTTGCCCAGGACCTCGGCTGTCACACGCTTGCCACGCAGCACGCCATTGGTGTCGGGCAACAGCAGATCGACCGCTTCGCAGCCATCGATCCGCGCCAGCGTGGCGGCATCGGTGGCGGGCAAGTACGCGACGGAGTTCTCGGAAACCATGGGCACCACCTGCAAGGTCGCCGCTCAGACTAGCAAAGCGCATGTGATCGTTCGCGACCGTGCGCGTGTGGAACCCTGGCAATGCAGGTGGCCGCACGGTAAGTTCGCAGGCATCGGCAACGCAGCCCATCAACCCGTGGCGACCACGCGCTGACAAGTCGTCGCGGTCGGAGCGATGCAGGTGATGCGCAAGCCGCCAGCTGCGCGCCACATGTGCCCTGTACAGTGCCAGCGCCTGCCCGATGGCAAGCGCACGCGTGATGCAGCCGCGTTCAACCGGGAGATCCGCATGGCTGTCGTTCCACTGGTCGGGTTGCCGACCGATCGCATCCAGCAAGGGCCGCATCCGTTTCTGGCCGCCGGCGAGAAGTACATCCGCGCGGTGGTGGACGCAGCCGGAGCCATGCCGGTGCTGTTGCCGAGCCTGCAGCCCACGCTGGATGCGCGCGCGTGGCTGGATCGCCTGGATGGCCTGTTGCTGACCGGTGCGGTGAGCAATGTCGAGCCGCATCACTACAGCGACGAGCCGAGCTGGGAGGGCAATCCGCACGACCCGGCGCGCGATGCCACCAGCCTGGGGCTGATCCCGCAGGCACTGGCGCGTGGCCTGCCGGTGCTGGCGATCTGCCGCGGGCTGCAGGAGGTCAACGTGGCGCTGGGCGGGCGCCTGCATCAACGCGTGCATGACGTGCCCGGCCTGCTTGATCACCGCGAAGATCGCGCCATGCCGCTGGACACGCAGTACGGCCCGGCGCATCCGGTGCAGCTGCATCCCGGCGGCCTGCTGGCCGGCATGAGCGGCAGCGCGCAGGTCGCGGTGAACTCGCTGCACGGGCAGGGCATTGCACGCCTGGCCGACGGCCTGCTGATCGAGGCGACCGCGCCGGATGGCCTGATCGAAGCCTTTCGCGGCCCCGGGCCGGGCTTTCTGCTCGCGGTGCAGTGGCATCCGGAGTGGCGTGTCACACAGCATCCGTTCTACCGTGCCATCTTCCAGGCCTTCGGCGAGGCCTGTCGCCAATACGCCGCTCGACGCGGTCAGTGAGGTTGCATGTCGATCCGCACCCGTTCGCGCACATCCACGCCCAAGCAGCCCGAGAGCGCGCTGCGCCGCTGGCTCAAGGACCGCCACATCACCGAGGTCGAGTGCCTGGTGCCGGACATCACCGGCAACGCACGCGGCAAGATCATTCCGGCGGACAAGTTTTCGCACGACTACGGCACCCGGCTGCCGGAAGGCATCTTCGCCACCACCGTCACCGGCGATTTCCCGGACGATTACTACGAGCTGACCTCGCCATCGGATTCGGACATGCATCTGCGCCCGGACGCGTCCACCGTGCGCATGGTGCCGTGGGCGGCCGATCCCACCGCGCAGGTCATCCACGATTGCTACACCAAGGACGGCCAGCCGCATGAGCTTGCCCCGCGCAATGTGCTGCGGCGCGTGCTGGACGCCTATGCCGAAGCCAAGCTGCAACCGGTGGTGGCGCCGGAGCTGGAATTCTTCCTGGTGCAGAAGAACACCGACCCGGACTTTCCGTTGTTGCCGCCGGCCGGGCGCTCGGGTCGGCCGGAGACCGCGCGGCAGTCGTATTCGATCGATGCGGTCAACGAGTTCGACCCGATCCTGGACCTGATGTACGACTATTGCGATGCGATGGAACTGGACGTGGATACGCTGATCCACGAATCCGGCGCCGCGCAGCTGGAGGTCAACTTCACCCACGCCGATGCACTCTCGCGCGCCGATCAGGTGTTCCTGTTCAAGCGCACCATGCGCGAGGCCGCGTTGCGGCATGGCGTGTATGCGACGTTTCTGGCCAAGCCGATGGAGACCGAGCCGGGCAGTGCGATGCATATCCATCAGAGCCTGCTGCATGCCGGCACCGGCAAGAACGTGTTCAGCGGCAAACGCGACGGCGGCTTCAGCGACACCTTCGCGCACTATCTTGGTGGCCTGCAGAAATACATTCCGATGGCGATGGGGCTGCTGGCGCCCAACGTCAATTCCTACCGGCGGCTGATGTTTGGCGAGGTGTCGCCGAGCAATGTGCTGTGGGGCTTCGACAATCGCACCTGCGGGCTGCGGGTGCCGATCGATGTGCCGCAGAACATGCGGGTGGAAAGCCGCTTTGCCGGCTCCGACGCCAATCCGTACCTGGCGATGGCGGCGACCCTGGCCTGCGGGTTGCTCGGCATCCGCGAGAAGCTCGAACCGACCGCGCCGATCAGCAGCAACGGCAAGGAGCAGGGCTACGATCTGCCGCGCTCGCTGGGCGAGGCGCTGGACGGACTGGAGGGCTGCGAGGCCTTGCAGGAGATGCTGGGGCGGCGCTTCGTGCGCGCCTACATTTCGGTCAAGCGCAAGGAGTACGAGACGTTCTTCCGCGTGATCAGTTCGTGGGAGCGGGAGTTCCTGTTGTTGAATGTGTGAGGCGTCTGCGCTCGGCGCAGCGTGCCGCGCCGCTCCCTTCTCCCCTCGGGAGAAGGTGCCCGAAGGGCGGATGAGGGCAGGTCGTCTGGCCATGGTCCAGGCCTACGTGCACTGCAGGCGTCCGATGCGTTTTGCGCCAGCTGCTTTTTATAAAGCCACTGCGTTCGCGCCACTGGCGTGAGCCACCTTCCGGAGCAAGCCGTGCACCCCACTGTGTTGGAAACCTTGCAGCAGCTCGATGCCGCCCATCACCTGCATCCGTTCAACGACAACGCGGCATTGGCCGAAAAGGGCACGCGCATCCTGACCCGTGGCGAGGGCGTGTATGTCTGGGACGCGCAGGGCAACAAGTTGCTGGATGCGTTCGGTGGCTTGTGGTGCGTGAACGTCGGCTACGGGCGCGAGGAGCTGGCACAGGCGGCGGCGCGCCAGATGGAACAGCTGGCGTACTACAACAGCTTCTTCCAGTGCACCACCGAGCCCACTATCCATCTGGCTGCCAAGCTGGCGGAGCTGACGCCGGGCGATCTGAACCATGCGTTCTTCGCCAACTCCGGGTCGGAGGCCAACGACACCATCCTGCGGCTGGTGCGGCATTTCTGGGCGGTGCAGGGGCAGCCGGAAAAACGCATCTTCATCGGCCGTCATGACGGCTATCACGGCACCACCATGGCCGGTGCCAGCCTGGGCGGCATGCGCGGCATGCACAGGCAGGGTGGCCTGCCGATTCCGGATATCCACCACATCGCGCCGCCGTATCACTTCGGCGATGGCGGGGAGATGGATCCAGAGGAGTACGGGCTGCTGGCGGCGCGTCGGCTGGAAGACAGGATCCTGCAGCTCGGGCCGCAAAACGTGGCGGCGTTTATCGGCGAGCCGATCATGGGTGCGATCGGGGTGTACATCCCGCCGCGCAGCTACTGGCCGGAAATCGAGCGCATCTGCAAGCGCTACGACGTGCTGCTGGTGGCCGACGAGGTGATCTGCGGGTTCGGGCGTACCGGTGCCTGGTTCGGTGCGGATTATTTCGGCTTCCAGCCCGACGTGATGACGCTGGCCAAGGGCATCACCTCCGGCTATATCCCGTTGGCGGCGGCGATGTTCAACGATCGCGTGGCCGGCGTGCTCAAGGCGCAGGGTGGCGAGCTCGCGCACGGCGGCACCTATGCGGGGCATCCGGTCTGCGCGGCGGTGGCGCTGGAGAACCTGCGCCTGCTGCAGGACGAAGGCATCGTGGAAACCGCGCGTAACCGGATCGCGCCGTACCTGGCGCAGCGCTGGGCTGAGCTGGGCGAGCACCGGCTGGTCGGCGAGGCGCGTATTGCCGGCCTGGTCGGGGCACTGGAACTGGTGCCGGACAAACGCCGGCGCGGGGTCTATTTTCCCGAACGCGGTCGGGTCGGTGCGCTGTGCCGCGATTTCGCGCTGCGGCGCGGGCTGATCCTGCGTGCCACCTACGATGCGATGCTGCTGTCGCCGCCGTTGATCATCACCTGCGAACAGGTCGATGCGCTGTTCGACAAGGCCTGGGCGGCGCTGGACGATACTGCGCAGGCGCTGGGCATCGGTGCCGCCTAAGCCTGCCGGCGCACGTCAAGCTTTGCCGGTCGCGCACACCCGCCAGGGCGGCCGGCAGAGGCGCTTGCGGCACCGGCCGCGCCGGCCAGCGGGTGCGCACGGTTGGTTTCCGCCACGCCGCGCTGTGCAAACACAACCACCATGGGTAGGCTGGCCCTTCGACCGGCCGCATCCCGGCCCGCCCTGATCGCGCTGCCCTGGAGACCCGCATGACGCTGCGACTGCTCGCCCTGACGCTGTCCACCACCTTGCTGGCCGCCTGCGGTGGCAGCAATGCACCCGGCGGTGCCGAGGCGCGGGCCAAGGTGCTCAACGTCTACAACTACTCGGACTACATCGCCGAAGACACCATTCCCGCGTTCGAGAAGAGCACCGGCATCAAGGTCACCTACGACGTGTTCGACAGCGACGAGATGGTGGAAACCAAGCTGCTCGCCGGTGGCAGCGATTACGACGTGGTGGTGCCCACGCTGAACTTCTTCGGCCGGCAGATCCAGGCCGGCGTGTTCCTGCCGCTGGACAAGGCCAAGATCCCCAATCTGGCCAATCTGGACCCGGACATCATGCGGCGCATTGCCGCGCAGGACCCGGGCAACGCCTATGGCGTGCCGTACATGATCGGCACCACCGGCATCGGCTACAACGTGGACAAGCTCAAGGCGATCTTCGGCAACACCGAGGTCGCCAACAGCTGGGACCTGGTGTTCAAGCCGGAAAACCTGTCCAGGTTGAAGGACTGCGGCGTGACCCTGCTGGACACGCCCTCGGACCTGATTCCGATCGCGCTCAATTATCTGGGCCTGGATCCGCACAGCAGCGTGCCGGCCGAGATCGAGCAGGCTGCCGCGCTGATCAAGACGATCCGCCCGTACGTGCAGAACTTTCATTCCAGCCAGTACGTGAGCTCGCTGGCCAACGGCAACACCTGCCTGGCGGTGGGCTGGTCGGGCGACATCATCCAGGCGCGCGACCGCGCGGTGGAAGCCGGCAACGGCATCAAGGTGGCCTATGCGATCCCCAAGGAAGGCGCGCCGCAGTGGTTCGACATGCTGGCCATTCCCAAGGACGCCAAGCATCCCGACAACGCCTACGCCTTCATCAATTATCTGTTGAAGCCGGACGTGGCCGCGGCCAACAGCAACTTCATCCACTACGCCAACCCGGTGCGCACCGCCACGCCGCTGGTGGACGCGGCGATCCGCAACGACCCCACCATCTACCCGCCGCCGGAGGTGACCGCCAAGATGTTCACCTATGCGATCAATCCGCCGGAGGTGGACCGGCTGTATACGCGGCTGTGGACCGAGATCAAGACCGGTCGCTGACCGCCGCAGTCGCTCCTCCAGTTTTGTAAGAGCGCTTGCCAGGCGTGCGCCTGCAAGTCCTAGCGCGCGCTGACTGCGGTCGTCACGCAATCTGTACCGGGCGGTTCAAATAATTGTATGGTTGCGCCGCCTTCGCCGGACCGCTGATGCGGTACGTCGTCGCGCGCGCCTCGCCCACGACACAGGACGCCTCACCTTGAGCAACCACGACCAGCAGTCCAACGACGGCCAGCCTTCGGGCACGGATGCGCAAGGCACCGGCGCGCACAACGAGCAGGAGCCGCCCAAGCCCTCGCCGTTGAAGAACCCAAAGGTCAAATGGACGCTGATCGTGGTCGGGGTGCTGGTGGTGGTGCTGCTGGTGATCTGGCTGGCCTATTACCTGATCAAGGGCCGCTACATGCAGGACACCAACAATGCCTACCTGCAGGCCGACTCGGTCGCCGTGGCGCCGCGGGTCAGCGGCTACGTGACCAAGGTGATGGTGGGCGACAACCAGATCGTGGAAGCCGGCCAGCCGCTGCTGCAGATCGACGACCGCACCTACCAGGCGACCCTGCAGCAGGCCGAAGCCGCGATCGCCGCGCGCCAGGCCGATATCGCCGCAGCCACCGCCAATGTGTCCGGGCAGGAGTCGGCGCTGGTGCAGGCGCGTAGCCAGGTCACCTCGGCAGCGGCAAGCCTGACCTTCGCCCAAGCCGAAGTGAAGCGCTTCGCCCCGTTGGCCGCCTCCGGCGCCGACACCCACGAGCACCAGGAAAGCCTGCAGCACGAGCTGCAACGTGCACGCGCCCAGTACCAGGCCGCGCAGGCGCAGGCCAAGGGCGCGCAGAGCCAGATCCTGGCCAGCAACGCGCAGCTGGAGCAGGCCCAGGCCGGCCTCAAGCAGGCCAGCGCCGATGCAGACCAGGCCCGCGTGGCGGTGGAAGACACCTTGCTGACCAGCCGCATCCACGGCCGCGTCGGCGACAAGACCGTGCAGGTCGGCCAGTTCCTCGGGGCCGGCACCCGCACCATGACCATCGTGCCGCAGGAATCGCTGTACCTGATCGCCAATTTCAAGGAAACCCAGGTCGGCCTGATGCGTCCCGGCCAGCCGGCCGAGATCGAGGTCGATGCCTTGTCGGGCGTCAAGCTGCACGGCAAGGTCGAGAGCCTGTCGCCGGGTACCGGCTCGCAGTTCGCGCTGCTGCCGCCGGAAAATGCCACCGGCAACTTCACCAAGGTGGTGCAGCGCGTGCCGGTGCGCATCCGCGTGCTGGCCGGCGACGAGGCGCGCAAGGTGCTGGTGCCGGGCATGTCGGTCGAGGTCACCGTGGACACGCGCTCGGCCAAGGACGCCAAGCAACGGGCCGAGGAGGAATCCGATCGCGTGCAGGCGCAGGAGCGCGCGCGATGAATGCAACGGCAGCCACCGGCCCGCGTGCCGGCGGCAGCGCGCAACGCGAGAAGGCCGAGCCGGGCGCCTGGCTGGCGGTGCTGGCCGGCACCATCGGCTCGTTCATGGCGACGCTGGACATCTCCATCGTCAACGCGGCGCTGCCCACCATCCAGGGCGAGGTCGGCGCCAGCGGCACCGAAGGCACCTGGATCTCCACCGCGTACCTGGTTGCCGAGATCATCATGATCCCGCTGACCGGCTGGTTCGTGCGCACGCTGGGCCTGCGCAACTTCCTGCTGATCTGCGCACTGATGTTCACCGCGTTTTCGGTGGTGTGCGGGCTGTCGACCTCGTTGACGATGATGATCATCGGCCGTGTGGGGCAGGGCCTGGCCGGTGGTGCGCTCATTCCGACCGCGCTGACCATCGTTGCGACGCGGCTGCCGCCCAGCCAGCAAACGATGGGCACCGCGCTGTTCGGCATGACCGTGATCATGGGCCCGGTGATCGGCCCGCTGCTCGGCGGCTGGCTCACCGAGAACGTCAGCTGGCACTACGCCTTCTTCATCAACGTGCCGATCTGCGTCGGCCTGGTGGCCTTGCTGCTGCTTGGCCTCAAGCATGAAAAAGGCGACTGGGCCGGCCTGCTCAATGCCGACTGGCTGGGCATCTACGGCCTGACCGCCGGCCTGGGCGGGCTCACCGTGGTGCTGGAAGAGGGCCAGCGCGAGCGCTGGTTCGAATCCAGCGAGATCAATGCGCTGAGCGTGATCGCGCTCAGCGGATTCGCTGCACTGGTCGTGGGCCAGTTCCGCAAGCGGCCGCCGGTGATCCACCTGTCGCTGCTGCTGCATCGCAGTTTCGGCGCGGTGTTCGTCATGATCATGGCGGTGGGCATGATCCTGTTCGGCGTCATGTACATGATTCCGCAGTTTCTGGCGGTGATCTCCGGCTACAACACCGAGCAGGCTGGCTACGTGCTGCTGCTGTCAGGCCTGCCGACCGTGCTGCTGATGCCGATGATGCCCAAGCTGCTGGAGGTGGTGGACGTGCGCATCCTGGTGATCGCCGGGCTGATCTGCTTTGCCGCGGCCTGCTTCGCCAATCTGTCGCTGACCGCCGACACCGTGGGCATGCATTTTGTCGCCGGCCAGTTGTTGCAGGGCTGCGGCCTGGCGCTGGCGATGATGTCGTTGAACCAGGCGGCCATTTCATCTGTGCCGCCCGAACTGGCCGGCGATGCGTCCGGCCTGTTCAACGCCGGCCGCAACCTGGGCGGCTCGGTGGGGCTTGCGCTGATCTCCACCTTCCAGGAGCGCCGCATGACCTTCCATACCGAAACCATCGGCAGCGCGATCACCGCCAATTCCTCGCGCGCGCAGGACTTTCTTTCCGGGCTGACTGCGCAGATGCAGGGCAGCGCCGGCGGCGAGGCGGCCATTCGCTCGGTCGCGCAGCTGGCGCGCCTGGTGCAGCAGCAGGCCCTGGTGATGACCTATAGCGATCTGTTCTGGATCTTCGGCGTGATCGTGGTCTGCACGATTCCGCTGGCCTTTTTGCTCAAGCCGTTACCCAAGGGGGCGCACCTTGCAATGCACTGATTCCATGCGCCTGATCCGCATGCCCCTGGCTGCGGCGTTGAGCGTGGTCCTGCTCGGCGGTTGCATGCTTGGCCCCAACTACACCAAGCCCCCGGCAGTGGCCGACACGGCGGTGCAGGCGCCGGCCCTGCATCGCGCCGCTGGCGCCGACGTGGTCGCTGCCGCGCCATTGAATCATTGGTGGGAGCAGCTGCAGGACCCGACCCTCACCCAGCTGGTCACCCAGGCCCTGGCCGACAGCCCCAACCTGCGTGCGGCGCAGGCGCGGCTGCGCGCCAACCGCGCACTGGCCAGCCAGCGCCGTGCCGAGCGCCTGCCCAAGCTCAACGCCAGCGCGGTGTATGCGTATGCCGAGCCGCCGCAGACCATCGTCGATACCTTGGGCGGCCTGCAGAATGGCCAGAACGGCCAGCCACCGGCACAGGGTAGCGAGGCGCTGGACCTGGAAAAGACCCAGATCTACAGCGCCGGTTTCGACGCCAGCTGGGAACTGGATTTCTTCGGCCGCCGCCGTCGCGCCGCCGAAGGCGCGCTGGCACAGGCGCAGGCCTCGGAAGCCGAGCTGGCCGATGCGCAGGTGCAGCTGGCAGCCGAAGTGGGGCAGGTGTACCTGAACTACCGCGGCTTGCAGGCGCGGCTGGCGATCGCCGATGCGAACCTGGACAAGATCGGGCAGACCCTGCGCCTGACACAGCAGCGCCGCGAGCGCGGCGCGGCCTCGGACCTGCAGGTCGAACAGATCGCCACGCAAGTGCAGCAGCAACAGGCGCAGCGCCTGCCGCTGGAAATGCAGTCGCAGGAAGCGCTGGATCAACTGGCGCTGATGGTGGGGCGCGAGCCCGGCGCGCTGGACGCGCAGTTGAGCGCGCCGCAGCCATTGCCGATGCTGCCCACGCAGGTGCGCGTGGACGATGCCGGCGCCCTGATCCGTCGCCGCCCCGATGTGCGCAAGGCCGAGCGCGAACTGGCTGCCTCCAGCGCGCAGATCGGCGAGGCGTTGAACGGGTATTTTCCGCAGGTGAGCCTGCTGGGCGGCCTGAGCTGGGTCGCCGGCTCGCCCAGCGATTTCAATTCCGATGCCTTGACCACGCTGGCGGTGCCGATGCTGCGCTGGTCGATCTTCGACTTCGGCCGCACCAAGGCACAGGTGGAGCAGGCGCGTGCCGGCAACGCCGGGCGCGAGGCGGCGTACGAGGGCGCGGTGCTGGCTGCGTTGCAGGATGCCAATTCGGCATTGGCGCGCTTCGGCTCGGCGCGCAAGCAGCTGGTGGTGGCGCGGCAGGCCGAAGCCTCGGCCACGCGTTCGGCCGGCTTGATGCAGCAACGGCGCGATGCCGGTGCCACCTCGTCGATCGATCTGCTCGACGTGCAGCGCCAGCAGCTGTCCGCGCAGGACGCCGCCGCGCAGGCACAGGTGCAGTTGCTGGTGAACTACGTCGCGCTGCAGAAGAGCCTGGGTCTGGGCTGGAGCGCGCCGGTGCCGGAGCCACGCTGATCGATAGCCGTCGCGGCGGGCGTCGGCGCTCCGGTCGCGGTAGGGTGTCGCTCTGCCATCGCAGACACCGTGTTGCTGCAGCGCCCGCGCCGGCAGGCGGTCACCCGATGTAGCAGGTCGTTGTCGGCTCGCTGCAGACGAAACGCTTGGGCGCAAACGGACGAGTGCCGATGTCGCACCAAGCACTGGCGGCGCCGGCGTTCTGAGGTGCACAGTCGGTGCCGGGCCACGCTTCGCAATCGAGAGGATCCATGGCAGTTACCGAGGCCGCAGCGCCGCCGCTTTCCCCTGGCGACAACGCCTATCTGAGCATCAACGAGGTCCGCAAGGAATTCGATGGCGTCGTCGCGGTCGATGATGTCAGCCTGCAGATCCGCAAGGGCGAGATCTTCGCGCTGCTGGGCGGCTCGGGCAGCGGCAAGTCCAGCCTGCTGCGCTGCCTGGCCGGCTTCGAGCGGCCGACCAAAGGCCGCATCGTGCTCGATGGCCAGCCAATCGACGGGTTGCCGCCGTACGAGCGTCCGATCAACATGATGTTCCAGTCGTATGCGCTGTTCCCGCACATGAGCGTGGAGCAGAACATCGCCTTTGGGCTGAAGCAGGAAGCCCTGTCCAAGCCGGCGATCGCGGCGCGCGTGGGCGAGATGCTGGAGCTGGTGCAGCTTGGCAACCTGGCCAGGCGCAAGCCGCATCAATTGTCCGGCGGGCAGCAGCAACGCGTGGCGTTGGCGCGCTCGCTGGCCAAGCGGCCCAAGCTGCTGCTGCTGGACGAACCGATGGGCGCGCTGGACAAGAAGCTGCGCGCGCAGATGCAGCTGGAGCTGGTCAACATCATCGAGACCTCCGGCGTCACCTGCGTCATGGTCACCCATGATCAGGAAGAAGCCATGAGCATGGCCACCCGCATCGCGTTGATGGACCAGGGCTGGATCCAGCAGGTCGGCACCCCGGACGAAATCTACGAACAACCGGCCAACCGTTTCGCTGCCGACTTCATCGGCTCGGTCAATCTGATCGACGCGGTGATCGTCGAGGACAAACCCGACTACGTCGGCCTGAAGGCGCCGGCCTTCGACGCCAATATCCGGATCGGCCACGGCATCACCGGTTTCGAAGGACAGGCGGTGGCGTTCGCGCTGCGCCCGGAAAAACTCGTCATCGGCAAGGACGAACCGGCCCAGGCCTGCAACAAGGCGCAGGGCGTGATCGAGGACATCGCCTATTTCGGCAGCCATTCGGTCTATCACGTGCGCCTGCCTGGCGGTTTCAAGCTGATGGCCAACTTCGCCAACCGTCAGCGTTGGGCCAGCGAAGCGCTGACCTGGGGCGACACCGTCTGGCTGAGCTGGGGCGAGGACGACGGCGTGGTACTCACCGCATGAGGCGCCTGATCCGCGCATTGCCGGGCGCGCGCTGGGGTGTGATCGCCGCACCGTATCTGTGGCTGCTGGTGTTCTTTGCGATCCCGTTCCTGATCGTGCTGAAGATCTCCTTCGCCGAGCGCGCCACCGCGATGCCGCCGTACACGCCGCTGTTCGCCGTTGCGGCCGATGGGGCGGTGAGCCTCAAGCTGCATCTGGGCAATTATCTGGTCATGCTGCGCGACAGCCAGTACGTGGCGGCGTATGCGAGTTCGATCAGGATCGCCGCGCTGTCGACCGTGTTTGCGCTGTTGATCGGCTACCCGATGGCCTATGTCAGTGCGCGTCTGCCGCTGGCCACGCGCAATGTGGCGATGATGCTGGTGGTGCTGCCGTCATGGACCTCGTTCCTGATCCGCGTCTACGCCTGGATCGGCATCCTCGACGGCAACGGCCTGCTCAATCAGGCGCTGCTGGCGCTGGGAGTGATCCGCCAGCCCTTGCAGTTGCTGTACACGCCGCTGGCCGCCTACATCGGCATCGTGTATTGCTATCTGCCGTTCATGGTGTTGCCGTTGTACGCCAATCTGGTCAAGCACGACCAGCGATTGCTCGAAGCCGCCTACGATCTGGGCGCGCGGCCGTGGCAGGCCTTCGTGCGCATCACCTTGCCGCTGTCGCGCAACGGCATCGTGGCCGGCTGCATGCTGGTGATGATCCCGGCGGTGGGCGAATTCGTGATTCCGGAAATGCTGGGCGGGCCGGACACCTTGATGATCGGCCGCGTGCTGTGGGGCGAGTTCTTCAATAATCGCGACTGGCCGGTGGCCGCGGCGGTGGCTACGGTGATGTTGCTGCTGTTGCTGGTGCCGATCGTGCTGTTCCACCGTTATCAGCAGCGCGAGCTGGAAGGGCGGCTGACATGATGCGCGCCTCTCCCGGCACGCGCTTGCTGGGCGCTGGCGTGCTCGCGCTGGGCTTCGGCTTTCTGTATCTGCCGATCCTGTTGCTGATGGTCTACTCGTTCAACGCCTCGCGTCTGGCGATGGTGTGGGGCGGCTTTTCCACGCGTTGGTACGGCGAATTGCTGCGCGATCGCCAGTTGCTGGAAGCGGCCTGGGTCAGCCTGCAAGTCGCGTTCTGGACCGCCTGTGCATCGACGTTGCTGGGGACGATGGCGGCGCTGGCGATGGTGCGCATGCGGCGTTTTCCCGGCAAGACCCTGTTCGGTGCATTGATCACCGCACCGCTGGTGATGCCGGAAGTGATCATCGGCCTGTCGATCCTGTTGTTGCTGGTTTCGATGGGCGGTGTACTCGGGATCGCACCGCGTGGCGCGGTGGCGATCTGGGCGGCGCATGTCACCTTCACCGTCTCGTTCGTCACGGTGGTGATTTCCTCGCGCCTGCAGGAACTGGATCGCTCGCTGGAAGAGGCGGCGATGGATCTGGGCGCGACACCGCTGAAGGTGTTCTTCCTGATCACCTTGCCGATCATCGCTCCGGCATTGGTATCGGGCTGGCTGCTCGCATTCACGCTGTCGCTGGACGACGTGGTGATCGCCAGCTTTCTGGCCGGGCCCAGTTCGACCACCTTGCCGATCAAGGTGTTTGCGTCGGTGCGGCTGGGCATCAGCCCCAAGATCAACGCGTTGGCCACGCTGATGGTGCTGGCGGTGTCGATCGCCGCAGTGATCGGCTGGTGGCTGCTGGCGCGCAGCGAAAGACGCCGCCAGCGCGATGCGCAACTGGCGCTGCAAGCTGCTTCCTGAGCAGGCACCAACATGGGTGTGGCGAATGCATCGCCACCAGCGGCGGCCAGACGGCTGCGAACGCCGACGCCACCGACATCCACGATGGCTGCACGCCGATTGCGGACGCCTGATGCGGCCACCGGACGCCGGGCACGGCAGTTGGTTGGGCCGCTGTTACCTGGCCGGAGGCGTGTACCCGCTGTCCCAGGGCTGCGGCTTGGTTAGGTAGCACTGATACTCGGCGCTGATGTCGTAGCCCTGTTGCTCGACCTTGGGTTGTTCGTCGGCGCGATCCTTGTCCTTGTTCTTTCCGTCGTCCTTGGATTTCTGCTTGCTCGGATAGATCGTGACCATGTTCGGCGACGAGTGCGCAGTAACGAATTGGCGGATGGCAGTGTCCGAGCAGGCCCGCAGTGCCTGTTCCTCGCAGGGTTGGCTGGGATTGGGCAGCGTGTTGGTGCAGCTCACGGTGACAAATCCGTTCGGACCCGGACGCGGGCCGTGCAGCATGTCCTGCAGGACGGCGCATCCCGGCAGGCAGGCGCCGATGCCAAGTACAACTAGAACAATCAGATCCCGGCGCATCGTGGTGGTCTTCCGTGAATGGATGAAGCTGCCAAGTGCCGAATGCTAGAGCTTTTTTGTGCGGTGGGACGGTCGGGACAGGGCAGGGCCGCTTTCATCAGCCTGGCTGGGTGCGTTGTTCCGGTTGCCAGTGATCCGCGAGCGGTGCGATGGAGGTGCGGCATTGCGTCGCGGCGTGGGTAAACACAGCGTTGCAGCGATTTGCCGCGGTTGTGACGCGGCTGCAACTTGCCGGCGACTAGCATGGCGGGCCTGTAACAGGAGACCGTCATGTCCTACGACACCGTCAACCCGGCCACTGGCCAGGTCGAACACACCCAGCACACCCTGGACGCCGCCGCCATCGAGGCGCGTCTGGCTGCTTCCGCCAAGGCATTTCCGCAGTGGGCGGCGCTGCCGCTGGCCGAGCGCGGCGCGCTGCTGCGCCGGGTCGGCGAAGAGCTGACCCGGCGGCGCGACGACCTGCAGCGCATCATGACCGCGGAGATGGGCAAGCTGCGCCACGAGGCGCTGGCCGAGGTGGACAAGTGCGCGCAGGGCTGCGCCTATTACGCCGAACATGCAGCCGACTACCTGGCACCGCGCGATATCCCGACCGAGGCGCAGTCCAGCTATGTGCGCTACGAGCCGCTGGGCTGCGTGTTTGCGGTGATGCCATGGAATTTTCCGCTGTGGCAGGCGTTCCGTTTCCTCGCCCCGGGTCTGATGGCCGGCAATGTGGCGCTGCTCAAGCACGCCAGCAATGTGCCGCGCTGCGCCGATGCGATGAAGGAGGTGCTGGATGCCGCCGGTATTCCGCCCGGCGTGTTCGATGTGCTGCATATCGACAACGACCAGGCTGCAGACGTGTTGCGTGACGATCGCATTGCCGCAGTGACGCTGACCGGCAGCGAGCGCGCCGGACGTTCGCTGGCTGCAAATGCGGGCGATCAGTTGAAGAAGTGCGTGATGGAACTCGGCGGCAGCGATGCGTTCGTGGTGCTGGAGGACGCCGACCTGGAGCACACCGTCGCCTCCGCCGTGCAGTCGCGGTTCGATAACAGCGGGCAGACCTGCATCGCCGCCAAGCGCTTCATCGTGGTGGACGCCATCGCCGATCGCTTCATCGAACGCTTCGTTGCCGCTGCCTCCCAGCGCGTGCTCGGCGACCCGCAGCAGGAGGGCACCACGCTGGCGCCCATGGCCCGCGCGGATCTGCGCGACGAGCTGCACAAGCAGGTGCAACACAGCGTGGAAAAGGGTGCCAAGGTGCTGCTGGGCGGCGAACCGGTACCCGGTTCGCATGCAGGCTATCCGGCCACCATCCTCGATCATGTCGCCCCGGGCATGCCGGCCTACGAGGAGGAGTTTTTCGGCCCGGTCGCGTCGGTCATTCGCGTGCGGGATGAAGCCGAGGCGGTACGTGTGGCCAACGACACCAGCTTCGGCCTCGGCGGCAGCGTGTGGACCTCCGATGCCAAGCGCGGCGAGCGCGTGGCGCAGCAATTGCAGTGCGGTGCGGCGTTCGTCAATTCGGTGGTCAAGAGCGACGTGCGGCTACCGTTCGGCGGCATCAAGCGCTCGGGCTTCGGCCGCGAGCTGGCCGAGCACGGCATCCACGAGTTCATGAACATCAAGACGATCTATGTGGCTTGAGTGCGGGGATTGGGGATTCGGGATTGGGGATTCATAAAATCAGGCAGCCTTCCTTCTCCCCCCCTCGGGAGAAGGTACCCGAAGGGCGGATGAGGGTGCGTGCAGCACGCGCGCCACAGTCACACGTCCTGCTCCAACCAATCCCCAATCCCCACTCCCAAATCCCAGCCGCAAAGCGGCCTAAAGCCACCGCGCTCGCTTGAACAGGCGATACAGCACCAGGCACGAGGCGACCACGCCGGCTACCAGCAGCGGATAGGCATAAGGTTTGTCCAGCTCAGGCATGTGGGTGAAGTTCATGCCGTACCAGCTGGTGATCAGGGTCGGGGCGGCCAGCAGGGCGGCCCAGGCGCCCAGGCGTTTGACGGTTTCGCCCTGGGCCAGGGTCACCATCGACAAGTTGACGCTCAGCGCGGTGCCCAACATTTCGCGCAAGGTATCGATGGCGTCGTTGATGCGCACGGCATGGTCGAGCACGTCGCGCAGGTAGATGCCGACCTCGTCGTGGATCAGCGAGCCGGGGTTGCGCTTGAGGTGCGAGAGCACGTCCTGCAATGGCGCCACGACCAGCCGCATCTTGTTGAGTTCGCGCTTGAGCTCGTACAGGCGCACCACGGTTTCACGCTTGTAGTTGTCGGCGAAGATGTCCTTTTCCAGGCCTTCCAGCGTGTCGCGGAACTCGTCCATGATCGGAAGGTAGTTGTCGACCACGAAGTCGAGCACGCCATACAGGCAGAACGAGGCGCCCATGCGCAGCATCGCCGGTTCGCGTTCGACCCGGTGCCGCACCGGCGTGTACGACAGCGATGCGCCATGGCGCACCGTCAACAGAAAGCGCGCGCCCAGAAACGCGTGCGTCTCGCCGTAGCGGATGCGCTCGTTGACCAGTTGTGCGGTGTTGACCACCACGAACAAGGAATTGCCGTAGCTCTCGGCCTTGGGACGTTGGTGCGCCTTGAGCGCATCCTCGATGGCCAGATCGTGCAGGCCGAACTCATCCTGCAGCTTGTGCAGCACCGACTCCTGCGGCTCGTACAGGCCGACCCAGACAAAGCCATCCGGGCGCTGCAGCACGTCGCTGATCTGCTCCAGGCTGATGTCGTGGCGCTCGCCCTGGCCGTCGTAATAGGCGCAGGTGATGACGCAGGAGGGGTTGTCCGGATGGCGGCCGTGGTGGTTCATGGGCGCATCCTGGATCAGCGCGTGCGGACGGACAAGTCACGCCGCCGCAACGCGATGGCGAGCGCGGCATGGATCGGCAACAGCAGCAGCACCCACTGCAGGTTGTCCTGCGCCTGGAACGACAGCCAGTGGATCAGCAGTGCCAGCAGTGCCGCGGCAGCCACCACCCAGCGCAGCACATCGAACCAGCGCCCGGGCCGGCGCCCGCGCAGCACGGCGATGCCGCCGATCAACAGCAGCACGCACAGCGGGTTGACCAGCAACAGGTTGCGATTGGCCCAGGCCGACTGATGCGCGGTGAAGCCCCACAGATACACCAGCAAGCCGCCGCCGATCGCGCACAGCAGCCAGTACGGCAGGGCCAGGGCGGCCAGCACGCGTTGCCGGCGACCGAGTGCCAGCACGCCGGCAGCGACGATCAGCCCGGTCAGCAGCCATGGCCACCAGTGGCGCTGCTGTTCCGCCGGCTCCGGTGCGATGCGATGCGGCAGCAGGACCTGGGTGGACTGCACCAACGGGCGGCCGGCGCTGTTGTGCACCTGGGTCAGGCTGTCGGCCAGGCGCATCGGCACGAAGGCTTCTTCCCAGCGCGACAGCGGGCGGTCCGCATACGGCCCCAGGCCCAGGTCGAAGCCCAGCCACATCCACGGGGCAGGGGAGGCCAGGCGCACCGCTTCGCTGCGGAAGGTGTTGCCGCGCGAGCGCCCGGCCAGTTGCGATTTCAACGCGCCACCCATGGCGCGGTCCAGCGTGTCGCGGACCATGGTGGCGCAGTTGGCCACGAAGTAATCGTAGTGGTAGCGCGCGTTCTCGGGCTGGCTGCGGATGGCCAGCCCGTCAGCCAGCGCGCGCGCCTGGTCCGGTGGCAGGTCCAGCCACTGGATGCTGACGCCGCGGCCGACCGCGCGGTACTGCTGCAGGTCTTCTTCCAGCGGCAACGCGACCAGGTAATACATCATCTCGCCGCGCGCAAAGCGGGGGACGAAATCCGGCTCGCCGGGGTCGAAGAAGCCGAAGTTATACGAGGTGGCCTGCCCGGTGACGGGATCGACCACCACGATGGCATCGTGGCCGAAGCGCTCGAAGAACACCTCGCCCGGCTGCATGGTCACCACACCGACCCGCGGTGCCGGCACATTGGGCTGAGCGAGCGCCTGCCCGGTGGCCTGGGCCATGGCGGCAGGTGCCACCAACCACGCCAGCAACAGCAGCAGACACGCTGCCGCGCAGCGCCGGATGCTGCCGCGGGCTGGCGCTGCAGCAGTGACGCGGTACCAACGGTTCAAGCGTCGTCCTGCGGGTCTGGCGGCAGAATGGTCACGTGGAAGGCGTGCACGCGCCGCGCATCGGCCTTGGCCACACGGAAGGCAAAGCGCCCCAGCGTCAGCTCTTCGCCGGTTTCCGGCAGGTGGCCGATCGCATCGGTGACCAGGCCGCCGACGGTGTCGTACTCGTCATCGGGGAAGTCGGCACCAAAGCGCTCGTTGAAGTCTTCGATCGGCGTCAGCGCATCGACCACATAGCGGCCGTCGGCCTGGATCGCGATCAGCGAATTCTCGTCTTCGGCATCGTCGTGCTCGTCGTCGATCTGGCCGACGATCTGCTCCAACACGTCTTCGATGGTGACCAGCCCGGCGACGCCGCCGTACTCGTCCACCACGATCGCCATGTGGTTGCGCGACAGCCGGAATTCCTTGAGCAGCACGTTGAGCTTCTTGGACTCGGGGATCAGCACCGCCGGGCGCAGCAGTTCGCGCACGTTGCCGGGGCCGTTGTCGGCAACCACGCCGCGCAACAAGTCCTTGGCCAGCAGGATGCCGAGCACTTCGTCCTTGTTCTCGCCGTGCACCGGGAAGCGCGAATGGCCGGATTCCACCACCTGCTTCATCAGGTCGATGAAGCGCGCCTCCACCGGCAGCGAGACCATCTGCGAGCGCGAGATCATCACGTCGCCCACGGTGAGCTCGGACACGGAGATTGCGCCTTCCATCATGCGCAAGGTGTCTGCAGCGATGAGACCGTCCTGTTCGGCGGTCCGCAGCAGCGCGACCAGTTCGTCGCGGGTATGGGGTTCGCCAGAGAAGGCAGCGCTCAGGCGCTCGAGCCAGCTACGGCGTTTTTCGGGTGTTTCTTGGGATTGGCTACTGTCGTCTTCGGACATCGTGACGTGGGACGGCACCCGGCAAACCAGGCGATAGCCGTCAGTCTAACAGGAAGCCGCTAAGGCGCTGTGGACGGGGCCGGGGTGGGCGCTGCGCGTCAGGGCAGGTCCAGGCTGTAGCCGCAGCCGACCACGGTCTTGCCCGGATGCGACTTCACGTTGGAGACGCTGAGCACGATCGATTCGATCATCGCCTCGCCGGTCTTGGGGTTGGTGGTGTCTTCGCTGACCAGCTCGCGGCCATACATGACCTTGTCGGCGTTATCCACGCCCAGTTCCAGGTTCAGTTGTTTGGCTAGCGGGCGGGGGTCGGGCAGGTCCAGCAGCGCCATGACGCTGGCCCCGGAGAACGCAATGTGGGTAGTGCTGTGGCCGAACACGCTGATCGGCGTGTTGAGCGTGTACTCGGTCATGAACAGGTTGGCCTGGTCCAGCGGCGTCCAGCCCAGCGCGACCGCCTTGAGCGGGTCGGCCAGCACCGGTGCCAGCGCGTTGAAGTCGCCGATGCGCTGGCGGCATTCGATCAGGGCCGGCAGGTCGGGGCGTGCCGGCGCGGCCTGCGCCCAGGCGCTGGAGCAGGCCAGCAACAGCAACGCGGTGGCGAGGCAGCCCCGCATCAGCGCTCTCCCGCGTACGGGTCGTCGATGCCGAGATCGGCCAGGATCTCGCGTTCGAGTTGCTCCATCGCATCGGCTTCCTTGTCGTCTTCGTGGTCCCAGCCGAGCAGATGCAGCGTGCCGTGCACGGTCAGATGGGCGTAATGCGCGGCCAGCGACTTGCCTTGTTCGGCCGCCTCGCGCGCCACCACCGGCGCGCAGATCACCAGATCGCCGAGCAGCGGCATCTTGACGCCCTTGGGCAGGCCTTCGGGTAAATCGGCCGGGAAGCTCAGCACATTGGTGGCGTAATCCTTGCCCCGGTAATGATGGTTGAGCGAGCAGCCTTCCTTCTCGTCGACAATCCGCACCGCCAGGTCGGCCTCGCGGATGCGTCCCTTCAGCGCAGCGGCCACCCACTTGCGAAAACTCACCGCCGACGGCAGACCGGCGCGCGGCAGCGCATAACTGACAGCGACGTCGAGGCGGACAGGTCCACGGGTCATGGCGAGAGTTTCCTGGGCAGAGGGTCAGCGCGTGCAGGTGATCAGCAGTAGCAACGCAGGCCCGTTGGCCACGCGGTAGCTCGAACTGCCGATCGGGCCCCGCCCGCAGCCGCGATTGTAATCCCGCACCCGCAAGCTTGAAACGAATCCTGGCTGGTCATGCAGCCAGACCGCACGCGATCGGGATGCCCGGCGACGGCGACGACTGCGTCTGTCAGCACCAGGCTGACAGGGCGCGAACTCACTCAGGCTGTTGCTTGGCGGCAGCGTCCTGCTGATCGCGCTTTTCATAGGCCGTGACGATGCGCTGCACCAGCGGGTGGCGCACCACGTCGCGTGCTTCGAAGAAGGTGAAGCTGGCGCCGTCCACCTCGCGCAGCACCTCGATCGCGTCGCGCAGGCCGGACTTGACGTGCTTGGGCAGGTCGATCTGGGTCAGGTCGCCGGTGACCACCGCGGTGGAGCCAAAGCCCAGCCGGGTCAGGAACATCTTCATCTGCTCGATGGTGGTGTTCTGCGCCTCGTCCAGGATCACGTAGGCATCGTTGAGCGTGCGGCCGCGCATATAGGCCAGCGGCGCGATCTCGATGACGTTCTTTTCCAGCAGCTTGACCACTTTTTCCACGCCCAGCATTTCGTAGAGCGCGTCGTAGAGCGGGCGCAGGTACGGGTCCACCTTCTGGCTGAGATCGCCGGGCAGGAAGCCCAGCTTCTCGCCGGCTTCCACCGCCGGGCGCACCAGGATCAGGCGCTGTACGCGTGACTCGTTCAGCGCCTCGACCGCGCTGGCCACCGCCAGGAAGGTCTTGCCGGTGCCGGCCGGGCCAATGCCGAAATTGATGTCGTGCGTGGCGATCGCATGCAGGTACTTGGCCTGGTTGGCGCCACGGCCACGCACGGTGCCGCGTTTGACCTTGATCGCCACGTCCTGGGCCACGTAGGAACGATCGACCACCTGCTCGACATTGGCATCGTTCAGGCGCAGGTGGATGGCGTGGTTGTCGAAGGTGCTGGAGGCGGCTTCCTCGTACAGGGCGGTCAGCAGCGTCTGTGCGGCGGTGATCGCCGGCTCCGGGCCGGTGACGCGGAAGATGTTGCCGCGGTTGGCGATCTCCACGCCGAGCTTGAGTTCGATCTGGCGCAGGTGCGCGTCGAACGGGCCGGCCAGGTTGGCCAGGCGCTCGGTGTCGTCGGGTTCCAGTGTGAAGTCGCGATGTGCAGGTGAATTCATGGTCGGATCGGACCGCGCACGCATGCGCTGGTCGGTTGGGCGGCAGACGAGGGTAGCGCGCAGCGCGTGATCCCACCAACACGCCCGGCTGCCGCAAGCGCATGTTCATGGCCGGTCCCCGATGGTGTGCACGGGTTTTCCACAATCGCTGTGGAGTCACGCATCACTAACCTGTGGATAAAAATGGTGGCGCCTACTCGCACAAGGTCCGGCAGGGACATGGTGAAAAAATCACCACTGCGATGGCGGTTGTCCACAAGCGGTGTGGATCGAATTCGGCAAAGCCTGTGGGTAAGTGCTCGCACGCCTTATGCCGCAAGGTGTTGCAGACAAGTGGTGAAATTTTGATCACTTGCCTTGCGTGCCGTGTGACCAGGGACGTCGGTGTCGTTGCTGTGCGCGATCACGACCATGCCTGGCGTATGCGAGCAATGCGCGCCGTTGTTGACCTAGACCGACCACGGCTTAGTAGCGCGCAGATGCTGGAGCGCCGATCGGCGAATGCAGTGCGGCAAACACGCAGCTGCGTGCTTGCCGAAGATCGAGGTGCGAGGCACGACGCGCGTGACCTCAACGCAATTGCCAGCGTGTTACACGCACGCAGCTACGCAAAGCAACGCAACGCAACAACGATGGCAGGCACACGCAGCATCGCGTGCCCGGCCGCTGGATACGAGACTAGTGACCAACCAACGTGCACCTTCCAGTCAGCAAGACGCGATGCATGCCGTGGCGCCACGCGCCCCGGCACCTATGCGGTATCAGCTTTCGCTGTCGTCCACCTGGATAAGACCACGCAGCGAATTGCTCATCGCCTCGGTGATCAGGACATCGACGAACTGCCCGACCAGGCGCGGATTGCCGGGGAAATTCACCGGACGCATGTTCTCGCTCTTGCCGGTCAATTCGTTCGGATCGCGCCGCGACGGGCCTTCCACCAGCACCCGTTGCACGCTGCCGACCATGGACTGCGAAATGCGCGTGGCGTGCGCGTTGATCTGCGCCTGCAAACGTGCGAGCCGTGCCTGTTTGACGGCTTCCGGGGTGTCGTCCTGCAGGTCCGAGGCCGGCGTGCCGGGACGCCGCGAATACACGAACGAGAAACTCTGGTCGAAGCCCACGTCCTCGATCAGCTTCATGGTCTTTTCGAAATCCGCTTCGGTCTCGCCGGGAAAACCGACGATGAAGTCCGAGCTGATCGAGATATCCGGACGCACCGCGCGCAGCTTGCGGATCTTGGACTTGAATTCCAGCGCGGTGTAGCCACGCTTCATCGCCGACAGGATGCGGTCGCTGCCGGCCTGCACCGGCAGATGCAGATAATTGGCCAGCTGCGGCACATCGCGGTACGCATCCACCAGCGAGTCGGAAAATTCCAGCGGGTGCGAAGTGGTGAAACGGATACGGCCGATGCCCTCGATCTGCGCGATGGTGCGGATCAACAGGCCCAGATCGGCGTATTGCGCCGCGTCGCCGGCATCGGCGCCGTACGCACCGCGATACGCATTGACGTTCTGGCCGAGCAGATTGATCTCGCGCACGCCTTGCGCGGCCAGCTGCGCCACCTCCACCAGCACGTCCTCGAACGGCCGGCTGACTTCTTCGCCACGGGTGTAGGGCACCACGCAGAACGAGCAGTACTTGGAGCAGCCTTCCATGATCGACACGAACGCCGACGGACCCTCGGCGCGCGGCTCAGGCAGGCAATCGAACTTCTCGATTTCCGGAAAGCTGATGTCCACCTGCGACTTGCCCGATTCGCGCCGCGCGCGGATCAGCTCCGGCAGGCGATGCAGGGTCTGCGGGCCGAACACCAGATCCACGTAGGGCGCGCGCTTGACGATGGCCTCGCCTTCCTGCGAGGCCACGCAGCCGCCCACGCCGATGATCACCGGCTTGCCGCCGGCCTTCAGCGCCTTCCAGCGGCCCAGCTGGCTGAACACCTTTTCCTGCGCCTTCTCGCGGATGGAGCAGGTGTTGACCAGCACCACGTCGGCGTCTTCGGGGTTGTCGGTCAGCTCCAGGCCTTCGGAGGCGGCGAGCACGTCGGCCATCTTGGCCGAGTCGTACTCGTTCATCTGGCACCCGTGGGTCTTGATGTAGAGCTTGCCGCGCACCACGGCAGGCGCCGACGGGCGGGCCACCGGCAGCGGCAACAGGGCGGGTGCGTCCACGGCGGTGGCCGCGGACAGGTCGGAAACGGATGTCCCGGGCATGGCGCTTATTCCAGGCGGGTAGAAGATAGCCGCACAGTTTACCCGCTTGCGCCGGGCCCGTCCGATTGGTCAGGCCTTGGCGTTGATGGCCTCGGCACGCGCGAACGCCGGCCGGTCGGCCATGCGGGCGATGTAGGCGCGGGTGCTGGCAGGCGGGTCGATCAGGCCGAAATCGACCATCCAGCCCAGCGCGCCGCCCCACAGCACATCGGCCGCGCTGCAACGCTGGCCCAGGAGATAGTCGCCCTTGGCCAGCTGCGCATCGATCACCTGCAGCACCGTGGCGCAGTCGGCGTAGGGCGAGATCGAGCGCGGCGGCGCATCGCGCTTCATCGCGCGGTCGATGATCGCCGGCTCGAAGGCCGAGCCGTAGAAGGCCAGCCAGCGCAGGTAGGCGCCACGATCGGCATCGCCCGGCGCCGGCGACAGCCCGGCTTCCGGATACAGCTCGGCCAGATACTGGTAGATCGCGCCCTGTTCGGTGACCACGCTGTCGCCGTGCCGGATCGCCGGAATCTTGCCCATCGGGTTGATCGCCAGGTACGCGGGCGCGAGTTGCTCGCCCTTTTCCAGATTGACGATCTGCAGGTCGTAACTGGCGCCGAGCTCTTCCAGCAGCACCAGCACGCCGCGCGAACGCGAACGGGGATTGTGGAACAGGGTGATGTGGCGCTGGTGGGACATTGCGGTTTCCTTGGTGGATGCGGAAGGCGTAAAGAACGAGGTGCCAGGCAATCCTACGCAGCTATTGCGGACAGTTTCCGTCCGCAATACGGTAATGCGATGGCCTCGACCGCTGCCCGCTTGTTGCGTCTGCTTGCGCTGCTGCAGGGCGGCCGCAGTTGGTCGGGCGTGGCGCTGGCCGAGCGGCTGGAGCTGCATCCGCGCAGCGTGCGGCGCGCGATCGAGCGCCTGCGCGAGCTGGGTTACCCGGTGCATGCCGTGCCCGGCGCCGGTGGCGGTTACCGGCTGGGGCAGGGTGCGGCCGCTCTGCCGCTGTTGTTCGAAGAAGACGAGGCGCTGACGGTGGCGATCGCGCTGCGCGCAGCGGCTCCGGCGATACGCGGCATGGATGCGGCGGCGGCGCGGGTGCTGCGCAAGCTCGATCCGCTGTTGCCGCGGCGCAGCGGCCAGCGTGCCAGTGCGGCGCACGCGGCCACCGCCAGCCTGCCGGTCACCGGGGAGGCGGGTGCCCTGGTGGATGCGGCGCTGCTGGCGCAACTGGCCAGCGCCTGCCGCGACCGGGTCACGCTGCGGCTGGACTATCGCCGCCACTCCGGTTTACCGATCACGCGCTGTGTCGAGCCGGCCTTATTGGTGAATTACGGGCGGCGCTGGTATCTGCTGGCCTGGGACTGCGAGCGCCAGGACTGGCGCACCTTGCGCGCCGACCGCATCGACCTGGCCGAGACGACCGGCGCGCAATTCGCCGCTCGCGCACTGCCGGAAGAACCACTGCAACTCCTGCGCAAGGCGATCGGCGAGTCGCCGTTCCCGTGCCGGGCCCGGGTACGCCTGCACGGCGCGCTGGAGGCACTCGCCGCGCGCATCCCGCCCTGGCTGGGCGCGCTGGAAGCCGACGGGCCGGCGCATTGCTGGCTGGGCCTGGGCGCGCCGAGCATGCCAGCGCTGGCGGCCAACCTGCTACTGCTCGATCTGCCGTTCGATGCGATCTGCCCGGACGCCGTGCGCGTGCCGCTGGCCGAGGCGCTGAACGCGTTGCGGACGCGGCTGGAGCCGTTGCCCGGATAACTGCGGCGGCCACTTGGCAAGCCCGGGCCAAGCTGGGACACTCCGCCGCATGAAGGGGATGTCAAGATTGCTGGGGCTGTTACTCGTCACGTTGCCGGCAGCGCCGGTCTGCGCTGGCACCTTGTACAAGTGTGTCAGCGGCGACGGAATCACCAGCTACCTGAGCAAGCGCCAGAGCGGGGCGACCTGCAGCGTCATCAGCAGCTACACCCCGGAGCGATCCGCGCGCCGCGCGCCGCCGTCCATGGCTCGCCCGGCGCAGGGTTTGGTCGCTGGCCCTGCGCGCGCCAGCACCTCGATCGACAGCGGCGCGCCAGCCACCATCATCAGTCAGCCGGTGGGCCAGGCGCCACGCCGCGCTGCCGAAGTCGCCTCGGCGGTGATGCCGCGCGCGCTGCCGGTGGCGGAGACCTCGGTCGTGCAGGCACCCGCCGCCGCGGTCAATCCGCGCCGGGTGGTCAGCGGGCAGGTCTATTCGTATATGAAGGACGGCGTGCGTCACTACACCAGTGCGCGCCCGCGTCAGGTCGCCAGCATCGAAGGCCTGCGCACCATCCATTACAGCTTCATCGAAACCTGTTACGCCTGCGCGGCCAAGCCCGGCGTCAATTTCGGTGCGATCCGGCTCAACACCAATGCCTATCAGCAGGAAATCACCGCAGCCGCGCGCGAGTTCGGGGTCGAGGAAGCGATCGTGCGCGCGATCATCCATGCCGAGTCGGCCTACAACCCGCTGGCACTGAGCCGGGCCGGCGCGCAGGGGCTGATGCAGTTGATGCCCGGCACCGCGCGCCGCTTCGGCGTCAGCGATGCCTATGATGCAACGCAAAATATTCGCGGTGGCGTGCAATATCTTTCGTGGTTGCTGAAGCGCTTCAACGGCGATCTCACGCTCGCCGCTGCCGGCTACAACGCAGGCGAGGGCGCGGTGGATCGCTATGGCGGCGTGCCGCCTTACAGCGAGACCCAGCGCTACGTCCAACGCGTCGGCGTGCTGGCCGGACGCTATCGTGGGCAGACCACGGCGGCCAACTGAGCCGTGTGCCTTGCATGCATCTGCGCGCGCTGCGGCCTGCTTTGACAGTCGCGCGCCGAAACGGACGTCATGCGGCCACCAGGCCGCGCAGGCCGCCGTTGCACCGGCGCGATAGTGCAGCCAACGCGCAGCATGCCTGCAACTGGCGCGGTCTTTTTTGTCAGCACTGGGTCACAGCTGTCCGCCTTA
Source organism: Xanthomonas sp. WHRI 6108 (assembly GCF_040202385.2). Taxonomy (NCBI): domain Bacteria; kingdom Pseudomonadati; phylum Pseudomonadota; class Gammaproteobacteria; order Lysobacterales; family Lysobacteraceae; genus Xanthomonas; species Xanthomonas sp. WHRI 6108. Next base: position 2,689,672 of record NZ_CP168198.1, on the reverse strand, counting down.
TGCAGGGCTGGCGCGTGATGCGGTCGACGCGTGCCTGCATCCAGTGTTTGCACTGCGCCGGTTCGACTGCGTACATTGCGTTGTCTGTGCATTAAGCGTTCCGCTACACTGCGGTCGATTCATCGCGGCTGGACCCCCCGCCAGCCGTTGGCAGCCTCACGCTACCTAATCAAGATCGGAGAGCCGGATGGCCAACGATGGGGTTAACGCACCTGCTGATATCGGGCGTCGTCGGTTCTTGACCGCGACAACGGCCGTGGTCGGTGCGGTCGGAGCAGGATTTGTCGCAGTTCCGTTCGTGAAGTCGTGGAATCCCAGCGCACGCGCCAAGTTGGCCGGTGCCCCGGTGACCGCCGACATCAGCGCCTTGCAGGAAGGGCAACGGCTGGTTCTGGAATGGCGCGGTCAGCCCATCTGGATCGTCAAGCGCTCCAAGGCGATGCTCGACGCACTGCCATCGCTGGATGACCGGCTCAAGGATCCCAAGTCGGAGAACAAGGACCAGCAGCCGGACTACGTGCTGAAGAACCCCGAGTACCGCTCGATCAAGTCCGACATCTCGGTGCTGGTCGGGCTGTGCACGCATCTGGGCTGCTCGCCGGAAATGGTCGCCGAGATCCGCCCCGAGCCCTACGACCCGCAGTGGAAGGGCGGCTACTTCTGCCCCTGCCACAAGTCGCGCTTCGACATGTCCGGCCGCGTCTTCGACGGCGTGCCGGCACCGATCAATCTGCTGGTGCCCCCACACCACTATGTGGACGACAACACCCTGGTGATCGGCGTCGATCCCGACGGTGCCGGTACGTCGGCCAACAGCACGGGGGCTGCCTGATGAGCAATATCCTGGTCCGTACCGCCAACGGTGTGTTCGATTGGGTCAACGAACGCGCGCCCGGGCTGATGCCCATGTACCGCAAGCACGTCAGCGAATACTACGCGCCGAAGAACTTCAACCTCTGGTACTACTTCGGCTCGCTGGCCATCGTGGTGCTGGTCAACCAGATCGTCACCGGCATCTTCCTGACGATGCACTACAAGACCAGCGCGGCCGATGCGTTCGCCTCGATCGAATACATCATGCGCGACGTGGAGTGGGGCTGGCTGATCCGCTACATGCACAGCACCGGCGCCTCGCTGTTCTTCATCGTGGTGTATCTGCACATGTTCCGCGGGCTGATGTACGGCAGCTACCAGAAGCCGCGCGAGCTGGTGTGGATTCTCGGCATGCTGATCTACCTGGTGCTGATGGCCGAAGCCTTCATGGGCTACGTGCTGCCGTGGGGGCAGATGTCGTTCTGGGGCGCGAAGGTGATCATCTCGCTGTTCGGCGCCATCCCGGTGATCGGCAACGGGCTGACCGAATGGATCATGGGCGATTATCTGCCTGGCGATGCCACGCTCAACCGGTTCTTCGCGCTGCACGTGATCGCACTGCCACTGGTGCTGTTGCTGCTGATCGTGCTGCACATCGGCGCGTTGCACGAGGTGGGCTCCAACAATCCCGACGGCGTGGAGATCAAGAAGGGGCCCAAGGGCAACCGCTGGGACGCGCACAAGCCGGCCGACGGCATCCCGTTCCATCCGTATTACACGGTCAAGGATCTGGTCGGGGTCGGCTTCTTGCTGCTGATCGCGGCCTTCATCATCTTCTTCGCACCGGCGTTCGGCGGTTTGTTCCTGGAGCACGACAACTTCACCGAGGCCAATCGCCTGGTGACCCCGGAGCACATCAAGCCGGTCTGGTACTACACGCCGTATTACGCGATGTTGCGGGTTGTGCCCAACAAGCTCGGCGGCGTGCTGGTGATGTTCTCGGCGATCGCGATCCTGTTCCTGGTGCCATGGCTGGATCGGGCCAAGGTGCGCTCGATCCGCTACCGCGGCTGGATCTCCAAGGTCGCGCTCGGCGTGCTGGTGGTGTGCTTCGTGTGGCTGGGCGTGATCGGCTCCGGTCCTGGCACCGACGCACACGAAACCTACGTCGGGCGCGTGCTGACCTTCCTGTACTTTGCCTTCTTCATCACCATGCCGGTGTGGACGCGGCTGGACAAGACCAAGCCGGTGCCGGAGCGGGTGACCACCCATGACTAATTCCAACGTGAGGTCATGGATGTCGCGCGTGGTCGCCCTGTTGTGCGGGCTGACCCTGGCCGCAGGGGCGCTGGCAGCCGAAGGCGGAAAGGTGCAGCAGGCCGGCAACGACCTGAGCGACCGAGCCTCACTGCAGCGTGGCGCGCAGTTGTTCATGAACTACTGCTCCGGCTGCCACTCGCTGAAGTACCTGCGCTATTCGCGCATGGCCAGCGATCTGGGACTGAGCGAGGAAGAGGTCATGACCAACCTCAACTTCACCGGCGCCAAGATCGGCGAACACATCGAAGGCACCATGCCGCACGATGCGGCCACCAAGTGGTTCGGCAAGGCGCCGCCGGATCTGACCTTGATCGCGCGCGTGCGTGGCACCGACTGGGTCTATACCTACCTCAAGTCGTTCTACCTGGATCAGACCCGCCCACTGGGCTGGAACAACCAGCTGTTTCCGAATGCCTCCATGCCCAACCCGCTGTGGGAGCTGCAGGGCCTGCAGCAGGCGCAGTTCGGCCCGCCCGACAAGGCGACCGGCGACAAGCCGGTGCAGGCGCTCAAACTCGGTCAGCCAGGGCGACAGACGCCGGTCGAGTTTGATCAAACCGTGCGCGATATCGCCAACTTCCTCGAATACGCCGGCGAACCGGCGGCCTTGAAGCGGCAGAGCATGGGCGTGTGGGTGATCCTGTTCCTGGCCTTGCTCACCTTCATGGCCTACCTGCTGAAGAAGGAATACTGGAAGGACGTGCACTGACCGGTCTGCAGGCCGGTCATCGGCTACAGAGCGCATCGGCCATGCATGCGCAAGTCATGCAACGGCTGCAGCAAACCGACCGCTGAGCCCCTCTCCCCGCGGGAGAGGGGTGCGGTGAGGGTCGGCAAGCAATCACTGCGTCGGTTGACGACGCATCACCTCTGCCGCATCCGATGTCGTGCACCGGCAGTCGCCCCGTTGCGACACGCGCACGTGACCGGAAGCTGCATCTCGGCGCAATAAGCGGCCTGTCCGGGCATTAATCGGCCCTATCACTCTTGGCTTTTGCGTGACGTGATTGCACACTCGAAGGACCGTGGTGACGGTCGGCGTTGGGCCGGCCGCGCCGATGCGGCCGGCGGATTCCGGTCGTCGGAGAGCCTTGAATGGCGACGAGTGTGCGTATGCGGAATACCTTGACTTTGTTTTCGTCCAACGACGACGTGTTGTGCCACCGGGTCCGTCTGGTCCTGGCGGCGAAAGGGGTGACCTACGACCTGGTGCCGGTCGACCCGCAAAATCCCCCGGAAGATCTGATCGATCTCAATCCCTACCATTCGGTCCCGACCCTGGTCGAACGCGACCTGGTGCTGTACGCGGCATCGGTGGTCAGCGAATACCTGGACGAGCGCTACCCGCATCCGCCGTTGATGCCGGTCGATCCGCTATCGCGCGCACGTCTGCGTCTGGCGATGCTGCGGATCGAGCACGACTGGGTGCCGCAGGTGCAGGCCATCCAGCTCGGCAACAAGACCCAGGCCGAGGCCGGCCGCAAGCGCCTGAAGGAACTGCTCACCGCGTCGGTGCCGCTGTTCAAGGCCAGCAAGTTCTTCCTCAATCCGGAAATGAGTCTGGCCGATTGCGCGATGGCGCCGATCATCTGGCGACTGGACGCGTTGGAGATCGGCCTGCCCAAGGACGGCAAGGCGATCGAAGACTACGGCAACCGGATCTTCCGCAATCCCGGCTTCATCCGCAGCCTGACCGATCAGGAAAAGAAACTGCGCGACCTGCCGGGCTGATGCGACGGCTGTATGCCAACAGACCGACGCCCCATCGCGCAGCCGCCGCTGCGGGCCGTGTGCGGGTAAAATGACGTCATGAGCGAAGATTTCCCCCGCATGACCAGCCATCGCCCGTACCTGCTGCGGGCCTTGGTCGAATGGATCAACGACAACGGCATGACCCCGCACGTGCTGGTGGACGCCGGGCTGCCCGGCGTGCAGGTGCCTGCCAGTGCCGTCAAGGACGGCCGCGTGGTGCTGAACATCGCCGAGCGCGCCGTGGTCGGGCTGCAGGTCGACAACGAAAGCGTGCAGTTCACCGCGCGCTTTGGCGGCGTCAGTTATCCGGTGATGGTGCCGATGGCCGCGGTCCTGGCGGTGTATGCACGCGAGACCGGGCAGGGCATGGCCTTGCCGGACGATATCCCCGGCACCAGTACCGAGCCACCGGATCCGGGTACACCGCCGCCAAGCGCACCCACGCCGGACGAGCCGCCGAGCGCGGGCAAGCGTCCGCATCTGCGCGTGGTCAAGTAAGCACATGCACGGACGCGCATCGCGCGTCCGTGCGTTGTTGCGCGATGTACGCGTGTGGCTTGCATCGCACGTGCATCTTTCCACCAGAAGACGCCGTTGCATGTGTGCATCGGCGTTGCGGATAAGCGGCAGCGACACGGATCTTCGGTCGTACGGCGCTGCATGCAGGCCAGGTGCCTGCAGACGCATAGATCGACCCAATCGCGGTCAGTTCAGGCGCTGATGGTCCGGGCTCAACGGCGTCACCGTGGCCACCTGCGGTCCGGTGAAGGCGATCAATTGGTCGCCGCGCAGCACTAGGCGGCCACTATGACGGTCGATGCCATCGTAGGAATACTCGAACCGGAACGTCCGCTCGAAGCCCAGCCAGCCATTGGGCTTGCGGCAGATGCGGATGTTGGTGGAATGCACGCTCTGATCCAGCCATTGCACATCGGCGGCGCGGCAGGCATTGCGGCCGAGGATATCGGCACGTTCGGCCGCCGCGCGCGAGGAGTTCCAGAACGCGTACAGCGCGGCGCCGGCAATCATGAAGAGGATAAGGCTGGGCATGGCGTCAATGTGCCATGGCCTGCGCCCGATCGACAATCGTCACGCCGGGCCGCAGCGTTGCGTTGACGGCTGGTGGCTGGCGACCTGATGCACCGGCCGGCATCCGCCGCTCGTGCAGGCATCCCTTCGCTGCACCAGCAACGGCTGTCGTCACGTCGCGCAAGTGCTCGGCATCGCGCCCGTTCGAACTGGAGTTGACGGGAAAGTTGCAGCAGGTCGATCCGGTGCAGCGGACGCACCGGGCTTGGCCGCTGCGCAGTCAGGTCGACAGCCGCTTTAACCATTCACCGCCATTCCCGCGCTCGGCTTGTGTCGGGCGCAGCGCAACCCCATTCATTGGGCTTCGCCCCGTTGAATCCACACGCCGCTTCTGGCCTGGCATCGCGGCCTGCGGCATCGCCTATGCATCCTGTCCTGCAGCAGTTCCATCCTGTCGTGGCTGCGTGGTTTGCGCAGACCTTCGCTGCGCCCACGCCGGCGCAGATTGCCGCGTGGCCGGCGATCCAGGCCGGACGCCACACGCTGGTGGCCGCGCCGACCGGCTCGGGCAAGACGCTGACCGCGTTCTTCGCGGCCATCGACGCGTTGATCCGCGATGGCCTGGCCAATGGCGGCGCGCTGCCGGACGAAACCCGGGTAGTCTACGTCTCACCGCTGAAGGCCTTGTCCAACGACATCCACCTCAATCTGGATGCGCCGTTACAAGGCATCCGCACGGCGCTGGTCGCGAGCGGTCTGCCGGATATCGCGGTGCGCACGGCGGTGCGTACCGGCGACACCCCGCAACGCGAGCGCGCACAGGCGCGCCGCACGCCGCCGCATATCCTGGTGACCACGCCGGAGTCGCTGTATGTGCTGTTGGGCTCGGCCTCCGGGCGCACTGCGTTGCGGCATGTGCGCACCGTCATCGTCGATGAGATCCATGCGGTGGCGGCGGACAAGCGCGGCAGTCATCTGGCGCTGACCCTGGAGCGATTGCAGCGGCTGGCCGAACGCCCGATCACCCGCGTCGGGCTGTCGGCCACGCAGAAGCCGATCGAGACGGTGGCGCAGTTCCTGGTCGGGGCGGGCGATGCCGGCCGGCCGCCGCAGTGCGAGATCGTCGATATCGGCTACACCCGCAGGCGCGACCTGGCCCTGGCCTTGCCGCCGACGCCGCTGAGCGTGGTGATGTCCAACGATCAGTGGCTGCAGGTGTATGCCGATGTCGCCACGCTCGCGCAGCAGCATCGCACCACGCTGGTGTTCGTCAACACGCGGCGCATGGCCGAGCGCGCTGCGCGCCATCTTGGCGATCTGCTCGGCAAGCAGCGCGTCGCCGCGCACCATGGCAGCCTGTCGCGCGAAACGCGTCTGCTGGCGGAGCAGCGACTCAAGGCCGGCGACCTCACCGTGCTGGTGGCCACTGCATCGCTGGAACTCGGCCTGGATATCGGCGATGTGGACCTGGTCTGCCAGCTGGGTTCGCCGCGCTCGATCGCCACCTTCCTGCAGCGTGCCGGACGCTCCGGGCATGCGGTTGGCGGCACGCCGAAGGCGCGCCTGTTTCCGCAGACCCGCGACGAACTGGTGGAATGCGCCGCGCTGCTGGACAGCGTGCGCCGCGGTGAGCTGGACGCCTTGCGCATTCCGCTGGCGCCGATCGATGTGCTTGCACAACAGATCGTGGCCGAGGCCGCGTGCGAGGACTGGGACGAAGATGCGCTGTTCGCCTTGGTGCGCCGCGCCTGGCCGTTCGCGCAGTTGAGCCGCGCGAGCTTCGATGACGTGGTGCGCATGCTGTGCGACGGCTTCAGCACACGGCTCGGGCCGCGTGCAGGCTATCTGCATCGCGATGCGGTGCATCGACGCCTGCATGCGCGCCGCGGCGCACGCATGACTGCGCTGACCTCCGGCGGCACCATCCCAGAAACCGGCGACTACAGCGTGGTGCTGGAACCGCAGGCCGAAAAGATCGGCACGGTGAACGAGGATTTTGCGGTCGAAAGTCTTACCGGCGACGTGTTCCAGCTCGGCAATGCCAGCTACCGCATCCTACGCGTGGATGCCGGGCGCGTCCGGGTGGAGGACGCCAAGGGCGCGCCACCGAACATCCCGTTCTGGCTGGGCGAGGCGCCCGGCCGCAGCGACGAATTGTCGGCGGCGGTGTCACGTCTGCGTGGCGAGATTGCGCTGCGGCTGGATAGCCCGCCACATCAGGCCGCCTGCGACTGGTTGCACACCGTGCTGGATCTCTCGGTGGAAGCGGCACGCCAGCTGGTCGACTATCTCGCCCATGCCTGCACCGCGCTGGGCGCGATGCCCACCCAGCAGTGCCTGGTGATGGAGCGCTTCTTCGATGCCAGCGGCGGCACCCAGCTGGTGATCCACTCGCCGTACGGCAGCCGCATCAACCGTGCCTGGGGGCTGGCGTTGCGCAAGCGCTTCTGCCGCACCTTCAACTTCGAACTGCAGGCCGCCGCGACCGAGGATGCGATCGTGTTGTCGCTGTCCACCAGTCATAGTTTTGCCCTGGAGGAGGTGGCGCGCTACCTGCACTCGTCATCGGCAGAGCATGTGTTGATCCAGGCCTTGCTGGATGCGCCGCTGTTCGGCGTGCGCTGGCGCTGGAATGCGACCAATGCGATGGCGCTGCCGCGCTTTGCCGGTGGCAACAAGGTCGCGCCGCAACTGCAACGGATGAAGTCGGAAGATCTGCTGGCGACGGTGTTCCCCGATCAGGTCGCCTGCGCGGAGAATCTGGTCGGCGAGCGCGAGGTGCCGGATCATCCGTTGGTGGCGCAGACACTGGAAGACTGCCTGCATCAGTCCATGGACAGCGAGGGCTGGTTGCAGGTGCTGCGCGGGCTGGAGTCGGGGGCGATCACGTTGGTCGCGCGCGATCTGGCGGCACCGTCGCCGCTGGCGGCAGAAGCCTTGAATGCGCGTCCGTACGCATTCCTGGACGATGCACCGCTGGAAGAACGCCGCACCCAGGCCGTACAAAGCCGTCGCTACACCCCGCAGAGCAGCGACGACCTGGGGCAGCTCGATCCCGAGGCGATCGCCTCGGTGCGCGAACAGGCCTGGCCGCAGCCGCGCGATGGCGAAGAAATGCACGAAGCGTTGGTCGGGCTGGGCGTGCTTCCGGTCGATGAAGCGGGGGATGCGCACTGGCAGGCCTGGTTGGCTGCACTTGCAGGCGATGGGCGTGCCAGCTGCCTTGCGTTCGACGGTGTGCCCGCGCTGTGGATCAGTGCCGAGCGCATCGACTGGTTTGCGCCACTGTATGCGCATGCATCCGCACAGCCGCCGCTACAGGCGCCGGCAGATTGCCGCGTTGCCGACTGGCAGCGCGACTGGGCCGTGCGCGAGCTGCTGCGCGGTCGTCTGTCTGCGGTCGGCCCGGCGCAGGTGTCGGCCCTGGCCGGCGCCTTGCGTTTGCCCGAGTCCGAGATCGTGCTTGCCCTGGCCGCCCTGCAGCGCGAGGGCTATGTCATGGCCGGCCACTTCAGCGCGCAGGCGCAGGCGGAAGAATGGTGCGAACGTCATCTGCTGGCGCGCATCCATCGCTATACCCTGGGACGCTTGCGCCGCGAGATCGAGCCGGTGGCGCAACGCGACTACGCGCGTTTCCTGTTCGAGTGGCAGCACCTCGATAGCGCCAGCCGGGTGGCGGGGCCGGACGCACTGGCCGGCGTGGTCGGGCAGCTGGAAGGTTTCGAGGCACCTGCAGTGCTGTGGGAGAGCGAGCTGCTGCCGGCACGCGTGCGCGACTATCAACCGGCCTGGCTGGACGAGCTGTGCACCGCCGGGCGCACCGTGTGGGCGCGACTGCGGCCCGGTGGTGGCCGCAGCGGTGCCGCGCTGCGCAGCACGCCGATCGTGTTGCTGCCGCGTCGCGAGGCGCAGCGCTGGAGCGGCCTGGCACGCGATGCCGACGACGCGCCGCTGGGCTCGCGCGCGCAACGGGTTGCCGAGGTGCTGCAGCAGCAGGGCGCCTTGTTCTTCGACGAGATTGCCGATGCGGCCCGCCTGATGAGCACCGAGCTGGAAGATGCCCTGAGCGAACTGGTGATGCGCGGGCGTGCGCATTGCGACAGCTATGCCGGGCTGCGCGCGCTGCTGGTGCCGGCCTCCAAGCGTCCCTCGGCGCTGTCGCGCCACCGGCGCCGCGCCAGCGCGCTGGGCATTCGCGATGCCGGCCGCTGGGCGCCGGTACGCGCGCTGCCGGAGCTGCCGTTGGCCGAAGCCGGCGAGCGCCACCAGGACATGCTCGAACATGTGGCGCATACCTTGTTGCGGCGCTACGGCGTGGTCTGCTGGCGGCTGCTGGAGCGCGAGGCGGCGTGGTTGCCGCCGTGGCGCGAGTTGCTGCGCATGTATCAACGGCTGGAAGCGCGTGGCGAGATCCGTGGCGGGCGTTTCATCGCCGGGCTGTCCGGCGAGCAGTTCGCGTTGCCGGATGCGATTGCGGCGCTGCGCCGCGTGCGTGCACAGGCCCTACCGCAGCAGTGGGTATGCGTCAGTGCGAGCGACCCGAGCAATCTGTTGGGCAGCGTCCTGCCGGGCGAGCGCGTGGCGCGCGTGCCGGGCAACCGTGTGGCGTATCTCGATGGCCTGCCGATGGCGGTGTGGGTGGCAGATCGCTTCCAGCCGCTGCAGGACCTGAGCGACGAACAGGCCGAGCAGGCCCTGCGCCTGCTGCAGCGTGGGCCGGGCGCCGCCGAGCAGACGCCGATGGAGCAATGGCTGGCTCAGTCGCCCGGCAGCACCGCGCATGGGCCGGTCGCACGCGGCAGCGGACGCGACAGATAGGGGTTGTCCGGGACCACCCAGCGCCACGGCGCATCCACCGCCTTGCGGATGCCGATGCGCGGTGTCGCCAGCGCTGCGGATGGCGGCGGCAGGCCATCGTCCTCGATCCACAGGCGTGCGGCTGCGTCGGTCAGATCCAGCCCGTTGTCCGTCGCGCTCACCGCGAATGCCTGGGCCAGGCGACCGGGACCGGTGGTCAAGGTCTTGAGTGGAGCGGCGTTGCGCGCGGCCTGCATGGTGGCGATCCCGGCCAGCGGTTCGAGCGCGCGGATCAGCACCGCATGCCCGGGCGCACCGCCGCACACCGCGTTGATCGCCCAGTGCATGCCGTAGATGAAATACACATACAGATGCCCCGGTGCGCCGAACATCACCTGCGTGCGCGGGGTCATGCCGCGAAACGAATGCGCGGCCGGATCTTCGCTGCCGCAATACGCCTCGACCTCGGTGATGCGGCCGCGGCGTCCGTCCGCGCTGACCAATACCTTGTTGAGCAAGCGCGGCGCGACCTGGCGGGCATCGTGCGCATAGAAGCTGCGTGGAAGTGCTTGTGACGACATGCGCCAAGCCTAACCGCGCAGTCGTGATGTCCCAGCGGACTGTTCCGGACACGGCAGGAACCAGGGGTAGGAATTTTCCGAACGCGGTCGGTACGAGCGCGTGACCGGTCACAAAAGCGCATATCCGATGGTGTGAATACGCGGTTAAGTGCCGTTTGCGTCTCAAGCGCGTTTTGGCCTCGCCGATAGCCATTAGCGATTGGTTAGACAAGCCGCACACAGTGAGCGGCACCCGCACCAGGCCACCGGGCGACCCTGCGACGCAGGTCGCGCATGCACTACCTTCAAGAGAACTCCCCAATGTTAGGCAACTTCAGAATCGGAACCAGGCTGATCGTGGCGTTCCTGATCGTCTCGGCGATCGGCGCATGCATCGGGTGGGTGGGTTATTCCAACTCCGGTCGGATCAGCGACCTGTCGACCTCGCTTTACGAGCGCGAGCTGCTCGGCTTGTCGAACGTCAAGGAGGCCAATATCAATCTGATCTACGCCGGCCGCGCACGTGCCAATCTGTTGCTGGCCAGCAGCGCCGAAGAGCGCCAGTCGCATGTGCAGAACATCGACAAGTACACCGCCAAGGTGGTCGATTACATGACGCGCGCGCGTTCCAGCTTCCAGACCGAGGAAGGCAGGAACAAGCTGGCGCAGTTCGACCGCGCCTGGCAGAAATACCTGGAAGAGCGCGGCCGCTTCATCGACGCCGCCAACCGCGAAGCCTTGCGCGACGCCAATCCGGAACTGGCCGAACTCTCGCGTGCGGTGCGTGCCAGCTCGGATGAAGTCGATACCTTGATGACCGATCTGAGCGGCCTGCGCGAGCGCAGCGCTGCCTCGGCCAATGCTGAGGCCGGCAGCATCCACGCGCGCAGCTCCAAGCTGCTGATGGCCATCATCTGCGGCGGTGTGCTGCTCGGCGCGTTTCTCGGCGTGGTGATCAGCCGCAGCGTCACCGGCCCGATCCGCCGCGCGGTAACGGTGGCCAACGGGCTGTCCGAAGGCGATCTGACCATGCGCATCGACGTGCATGGCCGCGACGAAACCGCGCAGCTGCTCGAAGCGATGCGCACGATGGTGCAGAAGCTGTCGCAGGTGGTCGGCGAGGTCAACACCAGTGCCGAAACCCTGGCCAGCGCGTCGGAGGAAGTCAGCGCCACCGCGCAGTCGTTGTCGCAGGCCGCCAGCGAACAGGCCGCCGGTGTGGAGGAAACCAGCGCTTCGCTGGAGCAGATGACCGCATCGATCAGCCAGAACACCGAAAACGCCCGCATCACCGATGGCATGGCCACGCAGGCCGCGAAGGAGACCATCGAAGGCGGCGAAGCGGTGGTCGCCACCACCCAGGCGATGAAGCAGATCGCGCAGAAGATCGGCATCATCGACGACATCGCATATCAGACCAATCTGCTCGCGCTCAATGCAGCGATCGAAGCGGCGCGCGCCGGTGAACACGGCAAGGGCTTTGCCGTGGTGGCCGCCGAGGTGCGCAAGCTGGCCGAACGCAGCCAGGTGGCCGCGCAGGAGATCGGCGAGGTGGCCAGTTCCAGCGTCGAACTGGCCGATCGCGCCGGCCGTCTGCTCGACACCATCGTGCCCAGCATCAAGCGCACCTCGGACCTGGTGCAGGAGATTTCCGCGGCTTCCGAAGAGCAATCCTCCGGTGTCAGCCAGATCAATTCGGCGGTGGTGCAGCTGAGCCAGACCACCCAGCAGAACGCCAGCGCATCCGAAGAACTGGCCGCCACTGCCGAGGAAATGAGCGCGCAGGCCGAGCAGTTGCAGCAGAGCATGGCGTTCTTCCGCCTGGGCGGGCAGGGGCCGGCGAGCACGCCGCCCAAGCGCGGCAAGGTGGCGGCCGCACGCCCGGCACGTGCGCCCGGTGCGCGCGGCTGGCGCAGTGACGCAGCACCGGCCTATGCGATGTCCGAGGGCCCGGACGAAGGCCAGTTCGCCCGCTTCTGAGAGACCGATCGATGACTGCACAGACCCCCGATGTGATGCCTGGCGACGCCGATGCGGCGGCCCAGTACCTGACCTTCCAACTGGATGGCGAAACCTTCGCCATCAGCATTCTTGGCATTCGCGAAATCATCCAGTACCGCGCACCCACGCCGGTGCCGTCGATGCCGGCCTGCGTGCGCGGGGTGATCAACCTGCGCGGTGCGGTGGTGCCGGTGGTGGATCTGCAGTCGCGGCTGGGGCGTGCCGACAGCGCGATCGGCAAGCGCAGCTGCATCGTGATCCTGGCCACCGAGCAGGCGCAGGGAACGCAGGTGATCGGGGTGCTGGTCGATGCGGTCAACGCGGTGATCGAACTGGCCGATCAGGACATCGAAGCGGCGCCATCGTTCGGCACGCATATCCGCCGCGACCTGCTGCGCGGCATGGGCAAGGTGGGCGAGCGCTTCGTGGTGCTGCTGGAGATGGAGCAGGTGCTGCAGGTGGACGAAATCGCCGGCAACACCGATGCCCTGGCAGCCTGAGCCTGGCCAAGCGCCGCTGGCGATACGGCTGCCGCCTGGCAGCTGATCGCTACACGCGTTAGCCACGCAAGACAGGCGCGCTGGCGGGTGTGTGTGCACTGCGGTCGTAAGTGGAAAGACTGCAGCCGTACACAGGCATCGATCTAGCGATTCAAAGTTGCGCAGTCGTGTCGATCAGCGCCCTGCTGGCCTACCTCGCCGAGCCCACGCGCGGTCTGCCGCTCAGTCCTGCCGATGCCAGCCATTGAAGCGCTGCACGCGGTTGCGTCCATTGCTGATCGCGCCCTGCAGGGCGTGCCGCGCGCGCGCCAGAAAGGCATTGCTGTCGAGCGAGGCACCGGCTGCCACCTCGACCAGCCCTGCGCTGATCGTCAATGCGCCGGCTGGCCAGCTGGCCGCTTCGATCGCCTTGCGGACAGCTTCGATCAGCTCCATTGCCTTGGTTGCCGCTGTTTCCGGCAAGGCAATACAGAGTTGATCCCGGCTCAATCGTGCCACCGTGGCGGCATCCGGCAACTGCGCTTCGATCACCCTGGCAGCCTGGATCAGCGTTGCATCCGCCGCCGCCGCGCCCGCCTGCAATCTCAGCCGTTTGAAGCCATCCAGCTCGATCAGCGCCAGGGCGAGCGATGACGTGGCGGCAGTGGGCGAGCTCTGTGCGTGTGTCTGCAGCGCATGTTCCAGACCGGCGCGGTTCCACATGCCGGTGAGTTCGTCGCGCAGCGCGTCCAGCTCGACCAGCTTGGCCGCACGGCGCAGCTCGATGGTGTCGACGACCTGCCGTGCCAGCGCCTGCAGTGCGTCGCGCTCGGCCGCCGACAGGCGCCGGGGTGTGCGATCCAGCACGCACAGCGTGCCCAGCGCGATCCCATCGGAGGTCAGCAGCGGGGCGCCGGCATAGAAGCGGATCTGCGGCTCGCCGGTGACCAGCGCATTGCCCACGAAGCGCGCATCCTGGTGGGTGTCGCCAACCTCCATCACCTGGTCGGGTTCGAGGATCGCGTGCGCGCAGAACGACAGTTCGCGCGGGGTTTCGCGTGGCGCCATGCCCAGTTTCGACTTGAACCACTGGCGCTGCGTGTCGATCAGCGAAATCAGGGCCATCGGCGTCCCGCAGACCTCGGCCGCGCTCGAGGTGAAGGCGTCGTAGACCGGCTCCGGTGCAGTGTCCAGCAGCTGGTAGTCCTGCAATGCGGCCAGACGTTCGTCTTCGTTCGCCGGCAGCTGCGCTGCAACGGCGGTGCCGCCCGGCAGCAGCGTCGCGTGGAAGAGGTGCAACGCGGACGCGTCAGGAATCTGCATGGATAGACCACCGGAACAAGGCGCCGTCAGGCGATGGATGTGCGCATGGCGATACCGTGTCTTGGATCGTCGCACGCGTTGGTTGGCGCAGACCTCATCCAGCCCAGCGGATGAGCCCTGTCGCCGATCTTGCCACATCGGGCAGGACAGGGCGGGGCAGCGACGTTACGCTGGCGCGCTGCAGAGCCGCCTTGCCGGGCGTCTCATTCGCCCTGGCCGTCGTTGCCCTTGGGGCGGCGGGTCTGTTCGTCGTGGATCTGCATGTCCTTCTGCCCAGGACGCTGCTTGGCGGCCTCATCCTGTTTGCGATCCTGCTGGCTCTCCGAAACACCGTGCTGATTGTCGGCGGCCTTGTCGGGCTGGCTCTGCTTGTTGCTCATGGCTTGCGTCCGGGATGGTGATGAAACGGACGTTAGCGCGCCCGATGTGATCCTGGCGACATGGCCGTAACGGGGCCTGGCATGCACCAGGCCGACGCGCTGCCGGTGCAGGGGCCCAGAACGGAAAAGCCCCGGAAATATGACGTTTCCGAGGCCTTTACGATTGAAGCAATGGTGGAGCGGAAGGGGATCGAACCCTCGACCTTCGCGATGCGAACGCGACGCTCTCCCAGCTGAGCTACCGCCCCACGTGCCTGGATTCTAACCACATGTCGCGCGATTCGCCAAGCAGGCCGGCGGCCTGGATCGCCGCCCGCAGGCGCGATCCTGCGGCAATCACTCGCGGACCAGCGGGAACTTGAGGTCCGGGTTCTTGGCCTTCCATTCCTTGTACGACACCGAGCCTTCCCAGGCGGCGAAGGCCTTGGGCGTGCGGCCGCGGCCGGACCAGGTCTCGCCGGTGTGCGGCAGTTCGTACTTCGGCTTGACTTCGCTGCGGCCGCTCTTGACCACTTCCTTGCGTGCAGGGGTGGTACCCAGGTAAGCGGCAATATCGTTGCGCTGCTTGGTGTTGAAATGGCCGGCAAACTGCTCAAGCAGCGAGACGATGGTGGCATGCGCAGAGGATGCCTCGCTCGCGCGCTCGGTCTTTTCCTGTTCTTCCAGCTTCTGCAGCTCGTCCAGCAGCTTGGCTTTGGCTTGCGCGATGGAATCCAGTTTGGAGGTGGTATTGCTCACAGAGGTATGGCCTCGGAATAAGGGGGTGGAGACGTTGCCCAATGGGCGCGCGTCATTATGGCATGTGGCCCGGGGGCGGCCGTTGCGCGTGCGCGTGCCTGCACGCGGCGTGGCCAGGCGTTTCACAGCGTCTGGTCACGCGTTTGCAGGGTACTGGCGAGGCCGGCGAGCCTGCTTGCGCCGGCTGCGACCCCGACCATAACGATACAGCAGCAGGCCAGACGGGATGACACCTGCGTGCAGCGCTGGCCAGATAGTGACTGCAGCATGGCCAACCGTGTCCCGATGGACTGCGCCAGTTTCGAAGGCGCGCCATGCAAGGGCGGATGCAGCGATCGACGAGGATGCTGCCCGATCGTGGCGTCCTGTCACGGCCGGCGATGTGCGGGGCAGCGGGCGAATGGCCCTGAGTGGTCTGCCCGCGTCGCCACGACCGCGTGGGTGTCTGGCCTGGCGACTGCTGCATCAGGTCACTGCGCCGTGCCGTCTTCCAGCAGCGGCGTCAGCTGCGCTTCCAGCGCTTCGCGGCGCCATTGCCCCAGCGGTGCGGGCCAGCTGCGCTGTTCGATCAGGGTTTCCAGATGCCGGCGCGAGGCCAGGATGCCGTCGGGCAATCCCAGCTCGCGGCTGCGCTGGGCCACCGCATCCTGCAGGCGCTTGAGCACGGCCTTGTTGCCGTCGGTGGCGGCTTGCGCAAGCGGTGCATGGTCCTCGTCGGGCAACGGCGTGCTGAGCGCTTCCCACACTGCGGCGGCGAGCTTGCGCGGCGCCTTGGGAAACTTGTCGAACTGGCGCAGCAAGGCATCCAGATCGGCGGGCGGAAAGCGCGCCAGCTGGCTGGCCAGTTCGTTGTCCAGGATCCAGCTGCGCGGGCGATCGCTCTGGCGCGCCTGCAGGTCGCGCCAGCGCAGCAGGCGCAGCAGGCGGCGCTGCGCCGCAGGCTCCAGGAATTGCGCGGTGCGCAGGCTCACATGCGGCCAGCGCTCGCCATCGTCATGCTCCACCGTGGCGAGCAGGCGCTCGGCGTCTTCGGCCAGCCAGCCCAGGCGATCCTGCTCGGTCAGGCGGCGGGTGAGTTCGTCGTGGATGGCGAACAGGTAACGCACATCGTCGGCGGCGTATTCCAGCTGCGCCGGCGACAGCGGGCGACGCATCCAGTCCGAGCGGGTCTCGCCCTTGGTCAGCAAGGTGCCGGTCACTTCCTGCACCAGTTTCTGGTAGCCCATGCCCCCCCCCACACCTGCCAGCGCGGCGGCGATCTGGGTATCGAACAATGGCCGCGGCAATACCCCGCACGCACATTTGAAGGTGACCAGATCCTCGCTGGCGCTATGCATCACCTTGACGATGTCGGTGGCGGTCAACCATTCCCTGAGCGCCTCGTTCATGCCCGGGATCAGCGGGTCGATCAGCAGGATCTCCTCGCCGATGGCCATCTGCACCAGCGCCAGTTGCGGCCAGTAGGTGCGTTCGCGAATGAATTCGGTATCCAGGCCAATGCGGGACGGACGCGATGCCTGCAGGCGTTCGCTCAGCTCGGAGGGGTGGGTGATCCAATGGGGCACGTGATTTCCGTCGACAGCAAGGGTTTGCGCAGAACGCGCAGAATAGCCTAACGTCGCGATCGCCTGTCGTGCGGCAGAGCACTGGAAGGAGCAGGTGGTGGGTGAGTGCGGTAACCGGATCGCAGCGTGGGCATTGGTTGCGCTGAGCGTGTGCGCCTGTTCGCGGACACCGACGCCAGCGCCTGCCGCTGCGCCGCAACCCGCTGCCGCCGCCGCGGTGCCGAGCAAGCCGAATGTGTCCATCGGTGGCGAAGAATCCGCCGAAACCGTGACGCAATGGCAGCCGCCGCCAGTGGACCTGGGCGATGAGCCGCTGGCGCAGGTGCGCAAGCGCGCCGACCAGGCATTGAAGGACGATCGGCTCTATCGCGACGCCGACGATGCGATTCCGCTGTATCTGGCAATCCAGCAACGCGCCGACGGCAAGGACGCGGCCAGCCGGCGCGGACTGGAGCAGGCGCAGCGCCGGTTGATCGAGCGCGGCCAGGCGCTGATCGCGCAGACCGACCGTCAGGACAGCGCGCTGGAACAGGCGCGTGAGCTGGCCATCGTGGCGCTGGCGCTCGCTCCGCAGGACCCGAAGGTGCGCGCACTGCAGCGCGCAGTGGAAACCGCACAGCGGGTGCTGAGCTTCAACCGTGCCGGTGAGGAGGATCTGCGTGGCGGCCGCCTGGGCGAGGACGGCAACGGGGCGCTGGTGAACTTTCGCGATGCGGCGCAGCTGGATCCGGACAACCCGCGCACGCGCCAGGGGCTGGCTGCGGTGGAAAGCGGCCTGCTGGCACGCGCCGAGCAGGCGGCCGAGGCGAGCGACTTCATCGGCGCACGCTACTGGTTGCAGATGGCCGGGCAGGTGCGTGAGCGCGCACCGACCATTGCCGATGCACGTGCGCGCATCGAGCGCATGCGTCGTGCCCAGATCGCCGCCCTGCACGACGCCGGCCTGCACGATCTCACCTCGCCCCGCGGCCTCAAGGCGGCTGGCGAAACACTGGCCGAGGTGCTGCGCATCGCCGACCCGGGCGATGCGGTGGCCGGCGATCTGCGCCGGCGGCTGGAGCTGGCCACCCATTACGGCAGCTTCCGCCCCGGGCAGGTATTCACCGACGGGCTCAAGGTCGGCGGGCGCGGTCCGCAGATGATCGTGGTGCCGCATGGCGCGTTCCAGATGGGCGCCGGCGATGCCGAGCCCGGCGCCTCCGATAACGAGCGCCCGGCGCATTATGTGCGTTTCGCGCGCGGCTTTGCGTTGTCGATCACCGAAGTGACGGTTGCCGAATTCCGCCAGTTCGTCGAGGCGACCGGCGCGCGTCCGCGTGCCACCCGGCGCGGGCACTCGGTGGTGTACGACGAGCGCAGCGGCAACTTCATCCGCCGCAGCGGGGTGGATTGGCAGTCCGACTACAACGGCGCTCAGGCCGCGCCCAACAGCCCGGTGATGCACGTCAGCATCCGCGACGCCGAAGCCTATGCGAGCTGGCTGTCGGAACAGACCGGCCGCCACTACCACGTGCCCAGCGAGGCCGAGTTCGAATACGCGGTGCGCGCCGGCACCAGCGGGCGCTATCCCTGGGGCAATGCCGGCTCGCCGCCGCTGGATGCGGGCAACTTCACCGGCGGCAACGATGTCTCGCGCAGCGGCCGGCACTGGAACAACGGCTTTGTCGGCTACGGCGACGGTTTCTGGGGCCCGGCGCCGGTCGGCAGCTTTCGCGCCAATGCCTGGGGGCTGCACGACATGGGCGGCAACCTGAGCGAGTGGGTGGCCGACTGCTGGCATGCCAGTTATCGACGCGCGCCGGCCGACGGTGCCGCCTGGTTCAATCCCGGCTGCCGGCAGCGCATGATCCGCGGCGGCAGCTGGGCCAACTCGCCGCAGCAGACGCGTGCGGCCTGGCGGCAGTCGCAGGACTCGGACAGCACCAGCGCACGGATCGGCTTCCGCGTGGCGCGCGGGATCTAGGGCGCAGCTGTAAGTCAGTGCGCATGCGTGGTTTGCGGCTGCACGGTGATTGATCGCCGATCGCCATGTTGTCCGGATGCCATGCTCGTGTCGAAGTGCTCATCGGTCGCGACGGTCCAGGCAGTTCCAAGCCTGGTCCCGTCGCAAGACCGGGCACGCAGGCTTAACCGCAGCGAACGCTGCCCGCAATCGTCATGGAACCGGCCGCCTCGGCCGCGGTCCAAGCGCCAGCGCTTGCGAGGATTGCGGTGATGGACTGGGGAATCAAGGTGTTTCGTTGGGTCATCGCGGCACTGCTGATCGGCGGCAGTGGCTACGCCGTGGCGCGTCATCTGCAGGACGGAAATACTGCCGGGCATTACCGCTCGGTGGAGGTGCTGCGTCCGGAAGGCACGCCGAAGGCCATGGTGGTGCTGTTGCCCGATAGCGGCCATGCGCAGGACGGCCAGCGGCTTGCCGAGATGCTGAGCAACGACGGCGCGCTGGTCGCGGTGGTCGATACCGCCAGCTATCGCGAACGGGTGCGCTCACATCACGCAGCCTGCAGTTCCCTGGCCGACGATGCCGAGCGATTGGGCAAGAAGTTGCTGCGCGCCGAGCATGTCGACGCGTTCCTGCCGCCGGTGCTGGTGGGGCAGGGCGATGGCGCGGTGCTGGCGCGGCAGGCGCTGGCCTCGGCCGCGCCCGACGTGCTGGGCGGCGCGGTTGTGGCCGATGGCGACGCCAGCGATGGCGGCCTGGCCTGCTCGCGCGACGTGCCCGATGCCAATCAAGGCTTCCTCGACGACCTGGTCGACGCTGCCAGCCCCCTGCAGATCGCTGCCGCCACCCGGGGCCATTTCCTGACGGCCCAGGCGCAGGGCGTGGGCGATCTGCCGCTGGTCGAACTGCATGCGCCCGGCAGCGACCGCATGGTGGTCATGCTGTCCGGCGACGGCGGCTGGCGCGAACTGGATAAGGGCATTGCCGCGCAACTGCAGCAGCAGGGCGTGTCGGTGGTGGGCTGGAACAGCCTGCGCTACTTCTGGGCCAGCCGCACGCCGCAGCAGGTCGGGGCGGACCTGGATCGGGTGATCGCGACCTATCAACAGCGTTGGCATATCCACCACGTCGCGCTGGTGGGCTACTCGTTCGGCGCCGATGTGCTGCCGTTTGCCTATCCCGAGCTGTCGCCGCAGCAGCGCGCATCGGTGCAGTTTGTCAGCCTGCTCGGCCTTGCCCATCAAGCCGATTTCAAGGTGCGTGTCGGTGGCTGGCTGGGCTGGCACAACGATGCCGAGCGCGATGTGGAGCCGGCGATCCAGTCGCTGGACGCGCATCGCCTGCAATGCATCTATGGCGATCAGGAAAAGGACACGCTGTGCCCGGAGTTGCGCGCGCGTGGCGTGCAGGTGGTGGCGCGTCCGGGCGGGCATCACTTCGACCACGATCCGGTGGTGCTGGCCGGGCTGCTGCTGCAGGGCTGGCAGCAGGCCGCGCAGACGCCCAGTCATGGTTAGAGAGCCGGTAATGCCCTCTGATCTGCACGCGGAACGGTCTGCGGCGGGTTGAAGGGTTGATCCAGACTTGGTTCGCCTGGGTGACGCGGGTGGCGCCGCATCGGCGCGCCCTCTGTGCAAATCCACGGCGCTGCTCGGGCGACCGCCCTGCAGCTCATCGTTATCGCGACAAAGCGATGCGTGTGCGCTTGCTGATCGCCCGCGTCAACTAGGCAGCACGCGTGGTTACCGCCGTCAGTCGTCGTTGCCTGGTTCGACCCGCACTTCGATGCTGCCATCGGTCAGCTGCGCACGCAGGCGCTCGCCGGCGCTGACCTCGGCGGCGCTGCGCACCACGCTGCCATCGGCGGGGCGGGTCACGATGGCATAGCCACGCGCGACGGTAGCGAGCGGGCTGACCGCTTCCAGCGAGCGTGCCAGGCTGCGCAGCCGCAGTTGGTCATGCTGCAGGCGCCGCTGCATCGCTGCCTGCGGATGCAGTGCGCGCAGTCGTTGCTGCAGCCTGGCCAGATCACGTTGCGGGTTATGCGCGTGCAGGCGCGCCTGCGTCCGTTGCAGGCGTGCCTGCAGACGCTCCAGCACCTGGGTCATGCGCGCGCGCAGCTGGCGGCCGGCGTCCTGCTGCCGGCGTTGCAGCAATTGCAGCCGCGCCTGCGGGCTGTGCGCACGCAGGCGCAGGGCGAGCCGGTCGGCGCGCTGCATTGCATTGCCCAGCGCGTGCTGCTGCAGCTGGGCCATGCGGGCATGCGCACGCCGCACGCGCGCGACCAGCTCGCGCTGATCGGGCACCAGTAGTTCTGCCGCCACCGAGGGCGTGGGCGCGCGCGCATCGGCCACGAAATCGCTGAGGCTGAAGTCGGTCTCGTGCCCGACCGCCGACACCACCGGCGTGTGCGCGGCGGCAATCGCGCGGGCCAGGCATTCGTCGTTGAAGGCCCACAGGTCTTCCAGCGAGCCGCCGCCGCGGGTGATCAGAATGACGTCGTAGCGCCCGGAGGCATCGGCGCGCTGCAGCAACGAGGTGATCTGCGCCGCGGCGCTGTCGCCCTGCACCAGCGAGGGCAGCAGGTCCACTTCCAGCAACGGAAAGCGGCGCGCCAGGACGCTGAGCACGTCGCGCACCGCCGCACCGCTGGGCGAGGTGATCACTGCCAGCCGCCGCACATGCGCCGGCAACGGCTGCTTGCGCTCGGCGTCGAACAGACCTTCGGCGGCCAGGCGCGCACGCAGTTCGTCGAAGGCCCGGCGCAGGGCGCCTTCGCCAGCCTCTTCCATGTGGTCGAGTACCAGCTGGTAGTCGCCGCGCGCTTCGTACAGCGTGAGACGTCCGCGCGCGAGCACGCGCAGCCCTTCGCGCGGCTGGAACTTCAGCCAGGTGCTCTTGGGCTTGAACATCGCGCAACGGATCTGCGCGCGCGCGTCCTTGAGCGTGAAGTACAGATGGCCCGAGGACGGGCGCGTGACGCTGCTCAGCTCTGCCTCCACCCAGACCAGCGGAAAGCTGCCTTCCAGCAGGTCGCGTGCCAGCGTATTGAGCTGGCTGGGGGTGAGGATCTGTTCGTTGCGGTCGGCCATCGCCGCATTATCCCGCAGCGGCGATGCGCATGCGTGAGCGCATCGGGCGGGACCTCACAAGCCGTGTTGCGCCAGCGCCCAACCCACGTGTTCGCGCACCAGCTCCGAGGCGTCGTGGCGGCGCGCTTGCAGCGCCGCCAACACCTCCGGCGTACCGGGCGCATTGCCCAGGCCGACCGCGATGTTGCGCAGCCACCGCTGATGGCCACTGCGACGGATCGGGCTGCCTTCGGTGCGGCGCAGGAACTCGTCTTCGTCCCAGGCGAACAGCTGCGGCAGCGTCGCCACATCCAGCTCGTTGCGGGCGCGGAAATCGGCTTCGTCGGTGCGCTGGGCGAACTTGTTCCACGGGCAGACCAGCTGGCAGTCGTCGCAACCGAAGATGCGGTTGCCGATCGGCTTGCGCATCTGCTCGGGAATCGCGCCGTCGTGTTCGATGGTGAGATAGGCGATGCAGCGGCGCGCATCCAGCCGGTACGGGGCGATGATGGCCTGGGTCGGGCAGACGTCGATGCAGCGCGTGCAGGTGCCGCAATGCGCAGTGGCCGGGGTGTCGATGGGCAAGGGCAGATCGAGGTAGATCTCGCCCAGGAAGAACCATGAGCCGCCATTGCGATCGATCAGGCAGGTGTGTTTGCCGATCCAGCCCAGCCCGGCATTGCGCGCCAGTGCGCGCTCCAGCACCGGTGCCGAATCCACGAAGACCCGATAGCCGAACGCGCCGACTTCGCCCTGGATACGCTCGGCCAGTTTCTGCAGCCGGTTGCGCATCAGCTTGTGGTAATCGCGCCCCAGCGCATAGCGTGCCACGTAGGCGCGGCGGCCGTCGTGCAAGGTGTTCCAGGCCTCAGTGTCGTCCTTGCGGCCGTAGTCCATGCCCACCGACAGCACGCGCAAGGTGCCCGGCACCAGCTCCTGCGGGCGCGAACGCTTGTCGCCGTGCTGGGCCATCCAGTGCATCGTTCCGTACAGGCCTTCTTCCAGCCAGCTGCGCAGATGCGCCTCGTCTTCGCCGAGCTCGATGCCGGTGATGCCACAGCGTTGGAAGCCCGCCTCGCGCGCGAGCGCACGGATGCGCGCGGCAGCGTCGTTGGGGTCGGGGCGGGCAAGGACGGCAGACATGGCGACAAGTATAGAATTCCCGGCATGTACGCACCGCTCGATCTTTACGACACCGCTGCCGCGCGCAGGCTGGACACGCAGGCCACCACGCTGCTCGGCGGCGACGGCTACATCTTGATGCAGCGCGCCGGGCAGGCCGCCTGGCAGCATCTGCTGGAACGCTGGCCGCAGGCGCGCCGCATCGTGGTGGTCTGCGGCACCGGCAACAACGGCGGCGATGGCTATGTGCTGGCACGCCTGGCGCAGCGGGCCGGGCGCCAGGTGCAGGTGGTGCATCTTGCCGAGCACGGCCCGGCATCGCCGCTGGCGCAGCGCGCCTGTACCGACTATCTGGGCGTGGGCGGCGCGATCGAGCTGTTTCCCTCGCCGCTGGCGCAGGCCGATGTGATCGTCGATGCGCTGTTCGGCATCGGCCTCAACCGCGCGCCCGACGCCGAGACCACCGCCTTGATCGACGCCATCAACGCCGCCGGTGTGCCGGTGCTCGCACTGGATGTGCCCAGCGGCATCGATGCCGATCATGGCGTGTCCTTCGGTGCCGCGGTGCGCGCAGAGGCTACTTTGCAGTTCATCGTGCCGCACCTGGGGCTCTATACCGGCGATGCGCTGGAGCATGCCGGCACGCGCGCAACCGCGTCGCTGGACGTGCCGGATGCCGCATTCGACGGCCTGGCGCCGGCCGCGCACAGCTGGGACATCGACGCCCTGGCCGCGCAGTTGCGCCCGCGGCGACGCAATACGCACAAGGGCGAGTCCGGTCGCGTGCTATGCGTCGGCGGCAACCTCGGCAGCGGCGGCGCGATCATGCTCACCGCCGAAGCGGCCCTGCGCAGCGGGGCAGGGCTGGTGCAGGTCGCCACCCGCGCCGAGCACGTCGCGCCGCTGCTGGCGCGTTGCCCGGAAGCGATGGTGCGTGCGGTGCCGGCTGACGAGGACATCGCCGCGTTGGCTGACGCCGCCGACGTCGTCGCGCTGGGTCCGGGCCTGGGGCAGGACGCCTGGGCGCAGCAGTTGTGGCGCGCGGTGCTGGCCTTGGACAGCGCTCTCGTCATCGATGCAGATGGCCTGAATCTGCTGGCTGCCAACCCGATGCCGGCGCGCGGCCCGCGCGTGATGACCCCGCATCCCGGCGAGGCTGGACGTCTGCTGGGGATGTCGACCAGGCAGGTTCAGCAGGATCGACTGGCTGCCGCAGACGCCTTGGCCAAACGTTTCGATGCAGTGGTGGTGCTCAAGGGCGCCGGCAGCGTGATCGCCGCGCCGCACGCAGTGCCGCGCATCATCGATGCCGGCAATCCGGGCATGGCGGTCGGCGGCATGGGCGACCTGCTGACTGGCGTGATCGCGGCCTTGCTGGCCCAGGGCTGGTCGCCCTTCGATGCCGCCAGCTTGGGCGCCTTGTTGCATGCCTGTGCCGGCGATGCAGCTGCGCGCGCGGGCGAGCGCGGCCTGCTGCCGACCGATCTGCTGCCCGAACTGCGCCGCCTCGCCAATGCCGGAGCCATTGCATGAGCCAACTCAGCGCACACCTGGTCGATGCGCAGGCCACCGAAACCCTGGGGCATGCCCTGGCCGCGGTGCGGCCCACCCGCGCGATGGTGCAACTGCACGGCGATCTCGGCGCCGGCAAGTCCACGCTGGCGCGCGCCCTGCTGCGCGCACTCGGCGTCACCGGGCCGATTCGCAGCCCCACCTACACGCTGGTCGAGCGCTATCCGCTCGGCACTGGCGACGAGGCCTGGCACCTGGATCTGTACCGCATCGGGCAGGCCGGGGAACTGGATTTTCTCGGGCTCGACGAAGGCAGCGCCAGCCTGTGGCTGGTCGAATGGCCGGAACGCGGCGCTGGTGCATTGCCGCCGGTGGATCTGGACGTGGAACTGGCAGTCGACGGCGAGGGGCGCAGCGTGATGTTGCTGGGCCGCAGCGAAACCGGCCGCGACTGGCTGAGGCGGCTGTCGGACTTGCCTCAGTTGCAGTCCCTTTGTGCCAGCTCACAGGAAGAATGAACGCCAGGTTGTGGATTATTAAGGGAAATCACCTTGCAATTCCCACGTTTGGGTGATTGAATCCAGCGCCATGACACCGGGGTTCCGCCAGTTCTGTGTTTCCACCGTGACCGCCAGCCTCAGCCTGGCGGTTTTTGCTGCGTGGGCCGGCGAAATCAAGGGCGTAGGCGTCAGCACCGGTGCCACCGGCACGCGCGCGGAGATCCAGCTCGCCGGTAGCGGCGGATTCAAGACGCTGTCGCTGGCCAACCCCAATCGGCTGGTGGTGGACTTTCCTGATTCCTCGGGTGTGCGTGGCCTCAAGCTGCCGCCGGCTGCCGGCCTGGTGACGTCGGTGCGTACCGGTCAACCGGTGCCGGGCACCTTTCGGGTGGTATTCGAGCTGGCAACGCCGGTGACGCCGTTGAAGCCGCAGATGCAGACGCTGGGTAGTGCATCCACCCTGGTGATCGAGTGGCCGGGCGATCCGCCGGCTGCCGGCACGGTGGCCACCACCGCCGCGCCTGCCGCGCCGCCGCCGCGCCCGGCCAATGCACAATCGGAAGCCGCCCGCGCAACCGCTGCGTTGGCGGCGTCCGCGCAGCGTGCGTCGGTGGTGCCGCCTGCTCCGGCGCCCGCACCGTACGTGCCTGCCTCGGCCATGCCCAGCGTGACTCCGGCACCGGTACCGACCACGGTCGCCACCGGCGTGCCGACACCGCGTCCAGGCACCGCCACGACCGCGGTGACGACCAGCACGGCCACGCCCGCAAGCACCGCCGGCACCCCGAACCGCGTCACCGTCTCCACCGCCGGTGCCGCGCCCGGCTCGGCACTGCCAGGCAACGCCGCATCGCCGGCTGCGATCTTGAATGGCGGCAGCGCGCCGCTGGGTGCTGCATCCGCCAATGCCATGGCTGCCATGCCGAATGCGGCTGCCGGCAGTATGGCCTCGGCGGACAGCGATGACCTGCCGCCGCGTCCGGTGCTGCCCAGCGAGGCCTCGCGGATCAAGATGGCACCGGGCATGCGGCCGCTGATCGTGGCCATCGATCCGGGACACGGCGGCCAGGATCCTGGCGCCATGGGCCCCACCGGCAAGCGCGAAAAAGACGTCACCCTGGCAGTCGGCCGCGAACTGGCGCGCCAGATCAATGCCACGCCCGGCATGAAGGCCTACCTGACGCGCGATACCGACGTGTTCATTCCGCTGCCGATGCGCGCGCAGAAGGCACGCGCCGCCAAGGCCGACATCTTCATCTCCATACACGCCGACGCTGCCGAAAACCGCAGTGCGACCGGCTCGTCGGTCTATGTACTGTCGACCAAGGGCGCCTCCTCGCAGCGCGCGCGCTGGCTGGCCGACAAGGAAAATGCCGCCGACCTGGTCGGCGGCGTGCGTCTGCAGCAGACCGAAAGCACGCTGGCCAACGTGTTGCTGGACCTGGCGCAGAGTGGCCACATGAAGGCCTCCGAAGATGCGGCAGGGCACGTGCTCGGCGGCCTCAAGCGGATCGGCAACAATCACAAGCCGCAGCTGGAGCGCGCCAACTTTGCGGTGCTGCGTACCTCCGACATGCCGGCGATGCTGGTGGAAACCGCCTTCATTTCCAATCCGGACGAAGAGCGCCGGCTGATCGACCCGGCCTACCAGCGCAAGATCGCCTCGGCCGTGCTGGATGGCATCGATACCTTCTTCACCCGCCAGCCGCCGCCGGGCACCCTGTTTGCCGCGCGCGCACAAGCCGAAGCCGATGCCAGCGCTGGCACCGTGGCCGGCGGCAGCCGCTGAGCCGCTCGGCTATCATTCCGCACTGATTCCTTGATGACGGCGCCTGCGCGCCGCCGGATTGCCGTGCCGACCTCTGTCTTGCCTGTGACACCCCCGATGCGCTCTGCAGTCTGCGTCCAGTGCGAGCGCCTGTGCTGATGGCGATCCGTCAGCTCCCCGAGATCCTGATCAACCAGATTGCTGCCGGCGAAGTCGTCGAGCGGCCTGCGTCGGTGGTCAAGGAACTGGTCGAAAACGCACTCGATGCTGGCGCCACCCGCGTGGATATCGAGCTGGAAGAGGGCGGCGTGCGGCTGATCCGTATCCGCGACAACGGTGGCGGCATTGCCCCCGACGAACTGCCGCTGGCGGTGTCGCGGCATGCCACCAGCAAGATCGCATCGCTGGACGATCTGGAGACCGTGGCCACGCTCGGATTCCGCGGCGAAGCCCTGCCGTCGATCGCCTCGGTCAGCCGTTTCACGCTGATCTCGCGGCGCCACGATGCCGAACATGGCTCCGCACTGGAGATCGATGGCGGGCGCCTGAGCGAGGTGATGCCACGCGCGCATGCGCCCGGCACCACGGTCGAAGTGCGCGAGCTGTTCTTCAACGTGCCGGCGCGGCGCAAGTTCCTGCGTGCCGAGCGCACCGAGCTGGGGCATATCGAAGAATGGCTGCGCTCGTTGGCGTTGGCGCGCCCGGACGTGGAATTGCGGGTCTCGCACAACGGCAAACCGTCGCGTCGCTACAAGCCGGGCGATCTGTATTCGGATGCGCGGCTGGGCGAAACCCTGGGCGAGGATTTCGCGCGGCAGGCCTTGCGCGTCGATCACAGTGGCGCCGGCCTGCGGCTGCATGGCTGGGTCGCGCAGCCGCATTACTCGCGCGCCAGTACCGACCAGCAGTATCTCTACGTCAATGGCCGCTCGGTGCGCGATCGCAGCGTCGCGCACGCGGTCAAGATGGCCTATGGCGATGTGCTGTTCCATGGGCGCCAGCCGGCCTACGTACTGTTCCTGGAACTGGATCCGGCGCGCGTGGACGTCAACGTGCATCCGGCCAAGCACGAGGTGCGTTTCCGTGAGGCGCGGCTGATCCACGACTTCGTCTACCGCACCTTGCAGGACGCGCTGGCGCATACGCGTGCCGGTGCGATGCCCAACAGCCTCGGCACCGAGGGCGCCAGCGACACGGTTGCGGCGCCGGGCGGCATGCTCGACCGACCAAACTACGGTGGCGGAGGCGGAGGCGGAGGCGGCGGTGCCGGCTATGGTCAGTGGACGCCATCGCAGACTCCACTGGGCCTGCGCGTGGACGAGGCGCGTGCGGCCTACAGCGCGCTGTATGCGCCGCCGTCCAGTGGCGCGCAGCAGCAGTCTGCCGCCTTGCCGGAGGGCAGCGGGATGGGCCTGCCGGCGACTGCCGCGGACAGTGGCGTGCCGCCGCTGGGGTATGCCGTCGCGCAGTTGCACGGCATCTACATCCTGGCCGAGAACGCCGAAGGCCTGATCGTGGTGGACATGCATGCCGCGCACGAACGTATCGGCTACGAGCGGCTCAAGAACGCGCACGACAGTATCGGCCTGCACGCACAACCGCTGCTGGTGCCGATGACGCTGGCGGTGGGCGAGCGCGAGGCCGACACCGCCGAGCGCGAGGCCGACACGCTGGCCAGCCTGGGCTTCGAGATCACCCGCGCCGGCCCGCAGTCGCTGCATGTGCGCAGCATTCCCGCGCTGCTTGCCAATGCCGATCCGGAGGCGTTGTTGCGCGATGTGCTCGGCGATCTGCGCGAGCATGGCCAGAGCCGGCGCATTGCCGGTGCGCGCGACGAACTGCTCTCCACGATGGCGTGCCACGGCGCGGTGCGCGCGAACCGGCGCCTGACCGTGCCGGAAATGAACGCATTGCTGCGCGATATGGAAGTCACCGAGCGCTCGGGCCAATGCAACCATGGCCGACCGACCTGGGCACGGTTTACGCTGGGCGAAATCGATCGCTGGTTCCTGAGGGGGCGCTGATGGCTGTATTGCACATGGGGAACCGCTGGCTGCTCGGCATGCTGGTGTGTGCGGCGCTGGCCGGCTGCGGCAAGGATGCACCGCCACCGGCAGCACCGGCCGCACTCGACAAGGCCTTCCTGGCCGACAACGCGGCCTGGCGCGAAGCGCGACTGACCGAGTTGCGCGCGCCCGATGGCTGGACCAGCCTGGTCGGCCTGCACTGGCTGTCGCTGAAGGCGCATTACATCGGCAGCAGTGCCGACAGCGGCATCAGGCTGGCGGTCGGGCCACCCAAGATGGGCATGGTCGCGACCGAGGCCGATACGGTCTGGTTCGTGCCCGAGCGCGGCGCAGCATTGACCGTCGATGGCAAGCCGCTGACCGGCAGGATCCGCTTCCAGTCCGATCGCGACCCGCAGCCGACCTTCATCCATTTCGATGACGGCAAGGGCGTGTTGAGCCTGATCCATCGCGGCGACCGCAACGCGCTGCGGGTCAAGCATGCCGACGCGCCATCGCGCAGCCACTTCGCCGGTCTGGACTACTGGCCGGTCAATCCGTCCTGGCGCATTAGCGCGCGCTATGTGCCCAACGATGTCGGCAAGACCATTCCGATCGTGGACATCGTCGGCATCAGCAGCGAACAACCCAACGCCGGGGCAATCACCTTCGAGCGCGATGGCAAGGCGTACCGGCTGGAGACCATCGGCGAACCCGGGCGGCCGATGTTCGTGGTGTTCGCCGACCGCACCAGTGGGCACGGCAGCTATCCGGCCGGGCGCTTTCTCGACCTGGACGTGCCCGACGCCTCCGGGCATGTGGTCGTCGATTTCAACCGTGCCTACAACCCGCCGTGCGCGTTCACCCCGTTTGCGACCTGTCCGCTGCCGCCGCCGGAAAACCGCATCGACCTGGCGGTGTCGGCCGGCGAGAAGACCTACAAGGTGCCGCACTGACGTGGAGACCAACGTGGTGAAGGCAAGCATGCGCGCCCGGTTGATAGCCTGGTCCAGCAGTGCGGTCATCGCTCTGGCGTTATGGAGCGGAGCGGTCGCGCCGACCTGGGCGCGCGCCGGCAGCGATGCGCCGGCCGGTCCGCCGGTGCCGCTGTTGTGGAAGGTGGATGGCAAGGGCGGCACGCTGTATCTGCTGGGTTCGTTTCATGTGCTCAAGCCCAGCGATTACCCGTTGTCGCCGGATGTGATGCAGGCCTTTGCCAAGGCCGACCGGCTGGTGTTCGAACTGCCGCCCTCCGATGCGCAATCGCCCGAACTGGCCGGCCGCATGCTGCAGGCGGCGCGGCGCAGCGACGGGCGTCGCCTCCAGGACGCACTGGATCCGAAGACCTGGCAGGCGCTGACCACCTACGCCCGCAAACACGGGATGCCGGTGGACAGCCTGCAGACCCTGGAACCCTGGTTCGTGGCGCTGACGATCAGTCTGGCGGAGATGAGCCGGCAAGGAATGGATCCGAACGCCGGTCTGGACCATTACCTGATGGCGCAGGCACAGGCCGGTGGCAAACCGGCCGATGGGCTGGAGCGTGCCGAAGAGCAGATTGCCTTGCTCGATGGCATGTCGCCCACCGAACAGCATCAGCTGCTGGAGGAATCGCTGGACGATGCCGGCGCCAACGATCAGCTACGTGAGCTGCACGCGGCCTGGCGCAGTGGCGATGTGCGTACCCTGTCCACGCAGATGGCCGAAGAAATGCGGCAGCACTACCCGGCGCTGTACCAGGACATCAATGTCGAGCGCAATGCGCGCTGGGTGCCGCGGCTGGAGCAGCGGCTCGGCAAAGGCAGCGGGACCACGCTAGTGGTGGTCGGTGCGCTGCACCTGCTGGGAAGCAATGGCGTGGTGGAGCGTCTGCGCGCACGGGGCTATCACGTGGAGCGGATCTGCTCGGCCTGCGCGGGGCAGGCAAGCCGCTGATCGGTGGCGCCGCGGAGCGTGTCACGGCTCCCGGCGCCGCGCGTGGGTTACCCGCGGTTGCGGGCCTTGCCGGCGCTGCCGGCAGTGCCGTGCGTGCCGGTGCCCATCGGGCCGCTGCCCATGCCGCTGGCACCCGGCGGGGTCGGCGGCGTGCCGGGGCCGCCCGGACGGCCGAAGCCGGCGCCAAAGTTGCGCTGGAACTCCTGCCACAACTCCAGGTTGCGCTCGGTCAGCTGGTTCATCATCGCCCACGGGGTCTGCCCGAGCAGGTTGCCCATCTGTTGGCGGAACTGCTGCTGCTGATCCAGGAACACCTGCATGCTGCGCTCCAGGTAGTTGCCCATGAAGCCCTGCAGCGAGTCGCCGTAGAAACGGATGATCTGACTCAGCAACTGGGTCGACAGCATCGGCTCGCCGTCCTGTTCACGGTCGGCAATGATCTGCAGCAAGACCGCGCGGCTGAGGTCTTCGCCGCTCTTGGCGTCGCGTACCTCGAATTCTTCGCCGTCGATGATGAGCTGACGCACATCCTCGATGGTGATGTAGCTGGAAATTTCCGTGTCGTAGAGACGGCGATTGGGATACTTCTTGATGATGCGAAGTCCGGCCATGGAACGTTCACTCACAACGATAGTGCGCGCAGGATGGCGCACCGCAGCAGCCCTTGCAACCGCCACAAGGCCTTATTTTCTTAAGTAGACACATAAAAAATGTTGCGCAGCATGATTTTCAAGGGTTTTTATGCTGCATCGCAAAGTTGCAGCAAAGCTCACCAGCCCATGTGGTGGCCGCCGTTGATATCCAGGTTGGAGCCGGTGATCCAGGCGGCCTCTTCCGCGACCAGGAATGCCACCGCATAGGCGATTTCTTCCGGCCGGCCCAGGCGGCCGGTGGGGATGTCGGCAACGATCTTGGCGCGCACCTCTTCCGGGACCGCCATCACCATGTCGGTGGCCACATACCC
Organism: Xanthomonas sp. WHRI 6108; assembly: GCF_040202385.2. Taxonomy (NCBI): domain Bacteria; kingdom Pseudomonadati; phylum Pseudomonadota; class Gammaproteobacteria; order Lysobacterales; family Lysobacteraceae; genus Xanthomonas; species Xanthomonas sp. WHRI 6108. Next base: position 2,658,092 of record NZ_CP168198.1, on the reverse strand, counting down.
CGGCGACACGGTATTGACTGTCACTCCGAACGCGGCATTTTCGCGTGCCAGCGAAATGGTGAAGCCATGCATGCCAGCCTTGGCGGCCGCGTAATTGGCCTGCCCGTACTGGCCCTTCAGGCCATTGATCGAACTGATCTGGATCACCCGTCCCCAGCCGCGCTGGCGCATGCCTTCGATCACCGGGCGGGTGACGTTGAACACCGAGTTGAGATTGGTGTTGATGACGTCATGCCATTGCTCGGCAGTCATGCGATGGAAGGTGGTGTCGCGGGTGATGCCGGCGTTGTTGACCAGTATTTCGATCGGCCCCAGCGCTGCCTGGACGTCTTCGACCAGGCTGCGCGCATGTTCGGAGGACGCCACATCGCCGCGGAACAGGGCGATGTCGTAGCCCTGGGTCTGCATGCGCTGCTGCCACGCCTGGGCTTTTTCGGCATTGCGGAAGTTGCTGGCCACCCGGTGGCCCTGGTCGGCCAGGCGCTTGCAGATGGCGGTGCCGATACCGCCGGTGCCGCCGGTGACCAATACGACGCGAGATGTCATGACGACTCCAATGGACAGGTAAGACTGGGGGCGGGCGGGGCACAGGCGCGCTGCCTGGCCCGACGCCGGTGCCGGGGCGCAATTCTAGTCACGCCGGGGCTGCGATGCGCGTCCGTCCGCGTCCAGATGCAGGTGCCGGGGCAACCGCTGTGGCGAAAAATGCTGCACCGCATGCTGCAGCAAGGTGTCCAGCGCCGCCCGGCGCGGCAAGGCTGCCGGCTGCTGTCCCAGCACGGCCCAGGCGGCGTGCAGGGCCGGTTGCGGATCGGCATCGTCCAGCGCGGGCGCAGCGTGCGACTTGGACAGCTTGCGGCCGGTGTGATCCAGGATCAGCGGCAGGTGCAGGTAGCGCGGTTGCGGCAGGCCCAGTGCGCGCTGCAGCAACAACTGGCGCGGGGTGGAGTCCAGCAGGTCGGCGCCGCGCACGACATCGGTGATGGCCTGCGCGGCATCGTCGACCACCACCGCCAGCTGGTACGCCCAGTAGCCATCGGCGCGGCGCAGCACCACGTCGCCGACCTCGGCATGCACGTCCTGCACCACATGGCCCTGCAGCGCGTCGTCGAAACCGACCGGCGGCTGTGGCGGCACCCGCAGGCGCACCGCGCGGCGGGCGCCCAGCGGCGCCACGCAGGCGTGGTGGATGCCGCCCATGCCGGCAAGGTCGGCCCGGCTGCAGCTGCATTCGAACGCCAGTCCCGCCTCCAGCAAGGTGGTGACGGCGGCGTCGTACTGTGCGTGGCGCCCGGATTGATACAGCACCGGCAAGTCCGAGTGCAGGCCGAAGGCGGCCAGCGTGCGCAGTTGGCGTGCGGAGGCGCCGGGTTCGGCACGCGGTGGATCGATGTCTTCGATGCGCACACACCACTGACCGCCGGCATGCCGCGCCAGCAGCCAGCTGCCGAATGCCGCCAGCAGGGAGCCGAAGTGCAGCGGGCCGGTCGGGGAGGGTGCGAAGCGGCCGCGGTAGGGGAGAGCTGGCATGATCGGCTGAATCGTCGGTCAGGTGATCGCTTGATTTCAAGCGCTGACGACCGCAGATCCGCTGCAGTCCATCCTGCTCGCGTGGAGTCGTCGCACCATGTTCAACCGCATTTTCCTGTTCCTGCTGACCAATTTTGCGGTGCTGATGCTGGCCGGCATCGTGATGTCGGTGCTGGGCGTCAATCCCGCGCAGATGAGCGGCCTGCTGGTGATGGCGGCCGTGTTCGGGTTCGGCGGCTCGTTCATCTCGTTGCTGCTGTCCAAGTTCATGGCCAAGCGCAGCACCGGCGCGCAGGTGATCAGCGAGCCGCGCACGCCGACCGAGCGCTGGCTGCTGGCGACGGTGCGGCGCCAGGCCGAGGCGGCCGGCATCGGCATGCCGGAAGTGGCGGTCTACGACGGCCCGGAGATCAATGCCTTCGCCACCGGCGCCAACCGCAACAACGCGCTGGTGGCGGTGTCCACCGGGCTGCTGCAGAACATGAGCCAGGACGAGGCCGAGGCGGTGCTGGGCCATGAAATTGCGCATGTCGCCAATGGCGACATGGTCACCATGGCCTTGCTGCAGGGCGTGCTCAATACCTTCGTGATCGTGCTGGCGCGCGTGGTCGGCGGCGTCATCGACAGCGCCATGTCGGGCAACCGCGACGGTGGCCGCGGCTTTGCCTACTACATCATCGTGTTCGTGCTGGAGATGGTGTTTGGCCTGTTCGCGACGATGATCGCGATGTGGTTCTCGCGGCGCCGCGAATTCCGTGCCGATGCCGGTGGCGCGCAACTGGCGGGCCGCGGCAAGATGATCGCCGCATTGGAACGCCTGTCGCTCAACCATGGCCAGAACAGCCTGCCTTCGCAGGTGCAGGCGTTCGGCATTTCCGGCGGCGGTGGCGATGGGTTGCGCCGGCTGTTTCTGAGCCACCCGCCGCTGTCCGAGCGTATCGCCGCGCTGCGCGCCGCAAATGGTGCGGCGATGTAAGACGGTAGCGCCCACCGATGCGGTGCCGTCCAACAAAAGACCCGCGTCCTGCGGGTTTTTTGTTGGCTGGAGCGCGGCGGCAGTGATGCGCTACGGCTGCAGGTCTCAGCCGAACTCGTAGTTCATCAACGGCCCGGTCGGGGCGACGAAATCGCCTTGCACATAGTCCACCCCGGCGCTGAAGAAGGTGCTCATCGACTGCGCATCGGCCACGAACTCGGCCACGGTGAGGATGCCGGCCGGCTGCGCGCGCGAGGTGATCTCGCGGATCTTCTCCTGGCTTTCGCGCGCCGAGGCCACCTCGCCGGTGATGCCGCGATCGAGCTTGAGGAAGGCCGGCTGGAAGTGTGCCAGCAGCTGGAACGAGTCCAGGCCCGAGCCGAACTGTTCCAACCCGACCTTGCAGCCCATCGCCGACACCGCCGCCAGGAACTGCTGGGCATTGCGCAGATGGGTGAACACCTTCGATTCCGGCGTCTGCAGCCACAGCCGTTCGCCCGGCACGCCGTACACGGCCAGCTGCTCGCGGATGATGTCGATCATCTGCGGATCGGAGAACGAGTTGGGCCCGATGCGTACCAGCAGGTGCGTCCTGTGTCCCGCGCGTTGCCGCTCGCCGAGCTGGCGGATCGCGCGTGCCACCACCCAACGGTCGATCTCGGTGATCAGATCATGTTCTTCGGCGATCGCCATGAAGGCGTTCGGCGACATCATCTCGCCGTTGCGCTCCAGCCGCAGGAAGGCCTGGTACAGCTCCAGCGGCTCGCCCTGCAGGTTGAGCACCGGCTGGTAATGCAGCAGGAAGCCGTCGCCGACCAGCGCCTCGCGCAGTTGCTGCACCCAGCGCTCGATGCGTTCCTCTTCAGCCCGGTCGGCTGCTGCCGGGTCGTAGATGCTGACCGCATTGCCGCCGAGCTCGGCGGTGGTGCGCACTGCCTCGGTGCCGCGGTTGAGCACCTGGCCGATGCTGGCGATCTTCTCGCCGATCTGCACGCCGCCGATGCTCACCGTTACCGTGGCCGAACGCGCGCCGACGCTGAAGACGTGCTGCGCAAAGGCGTCGCGTACCATCTCCGCCAGTGCATGCGTGCGCGCGTAATTGCCGTCCATCAACAACGCAAAGCTGTGCTCGCCGAAACGTGCGGCGACCACGCTGTCATCGCTCACGCTGGCCACGTGCGCAGCCAGCGCGGCGATCAGCGCATCGGCCGAATCCAGGCCGATCTCGGGCAGCAGGCGCGCGTAGTGGTCGGGCTCGATCAACAGGAAGCCGGACTGGCCTTCGCTGCGGCCGGCGCGCGCCACCGCCTGTTCCAGCGCCACCATGAAGGTGGGGCGGTTGAGCAGGCCGGTGACCTGGTCGCGCTGGCGCAGGTCCTCGACCTCGCGCGCCAGCTCCGGGTCGAATTCCTCGCGACGGCGGAACACCACCTGGATGCACGGCTCGCCTTCGTAGGTCGCGGTGGCGAACTCCATCGTCGCCGGGAAGGTGTCGCCTTCGAGCCGGCGCGCGTCGACCTTGTACTGCGCCGGCGGCGGCTCACCCTTGGACATGGCCTTGAGCAGCTGCTTGAAATCGTCGACGTACTGGGCGGCGATCATGTCCAGCAGCGACACGCCCTCGACATCGTCGAACGACTCGAAGCCGAACATGTCCAGATACGCCTCGTTGGCGCGGATGTGCATGCCTTCGTGCACGTAGGCGATCGGGTCGCGCGAGGAGGCGATCAGGGCGTCGCAGCGCCGCTCGGTCTCGCGCATCTGTGCCTCGATGCGGCGCAGGCCACGGCGTGCCTGCAGGTCGGCCCATTCCGAGCGCACCAGCGACAGCAGGTGTTCGGGGCGATGACGCAGCGCGATGGCGCGAATGCCATGCGCTGCCGCCTCGACCAGCGCGTTTTCCTCGATCCGCTCGGCCAGCAGGATGATCGGAATATCCTTGCCGCTGCCGGCGATCTGCTGCCGCAACGCGCTCATCGGGATCTGCAGCGCCTGCCCGTGCAGGGCCAGGTCGATCTGTCCCGACAGCATGCTGGCGAGCTCTTCCGGTGTCTGCGGACGCGACGGACGCACTGCGATGCCGCCGTTGCGCAGCGCGGTCACGATCGCCTCCGCGCTTTCGACACTGTCGTCGACGATCATCAGGCGGAGGGTGAGATCTTTGCCTTTTTGCATGCGCGTTTCCCTAACGACGGGTTTTAATACACGAAGGAACTCGGCTGCGTCCATGTCTGTGGACACGGCCGCATCCGGGGTGAGACTCAGGCCACGTTTCCATATGTCGAAGCCGACCTCAGGCGACGCTTCCGGCGGCATGGCCGGACGCCCACGCCCATTGAAAGTTGTAGCCACCCAGCCAGCCGGTCACGTCCAGCACCTCGCCGACGAAGTACAGGCCGGCCACCAGGCGCGACTCCATGCTCGCACTGGAGACCTGGTTGGTATCGACACCTCCCAGCGTTACTTCAGCGGTGCGATAGCCTTCGGTTCCACTGGCGATCAGCGGGAAGCCGGCCAGCAGGTCCGCTGCGGCCTGCAACTGCGGTGGGTCGAGCTGGCGGACCGGCTTGTCCGGCAACCACACTTCGCACAGGCGCTGGGCGAACCGCCGCGGCAGCACGTCGGCCAGCACGTTGCGCAGTTCGGTGGCGCCGCGCTGATTTTTCTGGTCGCGCAGCCACGCCGCCGCATCCTGGCCGGGCAGCAGGTCCAGGCGCAGGTCGTCGCCGGGCTGCCAATACGAGGAGATCTGCAGGATGGCCGGGCCGCTGACGCCGCGGTGGGTGACCAGCATGAAGTTGCGGAAGCTGACCCCGTTGCACTGCGCCTGGACCGGTAGCGCCAGCCCGGACAGGTCCTGCAGCCGTTCCTGGTGCTTGCCGCTCAGGGTCAGCGGCACCAGCCCGGCACGCGTCGGCAACAGCGTGTGGCCGAACTGCTGGGCCAGGGCATAGCCGAAGCCGCTGGCGCCCATGCTCGGAATCGACAGCCCGCCGGTTGCCACGATCAGCGACTGCGCCTGCACGCGTCCCTGGCTGGTCTCCACGCTGAAGCCGTCGCTGCCGCGCTGCACCGATTGCACCTTGCAGTCGGTACGCACCTGCACGCCCGCCGCCTCGCACTCGTCCAGCAGCATGCGCACGATCTGCTTGGACGAGATGTCGCAGAACAGCTGGCCCAGCTCTTTCTCGTGATAGGCAATGCCGTGGCGCTCGACCATCTCCACGAAATCCAGCGGGCTGTAGCGGGCGAGGGCGGACTTGCAGAAGTGGCGGTTGGCCGAGAGGAAGTTGCCCGGCGTGGTGCCGGTATTGGTGAAGTTGCAGCGGCCGCCACCGGACATCAGGATCTTCTTGCCGACCTTGTTGGCATGGTCGATCACCAGCACCTGGCGGCCGCGCCGGCCTGCGGTGAAGGCGCTCATCAGTCCGGCCGCGCCGGCACCGATGACCAGCACGTCGCAACGCATGCTCATTCGGCCGGGGCTTGCCGCACCATCGGGGTCAGGGTGACGCTGCCGTGGTCGGCCAGCATCTGCACCTCGCCGTCCTGGATGATCACGTCGAAGCGCATGCCGCGCTGGATCAGCGCGCCCAGCGCCTCGGTGGCCTGCGAGTCCAGCTCGATCACGCGCAGGTTGCGCTGGCGGCTAAGCGCGTTGGCCTGCTTCTTCCACCAGGTTTCGGTGGCCTGGCCGCCATAGCCGATCACCACCGCCTCGCGCGACCGATTGCAGGCCTTGCGCACCCGGCTTTCGTCCGGCTGGCCAAGGTCGATCCACAGGTCCGGGTCGCCGGTGTAGTCGCGCCGCCACAGGTCGGGTTCGTCCTCGTTGCTGAGGCCGCGACCGAATTCCAGGCGGTCGTCGGCGAACAGCGCGAACGCCAGCAGCCGCACCATGAGGCGCTCGTCGGTTTCGGAGGGGTGCTGGGCCAGGGTCAACGAATGGTTGGCGTAGTAGCCACGGTCCATGTCGCTGATCTGGAGTTCCGCCCTGCGGACGGTGGCGGTAAGGGCCATCAGGATGCCGGTTGCAAAGGGCACTTATGATACGCCCCCGTTGCAATGCCGGCGTGTTGCGGTCAGCGCCGCGCCATCTCGGCCAGCCAGCGGTCCAGCTGGGCGGCAAATGCCTGGCGGTCGCGCGGGTGCAGGGCCGCCGGTCCACCGGTGACCACGCCGGCACCGCGCAGTTCTTCCAGAAAGCCGCGGACCGACAGGCGCTCGTTGATGCTGTCGCGGGTAAACGGTTCGCCACGGGGGCTGACGGCGGCCGCTCCCGCCTCCAGTACGCGAGCGGCCAGCGGAATGTCCTGGGTGACGACCAGGTCGCCTGCGGCCACCCGTGCGGCAATGGCATCGTCGGCCGCGTCCGCGCCTCCAGGCACCTGCAGCGCTCGCACGTGGGCCAGGCGAGGGGTGGCCAGGAAATGATTGGCGACCAGCGTTACCGCCGTGCCGGTACGTGCGGCGGCGCGGAAAAGGATGTCGCGGATGACTGCGGGGCAGGCATCGGCATCGACCCAGATATGCGGGCGGGACGGCAGGGGAGGCGTATTCATGTGCTGAAATCGACAGGGAAGGGGCCTGACAGGTGGTCGGATTCGGCCTGACAGTAAAAAATTTGACGCAAGGTGTCGCTTTTTGCTGGGAACGCGAGTACTGTGCACGCACTGTGTTTGCAAGGGTCACCGTGAATCGTGGCCTGATGCAGCCGGATCGTTACAGATCTCGCTTCATCGTTCCGCTTTACCAACGCCTGCAACTCAGTCTCAGCTCCGGCTTTTCGGACGCTGCGATTTATCCATCTATAGTTCAGGAGTTTGTAAATGTCAGATCGTCAGAGCGGTACCGTGAAGTGGTTCAACGATGCCAAGGGCTTCGGCTTCATCACCCCGGAAAGCGGCCCGGACCTGTTCGTGCACTTCCGTGCCATCCAGGGCACCGGCTTCAAGTCGCTGCAGGAAGGCCAGAAAGTGACCTTCGTCGCCGTGCAGGGCCAGAAGGGCATGCAGGCTGACCAGGTGCAGGCGGTCTAATCCGTCTGCAACCGTAAGGTTGCCAAAAACGCCGGTCGCGCAAGCGACCGGCGTTTTTTATTGGGCGCGGTTTGATCAGTGCAATAGAGAGTGCGGGCGGTTCGGCCCGCTCAGGTGAGCGCAGCGACGACACGCCAATCGGTAGCATGTGCGCTTTCCGCGTGCAGCCTCTTCCATGATCACTGTCCACCATCTCAACAATTCCCGTTCCCAGCGCGTGCTGTGGCTGCTGGAGGAACTGGCGCTGCCATACCAGATCGTGCGGCACGAGCGCGATCCCAAGACCATGCTGGCGCCGGCGGCATTGCGTGCCATCCATCCGCTCGGCAAGTCGCCGGTGGTTGTCGACGGCGAGCTGACCGTGGCCGAGTCCGGCGCGATCCTGGAGTTTCTGACCGAACGCTACGACACCGAATGCGCGCTGTCGCCGCCGCCGCGTCCGCTGGAGTCGCCGGAGCGCCTGAAGTTCCGGTACTGGATGCATTACGCCGAAGGCTCGGCAATGCCGCCGCTGCTGATGACACTGATCTTCGGGCGGATTCGCAGTGCGCCGATGCCGTTCTTCGCCAAGCCGATCGCACGTGCGATCGTGGACAAGGCCATGTCCGGCTTCGTCGGTCCGCAGCTCAAGCTGCATCTGGACTGGATGGAGCAGTCGCTGCAGGCAAGCGAATGGTTCGCCGGTGAGCGCTTCACTGCAGCCGACATCCAGATGAGCTTCCCGGTACAGGCGGCTGCTGCACGTGGCGGCGGGCTGGACAGCTATCCGCGTCTGCGCGCGTTTCTTGCGCGCATCGAAGCGCGCCCGGCGTACCAGGCCGCGCTGAAGAAGGGCGGCCCGTTCGAGCTGATGGGACGCAAGCCCGCCGAGTGACGTTGCGGTATGCGCGCAGGGAAGCCGCAGGTCACCGTGCCTTGACGGTGTCCTGCCAGGGTTTGGCGAATCCCCAATCCCGTACCGCGCAGACCCATCAAGGCGCCCGACATTGCCGCAGGAACTGCAGCGTGTCGCGCAGCACGGGCGAGCGCTCAGGCGGTTTGCGCAGCGCCAGCACGATGCCGAGATGGCCCATGCCCGGGTAGACCTTCAACTCGGCCGTGCCGCCCTTGCGTTGCAGGGCGTGCTGCAACGAGGTGCTGTTCTGCAGCTCGACCACGCGATCGGCATCGCCGTGCAGCAGCAGCATTGGCGGTTCGTCGCCGCCGACGTAGTGCACCGGCTGCGATTGTTGCTGTGCGGCCGGTGCCTTGCCGAAGATCTCGATCAGCTCCGGGTCGGTCAGCGGCAGGAAGTCGTAGGGCCCGGCCAGACCCACCACCCCGCACAGTTGCCGGGGTTGCAGGCCTTGCACCTGCAGCCAGCGTGCGTCGGTACCCAGCAGCGCGGCCATATGCGCGCCTGCAGAGTGGCCCATCACCGCCAGGCGCGTCGGGTCGCCACCATAGTCGTGCGCATGCCGATAGCTCCAGGCGGTGGCGCCGGCAGCGTCGGACATGAAGCCCTGCAGGCCGACCTGCGGATACTTGCGGTAGTCGGCCACCATTGCCACCACGCCCTGGCGCGCGAGCGCGCGTCCGACCCAACGATAATTGGCGCGCGTTCCGTGCTTCCAGGTGCCGCCATAGAAGAACACCACCACCGGTGCATCCACCGCGCCGCGCGGCTGGTAGACGTCCAGGGCCAGACCATGTGCCGGATCGAACACCTGGTCGCGGTGCTCGACAATGCCGTCGCGGCTGGAGGCGGCATTGATGCCACCAAAGAACACGCTGCTGCAGGCGGTCAGTGTCAGTGAGCCGAGCAGCAGCAGGGCGGGGCGAAACCAGCGGGAAGTGCGCGAGGGCATGGGCGATGTCATGTGAGGGGCGGGGAGGAATAACGCTAAGGCTGTCGCCAACGTGTGCAGGACGAGCCCGTTCGCCGGCGGCCAGCTGCTCGAAGATACGGTACGTGCGCAACGCCGGATGCGTGGTTGCCCATGCGAAGTTCACTGTCGTTGGCCTACGCTGGCACGCATGACGACTCTGCAGTTTGACAACCGCCTGCGCCAGCAGCTGCCCGGTGATTCCGAACAAGGTCCACGCCGCCGCGAGGTACGCGCGGCATGGTCGACGGTGATGCCGACGCCGGTAGCCGCGCCGCGTCTGCTGGCGTATTCGACCGATGTCGCCCAACGGCTGGGGCTGGATGAGGCCGAGATCGGCAGCGCGCAGTTTGCCGAGGTATTCGCCGGCAATGCGCTGTACCCGGGCATGCAGCCGTGGGCGGTCAATTATGGCGGGCACCAGTTCGGACATTGGGCCGGCCAGTTGGGTGATGGCCGGGCGATCTCGCTCGGCGAGGCAATCGGGGTCGATGGCGGTCGCTACGAGTTGCAGCTCAAGGGCGCCGGCCCGACACCTTATTCGCGCGGTGCCGATGGCCGGGCGGTATTGCGCTCGTCGATCCGCGAATTCCTGTGCAGCGAAGCGATGCATCACCTGGGCGTGCCGACCACGCGCGCGCTGAGCCTGGTCACCACCGGCGATGCGGTGGTGCGCGACATGTTCTACGACGGCCGGCCGCAGCGCGAGCCGGGCGCGATCGTGTGCCGGGTGGCGCCGTCGTTCATCCGCTTCGGCAACTTCGAGCTGCCCGGTGCGCGCGGCGATCTGGCGCTGCTGCGGCAATGGGTGGACTTCACCATCGCGCGCGACTTCCCGCAGCTGGAAGGTGCTGGCGAGGCGCTGTACGCAGCCTGGTTCGCACAGGTCTGCGAGCGCACCGCGGTGATGGTGGCGCACTGGATGCGGGTGGGCTTCGTGCATGGGGTGATGAACACCGACAACATGTCGATCCTGGGCCTGACCATCGACTACGGCCCCTACGGCTGGGTCGACGACTACGACCCGGATTGGACGCCGAACACCACCGATGCGCAGGGCCGTCGCTACCGCTTCGGCACCCAGCCCCAGGTCGCGTATTGGAACCTCGGGCGCCTGGCACAGGCGCTGGCGCCGCTGTTCGCCGACCAGGCGCAGCTGCAGCAGGGACTGGACCGCTTCCGCGATACCTACCTGGCCTGCGACCGCCACGACACCGCCGCCAAGTTGGGTCTGGCTGACTGCCGCGACGAGGATCTGCAACTGATCGATGCGCTGCGCGCGCTGATGCACAACGCGGAAATGGACATGACGCTGACCTTCCGCAGCCTGATCGCATTTGCGCCGGAGCATCCGGATCCTGAACTGTTGCGTGAGGCGTTCTACGACCAGGACAAGCGCCTCGCGCATGCCGCGCAGCTGCAGGAATGGCTGCAGCGCTACGCTGAGCGGCTGCAGCAGGACACGCTGTCGCCGGATGCGCGGCGCGAACGCATGCGCCTGGCCAACCCGCGTTACGTGCTGCGCAATTATCTGGCGCAGCAGGCGATCGATCTGGCCGAGCAGGGCGATCCATCCGGCGTGCAGGAGTTGCTGGAGGTCATGCGTCACCCATACGACGAGCAGCCGGGCCGCGAGGCGTTTGCCGCACGGCGACCGGACTGGGCGCGCGACCGCGCCGGCTGCTCGATGCTGTCCTGCAGTTCCTGACGCGCTCAGATGCAGGTATGTCGTAAACGCGGCACCGCAAGTCCGCGCAGCCTAGAATAGGGTGGTCCCCACCGGCCTAGACGCCACCACCACCATGACTGACTGCACCCGCTGCGCCGGCACCAATTCTTCCGGACCCAATCAATGGTCCGAGCGAATCCGCGACATCGCCGATTTTCCCAAGCCGGGCATCGTCTTCAAGGACATCACACCGCTGCTGTCCGATGGCCCGGACTTCGCCTCGGCGTTGGACGAGATGGCGCAGCCCTGGCGCACCACACCGCTGGATGCGGTGCTGGGCATCGAGGCGCGCGGTTTCATCCTGGGGTCGGCGCTGGCGCGCGAGCTGCGCACCGGCTTTGTGCCGGTGCGCAAGCCCGGCAAACTGCCCGGGCGTACGCTGGTCCAGGAATATGCGCTGGAATACGGTACCGACCGCATCGAAATGCACGAGGACGCGTTGCCACGCGGTGCGCGTGTGTTGATCGTCGACGACGTGCTTGCCACCGGCGGTACGCTGCGCGCGGCTCTGAGTCTGGCCGCACAGCTGGAGCTAGAAGTGGTCGGCGCGGCGGTGCTGGTCGAGCTGCTGGCGCTGCAGGGCCGTGAGAAGTGGGCCAATGACGTGCCGTTGCTGGCTACCTTGAGCTATTGATCCAGGCATCTTGCCGATCGAGCAGCTCGCCGATCAGGTCTTCTGAAAACAGGAATGCGCAAGCGTGCGCATCCCTTTGGATCGTGCGGCAGGCGCTATCGCAGCCGCTCGATCGGTTGGTCGGCAGGGTCGCTGCCGCGCGTTGATTACAGCTTGCTGACCCGGAACCGGCGTCCCTTGATCTTGCCCGCGTGCAGATGCGCCAGCGCCTTGGCGACCTGCGCGCGGGCGATGGCGACATAGGAGCGGGTGGGGTAGATCGCGATCTTGCCGATCGCCGCGCCCGACAGTCCGGCTTCGCCGGTCAGCGCGCCGAGGATGTCGCCGGCACGCAGCTTGTCGGTCTTGCCGCCGTCGATGCGTAGCGTGGTCATGGCCGCCTGCGGCAGCTGCGCCGGGCGGGCCGTGGCCAGGGGCGCGCGCGACCACTTCAGCGGCTGGCCCTGTTCGGCTTCCAGCGCCTGCGCGCGGCCGCTCTCGCGCGAGGCCACCAGGCTGAGCGCCAATCCACGCTTGCCGGCGCGCGCGGTGCGGCCGATGCGGTGGCGGTAGGTTTCGGTATCGGTAGGCAGCTCGTAATTGACCACTGCCGACAGGTCTTCCACGTCCAGCCCGCGTGCGGCCACATCGCTGGCCACCAGCACGTTGCAGCTGCGGTTGACGAAGCGCACCAGCACTTCGTCGCGGTCGCGCTGTTCCATGTCGCCGTGCAGGGCGAGCGCGGAGAAGCCGAACTCCTGCAGCGAACCGGCCACCTCGTCCACTTCCTTGCGGGTATTGCAGAACACCACGCTGGATTCGGGATTGAAGCGCAGCAGCAGGCCGGCGACGGCCTTCTGCCGGTAGGTCGGGTCGACCTCGAAGAATTGCTGGTCGATTTCCGGCGCGTTGTCGGCGCCCTCGACGGTGATTTCGACCGGGTCCTTGAGGATCTCGCGCGCCAGCGTGCGGATGATGTCCGGGAAGGTGGCCGAGAACAGCAGGCTCTGGCGGTGCTTGTCGCAGCGGCTGGCGATCTCGCGGATGGGTTCTTCGAAGCCCATGTCGAGCATGCGGTCGGCCTCGTCCAGCACCAGCGTGCGCACCCCGCCCAGATGCAGGGCGCGCTTGCGGGCCAGTTCCTGGATGCGGCCGGGCGTGCCGACCACCACTTGCGGGTCATGCGCTTCCAGCGAGGCCAGTTGCGGGCCGAGCGGCATGCCGCCGGTGAGCACCACCAGCTTCATGTTGGGGATGCCGGTAGCCAGCTTGCGCAACTGCTTGCCGACCTGGTCGGCCAGTTCGCGGGTGGGGCACAGCACCAGCGCCTGCGCGCGGGTCAGCGCCGGGTCGAGCTTCTGTAGCAGGCCCAGCCCGAAGGCGGCGGTCTTGCCGCTGCCGGTCGGCGCCTGGGCGATGACGTCCAGCCCCTGCAGGATCGGCGGCAGGCTCTGTGCCTGGATGGGAGTGAGGACGGTGTAGCCAAGGGCGTCGATGCCGGGGGCCAGGGCCGGCGACAGCGGCAGCGCGGAGAATTCGTTCATGGCGCATTTTAGCCGGGATTGGGGAGTAGGGATTCGGGATTCGTCACCGCGACAGCGTGCGCTTGTGCCAATCCCGAATCCCCAATCCCCAATCCCGTACAATTACGCCATGCCTTTAATCACTCTGCAAAGCGTCGACTACAGCGTCGGCGGCCCCTTGTTGCTGGAAAAAACCGACCTCACGATCGAGCCGGGCGAGCGTATCGCCCTGATCGGCCGCAACGGCGCCGGCAAATCGACCTTGATGAAACTGATTGCCGGCGAGCTCAAGCCCGACGACGGCGAAGTGCGCGTGCAACAGGGCGTGCGCATCGCGCGGCTGGAGCAGGAAGTGCCGCAGGGTACCGGCGGCAGCGTGTTCGATGTAGTGGCCGACGGCCTGGGCGAGCTGGGTCATTGGCTGGCCGAGTTCCATCAACTCAGCCATGCCGAGGTGTTCGATGCCGACGCGTTCGGCAAGGTGCAGGCCAAGATCGACGCGGCCGACGGCTGGGCGCTGGATCAGCGCGTCAGCGAGACGCTGACCAAGCTGGAACTGGACGGCGATGCGGAGTTTGCGCGGTTGTCCGGCGGCATGAAGCGGCGCGTGCTGCTGGCGCGCTCGCTGGTGTCCTCGCCGGATGTGCTGCTGCTGGACGAGCCAACCAACCACCTGGACATCGAAGCCATCGACTGGCTGGAGTCGTTCCTGAAGAACTGGAACGGCAGCGTGTTGTTCGTCACCCATGACCGGCGCTTCCTGCGTGCGTTGGCCACTCGCATCGTCGAGATCGATCGTGGTCAGGTCACCAGCTGGCCGGGCGACTGGGCCAATTACGAGCGTCGCCGCGAAGAGCGGCTCAATGCGCAGGCGCAGGAAAACGCGCGCTTCGACAAGATGCTGGCGCAGGAAGAAATCTGGATCCGTCAGGGCATCAAGGCGCGGCGTACCCGCGACGAAGGCCGCGTACGGCGTCTGGAATCGATGCGCAACGAACGCGTGCAGCGCCGCGACCTGACCGGCAACGTGCGCATGGAAGTCTCGCAGGGCGAGTCCTCCGGCAAGAAGGTGATCGAGGCCAAGGAAGTCGGTTTCTCATTCGGCGCGCGCACGATGGTCAAGGATTTTTCGACCATCATCCAGCGCGGCGACCGCATCGGGCTGATCGGCCCCAACGGCAGCGGCAAGACCACCTTGCTGAAGTTGCTGCTGGGCGATCTGCAGGCGCAGCAGGGCGAGATCCGCATTGGCACCAATCTGCAGATCGCCTACTTCGATCAGTACCGTTCCACGCTGCGCGAGGACTGGAGCGCGATCGAGAACGTGGCCGAAGGCCGTGACTTCATCGAGATCAACGGCAAGCGCAAGCATGTGCATGCGTATCTGCAGGACTTTTTGTTCACCCCCGAGCGCGCACGTGCGCCGATCACCCGGCTGTCCGGCGGCGAGCGCAATCGGCTGCTGCTGGCCCGCCTGTTCGCGCAGCCGTCCAACCTGCTGGTGATGGACGAACCGACCAACGATCTGGACGTGGAAACGCTGGAGCTGCTGGAAGAGCTGCTGGGCGAGTACACCGGCACCTTGTTGCTGGTCAGCCATGACCGCGACTTCCTCGACAACGTGGTGACCTCCACCCTGGTGATGGAGGGCGAGGGCCTGATCGGCGATTACGTCGGCGGGTACAGCGATTCGCTGCGTCAGCGTCGCACCCCGGCGCCCAATGCGATGGCGGTTGCCAAGGCATCGGCGACGGCGGCGGCAACCACGCCGGTGGCGGCTGCGCTGCCGGCCGATGCCGCGCCCAGGCGCAAGCTCAGCTACAAGGACGCGCGTGAGCTGGAGCAATTGCCGGCCTTGATCGAAACCCTGGAGCAACAGGTCGCGGCATTGACCGAGGCGATGAACGACCCGGCCTTCTACCAGCGCGACAGTGCGGCGATGACCGCGCATACGGCCGCATTGGGCGATGCGCAGGCTCGGCTGGATGCGGCGTTCGCGCGCTGGAGCGAACTGGATAGTTGATGGTCGGGCCGGTGCCCGACTGCGTGCCGGCCTTGTGGATGTGTGGAGCGATAACTGGCACCACGCCTCCCACTACAGGGGTGGCAGCCGTGGGGCAGCGCGTTGCGTGAAACACGCGCTGGACACGCACCGGTGATCACCGACCACCACCACGCCGTGTTGATCGTGCTGTGTCCGGCGAGTGCGGGATGCGTCTTGCAGGCAGCGCCTAGTCGCAGGCGCTCGCAGGCGCCACGAATGCCGCAAACGTGAGCCCGCGCGCGGCCCAGGCGGTAGCCGCTTCGTCGAGGATGTCCAGCAAGGTGTCGCGGTCGTTCGGCGCAGTGCGGGCCAGCGCATCGGCGCCGTCGATCAGCAGCGCATAGCCATGCGACGCCGGCAGCCATGCCAGATCGCGCAAGGCATCGGAGAGCGCGTCCCAGTTGCGGCCGAAGCCGGCAGGGAAGTCCAGTTGGGTGGCCAGACGCATCAGCAGCCTGTGCTTGTCGCTGCAGCTGGCCAGGTCCACGCGCAGGATGTGCAGGCCGGCATCGCGGGCAAGCGCGGCCATGGTGTCCAGATCGTCGGTCTCGGCTTGGTAGACGCCCGATTGCTGCGGGTCGGACAGGTCCAGTGCGAAGTCGCCTGCGCTCATGGCGCCTGCTCCGGAGCCGGGCCCTGGAACGATCTGAAACTCTGGTAATGATCGTCGCTGTAATACCACGCCTGCGGTGGCGTACCGCCGGTGACGATGCGGCGCGCACCGCGATCGGGACTGCCTGGGGTTTCCACGGTGTATTCGTGGTAGTAGCCGCGCGGACGCTCGGGCAGGCGCTGCTCACGATTGCCGAACACGCTGCCGTCCTGCGGATGCGGGAATGGCCCGCCGCGCTGGATCAGCACGATCGTGGCCATGGCCTCGGTCGGCAGAAACCCCGGCAACGCTTGCTGCTGCGGTGAGCGTTCGACCGGTGCTGCGGCGGCGATCGGCGCGCTGAGTTGCGGCGCGAAGTGCGGCTTGGGTGTCTGCATCGCACGCATGCCCCATAACCCGGCGACGAGCAGCACGATGGCGACGATCAGCAAAGCGGGCTTGCGCATGACGGTTCCGGAAACAGGGTGTTGGGACGGCAGAGCAAGTATGCCGCTGCGCGACTGTGTCGACTTTGAACGCGCCGGGCGGCGGGACGGTTCACGCCCGAGTAACCGGGGCATGGTGCAAGGTATGCAGCGAACACGACGCGGCATGCGATGGGATGAAGTTTCCCTGCCAATACCCTTGGTAAGCGCCGCCGCCGTCCTTACCATCTACCCCGCAACGCCCGGTCTTCGCCGGGCGGCAAGTCCAGGAGACACGCATGGCTTACACCCTCCCGCAGTTGCCCTACGCCTACGACGCGCTGGAACCCAACATCGATGCGCAGACGATGGAAATCCATCACACCAAGCATCACCAGACCTATATCAACAACGTCAACGCGGCGCTGGAAGGGACCGAGTACGCCGACCTGCCGGTGGAAGAGCTGGTGTCCAAGCTGAAGAGCCTGCCGGAAAACCTGCAGGGCCCGGTGCGCAACAACGGTGGTGGCCACGCCAACCATTCGCTGTTCTGGACCGTGCTGTCGCCCAATGGCGGCGGTGAGCCCAAGGGCGAGGTCGCCAAGGCGATCGACAAGGACATCGGTGGTTTCGAGAAGTTCAAGGAAGCCTTCACCAAGGCCGCCGTCAGCCGTTTCGGCTCGGGCTGGGCCTGGTTGAGCGTGACCCCGGACAAGAAGCTGGTGGTGGAAAGCACCGCCAACCAGGACAGCCCGCTGTTCGAAGGCAACACCCCGATCCTGGGTCTGGACGTGTGGGAACACGCGTACTACCTGAAGTACCAGAACCGTCGTCCGGAATACATCGGCGCGTTCTACAACGCGGTGAACTGGGAAGAAGTCGAGCGCCGCTACCACGCTGCGATCGCCTGAAGTCGTGCATCAGCGCTAGGTTCCAAGTAGCGCTGCGACAGCGGCACCCAACACACAGGGCCGGGAGCGATCCCGGCCTTGTGCGTTTTGTTGCGCGCTGTTGTAGGAGCGACCCTGGTCGCGAGGGGCTTTGGTGGGAAAGCCCCGTCGCGCTCTGGCGCGCTCCTACGGTGTGCGGCGCCTATGGGCTTGGCGTCGAGCTGAAACGCACAAGGCCGGGAGCGATCCCGGCCTTGTGTGTTTTGCTGCGCGCTGTCGTAGGAGCGACCCTGGTCGCGAGGGCTTTGCCGGGAAAGCCCCGTTGCGCTCGGGCGCGCTCCTACGTTGTGCGGCGCCGATGGGTTTTGCATCGAGCTGGAACGCACAAGGCCGGGAGCGATCCCGGCCTTGTGCGTTTTGCTGCGCGCTGTCGTAGGAGCGACCCTGGTCGCGAGGGCTTTGCTGGGAAAGCTCCGTCGCGCTCTGGCGCGCTCCTACGATGTGTGGCGCCGAATGGCTTGGCGTCGCGCTGAAACGCACAAGGCCGGGAGCGATCCCGGCCTTGTGTGTTTTGCTGAGCGCTGTTGTAGGAGCGACCCTGGTCGCGAGGGCTTTGCTGGGAAAGCCCCGTCGCGCTCGGGCGCGCTCCTACGGTGTGCGGGCGTCGGTCAGAACTTGCGCTCGGGCAGCGATCAGAACTTGGCGTCGAACTCGCGGGCGTAGCCGGTGTTGACGATGACCTTCTGCAGCGCGTCGCTGATCTTGATGTTGCCGGCCACGATTTGCTGCGTTTCCGGTCCCATGTTGTCCATGCGCGGCGGGGTGGCACCCTTGTAGTCGCAGACGCGACCACCGGCTTCGCGCACCAGCAGCACGCCGGCCGCGATGTCCCACGCTTTGACGCCGGCCTCGAAATACGCATCGGCGCGGCCGCAGGCCACGTAGGCCAGGTCCAGCGCGGCAGAACCGGTACGACGCACATCCTCTGCCTGCACCAGCAACGCATCGACGCACTTCAGCTGCGCACTGGTGCGTGCGCGCTCGCGCGGCGGGAAGCCGGTGTGGACCATCGCGCCTTCCAGGTCCTTGCGTTCGGCGATGCGGATGCGGCGGTCGTTGAGCACCGCGCCGGCGCCGCGGCTGGCGGTGAACAGCTCGTTGCGCAGCGGGTCGAAGATCACCGCGTCGGTGGGCTCGCCGTTTTCCACCAGCGCGATCGACACGCAGTAATGCGGGAAGCCGCGCAGATAGTTGCTGGTGCCGTCCAGCGGGTCGATGACCCAGGTGTAGCGGCCACTCTTGCCACCTTGCACGCCGCCTTCTTCGCCGAACACGGCGTACTCGGGGTAGCCGCGCTTGAGTTCCTTGATGATGACCTTCTCGGCATCGGCATCGACTTCGCTGGCGTAGTCCATGCGGCCTTTCTGCACCACGTTGAGCGCATCGAGCTTGTTGATACCGCGCAACAGCACATTGCCGGCGAGGCGGGCGGCTTTGACCATGACGGTGACGGCGGGTTTCTGCATGGTTAAAGCTCCCGTGAAGGCAGAATCGAAAATGGCGAAGGTAAAAGAGCGGTCCGGCACCAAAGCCGGCCGCGCAGTTTACCATCTACGACCGAATCGCTCCCCAATCTCCGTTCATGTCCGTCAGCCAGCGCATCCGTTTCGTTCTTGTCGGCACCCAGCATCCAGGCAACATCGGCGCCGCCGCGCGCGCGATGAAGACGATGGGCGTGTCGCGCCTGGTGCTGGTGGCGCCGGAGCGTGCGCTCGACGAAGACGCCTATCGGCGTTCGGCCGGTGCCGAGGACGTGCTCGGCGAGGCGCCGATCTTCGCCACCCTGGCCGAGGCGGTGGCCGATTGCACCCTGGTGATCGGCTGCACCGCGCGTGCGCGCCGGGTCGCGCTGGAAGAGCTGCCGCCGGACGAGGGCGCGCGCCGTGCCTGGGCCAAGGCCGGCGAACCGGCCGAGGTGGCGATCGTGTTCGGTCGCGAGCGCACCGGCCTGACCAACGACGAACTGCAGCTCTGCCATGCGGCGCTGCATATCCCCTCCGATCCGGCGTTCAGCTCGCTCAACCTGGCGGCGGCGGTACAGGTCGTGGCGTACGAGGTGCGGCTGGCGCAGCTGGCGGCTGGCGAAGCGGAGGTTGCGCCCGCCGCGGCGGCCGGCGCGCTGCGCGAGGGCCCGGCCAGCCATGCCCAGCTGGAAGGCATGTTCGGCCAGTTGGGCCAGACCCTGGACGAGATCGACTTCCACAAGGGGCGGGCGCCGGAGTCGGCGATGCGCAAGCTGCGGCGGCTGCTGTTGCGCGCGGACATGAGCGAGCAGGAAGTGCGTCTGCTGCGCGGCATTCTGTCCGATGCGCAGCGCATGGCCATGCTGGCAAAGCGCAACGGAAGCTGACGTCTGTCACATCTGGAAAGATTCGGCTAGGCTGTCGGCGGCTCTAGGGGAGTGTCCGTTTTGCGCGGTCTACGATGGTGTCTGATTGCCTGCGGGCTGTTGGCCGGGGCAGGCTTGGCCGCGACGGCGACAGCGGCGCCTTCCCCGGTATTGGTGCTTGGACGGATCAGCGACGATCCCGCCACCCATTACGCGCAACTCAAGCCCCTGCTGGATTACGTGGTGCCGCGCATGCGCGAGGTCGGGATCCGCCGTGGCGAAATCCTGATGGCGCCGGATGCGCGGCAGATGTCCAGTTACCTGCGGCGTGGCCGCGTCGACTGGGTCAGCGAAACCACCGGTGCGGCAATGCTGCTGGAACAGCGCGGCAGTGCGCACCCGCTGGTGATGACCGAGCGCGGCGGCCTGCGCGAGTTCCACACGGTGTTCTTCGTCCGCCGCGACAGCCCGATCCAGTCGCTCAAGCAGTTGCGCGGGCACACCCTGGCGTTGCAGAACGCCTCCTCCACCAGCGGCTACCTGCTGCCGATGCTGGAGCTGGTGCGCAACGGCATCGCCTGCGATGTGCTGCTGTCGCCGGACGACAGCCAGGTACCGGGCTCGGTGGGTTACCTGATGGTCGGGTCGAAACTGAATATCTCCGCCTTCGTGCATCAGCACCTGATCGATGCGGGCGCCTTCAGCAACGCCGACTGGGATGACGAACGCCACCTGCCGCAGGTGTTCAAGCGTGATTTCCGTATCGTCCATCGCAGTGCGCCGGTGCCGCGCGCGGTGGAGATGGTGCGCACCGGCATGGATCCGGCGGTGGAACGGCGGCTGCGCGTGGTGCTGCTGCAGGCGGCCTCCGACCCCAAGGCCGGGCCGGCCCTGAAACGCTTCTTCGGCACCACCGCCTTCCACCCGCTGGATGCTGCCAGCCGCCGGCGCCTGGATGCGCTGAGCGCCGGCTTGCACCGTGTCAGGGACCAAGTGGAATGACTCAGGTGCGCTTCGGGTTGCAGGCACGCTTCCTATTGGTGATGGCGCTGACGCTGCTGCTGGTCGGTGCGATCCTGGCGTCGCTGCTGCAGCGCCAGAGCGCGATGCAACGCGAGGTGCGCGGGCTCAGCGCGCAGATCCTGCACGAGCTGTTCGATCGCAGCCTGCGCACGCGTGGCGAGACCCTGGCCACCGAACTGGCGAACGGCCTGGCCAATCCGCTGTACTACTCCGACCTAGGCACAGTGGGTGCGCTGGTGCGCAACGCCTCGCGGCAGCAGGTGGTGAGCTACGTGCTGGTGTTCGATCGACGCGGCCGGCTGGTGCACGATGGCTCGCCCGATCTGCAGCATTACGGCCAGCCCATGACCGACCCGCTCGCGGCCAGGGCGGTGACCGCGCGCGCCATGCTGTCGCAGTCCTCGCCGGAAGTGCTGGACGTGACGATGCCGATCAAGATCGGCGACCAGCGCATCGGCGGGGTGCGGGTGGGCATGTCGCGCGAGCGGGTGCGCAGGGTCGAATCCGGCGCCAACCTGACCCTGGTGCAGAACCTCAACGCGATCGGCAAACGCGATCTGGGCTGGCTGCTGGTGCTGCTGGCCGCGCTGGTGGCGCTGGGGGTGCTGTTGGCCATCTACGTGCAGCGCACCCTGGTGGCACCGGTGCGGCTGCTGGCGGCGGCCGCGCGCCAGATCGAGCGTGGCGACTATGCGGTGCAGCTGCCGCCGCATCCGCGCAACGACGAGATCGGCGAGTTGATTTCCGCCTTCGGCCGCATGAGCGAGAGCATCGCCCGGCACGATCGCGAGGTGCGCCACATGGCCTACACCGACGCGCTGACCGGGCTGACCAACCGGCTGGGGTTCCGCGAGGGCCTGGACCATCTGCTCAACACCGCCCGCAGCACCGACAGCAAGCTGGCGCTGCTGTTCGCCGATATCGACGACTTCAAGCGCGTCAACGACACGCTGGGCCACGAAGCCGGCGACGAAGCGCTGCTGCAGTTCGCCAGCCGCATCAGCCGCGCGGTCGGTGCGTTGGGCGGCGACGACGCGATCCTGGCGCGCTTTGGCGGCGACGAGTTCGTGATCCTGCTGCAGAACGGCGATGTCAGCCTGCTTGCCGCCCAGCTGGCGGACCGGCTGGTGCACGAATTGAGCCGCCCCTTGAACGTGCAGGGCCGGGAGGTGTTCCTGGGCACCTCGATCGGCATCACGCTGTTCCCGGACGATGCCAGCAATGCCACCGCGTTGCTGAAGAACGGCGACATCGCGATGTACCAGGCCAAGGTCGCCGGCAAGAACTGCCATCGCTTCTACAGCCGTGCCGCCGATCATGCGGTGGAGCGGCGCGTGCACATGGAGCACGAGCTGCGCGGGGCCTGGGAGCGCGACGAGCTGCGGCTGGTCTATCAGCCGATCTACCGCACCAGCGACCGGGTGTTGGTGGGGGTGGAAGTGCTGTTGCGCTGGCAGCACCCGGCGCTGGGCACGATTGCGCCGTCCACCTTTATCGACATCGCCGAGCAGAGCGGCCTGATCGAGGTGATCGGCCCCAAGGTGCTGCGCGCGGCCTGCCTGGAAGCGGCGCAATGGCCGGTGGTGGGCGAGGGCTTGTTCATCTCGGTCAACGTCTCGCCGCGTCAACTGCGCAGTGGCGACCTGATCGACACCGTGGCCGAGTGCCTGGCCGAGTCCGGCCTGCCGGCCGCGCGCTTGCACCTGGAGCTGACCGAAACGGCGGTGATCGGCGACGAAATGATGGCCGCCAGCCTGCTCGATCAATTGCACCGTACCGGCGTGAAGGTGTGGCTGGACGACTTCGGCACCGGTTTCTCCGGCTTGAGCCATCTGCGCCAGGTGCCGGTGGACGGGGTCAAGATCGACAAGAGTTTCATCGCCGACCTGCAGCGCGACCCGGACGATCTGGCGCTGACCACAGCCATCATCGGCATGGCACATTCGCTGGGCATCACGGTGGTGGCCGAGGGGATCGAGCAGGAAGCGCAGTTCAACCTGCTGCGCGAGCGTGGCTGCGACCTGGGCCAGGGCTACTGGTTCAGCCGCCCGCTGAGCCCGGCCGACATGGTCAAGCTGATCGCCGCGGGCTGATCAGCGTAGGAGCGCACCCGGGCGCGACGGGCGTTACCGGTCGTGCTTCGTCGCGCCCGGGTGCGCTCCTACGATCCGGTGTGTTCGAGCTGGTGGTTACAGCGGCCGTTTGCCGGTGTCGCCGGGAATTTCGCGCACCAGGCGCGGCACCAGGTAGCCGGACAGGCGCGCGGCCAGCTCGGTGTGCAGGGCGCGCGCGCGCGCATCGTCCACTTCGAAATGCGCCACGCCGGCCACCCGGTCGAGCTGATGCAGGTAATACGGCAGCACGCCGGCGGCGAAGCTGCGTTCGCTCAGGGCCGCCAGCGCGTCCACGCTGTCGTTGACGCCGCGCAGCAGCACGGCCTGGTTGAGCAACTGCGCGCCGGCCTCGCGCAGGGCGCGCATGGCATCGTCCACGGCGGTATCGAATTCGTTGGCATGGTTGGCATGCACCACGAAGGCCACCGGCCACGGCAGGCTGCGCAGCCAGGCCAGCAGCGGCGCGTCGACACGCTCGGGCAGCACGATCGGCAGCCGGCTGTGGATGCGCAGGCGCTTGATGTGGCCGATGGCAGCCAGCGCATCGGTGAGTTCGGCCAGCTTGCCGGTGGCCAGCGACAGTGGGTCGCCGCCGGACAGCAGCACTTCGTCGATGCCGGGGTCGGCCGCGATCGTGGCGACCGCGTCGCGCCATCCGTCGCGCGCGGCGGTTTCCTCGGCATACGGGAAGTGGCGGCGGAAGCAGTAGCGGCAGTGCACCGCGCAGCTGCCGGTGGCGATCAGCAGCGCGCGGCCGCGGTATTTCTGGATCACCCCTTCGGCGGTCTTGGCGGCGCCATCGCCGACCGCATCCAGGCCGAAGCCGGGCACCGGCCGCATTTCATCGTCCAGCGGCAGCACCTGGCGCAGCAGCGGGTCGTGCAGGTCGCCACGGCGCATGCGCGCCACGAATGCCTGCGGCACCCGCAGCGGGAACTGCGCGGCGGCCGCGTCGCTGATCCCGGCCGCCTGCGCCTCCAGGCCCAGCAGCGCCAGCAGCGCGCGCGGGTCGCGCACGGCGTCGCGCCACTGCTGCTGCCAGCGCGGCGGTTGCAGGGTGGGCGGCGGAGATGGCTGCAAGGCGAGGGGGGCTGCGGGTATCATGTGCGGTCACAAAACCAATGCCCGCCGGTTGCGGCGGGCGCCCCATTCTAATCCGACCTGCCACGGCCTGTGGCAGGTCGTGGTCTTATCGAGGAGCTGCACCATGGCCACTGTTGGCATGAACGACGTCAAGAACGGCATGAAGATCCTGGTCAACAACGAGCCGGCGGTCATCACCGAGACCGAATACGTCAAGCCGGGCAAGGGCCAGGCCTTCACCCGCATGAAGTACCGCTTCATCAAGTCCGGCCGCGTGGTCGAAATGACCATGAAGGCGACCGACGACGTGGAAGTGGCCGACGTGGTCGATACCGACATGCGCTACCTGTACAGCGACGGCGAGTACTGGCACTTCATGGACCCGGAAACCTTCGAGCAGGTGCAGACCGACAAGGCCGGCATGGGTGGCGCCGACAAGTGGCTCAAGGGCGAGGAAGACTGCATCGTGACGCTGTGGAACGGCACGCCGATCTGGGTGCAGCCGCCGAACTTCGTCGAGCTGAAGATCACCGAGACCGATCCGGGCGTGCGCGGCGATACCTCCGGCGGCGGCGGCAAGCCGGCGACGCTGGAAACCGGCGCGGTGGTGCGCGTGCCGCTGTTCGTCAACCAGGACGAAATCATCAAGGTCGACACCCGCTCTGGCGAATACTCGGCGCGCGTCAAGTAAGACGATGCGTCTGGGACACTGGCCTGATCGAGCGGGACGCGGTGCCAGTGTCGTGTTGGGGCTGTGGGGTGCGCTGCTCGCGTGCCCGGCGTTTGCGCAATCGGCTGCCGCAACCTGCGATGCCGATGACGTGGCCGCCGTTGCGGCCATTGCAACCTCCGGCGTCGTGGGCGGCGCTGCTGCCACGGTGCCGGCCGACCGTCTGGTGGCCCAGAGCTGCAAGCCGTGGCCGAACGATGCGGCGATCCGGCTGGCGGCAATCGCATTTGCCGGCGATGCGGAAACCGTGCCTGGCGAGCGCGACCTCGAGTTGCGCGTGGCCATGCTCGATGCCGCCAGCGGCAAGGTGCTGGCGTTCTACGCGCAGGCAATGGGCGAGGACGCCGCCTTCGAACTGGCTGCCGACAGCCTGCGCCTGGACACCGCGCGCTACGACCTGGCCAAGGGCGTGCGTGCGATCGGCGTGGTGGTGCGCAGTGCCGCGCGCGGGCCCAGCTGCCCGGATTTTTACAGCAATCAGGCATTGACACTGCTGGTGCGCGAGGGGCGCAGCCTGCGCCCGGTGCTGCAACGCGATCTCTATGCGTGGCAACGTGTGAAAGGCGAGCCGTGCAGTTTCGGCAAGGGCGATGTGATCACCGAAGTGGCCAATCTGAGCGTGAGCATGGCGCCGCAGGTACACGCTGGCTATGCGGACATCGTGCTGACAGCCAACGTGGCTACCGTGGAGAGCGCCGCTGGCAGCGACACCGATACCGAACACACCCGTCGCGCGCGCCAGGTGCTGCGCTACGACGGCCAGCGCTATGTGCCTGTGGCCGGTGGCGATCCCAGCTGGCCGTTCGACAATTAACCTTTTATGGATCCGCTCATGACCAATGCCCCTCCCGAAGTCTGCGACCTGTTGATCGAAGCCGGCTACGTCGTGCCGATCGAGCCGCATGCGGTGGTGCTCGACGATCACGCGGTGGCGGTGCACAACGGCGTCATCGTGGCCATCCTGCCGACCGCCGAGGCGCGCCTGCGGTTTGCGCCGACGCAGACCGTCTCGCGCCCGGAGGCGGCCTTGATCCCGGGCCTGGTCAATGCGCATACGCACAACCCGATGACGCTGCTGCGTGGCGTTGCCGACGATCTGCCGCTGATGGTGTGGCTGCAGCAGCACATCTGGCCGGTGGAGGCGGCGGTGATCGGGCCGGAATTCGTCGCCGACGGCACCACGCTGGCGATCGCCGAAATGCTGCGTGGCGGCACCACCTGCGTCAACGAGAACTACTTCTTCGCCGATGTGCAGGCGGCCGTGTACAAGCAGCACGGGTTCCGTGCGCTGGTCGGCGCGGTGATCATCGATTTCCCCACCGCCTGGGCATCGTCGGACGACGAATACTTCGCACGGGCCGGCGAACTGCACGACCAGTGGCGCGACGATCCGCTGATCAGCACCGCCTTCGCGCCGCATGCGCCGTACACGGTCAACGACGCCAACTTCGAACGCGTGCGCATGCTGGCCGACCAGCTGGATCTGCCGGTGCATCTGCACACGCACGAAACCGCGCAGGAAGTGGCCGATTCGGTTGCCCAGTACGGGCAGCGCCCGCTGGCGCGGCTGGACCGCCTGGGGCTGGTCAACGACCGCCTGATCGCCGTGCACATGACCCAGCTCACCGAGGCGGAAATCCACCTGTGCGCCGAGCGCGGCGTCAGCGTGGTGCATTGCCCGGAGTCCAACCTCAAGCTCGCTTCGGGCTTTTGCCCGGCCTGCGCGCTGCAACGTGCCGGCGTCAACTTGGCGATCGGCACCGACGGCTGCGCCAGCAACAACGACCTGGACATGTTCAGCGAGAACCGCACGGCGGCGATCCTGGCCAAGGCAGTGGCCAACGATGCCACCGCACTGGACGCGGCCACCACGCTGCGTGCGGCCACACTGGGCGGCGCGCGCGCGTTGGGCTTCGGCGACAGGATCGGCTCGATCGAAATCGGCAAGCAGGCCGATCTGGTCTGCGTGGATCTGTCCGCACTGGAGACCCAGCCGCTGCATCATGTGCTGTCGCAACTGATCTACGCTGCCGGCCGTCATCAGGTCACCGATGTGTGGATCGCCGGCAAGCCCAAACTGGTGCAGCGTGAGCTCATCGACATGGACACCGCTGCCCTGGTCGCCAATGCGCGGCAGTGGCGCGAGCGCATCCGCACCGTCCGCGCCTGAGCGCGCGTCACCCCATCACGGAGCTCCGCATGAATCCGAATCCCCAATCCAATTCCAGCAACTTCCATCAGAGCGAGCTGGACAAGTTCGCGGCGCTGGCCAACCGCTGGTGGGATGCCGACGGCCCGCAGAAGCCGCTGCATGCGCTCAATCCGGTGCGTCTGGACTATGTCTCCGCGCGGCTGGGCCTGGCCGGCGCGCGCGTGCTCGATGTCGGCTGCGGCGGCGGTCTGCTCAGCGAGTCGATGGCGCGCCTGGGCGCCCAGGTCACGGCGATCGACCTGGCGCCGGAGCTGGTCAAGGTGGCGCGCCTGCACAGCCTGGAATCGGGCGTGCAGGTGGATTACCGCGTGCAGTCGGTGGAAGACCTGGCCGCCGAACAGCCGGGCAGTTTCGATGCGGTGACCTGCATGGAAATGCTCGAACACGTGCCGGACCCCACCGCGATCATCCGCGCCTGCGCCAGCCTGCTCAAGCCGGGCGGCAAGCTGTTTTTGTCCACGCTCAACCGCACCCCGGCCGCGTTCGCGCTGGCGGTGGTCGGCGCCGAGTACATCGCGCGGCTGCTGCCCAGGGGCACGCATCACTACAAGGATTTCATCAAGCCGGCAGAGCTTGCGGCGTGGTTGCGCAGTGCCGAACTGCAGCTGGAAGACGTCAGCGGCATGGTGTACGAGCCGTGGCGCAATCGTGCGCGCCTGTCGTCGCGGACCGAGGTCAATTACCTGGCTTATGCGGTGAAGCCGTGACGGGCGGGGATTGGGCAGTGGAGATTCGGGATTCGCAACGGCACGTGCGTGTTTGATGTCGGCCGAATCGCAATTTACCGATAACCGCGGGCCAGCGCAGAGTAGCGGGGCGGCGATGAAGTTTCCGCGTGCGGTGTTGTTCGATCTGGATGGCACGTTGCTGGATAGCGCGCCGGACATGCTGGCGACCGTCAACGCGATGCTGGATGCGCGTGGGCGTGCGCCAATCGCCTTGGCGCAGTTGCGTCCGGTGGTGTCCAAGGGCGCGCGCGCGATGCTGGCGGTGGCGTTTGCCGACCTCGATGCGGTCGAGCGCGATGCCTTCGTGCCGGAATTCCTGCGTCGTTACGAGGCCTTGATCGGCACGCAGTCGCAGCTGTTCGACGGTGTCGAAGAACTGCTGCTGCGGCTGGAGCGTGCCGGTTGCATCTGGGGCGTGGTCACCAACAAGCCCGAATATCTGGCCCGGCTGATCCTGCCGCAACTGGGATGGGAGCAGCGCTGCGCGGTGCTGATCGGCGGCGATACGCTGGCCGAGCGCAAGCCGCATCCGCTGCCCTTGCTGACCGCGGCCGAGCGTATCGGCGTTGCGCCGGCGCACTGCGTCTACGTCGGCGACGACGAGCGCGACATCCTGGCCGCGCGCGCGGCGGCGATGCCGTCGGTGGCGGTGTTGTGGGGCTATCGCCTGCATGACGACGAGCCGTCGCGCTGGCAGGCCGACGTCCTCGTCGCGCAGCCGCAGACGCTGTGGGATGCCGTCGCGTGGCCGCAGACCTGATCTTCTTTCGTTTTCTTCCGGACCCGCCATGAGCCAATCCAGCGCTCTCGACAGTTTTCTCGACAAGTGGCGCACGCGCTGGCCGGAATGGTCGGTTGCCGAGCCCTTCATTCCCGAGCCGCAGCGACGCCTCACGGCGGCCTGGTTTGCGCTGCTGCAGGAATGGGAAGACATCATGAACATCGCCGGCGACCCGTTGCCGGCCGACGCCAAGCTGGCATGGTGGCAGCAGGAGCTGCGCGACTGGTCGCAGCAGCGTTCGCGCCATCCGCTGGGGCGCGTGCTGGAGCCGGTGCCTGCGCCATGGGCGCAGTTGGCCGACACCTTGCCGGCCATGCAGGACGCCCGTGCGCAGCCGCAAGCGTTGCAGCAGGCGTTGGCGAGATTGCGTGCCTTCGCCGAGGCCGTGGTCGGCGTGGAAGCCGCGCTGTTTGCGCGCACCCAGCCTGGCGATGCCACCGCGGTGGCGCTGCAATGGCTGGATGCACGCCAGCGTGTGGCCGGCGACAGCGCCGCACCCGGCGACATGACGCTGGCCGCATGGCGCACGCAATTGCTGCGCGCCTGGCCGCGCAAACCGGCGTTGGCGCGCCCGCACCGGGTATGGTCGCGGCTGGCACGCCTGCGCCTGCAGCGCGAGCTTGCCGGCAAGGCAGCCTATCCACCGCCCGTGCAGCAGTTGTGGCATAGCTGGCGTGCTGCCAGCGGCGCGGACTGAGCGCGCGGATCTGGTTCCGTCAGTGCACGACCAACGACGTGACGAAGGTGCCGCAATCGTAGGAAACGACAACGCCTGTCGGCGTACCGCATCACACGGCTTGCCGACAGGCGAGGGTGGCAACGTCAACGCGTTGCGACGTGGTGCTTCAGGGCGACCTGGCGTGGCGAGCCATCAGTCCGCGCTGCCGGCACCGCTATTGCCGTATTCGTAGAACCGGTTGGCCGAATTGGCGCAGTTGCTGCTGCAGTACGGGCGGCTGACGGTGGAGGCATTCCATGGTGCGGTCTTGCGGATGTGGCTGCCCAGGCTGGAATTGCGCACCGTGACCTGACCATTGGGTGAGGTGCCGTTGACGTAGGCGGACAGGCTGCTGATGCCTTCGTCCCAGGCGCGCCCCAGGTAGGTCTGGTTGTCGGGTGATCCGGAGCCGGCGACGAAGCGGCTATTGATCGCCAGGAACCCATAGGCACTGCCCGGACGTGTGCTTGGCGCAAAGATGTAGCCGCCGCGGCTGCTGCCCAGGCGCGCACCGGCCGAGCGGATGGTGGCGTTGTCGAACACGCCCACACCCGAGCCGAAGATGAAGTCGACATCGCCTTCGATCGTGCTGTTCTTGAAATAGGCGCGGATCACATTGGCGGCATTGGTCGCACTGATCAGCAAGGTGTCCTGATTGCCGGTCACCAGTACGTCTTCGAAGCTGGCCTGGTCGCCACGCACCGCCAGCGCGACTGCCGACTGGTTGTTGTCCTGGTAAGTGCCTTCGACATAGTTGTTGTCCACGCGCAGGTGACGCGCCTGGAAGCCGGCGGCGCGCACGGTCAGTGTCGCGCTGTTGGAGGTGCCCACCGTGGTTGCCGCTGCATTGCTGGCACAGGGGTGACTTGCGGTGCCGGCCGGCTTGGGCGTGGGGTTGGCGTTGTTGAAGCGGATGACGGTGTCGGCGGTGTTGGTGCCCAGGCCGAACACGGTCAGCGGTGGCGCGTTGGTCGGCACGCAGACCAGTTCGGTGTAAGTGCCGGCCTTGATGCTGATGTAGCGACGGGTGCTGCCGCCGGCAGCGACAGCGGCATCGATTGCCGACTGCACGGTGCGATAGCGCGTGGAGCCATCGGCGGCCACGGCGAAGTCTGCACTGAGCAGCGCGACCCCCGCAGTGGGATTCCAGTTGTCGGTGACCAGGGCGGTGATCGGGCCGGCCTTGGCCAGGGCCTTGGAGATGGTGTACGTGCTCGCCTCGCTACTGGTGAGTTGTGGGCGGCTGGCCGTGCCGGTCAAGGCGGTGGCATCGGCGCTGACAAGGCTCAGCAGGACGGCGGCGGTACAGGTCGTGCGCAAGGGCGATGCAGACATGAGTGGCGCTCTCTCGGAAGGGACGCAGGCGATTGATGGATACGCTTCAGCCGCCGCACGTCGCGTGCATGTGCCGCAACCATGGCGCAGCACGCGATCGGCGGATGCCGGTCACCGCGTCCGGGTGTTCCTGGATGGCGGAGCAATCGGCGGGGCGATCTTACTGACGTGGTCGCTATAGCGGTCTGGCGTTCAGATGCAATGTTCAAGAGCTTTAGTGGCATCACGCTCTGCAACGTGACTGCGTCGCAAACAGGTGCCATTGGCTTGCGTGATTTATGCAGGTGCACCATTTCACCGGAGGCGATCGCGTTGCCGCCATGTGCAGGCAGGAGTGCACATCGTCACATGCCGTGGGCGGGGAGACTTCCAGACTGAGTCACCCGCGTAGACACGCGCATGTGAGACATCGAGATGGCAGACCCCAAAGAGCTGCAGGAAAAATTCTGGAAAGCCCTGAAATCCGATCGCACCGTGATGCTTGGCCTGGATGGCGTGGAAGACGGGCATGCCCGCCCGATGACCGCACAGATCGAAGGCGATAGCGGTGGTCCGATCTGGTTCTTCACCTCCAAGGACAATGCGCTGATTGCCATGCTGGGGCAGGGCCGCCGCGTCATCGGCGCCTTCAGCAGCAAGGGGCATGACCTGTTCGCCAGCATCAGCGGCTCGTTGCGCGAAGACACCGATCCGGCCGTGGTCGAGCGCCTGTGGAACCCGCATGTGGCTGCCTGGTACGAAGGCGGCAAGGACGATCCCAAGCTGGCGCTGCTGCGTCTGGACACCGATCACGCGCAGATCTGGCTCAACGGTTCCAGTCTGCTGGCCGGTATCAAGGTGTTGTTCGGTGTCGATCCGAAAAAGGATTACCAGGACAAGGTGGCGGACGTTCCGCTGCGCTGAGGCCTGCTGCACGCCTGCACGATCGTCGCGATGGTGCACGGTCCTAAATTCAGTCCTGTCGCTTGCGCAAGCGCCGATCCAGTCGTAAGGCTGGATCGGCGTTGTCAGCCTGGATTGCACACAAGAACGTTCATGGCACTGCGCGTTCACGCGCTGCCTGCCAAAGGAGAAACAAGATGCAACAGATCGAAATCGGCCAGATGGTATTTCTGCGCGATGGCGAAGTCGGCGTCGGTGCCGTCCGCGAGGTGCGGAAGGATGGCGCCGAGCTGGTCATCAATATCGAAAACGGGGGCGACTTCGTGCTGCCTGCGTCGGTGGTGCGTGATGTGCATTCCGGCAAGGTGATGCTGGATGTCGAGCAACTGCCGGAAGATGTACGCAATGCCCTGCGCCATCCACACGACAACGAGTTGCCGACCAGCACCTATGCGGCCAGCGATCCGCACGATGGCGCGCTTACCTAATTAGGTCGGCTAGCCGCACCCAGCTTCAGGGTCTGATGGCGCGCCATCAGGAAGCAGAAACGTCCGCGGCGCGGCGTCGGACGCGCCCAACGACGGCAGCGCCGGTTGCTCGGCTTCGTCCTTGAGTTGCACGCCGGACAGTTTGCGCCGGAACGATTCGCGCAGCAGGTACGCAAGCTTGTGCGTAGCTTCGGCGTAACTTAGTCCTTCGGCGCGGATATTGGAAATGCAATTGCGCGCGGCGTCGGTCAGGCCAACACGTGGGGTATAGGTCAGATACAGGCCCAGGCTGTCGGGCGAGCTCAGCCCTGGCCGCTCGCCGATCAGCACGATCACCAGACGCGCCTTGAGCAGTTCGCCGACCTCGTCGCCGATGGCGACGCGGCCTTGCGCGATCAACGCCGCCGGCGCCAACGACCAGCCTTCGTGTGCGGCCAGCGCGTCGATATGCTCCAGCATCTGCGCTGCGTGTCGATGCACCGCCAATGCAGAGAGTCCGTCGGCGACCACCACCGCGATATCGCGCCCGCCGCCGTGGACCGCGGTCAGGCCACGCAGATGCGCGGCCGCATCCTCGTCCAGGCGCCGGCCCAGATCCGGACGTTGCAGATAGGTGTGCCGGTCCACCGCCGCGCTGTGCAGCAGAATGCTGTCCCGCCCGCGCTGTTGCAGCGCTGCCTGCAGCGGCTGTGGGTCGAATGCCAGATGCACTGCATCGCGCGCCTGCGCATGCGCAAGCTGGAAATCCAGGTGCGCCGCGGTGGGCAGGCTGGTGCCGACGCGCCCCAGCGCAATGCGCGCCGGTGTGAGCTGACGCAGCTGCGCCCAGGCATCGCGCGGAGGAGTGGTGGGGCTGCTCATTGCACGCTGCCGGCGTTCAATTGCTCCAGCGCACGCCGGAACGGTGCGGGAAGCTCGCTACCGAGTTCGAAGCGGCCATCGCGCAGGCGCAGGATGCCTTGCTGTTCCAGCCAGTGTTCGAACTCGGGCGCAGCGCGCAGCCCGAGTGCCTGGCGCGCATACAGCGCATCGTGGAACGAGGTGGTCTGGTAGTTGAGCATCACATCGTCGGAGCCGGGAATGCCCATGATGAAGTTGATGCCGGCGGTGCCGAGCAGGGTTAGCAGCACGTCCATGTCGTCCTGGTCGGCTTCGGCATGATTGGTGTAGCAGATGTCGCAGCCCATCGGCACGCCCAGCAGCTTGCCGCAGAAGTGATCCTCCAGCCCGGCACGGATGATCTGCTTGCCGTCGTAGAGATATTCCGGGCCGATGAAGCCCACCACGGTGTTGACCAGCAGCGGCTTGAACTGCCGCGCCACGGCATAGGCACGTACCTCGCAGGTCTGCTGATCGACGCCATGATGCGCATTGGCCGACAACGCGCTGCCCTGGCCGGTCTCGAAATACATCACGTTGTCGCCGACGCTGCCGCGCCGCAGCGACACCCCGGCGTCATGGCCTTCCTGCAGCAGCGCCAGATTGATGCCGAAGCTGGCATTGGCCGCTTCGGTGCCGGCGATCGACTGGAACACCAGGTCCACCGGCACACCGCGGTTGATCGCGTCGATGGTGGTGGTGATGTGCGCCAGCACGCAGGACTGCGTGGGGATCTGGTAGCCGGTGATCACCGCATCGAGCATGCGCAGCAACGCGGTGGTGGCGGCCAGGCTGTCGCTGGCAGGATTGATGCCGATCACCGCATCGCCATTGCCGTATAGCAGGCCATCGAGCACGCTGGCGGCGATGCCGGTGGCATCGTCGGTAGGGTGGTTGGGCTGCAGGCGCGTGGACAGGCGGCCACGCAAGCCCAGCGTATTGCGAAAGCGCGTGACCACGCGCGTCTTCTGCGCGACCAGGATCAGGTCCTGCACGCGCATCAACTTCGAGACTGCCGCCACCATCTCCGGTGTCAGTCCGGGCGCCAGTGCGGCCAGTGCCGCTTCGTCGGCCTGCGCACTCAACAGCCAATCACGAAAGCCGCCGACGGTAAGATGCGCCACCGCGGCAAATGCGGCCGCATCGTGCTGGTCGACGATCAGGCGGGTGACCTCGTCCGATTCGTACGGCACCACCGCTTCATCGAGGAAGTGACGCAGCGGCAGGTCCGCCAGCGCCATCTGCGCGGCCACCCGCTGCAGCCCGGAGTCGGCGGCGAGCCCGGCCAGTTGGTCGCCCGAGCGCGGCGGCGTGGCCTTGGCCAGCAAGGTCTTGAGATCGGCAAACTGGAAGCGCTCGCCGCCAGCGGTAAACGCGAACCCGCTCATCTGGCACTGGCCGCAGGCGTGGCCTGGCTGCGCAAGCTCAGCACGCAACACAGCGCACCGAACAGCAGCAGGCCCACGAAGATCAGCGCCACGATCGGGTTGAACCAGACCATCGCCACCAGACACACCAGCGCCAGCAGCAGCGCGATTGCCGGTACCACCGGATAGCCCGGCGCGCGAAAGCTGCGCTCCAGCCCGGGTTCGGCGCGGCGCAGCTTGAACAGGCTGAGCATGCTCATCACATACATCACGATCGCGCCGAACACCGACATGGTGATCATCGCCGCGGTCAGCGACATGCCCTGGATCTTGACCACGCTGTCGCTGCAGATCGCTGCGATGCCGATCGCGCCGCCGGCAAGAATCGCGCGATGCGGCGTGCGAAAGCGCGACAGCCTGGCCAGCCCGTGCGGCAGGAACCCGGCACGCGCCAACGCGAAGAACTGCCGCGAATAGCCCAGGATGATGCCGTGGAAGCTGGCCACCAGGCCGAACAGGCCGATCCACACCAGCATATGCAGCCAGGTCGAGCTGTTGCCGACCACGGCCTTCATTGCCTGCGGCAACGGGTCGTTGATGTTGGAGAGCTGACGCCAGTCGCCGACCCCGCCCGCAAACACCATCACGCCCAGCGCCAGCACCACCAGGGTGAGGATGCCGGCGATGTAGGCGCGCGGAATCGTGCGCTTGGGATCCTTGGCCTCTTCGGCCGCCATCGCCGCGCCCTCGATCGCCAGAAAGAACCAGATCGCAAACGGAATCGCGGCAAAGATGCCGGAAATGGCGGCCGGGCCGAACACATCGTTACCGGCCCAGCCATTGGCGGCAAAGCGCGCAACGCTGAAGCCCGGCGCCACCACGCCCATGAACACCAGCAGCTCGATCACCGCCAGCAAGGTCACGATCAGCTCGAAGGTGGCGGCGATCGCCACGCCGACGATGTTCAAGCCCATGAAGATCGCATACGCGCCGATCGCGGCGATGCGCGGGTCCAGGGTCGGGAACTGCACGTTGAGATAGGCGCCGATCGCCATCGCGATGGCCGGCGGCGCGAACACGAATTCGATCAGCGTGGCCAGGCCCGCCAGCATGCCGCCGTAGGTCCCGAATGCGCGCAGGCTGTAGGCGAACGGCCCGCCCGCATTGGGGATGGCGGTGGTCAGCTCGGTAAAGCTGAAGATGAAGCAGGTGTACATCACCGCGACCAGCAGCGTGGTCACCAGAAAACCCAGCGTGCCGGCGGTGCCCCAGCCGTAGCTCCAGCCGAAATACTCGCCGGAAATCACCAGACCCACGGCGATCCCCCACAGTTGCCAGGTGCCCAGGGTGGGTTTGAGTTGCTCGTTGCGCATGTCGCACATCTCCTGCGGTCGGGGGAGGGGAGATGGCGCAGGTCCGGCGGCTAGGCACCGGACCGACGGCCAGTGACCGATCGTCCACCGATGCCCGGTGACGATCGACGGTCGTCCCGGTTATACCCCAAAGCCCTGCGGCGAACACAAGCGCAACGGGTGGGTCGCAGACACCATGCCGCCGCGCGCCGGCCCTGCCGGCACACCGCGCGCGCTAGCTATTTGCTGCGCTCAAGCACCAGCAGCGGATCGATGCGTACATCGAACCAGTTCATCCCCCAATGCAGATGCGGCCCGGTCGCGCGCCCGGTGGCACCGACTGCGGCAATCACCTGACCTTGCTCCACCCGGTCGCCCACCTTTACGTCGATGCGCGACAGGTGCAGAAAATTCGAACTCACCCCGAAGCCATGGTCCAACAGCACGGTGCCGCCGGTCAGATACAGGTCCGGCGCGGCAAAGGTCACCACGCCGGCAGCCGGTGCCTTGACCGGCGTGCCGGTGGGCGCGGCGATGTCCATGCCCGAGTGGCCGGCACCGGGCTGGCCGTTGTAGACCCGCGCATTGCCGAAGCGCCCGCTGATGCGGCCCTGCACCGGCCAGATGAAGGCCTGGGCAAAATCGGTGCGGGCATCGTCGCGGTCGCGCGCGGCGGTGACCTGCGCCTGCTCGCGCTTGATCCGCTCGGCGATCGCCGCAGGCGGATTGACCGTCTTGGGCGGCACGCCGTTGACGCGCTCCACCGGCCAGTCGCGCGGCGTCACCGCAATGCTGGCGGTCTGTTTGCTGCCATCGGGCCGGGTGATCTGCACCTGCAACGGTCCGCTGGCGTCGCGGCCGATGCCGAACACCACGCTGCCATAGCCGCTGACCCGCAAGCTGCGGCCGGCGTACTGCACCTGGCTGCCCGCCGGCACCTTGCCGATCACCAGCGCGCCCTGCGAAGCGCTTTGCGGAAATACCACCTCCATGGCGTCGGCGGACTGCGCAGCGACGCTGCCGGCAGCGAGCGAGAGCGGCGCCAGCGCAAGCCAGGCGCCAATCAGGGCTGCGCGCATCAGCGGTCGAAGGTCAGGCGCTGACCGGCGGCAGTGCCGACCAATTGTTCGCCATCCCACACCTGCTGGCCGTTGACCCAGGTCGCGGCGATGCGCGAGCGGAACGTGGTGCCCTCGAACGGCGACCAGCCGCACTTGGACAGCACCTGCTCGCGCTTCACGGTGAACGGAGTGTTGTCGATCATCACCAGGTCGGCGAAATAGCCTTCGCGC
Source organism: Xanthomonas sp. WHRI 6108 (assembly GCF_040202385.2). NCBI lineage: Bacteria > Pseudomonadati > Pseudomonadota > Gammaproteobacteria > Lysobacterales > Lysobacteraceae > Xanthomonas > Xanthomonas sp. WHRI 6108. The sequence continues at coordinate 2,621,493 of NZ_CP168198.1, read as the reverse complement.
AGGAAGCCGCGTTCTTCCACATCGAACAACTGTGCCGGCGCATGCGCGAACTTCTGCACGATACGGGTGATCGGCAGCTTGCCCTCGTGCACCAGCTCCAGCGCGGCGACCAGCGCGTACTGCACCAGCGGCAGGCCGGAGGGCGCCTGTGCGTAGGGCTTCTGCTTTTCTTCCCAGGTATGCGGCGCGTGGTCGGTGGCGAGCACGTCGATGACGTCCTCGGCCAGCGCCTGGATCAGTGCCAGGCGGTCGTCGGCGTCCTTGATCGCGGGGTTGCACTTGATCAGGTTGCCCAGCCGCGCGTAGTCGCTGCGGTCGAAGCGCAGGAAGTGGATGCAGGTCTCGGCGGTGATGCGCTTGCGCAGCTTGCCCTCGGCATCGACCAGCGGGCCGGCTTCGAACAGCGCCAGCTCGTCGGCGGTGGAGATATGCAGCACGTGCAGGCGGGTGTTGTGCTTGCGCGCCAGCGACACCGCCAGCAGCGAGGATTTCAGGCAAGCCTCGCGCGAGCGGATGTCCGGATGCATCTCCGGGGTCAACGCGTCGCCGTACTTCTCTTTGTACTGCGCCAGCGTCGCATCGATGGTGGGGGTGTCTTCGCAGTGGGTGATGATCGGCGTCGGCGCGTCGCGGAAGATCGCGTCCAGCGTCTCGGGGTTGTCGACCAGCATGTTGCCGGTGGAGGCGCCCATGAACACCTTGATGCCCGGGGCGGTCTTCGGGTCCAGCGTCTGGATCGCGGCCAGATTGTCGTTGCTGGCGCCCATGTAGAAGCCGTAGTTGGCCCAGGCGCGCCCGGCTGCCGCGTCGTACTTGGCCTGCAGTGCGGCCGCGTCCAGGGTCGGCGGGTTGGTGTTGGGCATGTCCATGAAGCTGGTCAGGCCACCGGCCACCGCGGCGCCGGATTCGGTCGCGATATCGCCCTTGTGGGTCAGGCCCGGCTCGCGGAAGTGCACCTGGTCGTCGATCATGCCCGGCAACACCCAGCGTCCGGCCGCGTCCACCACGGTGTCGCCTGCGGCTGGGGCGATCTTGCTGGCGATCTTGGCGATGCGGCCGGCTTCGATCAGCAGATCGGCGTCGAATTCCTTGCCTTCATTGACCAGGCGGGCGTTGACGATGAGGGTTCGGCTCATGGATGAGGTCCTTTGCAACTACAGGAAGGGGAAGCGGGCGAGGACGCGGGCGCGTCGGGGACGGGATCGAACCCGCCCGGATGAAAGGGATGGCAGCGGCCGAGCCGGCGCATTGCCAGCCAACAACCGCGCAGCGGGCCGAAGCGGCCGATCGCGGTCATCGCGTATTCCGAGCAACTGGGCGCGAAACGGCAGCGCGGCCCCAGCAGGGGGCTGATGAACCGCTTGTAGAAGCGCAGCAGCGCGATGAGCAGGCGTGAGATCACTTGCCAATGATATGCCACTTGGATTAATACGTGGTTGCCGGGGGTCCGTGGGGTAAGCTATAAAGGCCCGCTTTCCCGGGCCCCGGGGGAACCAAGGATGAGCGTTTCGTGGCTGCTAAAAAACCTGCAAAAAAGGCCGTAGAGGCCGCCAAGAAGTCCGCCAAACCCGTTGCGAAGAAGGCAGCGGCGCCTGCCGCTGCAAAACCGGCCGCCAAGCAGGTCAAGCCGGCTGCCAAGCAAGCGGTTGCCAAGAAGGCAGCTGCGAGCAAGACCGCGGCCAAGCCGGCGCCGGTCGCCAAGACCGCAGCGTCCAAACCCGCGGCCGCCAAACCTGTAAAATCTTCTGTCGCCAAGCGTGCTGCCAAGCCGGCGGCGAACAAGGCAGCTCCGGCTGCCGCCAAACCGGCCGCCAAGCCGGTGGCGCCCAAGTCCGTACCGAAGCCGGCTACCAAGCCGACTCCGGCCAAGTCAGTCCCGGTCAAGGCTGAAAAGCCCGCGCCCGCACCGGCCTCCAAGGCCGCCCCTGCGAAGCCGGCAAAGCCTGCGACCCCGTCACTCAAGAATCCCGTGCCCGTTTCGAAATCTTCAGCAAAAACGCCAACCAAAACCGAAGCCCCCGCCAAGCCCGCCGCGACCCGTCCGGTCGGCAAGGTGGCTGTGGCCGTGACCTCCAAGCCGTCCAGCCCGACCCCCAAGACCAAGTACAAGGTGGTCGAGTACAAGACCGATGAGGCAACCGGCCGTCCGATCCTGCCGCAGGGCTACAAGCCTGCAGCCGATGAGGAGTACATGAGCAAGCTGCAGCAGGAGTACTTCCGTCAGCGTCTGCAGAGCTGGCGCAACGACCTGATCGAAGAGTCCAAGCAGACCATCGAAAACCTGCGCGAAGAAGTGCGCGACATCGGCGACGAAGCCGAGCGTGCAACGCGCGAGACCGAGAACTCGCTGGAGCTGCGCACCCGCGACCGTCATCGCAAGCTGATCGGCAAGATCGACAGCACGCTCAAGCGTCTGGAAGACGGCGACTACGGTTACTGCGTGGACACCGGCGAAGAGATCGGCCTGGACCGGCTGGAAGCGCGCCTGACCGCCGAACGCACCATCGACGCCCAGGAGCGTTGGGAGCACCTGCAGAAGCAGCAGGGCGACTGATCGTTAGGCCTTGTCCGTCGACTGAAAGACCCCGCCATGTGCGGGGTTTTTTTATGCGCATCGTGCCAGCGCAACGGACGTTGCAGTGGTCGACACGCCTGGCGCGTGTCATGCGGCCAGGCAGGCATCGATCAGGTGATATCGATCAGACCTGCGGGCACCGTCGCAAACCTCACTGCCGCAGACCTCACTGCAGGTCGCGCAGATCCAGCTTGCGCAGCTTGGGCGCCTTCCAGGCGGTGGTGGCGACCACGCCCAGGGTCACGCAGCCGCCGATCACCACCGCCGGCACCAGGCCGACCAGGCGTGCCATCACCCCGTCGTAGAACGCACCCAGCTCGTTGGACGAGCCGATGAAGATGCCGTTGATCGACGACACCCGGCCGCGCATCGCATCGGGCGTGGCCAGCTGCAGGATGGTCTGGCGCACCACCACCGACACCCCGTCGCACATGCCGTAGACCAGCAGGATCGCCGCCGACAGCCAGAAATGCCGCGACAGGCCGAACGCGATGGTGCACAGACCGAAGCCGGCCACCGACAGCATCAGGATGCGCCCGGCATTGCGCTGCAGCGGGTGCCGCGCCAGCCACACGCCGACCACGATCGAGCCCAGTGCCGGGGCGCCGCGCAGGATGCCCAGGCCTTCCGGGCCGTAATGCAGGATGTCGTGGATGAAGGCCGGCAGCATCGACACCGCGCCGCCCAGCAGCACCGAGAACATGTCCAGCGCCATCGCGCCCAGCATGATCTGGTTGGACAGTACGAACTGCGCGCCTTCGGCGATGCTGCGGAAGATCGGCGCACGCGGGCCTGCGTTGACTGGCTCGCTGACACGCAGCAGCGCCAGCGCCAGGATTGCCACCAGCGCCACGCCGGCGGCCACGCCATAGGCCAGGCCCTTGCCGCCCCAGCCGACCAGCACGCCGCCCAGCGCCGGGCCGATCACCATGCCGGCCTGGAAGGTGACGCTGCCGATACTGGCGCCGCGCGCGAACGCCTCGCGCGGCAGCGCACGCGCGAACAGCGCGTTGTAGACCGGCGACAGGAATGAGCGCGCCGCACCGGTCAGCGCGATGGCCGCGTAGATCGGCCACACGCCCTGCACCGGCAGCCAACCATGGGTGATGGCCAACAGCAGCAACGCGGTGGCGACCAGGCCCAGCACCGCGACCATGCCGAGGCGTCGGCGCGGCAGATGATCGACCAGATAGCCGGCAAACGGCGCGATGCAGAAGAACGGCAGGATCTCCGCCAGGCCGATCAGCCCGAGCGAGAGCGGATTGCGGGTGATCTCGTAGATATGCCAGCCGACCGTGACCGCGACGATCTGGTACGACAGCATCGCCGCCACGCGGTACAGCAGCACCAGGCCGAAGCCGGGGTGGGCGAGCAGCGTACGCAGCGAAGCGGCAGGTGAGGGCGTCGGCGTGCTCACTGCTGGGCGCGGGCGGTGTCGCGGATGAAAGCCAGCATTGCCGCCACGCCGTTGCTGCGGGTCGGCGACAGGTGCTTGGCCAGCCCGATGCCGGCGATGTAGTCCGGCTCGGTGGCCAGGATCTCCTGCGCGCTACGCCCGGAGTAAACGCGCAAGGCCAGATAGATCAGCCCGGAGACGATCGCCGAGTCGCTGACGGCGTGGAAGTCCAGCCGCTCGGCATTGCCCTCCGGCACGATCCACACCATCGACTGGCAGCCATGCAGGCGGTGTTCTTCGGTCTTCCACTGTTCGGGGAAGCTGGGCAGCTTGCGGCCCAGGTCGATCAGGTACTGGTAACGCTCGGACCAGTCGCCGAAGAAGGAGAACTCCTCGGCAATGGAGGCCTGTGCGTCGACGGCGGTGGGTTCAAGCGGGAAGGGGGTGGTGGTCATCAGAAAATCCAGATTCGGTCGGTGGTAGCGCTGCCCGGCGACACCGCAATGGCGCCCATCACCCGCCGGGGCGAGAAGGCGGCGCGGTTTGCGCGCCATGGGCGCGCGTGCCTTGAAGCGCCCGCGCCGCCAGCGCGGGCCGGGGCGCGGAGCGGGGGTTGGGGCGAGGGTACGGGCAAAGCCTCGCTGGAATTCGATGCGGGTGGCTTCGCCCTTACCGCAAGGAAGGTGCATGTGGCTGCGCTCGCACCCTGATCCGCCCCTACGGGGCACCTTCCCCCAAAGGGAGAAGGGCGGAGGGTCATGCGCGCTTCCAGCGCACGCCTTGCGGGGTGTCTTCCAGCACGATGCCTTCGTCGGCCAGCTGCGTGCGGATGGCGTCGGCGCGGGCGAAGTCCCTGGCTTTCTTGGCGGCATTGCGTTCCTCGACCAGCGCCGTGATGCGCGCATCGTCGCCGGCGTCGGTGCCGCGCGAGAACCAGGCGGCCGGGTCCTGCTGCAGCAAGCCCAGCGCCAGGCCTGCGCCGAGCAGCCGCGACTTCAGCCCGGACAGCGCGGCAACACCTGCCGATGCGTCGCTGCCCTGTGCGAGTTGGGTGCGCAGCGCGCGGGCCTCGGAGGCAATGCTGGCGATGACCGACAGCGCAAGCGGGGTGTTGAGGTCGTCGTCGAGCGCGGCTTCCACCTCGTCGGGAATCGTGGCCGGCTGCACGGGGGCGATCCCGGCAGCGTGTTCGGCCGCGGCCAGGTCGCGCAAGGTGCCGTACAGCCGGTCCAGCGTGTTCTTGGCCTGGTCGATCAGGCCATCGGACCAGTCCAGCGGCTGCCGGTAATGCGCGCTCAGCAGTGCGTAGCGCAGCGCCTCGGGCGGGTGGCGGGCGATCAGGTCGTGCACGGTCTCGATGTTGCCCAGCGACTTGCTCATCTTGGCGCCGCTGAAATTGAGCATGCCGTTGTGCAGCCAGAACCGTGCAAAGGTCGCCCCGCCATGCGCGCATTCGCTCTGCGCGATCTCGTTCTCGTGATGCGGGAACTGCAGGTCCACGCCGCCGGCATGGATGTCGATGGTCGGGCCCAGGTGCGCGGCAGCCATCGCCGAGCATTCGATATGCCAACCCGGGCGGCCGCGGCCCCAGGGCGAGTCCCAGCCGGGCAGCTCGTCGCTGGAGGGCTTCCACAGCACGAAGTCGCCGGGGTCGCGCTTGTACGGCGCCACGTCCACGCGCGCGCCGGCCAGCATCTCGTCCGGGTCGCGGCGCGAGAGCTTGCCGTAGTGCGCAAAGCTGGCCACCGCGAACAGCACATGGCCTTCGGCGGCATAGGCATGTCCGTTGGCAATCAGCTGCTCGATCATCGCCACGATCTGCGGGATATGCGCGGTCGCTTCCGGTTCGATGTCCGGCGGCTGCACGCCGAGCGCGGCCATGTCCTGGCGGTAGATCGCGGCGAAGCGGTCGGTGATGGTCGAGATCGGCACGCCCTGCGCCTGCGCGGCGGCGTTGATCTTGTCGTCCACGTCGGTGATGTTGCGCGCGTAGCGTAGCGCGCCATAGCGCCGGCGCAGCAGGGCGGCCAGCACATCGAACACGACCGGGCCGCGGGCGTTGCCGATATGCGCGTAGTTGTAGACGGTGGGGCCGCACACATACAGAGTGGGGCTGGACGGATCGAGCGGTGCGAACGGCTCGACCCGCCGCGTCAGGTTGTTGTGCAGGCGCAGGCTCATCGGCATCTGAAAAAGGATAACCGGGCGATTCTAGCCGGTCGCGGCGATGTGGCGAACCAACCGCACGCGCGCAGCAGCGCCGGTGACCGGATGGGCTGCGTTCAGCCCAAGGGATCGCAAGCTCCATACACTTACGTATTGCCTGGCTGCGCCCTCCTGGTACTGATGCGACCTTCCCCGTTCTTCCTGCTGCTCTGTGTGTTCGCCTGGCAGGCATCGTCAGCGCACGCGGCGGAAACCGATCCCAAGAACCGGGTGGTGGTGATCGAGAACGTGAAGCTGGATTACGCGCAGGTGCTCAATGTCGAGCCGGTCTATCAGACCCTGCGTGCCACCCGCATGGAGGAACAGTGCGAGGCCGAGCAGGTCGCGCCGGTAGCAGCGGCACCGGTCGAGGACGAAGGCCGTATCAACCGGATGGTGGATTCGGTCAAGGAGATGTTCTCCCGTCGCCCCGAGCCGGCGTCCGTGCCGATGGCGGTGCCGCCGACCAGCACACGGCGCAACTGCCGGGTGGTGGAAGTGCCGCGCGAGTTCCGGCGGCCGATCGCCTTCGATGTGGATTACGTCTACAAGGGCACCAAGTACCGTTCGCGGCTGCCGGAAGACCCGGGTAACCGGCTGCGCGTCCGCGTGTCGGTCACCCCCTACATCCCCGACGCCATCGTCGCGCCGCCGCGCTGAGCCGCGCGGCGGTTGCGCCGTGCCCGCATGCATGCGAGGATTCGCGCCCTATGTACGCAAACGCCTTTCAGCACGACACCAGCGCCGCCCGGATGGCCTCCGGCATGACCTCGCGTGCCCGCCGACCGGAATCCCACATTTTCGCTGGGTAACCGGAGCGTTTTGCTGTTCCGCCGTTGAAAACCCAGCCCGCAGGCTGGGTTTTTTCGTTTTGACGTCACAAAAGTTTCAACCGCAAGAAACGCGCATGTCGCGCACCCCGCCGCTCCTGGCGGACCACGCAGCAGAAGCACGCAGCACAAGGATCGATCGATGTCACTGAAGCACTTCTTGAACACCCAGGACTGGAGCCGCGCCGAACTGGACGCGCTGTTGACCCAGGCCGCGTTGTTCAAACGCAACAAGCTGGGAAGCGAGCTGAAGGGCAAGTCGATCGCGCTGGTGTTCTTCAACCCGTCCATGCGCACCCGCACCAGCTTCGAGCTGGGCGCGTTCCAGCTGGGCGGGCATGCGGTGGTGCTGCAGCCGGGCAAGGACGCCTGGCCGATCGAGTTCAATCTGGGCACGGTGATGGATGGCGACACCGAAGAGCACATCGCCGAAGTGGCGCGGGTGCTGGGCCGTTATGTCGACCTGATCGGCGTGCGCGCGTTCCCGAAGTTCGTCGACTGGTCCAAGGACCGCGAGGACCAGGTGCTCAGGAGCTTTGCCAAGTATTCGCCGGTACCGGTGATCAACATGGAGACCATCACCCACCCGTGCCAGGAGCTGGCGCACGCGATGGCGTTGCAGGAACACTTCGGCACCCAGGATCTGCGCGGCAAGAAGTACGTGCTGACCTGGACCTATCACCCCAAGCCGTTGAACACCGCGGTGGCCAATTCCGCGCTGACGATCGCCACCCGCATGGGCATGGACGTGACCCTGCTGTGCCCGACGCCTGACTACATCCTGGACCCGCGCTACATGGACTGGGCAGCGCAGAACGTGGCCGAAAGCGGCGGCTCGCTGCAGGTCAGCCACGACATCGACAGTGCCTACGCCGGTGCCGACGTGGTGTATGCCAAGAGCTGGGGCGCGTTGCCGTTCTTCGGCAATTGGGAGCCGGAAAAGCCGATCCGCGACCAGTACCAGCACTTCATCGTCGACGAACGCAAGATGGCGCTGACCAACAACGGCGTGTTCTCGCACTGCCTGCCGCTGCGTCGCAACGTCAAGGCCACCGACGCGGTGATGGATTCGCCCAACTGCATCGCCATCGATGAAGCCGAGAATCGCCTGCATGTGCAGAAGGCGATCATGGCTGCCCTGGTGGGCCAGGGCAGCCGGGATTCGTGATTGGGGATGTGGGATTCGCAACGGCGAACCCGGCTCCCGACCCAACCTAGTCAACTTCTAAAGAGACCCCCATGTCGCAGCAGACCGCTTCCACCAATCCCGAATCCCCACTCTCCAATCCCGGCACAAAGAAGGACATCGTCCTGGCGTTCTCCGGTGGCCTGGATACCAGCTTCTGCATTCCGTATCTGCAGGCGCAGGGCTACGCGGTGCACACCGTGTTTGCCGATACCGGCGGGGTGGATGCCGAGGAGCGTGATTTCATCGAAAAGCGCGCGGCCGAACTCGGTGCCGCCAGCCATGTCACCGTCGATGGCGGTCCGGCCATCTGGCAGGGCTTCGTCAAGCCGTTCGTGTGGGCGGGCGAGGGCTATCAGGGCCAGTATCCGTTGCTGGTGTCCGACCGTTACCTGATCGTCGACGCCGCGCTCAAGCGCGCCGAGGAACTGGGCACGCGCAGCATCGCGCACGGTTGCACCGGCATGGGCAACGACCAGGTGCGTTTCGACCTGGCAGTGAAGGCACTGGGCGATTACCAGATCGTGGCGCCGATCCGCGAGATCCAGAAAGAACACACCCAGACCCGCGCCTACGAGCAGAGGTATCTGGAAGAGCGCGGCTTTGGCGTGCGCGCCAAGCAGCAGGCCTACACCATCAACGAGAACCTGCTCGGGCTGACCATGTCCGGCGGCGAGATCGACCGTTGGGAAGCGCCGGGCGAGGGTGCGCGTGGCTGGTGCGCGCCGCGCAGCGAGTGGCCGGTCGAGCCGCTGACCGTCACCCTGAAGTTCGTCGAAGGCGAGGCCGTTGAACTCAACGGCAAGGCGCTGCCGGGCGAGCAGATCCTGGCCCAGCTGAACAAGCTGTTCGCGCCCTACGGCGTGGGCCGTGGCGTCTATACCGGCGATACCGTAATCGGGTTGAAGGGCCGCATCGTGTTCGAAGCGCCGGGCCTGATCTCGCTGCTGACCGCGCACCGCGCGCTGGAAGATGCGGTGCTGACCAAGCAGCAGAACCGCTTCAAGCCGGATGTGGCGCGCAAGTGGGTGGAGCTGGTGTACGAGGGCTTCTATCACGACCCGCTCAAGACCGACATCGAGGCGTTCCTGAAGTCGTCGCAGGCCAAGGTCAACGGCGAGGTCACGCTGGAAACCCGCGGTGGCCGCGTCGATGCGGTGGCGGTGCGTTCGCCGCACCTGCTCAACACCAAGGGCGCGACCTATGCGCAGTCGGCCGACTGGGGCGTGGAGGAAGCGGAAGGCTTCATCAAGCTGTTCGGGATGAGCTCGACGCTGTATGCCCAGGTGAATCGCTGAGGATCTAAAGCCCCTTTCCCCGGGGCGAGAAGGCACGGCTTAGGCGCCACTGGCGCGTGTGCCTTGGAGCGCCCGCGCCGCAAGCGCGGGCCGGGGCGCGGAGCGGGGGTTGAGGTGAGGGTGCGAGCGAAGCTCCCGCAGGGTGCGGTGCACTCGGCTTCGCCCGTCCCCTCATCCGCCCCTTCGGGGCACCTTCTCCCGGTGGGAGAAGGGTGGCCTGGATGCGCTGTAGACGTTGTTCGCGCAGCCTCGCACCACGGTGCAGTTGTGACTTTTGTTAGCCGCCACTTCGGACCATTGATCAAACCGACATGACCGATCTACTTGCCTCCACTCTCGAACACCTGGAACAGCTGGTGTCCTTCGACACCCGCAATCCGCCGCGGGCGATCGCTGCCGAGGGCGGCATCTTCGATTATCTGCGCGCGCAGCTGCCCGGTTTCCAGGTCGAGGTGATCGACCACGGTGCCGGTGCGGTCAGCCTGTATGCGGTGCGCGGAACGCCGAAGTATCTGTTCAACGTGCATCTGGACACGGTGCCGGATTCGCCGCACTGGAGTGCCGATCCGCACGTGATGCGGCGTACCGACGATCGCGTGATCGGCCTGGGCGTCTGCGACATCAAGGGTGCGGCAGCGGCGCTGGTGGCAGCGGCCAATGCCGGGCAGGGCGATGCGGCCTTCCTGTTTTCCTCCGACGAGGAAGCCAACGACCCGCGCTGCATCGCCGCGTTCCTGGCGCGCGGTGTGCCGTATGAGGCGGTGCTGGTCGCCGAGCCGACCATGAGCGAGGCGGTGCTGGCGCATCGCGGCATCAGCTCGGTGCTGATGCGGTTTGCCGGGCGTGCCGGGCATGCCTCGGGCAAGCAGGATCCTTCCGCAAGTGCATTGCATCAGGCGATGCGTTGGGGCGGCAGGGCGCTGGACCATGTCGAGTCGCTGGCGCATGCGCGTTTCGGCGGCCTGACCGGCCTGCGCTTCAACATCGGTCGGGTCGAGGGCGGCATCAAGGCCAACATGATCGCGCCGGCGGCCGAGCTGCGTTTCGGCTTTCGTCCGCTGCCGTCGATGGACGTGGACGGTTTGCTGGCGACGTTTGCCGGATTTGCCGATCCACACGCGGCGCATTTCGAAGAAACCTTCCGCGGCCCCAGCCTGCCGTCCGGCGATATCGCGCGGGCCGAGGAACGCCGCCTGGCCGCCCGCGATGTGGCCGATGCGCTGGACCTGCCGATCGGCAATGCAGTGGATTTCTGGACCGAGGCCTCGCTGTTTTCGGCCGGCGGTTACACAGCCCTGGTCTATGGCCCCGGCGATATCGCCCAGGCGCACACCGCCGACGAGTTCGTGACGCTTGCGCAGCTGCAGCGTTACGCCGAGTCGGTACATCGCATCATCAACGGCTCAAGCTGAAGCCGCGTTCCGCGCCCAGGCGCGGCCATTCCTCTCTTCGATCACGGCAATGTCCCTCTCCGCACAGCCCCACAAACAGACCCGCCAGACCATCGTGCGCCTGCTTTCGAGCATGGCCAGCGCCAAGGAAATCAGCCAGTACCTCAAGCGTTTCTCGCAGCTGGATGCCAAACGCTTTGCGGTGGTCAAGGTGGGCGGCGCGGTGCTGCGCGACGACCTGGACGCGCTGACCTCGTCGCTGTCGTTCCTGCAGGAAGTGGGGCTGACCCCGATCGTGCTGCATGGCGCCGGCCCGCAGCTGGATGCCGAACTGTCGGCGGCCGGTATCGAGAAGCGCACCGTCAACGGCTTGCGGGTGACCTCGCCGGAAGCGCTGGCGATCGTGCGCAAGGTGTTCCAGGCCTCCAACCTCAAGCTGGTCGAGGCGCTGCAGCAGAACGGCGCGCGTGCGACCTCGATCACCGGCGGCGTATTCGAAGCGCAGTATCTGGACCGCGACACCTACGGCCTGGTCGGTGAGGTCAAGGCGGTCAACCTGGCGCCGATCGAAGCCAGCCTGCAGGCCGGCTCGATTCCGGTGATCACCAGCCTAGGCGAGACGCCGAGCGGGCAGATCCTCAACGTCAACGCGGATTTTGCCGCCAACGAACTGGTGCAAGAGCTGCAGCCGTACAAGATCATCTTCCTCACCGGCACCGGCGGTCTGCTGGATGCCGATGGCAAGGTGATCGACTCGATCAACCTGTCCACCGAGTTCGACCATCTGATGCAGCAGCCGTGGATCAACGGTGGCATGCGGGTGAAGATCGAACAGATCAAGGATCTGCTCGATCGCCTGCCGCTGGAGTCGTCGGTGTCGATCACCCGGCCGGCCGATCTGGCCAAGGAACTGTTCACCCACAAGGGCTCGGGCACGCTGGTGCGGCGCGGCGAGCGCGTGCTGCGCGCGACCTCCTGGGACGAACTGGACCTACCGCGGCTCAGGACGCTGATCGAATCCAGTTTCGGCCGTACGCTGGTGCCCGATTACTTCAGCAACACCAGGTTGCTGCGCGCCTATGTCAGCGAGAACTACCGCGCCGCGGTGATCCTTACCGACGAAGGCATGCTGGGTGCAAGCGCGCTGATCTACCTGGACAAGTTCGCCGTGCTCGACGACGCCCAGGGCGAAGGCCTGGGCCGTGCGGTGTGGAACGTGATGCGCGAGGAAACCCCGCAACTGTTCTGGCGCTCGCGTCACAACAACCAGGTCAACATTTTCTACTACGCCGAGTCCGACGGCTGCATCAAGCAGGAGAAGTGGAAGGTGTTCTGGTACGGGCTGGAGAACTTCGAGCAGATCCAGCACTGCGTGGCGCATTGCGCGACGCGTCAGCCGACGCTGCTGGGCTGAGTACGATGGCGCCCGTCGCATTGCCAGCGCTTTGGCGCGAGCTGCCCACGCTACGCGGGCAACACGCAACACTGGAACCATTACGGACTGCGCATGCCGATGGTCTGCGCGCTGCGCTGGGCGATGGGGCCTTGTCGCGGCTGTGGTACACCGGCGTGCCGGCACCGGCGCAGGTGGACGACTACGTGGGCGCGGCCTTGGATGCGCAAGCCGACGGGCGGGTGCTGCCTTACGTGGTATGCGATGCGGCCGGCGAGGTCGTCGGCTGCACACGCTATTACGGGCTGGATGCGACAGTGCCCAAGCTGTCGATCGGCTACACCTGGTACGCGCCGCGCGTGCAGCGCAGCGGCGTCAATACCGACACCAAGCGGATGCTGCTGCAGCACGCCTTCGAAACGCTGGGCTGCCTGAGCGTGGTGTTCGAGACCAGTTGGTTCAATCACACCTCGCGCGCGGCGATTGCGCGGCTCGGTGCAAAGCAGGACGGCGTGCTGCGCAATTACACCCGCCACCCTGACGGCACGCCGCGCGACACCGTGGTGTTCTCCATCATCGATACGGAATGGGCCGGGGTCAAACGCCACCTGCAGTTCCGCCTGGAAGCAAACGCATGACTGTTCAAACAACGACCATCGGCATCGTCGGGGCCCGCGGGCATACCGGATCGGAATTGATCAAGCTGGTGGCGGCACACCCGCATCTGCAGCTGCTGTTCGTGTCCTCGCGCGAGCTGGCCGGGCAACCGGTGGCCGAGCACAACGCGGCGTATCGCGGCGAGCTGCGCTACGAGAGCCTGGATGCCGATGCGGTGGCCGCCAAGGCCGCCGACGTGGTGATCCTGGCATTGCCCAACGGCAAGGCCGAGCCCTTCGTCGCGGCGATCGACTCGGCCAGGCCGCAGACGCTGCTGATCGATCTGTCGGCCGATTACCGCTTCGATCCGGCCTGGTATTACGGGCTGCCGGAGCTGACGCGCGGCAGCTACGCCGGGCAGCGACGCATCAGCAATCCGGGCTGCTATGCCACCGCGATGCAGCTGACGATCGCGCCCTTGCTCGACCAACTGGCCGGCCCGCCGCAGTGTTTCGGCGTGTCCGGGTATTCCGGCGCGGGCACCACGCCGTCGGATAAGAACAACCCCGAGTTGCTGGCCGATAACCTGATGCCGTATGCGCTGACCAACCACATGCACGAGCGCGAAGTCTCTGCGCAGCTCGGCGTGCCGGTAGAGTTCATGCCGCATGTGGCGCCGCATTTCCGTGGCATCACCATGACCGTCAACCTGTGGCTGCAGCAAGCGCTGACGCGCGAGCAGGTCCAGGCGTGCTACACGCAGCGTTACGCCGACGAGCCGTTGATCGAGATCGTCGATGAAGCGCCGTGGGTCAGCCGCATCGCCGGCAGGCATGGCGTGCAGATCGGCGGCGTGACGCTGGCGCCGGGCAACAAGCGCGTGGTGGTGGTGGCAACGCTGGACAACCTGCTCAAGGGCGCGGCGACGCAGGCGATGCAGAATCTCAACCTGGCGTTGGGCTGGGACGAATTGACTGCGATTGGCTGATGATGCGAGTTCCTCGCAAGAGCCCACACAGCCTTGTGCGGTGATTCAAAGGTGCGATTCCCTCGCAAGAGCCCACACATCCTTGTGCGGGGATTCAAAGATGCGAGTCCCTCGCAACAGCCCGCACCTCCGTGTGCGGGGATTTAAGCTGACAATTTATTTCGAGACGCTTTCCGATGACCAATCTGTTGTGGCAAAAACCCGGCGTGGCGGTGGACGCCAAGATCCAGAGCTTCCTGGCCGGCGACGACGTCATCCTGGACCGCGAGTTCTTCCTGTACGACATCGCTGCCAGCAAGGCGCATGCGCAGGGACTGCAGCACATCGGCATCCTGTCGCTGCAGGAGCTGGGCGGACTGAGCGAGCAGCTCGACCTGCTGGCGGCCGATTTCCGCAGTGGCGCGTTCGTGCTGGACGAGCGCTACGAGGATTGCCACTCGGCGATCGAGGCGCGCCTGACCGAACGGCTGGGCGATGCCGGCCGCAAGATCCACACCGGGCGCAGCCGTAACGACCAGATCCTGGTCGCCACGCGCCTGTGGTTGAAGGACAAGCTGCAACGCGTGGCCGAGCTTGGCGCGGAGATCGCCAAGGTGGCGCTGGACCGCGCGCAGGCAGAAGCTGCGCTGCCAGTGCCGGGCTATACGCATATCCAGCGTGCGGTGGTGTCCTCGGCCGGCATGTGGTGGGCGGGCTGGGCCGAGGCCTTTATCGACGACGCGGTGCGTGCGGCTGATACTTTGCGCCTGGTGGACAGCAATCCGCTCGGCACCGCCGCCGGTTATGGCGTCAACCTGCCGCTGGACCGTACGCATACCACTGCCGAGCTGGGCTTTGCACGGCTGCAGGTGTCGCCGATCTATGCGCAGCTCTCGCGTGGCAAGTACGAACTGGCCGCGCTTGAGGCGCTTGGCAGCGCAACGCTGGACCTGCGCCGGATCGCCTGGGATCTGTCGTTGTTCACCAGCGGCGAGTTCGCCTTCGTCGCGTTGCCGGCGCAATACACCACCGGCAGCTCGATCATGCCGAACAAGCGTAACCCCGACGTGATCGAACTGATGCGTGCCACCCACGCCAGCGTGGCCGCCGCGCGGACCGAGATCGAACAGCTGCTGTCGCTGCCATCGGGCTATCACCGCGACCTGCAGAACAGCAAGGGCGCCATCGTGCACGGCTTCGGGCGTGGCCTGGCGGCACTGGAACTGCTGCCGGCCCTGCTGGCCAATCTGGAATGGCGTCCGGACAAGCTGCGTGCGGCGATCGATTCGGGCATGTACGCCACCGACGTGGCGGTGGAAGCGGCGGTTGCCGGCGTGCCGTTCCGCGAGGCCTACAAGGCGGCCGCGGAATCGGCCGACACTGCAGGGCAGGGGCGCACGCCGGAAGGCAGCCTGGCCGCCCGCGTCTCGCCAGGCGCCGCCGCAGATCTGCAGCTGGACGTCCTGCGTGCCCGCTGGCAGGCGCTGGTCTGATGGCCGTGATCAGCACCGACACCGCCGAGCATTACCCCTGGGGCGAAGCCAGCGACGGCTGGCACCTGTTGCGCGACCCCAACCTGAGCGTGCTCGAAGAGCACATGCCGCCCGGCGCGGCCGAGCTGCGTCACCGGCACAGCCGCGCGCGGCATTTTTTCTATGTGCTGGCCGGCGAGGTGATGCTGCAGCTGGATGGCGAGCAGCATGTGCTCGGGGTCGGGCAGGGCCTGCATGTGCCGCCCGGTTCCACCCATCAGATGCACAACCTGTCCGAGATGGAAGCGCGCTTTCTGGTGATTTCCGCGCCGTTCGGCCGTAGCGAGGCAACACCCGACAAGGAGGCAGGCTGATGGCGACACGCTATCTGGTAGTGGCGATGCGCAAGCCGGATTTTCCGGCCGACGTGGTGCAGCCGCACCGTGCATTTCTCGACACGCTGCGGGCGGCCGGGCAGCTGGAACTGACCGGCGGCTTCAGCGATGGCAGCGGCGGCGCGTACGTATTGATCAACGTCGCCAGCCTGGAGGACGCACAGCAGATCGTCGCGCGCGACCCATTGGCGCTGCGCGATGCCTCCACGCTGACCGTCCATGAGTGGAACACGCACTGAGCAGGTTGTCGCCATGAGCACGCCCATCGCCACTGCTGCGTCATTTACCGAGCAGGCGCTGCCGCCATGGCGACGCGCGGTGCTCAAGGTCGGCAGCAGCCTGCTCGCCGCCGATGGCGGTGGCCTGTCGCCGCGTTTTGCGCTGGGGCTGGCGCAGTTCGTCTCGGCCAACCTGATGGCCGGGCGCGAGCTGGTGATCGTGTCATCGGGTGCGGTGGCCGCCGGCCGCGCGATCCTGCCGAGGGCTGCCGAGGCCGGTGCGCCGATCGCCGCGCGGCAGGCGCTGGCTGCGCTGGGGCAGGCGCAGTTGATCGCGCTCTGGCAGCGCTTTTTCGAGCGCCCGGTGGCGCAGGTGTTGCTCACCCACGACGACCTGCGTAATCGCCGCCGCTATCTCAACGCACGCGCCACCCTGGGCGAGTTGTTGCGGCTGGGCGCGTTGCCGGTGATCAACGAAAACGACACCGTGTCGGTGGACGAGCTCAAGCTGGGCGACAACGACAACCTGGCCGCGATCGTCGCCGCCCTGGTCGATGCCGATGCCTTGTTCATCGCCACCGATATCGACGGGCTGTACAGCGCCGACCCGCGCAGCAATCCGCTGGCGCGGCCACTCGACGAGGTGACCGAACTCACCGCCGAGGTGCTGGCGATGGCCGGCGGCAGCGGCAGCAGCGTGGGCACCGGCGGCATGCGCACCAAGCTGGAAGCCGCCGCAAAGGCCGGCGCGGCCGGCATCGAAACCTATCTGTTCAACGGCCGAAATGGCGATGTGGTGCGTGCCCTGGCGCAGGATCGCCTGCACGGCACGCGTATCCACGCCGCACGCACGCGCATTGCCGCCCGCAAGTACTGGCTGCGGCACGCGCCGGTGGAAGCGGGCGCGATCCTGATCGATGCCGGTGCCGCCGCCGCACTGACCGACAAGGGCGCCTCGCTGCTGCCGGGCGGCGTGGCCGGTGCGCAGGGCGACTTCCGGCGTGGCGACATGGTGGAGATCCACCTGCGTGACGACGCCGGCGAGCGCTGCCTGGCACGCGGCGTCAGCCAGTATTCGGCGGTGGATATCCGCCGCATCGCCCGCCGCCACTCGCGCGAGATCGAGCCCATGCTCGGTTACAGCTACGGCGAGAATGTGGTGCATCGCGATGATTTGGTGCTTTTGTAGCGGGGATTGAGGAGTCGGGATTGGGGATTTGCAAACGCATGTGCACCGCGTTTCCCTAACGTTGCCTCCGTGTCCCGACGACTGATTCCCTGTGGTGATAAAACGGTGTTGCCGCTTTTGCCAATCCCCAATCCCGACTCCCCAATCCCGGCCCTCCAATGACCATCAAAACCCTAGCCCTGCAATGCCGTGATGCCGCGCAAGTGCTGTCGCAACTGTCCGCGTCTGCCAAGCAGGCCTTGCTGGAGGCGATGGCGGCCGCGCTGGAACAGGATGCGGCGGTGATCCTGGCGGCGAATGCGCGCGATCTGGAGGCAGCGCGCGCGAAGGGCGTGGGGACGGCGATGCTGGATCGTCTGGCGCTGGACACAAAGCGCCTGGCCGGCATCGCCGCCGCGCTGCGCGAGGTGGCGCAACTGCCCGATCCGGTCGGCCAGGTCACGCGCGAGGACGTTCGCCCCAACGGCATTGTTGTGCAAAAGGTGCGGGTGCCGCTGGGGGTGATCGCGATGATCTACGAAGCGCGCCCGAATGTGACCGCCGATGCGGCAGCACTGTGCATCAAGGCCGGCAATGGCGTGATCCTGCGTGGCGGCTCGGAAGCAATTCACTCCAACACCGCGATCGCGCGCGCCCTGCAGCGCGCCCTGCGCGAGGCCGGCGTGCCGGAAGCGGCGCTGACCCTGGTCGAGGATCTGCGCCGCGAGACCATGCTGGAGCTGCTGCAACTCAGCGACATCGTCGATCTGGCGATTCCGCGTGGTGGCGAAGGGCTAATCCGCTTCGTGGCCGAGCATGCGCGCGTGCCGGTGATCAAGCATTACAAGGGCGTGTGCCATCTGTTCGTGGATGCATCGGCGGACGTGGACCTGGCGGTGCGTCTATTGGTCGATGGCAAGGCCAGCCGGCCGTCGGCCTGCAATGCGCTGGAGACCTTGCTGGTGCATGCCGATATCGCGGCGCGCTTTCTGCCGCTGGCCGCGCAAGCCCTGCGCGAGCGCAAGGTGGAGCTGCGTGGCGATGCGGCCACGCGCGCACTGTTGCCCGACGTCGCAGCTGCCAGCGACGACGACTACGCCGCCGAATTCCTCGACCTGATCCTGGCCATCCGCGTGGTGCCGGATCTGGACACCGCGCTGGCGCATATCCGCCAGTACGGCTCGGACCACACCGAGGTGATCGCCACCCAGGACGCCGCCAACGCGGAGAACTTCGTGCAGTCGCTGCGCTCGGCGGTGGTGATGGTCAACGCCTCCTCGCGTTTCTCCGATGGCGGCGAGCTTGGCCTGGGCGCGGAGATCGGCATCTCCACCACGCGCCTGCATTCCTACGGCCCGATGGGCCTGGAGGCGCTGACCGTGGAGCGCTTCGTGGTGCGGGGCCAGGGCCAGGTACGGCACTGATCGGCGATACGCAGGCCAGCCACCCGGCAATCACGACCTACCCGGCAACCACGACCTTTGACACTCCCCCGGCAGGCCGCGCTCTGCCTACAGTCGACGACTGCCCCCGCACGTTCCGGAGTCGTCGATGCGCCGTTTTGCCGCCTGCCTGCTCGCCACCGCCATTGCCGCCGCCACCGGCAGCGCGCTGGCGCAAACCTCGCCGATGACGCCGGACATCACCGGCAAGCCGTTCGTGGCAGGTGATGCCGCCAACGACTACATCAAGCGCGAGGTGATGATTCCGATGCGCGACGGGGTCAAGCTGCATACGGTGATCGTGCTGCCCAAGGACGCGCGCAATGCGCCGATGGTGCTGACGCGCACGCCGTACAACGCCAGCGGCCGCACCGAGCGCATGGCCTCGCCGCATATGAAGGACCTGCTCGCACAGGGCGACGACGTGTTCGTCGAAGGCGGCTATATCCGCGTGATCCAGGACGTGCGCGGCAAGTACGGCTCCGAAGGCGATTACGTGATGACCCGGCCGTTGCGCGGTGCGCTCAATCCCAGCGAGGTCGACCATGCCACCGATGCCTGGGACACCATCGACTGGCTGGTGAAAAACGTCAAGGAATCCAACGGCAAGGTCGGCATGATCGGCTCGTCCTACGAAGGCTTCACCGTGGTGATGGCGTTGACCAACCCGCACCCGGCGCTCAAGGTCGCGGTACCGGAAAGCCCGATGATCGACGGCTGGATGGGCGACGACTGGTTCAACTACGGCGCGTTCCGCCAGGTCAACTTCGACTATTTCACCGGCCAGCTCACCCAGCGCGGCAAGGGCAGCGGCATCGCGCGCCAGGGCCATGACGACTACAGCAACCTGCTGCGCGCCGGCTCGGCCGGCGATTTCGCCAGGGCTGCCGGCCTGGAGCAGCTGCCGTGGTGGCACAAGCTCACCGAACACGCCGCCTACGATACGTTCTGGCAGGAGCAGGCGCTGGACAAGGTGATGGCGCGCACCCCGCTCAAGGTGCCGACCATGTGGTTGCAGGGGCTGTGGGACCAGGAGGACATGTGGGGTGCCATCCATAGCTACGCGGCGATGGAGCCACGCGACCGCAGCAATACGCTCAACTACCTGGTGATGGGGCCGTGGCGGCACAGCCAGGTCAACTACGACGGCAGCGCGCTGGGCGCATTGAATTTCGACGGTGATACCGCGCGCCAGTTCCGCCACGACGTGCTGCGCCCGTTCTTCGATCAATACCTGGTCGATGGCGCGCCCAAGGCGAGCACGCCACCGGTGTTCATCTACAACACCGGAGAGAATCATTGGGACCGTCTGCAGGCTTGGCCGCGCAGCTGCGCCAAGGGCTGTGCGTCGAGCAGCAAACCGCTGTACCTGCAGGCCGGCGGCAAGCTGTCGTTCCAGCGGCCGGCGGCAGGCCAGCCGGGTTTCGAGGAGTACGTGGCCGACCCGGCCAAGCCGGTACCGTTCGTGCCGCGCCCGGTGGACTTCGGTGATCGCAGCATGTGGACCACCTGGCTGGTGCAGGACCAGCGCTTCGTCGACGGCCGCCCGGACGTGCTGACCTTCGTCACCGAGCCGCTGACCGAACCCCTGCAGATCGCCGGTGCACCGGAAGTGCATCTGCAGGCCTCCACCAGCGGCAGCGACAGCGACTGGGTGGTGAAACTGATCGACGTGTATCCGGACGAGATGGCGTCCAGTCCCAAGATGGGCGGCTACGAGCTGCCGGTGTCGCTGGCGATCTTCCGCGGCCGCTATCGCGAGAGTTTCAGCACGCCCAAGCCGCTGGCATCCAATCAGCCGCTGGCGTTCCAGTTCGGCCTGCCGACCGCCAACCACACCTTCCAGCCGGGCCACCGGGTGATGGTGCAGGTGCAGTCCAGCCTGTTTCCGCTGTACGACCGCAATCCGCAGACCTACGTGGACAACATCTTCTTCGCCAAGCCCGGCGATTATCGAAAGGCCACCCAGCGCGTCTATGTGAGCCCCGAGCAGCCCAGCTACATCAGTCTGCCGGTACGTTGACCGCGCGGGCGCCGCGTGGCGGCGGCGCCCAGACGTCTTCCAGCAACTGCGGACGGCAGGCCACCCAGGCGGCCGCCAGCTGCACCAGGATGCAGATCACCAGGAAGACGAACGGCGAGGTCCAACCGCCGTGGTGCGCATGCAGCCAGCCGAACAGGAATGGCCCGAGGCAGCTCACCGCATAGCCCATGCCCTGCGAGAACCCGGACAGGGCCGCCGAACCGGCTGCGGTGCGGCTGCGTTGATTGACCAGCACCAATGCCAGCGGGAACGTGCTCGGCCCCAGGCCGAGCAGGGTCACCCACAGGATCGGCGCAGCCAGCGGCGCCCACCACAGCCCGGCAAACGCGACCAGGTGGCAGGCCGCGCACAGCAGCACGATCGGAAACGGGTTGCGCATGCGCACCGCCAGCGCCGGCATGGTCAAGGCGCCGACCATGCCCAGTGCCGCGAACAGCGCCACCATGGTGCCGCCGAACGCGGGCGAGGCGCCGGCTTCGCGCAGCAGCGTCGGCAACCAGGTGAACATCGAATAGGTGACCAGCGAGGTCATGCCGAAGGTCACCGCCATGCTCCAGCCCAGGGCGGTGCGTGCCACGCGGCCCTCGGCCTCGGGCGTGGGTGTGACCGGTGCCGGCCCGGTCGCGTGAATGCGGCGGTGGCTGGTGTGCACCATGGCCCAGGCCGCCAATGCCAGCAGTGCCGGCAACACCCACACCACCATCGAGCTGCGCCAGCCCAGCGCATCGGCCACCGGTACCGCCAGCAGTGCCGGCAGCAGGGTGCCGACCTGCAGCACGGTGATGTAGAGCGTGCTGACGCCGCCGACGCGATCGCCGAAATAGCGCTTCACCAGCGGCGGCAACACCACGTTGCCCATGCCCATGCCGGCGAGTGCCACCAGCGAACCGATCAGCAGTCCGGCAGTGCCCGGCAGCAGCGGGCGCAACACCAGGCCGACAGTGGCCAATGCCATCGAAAGCAGCGCGGTGCGCAGCAGGCCGAAGCGGCGCAGCAAGGCCGGCGTGGCCACACCGGTCAGTGCGAATGCAGCCGTCGGCAACATGCCGAGCGCACCCATGGTGGGCGCGCCGAATGCGTACTCGTCGGCAATGCGTTCCAGCAGCGGCGTCAACGACGTCACCGCGGTACGCAAGTTGAAGGCGGACAACAAAATGGCAGCCAGCACCAAGCCGCGACCACGCAACCGGGCGGACGGGGAGGCAGCGGCAATGACAACAGACATGACAGACCATCCGCACTGCGCGCATGCATGCGCCAGCGCCTGAAAACACAAAACCGGCACGAGGCCGGTTTTGTGTTTTGAAACTGGTCGGGGAGACAGGATTCGAACCTGCGACCTCTACGTCCCGAACGTAGCGCTCTACCAGACTGAGCTACACCCCGAAGGAGCCGCGTATGTTACATAGGGAATGCGGAATCGGCAAGCATCTAGCGAAAATAATTTTACTGATGCGGTTGGCCACGCTCCGGCTCGCGTGCTTCGAACCACATGCCGTTGAGCACCGCCGCCAGTGCGGCCAGACCGGTGCCGAGGATCCAGGCGAAGTACCACATTGTCGTTCTCCTTGAGTTGTTGAAGCAGGTGCGAGGTTGAGGCCTGCTGCGAGCGCGATGCAGCTGTGCATCGCAACGCGCAGCGGGCATGCTCAGTAGGCGTTTGGATTGGCCGAGAGTTCGTCGGCGGTGACCTTCCCCTTGAGTACGCGATAGACCCAGCTTGTGTAGGCCAGCACGATTGGCATGAACAGCGTGGTCGCCAGCAGCATGATCCACAGCGTCAGGTGGCTGCTGGAGGCATCCCACAGCGTCAGGCTTGCGCTCGGTGCGGTGGACGAGGGCAACAGGAACGGGAACAACGCAAAGCCGACGGTAAAGACGATGCCGACGATGGCGCAACCCGAGGCGATGAACGCCAGGCCGCCGCGACGCACACGCAATAGCAGCGCATTCATTGCCAGTCCGACCAGGCCGATCAGCGGTGCCATCAATGTGGCCGGCATGCTGCTGTAGTTGTGCAGCCAGCCGCCGGCCGCGGTGAGTGCGGCGGTCTTGCCGAGCGGATTGGTCGGCGCATCGGTGGCCAGGAGCGAAGTCACTGCGTAGCCCGGCAGACCCAGCGCCACCCATGCACCGGCGGCGGCAAACAGCGCCACCGCGCAGAGCGCGGCGATGCTGCCGAAACGCGCCGCACGCTCGGCCACCGGTCCGTCGGTCTTGAGTACCAGCATCGCCGCGCCGTGCGCCATCAACATCGCCACGCTGAGCAGGCCGGCGAGCAGCGCGAACGGCGTCAGCAGCCCGAACAGATTGCCGGTGTAGAAAATGCGCATGCTGTCGTCGAAGTGGAACGGCACGCCGAGCAGCACATTGCCGACCGCCACGCCCATGATCAGCGCCGGAATGCAGCCGCCGACGAACAACGCCCAGTCCCAGCTGCTGCGCCAGCGCTGGTCGGCCAGCTTGCCGCGGAACTTGAACCCGACCGGGCGCAGGATCAGTGCGAACAGGATCAGGAACAT
The DNA here is from genome assembly GCF_040202385.2 of Xanthomonas sp. WHRI 6108. Taxonomy (NCBI): domain Bacteria; kingdom Pseudomonadati; phylum Pseudomonadota; class Gammaproteobacteria; order Lysobacterales; family Lysobacteraceae; genus Xanthomonas; species Xanthomonas sp. WHRI 6108. Next base: position 2,598,394 of record NZ_CP168198.1, on the reverse strand, counting down.
CGCCAGATAGAACCCGGAAAAACTCACCGCATACAACGGCGGGAATGCGGCGAAGATCGCGCCGCCGCCCAGGATCAACCAGACCTGGCTGCCTTCCCAGACCGGGCCGATGGTGTTGATCACCAGCCGGCGTTCGGCATCGTTGCGGGCCACCAGCGGCAGCAGGGTGCTGACGCCCAGATCGAAGCCGCCCATCACCGCGTAGCCGGACAGCAATACGCCGAGCAACAGCCACCAGATCACGCGCAATGTGGTGTAGTCGAGCAAGATGAAATCCATGGTTGTCTCTCCTGGCTTACGGTGCGCCGCCGGCCAGTGCGCCGGTGCTCAATGGGGCGTCGGGTGAGGACGCGTGGGGCGAGCTGTTGTGTGGCGACGGGGTGCGTTGGCTCGGTGGAAACAGCGCATCCGGGCCCTTGCGGATGGTCTTCAGCGACAGCTTGATCGCGATCACCAGCAGCGTGGTGTACAGCGTGGTGAAGCCGACCAGGGTCAACACGATTTCGTACAGATCCAGTCCCGAGGCGGCATAGAAGGTCGGCAGCACGCCTTCCACCGCCCACGGCTGGCGGCCGTACTCGGCCACGAACCAGCCGCACTCGATCGCGATCCACGGCAGCGGCAGGCTCCACAGCGCCAGGGTCAGGAACCAGCGTTTTTCCTGGAAGTTGTGCTTGCAGGCGAACCAGAACGCGATGGCGAAGAAGGCGATCAGGTAGATGCCGATGGCGGCCATGATGCGGAAGGTCCAGAACAGCGGCAGCACCCGCGGCACGGTGTCCATCGCGGCCTGGGCGATCTGCTGCGGCGTGGCATTGCCGATATCGTCGCGATAGCGCTTGAGCAGCAGGCCGTGGCCCAGATCCTGCCAATGCGCCTCGAAGACCTTGCGTGCTTCGGCATCGTCCTTGTTGGCGCGGATGCGTTGCAGCGCGCCGTAGGCGATCTGGCCGCCGCGGATGCGATGCTCGGCACGGCCGACCAGTTCCAGGATGCCGGGGATCGGCTGGTCCAGCGAACGTGTGGCGATCAAGCCCATCAGGTACGGGATCTTGACCGCGTAGTCGTTGCGATGGGTCTGCTGGTTGGGAATACCGAATGCGGTGAAGTCGGCTGGCGCGGCTTCGGTTTCCCACATCGCCTCGATCGCCGCCAGCTTCATCTTCTGGTGTTCGTTGGCGGCATAGCCGCTCTCGTCGCCGAGCACCACCACCGACAGCGAGGACAACAGGCCGAACGCGGCAGCCACTGCGAACGAGCGCCGCGCCATCTCCACATGGGTGCCGCGTAGCAGATAGAACGCGCTGATCGCCATCACGAACACCGCGCCGAGCACGTAGCCGGCGCTGACGGTGTGCACGAACTTGGCCTGTGCCACCGGGTTGAACAGCACCGCCATGAAATCGACCACTTCCATGCGCATGGTGTCCGGGTTGAACACCGCGCCGGTCGGGTTCTGCATCCAGCCGTTGGCGATCAGGATCCACAGTGCCGAGAAGTTGCTGCCCAGCGCCACCAGCCAGGTGGTGGCCAGGTGCTGCACCTTGCTCAGCCGGTTCCAGCCGAGAAAGAACAGGCCCAGGAAGGTCGCTTCCAGAAAGAACGCCATCAGGCCTTCGATCGCCAGCGGCGCACCGAAGATGTCGCCGACGTAATGGCTGTAGTAAGACCAGTTCATGCCGAACTCGAATTCCATCACGATGCCGGTGCCCACGCCCATGGCAAAGTTGATGCCGAACAGCACGCCCCAGAACATGGTCATGCGCCGCCAGATGTCCTTGCCGGTCATCACATAGACGCTTTCCATGATGCCGAGCAGGAACGACAGGCCCATGGTCAGCGGCGGAAAGATGAAGTGGTACATCGCGGTGACTGCGAACTGCAGCCGCGACAGTTCAACAACTGTCGAGTCGATCATGGCGGGTGGGCCTGGTTGGGTGTCGATGAAGGAATGCAGTCGATCATCTGCGCTTGCCGCGACACGCGCGTTGATCCAGATCAATGCCGCGGCGGGCGGGTGCGGCACAATGCGCAGCCCGTAGCGGGAAGTGGCGACTTACAATCGCTTGCAACACGATGTCTTCCTTGAGAGCGATGTGAGCCAGCCCAGCGTGCGAGCCAGCGAAACGCCAGCCCAGCGCCGTCAACGCGGCCAATGGCTGGATGCACTGGCGGCCCCGGCCACGCGTGCGCGGCGCCTGGCCGGCGTGGCGGTGGCGGTGTCTGGGGTACTGCTGCTGGCGCAGGCGGCGGCGATCGCGTGGTTGCTGCAGGCGGTGCTGGTGCAGCATCTGGCGCTGGCGCAATTGCGCGACGTGGGGGCGGGGCTGGTCTGTGCGCTGGTAGGGCGCGCGCTGCTCAATGCCTGGGCGCAGTCGCTGACCGGCGAGGTGGCCGATGTGGCCAGGCGCGAACTGCGTGCCCGCATCGCGCGCCGCCTGGTGCAGCATGGGCCGGTGTGGCTGCGCCGGCAGCGCAGCGGCGAACTGGGCGAATTGAGCCTGGCGCATACCGATGCGCTGGAGGGCTACTTCGTCGGCTACCAGCTCGCACGCACCGAGATGCTGCTGGTGCCGCCGCTGATCCTGGTCGCGGTGTTTTCGGTCGACTGGGTGGTGGGCCTGGTGCTGCTGCTGACCGCACCGCTGATTCCGTTCTTCATGATGCTGGTGGGTTGGGGCGCCGAAGCCGCCGGGCGCGACCAGCTGAGCGAACTGGCACGCATGGGCGGGCACTTTGCCGATCGCCTCAAGGGCCTGGGCCTGCTGCGCGTGTATGGCCGCGGCAAGGCCGAGTTGAGCGGCATTGCCGCCGCGGCCGAAGGCGTGCGCGAGCGCTCACTCAAGGTGCTGCGCATCGCCTTCCTGTCGTCCACGGTGCTGGAATTCTTCGCCTCGGTGAGCGTGGCGATCGTGGCGCTGTACTTCGGCCTGACCTATCTGGGCATGCTGGATCTGCACGGCTTGCCGACGCTGGGCGCGGGCATGTTCTGCCTGCTGCTGGCGCCGGAATTCTTTGCGCCGTTGCGGCGGCTGGCGGCGCATTACCACGACCGTGCCAATGCGCTGGCGGCGGTGGCCGAAGCCGAGCGCCTGCTGGAAGGATTCGCACCGCCATCGGCAACGCCAGCGGTGACGGTGCCGCCCTTGCGCGCACTGGAACCGGCCCAGGCACACGCCCCGCTGCTGCAGGCGCGCGATCTTGCGCTACGGCCGCCGGGCGCGCCGCACACGGTGGTCGCGCATTTTTCGCTGACCTTGCAGCCCGGGCAGCGCGTGGCGGTGATCGGTGCCAGCGGCAGCGGCAAGAGCACCTTGCTGGAGGGCCTGGCCGGCTGGCTGGCGCCGGAGGCCGGCAGCGTGGTGCTGCGGCCGGGAACCCGCATCGGCTATGCCACGCAGCGGCCGTATCTGTTTCACGGCAGCATTGCCGATAACCTGCGCCTGGCCGATCCGCAGGCCGGCGCTGCGCGCCTGCATGCAGTGGCCGACGCCGCACAGGTGCTGCGCTTTGCCGCGCAGCTGCCTGCAGGCCTGGACACGCAGATCGGCGAACGCGGCTTCGGGCTGTCTGGTGGCGAAGCGCGGCGCGTGGCCCTGGCGCGGCTGTTGCTGCGCGAGCCGGACCTGTTGCTGCTGGACGAACCCACTGCCTTCCTCGATCCGGACACCGAAGCGGAGTTGCTTCGCACCTTGGGTGTGTTCGCACGCGGCCGCGCGGTGGTGCTGGCCACGCACAGCGCCGCGGTGATGCGCTGGGCCGACACGGTGATCGACCTGCGCGGCGCCACCGTCACAGCGGAGCTGCCATGAACGGCACACAGCCCGACCGTCTGCGCGATGTGTTTCGCCGGCATGCCTGGCGCCTGCTGCTGTCGGCGCTGTTGGTGCTTGTCACCATGCTGGCCGGCGTGGGCTTGCTCGGCCTGTCCGGCAGTTTCCTGACCGCCGCTGCTTTGGCCGGTGTCGCCGGCATGGGCAGCGGCTTCAATTTCTTTTCGCCCTCGGCCGGCATTCGCGCGCTGACCTTCGCGCGTATCGTCTCGCGTTATGGCGAAAAAATGATCGGCCACGACGCCACGCTGCGCATCGCCCGCGATCTGCGCGTGTGGTTCTTCCGCCGCGCGTTGCCGCTGGCGCCGGGCCGCCTGTCGGCCACGCGTACCGGCGATCTGCTGGCGCGGCTGATGTCCGACATCGGCGAGGTCGATGGCGTGAGCGTGCGCGCGTTGGCGCCGTTGAGCGCATTGCTCGGCATCTGGGTGGCCGGCGTGGTGGCAGCGGCGCTGATCTATCCGCCGGCTGGCGTGTTGCTGGTGGTGCTGGGCGTGGTCATCGGCGGCATGGTGCCGTGGCAGGTGGCGCGCGGCGGTGCGCAGCGCGAACAGCTGCGCGCCCGGCAACGCACCGCCTTGCGCACGCAGGCGTTCGAGGGGCTGGAAGGTGCGGCCGATCTCGCTGCGGTGGATGCGCAAGGTGCCTGGCTGCATCAGGTCGATGCAACGGCGGCGGCGGTGGTCGATGGCGATCGCCTGCAACGCCGTCGCCTGATCGGCGGCAATCTGCTGCATGCGGTCTGCGGCGGTATTGGTCTGGCCGGCATGTTGTGGCTTGGGTTGAGCGCGGCAGAACGCGGATTGATTGCTGCGGAAATGGCGGCCGGGCTGGTGTTCCTGACCATGGCATTGCTGGAGGTCTGGGCCGGCGCCGGGCTCGCCTTGCAGGCGCTGCAGAGCGCGCGCGTTGCGGCCAGGCGCCTGCAGTCCATCGTCGACCAGGCGCCGTCGGTCGTCGATCCGTCGCAGCCAGTGGATGCGCCGCGCAGCGGCACGCTGCGCCTGCAGCAGGTCAGTTTTGCGTGGCCGGGCAGTGGACGCCCGCTGCTGCAGGCGCTCGATCTGAGCCTGGCGCCTGGCGAGCGCATCGCCATCAGCGGCGACAGCGGCAGCGGCAAGAGCAGCTTGTCCGCAGTGCTGTTGCGGCTGTGGGACCCGCAGGCCGGGCAGGTGAGCTACGCCGATATCGACCTGTGCCACTTCGCGCAGGCGCAATGGCATCAACGCATCGCCTGGCTGCCGCAGAATGCCCCGGTGTTTGCCGGCACGGTGCGCGACAACCTGCTCATCGGCGACGTCGGCGCAGGCGATGCGGCCATGTGGAACGCGCTGGACCAGGTGCGCCTGCGCGCCTGGGCCACCGCGCAGAACGGCCTGGACACCTGGGTCGGCGAAAACGGCGCCACGCTCTCGGCCGGCCAGGCGCGCCGGCTGGCGCTGGCGCGCGCCTTGCTGCGCGACGCGCCGATCCTGCTGCTGGACGAACCCACCGACGGCCTGGACGTGGATACCGCGCACGCCTTGCTGCTGGATCTATCGGCCGCGCTGGGCGAGCGCAGCCTGGTGATGATCACCCACGACAGCGTGCCCGATGGCGTGGTGCAGCGGCGTTATCGCCTGCGGGCCGGTGCGCTGGAGCCGTTGGCCTAGATGGCCTTGCCTGGGCGGCTGCCATCAGCGAGGATCGTGTAACCACTTCGACAGGAATCGATGATGCAGCACATGCAAGGATGGATGAAGGGAGTGCTCTGTGTGGCTGCTTGCCTGTCGCAGGCCGCAGTGGCCGAGGTCGGCAAGCCTTCGGCGTTCATGACACAGGTCAGGGTCGAGGTCGGCCCCGATGGTTCCATCGTTTCGGCGCAGGCCGATAAGGGCCTGCACGAAAAATTGCGGGACTCCATTGAGCGTCGAGTCGGCGCGTGGACATTCTCACCGCCAACCGAGCAAGGCAAGCCAGTCTCAGCGGTCACTTATGTGCAGGTCGCAGCATGTCTGGTGCCGAAACAAGATGCAGTCAATCTGGCGATCGCCAATGCAGGCAATGGTCCTTACCGGCCGACACTTGTGCAGTTCCAGCCCAGATCAGCTCCACCACCGGGCCTGCTGTCCGCCACGGCGTTGCAGCTGACAATTGACTACAACGTGCTGGCGAACGGGCACGCAACGTTCGAGCAGGTTCACATCAGCAGTCCGACCGACGCACGCGGGGCGCGCTGGTTGGAGGGAATGGCGGCGCAATGGGTCAGGGCGCAGCGTTTCAAACCCGAGCAGTTGAACAATGTGCCGGTGTCCACCCGCATGCAGACGAATATCACCTTGTCTGGCGGCCCGACCACTCCGCGCGATCTCAACAACCAGCGCTCGTTGGAGCTGACGCGGCAGGCGTTGTCGCCGGAATGCCTCCAGGCGCTTGGAGACACCGCAGACCAGACCGTGGTAGTGGACTCGCCGATAAAGCTTCTGCCCAGGGGCTAGTCGTGGCCAACCGAGCGAGGCAATGCTGATGAATGCGGGCAACGCTCGGTTATGGTTTGTCGCGTGTGTTGCTTTTAATCAGGCAGTGCGTCCAACGCAGCCATCAGCGCAGGTTGGCGGCATGCCCAATACAAGGCGGCGACGTTCGCTACGACAGTGATCCAGAACCGCAGCTGGAAGGCTGCCTTGCTGGATTTATGCCGGAACAGCGCCTGCGCCAGCAACGCGCCCGGCCAGCCGCCGAGTAGTGCGATGAGGTGCAGGGTGGCTTCCGGTGTGCGTTGCCGGCCGCGTTGGGCCGCGCTCTTGTCGAGCCGGTAGACCAGCATCGCCAGCATGCTTGCAGCCGCGTACCACAGCGCCAGCAGCGCCGGCAGGCGACCTGCAACCACCATCGTTGCCATGCCGATTACAAACAGCAGCGCCAGCGTCTTGCGCGGCAGGCTCTGCTGCTGGGACGTGCCGCGACGCCGTTGCGCAGGTCTGGAAATCAGCAAGCGTCCAGGAAGTTGCGTACCGCCGGCCCGAAGCGCGCAAAATCGACCAGGAAGGCATCGTGGCCTTGTGGCGAATCCAGCCCGATGAAGTGTGCCTCGGCACCGCCGGCGCGCAGGCCTTCGGCGATCTGTTCCTGTTGCTGCACCGGGAACAGGATGTCGGTGTTGGCACCGATCGCCAGCGCCCGCGCGATGCGGATCTGCGCCAGTCCGGCCAGCACCGTGGCGTCGGTCGAGATGCCTGTATCCGGCCTGGCGGCGACCGCGGCGTTGTCGGCTTGCGTGCCATCGCCCCGTGCGTCGATGGCCGGGCTGTTGTCGACATACTCGGCCAGATCGAACCAATCCATCGAGCGGCTCAGATACAGGTAGCAGTTGGGATCGAAGAAGCGCACGAAGCGGCGCGCATGGCCTTCCAGATAACTTTCGACCTGGAATTCCAGGCCGAACGGATCGTCGGCGGCCTGTTCGGAATCCAGCCGCACGCGGCCGAAGCGGCCGTCCCATTCCAGTGCCGAGCGGTAGGTGATCACGCCGAGCTTGCGCGCCATGCGCATGCCCGATTCCGGGTAATGCGTGTCGTCGTAATGGCCGCCGTTCCAGTGCGGGTCCAGGCGGATGGCTTCGCGCTGCAAAGAGCGGATCGCGATCGAGAACGGCAGCGCCTGCGCACTGCCGGAGATATTGATATGGCTGCGCGCGATGCCGGGGTGGCGCAGCAACAACGCCAGTGCGGTCATGCCGCCCATCGAGTTGCCGATCAGGCAGGCCAGTTGTTCGATGCCCAACGCGCGCACCACGTCGGCTGCGGCATCGGCCACATCTTCGATCGACAGTTCCGGGAAACCCAGGCGATACCGCGTGCCGGTGGCAGGGTCGATCGACGCCGGGCCGGTCGAGCCCTTGCAGCTGCCCAACGAATTGACGCAGACCACGAACCAGCGTTCGGTATCGATCGGCTTGCCAGGCCCGAGCATTGCTTCCCACCAGCCCGGCTCGGGATTGGCCGGATTTGCCGCGGCATGCGCATTCGGCGACAGACCGGTGACGATCAACACCGCATTGCTGCGATCGGCTGCCAGCGTGCCCCAGGTTTCGTAGGCGACACGCGCCTGCAGCAGCACACCACCGCGCTTCATCGGAAACGGCGAGGGCAGCGCGTGGAACAGCGTGCCGGGGGGAATGAATTCGGTCATGCAGCAATTCTATCTGCCATGGCAGGTGCCGGGGGGCAGGATGGGAATGGGGATTCGGGAATTGGGAATCGGTTTGAGTCGTTGCTCTGTGTGATGCCACTCTGCAGAGCGGCGGATCTGCGGTTTGGTTGCAGGGCCCTTGCCCGCCCACCATCGCAGGACACGCCGCAAGTACGTCCGTGTAGGCTCTTACGCGGCATCCATGCCGCGTAAGGTCCCGCGACGATGGGCGGGCAAGGACCAGTGGAGATGTTGGGTGTGCATGGTTTTCAACACCGCGGCCGACTCACTCCGGTGCGGCGTCATCGTTGATTGCGTCGCGTCGACACGTGGCGGGCAATCAGCGACCGATTACCAGCTCCACCGGCGCGGCAGTGGGCAGTTCCACCATCAACGGCACGCTTTCGACGTCATCGGCCTGGCGCATTGCGTTGCCGCTGCGCGATAGCCGTGCCAGCACCTGCACGGTGTCCAGCGACGACAGCCGGCGCGTCGGCATCGGGCTGTCGCCGTCGTCCAGGGTGATGGTCAACGGCAGCTCGCGCAGCGCGTGTTTTTCCACCGCCACCGGCATCGGCGTGTCGGCGGCGCGCGCAATCACGAAGACGCTGGTGTCGCCCGGCAACCCGGCGCGTTTGGCGAACTCGGCATCCAGCGTCACGCGTACCTGGATGCGTTTGCCGCTGGCTGCATCGGCGGCAGGCGTAGCCGGCGTCTGGATCGGCGCCAGCCTGGCTTCCTGGCGCGCGGCGTTGATCTGTTCCAGCAGGCCGGGGCGGGTAGAGGCATCCACCACGCGCAGCAACGGCTCCCAGGTCTCGCTGGCCTTGGCCGGCTGACCGGCCTGGCGCTGCACCACGCCCAGGAACCAGCGTGCGCGTTGATGGTCCGGTTGCACCGCCAGCGCATGTTCCAGCAGGCGCATGGCCTGCGGATCCGGGCGCCCGCTGTCGTCGGCGAGCATGCGCGACTGCGCGGCAGCTACCAGCACATCCGGCTCGTCCGGACGCAGCGCGGCCGCGCGCGCAAACGCATCGCGCGCTTCGGCGAATTTCTGTTGGCTGGACAGCGAGCGTCCCAGCAATACCCAGCCTTCGGCCTGATCGGGATTGCGCGCCAACGCGGCGCGCAGTTGCACGATGGCCTCATCCAGCGAGCGTGGCGTGGCCGGCCGCTCGGCCGGCGCCTGAATCGCGCTCGGCGTACCGACCAGCCAGTACAGCGCCGCGCTCGCCGCCAGCAGCAACACCGCGATGCTGGCGGTCAGCCCGCGCGCTTCGCGCCACAGCGGCCGCAGCGCCACGCCGAAGACGAGCAGGGTCAGCACCACCACCGCACTGACGAAGCTGACCATCACCACTCCTGCTCATCGGCGGGCAGGGCGGGCGCAGCCACGCTGCGTCGGCGCACCAGCAGCACAATGGCGCCAGCACCCAGCAGCAACACCAGCAGCGGGCCGAACCACAGCAGCCAGGTGCGCGATTCCACGCGCGGGCGGTACAGCACGAACTCGCCATAGCGCGCGACCAGGAACTGGCGGATCTGCGCATCGCTGCGGCCTGCGTGCATCAGCGCCAGCACTTCGCGGCGCAGGTCCTGGGCGATCTGCGCATTGGAGTCGGCCAGCGACTGGTTCTGGCACTGCACGCAGCGCAGCTCGGCGGTGAGCGCATGGAAGCGCGCTTCTTCTTCGGCCGAGGCATAGCGCAGCGGCGCCGGGTCGCCGACCGGCTGGGCCAGGGCCAGCCAGGGCAACAGCAGCAGCGTCAGCAGCCAGGCGCGCATCATTGTTTGGCGTGTAGGTCCGGAGCGGCACTGGGCGAGCGCTCGATCTTGCTCAGTACCGGAATCAGCTGCGTGTCGATGATGGATTGGGTGAGCATGCCGCTGTACTTCCAGCGCACCACGCCGCGCCCGTCGACCAGAAAGGTCTCCGGTGCCGCAGCGATGCCGAAGTCGATCGCGGTACGGCCGTCTTTGTCGGCGACCACCAGCAGGTAGGGATTGCCCAGCTGTTCGAGCCAGCGTAGCGCATCGTTGCGCTCGTCCTTCCAGTTGTAGCCGATCACGCGCACGCGCTTGGTCAGCGCAAAGCGGCTCAGCACCGGGTGCTCCTCGCGGCAGGCCGGGCACCAACTGCCCCACACGTTGATGATGTACGGCGCGCCGCGCAGTTCGCGCGCATGCACCACGATGCTGGGGTCGTGCAGCAGCGGCAGCGCGAACTCCGGCGCCGGCTTGCCGATCAACGCAGAGGGCAGGGCATCGCGATCGTCCTGACCGGAGCGCACCACCGCATAGACCAGCAGCGCTGCCAGCGCGAGCAGCAGCACGATGGCACCTACCAGAACCGCAGTAGGCAGGCGGGGTGAACGTGACTCAACCATCTTGGATCTCCGGAGAACGACGAAAACGCCGGTCGGCCGCGGTGACCAGGCCGCCAAGCGCCATCAGCAGCGCCCCCAGCCAGATCCAGCGGACGAACGGTTTGAGGTGGACGCGGACCGCCCAGGCCTGATTGCCCAGGGGTTCGCCAAGCGCGACATACAGGTCGCCGAACGGGCCGGGACGGATCGCCGCCTCGGTCAAGGTCTGCCCGCCGCTGGCGTAGCGGCGTTTTTCCGCATGCAGCAGGCCGACCGGCGCATCGTCCTTGAACACCTGCAGATTGGCACGGTCGGAGACGTAATTGGGCCCGCGCAGCTCTTCGACATTATCGAAGTGCAGCGCGTAGCGGCCGATCTGCATCTGCTGCCCGGGCGCCAGTGCGACCTCGCGCTGCAGGCTCAGTGATTCCACCAGCAACGCACCGGCCAGGAACACCGCCACGCCCAGGTGCGCCAGCAGCATGCCCAGCATTTCGGCGGTGAGCTTCCGGCCCTTGGCTGCGCGCCGCGTCCACAGGAAGCGCAGCGTGCCCAGCAGCACCCAGGCCGCGCCGGCCACGCCGAGTGCCGCCTTCCACTGGCCCTGCGGCGCGGCGAACCAGGCCAGCACGCCTGCGGCAACCGCCAGGCCTGCCCATGGTGCGAGCATCGCCAGCGGACGCGAGGCCTGCTCGCGCTGCCAGCGGGTGAGCGGGCCGAACGGCAACAGCGCCACCAGCGGCGCCATCAGTACCATGAACAAGGTGCCGAAGTAAGGCGGCCCCACCGACAGCTTGCCCAGGCCCAAGGCGTCGGCCAGCAGCGGATACAGCGTGCCCAGCAACACCATTGCGCAGGCGCAGGCGAGCAGCAGGTTGTTCAACAGCAGCAAGGTTTCGCGCGAGCTGCCGGCGAACGCGCGGCGCGGGTCATCGACCAGCGACAGGCGCGGCGCACGCAACGCGTACAGCAGCAGCGAACCACCGACCACCGCCAGCAGGAACACCAGGATGAACAGGCCGCGCGACGGGTCGGCCGCAAACGCATGCACGCTGGTCAGCACGCCCGAGCGCACCAGGAAGGTGCCCAGCAGCGACAGCGAAAAGGCGGCGATCGCCAGCAGCAAGGTCCAGCTGGCGAAGCTGCCGCGCTTTTCGGTGACCGCCTGCGAATGCAGCAAGGCGGTGCCCACCAGCCATGGCATGAAACTGGCGTTTTCCACCGGGTCCCAGAACCACCAGCCGCCCCAGCCCAGCTCGTAATACGCCCACCAGCTGCCGAGTGCGATGCCGACGGTGAGCATGGCCCAGGCCACATTGGTCCACGGCCGCGTCCAGCGCAGCCAGCGCGCATCCATGCGACCTTCCAGCAACGCAGCGATGGCGAAGGCGAACGGCACCGCAAAGCCGACATAGCCGCAATACAGCATCGGCGGATGGATGATCAGCCCCGGGTCCTGCAATAGCGGATTCAGGTCGGCGCCTTCCAGCGGCACCGGCAACAAGCGCGCGAACGGATTGGAGGTGAACAGCAAAAACGCCAGGAAGCCGATGCTGACCAGCGCCATTACCCCCAGCACGCGCGCCACCACCTGCGCGGGCAACTGCCGCGACCACAGCGCCACCGCCCCGGTCCACAGCGCCAGCACCAGCGTCCACAGCAATAGTGAGCCTTCGTGCGCACCCCATACCGCCGAGTAGCGATACATCACCGGCAGCAGGCTGTTGGAATTCTCGGCGACATAGCGCACCGAAAAATCCTGCACCAGGAAGGCATGCGTCAGCAGCGCGAAGGCCGCTGCGATCAGGCCCAGCTGCAGCAACGCGGCCGGCCGCGCGACCGCCATCCAGCTGCTGCGTCCACGCTGCGCACCGGCCAGCGGTAGCGCGGCCTGCACCAGGGCCACCAGCAAGGCCAGAATCAGCAGGAAGGTGCCGAGCTCAGGCAGCATCGGGTTGGCGCGTTGGCGGGCAGGCAGTGGTGCGACGCTTGCCGGCGCAATGCAGGGGCGGCATCCGGGCAGCGTCTGCATGCGCCTGCCCAGGCATCGCGACATCGTCGGCCACGCAAGCGAGCTGCAAGCGATCACAGCGCAGCAAGGCGAACGTTTTGACCCCTGCCATCAACGCAGCGCTCCGGCCTGGTCTGCGGCCGCCGGCACATCGTGCTTGCGGTGTGCGCTGCCCATCTTGTCGGCGACTTCCTTCGGCATGTAGGTCTCGTCGTGCTTGGCCAGCACATCTTCGGCAACGAAGACGCCGTTCTGCATGCGCCCGGTCGCCACCACCGCCTGTCCCTCGCGAAACAGGTCCGGCAGGATGCGGTCGTAGCGCACCGGCAACTGTGCATCGCCATCGGTGACGCGGAACTGCGCTTCCAGCGAACCGGACGCACGTTGAAACGAGCCTTTCTCCACCATACCGCCGAGCCGGAAGCGCGCATGCTCGCCGGCGTCGCCGCGCAGCACTTCCGACGGTGTGTACAGGTAGGCCACATTGCGCTGCAGTGCCATCGCCACCAGCGCGGTCGCCAGGCCACCGGCCAGCACCAGCGCGATCACCAGCCAGATCCGGCGGCGCCGTTGCGGGTTCACTGGATCAGCTCCGCATCGCTGGGCACCGCGCGCTTGCGCTCGCGCAAACGCCGCGCCTGCGCGATCTTCAACGCGCGGCGCAGCTGCCAGCGGCCGGCGATCAGGTCCCACAGCAGCACCAGCACGAATACCGCATAGGCGGCGATGACGTAGGGCAGGTAGCTCATGCCGCGCGCTCCGGCGCATCGCGCAGGATCCAGGCCTTGCCGGCCTCGCGGCGCAGGTTGTCGGCGCGCGCACGCGTCAGCAGCGAACCGGCGAACCAGAACTTGGTGCCGATCACCATCAGCCACAGCGGCAGCAGCATGCTTGCATCGATGCTGGAGGGGCCGAGCAGGCGGATGCTCTGGCCCTGATGCAGCGAGTTCCACCATACCACCGAATAGCGGATCACCGGCAGCAATGCCACGCCGACGATCGCCAGCAAGGCGGCCGCGCGCGCGGCCTGACGGCGATCGTCGATGGCCTGGTACAGACCGATCACGCCCAGATACAGGAACAGCAGGATCAGCTCGGTGGTCAGGCGCGGGTCCCAATCCCACCAGGCGCCCCACATCGGCTTGCCCCAGATGCTGCCGGTCAGCAGGGTGATCACGGTGAACGCCGCGCCGATCGGCGCGCAGGCCATGGCCAGGATTTCGCAGATCTTGATGCGCCAGATCAGCGCGATCGCCGCGTACACCGCCATCAGCCCGAACACGAACAGGCTCATCCACGCGCTCGGCACATGGATATACAGAATGCGGAAGCTATCGCCCTGCTGGTAGTCGGCCGGGACCGCAAACAAGGCCTGCCAGATGCCCACGCCCAGCAACACCGCGGCCAGCGCGTAGCACCACGGCGCCCAGCGCGCAGTGAAACGGTCGAAGATCGGAGGCGAGGCGAGTTGGTGGAACCAGCGGGCGACGACGTTCATGCGATGGCAGCAGCCTTTGGAATGGCATTGGCTCTCGAAACAGCAACAACGCAATGAGTGGAGCGTCTTGTCGACAGCGCATCGACCGCAGGGCTCAACTCAAGGAAATCCGGATTGCGGCAGCCGCAGCCAGCGGTGCCAGCACCACGCCGATCACCAATCCGGCGCCCAGCAACAACAACGCACCCACCGCATCCTGCCCTTGTCCGCTGGCCGCGACACTGCCGGCACCGAACACCAGCACCGGCACGTACAACGGCAACGCCAGCAACGCCACGAGAATACCAGAGCGTTTCATCGTCACCGTCAGCGCCGCGACCACGGCACCAAGCAGACTCAGAAGCGGTGTGCCCAGCGCCAACGATGCCAGCAGCACCGGTAGTAGGTCATGTGGCAGGTGCAGCAATTCGCCCAGCAGCGGCGTCACCGCGATCAACGGCAGCGCGCTGGTCGCCCAGTGCAGTAGCACGCGCACCGCGATCAGCCACGCCAACGGCACCGGCGCCAGCAACCATTGCTCCATCGAGCCGTCTTCCACGTCGCTGCGGAACAACGCATCCAGCGACAGCAGGCCGGCCAGCAGCACAGACAGCCACAGCACCGCCGGTGCGGCCTGCGCCAGCAGGTCCGGGCGACCGCCCAGGCCCAGCGCGAACAACACCACGATCAGCAGCGCGAACAGCGCCGGCTGCAAGGCATCGCTGCGACGGCGCCACAGCAGCTGCAGGTCGCGGCTGAGCAGCGCGCGCGCGGCCTGCCACAGCGAGGGTTGTGGCGAATGCAGGCTCATGCCGCCGCCTCCAGCGTGAGCATGCGCGTGCGCACCGGCGGCGCCGCATAGGCGCCGTGGGTGGTGACCAGCGCCGCGCCACCGCCGCGCAGGTGCGCGGAGATCATCCGGTTGACCAGGGTGATGCCGTCCAGGTCCAGGTTGGCGTAGGGCTCGTCCAGCAGCCACAGCGGGGCCGGCGACAACCACAGCCGCGCCAGCGCCAGGCGCTTGCGCTGGCCGGCCGACAGCTGCCGCACCAGTGCATCCTCGTAGCCGGCCAGGCCGACGATGGCCAGCGCGCTGCCCGGCATCTGCTTGGCGCGGCGGCCATGCAGGCCGCACAGGAAGTGCAGGTTCTCCAGCGTGCTGAGATCGGCCTTCAGCCCCGGCAAATGGCCCAGATAGGCCATGAAGCGGCTGCGGTCGCCGCGCCGCGCGGTCTTGCCGTCGATCTGGATCTGCCCGCGCTCCACATGCAGCAGCCCGGCCAGCACCCGCAGCAGCGTGGTCTTGCCGGCGCCGTTGTCGCCTTGCACCAGCAGCGCCTCGCCGGCATCGACATGGAAATCCAGCGGGCCGAACACGGGCTCCTCGTTGCGGCTGAAAGCCAGCGCGCGCGCCGACAGCAGCGGTGGCGCAGTGTGCAGCGGTTCGATCATCGGCGCAGCGGGCTCCCGTCGCAGGACGGCATGGGGTGGAGGCGAGCGGGTGTCATGCCATCGCCATGAGGCAGCCGGCACGACACGCTGTGAGGCAGGGCGCGCATTGTAGCGACGATGGCGCGCTGCCGGGGGCGCGTTCGGCGGCGTGATGTGTCCGGGAACGCTGTTTTGCATCGCCTGGGCGCAACCGCCTGGCGGCTTTGCGTACACTCGCGGTCCCCCCCGTTTGTTGCCCGGACAGGCCCGATGCCCCTCACGACCAAGCTGCCCAAGGTGGGCACCACCATCTTCACCGTCATGTCGCAGTTGGCGGCCGAACACGGCGCGGTGAATCTGGGCCAGGGTTTTCCCGATTTCGCGGTGCCGCAGCGGCTGGTCGATGAACTGGCCAAGGCCATGGCGGCCGGCCACAACCAGTACCCGCCGATGACCGGCGTTGCGGCCTTGCGCCAGGCCATCGCCGGCAAGGCGCAGCGCTGTTACGGCGCGCAGGTCGATGCCGACAGCGAGATCACCGTCACCAGCGGTGCCACCGAGGCGATCTTCAACGCCATCCACGCGGTGGTGCGCGCAGGCGAGGAGGTCATCGTGCTGGACCCGGCCTACGACTGCTACGAGCCGGCGATCGACCTGGCCGGCGCGCGCGCCGTGCACGTGGCGCTGGACCCGCAGACCTTCGCCATCGATTGGCCGGCGCTGCGCGCGGCGATCACGCCGAAGACGCGCCTGCTGATGATCAACTCGCCGCACAATCCGTCCGGCGCGATGCTGTCTGCCGATGACATGCAGCGCTTGACCGAGCTGTTGCGCGGCAGCGACATCTTCCTGCTCTCGGACGAGGTGTACGAACACATCGTGTTCGACGGCCGCCGCCACGAATCGGTGTTGCGCTGGCCGGAACTGCGCGAGCGCGCGTTCGTGATTTCCAGCTTCGGCAAGACCTATCACTGCACCGGCTGGAAGATCGGCTACGCCATCGCGCCGCCGGCACTGAGCGCCGAGTTCCGCAAGGTGCACCAGTACAACACCTTCACCAGCTTCGGTCCGGCCCAGCACGCGTTCGCCGCGATGATTCGCGACGAACCCGAACATGACGAACACCTCGGCGCGTTCTACCAGGCCAAGCGCGACCGTTTCCGCGAACAGTTGCTGACCACGCGCCTGAAGCCGTTGCCAGTGCCCGGTGGCTATTTCCAGCTGGTCGACTATTCGGCGATCAGCGACCTGCCCGACACCGAGTTCGTGAAGTGGCTGACGGTGGAAAAGGGCGTGGCCGCGATTCCGCTGTCGCCGTTCTACGAGACCGCGCCACAAGGGCAACGACTGGCGCGGCTGTGCTTCGCCAAGAACGATGCAACCCTGGATGCGGCGATCGCGCGGTTGCAGCAGCTCTGAAGAGCTGGGAATCGGGAATGGGGATTCGGGAATCGTAAAAGCGGTTGGTCGTTTGTTGACGAGTTCGCAGAATGCCGATGACAGGAAGCCACCCGAAACCCGCCGTTCGAATCCCAAATCCCCACTCCCGAATCCCGAGCCTTTAATGCACGACCTGCGCATCTCCCTGATCCAAGGCGACACCCGCTGGCATGACCCGGCCGGCAATCGCGACTATTACGGTGCGTTGCTGGAGCCGTTGGCCGGGCAGACCGATCTGGTGATCCTGCCGGAGACCTTCACCAGCGGGTTCTCCAACGACGCCATCGACAAGGCCGAGGACATGCACGGGCCGACCGTGGCCTGGGTGCGTGCGCAGGCGGCGCGGCTGGATGCTGCCGTCACCGGTAGCGTGCAATTGCGCACGCCCGAAGGCGTGTTCAACCGGCTGCTGTGGGCCACGCCGGACGGGGCGCTGCAGTATTACGACAAGCGCCATCTGTTCCGCTTCGGCAACGAGCACCTGCGCTACGCGGCCGGGCGCGATCGCCTGACGGTGGAGTGGAAGGGCTGGCGGATCAATCCGCAGGTCTGCTACGACCTGCGCTTTCCGGTGTTCTGCCGCAATCGCTTCGATGTCGAGCGGCCGGGCCAGCTGGATTTTGATCTGCAACTGTTCGTCGCCAACTGGCCGTCCGCGCGCGCCTATGCCTGGAAGACGTTGCTGCGCGCACGCGCGATCGAGAACCTGTGCTTTGTGGCAGCGGTCAACCGCGTCGGCGTCGACGGCAATCAGCTGCACTACGCCGGCGACAGCGCCGTGATCGATTTCCTCGGCCAGCCGCAGGTGGAGATCCGCGAGCAGCCACAGGTGGTCACCACCACCCTCAGCGCTGCCGCCCTGGCCGAACACCGCGCACGCTTCCCGGCGATGCTGGATGCGGATGAATTTGTGATTAGGGATTAGGGATTAGGGATTGGTGCAAGCAGGCAAGGCACAGCTCTTTGCTTGCCCGCCGTTGCGAATCCCCAATCCCGAATCCCCAATCCCGGCTACTCACCCAATTTGATCTCGTAGATCTTCGGCCACCGCTTGCCGGTGACGAACAGGCGATCGTGCTCGGCGTCGTAGGCGATGCCGTTGAGTACATCGTTGCTTGGGTCGCTCAGGGTGTCGGCGTCCGGCACCAGCGCCTTCAAGTCGATCCAGGCGATCACCTTGCCGCTGGCCGGGTCGATGCGTGCGATGCGGGTGGTCAACCAGACGTTCGCCAACAGCTCGCCGTTGACCCATTCCAGCTCGTTGAGATTGTCCAGCGCCCTGCCGCCGGCAGTGACCTTGATGCTGCCGACCTGCTGCAGCGTCTGCGGATCCAGCCGTCGAATGCGGGCAGTGCCATCGCTCATGTACAGGCTGCTGTCGTCGCGGGTCAGCGCCCAGCCCTCGCCGGAATAACTGAACTGCGTGCGCGGCGTCAGCGTGGCCAGGTCGTAGACAAACCCGCGCTGGTTGCGCCATGTCAGCTGGATCAGGCGGTCGTGCCAGGCCACGATGCCTTCGCCGAAAAACGGCGCCGGTGTCGAGGCCTGCTGCAGGACGCGGCCGGTCTCCAGCTCGACCTTGCGCACGCTGGACTGGCCCAGTTCGCCGGTGCTCTCGTACAGGTAGCCGTCGAGATAGAACAGGCCTTCGGTAAAGGCGGCGGTGTCGTGCGGATAGGTGCGCACGACGGTATAGCCCTGGGTCGGGATGGTCTCGCCGCAGTGGGCGAGGGTGGGCAGCAGCAGGGCGGCGAAGAGCAGGCTGTAGGCGGTGCGTGGCATGCCGCAATCATCCCATGCCGCCATCGCAGACTATGGCTGCGCAGGCCGCCGGCCGGCGAAATAATGATTCGCTGAACGGTCGCATGCGCGGTGCCGGCATGTTGTCGCGGTTGCCACATCGGCGCTGCTAGGCTCGGCGCCACGTTCACCAACCGGAATGCCCGCATGATCAAGTCCCTTTCCCTCTTCGCGCTGCTGGGCGCCGCAACGCTCGCACCGCAGGCGCAGGCCGCCGGCAACATCGACTGCCAGCTGTCGTTCAACCTGTCGGGCTGGTCGGTGTTCTACAAGACCGCCAGCGGCACCGGCACCATCAAGTGCGACAACGGCGCGGTGATCCCGGTCAAGATCTCCAGCAAGGGCGGCGGCCTGACCGTCGGCAAGTCCAAGATCGTCGGCGGCCGCGGCACCTTCTCCGGCGCCTACAGCCTCAATGATCTGTTCGGCACCTACGCGGCGGCCGAAGCGCATGCCGGCGTGGTCAAGTCCAGCACGGCACAGGTGGTCACCAAGGGCGACATTTCGCTGGCCCTGGCCGGCACGGGCGAGGGCGTCGATCTGGGCGTGGCGGTGGGCAACTTCGTCATCGAGCGTCGCAAGTAAGACGCTGTGCATGCAGCGCAAGCGTCGCCAATGGTCGACGCCTGCGTGAACGCGCAGCGCCCCCAGACAGTGGGCTCTGCGCTGTTGCTGTACGAACTCGGTGTCGCTGCTGTTTCCAGCAACTGCGATGCCGGGCGCGAACGGAAACACCAATAAAAAACGGCCCTTTGCAGGGCCGTTTTTTATTGCGCGCGTCGCAGCCTAGCGACCGCGATTACCGCCGCCTGGCGGACGACGATTGCCGCCACCCGGCGGGCGACCACCCGGTCCACGCGGCGCGCCGCCCGGACCACCCGGACCGCGATTGCCGCCCGGACCACGGTTGCCACCGGGGCCACCCGCGCGTGCGCCGGTCGGGCGACCGGCCGCCGGACGTGCCGCGCCATACGGGCTGAAACCCGGGTTGGCGTGATCGGACGGAAAGCTCGGCGCATTGCCCGGATGACCGTACGGGTGCTTGCGCTGACCCTGGCCCTGCGACTGGCCCTGTCCGCTACCGGCGCCGCCACGTCCCGCGCCGCCCGCGCCAGGGCGTGCATTGCCCGCGCCGCCACCAGGGCGTGCACCGCCCGGACCCTTCTTCGCGTACGGGCGCGCCTGGCCGGTGCCAGGGCCACCGGGGCCGGCATTGCGGTGGCCGCTCGGGCCGGTGCTCACGCCATCGGGCACGTACCAGCTGCGGAACGCGGCCGGGTTGCCGTCCGGAAGGCCGCGGTCGCCCTTGGCGGGGGCGCGTTGCTTGAATGGGCGCTGCTGCGACTGCTTGGCTGCCGCTTCGCCGCTGACGGTGAGGCCGCCGCGGAAACCGCCCGGCTTGCCACGGCCACGGCCGCCGCGATCTTCGCGCGGGTTGTCGAAGCGGCGCAGTTCGCGTCCTTCGTCGGCGCCGGAGGTCTGGCCGTTGACGTACGCATTGCTGCGGCCATCGCGCGAGACGTGAACGGTGGATTTGGCGGCGCGGCGCTGGCCGATCACCGGCTGCAGCGTCAGCGCCGACGGCGCGCCTTCTTCCAGCTTGAGTTCGGCGCGCAGGCTGTCGACCTTGTCCTGCGCCACTTCGATGGACTGCCCACGCAGCAATTCGCGCGGCAGCGAGATCTTGCCGTAGCGGCTGCGCTTGAGGCGACTGACCTGGCAGCCCTGCGACTCCCACAGGCGACGCACTTCGCGGTTGCGGCCTTCCTTGACCACCACGCGGAACCAGTCGTGCGAGTCGGTGCCGCCGATGCGTTCGATCTCGTCGAACTTGGCGCCGCCGTCTTCCAGCAGCACACCGCGCGACAGGCGCTCGATGATGGCGTCGGAGACCTTGTCCTCGCCTTCCGGGGCGCGTACGCGCACCACGTATTCGCGCTCGACCTCGTAGGAGGGATGCATCATCGCGTTGGCCAGCTCACCGTCGGTGGTCAGCAGCAGCAGGCCGGTGGTGTTGATGTCCAGGCGGCCGATGGCGATCCAGCGCGAGCCCTTCAATGCCGGCAGCGACTCGAACACGGTCGGGCGGCCTTCGGGGTCTTCGCGGGTGGTCACTTCGCCTTCGGGCTTGTTGTAGATCAGCACGCGCGAGGGCTCTGTCAGCGCGCTGGCCACGAAACTGCGGCCATCCAGCTCGATCTTGTCGCCGCTGCGCACCGACATGCCGGTCTGCGCGACGGCGCCATTGACCTTGATCAGGCCATCGGCAATGCGCTGTTCCAGCGCGCGGCGCGACCCCAGTCCGGCTTGGGCCAGCACCTTGTGCAGGCGCTCTTCCAGCTTGGGCGCTTCGGGCGCGCTGTCGCGCTTGAGGGAAAGCTTGTTCAACGACAGCTTGCGGGGGGTGTCACTCATGTGTCTGGCTCCGGCCGACGCGTTCTGGGTCGGCCTCTGGTTCGGAATCGGCTTCGTCAACAGCCACGGTCGTCGTCGCGACGGCGTTGTCTTCGTCTTCGTTCACTGCATCCGCGCGCGTTCCCGGCGCGGTGTCGGGGTCGCCCTCACGGGCGTCATCTGGGTTCAACGGTTTTGGGTCCTGCGCCGAGGCATGCTCGGGGTGTTGCGGTGTGTCGTTACTCGATTCATCGGCGCTGGCCTGGTCATCGACCGCGTCGGCGTGGTGTTCGTGTTCGTCGTCGACTGCAGTGCCTGGGCTGGCGATCTGGTCGCTGTTGTCTACATCAACATCGGTATCGCCATCGCCATCGCCATCGGCATCAACGGCCAGCTCGGCATCGGCATCGGCGTGCGTTGCGTCGTCGCTGTCGCTGGTTGCGTCGGTGGTGCTGTCCGATGCCGGCAGCACCTTCTCGGCATCGCGCTGTTCCTGCGCGGCGTCGCCCGGGTCGGCATCCACGTCAGCATCTGCATCCGCCGCCGCGTCAGTCCGGGCGGCAATCGCCGCATCGGCGCCGGCGCCGTCTGCATCCGCCCTATCCGGGTCTGGATCCGTATCCGGACCCGCTTCAGCATGCTCCGTACCCATCGCCGCCGACGCCGGCACCGCGCCATCCAGTTGGCCGTCGCGGTCCAGCGGCAGCTGCGGTTCCAGCTCGGCAATGTCCTTCAACTCAGACAATGGCGGCAGCTCGTCCAATCGCTTGAGCCCGAAGTAATCCAGGAAGCCCTTGGTGGTACCGAACAGGGCCGGCTTGCCGGGCACGTCGCGGTGGCCGACCACGCGGATCCACTCGCGTTCTTCCAGCGCCTGGATGATGTTGCTGCTGACCGCCACGCCGCGCACCTGCTCGATCTCGCCGCGGGTGATCGGCTGGCGGTAGGCGATCAGCGCCAGGGTTTCCAGCGTGGCGCGGGTGTACTTGGTGCGGCGCTCGGTCCACAGCCGGGCGACCCAGCCATGCACGTCCGCCTTGACCTGGAAGCGGAACCCGGAGGCCACCTCGACCAGCTCCACGCCGCGCTCGGCGCAGCCGTCGCGCAGCAGTTCCAGCGCGCGCTCGACGCTGCCGGGCGGCGCCGGTTCTTCTTCGGGAAACACGCCCTGCAGCTGCGCCAGCGTCAGCGGCTGGCTGCTCGCCAGCAGGGCGGCTTCGATAATGCGGGTGATCAACGCTTGATCCATTCGGTGATCGGCTTCAGAGGGGTTCGTTGGCGGCATCGCTGTCGTCGAATTCGCTGGAGAATTGCAGCGGCGCATTGGTATTGCCCAAGGCCAGCGACTTCACGTAGATCGGCGCCAGCGGCGCCTCCTGCACGATGTCCAGCAATTGCTCCTTGGCCAGTTCGAGCAGCGCCAGGAAGGTGACCAGCACGCCGAGCTTGCCTTCTTCGGCAGTGAACAGCGATTCGAAACGGTAGAACCTGCCATCGTCCAGCCGGCTCAGCACATCGCCCATGCGCTGGCGCACGCTCAGCGCCTCGCGCTTGATCGCATGGCCGGTGAACAGTTCTGCGCGTTTGAGCACGTCGTACAGCGCCATCAGCATTTCTTTCAGTTCCACCGGCGGCGGCAGCTTGACCGCGGCGCGCTCGGGCAGATGCGCCTGCACCGGCGCGCTGTCGCGGCCCATGCGCGGCAGCGTGTCCAGATCCTCGGCAGCCTGCTTGAAGCGTTCGTATTCCTGCAGCCGGCGCACCAGCTCGGCGCGCGGATCGTTTTCTTCGCCTTCCTCGCTGGGCGGGCGCGGCAACAGCATGCGCGACTTGATCTCGGCCAGGATCGCGGCCATCACCAGATATTCCGCCGCCAGTTCGAAGCGCAGCTCCTGCATCACGTTGATGTAATCCACGTACTGCCGGGTGATCTCGGCGACGGGGATATCCAGGATGTCCAGATTCTGGCGGCGGATCAGATACAGCAGCAGGTCCAGCGGACCTTCGAAGGCATCCAGGATGACTTCCAGCGCGTCCGGCGGAATATACAGATCCTGCGGGATCTGCAGCACCGCTTGCCCATGCACCACCGCCAGCCGCATTTCCTGCTGCTGTGGCGGCGCGCTCGTGGCTGGCGGATTCGCGTCGTGCGCGAGTTCGGAATTCATCAGGTCGACATCGGGTCTTACGGTCGCCGGCCACGGTCGGAGCCGCGCCTGCAGGGCTTTGCCTTGAGTTATTGCGATCAATGTCGTGCCCGTGCCGGCACGATCCTACAAATCCACATACAACGTGCGCCGCGTGGCATGCGGCGACGGAACAGCGAGGAGGTCGTCTACGCGGGTCGGCGGTGGGCAGCGAATCGGTCGTCGAGGAGGCGTGGGGCCTGGGCCGACGGGCCGCTGCGTCCGATTGCGTGTGCAGTGGTGGCAAGGGTAATGCGTGCGCGGGGGCGGTGTCCAGCGCCGAGGCGGCTAGAATCACGGGGCTGTTCTTCACGTCTTGGGCGAGGTGGCCTATGTGGTACGTAATCGAGGGGTATGACCGGGCCGACGCACTGGCGGCCCGGCAGCAGGCGCGACCGGCGCATCTGGCCCGTTTGCAGGCGCTGGCGGCGGCAGGGCGCCTGCTGGTGGCCGGGCCATGTCCGGCGATCGATGCCGAGGATCCGGGCCCGGCCGGTTTCAGCGGCAGCGTGGTCATCGCCGAATTCGACGCGCTGGATGACGCCCGCGCCTGGGCCGATGCCGATCCGTATGTCGAGGCGGGCGTGTACGTGCGCACCGAGGTGCGTCCGTTCCGCCGGGTGCTGCCATGAGCCGGGTCGAGCGGATCCGCACCGCGCTGCAGGCGGCGCTGGCGCCGACCGAACTGGACGTGGTGGACGACAGCCATCGCCATGCCGGGCATGCCGGCGCGCGCGACGGGCGTGGGCATTTCAATGTGCGCGTGGTCAGCGCCGCCTTCGCCGGCAAGCCGCCGCTGGCGCGGCACCGCGCGGTCTATGCCGCGGTGGGCGAGATGATGCAGACCGATATCCACGCGCTGTCGATCGAGGCGATCGCGCCCGGCGAGGCGGGATAACCGGGCCACTCAACCAGCCGTCGTAGGAGCGCACCCGGGCGCGACTGCCTTATCCCATAGCCACCGTCGCGCGCGGGTGCGCTCCTACGCGAGGGACCGTTCCCTCCGGAGCGCCAAACCGCCCAACCGTGATCGCCGTCGACCTTCATCCGTGGACACATGAGCGATATTTGTTGCGTCGCAACACATCGCTTCACGTATTCATCACTTGCAGATGCTTGATCTGTAAGCGTTTTCACGGGCGTGAAGACAGGGGTTTACGCCTTCGCATGAAAACGCTTACAGTCCGCGCCAGTTTTGGGAACTCGGTCGCGGAGGGCGACACGAATGGCCAAGGGTGCGGTCACCATCAAAGATGTCGCCAGGGAAGCACAGGTCTCCGTTGCAACGGTGTCGCGTGCGCTCAATGGGCATGACAACGTCGCCGGGCCGGTGCGCCAGCTGGTGCAGGACGTGGCCGCGCGGCTGCGCTACAGCCCGCATGCGGCAGCCCGCAGCCTCAGCAGCCGACGCACCCAGACCCTGGGCGTGGTGCTGCCCGATCTGTATGGCGAATTCTTTTCCGAGCTGATCCGCGGAATCGATGGTGCAGCGCGTGCCGCCGGCCAGCATCTGCTGGTGTCCAGTTACCACGGCGACCCGGAGGCGCAGGGCAGGGCACTGCAGTCCATGCGCGGGCGCGTGGATGGTCTGCTGGTGCTGTCGCCGTATGCCGAGCAGCCCGGGTTCCTCACCGACAACCTGCCGCAGGCGCTGCCCACGGTATTGATCAACGCGCACGTTCCCGGCGACGCCTATCCGGTGCTGAGCATCGACGACCATGCCGGCGCGATGGCGATGACCGAACATCTGTTGTCGGCCGGACATCGGCGCATCGCCTTCATCGGCGGGCCAGCGCTGAATTTCGATGCGCGCGAACGCCTGCGTGGCTTCCGCGATGCGATCGCCGCCCACGGCGATACCGCGCAGGGCATCGAATTCACCGGCGACTTCGACGAGGCCTCCGGCCACCGCGCCGGCCAGGCGATGCTGGCCGGCGGCACGCTGCCCGACGCGGTCTTCGCCGCCAACGACATGACCGCGCTGGGCTGCCTGTACGCGTTTGTCCAGGCCGATGTCTCGGTGCCCGGCGATGTGGCACTGGCCGGTTTCGACGATATTCCGCTGGCCCGTTTCGTCCATCCGGCGCTGACCACGATGCGGGTCAGCATCGCGCGCCTGGGCGAGCAGGCGATGTCCAGGCTGATGCGGCTGGTGGACCAGCCCGGCCGCGACGACGGCATCCGCCAACTGCTCACGCCCGAGCTGGTGATCCGCGCCTCCTGCGGCGCCGGCGAGCCCGGCCCCTGAGGTTTCCTGCCCGCTGACCCTTTTCGCGGACGTTCTGTCCGCTCCCGCTGCCCCCCGCAGCGGTCGTTCCTGCAAGTCGCAACGCCACAACAACAATCTGTACCGATCCCTGGAGGGACCAATGCGCCACCACTACCCCCATTCCGCCAGTCCGGCGCGCAAGCTGCTCAGCTGCGCCCTGGCCAGTTGCCTGCTGCTTGGTGCCGCACCGGCCTTTGCGCAGAGTGCTGCGGCGACCATCCGCGGCCAGGTCACCGTCGACTCGGCGCCTGCCAGCCAGGCCCAGGTCACCGCGACCAATCTCGCCACCGGCCTGACCCGCACCGTGCAGGTCAGCAACGGCGGCTACTCGCTCGGCGGCCTGCCGCCGGGTTCGTACCGCCTGGACGTCACCGCCAACGGCCAGACCACCTCGCAGAACGTCACCGTGCAGGTCGGCCAGACCGCGACCCTGAACCTGGGCGTCGGCGGCGAACCGGCCACGGCTGACGGTGGTAACGCCACCACGCTGGACGCGGTGCAGGTCAAGGCCCCGCCGGTACTGGTGGAAACCCGTACCTCCGAGAACGCCACCTATATCTCCAACGTGCAGATCCAGAACCTGCCGCGTGCCACGCGCAACTTTCTGGAACTGGCCGACACCGTGCCGAACGTGCAGTTCACCCGCGAGGCCAACGGCACCACCAAGGTGCGCTCGGGCGCTACCTCGGCCGAAGGCACCAACGTCTACATCGACGGCGTGAGCCAGAAGAACTACGTGCTGACCGGCGGCGTCAGCGGCCAGGATTCCAGCCGCGGCAACCCGTTCCCGCAGTCGGCGATCGGCGAATACAAGGTCATCACCTCCAACTACAAGGCCGAGTTCGACCAGGTCAGCGGCGCGGCCATCGTGGCCTCGTCCAAGTCCGGTACCAACGATTTCCACGGCAGCTTCTTCTGGGATACCAGCAACGACAGCTGGCGCGAAGAAAGCCCGCTGGAAAAGCGCGCCGGCGTGCGTGACGACTTCGAGGAAACCCAGTACGGCGCCACCTTCAGCGGCCCGATCCTCAAGGACAAGGCGCATTTCTTCGTCGCCTATGAAGCCAAGGAATACACCACCCCGAACGTGGTGATCCCCGGTTCGATCTATTCGGACCGCGTCGATCAGCTGCCCACGCAGTTGCAGCCGCTGGTCGCCACCTACAGCACGCCGTTCAAGGAAGACCTGTACTTCGCCAAGATCGACTGGACCATCGGCGACAACAGCCTGTTCGAGCTGAGCGGCAAGTACCGCAAGGAAGACGAGCTCAACGACGTCGGCGGCACCTCGACCCTGGAGCACGGCAGCATCAACGGCCAGGAAGAAAAGCGCGCCAACCTGCGTTGGCAGTACAGCGGTGCCAACTTCCTCAACGAAGCCAACCTCAGCTACGAGAGCGCGTTCTGGAACCAGGCGCCGATCAACAACGGCAACGGCTACATCCTCAGCTATACGCCCAACCGCGGTAACGAGACCGACGTGCTTGCCGCAGGTGCCGGCAGCAGCTTCCAGCGCAAGGGTCAGAAGGGCTGGACCTTCCAGGACGATTTGACCCTGAACAGCCTGGAATGGCACGGCGCGCACACCGTCAAGATGGGCGTGAAGTTCAAGAGCATCGATCTGGATTCCACCCAGTTCAACCCGGCCAACCCGCAGTACTACTACAACATCCTCAGCGATGTCGAAACGCCGTACCGGGTGCGCTTCGGTGCGCCGCTGGTCGAAGGTGGCGGTTCGGTGGTGTCTGAGAACAAGCAGTACGGCATCTATTTGCAGGACGACTGGGAGGTCAACGAGCACTGGACCCTGAACCTGGGCGTGCGCTACGACTACGAAGAAACCCCGGCGTTCCTGGACTTCGTGACCCCGTCCGACGTCGCCGGTGCGCTGCAGAACTGGACCAACCTGCGCAACGCCAACTACGACATCAACAACTTCATCAGCACCGGCAACAATCGCAAGGCATTCAAGAATGCCTGGCAGCCGCGCCTGGGCGCCTCCTATGACCTGTTCGGCGATCAGGCGCATGTGATCTATGGCGGTGCCGGCCGTGCCTACGACCGCAACATCTTCGATTACCTGGCGCTCGAGCAGCTCAACAACTCATTCAACTCCTATAGCTACTACTTCACCAGCGCCAATAACCCGGCCTGCCTGGGCGACCCGTGTACCGCATGGAATCCGGCCTACAACACCCAGGAGGGCCTGAACACGCTGACAGCCAGCAGCGGTGGCGGCGGCGGTCGCGAGGTCTACCTGATCGACAACAACATCAAGACCCCGTACTCCGATCAATTCAGCATCGGCATGCGCAACATGGTGCCGCTGTGGGGCCAGGACTGGTTCACCGACGTGACCCTGAGCCGCATCGAAAGCCATGACGGTTTCGCGTTCGTGCGCGGCAACCGTCTGCCGGACGGGTCGTTCTTCCAGCCGGGCACCACCTCCGGCTCGCCGACCGACGGCCCAGATGGCTACAGCGCCATCGTGCTGGGGACCAACGGCGTGGAAACCCGCAACAACCAGCTCGCCCTGCAGGTCGAGAAGCCGTTCGACGAGGAGTCCGGCTGGGGCCTGACGGTGGCCTACACCTATTCCGATGCCAAGGAGAACCGCCAGTTCGGCGAGCATTACGCCCTGGATCGCGAACGCATCGAGGACTACGGCTGGCGCGAGGCCGGCGGCATTCCGAAGAATCGCCTGGTGGTCACCGGCATCTACGAGCTGCCGTACGAGATCAAGCTGTCCGGCAAGCTGTCGCTGGCCAGCCAGACCGCGCGTTACGGGCAGAACTGCCTGGCCGGCAACGACCAGTGCTACATCGTGCAGTTCAAGCCGGACGGCACGCTGGGCTACAAGGAGTTCAGCATCGCCGCCAATAAAGAGTGGGATACCGGCGCAGGTGTCAAATTCAACGTGCGTGCGGATATCCTCAACGTGTTCAATTGGGTGAACTACGCCAACTTTAACGGCGAGACCGGGACACTCGGAGACTTGAACACGGCTTACGGCACCCCGACCGGTGTGCTGGCGTCGCCGATGCGTACCTTCCGTCTGGCCTTCGGCCTGAACTGGTGAGGTACTCGACCGCCCCGGCAGCTGCCGGGGCGGTCGAACTCGGCGCTTGGATAGGGTAGGTTGGCGTGCGAGATGTAATCGATTACACACGTGGGGGGCGGATGAACAGGGGCAGGACTTCGTATTGGTTGACGATTCCACTATTGCTGGGTGCGCTGGTGCTGGCGTCCTGCAAGCAGGCCGAGGAACCCAAGGTGGCTGAAAAGAAGGCGCCGGTGAAAGTCATCCTGGTGGAAGCGCAGCTGCCACCCAAGCCGGTCAAACCCGCGCTGCCACCGCTGTTCTCGGACATCGAGCGCCGCACCTTCCAGTTTTTCTGGGACACCACCAACGAACTCAATGGGCTGTCGCCGGACCGGTTTCCGTCACGTCCGTTCGCCAGCATCGCCTCGGTGGGGTTCGCGCTGACCGCGTACCCGATCGGCATCGAGAACGGCTGGGTCAGTCGCAATCAGGCGATCGACCGCACCCTGACCACACTCAAATTCTTCCGCGATGCGCCAATGGGGCCGCAGCGGACCGGTAGGGCCGGGTACAAGGGCTTCTACTACCACTTTCTGGACATGCAGCAGGGCAACCGTTACGACAGCTGGGTCGAGCTGTCGAGCGTGGATACCGCGCTGCTGATGATGGGCGTGTTGTTCACCCAGTCGTATTACGACGGCGACGACCCGCGCGAAAAGGAGATCCGGCAGATCGCCGATGCGCTGTACAAGCGCGTGGACTGGCGCTGGCTGCAGCAGCGTGCGCCGCTGATCTCGATGGGCTGGTTCCCCGAGAGCGGCTTCATCGACCACGACTGGATGGGCTACAACGAGGCGATGATGCTGTACATCCTCGCGTTGGGCTCGCCGACCCACGGCGTGGACGTGGATGCCTGGACCAGCTGGACCCGCACCTACAACAACGACTGGGGCGTCTACCAGGGCCAGGAATACCTGTCCTTCGGCCCGCTGTTCGGTCACCAGTACAGCCATGTCTGGATCGATTTCCGCGATATCCAGGATCAGTACATGCGCGAACGCGGCATCGACTATTTCCTCAATAGCCGCCGCGCCACCCTGGCCCAGCGCGACTACGCCATCGACAACCCGATGAAGTGGAAGGACTACGGCGAGAACGTCTGGGGCCTGACCGCCGGCGACGGCCCGCAGAACACCAGCCAGGAATACCGTGGCGAGCAGCGCCAGTTCCGCCACTACTCCTCGCGCGGCGCCGGCCTGCGCGAGAACTTCGACGACGGCACCATCGTGCCGTCGGCGGCGATCTCCTCGATCGTGTTCGCCCCGGAAGTGGTGATCCCGGCCACCGAGGAAATGCACAAGCGCTATGGCGACTTCCTGTATTCCAGCTACGGCTTTCTGGACTCGTTCAATCCCAGCTTCAACTACGACATCCCGCTCAAGACCGGGCGCATGGTGCCGGACCGTGGCTGGGTGGCCAGCGACTACATCGCCATCGACCAGGGCCCGATCCTGGCGATGATCGCCAACTACCAGAACGAATTCGTCTGGACCGTGATGAAGAAGAACCCCTACATCCGGGCCGGTCTGGAACGCGCCGGCTTCACCGGCGGCTGGCTCACCCCCGAAGGCGAGCCGCAGCCGGCGCCGCAGAAGGACGAGCAGAAGGCCGCCGCCCGCGCGCTGGGCATGGCCGAGTCGCGTGCCGCCGCCGCCCAGGCCCAGCAAGACCCCTCGCAACGCCAAAAACCCGAGTAATCCGTGCGACTTTTGAAACTGTTGATGATCTCCGCCGCACTGTGTCTGGGTGTGGCGGGATGCGAACGCTCCGACCCCGGCAAGACCACCGTGCGCTTCTGGGCCATGGGCAAGGAGGCCGAAGTGGTCGCCGAGCTGGTGACCGACTTCGAGAAGCAGAACCCCGACATCCACGTGGATGTGCAGAACATCCCGATGACGGCGGCGCACGAAAAACTGCTGACCGCCTTTGCCGCCGATGGCTTGCCGGACGTGTGCCAGCTCGGCAACACCTGGCTGCCGGAGTTCGCCCTGCTAGACACGCTGGAACCGATGCAGCCGTATGTGGCGCGTTCCAGGATCGTCGACCCGCAGGATTATTTTCCCGGCGTGTGGGACACCAATCTGGTCGACGGCACCCTGTATGGCGTGCCGTGGTATGTGGACACCCGGCTGCTGTTCTATCGCAAGGACCTGCTGCGCGAGGCCGGCTATAGCGAGATGCCCAAGACCTGGGCCGAGATGGAACAGGTGATGGCGGCGATCAAGCGCAAGGTCGGCCCGGACCGCTACGCCATCCTGATGCCGCTCAACGAGTTCGAGCAGCAGCTGTCGTTCGCGCTGCAGCAGGACGACCGCCTGCTGCGCGACCATGACAACTACGGCAACTTCCGCGGCGAGGGCTTCCGCAAGGCGCTGGGCTTCTACGACACCATGTATCAGAAAGGCTGGGCGCCGAAGGTCTCCGAGACCCAGGTCTCCAACGTCTGGTACGAATTCTTCAACGGCTATTACGCGTTCTATCTGTCCGGCCCGTGGAACGTGCGCGAGTTCAAGCTGCGCCAGCCGCCGGGCATGGAAGGCAAGTGGGGTACCGCGCCATTACCGGGACCCAACGGCCTGGGCGCGGGCATTGCCGGCGGTTCCAGCCTGGTGATCTTCAAGTCGTCGCAGCACAAGGACGCCAGCTGGAAGCTGATCGAATACCTGTCGCAGCCGCAGGTGCAGGCGCGCTTCCACGCCATCATCGGCGACCTGCCGCCGCGTCGCAGCACTTGGAAGTTGCCCTCGCTGGCCAACGACGAACTGGCGCATGCCTTCGGCGACCAGCTGGAGCGGGTCAAGGCCACGCCCAAGGTGCTGGAGTGGGAGCGCATCGTGCAGGAAATGCGCCTGGTGACCGAGCGCGTGGTGCGTGGCGGCCAATCACATGAGGCCGCCGTGCAGGAACTGGATAAACGCGTGGACGAGATCCTGGCCAAGCGCCGCTGGATCTTCGAACAGGAGGGCGGGCATGTCGGTCCGGCCGGTGCACCGGCAACGCCTGCGGCGACACCTGCCGCAGCGCCAGCACCGGCAGCGGGCGAGGGAGCGGCACGATGATGAAGCGTAATTCCGTCGCCGGCTGGGTGTTCGCCGCGCCGTCGATCCTGGTGCTGGGCATGTTCTTCGGCGTGCCGGTGTTCGCCGCGCTGGTGCTCAGCGTCACCGACTTCGATCTGTACGCACTGGCCGACAGCGGCCATCTGCGCTTCGTCGGCCTGGGCAACTACATCGACCTGCTGCAGACGCCACTGTTCTGGAAGTCGTTGTGGAACACCACGTATTTCGTGCTGCTGGGCGTGCCGATGTCGATCGGGGTGTCGCTGGGCGCGGCATTGCTGCTCAATGCCAAGGCCTCGCGCTTCAAGGCGTTGTTCCGTACCGCCTTGTTCGCCCCGGTGGTGACCACGCTGGTGGCGGTGGCGGTGATCTGGCGCTATCTGTTCCACATCAAGTACGGCCTGGTGAACTTCGGTCTGAGCCATCTGGGCATCGCCCCGATCGACTGGCTGGGCGACCCACGCTGGGCGATGCCGACCATCATGCTGTTCGCGGTGTGGAAGAACTTCGGCTACAACATGGTGATCTTCCTGGCCGGGCTGCAGGCGATCCCGCAGGACCTGTATGAGGCCGCGCGCATCGATGGCGCCTCGCGCTGGAAGCAGTTCCTGCATATCACCCTGCCGATGCTCGGCCCGGTGCTGATGGTGGTCGGGGTGATCACCATCTCCGGCTATTTCCAGCTGTTCGCCGAGCCCTACGTGATGACCCGCGGCGACCCACTGCAAAGCACCGTGAGCGTGCTGTATTTCATGTTCGAGGAAGGCTTCAAGTGGTGGAACCTCGGCCGCGCGTCGGCGGTGGCGTTCCTGCTGTTCCTGATCATCCTGGCGGTGACCACCGTAATGCTGCGCTTCGGCCGCAAGAGGGATTTGATATGAGTCGTGATGTCGGCCAATCGCGCTGGAATGGCGTGCTGATCAACGGTGGCCTGCTGCTGCTGGCGCTGGTCAGCCTGGCGCCGCTGTTGTGGATGCTGTCGGTGTCGTTCATGCCCACCGGCGAGGCCAGCCGCTTCCCGCCGCCGATGCTGCCCTCGGCGTTCACCACCGCCAACTACCACGAGCTGTTCGCGCGTACCGGCATGGCGCGCAACTTCGCCAACAGCCTGATGGTGTCCGGGCTGATCACGCTCGGCTCGCTGCTGATCAACACCATGGCCGGCTATGCGTTCGCCAAGCTGCAGTTCGTTGGCCGCGAGCGCATCTTCAAGATCCTGATGGCCGCGTTGGTGATCCCGGCGCAGGTGGCGATGCTGCCGTTGTTCCTGTTGATGAAGCAGCTGCATCTGGTCAACAACATCGGCGGGGTGGTGGTGCCGGCGCTGGCGACGGTGTTCGGCATCTTCCTGGTGCGCCAGTACGCGCGCAGCATTCCCGATGAACTGATCGAGGCCGCGCGCATCGACGGCGCCAGCGAAATGCGGATCTTCTTCCAGATCGTGCTGCCGATGCTCAAGCCGGTGCTGGTCACCCTGACCATCTTCACCTTCATGGGCTCGTGGAACGATTTCATGTGGCCGCTGATCGTGCTGACCGACCAGGAGCAGTACACCTTGCCGGTGGCGCTGGCCGCACTGTCGCGCGAGCACATCATGGACGTGGAGCTGATGATGGCCGGCGCAGTGGTGACGGTGATTCCGGTGCTGCTATTGTTCGTCGCGCTGCAGCGCTACTACATCCAAGGTCTTCTGCTGGGGAGTGTGAAGGGGTGAAGCCAATGTTCCTGCGATTGTTTGCCATGACCGCTGTTGCCACCTCTGCGGTCACGGCGCAGGCGCAGGAACGCGTGCTCGACGGCTTCAACGACATCGGCGCCTGGCGCCTGGTGGTGTCCAACCAGGTCAGCGGCTCGCTGCGGCCGGTCGCCACCAGTGCCAGCGGGCATGCGCTGTGCCTGGACTACAACTTCAACGGCGTGTCCGGCTATGTCGGCATCCGTCGCAACCTGCCGATCGACTATCCGGACAATTACCGCATCGGTTTTGCGCTGCGCGGCGACTCGCCGTCCAACGATCTGCAGGTCAAGCTGATCGATGCCAGCGGCGACAACGTGTGGTGGGTCAACCGGCCCGGCTTCAACTTCCCGAAGAACTGGACCACCGTCGGCTATCGCAAGCGCAACATCGAAAAGGCCTGGGGCCCGGGCCAGGACAAGCAACTGCGCAGCAGCGCAGATGTCGAGTTCACCATCTACAACAAGGTCGGCGGTAAGGGCACGGTGTGCTTTGACCGCCTGACGCTCACGCCGCTGCCGCCGGAAGACACCTCGCCGTTGAAGGCCGAGGCGATCACCGATACCGCGCCCGCACTGGAACAACGCCTGGCCGACGGCAAGCCGGAGACCTTCTGGCTCAGCGGCGCGGTCAAGCAACAGACCGTCACGCTGGACCTGGGCAAGGTGCGCGAATTCGGCGGCGCGGTGGTGCAGTGGGTCCCCGGCCTGCAGGCCTCGCAATACGTGGTGCGCGCGTCCAGCGACGGGCGCGGCTGGCGCGATCTGCGCACCGTCACGGCCGGTGCCGGTGGCACCGACTGGCTGGCGCTGCCGGACACCGAGGCGCGTTACCTGCGCTTCGATCTCAAGGACGGCCCCAACT
This sequence comes from Xanthomonas sp. WHRI 6108, assembly GCF_040202385.2. Taxonomy (NCBI): domain Bacteria; kingdom Pseudomonadati; phylum Pseudomonadota; class Gammaproteobacteria; order Lysobacterales; family Lysobacteraceae; genus Xanthomonas; species Xanthomonas sp. WHRI 6108. Next base: position 2,564,256 of record NZ_CP168198.1, on the reverse strand, counting down.
GGCGCTACGGCATCAAGGAAGTGCAGCTGCAGCCGCTGGCGTTTGCGGCGACCCCGAACGACTTCATCAAGTCGCTGGCCGCGCAGATGCCGCGCGGCAGCTATCCGCGCGGTTTCTCCGGCGAGCAGCCGTACTGGACCATCCTGGGTCTGGATGGCGGCACCGAGCAGGGCCTGATCGGCGAGGACGGCGCGGTGGAAGTGGGCAAGGGCGGCTTCAGCATCGAGCCGTTCGTGGTCACCGGCGGCAAGCTGCTGCACTGGTCCGACGTCAGCAGCGAACAGAGCCTGCAGGACGATTACCTGCCGATTCCCAGCGTCGACTGGCACCACGACCTGATGAACCTGCGCGTGACCGCGTTCGTGCAGGGCACCCCGGATCAGGCGCAACTGGTCGCACGCTATCAGCTGCACAACACCGGCAAGGAGGCGCGCGACTTCACGCTGGCGTTGGCGGTGCGGCCGTTCCAGGTCAACCCGCCGGCGCAGTTCCTCAATACCCTGGGCGGCGTGAGCCGGATCGAACAACTGGCGGTGGAGGGCGCGCAGGTCAGCGTCAACGGCAAGCCGCGGGTATTCGCCGCACAACGTCCGGATGCCGGCTTTGCCAGCGCCTTCGACAGCGGCATGGATGTCAGCCATCTCACCGCCGCCACGCCGCCGACGATCACCCAGGTCAAGGACGACACCGGCCTGGCTTCGGGCGTGCTGCTGTATCGCTGGAAGCTGGAGCCCGGCCAACAGCGCGAGGTGGCGCTGGTGATTCCGCAGACCGGCACCGCGCAACTGCCGGCCGGCTTCGATGCCGACAAGGCGCAGCAGCAGGTGGCCCAGCAGTGGCGCAGCAAGCTCGATCGCGTGCGCATCAGCGTGCCGGCCGAAGGCAAGCCGGTGGTCGACACCTTGCGCACCGCGCTGGCGCACATGTTGATCTCGCGCATCGGCCCGCGCCTGCAGCCGGGCACGCGCTCGTATTCGCGCAGCTGGATCCGCGACGGCGCGATGATTTCCGAAGGCCTGCTGCGGCTCGGCCGCGAAGACGTGGTGCGCGAGTACGTCGACTGGTTCGCCCCGTATCAGTTCGCCGACGGCATGGTGCCGTGCTGCGTGGACGACCGCGGCAGCGACCCGGTGCCCGAGAACGACAGCCATGGCGAGCTGATCTTCAACATCGCCGAGTACTACCGCTACACCGGCGACAAGGCGTTCCTGGAAAAGATGTGGCCGCACGTGACCGGCGCCTACGACTACATGGAAAAGCTGCGCGCCAGCGAACGCACCGAAGACAACTTCATGCGCAATCCGGCCTTCTACGGAATGATGCCGGTGTCGATCAGCCACGAAGGGTATTCGGCCAAGCCGGTGCATTCGTACTGGGACAACTTCTGGGCGCTGCGCGGCTACAAGGATGCGGCGATGCTGGCCGGCGCACTCGACAAGCCCGACGAGGTCGCCCGCTTCAGCGCCGCACGCGACGAATTCAGTGGCGACCTGGTCGCCTCGCTGGGGGCGGCGGTGCGCCAGCACAGTCTCGATTTCCTGCCCGGCTCGGCCGAGCTGGGCGACTTCGATGCGACCTCGACCACCATCGCGCTGGCCCCTGGCGGCGAGCAGCAACGCCTGCCGCAGGACCTGTTGACCAATACCTTCGAGCGCTACTGGAAGGAGTTTTCCGATCGCCGCGACGGCAAGCGCGCATGGAAGGACTACACGCCCTACGAATGGCGCAACGTGGCCGCGTTCGTGCGTCTGGGCTGGCGCGACCGCGCCTGGGACGCCACCGCGTTCTTCTTCAAGGACCGTGCGCCGCAACCCTGGAACCAATGGGCGGAAGTGGTCTCGCGCACGCCGCGCACGCCGTTCTTCGTCGGCGACCTGCCGCATGCCTGGGTCGCCTCGGATTTCGTGCGCTCGGTGCTGGACATGTTCGCCTACGGACGCGAATCCGACGCCAGCCTGGTCATCGCTGCCGGCACGCCGACGCGCTGGTTCGAGGGCAAGGGCATCGGCATCGCCGAGCTGCGCACACCCTACGGGCGCCTCAATTACACCTTGCAGCGCACCGACAAGCAGCTGGTACTGCAACTGCAGCCCGGCCTGATCCTGCCGCCGGGCGGGGTGGTGTTGCCGTGGCCGTACCAGGGCACGCCGGGCAAGGCCAGCATCAACGGTGAATCTGCCGAATGGCAGAACGGCGAATTGCGGATTCAACAGCTGCCGGCCAATGTGCAGATCGATGTGCCCAGCGCGGTGCGGCGGGCCGAGCGCGCCTCGCAATGATCCACGCAGCTCGACCGACCCGGGCAGCGCTGGTGCGGCGCGGTGTCGGGTGGCCGGTCGCGTGGCTGGCGCTGCTGCTGTGCGCTGTCGCTGCACACGCCACGCAGGCCGTGCAGGCCGTACAACCCGCACAGCTCAACCAGACCGATCAGGCAGCACACGCATCCCCGGCAGCGCAGTCGCCGGGCGCGGCGCAGCGCGAGATGACCCTGGTCACGCTCAACCTGCATCACGACCGCGAAGACTGGCCGGCGCGTCGCGCCTATATCGCCAGACAGCTCAAGCAACTGGCGCCGGACGTGATCGCGCTGCAGGAAGTGATCGAGCGCCGCGGCAGCGTGGAGAACCAGGCCGCCTGGCTGGCGCGCAAGCTGGATTACGACTACACCTTCGCCTCGGCCGATCCGGTCGGTGCGCCCAAGCGCTACGGCAACGCGTTGCTGAGCCGGCGCACGGTGCTGGCCCGGCATCAGCGCCTGCTGCAGCCGCTGGACGATTACCGTGTTGCCGCGCATCTGCAGGTTGATGTCGACGGCCAGCCGATCAATGTCTACGTCACCCACCTCAACGAACGTGCCGATGCACGTGGCACCGCCACACGCACGCGTCAGGTCGCCGACCTGCTGGATTTCATTGCCTCCAACAGCGAGCAGGCACCGGTCGTGATCGCCGGCGATTTCAACACCGCCGCCGACGCCCTGGATCTGGAAGCGCTACGCAAGGGCTACGGCGACAGCTACGGCAGCGTGCATCGCAACAGCGATGCCACCGTCAGCACCTTGAACCTGCATGTGTTCGACACGCCAGCGCGGATCGACCACGTGTTCTTCCAGCAGAACCGCCTGCTGGCGCGCGAAGCGCGCATCCTGTTCGACACCCCGTATGCCGAAGGGCGCTGGGCCTCGGATCACTACGGCGTCTGGGTGCGCCTGCAGCTCGCGCCACAGGCGCAGTCCGCGCCGTAGCCGCGCGCAAGCGATCGAATGCCGTAGGAGCGCACCCGGGCGCGATGGGGCGTTACCGATAACGCCCATCGCGCCCAGGTGCGCTCCTACGAGAAGCAACGGATTGCAGCGCCGCCACGCTCACCCATGCAGGCGATTGAATATCTGCACACCGGCAAGCCACACGCCGGCCATGCTGCCGACGTTGGTCAGCAGAAAGGTCAGCACCACGCGCGAGACGCGATTGCGGTACCAGCCGCGCAAGGTCTGCGCATCGTCGCGCAGCGACAGGAAATCGCCATAGGCCGGCTTGCGCATATGCACTTCGACCAGGGCGGCGAATGCACCGGTCGGCACGCTCAGACGGAACGGCTTGAACGGCGCCACCACCGCCGCGGTGAGGATGCTCAACGGGTGGCTGCCCGCCAGCAGGCAGCCCAGCGCGGCCAGTCCTCCGGTATACATCGCCCACTGCAACAACAGGTCCGCGCCCATGCTCAGGCCGCCGCGCCAGAAGCCGATGCCGATGCCGGTGATGATGATCGCCAGGATGCCCAGCGTGATCCACGGAATGCGCTTGCGCTGCTGCACGAATTCCAGCGATTCGCGCAATGGGCCGGGTGCGGCGGTGTCCTGTTCCAGGTGGCGTGCAAGACCTGCCAGGTGTCCTGCACCGACCACCGCCAGGATCTCGCGCTGATCGGTGGTGGCTTCCTCGCGCAGGCGCGTGGCCATGTACTGGTCGCGCTCGGCAATCACGGTCTCGTACAGCTCCGGGCTTTCGCTGGCAAAGTCGCCGAAGCTCGCCTCCAGCATGTCGCCCTGCTTGAGCTTTTCGATTTCCTCTTCGCCCACCTCGTCAGCCGCGAACAGACCGCCGAGCAGGCCGCCGGCCAGTTTCATCTTGCCGAAGAATCCCAGCCGCCCGGACGCGCGCTTGAAGGTCAGGCCGACCTCGCGATCGATCAGGTGCACCGGCAGGCCTTGCGCGCGCGCCAGATTCACCGCTTCCTTCAATTCCGCGCCCGGCTCGATACCGAGCTGCTTGGCCAGGCGGCGCTGGTAGGCGGCCAGGGCGAGGTTGGCCGCAAACAAGGCCACCCGGCCCTTGCGAATCACCTGCACCAGGTCCAGGCGGGCGAGGGCATCCGGGTCGCTGAGCGCCTGCAGGCGCTGCGCGTCCAGTTCCACCGCCACCGCATCGTAGCGGCCGCTGCCGATCGCCCGCTGCACCGCAGCCACGCTGGCCAGCGAGACATGCGCGGTGCCGAGCAGGGTATAGCGCACGCCATCGCGTTCGACGATGCGATGCGGCTGGCCGGACAGCGCATCGTCCAGAACGTGGGTGGTTTGCTCAGTCATGGGGTCATTCATCAGAAGGAGGGGCGGTGTCACCGGAGCCGAGCGCGCGTTGCATCTGCACGCCGTCCAGCCAGCGACCATGCTTGCGGCCGATACCGGTGAACACTCCGACCGTGCGAAAACCAAAACGTTCATGCAGCCGTCGCGATGCCAGGTTGTCGGCATCGCCGATCACCGCAATCATCTGTCGATAGCCGCGCTGTTGGCAGCGTGCGATCAGCTCGCCGAGCAAGGCCTTGCCGATGCCGTGGCCCTGCGCGGCGCTGGCGAGATAGATCGAATTCTCAACGGTCCAGCGGTAGCCGGCGCGTGCGCGATAGGCGCCGACGTAGGCATAGCCCACCACCACGCCATCGCGCTCGGCAACAAGATAGGGGTAGCCGGCATCCACGCTCGCGCGCACCCGTGCAGCCATCTCATCGCGCGATGGTGCGCTGTATTCGTAGCTGTTGACCCCGGCAATCTGCTCCGCATAGATCGCGGTGATGGCCGGGATGTCCGCGTCGCGGACTTCGCGCAACTCCACTGGCATGCGGTCAGTCGATGTAGCGCTTGAGCAGGTCGCCATACGCATCGATACGGCGATCGCGCAGGAACGGCCAGATGCGGCGCACGTGTTCGCTGCGCTGCAGGTCGACGTCGCAGACCAGCACCGTCGGGTCCTGTCCGGCTTCGGCGATGAATTCGCCCTGCGGCCCCAGCACATGGCTGTTGCCCCAAAACTGGATGCCCGAGGCGCCCAACGGCGAGGGCTCATGGCCGACGCGGTTGCACGACAGCACCGGCACCCCGTTGGCGACCGCATGGCCGCGATGGCTGAGCACCCAGGCATCGCGCTGGCGCTCCTGCTCCGGTTGCTGGTCATCCGGATCCCAGCCGATCGCGGTGGGGTAGAGCAGCAGCTCCGCACCGGCCAGCGCCATCAGGCGCGCCGCTTCGGGGTACCACTGGTCCCAGCACACCAGCACGCCGAGGCGGCCGACCGAGGTATCGATCGGCGCAAAGCCCAGATCGCCTGGCGTGAAATAGAACTTTTCATAGAATCCGGGATCGTCCGGGATGTGCATCTTGCGGTACTTGCCGAGCAGGCGGCCGTCCTTTTCGAACACCACCGCGGTGTTGTGATACAGCCCGGCCGCGCGGCGCTCGAACAGCGAGGCCACCAGCACCACGCCGTGCTGCTTGGCGAGCGCGCCCAGCCGCTCGGTGCTGGGGCCGGGGATCGGCTCGGCCAGCTCGAATTCGTCCACCGACTCGTGCTGGCAGAAATACGCACCGTTGTGCAGTTCCTGCAGCAGCACCAGCTTGGCGCCCTGAGCGGCGGCTTCGGCCACGCGCGATTCGATGATGGCCAGATTGGCCGCGGCGTCGCCGTGGTTGCGCTCCTGGATCAGCGCGACGGGAAGGAGATGACGGGTCATGGCGATTCGTCCAGCGAAGTGGCGCACTAAGGTAGCGCGCGATGGTGTAACACCGGCCTGCCGGCCGGAACAGGAGTGACTCAGGCAGCCAGCAGACCGGCGGGCAGCTGCATGGTCAGACAATGCAGGCTGCCGTTCTGCCAGATCAATGGGCGGCACGGCACCGGCACGATGACGTGCTGCGGAAACGCCTCGGCCAGCACCGCCTGCGCGCGCGCATCGGCCTTGTCGCCGTAAGCCGGCATCAGCACCGCCCCGTTGACGATCAGGAAGTTGGCGTATGAGGCGGCCAGACGCCGGCCCTGGTCCAGGATCGGCTCGGCCCACGGCAATACGAACAGCCGATACGGCTGCCCATCGGCCTTGCGCAACGCAGCCAGTTCGGCGCCCATCGCCTGCAGTTCGGTGTAATGCGAATCGCTGGCCACATCGCAGCCCTGGTAGACGATCGCATCCGGGCCGGCGAAGCGTGCCAGCGTATCGATATGCGCGTCGGTGTCGTCGCCTTCCAGATAGCCGTGATCCAGCCACAGCACGCGGTCCTGCGCCAGCCACGCGGCAAGATCGGCACTCAGCGAATCGCGTGTGCGCTGCGGATGCCGCTCGTGCAGGCACTTCCAGGTGGTCAGCAAGGTGCCCGCACCATCGGTCTCGATCGCGCCGCCTTCCAGCGCGAAGTCCACCGTCTGCACCTGCGAGGGCACAAATACCTGCGCCGCATCTAGCGAGGTGACCAGCTGATCGTCCAGGCTGGCCTCGAACTTGCCGCCCCAGCCGGTGAAGCGGAAATCCATCAGGCGGAAACCGCCGTCCTGGCGCAGTGTGATCGGGCCCGAATCGCGCAGCCAGGTGTCGTTGTAGGCCGCAACCACGAAGCGCACCTGCGCCATGTCCACCCGCGCCGAGCGCAGCCGCGCTTCCGCGTAGATCTGCAGGTCGTCATCGGCCACGCACACGATCACCGGCTCGAAACGGGAAATCGCCGTGACCAGCGCGATATAGGTCTCTTCCACCTCGGCAAGACGCTCGGCCCAATCGGTACCCGCATGCGGCCACGCAATCAACACGGCGGACTGAGATTCCCACTCGGCAGGAAAGCGAACGCTATCGGTCATAACTTGCAACTACCTAATCAATGCCAGGCAACGCCGGGCCGTTAATTCAATCCCCGCACATGGATGTGCGGGCTCTTGCGAGGGACTCGCCTTAGGTTGGCTCTTGCGAGGGACTCGCCTTAAGTCGGCTCTTGCGAGGGACTCGCGTTGAATCGGCTCGTTCGAGGAATTCGCGTCGAATCGCCCCTTGCGAAGGACTCGCCTTACCGACTCGCAGTGATCGCTTCCCGCACACCATTGGATCAAACCACTGTTGCAGTCACCCTCCGATGGAACCCGAACAACCCGCGATCACTTGATCGGCGGCTTGGGCCCGATCTCGTTGGCATCGGCCTGGTTGGCCACCACGTCGATCACCCGGCTCTTTTCGAAGTACACGGTGAAGGCCGGATATACCCAGCGATGGATGGTCGGCCACTGGCGCTTCTGGCCACCGCGCGGCGCCAGCTTTTCCTGCGGCGCGCCATAACGGCCTTCGACCTGGCTCATGCTGTCGCCGCGCAAGGGCAGGGCAGCGGCAGGCTTCTGCTGTGCGCGGTCGATCAGCAGCGTATCGGCCGACGCAGCGGCACTGATCCCCATCAGCGCGATCAGCGGCAGGACAAACAAACGGTTGCGCATGTCATCTACTCCCCAGTGGACAAGATTCGGATGGTGATTACAGCAAAACCAGGGCCGGCGTGCTTGCTGATCGGTGGTACACAACGCCGCGGCGTGTTGCCTGCCAGCGCAACCGTCACGCGGAGCCGGGCGGGCATCCGCGCAGTCCAGCCTGCATCAGGCAATCGTCGGCGTGAAGGATCGGCCAAGAAAAAGCCGCCCGGAGGCGGCTTTCTCGGGTCTTGCACGCGCGGCGAAAGCTTAGCGCTGACGCGCCTTGAAACGCGGGTTCGACTTGCAGATCACGAAGACCTTGCCGCGGCGGCGGACCACCTTGCAGTCGCGGTGACGGGTCTTCGCAGACTTCAGGGAGGACAGGACTTTCATGGCACACCTCGGCGTAAACGGTTGGATTCGATGGAAGAGTGCCCGCAATCGAGGGTGCACCCGGAATTAAGCCGGCAATTCTAACCGGCTTTTCGTCGTGCTTTCAAGTGGTTGCATCGCAATCCCCGCGAGCGGCGCTACACTACCGCCTGATGACCTTCCGGAAACCTGAATGACCGACCTTTCGCCCGTCCTTACCATCGATGGTCCCTCCGGCGCCGGCAAGGGCACCGTGAGCCGGATCGTGGCCGCCCGGCTGGGCTGGCATTACCTCGATTCGGGCGCACTGTATCGCGCGGTGGGCGTGGCAGCGAGCTGGGCCGATCTGGATGTCTCCGATCCGGCTGCGCTGGTGCGCTGCACCTTCGACACCAGGGTGGAGTTCGACGATGCCGGTGAGGCGGGGCTGCGGGTGCTGGTCAATGGCGTGGACGCCACCGGCGAACTGCGCCTGGAGACCACCGGCGCACTTGCCTCGGCGATTGCGGCCATTCCCGAGGTGCGCAGCGCGTTGAAGGAACGCCAACGCGCATTCAGGCAGGCCCCCGGCCTGGTCGCGGACGGGCGTGACATGGGCACGGTGATCTTCCCCGATGCCGCCTTCAAGGTGTTTCTGACCGCCAGTGCCGAAGAACGTGCGGCCCGTCGCCATAAACAGTTGATGGAAAAGGGTGTTTCGGTTATCTTTGACGACCTGCTGCGCGAGATCATGGCTCGAGATGCCCGTGATGCGCAGCGGGTGGTGGCGCCATTGCGGCCGGCCGAAGACGCCGTGCTGATCGATACCAGCGGAATGGGGATCGAGGATGTCGTCCAACGTGTGGTCGGGTTGTTGACCGTTCGCACGTCGTCGTAAGCGTTCCGCAAGCGGGCATGTCCCGCCGACCGTAAGGCGTTCCAAGGCTCCGTCGCACATCCCGTGTGGCGGTTCTACTACTACTTAACCGACTCGCTGTCCGGAGTCGACCAACAGGCTGGGCGCTTGGCATCTGTCGCATTCGACGATCAACGCCCGTGTGTTCAACTGAGTAAAATTCAAATGACAGAATCTTTTGCTGAACTGTTCGAAGCCAGTCAAGCCAATCTGGCGAAGCTGAAGCCGGGCTCCATTGTCACCGGTACCGTCGTGGAAGTGCGCGGCGACGTGGTGGTGATCAACGCTGGCCTGAAGTCCGAAGGCATCGTGCCGATCGAGCAGTTCCGTAATGACGCTGGCGAGATCGATGTCGGCGTAGGCGACCAGGTCAAGGTTGCCCTCGATTCCATCGAGAACGGCTTCGGTGAGACCGTGCTGTCGCGCGAGAAGGCCAAGCGCGCAATGGTGTGGGACGAGCTGGAAGAGGCGTTGGAAAAGAACGAAACCATCACCGGTCGCATCAGCGGCAAGGTCAAGGGTGGTTTCACCGTGGACATCAAGGATGTCCGCGCGTTCCTGCCTGGTTCGCTGGTGGATGTGCGCCCGGTGCGCGACCCGGCCTACCTGGAAGGCAAGGAACTCGAGTTCAAGCTGATCAAGCTGGACCGCAAGCGGAACAACGTGGTGGTCTCGCGTCGTGCCGTGGTCGAGAGCGAGCACTCGGAAGAGCGCGAGCAGCTGATGGACAAGCTGCAGGAAGGCGCGATCCTGAAGGGTGTCGTCAAGAACCTGACCGATTACGGCGCGTTCGTGGACCTGGGCGGTATCGACGGCCTGCTGCACATCACCGACATGGCCTGGAAGCGCGTGCGCCATCCGTCCGAAGTCGTCAACGTCGGCGACGAGCTGGACGTGCGCGTGCTGAAGTTCGATCGCGAGCGTAACCGCGTCAGCCTCGGCCTGAAGCAGCTGGGCGAAGATCCGTGGGACAACATCGCACGTCGTTACCCGGCCAACAGCCGCGTGTTCGGCAAGGTCTCCAACGTCACCGATTACGGCGCATTCGTCGAGATCGAGCCGGGCGTCGAAGGTCTGGTGCACGTCTCCGAGATGGATTGGACCAACAAGAACGTCAACCCGTCCAAGGTTGTGCAGGTGGGTGACGAAGTCGAAGTGATGGTGCTGGATGTCGACGAGGAGCGTCGCCGCATCTCGCTGGGCATGAAGCAGGTTGCCGCCAATCCGTGGGAAACCTTCGCTGCCACCCACAAGAAGAACGACAAGGTGTCCGGCCAGATCAAGTCGATCACCGACTTCGGCATCTTCATCGGTCTGGACGGCGGCATCGACGGCCTGGTCCACCTGTCCGACATCAGCTGGAACACCACCGGCGAAGATGTCGTGCGCAACTACAAGAAGGGCGACACGCTGGAAGCCGTTGTGCTGGCAGTCGATCCGGAACGTGAGCGCATCAGCCTGGGCGTCAAGCAGCTGGAGCAGGATCCGTTCGGCCAGTACATGGCGTCCAACCCGAAGGGTTCGAAGGTCGAAGGCGTGGTGCGTGAAGTGGATGCTAAGGGCGCCACGATCGACCTGGCCGACGGCATCGAAGGCTACGTCGCTGCACGCGACATCGCCAACGAGCGTGTGGACGACGCGACCCAGCACCTGAAGGTCGGCGACAAGATCGAAGCCAAGTTCGTGGGCATGGACCGCAAGGGCCGCACCCTGCAGCTGTCGATCAAGGCCAAGGACGATGCCGAAATGCGCGAAACGCTGGAGGAATACCAGTCTTCGGCCGCATCCGGTGGCATGACCCAGCTGGGCGCGCTGCTGCGTGCACAGTTGAACAGCAACAAGTCCGAGTAAGCGCGTAGCGCTCGCAAGAGCGTGATGGATCGGCCCGGGCTTGCCCGGGCCGATTCCGATGTGTCAGTCGAAAAAAGCAAGTCTTCCCATGACCAAGTCCGAATTGATTGAAATCCTGGCGCGACGTCAAGCGCATCTGAAGGCGGACGACGTGGATCTGGCAGTCAAATCGCTGCTGGAAATGATGGGGCAGGCGCTCTCCGATGGTGATCGGATCGAAATCCGCGGGTTCGGCAGCTTCTCGCTGCATTACCGCCCGCCACGTCTTGGCCGTAATCCGAAGACCGGCGAGTCGGTCGCGTTGCCGGGCAAGCATGTTCCGCATTTCAAGCCTGGCAAGGAATTGCGCGAGCGTGTCAGCTCCGTGGTCCCGGTCGATCTGCTGGATGCGGCTGACTGAGGTCATTCTGCCGCTGCGTTTATGTCGGCTCGGTTAAGCTAAGCCTCTTTCGACGGAGTCTGGCCATGAAGGTGTTTCGCTTGCTGGTGATGTTGGCCTTCCTGCTGGTCGGTCTGATCATTGGTGCGGTCAATTCCCAGGACGTCACTCTCGACTTCCTTTTCTCCAGTGTGCACACGACCTCCGGAATCGCGATCATCGTCGCGCTGCTGGTCGGTGTGTTGATCGGCGCCGGCATGGTGCTGGTCAGCGTGGTCATTCCCCTCTATTCCAAGCTGCGCCAGGCCAACAAGGCGGTTGCAGTCAGTCGTGCCGACGCCAGGCCGATCACGCCTGCCGCAGTCGAGCCGCGCCCCTTTGATGGACTGTAAGCGCGTATGGACTTTCTGACCGAGTGGATCTGGTTCTTCCTGTTCGTGCCGTTGGCAGCGCTGGGGGGCTGGGTCGTTGGCCGCCGCGGTGGTCAACGCCACGGCGATACCCAGGTCAGTCGCCTGTCCAGCACCTACTTTCGTGGCCTGAACTATCTGCTCAACGAGCAGCCGGACAAGGCGATCGAGCTGTTTCTGCATATCGCCGAACTGGACAAGGAAACCTTCGAGACCCAGGTCGCGTTGGGGCATTTGTTCCGTCGCCGCGGTGAGGTCGACCGCGCGATCCGGCTGCATCAGGGCCTGGTGCAACGCGCCGACCTGACCGATCAGCAGCGCGTGCAGGCCTTGCTGGCGCTGGGCGAGGACTACATGAAGTCCGGCCTGCTGGATCGTGCCGAGACCGTGTTCACCGAACTGGCGCAACTGGATCAGCGTGCGCCGCAGGCGCTGCGTCACCTGATCGGCATCTATCAGGCCGAGCGCGACTGGGAAAAGGCGATCGACAACGCCACCCGTTACGAAGAAGTCACCGGCGAGCCGATGGGCAAGCTGATTTCGCAATTCGAGTGCGAGCTGGCCGACCGCTATCGTGGCCTGAGCAAGCCCGACGAAGCATTGCAGGCGATCGCGCGCGCCTACCAGGCCGATGGCACCTCGGTGCGCGCCGGCATTCTGGAGGGACGCATCGAAGCCGAGCGCGGACACGACGAAGCGGCAGTGCGCGCGTTCGAGCGCGCTGCGCGGCACGATCCGGAATACCTGCCGGAGATCATTCCCGCATTGATGGCGGCCTATCGCCGGGTCGGCGATATCGCCGGCGCACGTAATTTCCTGTCCGAGATGACCGAGCACTATCGCGGCATCGCCCCGGTGCTGGCATTGACCCAGTTGATGGAAGCCCAGGATGGTGTGGCACCTGCGTTGGCCTACCTGGGCCGCCAGCTCAAGGACCGGCCCTCGGTCCGCGGCGAATCGGCGTTGATCGACCTGACCCTGGCCGAAGGCAGCGACCCGGTCGGCACCTTGCAGGATCTCAAGCACATCACCGACCAGTTGCTGGTGCGCAACCCGAGTTACCGCTGCACCCGCTGCGGCTTCGGCGCCAAGACCCATCACTGGCAATGCCCGAGTTGCAAGGAATGGGGCACGGTCAAGCCGCTGTTGAACTACGCGGTGGTCTGATGCCGCAGGCCTGGCTGTGGTGGTGTCTGTTGCACCTGACGGTCGCGGCACTGGGAACCTGGTTGTTGCGACGTTACGCGCTGCATCGGCGGCTGCTCGATCATCCGGGTGAACGCCGCAGCCATGTGGTCGCGACCCCACGTGGCGGTGGCATGGCAATCGTGGCGGCGCTGCTGTCCGGGTGCGTGGCAGCCGGCGTGATCTGGCCGGCTGCAGGCCCGATTCTTGGTTGGTTCGCGGCGGGGCTGGTGCTGGTGGCCGGGGTGGGTTGGTGGGACGACCATCGTCCGCTCTCGGCCAGGCTGCGTTTTGCGATCCACCTATTGGCGTCGGTCATGCTGGGCTGGCTGGTCAGCCATTACACCGGCAGGCTCTGGGATGGCGTGCTCACCGCCATGGCGTCGGTAGTGTTGATCAACGTCTGGAACTTCATGGACGGCATCAACGGCCTGGCCAGCAGCCAGGCGGCGCTGGCCGCGCTGGCGTTTGCTGCGGTCTTGCCTGGTGCCTGGGCGTGGGCCGGTCTTGCCGTCGCCGCGTCCTGCCTGGGATTTTTGCCGTTCAACTTTCCGCGTGCGCGCATCTTTCTGGGTGATGGCGGCAGTGGTGCGTTGGGATATGTGCTGGCTGCGCTGCTGGCGCTGACGGTGGCCAGCGGCCAGGTGAGCTGGTGGATCAGTTGGTTGCCACTGACAGCATTTCTTGTAGACGCCGGCTTCACGCTGCTGTCTCGCATGCTCGCCGGGCAACGGTGGTGGGAGCCACACGCCCAACATCTCTATCAGCGTCTGGCACGCAGGCTTGAGACGCACGTTCCGGTAACCGGTATTTATTTCGCTTTCAGCGTCGCCGTCGTCTGCTTGTATGTGTTACTTCGTCATGATGCAACTTGGCTGCAGGTATCCGGAGCCCTGGTATGGGGACTGGGTGCCACCGCAATCTGGCACTTCCTGCGCGATGGATTGCGCAATTCCTGAGTAACGGACTTTTATGATTTCCTGGCGTGACCGTTTGACCAAGGCCCTGCCGCAAGCAGCGGTGGTGCTGCATGACCTGTTGATGGTGTGGGTGTGCTGGCAGTTGCTGCATGCAGGCCGCTACTCCATGCTGCGCGAGGCTCCCGATCTGCCGTTATGGGATTGGCGCACCGCGGTGGTCCTGGTCGCGCAAGGCCTGGTGTTCTGGAAGATGGGCCTGTATCGCGGGCTGTGGCGATTCGCCTCGGTGCCGGACCTGTGGAACATCTTCAAGTCGAGTTTTCTCGGCCTGGTCGCGATCGTGCTGGCGCTGTCCTATGACCGCCTGGACGGGGTGCCGTTGTCGGTGCTGGTCGTTTATCCGTTCGCACTGTCTGCGCTGCTGGGCACGCCGCGGCTGCTGTACCGCGCCTGGAAGGATTACCAGATCGCGCACTCCGGCGATGCTGCGCAACGCGTCTTGATCCTTGGCGCAGGCCGTGCCGCCGAAGGTCTGGTCCGTGATCTGCGCCGCACCGGCGCATTCGTGCCGGTCGGCTATCTGGACGATGCCAACAATCTGCATGGCGCCAAGATCCAGGGCCTCAATGTGCTGGGCAACCTGGACCAGGCTGCAGCCATCGCCAAGGAGACGGCGGCCAAATTGCTGGTCATCGCGATCCCGTCACTGGATGCCTCGGGCATGCAGCGCGTGGTGGCCATCTGCGAAAGTACCGGGCTGCCGTTCCGCATGGTGCCCAAGCTGATCAACGTGTTGGAAGGGCGCTCGTTGCCTGGCGAACTGAAAGAAGTCGCGATCGAGGACCTGCTCAACCGCAAACCTGTTACCCCGGATTGGCGCCTGATTCGCGACTGGTTGACCAACAAGACGGTGATGGTGACCGGCGCGGGTGGTTCGATCGGCTCGGAAGTCTGCCGCCAGTGCGCCCGGCACGGTGCGCGCCGCATCGTGCTGCTGGAGATCGATGAGCTGGCGTTGCTGACCGTCGATTCGGACCTGCGTCGGTTGTTCCCCGATATCGAGGTGGTGCGCGTGCTTGGCGATTGCGGCGACCCGGCGGTGGTCGCGCATGCCTTGAACACCGCGCTGCCGGATGCCGTCTTTCATGCCGCCGCCTACAAGCAGGTGCCGCTGCTGGAAGAGCAGTTGCGCGAGGCGGTACGCAACAACGTGCTGGCCACCGAAAACGTGGCGCGCGCCTGCCAGCGCGCACGCATCGAGACCTTCGTCTTCATCTCCACCGACAAGGCGGTCGAGCCGGTCAACGTGCTGGGCGCGAGCAAGCGCTATGCGGAGATGATCTGCCAGAGCCTGGACGCGCGCGATGCGCCAACGCGCTTCATCACCGTGCGTTTCGGCAACGTGCTGGATTCGGCCGGCAGCGTGGTGCCGTTGTTCCGCGAGCAGATCCGCCAGGGGGGCCCGGTCACGGTGACCCATCCGGATGTGACGCGTTACTTCATGACCATTCCGGAAGCCTGCCAGCTGGTGGTGCAGGCCGCGGCCTCTGCCTCGCATGGCGCGATCTATACATTGGACATGGGTGAGCCGGTGCCGATCCGCCTGCTCGCCGAGCAGATGATCCGTCTTGCCGGCAAGCAACCCGGCAAGGATGTGGCGATCCTCTATACCGGTCTGCGTCCGGGCGAGAAGCTGCACGAAACCCTGTTCTATTCCGACGAAGACTATCGCCCAACCGCGCATCCCAAGATTCTGGAAGCCGGTGTGCGCGAGTTCTCGCACGAGCAGGTGTTGCAGCTGGTGACGCGCTTGCGTGAGGCGGTTAACCGTTACGACATCAAGGCGATGGAGACTGTGCTGGGCAGTCTGATGCCGGATTTTGCGGCTGCTCGACGGAAAGTCGACGCGCGATCTGA
Source organism: Xanthomonas sp. WHRI 6108 (assembly GCF_040202385.2). Taxonomy (NCBI): domain Bacteria; kingdom Pseudomonadati; phylum Pseudomonadota; class Gammaproteobacteria; order Lysobacterales; family Lysobacteraceae; genus Xanthomonas; species Xanthomonas sp. WHRI 6108. The sequence goes on along the minus strand of NZ_CP168198.1, from coordinate 2,548,612 downwards.
TACGGTCGTTCCATTCCCCGCACGTGAGGTCAGAAGACTTTAATGAGCAAGCGTATTCGCAAGGCCGTATTCCCCGTCGCAGGTCTTGGGACCCGCTTTCTTCCGGCAACCAAGACGGTGCCGAAGGAAATGCTGCCAATCATCGACAAACCTTTGATCCAGTACGCCGTCGACGAGGCCATCCAGGCCGGTTGCGACACGCTGATCTTCGTGACCAATCGCTACAAGCACTCGATCGCCGACTACTTCGACAAAGCCTACGAGCTGGAGCAAAAGCTCGAGCGCGCCGGCAAGCTCGAACAGCTGGAGCTGGTGCGACATGCCTTGCCGGAAGGCGTGCGCGCCATTTTCGTGACGCAGGCTGAAGCGCTCGGTTTGGGTCACGCCGTGCTGTGTGCCAAGGCCGTGGTCGGTGACGAGCCGTTTGCGGTGTTGCTGCCGGACGACCTGATCTGGAACCGGGGCGCCGGTGCGCTGACCCAGATGGCCGATGTGGCAGAAGCCTCGGGCGGCAGCGTCATCGCCGTGGAGGATGTGCCGCACGACAAGACCGCCAGCTACGGCATCGTGGCCACCGATGCGTTCGATGGTCGCAAGGGGCGCATCAACGCCATCGTCGAAAAGCCCAAGCCGGAAGTGGCACCGAGCAATCTGGCCGTGGTCGGCCGGTATGTGCTCAACCCGAAGATCTTCGAACTGCTCGAAGAGACCGGCGCCGGTGCCGGTGGCGAAATCCAGCTGACCGATGCGATTGCCGGACTGCTGCAGCAGGAAACCGTCGACGCCTACCGCTTCGAGGGCCGTCGTTTCGATTGCGGCGCGCATATCGGTCTGATCGAGGCCACCGTGCATTTCGCGCTCGAGCACGAAAAGCATGGCGGGCCGGCCAAGGAAATCCTGCGCACCGCATTGGCCGAGGCCGACGCGCGCGGCTGATTGCCTGGCCATCGCCTGCATCCACGAACGACGCCATCCGGCGTCGTTCGTCGTTTGGGGCCTCGCTGGGCGAGAACGCCGTACCACTGGCTGATCGACACGTCAGGCGGCTTTGCCAGCGCGGCACGCTGGTGCAAGTCCGTGGTACGCGCCTGCGGCTAGAATCCTCGGCATGAGCCAGCCTGCCGAATCCAGCGAACTGATCAACGTGGTGGCCCTGCTGGGCGCTGCCGTGGTCGCCATCCCGGTGTTCCGACGTCTGGGCCTGGGCTCGGTGCTGGGTTACCTGGCTGCGGGTCTGGCGATCGGTCCGTTCGGCCTGGGCCTGTTCGATGACCCGCAGGCGATCCTGCACGTGGCCGAGTTGGGCGTGGTGATGTTCCTGTTCGTGATCGGGCTGGAAATGCGGCCATCGCACCTGTGGAGCCTGCGCAAGGAAATCTTCGGCCTGGGGACGCTGCAGATCGCAGTGTGCGCGCTGGTGCTGACCGGCATCGGCCTGTTGCTCGGCTTCGCGCCGCCGGTGGCATTCGTGGCCGCATCCGGCTTCGTGCTGACCTCTACGGCGGTGGTGATGCAGTTGCTGGCAGAGCGGGGCGATGTCGCCTTGCCGCCGGGCCAGAAGATCGTGGCGATCCTGTTGTTCGAGGACCTGTTGATCGTGCCGCTGCTGGCGATCGTGGCCTGGATGGGCGCCAACGGCGACCCGCAGGCGGCGACGCAACGCTGGCAGGACATCGGCATCGGTCTGGCCTGCATCGTCGGCCTGGTGGTGGCGGGGCGCTGGCTGCTCAATCCCTTGTTCCGCATCCTGGCCGCGTCCAAGGCGCGCGAGGTGATGACGGCGGCGGCCTTGCTGGTGGTGCTGGGCGCGGCGCTGTTGATGCAGGTCGGTGGGCTGTCGATGGCGATGGGCGCGTTTCTGGCCGGTGTGCTGCTGTCCGAATCCACCTTCCGGCATCAGATCGAGGCGGATATCGAGCCGTTCCGCGGCATCCTGCTCGGGCTGTTCTTCCTGGGCGTCGGCATGAGCCTGGACCTGCATGTGGTTGCGGCAGACTGGCGGCTGATCGTGGCCGGTGTGCTGGCGCTCATGCTCGGCAAGGGCGTGTGCATCTACGCGGTGGCGCGGTTGATGCGCAGCGACCATCGCCAGGCGCTGGATCGGGGCGTGCTGATGGCGCAGGGCGGCGAGTTCGCCTTCGTGCTGTTCGCGGCGGCATCGGCGTCCGGCGTCATCGACGCGCAGGTCAACGCCAGCCTGACGGCGATCGTGGTGTTGTCGATGGCGCTGACGCCGCTGTTCGTGCTGTTGCAGCGACGGCTGACGCCGGCCGCCCAGCCGTCGCTGGAAGGCGTGGACGCCGTCAGTGGGCAGACCGGCAGCGTGCTGATCATCGGGTTCGGGCGCTTCGGGCAGGTTGCCAGCCAGTCGCTGCTGGCACGCGATGTGGATGTGACCATCATCGATAACGACATCGAGATGATCCAGAGCGCAGAACAGTTCGGTTTCAAGATCTACTACGGCGACGGTACCCGGCTCGATGTGCTGCACGCCTCCGGGGCGCATAGCGCACGCGCGATCGCGGTGTGCATCGACAACCGCGAGGCGGCCAATCGCATCGTCGAGCTGGCAACGCGCGAGTTCCCGCACGCCAGGTTGCTGGTGCGCTCGTTCGACCGTGAGCATTCATTGCAGTTGGTCGCCGCCGGGGTGGACTACCAGATTCGCGAGACCTTCGAGTCGGCGGTGGCGTTCGGGCAGGCGGCCCTGGTCGAGCTGGGCGTGGACGAGGACGAGGCGGTCACCATCGCGCGCGAGATCCGGCGTCGCGATGCCGAGCGGTTCGAACTGGAGATTGCGGCCGGCAACACGCGTGCCGGCGCCGTGGCAGGGCTGATGTACGGCAATCTCACGCCGACCGTGCCCAAGCCTACGCCGTTCACCCCGCCGCGGCGCGAAAGCCGCACGCTCAATCCCGATGCGGTACCGCAGGCCACTCAGCCCGAAGCCGTGACCCGCGACTGAGTCGTGTGCAGCTGGCGAGCGCCGAAGCGGGTTCGGCGCTGGGATTGCCTCGGCTGGTCGAGAAAAAACCTGGGGTGATAGAGCGGCCGGCACCAAGCTGCCGGCCTGAGCTGACAAGTCGACCGGCTCAGCCGTGCCGGCGTTGAGCGGCCGCGAAGGCTTCCAGTTGCTCGGGCGTGGCGTCTTTCTGGTGCTGCCGTTTCCAGTCGGCAAACGGCATACCGTAGACCGCTTCGCGTGCCTGCTCCTTGCTCATCGGCTGGCCGTGCGCTTCGGCGGCTTCGCGGTACCAGTCGCCCAGGCAGTTGCGGCAGAAGCCGGCCAGGATCATCAGATCGATGTTCTGCACATCCGGGCGCTGCTGGTTGAGATGCTGCAACAGACGGCGAAATGCGGCCGCTTCGATGGACGTGGTGATGGAATCGGGTGTCGAGGTGGTGTCGGTCATGACGGAATCGGGGACAATAGACGGCCTTCGACTCTACACCTGACGCCCCATGACCGTTTCCGCGCCAGCTGCCTCTGCTCCGGCCCGCCTTCTCGATGGTCGCCGCATCGCCGAGGAACTGCTCGACGGGCTGAAGCTGCGCGTGGATGCGCGCCTGGCCGCCGGCAAGACGCGCCCCGGGCTGGCGGTGGTGCTGGTCGGCGGGGATCCGGCTTCGTCGGTGTATGTGCGCAACAAGCGGCGTGCCGCGGAAAAGGTTGGCATCGAGGCCTTCGATTACGATTTGCCGCAGGGCACCAGCGAGGCCGAACTGGCGCGGCTGATCGACCAGCTCAATGCCGATCCCAAGATCCACGGCATCCTGATCCAGCTGCCGTTGCCGGGCATCCCCGATGCCAATCGCCTGATCCAGCGCATTGATCCGCGCAAGGACGTCGACGGCTTCCATCCGCAGAATGTCGGGCACCTGGCGCTGCGCGAATTCGGCCTGCGTCCGTGCACGCCGCGCGGCATTGTGACCTTGCTGGGGCACACCGATCAGCCGGTGCGTGGGCGCAACGCGACCATCGTGGGCGTGAGCAATCACGTCGGCCGGCCGATGGGTCTGGAGCTGCTGATCGCCGGTTGCACGGTCACCAGCTGCCACAAGTTCACCCCGCCCGAGGTGCTGGAAGCCAGCGTGCGCAATGCCGACATCCTGGTGGTGGCAGTCGGTCGCCCGGGCCTGATTCCGGGCGAATGGGTCAAGCCGGGCGCAGTGGTGATCGACGTCGGCATCAATCGGCTGGACGACGGCCGCCTGGTCGGCGATGTCGGTTTCGACGCAGCGGTGCAACGTGCGGCCTGGATCACGCCGGTGCCGGGTGGAGTCGGGCCGATGACGGTCGCCACGCTGATGCAGAACACGCTGGAAGCGGCCGACGCGGCTGGCTGAGGCGCGTGTAACGCTGCATTGCAGTCGCGTTGTGTCTTCGTGAAGGCTTTCAGGGTAAAATGCCGCGCTTCCCCAAACTCGGGTCCGCCGATGCTCCGCATCCAGGCTGAAGCTCTCACCTACGACGACGTTTCCCTCGTCCCCGCTCATTCGATCGTCCTGCCCAAGGACGTCAGCCTGGAAACCCGGCTGACCCGCGATCTGCGCCTGAAACTGCCGATTCTCTCGGCCGCGATGGACACAGTGACCGAGCACCGCCTGGCGGTGGCCATGGCCCAGCTGGGCGGCATCGGCATCATCCACAAGAATCTGACCCCTGCGCAGCAGGCGGGCGAAGTTGCCCGGGTCAAGAAATTCGAATCCGGCGTCATCACCGAGCCGTTCACGGTGAGCCCGGACACGACCATCGGCGAGGTGCTCAAGCTGACCCGCGCGCGCAACATCTCCGGCGTGCCGGTGGTGGATGGCAGCGAACTGGTCGGCATCGTCACCAGCCGCGACATGCGCTTCGAGAAGAAGCTCGACGATCCGGTCCGCCACATCATGACCAAGAAGGATCGCCTGATCACCGTGCGCGAAGGCGCCAGTGACGAGGAAGTGCTGGAGCTGCTGCACCGCAACCGCATCGAAAAGATCCTGGTGGTCAACGACAGCTTCGAGCTGCGCGGCCTGATCACGGTCAAGGACATCCAGAAGAAGACCGACAACCCCAACGCGGCCAAGGACGGGTCCACGCGCCTGCTGGTCGGCGCGGCGGTCGGCGTGGGCGGCGACACCGAACAGCGCATCGAACTGCTGGCTGCGGCCGGCGTGGACGTGGTCATCGTCGATACCGCGCACGGCCACTCGCAGGGCGTGATCGATCGCGTCGCCTGGGTCAAGAAGGCGTATCCGCAGCTGCAGGTGATCGGCGGCAACATCGTCACCGGCGATGCCGCGCTGGCACTGATGGACGCCGGTGCCGATGCGGTCAAGGTCGGCGTGGGCCCAGGGTCGATCTGCACCACGCGCGTGGTCGCCGGTGTCGGCGTGCCGCAGATCACCGCGGTGGACATGGTCGCCGAGGCGCTGCAGGACCGTATTCCGCTGATCGCCGATGGCGGCATCCGCTACTCGGGCGACATCGGCAAGGCGCTGGTCGCCGGCGCCTCCACGGTGATGGTCGGCGGCCTGTTCGCCGGCACCGAAGAAGCCCCGGGCGAGGTCGAGCTGTTCCAGGGCCGCAGCTACAAGAGCTACCGCGGCATGGGCAGCCTGGGCGCGATGGAGAAGGGGTCCAAGGACCGTTATTTCCAGGATTCCAGCGATGCCGACAAGCTGGTGCCGGAAGGCATCGAAGGGCGCGTGCCGTATCGCGGCCCGGTCGGTGGCATCGTCCATCAGCTGATCGGCGGCCTGCGCGCCACGATGGGCTACGTGGGCTGCGCGACCATCGAGGAAATGCGCACCAAGCCGAAGTTCGTCACCATCACCGGTGCCGGCCAGCGCGAAAGCCATGTCCACGACGTGCAGATCACCAAGGAACCGCCGAATTACCGCATGGGCTGATGCCTCCACGCGGGATAGGGGATTCGGGATTGGGGATTGGTATTAGCCCGCCGCATCTCCTTCGGCAGGGCGCATCGCCGCCATCCCGCTGTTGCCAATCTCCAATCCCGAATTCCCAATCCCGGCCCCAATGACCAACATCCACAGCGACAAGATCCTCATCCTCGATTTCGGCGCGCAGTACACCCAGTTGATTGCGCGGCGCATCCGCGAGATCGGGGTGTATTGCGAGATCTGGGCTTGGGATCATGACCCGGCGGAGATCGCCGGTTTCGGCGCCAAAGGCATCATCCTGTCCGGTGGTCCCGAGTCGACCACCTTGCCGGGTGCGCCGGTCGCGCCGCAGGAAGTGTTCGACAGCGGCTTGCCGGTGTTCGGCATCTGCTACGGCATGCAGACGCTGGCAGCGCAGCTGGGCGGCGCGACCGAGGCGGCGGACCAGCGCGAATTCGGGCATGCCGAAGTCGATGTGGTGGCCGCCGATGCCTTGTTCGCAGGGCTGACCGATCATGCCGGCGCATCGCGTCTCAATGTGTGGATGAGCCACGGCGACCACGTGTCGCAGGTGCCGCCGGGCTTCACCGTCACCGCGGTGACCGACCGCATCCCGGTGGCGGCGATGTCCAACGAGGACAAGCGCTGGTACGGCGTGCAGTTCCATCCCGAGGTCACCCACACGCTGCAGGGCCAGACCTTGCTGCGCCGCTTCGTGGTCGATGTCTGTGGCTGCCAGACGCTGTGGACGGCGGCCAACATCATCGACGACCAGATCGCGCGCGTGCGCGAGCAGGTGGGCGATGATGAAGTGATCCTGGGCCTGTCCGGTGGCGTCGATTCGTCGGTGGTCGCCGCGCTGTTGCACAAGGCGATCGGCGACAAGCTGACCTGCGTGTTCGTCGATACCGGCCTGCTGCGCTGGCAGGAAGGCGACCAGGTGATGGCGATGTTCGCCGAGCACATGGGCGTGAAGGTGATCCGCGTCAACGCGGCCGATCGTTACTTTGCCAAGCTCGAAGGCGTCAGCGACCCGGAAGCCAAGCGCAAGATCATCGGCAACCTGTTCGTGGATATCTTTGACGAGGAATCCAACAAGCTGGCCAATGCCAAGTGGCTGGCGCAGGGCACGATCTATCCGGACGTGATCGAGTCGGCCGGCAGCAAGACCGGCAAGGCACACGTGATCAAGAGTCACCACAACGTCGGTGGCCTGCCCGAGCACATGAAGCTGGGCCTGGTCGAGCCGTTGCGCGAATTGTTCAAGGACGAAGTGCGCCGCCTCGGTGTCGAACTCGGCCTGCCGCGCACGATGGTGTACCGTCATCCGTTCCCGGGCCCGGGTCTGGGCGTGCGCATCCTGGGCGAAGTGAAGCGCGAATACGCCGAATTGCTGGCCAAGGCCGATGCGATCTTCATCGACGAACTGCGCAAGGCCGATCTGTACGACAAGACCAGCCAGGCGTTTGCGGTGTTCCTGCCGGTCAAGTCGGTCGGTGTGGTCGGCGATGCACGCGCCTACGAATGGGTGATCGCACTGCGCGCGGTGGAGACCATCGACTTCATGACCGCGCACTGGGCGCACCTGCCGTACGATTTCCTCGGCACGGTGAGCAACCGCATCATCAACGAACTGCGCGGCGTCTCGCGCGTGGTCTACGACATCTCCGGCAAGCCGCCGGCGACGATCGAGTGGGAGTGACGGAGCGTCTTTCGGGGGCTATCGCCCGATATCGGTAGAAGTAACTTAACTTTTTGATTATAAAAGTATAAGTTGAGTTTTCTATCTGTGGCTATTGCCGACCAGCAGAACGGGTCGGCGACAGAACTGACGGTAAGCCCCCCGGAGGTCGGATCCAGACCTTCCTACTGTCGCGGCAGGCGATGGACATCTTCGTGGCCTTGCACATTTGCGCTGACAACGCGAGGTAGTGGGCATCGATGCCGTGGAACAGTGTCCTGTCCCCACTAGCCTCATCACCAAGCATCGCCTTGTAGCGCTCGAGTTGGAAGATGGGCCGCAGGAGTAGCAGGTTGCGCTGCTGACGTGACAGGTCAAGTAGTTCTGTGGCGCCATCCAATCACTCGCTGCTCTCGGAGGATGCCTGCGGCCAAGGCTCCGCCGGGACCATCTTGGGCGTTGCAAGGCCCTGTTCCGGGTTCGACGATAGCGCCTCCTGGTGTGGCATGGCTCCCCTCCTGAGAATGTCTACCTAATGCCCTGTCGAATGCACGGCCTGCTCCAAGCGCATTCGGCTGGAGGCCCGCAGCTGCTGGAGGCTCAGTCTCCGCGCCATTGCGTAATACACAGCTTCGTCTTTCGTTCCTTGTGCGATCACAGCACGGGCCAGCGAAGCCAGTTCCTGCAGGCTGATCTCGTCGACCGCTCGCACGCTGTCCTCGTCGGCAGGCGCTCGGAAAGGCGGCTCCGTTGCAGGATCAAGATGCTCGGGCCAGTAGAACGTGCCGACCTCTTCATCCGTCGTCCGATGGCGGGCCCGAGCAAGTTGGAACACGCGTTCGCGGATCCGCCCGCCTGTACGTACCCAGCCGTGGGCACGGGCGATGCGGCGAGCCAGCAGGGCGTCGAGCACGGGGCCTTCATGATCGATGACGTGGGCGATCATGGCCAGTAGGGTGTCGTTGTAATCGCCGTCGAAAAAGCGATCGGGATTAGCGCCGGCGACCGCTTCGGCCGGGTGGGTGACCCGATAGAGCGAGGCTTCGGGTGGCGTTGTTTCTGCGATACCGGCATGGGCTGGTGCTGCGGAGACCTGGCGAGCAAAGACTTCCTCGACTTGCTGCGATGGAGCTGTCGCCGGGACTTCTGGTGCGACCGGACCCGCATCCTGGATTGGGGCCGCCGTTTCCTCGTCTGGCTTCGTTACTGACGCCATAGCTTGCGCGATGGCCGCCTGCGCTAGGCGCTCGGCCTCAGCTTCGTGCTCGGCCTGTTCGGAGCGCCGCTTGCGCTGGGCCGTGAGCACGGCTTGCAGCCGGGCGTCCAGCCTGTCGAGCGTGCCGGCCGGATCAATCCACCAGTCGGTGGACCAGACCCGCACGATGTCCCATCCCAGGCCGCGCAGAACCTGCTCGCGCAGCTTGTCGCGGTCGCGCGCGGTGGCGCTGCGATGGTAGGTGGCGCCATCGCATTCCACACCGGCCAGGTAGCGTCCGGGGGCGTCGGGATCGACGATGCCGAGGTCGACGCGGAACGAGGAGGCGCCGATCTGTGGCTGGACCTGCCAGCCGCGCCGGGTCAGGGCGGTGGCCACGGCTTGTTCAAAGGGACTGTCGAAGCCCCCCAGGCTGCCTCTGTTCGCTTCCGCCAGCGCGCGAGCGCCGCGTTCGGCGAATTCCAAGAAGTGCTTGAGATCGCGCACGCCGATGGCTTGGGTTCGCGCCAAATCCATCTGCTCCGCGCGGACGCTGGCGAATACGCGCAGTTCGTGACGCGCGCGGGTGATAGCCACGTTGAGCCGGCGCTCGCCGCCTTGGCGGTTGAGTGGACCGAAGTTCATAGCCAGTTGGCCTGCGGGGTCCGGGCCGTAGGTGATGGAGAAATAGATGAGATCGCGTTCGTCGCCCTGCACGCTCTCCAGGTTCTTGACGAACAGCGGCTCCAGTTCGCTCTCGGCGAAATAGGGCTCTAGCCTTGGATCCTGGCGGCGTGCCTCGTCGAGCAGGTCCTCGATCAGTTTTTGCTGCTCCGCATTGAAGGTGACCACTCCAATCGTAAGCCCGATTTCGCGGAAACCGGGCGCCGTCAGGCGCGCCACCACGTCGGCGACCAGCGCCTTCGCTTCGGCCGGGTTGGTCCGCGCACCGCCTTTCTGGTAGGTGCCTGAGACCGGCTGCAGGCTGACCGCGCGATCGTTGGTGACGGGTGAGGGGAAGGTGACCAGTTCGCCGTCGTAGTAGGCATGATTGGAGAACGCAATCAGGCTTTCATGACGGGAGCGGTAGTGCCAGTTCAGATTCCGTGTCGGCAAGTTGGCGCCGATGCACTCGTCGAGGATGCTCTCCAGGTCGGCCTCGACGTCTTCGTCGTCCAGCCCGGATTCGGCGCGGTCGAAGAAAGAGGTGGGCGGCAACTGCTTGGGGTCGCCGACCATGACGACCTGGCGGCCGCGGGCGATGGCGCCGATCGCGTCCCAGACCGGGATCTGCGAAGCTTCGTCGAAGATCACCAGGTCGAACGCGTTGGCTCCGGCCTGGAGATACTGCGCGATGGACAGCGGACTCATCAGCAAGCAGGGCGTGAGCTTGGTCAGCGCCACGGGAATCTGAGCCATCAGTTCGCGCAAGGGCAGGTGCGCGCGCTTCTTGCCCATTTCGTGCCGTAGCAGCCCCCATTCGGAGTTGCGGCTGACGTTGTCCTGCGAGGGCAGGTCGGCGCACAGGCGGGCGCGCAGCCAGTCCCGGGTCATGGCGGTGAAGCGTTCGTCGAGTTCGCAGAAATCGCGGATGCGCTGTTCATGCTCGGCGCTGACGAAGCCGCGAATGACCGGCTCGTGATCGACCACGGCGTTGAGCCACCAGCGTGCGTAGTTGGTCTCGAAGCTTCGGCGTGCCTGGTCCGGGCCGACCTGGCCCTGCTCGATGGCCTGGACCAGGGTGGCCAGCCCGAGTGCGAGCGCCTCGTCGCGCGCCTGGCGCCATGCGCACCAGCTGCGCAGCCCGTGTTCGGCGCGCACGATGGACTGGCTTTGCTCGATCAGCCCGTCGAGTGATATGGACTGCCACTGCGCCTGGGCGGCCTCGGCAAAATGTCCGGTTGTCGCGAGTGCCTCGCGCCGGGGTAGTAGCTGTTCCCATTTCTCCACGTATCGAGCGCCGGCCAGCACGATTCGACCACCGGGCTCCAGCAGTGCATTGGCATCGCCCAATAGCGTATGCAGCGGTGCCTTGCAGGCAGAGATCTGTTCGGGCGTGGTGGCCAGGCGGGCCAGCACGGCAGCCAGATCCTCTCGGAGCTGGCAGGCCTGCTCGAGGTCATCCAGGTGGGTGGCGAGACCTTTCCACAGGCCTGCGGTGGACTCGCGCAAGTCGTCCAGGGCGGCCAGTGCTTGTTCCGTATCGGCCCGCTGGCGAAGCGTTTGGTGGTCACGTGTCAGCGTGGGGCCGCAAGCGCCTTCCTCAACCAAGTTGTGGGCATCCAACGCACCTAGCTGGGCATGGCTGCGCCAGTCGCTCAGGAAGTCGAGTGCGGCACGCATGCGGTCGACTGGTGTGGCGTGGCCTGCCCATAGGCCGTCGGTCGCCGTTTCCAGCGATGCCTGTGCCGCAATGTCTTGGTCGAGCTGGCGCAGTCGCCGTGCTCGTTGCAGATCGGCTTGCAGGGCGGCCCCGCATTGGCCGTTGGCGATGGCATCGAAGCCGTCGTCCTCCCAGGGCTGGCCTTCGCGTACGGCGGCCAGGGCGGTTTGCCAGCGCAGGGCCGTGCGTATCTTGTCCTCTTGTGTCTCCAGTCCTGCCCAGACGTCCGCACATTGCTGGCCTGGAGCGATGGCCTGGATCTGCTGGCGCAAGGCGCGGATGGCCTTCCAATGCTGCAGATCGTTGGCGACGTCGGGCTGCGCGCCGCCTGTGATAGCGCTGGACAGTTGTGCTGTGACCTTGCGTTTACCCAGCCAGGACTTGGGCCAGAACGTCTGCTCGGCCTGTTCCCACATTTGCTGCAACTGGGCGACGTCGAGCTGTTCGATCGCCTTGCCGTAGGGAGCCGATAGTGCCGAGTGGTGCTCGCCGAGTTGGGCCAGCAAGCCCAGCCCTTGGTTGAGCTGCACGGTGATGCGTATCGGCCAGGGCTCGCCGAGTTCTGCGCGAGTCTGCCGGTGCTCGGCGAGCAGGGCCAGCCCGTCGGCGCAGGCGGTTATGACAGAAGCGGGCCACGGCGTGGACAGCTGTATGTTCAGTTCCGCATGGCGGCGCACCAGTGCCGCGCCTTCCTGAAGGCGTTGGCTCAGGCTGCGTGCGTCGGGCCGCAGGACAAAGCGCCAATCATGTCCCGCCGCCACAGGCAGGCGTTGGGCCAGGAGCAGCAGCGCTTCGCAGGTTTCGGGCGTCAAGGTGGGCGAGGGCAGGCCGACGGCCTGGACAAACGCCTGGGCGGATTCGATCGTCGCCTGGGCGGCGGGAAGCACATCACGTGCAGTGGCGATTAGTTGCTGCTGCCAGGTGGGCGACCAGTCTCCCTGGCCGACCAGGGCCAAGGGGTGCTGCGCCAGCGCGGCATGGCCAATGGCCTGTGCGTTGACTTCCAGGCGGTCCACGGCACTGCGCAACTGTTCGATGCCAGCATGATCGTGCTGATCGGCCGAGGGCCAGGCCACGTGAAGTGTCGGGACGTCGTGTCCCGCGCTGACGGTGCCGATGGCACCGAACAGGCTCAAGCCGTTGCGGCGACGCTGGTGAAGGCGTTCCACATAGATGTTCAGCGCATCGCGCAGGCGCTTGAGTTTCTCAGCCTCGGCCCGCCATTGCTCGGCATCGGCCTGGCCAGTGCTGGACCAAGCCGATTGCAACTGCGTCAGCACGTCGAGCTTGCGGGCTTTGCTCGAGTGCAGTTCCAGGCAGAACTCGCCCAGGCCGATTTCACGCAGGCGCCGGTAGACGACATCCAGCGCCGCGATTTTCTCGGATACGAAGAGGACGCGTCGGCCCTGTGCCAGGGATTGGGCGATCAGGTTGGCGATGGTCTGGCTCTTGCCAGTCCCCGGTGGACCGATCAGGACGAAGTCCTTGCCCTGCGAGGCGGCCAGCACAGCTGACAACTGCGAGGAATCCGCCGGCAAGGGGCAGAACACCTGCCTGGGGTCGAAGTGCTGGTCCAGTTCGCGCACTTGCGGGAACGGAGCGCCCAGTGGATAGGCATCGCGCGGGGTGTCCAGCAGGTGGCGCACGACCGGGTTCTCGCGTAACTGTTCGCTGTGCTCGGCCAGGTCTTTCCACATCAGGTACTTGGCGAACGAGAACATGGACAACACCACGTCCTCGGTCACTTCCCAGCCCTTGATGTCCTTGATGGCGTGGCCGACAGCCTTCCATACCGCAGCGACGTCCAGGCCGGCATCGTCCCGCGGCAGTTCGCCTTCGAGCGTGCCCAGGCTCAGTTCGAAGTCCTGGCGCAGCATCTCGATCAAGGTCGGATTGAAGCGGGGCTCGTCGTCATGCAGGCTGAGCGTGAAGCCCGAGCGGGCGCTCTTGCGCTGCAGGCTGACCGGCACCAGGATCAAGGGCGCGCGGTAGCGCTGACCGTCACGGTCTTCGCGGGTCCAGGACAGGAAGCCCAGGGCGAGATAAAGCGTGTTGGCACCACCTTCCTGCAAAGTCGTGCGAGCGCTGCGAAACAAATCGACCAGGCGTGAATCGAGTTCGATCTCGGGAACGCCAACGAAAACCTCGCCTTTCTGCAGGGCTTCCAGCGCGTGCGCACGGCGCACGTTCTCGCGTTCGCGTGCTTCGTAGATGGTCTGATCGCGCGGATCGGCACCGTTCATCAGGTCCGGACGCGTGCGCAGCTTCAGGGACTGGCCGCTGGCCAGCAGGTCTTCCAGCGCGCCAGGGTCCGGTGCTTCCAGCTTGAGTGCTTTCTTGCCGGCCTTGAAGTTGAGCAGGTTGTTGCGAAGCGACAGATCCAGCAGCTTGCGTTGCCAGCGAAGCAGCCGGTCCTTGGGATCGAGCTGGCTGGCATCTTCCGCATTGGCCGGCGCGTTGTCAGGCAGGTCAGGCGCGTCTTCGATCTTTGGCACGGCGGGCGTGGACGGTGACCCTTCGGTGTCCGACGCCGTAGCAACTGCCGTCTCCGCACTGGCCAATGGCTTGATGCGCTGCAGCCGCGCCCGGCGGATGTCCACAGCCAGGCGGAATCCCGCATCCTGAGATTCATCAACCTGCTGGGCACCGCGTTCGGTGGCATAGCTGAAAGGGACAGTGGGGCGCTGGGTGATCAGGGTGGTCTCGAACAGCACCAGTTCCTTGAGCCTGAGGCGCTTGCGCAAAGCGGTCACGTCGTCGACGACCGTGTTGGAAAACTCCTCTGGTTGCAGCCAGACACCTGCAAAGGCATGGCCCTCTGTGAAGACCAACAGGGGGTTCAACCCTGCCTGCTCGAGTGCGGCGCAGAACAGCAACGTGAGGTCGAAACACGTCCCCAGCCCCGAGCTTTCGATCTGGCTGGGACTGCGCACCTTCTGGCCCGACTGCTCGAAGCTGGCCGGGGGCAGGGCATAGTCCAACTGCATGCCAGCCGTGGCCCCCCAGAGGGCCGAAGCCAGTTCCCAGGCGCGTTTGGCGCCGCCGGTGTAGCCATCCAGTGCGGGGTTGCGATCGTTCTGCCGCAACACCTCGGCGGTTCGCTTGAGCAGCCGATCCACGGCCGGATCGTTGGGTTGGACGAAGGCGGCGACCAAGTCCGGCAGATGCGAGATGCCGCCCCATTGGTTGCGTGGCAGCAGCTCCAGATGGCTGTCGCGCTGCGCGAGGGCCGGGATGGACGCATCCGCGCCCACGGAGCGCAAGGCCAGCGAGACCGTGGCCGTCTCGGCCTCGGTTAGCCGCGCCAGCAATCCGCCGTCCAGATTCAGGTCCAGGTCGCGGATCGGATAGCGGGAGCCCGCGGCCAGCGCGTCGATCCGCCAACGGCGCGGCTTCAGAAAGGGCGGATCGGACGTCAGGACCAACTCGACCTGCTCATGCTTCTGATCGGTCTCGTTGACCAGCCAGAGATCCCGCAACAGTGGGACCGCATTTTGAAAGTCCGCCAAGTTCAATTTGGCGATCAGGGTAACGTCGATTTTCAATTCGGCAGCGGTGGCCGAATCTTCCAGTTGTGTCTCGTCCATGGAATCCCCTGCAGTGCCCTGTCATAACGCGCATTACGCCCCGTTACGCCCTGCCAGGATATTAGCGCCAGTTGGCAAAGATATCGGCTAGATAAGAGCCATCGCAGCGAAATAGGGACGACGGCTTGCCAAATCTGCCTTCTTGCAGGTGGTGATAACTGGGTATATTATGTAAAAAATATTAGACATTTAACCTAGCGATCGCGCCTGCCATGAACCTCATCGATATCGGCCATACCGTGCGGACCCGGCGCACTGAGCTGGGCCTGTCCCAGGCGCAGTTGGCACACTTGAGCGGACTGTCTCGCCAGACCCTGGTCGGCCTGGAAAATGGCACGCTGAGCGATCTTGGCGTCAACCGTGTGGGGCAGGTGACGGCGGTACTGGGCTTGGACAGTCCCAAGCTCGATACGCAAGCGAGGCGTAAGAAGCGCGGCCTGTGGATGGCGGCCAAGACGGTGAGCGTCAGCTATGCACGTGAACTGGCGCCCGAGGCGCTGGAGCAGGCCCTGGCGAGTGGCGAAGTGCCTGCTCCATTTGCCCCTCACCTGACACATTTACTCGACGAGGCGCCTGTGCCCATCGTCGTGATGGCCGTGGAAGAGGCGGCCTCGCGTGCACACCTGCCGCCAAGGCAGGTCTGGCGCAACGTGGCGAAGCTGGCCGGGTCCTTGTCCGTGCACCGTCGGGCGCTGTGGGCATGAAGCCCGTGGCACTGCCCGGCGGTCCATGGGAGAGGCTTTTCCCGCGGGCGTTGGTGCTGATCGACGAGATCAGCCAGTACGGCGGCATCACGGACCCGTTCTGGACCCTGGGCGGTGGAACCGTGCTGATGTTCCGTCACCGCCATCGGCTGAGCAAGGATATCGACATTTTCGTGCCCGATCCGCAGTACCTCGGCTTTGTCACGCCTCGTTTGAGCGACTCGGCGGCGGACTTGACGCAGGACTATACTGAGCAGCCAGGCGCCTTCGTCAAACTGCAGTTCGAGGAGGGCGAGGTCGACTTCGTTGCCGCTCCCAATCTGCTGAACGACGCCTGGGACACCTGGGATATCGGCGGTCGCGCCGTGAAGGTGGAGACAGCCGCCGAAATCATTGCCAAGAAGATGTATCACCGTGGCGATCGGGTCACGGCGCGTGATCTTTTCGACCTGGCGCTCGTGATTGAGCGCGAGCCTCAGCAGCTTCTGGCGGCGACGCCGTTTCTCCTACGCCATCGGGAGGCGTTTCTGTCCCAGATCCAAGCGCCGCATGCCGGCCTGCGCGCCGCGTTCAAGGCCATCGCCATGCTGGATTACACGCCCAGCTTCGATCATTGCGTCGCCGTGGTCGGGGATTTCCTGGGCGAACTGTAATCCCTTAGCGTGTGGTCGTTCCCGGTCGTAGTGGAGCGCGCTAAATCGACAATAAGCCCGGAAGTGTCTACGCCGCGCAGGTCGCTCTATAACCCGCACCAGCATTAAACGCGTGTTTTGACGGTAGATCGCGACGGTATACATTTGTCGATCACTAGAAATCCCTCACTAGAAATCCCTTAAATCATAGGGATTTACGAGGCCCGTTGATGACAGAGGAGGAGTGACATCGGCCTTTCGAGGACTGTCGCCGGTCGTCGAAAAGATGACGCAAGTATCGATGATGGTGAAATAGTCCGGGTGCGCATGCGCCCGGACCCCGCCGTTGGCGGGGGAGGGTGAGGCGTGCTGCACTTAGGTACGTTCGACCTTCGCGGATGATGGGATGCTGGCCTGCGCTCGTGCTGTTGCTGGATGACAGGACCGTGCCCTAGACGCGCGGGCTGCGTCAGGTCTCTGCGTCAAACAAGACCACATAGCGGGATACCCTGCGCTCGACGAAGCGTTTCGACCAGAGCCGCAGTCATGCCTGCACGATCCGCACGGCTTCGACAAGCAGGATCGCCATGCACCGCACGCGCCTAGCCCAATGCCTAAACTGCAGCGACACCACCGTCGACGAAAAGCTCATGGCCGGCGACAAAGCTGCTCTCGCTGGATGCCAGGAAGAGGACTGCCCGTGCTACCTCGTTCGGTTCGGCCAACCGCCCGAGCGGAACACTCTTGCTCAGCGCCTCTTCAACTTCGGGCTGCGAATCGAGGTAGCTGCGTATCAGGCGCGTCTGCGTGCCACCAGGCGAGACGACGTTTACGCGGATGCCTCGCTCCTTGAGGTCGGTGGTCCAGCTTCGAGCGAACGAGCGCACCGCGGCCTTGCTGGCGTTGTAAAGAGACTGGCCTGGCAGGCCCTTGCTGCCGGCGATGGAGCCGTTGAGGACGATAGCGCTGCCCGCAGTCATCAGCGGTAGCGCTTTTTGCACGGTGAACACCATGCCTTTCACATTGACGTCGAAGGTCGTGTCGAAATGCGTAGCGTCGATCGCATCGAGGGAGACGACCTCGTAGATGCCCGCATTGGCGAACACGACATCGACCTTGTGGTGATCGCGTTGGATGCGTTCGTAAAGCCGCGCGACGTCGTCGGAATTGGTGACATCGCCTTGCACACCGACTGCTCCGTAGCCGATCTCCTTGACGGCCTCGGCAAGTGCGTCCTGCCGACGCCCGGTGATGTACACGTGCGCGCCTTCCATTGCGAACAGCTTCGCCGTTGCCAGGCCGATGCCGTCGCTGCCCCCCGTGATCACCACCACTTTGTCTTCGAAACGGTTCGTCATCTTCCGGTGCCTTCTTCAAATGTGGAGGATTGCTCCACTTATGATATGGAGGTAACCTCCACTTGACAAGAGAGGGAGGAAAACGTATGAGTGATGAACCTGCCCTTCGGGCTGACGCGCAGAAAAATCGGGAACTCATCCTTTCTGCAGCTGAAGCGCTCTTTCTGGAAAAAGGAGCTGGTGTCCCGCTCGAGGAAGTTGCCAAGCGCGCAGGTGTCGGCATCGGTACGCTGTATCGTCGCTTTCCCACGCGCGAGGCACTGTTAGCCGCGACCAGCAACGAGCGTTTCCTGTCGCTGGCGCAAGCCAGCCGTGCGCGCGACCGAGACCTTGCTCCAGGCGAGGCGGTACGCGCGTACCTGGAAGAACTTGCCAGGAACACGAGCATTTATCAGAGCCTTGCTGCTTCGATCGGGGCTGTTATCCAATGCGGGACACCCGGCTGTCATGCGATCACCGATGAAGGGCGCCGGCTGCTTCAGCGCGGGCAGGACGCGGGTGCGATCCGTGGCGACGTCACGTATGAGGATTTCATTTGCGTGGTGACTGCCATCTCCCTTGCAGTCGAAAATGACCAATCATCGAAATCGCGTATCGGGCATTTCGTCGACTTGTTCTTGAATGGCATAAGCGTGAAAAGTCTGGATTAGCCAGCGATAATTCCGCTATCTCCGCACGAGTGGGCGCGAAAAAAAACCGCGCAATGCGCGGTTTGATCCTGGATCCACTGCAGTTGCCTGTCAGCGCAGCTTGGCCAGCGCCACGCGCGCATCGGCCATGAACTTCTGTGTTTCCTGCGGCGTGGAGAGGTTGGCGCCCAGCTGATTGAGCACTTGTTCGATGTCGCTCGATGCGTCCCAGGCTTCGTCGCAGAGCATACCCGCGATCGGGCCGAGATAATTCAGCGCGACTTTTTCCAGTGCATCGCGGACGCGCTCGTCGGGTGGGGAGCCAGCGCCTGCAGGTGCTGCGTTCGGTGCGGCGAGCGGCGTTGCTGCGGCCTGTGCCTGGGCCGCTCCAACCGCCGCACGCGGTGGTGCCGGCGCACCACCCAGATCCTGTTCGAAGCCGCCCATCAACCACTGGCGCGAGTCGTCGCTCAGCAGCGAGGGCTTGCCCATGCCGGCGCCGGGGTCGGCCTGGAAACGGGCCTTGGCCGCATTGACCATGGTGAGGCGTTGCACCGCCTCGTCATTGCGCAGCATGCGGAACACCACTTCCTCGATCTGCCCGGCATTGAGGCGGATGATGCAGGAGTGATTCTCCTCGGTGACGATGAACAGAAAGCCGGACGCCTTCTTCAGTGCCAGCGCCTTGAGCTCGCGCAGGACCTCGATCAGCGGACGGAATTCAGTGGACATGGCGTCTTCCTTGCATCATCTGGTACGGAATGGGTGCGCGCAGCTCAGCGTTTGCTGAGCCGCTCCATGGCCAGCCGGACGCTGTTGGACAGGCGGGAGATGGCGCGCGCCAGGGTACCAATTTCATCCTTGAGGTTGACCTCGTCGATGGTGTGGTTCCACTTGCCCAGGCTCAGCTCTTCGGCCACGGTGGTCAGGTGCTGGATCGGGCGCAACACGCGGCTCCAGATCAACGCCCACTGCAGGCCGAGCAACAGCGCACACACCAGCAGGCCGATGCCGGCGATCCACAGCGACTGGCGCACGATCACGCCATTGACGTCGCTCTTGGGATAAGCCGAAACCAGGGTGAAGCCCCAATCGGGCACTTCCTGCTTGGTGACGACCCAGTCGTTGGGCGTTTCCTTGACGATCCGCTCGATGGTGGCGGTGTCGGTGGTGGCACCGGTGGTGGACTGGAAGCGCAGCTTGTTCTTGCTGTCGAACACGGCGATGAAGCCGGAGTCGAGCACGCGACGGCTGCTGACCACGTTTTCCAGCGCCTGGGTGTCGGCCTTGTAGCCGACGTACCAGGCACCGATCACGCGCTTGTCGTTGCCGGCGAAGATCGGCTCGTAGCCGGTGACGTACGGATTGCCGAGGATGTCGACCACGCCGTAGAAGCTTTCGCCGTTGCGCAGCTTGGCGGCGGCCTGGCCGTTGGGATCGAGCAAGGTGCCGATGGCGCGGCTGCCGTCGTCCTTCTTGACGTTGGTGGAGATGCGCACGAAGTCATCGCCGGTGCGCGAGAACAGCGTGGCGGTGCCTTCGTGGATGGCGGTGACCTCGTCGAGCATGTCGAAGACGTTGGCCTGCGCCTTCTGGCCCAGCAGCAGGTCGTTGGCGCTGCGCTCGCCCACGCGCACTTCGTTGCCGACGCTGGCGGCGCCGTGTGCGTTGGCTTCCTTGCGCAGCTGGCGCATGGAGGAATTGACGCGATCGAGCATCATCGCGCGGGTGACCGAGAACAGGGTCTGCAAGGACACCGACTGGCGCTCGATCGCGTCGCCGGTCTCGAACTTGACCCGGTTCGCTTCGGTAATGGCCAGGATGACCGTCAGTGCCACCACCACGACCAGCACCAAGGCCAGCACCGGCAACAGCAGGCGCACCCGCAAAGAGTGACGAAGCATCGCAATTCCCCTGAACGCGTTTAGTGATTGGATCGAACGCCGTCGCAGCCCCCCGGCAGCGGTCGGACCTAGCCGTTATCGGCTGTTGCGCATGATGCTGAAGCGGCCCCCACGCCGCTGGCGGTGCATACGATAGCTCAAGCCGATCGATTTGACAGTGCGCGTCGATCGCATTGTGCGCCTTGTGTTCAAGAATGGTGGACCGGGTTACAGAGTTCGGGCTGGCGGGCGCGGTGGGCGGCAAGATCGGCTAGCCCTCCAGGGGCGATCCATCGCGGTGCCGTCGGTGAGCCGGCCGATGCGCGCGGTGGCGTCTTTGTGTCGCGCCTGCCGTTGCCGCGCTACCGCGATGACCGGATGTAGCGGTGTTTGAAGAGCGACCTGCGCTTGCGATCTGCCTGGTCGCAGGCGGCTCAGGTTTCCAGCGACAGGATTCCCCGGCGCAGGGCAACGGTGACCGCATGGGTGCGATCGCGCACGCCGAGCTTGGCCAGGATGTTCTTCATATGCGCCTTGACCGTCTCTTCGGAAATGCTCAAGGCATTGCCGATCTGCTTGTTGGAGCATCCGGTGGCCACCAGGCTCAGTACCTCCGTCTCGCGGGCGGATAGCGCGTCGTCGAGCACGTGGGCGGCGATGTTTTCGGCCACCGACGCCGGAACATGCCGCCGCTGGCCGCGGCGCACGTCGCGAATGGTGTCGACCAGCTCGCGGCGCAGCGCGCTCTTGAGCAGATAGCCGCAGGCGCCGGCCTGCAGTGCGCGCACCGCACGCACATCGCCCGTATAGGTGGTCAACACGATGACCTTGGCGGCGGGGTCGACACGGCGGATGCGCTGGATGGCTTCGACGCCATCCACGCGCGGCATCTGCAGATCCATCAGCACCACGTCCGGGCGCAGGCTGGCGTAGCAGGCCACGGCCTGTTCGCCGTCTTCGGCTTCGCCGACCACACGCATGTCGTGTTCGGCGGCGAGCATGGCACTGAGACCGTCGCGCAGCAGCGGATGATCGTCTACCACCAGCACGTCGGTCGGTTTGACC
The DNA here is from genome assembly GCF_040202385.2 of Xanthomonas sp. WHRI 6108. Lineage (NCBI taxonomy): Bacteria > Pseudomonadati > Pseudomonadota > Gammaproteobacteria > Lysobacterales > Lysobacteraceae > Xanthomonas > Xanthomonas sp. WHRI 6108. Next base: position 2,527,606 of record NZ_CP168198.1, on the reverse strand, counting down.
ATCTCAGCCATTGGAGCTCTCCGTGGATCGTGCAGGTCGAAATCGCCACCACCAGCGCGGTGGCGTCGCATAGGCGGTGCGGGCCGGAAGCGTGATCTGGATTGCGGTGCCGCTGCCTGGACGCGACCACAACTGCATCTTGGCGCCGATGCGTTTGGCGCGTTCCTGCATGCCGGTCAGCCCCCAGTGGCCGGTGCGTGCATGCCCATGCAGCACGTCCGGATCCAGGCCGCAGCCATCGTCGCGGATGCGCAGCACGAAGTCACGTGAACCGTAACGCAGTTCCAGCGCGATGCGCGCGGCGCCTGCATGGCGATCGGCATTGGCCAATGCTTCGCGGCCAAGCTGGAACACTTCGTCGGCCACCATCGGACGCAGCGCCACCGGGCGTCCTTCGACCGACACCTGCAGTTCGGCAGACGGCGGTGGCATGGTGGCCTCGCGTGCGCGCTGCAGTGCGGCGGGCAGATCCTGGCGCAGCGAATAACTGTCGCGCAGGCCGTTGACGCGGTCGCGGCCTTCGACCAGCGCATTCTCGGCCAGGTCGACCGCCTGTTCGAGCTCCAGCCGCCGCGGGTCGTCCTGCGGCAACGAGCGGCTGGCGGCATGCAGCCGCAGGATCAGGCCCTGCGTGCCCTGCAACAAGGTGTCGTGCAACTCGCGCGCGATGCGTTCGCGTTCGCGGTAGCGCTCTTCCAGGCGTGCACGCAGGCGTCCGGCAATACGCCGGGTGCGCATGCGCCACAGCATCGCAAGCGTCAGCAGCAGGGCGAGCGCAACGCACACCTTGAATTGCCAGGTTTGCACGAAGGCCGCTTCGATGACGAAATCCAGCGCGTCGCCGCGCGCGTTCCACACGCCATCGTTGTTGGCGGCGGCAATGCGGAAGCGGTAACGGCCGGGCGCGAGGTTGGTATAGAACGCCTCGTTACGGTTGCCGGCGTCCTGCCATTGCGCGTCCACGCCCTCCAGCCGGTAGCGGAAGCGCACGCGTTCGGGCCGGGTCAGGCTCACAGCGTCGTAGCCGATGCGCAGGCGGTGCGTCCACTTGGGCAGGCGCAGCCCGGCGGTGCGCGGGTAGGGACGGTCGTCGGCGACCACGTCGGTGATGAAGACCTCCGGCGCGGTGGGGTTGCGGTAGGTCTGTTCCGGGTCCAGCCAGGCCAGGCCCTGGTTGGTGGTGAACCACAACAGGCCGTCGTCGGCGGCGATGGCCGTGGGGACCGGTGTGGCCTGCTGGGCGACACCGGGCAACCCGTCCATGATGTCGTACAGGCGCAGCGCCGGGCTGACCAAGCCCGATTGCACGCTCTGTAGCAGCGCACGTTGAGCGATCTGCACCACACCGCGGTTGCCGTTCAACCACAGCGTGCCGTGCCGGTCCTGCACGATGCCGGTGATGCCCTGCAGGAGCGGATTGGTCTGATCGGCCACTTGCCGGAACCGGCCGTCGGCGCCCAGCGCTGCCAGCCCGGTTTCGCCGGCGACCAGCGTGAGCGACGGGCCTTGCCAGATGGCGGTGATCGGCCCCACCGACAGGCCATCTTCTGCGCTGTAGCGCGTCACCTGCCGGCCCTGCAGCAGGCGCGCATCGCCCTTGATGGTGCCCATCCACAGGCCGCCATCGCGCGTATTGGCGAGCACCGTGCACGGGCTATCCTGCAGATCGGGCAGCGGCTGCCAGACGTTGCCGTCGAAAGCGTAGGGGCCGCCGGCATCCGGGCAGATCCGGGGATGGTTGCGGTTGTCCACGACGAAGGCGCGGATGGCGCCGGTCGCCAGGCCGAGCGGCAGCGCCACCGGTTGCACGCGGCCGACCTGCAGACGTAGCAAGGCGTGCTCGCCAAGCACCCAGCCATTGGCGGTCGCCGGCACATCCAGGATGTGGTGGGACGCACCACGCTGCAAACCTTCCACGCGATCGCGGCTCAAGGCCAGCAGCCGGCCATCGCGCAGGCTGGCCAGGAGCGGGCGTGCGGCGGTGCCCGGGGCGGGATTGAAGGTCGCCACGGCCATCGCCTGGCCCGGCAGCAAGGACGCCAACGGCAGCAACGCGCGGTGTCGGAACCGGTTGAGGCCCAGATTGGTGCCGGCCCACAGATTGCCTTCGCGGTCCTCGAGCAAGGGGCCGGCAGTGGCCGAGGTCAGGCCTTGTACGGTTCCGAAGCGTTCCAGCACCGGCGTGGGCGATGTGGGCAAGGCGATCCGGAACAGGCCATGCGCCGCGTAGTCGCTGCCCCATAGCGCGCCATCGCGCATGAACCGGATGCGCCGCGCGGACAGCCCGGGAAATTGCAGCCGGGCACGGGCCGTGGCGGGCAGCACGTGGCCCTGCGCATCGGTCAACGCAAACACGCCGCGGTACGGGTCTGCGACCCAGATCGCTCCGCCCGGACTTTCGGCCATGGTGACGTAGAGACCCACCTGCTGGCCGCTGGGTTCGAAGCGTTTGGCGCCAGGCCGCAACGACAGAATCTGGGTACCGTCGCTGACCCAGAGCGTGCCGCGCACATCGCGCAGCAGCCAATGCGCGCGCTCGGCGGTGTAGCCCCAGTCGGCGCCTGCACGCTGCCAGCGTTGCCCATCGAACCAGCACAAACCGCCATCGATGGCGGCCCACCAGCGCCCACTGCCATCGTGCTCAATGCGGAACACCATGCCGGCTGGCACGTCCTTGCCCGGGCTGAAGTGCGTCAGGTGACCGTCGGCAACGCGATCGATGCCGGCGTTGAAGTAGCCGATCCAGGCGGTATCGTCCGGCGCCAGCGCAAGCGTGGTCATGTTGTGCGATGCATAGGCCTCGCCATCCGGCGCCGCCTGCCGCGCGAAACGGTCGCCATCGAACTGAAACAGCCCAAATCCGGTCGCCAGCCACAATGGCCCGGCCTCGGCTTGCTGGATATCCCAGATATCGGCCGGTGCGCCGCGCTCGGTGCTCCAGGCGGTGTGGTGGAATTGCAGCAGCCCCGCACGCGTTGCGGCGATGCCTTGGGCGTACACGGTGTTGCACGGCCACCCGCAACTACACATCACAACGATCACCGCCACGCACAGGCGCCAGAGCAGGTGGGATCGGTTGGGGGGCTCGCGCGGCATTGCAGCATTGTCGGGCGAGATCGGGGCCAAGCACCACCACCTCTTTCGGGGGAGGCAGGTCGGGCAGGAAATCGGCTACGCATGGACCGGCATGTTGCGTGGGGTGCGTGCGTGTCGCTGCGATGCAGTGTGCGCCGAGCTGGATGCCATCGGTTGGCTGCAGCAGTGATGACGCCGCCTTGTAGCGTGGCATTCGTGCGCTGGCGTCCGCTTGGTTTGCGTGTGGTGCGGGTGTCGGCTTGGACACTGCAAAGCGCGACAGAAACAACGGCGCGGTATCGCCGCTGCATCGGCGTGCATGCGCGGTGCATGCCATGGCGATGCACCCATGCGATCCCATGCGTGCTTGTGGCAGCACGGGTGTCGCTCACCCGAAAGAGTGAGCGATCGGCCTCACCATCAGGGGTGGAGCGATCGGCAGGTTCGCCCCACCATGGCGCCATTCCCCGCCGGAGACGCCATATGGCACGTCTGACTGCCGCCGGCCGCCCCGATCTGCATGCAGGCAACACCAACGCACTGTACGCCCCGCGCGCACGTGCCGTGGCCAGAGCGCTGCAGTACATCGACACGCATCTGTATGAGCCCATCGGCGTGACGCAACTAGCCGGCGCCGCCTGCATGAGCCGCTTCCATTTTGCGCGCGTGTTTCGCGATGCGCTGGGCGCCAGCCCGATGGAGTATCTGCGTCGTCGTCGCCTCGAACGCGCCCAGGCCATGCTGCGCGAAGGCGGCCACACCATCAGCCAGATCGCCACCGATCTGTGCTTCTTCGATCAAAGCCATTTCGTCCGCAGCTTCCGCAACGCCACCGGCTGCACGCCGGCGCGCTTTGCCGCGCAAGTGGCGAACGATCCCTGCGCCGCGCGTGCCCAGCCGCGTGCGCATCGGCACAGCGCCGGTTCTTTTTCATCCTCCCTGGAGCATCACGCATGACCACCGCCACCGCCGTCCCCGGTAAGTCCCTGTTGTCGCCCGGTGATCACGCGCTGATCCTGATCGACCATCAATCGCAGATGGCGTTCGCCACGCATACCATCGACATCTCGGCGCTGCGCAACAACGTGTCGCTGATTGCCAAGGGCGCCAAAGGCTTCAAGGTGCCGGTGATCTTGACCACCGTTGCAGAGAAGTCGTTCTCCGGCCCGCTGTTTCCCGAGCTGCCGGAGATCTTTGCCGGCGAACCGGTGCTTGATCGTACCAGCATGAATGCCTGGGAAGACCAGGGTGTGATCGATCGCATCAACGCCATCGGCAAGCAGCGTCTGGTGATTGCCGGGCTGTGGACCAGCGTCTGCATCGTCGGCCCGACGCTGTCGGCGGTCGAGCAGGGGTTTGAGGTCTACGTCATCACCGATGCCTGCGGCGATGTCAGCGACGAAGCGCACGAGCGCGCGGTGACGCGGATGGTGCAGGCCGGCGCCGCGCCCATCACCAGCGTGCAGTACCTGCTGGAACTGCAGCGCGACTGGGCACGCAGCGACACCTACGACCTCACCACCGGCATCGCGCGTGCGCATGCGGGCGGCTACGGCATCGGCATTCAGTACGCCAAAACCATGTTCGGCGCGCAGGAAGGCGGGCATTGAACGCATCGGCACCACGTGGCAACGCCGGCCTTGCAGCGGCATTGCTGATGCTGCGCATTGCCGGCGGCGGTTTCCTGTTGCCGCATGGCCTGGGCAAGTTGCTGGGATGGTTTGGTGGGCCGGGGCTGGCTGGATTTGCCGCTGAATTACAGCAATTCGGCTTTCCGTCTGCGCAACCGTTGCCGTTGCTGCTGGCCTCGGTGCAGACGCTCTCTGGGCTGGCGGTGTTACTTGGTCTGTGGACGCGCGTCAGTGCTGCACTGGCGGCGGTGTTCATCGCCACCACCGTCGTGGTGGCCTTGCCCAAGGGCTGGTTCTGGATGCACGGCGGGATGAAATACCCGCTGATGTGGCTGCTGGTGTTGCTGGGGCTGGTTGCCGCTGGCGGTGGCGCATGGTCGCTGGATGGGCTGCGCAGGCGTGGTGCGGCATGAGCGGCGTACCGAATGATCACCATGCCGGGCGGCGCCTGTGGATGCAGGCCGCCGCCGCCGGTCTTGCGTTGGGCTCCTTGCCCGGCGCCTGGTCTGCTTCAGGGAAGTCTCCGATGGTCGATCTGGTCGTTCGCAACGCACGCATCACCACCCTCGATCCACGTCAGCCCAGCGCCACCGCCATTGCAGTGACCGATGGACGCATCGTTGCGGTGGGCGACGATGCGCAGATCATGGCGCTGGCAGCTGGCGCCCGCAGCATCGATGCGCAAGGCCGACGCCTGTTGCCCGGCCTCAATGACAGCCACACCCATCTGATTCGCGGCGGGCTCAACTACAACCTGGAGCTGCGCTGGGATGGCGTGCGCTCGCTTGCCGATGCGATGGCGATGTTGAAGGCGCAGGTCGACCGCACCCCAGCGCCGCAATGGGTGCGTGTGGTCGGCGGATTCACCGCGCATCAGTTCGTCGAAAAACGCTTGCCGACCCTGGACGAGATCAATGCCATCGCACCGGATACACCAGTATTTTTGCTGCATCTGTACGACCGCGCCCTGCTGAACCGCGCGGCCTTGCGCGCCTGTGGCTACGACAAGGCCACTGCCGATCCGCCCGGCGGGCGCATCGAGCGCGACAAGCTGGGTAATCCCACAGGCTTGCTGCTGGCCAAGCCCAATGCCCTGATTCTCTACACCAGCCTGGCCAAGGGCCCGCGACTGCCGATGGAATATCAGGCCAATTCCACCCGCCATTTCATGCGCGAACTCAACCGGCTGGGGATCACCTCGGTGATCGATGCCGGCGGCGGTTTCCAGAATTATCCGGAGGACTACCAAGTCATCGAACAGTTGCACGCGGCCGACCAGTTGAGCGTGCGCATCGCCTACAACCTGTTCACCCAGAACAAGGGCAAGGAAGTCGACGACTTCCGCGGCTGGACCGAGATGCTGCCGGTGCGCAAGGGCGACGATCTGCTGCGGCACAACGGCGCCGGCGAAATGCTGGTGTTTTCGGCGGCGGATTTCGAACAGTTCAGCGAGCCGCGCCCGGAGCTGCCGCCGGAACTGGAGCCCGAGCTGGAGCAGGTGGTGCGGTTGCTGGTCGAAAAGCGTTGGCCATTCCGTATCCATGCCACCTACGACGAAAGCATCGGACGCATTCTCGATGGGTACGAAAAGGTCAGTGCCGACATTCCGTTCGATGGCCTGCATTGGTTCGTCGATCACGCCGAAACCATCACGCCACGCAATATCGACCGCATTCGCGCCTTGAGCGGCGGCATCGCCGTGCAGCACCGCATGGCGTATCAGGGCGAAGCGTTTGTCGAGCGCTACGGCGTACAGGCTGCGCAGCAGACGCCACCGGTGCGTCGCATGCTGGCCGCCGGCGTGCCGGTGGGCGCCGGCACCGATGCGACGCGCGTGGCCAGTTACAACCCGTGGGTGGCGCTGTCGTGGCTGGTCACCGGACGCACGGTGGGCGGTCTGGCGTTGTACGGCGAAGAGAACCTGCTCGACCGTGAGCAGGCATTGCGGCTGTGGACGCAGGGCAGCGCGTGGTTCTCCGGCGATGAGGGCCACAAGGGCACGCTGGCGGCGGGGCAACTGGCCGATTTCATCGTGTTGTCCGACGATTACTTCCGCGTCGACGATGCCGCCATTGCCGACATCACCAGCGTGCTGACCGTGCTGGGTGGGCGCGTCGTCCATGGCGACGGCGACTTCGCCGCACTGGCGCCCACCTTGCCGCCGGCGATGCCGGACTGGTCGCCGGTCAACCGGTTTGGCGGCTATCACGTGGGCGGTACGTCCAGCGGGCTTACCAGTGCCACGCACACGCATGGCCATGGCTGTCGCGCGCACGGGCCGCATGGACATGCAGCGCAGCATGCTGCGCCCAGCGATGATCTGCGCGGCTTCTGGGGCGCATTGGGTTGCGCGTGTTTCGCGTTCTGAGATCGGCACCACAGCGATGCGCCTGCCGGCGCATCCAGGCCCGTCACCTTGTTTGTCTCACCCCGTCCACTGGAGCCTTGCCGCGATGACTTCTTCTGCCGCACCCGCCGATAGCGGTGCCTGGGCGCCGCTGCGCGAGCCGATCTTTCGTGCCTTATGGCTGGCCATCTTAGGCAGCAACATCGGCACCTGGATCAACGATGTCGCCGCGTCCTGGGTGATGGCCGAACGGACGGGCTCGCCATTGATGGTCGCGGCGGTGCAGTCGGCCACCACCTTGCCGGTGGTGTTGTTCGCACTGGTGGCCGGCACGCTGGCCGACATCGTCGACCGCCGCCGCTACCTGATGCTTACCCAGGGCTGGATGTTGCTGGTGGCCGCAGCCTTGGCCTTGCTATCGCATCTGCAGTTGCTAACCCCACGGGTACTGGTGGCATTGACCTTTGCAATGGGCATGGGCGCGGCAATGGCGATGCCTGCGCAGGCGGCAATCGTGTCGGAGCTGGTGCCGCGGCCGATGCTGGCCTCGGCGGTAGCGCTCAATTCGATCGGCATGAACATCGCCCGCTCGATCGGCCCAGCGGTTGGCGGTTTGATCGTGGCGCAATTCGGGCCGCCGTGGGCATTTTTGCTCAATGGCGTGACCTTCGGGCTGATGCTGCTGGTGTTGTGGCGTTGGCGTCGCGATGCGCATGTCTCTGCATTGCCGCCGGAGAGCTTCGGCGCGGGCCTGCGTGCCGGTCTGCGCTACGCCGCACGCGCCGGGCGCTTGCAGGCGGTGCTGATCAAGGCCGCCGGGTTCTTCCTGTTCGCCAGCGCGTTGACCGCATTGCTGCCGTTGGTGGTCCGTCGCGACATGCAGTTGGGTGCCGGCAGTTATGGCGTGTTGTTGGGCTGCATCGGCATCGGTGCGATCAGTGGCGCGCTGCTGTTGCCACGCCTGCGTGCGCGCTACGACCGCGACCTACTGGTGTTCGTGGCCACCATCGTGTGCGCAGCCTCATTGCTGGGGCTGGCATTGTCGCGTCAGATCGGAGTGCTGTGCGTGGTGATGGTGGTCAACGGCATGGCCTGGATTACCGTGCTGTCGTCCTTGCAGATCGCCGCGCAAACGGCGGTGCCTGCCTGGGTGCGCGCACGCGCATTGTCGCTGTACATCGTGGTGTTTTCTGCGGGTATGGCGGCCGGCTCGCTGGTCTGGGGCGCGTTGGCGCAACGCACCTCGATCGCGACAGCCCTGCAGATTGCCGCCGTTGGCGCGGTGATCGCGGCGCTGCTGGTCAAGCGCGCGCGCATTGCCGGCACCGAACAGCTGGACCTCGCCCCTGGCGGACATTGGCCTGTGCCGGCGCAATCGGATGCGGTTGAACACGATCGCGGCCCGGTGCTGGTGACGGTCGAATACCGCATCGCTGCCGATGCGCGCGTAACTTTCCTGCAGCTGATGACGCAACTGGGCAACGCGCGGCGTCGTGATGGTGCGGTGGTCTGGGGTATCGCCGAAGACGCGGCAACACCCGGCGTGCAACTGGAATACTTCATCGTCGCCTCGTGGCTGGAACATCTGCGTCAGCACGAGCGCGTCACCGGCGACGACCGCCAGCTGCAGGAGCAGATCCGCGCCCTGCATCAAGGCGAGCGCGCGCCGGTGGTCCGCCACTTCGTCGGTGGCGGCGGTGTGGCGGTGCCGCCGCACGCCCATGCCGATATCTGAGAACTTCATCAGCACGACGCTCCCGATCGGCCCGGCGCTGAAATCGATGTCGCTTTCTGCTGCCAGGTTGGCCGCGCCTGCCGTGCGTGAGGCCGGTTGCCGGCGCTGGTAACCGGCCTGCGCAGACCCAGGGCTGGAGCGCCTTTTGGCCAAGCGGACCGGGCGCAACCCGCCTGCTGGCTGCGCCCGATCGGCTTACGGCCAGCCAGGGCAGCGCACGTGTCCTTCAGCGGTGGGCGTATCGCTCGCGCTGCCGATCGACATTGGCTGCGACTGCCTGACCTGCCATTGCTGGCACCGCCATGGCTGAGCATCGCGTTGCTGGTGGTCGTGCTGCGTGGCGGTTTCTTGCGGGCACTGGCTGCTGTGCTCACCTGTGGCTGGACGGTCCATGCCTGAAGCTGGTCCGTTGCGCGGTGTTGCGACCACGCTGCGAAGGTGCACCGTCGCCATCCCGCTTGCTGTTTCTGCATCTTTGCGCGCACCTCGTGGGTCCGCAAGCTCGCCTGCAGGGGGCGCATTGGGGCGCCACTGGCAGCAGGCCTATCGACGCTGAGGCCGCCAGCCTGATCACAACGGATCTGCGCGCAGCAAAGCAACGCGCACCAAAACAAAAGGCCGGCTCTCACGAGCCGGCCTTTGTCTTACGCAGTGAAGCAAGAATCAGCGCTTGGCGAAGGCCAGCAGATCCTTGTTGAACTGATCGGCATGGGTAATGGTCAGCCCGTGCGGCGCGCCGGGGTAGATCTTCAGTTCGGCGTTGCTGATGATCTTGGCCGACAACTTGCCCGATGCATCGATCGGCACGATCTGGTCGTCGTCGCCATGCACCACCAGCGCCGGCACGTCGATCTTCTTCAGGTCGGCGGTGTAATCGACCTCGGAGAATTCCTTGATGCAGTCGTACTGACCCTTGTGACCGCCCAGCATGCCCTGCAGCCAGAACGCATCGCGCATGCCCTGGGTGACCTTGTGGCCGTCACGGTTGGCACCGAAGAACGGCGTGGTCAGGTCCTGATAGAACTGCGAACGGTCCTTGGCAACGCCATCGCGGATGCCGTCGAACACGCTCATCGGCAGGCCGCCCGGATTGGTCGGGCTCTTGACCATCTGCGGCGGCACTGCGCCGACCAGTACCACCTTGGCCACACGCTTGCTGCCATGGCGGCCAACGTAATGCGCCACTTCGCCACCGCCGGTGGAATGGCCGACCAGGATCGCGTCCTTCAGGTCCAGCGCGTCGATCACTGCAGCCAGATCGTCCGCATAGGTGTCCATGTCGTTACCGTCCCAGGTCTGCGACGAGCGGCCATGGCTGCGGCGATCGTGTGCGACCACGCGGTAGCCGTGCTGGCCCATGAACAGCATTTGCGGGTCCCAGGCATCGCCGCTGAGCGGCCATCCATGTGCGAAGACGACCGGCTGGCCCTTGCCCCAATCCTTGTAGAAGATATTGGCGCCGTCGGGGCGTTTGACGAAATTGGACATCGGGTTGACTCCGTGAGTGGACGAGTGGGGTGGGGTGGTGGCGGGGGCGCGTGCGGGAGGTGCGGCAGTGGCGAACGCGGGCAGCGACAACGCTGCTACGGCGACCGTGCCGGTGATGAGAAAGCTGCGGCGTCCGGCGTCGGCCGGATGCGCCTCTAACGGATCCATAAACATTCCTGGGGCGAGGGGCATGCAGCCCGGCGATGGCACGATGCGATACGCATCGTGCTTGCATGGGCCCGCGCCACGCGGTGCGACGCAGGCCACGGGCGTGCCGGTGCATGCGAGCAGTAGACCGCCTGCGTCGCAGCGCAGATTGCATCTGCGTGCGCTCTACAGCGGTTATCCCCAGCGTTGCGGATCAGCTCGTTCGCTGCAGTCGATGCGCCGTAATGGATCATCCGGGTATCCAGCTCGCACGAACGCAATGCAGCGCCGATCAACGCTCCTCCGTGCATCCTGCCTGGCTCTGCAGCGCACGCAGCTGCCGCATCGCATCGACCACGCCGGTCGTGCTCGCCACTCACTGCAGCGCAGTGTCCCACAGCAGCTTCAGGTTCAAGCCGACGATCACCGCCGCAATGACCCAGGCGATGCGCACCAGCCACGGCGGTGCCACCAGCGCGCCCATCAACTCACGGTCCGACACGAAGCGCACCAGCGGGATCACCGCAAACGGCAGCTGCATCGACAGCACCACCTGGCTGAGCACCAGGAGCCGCGCGGTACCGGCCTCGCCATACAACCAGGTCACGATCACCACCGGCACGATGGCGATGCCGCGCGTCAGCAGGCGGCGCAGCCACGGCGGCAAACGCAGTTGCAGGAAGCCTTCCATCACGATCTGCCCGGCCAGCGTGGCGGTGACGGTGGAATTGACGCCGGAGGCCAGCAGCGCCACTGCGAACAGCGTCGAGGCCAGGCCCACGCCCAGCATCGGCGCGAGCAGGGCATGGGCCTGTTCGATTTCCTGCACATCGGTGCGGCCCTGCGCATGGAACACCGCCGCCGCCAGGATCAGGATCGAGGCGTTGATGAACAGCGCGAACATCAACGCCACGGTGCTGTCGGTCACCGCCCAGCGCAGCGCCGACTTGCGGCCCGCATCGGTGCGCGGATACGCACGTGTCTGCACGATCGACGAATGCAGGTACAGGTTATGCGGCATCACCGTCGCACCGATGATGCCGATCGCCAGATACAGCGCGCGCGGGTCGGTGACCACCTGCGCACGCGGAATGAAGCCGCCCAGCACGGCGGCGATCGGTGGTGCCGCCAGCGCGATCTGGACGCCGAAGCAGACGAAGATGATCAACAGCAGCGCGATCACGAACGCTTCCAGCGCACGGAAACCGCGGTTCATCAGCAACAGCACCAGCACCACGTCCACCGCAGTGATGATGGCGCCCACGGTCAGCGGAATGCCGAACAACAGCTTCAACGCAATGGCGGTGCCGATCACCTCGGCCAGATCGCAGGCGATGATCGCCAGTTCGCAGATGCCCCACAGCGCCAGGTTCACTCCGCGCGGGTAGCGCGCCCGGCAGGCCTGCGCCAGGTCCAGCCCGGTCGCGATGCCCAGCCGCGCCGACAGGCTCTGCAGCACGATCGCCATCAGGTTGGACAGCAGGATCACCGACAGCAGCAGATAGCCGAACTGCGAGCCGCCGGCCAGGTCGGTGGCCCAGTTGCCCGGGTCCATGTACCCGACCGACACCATATAGCCCGGGCCCAGGAACGCCAGCAGCCGGAACCACCAGTGCCCGCCCTTGGGTACGGCGACGCTGGCGTGGTGATCGCCCAACCCGCCATTGGCCGCGGCCGGCAAGGGGAGGGGCGAGGTCGGGTGAGGACGGAGATCGACGGACATGCGGCGCAGGCTGGCGGGGATTCACACCGATGATATAGCAAGGGCTATGCTATTGAGCATTGGCAATTTAAATCGTAATGATCGGCTGCGTGCTTCAAACTACACATCCCGGCACTGGCGCCGGACGTGATGACGGGGATGAGGGTGGGCAAGAGCGAAAAGCTGGAAGCAGCCGCGCCGGCGCTGATCGACGCGCAGGTGCATATGGAGAGCTTCCGTCAGGTGCGCGAAGCGCGCCGCGCCGAGCTGGTCGAGGACTATGTGGAGCTGATCTCCGATCTGCTGGTCGACGGCGGCGAAGCGCGTCAGGTCGATATCGCCGCGCGCTTAGGCGTGGCGCAGCCGACCGTGGCCAAGATGCTCAAGCGCCTGGTGCGCGACGGCTGGGTGGTGCAGCGCCCGTACCGCGGGGTGTTCCTGACCCCGGCCGGCGAGGCGCTGGCGGCGTCCAGCCGGCAGCGCCATCAGATCGTCGAACGTTTCCTGCTCGCCCTGGGCATCGACGAGGCCACCGCGCGCCGTGACGCCGAAGGCATCGAGCACCATGTCAGCGAAGCCACCGTGGCCGCGTTCGCCGCCTTCCTGGATCGCCAGGGCGGCAGCGCCGCGTGAGCATGCCGGTGGAAACGTCGGTAGACGCGGCGCAGACGCTGATCGACCAACAGTGGATGCAACGCGCCCTGCAACTGGCCGAGCGTGCCGAACGCGACTTTGACGAGATCCCGGTCGGCGCGCTCCTGATCGATGCCAGGGGCACCGTGCTGGGCGAGGGCTGGAACTTCAATATCGCCAGCCACGATCCCAGCGCGCATGCCGAGATCATGGCCCTGCGCGAAGGCGGCCGCCGTCTGGCCAACCACCGGCTGATCGGCTGCACGCTGTACGTCACGCTGGAGCCGTGCGCGATGTGCGCGATGGCGATGATCCACGCACGCATCGCGCGGGTGGTGTTCGCCGCCAGCGACCCCAAGACCGGTGCCTGCGGCAGCGTGTTCGATCTGCCCGCCGACCCGCGCCATAACCACCGCGTGCAGGTCAGCGGTGGCGTGCTGGCCGCCGAGGCCGGTCTGCGCCTGACCAATTACTTCAGGGCCAAGCGCGGCAAGCCGCCCCTCGCGCCCTGAGCGGCGCGGCCGCGGTATGATGCGCGCCCTTCAGCATCCGGCCGGCGACGGCCCTCCACAGGACGGCGATATGGCAGACACCCTTGCAGGCAACGACCGACTGATCTGGATCGATCTGGAAATGACCGGCCTGGATACCGATCGCGATTCCATCATCGAGATCGCCACCATCGTGACCGATGCGCAGTTGAACGTGCTTGCCGAAGGACCGGAGCTGGCCATCGCCCACCCGCTGGCGACGCTGGAAGCCATGGACGAGTGGAACCGCAATCAGCACCGCCGTTCGGGGCTGTGGCAGCGCGTGCTCGACAGCCAGGTCACCCATGCCCAGGCCGAGGCGCAGACGGTGGCCTTCCTGAGTGAATGGATCCGCGCCGGCGCCTCGCCGATGTGCGGCAATTCGATCTGCCAGGACCGGCGCTTCCTGCACCGCCAGATGTCGCGCCTGGAGCGCTACTTCCACTACCGCAACCTGGACGTGTCCACCATCAAGGAGCTGGCACGGCGTTGGGCGCCGACGGTGGCCAATGGCTTTGCCAAGAGCTCGGCCCACACCGCGTTGAGCGATGTGCGTGATTCGATCGACGAGCTACGCCACTACCGCCAGTTCATGGGCGCGCTGGGCGGCGATTCCCAGGCCGACGTGCCGGCCTGAGCGCTGGCGACGGCGGCGTTGCGCGCTGTTGGCGTGTTGATTGACGGCGCCCAGTTGCGGATCACGCGCAGGTGTATGTCCGGTAACGTTTGCTGCCGGTCAGGCAGGCAAAAAGCCACATAGTTGCAACGCATCCAATAAAAAGGCCGCATCGTTCGATGCGGCCTTTTGCTTTCCATCAAGCGATTCAATGCATCAGCGCGCCAGCGGCGGACCCTTGCTCAGGTCGCCGTCGTCGGCGATGCCTTTTAGCAGCAGGTCGGCGATCGGCTTGCCGTCGGCATCGTGGTGATACACGTGCAGGTCGCGCTGCGGATACGGGATGTTGAGCCCGTTTTCCAGCAACTGGTTGCGGATCTGTTCCAGCGTGGTGCTCTTGGCCGCGCCGAAATTGCCGTTGGTCGCATACGCGAACAACATCAGATCCACCGTGCTTTCGCCCAGATTGGTGACCTGCACGAACGGTGCCGGCGACTCCAGGAGGTTCGGATTGTCCTTGGCGATCTGCAGCAACAGCTGCTGGGCTTTCTTCAGATCGTCGCCGTAGCCCACGCCCACGGTCACTTCCAGGCGCCGGTTGGGCAGGGTGCTGTAGTTGACGATCGGCGAGGTGGTGATGGTGCTGTTGGGCAGGGTGATCATGCGCTCGTCGAACGAGCGGATCCGGGTCTGGAAGATCCGGATCTCGTCGACGATGCCCTCCTGGCCGGCAATCACCACATGGTCGCCATCGCGCATCGGCCGCAGCACGATCAGCATCACGCCTGCAGCGATATTGGACAGCGAGTCCTTCAACGCCAGACCGACCGCCAGGCCGGCCGCACCCAGCACCGCGATCAGCGAGGTCGGCGGCACGCCGATCTTGCTCAGCGCACTGACGAAGACCAGCACCAGCAGCAACGCGTACAGCACGTTGCGCAGGAAGTTGGTCAGCGTGATCTCGACGCGCGCGCGGGTCAGCGCACGGTGCAGCCACTGGCTGAGCTGCTTGGCCAGCCACATGCCGACCACCACGATCAGCAGGGCCAGCCCCCAGTTGAGCGCGTATTGCGCCCACGGGATATTGGCCCAGTTGAACGCCGGCTCCGCCGTCCTGGCCGCCACCGGCCTTGCGGCGACTGCTCCCGCAGCCGCCGCCAACACCGCACCCAACATACCCATCAGCTCTCGCTCTTCAACTTGGCCAGACGCAGCCAGGTGTCGACCACGGTGTCAGGATTCAGCGATACCGACTCGATCCCTTCCTGCATCAGCCACTCCGCCAGTTCCGGGTGATCGGACGGCCCCTGTCCGCAGATGCCCACGTACTTGCCCTTGGCGCGCGCCGACTTGATCGCCATCGACAGCAGCTTCTTGACCGCCGGGTTCCGCTCGTCGAACAGATGCGCCACGATCGACGAGTCGCGGTCCAGGCCCAGGGTCAGCTGGGTCAGGTCGTTGGAGCCGATCGAGAAACCGTCGAAGATCTCCAGGAACTCGTCGGCCAGCAGCGCATTGGACGGCAGCTCGCACATCATGATGATCTTCAGGCCGTTCTCGCCCTGCTTGAGCCCGTTCTGCTCCAGCACCTCGATCACCTTGCGGCCCTCTTCCAGCGTGCGCACGAACGGGATCATCACCCAGAGGTTGTCCAGGCCCATCTCGTTGCGCACCTTCAGCACCGCCTTGCACTCCAGCGCGAAGGCCTTGGTGAAAGACGGATCGACGTAGCGGCTGGCGCCACGGAAGCCGATCATCGGGTTCTCTTCATGCGGTTCGTAACGCGAGCCGCCGATCAGGTTGGCGTATTCGTTGGACTTGAAGTCCGACAGACGCACGATCACCGTGTTCGGTGCCACCGAGGCGGTCAGCGTTGCGATGCCCTCGGCCAGGCGATTGACGTAGAAGCTCACCGGGTCGCCATAGCCGGCTGTCTTGGCGTCGATCTTCTTGCGGACGTCAGCGTCCTGCTTATCGTATTCCAGCAGCGCGTTGGGATGGATGCCGATGTGCGCGGCAATGATCATTTCCAGACGCGCCAGGCCGATGCCGGCATTGGGCAGCTGGCCGAAGTCGAACGCACGCTCCGGGTTGGCCACGTTCATCATGATCTTGAGCGGGGCAGGCGGCATGTTGCCCAGGTCGGTGGTGGTGCGCTCGAACGGCAGCAGGCCGTCGTAGATGAAACCGGTGTCGCCTTCGGCGCAGCTCACCGTCACTTCCTGACCGTCGCTGATCACATCGGTGGCGTTGCCCGAGCCGACCACGGCCGGCACGCCGAGTTCGCGCGCGATGATCGCCGCGTGGCAGGTGCGGCCGCCGCGATTGGTGACGATGGCCGATGCACGCTTCATCACCGGCTCCCAATCAGGATCGGTCATGTCGGCGATCAATACGTCGCCGGCCTGCACGCGATTCATGTCGTCCAGCGAGCGCACCACGCGTGCCACGCCGCTGCCGATCTTGGCGCCCACCGCACGGCCTTCGACCAGGATCTTGGCGTCCTTGGCTTCCAGCGAGAAACGCTCGATCTGGGTGGCGTGGCTGCGCGACTTCACGGTTTCCGGACGCGCCTGCACGATGAACAGCTTGCCGCTGACACCGTCCTTGGCCCACTCGATGTCCATCGGGCGGCCGTAGTGCTTTTCGATCACCAGCGCCTGCTTGGAAAGCTCCTGCACATCTTCATCGCTGATCGAGAAGGTGCTGCGCAGTTCCACCGGCGTGTCTTCGGTGCGCACGCGTTCGCCTGGCACATCCGAGTAGACCATGCGGATCGCCTTGCTGCCGAGCGAGCGGCGCAGGATCGCCGGCTTGCCTGCGGTCAGCGTGGGCTTGTAGACGTAGAACTCGTCCGGGTTGACCGCGCCTTGCACCACCATCTCGCCCAGACCGAAGCTGGAGGTGACGAACACCACGTCGCGGAAGCCCGATTCGGTGTCCAGCGTGAACAGCACGCCGGCCGCGCCGACGCCCGAGCGCACCATCAACTGCACGCCGGCCGACAGGAACACGTCTTCGTGCTTGAAGCCATGATGCACGCGGTAAGCGATTGCGCGGTCGTTGTAGAGGCTGGCGAACACTTCCTTGACCTTGTGCACGACATCGTCGGCACCGGTCACGTTGAGGAAGGTCTCTTGCTGGCCGGCGAACGAGGCATCGGGCAGATCTTCGGCAGTGGCCGACGAACGCACCGCCACGGCCACTTCGCCACCGCCGTTTTCCGCACACAGCTGTGCGTACGCGGTGCGGATATCGCGGTCCAGTTCCGGCTGCAGCGGAGCATCGATCACCCAGCCGCGGATTTCCTTGCCGGCAACGGTGAGGGCGCCAACGTCCTCGACATCCAGCGTCGCCAGCTTGTCGAAGATGCGCTTGGACAGATCGTTATGCGCGATGAAGTCCTTGAAAGCCTCGGCAGTGGTCGCATATCCACCGGGAACCGAAACGCCAAGCCCGGCCAGGTTGCCGATCATCTCGCCGAGCGAGGAATTCTTACCACCTACGCGGGCCAGATCGGCCAGGCGTAGCTCATGCAACCACAGGATATTCTCGTTCAAGCGCGATGCTCCGTATGGCCATCGCCCGAGCGGGCTGGATGGCCGCGTCCGTAGGAAGAAGCCGCTATGATGCAGTGCACAGCGGAATCTGCACAAGCATGAACCCGTAAGTTTTGGACACCAGTTCAAAGAGGTGGTCTTGATGTCAACAATTCGACCGGTGTTCTACGTCTCCGATGGAACCGGTATCACCGCTGAAACGATTGGGCATAGCCTGCTCACGCAGTTCAGTGGATTCAACTTCGTCACCGACCGCATGTCGTTCATTGATGATGCAGAAAAAGCGCGCGATGCGGCGCTGCGGGTGCGCGCGGCAGGTGAGCGGTACCAGGTGCGCCCGGTGGTGGTCAATTCCTGCGTCGATCCCCAGCTGAGCATGATCCTGGCCGAAAGCGGCGCCTTGATGCTGGACGTGTTCGCGCCCTTCATCGAGCCGCTGGAACGCGAACTCAATGCGCCGCGGCATTCGCGCGTGGGCCGTGCGCACGGCATGGTGGACTTCGAGACCTATCACCGCCGCATCAACGCGATGAACTTCGCGCTGAGCCACGATGACGGTATCGCACTCAATTACGACGAGGCCGACGTGATCCTGGTGGCGGTGTCGCGCGCCGGCAAGACGCCGACCTGCATCTACCTGGCATTGCATTACGGCATCCGTGCCGCCAACTACCCGTTGACCGAGGAAGATCTGGAAAACGAGCGCCTGCCGCCGCGCCTGCGCAATTACCGCAGCAAGTTGTTCGGCCTGACCATCGACCCGGAGCGGTTGCAGCAGATCCGCCAGGAGCGGCGCGCCAATTCACGCTACAGCGCGGCAGAGACCTGCCGGCGTGAGGTGGCCACCGCCGAGCGCATGTTCCAGATGGAGCGCATTCCGACCTTGAGCACCACCAATACCTCGATCGAGGAAATTTCCAGCAAGGTGTTGTCCACGCTGGGGCTGCAGCGCGAGATGTTTTGAGGCGGGGGACTGGTTGGCGGGATTGGGGATTGGGGACGCGCGTAGCGTATTCACGATCCGCAGCTGCCGTGACGTGTCACGGTCGGTCGGCGAGCGTCAAGCAAATCAAGCGGGCGGGGCGGTGCTCCACCAAGGTAGGCCTGCCGATGGCCGGTCGTCAATGCTGCCCGTGCGGCAGCGCAGCGTGTAGGATCGGTTCATGGCGCAAGCACTGAGTAAACTCGAACGCATCCCCAAGTTGAGCCGGTTCGGCTGGCTGATGGGCTTGTACGCAGAAAACTTCCAGCATCTGACCCGGCTGTTCGCACCGGCCGACCTCGCTCCCGGCTCCTATGTCTCGTCGATCGGCGATGGCCTGGACCTGCGTCTGGACGTGATCGAGTGCCACCGCTACACGGTCGAGCTGCGGCTGACCTACGACCTGTGCGATCCCGTCACCGGCGAGCCTGACCCGTCGGCCTACGTGCGCCTGTACCGCGATGCGTGCCAGGCCGAGACCACCCATTGCTACGTCGGCCGTCGCTGGCAGGACGTGATGGGCATGTTCCCGCCGCCGGCCGAGCTGATCAGCCACCGCATGCGGATGAATACGTTCCTGGGCAAGTGGCTGGACTATCTGGCCGAGCGCGGCCATGGCGTGGCTACCTTGCGTCTGGATACCGACTACGTTGCGCCACCGCGCCCGGGCTCGCAGGCTGCGGTCGGCTGAGGCTGCGCCACGCCGCTTGCACAGCATCGGTCATACTGATGCGCTCGATTCCAGCTCGCCCGCCATGCCCTATACCCCCATCGTCGCCACGCTCGGCTACCTGTTGTCGCCCGACGGCACACAGGTGTTGATGATCCATCGCAATGCCCGCCCCGGCGATCAGCATCTGGGCAAATACAACGGGCTCGGTGGCAAAGTGGAGCCGGACGAGGACGTACTGGCCGGCATGCGCCGCGAGATCCGCGAAGAGGCCGGCGTGGAGTGCGGCGACATGCAGCTGCGCGGCACCATCAGCTGGCCGGGCTTCGGCAAGCAGGGCGAGGACTGGCTGGGCTTCGTGTTCCTGATCCGCAGCTTCCAAGGCGAGCCGCAGGCTTCCAACCCGGAAGGCACGCTGGAATGGGTGGCGATCGACCGCATGGACCAGGTACCGATGTGGGAAGGCGACCGCAATTTCCTGCCACTGGTCTTCGATGGCGACCCGCGTCCGTTTCACGGCGTGATGCCGTATCGCGACGGGCGCATGCAGTCGTGGACGTATTCGCGCATCTGAGCGGGATTGAGGAAGTGCGCAGCCGCCCAGGCGAGCGCGGCTGTTACTGCTGGCTGGCGCGGTCAACGCAGTGCCGAAGTTAAGCGTCCGCCGTCCTTAATGGACTTCGATCTGCTGGCGCCAATGCGCACGCGATTGACCTGGCGAGCGCAACCGCAAGCCGGCGCTGCTTGCTGTGGCGACCTGCCGCCCGCATTCGCCTCCACGCACTTCTCCACACCGGTTGTGGATGAAGTCTGCGCAAGTCTGTGGACAACTGCGCGCGCGCCTTGCGGCGCAAGGCGGCCACGGAAGCTGGTGAAAATTTCGCCAGCCGCGCTTACTGCGCGGTCCAGCCGCCATCGATGGCGATCGCCTGCCCGGTGATGTTGCGTGCGGCATGCGACATCAGGAACGCGACCGTGCCGGCGAGTTCGTCGTAGTCGATGAAGGCGCCCTTGGGCATCGGCTTGAGCATCACATCGCGAATCACTGCGTCTTCGGCGATGCCGCGCGTGCGCGCCTGGTCGGCGATCTGGCGCTCCACCAGCGGGGTGCGCACATAGCTAGGGCACAGCGTGTTGACGGTGATGTCGCAGTCGGCGGTTTCCAGGGCGATGACCTTGGCCAGGCCGACCAGGCCGTGCTTGGCGGCGACATACGCGCTCTTGTACGGGCTGGCGACCAGCGAGTGGATGCTGCCGATGTTGACGATGCGCCCGTAGCCGGCCGCGCGCATGCCGGGCAGGAGCGCGCGGCTGAGCCGTGCGGCGCCGGTCAGCATCACATCCACCAGCAAGGCCCAGCGCTGCATCGGAAAGTCTTCCAGCGTGGCAACCTGCTGCAGGCCGGCATTGTTGACCAGCACCTGCGGCGCGCGCGTCACGCGCGCCAAGGCCTGCGCGATGCCGTGGTCATCGGTCACGTCCAGCGCCAGTGCTTCGGCCGAGCCGCCGGTGTCGCGCAGGCGCTGCGCGGTGCGTTCGGCTGCCGCCAGGTCCATATCGCTGACGATCAGATGGTGGCCGCCGGAGGCCAGCTCGGTGGCGATGCCGGCGCCGATGCCGCTGCCTGCGCCGGTGATCAGGATGCTGCGCTTCATGCTGTCCTCGGTGTCGATCGTGCCCGGCCGGAGCGGCCACGCTGATCGCCAGCCTAGCCGATAGCGCGAAACGGTCGCCTGCATGGCGTGCGCGCGTTACCCTTTGCGCCTCGATCACCTCAGGCTGCGCATGAAACGCCATTTCTCGATGCTGCGCGATTTCCAACTCGCGGACTGGTTCACCCTGGCCAACGCCTTCTGCGGCACCGGCGCGGTGTTCGCGTCGATGCGCTTCCTGCAGGAAGGACATCGCGGCGACCTGCTGCTGGGCATGGCGCTGATCCCGCTGGCGTTCGTGTTCGATGCGCTGGACGGGCATGTGGCGCGCTGGCGCAAGGCGTCCTCGACCCTGGGCCGCGAGCTGGATTCGCTGGCCGACGTGATCTCGTTCGGGGTGGCGCCGGCGGCGCTGGGCTATGCCTGCGGCATGCGCGGCGGCTGGGATTGGCTGGTGCTGAGCTATTTCGTCTGCTGCGGCGTGAGCCGGCTGGCGCGCTACAACGTGACTGCCGAAGAGATCGCCGGCGAGGCCGACAAGGTGCCGTACTTCGAAGGCACCCCGATCCCCACCAGCCTGCTGCTGGTGATCCTGCTGGCGGTGGCTGCCAGCAGCGGCCATATCGGCCAGACCTTGTGGTGGGGCCAGTGGCAGCTCGGGCCGTGGCAATTCCACCCGCTGGTGCTGCTGTTTGCGGTGTCCGGCTCGTTGATGATCAGCAAGACGCTGCGCATCCCCAAACCCTGACCGGTACGGCCGGGCACACGCGGTAGGATGGCTGGTGGACAGTCACGGCAAGGGATCATGGCAACCAGCGGTTCGGACAACGGCAACTTCGAAGACAAGGCGCGCCAGTACTGGAGCGCCTGGGGAGATGCCATGCGCCACGGCCAGTCCGGCGCCGCTGCACAGCCCGGTGCCGTTCCTGGGGCGGGGCCGGGCAGTGACGCACCGCAGGATTGGCGCAAGGCGATGGACTGGTGGTCGCAACTGCTGCCCACCCAGGCCGCACCGCAGGCGCAGGAGGCCATCGACCGCTTCCGTCATCAGGCCGGCGACTGGTTCGGCACCATGCAGCAGGTGGCCGCGCAGTTTGCCGGGCGCGACACCTCGGCCAATGAGGTCTCCGAAGCCTGGCGGCGCGCCGTGCAGGGGCAGGGCGAGCAGCTGATGCAGTGGACGCTGGGCTCGCTGCGTGGCGGCAGCCCGGGCGGCTTCGACCCGTGGCTGCAGGACGCCGCGCAGGCGCTGGCGAAGTGGCGGGAGGAAAACGCGCCCTGGCTGGACATGCCGGCATTCGGCGTGAGCCGCAATCACCAGGCACGCCTGCAGACGCTGGCCCGTGCGCAGCAGGAGTACCAGGCGCAATCGCAGGCCTATGGCGAACAACTCAAGTCGGCCATCGAGCAGGCGTTCGGCCGGTTCGCCTCCAAGCTGGGGGAGCACGAAAGCAGCGGCAGTCAGCTGACCAGTGCGCGTGCCTTGTTCGATCTGTGGATCGAGGCCGCCGAAGAGTCGTATGCCGACGTCGCCTTGTCCGACCAGTTTCGCGAGGTGTATGGCGGCTTTGCCAATGCTCATATGCGCCTGCGCGCCGCGTTGCAGGAAGAAGTGGAGCAGTTGAGCGAGCGTTTCGGGATGCCGACGCGTTCGGAGATGGACGCCGCGCACCGCCGCATCGCCGAGCTGGAACGTGCGGTGCGGCGCATGCTGCGCACCGCGGCCAGCCCGGCCGGCAAGCCGGCTGCAGCGGCGGCTGACCCGGTTGCGCCGGCCACGGCCAGGCGCGCGCCGGCATCCAGGGCGGACACTGCGCCCAAGCCGGCAGCGGCGACCAGCCCGGCCAAGAAATCACCAGCGAAAACCGCCCCAGCCAAGAATACGAAGGCGGCCAAAAGCGCCGCCAGGCCATCGGCCGGCACAGCTTCCGGTAAGCCGGCCGCACGCAAGCCACGTGGAGCGTAGACATGAAAGGCCCGTTGGGATTCAGCGCCGAAGACCTGATGCAGGAAACCCTGTCGATGCAGCGCAAGCTGCGCGAGGGGCTCAAGCTGTTGCCCGGCGTGGAAGACGTGGATTACGGCGTGACCGAGCGCGAGGAAATCTGGCGCGATGGCAAGGTGGTGCTGTACCGCTTTGTCGGCGAGCAGGCGCCGGTGGCCAGGACGCCGCTGCTGATCGTCTACGCGCTGGTCAACCGCCCCTACATGGTCGATCTGCAGGCCGACCGCTCGCTGGTCAAGGGCCTACTGGGCCACGGCCAGGACGTCTACGTGCTGGATTGGGGCTACCCGGACCGCTCCGAGCGTTACCTGACGCTGGAGGACTATCTGCTGCGCTATATCGATGGCGCGGTGGATCACCTGCGCGCGCAGTCGGGGCTGGAGGCAGTCGATGTGCTCGGCATCTGCCAGGGCGGCACGTTTGCGCTGTGCTATGCGGCGCTGCAGCGGCCGAAGGTGCGCAACCTGATCACCATGGTCACGCCGGTGGATTTCCACACCCCCGACAACATGCTCTCCAACTGGGCGCGCATGGTCGATGTGGATCTGTTCGTGGACACCATGGGCAACGTGCCGGCGGATCTGATGAACGCCAGTTACCTGATGCTCAAACCGTTCCGGCTGAATCTGCAGAAATACGTCGGCTTGCTCGACATCCTCGACGACAAGCAGGCGCTGGAAGATTTCCTGCGCATGGAAAAGTGGATCTTCGATTCGCCCGATCTGGCCGGCGAGGCGTTCCGCGAGTTCGTCACCCAGTTCTATCAGCGCAATGGGCTGGTGACCGGGCAGGTGCGCATCGGCGGGGAGGCGGTCGACCTGCAGGCGGTGGACATGCCGGTGCTCAACATCTACGCCGAACACGATCATCTGGTGCCGCCCGACGCCTCGCGTGCATTGCGCGGCCTGGTCGGCAGCGACGACTACACCGAGCTGAGTTTCCGCGGCGGGCATATCGGCATCTACGTCTCCGGACGTGCGCAGCGCGAGGTGCCGGTGGCGATCCACCGCTGGTTGCAGGAGCGTGGCGGCAACGCGTGATCCGGCTTCGGGTTACGCTGTGCCTGCAGCGAGCAGCCGCAGCCGTCACAAGGCGCAGTCGCTGCGCTTTTTAGACTGGGCGACACGTTCGAAGGAGCCTTCCATGGTCACGACCACCACATTGTCCCGTTCCCTCAACGACCGCATGATCGCCGGCGTGGTCGGCGGCATCGCCCGCCGCTTCGGCTGGAGCTCCACGCTGTTGCGGGTGCTGTTCGTAATCGTGTCGATCGCCTCGGCCGCGTTCCCCGGCATCCTGGTCTATCTGATCCTGTGGCTGCTGATCCCCAATCAGGCCGACTGACGCCCGCCCGGCGCCGGTGGTCGTCCGTGCAGGTGCTGGGCGCGTTGTGGACGCTGCCCAATACCTTGCTTGGCCTTGCCATCGGTGCCGCCGGCAGCTGTTTCGGCGCGCGTCCGCGCTGGTCCGGGCAGGAAGTGGCCGTGGTGTTCCATGCCTGGCCATGGGGACCGGGCGGGGCGATGACGCTGGGCAATGTGATCCTGCTCAAGGGCGCCTCACTGGATCTGCAGTGCAGCACGTATGCGCATGCGGCCGGGCGTTGTCAGCACCCGCCGGTGCGCCTGGGCGACCACGAACGTGCGCATGTCTACCAGTACATGCTGCTCGGCCCGCTGTTTTTGCCGGTGTATCTGCTGTGCGGCGGCATCCACGTGCGCAATCCGCTGGAACGGGCCGCCGACACGTATGCGCTGCACGGCCACGGCTGGTGGCCGTGGGGATCTCAGCGCAACCGCGAGAAACCGAACAGGTCCGATAACGGGTGAGGCCTGCCTTCCAGTTGCGCGCGCAATAAGCCTGCACCGATCGCGCTGTAGGTGATACCGTTGCCGCCGTACGCCATCGCGAACGACACCCGCGGCCCATGTTGCGGATGCGGGCCGAAGAATGGCAGTCCATCGGCGGTTTCGGCGAAGGTGCCGCCCCAGGCGAACACCGGGCGCAGGCTGATGTCCGGCATCGTCTGGTGGATCTTCTTCAGCAGCGTCTTCAGCTTGCGCATGACACGTGCGTCGCGACGTGCGGGCAGATCGATGTTGTCGTCTTCGCCGCCGGCCACCACGCGTCCATCCGGCGTGCTGCGCAGGTAGAGATAGGGACGCGCGGTTTCCCACATCATGGTGTGCTTGAGCGCGCCCATCTCGCCATCGTGCAGCGGATCGGTCACGAATGCGTAGCTGCTGCGGTTGCGTGCAACGCGCTGCGACAGCCACTGCTGGTTTGCGTAGCCTGCGGCCATGATGACGTGCCGGGCGCGCAGCGTGACCCCGTCGCGGGTGCGCAACGCGACATGCCGGTCGTGGGGTGTGAGGGTGGCGATCGCGGTGCGGTCGTAGATGCGCGCGCCGTAATGCTCGCCTTCTGCAAACAGGCGGTAGCACAGCCGATACGGATCGACGCTGGCAGCCAGGCGGCTGAGGATCGCACCCTCGGAGCGTACGCCGTAGTTGTGCCACAACGGCGCGCGCTCGATCCATTCGACCGGAAGAGTGTGGGTTTTTCGCACCTGCAGTTCGCTGCGTAGGTCGTCGAGATCCCGCGACCGGCTGGCGTAGTACAGGCTGTCCTGACGGCTGAAGTCGCAGCCGCCCAGCGTATTGCAGAGGCCTTGCAGGTCGATGATGGCTTGCGCGCACGCAGCGTATGCAAGCGCTGCCGCCGGCATGCCGTAATGCCTGGCCAACTCGATCATCGGTGTGTCGATTTCGTACTGCAGCAAGGCGGTACTGGCCGAGGTACTGCCCCAGCCGATCTCGCGCTGCTCGAGCACCACCACCTCGTGCCCGTGCTTGAGCAGTTCGTGCGCGATCAGCGCGGCGGTGACCCCGCCGCCGATGATGGCCACCTCGCAATCGGTGTCCCGCTCCAGACGTGGATAGGCGCGCATCAACCCGTTGCGGATCGACCAGAACGGGTAGCCACTCTTGAGGTCCATGCGGTGTCGTACGTGCGGGCGGAGCGCAATTGGACCGGCAGGCCGGGTGAAGCGGTTGTGCAGACAGGCGAGGGATCCCGCCGTCACCAAACCGCAAACAGCCGGCGTTAACGTGCGTGGAAAGCTCCTCACGGCGCGGTCGTTATGCTCGCGCCACTAACGTAGTCACAGTTGTTAATGAGGGTGTGGGCATGTCGATCGTTCTGTACGTCGGTGGCAGCAAAGATGGCGACAAGGGAGTTGTGCCTTACGGGTTCAGCAAGTCGCGCGCGATGACCGACGCTGGCCCGGAGATCTATGTCGAGCGCATGGTGCCGTTGAAGGACGTCGGCAAGATCCGCGTGATGGCACTGGAATCGCTGCACGAAAGCATCCTGGTCGAGCGCGCGGCCACGCATTACGCAGGTCGCGCCAGCTAAGCGCAGCCGACCGGACGAGTGCGCCCACCGTCAGTGGGCGCCAAGTGCCCACTGCTGCAGGTATCGCAACGGTACTTCAGCGCTTCCGCACCATCGGTAACCACCTGACGATCGCCCGCTAGCGCTTGTCAGCCATCGACGGGCGCGCCGGCATAGGGTTATGGCGATCCTGTCAACGGGTTCCCGCGGCGGGCCAGCACTGCGAAAATGCTTTTTTCAGTGAAGCGGCTCCGGCCGCGCCGCCATGCACGACAGCCAGCTTGCCCAGCAGATCGCTCGCACCATCGCCGACGAGATCGGTGCCCAACCCGCCCAGGCGCGCGCCGCCATTGCCCTTCTCGACGAAGGCGCCAGCGTTCCGTTCATCGCGCGCTATCGCAAGGAAGTCACCGGCGGGCTGGACGATACCCAGCTGCGCAATCTGGAAACGCGCCTGACCTATCTGCGCGAGCTGGAAGAGCGCCGCGCGGCGATCCTGTCCAGCATCGGCGAGCAGGGCAAACTCAGCGACGAATTGCGCGCCGAGATCGTGGCGGCCGACAGCAAGTCGCGGCTGGAAGACCTGTACCTGCCTTACAAGCCCAAGCGCCGCACGCGTGCGCAGATTGCGCGCGAAGCCGGTCTGGAGCCGCTGGCCGATGGCCTGCTGGCCGACCCGAGCCAGGCGCCGGAAGTCGCTGCTGCGGCCTACATCGACGCGGAAAAGGGCGTGGCCGATATCAAGGCAGCGCTGGAAGGCGCACGCGCCATCCTGATGGAGCGCTGGGGCGAAGATGCCGCCCTGGTGGGCGAGCTGCGCAGCTGGTTGAACGACAACGGCGTGATCCGCGCGCGCGTTGCCGAGGGCAAGGAAGAGGCCGGTGCCAAGTACCGCGATTACTTCGATCATGCCGAATCGCTGTCCAAGATTCCCTCGCACCGCTTGCTGGCGCTGTTTCGTGCGCGCCGCGAGGAGTTCCTGTACCTGGATCTGGAGCCGGGCAACGATGCCGAGGCCGGCCATCAGTACGCTGAGGGCCGTGTGGCGCGCAATGCCGGCATCTCCAACCAGAACCGTCCGGCCGATCGCTGGTTGCTGGATGCCTGCCGGCTGACCTGGCGCGCCAAGCTGCACATGCATCTGCTGCTGGACCTGTTCAACCAGGCGCGGGAGAAGGCCGAGGCCGAGGCGATCGCCGTGTTCGGCGACAACCTCAAGGACCTGATGCTGGCCGCGCCGGCCGGCCCGCGCGTGGTGCTGGGGCTGGACCCGGGTATCCGCACCGGTTGCAAGATCGCCGTGGTCGATGCCACCGGCAAGCTGGTGGCCACCGAGACGATCTACCCGCACGAGCCCAAGCGGCAATGGGAGCAGTCGCTGCAGACGATCAAGAAGCTGTGCATGCAACACAACGTGGAGCTGATTGCGATCGGCAATGGCACCGCCAGCCGCGAGACCGACAAACTCGCCGGTGAGGCGATCGCGCTGTGCGGGGCGAGCAAGCTGCAGAAGATCGTGGTCAGCGAAGCCGGTGCGTCGGTGTATTCGGCGTCCGAGTTTGCTGCCAAGGAGTTCCCCAATCTGGACGTGTCGCTGCGCGGTGCGGTGTCGATTGCGCGGCGCCTGCAGGATCCGCTGGCCGAGCTGGTCAAGATCGAGCCCAAGGCGATCGGCGTGGGCCAGTATCAGCACGACGTGGACCAGTATCGTCTGGCCAAGGCGCTGGAGGCGCGCGTGGAAGACTGCGTCAATGCGGTCGGCGTGTACGTCAATACCGCGTCGGCGGCGCTGCTGTCGCGCGTGTCCGGGCTGTCGAGCACGGTGGCGGAAAATATCGTGCGCCATCGCGACGACAACGGGCCGTTCAAGCGCCGCAAGGACCTGCTCAAGGTGCCGCGTCTGGGCGACAAGACCTTCGAACAATGCGCCGGTTTCCTGCGCATCGCCGATGGCGACGAGCCGCTGGACGTGTCAGCGGTGCATCCGGAAGCCTATCCGGTGGTCGAGCGCATCGTTGGCAGCACCGGCAAGCCGATCAAGGCCCTGCTGGGCGATGGCAGCTTCCTGCGTGGGCTCAAGCCGGAGCTGTTCACCGACGAGCAGTTCGGCGTACCGACCGTGCGCGACATCCTCAAGGAGCTGGAAAAACCCGGCCGCGATCCGCGCCCCGAGTTCAAGGCGGCGCAGTTCGCCGAAGGCATCGAGGACATCAAGCATCTCAAGCCCGGCATGGTGCTCGAAGGCGTGGTCAGCAACGTGGCCGCATTCGGTGCGTTCGTCGACATCGGCGTGCATCAGGATGGCCTGGTGCACATCTCCGCGTTGTCGGACACCTTCGTCAAGGATCCGCGCGATGTGGTCAAGGCCGGCGACATCGTCAAGGTCAAGGTGCTGGAAGTGGACGTGGCGCGCAAACGCATCGCACTGACCTGCCGTCTGTCCGATACGCCACCGCCGGCCGATGCTGCAGCCCAATCGCGCGATCAGCGCGGCAACGGCGGCACGGGGCAGGGCCGGCGCGATGGTGGCGGTGGGCGTGGCCCGGCGCAGGGCAACAGCAAGCCGCGCACTACTGCGCCGCCGGCCGACAACGCGCTGGCCGCGGCATTCGCTCGCGCCAAGCGCGGCTGAGTCAGCGTGCCCGGCGGCTGCCCTGGCGTGGCTGGGCCGTGTAGATAGACCCGCTCGCAAGGCGGCGGGTCCGGCTGCGATTGGATCGCGCTTGGGCAGGCTGATCTGCAACTTGGCTGCGGGTCCGTGCACTCCGACCACCGCGGTGCGCCTATGCAGATACGATCAGTCGTAAGGCGGCTGGTCTGAGGTCTTGCTGCAGGGCCCTTGCCCGCCCACCATCGCAGGACACGCCGCAAGTAGGTCCATGTAGGCTCTTACGCGGCATCCATGCCGCGTAAGGTCCCGCGACGGTAGGCGGGCAAGGACCTGTTGGGATGGTCGGTGTGTGTGTGTGCTGCAAGCAGCACTTGGTTGACCACGCTGTTTTATTGCGTTTCCAGGCGATCTCACGCCTCGCTGCGTACCGCGCGCGTCGGCAAGATCAGGCGTTCGATCAGGTCGACCAGGCCGGGTGGTTCCACCGGCTTGCCCATATGCGCATCGAATCCGGCGACCACAGCGCGGTCGCGGTCTTCTTCGCGCACATAGGCGGTGAGGGCGATCGCAGGGATGTGCCGCGGCAGGTCGGCGCGGCCGGAGCGCACCGTGCGGATCAAGTCGTAGCCGTCGCGCACCGGCATGGCGATATCGCTGACCAGCACGTCGAAGGGCGTGTCTGCCAGGCATTGTTCGGCCGCTTCCACCGAGCCGGCCGCCTGCACCTGCGCGCCGGCAAGCATCAAAAACTGCACCACCGCCTCGCGCGAATCCTGGTCGTCGTCGACCAGCAGCAGGCGCACGCCATCCAGGCGCCCGAGACAATCACTCGGCAGCGGACCGACCTGCAGCGACCCGGCCGACGCGGGACGCAGATCGCTGACCCCGTGCTGGAACGGCAGCACGATGGTGAAGGTCGACCCCTTGCCTTCGCCCGCACTGGAGGCACCCAGGCTGCCGCCGTGCAGATCGACCAACTGGCGCGAGATCGACAAGCCCAGCCCCAGCCCGCCCACGCGCCGCGTGGTGCCGGCATCGGCCTGCCGAAAGCGGTCGAACACATGCGGCAGGAACTCGGCCGCAATCCCGATGCCGGTGTCCTGCACGCACAGTCGCAGCCGTTCGTCCTCGATGTCCAGCGCCACCCGCACCGTTCCGCCGGGTGAGGTGAACTTGAGCGCATTGCTGAGCAGGTTGGACAGCACCTGCTGCAGCCGCCCGGCATCGCCGAAGAACCACAGCTCGCCCTCGCCGGGTGCATCCAGTTCCAGCGCGATGTCGCGCGCCAGTGCAGACGGCTGCATCAACTCCACCGTACTGCGCATCAGTCCTGCGATATCGAAGTGCTCTGCCTGCAGGCGGATCTTGCCGGACAGGATCGCACTCATGTCGAGCAGGTCGTCGATGATCTGCGTCTGCGCACGCGCACTGCGTTCGATGATGATCAGGCCCTTGCCCAGATTGGCCGGCTCGAACACCTCCGACTGCATCAACCGCGACCAGCCCAGGATGGCATTGAGCGGCGTGCGCAATTCGTGGCTGAGCGTGGCCAGGAACTCGTCCTTGACCCGGTTGGCATGCTCGGCCTGGCTGCGTGCGACAGTCTCGGCCTGCAGCGATTGCTTGAGCTTGGCATCCACGCGCGTACGCTCGATGACGATGCCGGCCAGATGCGATGCAGAGCGCGCCATCGCCTGTTCGCGCAGCGAGGGCAGGTGGACGCGGTCGTAGTAGATGTTGAGCGTGCCCAGCACTTGGCCGTTGCTGTCCAGGATGGGCGTCACGCAGCAGGCGACGATGCCCAGCGCCGCCGAAATCGCGTGGTGGTCGCTGAAGCTGGGGTCGGCCTGGATGTCCTCGCAGATCACCTGCTGACCGAGATAGGCCGAGCGCGCGCACGGCGGCCCGTTCGGCCCGATCGGCGAGGCTTCGAAATGCCCGCGGTACTCGACCGGAAAATGCGGCGCCGAGCCGAAGCTCAGCATCTTGCGTACGTCATCCAGCACCATCACCGCGCAATACAGCGCAATCTCGCCACGCGCTTCCACGCTCGCTGCGATGGCGTCCAGCACCACCGGCAGCGGCGCGCCGGTGGTGATCAGGCTCAGGATGGCGCGATCGGAGGCAGTTTCATCCTCGATCAGCTTGCGTTCGGAGATATCGGTCAGCGAACCGATATGGCCGAGGAAGCGTCCGTCGCTGGCGAAATGCGGCGACGCGGTATCGATGCACCAACGGTATTGCCCGTCGTGGCGACGTACGCGGTACTCGG
This sequence comes from Xanthomonas sp. WHRI 6108, assembly GCF_040202385.2. Lineage (NCBI taxonomy): Bacteria > Pseudomonadati > Pseudomonadota > Gammaproteobacteria > Lysobacterales > Lysobacteraceae > Xanthomonas > Xanthomonas sp. WHRI 6108. The sequence continues at coordinate 2,496,554 of NZ_CP168198.1, read as the reverse complement.
CCAGGAACTCGCCTCGCTGCTCCAAGGCCTGGCCGAATGCGTGGCGCACGCGTTCGGCGTCGTCCGGATGCATCACATCCCACCAGCCCTGGTCCATTGCCTGGTCTTCGGCCTGCCCGGTGAAGTGGTACCAGCGCGGATTCCAGTATACGCAGTCGCCCTGCGCATCGGCCATCCAGATCATTGCCGGCACCGTCTCGCACAAGGCGCGGAAGCGCACTTCGCTTTCGCGCAGCTGTTGCTCGAACGCACGGCGGTCATGGATATCGGTGTAGGTGCCGATCCACTCGCTGATGCTGCCGTCGTCGCCGCGCACGGGCAGGGCACGCGCCAGATGCCAGCGCCGCTGGCCATCGTGGCGTTGCAGCTCGCACTCCATTTCGTAGGCGCGTTCGCCCTCGATGGCCAACGCCCAGGCCTGCGCAGACAGCTGCAGGCCATCGGCGGTGTGTGCCTGATGCCACGCGGCGGTCTGGTGGTCGGCAGGATCCAGTCCGGTGTATTCGTACCAGCGCCGGTTGAAGTAATGCGGCTCACCCTCCGGGTCGGCAATGAAGATGATCTGTGGCAGCGTATCGGCCAGTCGGCGTAGCCGCGCCTCGTTGGCGGCCAGTTGCTGCTGCGCCTTGGCGCGTTGCATGGATTCCCAGCAGCGCGCCGCAACCAGGCGGACCAGCTCGATCTCGGCGGACAGCCAGCGCCGCGGTGCGCGCTGATGCACGCCGATGGCCGCGACCAGGCGGCCGTGTTTGTGCAGCGGAATCGCCAGCGACGCGCGCAGGCCGGAGCGGCGGTACTGCTGCGCCACGTAGTCCGGTGCGCCGGGCGCCATCGCATCGGTGGTGAACCAGGGGCGATTCTCCAGCAGGGCGTCGCGCAGGCCCTGTGCCACTTCCAGCGGAAAATCGCCCTGCAGGCTAGGCATGTCCTGCACATGGTCGCTGATCACGTGCATGGTTCTGCCGTCGGCCGCCGCCAGGCCGAACGCGCAGCGATTGACCTGCAGATGCTCGCCCAGCAAGCGCACGCTGGTATCGATGATCTGACGCGGATCGGAAACGTTTTGCAGCGCGTCTTCGAGCGTCAGCAGGAAACTGTCGCGACTTGCCATGCTGCGTTGCTGGGTGACATCGAATCCGTGCACCAGGATCGCGTCAATGCGGCCGTCGCGCTCGCGTATCGGCTGATACAGGAAATCCACGAAGGTCTGATCGAGCGCATTGCCGGGCGTGCGCTGCAGATAGGCGGACATCGACTCGCCGATGAAGGGGCGGCCGCTGCGCCGCACCTCATCGAGCAGCTCGAGATAGCCCTGGTCTGCGACTTCCGGCATCGCCTCGAGCAACGGACGGCCGAGCAACGGTCGCTGGCCGACCAGCTCGTGGAAGCGTTGGTTCGCGCTTTCGATGATGTAGCCGGGTCCCCGCAACACCGCCATGAAGGCCGGCGACTGGTCGAGCGAAGGCGACACCGCTGCGGGCGCGGACTCGCGACGGGGCGGCCCTGCAGCAGGGGCGGGCGTGCCGGCGACATACAGCATGCCCAGAGGTTTGCCGGCCTGCAGCACCGGGCTGCAGGACCACGTCGACAGCGTCAATGCTGCACGCGCATCGGCATCGCTGTGGTTGGCTTCAGCGCCGTCTGCAAGTTCCGCCAAGGGTTGGCCGAATGCTGCCGGGTGGCGTTCACCCAACAGCGCGGCGCAGGCATCGTTGTAGATGCAGCGCGACTGCTCGCCCCAGACCAGCAACATTGGCGCCTGTGCATGCAGGCACAGCGAAAGCGTCGTGCGCAGCGCTGGGCTGTCGCGTAGCAGCGGGTCGGCGGCGCATGCGGACGATGCCAGCAACAGCCCGGCTGTCTCGCACGTCTCCGGCAACAGACCGGCAAACGGCGACACGGCGATATCCATTGGTGACCTGCCCATCATGCCTGGATGCACGATTCTAGTGGCAAGCGGGCCGTGATCGAGGGGGTGTGGCAGCCGGCGCGACCGCGCGATGAGCCTACGTTAAGCGCAGCAGGCGGGCGGTCTGCAGGTGTGGCTGGCGATGAATGAGGGCATCGGCCGGGCCCGCATGCTGGCGACCCAGGGGCTGGTCGGAGCTTTCAGCTGGCGGCGCCGCTCAGTTGCCGTGCCCTGGCCAAAGCGCTGATCAGTTCGTCTGACAAATAGGGCTTGGTCAGGATCACGCCGCGCTCGAAGCCGCTGGGGATGGTGCCACTGGCAACACCGGTCGCCAGCACGAACGGAATCCCGAGCTCCGACAGCAACCGGGCGACCGGCTCGCTGGTCTCGCCATTGCCGAGGCGGTAGTCGAGCACTGCGATCTCCGGCGCATCGGCCTGGATCAGGGTCAGCGCTTGCGCAACTTCCCCGACCGGACCCAGCACCACTGCGCCAGCCTGGACGAGCTGCAGATCGAGCAGCATGGCATTCATCTGGTCGTTCTCGACCACCAGCACCCGAACTCCACGCAACACCGACATTGCTTACTCCTTCACCTAAGTCGGCCAGTATATCGACACTGCTCCACCGCAGCGCTGACGCCATTGCTTGCAGCTGAATTCGTCAGGCGCGTTGTGACACTGTTCGTTTCATGCGCAAGTCGCTATACTGCGCGGCCACGCCGAAGTGGCGGAATCGGTAGACGCAGCGGATTCAAAATCCGCCGCCCTTAAAAGCGTGTGGGTTCGAGTCCCACCTTCGGCACCAGGATGTAGCAGTACAAGCAAAGCCCTTCTGGCGACGGTCAGAGGGGCTTTTCTTTTGTGCGCTCGAGAATCGCCGCAACCGGCGAACGTTGGCAGCTGCTGCATCGTCGCGCCTGAGTATGCCGTCAGAAATAGAGCATTTTGCCGTGGACGTGGCGCAGCTGCTGATGCAGCGGCGTCACCTTTCTTCACCGCATGGCGGCGTGTTCCATTGCCGCGCATCGATGATGCGTGGTCGCTGAAAATTCCGGCGAGATGAGCGTGGGTTGCTGGTACACGCCTGTAGGCACGCAGCCATCACGCGCGATGCGTACCTTGGAAAGCTCTTTTCAAGCAGGTGGCTTCCCATGGATTTCGATTCTTCGCAGCAACTGCGCATCTTGCGCGACATCCATGACACCAGGCCGGTCGCCGACGAAGAGGCCAACTGGGCAGTGCGTGCCGGCTATGCGACCCAGGCCGAAGACGGCGACATCGATCTCACCCACGAAGGCCGCAAGGCGCTGGATGTCGGCCAGACCTGATCCGTCGTTGTGCGGATTCGTTCGACGCGCAACCAAGCTGTGCGCGTTCCACAATCGATGCGCGCGTGTGTGTGGATGGACTGACAGGATGCGCGCGTATCGTGTCGCCACGCCTGCATGCGGTGGAACAGGGTACCGCTGAATTTCAGGCAAAAAAAAGCCCCGGCAGTGCCGAGGCTTTCGGATGATTGGCGTCCCCACGGGGATTCGAACCCCGGTGTCCACCGTGAAAGGGTGGTGTCCTAGGCCTCTAGACGATGGGGACGCGTATCAAAACCTGGTTGTAGATTCCAGACGGCCTATGTCGGGAATTTGGTGGAGCCAGGCGGGATCGAACCGCCGACCTCCTGCATGCCATGCAGGCGCTCTCCCAGCTGAGCTATGGCCCCACGATGCTGCGAGCCGGCAATCATAGCGACATCGATGGCGCTTGGGAAGTGGTGTGTGCAAAAAAGTTTGCACGACCGATTCGCCAGTAGCGGGAGCAGCGTGGCGCATGCCTTCGCGAGCAGTTGATGCGTGCGCGCGTCGCAGGTCGACCGGATGCGATGTCGTCTGTATGGACGATTGTCTGGTCGCGCAGTAAATGAAGGCGTCGTGGTGGTGGCTTCTTTCGTACGTCGGCAAGCTGCAACAGTCTGCGCGGACGACCAATCGACATTGCAAGCGTGTGCGTTCTCCACCATCGACATGTGTGCGGCTGTGCCGGCAACGGCAGGTTGGGGTCGGGCCGCATTGCAATGATGCGAAGCCGTTGCGTCATCGTCTCAGAAGATCGAGATGCCACCACGAGCGTCGCGTGCAGATAACCGCGCGTCCAATCGATGCTGAAAAACACGCAAAAAAAAGCCCCGGCAGTGCCGGGGCTTTCAGATGATTGGCGTCCCCACGGGGATTCGAACCCCGGTGTCCACCGTGAAAGGGTGGTGTCCTAGGCCTCTAGACGATGGGGACGCGTATCAAAACCTGAGTTGTCACCCTGACGGCCTAAGCCAGGAGTGGTGGAGCCAGGCGGGATCGAACCGCCGACCTCCTGCATGCCATGCAGGCGCTCTCCCAGCTGAGCTATGGCCCCACGAAACTGAGAACGAAATGATAGCGGCCTGTTAATGTTCGCGCAAGTGCTTTTTCATTTCGCATGAGACGCAGCGTGCGCGGGGCACGCTGCGCATCGGCAACTCAGTTGACGCCGTGCAGGTCGCGCAGCTGCGTCTGTCGAGCACCGAAGTAGGCGGCCAGGTCGGCGATGTCCTGATCGCTCAGCGCAGTGGCCTGCGCCGTCATCAACGGGTGCTGGCGATCGCCGCTGCGGTAGGCCTGCAGAGCATGTGCAAGATAATCGCCGTACTGGCCGCCGAGCTTGGGATAGCTGGGGTCGATGGGGGCATTGCCGTCGGCGCCGTGGCAATCGACGCAGCTCTGGCCGGTGGCCTTGCCTTTCGCGTGCGCCAGCTTGTCGCCGGCGTCGGCGCGCCCGGTCGGCAGGCCGGCAGACGAGCCGGAGCCATGTTCGCCACTGGCGTGGCCGGCATCGCCGGCGGAATGATCGGTGGACTCGACCTGGGATTGGGAGCAGGCCGCCAACATCAGGGCAGCGACCAGGGCGATGGCTAGACGCGGAGCGTGCAGGGCGTTCGGCATGTGGGCGCTTATTTGAGGGTGGACAGGTAGGCGGAGATATCGGCGATGTCCTGCTCGGAAAAGCTCTGCGCCTGCGCTTGCATGGTGGGATGCTTGCGTTTGCCCTGGCGGTACTCGGTCAGCGCCTGGGTCAGATACTGGCTGGACTGGCCGCCGATCTTGGGCACGCGATAACTGGGATAGGCGTTCTTGTAGCCGGTGACGCCATGGCAGCCCTGGCAGGTGTAGGCCAGCAAGCGGCCGTTGGACGGATTGCCGGTGGGCGCTGCGGGTGTAGCCACTGCCGCGGCGGGCGCAGGGGTGGCGGGTGCGGCTGGCGTGACTGACGGTGTCGCTGATGCGCCCCCAAACGGCAGGAAGACGACCAGAGCGAGACAAGCGGCGAGCGGCTGCGGGCGCATGGTTTCGTATCCGGAAGACTGATTGAACGTCCGCACGTGGGGGCGTGGCGGAACCGCTCCGAGTATGCCTGCGATTTGGCGTGGCGCAAACGGGGTGAATACGCGAACTTGAACAGACCATGACCTTTGGCGCATTGGCGACATGATCGTTCTGGTGGTCTACTTGCCTACAACACCTGTTCACGCATCCACTAGGACACGACGATGTCGCCACTCTCCTTCCTGCCGGGCCGCAGCGGAACCTGCGCCGCTGCATTGTTGATCACCACGAGCCTGTTGCTGGGCGGCTGCAAGGCGGGAGATGGCGAGGCCAAGGCCGCCGAGAAGAAGAAAACCGTCGATGCGGTGCCGGTGGAAATTGCCAAGGCCGCACGCCGTGCGGTGGCGGCCAGCTATACCGGCACCGCCGCCCTGGAGCCGCGTGCCGAAGCGCAGGTGGTGGCCAAGACCTCCGGCGTTGCATTGGCGGTGATGGTGGAAGAGGGCCAGAAGGTGTCCGCGGGTCAGGCCCTGGTTCGCCTGGATCCGGACCGTGCGCATCTGGCGGTGGCGCAAAGCGAAGCGCAGCTGCGCAAACTGGAGAACAGTTACCGCCGTGCCACCCAGTTGGTGGGGCAGCAGCTGGTCAGTGCCGCCGATGTCGACCAGCTCAAGTTCGATGTCGAAAACAGCCGCGCGCAGCATCGCCTGGCATCGCTGGAGCTGTCCTACACCACGGTGCAGGCGCCGATTTCCGGGGTGATCGCCTCGCGCTCGATCAAGACCGGCAACTTCGTGCAGATCAATACGCCGATCTTCCGCATCGTCGACGATTCGCAGCTGGAAGCCACGCTCAACGTGCCCGAGCGCGAACTGGCCACGCTCAAGTCCGGCCAGCCGGTGACCTTGCTGGCCGATGCCTTGCCCGGTCAGCAGTTCATCGGCAAGGTCGACCGCATTGCGCCGGTGGTGGATTCGGGCAGCGGTACCTTCCGGGTGATCTGTGCGTTCGGCCAGGGCGCCGAAGCGCTGCAGCCGGGCATGTTCGGGCGCATCCGCATCGACTACGACCAGCGCAAGGACGCGTTGGTGATCCCGCGCCTGGCGCTGCTGGACGATGGCGAGCCGGCGGTGTTCGTGGTGCGTAACGGCAAGGCCAGCCGGGTGCCGGTGAAACTTGGTTATGCCGAAGGCCCGTGGCTGGAAGTGCGGCAAGGGCTGAAGGAAGGCGACCAGGTGGTGACCGCCGGCAAGGTGGCACTGCGTGATGGCACTGCGGTGCAGGTCATCGGCCAGCCCGACCGCAAGCCGGTTGCCGCTGCGGCACCGGCAGCCGGCAGCGACGGGAAACGCTCATGAGCGAGCACGGCAACCCGCACGCACCCGTGCACGACCCGCATGCCCCCTTGCCCGGCGGCGGCGGTCTGGTGGCCTTCGCCACGCGGCGGCGGGTGACCATCGCGATGATCACCGTGACCATGCTGCTGTTCGGGCTGATCGCGTTGCGCAGTCTCAAGGTCAACCTGTTGCCGGACCTGAGCTACCCCACGCTGACCGTGCGCACCGAATACACCGGCGCGGCGCCGGCGGAAATCGAAACGCTGGTGACCGAGCCGGTGGAAGAAGCCGTCGGCGTGGTCAAGAACCTGCGCAAGCTCAAGTCGATCTCGCGCACCGGGCAGAGCGATGTGGTGCTGGAGTTCGCCTGGGGCACCAACATGGACCAGGCCAGCCTGGAAGTGCGCGACAAGATGGAAGCCCTGTCGCTGCCGCTGGAAACCAAGCCGCCGGTGCTGCTGCGCTTCAATCCATCCACCGAGCCGATCATGCGGCTGGCGCTGTCGCCCAAACAGGCGCCGGCCTCCGACAACGATGCGATCCGCCAGCTCACCGGGCTGCGTCGCTACGCCGACGAAGACCTGAAGAAGAAGCTCGAACCGGTGGCCGGCGTGGCCGCGGTCAAGGTCGGCGGCGGGCTGGAAGACGAGATCCAGGTCGATATCGATCAGCAGAAACTGGCGCAGCTCAACCTGCCGATCGACAACGTGATCACCCGGCTCAAGGAGGAGAACGTCAATATCTCCGGCGGCCGGCTGGAAGAAGGCTCGCAGCGGTATCTGGTGCGCACGGTCAACCAGTTCGTGGATCTGGACGAGATCCGCAACATGCTGGTGACCACGCAGAGCAGCAGCGGCAGCGCCGCGGAAGCGGCGATGCAGCAGATGTATGCGATCGCCGCGTCCACCGGGTCGCAGGCGGCGCTGGCCGCAGCGGCCGAAGTGCAGAGCACCTCGTCGGCGTCCAGTAGCAGCATCGCCGGCGGCATGCCGGTGCGATTGAAGGATGTGGCCGAGGTGCGCCAGGGCTACAAGGAACGCGAGGCGATCATCCGCCTGGGCGGCAAGGAAGCGGTGGAGCTGGCGATCTACAAGGAAGGCGACGCCAATACCGTGTCCACCGCCGCGGCACTGCGCAAGCGGCTGGAGCAGTTGCAGGCGACCGTGCCCGGCGATGTGGAGATCACCACCATCGAGGACCAGTCGCACTTCATCGAGCACGCGATCAGCGACGTCAAGAAGGATGCGGTGATTGGCGGCGTGCTGGCGATCCTGATCATCTTCCTGTTCCTGCGCGATGGCTGGAGCACCTTCGTGATCAGCCTGTCGTTGCCGGTGTCGATCATCACCACGTTCTTCTTCATGGGCCAGTTGGGCCTGAGCCTCAACGTGATGTCGCTGGGCGGGCTGGCACTGGCCACCGGGCTGGTGGTGGACGACTCGATCGTGGTGCTGGAAAGCATCGCCAAGGCGCGCGAACGTGGCCTGAGCGTGCTGGATGCGGCAATCGCCGGCACCCGTGAAGTCAGCATGGCGGTGATGGCGTCCACGTTGACCACAATCGCGGTGTTCCTGCCGCTGGTGTTCGTCGAGGGCATCGCCGGGCAGCTGTTCCGCGACCAGGCGCTGACCGTGGCGATCGCGATCGCGATCTCGCTGGTGGTGTCGATGACGCTGATCCCGATGCTGAGTTCGCTCAAGGGTGCGCCGCCGATGGCATTCCCGGACGAGCCCAGCCAGCCGCAGTGGCAGCCGCAGCAGCGCTGGCTCAAGCCGGTGGCTGCCGGCCGGCGCGGGGCCGGCGCGAGCGTGCGCTACGCGTTCTTCGCGGTGGCGTGGGCGGTGGTCAAGCTGTGGCGCGGCATCGCACGGGTGGTATCGCCGGTGATGCGCAAGGCCAGCGACCTGGCGATGGCGCCGTATGCCCGCGCCGAGCGTGGTTATCTGGCGATGCTGCCGGCGGCATTGCGGCGGCCCGGCCTGGTGCTGGGACTGGCGGCCGCCGCGTTTATCGGCACCGTGTTGCTGGTGCCGATGCTGGGTGCGGATTTGATTCCGCAGCTGGCACAGGACCGCTTCGAAATGACGGTGAAACTGCCTTCCGGCACGCCGCTGGCGCAGACCGACGCCCTGGTGCGCGAGTTGCAGCTGGCGCACGACAAGGATCCGGGCATCGCCTCGTTGTATGGGGTGAGCGGCAGCGGTACGCGGCTGGACGCCAACCCCACCGAGAGCGGCGAGAACATCGGCAAGCTCACCGTGGTGATGGCCGGCGGCGGCAGCCCGGAAGTGGAAGCGGCGGCCACCAGGCGGCTGCGTAGCAGCATGGTGGACCATCCGGGAGCGCAGGTGGATTTTGCACGGCCGGCATTGTTCAGTTTTTCCACGCCGCTGGAAGTGGAGCTGCGCGGGCAGGATCTGGGCGAGCTGGAACGTGCCGGGCAGAAGCTGGCGGCGATGCTGCGGGCCAATGGCCATTACGCCGACGTCAAGTCGACGGTGGAAGAGGGCTTCCCGGAAATCCAGATCCGTTTCGATCAGGAACGCGCCGCTGCGTTGGGCCTGACCACCCGCCAGATCGCCGATGTGATCGTCAAGAAGGTGCGCGGCGATGTGGCCACGCGCTACAGCTTTCGCGATCGCAAGATCGATGTGTTGGTGCGTGCGCAACACAGCGACCGCGCCAGTGTGGATGCGATCCGGCAGCTGATCGTCAACCCGGGCAGCAGCCGGCCGGTGCGTCTGGCGGCGGTGGCCGCGGTGGTGGCGACGACCGGGCCGAGCGAGATCCATCGCGCCGATCAGACCCGCGTGGCGATCGTCTCGGCCAGCCTGCATGACATGGATCTGGGCGGCGCGGTGCGCGAGGTCGAATCGATGGTGCGCAACGATCCGCTGGCCGCCGGCGTGGGCATGCATATCGGCGGGCAGGGCGAGGAACTGGCGCAATCGGTGAAGTCGCTGTTGTTCGCCTTCGGTCTGGCGATCTTTCTGGTCTATCTGGTGATGGCCTCGCAGTTCGAATCGCTGCTGCATCCGTTCGTCATCCTGTTCACCATTCCGCTGGCGATGGTCGGCGCGGTGCTGGCCTTGCTGATGACCGGCAAGCCGGTGTCGGTGGTGGTGTTCATCGGCTTGATCCTGCTGGTGGGGCTGGTGACCAAGAACGCGATCATCCTGATCGACAAGGTCAACCAGCTGCGCGAGGAGGGCGTGCCCAAGCGCGAGGCCTTGATCGAAGGCGCGCGTTCGCGCTTGCGGCCGATCGTGATGACCACGCTGTGCACCTTGTTCGGCTTCCTGCCGTTGGCGGTGGCGATGGGCGAGGGCGCCGAGGTGCGCGCGCCGATGGCGATCACCGTGATCGGTGGGTTGCTGGTGTCCACGCTGCTGACCCTGCTGGTGATCCCGGTGGTGTACGACCTGCTGGACCGTCGCGCCGATGCGTACTACCTGGAGCGTGGCGGGCGCACGGCCGGCCAACGTGCGCAGGCGACCGGTAACTCCGACGGGCTGGAGGCGCTATGAGCGTTGCCGCCTTCAGCATCCGTCGGCCGGTCACCACCATCATGTGCTTCGTCTCGCTGGTGGTGGTGGGGCTGATTGCCGCGTTCCGGCTGCCGCTTGAGGCGCTGCCGGACATTTCCGCACCGTTCCTGTTCGTGCAACTGCCGTACACCGGGTCCACCCCGGACGAGGTGGAACGCAACCTGGTCCGGCCGGCCGAAGAGGCGCTGGCGACGATGACCGGCATCAAGCGCATGCGCTCGACCGCCACCGCCGATGGCGCCAATATCTTCATCGAGTTCTCCGATTGGGACCGCGACATCGCCATCGCCGCATCGGATGCGCGCGAGCGGCTGGATGCCATCCGCGACGATTTTCCGGAAGATCTGCAGCGCTTCCACATCTACAAATGGTCCAGCAGCGACGAGCCGGTGCTGAAGGTGCGCCTGGCCAGCCAGACCGACCTGACCGGCGCGTACGACATGCTCGACCGCGAGTTCAAGCGGCGCATCGAACGGATTCCCGGCGTGGCCAAGGTGGAGATCTCCGGCGCACCGCCGAACGAAGTGGAGATCGCCATCGCGCCGGACCGGCTCACCGCGCACGACCTCAGCCTCAATGATTTGAGCGAGCGCCTGGGCAAGCTCAATTTTTCGGTGTCGGCAGGGCAGATCGACGACAACGGCCAGCGCATTCGGGTACAGCCAATCGGCGAATTGCGCGACCTGCAGGAACTGCGCGACCTGGTGCTCAATGCCAAGGGGCTGCGGCTGGCCGATATCGCGCAGGTGCGGTTGAAGCCGACGCGGATGAATTACGGCCGTCGCCTGGACGGGCGCCCGGCGATCGGGCTCGACATCTACAAGGAGCGCAGCGCCAACCTGGTGGATGTGTCCAAGGCGGCGTTGAAGGAAGTCGAGGACATCCGCGCCGAACCTGCGATGCGCGATGTGCAGATCAAGGTGATCGACAACCAGGGCAAGGCGGTGACCTCGTCGCTGGCGGAACTGGCAGAAGCCGGCGCGGTGGGCCTGTTGTTGTCGATCACGGTGCTGTTCTTCTTCCTGCGCCACTGGCCATCGACGCTGATGGTGACGCTGGCGATTCCGATCTGCTTTGCGATCACGCTGGGCTTCATGTACTTCGTCGGCGTCACGCTCAACATCCTGACCATGATGGGCCTGCTGCTGGCGGTCGGCATGCTGGTCGACAACGCGGTGGTGGTGGTGGAAAGCATCTACCAGGAACGCGAGCGCATGCCCGGTCAACCGCAGCTTGCGGCCCTGCTCGGCACGCGCAGCGTGGCGATCGCGCTCAGCGCCGGCACCTTGTGCCATTGCATCGTGTTCGTGCCGAACCTGTTTGGCGAGACCAACAACATCAGCATCTTCATGGCGCAGATCGCGATCACCATTTCGGTGTCGCTGCTGGCCTCGTGGCTGGTGGCGATCAGCCTGATTCCGATGTTGTCGGCGCGCATGAAGACACCGCCGATGGTGAGCTCCGAGCGCGGCGTGATTGCGCGGCTGCAGCGGCGTTATGCCAAGGTGCTGGCATGGACGCTGGCTCATCGTGGCTGGAGCGTGGCCGGCATCGTGTTGGTCAGTGCGATCAGCCTGGTGCCGATGAAGTTGACCAAGGTCGACATGTTCGGCGGCGATGGCGGCAACGAGGCTTTCATCCAGTATCAATGGAAAGGCTCGTACACGCATGAGCAGATGGGTGAGGAAGTGGGGCGGGTCGAGCGTTACCTGCAAGCCAATCGCGACAAGTACCACATCACCCAGATCTATTCGTGGTTCAGCGAAGCGGAAGGCGGCAGCACCACCGTGACTTTCGACGCGGGCAAGGTCAAGGAGCTGCCGGCGTTGCTGGAACAGATCCGCAAGGCCTTGCCGCGCTCGGCGCGTGCGGACTACAGCATCGGCAACCAGGGTGATGGCGGCAGCGGCAATCAAGGCGTGCAGGTGCAGTTGGTCGGCGATTCGACCCAGGCCTTGCAGGCCCTGGCCGACGATGTGATGCCGCTGCTGGCGCAGCGCAAGGAATTGCGCGACGTGCACGTGGACACCGGCGACCGCACCAGCGAGTTGGCGATCCGGGTCGATCGCGAGCGTGCGGCAGCCTTCGGGTTCAGTGCCGAGCAGGTGGCAAGTTTCGTCGGTCTGGCGTTGCGTGGCACGCCGTTGCGCGAGTTCCGCCGCGGCGACAACGAGGTACCGGTGTGGGTGCGCTTTGCCGGCGCCGAACAGAGCAAGCCGGAAGACCTGGCCAGCTTCACGGTACGCACCAAGGATGGCCGCAGCGTGCCGTTGCTCAGTCTGGTCGATGTGCAGATTCGCCCGGCCGCCACCCAGATCGGCCGCACCAATCGCCAGACCACGCTGACCATCAAGGCCAATCTGGCCAGCAAGGTCACCGTGCCGGAAGCACGCGCGGCAATGGAAAAGCCGCTCAAGGCGATGAGTTTCCCCGCCGGTTACAGCTATACCTTCGACGGCGGCGATTACCAGAACGACGGCGAAGCGATGGGCCAGATGGTCTTCAACCTGGTGATCGCGCTGGTGATGATCTATGTAGTGATGGCAGCGGTATTCGAATCGCTGCTGTTTCCTGCGGCGATCATGAGCGGCGTGGTGTTTTCGATCTTCGGGGTGTTCTGGCTGTTCTGGATCACCGGCACCTCGTTCGGGATCATGTCATTCATCGGCATCCTGGTGTTGATGGGCGTGGTGGTGAACAACGGCATCGTGATGATCGAGCACATCAACAACCTGCGCCGCCGCGGCATGGGCCGCACGCAGGCCTTGATAGAAGGCTCACGCGAGCGCTTGCGGCCGATCATGATGACGATGGGCACCGCCATCCTGGCGATGGTGCCGATCTCGCTGACCAGCACCACGATGTTCAGCGATGGCCCGCCGTACTTCCCGATGGCCCGCGCGATCGCCGGCGGACTGGCGTTCTCGACGGTGGTGAGTCTGCTGTTTCTGCCGACGATCTACGCAATTCTCGATGACATGAGCAACGGCGCAGCCGCGCTGGTACGACGTGCGCGCGGCGTGCCGACGCCGTCGGCAAGCGTTGCGCTGGAATCGTGAGCCGCCAACCCTGCTGAAGTTTCCCTGGCCTAAGGCACTCACCAGCGCACTGAGGCCCTGAGTGACAAGGCGCAAAGCCACTCTCCCGGTGGGGCGAGAAGGCACGGCTTACGCGCCATGGACGCGCGTGCCTTGGATCTACCGCGCCGCAAGCGTGGGCCGGGAGCGGGGTTGGGGTGAGGGTACGGTTTCTCTTCCGGGGCACTGCCAAGCACGCGGCTGTGTTTCGCTGGCTTTGGTGAGGGCGACAGCGCGTCCGCGGACTGGCTCCTCGGCTCGGTCAGACATCCTGTCTGACTCGCCGCCGCGGCACATCCCTGTGCCGCTCTCCGCCAATCCCCGGCCACGCTGCCGCCTCGGCGAGTCGTTTCCGTGACGTTGAGCGACGAAAAACGACAGCCGATTCAGTGGTCGATTTTGGTGCCAATCATCCGCCAAGGTCGCCGCACGTCTTCTGGACCTTCGACTTCGTAGCTCTCTGACAGACCGCCCAGATGCCAAGTACTCAGAAGTGCGCGGTTCCAGTGCTCTCAATCCGCTGCCTTCAAGAGGGATGCGAAGAGGCCTCTGCCCCAATAGCCGAGGCAACGATCAAATCCTAGGTCGAGCATGCCCTGCGGCAGTGGCTGCTCTCCGTTCCGCCAACACAGGAACATTCGAGAGTGGTCCGCGGGCGCCGGGGCAGGACCTTACACGACATGGCGCGTGTAAGAGCCCCCATGGATGGGTTCACGGCGTGTCCTGCCCGGCGCCCGCGGGCCGCTCGCACGCATGAAACAAGGCGCCTGCCAGCAGCCTTTCCTCAACCAAAGTGAAAGCGCCAGCAAACCGGGCTTTCCTCATTCAAAACCAAAGCCCCAGCTGATCAGCTTTCCTCAGCTGTCCAGCTTTCCCGGCAACCTGGGTTCCAAGCCGCTGGATACACTGGCCAGAGAATCAGCCCGCGCGTACCTGCCGCACGATCGCCGCCGCCTTGGCCGAGCTCTCCTTGACCTTGTCCCACTGGCCCTGCGCCAGCCAGTCCTTGGGCACCATCCACGAGCCTCCGATGCACAGCACATTCGGCTGCGACAGGAACTCGGCCGCGTTGGCCTCGCTGATGCCACCGGTGGGGCAGAGCTTGAGTTCGGACAGCGGGCCGGCTAGGCCCTTGAGCATCTGCAAGCCGCCCACGGCAGTGGCCGGGAACAGCTTGCACACGCGGAAGCCCAGGCCCATCAGGGTCAGCAGCTCGGTCGGCGTGGCCGCGCCGGGCACGGCGGGGATCGGCGCATCGGCGAGCAAGCGCGCCAGCGGCGCCGGCGTGCCGGGGGTGACCAGGAAGTCGGCACCGGCATCCACCGACTGACGCAGTTGCAGCTCGCTCAGCACGGTGCCGGCGCCGATCACGATGTTGGGCAGCTCGCGCTTGAGCATGGCCAGCGCTTCGATCGCGACCGGGGTGCGCAGGGTCAGTTCGATCGCGGGCAGGCCGCCTTCGAGCAGCGCATCGGCCACGCGGCGCGCCTGGTCCAGCGTGTCCACGGTGACCACCGGCAGGATGCCGGCATCGCGCAGCAGCTGTTCGGCGGTGTTCTGGGTCTGGGCAATCGTCATTGCAACTCCGTTAGACGGCGACCGCGAGGCGGTCGCGCAGAGGGAAGGGGAATCAGGCGTCCTTGGACTCGTGCGGTGCGGCGGCGGCGGCTGCATCGGCACCGAGTTCGTACTCGGCGTCGTAGCTCCACAGCGCACCGTCCGGACGGGTCGGGCCGCAGGAAATCGAGATAGCGCCCTGGTCGGCCGGGCCAACCACCTGGCGGTTAATGGCGAACAGGTTGCGCCCCAGGTCGTTGCCCGCCACCGAGGTGTTGGGTGCGACCTCGCGCGATGCCCACTCTTCGGCCGAGACCAGCACTTCCAGCGTGCCAGCTTCGCCGTCCAGGCGCACGATGTCGCCTTCGCGCACACGCCCGATCGGACCGCCGCGTGCGGCTTCGGGCGTCATGTGGATCGCCGCCGGGAACTTGCCCGACGCACCGGACAGACGGCCGTCGGTGACCAAGGCCACGCGCCGACCCTGGTTCTGCAGCAAACCCAGCAACGGCGCCATCGAATGCAGTTCCGGCATGCCGTTGGCACGCGGGCCCTGGTAACGCAGCACCACCACGAAATCGTGCGGCAGCACGCCGGCGGCGTGCAGCTTGTTGAGCACCTGCGGCGTGTCGATCACCACTGCCGGCGCTTCGATCGTACGGTGCTGCGGCTTGACTGCCGACAACTTGATCAGCGAGCGGCCCAGGTTGCCGCGCAGCAGGCGCAGGCCGCCCTGCGATTCGAATGCGGCGCTGACCGGCCGCGCCACGCTGTCGTCGGCGGTGGTTGCAGTGCCGGGCACGTAGACGACCTTGCCGTCTTGCAGGCGCGGCTCGTTGGCATAGGCGCGCATGCCGCCTTCGACCACGGTGGGCAAGTCGTCGTGCATCAGCCCGGCGTCCATCAGCTCGCGGAACACGAAGGCAGTGCCGCCCGCGGCCTGGAAGCGGTTCACGTCGGCTTCGCCGTTGGGGTAGATGCGGGTCAGCAGCGGCACGGTCTGCGAGATCAGATCCATGTCGTCCCAGGTCAGCACGATGCCGGCCGCACGCGCCACCGCAATCCAGTGGATGGTGTGATTGGTCGAACCACCGGTGGCCATCAGCGCGACCACGGCATTGACGATGGCACGCTCGTCGATCAGGCGACCGAACGGACGGAAGTCCTGGCCCAGCGCAGAAATTGCCAGCGCACGCGCGGTGCCCTCACGGGTCAGCGCATCGCGCAACTGCAGCTCCGGGTTGACGAACGAGGCACCGGGCAGCTGCACGCCCATCGCCTCGAGCAACACCTGGTTGGAATTGGCGGTGCCGTAGAAGGTGCAGGTGCCGGGCGAGTGATACGAGGACGACTCGGCTTCCAGCAGTTCGGCGCGGGTGGCTTCGCCGGCGGCGTAGCGCTCGCGCACTTCGGCCTTCTGCTTGTTCGGAATGCCGGGCGTCATCGGGCCGGCCGGCATGAACAGCGCCGGCAGATGCCCGAAGGCCAGCGCGCCGATCAGCAGGCCCGGCACGATCTTGTCGCACACGCCCAGGTACACCACGCTGTCGAACATGTCGTGGCTGAGGCCGATCGCCGCGGCCTGGGCAATGTTGTCGCGCGAGAACAGCGACAGCTCCATGCCGGCGCGGCCCTGGGTCACGCCGTCGCACATCGCCGGCACGCCGCCGGCCACCTGCGCGGTGGCACCGAGCGTACGCGCGGTGTCGCGGATCAGCTGCGGGTAATGCTCGAACGGCTGGTGTGCCGACAGCATGTCGTTGTAGGCGGTGATGATGCCCAGGTTGGGCGTGGCCGCACCGCGCAGGCGCGACTTGTCGGTCGGCTCGGACGCGGCGAAACCATGCGCCAGGTTGCCGCAGCTCAAACGGCTACGGAACGGACCCTCGCGCAGGGCGGCATCGAGACCGGCCAGATACGCCGCGCGCGACGGCGCGCTGCGCTTGCGGATACGGTCGGTGACAGCTTGGATGTTCGGATGCAGGCTCATTGGCTACCGGCTATGAGAAACGGGGAAGGTAATCACGCTGTTCTTTTCGTAGATACCCGCACATGGATGTGCGGGCTCTTGCGAGGGACTCGCACTCACGCACACCAATGAACCCGCAATTTCGGGCCCGGCGGCTGCAGCGCCACGCGGATCGGATACTCGCTGACATCGTCACCAGCCAATGCAGCCTGCAGCACGTCCAGCTTCTGCTTGCCGCGCAACAGCAGCAGGCGGGTCGGGATGGCGGCCAGTCCGGCCGGTGTCAGCGTGATCCGCAGCGGCCACTGATTCGCGCCGGGGCAGCCGGTGGCATCCAGCGACGCGTACGGCTGCGGGCTGGACAGTGCCTTGCTCAGGTCGGTCGAGCCCGGAAACAGCGAGGCGGTGTGTCCGTCGCCGCCCATGCCCAGCACCGCCAGACACGCAGGCTCGGCGTGTCTGGCCTGCAGGTTCGCGGTGTGCACGCACTCGGGCAACTGCTTGCCCGGGCGCACCAGCGGGATGAAGGTCGCCGCCGATGCGTGAGTCAGAAAGCTGTGATTGACCAGCCAGGCGTTGCTGTCCTGATCCTGCGGCGAGAGCCAGCGCTCATCGACCAGGCCCACTTCCACCCGCGACCAGTCCAGCGGGCGGTGGGCGAGGGATTCGTACACCGGCGCCGGGGTGGTGCCGCCTGACAGCAGCATGCGCGCCTGGCCGCGGCGCGAAATCTCCTGTTCCAGCAGGTCGGCCATTTCGCTGGCCACCGCCTCGGTCCATTCGGCCGGGTCTTCGTAACGCACCAGTGTGATGCGCGGATTGTCCTGCAGGTTCATCGCTGCTCCCCTGGATGCTGACGCTGCGCATCCACCGCATAGGCGGCGGCGCCGAGCAGGCCGGCATGCGGGTGCATGACAGCCAGCGATGGCACCCGCGACATGATCGCGGAGAAGCGTCCCTTGTGTTCGAAGCGCTGGCGGAAGCCGGAATGCTGCAGCGAATCCAGCACCTTGGGCACCAGCCCGCCGGTGAGGAATACGCCGTCCCAGGCGCCCTGCATCAACACCATGTCGCCGGCGATCGCGCCGAAGATGGCGCAGAACAGATCGATGGTGCGCGACGAGCGCGGGTCGCCCGCCGCCGCACGTGCGGTGATGTCCTTGGGCTGCAGCGGGCCCGGGTCGACCCCGGCGATCTCGCTGAGCGCGCGATGGATGTTGACCAGGCCCGGGCCGCAGATCAGGCGCTCGTTGGAGACCCGGCCGAACTGCTCGGAAAGGATCTCCAGGATGCGGATCTCCTCCGGCGTGCCGGGCGGGAAGCTGACGTGGCCACCTTCGGTTTCCAGCGGAAAGCAACGCCCGTTGCGGATGATCAGCCCACCCACGCCCAGCCCGGTGCCCGGGCCGATCACGCCGTAGTTGCGCGGCTGATCGATCGGCGCCGGCCGCCAGCTGGCGCCGCCGACCTGCACCACGTCCTGCGGGCGCAGCAGGCTGATCGCCATGGCCTGCGCGGCGAAGTCGTTGATCAGGTGCAGGGTGCTGAAGCCCAGCATCGCCGCGGTGCGCGAGCGCGAGATCACCCACGGATGGTTGGTGATGCGCGCCTCGTCGCCGTCCACGCGGCCGGCCACGGCGAACACGCCCTGGGTGGCCTGCACGCCGATCTGGTCGAGGTAATAGCGCGCGGCTTCGCCGAGCGAACCGAAATCGACCACCGCAAATTCGCGCGAGGTGTCATCCAGCAGCGGCACCGAGGCGTCGACGTCGGCCAGCGCGAAGCGCGCATTGGTTCCGCCGATATCGGCAACCAGCACCGGCTTGGAAGGGGCGGTCATGCGGTGTGTCCCTGTGCGTCGGTGGCCGGGGGCAGGAAGGGCGCCGCGGCATCGGGGCCCCAACTGCCGGCCGGGTAGGGCTGCAGCGGCAGCTGCGCGTCTTTCCACGCATCGCTGACGCTGTCGATCCACGACCAGGCGGCCTTGACCTCGTCGTCGCGTACGAACAGCGCCGGGTTGCCGTTGAAGGCATCCACGAACAGGCGCTCGTAGGCGATGCGGCGGTGCAGGCCGGTCGGCACCGACAGTTCCAGTTCCAGCGGCTGCAGTTCGATCGCGCCCCATTCCGGGCCGGCCAGGCTGCTCATCAGGCCGAGCTCGATGTTTTCCTGCGGCTGCAGTTGGAAGGTCAGGCGGTTGGGCACCGCGTTCTGCCGGTCCGGGCGCTCGAACAGCCAATGCGTCACCGGCTTGAGCGTGACCACGATGCGGGTGGAACGCTCGGCCAGACGCTTGCCGGTGCACAGGTGGAACGGCACCCCGGCCCAGCGCCAGTTGTCGATATGCGCGGTCACCGCGACGAAGGTTTCCACGTCACTGCCTTCCGGCGGGTGATAGGCCTGCGCCGGCTGGCCGTTGATGCTGCCGGCGGTGTAGCGGCCACGCACGCTGTCGTGGGCGGCATGCTCGGCGGTCATCGGGCGCAGGGCGCGCAGCACCTTGACCTTCTCGTCGCGGATGCGATCGGCTTCCAGCGAGGCCGGCGGCTCCATCGCCACCAGGCACAACAACTGCAGGATGTGACTCTGCACCATGTCGCGCAGCGCGCCGGAGCGCGCGTAGTAGGCATCGCGCCCATCCACGCCTTCGCTCTCGGCCACCAGGATCTGCACCGACTCGATATAGGTGCGGTTCCACACCGCTTCCAGCAACGTATTGCCGAAGCGCAGGGCGATCAGGTTCTGCACCGCCGCCTTGCCCAGGTAGTGGTCCAGGCGGAACACGCGGTCTTCGTCGATCAGCGCGCCGATCGACTGCAGGATCTCGCGGGCGCTGTCCGAGTCGTGGCCGATCGGCTTTTCCAGCATCAGCCGGTGCGGCGCAGCCAGCGCGCCGCCCAGGGCCAGGCCCTGGCAGGTGCTGATGTACAGGCCCGGCGGAATCGCCAGGTAGCTCACGCACTGGCGGCTGGCCAGCTCGCGTACGGCATTGGCCACCGACTCGGCATCGCGCAGATCCACCGAGCGATAGTCGACCCGCTGCAGCAGCGTTTCGATCTGCTCGGGCGTGGCGATCGGCAGCGCGGCGGCCAGGCGCGGGCGCAGGACCTCGCGGAACGCCTCGGTGTCGTGCGGCGACAATGCCAGCGCACGGATACGGAAATCCTCCGGCAGCAGGCCATCGACGAACAATCGCAGCAGGGACGGGAAGAGATAGCGCTGGGCGAGATCGCCGGTGGCGCCGAACAGGATCAGGGTGTTGTGCATGGACCGAATTTCAGATTCTGGAGACATCGTGATCAGCAGCTGGTCGGAAAGGCGCCGGACAGCCGGCGGTCGGTATGTCTGTTCCTGAGCGACACTGGCGTGCGCGCAGCGGGGGATGGACGCGCACGCCCAATCCCCGATTGTTGCAGCAAGTGGCCGTCAGCGGTTAGCGCCGCGGCGGTTGACCTGCACATGCGTGGCCGAATGGCGGGCCTCGCAAGGTAGGCTGCACCGCTTGAGACAGCGGCTTGGGTCGGTGGCGGCATGGTCCCTCCCGAGATCGATGTTGCCATGTGAAAACGATTACATGTCAGAATAAACCAATGCATTCGTTTGCAGGGGATTTCCTTGCAGGCGCATGCGGCGTCACCGCCGTCGGGAGGGCCGAGGGCAGGGCGCACAACTTACGTTGAGGCCGAAGATGGCGAAAGTGCAGTTGGAAGGTGTCCGCAAGGTCTACGAGAACGGCCAGGTCGCGGTGCAGGGTGCGAGCTTCGAGGTCGCCGATGGCGAGCTGATGGTGCTGGTCGGTCCGTCCGGCTGCGGCAAGTCGACCCTGTTGCGCATGATTGCCGGGCTCGAGGACATCAGTGCCGGCACGTTGAAGATCGGCGAGCGCGTGGTCAACGACGTGGCCCCCAAGGACCGCGACATCGCCATGGTGTTCCAGAGCTATGCGCTCTACCCGCACATGACCGTGGCCGAGAACCTGGCCTTCGGGCTCAAGCTGCGCGGCCACCCCAAGCAGGTCATCGCCGAGCGCGTCAACAACGCCGCCGAGCTGCTGGGGCTGACCCCGATGCTCGACAAGCTGCCCAAGGCGATGTCCGGCGGCCAGCGTCAGCGCGTGGCGCTGGGGCGGGCGATGGTGCGCGAGTCGTCGGTGTTCTTGCTCGACGAGCCGCTGTCCAATCTGGATGCCAAGCTGCGCCACAGCGTGCGTACCGAGATCGCGCAGCTGCATCGCAAGCTCGGCACCACGATGATCTACGTCACCCACGATCAGGTCGAGGCGATGACGCTGGGCCAGCGCATCGTGGTGCTCAAGGATGGGGTGATCCAACAGATCGACAGCCCGATGGCGCTGTACGACCGCCCGGCCAATCTGTTCGTGGCCGGATTCCTCGGCAGCCCGGCGATGAACGTGCTGCAGGGGCGCCTGGATGAGCAGGACGGCCTGCATCTGGTCATGGCCGATGGCTGGCGCGTGCCGCTGGGTGCGGCGCGGGTCGAGCGCAGCTGGTTCGGTCGCGAGGTCATCGTCGGCGTGCGTCCGGAGCATCTGCAGCCGTCAAACGACGCCGCGCTGGGCTTTGACGCGCGTATCGATGTGATCGAGCCGGTCGGCAACGAGATCTTCCTCAATCTCGACCGCGGCGGCCAGCCGCTGGTGATCCGGGTCGCGCCGCAGGCCCTGCCGGCGGTGGGGGAGCATCTGCGCCTGGCACTGCGCAGCGAGGCGCTGCACTTCTTCGACCCGGCCAGCGGCGAACGGCTGGCGCTGGCCTAACGCGCCAGCCCCTGCACGAACGCAAGCGGGCGGGCGGCATGCGCGCCCGCCTGCAGCACGGCGTCGGCTTCCAGGGTCAGCTCCAGCGGCAACACCGCCAGCGCAAGATCGCCCGTCACGCTGACCAGCGTGCCGACGGTGGCATCGCCCAGCAGCACGGCCTGGCCGGCCTCGACCAGCGAATCGCTGCCAACGGCATCGACCTGCAACAGCTGCAGCGCACGCTTGGCCTTGCCCAGAAAATGCGTCCGCGCCACGATCTCCTGGCCCGGATAGCAGCCCTTTTTGACGCTGAAGGCCTGCAGGCGATCCAGCGCCAGCTGCTGCGGCGTCCACTGCTCACGTTGCGCATCGGGCAGGCGCGCCAGCCCCAGTTGCAGGTCCGTACGGCGCCACTCGGCGTCCATGCGCGGTACTTCGATAGGCGCGGCCAATGCCTCATCGTTCGTCAGCAACACCAGCGTGCGCGGCAGGGCAGGGCTGCCCAGGTCCAATTCGATACGCTGCGTTCCGATATCGGCCTGCGCGCCCTGGGCGCGGGCGGGCGCGGCAAGGCCGCCAAACGCCGAAAGCGCCGCCACGCCGATCTTGAGCTTGCGTCGGAACACAAAACGGCCGAGTTGCGTTGCGATCTCGGCCGCATTGCCATCGGGCAACAGCATCAGCAGGTGGGTGTCGTCCTCACGCAGGAGTGCGAAGATGGCGATCACGCGCCCCTTTGCCGTCAACCACGCATTCCACTGCCACTGCCCGATCGCCAGCGCCTGTACGTCGTTGGCAAATTGCGCATGCGCGAACGCCACTGCATCCGTCCCGATCAAGCGGACGTATTGCATGTCGTGCAGGGAGCCAAAACCCTGTGGAATAAGATTCAGGTTGTCAGCCATGGAAGGGGAGGACTAAAATCGCAATGTTGTGAGACCACTATGATAGGCCATCCAACCCCCACCCCAGCGCAGGATTCCGAGACGCAGCCTTCTCCTCAGGAGCATCTTCCCGAGAAGCAGCCACTGCCCAAGGAGATTGGTGGACGCGACGGCCCCGAGCCAACGCGCTACGGCGACTGGGAAAAAAATGGACGCTGCATCGATTTTTGAGCAGCTTTTAGCCACAGCGGTCTAGTGCCGCCCAGCCGAGAAAACGAGCCCAGCGAATGGCGATCCGCGAACGTCCTCTTTCCCCGCATCTCCAGGTGTACCGCTGGCAGATACAGATGGTGACCTCGATTCTCAATCGAGCCACTGGCATCGTACTGTCCATCGGCGCCCTGGCGATTGCTGCCGCCTTGCTGACATTGATGCTCGGCCCCGACCACTGGAATTGTTTCCGCGAGCACGCAGGCGCCTGGTACGGCCAGGTTTTCCTGTTCGGCTGGACCTGGTGCTTCGCGTTCCACCTGTTCGGTGGACTGCGCCACATCATGCAGGACTTCGGACAGGGCTATGCAGTGCGCTCGTTCGTCAGTCTTGGCTGGTTGTCGCTAATCCTGAGCTTCGTGCTCACCGCTGCGATCTGGGCCTATGTACTGCTGGCCGGAGGTGCCGTATGAACCGCTACCGTACCCCGCTGAAGAACGTGCGTGGCCTGGGTGCCGCCAAGACCGGCACCGAGCACTTCGTGGTGCAGCGCCTGACCGCCACCGCCCTGGTGCCGCTGTCGATCTGGTTCCTGATCTTCGTGCTGAGCCTGATCGGTGCCGATCACGCTGCGGCCAGCGCTGCCGTGGCCAAGCCCTGGAACGCGATCCTGTTGGTCGGCTTCCTGATCGCCTCGTTCTGGCATGCGCAGCTGGGCATGCAGGTGGTGCTGGAAGATTACGTGCACAACTCGCTGCTCGCGCTTGCTGCGCAGACCATCGTGCGCTTCGTCGCCGTGCTGGGCGCCATCGTCAGCGTGTTTGCCGTGGCGCGTATTGCGCTGGGCATCAGCTGAGTCGTCCGCGACCAAACAGGAATCCATAATTCGATGTCCGCTTACAAGATCACAGAACACAAGTACGACATGGTCGTGGTGGGCGCCGGCGGCGCCGGCCTGCGCGCCACGTTCGGCCTGGCCCAGAAGGGCCTGCAGACGGTCTGCCTGACCAAGGTCTTCCCGACCCGCTCGCATACCGTTGCGGCGCAGGGCGGCATCTCGGCCGCGCTCGGCAACATGGGCGAAGACGACTGGCGCTACCACTTCTACGACACCATCAAGGGCTCCGATTGGCTGGGCGACCAGGACGCGATCGAGTACATGTGCCGTGAGGCGATCCCGGCCATCATTGAGCTCGAGCACTACGGCGTGCCGTTCTCGCGTACCGAAGAGGGCAAGATTTACCAGCGCCCGTTCGGCGGCATGACCACCAAGTACGGCGAAGGCCCGTCCGCGCAGCGCACCTGCGCGGCGGCCGACCGTACCGGTCACGCGATGCTGCACACGCTGTACCAGCAGTCGCTGGCGCACAACGCACGCTTCATGATCGAGTACTTCGCACTCGACCTGATCTTCGACGAGGAAGGCGTCTGCCGCGGCGTGCTGGCGCTGGATATGGCCGATGGCAGCTTGCATCTGTTCCGCGCCCACGGCGTGGTGCTGGCCACCGGCGGCTATGGCCGTGCCTACTTCAGCGCCACCTCCGCCCACACCTGTACCGGTGACGGCGGCGGCCTGGTGATGCGTGCCGGCCTGCCGGTGCAGGACATGGAGTTCGTGCAATTCCATCCCACCGGTATCTACGGTGCGGGCTGCCTGATCACCGAGGGCGTGCGTGGCGAAGGCGGCATCCTGCGCAACAGCAACGGCGAGCGCTTCATGGAGCGCTATGCACCGCATTACAAGGATCTGGCATCGCGCGACGTGGTATCGCGCTCGATGACCGTGGAGATCCGCGAAGGCCGTGGCGTGGGCGAGCACAAGGATCACATCCTGCTCGACCTGACCCACCTCGGCCCGGAAGTGATCAACGAGAAGCTGCCCGGTATCGCCGAGAGCGCGCATATCTTTGCCGGTGTGGACGTGACCAAGCAGCCGATTCCGGTGTTGCCGACCGTGCACTACAACATGGGCGGCATTCCGACCAACTTCTATGGCGAAGTCGTGCGCAAGCAGGGCGACAACCCGGATGCGGTCGTGCCGGGCCTGTATGCGATCGGCGAAGCTGCCTGCGTGTCGGTGCACGGCGCCAACCGCCTGGGTTCCAACTCGCTGCTGGATCTGGTGGTATTCGGCCGTGCGGTGGCAAACCGCTGCGCCGAGACGGTCAAGCCCAACCAGCCGCACAAGACATTGCCGTCCGATGCCTGCGAAAAGGCGCTGGGCCTGCTGGACAAGCTGCGCTACGCCAACGGCTCCACGCCGACCTCGGTGATCCGCGACAACATGCAGCGCACCATGCAGTCGGACGCGGCGGTGTTCCGTACCAGCAAGACGCTGAAAGAGGGCGTCGACAAGATGGCCGAGATCTTTGCCAGCTTCGAAGACGTCAAGGTCTCGGACCGCTCGCTGGTATGGAATTCGGATCTGATCGAAACCTACGAGTTGAACAACCTGCTGCTCAATGCAGTGGCGACGATCAACTCGGCCGAACAGCGGCATGAGAGCCGCGGCGCGCATTCGCACGAAGACTTCCCGGACCGCGACGACGTCAACTGGCAGAAGCACACGCTGGTCACCGTCGACGACAAGGGCAAGTGCGAGTTCGAGTATCGTCCGGTGCACATGTACACGCTGAGCAAGGACGTGGACGTGGTCCCGCCGAAGCCGCGCGTTTACTGATCGATGCGCATGGATCGATCTGCTTTCGCCCTGCATCTGCTGGCCGGCCTGTCCGGGTACCGCAGCCGTGCACCGCGACAGCCGGATCGCCCCATGACGCAGGGGCAACGCCGGCATGCCGCCGGCGGTTGCGCCACCGCCGCGGCGGTGGCATCCGTCATCTTTACCTTCATGCGCACGGTGCGGTTGTCGTTCGCACCGCGCATCGCCTGAGCCAACGAGAGCAGCTATGGCAGAGTTCACCCTCCCCAAGAATTCAAAGATCGGCAAGGGCAAGCATTACCCTGCACAGGGCGCCAAGAACACGCGCACCTTCAAGGTCTACCGCTGGGATCCGGATGGCGACGCCAACCCGCGTACCGACAGCTATGAGATCGATCTCGACAAGTGCGGCCCGATGGTGTTGGACGCGCTGATCAAGATCAAGAACGAGATCGACCCGACGCTGGCGTTCCGTCGCTCCTGCCGCGAGGGCATCTGCGGCTCGTGCGCGATGAACATCGACGGCACCAACACGCTGGCCTGCACCAAGGCGATTGCCGCCTGCGGCAAGGCCGAGGTGCCGATCTACCCGCTGCCGCACATGAGCGTGATCAAGGACCTGGTGCCGGATCTGACGCACTTCTACGCGCAGTACGCGTCGATCAAGCCGTGGATCCGTACCCAGACCCCGCCGCCGCCGGACCGCGAGCGCCTGCAGTCGCCGGAAGACCGCCGCAAGCTTGATGGCCTGTACGAGTGCATCCTGTGCGCCTGCTGCTCGACCAGTTGCCCGAGCTACTGGTGGAATGGCGAGCGCTATCTGGGCCCGGCGATCCTGCTGCAGGCGTATCGCTGGATCATCGATTCGCGCGACGAGGACACCGGTGCGCGCCTGGACGACCTGGAAGACCCGTTCAAGCTGTATCGCTGCCACACCATCATGAACTGCGCGCGGACCTGCCCCAAGGGCCTGAACCCGGCGCTGGCGATTGCCGAGATCAAGAAGCTGATGATGGCGCGTCGCGCCTGATCGCAGCGCAATGCGGGCCCGCGTTGGCGGGGAGATGGTTCACAGCGGCACCGGCCCTTGGTCTGGTGCCGCTGTCGTTTTCGGCGCCGGCAAGGCGAGCTGGAGAGTGAGATGGATGAAGAAACCCTGTTGAAGAAACTGCGCTGGCGTTGCCGGCGCGGCATGCGCGAGCTCGATCAATTGTTCGGGCGCTATCTGGATCAACGCTGGGCGCAGGCTTCCGAATCCGAGCGCGCGGTTTTCCTACAGCTGCTGGATTGCGAAGACGATAAGTTGTGGCGCTGGTTCATGGGATACGAGGCCTGCCCCGATGCCGTCAACGCCGCACTCATCGCCGATATTCGCGCCATGCCGGCTTGAATGGCGCCCATCGCGCGGGCTTGCTTGCGCACTGGGCGTGCTGAGCGCGCTCGCATTGTTGGCACTCTGGCGGAGCGGGGCACCGCCATGGCTGGCGATGCTGTTGTCCGTCTATACGGTGTTGACCGGTGGACGATCGCTGCGCCTGCTGTTGCGCTCGTCAGCACGGGAAGTGATCGTGCCCTGGAGCGAAACGCCTGCCAGCGTTGACGGTGTGCAGGTGCAGGGCCTGCAGGTGGCGTGGCGCGGGCCGATCGCGGTGATGGCGTGGACCGGCCCGGATGCACGTCGCCAACGCCTACTTTTCTGGCCGGATACCTTGCCCGCAGCGCAGCGACGTGAACTGCGTCTGGCCGCTCAGGCACACGCCATTTCGTCCCGGCGGCCGCAAGTGGCACCATAGCGTCCCTTTCCTGGTTGAACCGCATGTTCAAACCTATCCCGGTTGCCATCGGCTTGCGCTACCTGCGTGCCAAGCGGCGCAATGGCTTCATCTCGTTTATCTCGATGGCATCGATCCTGGGCATTGCCCTGGGCGTGACCGTGCTGATCACCACGCTGGCGGTGATGAGCGGTTTCCAGAAGGAAATCCGCGACCGCCTGCTGCAGATGGCCGCGCATGCCACGGTCAGTGCGGATGGCGCGCCGATGCACGACTGGCAACATGCAGTCGAGGTCGCCATGGCCGATCCGCGCATCGCCGGTGCCGCGCCGTACATCGAAACCGAATCGCTGCTGCAGGGCCCGCGCAAGCAGCCGGCGATCGTGCGCGGCATCGTTCCTGCCGAAGAGGGCAAGGTATCGGTACTGGCCAAGAAGATGCAGCAGGGGTCGGTCGACAGCCTGACCCCGGGCTCCTACAACATTGTCATCGGCAAGGAGCTTGCGCTGTGGCTGGGCGTGGACATGGGCGACAGCATCGTGGTGCTGCTCAGCGATACCCAGGCCACGCCGCTGGGCGCGATGCCGCGGCTCAAGCGCTTCACCGTCAGCGGAATCTTCGAGGCGGGCTACAACGAGATCGACCGCGGCCTGGCCGTGGTCAACATGCAGGACCTGGCGCGCGTGTTGCGCATGGACGGCGTCACCGGCGTGCGGCTGCGCCTGCACGACATGGATCAGGCCTGGCCGGTGGCGCGCGATCTGGCGGTGAAGTTGCATGGCCCGTACCGGGTCAGCGACTGGACCCAGGAGAACGCCAATCTCTACCACTCGTTGAAGATGGAAAAGACCGTGATGGGCATCCTGCTGTCGCTGATCGTGGCGATGGGCGCGTTCAACCTGGTGTCCTCGCAGGTCATGCTGGTCACCGACAAGCAGGCCGATATCGCCATCCTGCGCACCCTGGGCCTGTCGCCTGCGGGGGTGATGCAGGTGTTCATGGTGCAGGGTTCGTTGATCGGCTTCATGGGCACGATCATGGGCGTGATCGGCGGCATCGTGCTGACGCTCAACCTGGAACGCATCCTGGGCGTGATCGAGACGATCTTCAGCGTCAAGCTGCTGCCCGAGGACGTGTATTACATCACCGGCTTGCCGACCGACATGCAGACCCAGGACGTGGTGGTGATCACCGTCGTCGCGCTGGTGATGAGTTTCCTGGCGACCTTGTATCCGGCATGGCGCGCCTCGCGCACGCAGCCGGCGGAGGCGCTGCGTTATGAATGAGATCAGGGAATCGGCTGTGCAAACGCCAAACCAAGCAGAGGCGGTGATCCGCGCCGAGGGTCTGGCCAAGACCTACGCCGAAGGCAAAATGCGCACGCCGGTGTTCGACGGGCTGGATCTGACCGTGGCGACCGGCGAAACCGTGGCCATTGTCGGCGCCTCGGGGGCGGGCAAGAGCACGCTGCTGCATCTACTCGGCGGCTTGGACATCCCGACCTCCGGCGAGGTGTACGTGGCCGGCCGGCGCATGTCGGCGTTGTCCGATGGCGAGCGCGGCAAGCTGCGCAATCAGGCGCTGGGTTTCGTCTACCAGTTCCATCATCTGCTGCCGGAATTCACCGCGCTGGAAAACGTGATGATGCCGGTGCTGCTGTCCGGGAAAGAGGTGTCGGTGGCGCGGGCGCAGGCCTTGCAGTTGCTGGAATCGGTCGGGCTCGGACATCGCATCGAGCACAAGCCGAGCGAGTTGTCCGGCGGCGAGCGTCAGCGTGCAGCGGTGGCGCGTGCGCTGGTGAACAAGCCAGGCTGCGTGCTGGGCGATGAGCCCACCGGCAACCTGGACGACAAGACCGCCGAGACCGTGTTCGAGCTGATGCTGGAACTCAACCGTGCACAGCGCACCAGTCTGGTCCTGGTAACGCACGATCGCAGCCTGGCGCGGCGCCTGGACCGCGTGCTCGAGCTGCATCAGGGCAAGCTGCGCGAACTGGCACCTTCTGCGGTGTGAGAAGCACTGCCTGGCCGTCGGAATTCCTGGCGGCTGGGCGGTGTTGAACCCGCGGTCTCAGATTGAAGATCCTGGGGCTGGTGACGGGTGCATTCGCGTGATGCATCGACCGGCGTTCGCCACACATGCGCG
Source organism: Xanthomonas sp. WHRI 6108 (assembly GCF_040202385.2). NCBI lineage: Bacteria > Pseudomonadati > Pseudomonadota > Gammaproteobacteria > Lysobacterales > Lysobacteraceae > Xanthomonas > Xanthomonas sp. WHRI 6108. Next base: position 2,467,373 of record NZ_CP168198.1, on the reverse strand, counting down.
TTCAGCACGCAATGCCCGCGCGTAGCATCGCGCCGATGCTCGCGGTGACAGGACGCGCGTTGACAGGAAGAACGGTCGCCGCCACGTGTGTGGCGACGACCCAACGCATCAGGGAATGATGCGCAGCGCGCGCAGGCGCGTGAAAAGTTCCAGGAATGATGCACGGCTGTCGTAGAAATCCGTAAAGCCCAGTTCGCGGCTCTTGGTCATGTCGTTGACGCACTCGATCTCGCGGCCCAGGTCGGCATCGGTGTGCCACCAGGATGCCAATCGATTGACGTCGGCCTCCACCAGGCCATGCTGGCTCGCGATCTCGCTCCATATTGCCGGCGCGGTCTCGCTCAGGCGTGCCTCCAGCGGCTGCGGGGTCTCGGGGCAGGGCGCAGCGTCGAGCCCGAAGAAGTCGGCAATCTGGCTCCACATCCAGCGCCAGCGGAACACATCGCCGTTGACGGTGTTGAAGGCCTGATTGCGTGCGGCCGGGCTCAGGCCGGCCCAGGCCAGCTGCTTGCCGAGCAGGCCGGCATCGGTCAGGTCGGTGAGGCTGTTCCACTGCGCCTGCGAGCCGGGAAACACGAATGGCTGGCCGGTGTGCTTGCATAGCGATGCATACACCGCCAGCGTGACGCCCATGTTCATCGCATTGCTGCCATTGGCCATGCCGATCATGGTGTGCGAGCGATGCACGCTCCAGCCGAAGCCATGCTGCTCGGCGTGTGCGAACAACAGGTCTTCCAGCGTGTAGTAGAAGTTCTCGCCGGGCTGGCGCGGCTCGCTTTCGCGGAACGGCGTTTCCGCCTTGCCGCTGCCGTAGTTCTCGAACGCGCCCAGGTAATGCTTGGTACCGGTGACCAGCGCCATGTGCTGCAGCGGCGCATCGCTCAGCGCTTCGCACAGATGCCGCATCATCGCGCCGTTGGCTTCGACGTTCTCGCGCTCGGTGTCGCGCCGTGTCCAGGTGCAGAAGAACACGTGGGTGATCGGCAGGCCACGCAGCGCGGTGCTGGTGCTGTCGGCATCCAGCAGATCGGCCGCAAGCGGGACCACGCCGTCCTGAGGCAGCGAGCGCCGTGCCAGGCCATAGACGGTCCAGCCATCGGCCACCAGGACATTGGCGAGGTTGTAACCGGAAATGCCGGTCACGCCGACAATCAGTGCAGTGCCTTTACGCATGGGGAAGCTCCTCAGAAACAGTGGCGAACATAGCGCGGCAGTCATGAAATCGAGGCGAATGCAGGCTGATACGGTTGCTGTGGGGCCTGCACACGCTGTCCTGCCCGGCGCATTGCACGCGTGCGGCAGCACCTTCCACCGGCTGGATGTACCACGGCAGGCGCAGTCTTATTCCTACCGCGCAATGCGCCGCTCGCGGCTGTGCCCGACGCAGGCGCTGGTCTAACTTGAGTCGGTGGATGGACCACGGCCGGGATGGCGACCGACAGCATGGATGCGTCAGCACAGGCACCGCCTACACCGCGGCGGGTATCGACGATGACCGTGGCAGCGGCCTTGTTGCTGGGCATCGTGGTGTGCGCGTGGTCGCCTGCGCTGCAGTCGCGTGCGGCCTATGCGGCATGCCTTGCTGCAGCGGTGCTGGGTATCGGCCTCGGCACATGGCTGCTTCCGCGGTGGATCGTGTTGGTGTGGGCACTGGCCAGCGTGGTGTTCGGTTTCGGCCTGATGGGCTGGCAGGGCGCCGGCGTCCTGCAGGCACAACTGCGCCCGCAGGATGAAGCGCGGGAACCGACGGTGCGCGGGCAGATTGTCGAACTGCCGGTCGCCGAGCCACGACGCACGCGCTTCCAGCTGCGTGTGGATGACGATCCCGCACAGCCTGCCGCACTGCGCGGCAAGCTGCTGCAGCTGGCCTGGTATGACGACTTCGGTGCCGAGCGCATGGGGCCGCGTGCCGCGCTGCGCGCGGGCGCCGCCTGGCAGCTGCGGCTCAAGCTGCGTGCGCCACGCGGCTTGCGCAACCCCGGTGGCTTCGATGCCGAGCGGCAGGCACTGGCGCAGCGCATTGCCGCCAGCGGCTATGTGCGGGTGCCGGCTGCGGCGCGGCAGACCGCTGCACCGCGCGGTGTGGATGCCTGGCGCGAAGCGATGTCGCAGCGCATTGCCGACCGCGTGCCCGGATCATCGGCGCCTTACCTGCGCGCGCTCGCCCTGGGCGACATACGCGGGCTGGACGACGCAGCCTGGGCCACGCTGCGTGCGACCGGGCTCAGCCATCTGATTGCGATCTCGGGATTCCATGTGGGGCTGGTGGCTGCATTCGTCGCCGTGCTGGTCGCCGGACTCTGGCGAGCCTGGCCGGTGCTTGGAACGCGGATTCCGCGTAGCCATGCGGCGGCGGTCGCCGCCTTGCTCGGTGCCGCAGGGTATGCAGTGCTGGCGGGCCTGGCGCTGCCCACGGTGCGCACCGTGCTGATGATTGCCGTGGTCGCGTTGGCGCGGGTGCTGCGGCGGCGTGCCAGCACCGTGCAGATCCTCGCGCTGGCCTTGTTGGCAGTACTGCTGGGGGACCCGCTGAGCGTGCTGGTGGCGGGCTTCTGGCTCAGCTTTGCCGGGGTGGCCTGGCTGGTGTGGTGCCTGCCAGCGGACAATCGCGCGGTCGTGCGCGGCTTCCTGTCCGCCCAGACCGTCGCCACTGTCGGCCTTCTGCCGTTGACCGTCAGCCTGTTCGGCCAGGCGTCGTTGGTGGGGCCATTGGCCAATCTGGTCGCCATTCCCTGGTGGACTTTTGTGGTGGTGCCGCTCGCCTTGCTGGGCACCGGGCTGGAAGCAGTGCTGCCGGGAGCGGGCGTGTGGGCATGGCGATTGGCTGGCTGGTGCTTCGAGCTGACCTGGCCGGGCCTGGTCTGGCTTGGGCAGACCTCGGTGGCGTTGTGGTGGGTGCCCGAGTCCGATGCGCTCGCGTTGGTCGCGGCCTTGCTCGGCGCGTTCTGGTTGCTGCTGCCGCGCGGCACGCCCGGCAAATCCATGGCGCTGCTGTTGTGGTTGCCGCTGCTGTGGCCGGACCGCGAGCTGCCCGCGGCCGGCGAGGCCGACGTGCAGGTGCTGGACGTGGGGCAGGGGCTGGCAGTCTTGGTACGCACGCAGCGGCATGCGTTGCTGTTCGACACCGGCCCGGCGGTGCGCGATGGCTTCGATGCCGGCGAGCGGGTGGCGCTGCCGGCCTTGCGCGCGCTCGGGGTGCGTCGCCTGGATGCCATCGTGCTCAGCCATGCCGACGCCGACCATGCCGGCGGCTATGCAGCGGTGCGTGCGGGATTGCCCGTTGCGATGACGGCGGCACCGCCACAGGCGCCACTGGACGTCAGCACCCGCTGCCGTGCCGGCCAGCAATGGGCATGGGATGGGGTGCGCTTTGGCTTCCTGCACCCCAGCGCCGGCTTCCCGTATCTGCGCAATCAGTCCAGTTGCGTGCTGCGCATCGAAACACGGTATGGAAGCGCCTTGTTGCCGGGCGATATCGGCGAGCTCGTCGAGCGCCGCCTGCTGCGTGAACATGCCGCGGAGTTACGTGCCGATGTGGTGGTGGTCCCGCACCACGGCAGCGCCGACGGCTCGCATGCCGATTTCATCGCCGCCACCGGCGCGCGGCTGGCGCTGGTGTCCTCCGGGTACGGCAATCGCTTCGGTCACCCGCGTGCCGAGGTGATGCAGCGCTGGCAGGGCAGTGGCGCCGAGTTGCTCGACACGGCCCGGGCCGGGGCAATCCGGGTCTGGCTGGGCGCGGAGGGCCTGCAGGTACGCGAGCGCCGGCGCTGGCAGCCACGGCTCTGGGATGCTGCGGAACGGCGGCGGTCGGCTGCTATCCTATCGACCAGCGAATAGGCGGCCGCGTTGCCGGAGGAATCGAATCGTGTTGGAGCTGGTCAAGGCAGGCGGTTGGCCGATGGTGCCGTTGCTGTTGCTGGGCGTGATCGCGCTGGCGATCGTGCTGGAGCGTCTGTGGAGCCTGCGCCGCAACGAGGTGACCCCGCCAGGTCTGGGCGAGGAGGTCCGCAACTGGGCCGCGCGCGGAAAACTGGATCCCAGCCACATCGAGTCGCTGCGGCGCAATTCGCCGCTGGGCGCTTTGCTGGCCGCAGCGCTGGATGTGCGCGGTCGTCCGCGTGAATTGATTCGCGAGCGTATCGAGGACACCGGCCGGCATGTGGTGCACCGCATGGAGCGCTATCTGAATGCCTTGGGCACGATCGCTTCGGCCGGGCCGCTGCTGGGACTGCTGGGCACGGTGGTGGGCATGATCCAGATGTTCCTGGGCATCCTCGATCACGGCGTGGGCGATGTGAACCAGCTGGCCGGCGGCATCGGCAAGGCGCTGGTGTGCACGGCCACCGGCATGATCATCGCGGTACCGGCATTGATGGCGCATCGCTTCTTCAAGGGCCGCATCGCCGGTTACATCATCGAGATGGAGCAGGAAGCCACCTTGTTGCTGGACACGATGGACGGCCGCGTGGTGCCAGCCGCCGCGGCGCCGGTCGTGGCAGGTGGCAAACCCGTCATGGCAAAGGGCTGACGGATGCGCATCGGCAGTGACCGAAGCCAGGACGAGCCGCATATCGATCTGGTGCCATTGATTGACGTCATCCTTGTCCTCATCATCTTTTTCGTGGTGACCACGACCTTCGACGCACGCTCCACGCTGCAATTGCAGCTGCCGACCGCCAGCGACCAGCACAGCAGCACACCGCCACGTTCGCTGAGCGTGCTGGTCAATGCCGATGGGCGTTATTTCATCAACGATCAGGAAGTGCTGCGCTCGGACGTGGACTCGCTCAAGCAGACCATCGCCCAGCTCGCCGGCGACGACCGCGAGCAGACGGTGTTGCTGCGCGCCGATGCACGCACGCCGTATCAAGCGGTGGTGACAGCGCAGGATGCGTTGGGGCAACTCGGCTTCCGCCGCATCGCGATCGCCACAGCGCCTCAAGCCGGGGCGACATCCACGACCGGCCAGACCCGCACTAACGGAACCCGCCAGTGACCACCTCCAACGACCGCCCGGCGCCAGTTTCGTCCTGGCGCACGTACCGTCGCCTGCTGGCCTTCGCCAAGCCGTATCGCCTGTTGCTGGTCGCCGCGCTGATTGCCGCGCTGATCGAAGCGGCCGGCACGACCGGCTTCCTGGCGTTGATGAAGCCGATCACCGACGAGACCTTCATCTACAAGAATGCCGAAGTCAGTCGCTGGCTGCCGGTGCAGATCATCCTGTTGTTCGTGGTGCGCGGCGTCGCCGGCTACATCACCGATATGGCGATGGGCAAATCCGCACGCAGCATCGCGCGCGACCTGCGCGTCAAGGTGATGTCCAAATATCTGCGCCTGCCGGGATCGCGCTTCGATTCCGAACCGGTGCCGTCGATGCTGATCCGCCTGGGCTCGGACTCGGACCAGGTGGCGCAGGCGGCGGTGGATGCGGTCAAGGTGATGATCCAGCAGTCGCTGCAGGTGATCGGCGCATTGGCGTTGATGCTGTGGCATAGCTGGCAGGTCACGCTGACCATCCTGGTGCTGGCACCGGTGCTGGCCTGGGTGATGGACAAGGTGGCGCGGCGCTATCGGCGCATCAGCCACAGCATCCAGGAAAGCGGCGCGCATCTGTTGCAGGCCGCCGACCAAACCTTGTCCAGCCATCAGGAGGTCAAGATCTACGGTGCCCAGCAGACCGAAATGGAGCGCTATGGCGCGCTGGCCGACCGCAATCTGCGTCTGGCGATGAAGGTCGAATCCACGCGTGGCATTTCCACCGCCACGGTGCAGATGATCGGTGCGATCGGCCTGTCGGCGCTGTTGTTCGTGGCCGGTGCCCAGGCACTGGCCGGGCGGCTGACCGCCGGCGACTTCGTGGTGCTGATGACCTCGATGCTGACGATCATCCCGGGCCTCAAGCAGCTCACCAATGTGCAGAACATGGTGCAGCGTGGCCTGGCCTCGGCCGAGCGCCTGTTCTCGGTGCTCGACAGTCCCGACGAGCCGGACCAGGGCGCGGTGCCGCTGACGCGCGCCAAGGGCCTGATCGAATTCCGCAATGTCACTGCACGCTATCCGGACCAGGTGAACCCGGCCCTGGCCGAGGTCAGTTTCGTGGCGCAACCGGGCACGGTGACGGCGATCGTCGGGCGTTCCGGCAGCGGCAAGTCCAGCCTGATCAAGTTGATCCCGCGCTTCTACGAAGCAGAGTCCGGGCAGATCCTGCTCGACGGGCACCCGGTGCAGGCGTACGCGTTGGCCGATCTGCGGCGGCAGATCGCGCTGGTTGGCCAGCAGGTGATGCTGTTCGACGGCAGCATCGCCGACAACGTCGCCTATGGCGAAATGCGCAGTGCCGATGCCGGCCAGCTGGAACGCGCCATCCTGGGCGCCAACGCGATGGAGTTCGTCGCGCAATTGCCCGAAGGCCTGCAGTCGCATGTGGGCACCAAGGGCGGGCGCCTGTCCGGCGGCCAGCGCCAGCGTCTGGCGATCGCGCGCGCGATGCTCAAGGACGCGCCGATCCTGATTCTGGACGAAGCCACCGCGGCGCTGGACAACGAATCCGAACGCCTGGTGCAGGACGCCTTGCACAAGCTGATGCCGGACCGCACCACGCTGGTGATCGCGCACCGCCTGTCCACCATCGAGCATGCCGACCAGGTGCTGGTGATGGACCAGGGCCGTATCGTCGAGCGCGGCACCCATCACCAATTGCTGGAGCAGGGCGGCTTGTACTCGCACCTGCACGGCATGCAGTTCCGCGAACGTCAGGCATGAGCAAGCGCGGCACCCGCACGCCGGGTTACTGGTACGACAATGCGCCGATCCCGCTGTCGGCGCGCCTGCTGGCGCCGGTCTACGGCGCTGCCATCGCGCTGCGACGCGCCCTGTATCGCCGCGGCTGGCGCAAGCGCCACGGCGTGCCGGTGCCGGTGATCGTGGTGGGCAACGTCACTGCCGGCGGCACCGGCAAGACGCCGTTGACGATTGCCCTGGTCGCCAAGTTGCAGGAGGCCGGCTGGACGCCCGGCGTGGCCAGCCGCGGGTATGGCCGTGACGAATCGGGCACGGCGCGCTGGGTCGAGGCGGACACGCCGGTCGCGCTCGGCGGCGACGAGCCGGTCCTGATCGCCTGGAAGACCGGTGCCCGCGTACGCGTGGACAGCGATCGCCTGGCTGCGGCGCGCGCCCTGGTCGAAGCGGGCTGCGACATCGTCGTCTGCGACGACGGGCTGCAGCACTACCGGCTGGCCCGCGATGTCGAGATCGAAGTGGTCGATGGCCAGCGCCGCTACGGCAACGGGCGCCTGTTGCCGGCCGGGCCGCTGCGCGAGCCGGCTGCACGTGCACGCGACTGCGATTTCCGCGTGGTCAATCTGGGCCAGGCCAGCGCACCAGCGACCACACCCGCGCCCGATGACGCCGGATTCGGCGAATGGCAGATGCGCCTGAGCATCGACAGCGTGCAGCCGATGGATGGCAAGCGCGCTCAGCCATTGAGCCGGCTGGCCGGCCAGCGCGTGCATGCGGTGGCCGGGATCGCGCACCCGGAACGCTTCTTCGCGATGCTGCGCGCGCGCGGCATCGGCGTGGTGCCGCATGCCTTCCCTGATCATCACGTGTATCGCGCGGCGGATTTCAGTTTCGGCAGCCGTTTGCCAGTGCTGATGACCGAAAAGGATGCGGTGAAATGCAGGCCATTTGCCGACGAATGGCTGTACAGCGTGCCGCTCAAGGCGGAGCTGCCGGCGGCGTTCTGGGTGAGCCTGCTGGATCGCCTGGACAAGTTGGCCAGCCGGCAGGGCGTGTGAACGCTGCGCCGGTGGGCGATCTGCGGCTTGGTTGCAGGGTCCTTCGACTCACTGTCGCGGGACACGCCGCAAGAACATCAAGGTCCCGCGACGGTGGGTGGGCAAGGGCCAATCAAGATGGTCGGTGTGCCTGTGCGGGCAGTACGGGCAGCGGCGCGTAGTGCTGATGTCGGGCATCGCCGCCCAATTGACCACCGTGACTTCGCTCACACCACGACATCATGCGATTCGGTTATCTCGTTTCTTCCACTCTTCCTGTTTTCCAGAGCGCGCACGCATGACTAACTCAACGCCTGCAGATTTCGTCGTCGCCATTCCCGCGCGCTACGCTTCCACGCGCTTGCCGGGCAAGCCGCTGCAGTTGATCGGCGATCACCCGATGATCCAGCATGTGGCCGAGCGGGCGCTGCTGGCCGGCGCGCGCGAGGTCTGGGTGGCCACCGACGATGCACGCATTGCCGAGGTGGTCGAAGGCCTGTCCGGCGTGCATGTGGCGATGACCGGCGACGCGCACGCATCGGGTACCGACCGGCTTGCCGAATGCGCGCGGATCGCCGGATGGGAAGCCGATACCTGCGTGGTGAACCTGCAGGGCGACGAGCCGTTCGCGCCGGCCGCCGGCATCCGTGCGGTGGCCGAGCTGCTGCTGCACTCCGGCGCCGAAATGGCCACGCTGGCCGCGCAGGTCGACGGCGCGCACGAACTGTTCGATCCGAACGTGGTCAAGCTGGTGCGTAACGCAGGTGGCGACGCCTTGTACTTCAGTCGCGCGCCGATTCCCTGGCATCGCGACAGCTTCGCCAGTCAGCGCGACAGCTTGCCCGGTGACGGGCAATGGCTGCGCCATATCGGGATCTACGCCTACCGCGCAGGATTTCTGCAGCGCTTCGCGGCAATGCCGCCCGGCATGCTGGAGCGCATCGAGTCGCTGGAACAATTGCGCGTGATGGAGGCCGGCTACCGTATCGCGGTGGCGTTGACGCCGGAGCAGTTTCCGCCCGGCATCGATACCCCGGACGATCTGGCGCGCGCGCAAACCCGCGTGGCAGCGGCATGAGGGTGCTGATCGTGTGTCTGGGCAATATCTGCCGCTCGCCAATGGGCGAGGGCGCCCTGCGTGCGCGGCTGGACGAGGCGCGGTTGTCGCGGCGGATCGAGGTCGATTCGGCCGGCACCGGCGACTGGCATGCCGGCGATCCGCCGGACCCACGCGCGATTCGCTGCGCACGCGGCCATGGCGTGGACATCTCCGGGTTGCGCGCGCGCCAGGTGCGCGGCGCCGACTTCGAACACTTCGACTGGTTGCTGTGCGCCGATGGCAGCAATCTGCGCGATCTGCAACGCCTCGCCCCGGCGCCGCTGCGCGACAAGGTCGCGCTCTGGCTGCCCTGGGCCGGTGTGGAAGAGCGTGACGATATCCCCGACCCCTACACCGGTGACATGGACGATTTCGAGCGTGCCTGGCAACTGGTCGATACCGCTGCGCGCCAGACCGTGGCCAGACTCACCCGCAGCTAATCGGGCTTGGGCATAATTACGGTATGACTGCCCAGCTTACCCAGGAATTGCCGGAATTTCCTACCTGGCTCAATGCCAGGCCATCCACCCTGCAGGAGCATCGCGGGCGGGCGCTGGTGCTGGCATTCGTCAATGCCAGCTCGGTGTGGTGCGCCGAGCGCCTGGCCGAGCTGGCGCAGTTCCAGGCGCGCAGCCCCGGCCGGCTGCAGGTGATCGTGGTGCAGGTGCCGCGCTTCGACAGCGAACGCGAGCCGCAACGCGCGCTCAAGCAGCTGCGCGGCCATGGTGTCAGTGCGCCCATTTTGCTCGACAGGGACTGGGAGACCTGGCGCCGTTTCGGCATCGACTCCTGGCCGACGCTGGTGCTGCTCGATGCCTACGGCCGCGAGCGTCAGCGCCTGGTCGGCGTGACCGGCGATCTCGACAAGGCGCTGGTCGCCCTGTGCGAAGGCCAGCAGCCGCCATCGGACGCCGACCTGCATGGGGTGGCCGAGCGCGATCCCGAGCCGCGCCTGGAGCTGCGGTTTCCAACCGGCCTGGCCGCCACCGAGGACCGCCTGTACATCGCCGACACCGGCCATCACCGCGTGCTCGAATGCACGCATGGCGGCCGCGTGCTGCGCCAGTTCGGCCACGGCAACGCGGACTTCATCGATGGTGGCGTCGGTGAAGCGGCGTTCCGGCGTCCGCAAGGCCTGGCGCTGGAGCGCGACCAGCTGTATGTCGCCGACACCGGCAATCACGCCCTGCGTCGCATCAACCTGCGCAGTGGGCAGGTCGACACCTTGTGCGGCACCGGGCGCTCCGGCGAGCCGGTCGAGGGGCCGCTGGCGTTCGCCGGTGCCTCGGCGCTGAACTACCCGCAAGGCCTGGCCGTTGCCGACAATCAGGTGTTGATCGCCATGGCGGGCGACAACCGCATCTGGAGCTATGACCTGGGCCGCGCCGCATTGAGCGCACGCGCCGGTACCGGTGCGCTCGAGATTCGCGATGGCAGCGGGCACCTGGCCGCATTCGCACAGCCGGCCGGCCTGGCCGCGGTGCAGCAGGTGGCCTACATCTGCGATGGGCTGGGCTCGTCGATCCGCACCATGCAATTGCGCGGCGATCTGGTGCAGACCCTGGTCGGCGGGCAGGGCACCTGGCAGTTCGGCGACGAGGACGGCCCGCGCGGCACTGCGCGGCTGCAGTTTCCGCAAGCCATCGCGCTGGCGGCCGATTCGCCGATGCTGTGGATCGCCGACACCGGCAACGGCCGTCTGCGCTGCCTGCGTCTGGGTGGCGGCGAACTGACCACGGTCGCGCTGCCACGCCGCCTGCATGGCCCGGCCGGGCTGGCGGCCGCCGCCGGCGCGGTGTGGATTGCCGAGACCGATGCCCATGCCGTGTTGCGCTACGACCTGGCGAGCGGCGAACTGCGCGATGTTTCGATAGAAGAATGAACGCAAGGCCCCAATCCGATTTCGATGGAAAGGCGTTTGCAGCGCAATTGAGCACCGCGCCCGGCGTCTACCGCATGTACGCGGGCGACGACACCTTGCTGTATGTCGGCAAGGCCGGTGCATTGCGCAAGCGCGTGGGCAGCTATTTCAACGGCACGCCGAAGAATGCGCGGCTGACCTCGATGCTGTCGCAGGTCGCGCGGATGGACGTCACCGTGACCCGCAGCGAAGCCGAAGCGCTGCTGCTGGAAAACCAGCTGATCAAGTCGCTGTCGCCGCGCTACAACGTGTCGCTGCGCGACGACAAGAGTTATCCCTACGTGCTGCTGACCCGCGAGCAGTGGCCGCGCATCGCCCTGCATCGTGGCCCGCGTGCCGTGCAGGGGCGCTACTTCGGCCCGTACACCGGCGTTACCGGCGTGCGCGAAACGCTGAGCCTGATGCACAAGCTGTTCAAGCTGCGCAGTTGCGAAGACAGCGTGTTCCGCAACCGCTCGCGGCCGTGCCTGCAATACCAGATCGGTCGCTGCAGCGCGCCCTGCGTGGAGCTGGTCGCCGCGCCCGATTACGCCGAATCGGTACGCCGCGCCACCATGTTTCTGGAAGGCAAGAGCGACCAGCTCGGCGAAGAGATCATGCAGTCGATGCAGCAGGCCAGCGAGGCGCTGGAGTTCGAGCGCGCCGCACGCCTGCGCGATCTGCTCTCCTCGCTGCGCAGCATGCAGAACCGCCAGTACGTGGACGGCCGCGCGGCGGATCTGGACGTGCTGGCCTGCGCCACGCAAGCCAGCCAAGCTTGTGTGCTGCTGCTGAGTTTTCGCGACGGCCGCAACCTGGGCACGCGCTCGTTCTTTCCCAAGACCAACGGCGAAGACAGCGCGGACGAAATCCTGGCTGCGTTCGTGTCGCAGTACTACGCCGAACATTCGCCGCCACGCGAGATCCTGCTCGATCGAGAAATTCCCGATGCCGAGCTGATCGAGGCCGCACTCAGCGCCGCCGCCGAATACAAGGTGACGTTGAAGTGGAACGTGCGCGGCGAGCGTGCCGGCTATCTGCTGCTGGCGACACGCAACGCACAGCTGACCCTGGTCACCGAACTCACCAGCCAGAGCGCGCAGCATGCGCGCAGCGAGGCATTGCGCGAGATGCTGGGGCTGGCCGAGCAGGTCAGGCGGGTGGAGTGCTTTGACATCAGTCACACCATGGGCGAGGCGACGGTGGCCTCGTGCGTGGTGTTCGATGCCAGCGGCCCGGTGCGCGGCCAATACCGGCGCTTCAATATTTCCGGAATCACGCCGGGCGACGACTATGCGGCGATGCGTCAGGCCATCGAACGGCGTTTTCGACGCGCGGTGGAAGAAAACGGCGTGCTGCCGGATGTGCTGCTGATCGACGGTGGCGCCGGTCAGCTCGCACAGGCGAAGGGCGCGCTGGCCGATCTGGGCATCGAGAATGTGCTGCTGGTCGGCGTGGCCAAGGGCGAGGAGCGCAGGGCAGGGCACGAGGCGCTGATCATGGCCGACGGCCGCGAACTGCGGCCGGGTGCGGCATCGCCGGCACTGCAGTTCATCCAGCAGGTGCGCGACGAGGCGCACCGCTTTGCGATCACCGGTCACCGCGGCCGCCGCCAGAAGGCGCGCATGACCAGCAAACTCGAGGATATCCCCGGCATCGGTCCGCGCCGACGCGCGAGCCTGCTCAAGCATTTCGGTGGCCTGGTCGGGCTCAAGGCCGCCGGCGAAGCCGAGATTGCACGGGTGGAGGGCGTCAATGCCGCACTTGCCGCGCGAATCTACGCTAACCTGCACGGGCTGGCGCTTCCCGATGCGGCAGGCGAGTCGAGTCCGTAATGAAGTTGACCATCCCCACGTGGCTGACACTGCTGAGGATCGTGATGATCCCGGTGCTGGTCGTGGTGTTCTACCTGCCGTACACCTGGACCAATTTCGCCTCCGCCGGCGTGTTCGCGCTGGCCGCCATCACCGACTGGCTGGATGGCTGGGTCGCGCGACGTTATCACCAGTATTCGGCCTTTGGCGCGTTCCTGGACCCGGTGGCCGACAAGTTGATGGTCGCAGTGGCATTGTTCCTGATCGTGCAGGGCCACCCCACACCATGGATGGCATTCTGGGCGGCGGTCATCGTCGGCCGTGAAATCGCAGTCTCCGCCCTGCGGGAATGGATGGCCGAAATCGGCCAGCGCGCCAAGGTACGGGTGGCGGTGATCGGCAAGGTCAAGACCACCGCACAGATGGTCGCGCTGCTGTGTCTGCTGTATTCGGTGACGCCGGGGCAGATGCCCACGCACGGAATCTGGTTCGGCAACCTGATTTTCCGCGCCGGATACTGGACGCTGGCGATCGCCGCATTGCTGACGCTGTGGTCCGGATTCCAGTACCTGCAGGCCGCCTGGCCGAGCCTGCGCGCCGACGAAAAAGCCGCGATCACCAGCAAACCGAAAAAAGTCGAAAGCAATAGTTGACAGCGATGCTGTTCGCTGTAGAATTTCGCCTCCCAAGCGGGAATAGCTCAGTTGGTAGAGCGCAACCTTGCCAAGGTTGAGGTCGCGAGTTCGAGTCTCGTTTCCCGCTCCAGATGTAGACAAGGCCCCTTGCCGGAGGTCTCGTTGTTTCAAGGCAGGATGCCTTGGGTTTGATGTTTCGGCCTGGTGGTAGAGTGGTTATGCAGCGGACTGCAAATCCGCGTACGCCGGTTCAATTCCGGCCCAGGCCTCCACATTGCATGCGTTGTTTCATGCGTCGGCAACGACGACAGGACTGGCGCAACGAAGTAACAAGCTGTACAATTTTGCTCCACGCGGGAATAGCTCAGTTGGTAGAGCGCAACCTTGCCAAGGTTGAGGTCGCGAGTTCGAGTCTCGTTTCCCGCTCCAAATTCAAACCCCGTATATCGAACGATATACGGGGTTTTTTATTGGTCGATGCTGGTGTCGGGCTAGCACTTGAGGAGGGCAACTCTTGGCCTTCTTCTCGCTGACGTAGCGCGGCGTGCTTGATGCCAGATGCGCATTGCGCCTGGTGCTCCGCTGGCGCCAGGACTTCTGTCGTAAACAAGATCGCATCGTTGTGCGTGGCACTGCGTGGATGCTGCGGTTGGTGCTCTCCAGGCGCACGGAAGGGCACTGCGGCCTGCATGCTATGCAATGGCGCGCCGTTCCATCTCGTCTGGCATCGCTGTCCACGTCTATCGCAGCCGTGATCACCAATCTGCTCGCGCTGTTCCACCTCAGCCTGCGCGGCGCTGAGGATTGCGGTGATGTGCGAGACAGGGGAGCGGGCTGAGGGCGCGTCATGCACTTGCAAGCGCAACGCAGAGGCTGGACTGCTCAATGCGAGAGCGCTGCGACATCGCAGCAGGCAAGGCTTGTCGACGCGTCGATGGCGTTGCGCACTTACAGTGCCACTAGAGCGTGCCCGGGGCGGGAATCGAACCCGCATAGCCTTGCAGCTGAGGGATTTTAAGTCCCTTGCGTCTACCAGTTTCGCCACCCGGGCATTGCGATAGCGTGCCTGATTGCGCGCCGATTGTGAATCGCCGCGTCGCCAGTTCGCCGCACTCATGGTCCGATGGTTGCCTGCGCTATGCTCCCACCGCGCAGGCGCGCAGCAACCGGCTGCGCACGATCGAAGGAACCGCATGTCCAGCACCACGCTACTCGCTCCGCAGCAGGCCCGCATCGCGGTGATTGGATTGGGCTATGTCGGCCTGCCGTTGGCCGTCGCGTTCGGCGAGCAACGCGATACGTTGGGCTTCGACATCGATGCGCAGCGGGTCGCGCAGCTGCGCGACGGCCACGATGCCACGCTGGAGCTGGACGACACCGAGCTGGCTGCCGCCACCCGGTTGCGCTACACCGCGAATGCTGCGGACCTGGCTGCGTGCAGCATCTTCATCGTCACCGTGCCGACACCGATCGACAGCTTCGAGCAGCCCGACCTGGAACCGCTGCGCAGTGCCACCACCTTGATCGCCGCTGCGCTCAAACCCGGCGACCTGGTGATCTACGAATCCACCGTCTACCCGGGCACTACCGAAGAAGTCTGCGTGCCCTTGCTCGAAGCCGCATCGGGGCTGCGTTTCAATGACGACTTCTTCTGTGGCTACAGCCCCGAGCGCGTCAACCCGGGAGACCGCCAGCGGCGTCTGCGCGATATCCGCAAGATCACCTCCGGCTCTACCGCAGAAGCCGCCGATGCGGTCGACGCGCTGTACGCCAGCATCATCACTGCCGGCACCTGGCGGGCACCGTCGATGCGCGTGGCCGAGGCCGCCAAGGTGGTGGAAAACATCCAGCGCGACGTCAATATCGCACTGGTCAACGAGCTGGCCTTGATCTTCGACAAGCTGGGCATCGATACGTTGGACGTGCTGGAAGCCGCCGGAACCAAGTGGAATTTCCTGCCGTTCCGCCCCGGCCTGGTCGGTGGTCACTGCATCGGGGTGGATCCGTATTACCTGATGCACAAATCCGAAAGCGTGGGCTATCACCCGGACCTGATCCACACCGCGCGCCAGGTCAACAACCGCGTCGGCCGGCACGTGGCCGAGCGCGTCTGCGGCATGCTGGCCACGCGTGGCGTGGTGCTTGCGCAGGCGAGGGTGCTGGTGCTGGGCGCCACCTTCAAGGAGAACTGCCCGGACCTGCGCAACAGCCGCGCGCTGGAGCTGGTGCAGCTGCTGCAAGCCGCTGGCGTGCAGGTCGACACCTGCGACCCGTGGGCCGACCCCGCAGAAGCGCTGCAACACGCCGGCGTGCAGTTGTGCGAGCTTGCGGACGAGGGTGCGTACGACGCCGTCGTGCTGGCAGTCGCGCATGCGCAATACCGCGACTACGACACCCAGCGTATTGCCGCACTGGGCAAACCGGGTGCGGTGATTTACGACGTCAAATCAGTGTGGCCGCGCGAGGCGGTCAGCGATCGTCTGTAGCGCGGTCGGTCTGCTGCAGCCATTGCACCGCGCCATGCGCGGCACGTAATCCACTGGCGAAGCAGGCAGTCAGCAGATAGCCGCCGGTCGGTGCTTCCCAGTCGAGCATCTCGCCGGCGCAGAACACGCCAGGCTGCGCGCGCGCCATCAGCTGCGCATCCAGCGCCTCCAGCTGCACGCCACCGGCCGAGCTGATCGCCTCGGCAAGCGGTCGCGGTCGCAACAGGCGTAACGGCAGGCGTTTGAGCGTATGCGCCACCAGCGCAAGATCGTCGCCCGCCTGTTTGCCCAGGTGTTCGTAGAGCAAGGCGGCCTTGACGCCGTCGATGCCGACCTGCCGGCGCAGATGCTCGCTGAAACTGCGTCCCTTGCGCGGTTTTTCCAGTTCGGCGCTGATGCGTTCCAGCGAGCGTCCCGGAAGCAGGTCCAGGCCCAGCTCGGCGACGCCATCGGCATCGATCTGCGCGCGCAGATCCGCAGCCAGCGCATAGATCAGGCTGCCCTCGATGCCGGTGGAGGTCGCAACGCACTCGCCCTGCAGTTGCTGCGGTGTGCCGCTGCGATCCTGCCAGTGTGCGACCACGGGCTTGAGCGGCGCACCGGCATGCCGCTGCACAAAGTGCGCGCTCCAGGCGATGTCGAAGCCGCAGTTGGCCGGCACCAGCGGCGCCACCGCAATGCCGCGATCCTGCAGCACGCCTTGCCAGCGACCATCGGAGCCGAGCTGCGGCCAGCTGCCGCCACCAAGCGCCAGCACCACCGCATCTGCGGTGCGTTCGACATCACCGGTGGGCGAGTGGAAACGCAAGCCACCGTCATCGCTCCAGCCAAGCCAACGGTGCTGCACATGAAACACAACGCCTTGTTCCTTGAGTCGACGTACCCAGCCACGCAGCAGCGGCGCGGCCTTGCGATCCATCGGGAACACGCGCCCGGAACTGCCGACATAGGTCTCCACGCCCAGGTCGCGCGCCCAGGCGCGCAGCGCATCCGCATCGAACTGCTGCAACCACGATGCAACGGCCTCGCTGCGCTCGCGATAGCGCTGCGCAAACAACGGCATCGGATCGGAGTGGGTGAGGTTCAAGCCGCCCTTGCCGGCAATCAGGAACTTGCGCCCCACCGAACCCTTGGCTTCGTACAGGTCGACCGCAAGGCCTGCCGCACATGCCACCTCTGCCGCCATCAGGCCGGCCGGTCCACCACCGATGATGGCCAGCCGCCGCTTGCTCGCATCCGTCATTGCTCAGCCCTTCAGCGCGGCTGCACGCCGAGCAATTCCACATCGAACACCAGCGATGCGCCGGGCGGGATCACGCCGCCAGCGCCGTTGTCGCCATAGCCGTACGCGGGCGGAATCATCAAGCTGCGCTTGCCGCCCACATGCATGCCGGCCACGCCCTCGTCCCAGCCGCGGATCACCTGATGGCCGCCCAGCACGAACTGGAACGGCTCGGCGCGGTCGAGCGAGCTGTCGAACTTCTTGCCATGCTTGTCGGCGGCTTTTTCGTCGTACAGCCAGCCGGTGTAGTGCACGGTGACCAGCGCGCCCGGTGTGGCTTCGGCACCGGTGCCGACGTTGCGGTCGATCCGCTCGAACGTGGCGATGGTGCCGCCGGACGGCGGCAGGGCAGGCGCACAGCCCGCGAGCAGCAGGGCAGCACAAAGCGTCAACAGAAGGCGCATGGGATGGTCCAGCAAAGGGAGTGCGTCATTATCGCACCTGGCTCCCGGTATCATCGCGCCCATGGCCAAGCTGCTGCTCAATCTGCGCAATGTTCCCGATGACGAAGCCGACGAGGTGCGGGCGCTGATGCGCGAGCATCTGGTGCAGATCTACGAAACCCGGCCCAGCAATTGGGGCATCTCCGCCGGTGGCATCTGGCTCAGCGACGATGCCGATCACCCGCGCGCCAAGGCGCTGATGGATGCGTATCAGGCCCAACGCGGTGCCGTGGCGCGTGCGCAGCGCCAGGATGCGCTCGCTGCCGGCACGGCCGAAACCTTCGGCGCGCTGCTGCGCAAGCGGCCGTTGTTCGTGATCGCCACGTTGATCGGCATGCTGGTTGTCGCCTCGCTGGTCCTGCTGCCGTTCCTGCTGTTGCGCGGCTGATCGCACCTGCGGCCGCATCGGCTTAAAATGGCCGCATGATCACCAATACCGCTGCCTACCAATTCGTCACCATCCAGGACCCGCAGTCGCTCGCCGACAGCGTCCTGGCACACGCCGGGCAGCAGGCCTTGAAGGGATCGGTGCTGGTGGCCGAAGAAGGGATCAACCTGTTTCTGGCCGGCGAAGCCGAGCAGATCGACACGTTCTATGCGTGGCTGCAGGCCGATGCGCGCTTTGCGCAGATGCGCATCAAGTACAGCCTGAGCGCGTTGCAGCCGTTCGCGCGGCTCAAGGTGAAGGTCAAGCCGGAGATCATCAGCTTTCGCCGCGACGATGCCTCGCCGCTGCAGGGCCGTGCGCCTGCGGTGACGCCCGCCACGCTGCGCGAGTGGATGCGGGCAGGGCGCGACGATCGCGGCCGCCCGCTGGTGCTGCTGGATACGCGCAATGCCCAGGAAGTGGCGCACGGCACCTTCCAGGGCGCGTTGACGTTGCCGATCGACAAGTTCACCGACCTGCCGGCGGCGCTGGAAGCGCATCGCGCTGCGTTGGCCGACGCCACCGTGGTCAGCTTCTGCACCGGCGGCATTCGTTGCGAGAAGGCGGCGTTGTGGATGCAGGCCGACGGCATGGACAACGTGCTGCAGCTCGAAGGCGGCATCCTCGGCTATTTCGAAGAAGTCGGTGGCGAAGGCTATGACGGCCGCTGCTTCGTGTTCGACGAACGCGTTGCACTCGATGCGCAATTGCGCCCATTGGTGGATGCCGAGCGCAGCACCGAAGCAGGAAAAATCTGACCGAGCGCGAGTGAAATGCCCGATGTTCGCGTATTGGGCCCGCTCGCATCATCCGATCACGCCGCGATAGTGCACGCAATGCCTACCATGACGCGTGGCGGCAGAGTACTTCGCGTTCTGACTCGAACGTAATACGTTGCATCGAGCTTGCCCTGAATTATTCACGGAGATAGGCTGCACCAGCCAGCCGCACAGCGAGGACAACAAGGATGACCATCAGAGTTTTTCTGATCGACGATCATGCACTCGTGCGTACCGGCATGAAGATGATCCTGTCCAAGGAAGTGGACATCGATGTGGTGGGAGAAGCGGAGAGCGGGGAAGCGGCCTTGCCGCAAATCCGCCAGCTCAAGCCCGAGATCGTGCTGTGCGACCTGCACCTGCCCGGTGTCAGCGGCCTGGAAATCACCGAGCGCATCGTCAAGGGCGATTACGGCACCCGCGTCATCATCGTCTCGGTGCTGGAAGACGGCCCACTGCCCAAGCGTCTGCTCGAAGCCGGCGCATCGGGGTATGTCGGCAAGGGCGGCGATGCGCAGGAGTTGCTGCGTGCGGTGCGCGAAGTCGCCCTGGGCCGGCGCTATCTCGGCAATACCATTGCGCAGAATCTGGCCCTGTCCAACCTGGAAGGGGGCGGCTCGCCCTTCGACGCGCTATCGCCGCGCGAACTGGAGGTCGCCCTGTTGCTGACCCAGGGTCTGCGCCAGGAAGACATCGCCAAGCGCTTGAACCTCAGCGCCAAGACCATCAACACGCACAAGGCGCGCCTGTTCGAGAAGGTCGGCATCCAGGACAACATCGCCCTGGCGCGTCTGGCCAATCAGTACGGCCTGACCGATCCGGCGCGGACCTTGTAAACCGCGCCTTCGGATTTTCGCGCTCGCAGACACAGCCGTCAGATGCTGCTGCACAACGCGTCGATGAAAACAGGCATACGCTAGTTTTGCGCGGGAGCTGCACTCCGGCGTGCAAGCGAACGCGCGCGCGCTCTTCGGCATTCACTGCCCGAGAGGCGCTTCGCTTGCGACGGCTGCCGATGACGACGTGTCGCTACAGCGCAGTGCGCCGCGCCATTGGAGCAGAGCGATCGAATCGGTCTGGATGCCGCTGCATCCGATGGCGAGCGGTTGCCGATGCGCAGCAGCGGACATTTCGGTCTGCTGGCGTGGATGCAGTTACGGCGCAGGGCCACGATGGGGCTGGCTTCTGCCTGAGTCCTGACTTTGGCGGCAATCGCCCCGTCGTTCGTTGAAGCGGCGGGAACAGCGCCTGGGACAAGTACGACTGCGAGCGCGGCAACCGTTTCGTTGCGATCCCTGCAAAGCCTGGTCATCTAGCATCGGCATGACACTGCCGCACGCAAAAACAAAGCGGCCCGAAGGCCGCCTTGTCTGACACTACCCGCCTGGATTCATGCAGGCGGGTTCAACCGGCTGGGAAACGATCAGTGATCGCCACGCGGCTTGTTGGTGTCGTCCTGCTGCTCCTGCGCGTCATCGCCATTGCGCGCTGCATCTGCCGGCTTTGCTGCCTCGGACACGACGACCGTCGGCTTCGGCTTGCCGGCAGTGTGCTCGTTGGCGTCTGCAGACAGCACGGGCGTGACCGCTGCAGGCCGCTCAGGCGCCTTGTACGGCACCGGCGTTTCGGCCTGCGTCGATGTCGCGGTCTCTGCTGCTGTTGCGTCGGCCGGAGCCAATGCGTCAAGCAGCGTGGTCTGCACCGGAGCGTACGGCTTGCGTGCCGGCGCAGCATCGGCAGCCGGCGAGGTCTGCGGCACCGTGGCGGTGGACGTCGCAGCAACATCGGCAGCCGGCCTTGCCGCCGTTGACGGCTCGGCATGCGGCGGCCTGGATGTCACGACGTCTGCCTGCGCGCTGGAAGGCGCAGCAGCGACCGGCTTGGGCACACTGACGGCTGCCGGCGCTGCGTCGGTTTTCGCCGGCTCCGCTTGCGTTGCTGCCGCAGTTGCAGCCGGTGCTGCCTGTTCCTGCCGAGCAACCGCAGGCGCTGCAGCGTCGGCGGATGCCGACGATGCCGACGGCACCGACGTTGACTGCACAGCCGGCTCGGGCGAACGCACGACCGAAGGAGCCGCACGCTCGACCGGCTGAGCAGCAGGAGCCGCAGCTGGCGTCGCGACCGGAGCCGAGGTGTCAACCTGCGTCGAGGCAGCGGACGGAGCCGAAGCGACAACCGGCGCCTGAGCCAGCGAGCTCGCTGATTCCTGCGCAACAACCGGAGCCTGAGGCGCTTGCGGGGTCGTCGATGCAACGGCAGAAGCCTGCGCAGCCGGTGCCGATGCAGCCGACGCCGTGTTGCTGGCCGAGGCGGTTGCACCCGGTGCCGCGGAGGCCGCCGATGCATTGCCACCTGCCTGCTCGGCTGCGGTGACTGACGGCGTTGCAGCCTGCTGCTCGAACGACGGCGTGGCATTGGAAACCGGCGCCGTGGTCGACGTCGTGTCAGCCGCCAGCGGTGCTTCCGCACGTTCCTTCGGAACCGGACGCGGCTTCACTGCGGCCGGAGCGCTGGATTCCGGCTTGGCGCGTACCGATACCGCAGGCGTGGTCGCGTCATCGTCGAAGTCGAACTCCGGTTGACCGGCGCGCGGGGCAGCCGAGGTGTGGACCTGCGCACCGGCTTCGTCGCTCTCGTTGTCGCCATCGAGATCGCCTTCGGCATCGCCGTCCAGATCGTCCGTCTCCAGACCATCGACGCCGGTACCGCCTTCACCGTTTGCGCCAGCGCCACGACGACGACGACGGCCACCGCGACGACCGCGACGACGACGGCTGCCGCCCTCGCCATTTGCCGCATCATCGCCTGCTGCCTCCGGCGGCTGACCCTCCGCATTTGCATCGGTACCGCGATCGGCGTGCGACTCGGTCACGATGACCTCGACCGGGTGCGCCGGGGTGGCCGCAGCTGCCGCTGCCGGCGTTGTGGGTGCTGCGGTGTCGGCAATTGCCGCGACCACGGTGGCAGTCGTTGCGGTTGCAGCGGTGGAGGTCAGCGTCTGCGCCGAGGCAGTGCCTTCTTCCTGACGCGCAGGGCGCTGCTGCCGCTCGGACGGCGCGCCGTCCTGCTGCTGCGCAGCTGCACGCGGCGGGCGCGGTGCCTGGTTCTGCGGCTTCTGCTTCTGCTGCTGGGCCTGCTGCTTGGGCTGTTGCGGTGACTCGTTGCGCGGCGGCTTGGGCACCTGCACCTGCTGCGCCTGACCGCCGTTTTGCGCAGCCTGGCCATTGGCCGGCTGACGGCGCTCGTCACGACGCTCCTTGTTGGCGCCATTGCCGTTGCCGCCATTGCCGCGGTGCTGATTGCCACCGTTGCCACCGTTGCGGGCATCGCGGCCGTCGCGACGCTGGCCGCCACGATCGCCACGCTCGTTGCGGCTGCTGCGGCCGGCATCGTTCTGACGCGGACGCTGGGTCGACTCGGGCGCAGGCGCGACCGGCTCGACGCCGCCGAAGATGCGCTTCAGCCAGCCGACCACACCGGTGACCGGCGCGGGAAGCGGCAGCGGTGCGACCGGAGCCGGTGCAGCGGCAACCGGGGCAGGGGCCTCTTCACGTAGCGGAGCCGGCTGGCTCGGCTTGATCGAGGTCACTGCCGGCGCAGCCGGGATATTCAACTGTGCCTTGGTCAGCGCATGCACCGGCAGCTTGCGCGGGGTGCCGCGCTGGTAGCTCGGCTTGCCGCTGTCTTCGCCCAGCTCGTTCTCACGCAACCGCGTGACCTCGTAGTGCGGGGTGTGCAGCTGCTCGTCGGCAACGATGATGATTGGCGACTCGTGGCGCTGCTCGATCTCGCGCAGCGCGCTGCGCTTTTCGTTGAGCAGGTAGTTGGCGATCTCCACCGGGGCCTGGACCAGCACCTGTCCGGTGTTTTCCTTCATGGCGTGCTCTTCAGCCACGCGGATGATCGACAGCGACAGCGACTCGACGCTGCGCATGCGGCCATGGCCGTCGCAGCGCGGGCACACGATCTGGCTGGATTCGCCCAGGCTCGGGCGCAGGCGCTGGCGGCTCATTTCCATCAGGCCGAAGCGCGAGATGCGGCCCAACTGCACGCGTGCGCGGTCGTACTTGAGCGCGTTCTGCAGCTTGTTTTCCACTTCGCGCTGGTGCTTGGTCGAGGACATGTCGATGAAGTCGATCACCACCAGGCCGCCCAAGTCGCGCAGGCGCAACTGGCGGGCCACTTCCTCGGCCGCTTCCAGATTGGTCTGGAAGGCGGTTTCTTCGATGTCGCTGCCCTTGGTGGCGCGCGAGGAGTTAACGTCGACGGCGGTCAGCGCCTCGGTCTGATCGACCACGATCGAGCCACCCGACGGCAGGCGCACGTTGCGCTCGTAGGCACCTTCGATCTGCGATTCGATCTGGAAGCGGTTGAACAGCGGAATGTCGTCGGTGTAGTGCTTGAGCTTGCGCAGGCTCTGCGGCATCACCTGCTGCATGAACTCCTGGGCGTCGGCATACAGCTCCGGCGTGTCGACCAGGATTTCGCCGATGTCGGCGCGCAGGTAGTCGCGCAGGGCGCGGATGATCAGGCGCGATTCCTGGTAGATCAGGAACGCGGCCGGCTTGCTCAGCGCCGCCTCGGCGATCGCCTTCCAGGTCTGCAGCAGGTAATCCAGATCCCACTGCAGTTCTTCGGCGTCACGGCCGACACCGGCGGTGCGGATGATCACGCCCATGTCGTCGGGGATGTCGAGCTTGTCCAGCGCTTCCTTCAGCGCGGCACGGTCTTCGCCCTCGATCCGGCGCGAGACGCCGCCGGCGCTGGGCGAATTGGGCATCAGCACCATGTAGCGGCCGGCCAGCGAGATGAACGTGGTCAGGGCGGCGCCCTTGTTGCCACGCTCTTCCTTGTCGACCTGCACCACGATCTCCTGGCCCTCGCGCAGCAACTCGCGGATGGTCGACTTGTTGTGGTCGACACCAGCCTGGAAATAGTCGCGGGAGATTTCCTTCAGCGGCAGGAAGCCATGGCGCTCGGCGCCATAGTCCACGAACGCCGCCTCCAGCGAGGGCTCGAGCCGGGTGATACGGCCCTTGTAGATGTTGGACTTCTTTTGTTCCTTGGACGGCTGTTCGATGTCGATGTCGTACAGGGTCTGGCCGTCCACAATCGCCACGCGCAGCTCTTCGGCCTGCGTTGCGTTGATCAGCATTCGCTTCATTGTTGCGTTCCTCTCGCGCTCTACCGCGCGGAACGCCGTGACGTTTCGCCTCTGGAACAGCTTGTCGGCCCTTCGCGCAACGCGCGGACAGGCCTGACCAGGGTTTCCAGCGCTGCAACACCACGGCAGGCCGCGGGAGCGCTTGTCTTAAGTTTTATAGGTGTTTCAGGGCCGGCAGCCGCGTCCGGACGAACCGGGGCAGCGCACGGGACATGTTCAGCGCGACGGTCAAAAACCGCCGGCGATGGCCGGGCAGGCCGGTGAGCCGCTAACATGGCCGCCCCGGGGGCGGTGGTCGCGCACTGTGCCGGAATCATCGGAAGGCAGGCTTCTGGCCAATCAACTTCCAACGAAATCAAACCCTTATCTCGCTCGCCGAGTGTAACAGAATAAAGAGCCGGATGACCGACCCCCAGACCCCCAAGCCGCCCACCGACCGTGTGGGCGTGCGCATTCTCAAAGTTCCGGAAGACCGTGCCGGGCAGCGGCTGGACAATTTCCTGCTCGGCCAGCTCAAGGGCGCGCCACGCAGCCTGATCTACAAGCTGGTGCGCAGCGGACAGGTGCGCGTGAACGGCGGGCGGGCCAAGGCCGAGCGCAAGCTCGAGGGTGGCGAGGAAGTGCGGATCCCGCCGGTGCGCGTGACCGAGGAGGGCGACAAGGCGGCGCCACCGGCATCGTTCCTGGCGCGGCTGGAAGCGGCGATCGTGTTCGAGGACGCGCGGCTGCTGGCGCTCAACAAGCCGTCCGGGGTCGCCAGCCATGGCGGCAGCGGGATCAGCTTCGGCGCCATCGAAACCCTGCGCGCCCTGCGGCCCAACCAGACCCTGGAACTGGTGCACCGGCTCGACCGCGATACCTCCGGCCTGCTGATCGTGGCGAAGAAGCGTTCGGCGCTGACCGAGCTGCAGGCCTTGATGCGCGAGGACGACCGTGTCGAAGGGCGCGGCATCACCAAGCGCTATCTGACCTTGCTGGTCGGCCGCATGCCCGACGGGGTGATGACGGTCGATGCGCCGCTGCACATCGGGCTGCGCCAGGGCGGCGAGCGGCATGTGCAGGTCAATGCGATCGGCAAGCCCTCGCTGAGCCACTTCAAGCTGCTGGAGCGACGCGGCGGGCACTCGTATTGCGAGGTCCGTATCGAAACCGGCCGCACCCACCAGATCCGCGTGCACGCCCAGCACCTGGGGCACCCGGTGGCCGGCGACGACAAGTACGGCGAAGCGGAGGTCAACAAGCGCCTGCGCGACCAGCTCGGCCTGAAGCGCCTATTCCTGCACGCCGCTTCGCTGGAATTTGCGCTGGATGCCGGCAAGACGCCCTATGTGTTGAGCGCGCCGCTGGCGCCGGAACTGGCCGAGGCATTGGACCGGCTGGGGCGCTGAGGCCGCCATTGCGCCGCGGCGACGCATCCGTCCCGGTCGTGGCCGCCAGCGCTTCGCCGATGTGTCCTGGCGGTCGAGCCGATGGTCGTGCCGGCACCGCGGCTGCGGTTCGGCCGGGCGTTAAGGCGTGGCGAAGCGGAACAACACCAGGCTGATCGCCAGTGTGCCCATGCCGGCCACCAGGCCGTAGACCGTCTCGTGGCCCTGCGCGTAGCGCTTGGCCGCCGGCAACAATTCGTCCAGCGCCAGGAACACCATCACCCCGGAAATCAGGCCGAAGACCGTGCCGAACACCGCTTCTGACAGCACGCTGGACAAGGCCAGATAGCCGATGCCGGCGCCGATCGGCTCGGCCAGTCCGCTGAGCAGGCTGGCGCCGAAGGCGTAGAACTTGTTGCGGGTGGCGAAGTACACCGGCACCGCAATGGCGATGCCCTCGGGAATGTTGTGGATCGCGATGGCGAACGCGAGCGGCATGCCGACCGCGGGGCTTTCCAGCGTGGCGAAGAAGGTCGCCAGGCCTTCGGGGAAATTGTGCGCGGTGATGGCGATGGCGGTCATCAAGCCGACCCGGCGGATATAGGCACGGTTGTCGTCGCGGAACAGCGGATCATCGCTGGACAGACTCTGGTGCGGGTTGGGCACCAGGCGGTCGATCACCATGATC
Organism: Xanthomonas sp. WHRI 6108; assembly: GCF_040202385.2. Taxonomy (NCBI): domain Bacteria; kingdom Pseudomonadati; phylum Pseudomonadota; class Gammaproteobacteria; order Lysobacterales; family Lysobacteraceae; genus Xanthomonas; species Xanthomonas sp. WHRI 6108. Next base: position 2,441,511 of record NZ_CP168198.1, on the reverse strand, counting down.
AGCAGCATGCCGGCCAGAAACGCCAGCGTGCCGAAGGTGAAGCCGAGCTTGTCGTTGTAGGCGTTGGAGAACGAGGCGATCGACTTGTTGAGAATCTCCGACAGCGACACATACACCATCGCACCGCCGGCAAATGCCAGCCCGAACGCCAGCAGGCGCGGGTTGGGCTTCTTGGAGAACACGACCATCAGGCTGCCGAGTCCGGTCGCCAGGCCAGCGGCCAGCGTGACCGCAAACGCGGTCCAGACATTGTGGGATGACACTTCGAGCATGTGACGCACGACCTCGTGGAATAGAACGTACTCGGCGGGGAGCGTGGCGACTGCTGCTGCGCACTTTGCGCATGACCACACTGCGGCTGCAGGATGGCCATGCCTGGATGACGAAGGCGTGGTGTCTGGCGCGATAACCCTGACGCGTGCACGCTGGCATGAGGCGTGCACCGTGGCTAGCTGGAGCTGATGCGGGCCGTTCGCCGTGCTCAGCCTTGCGTGCTGCGCGCCGGCGCGGCCGCGCTTGTGCGCGTGTTACATCGAACGCGGCTTAACCGCCTCGACGCGCACGCTCTTCGATGGCGAAGCATTCGTCGGGGCGCGGCACCGGCGGCTTGAACGCGACCGGTACCTGGATCGTCTGCGGCACTGCCTGGCCATTGCGCGTGGCGGCCCGGAATTTCCATTCGCGCACGCGGCTTTGCGCGGCTTCGTCCAGCACCGGCTGACCGCTGCTTTGCGATACCGAGACGTCGGTCGGGGTGCCTTCGACACCGACCACGACCCGGAGCACGGCGGTGCCGCCGATGCCGGCACAGGCCAGCTGCGGCGAGTATTCCGGCGGCGGGGTCTTCAAGGCGGCCAGTTCGGTCGGTGCCACCGCCGGTGCGGCGGGCTGCTGCGACGACTTGCCACACCCGCTGATGCCGACGGCAATGAACAGGCCGGCGAGGGCAGCGCGAGACAGGGTCATGGGGTGGCTCCTTGATCGTAAAGCTGGGCGGCCTTGGCCGCACAGATGAAGTCGTTTTCGCTCAATCCGCCGACGTCGTGGGTGGAATAGCGCACCACCACGCGGTCGTAATGCACGCCCAGGTCAGGGTGGTGCTCTTCGCGGTGGGCGATCCAGGCCAGCGCGTTGACGAAGGCCAGCGTGCGGTAATAGTCGGCAAAGCGGAAGGTGCGGGTGATCGCCGTGCCCAGTTCGGCCAGCTCCCAGCCCGGCACCTGCGGCAGCAGTTCAGCCAGACGCGCTTCGCCAAGTTTGTGGTCGCTGCCCTTGCGCGGCAGGCAATGGGCCTGTTCCAGGGGAATCAGATCGGTCATGACAGTCTCGCAGGGGTGGCGGACAGCGCGTTCACTCAGGATCACGGTGTTCCATGAGCGCAGGCGCATTGAGCGGTAGAATAACCCGCATGATCCAGATATCCGACAAAGCCCAAACCTATTTCCGCAAGCTCATCGAACGCGAGGGCGTGCCCGGCATGGGCGTGCGCCTGAGCGCGGTGGATGCGGGCACCCCGCGCGCCGACGCCCGGCTGGAGTTCGCCGAACCGGCGGACCTGAGCGGCGACGAATGGGCGATCGACTGCGACGGCTTCACCTTATATATCGTCGCCGCCAGCGTGCCCTGGGTGGATGGCGCCGAGATCGACTACGTCACCCAGTCCACCGGCAATCAGCAGCTCACCATCAAGGCGCCCAAGATCAAGGGCGAAGCGCCGGCCGAGTCCGCATCGATGGTGGAACGTGTGCGCTGGGTGGTGGAGAACGAGATCAACCCGCAGCTGGCATCGCATGGCGGCCGCGTGGCGGTGCAGGAGGTCTCGGCAGAGGGTGTCGTGCTGCTGCGCTTCGGCGGCGGTTGCCACGGCTGCGGCATGGCCGATGTGACCTTGAAGCAGGGCATCGAGAAGACCTTGATGGGGCGCGTGCCCGGCGTGATTGCGGTGCGCGACGCGACCGACCACGCCACCGGCGACGCGCCGTATATCCCGCGCGACAGCGCGGCCTGATTCCCCGCCACCGGTGACCACGGCCGCCGATCTGCTGCAGGCACTGCGCGCGCGCATGCCGGGCAAGCTCATCCTGGATCGGCGCACCGGCCTGCCTTACGGCTGGGCAACCTGGATGAGCAGTCGCATCGGGCCGGCGGCTGCGTTCGACGATGACCAGGTGATGGGCGTGCTGCTGGCACGGCCAGCGCCGCCTGCAGGTGCTGGCGTGGCGTTGTTGTCGCCGTTCCAGGCATTTCGCAGCCTGTGGTGGCAGCACTGGGAGCCGCGACCGAAAGACCAGCGACCACAGCACTGGCTGGCGCTGCTCGGCAGCCTGTTGATCCATCTTGGCTTCATCGCACTGCTCATTTGGGTCGTCACGGTGCGCTGGGCGCCGGATGACACCCAGACCGGCGACGAATCACGGGTGCGCATGACCTTCATCGGCGACGGTGCGGCAGAGCAGGGCGGTGGGCAAGGGCAGCCCGCTGACGCTGCGCAGGCCGCCTCGGGCGATGCGGCTTCGGCGTCACAATCCAGTGCATCCGCTGCGACCGGCAGGCCAAGCGCAGCGCCGTTGGCGCCTGCGCCTGTCGAGTCCGTCGACCCTCCTTCAAGCACAGCCCAGGCCCAGGACATCGCGCCGGAACCGGTGGCTGCCGCTGCCAGCGAACCGATAGCGCCGGAGGTGCCACGCGTGACCGTACCGGTGCCGCCGGTGACGATCGAATCGCCGCTACAGGTCACCGAAACACCGGTGGCCACGAACGACTTCGTCGTGCCGCCACCGCCGACGATCACGGTGGCGCCGCGTCCGGTCGCGCCGGCCGCACCGCAGATCGAGGTGCGTCAGCGCGATATCCAGACCGTGACCGAGCAGCCGCAGCTGCGCGAATTGCAGCGTCCCGCCGCGACCGTCGCGATGCGCACTGCCAACGCACCGACGGTGCGCGAGCGGGAAGTCGTCGTGCCGGACCGGCCCCAGGTCGTTGCGCCATCGGTGCGCAGCCGCGAGATCACACCGACGGTGCGCATGCCTGAGGTGGCCATTCGAACGGCCGAATTGCCAAGCGTGCCGGACCCGACGCCCCAGCCGGCACCGGCCGCGCCATCCCAGCAGACGCCGGCGACTCCAGCGCCGACATCGTCGACGTCGGTAGCTGCAGCAACCCAGCCATCGGCGGCCTCCACGCAGCCCAATCAGGCACAGGCGAATTCGGCGCGATCGGCGCAACCCAGCAGCACCACGGCGGCAGCCGCATCCTCAGCCAAGCCGGCGACCAGCAATGCCGGCCCGGCGCCAGCAGACCGCAGCGGCGGCTGGGATGTCGCGGCCAACGCGGACGACTGGAGCAAATCCGACCATCGTCGCGCCGGCGAAACCACAGGCGCCAATGGAGCACGCAACGGCATGTTCAACGCAGACGGCAGCGTTCACGTCGCCGCCGGAGCCGGCGATGCCGGCAACGGCGCCGGTGATCGCGGACCGCCGGGCAGCGAAACCGATACCTGGACCCGCGACCAGATCGCCCAGGGCGGCACCTGGCTCAAACGTCCGCCGTACGGCTACACGCCGACCTCGCTGGACAAGTACTGGATGCCGAACCAGTCGCTGCTGCAGGAATGGGTGCGGCGCGGCCTGAAGAAGATCGAAATCCCGATCCCGGGCACGACCACCAAGATCAGTTGCGTGGTGTCGTTGCTGCAGTTCGGCGGCGGCTGCGGCCTGAGCGACCCGAACCTCAACGATCAACCGGCAACAGCCAGACCGCCGCCGGATGTGCCGTTCAAGCGGGAGCTGCAGGAGGATGTCGGGATGCGCAAGCGTACTCTTTAAGAGAGATGAGCTCACCAGAGTTCTATCGCTTCAATATCCTTATTGCCCATTCTCCGCGACTGGCATACGCGTCGAGCTATGCCCTGGTCAGTACGAGGCATGGCTCTTCCTCGAGTTCGATTCCCACATCGAATGGTTCTATGAGCGCTCAGGGATCGTGCTCAGGCGGCTCGGTCGGTCATAGGAAATGGCCTCGCTGGTCGTATTCCTGTATTCGGAGCGGGCCAGCTTCATCGATGGGGCCGGCGTGTGCATAGACTCAGGCTCGGTGTTTGCCATCGCCAGTTGAGCCGGGCGAGGCAAACGCTCGGAAGCAGTGTCGATTGAATATTCCCCGATGTCCGATCTCCACTCCTGGGCGTACGTGCTCCAATCAGGCGCCGCAACCTGGGTGAGGCCGTTCTACACCGTCGATTGCCATCTGCCATGACGGCTGGTCCTGCATGGTATTCAAAGCAACAACAGAAGGGCTTGCATTGGATCGATGACTGACCTTGCAAGGTTGCGCTCGCCGCCGTAGGCATCATCCAAGTGTCGAGGATTCTTCGTCCTGCTGGTTGCGCTGATTGGGTCAGCCGAGATGGCTCGCCTCATGCCTTAATCTCTTCGGGCAATCAGCAACGCAAGCGGACTAGAAGGCTCCAAGCATTTATCGGTAGTATGGCGACCGGAAAGCAGTCAATTTTGAATCGGCAGCAGAATCTCATCAGAGCATTCACAAAAAATGACAGCGCCGTTTGATGTCGGAGCGGAGCCGATCGCGGGGACGGAAATACATTCATACTACCGCGACCGCCCAGCAAGTGAGTTGAGCCCGCTGCTGAGGTCAGGCGCAGGCTTCACGATGTTTTGGCATGCTGTCGGCTTCGAGGGCGAAATGCCATTTGCAGCGTTTGCCGATCGTCTTCCGGCCGACATGCGACAGGTTAGTCCCAAGCGGATTACTGAATACCTGGCTGGACGTTATTGCGCCGAGCGCGCGCTAGCGGCCGCAGGTGCTGAAGCTGGCTGTTGGCTCCCGCGGGGAAGCGATCGTCTCCCCATCTGGCCGCCCGGATGGACCGGCTCAATCAGTCACGCAGATGGCATCGCAGCAGCTGCAGTTGTCGCTCGCGCTCCAGGGACGGCCTTGGGCCTGGACGTGGAGCATTGGATCAATGCAGATCAGGCCGGGCAAATCTGTCGCCTCATTGCAAGCCAGGCAGAGCTGGAACTTCTGGTCGCGCTGCCGCCGGAGCGAGCACTGACACTGCTGTTTTCGGCCAAGGAGGCGCTATTCAAGGCGCTTTACCCATCGACAAGACGCTTCATGGAATTTTCCGCTGCGCGCTTGGTCGATGCCAACGACAAGGAGCTGAGCTTGCAGCTGAGCGAGCATTGGAGCCCGGACTGGATGCGGGGGACGGTCGTACCAGTGCGCTTCCTGCTACAGGAAGCGTACGTGTCCGCTGCGGCGCTGGCGCGTCAGACTCCAGTTGCGCTCTAGCAGCGCATGAGGCGCAAAGACTGCGGGGGCGGCTTCACCCTGTCTTCTGGGTCGGTTACGATGAACAGTGTGGTAGATAACTGTATCGCACCATGGGCCGAGGCCTCATTCCGAAGGCAACTGCCCGCTGTCGAATAACTGTCCTGCGTCCCTGGTCCTGCAGCCGGTGGGCGAGTTTGATTTTAGTGCATTGCTCTGACTGGTGAGATTTGCCTAATCTTCGCTCAAGGTAGGGAGTTGTACATGCGCAGGCTGGCCAAGGTGGCGTTGTTGTCGGTGGCGGTGGTGGTGGTGGCTGCGGTAAAACTAGCCGTGGCGGGGGAGGGCAGCACTGAGAACGCAACGGACGCCGCCGGCGAGAGCAGGGCTCCAGTTCCAGTCATCCCGATTGAGGCGAGCAGCCAGCCGGTGCGCGCCGGTGTCGAGATCGACAGTGCCAAGATTCAGACCGCCGCGTGCCTGACGGAGGGTGAGCGCGTCGCTGTCGATGGTCACTTCCGGCTCAACGCCGATCGCAGGGTCGCCACAACGGCCTCCGCCGCAAAAAAGGGGGCTGGCAGTGCCCCAATCCGGCGGAATCGCCATTGACGCTTCCTCGGACGAGTTTTCCATGAGCTTCTCGTCGATCTTTATCCGCCGTCCGGTCGCCACGGTGCTGTTGATGGCGGGCGTACTGATGCTGGGCTTTCTCGGCTATCGCCAGTTGCCAGTGGCAGCGCTACCTGAAATTGATGTCCCCAGTCTGGTTGTGACGACCCAATACCCCGGCGCCAATGCAACGACGATGGCCGCGCTGGTAACCACTCCGTTGGAACGCCAGTTTGGGCAGATCTCCGGATTGGAACTAATGACCTCTGATTCATCGGCCGGTCTATCCACGGTGACGCTGCGATTCTCCATGGATCGCGACATTGATGTCGCCGCACAGGACGTGCAGGCAGCGATCCGCCAAGCCACGCTGCCGTCCTCATTGCCCTACCAACCGGTCTATAACCGGGTCAATCCGGCTGACGTAGCGATCATCACACTGAAACTGGGTTCTGACACCCGGCCGCTACGCGAGATCAGTCACTTCGCTGATTCAATCCTGGCCCAACGGCTGTCGCAGGTGAAGGGCGTTGGCTTGGTTTTGATTGCCGGCAATGTGCGGCCGGCGGTGCGAGTGCAGGTCAATCCCGCTCAGTTATCCAACATGGGGCTGACGCTAGAAGACCTGCGTGCGGCCCTGACTCGCGCCAACGTCAATGCGCCGAAGGGCTCACTCAATGGGGCCACCCAGTCCTACAGCATCAGTACAAACGACCAATTGGTCGATGCCGCCGATTACCGCGAGATCATCGTCTCCTACAAAAATGGCGCGCCGGTCAGGCTTGCCGACGTTGCCAATGTCATCGACGGCATCGAGAACGACCAGCTCGCAGCATGGGCAGACGGCAGGGAGGCCGTGTTGTTGGAGGTGCGCCGGCGGCCTGGCGCCAATATCGTGCAGACCGTCGAGCGCATTCGGGATCTGCTCCCCGAATTGCGCAGCCTGCTGCCTGCCGACGTGCAACTGGAGATATTCTCCGATCGAACCGAGACCATTCGCGCATCAGTGCACGAAGTACAGTTTACGTTGCTGCTGACCATTGGGCTGGTAGTGGCCGTGATCTTTGCCTTTTTGCGCCGTCTATGGGCAACGTTGATCCCATCAGTTGCAGTACCGCTGTCGCTGGCTGGCACCTTTGCGGTAATGGCGTTTGCCGACATGTCGTTGGATAACTTGTCGCTAATGGCATTGGTGGTGGCAACCGGCTTTGTTGTCGACGATGCAATCGTGATGATCGAAAACATCGTGCGCTACATAGAGCAGGGCAAGAGCGGGCAGGAAGCGGCTGAAATTGGCGCGCGTCAGATAGGCTTTACGGTACTTTCTCTCACTGTGTCGCTGGTCGCGGTGTTCTTGCCCTTGTTGATGATGCCGGGGGTGACCGGACGCCTGTTCCACGAGTTCGCCTGGGTGCTGAGCATTGCGGTGGTGCTATCGATGGTGGTGTCCCTGACGCTGACGCCAATGATGTGCGCTTACCTGCTCAAGCCCGATGGGCTGCCGGAGAGCGAGGCTTCTCGTGGGCGCGACGGCCGTGACAATCGCTCCAGCGTATGGAGCCGCATGGTCGCAGCCTATGAGCGCAGTCTCGATTGGGTGTTGGCGCATCCACAGTGGACCCTGGGTGCGGCAGGGATGGCGGTTGTACTGACGGTGTTGCTGTACGTGGCGATACCGAAAGGCCTGCTCCCCGAACAGGACACGGGCCTGATCGTGGGCGTTGTCCAAGCCGATCAGAGCATTGCCTTTGCACAGATGCGCGAGCGAACGCTGGCGGTAGCCCAGGCACTGCGAAGCGACCCGGCCGTCGCTGCAGTTGCCGCCTTCGTTGGAGCAGGAAGCATGAATCCGACGCTCAACCAGGGCCGGATCTCAATCGTGCTCAAAGAGCGCGGCGAGCGCCAGAGCCTTGACGAGATCCTGCCGCGTCTTCGACGCTCTACCACTGATGTTGCGGGCGTGGCCCTGTATCTCAAGCCGGTACAGGATGTCACCCTTGATACCCGAGTGGCCCCCACCGAGTATCAATACGCGTTGTCTGGCATGGACGCGGAAGAAGTGGCCGTTGAGGCCGAGCGGATGACCCAGGCGCTACGCGCGCGTCCTGAGCTCGCCGATGTGGACAATAATTTGTCCAATCAGGGAGGCGCGCTAGAGCTGAGCGTGGACCGAGAAAATGCCAGCCTGCTCGGCGTGCCGATGCAGAGTATCAACGATACGCTCTACAACGCATTTGGACAGCGGCAGATTTCGACGATTTTCACCGAGATCAACCAGTATCGCGTGGTCTTGGAGGTGGCTCCTGAATTCCGCACGCAGAAGGCGTTGCTGCAGCAACTTGCAGTCGCTTCAAACGGGTCCGGCGCCTTGGTCGGCAGCAATGCAACCGCATTCGGCCAGCTTGCCTCCAGCAATTCCTCCACGGCCACCGGTATCGGCAACCGCGATACCGGTATCCCCGTGGGTGCTGGAGGCACTATTCCGCTGTCGTCACTGGTCAAGTCGAGAGTTACTAGCACGCCTCTGGTAGTCAGTCATCAGCAGCAGCTACCGGCGGCGATGATCTTGTTCAATATTGCTCCAGGCCATTCGCTCTCCGATGCGGTCAGTGCGGTAGAACAGGTACGCAAGCAGTTGGCCTGGCCGTCTCAGGTACACGGCCAGTTTGTCGGCAAGGCGGCCGAGTTTACCCAGAGCCAGACCGATGTCATCTGGCTTCTGCTGGCATCGCTAGTGGTGATCTATATTGTCCTCGGCATTCTCTATGAAAGTTATATCCATCCAATCACCATCATCTCGACGCTGCCGCCAGCAGGGGTCGGCGCATTGTTGGCATTGATGGTCTGCGGGTTGAGCCTGTCGGTCGACGGCATTGTCGGCATCGTGTTGTTGATCGGCATCGTAAAAAAAAACGGCATCATGATGGTCGATTTTGCGATCGAGGCGCAGCGTGCCGGCGCCAGTCCGCACGAAGCGATCCGCCGCAGCTGCCTGTTGCGTTTTCGTCCGATCATGATGACCACCCTGGCAGCGCTGCTCGGTGCGTTGCCACTGGCGCTGGGCACCGGTATCGGTTTCGAGTTGCGCCGTCCCCTGGGTCTGTCGATCGTCGGGGGACTGTTGGTGTCGCAGTTGGTAACCCTGTACACCACGCCGGTGATCTATTTGTACATGGAGCGCTATCAGGCGTGGCTGCGGCGGCGCCGACAGCAGCGCACGCAAGCCCCGGTGGTACACGCATGAAGAGGGATGCGCATCGCAGCATGCAAGCCCTCGCACGCGTTGAACGCGGTGCCGGCGTATGAATTTGTTCGCGCCGATCATCCGCCGCCCGATTGGCGCCTCCTTGGCGGGGGTCGGCCTCGTGCTGGTGGGTCTGTGGTCGTACTTCCTGCTTGGTGTGGCCGCGTTGCCTTCGCTGGATCTCCCCGCGGTGGCGGTAGCTGCGCAGATGTCTGGCGCCAGTGCAGAGACCATGGCCAATACCGTGATGACCCCCTTGGAGCGCCATCTGGGCCGGATCCCAGGGGTCAAGCAAATGGTTGGCATCGCAGGCGAGAACTCTGTCCAGATACAGATTCTGTTCGAGTTCGGTATCAATGCCGACTCGGCAGCCCGCGAGGTGCAGGCGGCGATCAACACTTCGTTGGTCGATCTGCCTGCGGGCATGCCGACGCCACCGCAGTATTTTAAGTTTGACACTGCGCAATTGCCTGTGCTGCTCGTGGCACTGACCTCGCCAACGCTGGCCCCTGACCAGCTTTATGACGTAGCCGACAATCTAGCCAAACCTGCCGTCGCGCGTGTTGACGGCGTGGCAACAGTCCAGTTGTCGGGCGGATCGCCGCGTGCGGTGCGCGTCGAGCTGGACAACCATGCGTTAGCGGCCAAGGGCATCACTGCCAATGAGGTCAAGAATGCCCTGGCTGCGGCTAATTCCTCGTCGGCGCTGGGCGCGGTGGAACAGGGCCCGCGACAGTTGCTGCTGGTCACCACATCCGCGTTGATGCGCGCGGCGGACTTTGCCGGACTTGTCATCGCAGTGCGTGGTCGCGCGCCCATCAAGCTGGGCGATGTGGCCCGTGTCTACGATGGCCAGGAGGACGCGTTTCAGGGGGCCTGGTACAACGGCCAACGCACGGTGGTGATGCAAATAAGCAAGCGCGCGGACGCCAACTCGGTGGCGACCGTGGAAGCGATTCGAGCGGCACTGCCAGGGTTGCGCTCCATCATGCCCGCTGATGTCGCCGTTCATCCGATCTTCGACCTCACCCAGACCACCAAAAGTGGCCTGCACGAGGTTGAGTTCACTCTGCTGCTCAGCATTCTGATGGTGGCCACAGTAATGCTGTTGTTTCTGCGTAGGGTCGGTCCGACCTTGATCGCGATGGCAAGCGTGCCGTTGTCGCTGGCAGGTGCCTTCATCGCGATGTGGTGCATGGATTTTTCGCTCAACACATTGTCGCTGATTGCTCTTGTGCTTGCGATCGGTTTTGTGGTCGACGATGCAATCGTCGTAATTGAAAACATTGTTCGGCACATGGAGCTCGGGCATTCGCCGCTAGCGGCTTCACTCAGCGGTACCCGAGAGATCGGGTTTACCATCGTTTCAATTACGTTGTCGCTCGTCGCGGTGTTTGCGCCGATGGTGTTTGGCAACAACATTTTTGTCACATTGGTGCGGGAGTTCTCGGTCACCCTGCTAGCGGCCATCATTGTAAGCGCGGTAGTTTCTCTAACAGTGACGCCCGCGTTGTGCGGAAAGTACTTGGATCTGAAAGCAGAGTCCGCCAGTGGCCAGACAACCGCACGCCTGGTTGCAGCGCTGCAGAGAATGGACGACGTCGTTCTGAACGTCTATCGACGAACGCTGGGCTGGGCAATGCGCCATCGGCGGCTGATGCGCTGGCAGCCGATATGCTTGATTGTCTTGACCGGCGTACTGGGCGCCGCCGTCGCGATGACCGCAGGTGGCGGAGTCATGCCGGAAGAGGATCTGGGCATGATCCAAGCCATGGTCCGCGGCGACGCTAATGTGGCCTCCGATCGTTTCTCAGCAGATGTGCGTGGCGTGGCTGCCATCATGCGGGCTGATCCAGCCGTTCGCGAGGTGACCGCAGTGCTTAACGGCAGCGGGCTGGATGCAGGCGGAGGTCGCTCCGCAAGTCTTTACGTCGAGCTTTATCCGATCAGTGAAAGACACGCTGGCGTCGCCGAGGTGATCGCCCGTCTCAACGAGACATATAAACGCCTGCCGGAGGTGGCGGTAGTCATGAATGCTGTGCAGTTTTTCGGCGGAGGTGGCGATACCCGTTCCGGGGGAGGGCAGTATCAGCTTCAGCTCACCAGTTCGGCAGGCGTAAGCTTGCAGGAAACAACGTTGAAGCTGGCCGAGCGCTTACGGGCCATGCCGCAGCTGCGTGCCGTGGAAACAAGTTTTGATGGCGTCGGCAAACAGCAGTCGGTGGTTGTCGACAGGCAGGCTGCGGCCAGGATGGGCGTTTCGATGGCCGATGTCGATGACGCGCTCTACAACGCATTCGGTCAGCGGCCGGTATCGGTGATCTATTCGCACATCAATCAATACCGCGTCGTGCTGACCTCCGAACAGGCGCGTGCCTCGGGACCCGAGCAGTTGCTGCAAACCTACCTGCGCACAGGTACCGGGCAAATGGTTCCGTTATCGGCGGTCGCGACGATCAAGCCCGCGATTACCCCCTCCAGTGTCATGCATTACAACCAGTTGGAGTCATCGAGCATCAGCTACAACGTGGCCCCTGGAGTCAGCCAGATCGAAGGAATTCGTGTTGTCGACGAGCTGATCGCCAAGACGCCCCTTCCCCCCGGCGTCCAGGACGACTACGCGGGCACCAATCAAAAGTTGATGGAAGCGGTCGTGGGTGCCGCGACCATGTTGATTGCGGTGATCGTTCTCATGTATGTGCTGTTGGGCGTGCTCTACAACAGTCTCTTCCATCCACTCGTAATTCTGTCGACACTTCCTGCGGCAGGCATGGGAGCATTTCTGGCAATGCTCGTGACGCAGACCCAACTGACCCTGATGTCCGTGATTGCGGTACTCATGCTCATCGGCATTGTCAAAAAGAACGCCATCATGATGGTCGACTTCGCATTAGTCGCCGAGCGCGAGCGCGGACTCGATCCGGTGGCTGCGATCACGGAGGCCGCCCTGGTGCGCTTTCGTCCGATTACGATGACGACGCTCGCGGCCATGGGAGCCGCGCTGCCCCTGGTAATCGGGTTTGGTGTTGGCTCAGAGATGCGTCGCCCCTTGGGTATCGCCATCCTCGGGGGGCTAATCGTGTCGCAATTGCTAACACTACTTAGTACCCCTGCGATCTATCTGTGGCTGCATGATCGTGCGCTGCACAAACGCGTACGCGTACGTGAACGCCTGCGCAAGTTACGCCGTAGCCGGATCGCGGCCAGTGGTGAGGGTGTCTGATACACCATTTCTGGTACGGAATGGGCCGATCAAGTCCTCTGAATGATCTCCAATGCTGTCCGGAATTGAGCATCACACGCGTTCAGCGGAGGGTGCTGTGTTCTGAATAACGGAACGGAAGAGGTCCTTGCATCGTCGTGCGCGGGACCTCCGAACGAGGCATAGCCGTGACAGACTGCCAATTCAGGCCCGTGCTCCTAGGCGATTTCTAACAATTCATACTTCGAGTGATCGCGGGCCAGTCAGTATTCGGAACTACGCGTGAAACGCTTGACGTCCTCTTTTTTTTTGAGGATCTTGTCAGGGGTTTCGCACGTGCATGAAGAAGCGAGTGGGGACGCTTCTAGCGCACCATGTAAGGTCCTCTAGGTCTGGGCCGCGCGTGCGTTGGCGTTAGCAGCGATCTACACCAGTTCACCGTTTCCTTGCTAAGACAGGACAGGATGTTCGATGCTCAAAAAGCACCCACTGCTTTCTCGTATCCTGTTTTTTGTCGTAGGTCCGCTTGTAGTCGCGGTGTCCGCCGGATGGTGGCGCCTGCATGAAAGCCTTCCAAACGAGCAGGGCCGTCTTGAAGTAGAAGGATTGCGTGCCCCCGTCAGCGTTGAGCGTGACGGTTACGGAGTGCCCAACGTGGTAGCGCGCAGTGATCGCGACGCCTATTTCGCCGTGGGCTATCTGCATGCGCAGGACCGCATGTGGCAGTTGGAACTGCAGCGGCGGATGGCGCAGGGCCGCTTGAGCGAGTTGCTCGGCAAGGATGCAGTGCAACAGGACATCTGGTTTCGCACGCTCGGACTGATGCGTTCGGCGCACGAGGCCTGGGATGCGCTGAGCCCGGAGGCACGCGATTCTTTGCAGGCCTATGCCGACGGCATCAACGCATGGCTCGACGCACGCACGGCCCTTCCTGTGGAGTTCGTTGCGCTGGGAATTCGGCCTGACCCCTGGACCGTTTATGACTCGCTAGCTTGGTCAAAGGTGTTCGCGCTTGATTTGGGGGGCAACTACCGTCGAGAAATCGACCGTATGCTCGCAGCCCAACTGCTCGATACCGAGCGCTTGCAGACACTGTTCCCTGACGCCGCCGACGATCCGATGCGCATCGCAAACAAGCCGGATCTCGCATCGAGCTCTGCGTTCGACCCAATGACAGTGGAGGGCTGCGTGCAAATGCTCGAGTTCTTCTCAAAGCTGGAACAAAACACCGGACTTGGGGGGCATTATGTCGGCAGCAATGCATGGGCGGTGTCGTCTCGTCTGACGGGTAATGGTTCGGCGCTGCTTGCCAACGATCCGCATCTGGGTTTGCAGATGCCATCGCTTTGGTATATGGCCGCACTCAAAGGCGATCACCTCGATGTTTCCGGCGCAACATTGGTCGGCTTGCCCGTCGTGGTATTCGGACGCAATGCCAGCATTGCGTGGGGAGGCACCAACCTGATGGCAGATAGCCAGGACATCTATCTGGAACAAGCCAAGCCCGACGATGCGTCGCGTTATCTCGCCAATGGGAAGTGGGTACCGTTCCTGCAACGTGAGGAGCTTATCAAGGTTCGGGAGAGTTTCCCTTCGTTTCTGCACGCTCCGATCAAACCACTGCGAATCAGCGTACGTTCCACGCGGCACGGCCCGATCATCAACGATATGTTCCAGGTGTTTGAGCAGCCAGCCTCTCTGCGCTGGACCGCTCTGGACAAGGACGATACTTCTTACGAAGCCTTCTACCGGATCGGCTATGCACAGGATTGGAGCGAGTTCGACAAATCGCTCGCGTATTTGGTCGCACCCGCCTTGAACATGGTGTATGCGGACCGCGCCGGTCATGTCGGCCATCTGGCGGCAGGACGTATTCCGGTACGCGCGGCAGGTGATGGCGGCGCGCCGGCACCTGGATGGAACGATGAATACGTTTGGACTGGTCGCATCCCGTATGAGGAGATGCCACATGTCTACGATCCGCCGTCAGGCTTCGTGGCCTCGGCCAATGATGATCCTACGCCTCCCTCTTATCGCTGGCTGATTTCCAACGACTGGGCGCCGCCGACTCGAAAGAGGCGAATTGAAGAGATGATCACTGGTGCTGTTTCCGCCGGTAAACCGGTCGATGTGGCGTTGATGCAGCGCATGCAGGCCGATCAATACAGCGCCTCCGCAGTGCGGCTTTCCAAGGCTCTGTTGAATTATCCGCCGGGCGATAGAGCGCAGCGGTGGGCCCACGACACGCTACGCGACTGGAACGGGCGCATGGATCGAGACAGCCACGCGGCTACTCTATTCAATGCTTGGCTGCGTCAGCTCAAGCGCCGTCTGGTCGGCGCCGCATTCCAGGGGTATTGGAACCGTGCACGGCAGAGTCGCGTGCTGCAGGGAATGATCGACGGAATCGATCCAGATACCGTTGCCGCGATGTTGTCTGGACAGTCGGGCCAGTGGTGCCGCGACCTGGAGGACAGCAAGCCGGTACCCTGCGCTGATGTCACCGGCGCCGCACTCGACGACGCGCTCAGTGAGTTGCGCAAGATGGCCGGCGATAGTAGTGATGGCTGGGCATGGGGAGACGTCCATGAAACGGTCTATCGCCACGTGCCCTTTAGTGCGGTCAATGTAGCCAAGGTCTGGTTCGAGCGGAGAATATCCAACGGTGGTTCACCCGATACGCTCAACGTTGCCGACTACACCTTGGGCGATAGCGGTCGGTACGAGCAGACGTTTGGTGCTGGTTTCCGCCAGATCTTCTCGCTGTCGCCTGCCGCTGTTACACACTTGCAAATGAATTCTACCGGGCAGTCCTCCAACGCGATGAGCCCACATTACGACGACATGGTCGAGGGGTTTCGCGATGTGCGCTACCTCCCGATGACCGCTACGAGCGATGATCGCCGCCGACTCTGGCTCGAACCCGCGCAGTCTGCAAAAAAGGCGGGGCATTGATCGATGAGCATCCTGTCTTCATTTTCCCGGCGTGCACCCAACAAGGTGTTCATCGCAATGGTGTTGGGTACCTTGGCCGGGATGGCATACACAATGGTCATTCCGTTGGTGATGACCGTGCTCGATCAAGGTCCGGCGGCATTTTCCACGACCGAGCCGGAAACTGTCAGGCTCTTCGGTTGGCAGGTGTCGCATTACCGATTTGCTGCCTTGTTCGTGGCCAATTGCGTGTTCATTTTGGTCGCGCGCACCGCGTCGCAAGTGATCCTCTCCCGCGTAGCGCTGGATGTGACTACTGACTTGCGCAATAGCATGTATACAAGCATCTCGCAGGCGCCGATCGCCGAGTTGGAGCGAGTCGGCCTCGCCAGGCTAGTGGCATCGATCACTGCCGATGTGCCGGTCATTGTCGCCGGCGCGCGCTTGCTGCCGGATCTGTTGACGAACGCGGTGACATTGGCCGGTGTGCTTGGCTTCCTGCTGTTTCTCAGCCCCAGCGTGTTCTGGTTTGTGCTCAGCTGCATCGCACTGGGTGTGCTGACCTACCAGCTGCCGATGTTGATTGCGCGCCGTTATCTCGTCCGTGCACGCGGTCATCTTGACCATCTCCACGAAGGCATCCGGGGTCTCGTACACGGCGCCAAGGAACTCAAGCTCAGTCACGCAAAACGTCAGGACTATGCAGCGAATGTGCTTGCAGTGAACGAACGGCTGGTTCGAAATAGCGCCAAGACCGGCATGAGCGTCATGGCCGTGGCGCAGAATTACGGCAACCTGATCGTGCTGTTTGTGATTGGCGCAATTGCATTCGTATTCGTCAATTATCACGCTATCGGGAGTGGCACGCTGGCCGGTGTGATCATGGCCCTTCTGTACGTTACTGCCCCGGTCGCTGCCTTGCTTAATTTCGTGCCGCAGCTGAGCATGGCAAGGGTCGCTCAACGCAAGATCCACGAGCTGTTCGGGCAACTTGCCCGCGAGGACGCCGCAGAAGGAAGCGCACCTCGCCGGGACTGGCAGCACCTGCGGCTGCGGCAGGTGGTTTATCGGTATCCGGGGCGGGGCGAAGAGCCTGGGTTCCATATCGGCCCGATCGACTTGGAAATCAACCGTGGCGAGATCGTGTTTATTGTCGGCGGTAATGGGTCGGGAAAATCGACGCTGGCCAAACTGTTGAGCTTGCACTACCGCGCCGCCTCTGGCGAGGTGCTGTTTGACGACGTTGTTGTCGATGCTGATACTGTCAGCGGATTCCGCAATGGAATCTGCGCCATCTATTCAGACTATTATCTGTTCGACCGTCCGCTGGGAATTGATGGCGATGCCGCAAAGGTTGAGATCGAGCAGTACCTTGAGTTGTTGGGCCTGTCTGGCAAGGTCCGGTTTGCGGAGGGTCGTTTCAGTACGCTCTCTCTTTCTGATGGACAGCGCCGGCGTTTGGCATTACTTGTGGGTTTTCTGGAGGATGCGTCGCTGTATGTGTTCGACGAGTGGGCAGCGGACCAGGATCCGACTTTCAAGCAGGTGTTCTATGGCAAGATTCTGCAATCACTAAAGACGCGCGGCAAGGCAGTGGTTGTGATTTCGCACGACGATCGCTACTTCACCGGTGCAGATCGAGTCGTGGTGATGGGGGACGGCATGATGATTGGCAGCCCGGATGTACGGACATCAGATCCGCTGGTGGCTGAGACTGAGAACTGAAATGTAGCCGCTCCCGTTTGCGGCCGGAGCCAACGTTCAATAGGGCGACTCGGGTAGGGACGAGTCGGGGCGGGCGGGGATTACAGCGTGAAAGGAATACAAGGATGTCTCGACGTTTCCCTCTTTCACAAGGCCAACAGGCGCGCTGGTTTCAGTATCAGTTGAATCCCGCTTCCCGCGGTGATCACAACAATGTATTCGTGGTAGCGCTTGATACCGACACGATCGCAGGTCGGCTAGCGACGGCGATCGATGCGTTGGTTGCGCGTCATCCAATGTTGCGCGCACGTTTTTGCAGTCATCAGGAGGGTCATGTTGAGCAAACAATCACTGAGCCTCGTGGAGAAATCCTGGAGAAATTCGACGCGCGCGAGATGGATCTGGAAACGCTGCAGCGGCGTGTGAGCGAGGATGCCTGGCGCGCTTTTGAAGACGAGCAATTGCTGCTGCGTGCCTGCCTCTATCGCCGCTGTGCGGGCGGTGCGGTTCTACTGTTGGCACTGGATCACCTCATCTGCGATGGCTGGTCATATTGGCGACTACTCGGTGAGCTATCTGCTGCGTTGGGCTCCGACGTCGAGACGATCGGCAAGATAGGTGCGGACGAGCACGATTACAGCGCGTACGTAAACTGGCAGGAGCAATGGCTGCAAGGTCCGGCGTGCGAACGTCAACTGGCCTATTGGCGTGACATAGTGGGTCGGCCGCAGTCTCCTCTTGAATTGCCCGCAGCCGATGTTGGCGGTGGCGGTGGCGGTGTGCAGCGGGCGCACACGCTATTGCTGAGTCGCGAACTGTGCCAACGCTTGCGCTGCTTCGCCGCCGATCACGATGCCAGCCTGTTCAGTGTGCTGCTGGCCGCGTTGCAAATCCTGTTGCACCGCTATAGCGGCCATTCCACGATTTCGGTCGGCGCGCCGATGCCTTGTCGCAGTAGAGCTGCGTGGCGTGGTGTGGTCGGTGATTTCGTCAACATGGTCACGTTGCGTGCGTGGTTCGGCGATGACAGTCGTGTAGCAGACGTTGTTGAGCGCGCGCGCGCGGCGGTGCGCGGAAGCGTACGTCACCAGGACTATCCAATCTCCACCCTGATCCGTCGTCTCGAGTTGGGTGGCACCCCCTTCGATGCCAGTCTGGTTTTCCAGAATGCGCGCGAATCAGGCCCGCTGACCGAGTTATGGAATCCTCGCCGTGAGGGCGAGACAATCACGCGGTGGGGCGAGGTTGCGCTGAGTGCATTCCCGATCCAGCAACGTGTTGCGCTGGACAGGATGGCGCTGGCAGTCCATGCGATCGAGTTCGAACATGGGGTGCGCTGCGATTTCATACACGATGAGACTCGCGTCGATGCCGGCGCTATCGCGCGGATGACGGCTAATTTCGAAACTGTGCTGCAGGCAATGCTCGCCGATCCGGGCGCACAGGTACGGACATTGCCGTTGCTGAGCGCCGACGAGCGCATCCAGGTGCTGGAGGCCTTCAATGCAACGCGCGTCGACCAGCAAGGCCCTGAGACCTTGCATGGCTGGTTCCAGCGCAGCGCCCGCACGTTTCCTGAGGCGATCGCCTTGCGATCAGGTGCGCAGACCCTGAGCTACAGCGAGTTGGACCGACGCTCTGACGCCGTCGCTGCGCGCCTGCAACGCATTGGAGTGGGTGCCCAGGAGTGTGTCGCAATCCAGCTGCCCCGTGGGCCTGGGCTGATTATTGCAGTGTTGGGGACGCTGAAGGTGGGGGCTGCCTATGTGCCGCTTGACCCTACCTACCCGCAAGAGCGTATAGCCGCCATCCTGGGTAGCTGCGGTGCACGCGTGTGCATTGTCACTGCGGCGCTGGCCGCTGCGCTGCCGGCAAACCTGGCAGCGCTGGACATCGACGATGCGACATTAGCGCAGGAAGTGCCGTGGCCATTACCGCACGTGCCTCCCAATGGATTGGCGTACGTCATCTATACCTCCGGTTCGACTGGAACGCCGAAGGGCGTGATGATCGAACATGCCAATGCTTGCAACTTCATCGCCTGGGCACTGCGCGATGGTGGAACGGACGCGTTCGCGCACACCTTGTTCGCGACCTCGATCAGCTTTGATCTGGCGGTCTATGAAATCTTCGCGACCTTGGCAGCGGGCGGTACGTTGGAGATCGTCCGCGATGTGCTCGAAGCGCCGTGCGGCCCGGTCAGTTTGATCAATACGGTGCCCTCGGGGATGTCGGCGCTGCTGCACGCCCGAGCAGTGCCGGCATCGGTACGGCGGGTCAATGTGGCCGGCGAGCCACTGCGTGCCGAACTGGTGGAGCGCATCTTTGCCGGTTCCTCAGCGCAGACGGTGCATAACCTGTATGGACCCACCGAGACCACCACCTATTCGACGGGCGTGCGGATCGGGCGCGGCGACGCATTTGCAGCCCATATCGGACGCCCGATCGACAACACCCGGATTTACATCGTCGATCGCGCTGAACAAGCGCTGCCGATTGGAGTGCAGGGCGAGATCTATATCGGAGGCGCAGGCGTGGCGCGCGGCTATCTCGGCCGTCCCGATCTAACGGAAGAGCGCTTCGGCAGCGATCCCTTTGTCGAGGGCGGCCGCTGGTATCGGACTGGCGATCTCGGCTGCTGGACTGCCGACGGGAATATCGAGTACCGCGGCCGCACCGACCACCAGGTCAAGATTCGCGGCTTCCGGATCGAGCTCGGGGAGATCGAGACGGCGCTGCTGTGCCTCGACGGCGTCGAGGCCACCGTGGTGGTCGCCTGCGGCGATGCGACCGGAAACCAGCGGCTGGTTGCCTATGTTGTCGTGAGCCCGCAGGTTCACGTGACGCCGCACTCGTTGCGCGACGCGTTGGCCGTGTCGCTGCCGGCGCACATGGTGCCGGCGGGGTTCGTCCCGCTGGAGCGGCTGCCACTGACTCCAAATGGAAAGATCGATCGCGCCGCGTTGCCGATACCGGAATTTTCCAGCGACCGCGCCTATCGCGCACCCACCGGCGAGATCGAACAGCAGATTGTTCAGATCTGGGGGGAACTACTTGGGGTCTCCCGCATTGGTCGCGACGACAATTTCTTTGATCTCGGCGGTCACTCGCTGCTGGCAATGCAACTGACTGCACGCCTGCGAAGCGAGTTCGGCGTTACGGTGCCCCTGGCGGAGTTGTTCGACGCCCCGGAACTGAGATACATGGCTGAACGAGTCGCCGTGGCGCAGGCTGCGGCATTGGCGAGCCAGGACATGCAGTCGATGCTCGCCGAGCTGGATGGGCTCAGCGAGGATGAGCTCAGGGAGATACTAAGCAAGGAAGCAATCGATGACTGAGTCCCTCGACGAGCGCCAGCGTCTTATGCAGGCAATCCTGCTTAACCGCACGCGCCGTGCGACGCGCACGCGCGATGCGGACGACGACGCGATCGTTGCGAGGCCGCGTGATGCGGAGCTGCCATTGTCGTTGGCCCAGCGCCGACTGTGGTTCCTATGCCAACTCGACGCCACCGCCTCGGCCGCTTACCACATGCCGGTGTCGCTGCGCCTGGAAGGCGAGCTTGACGTTGCAGTATTACGCACCGCGCTTGATGCGCTGGTGGCGCGGCATGAGAGCTTGCGTACCCGTTTCCTGGCGCGCGATGGCGAGCCCGAGCAGGTGATCGATCCGGCCGATCGCGGCTTTGCGCTACGTGAGCTCGATGTGTCGCTGCTGCCGGCCGATGAGCGCGCGGAGGCGGTGGCCGCCCACGCCCGTGAGGCCGCTGCCGCACCATTCGATCTTGCCGCCGGCCCGCTGGTGCGTGGTCGCCTGTTGCGTCTGGACGCGCACACCCATGTGTTGCTGCTGACCCAGCACCACATCATTTCTGACGGCTGGTCGGTAGGGGTGCTGGTCGGCGAGCTGGGGGTGTTGTACCGCGCCTTTGCCGAGGGTGCGGCCAATCCCTTGCCAGCGCTGGCGTTGCAATATGCCGACTATGCGGCCTGGCAGCACAGCCAGCTCGCCGGTGAGGCCTGGCAGCGTCAGATCGATCACTGGAAGCAGACCTTGTCTGGCGCGCCGTCGCTGCTGGAACTGCCGACCGATCGTCCGCGTCCGCCGGTGCAAAGCTATCGCGGTGCGAGTCTGCCGCTACGCCTGGAGCCTGAGCTGGTCCAGGCACTGCGCAGCTGGTCCTCGCGCCACGGAGCGACCTTGTTCATGGCCTTGACGGCCGGCTGGGCAGCGTTGCTGTCACGGCTGGGTGGGCAGGAGGAGGTGGTGATCGGCACGCCTGTGGCAAACCGCCCACGTGCGGAGCTTGAGGGGCTGGCGGGCTTTTTCGTAAACACGCTGGCGCTGCGGGTGCCGGTGGACGGCATGGCGGATGCGGCGACGCTGTTGATGCAGGTGAAGGCGCAAGCGCTGGACGCGTTTGCGCATCAGCAACTGCCGTTCGACCAGGTGGTCGAGCACGTGCGGCCGGAGCGCAGCCTGGGCCACAGCCCGGTGTTCCAGACGATGCTTGCGCTGAACAACACGCCGGGCGCACGTGAGCTGTCCTTGCCAGGGGTGCGTCTGCAACCGCAGCCACAACCGCGCACCACGACCCAGTTCGACCTGTCGCTGGCGTTGAACGAACACGCCGGCGCACTGACTGGCGAGCTCGAATACGCCACCGACCTGTTCGACGCGGCAACGATCCAGCGTTGGGCCGGCTATCTGCAGCGGCTGCTGCAGGCACTGCCCGACGCCGAAGGGCAGCCGGTGGCGGCGTTGCCGATGCTGTCCGAGCGCGAGCGCGAGCAACTGGTCCACGGCTTCAACGCCACCGCCCGTGCGTATCCGGCCCAGTCCACCATCGCCGAGGTGTTTGCCGCCTGCGCAGCCCGTCGCGGCGAGGCGATCGCGCTATGCGATGCTGATCACGCGCTCAGCTATGCCGAGCTCGATGCGCGCGCCAATCGTCTGGCCCACGGCTTGCGTGCGCATGGGGTGGATCGCGAGCAGCGCGTTGCGCTGATCGCCACCCGCAGCCTGGATCTGGTGGTCGCGCTCCTGGGCGTGCTCAAGGCCGGGGCGGCTTATGTGCCGCTGGATCCCGAGCAACCGATCGGCCGCCTGGCTGACCTGGTGGCCGATAGCGGTGCGACGGTGGTGCTGTCCGACCGGGCGCTGGAAGGCGCAGGGTTCCAAGCAACCCTGCCGCTGGCGCCATCGGCGTGGGCCCGCTATCCGGATACGGCGCCGGTGGTGGCAGGCCAGGCCAGCGATCTGGCCTATGTGATGTATACCTCCGGTTCGACCGGGACACCGAAAGGGGTGATGGTCGAGCAGGGCGCGGTGCTGCGGCTGGCGGTCAACGGCGGGTTTGCGCCGCTGGGCGATCACGACGTGGTGGCGCACTGCGCCAACCCGGCCTTCGACGCCTCGACCTGGGAGCTGTGGGCACCGTTGTTGAACGGTGCCCGGGTGGCGGTAATCGATCCTGCGACAGTGCTGGAACCGGCGGCACTGTCGGCGGCACTGGCGCGGTTCGAGGTCAGTGCGATGTGGCTGACGGTGGGACTGTTCAACGCCTACGTGGACGCCCTGGAAGTCGCGTTCGGGCAGCTGGACCAGTTGCTGATCGGAGGCGACGCGCTGGACGTGCACACGGTGGGACGACTGCTGTCGCGGTCGCAGCGCCCGCGGCGGCTGATCAACGGCTACGGTCCGACCGAGACGACGACGTTCGCCACCACCCACGAGATCGTCCTGGCAGACCTGGCGGGGCATGCGATTCCGATCGGTCGCCCGATCGGCAACACGACGATCCGGATCGTGGACGGGCAGGGGCGTGCGGTGCCGGTAGGCGTGATCGGGGAGCTGTACATCGGCGGGGCGGGAGTGGCGCGCGGGTATCTGAACCAGCCCGAGCTCAGTGCTGCGAGGTTCGTGGCCGATCCGCTGGGCGGCCCGGGGCGCTACTACCGAAGCGGGGACCTGGGGCGCTGGCGTGCGGATGGGACCATCGTGTTTGCCGGTCGCAACGACGGCCAGGTGAAGCTGCGCGGTTTCCGGATCGAGCTGGGCGAGATCGAGGCGGCGCTGCAGCGGCTGCCGGGCGTGCGCGAGGCGGTGGTGGCGGTTGGGCAGACCGAACAGGGCGGCCGTCGTCTGGTGGGCTATGTCGTGGGCGGCCAGGGCCGTGTGTCGGACTGGCGGCAGACACTGTCTACACAGTTGCCGGACTACATGGTGCCTTCGGCGTTGGTGTCGCTGGAGGCGCTGCCGCTGACGGCCAACGGCAAGCTGGACCGCCGCGCATTGCCGGAGCCGGACGCCGCGTCGCTGGCGGTGGGCGACTATCAGGCCCCCCGGAACGAAACCGAACGTACCCTGGCCTCGATCTGGCGGGCGATCTTGCAGGTGGAGCGGGTCGGCATCCACGACAACTTCTTCGAGTTGGGTGGGCACTCGCTGCTGGCAGCGCGGCTGGCCTCACGGGTGGCGGCCCAGTTGCAGCGGCAGGTACCGGTCAGCGCGGTGTTCAGTCATCCAAGCATCGTGCGCATGGCGGGCTATCTACAACAAGCTGACGCTGAGGATACGGCGCCGATCGCGGTGGTCGACCGTTCGCGCCCGTTGCCGCCATCGCTGGCCCAGCGTCGGCTGTGGTTCCTTTCCCAGCTCGACGGCGCCGCCGGTGTGGCTTACCACATGCCGGTGTCGCTGCGCCTGGAAGGCGAGCTTGACGTTGCAGTATTACGCGCCGCGCTCGATGCGCTGGTGGCGCGGCATGAGAGCTTGCGCACCCGTTTCCTGGCGCGCGATGGCGAGCCCGAGCAGGTGATCGATCCGGCCGATCGCGGCTTTGCGCTACGTGAGCTCGATGTGTCGCTGCTGCCGGCCGATGAGCGCGCGGAGGCGGTGGCCGCCCATGCCCGTGAGGCCGCTACCGCACCATTCGATCTTGCCGCCGGCCCGCTGGTGCGTGGTCGCCTGTTGCGCCTGGACGCGCACACCCATGTGTTGCTGCTGACCCAGCACCACATCATTTCTGACGGCTGGTCGGTAGGGGTGCTGGTCGGCGAGCTGGGGGTGTTGTACCGCGCCTTTGCCGAGGGTGCGGCCAATCCCTTGCCAGCGCTGGCGTTGCAATATGCCGACTATGCGGCCTGGCAGCACAGCCAGCTCGCTGGTGAGGCCTGGCAGCGTCAGATCGATCACTGGAAGCAGACCTTGTCTGGCGCGCCGTCGCTGCTGGAACTGCCGACCGATCGTCCGCGTCCGCCGGTGCAAAGCTATCGCGGTGCGAGTCTGCCGCTACGCCTGGAGCCTGAGCTGGTCCAGGCACTGCGCAGCTGGTCCTCGCGCCACGGAGCGACCTTGTTCATGGCCTTGACGGCCGGCTGGGCAGCGTTGCTGTCACGGCTGGGTGGGCAGGAGGAGGTGGTGATCGGCACGCCTGTGGCAAACCGCCCACGTGCGGAGCTTGAGGGGCTGGCGGGCTTTTTCGTAAACACGCTGGCGCTGCGGGTGCCGGTGGACGGCATGGCGGATGCGGCGACGCTGTTGATGCAGGTGAAGGCGCAAGCGCTGGACGCGTTTGCGCATCAGCAACTGCCGTTCGACCAAGTGGTCGAGCACGTGCGGCCGGAGCGCAGCCTGGGCCACAGCCCGGTGTTCCAGACGATGCTGGCGCTGAACAACACGCCGGGTGCACGTGAGCTGTCCTTGCCAGGGGTGCGTCTGCAACCGCAGCCACAACCGCGCACCACGACCCAGTTCGACCTGTCGCTGGCGTTGAACGAACACGCCGGCGTACTGACTGGCGAGCTCGAATACGCCACCGACCTGTTCGACGCGGCAACGATCCAGCGTTGGGCCGGCTATCTGCAGCGGCTGCTGCAGGCAATGGCGACCACCGAGGACTGCGCGGTGGCGCAGCTGCCGTGGCTGCCAGAACAGGAGCTGGCCCAGTTGCAGGCCTGGAGCCTACCCGATGCTGCATGGTCGTGGCCGGCATTGACCCTGCCGGCCCTGTTCGAGGCGCAGGTACGGCGCACACCGCAGGCCGAGGCGCTGCGCTTTGAAGGACGCAGCTTGAGCTACGCGGGGCTGAACCGGGCGGCGAACCGGGTCGCGCACCGGTTGCTGGCCCTGGGGGTCAAGCCGGACGACCGCGTCGCGATCCGGGCCGAGCGCGGGCTGGAGCTGTTGATTGGTTTGCTGGGCATCCTCAAAAGCGGTGCCGGCTACGTGCCGATCGATCCTGCTTACCCACAGGCGCGCCAGGACTACATGCTGACCGACAGTGCACCGGCGGCATTGCTGGTCGATGCGATCGGCGTCGCCGGGCCGGCCGCTTGCCCGCAGTTGGCGATCGCGTCGGACGAACCGGCAAGCGAGGACAACCCGCAGGTGCCGACGCTGGGGCCGCAGCATCTGGCCTACGTGATCTATACCTCCGGCTCGACCGGCCAGCCCAAGGGGGTGATGGTCGAGCACGCCAGCGTCGCTGCGTTTGTGCGCACGCATGCGACAAGCTGTCGTCTTCAGCCGGGCGATCGCGTGCTGCACTTCGCCTCGTGTTCGTTCGATACCTCGATTGAGGAAATCTTTCCGGCGTTGGTGTCCGGGGCAACGGTAGTCGTACGGCCTTCCTGGATGGTGTCGCCCGACACGCACTTTGTGGAACTCCTCGCCGTCGAACGTATCGCCATCCTCGATTTGCCGACCGCGTTTTTCCACGTCTGGGCGCAGCAGGCTCCGCAACGCCGTCCTGCCCTGCCAGAGCAGGTACGTTTGGTCGTGGTCGGTGGCGAAAAGCTTGAACGCGGTGCGCTGGCGGGCTGGTTCGCGCACCCTTCCGCGCGGTACGCCACCGTACTGAATACTTACGGGCCGACCGAAGCGACCGTGTATGCGACGTCCATCGCCCTGGAAAGCGTGCCCCAGTGCGAAAGCCAGGTGCCCATAGGACGTCCGCTGCGAGGCCTCAAGATCAGCATTCTCGATTCTTGCGGTGCTCCGGTGCCGCAGGGCGTGATTGGTGAGATCCATATTGGCGGCGTGCAAGTTGCACGTGGATATCTCGGGCAGCCTACGCTGACTGCAGAGCGCTTTGTGCATGATCAGGACGCAGCCGGCGACGCGCGCCTGTACCGCACCGGCGACCTCGGTTGCTGGCTGGGCGATGGCAACATCGCTTATGCAGGCCGCCGCGATGCGCAGATCAAACTCCGTGGCTTCCGCATCGAGCCTGGTGAGATCGAGTACGCGTTACGCCGCTGCGACGGAGTCGCCGACGCGCTCGTGCTGCTGCATGACGATGCGTCTGGCGCGAGCCGACTGGTTGCTTATGTAGTTGCCGCGGAGGCCAACGCGCCATCAGAGCAGATGCTTCATTCGGCGCTTTCCGAAAAGCTCGCTGCTTATATGTTGCCTTCCTGCTACGTCTTGCTGGAAAACTTTCCGCTGACCCGGTCAGGCAAGATCGACCGTGCCGCGCTGCCGGTGCCGAACGCTTCTGCCAGGACGAACTCCGAACACGAATTGCCGGTAGGCGCGGTCGAATCTGCGATCGCGCGGGTTTGGGCCGGGCTTTTCGGCTTGGAGCAAGTCGGTCGCCGTGACAATTTCTTTGAGCTTGGCGGTCACTCACTGCTGGCGATCACCATGATCGAGCGCCTGGCAGGCGAGGGCATCGAGCTCCCCGTTCGCGATCTGTTCCTATCGCCGGTATTGGCCGATCTCGCCGCACAGGTATCGCGCGGGACTACGCAGCCAGTGCCACCGAACCTGATCGAGCCGGGTCGTACCGCGATCACCCCTGACCTGCTGCCGCTGGTAGCGCTGTCTCAGGCTTCGATCGACCGCATTATCGACACGGTCCCGGGCGGCGTGGCCAATGTGCAGGATATCTATCCGCTTGCGCCTTTGCAGGATGGCATCCTGTTTCATCATCTGCTGCACGCCGAGGACGCGGCCGACCCCTACGTCCTGCGGGTAAGTCTGGAATTCGATGGCATCGTGCGCATGGAGCGCTTCATCGACGCGCTGAAGACGGTGGTCGCACGCCACGACGTGCTGCGCACGGCCTTGTTCTGGCAGGCACTGGAACGGCCTGTGCAGGTCGTGTTGCGCGAGGTGTCGCTGCCCGTGTTCGACGGCGTTCCAGGCGCCGTACGCATGAACCTGAGCGCCGCGCCGTTGCTGCAACTGTGGCGTCATGCCGATACCGGCGACGACGGTTTGATCCTGACCGTGCTGTGGCACCACATCGTGTCTGATGCGGTGGCCATGGGAGTGATCTTGGATGAGGTGCACAACTTGTTGCTCACCGATGCGTCGGCATTGCCGCCGCCGGCGCCCTATCGCGACTTTATCGCCCGCACTGGCGCTGTCCACGACAGCGTGCACGAGGCGTATTTCCGCGAACGCCTGGGCAGCGTCGATGAAACCACCGCAATCGGCGGTATCGTCGACGTGCGCCATGACGGCGCCGCGATCCGCCAGTCGGTCCTGCGCCTCGAGGACGACGTCGTCGCGCTGATCCGTCGCGCTGCCACGGCCGGGGGCACGGCGCCATCGGTTCTGTTTCATGCAGCATGGGCGCGCGTGCTGTCCGAGCATGCCAGCCGCAGCGACGTAGTTTTTGGCACAGTGCTGACCGGTCGCCTGCAGGGGATGGCCCAGGCAGGGCGCACCGTTGGCATGTTCATCAACACCTTGCCGCTGCGTTTGGATCTGGCCGGACGCGGCGTCGCCGAGGCGCTCGACGAAACCCGGTTGCGTCTAGCCGAACTGCTCGCTCACGAACATGCCTCGCTTGCCTTGGCTCAGCGCTGCAGTGCGGTCGCGGCGGGTATACCGCTGTTTACCGTGCTGTTGAACTATCGTCAGCACAGCAGCCAGACCGATGCCGATGCTGTTTCATCGCTGGGCGAGGGCATACGGGTTGGCGGCGCTCAAGCGCGGAACAACTATCCACTGACGATGTCGGTGGACGATGACGGAACCGGCTTCGGCCTGACCTCGCTGAGCATCGGTGATATCGACGGCCCGGCGCTGGCCGGGCATCTGGTTCGCGTCGTCGAGGCGTTGGCTGCGGCACTGCTATCCGATCCGCAGCAGCGGATCGACTCGCTGGCGCTGATCGACGCGCAGGAGCGCGAACAGTTGCTGGCGCTGGGCCGCGGCAGGTCACAGGCGCGCACGCGCGCGCATGGCCTCATCGACGCGTTCCAGGCCCAGGCTGCGCGGAGCCCGCAGGCGATTGCACTACGCGCGACCGAGAGCGGGGCGAGCACCGACTACGCGACCCTGGCCGCGCACGCTAACCGCCTGGCCCACGCGTTGCGTGAACAGGGCCTTGGCCCAGGCGATCGCGTTGGGATCTGCATGGAGCGCGGGCTGGCACTGCCGGTGGCGCTGCTGGCGGTGCTCTCCAGCGGCGCTGCGTATGTGCCGCTGGACCTGCGCCAGGGCAGTGAACGCCTGGCACGGATCATCGCCGACGCCAACATCAGCGTGGTGCTGGTCGAAAACAGCTCGGCGCCAGCCTCGCTGGGCGGGGTGGACATGCTGTATCTGGACGGCGCCGGCACCGATCCGGACTGGCTTGGCGAGTACCCCGCGCAGCCGCTGGAGACGGGGCTGGCCGATGATGCGATTGCCTACGTGCTGTACACCTCCGGCTCGACCGGCGAACCCAAGGGGGTGGAGGTGTTCCATGCCGGGCTGGCCGACTATTGCGCATTCGCGCGCGAGAGTTACTACGACCAGGCGCTGGATGGATCGCTGGTGGCGAGTTCGCACGCGTTCGACCTGACGGTGCCGTCGTTGTACGTGCCGCTGCTGGTAGGCGGGTGCGTGGAGCTGCTGCCGGCGGGAGAGGAGTTGCCGGCGCTGGCGCGGCGGCTGGAGCAGGCAGACGGAGCATGGCTGCTGCGGCTGACGCCCTCGCACGTGCAGGGGCTGCTGCAGCTGGCCGACGCATCGCCACGTGCAGGCGCGCATGCGTTCGTGATCGGCGGCGAGGCGTTCCCGGCGTCGCTGGCGCGTGCGTTGCAGGCCAAGTATCCGCAGGCGCGGCTGGTGAACCACTACGGTCCGACCGAGACGGTAGTGGGCTGCACATGGCAGCGGCTGGACCAGGCAGTGCTGTCGGGCGAGGGCACACTGCCGATCGGTCGAGCGATGAGCAATACGCGGCTCTACGTGCTGGGGCCGTCGGGTCAGTTGTTGCCGCGTGGGGTGCCGGGCGAGTTGTACATCGGCGGTGCGGGCGTGGCGCGCGGCTACGTGAACGATGCGGCACGCACGGCAGAGCGGTTCCTGGAGGACCCGTTCGAGGCGGGTGGGCGAATGTATCGCAGCGGCGACCGGGTACGCTGGCGAGCGGACGGGGCGCTGGAATTCCTGGGCCGGATGGACGGGCAGGTAAAGCTGCGCGGTTACCGGATCGAGCCGGGCGAGATCGAGGCGGTGCTGCGGGAGCAGGTGCGCGAGATATCGGTGGGGGTGCACGGGGAGGGTGCTACGGCACGCCTGGTGGCCTGGGTAAGCGGTGTCTCGGGCGAGGGCTGGGAAGAGGCGCTTCGCGCGGTTGCCACGTCGCGCTTGCCGACGTACATGCAGCCGTCGGTCTACGTACCCCTGGAGAGTCTGCCGCTGACAGCCAACGGCAAGCTCGATCGCAAACGCCTGCCGGCGCCGGAACGCTCCCGGGACGCCACCCTCCACGAGCAGCCGCAGGGCGCATGCGAGCAGCGCATTGCAGCCATCTGGAGCGAACTGCTCAAGATCGAAATGATCGGCCGTGACGATGACTTTTTCGTCCTGGGTGGTCATTCACTGACCGCGGTCCAGGCGGTCGCGCGCTTGCGTGCCGCGTTCCACCGGGAAGTTCCGTTGCGTGAACTCTTTGCGCACCCATCGCCACGTTCGTTGGCGCGGTACCTGGATGCAGCCGATGACGCCGACACGGCGCCGATCGCGGTGGTCGACCGTTCGCGCCCGTTGCCGCCATCGCTGGCTCAGCGTCGGCTGTGGTTCCTTTCCCAGCTCGACGGCGCCGCCGGTGTGGCTTACCACATGCCGGTGTCGCTGCGCCTGGAAGGCGAGCTTGACGTTGCAGTATTACGCGCCGCGCTCGATGCGCTGGTGGCGCGGCATGAGAGCTTGCGCACCCGTTTCCTGGCGCGCGATGGCGAGCCCGAGCAGGTGATCGATCCGGCCGATCGCGGCTTTGCGCTACGTGAGCTAGATGTGTCGCTGCTGCCGGCCGATGAGCGCGCGGAGGCGGTGGCCACCCACGCCCGTGAGGCCGCTACCGCACCATTCGATCTTGCCGCCGGCCCGCTGGTGCGTGGTCGCCTGTTGCGTCTGGACGCGCACACCCATGTGTTGCTGCTAACCCAGCACCACATCATTTCTGACGGCTGGTCGGTGGGGGTGCTGGTCGGCGAGCTGGGGGTGTTGTACCGCGCCTTTGCCGAGGGTGCGGCCAATCCCTTGCCAGCGCTGGCGTTGCAATATGCCGACTATGCGGCCTGGCAGCACAGCCAGCTCGCTGGTGAGGTCTGGCAGCGTCAGATCGATCACTGGAAGCAGACCTTGTCTGGCGCGCCGTCGCTGCTGGAACTGCCGACCGATCGTCCGCGTCCGCCGGTGCAAAGCTATCGCGGTGCGAGTCTGCCGCTACGCCTGGAGCCTGAGCTGGTCCAGGCACTGCGCAGCTGGTCCTCGCGCCACGGAGCGACCTTGTTCATGGCCTTGACGGCCGGCTGGGCAGCGTTGCTGTCACGGCTGGGTGGGCAGGAGGAGGTGGTGATCGGCACGCCTGTGGCAAACCGCCCACGTGCGGAGCTTGAGGGGCTGGCGGGCTTTTTCGTAAACACGCTGGCGCTGCGGGTGCCGGTGGACGGCATGGCGGATGCGGCGACGCTGTTGATGCAGGTGAAGGCGCAAGCGCTGGACGCGTTTGCGCATCAGCAACTGCCGTTCGACCAGGTGGTCGAGCACGTGCGGCCGGAGCGCAGCCTGGGCCACAGCCCGGTGTTCCAGACGATGCTGGCGCTGAACAACACGCCGGGCGCACGTGAGCTGTCCTTGCCAGGGGTGCGTCTGCAACCGCAGCCACAACCGCGCACCACGACCCAGTTCGACCTGTCGCTGGCGTTGAACGAACACGCCGGCGCACTGACTGGCGAGCTCGAATACGCCACCGACCTGTTCGACGCGGCAACGATCCAGCGTTGGGCCGGCTATCTGCAGCGGCTGCTGCAGGCAATGGCGACCACCGAAGACTGCGCGGTGGCGCAGCTGCCGTGGCTGCCAGAACAGGAGCTGGCCCAGTTGCAGGCCTGGAGCCTACCCGATGCTGCATGGTCGTGGCCGGCATTGACCCTGCCGGCCCTGTTCGAGGCGCAGGTACGGCGCACACCGCAGGCCGAGGCGCTGCGCTTTGAAGGACGCAGCTTGAGCTACGCGGGGCTGAACCGGGCGGCGAACCGGGTCGCGCACCGGTTGCTGGCTCTGGGGGTCAAGCCGGACGACCGCGTCGCGATCCGGGCCGAGCGCGGGCTGGAGCTGTTGATTGGTTTGCTGGGCATCCTCAAAAGCGGTGCCGGCTACGTGCCGATCGATCCTGCTTACCCACAGGCGCGCCAGGACTACATGCTGACCGACAGTGCACCGGCGGCATTGCTGGTCGATGCGATCGGCGTCGCCGGGCCGGCCGCTTGCCCGCAGTTGGCGATCGCGTCGGACGAACCGGCAAGCGAGGACAACCCGCAGGTGCCGGGGCTGCGGCCGCAGCATCTGGCCTACGTGATCTATACCTCCGGCTCGACCGGCCAGCCCAAGGGGGTGATGGTCGAGCACGCCAGCGTGGTCAATCTGTGGCAGGCACTGGAGACGTGGCTCGCACCAGCCTGTCCGGCAACGGCGAGGGTCACCCTCAATGCCGGCGTGTCCTTCGATGCCTCGCTGCAGGGCATCGTGCAGTGGCTATCCGGGCGCTGCGTGGTGGTGGTGCCGACAGCGGTCCGCCGCGACGCAGAGGCGTTGCGCGCGTTCCTGCGCGACGAACGCATCGATGTCTGCGATACCACTCCTGCGCAACTGGAGGCCCTGCTGGTGCATGGCTTGCCCGACGTGAAGGAGGGAGGACCCCGGACATGGCTGGTCGGCGGCGAAGCGATCGCACCGCGGCTATGGCGGGCGCTGGCGGCGCTGGATGCGCTGGCGCTGAACGTCTATGGCCCGACCGAATGCACGGTGGATAGCAGCTGCGCGCGGATCGAGTCTGCGGTCGCTCCGCATATCGGCCGGCCACTGGCCAACGTGCAGGTTCGTGTATTGGACGCCTTCGGTGCACCGGTGCCAGTTGGCGTGCGCGGCCAGATCCACATCGGCGGCGCGGCCCTGGCTCGGGGCTATTGGCGGCGCCCCGAGCTAACCGCCGAACGCTTCGTCGAACTGCACGGCGGGCGTTTCTACCGAAGCGGCGATCTGGGCCGCTGGTGCGATGACGGGCGCCTGGAATACCTCGGTCGCGCTGACGAACAGGTCAAGCTGCGTGGCCATCGGGTCGAGCTAGGCGAGATCGAGGCCGCACTGGCGGCCGTGCCCGGCATTGAAGCAGCCGCGGTGCTGCTGGGTCGCGACGCGGCTGGCGCCGCACGCTTGGTCGCGTACGTCGCCAGCGCCGAAAACGAGGCGATTGGCTGGCATGACCACCTAGCGGTGCGGCTGCCCGCACATATGTTGCCATCTGCCTATGTGCGCCTGGACAGGCTGCCGCTGACCGCCAACGGCAAGATCGATCGCCGCCGGCTACCGGACTGCGGCCAGGAAACCCAGGTCACCCGTGGCCATGTCGAGCCGAGCACTGACACCGAGCGCACGCTCACGGACATCTGGCAACAGCTGCTTGGCGTCGAACGGGTCGGTGTCGAGGACAACTTCTTCGAGCTCGGTGGTCATTCGTTGCTGGCAATGCGGATGACCAGCGCGGTCGCGGCGCGATTGGGACGGACTCTTCCAGTGCGCGTGGTTTTTGAAGGCGCAACTCCTGCGGCGGTCGCCGCCTGGCTGGATGCGCAGGACACCGAATCGGCTGCGCTGCCACCGCCAGAGGCGACGTCGATTGAACCGGCGCCACGCGATGGACGCTTGCCGATGTCGTACTCACAGCGGCGGCTGTGGTTCATCGACCGCCTGCAAGGCAGCGACGCCTATCGCATGAGCGGCTCCCTGCGCCTGCGCGGTCGTCTGGATGTCGAGCGCCTGCATGCGGCACTGCGCGCGGTTGTCTCTCGCCACGAAGTGCTGCGCACGACCTATGGCGAGATTGATGGAGAACCTGTACAGCGGATCGCTGATAGCGATGGGTTGCCCTTTGCGATCGACGATCTGCGCGGGATGGAGCCGACCATCCGTGACGGACGTTGTCTGGCGATTGCTGCCGAGGAAGCGACGCATCCGTTCGACCTGGGCCGGGATCACATGCTGCGGGGACGGTTGGCGGTGATCTCCGACGACGAGCACCTGCTGTGGCTGACCGCACATCACATTGCCTTCGACGGTTGGTCCTACGCAGTGCTCGTGCGCGAATGCATGGCGATCTACGCCGGTGCGCACCTGCCGCCGCTGCGTGTCCAGTATGCGGACTATGCCACCTGGCAACGGCAGCGCCTGGATGGTCCGGCGCTGCAAACCCAACTGGGGTATTGGCGCGGGCAGCTGGAGGATTTGCCGCCGACCCATTCATTGGTATTGGATGCGCCACGCTCGGTGGCTGCAGCTGGAGGCAGCGAACGCTATGCCGTGCGGCTCGAGGTGACAACTCTGCAGGCGCTGCACGACTTGGCCAGACGCCACGACGCGAGTCTGTTCATGCTGCTACATACCTCGTTGGCGGCCGTGCTGGCCGGCTTCGGCGCCGGCACCGATCTGGCGATCGGGACGCCGGTAGCCGGGCGCGGCCACGTCGCGTTGGAGCCGATGATTGGCTTTTTCGTCAACACCCTGGTGTTACGCAGTGATCTGTCCGGCGACCCCGATTTTGAAACCGCGCTGGCGCGGGTGCGCAGCACCGATCTGGAAGCCTATGGCCATGCCGAGGTTCCGTTCGACATGCTGGTCGAGGAGCTGAATCCGGTTCGCAGTCTGCTGCATGCGCCGCTGTTCCAGATCCAGTTCAACATGCGCAACAACGAGCGCGTGCATCTGCACGTGCCAGGGCTGTCCATCACCGTGCAGGAGCAAGAAGCCGCACTGGCGAAGTTCGACCTGCAGATCGGCGCCGAGGAGTGCGACGATGGCCTGTTGCTTGACTGGCTGGCTGCTCCGAAGCTGTTTTCGTCCGAAAGAGTGCGACGAATGGCCGACGCTTGGGTGTCGTTGCTGGCACAGATCGCCGCCGATCCAAGCAGGAAGCTGAGCGAATACACCCTGCTCGATGCGGATGAGCGCAGCGAATTGCTGACGCTGGGCACAGGGCCGGATCGTGCGCAGGGACGCGGGCAACCGCTGCCGCTGGCGATCGCGCAGGTGGTACGTGGGTGTGCGGACGCGCCCGCGGTGCGTGCCGGTGCAGCGACGCTCAGCTATGCGGAACTCGGGCGCTTGTCCAACCGCCTGGCACATCGGCTGGTGGCTGCGGGCCTTGGCCCAGGCGATCGCATTGGGATCTGCATGGAGCGCGGGCTGGCACTGCCGGTGGCGCTGCTGGCGGTGCTCTCCAGCGGCGCTGCGTATGTGCCGCTGGACCTGCGCCAGGGCAGTGAACGCCTGGCACGGATCATCGCCGACGCCAACATCAGCGTGGTGCTGGTCGAAAGCAGCTCGGCGCCAGCCTCGCTGGGCGGGGTGGACATGCTGTATCTGGACGGCGCCGGCACCGATCCGGACTGGCTTGGCGAGTACCCCGCGCAGCCGCTGGAGACGAGGCTGGCCGATGATGCGATTGCCTACGTGCTGTACACCTCCGGCTCGACCGGCGAACCCAAGGGGGTGGAGGTGTTCCATGCCGGGCTGGCCGACTATTGCGCATTCGCGCGCGAGAGTTACTACGACCAGGCGCTGGATGGATCGCTGGTGGCGAGTTCGCACGCGTTCGACCTGACGGTGCCGTCGTTGTACGTGCCGCTGCTGGTAGGCGGGTGCGTGGAGCTGCTGCCGGCGGGAGAGGAGTTGCCGGCGCTGGCGCGGCGGCTGGAGCAGGCAGACGGAGCATGGCTGCTGCGGCTGACGCCCTCGCACGTGCAGGGGCTGCTGCAGCTGGCCGACGCATCGCCACGTGCAGGCGCGCATGCGTTCGTGATCGGCGGCGAGGCGTTCCCGGCGTCGTTGGCGCGTGCGTTGCAGGCCAAGTATCCGCAGGCGCGGCTGGTGAACCACTACGGTCCGACCGAGACGGTAGTGGGCTGCACATGGCAGCGGCTGGACCAGGCAGTGCTGTCGGGCGAGGGCACACTGCCGATCGGTCGAGCGATGAGCAATACGCGGCTCTACGTGCTGGGGCCGTCGGGTCAGTTGTTGCCGCGTGGGGTGCCGGGCGAGTTGTACATCGGCGGTGCGGGCGTGGCGCGCGGCTACGTGAACGATGCGGCACGCACGGCAGAGCGGTTCCTGGAGGATCCGTTCGAGGCGGGTGGGCGAATGTATCGCAGCGGCGACCGGGTACGCTGGCGAGCAGACGGGGCGCTGGAATTCCTGGGCCGGATGGACGGGCAGGTAAAGCTGCGCGGTTACCGGATCGAGCCGGGCGAGATCGAGGCGGTGCTGCGGGAGCAGGTGCGCGAGATATCGGTGGGGGTGCACGGGGAGGGTGCTACGGCACGCCTGGTGGCCTGGGTAAGCGGTGTCTCGGGCGAGGGCTGGGAGGAGGCGCTTCGCGCGGTGGCCACGTCGCGCTTGCCGACGTACATGCAGCCGTCGGTCTACGTGCCCCTGGAGAGCCTGCCGCTGACAGCCAACGGCAAGCTCGATCGCAAACGTCTGCCGGCGCCGTCCGTTGCCGAGTTGCCCTGGAGCGCGCCAGAAGGCGAGATTGAATGCCTGCTCGAGCGCATCTGGGCGCAGGCGCTGGATCTGGAGCGGGTCAGCGCGACCGCTGATTTTTTCGCGCTCGGCGGTCATTCGCTTCTGGCGATGCGCGTCATCAACGATGTGCAGCGTGAGTTCGGGATCGAACTGCCGCTGCGACGTCTCTTCGAAAATCCCGATATTCGCTCGCTGGCACGGCTGGTGAGCGATCAGCGTATCCGCAGCGAGAACCTCTCCGGTGCCGTAACGGACGCAACGCACATCGAAATGGAGTGGTGAGATGCGGCCTGCAGAGATCGTGACGTTGCTCAACGCCGAAGGCGTCTTTCCTTTCATCGACCAGGACCGGCTCAAAACTCGTTCGGCCTCAGCGGATATTTCACCACGTGCGGTCGCGTTGCTGCGCGAGAACCGTGACGCCCTCATCGCATTCCTCTCGGATAGTGCTGTCTTACCGATCGCGGAGGCGATTCCCCGACGCGGGCAGCCGCAGCGGCCAGCGCCGCTGTCGTTCGCGCAACAGCGGCTGTGGTTCTTGCACCAGCTCGACCCGGCCGCCAGCGCCGCCTACCACGTCGGCGCGGCGCTGGCCTTGCGCGGCGCCCTCGACGTGGACGCGCTGCGGCTGACGCTGGCTCGTATTGTCGAACGCCACGAGGTCTTGCGGACCTGTTTCGTCGATCAGGACGGCGAGCCGGTGCAGTGGGTCCTGCCGGCTCACGCGGTGCCACCGTTGCCGCTGTTCGACCTGCGCGGCGAGGATGCCGCATCGCGGATATGGGAGCACCTGCGCGACGAGGGCGAGGCACCGTTCGATCTCGTTACCGGCGGACCACTGCGCATGCGCCTGCTGCATACCGGCGAGGAGGAGCACGTATTGGTGGTCACGATGCATCACATCGTCTCGGACGGCTGGTCGAACGCGGTGCTGGTGCGCGAATTGGGCGCAATCTATGCCGCAACCGTCGCTGGCCAGCCCGATCCGCTGCCGTTGCCGTCCATCCAGTACGCCGACTATGCGGCATGGCAGCGCGAACGCCTGGACCAGGCGCGTTTGCAGACGGAGATCAGCTACTGGAAACAGCATCTGGCAGGCGCACCAGCGCTGCTGGAACTGCCGAGTGACCGTCTGCGGCCGGCGCACCAACGCTATACCGGCGAACGCGTGCCGGTGCGAATCGACCAGGGGACTAGCGACGCGCTGCGCAACCTGGCCTGGCGCCATCGGGTGACGCCATTCATGGTCCTCCTGGCGGCCTGGGCGGCCTTGCTGCACCGGCTCTCGGGCCAGGACTCGGTCGTGGTCGGCTGCCCGGTCGCCAATCGTCAGCGACCGGAGGTCGAACCACTGATCGGCTTTTTCGCCAATACCATGCCGTTGCATGTGCATCTGGAAGACGATCCGTCTGTGGCAGGCCTGCTGAGCCGGGTCCGCGAGCTGACCCTGGACGGCTACGCCCATCAAAATGTGCCGTTCGAGCAGGTCGTTGATGCGCTGCGACCGCAGCGCAGTCTCAGCCACTCACCGCTGTTCCAGACCAGCCTTACCGTATCCGGCGCAGGCGCCTCCGCACCCGACCTGCAGGGCGTGCGGGTAGAGGCGCTGCAGCCGCCGCGGCACAGCGCGCAATTTGACCTGGCGCTGGCACTGGCCGATGAAGCGGGCGGCTTCTGTGGCGAGTTGGTGTACACCTGCGACCTGTTCGATCGCACCACCATCGACCGCTGGCTAGGCCACTTTGATTGCTTGCTGCGGGCAATGGCCTTTGACGATACCGTCCGGGTCAGTACGCTGGATCTGCTGGATGCGTCCGGTCGCCAACAGATGGTCGCGCTGGCTGCTGGTCGGGCAGTCTCCGAGGCTGTCCCCGAGACGGCGTTGAAGCAGATCCAGCGCCATTGCGACGCGCGATCCGACGCGGTGGCAGTGATCGCCGGCCACCAGCAATGGAGCTGGGCGCAGCTTGGCGCCGCTGCCGATGCAGTGACCGATGCACTGAGCGTGGCCGGTGTCGGCGAGGGCGACCGGGTCGTCCTGTTGCTGGAGCGCGATGCCTGGATGGTGGCCGCGATACTGGGCGCATGGAAGGCTGGCGCCGCCTATGTGCCGGTCGACACAACGTCACCGCCAGCGCGCATCGCCGCGATCCTCATCGACGCCGCGCCCGCCGCGATGCTGACCGCGCGCGCCGAGGTGGCAAAAGCGGTCCATTGCCCGAGCGGCATGGCGGTCATCGATGTCAACGCGCTGGCAGCTGCGCGCGCGACCGCTGCCCCCAGCAGCAGACCGAAGCATGCGGTTGGCGTCACCGCCTACCTGATCTACACCTCCGGCTCGACCGGCCGTCCCAAGGGCGTTGTCGTTGGTCATACCGCGCTGGCGCACTATCTGGATCGTGCGCGATGCCTTTATGACGCCGATGCGCTGGCTGCCGGCGTAGTTGCGACCACGCTCGCGTTCGACGCCACCGTCACCTCGCTCATCCTGCCCCTGGCCACCGGTCGCCCGGTCCACTTGCTGCCACCCGATCCGCACGCCTCGCTGGCCATACTGGCCAGCCTGATGGTCGGCACCGAACCGCTGCTTTTCAAACTCACTCCTGCACATCTGGAGGCGTTGGCGAATCTGGCCACGGTCCCGGGACAGGCGCCCCATCGCGTGGTCGTCGGTGGCGAAGCATTATCGACCTCGACCTTGGCCCGATTCCGCGAACGTGTCGCACCGAAGGCGACGGTGGTCAACGAGTACGGACCGACCGAAGCCACGGTCGGCTGCATGGTCCACGCCATTGGGCCTGCCGATGCATTGCCCAGTGAGGACGGGGTGCCGATCGGGCGGCCGTTCCCTGGCATGCGCATTGACGTCGTCGACCGCCATGGACAGCCGGTACCAATCGGCGTGCGCGGACAGCTCCATATCGTCGGTCCGCAGTTGGCCCAAGGCTATCGGGGCGGCGCCGACGCCGGTGGTTTCTACGTCAAGGCCGATGGCTGCCGCGCCTATCGCAGCGGCGACCTTGCGGCCTGGGGCGTCGATGGCCGCTTGCGTTTTTTCGGTCGCGACGACGCGCAGCTGAAGATTCGCGGGTATCGGATCGAGCCTGCGGAGATCGAAGCGCGTCTGATGGCGCTGCCGGGCGTGCAGGATGCCGCGGTGGTCGCTGTCGGCGACGACCACGATCGGCGTCTGGTGGCCTATGCGGTCTCTGCCGACGGCGCGCCAGTGATGGAGGATGCGCGCCTGCGTGCGACGTTAGCTCTCGAATTACCGCATTACATGCTGCCCGAAGCGGTGGTCTGGATCGAGCGA
This sequence comes from Xanthomonas sp. WHRI 6108, assembly GCF_040202385.2. Taxonomy (NCBI): domain Bacteria; kingdom Pseudomonadati; phylum Pseudomonadota; class Gammaproteobacteria; order Lysobacterales; family Lysobacteraceae; genus Xanthomonas; species Xanthomonas sp. WHRI 6108. Next base: position 2,402,187 of record NZ_CP168198.1, on the reverse strand, counting down.
ATGCCGCTGACCGTCAACGGCAAGCGCGAATTCGCGGCGTTGCCGGCATGGCGGAGCGATGCCGGGGCCAAACACGAGTTGACCCCGCCGACGACTGTCAGCGAGCAGGTCCTGCACGACTCCTGGTGCGCCATCCTCGGTCACGCGAAGATCGGCCTGGACGAGGATTTCTTCGCCCTCGGTGGTCACTCACTGCTGGCCACCCGGGCAATCGCCGATATCGGTCGTCGACTGGAGCGCAGCGTGCCCCTGCGCGCCCTGTTCGAGCATCCGACCGTGCGTCGTCTGGCCGCCCACGTCGACAGCCACGGCGAGCAGCGCATCCAATTGCGACCGCGCCCGCCGGGCACCGCGCCGGTGATGTCGCACGCGCAGAAGCGCTTGTGGATTCTCGACCAGGTCGAGGGCGGCAGCCGCCAATACCACATCGCCGTGACGCTGCGCCTGCGCGGTGATCTGGACATGGAGGCCTGCAGGATTGCGCTGGACGGTATCGTGGCCCGCCACGAGGTCTTGCGCACGCGCTTCCTGGCCGGCGATGGTGATGGGCGGTGCGAGGTCGTCGACCTGGCTGACGCGCCGTTAGAACTCCATGACCTGCGCAAAAGCGCGGTCAGCCAACGCAAGGCAGTGTTGACCGCACGGATACGCGAGGAAGTCGAACGGCCGTTCGACCTGGGGACCGACACGTTGTTGCGCGCGGCGCTATTGCGTATCGACGAACAGGAATGGGTCGCGGTGCTGACGGTGCATCATATTGCTTCCGATGGCGGCTCCAGCGCATTGCTGGTCAAGGAGTTCGTCGAACTGTATGCCGCCGCCTGCGAAGGACGCCGGCCGGCCTTGCCACCTTTGGCGGTGCAGTACGGGGACTACGCTTTGTGGCAGCAACGCGTGTTGGACCAGGCGCGACTGCAACAGGGGCTGGATTACTGGCGCGAGCGCCTGGAGGGGGCACCGCCCGTGCATGGCCTACCGCTGGATCGACCCTGGCCGACACAGCGCACCTTTTCCGGCGGCCGGATCGAACGCAGACTGGAATCATCGCTATCCGCTCGCCTGCGCGAACTTGCCCGGGCGCGCGCAGCGACCCCGTTCATGCTGCTGCACGCGGCATTCGCCGCAGTGCTGGCGCGCTGGAGTGGCGAAGACGATGTGGTGGTCGGCTCGCCGGTCTCCGGACGCCATCATTCGGCCACCGAACCACTGATCGGATGCTTCGTTAACAGCGTGGCCATTCGCACCCACGTGGACACTGCGCAAAGCTTCGAGACACTTCTAGGCCACGTCCGGACCACCGTTCTGGATGCATTCGCACACCAGGCCATTCCCTTCGACCTGGTGGTGGAGGCGGTCAATCCACCGCGCAGTCTCGGCCACGGCCCGATATTCCAAATCAGCTTCACGATGCACCAGGACGAAGTTGCAGACCTCGCGCTGCCGGGCCTGAACGTGGGCGGTCTGGAGTCCGGTATCGACGTGTCGCGCTTCGATCTGGAACTGCATGTGCGCGATCGGGGCGACGATTTCGACATGACCGTGCTGTATGCGACCGAATTGTTCGATGCCAAGACCGTCGAACGCCTGGCCGACGCGCTACTGGCGTGCTTGTCGGCCGCCGCCAAGGATCCGCAGGCGCCATTGCTCGCGTCGGCGGCGATGTCAGCCGACGATGCTGCGCGCGTGCTTGCGCTCGGCGCACCATCGCTCCTGCCGCGTCCGGCACTGTGCGCGCACCAGTTGTTCGAGCACTGCGCGCGCGCGACACCGTACGCAGCAGCGGTGGTTTGCGACGGCCACGCGTGGACGTATGCCGACCTGGACCGCCGCGCGAACCGAATAGCCGCGTTCTTGCATGCGCAGGGGATCGGGCCAGGGGCCCGGATTGGCGTGTGCATGGAGCGGTCACACGATTTGTTTGCAGGTCTGTTGGCTGTCCTCAAGGCGGGCGCCGCCTACGTACCGATCGACCCGACCTATCCCGAAGAGCGTATCGCCGCGATGCTGGAGGATGCCGCGCCGGCACTGGTATTGACCCAGCAGGGCGTACTGGAAGCGGTCCCGGCGTTGGGCGAGCACAGTGTGGTACCGGTCGATGGCGCTCTCGCCCACGCCTTGTTCGGCGCATCCGACGCGGCCGATCCGGGTGCCCCGCAGACAGGCGTGCGTCCGCAGGATCCAGCCTACGTGGTGTTCACCTCCGGCTCGACTGGACGCCCCAAGGGCGTCATCGTGCCGCACTGCGGCATGATCAATCTGGCCCTATCGCAGCGCGAGCTGTATCAGGTGGGCGAGGGCGACCGCGTGCTGGCATTCGCGTCGGTGAGCTTCGACGGAGCCGTCTGGGAATGGCTGATGGCGCTGGCCAATGGCGCGGCCCTGCATGTCTGCGCGGAAGAAGACCGGCGCTCGCCAGCACGACTGGCACGTTTGTTGAGCACGGCCGAGATCACCCATGCGGCCATACCGCCGGCGTTGCTGGCGCAACTGGATATCGGTTCTACACCGGCGCCGCGCGTGCTGTTCGTCGCCGGCGAGGCTTGCGACGAACGCTTGGCCTGGGCCTGGGCCGAGCGTTGTCGCGTGGTCAATTCTTATGGCCCGTCCGAGATCACCGTTGCTGCGACCAGCGCGGAGGTGGTGCCCGGCCGTCCGCTGACCCTGGGCCGCGGCCTTCCAAACGTCGAATTACGCGTCCTCGACACACAGGGCGCGCCGGTGGCGGTCGGCGTGCCTGGTGAGCTCTACATCGGTGGTCCAGGCCTGGCTGACGGCTATCTGGGGAACGAAACACTGACCGCGCTCAACTTCATCGATGGACTCGCCGCCGACGGTGGCCGTCTGTACCGCAGCGGCGACCGTGTGCGTTGGAATGCGCAGGGTGAGTTGGAGTTCCTCGGGCGCGTCGACGGCCAGATCAAGATTCGTGGACATCGTGTCGAGCCGGGTGAGATCGCCGCGTTGCTGCGCGCCCACGAGAGCGTGTCCGAGGCCGTGGTCGCGGTCCGTGGCGACGGCGCTCTGCGTCGCTTGGTCGCCTACGTGGTGCCAGCCGTCGCCAACGAAGCAGAGGTCAACGAAGCGCTGCTGGTGCGCGCATTACGTGAGCGAATCAAACGGCATCTCCCCGATTACATGATGCCGGCGGCATTCGTAGCGATCGATGCGCTGCCATTGACCGCCAATGGCAAGATCGACCTGCGCCGACTGCCGGAGCCTGATTACCAGTCCCAGGCCGTGCACGTCGCGCCGCGCAACGAACATGAAATCACGCTGGTGGCGATTTGGCAGGAAGCGCTGCGGCTGGAGCTGGTCGGCGTGCACGACAACTTCTTCGAGATCGGCGGCGATTCCATCCTGGCGATCCAAGTGGTATCGCGCGCGAACAGGGCCGGGCTGGCGCTCACTACCCGCCATCTGTTCGTCGCCCAGACCGTGGCCGAGTTGGCCGCGCTGGCCGCCACGCTGGACGCGCCTGCAGCCGTGGCGCCGCAGCAGGCGATCGAAGGTGGGCAGGTGCTGTTGCCGGTGCACCGCTTATTGATCGGCCTGGACGAGACGGACCGCCATCACTACAACCAAGCGGTGCTGCTGAGGACACCTGCAGATGTCGATGAAGCGATCCTGCGGGACGTGGTGGCGGCGGTCTATCGCCGTCACGATGCGTTGCGCCTACGCTTCGCCGAGCGCGATGGCGACTGGCAGGCCTGGTATGCGCCATTGGACGAGGCAATGCTGTCGGCAACGATTGTGCGCGAACGCCTACCCGAAACCAACGCAACCGCGTTCGTGACGGCGCGTTGCGATCATTGGCAACGCTGCTTCGATCTTGCGCGGGGGCCGCTGCTGCGGGTGGTCCATTTCGCGCCTGCCCGTGCGGGCGAGAGTGGGCGTCTCTTGCTGCTGGCCCAGCACTTCGTCGTGGACGGGGTGTCTTGGCGAATCCTGCTCGCCGATATCGAGCGCGGCTACGGCCAGGCCGTGGCCGGTCGAGCGATCGAACTGGGCGCCAAGACGTCCTCGTTCCAACAATGGGGTCAAGCCCTGCTCGAGCATGTGGGTTCGTCGCGGCAGGCGGCGCAACGGTCGTTTTGGCTGCGCCAGTGCCGACTCCACGTGGAGCCGTGGCCGAACGACTTCGGCACCGAGGATGTCGGGCGAATGAGCGATAACGCGTTGGTGACTGCCAGCCTCGACCCGACGCGTACTCGTCGGCTGCAACAAGACTGTGCGGCCGCCTACCGGACCCAGATCAACGAGCTGCTGCTGGCGGGCGTCTACCTCGGACTGCGCGCGTGGAGTGGCGCGAGCGCATTCCGCGTGCGCATGGAAGGACACGGTCGCGAGGACCTGTTCGACGAGCTCGATGTCACGCAAACCGTTGGTTACTTCACCGGCATCTATCCGTTGGTGATCAGCGCGGCTAGCGACGAGGTAGGCGAGGTCATCAAGGCGGTCAAGGAGCAGTATCGGGAGGTTCCCGATCACGGCATCGGGTTCGGCATCGCCCATCAGCTGGGCAACGACCCGGAACTCGTCGAGGCTGCCGGACGGCTCGGTCCGCCCGACCTGGAGTTCAACTACCTCGGCCAGTTCGATCAGGTGATCAACGAGGAGACTGCCTTCCAGGCCGCGCCGGAAGGTGTGGGTGACAAGGTCAGCCCGCGTCGCCGGAGGGTGCGCAGGATTGGCTTGACCGGACGTGTGTTCGGCGGCGAACTCACGCTGGTGCTGGATTACAGCCGTGCCCAGTATCGCGACGAAACGGCGCAAGCGCTGATCGAGGCGATCGTGCAAGGTCTGGACCGAGTTATCGATCATTGCAGCACGCCCGGAGCCGGCACGCGCACGCCGTCGGACTTTCCCTTGGCCACGGTCGACCAGGCGCAATTGGACGCATGGCAGCGCCGCTATGGGGCGATCGCGCAGGTGTATCCGGCAACGCCGATGCAGGCGGGCCTGCATTTCCACAGTCAGCTCGAACGTTCCGCTTACGTGGTGCAGTCGTATCCGACCCTTCACGGTCCCCTGGACATAGAAGCGTTCCGCCGCGCCTGGAAAGACACGCTGGCCCGCCACGACATCCTGCGCACCGCGTTCTCCGAGGCCGGCGGAACGCTGCAACAGATCGTGCTCGATCGGGTCCAGCTGCCATGGCGCGAAGAAGATCTGCGCGATCTGGCACCAGCCGAGCAGGAGGCGCGCTTTGCCACCTTCCTGGCCGCCGACCGCGACGCCGGCTTCGACTTCGCCAACGCACCGTTGCTGCGGCTGACGCTGTTCCGTCTGGGCCACGATCACCATCGCGTGCTGTGGACCCAGCACCACATCACCCTCGACGGCTGGAGCGGGCCGCTGGTCTATCGCGATGTGCTGGAGCGCTATGTCGCACTGAGCGAAGGTCGCCCGGATACGCTTGCGGCGCCGGCCGCGTACCGCGACTACATCGCCTGGCTATCGCGCCAGGACACCAACGCGGCGCGCAGCTACTGGCGCGCAGCACTGTCGGGACTGTCGCTGCCGACCCCGCTGGGAGTGGACCGTCTGCCTACCGACGGCGAACACGGTTCCCGCGAGCGCCGGTTGCGTCTGTCGGTGGCGGCCACGCGTGCACTGGAATCGATGGCGCAACGCTTGAAGGTCACCTTCAACACCCTGCTGCAGTGGAGCTGGGGCTATGTGCTGCATCGCTACAGCGGAGAGGACGAGGTCGTGTTCGGCACCACCTTGTCGGGGCGCCCGGCGGAGGTGCCGGACATCGAATCGATGGTCGGGCTGTTCATTCAGACTGTACCGGTGGCGGTGCGCTTTGGCCGCGACGCCGATACAGCATCGATGCTGGCGCGCCAGCATGCCGAATTTGTCGAAAGCACACAGCACGGTTTCCTGCCGCTTCCGCAGATCCAGTTGGAGGCCGGCGGAATGCCGCTGTTCGACAGCCTGCTGGTGTTCGAGAATCTGCCGACCGATGCCCGCGACCAAGCGGCAGCCCTGCCGGGCCAGCTGCGAATCGAGCGTGATTCGGCACCGCAGTTCACCCATTTCCGCCTGACGCTGATTGCGGTGCTGGAAGACACCTTGCTGCTGCGCATGGGCTATCGCGCCGAGCACTTCGCCGAGGCCACCATCGGCCGCCTGGTCGCGCATCTGGGGCGGGTGCTCGAGGATCTGCCCGCAGCGGTTGCCGCAGGACGCGAGCCGGCGCTGCACGATGCTGCTGAGCGCGCGACGATCGCTGTCTGGAATGGCGCTCGCGCGCCGTATCCTCACGATAGCTCGCTGGCCGACCTGTTCGAGGCGCAGGCTGCGCGCACGCCCGATGCGATCGCGGTCCAGGCCGACGGAATCATGCTGGACTACGCGACGCTCAATGCCCGCGCCAACCGCATCGCCCATGGTCTGCGCGAGCGCGGCGTTGTGACAGATGCACGGGTCGCGATCGTGGCACCACGCGGTGTCGCGATGCTGGTGGCGATGCTGGCAGTGCTCAAGGCAGGCGGTGCTTATGTGCCGATCGATCCGGCCCAGCCGGACGCGCGCGTGAGCTATCTGCTCGAGGACGCTGCGCCGGTTGCCGTTCTTGCCGCAGATGACGCAGCAGCATGGGTGGGGCAACGCCTGTCGCTGCACGAAGAGGCGTGGTCGCATGAGTCGCAGCTCAATCTTGCGCGCCAGCCAGCCAGTGGCCGCGAACTTGCCTACGTGATGTATACCTCCGGCTCTACCGGGCAGCCCAAAGGGGTCATGGTCGAACACCGAAGCATTGTGCGCCTGGTGTTTGGCACCGATTTTGCGCCGCTCTCGCCTGCTGATCGCGTCGCCCATTGCTCGAACCCAGCGTTCGATGCATCCACCTGGGAGATCTGGTCGGCCTGGCTGCAAGGCGCGCGCGTGGTCGTTTTCGACCAGCAGACCGTCCTGCATGCTGCGGCCTTGCGCGACGCGCTGTTGAGTGCCGGCGTCACCGCGATGTGGATGACAGTGGGACTGTTCAACAGCCATCTGCCGGTGCTTGGACCGGCCTTGGCACAGCTGGGCCACTTGCTAGTGGGCGGCGATGCACTCGACCCGCGTCGGATCGCCGAGTTGGCGCAGTCGCCGTATGCGCCGGCACGACTGGTCAACGGCTATGGACCGACCGAAAGCACCACGTTTGCGCTGACCTATGCGATCACTGGAGCAGTCGATGGCGAGCGTGCGATTCCAATCGGGCGGCCAATCGCCAATACCACCGTACATCTGCTGGATGAGCGGATGCAGCCGGTGCCGATCGGTGTGGTCGGAGAGCTATGGATCGGTGGCGACGGGCTGGCCCGGGGCTACCTGAATCAGCCAGAGCTCACTGCCGAACGCTTCGTCGACACCGGCGCGCATGGCCGCCTGTACCGCAGCGGCGACCTCGGTCGCTGGTTGCCTGACGGAACCGTCGAGTTCGTTGGCCGTCGTGACGCTCAGGTCAAGTTGCGTGGCTTCCGTATCGAGCTGGGTGAGATCGAATCGGCGCTTGCGGCACTTCCGGGTATGCGCGAGACAGTCGTGGTCGCTCGCGAAGATGAGCGCGGCGACCGTCAACTCGTCGCGTACACAGTGGCTGGCGAGGATTTCGATCCATTGCAGGCGCGTCTTTCGCTGGTAGCCGTGCTGCCGGATTACATGGTGCCGGCGGCGATCGTGGTGCTGCCGGGACTTCCGTTGACTACCAATGGCAAGGTCGATCGTTCCGCCTTGCCGGCCCCCGACTGGAGCCTGGATCAAAGCGACACTTTGCCGCAGACGGCGACCGAAACCCGCGTACACCGGGTCTGGTGCGAAGTGCTCGAACGCGAATCGGTTGGCACCCGCCGTACTTTCTTCGAGGTCGGTGGGCACTCACTGCTCGCGACCCGGGTGGTGGTCGCGCTGCAGGCCGAATTCGATTGCGAACTGCGCATCGCCGATCTGTTCGCTCGCTCGACCATCGTCGAGCTGGCGGCCTGGATCGATGCGTTGACTGCGGCTGGGGCACAAGTCGCAACGGGTACGGTGGAAGAGAACGACGCAATGGAGATGACCGAATGGTGAGCATGGATCTGGCCGCGTTGCTGCATGAACTCGGCCGACGGCAGGTCATGCTTTCTGTCGAAGAAGGACGCTTGCGCAGCAATGCGCCGCGCGGCGCGATCACGCCGGAGTTGGCGGACGCCATCCGTTCGCACAAGGACGCGTTGATCGCCGTTCTCGAGCGTGGCCGCGGCAATGGTGCCTTAGCTGCGATCCAACCGGCAGCGAAGGCGTCGTGCTACCCGCTGTCATTCGCGCAGCGTCGGTTGTGGTTCGTTGATCTCCTTGGTGGCGGCAGCCCGCAATACAACTTGCCCGGTGCGCTGCGCCTGCGCGGCCGACTTGACGTGGCCGCATTGCAGCGTGCGCTGGAAGCGCTGCTGGAACGACATGCGATCCTGCGTACCGTCTATGCCGACCACGACGGAGAGCCGGTACAGCGTGTGTTGCCGGCGACATCGCTGACCATGGTTCGGCACGCACTGGATGGGCTTGAAGAGGGAGCGCGCTCAAGCGCGCTGGACGCACTGCTGCAGGCGCAGGCCAGCGCCGTCTTCGACCTGTCAGGGGACGTGCTGTTGCGGGTCGCACTGGCTCATATGGGTGAGGACGATCATGTTCTGTTTTTCTCTACACACCACATCGCCGGCGACGGCTGGTCGATGGGGCTGCTCGTGCAGGACATGGCCGTGTTGTACTCGGCCTTTGTTGAAGGCCGCGACAACCCCTTGCCGGCGCCGAGCCTGACCTATGCCGATTACGCCTGTTGGCAACAGCAGCGACTGGCCGATGGCAGCCTCGACGCCTCGTTGCGATTTTGGTGCCAAGGCTTGCGCGATGCGCCGGCGCTATTGGAGCTGCCTGGCGATCGGGCACGGCCGGCGCGCCCAAGTCACCGTGGCGCCAGCCTGCCGTTGCGCCTGGCGCCGGAGCAGGCGCAGCTGTTGCGCAACTGGGCCTCTGCGCATGGCGCGACACTCTTCATGGCGTTGCTGGCCGCTTGGTCGGTTCTGCTGTCGCGGCTGAGCGGGCAGGGTGAGGTGGTGATCGGCACCCCGGTCGCCAACCGTCAGCGACGCGAGACCGAGACCCTGGTCGGCTTCTTCGTCAACACGCTCGCATTGCGTGTCAACCCGGCGGCGGCTAGCAGCGTTGCCGAACTGATCACTCAGGTGCGCGATGCGACCTTACGCGCTTATGACCACCAGGATGTGCCGTTCGAACAAGTGGTCGAAGAACTGCGGCCGGTGCGCGATCTCGGCCACCATCCGGTATTCCAGACGATGCTGGCGCTGGACAACACGCCCGGCGGCCGCGGTTTGGTGCTGCCTGGCCTGGACGTACAGTCGGTGTCGATGCCCCACCAGAGCGCGCATTGCGATCTGACTGCGACCTTTGTCGAAAATGCGGATGGCAGCGTGGGCGGCGCGATCGAATACGCCACCGACCTGTTCGACGCGGCAACGATCCAACGTTGGGCCGGCTATCTGCAGCGGCTGCTGCAGGCAATGCCCGATGCCGAAGGGCAGCCGGTGGCGGCGTTGCCGATGCTGTCCGAGCGCGAGCGCGAGCAACTGGTCCACGGCTTCAACGCCACCGCCCGTGCGTATCCGGCCCAGTCCACCATCGCCGAGGTATTTGCCACCTGCGCGGCCCGTCGCGGCGAGGCGATCGCGCTATGCGATGCTGATCACGCGCTCAGCTATGCCGAGCTGGATGCGCGCGCCAATCGTCTGGCCCACGGCTTGCGTGCGCATGGGGTGGATCGCGAGCAGCGCGTTGCGCTGATCGCCACCCGCAGCCTGGATCTGGTGGTCGCGCTCCTGGGCGTGCTCAAGGCCGGGGCGGCTTATGTGCCGCTGGATCCCGAGCAACCGATCGGCCGCCTGGCTGACCTGGTGGCCGACAGCGGTGCGACGGTGGTGCTGTCCGACCGGGCGCTGGAAGGCGCAGGGTTCCAAGCAACCCTGCCGCTGGCGCCATCGGCGTGGGCCCGCTATCCGGATACGGCGCCGGTGGTGGCAGGCCAGGCCAGCGATCTGGCCTATGTGATGTATACCTCCGGTTCGACCGGGACACCGAAAGGGGTGATGGTCGAGCAGGGCGCGGTGCTGCGGCTGGCGGTCAACGGCGGGTTTGCGCCGCTGGGCGATCACGACGTGGTGGCGCACTGCGCCAACCCGGCCTTCGACGCCTCGAGCTGGGAGCTGTGGGCACCGTTGTTGAACGGTGCCCGGGTGGCGGTAATCGATCCTGCGACAGTGCTGGAACCGGCGGCGCTGTCGGCGGCACTGGCGCGGTTCGGGGTCAGTGCGATGTGGCTGACGGTGGGACTGTTCAACGCCTACGTGGACGCGCTGGAAGCCGCGTTCGGGCAGCTGGACCAGTTGCTGATCGGAGGCGACGCGCTGGACGTGCACACGGTGGGACGACTGCTGTCGCGGTCGCAGCGCCCGCGGCGGCTGATCAACGGCTACGGTCCGACCGAGACGACGACGTTCGCCACCACCCACGAGATCGTCCTGGCAGACCTGGCGGGGCATGCGATTCCGATCGGTCGCCCGATCGGCAACACGACGATCCGGATCGTGGACGGGCAGGGGCGTGCGGTGCCGGTAGGCGTGATCGGGGAGCTGTACATCGGCGGGGCGGGAGTGGCGCGCGGGTATCTGAACCAGCCCGAGCTCAGTGCTGCGAGGTTCGTGGCCGATCCGCTGGGCGGCCCGGGGCGCTACTACCGAAGCGGGGACCTGGGGCGCTGGCGTGCGGATGGGACCATCGTGTTTGCCGGTCGCAACGACGGCCAGGTGAAGCTGCGCGGTTTCCGGATCGAGCTGGGCGAGATCGAGGCGGCGCTGCAGCGGCTGCCGGGCGTGCGCGAGGCGGTGGTGGCGGTTGGGCAGACCGAACAGGGCGGCCGTCGTCTGGTGGGCTATGTAGTGGGCGGCCAGGGCCGTGTGTCGGACTGGCGGCAGACACTGTCCACACAGTTGCCGGACTACATGGTGCCTTCGGCGTTGGTGTCGCTGGAGGCATTGCCGCTGACGGCCAACGGCAAGCTGGACCGCCGCGCATTGCCGGAGCCGGACGCCGCGTCGCTGGCGGTGGGCGACTATCAGGCCCCCCGGAACGAAACCGAACGTACCCTGGCCTCGATCTGGCGCGCGATCTTGCAGGTGGAACGGGTCGGCATCCACGACAACTTCTTCGAGTTGGGTGGGCACTCGCTGCTGGCAGCGCGGCTGGCCTCACGGGTGGCGGCCCAGTTGCAGCGGCAGGTGCCGGTCAGCGCGGTGTTCGAGCATCCGACTCCGGCACGGTTGGCCGCCTTCCTGGAAACCGCCGCAGCGGTATCAACGACGGTGCCGGTCCCCATCGATCCGGCGCAGCCGCCGCAACTATCGTTGGCCCAACAGCGGTTGTGGTTTCTCGATCGGCTCGACCGCGCCGCGTCGGCGGCATATCACATGCCTTCGGCATTGCATCTGCAGGGGCCGTTGGAATTACAGGCACTGCAAGCGGCACTGGACCGCATCGTGGCGCGACACGCGGTGTTGCGCATGCGCTTCGCCGAGACCGACGGTTGCGCGACCCCATGGATCGCGCCCATGGACGAAGGCCTGCCACTGCGTAAGGACGACCTGAGCCTGCTAGACCCGGAGGCGCGCATTCAAGCCCTGGCCGCAATTGCACGCGAGGAAGCACTCACTCCGTTCGATCTAGGCGCTGGGTGCCCGATCCGGGCGCGTCTGGTGCACCTTGGCGCACATGAGCATGCGCTGTTTTTGACCCTGCATCACATCGTGTCCGATGGCTGGTCCAACGGCATCCTGACCCAAGAGCTGAGCGCGCTGTATCGTGCCTTCGTCAAGGGCGCGTCCGACCCCCTGCCGCCGCTGCCGCTGCAATACGCCGATTACGCGGCTTGGCAGCGCGGCCGGATCGATGATGTCGCGTTGGAAGCGCAACTGACCTTCTGGCGGGAGCACCTGCACGGAGCGCCGGAGCTGCTAGAACTGCCGACCGATCGCGAACGTCCCCGGCAGCCTTCGCACGCTGGGGCGATGTTGCCCTTCGAACTGGGCGAGGCAGCGAGCACACGTCTGCGCGATTGGGCGCGAACGCATGGCGCGTCCACCTACATGGCGCTGATCGCGGCATGGGCAATTTTGCTCTCGCGGCTGAGCGGGCAGGACGAAGTGGTGATCGGCAGCCCGGTTTCCAACCGGCCGACACCAGAACTCGAGGTGCTGATCGGCTTCTTCGTCAACACCTTGCCGCTGCGAGTGAGGGTCGACGCCGACGCCCCGGTGCAGGTGTTGCTAGAGCAGGTCAGAACCGGCGTGCTCTCCGCGCTGGCCAATCAAGACGTCCCGTTCGAACAGATCGTCGATGTGCTCAAACCTTCGCGGCAGCTGGCCTACAGCCCGCTATTCCAGGTCGCGCTGGCGTTCGACAACACACCCAAAGGGGCCACAGGCAAGTTGCCAGGGCTGAGCCTGTCGAGTCTCGAACAGGCCCATGCCAGCACGCGCTTTGATCTGACCTTGTCGTTGTCCGACGACGCGCGTGGTATTCGCGGTGTACTCGAATACGCCACCGACCTGTTCGACGCGGCAACGATCCAACGTTGGGCCGGCTATCTGCAGCGGCTGCTGCAGGCACTGCCCGACGCCGAAGGGCAGCCGGTGGCGGCGTTGCCGATGCTGTCCGAGCGCGAGCGCGAGCAACTGGTCCACGGCTTCAACGCCACCGCCCGTGCGTATCCGGCCCAGTCCACCATCGCCGAGGTGTTTGCCGCCTGCGCGGCCCGTCGCGGCGAGGCGATCGCGCTATGCGATGCTGATCACGCGCTCAGCTATGCCGAGCTGGATGCGCGCGCCAATCGTCTGGCCCACGGCTTGTGTGCGCATGGGGTGGATCGCGAGCAGCGCGTTGCGCTGATCGCCACCCGCAGCCTGGATCTGGTGGTCGCGCTCCTGGGCGTGCTCAAGGCCGGGGCGGCTTATGTGCCGCTGGATCCCGAGCAACCGATCGGCCGCCTGGCCGACCTGGTGGCCGATAGCGGTGCGACGGTGGTGCTGTCCGACCGGGCGCTGGAAGGCGCAGGGTTCCAAGCAACCCTGCCGCTGGCGCCATCGGCGTGGGCCCGCTATCCGGATACGGCGCCGGTGGTGGCAGGCCAGGCCAGCGATCTGGCCTATGTGATGTATACCTCTGGTTCGACCGGGACACCGAAAGGGGTGATGGTCGAGCAGGGCGCGGTGCTGCGGCTGGCGGTCAACGGCGGGTTTGCGCCGCTGGGCGATCACGACGTGGTGGCGCACTGCGCCAACCCGGCCTTCGACGCCTCGAGCTGGGAGCTGTGGGCACCGTTGTTGAACGGTGCCCGGGTGGCGGTAATCGATCCTGCGACAGTGCTGGATCCGGCGGCGCTGTCGGCGGCACTGGCGCGGTTCGGGGTCAGTGCGATGTGGCTGACGGTGGGACTGTTCAACGCCTACGTGGACGCGCTGGAAGTCGCGTTCGGGCAGCTGGACCAGTTGCTGATCGGAGGCGACGCGCTGGACGTGCACACGGTGGGACGACTGCTGTCGCGGTCGCAGCGCCCGCGGCGGCTGATCAACGGCTACGGTCCGACCGAGACGACGACGTTCGCCACCACCCACGAGATCGTCCTGGCAGACCTGGCGGGGCATGCGATTCCGATCGGTCGCCCGATCGGCAACACGACGATCCGGATCGTGGACGGGCAGGGGCGTGCGGTGCCGGTAGGCGTGATCGGGGAGCTGTACATCGGCGGGGCGGGAGTGGCGCGCGGGTATCTGAACCAGCCCGAGCTCAGTGCTGCGAGGTTCGTGGCCGATCCGCTGGGCGGCCCGGGGCGCTACTACCGAAGCGGGGACCTGGGGCGCTGGCGTGCGGATGGGACCATCGTGTTTGCCGGTCGCAACGACGGCCAGGTGAAGCTGCGCGGTTTCCGGATCGAGCTGGGCGAGATCGAAGCGGCGCTGCAGCGGCTGCCGGGCGTGCGCGAGGCGGTGGTAACGATTGGGCAGACCGAACAGGGCGGGCGTCGTCTGGTGGGTTATGTCGTGGGCGGCCAGGGCCGTGTGTCGGACTGGCGGCAGACACTGTCCACACAGTTGCCGGACTACATGGTGCCTTCGGCGTTGGTGTCGCTGGAGGCGCTGCCGCTGACGGCCAACGGCAAGCTAGACCGCCGCGCATTGCCGGAGCCGGACGCCGCGTCGCTGGCGGTGGGTGACTATCAGGCCCCCCGGAACGAGACCGAACGTACCCTGGCCTCGATCTGGCGGGCGATCTTGCAGGTGGAACAGGTCGGCATCCACGACAACTTCTTCGAGTTGGGTGGCGACTCGATCTTGTCGATTCAGGTCGCGGCCCGCGCCAGCCAGAATGGCCTTGCGCTGACCACCCGCGACTTGTTCCAGGCACAGACCATCGCCACCCTCGCAATGCGCGTGCGGGAGGGCGTGACCCAGGCGGTACCGCAGGGCGATAGCGAAGGCTCTCAACGCCTGCTGCCAATCCAGTGTGGATTCTTCAACGACCCGGTCGACCGTCACCATTTCAACCAGTCGATTTGGCTAACTACGCCAGTCGACTTCGATCCGAGCGTGCTGGCGCCGATCATGCGAGCGTTGTACCTCCGCCATGACGCGCTGCGATTACGCTTCACGCTTGTGGACGGCACGCCGCACGCGCGCTATGCACCGCTGGACACGGAACTCCTGGATGCAGCGGTCGTGCTGGAACCAGGACTGGACGGGTTGGACGCACGTTGCGAGCGCTGGCAGCGCAGCTTCGATCTGGAGCGCGGGCCGCTGTTGCGCGCAGTGCATTTCGTGCCGCCGGCTGGCCAGGAGGGGCGCCTGTTGCTCGTCGCGCATCACCTAGTTGTGGACGGTGTGTCCTGGCGCATCCTGTTGGAAGACATCGAACGCGGTCATGCGAGCCTGCGTGCCGGTGAGCCGATCACGTTACCGCTGAAGACGCGGTCGTTCCAGCAGTGGGCCGAGCGGCTGACGCACTGGGCTCAAAGTGATTCCGCCACGGCCGAACTGGACTATTGGCGCGAGCAGGCGCGCGATGCTGGGACGGACGCGAACGCTCCCGCATTAATGCCCGACCATGGCGACCATGGCACTGCGCGCAGCATCAACCACGTACTGGACGAGGACAGCACCCGCGATCTGCTGCAGCACTGCAATGCCGCCTACCGTACCCGCATCAATGACCTCCTGCTGGCCGCAGTCTATCTAGGCGTGCGCGCATGGAGTGGCTGCGACCGAGTGGCCCTGCGGATGGAGGGACACGGCCGCACAGCGCCGGACGGCGAATTCGATCTGACCCAGACCGTCGGCTGGTTTACCTGCGTCTATCCGCTGACCCTGCATGCCGCCACCACCGAACTATCGGAGGTGATCAAGGCAATCAAGGAGCGTTGCCGCGCCGTGCCGGGCGACGGGCTGGGTTTTGGCGTGCTACGCGACCTGCGCGGCGATACGTTGTTGCGGGCGATGGCAGAGCCGGAATTCGAATTCAACTATCTGGGCCAAGTCGACCAGGTTTTGCAGGGCAAGGCCGGTCTGCGCGCCGCCGAAGGCGCAGCCGGTATGCAGGTGGCGCCGACGCGGCGGCGTTCGGCGCGCTGGTCATTGAGTGGGTTGGTTGCCGGCAGCCGCCTGCGCCTCTCGCTCGGCCACGATCCGGCGCGCGACGATTGCGCCAGCGCGGCGCGCCTGCTCGACTGCATCGTCGATGGCCTGCGTACGGTCATCACGCATTGTTTGCAGGCCGGCAGCGGAGGGTTCACCCCCTCGGACTTTCCGTTGCTGTCACTGGACCAGGCAGCGGTCGACGCGCTGCAGGCGCGCTATCCGCGCCTCCGCCGCGCCTATCCGGCGACGCCGATGCAGACGGGGCTGCATTACCACGCGGCCCTGGATCGTTCCGCTTACGTCGTGCAAATCCATCCTCTGCTGTGCGGCGCGTTGGACGTGGCCGCCTTCCGCGCTGCCTGGCAGGCAACCGTCGACCGGCATGCGATTTTGCGTACTGGCTTCCACACCGCCGGCGATGGATTGCTACAGGTCGTCTCCGACGACGTCAAACTGCCTTGGCAGGAACTGGATTGGCGCGGTCTCGACGAGAGTGACTGGCGCGCGCGCTTCGACGCATTCCGCGAAGCCGACCGCGCGATCGGATTCGCGCTGGAGGCTCCGCCGCTGATGCGGGTAACCCTCTTGCGGGTAGGCGATGAGCGCTGGCAACTGCTGTGGACGCAGCATCATCTGCTGTTGGACGGATGGAGTCTGCCGATGGTTTACCGCGACGTCATGCACGCCTACGCGGCGTTGCGTGGAGTCGCCTCCGCACCGTTGCCCGAGCCGGCGCCCTACGAGGAATACGTGGCGTGGCTGGGACGCCAGAATCCGGCCCAAGCGCGCGCCTACTGGCGCGAGCGTCTGGCCGGCATCGAGGCACCGACGCCGCTGGCGATCGACCGCGGCGAAGACAGCGGCCAGAGCGGCCATCGCGAGCTCACCGTCGAACTGGATGCAGCGGCCAGCCAGGCGCTGCGCGGGCTGGCCCAGCATCGCCGCACCACGGTCAACACCTTGCTGCAATGGAGCTGGGCCTGGCTGCTACATCGTTACAGCGGCGAGCGTGAGGTGGTGTTCGGCGCGACCGTGTCCGGCCGCGACGTCGACGTGGCGGCGATCGGCGAGATGGTCGGGTTATTCATCAACACGCTGCCGGTCAGGGTGGACTTCAACGGCGGCTCGATCGGCGAGTCTCTGGCTGCATTGCATGAACAGTTCCAGCGATCCACCGACCATGGCTATTTGTCGCTGGCGCAGATCCAGCGCGAGTCGGAGATCGCGCCCGGCTCGCCGTTGTTCGACAGCATCATGGCGTTCGACAACTACCCGCTGGATGCGATGGCCGATCCGGCGCTGACTCCGCAGACCGCCGGCCTACGCATGGAGAGCAGCGGTCATTCCGAACGCACCAGCTACAAGCTCAGCCTCAGCGCGAGTCTGGGACGGGTATTGACGCTGCGCCTTGGCTACCGCGCCGAGCAGATCGCGCCGGCCGCCGCCACCCGCCTGATCGCTCACCTTTGCTCAGTGCTGCGGCGGTTGCCGGACGCGCTGAAAGCCGATACGGTCGATCTGCTGGAAGAGGAGGAGCGAGCGGGTTTGCTCAAGCTGGGGACCGTGGCGCCCCCCGCACCGGTGTTCTACGCAGTGCACGAACGCGTGCTCGACTGGGCGCGGCGTCAACCCGATGCGCTCGCGATCGGAATCGACGGGCACCAGACCCGCTACGCCGAGTTGGCCGCACGGGCGATGGCAATCGCTGCAGAGATCTCTGGTCGCGGGGTTGGCCAGGAGCAGATCGTTGCGATCTGCGCTGGGCGCCACGCCGACACGATCGCGGCGATGCTCGGAGCGTTGATTGCGGGAGCTGCCTATCTGCCAATCGACCCGGCGTATCCGGCCGAACGGATCGCTTTCATGCTTGAGGACGCCGGCGCACGCTTGGTACTCGCCGATGCGTCCGGGCGCGAGGCGCTGGCGGGCCGGCACGCGGTGGTCGCGCTGGAACGCATCGCCGCACGTGCTGCCGATTCGACGCCGGCGGTGGCCACCACCCCTGACAGATTGGCTTACGTGGTCTATACCTCCGGTTCGACCGGCCGGCCCAAGGGAGTGATGCTGGAGCATCGCGGCCTGTCCAACCTCGCCGATGCGCAACAGGCCCTGTATGCCACCACTCCCGACAGCCGCGTCCTGGGCTTTGCTTCGATCGGGTTCGATGCCGCGGCCTGGGAATGGCTGATGGCGTTGGGCGCAGGCGCCAGCCTGCATCTGTGCAGCGAGATGACCCGTCTGTCGGCGCAGGCGTTGACCGAATTGCTGGTCGAGCAGCGCATCACCCACGCGACCCTGCCGCCGGTGATGCTGGCCCAGCTCAACCCGCAGGCAGATTACGCGTTGCGGGTGCTGATCGTCGCCGGCGAGGCCTGCGACGAACATCTGGCCTGGACCTGGGCGGTGCGGATGCCGCTGTTCAACGCCTACGGCCCGTCAGAGAACACCGTCGCAGCGACCTGCGCGCGCGTCGTCGCCGGCAAACCGGTGCGACTTGGTGCGCCACTGCCGGGTGTGCATCTTCGCGTGTGCGCCGAGGACGGAGCCCTGCAGCCGCGCTGCGTACCGGGCGAGCTGTGGCTGGGGGGCGTCGCGTTGGCGCGCGGCTATCTCGGCCGCACCTCACTAACGGCCGAGCGCTTCGTCGAGAGCGAGGGCGTACGCTATTACCGCACCGGCGACCGGGTCTGCTGGAGCGAGTCCGGTGAGCTGCGTTTCCTTGGGCGCGTTGATGAGCAGGTCAAGATCCGCGGCTACCGGGTCGAACCGGGCGAGGTCGAAGCCGCGATCGCCGCCGAACCGGATGTCGCCGAGGCAGTGGTAATCGCCCGCGACGACGATGGCCATGGACAACGCCTGGTCGCCTATGTGATCGCCGCCGATGGCGGCGAGGACCTGGCGCGCACGCTACGCCAGCGCCTGGCCCATCGCCTGCCCAATCACATGCTGCCGTCGGCGGTGGTGATGCTGGAGCGTCTGCCGGTCACCGCCAATGGCAAGGTCGACAGGCGTCGCCTGCCGGCACCCGCGCCGACCGCATCAGCGACGCACTTCGTGGCTGCACGCAATCCTCTCGAACAGGCGCTGGCCGACATCTGGGCGCAGGTACTTCGGGTCGAGCAGGTCGGCATTGACGACGACTTCTTCGAACGCGGCGGCGATTCGATCCTGGCGATCCAAGTGGTTGCGCGTGCCAACCAGGACGGTATCGCGATCACCACCGGCCAGCTGTTCGAGGCGCGCACGATCGCCGCGCTGGCCGCCGTGGCCGGTACCGCGGCCCGTGCCGATGCGCCGCAGGATGCGGTGCAGGGCCTGCAAGTGCTATTGCCGATCCAGCGAGATTTCCTGGCCGGCGAAGACCAGCAGATCCACCACTTCAACCAGGCGCTTCTGCTGGTTGCGCCGGCAACGTTCGACGCCGACGCGCTGCGCGTGCTGGTTACCGCCGTCTACAAGCGCCATGACGCGCTGCGGCTGTGCTTCTATCGCGACGACGACGGCACCTGGCAGGGCCGCTACCGGCCCTGGGACGCGGCAATGCTGGAGCAGGCTGCGCAGGTGGAGCCGTTGGGCGAGGATCTGGTCCTGCAATGCGACCGCTGGCAACGTGGCTTCGATCTGGCGCAGGGGCCGTTGTTCCGGGCAGTCTGGTTCCAGGCCGATGCAGGCGAGGGTCGTCTGCTGCTGGTCGCGCACCATTTGGTCGTCGACGCGGTGTCTTGGCGCATCCTGCTCTCCGACCTGGAACAGGCGTGGTCGCTGCATCGCGACGGCCGAACGGTGACGCTGGCGTCGAAAACCTCCTCCTTCGCACAATGGGGCGCAGCATTACAGGAATGGCGTGAGACACAACCGGGCCGCCTCGACGCTGCCTGGTGGGATGCCCATCTCGACGGAACCGGAGCCGCACCTCGCGAAGACCACGGCCGATTGGGCGACAGCCGCGTGCTGACCGATACGCTCGACGATGCGGAAACCGCCGCGTTGCTGCAGTCCTGCAATGCGGCTTACCACACGCGTGTCGACGAACTGTTGCTAGCAGCTGTCTGCATGGCGTTGCCGCATCCTGGGCGGGCCGGCGCGCTCGACGTGCTGATCGAAGGCCACGGGCGCGAGAATTTGTTCCCGACCCTTGATACCACCGGCACGGTCGGCTGGTTTACCAGTGTGTACCCACTCCCGCTGCGCTGGCACGGCGGCACGACGGGCGAGGTCATCAAAGGGGTCAAGGAGAGCTGTCGCGCCGTCCCGCACCGTGGAATCGGGCACGGCCTGCGTGGTCGCGACGACGGCGGAGCATGCCTGCTCGCATTCAACTATCTGGGTCAGTTTGATCAGGTGATCACCCCCGGTAGTGCATTCCAGATCGCACCGGAACCAGCCGGCGTGCAGGGCAGTGCATCGCGTCAACGTTCGGCACGCTACGCGATCAACGCGATGGTGTTCGGCAACTGCCTGCAACTTTCGCTGGACTTCGATGGACGTCGCGACGACGAGCAGAAAGTACGCGCGGTGCTGGACGCGGCGATGGCTGCATTGCGGCGGATCATCGCCCATTGCCAGGAGCCAGGTGTTGGCGCTTTCACGCCCTCGGACTTTCCACTTGCGCACCTCGACGCATCGACGCTGGATGCCGTGCTGCACGACTATCCGAATCTGGTCCGCCTGTACGCCGCGACGCCGATGCAACGCGGTCTGTGGTTCCACTCCCAGGTGGACGCCTCGGCCTACGTGGTGCAGGTGCATCCGCGGCTGTGCGGTCCGCTGGAGGTCGATGCCTTCAAGGCCGCTTGGCAAGACGTGGTGGACCGCTATGACATTTTGCGGACTGCGTTCGCCGGCGCGGGCGAGGCGCTGCAGCAAGTGGTGTTGAAGCAGGCCCCACTGCAATGGCGGCAAGAGGACTGGAGGGGAATGGATGCGACTACGCAACAGCAGTGCATCGAAAATTTGCTGGCCAGCGATCGCGCGCGAGGTTTCGACTTCGCCCATGCACCGTTGATGCGCGTGACCCTGGTGAGCCTGGGCGAAGACCGCCATCTGCTAGTGTGGAGCCTCCACCACGTATTGCTCGACGGATGGAGCATGCCGCTGGTGTACCGCGATGTGATGGCCTGTTATCGCGCACGCATCGCTGGCGAGCGCCCAAGCCTGCCGGTCGCGGTGCCTTACGAGCGCTATATCGCGTGGCTGGAGAGCCGTGACCGCGACGTCGCGCGCGACTTCTGGCGCGGCTATCTGGGCGGCATTTCGGCGCCGACGCCGCTAAGCATCGATCGCCGCGGCCTGACATCCGAGCCTGGTGTTGCTGGCTACCGCGAACGCCTGATGGAACTGGACGAGACCGCAACCGCAGCGCTCAGCGCGCTGGCGCGCGAACTGCGCACAACGCCCAATACGCTCGTGCAGTGGGCCTGGGCCTATCTGCTTCACCGCTATAGCGGGGAGAACAGCGTGGTATTCGGCGCGACGGTCGCGGGCCGGCCAGCCGAAGTAGCGGGCATCGAGTCCATGGTCGGATTGTTTATCAACACCATTCCTGTACGAGTCGATTTCGTCGATGGCCAAGCGCTCGAACAGGCACTGGCGAAGCTGCACGACGGCTTCACTCGCGCCAGCGGGCATGGCTACCTGCCATTGGCAGAGATCCAGGGTTTGTCGGAGGTGCAGGGCATACCGTTGTTTCAAAGCCTGCTGGCCTTTGAGAACTACCCATTGGATGCGGTCGAGGAAGCGAACCGCAGCGATAGGGATGCGTCAACGCCGCAACTGACGATCGAACGCGCCGATAGCAGCGAGCAGACCAGTTATCCACTGGTGCTCAGCGCACTGCTCGACCGTCGGTTGACGATCCGTTTCGGTTATCGCAGCGAGACCTTCGACAGCCGGCTGATTGAGCGGACGATTGGCCACATGCAACGGGTGCTGGAACAACTGCCGGCCGCCATGCGCGACGGCTGCCGCATCGACCTGCTCGACGCTGTCGAGCGTGCCGAGCTTGAGGCGTGGCAGCAACCGGCTGAGCGCTTCGAGGTCGTCGACACCCTGTCGGCGCTGTTCGAGGCGCAGGTACGACGCACGCCGCAGGCTGAAGCACTACGCTTCCAGGGACACAGCCTGAGCTACGACGCGTTGAACCGCGCGGCGAACCGGGTCGCGCACCGGCTGCTGACCCTGGGAGTGAAGCCGGACGACAGGGTTGCGGTTCGGGCGGCCCGCGGCCTGCCGATGCTAATCGGCCTGTTAGGCGTCCTGAAAAGCGGTGCCGCCTACGTGCCGATCGACCCGGCCTACCCAGCAGCGCGTCAGGCCTACATGCTCGAAGACAGCGCACCGGTCGCGCTGCTGGTTGATGAGCCAGCCGAAAACACCGGCAACGGAGCAGATGCGGACGTTGGCGTGTCCTGTCCACTGCTGACGATCATGGCAGGTGCGCCAGCGGACGAACACGATCCGCGCGTACCGGGCCTGGATCCCACGCATTTGGCGTACATTATCTACACCTCCGGTTCGACGGGTCGACCGAAGGGGGTGATGGTCGAACATCGCCACGTGGTTCGGCTGTTCTCCGCCTGCGCGCGCCACTTCGACTTTGGAACGCGCGATATCTGGACGCTCTTCCATTCCTTCGCGTTCGATTTCTCGGTGTGGGAGATCTGGGGGGCCTTGTTGCACGGTGGCCGCCTGGTGATCGTGCCAGCGCCGGTGGCGCAGTCACCGAAAGAATTCCTGCGCCTGCTGGCGGATGAGGGCGTGACCGTGCTCAACCAGACTCCGAGCGCGTTCCGTGCATTGACCGCCGCCCAGGACCAGAGCCACAACCACCAACTGCGGATGGTGATCTTTGGCGGCGAGGCGCTGGAGCTGCATGCGCTGCTGCCGTGGATCGAGCGCAACGCTCTGCATCGCACACGCTTGATCAACATGTATGGCATCACCGAAACCACCGTGCACGTGACTTACCGGGAGATCAGCGAGACAGAGGTACGCGGCGGCAGTGGAAGTCCCATCGGCCTGCCACTGGCGGATCTGTCGCTGCGCCTGCTCGACAATCGTGGTGAGCCGGTGCCGCTTGGGATGACCGGGGAGATCTATGTCGGCGGCGGCGGTGTCGCACGTGGCTACCTGAATCGCGCAGCGCTGACCGCCGAACGTTTCCTGACGCTACCTGACAACGATCGGCTGTACCGTACTGGCGACCTCGGCCGACGATTGTCGGATGGCTCGATCGAGTATCTCGGTCGCAACGATCAGCAGGTCAAGATCCGTGGCTTCCGCATCGAACTGGGCGAAATCGAAGCGGCGCTGGCTGCCGCCCCGGACGTCGACGAGGCGGTGGTTGCGGTGCGCGAGGATCGCGGCGATCGTCGTCTTGTCGCCTACGTGGTCTCCGCGCCTGGCGTGACGTTGGAGATCGCAGACTTGCGGGAGCGGCTCGCCGCCACGTTGGCTGCCTACATGATACCGGCTGCCTTTGTCGTGCTTGACGCCTTGCCATTGACGATCAACGGCAAGCTCGACCGCGCCGCATTGCCAGCACCGGACGGCGCGGCCACGGCGGCGAGCGCGTTCGAGCCGGCACGCACTGACAGCGAGCGCGTGCTGTCCAGGATTTGGCAGCAGACGCTGGCGGTGGAGAGGATCGGGCGATACGATCATTTCTTCGAGATCGGCGGTCACTCGCTGCTGGCGGTGAAGGTTCTGGCTGAGATCAAGCAGCACTTCGGCATTGAGCTATCGATCCGAGACGTGTTCGAGAAGACCACGATCACGGCACTGGCGACGTATCTTGACGAACGGTTGGGCGAGACGGCGTTGCGTGACGCTTTGGTGATGGACAACACCGACAGTAGCGATCAGGGACTTATCGAGCTATGAGTTTTCGCGAAGTATTGAAGGCGTGTGTAGACAGCGGAATTCGGGTCAAGGCCCGCGATGGAAAGCTGTTGCTGGACGATCCGGATAAGCGCTTGACCGCTGCGCTGCGCGAACGGCTGGTTACCCACAAAGCCGAGATCCTGACCTGGCTGCAAAGCGACAGCGGCGCAGGCAGCCTTGTGTCGATTCCGCGCCGTGACGCCAGGCAAGCCCCCCTGTCGTTTCCGCAGCGACGCCTATGGTTTATCGATCAGCTCGAAGGCGGCAGCCGCCAGTACAACATCCCGACCGCCATGCGCCTGCGTGGCCAGCTTGATGTACAAGCGATGCAGGCAGCGCTCGACCGCATCGTTGCCCGTCACCAGATCCTGCGTACGGTCTATCGATTCCAGGACGACGCACCGGTACAGCAAGTGCTGGCGCCTGCGCCGATCCCGCTAGCGCAGACTGACCTGTCGGCGCTGGCGCCCGAGGTCGCGCTGTCGCGCGCGCGCGACCTAGCGATGCAGGAAGCGGCGCGGCCATTCGATCTTTCAGCTGACCTCATGCTGCGCTGCGTGCTGATTCGCTTGGCCGACGCGGACCATGTGGTGTTGCTGACACTGCATCACATCGCTTCCGATGGCTGGTCCAGCGGCGTGCTCGTCAACGAGTTCGTCGCGCTCTACCGCAATCGCGTCGCCGGGCTCGACGATCCGCTGCCGCCATTGCCGATCCAGTACGCCGACTTTGCCGCCTGGCAGATCGAAGAAGCGGGGCAAGGTGTGCTGCAACGCGGACTGGCCTATTGGACCCGCCAGTTGGAGGACCTGCCGGTCGTGCACTCGCTGCCGTTAGACCGTCCGCGACCAGCGCGCCAGCGTTTCGATGCACGGCAATCCAGTCGCCGCGTCGACGCCAGCCAGACCGAGGCCCTGCGCATGCTGGCGAAGGCGAATGAGGCCTCGTTGTTCATGCTGCTGCAGGCGGCACTGGCAATCGTGCTCGGTCGATTCGGCGCGACCGACGATGTCGTGGTCGGGGTGCCGCACGCCGGCCGCGATCGCGCCGAGCTGGCGCCGCTGATCGGCTTCTTCATCAACACCCTTGTGCTGCGTAGCGACCTGTCAGGCAATCCGACGCTGGTGGAGGTGATCGCCCGCGTACGCACCACTGCGCTGGATGCATTCGCTGCGGCCGATGTGCCCTTCGACCTGGTCAACGACACGCTGCGCCACGAACGGAGCATGGCTTACAACCCTCTGTGCCAGGTGAAATTCGTGGTCCAGAACCACGAGGCCGGAGAGCTTGCTTTGCCCGGGCTGCAGATCGAACCATTCGTCAACAATGTCGAGCAGGTGCATTTCGATCTGGATCTCAGTGTCGGCGAAGGCCGCGACGGGCTGACCCTGGCCTGGACCTACAAGGACCTGTTCGACGGCGCAACCATCGACCGTATTGCTGAGGCCTACCAGCAGGTGCTTGCGGCACTGCTATCCGATCCGCAGCAGCGGATCGACTCGCTGGCGCTGATCGACGCGCAGGAGCGCGAACAGTTGCTGGCGCTGGGCCGCGGCAGGTCACAGGCGCGCACGCGCGCGCATGGCCTCATCGACGCGTTCCAGGCCCAGGCTGCGCGGAGCCCGCAGGCGATTGCACTGCGCGCGACCGAGACCGGGGCGAGCACCGACTACGCGACCCTGGCCGCGCACGCTAACCGCCTGGCCCACGCGTTGCGCGAACAGGGCCTTGGCCCAGGCGATCGCGTTGGGATCTGCATGGAGCGCGGGCTGGCACTGCCGGTGGCGCTGCTGGCGGTGCTCTCCAGCGGCGCTGCGTATGTGCCGCTGGACCTGCGCCAGGGCAGTGAACGCCTGGCACGGATCATCGCCGACGCCAACATCAGCGTGGTGCTGGTCGAAAGCAGCTCTGCGCCAGCCTCGCTGGGCGGGGTGGACATGCTGTATCTGGACGGCGCCGGCACCGATCCGGACTGGCTTGGCGAGTACCCCGCGCAGCCGCTGGAGACGAGGTTGGCCGATGATGCGATTGCCTACGTGCTGTACACCTCCGGCTCGACCGGCGAACCCAAGGGGGTGGAGGTGTTCCATGCCGGGCTGGCCGACTATTGCGCATTCGCGCGCGAGAGTTACTACGACCAGGCGCTGGATGGATCGCTGGTGGCGAGTTCGCACGCGTTCGACCTGACGGTGCCGTCGTTGTACGTGCCGCTGCTGGTAGGCGGGTGCGTGGAGCTGCTGCCGGCGGGAGAGGAGTTGCCGGCGCTGGCGCGGCGGCTGGAGCAGGCAGACGGAGCATGGCTGCTGCGGCTGACGCCCTCGCACGTGCAGGGGCTGCTGCAGCTGGCCGACGCATCGCCACGTGCAGGCGCGCATGCGTTCGTGATCGGCGGCGAGGCGTTCCCAGCGTCGCTGGCGCGTGCGTTGCAGGCCAAGTATCCGCAGGCGCGGCTGGTGAACCACTACGGTCCGACCGAGACGGTAGTGGGCTGCACATGGCAGCGGCTGGACCAGGCAGTGCTGTCGGGCGAGGGCACACTGCCGATCGGTCGAGCGATGAGCAATACGCGGCTCTACGTGCTGGGGCCGTCGGGTCAGTTGTTGCCGCGTGGGGTGCCGGGCGAGTTGTACATCGGCGGTGCGGGCGTGGCGCGTGGCTACGTGAACGATGCGGCACGCACGGCAGAGCGGTTCCTGGAGGATCCGTTCGAGGCGGGTGGGCGAATGTATCGCAGCGGCGACCGGGTACGCTGGCGAGCGGACGGGGCGCTGGAATTCCTGGGCCGGATGGACGGGCAGGTAAAGCTGCGCGGTTACCGGATCGAGCCGGGCGAGATCGAGGCGGCGCTGCGGGAGCAGGTGCGCGAGATATCGGTGGGGGTGCACGGGGAGGGGGCTACGGCACGCCTGGTGGCCTGGGTAAGCGGTGTCTCGGGCGAGGGCTGGGAAGAGGCGCTTCGCGCGGTGGCCACGTCGCGCTTGCCGACGTACATGCAGCCGTCGGTCTACGTACCCCTGGAGAGCCTGCCGCTGACAGCCAACGGCAAGCTCGACCGCAAACGCCTGCCGGCGCCGGAACGCTCCCGGGACGACTCGGCAGCGCCGGAGACCCCCATAGAACGAGAGCTGGCGGCGATCTGGGAGCGTGTCCTCGGACTCGCACCGATCGGTCGCGGCGCCCATTTCTTCGAGCTGGGCGGTCATTCGCTAATGGCGATGCGCGTGGTCGGCGAAGCCAGCAAGCTGCTGCGACGGCGGGTGCCTGTGCGCATGTTGTTCGAACACCCGACCCTGCAGGCCCTCGCGGCGGCGCTGGAGGCGATTCCGGAGACAGCCGCCGAGACGATCCCCGGGGCCGACCGCTCGCAGCCGCTGCCGCTGTCCTACGCACAGCAGCGGTTGTGGTTCATCGATCGTCTGGAAGGCGACAGCGCCCAGTACAACATGCCGATGCAGCTGCGCTTGCGTGGTGCGCTCGATCCGGTCGCGCTGCAGACGGCGCTGGACAGCGTGGTCGAGCGCCACGAAATACTGCGCACGACCTACCATGCCGTCGACGATGGCGCCGTACAGGTCGTACACGCTGCACGTCCGCTGCGCATCGAGCGTGTCGATCTGACGGCGCTAGCCGCCGCGGAGCGCGAACGCGAGCTGGCCTCGCTGGCACGTGGGCAGGCGCGGCGCGGCTTCGACCTGGAGCGCGATCCTTCGTTGCGCTGCACGTTGGTCCGCCTGGGCAGCGAGGACCACGCCTTGTTGCTGACCCTGCACCACATCGCTTCCGACGGCTGGTCCAACGAGGTGCTGGTACGCGAATGCCTCGCCAGCTACACCGCACATCGGCGTGGCGAACCGGCTGCGCTGCCACCGTTGCCGATTCAGTACGCCGACTATGCCGCGTGGCAACGCCTCGAACTGGCGCAGCAGGCCCAAGCCGGTGGACTGGCGTACTGGACCAAGCAGTTGGCCGGGCTGCCGGTCCTGCACGGCCTGCCGCTGGACCGGCCACGCCCGGCGCGCCAATCCTTTGCCGGTCGCGCCTTGTTCGAGGTCTTGGACGCGCCGTGGACCGCGGCCCTGCGCGCGTTTTGCAGGCAGCACGATGCCACCTTGTTCGCACTGCTGCACAGTGTTTTTACAGTGCTATTGCGCCGGATCGGTCGCGAGAGCGACATCGTTGTTGGCATGCCGATGGCCGGGCGTGAACGCCACGAACTCGAGGGACTGGTCGGACTGTTCATCAACACCGTGGTCCTGCGTTCGGATCTGTCTGGCGATCCGGAATTCATCGAACTGCTACGCCGCAACCGGCAGGTGCTGCTCGATGCACACAGCCACCAGAATATTCCCTTCGACATGCTTGTCGACGAGCTCAGACCCGAGCGCAGCCTGAGCCATCAGCCGTTGGTGCAAATTCTGATCAACGGTTTCGAGGCCAGCGCGCCGTCACCGGAGTCGCCGGAAGATCTGGAAGTGTCGCCGTTGCAAGGCGATGACGCAGAAGACCTGTCCAAGGCCGATCTGACCCTGTACACGCGTGTGGTCGGAGAGCGCCTGGTCCTGAAATGGTCGTACCGCACCTCGCTGTTCGAAGAGGCGACCATCGCCCGTTTCAACCGCGCCTTCCTAAGCCTGCTGGAGGCGGCAGTCGTCGATCCGTCGGAGAGGATTTCCGACCTGCCGCTGCAGTCAAATCCGGCGCCCGCAACACCGCCGAAGGCGTCGAGCGCGGAGCCGGAACGGACATTCGACGGCGCTGCTCATGCGCAGATCCGTGTGCTGGCGATGCAGGCGCCGGACGCGCTTGCCTTGATCGACGAGCACGCGCGAATCTCGCGCGGCGAGCTCGAACAGCGGGTCGAGGCGCTGGCGCAGGAACTCGATGCGCACGGCCTGGGCCGCGGCGACGCAATTGCGATATTCGCGCCGCGCGGAATCGACTATGCCGTTGCGGTACTGGCGACATTGCGGATCGGCGCTGTCTACGTGCCGTTAGCGGTGGAGCTGCCCGATGAACGCCTCGGTTATATGCTTGGGGAGGCGCGGGTCCGCGCCCTGCTGGTGCGGAGCGATCTGCGCACGCGCCTCGCCGTCGCCATGCCGATCGTAATCGTCGATTCTCCGCGGGACGCCCGACCGGCGCGTCCGTGGCCGACGATGGCCGCCGACGATGCATCGCACATTCTGTTCACTTCAGGCTCGACCGGACAGCCCAAGGCGGTGCTCGGTACCCACGGCGCGCTGGCCAACCGGATCGGCTGGATGCACCGGCGCTTCCCGGTTGCCGACGATGAGATTGCCTGCCTGATCACCAGTACTGCCTTCGTGCGCGCGGTGTGGGAATTGTTCGTGCCCCTGGCCGCCGGGATGCCGGTGCTGGTAGTGCCGGCCGATACCGTCATCGATCTGGAGGCCTTCGCCGATCTGCTTGCGGCGCAGGGCGTCTCCCGGATCGTGACAGCGCCATCGCTAGCGCGCGCGCTAACCGAGTTGGGGGGCGCCTCCGCACGGCTGAAGGGACTGCGCTACTGGTTCGTCAGCGGCGAACCCTTGAAATCCGACGTTGCCGCACGCCTGCGCCAAACCTTGCCCGATACAGTGCTGTGCAATCTGTACGGCTCGACCGAGACGATGTCCGACGTCAGCTTCCAGGTTGTCGACGGTATTCCAGAACGCGCGTTCGTGCCGATCGGTAGGCCGATTGACGCAACCTCGATCCGAATCCTCGACGAGCGCCTGCGCGAAGTGCCGCACGGCCTGCCGGGTGAGATCTGCGTAGCCGGCGCCAACCTCGCCGCCGCCTACCTCGGCCAGGCGGAAATGACCGCAGCTCGGTTCGTCGACGTCGACATCGCTCCCGGCCGCACGCTGCGTCATTATCGTACTGGCGACCTGGGCCGCGTTCTGGACGACGGCAGCATCGAATGCCTGGGCCGCACCGATTATCAGGTCAAGCTGCGTGGCTTCCGCATCGAACTGGGCGAAATCGAGGCACGCCTGCTGCGCGCGGACGGTGTCAGGGAGGTCGTGGTGAGCGTGGTGGGGGAGGGCGACGGTGCGCGTCTTCTGGCCCATGTCGTTGCGGAATCGCCGCCAACCGATCCGCTGACGTGGAGCGAGGCCCTACGCGCAAGCCTGCGTGGCTGGCTGCCGGATTACATGCAGCCCTCCGAATTCGTACTGCTGCAACGCATGCCCCTGACCGCCAACGGTAAGATCGACCGTCGCGCACTGCCGCCGCCGCAGGCATCGGCGAGCGAGGTCCCGTTGGCCGGCGCCACAGAACAGGCTATCGCAGCATTATGGGACGAACTGCTTGCAAGCGGCCCCATCGATGCCCGCGCGAACTTCTTCCACTTGGGTGGCCATTCGTTGCTGGCCACGCGCATGGCCGGACTCATCGCTGCACGCCTGCGACGGCGGGTGCCGGTGCGTGCGGTGTTCGAGCATCCGACCGTGCGCGAACTGGCGGCCTACGTCGACCACAAAGCCGCAGCGGCGCTGCCGCCTGTGTGCCCGGTCGTTGATCAAAGCGAGTATCCGCTGTCGTTCTCGCAGCAGCGGCTATGGTTCCTCGATTGCCTGGAAGGCGGCAGCGCGCACTACAACCTGCCTATTGCAGTGCGGCTTCGTGGCGAGCTGGACGCAACGGCACTGCAACGTGCATTGGATGCGCTGATCGAGCGCCATCACGTGCTGCGCACCAGTTTTGCCGGCAATGCCGAGCAGGCGTATCAGATCGTGCGTGCGCCGATGCCAGCGCCCTTGCGCCGGGTCGACCTGCGCCAACTCGATGGCGACATCCGCCAAGCACGGTTGCAGGAAGCAATACGCGAGGCGGCGACCGCGCCGTTCGACCTGTCCGCGGCGCCAATGCTGCGTGCGCTGTGGGCGCATCTGGACCAGGTCGATCACGTGCTCGTGGTCAATACCCACCACATCGCCTCCGATGGTTGGTCGAAGGGCATCTTGCTGCGTGAGTTCGTGACCCTGTACGAAGCGTTTCGCGTAGGCGACGACAACGCGCTGCCGCCCTTGCCGGTGCAATACGGCGACTTCGCCCGATGGCAGCGTGAGACCTTCGATCAGGAGACGCTTGCCCGCGAGCTGGCGTATTGGCGCGGTCAGCTCGATGGGCTGCCGCCGGTGCACGGGCTGCCGCTGGATCGTCCGCGCCCGGCGCAACGCGCATTCGCCGCTGGCCGCCTGCAGCGACAACTGAACCGCGACCGCGTCGAGCGGTTGCAGCGGATCGCGCGCGACGGCGATGCCACGCTATTCATGGCTCTGCAAGCCGCATTCGCATTGTTGCTGGGTCGCTGGAGCGACACCGAAGACATCGTCATTGGCACACCGATTGCCGGCCGTCTGCAGGCCGAAGTCGAGCCGTTGATCGGCTTTTTCGTCAACACGCTGGTGCTGCGGAGCAATCTGTCGGGCGAACCAAGCTTCAGCGAACTGCTGCAGCGCAATCGCGAAATGGTACTCGACGCGTTCGCGCATCAGGCGACGCCATTCGAGGCGCTGGTGGAAGCGTTGGCACCGGAACGCGCGACCAGTCATGGTCCGCTCTTCCAGATCGCCTTCGCGCTGCAGAACCACGAACGCGCCGCACTGAACCTGCATAACTTGGAGATCGAACCGTGGGAACTTGGCGCGGCCGGCATTGACGGCGAACTGGCGCTGGTGGCCGCCGAAACCGGCGATGGTCTAAACCTCACCTGGAGCTGGGCCGAAAGTGTGTTCGAGCGCGCTACCGTCGAGCGCCTGGCCGATGGTCTGGAAGTCCTGCTGGATGCGATCGTCGCCAACCCAACGCAGCCGGTGCATCATCTGCCGGTATGTGGCACCGCCGAGCTGGCGCGGCTACGCGAGCTGGAGTGCGGTCCTGTGTCGGCGCGCCCCAATCTGCAGGCGCAGACGCTGTTCGAAGCGGCTGCGCGACGGACACCCAACGCGACCGCGGTAGTCGATGCAGTCTGCTCGCTGAGCTATGCGGAGCTGGACCGCTGGGCTGAGGCCGCGGCCCTGCACCTGCGTGCGGCGGGAATCGGGCCCGGTCAGGTGGTCGCCTTGAGCACGCCGCGCGATGCAACGATGCCGGTGGGCGTCCTGGCCATCCTCAAGACCGGCGCAGCCTATCTGCCGATCGACCCGACTCAGGCGCCCGAACGCGCCGCAGCGATGCTCGAAGACGCCGGCGTCGTGCATTTGGTCGGTGCGGGGGCGCCGCCGCCATGGCACAGCATGTGCCGTTGTTGGGACCTGCGCGCCTTGCGCGCCGCCGCGTCCCCGGTGTCGTTGCCGGAGCCAGTCGACGACCGCGAAGGCGACGAGCGTCTGGCATATGTTGTCTACACCTCCGGCTCGACTGGCCGACCCAAGGGCGTGCAGCTCACGCATGCCGGCATGGTCAACCTGGCGCTGGCGCAGGCCGAGTTGTACGGCGCTGGTCCCGGGTCGAGGGTGCTCGCGTTTGCATCCATCGGCTTCGATGGCGCGGTGTGGGAGTGGATGATGGCGCTGACCTCTGGTGCCGAGCTGCACATCTGCGATGAAGAGCACCGGCACGCGCCAGCGCTGCTGGCCGACCTGCTGGTCCGTAACCGGATCACCCATGCCGCCATCCCGCCAGCACTGCTGGCCCAGCTCGATCCGGCTCTGGAACACGTGCCGGAGGTGCTGGTAGTCGCCGGCGAGGCCTGCGACGAACGCCTGGCCTGGCGCTGGGCGCAGCGCTGCCGCGTGGTCAACTCTTACGGCCCGAGCGAGGCAACCGTCGCCGCCACCGGGACCGACGTCGCGGTCGGCGAACGTCTTACGCTCGGACGACCGCTGCCGAATGTCTTGGTGCAGGTCCTGGATCGGCATGGCCAGCGCGTGCCGATGGGCGTGCCGGGCGAGCTCTGCATTGGCGGCAAGGGTCTTGCACGCGGCTATCTGGGCCAGCCTGAACTGACCTTGCAACGCTTCGTGCAGAGCGGCGGCGGTCGGGTGTATCGCAGCGGCGACCGCGCAATGTGGCATGCCGATGGCAGCCTGCTGTTCCTGGGTCGCGATGACCATCAGGTCAAGCTGCGCGGCTTCCGGATCGAGCTGGGGGAGGTGGAGGCCGCGCTACGCGCCTGCGACGGCGTGGCCGACGCGGTGGCCGCGGTGGTCGGTGCCGACGAATCGCGGCAGTTGGCGGCCTGGGTCGTGCCGACGACCGATGCGGCGGGAGAGGGCGGTGCGATCGGGCCTTGGCGTGAACAATTGCGCCGCCGCCTTCCGGCCTACATGGTGCCGTCGGCATGGGCAACGTTGGCGGCCTTGCCACTGACCCGCCATGGCAAGATCGATCGCCGCGCATTGCCGGAACCGGCCATTCAAGACGCAACCGCGCATGTCGAACCCGCCACGCCCGCCGAGCATGCGCTGGCTGACATCTGGCGCGAATTGCTTGGAATCGAACGGGTCGGCGTGGAAAGCAATTTTTTCGACCTCGGTGGCCATTCGCTGTTGGCGACCCGAATGGCAGCCCAGGTTGCCGCCGTGCTGGGCCTGGAATTGCCGATCCGCGCAGTGTTCGAGGACGGCACTATCCGGGCGCTGGCGAAGCGGCTGGAACAGGCCGCCACAGCCGGCGATGGGCGGATCGAACCGGTCGGCCGTGAGCGCCCCTTGCCGCTGTCGTTTGCACAACGGCGGCTGTGGTTCGTTGATCGCCTCGGCGGCGATAGTCGCCAATTCAATGTCCCGACCGCCGTCCGCCTGCAGGGCGTGCTCGATGCCGAGGCCATGGCGCACGCAGTACGCAGTCTGGTCGAACGCCATGAGGTCCTGCGCACCGTCTACGCCGAGCACGATGGTGAGCCGGTGCAGCAACCGTTGCCGGTGCCTCCACATGTGCTGGAGCGGATCGACCTGCGCGGACTGGACGAGGCGGCGCGTGGCGAACGGGTAGGCGCGCTACTGCGCGAACAAGCCACCCGTCCGTTCGATCTGGGACGCGACCTCATGCTGCGTGCACTGCTATGCCGCGAAGCCGACGACCGCCACGTGCTGTCGCTTACCTTGCATCACATCGCCTGCGACGGCTGGTCGGTCGGCGTGCTGGTGCGCGAATTGGCCGAGATCTACACGGCTGCGCTAGAATGCAGACCGTCGATGCTGCCAACGCCTGTTCTGCAATACGCCGATTTCGCGGCGTGGCAGCGACGCATCCTCGACGGCACGCGCCTTGACCGACAGTGGGACTACTGGAAGCGCCAGCTGGCCGAATTGCCCGCTGTGCACGGCCTGCCGCTGGATCTACCGCGTCCTGCACAACCCGAGTTCGCCGGAACCCGCCTACGTACCCGCGTGGACGCCGATTGCCTGGCGCGCCTGCACGCGCTTGCGCGCCGCCACAACGCCAGCCTGTTCATGGTGATCCAGGCCGCCTTCTGCACTCTGCTGAGCCGCTACAGCGGCGAGGACGACATCGTGATCGGCTCGCCGGTCGCCGGTCGCACTCATGCCGACACCGAGGCGCTGGTGGGCTTCTTCATCAACACGTTGGTACTGCGCAACGATCTGTCGGGCGACCCGGATTTCCATACGCTGCTGGCGCGCACCCGTGAAACCACGCTGGCGGCATTTGCACACCAGGATCTGCCGTTCGAGACCCTGGTGGACCGTCTCAATCCGGCACGTAGTCTCGGGCATTCGCCCCTGTTCCAGATCAGCCTGACCCTGCACAACCTGGCCTCGCCGCAGTTCGCGATGCCGGGTCTGGACGTGTCCGATGCGCGCGCAAGCGAGGACGTTGCCCGTTACGACATTGAATTGCACGCGAGCGAAAGCGACCGCGGCATCGAGTTCAGCTGGCTCTTCGCCAGTAGCCTGTTTACGCCGGAAACGATGCAACGGCTGGCGGACAGTTTGTGCGTGTTGCTCGATGCGCTGTCGCGCAACCCAGATGCCACGGTGGCTTCGCTGCCGTTGCTGGACGGTCAGGGGATGGAGGCTCTGCAGGCATTGACCCGACCATCGCGGCGCGAATATCCGCATAGCACGGCGCATGCATTGTTCGAGCAACACGTGCGTCGTGATCCGGATGCCGTCGCCGTGCTCGGTGCCGAGGAGTCACTGAGCTACGGCGAGCTCAATCGTCGCGCCAACCAAGTCGCGCACTACCTGCTGGAGCAGGGCGTGCAACCGGAGGCGGTGATCGGCCTGTGCCTGGATCGCGGCCCCCATCTGCTGGTGGGCATCCTCGGCATCCTCAAGGCCGGCGCCGCCTACCTGCCGCTGGATCCCGCGTATCCGGAAGAGCGGATCGAGGCAATGCTTGAGGACACCGCCGCCGAATTCGTGGTCACGCGCATGGACCTGGTCGAAGCGCTGCCGTGCCTGGGCGAGCGCTGCCTGCTACCGCTGGATGAGCCTTTACGAGACGCGCTGCTGGGCGGACGATCTACGCAGAACCCGGAACGCGAGATCGCTGCCGATGCATTGGCCTATGTCGTGTTCACCTCCGGCTCCACCGGTACCCCCAAAGGCGTGTTGGTCGAACATCGCGGCATGGTCAACCTGGCCCATGCGCAGAACGAGCTTTACGCTCTTGCGCCCCACAGCCGGGTACTGGCGTTTGCCTCGATCTCGTTCGATGCCGCCGCGTGGGAATGGCTGATGGCGTTGGCACACGGCGCCTCGCTGTATGTCTGCGATGAGGATGAGCGGCTCTCGGTACGCGCATTGCAGCGCCTGCTTGCGGACGGCGGCATCACGCATGCGACCCTGCCACCCGCGCTGCTCGCGCAGATGTCGCCGGCCGCGCACGGGGGGCTACGTTGTCTGATCGTCGCTGGCGAGGCGTGTGATCCGCACGACGCCTGGGCCTGGTCGCAGTACGTGCCGCTGCATAACGCCTATGGCCCCTCGGAGACCACGGTTTGCGCGACCTCGGCGCAGGTGCGCCCGGGCGAACGGATCACAATCGGTCGGCCGCTGCCTAACGTCGCGTGCGCAGTGGTCGACGCGCACGGGCGCCGCCAGCCGATCGGCGTCGCCGGCGAGCTCTGGGTGGGAGGCGCCGGACTGGCACGCGGTTATCTGGGGCGTGAAGACCTGACCACAGAGCGTTTTGTCAACGACCCGGATGCGCCGCATATGCGCATGTACCGAACCGGTGACCTGGTGCGGCTGCTGGCGACGGGCGAGTTGGAGTTCCTTGGCCGAATCGACAGCCAGATCAAGATCCGCGGCTTCCGCATCGAGCCGGGGGAAATCGAAGCCCGTTTGCGCCAGGCCGATGGCGTCCGAGCTGCTGTCGTCACCGCGTGTGGCGACGGAGTAACACGGCGATTGGTCGCCTATGTCGTCCGCGATGGCGAGGAGAGCGCCGATATGAGGCTTGTGTTGGGCCTGAAGGCGATGCTGCGCCAACAGTTGCCTGAGTACATGGTGCCGGCAGCGATCGTGCCGGTGGACAGCATTCCGTTAACTAGCAACCGCAAGATCGACCTGCGCGCACTGCCGGCACCGAACTTCGCCCTGGCAGCCGATGTTGAACCGCCGGCCGACCAGGACGAGGCCACGCTGGTGGCACTATGGGCGGCCTTGCTGGGCGAAACGGTACCGGTCGGCGCCACGTCGAATTTCTTCGAGCTTGGCGGCCACTCGCTGCTGGCGATCCGCCTGATTGCGATGCTGGAAGCGCGTTTCGGTCATACGCTGTCGGTACGCGATGTGTTCCAGCATCCCACGCCACGCGAGCTGGCCGAGCGCTTGCGCGAGGACCATCCCACCCAAAGCGAGCAGGGGACTGCATGGGTGTCGTTCGGCGGCGATGGCGGCCGCCCGCTGTTTATGTTGCCGGCCGCTGGCCTGGGGGCGGCGTCTTACCTGGCACTGGCACGCGCGCTCGGTCAACAGGTCCAGATGCAGGTGTTCGAACCGCGCGGACTGGATGGTGCGCACCGGCCGCACGAGGATTTGATCTCGATGCTGGAGGTCTGCCTACCGGCGCTACGCGCACAAGCAGCCATTGGCGGTGCTCCCATCGTCTTGGTCGGCCATTCGTTCGGCGCGGCGCTGGCGTTCGAACTGGCATGCACGCTGGAACGCGAGGGCACCGAGGTGCAGCTGATACTCCTCGACAGCGTGCTGGAACTGCGTCGAGAGTGGCTGCAGGAGCAGCAGGGGGCAGTGCCGGAGCTTGCGCACGCGGTGGTTGTGCAACTCGCGCAGGTTTATCAGGCCCAGCGACAGATCATGCTGGACTATCGTCCCAGCACCCGATTTGGCGGCGTGGCTTGGCACCTGCGTGCCGAGCGGGGGCGTGCGATCGCGTTGCCGGGTGACGAGCTGGCGCGGCAGGATTGCAGCCATTTCCTTCGTCCGCCACGACACGCCGTGGTGCCCGGTGAACATCTGAGCATGCTGCAGGAGGCCTACGTCGACGCCCTGGCCGCTGCATTGCTCGATGCGCTGCAGCCGCATCCGGCGCCTGCATGAGCACGTGCTCACGTCTATCCGCGCTTTGGCTGTCTGCAATGACGTCGTCGACAATTCCGGCTGGCGTATCGCACTGGACTGGATACTTGGAACTGGCCGCTAGGGGAAAGAGACATGCAAGACCTGAGTCAGGTGGGATGCGAGGATCTGAAGTCAATCCAGGGCACCCGGTTGTTGCTGGAAGTCGATACCGGCACGGTGCGGGTGACCGACTGGGCCGAGCACAATCAAAGCCAGATCGAACGCCTGCTCCAGGCGAATGGCGCGCTGCTGATCCGCGGGCTCCGTTTTCTGGGTAGCCAGCAGTTCGGTACTGTGTTGACGACGCTGTTTGGCGAAGAGTTGATCCAATACTCATACCGGTCCACCCCGCGCACCGAGCTACGCGGCAGTGTCTATACGGCAACCGAGTATCATCCTGATCAAGTGATTCCCCAGCATAACGAGAACTCGTACTCGAACCGCTGGGCGATGCGGATCGGTTTTCTCTGCACGATGCCGGCCAGCCACGGCGGCGCAACGCCAATCTGCGATAGCCGCAAGGTACTGGCTGATATTCCCGATGACGTGCGCGTGCGTTTCGAGCGCGATGGGGTGATGTATGTACGCAACTACTCGGACATCGACATCCCGTGGAGCGAGGTGTTCCAGACCAGTAGCCGCACCGAGGTCGAGACCTTCTGCGCAGCCAACGGTCTGCAATGGGAATGGCTCGATGAAGAACGGTTGCGTACACGGCAGATCAATCAGGCCACTGCGACACATCCGCACAGTGGAGAACAGGTCTGGTTCAATCAGGCGCATCTGTTCCACGTCACCAACTTGGAACCGGAACTGCGCGCCAGCCTGCTGAGCGTCATGGACGAGAGCGAGCTGCCACGCAATACCTACTACGGCGACGGCGAGCCGATCGACCCGGCGACCCTGGACCAAGTGCGCGGGGTCTACCAGCGGCACCAGATCGCGTTCGAATGGCAACGCAACGATCTGCTCCTGCTCGACAATATGCTTTATTCGCATGGTCGCGGCACCTTCGCCGGCAACCGCCAGGTTCTAGTCGGCATGGCCCGTCCGCACGAGGCGGCCGCATGAACGCGGTAGCCAATCGCGCTCCCGGATCCTGGCTGGTGCGGTGCTCAGCACCCAGCGCAGGGGAACGGCTGTTTTGCTTCCCGTATGCCGGCGGCAACCCTTATCTGTTCCGCGAATGGCCAGCCCTGCTGGACCATGCTTACGAGCTCTTCGCCTTGCAGGCGCCAGGCAAGGGGGCACGAATCCTCGAGCCTCCATGCCAGACGATCGCGGCGCTGATAGACGGGCTGATGCCGGTAATCGAACCGATGCTGGCGCAGCGTAGCTTTAGCTTCTACGGCCACAGCAACGGCGCGGTGATCGCATTCGAACTGGCGTGCCGTTTGCAGCAACGTGGCCTGCCCATGCCACGGCACCTGATCCTGACCGGCAGTCCCGCGCCATGGACGCGCATCCAAGAACGTGACTATCTTCGGATACCCGACGAAGCGTTCGTGCAGGTGCTGCGCGAGCTGCAGGGCACGTCTGAAGAGGTGTTGGCCGACCGTGAGCTATTGAAGGTGGTAATGCCTGGCTTGCGCGCAGACTTTGCTCAAGGCCAGAGCTACCGGTTCGAGCACCCGGTCCCGTTGGATGTCGCAACGACGCTGGTGCACGGCAAAGAGGATAGTTTCGAGATCGAGCGCACGCGCGCCTGGCAACAGAAGCTGTTGCGACCGGCAACTCTGCATCGCATGCCCGGCGGTCATTTCTTCATTCACAGGTACATGCACGAACTGATCGCGCTCGTCGGACGCACGCTGCGCGGTGAGCAGATCGCAGGCGCTGAACGACTCTCGCCCGATCCAGCATCGCACAACCCGCACCGCACGCCGGAGCACCGGCAGGAAAACAAGCTCGAACACCAGTCAGAACATCAGGAAGGCAATGCCCATGTCTGATTCATCCGACTCGCTGTACCTGCGCGAGGACGTTTATTTCGAACCGCTGATCAACGGCTGGTATGCATGGCCCTACCTGCTGCCGCCAGTGACTGGCGCGCGGCACATGGTCCACACCCATCGCCGAATCATGAACTCGTTCGTCAAGAACCATAAGCTGCACATGATGGCAGTCAAGCAGCCGGGGATGGCCGGCTCCGAGTACCTGGACTGCAGCGAGGATCAGCTCCCCGCTATCCGCGCAATGGTGGATACAATCGACAATGATCATGCCGACTTAGTCGAACTGTCTGACGCCGTGCGTCAGCTGGACGAGATGTTGCGCGAACACACCAGCGGCGAGTCGGTCGAGCCGCTCTACGAGCGTGTACCCGAATCGCTGAAGGGCTACGTTGAACTGACCATGGATCTGGAACACCGCCCCTCCTATCGGTTGATCGAGGGCCTGTTGTACCGTAGCCGGTATTACAAACCGCAACTCCAGAATCTGTTGTTCGGTCGTCTCGACGCCAAGGGCGATCGCCCGTTCGTAATGAGCACGCCGAGGTTGCCGGCCGGCGACAATCTGCAGCTCGCAGCCGACTACAACGATCCACTGATCGATAAGCTGTTCCGCGCACGTACCGAAGCGTTAGGCCCGGCGGAGGTCGATGCACTGTTCGCCGATCGTCCAACGCGCGGCGGGCTCGATTATCGCGAGCTGTTTACCGCGCAAGCCCCACAGCGGAAACATCAGGCAGTTGCAGAGGGCGTACGTGTGCAGTATCTCGGCCACGCCGGCTTTCTGATCGAAACCGCCGAGGTGTCGATCTTGATCGACCCGGTGATCGCCTCACGTGGCGAATCCTTCGCCGACGACGTCATCAGCTTTAGTGAGTTGCCGCCGCACATCGACTATATCTGCATCACCCACCATCATCAGGACCACGCCAACTTGGAGACGCTGCTGCAGCTGCGCCACAAGACCGGCAAGGTGCTGGTCCCGCGAAATAATGGCGGCACCTTGGCCGATCCCTCGCTACGCCTGCTGCTGCGTCAATTTGGCTTCGACGCAGTCGAGATGGATGACATGGAGGAACTATCGGTTCGGGGCGGACGCATCGTCAGCATCCCGTTCCTGGGCGAGCACGGTGACCTCAACGTGCGCACCAAAGCCGCGTGGTTCGTCGAGCTTGGCGGAAAGCGAATACTGTTGGCGGCCGATTCGTCCAACCTGGAGCCGCGCATGTACCGACACATCGCCGATCAACTTGGCGCGCTGGATATCATGGCGATTGGCATGGAATGTGTCGGCGCCCCGTACACTTGGCTGTACGGCGCCTTGCACACCAAACTGGTCAGCCGCAAGATCAAGGAGTCGCGTCGCCTCAACGGTTCTGGCTACGAACAAGCCGCACGTATCGCCGACATGCTTCAGCCGTCACGGATTTTTCTCTACGCGCTGGGGCTGGAGCCCTGGTACAAGTACTTCATGGGGATCGAGTACGACGAGCATTCCGCGCAGATGGTCGAAACAGGACGCATGCTCGAAGCTTGCGAGGGGAGGGGAATTCCGGCCGAACGCTTGTACGGCAAGAAGACCGTCCATCTCGGTCTCGGTTGATCGAGGTCCGCGCGGGAGGCTTCTGCCGCCGGTGCTCTCAGATCATGACTTCCTTATCGGATTTGAGCGACCGCACTTAGCCTATTAAGCAAGAAGGAGCTTTCTTCAGGTTGATCGAGCCACCAGGCCCTGTGAAGCGGCGCAGGGGTGCTGTGACCGTAGTTCAAGCAAGACTGGCTTTGTCGGCCAGGACTATCGCCAACAGATGAACCCGTCGTCACCGCCAGCTCCTAAGCCAGGTGCGGACCGCGCTTGCCAGTGGATATGGGGGTCAGAAGGGACTTAGATTTGCTGGATCCGCGGACATTGCTGCGTGGTTACGGCAGCAACCAAAGCCCAGACACGAAATAGAATATGACATAATATACATTATGCGAAATTGTATTCAAGGCGGCATTTGTGTCTTTGCTCGTACTGTGCCCCTTTTGATTTTGTCAGTTTTTTAAATTCGTGTCTTTTTGCTAGGATCATGCAACTCATTGAGTTGTAAGGAGTTTTTCTCTCTCGCGGTACACGATCCTAAGTAAGGCCTGGATGCTCCCCCGCGCAGTCAGCACGACACCATGCCTTGCTTGGCATCAGGGAGCCGCTTTGCCGCGACTTCGCTTAGAGCGCACAGGTTCTGGTTGCTTGGGCTGACTCCG
Organism: Xanthomonas sp. WHRI 6108; assembly: GCF_040202385.2. NCBI lineage: Bacteria > Pseudomonadati > Pseudomonadota > Gammaproteobacteria > Lysobacterales > Lysobacteraceae > Xanthomonas > Xanthomonas sp. WHRI 6108. The sequence continues at coordinate 2,360,880 of NZ_CP168198.1, read as the reverse complement.
TCCAACATGTTGCTGCCAAGCTGCTTCGAGTGCTGCCGGCAGATCGTTCAATTTGGCCAGTTGTGCCTCAAGCGCATCGGCGCGTGCCTGTTGGATCGTGAGGTCTTGGCGGAGCTCGGAAACATTGCCTTGTGCGCGCTCTAGCGCCTGCTCAAGTTGGCGCTCAGTCAGCGCCGCTTCTCGCCGGCTCGCAGCTAGCTGCTGCTTGGCCTGCTTGGACTCCTGACGCGCACGGTCGATCTCAGCATGTGCCCGGTCTTCAGTGGTGCGCATGTGTTGGCTCAAAGTGTCGCGCTCGGCACGCGCCGCATCCTGCAATTCCTGGAGCTGGATCCGTAGCATTTCACTAGCGCCTTCTGCATCGGTGGCACGCAAAGCTAAGGCGTCGCGCTGCTGGCCAAGTTCGGCCAGCTGACGGTGAAGCTGCTCGACAAGACGCTCCAGCTCCGAGGTCCTTGCGGCAGCGAGCTGTTCCGCTTGCTGAGCCTCGTGGGTCGAGCTTTTCAGCCGGGCAAAGTCGGTCTGCATGGTGTGCCGATCTCGCTCTAAGGTTTCTCGGGCGTCTAGGAGGTATGCACGATCAGCAGCCAATGTCTTATCAGCGTGCACTTGGGCGTGGTCCAGCGCCAACGTCCACCACTGCCCTGCCAAGGACGCGACTGCTTCAGGCACGTTGGCCGTTGTGATCCGGATCTGACGGTTTGTTGCCAAGCGAGGACCCAAACCCTGCCACCCCCTGCGAGCAACCGGCGATCCGCACCGTACTCAGCCGTGCCACTCGGGCCGCAGTCAAACGTGGTGAGCGTCCGCGCAGGAAGACCGCGATCACCCTGGCCGAGCTGGAAGCGATGCTGGCCACCTGCGACGACAGTCTGGAAGGGATTCGCGACCGCGCCCTGCTCTGTTTTGGGTTTGCCAGCGGTGGGCGCCGGCGCAACGAGATCGCCGCGGCCGACCTGCGCGACCTGCGCCGGATCGGTGAGGCGGGCTACATCTACCGCCTGGAGCACAGCAAGACCCAGTAGGCCGGTGTCACCGCGAGCTCGGCGCCGGACAAGCCGGTCCTCGATCGGGCCGCCCTCGCCCTGCAGGACTGGCTGGACGCAGCCGGGATCATCGAGGGGGCGATGATCTTTCGGCGGCTGTGGAAACAGCGGGTCGGTCCTGCCCTGTCCCCTGCCGCCGTGGGTGAGATCGTGCAGCGGCGGGCGCGCCTGGCCGGGCTGGAGGGAGATTTTGGCGGGCACAGCCTGCGGTCCGGGTTCGTTACCGAAGCCAGTCGTCAGGGCGTACCCCTGCCCGCCATCATGGCGATGACCGAGCACCGAGCGGTTGCGAGTGTGATCGGTTACTTCCAGACGGGTGGCGCTACGACGAATCCCGTTGCTCGGCTTTTGGAAGATTGACTGCCCTGAGAGGACTATGGGCCCCGCGTTAACTGATGTGCACCCTGGCTCCTTCAATGGCTTATCCTCTGGCTGCTGGACTTGTACTACGGCCAAGGGAGGGGGGCGTGGCCTCAAGTAAATCGGGCAAGGGAGCCGGTGCGACGCTATCAGCGCTACCGCCGCCAACCCCTTGGCCTAATGCCAATGCTCGCCTTCTTGGCGTGGGAGCGGGACTACCCGTACAACCGCTGGATCGGCTAGCTCAGTTCAGCGCGGCAGATTTCGAGCGCTTCACACTTGAATGGGCCTCTGACTACCTCTCGACGCAAGTCGAGGTCGTTGAAGTTCAGCAGCGCGGCGGTGCCGGCGACAAGGGACGAGACGTGGTCGTGTGGCTTGATCCCTCGGTGACAGAGCCGCGCCGCTGGAAGCTATATCAGTGCAAGCACTACGGCGACCGTCTGGGACCCGGCGTCGCAGCCGGTGAGATCGCCAAAGTTCTCTATTACACGCTCAAGGGCGACTACACATCGCCTGAAGAGTATTGGTTTGTCACGCATAAGGGCACGACTTCTACTCTTCAGGACCTCTTGGATGATCCAAAGAAGCTGTGCGATTTCGTAACTGAGAATTGGGACAAACACTGCGCGGGCGAAATCACCTCCAAAGCGACGGTGGATCTCACTGAAGAGATGAAAGACCACATTGCCTCGTTTGATTTCAGCATCTTCAAAGCGAAGCAGCCGCTTGAACTCATCTCCGAGCATGCACAAACCAGGTACCACTTGACCGTATTCGGTGCGCCGCTGATTGAAAGGCCGGCTCCGCCGGAGCCCCCTTCATCTGTTGTACCGACAGAGTCCGGCTACATCACCCAGTTGTTCGAAGTTATCGGGGAAGCCATGGAAACAACTATCAGCGACCCCAGCGACTTCTTACATTTGGCGCCTTATAAGGGGATTTTTGAGCGCTCCCGCATTACCTTCTATTGCGCTGAGGGCCTTAAAGAGCTGGCCCGCGATCAGATGGCCGATCCAGCGTTCTTTGAAACCCTGCTCGTCGAGTTCCGTGAGGGCCTGTACTACATGTACACGACAACCGGTCAGGCCGGATTAGATCGCCTCAAAGACACTGTGAAGGCGGCGCAGTCGCTTCAGCTTGGTGGGCACGTGTTGGCCCCTCATGTGCAAGCAAAGGACCGCGAGGGCATGTGTCACCAGATGGCGAACGAGGGCATGCTGAAGTGGTGCGGCACATGATGAACAACAATCGAGCCTCACCACGATCCCCCCGTCCTTTCAACACGCCCTTGGAGTGCGGGCTTCGAACGCTCTTTGTTCTGAACGCCACCAATGGAGCGCCGTCAGATCTCCAGCGGCTCGTTTCATATGACTATCTCCTTGTTCACTCTGGCGACATACTCGATGGGCCGCCCAGCCTGCATCCAGCTGTGCCTCTTCGTGGAACAGAGCTACTGGTCAAACGTGACTTGGTGCGCGCCGGATTGAATCAGATGTTCTCCCGTGAGTTGCTCATAAAGAGCTTCGACCGCACGGGAATCATGTACCGAGCGACCGCGCTAACCACAGCATTTGTGGATCTACTCAAGTCCGACTACGCCAAAGCACTTCGCCATAGATCCGAGTGGATCGTATCGAACTTCGGAAGCCATTCGGACGAAGAGCTAAACGCCTTCATGTCGGCCAATGTTGGCAAATGGGGAGCCGAGTTTGAGCGGCTCACGGCGCTACGCGATTTGGAGTTGTAGAACGATGTTTCAGCTACGAAAGCTCGTACTGCGTGGCGCTGGCCTAATGGATGCCACGGAAACTTTTGAACCGGGCGGAAACATTATTGCGGGCGAGTCTGATACCGGAAAGAGCTACCTGCTTCACTGCATTGACTACGTCTTCGGTGCAGATGAACTGAGGAAACGAATCCCCGAGGCAGAGGCATACTCGGATATTTTTGTCGAGCTTGAGAACTCCGCCGGACACTTCCTGACACTCAAACGCAGCTTGGCCGGAGGAAGGATCGCCGTCTACCGATCCGAGTTCGAATCCATTGGCGCAACCCAACCCGAAGTCGCGACTTCGAAACGCGGAACGGGCAAAGGCGGCAAAGACATCTCGTCTGTCCTCTTTCCTTTCGCCGGGATCCCTGAGGCCGTGCTCCGCAAGAATGATCGCGGAGTGACTCAGCGCCTTTCCATGCGCATGTTCCTTCCCGTTCTCTTGGTCGACGAGATCGCTGTAATTGATGAACGCTCGCCGGTCCTTGGAAAGAGTGGCTTTAGTGAAACCGCACACAAGCGCACCTTTTCCTTCATGCTTTCAGGGAAAGATGACGCAGGAATTGTAACCAGCGAAGAACAGGTGCTTGTAAAGGCGCGCTCTACTGCGCAACTTGGCGTTATCACGGAACTTCTAGCGCCTCTTGAAGAGCGCGCGGCGAAGCGCCAGCTTATGGGGCCCGCTACTTCCGACGAGATTGAGGAAGTAATTAGCAGCATTAGTGACCAGCTCGCGTTGATCACCGAGGAAAGGACAAATCTCCATTTAGAGCGAGAGGCGTCCACCGACCAGCTGAACCGGGCTGAGTCCCAAATCATTGCCTTGGATGAGCTGCTGTCGCGGTACCACTTACTTGATGGCCGCTATGCCTCGGACTTGGAGCGCCTTGATTTCGTGGCCGAGGGCGCTCACTACTTCAAGGAGTTGCAGGAGACGCGTTGCCCTCTTTGCGATCAGGTCATGGCCGGCGTTCATGAACACTCCGCCGAAGCATCCGCAGAGAGCGTCCACCAGTCAGCGCGGGCGGAAGCGGGAAAGATTCTCGGGCATCGCGCGGACTTGGCGGCGACTATTGAGGCCGTGGCTTCACGCATGCAAGAGCGGGTCATGCAAGCCGCTGCGGCTAAGGCAAGCGTATCGCGAATCGAAGATAGGCTTTCTGAGGCCGTCCTTCCATCCTTCACCGAAGTCGCCGCCCGTCTCGACAATTTGGTTAATCAGAGAATTGAACTTGAGCGCGCCAGTAGCGAGCGAGATCAGATTCGCAACCTCAGCGAGCGCAAGCGACAGATCGAGACCGCGTTGGACACCAAGCAAGAGAAGGGAGCCTGGGAACAGTTGCCCGCAAAGGCACTGCGAGACCTCTGCTCCGAGATTGAGACCATTCTGGGCGAGTGGAGCTGGAACGGTCCGGGGCGAGTGGATTTTGACCAGAAGGAATACGACATTGTTGTGGATGGTCAATCGCGCCAATCGCATGGCAAGGGCGTTCGCGCGGTCCTCTATGCAGCTTTCGCGATAGGGCTTCTTCGCTACTGCAAGAATAAGGGCAAGCCCCACCCAGGCATGGTGATTATTGATTCACCGCTGACGAGCTACAAGAAGGGCAAGTCTAGCTCTACCGGCGATGGCCCAGTTGATCCCGGAATCGAGGCCTCCTTTTGGGAATCGCTCACGCACCTCGACGACGGAATCCAAGTGATCATCGTCGAGAATAAGGAGCCCCCTAAAGACGTGGCCGAGAAGGTCCACTATCAGTGGTTTGCGGGTGACGCCGCCAAGCCGGGCGAGCGCGTGGGACTGATTCCTCGGTAACAGCCTCGATCGGAGAAGCCCACCCCATGTCGAACCGCCCCCACTAAACGACGCAATCCTCGTAGCCGCCGCACGTCTAATAGATGACTCGCAGACCGATAAGCGCGAGCCAAGCCACTCGGACATCGAGTTTCAGATCGATAAGGCAAGGCTGGCTTCGGTAGATCCCGGCAGACAATCAAAGCCTGTCGGGAAGTCAAAGCGAGTTCGCGCAGTGCTGAGCTGGGCGCTGTCACACGACAGGCCTTCCGGAGAGGTTCTTGTCACCGGACTGCTATCTACGGTTCAGGGCTACGGAGGCTTTCGCCTAGCTTCCGCGAACTATTGTGGCGCGGATGCAATTGCCAACCTGTCAGCCGCTTTCGACCTAGAGGGCTGGCAGTTGGGGGCTGATGGCTCGCTCCAGCCCAAAGTTCTATCATCGCTGACCGCGAAGGAACTAACCGTGGCACTTCGGGCTCACGCGGAGCGGGCCCGTAGCGGCGCTCTTGATAGCCCCCTAGTTGCCGGTACTGCTAAGGACTTATTAGAGGCGACCGCCGGGCATGCCTTGGTGCAGCGCTGGGGTTCGTACGTAGAAACAGCCAACTTCCCTACTCTGCTTGGACAGGCATTCACGGCCTTAGGGCTAGCTACGCCCAGCGATCCAGTAGTTCCAGGCGAGCCAGTGCAAAGGCGCGTCGAGCGGGCCGCTTATGAACTCGGCTGCGCTTTGAACGCACTAAGAAACAAGCAAGGAACCGGGCACGGCCGCCCCTGGCTGAGCACGGTTACACAGGCTCAAGCGCGCTTCCCGGTGGAGTCGATGGGAAACATTGCTGCGCTCATGCTTGATGCGCTGTAGCCCGAAGACAGTTCCCACAAGTACCTCACCGCAAGCCGCGACGAATAAAGTGGCGTGCGCGCTTAGCTGCCCGATACGTGATGAGTGAGCGCGACACGCCAGCTTTAGAGAGCACGTTGCCCTCGAGCACTGCGATCGCCACATCATCGGCATGTTCTCGCGCTCATCCGCGTCACGCTAGCGACACGTCGACAAGCAGCTTGGCGCGTTCTAAGAGCTCGTCGAAGGTTACTATTTCTGGCCGCTCCAGGTGTCTCCTATAAAGCTCGTACGAGCTGTACTTGTCATAGTTGATCCCGTGCTCACCCCTGAACTCCGCGAGATCCCCGCAGACAACGACGGATCGGGGGCGTATCAGGAAAACATCGCAGGAGGTCGGATTGCCGAACTCGTCAACAATCTTGAGCTGTTTCTGGATTGATTGCTCAGCCAGCTGGACCGTTCTGTGTGCCTGAGTCACTGCGGCACTGAGCTCATCTGAGACAGGCCACGTTCCAGGCCGATAAGGACGACCTGCTTTAAGCAACGGGGTCTTGTGAGTTTTGAGCTCTACGAAGCAAAGTGCGCCGATTCTGCCTCTGGAGTTAAGGAGCGCGTCCGCACGCTTTCCGGGGCCCGCCACCGATGCACCCGCTACGGTTCGCTCAAGCTTACCCTCATCAAGAGCGCCCGTTGAGGAAAGAAAGAGCGCGCCGCCGAAGATCCACCGATTCTCTTCGAAGAAGGCTTGCCACACGCGCTCGTCACTTAAGCCCGTACGCTCTTTCTCGCTGTCGAAGTACGATTCATCAACGAGAAGGCGCTCAAATCGCCTTATCTGGGCGCGGCGAAACGCAACGGCGACCATGTCATGCTGCGTGACTTCCGTTCGCAGCACCTCTTCCATCAAAGCAGAGTTGCTCCCGACGAGGGCGCGAATGGCGTCAGGAGTCAAGTCCAGACGTTGCAGTTGGTTTACGCCGATTCGGAACTTCCCGCTAACTTGGAAGTCGCCCTCTGCCGCCAAAGCTGCGATCTCTAACAGATCATCGATCTCTGCTCCGTTCAGCACGAAGTGACTACGCCGGCTCGGAACATCTTTGCCGTCACTCATATCGAAAGACTGGAGGTAGAGCGATCGGACCTTTCGTGGATCTTCCACAACCAACAGCTTTACTTGCCTCTTGCCTGTAGGCGTAGCGCGGAGGACGAGCTCCTCCTTCACGATTGCGAGGACCTCACCTTCGACATCAGGAAAGACGCGGTCAAGATATCTTGCGGTACGAACTACGCGCTCTGGCTTCCCATCGACCATTGTGTATGCACTCACGTCGAATGAGCGCGAGCCGTAGATTCGGGCCGGCACTTTGTTTGCAACATAGTTTGCTTCGTCATCTGACATGACCGCAGCCTCATAGGCAATCGTCGGACTGTGCGCCTACACGAAGCGTAGCACTTGACCGTCTGGATACGTGGAAATCATCGCGAGCGTGCCTGATGGCACGAAAAGTCGAGGAGCGGGCCTTAGCTCGCCGACTCCCGCCTGTCTAGTGTTGTGCAGCAAGAGTAGGTAGAGTCCCGCCATTGCGTTGATCACATTCTTGAGTGTCGCGGACTGAAAGCTGACAGCTCGATCGTGTTTGATTGCATTATTGGCAAGCCACCAGTCTGGCGAAGCCCCACGGCTCCAGCTTGTCCATGGCTTTAGGGATAGGCCATAGCGCGGCAAAGTCACCTGCTGCCTTGTGAACTTTGGCGACCACCGCACAATCGCTGCTCGATAGTCGTCGATATTGCGGACCCGGGCGTCTGGTGAGATCTGCTTGACCAACTGCTTGGCAATAACGTCCGCCTCAGAGGCAGCGGTAAGTAGCAGTCTAGCGAACTCCAGGGAGTAGGTCCCCATGTTGCGCGACGAAAACTCGACGTATCGCGCGACAGTGAAGAGGTCCTCTTCGAGCGCTAGAAAGTAGTTCCAGTGGACGTCGCGTTGTGTGTGTCTTATTGCCATCCTGCTCTCCTTAGCATTTATGTTAACTCGCCGGCGGATGCCGAAATCCAACCCTCCGGCCGGCAAAGGCCAGCGCGTCTTCGATCCATTTCTTGTGCCTCTCATCGAGGGCTGCCTGCCAGGCCGCAGCGCTTGCGCGCGCCTCCTCCGTCATCGGATCGACTAGGACCTAAGACTTGGGCGTCTTTTGCCGAGCATAGTCCCGATGAGCCATGTCAGCGCAACGAACATCAGGGATTCTTCTCACTCTCCGTCCCAGCATCCCAACCCTCATTTCCTTGGGGGCATCTTGCCACGGAGGCTTCGGAGCGGGGTTAGCGGCGCTCCCACCCTTTGGGCTGCCTCTCGTGCGGCGCCAATTCCGTCCTCTGACCCCCGCGGCCGCTCCATGCGCCCATGACGTTGCGCGGCGCGGAGCTCGGGGTTCTAGTCGCTCCGTCTTCGTTGGGGATGAGTCAAACCCGGACATCCGCCCTACCACCGATAAATCTTCCTAATCGACAGCCACATTTTCTCCCAAGCTGTCCTCCTCAGCTACGCCCGTTTACTGTCGGGGAATCACCAGGTAAAGCTGCCGACTCGTGGTCTCCTTGACTGCACCATGGCATCATCGCGTCCGGGAGAACACCTTACGGGGAACTACATGGAAGTTGATACTGCGCCTGGCGCGGCGGGTTTTTGGCGGCGGTCTGCTGCGTTCTTGGTCGATTGCCTGGTGCTTGGCGTGGCCGGCGCGTTGGTTGGCTGGGCGTTGCTGGATCTGTTCGTGCGGATGGGGGGTTATGGGCGTTTGTTCGGATTCTTCGTTGCACTGACTTACTTTGGTGTCATGAACAGCGTGCTTTGCAAGGGGCAGACCCTGGGCAAGCGCCTGCTGGGCGTGCGCGTTGCTGGCAAGGACGATGCCCTGCTGGCACTTCCGCAATCGCTGCTGCGTTACTCGGTATTGGGTGTCCCGTTCTTCCTCAACGGCGCACAGTTCGATCGCGATGTGTTGCTCTCGCCGCTGCAGTATGTGTTGACGCTGCTGATCTTCGGCGGGACGCTCTCGATCCTTTATCTGTATCTGTTCAATCGCCGCGGCCGCCGGTCGTTGCACGACCTTGCGGTGGGAAGCACGGTGGTCACTGCGCAGACACCGCTCGCCGCTGTCAGGCCGATGCCGGTGTGGCCTGTGCACTTGGTGGTGGTCGCTGTGTTGATGATCGCAGCCGCAGCAGTTCCGGCGTTTACCGAGCAACTGGCGCAGAGCGACTACTTCAAGGACTTGCTGGCGGCCCATGAAGCCGTCAGTGCCGAGCCGGGCGTGCAGTCCGCGCGCATCGTGCACAACACGGTGTTTGGCACGCCGAATGTCGAATCTGTGGTTGTGCAGGTCAACCTGTCCGAACGGCGCATCGACGACAAAGCGTTGGCGGAGCACCTTGCCAGGGTCGTCCTCGCCAACGACAAGAAGGCGGCCACCATGTCGGCCATCCACGTCACGCTGGTCTATGGCTATGACCTGGGCATCGCATCGTCCTGGCGCTCGATGGGGTATCAGTTCGCGCCGAAAGCGTTGGCGGCGGCCGGTGAAAGCGATGCCGCAGCGAGAAGCAGAAAGTAGCGCCTTCTGCCTTGCCGAAGGCGATGTCTGCGATGCGGTGTGTGAGGGGTATCGAGGGGCTTCGAGCGGCCGCGCGCCGCCGGTGGTAGTCCAGCCTGCAGGCTACGCGTCGCCGTGAACGTGGGCGCCCCACTCCGCTGAAACGAGCTGGTTTCCCGGGCAACGTGGCTGCAGTATTCCTACAGCCGATTACGCATGCGCCCACTTACCGGCACCTGGTAACGCGCGCAGAGAAAGGACGCGGCAGCTTAGTAGCTCACCGCATCTCGGAACGACGCCCGCCTCAACCCGCGATGGTAAAGACCGATCCCGAATCCACCCGGATCCCGGCACCGTTGATGAAGCTGGCGCGCTCGGAGCACAGGAAGGCAACCGCCGAGGCCACTTCTTCCGGGCGGCCACGTCGCTTGAGCACCATGCCGGGACGCTCTTCGTCCAGGAACGAATCAATCGCCTGCTCGAACGTGGTTCCGTTTTCGCTGGCGCGCTTTTGCATCATCTTGTCGGTCATCGGGGTTGCGATGAAGGCGGGCGACACCGTATTGACCAGCACGTTGTCCGGTCCGTAGGCCTTGGACAGGCCCTTGGCCAGGCTCAGGATTCCTGCCTTCGATGCGCAGTAGGCCAGCTCGTCCACGTAAGGCTGCACGGCGTCTTCCGAAGCGAACAGCACGATCCGGCCCCATTGATTGCGGCGCATCGCGGGAATGGCCTGGCGGCACATGCGCACTGCGCCCATCAGGTTGATGTCCAGCGTTTCGAGCCAGCCAGCGTCGCTGACCTCCAGGAAGTCGCCGGTTGCGCCGGTGACGCCCGCCGCGTTGATGTAGATGTCGGGGTCGCCCAGTTGTTCGCGCACCTGCGTCCAGATGGCGGCGACGTCCTGCTCGCGCGTGACGTCGCCCTCGATGGCGATGATCTGCCCCAGGGCCGATAGCTCGGCCACTGCCTGGTCGAGCGTACCGTCCGGAAGATCGGTGATCGCCACGCGCACGCCGGCTTCGAGCAGCTGCCGCGCAGTCTCCTTGCCCATTCCCGAGTCGCCGCCACTGATGAGGGCGATCCGATTGTTGATTCCGAGATCCATGCTGAACTCCTGGTGGTAGAGAGAGGTGGTGGTAGGCACGCAACTAGCGGGCGAGAAAACGCTCCGCCGTGCGCAGGCCAAGTGCCATCTGCGTCAGCGCGGGATTGGCTGCCAGCGCACTTGGAAAAATCGAGTTGTCGCAGATGTAGAGGTTGGCGATGTCGAATGCGCGGCCGTCCGGGTCGACCACGGCCTGCTCCGGATCGGTGCCCATGCGGCAGGTACCCAATGTGTGTGCGGAGCGGGCGGCGGCGAAGATGCGTTGGGCACCTGCCGCCTCCCAGATTGCGTGCAGCGATGCGCGCGCGTGGGCATCGATCGCGCGTTCATTGGGTCCGTAGCTGAAGTCGATACGCGCCTTGCGCTGGCCGAAAGCATCGCACTCGTCGGACAGGCTTAGCCGGTTGGCATCTTGCGGCAGGCATTCGCCATTGATGCCGATGCCGGCCAGGCGGTTGTAGCGCGCCATGGTCGAGACGAGCTCCCTCCCCCACAGGCCTGCGCCACGTGCCAGGGTGTTGGCCAGGGTGATCGGCTGCACGCCCAGGCTCTGCACCAGATAGCCGCCGATGAAATCGGCATTGGTCGGGCGCAGCATGTCCTCGGTGATCAGCGACGAGGGGTAGCCACGGTTCATGCGCATGTCCGCATCGAACTCCCCCCACACCTGGGTGGCCACATGCGCCATGAAATTGCGCCCGACCTGACCGCTGGAGTTGGCCAGCCCCAGGTTGAGCAGCAAGCGCGGTGTTTCCACGCCGCCTGCGCACAGGAACAGGCTTGTGCAACGCTGGCGCAGTTCGCGTCCGTCCTGTTGATAGACCACCGCGCTGACCATGCCACGCGCATCGCGCTCGACATCGATGACCCGGCAGCCGGGTCGCAACTGGGCACCGTGCGCGCGCGCCAGCGGTAGCCAGGTGGTATCGACGCTCACCTTGGCGCCATTGCTGCAACCTTGATGACAGGCGCCGCAGTTGTTGCAGGCCGCGCGCATGCCGTGGTGCGGCTGCGCATGCGCCCTGGTCACCAACGCGGCAGGCGCGTCGGTGGCGGTGATGCCGAGCGTGCGGCAACCGAGCTCCATCGCGTTGGCCGACGCATTGCGCTGCGGCGGCGCATAGGCGTAGTTGCGCTCGGGATCCCACGGATAGTGCGCCGGCCCGGACACGCCGATGAACTCCTCGACGCGTCGGATATAGGACAGTAGCTCTTCATGCGCGATCGGCCAGTCCATGCTGCGCTGCCCAGTGTGCGTCGACAGGCTCAGATCGCGCTTGTCCGGACGCGGGCAGAAGGCGCCCCAGTGCAGCGTCGAACCACCCAGGCCAGAACCGGAATTGTTGGCGCCGAATGCGGTGGGCGTCTGCCCGCCGCTCAGGCGCTCCTCCATCCAGTAGATGCCGGTGGTCAGCTCATCGGGCAGATGGGCCGCGGGGCTGAAGGCCGCACCCGCCTCCAGCACCACCACCGACAGACCTGCCTGTGCAAGCCGTGCGGCCAGCGGGCCGCCGCCTGCTCCGCTGCCTACCACCACCACATCGACCGCAGCGTCGTTGATGCCCCGGCTCATCGCAGGCCTTCGGCGGGAAGCTGCCAGGCTTCCTGCCGGTCGGCTGCAGTGTGCTGATAGCCCAGGCTGTCGATACCGACACCGCCAACCGCAAAGCCATCGTATCCCAATGCCGCCATCGTGGCGGGAAGGCTGACCCAGGTCCGCACGGCTTCGGCGCGCACATCCTCGAACCAGTGCGCCAGCTGCGCTGCATCCAGCCCATGTGCCGAGGAATCGCCAGCCGTCGCGCGCGACACCTCGCGCAGCCAATGGTCCTGGGTTTCCGCAGGCAGGCCAGCGAAGCCGTTGCTCAGCGCGTCGAGCGTGTCGAGCCCCAGCGGCATCGCTAGCCGATCGGGTGGCAACGCGGCATGGCGCCAACCATCTCCTGCGCCTTCGGCAAGCTGGACGTCGATCCGCCGTGCAATCGCGCGCGCATCGCTTTCACCATCCAATACGCGCGCAACGACTGCGCCGAGTATCTCCAGTTGATGCTGGCTCAGCACGCCTTGCGCATCTGCGGGTGGGCCGGCATGCCGGCTGAGCAGCAGCTTGCGCATGCGCGGGGCAACCCGGTCTGCATTGAGCAGCCTGACGAAGTCATCGGGCAGGCACGTGTCCATGCTGCGCTCCACATGCGCTGCGATCAGCTGCGCCAGGTGTTGCGGTTGCTCGTAGGGGATCAGGTGCGCGGCGTCGGCCACGACGGCGAGCTGCGCAGCGTGATAATGCGGCGCGTTCAACGTGCTTTGCGCGGCTTCGCCGAGGTCGCCATCCTCGCTGCCGGCGAGGATCAACGCCGGCACGTGCATGCAGCCGGCCTGCGCGCTGCAGTCCTCACGACTGGCGTATGAGAGCCAGGCGATCCATGCTTTTGCACTGGTTCGCAGCACATCGTTTACAGCCGCGTTCCTCACAGGCGCAGGCAACCTCGCCGCACAGTTGTCGTCGAGGAACTGCTCGGCCTCTTGTCGGGTGGGATGGCCCTTTTCGAACCACGCCAGCATGGTCTGCCGGCGTGACTCCTCCATCGGCTCGGGCGCTGGCGGCGATGCCGCGACCAGGATCACGCCGGCCAGGCCGGCAAGCCCGGCCACGCCATCGCGTGCCTGCGCCGCTGCCAGGGTGGCAATCTTTCCGCCCATGCTGTGTCCGACCGCAAACCAGCAGGTCGGTTGCCGCCGGATCACCTCATCGACAAACCAGGTAACCAGTGCGGCGGTGTCGACAGACTGCAGCGGCGGCGCGTCTCCAAAGCCGGGAATATCGAGCGCCACACAGTCGAAACGCGCCTCCAGTCGCTCAATCACGCCAGACCACTCGTTGCTGCTGGACCCAAGCGCGTGCAGGAAGAACAGCGTCGGCTTCGCCATGTAACACCTCTCTCCATCAGGCGCGCATGATGACCGGCGCTTTGTCCATGCCTCGTGCAGATGAGTCCGACATCGTGTGATGACGTGAGGCTCGTCGCTTGTCCGGGAACACCACCCATCGCATCCCGATCGGCATGCCTGCAAGGCGGCAGATCAGCGTCACACATGCGGCCTTGTCGCACGCCCTATCTGTCAGCGTGCCGTTGCAACTGCATCGGGTTCAACGGATAAGCGTGTGCACCTGCATCGCTGGCCCGATGTCTTTCAAAGGAACAAGACGCCTCACACCAGGTCGCGATAATCCTGCAGGATCACCATCACCAACTGGCTGCGCGAGCGCACGTCGAGCTTGTTGAACAGCTGCTGGAAGGTGGCCTTGATCGCGCTTTCCGAACTGCCGAGCTGGCGTGCGATCAACTTGTTGGACTGCCCGCGCAGCAGGCCACGCAGCACTTCGCGCTCACGGTCGGTAAAACTGGGCCGGCTTTCCTGGGTGCCCTGGGCGACCAGCGATTGCAGATAACGCTGGTCGATCAGCACCCGGCCCATCGCCACCGCATGGATGCTGTCGATCAGTTCATCGGTGGAAACATCCTTGCGGCAGATGCCGGACACCCCGAGCCGGATCAAGGCCAGTGCGTCGCGCTCGGGCAGGCCGGCGGTGACGACCAACGTGGCCGGACGGCGCGCCTGCTCGGCCTGGCGCCGCATGTAGTCCAGCGCGTTGTACTCGCCCATGTCGTAGTCGAGGATGACCACGTCCGGCATCAGCGAGGCGATCTGTACGATGGCCTGCGCCAATGCGCCGGACTGCCCGACCACCTCGAAACGGGCATCGGCACCGAGCAGGCGCAGCAGGCCCTCGCGGAACAGCGTGTGGTCGTCCAGCAGATAGAGGCGCACCGGTGCGCGCCGCGACTCATCCATCCGGCGCCTCCGCATATGCTGCGTGCGCCAGCGGCAGATGCAGCTCGAAACAGGCGCCTTCGCCGCCGGGCGCGTAACGCAGCAGACCGCCCTGGTTGGCCATCAGCGCACGCGAGATGTACAGCCCCAGCCCGGAGCCATCGCTGTCGCTGCGGAACGGCTGGAACAGGCGGCCCGGCTCGGCGATGCCGGGCCCGGTGTCGCGCACGCTCAGCACCGCGCGCTCCTGTTCCAGGCGCGCACTGACGATCAACTGGCGGCGTTGCGGTGGCAGCGCCTGCACCGCGCGCAGCGAATTGCGCGCCAGATTGAGCAATACCTGCAACAGCGCGTGGCGGTCGCCGTGCACCGAGGGGAAGTCGGCCGCGATCTGGATCACCAGTTGGCCCTCGACGTCCTCCCAGTCCGAACGGATGATCACATCCAGCTCGCTGCAGAGCGTCTGCAGCCGCGTTTCATGCGCGTCGTCGGGCAGCTGCCGCCGCAGGTTGAAGGACGCCAGCTCCATCAATGCCGCCACCAGGCTACGCAATGCGGCCAGATCCGGATCAGCGCCAATCGCAGGATGCCGCGCCAGGTTGGAAGTGACCACGCCCGCGGCCGAACACAGGTTGCGGATCTCGTGCGACACCGCGCCGGCCAGCAGGCGATTGTTCTTCAGCACATCGTCGAAGTGCGCCGATTCGCGCGCGCGCACTTCCTCGCTGGTGTCGACCAGGATCGCGGCCAGGTGACGCTCGGCGCTGTCTTCGTAGACCGAGAACCAGGTTGTGGCCGGGAAGCGGGTGCCGTCGCTGCGGCAGCCCCAGGTGCTGGCGGAGGTGCGCATGCCATCCAGGTTGGCGCTCATGCTCAGCGCATCGTCCAGCAGCGGCAGGAACTCGCGCACCGCGCGGCCTTCCAGCCCGCCCTCCTCGGCCATGTCCAGGATCTCGTGCGCGGCGCGGTTAGCTGCCACGATGCGGCCGTCGCCGGCCACGGTCAGCAAGGCCGCCGGGCTGCTCTCGGCAAGCAGCCGCAATTGCCGCTCCAGCCGCCGGCGCAGCCGCTGTTCGGCGCGCAGCTGCACGTAATGGGCCAGGATCACCCGGCGGGTGCGGCTGATTTCAGCCACGAGCAACCCGCAGCCGGCATAGGCAACCGTCGCCATGAAAAAGCGCAGTGCCTGTTCGACCAGGGTTTCGTCGGTGACGAACAGGCCGCGCAGCACCGCACAGGCAATCGCCGCGATGACGATGTCGCGTCGCGATAGCACCGTGGCCGCCAGCACCACCGGCAGGATGTACAGCAGCCCCAGCGATACGCCCAGGTGCGAGTACCACTCCGCCCACACCAGCGAGGCCAGCATCGCCAGCGACGCCCATAGCGTCGGGCCGCGATTGAGCTTGACCACCTGTCCGCGCCACTTGAATGGCAGCCTCAGTCTGTCCATTGCCTACCCATGCACCTGCGCTGCAATGCCGCTTCTCTCTTGCGATGGTTAATGTCAAAGCATCGTGGCCAGGGCTGCGGATTTCACCCTATCGAAAGATAGGCCGGCCGCATCGTTCGGACGGTGCGCGCACTGTCCAACGCTGGCGCAAGGATGGCAGACACGACCGTGGAGGCTGGGTGTAATGCATCCACCCCACGTCGATGTTGCCTCTCCCATGATCACCCGCGATACGTTTCCGTTGCGACGCATCTGGCCCAAGACCTACAAGCGCCTGCTGGTGTTGCTGGCGTTCGACTGCGCCGTGGCCGTGCTCTACACCTTCTTCGGCTGGCAGTGGCTGTCGATCGAAGCCTTGCCGCTGGCCCAGCTCGGCTCGGCGCTCACCATCTTCCTGGCGTTCCGCGCCAATGCGGCCTATGGCCGCTGGTGGGAAGCGCGCCAACTCTGGGGCGCGCTGGTGAACACCTCGCGCGCCATCGCACGCCAGGCCCTGACCGCGCTGGATGTGGACCCGGCCGACCCACGCCAAGCCGCACTGCGCGACGATATCGTGGTGCACCAGGTCGCCTTCGTGCACGCCTTGCGCTGTCACCTGCGCCGGCAGAACCCGTTTCCCGAGTTGGCCGGGCTGCTCGGCCAGGCACGCGCCGACGACCTGCGCGGCTACGCCAACATCCCCAACGCGCTGACCCTGCGGCTGGGCCAGCAACTGCAGCAAGCGCGCGACTGGGGCATGCTCGACAGCCTGCGCTGGTCGTCGCTGGACGCCAACCTCACCACGCTGGCCAATATCCAGGGCGCCTGCGAGCGCATCAAGAACACCCCGCTGCCGCGGCAGTTCTCCTCGCTGCCGCGCACGCTGGTGAACATGTATTGCTGGCTGGTGCCGCTGGGCCTGATCGCCGGCATGGGCCTGGCCATGCCGATCGCCTCGGTGCTGATCAGCTTCACCCTGATCGCCATCGACAGCGCCAGCAGCGCCATCGAAGACCCGTTCGAGAACACCGTGCACGACACCCCGATGACCGCACTGTCGCGCGGCATCGAACTCACCCTGCGCGAAATGCTGGGTCAGCGCGTACCGCTGCGCGAAGTGCGCGCCATCGACGGTTTCATCTACTGACCACGGAGCCAGCCATGCAGACCACCCCCACCCACCTGATCTTTGCCACCAATTTTTCCGAGACCTGCCATGCCGCCATCCCGACCGTGGCGCAACTGGTGGACCGCCTGCGCGCACGCCTGACCATCCTGCACGTGCACGCCAAGGGCAAGCGTGCGCAGGCCCAGCAGTCGCTGGACGCGTTTTTTGCCGAGGCCTCCAATTACCCGGGCTGCGAGCGCGCACTTGCCGGCGGCCCGGCCGCCGCCGGCATCGTCTCATTCTGCCGCAGCCGCGACGACGCGCTGCTGATCATGCCGCCGTCCGAGCGCACCGGCCTGCCGCGCCCGCTGCATGTGTCGCTGCGCGCGCGGGTGCTGCAACGCGTGGCCACGCCCATGCTCACCCTGCCCTATGCCGATGCGATCCCGCGCGATGGTGCTGTCGGCGGTCACGTGGCCTGCTGGATCACCGGCCGCGAAACCAGCCTGGAATCGCTGCGCGATGCCGCCGCCCTGGCGCGTCGCCGCGGCGCCGACCTGCATCTGCTGCACGTCGTGCCGGAAGTCAGCGAAGGCCTGCTGGTGGATAGCCTGTTCAACGACAAGCCGCTGAGCGAAGACGCGGCTGCCAGCTGGCTCGGCGACCTGGTCCAGCAGCTGCCCGACGAGGACCTGCGCGTGCGCATCCACGTGGCCGTCGGCAATCCGCGGCGCGAGATCGCCGGCCTGCTCAAACGCGCCTGCGCCGATGTGCTGGTGGTCGAACACGACGCCGTCGTCCGCCGCGGCGTCTGGCGTTCCTCGCTGCAGTCGGCACTGGCAAAGACGCCGTGTGTGCTGATCTGCCTGCCGCCGCCCCACCTGCGCCGCCCGATCCTGGGCGCTGGCGGCGACCACGCCGACGCCGCGCCCGGCCGCAGCCTGGCCAGGCGGCTCTTGCGCGTGTGAGGGACCGGGTGCTCGGCGAGCGGCTGGCTGGGCATCTGCAGTGGTCAGCTGTGCAAGGGAGGGCTTGCCTCATCGCGGCATGCATCCCTGAGCGCGAGGCGGTTCTACCGACGTCACGACGCGGCGGCGCGTGCCCGCACCGGCGTGTTCGAGGACGCGCAAACGCGCCTGCCATCCATGTGTTGATCGGTTTATCGATCAGCACTTTCGCAGCGTTGTCTGCACCTCGGTGGTGGATCTTTCCAGGCGATAACGCGTCCAGGCTGGCTGCCACACATGGTGGCGCGCACAAGCTGGATGCAGCGCCCTACCCCTTCAGCACAAGCGAGGCGTCCGGATACCTCTCGCACATGAAGTCCACGAAGGCGCGCACCTTCGGGGCAGCCAGGCGCCTGGACGTGTGCAACACCCACAGCGCCGGCTCCGCGCCAGCGATGGTGCCCCACTGCACCAGTTCGCCACGCGCGAGCTGATTCCAGGCGATCGACTGCGGAATGAGCGCGACGCCACCGCCTGCCATCGCCGCGTCGCGGACCATCAGGAACGAGGAAAACCGCAGTCGTGGAATGGGTTCCAGGACCAGACTCCCGTCATCGAGCGTCCATGTGGTCGGCTGGAAGCTCGACATCACCACAGCGGGCATGGATGTGACCGCGCCGCCGGTCGGCATGGCGATGCCGGGGGCGGCCACGACCACCAGCCGATCTCTGGCGAAGCAGCGCCCGACCAGGCTGCTGTCCGGGCTGGGATTGATGCGGATGGCCACATCGAACTGCTCTTCCACCAGATCGACCGTGCGGTCCTCGGCCACCACCTCCAGCGCGATCTCCGGATAGGCGGCGCAGAACTCTGCGCCGATGCGCCCCATCGCCAGTTGCGAGAACAGCACCGGCGATGCCACCCGCAAGCGTCCGCGCGGGCTCGAGAGCCCCTCGCGTGCGGCTGCCATGGCCTCGGCCACCTCGCTCAACGGCACTTCGGTGCGCTCCATCAGCAGCTGCCCGGCATCGGTGAGCCTGAGGCCACGTGCGCTGCGCTCGACCAGTCGCACTCCCAACTGCTCCTCCAGCTCGGCGATGCGACGCGACAGGGTCGCCTTGGATCTACCACTGGCACGGCTCGCCTTTCCCAGGCCCTGGTTCGCCGCGACCAGCGCGAAATCGATCAATGCATTGAGATCCATGGTGTTCCACATTTGAAACTGGGCGTCTACATTTTCGCGTCTTCGTATTGTGGGTGCAACGGCCTATCGTCTCGTCACCGCAACGTCAGTCGCGGCGGACATGTCGCACTGACACCTCTTCCATCCATAGCAGGAGATTCACATGAGCATTCTCGTTGCCGGTGCCACCGGCACCATCGGTTCTCTGATCACCCAGGGCCTGGCCGACGCAGGCGCCAAGGTCAAGGCACTGGTTCGCCAACCCGGCAAGCGCACTTTCCCGACCGGTGTCACTGAAGTGGTCGCAGACCTCACCGACGTCGCGTCGATGCGCGGCGCGTTGTCGTCGGTGCGCACCTTGTTCCTGTTGAATGCGGTCACTCCCGACGAAGTGACGCAGGCGCTGATCGCCTTGAATCTTGCCAAAGAATCAGGGATCGAGCGCATCGTGTACCTGTCGGTGATCCATGCCGACAGGTTCACCAACGTGCCGCACTTCACCGGCAAGCACACGGTCGAGCGCATGATCGAAAGCCTCGATATTGCTGCCACAATTCTGCGCCCGGCGTATTTCATGCAGAACGAGGCGATGATCCAGCAGACGATTCAACAGTACGCCGTCTACCCGATGCCGATCGGCTCGGCAGGTGTGGCCATGATCGATGCGCGCGACATTGCCGACATCGCGGTTGCCGAGTTGCTGCGCCGCGACCGCGCACCCGCCGCACTTGAGCGTGTCACGCTCGAACTGGTCGGCCCGCATGCAGTGACGGGCCCCTCCGCCGCGAAGGTCTGGAGTGCGGCGCTTGGGCGCGAGATCGCCTACGCGGGCGACGACGTGGATGCCTTCGAAGCGCAGATGGCCGCCTACGGCCCCTCCTGGCTGGCCTACGACATGCGCCTGATGATGGCCGGCATCCAGACCCACGGCATGCAGGCGGCCGATGGTGCGGTAGAAAAACTGCAGGCCATGCTGGGGCGTCCGCTGCGTACCTACGAAGACTTTGTGCGCGAGGCGACGGCCCGGGCCTGAGCGTAGGTGGCGCGGCAGGCGTGGCGGTCACGGGGCAGGATGTCATGCCGCTGCATGGCATCTGCGCGTCTGAGGCAGACTATGCAGATGGACACGATTCGGCCGTATCAACCTCGGGACTTCGACGCCTGCATGGCGCTCTTCGATGCGAATGTGCCGGTGTTCTTCAGCGCCGGTGAACGTGCCGACTTCGCCAGCTTCCTGAGCCATCACGCCGCGGCGTGGCACTACCAGCTACTGGAGCGCGGCAACGCTGTCGCTGGCGCCGCCGGCTACGCGATCGGCGCCGATGGCACCACGGCGAGCTTGTGCTGGGGCATGGTCCACCCGCGTCTGCACCGTTGCGGCGTGGGGACGCAGTTGCTCCTGGCCCGGCTTGAAGCATTGCGCCAGATGCCGGATGTCCGACGTGTCCTGTTGGATACCAGTCAACATACCCGGCTGTTCTACGCCCGCTTCGGCTTTGTGGTGCAGCAAGTGACGGTGGATGGCTATGCGCCCGGACTGGAGCGCTGGGATATGGCGCTCGATCTGTCGTGCTGCGTGCCACGTGCAGGTAGCGTTGGGGCCGTGCAGTAGCGATGTTGTTCACGGCGTATGGATGCCCGGCGGTCGTGCAGACAAGCAGCCTCGCCGTCCCATCGCTTTTTTGGGCTGGTCACCAGTGCCCGCCACCGGACACGACTCTCTGAGAATTTCCTACCGCTGAAGCGGCACGCCTATCGCGCTGCGTCCTTGTTCACCTGCGCGCGTGCGAGCGCGCTGGCCGATACCAGCAGATCCGGCAGTTCCTGGCGGAAGGCCTCGGCTTGCCCGGCCTGCAAGATCCCGTGAAAACTTGCGTTGTCGAATACCGGCCTGCCCTGCAGGAAGAAGCCATCGCGGCCTTGCACGACGAAATGGAAACACGCCTGCCAGCGCGGGTCCGGGCTGGCCGACAACTGCACTACCACCTCGCTGCCGGCAGATGCGGTGCTTGCCGGGGTGACCGTGATCGTTCGCGCGGTGATCTGACTGCTGTTCATGCCAACCATGATCACGCTTGGGACGTGGTGGCGGAGTGAGCCGGTGATGGCACCACATGACATCCGGAGCGGAAGCGCCGACTGACCAACGTATCGAGACACCGGCCAGCGCGCATGCCTGACACCAGCGATGGTGCCAACCGTTGCAACCGCACTGGTACGTTTCTTCCGACGTGCCGGCAACCTTGCCGACGTCCTTGCGAGTTCGCCTTTGCCGACACTGCGTGCAGACACAAGATGCCGGCCAGGCGACGCAGCGGCAGATCGATGCGCATCGCGCCAGCAACGCTTGCGCTGGACGCTGCATCGCGCGCCGCCGACGACGGAATGATCAGATGGGTCATTCATGCAGCGGCTGCCTGTCAATCGGCACAGACCAGACATCAAGAGCAGCGCGGATGCGAGCAACGTCTTCAGTATCGTGCTGACGTCGTCGCGCTACCAGTCGGTTTTTTCCTGACCGGCGTGAATAAAAACGCACCCTAAATACGAGCCGGGATGATTGGTTCAAGTTTCCGATTTTTGCGTCGTTATCACGTTGCCGAGGCATTCACGCGAACATCACGCGACCTGCCGCCGGTGCCACCCACTGGACATCAGGACGACCCGCATGACCGCCTATTTGCAACGCTATAACGTCGGGCGCCGTCTCGGCGTCGCCTTCGGCATCCTGATTCTGTTGTCGAGCCTGCTGGTGGCAACCGGCCTGGTCACCATGGCCAAAGCACGACAGCAATTCGATTTCATCGTGCTTGACCGCATGGCCAAGATCCAGATCGGCAACGGCATGCTGGATGCCAACTCATCGATCCTGATCGCGCTGGGCACCTATGCCATGGCCACCAGCGACGAACTCAACAACGAAGCGCTGGCCACCATCAAGGCGCAGCGCCAGCGCTACAACGACCTGCGGGCCAAGCTCGATACGCTGCCCAGCTCCGAGGAAGGTCGCAAGATTCGCGCCGAGATGGACGCGCGACGCGCCATCTCGGGCAAGATCAACGACCAGGTCATGGCGCTTGCCGCTCAAAACGACAACGCGCCTGCGCAAGCCTTGCTCAGCGAAAAGGCACGCCCGGCGACGATGGCGTGGCAGGACAAGATCCGCGAACTGGTGACCCGTCAGGAAGGCCAGAGCCAGCAAGCCTATGCCGATGCGGTAGCGTCGATGAATCGCGGCAAGCTGCTGATCATCTTCGGTGGCATTGCCGTGGTGGTGATCAGCAGCCTGCTCGCCTGGCTCATCACCCGCAGCCTGACCCAGCCGCTTGCACGCGCCACCAACGCCGCAGAGGCGATTGCCAACGGCCAGCTGGACAACGACGTGGAAAGCGACGCCAAGGATGAAACCGGCCGCCTGTTGCGTGCCATGCGTGGCATGCAGAAGCAGTTGCAATCCTTGCTCGACGCGCAGAGCGACATGGCCAGGCGACACGATGATGGCCAGACCAGTTTCCGCATCGATGCTGCGGCGTTTCCTGGCGACTACGGCCGCATGGCCAAGGACACCAATACGCTGGTGGCGTCGCATCTGGCGGTGCAGACCAACCTGGCACGCATCATGGGGCGCTACGCCATCGGCGACCTCAGCGAGAGCATGGACCGCCTGCCCGGCGAGAAGGCGGTGCTGACGCAGACCATGGACGAGGTAAAGGCCAACCTTTCTGCGATGAACCGCGAGATCAAGCAGCTGGCGCAATCCGCAGCCAACGGCGACTTCAGCGCACGCGGCGATGCCGAGCGTTTCCAGTACGACTTCCATGTGATGGTCGATAGCCTCAACCAGTTGATGGCCACTGCCGACGGCAACCTGCAATCGCTGTCGTCGCTGCTGCAGTCCATCGCCGCAGGCGACCTCACCGCGCGGATGACCGGCGACTTCAAGGGCGTGTTCGCGCAGATGCGTGATGATGCCAACGCCACTGCCGCGCAGCTGGCCGAGATTGTCGGCCGTATCCAGCACTCGGCCGTGTCGATCAATTCTGCCGCCAGCGAAATCGCTGCCGGCAATCAGGACCTGTCGCAGCGTACCGAACAGCAGGCCGCCAACCTGGAAGAAACCGCCGCGTCGATGGAAGAGCTGACCTCCACCGTGCGCCAGAATGCCGAACACGCCCGTCAGGCCAATCAACTGGCGATCGGTGCGGCAGGCGTGGCATCGCAGGGCGGCGAGATCGTGAGCAAGGTGGTGGGCACCATGGCCGGTATCGAGGCCTCGTCCAAGAAGATTGCCGACATCATCTCCGTCATCGACGGGATCTCGTTCCAGACCAACATCCTGGCCTTGAATGCGGCGGTGGAAGCGGCACGTGCCGGCGAACAGGGCCGCGGCTTTGCGGTGGTGGCATCGGAAGTCCGCACCCTGGCCCAGCGCTCCACCGCTGCGGCGAAGGAGATCAAGAGCCTGATCGACGATTCGGTCGAGCGGGTCGCCGAAGGCTCGACCTTGGTGCATACCGCAGGCGCCACGATGGCCGAGATCGTAGCCAGCGTGCAGCGCGTGACCGACATCATGGGCGAGATTTCCGCGGCGTCGCAGGAGCAGTCGGCCGGTATCGAGCAGGTCAATACCACCGTGACGCAGATGGACGAAACCACGCAGCAAAACGCCGCGCTGGTGGAAGAAGCCACCGCCGCCGCACGCTCGATGGAAGAGCAGGCCGTGCAGCTGACGCAGGCGGTATCGGTGTTCAAGATCAGCGAGGGCAGCACGCGCACCACGCGGCCGGCACCGCCGGTTGCGGCCAAGCTCAGCGAGATTGCCGGCCGGCCCGCCGCCGTCAAAAGCTTGCCACGCCAGGCACCTGCAGCGAAACGCGCAGTGGCTGCAGGCACCTCGCACGATGCAAGCGACTGGCAGGAGTTCTGATTTGCGGCATCGCAAACGGCCCGGCTCGCCCGGGCCGTTTGCGTTTGAGCGCTGAGCGCATCTGCAACCGACCCATACGCCAAAGCGCTCGATTACCGCAGGTACGAGCACGTGCACGAGGCCTTAACCCGCCCGGCCTATGCTGCGCCGGGCTGGACCGCACGCGGCGCTCTGTTGCGCTGAATATCGATCGCCGTTGTCGTCCATGCCCCCGGAAGATCATAGACATCGCAAAGGAGACTGTATGAAGAAGCTGCACACGCTTATGGCTGTCGGTTGCCTGCTGGGTCTGAGTTCGCCTGCATTTGCCGAGATCGCCAATCTGACCAATAGCGCCGATGGCGCCAATCGCGACGCGGGTATCGCGGCGGTAAAGCAGAAATTGCAGGACGCCTGCAAGTCGCGCAACGGTACCGTGGATCTGGATTCGTTCGAGGTGGTGTTCGAGAGGACCAGTAAGAACCCGGACGTCCCAAAGCCCTATTATGTGGACGCGAAAATCAAATGCGATCTGCCCTAAGCGCGGCGAACAAAATGCGCCTGGCAGTGCTGAAGCGCGTCCATCGCGCATCGCGCACATAGATCACCACAAGGCCCCGCAGACGCGGGGTTTTGTTTTTGCTGCGGCCGGCCCTGCGCGTCGGGCGGCGCTTGAAGAGCGTCGATCCCTTCCTGTTAGTGAAAAACCGCATTGCTGCGCGCTACGCGTTGATCGTCGCTCGCCTGCGCAGCTTGGCAGACAGGCGGGCTCGCATCAGCTGCAATACCTGCTGCATTGGCGATGCGGCGGTGAACAAGGTGCCTGGTCGTACGCCGCTTCTGCCAACGCGCCTTGGCTGCTGCAGACGTCTTACCCGCTATCCCAGCTGTGCCCGCGCCGCATCCAGGGTGGTCATGATCTGGATCACTTCATCCAGCGGATGGAGTGGAGATTCCTTGCGCCCTTCCCCGATGTAACGCGCCGCGGCCGTCGCTTGCCACGACAGGCCCGCGTAGCCACTGATTCCGGTCGGATCCGTCCACGCTGCCGGCATGCTGGCGTGGTCGTTGCCGACCAGGCTCAGCGCGGTCGGGTTGTGGAACTCGCCGGCAAGGTCGATGCGGCCCTGGCTGCCGGTGACATAGGCGGTGGAACTGCTGCGGGCCACGATGGAACTGATCAGTGTGGATTGCGCAGTGCCGCCATGCGACAGCACCATGGTCGAGAAGGCATCCACGCCGGTGTCGGTCAGCGCGCCGGTGGTCGTGATCGCGGTCGGTGCACCCAGGATCATCGAAGAGAACTGCACCGCATACACGCCCAGGTCCAGCAGCGCGCCGCCGCCGAGCGCAGGATTGCGCTGGCGGTGCGTCGCATCGTCAGGGCCGCGTTGGCTCAGATCGGCGAACACATGGCGAAGCTCGCCCAACGCGCCATCGGCCAGCAGTTTCCGCAGCACCGAGGTATGCGGCAGGTAGCGGCTCCACATGGCTTCCATCAGGAACAGACCGCGCTGCCGCGCCTCCTGCACCAGCACGCGTGCATCGTCGGCGCAGGTGGTCATGGGCTTTTCGATCAACACATGCTTGCCCGCGCGCAGCGCCAGCAAGCCCTGCTGCAGATGTTCGCTGTGCGGGGTGGCGATATAGACGATGTCGACATCCCGGTCCTCGACCAGCGCCTCGTAGCTGTCATAGGCGCGCTGCATCGCCCAGGTGCTGGCAAAGGCCTCGGCACGCGCACGCGTGCGCGAGGCCACTGCAAATGGTCGTTGCCCGGTATGGCGGCGCAGCGCGCTCACGAACGCGGAGGCGATCGCTCCAGGCCCCAGCACTCCCCACCGCAACGCGGGCTCGCCGCGCTGCGGCAGGAACAGCTCGGGCTCGGGAAACACTGTGGGCGTCATGCGCTTGGCCTCCTGGATAGCATGTGCGCGCATCCTAGCAAAGCGGGAGCAGCGTTCCCGGTGTGCCGGCCTGCGCAGCGCCATCGTGCGGTGGGAGAAGCCGATCACGGCAGGCGCAACGTGCGGCGCCCTCTGTCGCCTGGCCAAAGACATGCCTGCAGTCCGCGTGCAGACGTTCCGGCGCATCGGCATGGCTGCAGAGGGCGATGCGGCCGTCGGTCCGCACCAGGATCAACGCGCCGGCATGCACCGTCCAATCGGCGGTGGGCGCAGCGCCATCCAGATCCGAGAGTGCGCTCGCGTCGTCGGGCTGCGGCAGGGCCGCAGTTGTTTCCTGAGTATCGATTTGCGCAGCAAGTTGCAGTGATATCCCTGCGCTTCTGTTCGCTTCTCACCTCGAGAACCGTTGTCACGCGTCACACCCCTTGCACCTTGCGCTGCTTAGCGTGGCCCGATGAGCGCACGTATTTCATCGCACACCCTTGCCTTTGCATCGCACACGGACTCTGCCCGCACCGACGGACTCAAGCAGTCGATTGCGGACAAGTGGCTACACATACATCCGACGCTGCCGCTTCCCGGGCGTGGTCGCACCCTGGAGCGCTGGCAGACGCTTGCCGATA
Source organism: Xanthomonas sp. WHRI 6108 (assembly GCF_040202385.2). Classification (NCBI taxonomy): domain Bacteria; kingdom Pseudomonadati; phylum Pseudomonadota; class Gammaproteobacteria; order Lysobacterales; family Lysobacteraceae; genus Xanthomonas; species Xanthomonas sp. WHRI 6108. The sequence goes on along the minus strand of NZ_CP168198.1, from coordinate 2,334,417 downwards.
TCGCGGCAGACGACCTGTGCGCGGCCAAGTTCCTGGAAGCGCATTACGACGCGCAAGCCATCTGTGCCGATCTGGGGGTGGACCTCATCACGCAGACCCAGCGTTGGGCGGTGTGGGCGGCCGAGCCGCCCGGCTCGGATATGCGTTTTTCCGGACAAGTGCTCAACGGCACCAAGGCGTGGTGTTCGGGTGCGGCGCAAGTGACGCATGCGCTGGTGACGACGCGCCAAGCAGGCGCCAGTTGCCTGTTTGCCGTGGCGCTGGATCAGCCCGGCATTCAGATCGACAGCAGTGCGTGGCAGGCGGTCGGCATGCAAGGCATCGAGACGGCCAATGTTCGCTTCTCCGATACGCCAGCGCGGCAGATTGGCGCAGGTGATGCGTACCTGACCCGACCTGGATTCTGGCACGGCGGTGCCGGCATCGCCGCGTGCTGGTTCGGCGCCACCGCCGCGGTTGCCGATGTGCTGCGTGCCTCTGCGCGTGTGAGCAAGGATCCGCATGCCGCCGCGCATCTGGGTGCCATCGATACAGGCCTGGCATCTGCAGCTGCGTTGTTGCGTCAGCTGGCAACGCGCATCGACGCGCAGCCGGAACAGGCACATCTGCGTGGCGTCCTGCAGGTACGCAGCGTGGTCGAAGCGGTGGCGCGCGACACGCTGGATCGGGTCGCGCGTGCGTTGGGGCCAGGCCCGCTGTGCGGCAACCGCGCACATGCGCAGCGTTGCGCCGACCTGTCGGTGTTTATTCGGCAGCATCACGCAGAACGCGACCTGCAGGCGCTGGGCGAGTTATGCCAACAGGAGACATTGCCTTGGAAGATCTAGCCGGGCAGCCCATCGAGGGCACAGGCACGCCGGAAACAGCATGGCGCTCCGCGCCGTACCTGAGCGAGCTGCCACGCGTCACGCTGTCGCAACTGATGCAAGGTAGCCAGCGCCTGGTGGTGGTGGCACCGCACCCGGACGACGAGGTGCTTGGATGTGGCGGGTTGATAGCCGCTGCGCGTACCGCAGGCGTACAGGTAATGATCGTCGCGCTGACCGATGGGGAGCAGGCCTACCCCGACGAACCCGGCTGGCAGCCACAGGTGCTGGGCCCGGCGCGGCGCCTGGAACTGGATGCCGCCGTGCAGCAGTTGGGTGTATTGCCTGGCGCATTGGCCCACCTCGCACTGGGCGATGGCGCGCTGGCGGCATGCGAAGCGCGCATGGCACAGGCCCTCGGCGATCTGATCACTGCGCATGACACCGTGCTGGTGACCTGGGAGCGCGATGGCCATCCGGATCATGAAGCCGCATCGCGTGCGACCCATGCCGCGTGCAAGGCGCAGTCGGCGCGGCGTCTGCAATATCCGGTATGGGCGTGGCATTGGTCGCGTCCGGAAGATGGGGTATTTGCCGATGGCGCTGCCGTGCGCTTCGATCTATCGCCCGCAGTGCTGAGTGCCAAGCAGCGCGCCATTGCGTGCTTTGCCACCCAGTTGGGCCACTGCACGCCACCCGTTGCAGAGCCGATTCTGCCGCCGCCGGTGCTGGAGCGCTTTGCGCGGCCGTTCGAGGTCTTCATCCGATGACCGCGCTGAGCGTTGAGCACTTTGAGCAGATGTACGCCGATGCAGACCCGTTCGGTTATCGCTCGCGCTGGTACGAGCAGCGCAAGCGCGACATCCTGCTCGGTGCCCTGCCCTATCCGAGGTTCGCGCGTGGCTGGGAATTTGGCTGTTCCAATGGCGAGCTAACCGCGCAGCTGGCGCAGCGCTGTGACACGCTGCTGGCGACGGATCTGTCGCAGCAGGCGGTCGAGCTGGCGAGCGTGCGGCTGCAGGCACTGCCTGCGGTCACGCTGCAGCAGGCGGCGCATCCGTCGGACTGGCCGGAAGGGCTGTTCGACCTGATCGTCTTCAGTGAGGTGGGTTATTACCTGAACGCCGCGGCTTTCGAAAAAACCGTGGCGTTGTTCGCCCGCTCGCTCACCGCCAACGGCTGCCTTGTGGCATGTCACTGGCGGCACGACTTCGATGGCGCGTTGCGCAGCGCCGAGCAGGTCCACAGCGCGCTGAACCAGGCATTGGCGATGGACACGCTGTGCTGCTACCAGGATGCGGACTTCGTGTTGCAGGCCTGGATGTCAGGGCCGTCGATTGCGCAACAGGAGCAGCTGCGATGATCGCGGTCACCATTCCGGCGCATAACGAAGAGGATCTGATCGGCAAGTGCCTGAAGTCCATTCTGGTGGCAGCCGCGCACCCGCATTTGGCGGGAGAGCGCGTGGAAATCCATGTCGCGCTCGACCGCTGCAGCGACGGCACCGGCGCAATTGCACGCGCACACGGCGCAAGAACCGTCACTACCGCAGGTGGTGTCGGCATTGCGCGTGCAGCGGCGGCATCGGCCGCGATTGCGCGCGGGGCACGCTGGCTTGCGTTTACCGATGCCGACACCTGCGTGCCGCCGGATTGGCTTTCGGCACAGCTCGATTGCGCGGCGGATGTGTTCTGCGGCGTGGTGGAGGTGACCGACTGGCACGATTTCCGTCCCGAAACACGGCAGGCCTTCCTGGCAAAGGAAATCCGCCGCGACGGGCATCCGCATGTGCATGGTGCCAATCTTGGCATGAGTGTGGCTGCGTACGTGGCCGCCGGTGGTTTTTCTGCGCTCAAGTGCAGCGAAGACGTGGCGCTGGTTTCGGCGCTAGAGCGCGCAGGCATGCAGATTGCCCGCCTGGTCAAGCCGGTCGTCAATACCAGTGCTCGCCGCATCGCCCGCGCGAGCGGCGGATTCAGCGACCACCTGACCCGACTGGAGATTGCCGTCCTGGCTGGCGAGCCGGTACTGGAGAGTCAGGTCTAGCCATCGGGTACATCGTCAGATGTGTCCAGCAACAAGCAGACGTAGTGATGGCCGATGCTGGAGACGATCGCCCGTGGAAACATCGCAGATAACCCCACCACTGCCGTTGCTCGATCGTTTCGGCGCGACAAGCAATCACGACATTCGAGCTCGCATTTATTTGCATAAGCGGGCTGTGCATAAACCACCGCGATTGTGCTCTTCCGATTCCAGGCTACCTGCAGATCATTATCCGCGCTGCTTGCAAATCGAAAACATAGCGATCAAGGTGCAATTGCTCCTCGACTTCATGCAATCGCTTCACGCCGGCCATTACCGCTACCGAGGTCATGATGGACTCCACGATGTTCCGGCAGATTGGTCGTTATCGATTGACTGCACATACGGTTCTGTTGGACGGCGTCTTCTTCCCGGAGATTCTGGTGTCGTTCGACGATGGGATCACCTTGTATGGGCACAGGCGCGAGATGCGATTCGACACGCAACTTGCCGCGCACCACTACGCCAGACAATGGATGGGCAGATGCACCGTGACGCCGCTAGGTATTCTCGAAAGTATCTAGGCGTCGCCGGCATCTCTGATGTCAGCAACCAGTCGGCTCCGCTGCCGGGAAGCCAAGCGTGAAACAGGCGCCCTGCCCTGGCATCGACTGCACTTCAATATAGCCGTCGGCCTGCCTGACCGCCCCATCCACTTGTGCCAAGCCCAGCCCGGTGCCCTTGCCTGCCGGTTTGGTGGTGAAGTAGGCGTCGAACAGCTGATCGCGGATCTCCGGTGCAATGCCGCTGCCATTGTCCTGGACAGAGAGGGTGACATAATCGCCGGCGCGACGACCGGCAGCATCCACATCTGCTAGCGTCCGCGTCGCCACCGTGATGCAGACCCTGCCACGCACCGCGCAGACATCGCGCGCATTGATCACCAGGTTCAACAAGGCCCGTTCCAGCGTGTGTGGATCCGCCAGTACGGCACTGTCGCAAGTCGTGGTTTCCCACTCGACCGATACCGCAGCGCCTGCCGCCTGTTGAAGCAGGGGCAGCAGGCGTGCGACCAGCGCATTGAGCTCGACGCGTTCGGGAGCATAAGGATGCTTGCGCGCGAAGCCCAGCAGGCGTTGCGCCATGACCGAGCCCTGCTGCAGAGCGGTCTCTGCCATGCGCAAAATCTTCTGATCCGCTTCGCCAAGGGCGCCGCGCGACTGAACCACATCGATGGCAGCGCCCGCAGTTTGCAGCACGTTGTTCAGGTCGTGAACGACACCGGCCAACAGTTGCCCCACAGCCTCGCCCTCCTGCGCTCGCTCGGCCACGCGCTCGGCCAGGCGCTGCGCAGCACGTGCAATATCCAGCTCGACCTCGATGCTTGGAGACTGCGCCTCTGCACGTACTTGGTCGTGCGTCGCCGCTGCAGCAGGCTCAACGTGATGGATTGCAGACTCGGTGCGGGCCTGCAGCGTCTGGTTGAGCGTGCGTAGTGCCAGTTGCGACTGCCGGCGTTCGGTGATGTCGCGATTGACCGCCAGCACGCCCTCGATCCGGCCATCCGCGTTACGCAGCGGGCTTGTCGACACCAACCAGCTCTGGAGCTGCCCGTCTGCATTCGTACATTCGGTTTCGAACTGCTGCGACTCGCCGCGCTCGGCAGCAGCGAGCGCCCGCCGCACGCGCGGCCTGAATCGCTTCGGCCATAACGACACCCAGGGCAGACCCACCACAGAGGCGGCATCGACAGACGCCACACGCGCCAGACCATGCGCGTTGACGAACCTGACGCGTCCGTCCAAGGCAATTTCCTTGATGGAATCCAGTGACAGCTCGACGACCTGTCGGTAGCGATGGTCGGGAAAGTCCTGCGTGCTGTTCATGGTTCTCAAATCGATCACGTGTTTTTCGCGTGGGAAACGTAGTGTGATGCATGCATCCTCAGAAAACCTGCTTTATGGGCTCTACAAACGAAAAACTGATTCTTGTCGTCGAGGACGATGCTGACACGCTCGAGTTGGCCACGCTGCTGCTGACCGAGAGCGGTTATGCGGTCGTCACCGCAACCGATGCGCAGGGCGCGCTGGAGCATATCGATAAGCACCCGGCGATCGCGCTGGTTTTTACCGATCTGCAGATGCCGGGGCTATTGGATGGATACGGCCTGATTTCGTATCTGCGCGCGGATGGCAACAATCTGCCGGCGATCCTGACATCGGGTCTGGGGCATTCCCCCAATGGCTTACCCAGCCGGACGACGTTTTTAAGCAAGCCCTACACACGCCGCAGCCTAGTGCAGAATATTGAGGCTTTTGTCGGGCATTAGAGCGGCCAACAGAACTACTGCGCGGCCGTCAGGCGGGCGCGCCCGGTGCTCGGAATCTGCATCACTCCTACGCTTGGGGTTCCGAGTCCCTCGTCCATAGCACCGACGAACGTTGGCTATGTTTTGTCAGCCGCTCTTGGCGTGGCGGTCAGCACGCAGCTCACACCTTGCGGCGCATGTGCATGTTTCAGGTGTGGTGATTGCGCCGCGCTGGGTTGGTTGACCAAAACACCCAGCAGGATCGACAAGCGTCGCGATCAGCTGCTCGACGCTGGATCGCACACCTTGCCAGCCATCAGCGCGCCGCGCGTCGCCAGCCTGCATTGATCGCTTCCTGGCTTGTGCAGAAAAAACGCTCGCCCTTGGCAGGTGAGATGCTGGTCCGCGTGTAATCGCGTTGCCCGGGCATATGGAAGATCTTGCTGCCCTTGCTGGAAATATTGCCCTTGATGGTGCAGTGCGCAGGCGTCTGCGTCTGCACTGCGGCCTGAGCCCGCTGTGTCGATTGCGTGCGCTTGCCGCGTCGGTAATCAGCAGGCATCTGAAAGCTGCCGGCCCAGAGGTTGCGCCGTTGTTGCTGCGCGTTGCGCTCGTCGGCAACGAACGCGGTGGCGTACTCGCGGTAGGCCACCGCCCAACCGGATTGCACCATCCAGCGGTTGACCGACTGCCCCTGCACATAGCACTCGGCCACGATCCGTCCATAGCGATCGGTGTCCTTGGGTTGGCAGCGAACCGTCTTGTCGAGCAGGTAGCCATCCAGTGCGGCAGCGGAACGTCGGCCGCAAGGCCAGGCGCTGCCAGCGTTGCTGGTGCATTGCTGCGCGCTTTCCGGTGCATCGATGCCCCACAGGCGGATACGTTTCTGCGCGACAGTGATGGTGTCGCCATCGGTCACGGTTGCCCGGCCGACCAGCTCCGCTGCGATAAGAGGTGAAGCGAAGAGCGTCACGACAACAACCACCGAACATCTGAACAACATCAACAACAAGCCTCGGGTGATCGGCAGAGCGTGTTCCGTCTGTTCTTGCCTTGGTGATTGCGTCTAGCCGGTTGGCTCATCAGAGGTCCATCGCACTGATGCATGCGTCGTCCAGGTCGACGCGGGGGCCGGCACTGTATGTCAACGGGACGGCGATGCCTATCCCTTGTGCTGGTCCGCCAAGACGGTGCCGCGCTTGGTATTCATCGACGCACATCCCTAACAGTTGCATTCGAGGCCAATCAATCGCGATGCTGATAGACGGCCAACAGAGGCTCGTGCCTTGAAGACCGGCGCCTCTGAAAAGTTAGGTTGTTCCCGATAAGCCCTACAGGTAGCCTGCCCCGCACTCCGGCGCAGGTAACACGTCAAATACTGCCCGGTTCTTTGCAGAACCGGGTAGACAGGCAGGCTTACTGTGCAGCCGCTTGCGGCGCGACAGGCGCCGCATCCGGCGTCACTCGCCAGATCGTATTGGCCAGGTCGTCCGCGACGATCAATGCACCACGTGGATCGAGCGTGACACCGACCGGGCGGCCGCGGGTCAGGCCATCGTCGCCATGGAAACCGGAGACGAAGTCGATCGGGTCGCCCGCCGGGCGGCCATCGCGGAACGGCACGAACACCACCTTGTAGCCCACTGGCGGGTCGCGATTCCAGCTGCCGTGCTCACCGACGAACACACCGTCGGCAAACTGCGTTCCCATCGTGGCCGCCGAAAACGCGACACCGAGTGCGGCGACATGCGAGCCCAGCGCGTAGTCGGGCACGATGGCCGAGGCGACCTTCTGCGGATCCTGCGGCATGACCCGCGTGTCCACGTTCTTGCCCCAGTAGCTGTAGGGCCAGCCGTAGAAGCCGCCTTCACGTACCGAGGTGAGGTAGTCGGGCACCAGATTCGGGCCGATCTCGTCGCGCTCGTTGACTACCGCCCACAGTGCGCCACTGCCGGGCTGGATCGCCAATGCCGTGGGATTGCGCAGCCCAGTGGCATAGCTCTTGTGGGCGCCGGTTGCCGGATCCACCTGCCAGACCTGGGCGCGGTCGACCTCGGCAATCATGCCGCGCTCGGTGATATTGCTGTTGGAGCCGATCGCAACATACAGATAGCGTCCATCGGCACTGGCGGTCAGGGCCTTGGTCCAGTGGTGGTTGATGGCCGACGGCAAGTCGGTGACCTTGCTGGGTGCAGCGCTGGCCTTGGTCTGCCCTTGCTGATAATCAAAACGCACCAGCGCGTCCTGATTAGCCACGTACAGCGCGTTGCCGATCAGCGCCAGCCCATACGGCGCATTGAGCTTGTCGGCAAACACGGTCTTCAGTTCATAGGTGCCGTCGCCATCGGCATCGCGCAACAGCGTCAGCCGGTTGCCGCTCTTGACCGAGGTGTTGCCCTTGGCCTTGATCGCACCGGCAATCACGTCCTTGGGCTTGAGGTTGGGTGCATTGCCGCCGCGGCCTTCGGCGACCAGGATGTCGCCATTGGGCAACACCAGCGTCTGGCGCGGGATGCCCAGACCGGTGGCGATTGCAGCGATGCGGTAACCCGCGGGCACGGTGGGCTTGCGCTCGCCCCAGGCTGCCGGCTCGGCGATGGTCATGTCGGGCAGCAGGCCGCGATCCGGCGCAGGCAGCTCGGGACTGGCGCCGTGTTGTTTGAGCTCGGGCGCCTTGCCGCAGGAAGCGAGTGCGGCGGCGAGAATGGACACCGACAGGACGGTAACGATATGACGCTTCATCGGGCACCTCCCACGCGCAGGCTGGATAGCCCCGACCAGGTTGCAACAAGCGCGAATGCGGTCGCAATCGCAGAAAATACCAGTGCCGCCGGCATGATGGCCCAGGCATCGCGTGCATGATGCAGGGCGTCGAAGAAGCCGACAATCCATGCGGCACCGAGCGCAATCACATAGATCAGGTTGCGGCTTCCGCGAACGAAGCCGACGATCGCGCACAGCAAGGCGATGGTGGTCAATACCATCGCGCCGATCAGCAGCCACGCAGCAAAGTTGGCCCACTGGATCTGATGACTGCTCCAGTAAGCGTAGTCGCTCAGCAAGGCACCGAGAAACAGCGGCCACACACCGCCGAGCACGGCTGCATGGAACGGATGGATGGCCCAGGATCGGGCGGGCATGGCAGTTGAATTCATGGCGGACTCATTGGGCGCGTTGGTGAAACGTGCCCCGATGCTGCCAGCTGCCACGTGATGAGCGCGGTGATGCTGGGTCTTCTCTGCGCGATGGGCTGCTCTGACGCGGAATCCGTCATGCCCCGGGTTCAGACCTCGTTGCCCAAGACTATCGGTCCAAAACAGCATCCCCAGCGCGGGACGCGGCTAACTCACTGTCCAGATGAGGCCGATCACGGCCAAGTGCGCAACGTAATAACCATAAAACGCCCAACGTAGCCGGGGTAGCGGTAATTGCAGCCTGCCGAGCTGCATCAGCGGAAGTGCCAACAAGGCCCAACCATTGCCGTTGTTCCAACACAATAGTCCCATGCAGATCCACAACCTCCACGGCAATTTGGCTAAAGTCGGTTTTGTAGAAGCCAGGCCGACAAGTGACTGCAGCGTTCCGCCAGTGCGAAACCAGCTCCATGCCGCCCCTACAAGCCAAACTCCGATCCATTGATAGTCGACGGCCAGCGGCGCAAGCAGTCCAAGAAACGAGGCCAGCAGCCAGCGGCGATCTTGTATTGACCAGACGAGACAAGTCGCAAGTGCGAAGGTGAAAAGGATGTTGACCGGCAGCAGGAAACCAAATGCCCATACGTGGAACGGCTGTGCAATGAGCCCCCAGCCAGCCAGTCGCTTTACCGACTTCGCGTAGTCGGTTCCAGGTTGCGCGAGATTGAAGGCCATGATCAAAGCGAAAACTGGGAAGGCTATGCGTCCGAGTTCAGATAGAACCGGTACATAGCCATCCAGCAGTGCCTTGACTACATGATCGAAGGTCATAAAAACAAGCGCAATCCATTTCAGGAGCTCCCTGCCGCTACTTGTCATGTTGCCTCTCAAATGTCGTGCTGCAGCAGCCGCAAAACTGCGCACTTGGACAGCCATGGAAGGTGCGGCCAATCCCATCACCATCGCCGCGTGAATTTTTCATCAATCAACTACCGGTAGAAGAACGGTTGTAACTCAAACCGAGCAGGCAATCACCCGCTCTTTGACACAGGCAGCTGATGTGGCTTCTCAACCTGCTGGATTTGTCGCTGCAAAAGCCGACGACAGAATAGTGGAATGTAGGCGCTCTGGCGTGGCGGGCATGGAGACATCCAGCCCCTTCCAAGGCTGCGCTGCTCAAGCAAAACCGAAACCACTCATCCTGCCGAGCGACCGCTGGACCGCTGCCATGACCACAGGTCATAGAAAGATGTGCGTGCTCCAGGCCGCTCTCTACGCTGGGCTCCATCCACTGGAGGAGCAGGCAGATGAAAGCATTCGCAATGATGTTGCTGGCAACCGCGTTGACCATGACCGACACGACCAGCATGCCCGGCCAGCGCCGCTTCAAACAGGGACACAGAATAGGACCGTACCGATGCGATTGCACGAGCTGCATGGCCAGGACTAGCACTGATTCCCTGCCCCGGCGGTTTCGTCAGCAGTACGCATCCAGGATGGCTTGAATTCCAATGCGCGTTCGCAGTGATGAGCGCCATTCATAGGACCATGCAAGCTGGATGGATGGAGCGGCGTTGCATCTGCCTCATGCTGCTTGTCGGTACGTATGGCAAGGAGACGGCGATGAAAAACGCAAGCGTGGTGCGTTCGATTCGACATGGTGTGCGCGCAGCTGGGGCGCCATCTGCATCGCACGGTCCGGCAGTGGATGCTTGGATTCGCGTTGCCTTGCCCCTAGATCGGTGGAGAGATGCGATGCCATGCGCGAGCGCGCTGCGCCGCGCGCTCCCCATGGCTGCGCTGTTGTTGGGCGCAGTTGCCCTGCTCTCTGTTGCCCCCTCCCCCGCGGCAGCACATCCTTCGGAGATCACGTCCATGACGACACACGCCACCTTGTCGCCCAGCCAGCAGGCCATTGCGCCGATTGCCGCGTTTGCGGCCACCGGCGATATCGACCGCTTGAACACCGCATTGGAGGCGGGCCTCGATGCTGGCTTGAGCATCAGCGACTGCAAGGAGGTACTGGTCCAACTGTATGCATATGCCGGGTTTCCGCGCAGCCTCAATGCACTGGCCGCGCTGATGCAGGTCGTCGATGCACGCAAGCAGCGCGGCATCGCCGATGCGCCGGGACACGAGCCCGGCCCGGTACCGAGCGGCGATGCGCTGCTGGCGCTGGGCACCGCCAACCAGACCCGTCTGGCCGGTGCGCCGGTGACCGGGCCGTTGTTTGCGTTTGCGCCGGCAATCGATCAGCACCTCAAGACGCATCTGTTCGGCGACATCTTTGCCCGCGACAACCTGGACTGGGTGAGCCGTGAACTGGCCACGATCAGCGTGCTCGCCGCCCTGGAAGGCGTGGAAGCGCAACTGCAATCGCATTTGAAGATCGGCTTGAACATCGGCGTGACCGAGGCGCAGCTGCACGAACTGGCCCAGGTGCTGGACAAGCGCGTCGGTGCGGCCGCCGGCACACGCGCCAAGGCGGCACTGGCCAAAGCCAGGGCCCAGTGAGCCTGCGGCGGGGTTCGACAACCGCAGCGCATGCTGCCGGCGCGAATGCGGCTGCCCACGGCACCACGTCGAAACCGATCGGGCCCCGCTAAAGCGGCGCCGGGCCAGCCGCCAGCCCCGGCCGCCCACCGGCCTGCTTGACGATCAACTGGCCGATGTATTGCTCGGCCAGCCTGGTGCCGATCTCCAGCGCGGTCTGCAGCGAGCCGAAGGTGGGCGCGGCCGGCAGCGGTACGGGATGCCCACAGACCTGCAAGGTCTCCAACACGATGCGCCGATGCCCGAGCTGTCGAGCGACCACGCGGTACGGCAGGCCCTGGTCGGTGCCTTCCGTGGACATGCTTTCGGTGCAGTGGGTACTCATCGGGCTCGAGCATAGCTGTGATGCCCAAATTTGGCGGCGCGGCAACTTGAACAATTTATGCAGACGCTAGCGCAGCGCCAGCGGCACACTCTCGACAAAACCGCTGCGGCCTGAACAGGCTCGGCCACGTCGCGATGACACCGATGTCGCACCTTGCGTGGCGCACGCAGCGGCGCCGATAAGAACAGAGTCAGAGTAATCGGCTGTAGGGGGAACGCCGAATGTTGGTTCTTCCCCCAAAAAGATCGGCTTGAATATTCTCCCAGCATTCAGCTTGATGGCCTGAAGCGAGGACGTGCCTGTCTCGACGTTTCATTCGGCGCGCTGAATATCCAGCGTTTCTTCGAGCATATCCCTTTGCGCATTTCATGCAGGAAAATCGGGGAATTGGGCACAATGGCAGGGTTCGCTCGCTTTTGGTCAATATAAATGCGGCGGATATATTCGTTCTGCAGCAGAAAATTTAATATAACTTCGATGTCACTGCGATAAAACTCATCCGATCAGGCCCGATACAGAAGAGTCCGTTAGAGCTGCTAACTTACAGTCGAATCCGCTACACCATGTGGGCAATTTACCGACATCTTCGACGCATTTCCTGATTACCTGCGAGAGTCGTCGCATTTAGGATTGCCGCCCCCGGAGATTCGTGACGACTTATTGTCGCGTTCGCTCTGACATTTCCTTGCAGTCGAGCCTGATAAGGCGCTTTTTAATCTGTTTTGGCTATGGACTAAATCGTGAAGTCCTATGCGGGATGTTTTTCTCTGAATAGCAACTGTCCGTTCATGTTTTAGAGTTTACCGGTAGCGCCGTTAAACAATCTCGCAAGCACATGGTTCGATGCATCGGCGCATCACCGTGTTATCCGGAGCGCTTATCTGAGGGGACAGATTCGCGGCGGATAAAGTGAATAACGCGTGAAATCCAACGCCACACCGGCTTTTCCCGGTGCTGGAATCGTCTGCGCCAAATTTTAGAATTTTTGCAGTTGCGGCGCGCTAATTACCGGAATCGACCAACCCATGAATCGCTCGCTACTCGCAACCACGATCGCCTCCTGCCTTGTCCTGACTGCCTGTGGCGGCGGTGGCGGTGGCGGCAATGTCCGCAGTGACCCACCGCAGACCACGGTGGTCGCCCCGACGCCGTCCACTCCCCCAGCGCCCACCACGCCCACGACTCCAACGACTCCAACGACGCCGGACACCACCGCGGCCGACCCGCTGCCGAACACCGCGCCGACGCCGGCACCTGCCCCCGCCCGCTACCAGGGCCTGGCCAGCAACCTGCTGGTGCCGACCAATGCGGATCTGGCACAACAGGCCGGCGCCAAGGGTCAGGGCGTCAAGCTGGCGGTGCTGGACGACAACCTCTATGGCAGCTACGCGCCGATCAGCGACAAGGTCGATACCTCCAACGATTACACCGACACCCCCGGCACCCCGGAATCCGCATCGAACGCGTTGCGCGGCCACGGCACCGTCGTCTCGGCATTGGTGCTGGGCACCGCCCAGGACGGCTTCGCCGGCGGTGTCGCGCCGGATGCGGACCTGTTCTATGCGCGCATCTGCGCCGAAAACTCCTGCGGTACCCAGCAGACCCGCCGCGCGGCGGTGGACCTGGCGGCAGCCGGCGTGCGCATCGCCAATCTGTCGATCGGCGCCTCGTATGCAGATGCAGCCAGCAGTGCCAATGCCGCACTGGCCTGGAAGTATGCGCTGACCCCGCTGGTGCAGGCCGATGCGCTGATCGTGGCCGCCACCGGCAACGAAGGCGCGGCAGAAGCCTCCTACCCGGCGGCGACGCCGGTGCAGGAAGCCAGTCTGCGCAACAACTGGCTGGCCGTGGGCGCGGTCAACATCGACAGCGCCGGCAATGCCGCCGGCCTGACCAGCTATTCCAACCATTGCGGCGCCGCCGCACAGTGGTGCCTGGTGGCGCCGGGCAGCTACTTCGCACCCGCGCTGGCCGGCACCGAGCTGCAGGGCCAGATCGCCGGCACCTCGTTCTCCACGGCCGCTGTAAGCGGCATCGCGGCGCAGGTGCTGGGCGTGTATCCGTGGATGAGTGCTTCCAACCTGCAGCAGACCCTGTTGACCACCGCCACCGACCTGGGCGACCCCGGCGTGGATGCGCTGTACGGCTTCGGCCTGGTCAATGCGGCCAAGGCGATCAAGGGCCCGAGCCAGTTCGCCAGCAACTGGGCGGCAAATGTGACCTCCGGCTACGACAGCACCTTCAGCAATGACATCTCCGGCGCCGGCGGCCTGACCAAGAACGGCGCCGGCAGGCTCACGCTCAGCGGCAACAACAGCTACACCGGCGGCACCAGCGTCAGCGACGGCGTGCTCGCACTGTCGGGCAGCCTGCGTTCGGATGTCATTGTGCTCAACTCGGCCACGTTCGAATCGCGCGGCGGTGTCATCAACGGCGGCTACAGCCTGGCCAACAACACCGGCACCACCGCCATCGAATTGGGCAAGGGCTTGACCGTCACCGGCCAGGCCAGCCTGAAGGGCAACCTGCTGTTGCTGCCGGAAGCGGCTGGCTACAACGTCGGCAGCAGCGAGAAGATCGTCAAGGCCGGCACGTTGCAGGGCAGCTTCGATCGGGTGCAGTACGCCAACAACTTCTTCTGGACTGCTTCGCTCGCCTACGACCCCACCACCGTCACCGCCACGTTGACCCGCAATGCTTCCGCTGCCAGCGCGCAGGCGGCCGGTGCGCCGCAGTCGGTGATCAACGGTGCCACGCAGGCCGATACGCTGGTCAAGGTGCTGGATACGCGTGTGGCCTCCGGCGATACGGATAACCTGGGTGGCCTGATCAGCGCTACCGGCGCGCTGCTGGCGGCCAACGATGCGCAGGTTGCCGCATCGCTGCCGACCCTGGCCGGCCAGGTACACGGCATCGAGCGCACGCTGGGCTTCCAGTCCGCACTCAACGATGCACGTGTGGCGGCCGATCGCCTGCCCTACCTGGCCGACACCACCACGCTGACCACCTGGATGCAGGGCAGCTATCTGGACGGCGAACTGGGCGGCAAGGGTTTCGACTCGGCCGATTACACCCAGCAGGCCACCACCGTCGGCGTGGATCTGCCGATGGGCAGCGCCGGCACCGTCGTGGGTGCGGCGCTGAGTTCGGGGCAGGACCGTGCGCACATCGATGCGTCGGCCAGCCGCCTGCGCTCGGACCGTTACGCGATGACCGCATATCTGTATCAGCCGATCGGCCAGGCGTACGTGTCCGGGATCGGTTCCTACGGCATGAGCAATGTGGACACCGAACGCACGGTGCAGGCCGGCAGCATCGGCGAACGCCTGCAGGATCGCCGCCACGACACCAACTGGTCGCTGCGTGCCGAAGTCGGCCTGATGCCGCAGGCAGGGCTGTCGCCGTTCATTGCCGCAGGCGTGGTCAGCCAGACCCAGGATGCCTTCAGCGAAGCCTCGGCCACCGGGCTGGGGTTGAGCGCCAACAGCGACACGTTGCGTGCCGGCTATGGCGAGGTGGGTGTGCGCGGTCATCTGGTGCGCGGTAAGTGGGGCTTCGATGGCTTGATCGCCTACCGTTCGCTGCTCGGCAATCCGAACTCGGACTTCACCGCCTGGTTCACTGGTCTGCCGGAAGCGCGCTTCAACGTGGCCGGCGAGCCGGTGTCCAAGCAGTCGGCGCGTGCCTCGGTGGGCGTGCGTTACCAGCTCAACGATGCCTTCTCCATCTATGGCAACGTGGGCGCCGAGCGCGGTCGTTCCGATGCCAACAGCATCAATGCCAATGTCGGCTTGCGCTGGCAGTTCTGATCGCGACCGGCACCCGACCGCACTTGGTCACTGCAACCACCGATGCCATGCAGCACTGTGCATCAGGCAAAAAAAAGCCCCGGCAATGCCGGGGCTTTTTGGTCTGCGGTGAATCAGAAGCTCCAGCCCCAGGTGACCTGGCCGCCGTATGCGGTCTGGCCATCACCGTTGAGTCCCTGCAACGACAACGCCATGCGGCTGTTGGGCGAGGTGATCAGGCTGACGCCCAGTTCGCCGACTACCGCGTTCTTGGCCAGCGTGACGCTCTGCACCGAGAACTGCGAACCGCTGCCGACAAAGCCGGCCGACCGCTCCACGGCGCGGTCGCCGAACGCATGCCGCCAACCCACCGAGGCATACACCCCGGCCGCCGCACCCAGCTGCCAACGCCCGCGTACGCCCACCGTGCTGGTGGTGTACTCGTCCTTGGCACTGTCCACCGACAGCCCGGCAATGCCGCCGCGCTCGTCGAAGCCGTCGGTCTTCAGGTGCGTGTAGTCCGCCGCAACGAAGGGGCTGTACACCGCATTGCCGGTGCGCAGGTTCCAGGCCGCTTCCAGCGACACGGTGACGGCCTTTGCATCGTAATTGCTGGTCAGCCGCTCTTCGAGCACGCCGGGCAACATCACCCGACGGCTGCTGTCCACGCTGTAGTCCGCATAGTCGACCGCAGCCTGCACAGCGAACGCGGACCAATCGGCCTGGGCGTAGATGCCCGCATGGGTGCCATCGATATCGGAACGATCCAAGGATTCGCGCGAGCGGGTTTCGATATCCTGATTACCGACCGCGACACCGACCACGCTGCGCTCGCCAATGCGCCGTTCTGCACCGGCCATGATGCCGTTGTCCTCGCGCCGCACCGAAGCGGTGTTGGCATCTCCATCGACACGATTGGGCAGGCTACGGCCGGTGATCCAGACCGTGGTATCGCCCACCCGCGCATCCTGACTGTCGCCACGCAGATGATTGCCGACGCCGCTCAGCAGGAAGCGGCTATCCAGCAAAGCGGTCGCCGTGCTGGCATGGCTTTCGCCCGACAGCGAGGCAAACGCCGTGCTGATCGCTTGCGGGTCGTCGGGCAGGCGCACCACTGCCTGGTAGACCGGGCTGGTGGTCGGCAAGCCATCCACCGCAGCTGCGGCGGCCTGCTGGTTTGGCGCGGTGACCGCATCGACCATGGCCACGGTGTTGCGACCAAACGATACCGACAACGCCGTGGCACTGGCGCTGACATTCGGCGTGACGAAGGCGTAGTCGGAAACGACGTTGGTAAACCGACCGGTCAGCCCGCCGGCGGCGCTGATGACCGGGATCTCGGTGAACAACGGCAGGTCCGTCGCACGTACCAGTTGCAGGGTGCTGCCAGGTGCCAGCGTGGCCGCCCCGCCCACGCTGATCGGCGTCACCGTGCCGCCCGCACCGGGCGTGACCTGCAGGGTGGAGCCATTTGCAAGCGCGACATTGCCGCCGACGCTGATCGTGCCGGTGCTGCCGCCGATCGCCACGGTGCCACCGGAGGTCAGGCCGCCGATGCTGCCGCTGCCGGTGAGCGTGCCGCCCGGGCCCACCGTGACCGGCCCGCCCAACGCGGCGCCCGGATTGGCCGGGTTACCCACGCTCAGGGTGCCCGCGACGATGGTGGTCGGGCCGGTGAAGCCACTGCTGTTTGCGGTGACCAGCAAGGTGCCCACACCATCCTTGAGCAGACTGCCGGTACCCGACAGGATCCCGGCGTAGGTGCCATTGGCGGTCTGCTGGAACACCAGTGCGCCGGCATTGGCGATATTGCCCTGCAGGCTGTCGGTATCACCAATCAATGTGCCCGCATTGATCGTGGTGCCACCGAGATAGGCGTTGACACCATCCAGCGTCAACGCGCCCGCGCCGTTCTTGATCAACGTACCGCTGCCGGTGATGTTGCCGGCAAACGTGCCATCGCCGGCCTGGTCGAACACCAGTGTCGCGTTGTCGACGATATTGCCCTGCAGGCTGGTGGTGGTACCGATCAGGCTGCCGCTGGCAATGGTGGTGCCACCGCTATAGGTATTGGGCGCAACCAGCGTCAGCGCCCCCGCCCCCTGCTTGACCACACTGCCGGTGCCGCTGACCGCGCCGGCGAACACACCATCGCTGGCCTGATCGAACACCAACGTGGCGTTGTCGACGATATTGCCTTGCAGGCTGGTGGTGTTGCCGATCAGGCTGCCGGCGCTGATCACGGTGCCGCCGGTATAGGTGTTGGGCCCGAGCAGTTGCAGCGCGCCGGTGCCGGCCTTCTGCAGCGAGCCGGTGCCGCTGAGCGTGCCGGCATACACGCCGCCGGTGTTCTGGTTGAACACCAGTGCCGCGTTGTTGGCGATATCGCCCTGCAGGCTGCTGGCGTCGCCGATCAAGGTACCGGCCGTGATCGTGGTGCCGCCGGTGTACCCATTCGCACCGTTGAGCAATAGTGCGCCGGCGCCATCCTTGATCACGTTGCCGGTGCCGGTGATCGAGCCGGTGAACACGCCATCGGCCACCTGGTTGAACACCAGCGTCGCATTGTCGACGATGGCTCCCTGCAGGCTGGCGCTGTCGCCAACCAGCGTACCGGCGTTGACCGTCGTGCCACCGGTGTAGCTGCTGCTGCCATCCAGTGTCAGCGTGGAAACCCCATTCTTGATCAACCCACCGGTGCCGGTCACAGCACCGGTCAAGGTGAGATCGTTGCTGCCCGCAAACGCGACTGCACCTGCCAGCTCGACTGCGTTGGTCACTGTCAGTGCCTGATCGGTATCCAACGTGGTGCCGGTCGCGGCGGTCAACGTTCCGGTGCCCAGCGCCTGTGCATCACCCAGCACCAAGCTACCGCTGGCAAGTACGGTACCGCCGCTGTAGTTGCCGGCTTCGGCAAGCGTCAACGCACCCGTCCCCTGCTTGACCACACTGCCGGTGCCGCTGACCGCGCCGGCGAACACACCATCGCTGGCCTGATCGAACACCAGCGTGGCGTTGTCGACGATATTGCCTTGCAGGCTGGTGGTGTTGCCGATCAGGCTGCCGGCGCTGATCACGGTGCCGCCGGTATAGGTGTTGGGCCCGAGCAGTTGCAGCGCGCCGGTGCCGGCCTTCTGCAGCGAGCCGGTGCCGCTGAGCGTGCCGGCATACACGCCGCCGGTGTTCTGGTTGAACACCAGTGCCGCGTTGTTGGCGATATCGCCCTGCAGGCTGCTGGTGTCGCCGATCAAGGTACCGGCCGCAATCGTGGTGCCGCCGGTGTACGCGTTCGCACCGTTGAGCAATAGTGCACCGACGCCATCCTTGATCACGCTGCCGGTGCCGGTGATCGAACCGGTGAACACGCCATCGGCCGCCTGGTTGAACGCCAGCGTCGCATTGTCGACGATGGCTCCCTGCAGGCTGGCGCTGTCGCCAACCAGCGTGCCGGCGTTGACCGTCGTGCCACCGGTGTAGCTGTTGCTGCCGTCCAGTGTCAGCGTGCCGGTGTTGGTCTTGATCAAGGCGCCACTGCCGCTGATATCGCCGGCAAGCGTGAGGTCTGCCGGATTGTCGACGCTCAGCGCAGCGCCGAGGACGACCGCATTGCCCACGGTTGCGGCAACAGGGTTGGTCAGCACCGCAGCGCCGACCACCGACAAGCTGCCGGTGCCCAGCGCGTTGTTGCTGCCGATCGACAAGGTGCCATCGCTCAGCGCGGTCCCGCCGGCATAGCTGTTGTTGCCACTGAGCGTGAGCGTGGATGCACCGGTCTTGATCACGCTGCCGGCACCGCTGATGGCGCCAGTCAGGGCGAGATCGTTGCTGCCAAGCAGCGTCACCGCACCGTCGAGCACCACCGCATTGCCCACGGCCAATGCCTGGTCGGTATCGAGGCTGGTGCCGGCTGCCGCGGTCAGCGTGCCGGTGCCCAGTGCCTGCGCATCGCCCAGCACCAGCGTGCCGCCGCCGAGCGCGGTGCCGCCGGTGTAGGTGTTGGCGGCGCTCAGCACCAGCGTGCCGGTGTCGAGTTTCTGCAGCGTGCCGGTGCCGCCGATGCCCACATCGATGGTGCCGGTGACGCCAGGGTCGACACGGATGATGGTGGTGGCCGCATTGGCGCTCAATGCACCGCCGCCAGCATCGCTCAGCACATACCCGTCGCTGATGAACTGCATGCCGGTAATGCCTTGCGTGCCCTGCACGCCTACATTGCCGGCGGTGCCGGCGAACACGGCAAAACTGTTCTGCCAGTCGCTGTTGCTCAGCCCATCGATCGAGGTCCAGTTGGTGGGGCCTGCGGCCCAGACGCCTGCGCCGCCATCGATGCTGCCATTGGCAATGGTCTGCGCACCATCCCAGAACTGCACGTTGCTGCCGGGCGCCAGCAGCACCACGTTGATCTGCTGGGCCAGCGCGGTCTGCAACGTCAGCTGGGTGGGATCGATCGTACCTGGCAGCGTGCCGATGCCCAGGCCGTTGTCGGTCAAGCCACCGCTGTAGTCGATCAGGCGATACACACCGGTGCCGAAGCCGCCGATGTCGGTGATGTTGAGCGTGCCGTCCAGGGTGAGATCGCCATTGACCGCCAACACGCCGGTCTGGCTGGGGATGCCCAGGAACGCGTCCAGCGTGGCAGTGGGAGCCAGGCTCAGGCTGCCGGTGGTCAACACGGCGCCACTGGTCACCACCAGGCGGCCGCCGTCATTCACCGTGACCGCCGCATCGACCACGCCGCTGCCGCTCAAGCTGGCACCGCTGCCCACGGTCAGGCCACCTGCACTGGCCAGCGTGCCATCCACGTCCAGCGTGCCGGCGGTGACCTGGGTGGTGCCGCCAAGCGCGCTGGTGCCGGTGAGCTGCAAGGTGCCGGTGCCGACCTTGTCCAGATTGCCTGCATCGCTCAGGCTGCCGGCAAAAGTACTGCCGACGTTGTTGGCGCCAAGCTGCAGCGTGGTGCCGCCCAGCACCGCGACGTTGCCCTGCCCGGTCACTGCACCCAAGGCCGCATTGCTGCCGAGCGAGAGCCCGGCACCTGCGGCCACATCCACGACGCTGGTGTTGCCCAACGCGCCGGGGGCGGCGGTGGCGAGCACGCCGGCCTGCACCGACACCGGGCCGGTGAACGTGTTGCCGCCGGACAAGGTCAAGGTGCCCAGGCCCGTCTTGGTCAACGCACCCGCGCCACTCAGCACCCCGGTCAGGCCCAGATCGTCCGCGCTGGCAATGGTCAGATCGGCACCGAGATTGACCGCATTGCCCAGTGCCAGCGCAATCGCGTTGCTCAAAGTGGCATTGCCCAGCACCGACAGGCTGCCGACACCGAGCGCGGTGTTGCTGCCAACCGCCAGGGTGCCTGCGTTCAACACGCTGCCGCCGACGTAGCTGTTGGCGCCGTCGAGCGTAAGCGTGGACGCGCCGTTCTTGATCACACTGCCCGCGCCGCTGATCGGGCCGGACAGGCGCAGGTCGTTGCTGCCGACCAGGTTGAGCGCGCCATCGAGTACCACTGCATTGCCGACCGCCAATACCTGGTTGCTATCGAGGTTGGTGCCGGTTGCTGCGGTCAGGGTGCCGGTGCCCAGCGCCTGCGCGTCGCCCAGCACCAGGGTGCCGCCGCTGAGGGCGGTGCCGCCGGTATAGCTGTTGGCCGCATCGAGCACCAGCGTGCCGGTGTCGAGCTTTTCCACGCCACCGCTGCCGGAAATGGCGACATCGATGCTGGCGGTTGCACCCGGATCCACACGGATCGCGGTCAACGGCGCAGTCACAGCCAATCCACCCGCGCCGGCATCGGTCAGCTGATAGCCATCGGTGACGAACTGCAGGCCGCCGATGCTCTGCGTGCCCACCACGCCGACGGCGGCTGCGTTGCCGGCAAAGACCGCAAAATCGCCTTGCCAGGTGCTGTTGGCGCTGCCGTCCTGGTTGGTCCAGTTGGTCGCCGCCCCCCAGGTTCCTGCACCGCCGTCGACGGTGCCGTTGGCGGTGGTTTGGACACCATCCCAGAACTGCACGATGCTGCCCGGTGCCGTCACCACCAGGTTGAGTTGCTGGCCGATGGCGGTCTGCAGTGCGAGCTGGCTGAGATCCACGCTGCCCGGAAACAGGCCGATCGCCAGACCGTTGTTGGTGAGCAGGCCGGTGTAGTCGATCAGCCGGTACACACCCGTGCCGAACCCACCGATGTCGGTGATGTTGAGCGTGCCGTCCAGGGTGAGGTCGCCATTGACCGCGAGCAGCCGCGTATTGCTCGGCGCTGCCAGTGCGACATCCAAAAACGCACCCGGTGCCAGGGTCAGGCCACCCACGCTGAGCGAGGAGCCACTGGTCAATGCAAGCCGGCCACCGTCGGCGATGGTCACATTGCTTCCCACGTTGCCGGTGGTGCCGGTGCCGGTCAGCGTGCCGCCTAGCGCCACGTTCACTGCGCTGGTGCCCAGGGTGCCGATCACATCCAGGGTACCGCCGCTAACCTGGGTGGCACCGCCGATCGCGCTGTTGCCGAGCAGGCGCACCGTGCCGGCGCCGACCTTGTCCAGATTGCCGCCACCACCAAGGCTGCCGCCAAAATCGCCACCGCCCAACTGCAGCGTACCGCCGGCATCGGTAGTGACATTGCCGGCGCCGCTGAGCGCGCTGATCAGGCCGCCGTTGCTGAGATTCAGCACCGCCCCTGCAACGACATCGACGTTGCTGGCGTTGCCAAGCGACGCGGCGGTGCTCGCAACCAGCGTGCCGGCCTGGATCGCCAGCGGGCCGGTGTAGGTGTTGCTGCCATTCAAGGTCAGGGTGCCGGCACCGGTCTTGATCAAGTCGCCTGTACCGCTGATGCTGCCGCTGACCAGCATGTCCGCACCGTTATCCACGGTGAGCGCTGCGCCAAGCGCGATGTCGTTGCCCAGCGCCACCGCAATCGCGTTGCTCAGCGCTGCATTGCCGACCACCGACAGGCTGCCGGTGCCGAGTGCGTCGTTGGCGCCGACCGCAATGGTGCCGGCCGTCAACGTGGTGCCACCGCTATAGCTGTTGCTCGCGTTGAGCGACAACGTGGTGGCGCCATTCTTGATCAGGCTGCCGCTGCCGGTGATGGCACCGTTCAAACCGAGATCGTTGCTGCCGACCAGCGTGAGCTGATCGTTCAACTGCACCGCATTGCCCAGCGTCAGCGCGGCAGCGGCATCCAGTTCGGCAGGGCCGCCGACCAGCAGCGCACCCACGCCCAGCGCAGCGTCGTTGCCGAGCACCACACGCCCCGCATCCAGCGCAACGCCGCCGCTGAAGGTATTGGCATTGGCCAAGGTCAGCGTGGCAGCGCCTTGCTTGTCGAGACTGCCGATACCGCTGACGACGCCGTTGAGCGTGATGTCCTGCGTGCCAGGCAAGGTGAGTGCGCCATTCAACGCAAGTGCATTGCCCAGCGTCACCGCGCTGCTGGCATCCAGTGTGGTGCCCGCGGCGGCGCTCAGCGTGCCCAAGCCCAATGCCGTGTCGCTGCCGACCACCACTGCGCCGCCCTGCAGTTGCAGTCCGCCCGCCCAGGTGTTGTTGCCATTGAGCGTGAGCGTTTGCCTGCCGTTCTTGATCAGGCGACCGGCGCCGTCGACCACGCCATCGAGGGTGAGGTTCTGGCCATCGATGGCGAGTTGGCCGGCGACATTGACCGCGTTCTGCAAGGTCACCGCCGTGCTGGCAGTGAGCTGTGTGCCATCGGCAGCGGTGAGCGCGCCGGTGCCGAGCGCGCTGTCGCTGCCGACCGACAGGATGCCGGTGTCGAGCAAGGTGCCGCCGGTATAGACATTGTTGCCGGTGAGGGTCAACGCACCGGCGCCCTGCTTGATCAGGCTGCCTGCGCCACTGACGATGCCGGTGACGCCCAGATCGTTGTTGCCGGTGAGCGAAAGCGCACCGTTGAGCACCACAGCGTTGCCGATCGTGGTCGCGGCAGTGGCCTGCAGCTGCGTGCCATCGGCAGCGGTCAGCGCCCCGGTGCCCAGTGCTGCGCCGTCGCCGATCAGCAGCGCGCCTGCATTGAGATCCACGCCACCGGCAAAACTGTTGGGTCCAGCCAGCGTCAATGCAGCATTGCCGTTCTTGACCACGCCACCCACGCCACTGACCTCACCGGTGAGGGTGAGATCCTGGCTGCCGCCGAGCTGCAGGTCCGCTTCCAGCGCCACGTTGTTGGCGAGCACGCGTGCGGCGGTGCTGTCGAGCAGTCCGCCGCCGACGGTCAGGGTGCCAAGACCCAAGGCGGTGTCGCTGCCCAGGATCAGGCTGCCTGCACTCAGGCGCGTGCCGCCGGTGTAGCTATTGTTACCGGCCAGGGTCAGGCTGGCGGGGCCCAGCTTGTCCAGGCTGCCCACGCCGGTGATGGCGCCGGTAAGCGTGAGCGCGTTGCTGCCACCCACATTGACCAGGCCGGCCAAGGCAATGGCATTGGCCAGCGTGCTGACGGTTGCATTGTCCAGGGTGGTACCGGCTGCTGCGCTGAGCGCGCCAACACCGAGCGCGGTGTCACTGCCCACCGTCAGTGTGCCGGCGCTGAGCGTGGTGCCGCCGCTGTACAGATTGTTGCCGCTCAGCGTGAGGTCGCCACTGCCGGACTTGATCAGGCTCCCGGTGCCGCTGATCGCGCCACTCAGTGTCAATGCTTGCGCCCCACTCAGTGTCAGCGCACCTGGAGTCAACGCGATCGCGTTGCTCAACGAGGTGGCCGCCGTGTTTTGCAGGGCCGCATTGCCGGTGACGTTCAACGCACCCGTGCCCAGCGCGGTGCCGCTGGCCACCTGCAAGGTGCCGGCAGTGAGGTTGGTGCCGCCGGCATAGGTGTTCAGGCCGCCCAGGGTCAAGCTGCCGGTGCCGAGCTTGGTCAACGCACCGGTGCCGCCAATGGCGCCGGTCAGGTTCAAGGCATTGCCGCTGCTGCCCACCCCCAAGCTACCGGTGAGTGCAATCGTGTTGCCCAGGGTTGCCGCAGCGGTGGCATCCAGCTCGCCGCCGCTTGCGGTCAGGGTACCGGTGCCCAGGGCCGCGTTCGAGCCCACCACCAGGCGCCCGGTACTCAAGCTGGTGCCACCGGTGTAGGCGTTGTTAGCGGTTAGGGTGAGGTCGCCCGCACCGCTCTTGATCAGGCTGCCGCCACCGTTGATGGCACCGCTCAATGTCAGCGCCTGCGCGCCGGTCCAGTTCAAGGGTCCGCCAAGGCTGATGCCGTTGGCCACCGTCAGTGGCGCACTGCTGCTGAGGTTGGACGCGCCGGTGACGTTCAAGCCGCCGGTTCCCAGTGCCGAGGCACTGCCCAGTTGCAAGGTGCCCGATGCCAGCGTGGTTCCGCCAGCGAAGGTGTTGGCGCCGTTGAGCGCGAGCGTGCCAGTGCCGGTCTTGTTGACACCACCCGCGCCGGCAAGCGTGCCGGTCAGGGTCAGCGCGTTGCCGCTGGCGCCCAGGCCCAGCGTATTGGTCAAGGCAACATTGTTGGCCAGGGTCAGTGGAGCGCTGGTATCCAGCTGCCCACCGGCGGCTGTCACCGTGCCCGCTCCGAGCGCGGTATTGGTTTCGATCCGCAGCGTCCCCGCGCCCAGCGTCGTGCCGCCTGCATAGGTATTGCTGCCGCCCAGGGTGAGCGTGCCGGTGCCGATCTTGTTCAACGCGCCGGCGCCGCTGATGCCGCCGCCAATCCGCAAGGTGTTGGCGCCGCCGATGCCGATGAAATCGTTGAGCACGAACGCATTCGGCAAGTCGACCGCCGCACTGGAAAGCACGCTGCCGGCTGACACGTTGACGGCGCCTGTTCCCAGTGCGCCATTGGTTCCCACCGTCAGTGAGCCGCCGAGCAGGTTGACGCCTCCGCTGAAGGTATTGCTGCCGGTCAGGCCCAACGCACCGGTCCCGGTCTTGGTCAGCGCACCGGTACCGACGATGGGGCTGGCAATGGTCAGGGCATTGGCGCCCTGCAGGGTCAAGCCACCTGCTCCCAAGGCGATGCCGCCGGCAGGCGACAGGCTCAGGCCGGCGGCTGTCGCCTCCAGCGCACCGCCATTGGCGGTGATGGCAGTGCCTAGCTGCGCAGGATTGGCGAACTGCAGTACGCCGCCATTGAGCGCGCTGCTGCCGAAGTTGCTTCCGCCCCCGACCGACCAGGTGCCGCTATTGACGCGCAGGCTGCCGAAATTGATGTATTGCGCGGTGCTGAGCGTCCCGACGCCGGTGCTGCCGCTGCCAGTGCCGGTGGCCGAATTCTGCAGGATCAGCGTATTGGTGCCGCCTGCGCCGCCATCCACCACACCGGTCTGCGCGAAGCTCAGCAAGCCCCCCGGCCCAAGCAGTTCCAGCGCCAGCCCGCCGCCGCTGTTGACGCTGCCGCCAGTCACCGCCGTGAAGCTGTTGGTGCTGCCCGCCCCCATCGACACGCTGCCGTTGATGGTGCCGGCGTTGACGAAGCTGTTGCCGGTGGCCGAACTCTGGAAGCCGACGCGCCCGTTGATGGTGCCGGTGTTGACCGCATTGACGGTACCGCCGCCGCTGACTGCTATCACCGGCGTATCCGCACTCAGCACCGACAGGTTCAACAATGCACGGCTATCGATCAGCCCGGCATTGTTGATCTGCACGACGCCATTGCTGGCCGAGGTGATGCCAAGCGCCATGCCATCGAGATTGAGCAGGTTCGCCCCCAGCAGGCCGCCGGTGCCGTAAATCGCGCCGGTGGCGAGATTATTGGCGGTCACCGTGGTGGAGCTGGCATTGCCCATGCTGACGCCGGTGCTCAACACCGACAACAGGCCGAGCGCCGAGGGGTCGATCGTACCGCTGTTGTTGAGCGTGGCATTGGTGCCGGTGAGCGCAATGGCGGTGCCGCCCAGCAGCCCGGCGGTCATCTGCGTGCCTGCCGCAACGTTGATGGTCAGGTTGTTTGCGCTGCTTGCGAAGCTGTTGCTGGTGATTGGCAACCCCGTGCAGGTGACGGTGGCGCCCGCTGCTGGAAGTGCAGGTGTGCACGCCCCCCAGGCCAGCATCGGTGCGGCGGCTCCCACCGCCAGCACGACCAGGCTCGACACGCTGCGGCGGGTTGCCCCGGGCTTGCGCCGCCGACGTACCAGCTCGTGCGTCACCACCCAATTACCAATCGCCGCGTTCCAGACCAGCGCAAATGCACGATTCATTTTATTCCCCCTGTATCGCCGTGCAGAGACTCACGCACACACACACGCGCTCTCCAACAGCAGAAAGTTGATTTACTGTCGAGTCGGTTTAAAACAGCTTGTGCCGTACCAACCGGTATCGCCTACGGATGAGTACGTTTAATACCATTCCCTGCGAATAATAGTGGGAGATTAATAGGGAAAGCGCCATGCCTGAAACTGTGCCGAATATCACTAACCAGGAAACTATCCATGACACACGCCCAAACTGTCGACTGGTTTACTCGTGCCCGTCAGCGTTATCGCGCTACCTCATGCGGCAGGCGCCACAGATCATGTGCGGCAGAATTCAAATAAAACATGGCATAATTCAGTGGTAAAGCGGAATATGGCTGGATGAGTCCGAATGATTTAAAGCGATCTGATGCGGTCACCCGGATATTAGCGAGCCGAACCATTTCGACTACAACTTTTGTGTGGGATGTTGCGGTGCAGGAGTGAAAACCTGATCAATGCAGTGCCGTCATTTGATTTAATGAGCCCGCTTTTACCATTAAGACCACCACCAACTTTCGACGCCATTCATTGATTGCGGTATTTGTGTGCAGCCACTCCGCCCGTCCAGTTTATTGTCGCGCTCGATATCCTGCGATGGAGTTTATTGAAGAGGCCGGCTTATTCGAAAAGGTTTTAGTGCCCGATGATCGTCACCTGTCAACGACCTCGGTTTGTTTGTAGTAGCCAGGCAGTGTGTGATCTTCAACACGGAAACTGACGACATGACGCTCGCTTTGGACACCAAACGGCAGCAACAGCAGTTCGACTGGTCGGGCGTGCCGATCGACCTGGGTGGCATGGAGCCGCTCGATCAGATCGCGCGTCTGCTGTGCCATGCCCTGGTTGCGCCTGCGGCCGCACTGACCATCGTCGAGGGCGGCCGCGTGCGCGTGCTGGCGGCGCGCGGCATCAGTGCCGCCCATGTCGAGCAGGCCATTGAATTGTGCCGGCATGCGTCTGCGGCGCCCAATGGCGTCACGGAACTGATCGAACCTGCCGCCCTTGCCCCGATCCAACTGGGCGACGCCGCCTTCCCGGGCTTGCCGGCGCGCTTTATTGCCTGCGTCCCGGTCGGTGCACCGCAGACCGGCGTCTCCGGCACCTTGTGCGTGATCGATACGCGCGAGCGTCGCCTGGCCAGCCAGGAACACCAACAGCTGCTGATGTTCGCCAATGTGGCCGCGGCGCAACTGGAACTGCAGTTCGGCGCCGGGCGGCGCGAACCGCACAGCGGCCTGCTCAATGCACGCCAGTTGCAGTCGGACCTGGATGCCCTCGCCTTCGGCAGCCACTGCGTACCGACCATCGCTGCCTTCATCGAGGTCTACGACACCCAGGCAGCCAATGAAGCACGTCAGGCACTGGGCATGCAGCCGCTGGAAGAACTGGCGCGCCACGCCAGCTATGTACTGACGCGCGCGCTGCGCGGCAAGGCCACCGTCTATCACGTGGCACCGATGCGCTTTGCGTTTTTTCTGTTGAATTCCGCGCCCGACGAGATGGAAGACCTGTTGCTCGATCTGCGCGACATGCTGCATGCGCCGATGGACGCAGCCGGCATCCCGATGTCGTTGACCTTTCACGCTGGCGTCGTGCGCTTTGCACCGCAACAACCGGACACCAACGACGTCATGCGCAAGGGGCTGGTGGCACTGGGTGATGCGATCAGCAATCACGCCATCGTATGCTGGTATAGCGCCTCGCACGACGACGCGATCCAGCGTTCGTACCGGTTGGCACTGGATGCCGAAAAGGCGCTGGAAGCAGGCGATTTCCGGCTGGTGTTCCAGCCACGGATCAACCTTGAAGACTTGTCGGTGACCGGCTTCGAGGCACTGTTGCGCTGGCGGCATGCCAGCCTTGGCCCGATCGGTCCGGACGAATTCATCCCCTTGTTCGAAAAGACCGCCTTGATGTGCACCGTCACCAATTGGGTGATCGAAAACGCATTGGTGCAGTTGGCCAGCTGGCGTGCGCAGGGGCTGGACTTCTCCATGTCGATCAATCTGTCTTCGCGCGATTTTGGCAACCGCAATCTCGCCGCAGACGTCATCCATCGCTGCAGGGAGCTGGCCATCCCCACCCAGCGCATCGAGCTGGAGATCACCGAGGGCCGCTGGCTGCGCAGCAATGTGGAGGCCGTACCACGGCTGCGCGCCCTGCGTGACGCCGGAGTCAATGTCGCCATCGACGACTTCGGCACCGGCTACAGCAACTTCGGCTACCTCACCGAGCTGCCGGTCAACGTGCTCAAGCTCGATCGCTCGCTGGTGACCGGCATCGCCACCAAGACCGGCATGCAGCTGCGCGCCGAGGCGGTGGTACGCCTGGCCAGCGCGCTGGGATATCGCACCGTGGCAGAAGGCATCGAACACGCCGACGAAATCGCGCTGCTGCGCAGTTGGGGATGCGATGAAGCGCAGGGCTATCTGCTGGCCCGGCCGATGGAGGCGGAGCTGGTGGCGGCCTATGTGGCAAGCGCGGTGGCAGAACAGCGCTTGCCGTGATCCGAGCTGCCCGCGTGCGGTCGGCGCGTGCATCGTCCTTGATCGACCCACACTACGCCGCCCTCACCTCCTGCAGTGATGTGCGTGGCAACGCAGCGCGCAAGCTGCGTTGCCACACGGCCATCAACTCAGATCGTGCAAATCCTTGCCCAGCGGCGGACCTAGCGTCCAGTCGGAAAAACGCACCTTCAGCCCGGCACGCTCCGGCGTGCAGCACATCGGGCCGACCTGGTACGTATCGGCAACAGGAAACGGGCAAAGCCGCACCAGCGGCCAGGTCCGGCCATCGGCCGACACCTGCAGGCGAAGAACGCCGTCGGCAACGGTGGCGCGTATCCAGAAGTCCTTGGGGTCGGCCTCGTAAGGGCCGGTCGCCCAGTCCGAGACCGGGTTGGTCAACACGCTACTGAGCATCGCGCGGCCATCGCTCAGTTCAATACCCGCCTTGACCCAATGCTGCTCGTCCACACGCACCATGATGCCGGCCTGATCGTAGAGCGACTCGTACTGCGCGCGCACCCGCAACTGCGCAGTGAAGCGCGCTGCGGCGGTGATACCGAAAAAATGCCCGCTATCGCGCGTGAACCCGTAATGCGTCTTGCGCCAGAAGTCGGTGGCCTTGTCGGTAACCACGTCCAAGGTGCCGCCGCTGATTGCGACGGTCCGTGGCCGATTGAGCCAGCTGCCGTCCTGCCACTGCGTGTCTTGCGCCATCGTGTTCTCCGTCTTGGGTTGCCTGGCAAGCACGCCGCCGCTGATGGCCATTCCCATCGCGCCGCCCAGCAGGCGTCTGCGTGCACCGTCTATCGCATCGTGAGTCATTCGGGATCGTCCATGCGCTTGAAGAACTGCATAGTCTAGCCGTGCGGTGGCTCAGGGCATGCATGCGTGGGCCGTGCTGCAGATGGCTGACATCGCCGCGACGCCAGCGTCGATCTGGCGCCAGTCCATGCTGTCAGCGCTGGGCGAGCGCGTAGTCCAGCGCCGCGCAGATCGCAGCCACCTGCGCGGCGTTGCACTGTGCGGGCGTTGCGCGCGGGCTGTCCGGATACACCTCGGTAGTGGTGCGATAGCGCGCGTTGGTGACGCCCGCGCACAGGCCAAGACGCCGCACCGGGTAGTTGATGACGCCAGGAGCGACCACCGCTGCGCCGATGATCTGGCCGTTCGCATCGGCAGGTGCGATATGGGTGACCTCGGCGACGGCGGCAACGATGGCCTGCTGAAACTGCGGTTGCGGATCTTCGCTATCGCCCACCAGGTAAAACCCATCCGGAATGCTGCCGGGCACGAAGTCGACGCCATCACGCGCCGCCAGGGCCGGACGAAATTCGCCCTCGTCGCTGTCGGTGGTTTCGTGCAGATCGATATGCACCAGCATCTGGCCGGCCACTGGGGCGACCAGCTGCATCAATGCCGCCGACTCGGCGGCCGGGCTGTCCGGCCGAAACGCGCGATTGGGGTCGATGGCATCGGCATTCCAGCGCTGGATCCGCTCGTAGCCCCATGGATTGACGCAAGGCACCACCAGCAGATTGAGCTTGCCTGCATAGGCCGCCGCGCGTTGCTGCAGAAACTGCAGCGCGCCCTGCACGCCGCTGGTTTCATAGCCATGCACGCCACCGGTCACCAGCGCGCAGGGCAAAGCGGCGTCCCACGCCACGCTGCGCAGCGCGATCAACGGGTATTGCTCGGATGCCGCCGGGATCGTTCCGTAATGCACGCGCTCATAACTGGCATCCAGTGCATCGATCACTCGCACCACATCGTCAGCATGACTGCGCTGACGCAGCTGGCGTGCGCGCCATGCGGCGCGCTCTGCCGCGCCCCAGGGCTGCCGTGGTGTGCCGATCGGATACGCCATGCGCTGTGTCATTACCGGTGCCGTCCAATGAAAGACGGCCAGCGTAAGCGCTCCGTGCATGGCGGTCCATTCGACGACGAACCCGATGATGACAACCGCCCGTAAGGTCGAGTCCGGTTAGGGCCGACTTTGCGAGTGTGCGCGTCGACAAGTCCCGCGACAACGGGCGCGTCACCTTCGGCAGGCGCAATGTCGTGACGAAGCGGTCGTTGGCTTGACGCTGCGTGTGCGCTGACACGGCTGCAATGCTTGGCGGTCGCAAGGGCCAACGCAGACGCGCTGCCATGCGGTGGCATCCCGAGCCTTCCATCAATCCCCAGGGAGCCAACCCAGGCTGTTGATCACGAAAATTCTGCAGATGGATGCAAATCCTGCAGTCGCCTGGGTGAGCGCGCCGGGGAATGGGCAGATATTTCCCTGCAATCGATCGCGTGCGCGCGAGGACGAGTGAAAAAACTTCCGAGGTCCTGACGATGCATTGCACATCAACCTCTGCGCCACTGCTTGGCCGAGCAAGGCAAGACGCAGATGCTTCGCAGAACACACACAACTGCAATCGATTGTTCAGGCCGATCTGCTGACGCGGCGGAGGTGTCCGCAAAAACGCCGCAGGCCCTGCACGTGACGTGCAGGGCCTGCGGTCCGCTGCAGCGAGAACGGCGCGCCGGATGCGCGCCGCACGCTCGCCTAGACGGCCTCTTCCTGAGGTTTGGCTTGTTTGGAACGCCCACCCTTGCTGCCGATCCGCGACATATGATCGCGATCGCGGCTCACGGCCTGGCCGCCCTTGCGGCCAGCTTCGCGTGCCTCGTCGCTGGTGAATTCGTGTGCGTTCCCGCTGGCATGTGCTGCCTTGCCGCCGCTGCTCGCCAACACGCGGCGCTTTTCAGGATCCAATGCGGCAAAACCGCGCCGGCTACGAGTACTGCTTTGTCCGTCTTCCACTGTGCCTCCTCTCGATGCGTCGATCACGCCACTGGTAGGAGGGGTAACGCAACTATCGTGCCAAGCCGTGCAGCCATGCGAGACGGCGCCAAGCGCCACAATGCAGGAAAAAACAGCTGCGCTCGCTGTGCAAATCTTGCACTCCTGCCACGCGCCGCGGCAGGGTCCGCGTTTTATCCATCGGTAGCGCTACCAATGCGGCCATACCGACGAACTGACTGTGCAGCTGTCGCCGCTCCACCGGGCATGCAGCATGGGACTGATCGATCACTGTCCTGCCCTGTCCACTGCTGTCCAATGCGCCAGCAAACCGGAACCGGGAGCGGCAAGCGATGCGGCTACATGCTGCGCACTGCTCACCGCAGGCCGGACTTGCTCGGTGTGACCTCTCGCCCGTAGCGCGTGCGCATCACGTAGCGACACCCGCGCGGGCGTGCTCGCACACCGCGTTGCCCGTTGAGACGCGCCGACGATGGTGCGTGGATCGCCGCACGCGGCGCTCAGCAGATCGCGCTCACCCCGCTGCCTGCTCCAGCGCCATGCCGAAGCGGTCGTCGCACTGCGCTGCCGCCTCGGACAAGGCAGCGCCCACCAGCAGCAAGGTGGGCAAGCCCGGCAGCATGGCGGCGGCGGTAAGTCCCAGCTCGCCCAGGGTGGTCAGCCGGCGTTGCTGCTCGGGCCGGGTGGCGGCCTGCACGATGGCCGCCGGCGTGCTGGCCGGCAGATGCGCCAGCAACGCGGTGGCCAAGGCATCGGCACGCCGCAGGCCCATGTAGATGCCCAGCGTGGTGCCGCTGGCGGCCAGTGCGCCCCAATTCGGCTCGCCGTGATCGTGCGTATGCGCGGTGACGAAGGTGATGCCGTGGCAATGGCTGCGATGGGTCAGCGACACTTCCAGTGCGGATGCGGCGGCGAATGCGGCACTGACGCCGTTGATGATCTGCACGCCCACACCGGCGCGGCGCAGGAAGCTGATCTCCTCGCCCGCGCGCCCGAACAGCAGCGCCTCGCCGCCTTTGACGCGCACCACGCGCAAGCCCTGCACGGCGTAGCGCCGCATCAGCCGGCAGATGAAGTCCTGCGGCGTCGAGCGGCAGCCACCGCGCTTGCCGACCCGGATCACCCGCGCCTGCGGTGCGAGTTCGACGATCTGCGGGTTGGCCAGATCGTCCAGCAGAAGCACCTGCGCGGCAGCCAGCGCCTTGACCGCCTTGATGGTGAGCAGATCCAGATCGCCGGGGCCGGCGGACAACAACACCACATCACGCGCGCAGGACGGAATGACTGACATGAGCAGGTCTCGCAATATGTGGAGGTCGGGACAGGCACTCAGGCGTGTCGGGGTTGCCGGCACAGCCGGGTGAGTTGCGGAACACAGGAGCCGCAGACCGTGCCGCAGCCCAGGCGTTGCTTGAGCTGGTGCAGGTCGGCGCCGTCGTCGATGGCGGCATGGATCGCAGCAGTCGACACCTGCATGCAGCTGCAGACGATCGGGTCGCTGGGCGCGCCCAGCGTCTGCGCAAACACCGCCAGCCGCGGGCCGCGCCAGGGCCGGCCTGCCAATGCGCTGCGCAGCAACGCCTGATTGGCCTCGCTGGGCTGCGCCGCGCTGAGCAGCAGGCCGTCGATATGGCTGTGGCCGTCCTGCACGCGCCAGCCCACACGACGCAGCAGCCCGCGGCGCAGGTCGCGGTACTCCAGCACGTCTGCGCCGGCCGGCAACTGCAATGCGGCGATCAGGCGATCGAGCCAATGCGCATCCGGCGCGCGTTCGCAGGCCGCATGCAGGACCGCCCAGTGCCCGCCGGCCTCGGCCAGCGGCTCGGCATGCAGCCGCAGCGATGCATAGCCGCAATCGCGCAACAGCGGCTGCAGTGCCTGTTGCAAGGCCAACGCATCGCCGCGCCGGGCAGCGAGCAGATGCCAGCCGAACACCGCCTTCTCCACCCGCACCGCCGCATGCTTGAGCTCGGGCTGCTGCGAGCGCGCATCCACCGCCGGGCTGCTCACTTGGTTGATGCCGCCGCTGGACAGGTGCTGCCCGCTCCAATGCATCGCGGCGAACACGCTGCCCGAGCGCAGTTCGTCGGACAGTTCCAGCGGCAGCACCAGCGCACCGCGCTTGCTGGCGATCTGCACCAGCTCGCCGGCGACCAGGCCGCGCCGCGCTGCGTCGTCCGGATGCATGCGCAACGCGGGTTCGGGGCTATGCGCAAACGCTGCCGGCACGCGTCCGCTGCGCGACATGCCATGCCATTGATCGCGCAGGCGGCCGGTCAGCAAGCGCATCGGAAAGCGGGCCGAAGTCGGCTCGGCCACCTTGCGATACGGCGTGGCGTGGAAGCGCGCGCGCCCGTTGCCGGTGGCGAACACGCCATCGGTATAGCGCCGCGCCTGCCCGTGTGCGGCACCGGCAGGGAACGGCCACTGCTGCGGCGCGTCATCCAGCAGCGGGTAATCCAGCCCGCCGATGTCCAGATCGCGCCCCACCGTCAACGCGCGATGCTCGTCGAAGATCTGCGCGGTGCTGTCGAACCCGAACAGCCCTGCATCGCTGGCAGGTGCCAGACGCGCTTCGAGCCGGCGTGCGACTTCGCGGGCGATCCACCAGTCCGCGCGCGCCTGGCCCGGCGCGTCCACCGCCTTGCGCACGCGGGTGATACGGCGCTCGGAGTTGGTCACGGTGCCGTCCTTCTCGCCCCAGCTGGCGGCCGGTAACAGCACGTCGGCGTACGGCACGGTGTCGGTGCCGGAAAACGCGTCCTGCACGATCACCAGTTCGGCCTGTTCCAGTGCGGCGCGAATGCCCTCCACCTCCGGCATCGAATGCACGGGGTTGGTGCAGACGATCCACACCGCCTTCAACGTGCCCGCACGCAGACGCTCGAACAACTGCACGGCCGGTGTACCGGCCGTGGCACTCAGACGGCCGGCGGGCAACTGCCACAGACGTTCCAGTTCCGCACGATCGTCGGCATTGCCGATCTCGCGATGCGCCGCCAGCATCGTTGCCATGCCGCCGACCTCGCGCCCGCCCATCGCATTGGGCTGGCCGGTCAGCGAGAACGGCCCTGCGCCCGGCTTGCCGATCTGCCCCGTCGCCAGATGCAGATTGATCAGGGCCAGATTCTTGTCGGTGCCCTGCGCGGACTGGTTCAGGCCCATGCAGTACAGCGACAATGCCGCCGGGCTGCGTCCAAACCACTCGGCCGCCTGCACCAGGTCCTCGTGCGAGATACCGCAGATCTCGGCGCTCATGCGCGGGGTGTACTCGCGCAGCATGTGCTTGAGGGCGTCGAAATCCTCGGTGTGCGCCGCAACGAAACGCGCATCCACCAGACCCTCCCAGATCAGGTGGTGCAGCATGCCGTTGAACAGGGCGACGTCGGTCCCGGGTTCGATCGCCAGGTGCAGGTCGGCCATGACCGCGGTGTCGGTGCGACGCGGATCGATCACGATCCAGCGAATGGCGGGATTTTTCGCCCGCGCCTCTTCCAGCCGGCGAAACAGCACCGGATGCGCATACGCCATGTTGCTGCCGGCAAACAGTACCGTCTGTGCCAGCTCCAGATCCTCGTAACAGGTGGGCGGGCCATCGGCGCCCAGCGCCAGCTTGTAGGCGGTAACCGCGCTGGACATGCACAGGCGCGAGTTGGTGTCGATGTTGTTGGTGCCCAGCAGGCCCTTGGCGAGCTTGTTGAAGACGTAATAGTCCTCGGTCAGCAGCTGTCCCGAGAGATAGAACGCCACCGCGTCCGCGCCGTGCTCCTCGACGATCGCCGCCAGCTTGCCGGTGACGTGATCGAGCGCCTGATCCCAGCTCACCGCCGCCCGCGGTGCCTGCCGATGACGACGCAGCTCCGGCGCGAGCACGCGCCCCTGCGTACTGGCGGCGGTCTGCGGCAAGGCCAGGCCCTTGCTGCACAACCGGCCATGATTGGCCGGATGCAGCGGGTCGCCTTCGATGCCGACGATGCGTTCGCCATGCGTGTCGTGCTCGCTGTGGATCAGCACCCCGCAGCCCACCCCGCAGTAGCAGCAGGTCGACCGGGTGATGCGATGCATCGGCGCAGACGTCTGCGGCTGTACCGCCGCAGCGATCAAAGGTAGCTGCTGGCCGTCGCTCATGCGGCCGGCTCGGCGACTGCATCCGGCAGCGATACCGGCTGCAACACGATCCATACCGCATCGGCTTCGACCTTGACCGGGTAACGCGGCGCGCAGCCCACATCCGGTGCGCAGGCCTGGCCGCTCTGCAAGGCGATCGCCCAGCCATGCAACGGGCAGGTCACCGTGTCGCCGGCCACGATGCCCTGCGACAACGGCCCGCCCTTGTGCGGGCAACGGTCGCGCAACGCAAACACCTGATCGCTGGCGGTGCGGAACAAGGCGATCGGTGCAATGCCCTCGATCTCGAGTACGCGCGCACCCAATGCAGGCAGCTCCTGCAGCGCACACACGCGAATCCACGCGGTCTGCTGCATGCTCATTCCTCCACCGTTGCGGCCGGCGCGGCGATGCGCAAGGGTTGGTACTCCTGCTTCCGTTCGCCGGCGATACGCGCCTTCCACGGGTCGACCAGGCCTTCCAGCGAGTACAGCAGGCGTTCGTACAAGGCACGCCGGTTGGCCGCGTCATCCACCACTTGTGCGCGGATGTAATCCAGCCCCACCCGTGCGATGTAGTGCACGGTGCGATCCAGGTAATACGCCTGCTCTCGATACAGCTGCAGAAACGCACCGGTGTATTCGCGCACTTCCTCGGTGGTGCTCACCTTGACCAGGAAGCGGGCGACCTCGGTCTTGATGCCGCCATTACCGCCCACATGCAGCTCCCACCCCGAATCCACCGCAATGATGCCCACGTCCTTGATGCCGGATTCGGCGCAATTGCGCGGGCAGCCGGACACCGCCAGCTTGACCTTATGCGGGCTCCACATATTGGCCAGCATGGTTTCCAGGTCGATGCCCATCTGCGTGCTGTTCTGGGTTCCGAAGCGGCAGAACTCGCTGCCCACGCAGGTCTTCACCGTGCGGATCGACTTGCCGTACGCATGCCCGGACTGCATGCCCAGATCGCGCCAGACATCGACCAGATCTTCCTTCTTGACCCCGAGCAGGTCGATGCGCTGGCCACCGGTCACCTTGACCATCGGCACCGCGTATTTGTCGGCGACATCGGCAATGCGGCGCAGCTCGCCGGCATTGGTCACCCCGCCCTTCATCTGCGGAATCACCGAGAAGGTACCGTCCTTCTGGATGTTGGCGTGCGCACGCTCGTTGATGAAACGCGATTGCGGATCGTCGATGGCCTCATGCGGCCAGCTCGACAACATGTAGTAGTTGATCGCCGGCCGGCAGGTGGCGCAGCCGTTGGGCGTGCGCCATTCCATGAAGGCATAGGCCTGCGCATGGGTCAGCAGCTTGTGTTCGGCAATGGCGCGCCGCACATCGCCATGGCTCAGATCGGTGCAGGCGCAGACCGCCTTGGTTTTCGGTGTTTCCTGGAAGTTGGAGCCCAGGCAGTTCATCAGGATCTGCTCGACCAGGCCGGTACATGACCCGCAGGAACTGGCGGCCTTGGTGTGCTTCTTCACCTCGTCGACGGTGAACAACCCCTGCTCGCTGATGGCTTTGACGATGGTGCCCTTGCACACGCCGTTGCAGCCGCAGACCTCGTCGCTGTCGGCCATCGCACTGGCGCGATCCTGTCCGCCGGTACCGGCATCGCCCAGCGCGCTTTCGCCGAAGATCAGTTGATCGCGCTGCGCCCGGATCGGCGTGCCGTCCTTGAGCAGCTTGAAGTACCAGCCGCCATCGCTGGTGTCGCCGTACAGGCAGGCGCCGACCAGCACGTCGTCGCGGATCACCAGCTTCTTGTAGACCCCGCCGGCCGGGTCGGACAGCACGATCTCCTCGCAGCCATCGCCGCCCATGAAATCGCCGGCGGAAAACAGATCGATCCCGGTGACCTTGAGCTTGGTCGACGCCACCGAACCGCGATAGATGCCGATACCGAACTGCGCCAGGTGATTCGCGCACACCTTGGCCTGCTCGAACAGCGGCGCCACCAGTCCGTAGGCAATGCCACGATGGTTTGCGCACTCGCCCACTGCGTACACGCGTGGGTCGAAGCTCTGCAGGCTGTCGTTGACCACGATGCCGCGCGCGCAGTGGATGCCGGCTTCTTCGGCCAGCCGCGTATTCGGGCGGATGCCCGCTGCCATCACCACCAGGTCGGCCGGGATCTCGCTGCCATCGGCGAACTTCACGCCAATCACCTCGCCCTGCGCGTTGCCCAGCACTGCACTGGTCGCCGTGCTCAGCCTGAACTCCAGCCCGCGCGCGCGCAGGGCCTGCTGCAGCAGATTGCCGGCTACCGGATCGAGCTGGCGCTCCAGCAACCACCCGGCCAGATGCACCACGGTCACGTCCATCCCGCGCAGCTTCAGGCCATTGGCCGCTTCCAGCCCCAGCAGACCGCCACCGATCACCACCGCGTGCCGCTTGCTGCGCGCGGTCTCGATCATCGTGCGGGTGTCCTGGATATCGCGGTAGCCGATCACGCCCTTCAATTCGTTACCGGGAATCGGCAACACGAACGGCACCGAACCGGTGGCGATCAACAAGCGGTCGTATTCCGCCTCGGTGCCATCGGCGGCGATCACGCGGCGACGTACCCGATCGATGCGGGTGACTTCCTTGTTCAGATGCAAGCAGATGCCGTTGTCCTGATACCACTGCAACGGATTGAGCACGATGTCGTCGAACTCCTGCTCGCCGGCCAACACCGGCGACAGCAGGATGCGGTTGTAGTTGGGATGCGGCTCGGCCCCGAACACGGTGATCTGGTACATGCCCGGCATCAGCTTGAGCAGTTCCTCCACGGTGCGGATGCCGGCCATGCCATTGCCGATGACGACGAGTCTGGGTTGCTTCATTGCCTGGATTCCTGTCGACATGTCAGACCCGCGCCGCGCCGGCGCTGGACCATTCGCTACGCCACTGTGTCTTGACCCCGGCCAGCAGCGCCCAACCACCGAGTGCGAACGCAGCGAACATCCACATGCCCATCGCATAACTGCCGGTGTGCTGCTTGAGCACGCCCAGGCCCGCAGCCAGCGCAAACCCGCCGATGCCGCCGGCCATGCCGATCAAGCCGGTCATCACGCCGATGTCCTGCGCAAACCGCTGCGGCACCAGCTGAAACACCGCGCCATTGCCGGCACCCAGACACAGCAGGGTCAGTACGAACAAGGCCAGCGTCACCATTGCCCCGCCCGCGCCGAAGCCTGCGATGCCCACCAGCGCAGCCACCAGCAGATAGACAGTGAGCAAGGCGCGCGTGCCGCCAATGCGGTCCGCAATCACACCGCCCAACGGACGCATCACCGAACCCGCCAATACGCAGGCAGCCGTCGCCCACCCTGCAGTGCGCGCATCGAAGCCGAACTGGTCGTGGAAGTAGCCCGGCAATGCACTGGCAAACCCGGAAAAACCGCCAAAGGTCACCGAATAGAAAAACATGAAGCGCCACGCGTCGCGGTTGGCCACCAACACGCGGCCATAGTCGGACCAGCGCTTGCGCGCGACCGGTACGGGCGCTTCTTTCGCAATCAGGACGAATACGACCAGCGTCAGCAGCAGCGGAATGCATGCCAGTCCGAACACGTTCTGGTAACCGAACGCCAACGCCAGCATCGGTGCGAACAACGCCGCCAGCACGGTGCCGGAGTTGCCCGCCCCGGCAATCCCCATCGCGGTGCCCTGATGCTCGGGCGGGTACCAGCGCGAGGCCAGCGGCAGCGCAACCGCGAACGAAGCGCCGGCAATGCCGAGCAACACGCCCAGCAACAACACCTGCCCCATGCTGTGCACGCCGAACTGCCAGGCACCAAACAACGAAGCGATCACCGCAACTTGTGCGACAACGCCCGCGCGCTTGGCACCGATACGGTCGGCCAGCATGCCCAGCACCAGCCGCAGCACCGCGCCGCACAGGATCGGCACCGCCACCATCAAGGCACGCTGCTGCGTATCGAGCCCCAGCGACTGCGCAATCGGTACCTGCAGCGGACCGAGCAGATACCACACCATGAAGCTCAGGTCGAAATACAGGAAGGATGCGAACAAGGTGGGCGTGTGCCCGGATCGCCAGAACGAGCGCTGCATAGAGACCTCTTCGAATGCGATGGCCAAAAAAAACGGCGCCCCTCCGGTAAAACCGGAAGGACGCCGTTGTCCTGGATGCGTGCGGATCGCCGTTGATCCGCTGCATCGTGTTCGTGTTGTGGCAGGTACGCCGTTGCACCTGCACGGAGTCACTACGCAATCAACGTGCCAACTTGCTCACCTGAGCATCACGACGATACAAGTCATTGAAAAATAGCGTTTTGGATGCAGCGCGTCCGATTTCACGACAGCCTACCGACACGCCATTGCAGCTCACCAGTCCCGTCTTTCGTGCAGCCTTGCACCAACAGCGTGCACCCTGTATCGCAGGCACTGTCGCCTGGCATGACTAACAGCGCCCAACAGAGCTACTGCACGGCTGTGCTCGGAAGCCTCATCTAGGACGCGTGCATACCGATCAAATATCCAGGTCAAAAGCCGTGTCAGTCGAGCGCGCGGTGCCCTCGCCGCCCGCGGGACACGGCGTGAATCCGTCCGTGCAGGCTCGGTGGCAGCATCCATGCCGCCACACGGTCCCGCAATCGGCGAGGACACCGCACCAGGAAGTTTGCAGGCTGTTTTATTGAAAACTCTGCACACCGAGCATCTCGACAAGTCCTTGCCCGCCCACCCTCGCGGGACCTTACGCTGCATGGATGCCGCGTAAGGGCCTACAGGGACGTACTTGCGGCGTGTCCTGCGAGGGTGGGCGGGCAAGGACCCTGCAACCAAGCCGCAGACCACATGCCTCGCGCCGTTGCCGTCGCCTCGGCTTCTGTCCGCAAGATCCAATGCATCCATTCTCATCCAACCCACCCCAGCCTGACTTACCGCCTGATGCGCTCGGCATCCGGGCTCAGGGCGTATCGAACAACCGATTGCTGCGGTGGTCGTCCTCGGGGGAAACCACGCCCACGCGTGCGGCAGCGCGCCGATAGTTGTCCAGTCGATGGATATCGCGCAGCCGCGCGATGTCGTCTTCCTGGATGTCATGCCAGCCCCAGCGCTGGAACTGGGTCAGGAACCACTCACCGTCCGACAGCCACGGCATGTTGACCGCGCCATCGCCATGGAAGACCAGCGCTGTCACATCCTTCGCACGTGCCTCGGCTTCGGCATCGGCATCCAGGCAAGCGGCCAGATGCGCGGCCGATACCCCGATATGCTGCGGCTCGGCCAGCCATTGCGCACACTGCGCCCGATTTGCCGGGTCCGCATCCAGCCAGCGACAGGCATCCAGTACGCAGGCGGTCAGGCGTTCGCTCAACTCGGGTTGCAGCGCGGCGAATTCGCGTCGGCAGGCCAACACCTTTTCCGGATGGCCAGCCCACAGCTCGCCACTGCGGATTACCCGGCGACCGCTGCCCTGCGCCTGCGCAACCGCAGCCCATGGCTCGCCGGAGCAATAGCCGTCGACCAAGCCACTGGCCAGGGCGTCCGGCATCTGCGGTGGCGGGATGCTGAGCACCTCCACGTCGCGCATCGGGTCCACGCCACGTGCCGCCAGCCAGTAATAGAGCCACAGCGCATGCGTGCCGGTCGGGAAGGTCTGCGCAAACACGGCGCGGCGGCCCAGGCTGGCCAGCGCCTGCGGCAAGCTCTGCCCCTCCTCCAGGGCCTGCGCAAGCGCAGGCGCCAGCGTGATCGCCTGGCCGTTGTGATTGAGCGTCATCAACAGCGCCATCGGGCATTGCGGCCCGGCAATGCCCAGGTCGATCGCATACACCAGGCTGGCCAGCGCATGTGCCGCATCGACCTCGCCGGCCAGCAGACGGTCGCGCACGCCGGCCCAGGAGGCCTGCCGCTGCAAGTCCAATTGCAGCCCATGGACGCGATCCAGGCCCAGCCGCTGCGCCGCGACCAGGGGCGCGCAATCGATCAGCGGCATGTAGGCCACGCGCAATACGGGGAGGTCGGCTTGGCTCATGTGTTCATCCCAGCAACTCGGCCATGGCCACGATGCGTCGCGCCACTTCGGCCAGTTTGACGCTCTGCTTCATCGCCTGCTGGCGCAGCGCCGCGTAGGCATCGGCCTCGCTCAGGCCGCGTTTTTCCATCAGCAAGCCCTTGGCGCGATCGATCAGCTTGCGGTCCTGCAGCGCCTGCTGCACATCGTCCAGGCGCTTGCGCATGCTGCTTTCCTGCGCAAACCGCGCAAGCGCCACCTGCACGATCGGCGCCAGCCGCGCCGGCGCCAGGCCATCGACCACATAGGCGGTGACGCCGGCACCGACCGCCGCATGGATCAACGCATCGTCGCCATCGCCGGAAAACATCACCACCGGCCGCGGCGCATGTGCATGCAGCATCGACAGTTGCTCCAGGGTATCGCGCGATGGCGAGTCGACATCGATCACCACCACATCCGGCTGCTGGCTCTGTACCGCGTGCAGCAACGCACCGACCGAGGCTACATCGTCGAGCACCGTATAACCGGCGCGCGTCAGTGCCTGACGCAGTTCGCCGATCGGCTTTTCGGTATCGTTGACCAGCAAGACACGCATTGGCGGCAGCGAGGCGTGGACGTGGCCTGATGGTGCCATGCAACATGCCGTCGGTGCGAGCCATCCTTTCGGAGTACTTCTGATGCCGTTGTTCCCGCTGTTCGCAAACCTGCAAGCACGCACCGTGCTGGTCATCGGTGGTGGCGAGGTCGCCACGCGCAAGGTGCTGGCGCTGCTCAAGGCCGGTGCGCAGATCCGCTTGTATGCGCATGCGCTCTCGCCCGAACTGGCGGAACTGATGCAGGCTGGCCGTTTCGAACAACTGGACGGCGAGTTCGATCCCGCCTGGATCGACGACGTGTGGCTGGTGGTCGCCGCCACCGACGATGGCGAGTTGAATCAACGCGTCGCCGCTGCTGCCGGCGCGCGTCAGCGCCTGGTCAATGTGGTGGACGATGCCGAGTTGTCGACCTATCAGGTGCCCGCCATCGTGGATCGCGACCCGCTGGTCATCGCCATTTCCTCCGCCGGTGCCGCACCGATGCTGGCACGCCGCCTGCGCGAACGGTTGGAACGCGAACTGGATGTCTCGGTCGGCCGCTTTGCCGGCATGTTCGCGCGTCATCGCGAGCGGATCCGCAGCCAGTTCCCCGACATGAACCGGCGCCGGCGCTGGTTCGATCGCGTCATCGACGGCGACGTGCCGTTGCTGCTGCAGGCCGGCAACGACGACGCAGCCGAAAGCGCATTTATCGCGGCACTGGACGATGCCGGCGCGGTGCCGGCGCGCGGCAGCGTGCAACTGGTCGGCACCGGCCCGGGCGATCCCGGCCTGCTCACCATCAAGGCGCTGCGTGCGATGAATCTGGCCGACGTCCTGCTGATCGGCGACGACATTCCCGATGCGGTACTGGAACTGGCAAGACGCGATGCCGCACGCCGCGCCTTGCCGCAGCAGGCCGACGCCCAACAGCATCTGCTGCTGCAACTGGCCACAGAAGGCCTGCATGTGGTCGCGTTGCGCAGTGGCGCCGGCTACAGCGATGCCGATGCTGCGGCCATCGAAGCGGCGCTAAAGGCGCGTGGCCTGGCCTGCGATCGGGTGCCAGGCATTGCTGCAGGTCTTGAAAAAATCAACGCATGAGCGCTGCGCGTGTGCGCTGATGGCACTTTCAGGCTTTCGGAAAGCGCTTGCGCGCACTATCGCGCACATCGATATCGAAGGTCACCTGCAACGCCGTCTGTTCGGCATCGCCAGCAACGGCATCGAAGCTGAAGCGCAATCCCTCGCGGCTGGGCAATTGCCGTGCATGCTGTTCCAGCGCATCGCGCGGCACCGACAACTGCCAATGCTCGGCAGTGCAATTGCAGGCCGCGTCACCGTCGCTCAGGCTAACGCTGTGGCGCAGCAGTCGCGCGCCCTGCCCGCTCGGCAAGCGGCTCAGATTCTCGACCGTGCGCCCGGCAAGCAAATCGGTCAATTCGGCTTCGTCGATGCGGAAGCGCAGCTGCTGAGCTTCAATCTGGATTTTCATGAATGAGCTGACTCCACTGCTCGGGCGTATTGCAATTGACGAACGCGGCGCGTTCGCTGGCGGTGACAGCGATGCGATGGCATTGCAGCGCAGCCTGCAGAGCGCGCAGCGAACGTGACGAACCGAGGCCGGCCATCAGCGCAGTGAGCGCCTCACGCACCACGCCATCCACGTACAGGCGCATCGGCAGCATCTGGTCTTCAAAGGTAATGCAGCGCCGATGCGGTGGCGCCAGCAGCCGCTCCAGCAATGACCGGGACAGCAGCGGCATGTCGACCGGCACCACCACCAGTGTCGTTGCATCGGCGAGCCGATCGATCACGCTGGCCAG
This sequence comes from Xanthomonas sp. WHRI 6108, assembly GCF_040202385.2. Classification (NCBI taxonomy): domain Bacteria; kingdom Pseudomonadati; phylum Pseudomonadota; class Gammaproteobacteria; order Lysobacterales; family Lysobacteraceae; genus Xanthomonas; species Xanthomonas sp. WHRI 6108. The sequence goes on along the minus strand of NZ_CP168198.1, from coordinate 2,290,480 downwards.
GCCGCCAAGCGGCCCCAGGTCCGGCTGCGCGTCGGCAATCCCGGCGTAGTCCGGGCGATCGCCGCTGATCACCACATTATGCGCGCCGGCATCGCGCAGCAACGCCTGCATGTGCTCCAGCAATGGACGTCCGCGCCACTGCAGCAGCGCCTTGTCCTGCCCCATCCGCGAGGAACGGCCGCCGGCCAGCACCACGCCCGTCCATGCAGGCCTCGCGTTCATGCCGCCTGCTCGCCAACACGGCATCGCACGACGTGCAGGTGCTGGCTCATGGCGCGATCGCCGGTGCAGCCGGCTGCAGATGGCCCAGCCCGAACACCTGCGCTGTCGTACCGCGCGCGGCGCCTTCGTCCTGCGGCTCCAGTACCGCCCACGCATTGGCCTGCAACAACGGCGCCACGCGGAACGACTCCTGCTGCGGCAGGATCTGCACGCAAAGCACTCCGGCAGCGCTGCAGGTCAAACGTGCGCGCAGGTGTTGCCGCCACAGCGGTCGTGCCTGCATCGGGGTTTCCAGCGCAACCTGAACGCCGCGCTCGGCCGGCATGCCAAGCAAACCGCGCAGCGCCGGCTCCACGAAAAAGCGCAGCCCGGCAGCGCTGGCCATCGGATTGCCCGGCAAACCGACATACAGCGCACCGTCTGCGAAGCGCGCCAGCAGCACCGGCTTGCCCGGCCGCACCGCAACCTTGTGGAACAGCACCGCCGCGCCATGCCGTGCCAAGGCATCGGGCACGAAATCGTAGCGACCGCGCGACACCGCACCGGTGCTCAGAATCACCTCGGCGCCCGCATCGCGCGCCTGTGCAAGCGCCAGATCGAAACCGGCATCGTCATCGCCCACCTGTCCATGCCAGACCAGTTCGGCACCGGCTGCCCGCAGCTGGCTGAGCAGATAGCTGCTGGTGCCATCGCGAATCTGGCCAGGCCGCAACGGCTGCGCCGGATCGCCAATCAACTCGCGGCCGGTCGCAATCAAGGCCACACGCGGACGCCGCACCACCTGCACCCGCGCACAGCCCAGCCCGGCCAGCAGCATCAGGTGTGCGGCGCGCAAGACGGTGCCGGCCTCGATCACGCGGTCGTGCAAGGCCACATCTTCCCCACGTCGACGAATATGCTGACCGGCGCGGATATCGGCGCGCAGCCGGACGCGACCGGGCCGCGCGTCATCGTGCGCCAGCACGTCCACCTGCTCGATCGGCACTACGGCATCGGCGCCCGCGGGCAAACCGGCGCCGGTCATGATTTCCCACGCGCTGCCCGCCGCAATGCCACCCACATCCTCGCCTGCGGCAACGCTGCCACCGATCACATGTTCGCTGCCGGCGATCGCGCCACGGCCGGCGGTGACCAACGCAAATCCATCCATCGCGCTGTTGTCGAACGCCGGCAACTCCGCCGGGCTCGACAACGCCTGCGCAAGCACACGCCCTTCGGCATCGGCACTGTCCACCCACTCGCCGGCAAGCACGGCGATCTGCCGATGGACAATCGCAAGTGCGTCGGCGTAGCTGATCATGAGCAAGGCACGGTCGACCGGTGGATGACCTGGCTAGGATACCGGCCCCCGACGCGGCCGGTACAGGCGCAGCGATCGCGGCATCACCGCATCCTGCTGCATGCATGCCCTCGTCTCGACCAGGGCGCACGTCGCTTGAAGCCGCTAGAACGCAGCGCCTACACGGCAGATCGCACAGTGGCACCTGGTTCCCCCACGGTATCTGTGCCGCATGCAACTCGTCGACCTTGTGGGCTGGCTCGCCAGTGCCGTCCTGATTGCCACCTTGATCCGCCAGATCTACAAGCAATGGCGCTCGGATACGGCACAGGGCGTTTCGCGCTGGCTGTTCATCGGCCAGATCAGCGCCTCGGTGCTGTTCATCCTCTACAGCTACCTGGTCGGCAATGCCGTGTTTATCGTCAGCAATGTGTTGATCCTGCTGACCGCCCTCATCGGGCATGTGCTGCACCGGGTCAAGCAGCGTCGGATGGAGCGCCACGCGGGCAGTATTGGCTAGCACTGCCGCGTTACTTGGTGGTTTTCTTCGCCGGCTTGCGCGGCTTGGTGGGTCCGGTTGACTTGCTGGCGGCAGACCGCGTCGCGGCCTTTTTCGCCGCAGTCTTGGGCGTTTTCTTCGTCGTGGACGTGCGTGCCGGGCTTGCCTTTGCCACGGCCCGCTTCCGTGGCCTGGGCACGGCCTTGGCCTGCGTTGCTGGCTCGGCTACCGCTTCGGGCACATGCACGCTGATCCAGGTCGGCGCATGATCGCTGGCCTTTTCCAGCGCACGTACCCACTTGTCCACGCCGGCGTCCTGCAGCCCGGGCGCCAGGGTGCGATTGAGCAGCAAGTGGTCGATGCGCAAGCCGCGATCGCGCGCAAAATGCTGGCGAAAGTAGTCCCAGAAGGTGTAAATCGGCGTTTCGCCATGCACTGCAAGCAGGCTGTCGGTCCAGCCCTGCTCGAGCAGGGTCTGGTACGCCTGGCGACTCTCCGGCTGCAGCAACGCATCCTTGCGCCAGCCCTTGGGGTCGTAGATGTCGGCGTCGGTCGGCACCACGTTGAAATCGCCGATCAGTGCTACCGGGTGCGGCAGGTCCACCAGCGTCTTGGCGTGCCGGATCAGGCGTTGAAACCACGCCAGCTTGTAGTCGAACTTCGGCCCGGGCTGCGGATTGCCGTTGGGCAGATACAGGCAGGCCACCACCACCCCGTGAATTGCAGCTTCCAGATAACGGCTCTGCGTATCGCCGCGGTCCCACGGCAGCCCACGACGGATTTCCACCGGATCGGCGCCGCGCGCCAGCAATGCGACACCGTTCCACGACTTCTCGCCTTGCCAGATGACGCCATAGCCGGCATCGCGGATCGCCTGTTCCGGAAAGGCGTCCTGCGTGGCTTTCAATTCCTGCAGGCCGACGATATCCGGTTGCTCGCGCTGTAGCCATTCCAGCAGATGCGGCAGCCGGCTAGTGATGCCATTGACGTTGAATGTCGCGATCTTGCGGGTGGTGGCGGACATGGGTGAGCGACCAGGCATGCGTAGCTACGCAGCATCGCCGCCGTGGCATTAAGCAGATGCTCAAGCGAGGTGAAGCTCTGTTGGATATCTGCGCACGCGCTCACGCCTCGCAAACCATCAGCCTCCGTAGGCTGGCCCCACTACTCATTGTTGGAGATCGCATGCGACAGTCCGCGCTCTGGATCGCCCTGCTGTGCGCCGGCTGCTCGCGCAGCCCGCCTTCGGTTACCCCACCGGGCGCGCCTGAAAGCGCCAAGACCAATGTGCTGGAAGCCGGCGCCAGGGTCCTGCAACCGACCGGGCCGGTCGGCAAGCTCGACATCTACCTGGTGGGCTTCCATCCGATGAAAGACGCACCAGATGTACAGATGGAAGCGCATCACTACTGCCATCAGGTCAATGAAGACCTGGCGCAATGCGCGCTCTACGACGGCAATACCGATCAGGCCAACCTGACCGGCATCGAGTACATCATTTCCGAACAACTGTTCGCGCAGTTGCCAGAGCACGAGCGCAACTTCTGGCATCCGCACAATGGCGAAATCCTGTCGGGCCAGCTATCCGCGCCCAACCTGCCGCTGGTTGCGGAGAAAGAACTGATGCGCAGCAAGCTCAACAGTTATGGCAAGACCTGGCACACCTGGCACTCGCGCAACGGCACCGCCGCGGGCGATGCATTGCCGCTGGGCGAGCCGATGCTGGCCTGGTCGTTCAATCGCGATGGCGAGGTGCAGCAACCGCTGATCGATCAGCGCAACAAGCTGGCCACGTTCTCTACCGCGCAACGGCGCGCCAATCGCCAGGACCTGACCCCGCTGGCCAGGCCGCAGCACGGAGTGGATGCCTTGCGGCCGCACTTCGGCAATGCCGAACCGCTCCCCGGGGTGGTCGACGCAAGCACCCCATCCGACTGAACCCTCAAGACCTGGCCGCCCATAGCAACTGCAATCGGGGGGCCAGGCATTCGAAGTCCATCGACAAGGTGCGGACGAGCGGACCCGATCTCACACGTCCATACCGTTACGCAGGCGCCGTAACGCCTTGCCCATCCACAGATGCCGGGCACGCTGCATGCGCTCGACCGATGGCCGAGCGCGCTCCCACTCATCTGCACCCTGCAGACTCAACGTGACACAACTGCCCTCGCATCCAGGCGCAGTCCGCACATGCAGCAACACGCCCAGCTGCAGGCCGCGACCGCCATCAACCTGGTAACGCACCGATTCACCCAGGCGCGCCTCACCACGCTGCAACCCGACAATACCGCGCCGGCACCAGGTGGCCTGCGGCGCCCAGCGCGATGCATGCCCATCGCCAGCGACCAGCTCCGCCACTCCACGCAGGATGCGTCGCTGCACATTGGCATCGCACCACGCATCCAGGATCTGGTGCGGCTCGGCCCGGATGATCAGGCGACGCATCCACTTCATGGGGTCTTCAACAGCGGCACCCGGTGTTGCCGGCAATCCAGGCATGCATTAGCGTCCGGCACCCTTGCTGCCGGCCTGCAGCGTCTTGGCAGCCGCCAGATGCTCGGCGACATGGCTGCGCGTGGTCTGCAGATGCGCCAGCACCTGTGCCGTCTTGGCCGCAGGAATCAGTTGCTTGTCCAGCGCCGCCAGCGCATCGGTGTGGTCCTTGACCATTGCCGTGACGTACGCAGCCTCGAAGGCCTTGGTATCGAGCTTCTGCAACATCGCCAGTTCGGTCTTGGCCTTGCTCATCTGCGCCTTGGCAGCGGCAGCAGACAGGTCCGGCGACCACTTGGCCAGCTTCTGATTGTTGTCGGTATGCTCCTTGAGCATCTGCATCGCATAGTCGCGCACGCCACCTTGCACCTGCTTCTGCAGCGCGAGATTGGCCGCACTGATTTCACTGGTGTTGATGGCGCTCAGGGTGCCCAGCGCCTCACGCTCCTTCGCGCTCGGGGAATTAGTGCCCGCCTGTTACTGGGCAGTGGCGGGCATGCCGGCCTGCGTTGCGTTCTGCGCATGCGCAGCGGCGGTGATGCCTAGACACAGGGTCAGCGCCGCAAACATCGGGTGACGTACTTTCATATGGATCTCCAGCCAGAAGGTGTGCCTGCATGCTGGACCTCGTCGCGTGACCCGATCGTCGTACCGGCGTCGAAAGCTGGAGAGGAAACCGTGCTGCACCGCAGTGCGCTTCACATGGAGTGAAGGTGGCATGGCGTCCCTGTTGGGTGACTTCGGACGGTGCTGGCACACTGAGCAACCAGCTCCTGTTTCGAAGGACCATGGCTCGAGCCGTCCGGCTGCCTTGGAATACTCAGCATTCAGGACCGCGAATGCGCACTTGCAAGACTGCCCGTAAAGCGAGGCCCGCCGGGTCAGGCACCGGGATCCGCAGGTCCGAGCTGATGCGCCGACAGGATTTCGTCGATGCGTTTGACGATTTGCGCCGCCTGCTCCTGCGACTCTGCGGCAGCGGTGATCCTCTCTGCACGTGCGTGGAATACATCCCAGAAATCGTCCGGATGCTGGCGACGAATATCAGGCAATGCATCGGCAAGTTGTTTCAATTGCGCGTCGATATCGGGGGTCATTGGGGGTCTCCTTGTGTGCCCACGCTACCGCCGTGCTGGTGAGCCTGATGCCAACATGGCAGTCCTGTGCATCGCACGGCCTGCGTTTGCGCGACAATGGCGCCATGAGCAGCCACGACATCTCCCCTGCAGACGCCCGCCTGCGCGCCCTGCAAGGCGCCTTGCTGATCGACATCCGGCAGTTGCACGAGCGTGCCGGCGGCCAGGCCGAAGGCGCGTTGGCGATTGCGCAACACGATCTGGAAACCGCACCCGCACAGCATCTTTCGGAGCAGACGCGCGAGATCGTGCTGATCTGCCAGAGCGGCAAGCGCTCGGCACACACGGCGGAGATCTTGCGCGCGCACGGCTATACGCAGGTGTCTTCGGTGCTCGGTGGCACCGCCGCATGGACCGGCGCCGGCCTTCCCTTGGTGCGCCCTACCCTGCCGCCGGACGAGCAGGATTTTCTCGAGCGCTACTCGCGCCATCTGCGCCTGCCGCAGGTCGGTCTGGAAGGCCAGCAGCGCCTGGCGCAGTCGCGCGTGTTGCTGGTCGGTGCAGGTGGGCTCGGCTCGCCGGCGGCGTTCTATCTGGCTGCCGCCGGCGTCGGCCACCTGCGGATCGCCGATGACGATGTGGTGGACCGCAGCAATCTGCAGCGCCAGATCCTGCATGTGGAAGACAGCGTCGGCGTCGCCAAGGTCAGCTCGGCCGCGCAGCGCATTGCCGCGCTCAATCCACGCGTGCAGGTCGAGGCGCTGCAGGCACGCGTGACTGCCGGCAATGTCGAAGCCCTGCTGAAGGACGTGGATGTCGTGGTCGACGGCGCCGACAATTTTCCTGCGCGCTATCTGCTCAACGATGCCTGCGTCAAACTCGGCAAACCGCTGGTCTACGGCGCGGTACAGCAGTTCGAAGGGCAATTGAGCGTGTTCGATGCCGGCCGCAAGCGCGGCCATGCACCGTGCTATCGCTGCCTGTTTCCCGAGCCGCCGCCGCCCGAATTCGCCCCCAGCTGCTCCGAGGCCGGCGTGCTGGGCGTGCTGCCCGGAGTGATCGGATTGCTGCAGGCCACCGAGGCGATCAAGTTGCTGCTGGGCATCGGCGAGACCCTTACCGGGCGCCTGCTCAGCTTCGATGCATTGGCAATGCGCTTTCGCGAAATCCGGCTGCCGCCCGACCCGCATTGCCCGGTGTGTGCTCCCGGTGCCGCATTCACCGGATATGCCGATTACGCCGCCTTCTGCGGCAGCGCCGTCGGCTGAGCGCGACCGATCGGCGCTGGTTGTCGCTTCGCATCAGGCCGCCACGTTCCTGCGCGTGACGTGGACGGGGCAGTCTGCCACTGCGTGCGCCCTCCGTGGCTGCCATCACGTCACGCACCGTCGGCGTTCAGTGCCGAAGCCGCGAAGGACCGGCCTGCATCCGATAGCGCCCGCCTGGCGGCGAGCGCGGCCCTGTTGTTTGTCGCGCGTGCTGTACCAAACGCTCAAAGCGCGTAAGGAATCACCCGCACGCTCTCGCCCGCCTCGAAACGCCGTGCCTGCTCGGGCAACACGATCAAGGCATTGCTGTCGGCCGCGCCACGCAGCAGGTGCGATGCATCGCCACGATGCGGCAATGCCGTCAGACGCCCGTCTTCGCCGCACTCCAGCCGCCCGCGCAGGAACTCCAGGCGCTCGTGGCGTTTTTCCCACGGACTGGCCAGGGCCGCATGCCACAGCGGGCGCGGCTCGCTACGTCCCTGCAGGCCATCCAGCAGCGGCACGCCGTAGGCGATCAGCGTCGCCAGCACCGAGACCGGATTGCCCGGCAGGCCCAGCACCAGGCAGCGGCCGATCTGGCCCAGCACCGCCGGCATGCCCGGGCGCATGCGAACGCGCCAGAAGTGGATGCGGCCCAGTTCGCCGATCAGCTGCGGCAGATAATCCTTTTCCCCCGCCGAGACGCCGCCGCAGGTGATCACCACATCGAACGCCGCAGCCGCGTCCTCCAGCATGGTGCGGATACGTTGCGGATCGTCCGGCAGGGTCGGCCATGCGGTCGGCGCGTAGCCCAGTGCCCGCAGCTGCGCCATCAGCATGTCGCGGTTGCTGTTGTAGATCTGTCCCGGCCCCAATGGCATGCCCGGCTCCACCAGCTCATCGCCGGTGGCCAGCACCGCAATGGTCGGCCGCGGCGCCACCGCGAGCCGCGACAGGCCGAGCGCAGCCGCCAGTCCGATTCGCGCAGGCGTCAACACCTGGCCGCTCTGTACCACCAGATCTCCCGCGCGCACGTCACTGCCGGCCTGGCGCACCGCCGCACCCGGCGCAGGCATGCTATGGAAACGCACCACGCCATCGCGTTCCTGCGCATCCTCTTTCGGGATCACCGTATCGGCGCCATCTGGCAGCGGCGCACCAGTGGTGATGCGCAGGCATTGGCCGGCGCTCAGCCTGCCGGTCCAACGCTCGCCAGCGAATTGCTCGCCGACCAGTTGCAACGACGCATCGCCGCCAGCGACATCGGCATGCCGCAACGCGAAGCCGTCCATCGCGCTGTTGGCAAAGGGGGGCAACGCGATCGGTGCGATCAGATCGGCAGCGCTGATCCGCCCGTCGGCACGCGAGGTGGCGATGTTCTCGTCGGGCGGACGGCTGTTGGCGGCGACGGCCTGCAGGATCTGCAGCGCCTGTGCATAGGGAATGCGAGATGGATAGTCGGTCATGGCACGCAGGATACCAGTGCGCCACGACGACTCAGAACGCCAGGCACTGCCAGTGCAGATGCCAGAAGGAATCACTGCACTTTTCTGGCGTAGCTCGCGGCACTCGACCACGGTTGCAGCCGCTGCGCCCCCCCACCTGACGATCATTCGCCAGGCACGGGCCGTTCCCTGCTTACTTGCCCTTGACGTGCTTCATCAACCGCCTCTTGCGCGCCACCTGCCGTTCGGTGAGCGTGTTCTTCTTGCCCTCGTACGGATTGGCACCTTCGCGGAAGATGAAACGCACCGGCGTGCCGACCAGCTTGAAGCGCTTGCGGAAGAAGTTTTCCAAATAGCGCTTGTACGATTCCGGCAGCACCTTCAGGCGCGTGCCGTGCACGATAAAGGTAGGCGGATTTGCGCCACCCGGATGCACGTAACGCAGCTTGGAGACGTGGCCACGGATGCTCGGCGGCGGATTGGTCTCGTAGGCGATTTCCAGCGCCTGGTTGACTTCGCTGGTGCTGAACTCGTGCGTGGCCGACGCGTGTGCACGGTGAATCGCCTGGAACAGCTCGCGCATGCCCGAGCCGTGCAGCGCGGAAATCCGTACCGCCTCGGCCCAGCTGACAAAGCCCAGCTTGCGCGACAGCAGGTCTTCGGCCTGCGCACGCTGGTAGTCGCTCTGCCCGTCCCACTTGTTGATCGCCACCACCAGGGCGCGGCCAGCGTCCAGGATGGCGCCCAGAATGGTCGCGTCCTGGTCGGTGACGCCTTCACCGGCATCCAGCATCAGCACCGCAACCTGGCATTGCTCGATCGCCTGCAGCGTCTTGAACGCGCTGAACTTCTCCACCGCCTCCTCGACCTTGCCGCGGCGACGCAGGCCGGCCGTATCGATCAAGCGGTACTGGCGCCCGTCACGGTCCATGTCCACGGCGATCGAATCGCGCGTGGTGCCCGGCACCTCCGAGGCAATCATGCGTTCTTCGCCGAGCAGGCGATTGACCAGCGTTGACTTGCCCACGTTCGGGCGGCCGACGAAGGCGATGCGCACACGCGCCGGGTCGGTATCCAGCAGCTCGCCGGCACCCTCCTCGGGCAGACGTGCGCCGACTTCCTCGAGTAGTTCGTCGATGCCCTGCCGATGCGCGGCAGACAACGCCACCACATCGGAGAACCCGTAGCGCGCGAATTCCGAGCGCACGGTTTCCTCATCGGTGCCGTCGATCTTGTTGATGACCAGCACGGTCGGCCGCGCCAGCTTGCGCAGCCAGGCCAGGATCTCGTCGTCCAGCGAGGAGGCGCCTTCGCGGCCGTCGACCACGAACAGCACCAGATCGGCCTCGCCGGCAGCGGCGCGGGCCTGCCGCGCGGTGGCGCCAGCGAGGCCTTCCTCGTCACCGGCAATACCGCCGGTATCGACGACGATGAACGGACGTTCCTCGTCGAGACGACAGACCCCGTAGTTACGGTCGCGGGTGACGCCGGGCTGGTCGTGGACCAGCGCGTCACGGGTGCGCGTCAGCGCATTGAAGATGGTGGACTTGCCGACATTGGGCCGTCCGACCAGGGCGACCAGGGGCAGCATCGCGAAGTCCTTATTGTGCCAACCGGAAGGCGGTGATATCGCCATCGGTGTTTTGTACCAACAGAATGCCGTCCACGACGATCGGCTGCGCCAGCAGCGTGTCGCGTCCAGCGCGAGCGCGCGCGGCCAGTGCACCGTCGCTGAGTTTCAGCCAGTGCAGATAGCCCTTGTAATCGCCGACCACGGCGTAATCGCCCTGGATGGCCACACCGGTCAGGGAGCGACGCGCCAGCGCGGCCTGCGACCACATCGCCGCCCCGCTGCTCTTGTCCAGGCCCCACACCGAGCCGGCGTTGTCGGAGACCACCACCACTGCCGACGACACGCCAACGCCACCGGCGCCGCCGTGATCGCGCGTCCACAGCGGACGGCCGCTCGGGCCTTCCAGTGCGAGGGTTTCGTTCTTGAAGCTGGTCGCATACAGCGTGGTGCCATCGAGCACCGGGGCGCCGTCCACATCGGCCATGCGCTCCAGCTCGGTGCGGCCTTCCGGCACGCCGATCGCCTGTTCCCACAACGGGCGGCCGTCCTGCAGCGCCAGGGCGCTCAAGGTGCCGCTGTCGTTGCCGACGAACAGCACGCCCGGGCCGGTCACGATCGGCGCATTGCCGCGCACCGACAGGGTAGGGCCTTCTTCGGCATGGAACCAGCGACGCTCGCCGGTGGCCGCGTCGAAGGCGCTGACGCGACCATCGTTGCTGCGCACCAACACCAGGTTCTGCGCAATCGCCGGTGCGGCGATGACTTCGTTCGGCACCTTGGCACGCCATTTTTCGGTGCCATCGGCCTGGTTCAAGGCAATCACGTCGCCAGACAGGGTACCGATCACCACCAGGCCTTCGCCGACGCCGGGGCCGCCGGACAGGCGCTGCTTGAACTTGCGATCGTTACGCTCTTCCTTCTTGGGCTTGTATTCCCACACGCGCTTGCCGGTCTGCAGGTCCAGCGCCTGCACGCCGCCGGTGATCGCCGCGGCGTACACCTTGCCATCGGCCACCGCTGGACGCTGGCGCACGCCGATATGGCCTTCGCCCTTGCCCACGCCGGTGGACCAGATCTTGTCGACCTTGACCGACGGCTCGAACTTGACCAGCTCGGCAGGTTCCTGCGCCTTCTTGGCGGCGGCGTCCTTACCGGCAAACCAGCCCTTGACGGTGCTGCAACCGGCTAGCGACACGCCCATCAGGGCGATCAATGCAATGCGCTTGTACATATCAACCTGCTTCATCAAATCGGCTCCGCCGGATCGGGCACCTTGCCGCCCACATCCATCAGCTTGGTTTCCAGCAAACGGCGCTGCGGCGAGGCCACGTCCACCGTGGTCAGGGCCTTGGCGTAGAGCGCACGCGCTTCGTCCGGCTTGCCCTGCACGACCAGCGCATCGGCGCGGATCTCCAGGCTGGTGTGGTCCTGCGCATCGGCCAGCAGCTTGATCGCTTCGTCCGGCTTGCCGCTTTCGGTCAACACACGCGCCAGGCGCTGCTGCACGATCTGCTTGAGCTCGCCTTCGGCGGGCACGTCGCGCAGGGTCTTGATCGCTTCGGCATGCTTGCCGGCATCCACCTGGGCCTTGGCCAGACGCAATGCAGCCAGTTCGGCGTAGACACCGCCCTTGCCGTCATCGAGCGCCACGATGTCCTTGGCCGCCTTGTCCAGGTCCTTGCCCTGGATGGACTTGACCACCGCCTCGTAACGGGTATTGGCTTCCACCGATTGGGTGGCGGTGTGCTTCTGCCACCACTGCCAGCCCAGGATCAGGGCCAGGCCCACAACGACGCCGCCTACCAGCCCTGCGCCATTCTTTCTCAACCAGGAACGAACGCGTTCGCCTTGTTCGTGTTCGTCCAGCAGATCGTCGATCGCCATGCGTACTCTCGCTCCGTCATCCCGGAGGCGCGGAACATCAATAGGGAAAAATGAAAAACCGCAGTCCGCTTCACTCGGAAGCAGGTACCACGGAGCCGTCGGAGGATACCGCAAAACGGGCCACGTTAGCGCGCTGGAACGGTTTCACATCGACGATACTGCCGCCTTGCTGAACCTCTACCGCCGACGCATTACCCAGCACGATGCGACCCACCTGCCCTGGCGAATAACTGCGACGCTCGCCGGCACGCACCAGTGCCTTTTCGACCGCGCTGCCATCCGGTGCCAGAATCTGCACCCAGCTGTCGCCGCTGAAACTCAACGACAAACTGCCGCCACTGGCGGCCGAGGCTGCAGGGGTCTCGACCTCGGGCGCGGCCCGTGGCACCGGCGTCATCGACGCGATGTACGGCGCCGGCTGCTCGCGCGGCGCACTGGCCGGCTGCGTGGCAGCGTTGGCCGGGGTGCCGGTCCCGGGCGCTTCCGGCATGCTGTCCAGCGATACCGTGCTGGGCGCCTTGCCATCCAGATGCGAACGCGTCGCGTACCACACCGGAACCGCGAACACGCCAGTGATCACCACATACATCGCCTTGCGCGCAGTGCTTTCCAGGATGCGCCGTGCCCGCGGCGTGTGCGTGTGGCTGACCAGCTTGACCGGCTCAATCGGCGCAATCGCCGCCTGCTGCAGCAGCGGCTCCAGGTCCACATGCAGCAAGCGCGCATAGCTGCGCAACTGACCGCGCACGAAGACCGGCGCACCCAGGCGTTGCCAGTCTTCCTGCTCCAGCGAGCGCACCACATGCGCCGGCATGCGCAGCTTGCCGGCGACTTCGTCCACGCTCAGACCTGCCGCTTCGCGCGCATCGCGCAAATGCTGTCCGCAGCCCTTTTCCTGCTCGAAAGGGTTCGGATTGGAATCACTGATCACAATGCATTGGCCCCGGGGTTAGCGGTCGCTGCGTCAGGAAATTCCTTGACCAACCGCTGTTGATAACGGCTGGCAGCTACCTTGTCGCCTAGCCCTTGCTCAATCTGAATGGCGAGTTGTAACACGGAAGCGGTTGCCGGTGCAGCCGCAAGCCGTCGTTCAATAAACGCACGCGCTTCGAAATAATTGCGATTGGTCACCTCGGAGCGCGCCATCGACTCGAGTGCGTATGGATTCCGCGGATCCAGTTCCAGCGCCTTGCGCAAGTCGCCGACCGCCCGCTGCGGCTGCCCGGCCTTGAGTGCGCAGCCACCTGCATTGCCCAACGCGGAGGCTGGCGATGCGTAGTTTCTGTCGGTCAGGGCGCGATCAAACCAGATCAGCGATTCGGCCGGCGAGCCGTTCGCGCACAACCACGCGCCGTAATTGTTCAGGACATCGCCGCGCTGCGGCGCAAGCTCCGCGGCTCGGCGGTATGACGCACCGGAGCCGGCAACATCGCCCTTGGCGCCTTGAATCAGCGCCAGCAGACCAATGGCATCCACCGACTGGGGATCTTTCTTCAAGGCTGCACGGACCTGCTCTTCGGCAGCGGCGTAGTCGCCTGTCTGCAGCCGATTATTGGCCAGGCCCAGCTTCTCCTGCACCGCCAGACGATTCTTTGTCGCGGTGCTGTCGCGGAACGAATGCACCTGCGCGACCTCCTCGACCGTCTGGACCGAGCCGGCCTTGGCATTGCGACCACCGCAGCCGACCGCGCACAGTGCGATCGCCACAGCCGCCATGGCTGCTAGATCACGCTGCCGCATCTCGACCGGCCTGCCCTTCCAGGGTGCGCAGGAAATCCGCCTGACGACGGGTGCGGTCCATGACCTGCCCCTTGAGCTGCCCGCAGGCGGCGTCGATATCGTCGCCACGGGTCCGCCGCACCATCGTCAGCACTTGTGCGTCGAGCAGGATCTTCTGAAACGCGCGGATCTCGGTCTCGCCCGAGCGCTCGTAACGCGTGCCCGGGAATGGATTGAACGGAATCAGGTTGACCTTGCCGGCGTCCTTGGACTGCACCGCATTGTCGAACTGACGCATCAACCTGGCCAGCTGGCGCGCATGCTCGGGCTGGTCGTTGATGCCTTTCATCAAGGTGTATTCGAAGGTGACCGAATCGCGCTTCTTGTTGCCGCGCAGATAACGCGCGCAGGATTCCATCAGCTCGGCGATCGGGTATTTCTTGTTCAACGGCACCAGGCTTTCGCGCAGCGTGTCGTTGGCCGCATGCAGCGAGACCGCCAGCGAGACATCGCTTTCGGTCGAGAGCCGGTCGATCATCGGCACCAGGCCGGAGGTCGACAGCGTCACCCGCTTGCTGGCCAGGCCGTAGCCCAGGTCGTCGCGCATCACGCTCATCGCGCGCACGACGTTGTCAAAATTCATCAGCGGCTCGCCCATGCCCATCATCACCACATTGGTGAGGCGGCGCTGCTGGTGCGGCACGTTGCCCAGATGGCGCGCCGCCACCCACACCTGCCCAACAATCTCGGCGGTGGTGAGGTTGCGGTTGAAGCCCTGGGTGGCAGTCGAACAGAAGGTGCAGTTCAGGCCGCAGCCGACCTGGGACGATACGCACAGCGTGCCGCGGCCCTTGTCGGGGATGTAGACGGTTTCGATCGCGTTCTTGCCGTCGGTACCCATGGCCAGCAGCCACTTGTGAGTCCCGTCGGTGGACGGCTTGTCGAACACGACATTCGGGACGAGGACCTCGGCGTGCTGGTGCAACTTCGCACGCAGCGCCTTGCCGAGGTCCGTCATCTGATCGAAATCGGTGACGTAGCGATGGTGGATCCACTTCATCACCTGATGGGCACGGTAGCGCGCTTCGCCGAGCGTGTCGGCGAAGAAGCGCTCCAGTCCCTCGCGATCGAGGTCGAGCAGGTTCTGCTTGCGCAGTTCCGGGGTACGGACGGGAACGTCCTGCAGCACGGAGGGGATCACGACCTCATTCACGATTCGACTCTCTCGGCCTCAGCGCGAGACCACTTCGGTGGCGGCAAAGAAATACGCGACTTCGTTGATAGCGTTCTCGACCGAATCCGAGCCGTGGGCGGCATTGGCATCGATCGAGTCGGCGAAGTCGGCGCGGATGGTGCCCGGCGCAGCGTCCTTGGGATTGGTCGCGCCCAGCAGGTCACGGTGTGCGGCAACGGCGTTCTCGCCTTCCAGCGCCTGGATCATCACCGGGCCGGAGATCATGAACTCGACCAGCGCGTTGAAGAACGGACGCTCGCGGTGCACGGCATAGAAGCCTTCGGCTTCGCGACGCGACAGCTGCTTGTACTTGGACGCCACGATCTTCAGGCCGGCCTTCTCGAAACGGCTGTAGATTTCGCCGATGACGTTCTTGGCAACGGCGTCGGGCTTGATGATGGACAGGGTGCGCTCCAGCGCCATGGGAGGATCTCCGTTGGGCGGGCCACTGAAGGCCCGAGGTTATCATGAAAAAAACCCGCGTCAAAACGCGGGCTTAGGCTTCTTTGCGATGGTCAATTCTATCCCTTCGTCGCTGCATTTGCACACCGCCCCCTGAATCGTGCTGCGTTGCCGCATGACCGCCACAGCGTCCAGCCCGTAGACTCAAACAATCGTTTGATTGAGTTCCGCCCCGCGCATGCCCAAGCCCGCCCACTTCTCCACCAAGGACCGCATCCTCGGCGCGGCCGAGGAGCTGTTCGCCCAGCATGGCTTCGCGGGAACCTCGCTGCGCCAGCTGACCACCCAGGCCGACGTCAATATCGCGGCGGTCAATTACCACTTCGGGTCCAAGGAAAACCTGGTCAACGAGGTGTTCCGTCGCCGCATGGACGAGATGACCGCCGCGCGCCTGCAGCAACTGGAGGCGGCCAGGAAGTCACAGCCGGGCGAGCTCACCGCGGTGCTGGCGGCCTTCGTCGAGCCGGCGCTGGCAATGGCGCAGGACCGCCAGAGCGGCGGCGCGTTCGTGCGGGTAATTGCGCGCGCCTATGCTGAAAAGAACGACAACCTGCGCAAGTTCCTGTCCGACCACTACGGGCATGTGCTGCGCGAGTTCGGCAAGGCCATCGCTGCCTGCGTGCCGGGCCTGAGCAAGGAAGAGCTGTACTGGCGCCTGGATTTCCTGGCCGGTGCGCTCACCTATGCGATGGCCGATTTCGGACTGATCAAGCGCCCGGCCGGGGTCAGCGAGGCCGACCACCGCGCGCGCGCCGCGCGCGAATTGATTCGTTTTGCGGAACCCGGTTTCCGTACCCATTCCACACCGTAGTCGCTCACACCAAAGGCTCATCGCTATGTCCAATCCGTTGCTAGTCCGTCGTGCTGCCGTGCTCGGTGCCGGCGTCATGGGCGCGCAGATCGCCGCGCACCTCACCAATGCCGGTGTCGACACCGTGCTGTTCGACCTGCCTGCCAAGGAAGGTCCTGCCGACGGCATCGTGCTCAAGGCCATCGCCAACCTCGGCAAGCTCAGCCCTGCCCCGCTCGCCAGCAAGGCCCTGGCCGAGGCGATCACGCCGGCCAACTATGAAAGCGGTCTGGAGCAGCTGCGCGATTGCGACCTGATCATCGAAGCGATTGCCGAGCGCATGGACTGGAAGCAGGACCTGTACAAGAAGATCGCCCCGTTCGTGGCCGATCACGCCGTGCTGGCCTCCAATACCTCGGGCCTGGGCATCAACAAGCTCTCCGACGTGCTGCCCGAGCAGTTGCGCCACCGCTTCTGCGGCGTGCATTTCTTCAATCCGCCGCGCTACATGCACCTGGCCGAACTGATTCCCGCCAAGGGCACCGACAAGGCCGTGCTGGAAGGACTGGAAAGCTTCCTGGTCACCACGCTGGGCAAGGGCGTGGTGTATGCGAAGGACACCCCGAACTTCATCGGCAACCGCATCGGCGTGTTCTCGATCCTGTCCACCATCCACCACACCGCCGAGTTCGGGCTGGGCTTCGATGAAGTCGATGCGCTGACCGGCCCGCTGGTCGGGCGCCCGAAGTCGGCGACCTACCGCACCTCGGACGTGGTCGGCCTGGACACCATGGCGCACGTGATCAAGACCATGGGCGACACCCTGCCCGACGATCCGTGGCACCAGTACTTCAAGTCGCCCAAGTGGCTGGAGGCGCTGATCGGCAAGGGCGCGCTCGGCCAGAAGGTCGGTGCCGGCATCTTCCGCAAGGTCGGCAAGGACATCGTGGTGCTGGACCTGGAGAAGCAGGATTACAGAACCGCCGATCGCAGCGCGGCGCCGGAAGTGGTCGAGATCCTCAAGATCAAGAACCCGGCCGAGAAGTTCGCCAAACTGCGCGAGAGCCAGCACCCGCAGGCGCAGTTCCTGTGGGCTACCTTCCGCGACCTGTTCCACTACAGCGCCTATCACCTGGCCGATATCGCCGAGACCGCGCGCGACGTGGATCTGGCGATCCGCTGGGGCTACGGCTGGTCGCTCGGCCCGTTCGAGACCTGGCAGGCCGCCGGCTGGAAGCAGGTAGCGCAGTGGATTGCCGAAGACATCTCCAACGGCAAGAGCATGAGCAGCGCGCCGCTGCCGAACTGGGTGTTCGACGGCCGCGACGGCGTGCATGCGGCCGAAGGCTCGTACAGCCCGGCGCGCGACGCCAAGCTGCCGCGCTCGGCACTGCCGGTGTACAAGCGCCAGCGCTTCCCCGATCCGCTGCTGGGCGAGCAGTTCTCGCCGGGCGAGACGGTGTTCGAAAACGACGGCGTGCGCATGTGGCATGACGGCGACGACATCGCCGTGGTCAGCTTCAAGACCAAGATGAACACCGTCTCCGATCACGTGCTCAATGGCCTGCAGGAGGTCGTTGGCCGCGCCGAGAGGGACTTCGCCGGGCTGGTGATCTGGCAGCAGAAGGAGCCCTTCTCCGCCGGCGCCGATCTGGCCGGCGCGCTGGGTCTGCTGCAGGCCGGCAAGGTCGATGCATTCGAAGCGCTGGTCGCCAACTTCCAGGCCACCAGCCAGCGCATCAAGTACGCGCAGGTGCCGGTGATTTCGGCCGTGCGCGGGCTGGCGCTGGGCGGCGGCTGCGAGTTCCAGATGCACAGCGCCAAGACCGTGGCCTCGCTGGAAAGCTACATCGGCCTGGTCGAAGCTGGCGTTGGCCTGCTGCCGGCCGGTGGCGGCCTGAAGGAAATCGCCGTGCGCGCCTCGCAGGCCGCAGGTCCGGGCGGCGATGTGTTCGCCGAGCTGAAGAAGACCTTCGAAACCATCGCGATGGCCAAGGTGTCCAATTCGGCGGTCAATGCCAAGGAGCTGGGCCTGCTGCGCGCCACCGACAAGGTGGTGTTCAACAGCTTCGAGGCGCTGCACATCGCCAAGGCCGAAGCGCGCGCATTGGCTGAAGGCGGCTACCGCGCCCCGCTGCCGGCACGCCGCATCCAGGTCGCCGGCGACGTCGGCATCGCCACCTTCAAGATGCTGCTGGTCAACATGCTGGAGGGCCGCTTCATCAGCGACTACGACTATGAAATCGCCACCCGCATCGCCACGGTGATGTGTGGCGGTGAAGTCGATCGCGGCGCACTGGTCGACGAGGAATGGCTGCTCAAGCTGGAGCGCAAGCACTTCGTCGAACTGGCCCAGCAGGAAAAGACCCAGGCGCGGATTGGGCACATGCTCAAGACGGGTAAGCCGCTGAGGAACTGAGATTCGGGATTCGGGTTTGGGGATTCGTAACAGCGGCTCCCCTGCCCTCCAACATTCTCGCTTCCACCAAATTCATCCGCCGGGCAGGACCATTCAGGAATCAGGATCCGCAGTTGCGAATCCCCAATCCCGACTCCCCAATCCCGGCTATCGGAGATAGCCATGAGCAAGCAGATTCAAGAAGCCTACATCGTCGCCGCCACCCGTACGCCGGTCGGCAAGGCACCGAAGGGCGTGTTCCGCAATACCCGTCCCGACGACATGCTGGCGCACGTGCTGCGTGCGGTGGTGGCGCAGGCGCCGGGCATCGATCTGTCGCGGATCGACGATGCCATCATCGGCTGCGCGATGCCCGAGGGCGAGCAAGGCATGAACGTGGCGCGCATCGGCGTGCTGCTCGCCGGCCTGCCCAACAGCGTGGCCGGCCAGACCATCAATCGTTTCTGTTCGTCCGGCATCCAGGCCGTGGCGATGGCCGCCGACCAGATCCGTCTGGGCAATGCCGACCTGATGCTGGCCGGCGGTACCGAGTCGATGTCGATGGTGCCGATGATGGGCAACAAGGTCGCCATGTCGCCGAACGTCTTTGCCGACGACCACGTCGCGATCGCCTACGGCATGGGCATCACCGCCGAGAAAGTGGCCGAGGAATGGAAGGTCTCGCGCGAGGATCAGGATGCATTCGCGCTCGCTTCGCACCAGAAGGCGATTGCCGCCATTGCCGCCGGCGAATTCCGCGACGAGATCACTCCCTACGAAATCCTCTCGCACCAGCCCGACCTGGCCGGCAACGTCATCGCGCTGCGCAAGCGGCTGGTCGACACCGATGAAGGCCCGCGCCCCGACAGCTCGCTCGAAGGCCTGGCCAAGCTGCGTCCGGTGTTCCGCAACGGCCAGTTCGGCGGCAGCGTCACCGCCGGCAACTCCTCGCAGATGAGCGACGGCGCCGGTGCGGTGCTGCTGGCCTCCGAGCAGGCGATCAAGGATTACGGGCTGACCCCGCTGGCGCGCTTTGTCAGCTTCTCGGTGGCCGGCGTGCGTCCGGAGGTGATGGGGATCGGCCCGATCGCGGCGATTCCCAAGGCGCTCAAGCAGGCCGGCCTGACCAAGGATCAGATCGACTGGATCGAGCTCAACGAAGCCTTCGCCGCACAGGCGTTGGCGGTGATCCGCGACAGCGAGCTGGATCCGTCCAAGGTCAACCCGCTCGGCGGCGCCATCGCCCTGGGCCACCCGCTGGGCGCAACCGGTGCGATCCGTGCCGCCACCCTGGTACACGGCCTGCGCCGTCGTCAGCAGAAGTACGGCATGGTCACCATGTGCATCGGCACCGGCATGGGCGCGGCGGGCATCATCGAAGCGCTGTAAGTCATGCATTGCGGGATCGGCCGTCGGGCCGATCCCGCAACGCCGACCAGGCTGTCAGTCAATCAGGGCGTGCGCGAGCATGCCTTTTTTATGCGCCAGTGCAAACGGTCGCCAGCGAATGCCAGCGACACCAAGCATCCGTCGGCGCGCCCGACAGGCACGCGGCCAGGCGTCGCGTCCGAGCATGGCTCCTGATGGCACGTTGACCGTTGCCCGGCGGCGCCAACCCATGCCAGCCATTCAATCGTCGGCGTGTATCTACGCTCGCAACGTCGCCGCATCCCGGCCTTGGCTTCACTGCCGCGATTACACGGCAGAGCTGCGCCTAACGCGCCACCAGCCACTGACCGGCACGCGCACCGGCAAACACCAGCGCCAGTCCGGCCATCAGCGTGATGGCCAGATACACGCCGATCATCGCAGACCGATCCGTGCGTGCGAACACCAGGCATTCCATCATCAACGACGAGAACGTGGTTAGCCCGCCGATCACGCCGACGATCAGCAAGGCCCGCAACGGCCAGCTCGCCGGGCCGCGCGCATCCAGCCAGACCAGCAGCACACCGGCGACGAACGAGCCGAGCAGATTCACGGTCAGCGTGCCCCACGGAAATCCGTTACCGAAGCGCTGCAGCAACGAGGCACCGATGGCAAAGCGCAGGCCGGAGCCCAGCGCACCGCCGGTCATCGCCAGCAGCAATTGCTGCCACCACACCGGTGCGTTCATGCGCGCACTCCGCAGGCGGCCGAAGGGGGTTTCAACAAGGTGTCGTGCATGTCGGCATCATCCGTTTTCTGAGCAAGAAAAGATGCCGGGGCACAGACCTGCCGCCCCGGCGGGGGTGGGCAGGCATCATCAGCGCGCAGGGTGCGTGCGGTTCAAGGAGGAATGCCATCTCCTGTGCGGCCGATTATGCCGTGGGCTTGCCGCCCTTGTCAGCCCGCGCCTGTTCGCGCGCGGCGCGCAGGCGGTCGAGCTTTTCCTTGAGCTTGATCTCCAGCCCGCGCGGCACCGGGTTGTAATAGACCCGCTCGCCCATCGCATCCGGAAAGCCGGTCTGGTCCAGCGCGATCCCGCCTTCGGCATCGTGGTCGTACTGATAGTCCTGCCCGTAGCCCAGCGTCTTCATCAGCTTGGTCGGCGCGTTGCGCAGATGCAGCGGCACCTCCTGCGTGCCGGTGGCGCGCACCTCGGCCTTGGCCTGGTTGAAGGCGGCATAGCCGGCATTGGACTTGGCGGTGCTGGCCAGATACAGCACCAGTTGCGCGAACGCCAGCTCGCCCTCCGGGCTGCCCAGACGCTCGTAGATGTCCCAGGCCTCCAGCGCCATGCTCTGCGCGCGCGGATCGGCCAGGCCGATGTCCTCGATCGCCATGCGGGTCAGCCGCCGTGCCAGATAGGCCGGGTCGCAGCCGCCGTCGAGCATGCGCGTGAGCCAGTACAGCGCGGCATCGGGGTTGGAACTGCGCACCGATTTGTGCAGCGCCGAAATCTGGTCGTAGAACTGCTCGCCGTTCTTGTCGAAGCGACGCGTGCGGTCGGCCAGCACCTGCAGCAGCGTCTGCGGAGTGATCTGGCCACCCTCGCCGCCTGCCAGTTCCGCGGCGATCTCCAGCAGGGTCAATGCACGGCGCACGTCGCCGTCGGCCGCGCTGGCAATTTCAAGCAGCAAGGCATCGCTGACCTGGATGCTCTCCTGCCCCAGCCCGCGCTCCGGATCGTGCAGCGCACGTTGCAAGGCCTCGACGATGTCCTGCGGCGAAACGCCTTCCAGCACGTGCACGCGGCAGCGCGACAACAATGCCGAATTCAGTTCGAACGAGGGATTTTCGGTCGTCGCACCGACGAACAGGATCGTGCCACGCTCGATATGCGGCAGGAACGCATCCTGCTGCGCCTTGTTGAAGCGGTGCACTTCATCGACGAACAACACCGTGCGGCGCCCGCCGGCAAAGCGCTGCGCAGCCTCGGCCAGCACCTGGCGCACCTCGGGCAAACCCGACAGCACTGCCGAGATCGCCTTGAACTCGGCGTCGGCGTAATGCGCCAGCAGCAGCGCCAGGGTGGTCTTGCCGCAACCGGGCGGACCCCACAGGATCATCGAATGCACGCGGCCGGATTCCACCGCGCGTCGCAATGCGCTGTCGGGCGCGAGCAGTCGCTTCTGCCCGACCATCTCGTCGAGGGTGCGCGGACGCATGCGCTCGGCCAGCGGGCGCAGGTGCTCGCCGTCTACGCTGAGCAGATCGGCTTCGGGAGTGATGGGGAGCTTGGTTCGTGCCACGCGGCATTGTATCGCGTCAGCCAACGACCTTCTGCGAACACGGCCGTTGGCTGCACGACTGCTGCAAGCAACGGCTTACTGCGCGTCGCCGACCACGTCCACACCCTTGCCCGGCGTGTAGCGGAAGGTGTCGGCCGCGAATGCCGGATTGCGCTTCCAGCCGCTGAAGCTGATCGCAGTGCGCTGGCCGACCGCATCCACCACTTCCATCCTGGCCAGGCCATCCTTGCCGAACCCCAGCGAGGCCATCTGGAAACTGGCTTCGGTGTCGACCTTGGGCGTCAGCGACAGCCATTGCAGTCCGTCACGTGGCGCCGCTTCTTCGCTGACGTCGTATTGCTTGTCCAGGCGCGCCGGGTCGATCAATGCAACCAGTGGGCTGTTCTGTTCTTCGCTGCCCTGCGCACGCACGGTCACCTGCTCCAGGTCCGGGTCGAACACCCACACCTTCTTGCCGTCGGCCACGATCAGCTGCTTGTAGGGCTTGGCGTATTCCCAACGGAACTGGCGCGGCGCCGACAATGCCACCCGCCCGCTCGCGCGTTCCTTGACCCGGCCGTTGGCATCGGAGACCTGCTGACTGAACTGCCCGTCCAGGCCTTTCAGGCCGCGTGTGAACGTGTCCAGCTCCTGGCGCGCACCGGCAAACGCGGTGCCGGCGAACAGGGCGGTGGCGAGAACGGCATAACGGAGCTGGCGATGCATCGCGGTGTTCCAGAAAGGGAATGCGGGAATTCTGATACTTCCTGGATGAATGGGCGAGCGCTATCGCACAAGGCGTTCAGATCGCGGCCGCCGCCAGTCGATTCATCTCACTGCGCCGTCTGTACCTTGGACAGATCGCCATACACGATCTGCCCGCGAAAGCCGCGCCGCACCTGCTGGTAGAGCTCACGAAACGCGCGGTAATCCTGCGGCTGACACAGCGCCTGCGGCCCACGTACTGCCGCGCGTTGCAAGCGATGCACCGCCGTCACCGTCTGGCCCTGGCGCGTCCACTCGACCGCGTACTCGCCAGCAGCGTTGCGAAAGCGGCTGCTGCGCGGAATCGCGATGATCGGCACCGTCGCCGGGAAGCTCACCACATAGGTTTCTTCGCGCACGCTGTCGTTGCAGTAGAACGGGGTCAGGTTGTCGTCGGCCGAGGTGGTCGTATAGATGCCTCGGGTGGATTCGGCACCGGGCATATCGGGCAAGGTCATGCCGCCGACCACCGAAAAATCCACCGCATCCTCGGCCTGGAAGGAGTAGCGATAGTTGAACGGCGCATCCAGATCCAGCGGGTCGCCCTGGATCAACAGATCGCCGGTGCCGTCGAAGCCGGACTGCGCAATGATCGACTCCTCGATGCGATTGCGGTTCTGCGCATTGAGCTGCACGAACATCGCACGCAGCCCCACCTCGCCGGTCTGTCCGCTGTCGAGCGTGGTCAGGCCGTGCAGCCCGCCCTGCGGGGTAAAGCGGTACTCGGTACGCGCGACGTAGCGGTTGACCTTGCGGTCGTTGGGCGGGGTATGCGTGACCTTGCCGTCCAGCGTATGCACCACCGGCGCCCCGAGGTCGCCGGCCGGCAATTGGCCGAAGCGCGCGTACGGATTGGTCGAATCGACATACAGATCGAACGCCGGGATGTAGGTGATGGCGTGATTGAAGCGGCCGAGCACCGGAATTGGCGGCAGCGTCGGCCCGCCTTCGGCACCGATCAGCACAGGTGTGCTGGCAATGCCCTTGGCCGCCAGCAAGGCTTCCAGGATCACGGTGTGGTCCTTGCAGTCGCCATAGTGGTTGGCCAGGATGCTGTCGGCGCTGTTGGGCTCCAGCCCGCCGTTGCCCAGGTATACCGCCACGTAGCGGATATTGCGCGCCACCCACGCGTACAGCGCAGCGGCCTGCGCCCGCGGCGCGTCGATGCCGCGGGTCACCGCGTCGGCCAGCGACTGGATCGCCGGCGTCACCGCGGCGGCGCGGCCACCCTTGACGTGATAGGCCAGGCCCATCTGCGCCCAGCTGTCGAAGGTGCTGGCCATCAAGGTGGGGCTGAACTCCCAGGTCGCCGCGCTCCAGTTCTGGTTCTTCATCGGCGTGGTGCGCTGATAGCGCCACTCCCAGCGCGCCTGATCGCCACGCACCACCGGCCTGGTCCCGCCCTGCAAGCCGCGCACCGACAAATGCATCGGCAATGCCTTCGGTGCCACCAGCGTGACCACCGCATCGTCGTATTGCGCGAACACGCTGAAGGTCTCCCACAGACTGAAGTAGCCGGGGAAGTACGGGGTGTTCTGCGCACGCCGCACGCGATAGACGATGCGCGCGCCCGGGGCCAGATTCGGGAACACCACCACCTTGACCTTGCGGTCGGCATACATCGCCGCCGCCGCGCTGGAGTAGCTTTCCTGGGTGTAGATCTTGTCGGGCGCCACATCCTGGCGCAGCCCTTCGGCGGTGACGGTGTAGGCCTGCAGCACCTCCAGGGTTTCCATCTTCTCGCTATAGCTCAGCCGCACCTGGCTGAACTGTTCCACCGCCGACTTGGTCTTGAGCAGGATCTCGTACTCGTCGGTTTCCACGCTGCTGGCATCGGCACGCACTTCGTAGTCGGCGCGATAGCGCACGAAGCTGTAGTTGGTGTCGGCCTGCATGCGCGCCGCAGCGGCAGCAGGCGCGGCCTGTTGCTCGGCCTGGGCCAGCAATGGCAGTGAGATCAGCAGCAGCAACAGCAACACGGAACGACGCAGCATGGGTCTTGATCGCGGCGGGCCGGAGCGGCCCTCGTGCAACAGGGTAGCCGGTGCGTGCCGCAGCGTCAGGCACCGGCCTCCAACATTGCCGCATCCATGCGCATGTGCATACGCGCGCACACTCCGCATCAGCAGGGAACGCGGCGTCGACCAGGCCGATACGCGCCGCGTCGCCGGCCGCCGATTACTTGGGCGGCGGCGGTGCCAGCACGGTGCGATCGCCATTGTGCTCGGGCGGGCTGACCACGCCGGCCGCTTCCATCGCTTCGATCAGGCGTGCGGCGCGGTTGTAGCCGATCTTCAAGCGCCGCTGCACGCCGGAGATCGAGGCACGCCGGGTTTCGGTGACGATGCGCAAGGCTTCGTCGTACAGGGGGTCTGACTCGTCGCCGCCACCGCCGCTGCTTTCCGGCAAACCGGTCGCACCGACCACGGTGCCATCGCCCATGGTCTGAACCTCGTCCAGCACGCCCTCGACGTAGGACACCGGCCCGCTGGCCTTGAGATGCTCGACCACCCGATGCACTTCCTCGTCGCTGACGAAGGCACCATGCACGCGGTCCGGCAGCGCAGTGCCGGGCGGCAGATACAGCATGTCGCCATTGCCCAGCAGCGCTTCGGCGCCGGACTGATCCAGGATGGTGCGCGAGTCGATCTTGGAGCTGACCTGGAACGCCACGCGGGTCGGGATATTGGCCTTGATCAGGCCGGTGATCACGTCCACCGACGGCCGCTGCGTGGCCAGGATCAGATGGATACCGGCCGCACGCGCCTTCTGCGCCAGGCGCGCGATCAACTCTTCGACCTTCTTGCCGACGATCATCATCATGTCGGCGAATTCGTCGATGAAGATCACGATGAACGGCAGCGTCTCCAGCGGCCGCGGCGCCTCACCCAGCTCGGGGTTGGGCTTGAACAACGGGTCCATCATCGGCTGGCCGGCGTCGATGGCGTCCTTGATCTTCTTGTTGAAGCCGGCCAGGTTGCGCACGCCCACCGCGCTCATCAGCTTGTAGCGGCGCTCCATCTCGGCCACGCACCAACGCAGGCCGTTGGCGGCCTCCTTCATGTCGGTGACCACCGGCGCCAGCAGATGCGGGATGCCCTGATAGACGCTCAATTCGAGCATCTTCGGGTCGATCATCAGCATGCGCAGTTCCTTGTGCGAGGCCTTGAACAGCAGGCTCAGTACCATCGCGTTGACCGCCACCGACTTGCCCGAGCCGGTGGTACCGGCCACCAGCAAGTGCGGCATGCGCGCCAGGTCGGCCACCGTCGGGCGCCCGGCGATGTCCTTGCCCAGGGCCAGGGTCAGCGGGCTGGCCGACTTGTCGTATTCCTTGGAGCGCAGCAGCTCGGACAGGAAGATCATCTCGCGGCTGACGTTGGGGATCTCCAGGCCGATCACCGACTTGCCCGGGATCACGTCGACCACGCGCACTGACTTGACCGACAGCCCGCGCGCGATGTCCTTGTCCAGCGAGCTGATCTGGCTGACCTTGATGCCCGGTGCCGGCTCGATCTCGAAGCGGGTGATCACCGGGCCCGGATAGGCCCCGACCACCTGCGCCTCGATGCGGAAATCCTTGAGCTTGAACTCGATCTGCCGCGACAGCGTCTCCAGCGTCTCTTCCGAATAGCCCTTGGCCTGCGGCTTGGGGTCGTCCAGCAGGGCCAGCGGCGGCAGGTCGGAGCCGTCGGTGCTCACGCCCTGGAACATCGGGATCTGGGTATCGCGCTTGGCGCGCTCGCTCTTTTCCACCACCGGTGCCGGCGGCGGCTCGATCTTGACCGGCTCGCGCTTGGCCTGCTTGACCGCATCGACCTTGCGCACTTCCTCGCGCTCTTCGCGCATCACACGGGTCTGCTGCCACTCGGTGGCCTGGTGGGTTTTGCGCTGCATCAGCGGCCCCAGCGCCAGCACCCAGGTGCCGATGCGCTCCATCACCGCAAACCACGACAGGCCGGTGGCCAGGGTGATCGACACCAGCAGCAGCACCAGCACGAACAGGTTCGCGCCCAAGGCCCCGAACCCGGCGCTCAGCGAATTGCTAACCAACCGCCCCAGGATCCCGCCAGCGGCGGCCACGTCGCCGCTGAACAGGCGCAGATGCAGGAAGCCGGTCGAAGCGATCAGGAAACCCACCATGCCGACCAGCCGCAATGCCGGCCCCAGGTCGGCCTCGGCCTGTCCTTCCTTGTCCATGCCGAACAAGGCGATCCAGGCCACCGCGCCCAGCACCACCGGCAGCAGGAAGGCCACATAACCGAACAGCTGCAGCAGCACGTCGGCCGTCCAGGCACCGACGCGGCCGCCCATGTTGTGCACCGGCGCGACCACGCTGCCGGTCTGCGACCAGCCCGGATCGGCGCTCGAATAGGTGAACAGGCTGGCCAGCAGATACAGCAGCAGCGGCGCCACCGCGATCAATGCCAGATCGCGCCAGAGCTTTTGCCGACGCGGATTGTCCGCCGCCGCTGTCTTGCGCGAGGACGTCTTGCCCTCAGCGGGCTTGCTGCGTTCGGGAACCTGCTTTGCCACCTGTAGCCAGACCTTAGAAAAATGCTGTTAGTGGTTGATAATAAACGACTGAGGCCACGGTTTCAGCTGTTGCATGCGCATCGCCTGCCCAGGCATGCGATGGTCAACAAAAAACGCCGCACGGGGCGGCGTTGATTACGCGTACTGGGTGGACCATGCCATCTGCGGTTCAAGCAGTTCCATCGCGCCGCCTTGATTCACCGGGTGGGGACCGCCACTCTATGCCGCCACAGGGGCGCGAATTCACCCGCCTGCCCTGCCAATTCCTAGATCGCGAGTATACATGAGCGCCTCTTCTGCCAGTCCCGCCAAGCATTCCCGTCTGCTGATCCTGGGCTCCGGCCCGGCCGGCTGGACCGCCGCGGTCTACGCCGCCCGCGCCAACCTCAAGCCGGTGGTGATCACCGGCCTGCAGCAAGGCGGCCAGCTGATGACCACTACCGAAGTCGACAACTGGCCGGGCGACCCCCACGGCCTGATGGGCCCGGACCTGATGAGCCGCATGCAGGCGCATGCCGAGCGCTTCGAGACCGAGGTGATCTTCGACCACATCCACACCGCCGACCTGTCGCAGCGCCCGTTCCGTCTGACCGGCGACGGTGCCGAATACACCTGCGACGCACTGATCATCTCCACCGGCGCCACCGCCAAGTACCTGGGCATCCCCAGTGAGGAAGCCTTCAAGGGCCGCGGCGTGTCCGCCTGCGCCACCTGCGACGGCTTCTTCTACAAGGACCAGGACGTGGTGGTGGTCGGCGGCGGCAATACCGCGGTCGAAGAAGCGCTGTACCTGTCCAACATCGCCCGCAAGGTCTACCTGGTGCATCGCCGCGACACGCTGCGCGCCGAAAAGATCATGCAGGACAAGCTGTTCGCCAAAGTCGCCGCCGGCAAGATCGAAACCGTCTGGCACCACGCCATCGATGAAGTACTGGGCAACGATGCCGGCGTCACCGGCGTGCGGGTCAAGTCCACCCTCGACGGCAGCACCCGCGAGATCGTCGCGCACGGCTTCTTCGTTGCCATCGGCCATCATCCCAACACGCAACTGTTCGACGGCCAGCTGGCGATGAACAACGGCTACCTGGAAATCCGCTCCGGCCTCAACGGCGCGGCGACCGAGACCTCGGTGGCCGGTGTGTTCGCCGCCGGCGACGTCGCCGACCAGCACTACCGCCAGGCGATCACCTCGGCCGGCTTCGGCTGCATGGCCGCGCTGGATGCCGAGCGCTACCTCGACAAGAGCGCCTGAGGTGGCTGCTGACCGCCGGCCGCGCCGCGCGGGCAGCGCCGAAACCAGCGGACCGTGCGCATGAGCGTCACCGCCCGCTGGTGCCGCCGGCTGGACGAGCTTCCGGCCGGTGCATGGGACGCGCTGCATGACGGCGCGCACCCATTCATTTCTTACGCGTTCCTGGAAGGCCTGGAGCAGGAGGGCTGCCTGCGCCCGGACTGGGGCTGGAACCCGCTGCACCTGACACTATGGGATGGCGACACGCTGGTCGCCGCCGCGCCGGGGTACCTGAAGAACAACTCGCATGGCGAGTTCGTGTTCGACCACGCCTGGGCGCACGCCTATGCGCGCTACGGTCAGGAGTACTTCCCCAAGTGGCTGTGCGGGGTGCCCTACTCGCCGGTGACCGGACCGCGCCTGCTGGGCGCAGCGCGCTGGCGCCCGCAGTTGCTCGCGGCGATGCGCACGCTGGTGGAGCGCAGCGGGCTGTCGTCGGCGCACGTCAACTTCCATCCGGCCGACGAAGACAGCGCCTTCGACGCCGACTGGCTGGAGCGCAACGATCTGCAGTACCACTGGCACAACGCCAGCGGCTGGAGCGATTTCGAAAGCTTCCTGGCGGCGATGGACCACAAACGGCGCAAAAACATCCGCCAGGAGCGCGCCAAGGTGCAGCGAGCCGGCGTGCAGTTGCGCGTGGTGCATGGCGATGAAGCCAGCGACGCCGACCTGGAAGCGATGTACGGCTTCTATCTCAAGACCTTCAACGAATACGGCAACTCGCCCGCGCTGACGCCGGAATTCCTGCATCACCTGGCCCGGCACCTGCCGCGCCAGCTGGTAATGTTTCTGGCCGAGCTGGACGGGAAACCGATCGCCGGCGCGCTCTGTCTGCGCGGGCGCGACACGCTGTACGGGCGTTACTGGGGCGGTGAAGCCCTTCCGGGGCTGCATTTTGAAACCTGCTACTACCAGGGCATCGAATACTGTCTGCGCGAGGGCCTGGCCCGCTTCGAGCCCGGCGCGCAAGGCGAGCACAAGATCGCGCGCGGCTTTCTGCCGACCCTGGTCCGCAGCCGCCACTGGATCGCCGACACCGGCTTCCGCGAGCCGCTGGCGCAATGGTGTGCCGACGAGCGCCAGGCGGTGGCCCGGCATGCACGCGAGCTGTCCGAGCACAGCCCGTTTCGCGACTGAGCCGCGCGGCGGCGACGTAGCGCGCAGTCGCCGCTGATCGCCGGCCGGGCGTATTGGGGACGTCGGAGCAAGGCGGCCAATCCACCCAGAGAACATTCGTCTGGCGAGTGCGAACTACGCGCCCAGCATCGCGGTGCTTGCGGACGCATGCCGCAACGCGTGTCGACCACACCCGCTGACCGTCGCATGCCGGCGATGGTCGTCGCACTGGGTGCAGCATGTACGACACGCTCTACACTGCGCGCATGTCCCGCGCCCTTCCCTACCTGCTGGCGGCCGATCCGGCCGCCCCGTTTCCTCCGGCCGAGTCCGCGTTGCGCGAGCCGGACGGCCTGCTCGCCATCGGCGGCGATCTGTCGCCGCAGCGCCTGCTCAACGCCTATGCCAGTGGCGTGTTTCCGTGGTTCTCGGAAGGCCAGCCGATTCTGTGGTGGAGCCCGGACCCACGCACGGTGTTTCGCACCGATGGCGTGCGCCTGTCCTCGCGTTTCCGTCGCCAGCTGCGCAGCAGCCCCTGGATCGTGCGCGCCGATACCGCCTTCGCGCAGGTGATCGATGCCTGCGCGTCGATTCCGCGTGCCGGCCAGGATGGCACCTGGATCACCACGCCGATGCAGCAGGCCTACATCGAACTGCATCGGCTGGGCCACGCGCATTCGCTGGAAGTATTCGATGGCACGCGCCTGGTCGGCGGCATCTACGGCGTGGCGGTCGGCCGGATGTTCTTCGGCGAGAGCATGTTCAGTGCCGACAGCGGCGGCTCCAAGGTGGCGCTGGCGGCACTGGCCGCGCACCTGCACTCCCGCGGGTGGCCGTTGCTCGATGCGCAGGTGGAAAATCCGCACCTGATGCGCCTGGGTGCGCAACGCCTGACACGTGCAGAGTTCCTGCAGCAGGTGCGGCTGCAGGTCGGCCAGGCGGCGGCACCCGGCAGTTGGTCCGAGCGCTACGGCGAGCGGCCTGCCAGCGCGCTTGCTGAAGTCCGCTTAACATAAAATTTGCACCGCGGGGAGATGGGGCGTAAAATGCCGTCCCTTACGGCCCTTCCGGGCCAGCCGTGATTGCACAGGATTACATGTCGAAAGACGACTCCATTGAATTCGAAGGCAGCGTCAGCGAGACGCTCCCCAACACCACGTTCCGGGTCAAGCTGGAAAACGGGCATGAAATCATCGCCCACATCTCCGGCCGCATGCGCAAGAACTACATCCGCATCCTGACCGGCGACCGGGTCAAAGTTGAGATGACTCCCTACGACCTGACCAAGGGTCGTATTACCTACCGCATGAAGTAAGCGGTTCTGGTGTGAGACGCGAGGCGGCCAATGGCCGCTTTTTGTCGTGCCCGAGATTTGCGTATCGGGTTGGCAGCGGTGATTCGGCAGTGTCGGCTTGCTTCTGTCTTCGCTTGCCTTGCCTCCGGCGCTTGCGCCTCGATCGCTACCCTGCCCAAGCTCCGGAAGCGCGCTGTCGTTGCTCCTCGCGAGCCGCGATCGCCGCCCGGTTTCTACGCGCCCCTCACTCGGGCCACAAGTTCTGAGGGCATAAAAAAAACCGCTCTTTCGAGCGGTTCTTTCGTTTCAGGACCGCAAGGCGGTCAGTCGACCGTTGCCGGCAGCAGACGCTCCGGTTCCGGGTGCGCTTCCACCACCAGTTCGCCATCCTTGACGTCGATACTGACCCGACCGCCTTCCACCAGCTTGCCGAACAACAGTTCGTCGGCCAGCGGACGCTTGATCTTCTCCTGAATCACACGCGACATCGGGCGCGCGCCCATCAACGGATCGAAGCCGTGCTGGGCCAGCCAGTCGCGCGCAGTCGGGGTGGCCGACAGCGAGACATGCTTTTCCTGCAACAGCATTTCCAGCTCGATGATGAACTTGTCCACCACCCGCAGGATGTGATCGAAGCCCAGCGGCTGGAACTGCACGATCGCATCCAGGCGGTTGCGGAACTCGGGCGTGAAGCCGCGGCGGATCGACTCCATCGCATCGGTGGAGTGATCCTGCTTGGTGAAGCCGATCGACCGCCGCGAGGCCTGGGTGGCGCCGGCATTGGTCGTCATCACCAGGATCACGTTCTTGAAGTTCGCCTCGCGCCCGTTGGTGTCGGTCAGGATGCCGCGATCCATGACCTGCAACAGGATGTTGAAGATGTCCGGATGCGCCTTCTCCACCTCGTCCAGCAGCAGCACGCAGTGCGGCGTCTTGACGATTTTCTCGGTCAACAGACCGCCTTGATCGAAGCCCACATAACCTGGAGGCGCACCGATCAGGCGGCTGATCGAATGCGCCTCCATGTACTCGGACATGTCGAAGCGCACCAGTTCGATCCCGAGCTGCAGCGCAAGCTGCTTGGTGACCTCGGTCTTGCCGACGCCGGTAGGGCCGGCAAACAGGAAGTTGCCGATCGGCTTTTCCGGATTGGCCAGGCCCGAGCGCGCCAGCTTGATCGAACCGGCCAGCGTCTCGATCGCCGGGTTCTGCCCGAAGATCACCATCTTCAGGTTGCGCTCCAGATGCTGCAGCACGTCCTTGTCGGTCGCGCTGACCTGCTTGGCCGGAATCCGCGCCATCTTGGCGACGATGGTCTCGATCTCCTCGATATCGATCAGTTCCTTGCGCTTGCCTTCCGGCAGCAGACGCTGACGCGCACCGGCCTCGTCGATCACATCGATCGCCTTGTCCGGCAGCAGGCGGTCGCCGATGTGCTTGACCGACAGGTCTACGGCCGCCTGCAGCGCGTCATCGGCATAGGTCACGCCGTGATGCGCCTCGTACTTGGGCTTGAGGCCCTGCAGGATTTCGAAGGTCTCGCCCACGGTCGGCTCGACGATGTCGATCTTCTGGAAGCGACGTGCCAGTGCACGGTCCTTTTCGAAGATGCCGCGGTATTCCTGGAACGTGGTCGAGCCGATGCAGCGCAGCTCGCCCGACGACAGCGCCGGCTTGATCAGATTGGACGCATCCATGGTGCCACCCGACGCCGACCCGGCACCGATGATGGTATGGATCTCGTCGATGAACAGCACCGCGTTGGGCACCTTCTTCAGCGCCGCCAGCACGCCCTTGAGGCGCTTTTCGAAGTCGCCGCGGTACTTGGTGCCGGCCACCAGCGCGCCCAGGTCCAGCGAGAAGATCACTGCATCGGCCAGTACCTCCGGCACGTCGTTGTCGACGATGCGCTTGGCCAGACCTTCGGCGATCGCGGTCTTGCCCACGCCGGCCTCGCCCACGTAGAGCGGGTTGTTCTTGCGGCGGCGGCACAGCACCTGGATGGTGCGCTCGATTTCGTCGCCACGGCCGACCAACGGGTCGATCTTGCCGTTGCGGGCCTGCTCGTTAAGATTGGTGGCGAACTCGGCCAGCGCATCGCCTTTGGCCTCGCCCTCCCCGCCCTCGCTCTTGGGTTCGCCATCGGAGGCGGACGGCTGCTCGCCGTCTTCACCCAGCTTGGCGATGCCGTGGGAGAGGTAATTGACGATATCCAGACGGGTGATGTCCTGCTGGTTCAGGAAGTACACCGCGTGCGAATCCTTCTCACCGAAGATCGCGACCAGCACGTTGGCGCCGGTGACTTCCTTCTTGCCCGAGGATTGCACGTGATAGACCGCACGCTGCAGCACACGCTGGAAGCCCAGGGTGGGCTGGGTGTCGCGGCCATCGTCTTCGGCCAGGCGCGAGACCGAGGCCTCGATCGCCTGCTCCAGATCGTTGTGCAAACGCACCTGGTCGGCGCCGCAAGCCTTGAGGACGGCCTGGGCGGACGGGTTGTCCAGCAGCGAGAGCAGCAGGTGCTCGACGGTCATGAACTCATGACGCGCCTCGCGTGCTCGCTTGTAGCACTGGCCGATGGTTTGCTCTAGGTCTTTGCTGAACATTGGTAACTCCGAACGGCTGTTGCCAACAATATGCGGCTTTTGTTGGGATTTACCACAACCCTATCGGATAGGCATGTTCAGACGGCGTTAGCATGTGATTGCAGCCACAGTGTTGCGCTGCTGGAATGATCGGATTGACGCCTCAGGTCTGTTCCATCGTGCACAGCAGCGGGTGCTGGTTCATGCGCGAAAATTCATTGACCTGCGCCACCTTGGACTCGGCAACTTCGCGGCTGTAGACCCCGCAGACGCCGCGTCCACGGGTGTGGACATGCAGCATGACCTGCGTGGCCCGCTCCAGATCGAGGTTGAAAAACTGCTGCAGCACCGTCACCACGAAGTCCATCGGGGTGTAGTCGTCGTTCAGCAAAAGCACCTGATAACGCGGCGGTGGCGCCACTTCAGGCTTGCTGGCTTCGACGGTGAGGCCGTGATCGTGTTCGTGTGAGGTCTTACGAGGCATCCGGGCATTATACGGTTCATCGCCGCACGCATTGGACGATTTACGCCGCGCCCCGCACAATTTGTCTCCGATTCCATGGCTGGCCCTTGATGACCGATTCCCTGACCGCGCGGTTGCTGGCGCCGTCGTTCACTGCCGACTTGTCCAGCTCCGTGCACCTTGCCGGGTCGCAGCGCCGCTTGACCCGGCTTCAAACCGTACGGTTCGCCGCCAGCGCGAGCGCGGCCCCAATCACGCAGGACCCGCAGCGATGAGTGCTTCCGACCAACGTTGGCATCCGGATGTCACCGTGGCCACCGTGGTGGTGCGCGACGGGCGCTTCCTGCAGGTGGAAGAGACCATTGGCGGCAAGCTGTTGTTGAACCAGCCTGCCGGGCATCTGGAACCGGACGAGAGCCTGCTCGATGCGGCGGTGCGCGAGACGCTGGAAGAGACCGGCTGGGATGTCCGCCTGACCCACTTCATCGGCACCTACCAATGGGTCGCCCCGACTGGCCAATGCTTCCTGCGGTTTGCGTTTGTCGCCGAGGCCGTGACCCACCATCCCGAGCGCAGCCTGGATACCGGCGTGGTGCGCGCGTTGTGGATGACGCCGGACGAATTGCGCAGCGCGAGCGAGCGCCTGCGCAGCCCGCTGGTGTGGGAGGTGGTGGCCGACTATCTGGCCGGCCAGCGCCATCCCCTGGCCTTGGTGCGGCACGTCGCATGAGTACGCCGCGGATCGTTGTCGGTGTCTCCGGCGGTGTGGATTCGTCGGTGGCGGCCTGGCGGCTGGCCCAGCAGGGCGAGTCGATCGCAGGGCTGTTCATGCAGAACTGGGCCGACGACGGCAGCGGCGATTGCCGCGCCGAGGACGACCGCCGCGATGCGGTGGCGGTATGCGGGGTGCTGGGCATCCCGTTCCACTTCCGCGATTTTTCCGGCGAATACTGGAGCGGCGTGTTCGAACACTTCCTGGCCGAATACGCGGCCGGGCGCACGCCGAACCCGGACGTGCTGTGCAACCGCGAGGTCAAGTTCAAGCATTTTCTGGAGGCGGCCCAGGCGCTGGGCGCCGAGCGCATCGCCACTGGCCACTACGCGCGGGTGGCGCACAGCGGCGGGCACTGGCGCCTGCTGCGCGGCGCCGACCGCAGCAAGGACCAGAGCTATTTCCTGCATCAGCTGGGCCATACCCAGCTGGCCGCGACGCTGTTTCCGATCGGCGATATGGAAAAAAGCACGCTGCGCCGGGTCGCCCAGGACGCCGGTCTGCCGACCCATGCCAAGAAGGATTCCACCGGCATCTGCTTCATCGGCGAACGCGATTTCCGCGAGTTTCTGGGCCGTTACCTGCCCGCGCGCAGCGGCGAGATCCGCGACCCCCAGGGGCAGCGCATCGCCGAGCATCCGGGGGTGTTCTATTTCACCCTCGGTCAGCGCGAAGGCCTGAACATCGGTGGCGTGCGTGGGCGTGCCGCCGCGCCGTGGTACGTGGTCGGCAAGGATGTAGCGAGCAACGTGCTGTATGTGGACCAGGACCGCGACAGCCCGCTGCTGCAATCGCGTTGGCTGCAGTCCGAGCAGGCCCATTGGGTCACCGGGGCGCCGCCGGCGCGCAGCTTCGGCTGCACCGCACAGACACGTTACCGGCAGCCCGACGAGCCGTGCACGGTGGAGGTGCAGGACGATGGCAGCGTGCAGGTGCGTTTCGAGCGGCCGCAGCGGGCGGTGACGCCCGGGCAGTCGCTGGTGTTGTACGACGGCGAGGAATGCCTGGGTGGCGCAGTCATTGCCGCCACCGATGCGCCGCTGGAACGCCAACTGGCGGGATCTTCTTTTTCACCTGAGGTAGTGGCTTGATGAGTTCTTCCATGGATCACCGCGTGCTGGCGCTTGCTGGCGTCGCCCAGGCCCTGCAACAGGTGCGGCGGATCGCCGAGACCGGGCATTCGGAGGCTGCGACGGTGCGTACCGCCATGGACAGCGTGTTCCGGGTGGATGCGTCCTCGCCGGAGGCCGTGTACGGCTCGCCAGCGGACCTGGCGCCAGGGCTGCGGCTGCTGCACAACTATTTCCACAACCAGGGCCAGGACGAGGTCCTGCCACGGCTGGCGCTGGCAGTGCTGCAGTTGGAGCGCCGCTTCGTGCGCGACACCGCCACCGTGGCCACGGTCTCCAATGGCATCGAGGCAGCGGCGCGGCAGGCGCACAGCCTGGGCGACAGCGGCCACCCTGACGTGCTGAGTTCGCTGGGCGGGCTGTATGCGCAGACCATCAGCCACCTGCGCCCCAAGGTCATGGTGCAGGGCAATCCGCATTACCTGGGGCAGGCCGGCGTGGTTGCGGAAATCCGCGCGCTGCTGCTGGCCGCGGTCCGCTCGGCCGTGTTGTGGCGGCAGATGGGTGGCAGCCTGTGGGATTTCCTGTTTGCCAAGCGCGCAATGATTGAGGCGGTGGACCGCGCGCTGCGCTAAACCACTGACGATCCCGGTGTGCTACACGCGCTGGCGGTCGCTGGCGCGTGTCAACAAAGCTTGAACGGGCGAGACGATGTGGCGATCGTCGCTAAAGACAAAGGGGGTACGGCCGATACAGCAACCGTGACTCTGCCGAGAACGCCCATGTATTCACGTCCACTTATCCGTCTGGCCGCCCCTTTGGCCCTGACCTTGCTGTTTCCCTTCGCTGTCGGATTCGACTGGCCCGCTTCGGTGCGCTGGGCGATCCTGGCGACCATGACGCTCAGCTGGCTCGGTTTCGCTGCCTGGGTGACCTACTCCCAGTTCCGGCGTCATCCGGACCAGACCCGCATCCTGCGCGAGCAGGACCAACTGCTCAACGAACTGCGTACGTTCGTCAGCAACGAAGTCGACGGATCGCGCTCGGAAGTTGAGCGTGCCCGCGAACTGATCCGCCAGGCCGTGTCCGGTCTTGGTGGCAGCTTCGAAGCGATGAACCGCAAGTCGCGCCAGCAAAGCCAGGCATTGGCCCGCATCGTCGACCGTGCCGGTGACGACGGCAGCGCCGGTGTCGACGTCGCCCGCTTCGCCCAGCACGCCAGCTCCCGCATGGAGCAACTGGTTGAAGCGCTGGAACAGGTGAGCGGCCAGAGTACCAACACGGTGCACCACATCGATGAGATGGCCCAGCACCTGGATGGCATCTTCGCGCTGCTGGAAGACGTCAAGTCGATCGCCGACCAGACCAACCTGCTGGCCTTGAACGCCGCCATCGAAGCAGCCCGTGCCGGTGAAGCCGGTCGCGGCTTCGCGGTGGTCGCCGACGAGGTGCGCAATCTGTCCGAGCGTTCCACCACCTTCAACGAACAGATCCGCAAGCTGGCACACAGCTCCAAGGAATCGATCGCCAAGGTGCGTGAAACGGTCTCGCAACTGGCCTCGCGTCACATGGATCGCTCCCGCGAAGCCCGCCACGAATCGGCGGCAATGCTGGAGAACGTCGCGCAGATCAACGCCTCGCTGGGCGACGGCATGCGCGAAATCTCCGAATGCGCGCGCTCCATCGACGGTAGCGTGGCCGAAGCGGTGCGTGCTCTGCAGTTCGAGGACATCGCCACGCAGACGCTGAGCGGTATCCACACCCACCTCGATCGCCTCACCGCGATCAACCGCGAAGCGGTGGCGCTGCAGGAACTGCTGCATCGCAATGGCGGCGTGTACGACAGCGATCTGGTCGCCGCGCTGGCCAAGGTGTCCAACCGCCTGCGCGACATGCGTGTGGAATGGGAGCGTCCGCCGCACAAGCCGGTGGCGCAGCAAGGCATGGGCGCCGGTACGGTCGAGCTGTTCTAAGACCGATGCCACGCACTGTCTGATTTCCGACATTCCCCGGCCTTCCGGGGATTTGTCGTTCCGCAACAACCTGGTATTCCGCTGATGACGCTCCTTGCCCCGCCCACCGATGCACCCACGGCCGTGCTGGAATCAGCCGCGCTGGCGGCTGCACACGCCCAGCGCATTGCGCAAAGCGACGCTGCCCGGCCCGCGCTGCGCAGCGTGCGCATGCCGGCCGCGCTGGAACGGCTGGAGCGTGCCGCCCGTGCGGAAGTGCAGGCAATGCAGCACCCGCGCCGCAGCTGCAGCGAAGAAGAACTGCTGTTCGCGACCGTGGCCTGGGACCTGGGGCTGGATGGCGCCGCTGTGGACGTATCCGGACGCTGACGTTTCTGTGCGACAGCGGGGCGTGCCTCGGCAGGCGCCCCGCTGGCTGTATTCACTGCCCGACCTGTGGCGTTTGTGCATCAGGCCGTGCCACCCGGCGTGGCGCCGAACACGCAATGCCGTGCGATTGCAGCACCAGGGTGAGGTCTCCCCTGCCCGTCTGCTCGACGACTTCCACGACACCATGTCGGGTGTAGAGCGCCTAGCTCTGTAGCTTGGCAGCAGGGCCCTTGCCTGCCCACCGTTGCGGGACACGCCGTGAATCCGTCCCTCGATGCTCTTACTGCGGCATCCATGCCGCACAAGGTCCCGCGATGATGAGCGGGCTGCGCCGGCACGACGCTACTTCTGCTCAGAATCGCGGCGTGTACCTTTTCGGTCGTCTGGCGGGTGATGGATCAGGTGTAAAGCACCCAGCTTGCAGGTGGCTGCAGGGCCCTTGTCCGCCCACCATCGCGGGACACGCCGCAAGTACGTCCTTGTAGGCTCTTACGCGGCATCCATGCCGCGTAAGGTCCCGCGACGGTAGGCGGGCAAGGACCAGTCGAGATGGTAGGTGTGTGTGGTTGCAAGCAGAGCATGAGGTGCATTGTTCGGATCACCTTGCGTCCGAAAATCTTCCTCACGCAAGCCGAATAACAGGCAGGCTTTCGACAGGCAGGCTATGGACTTCTCAAAGTCTCAAGGCCTTGCAATATGTGTGTTTTTGTCTGGCCACCGACCAACTCTCTGGCGCGGTGCCCCTGCCGGTTGCTGGAACCCGAGGAGCCTCCAGGGATGGATTCACGGCGTGTCCCGCAAGTGGCGAGGGCATCGCGCCCTCGACTCGCTGAGCTTTCGAGCGGCGCATTTCAATAGGGCGGCGGGCGACGCCTGGCGCTGCGACAGCTTGCGTCAGTTGGCAAGGACCAGACGTGCGCCGAGGCGCATGCCGGCTTCGGCTTCACGCAGCCACTGCGCCATGTCGCGCGGCGACAGCGGCCGCGAGTAGAAGTAGCCCTGGATTTCGTCGCAGCCCTGCTGGCGCAGCAATGCGTCTTCCTGCACCGTTTCCACGCCTTCGGCGACCACCTGCATGCCCAGCGCGTGGCCCAGATGCACGATGGCCTGGGTCACTTCGGCGGTGTTGGCGTCGTCGAGCATGCCTTGCACGAAGCTGCGGTCGATCTTCAGACGCTGCACCGGGAAGCGGTTGAGGTAATGCAGGTTGGAGAAACCGGTGCCGAAGTCGTCCACCGCCAACAGCACACCATTCTGTTCGAACAGCTCGAAGCAGCGGCGCAGCGAGTCGGAATCGCGGATCAAGGCCGATTCGGTCAATTCCAGTTCCAGGCGCGATGGCGACCAGCCGTTGTCGCGGCAGATTTCCAGTACGCGCTCGGCAAAGCCGCGCTCGCGCAACTGCACTGCAGACACGTTGACCGCGATGCGGCTGAAATTGAGCCCGGCGCGGTCCCAGACCACGGCCTGACGGCAGGCCTCGCCGATCACCCATTCGCCCAGGCGCACGATCTCGCCACACTCCTCGGCAATCGGAATGAACTCGACCGGGCTGCACTGGCCATGGCCGGGGCGATTCCAGCGCATCAGCGCTTCGATCGCCGGCGAGGATTCGCCCACCGTATTGACCAGCGGCTGATAGACCAGGGTGAACTCTTCGCGTTCCAGCGCACCTTGCAGCGCGTGTTCCAGCTCCAGGCGGCGCTGGGCGCGCATCAGCACGTCCTGGCTGTAGTAATGGAAGGTATTGCGGCCCGATTCCTTGGCTGCATACATCGCCGCATCGGCGGCGCGCAGCAGGCTATCGAAATCCGAGAGGCCTTCACCTTGTAGCGCGATACCGATGCTGGCACCGAGCTTGAGGGTGACGTGATCCTTGCGCAGCGGTTCGCCCAGCGCGCTGATCAGCTTGCGCGCAACATGGCCGGCGTCTTCCGGTTCGGAGAGATCGCGCAGCAGCACGATGAATTCGTCGTCGCTGAAACGACCGAACAGGTCGCTGTTGCGCAGATGCTGGTGCAGGCGTGCGGAGGCCAGCTTGAGCAGATTGTCGCCGGTGGCGTGACCGAAGGAATCGTTGATGCTCTTGAAGCCATCCAGATCGATCAGCAGCATCGCCAGCACCTGGCCGCGCTCGTGCGCTTCGCGGATCGCGTTCTCTGCCTGCTCGCGCAGCAGGAAGCGGTTCGGCAGACCGGTCAGGCGATCGTAGTGGGCCAGCAGCTCGATGCGCTCGTTGGCTTCGCGTTCGCGGGTGACGTCGCGGAACAAGGCGACGAACCGCGGCGGCAGGCCTTCACGACGATCCAGCTCGATCAGCACCTGTACCCAGATCCGCTGGCCGGAGTTGCGGTAGAAACACAGCTCCAGCTGTTCGGGCAGGCCGCCGTCGGAGATACGCAGCAGCGCCGCCTCGAAGGCGTCGCGCGAATCCTGCGTGTACAGCGACAGCGCCTGCTCCAGGGTGATGTTTTCCTTGCGCAGGCCATGGATGCGGTAGCACTCCTCGGTCCACTGCATGCGCCGTGTGTCGACCTCGATCTCGCAGCCGCCGATCTTGCCCAGCGCAGACACGCGGTTGAGCAGCTCGGTGCGCCAGCGAATCAATGCATCGGTCTGGCGCTGCTCGGTGACATTCTGCAACTGGCCGAGCAGACGCACCATGCCGCCATTGCCGTCGAACACCGGCTGTGCCCAGACCCGTAGGTGATGCGGATTGACGCCGGCAAGCCCGTTGATTTCCAGCTCGAAATGCACCGGCAGGCCTTCGTGCTTGATCTTGCGCCAGGCACTGCGCAGATGCGCGACCGACGGCCGGCCCAGCAGGCGCAGGATGTCGCGAATGCCCTGCAGGCGCTGCTGGGTCATGCCGAGCTGTTGCAGGAAATCCGGCGACACCCACAGCGTGTCCTTGAGCGTGTCCCAGCTCCAGCTGCCCATGCTGGCGATGCGCTGGGCCTCTTCGAGCTGGGCCTGCTGCTCGCGCAGCTGCTGCTCGAGCAACTTGTGGTGGTGCACATCGGTATGCGTGCCGACCATGCGCAACGGGCGGCCGTCGGCGGTCCGCGAGACCACGCGGCCGCGATCCAGGATCCAGCGCCATTGGCCGTCGTGCTGACGCAGGCGGAATTCGGCGGTATAGGTATCGGTGCGGCCGTCCAGGTGCGCCTGCACGGCCGCACTGACCAGCGCGTGGTCGTCGGGATGGATCAGCCCGGACAACGCGGTGAGATTGTTCGGCAACGGCTGTTCGGAATATCCGAGCATGCGGGTCCAGCGCTCGGAGCGGTAGACCACATCGGCTGGAATGTCCCAGTCCCACAGTCCGTGATCGGCACTGTCCAGGCCAATTTCCCAGCGGCTGGTACCGTCGGCGCCCATCGGCTCGGGAATGCTCAGGGTGAAGGCCATGACCTGGCCGTGTTCGTCGCTGACCGCGCGCAGCCAGCCCTCCAGACGCCCGCCACCAGTACCCGGCAGCACGCAGGCGGTCATGCCGCCGCTGTTGGCCACCTGGGCCCGACTGCTTTCCAGGACTTCGGCATAGGCGCCAAGGGTGGCCGGCAATCCCAACGATTGCGCAACGCGGTTGGCCGCCAGAGGCTGACCATGCGCATCCAACAACACCACCGCCGAGGTCAGCGGGTGCTGCAGCATGCTTGCAATGACGCCTGAGTCCACTCTGGAACACTCCGAAGAATCGACCCCGGCCTTCGGAGTCGCAATGGATAACGGCCGTTTCCCCGATTAGTTGAGGCGCGTGTTTCGGGCTCGACCGAACCGGGACGAGTTGCGGCTAAGATGGTTGCATCGCCAGCACCAAAGGTCGTCCGCGGACCCATGCCTCATCCTGTCGCCGCGCCCGCGTTTTCGTCCGCTCCCGTGTCCCGTCTTCGCCTCGCCGAGCGCCTGCAGCAAGGTCTGTGGACCCTGACCGGGCTGTATCTGCTGGTCGGGGTGATCTGGCTGCTGCTGGGCAACCGGCTGCTGCACCTGGCCGGCGCTGCCATGCCGGAACGCTGGTCAGACGCCAGCTTCCTGCTGGTGTCGAGCGTGGTGATCCACTTGGTGCTGCGCCGTTTCGTGGCGTTGATCGTGGAAGAGCACGCGCAACTGGCGCAATCGGAGGCGGTGCTGCAGGCCAAGTTCCTGGCCCTGCCCAGCCCGGCGCTGATCTACGACCTGGCCACGCTGCGCATCCTGGATGCCAACCCGGCAGCGCTGGAATTCTTCGGCTGGGAGCGCGACGAATTCCTGCAGCAGACACTGCAGGCGATCTGGCCCAACGCCGACGGCGCGCGCCTGGAGGAAATCATCGCCCAGATCCGCGCCAAGGGCGACGCCACCTGCACCCTGCACGAGGATCTGCTGACCCGCAGCGGCCCGCGCCATGTCGAGATCCGCAGCAACCAGCTGCATCTGGCCAGCGGCCCTGCCCGCCTGGTGGTCACCGTGGACCGCAGCGAGGAACGCCAGGCACAGCATCTGCGCGACGAGGCGTTGCAGCGGCTGGAAGAAGCGCAGAGCATCGCGCGGCTGGGTTCCTGGCAGCTGGATCGCGCAACCGGACTGGGGCGCTACTCGCCGGCGGTGTACCGCCTGCTCGGCCGCAGCGTGCCGATGCATCGGCGCGAGCATCGGCTGGAAGAACTGCTGACCGCCTCGGACACAGCCACCCAGGCGCGGATCGAACGCATGATCGAGGACATGTGCACCGGTGGC
Source organism: Xanthomonas sp. WHRI 6108 (assembly GCF_040202385.2). Lineage (NCBI taxonomy): Bacteria > Pseudomonadati > Pseudomonadota > Gammaproteobacteria > Lysobacterales > Lysobacteraceae > Xanthomonas > Xanthomonas sp. WHRI 6108. Next base: position 2,247,547 of record NZ_CP168198.1, on the reverse strand, counting down.
GACGTGCAGATCGATGTGCTGCTGCCGCTGACCGGCGGCGATTCGCAGCCGCGCACCGTGCATCTGCGCGCCGAAAGCGTCACCAACCCGAACGGCGCCCGGCATATCCATGGCACGCTGCAGGACGTCAGCGAGCGCGAGCAGTCGCGCCGCTTGCTGCGCGAGCGCGAGGAGCAGTTCCGCGAGCTGGTCAGGGTGCTGCCCGATGGCGTGCTGATCCTAGCCGACGAGCACGTGATGTATGCCAATGCCGCCGGGTCGGTGCAGTTCGGTTTCCAGGGCGAAACCATCCTGGGCGAGCCGCTGCAGACGCTGGTCGGCGACAGCGACCTGCCGGTGGTGCGCGAGTACCTGCGCGCGGGCAGCGATCGCAACGAGCCGGTGTCCAGCGCACGGGCGATGCGCCGTCGCGATGGCAGCACGTTCTATGCCGGCCTATCGGCCGGCGATATCCGCTATGGCGGACGCAGCTGCAAATTGCTGGTGGTACGCGACCTGAGCGAACCCGAGCGCATGCGCGATGCGCTGGCTGAGAGCAATGTCGAGTTGCAGGCGATGGCCAAGCGCCTGTTTTCGCTGCAGGAGGACGAACGCCGCGCGATCTCGCGCGATCTCCACGACGACATCGGCCAGGCGATCACCGCGATGAAGCTGTCCGCGCATGCGGCGCTGGACGAGCCGGATCCTGACGCGCGCCGCGAAGACCTGCTGGAAGTGGTGTCGCTGGCCGACAGCACCGTGACCAAGCTGCGTAACCTGTCGATGCTGTTGCGTCCGCCGCAGCTGGATGCGCTGGGCCTGGAAGCGGCCCTGCGCTGGCAGGCCTCGATGCTGTTTCGTGCATCGCCGGTGCGGCTGGAGCTGGACATCCAGGCACTGGACGTGCGCCCGGGCAACGAGATCGAGCAGGCGTGCTTCCGGATTGCGCAGGAAAGCCTGACCAACGCGCTGCGCCACGCCTGCGCCGGCGAAGTGCACATGCGGCTGTACTCGATCGACAGCGAGAGCTTCCGCCTGGAAGTCAGCGACGACGGCGATGGCTTCGAACCGGAAGGCCCGCGTGGGCTCGGGCTGATCGTGATGCGTGAGCGTGCGCAAACCGTCGGCGGTGCGCTCGCGATAGAATCAGCACCCGGAGCAGGCACGCGCGTGACGTTGCGCCTGCCCTATCACCCGGTCGGCGAGTCCGTCCACGACGATGGTGGACGTTAAGTCATGTGGAGCCCCGTAATCCCGCCCGGACTGGAAATCGTCAAACCCACCCGCCTGGGCGCGGGCAATCCCGAACTGCTGCATCTGGTGGACGCTGCCGCATCCGGCGGCCCGCCGTTGATGGTGTTCCACATCGATATCGATCACTTCGCCTCGATCAACGAGAACATGAGTGCCGAAGTCGGTGATCAGGCGCTGACGCTGGTGGCGCGCCGGCTGCAGGATTTTCTCGGCACGCGCGGCAAGTTGTGGCGTCATGGCAGCGATGAAATGGTGGTGGTGGCGGTGCGTCGCGAAGACACCCCGCTGCCGGAGGATTTTGCCGAAGAGATCCGCCAGCAGTTGGAGCTGCCGCTGTCGGTGCTGCCGTACACCTTGTTCATGACCGGAAAGGTCGGCATCAGCCTGTGCCCGGAACACTCGACCTCGCTGTCGATCCTGCTCGACTACGCCGAAGAAGCCAGCTACCAGGCCGCACGCGAAGGCGGCAATACGGTGCGGCTGTACACGCGCAACTCGACCACCAATGCGCATAGCGAAAGCATCATTGCGCGGCAGATCGTCGATGCGATCCCGCATGGCGAACTGCGGCTGCGCTACCAGCCGCTGGTGAGCGCACGCGACGGCCGCATCGTCGGCATGGAAGCGCTGCTGCGCTGGCAGTCGCCTACCCTGGGCATGCTGGTGCCGGAGCGCTTCATGCGCACCGCCGAGCGCCTGGGGGTGATCGTGCAGATCGGCGAATGGGTGCTGCAGAACGCGGTGCGCCAGGCGCGGCTGTGGCGCGACCAGGGCTTCGACGATTTCAGCATCGCGGTCAACGTGTCCACGCTGCAGCTGTTGCGCCCGGGTTTCTTCAACGAAGTGATGGCGATGCTGCAGACCGCCGGCGTGCCGGCGCAGTTCGTCACGCTGGAGATCAACGAAAGCGCGTTGACCAACAACGTCAACTTCGTCCACGAGACGATGGCCAACCTGCGCAACGAAGGCATCAGCCTGAGCCTGGACAACTTCGGTACCGGCGATTCCAGCCTGAGCGCGCTGGTGCGCTATCCGGTGGACCGGCTGAAGATCGATCGCAGCTTCATCAAGAGCGCGCCGGCCGGCAGCCGCGAGGCGGCGATTGCGCGCGCGATCATCGCGATGGGCCACCAGCTCGGCATGACAGTGATCGCCAACGGTGTGGAATCGCAGGCGCAACTGGGCTTTTTGCGGCGCAACGATTGCGACATCTTCCAGGGCTACCTGTTCGGCGAACCAATGTCGGCCGAGTCGGCCGGCATGGCGCTACGCCGCCGCTACCTGCGTCCGGAATCGTTCGCCGAAAGCCGCCCCGACCGCACGCTGCTGCTGCTGGACGACGAAGAAAACGTGCTGCGCTCGCTGGTGCGCCTGTTCCGCCGCGATGGCTACCGCATCCTGGCCGCCGGCAACGTGCGCGACGCCTTCGACCTGCTCGCCACCAACGACGTGCAGGTGATCCTGTCGGACCAGCGCATGAGCGACATGAGCGGCACCGAGTTCCTGGGCCGGGTCAAGATGCTCTACCCCGACACCGTGCGCCTGGTGCTGTCCGGCTACACCGACCTGGCCACGGTCACCGAAGCGATCAACCGCGGCGCGATCTACCGCTTCCTGACCAAGCCCTGGAACGACGACGAACTGCGCGAGCACATTCGTCAGGCATTTCGCACGCATGATGAGCTGCGTAACGGCCGGGAGTAGGGATTCGGGATTGGGGATTGGTAAAAGCAAAAGCCAACAGCGATATTCCTGAGCCGCAATCGGAGATTCGCTGAGCAAGGCAGACGGCAAGAGCGCGGCAAAACCGTTCTTGCCAACCCCTAATCCCGACTCCCCAATCCCAGCGCGAAGCGCTACCGCGGCTGCCGCACCGGTAGCACGATGCGGAAACTGGCGCCCTGCCCCGGGACGCTTTCGACGTCGATGCGGCCGTGGTGCTTGTTGATGATGCCGTAGGAGATCGACAGGCCCAGGCCGGTGCCGCTGCCGACCGGCTTGGTGGTGAAGAACGGGTCGAAGATGCGTTGCAGCAGGTCCGGGGCGATGCCCGCGCCGCTGTCCTGGAACTGGATCCAGACATTCTCGGTCTCGTCGCGGCCGGTGGTGACGGTGATCGTGCCGCGCTCGACGATCGCCTGGCCGGCGTTGAGCAGCATGTTCATGTAGACCTGGTTGAGCTCGGACGGCAGGCATTCCACCAACGGCAGCTCGGCGTAATTGCGCTCCAGCGTGACCTTGTACTTGAGCTCGTTCCAGATGATGTTGATCGTGGATTCGAGACCGGCATGCAGGTCGACCATCTTCCACGACTCGGACCGGTCCGAATACGAGAAGTCCTTGAGGTCGCGCACGATACGGGTGACTCGCTCGATGCCCTCGCGCGATTCGGCCATCAACTGCGGCAGGTCGCGGCTGATGAAGTCTATGTCGGCGCGGTTGCGGATCTCGTCGATCTCCGGGATCAGCGCCTTCGGATCCGGCGCCTGCAGTGCGCGCTCATAGGCTTCGATCAGCGTGAACAGGCTGCGCAGATATTCCTGCAGGCTGCCGAGATTGGAATGCACGTAACCGATCGGATTGTTGATTTCGTGCGCCACGCCGGCAGCCAGCTGGCCGATGGAGGCCATCTTTTCCGACTGCAGCAGCTTGTCCTGCGCGCCGTTCAAACGCAGATAGGCCTGCCGCAGTTCGGCATGGCGCTGCTGCAGCTCGCGCTCGTAGTCCTGCTGGCCTTCGATGTTGTGGAACAGCGCCAGGAAGTGCCCGACGCCCTGCTCCTCGTTGTAGTACAGATGCGCGATGACCACGCGATCGGCCACCGGCAGGCTGCCGGTCCAGCTGCCCTTGCTGCGCGCCTGATTCAGCGCATCCGACGGCAGCACCTGCGAGATCCGCTCGCCGAGATTGCGGTCGTCGGCAGGATCTTCCTTGCACAGGCTCTGGCGGGCGATGGCGTTGGCCAGGATCAGCTGCCCGTCGGCGCGGAACAGCAGCACGCCCTCCAGCATCTGGTCGCCGAAGGCGCGCAGCATGGTCGAGGACGGTAACAGGGTTTGATTGAGAAAAAACTTGGCAGTCACGGGACAGGGCGGCGTAGAGGACACTTCAATATACGCCGAACCGCCCAGGCCTCGTATTGCGCGGGGCCACGCTCTTGCACGCCGGGCAGCTCAAAGCTGCGCCGCAAACACCTGGTCCAGCCTGCGCGTGCGCTCGGGCACGCTGCGGTGGTTCAGGCCACTGCCAACGAACGACCGCCGCGCAGCACGCTCGATTGGCCCTTGGCGTCGTAGGAGGGCGCACTCTCGGTGCGGCCCAGATGACGCAGTGCCCAGTTCACCTCGCGGCGCCGGCGTGCCAGCAGCGCGCCATTGGCGCGATTGGCTTCGGCCAGTTCGCGCAGCCGCTCTTCTTCGCCCTGGGGCATTGCCGCTTCCAGCGCGCGCAGTGCCGACAGCTTGTCCTGCGTATGGCGCATCAACCCATCGATGTCGTTCTCGAGTAATGCCTGGCGTTCGCCGGCCAGCGCATCGCTGAGACGTTGCAGGAACTCGTTCACGTTCATCCTTTGGGTCGGGGATTAGCCCGCCAGTTGCTGATTCAGATCCATCATGCGGCTGGCGATGGCATCCGGGTTGATGGAGTAGCTGCCGTTCTGCAACGCATCCTTCACTGCCTGGACGCGACCGGTGTCGATCGCCGAGGACTGCGACAGCGTGCGCTGCAGGTTCTGCAGGTTGGTCGCCTCACCGGTCAGCTTGACGCTGTCGGTCGGCGGCAATGCGGCGATCGGGGACGCGCGATCTTCACCGGCCGAGGCGATCTTGCTGCTCGTGGCCGCGGTGCGAAGGGTTGCAGCGGTCGGTAGATTGCCTTCGATTTTCTGGCTCATGTCGGGAACTCCTCTACAGGTCGTAGGGGATAACGGCATGCCAAAAAAAAACTTTATAGCGATTTTCTATCTGGACACCACAACGGTCCCGCTCGCTTCGACGATCCCCTGCACCACCCGGCGCGAAGAGGAATTTTCCACCGAAACCCGCTCGTTCTCGCCGGCATCGGACAGCGCGCGACCGCTCATGCGCACCTCCAGCCCGCCATTGCGCGCCACCAGCGGCACGGTATCGCCGCGCCGGACCAGCCGCTGGGTGACCAGATCGTTGGCCGACAGCAGCGAGCCGGCCGGCAGGATGCGCCGGGCGGTCTTGCCCACCGCCGCCACCGGATCGGCCAGCACCGCACCGACGATGCGGGCGGCGTCACGCTTCTCGATACTGATATCGGCCAGCGAGATGGTTTCTCCAGCACTGATGCCGCGGCGCAGCACCAGCACATCCTGGTTGCGGCGCACCTTCAGCGGCACGAACAGGCGCCAGCCGGCCGGCTGCGGGCAGGCCACTTCCACCGTATTGGTGCCGGTCGGCTGCGCCTGCAGCGCGATCGGGCAGGCCGGCATGCGCAAGCCCGGATCGAGCGTGGCCTCGGCCTCGGCATCCGGGCCAACGGTGGCCAGCGCCGCAGCGCGGATGGAATCGACAGACTGATAGCTCTGGGCCCAGGCCGGAGCGGCAGCCAACAAGATGACAAGCAGGAGCAGGCGCATGGGACCAGATCCGGAGGGAGACGGAACAGGCAGTGCAAGAGGCGTGCCTGTTTTTTGCCGGGATTGGGGAGTTGGGATTGGGGATTTGTAAAAGCGGCTTGGCGGGTGATTCATTTGGCCGGTGCCAAGGCCCTTTGAGCCAGCGCGTCTATCCGACCAACTGTCTCCGAAGTCTTCAGGGCTGCAGAAGCAGTAACGGCCTGACCAACGCGCTCATTCACGCCTTTGAGCCAATCCCCAATCCCAAATCACCAGATCCCGGCGCTTGAGCCAATCCCGAATCCCGACTCCCCAATCCCGACAGCGCCCCCACGCCAGGCTAAAACCGCTCAAGTTTTCCGAGGGCGCTGTCGATATCTGCCCCATGACCCACGATCTGCTCAACCGCATCGACCAGCGCACGCGTCTGGCTGGCCACAACCGACTGGCCCTGCTGCTGTTCCGGCTGGGCGGGCGCCAGCTTTTTGGCGTCAACGTGTTCAAGGTGCAGGAGGTGCTGCGCCGCCCGGAGCTGTTCCAGGTGCCCGGCCTGCCGACCGAGTTCGCCGGCGTGGCCGACGTGCGCGGGCGCTCGGTGCCGGTGCTGGACCTGGGCCTGGCGATCGGCCACCCGGAACGCGACGCGCACTCGGAAAACGGCCCCGGCTATCTGGTGGTGGCCGAATTCAACCGCTCGGTCCAGGGCTTTCTGGTCAGCGGCGTGGAGCGCATCGTCAATATTGCGGTGGAAGATATCCATCCGCCGCCGGAACTGGGCGCCGAAGCCACTTATTTGACGGCGGTGACGCGCTTCCAGGGCGAGTTGATCCAGGTCATCGACGTGGAAAGCGTGCTCGCCGACATCGCCAAGGTCAGCAAGGACGTGCAGCTGGATCCCTCGCTGCAGCTGGTCGCCTACGACCGGCAGTTCCAGGTACTGGTGGTGGACGACTCGCGCGTGGCGCGCCAGCAGATCCGCAGCGTGCTCGACCAGCTCGGCGTCTCGGCGACCTTGTTGTCCGACGGCCGCCAGGCGCTGGACCACCTCTTGCAGGTGGCTGCATCAGGCGAGAATCCGGCCGACCGCTATGCGATGGTCATCTCCGACATCGAAATGCCGGCCATGGACGGCTACACGCTGACGACGGAAATCCGGCGCACGCCGGGCCTGCAAGGCCTGTACGTGCTGTTGCACACCTCCTTGTCGGGCGTGTTCAACAACGCCATGGTCGAACAGGTGGGCGCCAATGCCTTCGTGGCCAAGTACAGCGCCCACGAATTGGCCGACTACGTGCTGGCGCGCCTGAAAGTGGTCGCCGAAGCGGCCTGAGCAAGCCAGGCGGCTGCCGGGTCGGAGCCGATGGCAGCGACAAGGCGCTGCGCCGGGCTTCCAAGAGCCCGGCAGCATTGAAGTCGGGGCGGTGTGCATCAACCCGCTTTAAAGTGACATCCGCTGACGCCGGACGTGGCCGGATCGCGCCTCGGTTAGTGCCGAACCTTCCGGCCTGGCGCGCCTGAGTGAACCAGCTCCGCGACGGACGCAGGTTCACCGCTTCTCCCGGACGGCCAAGCCGCCGTTCGTCGGCAGCTCCGATTGTTCTCCGCGTTCCGCGGCCCGTACCACCTCGATTGGCACAAACATTGCTTTCTCCCTGGTAACACCTCGCGGGAGAGCACCGTGTCCAATTCCATCTCGTCCTTTCTAGGCATCCACGGCGATGCTCTGCCGCTACGCGAGCAGCGCATGAAGCTCATTGCCAGCAATCTGAGCAATGTGGATACCCCTGGCTACAAGGCAAAGGATCTGAATTTCGAGGCGGCGCTCAAATCGGCCGAAGGCGTGCGCGACGGCACCCTGCTGCAGACCACCGACGCCAAGCATTACGAGATCGGCAGCAGTGCCGGACTCAACCCGTTCCAGATCACCCGCGAATCCGACCAGCCCAGCCTGGACGGCAATACCGTCGATCCCGATGCCGAACGTGCTGCCTACGGCCGCGCCGCGCTGGAATACCGCGCCTCGCTGAGCTTCCTCGAATCCAAGGTGCGCTCGATGCTCACCGCGATCACCGGCCAATAAGTCATGAGCAATCTACCCATCTTCGATGTGGCCGGCTCGGCGCTGCACGCGCAGTCGGTCCGCCTGAGCACCATCGCCTCCAACCTGGCCAATGCCGACTCCGTCGCTGGCTCGGCCGAGGCGACCTACAAGCCGATCGAGCCGATCTTCCAGGCCCAGCAAAGTCGCCAGGACCCCAGCCTGACCTCGGTGAACGTCAAGGAGATCACCACCACCAACGCTCCGCCGATCCGTCGCTACGAGCCCGGCCATCCGCTGGCCGATGCCGATGGCTACGTGTTCTCGCCGGACGTGGACCCGGTCTCGCAGATGGTCAACATGATCTCGGCCTCGCGCAACTACCAGGCCGGCGTGGAAATGCTCAACACCGCCAAGGAACTGGCGCTCGCCACCCTGACCATGGGTCGCTGACCCTCCTAGCTGACCCTTCCCTTACGGACCCTTTCACATGAGCACGATCGGTAGTGACCTCTACACCAGCCTCGGGCTGACCTCCAGCAGCGCCACGGCGACCAAGAAGAAGGAGGAATCGCTCGGCCAGGCCGACTTCCTCAAGTTGATGACCGAGCAGCTGCAGCACCAGGACCCGCTCAAGCCGATGGAAAACAGCGCGTTTCTGGGCCAGCTGGCGCAGTTCTCCACCGTGCAGGGTATCGGCGACCTCAATACCAAGGTCAGCAGCTTCTCGGCAGCGCAGAGCAGCGATCAGGTGCTCAAGGGCGCCTCGCTGGTCGGGCACAACGTGCTGGTGCCCTCCGCACAGCTCGCCATCGATGCCACTAATTCGGCCAAGGGCGTGGTCGCCGCGACCTCGGCCGGCACCGTCAATTTCGAAATCACCGATGCCAACGGCGCCTTCGTCAAACAGCTCAGCGTGCCGGCCAGCGCCGCCGGTGAAGTGTCGTTTGCCTGGGACGGCACCGATGCCAACGGCAACCGCATGGCCGCCGGCAAGTACGGCGTGACCGCCACCCAGACCGACACCGCCGGTTCCAAAAGCAAGTTGTCCACCTATGTCGACGCGCCGGTGGACAGCGTCACGATCGGCTCGGACGGCCTGTATCTCAACCTGACCGGGCTAGGCACTTCCCCGCTCGCCAACGTGCTCCGCGTCAGCTGAGCCGGCAACCGACACTCAAAGGACCTCATCCATGGCTTTCAATACCTCGTTGTCCGGCATCAACGCAGCCAATGCCGATCTGAACGTCACCTCCAACAACATCGCCAACGTCAACACGACCGGTTTCAAGGAATCGCGTGCCGAGTTTGCCGACATGTTCCAGAGCACCAGCTACGGCCTGTCGCGCAACGCGGTGGGTTCGGGCGTGCGCGTCAGCAATGTGGCGCAGCAGTTCTCGCAGGGCAATATCGACCCGACCGGGCGCAGCCTGGACCTGGCGGTCTCCGGCGAAGGCTTCTTCACCGTGACCTCCAACGGCGCCAAGATGTACACCCGCGCCGGCAACTTCCAGACCGATGCCAACGGCTACGTGATCAATCCGCAGGGCGCGCGCCTGCAGGTCTTCGCTCCCAACCCGAGCGGCAACGGCTTCGACGTCGGCCGCCTGTCGGACCTGCAGCTGCTCACCACCGACAGCCCGCCCAAGTCGACCTCCACGGTCAACCTGGCCTTCACCCTGCCCGGCAATGCCACCGCCCCGTCGGTGACCCCGTTCAGCCCGGCCGACGACAAGACCTACAGCCACTCCACCGGCGGCATCAACGTCTACGATTCGCTGGGCGTCAGCCATGTGCAGACCTCCTACTTCGTCAAGACCGCCAACCCGAACGAGTGGCAGGTGCACAACTACGTGGACGGTGCCGCGGTCGGCGCGCCCACCACGCTGCAGTTCTCCGATACCGGCGCGTTGACCACCCCGGCCAACGGCATCATCACAATGGACCCGTTCACCCCGAGCACCGGCGCCGGCGTGCTGAACATGCAGCTCAACGTCAGCGGCTCGACCCAGTACGGCGAAGCCTTCGCGCTGCGTGACACCCGCCAGGACGGTTACGCCAGCGGCAAGCTCAACGAGATCAGCATCGATACCAGCGGCGTGGTGTTCGCGCGCTACTCCAACGGCGCCGACAAGCCGCTGGGCCAGGTCGCGCTGAGCACCTTCGTCAACCCGCAGGGCCTGCAATCGCAGGGCAACAACATGTGGGCCGAAAGCTACACCTCCGGTGCCGCCCGCACCGGCGCGCCGGACACCTCGGACCTGGGCCAGATCGAATCCGGCTCGCTGGAATCGTCCACGGTGGACCTGACCGAGCAGCTGGTGAACATGATCGTGGCCCAGCGCAACTTCCAGGCCAACTCGCAGATGATCTCGACCCAGGATCAGGTCACGCAGACGATCATCAATATTCGTTAACGGCTGGGATGAGTGATTGGGGATTAGGGATTGGCAAGAGCCGGTACTCCGTCAAGCGGATACCGGCCCTACCCCCTCTTCTGCCAGGTCGCAATAGCCCGCGTTTACGAATCCCGAATCCCGACTCCCCAATCCCGGTGCCTCATGGACAAAGCTCTCTACGTTGCGATGACCGGCGCCCGCGCCTCCCTGCAGGCGCAGGGCACCGTGTCGCACAATCTCGCCAACGTCGATACGGTGGGGTTCAAGGCTGCGTTGGCCAATACCGAGGCGTTCAAGATCCAGGGCAAGGGCTATCCGTCGCGGATCGATGCGCTGCATGTGGACCAGGGTTTCGACCGCAGCCAGGGCCACCAGAAGGTCACCGGCAACCCGCTGGACGTGTCGCTGCAGCAGGACCGCTGGCTGGCGGTGCAGTCGCCCGACGGCAGCGAGGCCTACACCCGCAACGGCGAGCTGGCACTCACCGCCAATGGCCAGCTGGTCACCGCCAATGGGCATGCGGTGCTGGATGAGGGCGGCAACCCGATGACGATCCCGCCGCACCAGGCGATGGAGATCGGCAGCGACGGCAGCATCTCGATCATTCCGCAGGGCGAAGGCCCGCAGACCATGGCCATCGTCGGCAAGATGAAGGTGGTCGACGCCCCCGCCGACCGTTTGACGCGGCGCCCGGACGGGCTGATGCGTAACACCAGCACCGACCCGGCGCAGGCGTTTGCAGTGGCCACCGGCAAGACCATCAACAGCGGCATGCTGGAGGGCAGCAACGTGGATGCCGCCGGCGCGCTGGTGGAGATGATCCAGCTGCAGCGGCAGTTCGAAATGCAGGTCAAGATCATCAAGAACGGCGACGACAACGCGCAGTCGGCCAATTCGCTGCTGCGGGCCAGCGGCTAAGCGTCACTGGCGCCCATTGACGCACCGCCGGTTGACTTGCCGCGCTGCTGAGCACCTGGATGGCGGCCGCCCGGGGGACGTGGCTCGCGAGCGAAGTGACATGTCGTTCGACTCTGACTCCTGCGGTCTCGCAGGTGGTTTGTACGCGCTTGACGCTGACTACCGATGGTTTGTCGACCAGGTGTGTGCGGTTGGCAATGCTGTTGATCTGGGCATTCGCTGCAGAGCGGCTGGTTTGTGACTTGGCTGCAGGGCCCTCGCTCGCCCACCATCGCAGGACACGCCGCAAGTACGTTCGTGTAGGCGCTTACGCGGCATCCATGCCGCGTAAGGTCCCGCGACGGTGGGCCGGCAAGGACCTGTCGAGATGGTCGGCGTGCATGGTGCAAACAATGCCTGACGTGGGTTGCTTGGATAACGGCGCTTCCAATGATCTTCTCAATGCAAGCCGAGCAATGGACAAGCTTTAAGAAAGCAACCTTCAAACTCTCTGGTGCGGTGGCCTCGCCGATTGCGGGACCGTGTGGCGGCATGGATGCCGCCACCGAGCCTACATGGACGTACTTGCGGCGTGTCCCGCGGGCGGTGAGGACACCGCGCGCTCCCAAGAACCCTTCCGCACGCAGCGCCAAGGGTTCACACGTCGTCGCACATATCGCTGACCGGGGAACGATCTAGCGCACCTGATCTGCCGCGCAGGTGTCCACCGCTTCCGCTTAGCCGCTACCTGCCCGCCGCCAGCCCGTCCAGCGCAGGACGTCGCGCCCGCTGCGCGTGATCCAGTGCACAGCCGGCAAAAATCCGACGCGGGTTTGGCACGGCACGTGCATATACCCACCCGTACCCGGAACACATCCCCGGGTCTAACGAGGAATCGGGTCATGAATCAGGCTTTGTGGGTCGCCAAAACCGGACTGGATGCGCAGCAGACGCGCATGTCGGTCATTTCCAACAACCTGGCCAATACCAATACCACCGGCTTCAAGCGCGATCGTGCGGCGTTCGAAGACCTGTTGTACCAACAGGTGCGTGCGCCGGGCGGTTCCACCTCCGCGCAGACGCAGCTGCCGACCGGCCTGCAGCTGGGTACCGGCGTGCGGGTGGTCTCCACCTTCAAGGGCTTCGACCAGGGCAGCCAGCAGCAGACCGGCCGCGCGCTCGACGTGATGGTCAACGGCCGCGGCTTCTTCGAAGTGCAGATGCCTGACGGCACCTCGGCCTATACCCGCGACGGCACCTTCCAGATCAATGCGCAGGGCGAGCTGGTCACCAACAGTGGCTACCCGCTGCAGCCGGGCATCCAGATCCCCGAAGGCGCGCAGTCGCTGACCATCGGCAACGACGGCACCATCAGCGTGACGCTGGCCGGCCAGGCCGCCGCGCAGGAAATCGGCGCGTTGACGCTGACCGACTTCATCAACCCCTCGGGCCTGCAGTCCAAAGGCGAGAACCTGTTCGTCGAAACCACCGCCTCCGGCCCCGCGCAGAACGGCACCCCCGGCCTCAACGGCCTGGGCAACACCGTGCAGGGCGCGCTGGAAGGCAGCAACGTCAACACGGTGGAAGAGCTGGTGAGCATGATCGAAACGCAGCGCGCCTACGAAATGAATGCCAAGGCGATCTCCACCACCGACTCGATGCTCGGTTACTTGAACAACAACGTCTGATCGGCCCGCCGGTCGCTGCCCTCTCAGGAATCCACGCCATGTCCCGCCTGCCTTCTCTCTCCTCCCTGTGCCTCGCCATTGCCTGCAGCGCGCTGCTGGGCGGCTGCGTGGCGGCCGGCGATGTGCGGCCGTTCGCCGAACTGGCGCCGATCGTGCCGGTGGTCGCGCCGGTGGCGCAGCCCACCGCCGGGGCGATCTACGCCGCCGGCCCGAGCCTGAACCTGTACGGCGACCGCCGCGCCCGCGATGTCGGCGATCTGCTGACGGTGAACCTGGTGGAAAGCACCACCGCCTCGTCCACCGCCAATACCAGCATCAGCAAGAAGGACGCGACCACCATGGCCGCGCCGACGCTGCTGGGAGCGCCACTCACCGTCGGTGGCTTGAACGTGCTGCAGAACTCGTTGAGCGGCGATCGCAGCTTCGACGGCAAGGGCAACACCGCGCAAAGCAACCGCATGCAGGGCAGCGTCACGGTCACCGTGATGCAGCGCCTGCCCAACGGCAATCTGGTGATCCAGGGGCAGAAGAACCTGCGCCTGACCCAGGGCGACGAACTGGTGCAGGTACAAGGCATCGTGCGCGCCGCCGACATCGCCCCGGACAACACCGTGCCCTCGAGCAAGGTGGCCGACGCCCGCATCGCTTACGGCGGCCGCGGCGCGATCGCGCAGTCCAATGCGATGGGCTGGCTGAGCCGCTTCTTCAATTCCCGTCTGTCGCCCTACTGAGCCTGCGACCATGAACCTGTCTTCCCTGCCCTTCCGTCTGCTGGCTGCCGCTGTGGCGGTCTGCGCGATCGCCGCGCCGGCCTCGGCCGAGCGCATCAAGGATCTTGCCCAGGTCGGCGGCGTGCGCGGCAACGCGCTGGTCGGTTACGGCCTGGTGGTCGGCCTGGACGGCAGCGGCGACCGCACCAGCCAGGCGCCCTTCACCGTGCAGAGCCTGAAGAACCTGCTCGGCGAGCTGGGCGTCAATGTTCCGGCGAACGTCAATCCGCAGCTGAAAAACGTCGCGGCCGTGGCCATCCATGCCGAACTGCCGCCGTTCGCCAAGCCCGGCCAGCCGATCGACATCACCGTGTCCTCGATCGCCAACGCGGTGTCGCTGCGTGGCGGCTCCCTGCTGATGGCACCGCTGAAAGGCGCCGACGGCCAGGTCTATGCGATGGCGCAGGGCAACCTTGTGGTCGGTGGCTTCGGCGCGCAGGGCAAGGACGGCTCGCGGGTGTCGGTCAACATTCCCAGCGTCGGCCGCATTCCCAACGGCGCCACCGTCGAACGCGCATTGCCGGACGTGTTTGCCGGCAGCGGCGAGATCACCCTCAACCTGCACCAGAACGACTTCACCACCGTCTCGCGCATGGTCGCGGCGATCGACAGCAGCTTCGGCGCCGGTACCGCGCGTGCGGTGGACGGGGTGACCGTGGCAGTGCGCTCGCCGACCGATCCCGGCGCGCGTATCGGCCTGCTGTCGCGGCTGGAAAATGTCGAACTGTCTCCGGGCGATGCCCCGGCCAAGGTGGTGGTCAATGCACGCACCGGCACGGTGGTGATCGGCCAGTTGGTGCGGGTGATGCCGGCGGCGATCGCGCATGGTTCGCTCACCGTGACCATCAGCGAGAACACCAACGTCAGCCAGCCGGGCGCCTTCAGTGGCGGCCGCACCGCGGTGACCCCGCAGTCGACGATCACGGCCACCTCCGAAGGCAGCCGCATGTTCAAGTTCGAAGGCGGCACCACGCTCGATCAGATCGTGCGTGCGGTCAACGAAGTGGGCGCCGCTCCCGGCGACCTGGTGGCCATCCTGGAAGCGCTCAAGCAAGCCGGTGCGCTCACGGCGGAGCTGGAGGTGATCTGACATGCGTATCGCAGCCTCGCCCATTGATCTCAACCCGAGCACCAAGGCCGATCCCGCCAAGATCGACAAGGTCTCACGTCAGCTCGAAGGACAGTTCGCGCAGATGCTGGTCAAGAGCATGCGCGATGCGAGCTCTGGCGACCCGATGTTTCCGGGCGAAAACCAGATGTTCCGCGAGATGTACGACCAGCAGATGGCCAAGGCGCTGACCGATGGCAAGGGGCTGGGCCTGTCGGCGATGATCTCCAAGCAGCTGAGCGGCGACACCGGCGGCCCGGCGTTGAATACCTCGCTGAGCACCGCCGATGCCGCCAAGGCCTATTCGCTGGTGGCCGGCAAGCGCGACGCCTCGTTGCCGTTGCCGAGCCGCGATGGCGCGGCGACCGGCGTCGGCGCAAGCACCGGCACTGCTGCAGGCATCGGCGCAGGCGGCCTGCGCGGCATCGGCATGAGCCAGGTGCTGGATCTGATCGCCGGGCGCACCGGCAGCAGCGATGCCGGCAGCGACGATGCGGCCGCGCTGAGCTGGCCCTCGGCCAACGATCGCTGGAGCGATGTGGCGGCCAGCGATGCCGCCGATGCCAACGCCGCGGTCAATGCGAGCGCGGCGAGCAGCGCCGCCGCCAGCCTGGGCGAGCGTACCCCGGAAGGCTTCGTCGCCAAGATCTGGACGCATGCGCAGAAGGCCGCGCGCGAACTGGGCGTGGATCCGCGTGCATTGGTCGCGCAGGCCGCGCTGGAGACCGGCTGGGGCCGGCGTGGCATCGGCAATGGCGGCGACTCCAACAACCTGTTCGGCATCAAGGCCACCGGCTGGAGCGGCGACAAGGTCACCACCGGCACCCACGAATACGTCAATGGCGTCAAGACCACCGAAACCGCCGATTTCCGCGCCTATGGCTCGGCCGAGGAGAGTTTTGCCGACTACGTGCGGCTGCTGAAGAACAACAGTCGTTACCAGCCCGCGCTGCAGGCCGGCACCGATATCAAGGGTTTTGCACGCGGCTTGCAACAGGCTGGATACGCCACCGATCCAGGCTACGCAGCCAAGATTGCGGCGATCGCCAACGGTCCGACCATCGACCGTGCAGTAGCCGCGATCGGCAACGCGGCGGCCGACCTGTCCAACCGCTATGCCAGCACCGCCGAGCCTGCTGGGCTCGGCACCATTCGTCGTTGAGGTAAACGCCCATGTCCATCATGTCCACCGGGACCAGTGCGCTGATCGCCTTCCAACGGGCGTTGTCGACCGTTAGCCATAACGTCGCCAACATCAATACCGAAGGCTACAGCCGCCAACGTGTGGAATTTGCAACGCGCACGCCCACCGACATGGGCTACGCGTTCGTGGGCAATGGCGCCAAGATCACCGACGTGAGCCGGGTGGCCGACCAGCTGGCCACCTCGCGCCTGCTCGACAGCGGCGGCGAGCTGTCGCGGCTGCAGCAGCTGTCCTCGCTGTCCAACCGCGTCGACAGCCTGTACTCCAACACCGCCACCAACGTGGCCGGGCTGTGGTCGAACTTCTTCGACTCCACCAGCGCGGTCTCGTCCAATGCCTCGTCCACCGCCGAGCGGCAGAGCATGCTCGACAGCGGCAACTCGCTGGCCACGCGCTTCAAGCAGCTCAACGGGCAGATGGACAGCCTGAGCAACGAGGTCAACAGCGGCCTGACCTCCGCGGTGGACGAGGTCAATCGCCTGACCCAGCAGATCGCCAAGATCAACGGCACCATCGGCAACAGCATCGACAGCGCCTCGCCGGACATGCTCGACCAGCGCGACGCGCTGGTGTCCAAGCTGGTCGGCTACACCGGCGGCACCGCGGTGATGCAGGACGGCGGCTTCATGAACGTTTTCACCTCCGGCGGCCAGGCCCTGGTGGTGGGAACCACCTCGTCCAAGCTGACCACCGTC
The DNA here is from genome assembly GCF_040202385.2 of Xanthomonas sp. WHRI 6108. Classification (NCBI taxonomy): domain Bacteria; kingdom Pseudomonadati; phylum Pseudomonadota; class Gammaproteobacteria; order Lysobacterales; family Lysobacteraceae; genus Xanthomonas; species Xanthomonas sp. WHRI 6108. The sequence goes on along the minus strand of NZ_CP168198.1, from coordinate 2,230,930 downwards.
GCCGACCCGTATCAGCCGAGCAAACTGCAGGTGGCAATGCAGACCCAGGGCCAGAATGTCAGCCTCAGCGCCAGCTCGCTGGGCGGGCAGATCGGCGGGCTGCTGGAGTTCCGCAGCAGCGTGCTGGAACCGACCCAGGCCGAACTCGGCCGCCTGGCCGTGGGCATGGCCAGCACCTTCAACGCCGGTCACGCGCAAGGCATGGACCTGTACGGCGCGATGGGCGGCAACTTCTTCAACATCGGCTCGCCCACCACCGTCGCCAACCCCGCCAACACCGGCAGCGCGTCGCTGAGCGCCAGCTTCAGCAACATGGCGGCGGTGGATGGGCAGAACGTCACGCTCAGCTTCGACGGCACTGCGTGGAAGGCCACCAATGCCAGCACCGGCTCGGCGGTGCCGCTCAGCGGCACCGGCACCCCGGCCAATCCGCTGGTGCTCAACGGCGTCAGCCTGGTGGTCGGCGGCACCCCGGCCAACGGCGACAAGTTCCTGCTGCAGCCCACTGCCGGGCTGGCCGGCACCCTGTCGGTGGCCATCACCGACCCCTCGCGGATTGCCGCGGCCACCCCGGTCAAGGCCACCGCCACGGTCGCCAACCTGGGCACCGGCAAGATCAGCGACGTCAAGGTTACCAATGCGCAGAACCCGGCGCTGCTGACCCCGGCGTCGGTGGAGTTCATCGACGCCAACCAGTACACCATCGACGGTACCGGCCCGTTCGCCTACACCGCCGGCCAGACCATCAGCGCCAACGGCTGGAGCTTTGCGCTGGACGGCGCGCCCAAGGCCGGCGACACCTTCGGCGTCGGCCCCACCGGTGCCGGCTCCAGCGACAACGGCAACGCCAAGTTGCTGGCCAATCTCGACGATGCCAAGGCGCTCAGCGGCGGCACGGTCACGCTCAACGGCGCGCTGTCGGGCCTGACCACCTCGGTCGGCTCGGCCGCGCGTGCGGCCAGTTATGCCTCGGACGCGCAGAAGGTCATCAACGACCAGGCGCAGGCCAGCCGCGACTCGATTTCCGGCGTCAACCTCGATGAGGAAGCCGCCAACATGCTGAAGCTGCAGCAGGCCTACCAGGCCGCCGCACAGATGATCTCCACCGCCGACACCATCTTCCAAGCCATCCTGGGTGCCGTACGCTGATGACCGACCGTATCTCCACCAGCATGATGTACAGCCAGTCGGTGTCGTCGATGACGGCCAAGCAGTCCCGGCTGAACCAGATCCAGGCCCAGCTCGCCAGCGGGCAGCGCCTGGTCACCGCCAAGGACGATCCGGTCGCCGCCGGCACTGCGGTCGGCCTGGATCGCGCACTGGCCGCGATCACCCGCTTTGGCGAGAACGCCAACAACGTGCAGAACCGCCTTGGCCTGCAGGAAAACGCCCTGTCGCAGGCCGGCGACAAAATGGCGCGCGTCACCGAATTGGCGGTGCAGGCCAACAACTCCTCGCTCAGCCCCGACGACCGCAAGGCGATCGCCTCGGAACTGACCGCCCTGCGCGACAGCATGGTCAGCCTGGCCAACAGCACCGACGGCACCGGGCGCTACCTGTTCGGCGGCACCGCCGATGGCAGCGCACCGTTCATCAAGAGCAGCGGCGGCGTCACCTACAACGGCGACCAGACCCAGAAACAGGTCGAAGTGGCGCCGGACACCTTCGTCAGCGACACCCTGCCCGGCAGCGAAATCTTCATGCGTATCCGCACCGGCGACGGCACCGTGGATGCGCACCCCAACACTGCCAACACCGGCACCGGATTGCTGCTGGACTTCAGCCGCGACTCCAGCACCGGCAGCTGGAACGGCGGCAGCTACAGCGTGCAGTTCACCGCCGCCGACACCTACGAGGTGCGCGACAGCACCAATACGGTGGTCGGCACCGGCACCTACAAGGATGGCGAGGACATCAACGCGGCCGGCGTGCGCATGCGCATCAGCGGCGCACCGGCGGTGGGCGACAGTTTCCAGATCGGCGCCTCCACCACCAAGGACGTGTTCTCCACCATCGACGACCTGGTCGGCGCGCTCAACTCCGACACGCTGACCCAGCCGCAGAAGGCGGCGATGATCAACACGCTGCAGTCGTCGATGCGCGACATCGCACAGGCCTCGTCGAAGATGATCGATGCCCGCGCCTCCGGCGGTGCGCAGCTGTCGGCGATCGACAACGCCAACTCATTGCTCGAATCCAACGAGGTCACCCTCAAGACCACGCTGTCGTCGATCCGCGATCTGGACTACGCCTCGGCGCTTGGTCAGTACGAACTGGAGAAGGCCTCGTTGCAGGCCGCTCAAACGATTTTTCAGCAGATGCAGTCGTCGTCGTTGTTCAACCTGATCCGCTGATTTGCAGCAGAAAACTCGCGTTTTCTGCACTCCTGCGCGCGAGCACTTGCGCAGGCCGACGGAGTTTATTCGTCGAAAGTTATACCAACGCTAAAGATCTACGGGGTGCTGCCGAATAAACCAAACCCCTTGATACACAACGCTTCCGTATTTCGTCCCGCAGCAGAAAGACAGTAAAAAAACACTGGATTTCGCTAAAGGTTCCCGACGCAACGCCGTTATTCATCTCAGCAGCGGCAACGGCCAACTTGATGGCCCCCCTGCGGAGGCTCCGGGCAAGTCCCCCTTGCCGGAAAAATCGCTTAGGAGAAATCAAAATGGCACAGGTAATCAACACCAACGTAATGTCGCTGAACGCTCAGCGGAACCTCAACACCAGCAGCGCGAGCATGTCGACGAGCATCCAGCGTCTGTCCTCGGGTCTGCGCATCAACAGCGCCAAGGACGACGCCGCAGGTCTGGCGATCTCCGAGCGCTTCACCACGCAGATCCGCGGCCTGGACGTTGCCTCGCGCAACGCCAACGACGGTATCTCGCTGGCCCAGACCGCCGAAGGCGCGATGGTCGAAATCGGCAGCAACCTGCAGCGTATCCGCGAGCTGTCGGTGCAGTCGTCCAACGCCACCAACTCGCCGACCGACCGTGACGCGCTGAACTCCGAAGTCAAGCAGCTCACCGCCGAAATCGACCGCGTCGCCAACCAGACCAACTTCAACGGCACCAAGCTGTTGAACGGCGACTTCTCCGGCGCGCTGTTCCAGGTCGGCGCCGACGCCGGCCAGACCATCGGCATCAACAGCATCGTCGACGCCAACGTCGATTCGCTGGGCAAGGCCAACTTCGCTGCCGCCGTTTCCGGCGCTGGCGTGACCGGCACCTCCACCGCATCGGGCTCGATCAGCGGCATGAGCCTGTCGTTCAAGGACGCCAGCGGTGCAGCCAAGAGCGTCACCATCGCGGACGTCAAGATCGGCGTCGGCGAGAGCGCTGCCGACGTCAACAAGAAGGTGGCTGCGGCGATCAACGACAAGCTCGACCAGACCGGCATGTACGCCTCGATCAAGACCGACGGTACGGTGCAGATCGAATCGCTGAAGGCTGGCCAGGACTTCACCTCGCTGACCGCCGGTACTTCCAGCGCCGCAGGCATCACCGTCGGCGCCGGCATCACCACCGCCTCGGCCGCTTCCGGCTCCACCGCCTCGACCCTGAGCACCCTGGACATCTCCACGTTCTCCGGCGCACAGAAGGCCCTGGAAATCGTCGACAAGGCGCTGACCGCGGTCAACTCCTCGCGCGCCGACATGGGTGCGGTGCAGAACCGCTTCACCTCCACCATCGCCAACCTGAGCGCAACCTCGGAAAACCTGTCGGCCTCGCGTAGCCGTATCCGCGACACCGACTACGCCAAGGAAACCGCCGAGCTGACCCGCACGCAGATCCTGCAGCAGGCCGGTACCGCGATGCTGGCCCAGGCCAAGTCGGTTCCGCAGAACGTGCTGAGCCTGCTGCAGTAATCGGCAGCGCTTCGCACCAAGTCAAGAGCCCCTCTTCGGAGGGGCTTTTTTTGTGGCCGCAGATTGCTTCGCCCGAGATTTGAGGGCGAATGCGCAGCACGGTTTGCTGGCGCAGGTTTTTTGACGCATCCCGCCGGCATGGAACTTGCACTACCCACACTCGTGAGCGAAACGGGGTCGCTGCCGCTAAAGTCCTGGCGGATGCGGCCGATACCCGTCTCGTAATCCCATGCGTCCATCCTTGCTTGGACGCCCAGACGAGGAATGCAACATGGCATCGGTGATCAGCACTTCCGGCTCCGGTCTGGACATCCCAACTGTGGTGTCCACCCTGGTTTCCCGGCAGAAAGACCCGGAGCAGGCGCGCATCAACAAGGCCGGGACCGCCGCGACCACGCAGCTGTCGGCGATCAGCCAGATCAAGAGCAGCATGACCACGCTCAAGTCTGCGCTGGACAAGGTCATCAGCAGCGCCGACACCAACGCCTACAAGGCGACGGTGCCGACCGATGCCGGCTTCACCGCCACCACCACCAGCTCGGCCGCGCCGGGCAACTATTCGGTGGAAGTGGTCTCGCTGGCCAGCGCGCAAAAGCTCGCCTCCGGCGCGTTCGTCGCCGATGCCACTGTCGGCAGCGGCACGCTGACGATCGGATACGGCGAGAAAAAAATCACCGTGGACATCAGCGGCACCGACAAGCTCACCGACATCGCCGCCGCCATCAACAAGGCGGCCGGTGGCAAGGGCGTCACCGCCAGCGTGGTGACCGCCAACGATGGCCAGCACCTGGTGTTCAACGCGGTCGACACCGGTACCAAGGGCGCGCTGACCGTCAGCGCCAGCGACCCCAGCCTGAGCAGCCTCACCTATGGCCCCGGCGTCAGCGGCGGCCTGACCCAGTCCGTGGCCGCGACCGATGCGCTGGTGCGCGTGGACGGCTTCGAACGCACCTCCAGTTCCAACACCGTCACCGATATCGTGCCGGGCGTGGTGCTCAACCTCACCAAGGCCGCCGAAGGCACCAAGGTCACGTTGGGCGTTGCGGCCGACACCAGCGGCCTCAAGGCCAATCTGACCGCGTACGCGGCCGCCTACAACACCGCCAACACCCTGCTGGCCAAGAGCAGCGCCTACGATGCCACCACCAAGACCGCCGCGGCGTTGACCGGCGACTCGCTGGTGCGCGGCCTGCAGCAGCAGTTGCGCGGCCAGGTCAGCGGCAACCTCACCGAACTCAAGTCGCTCGGCCTGACCATCGACAAGGATGGGGTGATGAGCTTCGATGGCGGCAAGTTCGACACCACCATCGCCGCCGACGGCGGTGCCGCCGCCGAGGTGCTCGGCAAGGACAGCAAGTTCGGCTCGGCCATGACCAAGCTGCTCGACAGCAACGTCAACGCCAACAACGGCACCCTGACCCTGCGTTCGGACAGCTTGAACAAGCAGATCAAGGGCTACGAGGATGACCTGGATGACCTCGACGCGCGCATGACCAAGCTCAGCGATCGCTACACCGCGCAGTTCACCGCGATGGAAACCATGATCAGCAAGCTGCAGAGCAGCACCAGTTCGCTCAGCAGCCTGCTGACGAGCTGATTTCCGTGATGAGGATCCTCAAGTCCCGCAATGGTCTTGCCGATACAAGAAGGGCCTATCGTGATTTCGGCCTTGCCTTCCGGCAGGAGCGTCGTCGCAGGAGCGCAGCGCTCCGGGACCAACGAAGGTCAGCCCATTGAGGAGTCATCCATGTACGGTTCCAATCGTCAGTATGCCGAGCAATACCGCAAGGTCGGCGTGTCCACCAGCGTGACCGAAGCCGACCCGCACAAGCTGGTGTCGCTGCTGTTCGCCGGCGCCTGCCAGCGCATCCGTCTGGCCCAGGCCTGCCTGGCGCAGGGCGACCAGGCGCGCAAGGGCAAGGCCATCGGCGAAGCCTGCGCGATCGTCGGCCACTTGAACGGATCGCTCGATCACGAAGCCGGTGGCGAGATCGCTGGTAACCTGTCGGCGCTCTACGACTACGTGATGCAGCGGCTGACTGCCGCCAACCTGCACAACGACGAAACCGCGCTGACCGAAGCGCTGGATCTGCTCAGCGAAATCGACTCGGCGTGGAATTCCATCCCCCTGGACCAACGCGGCCTTTCCGCCGCTTCGTGAGTCATACCATGCATAGCGCGCAGAGCCTTCAAGCCGAAATTGCCGACATCCGCCTGGCCATGGCGCAGGAGGAATTCGAGGTGATGCCGTTCATGCTGGATGCCCACGATCTGCACCTGCGCGAGTACGCGCAGCAGGCGGACCTGAGTCAGGACCGCGACGCGTTGCAGACGTTGCAGGCGATGCAGCAGGACCTGATGCGGATGATGCTCGAGCGTCGACGCAAGCTGCTGGATCTGATCCGCGCGCAGCGCACGTCCTCTACGGCCAGCCGCGCCTACGCACGGGTCGGACGGATCTGATGTCCGCGCTCGGCACACTCGCGCCATCGGCCGATGCCGCGCTGTTCGCCGACACGCTCAGCTGCGAAGTGCGCCTGCCGGCCGGCTTCCGTGCCGGCAGCGACGCCGGCTCGCACAGTGCTGCAGAGACCCTGCTGCGCAGCCTGGGCCAGGTGGAAGACCTGCGCAGCGAAGACAGCAGCGAAGACCGTGGCGAGCTGCCCCTGCTGGTGCAGCGCATGGATGCCAAGCTCGACCTGATGCTGGCCCTGATCGGCCGCCTGGTGCAAAAAGGCGACACCGGACTGATCCAGGCGAACGTGCACTGGTCGGTGCGCGGAATCCGCCTGAGCTGCGCAAGCAGCCACCCGCCGGGCACCCTGGGCAGCGTTTGCCTGCAACCCTCCGACTGGCTTCCTGAACTGGTACAGCTTCCTGCCGAGGTCCTGGCAAGCGCAAGCGATGGCCACGATCACTGGCTATGGCTGCGGTTTGCGCCGCTTTCCCCAGGCTTGCAGGAGGCGCTGGAACGTCATCTGTTCCGTCTGCATCGCCGTCAGATCGCCGACGCCCGCCGCCAGCGCTGATAGCGCCTGTTGGCGCGGGGCGCCGGGTCGGCTAAGGTGCCCTTTACTGAAAAAAGGTCTCTTCTGCGCCGTGCGAGTCATCATCGTCGACGATCACACCCTTGTCCGTGCCGGCCTGTCCAGGCTGCTGCAAACCTTCGCCGGCATCGATGTCGTGGGTGAGGCCAGCAACGCACAGCAAGCCCTGGACATGACATCCCTGCACCGGCCTGATCTGGTGTTGATGGATCTGTCCCTGCCTGGCCGCAGCGGCCTGGATGCCATGACCGATGTGTTGCGCGCCGCGCCGCGCACGCATGTGGTGATGATGTCGATGCACGACGACCCGGTGCACGTACGCGATGCGCTCGATCGCGGCGCGGTGGGCTTCGTGGTCAAGGATGCGGCGCCGCTCGAGCTGGAATTGGCCTTGCGTGCAGCGGCAGCTGGGCAGGTGTTCCTGAGCCCGCAGATTTCGTCCAAGATGATCGCGCCGATGCTGGGCCGGGAAAAACCGGTCGGTATCGCTGCCTTGTCGCCGCGCCAGCGCGAGATCCTGCGCGAGATCGGCCGCGGCCAGAGCAACAAGGAAATCGCTGCCGACCTCGGCATCAGCGTCAAGACGGTGGAGACCCATCGCGCGCGCATGATGGAATCGCTCGGTTGCCGGCGTGCCAACGACCTGGTGTTGCTGGCCGCCAAGCATCACAACGAACTGGTCTGAGCAAACCGCTGCGCCGACCGAAAATGGCCGCCAGCGACGAAAACAGTGACGGGATTCCGGCGGGCACGCTTGAGTCCGTATTGAACGTCAGGGAATTCCCCACGCGCTGTCAGGAAAATCACGAATTGCCTCACGCGATTCCCTGATTAGAAACCCGTCGCCTTGTCCTGCAAGATGCGTTCCATCGCTGCCACGTGCGGCGCCTTCCGGAAGCGCTTCGATGAAGACGACCATTTCCGCCCAGCTTGGCCAGCAACTGCACCTGACCCCGCAGTTGCTGCAGTCGATCCGTCTGTTGCAATTGGACGGCATGCAGTTGGAACTGGAAATCCGTCGAGCGCTGGAAACCAACCCGCTGCTGGAACTGGAAGAACTGGCCGACAGCGACGCCGTCGCGACCGGTGACGATGGCGCGTCCGATGTCGCCGCCTTCGACGAACTGCCGGAAAGCACGATGTGGGACGTGCAGAGCAGCAGCTGGAACGGCGACGACGACGACCGCATGCAGCGCGTGGCAGCCGGCGAATCCACCGACCCGCACGTGCGCATCCTGCGCGATCTGGCGCTGGACCTGGACGAGGCCGCATTGGGGGCCGCCGCGTTCTGGCTGGAGCAGACCGACGACGCCGGCTATCTGAGCGAGGCCCTGGCGACGCTGCAGCAGCTCGGTGCCACCCGTCTTGGTATGACCGTGCAGGCAGTGGAAGCGGTCCGTCAGCGCCTGCTGCACGGCGACCCGGCCGGCCTGGCCGCCTGCGACCTGCGCGAGTGCCTGCAGGCCCAGCTGGGCGCCCTGCCCGGCCGCGTGCCGGCGCGCCATCTGGCCGCGCGCATCCTTGCCGGCGACCTGGACCTGCTGGCCAGCCACGACTATCCGGTGCTGGCGCGCGCACACGATGCCGAGCTGGACGATGTGCGCGAAGCGGTACGGCTGATCCTGTCGCTGCAGCCGCGCCCCGGCGATGACCTGTCGCAGGAAAGCAACGCCAACGTGATTCCGGACGTGCTCGCCTGGCATGCCGACGGCAGCTGGCGGGTGGCATTGAACCCGGCCACCACGCATCGGGTGAGCATCAACCCCGTGCATGAGCGCGCACTGGCCGAGGCCGGCGATGCCGCCCAGCCGCTGCGTGACATGCTGCAGGAAGCGCGCTGGCTGACCCGCGGCCTGTCGATGCGCTACGAGACCCTGCTGCGCGCCACCCGCGCCATCGTCGAACGCCAGGCCGCCTTTCTGGTGCGCGGCGAAGAAGCGATGGCACCGCTGACGCTGAAGGAAATCGCCGATGAGATCGGCATGCACGAGTCGACGATTTCGCGCATTACCACCGGCAAATACATCCAGACCCCGCGCGGCACCTTCGAGCTCAAGCACTTTTTTGCGGTGCGCCTGGAAGGCGCCAGCGTCTCCGGCCAGGCGGTCAAGGCGATGGTGCGGCGACTGATCGAAAGCGAGCCGGCCGGGCGGCCGCTGGCCGACGAAGCCATCGCCGGGCTGTTGTCGCGCCAGGGCGTTAATATTGCCCGTCGCACTGTGGCCAAGTACCGCGAACAACTCGACATCGCCCCGGCACGCGAGCGCCGCCGCACCAACAAACCGCTGCTTGCCCGGGCAGGATAAGGACTACTATGAGCAAACTCACCGTGCTGCTGGTCGACGACCACGAGGGCTTCATCAACGCTGCGATGCGTCATTTTCGCAAAGTGGAGTGGCTCGATATCGTGGGCAGTGCCGCCAATGGACTGGAAGCGATCGAGCGCTCTGAGTCGCTGCGCCCCAATGTCGTGCTGATGGACCTGGCCATGCCGGAGATGGGCGGGCTGCAGGCAACGCGTCTGATCAAGACGCAGGACGATCCGCCGTATATTGTCATCGCGAGCCACTTTGACGATGCAGAGCATCGTGAACATGCTCTTCGCGCGGGTGCTGACAATTTTGTTAGCAAGCTGTCCTATATCCAGGAAGTCATGCCAATCCTGGAGGGCCTGACGGAAGGAGCCAGGAATGAGTGAGTCCCGCATTCTGTTGATCGACAGCGATGCCGTGCGCGCCGAGCGCACGGTCTCGCTGCTCGAGTTCATGGACTTCAATCCCCGCTGGGTCACCGACGGCGCCGACATCAATCCCGGCCGCCATCGCCACGACGAATGGATGGCGGTGATGGTGGGCTCGGCGCAGGACGCTGCACAGGCCGACAAGTTCTTCGACTGGCTGGCCGATGCCAAGCTGCCGCCACCGGTGCTGCTGATGGAGGGCAGCCCGAGCGCGTTCGCACAGGCCCATGGCCTGCACGAAGCCAATGTCTGGACGCTGGACACGCCGCTGCGGCACACGCAGCTGGAAGCCTTGCTGCGCCGTGCCAGCCTCAAGCGCCTGGATGCCGAGCACCAGGCCGGCGTGCAGCAGGACACTGGCCCGACCGGCAACAGCGAGGCGGTGACCCGCTTGCGTCGCTTGATCGACCAGGTGGCGGCCTTCGACACCACGGTGCTGGTGCTGGGCGAATCGGGCACCGGCAAGGAGGTCGTCGCGCGCGCCATCCATCAGCATTCGCCACGGCGCGACGGGCCGTTCGTGGCGATCAACTGCGGCGCGATTCCGCCAGATCTGCTGGAAAGCGAGCTGTTCGGTCACGAAAAAGGCGCCTTCACCGGCGCGCTGAGCACCCGCAAGGGCCGCTTCGAAATGGCCGAGGGCGGCACCCTGCTGCTGGACGAAATCGGTGACATGAGCCTGCCGATGCAGGTCAAGCTGCTGCGCGTGCTGCAGGAGCGCAGCTTCGAGCGTGTCGGTGGTGGCCAGACCATCCGTTGCAACGTGCGCGTGATCGCCGCGACCCACCGCAACCTGGAAACCCGCATCAGCGACGGCCAGTTCCGCGAGGACCTGTTCTATCGCCTCAACGTGTTCCCGATCGAGATGCCGGCGCTGCGCGAACGTGTCGACGACCTGGCCATGCTGGTGCAGACCATCGCCGGGCAACTGGCACGTACCGGACGCGGCGAAGTGCGCTTCGCCGACGAAGCCCTGCAGGCGCTGCGTAGCTACGACTGGCCGGGCAACGTGCGCGAGCTGACCAACCTGGTGGAGCGCCTGGCGGTGCTGCATCCGGGCGGACTGGTACGCGTGCAGGACCTGCCGGCGCGCTACCGCGGTGATTTTGCCGCGGCCGTGCCGGTCGAGCTTGCGCCCGAACCGGCGCTGGTTGCCGCCCCCGTCGAGGACATCGCGCTGCCGGGCAACGTGGTGACCCTGCCATCCACGTCAGTCGATGCCGAGCCGGCGACCAGCTCCAGCCTGCCCGACGATGGCATCGATCTGCGTGGCCACATGGCCAACATCGAGCTGGCGCTGATCAACGAGGCGCTGGAACGCACCCAGGGCGTGGTGGCGCATGCGGCGCAGCTGCTGGGCCTGCGCCGCACCACGCTGGTGGAAAAGCTGCGCAAGTACGGCATCGATCGCGAGCAGACCGAGCTGGCGAACTGAGCGGGCCGGCCTCCCCGCCCGGCCCGCTGGCATAGCGCTTGCTTCAGCAGGATTGCCCCGTCCGCAGCCATCGGCTGCGGCGGGATCCCGACATTCACCAGCACCTGCCGAGGCATTGATGCCCATCCCTGTCACCAGTCCGCTGCTGCCGCCGCTGGAAGAATTCCTGCCCTATCTGGAGCAGATCTGGTCCAGCCGCATTCTCAGCAATGGCGGTGACATGCATCACGCGTTCGAACGCGCGTTGTGCGAGTACCTGGGCGTGCCGCACCTGGCCTTGCTCACCAACGGCACCACCGCGTTGATTACCGCGCTGCAGGCGCTGCGCATCACCGGGGAGGTCATCACCACGCCCTACTCGTTCGTGGCCACTGCGCATTCGCTGCTGTGGAAAAGCATCACCCCGGTGTTTGTGGATATCGACCCGGTGACGCTCAACATGGATCCGTCCAAGATCGAGGCGGCCATCACCCCGCAGACCACCGCCATCATGCCGGTGCACTGCTACGGCACCGCCTGCGATACCGCTGCCATCACGCGCATCGCCGACATCTACAACCTCAAGGTGATCTACGACGCGGCGCATGCCTTCGGCGTGCGCGATGAGGGTGGCTCAATCCTGCGTCATGGCGACCTGAGCGTGTTGAGCTTCCATGCCACCAAGGTGTTCAACACCTTCGAAGGTGGCGCCATCGTCTGCCCGGACGAAAGAACCTATCAGCGCATCGGCCATCTGAAGAATTTCGGCTTCGTCGATGAGACCACGGTGGTGGCACCGGGCATCAACGGCAAAATGAACGAGATCAGCGCAGCCTTCGGCCTGCTGCAGCTCAAGCACATCGATCACGCCATCGCCCAGCGCAGCGCCATCGATGCGCAGTATCGGCAGCGATTGAGCGATGTTCGCGGCGTGCGCTGCGTGGCGCGGCCCGATCACGCCAGTGCCAACTACGCGTACTTTCCGATCCTGGTGCAGGACGACTACCCGCTGTCGCGCGATGCGCTGTACCAAGTGATGCGCGAGCACGGCATCCTGGTGCGGCGGTACTTCTATCCGTTGATCAGCGATTTCCCGATGTATCGCGCCCTGCCCTCCTCGGCGCCGGCATGGCTGCCGGTCGCGCGCTCGGTGGCCGCACAGGTATTGTGTCTGCCGATCTTTCCTGGCCTGACCCGCGACCAGGTCGATACCATTGCCGATCTGATCGCCGGCGCACACGCAACATGATCGCAACACGCTGCAGCTGCATTTCAGACTCCCATCTCTTCAACAGGCAACCAGGCGAGCTCGCATGACCCAGGCAACATTTATCGAGAACTTCCTCTCCGCCACCGACTTCCAGGAACCGGTGGAGGTCACGCTGGACACCGTGCTGCTGGAATTGCCGGAGTGGGATTCGCTGGCCGCGCTGGGTGTGATCGTCATGTTCGACATGGAGTACGGCAAGACCATTACCGGCGAAGATCTCACCGCCGCAACCACTGTGGGCGATCTCTACAAACTGACCGAGGCGTAACATGCCGACCTCCACGCTGCACAACGTCCGCTTTGCCGGCATGGCGACCTGCGTGCCGAAGCGGGTGGTGTCCAATCTCACCGACTGCCGGCCGCAGATCCGCTCCGAACGCGAGCGCCTGGTGCGCAACATCGGCATCGAGACACGCCGCATGGCCTCGGATTGGCAGTGCTTTTCCGACCTGGCCTTCGATGCGACCGAAGTGCTGCTGGAGCGTCTGCAGTGGAAGCGTGAGGAGATCGATGCATTGATCGTGGTGACCCAATCGCCGGATTACCCGATCCCGGCCACCGCGATCATCCTGCAGGACCGACTGGGGCTATCGCATGCCACGGTCGCCTTCGACGTCAACCTGGGCTGCTCGGCCTACCCGTTCGGCATCAACCTGCTCGGCTCGATGATCGCCGCCGGCGGCGTCAAGAAAGGCTTGCTGCTGGTCGGCGACCGCAGCGCCAATCTGGAAGACCCGATCTTCTCCGATTCCGGCACCGCCACGGCGCTGGAATTCAGCGCCGACGCGCCGCCGATGTATTTCGACCTCAACAGCGATGGCAGCGGCTACAAAGCCATCATCCTGCCGGTGGGTGGTCACCGCGAACCAGTCGGCATCCAGCACTTGGTGCCGTATCGCGACGAGGCGGATGGTGCCTGGAAGCGTGGCGTGGACCTGATCCTGGACGGCGTGGCAGTGCTGAGTTTCTCCACCCAACGCATCCCGCCGGCAGTGCAGACGCTGCTCGACTATACAGGCGTGGCAAAGGAGGACATAGACTACTTCGTGTTCCACCAGGCCAACCGCATGATCAACGAGACCATTCGCAAAAAGCTCGGCCTGCCGGTGGAAAAGGTGCCTTCGACACTGCGCGACTTCGGCAACACCAGCGGCGCCTCGCTGCCGGTGACCATGACCGCGCGCATTAACAAGGAACTGGAATCCGGCCGCAAGCGCGTGCTGCTATGCGGCTTCGGCATCGGGCTGTCGTGGGGCACCTGCCTGGTGGATATCGAGGGCGCGGTGTTTCCTGATTTGATCGAGTCATGACGGCCACACCTGCAGCAACCACTGATGCGTTCGGGCTGCAAAACAAGACCGTTCTAGTGACCGGCGCGTCGTCGGGCATTGGCGCTGCAGTCGCCACGTTGTGTGCGCGTCTGGGCGCGAGGGTGGTGCTCACCGGCCGCGATATCGCGCGACTGGACGCGGTTGCAGTCGCGTTGCAGGGCAATGGGCATGCGGTGGTGGCCGGCGATCTGACCGAAGAAGACACCCGTACACGTCTGATCAACGCTGCAGAACGGTATCACGGGCTGGTTTCCTGTGCAGGCATCGCGGCGCTGGTGCCGTTCCGCATGGCCGCAGAAAAGCATCTGCAACAAATGCTGTCGGTGAACTATCTGGCACCGATCGCGCTGACGCAGCAGTTGCTGGTCAAGCGCCGCCTGAGCGAAGGCGCATCGCTGGTCTATATCTCGGCATTGTCCGCACGCGCGGCGCCTCAGGCCGCCGCCGGCTACGCAGCATCCAAGGCAGCGCTGGAAGCTGCGGTCCGCACGCTGGCGCTCGAACAGGCCAAACACGGCATCCGCGCCAACTGCATCGCGCCAGGCTACGTGGACACGCCCATGCTGAAGAAATTGGGCGCCGCAGCAGACCTGGACGACAAGATCGGACTGACGCCGCTGGGGCGCATCGACCCGGATGACATCGCCAAAGGCGCGGTGTATCTGCTATCGGGGGCCAGCCGCTGGATTACCCGCAGCGCCTTGACCATCGATGGCGGGATTTCCCTGCCCATCCGCCTATGAGCATTGACACTACCATGGCAGCAGAAGATCCTGTTTCCGCGCTGCTGCGCGACCTATATGGCCTGCACGGCAAGACCGTATTGGTGACCGGCGCATCCAAAGGCATCGGTGAAGCGGTCGCACGTGCATGCGCCGCGGCAGGGGCACGCCTGATCGTCACCGGGCGCGATGCGGAACGTCTGCAAACCACGCTGGCATCGCTGCACGGCGATGGCCATCGCCTGTTTGCTGGCGACCTGAGCGATGCGGCTGTCGTGCAACAACTCGCTGCCGATTGCGGGCCCGTCGACGGTGTGGTGCACAGCGCCGGCATTCGCGGGCTGTCGCCGATGAAGCTGGTGAGCGAAAAATTCCTGCGCGAGGTCATGGACATCAACTATCTGGCGCCGGTGATGCTGACCCGCCACCTGTTGGCGCGGCAATCGCTGAAGCCTGGAGGTTCGGTGATTTTCCTTTCATCCATCGCCGCACTCACCGGCACGGTGGGTGTGGGGCCCTACGCCGGCTCCAAGGCTGCACTGGTCGGCACGCTACGGCCGTTGGCGCTGGAACTGGCGCGCCGCAAGATCCGCGCGAACGCGCTCTGCCCCGGCCTGGTCGAGACCTCGTTGATCAATGAGGACAAGGCCTGGTTCGAAGAAAGCCGCAAGCGCTATCCGCTGGGCATCGGACAGCCCGACGACGTGGCGCTGGCCTGTCTGTATTTCCTTTCCGATGCGAGCAGCAAGGTGACCGGACAGGCCTTCAGCATGGATGGAGGCGTGGAATTCGCATGACCGCCGATACACCTGCCCCGCCCTACCATCTGCTGATCGTCAACGCCGGTGGCTTTGGGCGGGATATCGCATCGCTGGCGTATCACGAAGATCCAGCCTACGGGGTTGAGTGGGACATCAAGGGATTTCTGGATAGCCGCACGCATCTGCATGGCACATCGCGTTGGCCGATCGTAGGAGACCCCTCCACCTATCACCCCGTCGAAGGCGATATCTTCATCTGCGCGATCGGAGACCCTGCAGCGCGGCGGCGCTATTCCCGTGCGCTGATCGACAAGGGTGCGGATTTTATCGTGTTTCATCCGCCGCCGTCGCGCGAGGCCGCTGCCGGCTACATCGGGCGCGGAGGTGTATTCGATTCGCGCGTTTCCATTGGTTCGGGTAGCCGGCTCGGCGAGTTCGTTACCGTACTCTCTACGTCCATCATCGCGCACGAAGTCAGCATCGGCGATTACGTACAGATCGGCAGTTTCGTTTTCATCGGCGGCGGCGCGGTGGTTGGCAACGAAGTGACGATTCACCCGCACGCCACCATCCTGCCCGGCATCCGCATCGGCGACGGCGCAGTGGTCGGCGCCGGTACGGTCGTGGTGAAAGACGTGCCGGCGGGCGCCAGCGTGTTCGGCAACCCGGCCCGGGTCATCTACTACAAGGATTCGTGAGGAAGCCGCGCCGATGCGATCGCGAATGCACCCTAGCTACTACGTGTCCACGGACATCTTCGCCCGCGAACAGCGCAAGATCTTCCGCAAAGCCTGGCTGTTTGCCGGGCTGAAGATGCTGCTGCCCGACAACAACTGCTTCATCACCCGCAGGCTCGCCGGCATTCCGGTACTGATCCAGAACTTCCAAGGCCGGCTGCGCGCGTTCGAGAACGTCTGCCTGCACCGCAGCGCGCTGCTACAGACCGCTGCGGTGGGAAAGCGCCCGCTGGTCTGCCCTTACCATGCATGGAAATACGACGCCGACGGCCAGGTCGAGAACATCCCCGAGTGCGATGCCCTTTATGGCTTCGGCGATGAGGAACGCCACGGTCTGAAGCTGCGCGAGTTCGCGCTGCGCGAGGTGGGCAACCTGCTGTTCGTCAACCTCGATCCCGACCCGATGCCACTCGAAGAACAGTTTTCGGCAGACTTCATCGCCTTGCTGGAAAGCAGTTCCAATGCCTATGACACCGAGGTCATGGTGACCACATGGCGTGGCCGGTACAACTGGAAACTCGCTTACGAAAATCTTCGGGATGCCAATCACCCGCGCTTCGTCCACCCCAAGACACTGGCCAAGAGCGTCAGCTTCGTTCCCCAGGTAAACGAGGAACAAGCCAAGGAGTCCATGGGAGCCTTGCAGGACACATCGCCCGCAGCCTTGCGGTGCGAAATGCGTCGCTTCAGCTTCGGCGGACCGGAAGCACCCATCCCCAGGCTTCAGCATTTCGGCTGGCACGAGAAAGTGGAACGCTGGGGCAAGCAGGATGCCTACTTCAACTGGCTGGCCTTCCCGAACTTGCATATCGCCAGTCCCAACGGCGGCTATTCCTTCACGCTGGAACACCACATCCCCGTCGCACCGGACCGGACCGACCTGGAAATCTATTGGTTTAGCGCACGCAGGAAACAGCCTTACGGTTCTTCCGGCCAAGTGCTACTGGCACAGATGCACGGCAGCAAGGTGGTGGTGGGCGAAGACGTGGACATCATGGAGCGGGTGCAGGCGGCATTACACACGGATGCTCCGCTACCCACCCAGGGTGCCTACGAATCCATGAATCGCCTGGTCGAACGCTGGTACACGGTGCTGATGGAGACCGAACATGAAATCTAGGTGGATCATCGGCAGCAGCGTATACCTCGACCTGGTCTTTCACGCCTGGAAGCAGGCGCGTCAGGACGAGGCGGTTATCAGGATCGATGTGCCACAAGACGCGGAATACGAATTCGATCTGGCCGTGCTGGATGGACTGGATCCGACCGCTGGGGCCATGTTCGTGGCGTTCGACGAACGCTTCGGCAACTTCAAGCGCCTAGAACTGATGCAGGCAGCGATGGAACGTGGCTTCAAGCTGGAGCCCTTCATCCACTCCAGCGCAGCCATCGCCTCTGACACGGTCATCGGGCTCAACGCATTCGTGGGTGCCAATGCTGTGGTCGGGCACGGGTGCAGGATCGACTACAACACCGTCATCCACGCCGGC
This sequence comes from Xanthomonas sp. WHRI 6108, assembly GCF_040202385.2. NCBI lineage: Bacteria > Pseudomonadati > Pseudomonadota > Gammaproteobacteria > Lysobacterales > Lysobacteraceae > Xanthomonas > Xanthomonas sp. WHRI 6108. Next base: position 2,213,547 of record NZ_CP168198.1, on the reverse strand, counting down.
GCACACCTCGGGCCGGCATGCCGCGTCAAATCGTCATGCTGGATAGAGAACGGTGTGCAAATCGGCGCGGGCGTCGAGATCGGCGGCAACAGCATCCTGCGCACCGGCGCCATCGTGAGTGGGGGCGTCAAGGTGGGACGAAGCTGCGAACTTGGCTGGCCGCGTATCTACCGCGAGGACGTGCCGGCCAAGACCTATTTCGACGCCCGCTACGACGCCCCCATTCATACCTACGAGAGATGACGTTCATGAACTCAAGAAATGAGCAGCTTCGCCAACGGATTCTCCGTATTGCGGAGCAGGAGCGCCCTGCGCTGGAGGATGTCATTGCGCGCCTGCCCGCGATTGCCAACCGTCCTGTCTTCCTCGTCGCTCCCGAGTCCTATGCAGGCATGGTGCATGGTCCCAGGGTCGTTGCCCACCTGCGCAATGTTATTGCTGCAATTGATGATCAAAGCATCCACCAGGACCGCATTCACGGCGCGCCGCGCTGGAGCGGTCAGGAGTTTCTTGCCAAGGCGGGGCAGTATGCCGATGCGATCGCTATCGATTTCTCTTGCAGCCCGCGCGGACGGGCGTTTGCAAATGACCTGTGCACCAGCGCGGGTATTGAGCAACTGAGCGTTGCGCCTTCCCTGGATCCGCTGATCCCACACTTCGAGCAGCGCCCCCTCTTTCTGCTCCATCCACGCTCGGGCATTGGCAACATTTATGGCTCAAAGATCGTCCAGCACGCCAGCCATTTAATCGCCGCCGTTGATGATCAGCGAAGCGACAGCGACAGCGACACCGTTCATGGGGTGCCGCGCTGGAGTTCTCGCCAGTTCATCGAACAAGCGGCCCAGCATCCCCAGGCTTTGGCCATCGACTTTTCTTATAGCCCGGGAGAATCGGGCTTGGCCCGCGAGCTCTGCGAGCAAGCAGGAATTGAAAGGGTAGATGCCTGCCTGGCCGTTGCCCACTGTGGGCTGCTCGCCGTATACGAGCCTGCCCAGGTATACCGTCAGCGGACGCTTTTGCGCCTGGAAGAATTTCTGCGTTTTGCGGATCGACTGGACGACGAATTCAGCATCTTTACGCTCTATAGCAACCTGTTGTTCCGCCTGACCTACGATTCCAGCCTCCTGCTGGGCTGCTGGGCGACGCCGATCAACGAGTACTTTTCAGAATACGCCGATACCAGCACGTTCCAGCTGGGCACGCGTGAACATTTCTGCGATGGCGGTGCCTTCCAAGGTCCCATCGTCCACAAGTTTCTAGAAGCATCCCGCTATCGCTACGAAAGCATCACCGCCTTCGAACCCGACAATATCAACTTCCAGAAATTGGAGGGCGTCGCAAGCGCCCTCCCACTTCCCCCACACAATTTCAGGGCCATCAAAAAAGCGATCTCCAACGAACACACGACGTTGCGCTTCGAGGAGACCGGCACTGTTTCCAGCCATGTGTCGCCGGATGGCGGAATCTCCGTTGCTACTACTCGTCTTGACGATGAATTGGAAAAACTGACATTACTGAAGTTGGACATCGAAGGGTTTGAAGCCAGGGCACTCGAAGGCGCATCTCACCTCATCCGCACCCAGCGCCCCCGCATGGCTATCTGTGTGTACCACTACGCCCAGGATTTACTGGATATCGTGGAACAACTGGACAAGTTGGTGGATGGCTATCACTTCCGTCTACGCCAGCACTCTCCCGGCCACTACTACGACCTCGTTTTGTATGCATCGCCCGTCGCCGGTGCCACACCACCGCCCTGGGCGGAGTAAGCCCAGGGAAATTCACGGCTTGGAGAGATAGAGCGATGACTGACGCCCGCAAAGTTTTTCTTCCTACTTCTCGTCCAACCTTCCTGCAGACACGCTGCGCAAGGGACTGGTGAACACGATCAAGGCCCGCTGGTGGATCGAACGCGATCACAAGGAGTTGAAGCAGGACTTCGGCCTGGACCACGACGACGGGCGTAGTTGGCGGGGGCTCCACCATCACGCCACGCTCCGCATCGCGGCCTATGGCTTCCCGGTGGCCGAACGTTTGCGCGGGACGCATCAAAAAACTTGTCACGATACGCACTACCTGCCTTATCCGAAAATGAGCGCATATGCGACGCACCCGTCAGGCGCCCAGCGCCATTTCGCCGACTCGATCGCGACATGGCGCTGGATGATCGCCATCGCAACCGGCGCAGAGCTATTCGATAGAAAACAACCGCATTTCCGAATTCGATGACACAGCAAGACGAGCAAAGCACACAAGGAAGCCCTGTCATGGCGTTAGCAATCGGCTCGATCGAGCGAGCCACCATCAAATATCCAGGACTGAATCCGCGCAACACTAAGTTGATCGGCTGGGGTGCGGGACAATTTTTTCGCGACTTCTATCCAGCCATCGCTCAGCAGTTGAACTTGCAGTACACCATCTGCCCACGGCCGGAGAATCAGGGAACGACTGTCCATGGCTTGCCGGTCAGAGCACCTTCGGCGCTGGAGGACGAATCGGTCGATGATGTACTGATCGTCATCTTCTCCAATCACGCAGCAGAGGTGATGAACCAGATCGCAAAGGCACATGGCCGTTTCCGCACGGTACGTGCCGTCGATTACGACCAGGGCAGCATTGCACTACTGCAGGAATTGCAGAGTTTCTCGCGCTTGTTGCCCGGACTGCAACTTTCGCGCCAACTGACTAAGGCGGATACCGGCATCTTCGTGCAGGGGCTCGCGTTCGACTTTACTCCCTTGGTACTCGCCTGGAATCGCCTGCATTTCCCTTGGGCGTACCAGTGCATGGTGACCTGGGACCACCAACCAAGCGAGCTGCTGGATCGCTGCAGGCCCTGGCTGGATAAGCTGATTTTGGTACCTCAGCCGGATAACCTAGGTCTGCAATACCGTAATGCGGTGCTACGCTCCGCACGCCTGGGCGTGGAACATCTTGCTGAGCAAGGTATCGAGTTTGCGGTGCGTTGCCGTAGCGACAATGTACTGACCGGCTCAACCCACGACGCCATCAATGTGCATTTTAGAGGCAAGCGCAATCAGGGAAAGATCGCAATTTCTTTGTCGGGAGGGTGTCGAAACATCCCGTTCCTTTTCACCGAGAAAGCCATGCTTGGTAGGACGCAGGACATGAAGGCATTGTGGTCGATGCCAGAAGATCCGCGACCGGCAAGCTATGCGGATGACGAATTCTCTCCAATGAACGAACTTGCGCCAAATCGGCATTTTCAAGAACTCAGCCAGTACGCCTTCGAATCGTCGTTGTGGAAAGACTACGCACGCCGGCTTGGATTCCCGGCCGAGACCCTGGTCGATAGCTACAGGTTTGCGCAATCGCGGCTGCTGGCACTGGAGCCGCATCTGAGCTGGTCATCGTTGAAGTTCGTCCCGTTGTTCAATGTGGCTCGCGACAATAGCTACGGTTTTTCGATAGATTTGTGGAACCGGATGTTCACCGACAGCGATGCGGTGCTGGAGGCTGCCGAGGCAGTCAGCCGGCTGGATCTCAACTCCACAGATTTTTGGCAAGGCAAAGTCGGTTGAGCCGTCCTCGCCACTCAATGCCATCGGTTGCCAGGAGGCTTCCATGACTTACGCCATCATCATCCCCGCGCGGCGCGACTCTTCGCGCCTGCCCGGAAAACCGCTGATCGAGTTGGGCGGCGTGCCCATGATCGTGCGCACCTATCAGCAATGCGCCAAGGCGGCGCCAGCCGAGCGCATTCTCGTCGCCACCGATTGCGACGTGATTCAACGTACCTGCGAGCAGGCCGGCATCCGCACCTTGATGACCTCCAGCGACTGCCTGACCGGCACCGATCGTGTTGCCGAGGTCGCGCAGCAGCTCGATGTGGACACCTATATCAATGTGCAGGGTGACGATCCGCTATTCAATCCGCGGGACGTGCGTCTGCTGATCGACGCTGCGGCAGCTTCACCGAATGATGTCATCAACGGTTACTGCCCTGTCGCCAACATCGACGAGTTCCGTAATCCGAGCGTGCCCAAGGTGGTGGTTCGCCCGGATGGGCGTCTGCTGTACATGTCGCGCGCGGCGATCCCGGTCACCAAGCAAGGCGAGTTCCGGCGCGCATGGCGGCAGGTGTGTGCGTACGCGTTCCCCAAACAGGCATTGCAGGCGTTCGCTTCGGTGTCTTGCAAGACCACGTTGGAAGAGATTGAGGACATCGAGATCCTGCGCTTTCTGGAACTGGGCTTCGAAGTGCGCATGGTGCAGATGAGCAATCAATCGATTGCAGTCGATACACCAGCGGATGTGGTTCGGGTGGAAGCGGCGCTGCTTGCGCTACGGCATGGTGAGCAGAACTCCCCATGAACCAGGACAAGACAGCCAACGCACAGCCCGGTATGCACTCGCCAATCTGTGGCGCGTCCGATCTCAGAAACGAGGAACATGCTCAGGCGTACTCGCCTCGCAGGTTCTTCGACCAGTTGCTGACGACGGATGCACCGGTTGTGCTGGATGTTGGCGCGCATCGCGGTGAGTCGATCCGGTATTTCAAATCGATCTATCCGGACTGCCAGCTTTATTCGTTCGAGCCGGATCCGCAGAATTTCGCCGCGCTGGAAGAAGTAGCCGCGCAGTTCGGCGGCAAAGCCGTGTGCTTGGCGCTGGGCGAGAAGGAAGAGGTCAGTCAGTACTACCGGCAAGGCATCTCGCACCTGGGTGGATTGCTGCCGATCAATGCGGATTCCATCGATTCTCTTGGATATGCGCGCCAGGCGTCGAACGAGCAGATTGCAGTCCGCAAGACCACCCTAGACAACGCGTGCGCGGAACTAGGGATTTCCCATGCGCATATTCTCAAGATCGATGTGCAGGGCCTCGAGCGTCAGGTCCTGGAGGGCGCGAAAGCGATCCTGCAGCACACCGACTGCGCAGTGATCGAAATCGGTTTGTACGACTTCTACGGCAAGACCACCAGCTTCGTCGACGTGGTCAACTTGATGCAGGCAGCCGGCTTTTCGCTATGGGACATCGCCAAGCTGTCCAAGAACCCCAGGAGCCTGCGCACCGACTGGATCGAGGTGGTGTACCGCAAGGACGCCGCCTAGCTGCGACCTTCCTCGCAGTCCAGGGTGCGGCGGCACGCCCCAACCGGCTCGTCCCACTTCACGCACCACGGCACGCTTGTTGCATCTTCGGCTAGGCTGAGCGCGCCCAGGTTCGCCGTCTTCCGGTGCACTGTGAGGCCCTCTTCCCTCCCCCCGCTGCTGCGCCGTGGATGCACCTTTGACTGTTCAAGACAATCGATCGCCGATGACGTCCAACGCCCTGGTCAGCATCGTCATGCCGACCTACAAGCCACGCTATTTCGCGCAGGCGCTGGACAGCGTGCTGGCGCAGACTTACACGGTGCTGGAGCTGGTGATCTGCGACGACAACGCCGATGGCGCCATCGAGGCGGTGCTGGCGTCGAGGCTGGCTGACGCCCCATTTCCGATCCGCTACCACCGCAATACCCCCCGCCTCGGCGAACTCGGCAGCACGGTCAAGGGGATTGGCCTGGCACAGGGCGAGTACGTCAAGTTCCTGCATGACGACGATGTGCTGCAGCCGGACTGCGTCGCGCAGCTGGTCGGCGCAATGGAACGCAACCCCGGCACCGCGCTGGCGTCCTCGCGCCGGCTGCGGATCGACGACGACGGTGCGCCGTTGCCGGACATCCTGGCCACCAGCTTCCCGTTTGCCGAGGATGTGCTGATCGACGGGCCCGAGCTGGTGTCGTTTCTGGCCGACCACGCCATTAACTTCATCGGCGAGCCGAGTTGCGTGCTTGCACGGCGCGACGACCTGGTGGCGCTGGGTGGCGAGCTGATGATGTTGAACGGCAAGGCCATCCACTGGGTTGGCGACCTGGCGATCTACGTCAAACTGCTGCGTCACGGCAACCTGGCCTTGCTGTCCAGCCCGCTCACGCAGTTCCGCGTCTCCAGTGCGCAGTTCAGTCAGGCCGGCCGCGATCAGCCCGGCATCGGCGACCAGGGCCATGAGGACTTGCGCCAGGGCATCCGCCAACTCGGCTGGCGACGCGACAGCGGCGACAACCGCCAGGTGCGTGTCGCCCCGCTCAGCCCGCACAAGGCGCGGGTGTTCAAGTCGGTGGATCTGGTCAATGCGCTGATGCAAAGCGCCGGCATGGCCGAGCGCGTGTCGCCGGCCACGTGGCTGGGCGTGCGCCATCCCAGCGATGTGCAGCGCGCGTTGATCGAGGCCCGCTTGCAGGCGCATGCGGGCGGCCCGCGGATCGCAGTGATGGTGGTCGATAGCGACGGCGGTGCGGCAGCGGTGGCCGCAACCCAGGCCAGCCTGGCGGCGGTGGCGTGTTATTGGAACCAGCAGACCTGGGTGATCAGCAGCTCGCCGGAGCAAGCTGCCAACCACGGCGAGCGCGGCGTGTTGATCGGCCCGCAAGGCCTGTCAGCGACACTCAACCAAGCCATCGCCGCGCAGCAGTCCATCGACTGGGTGCTGCTGGTCGAAGCCGGCAGCATCTTTACTGCCAGCGGCCTGCTGATGCTGGCGCTGGAGATGCTCGCGCTGCCGGACACGTGTCAGGCCATCTACGCCGATGAAGTGGTCGCGCTGGACGGCGGTCAGCTGGGGCTGGCGATGCGGCCGGCGCTGTATCTCGACATGTTGCTCAGTTCACCGTCGACGATGTCGCGGCATTGGCTGTTCCGGCACCAGACACTAGTGGCCGATGGCGGCTTTGCAACCGAAACGAGCGACGCCTTCGAACTGGATTACCAGCTTGGGCTGGTCGAACGCTACGGCCTGGCCTGCATCCAGCACATCGCCGAACCCTTGCTGGTGGCATCGGCCACCACGCGGCATGGCGACGAAGACGAGCAGCGCGCCATCAGCCGCCATCTTGCCGCGCGCGGGTACGTGGACGCAGTGGTAAGCAGCAACGGCCCCGGCCGGCACGCGGTGGACTACCGTCATGCACAGCAACCATTGGTCAGCATCCTGGTGCTGGTGGATGGACGCCTGGCGCAGGTGCAGCGCTGCCTGGAAAGCGTGCTCGCCAACACCGGCTATCCACACTACGAACTGCTGTTGCTGGATCGCGGCGACAGCGCCGAGCCGGCGTTGCGCGACTGGCTGGCGGGCATCGACAACCTCGGCCTGCAGCAGATCCGCGTTCTGCGCTTCGACGGTGCGCCCTCGCGCGAGGCGGCCTGCAATGCGGCAGCCGAACAGGCACGTGGGGAGGTGTTGCTGTGGTTGGCGGCCGGTGCGGCAGCGATCAAGGCTGATTGGTTGGCGCAGCTGCTCAACCACGCGCTGCGACCGGAGGTCGGCGCGGTGGCCGGCAAGCTGCTGCACGGCGACGGCACCGTGCATCACGCCGGCCTGCTGCTGGGCCTGGGCGCACCGGCAGCACGCGCCTTCGCAGGTGCGGCGTTCGACGAATCGGGCTATCTGCAGCGCCTGCAACTGGATCAGAACTATAGCGCGCTCAGTGGCGAATGCCTGATGCTGCCGCGCCAGCTGTTTCTGGACGCCGGCGGCTTTGCGCAGGAACCGGCATTGGCGCAATGGAGCGACGTCGACCTGTGTCTGCGCCTGCAGCAGGCCGGTTATCTCAATGTCTACGCCGCGCGCGCGCAGCTGTTGATCGACCCGCCCGACGCGCCACCCGCCACTGCACTCGACGAAGAAGCGATGTATGCGCGTTGGCTGCCGGTGATGGCCAACGACCCGGCCTACAACCCGGGCTTCTCGCTAGATCCCGGCGCCGGCTTCCAGCTGGCCGACCCGCGCGCCAGTTGGCGGCCGCTGCAGTCGTGGCGACCGCTGCCGACGATGATCGCCCTGCCCGCCGATATCGAAGGCTGCGGCCACTACCGGGTAATCCAGCCGCTGCGCGCCCTGCGCGAGGCCGGCATGGTCGAAGGCGTGCTGTTCAACGGCTATCTGGAGATCAGCGAGCTGGCGCGCCAGGATCCCGACGTGGTGATCCTGCAACGCCAGGTCGGCGAGCCGCGACTGGAAGCGATGCGGCGGATGCAGGCGCTGTCGCGCGCGTTCAAGGTCTACGAGCTGGACGACTACCTGCCCAACCTGCCGCTGAAGAACGCGCATCGCGAGCACATGCCCAAGGACATTCTCAAGACCGTGCGGCGCGGGCTGGGCATGGTAGACCGCTTCGTGGTGTCCACCCCTGCCCTGGCCGAGGCGTTCGCCGGGTTGCATGGCGACATCCGCGTGGCCGAAAACCGCCTGCCGCCGCATTGGTGGGAGCACCTGCCCGCAGGCAGCGAACGCAAGCAGCGCCAGGGCGGCAAGCCGCGCATCGGCTGGGCCGGCGGCGTCAGTCACACCGGCGACCTGGAACTGATCGCCGATGTGGTGCGCGAGCTGGCCGACGAGGTCGAATGGGTGTTCATGGGGATGTACCCGTTCGCGTTGCGCCAGCACATCCATCAGTTCCAGCCTGGCGTGCCGATCGATCATTACCCGGCGGCACTGGCGGCGCTGGATCTGGATCTGGCGCTGGCGCCGGTGGAACAGAACCTGTTCAACGAGTGCAAGAGCAATCTGCGCCTGCTCGAATACGGCGCCTGCGGCTACCCGGTGATCGCCAGCGATGTGCGCTGCTACCAGGGCAACCTGCCGGTGACCCTGGTGAAAAATCGCTACCGCGACTGGATCGGCGCGATCCGCGAGCATCTGGCCGACCCGGCCGCTTCGGCGGCAAAGGGCGCGGGGTTGCGTGACGTGGTGCACCGCGACTGGATGCTGACCGGAAGCAATCTTGATCGGTGGCGTGAGGCGTGGTTGCCGGATTAGTGGATCAAGGGCGCGGGTGCATGCACTACCGTCTCGCCTGGTCCTTGTCCGCCCACCGTCTCGGGACCTTACGCGGCATGGATGCCGCGTAAGCGCCTACGCGGACGTACTTGCGGCGTGTCCTGCGATGGTGGGCGGGCAAGGGCCCTGCAGCCAAGCCGCAGATCCGACGCTCTGCACCCAATACTCCTGGGCCATCGCCCAGCGCCGGACCCATCCGCGGCTGACTTAAAGCCGCTCCCCGCGCCCCGGCGCCGGAATCCCGGCGCGGTTTCGGCACGCCGCTTGCATTGGTGTGGATGCCTCCCTGGCTGACCGCACCCATGAGCGACTCCGTTACCTCCATCCTCTCGCAGATCCGCAGCTACCAGACGCAGATGGGCCAAGGCCCGATGGGCGCGGTGGGCGATGCGGCGCGCGGCAATCAGATCCAGGGGCTGGCCGGCACGCAGGGAACAGCGGCCACCCAGGCACCGAGCTTCAGCGAGACCTTGCGCGGCGCCATCGGCGGCGTCAACGAGGCCCAGCAGAAGTCCGGCGCCTTGGCCAAGGCCTTTGAAATGGGCGACCCCAGTGCCGATCTGGCACGGGTCATGGTCGCCTCCCAGCAGTCCCAGGTGGCCTTCCGCGCCACCGTGGAAGTCCGCAACCGTCTCGTCCAGGCTTATCAGGACGTCATGAACATGCCGCTGTAAGGGTTGACGACACATGGCTCTCGCGATCACCAAAGAAAACATGAACCAGAACGCCGAAAAGGCGGGGCAATGGTTCGACCGTGTCCGCAGCCTGCAGATCACCCGCAAGCTGACCATGATGGCGATGATCGCCGTGGCGGTGGCAGCGGGTCTGGCAGTGTTCTTCTGGTCGCAGAAGCCCGGTTACCAGTCGCTGTACACCGGCCTGGACGACAAGGGCAATGCCGAAGCGGCCGACCTGCTGCGCACCGCGCAGATCCCGTTCAAGATCGATCAGGACACCGGCGCCATCTCGGTGCCGCAGGACCGTCTGTACGACGCCCGCCTGAAGCTGGCCGGCTCCGGCCTGACCGGCAAGGAAACCGGCGGCGGCTTCGAGCTGATGGAAAAGGATCCCGGCTTCGGCGTCAGCCAGTTCGTCGAAAACGCCCGCTACCAGCACGCCCTGGAAACCGAGTTGTCGCGCACCATCGGCACCCTGCGCCCGGTGCGCGAGGCGCGTGTGCATCTGGCCATTCCCAAGCCCAGCGCCTTCACCCGCCAGCGTGACGTGGCCAGCGCCTCGGTGGTGCTGGAGCTGCGCGGCGGCCAGGGCCTGGAGCGCAACCAGGTCGATGCCATCGTCAACCTGGTCGCCTCCAGCATCCCGGACATGACCCCCGAGCGCGTCACCGTGGTCGACCAGAGCGGCCGCATGCTCTCCATCGCCGACCCCAACAGCGACGCCGCCCAGCATGCCGCCCAGTTCGAACAGGTGCGTCGCCAGGAAAGCTCCTACAACCAGCGTATCCGCGAGCTGCTCGAGCCGATGACCGGCCCGGGCCGGGTCAACCCGGAAGTCAGCGTGGACATGGACTTCTCGGTGGTCGAGGAAGCCCGCGAGCTCTACAACGGCGAACCGGCCAAGCTGCGCAGCGAACAGGTCAGCGACACCAGCACCAGCGCCACCGGCCCGCAGGGCCCCCCGGGCGCCACCAGCAACAGCCCCGGCCAGCCGCCGGCGCCAGCCGCAAACGCCACTGCCGGCGCACCGGGCACCCCGGCCGCTGCCAACGGCCAGGCCGCCGCACCGGCCGCGCCGACCGAAAGTTCCAAGAGCGCCACCCGCAATTACGAATTGGACCGGACCTTGCAACACACCCGCCAGCCGGCCGGCCGCATCAAGCGGGTGTCGGTGGCGGTGCTGCTGGACAACGTCCCGCGCCCCGGTACCAAGGGCAAGATGGTCGAGCAGCCGCTGACGGCCGCCGAGCTCACCCGCATCGAGGGCCTGGTCAAGCAGGCGGTGGGCTTCGACGCGGCCCGTGGCGACACGGTGTCGGTGATGAACGCCCCGTTCGTGCGCGAAGCGGTGGCCGGCGAGGAAGGTCCGAAGTGGTGGGAAGACCCGCGCGTGCAGAACGGTCTGCGCCTGCTGGTCGGTGCGGTGGTGGTGCTGGCGCTGCTGTTCGGCGTGGTGCGCCCCACCCTGCGCCAGCTCACCGGCGTGACCGCAATCAAGGAAAAGCAGGCCAAGGGCGGCAACGATGGCACTCCGCAGAGCGCCGACGTGCGGATGGTCGACGATGACGACCTGATGCCGCGCCTGGAAGAGGACACCGCCCAGCTCGGTCAGGACCGCAAGAACCCGATCGCGCTGCCGGACGCCTACGAAGAACGCATGCGTCTTGCACGCGAAGCAGTCAAAGCCGATTCAAAACGTGTCGCACAAGTCGTGAAGGGATGGGTCGCCAGTGAAGCCTGATACACCACCGATGACCGGCGTACAGCGCGCCGCCGTGCTGCTGCTGTCGCTTGGGGAGAGCGACGCCGCCGAAGTGCTCAAGCACATGGACCCCAAGGAGGTGCAGAAGATCGGCATCGCCATGGCCACCATGACCGGCATCTCGCGCGATCAGGTCGAGAAGGTGATGGACGACTTCAACGGCGAACTGGCCGGCAAGACCTCGCTGGGCGTGGGCGCCGACGACTACATCCGCAACGTGCTGATCCAGGCACTGGGCGCCGACAAGGCCGGTGGCCTGATCGACCGCATCCTGCTCGGCCGCAACACCACCGGCCTGGACACCCTGAAGTGGATGGACCCGCGCGCGGTGGCCGACCTGGTGCGCAACGAGCACCCGCAGATCATCGCCATCGTCATGGCGCATCTGGACAGCGACCAGGCCGCCGAGGCCCTGAAGCTGCTGCCCGAGCGCACCCGCGCCGACGTGCTGCTGCGCATCGCCACCCTGGACGGCATCCCGCCCAATGCGCTGAGCGAGCTCAACGACATCATGGAGCGCCAGTTTTCCGGCAACCAGAACCTCAAGTCGTCCAATGTGGGTGGCATCAAGGTCGCCGCCAACATCCTCAACTTCCTCGACACCGGCGCCGACCAGGGCGTGCTGGGCGAGATCGGCAAGATCGACGCCGACCTGGCCGGCAAGATCCAGGACCTGATGTTCGTGTTCGACAACCTGGTGGACCTGGACGACCGCGGTCTGCAGACGCTGTTGCGCGAGGTCTCCGGCGAGCGCCTGGGCCTGGCCCTGCGCGGTGCCGACGTCAAGGTGCGCGAGAAGATCACCCGCAACATGTCCCAGCGCGCCGCCGAGATCCTGCTCGAGGACATGGAAGCGCGCGGCCCGGTGCGCCTGGCCGACGTGGAAGCGGCGCAGAAGGAAATCCTCACCATCGTCCGCCGCCTGGCTGACGAAGGCGCCATCAGCCTCGGCGGCGCCGGTGCGGAGGCGATGGTATGAACGACATCGTCACCCGCTGGCTGGCCCCCGACCTGCACCTGGAGCCGGCCCCGCCGGCGCCGGAGTACGACGAGCCGGCCGTGCTCGAGCCGGTGCTGCGTCCGCCGACCCTGGAAGAGATCCAGGCGATCGAGGACGCCGCCCAGCAGGAAGGCTACGCCCGCGGCCATGCCGAAGGCTTTGCCCAGGGCCAGTCCGAAGTGCGCCGCCTGACCGCGCAGATCGACGGCATCCTGGACAACTTCACCCGCCCGCTGGCGCGACTGGAGAACGAAGTGGTCGGCGCGCTCGGCGAGCTGGCCGTGCGCATCGCCGGCTCGCTGGTCGGGCGTGCCTACCAGGCCGACCCGCAGCTGCTGGCCGAGCTGGTGCAGGAGGCCATCGATGCGGTCGGCGGCGCCGGCCGCGAGGTGGAAGTGCGCCTGCATCCGGACGACATCACCGCGCTGCTGCCGCATCTTGCGCCCAGCAGCACCACCCGCGTGGCCCCGGACCTGAGCCTGAGCCGCGGCGACCTGCGCGTGCATGCCGAGAGCGTGCGCGTGGACGGCACCTTGGACGCGCGCCTGCGGGCCGCGCTGGAGACAGTCATGCGCAAATCCGGAGCGGGCCTGTGAGCGCCCTGCTGGGCGCCACCCCGGCCGACTGGCTGGACGCGCGCAACCTGCGCCTGGCCACCCGCCTGAGCGGACTCGGGCTGGAACCGAGCGCCGGCCGCACCCTGATCCGCGAAGGCATCCTGCGCCGGGCAGTCGGCCTGACCCTGGAAGCCACCGGCTGCGAGGCACCGATGGGCGCCACCTGCAAGGTCGAAGTCGACGGCGGCTGGGTCGATGCCGAAGTGGTCGGCTTCGCCGGCGAACGCACCTACCTGATGCCCAGCGCCGAACTGCATGGCCTGCTGCCGAACGCCCGCGTGGTGCCCTCGCGGCGCCGTGGCGGCGTGGAGGTGGGCGAAGGCCTGCTCGGCCGCGTCATCGACAGCGACGGCACCCCGCTCGACGGCAAGGGCCCGATCCGCGGCGAAGGCAGCGTCAGCATGGCCGGCGTGTCGATCAACCCGCTGGCGCGCGAACCCATCACCACCTCGCTGGACGTGGGCGTGCGCGCCATCAACGCCATGCTGCCGATCGGCCGCGGCCAGCGTGTGGGCCTGTTCGCCGGCTCCGGCGTCGGTAAATCGACGCTGCTCGGCATGATGACCCGCTTCACCTCGGCCGACGTCATCGTGGTCGGGCTGATCGGCGAACGTGGCCGCGAAGTACGCGACTTCGTCGAAACCACGCTGGGCGAGGAAGGCCTGCGTCGCGCCGTGGTGGTGGCCGCCCCGGCCGACCGGCCGCCGTTGGCGCGCCTGCATGGCGCCTACCGCGCCACCGCCATCGCCGAATGGTTCCGCGACCAGGGCCTGAACGTGTTGTTGCTGATGGATTCGCTGACCCGTTTCGCCCAGGCGCAACGCGAGATCGGCCTGTCGGTCGGCGAGCCGCCAACCACCCGCGGCTACCCGCCGTCGGTGTTCGCCAAATTGCCGGCGCTGGTGGAACGCGCCGGCAACGGCGCCAAGGGGCGCGGCTCGATCACCGCCTTCTACACCGTGCTGACCGAGGGCGACGACCCGCAGGACCCCATCGCCGACGCCGCGCGCGCCATCCTGGACGGCCATATCCTGCTGTCGCGTCGGGTTGCCGACAGCGGCCTGTACCCGGCCATCGACCTGGAATCCTCGGTCAGCCGCGTGGTGCAGGACATCGCCGACGACACCTGGCGCCTGCGTATCCGCAAGCTCAAGCGGTTGCTGTCCGCCTACACCGCCAACCGCGACCTGATCGCCATCGGCGCCTACCAGCGCGGCAGCGACCCGGCCACCGACGAAGCCCTGGCGCGCTGGCCGGAGATCGTCGAATTCCTTGGCCAGGATGTGCACAAGGCATCGGTTCTGAGCGACAGCCTGTCCGCGCTGCAGCAGCTGGTGGAACCGGAGAATTAATCCATGATGCAATCCAAACGGATCGACCCCCTGCTGCGCCGCGCCCAGGAACAGGAAGACAAGGTCGCGCGCGACCTGGCCGAGCGCCAGCGCGTCCTGGACACCCACCAGTCACGCCTGGACGAACTGCGCCGCTACGCCGAGGAATACGCCAACAGCCACATGGCCGGCACCAGCGCCGTGGCGCTGAGCAACCGCCGCGCCTTCCTGGACCGGCTCGACAGCGCCGTGCTGCAACAGGCCCAGACCGTGGAAACCAACCGCAACAAGGTGGAAGCCGAGCGCACTCGGCTGCTGCTGGCCAGCCGCGAGAAACAGGTACTGGAGCAACTGGCCGCCAGCTACCGCGCGCAGGAGAACAAGGTGATCGAACGCCGCGACCAGCGTGAGATGGACGACCTCGGCGCGCGTCGTTCGCGCCTGGCCCGCAGCGAAGATACCCACGGAGAATCCGCATGAACCCCTTGTCCGCTTTTGCCGCAGGCCTCGGCGCACTCGCCGGCACCGGCAAGAAATCCAGCTACAGCGATCCCTCGTCCGAGCCGGACGCTGGCCAGGACCAGTTCGCGCGCATGCTCAACCCGGCCAACACGCCGAACCAGGCCCCGCCGCATGCGCCCGAGCGCGTGCCGGCCAAGCAGGCTGCGCCCAAGTCCAACCAGCCCGACAGGCAGCGCAGCGACGACGACCACGGCGACGATGCGCCGGGCGATGCCACTGCACGCCCGCGCGCGCAGGACGGCGATGCCAAGGCCGCCAAGTCCGGCAACGCCAAGGAACCGGCTGCCGCCGACGGTAGTAGCGCTGCCACCACCGCAAAGGCCGGCAAGGGCGGCAAGACCGCGAGCAACGGCGAAGACGCACCGGCCGACGCAGCCACCGCCACCGACACCGGCTGGCCACCGCCGGGCCTGGGCGGCTTCGGCATGGGTCTGCTGGCGCAGGCGCTGCCCGGCGGCGATGTGCTGGCGGCCGCGGCTGCGGCACTGGCTGCCGGGGTAACCGCTGCGGCCGGCGCCACGCCGGCGGCAACCGCGCTGCCGACCGACGCGGCCGCACCCACTGCACCCGCGACCGCCGGCACCGCCCTGCCCTCATTGGGCGCGCTGGCACCGGCTGCCACCGCAGGCGCCAAGCCCACCTCCGTCACCGCCCTGAGCGGCGACGCCCAGGCGGCCGCGCTGATGAGCATGGCGACCAAGGCGCTGGACCCGGGCACCGACGACAGCGCCGGCCCGGCCGCGCCGGACGCCCCGGCGTTCGTGCTGCCGACCACCACGGCGGCCGCGCTCGGCCGCCTGCAGGACCCGGCGCCTGTGTTTAGCGCCTCGCCCACGCCGACCCCGGAAATGGGCAGCGACACCTTCGACGACGCCATCGGCGCGCGCCTGAGCTGGCTGGCCGACCAGAAGATCGGCCATGCCCACATCAAGGTGACCCCGAACGAGATGGGCCCGGTCGAGGTGCGGCTGCATCTGGACGGCGACAAGGTCAATGCCAGCTTCAGCTCCGCCAATGCCGACGTGCGCCAGGCGCTGGAGCAGAGCCTGCCGCGCCTGCGCGACATGCTCGGCCAGAACGGCTTCCAGCTCGGCCAGGCCGATGTCGGCCAGCAACAGCAGAACCAGTCCGGCAACCGCAACGGCGGCGGCAGCGACGGCACTGGCCTCAGCCTGGACGATAGCCCGCCCGTCGGAATTCCGTCGGTGGTGTTACGCCAGCGTGGATTGCTGGACGCCTACGCCTGAGCGTGCGCGCCGGGCGCGCCCCGGCGCGGCCGAAACCTGGGTGCCGGCAAGCTCGTGCGGCACCCCACGACCCTCGCAGCGCAAGGCCTGCGGGGGTTTTCCCGTTGAAGCTGCACGCGCGCCAGGAAACCGTCGCCGGATTGGCATGCCAATTGCATCCACTGGGTGAGCATTCCCCCTGGAGCAGACTGTGGCAGCCGCGGAAAAACCCAAGAAGACCGAAGACAAAGACGACAAGGGCGACAAGAAGAAGGGCGGCAAGAAACTTCTGCTGATCGCCGTCGGGGTCGTGGTGCTGGCCGCTGCCGGCGGCGGCGCCTGGTTTTTCTTCGGCCACAAGGGCGAGGAGAAAGACGGCAAGCACGCCGCGCCCAAGGTGGCCGAGGTGCCCAAGCCGGCGCAGTACTTCCCGATGGATCCGGCAATCGTGGTCAACCTGGCCGACCCCGGCGACGGCCCGCAGTACCTGCAGGTCGAAGTGCAGCTGGTCACCCGCGACCCGGAAGACCTCAAGCTGATCACCGAAAACGCCCCGGCCATCCGCGCGCATCTGCTGATGCTGCTGTCGCAGGTTAAGGCCACCGATGTGGCCGACCTGGTCGGCAAGCAGAAGCTGCAGAAGGCCGCTCTGGCCGAAGCGCAGAAGGTCATGACCAGCGAGACCGGCAAGAAGTGCGTCGAAGAACTGCTGTTCACCAGTTTCGTCACCCAGTAAGGCCTGCCCCATGAGCGTCAGCGATCTGCTTTCCCAGGACGAAATCGATGCCCTGCTGCATGGCGTGGATTCGGGTGCGGTCAATACCGAGCCGGAGCCGCTGCCCGGCGAGGCGCGCCAGTACGACCTGTCCAGCCAGGACCGCATCATCCGTGGCCGCATGCCGACCCTGGAGATGGTCAACGAGCGCTTCGCGCGGCTGTGGCGCATCGGCCTGTTCAACCTGATCCGGCGTTCGGCCGACCTGTCGGTGCGCGGCATCGACCTGGTCAAGTTCAACGAGTACATGCACTCGCTGTATGTGCCCACCAACCTCAACCTGATCCGCTTCAAGCCGCTGCGCGGCACCGGCCTGATCGTGTTCGAACCCACGCTGGTATTCACCGTGGTGGACAACTTCTTCGGGGGCGACGGCCGTTACCACACCCGTATCGAAGGTCGCGAATTCACCGCAACCGAGATGCGCGTGGTGCAGCTGATGCTCAAGCAGACCTTCGCCGACCTGAAGGAAGCCTGGGCGCCGGTGATGGAAGTGGACTTCGAGTACATCAACTCGGAGATCAACCCGCACTTCGCCAACATCGTCACCCCGCGCGAGTACGTGGTGGTGTGCCGCTTCCATGTCGAACTGGAAGGCGGCGGCGGCGAGATCCACATCACCCTGCCGTATTCGATGCTGGAGCCGATCCGCGAACTGCTCGATGCCGGCATCCAGAGCGACCGCAACGACCGCGACGACTCCTGGAACGTGATGCTGCGCGAGCAGCTGGATACCGCCGAGGTGACCCTGTCCAGCGTGCTGGCCAGCAAGCGCATGAGCCTGCGCCAGCTCACCGGCCTGAAGATCGGCGACATCCTGCCGATCGACCTGCCCGCACAGGTGCCGCTGTGCGTGGAAGACATTCCGTTGTTCACCGGCGAATTCGGCGTTTCCAATGGCAACAACGCCGTCAAGATCACCGCCGTACGCCCGCCCGGCGTGCAAGCCCCACGCGCCGTTCCCTCCCAGGACTCCAGCAAATGATCAACTCCGACATCCTCGACGCCGCGCCTGCCACCTTCGACAGCCTGCAGGCCGAGCACGACCAGAATGCCACCGACCTCAACCTGGACGTCATCCTGGACGTGCCGGTGACGCTGTCGCTGGAAGTGGGCCGCGCGCGCATCCCGATCCGCAACCTGCTGCAGCTCAACCAGGGCTCGGTGGTGGAACTGGAGCGCGGCGCCGGCGAGCCGCTGGACGTGTACGTCAACGGCACCTTGATCGCGCATGGCGAAGTGGTCGTCATCAACGACCGCTTCGGTATCCGCCTGACCGACGTGGTCAGCCCCAGCGAACGGATCCGGAGGCTGCGGTGATCGGCCTGCTGGCCGCTGCCGCCCCGGTCGCGGCCAAGGCCACCCAGGTCGGCGCGCAGGCGCCGTCCTCGCCCAGCCTGTTTGGCGCGGTGTTTGCATTGCTGCTGGTGCTGGCGCTGATCGTCGGCCTGGGCTGGTTGCTCAAGCGCATGCCCGGCAGCGGTTTCCGCAGTACCGAGGGCCTGCGGGTGGTGACCAGCCTGGCGGTGGGTGCCAAGGAACGCGTGGTGGTGGTGGAGGTGAACGGCCAGCAGTTGCTGCTCGGCGTCACCGCCGGCGGCATCAACACCTTGCACACCCTGTCCGAACCGCTGCCGTCCGCGCCCGCTCCCACCCTGCCCAACTTCAAGCAACTTCCCAATTTCGCCCAGCTGCTGGCACAGAAGCTGCGCAAGGACCCGTGACATGTTAAGTCGTTGGAATCGCTGGGGGCGCAGCCTCCGCCTGGTGCTGATCCTGCTGGTGATGAGCTGCCCGCTGCTGGCCGCTGCCACGCCCGCCGCATTGCCGGCCATGGCCCAGGCCGCCGCTCCCGCCGCCGCGCCGGCGACCGCGCCGGCCGGCGCCAATCAGCTGCCGTCGTTGCCCAATGTCAGCGTCGGCCGCATCGGCGACCAGCCGGTGAGCCTGCCGCTGCAGACCTTGCTGCTGATGACGGCGATCACCCTGCTGCCGTCGATGCTGCTGGTGCTGACCGCCTTCACCCGCATCACCATCGTGCTGGGCCTGCTGCGCCAGGCGCTGGGCACCGGCCAGACCCCGTCCAACCAGGTACTGCTGGGGCTGTCGATGTTTTTGACCGCGCTGGTGATGATGCCGGTGTGGCAGAAGATGTGGGGTGCCGGGCTCTCGCCGTACCTCAACAACCAGATCGATTTCCAGACCGCCTGGACGCTGACCACCCAGCCGCTGCGTGCCTTCATGCTGGCGCAGATCCGCGAGACCGACCTGATGACCTTTGCCGGCATGGCCGGCGACGGCAAGTACGCCGGCCCGGACGCGGTGCCGTTCCCGGTGCTGGTGGCCTCATTCGTGACCAGCGAGCTGAAGACGGCGTTCGAGATCGGCTTTCTGATCTTCATCCCGTTCGTGATCATCGATCTGGTGGTCGCCAGCGTGCTGATGTCGATGGGCATGATGATGCTGTCGCCGATGTTGATCTCGGCGCCGTTCAAGATCCTGCTGTTCATCCTGGTGGATGGCTGGGTACTGGTGGTGGGCACACTGGCCGCGAGCTTCAACGCGTCGTAGCCGCAAGGTCTGCATGCGTGCCGCCCTGCCGCCCTGCCAGCGTGCCGACCCGGCCTGCCGCTTCGGCATGGACCCGACGTCGGGCAGCAGACGCAGAGCAGACAGCAAGCGCGCCAGCCCGTGCAGCCGATAGCGCCGAAGCGCACGGCTGAGCAATGCCCCAGCGGAGCCACCCAACACGCGTGGCTTCGCCTCGCACCCTCACCCCAACCGTCTCCCGCTGGAGAGGGGCGAGTTTCTGCAGACCGTAGCTTAGTCCGCCCACACCGTCGCACCAGCTTCAGACCTCATCCCCATATTCAGCCTCCCGATTCCCGATTCCCGATTCCCGATTCCCGATTCCCCAATCCCCAATCCCCAATCCCCAATCCCATCCATTGGCACCCCACTTGCATCACCACACCCATGAGCCCTGAAATCGCCCTGACCGAATTGCGTGGTGGCCTGGTCACCGTCCTGTGGATTGCCGGCCCGATGTTGCTGGCGGTGCTGGTCGTCGGTGTCGTGATCGGTGTGGTGCAGGCCGCCACCCAGTTGAACGAGCCGACCATCGCCTTCGTGGCCAAGGCGGTAGCGTTGACGGCCACCCTGTTTGCCACCGGCAGCATGCTGCTGGGGCATCTGGTGGAGTTCACCATTGCGCTGTTCCAGCGCATACCGCATCTGATCGGTTAGCGGACCCGGCCGGATGGATGCTGCCACCCAGATGGTGATCGACGGCCAGCGCGCGTTTGCGATGGTCGGGGCGATCATGTGGACCATGCTGCGCACCGGTGCGCTGCTGACCGCGATGCCGTTGATCGGCACGCGCGCGGTGCCGGGACGGGTGCGGGTGATGCTGGCCGGGACATTGTCGATGGTGCTGGCGCCGCTGCTGCCGCCGGTGCCGGACTGGGACGGTTTCACCGCGCAGGCGGTGCTCAGCGTCGCCCGCGAGCTGGCGGTGGGCGCCAGCATGGGCTTCATGCTCAAGCTGATCTTCGAGGCCGGCGCGATGGCCGGCGAACTGGTGTCGCAGTCCACCGGCCTGTCGTTTGCGCAGATGTCCGACCCGCTGCGCGGAGTCACCTCCGGAGTGATCGCGCAGTGGTTTTATCTCGGGTTCGGCTTGCTGTTCTTCGCGGCCAACGGACACCTGGCGGTGATCGCATTGTTGGTGGACAGCTACAAGGCCCTGCCGATCGGCACCGCGCTTCCCGATGCCGCCGCCTTCGCCGAGGTGGCGCCGACCCTGTTCCTGCAGATCCTGCGCGGCGGACTCACCCTGGCACTGCCGATGATGGTGGCGATGCTGGCGGTCAACCTGGCCTTCGGCGCGCTGGCCAAGGCCGCGCCGGCGCTGAATCCGATGCAGCTGGGCCTGCCGCTGACGGTGTTGCTGGGGCTGTTCCTGCTGTCCAGCTTCGCCAGCGAATTCGCGCCGCCCGTGCAACGCATGTTCGATACCGCCTTCGACGCCGCCAGGGATTTGACTGCCTAGCGGACACATCCATAACTGTGAACTGCCTCAAGTTTTTCGCTGGTCAGCCGTCAACGCCACAGGACGATTGATACCGCCAATCGCCATCACTCACCCACGCCAAAGTCGGCGGGAACCGATGCCCAACGTGTCTGCGCTGTTCGCTCCGATTGCGTCACGACGCGGCCACTGGTGGGCCTGGGGCTGTCTTTGGATTGCCGTGCTGCTGGCGTGCGGCCACGCGCGGGCGCAGACCTACAGCTTCCGCGACTACGCCCAGGCCGATGGCCTGCAGGGCATGACCGTCAACAGCCTGCTCGAAGACCGCCAGGGCGTGGTCTGGGTGGGCACCGAGCTGGCCCTGCACCGCTTCGAGCGCGAGAGCTTCACCCCGGTTGGCCAGGAGAGTGGCCTGGATGCGCGCTATATCCGCGCCCTGGCGCTGGATGCCGCAGGACGGTTATGGGTAGCCAGCGCCAACGGCGTATTCGTGCGCGACGGCGGTGCGTTCGTGCAGCTGCTGCGCGACGGCAAACCGATCCGCGCCGACAGCGGCAATGTGCTGGCTGCCTATGCCGGCGGCATGGTGGTGGTCAGCGAGAACGCCTTGCTGCGCTTTTCCCCGGACCACACGGGCGGCTGGTCGGTGCACCCGCTGCCGTTGCAGCTGGCCGATGGCACCAGTCTGCCGGCCGGCAAGGCGTTACTTGCCGATGGCACGGCACTCTGGAGCAGCTGCGGGCCGCACGTCTGCCGGATCGACGAGAACGGACGCACCGAGCTGCTCGGCGAAGCCGACGGAGTGCCGGAGCGGCAGTGGCGGGCGATCTTTCGCGACCACCAGAACACCCTGTGGCTGCGCGGCGGCGGCCTGGTGCTGTCGCGCGCGCCGGGCGAGCGTGTATTCCGCAACCATGCGGCGCCGGCAGGCACCAGCTTCGACACGCTCTCGGCCGCCACCACCCTGTCCGAAGATGCACAGGGCCGCCTGCTGACCCGCTCCGATCGCGGCCTGGTGCGCTGGGAAGGCGATCACTGGCGCTACTTCGGCCACGACCAGGGGCTGCCGATCAGCCCGATGGTCGGCCCGTTGCTGATGCAGCGCACCGGCCAGCTATGGATCGGTACCCGTGGCCTGGGCGTGCAGCGCTGGCTGGGCTACGGCAACATCGAACACTGGGACGAGAGCCAGGGCCTGGCGGAAGCGCCGACCTGGATGATCCAGCGCCTGCCCAGCGGCGAGCTGCTGGTCGGCGGCGATGCCGGCTCCAATGTGCTGGATCCGCGCAGCGGGCGCATGCAGCCCTGGACGCTGGACGACGGCCAGCCGCTGCTGCAGTCGATCTCCCTGGCGCTCTCGCCGATAGACGGCGCCGCCTGGGTGGCACGCTCGTCCGGCGCATTGGCGCGGCGCGATCCGCGCAGCGGCCGGACCGTCGACGTGCTGCAGCTGGGCCTGCCGATCAACAAGCTGTTGTTCGACGCCGCCGGCACCTTGTGGATCACCACCCCGCGCGGCCTGTATCGCATGCCGCCGGGCGCGCCATACCAGGCCATCCGCGATCCGGGCGTGCCGGCCGCGTTCGTGGGCGATGTCGATCTCGATCCCCAGGGCCGGCTCTGGGCCAGCACCCGCGAGGGGCTGTACAAGCGGCAGGCAGACGGCGCCTGGCAGCGCGTACAGGTGCGTGGCGCGCTGCCCAGCCAGGATTTCTTCCTGATCGATTTTGCTCCCGATGGCGAGCTGTGGATCTCGCTGCGCGACACCGGGCTGTGGCATGGCCGCCTGCAGGCCGATGGCGTGCTGGCGCTGCGCGCGGTCGACGATCCGCTGGTGGCGCGGGTGATGCCGTTCATCCTGCGCCACGACCGCGAGGGCCGGCTGTGGCTGGGCAGCAGCCAGGGCCTGGACATGCTGCAAAACGGCCATTGGTCGCGGGCCACGCGCACCGAGGGCCTGTTGTGGGACGACATGTCGGCCAATGCGTTCTTCGAGGACGGGGATGGCAGCATCTGGCTCGGCAGCAGCCGCGGTGCCACCCATCTGATCGATCCGTTGCGCGTGTTCGCCGCACTGCCCTTGCGCGTGGACATCCTGCGCGTGCGGCGTGGCAACCAGGCGATCACGCCGGGGGCGCAGGTCGACTGGTCGCAGGTGCCGCTGGATGTAGACATCAGCGCGCCCGGCGCCGAAGGCGGCCCGGACCGCATCAGCTTCCGCTACCGGGTGGAGGGCCACCAGGCACGCTGGACCCAGACCTCGCTCAGTCACCTCACCTACCCGCTGTTGCCACCCGGCACCTACACGCTGGAAGTCCAGGCGCTGGATGCCTACCAGCGCAGCGCCAGCCCGGTCGCGCGGCTGCGTTTCGTGCTGCGCCCGCCGTGGTGGCGCGGCGTGCCGGCAGTGGCCGGCTACGTGCTGCTGGGCATTGCCGCAGTGATCGCGCTGCTGCGCTGGCGCACGCGCAAGCTGCTGCGGCGCAAACGCGAACTGGAGCAACTGGTGGCCGAGCGCACTGCCGAGCTGGAACAGGACAAGCGCGAGCTGGAGGCGGCACGCGCCGAGCTCGCGCTCAAGGCCACCCACGACGAGCTGACCGGGCTGCTCAATCGCGCCGGCATCCTGCACGCGCTGCGCGGCATGCTGGCGCGTGCCGACACCAGCGCGCGGCCGCTGGCGGTGGTGTTGATCGACCTGGACCACTTCAAGCTGGTCAACGATCAGCACGGCCACCTGGCCGGGGACGCGGTGCTGGCCGAAGTCGGCCGGCGCCTGGATACGCTGGTGCGCGGCGACGACCGCATCGGTCGCTACGGCGGCGAGGAATTGCTGGCGCTGCTGCCGGGGCTCAGTGCCCAGTCCACTCATCGCCTGCAGGCGTTGCATCGAGGGATCTGCGGCAACTACCCGATCGATGGTGGCGTACTGCCGGTGACCTGCTCGGTCGGGGTGGCCTGGTTCCAGCCGGGCGAAACCCTGGAACAGCTGCTGGCGCGTGCCGACGCCGCGCTCTATCGCGCCAAGCGCAATGGACGCAACCGCATCGATTACGACCATGTGCGCTACGACGCCGCGTCCAGCGGCTGAACCCGCGCCTGGCCGCAGGCCGAAGGACAGCGCCAATGCTGCGATCTGCCAACCGGCCGGGCACGTAGCCTCCCACGGACGCCTTGCCGGGAAAGACGTGTCCGCTGCGACGCCCGCGTGCGGGCAGCCATGCAGCCGTTGCGCGACCGGCATCAAGCCATCGGCGTGATCGCGCCTGCAGCGACAGGGTCCGGCCCAGGGAACAACACGCGCCCGGCTAGGGCCGTGCGCGCTGCGCACTCACGCCGCCATGCCTGCTTAAGCATTAAAGAAACACGCGTGAACAGCCGCTAGTCGGTTTACTGCGGCCTGCTATGGGGGCCGCCCATGGCAAGCGTGAGACACCCGCGCGAGGGGCGCGGAGCACACGCGCCGATGCGTGGGAGAGTGCAACGCTCGTGGGGGTTGAGTACCGTCAATGCAGGTCGTCAGGCCGGCGTGCACCGTTCTTGGCGGTGCTGCTGCTGGCCTTGCTGTCGCTGGCCGATCTGGCCGGCGCGCAGAGCGCGAGCATTCGTCGCTACGCCCACGACCAGGGCTTGCTCGGGCTGGCCGGCACCTGCCTGCTGCAGACCCGCGCCACGCTGCTGTGGGTGTGTACCGAAAGCGGCCTGTATCGCTACAACGGGCGCAGCTTCCAGCAGGTGATGCTGGATGGCCTGCGCAACGAACCGATCACCTCGATGGCCGAAGCCGCCGACGGGCGGCTGTGGGTGGCCGGCTTCCAGGCCCTGTTCGTCGGCGACGAGCACGGCTTCCGCAAGCTGGCCCCCGACGAGGCCGAACACCTGCAGGAAGACATGCTGCTGGCCAGTCCCTCCTGGGGCACGGTGCTGGCCAATGGCGGCACGCTGGAACGATTGAGCGCACGCGGCAACGGCCACTGGCATAGCGAGCCGCTGCTGGATACCGCCACCCGGGTGCGCGTGCCCGAGCTGTCCAAGGTGCTGAGCCTGTCGGTGGACGGCGACACCTTGTGGGCCGGCTGCGCCAAGCGGCTGTGCGCCATCGATGCGCAGCGCAAGGTGCAGGTGTACGGGCCGGACCAAGGCGTGCCGGACGATCGCTGGTACAGCGTGTTGCGCGATCACGACGGCGCACTGTGGGTCCGCGGCACCGGCAACCTGCTCTATCGCGCGCCGGGCGCCAGCAAATTCAGCGTGCGGCCGCTGCCCTTGCTCGATGGCAGAACCATCGGGCGACAGGCGCCGTTGGTGCTGGACCGCGAAGGACGCGTGCTGGTACGTCGCAACGACGGGCTGGCGCGCTGGGAGAACGGCCGCTGGCGCAGTTTCGGCGCCGACAACGGGCTGCCGCCCGGCAGCAGCGATGCGATCCTGGTGGACCGCGATGGCGATGTCTGGATGACCGTCGATGGCGAAGGCCTGGTGCGCTGGGCCGGCTACGAATGGATCGAGAACTGGGACGCCTCGCAGGGCATGCCGGCCGCGCCCACCTGGTCGATCGCCCGCGACGCGCAGGGCGCGCTGCTGGTCGGCAACGAACACGGCACCGGCCGCCAGGTCGATCCGGGCGGCCGGTTCGTCCCGGCCCTGCAGGCCTCCGGGATCCAGATCGTGGGCATGCAACGCAGCGCCGATGGCAGCCTGTGGACGCTCAATTCGGCCGGTTTCCTGCGCCGCACCTGGCCCGATGGCCGCAGCGCGCAGATCGCCAAACTGCCGCGCACCGCACGCCGCCTGCTGATCGATCGGCAGGGGCGGATGTGGATGCTCAGCGCGGGCGGCCTGTTCGTGATCCGGCATCCGCTGGAGGGCGGCACGATGGAAGCGGTCCCGGAGATGCCCACCATCGCCTATACCGACATCCAGCAGACCGCCAACGGCACGTTGTGGGTGTCCACCGCCAACGGCTTGTTCCGGCTGCAGGGCGCACGCTGGTCCAGGGTCGAGGTGCTGGTCAATGGCGGCGCCTCGGACCCGTGGATCAGCAAGTTCCACATCAGCGACAGCGGCGAGGTGTGGCTGGCGTTCTATCGGCCCGGTCTCTGGCACGGCATGTTGCTGGGCGAGCGGCTGGATCTGCAGGCGATCAGCGACGAGGCGCTGCGCGATGTCGGCGTCTACCTGATGCGCGGCGACAGCCTCGGCCGGGTCTGGGTGGGCCATGCGCGCGGCGTGGAGGTCTACGACGGCGAGCGTTGGGCGCATCTGTCGCAATCGCAGGGCCTGCTGTGGGACGACATCTCCGAAGCCGCCTTCGCCGAGGATCCGGATGGGTCGATCTGGATCGGTACCTCGCGCGGGGTGAGCCATCTGCTGGACCCGGCGCGGCTGTTCGATGCGCGCCAGCCCAGCGTGCGCATCGACAGCGTCAGCCGTGGCGGCGTGCCGGTGCAGCGCGGCCAGTTGCTGGGCTGGAGCGACCAGCCGCTGCATATCGAGCTGTCCACGATGGAGGTGTACGACGACCCGAGTCGCCTGACCGTGCGTTACCGCCTGCTCGGCCTGCACAACGAATGGATCCAGAGCGACAACCTGTCGATCGACCAGGCGCCGCTGCCCTCCGGGCATTTCCGGCTGCAGGTGCAGGTGCTGGACCGCTACCGCCGCACCGCCTCGCCGATCGCCGACCTGCCGTTTGCGGTGGCCCCGCTGTGGTGGCGCAGCCCGCCGGCGATCGCGTTGTATGTGCTGATCGGCAGCGCGCTGCTGGCCGGCCTGTGGCGCTGGCGGCACCGCCACCTGGTCGCGCGCGAACGCATGCTGGCCGAACTGGTGGCCGAGCGCACCTATCAGCTGGAACACGAAAAACGCGATCTGGAAAGCGCGCGTGCGGCGCTGGCCCTGAAGGCCAGCCACGATGCCCTCACCGGCCTGCTCAACCGCTCCGGCGTGCTCGAAGCCATGGCCGAAGAACTGCAGGCCTGCGCGCATGGCGGGCATCCGCTGGCGGTGGTGCTGATCGATCTGGACCACTTCAAGCTGGTCAACGACGAACACGGGCATCTGGTCGGCGATGCGGTGCTGGCCAAGGTCGGCGCGCGCCTGACCGCCTGCCTGCGCGACTCGGACAAGGTGGGCCGCTACGGCGGCGAGGAACTGCTGTTGCTGCTGCCGGGCATGTCGCAGCATAGCCAGCACCGGCTGCGCGCCATCCACGAAAAGCTCAGCCTGGCACCGTACGAGGTGGGCGCCGCCCGGCCGCTGCCGGTGACCTGTTCGGTCGGCGTGGCCTGGTTCCGGAGCGGTGACAACGCCGCCACGCTGCTGGCGCGTGCCGACGAGGCGCTGTACCGCGCCAAGCGGCATGGCCGCAATCGCATCGAACCGGAAGAGCCCGAATCCTCGGTGGCATGAGCAGCCGCGCCCCGGGGCGCAGGCCAGGCGCATCCAACGCAGCGGCCCCACAGCGCCGCCTGCCCCGATCAGCCACTTTTTCAGGCCGGCCCCCTCTCGGCCAGCTCTCCCCCGACCCCGACTCCCCACCCCCAGCGACTGGAACGCCACTTGCATGACACAGGGCTGACCAGTCACCGGCACCTCCATGTCCGAGTCCGAAGACGGCGGCGAACGCACAGAGCTTCCCACCGAAAAACGCCTGCGCGAAGCCCGCGAGCAGGGCAACATCCCGCAATCGCGCGAGTTGTCCACTGCCGCGGTGTTCGGTGCCGGCGTGTTCGCGCTGATGGCCCTGGCCCGCGGCATCGGCGATGGCGCCAGCGTCTGGATGAAGACCGCGCTCAGCCCGGACCCGAAGATGCGTGAAAACCCGATGGCGCTGTTCGGCCATTTCGGCGACCTGCTGCTGCAGCTGCTGTGGGTGATGCTGCCGCTGATCGGCATCTGCCTGGCCGCCGGCCTGGCCGGCCCGCTGTTGATGAGCGGGCTGCGCTTTTCCGGCAAGGCGATCATGCCCGACCTCAACAAGCTCAACCCGATGAACGGGATCAAGCGCATGTGGGGCAGCAACAGCCTGGCCGAGCTGGTCAAGTCGGTGCTGCGGCTGCTGTTCGTCGGCCTGGCCGCCAGCCTGTGCATCTCCAAGGGCCTGCACGGCCTGCGCTCGCTGGTGAACCAGCCGCTGGAACAGGCGGTAGGCAACGGCCTGGACTTCACCAAGAGCCTGCTGTTCTACACCGCCGGCGCGCTGGTGCTGCTGGCCGCCATCGACGCGCCCTACCAGAAGTGGAACTGGCTGCGGAAGCTGAAGATGACGCGCGAAGAGATCAAGCGCGAGATGAAGGAAAGCGAGGGCAGCCCGGAGGTCAAGGGCCGCATCCGCCAGATGCAGATGCAGATGTCGCAGCGCCAGATGATGGAAGCGGTGCCCAAGGCGGACGTGGTGCTGATGAATCCGACCCACTACGCGGTGGCGCTCAAGTACGAGGGCGGCAAGATGCGCGCCCCGATCGTGGTGGCCAAGGGCGTGGACGAAATGGCCTTCCGCATCCGCGAAGCCTGCGAACAGCACCGCGTGGCGATCGTCACCGCCCCGCCTTTGGCACGCGCCTTGTATAGAGAAGCGCAAATCGGCAAGGAAATTCCCGTGAGACTCTATTCGGTCGTGGCCCAGGTGCTGTCCTACGTCTACCAGCTGCGTGGCTGGAACGGCGGCCCGATGCCGGAATTGCCGTCGCTGGACGTGGATGAGTTCGGCAAGGGAGCCAGCGCATGAGCGCCCAACCCGCCCCGATGAATGCCCGGCGCATCATGGAGCTGCTGCGCAACGGCCTGGGCGCGCCGCTGGCGCTGATGGCCATGCTGGCCATGCTGATGGTGCCGCTGGCCGCGCCGGTACTGGATGCGCTGTTCACCTTCAACATCGCCATCTCGCTGATGGTGCTGCTGGCGGTCGTCTACGTGCAGCGCCCGCTGGAATTCACCATTTTCCCGATCGTGCTGCTGATGACCACGATGCTGCGGCTGGCGCTGAACGTTGCCTCCAGCCGCGTGATCCTGATCAACGGCCAGGACGGCCATGCCGCAGCCGGCAAGGTGATCGAGGCGTTCGGCCAGTTCGTGATCGGCGGCAACTACGCCGTGGGTATCGTGGTGTTCGCGATCCTGACCATCATCAACTTCGTGGTCATCACCAAGGGTGCCGGGCGCGTGTCGGAAGTGACCGCGCGCTTCATCCTGGACGCCATGCCCGGCAAGCAGATGGCCATCGACGCCGACCTCAACGCCGGTTTGCTGACGCGCGAGGAAGCCAAGGCCCGCCGCGAAGAGGTCCGCGAGGAAGCCGACTTCTACGGTGCGATGGACGGTGCCAACAAGTTCATCCGCGGCGACGCCATCGCCGCCATCCTGATCCTGTTCATCAACCTGGTCGGCGGCATGGCGGTGGGCATGTTCCAGCACGGCATGAGCTTTGTGGATGCCGCCTCCACCTACACCCTGCTGTCGATCGGCGACGGTTTGGTGGCGCAGCTGCCGGCCCTGCTGGTGTCGTCCTCGGTCGCCTTGCTGGTGACCCGCGCCTCGCGCGCGCAGGACATGCGCGGCGCCATGATCAGCCAGGTGTTCGGCCAGCACCGCGCCCTCGCGGTGGCTGCGGCCATCCTGGGCCTGGTCGGCCTGGTGCCGGGCATGCCCAACGTCGCGTTTTTGACGCTGGGCCTGATCCTGGGCGTGATCGCCTGGAAAATGTACAAGCGCAGCCTGGTCATCCCGCCGACCGGCGACCCCGCCACCGATCCCAAGGCCGCCGCCGCGGCCACTGCCGCCCAGGCCAGCTCGGAGCTGAGCTGGGACGAGCTGCGCCCGATCGACCCGCTGGGCCTGGAAGTGGGCTACCGGCTGATTCCGCTGGTGGACAAGAACCAGGGTGGCGAACTGATGGCGCGCATCAAGGGCGTGCGCCGCAAGCTCACCCAGGACATCGGCTTCCTGGTGCCGCCGGTGCATATCCGCGACAACCTGGAGCTGTCGGCCAACGCCTATCGGTTGCTGGTGCACGGGGTGCCGGTGGCCACCGCGGAAATCTATCCCGATCGCGAACTGGCGCTGGACCCGGGCGGCGCGCTCGGCCAGCTCGACGGCATCCCCGGCAAGGACCCGGCGTTCGGCCTGGACGCCACCTGGATCCAGCCACACCAACGCGCCTATGCCGAATCGATGGGCTACACCGTGGTCGACCCGGCCACCGTGGTCGCCACCCATCTGTCGCACCTGATCCGCGAACACGCCCCGGAACTGCTCGGCCACGAGGAAGTGCAGCAGCTGCTGGCGACCCTGGCCAAGACCGCGCCGAAGATGGTCGAAGACCTCACCCCGAAGGCGCTGCCGCTGTCGGTGGTGGTGCGCGTGCTGCAGAACCTGCTGATCGAGCGCATCCCGGTGCGCCAGCTGCGCAAGATCGTCGAAGCGCTGGTCGAGCACGCCCCGCACAGCCAGGACCCGACCACCCTCACCGCCGCGGTACGCACCTCGCTGGGCCGCTTCATCGTGCAGGAAATCGCCGGCATGTCGGCCGAGCTGCCGGTCTACACGCTGGCCCCGCAGCTGGAGCGCGTGCTGCAGGAGTCCACCCACGGCAACGGCGTGGCGCTGGAGCCCGGCCTGGCCGAGCGCCTGCACCAGAGCCTGGCCGACTGCGTCGGCAAGCAGGAAGCCCGCAACGAACCGGCGGTCGTGCTGGTGCCCGGCCAGGTCCGCGCCGCCCTGGCCCGCCTGGTCCGCCACAGCGTCCCGTCCCTGTCGGTGCTGGCCTACAGCGAAGTGCCCGAAGACAAGCGCCTGAAGCTGGTCGGCACGATCAGCTGAAACCGCCCGCCGACGTAGGAGCGCACCTGGGCGCGACAGGCGTTACCGGCACAGCCCGTCGCGCCCAGGTGCGCTCCTACGATAGGCCGGGCAATCCGGGAACACATCGCAGACGCCGACACCACCGTAGGAGCGCACCCGGGCGCGACAGGCTTTACCGGCACAGCCCGTCGCGCCCAGGTGCGCTCCTACGACAGGCCAGGCAACCCGAGAACACATCGCAGACGCCGACACCACGGTAGGAGCGCACCCGGGCGTGACAGGCGTTACCGGCACAGCCCGTCGCGCCCGGGTGCGCTCCTACGACAGGCCAGGTAATCCGACAACACATCGCGGACGCCGACACCACGGTAGGAGCGCACCCGGCGTCGGAAAGCCGCCACTGGTCCGGATCTCCAATCGATTGCATGGCGCTAGCCGTTCCCAGGCGTTCCGAGCGCCTCAGACTGGACCTCCGACCCGCCAGCACATCCGCCCGCACGACGACGCCAGCGCATCGCCGCCCTGGAAAAAAGTCAATCACGCCATTGGCTTAAAGCGCTCGGACCCGGCCGTACGCACAGCCGCGCCCCGTCCCGATACACCAGCGCCCCCGCGCCGGAACCCCGGCACCCCGTTTTGGCACGCCGCGTGCATTAGCTCTGCCGAGACCGCAGCCAGCGCCACCGCTGCGGGGCGAGAGCAGCACTTGGAACAACCGAACGGGACAGGCAACTCATGACGCTGGCAACACACCCACATTCATCGCGCACCCGTCCGGCGTCCGGCGGGTCCCGTTCCTGGAGGCACTTCGCATGAAAATCAAACGCTTCGTTGCCCCGGACATGCGCACCGCATTCCGCATGGTGCGTGAAGAACACGGCCCGGACGCAGTGATCCTGTCCAATCGCCGCACCGCCGAAGGCATCGAGATCGTCGCTGCCAGCAACTACGACGAAGAACTCGTGCAGCGCGCCCTGGAAACCGCGCGTTCCGAGACGCCGGCCGTTGCCGCCGCGCCGATCCCGTCGGCAGCTGCCCCGCAGGCACCGGCCCCGCAAGCCGCCGCCGCACCGGTCCACGCACCGCTGAAGCCGGCCGCCGATGCCGGCACGAGCCAGCGCCAGCGCGTTGCCAGTGCCGCCGAAGACATGATCGCCGCGATGGCGCTGCGCCAGCCGGTCAACGTGCCGCGCCAGCCGCAGGTGCCCGCACCGGTGCGTAGCGCCGCCGTCCCCTCGCCCGCCGCCCAGGCCCTGGCCCACGCCGTCGCGGTGACCGCCGCGCCGCGCCAGGAACACGCGCTGTCGGCCGTGCCGGAACAGCTGTTCGCCGATTTCCTGACCACCGCGCCGGTGCAGCGCGCCGCCGTGCAGGCTGCCCCGGTGCAGGCCCCGACCCCGATCATGGCCGCCGCCGCTGCCCCCGTGCAGGCTGGCTACGACCAGGACGAGGACGCGCTGGACGGCGACGCCGACTTCGACCTGGACGCGCTGCCGCAGATCCTGCCGCCGGCCGCGTTGCCGCCGCTGGTGGTTGCCCCGCCGGCGCTGGCCGCGGTGCCGGTCGCCGCCGCCCCGGCGCCGCAGAACGATGAAGAACTCAAGCAGTTGCGTGGCGAGCTGGCGCTGATGCGGCAGATGATCGAGCGCGAAATGAACCGCCTCACCGACGAGCGCCTGCGTGGCTCGCCGGTGCGCGCGCAGGCCCTGGAGCTGATGGACGACTACGGCTTCGACGCCGGCCTGATCCGCGACGTGGCACTGCAGATTCCGGCCGATACCGAATTGCACCGCGGCCGCGGGCTGATGCTGGGCCTGCTGTCCAAGCGCCTGCCGGTGGCCCCGGTCGACCCGCTGGAACGCGGCGGCGTGATCGCCCTGGTCGGCCCGACCGGCGCCGGCAAGACCACCACCATCGCCAAGCTCGCCCAGCGCTTCGCCGCCCAGCACGCCCCGCGCGACGTGGCCCTGGTCACCACCGACACCCAGCGCGTCGGCGGCCGCGAGCAGCTGCACAGCTACGGCCGTCAGCTCGGCATCGCCGTGCACGAGGCCGACAGCGCCGAGAGCCTGCTGGAACTGCTCGAGCGCCTGCGCGACTACAAGCTGGTGCTGATCGACACCGCCGGCATGGGCCAGCGCGACCGCGCCCTGGCCGCCCAGCTGAACTGGCTGCGCGCCGCGCACCAGGTCACCTCGCTGCTGGTGCTGCCTGCCAACGCGCACTTTTCCGACCTCGACGAGGTCGTGCGCCGCTTTGCCCACGCCAAGCCCCAGGGCGTGGTGCTGACCAAACTTGACGAGACCGGCCGCTTCGGTAGTGCGCTGTCGGTCGTCGTCGATCACCAAATGCCCATCACCTGGGTGACTGACGGACAGCGGGTCCCCGACGACCTGCACCGCGCCAATGCCGCCAGTCTCGTTCTTCGCCTTGAAGATTTGCGGCGCGCTGCCGATAAGCCCTGTACTCCGGAGCACAACCATGCAGTCGCGTGAATACGCCAAGCTGACCAACGCCTTCCCCCTGTCGGCGACCCGTCCCGAGCCCCTGGGCCCGGTGCGCACCATTGCCGTGACCGGTGGCAAGGGCGGCGTGGGTAAAACCAACATCTCCGCCAACCTGGCCGTGGCGCTGGCCGACATGGGCAAGCGCACGCTGCTGCTGGACGCCGACCTGGGCCTGGCCAACCTGGACGTGGTGCTGGGCCTGTCGCCCAAGTACACCCTGGCCGACCTGATCGCCGGCCGCTGCACGCTGGACGAAGTGATCATCGAAGGCCCCGGCGGCGTGCTGGTGGTCCCGGCCGCTTCCGGTCGCCGCCACATGGCCGAACTGGCCCCGGCCCAGCACATCGGCCTGGTCAACGTGTTCTCCGAGCTGGAGCGCGACCTGGACGTGATGGTCATCGACACCGCCGCCGGCATCACCGACAGCGTGCTGACCTTCTGCCAGGCCGCCCAGGACACCGTGGTGGTGGTCTGCGACGAGCCGGCCTCGATCACCGACGCCTACGCGCTGATCAAGGTGCTCTCGCGCGAACGCGGCGTGGACCGCCTGCAGATCATCGCCAACATGGTGCGCGACCCCAACGAGGGCCGCCTGCTGTACGACAAGCTGTCGCGGGTCTGCGAAAAATTCCTCGGCGACGTGTCGCTGAACTACCTGGGCCACGTGCCGCAGGACGACTGGTTGCGCCTGTCGGTGCAGCGCCAGCAGCCGGTCATCAAGGCCTACCCCGCCAGTCCGTCGGCGCAGGCCATTGCAGAAATCGCTCGCCGTACCTCGCGCTGGCAGGCCCCCACCGTGCCGCGCGGCAACGTCGAGTTCTTCGTCGAACGCATCATCCAACGGGGAGTGGCCGCATGAGCACCGCTACCGCAACCACGGCCAGCGCGCAGTACCGCGCCGTGCAGCGCAACAACGCCAACGACATCGTCACCCAGCACGCCGACCTGGTGCGCCGCATCGCCCACCATCTGGCCGCGCGCCTGCCGGCGAGCGTGGAAGTGGACGATCTGATCCAGGCCGGCATGATCGGCCTGATCGAAGCCTCGCGCAGTTACGACTCCGAACAGGGCGCCTCGTTCGAGACCTATGCCTCGATCCGCATCCGCGGCTCGATGATCGACGAGATCCGGCGGGGCGACTGGGTGCCGCGCTCGGTGCACCGCCGCGCACGCGATGCTGCCGCCGCCGTGCGCAAGATCGAACAGCACACCGGCCGCGCCGCCGCCGCCACCGAAGTGGCCGCCGCGATGGAGATGCCGCTGCCCGACTACCTGCGTCTGATGGAAGATGCCGCCCGCGGCCAGGTGCTGAGCCTGGAATCGCGGATCGAGGATCACGGCGAGCTGGACACCACCGCCAAGGGCGGCCCCAATCCGCAGCAGATGATGGAGCGTGGCGAATTCGGCCGCGAGCTGGGCAAGGCCATCGGCCAGTTGCCCGAGCGCGAGCAGCTGGTGCTGTCGCTGTACTACGAACAGGAATTGAACCTGAAAGAAATCGGCGCCGTGCTCGGTGTCAGCGAATCGCGCGTCTGCCAGATCCATGGCCAGGCGGTGGTGCGTCTGCGCGGCCGCCTCAAGGTCTTCGAACTGGCCGATGCCGGTGTCGAAATTGACGAATGATTTTTTCGCGCATTTTTTAGTGTTAGGAGCTTGATGTGAACAAGAACATGCGGATTTTGATCGTGGACGACTTCTCGACGATGCGACGTATCGTCAAGAATCTGTTGGGCGATCTGGGCTTCACCAATACCGCAGAGGCCGAAGACGGCAACAGCGCATTGGCGGCGTTGCGGGCCGGCCCGTTCGATTTCGTGGTCACCGACTGGAACATGCCCGGCATGACCGGCATCGACCTGCTGCGCAACATCCGCGCCGACGCCAAGCTCAAGCACCTGCCGGTGATGATGGTGACCGCCGAAGCCAAGCGCGAGCAGATCATCGAAGCGGCCCAGTGCGGCGTGAACGGCTACATCATCAAGCCGTTCACCGCACAGACGCTGGAAGAGAAGCTGGGCAAGGTGTTCGAACGTCTGGCGGCGACCGCCTGATGAACGCCACCGTGGAAGCCGATGCCGAACGTGCCGCCCTGATCGAGCGCCTGCAGCACGCGCTCGATGCACTGGAAAGCGGTGACCAGGTCGCCTGGCGGCGCGAGGTGGACCACCTCGCCGCGCTGCGCACGCGCCCGATGATGCAGAGCCTGAGCCGGCTCGCGCGCGAACTCGGGCAGGCGCTGGGCGAGCTGCCCACCGTGCCCGAGGAAGCCGGCGAACTGGACGATGCCTGCTCGCGCCTGGACCACGTGGTGGAAATGACCGAGAAGGCCAGCCATCGCACGCTGGACCTGGTCGAGGAATGCCGCGAGCTGGCCAACCAGCTGCGCGACGGTGGCCTGAACCAGGACCAGGGCGCGCTGATGGACAAGATGCGCCATAACCTGACCGAGCTGTCGCTGGCGCAGAGCTACCAGGACCTGAGCGGCCAGATCATCCGTCGCGTGGCCGGGATCGTGCGGCGCGTGCACGAGGGCTTCGGTGCACTCGGCCTGCCGCCGAAGAATCCCGAGCCGAAGAAAGACGACGGCGGTCTTGCCGGTCCTGCAGTCAAGGGCCTGGACCGTCACGCGGTGTCGCAGGACGACGCCGACGACCTGCTGTCCGGATTGGGGCTGTAACCATGAGTGCTGTTCCAGACGATATTGCTGCCGATTTCATTGTCGAGGCCCAGGAGATCCTGGATCGCCTCGGCGAACAGCTGGTGTCGCTGGAACAGGCACCGGACGAAGCCGACCAGCTCAACGCGGTGTTCCGCGGCTTCCACACGCTCAAGGGCGGCGCCGGCTTCCTGGCGATCAAACCGATGGTGGAGCTCTGCCACGCCGCCGAGGAAACCCTGGGCATGGCGCGCTCCGGCCAGGCGGTGTTGCAGGCGCATCACTTCGATGCCGCGCAACAGTCGCTGGATTATCTGCAGGCCATGCTGGATGCGATGGGCTCGGGCGAAACCGTGCCGCATGCACCGGCCTCGCTGATTGCGCAGTTCGACGCCAAGAGCGGCCCGCCGGCGGTCAAGGCCGCGCCCAAGGCCGCTGCCGCAGCACCCGCACACGATGACGCACACGGCGCTGCTGCGCCGGGCGCCAAGGCCGCGCCCAAGGCGGCGGCCAAGGCGGCCGACGCCGAGCAGACCGTGCGCGTGGACACCAAGCGCCTGGACGCCATCGTCAACCTGATCGGCGAACTGGTGCTGTCGCGCAACCGCCTCAAGACCCTGCGTACCCGCCTGCGCGACGAAGAACTCGACCGCGCGGTCAGCACCCTGGACATCGCCACCGCGCGCCTGCAGACCGCGGTGATGCGTACCCGCATGCAACCGGTGAGCAAGGTGTTCGCACGCTTCCCCAAGGTGGCCCGCGACGTTGCGCGCACGCTGTCCAAGGAAGTGGAACTGGAACTGATCGGCGCCGAGACGGAACTGGACCGCAACCTGGTCGAGGCCCTGGCCGACCCGCTGGTGCACTTGGTGCGCAACGCGATCGACCACGGCATCGAATCGCCGGCCCTGCGCGAAGCCACCGGCAAGCCGCGCAGCGGCCATGTGCGCCTGTCCGCGCAGCAGGAAGGCGACTACGTCAGCATCGAGATCCAGGACGACGGCGCCGGCATCGACCCGGAACGCCTGCGCGAAATCGCCCGCAACAAGGGCCTGATCGATGCCGAAGCCGCCGCCCGCCTGAGCACCGACGAGTGCCTGCATCTGATCTTCATGCCGGGCTTTTCGACCAAGGCCGAGGTCACCGACATCTCCGGCCGCGGCGTGGGCATGGACGTGGTGCAATCGCGCATCCGCGAACTCAGCGGGCAGATCCAGATCCAGTCCGAACTGGGCCGCGGCAGCCGCTTCATGATCCGCGTGCCGTTGACCCTGGCGATCCTGCCCACCCTATTGGTGCAGGCCGGCGAAGCGGTCTACGCCTTGCCGCTGGCGCGCGTGGTCGAGGTGCTGCACGCCCCGCAGACCTCGCTGGGCTGGTTCGACGGCCGCGCCGTGCTGGATCGCCGCTCGCATACCCTGCCGCTGATCGACCTGCGCCGCTGGCTGGGCGTGCCTGCCGAACAGCCGCCGCTATTGACGGTAGTGCTGCTGCAGGCCGGCGAAACCCGCTTCGGCCTGGTGGTGGACCAGGTGCGCGGCCGCGAGGAAGTGGTGATCAAGCCCCTGCCCCGCGCCCTGCGCGGCCTGCCCGGCTATGCCGGCGCCACCCTGATCGGCGATGGCCGCATGGCGCTGATTCTGGATGTGGATGGATTGCGCTCCAGCGATCATTGAGGTTGGGGATTCGGGATTCGGGATTCGGGATTCGGGATTGGGAGAATCGGGAATCGGGAATCGGGAATCGGGAATCGGGAATCGGGAATCGTCAAGACGATCGTGGTTGCCTGATCTAATGACAACGGCCGCGTACTGCGGCCGTTGTCGTTTCACTACCAGCATCGCTGTTGATCTATGTCGCTACGCGGGCAGGCATGGGCGCGATCCAAGCTGCCGTGGAAGTGACCCTTGAACCGTTATTTGAACGAATGTAGATCCATTCAACACAGTGGTGCTCCACCCGCTCCTGCGGTGCATCTGACTCACCCCGTGGAAACACCTCCACGCGCATGCCCGGGCGGCTGAAGAAGTCACTCATCCATCGCCCGTCTTCCACCATGTTGCGTTGACGTACAAACCCGATGTTTCCAGCTTCTTAGTAAACGTATCGAAATCGATCCTGCAGATCTCCGTCATGGGCAGAGAAGCACCCGCTTGCGCTGGAATAAAAGTGAACTCGAACCAACGCCCCGCAGTAGGCGTCTGGTCCATGCCAAAGCTGTAACCCCACTCACTGGTAAGCGGAGCACTGGCGCCATAACGCTTGGAATCAGCTGCCGCACGCGTCACCGGAACCCCCATTTTTGACTGCAGGTGGTCAGGTGTCAGATCGTCCAGTCCGTCAATAGCTTGAATCAACGCAAGCATGCGGGTGAGCGCATCCTCTGCCGTTCGTATTGGCCCACTAGGTTCACTGCCAGCGGGAGTGACTGCGGATTCGGATGAGGAACGCATGGCAGATGTCTCCGTGACGGCTGCCGGAGCTGCGCCGCCCGCCGCGTGGGCGCAAGCTCCCAGAGCCAGGGTGGCGAGCAAGGCGTAGAGGGCGCGCGCGATCATGAAGCGTCCGTAGTGCGCTGATGTCGCTGCGACGCTAGTGGCATGCGGCACTGAGGTCAATCGCAGGTCTCTGTCACCCGCACCATCATCGCCGCACGCTGCGCGCCCTGGCCGGCACCTCCACCGGCGGCAACACCTCCATCAGCAGCTGTCCTTCACTGGCGGTGATGCGCAGCTTGGTGCCGATGGCAAAGCCCAGTTGTTCCAGCCATAGGCCGCTGAGGCGGACGTGGGGCACGTGCTGGTCGCCCGCGTGGTCGTGGGCACCGGGGTAATGGGTGTAGCTGACCGTGCATTGGCGCGGGCGGCGGGCGCGGCGGGGTGCGCGCAGCGTGCCGGGACCTTGCGGCGAGGCGTCCGGGTCGGGCGGCAGCATCGGCGGCAGCTTGGTGCGGTCGGGTTCCACAACGACCCACTGCACCCGCTTGGGCGGCGCGGGGCGCATACGTGTGCCGGTGGGCCGTGCGTTGGCAGATGCTGTGGGTGGGCGGCGGCGTGTCATGGCGCCTCCGGCTGGTGGCGGGTGATGGATGCGGCAACGCAGTGCTGCAGCGCCATTGCCCTGCGTGCGGACCGGCGGCGCGAGGTGTGCGGCAGAACAGCGGGCTGGCAACTCAGCGGATGCGCGGTATGGTCTCTCACCTGCTCAACAGCTGCGCGTGCGACGAGTCGGCGCAGCACCTCGCCCACATCCCACCGCAGGCAGTGAGCGGAAGCTGGCAACAGATCAACCGGCACAGATGCCGGCATGGATGGTGCGGTAGACATGGCAACGCCCTCCTGGAACAACCCAAGAACCGCCGCCAACGGCGACGGGATGTCGGGAGGTTCGAAACCGCACGTAGCCGGCGGGCATATTCCCCTTGCGGGTGTTGTATTAGCCGCCCTCCCGACGCAGGCATTGCGTCGGCTTGTACCTGCAGGATGCAGGCACAAAAAACCCACCGGTTGACGGAGGTGGGTACCGCTACGTGAGGAGTTTCGACGCTCCTTGGGATTAGATTGCAAGTGCACGGTCTGGTGTGTCAATACACGCTGGCGGGTCTCGCGCGGCTCTGTGCGCCGCTGGCGCAGTTCCATACGAGCCACGCAAGCCGAGCGCCGTCGCCTGATAAGTGCACCTGACCCCATCACGGTCGAGGCCATGCTGCGTGGAAGTGAACCTGGAACCGTTACTTCTCGCCAAGGATCGCCCACTGTTCGTCGGTGAAGATGGCGATTTGCTGACCAGGTCAGGCTTCAACACCTCTTGGCCGCGCCTGATGAAGAACTCTATTGCGGACGAGGTGATTACCGTTGCAGAACGGTTTGCGATGCATGGACTCAAGCACCGCGGCGTCACCGATACAAAGGGCGACAAAAAGCTAGCGAGCGGTCACAGAACAGACGCAATGGTTCATGTTTATAACCACGAACTTGCTCACGTCGAGCCCGCCGACGACAATTGACTGACAAATGCTCAGTAAAACGTGACAAACTGGCCCGTACGCTTGGCTAGTGACTATTCCATCCTTACATACACGCCCGTAATTTGAGCACATAGATGAACGTTGTCGATTCAAACGCAATTGTAGAGTTCGCAGAGGCCGCGTTGGCGGCCGACTACACAAGGCTCCGCAGGGTGGGTCAGAGACTCGCTCGGGAGCTAGACGCCTGCGATGTAGAGGGAGCGCGCCGTCTACGCTCAGCACTAAGCAAGAAGGGTGTGCCACTTCAAGCCTCTGGCTTCACTGAAATGTTGCCGGTAGATGCAAAGTCTCGCCTGCCGTTGGTGGAAGAACATAGTTGGCCCAGCGCACCAACTTTTTTGTCGCCACCTGCTCGGGAGCAGTATGAGAACTTCCTAAGTGATGCCGAAAACTATTCTTTATTAGCAGCAAAGGGTATTGCTTCTCGCTTATCCCTCCTATTATCAGGGCCACCAGGGACTGGCAAAACACTTATCGCCGGCCAAATAGCAGCCCAAATGGGCCGCAAGCTTTACGTCGCCAGGTTAGATTCTGTCATTTCATCCATGCTTGGTGACACGGCCAAAAACATCCGCGCCATCTTCGACTTTGTGGCCGGGAAAAACGCGGTATTGTTTCTTGATGAGTTAGATGCCCTAGCAAAAATGCGTGACGACAGAAATGAACTTGGGGAATTGAAGCGAGTCGTCAACACCGTCATCCAAGGCATAGATAGTTTAGATGCAGAGGCCGTGGTAATAGGGGCGACCAATCACCCTCAGATGCTTGATGCTGCAATATGGCGACGATTCTCATACAAAATAAACTTCGGCCTCCCCGACTTTGATCTACGTCAAGCATTAT
This sequence comes from Xanthomonas sp. WHRI 6108, assembly GCF_040202385.2. Lineage (NCBI taxonomy): Bacteria > Pseudomonadati > Pseudomonadota > Gammaproteobacteria > Lysobacterales > Lysobacteraceae > Xanthomonas > Xanthomonas sp. WHRI 6108. Next base: position 2,172,932 of record NZ_CP168198.1, on the reverse strand, counting down.
GGGCCTACTTCTTAGGAGATAACGAAGACCTCAGTGGGAACGCGAATATACTCGCCCACCTCTCCGAGGGATTGACTGGAGCAGATATCGAACAGCTCGCTTTAGCGTCAAGACGACGCGCGGTGGTCGAGTCAAAGGAAATCGATTGGATGGCTCTAGCTTTACGTACACTGCAGGAGAACCGTGCAAATAGTGATATAGCGGCAACGAATGCAACAGATGCTCGCAAGCTATTGACCCAAGAACTTGTAAACAGGTTTAGAGCAGCACAATCAGATGTCGCACGCTTTTTGAAAGTCAGCAGACAGACAGTCTCCGCCTACCTGAAAGGATGATCAAGTGGCTACTGATATTAGACCCGTACTCAATCCGGTACTCACCCTCAAGCGCGACCCACGTAGAGCGACTGTTACCGGCCGGAGTCCGACTGAGGCACATATAAAAAGCGACCGTCTGGATCAGCAACGCATTGTTTTGGGGGAGCAGTTCGAGGAGATCTCTCGGCGAACTACGGGTATACACGCCGGACGGTCTCTCGTAGCCGTCAAGATGTTTGACGACTCACTAGCACCTTCGCATGAGCCCGACGCTCTATTTCGCGCTGATTTGGGAAGCCAACTTGTTGCTCCCTTTCGCGGCGGCTACCTTGCTGAAGTTGATCTAAACGCATCGGAAGCGATATCGACAATTGTCAAAACAAGTGCGCGTACTGATGTACGTATTGCAGTTTCAAGAATTAGCTCTGTAACGTCGCTGGGCGATAGTGACGTTCTGGGTGGCCGAACTACCAACTCCATTTGGGATGTAGCAACCCAGATCGATAGCGGGAGGCTGTTTACTGTTTGGCTAGCACCATTCTTTGAAGCAGAGGCTAGGACTAGCGTTGTCGCATCCATAACTAAGTTGCAAGAAGACAATTTAATAAGCGGGATTAACGATCTTGTCGGCATAACACGCGAACCAGGATCAGACGCTGATCAGCTTCAAATACAAACCGCCAACTCAGCTAACAGCCTTGCCCGAGCAACACGGGAATATCGGCAGAACCCTTTCACACGTTTGAATATTGCTGCTCGCGACGTCAATTCTCTCAATGCATTAATAGCATCCGGGAGCGTTTTCAGAATAGATCCGATTCGTCAGATCCAGGCCACCCAGGCACCCACCGCTCCAGATCCAGAACGACCGATCCCCGACGAGCAATGGCAGCCAATTGTCGGGGTTATAGACGGCGGTTTGTTTGCGAACAGCTATAAACCTATGGTTGCCTGGGAAGCCCCTTCACTAGTTGCGGATGTCTCAGCAAATAGAGCCCATGGAAACCGCATTGCGTCACTCGTAGTACACGGCTCAGCTTGGAACACACATCTAAAAATTCCTGATTTAGTGTGCAGATTGGGCATAGCTCAAGCTATCGCTACTTCGGATCCCGGCAGCCCGGCCAGGCTTGCTTTCCAGAGCTACCTTCGTTCGGTCATCGCACGCCATCATGGGGACACGAAGGTATGGAATTTGTCATTCAATGAACCAGTTGAACCAGGCTCACCTCATGAGATGAGCGTTCTTGGCCATGATATCCATAAGATTGCACGCGAGTATGGAATTTTGCCTGTTATTTCAGTTGGTAACGTAGACCACTGCTCTGAACTGCGTCCATGTCCACCCGCAGACTGTGAAGCAGCTTTAACTGTTGGTGGGCGAATAGCCGAAGCCGATCTACCTGGAACCGCTTGTCCGGCTTGCCTTGGTGGTCCAGGACCCGAGGGATTGATGAAGCCAGAGCTCTCATGGTTTTCCACCCTCAGAGGCTTAGGGGGCAATCAGCTCACCGGCAGCAGCTTTGCCACTGCCCTAGTCTCGAGCCTGGCTGCCCACACATTTCACAATCTCAAAGCCCCAACTCCCGATCTGGTCCGTGCACTTCTAATCAATACCGCAGACAGAAATGCCTATGAGCCAAGGCTCGGCTGGGGATCTCCATGCATGAGCCACGACGTACCTTGGAAATGCAACGATGACTCCGTGACATTATTATGGACCTCGGAGCTCAAGGCTGGTCAGTGGTATTACTGGGAAGACATTCCAATTCCGCCCCAGCTGATCTTCAATGGAAAGCTTAAAGGCCGTGTCTGCTTAACAGCAATCTTGACCCCGAAGGTATCGGAGCTCGGTGCTGCCAACTACTTTTCAACACGACTTCAGGTTGCATTGCAGTACACAACTGCGAAAGGAAAGATGGGCAACCTTGCCGGGTCGATGAAAGAGGATACTGATCCAGAGTTGAAAGCTCGCTCGGAGCATGCGAAGTGGAACCCTGTGCGCCACCACGCAGAAAATATTCCCACCGGAAAGTCGTTCAGCGGAACAACTATGCGAGTATGCGCACGCATATTCGCCAGGGATCTATATCAATTTGGCATAACAAACAACATGGAGATCGAAGCTAGCCAAGTTGCCTTCGTACTGACCTTAACTGGCACAACTGGTCAGGACGGATCCATCTATGACTCAGTAGCAACTAGCTTAGGCAACTACGTAGAGAGCGCCGTCAACGACGTTGAAGTCTCGATCCAAACTGAATGATTAACGTTAAGTAGCCGCTGGCGATTACGAAGCGGCTTCTTACATTTGGGATTTTAGGGAGAAATTTAGGGAGTGAGCCTCAGATAGCCCTCAGCCCTTGCTACTAATTGCGCGCCCGACAGGACTCGAACCTGTAACCGCCGGCTTAGAAGGCCGGTGCTCTATCCGGTTGAGCTACGGGTGCCCGGACCGAACTTCGCATTCCCACGCCGTCAAGAGCTCGGAATGGTCGGGGTAGAGGGATTCGAACCCCCAACATCCTGCTCCCAAAGCAGGCGCGCTACCAGACTGCGCTATACCCCGGCGGGACCTTTCAATCCCGAAGGCTGGAAAGGTCGGCTATTTTGGGCGAATAACGGTTCCAGATTCACTTCTTTATCGTCGCGCCCATACGCCACGCGGCAGGCATGGGCGCGACACGCTGACACCTAGAACTTGTAAGTCAGCCCCAGGTACGCCAGCCGGCCTGCGTAGCCGCCGGTGTAGAAGCGGGCGCAGGTGTCCTCGCCCAGGTGCGAGCGGGACTCCTGCTTGGTCAGGTTCAGCATCGAGGCGGTGAGGCTGAGCGCCGGGGTGATGTTGTACGCCGCGTTCAGATCGATCTGGTAGTACGGCTCCTCGTAGACGTTCAGCCCGTTGACCAGGCCTTGCACCAATTCACCGCGACGGTTGTACGACGCGCGCAGCAGCAGGCTGTCGGTTTCGTAGAACACGGTGAGGTTGGTCTGGTTTCTGGCGCTGCCCGGCATGGAGGTCTTGCCGACCTCGGTACCGTCTTCCAGCCGCACCGCCGCCTTGCTGGCATCGTTGTAGGTGTCATTGAACTGCACACCGAGACCAAATGGCAACGTGTGCTGCGCGTACAGCTTCACACCCTGCGAGACCGCGTCCTGGCCGCCGGCCTGGGTGCCGTAGTTCTGAAACCTCAGGGTCAGGTCGACTTCCTTAAGTGAATCTGAGCCCGTTCTCTTGAGTGACCGCTTAGGGTCGGGAGCTGCCCTACCCCCGATAAACATCCCTAATTCTAGTATTGGATAGCAGTCCCCCTACCCTACCGAGAAGCCCCGTAGCGGAGCGTCGATCGGCCCACCGAGCGCTAGCAGACGCTCCATTGCGTGGTCGTCGCCGGTACGGCGCGAACCAGCATCCGATCGGCAAGGGCCCGGACGGGGCGATGCCGCCCGGGCAGTGGCGTTACCTGCTGGTCGGCGAGAAGTTCTGAGCTCCGCGCGTCTTTCGCCACTGGATCCACGCGATCGCGGCGACGAAGAAGACGCTGCACAGGTAACTGCCTTCCGGCCCTTGCGCGCCACCGGTCAGAGCGTCGAGGCCTTGCGGGCGTAGCGCCACCAGCAGCGCCGGCAAGTGCGCATCGATGCCGGTGACGGGCAGTTCGAAGCCGGTCGCGAGCAACCAGTTCCACCCCGCGTGCCAGCCCATCACGCCCCAGATATTGCCGGTCCGCAGCGCCCAGGCGCAGGCGAACAGCGAGAACAGGAATGTGCCGAGCATGACCCGGGGCGGCTGGTGCGGACTGAAATGCAGGAAGCAGAAAACGAGCGACACCAGCAGTACTGCTACCGCGACATTGGTCTTGCGCGCGACCACCGACAGCATCCAGCCGCGGAAGATGACTTCCTCCACGCTTGCCTGGAACATGAAACTCAATAGCAGCAGACTGATGTGCAGCAGACTGACGGGCGACCGCCAGGCCTGCCCCAAGCCCGCCGCCTGCATGCCGCCAGCCATCCAGATCGCGACTACGACCAGCGCGATCGTGCCGAATCCAGCGGCCAGTCCGCGAAGGAAGGTTTTCAGCGGCGCCGGACCGGTCAGCCCGATACTCGCCAGCGAGCGCCCTTCGACGAAGCGTACCCAGACGAGCACGGCCGCCAGCGTCGGCACGAAGCCGATCCACAGCAGCGCATACAAGCCAGCGAGGCCGATCGGATCGCCGTGCGGCGTCGACCAATGCTGCGACTGCATCCACCCGTCCAGCGCGATCGCTGGTGCCGCGTTGAACAGGATCATCAGGATCGGCGTCACCCAGGCCCAGGGCAGCCAGCCGCGGGCTGGATCGGGCGAATACAGGGCAACGGGGGTCATGCGGGGCTCCAGGTCGACGTGATCGCCGCTGCAAGTTGCCATCCGCGCGGGGGCGTGGCAATCCGTTTGCGACCAAGCCACAGAAGCCGCCGATGAATCACCCGGATCACCGACGAAATGGCGCTGCGTCGTCGCCCGTGGTGTCGAAATAACGGGTCGAAATAACGGGCCCAGGTCCACTTCTTTTCAGCAAGGCCCGACTAGATCGCCGCATCGCTCGACGGTTTGACCGCGGTGCGGCAGCCAGCGTCGGCGTGGCCAGCGACGGCACCGGGGACAGGGAGAGCATTCGCACCAGCAAAGACCTCATGCGATGAGATCCTGCGGTGAACGACCGCGCACACGCGACGATGTCGTCGCGGACAGCGAACACTGCAGTCCGGCCGTCACCGAACCATCGCGCCCATACCGCCACGCGGCAGGCATGGGCGTGACACGCTGGCGCTTAGAACTTGTAGGTCAGCCCAAGGTACGCCAACCGGCCTGCGTAGCCGCCGGTGTAGAAGCGGGCGCGGGTGTCCTCGCCCAGATGCGAGCGGGACTCCTGCTTGGTCAGGTTCAGCACCGAGGCGGTGAGGCTGAGCGCCGGGGTGATGTTGTACGCCGCGTTCAGATCGACCTGGTAGTAAGGCTCCTCAAAGACGTTCAACCCGTTGACCAGGCCTTGCACCAGCTCGCCGCGACGGTTGTACGAGGCGCGCAGCAGCAGGCTGTCGGTCTCGTAGAACACGGTGAGGTTGGTCTGGTTCCTGGCGCTGCCCGGCATGGATGTCTTGCCGGCCTCGGTGCCATCCTCCAGCCGCACCGCCGCCTTGCTGGCATCGTTGTAGGTGTAGTTGAACTGCACACCAAGACCGAATGGCAACGTGTGCTGCGCATAGAGCTCCACACCCTGCGAGACCGCATCCTGGCCGCCGGCCTGGGTGCTGTAGTTCTGCACGGTGACCGGTTGCCCGTCGACCATCATGTTGACGTCGCTGATGACGTCGACCGCAAAGTTCTCCACGTTCTTGCGGAACAGTCCCACACCCGCCACCGAGCCCGGCTGGAAATACCATTCCAGCCCCAGGTCGAACTGGTTGGCCTTGTACGGCTCCAGGTTCTTGTTGCTGCCCGAGCCGTACCAACCCTGCTCGCTGGCACCGCCGGTCAGGCGCCGGTCGGCCACGTACTCGGGACTGTAGAACTCCAGGCTGCCGGGCGCGGCGATGTCGTTGTAGCTGGGACGTGCGATCACCTTGGCGGCTGCCGCGCGCAGCAGCAGGTTCTCGGTCAGGTCGTAGGCCAGATTGAAACTCGGCAGCACGTCGGTATAGTTGCGGTCCAGCCCGCTGACCACGAATGATTCGGTGCGTTGCACGCTGTCGGACAAACGCCAGTAGCCTTCGGTCCCGCAATAGGTGTCGGCCGGGGCGCCGCTGGGCATGGCGGCGCCCTGCTGGCAGGCCAGCGGATTGCCGTCGGCGCCATCGAAGAAGTAGTCGTTGTAGGCGGTCACCTTGTCGGTGGAATCGGCACGCTGGCCGGTGCGCGCCACCCGCACGCCGACGTTGCCCCGCAGCCGCTCGGTGTGGAAGTTGAGTTGCAGGTAGGTGGAATAGATCTCCTCGTCGACGTTGTAGACGAAGTTGTCTTCGCTGCGGGTCTGCATCGCGCCGTAGGTCTGGTTCAAGTAGCCGATGTAGCCCGGGAAGTTGATCGCCGGGAACGCGCTGGCGTTGACGCCACCGGCCAGGTTGTCCTGCGCGAACAGCAGGCCCGGCGAGAACTGGGTGGCGATGGCATTGCAGCGTCCGTTCCAGTAGCGGTTGTCGTAGTCGCCCGGATCGGTGCCCGGGCACACCCAGTAGTTGTTGCCGGTACTGCGGTGGATGCCGCCGTCGCGACGCTTGAGGCCGAACTGCAGCGAGTCGACGACCTCGCCATCGAAATGCCAGGTGGTATCGATCTGTGCGTACTGCTGCTGATTGGTGTTGCGGGTCCAGGACGAGCCGGTCGAGCCCAGGTCGACCTGCAGGATGCCGTCGCGCAGGTTCTGCATCAGCTGCGGCGAGAATGTCATGGACGGCGTGCCGGTCAGGTCCCAGGCGCTGGCGAAGTTGCCGTTGGTCCAGCTGCCGTCGGCGTTCTGTAGGCGCGGCTTGATCGGCAGGGAGAACTGCAGCTCCGGCCCGCCCTTGGCCCAGGTGCGGCCGACCTTGAACGCCACGTCCACCTGCTCGCCACGCCATTCGCCGCCTAGGTCCACCGTCTGCGACTGCGATTTCTCGATGTTGTAGCTGCCGGTGATCTGCGGGGTCGGCACGGTGCAATCGTCCGAGCCCCAGCCGCCCGGCGGCAGGCCGGCCGCGGCGGCCTGCGCCTCGCTGCAATAATAGGTCTTGCCCGGACGCAGGCTGTAGGCGGCGCCAGTGACGATGGTGCCGCTGGGATCGAACTGCAGCCCGTCGAGTAGACGGCCGCCGCGCCAGTTGCCGTCGCCGTTATAGCGGGCAATGTTCCACTCGGGAATCTTGATGGTATTGGTCTGCGAGTCCTGCGACAGGTCGAAGCGGAAGTAGTTCGCGGTCAGCGTCAGGTCGTCGGTCGGCTTGAACTGCAAGGTCAGTTGCCCACCCTTGCGCTCGCGCTCCTCGCGTTTGGCGTCCAGGCTGACCGCCGTCGGCATCATGAAACCGGTGGAGTAATTGCTGTTCTGGTCCCAGAAACCGGTACCGCCCCACCAGTTGGCGTTGAAGTCCGACGGATTTCCGTTGACGTCGACCGCCGGGCCGACTTCGTCGCGGCCGTACCACTGCCAGCTCTCGGTACTGGCATTGAGCGTGCGAGCGGTGCGCTTCTGCTGCGTGTAGCCCACGAAGACACCGAAGCGGTTGTCCTTGTCGTGCCACGAGTACGAACCGGAGAACTGGCCGTCGGTCTTCTTGCTGGTATCCGACCAGGTGCCCTCGGCCGAGACGAAGCCGGAATGTGGCTCCAGTTCCAGCGGGCGCCGCGTCTGCAGGATCACCGTGCCGCCGATGCCGCCTTCGTCGATGCGTGCTTCCGGGGTCTTGTACAGCTCCGCGCTGCCCAGCAGGTTCGACGGCAGCAGCGTGTAGTTGAACGAGCGCGTCGGGTCGCCGTTGGATTCGGCGGTGGCAATGTAGTTGCCGTTCAATTCGGTCAGCACCAGCTCCGAGGACAGGCCGCGCACACTGACGTTCTTGCCTTCGCCGCCGTCGCGGCTGATGACCACGCCGGGCACGCGCTGCAGCGCATCGGCCACGTTCTTGTCGGGGAACTTGCCCACGTCCTCGGCGGTGATCACATCGACCACGGCGTTGGCGTTGCGTTTCTGCTCCAGGCTTTTTTCGATCGCGTAGCGGTAGCCGGTCACCGTCACCGCATCCAGGTCCGTGGCCTGCACCTCGGCCTGGCCGGTGGGCGCCGGCGTGACGCCGGCCTGCTGGGCGGCAGCGGTGGTAGAGGCGGCGCTCGCGAACAAGACGATGGCGATACCGGCAGACAGCGTGCTGCGGTTGCGTGCGAATGGCATGCAGTTCATTTCGATCATGCTCTCCCAATAGTGATTGGCTTCGGCCGATTCCTGTCGATCCAACGATCCGCCAAGAACGCTGCGCGAAGTGACACAAAAATATCCGGCGCCGTTGCGCCCCCCTCCTCTTGCGTCCGCTTCCACGCAGATGCAATTAGATCGTTCTAATACCGTGGAAAGCTAAGTAGCACAGCCCATGCGGTAGCGCATTCTGCCCCGCAACAGGCCCGCGGCATTGCAGGGCATCCACGATGGCCGGCCGGCCCGCCACGCTTGCACGCGGCATGGCACGGCCTGCCGCGTTGCCGGCTGCAGCAGCGTGATCGCTGTAAGCAATGCACCCTTGCCCGCAACCGGACGCAAGCGGTTTGCCGACGCGCCAGCACACACCTTGTTTGAAACCGAGCTCAGCAAGAGACTGGATCGACGTGGGGGCATCGCCCACCACACGCCGCTTGGCGGCCATCGCCAACGCGATCGCCACACCGAACATGCGCGCGCTTGTTGCCTGCGTATAAGCGCAAGGGCGGCGGGGCCTGCTGCGGCATTGATGACACGCCTTGGTCGGAAGCGCGTGCGCCGATGACCTGTCAACCCTGCATCGACGCCAGCGTGGAAGCGGCCCATGCCGCAAAACGACAACTTTCTGGCGCATCGACCGAGTGCGTCTATCAAGTCCGCCGGGCTCGCGCCGATATCGCTTCCATGGACAGACTCAGCATCATCGGACTGGTGCTCGCGATCGTGGCGATCGTGGGCGGCAGCGTGTTGAAAGGCGCCGGCATTTCGTCGCTGTGGTCGCCGGCTGCCTTCGTGATCGTGATCGTCGGCACCGTGGCGGCGATCCTGCTGCACACCTCGCCGGCAGTTTTCCGGCGCGCCTTCAAGATCCTGCGCTGGGTGATCCAGCCGCCGGCCAGCGACCGCCCGCAGTTGCTGGCGCGCATCGTCGAATGGAGCAACATCGCCCGCCGCCAGGGCCTGCTGGGCCTGGAAGACCAGCTCCCGCGCCAGGACGATGCGTTCCTGCGCAAGGGCCTGCAGATGCTGGTCGATGGCGTGGAGCCCGAATCCATGCGGCACATGCTCGAGATCGAAATGGACAACCAGGAGCGTCAGGATCTTGCCGCGGCCAAGGTGTTCGAAGGCATGGGCATCTATGCGCCCACGCTGGGCATCATCGGCGCGGTGCTGGGGCTGATGGCGGTGATGAAGAACCTGGCCGACCCGGCCATGCTCGGCCATGGCATCGCCGCGGCGTTCACCGCCACCATCTACGGCATCGCCTCGGCCAATCTGCTGTTCCTGCCGGTCGCCGCCAAGCTCAAGAGCGTCATCCACTGCAGCACCAACGAGCGCGAAATGGCGATCGAAGGCCTGATCGCGATCGCCCAGGGCGAGAACCCGCGCAACATCGAGTCGAAATTGGCCGGATACTTGCATTAGTCCCGTCATGGCCCGCCGTCGCAAACATCACGAAGACCATGGCAACCACGAAGCGTGGGCGATTCCGTATGCCGACCTGATGACGCTGCTGCTGGCGTTCTTCGTGGTGATGTACGCAATCTCCTCGCTCAACGAGGGCAAGTACAAGGTCATGGCGCAGGCGCTGACCACCGCCTTCGGCGGCTCGTCCACTGCCGCCAGCCCGGTGCAGATCGGCAAGACCCAGACCCTGGGCGCCGATTACGACCGCCCCTCGGTGATCAAGGCCGGCGCCCCGATGGCCGCCTCCAGCGGGCCGACCGACCCCACCCTGCTGCCGTCGATGGCCGCGCAGATGCGCATGCCGGTGTCGCTGCGCAACCAGGCGCAGCTGGCGCGCGCGCAGCGGCAGATGGATGCGGTGGCCCAGCAGCTGAGCAAGACGCTGGCGCCGCTGATCGAGCAGAAACTCATCACCATCCGCCGCAACGACCTGTGGATCGAGGTGGAGATCAACAGCGACATCCTGTTTGGCACCGGCTCGGCCTCGCTGGCCGGCAGCGCCCGCGGCACCCTGTCGGCGCTGGCCGCGGTGCTGCGCGATGCGCCCAATGGCGTGCGCGTGGAGGGGTATACCGACAACCAGCCGATCGCCACCGCACAGTTCCCCTCCAACTGGGAGCTGTCGGCCGCGCGCGCCGCCAGCGTGGTGCACCTGTTTGCCGACGACGGCGTCGCCCCGCAACGATTGGCGATGGTGGGCTATGGAGAATTCCGCGCACGTGCCGATAACAGCACTGAGGCGGGACGGAATGCGAACCGGCGTGTGGTGTTGATCATCCTCGCTGACTCGGCTGGCTCACTCGCACCCGATCCGCCATCGCAGATGCATGCGACCGCCGCCGGGGCGCCCAAGCTTCCCAAGTCTGACGGCGGCCAAACGGCCGTCACCACCGAAAGCGGCACAAGTTCCGTCCCCGCCGTAATTCAAGGAGTGCAGTGAGATGCGTATCTGGGCAATCGCCAACCAAAAGGGCGGCGTCGGCAAGACCACCACGACGCTGGCATTGGGTCGCGGCCTGGCCGCGCTCGGCCACCGGGTATTGTTGATCGACCTCGATCCGCACTCCTCCCTCACCCGCGCGTTCGGTGTGGCGATCGACCCGCCGCCGCGCGGTGTGCTGGACCTGTTTGGCACACCGCCGAGCGACCTGGCCAGCCTGGCCCATGAAAGCGCCATCCCCGGCCTGTCGTATGTGTGTGCACAAGCCGCACTGGCCACGCTGGAACGCCGCAGCGCCAACCAGCCCGGCCTGGGCCTGGCGCTGCAGAACGCGATGACCCGGCATGCCGGCCAGCACGACTACATCCTGCTCGACTGCCCGCCCACGCTCGGCCTGCTGATGATCAACGCCCTGGCCGCCTGCGACCGCGTGGTGGTGCCGACCCAGGCCGAGCCGCTGGCGCTGCATGGCCTGGCCAGCATGGTGCGGACTGCCGACATGGTGCAGCGCTCGCGTCGCCGCGCGCTGCCGGTGTCGATCCTGCCGACCCTGTTCGACCGTCGCACCCGTGCCGGCACCGAGACACTCAAGGAGATGCAGGACACCTATGGCGCCGTCGTCTGGGAAGACGCGGTGCCGGTGGATACCCGAATCTGCAATGCCGCCGCACTGACCGTTCCCGCCACCGGCGGCGACTACCAGGGCCGCGGCCTGTCCGCCTATCGCCGCGCGCTGGAATGGGTGCTGGCCGATGACGCGATGCGTATGGAGCAAGCTGCATGAGCAACCACACCGCCAACGGTGAGCTGGACGACTATCTGGAAGGCCTGTTGCACGATGCCGGCGTCGAGATCCCCGCCCCGGCTGCTGCGGCCACTGCCGCCCCTGCTGCCAGCGAAACTCCGGCGCCTGCGGACGCAGACCTCGCGCTGGCCGAGCCACCGGTACAGGCTGCCGCGGCTCCCGAAGCCGCCGCTGTGTCGGAAGCGGCGACGTCCAACGCGATTGCCGCGGTGCTGAGCGCCGACGCGATCGCCGCCGACTTCCTGGCCGAAATGGATGCCGACCCGGCCTTCGGGCCGCCGGTGGTCGCCGCGCCCAGCGCCGCGGACATCGCTGCCGACTTCCTCGCCGAAATGGATGCCGACCCGGCCTTCGGGCCGCCGGTGGTCGCCGCGCCCAGCGCCGCGGACATCGCTGCCGATTTCCTCGCCGAAATGGATGCCGACCCGGCCTTCGGGCCGCCGGTGGTCGCCGCACCCAGCGCCGCGGACATCGCTGCCGATTTCCTGGCCGAAATGGATGCCGACCCGGCCTTCGGGCCGCCGGTGGTCGCCGCGCCCAGCGCCGCGGACATCGCTGCCGATTTCCTGGCCGAAATGGATGCCGACCCGGCCTTTGCCGCCGCAGCACCCAGCCCGTTCATGAGCACCGCCGACCTGATGGCCGAAATGGACGCCGACCCGGCGTTTGCCACCGCTGCCGCCGGCGCGGACCTGCTGGCGGCCGATCTGCTGTCGGAGATGGATGCCGACCCGGCCTTTGCCGATGCTGCACCCGCCCCGCCGGCACCCGCTCCTGCACCGCCGCGCCCTGCACCGGCACCGCACCGCGCACCGCCGTCGCCGATCTATCCGCAAGGCCTGCAGGCGCTGCTGGCGCCCGGCCAGGCCGAGCACATCCAGGCCGAGCGGCGCGCCAGCGAACGCAGTACGCGCTGGCTGCGCCTGCGCTGCGGCGAGCAGACCTACGCGCTGGAATTGCTCAAGGTGCAGGAAGTGGTGCTGCCGGTGCCGCTGCTGCCGTTGCGCGGCACCGCCAGCGCAATGCTCGGCATCATGAACCTGCGTGGTCAGGTGGTGCCGGTGATCGACCTGGGCATGCATCTGGGCTCGGCACCGATCGACATGGATCTGCAGACGCGTGTGGTGGTGCTGGAAGAAAACGGCGAAACCATGGGCCTGCGCGTGTCGGCGGTGGAGGATGTGACCAGCCTGACCGATCAGCAGATCGAGCCGCCGGACAACGCCCGCCTGTGCCGCATTTCCAACAACCTGTTCCGCGGCGTCGCGCGGCTGGGCCATCAACCGATGATCCTGCTCGATGCCAGCCATCTGCTGCATTGATCCAGCGTGCAGCTGACGCGCACCTGCACGCGCAACGATTCAGCGTTAAAGCTTTCCCGCCCCCCGCCGTTAGTACGCATAGAACCATCCGTTCGGAGCAACAATGAGCACAGTGACATTGGGTGAGGATCTCGGCATCGAGACCAGCGCCGACCTCAAGCAGAAGCTTGCCGCGTTCCTGACCCAGGACGGCGACCTGGTGCTCAATGCCGGCGACGTCCGGCGCATCCATACCGCCAGCGTGCAGTTGCTCTGCGCCTTTGTGCAGAGCCGCCGCCAGGCGGGCTTGCATACCGAATTCGATGGCTGCAACGACACTTTTAGAGATGCGGCCCGTCTGCTCGGCGTCACCGACGCGCTCGGACTTTCCGCATCCAATGACAACCTGAAATCTGTGGAGAACGCCGCATGAGCGCACGTATCTTGGTGGTGGACGATTCGGCGTCAATGCGCCAGATGGTCTCTTTCGCCCTCACCTCTGCCGGCTTTGCCGTCGAAGAAGCCGAGGACGGCGCCGTTGCGCTGGGCCGCGCGAAGGGCCAACGCTTCAATGCGGTGGTGACCGACGTGAACATGCCCAACATGGACGGCATCTCGCTGATCCGCGAGCTGCGCCAGCTGCCGGACTACAAGTTCACCCCGATGCTGATGCTCACCACCGAGTCGGCGGCCGACAAGAAGTCCGAAGGCAAGGCCGCCGGTGCCACCGGCTGGCTGGTCAAGCCGTTCAATCCGGAACAGCTGATCGCCACCGTCCAGAAAGTTCTGGGTTAATCCTTACTCGCTTCACCATCGGATCTCACGCCCATGAGCATGGACCTGCAACGTTTCCACGCCACCTTTTTCGAGGAAAGCCGCGAAGGGCTGGACGCGATGGAGGCCGGGCTGTTGTCCCTTGAAGAGGGCAACCGCGACCCGGAAATCATCAACTCGGTGTTCCGCGCCGCGCACTCGATCAAGGGCGGCGCGGCCACCTTCGGTTTCGAAGCCGTCGCCGGCCTGACCCACGTGCTGGAGACGCTGCTGGACGAGCTGCGCTCCAACAAGCGCCAGCTCGAACCCAATGCGGTCGATGCCATGCTTGGCTCGGTCGACGTGCTGCGCGCCCTGCTGCGCGAAGCCGAACACGGCACCCCGGCCGACCCGGCCGCGGTCAAGGCCGTGCATACCCGTTTGAACGCCGTGCTGGCCGGCGAAGCGCCGACCGCCGCGGCGGTCGCCAAGCCGAAGGAAGAAGAACCCGAGGCCTGGCATATCGGGTTCACCCCGGCGCCGTCGCTGTTCATGAGCGGCAACGACCCGCTGCGCATCATCCGTGAGCTCGAGCACCTGGGCCCGCTGCAGATTGCCGCACGCCTGGAGCGCATGCCGGGCTTTGAGAACATCGACCCGCTGGAAGCCTACCTGGCCTGGGATCTGGGCCTGATCGGCAAGATTCCGCGCAGCAAGATCGAAGACACCTTCGCCTGGGTGGTGGACGATTGCGAGCTGGACATCCGCCCGATGGCGGTGCCCGGCCCGCCGCCGAGCCTGGCCGTCGAAGCCACTGTCGCGGCGCCGGTCGCTGTCGCTGCGGCACCTGCCGCTGCTGCCGAACCTGCGGCCGCTGCTGCTGCCACGCCGGCCAAGGCCGCCGCTGCCGAAGCAGAAACCTCGATCCGCGTCAGCGTCGACAAGGTCGATGCATTGATCAATCTGGTCGGCGAGCTGGTCATCACCCAGGCCATGCTCAAGCAGGTCTCCACCGGCCTGGATCCGGCGCATGCCGAACAGCTGTTCGCCGGCCTGGATCTGCTCGAACGCAATACCCGCGACCTGCAGGAAGCGGTCATCGGCGTGCGCATGCTGCCGGTGGATGCGGTATTCCGCCGCTTCCCGCGCTTGGTCCGCGACCTCTCCAGCCGCCTCGGCAAGCAGGTGCGCCTGCGCACCATCGGCGAAGGCACCGAGCTGGACAAGGGCCTGATCGAAAAGATTGCCGATCCGTTGGTGCACCTGGTGCGCAACTCGATCGACCACGGTCTGGAAATGCCCGATGCGCGTCGCGCCTCCGGCAAGGACGAGACCGGCACGATCACCTTGGCGGCCTCGCACCAGGGTGGTCATATCGTGATCGAAGTCAGCGACGACGGCCGTGGCCTCAATCGCGCCAAGATCCTGGAAAAAGCCGCCGAACGCGGCATCGCCGTGCCGGACAACCCGACCGATGCGCAGGTGTGGGACCTGATCTTCGCACCGGGCTTCTCCACCGCCGATGCCGTCACCGACCTGTCCGGCCGTGGCGTGGGCATGGACGTGGTCCGCCGCAACATCCAGGGCCTGGGTGGCGAAGTGCAGCTGGAAAGCAATGCCGGCAGCGGTACCCGCGTGCTGATCCGCCTGCCGCTGACCCTGGCCATCCTCGACGGCATGACTGTCTCGGTGGCCGGCGAAACCCTGATCCTGCCGCTGGCCTATGTGCTCGAAGCACTGCAGCCGGCACCGGAAGACATCCGCTCGATGGCCGGCGACGGCCGGGTGCTGCGGGTGCGCGGCGAATACCTGCCGATCCTGTCGCTCACCGATTACTACGGCTTCGGCGGGCAGCAGTCCTCGCAGGAACCGCTGGTGGTGGTGGTCGAAGGCGATGGCCAGAAGATCGCGCTGGAAGTGGACGAACTGCTCGGCCAGCAACAGGTGGTGGTCAAGAACATCGAGAACAACTATCGCCGCATCCCGGGCGTGTCCGGCGCCACCATCCTGGGCGATGGCCGGGTCTCGCTGATCGTGGACATCGGTGGGCTGGTGCGCTCGCTGCGCGTGCCGCAGGCCGCCTGAGTCAGTACAACAACTGCGGCACGGACGCCGCATCGCAACGCCTGCAATACCTGTAACACCTGCAACACATCCAACACCATGGTGTGATGTTTCCGGCGGTCTGGGGCCCGCCGGCAGCGCCGAACCCGCGCGGCAGGGCACGACCCGCGGGGTGTCCTGGCCCGCGGCCATGTCCGACTCAGCGACCGTCCTGGCGCGTCTGCCCGCTTGCAGACGCCAACGCTGCCCATTGATCTCTGTACGCACGAGATGACTTCGATGAACTGGTTCCGCAATCTCGCCGTTGCCCGCAAGCTCGCCGTTGCCTTTTCCATTACCGTCCTGATCACGCTCAGCCTCGGCGTATTCGCGCTGACACGCATGCAATCCAGTGCGCATCTGCTGCGCGAGATCGGCTATACCTGGGCACCGGCGGTGCAACAGCTCAGCGAAATGCGCGCGCTGCTTGGCGAATTCCGCACCTACGAGCTCGCGCAACTTGCGCACGCAGACGACCCGAAGGCGGTGCAGAACTACTTCGAGCGCATGGACAAGGCCCGCAGCGAGGTCGAGATCGCGCAGACTGCGTATGCCAGGACCACGCAGCCGGGCAAGGAGGCCGAGCTGTACGAGGCGGTCAAGCAGAAGCTCGCCGACTACTACAAGGCCAACGCGGCGCTTGGCGCAGCCGTGCGTGCCGGCGACCTGGTCACCGCCAACACCGTGTCCGACGAGCAGTCGCGCCCCGCACGTCGGGATCTGTTCGCCAAGCTGGTGGAGCTGACCAAGTTCAATACCGCGCAGATGAATGCCGAAATCGCCATGGCCGAAGCGGCGTATCAAACCTCGGTGCGCATCATGCTCGCAGCGATGACGCTGGCGGTGCTGCTGGCCGCGTCCGCAGGCTGGTTCATCGCCCGTAGCATCGCCGGGCCGCTCGGTCGCGCCACGCGGGTGGCCGGCGCCATCGCCCAAGGCAAGCTGGATAACGCCATCCATGTCGACAGCCGCGACGAAGCGGGCCAGCTGCTGCGCAGCATGCAGGACATGCAGCGACAACTGCAGGCAGTGTTGGCGGCGCAATCGGAAATGGCGCAACGCCACGAGGCCGGCGAGATCAGCTACCGCATGGATCAAAGCGCATTTCCGGGCGATTACGGCACCATGGTGCACGACACCAACAGTCTGGTCGGCTCGCATATCGCGGTGAAGATGAAGCTGGCGCAGATCATGTCGCGCTATGCAGTCGGCGATCTGAGCCAGGACATGGACCGCCTGCCCGGCGAAAAAGCCGTGCTCAGCCAGACCATGGATACGGTCAAGCACAACCTGTCGGCGATGAACAGCGAGATCAGGCTGCTCGCACAGGCCGCTGCAAACGGCGACTTCAGCGTGCGCGGCGATGCGCAGCGTTTCCAGTACGATTTCCACGCGATGGTGGACAGCCTCAATCAGCTGATGGCCACCGCCGATGCCAACCTGCGCTCCCTGTCGACGCTGTTGCAGGCGATTGCCGCCGGCGACCTGACCGCACGCATGCACGGCCAGTTCAACGGCGTCTTCGCCCAGATGCGCGACGATGCCAACGCCACCACCGAGCAACTGGCCAGCATCGTCGGGCGCATCCAGCAGGCCGCCGGCTCGATCAATTCGGCCGCCAGCGACATCGCTGCCGGCAACCAGGACCTGTCGCAGCGCACCGAGCAGCAGGCGGCCAACCTGGAAGAAACCGCCGCCTCGATGGAAGAGCTCACCTCCACCGTGCGGCAAAACGCCGAGCATGCGCGCCAGGCCAACCAGCTGGCGATCGGCGCCGCCGCAGTGGCCTCGCAAGGCGGCAGCGTGGTCGCACAGGTGGTCACCACCATGTCCGGGATCGAGGTGTCTTCCAAGAAGATCGCCGACATCATCAGCGTCATCGACGGTATCGCCTTCCAGACCAATATCCTGGCCTTGAACGCGGCGGTGGAGGCGGCGCGTGCCGGCGAACAGGGGCGCGGGTTCGCCGTGGTCGCCTCGGAAGTACGCACGCTGGCGCAGCGCTCGGCCGGTGCGGCCAAGGAAATCAAGCAGCTGATCGACGATTCGGTCGGCAAGGTGGCGCAGGGCTCGGCCTTGGTGGATCAGGCCGGCAAGACCATGGCCGACATCGTGTCTTCGGTGCAGCGCGTGACCGACATCATGGGCGAAATCTCCGCCGCCTCGCAGGAGCAGTCGGCCGGCATCGAACAGGTCAACCTGACCGTGACCCAGATGGACGAGGCCACCCAGCAGAACGCGGCATTGGTGGAGGAAGCCACCGCCGCTGCGCGCACGATGGAAACACAGGCTGGCCAGCTGTCCGATGCGGTGGCGATCTTCAAGATCCAGCCGCATGCTGCGCTGTCGCCGGCAAGCCGCCAACCCGCCCCGCGGCATCTGGCCGTGGTTTAAGCCAAACGAGGCTGCCTTCGTCCCCTCCCCAGGGACTGCATGCCACTGTCGTGCGCGGTAACAAGCAACCGCGCTGTCGGGTCTGGCACCTCTACATCGACACCCGAAACGCCCCGATCCTGTCGGGGCGTTTTGCCATGCGGCAGCGACTCACGGACGCACCAGACCACCCCTGCGATCGCCAGGCAATGCTGCCGTTGGTCGAAAGGTGATCAAGCACAAGCTTCGGCGGCCGATACCAGGAGCAATGAGGGCTGCCTGGCCCGCGCTACGTCCAAGGAAGTCCGCATGCCTACCGTCAACTCACCACGCTCTGCCCGCCACATGCTGGGCTCGGTGTTCGCCGTCGCACTGCTGGCTGCCAGCGTCTCATTGCCGCCGTCCTTCGCAGCGCCGGCCGCGCCGGTCTCGGTCCTGCTGGACAACGTGCCGATGAACGCGCTGCAGTCGCTGGCCATCGACCTGGTGCAGTTGCGCGACGACCAGCGGGCGCAGCTTGCCGCAGCGCACGACCCTGCCCGCATCGAGGCCTATGACGAGCGCCTGGGCAACCTGCGTCAACGCATTGCACGGCATGCGGGCTACTTCCAGGCCAGCGCGCCGCAGGGCGAACAGGCGCGCCAGTTCGCGCTGGTGCAGCAGCAGTTGGGTCACTACCTGGCGCAACATCGGCAGGCCAATCGCGCCCTGCACGATGGCGACCTGCAGTCTGCGCAGGCCCTGTCGCTGGGCCATGCCGGCGACACGCGCCAACTGCTGTGGACCGAACTGCAGACACTGCAGCAGTCGGTAGCCAGCGTGGGCAACACGCAACGCAACTGAGCACTGCCCGCGCTGCGAGCCCGGTGGCCGCAGCGGCGTTGCAGCATTCCCGGTTAGCCAGCCCTGCGCTGCGCCAAACCACGCGGCCTGCCACGCAGGTGCGCGTGCATCCTGCCCTGCCCGGCTGATCCCGGTGCCGCATGCCCTGCGCGCACGGGTGCGCGCAATCGCCGCACGGCCCCGGCAATCGGATGACATGCCCGGCGTACAGCTACCGCCGCCTCGAAAACCGCTGAAAAGCCGCCGTCGGACCGGCTGTCGCGCAGTGCTCAACATTTTGGGGATTAGGTCGCTATTCGACTTATCCCGGTCACATTCCTTTGCTGGATACCTGCCATGACCTTCAAGACCACGATTGCAAACACGCTGGCCAACGTTCCGCTGAAGCGCAAGTTTCTGGCGCAGACCGCACTGGTGGCGCTGGGCATCATCGCGCTGGCGGTGATCGCCGCCCGCATGCAATACGTGGATCTCACCGATACGCGCCGCGACGGGCTCAAGAGCCAGATCGAGATGGCGATTGCGGTGGTCAATGGCTACGCCGAGCGCGCCGAGAAGGGCGAGATGGACGTGGACAGCGCCAAGAAAGCCGCGCTGCACACCTTGTCCACCATGCGCGCACGTGGCGGCGTGGATTACATCTACGTCACCGACCAGACGCCGGTGATGCTGATGCACCCCATCCGCCCGGATCTCAACGGCAAGCCGCTCAACGATGTGCTGAGCCCGGACGGCAAACGGATTTTCCCGGCCTTCGTCGCTGCGGCGCAGGCCGGCGGCGGCTACGTCGATTACGCCTGGGCCAAACCCGGCGAAAAAGAGCCGGTGCAGAAGACCTCGTACGCCGCGCTGTACAAGCCGTGGGGCTGGGTGATCGGCACCGGCGTATATCTGGACGACACCCAGTCGCAGGCGCTGGCCTTCACCGGCGTCGTCACCCTGGCCGGCGGCGTGCTGGTGCTGCTCAACCTGCTGGTGGGCTGGCTGATCGGCAATTCGATCCTGGAGCCGGTGTCGCGTGCGCTCGCCGCCATCAAGGGCGTGGCGCGTGGCGACCTGAGCGTGCGCACCGCACAGCACGGCAGCGATGAAATCGGCCAGATGCTCAAGGCCACCGACGACATGGTGCAGACGCTGGAGCGCTTCTCCGCGCAGACCAAGGTGATGGTGCACATGCACGCCGGCGAAGACGTCGGCCACCGTATGCCCACCGATTTCCCCGGTGTCTACGGCGAGCTGGCCGGCGGCATCAATACGATGATCTTCGAACACCTGGACGCCATCATCGATGCGATCGGCATCCTCAACGAGTACGCGCAAGGCGACCTGTCGCGCGACGCCGCGCGCCTGCCCGGCACGCGTGCGGTGCTGCACGAAGCGATGGATGCGGCCAAGGCCAGCCTGCTGGCGATCAACACCGAGATCAAGCGCCTGGCCCAGGCCGCGGCCAATGGCGACTTCAGCCAGCGCGGCGATGCCACGCGCTTCAAGCACGACTCGGCGCGCATGATCAACGACCTCAACGCGATGATGGAAGTCAGCGACCGCAACCTGGGCAAGCTGTCCGAGCTGCTGGCCGCGCTGGCCGAGGGCGACCTCACCGCGCGCATGGACGGTCAGTTCCACGGCGTGTTCGCACGCATGCGCGATGACGCCAACACCACGGCCACGCAGCTGGCCGGCATCGTCGGGCGCATCCAGCAGGCCGCCGGTGCCATCACCGGGTCGGCCAGCGAGATCGCCGCCGGCAACAACGACCTGTCGCAGCGTACCGAGCAGCAGGCCGCCAACCTGGAAGAAACCGCCGCCTCGATGGAGGAGCTCACCGCCACCGTCAAGCAGAACGCCGAGCACGCGCGCCAGGCCAACCAGCTGGCGATCGGTGCCGCCTCGGTGGCCTCGCAGGGCGGCCAGGTGGTCAGCCAGGTGGTGGACACCATGTCCGGCATCCAGACCTCGTCCAGGAAGATCGCCGAGATCATCTCGGTCATCGACGGCATCGCCTTCCAGACCAATATCCTGGCCTTGAACGCAGCGGTGGAAGCGGCGCGTGCCGGCGAACAGGGCCGCGGCTTTGCGGTGGTCGCCAGCGAAGTACGCACGCTGGCGCAGCGGTCGGCCGGCGCGGCCAAGGAGATCAAGCACCTGATCGACGACTCGGTCGGCAAGGTGGCGCAGGGGTCGGCACTGGTGGATCAGGCCGGCAAGACCATGGCCGACATCGTGTCCTCGGTGCAGCGCGTGACCGACATCATGAGCGAGATCTCCGCCGCCTCACAGGAACAATCGGCCGGCATCGAGCAGGTCAACCTCACCGTCACCCAGATGGACGAGAGCACCCAGCAGAACGCCGCGCTGGTGGAAGAAGCCACCGCCGCCGCCAACGCCATGCAGCAGCAGGCGCAGCAGCTTGACGAGGCGGTATCCAGCTTCCGCGTGAGCGCTGCCTCGTCGGCGCAGCGCGGCAGCGGCCGCGCTGCCGCGCGCGCGGAGGCCTTGCGCGTCGCCAGCTGATGACTGCCAGATCGTTCCCGCACTCCCTCCCTCACTTCGAAGCCACGCCCATGCCCTCGTCCCCCACGCAACCCCGCTCCGGCGGCAGTCTTGCGTATCGCCTGATGCTCGGCACCGCCGTCGCTGCGTTGCTGTGCTTCGGCCTCACTGCGGCGATCAGCTACTGGCAAAGCAGCCGCGCACTGATCGCCTCGGCACAGACCACGATGCAGAACGCGGCACGCTATCAGGCCGAGCAGATCGGCAGCGAGCTGGGGCAGGCGTTCACCACCGGCCAGTCGGTCGCCAGCGCCTTGCTGGCGCAGCGTGCGCACGGCGGGGTGAGCCGCGAGGCGGCGTCGGCGATCGTGCACGACCAGTTGCAGAACCATCCCGAATGGGTGGGCATGGGCACGTTGTGGGAGCCGCAGGCCTTCGACGGCAAGGACGGCGACTATGTCGATGCCGAGGGTCACGACAATACCGGCCGCTTCATGACCTACTGGGCCTACAACGGGCAATCGCTGATCCGCGAACCCCTGGTCGGTTACGAAAAACCCGGCGACGGCGACTGGAACCTCAAACCGCGCGAGCTGGGCAGGCAGATCGTGGCCGGCCCCTACGAGTACCAGATCGGCGGCAAGCCGGTGCTGATGACCACCTTGTCCACGCCCATCCGGGATCAGGGCAAGTATGTGGGCGTGGTATCGGTGGATTTCGCCCTGGCCGCGTTGCAGAAGCGCCTGAGTGCCTTGCGTCCGATGGACGACGGCTACGTCGAGCTGATCTCGCCCGCCGGGGTGATTCTGGCCTCGCGCGACGCTGCGCGGATCGGCAAGCCGGCCGACGGCGCCGACTATCGCGCGATGCTGGCGGCCACCAGGGCCGGCAAGGACTATCTGGACTTCACGCCGGATGCCGCCGGCATGGTCAGCGCCTATGTGCCGTTGCAGATCGGCCAGGCGCAGGAGCGTTTTGCGCTGGGCGTGGTGGTGCCGTATGCGGCGATCATGCAGCAGGCACATCGCCTGTTGTGGACTATTCTGGCGGTCGGGCTGGGCTCGGCGCTGGTGCTCAGCCTGGCGCTGTTCGTACTGTTGCGGCGGCAGGTGGTGGGTCCGCTGGACGCCGCGGCCAAGGTGGCCGATGCGATTGCCTCCGGCAAGCTGGACAACCAGATTGCCGCGCAGCGCCAGGACGAAGTGGGCCGCCTGATGGGCGCCATGCAGCGCATGCAGACCGACCTGCGCCAGCGCATTGAACGCGACGCACAGATCGCCAACGAAAACCTGCGCATCCGCACCGCGCTGGAACATTCGGAAATGGAAGTGCTGCTGGCCGACGAGCAGCACACTGCCGTGTTCATCACCGAGGCGCTGCACACCTCGTTCAAGGGTGGCGAAGCGGCATTTCATGCCAAGGGCCAGCAGGGCTTCAGCGCCGACGCGGTGGTCGGCAAACCGCTGGACTACGTGTTCGGCAGCGATGCCGAGGGCAAGGCGCGGTTGCAGCGCCTGCAGCAACTGCAGTCCACCACGCTGGAGCGCTACACCTTCGGCCCGGTGACGCTGGATCTGACCATGACCCCGCTCTACGCCGCCGACGGCCATCGCAGCGGCAGCATGCTGCTGTGGCGCAATGTCAGTGCCGAAGTCAGCACGCAGGCAGAGGTCGCCGCGCTGGTGCAGTCGGCCCTGATGGGCGACTTCGGCCAGCGTCTTGCGCTGGACGACAAGCGCGGCTTCTATCTGGAGTTCGGCCGTCAGCTCAACGGCTTGCTGGAAACCACCTCGCAAGGCCTGGAGCGCATCTCCCGCCTGCTCAGCGCGCTGGCCGAGGGCGACCTCACCGTGCGCATGGACGGGCAGTTCCAGGGCGTGTTCGCACGCATGCGCGACGATGCCAATGCCACCGTGGCGCAACTCACCGGCATCGTCTCGGGCATCCAGACCTCGGCCACGCAGATCAACGCGGCCGCCAGCGAGATCGCCGCCGGCAACAGCGACCTGTCGCAACGCACCGAACAACAGGCCGCCAACCTGGAAGAAACCGCCGCCTCGATGGAGGAGCTGACCTCCACCGTCAAGCAGAACGCCGAGCACGCACGCCAGGCCAACCAGCTGGCGATCGGCGCGGCCGATGTCGCCTCGCATGGCGGCGCGGTGGTGGCGCAGGTGGTCACCACCATGTCCGGCATCGAGGTCTCGTCGAAGAAGATCGCCGAGATCATCTCGGTCATCGACGGCATCGCGTTCCAGACCAATATCCTGGCCTTGAATGCGGCAGTGGAAGCGGCGCGTGCCGGCGAACAAGGCCGCGGCTTCGCCGTGGTCGCCAGCGAAGTGCGCACCTTGGCGCAGCGCTCGGCCGGTGCGGCGAAAGAGATCAAGCACCTGATCGACGATTCGGTCGGCAAGGTGGCGCAGGGCTCGTCGCTGGTGCAGCAGGCCGGCACCACCATGGCCGAGATCGTCGCCAGCGTGCAGCGCGTCACCGACATCATGGGCGAGATCTCCGCCGCCTCGCAGGAGCAGTCCAGCGGCATCGAGCAGGTCAACCTGACCGTGACCCAGATGGACGAGGCCACCCAGCAAAACGCGGCATTGGTGGAAGAAGCCACCGCCGCTGCACGCGCGATGGAGGAACAGGCCGGCCAGCTGACCGAGGCGGTGGCGGTGTTCAAGCTCAGCCATGCCGGCAGGCCGGCGGCGATTGCCCCTGCCGCCAGACCGGTGGTCAGCGCGGTTGCGCCATCCACACGGGCGCCGACCGACAAGAAACGTGCGGCGGTGACGCCGCGTCCCCCCACCCGCAAGTCGCCCGGCAGTGTCGCCGGCAACGACAGCCAGTGGCAGGATTTCTGAGTGCGGTGTCGGCAGCTGCGCACGCGCGCAGCTGCCGACACAGGATGAAGCACATCCACATCGTCCTATCGCGGACCTGACACGCGACCGCGTTCCCCTGCCCGGCTCCGGCCATCGGCCACGCTTAAAGATTCAGCCGCCGTTGCCGTTAGCGAGGAAGACATCGACTGCCTGCGCCCCCACCGTAGCAGCCGGTCCAGCAGCGCATGTGCCCGGTCGCCAGACCCGCGCATGCGCCCGGAGATTCGCGCGTTCCAGGGGTTGCCATGAAGCCATGCCTTGTTGCCAGCTGTATTGTGCTGTGTTGCGTCGTCGGCCATGCCCGCGCCGAAGATCCGATCGCCACCGACCGTCCTGATTTCGTCGAGTCCAGCCTCACCGTCGGCGACCGCCGGCTGCAGGTGGAAACCAGCGTCGCCTGGGAGCGCGATGCCTCGGTCGACGGATATTCCACGCCCACGCTGTTTCGCTACGGCCTCGGCCAGAGCTGGGAACTGCGGCTGGAAACCGACGGTTGGCAGCGCATCGACGCACCCGGCGAGGCCAAGGTGAGCGGCATGTCCGATGTGGCGCTCGGGGTCAAGCACCATCTTGCCGGGTCCGACGACGGCAAGGCCTCGCTGGCCTGGCTGCTGCATGTGGACCTGCCCAGCGGCGCCCGCGCCCTGCGTGGGCACGGTGCACGGCCATCGTTGCGGCTGGTGGCCGAATGGGAGCTCAGCGACAGCCTCTCGGCCGGAGTGATGCCCGGCGTGGTGTGGGACGACGATGGGCAAGGCAACCGCTACACCGCCGGCATCTTCGGTGCGGTGCTGGGCAAGGCCTGGAACGAGCGCGTGCGCTCCTTCGTGGAAGTGGCATTGCCGCAGGTCGCCAACAGCGAGGACGGCGGCACCGTGGCACTGCTCGACGTCGGCTCGGCCTGGCTGCTGAGCAACGATGTGCAACTGGATGCGGTGTACAGCCGCGGCCTCAACGATCGCTCACCGGATCACGCGCTCGGCGTGGGTCTGTCTTTCCGCTTCTGAAACAGGCCGCACAATGAAAATCATGCATATGCTGGGGATCCTGGTGCTGGTGGCAGCGTTGGCGCTGCTCGCGCTGGGCGGCGTCGGCTACAACGGCCAGCGCGGCCTGCTCGACGCGATCGCCGCACAGGTCATCTCCTCCGATGCGCTGCGCAACCACATGCAGGCCGACATGATGCACGACGCCCTGCGTGGCGACGTCACTGCCGCCCTGCTGGCCGCCTCGCGCCAGGACGCCGCCGCGATCGCAGAAGCACGCAGCGCACTGGGCGAACACGCCACGGAGTTTCGTCAGGCGCTGCAGGCCAACCGCAAACTGCCGCTGGACCCGGCACTGCGCAGCGATCTGGACGCGGCGGCACCGGCATTGCAGGCCTATATCGGCGCGGCCGACCAGGTCATGACCCTGGCCGAGACGCAGGCCGACAGCGGCGCGGCCTACGCCGACTTCACCGCCAAGTTCGCCGAGCTGGAAACCCGCATGGGCGCGATCAGCGAGCGCATCCTGGCCTTGAACAAGGCCAATCGGCTCAAGGCCGAACAGGACAGCCACCGGGTGATGTGGCAGCAAGGCGGCGCGGTGGTGCTCGCCTTCGTCTGCCTGGCACTGGCCGCCGGCTGGATCCTGCGCTCGGTGTTCGGCCTGCTCGGCGGCGAGCCGCAGCTGGCCATGAGCGCTGCGCAGCACATCGCCGAAGGTCGCCTGGACCAGCCCATTCCGGTGGCCGCACATCACACGCGCAGCCTGATGGCCGCACTGGCGCGCATGCAGCGCGACCTGCGCGAACGCCTGGAGCGCGAGCGCAGCATCGCTGCGGAAAACCTGCGCATCCGCACCGCGCTCGACAACGCGTCCACCGGCATGTACATCGCCGACCCGGACCTGACCATCATCTACGCCAACACCGCGCTGCGGACCTTGCTCCAGACCTATGCCGACGACATCCACGCCTGCGCGCCGGCGTTCGACCGCTCCAGCAACCTGATTGGCCAATCGGTGTCCATGCTGGAAGTAGGCAATGCGCAGGATGCGGAGATCTATCAACGCCTGGATCGCCAGGATTCGGCGCAACGCCAGGTGCAGTACCGCGCGGCATGCATCACCCAGGATGTCTCGGCGATCCGCGACCCGGCCGGTGCGCATCTGGGCTTTGTCTGCGAATGGCGCGACCGCACCGCCGAGGCACGCGTGGAAATCGACGTGGCCGATGTGGTGCGCAGCGCCGCGGCCGGCGACCTGTCCAGGCGCATCGACAGCGCCGGCAAGCAAGGCTTCTTCCTGCAGTTGGCGCAGCAGCTCAATGCCCTGCTCGATGCCAACGCCGTCAGCATCGCCGAGGTCTCGCGCCTGCTCAGCGCACTGGCCGATGGCGACCTGAGCGCGCGCATGCAGGGTGATTTCCACGGCGTGTTTGCCCGCATGCGCGACGATGCCAATACCACCGCCGAGCAGCTGGCACTGGTGATCGGACGCATCCAGCAAGCCGCCGGCAGCATCCACACCGCTTCCAGCGAGATCGCCGCCGGCAACAACGACCTGTCGCAGCGCACCGAACAACAGGCCGCCAATCTGGAAGAAACCGCCGCCTCGATGGAGGAGCTGACCTCCACCGTCAAGCAGAATGCCGAAAGCGCGCGCCAGGCCAACCAGCTGGTGATCGGCGCGGCCGGCGTCGCCTCCCAAGGCGGTGCGGTGGTGGCCAAGGTGGTCACCACCATGTCCGGCATCGAGGTCTCGTCGAAGAAGATCGCCGAGATCATCAGCGTCATCGACGGCATCGCCTTCCAGACCAATATCCTGGCCCTGAATGCAGCAGTGGAAGCGGCGCGTGCCGGCGAACAGGGACGCGGCTTTGCGGTGGTCGCCTCGGAAGTACGCACGCTGGCGCAGCGCTCGGCCGGCGCGGCCAAGGAGATCAAGCACCTGATCGACGACTCGGTGAGCAAGGTCGCCGAAGGCTCGGTGCTGGTGCAGCAGGCCGGCACCACCATGGCCGACATCGTGGCCAGCGTGCAGCGTGTCACCGACATCATGGGCGAGATCGCCGCCGCCTCGCAGGAGCAGTCGGCCGGCATCGAGCAGGTCAACCTCACCATCACCCAGATGGACGAGGCCACCCAGCAGAACGCTGCGCTGGTGGAAGAAGCCACCGCCGCCGCGCGCACCATGGAAGACCAGGCCGGCCAGCTGGCCCAGGCGGTGTCGCGCTTCACCCTTGCCGATGCGCCGGCGCCGGCGCCGGCGGCGGCAGCGCCGGCGGCCACAGCGGCGGTGGCTGCGCCCAAGCGCAGCCCCGGCGCAGCGGCTGCACGCAAGCCGGCAACCACGCCGGTGCTTGCCAGCGGCAACGACGGGCAGTGGCAGGACTTCTGAGCCACGCGTGCAGGCGGCCCACGCCTGGGCCGCACCCGCGCAGCGGCCGCGCCACCGGCGTGCCCGCCCTGCCCGCCCTGGCCGCCGCGGCTGCGTTGCCGGCGGCCTGATCGCGGCATCCGCGAGCCGGCCGCCGCACCGTTCATCCTTCAAAGATAAAGAATCATGCCGGGCAGCCGCTAGCGTGCTGGAGAGCGTTCCTGCGCAATGCCCCGGAGTTACTGATGAACAAGTTCAACGATTGGCCGATCCGCCGCAAACTGATGTTTGCCTTTTGCCTGAGTGCCGTGTTGACCGCCCTGCTTGGCGGGCTCGGTTTTTCGCGCATGCAGCAGATGCAGCGGCAGACCACCCTGATCAACCAGGACGTGGTGCCGGTGCTGAGCCGTCTATCCGAGCTGCGTGGCTTTGCCGGCGAATTCCGCGTCTATGAAGTGGGCCAGTTCGTCAATCTGGACGATCCGGAACGCTATGCGATGTTCTTCAAACGCATGGACGAGATCCAGGCCAAGTACGTCGAGACGCAAAAGCTGCTGGACGCCAAGATCGGCGCCGGCTCGCCGCTGCAGGCCGAATACGCGAAGCTGAGCGATGCCAGCACGCGTTACTTTGCCGCCAACCAGCAGCTGCGCAAGCTCTATGCAGAACCCGACCGCGCTGCGGCGATGGAATTTTCGCGCAAGCAGTCCGGCGAGATCCGCAAGGAACTGTTCGCCTCGGTCGACAAGCTGTATGCACAGCAATCCAAGGCCCTGAGCGACATGGTCGCGGCCAGCGACGCCTCGTTCAAGCTGACCAGCGCGGTATTGCTGATCGGCACGCTGCTGATGGCGGCGCTGTCGGTAACCTTCGGCTGGCTGATCGCACGCAGCATCACCAATCCGCTGTCCAAGGCGCTGGGCGCCATCAAGGCGGTCTCGCGTGGCGATCTGAGCGTGCAGGTCAGCAAGACCAGCAAGGACGAAATCGGCCAGATGCTCGACGCCACCGGCAGCATGACGCAGATGCTGCGCCGCTTCAGCGACGAAACCGCGCGCATGTCGCACCTGCACGCGGCCGAAGACATCACCCACCGCATGCCGGAGGATTTCCCCGGCGTGTACGGCACCCTGGCCACTGGCATCAACACGATGATCTTCGAGCATCTGGATGCCATCACCGATGCGGTGCGCATCCTCAACCAGTACGCACAGGGCGATTTGACCCAGGACGCACGCCGTCTGCCGGCCAGCCGCGCCATCCTGCATGAAGCCATGGATGCCGCCAAGGCCAGCCTGTTGTCGATCAACACCGAGATCAAGCAGCTGGCGCAGGCCGCAGCGGCCGGCGATTTCAGCGCACGCGGCGACGCGGCGCGCTTCAAGTACGACTTCGCAGTGATGGTGGCGGACCTGAACTCGATGATGGAGGTCAGCGACCGCAACCTGGGCAAGCTGTCGCAGCTGCTCGGCGCCGTGGCCGAAGGCGACCTGACCGCACGCATGGATGGGCAATTCCACGGCGTGTTCGCGCGCCTGCGCGACGATGCCAATGCCACCACCCAGCGCCTGACCGACATCGTCGGGCGCATCAAGCACTCCACCCTGGCCATCAACACCGCCGCTGGCGAAATCGCCGCCGGCAACCAGGACCTGTCGCAGCGCACCGAACAGCAGGCCGCCAACCTGGAAGAAACCGCTGCCTCGATGGAAGAGCTCACCTCCACCGTCAAGCAGAATGCCGAGCACGCACGCCAGGCCAACCAGCTGGCGATCGGCGCGGCCGATGTGGCCTCGCATGGCGGCAGCGTGGTCGGCCAGGTGGTCACCACCATGTCCGGTATCCAGACCTCGTCCAAGAAGATCGCCGAGATCATCTCGGTGATCGACGGCATCGCGTTCCAGACCAACATCCTGGCCTTGAACGCGGCGGTGGAAGCGGCGCGTGCCGGCGAACAGGGCCGCGGCTTTGCAGTGGTCGCCTCGGAAGTGCGCACGCTGGCGCAGCGCTCGGCCGGCGCCGCCAAGGAAATCAAGAGCCTGATCGACGACTCGGTCAGCAAGGTGGCCGAAGGCTCGGCGCTGGTGAACCAGGCCGGCACCACCATGAGCGAGATCGTCTCCTCGGTGCAGCGCGTGACCGACATCATGAGCGAAATCTCCGCCGCCTCGCAGGAACAGTCGGCCGGCATCGAGCAGGTCAACCAGACCGTCACCCACATGGACGAAGCCACCCAGCAAAACGCCGCGCTGGTGGAAGAAGCCACCGCCGCCGCGCGTTCGATGGAAGAACAGGCGCAGCAGCTCACCGAAGCGGTGGCCCTGTTCCGCCTGTCGGCCGAACTGGAAGCGGTGACGCGTGCCACGCCAGTGGTGCGCCAGATCGCTGCCAAGCGGCCCACTGCCGCCAGCGCAGCGGCGACCAAGCCGCCGGTCGGCAGGCCCGCTGCACGCGCCGCAGTGGCGCTGGCACCGTCCAACGAGTCGGATTGGGCCGAGTTCTAGGAAACGCCGCAGCGGCCGCGCACTGGCCGCTGTAAAAGACACAAGCCGCGCTCCTGGGAGCGCGGCTTTTTTATTGCCGCATCGCTTTTGAAAAGACACATCAACCCGATAGGCAATAAAACAGCTTTAAAATAACCTTTTACTTATGTAGCAATATTCAAACTGTCGAGTTCGGCATTATTTCCACTGGTAGCGATTACAAAAACCGATTAAATCCATCTCTGGCGACTTATATTCCTCACAAGCCTGACCGGGTTATATATTTTTTGATATCGAGGTATTCAGCACTGCGGCCGCGCGCCGTTACTGCGTATAGCGACACGTCACGCAAAATACGGGCTGGCATTATCCGGTCGCTCCCATCCATCGCATAAAGCCTTCCAGGATCTGTCATGACTGCACTTCTCCAACGCTACAACGTCGGACCTCGGCTGGCGGCGGCTTTTGCTGTCCTGATCGTTTTATCCGGCCTCATTGCCTTTATCGGTTACCGCGGCCTGACTTCCGCGCGCGCGCTGGTGGACCATCTGGTGCATCAGAACATGGAGAAGATCCGCCTCTCCCACGCCATGATGAGTGCCAATTCCGTCATTGCGATGCAGATCCGTAACGTGGTGCTGCCCACCAGCAACGAAGATAATGTCAAGTTTATCGAGCTCATCCAGGCGGCGCGCGCCGACTACTCCAAGGCACGCGAAGCGCTGTATGCGACTCCACCGTCTGACCAGGGACGTGAGATCCGCGCAGAAATCGATCGCCGGCGCGCCGTGGTCAAGGCACTGAACGACAAGGTCATCGATCTGGTCATGACCGGCCACAGCGACGAGGCGCTGCCCTTGCTGCTGACCCAGGCCGCGCCGGCGATGCAGCAATGGCAGGACAAGATCGCCGAGAACATCGCCCTGCAGGACAAGCTGGCTGGTGAGGCCTCTGCGGTCGCACTGCAATCCATGGACGACTCGCGCAAGCTGCTGATCGGCGGCTCGCTGCTGGTGGTGCTGCTGAGCGGCGTGCTGGGCCTGCTGATCACCCGCAGCCTCACCCAGCCGCTGAGCCGGGCCACCCGCGCAGCCGAATCGATTGCCGGCGGCAAACTGGATAACGACGTCGACACCCAATTCAACGACGAAAGCGGCCGTCTGCTCAAGGCGATGAGCAAGATGCAGCTGCAGTTGCGCAACCTGCTCGCCGCGCAGACCGACATGGCCAAGCGCCACGACGACGGCCAGATCAGCTTCCGCATCGATGCCACCGCCTTCCCCGGCGAGTACGGCCGCATGGCGCACGACACCAACACGTTGGTGGGCTCGCACATCGCGGTGAAGATGCGCCTGGCGCAGATCATGGGCCGCTACGCGATCGGCGACCTGTCCGAAGACATGGAAAAACTGCCCGGCGAAAAGGCCGTGCTCAGCGAGACCATGGCGCAGGTCAAGGTCAATCTCGGTGCAATGAATACCGAGATCAAGCACCTGGCACTGTCGGCGGCCAACGGCGACTTCAGCGCCCGCGGCGATGCCGAGCGCTTCCAGTACGACTTCCGCCTGATGGTGGAAAGCCTCAACAACCTGATGTCCACCGCCGACGGCAACCTGCAGTCGCTCTCCACCCTGCTGCAGTCCATCGCCGCCGGCGACCTCACCGCACGCATGAGCGGCGACTTCCGCGGCGTGTTCGCGCAGATGCGTGACGACGCCAATGCCACGGCCACGCAGCTGGCCGAGATCGTCAGCGGCATCAAGGCCTCGGCGGTGTCGATCAAGGGCGCCGCCAGCGAGATCGCGGCCGGCAATCAGGATCTGTCGCAGCGCACCGAG
The DNA here is from genome assembly GCF_040202385.2 of Xanthomonas sp. WHRI 6108. NCBI lineage: Bacteria > Pseudomonadati > Pseudomonadota > Gammaproteobacteria > Lysobacterales > Lysobacteraceae > Xanthomonas > Xanthomonas sp. WHRI 6108. Next base: position 2,141,040 of record NZ_CP168198.1, on the reverse strand, counting down.
CAGCAGGCCGCCAATCTGGAAGAAACCGCCGCCTCGATGGAAGAGCTCACCTCCACCGTCAAGCAGAACGCCGAAAGCGCGCGCCAGGCCAACCAGCTCGCCATCGGCGCGGCCGGCGTGGCCTCGCAGGGCGGCGAGATCGTCAGCAAGGTGGTCGAGACGATGAGCGGCATCGAAGCCTCGTCCAAGAAGATCGCCGACATCATCTCGGTCATCGACGGCATCTCGTTCCAGACCAACATCCTGGCCTTGAACGCGGCGGTGGAAGCCGCCCGCGCCGGCGAGCAGGGACGCGGCTTTGCCGTGGTCGCCTCGGAAGTGCGCACGCTGGCGCAGCGCTCTTCCGCGGCCGCCAGGGAGATCAAGGGGCTGATCGACGACTCGGTGCAGCGTGTCTCCGAAGGGTCGGTGCTGGTGCACAGCGCCGGCAAGACCATGGGCGAGATCGTGTCCAGCGTGCAGCGGGTCACCGACATCATGGGCGAGATCTCCGCCGCCTCGCAGGAGCAGTCCTCCGGCATCGAGCAGGTCAACCAGACCGTCACCCAGATGGACGAGGCCACCCAGCAGAACGCCGCGCTGGTGGAAGAAGCTACCGCCGCCGCACGTGCGCTGGAAGACCAGGCCACCCAGCTCACCGACGCGGTGGCGGTATTCAAGACCGATGCCGCCAATGCCCTGGCGCCGGTGCGCACCGCCGCGCCGCGGCCGGTGGTGACTCCCGCGCTGAAGGCCAAGGTGGTCGCGGCCGGACGCACCGCCGCGTCCAAGCCGCGCGCCGTGGTCACCGCGCCAAGCAACGACGCCAGCTGGCAGGAGTTCTGAGCCAAGCGAGCACGACAGTCTGAATGGAGCCGGTCGGCATCGATGCCGACCGGCTCAAGGCATAACTGTTATGGGCCGATAGGCTGCGTACGCCTACGAGAATCCTCCATGACCACTTCGCCCGTGCTGTCGCCGCAGACCGCCCCACCCTCTCACCAGCGCTGGAGCAGCCGCTGGGATGATCTGGCGATCGCCAAGAAACTCGGCATGATCGGCATCCTGGCCTTGGCCGGCCTGGTCATTCCGGTACTGCTGTACAGCGGCAAGCTCAACGAAAGTGTGGCCATCAGCAGCAACGAGTTGCGCAGCTATGCGCCGCTTGGGCAGATGCTGGGCCTGATCACCGACCTGCACGCCGCCCACGTCGACAGCGGTGACGCCGCCGGAGCCGCGGCCGCGCGCGCCGATCGCGATCTGCAACACCTGCTGGCCACCACCGCCACGATGCCGGGCTTCGAACGCAGCCAGAAGGCCTTGCTGGGCCTGCAGCAGCGCCACGTCGCCAGCGCCGCTGCAGACGGCTACGCCGCGATCAGCGAGCAGGCATTTGCTGCGCTCGACGCCTTGCGCGACGACAGCCAGCTGGTCTATACCCCCTATATCGAGAGCTACCACCTGGTGGTGGCCACCCTGATCTACAGTCCCGATGCCACCGAATCGCTGACCCGCCTGGATGCGGCCAGTGATCCGTCACAGGCGGCCGACAGCCGCGCCATGCTGCGCGAACAGCTCGGCCAGTTGGCTCGCAGCCATGCGCGCTTCCGGCATGAGCTGGACAAGGCGATGGGCCTGCTGGAACAACCCGACCCCGCCCTGGCCGATGCCGCCAGGACCGAAACCACGCGTGCAACCGCAGCGCTGGCCGCGCTCGGCACCGCGCTGGACGGCAGCGACGCCAACGCCGACACCCAATGGAACGCTGCGCTCGACGATCTCGGCCAAGCCATGCAGGCGCTCAGCAGCGTCTCGCTGCAGGCCCTGCAGCGCCAGTCCGAACGCCACCTGGCCGATGCCCGCAACGCGATGTGGCAGGCCATTGCCGGGTTGTCGCTGCTGGCGGTGCTGATCGCAGCGATGGGCTGGTACACCTTGTCGCGGCTGACCCGCAATGTGCGCCGCGCCGCTGTGGTGGCCGCCAATATCGCGCAAGGCCAGCTCGGCGAGCGCATCGCCGCGCCCAGCCGCGATGAAACCGGCCAGCTGCTCGACAACATGCGCCGGATGCAGGAGCAGCTGCAGCGCGTGCTGGCCGCGCAGAGCGAGATGGCCCAGCGCCACGACGCCGGCCAGATCAGTTATCGCATGGACGCCGAGACCTTCCCGGGCGCGTACGCCACCATGGTGCGCGACACCAACGCCCTGGTCGGCTCGCATATCGCGGTGAAGATGAAACTCGCCCAGATCATGTCGCGTTATGCCATCGGCGACCTGAGCCAGGACATGGACCGCCTGCCCGGCGAAAAAGCCGTGTTCAGCGACACCATGGACGCGGTCAAGCGCAACCTGTCTGCGATGAACAGCGAGATCAAGCTGCTGGCGCAGGCTGCGGCCAACGGCGATTTCAGCGTGCGTGGCGATACCCAGCGCTTCCAGCACGACTTCCTGGCCATGGTGGAAAGTCTCAACCAGCTGATGGCCACCGCCGATGGCAATCTGGGCGCGCTATCCAGCGTGCTGCGGGCCATCGCCGCCGGCGACCTCACCACCCGCATGCATGGCGACTTCCACGGCGTATTCGCGCAGATGCGCGACGATGCCAATGCCACCGTGGTGCAACTGGCCGATATCGTCGGACGCATCCAGCAGTCCACCGACACGATCAACGATGCCGCCAGCGAGATTGCCGCCGGCAACCAGGACCTGTCGCAGCGCACCGAGCAGCAGGCCGCCAACCTGGAAGAAACCGCCGCCTCGATGGAGGAACTCACCTCCACCGTGCGCAACAACGCCGAGCATGCGCGGCGCGCCAACCAGCTGGTGGTCGGTGCCGCCGCGGTGGCCGCGCAAGGTGGCACGGTGGTCGGCGAAGTCGTCGGCACCATGGCCGGCATCCAGGCCGCCTCGCGCAAGATCGCCGACATCATCTCGGTCATCGACGGCATCGCGTTCCAGACCAATATCCTGGCCTTGAATGCGGCGGTGGAAGCTGCACGCGCCGGCGAACAGGGGCGCGGCTTTGCGGTGGTCGCCTCCGAGGTACGTACCCTGGCGCAGCGCTCGGCCGGCGCGGCCAAGGAGATCAAGCAGCTGATCGACGATTCGGTGAACCGGGTCGAGCAAGGCAATGTGCTGGTCAGCCAGGCCGGCCGCACCATGCAGGACATCGTCGATTCGGTGCGCGGCGTCACCGAGATCATGCACGAGATCAGCGAAGCCTCGCAGCAGCAGTCGCAGGGTATCGAACAGGTCGGCCAGACCATCGCGCAGATGGACCAGTCCACCCAGCAGAACGCCGCGCTGGTGGAAGAAGCCACTGCCGCCGCGCGTGCGATGGAAGCACAGGCGCAGCAGTTGCGCGATGCGGTGTCGGTGTTCCAACTGCACGGCCTCGCCAGGCCGGCCAGGCTCGTGCGCGCCGCGTGACGCGGTCGCATGCGGATGTGCGTGTGCGCGCCGCGCGGTCTGTCGCACACCTGCGGGCCGGCGCACGGGGCCCTCGTGCAACGTGACAGCCCCTGTTCCGTAAGAATGCGCTGCATCTGATCCAAACCAATGCAGCGGCATGAGATCGCCGCTGCCGCGTCAACACGGCGCAGGGCACGTTCGATGCCTGGCGCAGGCCAAGCCCTGCTTCTACGCGCGGGTGCGACAAGGTCGCATCGCCGGGTGGATTGCTACATCCGCCGGTGTCTTGCACCCGGCCATGCTCGCGCCTGGCGTTTCGCATCGCGCCCGATGGGGTGAGACAGATGTGAATCCGCCGATGCGGGCAGGCGCGTTGATAGCGCTCCCATCAGCATTTTTCGGCCGTTTGTGCACATGCGCGTCACTTCGGTGACGGCCACCCATACGCAGCGGGGCTGACCAGTTCAGTGCCATAGCCGCTGGCCGTTACCTACAACGGCACGCCTACCTGCCTTGCAATCGCCCGGGCCGCGCTACGGCCCGGGCGATGGATCGGCTGGATGCCTGCCTGCTGCGCCGTCACTGCGCATCGCCCACGCGTCAACCCGACGCGTCTTGTTCCTTCTTGTCCCACTGCCTTGAGACCCCCAAATGATCGCTCTTCTTCAACGGTACAACGTCGGCAAGCGCCTGAGCTTCGCCTTCGGCACGCTGATCCTGTTGTCGTGCGCACTTGTCGCCGCCGGCCTGCATACATTGGCGCAGGCCCGCGATCGCATGGACACGGTGGTCAACCGCAACATCACGATCATGCAGTACGCTCAGGACATGACCAACGCCACCTCGGTCATCGCCGTGCAGTTGCGCAACATCGTGTTGCCGACCTCGCAAGAAGACAATCTGCGCTTCTACGCCATCATCAAGAACCAGCTGAAGAGCTACGAAGACACGCGCCGCAAGCTGTATGCGTTTTCGGCCTCGCCCCAGGCCACCCAGATCCGCGAGCGGATCGACCTTGCCAGTGAGCAGGCCCGCGAGACCAGGGACACCGTCGTGCAGCTGGGCCTGACCGGCAAGGCTGATGAGGCACTCAAGCTGTTGCTGGAAAAGGCCGCACCGGGCACGCAGCAATGGCAGGATGCGTTGACGGAGTATTCGGATCTGCAGCGTCAGCGCACCCAGGAAGCCTATGTGGCCACGACGGCAGAAATGGCCCGCGGCCGTGCGCTGTTGATCGGCGGCGGCGTGGCGGTGGTGCTGTTCAGTACCCTGCTCGGCTTCCTGATCACCCGCAGCCTGGTGCGCCCGTTGACCCAGGCCACCCGCGCCGCCGAAGCGATCGCCAACGGCAATCTCGACAACGACGTACGCACGCAGTCCAACGACGAAACCGGCCGCCTGTTGCAGGCCATGGATCGCATGCAGGGCCAGGTGCGCAACCTCATCACCGCGCAGCTGGACATGGCCAAGCGCCACGATGACGGCCAGATCAGCTTCCGCATGGATGCCGGCGCCTTCCCGGGCGATTTCGGCCGCATGGCCAAGGACACCAACGAGCTGGTCGCCGCGCACATCAAGGTCAAGATGCAGACCATCCACCTGGTGGAGCGCTATGCGATCGGTGACCTGAGCGAAGACATGCCGCAGCTGCCGGGCGAAAAAGCCGCCATCACCACGGCAATGAATCAGGTCAAATTGAACCTGTCGACGATGAACGCCGAGATCAAGCAGCTGGCACAGGCCGCCGCCAACGGCGACTTCACCGCGCGTGGCAATGCCGAGCAGTTCCAGTTCGACTTCCGCATCATGGTGGAAAGCCTCAACACCTTGATGGCCACCGCCGACGGCAACCTGCAGTCGCTGTCCGGCCTGCTGCAGTCGATCGCCGCCGGCGATCTCACCGCACGCATGAGTGGCCAGTACCAGGGCGTGTTTGCACAGATGCGCGACGACGCCAACGCCACCGCCGAACAGCTGGCCGGCATCGTGGGCCGCATCCAGACCGCTGCCGACGCGATCGGCCTGGCCTCGGGCGAAATCGCTTCCGGCAACCAGGATCTGTCGCAGCGCACCGAGCAGCAGGCCGCCAACCTGGAAGAAACCGCCGCCTCGATGGAAGAGCTCACCTCCACCGTCAAGCAGAATGCCGAACACGCCAGCCAGGCCAACCAGCTCGCCATCGGCGCGGCCGCAGTGGCGTCGCAGGGCGGCGATGTGGTGGCCAAGGTGGTCACCACCATGTCCGACATCCAGAGCTCGTCGAAGAAGATCGCCGAGATCATCAGCGTGATCGACGGCATCGCCTTCCAGACCAATATCCTCGCTTTGAATGCCGCAGTGGAAGCGGCGCGTGCCGGCGAACAGGGGCGCGGCTTTGCAGTGGTCGCCAGCGAAGTACGCACACTGGCACAGCGCTCGGCCGGTGCCGCCAAGGAGATCAAGCACCTGATCGACGACTCGGTCGACAAGGTCACCCAGGGGGCCACCCTGGTCGACCAGGCCGGCACCACCATGGCCGAAATCGTTGCCAGCGTGCAACGCGTCACCAACATCATGGGCGAGATTTCCTCTGCATCGCAGGAGCAGTACTCCGGCATCGAGCAGGTCAACCAGACCGTGACCCAGATGGACGAAACCACCCAGCAGAATGCCGCGCTGGTGGAAGAAGCCACCGCCGCCGCGCGGGCGATGGAAGAACAGGCCCAGCAACTCACCGAAGCGGTCGCCGTGTTCAAGGTTGCCGAACACGCACCGGTGGCGCGCCAGTTGTCGGCCATTGCCAATGCGCCCGCCAATGCCCGCAGCACACCGCGCCCGATCGCCCGCGCCAGCACGGCCGCGCCCGTGCGCCGCAGCACCGCGGGTGCATCGGCAACGGCAAACGACGTGGGCGACTGGCAGGAGTTCTAAACCGGCAGCAAGCACTGTCAGCACATCGACAGCAGTGCACGCCAGTTGTCGCAACCGGCGTGCACGGTGCGCGGGATCCACACGCTCGACACCACGCTCGAGCACCCGGCCCTGCAATCCGCATCTGCAGTAGGTTCACAACGGCACCGCACACGCGGTGCCGTTTTGCGTTGTGCGCACCATACCAGCTGCCCGCAGGCCCGCATACACCGCGTCCGGCGTGAAATCGCACTTCACATCGTGCATCCCGGACTCTCTCGCGTTGCCTCCAAAACCGCGTTCAACGTGTGTTTTCTAGGGGAATTCCTGACACACCCCCACCAATTCCCTACCCCTTGTACACATGGCAGTCACGTGCCTGAGACCCGGCTTTACCGGCCAGCCCGGCTTGCCTCAATACAGCAGTTCTAACGCCGTTATCTGACCGACGCATCACACAAGGCATGACGTGCGACGCACTGCTCCAGTAGTGCATCGCATGCCAGTCCACCTAACGGCACATTCGCTCAGGTCACCCAATGAATTCCTTTCTGCACCGCTTCAACGTCGGCAAGCGCCTCTCCCTGGCCTTCGGCGTGTTGATCCTTCTGTCCTGCGCGCTGGTGGCCGCCGGCCTGTACACGCTCAGCCAGGCACGTGAGCGCCTGGACACCATCGTCAACCGCAACATGGCGATGATCCAGTACGCCACCGACATGCTGGACGCCAATGCCACCATCTCGTTGAACCTGCGCAACATCGTGCTGCCGACCACTGCCGAACAGAATCGCCAGTTCGGCGACGTGATCGACGCCCAGCGCATCCGCTACAAGGAACTGCGCGAGAAACTCTACGCGTTCCCCGCCGACGCGCACGACCAGCAATTGCGCAACGCGCTGGATTCGACCCGCGAGCAGGCGCTGGCGCATAACCAGCAGGTGCGCGAACTGGGCACGGCCGGTAAGGTCGACCAGGCCATGCCGATCCTGCTCGAACGCGCCGCACCGGCCACCCAGCGCTGGCAGGATGCGATCCGCACCTACTCGGATGCGCAGCGCAAGAGCAGCCAGCTGGCCTACGACCAGGCCAATGCCTCGATGGCGCGTGGCCGCGCCATGCTGATCGGCGGCGGCCTGGCCGTGGTGCTGCTGAGCGCCCTGCTGGCCTGGACGATCACCCGCAGCCTCACCGGCCCGTTGAACCGCGCCACCCGCGCCGCCGAAGCGATCGCCGACGGCCGGCTCGATAACCAAGTGCACAGCGAGGCCAGCGATGAAACCGGTCGTCTGCTGCAGGCAATGGACAAGATGCAGTCGCAGGTGCGCAACCTGATCACCGCGCAGCTTGACATGGCCAAGCGCCACGACAACGGCCAGATCAGCTTCCGCATGGATGCCGACGCGTTCCCGGGCGACTACGGCCGCATGGCCGGCGATACCAACGCCCTGGTCGACAGCCACGTCCAGGTCACGCTGCGTCTGGCGCAGATCATGGGCCGCTACGCCATCGGCGACCTCAGCGAGGACATGGACGCGCTGCCCGGCGAAAAGGCCAGGCTGACCGACACCATGGCGCAGGTGAAAACCAACCTGGCGGCGATGAATCAGCAGATCAAGCAGCTGGCCCAGTCCGCCGCCGACGGCGACTTCGGTGCACGCGGCGATGCGGCGCAGTTCCAGTTCGATTTCCGCGTCATGGTCGAGAGCCTCAACCAGTTGATGGCTACCGCCGACGGCAGCCTGCAGTCGCTGTCGGGCATCCTGCGCGCGATTGCCGCCGGCGACCTGACCGCACGCATGGACGGCGAGTTCAAGGGCGTGTTTGCACAGATGCGCGACGACGCCAACGCCACGGCGACCCAGTTGTCCGGCATCGTCGGGCACATCCAGCACTCGGCCACCTCGATCAACGCCGCCGCCAGCGAGATCGCAGCCGGCAACCAGGATCTGTCGCAGCGCACCGAACAGCAGGCCGCCAACCTGGAGGAAACCGCCGCCTCGATGGAGGAGCTCACCTCCACCGTGCGCCAGAACGCCGAAAGCGCACGCCAGGCCAATCAACTCGCCATCGGCGCCGCCAGCGTGGCCTCGCAGGGCGGCGAGGTGGTCAGCAAGGTGGTCGACACCATGAGCGGCATCGAGGCCTCGTCCAAGCGCATTGCCGACATCATCAGCGTCATCGACGGCATCTCGTTCCAGACCAACATCCTGGCCCTGAATGCCGCCGTGGAAGCGGCGCGTGCCGGCGACCAGGGCCGCGGCTTTGCGGTGGTCGCCTCCGAGGTGCGCACCCTGGCACAGCGTTCGTCGGCGGCGGCCAAGGAGATCAAGAGCCTGATCGACGACTCCGTGCAGCGGGTGGCCGACGGTTCGCAGCTGGTGGACCAGGCCGGCAAGACCATGGCCGAGATCGTGGCCAGCGTGCAGCGTGTCACCAACATCATGGGCGAGATCTCCGCCGCCTCGCAGGAACAGTCGGCCGGCATCGAGCAGGTCAACCAGACCGTCACCCACATGGACGAAGCCACCCAGCAAAACGCCGCGCTGGTGGAAGAAGCCACCGCCGCCGCCCGCGCGATGGAAGAACAGGCCCAGCAGCTCACCGAGGCGGTGGCCGTGTTCAAGATCGTCGAGCAGGGCCCGGCCGCACGTCAGCCCGCGTCGATGGTCGCTGCGCCGGTCAATGCACGCTTTGCCGCCCGCCCGGCTGCCCGTGCCGGCAGCAACGCGGCCCCGCGCCGCAGCAACACCGGCAAGACGACGGTGGCAGCCACCGCCGATCCGAGCGACTGGCAGGAGTTCTGAGCCCCACCGCAACGCGTCACACCCGCAGTCTCCAGAAATACCATTCGAGCGCAGTTTGATTCGGTGACGAATCTTGAGGGTCGCTTCCTGGCGAGGGAAGCGGCCCTTTTTTTGTTCCGAGAATCTGTCGACATCCGCCGGCGGGCGTCAGGCGACGCGTCATACTTCATCAAGAATTAACAATTACTACATCGCCGCAGCGGCCCAATCGGGAAAGCGAACTGGACAATTGTGCGGATTTCGACACAAACCATCAATTAATTGCATAAACGGCCGCTATCGACTTCACGCATCCGTAACGCCCTCCCCCGGGCAAGGTCGATTCCTCATGCACTCCTTCAACCGCCTGTCCGTCGGCACCCGGCTGTCCGCGCTGCTGACCGTGGTGATCGCGCTCTCCCTCGGCCTGCTGGCCCTGACCATCTACCGCCAGTCCGCCGACGACATCGAATCCCAGGTCAAGGCCGAGCTGCGCTCCAGCACCCGGTTGATGCAGCAGTCGGTGGCGATGTACGACGTCACCCTGACCGAGGGCACCCAGCGCCTGGGCAGCGTATTTGAGACCATGCTCCCCAGCGGCGAGCGCACTCTCGACACCGCCAGCACCGTCGCCATCGGCGCGCAGCAGACGCCGTCGCTGCGTGCCGGCAAGCATGCACTGAATCTCAACTTCGACGCCGTGGATCGCTTCGCGCAGACCGCCGGCGGGGTCGCCACGATCTTTGCGCGCACCGGTGACGACTTCGTGCGCATCACCACCTCGCTGCGCAACAAGCAGAACGAGCGCGTGATCGGCACCCTGCTCGACCGCAAGGGCAAGGCCTACGCCGCACTGTCGCAAGGCAAGGCCTTCACCGGCCAGGCGCAGCTGTTCGGCGAGCAGTACATGACCCATTACCAGCCGCTGCGCAACGCCGCCGGCGAGGTGATCGGCGCACTGTTCGTCGGGCGCAACTACACCCAGGGCCTGGCCGCGCTGAAGGCGCAGGTCAGCACCACCAAGCTGGGCCAGGACGGTTATTTCCTCATCGTCGACATGGCGCCGGGCGAGCACCAGGGCCAGGTCATCGCCGCACCGCCGGGCACACCGGCCACGCTGGCGGCGCTGGTGCCGGCCGAGCAGCAATCGCTGCTGCAGTCGGTGCTGGACGGCAAGCAGCCCAGCGCCAGCCTGCAGTTGCGCGATGCCCAGGGCAACGCCCAGGCCTTCGAAGTCACCGCCCAGCGCTACGCGCCGTGGCAGTGGGCGGTGATCGGCACCCAGCCGCGCAGTGCCATCGACGGCCCGCTGGACGAGCTGATGGGCAGCATGCTGCTGTTCTCGCTGGTGGTGCTGGGCCTGTGCATCGCAGTGGTCTTCATCGCCGCGCGCAAGATGGTCACCCGCCCGCTGCTGGCGGTGGAACGCGTGCTCGGCGATGTGGCTGCCGGGCGCCTGGACAACCCGATCGAGATCGACCGCCACGACGAACTCGGTCGCCTGCTGCTCAACGCGCGCGCCATGCGCGACGACCTGCGCGCGCGGCTGCAACGCGATCAGCTGATCGCCAGCGAAGCGCTGCGCGTGCGCACCGCGCTGGACGATGTCAGCACCAACGTGATGATCGCCGATGCCGATCGCCGCATCATCTACGTCAACCGCCCGCTGCAACGCATGCTCAAGAGCGTGCAGGACGAACTGCGCCGCGACCTGCCCAACTTCGATGCCGATGCGCTGATCGATGCCAGCATCGACCAGTTCCATCGCAAGCCCGAGCACCAGGCACGCATGCTCGACCAGCTCACCGGCACCCACACCGCGCAGATCCATGTCGGTGGCCGCACCATGCGGCTGGTGGTCAACCCGGTGCTGGGCGCGGCCGGCGAGCGCATGGGCTTTGTGGTCGAATGGGCCGACCGCACCCAGGAAGTCCAGGTGGAACAGGAGGTCGCACGTATCGTGCAGGCCGCCGCCGCCGGCGACCTGAGCGAGCGCGTCGGCCTGGAAGGCAAGCAGGGCTTCCTGCTGCTGCTCGCCCAGCAACTCAACGCGCTGCTGGACAACAATGCGGACGGGCTGTCGCGCGTGTCCGCCCTGCTCTCTGCGTTGTCGCAGGGCGATCTGACCGCGCGCATGGATGGCGACCTGCAAGGCGTGTTCGCCACCATCCGCGACGATGCCAATGCCACTGCCGATCAGCTGGCCGGCATCGTGCGCCGGATCAAGGACTCCTCGCTGGCGATCAACTCGGCCGCCACCGAGATCGCCACCGGCAATGGCGACCTGTCGCGTCGCACCGAACAGCAGGCCGCGGCCCTGGAAGAAACCGCCGCCTCGATGGAGGAGCTCACCGCCACCGTCAAGCAGAATGCCGACAACGCCGACCAGGCAAACCGCCTGGTGCTGGACGCCGCCGGCGTGGCGGCCCAGGGCGGCGATGTGGTCGGCCGCGTGGTCACCACCATGGCCGACATCGACACCTCGTCCAAGAAGATCGCCGAGATCATCGGCGTCATCGACGGCATCGCCTTCCAGACCAATATCCTGGCCTTGAACGCGGCAGTGGAAGCCGCACGCGCCGGCGAACAGGGCCGCGGCTTCGCCGTGGTCGCCTCGGAAGTACGTACGCTCGCACAGCGTTCGGCCGGCGCAGCCAAGGAGATCAAGCACCTGATCCAGGACTCGGTCACCCGCATCGGCAACGGTGCCGCACTGGCGTCCGAAGCCGGCAGCACCATGCAGCAGGTGGTCAGCTCGGTGCAGCGCGTCACCGACATCATGAGCGAGATCACCAGCGCCTCGCGCGAGCAGGCCGCCGGCATCACCCAGGTCAACCAGACCGTCACCCAGATGGACGAAACCACCCAGCAGAACGCCGCGCTGGTGGAAGAAGCCACCGCGGCTGCACGCGCGATGGAAGACCAGGCCGCGCAACTGGTGGATGCAGTGGCCGTGTTCCGCCTGGAACAGCAGGACCAACTCAACACCTTGCTGGCCAACGCACGCCACGCCTACACCTGATGCGACAGACGACGACGGCGCGCCCGTCGAGTATCTGATTCGAGGGCGCGCTGCCCTCGCCGCTTGCGGGACAGGCCATCAATCCGTCAGTGGAGACTGCGCCTCGTCGTTTAGGCGCGATCCGCTGATTGAATCAAAAGCCCGTTGAGTCGAGTGCGCGGTGCCCTCACCGCTCGCGGGACACGCCGTGCATCCGTCCATGGAGGCGCCTTGGCGGCATCCATGCCGCCAAGGGTCCCGCAACCGGCAAGGACACCGCGCCAGGAAGTTGGTCGGCCGCTTTCTTAAAGGCTTGTTGCTCGGCTTGTAATGGGAAGATTTTGGGACGCGAGATCAGAACAACGCGCATCAAGCACTGCTCTTGCCGTGCACACCGACCATCTCCACTGGTCCTTGCCCGCCCACCGTCGCGGGACCTTACGCGGCATGGATGCCGCGTAAGAGCCTACAGGGACGTACTTGCGGCGTGTCCTGCGATGGTGGGCGGGCAAGGGCCCTGCAGCCAGCCCGCAGATCACCCGCTCTGCGACTTATATATCTGCACTCCCCAAGTCCATCGAAACACGGCAACTAAAAAAGAGGCCTGGAACCCTGCACACAGACCATTTCCACTGGTCCCTGTCCGCCCACCGTCGCGGGACCTTTCGCGGCATGGATGCCGCGCCAGCGCCTAGATGGATGCACTTGCAGCGTGTTCTGCGATGGTGGGCGGGCAAGGGCCCTGCAGCCAAGCGGCAGCACCACGCGCTCTACACTTGATCCATGTGCACTATCCAGCCGCTGAGAACACAACGCCCAAAGCAACCAACGCTTCACGCAATAGTTTTTGTCAGCCGCTCTTAAAGATTTCGCTTTGCCGCCGATATCAAGGCGACGCCGGGACAACCGTTCCGGCGGCTTCCCGCATCTACTGTGCCTGTGCCCATGTCCCAAGGCGATACCTCAGAGCTGGACCACGACGCCGACCACCTCGCCGAAGGTGACGAGCGCTATCTGCTGCGCAACAAACGGCAGATCCGTGGCCTGCTACGCCAGTTGCTCGACCAGCGCGCCATCGTGACCATGCATGTGGCCGGGCGCGACATGGCCGTGCCCACCGCCGTGCTCGAGGTGGACGAAGACGACGACTGCGTGATTCTGGACGGCAGCCATAACGAAGCCTCCAACCGCGCCATCCAGGACGCCAAGTACCTGCTGTGCTACGCACAACTGGAACGGGTCAATATCCGCTTCCGCCTGGAAACGCCCGAGCGGCTGGAGCGCGACATCCACGTCGCCTTCCGCGCCGAGCTGCCCGAGGCGATGTATCACCTGCAGCGTCGCGAGTCGTACCGGCTGGAAACGCCGATCACCGACTCGCCCATCTGCATCATTCGCCAGGACGAGGCACAGGGCGGCAATCTCAACCTGCAGCTGCGCGTGATCGATATCAGCAGCGGCGGCCTGGCGGTCTCGCTCACCGATGGCATGCCTCTGCTCGAACCGCAGCGCACCTACCGCAATTGCACGCTGCAACTGCCCGACACCGCGCCGATCACCCTGCCGCTGACGGTGTGCAGCCAGTACAAGCAGACCCTGCCCAACGGCAGCGAAGGTTTCCGCGTCGGCATGCAGTTCAGCGACCTGCCACGCGGTGCCGACGAGACCATCCAGCGCTATATCTTCCGGGTCGACCGCCAGCGCAATGCGCGCAAGAGCGGCGTGTTCTGAACCCACCCGCACCAGCTGCGGCGCACGGCTAAAGTTGCCCTGCGCTGCGCCGATGTTGCTAGGGCAATCCTCATCCGCATGCTTTTCCTATAGCTGCAATCCGACACTCAGCCGCAACGCCCGGAGTTTCCATGAACGACAAAAGCACGACCACCGGCACCGGTGGTGAATTCCTCAGCTTCGCCCTGGGCGAAGAACACTACGGCGTGGACATCCTGAAGGTGCAGGAAATCCGCGGCTACGATTCGGTCACCCGCCTGCCCGACGCACCGGATTACATCAAGGGTGTGATCAATCTGCGCGGCACCATCGTGCCGGTGATCGACCTGCGCCTGAAGCTGCGCCTGAAAGAAGCGCGCTACGACGCCTTCACCGTGATGATCGTGCTCAACGTCGAAGACCGCGTCGTCGGCATCGTGGTGGACAGCGTCTCGGACGTGATTCCGCTCAACGACGACCAGATCCGCCCCACCCCCGAATTCGGCGCCTCGGTCGACACCCGCTTCATCTCGGGCATCGGTACCCAGGACGATCGCATGCTGATCCTGCTGGATATCGAGACCCTGCTGGACAGCACCGAGCTCGGTCAGCAGCAACTGGCCGAAGAAGCGGCCTGATTCAGACCATCTGGTGTCGGGAGCTTCCCGACACGAGACGCACAACGAAGTTGAAGTGAGATAGAAATCACATTTTTCGGATTCAAGTTGAACGGCGGCTAGCCGATAGCTGAATAGAAGCCCGCGTACACAAACGGGTCACCGTTCGACTTTTGATTCTGGAGAATCCCTATGAAGTTCCTGCTCTCGCTCCTCCCCGTCGCTGCTCTCGTGATTGTTGCTCCCACGCTGTCGGCTCAGTCGCAGGAAATGATTCCGCCGGAAATGGCGACCCGTTTCGTCGGCAAGGACGGCATGGTGTGCGGCAAGGTCGAAAAGGCCAAGTACGCCCAGAGCTCGGAAGGTGAACCCACCTTCCTGTACATGGGCGGCATGTTCCCGCGTCACACCTTCTCGGCCCGCATCGACGGCGCCAACCGCGGCAAGTTCAGCTTTGCCCCGGAAAGCCTGGAAGGCAAGGACGTCTGTGTGCTCGGCAAGATCCAGCGCGACAGCTCGCGTGCCGAAATCGAAGTCAGCTCGCCGGCCAGCCTGAAGCTGGCCACCATCAAGTAATCGCCCCGCAGATCGCCACGCCCTCGTGCGTGGCGATCTGCCGTTTGCGGTTATGCGCACTGACTTCTATCGGGGAATCGTGTCAATGCAATGGATCAACAATCTCAAACTGATGCCCAAGCTGATGCTGGCGTTCGGCATCGTGCTGCTGATCATGCTGGTGCAGGGCATCATCGCCTATGCGGGCCTGGCGTCGCTCAATAACGTCACCCGCGACCTGGCCGGCAACACCATGTCCAGCGTGCGCGAAGCAGGCGACCTGCGCGGCATGCTCGGCGAATATCGAAATGCGGCCTATCAAAATCTGGTGCGCGCCAGCGACTCGGTCAAGCAGGAAGCCAAGGTCCGCGCCAAGCGGCTCCATGGTGAAATCGATGCCACGATCAAGGGCTATCCCCGCCTGATCGAGAGCCCGCAGCAGAAGAAGCTGTTCGACGTGTTCGTGGCCGACTGGAAGAAGGCAGCCGCGTCCTACGCCAGCGTCGACGAAATGATCGAGCTCAATCTGCCCGACGATGCCGTCGACACCTTTGTCGGCGAGACCCGCACCCTGCACAACAAGGCCAAGTATTCGCTGGCCGCATTGATCGTCGAAGACAACAAGCTGGCGCAGGCTGCCAAGAGCAAGGCCGAAAAGGTCCATGCCACCTCGGTATCGCTGACCGTGATGGTGCTGTTGATCGGCATCGCCGGTGGCCTGGGCCTGGCATTCCTGTTCGCACGCTCCATCGTCAAGAGCATGCGCGGCGCCGTGTCCACCGCCACCGAAATCGCCAGCGGCAAGCTCGATGGCCAGATCAATGTGCAGGGCCAGGACGAAGTGGGCGAACTGATGCGCTCCATGCACCGCATGCAGCGCGACCTGAAGGAACGCATCGAACGCGATCAGAAGATCGCCGACGAAAACCTGCGTATCCGCACCGCGCTGGACGAATCGTCCACCGGCACCTTCATCACCAATGCCGATCGCACCATCATCTACGCCAACGAGGCGTTCATGAAGATTGTGACGCATTACGAAGGCAGCATCCGCCTGGCATCGTCCGACTTCGATGCGAACAAGATCATCGGCCAGCACATCAGCTATCTCGGCATGCCCGAATCGACCGTGCGCAAGGCCATCGCAGCACTGGAACGCGACGGCATCACCAGCTTCGAAGAGCGCTATGGCGAGTTCGTGGTGACCCAGACCGTCACCTCGATCAAGAACGAGCACGGCGAAAGCACCGGCGAGGTCTGCGAGTGGCGCGACCGCACCATCGAAGTCCAGGTCGAAGAAGAAGTCGCCCGCATCGTGCGTGCCGCCGCCAGCGGCGACATGAGCGGCCGGGTGGAAACCGACGGCAAGCAGGGCTTCTTCCTGCAGCTGGCCCAGCAGCTCAACGGCCTGCTGGACGCCAATGCCGGCAGCCTGGAGCAGATCTCGGCATTGCTGTCGGCGCTGTCGCGCGGTGACCTGACCGTGCGCATGCATGGCGAATTCAGCGGCGTGTTCGCACAGATGCGCGACGATGCCAATGCCACCGCCGAGCAGCTGGCCGACATCGTCGGGCGCATCAAGGTCTCGTCCACAGCGATCAACTCGGCGGCCGGCGAGATCGCCTCCGGCAACAGCGATCTGTCGCATCGTACCGAGCAGCAGGCCGCCAATCTGGAAGAAACCGCCGCCTCGATGGAGGAGCTCACCTCCACCGTCCGGCAGAACGCCGAAAGCGCCCGCCAGGCCAACCAGCTGGCCATCGGCGCCACCGGCGTGGCCTCGCAGGGCGGCGAGGTGGTCTCGCAGGTGGTCACCACCATGTCGGGCATCGAAGCCTCGTCCAAGAAGATCGCCGACATCATCTCGGTGATCGACGGCATCGCGTTCCAGACCAACATCCTGGCCCTGAACGCGGCGGTGGAAGCCGCCCGTGCCGGCGAACAGGGTCGCGGCTTTGCCGTGGTCGCCTCGGAAGTGCGTACGCTGGCACAGCGCTCGGCCGGTGCCGCCAAGGAGATCAAGGGCTTGATCGACGACTCCGTGCACAAGGTGGCCGAGGGCTCGGCCCTGGTACGCAAGGCCGGTGCAACCATGGCCGAGATCGTGGCCAGCGTGCAGCGCGTGACCGACATCATGGGCGAGATCTCTGCCGCCTCGCAGGAACAGTCGACCGGCATCGAGCAGGTCAACCAGACCATCACCCAGATGGACGAGACCACCCAGCAGAACGCCGCCCTGGTGGAAGAAGCCACTGCGGCCGCACGCTCGATGGAAGAACAGGCCGGCCACCTGGCCGAAGCGGTGTCGGTGTTCAAGCTGGACGAGCCGGCCGCCCCGGCCGCGCGCGTACGCCCGGTCGCCTCGCGCCCGGTCGCGGTGAAGTCCGCAGCCAAGGCGGCGACGCGTGAAGCCACCCCATCGCGCCCGGCCAAGCCGCAGGCCGCGCTGGCCGACGGTAACTGGCAGGAGTTCTAAGCCGCTGCTGTCTCCCCACAAAGCCCCGGCACTGCCGGGGCTTTGTGTATCTGCCCCCGGCGCAGCGCGCACTGCCCTGCCGCCGGCTGCGATCGCACCGCCCGCGCAGCGCCGTGCACCGCCAGCGGACCCGGCTGTCTGCAATGCACGATTGGTGCTTCAGTTGCATGACCACATGGCCGATATCCAGTCATAGCTAACGACGCGTATGGATATGACGACCACCTCGACTCCCGCTTCAGACACACGCGAATTTGATTTTGGCGACCGCGATTTCAAGCGCGTCTGCGACCTGATCTATCAGCGTGTCGGCATCGCCCTGGCTCCGGCCAAGCGCGACATGGTGTATGGCCGGTTGTCGCGTCGCCTTCGCGTGCTCGGCCTGCGCTCCTTCCGCGACTACCTGGACCAGCTGGAAGCAGGCAACGACGAGGAGGAATGGCAGGCGTTCACCAACGCGCTGACCACCAACCTGACCTCGTTCTTCCGCGAGCCGCACCACTTCGACAAGCTGCGCGAAGAACTGCAAAAGCGCGCCTCGCAGGCGCCGTTGAAGATCTGGTCGTGCGCGGCCTCCACCGGCGAAGAGCCCTACTCCATCGCCATCACCGCCTGCGAAGCCTTCGGCACCTTGACCCCGCCGGTCAGCATCGTCGCCACCGACGTCGACACCCAGGTGCTGGAGACCGCCTCGCGCGGCGTCTACGCCATCGACCGCGTCGCCTCGCTGGACGCATCGATCAAGCGCAAGTACTTCCAGCGCGGCAGCGGCCCCAACGAGGGCAAGTGCCGGGTGATCCCGGCATTGCGCCAGCTCATCGAATACCGCCAACTGAACCTGCTGGCACCGCGTTACGACGTGGGCGGCCCGTATGCGGCGTTGTTCTGCCGCAACGTGATGATCTACTTCGACAAACCGACCCAGCGCGGCATCCTGTCGCGGCTGGTCAGCCACATGGGCGACGACGGTCTGCTCTACACCGGGCATTCGGAGAACTACCTGCACGCGGCCGATCTGATCCAGCCGTGCGGGCGCACGCTGTATCGGCGCAGCCCGCGCGCGGGAGCGTCTGCATGAGTACCGCCGTGCAGGTCGACGATGTCATGCGCTACCGCGATTCGCGGTTCCAGACCATCACCGCCAAGCTGTTGCCCACCCAGTACCTGGTGGTCGACGACGACACCGCGTTGACGACCACCTTGGGATCGTGCGTTGCCGCCTGCCTGCGCGACCCGGTCCTGAAGATCGGCGGCATGAATCACTTCCTGTTGCCGGAAGGCCAGGTCGGCGATGGCGCACCCGCGCGTTACGGCAGTTATGCGATGGAGTTGCTGATCAACGACATGCTCAAGCGCGGCGCGCACCGCAAACGTATCGAAGCCAAGGTCTTCGGCGGCGCCAACGTGCTCAAGGGCTTCACCAGCAACCCGGTCGGCACCCGCAACGCCGAGTTCGTGCGCCAGTACCTGCAGGCCGAACACATTCCCATCATTGCCGAAGATCTGTGCGGCATCCATCCGCGCAAGGTGTGGTTCTTCCCGACGACCGGACGCGTGGTCGTGCAGCGCTTGCCGCATGCACACGAAGCCGAAGTCGCCGCCGCCGAATCGGCCGTGCGCGCCCGTCTGTCCAAAGCACCGGTTACCGGTGGAGTGGAGTTGTTCGAATGACGCTGGAAACCCCTGTGCGTGTATTGATCGTCGACGACTCGGCGGTCGTACGCCAGATGCTGACCGAAATTCTTTCGCGCGATGCAGGCATCGAGGTGATCGGCTCGGCCGCCGACCCGATCCTGGCGCGCGAAAAGATCAAACGCCTCAATCCGGACGTGATCACGCTGGATGTGGAAATGCCGCGCATGGACGGTCTGGTGTTTCTGGAAAACCTGATGCGCCTGCGCCCCACCCCGGTGGTGATGATTTCGTCGCTGACCGAGCGCGGCGCCGACACCACCTTGCAGGCCTTGTCGCTGGGTGCGGTGGATTTCGTCTCCAAGCCCAAGATCGACGTCGCACGCGGGCTGGAAGGCTACGCGGAAGAAATCGTCAGCAAGGTCAAGATGGCCTCCAAGGCCAAGGTCAGCGCGCTCAATCGTCCCAGCGCGCCCAAGGTCACCCTGGACATGCAGTCCGCACCGGTTCCCGGCAGCGCGCTGCGCTTCCGCACCACCGACCGCCTGATCGCCATCGGCGCATCGGCCGGCGGCACCGAAGCCCTGCGCGTGGTGCTCGAACACATGCCCGCCGATGCCCCGGCGGTGGTGATGACCCAGCATCTGCCGGCCAGCTTCAGCACCGCCTTCGCCGAACGCCTCAATCGCCACTCGGCGATGTCGGTGCGCGAGGCCAGCGATGGCGAGGCGATCCTGCCGGGTCACGCCTACCTGCCGCCGGGCGGCCAGCACCTGCGCATCATCCGCGACGGTGCGCGCTGGCGCTGCCGCATCGACGACGGCCCGCCGGTCAATCGCCACAAGCCGGCGGTGGACGTGCTGTTCCGCTCCGTCGCCGCCAACGCCGGCCCGAATGCGGTCGGCGCCATCCTCACCGGCATGGGCGACGACGGTGCACGCGGCCTGCTGGAAATGTTGCAGGCCGGTGCGCCCACGCTGGTGCAGGACGAAGCCAGCAGCGTGGTGTGGGGCATGCCAGGCGCCGCCTACAAGCTCGGCGCCGCGCAGGAAGTGGTGCCGCTGAGCCGCGTTGCCGAGCGCCTGATCGCGCTGTCGGCACAGGCGCGTTGATCCGGCATGACCGTTCGTCCCCCGCATCCGGCTGAACAGGCGGCGGTTCCCGGCGTCGCGGTAACCGCATCGCTGGCGACGGCGGAGACACCGGCAGATCACGCGCCCCTTCCCAGGACGTTCAAGGTCGGCCCGATCACCGCTGGCGTGAGCAGGCCGGACGAACATCCCGATGCCACGCGCTCGCGCCTGCTGGCCGAAGCGCTGGACGGCAGCAGCAGTGCGATCCTGATCTGCGATCTGCAATCGCGCCTGCTCTACGCCAACGACGGCTTCCAGCGCATGTTCGGCTATACCGAGGCCGAACTGGTCGGCAAGCGTCCCTCGGACGTGCTGACCCGCGCGCAAAGCGACCAGGACGAGGTGGCGCGCATCCGCGACCGCGCCGATGCGTTGCAGCAGACCCAGGCCGACCTGCTGGTATACCGCAAGGACGGCACGCCGCTGTGGATTTCGCTCAACTTCAATCCGATCTACGACGCCAAGCATCTGCCGTCGCATTACGTGGCGGTGCTGACCGACATCACCGACACCAAGATGCATGAGGTGCTGCAGCACCGCGTGCTCGAGGCGCTGGTGCAGGAACGGCCGCTGATCGAGGTGATGACGCTGATCTGCACCGAGGTCGAGCGCATCGCACCGGACGTGCTGGCCACGGTCATGAGCGCGGACAACCAGGGCTGCCTGCATTCGCTGGCCGCGCCCAGCCTGCCGCCGGAATATGCCGATGCGGTCAACGGACTGAAGATCGCGCCGGGTGCAGGCGCCTGCGGTACGGCCGCCTGGCGCGGCCGCCCGGTAATGGTGGAAGACATCGCCACCGACCCGCTGTTTGCGCAATTCCGCGAACTGCTGCTGCCGATGGGTCTGCGCGCGTGCTGGAGCACACCGATCCGCTCCAACAGCGCACGCGTGCTCGGTACCTTCGCGCTGTACTACCGCAAGGCGCAGCGTGCCGATGCCTGGCACGTACGCCTCACCGATCTGTGCCAGCAGTTGTGCACACTGGCGCTGGAACGCGAACAGATCCGCCAGCGCGTGCATCAACTGGCGTTCTACGATGCGCTGACCGGCCTGCCCAACCGCATCATGTTCAGCGCACGCGCCGAGCAAGCCCTGACACAGGCCGAATACGCCGGCGAACCGGCCACGTTGATGTTCATCAACATCGACCGCTTCAAGTTGATCAACGACAGCCAGGGCCATGCCGCCGGCGATGGCCTGTTGCGCGACATCGCCTTGCGCATCGGCGAACAGCTGACCGCCACCGCCATGCTGGCGCGCCTGGCCGGCGACGAATTCGCGCTCGCGCTGCCGCAATGCAGTGCCGAGCAAGCCAGTGCCGCCGCAGAACGCGTGCTGGGCACCATCGCCAGGCCGTTGCCGGTCGGGCACATGACCGTGCATCCGTCGGCCAGTATCGGCGTGGCGATGTTTCCCGAAGATGGGCGCGACATCAACATCCTGCTGCGGCATGCCGATCTGGCCATGAACCGCGCCAAGCAGGAAGGCGGCGGGCGGTTCCGTTTCTTCAGTTCCGACATGAACCGCATGGCGCAGGAACGCGTTGCGCTGGAAGCGGAGCTGCGCCAGGCGATCGACCGCGATCAACTGCAGTTGCACTACCAACCGCAGTTGCACAGCGCCGCACCGCACGCGCTATACGGCGTGGAAGCGCTGTTGCGTTGGAATCATCCGCAGATGGGCGCCATTTCGCCGGCGCGGTTCCTGCCCGTGGCCGAAGAGCAAGGCATGATGCCGCAGCTCAACGACTGGGTGCTGCGCAGTGCCTGCCGGCAGATCGCCGATTGGCGCAAGCGTGGCGTGCCGGTGTCGCGCGTGTCGGTGAACCTGTCGGCGAGCAGCTTCGAAAGCCCGCGCATGCTCAGCGACCTGTTGCGCCTGATCGCCGACATGGGCGCGCAGCCCTCCGACCTCACGCTGGAAATGACCGAGAGCGTGATGCTCTCCGGGCAACCCGGCGTCCTGGAAAACCTGCACGCCATCCGCGAAGCCGGCATCTCGTTGTCGCTGGACGACTTCGGCACCGGCTACTCCAGCCTGAGCCACCTGCATCGCCTGCCGATCGACGAGCTCAAGCTGGACATGAGCTTCGTGCGCGACATCGAACACAGCGAAGACGCCCGCGCCCTCACCACCTCGGTGCTGCGCATCGGCGAGCATCTGCGCAAGCACGTGGTTGCCGAAGGCGTGGAAAACGAAGCCCAACGCCTGTTCCTCGCCGACCTCGGCTGCGAAGTGCTGCAGGGCTATCTGTTTTCGCGGCCATTGCCGGCGGCGGCACTGGAAGCCTGGCTGGGTGCGCAGTCTTAGAGCGGCTCACGACAACCATGTCGTGGTTTGTCAGGCTGTTCTCATAGCGTTTTTACGCACGCATCAGCAAGTCGAAGCAAATTGCCAGAAGGCAAAGCATCTGATCTGGTGGTTCTGTGCAGGGCCCTTGCCCGCCCACCCTCGCAGGACACGCCGCAGGTAAGTCCTTGTAGGCGCTTACGCGGCATCCATGCCGCGTAAGGTCCCGCGACGGTGAGCGGGCAAAGACCAAGTGAGGTGGTCGGTGCTCATGGTTGCAAGCAGCGCCAACTGAGGTGGCCGGTGCTCATGCTTGCAAGCAACGCATGGTGTCGTTCTGATCGCCAGATCAGCGGCACATCATGAGAGCGATGCCTGTGCCTGACTGTTGTCTTCAAGCGCGCGCCTTTGCATCCGCATCGAATCCGATGCCACGGTGCGCTTCAACCAACCCAGCAATTGCGCAGTGACGAAGGCCGGATTCTCCAGCGATGCGATGTGCCCGGCATCGGGGATCAGCTCGTAGTCGCACCCGATCACCTCGGCCATCAGCCAAAGCTCTTCAGGCGGGCGCGGAATATCGTCTGCGCCGCCAAGCAGGAAGGTGCTGGCCGGATTCAGCGCGGACATCGCCTCCAGGCGATCCGCGCGCCCGAAGATCAGCCGGCCCAGCGGCACGATCGAGGTACACAACTGCTCGGCCGACATCGCCGCCAGACGCTGCGCAAACGCAGCCGGCAGCGCGGAATTCAGATCGATGCCGGGCCGGAAAAAGATCGGCACGATCGCCTCGATCAACGCAGGCGTCACCTGCCCGGCTGCTTCGATCGCATCGAGCAAAGCGAAATAACGCGTTTGCGTGGCCTGCGGCTCGGCACCCAGGAAGGTATCCATCAGCACCAGGCTGCGCACACGCTGCGGTGCCAGCAGCGCCAGCTCGGCGCCCCACATGCCACCGACCGACAGGCCGACCACTGCGCATTGCGGTAGCTCCAGCGCATCCAGCAACAGCAGCATCTGCCTGGCAAGGTCGCCCACCGTCTGCGTGCCCGCTGGCAGTGCCGCCGATTGCCCGTGCCCCCACAACTCGGGAACGATGACCCGATAGTGCGGCGAGAGCGCCTGGATCTGCGGTTCCCACATGGCCGCGTCCCAGAGATAACTGTGGCCAAGCAACACCGGAAACCCTTGACCGTATTGTGCGTAATGCAGCGTTTGACCAGCGATCGTGCAAGTAGGCATTGGAGATCAATCAGAGCGATGGGAGCGGCGCCACTCTAGACCTGCCGACTTCAGATTTTTGTTGCAATGCGACAGACGAGTTAACTGCGATTGCCTTAACTTCCGACATTACGCAGCCAAAACGAAGTCATCGCCCGAATAACGAAAAACGCCCGGCGTTGCCGGGCGTTTTCGAACAGGTGAGCAACCAGCTGGATCAGGCAGCGACGGTGTCGGCCACGTCCTGGTATTCCTGGATCTGATCGAAGTTCATGTAGCGGTAGATCTGATCGCCACTGGTCTTGATCACGCCCACATCGGCCATGTACTCGTCCTTGGTCGGGATGCGGCCCAGACGCGAGCAGATCGCCGCCAGTTCCGCCGAACCCAGGTACACGTTGGTGTTGCGGCCCAGACGATTCGGGAAGTTACGCGTGGAGGTGGAGAACACCGTGGCGCCCTCGCGTGCCTGCGCCTGGTTGCCCATGCACAGCGAGCAGCCCGGCATTTCCATGCGTGCACCGGCCGCGCCGAAGGTGCCGTAATGGCCTTCCTTGGTCAGCTCGGAGGCGTCCATCTTGGTCGGCGGTGCAACCCACAGACGGGTCGGGATATCGCGCTTGCCTTCCAGCAACTTGGCAGCGGCACGGAAGTGACCGATGTTGGTCATGCACGAACCGATGAACACCTCGTCGATCGCCGCACCGGCAACGTCGGACAGCGTCTTGACGTCGTCCGGGTCGTTCGGGCACGCCACGATCGGCTCGTGGATGTCGGCCAGGTCGATCTCGATGACGGCGGCGTACTCGGCGTCGGCATCGGGCTGCAGCAGCTGCGGATCGGCCAGCCACTCTTCCATCTTCTTGATGCGACGGCCCAACGTGCGCGCATCGGCATAGCCTTCGGCAATCATCCAGCGCAGCAGGGTGATGTTGCTGGTCAGGTATTCGATGATCGGCGCCTTGTCCAGGTGCACGGTGCAACCGGCCGCCGAACGCTCGGCCGAGGCGTCGGACAGCTCGAACGCCTGTTCCACCTTCAGGTTCGGCAGGCCTTCGATTTCCAGGATGCGGCCGGAGAAGATGTTCTTCTTGCCCTGCTTGGCCACGGTCAGCAGACCGTCCTTGATCGCATACAGCGGGATCGCATTGACCAGGTCACGCAGGGTCACGCCCGGCTGCATCTCACCCTTGAAGCGCACCAGCACGCTCTCGGGCATGTCCAGCGGCATCACGCCGGTGGCGGCCGCGAAGGCCACCAGGCCGGAGCCGGCCGGGAACGAAATGCCGATCGGGAAACGCGTGTGCGAGTCGCCACCGGTACCGACGGTGTCGGGCAGCAGCATGCGATTGAGCCAGCTGTGGATCACGCCATCGCCCGGACGCAGCGACACGCCGCCACGGGTGGAGATGAACTCCGGCAGGGTGTGGTGGGTCTTGACGTCGACCGGCTTCGGATACGCGGCGGTGTGGCAGAACGACTGCATCACCAGGTCGGCCGAGAAGCCCAGGCAAGCCAGGTCCTTCAACTCGTCGCGGGTCATCGGGCCGGTGGTGTCCTGCGAGCCCACCGAGGTCATCTTCGGCTCGCAATAGGTGCCCGGGCGCATGCCCTGGCCTTCCGGCAAGCCGCAGGCGCGGCCGACCATCTTCTGCGCCAGCGAAAAGCCCTTGCCGGTGTCCGGCGGGTCCATCGGCAGGCGGAACAGGTCCGAGGCCGGCAGGCCCAGGAACTCGCGCGCCTTCGCGGTCAGGCCGCGGCCGACGATCAGCGGAATGCGGCCACCGGCGCGCACTTCGTCGAACAGCACATCCGACTTCATCGCGAACTCGGCGATCACCTGCCCGTTCTTCAGCGCCTTGCCGTCGTACGGACGCAGCTCGACCACATCGCCGTGCTCCATCTGCGACACGTCCAGCTCGATCGGCAACGCGCCGGCGTCTTCCATCGTGTTGTAGAAGATCGGGGCGATCTTGCTGCCCAGGCACACGCCGCCGAAGCGCTTGTTCGGAATGAACGGAATGTCCTCGCCGGTCCACCACAGCACCGAGTTGGTCGCCGACTTGCGCGAGGAACCGGTACCGACCACATCGCCCACGTAGGCAACCAGATGGCCCTTGTCCTTGAGATCGGCGATGGCCTGGATCGGGCCGCGCTTGCCGTCTTCTTCCGGCTCGAAGGCCGCGCCGTCGCGCTTGTTCTTCAGCATCGCCAGCGCGTGCAGCGGGATGTCCGGGCGCGTGGTCGCATCCGGAGCCGGCGACAGGTCGTCGGTGTTGGTCTCGCCCGGCACCTTGAACACGGTGACGGTCATGCTCTGCGGCACTTCCGGCTTGCTGGTGAACCACTCGGCATCGGCCCAGCTCTGCAGCACGGCCTTGGCATGCGCATTACCGGCTTCGGCCTTTTCCTGCACGTCGTGGAAGGCGTCGAACACCAGCAAGGTGTGCTTGAGCGCTTCGGCGGCGGTGGCGCCCAGCTCGGCGTTGTCGAGCAGGTCGATCAGCGGCTGGATGTTGTAGCCACCCAGCATGGTGCCGAGCAGCTCGGTCGCACGGGTGGGGCTGATCAGCGCGGTTTTCTCGGTGCCGAAGGCCACCGCAGCCAGGTACGAAGCCTTGACCTTGGCGGCATCATCCACGCCGGCCGGCACGCGCTGGCTGAGCAGCTCGACCAGGAACTCTTCTTCGCCCGCCGGCGGAGCCTTCAGCAGCTCGATGACCTCGGCGGTCTGCTGCGCGGTCAGCGGCAGCGGCGGGATACCGAGCGCGGCGCGCTCTGCAACGTGGTGGCGGTAGGCTTCCAACATGCGGATTCTCCGAAAGACAACAGTGAATGTGTAGACGCGAAACGTGGATCAGCTTGCGGGTTTGGGAACAACGATCTTCAAACCCTTGAAGTAGTCGCGGAAAAAGCCCTCGTCGCGGGTGATCAACCCGTCGCACTGGAGCAGCGCGTGGGCGCCGATCAGGAAATCGGCCACCACCCGCTCGCGTTTGCCGCCGCGCGCGCGGAAGCGCTTGTTCATATGGCCGGCGCGCACCGCCGCCGCTTCCTGGGTGGCTTCGTAACGCACCCCGATCGAGGCCAGGGTTTCCATCAGGTCGACCTGGGTATCGAGCATGGCCAGCACCTCGGCCACCACCGCATCGCAGACCACCACCTCGTCGCGCGCCAGCGCATCGCCGATGCAGATCTCCGACACCTCGCCGTAGACCGCATCGCCGACCAGGATGTCGAGCAGCACCGATGAATCCAGGGCGATCATGGGTCGAACGGATCCCCGGGGGCGCGGCCGCGGATGGCGCGCATCGCCTCGTCGGTGCTGGTCAGCCCGTCGACCAGCTTGAACTTGCCGCGCACCTTGCGCAGCGCCTCGCTGACGTCCTTGCGCAGGATGATGCGCCCGCCGTCGAGCTCGATCTTGAGTGTGGTGCCCTTGGTCAGGCCCAGGGCATCGCGCACGGCCTTGGGCAGCGTGATCTGTCCGCGTTCGGCAACTGTGGCTTCCATGGAGGTGACCCCGGCAGAAAGTATGCGCCGATTTTACATACTTGACTTGTCGTACTCAAGGCCACATACCCTGTCCTGCAACCGAACGTACACACTGAATTGGTCACACTGTTCCAGACAGACCTACAGCCTGCAGCCATAGGAGTGATGCATGAGCGATTCCTTTTCCACCCGCACCTCGCTTGAGGTCCACGGCAAGCGCTACGAGTACTACAGCCTGCCGAAGCTGGGCGAGCGCTTCGATATCGGCCACCTGCCCTATTCGATGAAGATCCTGCTGGAGAACCTGCTCCGGCACGAGGACGGCGGTGTCACCGTCGGCAAGGACCATATCGAAGCGGTCGCCAAGTGGGACCCCACCGCCGAGCCCGATATCGAAATCGCCTTCATGCCCGCCCGCGTGGTGCTGCAGGACTTCACCGGCGTGCCATGCGTGGTCGACCTGGCCGCGATGCGCGATGCCGTGGTCAAGCTCGGCGGCAACGCCGACCAGATCAACCCGCAGATCCCCTCCGAGCTGGTCATCGACCATTCGGTGCAGGTGGACGTGTTCGGCTCGGCCGATGCGCTCGACCTCAACGGCAAGATCGAATTCCAGCGCAACCAGGAACGCTACGGCTTCCTGCGCTGGGGCCAGAAGGCGTTCGAAAACTTCAAGGTGGTGCCGCCCAACACCGGCATCGTCCACCAGGTGAACCTGGAAAATCTGGCGCGCGTGGTGATGAGCGCGGACAAGGACGGGACACAAATCGCGTACCCGGACACCGTGTTCGGCACCGACAGCCATACCACCATGATCAACGGCATCGGCGTGTTGGGCTGGGGCGTGGGCGGGATCGAGGCCGAAGCCGCGATGCTGGGGCAGCCCTCGTCGATGCTGATTCCGCAGGTGGTCGGCTTCAAGCTCAGCGGCAAGCTGCCCGAAGGCGCCACCGCCACCGATCTGGTGCTCACCGTCACCCAGATGCTGCGCAAGGCCGGCGTGGTCGGCAAGTTCGTCGAGTTCTACGGCGAAGGCCTGCAGCATCTGCCGCTGGCCGACCGCGCCACCATCGGCAACATGGCACCGGAGTATGGTGCCACCTGCGGCATCTTCCCGGTCGACGACGAATCGCTGACCTATTTGCGCCTGTCCGGCCGCAGCGAGGAGCAGATCGCGCTGGTCGAGGCCTATGCCAAGGCGCAGGGCCTGTGGCACGACGCCAACACCCCTCCGGCGCAGTACAGCGCCACGCTGGAGCTGGACATGGGCGAGGTCAAGCCGTCGCTGGCCGGCCCCAAGCGCCCGCAGGACCGCGTGCTGCTGGAAGACATGCAGTCCAACTTCCGCGAGAGCCTCAAGCCGTTCGTGGATGCGCGCAGCAAGCGCCTGACCGACATCAAGCAGGAAGACCGGCTGAAGAACGAAGGCGGCGGCGGCACTGCAGTCGGCGCCAAGGCAGCGCAGGCCGAGAGTTCCACCGACAGCGGTGCCGGCTGGCAGCTGCGCGACGGCTCGGTGGTGATCGCCGCGATCACCTCGTGCACCAACACCTCCAACCCGGCAGTGATGCTGGGCGCCGGCCTGCTCGCGCGTAACGCGGCGGCCAAGGGGCTGAAGGCGCAGCCGTGGGTGAAGACTTCGCTCGGGCCTGGCTCGCGCGTGGTCACCGATTACCTGAGCAAGGCCGGCGTGCTCGCAGATCTGGAAACGCTCGGTTTCTACGTGGTCGGCTACGGCTGCACCACCTGCATCGGCAACTCCGGCCCGCTGCCGGACGATGTGTCTGCGGCGATCGCCAAGGACGACCTGGTGGTGTCTTCGGTGTTGTCGGGCAACCGCAACTTCGAAGGCCGCGTGCATCCCGAAGTGAAGATGAACTACCTCGCCTCGCCGCCGCTGGTGGTGGCGTATGCGATCGCCGGTACCACCGACATCAACCTCACCACCGATCCGCTGGGCACCGGTAGCGACGGGCAGCCGGTGTACCTGCGCGACATCTGGCCGAGCAACAAGGAAATCGGCGACACCATCGCCGCCACCGTCGGCCCGGAAATGTTCAAGCAGAACTACGCCGACGTGTTCAAGGGCGACAGCCGCTGGAACACCATCGCCTCCCCGGATGGTGCGCTGTACGAATGGGACGCGGCCTCGACCTACATCAAGAACCCGCCCTACTTCGACGGCATGACCATGCAGGTCGGCCATGTCGAGGACGTGCACGGTGCGCGCATCATGGGCCTGTTCGGCGACTCGATCACCACCGACCACATCTCGCCGGCCGGCAACATCAAGAAGGATTCGCCAGCGGGCCGCTTCCTGCAGGAACGCGGCGTGCAACCTGCCGACTTCAACAGCTACGGCAGTCGCCGCGGCAATGACGACGTGATGGTGCGCGGTACCTTCGCCAACATCCGCATCAAGAACCTGATGTTCGGCGGCGAAGAAGGCGGTAACACGCTGTACTACGGAAAGGACGGCGCGGCACCGGAAAAACTGGCGATCTACGATGCGGCAGTGAAGTACAAGGCCGACGGCGTGCCGCTGGTGGTGCTGGCCGGCAAGGAATACGGCACCGGCTCCTCGCGCGACTGGGCGGCCAAGGGCACCAACCTGCTCGGCGTCAAGGCGGTGATCGCCGAGAGCTTCGAGCGTATCCATCGCTCCAACCTGGTCGGCATGGGCGTGCTGCCGCTGCAGTTCCTGGAGAACGAAAATGCGCAGACGCTGGGCCTGGATGGTTCGGAAGTGCTGGACATCACCGGCCTGCAGGACGGCGCCAGCCGCCGTGCCACCGTGGATGCCAGAAAGTCCGACGGCAGCGTCAAGCAGTTCCAGGTCAAGGTGCTGCTGCTGACGCCCAAGGAAGTGGAGTACTTCAAGCACGGCGGCCTGCTGCAGTACGTGCTGCGCCAACTGGCCGCACGCAAGGCAGCCTGATCGCAAGGCGCGCTGCGCCATCAGCTCGACGACACTCCCGCCGCCTGGCGGGAGTGTCGTTTTGGGTGGCCAGAACTCGCCAACGCCGGGCAGGTGAACCGTCGTCGGAGGCAGCAAGACGCTGCACGCGACGCAGCGCAACGGGGGAGATACGTTGCCACCAGACACCGGCCGCGCTCGCCTGACGATGCGCACACCGGAGTCGCCGTGCTCAGCGCCCCGCCGGCTCCCATTGCGCGTGCGTCAGCTGCCAGTCGCCGTCCTGCAGGCGCCAGCCGGTGGTTACCTGATAGGTCTGTGCCTGCTCGGGCAGCCAGCGTCCGCTGCCACCGGTCAGCAGCGCGGTGAAGCGCACGCGCGCGGTGTCGTCGCGCAGTTGCACATCCACCGGCCCCAGGGTCACGCCGATGCGGCGGTTGCCCAGCATCTGCAGTTGCATCAGTCGCCGCAGGCCGGCTGCGTCCAGTCCTTGTTCGCCGACAAAATCCTCGGCCACCGGCGCCATCGCCGCGCCAATCTGCCGCGCCTCGATCGCCTGATGCATCGTCTCCAGTGTTGCGCGCAACCGTTGCTCCGGTGCGGCACGCGTGCAACCGCTCAGGGCCACGACCAAAATCGCGACCAGCCCGACCCGCCACCACGCTTGAATGCTGCTCTGCATCACGCTTCGCCTTTTCCATCCATGACGGTATGCTGCCTGCTGTTGTAGTGCCGTGGAACACACCGCGTCACGTACCGAATACCCTGGAGGGGGGCAGATGAATCAGGCACGTCCTTGGTTGCAAAGTTATCCGGCCGGCGTCGCCGCCGAGATCGATCTGGAGCAGTTCCGTACCGTGGCCGAGGTGTTCGCCACCTCGGTCAAGCGGTTTGCCGACCGCCCCGCGTATCACAGCTTCGGCAAGACCATCACCTATCGCGAAGCTGACCAACTGGTCGAACAGTTCGCCGCCTATCTGCTTGGCGAACTGCAGTTGAAGAAAGGCGACCGCGTCGCCCTGATGATGCCCAACTGCCTGCAGTATCCGGTCGCCACCTTCGGCATCCTGCGTGCCGGCCTGACCGTGGTCAACGTCAATCCGCTGTACACCCCGCGCGAGCTGAAGCATCAGCTGATCGACTCCGGCGCCAGCGTGCTGGTGGTGATCGACAACTTCGGCACCACCGTGCAGCAGGTCATCGCCGACACCCCGGTCAAGCAGGTGATCACCACCGGGCTGGGCGACATGCTCGGCTTCCCGAAAGCGGCGCTGGTCAATTTCGTCGTCAAGTACGTCAAGAAGCTGGTGCCCGATTACCGCATCAATGGCGCGATCCGTTTCCGCGACGCACTGGCGCTGGGCCGCAAGCACAGCGTGCCGACCTTGCAGATCGAGCCCGACGACATCGCCTTCCTGCAGTACACCGGCGGCACCACCGGCGTGGCCAAGGGCGCGATGCTCACCCACCGCAATCTGGTGGCCAACATGCAGCAGGCCCATCAGTGGCTTGCCGGCACCGGCAAGCTGGAAGAAGGCGCCGAGGTGGTGATCACCGCGCTGCCGCTGTACCACATCTTCGCATTGACGGCCAACGGCCTGGTCTTCATGAAGATCGGCGGCTGCAATCACCTGATCAGCAATCCGCGCGACATGCCCGGCTTCGTCAAGGAACTGAAGAAAACCCGCTTCACCGCCTTCACCGGGGTCAACACGCTGTTCAACGGCCTGCTCAATACCCCCGGCTTCGATCAGGTGGATTTCTCCTCGCTCAAGATGACCCTGGGCGGCGGCATGGCGGTGCAACGTTCGGTCGCCGAACGCTGGAAAAAAGTCACCGGCCTGACCCTGGTCGAGGCCTACGGCCTGACCGAAACCTCGCCGGCCGCGTGCATCAACCCGATGGACCTGAAGGACTACAACGGCTCGATCGGCCTGCCGATTCCGTCCACCGATGCCTGCATCAAGGACGACGCCGGCGCGGCGCTGCCATTGGGCGAGATCGGCGAGCTGTGCATCAAGGGTCCGCAGGTGATGAAGGGCTACTGGAAGAAGCCCGAAGAAACCGCCAAGGTCATGGATGCCGACGGCTGGCTGCATACCGGTGATATCGCGCGGATGGACGAACAGGGCTTCGTCTACATCGTCGACCGCAAGAAGGACATGATCCTGGTGTCCGGCTTCAACGTGTATCCGAACGAGATCGAGGACGTGATTGCCGAGATGCCCGGCGTGCTGGAAGTGGCCGCCGTCGGCGTACCGGACGAGAAGTCCGGCGAGATCGTCAAGGCCGTCATCGTGAAGAAAGACCCTGCCCTGACCGCCGACGCCGTCAAGGCGCACTGCCGCGCCAACCTGACCGGCTACAAGCAGCCGCGAGTGATCGAGTTCCGCAAGGAACTGCCGAAAACCAACGTCGGCAAAATCCTGCGCCGCGAATTGCGGGATACGCCCAAGGGCTAATCCACCTACGCCAGCGCAGATCGACAGCCACCCGGCTGTCATCCAACGCCCGTACTGCCGCCAGGCTTGCGGGCGTTTGTTTTTGCACGCTTCGGACGGAACGTTCGTTTCGGACGGCCAGCGTGCGACGACGCGCGCGCCGGAATAAGGGCCGATTTGCACTTGGTTATCTGCGCCGTTCCGATGCATGGAAATACCATGCGTTTTAAAGCTCATGCCAGTCCCCCAGGGAGTACTTCGGTGGACCCGGAACGCAGAATCACGGAACACATAATTTCAAGAATGTGCAATTCACAATAAACTACTTTTGCTTGCGGAAATTCACTGAAAGATTCAGGTCATAGGGCTCACCGGATAGAAAGGAAGCCCTCTGCGTTCATGGAGATAGTGCCGGTGTAGCATCGATTCGGAGTGGATCGCGCGCGCCCGCCGGCGTTCACTCTCCCACTGCGGGCTTTTCCAGGATCACGCCCATGAACACGATTGAAAAGATTTCCCTCGGTCGTCCCCACTCCACCATTCGGGTCGATTCTTCGGCTGCTGACGGCACCCACTGGTTGTTCATGCATGCCGATGCGCCTTTTGGCATACGTCCCTGCTGCAGTCCTGAGTTACTGGAAGACATCTGGGATGTCATGGGCTCCATCACCCGCGCCCCGCATGAGCGACGCAGCGGGGAACTGCGCCATTTCGTACTCGCCTCCGACGCGGACGCCTTCAATCTCGGTGGCGATCTGGACCTGTTCGCACGCTTGATCCGCGAACAGAATCGCGAGCAACTCATGCGGTATGCGATTCGCTGCGTGGAAGGCGTCCATCACCTGCATACCGGCTTCGGTGGGGACGTGCGCAGCATTGCGCTGCTGCAGGGCGATGCATTGGGAGGCGGGCTGGAGATGGCCCTGGCCTGCCATACCATCGTGGCCGAGGAAGGCATCGGCATGGGACTGCCCGAGGTCCTGTTCGGCCTGTTTCCGGGCATGGGCGCGTATTCCTTCCTGTGCCGTCGCGTTTCGCCCCATCTGGCGGAAAAAATCATTCTCGATGGACGCATTTACAGCAGCGAAGAAATGCATGCGATGGGGATCGTGGACGTACTCGTACCGAAGGGCCAAGGCGTGGTTGCCACAGAAACGCTGATTCGCCAGCAAAAGCGCATCTCCCACTCCTATCTGGCGATGAACGCCGCACGCAACCTCGCGCAGGCGGTGCCTTACGAGGAATTGCTGCGCATCACCGAAGTCTGGGTAGACACGGCCCTGGCACTCAGTGAGAAATCACTGCGCACGATGGACCGTTTGGTCAAAGCACAGAACCGCCGCGCAGGCGCGGGAGTCGCCTGATTTTGGTGGATCCAATACTGGGGGAATCAGGCCCGGCCTATTGCCGGGCTTCGCTTACCCACGGTCGCCATTCCCGCTGACGCCTCCGTCGGACTTATTTTGAGCACGCTGGGCGAGCGCCTCGCGCCCAAGCTTCAAACCATTCTTCAGCTGCTCCAGTCTTTGACTCCATTCTGCTCGCAGCTGCGCTTCCGGCAGGCGCATTAACTCACCACCCTGTTCGGCCAACATCACCAGCCCGAGATTGCTGGAAACACCTTTGACCGCGTGAGCATGCTCGCGTAGACGTGCCCAGTCTCCGTCCGCCGCCGCCTTACCGAGCTGGACAACACATGCCGCAGCATCGCTGAGACATTGTTGAATGAACTCGCGTTCGAACTCATTTCCCATCCCCAGTTCCGCCAGCTCGTCGAGCACGGCAGGATCGAGGACTGCGCCGCTTGGGGCCGCGCTACGGGTACCAATGCTCAGATCGGTCTGACGCAGCTTCTGGTTGACGGCGATTTCGGCCAGCGTATCCAGCAACTTGATCGCCGCCACCGGCTTGGCCAGGAATGCATAGGCGCCCGCCTGTTCGCAGCTGCGAATCGACTCGGGGGTGACATCAGCGCTCAATACCACGATCGGGGTTCCCGGCTTACCACCGGCCTGCATGACCCTCAGCTGCTTCAACATGTCCAGACCGCTGACACCAGGCATGTGCAGGTCGACGATGGCCGCGTCGTAGTCGGCTTCGGCCAACGCATCCAGAACGGCTTCGCCGCCATCAACACAGGTCACGCGATGCCCTGCTTTTTGCAGCAGCCGCTGCAGCACGAGGCGATTTGCCAGATGGTCGTCTGCCACCAGGATCTGCATGCTACGCACGCGGGCACGGTGACGTAGGAACGGATCGGCAAACGCAATCACGTTGCCCGGTATGGTGGTGGACTCCGTCTCATGCAGCACAGGCGATGGAGTAGCTGCAGGCTTGGCGGTTGCCAGGCCGAACGGCAGTTCAAACCAGAACAAGCTGCCGCCTTCGGGATTTTCCTCAAACCCGATCGCGCCACCCATCGACTGCACCAGCCCCCTGGCGATCGTCGTTCCGAGGCCGCTGCCTTCGAACCGGCGCGCCAGTCCGGTGTCCGCCTGTTCGAACGCCTCGAACAAACGCGGACGCATATCGACCGGCACACCGATCCCGGTATCGAGCACTTCAAAACGGAGCAGCACACCAGCGCGGCCACTGGCCTCGGTGGCCGCCACCTTCAACTGGACACTGCCGTGGTCGGTGAACTTGACCGCATTGCCGACCAGATTGAGCAGGATCTGCTGCAGATGTCCCGCATCCCCGTGCACGCGGGGAGGGACATCTGCAGCGATAGTTGCCTGATAACGCAAGCCCTTGGCCTTGGCCTGCGGCTCCAGGATCAGACCGATTGCCTGCAAGGTGTCATGCACTGCAAAGTCGGACGCGTTGATCCGCAGCTTGCCAGCTTCGATGGCCGAGATGTCCAGCACCTCCTCCACCAGCGCCAGCAGACTGCGTGTGGAGGCTTGAATGGTTTTCAGGCATTCGCGCTGCTCATCGTCCAGCTGCGTCGTTGCCAATACTTCGGTCATGCCGGACAGACCGTTCAACGGTGTCCGAAACTCGTGACTCATGTTGGCCAGAAAGCGGCTCTTGGCCTCGCTGGCGCGGCGCGCCTCGGCGGTTGCACGGGTCAACTGCCGCAGCAGACTTGAGAAATACAGCGGAACGGCGGCCAGACCAACCGCAAGCCCGACCCCAAGGCGCTGGTTACGTTGCCAATATTCGGTCATCGACAGCGTCGTGGAAAAGCTCACCACCGCCATTGCCACCGCAAGATACAGATAGCGGTTGCCGTAGCGCAGGCCGTTACCGACGGTGACCCACATCACCACGACATAGACCCAGGCCAGCGGCTCGCCCATCTGGATCATGCCGGCCGCCATCAACCCGTAATCGGCCAGCATGCCCAGGATGCGACGCGCATCCGAGCGGTCGGGTCGCCACAGCAGCCATCCAAACAACGCCAGGCCAAGCCCGAGGCCTGTCAGCACGATGACCAAGACACCGGTGTGCTGGTGCAGCGGCAAGCTGTGCCGGACGCTCGGCACGAGGACATACGACAGGATCAGGCTGATCAGAACGATGCGGACGATCGCCTGGCCATGTTCGCTGTCAGGTCGATTCATCAACCGCTGCCGGATCCTTCCGAACGGATTCATAGCCTTACACCCCGGGTCGTGCCGATGCGGTCGAGAATTCGCCGCAGATCTGGTCCAGCTGCGCGCGACCGCGCAGCAGCGCATCCACACAGCGTGGGTCGAACAGGCGACCGCGTTGTGCGTAGAGATAAGCCAGCGCGGCGTCCATGGTCCAGGCCTCCTTGTACGGGCGCGGCGACAACAGTGCGTCGAAGACGTCGGCCACCGCCACGATGCGCGCTTCCAGCGGAATCGCCTCGCCCACCAGTCCATCCGGATAGCCGGTGCCGTCGTAGCGCTCGTGGTGACGCAGCGCGATCAGGGCGCCGACCTGGATGAAGCGGTTCTGGCTGCCGCTGAGCAGCTCGTAGCCGATCCGCGGATGCCGCTTCATGATGCTCATCTCGTCGTCGGTGAGCTTGCCCGGCTTGAGCAGCACCGCATCGGGAATGGCGATCTTGCCCATGTCGTGCAGCGGTGCGGCCATCTCGATGATGCGCACTTCTTCTTCCGACAAGCCGAGCTGCTCGGCGATCAGGCCGGCCACGTGCGACATGCGCTCCAGGAAGGCGCTGGTGCCCGAATCGCGGTACTCGATGGCACGCGCCAGCCGCGACAGCGTCTCGCGTTCGCGCTCCTCGACCTCGTTCATGCTGGCCAGCAGACGCTGCTCCAGCGACAGTGCGCGTTGCTTGACGCTTTCGCTCTGCTGACGCAGCTGCAGCAAATTGGCGCAGCGCGCACGCAGTTCGCGCGGGCGGATCGGCTTGACCAGGAAATCGATCACGCCCGCTTCCAGCGCCGCCTGGCGGATCGGCTCGTCGCCGACGATGGTGATCAGGATGATCGGAATATCGCGATGGCTGGGCAGCCGGCGCAGACGCCGGGCGAACTCCAGCCCATCCATGCCGGGCATGCGGTAGTCGAGCAGCAACAGATCCACCCGTCCGGCCTCGCACCACGCCAGCGCGTCGAGCGGGTCACCGAAATCGTAGACTTTCAACTCCGGTGCGATGTCCTCGATGACGTGGCGCAGCATCGTCCGCGCAGACATCTGGTCATCGACAATGACGATGTTCAATCCCAGATCCGCCTTTTCCGACCAGCTTCCCGATGGATCCGCCGACGATACGCCGGCAAGATTACCCAAAACATCCTGCATAGCCGTTGCTCCTCTATCCCGAGAACGGAAAAGCGATGACGCCGGCCGCTGTGCCGACTCCCCCGACGATACGCCATTCGGGGCTCCGCTCTAGCATATGCAGTATCTGTGCCGTCGGCACGCCGACGGCACAAAAAAGATCAGGCTTCCGGACGCATATACGGGAACAGCAGCACATCGCGGATCGAGGTGCTGCCGGTCAGCAGCATCACCAGCCGGTCGATACCGATGCCCAGGCCGCCGGTCGGCGCCATGCCGTACTCCAACGCACGGATGTAATCGGCGTCGTAATGCATCGCTTCGTCGTCTCCACCGTCCTTGGCCTGCACCTGCGCCTGGAAGCGCGCGGCCTGGTCTTCCGGGTCGTTGAGCTCAGAGAAGCCATTGGCGAGCTCTTTGCCGTTGATGAACAGCTCGAAGCGGTCGGTGTACCCCGGCTCGGTGTCGCTGGAACGCGCCAGCGGCGACACCTCGACCGGGTGGTCGGTGATGAAGGTCGGCTGCACCAGGGTGTGTTCCACGGTGGCCTCGAAGATTTCCAGCAGCAACTTGCCCCAGCCGTAGGACGGCTTGACCTTGATCTTCAGCCGCTCGCAATGGCGCAGCAGCGCATCGCGATCGGTGCAATCGGCCGCGCTGATCTCCGGATTGTGGTGACGAACGGCCTCATCCATGCGCCAGCGCCGGAAAGCCGGCGCCAGATCAATGGCGGCGCCGTCCCAGTTCACCTGGGCGGTGCCCAGTACC
This sequence comes from Xanthomonas sp. WHRI 6108, assembly GCF_040202385.2. Classification (NCBI taxonomy): domain Bacteria; kingdom Pseudomonadati; phylum Pseudomonadota; class Gammaproteobacteria; order Lysobacterales; family Lysobacteraceae; genus Xanthomonas; species Xanthomonas sp. WHRI 6108. The sequence goes on along the minus strand of NZ_CP168198.1, from coordinate 2,103,001 downwards.
GACTGCGCGGTGTCGCGGATCACCTGCTCGGTCAGGTCCATGATCTCGTGGTACGTGGCATAGGCCTCGTAGAGCTCGAGCATGGTGAACTCGGGGTTGTGCCGGGTCGACACGCCCTCGTTGCGGAAGTTGCGGTTGATCTCGTAGACCCGCTCCAGCCCACCGACCACCAGCCGCTTGAGGTACAGCTCCGGCGCCACGCGCAGGTACAGGTCCAGATCCAGCGCGTTGTGGTGGGTGGTGAACGGCTTGGCGGTGGCGCCACCGGGGATGTAATGCATCATCGGCGTTTCCACTTCCAGGAAGCGGCGCGTATCCAGCCAGGCGCGGATCGCGCGGATGATCCTGGAGCGCTTGATGAAGACCTCGCGCGCCTCCGGGGTGACGATCAGATCGACGTAACGCTGGCGATAGCGCTGCTCCACGTCCGACAGGCCGTGCCACTTGTCCGGCAACGGACGCAGCGACTTGGTCAGCAGGCGCAACGCACTGGCCTTGACCGACAGCTCGCCGGTCTTGGTGCGGGTCAGCCCGCCCTCCACCGCCACGATGTCGCCGACATCCCAGCCCTTGAACGCGGCATAGGCATCGCCCAGCACATTGCCCTGCAGGAACAGCTGCACGCGCCCGGACTCGTCCTGGATCTGCGCAAAGCTGGCCTTGCCCATCACCCGCTTGGCCATCAGGCGGCCGGCCATCCTGACCGTACGGCCGCTTGCTTCCAGTGCCTCGGAGGTCCAGGTGTCGGCATCGGCAAATTCGGCCTGCAGATCGCCGGCGAAGTGTTCGCGCACGAAATCGTTGGGATAGGCGATGCCCTGGCCGCGCAACGCGCCCAGTTTCGCGCGACGCTCGGCGATGAGGCTGTTCTCGTCGGCGGGGATCTGCGGCGCGGGGGTCTGCTCGGTCATGGCGGGAATCGGTCTGCGATAGGTCGGGCGCGTGCCCGGTGGAGAATGCGGAACCGGGCTGGCCGGTTCCTGCGTTTTACGGTGTATCGGTGACAACTGCACGGCGCGACGGGACTGCGTGACGATGTGCCGGGCCGGTAGCGCTGTAGCTGCCGCAGCGGGCGAGGAACACGTCGCCGCGCGGCAGGCGCGGCGAGGTCTTGCAGCGATCAGGCATCCAGGCGCTTGGAGCCTGCCGCCAGACCGGCCTTGAGGCTGGCCTCGACAAATTCGTCCAGGTCGCCGTCCAGCACTTTCTGCGTGTCGCTGCGTTCGATGCCGGTGCGCAGATCCTTGATGCGACTCTGGTCGAGCACGTAGTTGCGGATCTGGCTGCCCCAGCCGATGTCGGACTTGGTGGCTTCCAGCGCGTCGCGCTCGACGTTGCGCTTCTGCACTTCCAGCTCATACAACTTGGCGGCCAGCATCTTCATCGCGTTGTCGCGGTTCTGGTGCTGGCTGCGGCCGGTCTGGCAGGCGACCACGGTATTGGTCGGAATATGCGTGATGCGCACCGCCGATTCGGTCTTGTTGACGTGCTGGCCACCGGCGCCCGATGAGCGATACACGTCGGTCCGCAGGTCGGCCGGGTTGATGTCGATCTCGATGTTGTCGTCCACTTCCGGCGACACGAACACCGAGGTGAAGCTGGTATGCCGGCGGTTGTCCGAATCGAACGGCGACTTGCGCACCAGCCGGTGCACGCCGATCTCGGTCTTCAGCCAGCCATAGGCGTACTCGCCCTCGATGCGGATCGTGGCCGACTTGATGCCCGCCACTTCGCCGCCTGACACTTCCATCAGCTCGGTCTTCCAGCCGCGCGACTCGGCCCAGCGCAGGTACATGCGCAACAGGATTTCGGCCCAGTCCTGCGCCTCGGTGCCGCCAGCGCCGGCCTGGATGTCGACGAACGCGTTGGCGCCGTCCATCTGGCCGGAGAACATGCGCTGGAATTCCAGCTTCTCGACATGGGTCTGGTACTTGTCCAGATCGGCGATCACCGCCACCGCGGTGTCCTCGTCCTGCTCGCTTTCGGCCAGTTCCAGCAGATCGGCCGCATCGCTCAGGCCGGCCAGCACATCGGCGATGCCGATGACGGTCTTTTCCAGCAGCGAGCGTTCGCGGCCCAGGGCCTGCGCGCGCTCGGCGTCGTTCCACACATCGGGGCTCTCAAGCTCCCGGCTGACTTCTTCTAGACGCTCTTTCTTGACGTCGTAGTCAAAGATACCCCCTGAGCGAGAGCACGCGATCGTTGAGATCGGTGATGCGCTGGCGGATCGGATTGGTTTCGATCATGACGGACTTCCGGCAAACAAGCTGGCTAGTTTAGCAAGCGGGCGACGGTGGCGGAACGCGGTGGCGATCGTGACGGGCCGCAGTTTCGTGCCGGCGGTGGACGTCATGGCCAGCACTGCAAGCTCAGACCGGAACAAGGCAGCCAGGAGGCGGCTCAGATGACGAGCGCCTGGGCCCATCTGCCACTGCAAAGCCCTCGGTGCGATCGCAGGGCTGACAGCCTGGACAACCGTCAGCCCTGTGCGGCCTCGACACGCTGCGGCGTAGGCGCCTGCCCTGCCATCGCCCGTAACGCGGCCAGGTAACGGCGACTGCACGGCAGCACGGTGGCGTCGGCCAGGTGCACGCGGGCGTCGCCGGATTCCAGCGGCTCGATCGCCTGTACGCGTGCCAGCTGCACCAGATAGCTGCGGTGGATGCGCACGAACACGGCCGGATCGAGCCTGGCCTCGATCGCGGCCATCGTGCTGCGCAGCGGGTAATCGTGGCCGCGCACATGCAGATTGACGTAGTTGCCCGACGCCTGGATCCATTCGATGTCGGCGGTGGCGACCAGGAAGTCGCGCCCCAGCTTGCGCACCAGAAAACGTTCCGGACGGTCCAGCGGCTCGACCGGCGGGCCCTCGTCCGGGGCGGCCAGCAGATGTGCCTCGCCCTGCCGACGCCGGCCATACCATGCCAGCGCATGCCGTAGCGCCACCAGCAGGGCAAAGGTGCGCAGATCCTTGGAGAGTTCGTACAGCCACTGCAACCGCAAGGCACCGAAATCGTAGTGCGCACCGACCGCCAGATAGACCAGCTTGCGCAGCAGCACCATGCCGCTCACGTGCAGCAGCCACCAGACGAGTGCGGCCGCAAGATAAAGAGGAACGCGCCGCCGCCAGACATCGGCATGCAGTGGCCAACGCGTGCAGAGCCAGATCAGCGGCGGCAAGAGCAGCAGTGAGACGGTCGCGCTGCTCAGCTCCCAGGTCAGCACCTGCCACAGCAGCAGCGGCTGACCGTCGCGCCGTGCCGCCAGCCATGTGCTCGCGGTGTTGCCCAGCGCACTGCCATAGAAAACCAGCAGCCAGATCAACGCTACCCAGCGCCTGCCCGCGCTGGCATCGCTGTCGGTCTGGTGTGCGATAGCCCCGGACACAGGTGAATTCATCCGCGCATTCTATGCAAACCGCCCGTTTGCCGTCCCCGGTTCGTCCCTGTGGGACCGCAACTGGTCACTCGGGGACGGCATTGCCGCCCTTGGCGCAGCTGCTTGGGGCCTGCGTTGCCGAGGATGCGGGTATGCCTCCTGCCGACACCACCATGACCGAACGCCGTCACGATATCGATGCCTTGCGCGTCTTCGCCTTCGCACTGCTGATCCTCTACCACGTGGGCATGGCCTATGTGGCCGACTGGGATTTCCACCTCAAGAGCGTGCACACCGCGCAGTGGCTGCAATGGCCGATGATCGTGCTCAACCGCTGGCGGATGCCCCTGCTGTTCATGATCTCCGGCATCGCGATCGGGCTGGCGCGGCCGCAGGCCAGGCCCTGGCGCTTCGCCCTGCAGCGCTGTGGGCGATTGCTGCCGCCGCTGTTGTTCGGCATGTTCGTGGTGGTCGCGGTGCAGGCTTATTGCCAGGGTGTGAGCAACGGCAAGGTCAGCCCGGGCTTCGGCAGCTTCCTGTTGCGCTACTGGCAGGTGCGGCCATGGCCGGCCGGCAGCTTCGATGGCTGGCAGCACGGCATCACCTGGAACCATCTCTGGTATCTGGCCTATCTGCTGCCCTACACCATCGCCTTGATGGCGCTGGTATCGCTGACCCGACCGCTGCGGTTGGCCGCGTGGCCGCGCTTGCCCGCCGCGCTGGCGGTGCCGGCACTGCTGCTGTTGCCGATGCTGTGGGAAGCGTTCTGCGTGCTGTGGGTGATGCCGCGGCATCCGCCCACCCACGCGCTGTTTGGCGACTGGTTCGTGCACGCCGAATCGTTCCCGCTGTTCGTCCTGGGGTATCTGCTGGCACGCCGCGAGCGCTTCTGGCAGCTGGCCGTACAACTGCGCTGGCTCACCTTGGTCGCCGCGCTGGTGGCGATCGGCACCGAACTGGGCATTCGCTATGCCAGCATCCAGGGGCAGACTGCGCACCTGGGTGCACCGCTGGCCGCGCTGCCGCGGGAGGCGATCGAACACAGCGCACGTGCCGCCTACACCTGGCTGGCGCTGCTGACGATTCTTGGCTGGGCGAGGCTTCGATTGAATCGCCCGTTCCGCTGGCTGCCGTACTGCACGGAGGCGGTGTTCCCGTGGTACATCCTGCACCAGAGCCTGATCATCGTGACGCTGTACTGGCTGATGCCCCTGCATCTGAATGCCTGGTTGGAGCCGGCGCTGGTACTCGCCGCCACCGTGATCGGCTGCCTGGCGTTGCATGAGTTTGCGATCCGCCGGGTGCGCTGGTTGCGTCCCTTGTTCGGATTGCGTGCACGCAGGCCGCGCCTGGCGGGCAAGACCGACAGCGTGCCGGTGCCGTCATGAAAATGTTGCGCAGGCGTGTCCCGCTTCGGCATGCGACGTACTGGACGGCCCGTCGGCAGCAACGCAAGATGCCCGCCGGATACGCTCTTTCGAAGACACCATGCGCCCTACCCTGCTCGCCGCCACCTTGTTGCTCGCACCCGTCGCCGCCCTTGCCGATGCGCCGGTCGGCATCGCCTTCGATCACCAGGACTGGACCATCGCCTGCGACAACACCCGCACCTGCCGCGCTGCCGGTTATCAGCCGGATGACGACGGCAGCACGCCTGTGTCGGTCTTGCTGACGCGCAAGGCCGGTGCGGGGCAGCAGGTCACCGCCGAGTTGGTGCTGGGCCAGTACGACGAGCTCAAGATGCCGGCATCGCTCACCTTGCGCATCGACCAGCGCGACCTGGGCAAGCTGGCACTGAATCGCGACAGCGGCACTGCACCGCTGACCAGCGCGCAGGTGACCGCGCTGTTGGCCGCACTGACCCGCAGCAGCAAGATCGTGGCGGTCGGCAACGATGGTCGCCGCTGGCAGCTGTCCGATCGCGGCGCCGCGGCGGTGCTGCTGAAGATGGACGAGTTCCAGGGCCGGCTGGGCACGCGCGGCGCACTGGTGCGTAAGGGCGATCGCGACGACGCTGCGGTGCTGCCGGCCGTGCCGGCACCCCAGGTGCGTGCGGTCAAACTCGCAGTAACGCAAGCGGCCGATGCGCGCCTGGGCACGCTGCCGGCGCTCTACCAAGCACTGCGCGCCAGCTTGCCGGCCGATGAGGAATGCAAGGGGCTGCAGGCCGGCGATGCAGCCGAGCCGCTGACGGTTACCCGGCTCAGCAGCGACAAACTGCTGGTCTCGACCGACTGCTGGATGGGCGCCTACAACGTCGGCACCGGTTTCTGGGTCATCAATGCACGCGCGCCGTTCGCGCCGACGTTGGTGACCACGCACGCCAGCGATATCGACGGTTCCACTATCCTTGAATCGCAGAAGGGCCGCGGCCTGGGCGACTGCTACAGCGAGGCCAGCTGGACCTGGGACGGCCGCCGTTTTGTGCCGACCTCCAAATCCACCTCCGGCCTGTGCCGGCTGGTGGCCGCTGGCGGGGCGTGGGAATTGCCGACCTTGGTGACCGAAGTCAAGAAGGCGCCCTGACCGGGGCGAGGACGGTGCGAGCGTGCGCTTGCACTGTCTTGCAAGACACCTTGAGCGACGAACGAAACTACTTTGCCGCCATCATCAGGCAGGCGCTACTTGCGGCATGTACCACCACGTACATGCCGGCTGTGGGTGCGCCGTCCCGTACAGAGCGGTTGATGTGAAGCCTGGCTGCAGAGCCGCGCTGTCGCCCCTGCCGAAGCCCGCGATTGACAGCCGCGCGCTCAGCCAGTGACTGTCGCCGGCTCGCAATGCTCGACGATCAACTGCACTGCGGTGCCGCCGCGATAGTCGTCGCTGACCAGGCGGTACGCCAGCCGCACCATGCGTGCCGGCTCGCTGCCGCGCCAGCCGTTGAAGTGGATGGCGTTGAGCGGTTCGGCGCGGCCGGCGCAGCGCAGGGTGAGCTTGAGATGGCGTTCCTTGAGCAGGCGCCATTGCAGCACTTCGAACTGACCATCGAACAGCGGCTCGGGAAAGCCCTGCCCCCACGGCCCGGCCACGCGCAGCGCCTCGGCATGCAGGTGATCGAGTTCGTGCGCGGCCAGTTCGCCATCGCTGTGCAATTCGGCATGCAGCAGCGAGGCGTCGACCATCGCCTGCACCTGGCGCTGGAATGCCTGTTCGAAGGTCGCCAGCGCGGCATGCTCCAGACTCAGCCCGGCGGCCATCGCATGCCCGCCGAACTTCTGGATCAGGCCCGGGTGGCGCGCATCCACTGCCGCCAGCACATCGCGGATATGCAGACCGGGGATCGAACGTGCCGAACCGCGCAGCTGGCTGCTACCCGGCTCGGCCGGCGCCAATGCAATTACCGGACGATGCAGGCGGTCCTTGAGCTTGGAGGCGACCAGGCCGATCACGCCCGGGTGCCAGTCGGCATCGAACAGGCACGCGGCGATCGGCAGCGCGCCATCGGCATCGAGCACCACCTTGGTGACGGCCTGCTCGGCATCGTCGGTCATCAACTGCTGCACCGCGCGGCGCTCGGCGTTGATCTCTTCCAGCATGCCGGCGATCTCGCGCGCCCGGTTCCAGTCCTCGCTGAGCAGCAGCTCGATGCCCAGCGCCATGTCTTCCAGCCGGCCGGCTGCGTTGAGACGCGGGCCCAACGCAAATCCGATATCGCTGGCGCTCAGACGCGCCACGTCGCGGCCGCTGGCATCGATCAAGGCGCGCAGGCCGATGCAACCCTTGCCCTCGCGCAGGCGGCGCAGGCCGGCCGACACCAGCGCCCGGTTGTTGGTGTCCAGCGGCACCAGATCGGCAACGGTGCCGACTGCCACCAGGTCCAGCAATACCGACAGATCCGGCTCGGCGCGTTCGGCGAAGGCGCCGCGCGCGCGCAGCACACCGCGCAAGGCCATCAGCACATAGAAGATCACCCCGACCCCGGCCAGGGATTTGCTCGGGAAGCGATCGTTGGCCAGATTCGGATCGACGATCGCATCGGCCGGCGGCAATACCTCGCCAGGCAGGTGATGGTCGGTGACCAGCACCGTCCAGCCACGCGCCTTGGCCGCAGCCACGCCGGCGTGGCAGGCGATGCCGTGATCGACCGTGACCAGCAGATCCGGCTGCAATGCGGCCAGTTCCTCCACCAGTGCCGGCGACAGGCCGTAGCCATGCACCATGCGATTGGGTACCGCGTGATGCACATCCAGCGCGCCGAGCATGCGCAAGCCACGCACGCCGACCGCACAGGCGGTGGCGCCATCGCAGTCGAAATCGCCCACCACCAGGATGCGCCGTTGCCGGGCGATCGCATCGGCCAGCAACTCGGCGGCCACGTCACTGTTGTGCAGCAACTGCGGCGACAGCAACTGACCCAGGCGCGGGTGCGCGCCGTGGGTATCGGTGACGCCGCGCGCGGCATAGATGCGGCGCAGCAGCGGCAACATGGCATCGGGCCAGCTGCCGGCCTGCCCGGGCGGGCGCCGGACGATCCGCGGGGTGGAGGTCATTGCGCCAGCTGTACGCGCGGCTTGCGCCAGAAACGCCAGCGTTGCGCATGCGTCAGCGACACGGTTTCGCCGTCCTGGAAATCCAGCACCAGCCGATCCAGTTCGCCACGTGCCATCGCCGCCAGCAAGGGCGCCACCGCATCGTCGCTGAACTGCTGCAGCGAGCGTAGATGGCGCAGGTCCACCAACGCATCCACGCGTTGTTCGCCCTGCGCATCGGCACCGGCCGCCAGCGCCAGCGCACGCAGCAGCGATTCGCGGCTGCGTACCTGACGGTGCGGCGAGCTCACCGCATGCGGCAGCACGCCGCCGCCCCAGAACCACAGCGAATTGATCGCCGGTTTGCCGCTGGCCACGCGGCCCTCGTTCCAGGGGTGTTGATGCAGCAGCACCTGCGCCTCGGTCAGCAAGGCGCGCCAGCGCCGGCCGATCTCGCCGGCCGGCAGATGCTCGAACAAGTCATCGCCGATCGCCAGATCCGGTGGCGCGAACTCCGGCAACTTGGCATCCGGCGACAGCCGCAGATACCAGCGCGCAGGCGTGGGCGCATCCAGCAGAAACCCGGCATCGCCGAACATCGGCTTGAGGATGGGCAGCAACACCGCCAGGTCCTCGGCAGTGGGGCCGAGCGCCTCGCCGTAGCCCATCAAGCGCGCGCCCTGCATATCCGGCACCACATAGGCCGGATCGGCACGCACCCAGGTCGCACCGGCCGCATCGCCGGCATCGAGCTGGCGGGTCAACGCGGCTACCGGCCAGTGCGCAGGCGTCAGCGTGAAGTGGCGCTGCAACTGCGCCACTTCGCCGGGCTCGGCACCTTGCTGGTCGGCACGCGCCAGCGCGCGCGCCACCGGCGTGTCGCCCAGTTCACCGGGCAGGCGGCGTTTTTCCGGCAGCAGCAGCGTGGCGGTGGTCATCGGGCGATGGCGTCGTTCAATCCCGGCCCGTCAGTCCAGATAGGCAACGCTGACCACTTCGTACTCGCGCTGGCCGGCCGGCGCATCGATGGTGACCGAGTCGCCTTCCAGCTTGCCGATCAACGCACGCGCCAGCGGCGAGGAGATCGCGATCATGCCCAGCTTGATGTCCGCTTCCAGATCGCCAACGATCTGGTAGCGCTTCTCTTCGTCGGTCTCGGTGTCGGCCAGCGTCACCGTGGCACCGAACACGATCTTGGTGCCGGCCGACAGCTTGGTGATGTCGATGATCTCGGCATGCGAGAGCTCGCCTTCCAGCTGCTTGATGCGGCCTTCGATGAAGCTCTGCTGCTCGCGCGCGGCGTGGTATTCGGCGTTTTCCTTCAGATCGCCGTGCGCGCGCGCTTCGGCGATCGCGTTGATCACCGCCGGACGCTTGACCGACTTCAGCTGGTCCAGCTCTTCGCGCAGACGCTGCGCGCCCTTTGCCGTCATGGGTGCTCTCATGCTTCCAGCTCCTTGTGCAGTTCCTGCAGCGACCACACAGGGCCGGTGCCGCGGAATTCCAGCGAATGCACCAGCGCCTTGGCGCCGGCAACGGTGGTCGAATAGGTCACGCGATGCTGCAACGCTTCACGCCGGATCGAGAACGAGTCGGAGATGGCGGCGCGACCTTCGGTGGTGTTGACGATATACACGATCTCGCCGTTCTTGATCGAATCGACGATATGCGGGCGCCCTTCGGCGACCTTGTTGACGATCTCGCAGCTCAGCCCGTTCTGCTGCAGCCAGGCACCGGTACCGCGCGTGGCGACCAGCGTATAGCCACGCTCCACCAGCGCCTGCGCCACCGGCAACACGCGCTGCTTGTCCGGATCGCGCACCGACACGAACGCCTTGCCCACCGGCGGGGCCTTGATGCCGCCGGCCTCCTGCGCGCGTGCAAACGCGGCGCTGAAGCTGCGGCCCACGCCCATCACCTCACCGGTGGAGCGCATCTCCGGCCCGAGGATCGGGTCCACGCCCTGGAACTTGGCGAACGGGAAGATCGCCTCCTTCACCGAGTAATAGCCCGGCACGATTTCCTTGGTGGCGCCCTGCTCGGCCAGCGTCTTGCCGGCCATGCAGCGCGCGGCGATCTTGGCCAGCGGCATGCCGATCGCCTTGGACACGAACGGCACGGTGCGCGAGGCACGCGGGTTCACTTCCAGCAAGAACACCACATCGTCGCCGGCCTCGTTCACCTGCACCGCGAACTGGGTATTCATCAGGCCGACCACGTTCAGGCCTTCGGCCAGCATCACCACCTGACGGCGCAGCTCGGCCTGGGTCTTGGGCGAGAGCGAGTACGGCGGCAGCGAGCAGGACGAATCGCCCGAATGCACGCCGGCCTCTTCGATGTGTTCCATCAGCCCGCCGATCAGCACGTTGCCGTCCTTGTCGGCAATGATGTCCACGTCCACTTCCACCGCGTTGTCGAGGAAGCGGTCCAGCAGCACCGGCGAATCGTTGGAGACCTTGACCGCGTCACGCACATAGCGCGCCAGGTCGGATTCGCCGTAGACGATTTCCATCGCGCGGCCGCCCAGCACGTAGCTCGGGCGCACCACCAGCGGGTAGCCGATTTCGCGCGCCAGCACCAGCGCTTCCTCGGCATTGCGGGCAATGCGGTTCGGCGGCTGCTTCAGGCCCAGCTTGTCGACCAGCTGCTGGAACCGCTCGCGGTCCTCGGCCAGATCGATCGAATCGGGCGAGGTGCCGATCACCGGCACGCCGTTGGCTTCCAGCGCGCGCGCCAGCTTCAGCGGGGTCTGGCCGCCGTACTGCACGATCACGCCCTTGGGTTTTTCCAGCTCGACGATTTCCAGCACGTCTTCCAGCGTCAGCGGCTCGAAGTACAGACGGTCGGAGGTGTCGTAATCGGTGGACACGGTCTCCGGGTTGCAGTTGACCATGATGGTCTCGTAGCCGTCATCGCGCAGCGCCAGCGCCGCATGCACGCAGCAGTAGTCGAACTCGATGCCCTGGCCGATGCGGTTGGGGCCACCGCCCAGGATCATGATCTTGTCGCGGTCGGTCGGCAGCGCCTCGCACTCGTCCTCGTAGGTCGAATACAGATACGCGGTGCTGGTGGCGAATTCGGCGGCGCAGGAATCCACGCGCTTGTAGACCGGGCGCACTTTGAGCGCGCGCCGCAGCGTGCGCACCGACTCTTCGTTGGTGCCGGTCAGCTCGGCCAGGCGCGCGTCGGAGAAACCGGCGCGCTTGAGCGTGCGCAGACGCGGTGCATCCAGTGCGGCCATGCCATCGTCGGCCAGCTGCTGCTCGTGGCTGATCAGTTCTTCGATCTGGTCCAGGAACCACGGGTCGATGAACGACAGCGCGTAGACATCGGCCACGCTCATGCCGGCGCGGAACGCATCGGCGACATAGAACAGACGCTCCGGGCCCGGTGCCTTGAGCTCGCGCTTGAGCGCGGCGATGTCGTCTTCGCTGCTCAGATCCAGGCCGGTCGGGTCCAGCCCGATCTTGCCGGTTTCCAGGCCACGCAGCGCCTTCTGCAGCGATTCCTGGAAGGTGCGGCCCATCGCCATCACCTCGCCCACCGACTTCATCTGGGTGGTCAGGCGCGCATCGGCCTGCGGGAACTTCTCGAACGCAAAGCGCGGGATCTTGGTGACCACGTAGTCGATCGACGGCTCGAACGAGGCCGGGGTCAGACCACCGGTGATCTCGTTCTTCAATTCGTCCAGCGTGTAGCCCACCGCCAGCTTGGCGGCGACCTTGGCGATCGGGAAACCGGTGGCCTTGGACGCCAGCGCCGAGGAGCGCGACACGCGCGGGTTCATCTCGATCACCACCACGCGGCCGGTGGTCGGGCTGATGCCGAACTGCACGTTGGAGCCGCCGGTATCCACACCGATCTTGCGCAGCACCGCGATCGAGGCATCGCGCAGGCGCTGGTATTCCTTGTCGGTCAGCGTCTGCGCCGGCGCCACGGTGATCGAGTCGCCGGTATGCACGCCCATCGGGTCGAGGTTTTCGATCGCGCAGACGATGATGCAGTTGTCCGCGGTGTCGCGGACCACTTCCATCTCGAATTCCTTCCAGCCCAGCACCGATTCTTCCACCAGCACTTCGGTGGTCGGCGACAGTTCCAGGCCACGGCCGACGATCTCGATCAGCTCTTCGCGGTTGTAGGCGATGCCGCCGCCGCTGCCGCCCAGGGTGAAGCTGGGACGGATGATGGTCGGGTAGCCGACCCGGGTCTGGATATCCAGCGCCTCTTCCAGCGTGTGCGCCACTTCGGCGCGGGGGCAATCCAGGCCGATCTCGCCCATCGCCACGCGGAACAGCTCGCGGTCTTCGGCCATACGGATGGCTTCGCGCTTGGCACCGATCAGCTCGACGTTGTACTTCTCCAGCACGCCGTGGTCGGCCAGATCCAGCGCACAGTTCAGCGCGGTCTGCCCGCCCATGGTCGGCAGCAGGGCATCGGGCTTTTCCTTGGCGATGATCTTCTCGACCGTCTGCCAGTTGATCGGCTCGATGTACACCGCATCGGCCATGTCCGGGTCGGTCATGATCGTGGCCGGATTGCTGTTGACCAGCACCACGCGATAGCCCTCGTCGCGCAGCGCCTTGCACGCCTGCGCGCCGGAGTAATCGAACTCGCAGGCCTGGCCGATGACGATCGGGCCGGCGCCGATGATCAGGATGGTTTTTAGGTCGGTGCGCTTTGGCATTTCTTTACTCGATTAGGAACATGCGGCAAGCCGCAGGTGCGGAAGAGTGGCCGCGGCGATCGCATCGCGACGCGGCGTGATAGTGCATCGGCTCGGCAGAGCCGAATGCCGGGTTCATCCGGCAGATCCATAGCCGAGGGCGCGCAGGGTGTGCTGCATCCATTGATACAGCCCGAAGGACGCGGCAAAGCTGCCCAGGATCAGCAGCCAGCCGATCCCGGAGGTCTTGCCCCAACGGCGTACCTTGTCCGGGTCGGTGTTCTGCATGCGGTGGTGAAAGGATCCCCCTCCAACCACATAGCCGACACCGAAAACGAAGCACATCGGCACCAGCAAGGCCAGCTTCATTCCGCCGTGCAGCGTGATCGACTGTGCGCCAGCGCGTGCCTGCTCCAGCGGCATCCACACGCCCCAATATGTCAGCGCAACGCCCATCAGCACGATCAGCACACCCATCAAACGAGCGCTCATGCGCGCTTGGCATCCTTGGCCATCAACTCCACGAACCGGTCGAACAACGGCCCCACATCGCGCGGGCCCGGCGAGGCTTCCGGGTGGCCCTGGAACGAGAACGCCGGTGCGTCGGTCAGCGCGATGCCCTGATTGGTGCCATCGAACAGCGACCGATGGGTCACCCGCACATTGGCCGGCAGCGTGCTTTCGTCGACCGCAAAGCCATGGTTCTGCGAGGTGATCATCACCCGCCCGCCGTCCAGATCCTGCACCGGATGGTTGGCGCCGTGATGGCCGGTGGTCATCTTGACCGTGCTGGCGCCGGCGGCCAGCGCCAGCAGCTGATGGCCCAGACAGATGCCGAAGGTGGGCACCTGCCTGGCGATCAGTTCCTGGATGGCGCTGATGGCGTAATCGCAGGGTTCCGGATCGCCCGGGCCGTTGGACAGGAACACGCCGTCCGGATTCATCGCCAGCACCTCGGCCACCGGCGTGCGTGCCGGCACCACGGTGACGTCGCACCCACGGTCGGCCAGCATGCGCAGGATGTTGAGCTTGACGCCGTAATCGTAAGCAACAACCTTGTGCTTCAACTCGGCGCGCACGAAGGTGTCGGAATTCAGATCCAGCGAGCCTTCCTGCCAGCTGTAACTGGTCTCGGTGGAAACCACCTTGGCCAGGTCCATGCCCTTCAGGCCGGGGAAGCTGCGCGCGGCTTCCAGCGCCTTGGCGACATCGATCTCGCCGGCCATCAGTGCGCCGTTCTGGGCGCCCTTCTGCCGCAACAGGCGGGTCAGCTTGCGGGTGTCGATGCCGGAAATGGCCACCACACCGCGGGCCTGCAGCCACTCCGGCAGTGCGACTTCGCTGCGCCAGCTGCTGGGGCGACGCGGCACGTCACGCACGATCAGGCCGGCGGCCCAGATCTTGCTGGCCTCGTCATCCTGATCGGTAAAGCCGGTGTTGCCGATATGCGGATAGGTCAGCGTGACCATCTGGCGGGCGTAGGAGGGATCGGTCAGGACTTCCTGGTAACCGGTCATGGCGGTGTTGAACACCACTTCGCCGACGGAAAGCCCGTTGGCGCCTACGGATTCGCCCTCGAACACGGTGCCGTCTTCGAGGACAAGGATTGCGGGTTGGGTCACGTGGGGGTCTCGCTCTGGCTGCCTGGGACTCCGATGCGCTTCCGGCCAAATTCCGGTTGCAGCAAAGCGCGGACGCGGTGCTGAGGACCGGTCCGACGCTGGTTCGGGCAAGCGAGAATTGTAAAGGCAAGTGCCCCGGCATGCCAGCCTGGAGAACACCAGTCGCCGCAGTGCCACCGCAATGGCGGGATGAATGCGCCACCGCGATCACTCGCCATTCATGCGCGGCGATGCGCCGGCTTACAGCACCAGATCGCGCACGCGATAGCTGCCGGCCGGCTTGCCGAGCAGCCGCTTGGCCGCATGCAGGGCACCGCGCGCGAAGATGTCGCGGTTGGTGGCGCGGTGCACCAGCTCCACCCGCTCGCCCAGCCCGGTGAACTGCACCGTGTGCTCGCCGACGATGTCGCCGGCGCGCAAGCTGGCAAAGCGCGGCTGCGCGCCGCTGCCGGTGGCCGCCTCCCCCAGCGTCAGTGCGGTTCCGGAGGGTGCGTCCTGCTTGTGCACGTGATGCGCCTCGATGATGTCGCAATCCCAGCCCGGCAGGCTGCCGGCGGCACGCTCCACCAGTTCGGTCAGCACCGCAACGCCCAGGCTGAAGTTGGACGCCCACACCAACGGGATCTGTTGCGCGGCCTCCAGCAACGCGGCGCGCTGCGCCTCATCCAGACCGGTGGTGCCGGACACCAGCGGTTTGCCGCGCTGCGCGCACAGCGCCAGGATCGGTGCGAAGCCCTGCGGCAGGCTGAAGTCGATTGCCACATCGAAGGCCGGCGCACCGCCGAGTTCGCTGGCGGCAAAGTACGGCACGCCGTCCACCACGCGCTGCGAAGGCGAGCGCCCCACCACCGCACCGACGACGTGCAGCGCCTCGTCTTCGGCAGCCAGGCGCAGCAATGCCTTGCCCATCCGCCCGGAGGCGCCGTGGATCAGAACTTTCACAGGAGACGGTGTCATGGCGGCAGGCCTAGCTGGGCGATGGGGTTGTACAAGATAGCTGGGAATCGGGAATCGGGAATCGTAAAAGCTGGGATTGGGGAGTCGGGATTGGGGAGTCGTTAAAGCCGGGAATCGGGATCAGGGACTCGTGAGAGCGGATGCGGGTGTGCGCGTTTTACGTGCTGTGGCGCTTTGGCTTGGTGGCGTCCGTGGGGTGCGCGTGGTGGTTGGCATACAACGTCGCGAGCGGCCATGGCTTGGTAAAGGCTGCGCCACTGTACGTTGGTAAGGACGATGAGGACGCATGGCATACGGCCATCATGGCGGCGCCTGGAAGGTGGCGTTTGCCGACTTCGTGACCGCGATTCCCCAATCCCGACTCCCGAATCTCAGCCCTGCAGCTAGCACGGCTGCGGCCTTTGATCGCGCGCGATGGTGTTGGCGGCTCTCAGTCGCCTGCGCCGTGCAGGCGCTTGCTCCAGCTCTCTATTTCGCGGCGTTGCAGGCGGCGTTCGAACAGCGCCTGCCATGACGGCACCAGCGGCAGTTGCAGCACCTCGGTAATGGCGGCGACATCGACATCGCGCGCATACAGCAGCTGTTGCAGGCGCGACAGCGTCCAGTGTGGATGCGGTCGCTGCTGCAGTGTCAGCATGTCGCCGGCCGCAACGTCGCCGGGCTGCAGCACGCGGTAATACCAGCCGGTGCGGCCGGTGTCCTGCACGCGGCGCGCCATGTCGCGCAGGCCGAAACGGTCGGACAGCTTCCAGCATGGCTGACGCAGTTGCGACACCTCCACCACCGCCGTACCCAATGCAAAGCGATCGCCCAGGCAGACCTCGGCTTCGGTAAGGCCGAGGCTGCTCAGGTTCTCGCCGAATGCGCCGGCCGTCTCCAGCAACGCATGCGCACCGAGCTCGGCCTGCCAGGCGGCATAGTGATCGCGTGGATAGTGATGGATCGCCTTGTCCGGCCCGCCATGCACACGCCGGTCGCCCTGCTCGTCGCCGTGCAGACCGTCGGAACCGACGTGCACCCTGCCGTCCACCGCCCGCTTGTCGATCGCGCTGCGGC
This sequence comes from Xanthomonas sp. WHRI 6108, assembly GCF_040202385.2. Classification (NCBI taxonomy): domain Bacteria; kingdom Pseudomonadati; phylum Pseudomonadota; class Gammaproteobacteria; order Lysobacterales; family Lysobacteraceae; genus Xanthomonas; species Xanthomonas sp. WHRI 6108. The sequence goes on along the minus strand of NZ_CP168198.1, from coordinate 2,086,853 downwards.
TACCGGGCCGGGTGAAGTCGCGTGCGATGCCGATCGCGACGCTGTCGATGGTGGTCGCAAGCGCAGGCGCCTGCACGCCAGCGGTCTGCGTGCTCACGCGCCTTGCCCGGGCAATTCGGCCAGCGCCTCGCGCAGCACCTCGCCCAGGACCTGGATGCCGGCGTCGATCCTGTCGCCAGGTACGGTGACGAACGACAGCCGCAAGGTATTGACCTGCGGCAAGGTGGCGTAGAACGGCGCGCCCGGCACGAACGCGACATTGCGCGCGATCGCCCGCGCCAGCAGCGCGGTGCCGTCCAGCCCGGGTGGCAGGGTCACCCACAGGAACATGCCGCCTTCGGGGCGATTCCATTGCACCTGGGGCGGGAAATGCCGATCCAGTGCCTCCAGCATCAGGCTGCATTGACGCGCATACAGCGCGCGGATCTGCGGGATATGCGCGTCCAGGAAATCGTCCTGCAACGTCTGGTGGACCACGCGCTGGGTGAACGAGGGCGTATGTAGATCGGCCGCCTGCTTGGCCTGGATCAGCTTGCCCAGCACCGCTTCGGGCGCGACCACGTAGCCCAGCCGCAACCCGGGCGCGAGCACTTTGGAGAACGAGCCCATGTAGATGACCCCCTCCGGGTTGAGCGACAGCAGGCTCGGCAGCGGCTGGCCGCTGTAATACAGCTCGCCATACGGATCGTCTTCGACGATCGGCACGCCCGCCTCCGCCGCGCGCGCCACCAGGGCCTGACGGCGCGCCAGCGGCAGCCGGCGACCGGTGGGGTTCTGGAAATTCGGCAGGCAATACAGAAAGCGCGCATCGGCCAGCACTGCAGGATCCAGCGCGTCCACCACCACTCCGTCCTCGTCCGAGGGCATGCCGACAAAGCTCGGCTGGAACAGCGAGAACGCCTGCAGCGCGCCCAGGTAGCTCGGCGTTTCCACCAGCACCTTGCTGCCTTCGTCGATGAAGACCTTGCCGAGCAGGTCCAGGCCCTGCTGCGAGCCGGTGGTGATCAACACTTGGCTGGGCCGGATGTTGGCGCCGTCGCGGCTCAGGCGTGCGGCCACCCATTCGCGCAGCGGCGCATGGCCTTCGGTGGGGCCGTATTGCAGCGCGGCCTGCGGCGCATCGCGCAGCACCTGATCGCTGGCCGCGCGCATGCGCTCCACCGGAAAGGTGGCCGGCGACGGCAGCCCGCCGGCGAAGGAAATCACCTCCGGCCGCTCGGTCACCTTGAGGATTTCGCGAATCGCCGAACTGGTCAGCGCCTGCGCACGTCGGGATATCTGAAAGGAGGTCGTCATCGCGCAAGCATAGCGAAGGCCAGTGGCCGACGCGCTGTGCACTGCAGCGTCGACGACGCAACCCGTCCAGTGGCGGTATCGCCGCTGCGCCAACCATCGCCACGCGTCACGACACACGCCTGGGTTGCGGTGGCGCTACCGAAGAACTGCGGTGCGTCAGTGACGACGTGGCGGGGTCGGACCGCAGCTGTCGCAGCCACCGCAGGCTGCGGCGTTCTGCGCGGCCGGCGGCGCCACGCGGCGGCCCAGCGCCCGCATCCACGCAGGCCGCCCATCGCGCAGCAGGCCGATCGCCACTGCGCCGCGCAGACGCCGCAGCGTGCCGGGAAATTGCTTCTTCATCACCACCCACAGGCTGAGCAACACCGCCAGCGCGATGACCAGGTATTGCAGCGTAAGCGACAGATCCACTTCAGCCGGCTCCCAGCAGCACGGCCAGCTGGTAGGTCACCAGCGAGGCCAGGTAGGCCAGCGCGAACAGGTACACCGCGCTGACCGTCATTTGCTTCCACGAGTTGGTTTCGCGCTTGATCGTGGCCAGCGTGGAGATGCACATCGGCGCGTAGATGTACCAGACCAGCAGCGACAGCGCGGTGGCCAGCGACCAGCCATCACTGATCAGCGGCGACAAGGCCTGCGCCGCGGCATCGTCGTCGGCAGCCGACAGCGCGTAGACGGTTGCCAGCGAGGCCACCGCCACTTCGCGCGCGGCCAGGCCGGGGATCAGCGCGATGCAGATCTGCCAGTTGAAGCCCAGCGGCGCGAAGAAGATCGCCATCGCATGGCCGATGCGCCCGGCGAAGCTGTAATCGATCGCCGGCAAGGTGGCGTCGGCCGGCGCGGCCGGGAACGACAGCAGGAACCACAGCAGGATGGTCAGGGCCAGAATGATGCCGCCGACGCGCTTGAGGAAGATCAGCGCACGCTCCCACAGCCCCAGCGCCAGGTCGGGCAGATGCGGCAGGCGATAGGAAGGCAGCTCCAGCATCAGCGGATGCTCGCTCTTGTCGCGGCGCCACTTCTTCATTGTCCACGACACCAGCAGCGCACTGACGATGGCCGCGGCATACAACCCGAACAGGATCAGGCCCTGCTGGTTGAAGATGCCCCACACGGTCTTCTGCGGGATGAAGGCGCCGATCAGCAAGGCATACACCGGCAGGCGCGCCGAACACGTCATCAATGGCGCGACCATGATGGTGGCGAGCCGGTCGCGCGGGTCCTGGATGCTGCGGGTGGACATGATGCCCGGCACCGCACAGGCAAAGCTCGACAGCAACGGGATGAACGAGCGCCCGGACAAGCCGGCGGCAGACATCATGCGGTCGAGCAGGAAGGCCGCGCGCGGCAGGTAGCCGGACTCCTCCAGCGCCAGGATGAAGGCGAACAGGATCAGGATCTGCGGCAGGAATTTGATCACCCCGCCCAGGCCGGTGATGATGCCGTCCTTGAGCAGGCTGTTGAGCGGGCCCTCCGGCAGCGTGGTGCCTGCCCAATCGCCCAGCATCGCAGTGCCGGCATCGATCAGGTCCATCACTGGGTTGGCCCAGGCATACACCGCCTGGAAGATCAGGAACATCACCACCGCCAGCGTGACCAGCCCCCAGAGCGGGTGCAGCAGCCAGCGGTCCAGCGCATCGTCCACGCGCGAGGTCCGCGTCGGCATGGTCACAGCCGCACTCAGGATCTGTCGCACCTGCGCATGGTAGTTGCCATCGGCAGGCGGCGTGGCGCTCGGTGCCGCCAGGCGCGCGGCCTGCGCGTCGATGCGCTCGACCAGCGCCCTGGCACCGCCGCGGCGTACCGCCACCGTTTCCACCACCGGTACCCCGAGCGCCTGTTCCAGCGCAGGCAGGTCGATGACGATGCCGCGTCGTTGCGCGGCGTCGACCATGTTCAAGGCCACGATCATCGGCCGACCCAGCTCGCGCAGCTCCAGCGCAAAGCGCAGGTGCAGGCGCAGGTTGGTCGCATCCATCACGCAGACCAGCACGTCCGGTGCTGGTTCGCCGGGATAGAAGCCACGGCACAGGTCGCGGGTGATCGCCTCGTCCAGGCTGGCCGGCTGCAGGCTATAGGCGCCGGGCAGATCCAGCACCGCGAAGTCGCGCCCGGATGGCGCACGGAACTGCCCTTCCTTGCGTTCGACGGTGACGCCGGTGTAGTTGGCGACCTTCTGCCGGCTGCCGGTCAGCTGATTGAACAGTGCGGTCTTGCCGCTGTTGGGATTGCCCACCAGCGCCAGCCGCAACGGAACGCTTGCCGCGCTCATGCCTGTGCTCCATCGACGCGCACCTGCACGCGTGCGGCCTCGCTGCGGCGCAGGGCGAACCGGGTGTAACCGACCTGTACCAGCAGCGGTTCGCGCCCGACCGGCCCAGTCGCCAGCACCGTGACTTCTTCGCCGGCGACAAAACCCAGTTCGCGCAGACGCCGGGCGATCGTGTCGTTGGGGAGGCGATCCTCCACGGAATCCACGATGGCGGCGCGATGCAAGGGCATGTCGGACAGCGTCACAAAGACGGCCTGATTGTTAGGAATGGTTCTCAATTCTAGCATCGACGCACCGCGTCATGGCTCAGCCGACCCGTGCCGCTATCATGGTTCGCATCCCATTCATGGACGTTGACGCAATGCAGGACACCGGCTTGATCGTGGAGGACCAGGGAGCGGTCCGCACGTTGCGACTGCACCGCCCGGCGGTGCACAACGCCTTCGATGCGACCTTGATCGGCGCGCTCACCGACGCCTTGCAGCAGGCCGGCCGGGCAGCGCAGATCCGCGTCGTCGTGATCACCGGTGCCGGCGCTGCGTTCTCTGCGGGCGCCGACCTGAACTGGATGCGCGGCATGGCCGGTGCCAGCGAGGCCGACAACGCGGCCGATGCGCTCGCCCTGGCGCGCTTGATGCGCACGCTGGACGAGTTGCCCAAGCCGACCATCGCGCGCGTCAACGGCGCGGCGTTCGGCGGCGGCGTGGGCCTGGTGGCGTGCTGTGATATCGCCATCGGCTGCACCGAGGCGCGCTTCGGCCTGACCGAGAGCAAGCTCGGCCTGCTGCCGGCGGTGATTTCACCGTATGTGATCGCCGCGATCGGCGCGCGCCAGGCACGGCGCTGGTTCGCCACTGCCGAGATCTTCGATGCGGCCACCGCGCAGCTGCTGGGCCTGTTGCATCAACTGGTCGCCGCCGACCAATTGGATATCGCGGTGGAGCGCCAGGTCCGCCTGTTGCTGGCGGCCGCCCCATTGGCCGCGGCCAGCGCCAAGGCGCTGGTGCGCGCGGTGCTGCCACCGATCGACCGCGACGCCATCGACGCTGCCAATGCCGCGTGGATCGCGCGCCTGCGCGTTTCCGCGGAAGGCCAGGAAGGCCTGGGCGCCTTCCTCGACAAGCGCAGCCCGGCCTGGGTGCCAGAGGGCGCGGCGTGAGCGACTTCGTCCGCATTGTCGAGGTCGGCCCGCGCGATGGCCTGCAGAACGAAGCGACGCCGATCGCCACCGCCGACAAGATCGCCTTGATCGATCAACTCTCCGCGACCGGGCTGCGCAGCATCGAGGCGACCAGCTTCGTCAGCCCGCGCTGGGTGCCGCAGCTGGCCGATGCGGCCGAGGTGTTCGCCGGCATCACCCAGGCGTCGGGCATCGCCTATCCGGTGCTGGTGCCGAACCTGCAGGGCTATGCGCGCGCACGCGCCGCCGGTGCGCAAGAGGTGGCGGTGTTCACCGCGGCGTCGGAGGCCTTCAATCGCACCAATACCAACGCCGGCATCGACGAATCGATCGCGCGCTTTCGGCCGATCCTGGAGCAGGCCGCGCTCGACGGCGTGCGCGTGCGCGGTTACGTCTCCACCGTGCTGGGCTGCCCGTATCAGGGCGAGGTGCCGGTGGCCGACGTGGTCGATGTCGCGCAACGGCTGTACGCACTGGGCTGCTACGAGATTTCGCTGGGCGACACCATCGGCGTCGGTACGCCGGCCAAGGCACGCCAGATGCTGGCCGCGGTGGCGCAGGCGGTCCCGATGCCGGCATTGGCCGTGCACTTCCACGACACCTACGGCCAGGCGCTGGCCAACATCGCCGCCTGCCTGGAGCAAGGCGTGCGCGTGGTCGATGCGGCGGTGTCCGGTGCCGGCGGCTGCCCCTACGCCAAGGGCGCCAGCGGCAATGTGGCTAGCGAAGACGTGGTGTATCTGCTGCATGGGCTGGGCATGTCGACCGGCATCGACCTGCCTGCCCTCGCCCGTACCGGCCGCTGGCTGGCGCAGTTGCTGGGCCGCGAGACCGGCAGCAAGGTCGGCAAGGCCTTGGCGGCGGCCGGCTGAGATTTCAGTCCCCGCACGCCGCCACGCCCGCGCATCTTCCAGGGCGGTCACACGGACGCTTCGGCTAGAATCGCCGGCTGCGTCGTCACCCGTTCGCCTGCCGGCATCCACCGGCTTCCAGGATTTCCAAGGAACCACCGCATGCAGTCTTCTTCTGTTCTTGCCATCGTCACCGGCGGCGTTTCCGGCCTGGGCCTGGCCGTGGCGCAGCGCATCGTGGCCGACGGCGGCAAGGTCGCCCTGTTCGACGTCAACGCCGACAAGGCCGAGGCGGCGCTGGCGCTGCTCGGTGACGGCAACGCGCAGTATTTCGCCACCGACGTCACCGACGAGGCGCAGGTCGCCGCCAACGTGGCGCAGGCCGCGCAGGCGCTGGGCGGGCTCAACCTGGCGGTGAACTGCGCCGGCATCCTGGGCTCGGGCCGCGTGCTCGGCAAGGAAGCGCCGATGCCGCTGGCAACCTTCCGCACCACCGTGCTGGTCAACCTGGTCGGCAGCTTCAATGTCGCCAAGGCCGCGGCCGACGTGATGCAGCACAACAGCGCCGGCGACGACGGCGAGCGCGGCGTGATCATCAACACCGCGTCGGTGGCCGCCTACGAAGGCCAGATCGGCCAGGCCGCCTATGCCGCCAGCAAGGGGGGTGTGGTCGGCATGACCTTGCCGATGGCGCGCGAGCTGGCCCGCTTCGGCATCCGCGTGATGACGATCGCACCGGGCGTGTTCTGGACCCCGATGGTGGACGGCATGCCCGAGGCGGTGCAGCAATCGCTGGCCGCGGCGATCCCGTTCCCCTCGCGTCTGGGCCAACCCGACGAATACGCCGACACCGTCGCCTTCATCCTGCGCAATCGCTACCTCAACGGCGACGTGATTCGCCTGGACGGCGGCGTGCGCTTGGCGCCCAAGTAGCGGGGAATGGGGAATCGGGAATGGGGAATCGTAACGGCGCCCTACTCTCAGCACCCCGGCCCCGGCTTTTTCGATTCCCCATTCCCAACTCCCGATTCCCATGAAAGCTAACGACATCAAGAAAGGCAACGTCGTCGAATACAACGGCGGCATTTACCAGATCCGCGACATCGAGCGCAGCTCGCCGCAGGGCCGCGGTGGCAACGTGCGCTTCCGCTTCATCATGTACAGCGTACCCGGTGGCGCCAAGCTGGACGCCAGCTTCGACGCCGACGACAACCTGCCGGAAGTGGAGTTGCTGCGTCGCCTGTCGACGTTCTCATACAAGGATGGCGAGGCGTTCGTGTTCATGGACGACGAGGACTTCACACCCTACACGCTGGATGCGGACGTGATCGGCACCGATGCCGGCTACATCATCGACGGGCTGACCGGCATCTACGTGCAGGTGATCGACGATCAGCCGGTGGCCGTGCAACTGCCGCAGACGGTGACGCTGGAAGTGGTCGAAACCCCGCCCGAACTCAAGGGCGGCACCGCCACCAAGCGGCCCAAGCCGGCCAAGCTCAATACCGGCCTGGAAATCATGGTGCCCGAGTACATCACCAACGGTGAGCGCGTGCTGGTCAACACCACCACCGGCGAATTCGCGGGCCGCGCCGACTGATGCGCAAGCTGGTCGTTGTGGTGACGCTGGGGCTGCTGGGCGCCTGCACGGCGCAACCAGCCCCGGCACCGACAGCCACGCCCGCACCTGCGCCGGTGGCCTGCACCGATGCCAAGGTGGACGAGGAGTGGCTGCAACATCCGCCCGGCCTGTGCGGCATGCCGGAGGACGTACGCACGCTGGTGGAGGATTACGACACCTGCGAGCACTTCGCGGGCGAGGACCCGTACGACGCCGATCGTCGCCACGAGATCGAAGTGGCGATCGCGCAATTCTGCACGCCGGCACCAGCACGGCTTGCAAAGCTGATGCAGCAGTACCGCAACAACGCGCAGGTCAGCGACTGGCTGCGCAAGTATTCGGTGCAGGCGGATCTGCAACCGGCTGGCTGAGGTGCGCCGGCTGGTGTGACAGGTGCCAGCTGGTGCAATGCGTCGTCCCTGGCCGGAGCACCGGGAACTGGGACTTACCGCTGCAGGCGTTTGTCGTCGGCCGCATCACCGCGCGCTAGCTCGCGCAGGCGTGCGCGCAGGCGCTGCACATTCGCCTCGCCCTGCTCCAATCCAGTGCGGACGTCGGCCGGCAGTTGCTGCCGCCCCAGCGCCTGTAGCTGTTTCCAGCCGTCGACCAGTACGCCGGTTTCCTGCGCCACGCGCGCGCTCAGGTCCTGCCGCTCGTCTGCTTGCGGCAGTCCGTAGCCGGCGCTGCCCAACAGCGTGGCCGGATGACTGAGCCGGGCCTGCCGCGCGAACAGCGACTGCAGCTGACCCTGCACCGAGTCACGCCCGGCCGCGCCGGGTGTCAGCAGGCGCTTGAGCGCATCGCGTGCCAGCAACTCCTGGCGGCGCAACGCGGCCTGTTCCAGCAACAACGCTGCAGCGGTCTCGCGCAGACCGCCGCGGTCGAACCACTGCGCACGCGCGTCCGCGCGCGCGTCCAGCCATTGCTCCACGCTGCTCTGCGGCACCGGCAGGCCGCGGCGGATCACCTCGAACATGGTCTGGTAATGCGCCGCCGCCGACTCGAAGTAATAGCCCTGGCGAATCGCCTGCGCAGGGTCGTCCAGCACCTGCATGTCGGCGATTCCGGCGCGCTGCAAGCGCTGCCTCACGCCGCGCGGGGTGATCGACGACAGCCGGGCCGCGGCCAGCCGCGGCACGCCGTCGTGCAGGAGCTTGAAGGTCTCCACCGCGCAGTTGTTGCCGATGAAGTAGTAGCGCCCGTCGTAACTCCAATGCACCTGCGCTGCGCGTGCGAGCAGCGCGGCGATCTCCCCGGGCGCCAGTGTCAGCGGCACCGACGACAGCGCGCGCAGCTCCACCTTGGTGTATTCGTCCACGACCTGATTCAACGGCAATACGAACAGCCGCGAGGGATACGAACCGGTCAGCCCGCGCCAGCTGGAAATCTGCACATCGCCGACGAAGGCGCGGAACGACAGCACGCGGTGATACTGCAGATCCAGACGGCAATCGGGACCGGGCGCGCGGCCAGGGGCACAGATCACCAGACGCAGCATGCTGTGGCCCCAGCGGCTCATCGGCTGCGCATTGCCCTCGGCCAGCAGGTAGTCCACCGCGTACACACGCGCTGGATCCAGTGCCAGCAGCGACATCGCGCCGGCATCGTTGTCGGCCTGCAGGTACGGTAGCGTCGTCTCGCAATGCGTTGCACCGGGCATGCCACCGACCTGCTCGGCGAACCAGGCCGCCAGCGCCGGACGCCGGCAGTGATAGTCGGTATCGAGCACGTAGTGTTCGAGATTCACCGCGACGAATTCGGCTGGGCTGCGCCGCTCGTAATCGTCGGGGCTGCGATCGCTGAACCGGTTTGCGCCGCGCCCGATCCGCCAGGGACGCACCTGCCAGCCGGCCAGATCGCGCAGCCGCGGGTCGCGCGACAGGCCGCCGTGCGCACCGCGGTCCAGCACATGCGCCAGTTCATGCACCACGGCGGCCATCGCCGCGCGCGTGGCCGGTGCCTCGGGGTCAGTCTGCGTGGCCGTCGCCTGCGCGCTCCAGGCATCCAGCAGCGCACGATCGAGCAGGATGCGCCGGCCGATCGCGCGGCCGTGCACGTGTGCCGGCAAATCCGTGCGCCATTGCAGCTGGATCGGTGCGTCGATGCGCTGCATCCAGGCAGGCGGCAGACGCTGCGCCACCTGTTCCACCAATGCGTGCGTGGCGTCGATCTGCGCCGCAGACAGGCCCTGCGGATCGACATCGATGCGTAATTCGGCCTGCGCCGCCGGTGCGATCGCTGCGGCCAGCCACAGCCACCAGCACCGGCGAGGAAAACTCACTGGGCCAGAATGGACTGCGCCAGCTCCAGGTCGCTGGACAGCCGCGCCGCATCGCTACGGCTGCGCAACTGCAGCAGCGCCGCTTCCAGCCGCGCCCCGCGGATCGCGCCATCGCTGGCGACGAAGCCGGCGGCATCTTCGCGTGCGTCGGCCACCACCTTGTCGTCGCCGGAACTGCTGCCGGAGGAATTGGACGAACCGGCCGACGATGCACCCGCCGAGGTTCCGGCCAGGCTGGATGCGAAGGCCGCCAGCGGCAGCAGCGTCAAAGCGCAAAACACGAGGGAGCGCATCATTGGCGTATCGATTCCATGTGAAGGTGGTGAAAGACTAACCGGCACGCGTGGCGGCAGGCGCGTCGTCCATCTCGAACAGCTTGCCGGGATTCAGCAAAAGATGAGGATCGAGCACATGTTTGATCCCGCGCATCAAGGCGATCTCCTCGGCCGAGCGGGTACTCCACAGGTAGGCCTTCTTGACCAGGCCGATGCCGTGTTCGGCAGAGATGCTGCCGCCAAAACGCTGCAAGGCCTGCGCCAGCAACTTGGTCACCTGATCGCAGGCCGCCACGAAATCAGCCTGGCTGGTCCCATCGGGCTTGAGCACGTTGATATGCAGGTTGCCGTCGCCGATATGGCCGAACCACACCACATCGAAATGCGGGTACGCATCGTGCAGCAACGCCTGGGTTTCGGCCAGGAACGCCGGCATCGCCGAGATGCGCACCGACACGTCGTTCTTGTACGGCGTGTAGCGCGCCAGCGCTTCGGTGATGCCTTCGCGCAGCCGCCACAGTTGCGCGGCCTGCGCATCGCTCTGGCTGATCACCCCGTCGCTGACCCAGCCCTGCTCCATGCAGGTCTCGAATGCCGCCATCGCTGCGGCTTCCTGCGCCTCGTCGCCGGCGGCGAATTCGGTGACCACGTAATACGGATGCACCTGCGCAAACGGCGCCTGCGCGCCGTGCGCCAGCACGTGTTCGAGCGCGCGGTCGGTGAAGAATTCGAACGCCTCCAGCCTCAGCTGCGCGCGGAAGGCGGCAAACACCTGCATCAGCACCTCGAACGAAGGCAGCGCGAGCAGCATCACGTTGCTGGGCGGCGGCGGGTCGGTCAGTCGCAATGTCGCTTCGACCACCACGCCGAGCGTGCCCTCGGAGCCGATCATCAGATGGCGGAAATCGTAGCCGCTGGAATTCTTCACCAGCGCGTTGTTGAGCTCCAGCAGTTCGCCGGCACCGGTGACCACCTTCAGGCCGGCCACCCAGTCGCGGGTATTGCCGTAGCGGATCACGCGGATGCCGCCGGCATTGGTGGCGATATTGCCGCCGATCGAACACGAGCCGCGCGCGGCGAAATCCACTGGATACACCAGCCCATGCTCGCGCGCGGCATTGTGCACCGCTTCCAGCGGCATGCCGGCCTGGACGGTGAGCGTGCGATCCACCGCATTGAACTCCAGCGGCTTGTTCAGGCGCTCCAGGCTCAGCACCAGCTCGCCGTTGGCAGCCACCGCACCGCCGGACAAGCCGGTGCGCCCACCCGAGGGCACCACTGCAACCGCGTTCGCATTGGCCCAGCGCAGCACCGCCTGCACCTCGTCCACCGCACCGGGCAAGGCGATCGCCAGCGGGTTGGGCGTCCAGCGCCGCGTCCAGTCGCGGCCGTAGTGTTCCAGGTCGGCCGGCTCGGTCTTCAAACGCAACGCGGGCACGGCCTGTTGCAACGAAAGGATGCGGGGATCGGTCATGGCACACGGCGCTGCGGTAGGAACCGCACAGCGTGCCAGTGCGCGCCAGGCGCGTCCAGTTGCACGGCGTGGTGGCGCCACGGCGTTGGATTCAGCTGAAACCGTTGCACCGCAAGGACTTAGCCTGCGCAAACACTGCGTTGCGGGCGCCCCATCGCGCGGCCCATCTGGCATAGTTGCCGACCCGATTGCTGCAATGCGCTCCCCCATGTCGCCGAAGAGAACCTCGTTTCCCAAGCAGGACATCCGCGTCCTGTTATTGGAAGGCATCAGCCAGACGGCCGTGGATGTGTTCCGCGCCGCCGGTTATTCGCAGATCGAACTGCACGCCAAGTCTTTGCCGGAAGACGAGCTCATCGCGCGCATCGCCGAGGCGCATATCGTCGGCATCCGCTCGCGCACGCAGTTGAGCGCCGAGGTGCTGGCGCATGCCAAGCGGCTGATCGCAGTGGGCTGCTTCTGCATCGGCACCAACCAGGTCGATCTGGACGCGGCCGAGCTGGCCGGCATCCCGGTGTTCAACGCGCCCTACTCCAATACCCGCAGCGTGGCCGAGCTGGTCATCGCCGAGGCGATCCTCCTGTTGCGCGGCATCCCGCAGAAGAACGCCGAGTGCCATCGCGGCGGGTGGTCCAAGTCGGCCGCCGGCAGCCACGAAACGCGCGGCAAGGTGCTGGGCATCGTCGGTTACGGGCATATCGGCACCCAGGTCGGCGTGCTGGCCGAGTCGCTTGGCATGCAGGTGATCTTCCACGACATCGAAACCAAGCTATCGCTGGGCAACGCGCGCGCGGCGATCGATCTGGACGACCTGCTGGCACGCGCGGACGTGGTGACCCTGCATGTGCCGGAGACGCCGTCGACCAAGGACATGATCGGCGCGGCGGAAATCGCGCGCATGAAGCACGGCGCGCATCTGATCAATGCCTCGCGCGGCACCGTGATCGACATCGACGCACTGGACGCGGCGCTGAGCTCGGGCCAGATCGGCGGCGCGGCGGTGGACGTGTTCCCGATCGAGCCCAAGGGCAATGGCGATGCGTTCGAATCAAAGTTGACCGCACACGACAACGTGATCCTGACCCCGCACGTGGGTGGCAGCACGCTGGAAGCGCAGGACAATATCGGCATCGAAGTGGCCGCCAAGCTGGTGCGCTACAGCGACAACGGCAGCACGCTGTCGGCGGTGAACTTCCCCGAGGTCACCCTGCCCGAGCACCCCGACAGCCTGCGTCTGCTGCATATCCACCGCAATGTGCCCGGCGTGCTGTCCAAGATCAACGAACTGTTCTCGCGCCACAACGTCAACATCGACGGCCAGTTCCTGCGCACCGATCCCAAGGTGGGCTACGTGGTGATCGACGTCAGCGCCAGCGAGGCGCAGGCCACCGCATTGAAGGAAGGCCTGGCCTTGATCGAAGGGACCTTGCGGACGCGCATTTTGTACTGAGCGGACTTTGTACTGAGGTGATCCCTTCTCCAACGGAAGAAGGTGGCCCGAAGAGGGGCGCTGCGGCCAACTTCGACGCGTCTGCCATGGCAAACGCGTCGCCCCGCGCCAATAAGGAAGCCAGCACAAAACTGCGCAGCCTTTCCTTCTCCCATCGGGAGAAGGTGGCCCGAAGGGCCGGATGAGGGTACGGGTGACTCGAGAACTCTAGCCACCCGTTCCCTCACCCCGAACCTCCGCTCCGCGGCCCTCCCGCGCTTGCGGCGCGGGCGATCAAAGGCGGCGCGCAAGCTGTGCTTGCTCGCCCCGACTGGAGGGGGCTTTCGCAGACCTGAGCATGAAAAAACGTCTCATCACTCACCCACTGCTTCCAAGGCCATGACAGCGAATGGCCGAGGCAGCAGCGTGGCCGGGGATTGGCGGAGAGCGGCACACGGATGTGCCGCGGCGGCGAGTCAGACAGGATGTCTGACCGAGCCGAGCAGCCGATCGCCGGCCGCGCTGCTGCCACCTACCGAAGCCGCTAAGCGACAGGCCAGGCCGCGCTTGTGGCGCGCGAGCTGTGCCTGCTCGTCTCGACGGGAGAGGGGCTTTCGCAGACCTGAGCACGAAAAAACGTCTCATCACTCACCCACTGCTTCCAAGGCCATGACAGCGAATGGCCGAGGCAGCAGCGTGGCCGGGGATTGGCGGAGAGCGGCACAGGGACGTGCCGCGGCGGCGAGTCAGACAGGATGTCTGACCGAGCCGAGCAGCCGATCGCCGGCCGCGCTGCTGCCACCCACCGAAGCCGCTAAGCGACAGGCCAGGCCGCGCTTGTGGCGCGCAAGCTGTGCCTGCTCGCCCCGACGGGAGAAGGGCTTTGATTCGCAGACCTAAGCGTCAGACAACGTCTCGTCACTCACTCAATGCTTCCAAGGCCATGACAGCGAATGGCCGAGGCAGTAGCGTGGCCGGGGATTGGCGGAGAGCGGCACACGGATGTGCCGCGGCGGCGAGTCAGACAGGATGTCTGACCGAGCCGGGCAGCCGATCGCTGGCCGCGCTGCTGCCACCCACCGAAGCCGGCAACTAACAAGCGCAGTGCCCGCGCTTGCGGCGCGAGCGCCAGTGGCGCGCAAGCAGCGCCTTATTACCCCGACGAAAGGGGCGCTAAGAAGCTGCTCAATGCGCGCGCGCCACCCACTTCTCGGCCATGCGCCGCATCGACGGATCCAGCTGCGGATCGGCAAGCAGTTCGGCGACCGGGCGCCACGCCAGGGCCAGCGATTCCTCGCTGACTTCGAATGCCTCTTCCGCTCCCGCCACCACCACATAGCGCGCATCGTAATGCCAGTGCCCGGCCACCTCGCCGCGCGCGGGAATCCAGTGCCGGTCCAGGTCGAAGATGGCCGCGTCAGCCAGGCGCAAGCCGGTCAATCCGGACTCCTCCTGCGCCTCGCGCAAGGCCACCTGCGCCAGGTCGCGGTCGCCGTCGGCGTGCCCCCCCAGCTGCAGCCAGCGTTGCAGCTTGCGGTGATGGGTCAGCAACGTGCGCGTGCCATCGGCACTGACCACCCACGCCGAGCCGGTGAAATGACCTTCGACACGCTCGCGCAGGAACGGGTTGGTGGCATCGTCCAGCAGCTGAGCGAACTGCTCGGCCAGCTCCGCTTCGTCCGGCCAGCGTGCGCGGTAGTCGGCCAATCGCTGTTGCAGGGTTGCATCCACCATCTGTCGTTCCCGGTCGCCCGTTGCGGGCCAGGCGGCCATTATCGCCATTCATGCTGCGTACGCGCTTGTCGTGAGCGTGTAGCTTTGGCAAGGTAGGCCGCTTGCCTGTCCCACCGGGACGCGGCGCACCACCTTCGCCCAGGCGCGCGCGCCTTAGTTGCCACTTAGGGATGTACCGAATGCTGAAGTCTCTGTTGAGGGTCAAACCGATCGAGCCCGCTGGACATGTCGACGGGGGCGAACCGGTCGAAGGCAGCCTGCAAGGCGAAGCCACCCTGCAACGCACCCTGACCGCCAAGCACCTGATCATGTTGGGAATCGGTGCGGTGATCGGTGCCGGCATCTTCGTGCTGACCGGCCAGGCCGCTGCCAACCATGCCGGCCCGGCGGTGATGCTGTCCTTCGTCTTCGCCGGCATCGCCTGTGCGTTCGCCGGCCTGTGCTACGCGGAGTTCGCGGCGATGATGCCGGTCTCCGGCAGCGCCTACTCGTATTCATATGCCACCCTCGGCGAGGGCATCGCCTGGTTCATCGGCTGGTGCCTGGTGCTGGAATACCTGTTCGCCGGCTCCAGCGTTGCGGTCGGCTGGTCCGCCTACCTGATCAGTTTCCTGACCGGAACGCTTGGATTGCCGTTCCCGGCCGAGCTGGCCGGCGCGCCACTGGCCTGGGACGGCCACAACTTTGTCAGCTCCGGCAACCTCATCAACCTGCCGGCCGTGCTGATCGTGGCTGCGGTGAGCATGCTGTGCTACGTGGGCGTCACCCAGTCGGCGTTCGCCAACGCCATCGTGGTGGCGATCAAGGTGGTGGTGATCTGCCTGTTCGTCGGCTTCGGTATCGCCTACATCGACCCGGCCAACTGGCATCCCTTCATCCCGGAGAACACCGGGCCGGGCCAGTTCGGCTGGGACGGCGTGTTCCGCGCCGCGTCCATCGTGTTCTTCTCGTATATCGGCTTTGACGCGGTCTCCACCTCCGCTGGCGAGACCAAGGATCCGCAGAAGAACATGCCGATCGGCATTCTGGTATCGCTGGCGGTCTGCACCGTCATCTACATCATCGTCTGCGCGGTGCTGACCGGCCTGCTGCCCTATACCCAGCTCGGCACCGCCAAGCCGGTAGCCACCGCGCTGGAAGCGCACCCGCAACTGACCTGGCTCAAGACCGCGGTGGAGATCGGCGCGATCGCCGGCCTGTCCTCGGTGGTGCTGGTGATGCTGATGGCGCAGCCGCGCATCTTCTACACCATGGCCAAGGATGGGTTGATGCCCCGACTGTTCGGCAAGGTGCATCCGAAGTTCCATACCCCCTATGTCGGGACGAT
Source organism: Xanthomonas sp. WHRI 6108 (assembly GCF_040202385.2). Classification (NCBI taxonomy): domain Bacteria; kingdom Pseudomonadati; phylum Pseudomonadota; class Gammaproteobacteria; order Lysobacterales; family Lysobacteraceae; genus Xanthomonas; species Xanthomonas sp. WHRI 6108. Next base: position 2,071,113 of record NZ_CP168198.1, on the reverse strand, counting down.
CTTCGTCGGCGTGGTCGCGGCGCTGCTGGCAGGGTTGATCCCGCTCAGCGTGCTGGGCGAACTGGTGTCGATGGGCACCCTGCTCGCCTTTGCCACCGTGTGCGCCGGGGTGATGGTGCTGCGTTTCACCAAGCCGGATCTGCCGCGCCCGTTCCGGGTGCCGCTGGCGATGCTGATCTGCCCGCTGGGCGCGCTGGCCTGCCTGTTCCTGTTCTTCCAGGCCTTCCAGGAACACTGGAAGGTGTTCGTGGGCTGGACCATGATCGGCCTGGTCATCTATTTCGGTTATGGCATTCGCCATAGCCGGCTGGCCCGCAAGGTTTGATTGCGAGTCCCTCGCAAGAGCCCGCACATCCGTGTGCGGGGATTTGACGACACGAGTCCCTCGCAACAGCCCGCACATCTCGCACACGCCCGCACCGCCATGTGCAGGGATTCAACAGGAACCGCTGCATGTTCAAGCAACTCTGGGCCACCAAGCACCCGCACGCCAGCCACGAGGCGGCCGACGGGCTGGGCCTGCAACGCGCACTCGGGCCGTGGGGGCTGACCGCCCTGGGCATCGGGGCGGTGATCGGCGGCGGCATCTTCGTCATCACCGGCCAGGCCGCGGCCGACCACGCCGGCCCGGCGATCATGCTGTCGTTCGTGCTGGCCGCGGTGTGCTGCGCGTTCTGCGCAATGGCCTACGCCGAGTTCGCGGCGATGGTGCCGGTATCCGGCAGCGCCTACACCTATACCTATGCCACCTTCGGCGAACTGGCGGCCTGGTTCATCGGCTGGATGCTGGTGCTGGAGTACGGCGTGTCCGCCTCGGCGGTGGCGGTCAGCTGGACCGGCTATTTCCTCAGCCTGCTGGAACATTTCAACATTCACCTGCCGGCCGCCCTGGTCAGCGCGCCGCTGGACGGCAAGCTGCAGCGCACCGGCGCAATCGCCAACCTGCCTGCCGCCGGTATCGTGCTGCTGCTGACCTGGCTGTGCTACGTGGGCATCCGCAAGTCGTCAGCGATGAACATGGCGATGGTGATCCTCAAGACCGGGCTGATCCTGCTGGTGATCGCGGTGGGCTGGAAGTACGTGGATACCGCCAACTGGCACCCGTTCATTCCGGCCAACGAAGGTCCGGGCAAGTACGGCATGGAAGGCGTGCTGCGCGGCGCGGCGATGGTGTTCTTCGCCTATATCGGCTTCGAGGCAGTGTCGGTGGCGGCACAGGAGTCGCACCGCCCGCAACGCGACCTGCCGATCGGCATGATCCTGTCGCTGGTCATCTGCACCGTGCTGTACATCGCCATGGCGGCGGTGATGACCGGCCTGGTGCCCTACACCCTGCTCGGCACCGACGAGCCGGTGGTGACCGCGGTGGCGGCGCATCCGCAGCTGGCCTGGTTGCGCGTGGTGGTGGAAGTCGGCGCGCTGATCGGGCTGTCGTCGGTGGTGCTGGTGATGATCATCGGCCAGCCACGCATCTTCATGATCATCGCGCGCGACGGGCTGCTGCCGTCGATCTTCACCCGCATCCATCCCAAGTACCGCACCCCGCACGTCAATACCGTGATCACCGGCGTGGGCATCGCCCTGCTGGCAGCGGTGTTCCCGCTGGATGTGCTGGGCGAGCTGACCTCGATGGGCACGCTGATCGCCTTCGCCGCGGTGTGCGCCGGCGTGCTGATCCTGCGCCGTACCCACCCGGAACTGCCGCGTCCGTTCCGCATGCCGGTGGCCTGGCTGATCTGCAGCGCCGGCGTGTTGAGCTGCCTGGCGCTGCTGTCGGCGATGACCCTGCACAACTGGATGCTGATGGGGGTGTGGACGCTGGTCGGGCTGGTGGTCTATTTCGGCTACGGTTACCGCCACAGCCGTCTGCGCGACGGTCGTTGATCACACGCATGGGCTGAGAGCGGCTGATAGAACGCCTGCGCGCCGGTCTATCGCAGAGCGGCTGATCTGGGCGGGCTGATCTGTAGCTTGGTTGGTGGGTGCTGGTCTGCGGCCTGGCTGCAGGGCCCTTGCCCGCCCACCGGCGCGGGACACGCCGCAAGTACGTCCTCGTAGGCTCTTACGCGGCATCCATGCCGCGTAAGGTCCCGCGACGGTGGGCGGGCAAGGACCAATCGGGATGAGCGGTATGCACAGTTGAAGAGCAGTAACCGCCGTGCGTAGTGCGCGTTGTTCGACACTGGTGCGCCGGCTTGAGGTGCGACACGGGGGCGACAAGCGGCTTTTCATACGACCACCGATCAGCTTCCTGGTGCGGTGCCCTCGCCGGTTGCGGGACCCTTGGCGGCATGGATGCCGCCAAGGAGCCTCCATGGACGGATTCACGGCGTGTCCCGCAAGTGGTGAGGGCACCGCGCTCCCGACCAGCTAGGCATTTGACCTCTGCCAGGCGCGCGCTCCTCACGTTTAGTAGGCCGATCTGGGTACGGGCCTGGCAGGAACAAAACCCTGCTGCGCTGCACCTGACCGTAATCCGGCGGGGCAGTAGAATAGGTCCATGAATGCGACCACTGCCCCCCTGCCCTATAGCGCCGCGCGTCTGCACGAGCTGGCGCACCTGCTGATCGGCAATATCCGCGAGCTGGCCCAGGCCGGCTGGACGCCGGCCACCAGCAGCAATTTCTCCCATCGCCTGGACGAACAGCACGCGGCGATCACCGTGTCCGGCCGCGACAAGGGCCGCCTGGTCGAAGAAGACATCATGGTGGTGGACTTCGATGGCCTGGCGGTTGGCCGTCCGTTGCGCCCGTCTGCGGAAACGCTGCTGCACACCCAGCTGTATCGCCGCTTCCCCGAGATTGGCTGCGTGCTGCACACGCATTCGCCGGTGCAGACCATTGCCTCGCGACTGTACGCCGGCAGCGGCATGATCCGGCTGGAGGGCTATGAGCTGTTGAAAGCCTTCGAAGGCAACACCACACATGAAACGGCAGTGGACGTGCCGGTGTTCGCCAATACGCAGGACATGCAGGTGCTGGCCGCGCAGGTCGAGGCCCTGCTGGACAAACAGAGCCTGTGGGGGTATCTCATCGAAGGACACGGTCTGTATGCCTGGGGCCGCAACATGGCCGAGGCGCGCCGTCACCTGGAGGCCTTCGAATTCCTGCTGCATTGCGAACTCGAACTGCTGAAGCTGCGCGGCCCGCGCTGAGTCCTCGCCACCTCCCCCCTTCCTTGTGAGCCAGATCGCCATGAGCCGACTTCGCATCTACAACGATTCCGATCCCAACCTGCCACAGCTCGATAGCCGCGACGGCGAGCAGATTGCCGCCGAGCTGAGCAAGATCGGCGTGACCTTCGAGCGCTGGAAGGCCAATCAGCCGATCGAGCCGGGCGCATCACCCGAGCAGGTGATGGCAGCCTACCGCGAGGATATCGAGCGGCTCAGCGCCGAGCGCGGCCTGAAGACCGTCGATGTGGTCAGCATCGCGCCGGACAATCCCAAGCGCGAGGAAATGCGCGCCAAGTTCCTGGACGAGCACTTCCACAAGGAAGACGAGGTGCGCTTCTTCGTCGCCGGCTCGGGCCAGTTCACGCTGCACGTGGACAACAAGGTCTACGAGATCGAATGCGTGAAGGACGACCTGATCGCCGTGCCCGACAGCACCCTGCACTGGTTCGACATGGGGCCGGAGCCGCACTTCGTGGCGATCCGCTTCTTCACCGAGCCCGATGGCTGGGTCGGCCACTTCACCGGCACCGAAATCGCCCAACAATTCCCCCGCTACGCCCCCGAGAAACCTCCAAAGGCCAGCTGACGATGACACGACCGCAAGCGATCCTCACCGATATCGAAGGCACCACCAGCAGCATCTCGTTCGTCAAGGACGTGTTGTTTCCGTATGCGCGCCGCGCCATGCCGGCTTACGTGCAGGAGCACGGCGGTCACCCGCAGGTGCGGCACTGGCTCAACCAGGTGGCCGACGAGATCGGCGAGGACGTGCCGGACGAAGTCCTGGTCAGCACCCTGCAGACCTGGATCGACGAGGATCGCAAGCACACCGCACTCAAGGCGCTGCAGGGAATGATCTGGAGCGACGGCTACAAGACCGCCGACTTCACCGCGCACATCTATGCCGATGCGGCGATCCAGCTGCAGGCCTGGCATGCGGCCGGCATTCAGCTATATGTGTATTCGTCCGGCTCGGTGCCGGCGCAAAAGCTGTTCTTCGCGCATAGCGATGCCGGCGACCTGAGCGGGCTGATCAGCGACTGGTTCGATACCGAGGTCGGCCCCAAGCGCGAGAGCGCCAGCTACCGCCGCATCGCCGAACGCATCGGCGTGCCGCCGGGCGAGATCCTGTTCCTGTCGGACGTGATCGAAGAGCTGGACGCCGCCAAGCGTGCCGGCATGCGTACCGCGTTGCTGGACCGCCTTGAGGATTACCCCTCCCCACGCTCGGCCGACGAGATCGGCAGCCACCAGCGCGTGGAAAGTTTCACCGAGCTGGCGCTGTAAGCGCGATCGGCAAGTCCGCTGCGCTCATCCTCGGGTGAGCGCAGTCGTTACTCCGCGTTGCATGCGCTCCTGATGCATTGCGGTTCAAGCGCGCCGTGCGCACCCGCCTGACGGCAGGCTCGCGGCGCGGTTGCAGGCGTGGCTCAGCCGACCTTGTCGCTGCGCAGTGGCGAGACTTGGCAGGCCTGCTGCAGGCAACGTGTTCTGCAAGATGTGCTTGAAGCGGATCGATGGACGTTGTGCAACGTCATGGCCTGCGTTGCGATCACTGCGCCCCCGCGCTCCACCCGTCCTCCCAGACCTCGGCGTTTGTCATGTCGCTGCATTCCCCCTTTGGACCGAACGCCTTGCTGCGGCGACTCTCCTTGTTGATCGTCATCGTGGCCTTGATGGCCGGCTGTCATCCCGATGCCGGTGCCGCACTGCCCAAGCAGGCGGCGGCAGGCAAGGATGAGGTCGACCCGGTCGACCAGGCGGCGCTTGCGCAGGCATTGAACGCGCTGCAGCCACAGCGTCCTGGGGTGACCGACCTGTATGTGGTCGGCTTCGCCGGCGATGCCAGCGACGATGTGTTTCGCAACGAGACGCTCTACCTCAGGCAGCTGTTCGAACAACGCTTCGCTGCGCGCGGCCGCGTGGTGACGCTGGTCAACAACCCCGACAATCTGGGCGAGCAGCCGTACGCACCGCTGGCAACCTATGACAACCTGTACGACACGCTCGCCGCAATCGGCAAGCGCATGGATCGCAAGGAAGACGCGCTGCTGCTGTTCGTCACCACCCATGGCACCGAAGACCACACGCTGTACGTGCAGGTGGACCAGGACGAGGAAGACTTCATCAGCCCGCAGGATCTGCGCCAGGCATTGGACGATGCTGGCATCGGCAATCGCATCATCGTGCTGTCGGCGTGCTACTCGGGTGGCTTCATTCCGGCGCTGCGTTCGCCCGACACGCTGATCCTCACCGCCGCGCGCGCGGACCGAACCTCGTTCGGCTGCGGCAACACCTCCAATGCAACCTACTTCGGCCAGGCCTGGCTGATCGATGCGATGAACCGCAGCGACGACCCGCTGGCCGCGTTCGATATGGCCAGGACGGCGATCACTGCGCGTGAGAAGCAGGAAGGCGAACTGCCGTCGTTGCCGCAGCAATCGCTCGGCAAGCGCATCGCGCCGGTGCTGGCACGCTGGCGTGCAGGGCTACATGCAGGCGCGGCCGTAGCCTACCCGTATCCGCCGCTGGAGACCGCCCCGGACGCCGGGCAGGACCAGGATCCGGAATCCGATCCCGATAGCAGGTCGCTGGACGACCCGACCAAGATTAAGGTGCCGGCCGCACCGGCCAGCCCGCGCAAACCGTCGCCCGTGCCGCCACCCGCGACGCCATGAAGATTGCCACGCACTGAGACTAATTCTCATTTCGTCAGCGCTGGCGCAGCCTCGCTACACTCGCCCGGCCAGCCAGCTCACGCCAGCCAGCATCGATCCCCGCCAGCGCGCCATCGCCTGCCAGCCCGGATCCCAAAACGCCTCCCTCGTGGAGGCGCTTGTGTTTCCGGCGATAGGGTTCAAGCGTCAACGAACCAACAACCAATCACCGTAGGAGCGCATTGATGCGCGACGGGCTCCACACCAGAACCCCCGCCCCACACACGCCTCCTCTTCAGGGATCGGCGCGCTGCAAGCGATACACCGTGCGTGCGCTGTACTGCCCGGTCGGCAGCGATGCGCGTACGTCGACCGCGTGCTCGCCCACTTCCAGCGTGGTCGGCAGCGCACCACGCCATAGATGCGTGGACGGCGTTGCCTCGGGCGAGCGGTCGTAGCCGCGCAATTGCTCGGCCGCATCGTCACGCACGTTCTCGGCCAGCAGGCGCGGATCGGCGCGCTCCACCCGCTTCATCGGTTGCCATGCGCCATTGTCGATGCGCATCTCGACGAGGGTGTCGTCCTGGCCCATGAAGACATTGGCGTAGATCCCCCAGGCCGCATACGCACCCTGGCGCAGCACCTTGGGCGCGTGCAGCAGCAGTTGCGCATCATCGACCGAACGCGCGACGTGATAGGCCAGCGTGTAGTCGCCGCCGGGCGCGACCCGCAGCACCGCGTACCCGTTCGGCGTGCCGTCGCTCATCGTCGCGTCTGGAATGCCGTCGGCATCCTTGGCACCGGACCAGAACGCCCCGCAGGCCGCGCCGACGTTGTATTCGTGCAGCGGGCGGGCGCCCTGCCAACCTTCGTCAGCGCCGTGATCGACCTGTCGCTGGGTATGGCTGTGTGCGCTGAGCACCAGCACATGCGGAAAATCCTTCAACAAGGCGAACAGGCGGCGACGATCGGCATGCCGAAAGGTCTCCTGCCCCGGCGCCGCGTCGAACAACGGAATATGCATGCCCAGCACCAGCAGCCGCTCGCGCGGCAGCTGCGCCAGATAGGCCTGCAGGAACGTGAACTGATCCTCGCGCAGGCCGCCCACATAGGCCGGTTTGCCGCCTGGCGTATAGATCACATCGTCCAGAAACACGAAGCTGGCGTTGACCTCTTCCACCGCATAGGTGTCCGGGCCATAGACGGCACGCCAGCTGTCGAGCGAATGCGCATCGTCGCCCGCGTCGACGTTGAGATCGTGATTGCCCGGCACATGGAACCACGGCACGCCGAGCTGGGTGGTCACCTTGTTCAGGGCCGGGTACAGGCTCAGATCGTCGCTGACGATATCGCCCAACGTGGTGCCCAGCCTGGCCGAGGTCTTGCCGACGATCGGTGCCACGATATCGCGCTGGTAGTAGCCCACGTCGGTCAGGCTGGCGGTCTGGCTGTCGGCAAACACCAGCATCTGGAAGCCTTCCTTGCCGGCACTGGCGCGCGGGGTCAGCGCAAAATCCCAGTGCTGCGTATTGCGCCCGGTTGCGGCGATGCCTGGATACTTGCGCTTGGCCGAGCCCTTGGGCGCGTAGTGACGCCAGAAACCCGGCAGTCCGTCGGCGGCTGGCACGAAGCTGCGCTCGCCCGGTTTGATCACGAACACCGTCTGCCCGTCACGCACCGGCAGGCGATAGCGGCCTTGCGCGTCGGTACGCACCAGTTGCTCGCCGTTGGAGACCGCTACATCGGCAATGCCGGGCTCATCGGCGCTGCGCCCGGCGCGCCCGTCGCGTTCTTCGTAGACGGTGCCATCGACCACGGCATCGCGCGCGTAGGCGCTTCCCGCGAGCACACCCAGGGCCAACAGAGCAAAGCGAAGCTGCATGCGTTTTCCCGCGCGAAGATCAGCGGAAATTGTACCCGCCCTCGCCAGGCGCACGGCGCGAAAGAGACGCCGACACTTTCCGTAGGAGCGCACCCGGGCGCGACGGGCATTACCGATAACGCCCGTCGCGCCCGGGTGCGCTCCTACATGACTACGTTACTTGTGCCGCGACTCCAGCAACGCCACCGCGTCGCCCAGGCCCAGGCCGCGCGCGCGCAGCAGCACGATCAGGTGATACAGCAGATCGGCAGACTCGCCGAGCAACTCGGCATCGCCCTGCACCACGCCGGCCAGCGCGGTTTCCACGCCCTCCTCGCCCACCTTCTGCGCAATGCGGCGGATGCCCTGCTCGAACAGCTTGGTGGTGTAGCTGCCGTGCGGGCGCTCCTGCTCGCGCGTGGCGATCAAGGCATCCAGGCTGCCGAGGAACTGGCCGGGCGCGCCCGGGAAACAGCTGGTGCGGCCCAGATGGCAGGTCGGCCCGTGCGGGCGCGCCTGCACCAGCAGCGTGTCGGCATCGCAATCGGTCTCGATCGACACCACCCGCAACACGTTGCCCGAGCTCTCGCCCTTGGTCCACAGGCGCTGCTTGCTGCGGCTGAAGAAGGTCACTTCGCCACACTGCTGCGTCACCGCCAGCGCTTCGGCGTTCATGTAGCCCAGCATCAGCACGCGCAGGTTGTCGGCGTCCTGCACGACCACCGGCAACAGGCCCTCGCCCTTGCTCCAGTCCAGCGCGGCGAGCGCGTCGCCCGCTGTCATCTCATTACTGCCCATCACGTACCTCGATCTGTTGCGCGCGCAGGAATTGCTTGAGTGCCGGGATCGGAATCGCGCCGCTGTGAAACACACTTGCCGCCAGCGCGCCATCGACATCGGCCTGGTCGAACACATCGGCAAAATGCTGCATCTCGCCAGCACCGCCGGAGGCGATCAAGGGCACGCTGCAGAGTGCACGCACCTGACGCAATTGCGCGATGTCGTAACCGCGCCGCACGCCGTCGTTGTCCATGCAGTTGAGCACGATCTCGCCCGCACCCAGGCGCTGCGCTTCGGCCACCCAGTCCAGCGTGCGCATCGGCAAGGCCTGGGTCTTGCTCGGGTCGCCGGTATAGCGACGCACCCTCCACTGCCCATCGTCCTCACGAATCGAGTCGACACCGACCACCACGCACTGCACGCCGAAGGCATCGGCCAGCTCGGAGATCAACTGCGGGCGGCCAAGCGCGGGCGAGTTGATCGAAATCTTGTCAGCACCGGCATGCAGCACCGCGCGCGCGGTTTCCACATTGCCGATGCCGCCGGCCACGCAGAATGGGATATCGATCAGCCGCGCCACCCGCTCGACCCAGGTGTAGTCGACCGAGCGCCCTTCCGGGCTGGCACCGATGTCGTAGAACACCAGTTCGTCTGCGCCCTGGTCGCGGTAGCGCAGCGCCAGTTCGACGATGTCGCCCATGTCGATGTGGTCGCGGAACTTGACGCCCTTGACCACGCGCCCGTCGCGCACGTCCAGGCACGGAATGATACGGCGGCTCAGCATGCCAGTGCCTCCTTCAACGCCAGATGCCCTTCCAGCAAGGCCTTGCCGAGCACGATACCGGCGCAGCCGGCAGCCTTGGAGGCCGCGACATCGGCCAGGTTGCGCGCACCGCCGGACACCTGCACCTGCAACTGCGGCGCCAGCGTGCGCAGGTGCGCGTACAAATCCATATTCGGGCCGGACAGCATGCCGTCGCGCGCGATGTCGGTGCACAGCAGATGCTGCAGGCCGGCCTGCGCGTAACGTACGGCCAACTGATCCAGCGTGGCCTCGGCGGGCTCGGTCCAGCCGTGCACCGGCAACTGCCATACGCCGTCGGCGTCCTGGCGCGTGTCCAGCGCGATGGTCAGCCGATCGGCGCCAAATTCCTGTAGCCATTCGATAACGCTGTCGGCCTGGCGCACCGCCAACGAGCCGATCACCACGCGTGCGGCGCCGGCATCGAGGATACGCGCCACGTCCTCGCGCGAGCGGACGCCACCACCGGTCTGCACCCGCAAGCCGGTGGCACGTGCGATCTCGCCCAGTGTGGTGGCCAGGGTGTAACCACCGGCCTTTGCCGCATCCAGATCGACCAGATGCATCCACTGCGCGCCGGCATCGGCAAACGCCTGCGCGCGCGGCAGCACATCGTCTCCGTACTGCGTCTCGCGTGCGTAGTCGCCTTGCAGCAGGCGCACCACGCGGCCGTTGCGGATATCCAGGGCCGGGTAAACGGTGAAACTCATGGGAAGCTCATCTCAAGAAAATTGCGCAGGATGCGTGCACCGGTTTCGGCCGAACGCTCGGGGTGGAACTGCGCGCCGCAGCGCAGGCCTTGCTGCACCACCGCCGTGAACAGGCCACCGTGATCGCAGGCGGCCACGGTGTTGGCCGTCACCGGCGCGGCATAACCATGCACGAAATACGCACTGGCACGCTCCGGCAGGCCGTCCAGCAGCGCGGACGCGCGCATCGGCACCAGCTGATTCCAACCCATATGCGGTACGCGAATGCCGAGCGCCGGCGTCATGTGACGCACGATGCCCGGCAGCAGACCCAGGCAATCGACATCGCCTTCTTCGGAATGCTCGAACAGCAACTGCATGCCTAAGCAGATGCCGATCAGTGGCACCTGCAGTTGTCGCAACGGCTCGACCAGGCCCTGTGCGTGCAGGCGCGACATCGCTTCGGGCGCAGCGCCGACGCCAGGCAGGATCACCCGCTGCGCGCCCTGCAACCCGGCTGCATCGCGTACCAGGCGCGCTTCCACGCCCAGCCGCTCCAACGCGTAGCGCACCGAGCCCAGGTTGGCGCCGCCGGCATCGATCAACGCGACATCGGTCATAGCGCACCCTTGGTGGTGGGCAACGCGGTGCCTTCGCGACGGATCGCCTGGCGCAACGCACGCGCCAGGGCCTTGAAGCAGGCTTCGACCTTGTGGTGATCGTTCTCACCGCGCACGCTCAGGTGCAGGTTCAAACCCGAGGCGTCGCAGATCGAACGGAAGAAATGCGGCACCAGTTCGGTCGGCATGTCGCCCACACGTTCGCGTTTGAACTCGCCTTCGAACACGAAGTACGGCCGGCCACTGAAATCCAGCGCGGCACTGGCGATGGTTTCGTCCATTGGCAGCGTGAAGCCATGCTGCGCGGTGTCGCCGGCCACGCGCCACGGGCTGTCGTCGGGATCGAAGCCGTAACGGCCGATGCCGCGCTTGTCGCCCAGCGCCTCGCGCAAGGCTTGGCCCAGCGCCAGACCGGTGTCTTCGATGGTGTGGTGCTCGTCGATGTGCAGGTCGCCTTCGGCACGGATGTCCAGCGCAAAGCCGCCGTGCTTGCCGATCTGTTCCAGCATGTGATCGAAGAACGGCAGGCCGGTGGCGGTCTTCGGCTCGGCCACGCGGTCCAGATCCAGTTCGACGCGGATCTTTGTTTCCTTGGTGTTGCGTTGAACCACCGCACGCCTTGGCGCATCGGCCAGCTCGTGCGCGATGCCGGGCCAGTCCCACTCGCCACCGAACTCGTCGGTGCGCAACTGGAAGCCACGGATATTGAGGTTCTGCGCGAACTGGATGTCGGTGATGCGGTCGCCCACCATTGCCGAGCGTGCCCAGTCGATCGTGCGGTCCTGCAGGTAAGGCACCATCAGGCCGACCCCGGGTTTGCGCGTGGGCGCGTTGTCGGCCGGCCAGCTGCAATCAATCAACACTTCGCGGAACACGATGCCCTGGCTGGCGAAGATCTGCAGCATCAGGTTGTTGGGGCCATCGAAGGACGCGCGCGGATAGCTGTCGCTGCCCAGCCCGTCCTGGTTACTGACGATGACGAACTGATAGCCGGCATCGCGCAACTTCAGCATCGCCGGAATCACGTTGTCGACCAGGCGCAGTTTTTCATAGGCGTCGATCTGGTAATCGGCCGGCTCGGTGATCAGCGTGCCGTCGCGGTCGACGAAAAGAATCGGGGTCATGCGGCGGCCTCCTGCTTGCGTTGCAGCGCGCTCAGCACGCGCTCGTTCTGTTCGGGCGTGCCCAGGGTGATGCGCAGCGCGTCGGACAGCTGCGCAACCGCGCGTTGGTCGCGTACCACCACACCGGCCTCCAGCAGCGCCTGGAACGCCGCCTCGGCATCGTCGAAGCGCACCAGCAGGAAGTTGCCCTGCGAGGGATACACCTGACGCACACCGGCAAGCTGCTCGAGCGCCTGGTGCACGCGCGTGCGCTCGCTGCGCACCTCGGCGATGCGCCGACGCGTGACCTCCAGCGCAGGCGCCGACAAGGCCTGCTCGGCCATTGCCGCGCACGGCGTCGGCACCGGGTACGGCGCCTGGCAGCGCCGCAGCAGGGCGATCAGCTCGGCGTTGGCGATCAGGCTGCCGATGCGCGCCGCTGCCAGCGCATGCGCCTTGGACAGCGTGCGCAACACCGCCAGATTGTCGTAGCGCGCAAGCAGGCTCACAGCCGATGGCACATCGGAGAATTCGCCGTAGGCCTCGTCGACCACCACCAGCGCTTTGCCCTGCAGGGCCTGCACGGCGGTTTCGATCGCGTCCAGGGCAATCGCCGAGCCCGCCGGGTTGGACGGCGAACACAGGAACACCAGCTTGGCCTGCGAGGCCAGCGCTGCCGCGACGATCGCCGGGATATCCGCGTGGAAACCCGCAGGCCCGTCCACCAGCGGCACCTCGACCAGGGGTGCGTTCTGCAGGCGCGCGCACACCGCGTACATGCCGAACACCGGCGGCGTCACCACCACCGCATCGCGCCCGGGGGCGCACAGGCCGCGCACCAGCAGATCGATCGCCTCGTCGCTGCCGCGGCCGATCAACAGCTGCTCGGGCGCGCAGCCGTACAGCGCCGCCAGTGCACTGCGTAAACCCTTGGGTTGCGGATCCGGATACCGCCGCGTGCTTGCGCCCGGGTCGGCCGGATTGCCCCAGGCCGACTCGTTGGCGTTGAGCCACACATCGCCCTGCACGGCGCTGGTGCGTGCCGACGAATAGCCGGCGAACGCACGCAGGTCCTCGCGCACCAGATCCAGAATCGATGACGTGCTCATGCTGCCACTCCCATGCGCAATGCCACTGCATTGGCGTGCGCATCCAGGCCTTCGGCGCGCGCCAGAATCAGCGCGCATGCGCCGATGCCGTCGATGCCGGCCTTGCTGGCGGCCTGCACGCTGACCATATTCTGGAAGCTGGCCACGCTCACGCCGCTGTAGGCGCGCGCCGCGCCGCTGGTCGGCAACACATGGTTGGTGCCGCTGCAGTAATCGCCCAATGCTTCGGGCGTGTAATCGCCGAGAAACACCGAGCCGGCCGCTTCGACTTGGCTCAGCCACGCACGCGGCTCGCGCAGCGCGAGAATCAAATGTTCCGGTGCATAGCGGTTGCTGATCGCAAACGCCTCGTCCAGGGTCTGCACCTTGATCAGGCGCGATTGCGCCAGCGCCTGGCGTGCGATCCCGGCGCGCGACAGTTGCGCCAGCTGGGCATCGAGTTCCACCTGCACCGCTGCGATCAGCGCATCGCTGTCGGACAGCAGCAGCACCTGCGAGTCCGGGCCGTGTTCGGCCTGCGACAGCAGATCGGCGGCAACGAAGGCCGGCTGCGCACCGGCATCGGCGATCACCAGCACTTCGGACGGACCGGCCGGCATGTCGATGGCCGCCGCGCCGGACTGCGCCACCTGCTGCTTGGCCTCGGTGACGAAGCTGTTGCCCGGGCCGAACAGCTTGTCGCAACTCGGAACCGATTCGCTGCCATACGCCATTGCCGCAATCGCCTGCGCACCGCCGAGCTTGAACACCCGGCGCACGCCGGTCAGCTGCGCGGCGACCAGCACCGCCGGATCCACGCTGCCGTCCTTGCGTGGCGGCGTGCACAACACCACCTCGCGGCACCCGGCCAGACGGGCCGGCACGCCCAGCATCAACGCAGTCGACGGCAACGGCGCACTGCCGGCCGGCACGTACAGGCCGACCCGGCCGATCGGCCGCACGATCTTTTCGCACACCACGCCCGGCGCGGTCTCCACCGCATAGCCGTCGCTCATGCCGGCGCGGTGGAAGGTGTCGATGCGCGCCACCGCATCCTGCATGGCCTGACGCAGTTCCGGCGCCACGGCCGCTTCGGCGGCAGCGAATTCGGACTCGCTCACGGCAAAGCTGTCCAGCGCCACGCCATCGAAACGCGCGGTGATCTCGCGCAAGGCGGCATCGCCGCGTGTGCGCACATCGGCAATCAATGCAGCCACCGCGTCGCGCGTCTGCGTGGCCACGGTCTGCACCGGGCGGGTCAATGCCTGCGTCCGTGCAGCGGCGTCCAGTTGCGACCAATCGAGAATATTCATGCCAGCGAGCGCTCCACCGTCAACACCATCAGACCTTGCGCACCTGCGCGTTCGAGTTCTTCCAAGCGTTGCCAGGTCACCGCGCCATGACACATGGTCTGCAGGCGCAACGCGCCGTTGCCATCGTCGGGCAACTGCACCAGCGGCTCTGCATCGGGCAGCAGACGGCGCAGCGCATCCACGTTGCCGTGTTCAGCGCGGAACATCAGCAGCTTGCTGTCGCGCAGCTTGAGCACGCCGTCCATGCGCCGCAACAGCATCGCCAGCAGCGCGGCGCGTGCGTCGGCCGGCTCGCGCACCGCACCGGCCAGCACTGCTTCGCTCTCCATCACCAGCTCGACCGGCTTGAGCTGGTTGGCGGCCAGGGTGGCGCCGCTGGAAACCAGATCGCAAATCAAATCGGCGGTGCCCAGGCGCGGGGCGATCTCCACCGAGCCGGACAGCTCCACCACCGCCGCGTCGATGCCCTGGCGCTCCAGCCAGTCGGCCAGGATTGACGGGTAGCTGGTGGCGATGCGCTTGCCGGCCAGTTGCGCCACGCCCTGCCAGTCCCACTCTTCCGGCACCGCGAGCATCAACCGGCACTGGCCGAAACCGACTCCGCGCACCGCGTGATACGCGGCCGGCAGGCCGCTGCGGCGGCGCTCGGATGCCTGCTCTTCGAGTTCGTTCTGGCCAACGATGCCCAGATCGCAGACGCCATCGGCGATCAGGCCGGGGATGTCGTCATCGCGCACCAGCAGCAGGTCCACCGGCAGCGATTCGCCGTAGCAGAACAGCTTGTCGCGGCTCTGCCGCCAGCTCAGCCCGCAGGCCGCCAGCAGGCTGCGCGCCGGTTCGGCCAGGCGGCCGCTCTTCTGGATGGCGATACGCAACCGGTCACGTGCCGGTGCTGCCGTGGAAGCACTCATCTTGTTCTCTCAGTGGGATTCGACAGGGCGCGACGATTGCTCGCGCAGGGCCTCGGCATAGCCGCCGGCGCCATGTTCCAGGGTGCGCGCAACGCGCCCGATGGTGGTCACGCTGACCTGGGTCAGCTCGTGGATCTCGCGATACGGCACGCCCTTGATCAACAAGGGCACCACCCGCCAGCGGTCGGACATGGCCTCCAGCTCGGCGGGCGTGCACAGATCGCGCAGAAAGGCCTCGACCGCGCCGGGTTCCTTCAGGCACGCCAGCGCATCGGCCAGCATCTTGAGGGAGGCGGCGGCATCGGCACTTTCACGGGGGGCAGGTCGTTGTTTCATTGCGTTAATGTAATAGCGTGTTAGCACATTAACGCAAAGGCAGTCCCTGAGACAAGCCCGATGGGCGAAGCGTTCAGAGAAGTCCCGGACCGTGGCGGCGGACCAGAAACGACAGACCCACCGACACCAAGGTGCCAGTGGGCCTGTGCACGCTTTGGCAGGCGTGAGCGCCGCTACCCGTCTTTACCACCCTGGCGGCGCCATCGCGCTGCTTCCGGAGGCGTCAATCGCCGTTGACGTTACCGGCCACCAGCATTGCCCTGGCCTGCTCCAACTCCACCAGCAAGGTGCTGGCCAGCTCGTCGCGGGCCACGTCGAACTGCTGCTCGCGCACCAGGTCCTTGACCGCCACCACCCCGCGCGCCAGCTCGTCGTCGCCGGCCAGCACCACGAAGCGGATGCCCGCGCGTGCGGCGTACTGGAACTGCTTGCCGATCTTCTTCGGCTCCATCTGCACTTCGGTATTGATGCCGCCGATGCGCAGCCGGCGCGCGATATCCAGCGCATCGTCCAGGCGCGACTCGTCCATCAGCGCGACCATCGCGTGCACGCTGCTCTCGGCAATGCCCTGGATCAGGCCGGCCTCGCGCAGCTGCCAGAACAGCCGGGTCAGGCCGATCGAGATGCCAACGCCGGGCAACTTGGACTTGGTGTAGTGGCTGGCCAGGCTTTCGTAACGGCCGCCCGAGCAGATCGAGCCGATCTGCGGGTGGTCGGTCAGCGTGGTCTCGTAGACCGTGCCGGTGTAATAGTCCAGCCCGCGCGCGATCGAGAAGTTCAGGCAGTACGCGCTCTCGGGCACGCCCAGCGCCTTGACCAGTTCCAGCACCTCGCGCAGCTCGGCGATGCCCTCGCCCAGCGTCGCGCTCGCAGCGACCGAGGCCTCCAGCGCCTGCAGCTGCGCCAGCGCATCGGCATGCCCGTTCGAGCGCACCGCCACGAAGGCCAGGATCTTGTCGACCTGCGCGGCGGCGATGCCGAAGCCTTCGCCCACCAGCGTGTCGCGCACGTAATCGGCGCCGCGCTTGTCGATCTTGTCGACCTCGCGCAACACCGCCAGCTGCAGCTCGCCCTCGGCCACGCCCAGGCTTTCGAAGAAGCCGCGCAACAGCTTGCGGTTGTTCAACTGCACCTTGAACGCGCCGATGCCCAGCTCGGCGAACACCGCGTGGATCACCGCCAGCACTTCGGCGTCGTAGCGGATGCTCAACGCATCCTTGCCGATCACGTCGATGTCGCACTGGTAGAACTCGCGGAACCGCCCGCGCTGGGCACGCTCGCCGCGATACACGCGCTGCATCTGGTAGCGGCGGAACGGGAAGCTCAAGTCGTGCTCGTGCTCGGCCACGTAGCGGGCCAGCGGCACGGTCAGGTCGAAACGCAGTGCCAGCTCCGGCAGGCCGCCCTCGCCGCCCTCGTCTGCCGCCGCGGCGGCATTGGCCAGCGCGCCGGTGGACTGCACGAAGTAGACCTGGCGCTCGGTCTCGCCGCCGGACTTGGTCAGCAACACATCGGACAGCTCGAACACCGGGGTTTCGACCGGCAGGAACCCGAACCGCTCGTAGTTGCGGCGGATGACGTCCAGCATGCGCTGGAACGCGATCTGCTCGCGCGGCAGCAATTCCATGATGCCGGGCGGCGTACGGGGCTTGATCACGAGCGAAACTCCTGCAGGGCAATGTGGCGAACGCGCAATTCTACCGGCTGCCGGCCGCGCTGACCGCATGGCGTATCATTCACACGCATTCCAGCAGTGCGTGACTCATGTACCGGCAGCTTCCAGACCCCAGCACGACCTGCCCGGCGCCCGGCGCGGCCACGCGCACCGATGCGCGCGGCTCCGACTGCGCACAGTGTGCGGTCCGCGGCCGGGCCATCTGCGCGGCGCTGTCGCCGCAGGAAATGGACGCACTCGACCAGGCCACCAGCGCCCAGTCGTACGCGCCCGGCAGCACCCTGGTGCGCGCCGGTGACACCCGCCACCACGTCTATACGCTGACCTCCGGTGCGCTGCGCATGGTGCGCACGCTGGCCGACGGCCGCCGCCAGGTCACCGGCTTCGTGCTGCCGGGCGATTACGTGGGGCTGACCGAAACCCCGCAGCACCGCCACGATATCGAAGCCATCATCGACAGCCGGGTCTGCCGCACGCCGCTGGCACAGATGCGCCAGTTGCGCGAGCGCTACCCGCAGCTGGAACGCAAGCTGCTGCAGCGTGCCAGCATGGAGCTGGCCGCCGCGCAGGACACCGGCCTGCTGCTGGCGCGCCTGCAACCGGGCGAACGGCTGGCGCACTTCCTGCTGCGACTGGCCGCCCGCTCCACCCAGCCCGGCGCCAGCGGCGACACCGTCGCCCTGCCGATGAGCCGCAGCGATATCGCCGACCACCTCGGGCTGACCGTGGAAACGGTGAGCCGCACCTTCACCAAGCTGCGGCAACAGCAGCTGATCGCGCTGCCGCAATTGCATCTGGTGCAGATCCTGGATTACGCGGCGCTGCGCAGCCTGGCGGGCGATACCGTCTGAGACGCGACGGCCAACAGGACCGATGTAACCAGCGAGCGCACGCACCCATAGGCGCAAGTGGTGCGGATGTTGGCATCAACAATTTCGGATGTTTGCGCGCCCGTCCGCACCAGGCCATCGACCAAGCTTTGCTTTGCGCGTCGCGCAGACAGCAAGCATCGCCGCGCGTGACTGACCCGCAGATTCGAACGCGATGCCGGCACTCCAGGCCGCTCGCGCGATCGTCACCGCCCGCGCCGCCTACAACGACTCAGCGACCGCCCAGATTCGCGCTCGCCACCGACGCGCCGCAGCCGCCGCCCAGCAACCGCGATTGCCGCAGCCAGGCCCGGTCCGGGTAGTAGGCGAATACGAAGGCGCCCTCACGCAAGGTATCGATCAACTGTCGGGCCACCGCCGGACGCACCGCCGGGCAGCCCAGGCTGCGGCCAAGCCGGCCCTGCGTGCGGATCACCGCCTCGCTGACATAGGGCGCGCCGTGGATCACGATTGCGCGGTCGCGCGCATGGTCGTTGAACCCGGGCTCCAGCCCCTTCAGCCGTAACGAATAGCCGTTGTGGCCGGTATACGACTCCTGCGCGGTGAACGCGCCCAGGCTGGACTGGAAACTGCCGTCGTCGTTGGAAAACTTGGCCGCCAGGTTGTTGCCGGTGTTGCGCCCGTGCGCCACCCATTCCTGGAACAGCAACCGCTGCCGCTCCAGATCGAACACCCACAGCCGGCGCTCGGTCGACGGCCTGCTGTAGTCGATGACGCTCAGCACGCGTTCGGCGCCCACCTGCTGGCGCTGCCGCGCGCATTGCAGCGCCTCGGCCGCCAGGGCCAGCACCTGGCGATCCAGCGACGGCGCCTGCCGCGCCAGTGCATCGACCAGACCCGTACGCGGTGCGCCCAGCCCCGGCAACGGTGCGGCGGAGATGGCATCGGCCGCACTGGCCATTCCAGCCGCTGCCCACCCGCACAACGCGGCGGCAACGGCGATCACTCGATAAGACATGCAACGACCCACATCGGACGCGGCGCCATGGCGGAACCGCACCCCCTACAAATAGCCGCATGTGCGGCACTTTCCAACCCCGGCAGGCTGAACGCGTTCGGTCAGGCCGCATCCGCAAGCAGGCGCTGCCGGAACGCCGCGTAGTCCGGCGCCAGCGTTTCGGCATGCGCAGGACGCTGCAGCAGCGCGGCTAGTGCCGGCGGCACCTCCACCTCACGCCCGATCAGCGGCTCGACCACGCCCTCGAACTTGGCCGGATGTGCGGTGGCCGCCACCGCCCAGTCGCCGGTGCCGCCCTCGGCCCCTTCTGCGCGCAGCTGCTCGAGCACATGCACGGCGGTGGCGGTATGCGGGCAATGCACTTCGCCATAGCGCGCAAAGCGCTGCTGCACGGTGTGGCGGATCGCCGCATCGTCCACCGAGAGCGCACGGAAGGCCTCGCGCAGCGCCGCATCGTCGCCCTGGTAGAGCCAGCGCAGCCGTTCGAAGTTGCTCGGCGCACCCACGTCCATCGCATTGGCCAGCGTGGCGATGCTGGGCTGCGGCGCGTAATCGTCGCCGGCAAAATAATCCGGCAACACATGATTGGCATTGGACGCCAACGCGATACGGCCCAGCGGCACACCGAGCGCGCGCGCCAGGATCGCCGCCAGCCCGTTGCCCAGATTGCCGGTGGGCACCACCAGATTCAGCGCCGCCCCCGCCCCGGCATGGTGCTGCAGGGCGGCGTGCGCGTAATAGCTCATCTGCGGCAGCAAGCGGCCCAGGCTGATGCTGTTGGCCGAACTCAGCGGCAGCTGCGCCTGTAGGTCGGCATCGTTCAAGGCCTGCTTGACCATCGCCTGGCAATCGTCGAACGAGCCGGCCACGCGCAGGGCGTGGATGTTGTCGCCGAAGCAGCCCAGCTGATGCGCCTGGCGCGGCGACACGCGCCCGTCCGGATACAGCACCACCACGCGCAGCCCCGGCTGGCGGTGGAATGCCGCGGCCACGGCAGCGCCGGTGTCGCCGGAGGTGGCAACCAGGATGGTGAGCGGGCGGTCTTCGGCACGGCGCAGGCGGGTCAGGCAGGCGGCAAGAAAGCGTGCGCCGAAATCCTTGAACGCGGCGGTCGGGCCATGGAACAGCTCCAGCGCGTAATCGCCGGGCGTGCCCAGGGCCACCAGCGGCGCCGGGAAGTCGAACGCTTCGGCACAGATGGCCGGCAGCTCGGCCGCCAGCGCATCGCCGTCGAAGAACGGCTGCAGCAACGTGGCGGCGGTGTCGGCCAAGGTGGTGCCGGCCGTCAGCGTGCGTGCCGGTGGCAGGGTCTGCGGCACGTACAGGCCGCCATCGGGCGCCAGGCCGGCGGCAATCGCCTGGCTCAGGCTGGCGGCGGGCGCGCCGCCACGGGTGGAGAGAAAGTTCATGGTGACGACTCCAGACAAGACGAAGACGGGGCGTTGCCCGTGAATGAGAAGGCCGGACACTGCGGCATGGCCGCGCCGCGTCGCGGCGGCACCCGGCAAGGGCGGCGCAGCGCTATGCTGCGCGCACCTTCCAGTGGAGCCGGCAGATGATCAAAGTCAGCGTGATGTACCCGTACCGCGAAGGCGCCCGCTTCGACCATGCCTACTACCGCGACTCGCACATGCCACTGGTGAGCGCGCGGATGGGCGCGGCCTGCCTGCGCTATACGGTGGACAAGGGCATCAGCGGCGGCGAGCCGGGCAGCCCCCCGGCCTTCATCGGCATGTGCCATATCTTCTGCGAGTCGGTGGAGGCCTTCGGCGCCAGCTTCGGGCCGCACGCCGAGGAGATCCTGGCCGATATCGCCAACTACACCGATCTTGCGCCGGTCATGCAGATCAGCGAGGTGGTGGTTGGTTGAAGCGTGCCTTGCGCGCTGCACGGCCTGCCTGCCGTGCGCGGGCGATCGATCGACGACGACATCCGCGCGACGGCTCATGCGAGCAACCGCGCGGCCGGGCTGGCGATCGGAGACACCCAGTGCTGGCTATCCAGGCCAACGCCTGCGAAGGCGGTCTTGACCGATGCGGCGGCAGCGTCGGCGGCCGCGCGCGATGCGAACCAGGCGAACACACTGGGGCCGGCGCCAGAGATGCTGGCGCCCAACGCATCGTGATCCAGCGCGGCCTGCTTGGCAGCGGCAAAGCCGGCGATCAACGGCGCGCGGCGTGGTTCGACCAGCACATCGCGCAGGCCCGCCCGCACCAGCCCCGCATCGCCGGCATGGCAGCCGGCCAGTACCAAGGCCAGGTTGGTGCTCTGCGCGACGAACTCACGCAGCTGATACTCGCCGGCCAAGGCTTCGCGCGCGCGGCGGGTTTCCAGCACCGCATCCGGATGCACCAGCAGGCTGTGCCATGCCGCCGGCACGTTGATCGGCACCAGACGCTCCAGCGTGCACAGCACCAGGCCGCCTAAAAACAACGGGCCAAGATTGTCGCCGTGGCGGCTACCGCTGGCCACCGCCTCGCCATCGAGTGCGTGCTGATACAGCTGCTCGTTACTCAACGGCGCATCCAGCAGCGCGTTGGCGGCAACCAACGCCGCCACGCATGACGCTGCAGAGCCGCCCATGCCCGAACTCAAGGCGATGCCTTTGTCGATTTCGATTTCAAAGCCGAACGGCAGCGACAACGCCGCGCGCAACGACATCAATGCCGCACCGGCCGTGTTGCGTTCGGCATCCAGCGGCAAGGCCACGGTGGTGCCGCGGATGGCGGCGATGCGCACCACAGGCGCATCGATGCGCCGCACCGTGACGGTGTCGCCGACGCCGTCGATGGGATAGCCGAGCAGATCGAATCCCACCGCCACATTCGCCACCGAGGCCGGTGCAAAGGCGCGTGCCTGGCCAAGCTCGCGCGCAGCGATCGCCACCTGTTGCATCTCCGCGGACTGGTCTGCAACCGCCTGATTCACAAGCGTGCCCCCTCGCCCGCCGCCACCCGCAGCAGATCGGCAAACACGCCGGCCGCGGTGACTTCCGGGCCAGCGCCCGGGCCTTGCACCACCAACGGGTTTTCGCAGTAGCGACGCGTGGTGAACTGCACCACGTTGTCGGTCAGTCGCAGGTTGGCGAACGCGTGATCGGCCGGCAGTTCGACCAGACCCACGCTGGGAGCACGATCCGGCGGCAGCTGCGCGACATAGCGCAGCACATTGCCGCGTGCACGTGCGTCGGCCAGGCGCTGCGCGAACGTCGCATCCACCTCATGCAGGCGCGCCATGAAATCGTCCACGCTGGCCTGACGCAGTGCTTCGGGCACCAGGCTTTCGACCTGCACATCTTCCAGGCTGATCGCGCGCCCGGCTTCGCGCGCCAGGATCACCAGCTTGCGCGCCACATCCACGCCGGACAGATCGTCACGCGGATCCGGTTCGGTATAGCCCATGCCGCGCGCCTGCGTCACCAGTTCGGCGAACGGCACGCTGCCGTCGTACTTGTTGAACAGCCAGGCCAACGTGCCGGAAAAGATGCCCTCGATCGAGGTCACTGCATCGCCGGTATCGACCAGATCGCGCAGCGTGGTGATCACCGGCAAGCCGGCGCCCACGGTGGCTTCGTAACGGAAGCGCGCGCCGCTGGCATCGGCCGCCGCACGGATCGCCTGATACCGCTGCAACGGGCCGGAGCCGGCCTGTTTGTTCGGCGTCACCACATGGATGCCCGCAGCCAACCAGTCCGCATAGCGATCGGCCACTTCTGCGCTGCCGCTGCAATCGATGATCACCGTATGCGGCAGATGCGCGGACAACAGGTGCGTGGTGAAACGCTCCAGATCGGTCGCGGTGGCTGCCGAAGCGAAGGCATCGCGCCAGTTGCCGACCAGGCCGCGCTCGTCCAGCAGCATGCGGCCGCGCGAGACCACCGCGCGCAGGCGCAGATCCAGGTTGGCCTTGCCCAGCAACTGCGGCTGCGCAATGCGCAACTGGTCCAGCAACGCCGCGCCCACGTTACCCGGGCCAATCACGCCCACCGAGAACGTCTGCGGCGACAGCCAGAAGCCGGCATGCGCCGCGCGCAAGGCCTTGGTCGCATGCGCTGCGTCGATGGCCACCGAGATGTTGCGCTCCGACGAACCCTGTGCGATCGCCAGGATATTGACCTGCGCACGCCCCAGGGACTCGAACAGCCGCGCCGCCACACCCGGCTGCCCGGCCATGCCATCGCCCACTGCAGCGAGCACACTGATGCCGGTGGTCAGCTGCACACGCTGCACCTGACCGACCGTAAGTTCATGCGCAAACGCCTGCAGCAAGGCATTGCGTGCGCGCTCGGACTCGTGCTGCTTGACCACGCAACAGATCGAATGCTCGGAAGAACCCTGGGAGATCATCACCACCGACACCTGCGCCGTGCGCAGCGCCGCGAACACGCGCTCGGCGGTGCCCGGCACGCCAATCAGGCCGGTGCCTTCCAGGTTGAGCACGGCCAGATCGGGGCTGAGCGTCAGCCCCTTGATCGGCCCGCTCACCGCGCTGCTGGCGGTGATGCGCGTACCCGGATGTTCGGGCTGGAAGGTGTTGCGGATGATGATCGGCAAGCCGCGCTCGATTGCTGGCGACATGGTCTGCGGGTGCACCACCTTGGCGCCGAAATAGGCCAGCTCGCAGGCCTCGTCGTAGCTCAGCGTTTCCAGCTGCACCGCTTCGGGCACCACGCGCGGATCGGCCGACAGTACGCCGTCCACGTCGGTCCAGATATGCAGCTCATCGGCATCGAACAAGGCCGCGAAAATTGCACCTGAATAATCGCTGCCGTTGCGCCCCAACGTGGTGATGCGGTCGGCGCGGTCGCGCGCCACGAAGCCGGTGACCACCACGCGCGTCTGCGGATGCGCCTGGCGCCAGGTCGCAAGGCGCTGCGCGCTGGTGTCCCAGTCCACATCGACACCGAGTTCGCCACGGTTGACCACCAGCACATCGCGCGCATCCAGCACCGCGCAATCCTCGCCAAGCGCACGGAAATGGTCGCCCAGCAACTGCGCCGAATACACCTCGCCCAGGCCTTGCACGCGGTCGAGCACCTCGCGCGGCAGCTCGCCGATCACCGCCAATGCGCCCAGGATCTGCGATAGATGCTCGAAGCGCTCGTCCAGCCACTCCACCGTCGGCCCGGAATGCTCGCCCAGCAGGGCCACCGCCGCACCGCGATGGCGCGCACGCGTCTCATGCCAGCGCTCGCGCCATTCGGGGCGGTTCTGCGCGGCCAGTTCGGCCAGCGCGATCAAAGCATCGGTCACCCCCTTCATCGCCGACACCACGGTGACCTGCACCGACTCGTCGCGTGCCAGCAACAACTGCGCCACATGCCGGTAGCGCTCGGCATCGGCCACCGACGTGCCGCCGAATTTGTGCACGACGGTGCGTGCGGAAGATGCGGCAACAGCGGCGGGTTCGAGCAAAACAACAGGCGATGACATCGACAGACCTCGTTAGGGAGGCCCCGTCCGCATCAGATGAGGGAGGAAAGCCCCCGCATCCTGATCCGGGTGCGGGGCCGTTGTTTTCGGAAGTTACGCGAAGACGACGGGCCGCACCGGGCGAATGGTGACGGTGGTAATGGTGGTGCTAATGCCGGCCACGCCCGCACCCGGCCGCAGCTGCGGCTGACAGGTAAGCGAAGCGGTGGCGAAAGCATTAGGCATGTATGCAAAAGACATCACCGGGGCGAGGCCTGTCAAGCGCTGCGTGAATGGGCAGGCGCACGTGCTCGGCAAACAGAACAGAAAACCTTTCGGCTCAGGGATTTAAGCGACGCTCTCGCAAGCAATTGATTGCTATGGAAACTTTCGGAGCAGCCTCAGCGGGCGGCCCTGCGCAGGTTTCGAGCATGGATTGATGCAGTCGTGCGACTTGGCTAAGGCGATGCGGCTGAGGGATCGCTTGTGCGCGAGTGCATCACATCGCTGCCGGTGTCACTACGCCAAGCAACATATCACTCCGGATCAACGGTAGATGATCGCCATCGCCGCGACGCACGGTGCAAGTCAGCAAGCGCAGCAGAAAGATCAGCCAAGCACCTGAGGATTGAGCTGCCAGACCGAAAAGTTGAGCGCAGCCGCGAAGCTCACCCACGCCAGATACGGCACCAATAACCACGCCGCCAGTGCCTGCCGCTTCGCGAACACGGCGATCGTTCCGGCCAACACCAGCCACAGCGCCACGATGTCGGCAAACGCCCAGGCTCCCAACTGCCACGCAAAGAACAGCCAGCTCCACAAACCATTGAGCGTCAACTGCAGCACGAACAGGCCCAGCGCCGGACGCGTCCCCGCCCGGCTGCCACGCCGCCACACCAACCAGACCGACACCGCCATCATTCCGTACAACACTGTCCACACCGGTCCGAACAACCAGCCCGGCGGCGCCCACGCCGGCCGCGCAAGTTCTGCATAGAAGCCGGCCGCCTGGATGGATGCCATCGCACCAAGCCCAGCGACCGCATAGCACAGCGCCAACCAGCCGAAGAGGCCGAACCATTGCGACTTTCTTGAAGTACTTTGCGTCATGACTGCCTGAAGTGTTGTAAGCGCTTCGCAGCGTGGCAGAGCATCTGTGCAAGCCGTGACTACACGAATAAACCGTCTGAACCCAACCAATCAAACATGTGCTAGCCCCACCATATCGCTGACTGCAAGGCCTACATGACTATTGGGTTGACCGAGTCCCAACGGGTTCGACACTGAGTTTCAACCTTAAGCCTCTGTCTTTTTTCGTAGCTAGTACTCAGTTGGCGTGGAAACTGACACCGGCCCGTACGCGAGCTTCGGTCATCGGGTCAATTCCTACGACAAGTACAAACATTTATTATTTATAAATACAAATAGATGCATCTTCCCAATTAAAGTTAAAAATCCACTCACAGGTGTTAAATAAATTTTTACGTAACTAAACCGCGCCCTGAATGAATCTAATTTTCCAGCAGTCCCCTCTAGCAATCCAATATTTTTCTTTTTCTGGTATTAGAAAATTGAAATCAACATTTTTTGCAATCCAGCCGGGATAAACAAGATCTTCATGAAATCTACCATGATCCAAGTGCATATAGATCATTCTATCGAAATTGATATAAAACATAGGAAGTAGTGTTGAAATATTTCCAGCAACTCTAAAATCATGTGCATTCAACTCAACCCCAGATAGATAATATTTTTCAACAGAGTTAAAAATTGACAAAACATCACCGGCGCTATCGGAAAAAAAAGTTCTTTCGAGATCATCTTTTGAAATTACGACCACATCATCAACTTTCAAGTATTTAAAGAAATTCTCTGAATTTAACTTAAGTACGCCACCCCTAAAGCTCTCACAAGCCGACAGGTATTGCTCTTTATTTATATTCCCTTTGTCAAGGTGTGCCTTATAATCACGCTCCGCATCAAGAGAAAAATTGTACTTATGATCCAAAACCCAGTAACACCTCCCATGGTGCACAAAAAAACATATAGCTTTCTCGCCACTATATAAATCATCAAAAATACTTCTATTCAATCTCACTTTCCAAACTCCTTCAAAAATTCATCATGAGTGTAAACTCTTGCATTTCTAGACCCATTCTCCAGCAATGACTCCCACACCTTAGGAAGCTCTAAAGCTGTACCGGGCTTATTAGGATCCACAATTTTTGGCGCCTTAGGATCTCTAGGAATGCCCGGAATAGGGCGCTGAGGTATAGCGGAATTCATAATTTCACCATGGAGACTAGCATCAACCTCAAAAACTATGACAGAACCGTCAGGCCGCTTATTTGAAAGATAATAAACCGCGTGATCGGCGGCCCCCACACTTACACAAAGCTGACCAGAACAGCCGGGATTAATGCTTATACTACCATCAGAGTTCGCAGTAATACGATTTTTACTCGTAGCAGTGCCCGTCCCACCGCCCTCGACCCTGAAATAATTGACAACTTCAGAGTTAGCGACCGAGCCAGCCTCATCTCTAATTAAGCTATTAGGATTTGGTCGCGTCGAATTCAGGTAATCAATTACATCATCGGCCTTGAACGCATCGCCCAAGCCTGTGGCTGCCTTTGCAGCGACACCACCCTTCCCTGCATAGAGCTCTGGAACAACGAGCGAGAGAACGTCAACGCTGACCTTGCCACCAATTGCACCCGCCTTGGCTATGTCATAGATATCCCAAGAGCCGTGCGTGTTCGTGTAGGCCGCAAATGCGAGATCCTCTGCATAGCCGCTGATACCAGTTTTTATTGCATTTAACGCGCTCTTTGCGTCGTTAAAGTTCTTCTCGGCAGTAGCTGCGTAACCATTCCCCCACAGATAGGCTAGTTGATCAATCGTTTGTCCAACCTGGCCTGCAGGACTCATACCTTTGGCCAGCTCTGCCACACCGGCAACCATTTCCCAGACCCGGCCGGTAGCACCGACCGTACCTGCTCCCATACCCAGCGCCGCGCGCAGCGCAGAATCAGCGGTTGCAACTGATAGCGGGATGCTACCGTTCCATGCTGCCGAAGCCAGCGCTTGGCTGCTGCAATCACCTGCCATCGCACACGCAAGCTTGTGGCCAAGATCTGCAGTCGTCACATGGGTGACGAAGTCCTTGGTCAGTGAACCGTCCTTGTCGGAGTTGAACAGGCCAACCAACTCAGGCACGTGACCCGCAAGCCAAGCAGTGTATTCCCCAGCGTGATCGAGCTGATCTTGCATGGCTGCAGCGGCCAGCTGTTTTTGCTCCGCGCATCCGCCGCTAGCTGGATCGCTACACGCACCGCGCAACGCGAGATTGCGTTCTTCCGACAGCGTCTTCAGTTGCTCGGCGCGCTCACACTGGGTGCCAGACTTGGAACAAGCGATCAGGGCCGTGGCATATTCCATCCGCTCTTGGTGGCCGAGGTAATTGTTGGACACCTCATTCAAGGCTGCGGCACCGCCTGCAGCACCACCGGCCGCAGCGCCTAGCGCGCTCGCTGACAACCCTGTCAAGGTGGCAGCCACCGCTTTATTGATTCCGGCTTTCTCCAATGCTTCTGCCAGGTACGGTGCCGCCACCGTGCCTGCCGCTGCGCCTAGCGCTCCTTCTGTGCCACCTGTCAGACCACCCACAACCGCATGTGACAGCACACGCAACGTGCCGCCATTGCCCCAATCCTTCATCAACTGATCAGCTTCGGCCCGCTTGCTGTCGTCACCGGTTGCATCTGCTTCCGCATAGAGCTCGGCCGCCTTGTCAACTTTTCCCTGTGCGTAATCGCCAACAAACTTCGTTGCCTGCTGCCCTGCGGTGGCGGTGATCTGCGCTTGCGCGGCAACTTGGTCACGCAGTGCCTGACCATCCCATTGCTTGGTCAAGCCACCTGCGTCGTCGCCGCTGATCACATCGCGCTTAAGACCCGCCAATGCATCTGCAGCGGTCTTGCCAGACTTGGCGAGTTGCCCAGCCTCGTCGGTGATGAGCAAGCTGCCACCACTGATCCCGCTGGTGGTGGTCGATGTCGCATCGCCACTCTTGCTCCCAATGCCAGCCGCTGTACCGGTGCTTCCAGTCTGGAAGTTCTGCCACGACCAGTTTGCACCGTTGTTGACTGTCGGCTGGACCTGACCGGTTTCTCCTTGCTGCTTCTTGTCGCCTGTTCCCTTGCTATATCCGCCCGATAGACTGAACCCTCTGGCGTCGTAACTGCTGGTGTTTCCAATATCGCTATAGGTCAGCGTGCCGGTCTGCAGGCGGTTGACGCCGGCATCCACCGCCGCCTGGGTGCTAGCAATCACCGCGCCTTTCAGATCAGTATTGCCGCCGACACGGATGTTGAAGCCGCCGTCGCCGGCCTGGATACCGCTCTGTTCGGTCACGCTGGCGAAGTCACCGTTGACCTTGTTGCTGCTGTAGCTCGCGCTTGCACTAAAACCTGCGCCAAAGGTCACACTCGCGCCAACACTCTTGTCCTTGCTGTCGTACGTGCTGGTGTCCTGCAGGCTCTCGATGCTCAGATTGCCACCGACATCGGCGATCACCTTGTCCGCCGACAGCTGCGCGCCCTTGAGTGTGGTGTCATTGCCACTGATGACCGTGGCCGTGTTGCCCGCAGCCAGATGACTATTGCTGTAGGTCACGTCCTCGCCATTGGCCTTGCCGCGCGATCCAGCTGCACTGATCATCACGCCAAATGCGGCACCATCCGGGCCGTAAGTGATGCCAACACCCAGCGACGCGCTGCTGCTCTTACTGGTACTTTTTTGCTCGGCGGTGTTCTTGGCTGCTTCGATGAGTACATCGTGATCGGCTGCCAGCAGCAGATCATTGCCCGCCTTGATGTCACTCCCACGAATCAACAAATTACTTTGGTCGCCACCGCCGGTTGCAATCAAGTTGACGTCACCACCTGCCTGTAGCTTGGAGCCTTGTGCGAGACTGGCCGTCTGCGTGCTCTTGCTCTCGCTCTTGCTGCCGCCAATGCTGATGGCAATGCTCAGATTGGCCCCCTGAGCTGCGCCGGCGGCGCTGCCACTGCTCAATGCGCTTCCGGCTTGGCCCAGCGCCTGTCCTGCCCCATATGCACTGTAGGCCGCCGATCCGAGCGCAAGTGCTTCCATGCGACTGTCGCCCTTGACCTCCTTGCTGGCCTTGTAGCTGTCGTTTGCCGCCTGCGCCAGGCTGATCGCAGCCGAGCTCAGGGTCAGCGACAAACCGCCTTGGCTAAACTTGCTGCGCTGTTCCGCATCACTGTCGTTGTAGACCTCCGTGATCGCGATGTCCTTGCCGGTCGCGGTCAGGTCGCCCTGCAACGCCATGACATCGCTGCCCGTAATCGCCAACTTGTTGCCGGCCACCAGGGTGACGTCACCCCCAAGGCTGCCGACCGTCGTTCCGGTATGCGTGATCTGGTCGATGTCGGCGCCAGTGGTGACCTTTTGCTTACCGAGCGTCACCCCAATACCGCCACTTCCGAACAGACCGGACTTGGTGGTGACTTTGTCATGCTCTTCGCTATGCGTGTTCTGAGCAGTTTCCAAGGTCAGGTTGTTGCCTGCTGCAAGCGTGACGTCGCCGGTGCCGACAATCTGCGCACCTTGCGACAGCAGATCGTTACCCGCCGCAATTTGCACCGTGTCACCACTGAGCGTGGTGGTGACTGCTACATTGTCGTGCCACTCATCATGCGTGGTTGTGGTCTTGCTGGAGAACGTGCCCTTCTTCTTCTTGGTCATGTCCTGCACGGAGTCGTGCTGCTCGCTGGCGGCGAGCAGGTTGACGTCGTTGCCGGCAGCCAGGGTGATGCCGCCTTCCTTGGTAGCGGCAGATGCGGCGGTGAGGGTAATGTCATTGCCGGCCTGCATCGCCAGGTTACCGCCGGCACTGAACTCGGTGCCGTGGACGGTTTCGTCGCTGGTACTGGTGGTCTGCTTGAAGCGCTTGCGCGTTTCCAGCGTGTTGCTGGTGTCCACCGTGGTCAGCGTGCTGGCATTGATGTCGTTGCCGGCGCTGATGCCCAGGCCCTTGCCGGCGTCCAGCTTGGCCGCGACCAGATTGACGTCGTTGCCGGCGCTGAGGATCAGGTTGCCGCCGGCGGTGAGTGCCTGCTGATCGATGCTCTGCGTGGTCGTGGTGGTGGTGACGCGCGTCTTGCCGTTGCGGGTCTTGTAGCTGTTGGTTTCGGTCTCGTTGAGGACGGACTCGACGTTGAGGTTGTTGCCTGCTGCGGCAATCAGATCGCCGCCGGCCTTGACGTCGGCCTGGCGGATGGTCAGGTCGTTGCCGGCGGTCAATTGCAGGCTGTCGCCGGTGCTGATGTTGGTGCGCGTGGCGACCTTGCCATCCAGGCCAGTGGTCGGGGTCAGCGAGAGGTTGTTGCCTGCCTGCAGTGCGGCACTGCCGCCGGCCTTGATGGTCACGCCATGCAGTTGCAGGTCGTTGCCTGCAGACATCACCAGATCCTTGCCAGTGGTCACCGACACCGCATCGCCACCGCGTAGCAGGCCGTTGTCGTTGCGCAAGGCGCTGGGCGTGAGGCTGAGGTTGTTGCCTGCGATCAACGCCGCACTGCCATCGGCCTGCACGCGGGTACCGGTCAACGTCATGTCATTGCCGGCGAATAGTTGCAGGGTGTTGCTGGCGGTGATGCCGGACAGGATGCCAACGCCGTTGATGGCCTTGGATGCTTCGCTGACCAGATTGTTGCCGGCCACCAGTGCCACGTCGCGACCCTGGATCTGGCCCTGATTGAGCAGGTCGTTGCGCGCTTCCAGGGCAACGCTGCCAGTGCCGCTGATGCGGCCCTGGTTGAGCAGGTTACCGGCGGTGACGCTGACGTCGGCACCGGCGATGACGCCCTGGTTGCTCATGGAATTGGTGGCGTTGAGCTCGACGTTGCCGCCTGCAATCAATGCGCCGTTGCCGCGCAACTGCAGCGAGTTGGAGGCCAGATACACCACCGGCACCAGCACCTTCTGGCCCTGGTAGTCCTGTTCGACCATCCACACGATGTCTTGCGTCAGTGCGGCCGCTTGTGCGGCGGTCAAGCCCACGCCCATGCTCAGCTGCAGCTGGCCTGCGGCGGCCACGCCCGACTCCAGCAAGGCGCGGTACTGCGCCACGCCATCGGCGTAGTTGCCCAGATAGCGGCGGCCGGTGAGCTGGGTGATCTGGTCCAGCACCAGGCGCTGCTCGTAGAAGCCATCGCCCAGGCGGGTCTGGGTCCACTCCGGGTCAACACCCAGCTTGTCCAGCAGGAAGTCGCTGCTGATGAAGTTGTCGTAGTTGACGAAGCGCGGGTCGGTCTCGATCAGGTAACGACGGCCGGGGCCATTGCTGCGCCAGGCATTGATGCCGCCCAGCCCGTTGGCGGCGCGGCCCATTGCGGTCAGATCGGTACCGGTGCCGCCGGATAGGCGATACAGCCCGCCAATGGGCAGATCGATCTGCGTCAGCGAGGTTTGCCCGCTACCCACAATGTTGGTCACCGGAATGGTGGCCGGATCGACTCGGGTACGGCTGTCGGTTGCGACGGCAGTGACGCCGGTACCGGCCGCGGTGGCCTGCA
The DNA here is from genome assembly GCF_040202385.2 of Xanthomonas sp. WHRI 6108. Taxonomy (NCBI): domain Bacteria; kingdom Pseudomonadati; phylum Pseudomonadota; class Gammaproteobacteria; order Lysobacterales; family Lysobacteraceae; genus Xanthomonas; species Xanthomonas sp. WHRI 6108. Next base: position 2,039,240 of record NZ_CP168198.1, on the reverse strand, counting down.
CGTCTGCCTGATCGACGCTGCTGCGTACAAGCCCACTGTCGTTGGACGCGACAGGTGCAACCGACATCTTGACGATGCCACCCGATGTGGCCAGCGTTGCGTCCTGCGTGTTGGCGCCCACCTGGGTGCCTGCACTGCCGGTCGTACCGGTGGCAACACGAATACTGTTCGCGCCGCCATTGGCACGGCCGATCACTGCCTGGCCGCCCACTCCACCGGCGCTTTGCATGGCGCGACCAGTCAAGCCACCTTGTGCGCCGACACCATTCAGTGAAGCGCCGCTGATACCACGACCGTCGCTGCCGACGGCACCATTGCTGATGTTGGCACCATTGATGCTGACGCCTTGGCCACCGGTCATGCTGGCGCCCAGGGCGATATAGCTCGTATTGATCGTGGAAGAAGAAATGGTTTTTGATTCAGCATCATATGTACAGATAGGACGCCGATTTCCTTGGTTCAGCGCACAGTCGTCAATGACCGCTGTTACTGCATACTCGTAGTCTCTCTGTACGACTTGCCTATTCAAGGCAAGCGATTCGTTGAAGATCGACTCTCCACCAACGAAAAGCCCATCACTCAATCCACCCACACCACGTTGATTTATTTGCAGCGCACCAGCCGCCGCAATCGACGAAGTGTTATTGGTGACGCTTCCGGAAATCGCTATATTTCCTCCAGCCGCGATTCGTCCTTCCGCACTTGCAGCGATGAGACGCTCTTGCTGCTCGACCGAATAGGAACGATAAACACCAGGATTTTTTCCGACGTAAGGAATACGAATGAAGTAAGACTGCCTTGGATAGACGATTCCGCGTGACTCAATAAGCTCCTCGGGCATCGTTGCATTCGCAGCTGCCTTTTCTTGGTCGGTCAATGTACCCAATGCGGCAGTCAAAACCCGCCGCCGATTATTCAGCTGATTGGCCGCAATCAAGATGCTCCCATCAGCCTCGATACTGCCCGACAGGTTATTGACCACACCCGTACGCGATACCAAGGTACCGCCTCCATCCTGCGCGCCGCCGATGGCGATATTGCCCAGGCTGAAGATGCGCGCGTCGCGATTGAGCAGTTGATCGCGCACGATCAGATTCATGTTGCCGGTGGAACCGAGCAAGGCCGAGCCATAGGCTGCGTTGTCGGTCGCGCCGCCGAAGTCGGCGCCATTCACCAATGTGCCGGTGTTCACCGAGACGTTGCCGCCGACGATGCTGCCGGTGTTGTTGATGCTGTTCGCCACCAGCGACAGTGCGCCATTGCCGGAGATACTGCCGGCGTTGTCGATGATGTTGCCGCCGTTGAGGCGCGTGTCATTGGACAGGATGTTGGCGCCTGCGCGGTTGGTGATGCTGCCGGCCGTAATGTCCAGGCTGCGCGCAGCCTTGAGCGTGGACTCGTTGACCAGGCTCCCACCGACGCGCAGGTTGAAAGTGCCGTTACTGGTCAGGTCTGCACCGGCGCGGTGGGTGTAGTCGCTACGCAAGGTCAGGTCCAGCAGGTTCTGCGCCAGGATGCTGCCGCCACCGTCGAAGCCGACGGTGTCGATCACCACATCGCCGGCGCCGCCGGTCATGCTGCCGGCGCCAATCTTGCCACCCGCGTTGTTCAAGTTCTGCAGGTTCAAGCGGACTGCCTGCTCGGCCTTGATGGTGCCGTTCTGATTGTCTAGCGTGGCGCCTGCGCGCTGCAGCAGGAAGCTCGCGCCGGCATAGACGTTGCCGCCCTGGTTGTTCAAGCCATTGGTGGTGGCGATCAGGTCGCCGCCGGCGACCAGCTGGCCGCTGTTGTTGGCGATGCTGGCGGCATCGATCACCACGCTGCCGCGTCCACCGAGATTGCCGCCGCTGTTGGTCAATGCACCACCGGTGGTGATGCGTGTCAGTCCACCGCCGTTGTTGACGATACTGCCTTGGCTATTGTCGATACTTCCGCCGGAGGCGGTCAGCGTATTGCCGGCATCGAGCTGGCCGCCGCTGTTGAGCAACGCGCCGGCGACGGCAACGTTGAGATCACGGCCAGCACTGAGCTTGCCGCCTTGGTGATTGTCTAGCTGGCCGCGTGCCGTGACGCTGAGGTCGCGCGCTGCTTGCAGACTGCCTCCGCTACTGCTGATGTTTTCCGCAGTAACCACTGCGTCGGTGCCGGCACCGATCGTACCGTTGCCGTTGTCCAGGCCACGATTGAGTTCGACGCGCAGGCTTCCACCCGCACCAGCGTTCGCGACCGCCTGCACAATGCCGCCGGCATTGCTGAGGCTGTCGGCACGCAAGGTCAGCGCACCACCGCTGGCCTGCAGCAAGCCGTTGCGGTTGTCGGCCGCGCTGGTACTTTGCACCTTCAATTCACGTGCTGAGACCGAACCACCGATGTTATTGAGGCCAGCAACAGTGAGTGCTGCATCGCCCGCTGCGGCAATCGCGCCGCCCTGGTTGTTCAACGCGCCACTCGCGTCCAGGTGCAGTTGCCCTTGCGTGAGGATGCGCCCACTGCTGTTGCCCAGCGCACTACGGCTGGTGACCGACAGGACGCCGGCACCGGCGTGCTCGATGCGTCCTTGTGCATTTTCCAGGCTGGCTGCAGTGATGGTCAGATCCTGCGCATTGCTGGCCAGCGTGCCACCGGTGTTGTCGATCGCGCCGCCGATGCTGACGCGGGTCAGTCCGTTGCCGCTTTGCACCAACCGCCCGCCGGCATTGCTCAGGCTGGCGCCGTCGATACTCAGCTGGTTGGCCTGCATCTGGCCGGCAACAGCGTTGAGACGCCCGTTGTCGATGTTGCCGCCGGCCTGCACGGTGAGCGTGCCGCCGGCAAGCAAATCACCGCCACGATGATCGAGGTTGCCGCCGGTGGTCAGTGCGACATTGCCGGTTGCGCGTGTGCTGGCACCCGCCAGCTGCAGCTGGCTGCCCTGCGCCGTGAGGTTGCCGCCAGCCAACAGCTTGCCGGAGGCGCTGAGTTGGCGATCGGCGATCAGGCTCAGCGTGCGTCCGCTGCCGAGGCTGCCGTCTGCGCTGATACCGGCGCCCACCGTGCCGGCGATACTGATCTCACCCGCACGCAGGCTCAAGTTGCCCGAAGCGGTGGTCTGCCCGGCGTTCTCGATGCGGCCCCCCTGCAGACCTACCGTCGTACCGCTGACGGTGCCCTGCTGACGCAACACGGCGTCGCTGGTCAAGGTGACCTGCTGAGCGCCGAGCTGACCGGCCACACCCAGATCGCCCTTGGAGCGTAACTCCAGCGTGCTGCCAGCGCTCAAGGTGCCACTCTGTGCCAGCGCGCCATCGGCCTGCGCCGAGAAGCTGCCTGCCGATGCGAGGTTGCCGCCGAGCTCCAGGTTGCCGCGGCTGATCAATGCGACATCGCCGCGCTCGCTGCCCAGCTGGCCACTGCTGCTGACTTGCGCCGCTTCCACGCGCAAGCCATTGCCGCCGATCAGGTCACCGCGATTGTCCACCGCTCCAGTGGCGATGACGCCCAGGCGTTGCAAGCCGTAGGCCTGGCCAGTCTGGCGCAGCGACCCGACGCCCAAGGCGAGTTGATTACCGGCGCGCACGGCGCCAGCATTGTCGAGCAAGCCGCCGATGGCGAAGGTAGCGTCGCCCTGCGCGAGCAGCACGCCGCTGGCGGCATTGCTTGCGCTGGCTGCGGTGACGTTCAAGCTCTGACCAGCGACGACTTGCGCCGCATTGGTCAACGCGCCAGCTGCGCTCAGCACCACATTACGGTCGGCTTGCGCGACACCGGCAATCGCCAGGTCGCCGGTGCTGCGTAGATTCAAATCAGCGGCTGCATCGAGTGCGCCACGGCTGTCGATCGCGGCACCATCCAGGCTGATCGCGCCACCGCTTTGCAGCACGGCAGCCTGACCGGTGCCGATCCGCGCGCCGCGCAGGGTTGCATCGCCCGTCGCCACCGCCTGTCCGTTCATTGTCAGTGCGCGCTGCGCCTGCAGATCCAGTTGCGTTGCCGACTGCAGCGTGCCTGCGGCGATGAGATCGCGACCGGCCTGTAGCGCGATCGATTGCGCCTTGAGCGAGCCGGCCTGCTGCAGATCGCCAACTGCAGTGGCCTGCAGTGTGGTCGCTGCGGCGACAACGCCTTGCAGCGTCATGTCGCCTTGGCTGATCAAGCTGACGTTGGCAGTTTCGCTACCGAGCTGGCCGCTGCTGCGTAAGCTGCCTGCCTCCACCTGCAGCGTGTCTTTGGCAATGAGGTTGCCGCGGTTGTCCAGCGTGCCAGTGACCTTCGCGGTCAGTGCCTTGCCTGCAATCGCAGTGCCGCTCTGGTCCATGCTTGCGGCGGTGATGCGCAGATCGCCACCGCTCTGCAGGCTGCCGGCGTTCTGCAACGCGCCAGAGGTCAGCGTGACGCTGCCATCGGCCGCCAACACGCCGTCCGCCACGTTATTGATGTTGCCCGCCTGCACCGACAGATCACGGCCGGCAATCACCTGGCTCGCATTACTCAAGGTGTCGGTTGCGCTCAACACAACATCGCGATTGGCTTGCGCCACGCCTGCGAGCGCAAGTGCTCCCGTGCTGCGCAGGCGCAGGTCCGTGCCGGCGTCGAGCGTGCCACGGCTGCCGATTGCCGCACCATCCAGGCTGATCGCGCCGACGCTTTTCAGCACGGCGTCGCGGCCGGTGGCGATGCTGTTGCCGCGCAGGTTGGCGTCACTGCCCGCCTGCGCCTGACCGTTCAACGTCAGGCTGCGCTGCGCCTGCAGATCCAACGCAGACGCGGACTGGAGGGTTCCACCGGCAGTGAGATCGCGGCCAGCCTGCAATGTCACGGCCTGCGCGTTGAGCGAGCCGGCCTGCAGCAGATCGGTGCCAGCGGTGGCTTGCAGCGTGGTCGCCGCAGCCACCACACCGTGCAGATCGATCGCGTTCTGGCTAGTCAACGTCAATGCTCCGTTGACCGAGCCGAGTTGCCCGCTGCTGACGATGCTGTCGGCAGCGATGCTCAGACCCTTGCCCGCTACCAACTGACCCGCGTTTTCGAATACGCCTGTCGACGAGATCGATACCGCATCCCCACTGTAGACACGTCCGCGCTGAAGCAATGTTCCGGTGTTCAGTGCAAGGCCACGCTCGCCATGCAGGCTGCCATTGTTTTCCAGCACGCCAGCGACATCGACGCGCAGATCGCGTAGTGCACCCAGGGTTGCCGTTGCGGCGTTGTTGGCACTGGCGGCCTGCACGTGCAGATCGCGGGCTGAGACGACTTGAGCGCCATTGTTCAACGCGCCCGCAGCGGTCAGCGCAACATCGCGCCCGCCCTGGACCACGCCAGCCAGTGCAAGATCACCGGCGCTACGCACGTTCAAGTCGGTCGCCGCATCGAGCGAACCGCGGCTATCGATGGAGCCGCCATCCAGGGTGATGCCGGCACCGCTCTGCAGCACTGCTGCAGCGCCTGTCAGAACCGTTGCGCCGGTGACGGTTGCCTCACCCGTACTCGATGCCTGTCCATTCAGGGCGAGCGTGCGCTGCGCCTGCAGATCCAACGTGGATGCCGATTGCAGAGCGCCATTTGCAGTGAGGTCGCGCCCCGCCTGCAATGCGATCGACTGTGCCTTGAGCGAGCCGGCCTGCTGCAAATCGCCGCCAGCAGTCGCACGCAATGCAGTGGCCGCTGCAACCACACCCTCGAGTTGCAGCGCGTCTCGGCTGTTCAACGTGACATCGGCGCGCTCGCTACCCAACTGCCCACTGCTACGCAGCGCGGCCGCATCGACCTGCAACGCATCCTTGGCGATCAGATTGCCACGATTGGCCAGCGTGCCTGCGATGGCGGCGCGCAATGCCTTGCCTGCAGACGCGCTGCCGCCCTGGTCCATATTGGCTGCGCTGATCTGCAGATTGCCACCGGCCTGCACGCGGCCAGCGTTGTTCAGCAGTGCCGTAGTGGTCAGGGCGATGTTGCCCTCGCCCGCCAACACACCGCTCGTGGTGTTGTCGAGGCTACCTGCCTGCACCGAAAGATCGCGGCCTGCAAACGCCTGCGCTGCGTTACTGAGCGCGCCGGCTGCATTCAAAACAACGTCGCGCCCGCCTTGTGCCACACCCGCCAGCGCCAGATCGCCCTGGCTGCGGATGTGCAGATCGCTCCCTGCATCCAGCTTGCCGCGGCTGTCGATGACCGCGCTGTCCAGCGCAATCGCTCCCGTACTCTGCAACACCGCATCCTGGCTGGTTGTCAGTGTGGCGGCGCGCATCGAAGCATCACCGCCAGCCTGGCCCTGGGCAGCAAATGTCAGAGCACGTTGTGCCTGCAGATCCAGCGTGGACGCCGACTGCAGGTTGCCAGCAGCGGTGAGATCACGCCCGGCACTCAATGCCAGCGACTGCGCTCTTAGCGAGCCTGCCTGCTGCAGATCGCCAAAGGCGCTGGCCTGCAGCGTGGTCGCAGCGGCAACCACGCCTTGCAGCGCGATATCGCCCTGGCTGCCCAGACGAACACTTGCCGCTTCGCTGCCGAGTTGACCGCTGCTGCGCACGCTGCCGGCATCGATCTGTAGCGCGTTCCTGGCAATCACATTGCCAGCGTTGTCGAATGACCCGCTCACAGCTGCCGAAAGCGTGTTGCCCGAGCTGGCGCTGCCGCTTTGCGTGAACGCGCCTGCGGTCAGCTGCAGATCGCTCGCCGCATACAGGCTGCCGGCGTTGTCCAATGTGCCGGCCGTGCGCACGCGCGCACCGGCATCCGACGAAAACGCGCCGCTTTGCGCGTTGCGCAACGAGGCTGCCTCTACATCCAGCGCGCCAGCTGCGATCACCTTCGCGCGATTCTGCAGTGCTGCGCCCGCCTGCAATGTGGCTGAGCCAGCGCTCTGCACGGTGCCGTCCAACGCGAGCTCGGCAGCACTGGCGATGCGCAGGTCGCCACCTGCATCGATGACACCGTTGTGCTCGACCGCTGCGCCGCGCAATTGCACCGCGCCGTCGCCGCGGAGCTGACCACGCTGACGCAGCGCGCCGTTCGCCTGCAAATCGATCGTGCCTGTCGAACTCACCACGGCATCGCTGACGAGCTCACCGCCTGCGGCGATCACCAACCCACCGGCGGTGGTCTGCAGGGTGCCGGAGAGTGCGGTATCCCCGCCGCTACGAAGATTTACGCGACCGGCGTTGAGGATGCCCGAGACCTGCGCGTCCGCTGCGGCGTCCAGGCCCAAAGCAGTACCTGCCACGGTGTTGCCGCTGAGCGCCAGACCGCCGCGGCTGCGCAGCAGCGTCTCCCCACGCTGGCTGCCGATATCGCCACGACTGTCCAGCTGCGCTGCGTCAATGGTCAGCGCATTGCCTGCAACGAACGTGCCGCTATTGACCAGACCACCGGCAACCGCCGCCTGCGCATCGCGTGCGGCCGCCAGACTGCCCGTCGTGGTGACAGACGCTGCCTGGAGACGCAGATCGCGGCCCGCGTAGCCGCTACCGGCATTGTTCAACGCACCTGCACTGCGCAACTCCAGATCGCCACCCGCAGACACTACGCCGCGCTGTGCGATGTCGATACTCGCCGCATTGAGCGCCATTGCATCCGCTGCAATCAGCTGACCCTGCAGTTCCAGCCGACCGCCGGCTTGCACATCAGCACCCTGCCCGGCCTGCGCCAATCCACCCAGGCGCACGTTGCCGCTGCTGTTCACGCGCAAGGCGGTGGCCGCGTCCAGGGTGCCCAGTGCATCAATCGCGTTCGCATTCAGCCCGATCGCGCCGCCGCTCTGCAGCGTGCCGGTCAGGCCAATCTGCCCCGCGCGCAGGTTTGCAGCGGTTGCCGCATAGGCCACACCGCTGCTGCGCAACATGCCATCGGCGCCCAGATCCAGCGCACCCGTCGTATGCAGACTGCCATCGGCATTCAATTCCGAACCGAACAGACGGATGGCGCCGGCGCTGCTGCGGCCGCTGTGGCTCAACGTGCCACTGGCTTGTGCATCCAGGATACCGGCGGCGACCAGATCGCCTGCCAGGGTCATGCGCGCGCCGCGCAGATGCACATCGCCTTGCTGCGAGCCGAGCACGCCGCGCTGGTCGAGGTCACCGGCGGCACGCACACCCATTCCATCGCGCGCCACCGTGGTCCCGCTCAGGCTCACCTGGCCCGCGCTGTCGATCTGCAGATCGCCACTCTGCGCCGCCAGGGTGCCGCGACTCACCACGCCGACACCGGCTTCGGTCGCAATCAGGCGAATACGGTCGGCATACATGCCGCCCAGCTGCGCCACGTCGATGCCGATCGACGGTGCGGCGCCATCGGTGCCCGGCATCACGTCCAGCAGCATGCCGTCGTAGCTGACCCGCCCAGCACCCGCGGCAGCGACCAGTTCCCTGGTCCAGATCGAGCCCTCCACGCTGAGCTGACGCGACAGCAGGTCCAGGCGATCCACGTTAGACGCATCCAGACCGTTGCTGCCGATACTCAGCGCACCGCCGGTGATGCTGAAGCCGTTCAACGCACCATCGCTGCCCAGGTTGGGCGTGCCGGTGGTCAAGGTCACGCGCGCGGTGTTGAGAAACCCGCAGCCATCGCAGGAAATGCCGTTGGGGTTGGCGATCACCAATTGCGCCTTGGCACCGGCGATTTCGGTGTACCCCTGCAAGCGGCTGCTGGCCGAGGTCACCTCATTGAGGATCAGCGAGGCGGCACCGCTGCGCTGCAGATTGTCGTTACCGGCGACATAGCCGCCCAGCTCGGTCTTGGAGATCTGCGCGCTGTTGTTGAGGATCAACCCGTTCGGGCCGACGTTGAAATTGCTGTAGCGGTTATGCGAGATGCCGCGCGCATTGGGCGCGACGATGTCCACCACCGGCACGCCATTGGCGGCGACCTGTTGACCGGGTGTCTGGCCGCCGGGATTTGGCGTTGGTGCCACCTGTGCCCACGCCGGAAACGATGTCCAGGTGACCGTGCAGCACAGCAGCAACGCAAGCGCGCGCTTGCTTTGTTCGGCCAGGTAAGCACGTACGCTCATCGCTTCGGTGTCCATCGTTTCTCTCTCGCCACTGATCGGCGTCATCAATCAACAGCGCGCTGCCGGCTGGCGGCGCGATCCATGTCAGAACTGGTAGATCACACGCGCGCCATACGCCGGCTGCGCACTTCCAAACCCATCCGGGCGATGAATCGCCCAGCCGGCAAACGCATCGATGCTGGCACCGAACCAGCCCCCGCGCAGACCCACCGCGCCGCCCACCAGACTGCGGCCGCGCAGGCCGCTGGCACTGGTGCCATCGATGCGACCGGCATCCAGGCCCAGGTACGGTGTCAGCCCGATCTGCTGGATCGGAAAACTCAAGGTGTTGCGCCAATACGCGCCTTTTTCCGCGCCCAAGGTCGCTTCGCCATCGAAGCCGCGCACGCTGTAGCGGCCCCCGATGGTGACGAACTCCGAGCCAAGTAACAGCTCGCCTGCGGTTTGCGCACGCAGGCTGCTTTCCCACGCCATCGGCACCGGTCCCAGCTTGAACGGCATGGCGGTGCTCACGTCCAGCGTGGTCACGCCATAACGGAATGTCGGGAAGCCGATCTGCGGGTCGTAACCGGTCCACTGGCTGTTGAACCACGGCGTGCCACGCCGATGCGCGATGCGCACGTCCAACTGCATCGTCCCCAGATAACGGCGATGGGTGACGTAGAACTCTGCGCTGCTGGTATCGCGACGCTGGATGCCGATCTCCACGCCATCCAGATAGCTGCGCGCACGCCGCCGGCCAACCGTGACACCGGCAGAGGTCTTGCTGGTGCCGTTGCGATGCAATACGCGCTGGATATCCAGCTGCGCGTTGCTGGATTCGCCGCTGGACTGGAAGGTCTGCAAAAACCCGTCCACGCGCTGGTGGTAGCGGTACGACGAGGCCGACAACGCAAACGTCCACCAGCCCCATGGCAGGCTGTAACTGAGACTGTTGCCGCGCGTGCCGCGCTCTTCGTCGCGCGTGGCCAGGTCATGGCTGTAGCCGACGCTGAGCAGATCGTTGAGGCCCAGCGGGTTGTCGAGCGAAAAATCCAGCCCGCTCTGCACGCGCCCGGTGGCTTCCACGCCAGAGTCGTCGGCATTGGCCACGCCGCGCCAGCGCCGACCATGCTGCAAGGTGATGACCAGATCCGATTCGCCCGGTGCCTCGCCCGGCGCGATGTCGATCTTGGCGTCCTGCGAAGGCAGTCGCTTGAACTGCTCCACCGCCTGCTCGATCGCACGCAGGTCCAGCAGGTCGCCGTGCCGTAGCGGCAGCGCGCTCTTCCAATGTTCGCCGCCGGTGTCGGAAACCACGCGCACCGCACGCAAGCGGCCGGGCATCAGTTCGAAACGCAGTTCGCCGCGCGAAAGATCCTGTTCGGGCACGCCGATGCGGGTGGTGACCAGGCCGCGCGCGACCAGCTGATCCAGGGCGCGACGGCGGATGATGTCGATACCCGCGCGACCGATGCAGCGGCCCTCATAACGACGCAGCGAGGTCCACAACCACGCAAAGCGTGCACCGTCGTTTCCTGCACCGGACAGGCGCACGCGGGCGATCGGGAAACACAGTTCCTCCTTTGGCAGCACGGTGCTGCGCGCATCCACGCGCTCGGCATCCTCGCGCGGGCCGGCGAAGGGTGCTTGTCGCTCCTGTTCCTGACGCCGCTGAATCTCCTCGGCCTGGCGCAATTGCTCCTGGCGATCCAGCGTTGTCGGTGCTGTTTGTTGTGCAGCCGCCAGCCCGGCGACAGCCCATAGGCAAGCCGCCAGCGCCATTGGCGCCGAACGCATCCACATTTGTCCTGCCCCCTGTCCGGCGGGCCGCGCTTGGGCGCCCCGTCGCTCACACCGCCATGCCCGGCCACCAAGACGGCGACGCAACCTTCAGCACAACGAACGCGGCGCAACTGTGATGGAACGTTAAGAACTGGTCAACGCGCTATGTAGGGGCCACCCTGTAAGAAAAACCCGACCCTTTCACTTTTGTGACGTAAATCACTTAAAAAGCGGGCGAAGATATCTCGGCCCACGCGCTCACTACCGAATTCGGTTGCTCCCAAACCGGAAACATCCGGCAACGTGCCGCTATCGTAGACAACAGAGTAATTACTTTTAATGCATATCTAACTGCGACCAGCGTGGCAAATCAGCGGCGTAGTTGAGTGATGCCGGTCTGGTCAATCTTCAGGTCTCCGAGGCGCCGCTGAAGGCAATTAATTAGGGCAGGAAGATTGCCTTAAAGCATTTTTAGTGACAAAAGTCACATTTAAAGCGAGCTGATCCGATGAAGATCGCGTTAAATTCGTGATGACGTAGGCTTTACATAGGCATACGCAGTATCGCCAGTCGTCATACGCCTGGACCGCTAATGCACTGCCTTTTCCCCCAGCTTTTGCAACCACGTGCGTCGCGGTTGTCCTGACCGCACGGGCGCACTCACTCCTCTGCTCAGCCTCGCCTTGATTGCCGCATGTGTGCCCCAGGCGCACAGTGGTGAAGTGCGGCCGAACGGGGTGACTGACGCCTCCACCGCCCTCACTCCCATGCAGCAGGCTGAGCAATTGCGCGGCCAGCAACGCCATGCGGATGCCTTGGCCATCTATGAGCGCGTACTGCGTGCGAATCCGCGGGATCGTGGCGCCTACACCATGCGTGCGATCACGCTGAGCGACCTCGGCAGCGCACAGCTTGCAGCAGAGGCGGTATGGCGGCATCCGGACTGGTTCTCGCAGCAGGAGCGTGAGCGCATCGAAAACGATCGCGTCGCCCACATGATCGGCTGGGCCAGCGCCGAACCCATCGATGCGGCGCACCGCTATGCCGAGACCGATCAGGCCCTGGTCAATGTCGCCCGCATCGAACGCGAATCACCGCCGACACTGACCTGGGAAGCCACGCGGCTGCGCGTCGACAGCCTGGTCGCGCTCAACCAGCGCCAGCGCCATCGCGACGTGGTGGCCAACTACCAGGCGTTGAAGGCGGAAGGTATCGAGGTTCCCGCCTATGTATTGCCGACGGTCGGCGATTCGCTGATGGGCCTGCGTCGCCCGGCCGAGGCCGAAGCCGTGCTCCGGCAGGCCCTGCAGCACAATCCCGACGACTTCAATACGCAGCTGCTGCTGGGCTATGCCTTGCTCGAGCAGGAACGCTTCGACCTGGCGATGCCGCTGTTTGAAAGACTCGCGGCCACGCAGGCGCCGTGGCCGCGCCGCAACGGCGCCAGCAGCGGCTACGAAAACTGGGATCGCTTCAGCGCAGACATTGCCCTGGCCACCGCACGCTCGGCGGCCAACCACAATCGCGACGCAGACGCCCTGTTGCGCGAACGTGTGGCCATCGGCCCCGACAATGCGGAGCTGCAGGCGGCACTGGCCTCGATCGAATTCCGTCGCGGGCACCCGAGCGCAGCGCTGCAACGCAACGCGATGGCATTGACGCTGGATCCGCACCAAAAACAGGCGCGCAGTGGCGTGGTCGAAGCGCAGCGCGATCTGGATCGCCTGGATCTGGCCGCAGCGACTTTTGCGCCGCTGCGCAAGGAATATCCGGATGACGCCGGCCTGCAGCGGCTTGGCGCCTCGCTGGAACGTCAACGCGGCTGGCAGGTACATCTCAGCCATGCGCGCGGCCGCAGCGACAACGACACCCTGACTAACAGCACTTCGCCGCTCGGCAACGACTTCGGCAGCACGCTGCTGGAAGCCGAATCGCCGCTGCTCGGCGAGCGCTGGCGCGTGGGATTGCGCGCACGCGACGATTGGGCCGATTTCCAGGACACGCGCGTGCGTTATCGCAGTTTCTGGCTGGGCGCGCACTACCGCTACGACCGCCTGGATGTCAGCGCCTACGGCGGACGCGCGCTCGACGAATTCGATCGCGATGGCACCGCCTGGGCGCTGGATGCCGGCTGGCGGTTTTCCGATGCCTGGTACGGCAGCCTGGCTTGGCGCACACGCGATCCGGACGCCTCATTGCAGGCACGCCGTTTCGGCATCACCGGCGACAGCATCGGTGCCGCCCTGCGCTGGACACCCAACGACGAAAGCCGTTGGGAACTGCAGGCACGCCAGCTGCGCTACAGCGACGGCAATCGGCGCGATCAGCTGGATCTGTCCGGCAGCCAGCGACTGTGGGCCAGCCCGCACCTGCTGCTGGATGGCCTGTTCGCCGCTTCGGCCGGACGTGCCGAAGACGACCGCGCCGTCAATTACTTCAATCCGCGCCGCAACTCTGCGGTGGCCGCCGGCGTGCGCATCGATCAGATCGGCTGGCGTCGCTACGACTACGCCTTCCGGCAGCGGCTGGAGGTCACCGTCGGGCCGACCTATCAGTCCGGCTTCGGCAGCCAGTGGGTGCCCAGTGCGGCCTACCGGCACCTGTGGTCGCTGGGCGACGGCAGTGCGCTGAGCTACGGCGTGAGCTGGTCTCGCCCGGTCTACGACGGCCAGCGCGAACAACAACTTGGATTCGACCTGGATTTCCGATGGGGAGGTACGCCTTGATCCGCCTGCCGCTGTTGCTGGTCGCCTTGCTGCTGATGACGTTCGCGTCGTCGGCGCAGGCGGGCCTGCTGGTGCTCAGCTACCACGATATTCGCGACGACGTCGCCGCCAAGGGCGATCCCGATCGTTATGCGGTGTCCACGAGCAACTTCGCCGCGCATCTGGACTGGCTGCGCTCGCACGCCTATCACCCGGTGAGTGTGCAGCAGGTCCTGGATGCACGTGCCGGCAGGCGCGCCCTGCCCTCCAGGCCGGTGCTACTGACCTTCGACGATGGCTTGCGCAGCGTCTACACGCGTGTGTTCCCCTTATTGCAGGCCTATGGCTATCCCGCGCTGGTCGCACCGGTCACCAGCTGGGTCGAATTGCCGGCCGACCAGGTGGTGCCCTACGGCCATCGCGATTTCACCCACGATGATTTCGTCACCTGGGCACAACTGCGCGAAATGCAGGACAGCGGCCTGATCGAAATCGGTTCGCACAGCGACGATCTGCACAAAGGTATCCCCGGCAATCCATTCGGCAATCAGACCCCGGCAGCGGTCACCCGTCGTTGGGAAGCGGGCAAGGGCTATGAGAGCGAAGCGGATTATCGCCAGCGCATCCAGACCGATCTGCGCCATAGCCGCGACGCCATCGTGGCGCACCTGGGCAAACCGCCGCGCGCCATGGTGTGGCCGTATGCCGCCTACAACCGCGCCAGCAACGCCATTGCCGCGCAACTGGGCATGACGCTCAGCTTCGACCTGGAAGGCCGTTCGCACGAAGCCGATATCGGCCAGCAGGGCCGCGACCGCGTGGACGGGCAATCGCTGGCCAGCCTCGGCCGCCTGTTGCTGTTCAACAACCCCGATGTGCGCGACCTGGCCGGCGAACTGCGACGCGACCTGTCGCGCGATGGCCTGCGTGCGATCCAGATCGATCTGGATTACGTCTACGACCCGGACCCGGCGCAGCTGGCACGCAACCTCGACATCCTGGTCCAGCGCGTCAAGGACATCGGCCCCAGCCATGTATTCCTGCAGGCCTTCGCCGACCCGGATGGCGATGGCGCAGCCGATGCGCTGTACTTCCCCAACCGGCATCTGCCGATGCGCGCGGATCTGTTCGGGCGTGTGGCCTGGCAGCTGCGCACCCGTGCCGGCGTGCGCGTGTTCGCCTGGTTGCCGGTGCTGGGCTTCCATCTGCCCGACGCGCAGCAGCAGGCGGCGCTGCAGATTCGCGGCAAGGACCCGAAGGATGTGCCGCGCCTGGATCCGGGCAATCCGCGCACGCATCAGCTGGTCGCCGACATCTACGAGGACCTGGCCGCCAACACCTACTTCGAAGGCCTGTTGTTCCACGACGATGCCTATCTGCGCGACGACGAAGTGCCTGCCTACGGCAATGGCGATCCTGCCACGCGCACGCAGCAGCTGATCGGCTTCACCCAGGAGCTGAAAGCAGCCGCCGAACGCTGGCGCCCCAAGCTGGTGACCGTGCGCAACCTGTTCGCGCAGCCAGTGCTGCAGCCGCATAGCGAGGCCTGGTTCGCGCAGCGCCTGGACGCATTTGCTTCGGCCTACGACTACACAGCGCTGATGGCGATGCCGTACATGGAGCAAGCCAACGACCCACAGCAGTGGCTTCAGCAGCTGGCGCAGCGGGTCGGCCAGCAGCCGCATGGTTTCGAGAAGACCATTTTCGAACTGCAGACCGTGGATTGGCGCACCGGCAAGCCCCTGCCGGAGGGCGTGCTGCTCGAACACAGCAAGTTGCTCCTGGCTGCGGGCGTGCGCCACCTGGCGTACTACCCCGACGACTTCATCGGCGGCCACCCGTCTCTTCCCGAAGCGCGCGAGGCCATGTCGGCTCGGCAATTCCCATATATCGAGCGGTAGCCGATGACGACCAGCCTCCTGTTGGGCGCCCTGTTCAACTTCGCGTTTTTCTATCCCATCATCATGGCGTTCTTCTGGATGATCGGAGGCACGTACTACTACCTGCGACGCGAACGCGGCACACCGGGTCCCTCGTCGCCGCCACCGTTGGCCAGCGAGCCGTTCGTGTCGTTGCTGGTGCCCTGCTACAACGAGGCCAAGCATGTCGGCGAAA
This sequence comes from Xanthomonas sp. WHRI 6108, assembly GCF_040202385.2. NCBI lineage: Bacteria > Pseudomonadati > Pseudomonadota > Gammaproteobacteria > Lysobacterales > Lysobacteraceae > Xanthomonas > Xanthomonas sp. WHRI 6108. The sequence goes on along the minus strand of NZ_CP168198.1, from coordinate 2,023,673 downwards.
CCATCGCCGCGATGAGTGCGCAGAACTACCCGGACTTCGAGATCATCGCCATCAACGATGGCAGCAGCGACGACACCGCCCAAGCGCTCGACGACCTCACCCACCAGCATCCGCGCCTGCGCGTGGTACACCTGGAGCAGAACCACGGCAAGGCCAACGCGCTGCGCGTCGGCACGCTGGCGTCGCGCTCGGACTATCTGGTGTGCGTGGATGCCGACGCCATCCTGGACCCGAATGCCACCCGCTGGATGGTCGGCCACCTGATCTCCGGCCCGCGCGTCGGCGGCGTCACCGGCAACCCGCGGGTGCGTAACCGCACCACGCTGATGGGCCGCATGCAGGTGGGCGAATTCTCCGCCATCGTCGGTTTGATCAAGCGTGCGCAGCGTGTTTACGGGCGGCTGTTCACCGTGTCGGGCGTGATCTGCGCGTTCCGGCGGTCGGCGCTGCATCACGTCGGCTTCTGGTCCGACAACATGGTCACCGAAGACATCGACATCTCCTGGCGTCTGCAGCTCGACGACTGGGATATCCGTTACGAGCCCAACGCGCTGTGCTGGATCCTGATGCCGGAGACCTTCCGCGGCCTGTGGATGCAACGCCTGCGCTGGGCGCGCGGTGGTGTGGAAGTGTTGCTGAGCCATGGCCGCCGCGTGCTGTCCTGGCGCAGCCGACGCATGTGGGGCGTGCTGCTGGAATACGCGCTCAGCCTGGCCTGGGCCTACACGATGCTCTTCATCATCGTGCTGTGGCTGCTCGGCAAGGTCATCCCGCTGCCGCCTGCGCTGTACGTCGACACCATCCTGCCGCGTTGGCATGGCCTGGTGCTGGCGGTGGTGTGCCTGATGCAGTTCGCCACCAGCCTGGTGATCGAACGCCGCTACGAAAAAGGCCTGGCGCGCCAGTTCTTCTGGGTAATCTGGTATCCGGTCGCCTTCTGGATGATCGGCATGCTCACTGCCGTCATCGCCTTCCCCCGTGCCCTGCTCGCGCGCCGCAGCAAACGCGCCCGCTGGAAAAGCCCCGACCGAGGAATCCAATGACACCGCCCATCATCAACCTGCCGCAACGCCTCGGCCGCTCGCGCCGCCTCGCCTACGGCGCCGCCACCGCTGGCGCCTGGATGGTCTACTTCTATCTGTGGGCACCCCTGGCAACGCTGATCGCCTGGTTCTTCGGCCTGCGCAGCGCCTACACGGAGCTGTATCTCAAGCACAACGCGCTGGATCCGTTCGCACTGGGCGCCCTGCCGGTAATCGCCCTGATGAGCGCCATCACCACCGTCGGCTGGGCCGAGTACAACCGCATCCGCTTCGCCAAGGCCGACCAGCGCAAACGCCGCCGCACCGTGCTCGAACCGGAAGTCGATCAACGCCTGGGCGTCCCCGAACAGCTCGGCAGCCTGCTGCGCCATAGCCGCATCTCCTCGGTGGCGATGGATAAGTTTGCACGACCGGTAGGGGTGCGGGTTGTGCGGCATGGCTGAGTCGGGTTGATGGACGATAGATACGACCGATCGCTCAGGCAATCGATGACCTCGTTCAGCAATGCGCCGAGCGCAAGCGTCAGTCCAGTCGATTCTGTTGACCCCGGCTCGATTCGAACGGGCGACCTTCCGGGGCTGCAGGGCTTCGTGCCGATCCATGGCCTCGCTGCGGCTAGGAGGAGGGAAGATTCGGTCCCTATTGCTCGCGGGGGGCAGCGCCGAGTGCGTGGGTGCAGATGACAACAGTCGACCTCGCTACACCATGGCTATGCTGGCGCAATTCAAGAATGCCTGACCCATGACTGCACATCACTGAACAACGGCCGTCGGGCGCACAAGGCTTCCCCACGTACGAAGCGTATCCGTGGGACTCAGCTGACATACGCTGACCAAGCCTGTTGACAGCCGCTTGAAAATGTATGGAAGGGTCATGCTGGTTCCCTTTGTCGATCACAGCTATTGCAATAGCGAATTGCCGGATTTATTGTCTAGCGCACAAGACTAATTCACCAGAAACGTGATGCCGAAGTCTCAAAGCGTGGGTTTGCAACTGTCTTTCGCTCTGTATGGAGCGGCCAACCGAATGGCTCGGATGCATAAGCCGTTCCTTGAGCCACTGGGCCTGACGTTCCCGCAGTACCTTGTGATACTTGAGCTCCTGCATGGCTCGCCGCAGTCCGTAGGCATGCTTGGCGAGCGTCTCGACATGGACACCGGCACCATCACCCCCCTTGTGAAGCGGCTTGAAGCGGCGGGATTTGTTACCCGTACCCGCGACCCACGCGATGAAAGACGCGTGCTTGTTGATCTGACAGCGCGTGCCGGCGGCATCCGGGACGAGATCTTGAGCGTCAGCCAGAAGATCAAGAGTGCTTGCAAGCTCGACGAACAGGGCTTGATCGAGTTACGCGACACCTTGCAGGCCCTGAGTCGTCCTCAACTCGGCTAAAGACGCCGCCAGAGCCTTCTCTTCAACCCATTTATCTAGCGCACTATGTTGTAGTTCACCAGATTTTTCTGAGGTTCCGCGGCGGACTTGGAGGATTCTCTGAACGCCCTTACAAATCCGGGAGTATTCATAAAAATGCACAAAGCCAGAGAACAATCAGCAACGACCTCCGAAGGAATGCTCTCGTTCACCGAGGCAACTCGCGTGCGTCGCTCGATACGCGGCTTTCTGGATGAGCCGGTGCCGGATCGTGTTATCCGGGAGGTTCTGGAGGATGCGCAACACGCGCCGTCCAATTGCAACACGCAGCCTTGGAATACTCACATTGTCCGCGGCGACAAGCTCAAGCAGCTTTCCAGGGTACTGCATGCCAAGAACGACGCAGGAGAATTCACTCCCGACTTCTCGTTTGATCAGCATGACTTCTACGGCGAGTATCGCAAACGTAACGACGCGCTAGGCAAGGCCTATTACGAAGCCATGAACGTCATGCGCGAAGACAAGGAAGGCCGGCGCCGCGTAGGAGCGATGAACTACTCGTTTTTCAATGCCCCACAGGTCGCGTTCTTGTTCATGCCCTCATTTGGCGACAATGTACGCGTCGCCGGTGACATGGGCATGTATGGCCAGACCATCCTTCTGTCGCTTGCAGCTCGCGGACTCGGCGGCATCCCGCAAACCGCGCTCGCGTTCTTTGCCGGAACAATCCGCGAATTTCTTGGCATTCCCGACGAATTGAAGCTGCTGTTCGGCATCTCTTTCGGGTACGTAGATGAGGCAGCGCCTGGCAACCGGATTTATATGGATCGCGTGCCCGTCGACACGAGTACGACCTTCCATTCCTGAAGCACGCCAGCACGTATCCATTCAATTATCCACCGCTCCCACTCCATTGAGTCGGGGCGGTGAACGGAGTGCTTCGCGCGGCTTGCCGCGCCTTTGGCAGCGATCGACCACTCAAAGGATAAACAATGAAAATAGGCATATTGGGAACCGGCCACATCGGCAAAACGCTCGTGAAGAAACTCAGTGCCGCAGGTCATGAAGTCAAAGTGGCCAATTCGCGGGGGCCGGACACCATCAAGGGCGACATCCTTCGGCATGGTGCCCGTGCCGTCACGTCCCTGGAAGCGGTACAGGACGTGGACGTGGTGATTCTATCGACGCCCCTCGGTGCCATTCCAAAGATAGCCCCGCTGTTTGCCAACCTGTCTGCCAATCCCGTTGTGATCGACACTTCCAACTACTACCCCAAGCGCGATGGTGAGATTGCGGAGATCGAGGCTGGGCTGACAGAGAGCGAATGGGTCGCAGCACAGCTTGGCCGCTCTATCGCCAAGGCGTGGAATGCCATCACCTCCGCGTCCTTCGCGGAGAAGGGTGTCCCTGCCGGCGCGGAGGGGCGAATCGCCATCCCCGTCGCTGCCAACGATGACCGTGCACGCGACATGGCGATGAGGCTGGTGGACGATACCGGACTTGACGCCGTCCATTCGGGACCGCTCAGCGAATCATGGCGCCAGCAGCCTGGATCGCCAAGCTATTGCACTGACCTCACGCGCGAGGAGCTGCCCCAGGCCTTGAAGGCTACCGACCGTGCACGCTTGCCTAAGCGCCGCGACCTGGCGATCGAGGCGATCATGGAGCGGGTTGGCGACGGAACCACCAACCCCGACTCGGAGTATGCCGTTCGCCTTACCCGGGCGCTCTTCATGTGAGCGTCGCAACGTGCCTTGAGGAGCTATCTCAGCGGCAGACTGCCGGCTGATGTGTCCGAAACATATCGTCTTTTGCAATCAAGCGCGCCCTGCCCTCTTCGGGCGTGGGCACCGCCGGCGAGGCATAACAGGTCGATGAAGCGTTGCTCATGGTTCGAACGGACCACTGCGGCGTTCCGGCTATGGGTGAGCCGCCACGATGGCGGCACTCTGCTGCCTCGCTAAGTGTCCCTGCTCTTTCGCCTTGGGACATGCACGACGCCCAGATTGCCCTAGCCGGATCGCGCGTGCCCTGCACAACCCAAAAGTCACCACTGGAAAACGTTTATGAGCCAAAGCACTCCTCTCATCTTCCTCATGGGTACCACTGGCCAGACCGGCCGCCTAATTTTACAAGAGTTCGACAAGAACCCAGGCGACGTGCGCGTTCGCATCGGCGTGCGCAAGCAGGAGGATCTGGAACGGCTGCGCGCTGAGGGCCGTGATGCCGTGTTATTCGACCTCGATGATCCACGCACCTTTGCCACTGCGCTCTGCGGTGTCGATCGCATGAACGTCCTGACCGGCTATACCATCGCCATGACTCACCAGACCAAGACCGTGGTGGACGCGGCGAAAAAGGCCGGCGTCCGGCACATCGTCAACCAGGGAGTCTTCGCGGCAGACGACGCTACCGATTCGAAGTATTGCTGGTTCGCGCTGGTCGAAGCCTACATCGAGGCCAGCGGCATTGCCTGGACGCACCTGCACCCCAACGTGTTTCTCGAAAACATGCTGAGTGTGTCGCCGCCGGTCGGAGGCACGTTCTCGGTTTATTGGGGTGAGAACCGAGTCGGCTATGTCGCGCTTCACGATCTGGCGGCAGTAACTGCCAAGGTCCTGCGCGAGGGTCCGGAACGCCACGGGTCCAAGAACTACTACCTCAGTACCGAAACCATGACCGGCGCAGAGCTTGCCGCCGCGTTTAGCGAGGTGCTCGACCGTCCGATTCACTGCAACATGCTCGGTGTCTCTGATGTGGAAGCGCATTTCAAGAAAGGTACTGTGGAAGTCGAGGACTGGTATGCCCGTAGCTCATTCGAGCTACTGACACAGTTCGCCGATGGACGCATGGGCTACATGGGTACGGTCAAGGACGACGTCCCCTATCTGCTGGGCCGGCCAGCAATCAACGTCCGTGCTTGGGCGGAAATGCACAAAACGCAGCTCCTGGCATTCGTTGATAGCCCTTCGACGTGAAGCAGGGCTAGAAGTGCTTGATCAGGTAGCGCCTGCTGCCCGGCCAGGAATCGTGGACCGGGTCATTGGGTTCTCAACGTCTGCGATGTCGGTGACCGACCCTGTGGCATCGCGAGGGCACAGGGTCCGGGCACGTGCAAGGCGGTGAGAACGCCGGTGTTGCGGTGCCGGGGGTGCAGTGACAGCTGCACGTCCAGCGCCCTGCTTTAGGGCCCCTGCCAGTTACCCGGCGGGCGCCAAGCCTGCGAAATGGCAGCCTTGGTCACGGCCTAGATCAGAACCTGCAGCGTCTGTAACGTCGCGGCACGGGGATATCGAACCAAACCCCGCAATACCAAAAACAGCCATCCCCTTCCCTGAACTCCCCGAGCCTGCGTTCGCCTGCACTGCGACCAGACGACCTGTCTGCCCACTGCCTACGAATTCATCTGGGCATCGATACCCAATGTCCACTATCACCTGATCGCACCAGATCCATTTGAAATCTTGGAGGATGATGGCCTGCACGGCATGGATGCCAACTCGCTCGGTTGGACATGGCAAGCCATACAACCCTTGGCAGTAGTCGTGCGAAATGGCAGTGCGCGCGTCGCGCCAAATCATTGTTTCCTGGTGACCCCGGCCCGATTCGAACGGACGACCTTCTCCTTAGGTGGGTGCTTGGGACGTGAGGCTTATCGCGCGCTCTGTGGCTGTGCTATGTCAATAGAGCTTGCATTGCAGGCTTTGGCTTTGTCACAGTTGCTGCCGTAAAACTGATTACGCCGAACTCTTGCAGGGACATCTGCGCCACCTGGATCGACACACAACACATTTAATTGATCGCGATTGATGGTCTCGCCGACGACGGGGTTCAGCCAATTCATGCCGACAGGTAGCTCGGTCAGCGTCCGACTTTTGGGGAACGATGACACTCGGCTCCTTGGATCGGCCGCGTCCGCCGCGCGTAGGTTCTCCTGCAGCTCGGGCGGGCCGATCTCCAGCAGCTCACCCACCATCGCACGTGGTGCCTTGATCCGGCGCGCCTGGGCGCCCTCGCTCCAACAGAAGGCTTTCACGTGGTTGTCGATGTCCATCACGGCGTCAAAATCCTGCGGGAATTCTTTGAACTCGGCTAGGATCTGCGCGGACTAACAAATGGCCGCCTCTCCAAAGCTGCGGTCGGTATCTTGGAGGCCGTGCCAGGCCAAAATCTCATCGAGCAGCCGGGAGACGAATTGAGCATCGTCGCCAGCGATGGCGCATCCCTCAACGAGGTTCGCCATGCCATCGAAGGCCAGCCAGAAGTGGCAACGGTCGGGGTTAATCTTCAGCAGCGCCGGCACTGCGGCATCAAGGTTCTCGAAATGGGTCTTAAGTTGGGTTCTGTCCATGCCCACAGTATCGGCGTAGCCATCTCACCGCTTGAAACCAATGTCCGTAGACTTCGCCCGATGGACGAAAACCAGACCCTCAGTCTCTTCGAATAGCTGCACTATCGCGTCGCGAGCACTGTCGACACATTTTCAGTTATGGAGCAATTTGAAGCCGAACTCCTCGCAAAATATCCAGCGGAAGTGATCGAAAGTCATCGAGCTGACGAGACACTGGCTCAACCGATTAGGATTAATTGAAGCCGATCGATTGATCGGCTTCGTTTTATTCAAGACATGCTTTCGCATGAAGTATTAAAGATAGATGTATCCTAGGATGCTTTCACGCGTGGCACCAGGAAGACCTTCACAAGTATCGGAGAGCGTATCGTAATGATCTAAATTGGGTTGGTAGTAGCAACGATAAAGAGGAACAGTGCCAGGCACCTGAACATCATTTAGGAAAGTGATATGGGGCGCCCATTCGGTCAGCGTCCAACCTTCGCAGTTAGGATCAGTAGAACTGAAATATCTTCCCTGCTCTCCCGTTGTACGGCTGCGCATATAGCAAGAAAACACTTGGTGCGAACCGGGAAACCATGAGTGTGAGCCAATCCCCAGAGTACCTTCCAGTTTCCAGCCTAGCTGACTCCAGTTATTCGGTAATTCCCCATGAGTCAGATGCATCTTGACTCGTGTGTTATGCAAGCGGAAGAGCGGCTTCGGATTCATACCCTCGGGGAACTGGAGCGCGACCGCTCCGCTGCGTAGCTCGAGCTTGCTAATATCACCAAGCGGCAGCAGATTTTCATATTCCTGAGCCGACGCGCTCCATGACAAGCCCGCACACATTGCTGCAACCGCTGAAAACAAAAGCGCCTTCGACATCCTGACCTCCAGTAAGATTTCCCCTGCTGCACCACCCTATGTGCCAAATACGGATTTCGCTATCAGGAATTTCTGATTTGGGAGTAGTGATTGTTCCAGGAACCTTCTAATTGCAGGCATCAACTGTTGTGTTTGCTGCGGATGTGTGCCGGTTGGGCGCTTCTCGGGCGCCTTGCGGATTGAGCTGACAATGGCCGTGTGCTAGGGGCTTACTGGGATGCGCAGACCGTGTAGATGTTGATGATCGCTGCGCCGTTGACATAGCCATAGGTGCGCCAGCCATTACCGTTCGGATAGCTCCCCACGACCGAAAATCGACCCGCGTTCATAGACTGGGTACGCCCATTATTTTCGGGCAAGCCCCCAACGAACGTCACTTTGTTCGGGTCACTGGTATTCCAGCCACCAGAAATCGGTGTGAAGCCGGCTGGGCATTGGGGGCTTGAATCCACGGCCTGCCCACCCGCGGTGATGGCGTACCCCTGTACCACGGTTTGGTAGGTAGCTGCCTGGGCAGAAGACATAGCGAGCATTGATGCAACGGCAAAAATCGGGGAAAGCAAGATTTTCATAACTTCTCCATGTCATAACGGGGAGCCGGCTTGAGCTTGCTCAGAGCTCCGCGAGTTGAGCGGCTGTCTTGGCAACGTGACCGGCAGGCCTAGACTACCCAGCTCCACCAACTCCCGCTATCGGCAAATCACCTTGCGTGGCGTCAGAATTGCCCGACGGCACATTCAGGGAGCTTGATCCTAATCCAATGCGTAACGGCCTCGATTTCGCACATCTCTACCCTGTAAAAATTTGGGTGCACCTGTGCACTGCCTCGCCCCACTGACGCTAGCCATCCAAAGCGAGGACTGTCTCCTCCAAGACGCTGGACGTCTTCGTCATTCGCATCGCGCCGCACGCAAGCGCCGCGTCGATCGGCGCACGCGTCGTGGTTTGCGGCGAGATCCTGGGCAGGGGCCCTACACCGTGGCACTCAAGACCGATGGATATACCGACATTTGCCGAGTGCCGAAGACCTCCGCGCCGTCCGTGCTGGTGAACGACATCGCCAGGGATCTCCGTGAGGACCGCTTCTCAATCGCCGAACGGTTTCGGCCTGGCTAACTGGTTACGCCTTGGCCTTTCAAATTCCGGGGCCGCAGAGGCGTGCGCAAGGTCGGCGCCGTCGGTCGCTGGAAAAAATCTCAGCTGGTCAAGCCAGAGTTGCTTAACCTTCGCAAGACTGGCTGCGAAAACGAAGCGCTGTACCTATCGCCCAATTCCGCGCCGACGGGTCAGAGTCCCCTCGACCCGCCGGCAAACTACACACACGAATCTATCGTGACTTCAAAAAGCAAAGGAATCAGAGCCAGATGTAGCCAATGATCCCGTCGCTCGCGGGGAATCTCACATTTTCGCAGTTTACATCCAAGGTTTCGAAGTGGTCGGCCCAATTCCCGGGCTGCAGCCCACCGCGCATGCAGCGATAGAGCGGCACCGTGCCTGGAAGCTGGGTTGATGCTACATATCCAGTGATGGGCATAGATGCCGGGTACGGGACCTGGCCCTCGCAGTTCGGGTCAGGAGATGTGAACCGATCGCGATAGTTACTGGTGATGCATGCGTAGAGCGTGTGCCCACCGGCAAACGGCGTGAACGAAATGAAGCCGAGTACTCCCTGACGCTTACCTGGATGACTTTGCCCGACAGTCGTGATGGGCCTAGCCGAAAATGTGTCTTCTTGGAACTTCCAGCGTTCGAGCGAGATCAGAGTCACTCCTTCCGGCACAAGTGCAGGCTGTGCTGCTGCCTCCGCTGCAATTCGCGGGGTGACTCCAAGATAACGAACGTCCTGTGCAGCGGCGTTACAAGTGGCAGCGAGGGCGAGCCCAGCCGCCGCGGCGATGAAAACTTTTTTCATTGCAAAATCCTTTAAATCCATGCGAACTCACTGTCCGCCGACCGAGCATAGCAAAGGCATGCTTGTTTATGGCTGCTGCAAAGCGACAAGACGTCCCGGCCAATTCGCCGGATCTAAGAGGCCACCAATTACGCAGCAGCAAACGTAACTTTCGATGCAATCGCCGCTTAGGTTACAGCCTTGATCAGCGCCTGGAGCTTCCAGCCCTCAAGACCTCCGCCGGGTCCGCGCCGGGATAGCGGATGGCGTAGGTCGGCGCGATCAGGTCGACGATTGGCGCCGCAGCACGCCGAGGCGGTGCCGCGGTCCTCGACCTGGAGCGCCACCGTGCCGGCGTCGTTGATTGGGTTCCAGATGATTGTGATCTCCTGCGCGAGCGGATCTGCATCCGGGTCCGGCGTCACCACATTGATTGGTACGCCGCCAAGCATCCTACGACTGCGGGCAAGGCGCGTAGTGAGGTGAAGCGCTTTATCGCCAAGTTTGGCCACCGGCCGATCGACACGCTGCGCCCGGTGGAAATGGAAGGCTACAAGCGCGACCGCCTTCTCACCGATAAGGCGGCGCCGGAAACCGTTGGCAAAGAGATTAGCCGTCTGCAAGCGGCATTTCGCCGCGGCGTGGAGTGGAAGGAACTGGACGTCAACCCGCTCGAGATAGTGAAAGCACCACGCGGCGTACGCAGTGTGGCCGTTCGCTTTTACGACCGAGCCGCGATGCGGAAGCTCTACCGCGCGAACCCCGCACGCGCGCCACTGTGGCTTTTCATGGCGCACACCGGCTTGCGCCGTGGTGAGGTTGCCAAGTTGCACAAGTCCTCAGTGCAAGGCAGCAGGCTCATGATCGAGAGCGAGCCGGATGAAACGGGAAGCGGCCGTACCAAATCGGGCAAGTGGCGAGAGGTTCCGCTCAACCGCTATGCACGATGGGCACTGCGCCGACTCCCTGAGCGGCTTATCGACGTACACAAGGACACGATAAGCGACTGGTTCGCTGCCGATGCCCGCAAAGCAGGAATCGGGGGAAGCCTGCACCGGCTGCGCCACACCTTTTGCGCACACCTAGTCATGGCGGGCGTGCCGCTGCGCCGGGTCCAAGTTTTGGCAGGACACGCGGACTATGCGACAACTGAAAAATACTATGCACATTTGACGCCTCAGGGCGACGAGGCCGCGGTCAAACACCTGAGATTTTAAAGGCAGCCCGCGATGCTAAATGCTGCTGTGTCCACTGTGACCAACCCCTGTGGATATGTGCCCTGATAAGCGAAATGGGTAGTGCGCGCGTCGCGCTAAACCATTGATTCCTGGTGACCCCGGCCCGATTCGAACGGGCGACCTTCCCCTTAGGAGGGGGACGCTCTATCCAGCTGAGCTACGGGGCCAAGGTGGGCATTGTCGCACGATCGTTGCGATTGCCAAGCCGGCGGGTGGTCGGCGGAGCCTGCTAAAATCGACGGCTACCCGTGTCGCGGGGCCTTGGCCGCCACGCGACCATCCCGACCTTTGGAGATCCCATGTCCGCTGACCTGCTCAAGGCGCTCGACCTCGCCGCGTCCAATTCCGGTACCTATCTTGGCGAGGCGACCTGGTCGCAGGCCACCGGCGCCGGGGTGCTGCAGCCGATCAATCCGACCACCAACGCGGTGATCGCCGAGGTGCAGGCCACCACGCCGGAAGACTACGAGCTGATCGTCCAGCGTGCGCAGGCCGCCTTCAAGGTATGGCGGACCACGCCTGCGCCGCGCCGTGGCGAAGCCGTTCGCCTGTGTGGCGAGGCGCTGCGTGCGCACAAGGATGCGCTGGGCTCGCTGGTGGCGCTGGAAATGGGCAAGAGCAAGCCCGAGGGCGACGGCGAAGTACAGGAGATGATCGACATCGCCGACTTCGCGGTCGGCCAGAGCCGCATGCTGTACGGCTACACCATGCATTCGGAGCGCCCGGGCCACCGCATGTACGAGCAGTACCAGCCGCTGGGTCTGGTCGGCATCATCAGCGCGTTCAACTTCCCGGTGGCGGTGTGGGCGTGGAATGCGTTTCTGGCGGCGATCTGCGGCGATATCTGCATCTGGAAGCCGTCCAACAAGACCCCGCTGACCGCGATCGCGACGATGAAGATCTGCAATGCGGCATTGAAGGACGCCGGTTTCCCGGACATCTTCTTCCTGATCAACGATGCCGGCACGGCGCTGTCGCAGAAGTTGGTGGAAGACACCCGCATCCCGCTGATCAGCTTCACCGGTTCGACCCAGATCGGCCGCGTGGTGGCGGAAAAGGTCGCCCACCGCCTGGGCCGTTGCCTGCTGGAGCTGGGCGGCAACAACGCCATCATCCTGGACGAAACCGCCGACCTGAAGCTGGCCATCCCGGGCATCGTGTTCGGCGCGGTGGGCACCGCCGGGCAGCGCTGCACCACCACGCGCCGCCTGATCGTGCACGCATCCATCTACGACAACGTGCTGGCCACGCTGGTCAAGGCGTACAAGCAGCTCGACAGCAAGATCGGCGACCCGACCGACCCGGCAAACCTGATGGGCCCGCTCAACAGCCAGGGCGCGGTGGAGCAGTTCCTGGCCTCGATCGCCAAGGCCAAGGCCGCTGGCGGCACGGTCGAAGTGGGCGGCACCGCGATCGACCGCCCCGGCAATTTCGTGCTGCCGGCCATCGTCACCGGGCTGCAGAACAGCGACGCGGTGGTGCAGCACGAGACCTTCGCGCCGATCCTGTACGTGATGAAGTACAGCACGCTGGACGAGGCGATCGAGCTGCAGAACGGCGTGCCGCAGGGCCTGTCGTCGTCTATCTTCACCCAGAACCTGAAGGCGGCCGAGAAGTTCCTGTCGGCGGCCGGCAGCGACTGCGGCATCGCCAACGTCAACATCGGCACCTCGGGTGCGGAGATCGGCGGCGCGTTCGGTGGCGAAAAGGAGACCGGCGGTGGCCGCGAATCCGGTTCGGATGCGTGGAAGGTCTATATGCGTCGTCAGACCAATACGATCAACTACTCCGACTCGCTGCCGCTGGCGCAGGGCATCAAGTTCGATCTTTGATCGACGCGCAGGCGCGCCGGGCATCGAGCCGGCGCGCTGTCGCACGCGTACCGGAGCATGGCTGCCACGTTGTGCCTGCGCACGGCTCGGCCAATCAGCGGCGGCCTGGTGCCTGGATCATTTGCAGTGAGTCACGCAGTTGCGCACGACCTCGGTGCTCAACATTTCATCGGCCGCTAGTCCCGATGTCGGGCACGGCCAGAGATGCAGCCTCGCCCATTCCGGTCAAAACCGGCCACGCACAGCGTCTGGCCGCAGACGGCACGCCATTCGGGCGGCGGCTCTGGGATAATCGGCCCACGCCAGCCGTCGGCTGCCGCCACTTCAGGAGTTCATGATGAACGTCGTCGTTCGACAGACCAGTGCCATGGCCATCGTCAGCCTGGTCTCGGGCATTCTCGGCTGGACGCTGATCCCGTTCCTCGGCAGCCTCTGCGCCATCATCACCGGCCACCTGGCGCGCGGCGAAATCCGCCGCAATCCGCAGGGGCTGGACGGCGACGGGCTGGCCATCGGCGGGCTGATTCTTGGCTGGCTGGCGGTTGCGCTCTGGGTAGCAGGGGTGGCGATCTTCATCCTGTTCTTCGGCGGCCTGGCCTGGCTTGCGGCCGCCAACAGTTGAGCATGGCCGCGCCCTCCTCCGCCCAACGCTTCAACGACCGCGTCGCGGCCTATGTGCGCTACCGGCCGAGCTATCCGCCGCAGCTGCTGCGCTGGCTGCACGAAGAGCTGGGCCTGACGCCGGCCACCGCGGTGGCCGATATCGGTGCCGGCACCGGCATCTCCAGCCGGCTGTTTCTGGAGGCCGGTTATCCGGTCACGGCGGTGGAACCCAACCCGGCCATGCGCGCAGCCGCGCAGCAGTGGCTGGCGGAGTTCCCCAAGTTCCGCGCGGTCGACGGCACCGCCGAGGCCACCGGGCTGGCCGATGCCAGCGTCGGCTTGGTGTCCGCGGCGCAGGCCTTCCACTGGTTCGACGTGCAGGCGGTGCGTGCCGAGTGGGCGCGCATCCTGCAGCCCGGCGGGCTGGCGGTGATCTACTGGAACAGCCGCGAGCTGGACACCACCGACTTCCTGCGCGGCTACGAGCAATTGCTGCTGGACTACGGCACCGACTATTCGGCCGTGGCCGAACGCTATCAGGACGATGCCACCATGCAGGCGTGGTTCGGCGAAGGCTTCCGCGCGATGGCACGCTTTCCGAATGTGCAACGGCTGGACTTCGATGCCTTACGCGGCCGGCTGTTGTCTTCGTCGTATGCCCCGCTCGCGCATGACCCACGCCATGCCCCGATGCTCGCCGCGCTACGCACGCTGTTCGACGCGCATGCGCGCGACGGGCTGATCGACTTCCAATACCAGACCCGGGTGTTCGCCGGGGAATTGAACTGACCCGCATGTATTCGCTTGCCCGCCCCTTGCTGTTTTCCCTCGATGCCGAGCGCGCCCACGCGCTGGCATTGCGCTCCATCGATGTCGCCTACCGCACCGGCACCACGCCGCTGCTGGCCAAGCGCCCGGTGCCGCTGCCGACGCCGGCTTTCGGTCTGATGTTTCCCAACCCGGTCGGGCTCGGTGCCGGCCTGGACAAGAACGGCGAGCACATCGATGCGCTGCTCGCGCTGGGTTTCGGCTTCGTCGAGATCGGCACGGTGACGCCGCGGCCGCAGGAAGGCAATCCCAAGCCGCGCATGTTCCGCTTGCCGGAATACCAGGCGGTGATCAACCGCATGGGCTTCAACAACCTGGGCGTGGACGTGCTGGTGGCCAACGTGCAACGCGCGCGGCGTCGCGGCGGCCTGCTCGGCATCAACATCGGCAAGAACAAGGACACGCCCAACGAGGAAGCCACCAGCGACTACCGCTATTGCATGGAGCGCGTATACCCACTGGCCGACTACATCACCGTTAACATTTCTTCGCCCAACACTGCCGGCTTGCGCGAGCTGCAGGAAGAACAGGCGCTGCGCCGGCTGATCGCCGATCTGCGCGACACCCAGGAAGCCCTGGCCGCGCAACACGGCAAGCGCGTGCCGATGCTGGTGAAGGTGGCCCCGGATCTCAACGATCGCGACATCGATGCGGCCGCGCGCGTGCTGGCCGATCTGGCGGTGGATGGTGTGATCGCCACCAACACCACGGTGACGCGTACCCTGATCGCCAACCATCCGCTGGCTGCCGAGGCCGGCGGCCTGTCGGGCGCGCCGCTGCTGGGGCAATCCACGCTGGTGCTGCGCCGCCTGCGCGCGCGTCTGCCGGAGTCGATCCCGTTGATCGGCGTGGGCGGCATCAACTCCGGTGCGGATGCGGTGGCCAAGATGGCAGCCGGCGCGACGCTGGTGCAGTGCTACAGCGGCCTGGTGTATCGCGGGCCGCCGCTGATCGGCGAATGCGTGGACGCGATCCGTCGCCGCCGCGAAGCGCCCAGCGGCGGTGCGGTGTCGCCGCTATGAGCGATGCAACGCAGGCCGGCTGGCACTTGAGCGAACACGCGCCCCTGCGCGCGCTCAATACCTTTCATGTCGATGCCACGGCGCGCTGGTTGCTGAGCATCCACGCACCCGATGCCTTGCCGCAGGCGCTGGCAGCGCCGGAAATCGCCGGGCAAGCGCTGCTGGTGCTGGGCAGCGGCAGCAACGTGCTGCTGGCCGGCGACCCACCGGGCTGCGTGCTGTGTTTCGAAAACCGCGACATCGCCATCATCGCGCACCACGCCGACCACGCCATCGTGCGCGCTGGTGCCGGCGTCAACTGGCACGCGCTGGTGCTGTATTCGCTGCAGCAAGGCCTGTCGGGGCTGGAGAATCTGGCCTTGATTCCCGGCACCGTCGGCGCCTGCCCGATCCAGAACATCGGCGCATACGGCGCGCAGGTGGGCGACTTCATCCATGTGGTGGACGCCTTCGATCTGCATGCCCAGCAGTTCGTGCGGCTGACCGCGGCCGAGTGCGCCTTTGCCTATCGCGACAGCGTGTTCAAGCAGCAGCCGGAGCGTTATCTGATCGTCGCGGTGGAATTCAATCTGCCGCTGCTGCACGAGTTGCGGCTGGACTACGCCGGTATCCGCGAGGAGCTGGCCAGCATGGGCGCCGACCTGGCCGGTGCCGCCGATGTGGCGCAGGCGGTGATCAACATCCGTCGGCGCAAACTGCCGGACCCGGATGTGCTCGGCAATGCCGGCAGCTTCTTCAAAAATCCCTTGCTGCCCAGCGAGCAGATTGCCGCGCTGCAGGCCACCTTTGCCGATATGCCGGTCTACCCCGGCGAACAGCCCGGCCAGGGCAAGTTGTCGGCGGCCTGGTTGATCGAGCAGTGCGGCTGGAAGGGCCGGCGCGAAGGCGATGCCGGAGTGTCGCCGGATCACGCCCTGGTGCTGGTCAACTACGGCACCGCCAGCGGTGCGCAGCTGCTGGACTTTGCACGGCGCATCGCCGAATCGGTGCGCGAGCGTTACTCGGTGATCCTGGAGCCGGAGCCGCGCATCATCGGAGCGCATTGGTGACAGCGCAGCAGGCATCACGACGTGCTGCGCTGTGGATGCTCACCAGTACCTTCGCCTTCGGCCTGATGGCCATCTGCATCCGGCTGGCGTCGGGCACGATCGCCACCACCGAGATCGCGTTCTTTCGCAATGCGTTCGGGCTGTTAGCCCTGTTGCCGCTGATCCTGCGCGCCGGCAAGGCGCCGCGCACGCGGCAATTGCCGCAGTACCTGGCACGCACCCTGATCGGCCTGGCGTCGATGCTGTGCGGGTTCTGGGCGATCGGCCACCTGCCGTTGTCGCAGGCGATCTCGCTGTCGTATTCCACCCCGTTGTTCGTCACCGTGCTGGCCGTGGTGTGGCTGCACGAACAGGTGCGCCTGCGCCGCTGGCTGGCGGTGGCGGCCGGATTCATCGGCGTGTTGGTGATCCTGCGGCCAGGCTCGTCCACCTTTACGCCCGGCCTGCTGATTGCGCTGCTGGCAGCGGTGATCAGCGCCGTGGTGGCGATCCAGATCAAGCAGCTCTCGCGCAGCGACGACTCGGACACCGTGGTGTTCTACACCTATGTGTTCTGGGTGCCGATGTCGCTGATTCCGGCACTGTTCCAGTGGAGCTGGCCGCAGGGCATCGACTGGCTCTGGCTGGCGGCGACCGGCATCTTCGGTACCGCCGGCCAGCTGTTCTGGACGCGCGCGCTCAAGCTGGGTGAAGTCTCCGCACTGCAGCCGATCAGCTTCATGCAGCTGCCGCTGGTGGCGCTGCTGGGCTGGTGGCTGTTCGGCGAGGCGATCGAACGCCATACCCTGATCGGTGCGGCCATCATCATCTGCGCCAATGTCTACATCGCCCATCGTGAAAGCGTGCTGGCGCGTCGCGCCGCCACGCACGCACCGCTGGAAGGCGCAAAACCGGGCGAGTGATCGAGCGTCTGCGAGCGGCCTGATCGGCCCGCGCGGTGGCGTGGCGACGATGCCGACGTACACTGCGCTGGTAAGCGCTCCCCAGCCATCGAAGGGGCGATGCGCACGCACATTCGTTGACTGTTCCAAGGTGAGGTCGGCATGCCGGTTCCAAGCAAAACCATCGGCCTGATCGGCGGCATGAGCTGGGAATCCACCCTGCCCTATTACCGCATCATCAACCAGCGGGTGCGCCTGGCCTGCGGCGGCCTGCATTCGGCAAGGCTATTGCTGTACAGCGTCAATTTCCATGAGATCGAGCGCCTGCAACACGCCGGCGACTGGGACGGCGCAGGCCAGGCAATGGCGGCAGCGGCGCGCGCGCTGCATGCCGGCGGTGCCGACTTCCTGGTGCTGTGCACCAACACCATGCATTGCGTTGCCGATGCGATCACCTCCGCAACGCCGCTGCCCTTGCTGCATATCGCCGATGCCACCGCCGATGCGTTGATTGCGGCAGGCGTCACCCGTGTCGGGCTGCTCGGCACGCGTTTCACCATGGAACAGCCGTTCTATCGCGAGCGCCTGGCTGCGCGTGGCCTGCAGGTGCTGGTACCGCCGACAGACGCACGCGCGCAACTGCATCGGGTGATCTACGACGAACTCTGCCAGGGCATCATCCGGCCGAAGTCGCGCGGCTATTTCCGCCAGGTCATGGCCGACCTCGGCCAGGAGGGCGCGCAAGCGATCATCCTGGGTTGCACCGAGATTTCGCTGCTGGTGGACAGCAGCGATGCGCAGCTGCCGTTGTTCGACACCACCGCACTGCATGCCGAAGCGGCGGCGCACGCAAGTGTGCGCGACTGATCGGCACCGAAGGCGCAGCCAGCGCGCCTTTCCCGAAGTGCATGCGCCTGGCCGTGGCGGGCAAGCGTGCAAGCTGCGCGTTGCCGCAGCGATAGCACGGATGACTCATACCTCACTGCTCCAGCACGCGCATGCGCGCGGGCACCTGCCACAGGATGTCATGCCTTGAAGACCCCTTCCGCAACAGGCACTGCACCCACAAGCCAGCTCACACGCGGCGATTACAAGACGCTGGCCCTGTCCGCGCTGGGCGGCGCGCTGGAATTCTACGACTTCATCATCTTCATCTTCTTCGCGACGGTGCTGGGAGAGCTGTTCTTTCCGCCGGGCATACCGGACTGGATGCGGCAGTTGCAGACTTTCGGCATCTTTGCTGCCGGCTACCTGATCCGTCCGCTGGGCGGGATCGTGATGGCGCACTTCGGCGACCTGCTCGGTCGCAAGCGCATGTTCGCGCTCAGCATCGGATTGATGGCCTTGCCGACGCTGGCCATCGGCATGCTGCCGACCTACGCGCAGATCGGCCTGGCCGCCCCGCTGCTGCTGCTGACGATGCGGTTGCTGCAGGGCGCAGCCATCGGCGGCGAAGTCCCCAGTGCATGGGTCTTCGTCGCAGAGCACGTGCCTGCGCAACGCAGGGGACTGGCCTGCGGAACACTGACCGCCGGCCTGGCCGCCGGCGTGTTGCTCGGTTCGCTCAGCGCCGGGGCGATCAATCGCGCCTTCACGCCGCAGGAAATCGCCGACTATGCCTGGCGCCTGCCGTTCTTGGCCGGCGGCCTCTTCGGCCTGCTTTCCGTGTATCTGCGGCGTTGGCTGCACGAAACACCGGTGTTCGCCGAGCTGATGGCGATGCGTGCCGTCGCGCGCGAAACGCCGCTCAAGCTGGTGCTGCGCGATCATCCACGCAGTGTGGCGCAGTCGTTGTGGCTGACCTGGATGGTGGCAGCCGGGGTGCTGGTGGTGTCGTTGATGACGCCGACGCTGCTGCAGAGCGCGTACCACTACCCGGCAGCGGTCGCCTTGCAGGCCAACCTGCTCGCGGTCCTGCTGCAGGCGATCGGCTCTATCGTGGCCGGCGCCTTGTCCGATCGCTACGGCAACGGACGCGTGCTGCTTGCCGGCAGCGTGTTCCTGGGCGCCAGCGCCTGGCTGTTCTATCGCCTGGCCGGTGATCCGCAGTTGCTGTTCCCGCTGTACGCCCTGCTGGGCGCGGCGCTAGGCGTCCTGGGAGCGGTTCCGCGCGTCATGGTCGAAGCGTTTCCGCCGGTGGTGCGTCTGTCCGGCGTGTCGTTCGCCTATAACCTGGGCTATGCGGTATTCGGTGGCCTGACCCCGCTGGTGGTGGTGATGTTGCTCAAGCAGCACCCGATGGGCTCGGCGTATTACATGATTCTGCTGGCCGCAATCGGCAGCGTGATCGGGCTGCAGTTGTGGCGCCGGGAGCGCGTACGTCGTTACTGAGTCGAACACCGTGCCGGTCTGCGCCAGTCCCGGTCACACACCTGCGCCGACCACGTTCGACGTCGCGCGGCCGTACCCTCAGGCCGAGGTGAGATGGCGGCGCCAATGCGGCCGCCGTGCGCCGCGAAACATCACCAGATACAGCCCGACCACCCATACCAGCGCGGCCGACCAGCCGCCCAGGATATCGGAGGGATAATGCACGCCCAGGTAGATCCGCGACACGCCGACCAGCACCGCGAACAGGCTGGCGGCAGTGGTCACCGGCCAGCGCCAGCGCGTGTTCCAGGCCAGCGCGATGACCACCGCAGCGAGCGTCATCGAGCCCATCGCATGCCCGCTGGGAAAGCTGAAGGTGCTTTCCGGGGCGATCGATTCCCACAGGCTCGGGCGGTCGCGCTGGAACACCTGCTTGGCGCCCATGTTCAACAAGGCCGAGCCGCCGAAGCCGAGTGCGGCAAAGGTTCCCTCGCGCCAGCGCCGCAACATCAGCAACACCAGCACGATGGCGACATCGGCCGGGATCACCCCGTACTGGTAGCCGATCTTGGAGACCACCCCGAAAAACGCATCCAGACCCGGCGTGGCGATGCTGCGCATGCTCCACAGCAGGGGCTCGTCGAAATAGAAATTTTCCAGCTCGTGGACTTCGTCGGCCAGGTCGACGAACAAGCCCAACGGCAGCAGCACGCCGGCAAACAGCAACGCCATGCGCCACGCATTGCTGCGCAGCCATCCCCTGAAACCGGCCGGCGATTCAGCCGGCGCGACGGACATAGGTGCGTTCGACGTACTGATCGATCAGATCGATGAACTCGTAGGCGATGTTTTCGCCCCGCAAGGTGACGCTTTTTTCGCCATCGATGAACACCGGTGCCGACGGCGCCTCGCCGGTGCCCGGCAACGAAATGCCGATATTGGCGTGGCGCGATTCGCCCGGCCCGTTGACCACGCAGCCCATCACCGCCAGGGTCATGTTTTCCGCGCCGGGGTTGCTGATCTTCCACTCCGGCATCTTGGCGCGCACGTGGTTCTGCACCACGCCGGCCAGTTCCTGGAAGAACTCGGAGGTGGTGCGGCCGCAGCCCGGGCAGGCCGTGACCATCGGCGTGAAGGCGCGCTGGCCGGTGGTCTGCAGCAGTTCCTGCGCGACGATCACTTCCTGGGTGCGCGACTGGCCCGGTTCCGGCGTCAGCGAGATGCGGATGGTGTCGCCGATGCCTTCCTGCAACAACACGCTCAGCGCCGCGGCGGAGGCCACGATGCCCTTGCTGCCGATGCCGGCCTCGGTCAGGCCCAGATGCAGCGCAAAGTCGCAGCGGCTCGCCATGTCGCGATACACCGCGATCAGCTCCTGCACACCGGATACCTTGGCCGACAAAATGATGCGCTCGCGCGCCAGCCCCAGTTCCACCGCGCGCTCGGCCGAATCCACTGCCGAACGGATCAAGGCCTCGCGCAGCACGCGGCCGGCATCCCAGGGCGTGGCGCGTTGCGAGTTCTCGTCCATCAGCTGCGCAGCCAGCGACTGGTCCAGCGAGCCCCAGTTGGCGCCGATGCGCACCGGCTTGTCGTACTTGATCGCGAACTCGATCAGCTGCGCGAACTGCAGGTCTTTCTTCTTGCCGAAGCCGACATTGCCCGGATTGATGCGGTACTTGGCCAGCGCTTCGGCGCAGGCCGGCTCGGCGGCGAGCAACTGGTGACCGTTGTAATGGAAGTCGCCGATCAACGGCACCTCGATCCCCATCATGCGCAGCTTGTCGACGATGCGCGGAATGGCCGCGGCCGACTCGGCATTGTTGACGGTCAGGCGCACCATTTCCGAGCCGGCGCGCCACAGGTCGGCCACCTGCTTGACGCTGCCGGCGATGTCGGCGGTATCGGTATTGGTCATCGACTGGACGACCACCGGGTGGCCGCCGCCCACAGTCACGCTGCCGATCTTGACGGCCTGGGTGATGCGGCGCGGCCAGGCGGTGGCGTCGGCGGGAGGGGTTGGGCGAGTCACGGCGTCGTACATCCCGGTATTTTAGCCTGTCATCGGTCCGCTCACAGCTGAAGCGCTGCGCAGGCCGTCTTCCGGGCCGATGCGACGGTTTGTCGCAGGCCGCCACGCCCCCGAGCGCATAGCATTGCCGTGATGAATTCCTCAGACGCCTCCTTCCTGCGGACCCTGTGCAGCCTGCGCTGGCTGGCCACCGCCGGCCAGGCCGCTACCATCCTGGTCGCCACCGGCCTGATGGGCCTGGACCTGCCGCAGCAACCCTTGTGGGCCGGCGTGGCCGCACTGGCGGTGTTCAACCTGTATGCGCAACTGCGGGTGGCCCACCGCGGCGCGGTCAGCCCGGCCACCGAGTTCGGCCACATCCTGGTCGATGTCACCGTGTTGACCTGGATGGTGGGCTGGAGCGGCGGCATCGCCAACCCGTTCGGCTCGCTGTTCCTGGTGCTGATCGCGCTGGCCGCGCTGGCCCTGCCGCTGGGCTGGGCGATGGCCGTGGCGGCATCCTGTGTGGCCGGCTATGTGATCAGTGCGGCGTTCGGCCTGCCGCTGCCCTACGGTAGCTTCGACCCGCTCAGCCTGCACATGTGGGGCATGGCCGCTAACTTCCTGCTGTCGACGGTGGTGGTGCTGGCCTTCGCCACCCGGCTGGCCTTGTCGATGCGCGAACGCGAGCGCGAGATCTCCACGCTGCGCGAGCGATTTGCGCGTAACGAGGGCATCGTCGCGCTGGCCACCCATGCCGCCTCGGTGGCGCATGAGCTCAACACGCCGCTGGCGACGATGACCCTGCTGGTCGACGACATCGCCGACCAATGCGACCAGGGCGAATTGCGCGAGGATCTGGACACCCTGCGCGAACTGCTGGTGCAGTGCCACGAGCGCGTGCTGGCGCTGGCCGCGCCGGCCGACAACGGCCACCTCAGCCGCGAAGTGGCGGTCAAGGACGTGCTGGAACAATGGCGGCTGGTACGCCCGACCATCGAGCTGCGCCGCAACGACGACGCACCGATGCGCCTGCTGCTGCAGCCAGGCGTCAGCCATCTGCTGATGGTGCTGCTCAACAATGCGGCCGATGCCGGCGAACGTGCCGGCCGGCCGCAGATCGATCTCACCCTGCGCGTGGAGCAGGACCATCTCAGCGGCGAAGTCCGCGACTACGGGCCGGGCTTCGACACCTCGCAGGCCATGCTGCCGGGCACCTTGTTCAACAGCGGCAAGCACGACGGCATGGGCGTCGGGCTGGCGCTCTCGCACGCCACCGTCGAGCGGCTGCAGGGCGAGTTGTGGATGCTGCCCGCCGAAGGCAGCGGCGCCCGCGTCGGTTTCCGTCTGCCGCTCTCCGAACACGAGGCACTCGCATGACAAGCACTCCCCTGCGTACCGGCCTGCTGGTCGACGACGACACCCTGTACCTGCGCACGCTGCAGCGCAGCCTCGCCCGCCGCGGCGTGGAAACCCTGACCGCCACCGACGCGGCCAGTGCCCTGTCGACCGCGCGCAGCGCCCTGCCCGATTTCGCCTTGATCGATCTCAAGCTCGGCCACGATTCCGGCCTGAGCCTGATCCAGCCGCTGCGCGAGATCCGCGCCGACATGCGCATCCTGCTGGTCACCGGCTATGCCAGCATCGCCACCGCGGTGGAGGCGATCAAGCTCGGCGCCGACGACTACCTGCCCAAGCCGGCCAATATCCCCACCATCATGCGGGCGCTGGGCGAAGAGGACGACGAGCTGCCGGAGCCGGACGAAGAAGAAACCGCGCGGGAAATGATGACACCGCTCAGCCGCCTGCAGTGGGAGCACATCCAGCAGGCGCTACACGAGACCGGCGGCAATGTCTCCGCCGCCGCCCGCCTGCTCGGCATGCACCGCCGCTCGCTGCAGCGCAAGCTGACCAAGCGGCCAAGCCCGGGGCCGTTACGCGAGCCCGGGCGTTGAGGCCTGACATCGAGACGTTGAACCATTGCGTTTTTCAGGCTCTACGCGAGGCTTGATTCCGTTCAACCATGGCGCTGTTTTGGGCGAGATCCGATACATAGCTCAAACGCTCGGTGAGTCGAGAGCGCGGTGCCCTCGCCGCTTGCGGGACACGCCGTGCATCCGTCCATGGAGGCTCCTTGGCGGCATCCATGCCGCCAAGGGTCCAGCAACCGGCAAGGACACCGCGCCAGAGAGTTGATCGGCTGCTTTCTTGAAAGCGTGTTGCTCGGCTTGCGGCAGCAGATGCGACGTTTGCAGCTTGCGTGTTGAAAGCCCGTTTGCTGCTCGGCTTGCGACGCGAAAATGGTCAGAGGTTGATCGACCGCTTAGTGATCCGACCGGTGCACGTCCTGCGTCGCTTCCACTATGACACCGACCATCTCGACTGGTCCTTGCCCGCTCACCGTCGCGGGACCTTACGCGGCATGGATGCCGCGTAAGAGCCTACAAGGACGTACTTGCGGCGTGTCCTGCGATGGTGGACGGGCAAGGGCCCTGCAGCCAACTCACAGCGTCGAGGGCGCGGCGAGGACACCGCACCGGTTTCCGGTTGCTCTGTCGAAACCATGCACACCGACCATCTCGACTGGTCCTTGTCCGCCCACCGTCGCGGAACCTTACGCGGCATGGATGCCGCGTAAGAGCCTACAAGGACGTACTTGCGGCGTGTCCTGCGATGGTGGGCGGGCAAGGGCCCTGCAGCAAGCTCACAGCGTCGAGAACACGGCGAGGACACCGCACCGGTTGCCGGCTGTTTTGTTGAAAACCATGCACACCGACCATCTCGACTGGTCCTTGTCCGCCCACCGTCGCGGAACCTTACGCGGCATGGATGCCGAGTAAGAGCCTACAGGGACGTACTTGCAGCGTGTCCCGCGATGGTGGGCGGGCAAGGGCCCTGCAGCCAAGCCGCAGTTCAACTGCGCTGCAGCTCTGCAGCAAACTATCCAGGCATCCCGAAAACCAGAGACGCTGACCGCAGGGCGTCACTACTCTCAACGTGGTCCGAACACGCTCGCCCTGCGCGAGGTCGCAGTAATGCCATCGGCGCCGAGGATTAGGTTGCGCCCCCAGCTGCTGAGGCGCGTGGCGTTCCAGCCGATTGCGATATCCAGCGATTGCGTGCTGCTGTCATTTCCCGACCACGACCAGCCCAGATAGCCGACGTTGTAGTCGCGGGCACGGCGCATGATCGCTGCCTCGTCCACGTGCGCGCCGCGATGGTCTCCACCGAACTCGCCGATCACCAGCGCCAGCTTTTTATCGCGGAAGGCGCGCAAATAATTGTTGACCGTCGCATCGCTGCCGAACACTTCGTACATGTGCACGCTGAAGATCAGGTTGCGGCGGCTGTCGCGCGCCAGCAACGCGGCAGCGTTGTCGCGCATGTAGAACTTCCAGTCCTGGCCCCAGTTCGGCGCATCCACCATCAGTGCGTGAGTCAGTCCTGCCTTGCGCAATGCGGCGATTGCGGTTGCATGGCCGTTGACCCATTCGCTGGCGCTCAACTGATTGCCGAACGGCTCGTTGCCGATGTTGACGATGACCTGGTCTTCGTTGCCGATCAGCGCCTTGCGGATGCTGGCCCAGTACGCAGTAGCGTGGGCCAGGCCGGCGGCAGCGCCGTCTTCGCCATAGCCGGTGGTGTCGTGCACTTCCAGCACCGCGATCAGGCCCAGGCTCTTGCAACGCGCGATGATGCGCGACACCTCGGCCTCCGGCGTGCGGTTCCAGCGATAACCGGAACTGAGCACCACGCGCACGCTATTGGCGCCGGTGGCAGCGATGGCGGCCAGGGCCGCGTCGGTACGGCTCGCGTACCAGGCATGCGGCAGATTGACGCCACGCAGGACCACGGTGTTGCCATTGGACTCACGCAGTTGTGTGCCGGACACCGACAGCCCCGCGTGCGCGGCAGACGACACTGCCAGGCCTGCAACGACCAGCAGCACACGGTGGGCAAAACGAGACAACGGTGATTTCACGGTCGATTTCCAGACAGAGGGAGGTTGACGCGCGGTGGCGAGGCTCACAGCGCGCGTGAACAATGTGTCAATTTGACGTGCCGCTCGATGCAATCTGTGTCACATAACGAACAAGCGCCGAGACAAGCGCGCTGAACGATTACGTTGTTGCGGGGCAACGAAGCAGGCGCACCCTCAGTCATCGGCGAGGGGGCGGCAATGTTTAGCGGTCGTGCGCCAGCGCCGACCGCGACGCCGCACGTTTGCTTACATCACGCATGACGCGAGAGTCATAGCGACCGTCGACCTGGCGCGTAGGCCGCCTGGTCATGCTGTGGCCTGATGCCATCGCCTTGCTGTTGTCCCTGCAGCGGCGTTGGCGCAGCCATCGCGCGGCAATGCCGCCTCAACTGAACGCCACCTAGCAGCGTCGATCAAGGGATTACGCTTCAGGCCGATAGAAGCACATGCAATCCGTGCTTGCTCCTGCCAATTCCCCTCTTCCGCCCGTGGTCGACGAGTCGACCCGGTTGTCCGTCCTGCGTGGCCTGTGCCTGCTGGACTCGCCGCCGGACCCGGTGTTCGAGACCATCGCCGCCATGGCCGCCCGCAACCTTGGCGCAGAAATCGCGCTGGTGTCGCTGGTGGATGAGCATCGTCAGTGGTTCAAGGCCCGCATCGGCCTGGAACCGCAGGAAACGCCGCGCGACCAGGCGTTCTGCGCGCATGCGATCCGCGCCCCCGAGGTGATGGTGGTGCCCGACGCGCAACTGGATCCGCGCTTTTGCGACAACCCGCTGGTGCTGGGACCGCCGTTCATCCGTTTCTACGCCGGCGCGCCGCTGACGCTGCGCGACGGCCACCGCATCGGCACCTTGTGCGTGATCGGGACCAGCCCGCGCCCGGGCCTGGATGCCGAAGCGATCACCCAGCTGGAAGGCCTGCGCGACCTGGCGGTGCTGCGGGTGGAAAACCTGCGCAGCACCACCTACCGCGACGGACCGACCGGGCTGCCCAATCGGTCGCGCTTTGCCGAAGACCTGGATGCCTGGCTGTCGCAACGCGACAGCGCGCCGGCCACCACCGCGGTGGCGGTCGACATCTGCGGCAGCGATTACTTTCGCGACATGGTCAAGGCGCTGGGCTGGGACTACGCCGACGGTTATGTGGCGATCGCGCAGCGTCGGCTGGCCGCCTATCTGCCTACCGGCACCGCGCTGTATCGGCTGGACCCGACCACCTTCGGTTTTCTGGCCCAGGCCGAAACGCAGCGTCTGTCCGCGCTGTGCACCAAGGTCTCCAAGGCCTTTGCCGAAACGCTGGAACATCAGGGCATTCCGCATACCGCAGTGGCCTCGATCGGCGCGGTCTCGCTGCAGACCAGCTATGGCGCGGCCGACACCATCCGCTCGCTGACCACCTCGGTGGATATCTCGCGCGAACGCGGCGTGCCGTGGAGCATGTACGAGCGCAAGCACGACGTGGCCCAGCGCAATACCTTCCGCCTGCTGGCTTCCCTGCCCGCCGCGCTGGACAGCGCCAGCCAGCTGCGCCTGCACTACCAGCCGCGCGTGGACCTGCACGATCACCGCTGCGTCGGAGTGGAAGCGCTGCTGCGCTGGCAGCATCCGATGATCGGCCCGGTGATGCCCGCCGACTTCGTGCCGATGGCCGAGAAAACCGCGTTGATCAACCGCATCACCGCCTGGGTCATCGACAACGGCATTGCCCAGGCCGCGCGCTGGCAGCAGCAGGGCCTGGATTTCAATCTGGCCCTGAACGTGTCGGCCGCCGATCTGGACCGGCCCGGATTCGTCGGCCTGCTGCGGCGTGGCCTGGAGCGCCACAACCTGGATCCGCGCCGGCTGGAGATCGAATTCACCGAAAGCGCGATGATCCGCCACCCCGAGCATCTGGCCGAGCAATTGGCGGCCATCGCGGCGCTGGGCGTGCATATCGCCATCGACGACTTCGGCACCGGCTACAGCAATTTCAGCTATCTCAAGCAGCTGCCGGCCAGCTCGTTGAAGATCGATCAATCCTTCATCCGCTCACTGCCGGACAACCGCACCGACCGCACCCTGGTGCCGGCGATGATCCAGCTCGGCCACAGCCTGGGCCAGCGCGTGGTCGCCGAAGGCATCGAGTCGGCGGAGGCCTACGCGCAGCTGCGCACCTGGGGCTGCGACGAAGGTCAGGGCTACTGGATCGCCAAGCCGATGCCGGCGGCCGCACTGGAAACCTGGCTGCAGACGCCGTGGCATGAGCAGCTGGAAGCGCCGGTCAATCTGCTCGCCGCAAGCCTGGCCGCGGCGCGGGTGTAAGCGGAAGCAGCACAAACGAACGCGGCGCGACACCTGAGTGTCGCGCCGCGTGCGTACAGCCAATCTCAGCGGATCGCTCGAGCGATTACCAGAACACCGCGTACAGCGCGATCAGGATCACCACCACCCCGATCGCACCGACCTTGAAGCCCAGCGTGGTGCCGTAGGCCACATCGTCGGTACGGATCAGGTCGCGTGCCTGGGTGGGCGCGGTCATCAACGACACCAGCACTGCCAGCACCAGCGCCGCCACGAACACCACGCCGATGCGGTCCATGAACGGCAATTCCGGCCAGGCAAACTTGAGCGCGAACGACAGCACCACCGAGCCGATCGCCGCGGTCAGTGCGCCGGCCTCGTTGGCGCGCTTCCAGAACAGGCCAAGCATGAAGATCACCACCACGCCAGGCGTAAAGAAGCCGGTGAATTCCTGGATGAACTGGAAGCCCTGATCGAAGTTGCCCAGCAGCGGCCGCGCGGTCAGGATGCCGATCACCACCGCCACGATGGCCACGATGCGACCCACGCGCACCAGCTGCTTCTGCTCGGTCTGCGGGCGGAACTTGGCGTAGAAATCCAGGGTGAAGATCGTCGCCACCGAGTTGATCTTGGAAGCCAGCGAGGCCACGATCGCCGCCACCAGCGCCGCGAACACCAGGCCCAGGATGCCGGTCGGCAACAGCTGCATCATGGTCGGATAGGCCTGGTCGGGCTTGGCCAGGTCCGGCGCCAGCACCACCGCGGCGATGCCCGGCACCACGATCACCAACGGCATCAGCAGCTTCAGGAACGCGGCGAACACCATGCCCTTCTGCGCCTCGCCGATGTTCTTGGCCGCCAGCGCGCGCTGGATGATGTACTGGTTGAAACCCCAGTAACTGATGTTCATCACCCACAGACCGCCCAGCAGCACGCTCAGGCCGGGCAGGTCCTTGTAGAACGGGTTGTCCTTGCTCAGGATCATGTGGAAGTGCTCCGGGTGCGCACTCCACAGGTGCTTGAAGCCGGCCAGCACGCCGGCACCGTCGCCGATCCGTGCCAGGGTCAGTCCGGCCACCAGCAGGCCGCCCAGCACCAGCAGCGTGACCTGCACGATGTCGGTCAGGGCCACCGCTTTAAGACCGCCGTACAGCTGGTAGACCAGCGCGAACACGCCGATCAACGCCAGCGCCAGGGTCTGGTCCATGCCGGTGACCTGGCTGACCGCGATCGACCCCAGCCACAGGATCGAGGTGAGATTGACGAACACGTACAGCAGCAGCCAGAACACCGCCATCAGCGTGCGGATCCACTTGCCGTAACGCTGTTCCAGGAACTGCGGCATGGTGTAGATGCCGTTGCGCAGGAAGATCGGCAGGAAGAACTTGCCGACGATCAGCAGCGTCAGCGCCGCCATCCACTCGTAGGAGGCAATCGCCAGGCCGATCGCATAGCCGGAACCGGCCATGCCGATGATCTGCTCGGCCGAGATGTTCGCGGCGATCAGCGAGGCGCCGATCGCCCACCACGGCAACGACTTGCTGGCCAGGAAGTAATCCTCGGCGCTCTTGCTGTGACCTGCCTTCTCGCGCGAGACCCACTGCGCGAGCACGAAGATGCCGGTCAGATAGACCAGCACAATCACGATATCCAACGTCGCCAAACCCACTGCACTCTCCTGTCTGGCTCTGGGCCGAGCGTCGTGGACCGGACAGGTCTGCAGACTGCCGCCGCCCGCACTGCGTGCGTGGCAGCAGCGCGGCGAACCGCAGCTGCAGGCCGTCCCGGCCGATCGACGCGCGCGTCCCGCGGCGGCTGATGACACCACCGCTGAGGGTGGCCGCTTTGACACGTCGCCGGGGCCGGCGACGCATGTATGGGGTTGTTACCTGGGCACACCCGCAAGCGCGCCTGCGGGTGTGCTGCTTACTTGACCGGGCAGTCGAGCGTGACTTCGGCCTCGTTGAGCGCGCCCAGTGCGATCTTCGACACCGACAGGTCCAGCGCCGCAGCGCTTTCGATGCTGGCGACCTGGGTCAGCTTGGTCACATCCGCACCGGCCACCGCGAAGCACTTCAACGGCACGCCCACCACCTTCCACTGGCCTTGCGGCAGCGCGGCCAGGGTCTTCTGCGCATCGACGCGGCCGCCGCACTTGTCGCCACAGCCCACGCCTAGCCACACCGGCGCGGTCACCGCGCTGTCGCGGCGCACGGTCAGCTGCAACTGCACATCGCCGTTGCTCTCACGCGAGACATCAACCGGCTTGCCGGACACCAGCAACACACTGGAGGCCTTGGCACCGGACCAGACCAGACGCCGCGCATCTTCCTGCGCCTTGTGATCGACCGCGGTCATCTTCAGGCTGCCATCGGACAGACCCACCGGCAGCGTGGTGGCCGGCATGTTGGCCTGGCCGGCATTGGACAGCTGCATCGCAATGCCCAGTGCCGGCTTGCCGCGCACGAAGTACACCCCGCCCACCGACTGCTCGCCGGACACGCCCGATTCCTCCGGCAACGCAGCCAGGTCGCCCTTGTCGGCGTAGGTCAGGCCGAAGCCGAACTTGAACTGCGGGTCGTAATCCTTCTGCCCGACGTTGTTGGCGAACTGCACCGCGGTCTTGGGCCAGGAGAAGCTCAGCTTGCCCTTGAAGTCGTTCTGCACCGTGCCATCGGCCTTGCGCAGCAGCACGTCGGCAATGCCCTCGCCTTCCGAACCCGGCAACCAGGCGGCGACGAAGGCATCGGCGGCGTTGATGTACTGGTTCATCCACAACGGACGCCCGCTCAGGAACACCGCCACCACCGGGATGCCTTCGGCCTTGAGCTTCTTGATCAGCGCCAGCTCGCTCTCGTCGCCCGGCTTGTACAGCAGGGTGGCGATGTCGCCCTGGAACTCGGCGTACGGGTTCTCACCGAACACCACCACCGCCACGTCGGGCTTGGTCTTGTACGCACCATCGACTGCCAGCTCGGCCTTGCCGCCGGCAGCCTTGATCTGCTTGTCCAGGCCTTCCCAGATGGTGTTGCCATTGGGGTAGTCGCTGCGCTTGGTGCCGGTGCCCTGCCAGTTCAGCGTCCAGCCGCCGGACTGCTTGCCCATGTCGTTGGCACCGTCGCCCAGCACCAGTACGCGCTTTTTTGGATCCAGCGGCAGGATGCCGGCCTGGTTCTTGAGCAGCACCAGCGACTCGCGCACCGCCTGGCGGGCGATCGCGCGGTGTTCCGGCGCGCCGAGCAATTCGTACTTGCCGCCGAGCGGGCGCTTGGACGGCTTGCCGGCTTCGAACAGGCCCAGGCGCAGCTTGACGCGCAGGATCCGGCGCACCGCATCGTCCAGGCGCTCGGCCGAGATCTGGCCCGACTTCACTGCCGCCAGTTCGGTCTCGTAGATGCCCTTCCAGCTGTCGGAGGCCATCGCCATGTCGACGCCGGCAATGAACGAGGCCGGGCAGTTTTCGTTGGTGCAGCCCTTGACCTGGCCGTGGCCATTCCAGTCGCCGACCACGAAACCGCCGAAGTTCATGCGGCCCTTGAGCACGTCGGTCAGCATGACCTTGTTGCCGTGCATCTTCTCGCCATTGAAGCTGTTGAACGAGGCCATCACCGTCTGCGCACCGGCCGCGATCGCCGGCGGGTAACCGGCCGCGTGGATATCGCGCATGGTGGCTTCGGACACCTTGGTGTCGCCCTGGTCCTTGCCGTCGGTGGTGCCGCCGTCGCCGACGAAATGCTTCACCGAGGAAATCACGTGGCTGCCATCGAGGAACTGCGGGGTGCCCGGCACGCCCTGCACGCCTTCGACCATCTTGCCGGCGAAGCTGGCCACCACGTCCGGCGACTCGGAATAGCCTTCGTAGCTGCGGCCCCAGCGGTCGTCCTGCGGCACCGCCACGGTCGGCGCGAAGGTCCACTCCATGCCGGTGACGCGGGTTTCGGCGGCGGTGACTTCGCCGATCTGCTTGATCAGCTCCGGGTTGCGCGTGGCGCCCAGGCCGATGTTGTGCGGGAACAGCGTGGCGCCGACGATGTTGCTCTGGCCGTGCACCGCATCGATGCCGAAGATGATCGGAATCGCGTTGCCGCCCTTGGAAGTGTCCATCGACGCTTCATAGAAGGCGTCGGCCAGCTTCAACCATTCGGCCGGGCTGGCGTCGTACTTGCCGCCCGGATCGGAATTGCCGCCGGCCAGCACCGAGCCGATGCGGTACTTGCGCACATCGTCCGGGGTCATGCTGGCGATGTCGCCCTGGATGGTCTGCGCGACCTTCTCTTCGACGCTCATCTTGGCCATCACATCGGTGATGCGCTGCTCCAGGGCCTGGTCCTGGGCGAATGGCCACTTCGGCGACGGCCACTGGTCGGGATGGATCGTGGTGGACGCCTCGGCAGGTGCGGCGGCCGGCGCGGTCTTGCTCGCCTCGGCAGCGGTGTCCTTGCCTTGGCAGGCGGCCAGCATCAACACCGCAGCGGCGGTGGCCAGAGAGAGGGCACGACGCGCCCCGGGCGCGGCGGTACGACGAAGCAGCTTGTCCAAGATCCAGATCTCCAGGTGGTTCTCCCCACGGCAATGCGTGACGCCGCAGGCCATTAGGCGGCGTACGCTTGCGTGATTCCCCTACCCTGTCAACAACACGCGCTTGTATGCCAAACGCCGGCCAACTTATTGGCCCGGGCTATAGGCTTGGAATACCGGCAGCACCTGTCAAACCACGGCAAAGCGCCGAATCCGGCGTGGCGCTTGATCTTTCGCGGCGGCGCAGTTTGCTGCAATGCACCACTGTCCGCGATCACTATTGCGCAGCTCCTGTCACCTGCACGCGCGTTGCTGGGTTCGCTTGTTGCACCGTGTACGAACGCCCGCCAACGGGTGAGCTCGCCGTCAAACAACTGTCATACCCCGGGCCTAGCGTGACCGGCTTGCCGATGCGCCACCGGCCATCGTTGATCGCCGTCTTTGCCTGGAGTTTCGATGTCTGCCTCCCCCGATCCCGCCCGCCGCCGCCTGATGCAGTTGCTGGCGTCCGTCCCGCTGTTGCCGCTGGGCAGCGCCAGCGCCGCCGCCCTGCAACACCTCGGCGGCGCGGCACTGGCCGCACACCCGTTGCGGCCGTCGGACAACCCGACCCAGCTGGTGTCGGCCACCTTCCATGGCATGCCCGCACCCAGCCTGGCCAACCCCGCGGCGATGGCCACCACCACCGTGGGGTCGGCGCTGACAGTGGCGCGCAGCGACGGCAGCACCCAGCGTTATGCGCTTGCGTACCACCCGTTCTTCGTCACCGGCGACCAGGTGCCCGACGGCAAGGGTGGCACCGTGCTGGCCGGTGGCTATTACGACATCCAGCATCGGCCGATCATCGACCGCTCCAAACCCGGTGCCGAACGCCCGTTCTTTTCCGATTGCCCGGACGGCTCCTCGCTGCTGACCCTGCCCGATGCCAAGGTGCCCGGGGTCAAGGGCAACCACGTGTTTGCGGTGGTGCAGTTCGAATACACCACCCGCGACCAGGCCGGCAACGACACCAACCGCCACCTGCCTGCGCCGATCGCGGTGCTGACGCTGGATCAGGACCCGGCCACCGGCAAGCTGTCGCTGGTGAAGTACCACAACGTCGACACCGCGCCGGTGCACGGGCTGTGGACCACCTGCGGCGCCAGCCTGTCGCCGTGGAATACCCACCTGTCCAGCGAAGAGTACGAACCCGACGCCACCGCGCTGGCCGGCAACACCCAGTTCCGCAGCTACAGCACGCATCTGTACGGCGACCCGGAAAAAGCCAATCCGTACCACTACGGCCACCTGCCCGAAATCACCGTGCACCCGGACGGCACCGGGAGCGTGCGCAAGCACTACTGCCTGGGCCGCATCTCGCACGAGCTGGTGCAGGTGATGCCCGACCAGCGCACCGTGCTGATGGGCGACGACGCCACCAATGGCGGTCTTTTCATGTTCATCGCCGACCGCAAGGCGGACCTGTCGGCCGGCACCTTGTACGTGGGCAAGTGGCAGCAGACCTCGGGCGTGGGCCCGGGCGCGGCCACGTTGCGCTGGATCAAGCTCGGCCACGCCACCAGTGCCGAGATCCAGGCCATGGCCGACCGCCTGACCGCTGCCGACATCCTCGACGTGCATCTGAGCGACCCGGGCGATGCCTCGTTTACCAAGATCCCGTTCAACGGCACCTTCAACTGGATCCGCATCAAGCCGGGCATGGAGAAGGCGGCGACTTATCTGGAAACCCATCGCTACGCGGCACTGGCCGGCGGCAGCCTGGGCTTCACCAAGCTCGAAGGCACCACCGTCAACGCGCGCGACAAGATTGCCTACATGGCGATGTCCTACATCGTCACCAGCATGCGCAACGGCTCGGGCGACGTGAAGGTGGAAGGCCCGGATGCGGGTGCGGTGTACGCCCTGAATCTGCGTGGCGGCCAGCGCGACAACCACGGCGCGCCGATCCACAGCGACTGGGTGCCGATCGACATGGCCGCACCGGCCGCGCTCACCGGCCACGATCTGGCCAAGGCCGACGCGCTGGGCAACCTGGCCGACCCGGAACGGCTGGCCAACCCGGACAACCTCAAGTTCTCCGAAGCGCTGCGCACCTTGTTCATCGGCGAAGACAGCAGCCTGCACGTGAACAATTTCCTGTGGGCCTACAACGTGGACAGCGGCACGCTGACGCGGGTGCTGTCGGTGCCGGCCGGCGCCGAATCCACCGGCCTGCATGCGGTCGACCAGATCCACGGCTGGACCTACGTGATGAGCAATTTCCAGCATCCCGGCGACTGGGAAAGCCCGCTGCACGACACCGTCAAGGCCACGCTGGATCCGCTGATCCGCGCCAACTACAAGAACCGTTTCGGCGCGGCGGTGGGCTACCTCACCGGCGACCCGGTGGCGGTGAAGCTGGGCAAGGCGTAAGCGCCGCCGTTGCAGTTGCAACGCGCGTGAAGCTGCAGCCGACACGTGCTACGTGGCGTTCTCGCTGCTGTCGCAAGGCCAGTAGGAGCGCACCTGGGCGCGAAGAGCTTTCCCGGTATGGCCTGTCGCGCCCGGGTGCGCTCCTACGGGTGAGACTCACACGTGCAGCATGGCGTTTCCGCTGCTGTCACAAGGCCGGTAGGAGCGCACCTGGGCGCGAGGAGCTTTCCCGGTATGGCCTGTCGCGCCCGGGTGCGCTCCTACGGGTGAGGCCGAACGTGCAGCATGGCGTTCTCGCTGCTGTCGCAAGGCCGGTAGAAGCGCACCTGGGCGCGAAGAGCTTTCCCGGTATGGCCTGTCGCGCCCCGGTGCGCTCCTACGGGTGAGGCCGAACGTGCAGCGTGGCGTTCTCGCTGCTGTCGCTAGGCCGGTAGGAGCACACCTGGGCGCGAGAAGCGGATCAGACCGCAAGTGCCTGAGCGCGCGGTCAGGACTGCCGCAACTCCAGCGCCGCCATCACGATGGGCTTGGCCCAATCGGGCACCTGCGCCAGTTCTTCGGGCGTTTGCGGGTATTGCAGGCCGTTGCGGTCCAGTTCCAGCACCAGCAGCGGCGCGACCTGCCCGGTCGCGTCGGCAGGCGCGCTGTTGTCGTAGACATGCAGCACCGACAGGTGCGGCAACAGCGCGATCAGGTTGGCACGCGAGGCATCGTAACGCTCGCGGATCTTGTGCTCGGGGATGGCATGCCCGCCTGCGGCCACGCGCGCCGCCACACGTGCGATATGCAGCTCGACGCTCGACAGGCCGCAGCACCAGATCGCCACCGTGTGCGTCGCGCAGGCCTGCCGCAGCAGGCGCGGGATGGTGGTCGCGCCCAGGGTGGTTTCGAACGCATAGTCATGGCCGGCGTCCATGGCCTGACGCAGCCGCCGCACGCCTTCCTGCCAGGCTTCCGCATTGGCGTCTCCGGGTGACCAGCCCTGCGCCACCAGGTCCCGGGTGAACGCATCCGGGTTGAACCAGGTGGCGCCATCTTCCCGCAGCAGGCTGCCCAGCAGCGAACTCTTGCCGGCGCCGTTGACGCCGGCCAGCACCAGAATGTTCCCCACGATTTAGAGCGACGGCCCCAGCGCGATCTTGCTGCCCCGGCGTGCCGGCTTGCCGATCACCTGGGCCAGGCCTGCGCCGTCGGTCACCGCCGCAAGATG
This sequence comes from Xanthomonas sp. WHRI 6108, assembly GCF_040202385.2. NCBI lineage: Bacteria > Pseudomonadati > Pseudomonadota > Gammaproteobacteria > Lysobacterales > Lysobacteraceae > Xanthomonas > Xanthomonas sp. WHRI 6108. The sequence goes on along the minus strand of NZ_CP168198.1, from coordinate 1,987,972 downwards.
CGCATCGAACATGGTCTGCAATACCTGCAGCGACTGCGCACGCGTCGAGGCGGCCGTCGCTGCACTCGCCTGGCTGACCAGCCGGCGGTATTCCTCCGCGTCCACCACCACCGCCTCGGGGTGATTGTGGTTGGTGATGACCACTGCGCCATGCGAGCGCACCTTGCGCATCAGGCTGGGCCAGCCCTTCACCTTGATGTCGGCGGCGGGGGATTTTTCGAGCTCGGGCAGATCCTGGAGGCGAGACATGGGACGGTCCTGCGCGCTGTGGTGGCCCCAGCCTACTCCCAACGTCCCATTTTGGGAAATTTGGCCATTTGGCCCAAATTTATTGCCACGCAGGAACTCCAGAAACGAAACGGGGCCCGCAGGCCCCGTCGTCTGACACCATCGATGCGCGACAGGCTCAGCCGCGCAACTTGGCCAGCAGCTCGCGTGTCACCGGGTCGGCCACGTCGGCCGACTCGCCCTTCAGCGCCGGCAGCAACTGGCTGGCCAGCTGCTTGCCCAGCTCCACGCCGAACTGGTCGAACGCGTTGATGCCCCACATCACCGACTGCACGTAGACGCTGTGCTCGTACATCGAGATCAGCGCACCCAGCGCCTGCGGGGTCAGCGCATCGAGCAGGATCACTGTGCTCGGGCGGCCGCCCGGATAGCTGCGGTGCGGATCGCTGCTGTCCTGGCCGTTGGCCAACGCTTCGGTCTGCGCCAGCACGTTGGCCATCAGCGCGACGTGGTTCTCCGCATACGGATCGTCGTTGTGCACGGTGCCGATGAAATCGGCCGGCACCACGCTGGTGCCCTGGTGCAGCGCCTGGAAGAAGCTGTGCTGCACATCGGTGCCCGCACCGCCCCACCACACCGACACGGTGTCGCTGTCCACTGCAGAACCGTCGAGCTTGACCCGCTTGCCCAGGCTTTCCATCACCAGTTGCTGCAGGTAGGCCGGCAGCAGGGCCAGGCGCTGGTCATAGGTCATCACCGCATGCGTCGCGCTGCCGAGCAGGTTGCGGTTCCACACCGCGGTCAGGCCGTGCAGCACGGCGACGTTTTCCTCCAATGGCGTGTCGAGCACATGCGCGTCGAATTGCGCAGCGCCTTGCAGCAATTGTTCGAAACGTTCGAAGCCGATCGCCAGCGCGATCGGGAAACCCACCGCCGACCACAGCGAATAACGCCCACCGACCCAGTCCCACATCGGCAGCACGCGGCTCGGCGCGATGTCGAATGCCTTGGCGGCGCGCTCGGGATTGGCACTCACCGCGTACAGGCGCTCGCTGCCGCCCAGCCAGGCGTGCAGGATGCTGCCGTTGAGCAGCGTTTCCTGAGTACCGAAGGTCTTGGAAATCAGGATGCCGGCGGTGTGTGCCGGGTCCAGCGTGGCCAGCGTGCGCTGCATCGCCGCGCCGTCGACATTGGAGACGAAATGCACGCGGAAACGCGCACCCGACGGCGCACGCAAGGCATCGGCCACCAGCCGCGGCCCCAGGTCCGAACCGCCGATGCCGACGCTGACGATATCGGTGACGTCGGTGGCTTCCAGCTGCTGGATCAGCGCGCCCATGCGTTGGCGGACTTCCGCAGCGGTGGCATACGCTTCGGAGGCCACCGGCGCATCGGTCAGGTCGCCGCGCAATGCGGTGTGCAACGCAGCGCGCTGTTCGGTGACATTGACCTGCTCGCCGCGGAACAGGCGCTGGAACGCGCCGGCCAGGTCACGCTCGCGCGCGATGGCGAACAAGGCATCCAGCGCGGCGCGGTCGTACTTCTGCCGCGCGAAATTGAAATACAACGGACCGACCTGCCTGGCGTATTGCGTCGGCCGTTGCGGCTCGGCGGCAAGCAATGCGGGGATGGCAGCGCCGCGCAGGCGCTGGGCGTGGGCGTGAAGCGCGTCGAATCCGTTGGTATGTGTCATGCGGCCTGCGTGGGGATGCTGTGGTTGGTGTGGGTGATCGTGTTGCTGCCGTCCACGTATACCAGATTGGGCTTGAAGGTCTCGGCTTCGGCTTCGCTCATGCTGGCGAAGGCGGCCACGATGATCAGGTCGCCGACCTGCACGTGACGCGCGGCGCCGCCGTTGAGCGAAATGATGCCGCTGCCTTCGTCGGCGCGGATGGCATAGGTGCTGAAACGCGCACCGTTGGTGACGTCCCAGATATGCACCTGTTCGAACTCACGGATGCCGGTGGCTTCCAGCAGCAGGCCGTCGATGGCGATCGAGCCTTCGTAATTGAGCTCGGAGTGGGTGACGGTGGCGCGGTGGATCTTGGCTTTCAGCAGGGACAGGTGCATGACGGGCAACGGCAAAGGAAAGCCGGCATTTTAGCGGAAAGCGCCGGTGTCCACCGGCCTGCCGCGCAACCGGCGGTGAGGGCTTCAGGCCGGCACTGGACAACCGCGCCTGTGCGCAGGATCGCAGACGTCGCCGGTCGCGGCCTGACGCAGCGCCCGCAGCGGCATCAGACCGCTCAGAATTCCAGGTTGTCGATCAGCCGCGTGCTGCCCAGACGGGCGGCGATCAGGGCCACGCGCGCGCCGGCATGGCTGTCGCCCGGTTCGCTCAGGTCGGGCAGCCGCACCACCGCGTAATCGACGCGGAAACCGGCCTGTTCCAGCGCCTGGGTGGCGGCGTCCTCGACCTGCGCACGCGGCGTACCGGCGGCGTAGCTGTCGCGCATCTGCAGCAGCACCTTGCGGATCTGGGTCGAGCGCGGGCGCTCGTCGGCGGTCAGATACTGGTTGCGCGAGCTCATCGCCAGGCCGTCGGCCTCGCGCACGATGCTGCCGCCCAGGATCTCGATCGGAAACGCCAGGTCGGCCACCATCTGGCGGATCACCGCCAGCTGCTGATAGTCCTTCTTGCCGAAGGCGGCCACGTCCGGCTGCACCTGGTTGAACAGCCGCGCCACCACCGTGCACACGCCGTCGAAATGCCCCGGCCGGCACACCCCTTCCAGCACGTCGCTGACGCCCGGCGCGTGGATCGGTGTGGCCAGTGCGGTGCCGAGCGGATACATGGTATCCACGTCGGGCAGCCACAGTGCATCGCAACCGGCGTCTTCCAGGCCGCGCAGGTCGGCCTCGGGCGTGCGCGGGTAACGTGCGAAGTCTTCGTTGGGGCCGAACTGGGTCGGGTTGACGAACACGCTCGACACCACGCGGTCGGCGTACTGGCGCGCCAGCATCACCAGCGAATAGTGGCCGGCGTGCAGGTTGCCCATGGTCGGCACCAGCGCCACGCGCAGGCCCTCGCGCTTCCAGCCGGTGACCAGTGCGCGCAGGGTGGAAAGATCGGTCAGGGTCTGGATCATGCGGCGTACGCGTGCGCTGCGTCGGGGAAGCTGCCGTCGCGCACGGCCTGCGCGTAGGCGCGCACCGCGCCCGCCACCGAGCCGCCTTCGGCGAGGAAATCCTTGACGAACTTGGGCCGGCGGTGACCGCTGTCCAGGCCCAGCATGTCGTGCATCACCAGCACCTGGCCATCGCAGCCGGGGCCGGCGCCGATGCCGATGGTGGGCACGCCGAGCGCGGCGCTGATCTGGGTGGCGATCGGCGTGGGCACGCATTCCAGCACGACCAGGCTGGCACCGGCGTCGACCACGGCCTGCGCGTCGCGGCGCAACTGTTCGCCGGCTTCGCCGCGCCCCTGCACCGTGTAACCGCCGAAACGCAGCACCGATTGCGGGGTCAGCCCCAGATGCGAGCAGACCGGGATCTCGCGCTCGACCAGATAGCGGATCACCTCGAGCTTGTGCCCGGCGCCCTCGATCTTGACCATCTCCGCGCCAGCCTGCAGCAGTTGGGTGGCAGCGTCCAGTGCGCGCTCTGGCGTGGCATCGGCCTGGAACGACAGATCGGCCACCAGCAACGCCCGCTCCAGCACCCTGGCCACTGCGGCGGTGTGGTAGACCATGTCGGCGGTGGTTACCGGCAAGGTGGAATCGTGCCCCTGCACCACCATGCCCAGCGAATCGCCAACCAGGATCAGGTCGACGCCGTTGGCATCGAAGGTCCGCGCAAAGCCGGCGTCGTAGGCGGTCAACATGACCAGTTTTCGACCCTCGCGCTTGGCCTGCGCCAAGGCGGGCACGGTCCAGGGCTTGCTGTCGGTATGGCTGCTCATGAAGTCATTACGTGGGGTGATAAGCCGCCCATTATCTACCCAATCGGCTCCAGCCCGCAGACATCGATGGCCTGCAGGGCGTGTCGCACTGTTCCATGGCCCGGAATGATCGCCTCCGGAGCGAGCTCGGACAGCGGCAGCAGCGCAAAGGCGCGCGCCTGCAGATGCGGGTGCGGGACCTGCAGGCGTGGCAGGTCGATCACCTGATCGGCGTACAGCAGCAGATCCAGGTCCAGCGTGCGCGGGCCCCAGCGCTCGCCGTCGATACGCTGCCGGCCGAAGGCCTGCTCGATGCCGAGCAAGGCCTCCAGCAGTTGCAATGGCGCCAGCGCAGTACGTAGCTGCGCCACCGCATTGATGAAATCGGGCTGGTCTTCGCGGCCCCAGGCCGGCGTGCGATACAGGCGCGAGGCGGCAATCAGGGTGGATTGCGGCAGCTCGCCCAGTGCGGCGATGGCCGCGCGCACGCTGGCCTCGGCCGGGCCCAGGTTGGCGCCCAGGCCGACGAAGGCGGTGTGCACGCCCTACTCGCCTGCCGGCGCGCCGGTGCGACGGCGGCGGCGCCGCCGCTTGCGCGGTGCACCTTCCTCGCCTTCGTGATCGGCCTGCGCGGTTTCGATCGCATCGACCAGTTCCTGGCCGGAGGACTTCTGCGCCTCGCGCCAGAACTCCACATCGGCGGCGTGATCGGCCGAGGCGAACTGGCGCAACACCAGGAAATCGAACGCGGCGCGGAAACGCGGATGCGACAAGGTGCGGAACACGCGCTTGCGCTGACGCGAGGAGAAGCGCGTCTGCAGCAGCCAGATTTCCTGCATCGGCAGCGAGAAACGGCGCGGCAGCGCCACGCGCTCGAGCTGATGCAGGGTGACCCGGTCGGCGGCGCGACGCTGCGCGTCTTCCGGCTGCACGCCCTGCGCCTGCAGGCCCATCAAGGTGCGGCAGAACGCCGGCCAGAGCAGCAGGGCGAACAGGAACGCCGGCGACACCGGCTCGTCGTTGGCCACGCGCGCATCGGTATTGCGCAGGCCTTCCAGCACCATGGCGCGCAATGCGCCACTGCGGTTGGAGCGCAATGCGGCCGCACTCTCCGGGAACAGCGCACCGAGCAGGCCGTAACGCTCCAGCCCCTCGAAACTGGCCACACCGTGTCCGGACAGGAACAGCTTGAGAATCTCTTCGAACAAGCGCGCCGGCGCGGCCTCGGACAACAGCCCGGCCAGGCGCGGGATGGGTTCTGCGGTACCGGCTTCGATATCGAAGTTCAGCTTGGCCGCCAGACGCACCGCGCGCAGCATGCGCACCGGATCTTCCTGGTAGCGCAGTTCCGGGTCGCCGATCAGCTTCATCAGGCGCGCCTGCACGTCCTCGAAGCCGCCGCAGTAGTCGCGCACCGAGAAATCCTCGATCGCGTAGTACAGCGCGTTGCAGGTGAAGTCGCGACGGATCGCATCGTCTTCGATGGTGCCGTAGACGTTGTCGCGCACCAGCCGGCCGTTATCCAGCTCGCGGTCGCCGCTGCCGTCGTCAATGTTGGCGCGGAACGTGGCCACTTCGATGATCTCGCGGCCGAACACCACATGCGCCAGGCGAAAGCGGCGGCCGATCAGGCGACAGTTGCGGAACAGCGCTTTGACTTCTTCCGGCGTGGCGCTGGTGGCCACGTCGAAATCCTTGGGATGGCCGCCGACCAGCAGGTCGCGGACGGCGCCGCCGACCAGGTAGGCACCAAAGCCCGATTCGCGCAGGCGGTACAGCACGCGCAGCGCGTTGGGGCTGATGTCCTTGCGCGAGATGGTGTGCTGATCGCGTGGGATGACGCGCAGCGTGAACGGAGATGTAACTGAGGGTTCGATGATGGCGCTTCCGTCTTGTGTTGCAGGATTGCCCAACGGGTTTTAGCGCACTATACTAGCGCGCTGCACAAGACGCACCAAACGCTCCCTTCGTCTAATGGTTAGGACGTGGCCCTCTCAAGGCTAAAACAGGGGTTCGAGTCCCCTAGGGAGCACCACCGTCGTCTGACTGCAGAACACGCCAAGACCCCGCACTGCGGGGTTTTTGCGTTATTGGGCATGGGTGGTTGCCGCTGGTCGGGTGGATGCGCCTCGAGCCCGCCCAGGGTCAGATAAGCGGAGCTCCCATGGCAACGCCATCGATCCGAGGTGCTGAGATGCGCCGACTGGCTGAGGCTGGTTACGGCGCCGGGCGCTGCGGGTTGCGCCTTGCCGCCGATCGCGCACTTCAGTTCTGCGGCTGCACGTCGTGCAACCTGGCGTGGGCGCATGGGCGTGGCTCTTGCCGATCACCCCAATAAAAAAATCATGTAAGGCCCAATCAACACATAGGCCTGCGCGACCGCGCGTCCGCATCGCCGCAGCGTGCGATCGACCTCGCATTGGCGCGCAGCAACGGCAGATCGACGTGGATGTTTGCATTGCATGGCAACTCCTCACTCGGCGAAGGAAGGAAACGCATCGGCATCGGCACTACTGTCGGTTTCGGCGGTGGCGTCATGTGCATGCAGACTTTCCAGGTGGCGCACTGCCACATGGAAGACGGCGTGGCGCTCGGCCAGCACCTTGCGCAACCGCCGCGCGGCATCTTCGACATACATCAGGTTGGCGCCATTCAAGCGGGCAAACGCCTGCTCGTCGATGCGCCGTACCGCCGCCTGTACCGGCGTCGCCAGCGCCTGTTCGCACAGGCCGACCAGCTCGCGGATGTCCAAGCGCTGCGCGCATGCGCTCAGCTCCACGCGCACCTGCGCCACGCTGCGCTGGCTATGCGGCGTGGCGTACGAACCGTTGTGTTGCAGCCATTGCGCAACCTCTGCGAGCGGTAACGCATCGCGTCCTTGGTGCTGCTGCAAAAACGCATCGCTCAGCAACTGGCGCGACAAGGCCGCCGAACAGGGACAGGTGGAGGCATACAGCACATCGACCTGCAACTGGATCTCGGTGCGGCCTGCCCTGGATTGCGCATCGATGCGCACCGGATAGGCGCGCCAACCGCTCAGCCCTTCGCTGCGCAGCGCCGGCATCCGCAGCATCAACTCGAAGTTCAGCCCCGGCCGCGCCGCACGGCTGCCGCAATCGGCATGACTGTCGATCAGCGCCTGCAGCAGCTGCGACACCATCGCCGGCGACACCGGCTGCTCCAGATGCCGATCCAGCAGGCGGTACAGGCGCGACATGTGGATGCCCTTGAGTTCCGGGCGCGGCAGATCCACCTGCACGCTGGCACGCGCGGCCACGCTGCCGCCGGGCCCGGCATCGGCCAGCCGCAGCGGCACGGCGATGTCCCGCATGCCGACCCAGCGCAGCGGCGCGCTCAGTGTGGAAGGTTCGGTAACGGCAACATCGGGCAGCATGGCGGACATCGAAAGCTCGTAGAAGGAGATGAGGGCAATCGCGCCTCAGGCGCGACCGGGAAACATCTGGAAGTAATCGTCGATACCGGCATGCAGCGTGTGCGCCAGTTCGTCCTGATGCGTATCGCCGCACAGCCGCCGGCAATCGTCGCGATTGCTCATGAAGCCGGTTTCCACCAGCAGCGACGGAATATCCGGCGACTTCAACACGGCAAAGCCGGCCTGCCCGACCTGGTCCTGATGCAGCCGCGTCACCTGCTGCAGCCGCCCGAGCATCACCTTGCCGAACGCCACGCTGCTGGCGATGGTGCCGCTCAGCGACAGGTCGGCCAGCACCTGCGACAGCACCGGATTGCTGGGCACCCGCAGACGGCGCGCACTGTCGCCCATGTCGTCGGCGGCGTTTTCGCTGTCGGCGATCCAGCGCGCCAATGCAGAGCTGGCGCCGTTCTGCGACAGGGCAAACACCGACGCGCCGCGCGCCTGGCTGCTGGGCGCAGCATCGGCATGGATGGACACGAACAGATCGGCATTGCGGCGATGGGCGATCAACACCCGCTCGTGCAACGCCACGAAGCGATCATCGCTGCGGATCATGGTCGGCCGGTAACGCGGATCGGCCGCCAGGCGCTGGTGCAGCCGCCCCGCGACCGCCATGGCCACATGCTTCTCGTAGCGCGCATCGGCACTAACCGCGCCGGGATCCTTGCCGCCGTGACCGGCGTCGATGGCGACCACGTAGGGATGCAGGCGGGAGCGCGTGGGCGCAGCCGCCGCAACGGCCGGCTCGGCGGGATCGGCTGCGGACAACGACGCAGTGCCGGGCACAGCAGCAAGATCGACCACCAGCGCACCATCCTCCCAGCGCGCCGTGGCTGTCAGCGGCTGCACCAGATCGAGCACCACGCGCAGCCCATCGCCGTGCGGGCCGCTACGGATGGCGACGACCGCGAGATCGTCAGGCAATGGATCGATCTGCGGTGGTTGCGTCGAAACGCCCGGCAGGTCGATGACCAAGCGCGCTGGATTGGACAGGCTGAAGCTGCGGTAGGCGACCTGCGTACTCAATGCGAGCCGAAGTCGCAGTCCCGCGCCCTGACGCTGCAGATTGCAACTGCGCAGCAGCGGCTGCGGCTGCGCGTGGACCAGGTGCGGCGACAGCACCAAGGCGGCACCGACGGCGTGCAACACCTGCCGCCGCCTCATCGAGCCAACCCCGGAGGATCGACGTGGCCACCGCGCCACTTGGAGCACGGACGGTTCGGCATGGTGACCAGGCAAACGACACTCTGCGGCAAGGAACGCGACACGGCGTGACCGGACGAACGATGGATGAAGTGTTATAAAGTAACACTTGTTGCGCAAAATCAAGCCCGCCGTGCCCCGCCACTGCCCTCACGTTCACTTTTACCGAAGAGCGCCACGATGTCCCTCGCCATCCCCGACAGCTATACCGCCTGGCGCCACTGCATCGAAGTCGACTGCGCCCAGCCGCTGACCGCCCCTTTCATCGCCCAACGACTCGCCAGCCTGCGCGACCTCGGCGACCACCACACCCAGCAGTTCTTGCGTCGTTGGGGCGAATCTCATCACCGGCGAGTGATTGGATGGTTTGAACGTGCCGGTGGCGAACTCAAGCCGAGCCGCTAAATAGCGCGCGCGCTCCAGCACTGCACATCACGCCTGACCGGATAGGTCCAGGTAACAGCGGATGCGGTCGACTGTTCCTCGCTGATCGGCGGACGGTATGCCGCAGCGATTTTCTGCGACAAACAATCAACAAAATCTGCCATTCAACACGTAACGTATAAGCGCCTGAATCGCAGGCGGAGTTGCCCCATGCAGGGGGAAGGCAAAATCATGAAGAACGCAAAAACCTGGCCTATAGCTTTTTGTTTAATCGTCGGACTCTTCGCATCGAGCGCGGCGATGGCTGATTGCTGTCCCAGTGGCGGCATCGGCGCGCCCGCCGTCGGGCTTGGCGATAGCAATCCCAAGGCAGCCAACCTCGCTATGGACTCCTCGCTTGCCATCTACGAGTTCCATCGTGATGGCGTGACATATTTGCAAATCAACGACGTCACCGGTGTGGTCCACGCTGTCGTCGCCCGGGTGGATGACGCTCTATGGACCCTACCAATGGGCAAGGATGTGGATCGCGTTGTATTGCCCAAGAAAAATAAAATCTCCTCAGCTCCAAGCCTGAGCGAGCTGACTGCAAACGATGCAGCCCAGCTCAATCAAGCCCAACTTGTCTATAAGACAAGAAACTTCACAGTGCTCACACGGCGCGGAGCAACTGGGGATCAGTGGATCGTGTCTCCCTGACCAGTACGGGATTGGCTTCAGCCACCAGGAATGTCAGAACCAATGCATGGCGGCGATGAAACATGCCGCCATGCGCTTTCAATCTTGCTTTCAGTTCTGCTTCTACGTCATTCGAGTCGCGCCGTACCGCGTCAACCGATGAGGAATCAGCAATAACACGCACTGCAACACCACGCGTCTCCCTCGCTATCCATGCACGCACCTGGATGAAATGCCTACCAGCCGGAGGCAGAATCTCGACGCAATTGAGCACACTGCGATAGGCACTCAACTGTAGCTCCAAAGACAGGCTCCTACAGTCGCCACGAAACACACATTGGAACTTGGAAGCGCAGAAGCGCTCAAGCGCCGGCGAACATAGCGCTTGATACAACCCATGCGTTTCTATTTCCAACGGATACAATGCAGCCACATATTGCTGCAACAGCTGCGATTCGATAACACCCACTCGTGTCATCTCCATCGCAACCGAATGCTGCCCTTTTGCTCTCAAATCGGCCACCACATCTTTGCGCATCCGATTGATCTGCACATTGATGTCGGAGTATTCAAGCACGCGATTGCGCAACAGGCGCTCGGCGCTGGCGTAACTTGCGCGACCAAAGGTATAAATATCATCCTTCGACTGATTCGATATACCGCCGCGGGCAGGCTCACGCAGACGGGCGTTGAAGACAAACAGAATCGTCGTCACAAACGCATAAAGCAGTTGGATATTGAAAACAGCCTGATCAAAGAACCCGAGCTGATACACCTTAGGCATCGAGAACTCAAGCGCAAAGCTTGCCAACAGCGCCCCTAAGGCATTCCCTCTCCACCCATGCCTGAAAGTCAGTACCACCATTGGTACGAGCATCGCGACCATCAAAACGTTTCGAATCGATGGATCATTCAGGACACTAAGAGTGAAGAAGAAGCTGAGGACAACAACCACAGCGACACCAACATCCCGCGGAAAACTGGAACGCACAGGGCTCTCATTCCAATTGGCCCACAACATTACCGGCAACAACAGGGTGAGCACGCCGAGATAGCTGCCCGCCCCATATCGCAACAGCAGGTCTATTACAGGGTAGATCGGCGGCCCACCGAGCAGCCCATTCAATAACAGGCTGCATAACGCATTCCAAAGCGCTAGCGCGAGAGCCGCGGGGACAAGCCACTGCTCCCGCTTGACGATGTAAGGAACGCGGTAACGCAGCAGTCCAATCGCACAGGCGATCAAGGGCGCGTGCAATAGGGGGCTCAAATACGACCAGAGCGGGCTGAACCCCTGAAGCTCGCCCAAAGGAATCCGCAGGAACAACATCGCTGCGGCGTCCCCCGCCAACAGAAACGGCCACTCCCGATAAGGTCGATAGAGCAAGGTAACAACCCGCAAACCAACTGGTAGGTACCACTGATCAAGGGAAAAACGCCAAAGCATCAGAAACACCAGGCAGTAGCACACGCTGATCAGCATGCCCCTGACAAGCTCTTTAGCTACCGCCATACCACCACTCCTTGGTTCCACGATTCGCCCTAGTCTGGAGGGAAACTGCCTGGTGGAGTATAGCGGTGGCGCACAATTTGCAAAAAGAGCCGGTGCCCTTGCAGGCGGTTATCCCCGTTGAAGACGCGCATTGCACTTTGGTGGTGCGTTGGGCCACATGGGAATCAGGTCGCCTGACACAGCACAGGCCGGAGCAGCAGGCAGTCACGAGACGACGCATGCACCCAATCCAGCCCGACGATGACAGCCAGCGCGATTGGGGCGCCTGCAGCGATGCAGCGATGCAGCGATGCAGGCATGCGAGACATCGGCAAGGTCCCGGCGAGACCGTCAACGAACAAGGCCGCGCAGTGCGCGGCCTTGTTCGTCTTCCATGCCGATATCCGCATAACGGGGGAGATCAGCCCTCCATCTGCTCCAGCTCCTTGCCCTTGGTCTCGTAGACGTACTTGAGCACGAAGAACACCGAGATGAAGGCGGCGACGGTGTAGATGCCGTACGCGCCGGCCAGGCCGATGCTGCCGAGCAGGATCGGGAAGCTGACGGTGATGGCGAAGTTGGAGGTCCACTGCGCGGCGCCGGCAATGGCCAGGCCCGAGCCGCGGATCTGGTTCGGGAACATCTCGCCCAGCATCACCCACATCACCGGGCCCCACGAGGCATTGAAGAACACCACGTACACGTTCGCGGCCACCAGCGCGAGCATGCCCATGGCATCGGACATGGCGAGCTTGCCGTTGGGGTCCAGCGAGGCGGTGGCGAAGGCATAGGTCACCAGGGCCAGCGAGACCGCCATGCCGGCCGAGCCGATCCACAGCAACGGCTTGCGGCCGATCTTGTCGACCAGCATCACCGTGACCAGGCAGGCGCCGATGCTCAGGCCACCGGAGAGCACGTTGATCAGCAGTGCGTCCTGCTCGGAGAAGCCCACCGCCTGCCACAGCACCGCGCCGTAATAGAACACCACGTTGATGCCGACCAGTTGCTGGAATACCGCCAGGCCCACACCGATCCAGACGATCGGGCGGATCTTGCCGGTGGCCTTGTTGATGAGGTCGGAGAACTTGGGCTTGCGCTGGTCGGCCGACATCGAGGCCGAGATCTCGGCCAGCTTGGTCTGCGCGGCGGCGTTGCCGTATAGCCGCTTCAACACCACCAGCGCCTGCTCGCGGCGGCCCTTGACCACCAGGTAGCGCGGGCTTTCCGGGATGACCAGCAACAGCAACAGGAACAGCAGCGAGGGAACCGCCTGCATCCAGAACATCCAGCGCCAGGCGGCCTGCCCGGCCCATAGCGGCTCGGTGGAGGCACCGGCGGCGTTGGCCAGCAGGTAGTTGCTCAGAAACGCGCAAAACAGCCCGCTGATGATGGCGATCTGCTGCATCGTGGCGAGCCGGCCGCGATAGCGCGCGGAGGCGACCTCGGCGATGTAGGCCGGCGAGATGACGCTGGCGGCGCCCACCGCAAAGCCGCCCATCACGCGAGCGAAGATGAAGAAGCCGGAACTGTGCGAGGCACCGGCGCCAATGGCCGAGAGCAGGAACAGTGCCGCAGAAATGATCAGGACCGCACGGCGGCCCCAGCGGTCGGCCAGACGGCCGGCAAAGAAGGCGCCGATGGCGCAGCCCAGCAGCATCGAGGCGACTTCGAACCCGGTCTCGGCGGCGCTGGAATTGAAGGTCTGCTTCAGGCCGTCGACAGTGCCGTTGATCACACCGCTATCGAAACCGAACAAAAAACCGCCGATCGTGGCTACGCAACTGATCAGGACGATAAAACGGGTGTTCTCACCGGCATCGGGGGCGCCGTTTACGGAGACACTGGACATGGATTCACCTGGAAGCATGCAAGGGAGCGGCCACGGGGGCGGCCGACATCGGCCGGCGACGCGCAGTGCGCCGCCGGCCACGGGACATCAACGGGTCAGATACTGGTTGATCAGGTTCTCGTAGGCTTCCTGACGGCCGCTGAGCTGCTTGGGTTCGTTGCCGGCGGCGTACTTGGCCAGATCCACCAGCGTGCTGCTGCCGTTGGCAAAGTCCGCGCCCGCGCCGCTGTCGAAGCTGGCGTAGCGCTCGGCGCGCCACTGCTCCAGCGGCGAGGAGGTCAGCAGCGCATTGGCCACTTCCAGCCCGCGTGCGAACGCGTCCATGCCGCCGATATGCGCCAGGAACAGATCCTGCGGGTCGGACGACTCGCGGCGTACCTTGGCATCGAAGTTCAGCCCACCCGGTGCCAGCCCGCCCTGGCGCAGCACCACCAGCATCGCGCCGACGGTGTCGTACAGGTCGGTCGGGAACTGGTCGGTATCCCAGCCGTTCTGCGGGTTGCCGCGGTTGGCATCGATGCTGCCGAGCAGGCCGGCGTCGGAGGCCACCTGCAGGTCGTGCTCGAAGCTGTGGCCCGACAGCGTGGCGTGGTTGGCCTCGATGTTGAGCTTGAAGTCCTGGTCCAGGCCGTGCTGACGCAGGAAGCCGATCACCGTGGCGCTGTCGAAGTCGTACTGGTGCTTCATCGGCTCCATGGGCTTGGGCTCGATCAGGAAGTTGCCGGTGAAGCCGATCGCGCGGCCGTAGTCGCGTGCCAGGGTCAAGAAGCGCGCCATATTGTCCTGCTCGCGCTTCATCTGGGTGTTGTGCAGGCAGGCATAGCCTTCGCGGCCGCCCCAGAACACGTAGTTCTCGCCGCCCAGCTCGACGGTGGCATCGATGGCGGCCTTGACCTGCACCGCCGCACGCGCGACGACATTGAAGTCCGGATTGGTCGACGCACCATTCATGTAACGCGGGTGCGAGAACAGGTTGGCGGTGCCCCACAGCAGCTTGATGCCGGTGTCGGCCTGACGCTGCTTGGCGATGCCGACCATGTGCTTGAGGTTGCTCTGGTACTCACCGATGTCGTCGGCATCGGGCGACAGGTCGATGTCGTGGAAGCAGTAGTACGGCACGCCGAGCTTGGTGAAGAACTCGAACGCGGCATCGGCCTTGGCTTCGGCGCGATTCAACGCGGTGTTGCCGATATCCCACGGGTACGCGCGCGTGCCCGGGCCGAACGGATCGGCGCCGTTGCCGCAGAAGCTGTGCCAGTAGGCCACGGCAAAGCGCAGATGCTCGGCCATGGTCTTGTCGCCGACCTGCTTGTTGGCGTCGTAGACCTTGAACGCCAGCGGGTTGTCCGAGTCGCGGCCTTCGAAGCCGATCTTGCCGATACCGGGGAAATATTCCTTGGCGCCGATGTAGACGGTGTTGCTCATGGGGTGGAATGTCCTTGCTGCTGGGGGAGTTGTAGAAAGCGTGTCGATCAGCCGGCGTAGAGCGGGCTGACCACATGCAGGTGCTTGAGGAAGTGCTGGTAGTGCTGCTGATACTGGGCCACGCGCTGCGGATCCGGGCGCGCCGACAGGCTGTCGTCCACCTGCAGATGCTCCAGCACCACATCCGACAACGCGTGCGTACCGCCGTCATCGCGATCGCAGGCCCACAAGGCCTGCAGCGCGGCACCGAAGGCAGCGCCTTCGGGCTGGGTCGGCACCACGACCTGCAGGTTGAAGATATCGGCCACCATCTGCCGCCATTGCGCGCTCTTGCTGCCGCCGCCGGTGAGCAGGATGGTGTCGAACTGCAGACCCGCCGCAACGAAGGCATCGAAGCCGTTGCGCAGGCTGTAGGTCGCCCCTTCCATCGCGGCGCGGTAGAAATGCGCCGGGGTGGTGTTGTGCAGGTCCATGCCGAACAGGCAGCCGCGGGCGGCCGGCAAGTCCGGGGTGCGCTCGCCGTTGAAGAACGGCAGCAGCACCAGCCCATCGGCGCCCGGCGTGGTACTCGCGATCAAGGCGTCGGTCTGCTCGCGGGTGATCGAGAACATGCGCATCACCGCTTCGGTGGCGACGGTGCAGTTCATGGTGCAGATCAGCGGCAGCCAGCCGCCACTGGACGAGCAGAACGCGGCCCAGCGTGCCCCGTCGTCCACCACCGGGTGATCGGCGTAGGCGAACAAGGTGCCCGAGGTACCCAGGCTCATGGTCAGGCGTCCCGGCACCACGTTGCCGGTGCCGATGGCGGCCATCATGTTGTCGCCGCCGCCGGTGGTGACACGCACGCCGGCCGGTAGATTCAAGGCATCGGCAGCTGCGTCGGACAAGGCATAGACCGCGCCGGTCTCCACCAGCGGCGGCAGTGCCTCGCGCAGGTCGCGCTGCGCATCCACCGCGCCGAGCATGCGCTCGGACCACTGCCGCGTGCGCACGTCCAGCCACCCGGTGCCGGAGGCATCGCCGACTTCGGCAAAGCGCTCGCCGGTGAGCCAGAAGTTCACGTAGTCGTGCGGCAGCATCACCGTGGTCATCGCCGCATACGCCTCGGGGCGATGCTTGCGCGTCCACGGCAGCTTGGAGGCGGTGTAGCCGGCCATGATCGGGTTGCCGGCGGTGGCCACGCTGCCTGCGGCGCCGCCCACCGCATCCATGATTTCCTCGCATTCCAGTGCGGTGCTGGTATCGCACCACAGCTTCACCGGTGCGGTGACGCTGCCATCGGCGGCCACCGGCACGAAACCATGCTGCTGGCCGGAGACCGAGATGCCACGCACCTGCGCACGCTGCTCGCCATCGAGCTGCGCGAAGCAATGCACGATGCCGTCGATCCACCACTGCGCCTGTTGCTCGCGGGTGCCGTCGTCGCGGCTGATCAGTTCCATCGGCGCGGCGATCGTGGCGACCACGGCGCGCTCCTGCGGATCGTAGGCCACCAGCTTGACGCTCTGCGTGCCCACATCCAGTCCTACGTACAAGCTCATTGCGTCACCAATCGGTTGTTGTTGAGGCCCACCTGCCGGGTGCGGCCGGCACCCAGTTCCAGGTCCAGGGTCTGCCCTGCGTAAGACAGTTGATAGCGCCCGCCCCGCTCGCTGTGCACGCGTGCCTGCTGCAGGCGGCCGCCCTCCCACTGCAGGTCCACGCTGGCACCGCCGCGCACGCGCAAGCCACGCACACTGCCGCGCGGCCATGCCTTGGGCAAGGCAGGCAGCAGGAACACGCTGCCGCCCCAGCTTTGCAGCAGCATTTCGGTGATGCCGGCGGTGCCGCCGAAGTTGCCGTCGATCTGGAACGGCGGATGCGCGTCGAACAGATTCGGGTAGGTGCGCTCGGGCGAGATCAGCAGTTGCAGGATGCGGTAGGCATGCTCGCCATCGGCCAGCCGTGCCCACAGATTCAGCCGCCAGCCGATGCCCCAGCCGGTGGCGTTGTCGCCGCGCGTTTCCAGCGTGCGCTTGGCCGCGGCGGCAAGCTCGGGCGTATCGCGCAGATTGATCTGGCTCGAAGGATGCAAGGCGTACAGATGCGAGACATGGCGGTGATGGATCTCCGGCGCCTGCATGTCCCAGTCCTGTTGCCACTCCTGCAATTGCCCCGCCTTGCCGATGCGGTTGGGCGGCAATTGCTCGCGCAGCGTGCTCAGTTGTTGCGCGAAGGCGTCGTCGACCTTGAGCAGCTTGCTCATCGCGATGCATTGGGCGAACAGATCGCGCAGCAGCTGCGCATCCATGGTGGGGCCGGCACACAGCGCGGCGTTGAACGGATGCTGGTTTTCCGGCGACATCGATGGGTTGGTCACCATCGCGCCGGTCTGCGGATCACGCACCAGCGTGGCGACGAAGAACTCCGCCGCGCCCTTGAACAAGGGGTAGATCCTGCCCAGATAGGCACGGTCGCGGCCGTAATCCCAGCGGTCCCATAGCTGCTGCAACAGCCAGACGCCACCCATCGGCCACAGGCTCCACTTGGCGCCATCGATCGGCCCGGCCTGGCGCCACAGATCGGTGTTGTTGTGCACCACCCAACCCGGTGCGTCGTACATCGCACGTGCGGTGTGCGCGCCGGTCTTGGCCAGATCGAACAACATGGATTCCAGCGGTTCGACGCACTCGTGCAGCGCGTTGGCCTCGCTGGGCCAGTAGTTCATCTCGGTGTTGATGTTGATGGTGTACTTGCTTTCCCACGGCGGCTGCATCAGGTCGTTCCAGATGCCCTGCAGATTGGCCGGCTGGGTGCCGGGCCGCGAGCTGCAGATCAGCAGATAACGGCCGAACTGGTGATACAACGCGGCCAGCGCCGGGTCGTTGCCCTGCGCAAAACGCTGCACGCGCTCGTCGGTGGGCAGTGCCGCCGCCTCGCTGGTCCCCAGATCGATCGCCACGCGCCGGAACAGCCGCTGGTGATCGGCCAGATGCGCACGCAGCAATGCGGCATAGTCCAGCTTGCCGGCCTTCTGCATGCTTGCTGCGGTCAATGCCAACGGATCGCCATCGACTGCATCAAAGCGTTGGTAGCTGGTGGCGGCGGTGAGCAGCAGCACCACTTCATCGGCGGCGTCGATGCGCAGGCGGTCACGCAGCACGCTGAGCGTGCCGCCCTTGACCTGCGGCAGCACGCGCAAGGCAAAACGCAGCTTGCCGTCGATGCCGGCGAAGCTGCCGTTGCGGCCGCTGAACAGCAGCCCGCCCTGCTCCACCGTGACCGCGCCGGTCTGCGGGCTGTCGATGCCCACGCGCAGGGAAATCGCGCGTGGCCGATCGCAGGACAGGCGCACCACGATGCATTGCGACTGTGCCGACACGAACACTTCGCGCTTGTGCACAGCACCGCCGGAGCGGAACGTGGTGGTAGCCACGCCGGTATCCAGATCGAGCTGGCGGCGATACTCGCTGATGCCGTCGGCACGATCGAAATCCAGCAACAGATCGCCCAGCGGTTGATACGGCATCTGCTTGAGCGGACGCGAGAGCATCTTTGCGTCGGCCAGGGTTTCGGCTTCGGCATAGCGCCCGGCAAACACGAGCGCGCGCACTTGTGGCAAGGCTGCCAGTGCGTCGGGGCTGGTGGCATCGTACGGGCCACCTGCGTACAGCGTGTCCTCGTTGAGTTGCAGGCGCTCGTGGGCAATGCCGCCCCACACCATCGCGCCCAGCCGGCCGTTGCCGACCGGCAGCGCCTGCACCCATTCGTTGGCCGGTTCGCGGTACCACAGCTGCAAAGCATCGCCCGCAGCAACGGCAGGCAGCGATTGCTCGCCGGCAGCCTTGGCCGGCGCAGCAATGGCGGACGCAGCCGGCGCAGCGCCCAGCGCCGCGAGTGCGGCACCGGTTGCCTTGCAGACTTCCCTGCGGGTCAGCACGTGCACCACCGTGCTGCATGACCGGACCTGCACGCCCGAGCCTTGCGGCGATCCGGCATCTGCGCACTCACTGACTGACAACGAGTTGCGATCATCGACGACGCGCTTTGCCGGGCGCAATCTTGCGCTGCAACACGCTGACCGGATTGCCGTCGTACTGGATGCTGGCATCGGTCCTGGGCTCCAGCGCACCGGCGTCCTCGCGCGGGCCGTCGACGAAGCGCACGTTGACGGTGCGCTTGGCCTGCATGCCGGTCCAGCTGCCTTCGCGCTTGCCGATGCTCAGCTCGCCCTTGGCCTGGTTCCAGCTCAGCGGAATGCGGCTGAACTCGCCCTTCTCGTAGCCGTAGCCCTTGCCGTCGTCCTCATACAGCGAGAACTGGCCGTCGGCACCGGTGTAGACCACCACGGTGAGCGGCGCATCCGGCTTCTGATCCACGTATTCCTGCACCGGGCCGGTCGGCACGATGGAACCGGCGCGCACGAACAACGGCATGCGCTCGATCGGCGCGGCCGCTTCGATGCTCTGGCCGCCTTCGTAGCGCTTGCCGGTGGCGAAATCCAGCCAGCTGCTGCCGGCCGGCAGATAGACCTGACGCGAGGTGGCGCCGAAGCGGGTCACCGGTGCGACCAGGAAGGCCGGGCCGAACAGGTACTGGTCGTTGATGTCGCGGACCTTGGGGTCGTTCGGGAAGTCCATCATCATGCCGCGCATGATCACGCCATCGCGCTGATAGGTGTCGCCGGCCAGGCTGTAGATGTACGGCAGCAGCGCGTAACGCAGGCGGTTGTAGTACGCCATGCTGTCGTAGAACGGCGTGCCTTCCGGGGCGATGTTCCAGATCTCGCGGTACGGGAACTGGCCGTGCGAGCGGAAAATCGGCACGAATGCACCGAACTGGAACCAGCGCGTGTTGAGTTCGCGCCATTCCGGCAGGTGTGCCGGGTCCTGGTTCTCGTAGCGCTTCTCCACCGCAAAGCCGCCGATGTCGAAGGTCCAGTTGGGCAGGCCCGACAGCGCCATGTTGACGCCACCGGAGATCTGGTCGCGCATGTCGTCCCAGCGCGAGACGATGTCCCCGCTCCACACCGCTACCGCATTGCGCTGGGTGCCGGCATAGCCCTTGCGCGAGAGGATGAACACGCGCTTGTCGTCGGCCGCACGGTCGCCCACGTACACGCCATGGGTGTGCGGCAGCGGGTAGGAGTTGAAGTATTCGGTGGACGAGCCCAGCGCGTTGGGCGTGGTGCGCGCCTTGCGCTCGCCGATGTCCAGGTTGGAATGCACGTCCGGTTCGTCGGCGTCCATCCACCACGCATCGAAGCCCTTGCTGTTGAGCTTCTCGTTGACCTGGCGCCAGTAGATCGCCTGCGCCTTTTCCGAATACGGATCGTAGAACGAGTTCTTGTAGCCCTTGCCGATCCAGTCCAGCTCACCCACTTCCACGTTGCGCTTGAACATGAAACCGGCCGCGTCCAGTTCCTTGTAGTTGGCGGTGGTGGGATAGAACTTGGGCCAGATCGAAATCATGATCTGCGCATGCATGTCGTGCACGGCCTTGACCATGCCGTCCGGATCGGGGAAGTGCTGCGGGTCGAAATCGTGCGAGCCCCAGGCATTCTCGGGCCAGTACGACCAGTCGAGCACAATGTTGTCCAGCGACAACTTGCGCTTGCGGTATTCGGCCACCGCGCCGACCAACTCGTCCTGGCTCTTGTAGCGCTCGCGGCTTTGCCAGAAGCCGTAGGCCCACTTGGGCAGCATCACCGACTTGCCGGTGAGCTCGCGGTAGCCGGCCACGGCCTGATCGTAGGAATCGGCCGAGACGAAGTAGTAGTCGATCATCTGGCCGGCTTCGGACCACAGCGACAGGTCCTTCGCTTCGGCGGCCGGCAGCGGGTCGCGGTGCAGCAACGCGATGTAGCTGGGGTCGATCAGGTCCCACTCGACCTTGACGGTGTGGCGCGTGCCCGGCTCCAGATCCAGCTTGAACTCGTGATTCCACGGATTCCAGTTCTGGCGCCAGCGATCAACGACCAGCTTGCCGTCCACGTACAGCTTGGCGTACTCGCTCGAATACAGCGAGAAGGTGTGCTCGCCACCGGTGAGCGCTTCGATCTCGCCCTCCCAGGTGACCTGCATGCGGCTGTCCTTGTCCTTGGTGATCGCCTTCTTCGGATACTTGGTCAGGTCGCTGAGGTACTGGTAGTTCACCTCGCTCTCGCGACGCTCGACGATCTGCTTGCCGTTGATCGCATAACGCGCGGTCAGCGCACCGGCCTTGCCCTTGGCGTCGTACAACTTCAACGTCTTGGGCAGCGGCTGCAGGCCGCGCGGGTCGCCCAGGCGGCTGATCGAGTTGTTGTCCCACAGCAGGCCGTAGTTGCGGCTGGACACCAGGTACGGCACCGCCATGTCGATATTGTTCTGCTGCAACTCGATGTTGCGGCCCTTCTGGTTCATCCAGCCCTGCTGGTGC
The DNA here is from genome assembly GCF_040202385.2 of Xanthomonas sp. WHRI 6108. Taxonomy (NCBI): domain Bacteria; kingdom Pseudomonadati; phylum Pseudomonadota; class Gammaproteobacteria; order Lysobacterales; family Lysobacteraceae; genus Xanthomonas; species Xanthomonas sp. WHRI 6108. The sequence continues at coordinate 1,966,998 of NZ_CP168198.1, read as the reverse complement.
TGGCCGAAGCCGTATAGGGCTTCGTCGTCGGGCGACTGGAAGCGCTGACGTACGCTCAGGTACTGCTTGCCCTCCACTTTCAGCGGCGCAAAACTGCGCCCGCCGGCAACCTCCGACAACACCGGCTTGCCATTGGCATCGGCGAAGCTGACATGGCCATCGACGGTGGACACGGTGGCGGTGACCTTGCCGGTCTTCAGCTGCACGCGGTCGCCCTGCTCGGCCAGCTGGAAGTTGCCATCGCCCTGCACCGGGACGCGCATCAGGCTGGGGCTGCGCGCGAAGTCGCCGTCCGGGTCGGCACTGACGCGGATGATGCCGGCATCGACCACCTGCAGACGCACCGGTGCGGCGCCCTTGGCGCTCGGCACCACGGTGACGCCATCGGCGGCCTTGCGCACTTCCTGCGCGTGCGCGGCATTGGCCAGCAAGGCCAGCGACAACGCCAGGCACTGCGCAAGCGGGGTACGTCGGGTGGCAGGCGCATGGCCGGCGGAACGGTTGATGGTTTGCATGTTCACTCCCTTGGAATTACGAAACGCTGCCGCGGGGGCGGCAACGCATGGGTTCATTGCGTTCGACCTGGAAGCCGGCGTGCTGCGCAGCGATCTGGCTGCGCAGCAAGTGGCCGTGCAGGTTTACTTGTAAGTGGCCAGCTTGATCTTCAGCAGCTGCGGTGCGCTGGAAAAGTTGACGCCGTAATCGGTCTGGTCGCCGTTCCAGTTGCGCTCGAACTTCCAGTCGCTGCCGTCGTAGACGCCTTCCTCGACGCGGTCGTAGAGCATGTTGGCGGTCGCTTCGCTGGCCGGATGCAGGGTCACGCGCACGTGGTAGCCGGTGACCAGAAATTCGTCAGGGCCGAGCTCGGCGATCAAGGCCGCGCCGATCGGCTCGGGGTTGCCCGGCGGCTCGCCCTTGAACCAGAACTGCGGCACGCCGTAGGTGATGGTGGCGCCCCAACGTTCGTTGAGCTGCAGCTCCTGCACCGCCTGGCCGGGTTCTTCGGCGGTGCCGTGCAGCTTGCCTTCGGACGCGGCCTTGGCGAACGGACGCATGCCGCGCTTGACCAGCTCGAAACCCAGCGCGAACGGGGCCAGGGTGTCTGCGTTGACGTGCTTGGCGCCCAGCGGATAGTTGGAATAACGCGTGTAGTCCATGCCGAACGCCGACCAGCCGATGCCGTCGTGGCCCAGCGCGGGGAACAGATAGCGCGCGTATTCCGGGCGGTTGCCGGTTTCGGCGACGAACAGCGCATTGTCCGGGCGGGCGTAGCGCTCCAGTACCGTGGTGTAGGTACGGTACTCGGGCATGTAGATGTCCGGCGCCAGCAGGTCGATATGCGGGCCGGCGGCCTTCCACACATCCAGCACGTTGTCGGTGGGGCCGCCGCTAGCGTACTGGCCGGGCTGGCCGGGATTGAACGGGCCACGCAGTGCGGCGTTGACGTACATCGGCAGCGGGTATTCGGCCTTGCCGGCTTCGGCCACCTGGTCGATGTAGCGACCGATCGACCAGGCATGGAAGATCTCGTCCGCATCGGCACCGAACACCTGTGCCCAGCTGCCCGGCTGCTTGTTCAAGCGCTTGAGCAGCTCTTCCGGCACCGGGCCGTCGAACAGCTGCTGCGCCATCGGCGAGAAGTCGCGCACGCTGCCGTAGGTGCCCGGCTCGTTCTCGGGCTGGATCATGATCACGGTGTGCTGCGGATCGACCTGCTTGAGGTGCTGCATGAAGGCGACAAAGGCCTTGCGGTCGGCATCCAGGGTGGCCTGCGCATGCGGCGACAGCGACCCGATCGCCTTGCCCTCGCGCGTCACCACGCGTGGGAAGCGCTGGTTGTCGGTCTTGACCCAATGCGGCGCATACGCCGGGCCGTTGTTCTTCCAGGTCGCAAACCACAGCAGCACCAGCCGCACCTTGTGCTCGCGTGCCTGCGTGAGCAGCGTATCGACGAAGGAGAAATCGAACTTGCCTTCTTCCGGCTCGACCTGCTCCCAGGCGATCGGCACCTGCACGGTGTTGGGGCCCAGCACCTGCATCGCCGGCCACACCTTGTCCATCACGCCGGGATAGTTGCTGGAGTTGTTGACCTGCGCGCCCAGGATCAGGAACGGCGCACCATCGACCATCAACGCGTGCTTGCCGTCCTTGCTGACGAACTGCGGCATCGGCGTCTGCGCAGCCGGCGCCGCTGCCGTGGCAGGCGCGGTCGCTGCGCTACCGGCATTCGGTGCGACTGCGGCCGGTTTGGCTTTGTCGTCCTGCTCGCCGGATTGGCACGCCGCCAGGGCCAGCGTCAGCGCGGACAGCAGCAGCGGACGCAGGTAACGGCGTGCAGGGGAAGGAGCGATCACACGTGCAACGGGGGAATGCATGGACATAAGACTCCGTGTCACCAGGTATCGGTGCGGAAGGGGGAAACGGGAAGCTGTTCGCGATTGACCAGGTTGGCGTCGTCCGGGTTTTCGCTCCAGCCGTAGCGCACAGCGACCGGTGCAGCCACCGCGTCGCTGCGCACGATCACGCGATCGCCCTCAATGCGTGCGGTGGCCGGATGGAAGTGTTTGTCGGCACCGGCGACGCGGAAGCCCTGCACTTCGCCACCATTACGCACCTGCAAGGCACTGCCCTGCAGATCGAAACTCAGCATTGCCTGACCATCGACAAAGCGCGCCTGCTTGAACACCGGCGCGCTGTACACCAGCGTTTGGCCGTACGCCACATGACGTGCAGCAAGCGCAAGGCGATGGCCGACATCGCGCTTGTTGGTGGGATGGATATCGGCGGGGTTGCCGATATCGATGATCACCGCCTGCCCGGTCGCCGGCAGCGCCAGCGTCTTGGACTGCGACTCGCGCAACAGTGCCCACGGACTCAGCTCGCCCTTGTCGCCGCCGGCCTTGAAGTTGGCCAGCTGCACCCACAGGAACGGCAGCGTTTTCGCGCCACGTTCGGCGCGCCATTGCTGGATCATCGCGGCGAACTGTTCACGGTACTTCAGCGCGCCGGTGTCGCTGGCATTGGTTTCGCCCTGGTACCAGATCACGCCCTTGACCGGGAACGGCTGCAGCGGATGGATCATCTGGTTGTACAGCAGCGTGGGCAGCTGATTCTTGTTGTCGACCAGCGACACGCGCACGGCGGCGGGGCGGAACTTCCAGCCGCCCAACGCGCGTTTGGCACCGGCGCTGGTCTGCACGAAGCGCTGCTCGTCCGGGCCATGCATGCCGCCACCGCCACTGAGATCTTCCACCCGCACCGCGATGTGGTTGACCCCTGCATGCAAGACCGAGGCCGGCACGGTGTAGACGCGCGGCAGGTTCCACTGCTTTTCGGTCGTGCCGACCTGCTGGCCATTGACGTAGGTGATGTCCGAGTCGTCGATCTGTCCCACGCCCAACGTGATGCCGGCCTTGGCTTCGGCAGCGCTCAGGGTGACCGTGGTGCGATACCAGGCGATCCCGTCCATGCCGTCATAGCCGCTGGATTCCCACTGCTGGGTGGTCGGGATGCTGTCCCAGTCGCTGTCGTCGAATGTCGCTTCGCGCCACTGCGGCATCTCGCCATCCACCTTGGGCCAGCGCGCAATGCGCTTGCCGGTGGCCGCCTGCGCAGCGGCATCGCGCTGCTTGATCGCTTCGATCGCGCCCTGGTTCTGCCCGGCATCCAGGCCCAGCGAGGTCGCATCCATCCACGCCTCGATCGCGCTGCCGCCCCAGGTGCTGTTGACGATGCCGATCGGCACGCCGGTGCTGGCGCGCAGCTCCTTGGCGAAGAAATAACCGACTGCGGTGAACTCGCCGGCGTTGTCCGGTGTGGCGGCCTTCCAATCGCCGCCGGTCAGGCGCGCTTCCGGCTGCAGCGACCACGACTTGGGCACCTTGAAGTGCCGCAACTGCGGGTCGTTGGCCGCCGCCACCGCCTGCCGGCCATCGCTGGCCTGCGCCAGCGGCCACTCCATGTTCGATTGACCGCTGGCCAGCCACACATCGCCGACCAGCACATCGCGCACCTGCAACTCGCCGCCGTCGCCCTGCACGCTCAGCACATAGGGGCCGCCGGCCTTGTGTGCGGGCAGGCTGACCTTCCACTGGCCCTTGGCATCGGCCTTGGCGGTGGCCCGCTTGCCGTCGAAGCTGACCGTGATGGCGGCATGGGGCGTGGCCCAGCCCCACACCGGCATCGCCTGGTCGCGCTGCAGCACCGCGCCATCGGCGAACAACAACGGCAGGCTCGGTTGCGCCAATGCGGCAGGGCTGGCCAGCACCAGGCCCAACAGGCAGCCACGACGGATGAGGGAAACGGTCATGCAGTGATCTCCAGGGTCGGCGCGGCCACTCGGCGCGCAGCGATGCGACGGCGCATGCCGCCGTACACGGTAAGACAGCGCGATGACGCGCACAGGGACGCAGCGCTCATCGTGGATCGCCGTAGAAGATGCCACGCCCACCGGTGGCGAAGTACACGCGCCCGGGGAGGCGCGGATCACCGGTGACGCTGTAGGGCTTGCCGAACCGGTGCGCGTCGTCGTTGATGCGCAACCAGTGCGCGCCTTCATCGTCGGAGCGGAATACGCCGTCCACTCCATCCACGCGGCCGGCCAGATACAGCGCCGGCGGTGCGCCATCGCGCAACGCCTTGCCGATGCCCAGCGAACGCGCCTCATCCGGCCTGGACAAGGTCTGCAAACGCCCCTCCTGCCAGCGCATCACGCCCAGCGCGGGGCTGGCCAGATACACCACCCCCGCCCGCCACGGATCCGGGCGCAGCTGCGGGCGCGCCCGTTCGTCGCGCGCCGGGTTGCCGGCCTGGACACCGGTGTCGCGAAAGTTCGACGCACCATCGCCGCTCTCGTACAAGCGCCCGCTGGCGGTATCCACTGCATACCAGCGCCGTGCATCGACGCGATCGGCCACCGCCACCGCGGTCTCGGGCAGCCCCTGCACCCGCTGCCAGTGCTTGCCGAAATCGGCGGTGCGCCAGCTGCCGCCTTTCTCGGGCGCCCACACCACATGGGATGCATCGGCGGCAATGGCGATGTTGCCGGCGCCCTGCCCGGCTGGCGGCTCGCTGGCGAACGCCGTCCACTGCGTACCGCCATCGCGCGAGTACAGCGCGCGGATCTCGTTGTTGCGGCGATCGCGCACGGTGCCGCTGCGCACCACCCACTGCGCGGCCTGCCCGGCGGCATCGATGCTCTCGCCATTGGTCAGGCGCGGGCCGGCGTACTGCAGCTGCGCACGCTCCAGATCGTCATGCCGGAAGCCGTCGATATCGCCCAGCGCACTGAGCAGGTGCGCGCCCTGCATCGGGCTCAGCAGATCCAGCGGCACGGTCTCTTCCAGCCCACGATCCTGGAACCACCACTGCAACGGCCGCTGCTGCCTGGCGAAATCCTGCAGGTTGCGCGAAGCCCAGATGCCGTAGCCGGTGACGAACAGCGCGTGGTTGCTGTCGAACGGATCGATCGCCAGCGCACCCATCCAGTGTGGCGTGGCCTGCGCGGTCCACGGCGCTGCGCTGTGATCGAACTGCGCGCCCGCCAGCAACGGCGTCCAGCTGCGCCCGCCGTCGACGCTGCGGAATAGCTCATCGCGCGGGCTACGACGGCGGAAGGTGCTGGCCAGCAGCACCTGCGGCTGTTGCGGATCCACCGCCACCGCGCCCCAGCCGAAACCATCGCCGCCGGCCGGCTGCGCGATCGGGCTGATCTCGGTCCAGCGCCCCTGCGCCGGGGTGTATTTCCACAGCGCGCCGCCGGCCATCAGGTCCGGCCCGGGCTGGTCGCCGTAGCTCAGGTACCACTGCCCATCGCTGCCGCCGGCCATATGACTGGGACGCAGGCCCTTGGGCTGCCCGGCCACCGCCGACCAGCTGCGACCGGCGTCGTCGGAAACATACAGACTGGTCTGCGCGGTGGACACGCCGACATAGATGCGCGGGGTCGGACGGCCGGCACGGCCGCTGGCGGCATCGAAGACGACAAAGGCGATGCCCACCGCCTGTTCGCGTCCGACATGATTGCGCGCCGTCGCGCCCGCCATTGCCTCGGCGGGAAATGCATCCACCCGCGCCCAGTGCGCGCCGCGATCGTCGCTGCGCCACAGGCCTGCATCGCGTGAGCCCAGCAACAGCACACGACCATCGTGCGGGTCCACCGCCAGCCGTTCGCCATTGGCACGGCCCAATTGATTGCCGCCGAGTTTGAACGGCAACTCGGCACGCTCGAAACTGCGGCCGCGGTCGAACGAGCGCAGCACCGCGGCATTGCCGGCGCGCTCGTGCATGTAGGTGCCCGCAGCCAGATACAGCGCCTGCGGGTCGGCAGGATCGACCGCGAACGCATCGATCCCCATCAGGTTCCAGTCGTCGGCGCCCAGCCAGTCGGTCAGCGCCACCCACTGCTGCGCGCGCGCATCCCAGCGGTACGCACCACCGACATCGGTGCGTGCATACGCAAGGTCGCGCTCGGCGGGATGAAACAGCACACCGGTGACGAATCCGCCACCGCCGATGGCGACGCTGCGCCATTGGTAAGGCCCCTGGGACGCCGGATCGGCGGCCTGCAGCGGCAGGATCGAAAGCGACAACAGCACCAGCAGTGCCAGCCATACACGGACCGGCCACATCGCTGCGGTAACGCGGCGCACAGTAGGCGGATCGATCACAGCGATCATTCCTCCGGCTCCTCTTGCGATCGACGGCCTGCCGTCGATAGGAAAAACACCGGCCCGACGGGCTGCCTGCACAGCTCGCCGGACCGGAGACGCACTTCCTACGGCGCGTTCTACAGGCTGGCCCGCAATGTCAGGCCATACCGACGATCGTTGATCACGAAGTCACGGTAGCGCGACTCGGTGCCCAGATAGCTTTCGCGACGGGTATCGAGCAGATTCACGCCATCGAGCGAAATCGACCACACATCATTGATGTTGAAACGCAGCGAGGCATCCAGCTGGCCGAAGCCCTTGTTGTAGACCGGCAGGTTGCCGGTGCCGTTGCCCGCGGTGGTCACCAGCCAGTCGCTGCGCCAGTTGTAGGCCACACGGCCCTGGAAGCGCGAGGTTTCGTAGCTGAGGATCGCGTTGTAGCTGTTCTTGGACAGGCCTTCCAGCGGCACGGTCAGCGCCTGGCCGTTGGTGTCGGTGGCGGTGGGGCTCGGCGCCTCGCTGTCGACATAGGTGTAGTTGGTCTGCAGGCCGAAGCCGCTCAGCCAGCCCGGCAGGAAGTCGAAGAACTGCGTATAGCCCAATTCCGCACCGCGGATCTTGCCGGCATCGCCGTTGACCGGACGGGTGATCTGCCAGACCTGGCCGTCGTAGACCTCGTTGAAGACGGCATTGGCGATGAAGCCTTCGACCTTCTTGTAGAACAAGGTGCCGTACATCATCGAGCCCTGGCCGAAGTACCACTCCAGCGCGGTGTCGAACTGGTCGGCCTTGACCGCTTCCAGACTCGGGTTACCCGCGGTACCGGTGAAGGTCGAGGCACCATTGGAGGTGCCGGTGCTCAGGCTCAGGTTTGGGTTGAGCCGGTCGAAGGTGGGACGGGAGATGCCGCGCGAGGCCGCAAAACGCCACTGCAGCTGATCGCTCAGCATCCAGCGCAGGTTCAAGCTGGGCAGCACGTCGGTATAGGTCTGCTGCGCATCCACCGGGATCAGTCCGCCGCCTTCGCTGTCGGTTCCGGTGCGCACGCCCTGCGAGCCCACCTCGGTCCGCACCACGCGCACGCCGATGTTGCCGTCGAATGGAATCGAGTCGCTGTCCACGCCGAAGCGCAGCACGCCATAGGCCGCGTAGGTCTTCTCGTTCTGCGTATTGATGTTGTTGGGCGCAAATTCCAGCGGGCTGGCACCGAAGGTGGCCAGGGTCTGCTCGTAGTTGGCCACTGCCGAGTCGGCAGCCGTCAGCGTGCGGCCGAAGGTGCTGCTCTCACCACGGAAGAAGTCGGTGATCGGGTTGGTCACCAGGCCGATGGTCGGGTACTGAGAGAACGGCGTACCCGAGCAATCGTTGATGCACATGAAACGGTAGATATTGCCCTTGGTCTCGGCATCGCGGTCGGTGTAACGCACACCGGCCTTGAAGCTGCGCACGAAGTCGCTGTCGAAGGCCAGGTCCATGTCGGCGCGCCAGGCGAACTCGGTGCCCTTGTTGTCGTCCTTGTTGTCCAGGTGCCAGCGCCAGCCGTCGTAGTTGTTGGCATCGGCCAGATAGCCTTCCGCGCCGCTGGCATCGGTCACCGACAGGCGCGGCAGATCGCCACGGAAGTCGACGTTGAACTGCGGGCTGGTGTCCTGCCCGGTGGCGACGATGTAGCGCGTGCCCTTGGTGGTGGCATCGACATACTGGAAGTCGGTGCTCAGGGTCAACTTCTCGTTGACCGTCCACTTGGCGCCCAGCGAGTAATCGGTGGTCACCGAATGCCGCTCGGTCAGGCTGGTGTTGGATTCGGTCGGCACGTTCTGGAACGAGCCATTGACAAACTCGTTGCGGTCGTTGACCTGGATGCCCGGCAAACCCTGCATCGGGTTGGCGCCGGTCAGGGCGAAGAACGAATAGTCGTGCCAGCTGAAGTCGTAATCCGAACGCAGCACCTGCGTATAGACCTCGACCGAATCGTTCGGGCGCCACTGCATTGCGAACGCACCGGTCTTGCGCTCGCGCTCACCGATGGTGGTGTTGATGCCGGCGCCGTGCGGCACCGACACGCCCTGGCCTTCATAGCCCGGCAGATCGGTCTGCGTGTACCACGGCTCGATCGAGATGGTGTCCTGGCGGAACGGGCTCTTCTGCTGCGAGTAATTCACCAGCAGGCCGATCTCGCCGATGCCGGTCTGCCAGCGATCGCTGAACAGGCCCGAGAACGCCGGCTTGCCGTCGTCGGCCAGGTCGTAATAGTTGTACTGGACGCTGCCGGCGATCTTGCGGCCGTCGTAGTCGAACGGCAGGCGCGTGCGCAGGTCGACGGTGCCGCCCAGGCCACCTTCGATCATGTCGGCCGAGGGATTCTTGTACACGTTGACGCCGCCGAGCAGTTCGGCCGACACGTCCTCGAAGCTCAGGCCACGGCCATCGTTGGCGGTGAAGATGTCACGGCCATTGAGTTCGGTGCGCACCTGGGTCAGGCCGCGGATGGCGATCGAGCTGCCTTCGCCGTAGTTGCGCGAGATCTGGATACCGGAGATGCGCTGCAGCGCCTCGGCGACGTTGTTGTCGGGCAGCTTGCCGATGTCTTCGGCAACGATGGAATCGACGATCTGCTCGGCGTTCTGCTTGACCAGCTGCGCCTTGGTGACGCTGCTGCGCGTGCCGGTGACCTGCACGGTGTCGAGCTGCTGGGTGGTGGAGTCCTGAGCCGGGGTGGCTGTGGTGGTCGCGTCCTGCGCGTAGGCCTGCGTGCTCAACAGCGTGGCCACACTGAGGGCCATCACGGAGCGGCGGAAATCACGGATCGAACGCTGACCCACAGTCCGGCTTGCCGGAATGTGGCGATGTTGCACTGACATGGTGCTCCCTCCCAGGACGCATGTACTTCTAATTTTTAGCGGGCCGGTACGCGAACGCCCTGCCCGTCGTTGGTGCTGGCTCGCATCCGCCCACGACCGGAAGGCCGGGCGGTGCGATGCGTGGTAATCCTGACAAGGCTTACCTAGCGGCTGCGGCCGGAGCATAGGGCGGCGCTGTCGTGCCACACCAATGAAATATTCCTGGAAAGCTATTCGTAAAAACTATAGCAACGCCGACAAACCCGCTGGGTCTGGCATTGCGGATCCGGACGGCCGGAGCGGCCAAAGCGGGCTCAAGTCTGCGAGCCCGCACACGGCAGTTCCGTGATGGCCTTCGCTTACCAGTTCATGCGCAGCACCAGCGAATAGCGCCGGTCGTTGACGAACGAAGAGCGCGTATACAGACGCGGATCCACCTCGCCGCCTTCGTACGAGGTCGGCCCCATCAGCACCTTGGTCACCGTGTTGGTCAGGTTGTTGGCCTGCACGCCCAGTTGCAGGTGCTCGTTGAAGCGGTAGAAGAACGAGCCGTCGAGCTGGCCATAGTCGTCGGCCCAGGTCGGCAGACGGGTGGACGCATCGCTGGTGGTCAGCAGGTAACGCGAGCGCCAGTTGTAGGCCAGACGCAACGACAACGGGCCCTTCTCGTAGATACCGGCCAGGTTGTAGCTGCGCCGCGACAGGCCTTCCAGTGGCAGCTCGACACCGGTGACGGTGGTATTGGTGTACGGGTCGGTGGCGGTGTTGGCGCCGCCCTGGCTGTCGACGAAGGTGAAGTTGGCATTGACGCCGAACCCGCTCAGCCAGCCCGGCAGCTGATCGAAGAACTGGGTATAGCCCAGCTCCGCGCCGCGGATGGTGCCCTCGTCCATGTTGTACGGGCGCGTCACCAGCCAGGGGCGGTTGTCGTAGATCTCGCTGCGGGTCTGGGTGGAGAAGTAATCCTTGACCTTCTTGTAGAACAGCGTGGCGTACAGCATGTCGCTGGTGTCGAAATACCACTCCAGCGCAGTGTCGAACTGGTTGGCCACCATCGGCTTGAGGTTCGGGTTGCCGGCGGTGCCGACAAAATCGGTCGCCTGGCCGGCGTCGTTGGTTTCCACGTTGAGCAACACATACGGCTGCAGTTGGGTGTAGTCCGGGCGCGCCATCGCCTTGGAGGCGGCAAAGCGCCACTGCAGGCTGTCGGTGAAGCGCAGCCGCAGGTTCAGGCTGGGCAGCACGTTGGTATAGCTGCCCTGGGAGTTGTTCTCGAAGTACTGCCCGGTATAGCGCGCCTGCAGTTCCGGTGAGACATTGAGGCCGGCCAGGTTCTGGAACTGGCCGAAGCCTTCGGCCTGGGTCTTGGTCTGCACCACGCGGATGCCGATGTTGCCGTCCACCGGCACGCCCCAAGCCTCGTCGTTGCCGAAGTACAGCGCCGCGTAGGCGGCCTGGGTGCGTTCGTGCTGGCGGTTGGTGTCCTGCGGCTGATAGGTGTCCGGCGCCCAGCCGTAGCCGCGCAGCGCCACGATCTGCTGGATCATCTGCGAGGCGGAGCGGTAGTTGTTGACCAGGCTGCTGTTGGGCACCACCAGCGTGGTCGGCACGTTCACCCCGCCGCGGAAGAAGTCGGAGAAGGTGAACAACGACGACTGGTCGGTCATGAACTCGGACATATTCGCCAGGCCGTTGCTGGTGCCCGGAATGGCGGCCCAGTTGTCGGAGATCACGCCCCAGTTGTAGCCGGAATTCTTGTTGATCTGATTGCGGTCGGTGGCGCGCATGCCGAAGCGCGCAAAGCGCAACCAGCTGCTGTTATCGAAGGTGTATTCCAGATCCACACGCGTGGACAGCTGCCGCCCGCGGTTCTTGCCCAGGTGATCCATCGCCGCCGCCCAGAAGTAGTTGGACGGGTCCTGGGTAAAGCCCGGGTTGGCGATCTGCACGCTGGGATATTTGCCCGACACGTCGTACGACAGGCCCGGCAGATAGGTCGCACTGAACACGGTGAAATCCAGCTGTTCGTTCTCCGACTCCACCAGCTGCATATCGCCCTTGATCTGCAGGTTGTCGTTGAAGAAATGGCTGAAGCCCACCGACATGTCGGTGGTGGTGGTGCGCTGTTCGGAATAACGGTTATCGGTATTGAAGCGCACACCATCGCCGGTGAGCACCCCGCGCCACGAGCTGGATACCGGCGAGCCGCGCAGGAAGGCGCCGCGATCGTCGTAGTCGAAGGTGGTGCCCGGTGCCGGCGTGATGCTGTTGTTGCTGTCGTTGAAGAACGCGGCGCGCTCCTGCCAGTTCATCTCGTAGCGCGAGCGCAGGAACTGCGCATAGATCTCGGTGGCGTCGCTGGGCTTCCACTGGAACGCCGCCGCGATCCCGTCGCGCTTGCGCTCGAAATCCAGCTGACGCCAGTTCACCCCGCCCGGCACGAACACTTCGCTGCGCCCGCTGCCGGCCAGCACGGCCTCATCGGTCCGCCGCACGTACGGCTCCACCTGGATGCCGTCCGAGCGCGTGGCCAGCTCCGAATGCGCGACATCGATCATGAAGCCCATTTCGCCGATGCCGGTGTTCCAGCGGTCGCTGAACAGGAACGAGGCCGACGGCTTGTACTTCTTGCTCATGTCGCCGTAGTTGTAATCGACATTGCCGCCGACGATCCGGCCCGGATTGTCGAACGGCATGCGCGTACGCAGATTGACCGTGCCGCCCAGCCCGCCTTCGATGATTTCCGCCGAGGGGTTCTTGTAGACGTCCACACCGGCCATCAACTCGGCCGGCACGTCTTCAAAGCTCAGCCCGCGGCCGCTGGCGGCGCTGAAGATGTCGCGCCCATTGAGTTCGCCGCGCACCTGGGTCAGGCCGCGGATCATCACGCCGCTGCCTTCGGCGGAGAAATGGTCCGGATCGCTGCGTGCGGCGAAGTGATCGATGGTCACGCCGCTGACGCGCTGCAGGGTTTCGGTGACGCTGCGGTCGGGCAAGGCGCCGATGTCTTCGGCACTGACCGAATCCACGATCTGGCTGGCATCGCGCTTGATCACCTGCGACTTGATCAGGCTGGCGCGCACGCCGCGCACTTCCACCGTGTCCAGATCCACCGCGCTGGTGCCGCCATTGGCGCTGGAGGCGGCCTGCGACGACTGCGCCTGTTGCGCATAGACGGGGGCGGCGAGCAGCAACCCGATGCTGACGGCCATGGCCGAATGACGCAAACGCGGGGTACGACGTGCGTGCACGCCCGTCCCTGCCGAGGCATGGCTTGAAAACTTGTACATCTGAATCCCTCCCAGGACGCAAGACGACTGAAGACTGGTTGTCGCGGCGCCGCGACGCGGCCCGCGTGATCACGGCGGAGCCGGCACGGACGCCTGCCCCTCCCTCTATCTGACGGTTTGCCCGCCGATCACCTGCCCGACTTCACGTGCGCTTCAGCGTGCGATCTGGCTCACAGATATAGGCGCGTGGTCTAGCGCCAGCCAATGAAAAATTCACAGCCTGGTATGCCATGCCGGAATACAAATGGAAGAGCCCGCTTAACCGGTGGATTCCGGCCCGCGCAGACCGGGGTACAAACGCCGCGCGGTGGTGCGCAGCGCCTGCAGAATGCGCTCGGCCCCGGGCGGCAGGATGTAATCGCGCCGCCGGATGATGCCGAACGACTCCATGCGGACGCCCAGCTCGATCGGCAGCACGGTCAGCAGCTTGGCCTGGATCAGCGGCGCCACCGATTCCACCGGCAAGGCGGTCAGCATGTCGGTGCCACGCAACAGCGTGGAGGTCACCGGCAGCGACGAGGTCTCGATCGCGTTGGTCGGTGTCTGCACGCCGTGCTCCATGAACATCGAATCCAGCCGCGCGCGCAGCACGCTGTCGGCCGGCGGCAGGATCCAGCCATGCCGCACCAGATCCGCATGCTGCAGGCCGGTCCGACTGGCCAGCGGGTGGCCGGCACGCGCGATCACCGAATGCGGCTCGTCGGCCAGCGGCTCGAACTCCAGCTCGCCCACGCCCTCCGGCCCCAGGATGCGGCCGATCACGATGTCCAGCTGGCCGTCCAGCAACTTGGCCACCAGCGGGCGGCTGTAATCCATTTCCACCCGCACCAGGATGTCGGGGAACTCGCGCTTGACCTCGGCGATCGCCTGCGGCACCAGGTTGGTGCCCGGATTGACCACCGTACCGATCGAGGCCTGGCCCATGCGCCCGGCGCGCAACGCGGCGATTTCCTCCTGCGCCCGGCCGATCTCCGACATCGCCGCACGCGCACGCCGGATCAGCACATGGCCGTACCAAGTGGGCTCCACCCCGCGGGCATGCCGCTCGAACAGTTTCACCCCCAGCATGTCTTCCATTTCCGCCAGCAGCTTGGAGGCGGCCGGTTGGGTCATGCTGGCGGCCTCGGCCGCGCGCAGCACCGAGCGTTGTTCGTGCAGATGCAGCAGCAGCAGGAGCTGGCGCGTCTTGAGGCGGGCAGCGTTGAACCAGGGAGTGCCGGAATTTGCCATGGGGTATCGCCACGCAGCTGTATTCGTAGGAGGAATAGAATATGCCGAAAATTTCATTTGCAGCACATATCTCCCCGCGCGAGGCTATCGAACGCCGCAGCAGGAGCCCCTACCTCCCGGGCGCGGCCAGAACAGACGTGACCCATCTTCCACGAGATGGCAACACGCACGCCATGATTGCGGAGGTGGACGACGATGACGGCAACTTGCCGGCCAATTGCAGGCCGTTGGAGTGCGCACGCAAGTGCCGCAGCCACCTCGTCGCGGCTGCCTGCCGCCCTCCGCGCGCTGCTATGCAGCGCTGCAACTTCCCCCGACGCTGGCGCCCATTCGGACGCCGACGGCCGCTTTCCGCTCTATCGCGAGTAACACGATGACCTCAGACACCACCGCCAGCCTGTTCGCCCTGCCGCTGATCGCCATCCTGCGTGGCATCACGCCGGAAGAAACGCTCGACCATGTCGGTGCACTGATCGACGCCGGCTTCGACGCGATCGAGATCCCGCTCAATTCGCCGCGCTGGGCCGAGAGCATCGCCCTGGCCCAGCAGACCTACGGCGAGCGCGCCTGGATCGGCGCCGGCACCGTGCTGCGCAACGACGATGTCGACACCCTGGCCGAGATCGGTGCGCGCTTCATCGTCACCCCGAATACGCGCCCGTCGCTGATCCGCCATGCGGTGTCGCGCGGGCTCACCGTGGTCGCCGGTTTCGCCACCGCCAGCGAGGCGTTCGACGCCATCGATGCCGGCGCCACGATCCTGAAGCTGTTCCCGGCAGCCACCTATGGCGCCGCGCATGTGCGCGCGCTGCGCTCGGTGCTGCCCAAGCACATTCCGGTCTACGTGGTCGGCGGCGTCAGCCCGCAGACCCTGGCCGGCTTCGTTGCCCAGGGCGCCGCTGGCGCCGGCATCGGTGGCGAACTGTACAAACCCGCGCAATCGCTCGAAACGACCCAGACGCATGCACGCGCCTTCGTACAGGCCTACCAGGAACTGCAAGGATGAAGATTACCCGCCTCACCACCTACCACGCCGCACCGCGCTGGCTGTTCCTCAAGGTCGAAACCGACGAGGGCATCACCGGCTGGGGAGAGCCGGTCATCGAAGGCCGCGCGCGCTCGGTGGAAGCCGCCGTGCACGAACTGGCCGGCTACGTCGTCGGCAAGGATCCGGCGCGCATCAACGACCTGTGGCAGACCATGTACCGCGCCGGTTTCTACCGTGGCGGCGCCATCCTAATGAGCGCCATCGCCGGTATCGACCAGGCCTTGTGGGACATCAAGGGCAAGGCCCTGGGCGTGCCGGTGTACGAGCTGCTGGGCGGGCTGGTGCGCGATCGCATGAAGACCTATCGCTGGGTCGGCGGCGATCGCCCGGGCGCGATCATCCAGCAGATCACCGACTACCGTGCGCTGGGCTTTGACACCTTCAAGTTCAACGGCACCGAGGAAATGAAGCTGATCGACAGCGCGCGCGCCGTCGATGCGGCGGTGGTCAAGGTCGCCGAGATCCGCGAGACCTTCGGCAACAGCATCGACTTCGGCATCGACTTCCACGGCCGCGTCGGCGCGCCGATGGCCAAGGCGCTGCTACGCGAGCTGGAGCCGTTCAAGCCGCTGTTCGTCGAGGAACCGGTGCTGGCCGAGCAGGCCGAGTACTACCCGCGCCTGGCCGCGAGCACCTCGATTCCGCTGGCGGCCGGCGAGCGCATGTTCTCGCGCTTCGAATTCAAGAACGTGCTGTCCGCCGGCGGTATCGGCATGGTGCAGCCGGACCTGTCGCATGCCGGCGGCATCACCGAGTGCGTCAAGATCGCCGCGATGGCCGAAGCCTACGATGTCGGCTTCGCTCCGCACTGCCCGCTCGGGCCGATCGCGCTGGCCGCCTGCCTGCACGTGGACTTCGTTTCGCACAACGCGGTGCTGCAGGAACAGAGCATCGGCATCCACTACAACGAAGGCGCCGACCTGCTCGATTACGTCATCAATAAAGACGATTTTCAGTGTGTCGATGGCAGTATCGCCGCGCTGCCCAAACCCGGGCTCGGTGTGGAGATCGACGAAGACATGCTCAAGCGCGCAAACGAAAATCCGCCGGACTGGCGCAACCCGGTCTGGCGTCACAGCGATGGCAGCATCGCCGAATGGTGAGCACGCCAGAACACACCGCCGTGCTGGCGGTCGACACCCGCTGCACGCATGGCGAAGGCGTGCTGTGGTGCGAGCAACGTGAAGCGCTGTACTGGGTGGACATCAGCGAGAAGCGGTTGTGGCGGCATCATCCGCACAGCGCACACACGCAGTACTGGACGCTGCCGGACCGCCCCGGTTGCCTCGGCCTGATGGACGACGGCCGCGTGATGATCGCGCTGGCCAAGTCGGTCTGCATCGCCGACCCCGACAACGCCGACGCCGACACGCTGCCGCTCGAGCACCTGGCCGATATCGAAGCCGACAACCCGCACACGCGCAGCAACGACGGCCGCGCCGACCGCAACGGCAACCTCGTGTTCGGCACCATGGACGAGCACGACCACAAGGCCGCACGCGGCGCGATGTACCAGTTTTCGCTGCGCCACGGCCTGCGTGCATTGCCGCTGCCGGGCGTGTCGATCCCCAACTCGATCTGCTTCAGCCCCGACGGCCGCACGCTGTATTACTGCGACTCGCTGCGCCCGCAGATCCTGTGCTGCGATTACGACGCCGACACTGCGCAGACCAGCAACGTGCGCGTGTTCACCACGCTGGATCGCGACAATGCCGAGCCGGACGGCTCCATCATCGACAGCGAAGGCCATCTGTGGAATGCGCAATGGCGCGCCTGGCGCGTGGTGCGTTACCGCCCCGACGGCAGCATCGAGCGCATCGTGCAGTTGCCGGTCAAGCACCCCACCTGCAGCGCCCTCGGCGGCGCCGCGCTGGACCGCCTGCACGTGATCAGCTCGCGCCTGGACCACAGCGCCGAAGAACTGGCGCGCACGCCGGAAGCCGGCGGTCTGTACGTCTGCGACGTGCCGATCAAGGGCCTGCCCGAGAGCCGGGTGGCCAGCGCATGATCGCCATCGACTGGGGCACCAGCAGCCTGCGTGGCTACCTGCTCGCTGCGGACGGCACGGTGCTGGAGCAACGCCGCGGCAGCGACGGCATCCTGACCTGCCAGGGCCGCTTCGCCGACGTGCTGAGCACGCTGATCGACGGCTGGGACGGCCCGCTGCTGCTGTCGGGCATGATCGGCAGCCGCAATGGCTGGGTCGAGCAGGCCTATCTGCCCTGCCCGGCCGATACCGCTGCCCTGGCGCAGGCGATGCGCAGCTACACCGACCTGCTGCCCGGGCGCACGCTGTGGTTCGTACCCGGCGTAAGCACCGGCGAGCAGCACGGCGTGCCCGATGTCATGCGTGGCGAGGAAACCCAGCTGGTCGGCCTGATCGCCGCACTCGGCGACGGCGAGCACGTCGCCTGCCTGCCCGGCACCCACAGCAAATGGGCGCAGATCGCGCACGGCCAGCTGACCG
The DNA here is from genome assembly GCF_040202385.2 of Xanthomonas sp. WHRI 6108. NCBI lineage: Bacteria > Pseudomonadati > Pseudomonadota > Gammaproteobacteria > Lysobacterales > Lysobacteraceae > Xanthomonas > Xanthomonas sp. WHRI 6108. Next base: position 1,949,473 of record NZ_CP168198.1, on the reverse strand, counting down.
GTTTCGCCACCGTCATGACCGGCGAGCTGTATGCGGTGCTGCGCCAGCACAGCATCCTGGGCAAGTTGATGCAGGACGACCCTGCGGACCTGGACACCGATGCCTTCGCGCAAGGCGTCGACCGCAGCGCCGCGCCCGGTGGCCTCAGCCATCACCTGTTCGGCGCCCGCACGCTGGGCCTGTTCGACCGCCTCACCGCCACCGCGCTGCCGTCCTACCTCTCGGGCCTGCTGATCGGCCACGAACTGCGCGAGCACCGCGGCAGTCACGCCACCGTGCACCTGGTCGGCAGCCCCGGCCTGGCGCAGCGCTACGCGCTGGCGCTGGCGCAGCTGGGCGTGCGGACGCAGCTGCATCGGGAAGATCTGGCTGCCACGGGATTGTTCGCACTGGCCAGGCAGCGCGGGCTGGCCTGACCGGAGACGGTCAGGACCGCGCCGAGCGGCCAGGGCTGGAGGCCGACAAATCCCGGCCAACCCCACACCGGCCACCGGACTGCTTTAGAATTGACAGGCTAAACGCCGGATTCCGCCATGCCTTTTGTTGTCACCGAAAACTGCATCAAGTGCAAATACACCGACTGTGTCGAGGTCTGTCCGGTGGATTGCTTTCATGTCGGCCCGAATTTCCTGGTCATCGACCCGGATGAGTGCATCGACTGCACGCTGTGCGAGCCGGAATGCCCGGCCAATGCGATCTACCCGGAAGACGACGTCCCGGCAGGTCAGGAAGGCTTCGTCGCGCTCAACGCCGAGCTGGCCAAGGCCTGGCCGGTGCTGACCGTGCGCCAGGAGCCGCTGCCCGATGCCGCCGAGTGGGACGGCAAGCCGAACAAGCTGCCACTGCTGCAACGCTAAAACAGCGCCTGGCAGCATCCAGCCGGGCGACAACGCAGCGATAAAGCGATACCACGCACCAGAACGCAAAACGGGCGCCCGAAGCGCCCGTTCTGCTGTCTGCAGTTGCTGCAGCGGCCTCAGCCGCCCAGCTTGCCCTTCAACGCCGTGATGACCGCCACCGGCGCTGCCGCAGTGGCCGGCATGCCGCGCGGATCCACCGCTGACACATAGCTGCCGGCTTCGACCTTCACCACGCGCACCAGGAAGCTGGAGCCTTCGTAGCTGACGTCGTAGGAACCGAGCATCTGCGCCTTGCTGGCGATGGTCAGGCCGGGAATGTCGGCCAGCGCCGCGCCAACCTTGGCGAACACCTCGTCGCGCTCGCCCGGCACGGTGAAACCGCTGTTGGCGCTGGCGGACGGTGGCGCCGAAGTGTTCTGCTGCGCGCTCGATGCCAGCGTCGGCACCTTCATCGCACCGGAGGTGTCGGGCAGGTTCAGATCCGGCGGCACTTCCAGCGGACGGGCTTCCGGGGCCAGCGCGTAGTCACCGCGTGCGCCCTTGTGGAACCAGCTGCAACCGCTCGTGGCGGCGACGGTGGCGGTCGCCAGCAACGCGAGCGAGAGCACGCGGACGGGGGAAACGGAATGACGCATTGATAAATCTCCTGGGTCAGGCCGCGAGCATTTCGCGGCTGGAAAGCGCTTCCAACGCAACAGCGTCGGCGGCAAGGCGGTCGGCGGCAGGCTGGTGCGCCGCAGAAAGAGGCAGTAACGGCAGACGCAGGCCATGCCCGATCCCGGCGCGCTGCAGCAGCGCCTTGACCGGGATGGGATTGGATTCGATCCCGCAGAAACTGTGGTACTCGCTCAGGCGTGCGTCCCACGTGGTGGCCGCCTCGCGCTGACCATCGCGGGCCAGATCGCACAGCCGCCGGTACGCCGACGGCAACGCGTTGGACGCCACCGAAATCAGCCCGTCGGCACCGGACAGCATCGCCTGCGCGGCGCTGCCATCGTCACCGCTGAGCACGACGAAGGACTCGCTGCGCAGCGCCACCAGCGCGGCGACGCGCTCCGGCTCGCTGCGCGCTTCCTTGATACCGACGATATTCGGATGGCCGACCAGTGCGGCAACCGTCTCCGGCAACAGATCGCATCCGGTGCGGCCGGGCACGTTGTACAGCACCACCGGCAGCCCGCCGTTGTCGGCAACCGCCTGGAAATGTGCCTGCAGCCCGGCCTGGGTCGGACGCACGTACGGCGGCGTCACCACCAGCGCGTACTGCGCACCCAGCGCCGCAGCGCGGCGCGTCTGCGCGATGGTCTTGGCAGTGCCCGACAGGCCGGTACCGGCCAGCACCGGCACACGGCCGGCCACCTGCGCGACGGCGGCACGCAACAAGGTGTCGTACTCCTCGTCGCTCAATGCCGCGGCCTCGCCGGTGGAACCGGCGACGACGATTCCCTGCACGCCGCCGTGCAGTTGCTGTTCCAGCAACCGCCGCCAGGCATCCAGGTCGAGTGCGCCGTCCGGACCGAAAGGGGTCGCCAGCGCGGTGATGATGCCGGAAAGGGACAAGATTCTGCTGCTCTTACGTGACAGGAAAGGCCCGCGCGCACGCGGGTTGTGGCCGCCTGCATGTTACTTGCGGCGCGAAACCACGGGCAAGTATGCTGGTCACCGCCAGGGCGCCTGCCCGGGCGGCCATTCAGCCTGATGCAATGCCGGAAGCCCCTTTGACCGACTCGACTCCCCGGCCTTCGCCGACCGAAAACCACCTCCTGATCAACGCCTATACGACGCATCCGGAGTCCCCCCTGTTGCCCGTCACCCGCCGCATCGCCGACAGCGGCTGCAATCTCGTGGACGCCCGCCTGGCCACGGTGGGGCGCGATGTCTCGGTCACCGCCCTGGCCACCGGCTCCTGGGATTCGGTCGCCAAGCTCGAAGCGATGCTGACCCGGCTCGAGCGCGAGGAAGGCCTGAAGCTGGTGTGGTACCGCACCGGCCCCAAGCAGACCCAGTCCAACCTGCTGCCCTACATCGTCGAAGTCATCGCCGCCGACAAGCCGGGCATCCTGTTCCAGCTGGCCGATTTCTTCGACCGCCAGGGCATCACCATCGAGAACCTGCAGAGCACGCGCTACCGCGCCATGCAGACCGGCGCGGAGATGTTCTCGGCGCAGGTGACCATCGGCGTGCCGGCCAACATGCACATCGCCGCGTTGCGCGATGATTTCCTGGAATTCTGTGATCACCTCAATCTCGACGCGATCATGGACCCGATGAAGTTCTGAGGCAGACGTTCCGATGGCCATTGCCCTTTCCGCCCTGAAACAGATGTTCGAGCACATCCGCTCCGAGACCGACTGGAATCTCGACGGGCCGTTGCGCTGGGAATATTTCTTCGCCGACCCGGCGCAGCAACCGCTGCAACACCTCGCCGAGCAACTGACCCGGGACGGCTATCGGGTCATCGACATCTTCCTCGGCGAACGCGACGAAGACGATGGCGACGACGAAGAGTCCTACTTCCTGCACGTGGACAAGCTGGAGCAGCACACCATCGAGTCGCTGAATCAGCGCAATGCGCAGTTCGATGCGCTTGCCAAACGTTTCCACGTGGCTGCTTATGATGGGATGGACGTCGGCCCGGCTTGACCGCGCCGCACGCCCCTCCACTTAGGGCTGAGCAACGATGACCGACGCTGTATTCGAACTACCCGCTGCAAGCTTCGACCTGCCACTGTCGCTGTCCGGCGGCACCCAGACCACGCTGCGTGGCTACGCCGGCAAGTGGGTGGTGCTGTACTTCTACCCGAAGGACAGCACGCCCGGCTGCACCACCGAAGGCCTGGATTTCAACGCGCTGCTGCCGCAGTTCACCCAGGCCGGCGCGGTCGTGCTGGGCGTTTCGCGCGACTCGGTGAAGTCGCACGACAATTTCTGCGCCAAGCAGGGATTTACCTTCCCGCTGGTCAGCGATGGCGACGAGGCCCTGTGCCGCGCCTTCGACGTGATCAAGGAAAAGAACATGTACGGCAAGCAGGTGCTCGGCATCGAGCGCAGCACCTTCCTGCTGTCGCCCGAAGGGGTGGTGGTGCAGGCCTGGCGCAAGGTCAAGGTCGCCGGCCACGCCGACGCCGTGCTGGCCGCGTTGAAGGCGCACGCCAGACAGTGACGCCCCCTGGTTTCCCGTGTCCTCCATCACCCTGCCCTGCAGGCGTGATGGCTCGCCCCTGCTCCATCACTTGGAAGACCCAATGACCCGAGGCAAGCGCATCTACGTGCTGGACACCAACGTGCTGATGCACGATCCCACCGCGCTGTTCAAATTCGAGGAACACGACGTGTTCCTGCCGATGCAGGTGATCGAGGAACTCGACAACGCCAAGAAGGGCACGTCCGAAGTCAGCCGCAATGCGCGCCAGGTCAGCCGCTTCCTGGACGAATTGCTGGAGAACACGAATGCCGAGCAGATCCAGGCCGGCATCCTGCTCAGCCATCCGCAGGGTATCCAGCTCAAGGGCCAGGCGGCGATCGGCCGGCTGTATTTCCAGATCCATCCGATCGACCCGGGCCGCACCTTCGGCGCGATGATCCCGGACAACAAGATCCTGGCCTCGGTGCTGGCGCTGTGCGAGGAGCATCCGGATGTGCCGGTCATTCTGGTGTCCAAGGACATCAACCTGCGCATCAAGGCCTATATCAGCGGCCTGAACGCGGAGGACTACCAGAACGATCGCGCGCTGGACGATTTCAGCCTGCTGTTCACCGGCGCCATCGAGCTGCCGGACAACTTCTGGGAAAAGCACAATCAGGACCTGCGCAGCTGGAACGAGCGTGGCCGCACCCATTACGAGATCGTGCTGGCCGAGGACGAAGACTGGTATCCGAACCAGTACCTGTACCTGCCGGGCGAGGACGAAGTGGAGCTGCGCGTGGCCAAGGTCGGCGGCGGCAAGGCCACGCTGTGCCTGGTCGACGATTTCCGCAGCGGCCAGCATGCGGTCTGGGGCATCGTGGCGCGCAACCGCGAGCAGAACTTCGCGCTCAATGCCTTGATGGACCCGGAAATCGACTTCGTCACCCTGCTCGGCACCGCCGGCACCGGCAAGACCCTGCTCGCCCTGGCCGCCGGCCTGGCGCAGACGATGGATCAGCAGCGTTACCGCGAAATCATCATGACCCGCGCCACCGTCAGCGTCGGCGAAGACATCGGCTTCCTGCCCGGCACCGAGGAAGAAAAGATGACGCCGTGGATGGGCGCACTGACCGACAACCTGGAAGTGCTCACCCACAACCAGGACGGCGGTGCCTGGGGGCGTGCGGCCACCAACGACCTGCTCGCCAGCCGCATCAAGATCCGCTCGATGAACTTCATGCGCGGGCGCACCTTCCTGTCGCGCTACCTGATCCTGGACGAGGCGCAGAACCTCACCCCCAAGCAGATGAAGACACTGATCACCCGTGCCGGCCCCGGCACCAAGATCGTGTGCCTGGGCAATGTCGAACAGATCGACACGCCCTACCTCACCGAAACCACCTCCGGCCTGACCTATGCGGTGGATCGCTTCAAGGCCTGGCCGCACAGCGCGCATATCACGCTGCGGCGCGGCGAGCGTTCGCGCCTGGCCGATTTCGCCTCGGAGGTGCTGTGATGCGCAGGCTGCGCGGCGCAGCGGCGCTCGCCGTGATGGCACTGGCCGGCTGCGCGACCACGCCGCCGCCAGCGAGCGTACCGACCAACCTCAAGAACGGGCAGTCCTGGGTCATCAACCGCCAGGGCATCGCCGAGCAGGTGCTGGACACCTGCTCGCGCGACAGCCCGGCGCGGCATCCGGGCCAGATCACCGGCTACTGGACACCGAGCCAGCAGCAGATCGAACAGCTCGAATCCCGGCAGGACGCATTGACGCCGACCATCCCCGAGCCGCGCGATTTCGATCGCCAGTATGTGGGCGTGGTGGTCCAGGGCCAGCAGCTGATCTACATCAACGCCTTCAAACTCCCGAACGATCCGCCGGTGAAACCGGCCAAGGAAGCGATCCGGGTGTGCGATGGCGGTAGCGCCTTCTGGGGTGCGCTGTACGATCCGCAAACCGGCGCGTTCTCGCAGATCGCCGTCAACGGTACGCCCTGACCCGCGATGGGCCTGCTGCTGCCGCGCTGGGTCTGGATCGGCGCGGTAGCGTTGTCGGGCGTGGCCGGCATGGTCAACGTGGTCGGCTACCTGGGCTCCGAGCATCAGGTGGTGAGCCACCTCACCGGCACCACCAGCCTGCTCGGCGTGGCCCTGGTGCAGAACAGCGCACCGGAGATCGGCTTTCTCTGGGGCATCCTGATCGCCTTCTGCGCAGGCGCCATGCTCAGCGGCCTGATCATCCAGGACGATGTCTTGCGGCTGGGACAGCGCTACGGTGCGGCGCTGCTGCTCGAAGCGCTGCTGCTGCTGGCCGCAATCCCGCTGTTCAAGCTGCACCATGTCGGCGGCGCGTTGGTCGCCGCAGGCGCCTGCGGCCTGCAGAACGCCATGGCCACCACCCTCAGCGGCGCCGCGGTCCGCACCACCCATCTGAGCGGCATGTTCACCGACCTGGGCATCGGCCTGGGGCATCTGCTGCGCGGGCGCCCGCTGCAGGTGCGCCGGCTCACGCTGAGCGGGCTGATCATCGGCGGCTTTCTCGGCGGCAGCATGCTCGGCACCTGGCTGTTCCAGCGCTGGCACTACGACGCGCTCTACCTGCCGGCGGGCCTGACCGGAGTGACCGGTGCCGGCTATATTGGCAATCTGCAGTGGCGTCGCTGGCGCACGCGCTGATCCGCACATCCGCCAGACAGCAGTGCAGAATCCCCCCATGACCACGTCCAGCACGCTGTCCGCCCTGACCATCGCCGGCTCCGATTCCGGCGGTGGTGCCGGCATCCAGGCCGACCTCAAGACCTTTGCCGCGCACCGCGTGCACGGCTTGTCGGCGATCGCCGCATTGACCGCGCAGAACACCCGCGCCGTCACTGCCGTGCATATCCCCCCGGTCGCGTTTCTGCGGGCGCAGATCGATGCCTGCTTTGCGGACTTCGAAATTCAGGCAGTCAAGCTCGGCATGCTCGCCAACGCCGAGGTCATCCATTGCGTGGCCGATCTGCTCGAAACCCATCGCCCACCGTTCGTGGTGCTCGACCCGGTGATGGTGTCCACCAGTGGCGCCCGCCTGCTCGAAGACGCCGCGCTGGAGGCCCTGCGCGCGCGTCTACTGCCGCTGGCCACGCTGATCACACCGAATACGCCCGAAGCCGAACTGCTGACCGGACGCCGCATCGACGATGCCGACGCCGCCGAGCATGCCACCGCCGCCCTGCTCGAACTCGGCGCCAACGCGGTACTGCTCAAGGGCGGTCACCTGCACGAGGGCGCGCGGGTGATCGACCGTTTCGATGACGGTGTCACCCAGGACGTGTTCATGCATCCGCGCCTGCAGGTCGATGCGCATGGCACCGGCTGCAGCCTGTCGGCGGCCATTGCCGCGCAGCTGTGCCAGGGCCTGTCCCTGCTCAACGCCTGCGAAGCAGCCATCGACTACATCGCCCGCGCCATCCGCCTGGGCCACAGCCCCGGTCACGGCGAGGTGCTGGTGCTGGACCATTTCGGCGCCGCGTCCAGCCCATGAGCGTGCAGGCCAGCGCGCTCGCCGTGACCGCAGCGGATGGACATGCCTGGCAGGTGCTGCGCCACGCACCGGCGCGGCCGATCGCCAGCCTGCTGTGGCTGCCGGCACTGGGCGTTGCCGCCCGGCACTATCAGCCGTTCGCGCACGCCCTGGCCGGCGCCGGCATTGCGGTGTATCTGCACGAGTGGCGCGGCAACGGCAGCAGCACCCTGCGCCCCTCGCGCGAGCACGACTGGGGCTATCGCACGCTGCTTTCCGACGATATCCCCGCCAGCCGCGCGCTGCTCGACCTGCATGACCCGCAGCTGCCGTGCGTGCTGGGCGGTCATAGCCTGGGCGGCCAACTGGCTTGCTGCCATGCCGCGTTGCAGCCGGCACGGATTGCGCAGCTGTGGCTGGTCGCCAGCGGCTCGCCGTACTGGCGCAATTTCCCGGTGCCGATGCGCTACGGCCTGCCGCTGATCTTCCGGCTGCTGCCATGGCTGGCACGCACGCAAGGCGTGCTGCACGGGCGAAGGCTCGGTTTCGGCGGCACCGAGGCGCGCAGCCTGATCGCCGATTGGGCGCAGGTCGGTCGCAGCAATCGCTATCGTGCGGCAGGCACATCGTGGGATCTCGAGCAGGCGTTGGGCCAACTCGACATGCCGATCAGCGCAGTGACCTTCGCACGCGACCGCTTCGGCCCGCCCGGCGCCTTGCAGGCCTTGCTGCAGAAAATGCCGCAGGCACGTGCCGAACGTGTTGCCTTGGACGATGCGCAACTGGGCGCGCGCAGCGATCACTTCGCATGGATGAAGACGCCTGCCGCCGTGGCCGCCGCGTTGCGCCGGCGTCTTGGCGATGAGGGTAGCGACAATCGAATGTCACAAAGGGATTGACGAGGACTCCGGGCATCCGCATAATTCCGCTCCTGACGACGCGCCCGTAGCTCAGTTGGATAGAGTACCTGGCTACGAACCAGGCGGTCGGGAGTTCGAATCTCTCCGGGCGCACCATCTTCAGAACAATTAAGAGACAGCCTTCAACCGCTGTCTTTTTAGTTACAAGGGTCCGATCGCATTGCGACGGATCTGCAAGTTGGAAATGCAAGTCAAAACAAGATAATGCGCCCGTAGCTCAGTTGGATAGAGTACCTGGCTACGAACCAGGCGGTCGGGAGTTCGAATCTCTCCGGGCGCACCAATCTTGAAGAAAACGACCAGCTTGCTGGTCTTTTTTTTGCCTGTTGTTCGAGCGCATGGCGTGGCCGCGCTGTTACCACGCAGCGAACGCGACGCAGCAACTGCCAAAGACCAGCACGCCCGCCGCAGGACATCGCGTCACTGCGGTCAGGCCATCGCGCCCAGCACATCATCGGTACGGGCAACCACCGCCACCGGCAGCAGCGAGGTCACCGGATGCCCGGCGTCGCGCCATGCATCCAGCCCACCCAGCAACGGCCGCACGTCGCCATATCCGCGCTCGCGCATCCGACCGGCCAACCACGCCGCCGACACCTCGTCCGGACACGCGCAATAAATCACCACACTGCGATCGCGCGGCACGCTGGCCAGGATCTGCGCAAGCTGACGCTCGTCGGCAAACACCGCGCCGGGAATCGTGTACGGCTGCAGATCGCGATGGCCCGGCGCACGGATATCCAATACCGTCGGCCGTAGCGCTTCGTCGCCATCCAGCAACGGCACCAGTTCGTCCACCGCAATACGCGCGTGCTCCAGCGAGCGCAGCAAGGCATGCCGCCGCCACCAACGCCAGCCGACGTAGCAGGCCAGCAACACGGCCAGCACCACCACCGCACCGGAGCCCAGATCGGACAGCAACGCGAGCACGTCCTGGACCTGATGCGCGAACAGCGCGCCCAGGCTCAGCCCGACGAACGCCCACAGCGACGCACCCAGGGCGTCGTAGCGCAGGAATGCCGCCGGGCGCACCCGCATCGCACCGGCCATCGGCACCGAGACCATCGACAGACCGGGCACGAACTTGGCCACCGCCAATACCCGCACACCCCAGCGCGAGAAGAACCGCTCGGTCTTCTTCATGCAGGTATCGCGCGACAGCGACAGCCGGCACAGCGACTGCAGGGTGCGGTTGCCGAAACGGCGGCCTGCCAGATACCAGGCCAGGTCACCGAGCAGACTTGCCAGCACCGACACAGCCAACGCCAGCAATCCGGCCAGCCAGGCGTCGCTGCCGCCCTGCAGCGCGTAGCCGGCACCGACCAGCACCAGGGTCGGCAGGGCCGGCACCGGCAGGCCCAGCGACAACGCCAGCACGTTGGCAAAGACCAGCGCCAATCCGTACTGTTCGATCAAGCCTTGCATGCGGCGACCCTGCGCGACGGCGAGGGCCCATTATCCGCCCTTCCTCACACGCGCGGCTGCCCGCCGGCGACGGAACGATACGTTTCGGCAAGCGACTGCAACCAGCCATCGAACAGTCCATCGCGGCGCAGTGCGCGCCGCCACCAGCCCAATGCCTCGCCCTCCTCGCCCGGCCGCCACGCCAGGTAGAAGGTTTCATCAGGTTTATGGGTTTCCACCTGCAGCGCGCGCAGCCGGCCGTCCTGCAGCGCGCCGCGCGCATACGGCTCGGGCAGAAAACCGTAGCCGGCGCCGGCCAGTTGTAGCTGCAGCTTGGCCTGCATGTCCGGCACGGTGAGCACATCGCGCGCGGAGAGCAGGCCCACCGTGCGTGGCAGCAGACGCCGCGCCGAATCCGCCACCGCGATCGCACGGTGTTCGGCCAGCTCGGCCGCGCCCAGCAGGCCGGCGCCCGCCAGCGGATGCGTGGAGGCCACCGCGAACACGAAGCCCAGCGTGCCAATCGTCTCGGCGACATAGCCGCCACCGCTCGGCCCCTCGCCCGCCGCCACGATCAGGTCCACGCGCCGATCCAGCAGCGCCTCCCAGCTGCCGGACAAGGATTCGCTCACCACGCGCAGGCGGGTGCTGTCGGCCACCGTGTAGAAGTCCAGGATCTGCGCCTGCAGCAAGGCCACCGGCAGGATCGCATCCAGCCCGATCGCAAAGTCCGACTCCCAGCCCGAGGCCACCCGCCGCACCCGCACCTCCAGCTCCTGCGCGGCCCGCAGCAGCTGCCGCCCTTCGCGCAGCAGTTCGCGCCCGGCCTGGGTCGGTGTCGCCTTCGGCCCGACCCGCTCGAACAGCTGCACGCCCAGATCGTCCTCCAGCTTGGAGACCGTGTAGGAAATCGTCGACGGCACCTTGAACAACACCTTGGCCGCGGCCGCGAACGAGCCGCGGCGGTCGATCGCATCCAGGATCTGCAGTGCTTCCAGGCTGATCTTCATTGTTCGATTTTTTCGATGATAGCGGCCAAATCTACTCGCTTTTTGGCGCCGGCGCGGAGGTAGAGACTAGCCATCAAGCCGCCGGGACACCGATTCATTTCCTGGCGACACCAACCCTTTCAAGGAGAAGCAGCATGTTGAATGTCCGCAAGAGCGAAACCCGTGGCCGCGCCGAACATGGCTGGCTGTCCTCGCGCCATACCTTCTCCTTCGCCAGTTACCACGACCCGCGCCACATGGGCATCGGCCCGCTGCGGGTGATCAACGAAGACAAGGTGATCCCGGGCGAAGGCTTCGGCACCCACGCCCACCGCGACATGGAGATCATTTCCTACGTGCTGGGCGGCGCGCTGGAGCACAAGGACAGCATGGGCACCGGCTCGGTCCTGCACTACGGCGATGTGCAGCGCATGAGCGCCGGCAGCGGCGTCACCCACAGCGAGTTCAATCACTCCGCCAGCGAACCGGTGCACTTCCTGCAGATCTGGGTGATGCCCGAGCGCAGCGGCATCGAGCCCAGCTACGAGGAGAAGCATTTCGATGCCGACAGCAAGCGCAACCAGCTGCGCCTGATCGCCTCGCCCGGCGGTGAGCACGGCTCGCTGCGCCTGCACCAGGACGCGCGCCTGTATGCCTCGATCCTCGATGGCGAGGTGCGTCTGCAGCAGCCACTGGCCGAGGGCCGCATCGGCTACGTCCAGGTGGCGCGCGGCAGCCTGAGCGTCAATGGCCAGGCGCTGTCGGCCGGCGATGCGTTGCAGATCACCGACGAGCCGGAGATCGTGCTGGCCGATGCACGCGATGCGGAAGTGCTGGTGTTCGATCTGCCGAGGTAAGCGCCACCAGCTCAGCGCACGGCGTGCCGCAGACCAGGCGGCACGCCGCGCACTGGGGATCGGCCGATATCAAAAAGCCCGCTTCCGGCGGGCTTTTTTGTGCTCAGGCACCTCTGCTTGCAGGGCAGCTGCGACGACGCCGCGCATCGACAATCCCGCGCAGCACTCTGCGCGGGATCATGCCGCCTGCGGCTTGACAGGCCTGACAAGCGACTTGCTCGCGGGTTCGCTGCGCACGGCAGCCGCCTCCGCCGCGCCATCGCTGTCGCCATTGACTAGCGCAAACAGCGCATCGGCATCGGCTTCCAGCACACGCGCCGAGCGCGCCAGATCGTCGACCATCTGCGCCTGGTCGCGCGCCTGCACACCGATCGATTGCAGCGCGGTGTTGGCGGTGGAAATGTCCCGCGCCTGCTCCTGACTGGCAGCGGCAATCTGCTCCACGGTCGCGGTGACCCGCAGCACCGAGCTGACCATGTCCTGCATCACCGCCCCGGCCTGCTCGGCCAGGCGCGAACCATCGCCCACCTGGTCGGCTGCATTGTCGATCAAGCCGCGAATTTCCTTCGCCGAGACACTGCAGCGCTGCGCCAGGCTGCGCACCTCGGTCGCCACCACGGCAAATCCACGCCCCTGCTCGCCAGCGTGTGCCGCTTCCACGGCCGCATTCAAGGCCAGGATATTGGTCTGGAACGCGATGCCGTCGATCACCTCGATGATTTGGCCGATACGATCGGTAGCCGAGCGTATGCCGGCCGTGGTCTTGACCATGTCGGCGATGACGGTAGCGCCGCGTCGGGCAACATCGGCCGATGCCTCGGCCATGCGCTGCGCCGAGCCGGCACTGTCGGAATTGCTGCGTACGGTCTCTGCCAGCTGATCAATGGTGGTCGAGGTCTGCGCCACGGCTGCCGACTGCGTTGACGAGCGGCTCACCAGGTCCTGGTTGCTGACCGAAATATGGTGCGCCTCGCGCTGCACGTTCTGCGCAATGCTCATGGTCTGCTGCATCAACTGACGCATGCGCTCGGCCGAGCGCACCTGATCGGTGACATCGGTGGCGTACTTGACCACCTTGTACGGACGACCGGACACATCCAGGATCGGGTTATAGGACGCCTGGATCCACACCGGACTGCCGTCCTTGCGCAGCCGACGGTAGCGGCCCGCATCGAATTGCCCACGCGCCAGCTTCGCCCAGAAATGCCGATAGTCTTCGGAGGCACCGTAGTTCGCGTCCACGAAGATGCGGTGATGCTGGCCGATCGCCTCCTCGGCGGAGTACCCCAAAATGGCCAGGAAGTTGTCGTTGGCACTCAACACGCGCCCTTCCAGATCGAACTCGATCACGCCCATCACCTTGTCGATGGCCTGGATGCGACCATCGGCGTCGGCCGAATCGATCACCTGACGGGTCACGTCGGTGGCGTACTTGACCACCTTGTACGGCCGCCCGTGCTCGTCGAGCACCGGGTTGTAGGACGCCTGGATCCACACCTCGCTGCCGTCCTTGTTGAGGCGCTTGTAGCGCCCCGCGTCGAACGCGCCGCGCCCCAGCTTCTCCCAGAACGCGCGATAGGCCGCCGACTGACGCGTTTGCGCGTCCACGAACATGCCATGGTGCTTGCCGCGAATCTCATCGAGCCGGTAGCCCATCACCGCAAGGAAATTCTCGTTGGCATCGCGCACCGTGCCATCCAGCGAAAACTCAATGACCGCCATGACCTTGTCGATCGCATCGATGCGGCCCTCGAAGTCGGCGGTCTGGCGCACCTGCGTGGTGATGTCGGTGGCGTACTTGACCACCCGATAGGCCTTGCCTGCACGATCCAGCAACGGATTGTAGGAAGCGTTGATCCATACCTCGCGCCCGTTCTTGTCCAGCCGGCAGAATCGCCCGGCGTTGAAGTCGCCACGACGCAGCGCCTGCCAGAACTGCTGATAGCTTTCGCTGTCGCGGTCGCTGGGGGTCACGAACATGCGGTGATGCTGACCGACAACTTCGTCGAGCCGGTAGCCCATCAGCGACAGGAAATTCTGGTTCGCATGCAGGATGCGGCCATCAAGATCGAACTCGATCACCGCCATCACCCGGTCCACCGCATCGGCCTTGTGCTGCAGCCCACGGCTCCGGGAAGAAAACAGGCGTCCAAGCAGAGGCGGTAGGCGCATCGGGGTGAGATCCGAGAGAGGTGTCACAGCCTTAGCGACCCGTGCCCGGCTTACTTGAATCGCTGCATGCAGCGCGTTCGTGGCAATTCAGATGCTGAGGCCGGCACAGCCACCAGCGTGGCGCCAGCGATGCCACTGCAGACCGTCACTGACCTGCCGGCACAAATGAAAACGCCCGCAAATCAGGGATTTGCGGGCGTTTGAAACACTGGCGGAGCGAGAGGGATTCGAACCCTCGATAGAGCTTTTGACCCTATACTCCCTTAGCAGGGGAGCCCCTTCAGCCGCTCGGGCATCGCTCCAGTTTTTGCGTCCTGCCGCGGTGTCCGTTGCAGGCCGCGAAGAATACCGGGTAAGAGGGGCTAACGTAAACCCTTTATGACGATCAATTCGAAGAATCGTCGCCCTGATGCGCACCGGAAGCGACCGGCTCATCCCCACGCTGGATCCGCTGATAGATTTCCTCGCGGTGTACAGCAACATCTTTCGGTGCGGTGATGCCGATACGCACCTGATTGCCCTTGACGCCGAGTACGGTCACAGTGACCGAGTCGCCGATCATCAAGGTTTCGCCTACCCGGCGAGTGAGGATCAACATTTTGCAAATCTCCTGGAACCGGTGGGTTTCCCACCAGCATCGGCGGCCGACTGACGAGGCGCGCCCTAGGTAAAGGGAATAGACCGGAAATGGTAGCGGGACACCCTGCCAAGCAGCAAGGCATACCAGGACAAGTGTTCAGCCCAAGTGTTGCTTGACCCAGGAGGGCACGCCTTCCAGCGCGGTCGCAAGGGCGGGACCATCCTCGCCACCACCCTGGGCGAGATCCGGACGACCACCGCCCTTGCCTCCGATCTGACTGGCGATATGCCCGAGGAGTTCCCCCGCCTTCACCTTGCCAGTTGGGCTGCCGTTCACGCCGGCAACGAGCGCAACCTTGCCGCCAGCCGCGCCTGCCAACACGATGACCGAATCGCCCAACTGCTGCTTGAGGCGATCCATCGCATCGCGCAACGCCTTGGCATCGAAGCCCTCCAGACGCACGGCGACCACCTTGACGCCTGCCACATCGACCGCGCTGGAACCCAGGTCTGCAGTTGCGCCGGAGGCCAGCTTGGCCTTGAGCGACTCCAGCTCACGCTCGAGCCGCTTCTGACGTTCGGTGAGCGCGCGAACCTTGTCGACCACCTCGGTGGCATTGCCGCCGAGCAGGCTGGCTGCCTCGAGCAGACGTCGTTCCTCATCGGCGACATGGTCCAGCGCGCCCTGCCCGGTCACCGCCTCGATGCGACGCACACCCGAGGACACACCGCCCTCGGAGGTGATCTTGAACAAGCCGATGTCGCCGGTGCGGGTGACATGGGTGCCGCCGCAGAGCTCGGTGGAATAGCCGCCCATCTTCAACACACGCACGTTCTCGCCGTACTTTTCACCGAACAGCGCCATCGCGCCGAAATCCAGCGCCTCCTGCATGGCCATGTTGTGCACTTCCACGCTGTGGTTGGTGCGCACCTCGGCGTTGACCTTGCGTTCGATCACGGCGAGCTCTTCGGGCGTGATCGGCTGGAAGTGCGAGAAGTCGAACCGCAAGCGGTCCGGTGCAACCAGCGAGCCCTTCTGCTGCACGTGGGTGCCCAGCACCTCGCGCAGGGCCGCATGCAGCAGATGCGTGGCCGAGTGGTTGAGGATGGTCTTGCCGCGACGCTGCACGTCGATGCCGCCTGCCAGCACATCGCCCAATGCCAGCGCACCCTCGGTAATGCGCCCGACATGGCCATGGAACTGGCCGGCAAACTTTTGGGTGTCAGCGATCTCGATGGAGACATCGCTACCGCTCAGCTGGCCGCTATCGCCGACCTGACCACCGGACTCGGCATAGAACGGCGTGCGGTCGGTGAACACGATGACCTCGTCGCCGGCTTCGGCACGTTCGACCGGCCTGCCCTGCTTGAGCAACGCCACGACCTTGAGTGCATCGGCATCGTAGGCCTCGTAACCCAGAAACACCGTCGGCGACATGGTGGCGACCAGATCGGCCGGCAATGCGACGCCGCCACCGAACTTGCCGGCGGCACGCGCGGTCTCGCGCTGACGCTCCATGGCGAACTCGAAGCCCTCCATGTCCACGCGCAAGCCGCGCTCGCGTGCGATGTCGGAGGTCAGATCGACCGGGAACCCGTAGGTATCGAAAAGGCGGAACGCATCGGCGCCGGGAATCACTTCCTGCGAGCGCGCAGCAACGTCGTCGAAGATCTTCATGCCGGCGTCCAGCGTCTCGGCAAAGCGCTCTTCCTCGGCCAGCAACGCGCGCGCGACGGTCTCCCGCGCGACCACCAGTTCGGGATAGGCCTCGCCCATCAGCTCGACCAGGGTCGGCACCATCTTGCTGAAGAACGGCTGGCGTACCCCCAGCATCCAGCCGTGGCGCAGCGCACGCCGGATGATCCGGCGCAGCACATAGCCGCGGCCTTCGTTGGACGGCAGCACACCGTCGACGATCAGGAACGAACAGGCGCGGATGTGATCGGCGATCACCCGCAGCGACTTGTTCTCCAGATCGGTGACGCCGGTCAGCGCGCTGGCCTTGCCGATCAAGGCCTGGAACAGATCGATCTCGTAGTTGGTATGCACGTGCTGCAGGATCGCAGCCAGGCGCTCCAGGCCCATGCCGGTGTCCACGCACGGCGCCGGCAGCGGCACCAGGGTGCCATCGGGCTGGCGGTCGAACTGCATGAAGACCAGGTTCCAGATCTCAATGAAGCGGTCGCCATCTTCATCCGGGGAGCCCGGGGGGCCACCGGCGATATGGTCGCCGTGGTCGAAGAAGATCTCGGTGCACGGACCACACGGGCCGGTATCGGCCATCTGCCAGAAGTTGTCCGACGCGTACGGCGCACCCTTGTTGTCGCCGATGCGCACGATGCGGCTTTCCGGAATGCCGATCATGTCGCGCCACAGCGCGAAGGCTTCTTCGTCGGTGTGATAGACGGTGACCAGCAGCCGCTCCGCCGGCAGCTTCCAGACCTGGGTCAGCAGCTCCCAGGCCCAGCTGATGGCGTCCTTCTTGAAGTAATCGCCGAACGACCAGTTGCCCAGCATCTCGAAGAAGGTGTGATGGCGCGCGGTGTAGCCCACCGAATCCAGATCGTTGTGCTTGCCGCCGGCACGCAGGCAGCGCTGTACGTCGGCCGCGCGCACGTAGCTACGCTTCTCCGCGCCGAGGAAGACGTCCTTGAACTGGACCATGCCGGAGTTGGTGAACAGCAAGGTCGGGTCGTTGCCCGGCACCAGCGGCGCGGATGGCACGATGGTGTGGCCCTTCCCCTCGAAGAACGCGAGGAAGTCACTACGGATCTGGGAAGTGCTGAATTTGGCGGATGCGTTCATGTGCTGGCATTGGGCGGGCGGCAGTCCCGGTCACCCAATGAGATGTGGGCGCAGATGAGCGGAACAACCTGAAAACACGAAGGGTAGCAGGCCTGACGCCCTCAGTCCTCAAGGTCGAAGCGCGTGGCGCTGCGAATGCTGTTGCCATCGAAACCACGCCGTGCCAGCAGATCGGCGGCCTTGCGCCGCTGCGGGAGATCGGTAGGCCCTTCCTCGCCGAAGCGACGGCGGATCAGGTCGCGCGCGTTTTCGGTCCAGTCGCCCTCAAACGTCGCTATTGCGGCGCTGATGGCATCGCTGTCCAGGCCGTGGGTTCCGAGCTCGGCGCGAATATGCAGTGGACCGTAGCCCGAACCTGCACGATTGCGTACGACCGAGGCCGCAAAACGGGTGTCGTCCTGCCACCCCTCCTCAGCCAGGCGCTCCACGGCCGCCTGTGCAGCGTCCGGCTCGATACCGCGCGCCAGCAGCTTGCGATTCAATTCCTTGCGCGAATGCTCACGCCGCACCAGCAATCCCAGTGCGCGTTGTACCGGCGTCTGCTCCTTGAACCGGCGTCCCCGCTTTGGCGCGGGCTGTTGCTCGTCCATCGTGGGTGTCCCGAGTACCAAAACCACACAGCATCAATGCGCCGTCCGTGGCGCCTGCCCTCCTGGCCTTCAATAGATCTACCGCGGGAAGCGACGGCACTGACTCCGCCGTCCCCGCGATAGAAAACCTGCCACAGCCGTCAGTGCTGCCGTTCTGCCATCAGGCGGACGCGGCCGGTAGGCAGAACCGGGGTGGCCCCACGCGGACGTCCCGGTTCGCGCTGCTGCCGAGACACCTGCCTGATGACGGCTGGGCTCGCACTGCCTGGCTGCTGTTATTCCTTCTCGACGTCGTCGCCGGCTTCGCGCGGCGCTTCGGCCGGCTGGAACTTCTCACGCAGCTCGGCTTCCAGCCGCACTGCAACCTGCGGGTTGTCGCGCAGATAGCCACGCGCGTTGTCCTTGCCCTGCCCGATGCGTTCTTCGCCGTAGCTGTACCAGGCGCCGGCCTTCTCGACCAGCTTGGCTTCCACGCCCATGTCGATCAGCTCACCCTCGCGGCTGATGCCTTCGCCGTAGAGGATTTCGGTCACGACCTGCTTGAACGGAGGCGCCAGCTTGTTCTTGACCACCTTGATCTTGGTCTGGTTGCCGATGATTTCGTCGCCCTTCTTGATCGCGCCGATGCGACGGATGTCCAGACGGACCGATGCGTAGAACTTCAGCGCATTGCCGCCGGTGGTCACTTCCGGGCTCTGGCCCGGCATCATTACGCCGATCTTGTGGCGCAGCTGGTTGATGAAGACCACCAGCGTGTTGGAACGCTTGATATTGCCGGTCAGCTTGCGCAGCGCCTGGCTCATCAGGCGGGCCTGCAGGCCCGGCAGCTGGTCACCCATTTCGCCTTCGATTTCCGCCTTCGGAGTCAGCGCGGCGACCGAGTCGACCACCACGATGTCCACCGAACCGGAACGCACCAGCATGTCGGCGATTTCCAGCGCCTGTTCGCCGGTGTCCGGCTGCGACAGCAGCAGGTCGTCGACATTGACGCCCAGCTTGGCGGCGTAGATCGGGTCCAGCGCATGCTCGGCGTCGATGAAGGCAGCGGTGCCTCCCTTCTTCTGGCATTCGGCAATCGCCTGCAGGGTCAGGGTGGTCTTGCCCGACGATTCCGGACCATAGATCTCCACCACGCGGCCCTTGGGCAGGCCGCCGATCCCCAGTGCGATGTCCAACATCAGCGAGCCGGTCGGAATGACTTCGACGGCCTCGATCACACGGTCGCCCATGCGCATCACCGAGCCTTTGCCGAATTGCTTCTCGATCTGGCTCAGTGCGGCGGAAAGGGCGCGCTTCTTGTTCTCATCCATCTGGGTGATCCTTGTCAGTGATTTCGGTGTAGGGCTAATGTAACGGCGGTGTATCGCACAGGCTGAGACTGGCTGCGACACACTCAGATTAGGGAGGTGGCCATGGCGATGGCAGCGGGAAATCCTGCGGCACCGGCTCGGGATAACGCCAGTGGGGCCATCGGCGCAGTACTCAACGATTCGGCCTCAACAGCCCGCAGTACAGGCCCTCGATCGCGAAATCCTGATCTGGCAACACTTCGATCGGCGCGTAGTCCGGGTTGCGCGGCAGCAGGCGGATGCGGTCCTTGCCGATCTTCAACAGCTTGACCGTGATCTCCTCATCGATGCGCGCCACCACGATCTGCCCCGAGCGCGCGTCGCGGGTGCGGTGCACCCCGATCAGGTCGCCGTTGAAGATGCCTTCGTCGCGCATCGAGTCGCCCTGCACCTTGAGCAGATAGTCCGGCGACGGCGAGAAGAACACCCGGTCCAGCACCACGAAGTCGTCCGAGCCGATATCCGCGCCAATCGGCAGGCCTGCCGCCACGCGTCCCAGCACCGGCAGGCGCAGCACATCATCGCGCACCGGCTCGTTTGCAGCGGCAGGCGGGGTGCGCGACTGGGCGCCCTGCCCGGCCAGACGGATGCCGCGGGCCTGGCCGGGCACGCGACGGATCGCACCGGCCTGCTCCAATGCCTCCAGATGGTATTGCGCGCCGCGCACACCCTTGAAGCCGAAGGCGCGCGCGATCTCGGTCTGCGAGGGCGGTACGCCGTCGGCATCGATGCGCTCGGCGATCAAGGCCAGGATTGCTTGCTGGGTATCGGTCAGGTCCATGGTTAGTAGTATTACTACTAACTGACTCCTGCGCAATAGCCGCGCCGTGCGCCATGCGCAGTCCGGCAATCGGGGGGCAGCATGTGCCGCGTCTAGCGTCGGCTGCGCCAGATGGAGAACAGGATCCAGACGCCGCACAGGGCTGCACCGATGAACCCGCCGACGCCCAACGCGAGCAGCCAGCGGCTGGCACTGCCCCCGACACTGTTCATGACGATCGACGAGCCGATCACCAGCGCGGCAGTCACGATCCCCATGGTGAGCCGGTTGGCCGCGCGATCGACCTGCTCGCCGAACTCGCGCAATGCACGCGTTTCGATCTGCAGTTGCAGCTTGCCGCGCCGCGCGGCCTGCAGCAGCCGTTTGAGGTCGCGCGGCAGATCGCCGATCAGGTCGATCGCGCCGGTCACGGTGCGACGGCTGCGCCGCAGCATTGCGCTGGGCGCATAACGCTGCAGCACCACGCGTTCGAGATACGGGCGCGCCTCGGTGGCCATGTCGAAATCCGGATCGAGCTGGCGTCCCATGCCTTCGAGCGTCAGAAACGCCTTGATCATCAACGCCAGATCCGACGGCAGGGTCAGCCCGTGATCACGCAGGATCGAGGTCACATCGCCCAGCATCGCGCCGATGCGCAGCTCCTTCAGCGGCACCCCGCGGTACTCGTCGACGAAGGCACCGATATCCTGCTGCAGCCGCGACTCATCGATTTCCAGGCTGGTACCGGCCCATTCCAGCAGTACGTCGATGACCGCTTCGGCGTCGTAGCTGACCATGCCATGCAGCAATTGTGCGACCTGGAAGCGGCGCTGCTCGGAAACGCGTCCGACCATGCCGAAATCGATGACGGCGATGCGCCCGTCGCGCAGATAGAAAATGTTGCCCGGATGCGGGTCGGCGTGAAAGCAGCCATCCTGCAGCACCATCTTCAACACGATCCCGGCGCCAGTGCGTGCGAGCGCCTTGCGGTCCAGGCCGGCCGCATCCACGGCGACCAGATCCCGCCCCGGGATGCCGTCGATGAATTCCTGCACGTTGAGCGATTCGCAGGTCCACTGCCAATAGACAGACGGCACCACCACCTGGGGGTCGTTGACGAAATTGGCTGCGATGCGCTCGGCATTGCGGCACTCGGCGGCGAAATCGAGTTCACGCCGCAGGGAGACGGTGAACTGCTGCACCACCTCGGCGGGGCGATAGCGCTTGAGATCGGGGGCACGCGTTTCCACGATTTCCGCCAGGCGCGCCAACAGGCGCAGATCCGCATCGATGACATCGCCAATGCCGGGGCGGCGGATCTTCAATACCACCGGCGTGCCATCGGCCAGCCAGGCGCGATGCGTCTGCGCCAGCGATGCCGCAGCCAGAGGCTGTTCGTCCAGGCGTGCGAACACGCTTTCCGGCTCCGCGCCCAGGGCTGCGACCAGTTGCGGGCGGATCTGTTCGAACGGCAGCGCAGGCACCGCGTTCTGCAGCTCACTCAGTTCCTCGATCCACTCCGGCGGCAGCAGGTCCACACGCGTGGCCAGCACCTGCCCCAGCTTGACGAAGGTCGGCCCGAGTTCCTCGAGCGCGCGCCGCACCCGCGTCGCGGCGGACATGCGCAGGCGGCCCTCGGCGTTATGCCAGTGCAGCAGCTTGCCGGCACGTTCGAGCACGTCGGCAAGCCCGATGCGCCGCACCACATCGCCGAATCCGTAACGGATCAGCACCGCGGCGATTTCCTGCAGCCGCCCCAGGTCCCGAACGGTACCGAGCGCTTCCCACATCAGCACACCGCCTGCGATCGCGCTGCGGCAACAGGACAAATGGCGTTAACGTGCATCGCTGCATGTGTGCCGTCGCTGCGCGCACCCATTGAGCATGCACGACCACGCGCAACCGCCAGGGCGGCATGATCGCTTGCGCACACGATGGCGCACCGAGCGGCCGCCTCCGGCATCGGTTGCCTGCAGGATGCGCGCAGGCCATCGGGCAACACCGGGACATCGCCAGCAAATCGGCACGGTACGGACAAAAACAACGCATGAGCAAACAGCGGAAGCATCGGCATGCGGGTTGAAGACGGGACCTTGTTTGTAGCCGATCTGCACCAGCCTGTCGCGTCATGGACGTTTGCCGGCTTAGCCGAGGTTGCGCCTACGCTTGCATCCTGGTGGCTTGGCAATGGCGTACCCAGGTCTTCGAGCCTTCATCCCGTAAGCGCAAGGTCACCCCATACGTGCGCGGCGCGCCTAGACAATCACGACTGCCGGGCAGCAGCGGATCGCGACCAAACGCAGCATCCGTGTAGCTGAGCCCGCCCTGCCGCATCGGGCCTGGGATGACGCCCTGCCGCAGCAGTTCGGTATCGATGCCGCGCGACACCTCGCTGGGAATGGCACCCACCAGAAGCTGGTTGCGAGGAAATGACTGCGCTGAAAGTCGCTGAAGTCCTGGTAGAACAGCGCGGCATTGAGCAGACGGTTGTCACCTAGCCAGCTGGCCCTGGCGCCGAGCTCGTAGCGATCGACGGATTCGCCGGAATTAGAGCAGTGCGCTCAAGCCCTGCAGCGCGGCAACCACGGTCTGACGCCGCACTGCATCGCGATCACCAGCGAACTGGAACAACTGCGCAGTGGCATAGCCGCCGCGCCGCTTCCAGCCGATCCATACCGTGCCGACCGGCTTGTCCTCACTGCCGCCACCCGGGCCGGCGATGCCGGTCACCGCCACCGCGATGCTCGCACCGGAATTGACCAGCGCGCCCGACACCATTTCGATCACCGTTTCGCGGCTGACCGCACCATGCACTTCCAGCGTCTGCGGCCGCACGCCCAGCAAGGCCTGCTTGGCCTCGTAGCTGTAGGCGGCCATGCCGCAATCGAACCAGTGCGAGGATCCCGCCACATCGGTGACTGCCTTGGCGATCCAGCCACCGGTGCAGCTCTCGGCAGTGACCAGGCGCTCGCGCGCGGCAAGCAGCTGCTGACCGAGGCGTTCGGCCAGCTGCTGCAGTTCGGAATCGGCGGACATGGACATGGGCACGGCGCATGAAGAAGCAACCGACGTTTTAGCCGAATTCGCCGCGCCTGTCTGCGCTGGCGCCCAATCCGCGCCAGCGACGACGTGGCCGAGGTTCAGTGGCGGTGTGCAGCCGATGGCAACGGGCATCGGCTGCGCTGGTAACCGGATCGCAAGGATATCGGCGGCTGGCGGACATTCTCACGCCTGCACGACTGCTGCAGACACGCATTCGGTCGCGCCAGCAACAGAACCCACCGTCACCCAGCGCGATCGCCACACCGCCGGCAGATATCGGCCTGCCCCGACAACGGCGATCTGCACGGCTGGCACAAGCCGACCGTGCAGCGCCACTCACGACTCCCAGTCTTCGCGACGATCGGGCAGCATCGCCCGCAGTGGCGCACCGTCGTCGCCGGCAGCCAGGCGCTCGGCCTCGACCATCGGCAGGTCGACCTCCAGCAACCAGCCGTCCTCGTCGGACTGCTCGCCGCGCACCACTTCCAGTTGATGCAACTTCGAGCGCAGACGGCCGGCCGACGGCGGCAACCGCAGTTGCCCGGTCACATGGCGCAGGTCCAGTCGCTGCCCGAGCGCATGCTGCAATTCCTGCAGCCCGCGTCCGTCGCGCGCGGAGACCCACACGCGCTCTCGCCGCGCCTGGTCGGGAATGCCGTCCTGCGCATCGTGACGCACCTGCGCGCCTTCGATCTTGTCGATCTTGTTGAATACCAGCAGCTGCGGCAGATCGCCCGCACCCACCGCATGCAACACCTCATCGACCTGCTGGATGCGTTCCTCGCGCAGCGGGTCGGCCGCATCGACGATATGCAACAGCAGATCGGCGTCGCGCGCCTCGGACAAGGTCGAACGGAATGCGGCGACCAGTTGGTGCGGCAGGTCGCGCACGAAGCCGACCGTGTCGGCCAGGATCGCACTGCCGCCGGGCAGCGCGATGCGGCGCACGGTGGGATCGAGCGTGGCGAACAACTGGTCGGCCACGTAGGCCTCCGCACCGGTCAAGGCGTTGAACAGCGTGGATTTGCCGGCATTGGTGTAACCGACCAATGCAATCCGCGGCAGTTCGCTGCGCATGCGCGCCCGCCGCATCTGGGTGCGCTGCACCTCGACCTTTTCCAGCCGCTGCTGCAACTGCTCCACCCGCTTCTGCAGCAGGCGGCGGTCGGTTTCCAGCTGGGTTTCGCCAGGGCCGCGCAGGCCGATCGAGCCGCCGCGCTGACGTTCCAGGTGGGTCCAGCCGCGGACCAGCCGGGTGGCCATATGCCGCAACTGCGCCAGCTCCACCTGCAGCTTGCCCTCGTGGCTGCGTGCCCGTTGCGCGAAGATGTCCAGGATCAGGCCGGTGCGGTCGATCACGCGCCGCTCCAGATAGCGCTCCAGATTGCGCTCCTGGCCGGGCGACAAGGTGTGATTGACCAACACCAGATCCGCACCGGTGGCCTCGGCGGCGGCCTTGATCTCTTCCAGCTTGCCGCTGCCGATCAAGGTCGACGGGTTCGGTTTGTCGATGCGCGCGGTGAGCGTGGCCGCCACCGTGGCGCCCGCCGACTTGGCAAGGTCGGCGAACTCCTCCAGCACATCTTCTTCGGCAGGCCCACCGGAGTGGGTCTGAATCAACAACGCGTGTTCACCCTTGCGTGAGCGATCAAACACGCACTACTCCATTACTGCTCGACGTCGTCATCTTCCGCCTGGTTGCCTTCATTGGATTGCACATACCCACCACCCGGTCCCACGCGCACATTGCGCGCCGGCACGACCGTGGAGATGGCGTGCTTGTAGACCATCTGACTCACGGTATTACGCAGCAGGACCACGAACTGGTCGAACGACTCGATCGTGCCCTGCAGCTTGATGCCGTTGACCAGATACACAGAAACCGGCACCCGCTCGCGCCGCAGCGCGTTGAGGAATGGGTCCTGTAAAGATTGCCCCTTAGCCATCGAAAACTCCTCTTCATTATTGTTCTTATAGTCCCGGTCGACACCTGCCATCCCCAGCCGGCCCCGGAAACGGGATGTTACACGCCTGAAGTCTGCCGTACAGCGGGACGTTGGCCGAGGAAGCCGACAAGTGCACTTTCCAATCGTTGGCGGTCATGCTCCGGGTCGAACCAGCGCGCGTCGAGCTCGCCACGCAGCCAGGTGAGCTGCCGCTTGGCCAGTTGACGGGTGGCCTGCACCGCCTTGTCGCGAAAGTCGGCCAGGCGACCGGCCCCATCCAGGTACTCCCAAGCCTGGCGATACCCCACCGCGCGCACTGCGGGCAGATCCAGCGGCGCGGAGACTGCACGCAGTTGCGGCAGTGCCCGCAGACGTTCCACCTCGGCCAGGAAGTCCTGTGCCAGCATCGTGTCCAGGCGCTGTTCGATGCGTGCATGCAGCACCGCGCGCTCGCGCGGCGCCAGCACCACCTTCAGCACCCGCACCGGCAAGCGCGGGCCCAGCGGTAGCGCCTGCCAGTAGCTGATCGGCCTGCCGCTGATGCGGTAGACCTCCAGCGCACGCTGGATCCGCTGCGGATCGGTGGTATGGATGCGCGCCGCCGCGACCGGGTCGACGTTCGCCAGTTGTGCGTGCATCCGCGCCCAGCCAAGTTCCCCGGCTTCGGCTGCGATTGCCGCGCGCACCGCCGGATCGGCCTCGGGCAACTGCGACAGCCCTTCCAGCAAGGCGCGGAAGTACAGCCCGGTGCCGCCGGCCAGAATCGGCAGCTTGCCGCGCGCCACGATCTGCTCGATCGCCTGCCGCGCATCGCTGGCGAATTCCGCCGCCGAATAGATCTGCCAGGGCTCGCGCAGATCGATCAAGTGATGCGGCACTGTCGCGCGCATCGCCGCATCCGGCTTGGCCGCGCCGATGTCCAGGCCGCGATACACCAGCGCCGAATCGACACTGACGATCTCGCCGTTCCAGCGCTGCGCGGCGTCCAGTGCCAGCGCGGTCTTGCCGCTGGCGGTCGGCCCCATCAGCGCAATCGCCAGCGGGCGGCGGTCGGCCGGCATCAGTCCTCGTCCGGCCAGCGAATGCTCGGTGCCGCAGGCGCGCTCACGCGCGGCAGCGGAATCGCCGTCATCGCGCTCCACACCTTCAGGGCATCCACGGTGGCGGCCACATCATGCACCCGCAGCAACATCGCGCCGTGTTGGGCGGCGATCAGATGCGCGGCGACCGAGCCGTATACGCGCTCTGCGGCGAGCTGGTGCCCGGTCAACTCACCGATGCTGCGCTTGCGCGAGAGCCCCGCGAGCACCGGCAGACCGAACTCCTGCAGGCGCTGCAACTGCGCCAGCACGGTCAGATTGTGCGTGGTGGTCTTGTCGAAGCCGAACCCCGGGTCGAGGATCAAGCGGCGCTTGTCGATCCCGGCCATTTCGGCCGCGAAGATGCGCTCGGCCAGGAAGCGATGCACCTCGGCCACCACGTCGTCATAGTGCGGCGCGTCCTGCATCGCATGCGGCGCGCTGCGTGCATGCATCAACACCACCGGCACCCGCAATTCGGCTGCCGCATCCAGCGCCCCCGGCGAGCGCAGCGCATGCACGTCGTTGATCATGCCGGCGCCGGCTGCGACCGCCGCGCGCATCACCTCCGGCTTGTAGGTATCCACACTGATCGGGACAGTGGTCTGCTGCGCCAATGCCTGGATCACCGGGACCACGCGCTGCAGCTCTTCCTCCAGCGATACCGGCGTGGCACCGGGGCGGGTGGATTCGCCACCGATATCCAGCACCGCAGCGCCCTGCTCGACCAGCCTCAAACCATGCGCGATGGCGGCGTCGCAGCTGGCGTGCTGGCCGCCGTCGGAAAACGAATCCGGCGTGACATTGACGATTCCCATCACCTGCGGCGCATCCAGTCGCAGCGCGCGACCGGCGCAATCCAGCTTGAGGGCAGTATCGAACATCGGTGGTGTCTCCTTGGATGGTTGCGATCAGCGCCGCCGGGGCGAGGCGTCGCTACAACGCATCAAGGCCGGGAATCGCTTCCCGGCCTTGATGGATGCTGCTGCAGCTGACCGATGCGTCGGTTACAGCTGCTCGGCCGGCCCGGCGATCGGCGGCAACGGACGCGGGCTGCCCTTGTCGTTGTTGTTGCCACCGTCCTTGTCGGACTTGCCCCAACCCGCCGGCGGCGGCGGCTCGCGGCCTTCCATGATGGCGTCGATCTGCGGCACGTCGATGGTCTCGTACTGCAGCAGCAGCTGCGACATCGCGTGCAGCTTGTCCAGGTTCTCGGTGAGGATGGCCTTGGTCTTGCTGTAAGCCTTGTCCAGGATCGAGCGCACCACTTCGTCGATCTTGCGCGCGGTCTCGTCGGAAACGTTCTTGTGCTGGGTGACCGAGCGCCCCAGGAACACCTCGTCCTCCTCCTCGCCGTAGGCCACCGGGCCGAGCTCGTCGGACAGGCCCCACTTGGTCACCATGTTGCGTGCCATTTTGGTCGCACGCTCGATGTCGTTGGACGCGCCGGTGGTGACCTTGTCGCCACCGAAGATCAGTTCTTCGGCAACGCGGCCGCCGTACAGCGAGCACAGCTGCGACTCGATCGCCACGCGATTCATCGAGTAGCGGTCGCCCTCGGGCAGGTACATGGTCACGCCCAGCGCACGACCACGCGGAATGATGGTGACCTTGTAGACCGGGTCATGCTCGGGCACCAGACGGCCGACAATGGCGTGGCCTGCCTCGTGGTACGCGGTGAGCGTCTTCTCGTCCTCGCTCATGGCCATCGAGCGGCGCTCGGCACCCATCAGAATCTTGTCGCGGGCACGATCGAAGTGGTCCATGCGGACTTCCTTCTCGCTGCCGCGTGCGGCAAACAACGCCGCCTCGTTGCACAGGTTGGCCAGGTCGGCACCGGAAAAGCCCGGCGTACCGCGTGCGATGACCATCGGCACCACGTCGTCGGCCAGCGGCAGCTTGCGCATGTGCACACGCAGGATCTGCTCGCGCCCCTTGACGTCCGGCAGGCCGACCACGACCTGGCGGTCGAAACGGCCCGGACGCAGCAGCGCCGGATCCAGCACGTCGGGACGGTTGGTCGCGGCGATCACGATCACGCCTTCGCCGCCTTCGAAACCGTCCATCTCGACCAGCAATTGGTTCAAGGTCTGCTCGCGCTCGTCATGCCCGCCGCCCAGACCGGCGCCGCGATGACGGCCCACCGCATCGATTTCGTCGATGAAGATGATGCATGGCGCATGCTTCTTGGCCTGCTCGAACATGTCGCGCACGCGGCTGGCACCCACGCCGACAAACATTTCCACGAAGTCCGAGCCGGAGATGCTGAAGAACGGTACCTTGGCCTCGCCGGCGATCGCCTTGGCGAGCAGCGTCTTGCCGGTACCGGGCGGGCCGACCATCAACACGCCGCGCGGGATCTTGCCGCCCAGCTTGGTGAACTTGGTCGGGTCGCGCAGGAAGTCGACCAGCTCGCCGACTTCTTCCTTGGCCTCGTCGCAGCCGGCGACGTCGGCGAAGGTGATCTTGACCTGGTCCTCGCCCTGCAGCTTGGCGCGCGACTTGCCGAAGCTCATTGCGCCCTTGGCGCCACCGCCACCGCCCTGCATCTGGCGCATGATGAATAGCCAGAAGCCGATGATCAGGATGACCGGAAGGAAATTGAGCACCAACGACCAGAAGCCGGGCCCGGTGGAGGGCTTCTGGCGGGTCATTTCGATGTTCTTGCTATACAGCACGTCGACCAGCTTGTCGTCGCGCGGACCGTAGACGGTGGCTTCGCTGCCGTCGGTGCGCTTGAAGCGGATCGCGTTGACCGCCAGGTTGGTCTCGTCGGTGTAGTCCACCGATTTGACGCGGCCCGAGTCCACTTCCTTCAGGAACTGGGTGTAGGTGATCGAGTCGGGGCCGACACCGCCCGCCATCCGCGGCGAAAAGCTCTGGAAGACGACCATCAGCACAACCGCGACGACCACCCACAGCAGCAGATTCTTGGTCAAGTCGTTCATCCTCATTGGCTCCGGTGCCCTCTACTCTTCAAATTCTTGAAACACGGTGGTCATTGGCAGCTTACTTGATCTGGGCACGCTTGCCCTGACCGAGCGCATAAACTTCCGGGGAACGCTTGCGCGAGGCCGCCGGCTTGCGAATCGTCACCTTGTCATAGCGGCGGCGAAGCTCACGAATGTAATCGTCGGACCCGACACCCTGGAACAGCTTGATCAGGAACGCCCCGCCCGGTTTGAGGTGGGTGTCGGCAAATTCCATCGCCAGTTCCGCCAGGTGCATCATCCGCGGTTGGTCGACCGCATCCATGCCACTCTTATTGGGGGCCATATCGGACAGCACAAGGTCCACCGGCACATCGCCCAGCATCGCCTCGAATTCCGATAGGACGGTTTGCTCCCTGAAGTCGCCGTGAAGGAACTCCACGCCGGCCAGCGGCGGCATCTCCAGGATATCCAGCGCCACCACCCGGCCGCTGTCGCCCATGGACTTGCGTACCTGTTGCGACCAACCGCCTGGCGCCGCGCCCAGGTCGACCACCACCATGCCCGGCTTGAGCAGGCGGCCGCGCTGGAGCAGTTCTTCCAGCTTGTAGGCCGCACGCGAGCGCATGCCTTCGGCCTGCGCCTTCTTGACGAACGGATCGGCGAAGTGTTCCTTGAGCCAGCGCTGGCTGCTTTTACTACGGGAAGGCATCGGCAAAGGGGTCTGAACGGGTCGCCATGATACCCTGAACACCCTTTGCTGCCCTTTGATCCTGCATGTCCATTGTTCTCACCTCCGCCCAGAACCGTTTCCTGCGCGGCCAGGCCCACGATCTCAAGGCACTGCTGCAAACCGGCGGCAAAGGGGTCACGCCGGCATTTCTGGCCGAACTCGAGGAAGTGCTCGAGCGCCACGAACTGATCAAGGTGAAGGTGACATCGGAGGATCGCGAGGCCCGTGACGCCATGATTGCCGAACTGACCGAGCAGACCGGCAGCGCGCTGGTGCAGCGGATCGGCCATGTCGCCATCCTGTACCGCCCCAGCAAGGAAAAGCGTCAGATCGTGCTGCCGCGCGGCTGACCCGACGAGTTCGATATGCCCTTAAGCCAGGAACACCCCGACTACACCTATGCGCTGCGCGCGGCCGATGGCCGCCACGCCAAGGTGAACGATCAGATTCTGCAGCGCAGCTTCATCCTGATGCCCGACGAGCTGGTGGAAGGCTGGCCGGTCTCCGGCCTGGAACAGCTCCAGGTCGCGCATATGGACGCGGTGCTGGCGCTCGCCCCGGCGGTGATCCTGCTCGGCACCGGCGAGCGGCAGCAGTTCCCGAAGACGGACGTGCTGGCAGCCTGCCTGACCCGCGGCATCGGCCTGGAAGCGATGACCAATGCGGCCGCGGCACGCACCTACAACGTGCTGGCCAGCGAAGGCCGCCGGGTGGCACTGGCGATGATCCTGGAAGACCGGGATTAGGGAGTCGGGATTGGGGATTCGCAGCTGCAGGCTGGAGCAGATGTCGCTCTCATGCCAACAGCAGGAGCGACACCCCAAGCAATCTTCAGGCCGCTAGAACGCGTCTTCCACGCGGCAGCATCAGCCCAGCGCCGTTGCCGTTGCCGTTGCGAATCCCAAATCCCAAATCCCGATTCACTTCTTAGGCAGATACAGCAGCGGATCCACCGGCTTGCCGTTGTAGCGGATCTCGAAGTGCAGCATGTCGCGGGCGGCGCCGCTGCGGCCCATCTCGGCGATCTGCTGGCCGGCCTTGACGCTCTGGCCTTCGTTGAGCAGGCGCTTGCGGTTGTGCCCGTAGGCGGACAACCACTGGTCGTTGTGCTTGATGATGATCAGCTCGCCGTAGCCGACCAGGCCGGCGCCGGAGTACACCACCACACCGTCGGCCGCGGCACGCACCGCCTGCCCGCTGGCGCCGGCAATATCCACGCCCTGCTTGGTGGTCTCGCCGCTGACGAAGGTGCCGACCACCACGCCGTCGGCTGGCCAGCGCCACGGAAATCCGCTACTGACCGGTGCTGCGATCGGGGCACTCGGGCGCGGCGGAACCACCGTGCCGGCGCTGGCCGCGCCACCGCCCGGCCTGCTGGCTCCGGGCGGATAGAGCTTGAGGGTCTGGCCGGGATAGATGGTGTTCGGCGAGGACAGGCCATTCCAGGCCGCCAGGTCCGGCGCGGTGATGTTGGTCCGACGCGAGATGGCGTATAGCGTGTCGCCGCGCTGCACGGTGACGGTCGCACCCGGGCGCGGCACCGACGGACGCGGCGCCGCGGACGGACGCGCGGACGCCGAACCGCCGCCGGCTCCGGGTGAACGCACCACCGTGGCGCTGCTGCAGGCGCCCAGCCCGACGGCGACTGCGAGCAGGACTGCTGTCTTACGTACCGAGTTCATCTGCAACTTGCTCATCCGTTGGTTGTCTTCCACACCAGCCAGCCCGCGCCCACCGCCAGGACGGCCATGGCCACCCAGCCCAGCGGCTCGATCCAGCGATGCAACGCGGCCTCGGCACGCGCCCCACCCAGCCGGATCGCGCCGGCCACCAGGTAAACGCGCTTGCCGCGCCCCACCAGCATGCTGGCAATGAAGGGCAGGATCGGCACGCCGACCACGCCCGAGGCCCAGGTAAAGATCTTCAACGGGATCGGGGTAAAGCCCACCAGCACCAGCGCCCAGAAGGCCTTCCACGGCGAATCGGCGACCAGCGTGCGCAGCGTCTCGATCTGCGCCTGGATCTTGGCGCTCCAGCCCAGCCATTCGATCAGCGGCTGCAAGGCGGCGAAGGCGAAATGGCCCAGCAGATAACCGACCAGCGCGCCGCAGACCGAGCCGATCAGGCTCAAGGTGGCGAACCACAGGGCGCGCCTGGGTTCGGCCAGCGACATCGGCGCCAGCATCACCTCCGGCGGTACCGGGAAGATGAAGCCCTCCACGAAACTGAGGCCGGTCAGCAGCGCCGGAGCGCGGCGATTGCGCGACCAGCGAATGGCCACGTCGTACAACGGCCCGAAGATCTTCATCGAAAAACTCTCATGGATTCAATCCAGCATGCCCGACAACAGTGGGACGAACGTGACCGGCGCCAGAACCTGCTGCTCGATCGCGCCGTCGGCAGCGCGCGTGAGTTGCACCAGTGATTGCGACGAGGCGCCACCGACCGGGGCGACCAGCCGCCCGCCGACCGCCAGCTGATCGACCAGCGCGTCGACCAGCGCCGGGGCGGCGGCGGTGACCACGATGGCATCGTAAGGGCCATGTTCGGGCCAGCCGATGCGGCCATCGTCGTGCTTGCTGCGCACGTTCATGCCCAGATGGCGGAAGCGCTTGCGCGCCTGCCGCAGCAGGTCGCCGATGCGCTCGACGGTGTACACCTCCAGCCCCAGCGCGGCGAGGATCGCGCCCTGGTAGCCGGAGCCGGTGCCCACTTCGAGCACTTTGGTCGGGCCGACCTGCAGCACCGCCTCGGTCATGCGTGCGACCACCCAGGGCTGCGAGATGGTCTGGCCGTGGCCGATCGGCAAGGCAGTGTCTTCATAGGCACGCGAGGCCAGCGCTTCGTCGATGAACAGATGGCGCGGCACGGTGCGCACCGCGTTGAGCGTGGCCTCGTCCTGGATACCGGCCTCGCGCAGGCGCTCGACCAGCCGGTCGCGCACGCGTTGCGAGGTCATGCCGATCCCGACCGATTCCGGTTGCAGCCGCAGCCTCGGCGTCATGCCGGCGTATCCAGCGCGGCGGTCAGGCCGCCCACCCAGCCGGCCACCGTCTCCAGCGCCTGATAGCGGGTCAGGTCGACATGGATCGGGGTGATCGAGATATGCCCGGTGCGCACGGCATGGAAGTCGGTGCCGGCGCCGGCGTCCTGCTCCGGCCCGGCCGGGCCGATCCAGTACACGGTGCGGCCGCGCGGGTCGCGCTGCGGCACGCAGGGCTCGGACCGATGGCGGTTGCCCAGCCGGGTGACCTCGAAACCGAGCACCTCCGACCAGGCTAGGTCCGGCACGTTGACGTTGAGGATGGTATCGGCGGGCAACGGGTCGGACTTCAGCCGTGCCACGATCTCCACCGCGGCGCGCGCGGCGGTTTCGTAGTGATGCGCTTCGTGATTGTGCGTCACCAGCGAGACCGCCACCGCCGGCAGGCCGAGGAAGCGGCCTTCCATCGCGGCGGACACGGTGCCCGAATAGATCACGTCGTCGCCGAGATTGGCCGAGTTGTTGATGCCGGAGACCACAATGTCCGGGTCGTAATCGAGCATGCCGGTCAGCGCCAGATGCACGCAGTCGGTCGGCGTGCCGGCAACCGCGCAGGTCTGCGCGTCGATGCGGCGGGTGCGGATCGGCACATCCAGCGTCAGCGAGTTGCTGGCGCCGGAACGGTCGCGGTCGGGCGCGACCACCATCACTTCATGACCGGCATGGCGCAGCGCCTCGGCCAAAATCTGGATGCCGGGGGCGTCGACACCGTCGTCGTTGCTAACCAGTACGCGCATGGGACTCCTCGGAAAACCGGGTCATGATACCGGATGCGTCCGCGCCCTTCGCGCTTGATCTTCGCTTGCGCCTGAGGTTGGGCAGGTTAGGCTGTGAGCATGTCGCATCCTGAAGACGAAGACGACGGCGCGCTGTTCCGCGCAGCGATCGGCGCGGTCAAGCCGATTCGTGAAGTCGCCCCACCGGCCAATGCCAAGCCGCGCCCCAAGCCGCGCGCGCGCATGGCCGAGCGCGACGATGCGGAAGCGCACACCGAATTCGCGCGTCTGCTGCGCGACAGTGCGCCGCTGGAGGCGGGCGATACCGCCAGCTACCGGCGCGAGAATCTTCCCACCCGATTGTTTCAGCGGCTCAAGCGCGGTCAGTTCTCGATCCAGGACGAACTGGACCTGCATGGCGCTACCGCCGCGCAGGCCGAATCCCTGCTGCGGCAGTTCCTGCTGGAAGCGCATGCGCACGACCATGGCTGCGTGCGCATCATCCACGGCAAGGGGCTGCAGTCGGACAACGGCGCGCCGGTGTTGAAAAACCTGATGGATCGCCTGCTGCGTCAGCGCAACGATGTGCTGGCGTTTCATTCCGCGCCGGCCACGCAAGGTGGCACCGGAGCATTGCTGGTGTTGCTGGCGCGGCGTTAGCGCCGATTGGGCGATGGGTCGCCGATGTAGGCATGCGCTTGTGCAAAGGACGTGTTGATGGGCAGGCCTGTCGCGGCCAGGTCCGCTCCTACGGCGGTGACGTGTTTGCCGGGCAGCCGACGACCACTGGATAGACCTAGGCGTCGGGACGCGTGCCGGCGTTGAGACGGCCGGCGTCGCTGACCTCGCCGAGCTCCCACAGCACCGCGGTGGCGTAGCAGCCCGGCGGCAGTGCGAATTCGATCTGCAGGCTATCCGCATCCAGCCAGCGATACGCCAACTGTTGCGGACGCAAGCGCAGTGCGCGGCGCTCCTGCTTCAAGCCCGCGGCCTCCAGGCCTTGTCGCAGCACCTCCGATTGCGGATCGGACAACGCGCCCTGCTCCACCGCCGCGGCCTGCCCGGTCGAACGCAGCTCACCGGCGCCCCACAACGGCCCGCTGGGATGGATATCGAAGCGCGCCAGACGCTCTGCCAGTACATCGGTGAACGGTTCGGGGCCGAACACGCTGCGCGAGCCATCCAGCATCCACGCCTCGCCATCCAGCGCGGTGTCCCAGTTGCCCTGCTCCACGCGAGCGGTGAGCACCCGATTGAACAACGCCGAGCGCGCCGCCGACAGCAGCATCGAGCGTTGGTCGTTGCGCAGCCGCCGCCGGGATGCCGGCGCCGCTGACAAGGTGCCGTCGGCATTGGACACATAACCGAACATCGCCAGCGCGGAGGCCACGTTGCCGCCATCGCGGCCGAAGCGCTGTTCGCCAAACCAGTTCGGGATACCGCGCGCGGCGATCGCCTGCAGGCGCTGTTCGATCGCCGCACGCTCGCCGTGCACCTGGCGCAACGTCAACACGAAACGATTGCCCAGCAGTGCGCCGCGTTGCAGCTTGCGGTTGTGCCAGGTGCTGGCGATGACCTGCATCTCATCGTCGTCGAGCGCGGCGAGCTCCGGCGCGATGCGCTTGGGCAGATGCACGCTGAAGCGCTGCGTGGTCACCGCATGGCGGTCCTTCAGCCCGGCGTAGCTGACGCCCATCTCGGCGATTCCGGCCCACTGCGCGAGTTTCTTTGCGATATAGGCGGTGTTCTGCCCACGCTTGCGGATGGTGAGCAACAGGTGCTCACCCTCGCCGGTTGGCTCGAAGGCCGGCAGCTCATCGACCTGAAAATCTTCGGGCGTGCTGCGCATTGCCGCGCCGAGGACCGCAGCGCCATGCGCGCGCGGCAGAACAGAGGTGTCGCTCATGCTGTGAT
Source organism: Xanthomonas sp. WHRI 6108 (assembly GCF_040202385.2). Lineage (NCBI taxonomy): Bacteria > Pseudomonadati > Pseudomonadota > Gammaproteobacteria > Lysobacterales > Lysobacteraceae > Xanthomonas > Xanthomonas sp. WHRI 6108. Next base: position 1,914,155 of record NZ_CP168198.1, on the reverse strand, counting down.
TTACCTTCGCGCCGACAGGTCGTGCGCTATGTGCCGAATGCCTCGGCGCGGTGGTGTCGCGGTGCGACGCCAAGACGAGCCCGGCGCAGGTAACCGCGATCTGGAGCGGCTGGAACAGCTGGCCGGCAGTGGCCGGATGCGTGGACGGCAGGCTCAGCACTGCAGGGTATGCGGGATGATCGCCATGCCCGGCACCGTCCATGCCACCGACGGTGCGCGCAGGCGTTTGTCAGTCGCGGTCAGCCGGCGATCCTGCCGAGCAAGACTGCCGCTTGCGCAGCGATGCCCTCGCTGCGGCCGGTGAAGCCGAGTTTTTCGCTGGTGGTGGCCTTGACGCTGACTGCATCGAGTTCGATCGCCAGCAGGCCGGCGATGCGTTCGCGCATCGCCAGTGCATGCGGGCCGATCTTGGGACGCTCGCAGATCACGGTGACATCGGCATTGCCGACCCGCCAGCCACGCTCGCGCAGCAAGTGATCACAATGCTGCAGGAACTGCGCGCTGTCGGCGTCCTTCCAGCGCGCGTCGGACGGCGGGAAGTGCTGACCGATATCGCCCAGCGCCAGCGCGCCCAGCATCGCATCGCATAGCGCATGCAACACCACGTCGCCATCGCTGTGCGCGAGCACGCCATGGCTGTGCGCGACGCGCACGCCGCCCAGCATCACGTGGTCGCCCGCACCGAACGCGTGCACGTCGTAGCCCTGACCGATTCGAAAATTGAAAGACATGGTAATCCGTGGTGATTAGGGAGCGTCGGCGTCGTGGTGGGCACCAGCGGACAGCGCATCGGTGTGGCCAACGACCGCCCCGGCGCGCGGGCCGGTTGCAGGCGACTGGGCATCCACTGCAACACCTCGGCGCGCCAGTTCGAATTCGAAGCGCGCCAGATCCGTTGGCGTGGTCACCTTGAAGTTGTCTTCGGCACCTTCCACCAGCAACGGGCGCAATCCCAGCCGCTCCATCGCCATCGCCTCGTCGGTCACGTCCACCCCGGCCGCCGACGCCTCGGTGAGGCCGCGGATCAGTTGATGGCGACGGAACAGCTGCGGGGTCAACGCACGCCACAACCGCTCGCGTGGCTCGGTGGCATCGATGCCGCCATCGTCGCCGGCCCGCTTGAGCGTGTCGCGCACCGGCGCAGCCAGGATCGCGCCGACCGGATCGCCGCGGCCGATCTCCAGCAGACGCTCCAGATCGGCCAGCGCCAGATTGGGCCGCGCGGCATCGTGCACCAGCACAAAGTCATCGGCCCGCACGCTCTCCGGCAAGGCCAGCAATCCGGCCAGTACCGATGCCGCACGTGTCCCCCCGCCGACGCAGGTCAGCACCGGCTTGCCCTGCACCGAGGTCCAGCCAGGCCAATCCGCATCGTCGGGCGCGATGGCCACCACGATGCCGGCCACCACCGGATGCGCGGCAAGCGCCGCCAGCGTATAGGCCATCAGCGGTTGCCCGGCAGCGGACAGATATTGCTTGGGGGTCTGCCCACCGAAGCGCGTGCCGCGCCCGGCGGCCGGCACGATCGCCCAGATCGAACCGGTCATGGTTGTTCCGCCGGAGCGTCAGGCTCGACGGGCGCAGCGGACGGCGCGGCCACTGCGGGCGGCAGCGGCGGTGCATCCTCGACCACGCGATAGAACGTCTCGCCCGGTTTGATCATGCCCAGTTCGCTGCGCGCGCGCTCTTCGATTGCCGCCTCGCCGTCCTTCAAATCCTTCACCTCTGCTGCCAACGCCTGGTTGCGTTGGCGCAGACCTTCGTTGTCCTGTGTCTGATGCGCGACCTGGGCTTCCAGCATCATCACTTCGCCGGAATTCCCAGGCCCGAACCAGAAGCGGTACTGCAGCCAAGCCAGCAGCATCGCCAGCACCAGCAGTAGCCAGCGCCAGTTGCGCACGGCTTAGCGCTTGAGCGAAACGAACGCGTCGCGGCCGGCGTAACGCGCGCCGGAGCCCAGCGCCTGCTCGATGCGCAGCAACTGGTTGTACTTGGCGACGCGGTCGCTGCGGCACAGCGAGCCGGTCTTGATCTGCGTGGCGGTGGTGGCCACGGCGATGTCGGCGATGGTGGTGTCTTCGGTTTCGCCCGAGCGGTGCGAGACGATCGAGGCATAGTTGGCCGCATGCGCCATCGCAATGGCTTCCAGCGTCTCGGTCAGCGTGCCGATCTGGTTGACCTTGATCAGGATCGCGTTGGCGGTGCCCGAGTCGATGCCCTGCTTGAAGATCTTCGGGTTGGTGACGAACAGATCGTCGCCGACCAGCTGCACCTTCTTGCCGACGCGGTCGGTGAGCAGCTTCCAGCCGGCCCAGTCGTCCTCGGCCAGGCCGTCTTCGATGCTGATGATCGGGTACTGCGCGACCCAGTCGGCCAGGAAGTCGACGAACTGCTCGCTGGTCAGGCGCTTGTTCTCGCCAACCAGGTTGTACTTGCCGTTGTCGTAGAACTCGCTGGAGGCCACGTCCAGGCCCAGCAGCACGTCTTCGCCGGCGGTGTAGCCGGCCTTGCCGATCGCCTCGAGGATGGTGTCCAGCGCTTCGACGTTGCTGCGGAAGTCCGGCGCAAAGCCGCCTTCGTCGCCCACCGCCGTGCTCAGGCCGTGACCCTTGAGCACCGACTTGAGCGCGTGGAAGATTTCGGTGCCGGCACGCAGCGCTTCGGAGAACGAGCTGCAGCCGACCGGCAGCACCATGAACTCCTGGAAGTCGACGTTGTTGTCGGCATGCGCGCCGCCGTTGATGATGTTCATCATCGGCACCGGCAGTGCGACGTCAGACTCGGTGATGGTGGACAGGTACTGCCACAGCGGCTGCTTGCGCGAGGCGGCCACCGCATGCGCGGCGGCCAGCGACACACCCAGCAGCGCGTTCGCGCCCAGGCGGCCCTTGTTCTCGGTGCCGTCCAGGTCGATCAGGCGGCGATCCAGACCCTGCTGGTCGGCCGCGTCGAAGCCCTTGAGCGTCTCGGCGATGGTGCCGTTGACGTTCTGCACCGCATGCAGCACGCCCTTGCCCAGGTAGCGGGTCTTGTCGCCATCGCGCAGTTCCACCGCTTCCTTGGTGCCGGTCGAGGCGCCCGAGGGCACGGCAGCGCGGCCGAACGAGCCGTCGTCCAGCGTGACTTCGGCCTCCAGCGTGGGGTTGCCGCGGGAGTCGAGGATTTCGCGGGCGAGGATCTTGGCGATAGTGGTCATAGGTCGATCGGTTACCAGTAAGGGGGAAGTACACCGGAAACAAGCTGCGGGATTATCGCCGCACACCGGCACATTGCCAAATCGCGTGAAGCTGCCGCACGCAACAGGCCGGCAAGCATGCTGCTAGGCCATCAAGCCCAGCAGCGGTAAACCAGACAGCAGCAGCAAGACCGACAGCAACACCAACGCAAAGATCGCTGCGCCGGATTGGCGAGCCAGCCGCAACGCCAGCGGGCCGGCGATCAGGCAACTTGTGATCGCCACCGCGGCCAGCAGCAGCGTGACCAGCATTGGCACCCGCGTGGCCTGCATGGCATGGTCGCCGTCACCCGGCATGCCGATGCTGGCAGCGACCAGAAACACCATTGCGGCCATACACGCCCACGCGGCGATCGATGCGACCAGCGCGATCCAGCCCCAGGGCCAGTGGCGCCACTGCCGACGCTGGCGCTGCGACGCGGCCAGCGCCCAGGGATCGGAACTCATGCGAAGCGCGCGAACCCGTGCTTCTTGGTGACGGCATCCAGTTCCATCAGGGTCTCGAGCAGCTCTTCCATGCGGTCCAGCGGCCAGGCGTTGGGGCCATCCGACAAGGCCTTGGACGGGTCTGGATGGGTTTCGGCAAACAGGCCGGAAATGCCCACCGCCACCGCCGCGCGCGCCAGCACCGGCACGAATTCGCGCTGGCCGCCGGAACTGCTGCCCTGCCCGCCCGGCAACTGCACCGAATGGGTGGCATCGAACACCACCGGGCAGCCGGTGTCGCGCATGACGCTCAGCGAGCGCATGTCGCTGACCAGATTGTTGTAGCCGAACGAGGCGCCACGCTCGCAGACCATGATCTGCTCGTTGCCGGTCGACTTGGCCTTGTCGACCACCGGCTTCATGTCCCACGGCGCCAGGAATTGGCCCTTCTTGATGTTGACCGGCTTGCCGGCGGCGCAGACGTTCTTGATGAAATCGGTCTGGCGCACCAGGAAGGCCGGGGTCTGCAGCACGTCGACGACGGCGGCGACCTCGTTCATCGGGGTGTATTCGTGCACGTCGGTCAGCACCGGCACGCCGATCTGCTGCTTTACCGCAGCCAGCACCTTCAGGCCCTCTTCCAGGCCCGGGCCGCGAAAGCTGGTACCGGAGGTGCGGTTGGCCTTGTCGAAGCTCGACTTGAAGATGAAGTTGATCCCCAGCTTGCCGGTGATCTCCTTGAGCTTGCCGGCCACGTCGAGCTGCAGCTGCATCGACTCGATCACGCAGGGGCCGGCGATCAGGAACAACGGCTGATCCAGGCCAACGTCAAAGTCACACAGTTTCATCAGGTCACCTATTGATTAAAGCCCCTCTCCCGTCGGGAGAGGGGCTGGTGTGCGGGTACGGTTGCGAAGCGCTGCTGAAGTGCGATGGTTTGCCCTGGCTGACGCGTGGCGACGCGTTCGTCATGGCTGCCATCTTCCGGTGCGTTGCGGCGCCCCTCATCCGGCGCTGCGCGCCGGCTTCTCCCGACGGGAGAAGGAGCGGCTCAGGCACGCGCTTCCTTCAGCAGTTTTCCGCCCGCCTTCTTCTCGCGCGCAGCGCGCACGAAGCCGATGAACAGCGGATGCCCGTCGCGCGGGGTGGACAGGAATTCCGGATGCGCCTGGCAGGCCAGGAACCACGGGTGCGCATCGCGCGGCAGCTCCACCATCTCCACCAGCGTGTCGTCCATCGACTTGCCGGAGATCACCAGGCCGGCGTCTTCCAGCTGGGTGCGGTAGCGGTTGTTGAACTCGTAGCGGTGGCGGTGACGCTCGGCGACCACATCCTTGCCGTACACCTCGCGCGCCAGCGTGCCCGGCTTGAGCCGCTGCTCCTGCAGACCCAGCCGCATGGTGCCGCCCAGGTCGGACTTCTCGTCGCGCTTTTCCACTTCGCCGGTGGCGGTGCGCCATTCGGTGATCAGGCCGATCACCGGGTGCGGCGACTGGCGATCGTTCTCGGTGCTGTTGGCTGCGTCCAGATCGGCCACGTGGCGGGCATAGTCCACCACCGCCGCCTGCATGCCGTAGCAGATGCCGAAGTACGGCACCTTGTGCTCGCGCGCATATTTGGAGGTGAGCACCTTGCCTTCGAAACCACGGTCGCCGAAGCCGCCCGGCACCAGGATGCCGTCGATATCCTGCAGCGCAGCCATGTCGCTGCCCTCCAGATCCTGCGCTTCCAGCCACTTCAGGTTGACCTTGGTGCGCTGGCGCAGACCGCCGTGGCGCAGCGCTTCGGCCACCGACTTGTAGGCGTCCTGGTGGTCGACGTACTTGCCGACCACCGCAATGGTGACCTCGTCCAGCGGGTGCTTGACCGCATCCACCACCGCAGCCCATTCGGACAGGTCGGGCGCAGCCACCTTGTCGCGCAGCTTGAACTGATCGATGACCAGTTCGTCCAGGCCCTGGCGACGCAGCTCCAGCGGCATGCCGTACAGCACGTCGATATCGGGGCAGCTGATCACCGCGCGCTCGGAGACGTTGGTGAACAGCGCGATCTTGCGGCGCTCCGAATCCGGTACCGCCTGCTCGGAACGGCACAGCAGCACGTCCGGCTGGATGCCGATCGAGCGCAGCTCCTTGACCGAATGCTGGGTCGGCTTGGTCTTCAACTCACCGGCGGCGGCGATGTACGGCACCAGGGTGAGGTGCATGAACATGGCCTTTTCGGCACCACGCTCGGTGCGCACCTGGCGGATTGCTTCCAGGAACGGCAGCGACTCGATATCGCCGACGGTGCCACCGATCTCGATCAGCGCCACGTCGAACCCGGCGGTGGCCTCGTCGATGCAACGGCGGATCTCGTCGGTGATGTGCGGGATCACCTGCACGGTGGCGCCCAGGTAATCGCCGCGACGCTCCTTCCGGATCACGTTCTCGTAGATCCGGCCGGTGGTGACCGAGTTCTTGCGCGACAGCCGCGTGCGCACGTAGCGCTCGTAGTGACCCAGATCCAGATCGGTCTCGGCGCCGTCGTCGGTGACGTAGACCTCGCCATGCTGGAACGGGCTCATCGTGCCCGGGTCCACATTGATGTACGGGTCCAGCTTCATCATCGTGACCTTCAGGCCACGCGCTTCCAGAATGGAGGCAAGCGAAGCGGCGGCAATGCCCTTGCCTAGCGAGGACACTACGCCGCCGGTAACAAAAATCAGGGGGGTCATGGGGCTTGAAGCCTCCCGGAAAGCCATAGTTTAGCGGGTGACGGGCGAATGCCCAAGGGTTGCGTGACGATCATGTCGTCACAGCGGCGAAAAACGCGCTGCGCCTGGCGCCCAAATGCAGACGCCCCGACCAAGGCCGGGGCGTCCGTGTGGCGTTGTGCCGTCGCGCGATGGAATCAGCGCGCCGGCTTTTCTTCTTCCTCTTCCTCGCGCGTGGCGGCGTCGGCCTTGGGCTTGTGTGCCGCGGCGGCGGCGCGGCGCTCGGCCTTGCGCTCGGCTTCGGTCTTGGCCTTGGCGTCGTCGGCCTTCTGCGCGCTGGCGCCGGCGCCCTGCCCGGTCTGCTGGGGAGCGGCCTGGGCCATGGCAGGAAGCGCGGCCACTGCGGCAGCACCGAGGGTGAGCATCAGGATGTGCTTGAACTTCATGGTGTCCTCCGGGTTCGGTGACATCCTCAGGTGGGGACGTTTGGTTCCGAATCCAACGCCAGGGTATCCAGCCGCACCCCGCCCTGCACTGAACGCCTGTCGCGTGCAAAAAATCGGCTCAGCCCCCACACTTGCGCGTCGTTTCACGTGCCAACGAGATGCATGAACACCCGTTATAACGCCGCCGATATTGAAGTGCTGTCGGGCCTGGACCCGGTCAAACGCCGCCCTGGCATGTATACCGACACTGCGCGCCCGAACCATCTGGCGCAGGAAGTGATCGACAACTCGGTCGACGAGGCGCTGGCCGGTCACGCCAGGCAGGTCGAAGTGACCCTGTACAAGGACGGCAGCTGCGAGGTGTCCGACGACGGCCGCGGCATGCCGGTGGACATGCACCCGGAAGAAAAGATTCCCGGTGTCGAGCTGATCCTGACCCGGCTGCATGCCGGCGGCAAGTTCAGCAACCGCAACTACACCTTCTCCGGCGGCCTGCATGGCGTGGGCGTGAGCGTGGTCAATGCGCTGTCGACCAAGGTCGAGCTGTTCATCAAGCGCGAAGGCAGCGAGCACCGCATGGAGTTCCGCGACGGCCACGCCGCCTCCAAGCTGGAAGTGGTCGGCACCGTCGGCAAGAAGAACACCGGCACGCGGCTGCGCTTCTGGGCCGATCCGAAGTACTTCGACACGCCCAAGTTCAACGTGCGTGCGCTGCGCCATCTGCTGCGCGCCAAAGCCGTGCTGTGCCCGGGCCTGACCGTCAAGCTGCACGACGAGGCCACCGGCGAGCAGGACAGCTGGTACTTCGAGAACGGCCTGCGCGACTACCTCAAGGGCGAGATGGCCGCGCACGAGATGCTGCCGGCCGACCTGTTCGTGGGCAGCCTGAAGAAGGACACCGAGATCGTCGACTGGGCCGCGGCCTGGGTACCGGAAGGCGAACTGGTGCAGGAAAGCTATGTCAACCTGATCCCGACCGCGCAGCACGGCACCCACGTCAACGGCCTGCGTTCGGGCCTGACTGATGCGTTGCGCGAGTTCTGCGACTTCCGCAACCTGCTGCCGCGCGGGGTCAAGCTGGCGCCGGAAGACGTATGGGACCGGGTCACCTTCGTGCTCAGCCTGAAGATGACCGACCCGCAGTTCTCCGGGCAGACCAAGGAACGCCTGTCCTCGCGCCAGGCCGCCGGCTTCATCGAAGGCGCCGCGCACGATGCCTTCAGCCTGTATCTGAATCAGAACGTGGAGATCGGCGAGAAGATCGCGCAGATCGCCATCGACCGCGCCAGTGCGCGCCTGAAGACCGAAAAGCAGATCGTCCGCAAGAAGGTCACCCAGGGTCCGGCCCTGCCCGGCAAGCTGGCCGACTGCATCAGCCAGGATCTGTCGCGCACCGAACTGTTCCTGGTCGAGGGCGACTCGGCCGGCGGCTCGGCCAAGCAGGCCCGCGACAAGGACTTCCAGGCGATCCTGCCGCTGCGCGGCAAGATCCTCAACACCTGGGAAGTGGCATCGGGCAGCGTGCTGGCCTCCGAGGAAGTGCACAACCTGGCGATTGCGATCGGCTGCGACCCGGGCAAGGACGACATCACCGGGCTGCGTTACGGCAAGGTGGTGATCCTGGCCGATGCGGACTCCGACGGCCTGCATATCGCGACCTTGCTGACCGCGCTGTTCCTGCAGCATTTCCCTGCGCTGGTCGCGGCCGGCCACGTGTTCGTGGCAATGCCGCCGCTGTTCCGCGTGGACGTGGGCAAGCAGGTGTTCTACGCGCTGGACGAAGAGGAAAAGACCACGCTGCTGGACAAGATCGCGCGCGAGAAGCTCAAGGGCCAGGTCAGCGTCACCCGCTTCAAGGGCCTGGGCGAGATGAATCCGCAACAGCTGCGCGAATCGACCATCCACCCGGATACGCGTCGCCTGGTGCAGCTGACCATCGACGATGGCGAACAGACCCGCTCGCTGATGGACATGCTGCTGGCGAAAAAGCGCGCCGGCGACCGCAAGCAGTGGCTGGAGACCAAGGGCGATCTGGCGTCGCTGGAGGTTTGAGTTCGCTGAAAGTCTGAAAACACCAAGCAGCGAAAGCTTCGCCCTCCAGCGGGGCGAGAAGGCACTGCGTGCGCAGGTCTCTTCGAGCGCCCGCGCTGCCAATCCGGGCCGGGGGTGCGAAGCGGAAGTTGGGGTGAGGGTGAAGCCGATCCCCACCCTTCGGCTCAGACGACTGCCTGCAGCGGCACATGCTGCTCCAAGCCAGGCGGGCCACGTCGGCCAACGCGACACACATGCCTTTGTGCACATCCACCCGACGCCATCGGCGGCCTAGCATCGTCGCTCCCTGCCGAATCTCCGATGCTCATGCCCTGCTTCCTCCGTGCCAGCCTGCTGGCCTGCGTCCTGCTCAGCGGAACCGCGCTGGCCGACGCGCCCGACAAGAACGCTGCAAAAACCGACACCACGTCCGATGCCGCGGCCGCCAAACCCGCGCCACTGCCGGCCGATGCCAGCGTGCGGCAAAGCACCCGCGTGGGTGGGCGCACGCTGAGTTACACCGCAACCGTCGGCACGCTGCCGGTGCGCGATGCGCAGGGCAAGACCACCGGCGAGGTGGTGTTCACCGCCTACACCGTCGATGGCAAGGACCGCCCGGTGACCTTCGCGCTGAATGGCGGCCCCGGTGCGTCGTCGGTGTATCTGAACATGGGCGCGATCGGACCCAAGGTGGTCGGTTTCGGCGCCGAAGGCGACAGCGCCTCCGCGCCGGCGGCGCTGCGCGATAACCCCGGCACCTGGCTGGACTTCACCGACCTGGTGTTCATCGACCCGGTCGGCACCGGCTTCAGCCGCGCCCTGATCGGCGACGACGAGGCCAAGAAACAGTTCTACAACCCGCAGGCCGACGTGGAATATCTCTCGCGTGTGGTCTACGACTGGTTGCTGAAGAACCGCCGCCTGCAGGCACGCAAGTACCTGGTCGGCGAAAGCTACGGCGGCTTCCGCGGCCCGCGCATCACCCAGTACCTGCAGACCCGGCTGGGCGTGGCGATGAACGGCGTGGTGCTAGTGTCGCCGTATCTCAATCCCACCCTCGACGACAACAGCGATGTGTCGCCGCTGGCCTGGATGATGACGCTGCCCTCGATCGCCGCCGCACACCTGGAACGCCAGGGCCAGCTCAGCGACACGGCGATGCGCCAGGTGATCGATTACACCCGCGGCGACTACGCGGTGGCGCTGATGAAGGGCCGTACCGACCCGCAGGCGACCGAGGCGATGCTGCAGCAGGTCACCCGCATGACCGGGCTGGACGCGACCTATGTGCGCCGCTCCGGCGGGCGCCTGGAAACCCAGGCCTACCTGCGCGAGGTATTCCGCGACAAGGGCGAGCTGGGCAGCCGCTACGACGCCAACGTGACCGCGTTCGACCCCTTCCCCAACGATCCCGAGCAGCGCGCCAACGACCCGCTGCTGGACAGCATCATCGCGCCGACCACCACCGCGATGGTGGACTTCGTCACCCGCGTGGTCGGCTGGAAGGTCGATGCGCGTTATCAGGCGCTCAATTACGACGTCAACACGCTATGGGACTGGAACGACGAACTGCGCAAGGGCGCGGTCACCCAGCTGCGCCAGTCGGTGGCGATCGACCCCAAGCTGCGCGTATTGATCGCGCATGGCTGGAACGATCTCTCCTGCCCGTTCATGGGCTCGGTGCTGACGGTGGACCAGATGCCGACGATGGGCAGCGACCCCAAGCGCGTACAGGTGCGCGAATATCCCGGCGGCCACATGTTCTACAACCGCGCCGACAGCCAGGCCGCATTCCGCAACGACGTCAAGACGATGTACGAAACCCGCTGAGCACCACCATCGCCGGCCGCACACGCGGCGGGCGATGCATTACGCCAGCCGCAACTAAATGCGCAACCAACCGCGCTGCCACCAAGCAGCGCAATCCCCTCCCGACCGCCGCGCACACGCATTGCACCGCCAATCCGAAGGGGCACCAGGCGCCGCTGAATCAAATCAGCCGCACATACCAGGCAGCGCACCAGCTGCTACGAATCCCGAATCCAGAATCCCCATTCCCGATTCCCCATTCACAACGCCCCAGCCCGAACAGCCTCCACATTCCACCCCAGCCACTCGTAAACCCGATAGCGCGCAATGCCCAGGTACTCGTGCAAGGCGACATCGGCCACGGTGAAGTTGTAGCTCTGCGGCAACCACGCCCAGGACGCGGTCAACCAGTCCGAGCGTACCGGCGTGGCATCGATGCCGAAGTGGCGGAAGTACAGCTCGGCACGCCGCAGATGCGTGGCCGAGGACACCAGCACGACCCGATCGGGGCGGTATTGGCGCAGCAACGGCTGGCTGAACTGCGCGTTCTGCCAGGTGTTCATGCTGGACGGCTCCATGATCAGGTCGGCCTGGGCGATGCCCAGCCCGATCAGCACCTTTCGATACACCACCGCCTCGGACAGGCCCAGCCCGCGGGCGTCGCCGCCGCTGATCTCGATCTTGCAGTCGCCGCCGTGCGCACGGCACTGCCGGTACAGCCGCGCCGACTCGACGATGCGGCCGTAGGCGAACATGTTGGCCTCGGCGGTGGCGTCGGGGCCATCCGGCCGCACCGTGCCCGCGCCCAGCAGCACGATCATGTTGCGTGCGCGCCAGTCGTTGAAATCGTTGACGCCGGTCTGCTGCAGCCCGTGCAGCATCCAGCTCGCCAACGGGCCGCAGCCCACCAGCAGCAGCAACGCCAATGTGGCCGCTGCCAGCGCACGCGCGCTGCGCCGCCAGCGCCTGCGGCCGATCAGCCAGGACAGCAAGAACAGCACGCACACCAGCGCAAGCATCATCGGCGCGTTTCCTCAGGCAGGACGCGTTGGCACATCAGGGTCGAACGGGGGGCCTGCAGGGCACGCCGCGGTTGGCGCGCATGCTCGCCCACCGAGGTGACCACAGCACGACATCGCTCAGGTCCAGCCGAACCATTCGAAGCAGCGCAGGATCAGATACGCCACTCCGCCAGCGGCCGGGATGGTCAGGATCCAGGCCCAGACGATGCGCTCGATCACACCCAGCCGCAGCGAGCGCGGGTTCTTGGCAAAGCCCACGCCCATGATCGCGGTGGAAATGCTGTGCGTGGTCGACACCGGCATGCCGAAGTGCGCGGCCACGGTCAGCACGGTGGCCGAGCTGGTTTCTGCGGCAAAGCCGTGGATGGGATGCAGCTTGACCATCTTGTGGCCGAGCGTCTTGATGATCTTCCAGCCGCCCGAGGCGGTGCCGGCGGCCATCACCACCGCACAGGTCAGCACGATCCACATCGGAATGCCGGCACCCGCGGCCAGGCCGGTGCCCGGATGCAGGAACGACAGCCAGCTCGGCAGATCGTCCAACGCACCGGCCGACTGCGCGCCGATCAGGGTCATGGCGATGATGCCCATGGTCTTCTGCGCGTCGTTGTGGCCGTGGGCATAGCCCATGTAGGCGGCCGAAGCGATCTGCGCCTTGCCGAAGAACGCATTGACCCAGCGCGGACGCGCCAGCCGCCCGATTGGCCCGCCCAGCCGGGCCATGCCGGCGATGATCGCCCACAGCAGCAGCATCACCACGATACCGAGCAGGAAGCCGGCGATCGGCGAGGTGATCATCGGCACGAACACCTTCCACAACAGGCCCTTGTTCTTGGCCCAGTTGCCGATGTTTTCCGACCAGATCAAGGCGTTCCAGTTGTTGTGCGCGGCCGCCAGGCCGGCGCCGCACAGCCCGCCGATCAAGGCGTGCGAGGACGACGACGGCAGGCCCTTCCACCAGGTGATCAGGTTCCAGATGATCCCGCCCAGCAGCGCGCACAGGATCACCTGCGGGGTGACTTCGACCACCTCGGTGTTGAGCAGGCCGGAGGCGATCGTCAATGCCACTGCGGTGCCGGTGAGCGCGCCGATCAGGTTCATGCCGGCGGCCAGCATCACCGCCCAGCCCGGCGACAGCACTTTGGTGGCGACCACGGTGGCGATGGAGTTGGCGGTGTCGTGGAAGCCGTTGATGAACTCGAACACCAACGCCGCCAGGATCACCACCAGAACTAGGGTAAGCACGCGGCGACCTCAGCTGTTCTTCAATACGATCTGGTACACCACCACCCCTGCCTCGCGGCAACGGTCGATGGCCTTTTCCAGAATCTCGAAGAATTCCTTGAGCAGGAACATCTGCAGCGTGTCCAGGCGGCCGGAATAGATGTCGCGGTACAGCTCGAGCATCAGCCGGTCGGCCTCGTTTTCCAGCATGCGCAGCTTGTCGTTGAGCGCGGTCATGCGATCGATGTTCATCTGCGGCAGGTCGGCCACCATCTCCACCACCACCGCGGCGGCCTGTTCCAGCATCGCCGCGCGCGGGGCAAAGTCGATGTGCTCCAGATGCTTGGTGGCCAGCGAGTAGCGGTCGGCGAATTTCTCGACCTGCTTTGGAATCTTGTACAGCGCCGAGCCCAGCGCTTCGATGTCCTCGCGCTCGATCGGGGTCATGAAGCTGTCCACCAGCGCCTGGCCGATCTTGTCCGAGGCGGCGCGTTCGCGCAGGCGGGCCAGCTTGAAGGCGTCCAGCGCGGGTTGGCGGTCGGACGTGCGCATCATGGCGTGCAAGGCCTTGGTGCTGTCGTAGGCGGCCTGCGCCGCTTCGTTCAGAAGCGCATAGAACTGCTTGCCGGAGCCGAAGATGGTCTGCAACGAGAACATGGGTGGAAAACTTCCTGCCGTCGAGGGAGAGACGGACGCCAAGCGCGAATTATGACCGTTCCATGACCTATCTGGGTATCTCGGCGGCGCAGGCGGCCTTCACATCGGCATTTCCCGGCTCGAACCACCCTGTGGTTTGCTAACATGCTCCCGCGCCCTCGGGTGCACCCTATGGAAGACGACCCTATATTCCCCCGTTGCCGCCCCGCCCCCGTGCGCGCCGGCCAACCCAGTGCCCGCCCGCCCTCCCCTTCACTGACCGGGGAAGACGCCCGTGGTTGAGTTTCTGATCGTCATCGCGCTGATCTTGTTGAACGGCTTCTTCGCGATGTCGGAAATGTCCCTGATGACCTCGCGCAAGAGCCGGCTGAAGCAGATGGCCGGCTCCAGCAAGCGCGCCGCCCGTGCCCTGGCGCTGGCCGAAAGCCCGGAAAACTTTCTGTCCACGGTGCAGATCGGCATCACCCTGATCGGCATCCTGACCGGCGTGTTCGGTGGCGAGGCGATCGGCGAGGCCATCAGCAGCTGGCTGCAGGGGCTGTTCCCGGCGCTGTCGGCCTCGTTCGAGCTGGTCGGCAAGCCGCGCCCGTATTCGGTGGTGATCGGCAGCACGCTGGCGGTGGCCCTGATCACCTTCCTGACGCTGATCTTCGGCGAACTGGTGCCCAAGCGGCTGGCGCTGCGCAACTCCGAGGACATCGCCGGGGTAGTCGCGGTGCCGATGGCGTGGCTGGCAAAGATCGCCGCGCCCGGCGTGTGGGTGCTGGCGCGTTCGACCCGGCTGGTGCTGCGCATGCTCGGCATGGGCAAGGACGAATCGGCATCGGTGACCGAAGAGGAGATCCGCATGCTGGTGGCCGAAAGCCACGAGGCCGGCGTGATCGATGCGCACGAGCGCGACATGATGAACCGCGTGATGCGGCTGGGCGACCGCACTGCCGACAGCCTGATGACGCCGCGCAACCGCATCGCCTGGCTGGATGCCAATGCCGAGCCGGAACGCAATCTGCTGGTGATGCGCGAACACGAATTCTCGCGTTACCCGGTCTACCGCGGCAGCGACCAGGACATCGCCGGGGTGCTGGAGGTCAAGTCGCTGGTCACGCGCATGGACGGACACGGCGCGCAGCTGTTCCAGGCGCTGCGCGACACCTTGTTCGTGTCCGAATCCACGCATGCGATGAAGCTGCTGGAGATCTTCCGCGAAGAACAGCAGTCGATGGCGCTGGTGGTGGACGAATACGGCGAAATCCGCGGGCTGGTGACCATCAGCGACCTGATGGGCGCGGTGGTCGGCCGCCTGCAGGCGGTGGAAAACACCGACGAGGATGCGCTGGTGGTCACGCGCGCCGACGGCTCGCTGCTGATCGACGGCTCATTGCCGGTGGAGGAACTGCGCGAAGTGCTGGGCGCCGAACTGCCGGAGGCCGACGAAGGCGACTACCACACGCTCGCCGGCCTGTGCATCTACTACTTCGGGCGCATTCCGCAGGCGGGCGAATTCTTCGATTGGGCCGGCTGGCGCATCGAGATCGTCGATCTGGATGGCGCACGCGTGGACAAGCTGCTGCTGAGCCGCGTCAGCGACGAGGGCAGCGATGACATCGTCGGATAACCGCGTACCGCCCTCGGATGGAGCGGACGGCGCGCAGATGCGCTATCGCAACGAAGGCATCCGCAGCCTGCTGGCGGCCTTCAGCGAGGGCGATCCGGAGCATGTGCTGCGGGTGCGCGAGATCCTGGCCGATCTGCAGCAGAGCGCATTCGGGGTGTTCCTGTTCCTGGCGATCCTGCCGTCGTTCATTCCGATTCCCGGCCTGGCCGGCGGCATCAGTGGCCCGCTGACGGTACTGATCGGGCTGCAGATGATGTGCTGCCTGCGCAAGCCGTGGGTGCCGCGTTTCATCGGCGATCGCGGTCCGCGCCGCAGTACCAGCCAGCGTTTCGTCGCGCGACTTGCGCCGACGCTGCAGCGCCTGGACCGGCTGCTCAAGCCGCGCCTGCACGGCATGCTGGACCGGATGCCTGCGCAGATGGTCACCGGCGTGCTGCTGGTGCTGGTCGGCATCCTGCTGACGCTGCCGATTCCGTTCACCAACTACATCTTTGGGCTGATCCTGCTGCTGTTTGCGCTGGCCCTGCTCGAGCGCGACGGCGCATTGCTGCTGGTGGGCTGGGCCGCTGCGCTGATCTCGGTGGCGGTGTTCGGCGTCACCTCGGACCAGTTGCTGGACCTGATCCGCGGTTGGTGGCCGGCCGCCTGGCGCTGAGCACGCGACGGCCGGCGCACCTGGAGCGCAGTTACTTCAGATCGACCACGCGGTTGTCCGACAGGCTGCCGGTATCGTCGGTCACGGCCGTCATCACGAAGTACAGCGCCTTGCCGAGCAGCCCGCTCGGGCCATCCCAGTACTCGGCCGACTCGGCGCGCACATGGATCAGGCGCAGGTTGGGGTCGTCCTTGCCACCGGGGAAGAACACCTTCATCGCCGGAGACCACAGCTGTTCGATCTTGGCGCGGTCATCGACCACGCGTGCGGTACCGGCGACCGAGACGTAGCTGTTCTTCGAGGCCGAGGCATAGGCCACGTTGACGCGCGGATCGGCGGCGATTTCAGCCACTTTCGGGCTGTCGGCGGAGGTGGCGAACCACAGGTCGCCATCGAATTCGACTTCCTGCGTCCCCAACGGCCGGCTCACCAACTTGCCGTCGGCCGACACGGTCGTGAACATCGCGATGTCCACGCCGCGGATCAATTCCGCCAACTGCTTGATGCTCTCGCTGCGTTCCTGAAATTGCATGCTGGTGTTCCCAATGGAGGTGCATGCATCTGAGCGGATCGCCGCGCAAAGCGACGTGAATCACGCAGGGGTCACGTCCAGCTCGCGGCAGGCCATGGCGGCGATTTCGAACGAACGCAAACGCGCGGCGTGGTCGTAGATGTTGGCGGTGAACAGCAGCTCGTCCGGGGTGTGGCGCTCGATGAACTCGGCCACGCCCCGCGCGATCTGCTCGGCATCGCCCAGCACCGTGCATGCCAACGCACGCTCCACGCCGGCACGCTCGTGCGGCTGCCAGAAGCTGTCGATGTCGTCGATCGGCGCGGGAATCTTGCCCGGCTTGCCGCGACGCAGGTTGACGAAGCTCTGCTGCTGGGTGGTGAACAGGCGGCGTGCCTGCGCTTCGGTCTCTGCAGCCACCACATTCAAGGCCAGCATCACGTGCGGCTTGGCCAACTGCGCGGACGGACGGAACTCGCGGCGGTAGATCGCCACTGCCTCGTCCATCGCATCAGGCGCGAAGTGCGAGGCGAACGCGAACGACAAGCCCATCGCCGCGGCCAGCCGCGCACTGAACAGGCTGGAACCCAGCAGCCACACCGGCACGTCGAGACCGCCCCCCGGCACTGCCTGCACCAGTTGCCCCGGCACCACCGGCGCGAAGTAGCGCAGCAGCTCGGCCACGTCCTGCGGGAAATGGTCGGCGCTGTCGAAATAGCGGCGCAGGGCGCGCGCGGTCGGCTGGTCGGTGCCGGGCGCGCGGCCCAGGCCCAGGTCGATGCGCTGCGGATACAGCGAGGCCAGCGTGCCGAACTGTTCGGCCACCTGCAGCGGCGCATGGTTGGGCAGCATGATGCCGCCGGCGCCGACGCGGATGGTCTTGGTGCCACCGGCGACATGGCCGATCAGCACCGCGGTGGCGGCGCTGGCGATGCCCGGCATGTTGTGGTGCTCGGCCAGCCAGTAACGCTGGTAGCCCCAGCGCTCGGCGTGCTGGGCCAGATCGAGCATGTTGGCGAAGGCGTGGGTGGTGTCGCTGCCTTCGCAGACCGGCGCCAGGTCGAGCACGGAAATGGGCGTCATCGGATGACTCCGGGGAATGAATGATGTGCAAGAGATGGGGCTGGCCAGGCGGCTTTGCCACCTGCCCAGGTGGCGCTGGGGGGATTACAGCATTCCAGTGGTCAAACAACGGGAGGATCTGCAGCTGGGCACTGCCCCGCTCCGTGCCCGGGCCCGCGCCTCGTTGCACAGGCGCTGCAACGCAGGCGCGGCAATGGCGTGCAAGCCATGCATGCGCCCCGGAGAGCGGGCCTTCGGGCCATGCGCGATGGCTGTTGATGTCTGGCGCTCGCCGGATCGCCTGCGAATGCAGTTGCCTGACCGCGAAGCACGGGCGCCGGGTGACAGGGCTGCTGGCTATGATGGACACCGCTCTGGCAGCGCCTGCATGACGATGGCTTCGACCGCTTCGCTCGACCCCGCTTCCGCCACCCTGCACATCGCCGCGCGGATCGACCGGCTGCCGGCCAGCGCCACGCTGTGGCGGCTGGTCGGCCTGCTCGCGCTGGGTGGATTTTTCGAGTTGTACGACCTGTTCCAGACCGCCTACATCAGCCCGGGGCTGATCCGCGACGGCATCTTTGCCAGCGCTGCCGATGGTGCGTTCGGCATGTCCGACCAGGCCGCGTTTGCGGCGGCGACGTTTCTGGGCTTGTTCGTCGGCGCCGCCCTGCTGAGTCCGTTCGCCGACCGCTTCGGGCGCCGTCCGGTGTTCACCTTTGCCCTGATCTGGTACACCGCCGCGACCGTGGCGATGGGCCTGCAGCACACCGCCACCGGGGTCATCGTGCTGCGCTTGGTGGTGGGGATCGGCCTGGGCATCGAGCTGGTCACCATCGACACCTATCTATCCGAGCTGGTGCCGCGGCATATGCGCAGTGCGGCGTTCGCGTTTGCGTTCTTCGTGCAGTTTCTGGCGGTGCCTGCGGTGGCGCTGACTGCCTGGCTGCTGGTGCCGCATGCACCGCTGGGGGTGAGCGGCTGGCGCTGGGTGGTGCTGCTGAGCGGGGTGTTTGCGCTGGCGATCTGGTGGCTGCGCAGCCGGTTGCCCGAATCGGCCCGCTGGCTGGCGGCGCAGGGACGCCATGCCGAAGCCGATGCGGTCTTGACCCAGCTCGAAACGCGCTGCGTGCGCGATCTGGGTGCGCCCCTGGCCGCACCGCAGCCGGTTGCCCCCTCGCCGGCCGGCCACATGCAGACTGCGATGCTGTGGCGTGCGCCGTATCGCGGGCGCATCGGCATGCTGGTGGTATTCCATATCTTTCAGGCGATCGGCTTCTTCGGCTTCGGCAACTGGTTGCCGGCACTGATCTCGGCGCAAGGCACCGGCGTGACCAAGAGCCTGGGTTATTCCTTTGCGATTTCGCTGGCCTACCCGCTGGCGCCGCTGCTGTTGCTGCGCTTTGCGCAGCGCTGGGAGAACAAATGGCAGATCACCGCATCGGCCCTGGGCGCAGTGCTGTTCGGCGTGCTGTTTTCGCTGCAGCATCAGGCGATCGGCATGGTGCTGTGCGGGGCGATGATTGCGTTCTGCAATGCCTGGATGAGCTTTGCCTATCACGGCTATCAGGCCGAGCTGTTCCCCACCGGCTTGCGCGCGCGGGCGGTGGGCTTTTGCTATTCCTTCAGCCGCCTTTCCACGGCGGTGAGCAGCGTACTGATCGGTTGGCTGCTCGCCCAGGTCGGCAGCCATGGCGTGCTGGCCTTTATCGTGATCAGCATGTCGATCGTGGCCAGCGTGATTGCGCTATTGGGCCCGCGCACGCGCAATCGGGCGCTGGAAGAGATTGCCGGCTGATCGCGCTGCCGACGCGAGCACGCCACCTGGCATCACGCGTCTGAGCGTGCAACCGCATCGGCGTGGGCAGCGGTCTGCGCCGCCACTGCAATGCCCAAGACAACCGTGCGATCGGCCACTGCGGCTAGGCTGGTGCGATGCGAGACCGCCACCAGCACGGTCTGCGGCAGGCGTTGCCGCAGCATGCACAACACCTGCTGTTCGGCCTCGGCATCCAGTGCGCTGGTGGCCTCGTCCAGCACCGCCAGGGTCGGCTTGCGCAGCAGCACCTGCGCCAGCAGCAGGCGCTGCGCTTCGCCACCGGACAGGCGCCCATCCGGGCCGTTGATCGGGGTATCCAATCCCTGCCCGGCGCGCTGCAGACGCGCGCGCAGGCCGACGTCGGTCAATACCTGCCACATGCGTGCATCGCTGGTGCCGGGCAATGCCCAGTCCAGACAGGCGCGGACCGTGCGCTGCCAGGGCCGCACCCCCTGGCCGAGGTAGGCGCCATGCCGCACCAGGGCGCGATACGCAGCAAAATCCAGCCGGCGCCCGGCCATATGCGCGGTGAACTGTGCAGGCGGGGTCTGACCCGAGAGCACGTCCATCAGACTGCTCTTGCCGATGCCGGAGGGACCGACGACCAAGGTCAGCTCGCCGGGCAGCAACAGCAGCGGATCGAGAGCGAGCCTGGGCAACGGCGATGCCAGGCCGATGTGTTCGAGATGCAGGGCGGCCGGCAACGGTTGTGCCGGTGCGGCCGACACCGGTGGATGCGTTGTGCCCAGCGCCACATAGCGCCACCACAGCTGCAACGCCGGCCACGCCGAGCGCAGTTGCTGCACGCTCTGCCGGGTGCTGACCAGATACGGCAGCAGGCGCCCGAGCAGCAGGCTGACGGTGATCAACGCAGCGCGGTCCGCGCCCTGCCACAGGTTGGCCAGCACCAGGATGCCGGCGATGGCAGCCACTGCGGTGGCCTCGAGCATCAGCCGGCTGCCCGCCACCAGTGCCTGCTGCTGCGCATAGCCCTGCCCCAGCCGTGCGGAAATGCGCTCGTAATGGCGGGTTTCCAGTGCTTCGCGCTGGAACGAACGCACATGCCGCAGGCGACGCGGGAAATCTTCGCTCAGCCAGAACAGCTGCGTCATGTCGGCCACGTAATCGCGGCTGATGCGCGCCTGGGTGTGGCTGCTGGAGATGCGCAAGCCCAGCCACGCCAGTGCCAGCAGCAGCGGCGTCGCCATCAGCAACGCGGGGGCGATCATGACCGCGATGCAGATGCTCACCAGCGCGGTCATGCCGGCCACCAGCAGCTGCAAGGCGGCACTGAAGCCCTGGGTGGCGATCTCGATGTTGTAGGTCAGCACATTGGCGATTTCCGCCGAGCTGGCACCGGACAGGGCCGGCAGCGGCGCATCGATCAACGCCGCATGCACGCGCTGCCGCAGCCCGATCGCATAGCGGCTGGTCAGCCGTGCGGCCAGCCGTGCGCCATGCCAGCGCAGTGCGGCAAACACCAGACTGACACCGGCAAACAGCATCACCCGCATCGCCAGACCATCTGGTAACGCCAGCGCGTAGCCGGCCAGGCGGACGGCATGACCAGGCTGCACCAGTGGCACCAGGCTGACCGCGACCAGGCTGCCGGCCAGTGCGGCCAGCAGCGACAA
This sequence comes from Xanthomonas sp. WHRI 6108, assembly GCF_040202385.2. Taxonomy (NCBI): domain Bacteria; kingdom Pseudomonadati; phylum Pseudomonadota; class Gammaproteobacteria; order Lysobacterales; family Lysobacteraceae; genus Xanthomonas; species Xanthomonas sp. WHRI 6108. The sequence continues at coordinate 1,893,314 of NZ_CP168198.1, read as the reverse complement.
GCCCACGTAGAGCGCGATGGTCGACACATCCGCCGGCACCAGCGTGCCGACGAAATCGCGCCACAGCGCGCGCATGGGCTTGCGGTCTGCAGCCGCGCGTATCTCAGTCACGCCTGACGCTCACTGTGGGATGCGGCATGGCGTCGGCTTGAAAGAGGACGCGCTGCTGCCGCGCTGCCGGCGCGCTCACCGCAACACCTGCAGCAGCGCATCCAGCGCGGCCTGCGGATGCGCCCCGCGGCGCAGGGTGAACATGCCGATGTGCTGTACCTGTTGGACAAAGCGCTGCCAGCCCGGTTGACCGGCCGCATACGGTTGATCATTTGCCAGGCAAGCGGCGATGCGTTCGGCCGGCATCGCCAGCAATGGCTGCGCGGGATCGCTCGCCGGCGTTGCCGACAGCATCACCACCGCACACAGTTGCAAGGGCGCGCGCGCCAGCTGCGCACGGCCGTGACGGATGTCGATCTCGAACTTTTCCACGCCGCTGCGGCGACGGATGGTTGGCGAGGCACTGATCCACGCGCGGGTGTCCGCATCGACCAGGCCCAGCGCGTCGGCGCGCAGATGCAGGAAGTTGGCAACACCGGTGGTGAGCAGACTCTCCGGCGCCACGAACACACCGTCTTCGGCGATGAAATCCAGGCCATGCAGCAGGCTGTGCAATGCCAGGGTCGATTTTCCGGCGCCACTGGCGCCGAGCAACAGCACACAGCGTCCCTGCCGGCCCACGCAGGCGCCATGCAACGGCACCAGGCCCATGCCGCGTGCCGCCAGCAGGAACACCGAAAATTCGATCAGCTCGTAACGCACGTGGTAGGCGTGGGCGAGCATGTCGTCGGAAACCACCAGCATGGCGCGGCGCGCGGGCACCGACAACATCAGGTAATTGCAGGCATCCATGACGCCGCACAGCAATCCGCCGCTGGCATGGGTGCGCACCGGTGGCGGCGCTGCGCTCGAAGCCGCGTGACCACGCGCCACCAGATCCAGCGTGATATGGAATTCCGGCGCCCCCGGCAGGCGATGCGCAGGCAGGCCGGCGTAGGCCAGGTCCACCACTGCCAGCAGCGCTTCGCTGTCGCTTTCGAAGTGGAACAGTGCGCCGAGGATCTGCCGGCGCACGCACTGCCGACGCGGCCGATGTTCGCCGAACGGATCTGCTGCCACTGCCATTGCCGCCGCATCCGGCGCGCCAGGGCGTGCGTCATCGCCCACCGGCATCAATTGCGCCAACGCAGCCGACTGCGGCATGCCCTTCCACCCATTGCATCGATCAGCCGGTGTGTGCCGAACGGCAACAGAAAGGTTGCCGCATCCGCATCGGCACCTGTGCCCCATGCACGCCAACGACGGCATGCCGATCGGCGCAACCAAAGGCACCTGCATCCGCACCTACTGCCGAGCCGAATGCCGGTGCCTGCGCACGCCGCCGCTGCGCGCACCTGGCGACAGAACGAGAGCCTTGTGCAGATGCTAAAGATCCAGGTCAGTCATTCGTATTTCCTGCGTTACGACCCCAAGCAATGGGAGCGCGGCAAGCCGTATCCACCGCTGGCAACGCTGCAGGTTGCCGCGTTATTGCGCGAGCGCGGCCATGCGCTGAGCCTGTTCGACGCGATGCTGGCCGACGATGTGCAGGACTACACCGGCGCCTTGCACGCTGCGCAGCCGGATCTGGTGGTGTTCTACGAGGACAACTTCAACTTCCTCACCAAGATGTGCCTGAGCCGCATGCGCGAGGCGGCCTGCCAGATGATTGCGCAAGCGCGCGCGGCCGGCTGCCGCGTGCTGGTGGCCGGCTCCGATGCATCCGACAACCCGGATGTATTTCTGGCTGCCGGCGCGCACGCGGTGTTGATCGGCGAAGGCATTGCACCACTGCTCGAACTGGTGGCGCGCGTCGAAGAAGATCCCATCATCGATACAGACGCCTGGCTCGCGGGCGTTGCACGTATCGCCGTCAGCGCATCTGCTGCAGCACACGTGCATCGTGGCGCACAACCGCCGGACGCGCGCCTGAGCGGCCTGCCGGCCTGGGACCTGGTCGACATGCCGCGCTATCAGCGTTTCTGGCGACAACGGCACGGCTATTTCAGCCTCAACATGGCCGCCTCGCGCGGTTGTCCGTTCCGCTGCAACTGGTGCGCCAAACCGATCTGGGGCAACCACTACAAGCGCCGCGACGCGGAAGACGTGGCTGCCGAAATGATCCATCTCAAGCGCAGCTTCCAGCCCGATCACCTCTGGATGGCCGATGACATCTTCGGCTTCCATATCGATTGGGTGGAAACCTTTGCGCAGCGCCTGAGCGACGCCGATGGCGCGATCCCGTTCACCATCCAGACCCGCGCCGACCTGGCCAGCGAGCGCATGGCTGCCGCGCTGGCGCGCGCCGGCTGCGCCGAGGCCTGGCTGGGTGCCGAAAGCGGCAGCCAGCGCATCCTGGACAAAATGACCAAGGGCACCGAGGTTGGCGAGGTGATCGCCGCACGCCGGCGCCTGGGTGCGCACGGGATCCGCGTGGGCTTCTTCATTCAACTCGGCTACCTGGGCGAAGAACTCGAAGACATCCTGGCCACGCGCGCACTGGTGACGCAGGCCAACCCGGACATCATCGGCGTCAGCGTGTCCTACCCGCTGCCCGGCACCAAGTTCTACGAAGAAGTGAAAAACCAGCTGGGCGGCAAGACCCATTGGCAGGACAGCGACGACCTGGCGATGATGTTCCATGGCGCGTACGACTCGGAGTTCTACCGCAGCGTGCGCGATCTGCTGCATACGCAGGTCGACCTGCAACAGGCGCGTGCCACGCTGGGCGCCGATGCGTTTGCACAGGCCTCGGACACGCTGGAAGCGCGCTGGTCCGCCTTGATCGCCAGCGAACGGCAACATCGCACCGAGCCGCTTGCCGGCGCTGCCGAACGCCAACCGCGCCAGTTGGTCAGCGTGCTGGTCGGCTGACGCGCAACCCGCCGACCTCACTTCCCGACATCACGTTGCCTTTCTCGGAATCTCCGCCGCATGCAGCCTTCCCTTCGCACCATCAAGCACGGCCTGCAGACGGCCACCGAACGGCTGGCCCGGGAATTGGCGCAGCCCGGCGAGGCGGTGCCGCAGTGGGACCGGCTGCAATGGCAGCTGGCCGCAGCCGCGGCGGCCGCGCATGGGGTGTCGCCGCTGCTGCAACGTCGTTCGCTATGGCAGGACGCCGACTGGACCGCGTTCCTGCACGAGCAACGCAGCCATGTCGAAGACCGCCATCGGCGCATCGCGCTGCTGCTGACGCGCATCGACGCGGCAGCACGTACGGCCGGCATCGCCCTGGTCGGTCTCAAGGGCACCGCCCTGCATCGGCTCGGCGTCTATCTGCCCGGCGATCGCCCGATGGCCGATATCGACCTGCTGGTGGCGCCGGAGGATGCGCCCGTGGCGGCGGCACTGTTGTGCGAGCTTGGCTACGTGGCCTCCTTCGAACAATGGAAGCACCAGGTGTTCAAGCCGCTGCAGGGCGAGGCTGTCGCAGGCCTGGGCGAGCATCGCGATGCGCCGATCAATCTCGAGCTGCATACCCGCATCCAGGAACGCCTGCCGCTGAGCAGCGTGGACATCACCGCGCGCATCCTGCCGGAGCGTCCGCAGCCGGGATTGAACCCCTACCCGTCGGTCGGCGCGCTGATGTGCCATCTGCTGCTGCATGCGGCCGGCGGCATCTGCCAGCGCAGCATCCGCCTGATGCATCTGCATGACCTGGCATTGCTGGCCACGCGCATGGGCCCGCGCGACTGGGAACAGTTGTGGGACGACCCGGCCATGGCGCCGTGGTGGGCGTTGCCGCCGCTGCTGCTGTTGCAACGCTATTACCGCAGCGTGGTGCCGCCGGCAGTGATGGCGCGGCTGCAGGCCGATTGCCCGCGCCTGCTGCGCATGCGTGCGGCTCGCCAGACCCTGACCACTGCTTCGTGTTCCAACCTGTGGTTGTCGGCCCTGCCCGGCATCGAATGGTCACGCTCGCTGGGCGAAGCGCGCCAGTACCTGCGCAACCGGGTGGTGCCGTCGGCCGAGAGCCGCAAGGAACGTGCGGATATGCTGCAGACCCAGTTGTGGCTTCAGGACCAACCATGGGTGCGGCAGACCCAGCTGCGCCGGATGATGACGCGCATGACCCGGCCGGTGCCGCGCACCGACATGCTGTATGTGGTGCGTGCAGCGCTGGACGGCTATCTGCAGCCAGTCTGAGCGCGGCTGACAACGCTGCTGCGCTCACTGCCGCACCGGCGCGGCCGATGCCCGGAGGCGGCAGGTATCAGCCGCACAGTCCGATTCCAGGCGCGCCGTCCGCATCCATCCATCGGCCGATCGCGACGTCTTGTTGGTGATTCCGGACTTCGGCAGGCGTGCACAGGCTGCCGGCTTGTTCAGCCGATCGCCCTTGCGAGGATGTCACCAGGTTCGGCCTGGCAGCCTCGTTGCTGCACCGCGCGTATTGCATGGCAGCCGATGCAGTCTGCGTCCCCTGCGAGCGCAGTCAGCGCAGTCAGCGCAGCGGCCGCGCCTCGCACAGTTGCCGATACAGCTGCTCGAACAACCGCGTGGTCAACGCCGCGTCCTCGCGTACCGCACGGCATTGCGCTGCCCAGGCCAGGCGCAGGCGCAACTCGTCGTCGGCCAGGACCTGGCGGACGGCTTCTGCCAGTCCGGCCCAGTCGCCCGGCGGTACCGCGAGCGCGCACACCGGTGCCCACTCGACCAGATGCCCGACTGCGGTACCGACGGTGGGCACGCCGGCGACCGCCGCTTCCAGCAACACCAGCGGGCCGGCTTCATGCAAGGACGACAGCACCAGCAGGTCGGCCGTCTGCATGATCGGGCGCAACTCGCGCTGGGTCTTGAAACCAAGAAAACGCACCTGCGCACCCAGGTCCAGCTGGTGCACCAGGCGCTGCATGGCACCATCCAGCGTATCGACGCCGACCATGTCCAGGGTAAAGGCGACACCGGCGCGTTTGAGCGCCGCCATCGCCTGCAGCAAGGTGGTCTGGTCCTTGACCGGATTGAGGCTGGCCACATGCAGCAAGCGGGCGATGCCGCCGCTGCGTGCACGTGGCGCGGCCGGCGGCCAGGCCCGCAGATCCACGCCCAGCGGCACCCGCTGCGCGTGGATGCCGAGCGCCGTCAGCGACTCCAGGATGGGCGCGCTGGCCGCAGTGACGCGGTCGGCCAGGCGCAGGATCACCGCTTCGCGCAGGCGCCCGCGCCAACGCTGCCGGCCGCCGTAGCCGATGCCATGCAATGCGACCAGTTCGCCGCCGGCGATATGCACCACGCTTGGACGGCGCAACAGCCTTGCCGCGGCGACCGCGATCAGGCTGCAGTAGCCGGAAAAAATGGCCTGGATCACATCGAACGGAGCACGCCGGTGCTCGCTGGCAATGGCGGCGATCGCGCGCGTGCGGGTGCGCCTGGCGCCGATGTTGTGCACGGTGGCGCCGCGCAACGCCCAGGTCCCGGGCAGCGGCTCCTGGTGCAGCACGAACACATGCACCTGGTGATGGCGCGCCAGCCATTCGATCAGGGTCAGGAACACCGGGATCACGCGGACCTCGCCGCTGCGGTCCACGCCACCCGGGACCACCAGGGCCAGTTTCATGCGCCCCGCCCTGGCGCGGCGGCCAGCAACCGGGTGTACGCATGCTTCCAGCGTTGCCCCACCGCGGAAAACGACAGCCGTGCCTCGAAATGCGCGCGTACCTGTGCGCGGTCGGGGCGTTGCCGGAAGAGCCGCAACAGCAGTTCCGCCAGGGCCGAGGCATCGCCCACCGGCCACAACGCGCCGACTGCGCCGCCATCGCTGAGCGCACGAAAGGCCGGGATATCGGTCAAGAGCGGCAAGGTGCCGCAGGCATAGGCTTCCACAGCCGCGTAACCGCAGCTCTCCGCATGGCTGGCGGAGACGAACAGATCGCAGGCACGCAACAGGGTTTCCACGCGCGCATGCGGCACCTTGCCCAGCAACTGCACGCAGCGCGCCAGCGACGGATCGGCGCGCAGGCGCTGCTGTACCTGCTCCAGCAACGGCGCCTGGTCGAACACGCACCACAGCCGCAGGCCCGGCAACACGCGTGCGGCCAGGGCGACGGCATCGAGCACGCACAGCGGATCCTTGGCCGCGCTCAGATGCCCGACCCACAACACGCAGGGGTCGCCATGCAGGCGGGTGTGCTCGCGTGCCTCCAGGCGATCGCCCGGCGAGAAGCGGCTGCTCGATTCGGGAATCGCAAACAGCTGCGTCCTGGCCTTGAACAGGCGCGCCTGTGCGAACGGCTGCGCCATGTCTAGCGAGGTGAACGCGATCCCGGCGGCGGCAGCGTAGCGACGCCGCCACACACTCCGGGCCCACCAGCGCGGCGGGCGGTTGGCGTGATCCTGCAGCAGAATCGGCGTATGCGGCAGCAGGCGGGCGAGACGGCGTGCATCGCCGGCAAATTCCAGACCGTGGACGTGGACCACATCGGCGCCGATCTCGCGCAGCATCGCCGCAAGCAGCGCTGCGCGCTGTGCACTGCCGCGCGCACCCAGCTCGACGAAGCGGTAGTCCACGCCCTCGCGGGTGAGCCGCAGGTTCAGTGCAGAGGCCTGGATCACCACCACGCACACCCCGGCGCTGGCGACGGCCTCGGCGATATCGGCCAGCGATGGCCATTGCGCGAACACCTGTTGTGCCGTCAGGCCGGCCGGCGTCGGCACCAGGTTGAGTTGCGCCACCCGCAAGCTCATGACAGCGACCACGCCCGGATTGCACGGCCTGCAATCGCGATCCAGCCACGTGCCGCGCACTGCGCGTTGCGCGAGCGGCAAGGCTTGCCCGCGGCCGAGGTGCTGCAGGCACATGCCAGCATGGCCGCCACGGCGCTCACGCGATGCGCCGCAGCCGCAACACCAGCGCAACCGGCACCTGCAGCGCGGCCTGATCGAACCGCGCACCGGGCGCGATGTCGGCCGGGTCCAGCATCGGCTCGGCCACCGCTTCGATCTCCATCCCCAGCGCCGCACAGGCTGCATGCCAATGGCTGTAGAGATGTTGCGTATGCCGCACCGCGTACTGCCGGCCATCGGCCTTGAAGTCGCGCCGCCAGCCCAGCGCATGCCCGATCGGATGCACGTCGCTGCACAGCACGATGCCGCCGACGCGGGTGACCCGATGCAGTTCTTCCAGCGCCGGCCATAACCGCTGCAGATGGCCGACCACCAGGCCGCAGACGCTGAGATCGGCCACTGCATCGTCAAGCGGCAGCTGCTCCAGGCTGCCCTGTTGCAGGCGCATGCGCGCCGCTGGCCAGTGCTGCGACAGCTCGGTGTGCGCACGCTGCAGCATCTGCGGCGACAGATCCACGCCGGTGACCTGCAGCGCGCCGCGCCGCAAGGCATGCAGCATGTAGCGGCCACTGCCGCAGCCGGCGTCCAGCACGTGCTGGCCTTGCAACACGCTCGGCATCAGCGCAAGCATGGCGCGCTCCTCGGCCAGCATCACCGGGTTGTGCGCATGCGGCGGATACGCCTGCGCCCACAGCGCATACGCCGCTGCCGGCTCCAGCGTCGGCACTGCGCTCACGACAGCGCACCGCTGGCGGCCATGGCCACGCCGGGCCGGTGCGCAGCCTGCGCCACGCGCTGCAGGCCGGGTTCCAGTGCCAGCACCGCCGGATCGGCCAGCGTGGCGTCGAGCAGCTTGGGGCGGCCATCCAGCAGTACCGGCACGGTCGGGACACCTGCAGCGTCGAACCAGTCGGCAAAATCCGGGTCGGCGATGCGCGGGACGCCATCGCGTATCACCGCGCGCAGGTCGCTGCGTGCGCAGCCCACCACGCTGTCGGCCGGGTCGCCACCGCGGTCGCGCACGATCACCAGATCGGCCGCCGCCCCCGGCGCCAGGCGTCCACGCGTGGCCATGCGCAGGATGCGCGCCGACTGATGGGTGACCAGGCCGAGCAATAGATCCGCGGCCAGCCCGCTGCTGGCGGCAATGCGCAGTTCTTCCAGCAGATCGCGCGAACCGCTGACGCGCGAATCGTTGCCCAACGCGAGCCGGCCCGCCATGCACAGGCGCCAGGGGTCGAGCGTGCGACCCAGCAGCGCAAGATTGCTCGACGGGCACCACACCACCGCCGCGCCGCATGCGATTACCCGCTCGATATCGCACTCGCCCATGCCCACGCCGTGGATCAGCACGCTGTTGGAGGCCAGGCAACCGAGCCGATCCAGTTCGTCCAGCTCGGCGGCCGCCACCGCGTCGGTGCCTTCGGCCAGGTGGATCATCCAGGGATGCTCGGGCCAGGTGGCGGCAAAGCTGCCCTGCACCGGTGGGCCATAGCCGGTCCATCCCAGTGCATAGCTCCAGCCGAACTCGCGCAGCAGGCCAACCGGAAAGCCGGCCTCGTCCAGGGTGGCATGCCACGGGTCGTGCTGCGCCACGCAGGTGACGCCGGCCAGCAGATTCTTCAGTCCACCGTGACGCAAACGCACCGCCTTGGGCACGCGCAGGGCCGCGGCCACCTCGGGATGCCTGAAATGCGCCTGGAATGCCTCGATCCACGCATAGCTGTTGGGAAACGCCGCGCCCTGCGGCAGCGGCGGCACGCAGTTGACCTGCAGATGATCGTGCGCATTGATCAGGCCGGGCGCCAGCACATGCCCCTGCAGGTCCAGCCGCAGGCTGCGCGTGCCGAGCGTGCCGCCGAAGCCCCCTGCGCGGATGGTCAGCGGCGCGCGCGAGGGACCGGCCAGGGTGATCGAGCGCGCGCCGTGCAGGCAGACATCGGCCATGGACATCGGCGTCTCCACTCAGCGCTTGCGCATCACGATCAGGAAGTGGTCGCCCATGTCGCGCAGCAACGGCACGCCGCCCAGCCGGTCGTCGCACTGGCCCAGGCGCGCGGACAGGCGCGGATGCCGTTCGCAAAAATCCACCAGGTACGGCGGCGGCAGGAACAGGCTCAACGCGCGATAGCGGTCCAGGACGAAATGCTTGGCGAAGGCGCGGTAGAACTCGCGCGGCAGGTGGTACCAGGTCCAGATGGTGTGGCCGTTCATGCCCACCGCGGTGACCCCGCGCGCGGCGCGCACCGCAGCGCGCTTGAACCGCCCGCGCACGCTGTAATGGCCAATTTCCCAGGGGCAGATGCGCCCGATCACCGAGAACACCAGGCAGCCATCGGCGCGCAGCAGACGCGCGCATTCGGCCGCCACCGCCGGCAGATCCGGCGCGCAGTTGAGCGGGCCGAAGTTGGAATACATGCCGTCGAAGCTGCCCTGCAGCTGGTCGAGCTGCTGGATGCCGACATGGGCCGCGCTCAGGCGCTCTTGCAGGCCGTGCGTGGCTGCGCGATGGCGGGTGCGCTCGACCATCGCCGGCGACCAGTCGGTGGCCAGCACGTGGTAACCGCGACGCGCGAATTCGCCGGCATCCAGGCCGGTACCGCAGCCCAGGTCCACCAGGTGCGAGCCCACCGGCAGTTCGGCCGCGACGGTGTCCCACAAGGTGGTGCGCATGCGCTGGATCAGCGCGTTGTTGCCGCGTGGGCCGTCGTAGTCGGGCGCAACGCTGTCGAACGCGCGTTGCGTCTCCAGCAAGCGCTCCGGGGCCACCGTGCCACCGCGCGCTGCATGCTCATTGACCACCGACATGCGCAGCCTCCCACACCGATCCAGCTGTTCTCACGACACTCTCCAGGCGCGACACCGCCAACGCGGCATCGCTTGATTGACCGGTGAGTGCCGTGCGCCGGCGGTTTGGTTGCAGCGTGGGCAGCGTGCCGCACGACGCTGCGCAGATCAGCCGGCAGCGCGCGGGGTGGCCACCGTGCGGCGCCGCCATGCATTGCGCAACACCGCCGCCAGCACCGCCAGCCCCGCCCCGGCGAGCAGGCCGGCGGCCCAGGCGGTGACGGCATTGGGAAACGCCTGCTGCTCGGGCACGTACAACGGCCACGCCAGCGAGGTCTGATAGGTGTAGCGCGTGGTCAGGCGGGCAATCAGATCGTCGCGTTCGCTCCTCAATGCGCGCACGGTGGTGTTGCTGTCGGTCAACAGCACGCCCGCCAGAACCTGGGCCGGCGTGGCCGCGGCGGCGCCCTGCCCGGCCTGCACCTGCTGCTGCAACTGATCGCGGTTGCGGGTTGCTGCGCGCAGATCGTCGGTGAGGCCTTGCAGGCGTGTACGCGCCAGTGCGAGCGCCACGGCATTGGTGTCACCGTGCAGGCCCTGCAAGGCGCTCACCGTCGCCATCGCCAATTTGCGCGCCTGCGCCGACGATTCGGCCCGGATGGTCACCCCGATCAGATTGGCATACGGGTCCGGGTCCGGCTTGAGGCTGCCGCGGTACAGCTGCGCAGCGCGGCTTTTCAGCGGCACGCCGGCCTGGCGCAGCACCGCATCCTGGAACAGCCGTGTCTTCATGCGGTCGATCACGCGCTGGAACGGTTCGACCTTGGGGTCGCGCCCGGCCGGCGTGGGGCCGATCTCGCCGACCTGGATCCAGGCGGTGGCTTCCCACTGCGGCTTGGCCAGGCGGGTAAAGGCAAAGGTCAGTGCAAGCACCACCACCAGTGCGGCCAGCGCCCAGCGCCATTCGCGGCGCAGGATGCGCCACAGGTCGATCAGATAGATATCATCGTGTTGAGTCATGGTGCACCGGCTCTGGAACAGGCTGAAGCGAAGCTGCCGCGCATTACGCAGCAGCGGTGGGTACGGCATTGCGGGTGGGCAACAGCACCGTGCAGGCATGCAACACCAAGCACAGCGCGATGAAGCCGAAATTGGTCCAGGTGAAGGCCTGCGGCGCAAATGGCGACATCAGGCAGGCATAGGCGATGCGCAGGAAGATCAGCACATGGAAGATCGACAGCGAGCGGTTGAGCAGGCGCACGCTCCACACCAGCCCTGCATACAACGCCAGCAGCGCCAGCAACGCACCCGGCGCGCCCCAGGCCATCAGGAACGGAAAGAATTCGGTCCCCACATTGATGTTGGGCGCATCCAGCGGAATGCTGGTGCCGGCAGTGGCGATCGAGCCACTGAACGGCACCAGCTGATTGACCAGGAAGCTGGCGTTGACATAGCCCTTGGCCAGGATCGCGCCGAAGTTGTACGGCCCGGCGCTGATGTACAGCAGCAACCACTGCACGCCCTGCGGCATGGCGCGATACAAGGCACTGAACGGCAGGGCCACGGTAGCCAGCGAGCCGGAACGCAGTGCGCCGAGGATGGAAAACACCCCGCCACCGGCCAGCACCAGAAGGCCGATGGTCTTCCACGGCAGGCGACGTGCCGGATCGCGGCGCAACAGCATCACCAGCACGAACGAAAACAGCCCGGCAAAGATGCGGTTGCGGTCGATCACCACGATCGGAAACACGAATCCCAGCGTCAGCATCGCCGCACGCAGCCCGCGATGGCGCACGCACAGCAACGCGATCGGCGGCAGGATCCAGCACATGTTGGAGATGTGCCGCACATGCGCGCGCAGCGGGCTCAAGGTCGCATACGAGGACGGATCGCTGAACAGCGGAATCGGAAACAGCGCCACATCCACGATGCAGAACAGCGTCACCACCGCCGCCAGCGTCATCACCAGGAACGCATCACGGGTGCCGGCGTAACTGTAGGCGCGAAAGCGCTCGAATGATGGCAACCGAATTCCAATCAGCAAGTCTAAAACAAACACCTGCCAAGCCGCGAAAAGCAACCAAAAAATACCTTTGATATAATCAATAGGGATCTGATAGATTCCCACAGTGACCAAGCAACTGATCACCAGCGACGGAAACAGATAAGTTGCAGGCCTGCGTAGAACTTCGCCCGTCACCGATATCACCGAACCCTCCCGCCACGATACGGACGCCAGGCAACTATAGACTTGGCAAAATACGCCAGCAGATGCATCGACGCTCTAAAATACTGCCTTTTTAAGAAAAATATTTTTGCACCAATTAAACTCTTCTGAGCTCGCAACAACCAATTTTCACACCCTTCAAAGAGCGTAGAATTACGCGACGCCACAAGCCCGAATTCAGCTAGGTTGTCCAGCCTCCTGGAAACATCCCTTGTCTTGCTGACGTTGGTTTCATGCAACCTATATGCGCAGACCTTGACGTCAATAAAACCAAGAGCATCACGTGCGACAAGTCTAAGAAAAAAATCCCAATCTTCAATCCTCAGAGCTTCATCCCATACAGCCCCCATTTTAAACGCGCTACGCCTTAGCATTGTGACAGCGCCACTGATCGCCCAATTACGGATCACGGCACGACGAACCCCCGCATCAGAAAGATATGATTTTTTATTGGCGCCATGGAGATCGCACATAGCGCTTTCGTACAATTGCTGCCCTTCAGAATTAATAACAAACGCATCACCGACCACGACGTCTTTACCAAGATTCAATTCCAGGTAGCCAACCTGAACTTTCAAACTTCCTGGAACTAAATAATCATCACTGGCGACGACGCGCAAATACTCACCGCGCGCACGCAGCGCCAGCTCGTTGAGTGTGGCCGCCACCCCGCGATTGGCACGCTGCACGAACTGTACCGGCAGCCGGTGGCCATGGCTGGCGATCCACTGCGCAATCTTCTCTCCGGTCGCATCGCTGGAGCCATCGTCGATGATGACCAGCTCCTTGCACGGGTACGGGTCCTCCAGCACGCTGTCCAGACAGCGTTGCACGAAGCGTTCGTGGTTGAAGGCCGGGATCAGCACCGAGACCAGCGGCCAGCGTGCACGCCCGAGGGGTTGGGAGGAATCGCTCATGCCAGCTGCACCAGATAGCGCCGCACCACCACGATGTTGAACAGCAGATACAGCACGTAGTTGGCGACGAAGGCATACATCGCGCCGATCAGCCCCCATTGCGCGGTGAACAGATACACCAGCGCCAGATAGCTGGCGGCAAACACGCATTCGGAGATCACGAACAGACGCGTCATCGCCTTGGCCAGCATCACGTACGACAGCACGAAGGCGGCGATCTTGATCACATCGCCCAGCAGCTGCGGAGCGTACAGCGGGGTGGCCTGGGCAAACCGGGCGTCGAACAGCAGCCAGGTCAGCCAATCGCGACACAGGTAGACGCCCAGCGCCATCACGACCACCGCCGGCAGCACATGGCGATACGCGGCACGCAGCTCGCGCCCGAGCGCTGCGCGCTCCTGCAGCGATGCCAGCTTGGGCAGGTAATACACGTTGATCGCGGTCGTGAAGAACAGCAGATACGCATCCGACACCCGGCTCACCGCCTGCCAGTACCCCACCTGCTGCCAGCCGAACTGCAGCGCCAGATGGTCGCGCACCAGCATGGCCACCAGCTGCGGCACCAGCGTGGAGGTCAGCGTCATCACCGAGAACGCCGCCAGCCTGCGCGTCATCTGCGCATCGAAGCGCATGCGCAACATCTCGCGCCGAAAATAACCGCTGCGCCGCAGCGCCGGCACGCCGGCCAGCAGCCACAGCACCTGGCCCAGCACCAGCGCCAGCAAGGCGCCCTGCAGCTGTGCCCGGCTGGACAACCATGCCACCAGTGCCGTGCTCAGCACCGCACCGCTGACCTGCACGAATGCCAGGCGGCGCACGTCCATGAAGCCGTTGATCACCGCCAGGATGTAGTTGACCAGTGCGATGCCCATCTGCGCCACCGCCGCCACGCAGATCAGCGGCCGGTACGCCGCATCGCCAAGCAGGCGCTCAGCGATGGCACCACTGAACAGCAACGCCAGCACCGCCATCACGCAGGCCGCGCAAAACGCGTACCACAGCGCCGCGCTGAGCAGACGTGCCAGCGCAGCCGCGTCGTCGCGGTACTCAGCCACGTACTTGACGATGCCGGCACTGATGCCGCCGCCTGCCAGCACCGCCAGCACCGACATCAGATTGAGGAACTGGCCCAGCCGGCCGACCCCTTGCGGGCCGGCGTAGACCGCCACCAGCTTCACCACCACCAGCGCAGCCAGCAGCTTGGCCAGCGTCGCAACGCCGGTGTAGGCGCTGCTGCGCACGACATTCATGCGGGGGCGCCAAACGACTGGCATGCGGCAATCACGCGTGCAACCGACGCATCGTCCAGCGCCGGCCCCATCGGCAGGCTCAGCACTTCACGGTGCAGCCGCTCGCTCACCGGCAGGCAGGCATCGCCCAAGGTGGTGTAGGCCGGCTGCCGATGCGGCGGCACCGGGTAATGGATCTGGGTATGGATGCCCGAGCGCAGCAGATGCGCCTGCAAGGCATCGCGCTGGGCGCTGCGCACCACGAATAGATGCCAGACGTGCTGCACTTCGGCCACCACCGTCGGCAAGGTGATCAGAGGGTTGTCGATGCCGTGCAGGTAGCGCTGCGCCACTGCGCGGCGACGGGCGATCTCATCGTCCAGATAGCCCAGCTTGACCCGCAGGAACGCCGCCTGCATCTCGTCCAGCCGCGAATTCACGCCCTGGCAGAGGTGGTGATACTTCACCTGCGAACCGTAGTTGCGCAGCGCGCGGATGCGCTCGGCCAGGCGCTCATCCGAGGTCACTATTGCGCCGCCGTCGCCGAGTGCGCCCAGGTTCTTGGTCGGGAAAAAACTGAACGCTGCCGCATCGCCAAAGGCGCCGGCACGTCGCCCGTTCGCACTTGCACCATGCGCCTGCGCGGCATCTTCGATCAGCAGCAGCCCGTAGCGATGCGCCAGCGTCTGTAGCGCCGCCACATCCACCAACTGCCCATACAGATGCACCGCCATGATGGCGCGCGTGCGCGGGCCGATCGCCTTCTCCACACTGGCCGGGTCGATGTTGAAGGTCGCGGGGTCCGGCTCCACCGGTACCAGCACCAGGTGGTTCTGACTGATCGCAAGAAAGGTGGCAATGAAGGTATTGGCGGGCACGATGATTTCGTCGCCCTCGCGCAATACGCCCAGCTCGCGATAGCCGCGCAGGATCAGCGACAGCGCATCCAGCCCGTTGCCCACACCCACCGCCTGCGCAGCGCCGCAGTAGCTGGCGAATTCTTCCTCGAAGGCGGCCAGCTCCTGCCCAAGCACATACCAGCCGGCATCGATCACCCGCGCCGCAGCCAGCTTCAGCTCATCCGCATACCGCGCATTGACCGCGCGCAAATTCAAGAACGGCACATCCATCGGCACACGCATTTAGGGTCGAACTCCCAAAAACGCATCAGAGTGAGCAGCGATGTCTTCACGCATATTCAATGCCTTTTTGCCAGCGCGCACTTCGCTGAGGAACTGGTCGTAATCGAGAATGTAGTCGGCGGGATCGTAGAACTGGTCGGCCAGCACCATCAGCACGCAGTCGGGGCTGAAGCGATGCAGGTCGCGCCACACCATGCGGCCGAGCAGCAGGCCCTGCGATGGATCGTCCAGCACTACTTCCTGCTGGCCGTGGCCGTCGCCCTGATCCAGCAGGATCGTCACCGAGCCATGCAAGGCCACCGCCAGCTGGTTGAGCCGACGGTGTGCATGCTGTCCACGATGGACGCCGTTGCGGGTGCCGAACAGGTAATACACACGACGTATCTCGAACGGGACATTGCGCTGCTGCTCCAACGAGATGAGCAGCCCGCGATCGTCGCCGTGGGTATGCAACTGGATGCGTTCGATGGCCATGATCGGAAGGGCGTAACCGCTGACTGCACGTAGTGCGACATGCCTGAGTGCGCCGGCATGCGCGAAAGGTTGCGCGGCGTCACGGCGCTGCGAACCCAGGTGCGCGCAAGCGCAGTCGCTGCGGCCAACACCGTGCCCAGGCACGTCATCACTGCACGGCGATGCAACCTTTCAGCGGCCGCGCCGCACATATCGCTGCACGTTCACGTGGCCGCAGTTCGGCCGGCGTGGGGAGCCAGGCCTGGCAGCGCACCGCGCACTGCCGGATCCAACGACACCAGCGCAGGACACCGATCGATGAGTTCATCCCCCCACGCGCCCGATGCGGTTGCAGCCGACAGTGCCACTGCGCTGCCGGAGCAGGCCGCACTGCCGGCGCGCGTCATTCCGCTGCCCAGACCGATGCGCGTATTGCATTGGCTGACGGTGTTCTGCCTGGCCATGGCGGCCGCGCTGATCCTGCTGCGCGCCGAGCTGGAAGGACGCGCCCTGCGGCAGTGGCTGATGGAAGGCCATCGCCACTTCGGTTTGATGGTGCTGCTGCTGTTCGGCCTGCGGGTGGGCCTGCGCATCCGCCTGCGCGCGTTGCCGCCCGGCCCGCCATCGCCGCTGCCGATGCGGCTGGCTGCAGGCGCCACCCACCTCGCGCTGTACGGCTTGATGGTCGCCCTACCGCTGATCGGCTGGTCGTTGAGCAATGCCTACGCCAAACCGGTCTATCTGTTCGGACTGACGCTGCCGAACCTGGTTGCGCCGGACGAAGACCTGGCCGACACCCTGAGCACCTGGCACTTGAATGCCGCCTGGGTGTTGCTGGCCTTGGTGATCGCGCATATCGGTGCCGCCCTCTGGCACCACCTGGTATTGCGCGATGGCCTGCTGCACCGCGTGCTGCCGGGAAAACGCCGATGAACTCCGCCGTGTTGCCCGCCGTCCCCCGCTCCCGCAGCGCCGACCCCCGTACCGTCGAACAAGGACTTTCCATGCCTACTCCCCAGCCCGCTCCGCGTCGCACCACTGCCACGCGCACCGCTTCCCTGACCTCCTTGTTGTGCGTGTCCGGCCCGTTGCTGCTGCTGGCCAGCACCCAGGCGCAGGCGATTCCCTCGTTCGCACGCCAGACCGGTTCGTCGTGCGCGGACTGCCATGTCGGCTCCTACGGTCCGTCGCTCACACCGTACGGCATGCGCTTCAAGCTCGGCGGCTTCACCGATACCGACGGCAACGGCACCAAGATCCCGGCCTCCGGCCAGGTCACCTGGACCCGGCGCAATCCCAGCCGCGGCGACAGCAGCGCACGCATCAACGAAGCGGACCTGTATCTGGCCGGACGGGTCAACGACCATGTCGGCGGTTACTCCAAGATCCGCTCCAACAACGGCGGCAACGACACCTTCAACACCCAGCTCGACGATGTGGATCTGCGCTTTGTCAGCAAGCCGTTCCAGCTGGCCGGCAAGGACGCGATGGTCGGCGTCAGCATCAACAACAATCCCGGCGTGTCCGACCCGATCCAGGTGCTGCCCAATGCATCGACGTTGAGCCCGGTGTCCAACGCCGGCTCGGCCAGCATGCTCAGTTCGTCCTCGCTCTCCAACCGCGTGATCGGCGCCACCGTGTACGGCTTGTTCGACCGCAACTGGTACGGCGAAGTCGGCAGCTACAGCGCGCTGTCCACCGACGCGCAGGACCACCTGGGCTGGAACCCCAACGGCGACCCGGGCAAGCTCAGCGACACCGGCTATGCGCGCTTTGCCTACATGAAGGACATGAAGCGGCAGTTCTTCTCCGCCGGCCTGACCGCCATGACCACGCGCCGCCAGCGGCTGCGCAGCGGCGGCCCCAGCGATGACCTCACCGACCTGGGCTACGACCTGACCTATCAGTTCCTCGGTACCCGCGAGCACGTGCTGTCGCTGGCCTACGTCAACATCTACGAGCGCCGCAAATACGGCAGCCCGCTGCTGCCGACCGACCCGAGCATGTCTCCCCGCGACCGCGGCAGCGTGCGCGATCAGAACATCAGCATGAACTACGCGTTCAAGCAGACCTATGGCGTGCTGGCGGCGCATCTGATCAACAGCGGCTCGTTCGATGTGGCGCGCTATCAGCCCTACGGCATCCCCGACACCACCGCCAATCTGATCCTGCTGTACTGGACCCCGTTCGGCAAGGAGGGCACCTACACCACCAATGCCAACGTGCGGTTCGCGGCCACCTGGTTCCGCTTCGACAAGTTCAACGGCAGCACCACCAATGTGTTCGGTGGCGGCATTCCGATCACCAACCCGCGCGATCTCGACAGTTTCGCGCTGTCGGTCAATGTCTCGTTCTGATCCCCCGCACGCGTAAGGACCCCCATGAAGTCATTCCACCAGACCCTGTTGTGCGCCCCGCTGGCCGGCCTGCTGCTGGCCGGCGCCCTGCTTGCCCCACCTGCGCACGCGGCCGACGGCAAAGGCGTTTTCATGACCGAATGCGCCGAATGCCACAGCGCCGCCCAGGGCAAGAATAAGAAGGGCCCGTCGATGTTCGGCGTGGCCGGGCGCCCGGCCGCTAGCCTGGCCGACTACAGCAATTACTCCGATGCGCTCAAGGCCAGCAAGTGGCAGTGGACGCCTGCCCAGCTCAAGACCTATCTGTCGCAGTCCTCCTCCAAGGCCTTGCCGGGCACCAAGATGAAGTACGAAGGCCTGGAAGATCAAAAGGAACTCGACGCGCTGATCGCCTACCTCAACACCCTGCACTGATCGCCACCGGCGTGCTGGCGCCAGCGCTGCCGGTTGGCATCCGGGAGCGCGATCGCCGGCGCATACCGGCACGGGTGCGCGTTGCCTGTGCCGGTTCCTTCGCGTATACGGACGGAACAACCGCCGTCGCAGCGGTCTCGTCTTGCGTGATGGGTCACTATCGCGCCCCTGTTCCATGTAGACGCTCACCCCATTGCCGAATGCCTTGACTGCCAGGCCCTACCCGCTCCGGACGCGACGCAGCTGCGCCTGCGACGGGCAGCCGTGGCTCGCGAGCGGCCACTGGACGGGCCGGCGACGCTGCCACACGCCCCGGGGCATGCCGCACTGCCGGCACGCGCAGTCCGCACACCGACGCGCCGCGTTGCGCCACTGCCTGCTGCTGGCCCTGGTGTTGGGCCCGGGCAATGCCATCGCCGGCACGGTCGGCGGCGCGGTGGCGCTGACCTCGCAGTTGATCGACCGCGGCATCTCGATCGCGCCCAACAAGGCCACCCTGCAGACCGCCGGCTACTGGCTGCCCGCACCGGGCTGGTCGATGTCGGCGTCGGTCGCGCTGCAATCGCCCTCGCTGAGCAGGCCGGTGGCGGTGACCGCCCAGGCCGCACGCGCCTGGATGCTGGGCGACCGCTGGCAGATGCAGGCCAGCGCGCTGTATTACGGCTACCCGACCAATCAGGCCACGCGCACCTTCGACCGCCAGGAGGCCAGCCTGGCCTGGTCCTATCGCGACGTGCTGACCTTCTCGGTGTCGACCTTCAATTTCCCGCGTGCCGACCAGTCGCCGTGGAATGTCGCCATCGACGTCACCGCCAATGTCCCGCTGCGCGACGACCTCAGCCTGACAGTCGGCGCCGGCTCGTCACGTTTCCCGGCGATGGCCTACGGCGCCGCCCGGTCCGGCCGCTATCAGTATGGGCAATTCGGCCTGCGCTGGAGTCGGGACCGATGGACGCTGAAGCTGGAACGCATCGTCACCAGCGACAACACCCCACGCCTGCAGGGCGGCCCCGGCGAAACGCCCTGGCTGGGAACCGCGTCGGTCACCTTCTGATCCCCACGCAACCTTTTGCCCGCCCGCGGGCACTGACATGCGTCCTAAGCCGTGCCTGCCTCGATGAATGATTCCGACACCCTGGGTGATGCCACCGATCGCATGCTGCTGCGCCGCATGGCGGCGGGCGATCGCGCCGCGTTGTCCACCATGTACACCAGCTATCACGGCCGGCTGTGCCGCTTCCTGTCGCGCCTGACCCGGCGCCCGGACATCATCGAAGAAGCCATCAACGACTGTTTCTGGATCGCCTGGCAGAAGGCCGGCGACTTCCGCGGCGATTCGCAGGTCTCGACCTGGATCATGGGCATCGCCTACCGCTGCGGCCTCAAATGCCTGCGCCAGCACGACGGCGAGGCCATCGACGATACCGCGGTGGTGGAAGACCACGCCCCCAGCGCCGACGACAACGACGACCGCGAGCTGCGCGACTGGCTCGACAAGGGCATGGAACGGCTGTCGCCGGACCAGCGCCTGGTGATCGAACTGGTCTACGGCATCGGCCACAAGCTGGAAGAAGTCGCCGAAATCATGCAGTGCCCGGTAGGCACCATCAAGGCCCGGCTGTTCCATGCGCGGGTCAAATTACGCAATGTGCTGCCCGGTCTGGCCGGCGGCGCCCCCTATACGGAGACCATGCAATGAAGACGTTTTTCATCGCGCCTGGCAAGGAATGCTCGCACGCCTGGGAACTGATGCCCGCGGTCCTGCTCGACAGCGCCACCGAGGAAGAGAACACCTGGCTGATCGCGCACGTGGCCAAGTGCGCCTCGTGCAGTGCCGAGTTCGCTCAGCAGAACCGCCTGCGCCAGGCGCTGGCGCTGCCGTCGGCGGTAAAGCTGGACGCCAACGCCGGCCTGCAGCGCCTGCTCGGCCGCCTGGACGCGCCGGAGCAGGCCAGCGCGCCCGCGCCACCGGCGGCGCGCCGCTCCGGTAGCTGGACGGTGCGCGCCCTGGCGGCCGCAGCGCTGGTGCAGGCAATCGGCCTGGGCGTCATGGGCGTCAGGCTGGCCGCGCCCGCGCCCTCGCACGACTACCGCACGCTCAGCAGCGCCACCGCCCAGCCGGTGCCGCAAGGCGCCATCCGGGTGGTGCCAGACGCCAAGATGACCGTGGCCGACTGGGACCGCCTGCTGCATGCACAGCAGTTGCAGGTGATCGGCGGGCCCAACGAGATGGGCGCCTACACCG
Organism: Xanthomonas sp. WHRI 6108; assembly: GCF_040202385.2. Taxonomy (NCBI): domain Bacteria; kingdom Pseudomonadati; phylum Pseudomonadota; class Gammaproteobacteria; order Lysobacterales; family Lysobacteraceae; genus Xanthomonas; species Xanthomonas sp. WHRI 6108. The sequence goes on along the minus strand of NZ_CP168198.1, from coordinate 1,872,667 downwards.
TGGTGCCGGCCCAGCCGCAACCGCCGGCCCAGCCGCAGCAGACCGTGCAGCAGCTGCGCGCCAACCCGGGCATCCGCATGGCCGAGATCGTGTCCGCACCATGAAGCGCCTGCTCGCCATCGGCATCATCGCCGCCTGCATCGGCCTTGGCCCGCAGGCCGCCGCGCAGGAGCCGGCGCAGGCCGCCGCCAGCGCCAGCACGCCACCGGCGGCCGATGCGCATACGCCCGACAGCAGCCGCGACATCCTGCTGGCGGTGGCCAACCCACTCAGCGCGCCGCCGGCCCGCGCCGGTTCCAGCCTGATCGGCTACGCCTCCAGTTATTACGGCGCCGGCCAGAAGGCCGCCGTGCGCATGGAAGCACTCAAGCAGCGCTACAAGCTGCGCGAAGTCTCCGGCTGGCCGATCACCTCGCTGGGCCTGTATTGCGCCGTGCTGCAGCCGCCGCCGGGCGTGTCGCGCGACGAACTGGTCAGCGCGCTGGCCGACGACGACGGCGTGGAGCTGGTGCAACCGGTGCAGGATTTCTCGGTGTTTTCCGCCGACGCATCGGAAAAGACCACCGCGCTGTCCGGCTACAACGACCCCTATGTGGATCTGCAGCGCGGCTTCATCGCCACCGATGCGGCCAGCGCGCAGACCGTCACCCAGGGCCGCGGCGTGGTGGTGGCGGTGGTCGACACCGGCGTGGACACCACGCATGCCGACCTGAAGGCGCGCATCCGCGACGTGCACGACCTGGTCGACGACTCGCCGGTGATGACCAGCAGCGACTCGCACGGCACCGAAGTGGCCGGCATCATCGCCGCCGGCAGCAACAACCATCAAGGCATCGTCGGCATGGCGCCCAAGGCCATGCTGAGCATCTACAAGGCCTGCTGGTATGCGCCCACGGTCGGCGCCACCGCACGCTGCAACACCTTCACCCTGGCCAAGGCGCTGGCGGCGATCAACAACAGCTCCGCGCGCGTGATCAACCTGAGCCTGGGCGGCCCGGCCGACCCGCTGCTGAGCAAGATGCTGCAGCACCTGGTGCAGCAGGGCCGCATCGTGGTCGCCGCGATGCCGCCCAACGGCCGGCTGGACGGTTTTCCCAACGATGTGCCGGGCGTGCTGGTGGTACGCAGCAGCAGCCCCACCGCGGCCATGCCCGGCGTGCTCAGCGCCCCCGGCAAGGACATCCTGACCACCCAGCCGAACGGCCGCTACGACTTCACCTCCGGCTCGTCGATGGCCACCGCGCATGTCAGCGGCGTGGTCGCGCTGCTGTTGTCGCTGTCGCCGTCGCTGGACGCCACCGCATTGCGCGAGCTGATGCAGCGCACCAGCAAGCTCTCCGACGGCCAGTTGCAGGTCAACGCCGGTGCCGCCGTGCAGGCGCTGGCGCCTCCCGCCAGACATTCCAACTGACGACACCGGCATGGCCAAGTGGATTCCCTTGTGGCTGCACAGACTCAGCTCGCCGCCGACCTTCTATCGCGTGGCCGGACGCGTGCGTCCGTGGGCGTTGGGCCTGGCGTTGTTGCTTGGTGCGGTGGCCGCCTACGGTGGGCTGGTGCTGGCGCCGCCGGATTACCAGCAGCACGATGCCTACCGCATCATCTTCATCCACGTACCCAGCGCCTGGATGAGCCTGTTCATCTACGCGGCGATGGGCGTATCCGCGTTCATCGCACTGGTCTGGCGGATCAAGCTGGCCGAGGTGGTGACCATGGCCTCGGCGCCGATCGGCGCGGCCTTCACCTTCATCACCTTGTGCACCGGCTCGCTGTGGGGCAAGCCGATGTGGGGCACCTGGTGGACCTGGGATGCGCGGCTGACCTCCGAGTTGCTGCTGCTATTCCTGTATCTGGGGGTGCTCGGCCTGTACCACGCGGTGGAAGACCGCCGTCAGGCGATGCGTGCGGCCGGCTTGCTGGCATTGGTGGGCCTGGTGAATCTGCCGATCGTGCATTACTCGGTGGTGTGGTGGAACACATTGCACCAGGGCTCCACCGTGCGCCTGCTCGGCCCCTCCACGATGAGCGCGGACATGCTGTGGCCGCTGCTGACGATGACGCTGGCGACCAAGTGCTATTACCTGGCCAGCCTGTTCGGCCGCGTGCGCGTGGACCTGCTCGCCCTGGAAAGCGGCAAGGACTGGGCGCGCCGCATCGTGTTGACGGAGCGCACCGCATGACGACCCTGCTGGCGATGGGCGGTTACGGGCAATACGTGTGGACCGCGTACGCGCTGTTCGTGCTGGTGCTGCTGGCCGACCTGGCATCGCCATGGTTGCGTCGCCGCCGCCTGCCGCGCGAGCTGCGCGGCCAGCTGCAACGGCAAACGCCGCGGCGCACGCGCGAGTTGTCGGCAACAGCGCCGCTGGAGCGTGACGCCCCATGAACGCCACCCGCAAGCAACGCCTGTGGCTGGTGATCGGCGCGCTCGCCGCTGCGGCATTGGCGGTCACACTGATCGTGCTCGCGCTGCAGCGGAACATGAGCTACCTGTTCACGCCCAGCCAGGTGCATGCCGGCGAGGCGGCCAGCTACCGGCAATTCCGCCTCGGCGGCATGGTCAAGGCCGGCTCGATCCAGCGCGCCAGCGACAGCCTCACCGTCCACTTCACCGTGATCGACAAGCACGCCGCGACGCAGGTCGAGTACATCGGCATTCTTCCGGACCTGTTCCGCGACAACCAGTCGGTGATCGCCAACGGGCGCATGCAGGGCGGGCGCTTCGTCGCCAACGAAGTGCTGGCCAAGCACGACGAAACCTATATGCCGAAGGAACTGAAGGACGCGATGGCCGAAGGCCATGTCGGCAAGCCGATTCCCGCCGCTGCGGTGCCGCTGCCTGCGCCGCGCTGATGCGGCGCGCAGCTTGTTCCTTCCCTCGATGATGCCTCTTCGCTGCAACGATGCGATTCGCCCATGACGCCTGAACTCGGCCAGATCGCACTGATCCTGGCGTTACTGCTCTCGCTCGCCCAGGGCGTGCTGCCGCTGATCGGCGCCTGGCGCGGCAATGGCGCGTTGATGGGCATTGCGCGGCCTGCCGCGGTCGGTCAGGCGCTGTTCGTGTGGATGGCGTTCGGCCTGCTCGCCTGGTCGCTGCTGTCGCTGGATTTTTCGGTGCGCTATGTCGCCGACAACGCCAACATCGCCCTGCCCTGGTACTACCGCTTTGCCGCGGTGTGGGGCGCGCACGAAGGCTCGTTGCTGCTGTGGATCGCGATCCTGTCGACCTGGACGCTGTTGCTGGCCGCCTTCAGCCGGCATCTGCCGCAGCATTTTGCCGCGCGCGTGCTGGCGGTGCTGGGGCTGGTGTCGGTGGGCTTTCTGGCCTTCATCCTGCTGACCTCCAATCCGTTCGCGCGGCTGTCGCCGATTCCGCTGGATGGCAACGAACTCAATCCGGTGCTGCAGGACCCGGGCATGACCTTCCACCCGCCGGTGCTGTACACCGGCTATGTCGGCTTCTCGGTGGCGTTTGCGTTCGCGGTGGCGGCCTTGCTGGGTGGCGAGCTGGAACAGGCCTGGGTGCGCTGGGCGCGGCCGTGGACCAATGTGGCCTGGGCCTGCCTCACCGCCGGCATCGTCGCCGGCAGCTGGTGGGCGTATGCGGAACTGGGCTGGGGCGGCTGGTGGTTCTGGGATCCGGTGGAAAACGCCAGCTTCATGCCGTGGCTGGTCGGCACCGCGCTGATCCACACCCAGGCGGTCACCGAAAAACGCGGCAGCCTGCGCGCCTGGACCATCCTGCTGTCGATCCTGGCGTTCTCGCTGTCGTTGCTGGGCACCTTCCTGGTGCGCTCGGGCGTGCTGACCTCGGTGCACGCCTTCGCCGCCGATCCGCGCCGTGGCCTGTACATCCTGATCTTCCTGATCGCCGTGGTCGGTGGCTCGTTGCTGCTGTATGCGCTGCGCGCGCCCCGGATCGCCAGCGGCAAACCGTTCGCCGCCGCCTCGCGCGAGACCGCCATCCTGATCGGCAACCTGCTGCTCACCGTGGCGGCGGCGATGGTGTTGCTAGGCACCTTGTTTCCGCTGGTGGCCGATGCCTTCGGCCTGGGCAAGGTGTCGGTGGGGCCGCCCTACTTCGGCTTGCTGTTCCCGCTGCTGATGTTGCCGGTGATGCTGTTGCTGCCGTTCGGCCCGTACCTGCGCTGGGGCAAGGCCGAGGCGGCGCCGTTGCAGGCACTAGGCACGCGCGCCGGCATCGCCGCGGTCGCCTGTGCGCTGGTCGGCAGCCTGTTTGCCGAGGGCCAGCCCAGGGCGATCGCCGGGATCGGCGTTGCCGCATGGGTGGCGGCCGGCACCGCGCTGTACATGTACAAGCGCTGGCGCGAGATGCCGCGCGGCCGGCGGTTTCCGGCGGAAATGGCCGGCATGCTGCTCGCGCACGCGGGCGTGGCGGTGTTCGTGGCCGGCGTGCTGGTGTCGGAAAGCCTGTCGGTCGAACGCGACGTGCGGCTGTCGCCCGGGCAGACCGCCGAGATCGCCGGTTACGCGTTCCGCTTCGACGGCGTGCAACTGATCGACGGGCCGAACTGGAAGGCCGAACAAGGCAGCGTGCAGGTCAGCCGCGATGGCCAGCTGGTCGCGCAACTGCATCCGCAAAAACGCCTGTACAGCAGCGAGCGCATCCAGACCGAATCGGCGATCGACCCGGGTATCACCCGCGATCTGTATGTCGCGCTCGGCGAGCCGCTGGACGATCAGCACATCGAATACGACTGGACGTTGCGGCTGTACTACAAACCCTTCATCCGCTGGATCTGGGCCGGCGGCCTGCTGATGATGCTGGGCGGCTTCGTCAGCGCCTGTGCCCGCCGGTTCCGTGCGCCGGCGCTCGCCACGACGGCGGCCACGGCACCGGCACACGGCACCAGTGTCACTGCGCAGGAATCGCACGCATGAACCGTCTGCTGCCCTTGCTGGGTTTTCTGTTGCTGGCGGCGCTGTTCGGCTTCGGCATTTACTGGACGATGCAGCACAACCCGCGCGATGTGCCCTCGCCGTTGATCGGCAAGCCGGCACCGGCGTTCTCGCTGCCGCGGCTGGATCGGCCCGAGCAACGCGTCAGCCGCGATCAGCTGCTGGGCAAGCCTTACGTCCTCAATGTCTTCGGCAGCTGGTGCGCTGAATGCGTGCACGAACATCCGGTGCTGATGGCGCAGGCCAGCCGGCTCGGGGTGGCGTTGATCGGCTACAACTACAAGGACGCGCCTGCCGACGCCACGGCCTGGCTTGCGCAGTACGGCAATCCGTATGCGTTGGTGATTGCCGATGAAGCCGGCCAGACCGCGATCGATTTCGGTGTCTACGGTGCGCCGGAGAGTTTCCTGATCGATGCGCAAGGCGTGATCCGCTACAAGCACATCGGCGTGCTCACGCCCGCGGTCATCCACGACGAGCTGCTGCCCGCCATCGCCGCACTGCCCCAGGGCACGCGGTGATGGCGGCGCGCTGGGTTTGGCGCTGGTACTGGCGCATGCAGGGCCGGCAACTGCGTGTGCTGCTGGTGCTGCTGCTGGGCGTGCTGCTTGCACCGCCGCTGGCGGCGCAGGCGGTGGACCCGCTGCCGTTCAAGAACCGCAGCGACGAAGCGCGTTATCAGCGCCTGACCGCGCAGTTGCGCTGCCTGGTGTGCCAGAACGAGAACCTGGCCGACTCCAATGCCGAGCTCGCGCGCGATCTGCGCCACCAGGTGTTCGCGCAGTTGCAGGCCGGCAGGAGCGATGCGCAGATCAAGCAGTACATGGTCGATCGCTATTCGGACTTCGTGCTGTACGACCCGCCGGTCAAGCGCGGCACCTGGCTGCTGTGGTTCGGTCCGTTGCTGCTGCTGGGTACCGGTGCGGGCGTGGTGATCCACACCGTGCGCAAACGTGCGCGCGCCGGCACGCCGGTGGCGCCGCAACCGGAGGAAGAATGGTGATGACCGGTTTCTATATCGCAAGCGCCGCGCTGGTGGTCGTCGCCTTGCTGTTGATACTGGCGCCGTTGCTGCGCCAGCCCGCGCGCAAGGGCAATGCACGCTACAGCTTGCCGATTGTGCTGGTGCTCGGCTTGCCGATCGCCACGGCCGGCTTGTATCGGCTGGTCGGCACGCCGGATGCGATCGCACGGCGTGTCTACGCGACGGCGCAGTCCCAGGTACAACCGGCAGACGCGCCTGCCGTCGCCGCCACGGGTGAGCAAGCCCGGGCCGCAGAGGCCAACGCCGACGCTGCGCAGGCGCAGGCGCTGGAGTCGTGGATGCAGCAAGCCAGGACCCACGAGCAGGACAACCGCCCCGCCGATGCGCGTGAGGCCTATGCGCAAGCGCTCAAAATCGCGCCGGATCTCAGCGCCGCCATCGTCGGCTGGGTGGCCGCGGACATGGCCACGCGCAGCGATTTCGCCATCGACGCCAACTCACGCAGCCGCCTGCAACAGGTGGTCGCACGCGAGCCGGACCATCAGCGCGGCCTGTGGCTGCTGGGCATCAGCGACTTTCAGCAGCAGGACTACCGCGCTGCCAGCGAGCACTGGCGGCATTTGCATGGCTTGCTCGACGCCGGCTCGCCGATGCAGAAGGCGGTGGCCGACAAGATCGCCGTGGCCGAGTCGCTGGCCAGCGCGCGGCAGGCCGGGCGCGCAGCGCCCTGACGCCAACCTCAGGCTGCATCCCTCATCAAGGCCGCCCCGGTGCCAGCCGACGGCAGCGCCGTCGTGGTGTCAGGCGCGATTGACCGCCCAACGCCATCAGGCCGACGGCCCCAACACCTCGTGCAGCTTTCCGCTGAACTCGCCCAGCGTAAACGGCTTGGCGATCATGCTCATGCCGTCGGCAAGAAACTCGCCGCGATCGCGCGCGGTTTCCGCATAGCCGGTCATGAAGATCACCGGCAGATCCCGCCGCGACTGCCGCGCGATCTCCGCCAACTGGCGCCCGTTGAGCCCGGGCAGGCCCACATCGGTCACCAGCAGATCGATGCGCCGTTGCGAAGCCAGGATCGGCAGCGCCGCATCGGCGTCGGCCACCACATCGGCCTCATAGCCCAACTCGTTGAGCAGTTCGGTGACCAGCAGCCGCACCTGTTCGTCATCTTCCACCACCAGCACCTGCTGGCCGCGTCCGGACACCACGGCACCGGCTTGCGGTTGCGGCGACAGCGCCTGCGGATGGAGACCGGCGGGCAGATACAGGCTCACCGTGGTGCCCTTGCCCAGCTCGGACTCCACCCACACCTGCCCGTTGGACTGCTGCATGAAGCCGTAGATCATCGACATGCCCAGGCCGGTGCCCTGCCCGATCGGCTTGGTGGTGTAGAACGGTTCGAACACACGCTCCAGCACGTCGGCCGGCATCCCCGCGCCGCTGTCGGTCACCGACACCACCACGTAATTGCCCGGCGCCAGCGTCACCCCGCGCCCCAGTTCCAGCGGCTGCGCTTGGACCTGCAACTGCCGGGTGGCGATGCGTAGCTGCCCGCCGTCGGGCATGGCGTCGCGGGCATTGATCGCCAGGTTGAGCAGCGCGCTTTCCAGCTGGTTTTCGTCGACATACGCCTGCGGCAGGTCGGCCTGCAGATCGGTTTCCAGATGCACCGATTCGCCCAGCGTGCGCGCCAGCAATTCCTGCAGCGATACCACCAGGTCGTTCAGATGCAGATGCCGCGCTTCCAGCGATTGCCGGCGCGAGAACGCCAGCAGCCGTTGCGTCAGTGCGGCCGCGCGCAGAGCCGAGGCCGACGCCACATCCAGAAAGCGACCCAGCCCTTCGGTGCGGCCCTGGTCGATGCGCAAGCGCGCCAGATCCAGCGCCGACAGGATGCCGGTCAGCATGTTGTTGAAGTCGTGTGCGATGCCGCCGGTGAGCTGGCCCACCGCCTCCATCTTTTGCGCCTGGCGCAATGCCGCTTCGCTGGACTCGCGTGCCAGCATCTGCTGCTGCAGCTCGGCGGTGCGTTCGGCCACCTTGACCTCGAGCAGGCTGGCCTGCTGCTGGATCGATTCCAGCGCCAGCGCGCGCGCAGTGATGTCGGTGGCAAACACATGAAAGCCGTCCACCTGGCCGTCCGCATCCAGGCGCGGCATGTAGCGAATCTCCGCATCGCGCCGGCGTCCGTCGGCGTGCGGCCAACTGGCCTCCACCGTCAACGCCTGCCCGGCCAACGCGGCCTCGATCCAGGCGCGGCGCTGCTGCACCATCGCCGGCCCCACCACATCCACCATGGACCGCCCGATCACCTCGGCAGGCGGGATGCCGATCCAGTCTTCATACGAGCGGTTGGCGAAGCGGTACACCAGATCCTTGTCGATGAAGGCAATCAGCACCGGCAGCGCGTCGGTGACGCGACGCAGCTCGGCCTCGCTCGACATCAGGGCCGTCTTGCTTTCGGCCAACTGCGCCATCTGGTCGCGAATCACGAACTGCTTCTGACGCGAGCGCAACGCAGTGGAGATCGCGCTCAACAACGACGACGAGCTCAGCGGCCGTTCCAATTCGATGACGTTGGTCACTTCCGCCGGCAGCGTAGCCTGGCGCCCGTTGTGGCTGCCGCGCGGCGCACGCAGCAGCACGAACGGAATATCCGACCAGGCGGCCTGGCTCTGCAGGGCATGCGAGAACTGACGCAGATCCCCGCCCACCGCTTCCTCGGTCAGCACCACCACGCCGGAGGCATCGAGCAGGTCGTCCGCCAGCGCAGCCAGCGACCCGTACACCCGGCGCGTCAGTCCGCGCTGACCGACGATGCCGGCAATGCTCTCCGCATCGCGGCCGAACGGCGCGATGATGTGGACGATGGACCCATCCGGGTCACAGGTAGTCAAGTGGACGATCCAGCAACGGCGTGTCGTCCCCAACAAAATGCGGAGTACCGGTCAGCACGCCGTGGAATTTCTCCAGCGGCTCGCTCAGATGGATACCGCCCGTCCCGATGCGCAACTCGCGGATCGAATCCTCATGCGCGCCGCTGCGGTTCTTGATCACCGACACGGCCTTGCGGATGCGCCCCTGCGCCTCGAAGAAGCGGAACAGGATGACGGTGTCAGCCATGTAGGAGATGTTGAGGTTGCCGGTGGACATCGTGCCGACCAGGCCGTGCTGCGGATTGACCAGGAACGTGGTCACGCCGCTCTGGTTGAGGTAGGACAGCAGCTCGTGCATCTGCAGCATCAGCTGCTTTTCCTGCGGCATCGAGGTGAGATAGCCGTTGAGGCTGTCGATCACCAGCACGCGGCAGTTGCGCTGTTCCACACTGGCGCGCACCGCCCAGGCGAACTCGCCCGGGGTCAGCTCGGCCGGATCCATCTGATGCAGTTCCAGCAGGCCCGCATCCAGATACTTGCGCAGATCCATACCCAGGCTCTCGGCACGCGTCAGCAAGGTGCCGGTGCGCTCGTCGAACTCCAGGATGCAGCAATGCTCGCCGCGCTCGCAGGCAGCGGTCACGTACTGCAGCGCGATATTGGTCTTGCCCGAACCGGCAGGCCCGGTCAGCAGGGTGCTGGTGCCGCGCAGCGGCCCCCCGTGCAGCAGCGCATCGACACGCGCCACACCACTGGACACCGCATCGCCGATGAACGGCACATGGTGATCGGAGGCGATCAGCCGCGGAAAGATCCGCATGCCGCCGGTGGTGATGGTGATGTCGTGGTAGCCGGCGATGAAATCCACGCCGCGCAACTTCTGCACCTGCATGCGCCGCCGCGCCGCGCCGAAATCCAGCGTCATGCGTTCCAGCGAAATCACCCCATGGCACAGGCTGTGCAGATGCGCATCGCGTTCGCCGTTCTCGCCGGTGAGGTCATCGACCAGGAACACGGTGATGTTGCGCGGCGCAAAGAACTGCTTGAGCGCCAACACCTGACGCCGGTAGCGCAGCGAATCCTGCGCCAGCAGGCGCAACTCGGACAGCGAGTCGAACACCACACGCGTCGGCTTGACCCGGTCCACTTCGGCCTGGATCAGCTTAATGGTGCCGTCCAGCTCCATTTCCCACGGATGCAGGATGGACTGCTGGCGTCCATCGCCCAGAAACGCTTCGGCCGATGCCAGCTCGAAGATATGCAGCGCCTCCAGCGACCAGTTGTGCGAGGCGGCCACTTCGTTGAGCTCGTCGATGGTTTCCGACAAGGTCACGTACAGGCAGCTCTCGCCCTTGGCAGCGCCATCGAGCAGGAACTGCAGCGATGCGGTGGTCTTGCCCGAGCCCGGCTGGCCCTCCAGCAGGTACAGGCGGTTGGGCGGCAGGCCGCCGCGCAGGATGGTGTCAAGCCCCGTCGTACCAGTCGTAATGCGGTTTGCGATCATCGGCTTCAGATTTTCCATAGGCTTAAATTTATCACGGGCGCATCACTGCCCGCTGCGCACCACTGAATCGATCAGCTTGCTTGGCGCGAGCTGAGCCCCCGCGATATCGGTAGCGTGCTGTGACCTGCACCGCGCTTTATGACAGTTCCGACACGTTCGTCACGCGCGTGGGCCTAGCGTTGCACCTGAAGTGCATCGCATGGTTGCGATCGCTCGAGGACTGCGGTGAACCACGCATCATGTAACGCCCGTATCTTGCTGGTCGAAGACGACGATGCCATTCGTGCGATGACCGCAGATATCCTGGGTGACGAGGGCTACCAGGTCATCGCGTCGCCAGACGCCGAGCAGGCGCTGGAGCAGCTCAACCAGGCGCGTCCGTTCGACCTGCTGCTCTCCGATATCTGCCTGCCCGGTATGAACGGGCGCGACCTTGCCGACAATGCGCGCCGTCTGTATCCCGCCCTGCCCATCGTGTTCATGACCGGCTATGCCGGGTCCATCGCCAAGCGTGCGGATTTTCTCGATACCGGCATGCGTCTGTTGACCAAGCCGTTTTCGTTGCGCGACCTGCTGGGCATCGTGCAGACCGCGCTGTAAGCAACCCCGACCGAATCATCGCCAAGCCTGCACGCAGGCCTCAGTGCGATTTGCGTTCCAGCAACTGTGCCACGCGACGTTCCAGGTCCACGGCCAGAAACGGCTTGGTCAGCACCTCCATGCCTTCCTCCAGTTGCCCGGCGCCCACCGCTGCGGTTGCCGCGTAGCCGGTGACGAACAGCACCGGCAGCGTCGGCCGCGACTGCCGCCCCGCGTCGGCGACCTGACGTCCGTTCAATCCACCGGTCAGCCCGACGTCGGTCACCAGCAGATCGATCGTCTCCTGCGAGCGCAGGCGCTCCACTGCGGCGCTGCCTTCGGCGGTCTCGATGACGCGGTAGCCCGCTTCGCTCAGCACTTCGGACATCAGCACGCGGATCGCGGTTTCGTCTTCCACCAGCAGCACCGTGCAGCTTGGCGCGGTGGAACGCAGCGGTTGCTCGGTCGCCGGCACTGCCTCGTCCTGCGCCAGCACACCATCGAAGCGCGGCAGGTACAACGCCATGGTGGTGCCGATGCCCACCTCCGAATCGATGCGCACGTGGCCGCCGGACTGGCGGGTGAATCCGTAGATCATCGACAAGCCCAGACCGGTGCCCTGCCCGATCGGCTTGGTCGTGAAAAACGGCTCGAACACCTTGGACATCACATCGGCGCTCATGCCGGTGCCGGTGTCCTGCACGCTCAGGCACACGTACTCGCCGATCGGCAGGTCCAGCTGCTGGGCGGCGCCGGCGTCCAGCACCCGGTTGGCGACGGCGATGGTGAGCTCGCCGCCATCGGGCATCGCGTCGCGCGCGTTGATGCACAGGTTCAATAGCGCGTTTTCCAGCTGCGGCGCATCCACCAGCACCTTCCACGGGTCGGCTGCAGGGCGCAGCTGCAAGGCGATCGAAGGCCCCAGCGTGCGCGCGATGATGTCGTGCATGCCCTGCACCAGTGCCTGCACCTCCAGCGCGGTCGGCGCCAGGGTCTGCCGGCGCGAAAACGCCAGCAGCCGCTGGGTCAGTGCGGTGGCGCGCGCGGCGCTGGACTGCGCCATTTCCACATAGCGCTCCAGGCGGTCGTACTTGCCCTGTTCGATGCGCGTCTGCAACAGCTCCAGACCGACGCTGATCGCCGTCAGCAGATTGTTGAAGTCGTGCGCCAGCCCGCCGGTCAGCTGGCCGACTGCCTCCATCTTCTGGCTCTGGCGCAGCTTTTCCTCGGCCAGCAGCAGCGCCGCGCTGCGTTCGCGCACGCGCTCTTCCAGCGTTTCGGTCAGCTGGCGCAGCTGCTGCTCGGCCAGCCGCTTGTCGGTGATGTCGGCCGCGGTGCCGAACCACTCCACGATCTGCTCGCCCTCGTCCAGCAAGGGGATCGCGCGCATCAGGGTCCAGCCCACCTGCTGATCGGCATCCAGCACGCGGTATTCCACGTCCAGCCCGGTCTTGTTGACGATCGAATGCGCAATGGCTTCGGCCAGCCGCGCGCGATCGTCCGGGTGCACCATCTCCTGCTGCCAGTTCAAGCTTGCCGAGAGCGCATCGCTCAGCGCCCCCTCGCCAACCAGCTGGCGAAGCTCGCGCCAGTCGGCGCTGGCCGAGAAGATCGACTGCGAGGACGCGCGCACCAGCGCATCCAGCCGGCGCTCGCTCTCGCGCAGGGCTTCGCTGGCCAGTCGCTCGGCGGTGCGGTCGCGCAACACCTTGACAAAGCCGATCGCCGCACCGGTTTCGTCGCGCAGCACCATCAGCGACCCGTTCGCCCAGAAACGCTGACCGGACTTGCGCACATGCCAGCGCTCGTCCATGCCGCTGCCGCTTTCCAGCGCCGCCGCCGCCTCGATCAGGATCTGCCGGCGCTCCACATCTTCCGGGGTGAAGGTGCGCTCCAGGGTCTGGCCCAGCATTTCGGCCTCGCTCCAGCCCAGAATGCGCTGCGCGCCCTCGTTCCAGGACGTGACCAGGCCGTGCAGGTCGGTGGCGATGATCGCGTAGTCCATCACGCTGTCCAGGATCTGCCGGTTGCGCACTTCCGCCTCGCGCACCGCGCGTTCCAGGCCGATGCGGTCGGTGATGTCCAGGCCCTGCACGAAGATGCCGGAGACGGTGCCATCGGCACCGGCGATCGGCTGGTAGACCAGATCCAGCAGGCGTCGCTCCACCGGGCCGCCCGGCGCGGCCTGCACGTTATAGGCCAGCGCATTGGCCGCGTAGGCGCGCCCGGACTGGTACACCTCGTCCAGGCGATGCAGATGCCCCTGCTCGACCAGATCCGGCAGGGCCTCGGCCAGCGGCTTGCCGATCACGTCGCGGTGCCCGATCAATCGCGAATAGCACGGGTTGGCGAACTCCACCCGATGCTGCGGACCGCTCAGAAACGCCATGAACATCGGCGCCTGCTCAAACAACCGGATCAGCCGCTCGTGCTCATCGGCAAGCCGGTTTTGCGCCACCTTGCGGTCGGTGACTTCGTTGGTGACGCAGAACGCGCCGCCCACACGCCCATCGTCCAGATAGATCGGCGAGAACGAGAATGTCCACCAAGTGTCTTCCGGCGTGCCGTAGCGGTTCATGCCGATCGGCACTTCCTCGAAGCGCGAGGCGCGCCCCGCGAACGCGGCCTCGATCGGCGCACGTACCGCCTCCCAGGCATCGGCCCACAATTCCCGCAGCGGCGCACCCAGCGCATGCGGCTGCCGCGGCCCAAGGATCGGCGTATAGGCATCGTTGTAGAAGAAGGTCAGCGCATCGCCCCACACCACATACATGCTTTCCGGCGAGCTGAGCATCAGGCTGACCGCATTGCGCAGCGGCGACGGCCACTGCGTGGTCGGCCCCAGCGGTGTTGCGGCCCAGTCGTAGGCGCGCACGGCCTGCGCCATGGCGCTGTCGCCATACGGAAACGGCGCGCTCACGTGGTGCCCAGGCGCGCTGCCGCCCAGCGGCAGTCGTCATGCGGACAATACGCAACGCGGTGCGCGGACGGCTTACCAATCACCCAAACAAGCATCTTTGACGAACCATTGAAGAAGAACCAGGATCAAACGCCGCGCAGCGCCGGCTGGCAGGAACGGAACGGGCCGAGATGCCGGCCGGACCTGCCAGCGCCATCCGGCGTTGCCGGTGGCGCCCTGCAAGGCGTGCAGCGCCCGCCTACGTTACAACACTCAGGTGACGATGCCTGCCGACTGCGCGCCGGCCCCACCATGGCGTGTTGGCGCGGCAGCCGGCATGGATGCCGCGCCGCGGCGCGCCGGCGATGCCCGGCGGTGCGCGTGCCCGGATAAAATCGCGAAATGGCCCAACGGCGTGGCACGATGACGCAAATGCAGGATCGCGATGCACTCATTCACCCGCTGGCTGCGGTGGCCCCGGGGTATCTGGCCAACCATGCTGCACGGGTCTTCAACCGTCTGGTGGATGCGCAACTGCGCCCGCATGGGATGTCGCTGGCACTGCTCGGGCCGATCATGCTGCTGTCCTGGAAAGGGCCGATGCTGCAACGCGACCTGGTGATCGACTCGGCGGTGAAGCAGCCGGCAATGGTGGCCCTGCTGGACAAGCTGGAGGGCCTGCAGCTGATCGAGCGCGCCCCGGCGCCGCAGGACCGCCGCGCCGCAGTGGTCTCGCTCACGTCGCGCGGGCGCAAGATCGCCGAGATCGGCGGCAAGATACTGATCGATCTCAATGCCGATGCGCTGAAGGACTTCTCCCCCGAGGAGGCGCAGCAGACTGTTGCATTCATGCAGCGCCTGATCGCCAACCTGGAGCAGCGCGACCAGGACATGTAATATCACTCCTGATATTTCTTCTTTCGGGTGATCTGTCATGGCGCGTCGCATCCTCATCACCGGCGCAAGCGTCGCCGGCAACACCGTGGCCTGGGCGCTCGCCCGGCAGGGATTCGACGTCAGCGTCGTCGAGCAGGCCGCGCAGTTTCGCGATGGCGGCCAGAACATCGACGTGCGCGGGGTCGGCCGCGAGGTCATGCAGCGCATGGGCCTGGAGCAGGCCGCACTCGATCATGGCACCGGCGAGGAAGGTACTGCCTGGGTCGACGACCACGGCCATGCGGTGGCGACCTTCAAGACCGACGACATCGATGGCGATGGCCCGACCGCAGAGCTGGAAATCCTGCGCGGCGACCTCGCCCGCCTGCTCTACGACGCCGCACGCCAGACAGCCGAGTACCGGTTCGGCGACCGCATCGCCAGCATCGACGACGACGGCGAGGCTGCCACCGTGCACTTCCAGAGCGGACGCAGCGACCGCTTCGATGCCGTCATCGTCGCCGAAGGCGTCGGCTCGGCCACACGCGAGCTGGTGTTTCCCGGCGAGAACGACCCGCGCTGGATGGATCTGACCATTGCCTACTTCACCATCGCACGCACCGCCGACGACGACCGCCTGTGGCGCTGGTATCACACCACCGGCGGGCGCAGCATCTCGTTGCGCCCGGACCAGCACGGCACCACGCGCGCGATGCTGTCGCTGCAGAAAGCCCCCGAGGGCGAGCAGGACTGGGACCTGGCGACCCAGAAGGCCTATCTGCGCGAACGCTTCGCCGACGCCGGCTGGCAGGCTGCGCGGGTGCTGGACGGCATGGACACCACCGACGATTTCTACTTCGATGCCTTGCGGCAGGTGCGCATGCCGCGCTGGCACGCCGGCCGCGTCGTGCTGACCGGCGACGCCGCCTGGTGCGCAACCCCGCTGGCCGGCATCGGCGCCACTCTTGCGGTCACCGGCGGCTACGTGCTGGCCAACGAGATCGCACGTGCCGCGACACTGGAACAGGCCCTCGCCGCCTACGCCGACGCCATGCGGCCGATGGTGGAACAGGGCCAGGGCGTGCCGAAGATCGGCCCGCGCCTGATGAATCCGCACAGCCGGCTCGGCATCCAGCTGCTGCACGGCGCACTGAAATTCGCCAGCCAACCCAGCATCCAGAACATTGCCGCCAAGCTGATGACGCCGTCGATGAAGGCGCCGGATCTGTCTCGCTATGACTGAGGCCGCCTGGATCGGCGGCCGTGCTGCGGTGGCGGCACGATGCATGCTGATCGACGCCTGCCATCGGCCGCAGCACCGGCGCTGCGGCCGTCTCCACGCCTCGGTCATTTGCCGTGCCTGAATCCGCTTCTGCCCCGGCGCTGACCGGTACCAAAGCGCTGCGCTGCGGCCGCGACCGCTGGCTTGCGTTCTGATCGCCATGGCTGACGGCATTGCGAAGCCAACCGTGGATGAATCCTGCCACCGCCGGCGGTTTCATTTCCGCTGACGCAGGCCGCTAACGAACAGGTCGAGACATCCTTCGTGCAGCGGCAACGCTGCCGACCCCATCGGTGTCCCGGGCGCATCGCCTCCCAGCTGTTGCTGGGATTCTCCCCCGCTCTTCCGCTCGCCGGATCACCGATCAAACTCCCTATGTCCCTGTTTTCGAATCTGCGCATCGGTCAGCGCCTGGCCCTCGGCTTCCTCGCGATCATTGTGCTGATGGTGATCCTCACCGTCGTCGGCATCCAGCGCGTACGCAGCATCGACCAGCAGCTCACCGCCATCAACGAAGTGAACAGCGTCAAGCAACGCTATGCGATCAATTTCCGCGGCAGCGTGCACGACCGCGCGATCGCCCTGCGCGATGTCGTGCTGCTGGACGACCCGGCAGAGCGGCACACGGCAGAGCAATCGATCGACAAGCTCGCCGCGGACTACGCCCGCTCCGCCAAGCCACTGGACGACATGATCGCGGCCTCCACGGACGCGGAAGAAAAGGCCATCCTCCAGCGGATCAAGGCCATCGAGCAGCGCACCATGCCGTTGATCGCGCAGGTGCGCGCGTTCCGCGATGGCGCCGACAAGCCGCATGCCGAACAACGCCTGCTGCAGCAGGCGCGCCCCGCCTTCGTCGCCTGGCTGGCCAGCATCAACGCCTTCATCGACCTGCAGGAAGCCAAGAACCGCGCGGCCGCCAAGGACGCGGTGACCACCGCGCGCGGCTTTGCAATGCTGATGGTGGTCTCCACCGTCATCGCCTTGCTGCTGGGCGCCACCATTGCGTGGTTGCTGACCCGTAGCGTGGTGCTGCCCTTGCGCCAATCGCTGCGGTTGGCCGAGCGCATCAACGACGGCGACCTGCGCAGCCAGGACCTGCCCACCAGCAAGGACGAATCCGGCCAGTTGCTGCGCGCCATGCAACAGATGCAGCGCCGCCTGCAGGATGTGATCTCCGCCCAACGCAACATGGCGGCCCGCCACGATGCCGGTGAGATCAGCTACCGCACCGACGCCCAGCAGTTCCCCGGCGAATACGGGCACATGGTGCAGGACACCAACGCCCTGGTACATGCGCACGTGCAGACCCAGCTGCGCATGACCGAGGTCATGGGCAGCTATGCCATCGGCGACCTGGCCCCCGAAATCGAGCAATACCCCGGCGAAAAGGCCGCCATCACCGCCACCATGCAGCAGGTCAAGCAGAACCTGCGCGCCATCAACGCGCAGATCCAGCAGCTCACCCAGGCTGCCTGCGCCGGCAACTTCGCGTTGCGCGGCCAGCCTGAGAAGTTCGAGCACGACTTCCGCCTGATGGTCGAAAACCTCAACACCATGATGGCCACCTCCGACACCAACCTGGCCAGGTTTTCCGACCTGCTGCGGTGCATCGCCGATGGCGACCTGACCGTGCGCATGACCGGCAACTTCCACGGCGTGTTCGCCTCCATGCGCGACGATGCCAACAGCACCGTGCATCGCCTCACCGACATCGTCACGCATATCCAGACCACCTCCAACAGCATCGGTTTTGCCGCCGAAGACATCGCCAGTGGCAACCAGGAACTGTCCCGCCGCAGCGAACAACAGGCCGCCAGCCTGGAAGAAACCGCAGCATCGATGGAAGAGCTGACCTCCACCGTCAAGCAGAATGCCGAGCACGCCGGCCGTGCCAATCAGCTCGCGCTGGGCGCCGCCGCCATTGCCTCGGAAGGACGCGACGTGGTTGGCCAGGTCATCGAACAGATGTCCGGCATCGAAGCCTCGTCCAGGCGCATCGCCGACATCATCTCGGTCATCGACGGCATCGCCTTCCAGACCAATATCCTCGCGCTCAATGCCGCCGTCGAGGCCGCACGCGCCGGCGAACAAGGCCGCGGTTTTGCCGTGGTGGCCTCGGAAGTGCGCACCCTCTCGCACCGCTCATCGGACGCCGCCAAGGAGATCAAACGCCTGATCGAGGACTCCGTGCAGCGCGTCGCCGACGGTGCAACGCTGGTGCACAAGGCCGGCACCACCATGGGCGAGGTCGTCACCAGCGTCCAGCATGTCACCGACATCATGGGCCACATCTCCGCCGCCTCGCAGGAACAGGCCGGCGGCATCGAACAGGTCAACCTGACCATCGCCCAGATGGACGAAACCACCCAGCAGAACGTCAGCCTGGTCGAAGCCGCGAGCACGGCAGCCCGTTCGCTGGAAGCGCATTCGACCCAGCTGACGCAGGCGGTCGAGGTGTTCAAGGTCAATGCCTCGGTGATCTGACTGGCCGGGTAGTGCGATCCTTAGTGACTGGCCGTGTTGCTGCCTGCGCTCGCGCAATGCTGCGCACTTGCGCGAGCGCATCACGGCGAAGTGACGCTGCATCGCATTGATGTGGTCGCTACATCCGCACAGCGCACCGAAACATCAGCTTGCATCTCCACAACACACGGGCATGATTGCCGCAATGGAACGCCTCCGCCCCTTCCGCACGCTGATGCTTGCAACGCTTCTGGTCGCCTGGCTTGCCGCGTGCGCGGCAGCTGGCCCCATCACCAGCCAGCCCATCGAAGGCCCGGTGCGGCTGGGAGAAATCGCGGCGGTCGATGGCCCCAAGGTACGTCCCGACCGCGTCATCGAAGACAGCCGTTGCCCGGCCGAGGTGCAGTGCGTCGTGGCGGGCCGGCTGATCGTCAGGGCAACCGTGCTCGGCGGCGGCTGGTCCAGACAGATCGATCTCACGCTTGGCGTTCCGGTGGCTGTGGCCGATGGCCAGTTGACGTTGGTCGCCGCCACTGCCCCACCAGCAGACTCGGCAACGGCCGCCGCGTCGAACATGCGCTTCACTTTCCGCTTTCAGGGTGGGCGTTGATCAAAGTGCTTCAGGCCCGGGGCGATGCAGCACGGACGCGATGCCCTGCAGGCGCCCACACGTCATCCAGTGCTGCTCGTAGCCGTTGAACCGAGGCATACGCTTGTTCTCGCGTTGCAAAGCCTGAGAATCCCATCAGCAAACCGCCCGACGATGAGGGGCGCATTCGCCAACTGCTCAATGCCTGGAGTGGCAGTCCGTGTGATTGGGCGGCCTGCGCCAGCAGCGCATCGAGTTGGACAACCTGGCCGGGTGGCGGGTGAGTCCGCATTTCAGCGACCGTGAGCGCCTGGCCCTGGGGTGGACCGAGTCATTGACAGATATCGCAAACAGCCGAGCCCCTGACGATGACTTTGCTCTTCTAAAAGCCCATTACAGTGACGCCGAGATCGCTGACCTGAGCTTTGCCATCGCGCTGATGGCCGCATTCAATCGTTTGGCGATTGGCATGCGTCAGTAAAGTCCAGCGCGTCAATGCAGACCGCCCGCCCTGTCTTGCAACGCTGATAGCCGCCAAGGCTCAGAACAGGAGCCTGACGGCCGGCTAGCGTCCGGTGCCAACACACTGCACTGCTGGCGGCTGCTCATTGTTGCCTTTGCTGATCCAGGCGCGGCGTATGACTACGCTACGCACTGGATGATCAAGTGCTGTGCATCGAGCGGAATGGCAAGCGCTGCCTTGCAGTAGCCCAGGCTAGGATTGCCCTCTGGCCTGGGGAAAACAGCGCTCCATTCGATCCGTCCACGCTGCCAACTGCTCAAGCGTATACGCCTCGATCGGCTTTGCCATTGTCGAGGAGGCCTTGTGTTGCGAAACGGTCGCAACCAAGGAGGAGGAAAGGCGATCCCAACAGCGCATGAGCAGCACCGGGGATGGATGCGAAGCAACCAGCGCCTCAAGCACCGCGCCCTGCGCCACCCTTGCTGCCTGCAGGTCGCTCAAGGCATCCACAACCGCTGTCATCCATTGCTCGTTCAACTGCTCCATACCTTTCAACAACGCTGTGGGAAGCGCATAGCGTATCCGGATCCACATGTCCTTGGTGGTGCGTTTTGCCAGTCGGCGCAAACACAGCTGAACAAGCAAGGTGATGCCGAGTTCAAGCAGAGCACTGCATGACAGACGTCAGCGGTTACCACTAGCTAACCTAGTTTCTGCAACGTAGAACCATAGCTTGAAGAGATGCATGCCAGGACGAAACCACGCTGGTTGGTCGATGATCGATGCCAGCTGACGTTGAGCCCGGCAATCAATGCTCAAGCTGTGATCAGGCAACTCAAGCCGGATGGCGAAGGCACCAAGGACATCGTCACTTCGGAGCGATGTGCAGTCCAACCTGAAACGAATCCCCAGCCACTACCAGAAAATGAAATGAGAGCGTGGAGCAGCTGCCAACTGAAAAACTGGGCTGATGCAGACCTTGCTTGAACTCAATGCAAACCATCAGTGATGAATATTGAAATCAGCCGCTGCCAGCAGCGTCTTCACCGCACACGGCGACATCGGCCGGCCCCACTTCAATGTGCGGATCACGGTCGAGCGCCTGAAACAGCGCATGCCTCCATCCCTCTTCGTAGTCACTAATCCATGCCCTCTGGCACAGGACGCTTGTCACTCTCGTGGTTACCGTTCGAGCACCTACTCGATCCTTCGTCCAGCATGTTTCAACAAGGCTCCTCAAGCGCACATCCCCGCCCGGGCATTCCTGTACTGGGACATCCTCTGGCACGCATCGCAGCGATCGCTGTCATCCTCGCACTGGCGCACTACCGCTGGGTGCAGTTTCCCTGGCGGATGCCGCTTGTCGGCATTTTAGGGATTGCCTTGGTCTGGCTGGAAACGCGCTCGCTGAGTGCCTGCGGATTAAAGCCTCAGTCGTCTCGCGCCTTGCTCGGCTGGACGCTGCTGCTGCTCGCGCTGGTCATCGGCGTCATCAATCCGTTCGTGCAACCGCTGATCGATGCGCTGACCGGGACCAAGGCCGACTACAGCGGCTACGGCGCACTGCTTGGCAACGTCAACGCGGCCGCCCACCTGGCAGGCGGCGCCTGGCTCAGCGCGGCGCTTGGCGAGGAACTGGTCTTCCGTGCGTTCCTGATGCACCACCTCGATCACCTGCTGGGCCGCCATCGTGGCGGACGCGTGATGGCGGCAGTGGCAGGGGGAGCCCTGTTTGGCGCGATGCACCTGACCCAAGGCATCTCGGGGGTGCTGCTGACCGGGCTTGTCGGCGCGTTGTTCGGCTATGTCTATCTGCGATCACGACGCAACCTCTGGGCGATGATCCTGGCGCATGGCTTGATCGATACCTGGGGCATTGCGACGCTGTATCTGGGTTGGTACTAGCAAGTACCTACCAGGACCCCGCTTGCTTCGGTGTGCCTCACTGCCAACAAATCCTTGTCACGTCATCCACGGATGCTGGACGATAGCGCCTTGTCCTCCGCTGCATGAGCAGATTGTCCAGACATGACCACCGATAGCGTGCTCTCGATCGTTCAAGCGCAGCTGGATGCCTACAACGCCAAGGATATCGACGCGTTGCTGGCCACCTATGCTGACGATGCCGAGCATTACACCTTGCACGGACCACAGCTGGTCCAGGGGCATGCCATGCTTCGCGAGCGGTTTCTGGCCCGCTTTCAGGAGCCGGACCTGCATGCGCAGCTGTTGTCGCGGACCGTCGTCGGCAACATCGTCGCCGACGCGGAGCGCATCACCCGCAACTTTCCTGACGGGATCGGCCTTGTTGAGATGCTATGCATCTACGAGGTGGTCGACGGAAAAATCCAGAGAGCCTCATTCGCGACCGGCGCACGCATCGACACCGCATCTGCTCGATGAAACATTTCAGGCGATCGGCCTAGACCGGGCGCCTTTTCAGGCCAGGCGTAGAAAAGCCATTGAACGCATTCTGGTTTCCAGTGCACCGCCCTGCTTCCCGGCATTACCGGGTCACAGGGCGGCACTGGCTACACGCGTTATGCAGCCAATGCGAGCTTCGTCTTGCCGGAGGCGCTGCGTGAGCTGTTGGCAACACTCTCCACCAACGCAGTCGCCTGATCCTCAAGTGCGCGGGCCGATGATGCCATGGTGTCAACAAGAGCGGAATTTTGCTGGGTCGCTGCATCCATCTGCGAGATGGTTTGGTTGATCTGCTCGATGCCAGCGCTCTGCTCATGACTGGCCGCGGCAATGCCGCTCATGATGCCGTTGACCTGCCGCACCGAGGAAAGCAGTTCTTCCATGGCCTTGCCCGCCACGTTGACCTGCTCCGCGCCCTGCCCCACCTTCGCACCCGAGTCGGCGATCAGGTCGCGGATCTCCTTGGCCGCCATGGTGCAGCGCTGCGCGAGGCTGCGTACCTCGGACGCGACGACCGCAAAGCCACGTCCCTGCTCGCCAGCCCGCGCCGCTTCCACGGCCGCGTTCAAGGCAAGGATATTGGTCTGGAACGCGATGCCATCGATGACGGTGATGATTTCGCCGATCTTCCGCGACGACGCCTGGATTGCCGCCATGGTGCTGACGACACCATTGACCAGCTCACCGCCATGCAACGCGGTCTCCGCGGCCTTGCTCGCCAGTGAATTGGCCTGACGCGCACCTTCGGCGTTCTTGCGAACGATGCTGGTCATCTCCTCCATGGAGCTTGCAGTCTCCTCGAGCGCCGCCGCCTGCTGCTCCGTGCGCCGCGACAGGTCATCGTTGCTGCGCACGATGTCGCCTGCCGCACTACTGAGCGTATTTGCCACCTCGCCCAGCTGACGCCCGGCTTCCACGTCCATCAATGCTCCAACCGCGCGCAACGGCGTGCCATCGGCAGCGCGCTTGGTCAGGCCGCGTGCGCGGAACCAGCGGTACTGGCCGTTCTTGAGCTGCAGGCGATACTCGATATCGAAGTTGGTGCGGCCACTGCGGTCGTTCAAATGCGCCGCGAACGCGTTCAGAGAACGCTCCTTATCTTCCGGGTGCAGCCGTGACGCCCAGCTATCGAGCACGTTGGGGAAGTCCTGCTCGGACTCGAAGCCGAGCAGATGGCGGAACTGCTGCGACCACCAGAACTCGTTGTTCGGATTGATCGGGTCACCCGCGATCACGCTCATGTCCCATAAGCCGTCGCTGAGCATCTGTGAGCCGAGCTCGAAGCGCGTCAGCGTGATGTCGAGGAACTGCTCCCGCTCGCGACGCTCGGTGATGTCGGTGAGCGAACCCGCCACCCGGAGTGGCAAGCCCTGTGCATCGCGCTCGGTAGTGCCAAATGCGCGGAACCAGCGATATTCTCCGGACTTCAGACGCAGGCGGTTTTCCACGTCGTAAGGGGTTCGACCGCTGCGATCGGCGAGGTGCGCCGCAAAGGCATCTAGCGTCGGCTGCTTGTCATCCGGGTGCAGGCATGCGACCCAGCTGTCCAGAACATTGGGAAAGTCCTGTTCAGAGGCAAAGCCCAGTAGCCGGCGCATCTGCGGCGACCACCACACCGGGCTGTCGGGGTGGTCGGGATCCCCGGCAATGACACCAATATCCCAGAGCCCGTCGGTCGTACCACTGGCGACCAGATCGAAACGGCCCTCCAGATGGCGCAACGCGGTGGTCGCGTCTTCCGCCTCGGCCTTAGCCAGGTCACGCTCCTGCTGGGCCGCATACAAACGCTCAGCCATCTTCTTGAGCAGCAGAGCCGATCCGTTGTTGGGCCACTGCGCACTGCCACCTTTCAACGTGGCATCAACCGCTTTGGTCAGTGCGTCCACCTTGTGGCTGTCGGAGAAAAACATAGCGGCCTCTGCTGCTTGCGTTGGGGATGCGTCCCTAGCGGCAGCGATCGGCCGTTCTTGATAGTCCTTTCCCTATCCACCACTCTGGGCGAGTCGAGCATTCAGCTAAGCAAGAGCAGCAGCCTTGATGGATCGAGCCCGCTGTCTGCTCCTCCTTGCCAAGCGCGGCGGCGGTCACCCTGTCATGCCAAGCCGGTCGCCGCAGTCGCTCAACGACTTCTCAAAATCTTTGCCTGGCAGCTGCGATCCGGAGCACTCCGGCCCGCGGATGCAGAGAGACTGCATGACACAAGGCAAGCAGCGAGGACGGCTAGACGCCAGTCGGCTCATGGATCGGGCAGCGATTGAACTCGGAGCGGAATCGGCGCGAGGCTGCCATCACGATACGGCGCGCCCGGTTGATGGCGCCCAGCGGCCGGTGCGCGGCCAAGGCATGCCACGGCGAGAAGGCGATACGGTCTTCCAGCTGCTGCGAGTTCTCTCCGTCCCAACCGGCCTGGCGCTCGACCACCACGCGCGCGACTGCCACAAAGGGGCTGATGGATTGCGACCACTCTATCGACGCATCCTCGACCGGCATCTTTTCCACGTCCCGGCACAGCTGCACGCGCAGCTCCCACTCGGCCGGGCTGTCCAGGGTGCTGATGGCGTGATGGACGGCCTCGCGCTGCGCATCCGGGGAGTCGCCAACTTCCTGCCCATCGAGTTCAACGAGATTGCTGGACACCGGCGCCAGCGAGAACTTGGCGATGTAACGCCCGTAGAGATACGGCACCTGCGAGAAAAACGTCTCGCCCAGCGGATGAACCTGCGGCTGTCCGCCCATCTGCTTGACGCTGCCGCTTCCCCCGCCGATCTTTTCAAGCGTGTGCTCGACACCCCGAAGCACTTTCGAAAGTGCCGCCTTGGCGCCCGGCGCCTTTTCCGTGGTCGTCGCCAGCACGCGGAAGTTACGCAAGAACCCGTCGGGACCGGGGGTGGTGAAGGAAGGGCCATTGACCATCAAGAAATCCTGGCTGTGCTTCTCGTCTCCGCCCTCGACGCGCTCGCCGCTGACGCCCAACACCTTCAAGGCCAGGGCACGCGGAGTCGACACAGCATCGCTCAGTTGTTCTGCAGGTGGCGATGACAGGCGGATGTAAGCATCGTATTGCCCAGGCCCTGCGAACAGGCCTTGTCGCAGCTCTTCGGGCAGATCGTTGAATACGCTGAGCCTGGCGGTGAACAGGCCCTGCCCTTTCGCATGGACTGCGCGGTGCGCATGCCCTTCCTTTTCCGCCACCGTCGTTGCCATGTCGACGAACAGCGCTTCCAGGGAACGAATGGTTTCCTGCTCGCTGACGCTGGGCGTTTCCAGATCGGGGCGATATTCGACGGGCGCGTTCATGAGGTTCCTGGCTTTATGGCTGGTCAGGCCAATGTGCTACACCCGCTGTTTACGCTCCGTCGAAGCCGTAGGCAGCCACTTGTCGAGGGCCGCACGCCTACTCTGGCCTGCCGTTGCAATGGCAATGGCTAATAGACGGGCGATGCAGCCTACGCCCGGCATTCCTTTCGCTTTTCTGGTCGAAGCTGCCGCTTCGTTGGAGAAACCCGCGGCAGTCCTCGCAGGCGGCTGATCTTGCTCATTTCATGAACAATTTATAGCCAGGCCACGCCCCTGATGTTTTTCCTCGTTCGCTGCCGCAAGGCTTAACTCCCATCAGCACACCAACACACAGTAATCACCGTTTGAAAGACGGCGGTGTTGTCGCACTGGCAGCCTGCACCTGCACCTGCACCGGCACCGAGGTCAGGGCACTCGCTCAAACGACACCATATCGCGTTGACCATGCAAGAGCAGCGAAAGCACGGCGCTGCCATCCGGACGCATCTGCATCCTGGCTTGGCTGTCGCTGAGCCCCCGGCAGTAGCCTCTATCGTTGGCACCGATCCAGGCAGTCAAAGCACCTGCCTCATGCCCGGCATAGCGCAATTCCACTTGGCAGTCCCGAGGAGCGCCATAGCGCAGGCGACCGACCACATCACCCGGCCGGACCGCCGTCGCCACCAGATCCAGCTGCGCCGACGTCAGGCCGTTTGAGCGCCAGCGCCCTGCTTCGGTCAACGCTGCATCGGCCTTCTGGTCCAGGGCAATGACAAGCGGCGCCTCGCGACCCAGCAGCGTGAGCTGAATGCCTGATGCCATCCCATCCGCTGCCTGGAGCTGGGCACGCCCGCCGGAGAGCGCATCACAGAACTTGCCACCATTGCGCGACTGCAGCGCGTAATCGTCTGCTTGCGCACGCAGCTCCAGTGCGCAATTGAACGGGGGCCCGAATCGCAGGTCCGCACCCTGCATGCCATCGGCTCCTGCTGCACGCGCTCTCAGAACGACATAAACCGGCCCGGTGCCGCCGCGGGTGGACAGGATTCCGCGCCAATCCCCGGGCGGAATGCTGTCAGCCGCAGCAGCCGGTGCTGCAGGCAGCACCAGGCAAAGCGCGAGCGCCGAAATCATGCGAAAGATGCGACGCAGACGATGATGTCGAGCAGACATTGGAAGTCCCCATGGCGAATTTGACCGAGTGGAAAGGCCGTCCCGGCGCTACCCAGCAACGGCCGCAGCGATCGCGGGGACGGCGAGCAGATGATGGCCATAAATCAGCTGCTGCGCCGAGACAGACGGCAGAGATTTGCACACGCGTTGGCCGCATCGGTTGGCGGCTGCCCCGCGCCTGATTAATACGATTGGCATGAACGTCGCTGATCGCCGCCCGGCGATCGGATGACACACACTTCAAGCCCCAACACACGCGAGCAGGCATCAACACACCGCAGTGCCATGAAGAAACCCTCCGGCTGTCCACGGCTCGACCACTCAGTAACCGCGATGAACGAACGGACCGCGGCGCCAAGTATGGGACAGGCGATGGGACGAATCGGCGGGTCTTGAAAAAATCGGGCGCCTTAGTGCTCCAGCGACGTAT
Organism: Xanthomonas sp. WHRI 6108; assembly: GCF_040202385.2. NCBI lineage: Bacteria > Pseudomonadati > Pseudomonadota > Gammaproteobacteria > Lysobacterales > Lysobacteraceae > Xanthomonas > Xanthomonas sp. WHRI 6108. The sequence goes on along the minus strand of NZ_CP168198.1, from coordinate 1,845,919 downwards.
GGCGGAGAGAGTGGGATTCGAACCCACGGAAGGTTTGACCCTTCGCCGGTTTTCAAGACCGGTGCCTTAAACCGCTCGGCCATCTCTCCGATGCTGCTTTGCGTGACCGCCGAAGGCGCCGGGTGATCACACTTGCGCCACGCGCGATGCGGGTGACGCCTGTCGATGGACGCCGCATTGCGCGCTGCCATCGACCCGGGATTGCTCCCGGGCGCGCATTCTCGCATGCCCGGACGCGCTTTGCTAAGCGCTGCGTCTTGCCGAGCTGCCAGGCTTTGCAAAGGGGTTCCGCTTGCCAGGTACGCAGCGTTCCCGACGACGCGGCCCTGCCAGGCGGCGCAGCGCTGATGTGCCGACGTCGACAACCAGGACCTCGACGACCAGGCGCAGCGCTTGGCCGGCTTCAGCCACGAACAGGCAAAGCGCTCAGCCGGCTTCTGCCACGGCCAGGCGCGGTGCGGTCGCGGCCGCACGCTTGAGCTTTTCGGCCAGCTCGGCGCAGTTGCCGCCGCAATCCAGGCGCGAACGTTCGATTTCCTGCGGCAGGTGCTCGGCCAGGAAGTCGATGAACACCCGCACCGCCGGCAGCAGCCCGCGGCGCGAGGCGAACACCGCGTGGCAGATGCCTTGCGGCAGCGACCAGTGCGGCAGCACCACTTCCAGTTCGCCGCTGCGCACTGCCTGGGCGCACACGGTTTCCGGCAGCATGGTGATGCCGAAGCCATCGCGCGCCATCGACTGCAGCAGCGGGAAATCGAAGCCGGCCAGACGCGGCTGCAGGTCCACGCGGCGCATCTCGCCATTGGGGCCGTGCAGTTCCCAGCGCTGGTGCGCTTCGTCTTCGCTGGTGCTCATGGTGGTGTGGTTGGCCAGCTCGCTCGGGTCCTTCGGACGCCCGGCGCGGTCCAGGTATTTGGGGCTGGCCACCAGCAACTCCTGCACCTGGCCAAAGCTGCGCATCACCAGGCTGCCGTCGTCGTCCAGGCGCGATCGCACGCGCAGCGCGATGTCGTAGCCCTCGTTGATGACGTCGACGCGGCGATTGCTGATGTTGAGCTGCAGCCGCACCTTGGGGTACTTGGCCAGGAATTCCGGCAACAGCTTGGGCAGCTGGATCTGCGCCAGCGAGACCGGAACGCTCACACGTACAAGACCGCGCGGCTCGGCACTGAGACGATCCACCACCTCGCGCGCGGCCTGGGCTTCGGCCAGCATGGTCTGCGCGTGCCGATGCACGCTGGTGCCGACGTCAGTGACCGCAAAGCGGCGCGTGGAGCGCTGCAGCAGGCGCACGCCAAGATCCGTTTCGAGCTGGCTGATACGGCGGCTCAGGCGCGACTTGGGGATCCCGAGCGCACGCTCGGCCGCGGCAAAGCCGCCGTGGTCCACCACCATCGCGAAGTAGTACAGGTCATTCAGGTCGTGCATGGCGCAGGCATCCATGGATAGAACGATAAGTGACATTTAATCACCTTTATTCCAGCAGAGCAACGACCTGATACATCAGAAATGTAGTTCCTTGCAGCCAGACCATCGAACTCTTGCGCACGGAGCTTCCTCTTTTTACCAAGGCAACGCCCAGCACCCGGCACAGATGTCGGCAGGTAGCGCTCGCTAGATCCGCCGGGGTCTTCCAGGCGCCGCAACAGGCCGTGCACCATGAAAATGCAAACGGGGCCAATGATGGCCCCGTTCCTGATCAATATGTCTAACAGCTACGCCACCGCAACTTGGGTAGCTGAGCGGCCGCGCGAGTAACACGCTCAACAAGGCTGACGAGCGAGCCGGAGCTGGCAGTTGCCAGTCGAGGCTGCCTGCCCGCCCGACATCGAGCATGAAGATGCACGCCCATTCCAGGCATCGGCCGCGCCCGTCTGCACACCGCGCAGCGGGTGCCTCGGCCGCTCTTATCCGATCCGCTCGAGCCCACCCATATACGGACGCAGCACCTCGGGCACATCGATCGAGCCGTCGGCGTTCTGGTAGTTCTCCATCACCGCGATCATCGCGCGGCCCACGGCGGTGCCGGAGCCGTTGAGCGTGTGCAGCAGCTCCGGCTTGCCGCTGGCTGGGTTGCGCCAGCGCGCCTGCATGCGCCGCGCCTGGAAATCGCCGCAGTTCGAGCACGACGAAATCTCGCGATAGGTGTCCTGCGACGGCAGCCACACCTCCAGATCGTAGGTCTTGATCGCCGAGAAGCCCATGTCGCCGGTGCACAGCAGCACCTTGCGATACGGCAGGCCGAGTTTTTCCAGCACCACTTCGGCGCAGCGGGTCATGCGCTGATGCTCGGCATCGCTGTGTTCCGGCGCGCAGGCGGTGACCAGTTCGACTTTTTCGAACTGGTGCTGGCGGATCATGCCGCGCGTGTCGCGGCCGCCGCTGCCGGCTTCGGCACGGAAGCACATCGAGTGCGCGGTCATGCGCAATGGCAGACGCTCGGCATCGACGATTTCGTCGCGCACGATATTGGTCAGCGGCACTTCCGAGGTGGGGATCAGATAGCGGCGCGACTCGCCCACTTCGGTCTGAAACAGGTCGTCCTCGAATTTGGGCAGTTGCCCGGTGCCGCGCATCGACTCGGCATTGACCAGCAGCGGCACGTTGGTTTCTTCATAGCCATGCTCGCCGACATGCAGGTCGAGCATGAATTGCGCCAGCGCGCGGTGCAGCCGCGCGACCGGCCCGCGCAGCACAGTGAAACGCGCACCCGACAGCTTGGCGGCAGTCTCGCCGTCCAACCAGCCGTGCGGTGCACCGAGTTCCACATGGTCTTTGACCGGGAAGTCGAACTGGCGCGGCGTGCCCCAGCGCGACTGCTCGACATTCTCGCCCTCGTCCTTGCCCTGCGGCACGTCGTCGGCCGGCAGATTGGGCAGGCCCAGCGCGATGGTCTCCAGCTTGGCGCGAATCACCTCCAACGCGTCTTCGGAGGCCTTGAGCTCATCGCCGAAACCGGCCACTTCGGCCATCAGCGCAGTGACATCCTCGCCCTTGGCCTTGGCCTGCCCGATCGCCTTGGACTTGGAGTTGCGCTGACTCTGCAGCTCCTGCGTGCGCACCTGGATGCGCTTGCGCTCGCTTTCCAGCGACTCCAGTTCCGCGGTGTCCAGGGAGAAACTGCGCGTGCTGCGCAGGCGCTCGGCAAGGTCGGCGGGATGTTGGCGAAGCAGGGCCGGATCTAGCATCGGGAGTCTGTGTGTCGGTAGGAAGCGCGAGATTATCGCCTGTTCCGCCACCTGCTGCGATCGATTCACCGCCGCTATGCCAGAATTGGCTCGATCCTTCAGGTGAGCCCTATGCCCGCGCCCCGCCCTGCGTCCGATCGGCAGATTGTCCTGCGACTGCCCCGCCACACCCTGAAAATTGCCGGTATCGCCTTCGTTGCCGGCCTGCTGCTGTTCCTGCTGGTGTGGGCCACCGGCCGCAAGGACGACTTCTACAAGGCCTCGCCGGCGCAACCGGCTGCGGGTGCGCAGGCCGACGACAACATCCAGCCGCTGCCCGCGCCGCTGCCGGCCCAGGACGGCGCCAGCGACATGCCACAGGCCAAACCACCGGAAGAAACCCCGACACTGGTGGAAACCGCACCGCCAGCCCCGCCCGCGCCGACGCCCTTGCCGGAGGACGCGGTTCCCGGCGCGCCGGGCGCAGCACCGGCAAACACCGCGGCGGCTGCAGGCGGAGATCGCCCGGTGCCGATGCAGGGCCAGATGCCGCCGCCGCGCTACCCCGCGGCTGCCCTGCGTCGCGGCGATGCCGGCGATGTGGTGGTGCGGGTGGACGTGGACGCGGCGGGCAATCCGGGCGGGGTGACGCTGGTGCAACGCAGCGGCTCGCGCGATCTGGACCGCGCCGCGATGGAAGCGGTGCGTCACTGGCGCTTCCATCCGGCGCAGCGCAACGGCCAGCCGATTGCCGGCAGTCTGGATATCCCGTTCGAGTTCAAGCCGGCGCAGTAAGCCCCGCCGATACGCCGCGTCGTGCGCACCGCACACGACGGCGGCCAGACTGCCGCAATCGACGAACACCACTGCGCGTTAACCGGACAAGGCGGGGCGAACCAGACCCCGACTCGGCTTGACCAAGCTGAATGTCTGCCGCCGTTTAAACCTTCCTGAGCGCCCTGCCTTAGCTGGCCCTCAGGCAAGGCCGACCAGACTGGCCACGTCATCCCAAAGATGCGCCAGGAGGCCGGCCATGTCCTTCATCTCCAATCCTTCGTCACACCCTACCCAGGCACTGCCGCAGCGCCCCGTGCATGCGCAAGACCGCGTGGGCGACGACACGGCCGACGGCGCCTCGCCATGGCTGTGGGCGACCCTGCTGGCGTTGCTGGTGGTGGTGCCGACCTGGTGGTGGGCCCGCCATAGCGACGAATCGTTTGCGACCGACACGCGCCCCGCGCCTGCGGCCAGTCGCCAGATCCTGCCAACCTCGGAGGGTCCGCGTGCGATGACCATGATCGCGCACCAACCCGCGCGCGCGGCGATCAGCACCCAAGAAGCGATTCCGCTGCCGGGCAATGCGGTGCCGCGCTACCCGTCGGACATTGCGCAGGCCGGGATCGCAGGCAGCCGCACCGCGCGACTGCAGCTGGACGTGCAAGGCCGGGTGAGCGATGTGAGCATCGTCGATCGCAGCGGCAGCAATGACCCGCGCCTGGATGCAGCGGTGATGGACAGCTTGCGTCAGTGGCGTTTCGAGCCAGCCACCCGCGATGGCCACGCCGTCGTCAGCAGCGTGCAGGTGCCGGTGGAGTTCACGGCCGAGCACTGAGCGGGATCATCAACCAAGTCGGATCGCAGTGGCGCCGTGCTGGCTGTAATACGGTATCCAAGCGTTGACTGACAGGCGTTACGACGCCTTTGGTCGACCGCTCCTCATCCGAAGAGCAGTCCTCAACCAGCAAGACAACTGCCCGCCTTTCCTACTGAAGCCGTTTCACTACTCAGGCCGTTTCAAGCCCGAAACCGGCGCCCCGCGCCAGGCTGTCGAAGCCCGGGAACGAGGTTGCGACATTGGCCACGTCATTGACCCGCACGCTGCCGGTGGACAGCTGCCCGGCAATGGCAAACGCCATCGCGATGCGGTGGTCGCCGTGGCTTTCGATCACGCCGCTGCCGATGCTGCCGCCGTGAATGGTGGCGCCATCCGGGGTTTCGTCCACACGCACGCCCAGCGCGCGCAGCCCGGTGGCCATGGCTGCAAGGCGGTCGGACTCCTTGACCCGCAGTTCGGCAGCGCCGGTGACCACCGTCTGCCCGGTTGCGGCAGCGGCGGCCACAAACAGCGCCGGGAATTCGTCGATCATGTCCGGCACCAGCGCTTCAGGAATCTGCGCGCCCTGCAGCGGTGCATAGCGCACGCGCAGATCGGCCACCGGCTCGCCGCCATGTTCGGCATGACGTTCTTCGGCGATATTCGCGCCCATCAGCCGCAGTGCCGCCAGCAACCCGGTGCGACGTGGATTCAGGCCCACCGCACGCAGCAGCACGTCCGAACCGGGAATGATGCTGGCTGCCACGATGAAGAACGCCGCCGACGAGAAATCGGCAGGCACCGCGATATCGGTGGCGCGCAGACGCTGACCACCGCGCAACCGCGCCTTGCCGGGCGAGAAATCGATCTCAACGCCAAACGCGGACAACATGCGCTCGGTGTAATCGCGGGTGGGATGCGGCTCGCTGACCGACGTCTCTCCCTGCGCATACAGGCCTGCCAGCAACACCGCGGATTTGACCTGCGCACTGGCCACCGGCGAGACGAAGTCGATGCCATGCAAGGCCTGGCCGCCGTGCACACGCAGCGGCGGGGTGCCGTCGTCCTCGGTGTCGATGCGCGCGCCCATCTGTGCCAGCGGGCCGGTCACGCGCCGCATCGGGCGCTTGGACAGCGACGCATCGCCGACCAACTCGCTATCGAAACGCTGCGCGGCCAGCAGGCCGGCAAGCAGACGCATGCCGGTGCCGGCGTTGCCACAGTCCAGCGCCTGGCTGGGCGGCTGCAGGCCATCCACGCCGACGCCGTGCACGATGCGCTGCGATGCCGACGGCGTGTCGATGCGCACACCGAGCTGGGCGAAAATGGCCGCGGTAGAGCGCGTGTCTTCGCCTTCGAGAAAGCCGTCGATCTGCGAGACGCCATCGGCCAGCGCGGCGAACATCACCGCGCGATGCGAGACCGACTTGTCGCCGGGAATGGCCAGGCTGCCCTGCAATGCGCTGCCCTGCCGGGCGATCCAGTGGTGCGTGCTGCTGCTCATGCGTGTGATCCGATTGCTGCGGCATCGCCCTGTGCGGCGATGCGCGTTGAAAAGTGTCGTGGCGCTGCCGTCACCTCGGCCGGTGACGGCGCGCCCGTCAGGACGGCGCTGGCGTGACGCCCGGCGCTCAGGGAATGGCGACCGGGTACGAGCCCAGCACCTTGATCTGCGCCGAGTGCGCTTCCAGTTCGGCCAGCGCCTGCTTCATCGCCTCGTCTTCCACGTGGCCGGCCAGGTCGATGAAGAAGCCGTATTCCCACTTGGCCTGGTGCGAGGGACGCGACTCGATGCGGTTCATGCTGATGCCATGCCGCGCGAACGGGCTGAGCACGTCGAACAACGCACCTGGCTTGTCGTGGATGAACACCAGCACCGAGGTGCGGTCATGCCCGGAGGTGGGGAAGATCTGCCGGCCGATCACCAGAAAACGCGTGGTGTTGTCGTCGTCGTCTTCGATCGACTTCATGATGACTTTCTTCAAGCCATACACATGCGCGGCGCTCTCGCCGCCGATCGCCGCGGCGTCCTCGGCATTGCGGGCGCGGCGTGCGCCTTCGGCATTGCTGGAGACGGCGATCTTCTCGACCTTGGGCAGGTGCGAACGCAGCCAACCGGCGGTCTGCGCAAACGACTGCGAATGCGCGTAGATGCGCTCGATGTCTTCCAGCCGGCCGTTGCGCGAGAGCAGGTACTGGTGCACGCGCAACTCGACTTCGCCGCAGATTTTCAGGTTGGAGGTCAGGAACATGTCCAGGGTGACCTGGATGGTGCCCTGGCCGGAATTTTCCACCGGCACCACGCCGAAATCGGCATTGCCGGCTTCCACTTCCTGGAATACTTCCTCGATGGTTGCCATCGGCAGGCCAACTGCCGAACGGCCGAAGTGCTTGAGCACCGCCTGCTGGCTGAAGGTGCCTTCCGGGCCGAGATAGCCGATCTTCAACGGCTCCTGCTGGGCCAGGCACGCGGACATGATTTCGCGGTACACGTGCACCAGCACTTCATCGCTGAGCGGGCCTTCGTTGCGGTCCACCACCATGCGCAGCACCTGCGCCTCGCGCTCGGGCCGGTAGTAATCCACCGCCGCGGCGAGCTTGCCCTTGGCCTTGCCGACCTGATGGGCGAAGTTGGCGCGTTCGGCGATCAACGCCTGGATGGTGCGGTCGATCTCGTCGATCTTGGCGCGCACATCGGCCAGCACCGGCGCAGCGGTGGCCGGCTTGGTCGCGCGCTTGTCTGAGGCGTTGGCCGCGGACTTGGCGGCGGACTTGCCTGCCGGTTTGGTCTTGCCGCCGGTGGCGGCACTGGGCTTGCTGGACTTGGGAGCCATCGCTCGGCATTCCTTGAAATTGCGGCGCATGCGCCTGCGCGGCATGCGCCGCGGTCGAATGAAAGACTCAGCCGTGACGCTGCTGGAAGTCGTGCATGAAGCTCGCCAGCGCCTGCGCGCCCGCCACCGGCATCGCGTTGTAGAGCGAGGCGCGAATGCCGCCGACCGCCTTGTGCCCCTTCAGCGCCAGCAGACCGGCTGCCTTGGATTCGCTGACGAACAACGCATCCAGCTGCTCGTCGGCCAGAAAGAACGGGATGTTCATGCGCGAACGCACCGCCGGCTTGACCAGGTTGCGATAGAACCCGCCGGAACCATCGATCGCGCCATACACCAACGCTGCCTTCTCGGCGTTGCGGCGGGCGAATTCGTCCACCCCGCCCTGCTCCAGCATCCACTTCACGGTGAGTCCGAGCAGATACCAGTTCCAGGTCGGTGGCGTGTTGAGCATCGAATCGCGGGCGGCATGCGAGGCGTAGTTGAAGATGTCCGCACGCGGCTGGCCGGCGCGTTCGAGCAACTCGCGCCGCACGATCAGTACCGAGATGCCGACCGGGCCCAGATTCTTCTGCGCGCCGGCATAGATCAGCCCGTAGCGCGAGACATCCAGCTGCTCGGAGGCGATCGACGAACTGAAATCGGCAAACAGCGGCAGGGTACCCACCGCCGGCGTGTCGCGGAACTCGACGCCGTGGATGGTTTCGTTGGCGGTGATGTGCACGTAGGCCGAGTGCGGCGACAAGGTCCAGCTGGCCACTGGCGGAATGTCGGTGAAGCCGCCCGCCTGGCCGTCGGCGGCAATGCGCGCATCCACATAGGTGGCCGCCTGCTTGATCGCGGTCTTGCCCCAGTGGCCGGTGATCACGTAGTCGGCGGCCTGGCCGGGTGCGGCGAAATTCAGCGGCAGCAGCGCCTGGATGGTGGTGGCGCCACCGGCAGTGAACAGCACCGCGTAATCGTCCGGAATCGACAACAGGGTGCGCAGATCGGCTTCGGCCGCGGCCGCCACGGCCATGAAATCGGCGCTGCGGTGGCTGATTTCCACGATCGAGGCGCCGACGCCGTTCCACTCGACCATCTCTTCCTGCGCCTGGCGCAGGACCGATTCCGGCAATGTCGCAGGGCCGGCACTGAAATTGAACGCGCGTGTCATGGCACACCTTGTCGAGCTAGCCTTCTAGTATGCCGCAGCGCACCGGCCTTGGCAGCGTTGCAGAAAAGTTGCATGTGCATCCTTCTCACCCATGGCGACGTATGGTTTGTGCGTAGGCCATCGGCAGCGTCATCACCATGGTCCGGTATTCTCATCAGCAGCCACTGTCAGGAGCGAGCCATGTCCCTTCGCGATGTCTTGAAGACGCCGTCCAGCGAGATCACCGATGAGGCCGTCTACCGCGACCGACGCCGGCTGCTGCAGCTGTTTGCGCTGACCCCGGCGCTGGGCGTGGCCGGCTGCGCCGAGGCCGATCCGCCGCCTCCGCCCAAGACCGTGGTGACCCCGGCGCAGGCGCGCAGCGGCTTCCGTACCGCCGAGGAACTGACCCGGCTGGAAGACGTCACCAGCTACAACAACTTCTACGAGTTCGGCACCGACAAGACCGACCCGTCCAAGGCCGCCAAGACCCTGAAGCTGTCGCCGTGGTCGGTGAAGGTCAGCGGCGAATGCGAAAAGCCCGGCAGCCTGTCGCTGGACGAGTTGCTCAAGGGCATCAGCGCGGAGGAACGCATCTACCGGCTGCGCTGCGTGGAAGGCTGGTCGATGGTGATCCCGTGGACGGGCGTGCCGCTGGGTGAGGTGCTCAAGCGCTTCGCACCGACCTCCAAGGCCAAGTACGTGGCATTCACCACACTGGCGGATCCGCAGCAGATGCCGGGCGTGCGCTACCGCTCGATCAACTGGCCGTACCGCGAGGGCCTGCGCATCGACGAAGCGATGCATCCACTGACCCTGCTGGCCACCGGCCTGTATGGCAAGCCGCTGCCGCAGCAGAACGGCGCGCCGCTGCGGCTGGTGGTGCCGTGGAAGTACGGCTTCAAGAGCATCAAGTCGATCGTGGAAATCCGCTTTGTCGAGAAGATGCCCGAGACCGCGTGGCACGATCTGCAGCCGTCCGAATACGGCTTCTTTTCCAACGTCAATCCGGCGGTGGATCACCCACGCTGGAGCCAGAAGACCGAGCGCCGGATCGCCGGCACCGCGAGCAAGTTGTTCGCCGAGCGCATCGCGACCAAGCCGTTCAACGGCTACGCGGACCAGGTCGCCTCGCTGTACGCGGGGATGGACCTGAAGAAGTGGTTCTAGGCAGTGATGTCCCCCGCGTAGGAGCGCACCCGGGCGCGACGGGCGTTACCAGGAATGCCAGTCGCGCCCGGGTGCGCTCCTACGATGCATGTTGATGCCCGCGCGGCATCGCTCCCTTCTTCGAGATCGCATGGCCAAGACCTCCGCATCCCTGATCGCCGCCAAGACCCTGGTGCATGTCGCCGCGCTGACCCCGATCGCCTTGCTCGGCTGGCAGTTCTGGCAGGTATGGCAAACCGGCAGCGATGCGCTGGGCGCCGATCCGGTGGCCGAAATCGAGCACCGCACCGGGCTGTGGGCGCTGCGCTTCCTGTTGATCACCCTGGCGATCACGCCGCTGCGCCAGCTCACCGGCCAGGCGACGCTGATCCGATTCCGGCGCATGCTCGGGCTGTACGCATTCTTCTACGCCAGCGTGCATCTGGCGGCCTACCTGAGCCTGGATCTGCGCGGCTTCTGGACGCAGATCTTCGAGGAGATCCTCAAGCGCCCCTACATCACGGTCGGCTTTGCGGCATGGCTGCTGCTGGTGCCGCTGGCGATCACCTCCACCCAGGGCTGGATGCGGCGGCTCAAGCGCAACTGGGGCCGCCTGCACATGCTGATCTACCCGATCGGCTTGCTGGCGGTACTGCATTTCTGGTGGCTGGTGAAATCCGACATCCGCGAACCGGCGCTATATGCCGGCATTCTGGCGGTGCTGTTGAGCTGGCGGATCTGGAAGAAACTCAGCGCGCGCCGAACCACAGCAAGGCGCTCAACGCCGCCGCCAGCAACACTGCGCTGAGCAGCAACCACGGCCAGCGCGCCACCTTGACCGGCGCACGCGCCGGTTCGCCGGGCGCGCGTGGTGGCGGCAACGGCTCCGACTCCGGAAGGTCCCAGGTGGTGCCGTGATGGGTGCGCGGCACCTCCACGACAAAGCGATGGCGGGCATCGAACACCACCTGGTCGCCGGCCTGCAGCCAGCCGTCGCGCACCTGCACGCCGTTGATCCAGCTGCCTTCTTCCGAACCCAGGTCGCGGATCAGCACGCGGTCGCCATGGCGTTCCAGGCGCGCGTGCTGCGCGGCGAAGGCCGGGTCGTCGATGACGATGTCCGCCGCCGGGTCGCTGCCGACCAGGCGTGAGCGGTCCAGGGTGAAGCTGCGCCCGTGATGGCGGCCGCCCAGCCCGCGCAACAGCAGGCAGACCTCGCTCAGGCCGGCATCGTCGTCTGCAACGTCGTTGGCCGGCGCGCTCGACGGCGCACTGCGCAGCAGCATCTCCACGCCGTCGGCGTAGATCGCATCGCCGGGGCGCAACAGCGCCATGCGCCGCACCGGACGTCCGTTGACATGGATGCCGCGGATCCCGTTGGCCACCTGCAGCCACAGCCCGCGCTGGTCCAGGCAGAACTGCGCCAACAGCAACGCCCCCTGCGCATCGGCAACCACCCGCACACTGCCGGAGGCATGGCGGACGATCCGGTGGACGCCGGGCTTGAGGGAATGATCCGGCTGCTGCCGGTGGGTGAAATGAACTTGCAGATCGCGCACCCGCCGCAGCCTAGCAGGTTTGCCCCGCGCCGCGGCCAACAATGTGACCGGCGTCCGGCCGACGCAGGTACGGCACCGAGGTGTGTCGCTGCTTGGCCACACGCGCGCCGCACTTGGAGCCTGGCCCGCGCATGCGCACAATGCACGCTTCTTTCGTCTTCCCCATGGAACCCATGTCCAGCATCGATATCCGCCACGACCATGCCCTGTCGCCGGCCCAGGCCCGCGCAGCGATCGACGCGGCGGCGCGCAAGTTGACCGATCGCTATGGCGTCGCCTCGCATTGGGAAGGCGACACCTTGCGCATCGCGCGGGCCGGCGTGGATGGAGCAATCACCCTGCTGCCGCAGCAGGTACATGTCACCGCCGAGCTCGGCTTCCTGTTGTCGGCGATGCAGCCGATGGTGGAATCGGAGATCCGGCGCCTGCTGGCCGAAAAACTCGCCTGAGCATGCCGTGTCGCTGGTCCGGGCCTGATTGCCTGGCCAGAGCCTGACCGCACCGGTGCTTCAGCGACAAGTCACCCGCGCGGCCCGTGGCAGGCGGATGCTCTGGACGTGCTTCACCTGCTCGATGCAGTGCCGGGACTAGGGTGAAGGCAACGTCACTTTGGCAACCCACAGGAGCATTCCATGACGACCGGATACGATCAGAACGGCAAGCGCGACGATGCCGCGCACGGCTTCCAGGCGCAGGCAGAACAGATTTCGCGCCGGCTCGGCGAATCTGCGCAGACGGTGTGGCTGGCCGGGCTCGGTGCGCTGGGACGGGTACAGAGCGAGGGTGGCAAGTTGTTCGACTCACTGGTGCGCGAAGGCGCAGCCTACGAGCGCAGCGGCCAGCGCAAGGCGGCCGAAAGCGTCGATGAGCTGCGCGAAGAGGTGGAAACCCAGTTCGAACAGGCACGCGACACTGCCGTGCGCGGCTGGGACAAGCTGGGCAAGGCCTTCGACGAACGCGTCAAGGGCGTGCTGCGCACGCTCAACATCCCCGAGCAGGACGAACTGGAAAACCTGCGTCGCGAGGTGGAATCGCTCAAGGCCCAGGTGCGCGCCAATACTGCCGCGACCAAGCGCGCCAACCGCACCGCCAATCAGGCCGCACAGGCCGCCAGCAGCGAAACCACCGGCACGGGCTCGGCCGGCGGCAGCTCCAGTCCCAACAATGCCGCATTCGATGGTGAATAAGCCGGCTCGATGATGTTGCAAAGCAGCATGATTTTTTAGACAATCGGGAAGGACCCGCCAGTCCTGTAATACGAAGTCCGTTTGCTCCCCTCCCCTCACGGCTTCGGACTGGCGGGTCTTTCGCTATCTGGATCACGGTGCGTGGTATCGCCGCTCGCGATCCATTGACGAATCTGCGGCGAAAGATTCTTCTAGGCGTACCGCTTCGTCATACGTTCCATACCTTCGCTTGATGCTCATGCCTTCCTGGATTGTGGCGCTTGTGGCTTCCCTGCTGCTCTGGCTGGGAGTGTGTGCGTATGTGTGGCTGGTGCGCCGCCGTGCCAACGAAACCAGCGAGGGCGTGCGTGCGTTGGCGGCGATGCACTGGCGCGACTTTTCCGCCGTGGTGCAGCGCGTGCTGCAGGAGCAACGCGGCTGGCAACCCACCCAGGTGCCGCAGGACGGCCTGCCGACGGCCGACTTCATGATGCAGACCGAGCAAGGCACGCGCCTGGTGGCCTGCAAGCACGGGCGCGGCTACCGCATCGGCGTGGCAGCGGTGAACGAGCTGGGTGCGATGGCACGGCTGGCCGGCGCGGGCGGCGGCGTGATGGTGACCGAGGGCCGCATGGAACGCGAAGGCCTGGCGGCCGCCGAGAAGCAGTCCATCGAAGTGCTGGATGGCGTGCGCCTGTGGCCCTTGCTCAAACCGTATCTGCCGGGCGATGTGGAAACCGGCGTGGTCGGCATGGCGCGCCGTCGCGCGATCCGTCACAGCCTTATTGCCGGTGCAGCGCTGGCGACCCTGGCGCTGGTCGCGGTGCTGGCCTTGCAACCGGTGCAGCCACCTGCGCCTGCGCAGCAGGCAGCGGTGGTGACCGTCCCAGGCGCTGCCGCAGCGGTCGCCGCAACACCTCCACCGCAGGGCACAAGCTCGCCGCAGGCCGCGCCGCCATCAGCGGCGCCGCCTGCATCGACGCCACTGGCAGGCGATGCCGAACCGGATGCGGCAACCATGCAGGGCTATCAGCGCGAGGTGTCCAAGGCGCTGGCACAGACGCCCGGCCTGGTGCGCGGCATCTGGATCACCCAGGCAACGCTGGCGGTGGATCGCTCGGTTGACGATGCAGCGGCGTGGCCGTTGATCTGCCGCGAACTGCAGCGCTACCCCTACCTGCGCACTGTGCGCGTGCAACTCAATCCGCGCCCCGGCGTGGACGAAGCGGTGCGCTGGCGGCAGTGCACGACGATCTGATTCACGCATCGCCCCATGCGCCTGCGCGCGAGGTTTGAGGCTCAGCGCATTCCCGGCGCGAACCGTGCCACCAGGTCGTAGGATCCGCCCAGGAACAACTGCCGCACGTAGGTGACCGGCTGGTCGCCGCGCCAGGTGTGGCGATCGATGACCAGACAGGCCGCGCCATCGTCCACCTGCAGGCGTTCGGCTTGCGCGGCGTCCGCACTGACGGCACTGATGCGGTGCTCGGCGCGCGTCCACGGCACGTTGCGCAACAACCAGCTGCCCGGCGCCACGTCGGTGAACGGCTGCAGCAATGCCTCGGGCACGGTGGTGATGTCGATCACCCGCTGCTCCAGCGCGAACGGGCGGCCGTCTGCCAGGTGCACGCTTTCCAGCGCGAGCACCTTGCCGCTGCTGCCCAGGGCACGCTCCTGCGGCACGCGCAGGCGCGGGCTGCGCAGTCGGCGTGACAGCAGCGCGAACCGGTAGACGTGGCCGCGCGCGGTCATCTCCACTTCGATGTCGGGGATCGACAACGCGACCTGCTCCAGATGCGGATGCGGGCGCGCCACGAACGAGCCGGTGCGGCGCCGGCGTTCGATCATGCCGGCATCGGCAAGCAGGCCGAGTACCTTGTTCACGGTCATGCGCGAACAGCCGTATTGCGCCATCAGCTCGTGCTCGGGCGGCACCCGGTGACCGGGCGGCCAGTCGCCACTGTGGATGCGGCGTTCCAGATCCTGCCGGATGCGTTGATGCAGGGTGCCGGGCGCGGCGGTGGGGGTGGCGGTCAAAACAGGTCTCCGGTCAGACCCGCATTGTGCGCGCATCCACTCATCTGCTCAGCAGCGATCGCAGAACCCCGGCAAAACGCGTGGCAATCCGCGTGCGATCCACATGGCGCCCGTCGCGCACCACCGGTTGCCCGGCGCGCCAGACGGTGCGCACCGCACCGCCGCGCGCGGCGAACAGCCAACTGTCCAGCAGCGCGTCGTCGTTGCGGGCCAGCAGCGCCGGATGGGTCGGGTCCAGTTCGAGCAGATCGGCCGATGCGCCGACCCGGATGCCGCTGCGCGCAATGCCCAGGGCCTGCGCCGCACCCTCGCCCGCCTGCTCGAACAACCAACGCCCGCTGGAGGCGCCCGCCTGCACCAGCACATTGCGCGCCTGCAGCTGCAGACGCTGGCCGTATTCGAGCAGGCGCAGTTCTTCGGCCGCGTCAATCAACACATTCGAATCCGAGCCCACCCCAAAGCGCCCACCCGCAGCGGCAAATGCCCGCATCGGGAACAGGCCGTCGCCCAGATTCGCCTCGGTGATCGGGCACAGCCCGACCACCGCGCCGTTGTCGACGATGCCCTGCAGCTCGCTCGCGTCCACATGCGTGGCATGCACCAGGCACCAGCGCGCATCCACCGGTGCGTTGGCCAGCAGCCACTGCAGCGGGCGCTGGCCCGACCAGGCCAGGCAGGCCTGGACCTCGCGCTGCTGCTCGGCGATATGGATGTGGATCGGGCCATCGGTGAGCGACACCAACGCCGCCAACTGCTCCGGCGTGACCGCGCGCAGACTGTGTGGCGCCAGCCCGAGCACGGCATCCGGCAATGGTTTCAAGCTGCCCTTGCAGTCGTCCAGCAACCGCGCGAAGCCGTCGATGTCGTGGATCAAACGACGCTGCGCTGTGCTGGGCGCGATGCCACCGAAATCCGCATGCGCATAGAACACCGGCAACAGCGTCAGCCCGATGCCGGTGTTGGCGGCGGCAGCAGCGATGCGCCCGGACATTTCGCCGGCCTGCGCATACGCCGCGCCGCCGGGGCTGTGGTGCAGGTAATGGAATTCGCCGACGCGGGTGAAGCCGCTTTCTAGCATTTCCACATAGGCCTGTTCGGCGATCGCCTGCAGGCTGTCCGGGTCCAGCCGGTCGACGAAGCGATACATCAACTCGCGCCAGCTCCAGAAACTGTCGCCGCTGCGCCCGCCCACTTCGGTCAGACCGGCCATGCCGCGCTGGAATGCGTGGCTATGCAGGTTGCCCAGCCCGGGCAGCAGCAGCTCGACCCGGCTGTCGGCGGCAGCGGGCGTGACGCCCGGCTGCACCGAGGCGATGCGCCCCTGCGCCAGCGTGATCCGCACGTCGCCCGCCCAGCCATCGGGCAAGAGAGCCCGCGCCGCCCACAACGCCTGCACCTGTTGGTCTGCCACTGGACACCCTCGATTGCCGGTTCTATTGTATATACATATCAGACACCACGAGCCTGCGCCATGCATTGCGACGTCCTCTGGCACAACGCACAGCTGATGACCCTGGACGCAGCAGACGGTGGCCTAGGCATCGTGGACGATGGCGTTCTGGCCTGCCAGGACGGCCGCATCACCTATGCCGGCCCGGCCGCGCAGGCCCCCGCGCTGACACCGGACATTGCGCACGATTGCCGGCGCCGCTGGATCAGCCCCGGCCTGATCGATTGCCATACCCATCTGGTGTATGCAGGCAATCGCGCCAACGAATTCGAGCAACGCCTGCGCGGTGCCAGTTATGCCGAGATTGCCGCAGCCGGCGGCGGCATCGTGGCCACGGTGCGCGCCACCCGCGCCGCCGACGACGCAGCGCTGCTGGCCGCCAGCCTGCCGCGCCTGGACGCCATGCTCGCCGAAGGCGTGACCACGCTGGAAATCAAATCCGGCTACGGGCTGACGCTGGAGGACGAAACCAAGCAGCTGCGCGTGGCACGCCAGCTCGCGGCACTGCGCAAGGTCGAAGTGGTTCCGACCTTCCTCGGTGCGCATGCGGTGCCGCCGGGCGGCGATGCGCAAACTTATATCGACGCCGTCTGCACGCAGATGATTCCGGCGATCGCCGCGCAAGGGCTTGCCGAGGCGGTGGACGTGTTCTGCGAGCATCTGGCGTTCTCGCCCGCGCAGGCCGAACAGGTCTTCCGTGCCGCGCAGGCACATGGCCTGGACATCAAGATCCATGCCGAGCAACTGAGCAATCAGCATGGCGCGCAACTGGCCGCACGCCATGGCGCGTTGTCGGCCGATCACATCGAATACCTGGATGACGCCGGCATTGTCGCAATGGCCGGCGCCGGCACCGTCGCGGTGCTGTTGCCGGGCGCGTTCTATTTCACCCGCGACACCCAGCTGCCGCCGATCGCGGCGTTGCGCGCCGCCGGCGTGCCGCTGGCCCTGGCCACCGACTGCAACCCGGGCACCTCGCCGCTGACCAGCCCACTGCTGGCGATGAACATGGCCGCCACGCTGTTCCGCATGACCGTGGACGAGTGCATCGCCGGGTTCACCCGCGAAGCCGCACGCGCACTCGGGCGCGGCGAGCGACTGGGCCGGCTGCGCGCCGGTCTGCACTGCGACCTGGCGATCTGGGACATCGATGCGCCGGCCGACCTGGTCTACCGCATGGGCTTCAACCCTCTTCATGCCCGCGTCTGGCGCGGGCATTCCTGCTGAATCCGGAGTCGTCATGAGTGCTTCTATTGTCTTGCAGCCCGGCCAGGTCACGCTGGCGCAGTGGCGTGCGCTGTATCGCGGCGCCGACGTCGTGCTGGACGACGCCTGCGCGGCCGCGGTGCTGCGCAGTGCGCAGACGGTGGAGGCCATCGTGGCGCGCGGCGAGCCGGTGTATGGCGTCAATACCGGCTTCGGCAAGCTGGCCAGCGTGCGCATCGAACGCGAGGACCTGCAGACCCTGCAGCGCAATATCGTGCTCTCGCACGCCGCCGGCGTCGGCGAGCCCACGCCGGTGCCGGTGGTGCGGCTGATGATGGCGCTCAAGCTCACCAGCCTGGCCCAGGGTGCTTCCGGGGTACAGCCGCAGACGCTGGCATTGCTGGACGCGATGCTGCGCCTGGGCATCACGCCGGTGGTGCCGTGCCAGGGCTCGGTCGGTGCCTCCGGCGATCTGGCACCGCTGTCGCACCTGGCCGCGGTGATGATCGGCGTCGGCGAAGCCTTCGTCGGCGGGCAACGCCTGCCTGCCGCCGACGCGCTGGCGCAGGCGCAGCTGCAGCCGCGCGTGCTGGGCGCCAAGGAAGGCCTGGCGCTGCTCAACGGCACCCAGTTCTCCACCGCCTGCGCCTTGGCCGGCCTGTTCGAGATCGAAACCGTGTTGCAGGCCGCGTTGGTCACCGGCGCGCTGTCGGTGGAAGCGGCCAAGGGCTCGGACACGCCGTTCGATGCGCGCATCCATGCCTTGCGTGGCCAGCCGGGGCAGATCGCCACCGCTGCCGCGCTGCGCGCGCTGATGGCCGATTCGAGCATCCGCGAATCGCACCGGCTCGGCGATGTGCGCGTGCAGGATCCGTACTGCCTGCGCTGCCAGCCGCAGGTGATGGGCGCGGCGCTGGACATCATGCGTCAGGCCGCACGCACGCTGGAGATCGAGGCCAATGGCGTCTCGGATAACCCGCTGGTGTTCAGCGATACCGGCGAGGCGTTGTCCGGCGGCAACTTCCACGCCGAGCCGGTGGCCTTCGCAGCCGACATGCTGGCGATGGCGGTCTGCGAAATCGGCTCGATCAGCGAACGCCGCACCGCGATGCTGGTCGACCCGGCCTTGTCGGGCCTGCCGGCGTTCCTCACCCCGCGCCCGGGCCTGAATTCCGGCTTCATGATTCCGCAGGTCACCGCTGCGGCCCTGGTGTCGGAAAACAAGCAGCGCGCGTATCCGGCCAGTGTCGATTCGATCCCGACCTCGGCCAATCAGGAAGATCATGTGTCGATGGCCGCGCATGGCGCGCGGCGTCTGCTGGCGATGGCCGAGAACGCCGCGCACGTGATCGGCATCGAATTGCTGGCGGCCGTGCAAGGCTGCGACTTCCATGCGCCGCTGCGCTCCAGCGCCGCGCTGGAAGCCGCGCGCGCCCTGCTGCGCGCGCAGGTGCCGACCCTGCAGGACGACCGCTATTTCCATCCCGACATGCTGGCGGCCAGTGCGTTGGTGCGTTCGGGCGCGCTCGCGCAGGCGGTTGCCATCGCCTTGCCAGGCGTGGAGCAGCACGCATGACGCGCCACCTCGCAGCCGCTGGAATGAGCTCGGTAGCGTGGTGTCCGCGCGTGCAAGGTCTCGCGTCACTGCCGAGCGCGCATCTGCGCGACGACCATGCACTGCGGCCGATACGCGCGCGCGGACTGCTTGCGCGTCAGGCCGTGCTGCGCGCTTGCGCGCCGTGTGCCGACCGGATGCAGGCGCGACATCGTCGCGCCTTGACGATCTCACCAGCACAAGGCGCACCGCGATGAGCGCCCTGCCCTGGCTCGAGATCCACCGCGGCGATGCGCCGCTGATCCTCAGCTTCCCGCATACCGGCACCGAGCTGCCCGAGGAGATGGTCGACCAGTTCGTCTCGCCCTGGCTGGCACGCCGCGATGCCGATTGGTGGGTGCATCAGCTGTACGACTTCGCGCAATCGCTCGGCGCCACCACCGTGCGCACCGCGATCTCGCGCTCGGTGATCGACGTCAACCGCGATCCCAGCGGAGCGTCCCTGTACCCGGGCCAGAACACCACCGGCCTGTGTCCGCTGACCACCTTCGACAACCAGCCGCTGTATGCCGACGGCGCCGAACCCGACCAAGCGCAGATCGCCTGGCGCCGCACGCAGTGGTTCGACCCCTATCACGCTGCGCTCGCTGCCGAGATCGCGCGCCTGCGCACGCAGCACGCCAGCATCGTGGTCTACGACGCGCATTCGATCCGCTCGCATATTCCGCATCTGTTCGATGGCGAGCTGCCGCAGTTCAACATCGGCAGCAACGACGACCGCAGTTGCGATCCGGCCCTGGCCGATGCGGTGGAGCAGCTGTGCCGCAGCAGCGGCTCGAGCACCGTGCGCAACGGGCGCTTCAAGGGCGGCTGGATCACCCGCCATTACGCGCAGCCCGGGCATGGCGTGCATACGCTGCAGATGGAGCTGGCGTGCCGCGGCTATATGCGTGAGCCGGACACCATCACCCCGCAGAACTGGCCCACGCCCTGGCTCCCCGCGCATGCGGTCGCACTACGCGCGGTGCTGCGTCACGTGCTGCTGGCCTGCCTGCAGTTTGCCAATACCACCGCTCACTCCTCCGCCACCACGCCGCCTGCGGCGCACCGTTGATTGCAAGGAAACCGGCATGACCCGTCACGATGCAACCCGCGTCATCCGCGCCGCCACCGGCACCACGCTCACCGCAAAAAGCTGGCTCACCGAAGCGCCGCTGCGCATGCTGATGAACAACCTGGACCCGGACGTGGCCGAGCGCCCGCAGGAACTGGTGGTCTATGGCGGGATCGGCCGCGCCGCGCGCGACTGGGAATCCTTCGATGCGATCGTCGCCGCGCTAACGCGCCTGGACGACGACCAGACCCTGCTGGTGCAGTCCGGCAAGCCGGTCGGGGTGTTCCGCACGCATGCCGATGCGCCGCGCGTGCTGATCGCCAACTCCAACCTGGTGCCGCGCTGGGCCAGCTGGGAGCATTTCAACGAACTCGATCGCAAGGGTCTGGCGATGTACGGCCAGATGACCGCCGGCAGCTGGATCTACATCGGCGCGCAAGGCATCGTGCAAGGCACCTACGAAACCTTCGTGGAAATGGGCCGCCAGCATTACGGCGGCAGCCTGGCCGGCAAGTGGCTGTTCACCGGTGGCCTGGGCGGCATGGGCGGCGCGCAGCCGCTGGCCGCGGTGATGGCCGGCGCCTCGTGCCTGGCGGTGGAATGCCGCCGTTCCAGCATCGACATGCGCCTGCGCACCGGCTACCTGGACACCTGGACCGACGACCTGGACGAAGCGCTGCGCCTGATCGAGGAATCGTGCACGGCGAAGAAACCGCTGTCGGTCGGCCTGCTCGGCAATGTCGCAGACGTGCTGGACGAACTGCTGCTACGCGGGGTCAAGCCGGACCTGCTGACCGACCAGACCTCCGCGCACGACCCGATCAACGGCTACCTGCCGCAGGGCTGGACGGTGGAGGAATGGGACGCGAAACGCGTGAGCGCACCGAAAGAGGTGGAAGCGGCCGCGCGCGACTCGATGGCCAACCACATCCGCGCCATGCTCACCTTCCACGCACTCGGCGTGCCCACCGTCGATTACGGCAACAACCTGCGCCAGATGGCGCTGGAAGCAGGCGTCGACAACGCGTTCGACTTCCCCGGCTTCGTGCCCGCCTATATCCGGCCGCTGTTCTGCCGTGGCATCGGCCCGTTCCGCTGGGTCGCGCTCAGTGGCGATCCGGACGACATCGCCAAGACCGATGCCAAGGTCAAGGAGCTCATTCCCGACGATGCGCATCTGCACCGCTGGCTGGACATGGCTGCCGAAAAGATCGCCTTCCAGGGCCTGCCTGCGCGGATCTGCTGGGTTGGTCTGGGCGACCGCCATCGGCTCGGCCTGGCCTTCAATGCGATGGTGCGCAGCGGTGAATTGAAGGCGCCGGTGGTGATCGGCCGCGATCATCTGGATTCGGGCAGCGTCGCCTCGCCCAACCGCGAAACCGAGGCCATGGCCGACGGCTCGGATGCGGTCTCCGACTGGCCGCTGCTCAATGCCCTGCTCAATACCGCGTCCGGTGCGACCTGGGTGTCGCTGCATCATGGCGGCGGCGTCGGCATGGGCTTCTCGCAGCACGCCGGCATGGTCATCGTCTGCGACGGCAGCGAGGCGGCCGACAGACGCCTGGAGCGCGTGCTCTGGAACGACCCGGCCACCGGCGTGATGCGCCACGCCGATGCCGGCTACGCCATCGCCACCGACTGCGCGAAGCAAAAAGGCCTGGATTTGCCGGGCATTCTCGGCTGAGAATTCTCGGCCCCGGCTGTTTCGCCGACCGCGTGCACGCCGTATGCGGTCGGCATGCAGCACGCGGACATCACCGGTTGTGAGCGCACCATCCGCAGCAGGCGACGACGATCCGCTGCGTTCTGCCGGCGGCTTCCATCTCCATCACGGTCTACTTGCAGGCCGATGCAGCAGCGGCCAGCAATGCGCTGTCATCGAGCACCGGTGCCGCCCCGCTTGCTGGATAGGCGGCTGCGATCGCCTTCGCCGCGCGATCGGCGTCCGCCTGGATATACCACTGCGACGACGGCGGCAGCGAACGCCCGCGCACCGCCTGCTCGAAGCGATATTGTCCCCAGTAGATCGCCAACGGCTCTTCCAGCGCATTGAGCGGGTTACGCAAGGTGGCCGCACCCGGACACAGCCGCACGAAGTTGGCAGCGAGCATGCGTTTGCGCGCCGATGGCTGCCCCGCAGACAGGTAGTGACTCAATTCATGCAACACGATCGGCGCCCAGTCCATCGAGGCCGTGCCGGTACGCGCATCATGCTGCGAATACAGCAGCATGGTGCGTCCGCGCACCTTGGCCTGGGTGGTGTCCGGCTCCGGCCACCAGACGAATCTCGCCTGGAATACCGCAGGCTCCGGCACTGCAAAGAACGCCCGCATCTGCGCTGCCAACCGCGAGACGGCGGGCTTGGACAGTTCCTCGCCCAGCTCGCGCGCCTGTTGCTCGAAACGCGGTGCAACGGCGACCAGGTGCCTGGCGCGCGGAACGAAGCGGGCAAAATACGCGCGCAACATCGCCTGGTCGTCTGCCGACTGCTCCGTAATGGCGGCGTCCGCTGAGGCCTCGAATCCCGCATTCCCGAGGAAATGCCGGGAAAAAGGATCCACCTCACGGGTGGCATCTGGCGCAAACACACGGTCGAGCACCTCCAGATCGTCGTCCTTTGCCAGCCCCGAGGTGCGCCGACGGAAATCTGCGTAGGCCACAAGTGCTGCACGATCGGCCGGGTCCAGCCCGCCATGGGTTTCGAAATAGCTGCGATAGACGGGCGCCGTATAGCCCGGCAACCAGTCCGACAGGTTATCCAGCAGGTTGAACAGGTCCGTGGCCTCGCTGTAATCCACCTGCACGGGTGCCGATGACGGCATGGCCGGCGCGGCCTGCGCGGTGGCGCACATCACGACCCAGATCAGTCCGGCTGAGCGGACGCGCCGCAGCGTTGGCGGCCAGCGATCGATCCATCTGCGCATGCAAGGCTCCGGGCTGGCGAGTGCGCTGATTCGAGCATGCCGGGATACCGCCCGCCACGTGCCTTTGGTCAGGGGGCGCGAGAGCTTCCTGCTTCGGGTTGCAAGCGAGGACATCGTTGCCCATCACATTCTCGACGATTGCCCTCAAGTCCGCCGCGTGCGGGCCGACAAGGTATGCAACGTTTCGAGGGATCTCCATGGGCATCTTGATCTACCTGGTGCCTGCATTCGCGCTCTGGGCGCTGATTGCCACCGTGCTGGCGTTCGTGCGTGGCCGCCAGCTGCGCGCCGAATCCGGCCAGCTCGCCAGCACCCAGGACAGTCTTGCCCGCTACCAGGCAGCGCTCTCGCAGGCGAAGGCGCGCGCGGCCGCCAGCTTGCTGGAACTGGAATCGCTGCAGCGCAGCTACACCGTCCTCAAGCAATCGCTGGAGCAGCAGGAACAGACGGCCGCCGAACAGGCGCCGGCTGCCGACAGCCAGGTGATTCCGATGGTGATGGTGCAGCGGCTGGATATCGCCAACGAGATCGGCACGTTGTTCGCGCACGTCGCACGGGTGGCACGCAGCCTGCGCCGCTACAGCGCCTACAGCCGCGGTCACACTGCGCCGGAACCGGCCACCGCCCGTTACGACCTGCATTGGCTGGCCGATTGCCTGCACAGCTTCGACCAGATCGGCTATGCCCTGTTGCGCGGCAACGTCGCGGCGCTGATCACCGCCTGCCAGGACCTGCTGTCGATGTACGACCATTATCTGAAGGACGGGTCCGGCTACAACAGCCGCGACACCTTCCAGCGCCTGAGCAGCGATGTGCCGCTGTCGGATGCCACCGATGCCATCCGCTCGATCATCGTCAAGGCGACGCTGGCGCAGGATGTGCGCGATGCGGTGATGGAGGATGCGGTTGCGGCTAACGTTGGGTGAGTCGGGAATCGGGAATCGGGAATCGGGAATCGCAAGAGCGTGGGTGCGGGTGCGGGTGCGGGTGCGGGTGCGGGGTTCTGTTAGGTCAACGGGTAATTGACCGCTACTCGATGCAGGGTGTTTGGCGACTGCTGTGATGCGATTGCCCATAAAAAAAGCGCACCGCTTGGGGTGCGCTTTTTCGTTTCAGGCCTCGGGAATGGCCGGCCTGCCTTGGTTGGCGGGTTTGACCGCTGCCTGCGTCATGGTGCCTGCTGCGGCAGCGCGTAGGCCACCACGGCATCGCCTGCGGGCGTTTCCATGAAGTGGTGGCCGCCGGCCATGATCACCAGATACTCGCGGCCGTTGTAGGCGTAGACCATCGGGTTGGCCTGGCCACCGGCCGGCAGCTTGGCATGCCACAGCTCCTTGCCGGTGGACAGATCGATGGCGCGGATCAGGTCGTCGGTGGCTGCGGCAATGAAGATCAAGCCACTGGCCGTCACCACCGAACCGCCGTTGTTGGGCGTGCCAATCTCGATCGGCAGACCAGAGCGGATGCCGAACGGACCATTGCCGCGTGCGCTGCCGAACGGGCGGTCCCAAAGGGTCTTGCCGCTGGCCAGATCGATCGCACGGATGCCGCCATACGGCGGCTGCTTGCACAGCAGCTTGGTGAACGGCAGGCGCCAGCCGGCGTTGACGTTGATCGCATACGGCGTACCGGCCTGCGGATCGCCCGCACCTTCCGCGCCACCTGCATCGCCGCGCGCTTCATCGCGCGGTGCCCAGCCCAGTTTGTCGGCCTTGGCGCGCGGCACCAGCAGGTTGTAGTTGGGCATGTCGTTGTAGTTGGCCACGATCACGCCGCGCTGCGGATCCACCGACACACTGCCCCAGTCCGAACCACCGTTGTAGCCGGGGTATTCGATCGAATGGCGGTCGGCTTCCGGCGGCGTGTAGATGCCCTTGTAGCTGGCCTTGCGGAACTGGATGCGGCAGACCAGCTGATCGATCGGCGTCATCCCCCACATGTCGCGCTCGGTCAGATCCGGCTTGCGCAGCGTGTGGTACAGCGAAAATGGCTGCGTCTTGGCACGCATCTGCGGCTCCACGCCACCGCCCGGCACTGCGCGTTCTTCCACGCCCACCAGCGGCTTGCCGGTACGCCGATCCAGCACGTACAACTCGCCCTGCTTGCTCGGCAACAACACTGCCGGCACGTTGACGCCGTCCTTGGGGAAGTCGATCAGGCTCGGCTGCGAGCCCAGGTCGTAATCCCACGCATCGATATGCGTGGTCTGGAAATTCCACACCGGCTTGCCGGTGGTGACGTCCAGCGCCACCAGCGAGGTCGCATAGCGATTCTCCTGCGGCGTGCGCGAGCTGCTCCAGTAATCGGCGGTGGAGTTGCCCATCGGCAGATACACATAGCCCAGCTGTTCGTCGGCCGCGGCGGTGGTCCACATGTTCGGCGTGCCACGCGTCCAGGTCTGGCCCGGCGGCGGTGCGCCGTTCCAGTCCGGATGGGTCATGTCCCAGGCCCAGCGCAATTGGCCGGTCACCGCATCGAAACCTTCGATCACACCGGACGGCTCGTAACGCTTCTGCCCGTCCAGCACCTGATGGCCGGTGACCACCACCCCGCGCACGATGGCGGGCGGCGAATTGATCGACACATAGCCCGGCGGCGTCTGCCCCATGCCGACGGTGATGTCGACCTGGCCGTTGTTGCCGAAATCCGTGCACGGCTTGCCGCTACGCGCATCCAGCGCGATCAGGCGGCCATCCAGCGTGCCTTCGATGATGCGCGTGCGGCACAGCGGCGCCCCATCCGCTGCCACTGCTGCGGCGGCGTCGTTGGCTGCCACCGGCACCTGGTAGTACGACACACCACGGCAGGCGGCCGTATACGGAATCGCCTCGTCCTTGACCTTGGGATCGTAACGCCAACGCTCCTTGCCACTGGCGGCATCCAGCGCGATCACCTGATTGCGCGCGGTGCACAGGTACAGGCTGTCGCCCACCTTCAGCGGCGTGGTTTCCGCACCCCAGCGCTTGCTCGGCAGGTCGCCGGTGTGGAAGACCCAGGCCTGCTTCAATTGCGCAACGTTGTCGCGGTTGATCTGCTGCAGCGGCGAATAGCGCTGCCCGGCCTGGCTGCGTCCATATGCGGCCCAGTCGTCGTCGGCAGGCGCATTGCCCGGCTGCCCGTCGGAGGCGGCCGGCGCTGCAGACGCGCTGCGCTTGACCAGGCCCGCGGCCATGCCGGCGGCGTGTGCCAGCGCGCCATCGGCCTCGGTCACCCCAAACGGCACGAAGGCGAGCGCGAAGGCCACCACGAACACCGCCGCCAGAACGCCGGCCACGCTGCGCGACACCGCACGCGACACCGGGCGCTCCAGCTTAGGCAGCAGCAGCGCCAGCACGAATGCCAAGCCGACGATCAAGCCCAGCCGCGGTACCCAACGCCAGTAGTCGCTGCCCGATTCCCACCACGTCCACGGCAACGTCGCCGCCACCACTGCGGCAAACCACCACGCGCCCGCATTGCGACCGCGAAACAGCAATACGCCGGCGATCAGCAAGGCCACGCCCACAGGCGCGTAATACCAGGAGCCGCCCAGCGCGGCCAGCCACACGCCGCCTGCCAGCAGCACGGCGCCCAGCACTCCAATCACGCCTCCCAACGTCGCCAGCGCCCAGTGGCCGCGACGGGAAGGACGATGCAATGTCGTCATCAGTTGTTCCTCTTCGATCTGCGGCGACGCAACGCCGCCACACCACCCCCAACCTTCGACCCGCCGCGGTGAAAAAACCGCGTTCTTTGCGAACGCCGTCGAAAAACACTGCGTTGCAGATGTCATCGCGTGCAATAAAAAACGCCGGCTGTGCGCCGGCGTTTTTCTTCAGCTGCGTTGCTCGGCAGGTGTGATCACGCTTCGGTCGGTGGCAGGTCGCCTGCACTTGCTGCCGGTGCAACCGCTGCATCGTCCAGCACGTCCTCGGCCTCATCCAGCGAGGCATCCAGGCGTTCGACCGCCTGCAGCTTTTCGCCCTTGGACAAGCGGATCAAGGTCACGCCCTGGGTATTGCGACCCACGCGCGAGATCTCCGAACCGCGGGTGCGCACCAGCGTACCGCCATCGGAAATCAGCAGCACTTCGTCGGTGGCGCCCAGCAGCACCGCACGCACCAGCTTGCCGTTGCGCTCGGTGGTCTGGATGCCGATCACGCCCTGCGTGCCGCGGCCCTTGCGCGGGTACTCGGTCAGCGGGGTGCGCTTGCCGTAGCCGTTCTCGGTGGCGGTGAGGATGTAGGCCATGTCGTCGCTCTCGGCGACGTCGATCACTTCCGCCTCGACACCGTCCATGCTCTCCACCACGTCCTCGACACCCTCGTCCTCGACATCGCCTTCGATGCCGCCGGCACGCTCGGCCACGATCAGGCTGACCACCTCTTCGCCCTTGGTCAGACGGATGCCGCGCACGCCGGTGGCGGTACGGCCCATCGAACGCACGGTGGATTCGCCAAAGCGCACGGTCTTGCCGTTGGAGGCGAACAGCAACACGTCGCGGTCGCCATCGGTCAAGGCCACACCGACCAGCGCATCACCCTCGTCGAGGTTGATCGCGATCTTGCCGCGTGCCAGGCGGAACGCGAATTCGCTCAGCGGGGTCTTCTTGACCGTGCCGTTGCGCGTGGCAAAGAACACATAGCGGTTGTCGGCGTATTCGCGCACCGGCAGCACCGCCTGCACACGCTCGCCGGGTTCCAGCGGAATCCAGTTGATGATCGGACGGCCACGCGCATTGGAGCCGGCCTCCGGCAACTGGTACACCGGCAGCCAGAACACCTTGCCGCTGCTGGTGAAGGTCAGCAGCGTGTCGTGCGTATTGACCAGCCACAGCTGGTCGATGAAATCCTCTTCCTTGGTCGCCGCCGCAGACCGGCCGCGGCCACCACGGCGCTGCGCACGATACGCGCTGACCGGCTGGCGCTTGGCATAGCCGGCATGCGAGAGCGTCACCACCACGTCTTCCGGCGAAATCAGGTCCAGGATGTCCAGATCTTCTTCGCTGTGACGGATCTCGGTGCGGCGTTCGTCGCCGTACTCCTCGCGGATGTTGATCAGCTCGTCGCGGATCACCTGCAGCAGCACGTCCGGGTTTTCCAGGATGCGGATCAGGCCCTGGATGACCTCGAGCAACTGCTTGTACTCGTCGGTCAGCTTTTCCTGCTCCAACCCGGTCAGGCGATGCAGGCGCATTTCCAGGATCTGCGAGGCCTGCACTTCACTGAGCTGATAGAAGCCGTTGGCCAGGCCCACGCCCGGGGCCAGATCTTCCGGCTTGGAGGCTTCGGCACCGGCGGCGCCCAGCAGCGCACCGACCAGACCCGGTTCCCAGGTCTTGGCCAGCATGCGCTCGCGCGCTTCCTGCGGGTTGGCCGAGGTCTTGATCAGCTCGATCATCTCGTCGATGTTGGCCAACGCGACGGTCAGGCCTTCCAGCACGTGCGCACGCGCACGCGCCTTGCGCAGTTCAAAGATGGTGCGGCGGGTGACCACTTCGCGGCGGTGGCGGATGAACGCCTGCAGCATCTGCTTGAGGTTCATCAACTGCGGGCGGCCGTCGATCAGCGCCACCATGTTGATACCGAACACCGACTCCATCTGGGTCTGCTGATACAGGTTGTTGAGCACAACCTCGGCCGACTCGCCGCGCTTGACCTCGATGTAGATGCGCATGCCGTCCTTGTCGGACTCGTCGCGCAGCTCGCTGATGCCTTCGAGCTTCTTTTCCTTGACCAGCTCGGCGATCTTCTCGATCAGCCGCGCCTTGTTCACCTGATACGGAATCTCGGTGACGATGATCGCTTCACGGCCGTTGTCGGCCACTTCCACATCGGCCTTGGCGCGCATGCGCACGCGGCCACGGCCGGTGCGGTAACCGGCAGCGATGCCGGCGGTGCCATTGATGATGCCGGCGGTGGGGAAATCCGGGCCGGGGATGTATTCCATCAGGCCTTCGACATCCAGCTCCGGCGTGTCGATCAAGGCGATGCAGGCGTTGATCGCCTCGGTCAGATTGTGCGGCGGGATATTGGTGGCCATGCCCACCGCGATACCGGCCGAGCCGTTGACCAGCAGGCTCGGGAACCGGGTCGGCATGACCGTCGGTTCCTGTTCCTTTTCGTCGTAATTGGGCTGGAAATCGACGGTTTCCTTGTCGATGTCGGCCATCAGCTCATGCGCCAGCCGCGACATGCGCGACTCGGTGTAACGCATCGCCGCGGCGGAGTCGCCATCGACCGAACCGAAGTTACCCTGGCCGTCCACCATCATGTAGCGCAGCGAGAACGGCTGCGCCATGCGCACCAGCGTGTCGTACACCGACTGGTCGCCGTGCGGGTGGTATTTACCGATGACGTCGCCGACGATACGCGCCGACTTGAAGTAGGCCTTGTTGCTGTGTGCGCCCAGCTCGTGCATGGCGTACAGGACGCGACGGTGCACGGGTTTGAGGCCATCACGGGCATCGGGGAGTGCGCGGCCAACGATCACGCTCATCGCGTAATCGAGATAGCTCTTGCGCATCTCGTCTTCCAGATTGACCTGGATGATTTCCTTGGCGGTTTCTGCCATTCGGGTTCCGTAAGTGAGGTGGCGGGCGAGCCGGAAAGCCGCGTCGGGGGCGCCCTGACAACAGGCTGCCGACCCCACGCTCCCGCCGATCGATTCAAGCCCCGGATTGTATCACGAAGGGGCACCACGATGCCGCCGGTTTACCGGCCAGAAACAAGCACTTGCAGGATTTTGGCGGGGCGATGCGGCGATAGTGCGCCGCACTGGCCTCAGCCGCCGAACGCCGCCTGCATGCGCGCCAGGTCCGGCTGCGCGATCACCCCGCGTTCGGTGACGATCGCATCGATCAGGCTGCCGGGGGTGACATCGAACACCGGGTTCCAGGCGTTGATGCCATCGGCCACCGTGCGCACGCCGCCGACCCCGAACAATTCGCCCGGGTCGCGCTGCTCGATCTCGATCTGATCGCCGCTGGCGGTGTCCATGTCCACCGTGGACGACGGTGCCACCACCATGAACTTGACGCCGTGGTGGCGCGCGGCGATCGCCAGCTGATAGGTGCCGATCTTGTTGGCGGTATCGCCGTTGGCACAGATGCGGTCGGCGCCGACGATGACCCACTGCACCAGCCCGGACTTCATCAGATGCGCGGCGGCCGAATCGGCGATCAGGGTCGCGTCGATGCCATCCTGCTGCAGCTCCCACACGGTCAGGCGCGCGCCCTGCAACCACGGCCGGGTCTCGCCGGCAAACACCTTGGCGATGCGCTGCTGCGCCATGCCGGCACGGATCACGCCCAGCGCGGTGCCGAAACCGGCGGTGGCCAGCGAACCGGTATTGCAATGGGTCAACACGCCGCTGCCGGTCTCGATCAACGATGCACCCAGCGCGCCCATATGCCGGTTGGCCGCCAGGTCTTCGTCGGCGATGGCCTGCGCCTCGCGCGCGATCACCTCGCGCCAGTCGGCGCCGGCAGCGCCCAGCACGCGACGCATGCGCATCAGCGCCCAGGCCAGGTTGACCGCGGTCGGACGCGCGGCATTGAGCCGCAACAGCGCCGGTTCGAGCTTCTGCAGGGCCGCACTGCCGTCGTCGGCAGCGACGTCGCGCGCGGCCAGCACCACGCCCCACCCGGCCGCAATGCCGATCGCCGGCGCGCCGCGTACGGCCAGCGAATGGATCGCCTCGGCCACGGCGTCGCTGCTGTCGCAACGCACATGCTCGACCACGAAGGGCAGCTTGCGCTGGTCGAGCAGTTCCAGGGCATCGCCCGTCCACAGCAGCGGGCGGATATGGTCGTAGCGGGCGTAATCGATATGGGCGCTGTCGTTCATCCGGACATTGTAAGGCGCCCGGGCAGCCCAGTCAGTGGCCGCATCGCTCGGCCCGCCGGCGATGCCGCAAACCGAACTGGTCGAGTGCGCGGTGCCCGCACCGCGCCAGAACGTTGGCCGGCCGCTTCTTGGAAGCCCGTTGCGCAGCCTGCGCGAGGCGGATGAGAAGTTGGCAGGTGGCGTGTTGAACGCCTTTCAGTTGCCGGGCTTGCAATGGCAAGGCAAAGAGAAGCTGGCCGACGCACAGTGCTCCAACTAGCGCACGTCATGCCCAGCTTGCACCATGCACACCGACCATCCCGACGGGTCCTTGCCCGCCTACCGTCGCGGGACCTTACGCGGCATGGATGCCGCGTAAGAGCCTACAAGGACGTACTTGCAGCGTGTCCCGCGATGGTGGGCAGGCAAGGGCCCCGCGGCCAAGCCGCAGATCGCCCGCTCCACACGCGACGCATCCGCACCCCGTTAAATCACATCTCAGGACAACCGAAAGCTTGAGCGTCTCAGTCGACGATGAACTCGGCGCGGCAGCCGTCGTTGACCCACACGCCGTCGCGGCTCCAGCCCCAGGTCTGGCCTTCCACGCATTCCTTCTTGGAGATCTGCCGGCCTACCCGCACCTGGCGCTCCACCGAGATCCCGCAGGTGCGGCGTGCGCCCTTCTTCGATTCGCAGGTCACCATGCGAGGCATGGCCACGAACCCGGAACCGTCCTCGGCAGCGACCTCGAATTCGCCATCGCAGCCGCGCGAGACCCAGATTTCGTTACGGCGCGCACCCCAGCTGCGGCCTTCCTTGCACGGCCACACCGAGCGCTGGCGCAGCAGGCGCACAGGCGCACCACGCAGCACCACCGGGCATACCACCTTGCCGCCGTTGGAATCGCAGCGCACCACGCGGCGCATCTGCGGAGCGCTCAGCGCCCGTGCGGTCGCAAACTCTGCACGGCAGCCCTGTTCGACCCAGACGCCACCGCGTTCGATGTCCCACTCGCTGCCACGGATGCAACTGGTCTCGGACAGCTGGCGTACCAGCTGGACGCCGTGCTCGGTATCCATCGCACAATGCACGCGCGCCATGTCCTTGGACTCGCAGCGCACCACGCCGGCGGCGCGATCCGCTGCACGCGCATCGGCCAGCATCAGCAGCGGCAAGCACCACAAACCGCATAAGCTGATCAGCCACTTCATGCCGACAATCCTCACCCAAACACACTCTGCGCCGCGCCCCCGTGGACGCCACGATGAGAGCATCATCGATGTGAAGATAGCAATACGGTGGCGATGACAGCGGGATGGCAACCGGCGCGCGCCCGGTGCCGCGCAGACACTGGGTACCGCCGTGGGTCAGGCGCGGGCGAAGGCGAAGGCCAGCACATCGGCAATCTGCGTGGTGCCGCGCATGGCCATCAACAGCCGGTCCACACCGACCGCCACCCCCGCACAATCGGGCAGTTGCGACAACACCGCCAGCAGCCGCTCATCCACCGGCAGCTGCGGCAATCCGCGCGCCGCACGCACCGCGTTATCGCGCATGAAACGCGCCCGCTGCTCCTGCGCATCGTTGAGCTCGTGGTACCCGTTTGCGACCTCGTAGGCGCCCAGATACAGCTCGAAGCGCTCGGCCAACGGCGGCTCGTCGGGGCGGATGCGCGCCAACGCGCACTGGCTGGCAGGCCAGTCGTGCACCACGGTCAGCGTGTCGCTGGCAAAGCCCGGCTGGAGGCGATGGGTCATCAGCAGATCCAGCCAGTCGTCGCGGGTCAGGCCATCCGGATCGATGGCGATGTCGTGTAGCGGTGCGCGCAGCGTTTCGATCGGATCGTGCAACGGGTCGATGCCCAGCGCCTGCACGAACAGCGCGCGATAGCTCAGCACCTGCACCTGCGCCTGGCGCCCGACCAGCGCAAGCGCGCGGCGCACCAACTCAACGGTCTCCTGCGCCAGGGCGCGATCGTCCCAGCCCACCCGGTACCACTCGAGCATGCTGAACTCGGGATTGTGGCGGCCGCCGGCCTCGCCATTGCGGAACACCCGACCCAGCTCGTAGCAATCGCCCACCCCGGCCGCCAGCAGCCGCTTGAGCGGATATTCCGGCGAGGTGCGCAACCAGCGCACCGGCGCGCCGGCATCGACATGGCCGCTGAAGCGCGTGCTGAAACTGTCGATATTCGGCTCGGTGTTGCCAGCCTCCGACAGCACCGGCGTCTCCACTTCCAGCACGTCGCGCTCGGCGAAGAAAGCGCGGATCAGCGCGTTGAGCCGCGCGCGCAACCGCAACGCGTCCAGATCGACCTGCATCGCGCTCATGGTTGCTGGCCGTGCTCGTCGAGGAAGGCCAGCAAGCGCACCTCGTCCCAGATCTCCACGCCCAGCGACTGCGCCTTGTCCAGCTTTGACCCGGCTTCTTCGCCGGCCACCAGAAACGCGGTTTTCTTGGAGACGCTGCCGGCGACCTTGGCGCCCAGCGCTTCCAGCCGTTGCTTGGCCGCATCGCGGGTGAGCGCGGCCAGGGTCCCGGTGATCACCACGCTCTGGCCGTCGAGCGGGCCGGTTTGCAGCGCGTCGGCGTCGGGCAGACGCGACAGCACCGTTTCCATCGCCTGCTGCGCAGCGCTTGCCAAGGCCGCATTTTCCGGCCGCTCCAGCCATTGCAGCAGCGACGCCACCACCGGCGCGGGAACGCCGGCCTGTAACAAGGCATCGGACCCGGCGCTGCGCAGCGCATCGAACGAGGCCACCGCGGCAGCCAGCTGCTGCGCACGCACCGGCGTCACCTTGGGGATATCCATGTCCTGCAGCACGCTGGCAAAGCTCAGCGCCTCGCGCAGTTTAGGTGATGGCGGATGCGCATCGCCGATGCGCACGCCACGCTGCAGCAGGTCGTCGATGGCCTGCTGATTGCCGGGCTGGTCGAAGAAGTGCCCGAGCGAGCGCGCCACCTCGCCACCGATGTCGGGCACGCGCTTGAACAGCGGCCACGGCAGATGGCGGATCAGCTCCAGATCACCGAACCACGCCGACAAGGCCTTGGCGGTGCTCTCGCCGACATGCTCGATGCCGAGCGCAAACAGGAAACGCTCCAGCGTGGTATCGCGCGATTGCTCGATCGCCTCGATCAGGTTTTCCGCCCACTTGGTGGCGATCTTTTTGCGGTTCCAGTCGAACGCCGGCAGCCCGGCGCGCAACAGATCGGCCTGCCAGGTGTGCGGCGCCTCGCGCTCGCCGGCCAGGTCCACACCGATGCCGACCACGGTGTTCTCCAGCTGGCCGTACGCACCGCTGGCCAGGTGCTCGCGCGCCTCGCGCAGGAATGCGTGCGGGCTTTCGGCGGTGCTGATCATGCGCAATTGCAGCAGCTGGTCCACGTTGAGCAGATACAGATCGGCCACGCCCTGCACCACGCCGCTGTCGACCAGCACCTCGATGAATTTTTCGCCCAGGCCATCGACATCCATCGCGCGGCGCGAGACGAAATGCCGGAACGCTTCCTTGCGCTGCGCCGAGCAGGTCAGCTCGCCGGAGCAGCGCCACACCGCCTCGCCTTCCTCGCGCACGATCTCCGACCCGCAGACCGGGCAGTGCGTGGGCATCTGCCATGGCTGGGTGCCGGGCGGCCGTTGCTCGGCAACCACGCCGGCCACTTCGGGAATCACATCGCCGGCACGCCGCACGATCACCGTATCGCCCACGCGCACATCCAGCCGCGCGATCTGGTCGGCGTTGTGCAGCGTGGCGTTGGTGACGATGACCCCGGCCACATGCACCGGCTTGAGCCGCGCCACCGGCGTGGCCGCACCGGTACGGCCAATCTGGATCTCGATCGCCTCCACCGTGGTGGACTGCTCCTGCGCCGGGAACTTGTGCGCGATCGCCCAGCGCGGCGCGCGCGAGACAAAGCCCATCTCGCGCTGCCCGGCCAGATCGTCGAGTTTGTAGACCACGCCGTCGATATCGAAGGGCAAGCCGTCGCGCGCCTCACCGATGCGTTGGTAGTACGCCAACAGGCCGTCGCTACCCTGCACCACCTCGACCAGGGCGCTGACCGGGAAACCCCATGCGCGCAACTGCGCCAGGATCGCCGAATGCGTCTGCGGCAACGCACCTTCACTCACTTCGCCCACGCCATACGCAAAGAAACTCAGCGGGCGCTGCGCCGTGATGCGCGCATCCAACTGACGCAGCGAGCCTGCAGCGCCATTGCGCGGATTGGCCAGCACCTTGCCGCCCTGCAGGCGCATCTGCGCGTTGTAGGTCTCGAAGGCGGCGCGCGGCATGTACACCTCGCCGCGCACCTCCAGTACCTGCGGCCAGCCTTCACCACGCAGGCGCAGCGGAATCGCCTTGACGGTGCGCAGATTGGCGCTGACATCCTCACCGGTGGCGCCGTCGCCCCGCGTTGCGCCCTGCACGAACTCGCCGTTTTCGTAGCGCAGGCTGATCGCCAGGCCATCGAGCTTGGGCTCGGCCGAGAACAGCGGCTGCTTCACCTCCAGCCGCTCGCTGATCCGCCGTACGAACTCGGTCACTTCCTCGTCGCTGAAGGCATTGCCCAACGACAGCATCGGCAGGGCATGGCGCACTTCGGCAAAGCGCGACGCGGCCAGGTGGCCGACGCGCTGGGTCGGCGAATCGGCGCTGGCCAGCTCCGGGTGCGCCGCCTCCAGAGCCTCAAGTTCACGCATCAGGCGGTCGTAGTCGACGTCGGCCATCTGCGGCTCGTCGAGCACGTGATAGCGGTAGTTGGCGTCCTCGATACGATGACGCAGGGCGTCGATGCGCTGAGCGGGATCCGGGCTGACAGTCATACGATCGCTGGGCTGGCTCTGGGCCGCCCATTCTAACGGGCCGTGCCGGTGTGCAAGTGCTGCCCGACCGCCGACCAAACCGCGCGACAGCGAGCCCGGCAGCGATTTCCCGATAGGCAGACAGGCACAAACCCGCTAGCGTGGCGCCCTCTTTGCCTGCTCGCCTGGAGCTCACCGTGCCGTTGCCCGTTTCGCGCCGTTCGTTTCTCAGCCTTGCCAGCGTTGGCGTGGCGATCTCCGCACTGGGACTGGCACCCGCGGCCGAGGCAGCCCGCAAGCGTGCCGCTGCGCCGGCCAAGCCCGGTGTGGCGCCGGCAGCGGGCGCGGTGTTTCTCAATCTCAACGAGCATCCGCTCGGCCCCTCGCCCGCCGCACTGGACGCGGCAACGCGCTCGCTGGCACGTGCGGGCCGCTATCAGTTCGAGATGGAGCAGGACCTGCGCAACCTGATGACCGGCGAGCTGCAACTGCCCGGCGATCATCTGGCGTTCTTTCCCGGCTCCAGGGACGCACTGCTGCGTGCCGGCAGCCTGTTCACCTCGGCACGTGCCGGGCTGGTGGTGGCCGACCCGAGCTTCGACCCGATCATCGACAGCGCCACCGCCCGCGGCGTGCCGGTACGCAAGGTGCCGCTGCGGGCCGATGGCGCGCACGACGTCAAGGCGATGGCCAAGGCCGACCCGTCCGCCGGCCTGATCTACCTGTGCAACCCCGGCAACGCCAGCGGCGCCATCACCCCGCGCGCCGACATCGAGTGGCTGCTGGCCAACAAGCCGGCTAGCGCAGTGCTGGTGGTCGACGAGGCGTATATCCACTACAGCAACGAGCCGTCCATGGCGGACCTGGTGCGCCAGCGCCAGGACCTGATCGTGCTGCGCAGCTTCTCCAAGCTCTACGGCATGGCTGGCCTGCGCCTGGGCGCCGCGCTGGCGCCGCCGGGGCTGCAGACCAAGCTCGCCAGCCTGGGCAGCAACCCGTTGTCGGTACCGGCAATGGCCGCCGGCATCGCCAGCCTGCGCGACCCGCAGCTGGTGCAGACCCGCCGCGCGGAGAACGCCCGCGTGCGCGACGACACCATCGCCTGGCTCAAGAGCAAGGGCTACACCTGCCTGCCCACGCAGGCCAATTGCCTCCTGCTCGACGTCAAGCGCGACGCTGGCGTGTTCGCCGATTCGATGCAGAAACAGGGCGTCATCGTCGGCCGCAGCTGGCCGATCTGGCCCAAGCGCGTGCGCGTGAGCGTCGGCACCGAGGCGGAGATGCTGCGCTTTCGCGAGGCGTTTACCAAGGCCAAGCGCTGATCGCCAAGCACAGAATGGCCATCCCTTCTCCCCTCGGGAGAAGGTGCCCCGAAGCGGCGGATGAGGGTGCGCCTCGGAGATCTGCCATCACCTGTAATGACAAACGCGTCGCCACGCGCCGTCAGACCTGAATCACCGACTGCTCCACTGCTTCGCCTCCGTACCCTCACCCCTCTCTCGCCGGCGAGGGGCGTTGATTTCCTATCGCGCGGGAGTTGAAAGAGGCGCGGCAGCATTCGGACGCAGCACACGCCGGATCCACACGTAGCTGAGCGCAAACGTCAGCGCCATCGACACCGCAATCCACACCAGGAGCTGGCGCATCATCGGCGGGCCCTGAAAGATACGTGCGTAGTAGCTTGCATCCAACAGCGCGATCGCATGCGGCAGGAAGACAGTGACGATAGGCGTTGGCACTGGCGCAACCAGCAGCGTCACCGCAACAGCAAACCCGATCGAGCTCCATTGCGCGCGACCTGGACTTGTCGACGCGCCTTTGCGCAAACGCAGCGCAATGCGCGACGCCAGCCATAGCAGCGGTGCGGCCAGGATGGCCCACACCGCCAGCAACATCAGCACCGCCAGCGCGCCCTGCAAGCTCCACATCATTCACCTCACGCTAGAACGCGTCCTGCGGCAGGTCGCGACTCAGACTGCGTATGGATGACTCGCGGTCGGGATGGCTCACGGTCAATGGCTCGCAATCACTGGCTCAGCGACGCTCGATCACCAGCGGTGCGCAATCACCACTGACGCACATCACCACTGACGCACATCACCACTGACGCGCATCACCAGCAGCGCGCACTTAAAAGCAATACGCACTCACCAGCGCGGCGACTTGGTCAGCGGCGGTGCCTGGTGCTGGCGATCGTAGGCGCGCAGTTCGTCGCGGATATGCGCCACGCGCTGGCGGCCCAGCGCATTGCGGCTGTCGTCCAGCACCACGCCGTCGAGCAGTTCGGCCATGCGCTGCACGGTCGGCAGCATCTTTTCCCAGGCATCCAGTGCGGTCATCGGCGCTGGCAAGGTGAGGAAGAACGCAATCGCCGGGGTCTGCATCTCGCGGATGTTGGCCATGTCGAAGCTGCCGGGCTTGAGGATGCTGGCCATGCTGAAGATCGGCCCGCGCTCCGGATGCCCTTCCACCAAACGGTGGAAGACATTCATGTGACCGAACACCAGCCCGGTCTTCTCCGCAGCGACCACCACGTCTTCGCCGCGCAGCACCTGGCCGGCCTTGGCGGCCACGAACAGCGAGACGATCTTGTCGAAATCCTGGTTGGGCCGCTTGCCGACATCGTTGCCGCCGGCCGCATCGGCATCGTCCAGGTTCAGTTCGCTTTGCTCGGCGCCTTCATTGCGCTCGAACGGGTCGCCCTCCACGCCAGGCTCGCTGGAGATCACCGGCTCGCGGCGCTCGCGCGGTTGCCCGTCGTCCTTGTCGACCCGGCGCCCTTGCGGCGATTTTTTCGGGCGACCAAACAGGAAGATGGCCGCGACCAGCAGCAGTCCAGCGATCAGGATCCCGATCCGGATCATGGCCATGTCGGACATTCAGCGTGCCTCCGCATAAGAGTGACAGGTGTCGATATTCCGACAAGCATGGCACGTCATGCCGCACCCGCCAAACGTGCGGCCTCTTCCAGGTCCACGCTGACCAGGCGACTGACACCCGGCTCGCGCATAGTCACGCCGGAAAGCTGGCGCGCAGCTTCCATCGTCGCCTTGTTATGGCTGACGAACAGGAACTGCACCTTCTCGCTCATTTCCCGCACCATATTGGCCAGGCGGCCGACATTGGCTTCGTCCAGCGGCGCGTCCACCTCGTCGAGCAGGCAGAACGGCGCGGGATTGAGCTGGAAGATCGCAAACACCAGCGCCACCGCGGTCATCGCCTTCTCGCCACCGGACAGCAGCGAGATGCTGGACACGCGCTTGCCCGGCGGGCGCGCCATGATGGTCACGCCGGTATCGAGCAGATCTTCGCCGGTGAGCTCCAGATAGGCGTGGCCACCGCCGAACAGGCGCGGATACAGCGCCTGGACGCCGGAATTGACCCGGTCGAAGGTGTCCTTGAAGCGGCCGCGGGTTTCGCGGTCGATCTTGCGGATCGCCTCTTCCAGCGTCTCCAGTGCGGTGTTGAGATCCAGATTCTGCGCATCCAGATATTCCGAACGCTGCGCCGCTTCGCCGTACTCCTGGATCGCGGCCAGGTTGACCGGTTCCAGCCGCCGCATGCGGCCGTCGATCTGGCCGACCGCCGCTTCCCACTCGGCCACGTTCGCGGCTTCCGGCAACCCATTGACGACGTCTTCGAGCACAAAGCCGGCTTTCACCACGGCGGCCTCCAGTTGCTCTGCGCTGAGCACCAGCGCCTGCTGATCGAGCTTGCGCTGCGAGATGCGCTCGCGCTGGGCCAGCGCCTGTTCGTCGCGCTGCTGGCGGGTCTGCTCATAGCTGCGCAGCTCGCCATCGATGCTCTCGAGCATGGTGCGCGCTTCGCTCAGCACACGCTCGGTGCGTACACGCTCGCTCAACGCGGCCTGGTGCTCGTGCTCCAGCGTTTCCACCGGCGAGTCGCCGTCGCTGAGCTGGGCGACCAGGTCCTCCAGACGCGTATCGAGCTGGCCGCGCTGGCTGTCCATGCGCTCCAGCGTCTGGCTCAGGGAGGTGATCTGGGTGCGTTGCGATTCCAGCGTCAGCGCCAATGCATGCATCGCATCGCGCACGCCACGTGCGGCATCGCGGGCCTGATCGCGCGCATCGGTGAGCTGACGGCGTTCGTTCTCCAGCGCCTCGCGCGTGCCTTGCAGGTCGCCCATCAGGGTCACCGCGTCTTCGAGCTTGGCGCGTGCCTCGCGTGCCTGCTCGCGGCTGGTGTCCAGCGTTTCCAGCAGCTGCGACAATTCGTTTTCGATGCGTTCGATGCGCGTGCGCGCGGCATCGACCTTGCCCTGCTGGCTCTGCAGCTGGCCGGCCAGCTCGGACACGCTGCGGTGCGCCATGTACAACTGGCGCTGCGCATCTTCGCGTTGCTGCTCGGCCGCCAGCAGTTGCTCGCGGAAGCTACCCAGGCGCTGCTCGAGTTCGGCCTCGCGCTCCTGCAGCATTTCGATCTGCGCACGCAGCTCCTGGATCTCGCGCTCGCGCAGCAAGGCGCCCTGCTTGGCGGCACCGGAGCGCGACACCCGCACCCAGCCCTCGCCCAGTCGCTCGCCGCTGCGGGTGATGACCGAATCGCCTTCGGGCAGGCTGCGCTGCAGCGTGCGCGCGGCGTCCAGATCCTCGGCCGCGTGCAGGCGCGCGAGCAGGCGACGGATCGCGATCGGCCCCTG
Source organism: Xanthomonas sp. WHRI 6108 (assembly GCF_040202385.2). NCBI lineage: Bacteria > Pseudomonadati > Pseudomonadota > Gammaproteobacteria > Lysobacterales > Lysobacteraceae > Xanthomonas > Xanthomonas sp. WHRI 6108. The sequence continues at coordinate 1,805,760 of NZ_CP168198.1, read as the reverse complement.
CACCTTGGCCGCCAGCGAGGTCGGCGCGAAGCTCGCGTTGTCGCTGGCACCGGACACCAGCGCGATGCGGCCCTCGCCCAATTCGCCCAGCGCATCGACCAGTTGTTCCGGCGCATCCACCAGCACGCCTTCGATCAACTGCCCCAACGCGCCTTCCACCGCGTTTTCCCAGCCGCTTTCGACCGTGATGCGCTCGCCGACACGTGCGGCAGAATCCAGCCCGCGTGACTTCAGCCACGCCACTGCGGCGCCCTGCTCCTGGCCGAGTGCGGCCTGCTGCAGGGTTTCCAGCGACGACAGCCGGCCACGCGCAGCCTGCGCCTGCTTGCGCACGTCGGCCAGTTCGCCCTGGCTGGCGCGCTGTTGTTCCTGTAGCCCGCCGAGCGCGTGCTTGCGCGCTTCGACCTGCTCGGTCAGCCCGTCCAGCGAGGTCTTCTGGGTTTCGTGGCGCAGCTCGATCTGCTCGAACGCCTCGGCCAGCGCATCCAGGTCCAGCCCGGCGCGCTCGTTGACCAGCGCTTCGCGGCGGCGCTCGGCCTCCAGCGACTGGCGATCGAGATAATCGACGCGCGTGCGCTCCACTTCGCCGGCACGCGAGGCTTCGCCGGTGTCGCGATTATGGGTTTCCCAGCGCTGCTGCCAGTCGGCCAGACGCGCTTCGGCCTCGCGTAGCGACTCCTGGCGGAATTCGTGGTCTTCGCGCAGCTGTTCCAGTTGCGGTTCGGCAGCGTCCACCGCCTCGCGCAACACCGCCAGCCTGGCCGAATCGCCGCTGATGTGCTGGGTCAGCTCCTGCAACTGGCTCTGCGCCTCGTCGCGCGCCTTGTGCAGGCGATGCGAGAGTTCGCGCTGATGCTGGATCTGCTGCTCGATGCGCGCCAGCGCACCACCGACCTGATAGACATCGGCCTGCGCCTTGGCCACCGCTTCGGCGGCTTCCTCGCGACGCGCGCGCCCGGTTTCGATCCGCGCCTCGGCATCGCGCTGTTCGGCGATCAATTGCTGCAGCCGGGTCTCTTCCTGATTCAGTTTTTCGCGCAGGCCCTGCAGCCGGCCATCCAGGCCGCGGTACTCCAGCGCCTTCCACTCGGCGTCCTTGATCCGGCGCTCTTCCTGCAAGGCCTGATACTGCTCGGCCTGGCGCGCCTGGCGCTGCAGATGCGCCAGCTGCTTGGTGATCTCTTCGCGCAGGTCGCCCAGGCGATCGAGGTTCTCGCGGGTATGCCGGATGCGCGTTTCGGTTTCTTTGCGGCGCTCCTTGTACTTGGAAATGCCGGCGGCTTCTTCCAGGTACACGCGCAGGTCTTCCGGGCGCGCCTCGATGATCTGGCTGATCATGCCCTGCTCGATGATCGAGTAGCTGCGCGGCCCCAGGCCGGTGCCCAGGAACAGGTCGGTGATGTCGCGGCGCCGGCACTTGGTGCCGTTGAGATAGTAGGCGCTGTTGCCGTCGCGGCTGACCAGGCGCTTGACCGAGATCTCGTTGAACGAGGCGAACTCGCCGCTGATGGTGTGATCGGAATTGTCGAAGATCAGCTCCACCGTCGCCTGCGACACCGGCTTGCGCGCCGAGGAGCCGGAGAAGATCACGTCGGTCAGCGAGTCGCCACGCAGGCGGCTGGCCGAACTTTCGCCCATCACCCAGCGCACCGCGTCGATGATGTTGGACTTGCCGCAGCCATTGGGACCGACGATGCCGGTCATGTTGGTGGGCAGGTGCAACGTGGTCGGGTCGACGAACGACTTGAAACCGGACAGTTTGATCGTGGACAGGCGCATGGGACTGAAGGTTCCGGGCACCGCACGGGCGGGGCCGGCAGGCGCTTTTTCCTGTGAAGCCGCCCCTAAGCCCTTGATCCACAAGATCTATGGGCCGTGGAACCGGCAATGGAGCATGAGTATAGCGGGCCTGGCATCGCTGGCGTGGCCGCAGAAAGACGAAGGGCGCCTAACCAGGCGCCCTTCGGGTACAGCGTACAGCGTGGATCAGGCGTCGGATTCGACGATGACCTTGACCGAGGTTTCCACATCGGCGTGCAGGTGCAGCACAACGTCGTACTCGCCGACATTGCGGAATGCGCCTTCGCCCAGGATCACTTCGCTCTTTTCCAGCGGCAGGCCGGCGGCGGTGAACGCCTCGGCGATGTCGCGCGGGCCGACCGAGCCGTACAGCTTGCCTTCGGTCGACGCATGCGCGCCGATGGTGACGCTGGCGCCTTCGAACTTGCCGGCGCGGCTCTGTGCATCGGCCAGGATGGTGTTGGCCTTGGCTTCGTAATCGGCACGCTTGGCTTCAAACGCTTCGACGTTGGCAGCGGTGGCCGGAACGGCCTTGCCCTGCGGCACGAGGAAGTTGCGGCCGTAACCCGGCTTGACGCTGACCTTGTCGCCCAGGCCGCCGAGATTGGTCACTTTCTGCAGAAGAATCAGATCCATGGTGGTGCTCCGTTATTCGTTAGCGCCGGCGCTTTGGCCGACGCAACGTTTGCTGTCCGAAAAGACGGGATTCGGGAATCGGGATTTGGGAATCGCAAGAGCACGATCAACACCGCATCTCGAATGACCGGCCTCTATATTTATTACCCGCACATGGATGTGCGGGCTCTTGTGAGGGACTCACATACAACCGTGCGGGCTCTTGTGAGGAACTCACATCAACGACTCGGATTAAACGTCGTGATTGTCCGTGTACGGGATCAGCGCCAGGAAACGCGAGCGCTTGACGGCCGTGGCCAGCTGACGCTGGTACTTGGACTTGGTACCGGTCACGCGGCTCGGCACGATCTTGCCGTTCTCGGTGAGGTACTGACGCAGGGTGTTGAGATCCTTGTAATCGATCTCTTTCACGCCCTCGGCGGTGAACTTGCAGAACTTGCGACGACGGAAGAACTTGGACATGACAGCGCTCCTTAAGCGGCTTCGGCGTTGTCGCCGTCGGTATCGGTGGCGGCAGGTGCAGCATCGCCCTCATCGTCATCGCGACGACGACGCTCGCTACGCTCGGGCTTGTCGCCCTTCTCGTCCTTGCTCTTCATGATCAGCGACTGCTCGGTGTCCGGGCCATCGCGCTTGACGACCAAGTGACGCAGCACCGCATCGTTGAAGCGGAAGCTTTCCACCAGCTCGCTCAGCACGGCCTGGTCGACTTCGATGTTGAGCAGCACGTAGTGCGCCTTCACCAGGTTCTGGATCGGGTAGGCCAGCTGACGACGGCCCCAGTCTTCCAGACGGTGGATGGTGCCGTTACCGCCCTCGATCAGCGACTTGTAGCGCTCGATCATGGCCGGGACCTGCTCGCTCTGATCCGGGTGGACCAGGAACACGACTTCGTAATGACGACTCATGTTGTATTACCTTTCGGATGTGGCCACGTGGGCCGGACAGCTCCCCGGTGACCCGCGAAAGGCGGCCGGTGGAGCAAGGATTCCCGCCCGGAACCGGGCAGGAAGCAGGAAAGTATGGCAGTTCAGGCGCTTAGCCGCAACCTGGCCGAGCCAGCGGGCGAGCCCACAAACAGGACATCTGCGCAGCGACTGCTTGAGCCCGTCTCCCACCGGGGCGATAAGGCACCGCCGGCGCGCCACTGGCGCGCGTGCCTTGGAACGCCCGCGCCGCAAGCGCGGGCCGGGGGGGTTGGGGTGAGGGTCCGCGGCCAAGCCACTGGTGACGTCTAACCGCGCGAGGCTTCGCCCCTTACCCTCATCCGCCATTCTGGCACCTCCTCCCGCAGGGAGAAGGAATAGCGCGCACCAGCGAGCTCAGCGATGCTCGGCTTCGGTCGTAAAGCTCTCCCCGCAGCCGCACTCGGCAGTCGCGTTGGGATTGCGGAAGGTGAAGGTCTCGCTCAGGCCGTGCTTGCCGAAATCGATGCAGGTGCCGTCGACCAGCGGCAGGCTGACCGGGTCGACGAAGATGCGCACGCCCTCCTGCTCGAACACCGCGTCGTCGTCGCGTTTCTCGCGCGCCAGGTCGGTGACATGGCCCCAGCCCGAGCAACCTGTCTTGGTCACGCCAAAGCGCAGACCCAGCGTCCCCGGGGTCTGCTGCACGAAACGCTGCACGCGCTCCAGCGCGGCGGGGGTGAGGCTGATGGCCATGGGGGATGCTCCGGAAACGATGGTGGCAAGTATAGCGAGGCTGCAATTACCGGGGCTGCACCCGCTGCGACGACGTGTTCCCCAGATGGGGCCATATCCGGCCTTGGACAAGCGCAACCATCCGCAAGCGGTTCAGATGCTCGCGCCGGCGCGCCCGCAGCCAGTAAACTCGCAGACCATTCAAAGTCGCTACGGCGAGGACAAGTCATGACGGTGGTCAGCGTTGAACATGCGCTTGCGGGAAAACTCCCGGAAGGCGGCGAAGTCACGGTACGGGGGTGGGTGCGCACGCTGCGCGGATCTGCCGGACTGGCCTTCATCAACGTGACCGATGGCTCGTGCTTCGCTCCGATCCAGGTGGTGGCCAACGACACCCTGCCCAACTTCGACGAGATCAAGCGCCTGACCAGCGGCTGCTCGCTGATCGCCAAGGGCGTGCTGGTGAAGTCGCAGGGCAAGGGTCAGTCGTTCGAGATCCAGGCCAGCGGCGTGGAGATCGTCGGCTGGGTCGAAGACCCGCTGACCTACCCGATCCAGCCCAAGCCGATGTCGCCGGAGTTCCTGCGCGAAGTGGCGCACCTGCGCCCGCGCACCAACCTGTTCGGCGCGGTCACCCGCATCCGCAACTGCCTGGCGCAGGCGGTGCACCGCTTCTTCCACCAGAACGGCTTCAACTGGATCAGCACCCCGATCATCACCACCTCCGACGCCGAAGGCGCCGGGCAGATGTTCCGCGTTTCCACGCTGGACATGGTCAACCTGCCGCGCGATGCCAGCGGCGCGGTGGATTTCAGCCGCGACTTCTTCGGCAAGGAAACCTTCCTGACCGTGTCCGGCCAGCTCAACGTGGAGGCCTACTGCCTGGCGCTGAGCAAGGTCTACACCTTCGGCCCGACCTTCCGCGCCGAGAACAGCCACACCACGCGCCATCTGGCCGAATTCTGGATGATCGAGCCGGAAATCGCCTTTGCCGATCTGGCCGAAGACGCGCGCCTGGCCGAGCAGTTCCTCAAGTACCTGTTCCGCGCGGTGCTCGATGAGCGTGGCGACGATCTGGCATTCCTGGCCGAGCGCGTGGACAAGAACGCGATCGCCAAACTCGAGGCCTTCATCAATGCCCCGTTCGAGCAGATCGACTACACCGAAGCGGTGAAGCTGCTGCAGAACTCGGGCAAGAAGTTCGACTTCCCGGTCGAATGGGGGCTGGACCTGCAGACCGAGCACGAGCGCTGGCTGACCGAAGAGCATATCGGCCGCCCGGTGGTGGTGACCAACTACCCCGAGCACATCAAGGCCTTCTACATGCGCCTGAACGATGACGGCAAGACCGTCGCGGCGATGGACGTGCTGGCGCCGGGCATCGGCGAGATCATCGGCGGCAGCCAGCGCGAAGAGCGCCTGGATGTGCTGGATGCACGCATGGCGCAATTCGGCCTGGACCAGGAGCACTACAGCTGGTACCGCGATTTCCGCCGCTACGGCTCGGTGCCGCATGCCGGCTTCGGCCTGGGCTTCGAGCGCCTGGTGGTGTACGTGTGCGGGCTGAGCAATATCCGCGACGCCATCCCCTACCCGCGCGCGCCGGGCAGCGCCGAGTTCTAATGTGAGCCTGCTGGCCGCCGCCACGCTGCAGTTGCTGGCCTTCGCGGCGGCGTTGCCGGGCGCCGGCATCGCCGGCGTGCGCGGCGTCCGACTGGCGCAGCGGGCAGCCGCACATCCCGGTGCAAGCGCCTGGTGGCAGGGTGACACGGCACGCAGGGCGATCATCCATGCCCTGCGTCCGTTATGGTGGACCATCACTGCGCTGGTGATCGGCGCAGCACTTCCCCAACTCGCACTGATGCTGGCGGGCACATGACCCTGTTCTTCGCGCTGTGTTTTGTCGGTGTGGCCGTTGCCGGCCTCACCGCCTTGCTGATCTTCTGGCCGCTGACGCTGGTGCACCTGCGCGACCGACATCCCGAGGCGCTGGCCAGCTTCGGCGAGCCGGCCTTCATCAGTCCTGCGGCGCTGCGCTGGTTGTTGGCGCGGCGCTACCGCAGCCATCGCGACGGTGCGCTGTCCGGCCTGGCCACGCCGGCCTGGCTGTCGCTGCTGACCATCTTCTTCGGCCTGGGCATGGCAGCCCTGCTCGGCCTGCTTTCCAAGGTAATGCCATGAATACACCGCAAGACACCGCACATGACGACCACGATTCGTGGTGGCTGGCCACGATCGGCCGCACGCTGATCTGGGCGCGCCTGCGCGTGAAGCAGGCCGGTACCGCCGAAGTCCTGGACAGCGACGGCAAGATCCTGCCTTACGACAGCGAAGACAGCGCCCGCGCGGCCTTGTTCGATGCCGAATTCGTCGCGCTCGACGGGCTGGACGAAGAAGACGCGCTGATGCGTGGCTTCTCGCTCGATGAGGTCTCGCCGCCGCGTGGCGACGACGATGCGGACCTGCGCGAACGCATGGTGCTGACCCTGGGCGGTCGCGCCTGACATGTACGCCCCACGCGCGTTCGCGCAGACCGATCTGGCCTTGCTGGACTGGCTGATCGCGCGCGACCCGTTCGTCACCCTGATCAGCCAGGGCGAGGACGGACAGCCGGCGATCTCGCATCTGCCGGTGCTGTACCGACGCGATGACCAGGCAGTTGTCATCGAAGGCCACTGGGCGCGCCCCAATCCGCAGGCACGCAGCCCCGGCGACGCGGTACTCGTGGTGCAGGGCCCGCATGCCTATGTGTCGCCCAGCTGGTATCCGGACAAGGAAGCGGCCGCACGCGTGCCGACCTGGAACTACGCCGTGGCGCATCTGCATGGACGCTGCGAGCAGGTGAGCGATGAGGCGGCGCTGGGCGAGCTGATCGGCCGCATGAGCACCCACTTCGAACAACGCGTCGGCAGCGACTGGCTGTTCGAGATGGAGCGCGACAACCACCGCCGCCAGTTGCGCGGCCTGGTCGGCTTCCGCTTCGTTCCCAGCCGCATCGAGCTGACCTTCAAGCTCAGCCAGAACCACCCCGCCGCCAATCAGCGCAGCGTCAGCCAGTTCCTGGCGCAGCAACCCGACCAAGCCTCGAACGCGATCGCAGCGTTGATGCAGGCGGCCATGGACGCCAATCCGACGCGCTGAGATGGCCTCAGTCGCGCATTGGAAAGACAGATCACCAGAGGGTTGGGACGCGTCGGCCACATTGTCGGCCGACGCCGGCGTGCCTGGCACCCTATTTCCCCGAAGGCTAGTGCAACTCAGCCAGCCCGGCGCGATCGCTGCGGCACAAGCGCCTCAGAGGGATCGCTGCCACAGCCGGATGCAGGATCAAGCGGAGAAAGTCCTTGCGCGATTGCATAACGGGTGAGCTGGGCGATGCTTTGAATATTGAGTTTCAACATGCAGTTTTCGCGATGCGTGCCCACCGTTTTCACGCTCAAGTGCAAGCGCGTGGCGATCTGCCTGGTCGACAGGCCTTCGGAGTAGAGCTGCACGATTTCGCGCTCACGTGAGGTCAGCCGGGTATACGCAGAATCGTCTTTGGCGGCTCGACGCAGTCCTGCGATCAACGAACGCGACATCTGCGGACTGATATAGATCTGATCCTGACCAACGAGTTGAATCGCACGCAGCAACTCGGCGAAGGTACTGGTTCGCGCCAGATAGGCTTTTGCGCCAGCTTCGAAGACCGCGCTGGCACGCATGCAGGCATCGGACGGAGCAATGCAGATTGCCCGGCTGCCGGGACTGCGTTGAATTAAACGTCGCGTCAGATCGATGCCATTGAGGCCAGGGAGCAGGACATCCACCAGGACGATATCCGGCTGCTCTCTGGCAGCGATCTGCAGACACGCCAGTCCGTCTTCGGCATGCCCCACCACTTCGAAACCCGGAACCTTTTGCAGCAAAGCGACCATGCCTTCCACGAGGATGGTGCGATCAGCAGCGACGACGATACGTGTCTTCATCATTCCCTCGGTTACACGAATGGGGGCCGCGATGTGCAGCGGCATTCGAGCGGCGCGCTGCAGCGAATCGACAGATGCTCGGCAGGAGCACTTGAGCGAGCTTGTCATACGCTCATCTCGACACCATCGGTTCTGGACTGATTTGGCGACCGTCGAATGCTGGTTTGCACAACGGTGTAGATGTCGGTGCGACGCAATGACGGGTAGGTTTGCCTGAGGTGTGTTACGCACGTTGAACCGGAGCCGAAGCGGACTGCGCCGCTCCGGACCAACACGCACCGCCACCTGATGCTTGGCACCCTGTGCCAGACATCGTTTCTGCATAAGACTGCCGATAAAAAACGAACGCGGTTCCAGCTGCAGCTCAACCGCGAAAGATTACGAGTCGCCGGACATCATCTGCCTGGCAAGGCCGGTCAGTTGCTGACGCACCTGATCCAGACGCGGGTCTGCCTCCAACTCGCGCTGCAGGTCCAGCAGACCTGCGGCAAGTTCGCCGCGCGCGCGGATACCTTCAGACTCGACCGATGCGCGCTGAGACTGGATCGCTGCAGCGGCGTGTTGGCTGGAATCGCCGCGTACGACCGTTTCCATGACATCGACCATGCGTTGCAGCAGGCGATAGACGGCACTTGCCGAAAATCCACCCATCATCGCCAATGCGGGTTTTCCGAACGCGCCCAGGCTACTTTCGGCAAACAGATCCTCCGGCAGCAACTCCACTAAGATCAGACCGGCGATGAGGCCCAGAATCATGCGCGCGGCATAGGAAGAATCGAATCGCGGATCGTACGTCGCGTCGGCGACGTAACGATGGGCCTGGAACAGGGCGGAAAACGCTGCGCCAAGCCCGGCACAGGCAAGGATGAACATCACATTCCAGCCCAGCGTACTGCCCGAGGAGTCGAGAAATCCCAGCGCGATGTTCTGCTCGTTGACAAGGCTGGACATCGCCAGCCCGACCACTGAGGCAAGACAGCCGACCGAGCTTAAAGTCAAGGTGCGAATCAGCGGAATTGGACCAAGCCAGCGCAAAAAGCCACCGCGCAAACGCTCCCGCTCGATCAGCACCACCGCTTGCGGCGTTGCGGGTTGGATCGCGCGAACCAGCTGTCGGTGCAGAGCGGCCAGTTCGCGCGCGCCAGCTTCGCCATGCAGGGAGGTGCCAGGCATCACCCGTAATTCCGCCAACCGGCCAGGCAGATCGGGGGACATCGCCAACCCCTGCTTTAGCGCATACGACACCATGGCCCGACATTCGAGCTCCAGCTGTTCAAGCACGCTGGAGAAGACCGGCCCGATGAATCCTGCCGACGAGACGGACTGGGCCACCGCGCGTCGCCGCAGGCCGACGCGCATCCTGGTTCGCTTCCACATAAGTGATTCCCAACATGCAGGCGCGCATCCAGCCCGACCTCAGGGCATCCGTTCGAACAGCGTCGTATCGCGCTGACCTTTCACAACAAGAGCAAGCTCTGCGCTGCCATCGTCGCGAATCCGCAGACTGGCTTGGCCATCGCTGAGCTGGCGGCAATAGCCTCTATCGTTGGCGCCGATCCAGGCATTCAACGCGCCTGCCGCACGCCCGGCATAGCGCAGTTCCACCTGGCAGTCGCGGGGGGCGCCATAGCGCAGGCGACCGAGCACGTCTCCCGGGCGGACTGTGGTCGCCACAATCTCCAACTGGGCGGAAATCAGGCCCGCCCCGCGCCAGCGCCCAGCTTCGGCCAAACCTGCGCTGCTCTGATCCAAGGCAACGACCAACGGCGAATCGCGGCCGGGCAGCGTGAGTTGCATGCCGGACGTCGCACCCTCCGTCACCTCAAGCTGGGCGCGGCCACCGGCTAGCCCATCGCAAAACCTGCCGCCATTGCGAGACAGCAGCGCGTAACCGTCCGGATGCGCTCGTAGCTCCAGCGCACAATTGAAAGGAGGTCCAAACCGCACGTCCGCCGTTTGGGTGCCGTCGGCTCCCACCGCGCGCCCGCTCAGGCGGACATAAACCGGGCCCGCACCGCCGCTGGCGGACAGGATTCCGCGCCAGTCACCTGTCGGAATGCTACCAGCCGGAGCGGCCTGTACTGCAGTCAACGAAAGACACAAGGCCAGTGAGGTGATGCGGAGAACGTGACGTCGATGATGAGGTTGGACAGACATGAGAAAGCTCCGATAAGAAGTTGGACAGGATGGAAAGATCGATCAAGCTGCTGCTCAGCACACCGGCTGCAGTAATTACCAGAACTGCAACCAAGCAAATGATGAAGATGGATCGCCACCGGCACCGAGACCGCCGGCAGAGATCCGCATGCAGGGCCGCCACATCGGTTCCCAGCCGCTCGGCGAGCGCGCGGGCATCGGCGTCTGACAGCAGCAACCTCACGGCACCGCTCCGGGACCGGAAGATGGCACGTCCACGAACGGATGAAGCGTCCATTCCTTCAGCGCGATGCCATCGAACCAAAGCACGCCACGCGGACGCTCGCTGCCTTGATAGCCGATTTTCAGCGCGTGGCTTGGCGTACGGCTGCGGGGCGGCGCGATACGCAGCGCCAGTCCGGGAGCGCCGTCGCTCTGCGTGACCGGCTCTATTTGCACTTGCAGCGTCAACGAAAACTCGTTGATTTGCGATAGCCGCAGCGCACGCAATTGGCAGACCGAAATGGACAGCAGGGTCTCCATTTCGCCCTGGGCCGTTCCGTCATCATGCATGCAGCGAACCTGCATGCTGCAGGCGGCCACCGCAGCATCCACCAGCGCGGCGTGGCGCTGGCGGCATCGCTGTTGCGCTCGTCGGACGGCCTGGTCGAGCAGCTCCACGAAGACGTCCAGGGAATAGCTCGCGTGTGCCATCTACGACTCCGTCAGCCAGATCGGCTTGCGCTTGAACCCCACGTGGTAGCACAACCATTGCAGTACCACCTGATGCTCGCCCAGCTGCACAATGGTGAAGCTCTTCTCGATCCCGAGAATCGTTCCCCTGGGCGCTTCGCTGAGGCAGCGATTGAGCAGATGCTGCGCGGCCTCGACCTGCTCAGCGGTCTGCATCTTTGCCGGGTTGTCGCTGCCGACGACGATGCGCTTGATGCAGCTCACTTCTGACAAATCGATCATCGGCAACGACTCGGGTGATAGAAAGGTGCAGGACTCAACAGCGACGCTTACGGCACCGGCACAGGCGCAGTGACTTTACGTGGCGCTGCGGCGGTCTGCAGGATGTCGAGCACGCGCGACAGCCCTTCGGGGGTACCGCGATCTTCGGCGTGCAATGCGACGTGATACTTGGCCGAATTATCGGAAGAGCGCGTGTTTTCCTTGTGGCTGGACACCGACCCCTGCACGTTGACCTTGGCCTTGAACACGCCCCAGCCGACGCTTGCCTCCAAATCCACCTTGAGGCTCTTGTCTTCGGCTTCCTTTTCCGAAAACGAGGATTTGACTTCCATGTCGAAGGTCACGTCCACGGTCTGAATGCTCAAATTGGGAACGTTGACCAAGGTCAGCAGCGGCACGACGATCTCGACTTCCTCCTCGGCCATCCCGGTACCGCTGGGGTCTTCGACCGGGCGTTTGAACTTGAACTGCGCGGTCCGCGTACCGCCGTTTCCGTTGGGATCGGCAGCAGGGTCGGTCGGCGGCAGAAAACCGATGACCTTGATAAAGTCGGCGGTGGCGCGGGCCAGCATGACCTGCGCATCGCAGGCTGCACGCAACGGGGCGCCGATCAGATCCGCCATCGGCAGGCCCTTGAATTGGTCGGACATATTGACAATATCGCTCATGGTGTTCTCCTGAAGAGTGGTTGTTTGAAAAAAAATCGATGACGGCGGGGATCAATCGCCCTTGACCGTCTTGAACACGCCTTGCGACTGCGCAAGGCGATTGATGAGACGTGCCACGCCTTCGGTCGGCTCGCTGCCTTCCACGCGTAACACGACGTGCACCGCACTGTGCCGCGCACTTTTTGCATTGGAGCCGAGGTCGATGCCGATCTGGCCGGGCAGCGCTGGCGGCTTGGGATGCCAGTCATCGACGGCGGCGGGAACCGCCAGCGACGCCGGCAACGCGGCTTCGTCCAGTTCGCTAAGCTCGCCGAGTTGTGCATCGAAGCTGATCTCTACGTCCTTGATGCGCAGGACGTTGGACGACACCAGCGGCAACAGCGGTGCGCGATACAGGTCTTCGTCGTTCTCGCCCGCTTCCGGGTGCTGCGACGGCAAGCGGATCAGAACGCTTCTGGGACGGTTGTCCTCGTCAAAGAACGCGCCCAGGTTAGCCATCTGGTGCTGTTCGATCCGGTCCTGGGCGTCGATAACTGCCCCGGCCAGCGCTTCGATCAGATCGTTGAGGGAGATTTGCGCCATGTTGGGCTCGTTGGTCGGAGATGTCGCGGGGACGGTGACGGCTCAGACCACGTTGGGAAAGCTATCCACGCGTGCCAGCCACCCCTTGAGAAACTTGCCAAGCGCCGGTCGCGCGGCGACCAGTCGCTGGTAGTAGTCCTTGCGGCCGACTTTGTAGCGTGCATACAGGTCTTGCTGGTTGCTGGATGCCAGGGCGGCGAAGGTCGCCGGTCCCATCCGTCCGTCCACCACCAGCGCGCCGCCGGTCTGGGCGTTGAGCACGGTCTGCAGCAGCTTGATCGCGTTGCCGCCGGCGTTGACATAGAAGTCGAACAAGATGTTGGCCAACGGCTGCAGTGCGATTTGGTCGGCGCGTAGCCGGTCCCAGTACTGCGTCTTGTAAATGACCCCGGCTTGGGCATCGGTCAATGCACGCAGGTTCGCCAAGCTTGGCTCCACGCCGAGCAAGTTCTGGGCGCAGGCCTTGAAGGTCAGCAGCGTGATGCCTTTGTTGGTGGCACCGCCCGGATCGGCGGGGTCGTTGACGAAGCCGCCCTCGTGCTTGAGCAGGGTTGGAAAAAACATGTTGAAGTCAGCCATCGGCGCCACCTGTTGAATTGATCGGTGGCGCCAGTTTCCGCATCGGTGCAATAGCGGCACATCGGCCCTTCACCGATACTACGAAGCCTGAAAGCTGATTCATCCAGGGCCCCGACAGGGGCCACCAACACTGCGTTTTCTGGAATACTGCGCGCATGAACGAGCTCAACCATTTGCTTGAAAACAACCGTGCCTGGTCCGAGCGCATCCGCCGCGAGGACCCGGAATTCTTCTCCAAGCTGTCCACCCAGCAGACGCCCGAGTACCTGTGGATCGGCTGCTCGGACTCGCGCGTGCCGGCCAACCAGATCATCGACATGGCCCCGGGCGAGGTGTTCGTCCACCGCAATATCGCCAACGTGGTGGTGCATACCGACCTGAACTGCCTGTCGGTGATCCAGTTCGCCGTCGACGTGCTCAAGGTCAAGCACATCCTGGTGGTCGGCCATTACGGCTGCGGCGGCGTGTTCGCCAGCCTGACCCAGAAGCGCATGGGCCTGGTCGACAACTGGATCCGCCATGTCACCGATGTGGCCGACAAGCACGAGGCCTGCCTGCACGACGCGGGCGACCTGCCGGTGCAGCACGCGCGCCTGTGCGAGCTCAACGTGCTCGAGCAGGTGGTCAATGTCTGCCGCACCACCATCGTGCGCGACGCCTGGGACCGCGGCCAGGCACTGCAGGTGCATGGCTGGGTCTACAGCCTGCGCGACGGACGTGCGCACGACCTGGGCATGTCGATCGACCGCCCGGAGCTGCTGCAGGAACGCTACGACGCCGCACTGGCGCGCATCCAGGCCGATCACGCCGAACGCTGAGCCGCACCCGCACGCCATCCAGCCGCGGCGCCCATCGGCGCCGTCGGTTGGCTATGCTGGACGTCTTCTTTGCCGAGGAACGTCGATGCTGGTCCCGCCGATCAACCTGCAAGCCTGGATCGAGCAACACCGCCACCTGCTCAAGCCACCGGTGGGCAACAAATGCATCCAGCAGGACGGCTTCATCATCATGATCGTCGGTGGGCCGAACGCGCGCACCGACTATCACTACGACGAAGGCCCGGAGTGGTTCTTCCAGCTCGAAGGCGAGATGTTGCTGAAGGTGCAGGACGAAGGCGTGGCACGCGACATCCCGATCCGCGCCGGCGAGATCTTCCTGCTGCCGCCGAAGGTGCCACATTCGCCGCAACGCGCGGCCGGCTCGATCGGCCTGGTGATCGAACGCGAGCGCTTGCCCAACGAGCAGGACGGCCTGCAGTGGTATTGCCCGCAGTGCAATCACAAACTGTACGAGGCGATGTTTCCGCTGCAGGACATCGAAACCGATTTTCCGCCGGTGTTCGATCATTTCTATCGTTCGCTCGCGCTGCGCACCTGCAGCCAGTGCGGGCATCTGCACCCTGCGCCGGAGCGCTATGCCACTGTCGAGGCATGAGTGGGCGATGGCCGGGGCAATTCCAGGCACGCGTCGCACAGGTCTTCGAGCGCATTCGCTCGGCGGTGGCCATCGGCGCGCCGCCGCGCCCTCGCAATGCCGCGCCCTCGCAATGCCGCGCAATGCAATGACGATGCAGCTGCGCGCAGCGCACCGTGTGTCGAGCGTGTGCACGCGCCGCAGCCGCGCCGTGCGTCCGCATTGAACCCCATGCCATGCTGCGCACGCTGATCGACCTCAAGCCGCGCGACGTGCCATTGCGCGTTGCGTTGCGTAACACCGCCGCGGTGGTGCTGCCGCTGGCGGTCGGTGTGGCCACCGGGCACGTCGCCGCCGGTCTGGCCGTATGTACCGGCGCGCTCAACACCATGTTCACCGACCAGCCCGGCCCGTACCGTGCGCGTCTGCAGCGCATGCTGATGGCCGCGCTGGCAGCGGGCCTGGCTGCGTTGCTCGGCATCTGGGTCGGCCACAACACGCCGGCATTGGTGATTGCCGGGCTGCTGCTCGGTCTTGGCGGCGGCTTGCTGGTGGCACTTGGCCCGGTGGCAGCGCGGGTGGGGCTGACCAGCATGATCCTGCTGGTGGTCAGCGCCGACATGCGCCTGCCGGTGCAGCAGGCCGCGGGCGTGGCGGCATTGATCTTCGCCGGCGGCCTGCTCCAGGTAGTGCTGGCACTGGCGGCCTGGCCATTGCAACGCTATCGCCCGGAGCGCTTCGCGCTGGCCGACCTGATGCGTCAACTGGCCGGCATCGCACGCCAGCGTCCGGAAGCCAGCGCCCCGCCACCGGCCACCCAGGAAGTGCTCGATGCGATGGTGATGCTGCATGGCGAGCATCGCTCGCGCGCGATCGCCGTGCAGAGCTTCCGCATCATCGCCGAGCTGTGCGAGCGCGTACGGCTGGAGTTGCTGTCGCTGGCCGATGTCGATACCCGCCTGACCGACTCGCAGGCGCGCCCGGCGATCGAGCGCGTGCTCGAACGCAGCGCCATCGTGCTGGAACAGCTCGCGCATGCGATGACGGTGGGCGAGGACCCGCTCGCCGCCAATGCCTCGATGACCGGTTTCGACGATCTGGTCGCCGCACTGGCGCAGTTCCAGCACGACAACGCCGATACCCGCGAGCGCCGGCTGGTGCGGGTGGCGGTGGCGCGCGCGCAAGGCCTGGGCGGCCAGCTGCGCGCCCTGATCCGCAACGCGCATTGGGCCAGCAGCCGTGGCGAGATCCAGGCGCAGCTGGCCGAAGCGCGCCTGCCGGCGGCGCTGCGGCCCGCGGCGACCTGGGCCACGCTGCGCGCGAACCTGGATCTGTCCTCGGTGGCGTTCCGGCATGCCTTGCGTTGCGGCGTGTGCCTGGCGCTGGCGATCGCCTTCCAGCGCTGGCAGCAGATCCCGCACGGCTTCTGGATTCCGATGACCACCGCCATCGTGCTCAAGCCGGATTTCGGCGGCACTTTCAGCTTCGGCGCCTTGCGCGTGGCCGGCACCTTCGTCGGCCTGCTGGTGGCGACCTTGCTGGCGCACCTGGCGATGGACGGCGCCAACGTCCGCCTGGCGTTGCTGGCGCTGTTCTGCCTGGGCTTCCGCCTGCTGACGCAGGTGAACTACGGCATCGGCGTGGCGTTTCTGACCGGCATGCTGGTGCTGCTGCTGTCCTTCGAAGGCGTGGCACCGGGCGAGGCCATCGGTGCGCGTCTGCAGGCCACGGTCGCCGGCAGTGCCTGGGCGTTGATCGCCTACGCGGTGTGGCCCACGCGCGAGCGCCGGCATATCCGCGCGTCACTGGCACAGTTGCTGAGCGCCTATCGCGATCATCTGCGCAATCTGCTGCTCGGCAGGATGGACGATCTGGGCGACACCCGCGCTGCCGCACGCGTGGCGCGCACCAACGCGCAGGCCTCGATCGAACGCCTGCGCGGCGAGCCACGCAGCCGACGCAATCTGCACGAGCTCAAACTCGCCGAATCCTTGCTGGCCAACGGCAACCGGCTGATCCGCGCCACCCTGTCGCTGGAGGCGGTGCTGCGCGACGGCCATCCCCTGCCTGCGCTGGAAGCGCTGCCCGCCTTCGCGCAACAGGCCGACCAGGCATTGTCCGAGCTGATCGCCTGCCTGGTCGACGGCGGCATTCCCGCCGCGGCCACCTTGCGCAGCGCCGAGCGCCAGCTGTCCGATGCATTGGCCGCCCTGCCCGACGGCTCGCCCGCCACCGCCGCACTGGCCGACACCATCGACCGCATCACCGACAGTATCGGCACCTTGACGCATCTACTGCGCCCTGCCCGGCCAGCCTCGACCACCGCTGCAGCCGAGGCAGCGGCCGCGCATGACGGCGCACACGGTGCCGGCGGGTAAACTGCGTCACTGACCTGCGTTGCGAGCCGTGATCATGACCGACCTGCTGTCCCGCGCCCATGCCGTTGCCCTGGACGCCGCCGACCCGCTGCGCCACCTGCGCGATGACTTCGTGTTCCCGCAGCATGCCGGCCAGGACCAGACCTATTTCGTCGGCAATTCGCTGGGCCTGCAGCCGCGCGGCGCGCGCGCGATGGTGGCCGAAGTGCTCGACCAGTGGGGCGCGCTCGCGGTGGAAGGCCACTTCACCGGTCCCACCCAGTGGCTGACCTATCACCAGCTGGTGCGCGATGGCCTGGCGCGCGTGGTCGGCGCGCAGCCCGGCGAGGTGGTCGCGATGAACACGCTGAGCGTCAACCTGCATCTGATGATGGCCAGCTTCTACCGGCCCACGCCCGAGCGTGGCGCCATCCTGATCGAAGCCGGCGCGTTTCCGTCCGACCGCCATGCGGTGGAATCGCAACTGCGCCTGCATGGGCTGGATCCGGCCACGCAGCTGATCGAAGTGGAAGCCGACCAACCCAATGGCACGGTATCGATGGCGGCGATCGCCGATGCCATCGCACGGCACGGTCCGCGGCTGGCGCTGGTGCTGTGGCCCGGCATCCAGTACCGCACCGGCCAGGCCTTCGAGCTGGGCGAAATCGCGCGGCTGGCACGCGCGCAGGGCGCGATGGTGGGTTTCGACCTGGCGCATGCGGTCGGCAATATCGCGTTGACGCTGCACGACGACGGCGCGGATTTCGCGGTGTGGTGCCACTACAAATATCTCAACGCCGGCCCCGGCGCGGTGGGTGGCTGTTTCGTGCACGCACGCCATGCCAACAGCGACCTGCCGCGCATGGCCGGTTGGTGGGGACACGAGCAGCAGAGCCGCTTCCGCATGGAGCCGCAGTTCGTGCCCTCGCCTGGCGCCGAAGGCTGGCAGCTGAGCAATCCGCCGGTGCTGGCGCTGGCGCCGCTGCGCGCGTCGCTGGAGCTGTTCGATCAGGCCGGCATGCCGGCGCTGCGTGCCAAGTCCGAACAACTCACCGGGCACCTGGAACAGCTGATCCACGCCCGCGTGCCGCAGGTGCTGCAGATCATCACCCCGGCCGAGCCGGCGCAACGCGGCTGCCAGTTGTCGTTGCGGGTGGCCGGTGGCCGCGCGCAGGGGCGCTCGCTGTTCGAGTACCTGCAGTCGGTCGGCGTGCTCGGCGACTGGCGCGAGCCAGACGTGATCCGCATCGCACCGGTGCCGCTGTACAACCGCTTCAGCGATCTGCATCGGTTGGTCGAACAGGTGGAAACCTGGGCCAGCGCCTGAGCACGCACGGCACAGACCGTGCCATCGACCAGATCGGTGCGTGGGCCGGAACCGGCACACGCGCACGTACACTCCGAACCCGCACCTGGCTGATCGCGGCAGGTGCCGTTGCCAGCCATCCCCGTTCTCCCCCTTCGCCGGCACTTGCGTCCGGCCGCTGCCGGATACCGCATTGAGCGCAGTCTCTCCCCGTTCCCTGACCTTGATCGGCGCTGGCCTGGCCGGTTGCCTGCTGGCCATCCTGTTGTCCCGTCGCGGCTGGCAGGTCACCGTCTACGAGCGCCGCGGCGATCCGCGCATCAAGGGCTACGAGTCCGGCCGCTCGATCAACCTGGCGCTAGCCGAGCGCGGCCGCCATGCGTTGCGCCAGGCTGGTGCCGAAGACGCGGTGATGGCCAAGGCGGTGATGATGCGCGGGCGCATGGTGCATCCGTTGATCGGCGAAACGCAGCTGCAACGCTACGGACGCGACGACAGCGAAGTGATCTGGTCGATCCACCGCGCCGCATTGAATGTCGCACTGCTGAATCTGGCCGAACAGGCTGGTGCACGCGTGCATTTCTATCGCCGCCTGCATACGGTGGACTTCGATGCCGGCTATGCGCGCTTCATCGACGACCGCGACGACCAGCCGCACGAAATCCACTTCCAGAGCCTGATCGGCAGCGATGGCGCCGGCTCGGCGCTGCGCGCGGCGATGCAGCGCAAGTCGCCGCTGGGTGAGCGCACCGAATTCCTCGATCACTCCTACAAGGAGCTGGAAATTCCGCCGTTGCCCGGTGGCGGTTTCCGCATCGAAGGCAATGCGCTGCACATCTGGCCGCGCGGGCGCTACATGTGCATCGCGCTGCCCAACGACGGCGGCACCTTCACCGTCACGCTATTCCTGCCCAACGCCGGCGAACCCAGCTTTGCCACCACGCGCACCGGCGACGAAGCGCTGGCCCTGTTCGCGCGTGATTTTCCCGATGCCCTGCCGCTGATCCCGCAGCTCAAGGAGCATTGGGAAGAACATCCGCCCGGCCTGCTCGGCACTCTCACCCTTGACCGCTGGCATCTGGGCGGCCGCGCGCTGCTGATCGGCGACGCCGCGCACGCGATGGTGCCGTTTCACGGCCAGGGCATGAACTGCGCGTTCGAAGATTGCGTGGCGCTGGCAGAGCAGCTGGATGCGCACGAGGATCTGGAGACCGCGTTTGCCGCGTTCCAGGCCGCACGCCGTGACGACGCCGCAGCGATCCAGCAGATGGCGCTGGAGAATTACCTGGAGATGCGCGACCGCGTCGACGATCCCGATTTCCTGCTGCAACGTGCGCTCGAACAGCAATTGCAGGCGCGCTGGCCCACCCGTTTCGTGCCGCATTACACGATGGTGACCTTCCTGCGCACGCGCTACTCGATCGCCCTGGCGCGCAGCGAGATCCAGCGCCAGATCCTGGTCGAGGCCACGCGCGGGCATAGCGACCTGTCGCGCATCGACTGGGCCGCGCTGGAAGCGGTCGTGCATGCGCGCCTGCAGCCGCTGGAAGGCGCGCACTGATCCATCCGCACAGGCCGGCGTCAGCAGGCGTAGGTGCGGATAAGAGATACTAGGCAGCACTGGCGGCGCCCTGCGCAGTGCGCCGCGGATCTGGATTTCATACGGCATGCCTGACAGCTTTCTCTTCTACGACCTGGAAACCTTCGGCCAGGATCCACGCCGCACGCGCATCGCACAGTTCGCCGCGGTGCGTACCGATGCGCAACTGCGCGTGATCGAAGAGCCGATCAGTTTCTACGTGCAGCCGGCCGACGATCTGCTGCCCTCGCCGTACGCGACCATGGTCACCGGCATCACCCCGCAACACGCACTGCGCGAAGGCGTGAGCGAGGCCGAAGCGTTCGCGCGCATCTCCGAACAGATGAGCCGGCCGCAGACCTGCACGCTGGGCTACAACTCGATCCGCTTCGACGACGAGTTCGTGCGCTGCGGGCTGTTCCGCAATTTCTACGACCCGTACGAGCGCGAGTGGCGCGGCGGCAATTCGCGCTGGGACCTGCTCGACGTGTTGCGGCTGGTGCATGCGCTGCGCCCGGACGGCATCGTCTGGCCGCAGCGCGAAGACGGCGCCACCTCGTTCAAGCTCGAACACCTGGCCGATGCCAACGCAGTGCGCGAAGGCGATGCGCACGAGGCGCTGTCGGACGTGTACGCCACCATCGGCATGGCGCGCAGGTTCCAGCAACATCAACCCAAGTTGTGGGACTACGCACTGCGCCTGCGCGACAAGCGCTTTGCGGCGACGCTGCTGGACGTCATCGCGATGCAGCCGGTGCTGCATATCTCGCAGCGCTATCCCGCCTCGCGCATGTGCGCCGCCGCGGTGCTGCCGTTGACGCGCCATCCGCGCATCGACAGCCGCGTGATCGTGTTCGATCTGGACGGCGACCCTGAAGTGCTGTTGCGCCTGAGCCCGGACGAGATCGCCGACCGGCTGTATATCCGCGCCGCCGACCTGCCCGAGGGCGAGCAGCGCATTCCGCTCAAGGAAGTGCACTTGAACAAGTCGCCGGCGCTGGTGGCCTGGCAGCATCTGCGCGCAGCGGATTTTCAGCGCCTGGGCATCGACCACGACGCGGTGCTGGCCAAGGCTGCACGCCTGCGCGAGCTCGGCCCTGAGCTGGCCGAAAAAGTGCGCCAGGTGTACGGCAACGAACGCGCTGCGGCGCCGGCGGTCAACGATGCCGATGCCTCGCTCTACGACGGCTTCCTGGCCGAAGGCGACAAGCGCCTGCTGGCGCAGGTGCGCGCCAGTGCGCCGGCCGAACTGGGCGCGCTGGAGTCGCGCTTCCGCGACCCGCGCCTGGTCGAGTTGCTGTTCCGCTACCGCGCGCGCAACTGGCCGCAGACGCTGTCGTTCGAAGAGCAGGAACGCTGGAATGTCTATCGCCGTCAACGCCTGCTCGACGACCGTGGCCTGGGCGAGGTCACGCTTGATCAGTTCCATGCGCAGATCGCGGATTTACGGCTTGCTCACCCCGACGATGCTACCAAGCAGTCCCTGCTCGATCAGCTCGCCGCCTGGGGTTTGGACCTCCAACGCACGCTATGACCACCTATTTTTCCGACGCCAGTTTCAAGTTCCTGCGCGCACTGGCGCGCCACAACGACAAGACCTGGTTCAACGATCACCGGCATCAGTACGAGGCGCATGTGCGCCAGCCGTTCCTGCAGCTCATCACCGACCTGCAGCCGGCCCTGGCCGAGGTCAGCGAGCACTATCGCGCCGATCCCAAGACCCAGGGCGGTTCGCTGTTTCGCATCTACCGCGATGCGCGTTTTTCCAACGACAAGTCGCCGTATAAGAACTGGCAGGGCGCGCGCCTGTTCCATGAGCGCCGCCGCCAGGTGCCGGCGCCGTCGTTCTACATCCATCTGCAGCCGGGCGAGAGTTTCGTCGGTGCCGGGCTGTGGCATCCGGAGCCGGACACCCAGCGCAAGCTGCGCCAGTTCATCTTCGACAATCCCGCCAACTGGAAAGCGGCTGCCTACGAACCCAGACTGCGCCGCAAGTTCGCGCTGGACGACAGCGAGAAACTGGTGCGCGCACCGCGCGGCTTTCCCAACGAGTTCGAGTTCATCGACGATCTCAAGCACCGCAACTGGGCGTACCTGCGTCATCTCGACGATGCCGTCATGACCGGCCCGCGCCTGCGTCAGACCATCGAGGCCGACCTGGTGGTGCTGGCGCCGTTCGTCGATTACCTGTGCGCCGCGCTGGATCTGGAATTTTGATGGATCGCGCGGCGCCGACGGCCATCGACGCGGCGCCGGCGGTCGGCACACCGAAGCGATCTCTCGCTGCGCGGCGCTGTGCATCGCTGCGTCTTGCACCAACCACCGCGATGGACTGCACACCATGAACAAACGCTGGTTGCTGTTGCCCGTACTGGCCGTGCTGCTGCTTGTCAGCTATGTGGTTGCAGGCCCGTATCTGGCCATTCGCGGCATCAGCCAGGCAGTCGCCAATCGCGACACGGCGCAACTGGAACGCCATGTGGATTTCCCCAGCCTGCGGGTCAACCTCAAGGCGCAGCTGGACGATTACCTGGTCCGCCAGGCCGGCAGCCGCATGCAATCGAGCCTGCTCGGCGGGTTCGCCCTGCAGCTCGCCAGCGGTATCAGCGGTGCCGGCGTGGACACGCTGGTGACGCCGCTGGGCATCGGCGCGCTGCTGCAAGGCCATAGCGTGTGGAATCGCGTCACCGGCGACACCGTCAGCCCGGACACCTATGCGGCGCCCGCGCCGGCGCGTCCGCTGCAAGGCGCCGAGCAGCGCTTCGAATCCACCCGCCGCTTCACCGCCACCACCCGCACCGCGACCGGAGCGCCGGTGGTGTTCGTGCTGACCCGGCAAGGGCTGCGCTGGCGGCTGACCGATATCCAGCTGCCGCTGGCAGATGCAGAAACTCCGCCGCCCCCATAACCGCGCACCTGCGGCGCTGTTGAAGTGTTCTCCTTCGCAGGCTGACGCCACGCGCCGGACAGCGGCTTACGAAAACCGCCAGGCCCGCTCCATCCACGCTGCCTGCAGCCGCAGCATCGACGGCCGCAGTTGCCGGCGCGCCGGCCACGGCAACGTCGCCAGCGCCTGCTCCGCAGTGCCTGGCGTGCGTTTGCCGTTCCAGGCGTACAGCAGTTGGTTGCGCGGATCCGGCTCGGGCAGCAGCAGCACCCGCCCATCGAATACCTCGCGCAGCGCGGCCAGATGCCCGGCCAGCGGCACCTGAAACAGGTTCAGCGCCAGCACACCGCCTGGCGTCAGCGCAGCGCGGCAATCGGCGTAGAACTCGGGCGTGCACAACGCCGGTGGGATGCCATCGGCATCGTAGGCATCCAGCAGCAACAGGTCGTAACGCCCGGTACGCGTGCCGATCCACTGCGCACCGTCGCCGTGCGTGACCTCAAGCCGCGCATCGTCGCGCGGCACGCCAAACGCATCGCGCAACGCCAGCACCTGCGCATCGGCGTCCACCGCCTCGATGCGCGTGCTGCGCAGATAGCGGTGGCAGAACTTGGCCTGCGCGCCGCCGCCGAAGCCGATCAGGCCGATGCGTTCGGGCCGCGGCTGCAGCCATAGCGCCGCCAGCATGCCGCGCGTATACGGCAGCATCAGCCGGTACGGCGCCCAGCGCGACATGCGGGTCTGCACGGTGTCGTCGGCGAAGTACAACTCCAGCTGGCGCCAGCTGGAGCGCAGCGCGGCGCGTCCGGCCGGCTTCGGTGCCTCGCTCACCTGCCCGGCGGATCGTTGGCCACGCCATGCGGTACGTGGCCGGCCGCCACGTGCTGGTGCTGGCGCGCACTGTCGATGTTGTGCTGCGAATCGTCGAAGAAGATGTCCGCGCCAAACGCCTCCAGGAACGGCCCCTTGTGGCGCCCGCCGAGGAACAGCGCCTCGTCCAGACGCACGCCCCACTCGCGCAGGGTGCGGATCACCCGTTCGTGCGCCGGCGCCGAGCGCGCGGTGACCAGCGCGGTGCGGATCGGCGAGGCCTCGCCCGGCGGGAATGCCGCCTGCAGCGCATGCAGCGCCGACAGGAAATTGCGGAACGGCCCGACCGACAGCGGCTCGCGCGCACGTTCGCGCTCGTGGCGCCCGAATGCCTCCACGCCCTGCTCGCGCGAGATGCGTTCGCTCTCGTCGCCGAAGATCACCGCATCGCCGTCGAAGGCGATGCGCAGCTGGGTCGACAGGCGGCTTTCGTCGTTGTCCACGATCGCCGCGGCGGCTTCGGCGCGTTCGCCCGGCGCGCGCGGCATGATGGTCGCCGCCGCAATGCCATGGGTGAGCGCACGCCGTACCGACTCCGGGTTGGCCGACAGGAACAGGTCGGTGCCGAACGGCTTCACGTACGGCCAGGTCGGCTGACCCGAGGTAAAGGTCGCCCGCACGATGCCCAGGTTGTAGTGCTGGATCGAATTGAAGATGCGCAGCCCGGTGTCGGCGGAATTGCGCGACAGCAGGATCACTTCCACACGCGGGGTTTCTTCGGGCACATCGTGGTTGAGCGCCAGCAACTTGCGCACCACCGGAAAGGCCACGCCCGGCTCCAGGATGTCGTCCTCATGCTCGCGCTGGAACGCCGAATACGCCTCCACGCCATCGGCCTCGAACAGCGCGTGGCCTTCTTCGAGATCGAACAGCGCGCGCGAGGTCACTGCGACGGTCAGGAGTCTTGGGGAGTTATCGGTCATTGGGGCGGGGATTCGGGAGTGGGGATTGGGGATTGGTTTAAAGCAGGAACTGGATCGGGATTTGATCGCCCATCTGCGCAGCATCGTAGCGCGTGCGCGCGTTCTAAAGACGACGTAGCACGCTGCTGCCGTTGCCAATCCCGAATCCCCACTCCCCAATCCCCGCTCCTCAAACCGCAAACTGTTCGCTGAAGATGCGTTCTTCCAGATTGTGTTCGGGATCGAACAGCAGCGTCACCTGGCGCTGGGTGGATTCGCGGATGGTCACTTCGACCACGTCGCGGATCTCGTGCGAGTCGGCAGTGACGCTGACCGGGCGCTTGTACGGGTCCAGCACGCGGAAGCACACTTCGGTGTCGGCCTTGAGGATGGCGCCACGCCAGCGGCGCGGGCGATACGGGGCGATCGGCGTCAGTGCCAGCGTGTGCGAGCCCAGCGGCAGGATCGGCCCGTGCGCGGAATAGTTGTAGGCGGTGCTGCCGGCTGGCGTGGCGACCATGACACCGTCGCCGATCAGCTCGGCGATGCGGGTCTGGCCATTGAGATCCACGCTCAGGTGCGCGGCCTGGCGGGTCTGGCGCAGTAGCGAGACCTCGTTGTAGGCCAGCGACACCGTGCTGGCACCGGACTCGGTCTGCACCTGCATTTCCAGCGGGCGCAGGTGCGCCGGTTCGGCACGTTGCAGACGCGCGAGCAGGTCGTCCTCGTCGTCGCGGTACTGGTTCATCAAGAACCCGACCGAGCCCAGCTTCATGCCGAACACCGGCTTGCTGGCAGCGCCGTGCCGGTGCAGGGTCTGCAGCATGAAGCCGTCCCCGCCCAGGGCGCAGACGATGTCGGCGGTGTCCAGCGCATGATCGCCATAGCGCTGCACAAGACGCGCGCGCGCGGTCACCGCCGGCTCGGCGTGACTGGCGAGAAAGGCAATCCGGGGTGGTGCGGTCATCGTTGACTCCAGAGCATGCGAATCAGCATACCGCAGCGCTGTGGTGGGCTTGTTGGCTAGCCGCCCCGCCCTCGCCTGCGCGGACGCGCCTGCGCCTGCACGATCGGGATCGGGCGCCACCGGTGACACGGCGCACGCCAGCGCAACGGGCGCGGCAATCCCGCGCGCGCCCTGCGCGTACTGCCCGGCCAGACGTCACCGGGCCACTTCCTCAGGCGGTCAATCGCCAGGCGCGATGGATGCGCGCATGCCGCTCGAAATCCGGGTCGATGGTGCGCGGGCTGATTTCCTCGCACTGCGCAAACTCGGCCACCAGTTCCTCGTCGAGCTTGAAGCGGCGGAAGTTGTTGGAGAAATACAGCACCCCACCCGGCGCCAGGCGCGCCACTGCCGCGCGTAACAGCCGCACATGCTCGCGCTGGATGTCGAAGTCTTCGGCGCGTGCGGAGTTGGAGAAGGTCGGCGGGTCGCAGAAGATCACGTCGAAATGCGCGCGCTCGGCTTCCAGCCAGGCCAGCGCGTCGGCCTGCACCAGCTTGTGCTTGCTGCCGGCCTGGCCGTTCAGGGCCAGGTTGTCGGCGCACCACTGCAGATAGGTACCGGACAGGTCCACGCTGGTGGTCGAGCTCGCGCCGGCCACCGCCGCTTCCACGCTGGCCACGCCGGTGTAGCAGAACAGGTTGAGGAAGCGCCGCCCCTTCGATTGCATGGCCATGGTGCCGCGCAACGGGCGATGATCCAGGAACAGGCCGGTATCTAGGTAATCGAACAGATTCACCCGCAGCAGCGCGCCATGTTCGCGCACGTTGATGAACTCGTTGCGCTGCTCGAAGCGGCCGTACTTGCTGCCGCCCTTGCCGCGCTCGCGCGATTTGAGCGCCACGCGTTCGCCCGGCATCTCGAACACCTCGCGTGCGGCGGCCAGCAGTTCGCCCAGACGGCGGCGCACGTCGGCTTCCGGAATCGTCGCCGGCGCCGCGTATTCCTGCACATGCAGAAAGACGCGGCGATCGCCATCGGCTTGCTGGTACACGTCGATGGCGGCGGAGTATTCCGGCAGATCGGCGTCGTAGACGCGGAAGCATTCGATGCCTTCGCGTGCGCGCCACTTCTTGAACTTCTGCAGGTTCTTGCGCAGGCGGTTGGCGACCATCTGCGCGCCCTCGCTGAGCGCGGTCGGCGCCGCCAGCGGGGTGCGCCGCGGCACCGCGATCGGGTCGCAGACGATCAACGCGCACTCGATCGCGCCATTGAACAGCTGGTATTTCTTGCCCGCGCGCAGGCCGGTGGCATACGCCAGCTCGGCGTTGCCGCACAGCAGGCTGGCCCGCCATTGCGGCACGGCGCGCTGCAGGGTATCGCCCAGGCGGCGATACAGCGCCGCATCGGCGGCCAGACGTTCGTCGTAAGGCGGATTACACACCACCACGCCGGTGGCCTGCGGCGGGGTCTGCAGGTCGCCCACCTCGCGCACGCCGAACCAGATCGCCTCGGCCACGCCAGCCACTTGCGCATTTTCTTTCGCGGCGCGGATCGCATGCGGGTCCATGTCGCTGCCGTGGATCACCTGCCGGAGCGCGGCGCGGCCGAGACTGTCGCGCTCGCGCGCTTCGCCCACCAGTTGCTGCCAGCCCTCGCGGTCGAAGCCGCGCCAGCGGCTGGGGAGATCGCTGCCATAGCGCTGCAGGCCGGGCGCCACGTCGGCGGCCATCAGCGCGCCTTCGATCAGCAGGGTGCCGCTGCCGCACATCGGATCCAGCAGGCCGCCGCCATCGGCGTAGGCGCGCGGCCAACCGGCGCGCAGCAACACCGCCGCGGCCAGATTCTCCTTGAGCGGCGCATCGTTCTGCGCCATGCGCCAACCGCGCCGGTGCAGCGGGCCGCCGCCCAGATCCACCGAAATGGTGGCGCGGCCCTTGCGCAGCGACAGGTTCAAACGCAGATCCGGGCTGTCCACATCCACCGATGGACGCTCCAGGCCCTGCCGGCGCATGGTGTCGACCACCGCGTCCTTGATCCGCTGCGCCGCGTAACGGGCATGCGTGATCGCGGTGCCGGAGACATGCGCGTCCACCGACAGCGTGTGGCCGACGGACAGGTGCTCGTCCCACGGCAATTTGGCCACCCCGGCATACAGCGCGTCCTCGTCCGGGCAATCGAATTCGCTCAGCGGCCACAACACGCGGCTGGCCAGGCGCGACCACAGCACGGCGCGCTGCGCGTCGCGCAGGTCGCCTTCGACGTTGACGCCGGAGATGGTGGCGGTGGCCTTGCTGGCACCGAGCGACAGCAGCTCGTCGGCAAGCAGGTATTCCAGGCCCTTGGCACAGGATGCGAAGAATTTCACGTAGGCAGGTATCGATGGAGACGCTGGCCGTGGGGGCGAGCGTGGGAGCAGGACGCTGGGCCGGCGCCCGGGAGGGCAAAGCCGTGGCCGCCGCGGGCGGGGCGCAAATGGTCGGCCATCGGAGCCGGCTTTACCAGCCCGCCGGCCGGATCGCCCACCGCGCGGTTCACCACGGCGCCAGCCGCCACTGCGGCTGCGCAGTCTCCAGGCGCTGCCGCAGGCCCAGCCGCTGCAGGAAGGCGGCATCGTGCGAGGCGACGATCAGCGCCCCCTGGTAGCTGCGCAGCAGCGCCTCGATCGCTTCCACCGCGGCCAGGTCCAGGTGGTTGGTCGGCTCGTCCAGCAACAGCAGTTGCGCCGGCTGCGCCCGGTACAGCGCACAGGCCAGCGCCGCCTTGAGCCGTTGGCCGCCGCTGAGCTGGCCGGTGGGCAGGTCGGCACGCTGCTGGTCCAGGCCCAGCAGCGCCAGGCGCAGCCGCTGCGCGTGGGCTGGCGCGTCCGGGTCTGCATCCTGCAGCTGCGCAGCGGCCGAGCGCGCCGGATCCAGCAGCCCCAGGTGCTGATCCAGGTACGCCACCGGCACATGCACCTGGCAACGCCCCGCGCTGGGTTGCAGGCGCCCGGCCAGCAGCTGCAGCAACGACGACTTGCCGCTGCCATTGGGGCCGACCAGGCCGATCCGCGGCTGCCCATGCAGCAGCAGGTCCACCTGCCGCCCGCCCAGCCGTCCGTCGGCCAGCTCCACCTGCTGCAGCGTGGCCAGCTGCCGCGATGCGCCAGCGGGCGATGTCGGCGCCAGGAGCGCGATCGTGGGGTCGTCCCGCACCAGCGCTGCAGCCTGCACCACCGCCTCGCTCAGCCGCGCCTGTTCGGCCTGGCGTTGCTGTTGCAGCCGCCCCGCGCTGAGCTCGCTGCGCTGCTTCTGCGCGCCGAGCAGGATCGCGGCCTGGTTGGCCTGCCCTGCGGCACGCGCGCCGCGTGCCTGGCGTTGCTGTTGACGCTGCTGCTGTTCGCGCAGCGCCTGCTCACCGCGTGCACGCGCCTGTTTGCGCTGGGCCAGCAACGTGCTGGCCGCCTGCTGTTCGATGGCGCGCTGCTGTGCATAGAACGTGTAATTGCCGCCGTAGCTGCGCAGCCCCTGCGCGGACAATTCAACGATGCGCTGCATCGCATCGAGCAGGTCGCGGTCGTGGCTGATCACCAGCAAGCCACCGCTCCACGCCAGTAACTGATCCATCAGCCGCTGCCGTTGCGGGCCATCCAGGTGATTGCTGGGCTCGTCCAGAATCAACAGGTCCGGCCGGGTCAGAAACGCACCGGCCAGTGCCACGCGTGTCGCTTCGCCGCCGCTGAGCTGCGCGGCCGGTGCACGCGGATCGCGCCCACCCAGACCTTGTCGTTCGAGTTCTGCGGCAAATTGCGCATGGGCGGTCCAGCGCTCGCCGACCAGTTCAAAATCGGCGGGCGCAACGCTGCCGGCGGCGATACGGTCCAGCACATCCAGCAGCGGCGCGACACCGGCCAGTTCGGCAATGCTCTGCCCCGGCGCCACGCGCACGCGCTGCGGCAGGTAATGCACGCTGCCGTTGCGCACGTAACGCCCTGCGCTGGGCAGCACCTCGCCGGCCAGCAGGCGCGCAAGCACGCTCTTGCCCACGCCATTGCGCCCGACCAGGCCGGTGGCGCGTTGGTCGATGTGGATGGACAGATCGGAAAATAGCGGGCTGCCATCGGGCAGCACATACGCAACGCTTTCCAGCGTCAGCGACGGACAGGTCATACGGGTCTCCATTGCATGCCAGCACACGCACCGATCCAGCCGGACCGGCAGCGGGTAAGGCCGTCATCACGACGGCGGCATCAATGGCGCATTGGACCAATCCTCAGACAGTGGGCAATGCGGCAAAGTGTAGGTCAGCCTGCGAGCCAGGCCAAATCGCAGGCGTGGCCGCGGTCAAGCCCAGCATGGCGAGCACCGGCGTTCATGGCGGCTCACGCTCCTGCAGGCCAGCACCTCGCCGACCTCCTGGCGCCCCCGGAAACCGCGGCGAGCGCTCGCTAGTACGCGATTGCCGGGATCCGGCGTCCCCGCGTCCTCAAGCCCGCGGAAACCATCCCCTGCCGACCCAGTGCCTGGCGTGGATCACGCCAAGCGGTCGCCAGCGGCTGGACTCAACCCAGCCCGAAGGCCGGGTGGTAGGCGACATCGGCCAGCGGCAGCAGACGGTCGCCGAACGCCAGCGCCTGCAGCTCGGATGCCGGCACGCCGGGCAACACCAGCCCCGGTTCCACTGCAAAGCCCAGACGCCGGAAAAAAGCCGGCTCGCCCAATGCCAGGCAACCGGCGGCGCCACGCTCGCGCAAGCTGCCCAGCGCCGCCTGCACCAGGCGCGTGCCCAGTCCCTGGCGCTGATGCCCCGGCCCGATCGCCAGCGGCCCCAACGCATACCAGCCAGGCGAATCGTCCGACAGCGACACCGGCGATACCGCCAGGTGCCCGACCACATACCCGTCGTGGTCGGCCACCAGCGACAGCGCCAGCGCGCCGTCGTTGCGCAAGGCGGCGATCACGTGTTGCTCGTCGTGGCGGCTATGTTCGTCGCGCATGAACGCGACCATCGTCAGCAGTTCGATCGCCGCAGCATCACCATCGCTGGCTTCGCGAATCAGCACGTTCATCGCAGGCCCCGCAGCCCGCTCGTCTTCAGACCATTGCGCATCACAGGCTCTGCAACAGTTCGGCGAAGGCGCGCGCCGACGCATCCACATGCGACGCCAGCCGGTGTTCGTCGTCGACCAGCAGCAAGCGCGCATGCCGCGCCTGCGCCCAGGCGATCACCTCGCCGGCCGGAATCAATTCATCGCGCCAGGCATGCACGATGGAAATCGGCACGCGCGCCGCATCCAGTGCCGGCAACGGCCCCATCCGGGTCGGCGGCACCATCAGGAACAGCCCGCGCGTGGGCACCTGCAACGACACCTGCGCAGCGATGTACGAGCCCAGGCTGGAACCGACCAGCACCAGCGGGCCCTTGTCGGCCGCCGCCCGCGCGATCTCCAGCAGGCGCTGCAGCCGGCCCTGCACGTCGCCGAGCGAACTGACCTCGCGGCGTGCGTCCAGATCGGTGTAGTCCGGGCGCTCGTGGGTCCAGCCCAGCTGCCCGGCGACATCGGCCAGGGCGGTGACCTTCAGCGCATCCGGGCCGCTCTCGAAGCCGTGCGACAGGATGCAGTGACCGCGGCTCATAGCGCCTGCACCGTATCGCCGATGCGCAGCACGCCGCCACGCAGGATGCGCGCGCACAAGCCGCCATGGCCGCGCATGGCGTTATAGCCGCCCGCGCCCAGCGCATCTTCCATGCGCGAGCACGGATCGCAGGGGTCGGTGCCTTCCAGCTCGACATCGCCGATGCGGAAGCGCCGCCCCTTCAAGGCGATCAGCGGGATACCGGACACCACCAGGTTGCGGCGCAAGGTGGCCGGCGCAATTGCTGTATGACCGGCCAGCGCTGCGATCACCGGCAGATGCTCGGCCTGGATCAGGGTCACGCCGCGCTTGCCGCTGCCGCCCTTGTAGCGGTCGCCGACCAAGCCGATGCCGGCGGTGGCCTGCGCCGCGTCCACCTCGATCATGTCCACGTCGCGCGCCGGGCGCACGCCGATCCAGGTCACCTGGCCGGTCTGCGGCAGGGTTGCCATCAATTTGCCCAAAGGGCTGTCGGGATTCAAAGCCATCGTCGAATGCTAGCATCCGCCCCATGTCCGATGCCGTCCTGCCGTCGCCACCGATCACCTACGCGCCGTTGTCTTACGAATCGCGGCTGGCGCGACGCGCGCTCACGCAGATCGACATGGTGGTCATCCATTGCACCGAATTGCCCGACATGGCGATGGCGCGCGAATACGGCGAACGCGTGCTCTACGACAGCGGCACCGGCAACAGCGGGCATTACTACATCGACCGCAACGGCAGCATCCAGCAGTACGTTGCGCTGGAGCGCGTCGCGCATCATGTGCGCGGCCACAACCCGCATACGCTGGGCATCGAACTGGTCAACAGCGGCCGTTATCCGCACTGGCTGGACTCGCGCCATCAGTGCATGAGCGAACCGTACCCGCAGGTGCAGATCAACGCACTGATCACGCTGCTGCAATGGCTGCAACAACAGTTGCCGTCGGTACGCCGCATTGCCGGCCACCAGGCACTGGACACCACCCAGGAAGCGGCCAGCGACGACCCGTCGCGCAAGATCCAGCGCAAGCTCGACCCCGGCCCGCTGTTTCCGTGGCCGCAGATCGAAGCGGCGGTGAGCTGGTCGCATGCACCGCGCTAGCAGCGGTGCACGCCACCCCATCGAAACAGCATTCTGCCTTGGCTGGCGCAGCGCTCAGCGCTCAGCGCTCAGCTGCGCGGTAGGTCTTCTCGCCTGCATTCACCGCCAGATCCAGGCGATTTTCCGGCGATGCGATCGGGCAGACCACGTGCGGCGTCAACGCGCAGGGCGGATTTTCGGCCAGATTGAAGTCGAGCACGAGCCGGCCATCGTGTGGCGGCGCGGTGTAGAGATAACGCGCGCCGCCATAACTTTCCTTGCCGCTGGTGCGATCGGCGAACAGGAAGAACAGGCCCTGCCCGTCGTCGCTGACGATCGGCTGCAAGCGGTACTCCTGGCCATTGCGCGAGAACACTGCCTCGCCCGGTATCTCGACGGTAAGCGGCGTGCCGATCGACGTCAGCAGCGTGGTCGTGCGCGGGGTGGGATACGCCTGCCAGCGCGCCTGGATGCGCCAGTGCGGATCGGTCGGAAAATATTCCAGCCCGGCGAAATGGCTCAGCAACGGCGCTGCCGGGTCGCGGAAACGCCAGCCGAACAAGCTGCCGGTCTGCACCAGATAGAACTGCCGCCCTTCCACATCGAGGCGATCGCCCCGCTGCCCTGCGCGCTCCGGCTCCAGGCGGACGCGATCGACGCGCTGCCCGTTCAAGTACACCGGTACATGTGCGGCGGCGTCGAAGTGCACGCGGCCGTCGCCATCCAGCGTCAGCTGCCCCAGCTGCGCAGGACCGGCCGGCAATACCAGATCGCTGCGCGGATCGCTGCCCACCTGGTAACGGCCTGCGCGCACACGCCCGGAGCCGGTGTAGCTCAGCCAACCGTCGGGCGCGCGCAAGCGCTGCAAGCGCTCGGCGCGTGCGCGTTCGAGTTCGACCTGATACACCGCATGGCGGTCGCTCTGTCCACGACCGGCGATGCGCGCACCGTTGGCGTCGGCGGTCGATCCCGCCGAACAGGCCGCCATCGACAGCATCGCGACGCACAGCGCGCCGACCTGCAACTGCAACCGCATGAGTCACCCAGCACTGCGAGAAACTGCGCTCCGCGCAGCGAACCTGCGTCCCCACAGGTCACCGTTCCTGCCGCCATTGTGCCTGCAATCAGGGGCCGGTCGCGACCGGGCGTGTCGCATCCTGCAACCAACCGCTCCAGGAGCCGGCGTAAACGCGCGCGCCCGACAAGCCGGCCACTTCCAGCGCCAGCAGCAGATGGCAGGCGGTCACGCCCGAGCCGCACATCACCACTGCCTGCTCGGGGCGATACGCGCCCAGCAGCGCTGACAACTCGCTGCGCAGTTCCTCGGCCGGCTTGAAACGCCCATCGCGCAGGCTCACTCCCAACGGACGACTCACCGCACCGGGCACATGCCCCGCCACCGGATCGACCGGCTCCAACTCGCCGCGAAACCGCTCGGCGGCGCGCGCATCCAGCAACCAGCCCGGCGCCTGATCCAGCCGCGCCAGGATCTGCCCGGCCTCGACCACGGCACCGCCATCGAAGCTGCTCGGGTACGCCGCGCCATCGTGCAGTGCAGGCGGCTCGGTGCTTTCCGGCAACCCCGCCGCGCGCCAGGCGGCCAGCCCGCCATCGAGCACCGCCACGCGTCGATGCCCCAGCAACCGCAGCATCCACCATGCCCGCGCCGCGGCCATGCTGCCGTCGGCGGCATCGTAGATCACCACCTGGCTGTCCGGGTCGATCCCCCACTCGCCCAGCCGCCTGGCGAATGCCGCGCTTTGCGGGAGCGGATGCCGCCCTTGCGCAGGCTGCGACAGATCGGCCAGATCCTCGTCGAGATCGGCGTAGTACGCGCCTGGCAGATGCCCCTGTGCATAGGCCTTGCGCGCTGCATCCGGGTCCGGCGCAGTCGGTGGCGCAGCGCGCGCGTCCAGCAGTCGCAACTGCGGATGCGGCAACGCCGCGGCCAGCGTGGCGCTGTCGACCAGCGTGGTCCAGTGGGGTTCCGCACTCATGCAACCTGCTCCAGACGACGACGAAGATTGAGGAGAATGGCCGCGGTGGCGCCCCAGATGCGGTGGCCCGGCCAGTCGTATTCCAGCACGCGGCGTGGCCTGCCGCGAAACTCCAGCTCCACGCTGCGCAGATTGTCCGGGTCCATCAGATAGGCCAACGGCACCTCGAACACCTCGGCCACTTCATCCGGCTGCGGCACCGCCACAAACGCCGGGTCGATCACCGCCACCACCGGGATGACGCGAAACCCGCTCACGGTCAGAAACGGATCCAGATATCCCAGCGCATGCACCTGGCCGGCGCCGAGCGCGATTTCCTCGCAGCTCTCGCGCAAGGCCGCAGCGGCCGCATCCGCATCCGACGGCTCGACCCGGCCACCGGGAAAACTGACCTGTCCGGCATGGTGACGCAGGCTGTCGGTGCGCCGGGTCAGCAGCACCATGGTGCCCTGCGCGCGCGGCACCAGACCGCACAGCACTGCGGCCTCGGCAGACGCGCCGCCTTCGGTCAGGTCGATCAATTCGGCATGATTCCAGCCCGGCCCGTCGGGCGCGGTGTCCAGCGCATACAGCGCACGCTGCAGCTGCGCGCATTCGGGCAGCCGCGCGGCCAACGCGCGCGCGGGCAGAACCGTGTGCAGATACTCCTGACGTTCGCCGTCGCTCATGCTCATCCAGCGTGCAATTTCATCCAGGCTGCGCAGGCAGCCGACACAGTGCGCCTGCGCGTTCAACGAACATACACCGATACACGGGCTGGGCAGGCCACTGCGGTTCGAATCCGTGTCGCTCATCGCTGGCTCCCACCGCACCGCATCCTCACGCCGTCCGTCCATCCTGTCGCGCATCCGGTGGACCCAAACGACAACGCCGGCCTGGTGGCCGGCGTTGTCACAGCAACAGCAAACGCAATTACTTGACGCTGACCAGCTTGATCTCGAACTGCACGGCCACGTTCGGCGGGAACGGGGTACGCGGGTCGGCACCGTAGGCCTTCTCCGGCGGCAGGGTCACTTCCCACTTCGAGCCGGCCGGCATCTGCAGCAGCGTGTCGCGCATGGCCTGCATTTCGACTTCGCTGACCTTGATGGCCGGGATCTGCTGCGCCGGACGGGCCTTCTCGCGGTCGCCGAACGGGAACGGACCGGCCACTTCCAGCTGCACGGTGCTGGCCTGGGTCGGCTTGGCGCCCTTGCCGGCTTCGATCACGCGGTACTGCACGCCGCTCGGCAGCGTCTGCACGCCAGCGGTGCCCTTGTTCTTGGCCAGGAACTGGTCGCTCTTGGTCTTGTTGGCAGCAGCGGCCTTGTCGTATTCGGCCTTGGCCTGCTGGGCACGGCCTTGCTCACGCTTCTGGAACGCTTCGACAGCCGGCTTCAGCTGGTCGGCGGTGATCGCCGGCTGCTTCTTGGCATAGGCGTCCTGCAGACCCTTTACCACCGAGTTGATGTCGAGCTGCTCGCCGCGGCCGGTGAGCTCGGCAAGGTTGTTGCCGTAGTCATAGCCGAAGTAGTAGCTCAACTTGCCCTTCTCGGACGTCGTGTCCTGGGCCAGTGCATTGCCCGTCAGGGCCAGGGCCGCCACAGCGACCGCGATAGAACGCAACTTCATCAAACAATTCTCCAGGGTGGTGGCACAGGACGGGTCTGCCGCCTGAGATGACGCGCTAGGATAGCGGCCGCGATAGCGAACCGCTACTTATCACGAAAGCTATGACCAGCAAGGCTTTCGGAAGTTCCGCATTTACTAATTTTTTACGTTCGTAAGGATTTCCATGTCCAATCACGTCATTCTGATCGCCGACCACGCCAGTGTACGGACGATCACGGTCAATCGACCGGACAAACTGAACGCCTTGAACCAGGAAACGCTGCAGGCGCTGGATCACGCCTTCGCCGAGGCAGCGAGCGCGGACGACATCCGCGTGGTGATACTGACCGGTGCCGGCCCCAAGGCGTTTGTCGCCGGCGCGGACATCGCCGAGATGCGCGATCTGTCGGCGATGCAGGGCCGCGAGTTCTCGCTGCTCGGCCAGCAGCTGATGCGCCGGATCGAGCGCATGCCCAAGCCGGTGATCGCCATGGTCAATGGCTTTGCACTCGGCGGCGGGCTGGAGCTGGCGATGGCCTGCCATCTGCGCATCGCCGCATCCAGCGCGCGTCTTGGGCAGCCGGAAATCAATCTTGGCCTGATCCCCGGCTTCGGCGGCACGCAACGGCTGTTGCGTCTGACCGGGCGAGCGGCAGCGCTGGAACTGTGCCTGCTCGGCCTGCCGATCGATGCTGCGCGCGCGTTCCAGTTGGGTCTGGTCAATCGCGTAGTCGAGCCGGAGGCATTGCAGGACGAAACCCTCGCCCTGGCACAACGCCTGGCCGCCGCCGCACCGCTCGCGCTGCGCGGCATCCTGGATGCGGTGGTGTTCGGTGGCGAATGCGCCATCGAAGAAGGCCTGCAGCTGGAAACCGCGCAATTTGCACTGTTGTTCGCCAGCGACGACATGCGCGAAGGCACCGGCGCCTTTCTCGAAAAACGCCCCGCACACTTTCTCAACCGCTGATCGGCCTGCCATGACGTTCGACCCCACATCGGCACCACGTCCACTGGCCCAGCAGCTGCTCGACTGCGTCCACGCCGACGATCTCGATCGTGCGTTGGCACTGGGCCTGATGGAGTACCGGCCCGATCCACGCGACGACCTGCTCGATCCGGCCTACCCGCAACTGAGCGCGGTGCTGCTGGCCGCACAACAACGGCTACGCGATGCCTGGGCAGCACGCGACCGCTACCGTGCACGCGCCGCGCGCCTGCAACGTCGCGCTGCCGAACGCGATGCACGCCGGACGCCGGCAGCGGCGCCCAGCCAACCGGCGGCCGCCGCATTACCGCCGCTGGCTGCGGCCATCCTGGCGCGCGCCAAGGCCAAGGCCGCTGGTGGAGCACAGCCATGAACGCAATCCACGTCACCGCGCCGGCACGGCGCGGCAGCAACATGCGCAAGCCCGAAATACAGGAGATGTTCGCGCGCCTGCGCGAGCTCAATCCGCACCCGACCACCGAACTGGAATACACCACGCCGTTCGAGTTGCTGATCGCGGTGCTGCTGTCGGCACAAGCCACCGATGTCGGCGTCAACAAGGCCACCCGCAAGCTGTATCCGGTGGCCAATACTCCGCGCGACATTCTCGATCTGGGCGAAGAAGGCCTGAAGCGCTACATCGCCACGATTGGCCTGTTCAACGCCAAGGCCAAGAACGTCATCGCCACCTGCAGGATCCTGTTGGAGCAATACGGCGGCGAGGTGCCGCACGATCGCGCTGCGCTGGAGGCCTTACCCGGCGTCGGCCGCAAGACCGCCAACGTCGTGCTCAACACCGCGTTCGGCGAGCCCACCATGGCGGTGGACACGCATATCTTCCGCGTCGCCAACCGCACCGGTCTTGCGCCGGGCAAGGACGTGCGCGCGGTCGAGGACAAACTGGTCAAGGTCATTCCTGCCGAATTCCTGCATGACGCACACCACTGGCTCATCCTGCACGGCCGCTACGTCTGCAAGGCACGCAAACCCGATTGCCCAGGCTGCGTGATCCACGACCTATGCCGCTACCGCGACAAGACCCCCGCACCCGCCGAAAGGCCGATAACAGCAAAAGGCTAACGCGCGTCTCAACAACCAACCAATCCGCAAACCGACGGCCAAGCAATCACGCCGGCAAGGCCAGCGTGCGCTTTTACGAATCCCAAATCCCGACTCCCCAATCCCCAATCCCCGCCCAAAAAAAAATCGCGACCGGGATGATGCGTCTTGCGGCGCCATGCATCACCCGGTCACGATAGATGTCACCCGGCGCGAGCGCCGGGCGTCTGCAGCAGGTCTACGCCGCCTTGGCTTGCTCCACGCGCTGTTCGAGCAGCGCGCTTTCCACCGTCGGCTGGCCTTCCACGCGTCGATCCAGCTCTTTCCAGTCCACCACCAGCTCGCAGCCGCGCGAGGCCGCGTTCCGGCTCCAGTCGCGCAGCAACTCGATGCAGGCGTGGTCGACGTGATGCAGCTTGGCCACGTCCAGGTGCAGTGCGGTGTTCGGCGGCACGCTTTCCAGCGTACGCGCCATCGCCGGCACCTTCAGGAACGTCGCCGAACCCTGCAGGGTCAGATGCATCTCGTCCTTCTTGTGCTCGTGCTCACGCACGTCCACCTTCAGGCGCGAAGAATGCAGGGCCAGACGGAACAACGACAGGCCGAAGCCGATCAGCACGCCGGTCAGCAGGTCGGTCGCCACGATCGCGAAGGTGGTCGCCAGGTAGATCGCCGCGGTGCCACGGCCATAGGTCGCCAGCTCCTTGACCTGCCCGATCTTGATCATCTTCACGCCCGTGTAGACCAGGATGCCGGCCAGACACGCCACCGGCGTCATCCGCAACAGCCACGGCAGCAGCATCGCGAACACCAGCAACCAGCCGCCATGCAGCACCGTGGACATGCGCGTGGCCGCACCTGCCTGCACATTGGCTGCGCTACGCACGATCACGCCGGTCATCGGCAATGCGCCCAGGAAGCCGCACAGCATATTGCCCACACCCTGCGCCGCCAGCTCGCGGTCGTACTGCGTACGCACACCCTGATGCATGCGATCCACCGCCGCCGCCGACAGCAAGGTCTCTGCGCTGGCGATGAAGGCAAAGGTCACCGCCGACACCAGCAACGTCGCATTGAACACGCCGAAGATGTCCGCGACGCTGGGGATGCTGATCGCCGAGAACAGATTGGTCGGCACGTCGACCTTGTTGACGTTCAGGCCCTGCAACTGCACCGTCGCCGTGACCACCACCACCGCGATCAACGCACCCGGCAAAAAGCGCAGACGCTGCGGACGCAGCTTGTCCCATGCCAGGATGATGCCGATGGTGGCCAGACCCACGAACAACGCGGTGCGGCCGGTTCCTTCGGTGATCGCCTGCCAAACCACGGCCGGCAAAGCAGCGAAGTTTTCCAGACCGCGCGCTTTGGGAGCGGCGTCCATCAGCACATGTGCCTGCGAGGCCACGATCAGGATGCCGATGCCCGACAACATGCCGGCCACCACGGCCGGCGACGTCATCCGGAACCACACGCCTGCGCGGCACAGGCCGGCAATCAACTGAATCGCACCGGCCAGCAGGATCACCGGACCCAGGGCGGCAACGCCATGCTCGCGAACCAGCTCGAACACCAACACAGCCAGGCCGGCGGCCGGTCCGCTCACCTGCAGAGGAGAGCCCGCCAGGAAGCCGACGACCAGCCCACCGATGATGCCGGTGATCAGACCTGCGGCCGGCGGCATGCCGGAAGCGATCGCAATGCCCATACACAACGGGAGCGCGACGAGGAAGACCACGACAGACGACAACAAATCACGTCCGAACAGTCCCTGGCGGAAATATCCGCCGATACCTGATGTGTTCATGATGTGCTCCGTCAGGCGAGTTCAGCGCGCACGACTTGCTGCAGTCGCGGACGTGGGGTGGCTTCGGGGGTGTTGTCCGCCAACAACGGACGGAAGCCACCCTTCTCGGCATCGAAGGCGCGGATCTCGCCATGGGCGATGTCATAGATCCAGCCATGGATGCGCAAGGTACCGGCCGCCAGACGCGCGGCGACCACCGGCTGCGTACGCAGATGGTCCAGCTGCGAGACCACGTTCTCTTCGGTCATGCAGCTCAGCGCTTCCTGGCTGTGCGGATCGTGTCCGTGATGGGCAGTGACGTGACGCGCTGCATCGGTGTGCTTGAGCCAGGCCGCCACGGACGGCACGTCTTCCAGCGATTCCGGCTTGAGCACCGCCTTCATTGCACCGCAGTCGGTATGACCGCAGATCACGATGTGCCGCACGCCCAGTACGGCGATGGCGTATTCGATCGCCGCAACCACGCCGCTGACGTGCTGGGAGTAAGGCGGCACCACATTGCCGATATTGCGATAGACGAAC
Source organism: Xanthomonas sp. WHRI 6108 (assembly GCF_040202385.2). NCBI lineage: Bacteria > Pseudomonadati > Pseudomonadota > Gammaproteobacteria > Lysobacterales > Lysobacteraceae > Xanthomonas > Xanthomonas sp. WHRI 6108. The sequence continues at coordinate 1,765,875 of NZ_CP168198.1, read as the reverse complement.
AGTTCGCCCGGCTGTGCGGAGAAGATCAGCTCCGGCATGACACGCGAATCGGCGCAGGTGATGAACAACGTATGCGGACTCTGGCCACCGGCCAGTTCCTGAAAGCGCGCACTCTGGCGCGGATACACTTCCTTACGGAAATGACGAAAACCTTCTAGCAAACTTTCCATGGGAGATACCTCTAGGCAACGGATGGCTCTCCGCGGCGCGAACCGCGAAGTGCAAAGACGAACAAGTCAAAGGAATCCGGTGCGCTGCACCGGTTGACGCGACTAACGGAGGATCAGGCGCGCACTGCGTTGGGAGGACGCAGTTGCGGGATCAGGTCGCGTTTTTGAGTTGCCGGCGCGTAATGCGCGTACCAAGAGGGGAAATAACGTGCAACCACCGGCCATGCCTGGGAGAGCAAGGGGATATCGTCTGCAGAATGGGTATCGACCTGGGTCTGTGCGTCCCCGTCGCCCTGCAGATCATCGGCTGCATCACGTTCTTCGCCAGCGTCCGCCATTACCGCCACGCCGTCGCCCACAAGCGCATCGTGGATGCGGCTGTGCGCATCGGCCGCCGACCACGCAGTAAGCGCGAGCAGGCAGACCAACAGCAACTGGAGGAATCGAGGAAACATGGCCTCGAAACTAACAATTTAGAACGCGCCTGTGCAAGTGGTGCGACGCACAAAGCGCTTGATACGCCACAGTTCCACCTGGTTGGTTCAGGTCGCAATAAGCTTGAGCTCGCTGAAACGGTGAACCGTGCCACTGTCACATCTGTCATACGACGCGGTCCGTTCAGACTCATGACACACGATGACAAAAAACAAACGCGCGTAAATCTTTGTCTTTGTTGACAAAAACCAGATTTCAACGCGATCTGAAGTTGTCACATTAACGCAACTTTCACGCCATAGCCTGCGCTCACTTTCTCAGGTCGCAAGGCACATATGAAACTTTCTCCCACCCTGCTTGGCTCCGCCCTGCTGCTGGCGCTGGCCGCACCCGCCGCGCACGCCGAAATCGCCATCGACGTGATCGGCGGCTCGGAGATGTCGCTCGAAGGCCTGGTCCAGGCCGACGGCAACTGGTTCCACAACGATGTGCAGGACCTCAATGGCCCGATCGGTGCCAATGGCGACAATTCCGAATTCAGCATCCGCCGTGCCGAGCTGGTGCTCAAGGGCAAGGGCCCGGGCAATTTCGAATGGGTGGCCGGTTACGACCCGAGCGTGCTGAAGGAAGTCACCATCCGCGGCACCACCATCCGCAGCACCGGGCGTTTCCTCGACAACAACATCAAGTACAAGTTCGCCGGCAACGCCAACAACTATCTGCAGGTCGGCCAGTTCAAGCAACCCAACAGCCTGGAAGAGCTGTCCAGCACCAAGAACAACGACTTCGTCTCCAAGGCCGCAGTGACCAACACCTACGGCATCTCGCGCCGGCTGGGCGTGGCCTACGGCATGGGCGACAACGACTGGAGCATCACCGCCAGTGCGTTCGGCCGCGAACTGACCCGCAACCAGGCACACGGCAGCGGCTACGGCGCGCGCGGCACCTGGGCGCCGATCAACGAGAGCGGCAACGTGCTGCACTTCGGCCTGAGCTACCTGGGTTACGACACCGACGACGACACCCTGCGCCTGCGCGCACGCCCCGACGCCGACCTGACCACCGTGCGCCTGATCGACAGCGGCGCCATCACCAACGTGGACCGCGTGGGTGTGGCCGGCGCCGAGGCGATGTGGATCACCGGCCCGTTCAAGCTGCAGAGCGAGTTCTTCCAGGAAAACGCCAAGCGCATCGGCAACAACGCCAACGATTACAAGAGTGACGGCTGGTACGTCAGCGGCGTCTGGAACATCACCGGCGAGACCTGGGGCTACAAGGCCGGCGTGCCGACCACCCCGCTGCCGAACGCGCCGGCCTCGGGGATGTGGCAGCTGGCGGTGCGCTACGACACCCTGGACCTCAACGACGGCCACTTGGTCTCCAACGGCACCACGCCGTTCGTGGACGGCGTGCTGGGCGGCAAGATGGATGTGTGGACGATCGGTGCCAACTGGTACTGGCGCTCCAACTTCAAGTTCGCACTCGACTACGCGAAGGTGGAAAGCACCCGCTACAACAGCGCCACGCGTGGCCTGGTCGACGACAACCCGTCGATCATCGAGGCACGTGCGCAGTTCTATTGGTAAGTGCGCGCTGGATCGGCCGCCGTGCTGCGCTCCCGTGAGCGTGCCACGGCGGCAATCACCCTGATCCGACCCGGCAACGCGCCCCGCCGCAACGCCGTCATCTGCATGTCATCTCCCGGACATCGCGCAGTCATGCCCCTGCCCTGCAATGGCACGACCGCGGGACGTCCTCATCCCTTCGCTACAGGAGCTGTTCCGTGATCCACTCTCTGAAGACCCGTCTGGCCGTCGGCGTGCTCACCGCCTCGCTGGCCTTGTGCGCCCAGGCCGCCGATGTCACCGGCGCCGGTGCGTCGTTCATCTACCCGGTGATGTCCAAGTGGTCGGCCGACTACAACGCGGCCACCAAGAAGCAGGTCAACTACCAATCGATCGGTTCGGGCGGCGGCATCGCCCAGATCAAGGCAGCCAGCGTGGATTTCGGCTCGTCCGATGCGCCGCTCAAGCCAGAAGAACTGGCCGCGGCCGGCCTGGCGCAATTCCCGTCGGTGATCGGCGGTGTGGTGCCGGTGGTCAACGTGCCCGGCGTGGCGGCAGGCGCGCTGAAGCTGGACGGCAAGACCCTGGGCGACATCTTCCTGGGCAAGGTCAGCACCTGGAACGACCCGGCGATCGCCGCGCTCAACCCGGGCGTCAAGCTGCCCGACGGCAAGATCACCGTGGTGCATCGCTCCGACGGTTCGGGCACCAGCTTCAACTTCACCAACTACCTGTCCAAGGTCAACCCGGACTGGAAGGGCAAGGTCGGCGAAGGCACCGCGGTGCAATGGCCGACCGGCATCGGCGGCAAGGGCAACGAGGGAGTGGCCGCGTACGTGAAGCAGATCAAGGGCGGCATCGGCTACGTCGAGCTGTCGTATGCGCTGCAGAACAAGATGGCCTACACCGCGATGAAGAACGCCGCCGGCAAGTTCGTGCAGCCGTCCGACGAGACCTTTGCCGCCGCCGCCAACAGCGCCGACTGGGGCAACAGCAAGGACTTCTACCTGGTGATGACCAACGCCTCCGGCGACAACGCCTGGCCGATCACCGCCACCAACTTCATCCTGGTGCAGAAGAAGCCCAAGAACGCGGCCGGCCTCAAGAACACGCTGGAGTTCTTCCGCTGGGTCTACAGCAAGGGCGATGCGCAGGCAAAGCAGTTGGACTACGTGCCGCTGCCGGACAGCCTGGTGACCCAGATCGAAGGCTACTGGGCCAAGAACCTGCCCAAGTAACGCCAGCCACAGCGACAGGAACGACGCCGTCTCTCTCCCCGGCGTCGGCACCGGGACGCGGCCCCCACGGGGTCGCGTCTTTTTTGTGATGCCTTCTCCAAAAGGCACTGTCATGCACGTGTAACAAAAACATCATTTCATAGCGTGGTCTGCCGGGTCCCCCGGCCAACCCAGCCTCGGAGCTTCCATGAAACTGCAGTCGGCCAGCCTGACCGCCCTGTCCCTCACCATCGCCCTCGCCCTGGCCGCTTGCTCGCCCGGCAAGGATGCGCAGTCCGGCGACACCGCCAAGGGTGCCACCGCCGCAGGTGCCACCGCTGGCGACAGCAAGAGTGCCGAGATCTCCGGCGCCGGTGCCTCCTTCATCTATCCGCTGGTCTCCAAGTGGTCGGCCGACTACAACGCCGCCACCGGCAACAAGGTGAACTACCAGTCGATCGGCTCCGGCGGCGGTATTGCGCAGATCAAGGCCGGCACGGTGGACTTCGGTTCGACCGACAAGCCGCTGGACAGCGCCGAACTGCAGCAGGCCGGCCTGGGCCAGTTCCCGTCGGCGATCGGCGGCGTGGTGCCGGTGGTGAACCTGGAAGGCATCGCACCGGGCAAGCTGCGCCTGACCGGCGCGCTGCTGGGCGACATCTTCCTGGGCAAGGTCACGATGTGGAACGACGCGGCGATCGTCGCGGCCAATCCGGGCGTGACGCTGCCGGCGACCAAGATCAACCTGGTGCATCGCTCCGATGGTTCGGGCACCACCTTCAACTTCTCCAACTACCTGTCCAAGGTCAGCCCGGAGTGGAAGAGCAAGGTCGGCGAAGGCACCTCGGTGCAGTGGCCAGGTGGCGTCGGCGGCAAGGGCAATGAAGGCGTGGCCTCGTACGTGCAGCAGATCAAGGGTTCGATCGGTTATGTCGAACTGGCCTACGCCCTGCAGAACAAGATGCCCTACGCCTCGCTGCAGAATGCGGCCGGCCAGTGGGTGGAGCCGAATGCAGAAAGCTTCGCCGCCGCTGCCGCCAGCGCCGACTGGGCCAACGCCAAGGATTTCAACCTGGTGATCACCAACGCACCGGGCGAGAAGGCCTGGCCGATCACCGCGACCAACTTCATGCTGATGCACAAGCAGCCCAAGGATGCGGCGCGCAGCAAGGCGACGCTGGACTTCTTCAAGTGGGCGCTGGACAACGGCCAGGCCCAGGCCAGCGAACTGCATTACGTGCCGCTGCCGCCGGAACTGGTCAAGCAAATCCAGGCCTACTGGGCCAGCGAGTTCAAGTGATGCCCTGCACCCGCTGTGATGGCGGGTTGCGCTGCGGTGAGGTGCCTGCGGGCGCCTCGCCGTTCCTGCTGTCTCACGCTCCCGCCAGTGCGCGGGTGACGAGTCCAATCGAATGAATGCCACCGCCATTCCCGAAGCGATGACCGCCCCGCGCGGCCGCGACCTGCGCGATGCACGTGCCGATCGCCTGTTCAAGCTTGCGCTGGCCGCCACGGTCGTCTTCGTCCTGTTGGCGCTCGGCAGCGCCGCGCTGTCGATGCTGTGGGGCGGGCGCCATGCCTTGCAGATGCAGGGCCTGAGCTTTTTCTATTCCGCCGACTGGAATCCGGTGGAAAACAAATACGGCGCGCTGGCGCCGATCTACGGCACCCTGGTCACCGCATTGATTGCGATGGTGATTGCGGTGCCGGTGAGTTTCGGTATCGCGTTCTTCCTCACCGAGGTGGCGCCGCGCTGGCTGCGCGGCCCGGTCGGCACCGCCATCGAACTGCTGGCCGGCATCCCGTCGATCATCTACGGCATGTGGGGCCTGTTTGTGCTGGTGCCGGTGATGACCGAACACGTGACGCCCTGGCTCAACGATCACCTGGGCACGCTGCCCTTGATCGGCCCGTTGTTCCAGGGCCCGCCGTTGGGAATCGGGTTGCTGACCGCAGGCTTCGTGCTGGCGATCATGGTGATTCCGTTCATCTCCTCGGTGATGCGCGAGGTGTTCCTGACCGTGCCGACGCGCCTGAAGGAATCGGCGTATGCGCTGGGGTCGACCAAGTGGGAAGTCAGCTGGGACATCGTGCTGCCCTATACCCGCTCTGCGGTGATCGGCGGCGTGTTCCTGGGCCTGGGCCGTGCGCTGGGCGAAACCATGGCAGTGGCGTTCGTGGTCGGCAACACGGTGCGGCTGTCGCCGTCGCTGCTGGAGCCCGGCACCACCATCGCCGCACTGATCGCCAATGACTTCGGCGAGGCCACCGAAACCTATCGCTCGGCATTGCTGCTGCTGGGCTTTGTCTTGTTCATCGTGACCTTTATCGTGCTGGCGATTGCGCGCTTCATGCTGATGCAGCTGTCGCGTCGGGAGGGCAACTGATGTCCTCGGTCTCGCAATCGTTGTACAACCGCCGCCGCGTGACCAACGCGATCGCACTGTTGCTGTCCTGCGTCACCGCGGTGTTCGGCCTGTTCTTCCTGGCCTGGATCCTGTGGACCTTGTTGTCCAAGGGCGTGCCGGGCATCGACGTCAACCTGTTTACCAAGATGACACCGCCGCCGATGCAGGAAGGCGGCCTGCTCAATGCCTTCTTCGGCAGTGCGGTGATGTGCGGCCTGGCGCTGGCGATCGGCACGCCACTGGGCATTGCCGCCGGCACCTGGCTGGCCGAATACGGCAATGCACGCAAGGCCGGGTTGGTGGTGCGCTTCGTCAACGACATCTTGTTGTCGGCACCGTCGATCGTGCTGGGGTTGTTCGTCTACACGCTGTACGTGATGCAGACCGGCGGGCGCTTCTCCGCGTTTGCCGGCGCGCTGTCGCTGGCCTTCATCGTGCTGCCGGTGGTGGTGCGCACCACCGACGAAATGCTGCGCCTGGTGCCGGCGCAGATGCGCGAAGCGGCGTTGTCGCTGGGCATCCCGCAGTGGAAGGTCACCGTGCAGGTGCTGTATCGCGCCGCCTCGGCCGGCATCCTCACCGGCATCCTGCTGGCCCTGGCCCGCATCAGCGGCGAGACCGCGCCGTTGCTGTTCACCGCCTTCGGCAATCAGTACTGGAACAGCAACGTGTTCCAGCCGATGGCCAGCGTGCCGGTGATCATGAATCAGTTCGCCGGCAGCCCCTATGAGACCTGGCAGACCCTGGCCTGGTCCGGCGCGCTGGTGCTGACCGTGTTCGTGCTGCTGGTGAGCCTGGGCGCGCGCGCCCTGCTATTGCGCAACAAGATTTCCAATGACTGACCTCTCCCTCCGGACACCCGACATGAACGATCTCCAAAACGCCATGCCGATGCATCGCATCGCCGTTCCGGCCGCCAAGGGAGCACCGGCCGCGCAGGCGCCGGTGAAAGTGGCCGCACGCAATCTGGACTTCTATTACGACAAGTACCACGCGCTCAAGGGCATCAACATCGAGATTCCGGAAAAGCGCGTCACCGCGCTGATCGGGCCGTCGGGCTGCGGCAAGTCCACCCTGCTGCGTATCTTCAACCGCATCTATGCGCTGTATCCTAAGATGGAAGCGCGCGGCGAAGTGCTGCTGGACAACGAAAACATCCTGTCGCCGAAGTACCCGATGAACCGGCTGCGCAGCAAGGTCGGCATGGTGTTCCAGAAGCCGGTGCCGTTTCCGATGACGATCTTCGAAAACGTCGCCTACGGCATCCGCCACCACGAAAAACTGTCCAAGGCCGACATGCAGAACCGGGTCGAGCAGGCGCTGCGCCAGGGCGCGCTGTGGGACGAGGTCAAGGACAAGCTGGGGCAAAGCGCGCTGGGCCTGTCCGGCGGCCAGCAGCAGCGGCTGTGCATCGCACGCGCGGTGGCGCTCCGCCCGGACGTGTTGCTGCTGGACGAACCGACCTCGGCGCTGGATCCGATTTCCACCAGCCGTATCGAGCAACTGGTGGAAGAGCTCAAACGCGAATACACCATCGTGATCGTGACCCACAACATGCAGCAGGCGGCGCGTGTCTCCGACTACACAGCCTTCATGTACCTGGGCGACCTGATCGAGCATGACCGCACCGAAACGATTTTCTCCCAGCCATCCAAGCAGCAGACCGAGGACTACATCACCGGCCGTTTCGGTTGATGTAAGGCGGGCCATCGCAACGCCGCATTGACGCAGCTCCGCCGCACTGCCCGGCACGACATTTGCATCACCCGCGATGTCGCCAGGGTTACGGCGGACATCCACCACCGCCACGAATCGAGATCACGATGAACCAGCACCTCAACGACCATATCGTCAAAAGCTACGACGAGGAGCAGCACCGTCTTGTCGCCGAGATCGTGCGCATGGGCGACACGGCGGTGGCGCAGCTGGAAGCCGCACTGGATGTGGTGGAGCGTCGCGACGACAACGCCGCGCATCGCATCGTGGTCAACGACGAGGCGATCGATGCGCTGGAGCACGCGATCAGCCACGACGTGATGCGGCTGGCGTTGCGTGGGCCGATGGCGCGTGACCTGCGCGAGATCCTGGCCGGCCTGCGCATTCCGGCCGATATCGAACGCATCGGCGATTACGCGGCCAATGTCGCCAAGCGCTCGATCGCGCTTAATTCCGCACCGCCGCTGCCGCAGACGGTGGGCCTGCGTGCGCTCGGCCAGATGGCCGCCGATGCCGTGCGCGAAGCGGTGCAGGCGTACCGCAACAAGGATGCCGATGCGGCCATCCGCGTGCGCGACGAAGATGCACGCCTGGATGCGCAATACACCGCGCTGTTCCGCGAGTTGCTGACCTACATGATGGAAGACCCGCGCAACATCACTCCGTGTACGCACCTGCTGTTCATGGCCAAGAACCTGGAGCGCATCGGCGACCACGCCACCAACATCGCCGAGAACGTGTGGTTCCTCGTCCACGGCGAACAGCCGCTGCCGCCGCGCCTGAAGCGCGACGACACCAGCACCACCGGCGTCATCTGATCGTCAACGTGTGCCGGCGGCATTTGCCGGCACAGCCCGCAACGCCTTATTTCATTACGTATTCAGCTCCAAATGCCTACGGTGAGCTCGCACAGGCTGTTCCTGTGACGCAGGAGTAGGCAGATGAAACGCATCATCGGATCCCTCATGGTTGTGTCGCTGTTGACGTCCGGCGCAGCGTTCGCCGCGCCGCAACAGCATGACGACCGCGACCGCAGCGCGCAGCAGCACGACGCGCATGGCCCGGACCGCCGCGACGATCATCGCGACGACAGGCACGATGACAAGCGTGACCACCGCCCCAGCGCACACAACGACGACCACCGCAACGATCGTCGCGGCCCGCCGTATCGGCGTGGCGAACGTCTGGCACCGGACCATCGCGGCACGCGGGTGAGCGACTACCGCAAGCATCACTTGAACACGCCGCAGCGCGGGCACGAGTGGCGCCGCGTGGACAACAACTACGTACTGATTGCGGTGGCCACCGGGCTGATCGCAAGCGTGGTCGCCGCCCGCTGACGCCAGCGGTGTAGCACAGCTTCCGGGCCCGATCCGTGGCAACACGGGTCGGGCTTTTGTTTGCCGGATCGCCGCTCAGTACACGTGGGCAGGCCGCCAGCTGCCACGATCGGGCCGGCCGTACGACCTGCTAGGCTATGTCGATGAACGAACCGGTCGACCTGCAGCCTGCCCCCTCCTTCCTGCCCATGTCGCGGCGCTTCCGCGGCTATCTGCCCGTGGTGGTGGATGTGGAAACGGGAGGTTTCGACTGGAACAAGCACGCCCTGCTGGAAATTGCCTGCGTGCCGATCGAAATGGATGCCGACGGGCGGTTCTTCCCCGGCGACACCGCCAGTGCCCATCTGGTGCCCGCGCCAGGACTGGAGATCGACCCGAAGTCGCTGGAGATCACCGGCATCGTGCTCGACCACCCGTTCCGCTTCGCCAAGCAGGAAAAGGACGCGCTGGACCATGTGTTCGCGCCGGTGCGTGCGGCAGTGAAGAAGTACGGCTGCCAGCGCGCGATCCTGGTCGGCCATAACGCGCATTTCGACCTGAACTTCCTCAACGCCGCAGTTGCGCGCGTGGGCCACAAACGCAACCCGTTCCATCCGTTCAGCGTGTTCGACACCGTGACCCTGGCCGGCGTGGCGTACGGGCAGACCGTGCTGGCGCGCGCGGCACAGGCCGCAGGCCTGGAATGGAATGCCGCCGATGCGCATAGCGCGGTCTACGACACCGAGCAGACCGCGCGGCTGTTCTGCACGATCGCCAATGCCTGGCCGGGGCCTGTTTGAGCGGGGATTGGGGATTGGGCATTGGGGATTGGGGATTCGCAAAGGCACGCTGCCTGACGCGTCCCTTCTGCTGAGCCACGATGCGCCGCACGCAATGGCACAGCCAGTCGGTGGGTTCTAAAGCAGATCAACACACTGCCCTTGCCAATCCCCAATCCCCAATCCCCAATCCCAGCACCTAACCCACACAGATGCGATCGCGCCCCGCGCTCTTGGCCTGGTACAGCGCCTGATCGGCGCGCTGCATCAGCGATGAGCCGGTGTCGTCGTCGCGCAACTGGGCCACGCCGGCACTGAAGGTCACCTGCAGGCCTTCCACGCCGCCCCAGCCGTGGCGCGCGTGGAACAGCGCGCGGATGCGCTGGCACAGCGCCTGTGCATCCTCCAGCGTCGTGTCGGCCAGCAGCAGGGCGAACTCTTCGCCGCCCAGGCGCGCCGGCAGGTCCGACGCGCGCGCGGCGGCGGTCAGCAGCACACCGACTTCATGCAATACCGCATCGCCACTGGCGTGCGAATAGTGGTCGTTGATGCGCTTGAAATGATCGATATCCAGAATCGCCAGCACCAACGGCCGCCCGCTGCGGCGTGCGCGGCTGATGTCGCGCGCCAGCGCCTCGTCGAAATGCCTGCGGTTAGGCAGCCCGGTCAGGGCGTCCTCGTGCGCCTGGCGCTCGAACACATCCGACTTGATGCGCAGCCGTGTCAGCAGCTCACTCTTTTCCTGGTTGGCCTGCAGCAAACGCTGCGCCTGCAGTTGCAGATCTTCGGTGCGTTTGCGCACCAGTTCGGCCAGGCGTGCGTTGTGGCTCTTATAGCGGCGTAGCAGGAACCGATACACCAGCGCCAGCAATAAAATCGCACCCAGTACCGCGGCAAGACGCACGTCCTGGCGCTGCCACCACAGCGGCAGCACCTCGAACGCCCACACCGCCTCGTGCGGACTCCAGGCACCGCCCGGGTGACGGGCCGCCACATGCAGACGGTAGCGCCCCGGCGGCAGGCCGATGAATTCCACGCTGCGTTGCCGGCCACGCTCGGTCCAGTCGCTGTCCAGGCCCTCCAGCCGCGTGCGGTACTCGATCCGCTCCGGCAGCAGGAAGCTCATGCCGACGTAGGACACGTTCAGGCGATGCCCGCCCGGCAGGCGCGCCTGCTGCCGCCATGTCAGCGGACGTGCGTCCTGCTGCACGCTTTCGATCACCGCCGGCGGCGCGCGCCGCTCGCGAAAGCGCTGCAGGCGCGCCGGGTCGACCGTGCTCACGCCGCCGGCGGTGACCACCCAGATCGAGCCGTCGGCACGCGCGATCATGCTCGGCCCAGAGCTGCCGTTGGCCTGCGCGTTGCCCATGCCGTCGATCTCGCCATAGCGTTCGATGACCAGCCGGCCGCGTCCATCCGCAACCGCGTCGAGCAGGGTGAGTTGCGTGCGCAGCACGCCGCGATTGCTGCTGATCCAGGCGTTGCCGAGACGGTCGCCGACCAGCTGGAACACCGTATCGACCGGCATGCCCTGCTCCAGCCCCACGCGTGCGAGCCTGCCGTTGCGCACCCGGTACAGGCCGCGATCGGTCGAGATCCAGACAACGTCACCGATGCGCTGAAAACCGAACACGCTCCGCGCGCCGCCCAGCGCTTCCAGATTCAATTGCTGCAATTTTCCCTCGCGCAGTACCGCCGCGCCGTCGACCGAGCCGATCCACAGCGCACCATCGATGCTGGCCAGCGCGGTCACCACCCCATCGGGCAGGCCGTCGACCGCCAGGGGCACCCGCTTGCCGTTCACCAGCTTCACCACGCCGCGCTGCGTGGCCAGCCACACCACGCCGGATTCGTCGATCACGATGGCGCGGATATGCCCGCTGGGAATGCCCTCGGCGTCGCCGTAATGCCGCAGCAGGCGTCCGTCGTGCAGCACGAAGACGCCATCGGCATACGTGCCCACCCACAGATCGCCGTGCCGATCCAGCGCCAGGCTGAGCACCGAGAGCTTGCGCCCGGATGGCGTGGTCACCGCCACCGGCACGATGCGCCCGTCCGGCAGCATGCGATCCAGGCCGGCGGTGCTGGCGATCCACAGGCTGCCGTCGCGGTCTTCCAGCACCGCGCGGGCGTAGTCGCCGCTCAGCCCATCGCGTTGGCTGTAACTGCTGAACAGGGTTTCGCGCAGCCGAAACAGCCCGCCGTTGGCGCCGACCCAGATGCTGCCTTCGGCATCCTCGCGCAGGCTGACGATGCGCCCGGTCGGCAGGCTGCGACCAGCCGGCAGATGCTCCACTCCATGACTGCCGATGCGCAGCAGCCCCTGATTTTCGCTGCCCAGCCACAGGTCGCCATGGTGGTCCTGCAGCATCGCGGTGAAATGGCCCTGCCCGGGCACCCGCCGTACCAGCTCGGCAGTCTCGCCCCGCAGCCGATACAGCTGCTCGCCGGCGACGACCCACAGCGTGCCGTCCGGCGCGCGGTATGGCCACGCCAGCCCGGGTGGCAGGCCGAACGCGGCCGGGGCGCGATGCATGCGCCCGTCCGGTTCGCGGTAGATCAGGCCGTCCAGCGTGCCGATCAGCAGCCGGCCCTGGTCGTCGAACGCCATGCGCGGAAAGCTGCTCTGCAGCGGCACGCCATCGCGCGGCGGAAAATACTCGAAGCGCCCATCCGGCCACAGGCAGCCCAGCCCGTGGCCCTCGAACAGCAACCACATGCGACCGCGCGCATCCATGGTCATTGCATGGATCAGCGCCTGCGGCCACTGTCCCTGCCGCTGCCAGTGCCGCCACTGCCCGTCGCTGCCGTGACGCACCAGATTGCCGCGCGCATCGCTGAGCCACAGCGCCCCGTCGTGGTCGACGTACAAGGCGCCGACGCCGTTGTCGGGCAGGCCGGGACGCGTGCTGCGGTCGATGATGCCGAATTCCAGGCCGTTGTAACGCACCAGGCCTTCCCAGGTGGCGAACCACAGGTAGCCATCGCGGGTCTGGGCGATATCGCGCAAGGAGTTGTGCGGCAGGCCGTTACGCGAGCTCCAGCTGTCGATCGCGTAGTCGCGCAGTGGCGCCGTGCCGGCCGGTGCAGCCAGTGCCGCGAGCGAGCACAGTGCCAGCAACATGCAGACGACGGCACCGAGCCAGCGCTGCGGCCGCTTGTCTCCCCGTGCCGACGCCTTGGCATCGCATCCGTTCTCGCCCGTCGACCAGGCCCCCGCCCCATCTCTCATCAGACATAACACGCCGTTCGCTGGCGATATGGTAGGCAAAAACGGGCACACGCGCCGGTCAATCGTCGTACGCCTTGATCAACGTCATGCGCGGCGGGCCACCTGCGCGCCCGGCACTGCAGCGGCAAGCACACCGGCGTCGTTGTTTGCGCAGTTCGGCCACTGCGTGGGTGCGCGGATCGAACCGCGCCGCACGCGCGATCTCGCCATGCCGATCGACCTGCGCTCGCCATTGGCACGCACGTGCGATGCAGAGTGGTTGGCAACACAGAGCGAACAGCCGCCAGCTGGGTGCGGACGACGCGCAGCAAGCGCAGTGCACGGGTGGTGCGTGCCGAGTCAGGGCATCGGCCGCGCCCGCGCCCACCTGGCGGTGAGCGCAGTCGTTTCGGTCGCCGCCTCAGGCGCCCAGGCGCTGGCGTACCGCTTCGAACAGGGTCACGCCGGCGGCCACCGACACGTTGAGGCTTTCGATATCGCCCGGCATCGGGATCTTGACCAGACCATCGCAGTGCTCGCGGGTGAGACGACGCAGGCCGTCGGCCTCGCCGCCGAGCACCAGCCCGACGTTACCGCGCAGGTCCACGCTGTACAGCGATGCCTCGGCTTCACCGGCCAGGCCATATAGCCACACGCCCTGCTTCTGCAGATCGCGCAGGCAACGCGCCAGATTGGTCACCGCGACCACCGGAATACGGTCGGCCGCACCGGCCGAGGTCTTGCGCACGGTCGCGTTGACCGTGGCCGACTTGTCCTTGGGAATGACCACTGCAGTGACACCGGCCGCGGCCGCGCTGCGCAGGCATGCACCGAGATTGTGCGGGTCCTGCACGCCATCGAGGATCAGCAGCAAGGCACGTCCCTCGGCGGCGGTCACCAGCGCTTCGAGCTCGTTTTCGGCCCACAGCCGCGCTGCGGCATAGCGGGCGACCACGCCCTGGTGGCGCACCTGCCCACCGACGCCATCGAGTGCCTGGGTGTTGACCCGGCGCACGTCGATGCCTTTGCGGCGGGCCTGCTCTTCGATTTCGATCAGGCGCGGATTCTTGCTGCCGGCCTCGATCAAGACCTCGCGCACGTTGTCGGCGTCGTTCTCGACGGACGAGGCGACGGCGTTGACGCCGACGATCCACTGATTCTGCTTGCTGCTCATTGCGCCGGATACGAAGAGATAAAGGGGAATGGTAGGGCCTGCGGCCTGCCACGTCACGGCCGGAGCGCAGACGGCGCTAGCGGCAAGGAGATCGCGGTGCTCCTGGGCCACGGCCAGAACTTCAGCACGCTGTACGGCCGATTGCGAGGATCGAAGATGGCGCTCGCACCGTTGTGATGGTGCCGGCACCTGCACGCACCCCGCTGTCGCGCGCCCCTGCGGTAGGCACTCACGCCTGCGGGCGCGGACTCACACTGGCCACTGCGCGGTATCGTGATCCGGGTGCTGCCTTGACACCACATCGGTCAGAAACGCCAATGCGGCGACATCGTCCTCGGTGGTGCGCGCCGGCAGATCGGCCAATGCATCGACGAAGGGCAGCTTGCGCTCCACCCCGTACTGGATTGCCGGAGGCAGTCGCTCGGGCGTATCGAACGCACCGGCAGCAATCGCCAGGCCGTCGGGCGCTTCATAGGTCAGCGGCGTTCCACATTCGGCGCAGAAGCCACGCAACACTATCGATGAAGAGGCGAAGCGCTTCGGCTCGCCGCGTGTCCAGCTGAACTCGACACCGCGCACCGAAACCAACGGCGCGTAGTAGGCACCGAAGGCCTTTTGACACATGCGGCAATGGCAGATCGATGCGTCCGTCAGCCTGCCGCGCACGTGGAAACGCACGGCACCGCACTGGCAGCCACCGCTGTACTCGATTGCTGCGTCCATCGTCGCCTCAAGCCTTGAAAGTGGGTATCCAGCGCGCGTTGCGAGCGTCTGCCCGCAACGACCTGCCGCTCATATCCGGCGGTCCGTACGCATCGCGAGCCGCCGCCGGACGGCGGCTCGCGGTCCTGCAGACGCGCTTAGTACTGCTTCTTCTTGCGCTTGGCCGGCTGAGCGCTCGGCGGCGGCGGCGGTTCGGGCGAATCGCCGCGATCCTCGGCCAGGCGGAAGTCGATCTTGCGCTCCTCCATGCTGGCTTTCAGCACCAGCACCCGCACCGGATCGCCCAGACGGAACGTGCGGCCACGGCGCTCGCCACTGAGCGTCTTGCGAATCGGATCGAACTGGTAATAGTCCTGCGGCAGCTGGGTGACATGCACCAGGCCGTTGACCTTGGACTGGGTCAACTCCACGAACAGGCCGAACCCGGTCACACCGCTGATCACGCCATCGAACTGGCCGCCGACATGCTTTTCCATCCACGCGGCGCGATACCGCTCGTCGACTTCGCGTTCGGCTTCGTCGGCACGCCGACCACGCTCGGAACACTGCAGCGACAAGGCCGCCATCTGACGCGGGGTATAGATGTATTTTTCCGGGCTGGCGCGGGTCAGGGCGTACTTGATCGCGCGGTGCACCAGCAAGTCCGGGTAACGCCGGATCGGCGAGGTGAAGTGCGCATACGCCTCCAGCGCCAGACCGAAGTGACCGTTGTTGTCCGGCGAATACACCGCCAGGCTCTGGCTGCGCAGCAGTACCGATTCCAGCAGCGCCGCGTCGGGGCGCGCGCGCACCTTCTTCAGCAACTTGGTGTAGTCGCCGGGGCGCACCTTGCTCCATGCCGGCAGGCTCAGCTGGAATTCCTTGAGGAACTCCAGCAGGTCTTCGTACTTGCTCTCCGGCGGCCGCTCGTGCACGCGGTACGGCGCCGGCACATGCATGCTCAGCAGGTAACGCGCGGCCTCGACGTTGGCGGCGATCATGCATTCTTCGATCAACTTGTGCGCATCGTTGCGCACCAGCATGCCGGCCTGGGTGACTTCGCCGGTGTTGTCGAGCACGAAGCGCACTTCGGAGGTTTCGAACTCGATCGCGCCACGCTGCGTGCGCGCCTTGGACAGCACGTTGTACAGCTGGTGCAGGCGCTGCACCTGCGGCAGCAACGGGCCGATGAAGGCCTTGGTGTCGGCGTCGTCTTCGCCCACCGCCTTCCAGACCTGATTATAGGTCAGGCGCGCATGCGAGTTCATCACTGCTTCGTAGAAACGCGAACCGGTGACTTCGCCGTCGCGCCCCACCTGCATGTCGCAGACGAAGCACATGCGGTCGACCTTGGGCATCAGCGAGCAGATGCCGTTGGACAGCGTCTCCGGCAGCATCGGCACCACGAACCCCGGGAAATACACCGAGGTGGCACGCTTCTGTGCTTCATCGTCCAGCGGCGTGCCCGGACGCACATAGTTGGACACGTCGGCGATCGCCACCACCAGACGGAAACCGTCGACATTGGGCTCGCAATACACCGCGTCGTCGAAATCCTTGGCGTCTTCGCCGTCGATGGTGACCAGCGGCATCTGCCGCAGATCCACGCGCCCGCCGATCATCTGCGGCTCGACCACCAACGGCACTGCCGCGGCCTCGTCCAGCACTTCCTGCGGAAATTCGTGCGGCAGCTCATGGCCGTGGATGGCCATCTCCACCACCAGCGACGGGGTGAGCTTGTCACCGAGCACCGCGATGATCTTGCCGATCGCCGGGCGCCGCGCGTCCGGCGGCGCGATCAGTTCGCACACCACCAACTGCCCTTCGCGCGCCTCGCCGATACCGTCAGGTGCAATCTGCACGTTGCGTTGCACGCGCTTGTCGTCCGGGTCGACATAGGCCACGCCATGCTCGTAGAAGAAGCGTCCGAGCATGCGCGACATGCGGCGTTCGAGCACGCGGGCGATCGCACCTTCGCGACGGCCGCGGCGGTCGATGCCGGTGACGTTGGCCAGCGCACGATCGCCGTGCATGACCTTGCGCATTTCATAAGGCGGCAGGAACAAGTCGTCGCCACCCTCGTCCGGCTTGAGGAAACCGAAGCCTTCCGGATTGGCGATCACCACGCCTGCAATCAGGCTGGTCTGCTGCACCGGCGCGTAGCCGCCGCGACGGTTCTGCACCAGCTGCGCTTCGCGCACCATCGCTGCAAGGCGCTTGCTCAGCGCGTCGATGCGGTCGCTGAGATTGAGTTGTTCGGCGATTTCCTCGACGGTCTGCGGGCCATCGCAGGCGTCGAGCAACTGCAGGATGGCCTCGCGGCTGGCGATCGGCTCGGCGTAGCGCAGTGCCTCGCGGTCGGCATGCGGGTCCTTGAACTCCGCCGCCGGGGCGGGCGCTTCGGTCGGCGCCTGCTGGAAGCGTTCCGGCGGCGGCGCCGGCGGACCGCTCTTGCGCGGATGCGGTGCGCGTGGTGCCGGCGGCGTGGGCAGCGCGGGCGCTACCGGCAGCTCTGGCGAGGCGTTGGCGGCCTTGTCGGCAGCGCGTTTGTTGGCGGACTTGGTCGACGCACCGGCGGCGGCGCGGACCAGGAAGTCCGGCATCCAGCCCGGCAACTTCTGTTTTTCGGCGGTGGTGGACTCGCCCGGGCTGGTGGACTTGCGGCGACTGGGCCGATCGGAATCTGGGGTGTTTTTCTTTGTCATTGCTTACATGGTACCCCTTGCGGCCGCGCCATGGGCGGCACGCCTCGCCCGGCCGGTCGCAATTGCCGGCAACCAGGCATTGACAAGCCCGCCGGGAGTCTGCAAAATTCGCGGCTCACCTGCCCAGGTGGCGGAATTGGTAGACGCACTAGCTTCAGGTGCTAGCGGGGGCAACTTCGTGGAGGTTCGAGTCCTCTTCTGGGCACCAGTTTAAAAAGACCTCCGAGCGATCGGGGGTCTTCTGGTTTCTGGGTCCGGAAAGTTCTGCTGGTGGCCGTGCGCTTGCGTTGCCGGCCGATGGCAGCCCGCTATTGATCGGCGGCCGGCGCTTCATTCCGCTCACGCCATGACGCGGCAACTGGGCAACCGTATAGCCTACTGCGCGGCGGCAGCGCCCTCTTCGAGGCCGCTGCCCTGACTCCGCAGCGCAGGACGGCCTATGGCGTTGCTGTGATGCCCGCCTCGCGCAGCGCCGTGGCCCAGATCGCATACCCGGTCTCACTGGGATGGGTGCCGTCGGGCATCAGCGCCTCGGGCAAGGTCCCGTCCGGCTGCAGCATCCGAGGGCCGATATCGACCAGGCGCACGGACCGATCCTTGCCATAACGCGCGGCCAGCAGCCGGTTGGTCTCGGCAATGGGCGCGCGCTGCGCATCCCCGGCATGGCGGCCGCGCGGCATGATCGCCATCAGGATCAGCTGACTCCTGGGCAAACGGCGACGCACCTCGCTCACCACCGCCTCCACACCCTGCGCGGTCTCGGCCGGCGTGGATGCGCGCGCTTGCGCGGTGCCGGTGAGGTTGTTGGTGCCGATATGCAGCACCACCCAGCGTGGATCCAGATCGTCGAGCTCACCCTGGCGAATGCGCCACAGCACGTTCTGGGTGCGGTCCCAGCCGAAGCCCAGATTCAGCACCGGGGCCCTGCCGTACAACCAGCTCCAGGACTCGGGGCCACTGACACGCGTGGCCTGCGGTGTGCCGGCCCAGAAGTGCGTGATCGAATCGCCGATCATCACCACCTCGGGCTTGAGCGTGCGCGCTGCGGCCAGCGCCGCATGGTGACGCGCATACCAGTCGTAGGAGTCCTGCTCCAGACGGTCGACCGGAATCAGCGAGGTCGCAAAATCGCGGCCCAGCGCGGCAACCGGCTTGACCGGCGGCTCGCCCAGCAGGCGCGCCAGGGTCGGCTCGATCGCCTCGGCCAGCATGCGCTGGCCTTGCGTGTCCGGATGCAGGGCAGCGGCCGGCGGACGGAAGCGAGTGTCGTAAAACAGCTCGGTGCGCAGCTTGCCGTCGCGCTGGAAGATCGACCCCACATCCAGATAGGTCACGCGTGGATTGTCGCCATAGCGCACCGCCAGGCCCTGGTTGATCTGCGCATCGCGGCGCGACTTCTCGCCGGAGATGTCGCTGGGTAGCACACCCACCAGCAAGATCTGCGTGCGCGGCAATTTCTGTTCGATCGCCGCCACCACCGCATCGATACCGAGCTGGGCCTGCTCCGCGGTCTGACCGAGGTGGCCGGTGTTGTTGGTACCGATCAATACCAGCGCGACCTTGGGCTGCAGGCCATCGACCTCGCCATTGGCCAGCCGCCACAGCACGTGTTCGGTGCCATCGCCACTGAAGCCCAGGTTGAGCGCGCCACGGCTGCCGTAGAAGGTCTGCCAGGTCGGCTGAAAATCCTCGTCCGGCGCCTTGGCTTTTTCGTAGTTCTGGGTGATCGAATCGCCGATCAACAACAGCGGCGTGTCGGCGTGCTGCTTCACCTGCTCCAACACCTGCGCATGCCGCCGCGCCCACCAGGCTTCCTGCAGGCGGTCGGTGGGCACGATCGAGGGCGGCGGCGTTTGCGCACTTGCCGCAGCGCAGACCAGCAACAGCCCCCAACACACCAGCACCGGAACACGGGCGGACAACGAAAGGCGGGAAAACACAGCGTGCAAGGACCGGGGCATGCGCGCACCAGAGGCCAGAGAAGCTGCGATTGTGATCCGCGCGCGCCGCGCACGACAAGGTCGGGCGCAACCACGCGCGATGTAAGGCTGTAACGTTGCTTGCGGTGTGCCGGCGCCAGGCCGCTGACACGGCGCCTCCGCGATATCTGACCGCCCACGTTTGCGTAGGAGCGCGCTTGCGCGCGATGGGGCGTTATCGATAACGCCCCATCGCGCGCAAGCGCGCTCCTACACCGTGCGAGGCAATCGCCAGCGTCACGGTGCCGGATCGACTGCTGCGCAGCTCGGGCCGATGGTGTCGACCGCGGCGTACTGCCGGATCAGGCCCTTCAGCGCAAGCCGGTCTCGCCACGCGCGATCACCAAGCGCTGGATTTCCGAGGTGCCCTCGTAGATTTCGGTGATCTTGGCGTCGCGGAAGTAACGCTCCAGCGGCATTTCCTTCGAATAGCCCATGCCGCCGTGGATCTGCACCGCCTGATGGGTGATCCACATCGCCGCCTCCGAGGCGGTGAGCTTGGCCACGGCCGCTTCGGTGCCGAACTTCTGGCCCTGCCCCTTCAACCAGGCCGCGCGCAACGTCAGCAGCAGCGCTGCATCCAGCTTGCACTTCATGTCGGCGATCTTGGCCTGGGTCATCTGGAAGGTGCCGATGGCCGCACCGAAGGCTTTGCGCTCCTTGACGTAGGCCAGGGTCGCTTCATAGGCCGCACGCGCGATGCCGACCGCCTGCGACGCGATGCCGATGCGCCCGGCGTCGAGCACGCTCATCGCGGTCTTGAAGCCCTCGCCTTCCACGCCCAGCACTTCCTCGGGCTGGGCGATGTAATCGGCAAATTCGATCTCGCAGGTGGCCGAGGCACGGATGCCGAGCTTGGGCTCGGTCTTGCCGCGATGGAAGCCGGCGCGATCGGCGTTGACCATAAAGGCAGTGATGCCGCGCGAGCCCTTGTCCGGCTCGGTCACCGCAAACAACACGATGTACTTGGCGACCGGGCCGGAAGTGATCCAGCTCTTCTTGCCGTTGATCACGAAGCTGCCATCGGCCTGCTTGACCGCGCGGCAGCGCATCGCCGAGGCATCCGAACCGGACTGCGGCTCGGTCAGTGCGAACGCGCCGATCTGCGCGCCTTCGGCGATCGCGCGCACGTACAGCTGTTTCTGCGCCTCGCTGCCGTTCTTCAGGATGCCGGTGCAAAACAGCGAGTTGTTGACCGACACGATGGTGGAATGCGCGCCGTCGGCGGCGGCGATCTCGATCATTGCCAGCGCATAGCTGATCGGGTCCATGCCGGCGCCACCGTACTCAGCCGGCACCTCGATGCCCATCAGGCCGTTTTCGCCGAGCAGGCGGATGTTCTCCAGCGGGAACTCGCCGCTGCGATCGAACTGCTCCGCGCTGGGGGCGATCTTTTCCTGGGCGATGCGGCGCGCCACATCCTGGATCATCAATTGTTCTTCGGTAAAGCTGAAATCCACGTCGCACCCCTCCAGGCCTAGGCTGAGCGCCCATTGTAGCCCCAACCATTCGCATGCGTATGTAGTTGACCCCACACCCTGCCCGGCCGAAAATATCTCCATATCGCGATATAGAGATATTCATGGATCTGGAAGACTGGTCGGCGCGCCTGAAGGTATTTGCCGACGCCACCCGCGTCCGCCTGCTGACCTTGCTGGAGCAGGAAGAACTCACCGTGGCCGAGCTGTCGGCGATCACCCGGCTGGCCCAACCGCGCGTGTCCACGCACCTGGCCAAGCTCAAGGAAGCCGGGCTGGTGCGCGACCGCCGCGCCGGCGTGTCGGCTTACTACCGTTTCGACGAGGTGTCGCTGGACCCGGCGCAGCGCGCCCTGTGGCTGGCATTGAGCACCGGCAGCGACGACCCGCTGCTGCGCCAGGACGCCGAGCGCGTGGCGGCAGTGCTGGCCAACCGCGCCGCCGACCAGAACTGGGCCGATTCGGTGGCCGGCGACATGGAACGGCACTACTCCCCGGGGCGCACCTGGGAGGCGCTGGCGCGCACCGCCCTGCCCCTGCTGGAAACCGGCGACGTGCTCGACATCGCCTCCGGCGACGGCGTGCTGGCCGAGCTGGTGGCACCACATGCCACCCGCTACATCTGCATCGACACCAGCGCACGCGTGGTCGCCGCCGCCAGCGAGCGCCTGCGCAAGCTGCGCAATGTGGAAGTGCGCGAGGGCGACATGCATGCGCTGCCGTTTCCCGATGCCAGCTTCGACCTGGTGGTGCTGATGCATGCGCTCACCTACGCAGCCAAGCCGGCGCAGGCAGTGGCCGAATCCGCGCGCGTGCTGCGCCCCGGCGGCCGCCTGCTGCTATGCAGCCTGGCCAAGCACGAACACCGCGCCGCGGTGCATGCCTATGGCCACGTCAATCTTGGCTTTGCTGCCAAGGAACTGCGCAGGTTTGCCGAGAAAGCCGGGCTGGACGTGTCCAGCCTGGAGACGGTGACGCGCGAGAAGCGCCCGCCGCATTTCGAGGTGATTTCATTGATTGCGGTGAAGCCGGGAATTGGGAGTCGGGAATCGGGAATCGTTGAAAGCGGCGCCACTGCCTCACGGAGAATCGCATCATGACGCCCGCAGCAATCCCCAATTCCCAACCCCCCATCCCGTTTGCACTGCCCTGGCTGCATCCCGAGCGCGCCGCCAGACTCACTGCCGCGCTTGCCGAACGCATCCTCATCATCGATGGCGCGATGGGCACGATGATCCAGCGCCACGATCTGCAGGAGCGCGACTACCGCGGCAGCCGCTTTGCCGACGGTTACGACAGCGCGCAGGTGCACGTACATGGCCCGGGCTGCGATCACGCACACGCGCCGGAAGGCCACGACCTGAAAGGCAACAACGACCTGCTGTTGCTGTCGCGCCCGGAGATCATCGCCGGCATCCATCGCGCCTATCTGGACGCCGGTGCCGACCTGCTGGAAACCAATACCTTCAACGCCACCTCGGTGAGCCAGGCCGACTATCACCTGGAACATCTGGTCTACGAATTGAACAAGGCCGGCGCGCAGGTCGCGCGCGCCTGCTGCGACGAAGTCGAGGCGCTGACCCCGCATAAACCGCGCTTCGTGATCGGCGTGCTCGGCCCCACCAGCCGCACCGCCTCGATCAGCCCGGACGTCAACGACCCCGGCTACCGCAACACCAGCTTCGATGCCTTGCGCGACACCTACCGCGAGGCCATCGACGGCCTGATCGACGGCGGCGCCGACACGCTGATGGTGGAAACCATCTTCGACACGCTCAACGCCAAGGCCGCGCTGTATGCGATCGAGGAAGTGTTCGAAGCACGCGGCGGGCGCCTGCCGGTGATGATCTCCGGCACCATCACCGATGCCTCCGGACGCACCTTGTCCGGCCAGACGGCCGAGGCGTTCTACGCCTCGGTCGCGCACGGGCGGCCGCTGTCGGTGGGCCTGAACTGCGCGCTCGGTGCCAAGGACCTGCGCCCGCACGTGGAAACGCTGGCGCAGATTGCCGACGCCTATGTCAGCGCGCATCCCAATGCCGGCCTGCCGAATGCCTTCGGCGAGTACGACGAAACCCCGGAAGAAATGGCCGAAACCCTGCGCGAATTTGCGCAGGCCGGCCTGCTCAATCTGGTCGGCGGCTGCTGCGGCACCTCGCCGGATCACATCCGTGCGATCGCCCAAGCGGTCGCCGACCTGCCGCCGCGGCAATTGCCTGGCGCGCAGGAGCTGGCAGCGTGATCCAGAGCGATGACACTCATCCGTCCTTCGGGCACCTTCATCCGCATGCGGGGGAGCAGGCGTGCAGCGCCGGATGATTGCGGACGGCTGCGTCCCGCCACTTCCTTTTCCGATCCGGGCTAGCAACGCGGCCGCCCTTCTTCAGAGCATCGCATGAGCACTCCCCGCCACACCCGCCTGTCCGGCCTGGAACCGCTGGTCATCACCCCGGACCTGTTGTTCGTCAACGTGGGCGAGCGCACCAACGTCACCGGCAGCGCGCAGTTCCGCAAGCTGATCAAGGAAGAGCGCTACGAAGAGGCGGTGGAGGTAGCGCGCCAGCAGGTCGCCAACGGTGCGCAGATCCTCGACGTCAACATGGACGAGGGCCTGATCGATTCGGAAAAGGCGATGACGCGTTTTCTCAACCTGATCATGTCCGAGCCGGATATCGCGCGCATTCCGGTGATGGTGGATTCGTCCAAGTGGAGCGTGATCGAAGCCGGGCTGAAGTGCCTGCAAGGCAAGAGCGTGGTCAATTCGATCTCGCTCAAGGAAGGCGAAGCGCTGTTCATCGAACAGGCGCGCAAGGTGCTGCGCTATGGCGCTGCCGCGGTGGTGATGGCCTTCGACGAAGTGGGCCAGGCCGATACCTGCGCGCGCAAGGTCGAGATCTGCACGCGCGCCTACAAGGTGCTGACCGAGCAGGTGGGCTTTCCGCCGGAAGACATCATCTTCGACCCGAACATCTTTGCCGTGGCCACCGGCATCGAGGAGCACGACAACTACGCGGTGGACTTCATCGAAGCCACCCGGCAGATCAAACGCACGCTGCCGCATTGCCATGTTTCCGGCGGCGTTTCCAACGTGTCGTTCTCGTTCCGCGGCAACGAGATGGTGCGCCAGGCGATCCACTCGGTGTTCCTGTTCCATGCGATCAAGGCCGGCATGGACATGGGCATCGTCAACGCCGGCGGCATGCCGATCTACGACGAGCTGGACCCGGAACTGCGCGAACGCGTGGAGGATGTGATCCTCAATCGGCGCAAGGACGGGACCGAACGCTTGCTGGAAATTGCAGAGCGCTACAAGGGCAGCAAGGGCGCGGCGAAAGTCGAAGACCTGGCCTGGCGCGAGAAGCCGGTGCGTGCGCGGCTGGCGCATGCGCTGGTGCACGGCATCGACGCATTCGTGGAAACCGATACCGAGGAAGCGCGCCAGCAGTCCACCCGCCCGCTGGACGTGATCGAAGGCCCGCTGATGGACGGCATGAACGTGGTCGGCGACCTGTTCGGCGCCGGCAAGATGTTCCTGCCGCAGGTGGTCAAGTCCGCGCGTGTGATGAAGAAGGCGGTGGCGTACCTGCTGCCCTTCATCGAAGCGGAAAAGCTGCGGACCGGTGATGTCGGCAAGTCCAACGGCAAGATCATCATGGCCACCGTCAAGGGCGATGTGCACGACATCGGCAAAAACATCGTCGGCGTGGTGTTGGCATGCAACAACTTCGACGTGGTGGATCTGGGCGTGATGGTGTCGGCGCAGGTGATACTGGACCGTGCGCGCGCAGAGAATGCGGACCTGATCGGCTTGTCCGGCCTGATCACGCCGTCGCTGGAAGAGATGTCGCATGTCGCACGCGAGATGCAGCGACAAGGCTTCGAGATTCCGCTGTTGATCGGTGGCGCCACCACCTCACGCGCACACACCGCCTTGAAGATCGACCCGCATTACACCGCCCCCACCGTGTGGGTGAAGGACGCCTCGCGCGCGGTGGGCGTTGCGCAATCACTGATCTCGCGCGACCTGCGCCAGGCCTTCGTTGCCGCCAACGATGCCGACTACGCAGAGATCCGCGCCCGCCATCGCAACCGCGGCGACGCCAAACGCCTGGTGTCGCTGGAAAAGGCACGCGCACAGCGTTTCGACGGTGATTGGGACACCTACACACCGCCCGCCCCGCGTCAGCCAGGCCTGCACGTGTTCGACGACTATCCGCTGCAGGAGTTGATCGAGCTGATCGACTGGACCCCGTTCTTCCAGGCCTGGGAGCTGGCCGGCAAGTTCCCGGCGATCCTGAGCGACGAGGTGGTCGGCACCCAGGCCAGCGAGTTGTACCGCGATGCACGCAAGATGCTGCGCACCATCGTCGCCGAAAAATGGCTGACCGCGAAGGCGGTGTTCGGGCTGTGGCCGGCAAACAGTGTGGGCGATGACGTGGAAGTGGTGCTGACAGACCACCGGGATTCGGCAAACGGGATTGGAGATTCGCAGCAGCCCGGCCAATCCCAAATCCCGAATGCCCAATCCCGGCAGCTCTTGCACTTCTTACGCCAACAAGTCGACAAACCCATCGACCGCCCCGACTTCTGCCTGGCCGATTTCATCGCGCCCAAGAGCAGCGGCAAGCAGGACTGGATCGGCGCGTTTGCAGTCACCGCCGGCATCGGCATCGAGCCGCATGTAGCGCGGTTCGAAGCCGCGCACGACGACTACAACGCGATTCTGCTCAAGGCCCTGGCCGACCGTCTGGCCGAGGCGCTGGCCGAGCGCCTGCATC
Source organism: Xanthomonas sp. WHRI 6108 (assembly GCF_040202385.2). Taxonomy (NCBI): domain Bacteria; kingdom Pseudomonadati; phylum Pseudomonadota; class Gammaproteobacteria; order Lysobacterales; family Lysobacteraceae; genus Xanthomonas; species Xanthomonas sp. WHRI 6108. The sequence goes on along the minus strand of NZ_CP168198.1, from coordinate 1,740,239 downwards.
AACGCGTGCGCACCGAATTCTGGGGCTATGTGGAGGATGAGACGCTGGACAACGAGGCGCTGATCGCCGAGCGCTATCGCGGCATTCGTCCGGCACCAGGGTATCCCGCCTGCCCCGAGCACAGCGAAAAGCGCACTCTGTTCGACCTGCTCGATGCCGAGCGTCATACCACGATGACGCTGACCGAAAGTTTCGCGATGCTGCCCACCGCAGCGGTCTCCGGCTACTACTTCAGCCATCCCAAGAGCCAGTACTTCGTGGTCGGGCGCCTGGGCAAGGAACAGGTGGCCGACTACGCCAGGCGCAAGGGCATCACCGTGGCATTGGCCGAACGTTGGCTGGCATCGAATCTGGATTACGACCCGGAATAAGCACAGCTGCAGACCACAGACATCGCAGGAGCGCACCCGGGCGCGACGAGGCTTTACCGGGTGAAACCTCGTCGCGCCCGGGTGCGCTCCTGCGCGGCGCCGACGCATTGCGCGGCGGCGCCCTTGATCACGCCAGCATCAAGCAGCCGGCCGCAACACGTTCAAGACCTCGTAGCAGGCGCCCATGGTGTGGTAATCGGTCTTGCCGGCGGGGCTCTTTTCGTCGCTGTACTTGCGGTTGTCCGCATCCAGAATGCGGTACCACGCACCATAGCGGTGGTCGATCATGTGCTCCCAGGAATACGCCCAGAGCTTGTCGTACCACTGCCAATAGCGCGGCTCGCCGCTGCGCTGCGCCAGCAACGCCGCCGCCGCCAGCGATTCGGCCTGCACCCAGAAATACTTGTCGTCGTCGCAGACCTTGCCGTCCGGGTCGAAGCCGTAATACAGCCCGCCACGCTGCGCATCCCAGGAGCGCTCCACCGCCACATCGAACAGGTGTTGCGCGGTCGGCAACAACCAGTCGGTCGGTGCGTAGCGATCCAGCAGCATCAGCAGCTTGGCCCATTCGGTCTGATGGCCCGGCTGGAAACCCCAGGGGCGGAACAGGTGCTTGGGATTGTCGCGGTTGTAGTCCCAGTCGATGTTCCATTGCAGATCGTAGTGTTCCCACACCAGACCGTCGGCCTTGGCCGCCTGGCGCCGGGTCATGGTGTCGGCCAGCGACAGCGCACGGTCCAGGTAGCGTTGCTCGCCACTGGCTTCGTACGCGGCGATCATCGCCTCGCACATGTGCATGTTGGCGTTCTGGCCACGGTAGCTGGTGAAGTTGAACTGCGCATCGGCCTCGTCGCGGTACAGGCCGAATTCCGGCTCCCAGAAATACTTTTCCAGCAGCTGCCAGGTCTCGTCCATCCATGCGCGCGCCTCCTCGACACCCGCCTTCAGGCCGCACGAATACGCCAGCAGCACGAAGGCCACGCCGTAGCAGTGATTCATGTCGTCTTCGACCACGCCGTCACGCAAGGTCCATGCGTAACCGCCGGTGGCCGGATTGCGATGCACGTTGCGCAGATAGTCCAGGCCGTGACGCACCGCCTGCAGGTACTGCGCATCGCCGAATTCGCGATACGCCATCGCGTAGTTAAAGACGAAGCGCGTGCTGCTGACCAGATGCCGATGCCCGGCATCGTAGATCGAACCATCGTCGCGGAAATACTGGAAAAACCCGCCCGCCGGGTCGATCGCGCGCGGGTGGTAGAACGCCATGGTGTCGGCGATATGCTGACGCAGTACATCGGCCGAACGGAAATCGGGTGCGGGGCTCGCAGGCAAACGGCTCATGATTGTTCCTGGATCAGGGAATGGACTTCATCGACGCTCGGCATCGCCGCAAACGCGCCCTTACGCGTCACCGCCAGCGCACCGACCGCCGCGGCAAAGCGGATCACCTCGGTGATCGCAGCGGCATCGCCGGACAGCTGCTCCAGCGTGGATGCACGCGTCGCCAGCTGAAACAGCAAGCCACCGACGAACGCATCGCCCGCTGCCGTGCTGTCGCGCACCTGCACGCGGAAGGCCGGCACCTGACCCGAATCGTTGCGTGTCTGCCAATGCACCGGACCACCACCGTCGGTGACCAGCAACCAGCTGGCCTGGCCCTGCCAGAGCTTGCGGGTGACCGCGCTGGCGTCGCCATCGAGCGTGCCGGCCAGGTAATCGAGTTCTTCGCGCGAGAGCTTGACCACATCGGCCAGCGCCAACGCCTCCCACAGCAGTGCAGCCGGGTCCACATCCTGCGGCCACAGCATCGGGCGCAGGTTGAGATCCAGGCTGACGATGGCGCCATCGGCGCGTGCGCGGCGCATGCCGTCCAGCGTGCATTGCGCGATCGCAGGCTCGGTCATGCTGTTGGAACACACATGCAGCACGGCAGCCTGCGTGAAGCCGTCCGCAGCGAAGTGCTCCGGCCGGAACAGCAGATCCGCCGCAGGCGGACGGTAGAAACTGAAACTGCGTTCGCCGGCTTCATCCAACGCCACGAAGGCCAGCGCGGTCTTGGCCTCATCGGTGCGCACGATGCCATCGGTGGCGACACCGGCCTGCTGCAGGCTCTGCAGCAGAAAATCGCCGAACATGTCGCGTCCCAGCATGCCGACGAAATGCGCTGCGCCACCCAGGCGCGCCACCGCGACTGCGACATTGGCCGGCGCACCGCCGGCGTATTGCGCAAACGTGCGCGCCTCATCCGGACCGGCCTGCGGCAGTGCCAGCATGTCGATCAAGGCCTCGCCAAAACATACCACCCGGTTCTTCAAAGCATTCATGCGCGTGCCTCCGCCAGTGCGCCGCGCAGACGCGAGCCCCAGATGCCGTAGAACACGATGTACAGGTAGCACACCAGCGGCAGCACGAACGACTCGTGGAGGCCGATGCTGTCGGCCAGCAGGCCTTGCAGATACGGCACGATGGCGCCGCCGACAATGGCCATGATCAACAGGCTCGAGGCGCGGCCGGTCAGCGGGCCAAGCCGCTCGATGCCCAGCGTAAAGATGGTCGGGAACATGATCGAATTGAACAGGCCGATCGCCACCAGCGCATACACCGCCAGCATGCCGCCGCTGGCCATGGTGAGGCCCAGCAGCAGTGCGTTGATCCCGGCGAACACCGACAACAGCACGCGCGGCGACAACTTGGCCAGCAAGGCCGAACCGATGAAGCGGCCGATCATCGCCAGCGTCCAGTACGCCGACACGTAGTGGGTCGCCTCGCGTTCGGTGAACCCGCCGATCTGCGGCAACGAGAAATAGTTGACCATCAGGCTGCCGATCGCCACTTCCGCACCGACATAGAAAAAGATCGCCAACACACCAAAGCGCACATGCGGATGCGCCAGCGCATCCAGCAGCGAATGCCTGCTTTCATCCTTCTGCGCGCCCGCATCGGTCAGGGCCGGCAGACGGAACAGGAACACGAAGATCGCCAGCAGAAACAGCACGATGCCCAGACCGATGTACGGCCCCTGCACGGCTTGCGCTTCCTGCACGCGATAGGCCAGTTGCTCGGCTTCCGGCAGCACCTTGAGCTGGTCGCCGCTCATCACGGTGTTGGACAGGATCAGCCAGCCACCGAACAGCGGCGCGATCGCAGTACCCAGCGAATTGAGCGCCTGCGCCAGGGTCAAGCGGCTGGACGCACTGCGCTCCGGGCCCAGCAGCGCGACATACGGGTTGGCCGCCACCTGCAGGATGGTGATGCCGGTGGCCAGCACGAACAACGCGCCGAGAAATGCGCCATAGACGCGCAATTCCGCCGCAGGCCAGAAGCCCAGCGCACCGACCGCGGCAACCGCCAGCCCGGCCACGATGCCTTGCTTGTAGCCAAGCTTGGCCACCAGCCAACCGGCCGGCAGCGACATCAGGAAGTACGCGCCGAAGAAGGTGAACTGCACCAGCATCGCCTGCGCGAAGTTGAGCTCGAACACCGCCTTCAGATGCGGAATCAGGATGTCGTTGAGGCAGGTGAGAAAGCCCCACATGAAGAAGATCGTGGTGACCACCGACAACGCAACGCCGTTGTTGACGGGCGCCTTGTTGCCGCTAGGCACTGTGGACTGCGTGGAAAGGGAAACCATAGGAATTGCCTGGTCAGCGGCCTGAGGCCTTGGTGGGGGAATGGGCGGGAGAATCACTGGGGGAGTGAAGCGGAACCACGGAGCTTGACGCGCTGGCGCTGCTGGCGCTGCTGGCGCGGATCTTCAATTCGACTGCGGCGGTCAGGCGCTGCGATGCAAGGGCGGGACTCCCGATACGCTGCAACACCAATTGCGCAGCCTGGCGCCCGCGCGCGCGCGGATCTGCGGCCAGCGTGGTCAGCGCGGGCGTGAACAACGCGGCTTCGGCGATATCGTCGAAGCCGGTCACCGCGAAATCGCGCCCCGGCACGATGCCATGCATCGCCAGCGCGGCCATCAGGCCCAATGCGACGCTATCGTTGTAGCAGACCGCCGCAGTTGCGCGATCGTGCTCGGCGCTGTCCAACATGCGACCGGCGCACAGCGCAGCATCCTGTCGATTCGGTGCGGATTCAACGTAATGCACGGCCAGACCGGCGTCGGCCATCGCGCGCGCGTAACCGGCGCGGCGTTGCCGGCAGGAACTGGATTCGGCATGGCCACCGAAGAACACGATGCGCCGATGACCTTGCGCGATCAGATGCGCGCAGGCAAGCAACGCGCCCTGCTCGTTGTCCAGCGCCAGCAGATCCCAGCCCGCGCCCTCCACTTCGCGGTTGAACAACACCACGTTGTGTTGTCGTCCCAGCACCTGGGTCAGCGCCTGTGCCTGGCTGCCTTCGGCCGGCGACAGGATGATGCCGGCAGGGGTATGCTCCATCAACGAGGTCAGCACCGCCTGCTGGCGCTGCGTCGATTCGCCGGTGCTACCGAGCAGGGTCACATAACCCGCCGCGCCCAGCGCTTCGTCCACGCCTGCGGCGAATTCGGCAAAGAATGGGTTGGACAGATCGTTGATGACCAGCGCGATGCTGGATGAGGTGCGGCAGCGCAGATTGGCCGCAGCACGGTTGTAGACGTAGTGCTGCCGATCCAGTTCGGCCTCCACACGCGCGCGTGTGGTCGCATGCACCAGCGGGCTGCCGCGCAGCACCAACGACACCGTCGCGCGCGACACGCCAATCGCACTGGCGATATCGCGCAGGGTCACCGCCCCGCGTCCGTTATGGCGCGCGTCGCCGTCCTCCGAAGCGGAGGGCGCCGGTTTGGCACGCGTCACGTTGCCGACCTTGCAATGGGAGAAGTGCGCATGCATCTGGCGTCGATTGGATCGATCCAATTAGGCCTTTTCCGGGCACTCAATGCATGCGGCAGTGCAACATGGACAGCGGCCGCGACGCTGCCGCCGCCTTCCATCATGCCATCACTGAAAGGCAATCGACAGGCCGATCCCGCCCTGCCAGTCCGGGCTCTCCGAGGTCAGCCCGCGCAGCACCGAGACATCCAGCTGCATCGCATGCGGCAACTGCCAGGCACCGCCGGCGCCGGCCACGCGCGAATGCTCGCTGCCGGTATCGAAGCCTGCCTCGACATAACTGCTGAAACGCTCGCCGGAAAAGAACGTGTAGTTGGGCGAGAAGGTCCAGGTATGCCCGTCGCTGTCGCGCGCATAGTTGACGTATAGCGCCAGTGCGCGCTGCTGGGCCAGATCCCAGGACGCGGTCACGCCCAGTTCGCGCGCGTAGCCATCGCTGAAGGCAGCGCTGCCGGTCGGCACGCTGTAGCTGCCGAGCGCGGCCCAATGAAAGCTATCCGACTGCGACGGCAATGCCACCTTCAGGCCGATATGGCTATCGCCTCCGCCACGCACATGCGCACCGCCACCGTGCTGCCAGTTGTAGCTGTCGCTGCCCACCTGCAGTTCCACGTTCTGGAACAGGCCCAGGCGCAGCACTGTATCGGCGGTGTACTGGGTGATTCGCTGCCCGTCGCTGCGATCGGTACTCGCATCCGGCAGACCCTGCTCCCAGGCGAACACGCCGGGCTGCAGCACTTCGGCGGCAAACGGAATGCCGGGACGGTCGAACGCAGGGGCATCCTCCGTCTGTGCAGCGGCCTGCCCACTCATCCCGCATAACGCAAGCATGGCAGCGGCCAATACCGTGGCGCGCGTCGCCTGCAAACCCGAAGCGCCACGCGCGGTGGAGGCAACCGACGCAACGGCACGGGACTTCAACACGTTCGACAACATAGACATACGCGGCACCATCGGCAGGAGTGGCAGCGACGCAGTGGGCACCATGCCCGGCTGCGTCGACAATAACGCGGCGATGGTGCCGCGCGCGCCGTGACCGGCCCGTGTATCGCCAGCGGCACGTCAACCTTTCCTGAGCAGCCGGTCCTTTATTGAGCCACCGGTGCCGACGCCGGCAAGCCACGCAGATGCGCCGCGAAACCCGGCAGCAGCACACGGTTGCCATACCCGCTCAAGTGGTCGGCATCGAAGAACAGCGGCCGGCCCTGCTGTGTCGGCGCGCACACCTGCGCATCGCACAGCGACGGCAGCGGGTCCCAGATGCTGGCGCCCCCTAGCCCGGATGCGATGCGACGCAATCCATCAAGTGCCGGCGCGCGATAGTCTTCCATCGCCTTGCGCTCGATCTGCATGCCGTTGGCGCAGATCGCATTGCCACGATTGAACCAGTCCGAACATCGGTAAGGCGGTGCCCTGAGCACCGGTTTGGGCGCTTCGAACACAACCAGAACGCCCCGCGCCTGCACCGGTGCCAGCAATGCGATCGTCGCCGCCACCGTCGCATCGCGCTCGCGCTGTGCCGGCTCGCTCTGCAGCGTGGCGATATTGCCGTGCAGGTCGAACAACACGTCCTGCTCGGCCAGCCGCGGCACCCGCAAACCAGGCAGGAATAGCACATCGCCCGCACGCGCCCTGCCCGCCACGTCCTCCAGCGCCGGTCGCAGGAACGCGTCGCAACCTGCGCCCTGACCACCCGGCTGCATCGATGCGACCGCACACCCGGCCACGCCATACATGCGCACGCTGCCGCCTTCCAGCAACGGAAAACGCCGCAGCATTTCGTTGTAGGCCAGCGCATGCGAATCGCCGATCACAAAGACCTGGCGCTGACTGGCCGCAGGACGCGAACACTGCCCGCGCGCGAAGATGCGCACCGGCTGCCCGCCCACCGATGCGTTGCTGGCGATCAGGCGGCAGTCCGGCAGCTCCTTGCGCAAGCCGCGCGCATACGCATACCAATCCAGCGGGTGGCGGCTGACCACACTCAACGAGGTATACGGCGTCGACTTGATCACTGCCGATTGCACGCCGAAGGCCAGCACCAACGCAGCGAGGCCGGCCATCACCACGCGCACGTTCGACCAGCCACCCATACGCCGATTGCGCCAGGGCAGTTCCACCCAGCGATACGACGCCGCCGCGCAAACAACCGTCAGCACCAGCGCCAGCAGCTTGGCAGCCACCGCATCCAGCCCGATCGTCCAGCGCAGCAGCACCAGCACCGGCCAGTGCCACAGATACAACGAATACGAGATGCGCCCGATCGTCACCACCGGCCTGGCGGACAACACGCGCCCGATCCAGCCCTCGCTGTGCCGATGCAGCAACGCCAACACCACCAGCGTGCCAACCACCGGCCACAAGCCATCGCTCCAGGGCGAATGCCCAGGCCGCGCATTCCACAGTCCGTTGCCGATGGCTGCCAAGGCCAACAGCAACAGCAGTGCGCGCAACGGTGCAGGCAGGCCGATACCTGCTGCGAACACACGCTGCCCGTCGCGGCGGCGCAGCAGTGCCATCAGCTGAAACAACACCACGCCGGCACCCAGTTGCCAAAAGCGTGCGGTGGTCAGATAGAAGGAAGTGACCTCGTGTCCCGGCACCTGCGTGCGCTGCCAGGCATAGCCCAGCGAGGCCGCGCTGGCGAGCGCGAACAGGCCCAGCGACCAGGCACGTCCGGCACCGCCACGCATCCAGGCCAGGAACATCCACGGAAACAGCAGATAGAACTGCTCCTCCACGCCCAGCGACCAGGTCTGCGTATACGGATTGAACTCGGCACGCGGCGAGAAATAATCCTGGCCGACGCTGGCCAGCACCCAGTTGCTCAGCCCGAACAAGGCCATGTGTCCGGTCTTGGTGCTGGCTTCGCTCAGCCACGACTCGGGAATGAACAAGGTCGAAAACAGCGCGGTGACCAGCACGCAGACCAGCAAGGCCGGTGCGATACGCCGCAAGCGGCGCGCATAAAACCGCGCCAACTCGGCGGCCACCGCAATGCGCGGCAATCGATCGACCGACGCACTGACCACAAACCCCGAGATAACGAAAAATATATCGACGCCGGTGAAACCACCGGGCAACCAACTGGCGTCCAGGTGATAGGCGATGACCGACAGCACCGCCAATGCACGCAATCCGTCGATATGCGCGAAGTAAGCATTCCCTGTCGCCGAGCGCGTCATCCTGATCCTCGAAGTTTCGTCACTTGCACACAAGCGGCCGCCCCCCCATCACGAACAGCCGACCGGCGCACTCTAAATCGCATACGGGCCGCCATGCAGGAAAACTAGATCTCCCGCCTTGACGCATCGACCGCATCCACCGGCGGCCACGCAATCGGGTTGACCACCACTCAACAGATGGGCACCCATCAGGTGCCCATGTGCCAACGCAAACCTATCTACGCAGCCTTACCAGACCAGGTCGTCGGGCACCTGGTACTGGGGATCGGCATACGGGTCTTCGCCTGCCGGCGCATTCGGGTCCACCTTCAATGCCACCGACGGTGCGAATACCGCTTCAGCGTCGGCCAGTACTTCGGCAGTCACCAATAGATAACGACCGTTGAGCTGCAGCACGCCGAGCTCGCCGGCGTTGAGCGCCTTGAGCTGATCGGCAGTCACGTAGATACGCTTGATCTTGCCGCCATAGGGGAAATGCCGGGCGATATCCGCATCGGCATGATTGAGCCCCTTGTCCTTGAGCAGTTCTTCGAGCTTGGCCTTGGCTTCGCGACGCAGGCGTGCTTCTTCCTGTTTCAGCCGCTCGGCTTCGATGCGCTCGTCCTTCTCGCGTTGCGCGCGGATCGCATAGGCCTTGGCCAGGTCGATGTCCTCACGCGTGCGGGCAGGCCTGGGTCCGCGGCGGTCGGCCGTGGACTGCGGCGGACGTTGCGATCCTGCCGGCTTGCCATCATTGCGACGCTCCGGCCTGCCGTCGTGTTTGCGCTCGCCCTTGCCGTCGGTCGCCGCAGCGGCATGCGGCCGCTGCGGTCCCCTGCCCTGGCCACCCGGCTTGTTGCCGCCGGGCGCGGGCCTGCCACCGTGGCCATGCTGACGCGCGGCAGGCCGTGCGTCGGGTTTGCGTTCGGGCTTGGGTGCGGACTTGAAGCCCAACCCAAGCAACTGGTCACGTAAGGTATCGCTCATGGCGGTGGCAATCTGCAATCAATAATGCGGAGGCGGCGGTTCATCCGCTGCGTCGGCAAACAACGTGGAGCGCACCTTGCCCAGATCCTCGAGCAGGTGGCGGATCAGTTCGGCATTGCGGGCGCCCGTCAAACGGGCGTCCGCAAGTGCTTCACTCAGTTCATTGAGCGCCTGCTCCTGAAAGGACAGGCGCGTTTCCAGTTCAACCAACCGCGCGTCCAGTTCCTGGTCGCGCGGCGAGAGTTGCTCATGCATGCAACGAACGGCCTCGTCCGATGGCGTAGTAGGCCAGACCTGCAGCTTCGATTTCCTGCGGGTCGTAAAGGTTGCGGCCGTCGAACACCACGTCGTCCTTCAAGGCCTGCTTGATCTTGCCGAAATCCGGGCTGCGGAACTGCTTCCACTCGGTGACCACGACCAGGGCGTCGGCGCCTTCCAGTGCGGCAAATGCCTCGTCGCAGAAGGTCAGGTCGTCGCGCTCGCCGAAGATGCGCTTGGCTTCATGGGTCGCTTCCGGGTCGTAGGCACGCACGGTGGCACCGGCTTCCCACAACTGCTCCATCAGACGGCGACTGGACGCGGCACGCATGTCGTCGGTATTGGGCTTGAACGCCAGGCCCCACACCGCGAAGGTCTTGCCGGCAATGCTGCCGGTGCCTTCGGCGCCGTAATGCCGCTGCACCAGTTCGAACAGGTGCCCCTTCTGCGCGTTGTTGACGCTTTCCACCGCGTTGAGCAGGGTCGGCTCCATGCCGTACTGCTCGGCGGTCTTGGCCAGTGCCTGCACATCCTTCGGGAAGCACGAGCCGCCATAACCGGCGCCGGGATAGATGAAGTGCCAGCCGATGCGCGGATCCGAGCCGATCCCGTTACGGACGTGCTCGACGTCCGCACCGACGCGCTCGGCAATATTGGCGATCTCGTTCATGAAACTGATCTTGGTCGCCAGCATTGCATTGGCCGCGTACTTGGTCAGCTCGGCCGAACGCACGTCCATCTCCACGATGCGGTCGCGGTTGCGGTTGAACGGCGCATACAGACGACGCATGCGGGCAATGGCCGCCGGCTTCTTGGCGCCGATCACGATGCGATCCGGACGCATGCAGTCGGCCACGGCGTCGCCTTCCTTGAGGAACTCGGGGTTGGAGACCACATCGAACTCATGGTCCACGCCGCGTGCGTCCAGCTCTTCCTGGATCGCCACGCGCACCTTGTCGGCGGTGCCGACCGGCACGGTGGACTTGTTGACGACCACCGAAGGGCCATCGATATGGCGACCGACGGTACGCGCAACCGCCAGCACGTACTGCAGGTCGGCACTGCCATCCTCGTCCGGCGGCGTGCCCACGGCGATGAAGGTGATTTCGCCGTGCGCAATCGCCTCGGCCGCATCGGTGGTGAAGCGCAACCGGCCAGAGGCGTGGTTGGCTTTCACCATCGGCTCCAGGCCGGGTTCATAGATGGGAATCACCCCACGATTGAGACCATCAACTTTCGCCTGGTCGATATCCACGCAGATAACGTGATGACCTACTTCCGCCAGACAGGTACCGGTGACAAGACCAACATAGCCGGTACCAAAGATCGCAACTCGCATGGGTGGGGGTACTCCTGTGGGGGATCAGGGAAGGATACCCATCAGTTCGACATCGAACGTCAACGTTGCGTCTGGTCCGATCGGCCCCCCCTGCGTGCCGTTCGGGCCATAGGCCAAGTTGGATGGAATCCAGAAACGGTATTTCGAACCGACCGGCATCAACGCGACGCCCTCGGTCCAACCTGCAATGACTTGATTCAGACCGAACTCCGCCGGCTGGCCGCGCTGGTAGGAGCTGTCGAACACCTGCCCGTTGAGCAGCTTGCCTTCATAGTTCACGCGCACCGTGTTGGTGGGCATCGGACGCTCGCCGCTGCCCTGGCGCAGCACCATGTACTGCAGGCCCGACGCGGTGGTGATCACGCCCTTTTCGGTCTTGTTCTTGGCCAGGAAGGCATTACCTTCCTCGCGATTCTTGGCACCGGCGGCGCCCTGCTTGGCAGAGGCGAACGCCTGCATGGTGGCAGCGGCTTCCTGCTGGGTCAGACGCGTGGTGCCCTTGGCGAACACGGTGCGCACCGCTTCCATCAGGATCGACAGGTCGATCTCGTCCTTGATGCCGGCCAGCGACGGACCGACCGCGCGATCGCCGAGCATCAGGCCGACATTTTCCTTGGACGGCGCGGCCGGCGCGCTACCCGGCGCCATGCCCGGGACCTGCTGGCCGTTACGTGCCGCCAGCGCGGTGCGCAGTGCGGTGTCGGTGGCCTGGGTCTGCTCGTCGGACAACAGCGGCTTGCCGCCCTTGAATGCATTCTCGATGGCGCGTTGCAGTGCGCTCACATCGATGTCCTGGGCAATCGGCTCGAACGAACGTGCCACGTCCATACCGATGGCGTAGCTGACGTTGTCGCGCGTGCTCTTCTCAGACGATGCATTCAAAACTGGCTTCTCCTTGGTGGCCGCTGCGGCCGGTTGCTGCGACATCGCCGGCATCGATGCCGACAGTGCCACCATCAGTAGCGACGCCGCCGCGCCGCGCTTTCCCATCTTCATTCGATGCACTTCCCGAAAGTGAAAAGACACGCCGACGCCGGCGCTGAATGCGCATTGTCGCATGTGCGCGTGGCCTTGCGAGCGCCGTGCTCAGCGCGACGGCGCGTTGAGCTCGCGTTCGATTGCCGCCAGCACGCTCGGATCGTCCGGTTTGATCTTGCTGGGGAACTGCGCCACCACCCGTCCATTGCGCCCGATCAGATACTTGTGGAAGTTCCAGCCCGGCGCCACACCCGTGGCCTGGGTCAGGCGCTGATACAGCGGCGTGGCCTGTGCACCCAGCACATGCACCTTCTCAAACATCGGGAACTTGACGCCATAGGTCAGCGTGCAGAATTCCTGGATCTGCTTCTCAGATCCGGGTTCCTGCCCCTGGAAATCGTTGGACGGAAAGCCCAGCACCGAAAAACCGCGGCTGCCGAAGCGCTGGTTGAGCGCCTCCAGCCCTTCGTACTGCGGGGTGTAGCCGCACTTGCTGGCGGTATTGACCACCATCAGGACCTTGCCGCCGTAGGTACGGTTCAGGTTGATTGGCGCCTTGCCGGCCAGCGGCCGGTAATCCAGATCCAGCACCGGCGCGCCGGCGGCCAGCGCCGAGACGGAGAAAAAGCCAGCGAATACAACGACCAGCAGACGCTTGAGCAACATGAGCGATCCCTTTCGATAGGTCCGGGCCACCCGCCGACGCGGGGTGCCATCAGTTGGGTATGACAGGCAGTTGACTGCCTGCGTGTCGGTGTTATAGTTGAATACAACACCAGTCATCCAACGCAGGGGAAAGCATGAACAGCACACGCTTCACGCGACCAGCTCCATTGCTGCTGTTCGGCAGCGCCCTGTTCGCCATTGGTTGCCTGGGAGCCGCTTCCAGTCAGGTCACGGAGTCCGGCGCCGATTATGGCGTGTCGGAGGCGGTTACGGAAAACGCGACAACTCCCCCCGAGGCGCGCACCCGGCCCAGCCGGCACCTGCGCGCTTCGCTGTCGATGCCCTATTTCTCCTTCGCGCAGGTTCTGCGCCCACGGAGCTGACCATGAACGACATCCAATGGAGCGACGGCGCTCCCATCTACCGCCAACTCAAGGAACGGGTGATTGCCATGATGCTCGATGGAATCCTCAAGCCTGGCGACGCCCTGCCCTCGGTACGGCAGGTGGCGGCCGACTACCAACTCAATCCCATCACCGTCTCGCGCGCCTACCAGGAACTGGCTGACGAGAACCTGGTGGAGAAACGCCGCGGCCTGGGCATGTTCATGACCCCGGAGGCCGCACAGAAATTGCGCGGCAGCGAGCGCGAGCGTTTCCTGAATGAAGAATGGCCCGCAGTGCTGGAACGCATCCAGCGCCTGGGACTGTCCATCGACGATCTGTTGCCACAGGGAAAAACACCATGACCGCCGTCTCCTCCGACCATGTGGTCGACGCACGTGGCCTGCGCAAGGCTTACAAGCATCGGCTCGCGCTGGACAACACCAGCTTCACCATCGCCGCCGGGCGCATCGTCGGCCTGATCGGCCCCAACGGCGCCGGCAAGACCACTGCGCTCAAGGCGGTGCTGGGGCTGACCGATTTCGATGGCGACCTGAGCGTGCTCGGCATGGATCCGCGCACCCAGCGCAACGCACTGATGAACGAGGTCTGCTTCATCGCCGACGTGGCGGTACTGCCGCGCTGGCTGCGGGTTGGCGAGGCGATCGACTTCGTCGCCGGCGTGCACCCGCGCTTCGATCGCGCCAAGTGCGAGCGCTTCCTGGCCAATACGCAGCTCAACCGCAAGTCGCGGGTGCGCGAGTTGTCCAAGGGCATGATCGTGCAGCTGCATCTGGCGCTGGTGATGGCCATCGATGCCCGCATCCTGGTGCTGGACGAGCCGACGCTGGGCCTGGACATCCTGTATCGCAAGCAGTTCTACCAACGCCTGTTGGAGGACTACTTCGACGAGCAGAAGACCATCATCGTCACCACCCATCAGGTCGAAGAGATCGAACACATCCTCACCGATGTGATGTTCATCCGCGACGGCCGCATCGTGCTGACCGCCGACATGGAAAACGTGGCCGAGCGGTACACCGAAGTGCTGGTGGGTGCCGAGCATCTCGACGCCGCCAGAGGCCTGCAGCCGATCGACGAGCGCAGCCTCCCGTTTGGCAAGACCGTGATGCTGTTCGATGGCGTGCCGAAAGCGCAGCTCGCCCGTTTTGGCGAAACCCGCAATCCCGGCCTTGCCGACCTGTTCGTTGCGGTCATGAAGGGGACCTACGCATGAATGCACTCACCCACCAAGCTTCTCCCGCACGCACGTTCGGCTGGCTGCTCAAACGCGAGTACTGGGAACACCGTGGCGGTTTCGTCTGGGCACAGATCATCACCGGCGGCATCGCGGTGTTCTTCGCGCTGCTGGGCGCGGTGATCGGCGCGATCAGCGCGCGTCGCAACATGATCGGCGACAGCATCACGATGGACGATCTGGCCGAATACACGCGCACCCTGGGCCAGGTCGGCGACGGCCTGCTGCTCGGCGGCATCGGCATCGCCTCGGTGGTCCTGGCGTTCGTGGTGTTCTTCTATTCGCTGGGCAGCCTGTACGACGACCGCCGCGACCGCAGCGTGCTGTTCTGGAAATCGCTGCCGGTGTCCGATGTGCAGACGGTGCTGTCCAAGGCCGCCTGGGCGCTGCTGCTGGCGCCGCTGATTTCCATCGTGATCGGCGTGCTGGTCGGCCTGGCACTGTGGCTGATCGCCATCGTGGGCGCCTCGATCGCCGGCGTCCCCAGCCCCTGGGCCCTGGCCACCCATTCGCACCCGTTCGCGTTGCTGTGGCTGTTGCTGAAGACCGTGCCGATGAGTCTGCTGTGGGCATTGCCGACGGTGGGCTGGCTGATGTTCTGCTCGGCCTGGGCCACCAGCAAGCCGTTCCTGTGGGCGGTGCTGTTCCCGCTGCTGGCCTGCGTGATGCTGAGCATCCTCTCGGCGATGCCGGGTATCTCGCTGCCGATCGGCTGGATCTGGTACATCGTCGGCTACCGCGGCCTGCTCAGCGCCCTGCCCGGCACCTGGTCGCCGCGCGCGGTCAGCGGCAACCTCGACAGCAGCGCGATGCAGAACCCCAGCGATCTGGTGCAATGGGCGCTGCAGCACACCGACAGCGCACGGGTCTACGGCAATCCGGACATCTGGATCGGCGCTGCAATCGGCGTTGCCCTGATCGCCGCCTCCATCTACCTGCGCCGTCGGCGCTCCGAAGCCTGAAGGACATCCCATGCGTCGTCTGCTGAGTCTGGCCATCCTGTTCGCCGTGCCCGGCGCTGCGTTCGCCGAGGAGCAATGCAAGTTCTCCGAACCGCGCAGCCTGGAGTTGAAACTGAGCGGAGTGAAGTCGGTGCTGTTCGAGGTCGGCTCCAACGACCTGCATCTGGACGCTGCGCCGGGCAACGGCGGGCGTTTGGGCGGCCGCGCCTGCGCGGCCAGGGCCGAGCTGCTCAAGGGCCTGACCGTCACCCAGAAGCGGGTCGGCGACAAGCTGGTGGTCACGCTGGCCGACGACCGCCCGCTGCGCATCTCCATCGGCGACAGCTATTCGTACCTGGACCTGCGCGGCAGCGTGCCGGACACGCTGCTGGTGCAGTTCGACGTGGGCTCCGGTGACGCCGAGATCAGCGGCGCTGCGGCCGTGAGTGCCGATGTCGGTTCCGGCGACATGGCCATCCGCCGCACCAGGGGCCGGGTCACCGCCAAGGTCGGTTCCGGCGATATCGAACTGGAAGAGATGGGGTCGCTGCGCGTGCTGGCGGTCGGCTCGGGCGATCTCAAGGCCAGGCAGGTGCATGGCGCGGCGGAGGTCGGCAAGGTCGGTTCGGGCGACGTCAAGCTGCGCGGCGTGGCAGGCAACGTCAAGTTCGGCACGATCGGCTCCGGCGATGTCGACATCGACGATGTGCAAGGCGATGTCGGCGTGGAAGCGGTCAACTCCGGCGCCCTGAGTGTGCACAAGGTGCGCGGCGATGTCAGCGTCGCGCGCAAGGGCAGCGGCGATATCGACGTCAGCGATGTGGCCGGCACCACCCGCGTGCCGACCGACAACTGACCACTGCATTGACCATTCAAGAGAGGGACGGCTGATGAAACTGTGGATTTGTGCGGTACTGGTGGGCGCGCTGCTGGTCGGCTGCGGCAAGTCCGAACCCACGGTCGTGGTGTCGGGCAAGACCAACGCGAACGGGGTGATCTTCAACGGCAAGAGCCTGACGCTCCACCGCGACGGCCTGCCCGCGGCCACCATCGGCGCGGATGGCGCGCTCAGCATCGCCGGCAAGCCGGTGAGCCTGAACGATGCGCAGCGCCAGGCGATGCGCGGTTTCTACGTGCAGATCCAGGGCGTCGCCGATAAAGGCATCGACATCGGCACACAGGGCGCGGCCTTCGGGGCGCATGCCGCCGGCGAAGCGCTCAAGGGCGTGCTCAGCGGCAACACCGACCAGATCGGTGACAAGATCGAAGCGCAGGCGGAAACCTTCAAACACACTGCGATGCAGATCTGCGATCAGCTGGCCAAGCTGCGCAACGCGCAGGACGCCGCCGCGCAACTGGTGCCGGCATTCGCGCCGTACTCGACCCTCACCCAGCACGATATCGACGACTGCCGCAAGTAAGCGCGGCCTTTGATCGCCGCTGCACCCGCATCGACGGGCGCAGCGGCTGACCGGAACCGGATGGATCGTCACGCCGATTGCTGCGCGCACGCCAGGCACCCAACATCGGCCTGCGACATCTTGTCAGCCGCGCCATGTGCCGCAGGCACCGATCGGCTGGCCGGAGCGGGATTACACTAGTGCGCTCCCTGAACCCGGCGACCCCATGAACAAGTTGGTGATGCTCTGCATGGCGCTCCTGCTATGCGCCCTGACCGCCTGCGGCGACCAGTCGTCGCGGCGCGCCGAACGCGGCAAGCCGCGCGTTGCCATCACCACCCAGTCGGTGATGATCCGCCGCCCACCCGCGGCCAATGCGGAAATCACCCCCGACGGCACGCTGAAGATCGACGATATCGCGCTGCCGCAGAAAGAACCGACGCGCGCCAAGTTGCAGCTGCTGTTCGGGCACCTGCAGATGCTGCGCCAGCAGGCCGTCAGCGAGGCTGGCGCGGACCCGGAATACAAGTCGATCAAGCTGACGGCCACGCCGGAGATCCAGAAGCTCAGCGGCGAATTGCTCGATGAAATCCCGTCGCTGCAGCCGTATCGCGAGAGCTTCGGCAACGTGCAGGCTGAGCGGCACTGAGTCCTGGCGACGCCGCGGATTCGCGCAAAGCCGTGTAGGAGCGCACCTGGGCGCGACGGGGCGTTGTCGATAAAGCCCCGTCGCGCCCAGGTGCGCTCCTACGCACGCACGCTGCGGTGGTCAGCCACCGCCGCCCGTGCTGCCAGCCTGGATGCCACCGCGGGTCAGCGCAGCCGGATCCAGCAAACGGCGCAGATCCGCCTCAGTGAGCCCGCTGTCTTCCAGCGCCACGTCCAGCACCGGGCGCTGTTCCTTGTAGGCACGCTTGGCGATCGCCGCGGCCTTCTCGTAGCCGATGATCGGGTTGAGCGCGGTGACCAGGATCGGATTGCGGTCCAGTGCCTCGCGCACGCGCTCCTGGCGCACCTTCAACCCGGCAATCGCGCTATCGGCCAGCAGCCGCGCCACATTGCCCAGCAAGTTGATCGAATCCAGCAGGTTGTAGGCGATCAACGGCAGCGTCACGTTCAACTGGAAGTTGCCGGTCTGCCCGGCCACGGTGATCGCGGTGTGGTGGCCGATCACCTGTGCGCAGGCCATCACGGTGGCTTCGGGAATCACCGGGTTGACCTTGCCCGGCATGATCGAACTGCCCGGCTGCAGCGCCGGCAACTCGATCTCGCCCAGCCCGGCCAGGGGGCCGGCATTCATCCAGCGCAGGTCGTTGGCGATCTTGATCAATGCCACCGCCAGCGCATTGAGCTGACCGGACAACTCCACCGCGTCGTCCTGCGCAGCCAGGCCTTCGAACTTGTTGTCGGCACTCTCGAACTTGAACTTGCTCAGGCCCGACAAGGCCTTGGCCACCTTGCCGCCAAAACGCGGATCGGCATTGATGCCGGTGCCGATCGCGGTGCCGCCCAGCGGCAGCCGGCGCAGGCGCTTGAGGGCATCGTCGATGCGCTCCTGCGCCGAACTCAGCTGCGCCGACCATGCACCGAATTCCTGGCCGAAGGTCAGCGGCATCGCATCCATCAGATGCGTGCGCCCGGTCTTGACCACCTTGTCCAGCCCCTTGCCGCGCTTATCGATGGTCTTGCGCAGATGCTTGAGCGCCGGCTGCAGGTGTTCCTGCACCGCCAGCAACGCCGACACCCGGATCGCGGTGGGCACCACGTCGTTGGAACTCTGCCCGAGATTGACGTGATCGTTGGGATGCACCGCCTCCTTGCCGGCGCGTGTGGCCAGCGTGGCGATCACCTCGTTGGCATTCATGTTGGACGAGGTGCCCGAGCCGGTCTGGTAGACGTCGATCGGAAACTGCGCGTCGTACGCGCCGTCGGCGACCTGCAGCGCCGCGTCCTGCACGGCCCTGCCGATCGACTTGGGCAGCAGCCCGAGTTCGGCATTGACGCTAGCCGCAGCGGCCTTGATCAGCCCCAGCGCGCGGATGAAGCCGCGCGGCATCGGCTGGCCGGACACCGGGAAATTCTGCACGGCACGCTGGGTCTGCGCGCCCCACAAGGCATCGGCAGGCACCTGCAGCTCACCCATGCTGTCGTGTTCGGTCCTGAAACGTTCGCTCATCTGCACTCTCCGCACATGGTTGGTTTGTGGTGATGGATGGCTGGCAGCGGGCGTGCCCACGCTGGCGAGGCTGCCTACGATACTCGCTCGCAGCGTTGCGACCGTGTCGTCGCAAGCCCTGGGCTAGACTGCCCAATGATCCATACGAGGTACCACGCCGCCATGGGCGACGACCCTGACTGTAGAAACGCATCGTTTGCGTCTTGCTTGCTTGCACACTGCCCCGGCACCGACGCGCAGCCGCTGACATACCGCGTCACTGCCGCTACGCGCCATGGAGGCGGACGCCATGTTGGGTGACGCCATGTTGGGTAACGTGCTGCTGTTGTTCGTCGCATTGCTGCTGGTGCTGTTGAACGGCTTCTTCGTCGCCGCCGAGTTCGCGCTGGTCAAGCTGCGCCACACGCAGGCGGTGGGCCTGGCGCAGAACAACGGTTGGCGTGGGCGGTTGTTGCTCGGGGTACATGCGCATCTGGATGCCTACCTGTCGGCGTGCCAGCTCGGCATCACCCTGGCCTCGCTCGGCCTGGGCTGGGTCGGCGAGCCGGCCTTCGCGCATCTGCTGCAGCCGTTGTTCGATACCGCCGGCCTGTCGCCGGAAGCGGCACAGTTCACCGCACTGGCGATCGCCTTCAGCCTGATTTCGTTCCTGCACATCGTGCTGGGCGAACTGGCGCCCAAGACCATGGCGATCCGCCGCCCGGAGCGGATGTCGCTGTGGACCGCCGCGCCGCTCTACGTGTTCTATTGGCTGATGTACCCGGCGATCTGGGTGCTCAACACCAGCGCCAACCGCCTGCTGCGGGTGCTGGGCTGGGGCGATGTGGAGCACCAGTCGCATCGCTATTCGCGCGAGGAGCTGATGCTGATCGTCGGCCGCCAGGATCCCAACGCCGCCACGCCCGATCACGGGCTGGCCCTGATGAGCCACGCCCTGGAACTGCCCGACCTGGTCGCCGGCGACCTGATGCGCCCGCGCGAGCATCTGCGCAGCCTGCGCGAAGGCATGACGCTGGAATCGGTGCTGGCCGAGTTCAGCGAGTCGCGCTACAGCCGCTACCCGTGGTTCGACGCCGATGGCGAGCAGGTGCTGGGCATCCTGCATACCAAGGATCTGCTGGTGGCGATGGCACGCAGCCAGGACCTGGACGATCTGCGTCCGTTGCTACGCCCGCCCACCCTGCTGACCCTGGAAACGCCGATCCCCAGCGCGCTGGAGCAGTTCCGCACCGGCACCACCCATCTGGCGCTGTGCGTGGAGGAGGAGGGCCGCATCCTGGGCTTCTTCACCCTGGAAGACCTGCTGGAAGTGGTGGTCGGCGAGATCGAGGACGAGCACCGCCACGTGGTGCGCGATGCCCCGATCCGCAGCCAGGACGGCTCGCTGCTGGTGGCCGGCAGCACCTCGATCTTCCGCCTGGAACGCCTGCTGGGCCAGGACCTGAGCGCACCGGACCACGTCAATTCGGTCGGCGGGCTGATCGTGCACCAATTGCAGCGGCTGCCCGAAGAAGGCGAAACCCTGGAGCTGGACGGCCACGCACTGACGGTGCGGCGCATGGCCGGGCACCGGATCCAGGCCATCACGGTGCGGCCGATCGGCGAAGCCGGCGCCGGGGCGGCGTAGAATACGCACCCCCGCCAGCCTCCCAGTGCCCTGCCCATGTCGGATTCCGCCCTGCTCGCCCTGTCCCCGCTCGACGGCCGCTACGCTTCCAAAGTGGATGCGCTGCGCCCGATCTTCTCCGAATACGGCCTGATCAGGGCGCGGGTCAAGGTCGAGATCGAATGGCTGCTGGCATTGGCCGCCGAGCCGGGCATCGCCGAGCTGGCGCCGTTCTCGGCCGCCGCCACCCAGACCCTGCGCCGCCTGGCCGACGACTTCAGCGTCGGCGATGCCGCGCGGGTCAAGCAGATCGAGCGCACCACCAACCACGACGTCAAGGCGGTGGAATACTTCATCAAGGAACAGCTCAAGGACGATGCCGAGCTGGGCCCGGCGCTGGAATTCGTGCATTTCGCCTGCACCAGCGAGGACATCAACAACCTCAGCTATGGCCTGATGCTGGAACAGGCGCGCCGCGAGGTGCTGCTGCCCACGCTGGACGGCATCACCGCCAGCCTGCGCACCCTCGCCCATGCCCAGGCCGGCCAGCCGATGCTGTCGCGCACGCATGGCCAGACCGCCTCGCCCACCACGCTGGGCAAGGAAATCGCCAATGTGGTCGCGCGCCTGGAGCGGCAGCGCAAGCAGATCGCCGCGGTCGAACTGACCGGCAAGATCAACGGCGCGGTCGGCAACTACAACGCGCACCTGGTGTCGTACCCGGAGCTGGACTGGGCCGGATTTGCGCAGCGCTTCGTCGAGAGCCTGGGCCTGGTGTTCAACCCCTACACCACCCAGATCGAGCCGCACGACAATGTGGCCGAAATCGGCGACGCCAGCCGCCGCGTCAACACCATCCTGATCGACCTGTCGCGCGACATCTGGGGCTACATCTCGCTGGGCTACTTCAAGCAGAAGCTCAAGGAGGGCGAAGTCGGCTCCTCGACCATGCCGCACAAGGTCAACCCGATCGACTTCGAAAATGCCGAAGGCAATTTCGGCATCGCCAATGCGCTGTTCGAACATTTTTCCGCCAAGCTGCCGATCAGCCGCTGGCAGCGCGACCTCACCGACTCCACCGTGCTGCGCGCGCTCGGCACCGCGTTCGGCCATACCCAGGTCGCGCTGGATTCGCTGGCCAAGGGCCTGGGCAAGCTGACCGTCAATCCCGAACGCCTGGATGCCGATCTGGATGCGGCCTGGGAAGTACTGGCCGAAGCCGTGCAGACGGTGATGCGTCGCCACGGCCTGCCCAACCCCTACGAACAGCTCAAGGCGCTGACCCGCGGCCAGGGCATCACTGCCGCGTCCATGCAGGCCTTTGTCGAGAGCCTGCAGTTGCCGGAGCAGGACAAGCAGCGGCTGCGGGCGCTGACACCGGGTGCCTACACCGGGCTGGCCGAACAGCTGGCGCGCGCGATCTAAGCAGCGGTATCCATCCACCGGTATCACGCCCTTGTATCCAGCTGTCAGGAGTATTGCCATGGTATTGCGCGCGCTGCTGTCTGTCTCCCTGCTTGCGTCGGTGGCCTGCGGATTGCTGGCCTGCGGGAAGCAGGCCGCTCCCGACTCGCAGCCCGACTCCGCCGCTGCCGCGCCGCACGCGCCGGCCGGCGTGGCGGCCGCAGCGGTGCCGCCGGTCCCGTCAGTTCCGTCAGTTCCGTCAGTTCCGAGCATGGACGGCGCCACCCAGGTCGCCAGCAATGGCGAGCGGCCGACACTGATGGTCACCTCGACCAGCGGCACGGTCAGCTGCGACGGCCATAACGTCGATCAGACCGGCCAGAACGCCAATCTGGTCCTCAAGGGTGACTGCGGCACGATCGCAGTGCTGGGCCAGCATGCGATCGTGCAGATCGAGCGCGCCGAGGCAGTGCGCATGGTCGGCAACGATGCCCAGGTCACCCTCGCCGGCGATGCCAGCACCATCGAACTGTTCAGCCGCACCTCCACGCTCAAGGCCGGCCGCATCGGCACGCTGCTGGTGCCGGGCGACGACAACCAGGTACAGGCGCAGGCGATCGCCTCCGCCACGCTGCACGGCCGCGGCAACCGCATCACCCAGCAATCCGGCACTGCGATGGTCAACGACTACGGCAGCAACAACCAGATCTCCACCCGCTGATCTGCTGACACCGAGACACTCAGCTGCATCCCCGGCCGTGCATGGCCCGGACGCGCACCGCAACCTCACCGCGACACCCGCATGCAAGGCAGCGCATGGCGGGCTGGGCGACAATAAGCCACCTCGCCGGCCGCACCGCGCCGGCCCTCCAGTCGGACCCGTGACACCATGAAAAAGACCCCCGCAAAAAAGATCGCCGCCAGGAAAGGCGCGCCACTGCCCTTCGAGATCCATGCCACCCGCGACCAGCCGCTGGGCATGCCGGTCGAGCGCTTCCTGCGCAACTACTGGCACAAGCACCCGCTGCTGATCCGCAACGCGTTTGCGGACTTCCAGTCCCCGCTGCAGCCCGAAGACCTGGCCGGCCTGGCCTGCGAAGACGGCGTGCTGGCACGCCTGATCAGCCACGACCGCGCCACCGACGACTGGAACGTGCGCACCGGCCCGTTCCAGGAAACCGACTTCCCCGGCCTGCCCGACCATGACTGGACCCTGCTGGTGCAGGACGTGGACAAGTGGGACGCCGACGTCCGCGCGCTGCTGGAACAGTTCCGCTTCCTGCCTCGCTGGCGCATCGACGACATCATGATCAGCTTCGCCGCCACCGGCGGCTCGGTCGGCGCGCATGTCGACCATTACGACGTGTTCCTGCTGCAGGGCCAGGGCCACCGCCGCTGGCAGATCGACGCACGCGCGCAGCAGGGCCGCAAGGCCGCGCCGCTGGCGTTCCGCGACGATGTCGAGCTCAAGCTGCTGCGCGACTTCAAGCCCACCCACGACTGGGTGCTGGGCCCGGGTGACATGCTGTACCTGCCGCCGCTGGTGCCGCACCACGGCGTGGCCGAAGACGCCTGCCTGACCTTCTCCATCGGCACCCGCGCGCCGTCCTCGGCCGAGCTGATCGGCGACTACCTGGACACCTTGATCGCCGATGCCGACGAGGCCGTGCGCTATCACGACGAAGACCTCAAGGTGCCGGCCGATCCGTACGAGATCGACGTCACCGCGATGAACCGCGTGGTCGAAGCGCTCAACGCGCTGCGCATGAACGACCCGGATCGCCTGGGCGACTGGTTCGGCCGCTTCATGACCACCTACCGCGCCTCCGGCGACGTGGTGCCGGCACCCGAACCGATTCCCCGCGAGGCCGTCGAGCAGGCGCTGGAAGAAGGCGTGCTGCTGCACCGTCACCCCTGGTCGCGGCTGGCCTGGCGGCGCGCCAAGCGTGGCGCCACCCTGTTCTGCAGCGGCCTGGAATTCGCGCTGTCGGCCAAGGATGCCGCACGTCTGGCCGCAGCCGAAGAGATCGACGGCGCGCTGTATGCGCAGCTGTCCAACCGTGGCCGCGAGGTGGTGCTGGAGCTGCTGGCGCAGGGCCATTACCAGCGCGCCCACGAGGACGCGGAGGACGACATTGAGGACATCGACGACGACCAGGCCCACGTCCTGAGCCTGTCGGGCGACCACGACGATGCCGACGCCGGGGCCGACACGCCGGACGCGGACGATGACATCGACGCCGAAGCCGACGTCGAGCAGGTCGCCGACGCCGCGGACGGCCCGGCCCAGGTTGAGGAGGCCGAACAAGGCGAGGATGCCGACCAGGACGACGACAGAGGGCTGGCCGACGACGACGCGGCATCGGACGCTGACGACGACGGGTCCGACCAGCGCGCATGAGTTCCCAGGCCGGGCCGCAGATCGTCTCGGTGGAGGCGGCGTCCGACGCCGCAGCCCTGCGTGCGCTGCGCCTGGCCTGCGGCACCGGCAGCACCGAGGACAGCACTGCCGACTGGGACGCCCTGGACCCGCTCAGCCTGCACCTGGCGCTGCGCAGCGAGGACGGCCAGTTGATCGGCTCGGTGCGGCTGACGGCGGATCGGCGCATCGACCGGCTCGGCGTGCTGCCGGGCTGGCGCCGCCGCGGCCTGGCCGACCGGTTGCTCGCAGCCGCCGTCGCCAGCGCGCAACAACGCGGCTGGCCCGGCCTACAAACCCGCGTGAACACAGACGCCGAGGCCGTGTTCGCACGCCTGGGCTTCCTGCCGGACACCTCTTCCGACCTGCACCCCGCTAGTGCGGCAACGGCGGGCGATCGCCCGGGCAGGCCCCTGCACCGCCGTCTCGACGGCCCGATGGCGGTGGACGACCTGCGCGCGGCCCTGGCCGCCACCACCGGCCTGCTGTGCGCCGCACGCCGCCAGGTGCTGATCTATACGCGGGCACTGGATCCGCCGCTGTTCGACAACCCCGCAGTGCTCGATGCGCTGCGCCGCTTTGCCACCGCCCGCCACGACAAGCGCGTGCAGGTGCTGGTGCAGGACACCGCCGTCGCGGGCGCCAACAGCAGCGCGATGCTGCGGCTGGCCCAGCGCCTGCCCAGCGTGTTCCGCTTCCGTGCGGTCAGCGATCCGGTCGATGCCAGCTACGCGTCGGCCTATGTGTTGGGCGATGACGCCTACTACTTTCGTCCAACAGGCCATCGCTTCGACGATGGCGAAACCTGGCTGTCGGGCGCGGCGCGCAGCCGCCAGCTGGAGCGCGAATTCGCGCAGATATGGGAGCGCAGCGCGCTTTGGAACGAACCGCGCGCACTCGGCATCTGAGACCGCAGCGCCCTTCGCACGTAGGCGCCAGGCGGTTGCACCTACCCGTCCGGTCAGCTGGCAGACGCCCCCTCACTAGCGCAAGGGGGTATAATTTTTCGAGATTTGAGACCGACCGACAGGGCATCTCGCCCCGCCGCTTCCGCACAATCATCCCCACAGCAGACCCGACTTACCATCGTGGATAATCTCCTAAAGCAGTTCGCACAGTCATCGCAGCTCGCCGGCGGCAACGCCGCCTATATCGAGGATCTGTACGAGCAGTACCTCGTCGCCCCGGACAGTGTTGACCCAAAGTGGAAGAGCTATTTCGATGGCTTCAAGGGTCGCGATGCCGGTGATGTGCCGCACTCGGCGGCCATTGCCCACATCCTCACCGCCTCCAAGCAGGCTGCCAACGCCGGCACCGGCGCCGCGGCCAGTGACGAGCGCGAGCGCAACGTCGGCCGCCTGATCACCGCCTACCGTGCGCGTGGCCACCTCGGCGCGCAGCTCGACCCGCTCGGCCTGACCCCGCCGGTCAACCCGCCCGATCTGGACCTGCCGTTCCACAGCCTGTCGCAGGCGGATCTGGACAGCGAGTTCAGCACCGGCGGCGTCGGCGGCCAGCCGCGCATGAAGCTGAAGGACCTGCTGGCCCGCCTGAAGGCGACCTACGCCAGCACCATCGGCGCAGAGTTCATGCACATCCAGGAATTCGACCAGCGCCAGTGGATCTACAAGCGCCTGGAAGATGCCGGCGGCAAGATCGCCGGCGACGCGGCCAGCCGCAAGCGCACGCTGGAGCGGCTCACCGCCGCCGAAGGCCTGGAGCGCTACCTGCACACCAAGTACGTCGGCCAGAAGCGCTTCTCGCTGGAAGGCGGCGACGCGCTGATCCCGATGATGGACGAGATCATTCGCCAGTCCGGCAACGATCAGGTCAAGGACATCGTGATCGGCATGGCCCACCGCGGCCGCCTCAACGTGCTGGTCAATACGCTGGGCAAGAACCCGCGCAAACTGTTCGACGAGTTCGAAGGCAAGTTCGAGCACGCCCACGACGACCGCGCCCACACCGGCGACGTCAAGTACCACATGGGCTTCTCGGCCGACATCGCGGTCGGTGGCGACAAGCAGGTGCATCTGGCGCTGGCCTTCAACCCCTCGCACCTGGAAATCGTCGACCCGGTCGTGGTCGGCAGCGTGCGTTCGCGTCAGGAGCGCTTCGGCGATGCCGAGCGCAAGAGCGTGCTGCCGATCCTGATCCACGGCGATGCCGCATTCGCCGGCCAGGGCGTGGTGATGGAACTGTTCCAGATGTCGCAGGCGCGCGGCTTCGCCGTCGGTGGCACCGTGCACATCGTGGTCAACAACCAGATCGGCTTCACCACCAGCGCCCGCGACGACGCCCGTTCCACGCTGTACTGCACCGACGTGGCCAAGATGATCGGCGCGCCGGTCTTCCACGTGAACGGCGACGACCCGGATGCGGTGATGTTCGTGTCCAAGCTGGCCTACGAATTCCGCCAGCAGTTCAAGAAGGACGTGGTCATCGACCTGGTCTGCTACCGCCGTTGGGGCCATAACGAGGCCGACGAACCGGCAGCGACCCAGCCGGTGATGTACCAGACCATCCGCAAGCACAAGACCACCCGCGAGCTGTACGCCGCCAAGCTGGAAAGCGACGGCGTGCTGAGCGCCGACGAGGCCAAGGCGCTGGTCGACGGTTACCGCAACAAGCTCGATTCGGGCGAATACACCACCGAACTGGCGACGCGCAAGCCGGACGAATTCGCCATTGACTGGTCCAAGTATCTGGTCGGCACCGCTGCCGATCCGGTCGACACCCGCGTCAAGCGCGAGCAGCTGGATCGTCTGGCCAAGCTGATCACCACGATTCCGGAAGGCGTCGAGCTGCATGCGCGCGTCGGCAAGATCTACGACGACCGCGTCAAGATGGCCGCCGGCGAGCAGGCCGGCGACTGGGGCTTTGCCGAAAACCTGGCCTATGCCACCCTGCTGGCCGAAGGCCACAAGCTGCGCCTGGTCGGCCAGGACGCCGGTCGCGGCACGTTCTTCCACCGTCACGCGATCCTGCATGACCAGAAGACCGACAGCTACCACCTGCCGCTGCGCCAGCTGGTGCAGAACCCCGAAGACGCCACCATCATCGACTCGCTGCTCAGCGAAGAAGCGGTGATGGGCTTTGAATACGGCTACTCCACCACCGACCCGAATGCGCTGTGCATCTGGGAAGCGCAGTTCGGCGACTTCGCCAATGGCGCGCAGGTGGTGATCGACCAGTTCATCGCCGCTGGCGAAGCCAAGTGGGGCCGCATCGCGGGCCTGTCGCTGTTCCTGCCGCACGGCTACGAAGGCCAGGGCCCGGAGCACAGCTCCGCGCGTCTGGAGCGCTTCCTGCAGTTGTGCGCGCTGGAGAACATGCTGGTCTGCGTGCCGACCACGCCGGCGCAGTGCTTCCACATGATCCGCCGCCAGATGCGCATGACCACCCGCAAGCCGCTGGTGGTGATGACGCCCAAGTCGTTGCTGCGCCACAAGCTGGCGGTGTCGAGCCTAGAGGAACTGGCCGAGGGCGAGTTCCAGCATCTGATTCCCGACGCCAAGGCCGATGCCGGCAAGGTCAAGCGCGTGGTGCTGTGCTCGGGCAAGGTCTATTACGACCTGCTCGAAGACCAGACCAAGCGTGGCCAGGACGACGTCGCCATCCTGCGCGTGGAGCAGCTGTATCCGTTCCCGCGTGCGCAGCTGGCCGCCGAGCTCAAGGCCTATGCCAACGCCACCGACGTGGTGTGGTGCCAGGAAGAACCGCAGAACCAGGGTGCGTGGTACCAGATCCGCCACCACCTGAACTTCTGCCTGGCCAGCGGCCAGAGCCTGCATTACGCCGGCCGTGCCCGTTCGCCCTCGCCTGCCGCCGGCCATATGGCCGACCACATCGTCGAACAGCAGAAGCTGGTCGCCGATGCGCTCCTCAATCCGTTCAACGACCAAGTCGCTGAATAACTCACCTTCCCCAAAGAACGAAAACCCTAGGACGCTCCCCGAATGGCCACCGAAGTCAAAGTTCCGGTACTGCCCGAATCCGTTTCCGACGCCACCATCGCCAGCTGGCACAAGAAGGCCGGTGAAGCGGTCAAGCGCGACGAGAATCTGGTCGACCTGGAAACCGACAAGGTCGTGTTGGAAGTTCCTTCGCCGGTCGACGGCGTGCTGAAGGAAATCAAGTTCGAAGCCGGCAGCACCGTCACCAGCAACCAGATCCTGGCGATCATCGAAGAAGGCGCCGTGGCTGCGGCCGCACCGGCCGACGAGAAGAAGGCTGAGGCACCGGCGCCTGCCGCTGCTGCCCCGGCCGCCGCGCCGGCCCCGGCTGCTGCCGCTGCGCCTGCCGCTGCGCCTGCGGCTGCATCCAAGTCCGCTGCCGATGCGCTGCCGCCGGGTGCGCGTTTTTCCGCGATCACCCAGGGTGTGGATCCGGCCCAGGTCGAAGGCACCGGCCGTCGTGGCGCGGTGACCAAGGAAGACATCGTCAACTTCGCCAAGGCCGGCGGCGTGGGCAAGGCGTCCGGCGCCCGTCCGGAAGAGCGCGTGCCGATGACCCGCGTGCGCAAGACCATCGCCAAGCGCCTGATGGAGTCCAAGAACTCCACCGCGATGCTGACCACCTTCAACGAGGTCAACCTGGCCAAGGTCTCGGCCGCACGCAAGGAACTGCAGGACGAGTTCCAGAAGGCGCACGGCATCAAGCTCGGTTTCATGAGCTTCTTCGTCAAGGCCGCCGCCAACGCGCTGCAGCGCTTCCCGCTGGTCAACGCCTCGATCGACGGCGACGACATCATCTATCACGGCTACAGCGACATCTCCATCGCGGTGTCCACCGACAAGGGCCTGGTCACGCCGGTGCTGCGTAACGTCGAGCGCCAGTCGTTTGCCGACGTCGAACAGGGCATTGCCGACTACGCCGCCAAGGCCCGCGCCGGCAAGCTGGGCCTGGACGATCTGCAGGGTGGCACTTTCACCATCACCAACGGCGGCACCTTCGGCTCGCTGCTGTCGACCCCGATCATCAACCCGCCGCAGAGCGCCATCCTGGGCATGCACGCGATCAAGGAACGCCCGATCGCCGAGAACGGCCAGGTCGTGATCGCCCCGATGATGTATCTGGCGCTGTCCTACGATCACCGCATCATCGACGGCAAGGACTCGGTGCAGTTCCTGGTCGACATCAAGAATCAGCTGGAAAACCCGGGCCGGATGTTGTTCGGTCTGTGATGAAAGCCGGGATTGGGGATTCGGGATTGGGGATTGGCGAGAGCCGCCCTTTCCCAAGCATCCCGCTTTTACGAATCCCCAATCCCCAATTCCCAATCTCGTGAGCGAAGAATGAGCGAACAAGAACAATTCGACGTCGTCGTCATCGGTGCCGGTCCGGCCGGTTATCACGCTGCGATTCGCGCGGCCCAGCTGGGCATGAAGGTCGCCTGCATCGACGCGGCTATCGGTAAGGATGGCAAGCCGGCGCTGGGCGGTACCTGCCTGCGCGTGGGCTGCATTCCGTCCAAGGCACTGCTGGATTCCTCGCGCCAGTTCTGGAACATGGGCCACCTGTTCGGCGACCACGGCATCAGCTTCAACGACGCCAAGATGGACGTGCCCACCATGATCGGCCGCAAGGACAAGATCGTGAAGCAGTTCACCGGCGGCATCGCAATGCTGTTCAAGGCGAACAAGATCACCCCGTACTACGGCTTCGGCCAGCTGCTGCCGGGCAACATCGTCAAGGTCGCCCAGCACGAAGGCGGCGAGATCGAACTCAAGGGCACCAACGTGATCCTTGCGGCCGGCTCGGAATCGATCGAGCTGCCGTTCGCCAAGTTCGACGGCGACACCATCGTCGACAACGTCGGCGGCCTGGACTTCACCGCCGTGCCCAAGCGCCTGGCCGTGATCGGCGCCGGCGTGATCGGCCTGGAACTGGGCAGCGTGTGGAAGCGCCTGGGCGCCGAGGTCACCATCCTCGAAGCGCTGCCGGATTTCCTGGCGCTGGCCGATGCCGAAGTGGCCAAGACCGCGCTGAAGGAATTCAAGAAGCAGGGCCTGGACATCAAGCTGGGCGCCAAGGTCAGCAAGACCGAGATCACCGGCAGCGGCGATGCCAAGCAGGTGGTGCTCAGCTACACCGACAGCGCCGGCGAGCAGACCCTGACCGTGGACAAGCTGCTGGTGGCCGTGGGCCGCAAGGCCGCCACCAAGAACCTGCTGGCTGACGGCACCGGCGTCAAGGTGACCGACCGCGGCCAGATCGAGGTCGATGGCCATTGCCATACCGGCGTCGACGGCGTGTGGGCCATCGGCGACTGCGTGCGCGGCCCGATGCTGGCGCACAAGGGCTTCGAGGAAGGCATTGCGGTCGCCGAGCTGATCGCCGGCCTGCCCGGCCACGTCAACTTCGACACCATTCCGTGGGTCATCTACACCGAGCCGGAGATTGCCTGGGTCGGCAAGACCGAGCAGCAGTTGAAGGCCGAAGGTGTCGCCTACAAGGCCGGCAGCTTCCCGTTCGCGGCAATCGGCCGTGCCGTGGCCATGGGCGAGCCGGCCGGCTTCGTCAAGGTCATCGCCGATGCCGAAACCGACCGTGTGCTGGGCATGCACCTGGTTGGTGTGGGCGTGTCCGAGCTGGTGCACGAAGGCGTGCTGACGATGGAATTCAACGGCTCGGCCGACGACCTGGCGCGCATCTGCCACGCCCACCCGACGCTGTCCGAAGCGATCCACGATGCCGCGATGGCAGTGAGCAAGCGCGCGATTCATAAGGCCAACTGACCGGGATTGGTGGATTCGGGATTGGGGATTCGCAACTGCGGCTCTCCGTCCCGGCCCTCTCCGGCAATGACATGGCGCCGGGTGAAAACCCGGCGTTATGTTTTTCAAGCCAGGCAATAACTCAAACAATTCAGCGCGCCCCCTGCCGATGGCATCACCTGAAATCAGCAGCGCTGCCTCGCTTTTACCAATCCCCAATCCCAACTCCCGAATCCCATGAAAAGCATCTGCGTCTACTGCGGCTCCAATGCCGGCAACAAACCCGCCTACGCCGAGCGCGCCACTGCGCTGGGCCAGCGCATCGCCGAGCAGGGCCTGCGGCTGGTGTATGGCGGCGGCAACGTCGGGCTGATGGGCACCGTGGCCAATGCGGTGCTGGCGGCTGGTGGCGAGGTGACCGGGGTGATTCCGCAGCAGCTGGCCGATTGGGAAGTGGCGCACCGTGGGCTGACCACGCTGGAAATCGTTGGCTCCATGCATGAGCGCAAGATGCGCATGTTCGAGCTGTCCGATGCCTTCGTCGCCCTGCCCGGCGGCTTCGGCACCATGGAAGAGATCTTCGAGATGCTCACCTGGCGCCAGCTCGGCATCGGCAACAAGCCCTGTGCGTTCCTGGATATCGAAGGGTTTTACGCACCGCTGATCGGCATGATCGATCGCATGGTGGAAGAGCGCTTCCTGCATCCGGACCAGCGCAGCGACCTGTGGTACGGCGCCGATATCGAACAGATGCTGGAGTGGATGCAGCACTACACGCCGGCGCAGGCCTCCAAGTGGATCGACGAGAAGCGCCGCTCCACGCTGGTGTGATGCGGGGCGACGCCCGCTCCCTGCCCTATCGCGGGCCATGCCCGGCGTCATGGTCGGGCATGCGCAACAGCAAGCGCGCAGCGGCGCTGTAGTCATACATCAGCTGCGTGGAAGTGCAGCGACGCACCGGACCATCTCTGACTTATGCGGCCATCGCTCCGGCGCGATGCCGCACCCGGCGGCACCTGCCACGACCCGAATCCTGCGTCACGTTGTTCGCCAAGTCGACGGAGCAGGCACACGGCCTGCGTGTAACGGCCCCAGGGCCTGCGCGCACCCATTGCGCATCTACCCGTCGTCGCAACGCCGCAACGAACCTCCTGCCGATCTGCAAGCTTGCAACGGCAGTCACGATGGCTGCGGCGACCGGCGCGAGCGGCTCGCATAGAATGGCGACGATGCTCGATACCCTCGCCGCTGACGCGCACCACAGCCTGGACATCAAGCACAGTCGCTTTCTGGCCAACGCTGCGGCACTGGACTCTCCCGCGCAGGCGCTGGAGATCGTGCAGCGCGTGTCCGTTGCCGATGCCACCCACAACTGCTGGGCCTACCGATTCGGGCAGGACTACCGTTCCAGCGACAATGGCGAGCCCAGCGGCACCGCCGGGCGGCCAATTCTCGCGGCCATCGATGGCCAGGGCTACGACCGCGTGGTGGTGGTGGTCACACGCTGGTATGGCGGCATCAAGCTCGGTGCCGGCGGGCTGGTGCGTGCCTACGGCGGCGCTGCGGCCGAATGCCTGCGACTGGCGGCGCGACAGCCATTGATTGCGTTGTCGCTGCTCGACCTGCAATGCCGGTTCGACGACCTGGGCCTGGTGCATGCTGCCTTGAGCGCCTTCCACGCCGACAAGCTGGACGAGCACTTCGACGCGCAGGGCGCGGCACTACGCGTGCAACTGCCGGCCGATCAGCTGGCCGGCTTGAAAACGCGCCTGTGCGACGCCACTCGCAACCGTGTCCATCTCTCATCACCGGAAGCCGCATGAACCAGCCAGCCGCCGCCAGGCCCAACCCGTTGCGGAAGCTTGGCAGCCTGCGCACCTTGTGGCCGTTCGTGCAGCGCCAGCGTGGCCTGTTCGCCGCCTGGCTGATCGCACTGGCCATTTCCTCGGCCGCCACATTGAGCCTGCCGGCGGCGGTCAAGCAGATGATCGACCATGGTTTCTCCGGCGGCTCGCAGATCAACCACGCCTTCGCGCTGTTGTTAGCGGTGGCGGCGGTACTGGCAGTGGCAACGGCCGCGCGCTTCTATTTCGTCGAGCTGCTAGGCGAAAAAGTGGTGGCCGACCTACGCGGCCGCCTGTATGCGCATCTGATCGGGCTGGACGCCGGCTTCCATGATCGCAGCCGCAGTGGCGAGCTGGTGTCGCGCCTGTCGGCCGACAGCGAGCTGCTGCGCGGGATGATCGGCACCACCATGTCGGTGGCATTGCGCAGCTTGGTCACGGTGATCGGCAGCATGGCGATGTTGTTCGTCACCAGCCCGCGGCTGGCCGGCTTCACCCTGATCGGCATTCCGCTGGCGGTGCTGCCGATCGTGCTGGGCGCACGCCGCCTGCAGAAGATCTCGCGCGCCAGCCAGGACCGCGTCGCCGACGCCAACACGCTGGCAGCCGAAACGCTGGGCGCGGTGCGCACCGTGCAGGCGCATGCGCGCGAGCGCTACGAGAGCCAGCGTTTCAGCCAGGCCCTGTTCGCCGCGATCGATACCGCACGGCTGCGCATCCGCACCCAGGCCACGGTCACCGCGGTGGCGATCATGCTGATCTTCGGCGCCATCGTCGGTGTGCTGTGGCTGGGCGCGCACGATGTCATCGTCGGACGCATGACTCCCGGCACGCTGGGACAGTTCGTGTTGTACGCGCTGATCGGCGGCGGCTCGGTCGGTGCCTTGGCCGAGGTCTGGAACGAGTTGCAGCGCGCGGCCGGCGGCATGGGCCGGGTCGGCGAACTGCTCGACGAGCGGCCGGCGATCGTCGCGCCGGCCACGCCGCAGCCCTTGCCGCAGCCGCTGCGCGGCGCGATCCATTTCGATCAGGTGGTGTTCCATTATCCGCAGCGCCCCGATGCGCCGGCGCTGGATGGCTTCGACCTGCATGTCCATCCGGGCGAAACCGTGGCGCTGGTCGGGCCCTCCGGCGCCGGCAAGAGCACGGTGCTGGCGATGTTGCTGCGCTTCCACGACCCGGTCAGCGGCAGCCTGCGTATCGACGAGGTGGACCTGCGCGATACCGACCCGGTACTGCTGCGCGAACGCATCGCCCTGGTGCCGCAGCAACCCACGCTGTTTGCCGCCAGCGCCGCCGACAACATCCGCTATGGGCGCCTGGACGCCAGCGATGCGGAGGTGCAAGCCGCCGCCGCGGCCGCCGAGGCCGACAGTTTCATCCGCGCCCTGCCGCAGGGCTACGCCAGCGAACTCGGCGAACGCGGCACGCGCCTGTCCGGCGGCCAGCAGCAACGGGTGGCGATCGCGCGCGCCTTGCTCAAGGACGCGCCGATCCTGCTGCTGGACGAGGCCACCAGCGCGCTGGATGCGCAGAGCGAACGCGCCGTGCAGCAGGCGCTGGACCGGCTGATGGAAGGCCGCACCACGCTGGTCATCGCCCATCGCCTGGCCACCGTGCTCAAGGCCGACCGCATCGTGGTGATGGATGCCGGCCGCATCGTCGCGCAGGGCACGCACGCGCAGTTGATCGCCGAAGGCGGCCTGTACGCGGAGCTGGCGCGGCTGCAGTTCATCGATCAATGACGCCTGGGTGACACCGGCGTGTGCTGTCATGCCAGCGTGTCTGCGGCAGCGGCCCGGGCCGATCCTGCGCCCCCACGCGCCCCCACCTGACGACGTCACGCATGCCCCGCCCCAGAACCACCATTCGCCAACTCAGTTATTTCGTCGCGCTCGCCGACACCGGCAGCTTCACCCGCGCCGCCGAGCAGATGGGCGTGTCGCAACCCTCGCTGTCGCAGCAGATCCGTGCGCTGGAAACCATCGTCGGCGCCGCGCTGTTCGAACGTGGCGTGCCGGCCATCCTGACGCCGTTGGGGCGCGACCTGCTCGAACGCGCGCGCAGCATCCTGCTGGACGTCGCCGATCTGGAAGAGGTCCGCGCCACCTCGGCCGACACCTTGATCGGCACCATCCGGCTGGGCGTGTCGCCAACGCTGGGCGCCTACCTGATGCCGAGTCTGGTGGCGCGCCTGCACCGCGAACATCCGGCACTGCGCGTGCACGTGCGCGAAGGCCTGCCGACCGCGCTCGCCAGCGGCCTGGCCAGCGGCGTGCACGACCTGATCCTGGCGCAATTGCCGGTGGCCGGGCGCGGCCTGCACAGCGAGCGGCTGTTCCGCGAACCGCTGCACGTGACCATGGCCGCCGATCATCCCTTGCGGGCCAAGACCTGCATCACGCCGGCCGATCTGCGCGGCGCCAACCTGCTCACCTTGATGCCAGAGTACCGCCTGGCCGAACAGGTGGCGGCGATCGCCATGGACGTCGGTGCCAATGTGCTGCGCGATTACGAAGGCACCAGCCTGGATGCGATCCGCCAGATGGCCGGGATGGGCATGGGTCTTGCACTGCTGCCAGACCTGTATGTGCGCCAGGAAATCCGCGAGGGCGACGATGTCGTGGTCCGGCCGATCAAAGGCGGACGCTACTATAGGGAGATCGGGCTGTTGTGGCGGCAGGGCGCAGGACGCGCGCCGGCCTTCGGCCTGATCGCCGATCTTCTGCGTGCGGTGGCCGCATAGGAAAATCCTATGCCTCGAATAAGTGCTGCGGCCTTGTTCGCCAGCTGCAACTCGTCAATGCTTCATTGAACTCATCAACGGAAATCGAATGGCGGGCAAGCAGATCGGATGGCGGGAAGCGGGAGCCTGGCTGGCGGAAATCGTCGGGCCGGACATGCCCTATGTGCGCCTGGCCATGGTGTACGGAGTCGCGATCAGCCTGCTGTCGCTGGCCACGCCGATCTCGGTGCAGTTGCTGATCAACAGCGTGGCCAATACCGCGCTGGCGGCGCCGCTGTGGACCCTGTCGAGCCTGTTGCTGGGCCTGTTGCTGCTGGTCGCCGGCCTGAGCGCGATGCGGGTGTGGATCATGGCGCTGTTCGAGCGCCGACTGTTCGCACGCGTGGTGTCGGAAATCACCGTGCGCGCGGTGCATGCGCAGAATCCGTTCTTCGCCGACCAGAACCGCGGCGACATGTTCAACCGCTACTTCGATCTGGTGGTGGTGCAGAAAGCGGTGCCGAGCCTGGCCATCGGCGCCTTCACCATCGTGCTGCAATCGGCGGTCGGGCTGATACTCACCAGCTTCTACCACCCGTTCTTCCTGGGCTTCAATGCCTTGCTGCTGCTGGTCATCTTCGGCATCTGGATGATCTGGTCGCGCGGGTCGATCCGCACCGCGGTCGACCTGAGCCATGCCAAGCACGAGGCCGCGCGCTGGCTGGAAAGCGTCGGCGGCTCCAACGGCTTCTATAAATCCAGCCGCCACCTCAACTTCGCGATGGACCGCTCCGAGTCCGTCACCGCCGCCTATGTCGACCGGCATCGGCGCCACTTCCGTTACAGCTTCACCCAGACGGTGGCGTTCCTGCTGGTCTACGCGATCGCCAGCGCGGCGCTGCTGGCGCTGGGCGGCAACCTGATCCTGCGGGGCGAGCTGTCGATCGGCCAGCTGGTGGCAGCCGAGCTGATCCTCAGCGCGGTCTTCTACGGCATCTCGCAACTCGGTGCGTACCTGGACGCGTTCTACGACCTGGTGGCCAGCTCCGAGGAACTGTCGCTGCTGTTCGCCATCCCGCAGGAACGCGCGGTCGTGGCACCCGGCAAGACGCCCGGCAACAGCGCGGTGCGCCTGGACGGGGTGGTGATCGACGGCGCGCGTTTCGATTTTTCGCTGGCTGCCGGCGAGCAGTTGGTGACGATCGCCGATGGCGGCGCGGAGCGGCTGCTGGCGATGATCCTCAAGCGCCACGTGGTCCCCGATCGCGGGCTGGTCATGGTCGGCGGTGCGGACATGGCCACCTTCGACATGTATCTGCTGCGCTCGGAAGTGACGGTGCTCGACCGGCCGACCATTGTCGAAGTCACCATCCGCGAATATCTGGCGCTGGCGTCGGCCGATGTGAACTCCGAGGCGATGCTGGAAGCGATCGATGCGGTGGGCTTGCGCACCCGCATCGCCGCGCTGCCGCACGGCCTGGACACGCGGCTGGCGGCCTCCGGCTACCCGCTGTGGATCGGTGAAGTGATGGCCTTGAAGCTGGCCAATGCGCTGCTGGTGCGCCCGCGCGTGCTGATGCTGTCGCAGCTGTACGACCTGATTCCCGCCGACCGCCTGGCCGGCGTGCTGCGACGCCTGAAGGCGGCCGGCACCACGGTGCTGCTGTGCACCGGCCGGCCGGAAGACATCACCCTGGATGGCTGGTTCCACCTGCAGCCCGAGCGACAGCAGCGCTTTGCCACCCGCGCCGAACTGGTCGCCTCCACGCAGGAGGCAAACGATGCAGCACGCTACTGATCGCAACGCGCACTTCCCCACCCTGGCGGCGATGCGCCCACCCAGCATCGCCAAGGCGCTGGCCTGGATGTTGCTGATCGGCATTGTCATTGCCAGCGCGATCCTGGCGCTGGCGCCGTGGGTGCAGACCGCCAGCGGCAAGGGCCAGGTGGTGGCGCTGGATCCGGGCGACCGCCAGCAGCAGGTCACCGCCTTCGTGCCCGGCCGGGTCGAGCGCTGGTACGTGCACGACGGCCAGCATGTCTCGCGTGGCGATCCGATCGCGCGTGTCGGCGACCTGGACCCGGATCTGCTCGCCCGCCTGGCCAGCGAGCGGGCCCAGGTGCAGGCGGAAATCACCGCGATCCAGCAATCGCGCGCGGTTGCCAGCATCGATGTGGCGCGCAGCAGGCAATTGCTCGCCGAAGGGCTGGCCGGCCGCCGCGACTTCGAGCTGACCCAGATCAAGGTCGCCGAGGCCGATGCCAAGCTGGCCGAATCGCGCGCCAAGCTGACCCGCATCGACATCCAGTTGAACCGCCAGTCGGCGCAGCTGGTGCGCGCACCGCGCGATGGCCGCGTGCAGCAGCTCAACGCCGCCAGTGGCAGCGCGATGGTCTCGCCTGGCACGGTGCTGGCGGTGATCGCGCCGGAGCGGGTGGAGCGCGCGGTCGAGCTGTATATCGACGGCCGCGACGTGCCGCTGATCCGCCCCGGCCGCCCGGTGCGGCTGGAGTTCGAAGGCTGGCCGGCGATCCAGTTCAGCGGCTGGCCGTCGGTGGCGCACGGCATGTTCGATGGCCGCGTGCGCGCCATCGACCCCAATGCCGCGCCCGATGGCCTGTTCCGCATCCTGGTCGAACCGCAGCCGGGCAAGCCGGCCTGGCCGGCGCAGGAATTCGCCCGCCAAGGCGGCAAGGTGCGCGGCTGGGTGCAGGGCGAAACGGTGAAGGTGGGCTACGAACTGTGGCGCCAGCTCAACAATTTCCCGCTGGAGTTTGGCCGCCGTCCGGCAGCGACGACGACGCAGGATGAGGGCAAGGGCAAGGCGGCGCCCAAGGCCGAAGACGACGAGACCGGCAAGAAATGATCCGCCGTCTTGTCGCCTTGCTGATCGCGCTCGTACCGGGAGTGGTCGCCGCCCAGACCACCCCGCTGACGCTGGACGAAGTGCTGCGCTCCTCTGCACGCTCTTCCCCGCAGATCGTCGAAGCGCTGGCCAAGGTCCGCCAGGCCGAAGGCAAGGGCATCTCGGCCGATGGTGCGTTCGATACCGTGTTCGATCTCGACGGCCGTTCGCGCGAGGCCGGCTACTACGACGGCAGCACGATCGAAAGCACCGTCAAGCGTCCCTTCGATGACAACGGCGGCTATTACTACGGCGGTTACCGCTCCTCGCGCGGCGCGTTCCCGGTGTACGAAGACAAGTCCTACACCGACCGCGGCGGCGAAGTGAAAGTCGGCGCGCTGTATGCGTTGCTGCGCGACCGCGTGGTCGACGAACGCCGCACCCGCCGCAGCGTTGCCGGTGGCGATATCGATGTCGCCCAGTACGAAGCGCAAATGGTCGCCATCGGCGTGCAACGCCGCGCGGTGGATGCTTACCAGAGCTGGGTCGCGGCCGGCCTGAAGCTGCGCGCGTACAACGAGCTGCTGCAGCTGGCCGAGCAGCGCCGCAATGCGATTTCCCGGCAGGTGACGCTGGGCGCGCGGCCCACCATCCTGCTGACCGAGAACGACCAGAACCTGGTCCGCCGGCGTGCCCTGGTGGTGCGCTCGGAGCAGGACTTCGCCAACGCCGCCAATGCCTTGTCGCTGTACCTGCGCGACGATGCCGGCATGCCGTTGATCGTCTCCACCGAGCGCCTGCCGGCCGATACATCGGCGCTGGAAGGTCTGGCCGGTGCCAGCAGGATCACCGCGCCGGTGGAGCGCCCCGATTACCGTGCGGTGCTGACCCGGATCGACCAGGCCACCGCGCGGCTGATGCTGGCGCAGAACGATCTCAAACCACGCCTGGATGTCAGCTTCGAGGTCAGCAAGGACCTGGGGGCGCCGGGTGTGGGTGGCCCGAACCGCTCGCCGACCGATGCGATCATCGGCTTCCGCTTCAGCGTGCCGCTGGAAAACCGCACCGCCAAGGGCAAGGTCGCCGAAGCACGCGCCGAGATCGAGGCGCTGGATCAGCGCAGCCGCTACCTGCGCGACCAGATCACGGTGGAGGTCGAGTCGATCGTCATTTCGCTCACCGCTGCCGAGCGGCTGGCCAAGATCGCCGACGAAGAACGCAGCCTGGCCGACCGCCTGGCCGTGGCCGAGCGCCGACGCTTCGAACTGGGGTCGGGCGATTTCTTCCTGGTCAATCAGCGCGAAGAAACCGCCAACGATGCCCGCGTGCGCCTGATCGATGCGCAGGCGCGCATTGCCTCGGCGCGTGCCGAGCTGGCAGCGGCAACGGCCGACCGGGACGCATTGCAGCTGAGCCGTTGAGCAGGCTGCCTGCCGGCTCCCGAGCGGTGCCGCAGTGCGCAATGACGCCCGGGTAACACCTGCCTGCGCATGCTCGCCTGCACCGGCCCGGCGCCGGGCGTGCGGTCCCTGGCGGCTCGCACTGCGACCCTGAAATCCTTCGGAGGTGCGTATGTCTTTCCGGCAATTTCCCGCAATCGGTGCAGATGGCGAGTCCTACGTCATCATCGAATTCCGCGACGAGCTCGAATCCCGCAACGGGCAGCAAGGCCGCATGCAAGCGCATACGGCGCCACGCTACGAACTGCCCGATGGCCGCCGCCTGCAACGGCAGGGCCAGCGCTTCATCACCGATGGTGGCGAGCTGCGCCTGTCGACGCCCTGAAATAGCACTGGTCATTTTTTGACCAACCCGTCCGTAGCCGTTGCAGCGCAAAGGCTGCGCACAGTTATCCACATGCTTGTGCAGGTTTCATCCACACCCTATGTGGATGAAACCGGTGCGCGTTATTTGGCATTGCGCCGAGCGACAATCACCCTCGCCCTCGATGCATCGCATGCGGTATCGCTCGGCCAGCACATGATCGGCGCCTGACATCTGCACCCTGCTGCGGCCATCGACAGTGGGCAAGCCCACGGCCGCCCTGCACTGTTGCTACCCGTTGCGGTCGGAACGCTCCAGCACCCGTCCGATGCCGCTGCGGTCGATTTCGCTGGCCGCCTGCGCCAGCGCCGCGCGATCGCTACCCGGCTCGAACCCGATGCGGAAATGCAGCTCGCCCACCGGCGTGCGCGAGGAATGGATCGACGACAGGTTCACCCCATGCTGCTCGAACACATGCAGCAAGGCACGCAACGAGCCGGGCTGGTCTTGCGGCAGATACACGCTCAAGGTCAGCGGTTCGGTGAGGTCAGCCAGCAGGTAGCCCACGCGCTCATAGGTGTAGTTGCCGGCCGCGAGCGATTCGCCCTGCAGCGCCTGCGCGTTGTCGTCCAGGAACCGGGCGCGAAACTGCGCGCGCGCCGCATCGTCGCCCTGCGCGACCAGGGCGCGCAGCTCCTGCAGTTGCAGCAACAAACGATCGAGCATCTCGCCGACATAGGGGTTGCCGAACTGGATGTCTTCGTAGATCGCCGGATTAAGCGAGAGGATGCGTGCGATCACCGCGGTATCCAGCTCGAACGAGGCCGAGCGATACGGCATCAGCGCGCGCAGCTCGCCGAGCAGTGGCGCGTAGTCGCGCAAGGTGCCGGCCTGCGCCAGATGGGTGGCGTGCACCATTGCCTGCACCAGCGCCATCACGCGGTCGTGGTGCTCGGGCGTGGCGTACACGCACTCGGCCTGCAACGCGGTACACAGCGCCTGTACCCACGTGGACCAGTGCTGCAGGCGTGCCTGGCAGACCACCATCACCCGACCTTTCAAGGTGGGCGATTTGGGCGGTGCGGTCATCGGATGCAGGCCGACGACCTCGGCCGGCGAGGCCAGCATCGCAGCCACCGGTGCCTGCTTGATCGAGGTGACATCCATCCACAACTGCGACGCGGCGCGCGGGCCGGCAAGATCCACATAGCGCTCGATCAAGCCGGCGGTGTGGCGGATCGGTGCAGAGAAAATCAGCACGTCCGCTCGCTGCGCCAATGTGGCTTCGTCGATGTCGCCGTCAGCTGCCGGATCGAAGCCGATCACCTCCAGCCGCATGCGCGTGCGCAAGAACTGCGCCAGCCAGCGTCCGTAGGCACCGGCGATGCCGACGATGCCGACCACCGGCTGCGCCATCACGCCAAGCGCTCAACGGCAAAGCGCGGTACGGCCGCGAGTGCGGCAGGCGCGGCGGCCAGCACATCGAACTCTTCGAAACCTGCAGCCAGGGTCGCTTCCAGCGCGCTGTGCACGCCGCTGAGCGCGTGCCCCACCGCCTGCTCGAACGGCACCTCGCGCAGCAGCAAACCGATCAGCAAGGCCATCAGCACATCGCCGGTGCCGGCCACATCCACCGGCAGATGCGGCGTAGCCCATCGATACACCGCCGTGTCGCTGACCGCCAGGGTCACCAGCTCACCGGCCGCACCGGCCACGCTGTGTGCGAGCACCCATTGCGGGCCGCGCGCCAGCAATGCGCGCGCGGCGACGATGGCATCGTCCTGCTGCAGACTCGGCAAACCGGTCAGGCGCCCGAGCTCGAACGCATTCGGCGTCACCAGCCAGGCATGCGGCAACAGCCGCTCGGCGAAGACGCGCTCCAGTCCAGGCTCGACATACGGGCCGGTGTGCGTGTCGCCGATCACCGGGTCCAGGCAATACCGCAGCTGCGGCGCCTGCGGCAGGGTCTGCTCGAGCCAGTCGGCGAATGCCTCGCCATTGGCCAGGCTGCCGAAGTAGCCGGAGACCAGCATGCGCGCACGCTGCGGCAGGCCGCGCTCGGTGGCACCCAGCAACAGGTCGGCCAACCAGTCGGCCGGCAGGATGCGGCCGCGCAAGGTGGCGTAGAACGGTGCGTTGCTCAGCAGCGTGGTGGGCACTTCCGCCACCCGCAGGCCCAGCGCGCGCAACGGCGGCACCGCCGCGCTGTTGCCGGCATGGCCATAGACCAGTTGCGATTGCACCGAGATCACATCGATCGGCGAAGGACCATCCGGGCGCTGGCGGCGACCGTGGACGAGGTGACTGTCGGGGGCATTGTTCATCGCCGCATTTTACGCCAGCGCCATGGCGCGCCCAGCGTCGATCGATGCGCCCACCGTCCGCTCGCCGCTGCACGCTCCGCAGCCAGGCTGGTCTATGCGCCGGCAGCAGTCGCTATCGCCCTTACCTTTACGGGCTCCCGCCGCACAAACGCAAATGCCGGCCCCTGGGGCCGGCATTCGTAGGGAGAACTTCGCTCAGCCGTGCAACTCTCCGGGCATTCGGAAGCGGGCATCCGCTCCCACGAATCCCGAATCGCCACACTGGCGCACTACCCCGGCAGGCCGGGCCACACCGCCCTTACGATTCCCCAATCCCGATTCCCGACCCCCGGCCTCAGGACGTCATCCGATCCCAGAAGCCCTTGACGCCATCGATGAACGTGGCCGACTTGGGCGAATGCTTGCGGGCATCCTCACCGGTGAACGTGGCCTCGAACTGCTGCAGCAACGCGCGCTGGTCGGCG
Source organism: Xanthomonas sp. WHRI 6108 (assembly GCF_040202385.2). Taxonomy (NCBI): domain Bacteria; kingdom Pseudomonadati; phylum Pseudomonadota; class Gammaproteobacteria; order Lysobacterales; family Lysobacteraceae; genus Xanthomonas; species Xanthomonas sp. WHRI 6108. The sequence goes on along the minus strand of NZ_CP168198.1, from coordinate 1,697,374 downwards.
GTCAGGTTCACCGGCGTTTCGACCACCACGCGGCAATACAGGTCGCCTTCGGTGCGGCTACGCACCGAGCGCACGCCCTTGCCGCGCAACCGGAACAGCTTGCCGGTCTGGGTTTCGGCCGGAATGCGGATCTCCGCCTCGCCGCCCAGGGTCGCCACACGCACGGTGTCGCCGAGCGCCGCCTGCGAGATGCGGATCGGTACTTCGCAATGCAGGTCGTCGCCGTCGCGCTGGAAGATCGCATGCTCGCGCACGCGCACCTCCACATACAGATCGCCTGGCGGCGTGCCGGCCGGACCGGCCTCGCCCTCGCCTGCCAGACGGATGCGGTCGCCGGTATCCACACCGGCAGGCACCTTGATCGACAGCACCTTGTCCTCTTCCACGCGACCGGCGCCGTGGCAGGTCTTGCACGGATTCTGGATCAGCGTGCCGCGCCCGTCGCAATGCGGGCAGCTCTGCTGCATGGCGAAGATGCCGCGCTGGATGCGTACCTGGCCGCGTCCGTGGCAGGTCCCGCACACTTCCACCTTGCCGTCTTCCGAACCGCTGCCGTGGCAGGGCTCGCACTCGATCAGGGTCGGGATCTCGATGCGGCGCTCGATACCGGCGACGGCTTCTTCCAGATCCAGTTCCAACACGTAACCGACGTCGGCGCCACGTCGCGCAGCGCGCGGACCGGCGGCGCCACCGCCGAAAATATTGCCGAAGATATCGCCAAAGATATCTCCCATGTCCGGGCCACCCGGCCCACCACCACCGCCCATGCCGTGCTCGAACGCAGCGTGGCCATGCGCATCGTAGGCACGACGCTTGTTGCCGTCCGACAACACTTCATAGGCTTCCTTGCACTCCTTGAACATCGCCTCGGCAGCAGCGTCGCCTGGATTGCGGTCCGGGTGGTGCTTCATCGCACAGCGCCGATACGCCTTCTTCAGCTCCTCGTCGCTGGCGCCACGGGCAACGCCCAGCACTTCGTAGTAATCGCGTTTGCTCATAAGCCGGTATTGGGGATTCGTGATTTGAGATTCGTTGAAACGCAAAAGCGGACAGCATGCGCTGGTCCGCCTTGGCGACGCGACGCGTAAAGGATATCGGGATGGGGATCGGCAGCTTTAGCGGCTGCCAATCCCCACTCCCGACTCCCAAATCACGGCTTACTTCTTGTCGTCCTTGACCTCGGTGAACTCGGCGTCCACCACGTCGTCGGCGGCCTTGGAGGCCTGCGCGTTGCCGCTGGCCGCATCGGCGTTGCCGCCCTGCTCTGCCGCGGCGGCGGCGGCGTACAGCGACTGGCCGGCTTCTTCCAGGGTCTTGCTGCGGGCCTCGATCTGCGCCTTGTCGTCGCTCTTCATGGCGGTTTCCAGATCCGACAGCGCCGCTTCCACCTTGCCGATCACATCGCCACCGACCTTGCTGCCATGCTCGGTGATCGCGGTGCGGGTGGCGTGGATCAGGCCATCGGCCTGGTTACGGGCCTGCACCAGTTCCTGGAACTTCTTGTCTTCCTCGCGGTTGGCTTCCGCGTCGGCGACCATGCGCTGGATCTCTTCGTCCGACAGACCCGAACCGGCCTTGATCTCGACCTTCTGTTCCTTGTTGGTCTTCTTGTCCTTGGCCGACACGTGCAGGATGCCGTTGGCGTCGATGTCGAAGGACACTTCCACCTGCGGCATGCCGCGTGGCGCCGGCTCGATGCCGGACAGGTCGAACTTGGCCAGCGACTTGTTGAAGCGGGCCTGCTCGCGCTCACCCTGCAGCACGTGCACGGTCACGGCCGACTGGTTGTCCTCGGCGGTGGAGAAGGTCTGCGAGGCCTTGGTCGGGATGGTGGTGTTCTTTTCGATGATCTTGGTGAACACGCCGCCCATGGTTTCGATACCCAGCGACAGCGGGGTCACGTCCAGCAGCAGCACGTCCTTGACGTCGCCGGCCAGCACGCCGCCCTGGATCGCAGCGCCCACGGCCACGGCTTCGTCCGGGTTGACGTCCTTGCGCGGTTCCTTGCCGAAGAAATCGGCAACCGCCTGCTGCACCTTCGGCATGCGGGTCTGACCGCCGACCAGGATCACTTCGTTGATGTCGCTGGCGCGCAGGCCGGCATCGTTCAACGCGGTGCGGCACGGCTCGATCGACTTCTTGACCAGGTCTTCCACCAGCGCTTCGAGCTTGGCACGGGTCAGCTTGATGTTGAGGTGCTTCGGGCCCGAGGCATCGGCGGTGACGTACGGCAGGTTCACTTCGGTCTGCTGGCTGGTCGACAGCTCGATCTTGGCGCGCTCTGCGGCGTCCTTCAGGCGCTGCAGTGCCAACGGATCCTTGCGCAGATCGATGCCCTGATCCTTGTTGAATTCGTCGACCAGGTACTCGATGACGCGGTTGTCGAAGTCTTCGCCGCCCAGGAAGGTGTCGCCGTTGGTGGCCAGCACTTCGAACTGCTTCTCGCCATCGACTTCGGCGATTTCGATGATCGACACGTCGAAGGTACCGCCGCCCAGGTCGTACACGGCGATCTTGCGGTCGCCGCCGTTCTTGTCCAGGCCATAGGCCAGGGCGGCCGCGGTCGGCTCGTTGATGATGCGCTTGACGTCCAGACCGGCGATGCGGCCGGCGTCCTTGGTGGCCTGACGCTGGCTGTCGTTGAAGTAGGCCGGCACCGTGATCACGGCCTCGGTGACCTTCTCGCCCAGGAAGTCCTCGGCGGTCTTCTTCATCTTTTCCAGCACGCGCGCAGAGATTTCCTGCGGCGCCATGCGCTTGCCATCGCTGGTCTGCACCCAGGCATCGCCGTTGTCGTGGGCAAGAATGCCGTACGGCACGTGCGAGATGTCCTTCTGCACTTCGGCGTCGGTGAACTTGCGGCCAATCAGGCGCTTCACCGCGTAGAAGGTGTTCTTCGGGTTGGTCACCGCCTGGCGCTTGGCCGAGGCACCCACCAGCACTTCGCCGTCCTTGGTGTAGGCGACGATCGAAGGCGTGGTGCGGTCGCCCTCGGAATTTTCGATGACGCGGGCCTTGCCGCCGTCCATGATCGACACGCACGAGTTCGTGGTGCCGAGGTCAATACCAATGATCTTGCCCATGGATACGCTCCTGATGATTCTGTAGCTGTGTCCGGCGACGCCGGGTCTGGCTGAGATGTGGGGGTGGTGCGCAGGTGTTCAAGCCACCTGCACGAATCTGCGTTTCGCGCATGTGCCCGGCAGTTCAGCCGGGCGCTGCGGTTCAGTCGTGCTTGGCCACGACCACCAGGGCCGGGCGCAGCAGACGCTCGTTGAGCAGATAGCCTTTCTGGAACACCTGCACCACGTGGCCCGGGGCGATGCCCTCGGCCTCGCCCTGGCTGATCGCCTGGTGCTGGTCCGGGTTGAACGGCTGGCCGACCGGGTCGAGCAGGGTCAGGCCGTTGTCGGCCGCGACCTTGAGCAACTGCTTGTAGGTCATGTCCAGGCCATCGCGCAGCGGGCTGGGTTCGGTGCCGGCCGCGGTCAGGCCGGCGTCCAGGCTGTCGAACACCGGCAGCAGCTCGCCCAGCAGCTTCTCGTTGGCGAACTTGCGTGCATTCTCGACGTCGCGGGCGATGCGCTTGCGCTGGTTTTCCAGATCGGCCCGCTCGCGCAGGGCATCGGCCTTGACCAGCGCAATCTCGCTGCGCAGCGACTCGATCTCGGCCTTGAGCGGATCGGTCTCGGGTGGGTTCTGGGACAGGTCTTCGGAGTCGAATTCGGGGTGGTCTTGGTTCATGTGCAGTTCCCGGGCAAGCGGAACGCCCGCCCCAACGTCACCCCGTATGTGGGCGCGCGCGCGCGTTTCAAGCAAAACGATCGTATCGATCGCTGCCGCTTATCGCGTGCCGGGCGGTTCCATGGCCGCGCCCAGCACCTGGGCGGCGGTCTGGACCAGCGGAATCACCCGGTCGTAGGCCATGCGTTTGGGCCCGATCACGCCCAGCACGCCCAGCACCTGGCCATTGGCGGCATACGGCGCGGTGACCAGCGAGACATCGTCCAGCGACAGCATGCCGGTCTCTTCGCCGATGAAGATGCGCACGCCCGGCGCCTGGATGGTGCGTTCGAGCAGCTGCAGGATCTCGCGCTTGCTGGCGAAGGCCTCGAACAGCTCGCGCAGCCGGTCCAGGTCCGACAGGTCCTGCACGCCCATCAGGCGGGTCTGCCCGGCCATCACCATGTCGTCGGCGTCGGCCGGCACCAGCGCCTCGCTGGCCAGATCCACGCTGTGCGCCAGCAGCTGCTCCATCTCGTTCTTGGCCATGCGCAGCTCGCGCAGCAGCGAGGCGCGGATGTCCGACAGCGCGCGCCCGGCAAATTGCGCATTGAGGTAATTGGCCACCCGCTCCAGCTCGGCCGGCTCGTAGGCCCGGCGCGGCTCGATCACCCGGTTCTGCACCTCGTTGTCGGCAAACACCAGGATCGCCAGCACCCGGCGCGCGTCCAGCGCCACGAAGTCGATATGCCGGAACGCGAACTGCTCGCGCCGCGGCGCACTGACCACGCCGACGAAATGGCTCATCGCCGACAGCATCTGCGAGGCGCTGCCCAGCAGCGACTGGGTGCCGTTGCCGCTGGCAAGCTCCGCGCGCAGGCGGCGCACTTCTTCCTCGCCGGGCGGCTGCATCTGCACCAGGCTGTCGACGAACACCCGGTAACCGTGCGCGGTGGGCACCCGCCCGGCCGAGGTATGCGGAGAGCTGAGCAGCCCCACATCCTCCAGGTCGGCCAGGATGTTGCGGATGGTGGCCGGGCTGACGTCCAGCCCGGCGTGCTGGGCCAGCGTCTTGGAGCCGACCGGCTCGCCATCGCGGATATAGCGGGCAATCAGCGTCCGCAGCAGTTGGCGTGCGCGGGGATCGAGCGTTGGGGACTGTGACGCGCGCATGGGATCATCCGGTGAGACTGGGCATAGATAATGTCTGGCCCTGCGGTTGGCAAGCGTCTTATTCCCTGCCCGCCGCTCCCACCCTAAGCTTCCCCAAAGCGTTCACACTCGATCCCATGCTCAGACACCTCTCCATCAAGGATTTCGCCGTCGTCCGCGCCACCGAACTGGAATTCGGGCCAGGCATGACCGTGGTTTCCGGCGAAACCGGCGCCGGCAAGTCGCTGATGGTGGACGCACTGGGCTTCCTGTCCGGGCTGCGCGCCGACAGCGGCGTGGTCCGCCACGGTGCCGACCGCGCCGAACTGTCGGCCGAATTCCAGCTGCCGGCCCAGCACCCGGGCCTGACCTGGCTGTCGGACAACGAACTCGACGACGACGCGCAATGCCAGCTGCGCCGGATCATCCGTGCCGATGGCGGCTCGCGTGCCTGGATCAACGGCCGCCCGGTGACCTCTTCGCAACTGGCGGAGCTGGCCTCGCGGCTGGTGGAGATTCACGGCCAGCACGAACACCAGGCCTTGATGGCCCGCCACAGCCAGCTCGCCCTGCTCGACGCCTACGCCCGCAACGGCGCGCAGCGCGAGCAGGTGCGCCAGGCCAGCCAGCGCTGGCAGGCCCTGCTGGACGAACGCGATGCGCTGTCCGCGCAGGGCGATGTCTCCGACCGCATCGGCTTTCTGGAACACCAGCTCAGCGAACTGGAACGCGAGGACCTGGACCCGGCCGCGATCGCCGCGCTGGACGTCAATCATCGCCGCCAGGCGCACGCCACCGCATTGATCGGCGCCTGCGACAGCGTGGCCCTGCAGCTCAACGGCGACGACGGCGCCTCCGCACTGGGCCTGCTGCAGGACAGCCGCCACGACCTCGCGCGCGTGGCCGAGCACGAGCCACGCCTGGGCGAGGTCGATGCACTGCTGGACAGCGCGGTCATCCAGATCGAGGAGGCGCTGGCCCTGCTCGACCGCGTGCGCGACGACCTGGAGGCCGACCCGGCCCAGTTCGAGGCGATGGAGCGCCGGCTCGGCCGCCTGCACGATCTGGCCCGCAAGCACCGCGTCACCCCGGACGAACTGGCCGCCCAGCGCGACCGCATGAGCCTGGAAGTGGAAAGCCTGCGCGGCGCCGACGAGCGCCTGCAGCAGCTGGACAAGCATATCGAGGCGGCGATCGGCGTCTGGCGCGGTGCGGCCAGCAGCCTCAGCGCCAGCCGCACCACCGCTGCCGAGGCCTTGTCGGCCGCCACCACCACGCTGATCGGCGAGCTGGGCATGGGCGGCGGGCAGTTCCTGATCCAGCTGCAGCCCCAGGACACCCTGCGCCCGGACCCCAACGGCGCCGAGCGGGTGGAATTCCTGGTCGCCGCCAACGCCGGGCAGCCGCCGCGCGCGTTGCGCAAGGTCGCCTCCGGCGGCGAGCTGTCACGGATTTCGCTGGCGATCGAGGTCGCCGCGCTCGGGCTGGACAGCGTGCCGACCATGGTCTTCGACGAAGTGGATTCCGGCATCGGCGGCGCGGTGGCCGACATCGTGGGGCAAAAACTGCGCGCCCTGGGCGAAGAGCGCCAGGTGCTGTGCGTGACCCACTTGCCGCAGGTGGCCGCCAAGGGCCACGCGCACTATCGGGTCAGCAAGGCGCCGGTGGACGGCATGACCCAGAGCGCGGTCGAACTGCTCGGCCCGCAGGCGCGCCAGGAAGAGCTGGCGCGCATGCTGGGCGGGGTGGAAGTCAGCAAGGAAGCCCGCGCGGCGGCACGCAAGCTGCTGCAAAGCGCCTGAGCCGCCGGGCGCTGTCTCGGCCGCCATCGGTTGCCTAGGCAGCCGATGGCGGCAAACGCACAAGGCGGCCGAAGCCGCCTTGTCGTTGCCGCACTACCACCAGCTTGCCGTCAGCGCGGACGCTTCTTGCGCACGTACAGCACCAGCGAGTGCTCTTCCAGCTCGTAGCCATGCTGGGCGGCGATCTGCCGCTGCAAGGCCTCAATCTCTTCGCTCTCGAACTCGATCACGTGGCCGGTATCCACGTCGACCATATGGTCGTGATGGCCGCCGCGATCCAGCTCATAAACCGCCTGGCCGCCTTCGAAATTGTGCTTCAGCACCAGACCGGCGGCCTCGAACTGGGTCAGCACCCGATACACCGTGGCCAGACCGATTTCGTCGCCATGATCGAGCAGCTGCCGGTAGATGTCTTCTGCGCTGAGGTGGTGCTGGTTGCTCTTCTGCTCGAGCAACTCCAGGATCCGCATCCGCGGATGGGTCACCTTGAGCCCGACTTTGCGCAGGTCGTGGGTTTCCATATGTTCTCCGTTCATTGGCGATTTAGCGCCAGCTGCCATCAAACGGGTCGCGGCGACCGGCGGGAGTGTATCATCGGCGTGATTTCCTCAGCACTTAATCCCCGATGCGTAATCTCCTGCTGGTCGCCGCCGTTGCTCTCTCCACCGCTGGCTGCGGCATCATCTACAAGCAGCCGATCTACCAGGGCAATCTGATCAAACAGAATGCCGTGGAGCAACTGCAGGTAGGCCAGAGCAAGCAGCAGGTCAGCGCGTTGCTGGGTACCCCCTCGATCCCCGATCCATTCCATTCGCAGCGCTGGGACTACACCTCCACCCAGCGCGTGGACCGTCTGGCGCGCACCGAGATCAAGAACTTCACCGTGTTCTTCGAAAACGAGCAGGTCGTTCGCTGGGAAGGCGATTATTTCCCCTCGCAGGACGAGCAACTGGCCAAGTCGGCACCCAAGCAGTTCGGTCGCAATCTGGCCCGCGACAAGAAAAAGCAGCGCGGCCGTTGATGCGCTCGGTCGCGCACTGCGCGATCGCCTGAGTGTCGCCGCACCAGAAAACGCATCCGTTTGAACGGATGCGTTTTTTATTTGCCTGGTCGCAGAGACGTGTTCGGTCAGGAACTGCAGCGCTGATCTGGATATCGACATCCGCGGTTTTCCGTCAGCCGTCTTGCGGCGACAGGCGCCTGCCCAAGCCACAGGCTGCGCTCGCTAGTCCAGATCATTCAACAGAAGAGCTCGCTGTTGCGCACGGCGCACATGCATCGCAGTGCCGGCCCACAGCTATCCGTTGGGACCGGCCTTTTTGCTCGGTCCGGCACGGCGACGCCGTGCCTCCTTCGGATCCAGCAGCAGCGGCCTGAGCAATTCGACCCGGTCGCCGTCGCGCAGCACCTGATCCGCGCGTGCAATCAGCCCATGGATCGCCTGCGCGGCAGGCGGTCGATCCGGTGCCAGACCGGAGGCGGCAATCGCCTCGGCGACGGTGGCGCCCTCGGCCAGCTCCAGCGATACCGAACTGCAGCGGTCCGGCCAGGCCAGCACGACGTCGACCCGCATGCTCAGACGTCGCCGCGATCGGCGACCCGCACGAAATCGTTGACCATGCGGTCGGCCAGGCCTTGAAAGCCCAGCGCCAGCGCCGGACCCAACAGCCGCGAGCTGGTTTCCACTTCCAGGGTCAGGCTGACCTTGCAGGCGTTCTCGCCCAGCGACTGAAACTCCCACAGGCCTTCCAGGCGCTTGAACGGCCCGTCGCGCAGATGCATGACGATGCGCTGCGGACGTTCGAGCACGTTTTCGGTGGTGAACCAGGTGCGGAACGACCCCAACCCCAGATCCAGCCGCGCCACGATATGCGCCTGGTCCTGTTCAAGCACCTGCGCAGCATCGCACCAGCCGAAACGGCTCGGATAGGCGGCAACATCATTGACCAGATCGAACATGCGGGTGGCGCTGTGTTCGACCAGGGCGCTGCGACGGATGGTAGGCATTCGCTAACTTGTGAAAGACAGAAGATCGTTTGATGACGCCGAATCGGCGACAATGGCGGCATGAGCAAGAAACCAGCCAAGGATAAAGCAAACGGCGCGACGGCCACGAAAACCATCGCGCTGAACAAGCGTGCGCGCCATGAATACCACCTGGAAGAGCGCTACGAAGCCGGCCTGGCCCTGCAGGGCTGGGAGGTCAAGGCGATCCGCGCCGGCCGCGCCAACATCATCGATGGCTACGCCTATGTGCGCTCCGGCGAGATCTTCCTGATCGGCGCGCAGATTACCCCGCTGATCCAGGCCTCCAGCCACACCGTGCCGGTGGAACGCCGCGACCGCAAGCTGCTGCTGCACCGCCGGGAAATCGACAAGGTGCTGAGCAGCGTCGAACGCGACGGCTACACCCTGGTGCCGACAGCGCTGTACTGGAGCAACAACAAGGTCAAGCTGGAAATCGCGCTGGCCAAGGGCAAGCAGAACCACGACAAGCGCGACGCCGCCAAGGACCGTGACTGGCAACGCGACAAGCAGCGCGTGATGCGGCGGCATAACCGGGATGCGTGAGTAGCCGGGATTGGGGATTCGGCATTGGGGATTGGTAAAGGCAAAGCCATTCGCAGCCGGCGTTTGCATGGCTCTCGGCCCCGGCGAGCAACGCGGCGCGTAGAACCCATGCTCTTGCGAATCCCCAATTCCTAATCCCGAATCACGTCGCTCCAAGCATCCGCATCAAATTCGGCACTCCCCTGCCCTGCACATAGCGATCGCGTTGCAGGTCGGTGCTGGTGTCCAGCATCAGCTGCTTGACCCGATCCGGGAAGCCGATGAACTCGCGGCGGGCGGAGAGGAAGCCGGCCAGCACGCCGGAGACGTGCGGTGCGGCCATGCTGGTGCCGCTCATCTCCACCATCAGGCTGGCCGGATCTTTCGGGTCGAAATCGTAATAGGCCGACAGGATCTTTTCGCCCGGCGCCACGACATCCGGCTTGCCGCGCCCATCGGCGGTCGGTCCGCGCGACGAAAAATACGACACGCCGTAATTGTGCGGGCTGCTCTTGTGCACCGAGCCGACCACGATGGCATCCTCCAGATTGCCCGGGTCGCTGATCGACAGATCCATGTTGGCCGGATACGCATCGCCGTCGTTGCGCATCAACCAGGCCAGGCCTTCGTTGCCGGCGGCCACCACCACCAGCACGCCTTGCCGCCATAGCCGCCGCAACTCGTTGCACAGCGGCGTAAAACCGCAGCCGTAGCTCTCCGGATCGAAGTAACCGCCCAGGCTCAGATTGACGCCATGGATGACCAGCTCGCCGGCGCGCTCGTTGATCGCTGCCACCTGCTGCACCGCCTTGATCATCCAGGAATCACGGCCGTTGCCGGCATCGTCCAGCACCTTGAACCCGTACAGCTGGGTGTCCGGCGCCATGCCGGCGAACTCCAACGGTTTGCCCGGGTTGCCCTGCGCGTCGGGAATCACCGCGCGGCTATGGCCGGCGATGATCCCGGCGATATGGGTGCCGTGCCCGTGCCGATCCAGCCGAGCGAAGGCATCGCCGTCGGCGCGCGTCAATCGCCTGGCTGCACCCCGCCGCGTGCAATCCCATTGCGCGACCACCGTGTCGCGCTCCCCCTTTACGAAGAAATGCGGGTGACTGGCTGCGATACCGGTGTCCAGCACCGCCCAGCCGATCTGTTGCCCGCGCGCGCGATACGCGGTGCGCGCCGCATCGGCATGCAGGACGTTGCCGGACACGTTGATCAACGCGCGCTTGCCGGCATCGCGCCACACGCGCCGGAATCCCAGCGCGCGGTAGCGGTCCTGCAGCGATTCGATCTCGAACCGCGTCAGCCGCGCCGACACGAACCGCTGCAAGCCATCTTCCAGCTCGATCGCCTCGTCCAGCGCATCGCCGCTCAAGCCGGTGGTCGCTGCAGCCGTCTGGCGCAACTGCGCCAACAGCAGCGCACGCGTGGCGGCCGGGTCGTCGCCCAGCAACCGGCGATCCAGCTCGATCAGCACTTCGTGCCGATACTCGGCGCCATGCGCTTCCAACTGCTCGCTGAGATCCTTGATCAGCACCGCGTTGGAGACCGGTTGATCGAAGCCGACGCCCACCGCTTCGCGCACCGCCGCGCGCACCTGCGGAATCGACAGATAGCCCGAGCCCGAATGCGCGTTGTGCTGCCAGTCCGGATTCAGGCGCGCGCCCGCGAGGTTTTCGAAACGCCCCTTGGCATTGGCGATGTCGTCGCCGAGATCCGGATCCAGCGCGATCGGGTCGCGCGTATCGGCCACGTTGATCCATCGCCGCACGCACGCGGGAAAGGGCAGCTTGCGCGTGCCGGTCCAGCGCTTGAACATGCTGCGCACCTGCGGCAGGCCCAAGGGCGAGCCCAGGGTCAGGAACAGACTGACCTCGCACTCGGCCGCCTGGAGCTGGCGCAACACGTCAAAGGCGATCATCGATCCCTGGCTGTGCGCCACCACCACAAACGGCCCGCCCCCCGAACGCAACCGCTGCATCAGGCTCTCGCGCATCAACGCCGCACGCTCGGGCACGAAGAACAAATCGTGCACGTCCTGCAGCAGCGCGGCGGAGATCAGCCGCAGCAGCACGCGGTTGATCGCATCGATCGGACCCTTGGCCTGCACCTGGCCCGCCGCCGGCATCGCGGGCGCGGCATCCAGTTCGTCCAGCAAGCGGTGCAGATCGACACGCTCTTGCTCGCTCTGCGCCAACGCATCGGCGAGCAGATGCAGATCCTGCTCGCCTGGCACCAGCCCAAGCGTGCTCAAGGCGCGCTGCACGCTCTGATTGAGCGCCGGGCCGACATCGCGTGCGTCGCAGTTACCGGGTTCGGCAACCGGATAGCGCTCGCGATTGACCCAGTACGCCAGGCGCGTGCGCTCGCCCATCGGCCGCCCGAACAAGGCCTTGTCCCACTGACAGCGCAGCACCTCGGCCGGCGGCTTGTTGCCGATGCCATGGATGTAGATCACAGTGCGCGCCTTGCCCTGCACGCGCGTCAGTACGGTGTCCTGCGCCTGCTGCTGCGCAGCCTTGGCTGCGCGTCGAGGCCTGGGGGCGTCGACGCCCGATGCGCGTTTGCGGGGCGTGCTGCGTGCCTGCCGTGGACCTGGGGGCTTGCCTGTCGCCATCGTTTGGCTCCTTGATTACCAGACTTTTCCGTCCGATAGGACTGAAGCCACTGTAAGCGCTGCACGTCTCACCACTTGTGACAGGGCGCTCCGATCCCTACACTGACCAGGTCAGCGTTTTGATGCTTTCCCCGGGGGTGCACTGGTTTCGACGGGGGTCGCGAAGTCGCTTGGCGCATGCCGAGGGGGCAGCTTTCCTCGTTAATCCAGCAGCAAACTTTTAGTTGCCAACGATGACAACTACGGTTCGGACTTCGCTATCGCCGCTTAATTGGCTTTAGTTGTAGTTCTACAGCCGCCTTAGGCGAACCCCCGAACCTACTTGTGCCCGTGCTCGTAGGTGTAGGGTCATTATCACGGAACCATCGGTAGTGGCTGCCTGTCAGCTACCGGTTAGATAAAGCAGGCTGGTTTCCAGGTGCGCTTTGCCAACCGTGCTGCCTGGGAATGAGATCTAACGGAGGGCTAAGCATGTAGTGCTGGGGATGGAGTGCTTCCGGACGGCGGTTCGATTCCGCCCACCTCCACCAAACAACGGTCCTAAGACGACCGACTAAGGCCGGGACTCCTCGATGCAGAGGGCTTCCGGCCTTTTTCATGGGCGATACCCTGCCGTGGTGACGCATGATCGGCAGCGACATGGCGCTGACAGAATGCCGCATCGCGTCTCGCCCGACAGCCCCTGCATCGCAGACGGCGGCGGGCTTACCTGCTGAGTCAATTAGTGACGTGGGCGGTCTGTTCGGTGCATTCGGCGGATGCGGCTGCGACGACGTTGTCCGCGTCATGCGCAGGCACTGCATCGCCACGCAGTTGATCGAATAGCGCGAGCAGTTCGGTGGCTTCCTGCTGCAGCAGGGCCAGGGCACTTTTGTTGGGCTCTTGCATGTCGCTTCCGTCCAAGACGCTCCCCAGCGTTGTTCAGGGCTGGAAGCAAACCGTATGCCAGCTGGTGCGGTGCCGGCGTGGTCGATGCGACCGGGCACGCATGCCGCTTACGCGGACTCGAGCTGCCGCTGCGCTTCGGCATGCATCGCTTCCAGCGTCACCATGCCGGCAACCCGGGCGGCGGCCATGGCGCTGCGGTGGTCGGGAAACGTGGCAGACAGGGCGCTGCCCGCCAGGTCGCCGGCGCTGGCCCCAATCTGGGCGATCTGCCAGTCGGCGACCCAGCCGCGGCTGGGGCCATCGCCCTGGGCAGCGCGACAGGTCAATCGATAGCTACCAAGGAAAATGACCACTCTGTTGCCCGGCTCGGTGACGAGCATGAAGGATACCGTCGTGCCGGCGCCGGAGCGACCTCAAGCCCGTCCCGCAGCTGACTGGCAAGCGAAGTGGAGCATGGGCACGCGACTTGCATCAGCCTCAACCAGACAATCGATGTCAGGGGAACACGGTGTTAACCAGGAACGCAAAACGTCACGCCGCCGGCGCCTTGTTGCTTGGCGGGGTGATCTTCGTCCTGATCGGGGTGGGCGGTTATTTCACCACGCAGCGCTCGCTGGCCGATGCCGGCTGGGTGACGCATACGCAGGAAGTGATCGCCAGCATCGACGAGATCCAGGCCGGGATGCTGTCGGCAGAGTCGTCGGTGCGTGGCTATGTGCTGACCGACAACGAAGCGTTTCTCGGGGTGTACGCCGATGCGATCGGGCGGCTTCCCGAGCGCATCGTGCGGCTGGATGCCCTGGTGCAGGACAACCCGGTGCAGCGGCGCAACGTCGTGGCGCTCGGACGCCTGGTGGACATGCGCCTGGTCCAGATCAATGACCTGTTGCACAGCTATCGCAAGCAGGGCCTGGATGGCGCGCGCGCCTCGATCGCACGCGGCGTGTTCCAGACCTCGTCGTCGCTGCGCCGCCAGGTGCAGACCATGACGGAACTGGAGCGCCAGCAACTGGTGAAGCGTACCGACACCAATGCGCGCAGCGCGCAGTGGGTGCTGTGGGTGACGGTGGTCGGGATTTTCAGCGGCTTGCTGGTGATGTTGCTGGCCTACCGGTTGCTGTCGCGCGAACTGGAACGGCGCGTGCTCGCCGAAGACGCGGCCAGCACGACCAGCGAACGCCTGATCGAATCGTTCGCCACGCTCGAACGCACGTCGGCCGGGCTGGAGGCGCTGGCACGTTACTCGGGCCTGCTGCAGAACTGCCGCAATGCCGAGGAAGCGCTGGAAATCACCGCCCGCACGATCGCTCCGCTGATCCCGGGCGCGGCCGGCGCGGTCTATTTGCTGCGCGCCTCGCGCGATCGTGCCGAACAGGTGGTGGCCTGGGGCACGATGGCCGACGACGACAGCGCCAGCATCGCCCCGGACACGTGCTGGGCCTTGCGCCGCGACCGCACGCATGTGGTGGAAGACGCCAGCCAGGGCATGCTCTGCCAACACGTCGGCGCCAATCTTCCGGCGCATGCGAGCACCGCCTGCATCCCGCTATCGGCTCAGGGCACGCAACTGGGGATGCTGGCGCTACGCAGCGAGGATCCGCGCGATCTGGCCTCGTTGACCGTGGCCGAGGCCGCAGCCGAACAACTATCGCTGGCGTTGCACAACCTGCGCCTGCGCGAGACGCTGCGCCAGCAATCCATTCGCGATCCGTTGACCGGTCTGTACAACCGCCGTTATCTCGAAGAAGCGCTCAATCACGAACTGGCGCGCTGCACGCGGCGGGCCCTCCCCTTGTCGGTGCTGATGCTGGACGTGGACCACTTCAAGCAGTTCAACGATCTGCACGGCCACAGCGGCGGCGACCGCGTGCTGGCGGCGATCGGCGAATTCCTGCTGGCGCAGACGCGCGGCGAAGACATCTGCTGCCGCTATGGCGGCGAGGAGTTGACGATCATCCTGCCGGAAGTGGATCTGGCGACCGCCTGCAGGATGGCCGAGAAGCTGCGTGCCGGCATCGAAACGCTGCAGGTGATGGCCGATGGCGTGTCGTTGCCGAAAGTCAGCGCCTCCTTCGGTGCGGCCAGCTTTCCCCAACATGCGGGCAATATGGCGCAGTTGCTGCGTCGCGCGGACGAGGCGCTGTACCGCGCCAAGCAGGCCGGACGCAATCAGGTAGTGAGTGCGGGCACCGCAGCCGCAGGCTGAGACATGCCGTTATCAGATTGGACCTGCGTCTGCGGGCATACCGATGCGCCACGCGCGCCCGCAATGCAGGCATTGCACCAACCGCGCACAGCGGGCATCAAGCGCAACTGCGCCCATCCGCATCGGTTGGAATCAGGCCGGCACCCGCCAGCATGTTGTCGACGCGGGTCCGCACATAGGCCGCGTCCTCGGCCGCGGCACTGCTGAGCACGGCCTGGGCACGCGCCTGGAAATCGAGATAGTCGAAATCCGCGTCTTCGTCGGCCGATAGCTGCGGCAGTTCGTCCTGCAGCGCGTCCAGGCGCATGTCGAGTTCTTCGCGTGTGGGCATGGCAGACTCCGACGGCAAAGACGCTACGGTTGCGGCACGGCCGTCAAGGATGTGCGAAGCCCGACCCGGCAACGCTTCATTTTCCGACCCGCTGCCGCGGCGCGTGCACGCTCAACTTTCGCAAGGCTCCGCCGATAATGATGCCGACTCCTATAGAACCTTCCCTGTGATCCTCCACCTGCGGCGGGATTTCCGTCTCGGCATCGTCAAGATGCTGGGGCCGATCACCGCGCTGTTGCTTTGCCTCTATGCGGTGTACCTGGCCATTACCGGTCAGGCGCTGGCCTGCCTGATCACCGCATCGCTCGGTGTGCTTGCGATATGGCGTGGCTGGAAGATGCGCGATGCAGAGCGCACCGGCGCTGGCGGCGTGTGGCTGGCCTCGATCAATGTGGGCGGCTGTCTGGTGGCCTGCTGGACCGGCGGCGATGGCGCCCTGCCCTGGCTGTTTCCGGTGCTGGCCACCAATTACTTCCTGTGCGGCCCGCAACGCGCCGTGCTGCTGAGCCTGCCGCTGCTGGCGGCGCTGCTGCTGTTGCCGGGCCTGATCGTCAGCCCCGGCCAGGGCGTGTCGACGGTCGTGGTGACGCTGGTGACGCTGGCGGTGGGGTATGCGTTCTCGCTGCGCATGCAGGACGACCGCGTGCATCTGGAAGAGCTGGCCTCGCTGGATGCGCTGACCGGCCTGCCCAACCGGCGCATGCTCGAGCGTGCGCTCACCCATCAGATCGACCGACGCCAGCCGAATGAACGGCTCAACAGCCTGATCATTCTGGATCTGGACCATTTCAAGGAGGTCAATGATCTCTACGGGCATGCCGCAGGCGACGCCGCGTTGTCGGATCTGGCCACGATCCTGCGCTTCGAAGTGCGCGAGCCACACCAGGTGTTCCGCTTCGGCGGCGAAGAATTCGTGGTGCTGTTGCGTGCCGGCTCCCTGCAGGAACTGGAAGCTGCCACCGAGCGCCTGCGCAAGGTGATCCGCAACGGGCTGCGTGGCCCGGGTGGGCGGATCACGGTGTCGCTGGGCGCGGCCCGCCATGACGGCGAAACGCATTGGCAGGACTGGTTTTCGCGTGCCGATGCGGCGCTGTATCTGGCCAAGAACGGCGGCCGCGACAGCGTGCGGGTTGCCGACTGAGCGCAGCCCTCGTGTGATCGGCCGGTCGGCAGGCGTTCCGACGGTCGCCCGGAATCCAGCCGCCGTATCGGCCGACGAAGCGTTGGCGCAGCCGGGTGCCTGCAGGACGACCTGACGGCCGCCCTGCAGGCCTGCCTCACCGATTGAGCACGGCCACCGGTGCCGCAGGTGCTTCGCCCTGCTTCCAGCCGCCCAGCGCCTTGTACACACCGACCACGCCGACATTCACCGCGGCCTCGGCCTGCGCCAACGCATCGTCGGCGGCCAGCTGGGTGCGTTGCGCGTCCAGCAGGGTCAGGAAGTCTTCCGAGCCCTCGCGGTAGCGGATCTGCGCCAGTTGTTCGGCACGTCGCGCCGCATTGGCCTGCTCCACCACGATCGCCAGGCGTGCCTGCTGGCGGCCGTAGCCGATCAAGGCGTTCTCGGTGTCTTCCAGCGCCAGCAACACGGTCTGCTGGTATTGCGCCAACGCACCGTCGGCCTGCGCCTTGCTGGCACGCAGGCGGGCACGCACGGTGCCAAAGTCGAATGCCGCCCAGCTGATCGACGGGGTGATCGACCAGGCCTTGCCGCTGCCCTCGGTCAGCCTGGCCGCGTCGCCGGACAGGAAGCCGACAAAGCCGCTGACGCTGATGCGCGGGAACAGATCCGCGGTGGCCACGCCGACCTGCGCGGTGGCCGCTGCCAGGCGACGTTCGGCGCTGCGCACGTCCGGGCGCTGACGCAGCAATCCGGCGGTATCGCCCAAGGGCAACGCACGTGCGAACGCCGGCGTGGTGCGCGCCACCAGGGTGGCGTCCAGGGCATTGGGCGCCTGGCCGAGCAGCACCGCCAGGCGATGGCGGTACTGCGCCTCGGCGGTTTCCAGCAACGGAATGTCCGCCTCGATCGCCTTCAGGCGCGCCAGGCTGCTCTGCACATCCAGTTCGCTGCCGGCGCCCAGGTCCCAACGCGTCTGCGTCAGCCGCTGGGTGTCGTGCAGGTTGGTCAGCGTGCGCTTGGACACCTCCAGCTGCTTTTGCGTACCGCGCAACTCGAAGTAGTTGCGCGCCACTTCGGCAGCGACGGTGACCTGCACGTCGAGCAGGCCGGCCTGCTCGGCTTCCAGATCCGCACGTGCCGCTTCCGAGGCGCGCCGCTGGCGGCCGAACAGGTCCAGCTCCCAGGCCGCATCCAGACCCAGGGTGGTCTGCTCGGTGAGGAAGCGCTGGTTGCCGGCAACCACCTGCTGTTGTTCGCGTCGATCGAAGCTGCCCTGCGCGGTGATGTGCGGGGCCTGGTCGAGGCGACGCTCGACGAACACCGCGCGTGCCTGCTTGACGCGCGACACGGCGATGCGCAGATCGTGGTTGGCGAACAAGGCATCGCGCACCAGTTGTTCCAGCACCGGGTCGTCGAACTGCGACCACCAGTTACCGACCGGCGATTCGCCGCTGAAGGCCGCATCCTGCGCGCCCTGCAAGGTCACCGCGGCCGGCGGGTCGGGCCGGTAATCCGGCCCCACCGCGCAGCCGCTGAGCACCAGCGCGGCCAGTGCCACGCTCAGAAAGGTTCTTACCATGGCAACACTTCTCCCAGATGCGTAAAGCTGCCGGTGGCGCCGTGCGCGTCGAGCAATGCCATCTGCACGCTGCTGTGCGCGCCCTGCTCCACCTCAATCTCGCCGCCGCCACCGTTCATGTCGGTTTTGACGTAGCCCGGATGCACGGTGTTGACCTTGATGGCGGTGTCGCGCAGCTCATGGGCAAGGTGCACCGTCCAGCTGTTGACCGCGCTCTTGGAGGCGTCGTAGGCGGGAATCTTGAAGTCGTAGATCGGCGAAGCGGGCTGGGTATGCAGGGTCAGCGAGCCGAGCATGCTGGACACATTGACGATGCGCCCGGCCAGCGAGCGACGCAGCAGCGGCAGGAACGCCTTGGTGACGCTGACGACCGCGAACAGGTTGGTGTCGAAGGTGCGCTTCCACACCTCCAGGCTCTGCTGCGACGGCGTGCGCTGCATGTCCTCGATCATGATGCCGGCGTTGTTGATCAGGATGTCCAGGTGGCCATGACGCTGCTCCACCGTGCCGACTGCCGCAGCGATGCTGATGTCGTCGTTGACGTCGAGCTGGATGGCTTCCACCGGCAGGCCTTCGGCCTGCAGCTTGAGTGCGGCGGCGACGGCATCGTCGCGCTTGCGCCCGGCCAGCAGCGTATGCACGCCGGCCTGGGCCAGTTGCCGAACGGTTTCCAGGCCGATGCCGCGGGTGGCGCCGGTGACCAATGCGATCTTGTGGTTGCTCATTTCAATGTCCTTGTGCTGCGAATGGGGATTGGGGACGACGCACTCACGCCTTGACGTGATCGTGCGCAACGGTGGCCGGTGCAGCGGGTTCGCGACGGGTGACCCACTTGCGCAGCGCAACGTAGAACACCGGGGTCAGGAACAGGCCGAACAAGGTCACACCGAGCATGCCGGCGAACACGGTGATGCCGGTGACCGAGCGCACTTCGGCGCCGGCGCCATGCCCGAACACCAGCGGCACGGTGCCGGCGATGAAGGCGATGGAGGTCATTACGATCGGACGCAGACGCAGGCGGCAGGCTTCGAGCGCGGCCTCGACGATGCCCTTGCCGTGCATTTCGAGTTCGCGGGCGAACTCCACGATCAGGATCGCGTTCTTGCATGCCAGGCCCATCAGCACCACCAACCCCACCTGCACGAACACGTTGTTGTCGCCGCCGGTGAGCCACACGCCGAACAAGGCCGACAGCAAGGTCATCGGCACGATCAGGATCACCGCCAGCGGCAGCGTCCAGCTCTCGTACAACGCAGCCAGCACCAGGAACGCCAGTAACACCGCCATCGGGAACACGATCAACGCCGAGTTGCCCTGGGTGGATTGCTGATAGCTCAGGTCGGTCCACTCGATGTTCATGCCGTTGGGCAACACCTTGGGCGCCATGCCGGACAGCGTCTGCATCGCCTGGGTGGAGGAGAGCACGCGCGGGTCCGCTTCACCGATCAGGTCGGCGGCCGGGTAGCCGTTGTAGCGGATCACCGGATCCGGGCCGTAGGTCTGGCCCAGCGTGACCATGCTGCCGATCGGCACCATCTGCCCGCGATCGTTGCGGGTGCGCAGGTTGGCGATGTCTTCGACGCTGTCGCGGAACTGTCCGTCGGCCTGGGCGATCACCTGATAGGTGCGACCGAAGCGATTGAAGTCGTTGATGTAGGACGAACCCAGATAGGTCTGCAAGGTGTCGAACAGGTTGGTCAGCGGCACGCCCTGCGCCTTGGCCTTGTCGCGATCGACCTTGGCGTCGAGCTGCGGCACATTGGCCTGATACGTGCCGATCGGGAACTGCATGCCCGGCGTCTGCGAGATCGCACCGGACATCGCATTGACCGCACTCTGCAACTGGCCATAGCCCAGACCGGCGCGATCCTGGATGTACAGCGAGTAGCCCGAGCCCTGCCCCAGGCCCAGGATCGGCGGCGGCATGAACGCAAACGCAAAGCCCTGCTGGATCTGGCTGATGCGGGCGTTGATCTCCGCGTTGATCTGCGCCGCAGTGCGGCTGCGCTGGCTGAACGGCTTGAGCGTCAGGAACACCGTGCCGGTATTGGGCGTGTTGGTGAACTGCAGCGGGTTCAGGCCCGGGAACGCAATCGCGTGGTCCACGCCTTCGGTCTGCAGCGCGATCTGGGTGATCTGACGGATCACTTCGTTGGTGCGTTCCAGCGAGGCGCCTTCCGGCAACTTGGTACCGGCAATCAGGTACAGCTTGTCCTGGGTCGGAATGAAGCCGCCCGGCACCACCTTGAACATGAAGCCGGTGACCACCAGCAGCAGCACATACACCGCGAACACCGCGCCACGCTTGCCCAAGGTGCGCGAGACCGCGCCCTGGTACTTGTGCGAACTGCTGTTGAAGAAGCGATTGAACGGACGGAACAACCAGCCGAACAAGCGATCGATCAACCGCGACGGGCCATCCTTCGGTGCGTCATGCGGCTTGAGCAGCATGGCGGCCAGTGCCGGCGACAGGGTCAGCGAATTGATCGCCGAAATCACCGTGGAAATGGCGATGGTCACCGCGAACTGCTTGTAGAACTGGCCGGTCACGCCCGACAGGAACGCCATCGGCACGAACACCGCGCACAGTACCAGCGCGATGGCGATGATCGGCCCGGACACTTCGCGCATCGCCTGATGCGCAGCAGCCAACGGGGCCAGCCCTTCTTCGATGTTGCGCTCGACGTTTTCCACCACCACGATCGCATCGTCGACCACGATGCCGATCGCCAGTACCAGGCCGAACAGGCTCAGCGTGTTGATCGAAAAACCCAGCAGATAGAGTGCGGCGAACGTACCGACCACCGACACCGGCACCGCCAGCAACGGAATGATCGAGGCGCGCCAGGTCTGCAGGAACAGGATCACCACCAGCACCACCAGCAGCACCGCTTCCAGCAGCGTGTGCACCACCGCGCTGATCGAGTCGCGCACGAACACGGTCGGGTCGTACGCAGCCGACCACGCCATGTCCTGCGGGAACTGCTTTTCCAGCTCGGCCATCTTGGCGCGCACCGCATCGGACAATTCGATCGCGTTGGCACCCGGCGACTGGAACACGCCCATGCCCACCGCGTTCTTGTTGTCCAGCTGCGAGCGCAGGGTGTAGTTGCCCGCACCCAGTTCCAGACGCGCCACATCCGACAGGCGCACGATCTCGCCGCTGTTGCCGCTGCGGATCACGATGTTGCCGAACTCTTCTTCGGTGGTCAGGCGGCCCTGCGCATTGATCGACAGCAGGAAGTCGCTCTTGTTGGGCATCGGCTCGGCACCGAGCTGGCCGGCGGAAACCTGCACGTTCTGCTCGCGGATGGCCGCCACAACGTCGCTGGCGGTCAGCCCGCGCGCGGCGACCTTGTCCGGATCCAGCCAGATGCGCATGGCGTAATCGCCGGCACCGAAGATCTGGATCTGGCCCACGCCCGGCAGGCGCGACAGTTCGTCCTTGACCTTCAAGGTGGCGTAGTTGCTCAGGTACAGCGAGTCGTACTTGCCCTTGGGCGAGGTCAGATGCACGACCATGGTCAGCGTCGGCGACTGCTTCTGCGTGGTCACGCCCTGGCGCCGTACGTCCTCGGGCAGACGCGCCTGCGCCTGACTGACGCGGTTCTGCACCTGCACCTGCGCCTGGTCCGGATCGGTGCCCGGCTTGAAGGTCACGGTGACCACCAGCACGCCATCGGAGCCGGCGACCGACTTCATGTACATCATGTCTTCCACGCCGTTGATGGCTTCCTCAAGCGGCGTGGCGACGGTCTCGGCGATGACCTTGGGATTGGCGCCCGGATACACCGCACGCACCTGCACGCTCGGCGGTACCACTTCCGGGTACTCGCTGATGGGCAGCAGCGGCATGGCGATCAGGCCGGCAGCGAAGATGATGATCGACAGCACCGCGGCAAAGATCGGCCGGTCGATGAAAAAACGGGAAAAGTCCATTGGGGTGGTCCTGAAAGAGGTTGCCGCCGGGTGGCGGCGCGGCACAGCGGCCCCGGACCGGCCTTGTTTCAAGGCCGGTGGTCACGGGTGCGATGCAGCGATGAATCAGTTCGACGCGGTGCGCTTGTCCGGTGCGGTGGCCATGGCCACGGTCTTGGCATCGACCGGCATGCCAGGCATGAAGATCTTCTGCACGCCATCGACCACCACGCGGTCGCCAGCGGCCAGTCCCTTGCGCACGATGCGCAGGCCGTCGGCATTGCGGCCCAGCTCGATGTCGCGCCGTTGCGCCTTGCCGTCCTTGTCGACCACGTACACGTACTTGCGGTCCTGATCGGTCAGCACGGCCTTTTCGTCGACCAGCATGGCCTTGAACTGGCCGCTGCCCAGCAACTGCACGTGTGCATACAGGCCCGGCGTGAACTGGCGTTGCGCGTTGTCCAGCACCGCGCGCACGCGGATGGTGCCGGTGCTGCGGGTCACCTGGTTATCCAGGAAATCCACGCGCCCGGTATGCGGGAAGCCCTGCTCGCCGACCAGGCCGATGCGCACCGGCAACTCGCCGCCGCGCGCATCCGGACGCTCGCCGTTGCGCGCCATCTGCGAATAACGCAGGAAGGTGCCTTCGTCGGCATCGAAGTACACGAACACCTTGTCCAGCGACACCAGCGTGGTCAGCACGCTGGCACTGTCGCTGGCGGTGACCAGATTGCCGGCGGTGACCATCGCACGCCCGGCGCGGCCATCGATCGGCGCACGCACGCGGGTCCAGTCCAGGTTGAGCTTGGCGGTATCCAGCGCGGCCTGCGCGGCCAGCAGATCGGCATCGGCCTGATCGGCGGCAGCGCGGCGCTGCTCCCAGGTCTCGGTCGAAATGGCCTGCTGGTCGGACAATTTGCGGGCACGTGCCGCTTCGCTGCGGGCCAGCGTGGACTGCGTGCGTGCACGCACCAGCGCGGCGTTGGCGCGCGCGAATTCGGCACGGTAGCTGCGGTCGTCGATGCTGAAGAGCACATCGCCCTTCTTCACTTCGGCGCCTTCGACGTAGTTGACCTTGTCGATGTAGCCGGACACGCGCGGGCGTAGTTCGACGCTTTCCACCGGCTCGATGCGGCCGCTGAATTCGTCCCACTGGCTGATCTCCTTCAGCAACACCGGGGCGACGCTGACGCTGGGCGGTGGCGGCGCGCCGGTCTCGGCAGCCTTGCTGCCGCAACCAGCCAGCACAACCGCGAGTACGGTGCCCGTCAATACAGTACGCAAGGGAAAACGGAACGGGGTGGCGTTCGGGGTCATGGGGAAATCTCTCGGGTGGGGATGGGAAAATGCAGACCGGCGAGCCGGTCGGCCGATGGAGCGGCATGCAGGCGACGGCTGACGGTCACGATGGCTTGCCCGGGCTGGCCAGGCCCGGCGATCAGCGAGACTGCGGCACGGCCGACATCCACGGCGCGGATCCATTCCGGACACGCATCCTTGGCACGGCCCGGCGTACACACCGGCTGCTCGACCGACAGCAGGTGCACGCGGACGCCGAACGGCTTGGCTTCCTCGTGCAGGACCTGGGCGAGCATGCGGGTGGCGGCAGCGGCGATCGAGGTATCGCCATGCGCGGCCCAGGCACGCAGCGCGCAGGGGCTGCCCAGCAACAGGTAGCGACCGCCGCCCTCGGCCTCGGCCAGCAGCGGCAGCAGATGCCGCGCGGCCGCCAGGTGCGGCAGCACGTCGCGCTCGATGCGGCGACGCAGCGCGGTGACCGGGCGGTCCAGCAGGCGGCCGGCCTTGAGCGGGCTGCCCACGCTGGCGATCACCGCCGCCAGCGGACGCGGGCGCTGGGCCAGCTCGCCGGCCAGCGCCTGCGCCGAGGCGTCGTCGGCGACCGAGCCCTGCAAGGTCTCCAGCAGCGGTGTGTGGCCATGCTGCGCGCGCAGCGCGTCGAGCTTGGCGGCGTCGCGTCCAATCACCAGCACCGGCATCCGGGCCTCGAGCAAGGCGGCGACGATACCGGCGCCGACATTGCCCGCGCCGCCAATGACGGCCGTCTCGGATTGGACCATCCCGGTCATGGGACTTTCACTCCCGACATCGGGACAATTCCGCGCTGCGCCAGACGCGCCGACAGTCCAGTCCGCTGTGTCGGAGCGCCGCCAGCCTGACGCCGGGGCGATGTCGAAAAAGCGCGCGAAACGCCGGCACGCGGGCTTCTCGCCGTGGAAACCACTGGATCGAAGGCACCTTCGATGGCGCTACGCGATGTCGACGACAAGCCGAAAACATTGCACAACCACATGGCCGTGCTCCTGCATGGAGGGGATGCCGCATAAGTTAGGCCCCAAACCAGCACTTGATTAGTCCGGATTTAGGGGAATAATCGT
Organism: Xanthomonas sp. WHRI 6108; assembly: GCF_040202385.2. NCBI lineage: Bacteria > Pseudomonadati > Pseudomonadota > Gammaproteobacteria > Lysobacterales > Lysobacteraceae > Xanthomonas > Xanthomonas sp. WHRI 6108. The sequence continues at coordinate 1,673,086 of NZ_CP168198.1, read as the reverse complement.
CCCGTAAGCGGTCTAATCCCTCCTGACCCCCGGAAGGCAGTCCCCATGACTCACGATCTCAACGACACCCTGATCTTCGTCAAGGTGGTCGAACAAGGCAGCTTCATCGCAGCCGCCAATGCGCTTGGCCTGCCCAAGACCACCGTCAGCCGCAAGGTGCAGGAACTGGAAACCCGCCTGGGTGCCCGCCTGCTGCACCGGACCACGCGCCGCATCGGCCTGACCGAAGCCGGCTCGGTCTATCACGAACATTGCCAGCGCATCGCACGCGAACTGGAAGAAGCCGAGAGCGCCGTCGGGCAATTGCAGTCCGGCCCGCGTGGCTGGCTGCGCTTCACCGTGCCCTACTCGCTGGGCATCACCTGGATCGCGCCGTTGCTGGGCGAGTTCCATGCGCAATACCCGGAAATCCAGCTGGACATGCATCTGGGCAACGAGAAGCTGGACCTGATCGGCGGCGAAGCCGATCTGGCACTGCGCGTCGGCGCGCTGCCCGATTCCAACTTGGTGGCACGCAAGCTCGGCAGCCTGCGCACGCAGGTCTTCGCCAGCCCGTCCTACATCGAGCGCTATGGCGAGCCGCTGCATCCGGACGAGCTGCAGTTCCATCGCACGCTGGCGCTGCGCAAGAACCGCAACGTGCACAACAACCGCTTTTTCTGGTCGCTCAGCGACGGCAGCGATGTGCGCGATTTCCCGGTCAATCCGTTGATGGTGGCCAACGATCCGGCTGCGCTCAATGGCGCGGTGTTATGCGGCGAAGGCTTGCTGTTGACCGGCGATGTGATGGCCAAGCCCTTCGTGCAATCGGGTCTGGTGCGCCGGGTGCTCGCGGGTTGGACCGGGCCGGAGGTGGACTTCAACGCGGTGTTCGCCGGCGGCCGCCTGGTCTCGCCGAAAGTGCGCGCCTTCGTGGACTTCCTGGTGACGCGGATGAACTTCGACGCGGACTACATGATGGCGCAGTGCCCCGCGCGTCTGGCCGCGCAAAAGGCCGACAACGATGCAAAGATCGAGGTCGGCGCAGACGCGGAACTGCGTGCAGAAGGCAAGCGCATCCTGGAAAACGTCACGGCGTAGTCCGTAATCAAATAGTCGCCTAACGGAGCACCCTTCTCCCCCCTCGGGAGAAGGTGTCCGAATGGCGGATGAGGAGACGTTTTGCCCGTACGAGCGAAAACTTCCTGGCTGCTACAAATCTCGAATCCCGAATCCCGAATTTCTGCAGGGGTGTCGGGGCCATCCGGCGCCGGTACGGCTTGTCGCGGCGAATCACCATGACCGCTGTCGACCGATGCAATCTTGAAGCGACCGCGCGCGCGCTTTAGCGTGGTCTGGAGATCCGAAGCTGCGTTGTCAATGCCTAGCGATAACGTCTAGCTGCAAGTCAAAAGATCAGTCGGTCGAGTGCGCGGTGCCCTCACCGCTTGCGGGACACGCCGTGAATCCGTCCATGGAGGCTCCTCGGCGGCATCCATGCCGCCGAGGGTCCCGCAACCGGCAAGGACACCGCACCAGAGAGTTGGTCGGCTGCTTTTTTAAGGATTGTTACTCGGCTTGCGATAGCAGATGCGACGTTTATAGCTTGCGTGTTGAAAGCACGTTTGTTGCTCGGCTTGCGACGGGAAAATGGTGAGAGTTTGATCGAACACTTAGTGCTCCAAGCAACGTACGGCATGCTCTGCTTGCAAACATGCACACCGACCATCTTCGATGGCCCTTGCCCGCCCACCGTCGCGGGACCTTACGCGGCATGGATGCCGCGTAAGAGCCTACAGGGACGTACTTGCGGCGTGTCCCGCGAGGGTGGGCGGGCAAGGGCCCTGCAGAAAACCCTCAGATCGGCAGCTTTGCACCCGATGCGCGCCTGATCACAAAATTCGTAGCGCAAAAAAACAGGCCGCTTTCGCGGCCTGTCTTGCTTACCCATCGCGGCTCGTCAATCGACTCGCCACGATTCAGTGCGGCAGACTCAACGCATGCCCGTGTTGTTGCCGGCCCCCTCCGAGCGTAGCGGGATCAGGCGGATTTCGACGCGGCGGTTCTGTGCGCGGCCGGCATCGGTGCTGTTATCGGCGATCGGGTAACGCTTGCCGGCGCCCATGGTTTCCATGCGCTCGCGCTGCACGCCTTGTGCGGTCAGATATTGCGCGACCGCGCCGGCGCGTTCTTCGGACAGACGCTGGTTGACCGCGTCGCTGCCGACGCTGTCGGTGTGACCGACCACTTCCACCATGGTCTGGTTGTACTCGCGCAGTGTGGACGCCACGCCATTGAGCGCGCTGTAGAACTGCGGCTTCAATGCAGACTTGCCGAAGTCGAAGGTGATGCCGTCGGGCAGGTTCAGGGTGATGTTGTCGCCCTGGCGCTGCACTTCGATGCCGGTGTTGGCGGTGCGCTCGCGCAGTGCGCGCTCCTGGCGATCCTGGTACTGGCCAACCGCCGCGCCACTGAGCGCGCCGATGCCGGCACCGACCATCGCATGCTGACGACGCTCGGTGGCGCTGTCGCCGGTCAGCAGACCAGCGGCCACGCCGATCGCGGTGCCGATCAGCGCATTGCGGCCGGTGCGGTTCTGCTGTTGGGTCTGCTCGCCATACTGGTCGCGCTGCACATACGAGCCGCCGGTGGCGCAGGCGGACAACGCAATGGCGCTGGCCAGGGCAACGGCAAGGCTCTTGGTGGCTGCTGGGGACATGGTGTTCTCCTGTGGCCGGACCATCCGGCACTCAATCGTGTCGGCGAGGATAAACAGGCCAACGCGACTGGCGCATGATGAAACCGACCGCCGATCGCGCGCGGCTAGTGCTGCATTCAGGAAAACGTTTTCTGCGTGGGCAGCACCATGTATCCGCGTCACGCATTCGATGATGTGCGAAACAAGCGTCGCCGCACACGCATGCAACGTTTCAGCCTTGCAGAAGAAAACATGCAGAAGTGAGCATCAGCTGACCACGCAATCAGGAAGTCGCTCGCCCTGGCGCGCGCTTAGCCGCGCGTCTTCGCATACGCCGCCAGCGCCGCATCGCGGCCTTCGGCCAGGCCGATGATCGGCGTGCGCGGATACTTCGGTGCCAGACGCGCCAGCGACAACGGATGCAGCCACGGTGCGAAGCGCTCCTTCACCGCAAGCTTGCCGAGCTCAGGTACCCAGCGCGTGATGTAGGCGGCCTGCGGATCGAACTTCTCCGCCTGCGTGACCGGATTGAACACACGGAAATACGGCGCTGCATCGGCGCCGGTACCGGCCACCCATTGCCAACCCAGGGTGTTGTTGGCCAGGTCCGCATCCACCAGGGTGTCCCAGAACCAGCGCGCGCCTTCGATCCAGTGCACGCGCAGATGCTTGCACAACAGGCTCGCCACGATCATGCGCACGCGGTTGTGCATCCAGCCGGTGTGCCAGAGCTGGCGCATGCCGGCATCGACGATCGGAATGCCGGTGCGGCCCCGCTGCCAGGCCTGCAATGCGACCGGGTCTACCTTGGCCCAGTCAAAGCCTTGGAAACGCGGGTTGAGATTCTGGTTTGTGGTGTCGGGAAAATGGTGCAGCAGGTGATACGCAAAATCGCGCCAGCCCAGTTGGCGGATATAGCCGTCGATCTCGGCACCGTTGCGTGCATTGCGATTGGCTTCCAGCGTGCTGGCGATCCGCCACGGCGCAATCTCGCCGAAATGCAGATGCGGCGACAACTGCGAGGTGCCGACCCGGTCGGGCCGGTCGCGGTTGTCGCGATACCCGGACAGCGCGCCATCGATGAAGATTTCCAGCATCTCGTGCGCGCCGGCCTCGCCGGGCTGCCAGTGCTCCCAGAAGCCTCGGTCCCAGTCCAGCGCCGGCAGCAGCCCCAGCGTGTCCAGCGCAGCGCTCTTCAATTGCGCAGGCAACGGCGGCAGGCTGCGCGGTGCCGGCACGGCAGCCGGCAATTGCAGCTGCGTAAGCGCATTGCGCCAGAACGGGGTGAACACCTTGTAGGGGCCGCCCTGCTGCGTCGTCAACTGCCATGGTTCGACCATCAGTGCGGAGTTGCAGCTCTGCACTTCGATCCCGCGCTCGCGCAGGCTGCGCTTGATCTGCGCATCGCGCGGCTGCGTGGCCGGCTCGTACTTGCGGTTCCAGTACACCGCCACCGCCTTGGTCTGCGCGATCACCTCATCCAGCACCTGCGCGCTGTCACCGGCGCGCATCACCAGACCGCTGCCCAGTGCGCGCAGGGCCGCATCCAGCGCCGCGAGCGAGCGATGCCGCCAGCTCCGCGAGGCGGCACCCGGCGTCCACTCGCCCTCTTCGTGCGGCGCATCGATATACAGCGGAATCGGCTGGTGCCCTGCATCCAGCGCAGCCTGCAAGGCCGGGTTGTCCTGCAGGCGCAGATCGCGACGGAACCAGACGATGGCGTAGGACATACAAGCTCGGCAGCGGCGATGAGGCGCGCAGCATAAGCCAGCAGATGCAAGGATGGCGCGATGCCGCAGCGACGGATTGTCGCCCGGCATCACGCAGGAGGTTTATTCGAAACTGCCCACCGAATCGTGGGCCAGATTGTCGAATCGAGTGTATTCGCCGAAGAACTTGAGCTTGCACGACCCGGTCGGTCCACCGCGGTGCTTGCCGATGATGATCTCGGCCAGGCCCTTGTCCGGCGAATTTTCCTTGTTGTAGTAGTCGTCGCGATAGATGAACACAATCATGTCCGCGTCCTGCTCGATCGCGCCGGATTCGCGCAAGTCGGCCATCACCGGGCGCTTGTCGGTCCGCGTTTCCAGTGAGCGGTTGAGCTGCGACAACGCAATCACCGGCACGTTGAGCTCCTTGGCCAGGCCCTTGAGCGAACGCGAGATTTCCGAGATTTCGGTCGCGCGGTTTTCGCTGTTGCCCGGCACCGACATCAGCTGCAGGTAGTCGATGACGATCAGGCCCAGGTCGTGCTCGCGCTTGAGTCGGCGGCACTTGGAGCGCAGCACTTCCGGCGACACGCCCGGCGTGTCGTCGATGAAGATCTTGGTTTCCTTCAGCATCTTGATCGCGCCGGTCACGCGCGCCCAGTCCTCGTCTTCCAGTGCGCCGGTACGCAAGCGTTGCGCATTGATGCGGCCATTGGACGAGATCAGGCGCATCGCCAGCTGCGATGCCGACATTTCCATCGAGAATACCGCAACGCCCTTCTTGGATTTGATCGCGGCGTATTCGGCGATATTCAGCGCGAACGTGGTCTTGCCCATCGCCGGACGCGCGGCCAGGATGATCAGGTCGGTCGGCTGCAGGCCGGAAGTCATCGCATCGAAATCGTTGTAGCCGGTCGGCAGGCCGGTGATGTTGCCGCCGTTTTCGAAACGGCTGCGCAATTCCTCAAAGGCGTCCTTCAGCGCGCCCGGCATCGCCACGAAGTCGGTGCGCCCGCGCGCGCCGGCCTCGGCGATCTTGAACACCGCCTTTTCCGCCGACGACAGCAACTCCACGCTGTCGCGCCCCTCCGGCTGGAAGCCGTCGTTGACGATGGTGGTGCCCACTTCGATCAGCTGCCGCAACACCGCCTTGTCACGCACGATCTCCGCGTATGCGGCGATATTGGCTGCCGAAGGCGTGGTGCTGGCCAGCTCGATCAGGTAGGCGCCATCGCCGACCTGCTCCAGCTTGCCCTGCGATTCGAACCACTCGCCCAGGGTCACCGCATCGAAGGGGCGGTCCTTCTCGTTCAGTTCGCGAATCGCACGGTAGATCAGCCGGTGATCGCGGCGGTAAAAGTCGTTTTCGGTCAGCTGGTCATTGACCCGGTCGAACGCATCCGGCGCCAGCATCAACCCGCCGAGCACGGCCTGCTCGGCCTCGACCGAATGCGGCGGTACCCGCAACTGGTCAAGCCGCGGCTCGGGACGATCGTAATCGTCGTCGTCGCGATCGCGATTGCGCTTGGAACGGAAACCAGGACGAGCGGACATGGACAAACAGACCTGACACGAGGGAGACGAGGGCAGGAAGCATAGTCATCGGCGGCGCCGACGACCATGCACAACTCTGTGGATAACTGGTGGACAGCCGGTGCATCACCGTTCTACGCGACCGCTGTCGCAACCGCCGAGACGCTTGCTGCGCCGGGGTTTGCACCGCGTCACCGGTGCCAGTTGGCGGCTGTCTCCAGGCCCAACGCCGCTGTGGTCAACTCAACGCTTGGACTGTTCCACCAGGCCCAGGAAGGCGTCGACGAAGCCCTGCAGGAACTTGCGGCTGTCGGCGTTGGCGACCTGGTCGTCGGCGCCGAACAGGCCGTCCTTGTACTGCAGGAAGACTTCCGGCTGGCCGAGCACCCGCATGTCCAGATACGACAGCACATTGCGCAGGTGCTGCTGCGCGGTGGCAGTGCCGATCGCCCCGACCGAGATGCCGACCACGGCGGCCGGCTTGCCCGCAAACGCGCTGTCGCCGTAGGGGCGCGAGCCGGTATCGAGGGCGTTCTTGAGCACGCCGGGAATCGAGCGGTTGTACTCCGGGGTGACGAACAGCACCGCGTCAGCCGCCCGGATCTGCTGCTTCAGCCGTGTGCCCTCTGCCGGGTAATCGCCATCATGGTCCTGGTTGTACAGCGGGATGTCGCCGATCTCCACATACTCGAACACGGCCTTGTCGCCGGCCAGATGCTCCAGCGCGCGCGCCAGTTGGCGGTTGTAGGACGCGGCACGCAGGCTGCCGACCAGCACGGCGATGGTGATCTTGCTCATGGGGAACGCTCCATTGGGGGAATCAGCGCCCGACTCTAGTCAGCCTGGCGCTCAGACCCGGTGAAGCGCGGCTGCCTCAGCGGCCGATCGCGGCGCGTTGGCTGCGCCAATGCACCTGCCAGGCCTGGAACATCAGCACCGTCCACAGGTGCGTATGCCATTTGCGCTCGCCGCCATTGAAGTCGCGCCACAGCCCGGCCACGGTGTCGGCGGCGAACACGCCGTCGCGCTCCAGCGTGGCGTGCGCCAGCAGATCGTCGGCCCAGCCATGCAGGTCGCCACGCAGCCAGGCACTGACCGGCGCGCCGAAGCCGCGCTTGCCGCGGTAGACCATCGGATCGGGCAGATAGCGGCACAGCACGCGCTTGAGCAGGTATTTGCTGACCCCGTCGCGGTACTTCAGCGACAGCGGCAGCGACCAGGCGAACTCGGCCACCCGCCAGTCCAGCAACGGTGCGCGCGCTTCCAGCCCCACCGCCATGGTGGTGCGGTCCACCTTGCACAGCAGATCGTCGGGCAGATAGGCGGCAAAGTCGGCCAGCATCATCGCGTCGGCCGACGTGCCGGAACCGTGCAGCGGGTCGGCCAGGCTGTAGAAACTGTCGGGCTCGGTCGCGCCCAGCACCACCGCGGCCGGATCGCGCCAGCGCGAGATGCGGTTGCGGTAGATGTCGCCGATGCCGCGTGCGCCGGCCTCGGCCACCAGCGCGGCCAGGCCGCCGGTGCGCGAAGACTCGCCGTTGCGGCGCGCCGCCAGCGCCATCAAGCGCCGCAGCGGCCCCGGCACCAGCCCATGCATGCGCCAGTTGCGCAGCGCACGCTGGTAACGGCCGTAGCCGAAGAACAACTCGTCGCCGCCATCGCCGGACAGCGCCACCGTCACCCCGCCGCGCGCCAGCCGTGCGACCAGCGCGGTCGGCACCTGCGAGGCATCGGCGAAGGGCTCGTCGAACATGTCCGGCAGGGTCGGCACCACCGCCAGCGCGTCGGCGCCGCTGACATACAGCTCGGTGTGGTCGGTGTGCAGATGCGTGGCCACTTCGCGCGCCAGCGGCGCTTCGTCGTGATGCGAACCTTCGAAGCCGATGCTGAAGGTATGCACCGGCTGGGCGCTCTGCGCCTGCATCATCGCGGTGACGATCGACGAATCGGTGCCGCCGGACAGGAACACGCCCACCGGCACGTCGGCCACCATGCGCAGCGCCACCGCATCGCGCAGCACTGCGTCGAGCTGTTCCTCGGCCTGTGCATCGCTGCCGGTGAACGGCGCCGCCAGCGCGCGCTGCATCGCCTCGCGCGCGTTCCAGAACGGCTGCTGCGCCTGGTCCGGCCGATGCGCCGCCGCGCCGGCCGCCACCATCTGCGCATCCAGCCGCAGCACCCGCCCGGGCATCAACTTGAAGGTGCGCTCGTGGATGCAGGCCGGCGCCGGGATGTAGCCCAGCCGCAGCAGCAAGGTCAGCGCATTGCGATCGACCCCGTTATCGAAGTCCGGATGCTGCCACAGCGCCTTGAGTTCGGACCCGAACACCAGGGTGTCGCCGGCCCAGCCGTAGTACAGCGGCTTCTTGCCGACGCGGTCGCGGGCCAGATACAGGCAGTTGTCGCGCTCGTCCCACAACGCCAGCGCGAACATGCCGTTGCAGCGAGTCAGGGTGTCGTCCAGCCCCCACTCCACCACCGCCGCCAACAGCACTTCGGTATCGGAATGACCGCGGAAGCGGTGCCCAAGCGCGGACAGCGCCGCGCGCAGCTGCGCGAAGTTGTAGATCTCGCCATTGTAGGCCAGCACATACCGGCCATCGGCCGAGCGCATCGGCTGATGGCCCAGCGGCGACAGATCCAGGATGCTCAAGCGTTGATGCGCCAGCGCCACGCCGGCCTGCGCATCGCACCAGGTGCCGGCATCGTCGGGGCCGCGATGACGCAAGGCCGCGCCCATCGGCCGCACCAGCGCATCGAGTTGTTCGCCATGCATGCGTGGCGAGGCCAGCAGCAGTCCAGCCAATCCGCACATCGTCAGTGCTCCTGCCGGCAGCGCAGGCCGCTCATGCCGTCACCGTGCCGGGTGCAGGCGCCGGCATTGCGATAAAACCGGGTCCTGCCTGCACGCGCTGCAGCCAGGCACCGATCGCCGGCCAGCGCTCCAGATCGAAGCCGCCATCCTCGGCGCAATGGGTGTAGGCAAACAGCGCGATATCGGCGATGCCGTAGTCGCTGCCGGTAAACCAGAGGTGTTGCTGCAGATGCTGTTCCATCACGGCCAGCGCCTGCTCGCCGCGGGCGCGCAGCTGCGGCAGTTCGGCGCGGCGCGCGGCATCGCGCGGCGTCCACAGGCTGATGAACCGCGCCACCGCCACATACGGCTCATGGCTGTATTGCTCGAAGAACATCCAGCTCAAGGCCTGCGCGCGCTGCCACGCGTCGGTGGGCAGATACGGGGTACCTTCGGCCAGCCAGAACAGGATCGCGTTGGATTCGGTCAGCACGCGGCCGTCGTCGCGCTCCACCATCGGCACCTTGCCGTTGGGATTCTTGGCCAGATACGCGGGCGTGCGGGTTTCACCTGCGGCGCTGTCGACCTCGACCCAGTGATAGCGGCTGCCCAATTGCTCCAGCAGCAGGCGCACCTTGTAGCAGTTGCCGGAACTGGACATGCCATGGACGGTCAACGGGGGACGCACGGTCGACATCAAGCTGGCTCCGCGGCAGCAACGAGGGGCTGGCAGTGTCACAGCCCCGGGGGCCTTTGCAAAGCCCTGCACCGATTCTGCTGCAAGGCGTGGCCGCGGTTGCGTGCGCTGCCGGTAGCGCGGCTCAGCGCATCACCACCAGCGCCACCGGCACACCCAGCACGGCGACCAGCATGCCCAGCACCGACAACGTCAATGCCAGCGCACCGAAGGCCCGCGCGCGTGCGCAGCCGGTCGCACCGGCAACCGCCTGGACCGCGGCGATCGACCACCACAGCCCGCCCAGCAGCAGCATGAGCACCGCCATGGTCACCTGCGCCAGCCCGGCCGGATCGTGCACACCGGTTCCGAACAGGACGATATCGCCGCCAACCGCGGCCAGCGCCGCCAGCAGGCAGACCAGCCAGGGCAAGGCGCTGCCCAGCAGCGCCGGCAGCAACACCGCAAACTCCGCAGTGCCGCCCATCCAGCGCAGCATCCACTGCAACAGCACGCAGCCCACCAGCGCGATGGCCAGCATGATCGCCACGGCGATGGCGTGCACCCACAACGGCTGCGGAGACACCCACATCCAGCTCGAGAGCACCAGGATCAGGCCGAACACGCACCACGCGCTCCAGCGCGCGCCGGCCTGCGTGTGCAGGCGCTGCACAACGGTGTGCGGATCGAACAGCATTCCGCCCAAGCCACCGCCGCGCCACCAGGCCAGGCATGCCAGCACCAGCACGATCAGCGCCAGCAGCGCGGCCAGCGGATAGACGAAGACGTGCATCTCCAGCGGCTGTCTGCGCGGCTGCGGCTTGAGGTCGTGATTGAAGTACAGCAGGTCGCGGGCACGCTCCATGTCGGCGGCTGCACGCTTCACGCCGCTGGCGGGAATGCGGTCGGACAGCCGCTGCCACTCGCCGACGATGACGATGCGTCCTTCGTGCGTGGAGACCGTGCGCGAGAACCGGAACCACGGGTTGGCGACCACCTGCGTATCGGCTTCCACCCGTACCGCCGGGTCGACCCGCACCCGCACCGTCTGCCGCGCCAGCCGCGGGCCGCCCAGCGCCAGCGGGCTCTTGCGCGCCGCCGTGGGCAGGGCGTCCATCCATTCGCCGAGCTGGAACAGCGGAAAGCCCAGCTCGTCGCCCTCGTCGGTCGGCCACTCCAGGCGGTAGGCCTCGTGCGTGCGCACGTTCAACACATCGGCCGCGTCGATGGTCGGCACGCCGACCTGGGTCAGCGCGGTGTAGTACTGCTGCATGAATTCCAGGTAGTGCTCGCCGACCGCCTGCGCACCGTTGTCGTCGAAGCTGGTCGCCACGCGCTCGCCGCGTCCCTGGCGATACGTCGTGTCCACGGTGAAGGTCGCCACGCGCTGCGGCTTGCGCAGCGAGATCACGACCTGCTCGTCCACCTCGACCTGCGGCAGCGTCGGCATCGGCGATGGCACCGCCACCAGGTCGCGCTGCCCGGCCACGACCGGCAGGCCGCGCACGAACGGCAACGGCCGGCGTTGCGCCAGCGGGCCTTCTTCGCGGTCGCGCGTGGCATCCACCCATACCTCGCCCTGCGGCAGGTGCGCGCGCACCACCACATGGTCGAACGCGTAGGGACTGGGCAAGCGCAGATCCAGCCCGTGGCCCTTGTCGCTGCTCACCAGCACCGGCTCGGCGCGGATGCCGGCCAGTTGCAGCAGCGCGATCAACAGCGTCGCCTTGTCCTTGCAGTCGCCGTAGCGATTGCGCAGCGTCACTTCCGGCGTATGCGGCGCGTGCGAGTTCTCGCCCATGTCCAGGCCGACATAACGGATCTCGCCCTGCACGAAGGCCACTGCACGCAGCAGTGCGCCCTGCGGGTCGTCGCGGCGCAGCTGCAGGTTCTGCACCATCCCGTCGGCAACGCGCGCGTCCTTGAACGCGTGCGGATACAACTGCGCTGCCCATGCCGCCACCGCCGCCCAGTTGCCGGCAGTGGAGACTTCGATCCGGCCATACGGATCGACATCCTCCGGGGTGTCCTTTTCCTCCTGCACGGCGGGCAGGTCGCGTGCGGCGATGTCCAGTGTCGCCACATCGCCGGTGCGGCTGACGTTGCGGCTGAAGCCTGGCGCAGTCACCCGCCACTGCAATCCCATGCCGGCCGGATGCCGCACCCGCACCCGGCGCTCGCCCAGCGCTACGCCGTAGCGCGCATCGAACACGTCGTAATAGCCCTTGCCGAACACCGGATTGCTGCCGGTGATGGTCACGCCGTAATCGACCCGGTCGCCCACGCGCAGGTCCGGCAAGGTGATCGACAGCGTCAGCGCGCCATCGATCAGCCCGTCTTCCAGTCCGCTTTCGCGGCGCAACCGGGCGTAGTGCGCCTGCTTGCGCATGTCGATGCGCTTGCCGTCACGCCAGACCTCCAGGCTGTTGAGCGCCAGCTGCTGGTACTGCGGCTGGTAATCGATGGAGATCTGCCCGGCCTCGTCCAGACTTTTCGCACGCTGCACGGTGTAACTGAGGCGGCGATACGCCTGCGGCGCCGCGCCGGTCAGATCGACCTGGTCGGATACCAGCTCATAGCGCAGCCCGCTGGCACCGGGCACCTTGTCGGGCACCGCATCGGCGATGACCCAGTCCGGTGGCGGCGCCATGCGCGGCGCCTCGCTGGCCTGTGCCGGTGCGATCACGCTCGCCACCACCGCCAGCACGCAGCGCATCCAGAACACGCCACGCAGGCGTCGCCTCCCATCCCTGTCGATCAACACCCACTCCTCGTCAAAACGCATTGAGTCCCGTCAGCGCACGCCCGACCACCAACTGATGCACGGTCTCGGTCCCCTCGTAGGTGATCACCGATTCCAGGTTCAGCGCATGCCGGATCGCCACATGCTCGGTGGTGATGCCGGCCGCGCCCAGCAGATCGCGGCACTCACGCGCGACGTCCAGGGCCATGCGGCAATTATTCCACTTTGCCAGCGAGATCTGTTCCGGCCGCAGCTGGCCGGCCTGCTTCAGCCGCCCGAGCTGCAGCGCCAGCAGCTGCGCGGTGGAAATCCGCCGCGCCATGTCGGCCAGCTTGATCTGCGCGCTCTGCGTGGCCGCCAGCGGCCGGCCGAACAGGATGCGTTGCCCGCTATAGGCCAGTGCCTCGCGCAGACAGGCCACCGCCGCGCCGATCGCGCCCCAGGCGATGCCGTAACGCGCCTGATTGAGGCAACCCAGCGGCGCCTTCAGACCGGCCGCGTTCGGCAGGCGCATCTGCTCCGGCACGTAGACGTTGTCCAGGAACAAGCCCGAGGTCACCGATGCGCGCAGGCTCATCTTGTGTGCGATGTCCTGCGCACTGAAGCCGGCGCTGCCGGTCTCCACCAGAAAGCCGCACACGCCGTCGTCGGTATGCGCCCAGATGATCGCCAGGCCGGCAATACTGCCGTTGGTGATCCACATCTTGGCCCCGTTCAAGCGCCAGCCGTCGCCCTGCCGTACCGCGCGCGTGGTCATCGCGGCCGGATCCGAGCCGCCCTGCGCTTCGCTCAGCCCGAAACAGCCGATCAGACGGCCGGCGGCCATCTCCGGCAACCAGCGCTGGCGCTGCTCGTCGCTGCCGTAGGCATGGATCGGGTACATGCACAGCGAGGACTGCACGCTGACGAAGCTGCGCAGGCCGCTGTCGCCGCGCTCCAGTTCCTGGCAGATCAATCCGTACGCCACCGCGCCCAGGCCCGCGCCGCCATCGCGGACCGGCAGGCTGGCGCCCAGCAGGCCGAGCTCCGCCAGTTCCGGTACCCATTCGCGCGGAAAGCGCCCTGCATCGAAGGCATCGCCGATCGCCGGCAGCACCCGCGTATCGGTGAAGCGCGCCACCGCATCCTGCACTGCCCGCTCTTCGTCGGTCAGCAGCGCACGCACATCGAACAGATCATCGGGGCGCACCGGCATGTCGGCTTCCACTCCAGGAGAAGTGGCGATTATCAGCCAGTTGCCGGCCGAACATGGCGGCGACCTGTTCAGCGCACGGACGTCGTCACCAGCGCCTGAAAACGAAAAGAGCCGGCAATGCCGGCTCCTTTCCTGCCAACCAGCGATCCTGGGCGGATCGCTGCCAGCGGTTTACTGACGCGTGCTGCCCGCATCCACACGAACGCCCCTGTCACCGGCGGTCGAAGCGGTCTGGGTCACCAGCTGACCGTCGACCACTGGCAGGCGATCGCTGGCCGGCTTGTCGTTCATGCGCACGGTCTTCTCGAAACCGTCGTAGCGGTAGGTCACGTCGTAGGCCACCACGTTGTCCGCATCGCCCAGCGAGATGCGCTCGCCCGGCTTGCTGTCCATGCGCATGGTGCCGGTGGTGCCGTCGGCATTGCGGTAGGTCACGTCATAGCCGACCACGCGCGAGGACTGCGAATTGGCATTTTCGGTATGGCACTGGCGCTCGGTGCGATCCACCACGCGGCCGCCGACATGGTTGCGGTCCACGCGATTACCGACCATGCCGCCACCGACCGCACCGGCCACCGTGGCCAGCTTGCGGCCGTTGCCGCCGCCGACCTGGTTGCCGAGCAGACCGCCGATCACCGCACCGGCGACGGTGCCGCCGACATTGCCATCGCGCTCGGGCAGACGTTCCTGCACCACCACGTCGCGGCAGACTTCGCGCGGCGAGGAGCTGGTGGTGGTTTCGCGGATGGCTGCGCTGTTGACGACCTGCGCGTACTGCGGCTCGCGCTCGGTGATCGGGGCGACCTTGACCACGTCGGCATATTCCAGACCACGCGGTGCCGGCTCGCCGTTGGCGACGAAATCGCCGGACGACGGGCGATTATTCATGAAGGCGGCCGTGGCCACGCCTCCAACCAGCAACGCACCAGCAGCGACCAGTATAGTTGTCGTATTGCTCTTCATGATCCAGCTCCGTGCGGACACGCCGCGTTGTTGACGGCGTGATTCCAGCACGCGAACCCTGAACAAAAACGCCCTCGCTCATGAACGCCGCAGTTAAGTTCAGCTAGCGGTTATTTCATGCACTTCTAACAGCCGGAGCATCCGCATGCGCAATCCCGTCACCTCGCGCGCCCTGGAGTGGGCCAGCACCCTGCGCTACCCCACCTTGTTCAAGCTGGCGGCGGCGCTGTTTCTTGTCGACCTGGTGATGCCCGATCCGATCCCGTTCCTGGACGAGCTGCTGTTCGGCCTGACCACGCTGCTGCTGGCCAACTGGAAGACCCGCAAGGCACCGCTGCCCGCGCCGGTGCGCCGCGATTGATGCAGTTGGTCGATAGCCACTGCCATCTGGATGCCGGCGAGTTCGACCACGACCGCGCCGCGGTGATCGCACGCGCGCGGGCAGCCGGTGTCGTACAGCAGGTGATCCCGGCGATCACCGCCGCCAGCTGGCCGGCGCTGCGCTCCGTCTGCACCCAGGCCCCCGGGTTGCACCCCGCCTACGGGCTGCACCCGATCTTTCTCGATCAGCACCGCCCCGAGCATCTGGAGCTGCTGGCTGAGTGGATCGAGCGCGAGCGGCCCTGCGCCATCGGCGAGTGCGGGCTGGACTTCTATCTGGACGGGCTGGACGAGCAGATGCAGCGCGATTATTTCGACGGGCAACTGCAGCTGGCCAAGCGCTTCGAGCTGCCGCTGATCGTGCATGCGCGGCGCGCCACCGAAGAAGTCATCGCCCGCATCAAGGCCGTGGGCGGCCTGCGTGGTGTGGTGCACAGCTTTGCCGGCAGCCCCGAACAGGCGCAGCAATTGTGGAAGCTGGATTTCATGATCGGCTTGGGCGGCCCGGTGACCTACCCGCGTGCCAATCGCCTGCGCGGCCTGGCTGCAACGATGCCGCTGGACTGGCTGCTGCTGGAAACCGATGCACCGGATCAGCCCGACGCCAGCATCCGTGGCCAACGCAACGAGCCGGCCTACCTGCGCACGGTGCTGGACTGCATCGCACAGCTACGCGGCGAGGCGGCCGAGCACATCGCCGCGCAGACCACCGCCAACGCACGGCGGTTGTTCGGGTTGCCGGGCTGAGCGCACTGCCCGTTGCCGCATGACACGGCAACGCGCACTCACCCCGCCGAGGCAGCCTCGGCAACAGGTCTGGCAGCAGCCACCTTCGGCTTGAGCAACATCTCCAGCGCCTTGCCCACCGCGACAAACGCAAAGGTGCCGGTGATATGCGTGGCTGCGCCCAGCCCGGCCCCGCAATCCAGCTTGAGCGTGGCGTCGGCATCCAGCTGCGGGCGGATGCCGCAGACGCTGCCATCGGCCTGCGGGTATTTGACGTTCTCCAGCGAGTACACCGCCGGCACGCCGAAATAGCGCTGCGGATTCTTGGGGAAATTGAACTCGCTGCGCAGCTTCTTGCGGATCAGCGCCAGCATCGCGTCGTGTTCGGTGCGCGAGACATCGCGTACCCGCACCAGGGTGGGATCGGTGCGCCCGCCAGCGGCGCCCACCGTCAGCAAGGGCAACTTGCGTCGGCGACACCAGGCGATGGTTTCCACCTTCACCCGGAAGCTGTCGCAGGCATCGATCACCAGGTCGAACGTATCGCCGAGCAGCTGTTCGATATTGCCGGCGGTGAGGAACGACTCCACCGCATCGGCGTCGATTTCCGGGTTGATCGCCACGCAGCGTTCGGCCATCGCGCGCGCCTTGTTACGTCCGTACTGCCCGGCCAGCGCCGGCAGCTGCCGGTTGGTGTTGGACACACACAGGTCGTCGGCATCGATCAGGCGGATATGGCCGACGCCGGTACGCGCCAGCGCCTCGACCACCCACGAGCCCACGCCGCCCATCCCCACCACCGCCACGCGGCAGGCGGCCAGCCGCTCGACCGTGCCGACTCCGTACAGCCGGTCGATACCGGCAAAGCGTTCACGCCATTGTGCTTTCATCGGCCTATTTTACGCGCGCCGCTCAGCGCGCGCCCATCGACCTATTGAAGCCCGCGTCCACGGAGGTCCGTCCATGCCCGCCCCGCCCACCGAACAATCGCGCGCGTCCCGCTATGCCTTCCTGCTGGTGCTGGGCATCCTGATCGGGCTGGTGTGCACGGTGATGGTGGCGCGCGTGCTGCAGGCCAGACGCAACCCGGTGCCGGACAGCCTGATGCAGGTGATGGCTTACCAGCTGCGCGCCCTGCAAGCCGATACCGATGGTGGCTGCAACTCCACACGCCAGCGAGCGCGACTGCAATCGTTGCGCCTGCTTGCCGGCGAACTGGAGCCGGCCTTTCCGGACATCGGCGAGGACCGCCGCTTCGGCGAGCATGCCAGCGCCCTACGCACGGTCCTGGACCAGGCACAGCGCACGCCGCCGGCGGATTGCGCCGCGCTTGCCGCACTCAGGCCACAGATCAATGACGCCTGCGAGGCCTGTCATCGCGACTTCCGCTGACCCGCCATCGCACCGCCGCATCGATGCGCACGGCGGCGGTGGTGAACAGGACGCTCGGGTTTCGTTAAGCCTGGAGTGATCCAGTTGGCAGACCGTTCACCCTGACCAACCCAGGATGACGTCGCCGCGGCCCTGACCGCTTTTTCGAACCACCCCGGAGAGACCTCATGAAGACCCGACTGCTCGTCATTGGCCTGGCTGCAACCGCGACGCTGGTTGGCTGCGCCACCTCCCAGCCCCAGTACGGCAGCTACCGCGGCGACCGCGGCTACGACCAGGGCTATTCGCAGCCGCAGGCACGCTGCGTGGATTGCGGGATCGTGACCCGCATCGATGAAGTCGGCCCGACCCGCAGCGCTCCCACCGGCACCGGTGCGGTGCTCGGCGGCATCGTCGGCGCGGTGGCCGGTCGCCAGATCTCCAAGGAGACCGGTGGCAGCAAGGGCAACAAGAACGTCTCGGCCGTGGCCGGTGCCGCCGCCGGCGCGCTGGCGGGCAATGCGATCCAGAACAACGTCACCAGCGACAGCTTCGATGTGCAGGTGCGCATGGACGACGGCCGCGTGATCGTGGTGAACCAGCGCGACCTGGCTGGCGTGCGCGAAAATGCCTATGTGCGCGTGGTCAACGGCAAGGTCGTGCTGCGCTGATCGGCGCACTTACCAGTAGCAGTCAGGAAAACCACTGCGCTCACCGCTAGGACCGCGCAGTCGGCACCCGGAATCGACATGCATCCACGTGTACTTCGATTTCTTCGTGCCCGCCTGACGACTGCTCGCTACGTTCGATGCGCCAGTGTTGGCGAATGACAGAAAGGCCCGGCGACGGGCCTTTCTGCTGTCTGCACGATGGCCGCGGTGTTGCGCCGCGCTCAGACCACCTGCACCGCATCGGCCTGCAGGCCCTTCTGTCCCTGTACCACGGTGAAGCTGACCTTCTGGCCTTCCTTGAGACTCTTGAAGCCCTGGATCTGGATCGCACGGAAGTGGACGAAGACGTCCTCGCCGTTTTCGCGACTGATGAAGCCAAAACCCTTGGCGTCGTTGAACCACTTCACGACACCATTCTCGCGTTCGATATTGGACATCTCGGCTGACTCCCTACGACACTGTGATGGACTGACGGTGGTGGCTGTGATTGCAAGGAGGAAGCGAGGTACAAGGATGTAGCGGATCGAACGATCTACCGCATCAGGCCACGATTCACGGTGACCGTTGCAAACAGCAGCGCTGGCAACTTAACCCGCACCAAACGAATTTTCAAGCACCTCTTGCGCAATTTTGTCAAGCCTGAAACAGGACATTTTTAAACATCATGGACATCACCGTCGTCTACTACATCCTGGCTGGCGTGCTGGTCCTGATCGGCCTTGCCGGGGTCGTCCTGCCGGCGCTGCCAGGCCTGCCACTGGTGTTCGCGGGACTGCTGGTGGCCGCCTGGGCCGATGGCTTTGCCCATGTCGGTTGGGTGGCGCTGGTGATTCTGGGCTTGATGACGGCGTTGTCGTTTGCGATCGACTTCCTCGCCACCGTGTATGGCGCCCAGCGGGTCGGTGCCAGCAAGGCGGCACTGTGGGGCTCGGTGATCGGCTCGGTCGTCGGCATCTTCTTCATGCCGATCGGCTTGTTCGTCGGGCCGTTCGCCGGCGCGTGGCTCGGCGAGTATTGGCAGACCCGCAAATCCGACCAGGCCACCAAGGTCGGCTTCGGCACCTGGCTGGGCATCGTGTTCGGCACCGCGACCAAGCTGGCACTGGGCCTGTGCATGCTGGGCGTGTTCGCCATCGCCTGGTTTTTCTAGCGGATTTCCAGCGTTCACCGAGGCTGATTGCGTCGGTTGATCACCTGGACGATGACGGCCCAGCCGCCCACACGGTCGCAGACAGCAGCCGATTGCAGGCGTCGCCCGGATGTTATGCCACCGTGTACACACCGCGTATGCAGGCGCGACCGTTAAGCTTGGCATCTGACGCGCCTGCCTGGCGCCTTTATTCGGCCAGACTGCCCATGTCCAAGCACCGCACCTGTCCCTTGATGCTGATTGCCCTGGCGGCCGCGCCATTGGCGCACGCACAGGAAATCGCCCCCACCCCCGCCTCGCCGCAGGCCTGCACCTCCGTCACCTCGGACGCGGCACGCCTGGCCTGCTACGACCAGGCGCTGGGCTATACCCCGCAGCTGACCGCCGAGGCCGATGCCGCCGCGCAGATCGCCAAGCAGAAAGAGTCCAAACCGCAGGACGAACGCGCCATCAGCCGCGTCGGCGACTTCTTCCGTGCCGACGGCCAGGATCAGCCCAAGGCCGAGGCGGTCGCCAACGCTGGCCGCGGTTCGTTGCTGGACCGCCGCTGGGAGCTGGCCAAGGACTCCAAGCTGGGCACCTTCCAGTTGCGCGGCTACAAGCCGGTGTATCTGCTGCCGGCATTCTGGACCAGCGACTCCAACCGCACCCCGCAGTCGCCGAACCCGGCCAACTCGGTGTCCACCCCGCAGCAACTGGACAGCACCGAACTGAAGTTCCAGCTCAGCTTCAAGACCAAGGTGGTCGAGGATCTGTTCGGCGACAACGGCGACATCTGGATGGGCTACACCCAGAGCTCGCGCTGGCAGGCCTACAACACCGATGCCTCGCGCCCGTTCCGCGAAACCAATTACGAGCCGGAAGCGATGCTGGTGTTCCGCAACAACTACAGCCTGTTCGGCTGGAAGGGCCGCATGAGCGGCATCAGCATCAACCACATGTCCAACGGCCGCGAAGATCCGCTGTCGCGCTCCTGGAACCGGGTCATCCTCAACATCGGGCTGGATCGCGAGAACTGGGCACTGACGCTGCGCCCGTGGTTCCGCATCAAGGAAGACCGCGCCGACGACAATAATCCCGATATCGAGGATTACATGGGCCGTGGCGACGCCACCCTGGTCTACAACAAGGACGGGCATGAAGTGGCGTTGATTGCGCGGCATTCGCTGCGCGGCGGCGACCGCTCGCATGGCTCGGTGCAGCTGGATTACGGCTTCCCGATCACCAACCTGCTGCGCGGCCACGTGCAGGTGTTCGACGGCTACGGCGAAAGCCTGATCGACTACAACCACAAGGCCACCTACATCGGCCTGGGCGTGTCGTTGCTGGAGTGGTTCTAAGCACATCGCACCGCTGCGCTGAGCAACGTCGAGACCATTGAAAAGCCGGCATGCGCGCATGCCGGCTTTTTTGCGTCCGGGATTGCAGGCCTGGAGCGGTAGACGTGGCAGGCAGTCGTCAGCTCGGCGCGCAGGAATTGCAGCGCATGCCGATTCCGGACATGGCCCACGCCTGCCTGGCGGTGAAAGCAGCAGCTTGATAGCCGCTTCTGGTTCCGCAGCGCTGACGATCACGCTGCCCCGCGCATATATAGGCTGCTCCGCACCCTCCGCACATATAAAAAAGACAGCGCAGGAGATCATCCTGCGCTGTCTTCATGAAACGGCTTTGGCAGCGATCAGACGTCGAAGAAATCGACCTTGCCGTCCTTCAAGGTGTAGTACGCACCGACGACGCGGACATTGCCCGCGCGCAGCGGTTCGAGCAGCGCCGGCTCGGACGCGCCGCGCAGGCGGTCGACGGTGCGCTTGACGTTGGCTTTGACCGAGGCCGCCAGCAGGTCGTCGCCGCCCTTGCTCTTGGCGGTCAGCACGGCCGGGACGATCGGCTCGATCATCGCGCCGATCGCGCCCGGGAAGAATGCGTTCTTTTCCACCACCGACACCGCCGCGGCGACCGCGCCACAGCTCTCGTGGCCCATCACCACCACCAGCGGCACGCCAAGCTGGCTGACCGCGTATTCGATCGAGCCCAATGCCGTGGTGTCGACGGTATTGCCGGCATTGCGGACGATGAACATCTCGCCCAGGCCGCGCCCGAACAGCAGCTCCGGCGGCACGCGCGAATCCGAGCACGACACCAGAATCACGAACGGGGTCTGCCCCAGCGCCAGTTCCAGACGGCGCTTGCTGTCGGAAATGACCTTCTTGGGGCGGTTTTCCACGAAGGCGGCGTTGCCGTCACGCAGCACCTGCAATGCCTGCTCGGCATTGAGATCGGTCTTCTTCGACGGCGCCGCGCCTGCGGCGAACGGCAGTGACGCGGCGGCGGCCGCGATCGGCGCACAACAGGCACATTGCAGCAGTTTTCGACGGGATGCGGAATGCGACATGGACGAGCCCCTGCTCTCT
Organism: Xanthomonas sp. WHRI 6108; assembly: GCF_040202385.2. Taxonomy (NCBI): domain Bacteria; kingdom Pseudomonadati; phylum Pseudomonadota; class Gammaproteobacteria; order Lysobacterales; family Lysobacteraceae; genus Xanthomonas; species Xanthomonas sp. WHRI 6108. Next base: position 1,652,086 of record NZ_CP168198.1, on the reverse strand, counting down.
GGTTGTGGCGCGATCGTACACCGCGGCAGGCGCGGCACCACGGCACGGCTGGAGCTTATGTCGACACGATTTCGCAGCCCGCGCCCCCCGGGTTCAGGTCCAGTCCGTCAGCCCCTCGCGGCGATAGGTTTCCTGAAATGCCGGGCGGGCTTTCATTCGCTGCGCATGCGCCTGCAAGGCCGGCCAGCTATCGCTGGGACGGGGCATGTTGCGCGACCAACGCATCATCATGGTCAGCATGAAATCGGCCGCCGACAGGGTCTGGCCGAGCAGATACGGGCCGTTGGCCTGCAGGTGCGTATCGACCCGGGCCCAGGCCGCCTCCAGTCTGGCGCGCGCCTGGGATTGCGCGGCTTCGGCGTGCGCGGCGCCGGCCGGCTCGTCCGGATAGAACCAGGCCCGGTACGCCGGCTGCAAGGTGTTGGCGCAGAAGAACATCCACTGGTAGTACGCCGCGCGCTCGGGAGTGCCGAGCGGCGGTGCCAGCCCGGCCTGCGGATGCAGGTCGGCCAGATGCAGCACGATCGCGGCCGCCTCGGTCAGCACGTGTCCGTCGAGCACCAGCGTCGGCACCACGCCGGCCGGATTGAGCACCAGATACTGCGGCGATTTCTGCTCGGCGCGTTCGAAATCCAGCGGATGCAGTACGTGCGGTACATCGAGTTCGATCAGCAGCCAATGCACGACCAGGGCTGCGGTGCTGGGGGTGTGGTACAGCGTGGCGCTCATACGGGCTCCTGAGTCGGTTGGTGCAGGCGAGCTTGCGTGGTTCACAGCGATTGTCCTCGCCCTGGTGGATGCCATCGAAGACCCGCGCGGGGGCAGTTGGCCCGCTGCGACGGATTCCGTACATCGTCGCAGCGGTTTCAGCGCGGCGCCACCGCGGCGCTGCACCTGCGCTCGCCGGCCCGGTCGGCGCGGCATTGCCTGGCACTCTGGTTGCACTGCGCGATGCAACAGCCCGCCACTGCGGGCGCGCTGGCTGGTGCCCTTATTCCACCACCACCGGAATCTTGCCGATGCGCGACTGCCATTGCCGCGGGCCGGTCTTGTGCACCGATTCGCCGGTGGAATCCACCGCCACGGTGACCGGCATGTCCTTGACCTCGAATTCGTAGATCGCTTCCATGCCCAGGTCTTCGAATGCCAGCACGCGTGCGGCCTTGATCGCCTTGGACACCAGGTACGCCGAGCCGCCGACCGCCATCAGATACACGGCCTTGTTGTCGCGGATCGCCTCGATCGCCGCATCGCCGCGCTCGGACTTGCCGACCATGCCCAGCAGGCCGGTCTGCTCCAGCATCTGGCGGGTGAACTTGTCCATGCGCGTGGCGGTGGTCGGGCCGGCCGGGCCGACCACTTCATCGCGCACCGGGTCGACCGGGCCGACGTAGTAGATGAAGCGGTTGGTGAAGTCGACCGGCAAGGTTTCGCCCTTGTTGAGCATGTCGATCATGCGCTTGTGCGCGGCGTCGCGGCCGGTCAGCAGCTTGCCGTTGAGCAGCACCACCTCGCCCGGCTTGAAGCTGGCGACCTCTTCCTTGGTGATGGTATCCAGGTTGACCCGGCGCGCATTGGTCGGGTTGTAGGTGAGCTTGGGCCAGTCTTCCAGCGACGGCGGGTCCAGCATCACCGGGCCGCTGCCGTCCAGGGTGAAGTGCGCATGGCGGGTGGCCGCGCAGTTGGGAATCAGCGCCACCGGCAGGTTGGCGGCGTGGGTCGGGTAATCCTTGACCTTGATGTCCAGCACCGTGGTCAGGCCGCCCAGGCCTTGCGCGCCAATGCCGAGCGCGTTGACCTTTTCGTAGAGTTCCAGCCGCAGCTCTTCGGCGCGATTGGAGGCGCCGCGCACCTGCAGGTCGACGATGTCGATCGGCTCCATCAGCGCTTCCTTGGCCAGCAGCATGGCCTTTTCGGCAGTGCCGCCGATGCCGATGCCGAGCATGCCCGGCGGGCACCAGCCGGCGCCCATGGTCGGCACGGTCTTGAGCACCCAGTCGACGATGGAGTCGGACGGGTTGAGCATGGCGAACTTGCTCTTGGCCTCCGAACCGCCGCCCTTGGCCGCGACGATCACTTCGACATGGTGGCCAGGCACGATCTTGGTGTTGACCACCGCCGGCGTGTTGTCGCGGGTGTTGCTGCGCTTGCCGGCCGGATCGGCCAGCACGCTGGCGCGCAGCTTGTTGTCGGGGTGGTTGTAGGCGCGGCGCACGCCTTCGTTGACCATGTCTTCCACGCCCATCGTGGCGTCGTCCCAGCGCACCTGCATGCCGATCTCCAGGAACACGGTGACGATGCCGGTGTCCTGGCAGATCGGGCGATGGCCTTCGGCGCACATGCGCGAGTTGATCAGGATCTGCGCGATGGCGTCCTTGGCCGCCGGCGACTCTTCGCGCTCGTAGGCAGCGGACAGGTTCCTGATGTAGTCGACCGGGTGGTAGTAGCTGATGTACTGCAACGCGTCGGCGACGGACTGGATGAGGTCTTCCTGCTTGATCGAGGTCACGGCTGGCTCTACGGCTGGCGGGGGCAATCCGGCCATTTTAGTCGAAACTCCCGGCGTGTCCGGGCGTCGCGTCAATCGAGGCGATTGATCGGGCCTGCGATCGCGCGCGTAGCTGCCCCACAGTATGGGCACGCTGCAGGCCATCGACCGCATTGCCTTGCACGCGTGCAGTCGGCAGCGCACTCAGTCCGCCGTGGGCGCGGTGCACCTCCAACACCCCGCGCCGACGCGTGGCGCTGCACACTAAGCCGATGTCAGCCTCCCGTTCCGGCGCCCCTGCGCCTGCCGCTCCCCGTACCGGCCCCACCCTGCGCGAGCGCCTGGATGCGCTGCGCAACCTGCCGCCCTTCCTGCGCCAGATCTGGCAGACCAGCCGCTGGCTGAGCGCCAGCAGTATCGGCTTGCGCGTGCTGCGCGCGTTGATGCCGGTGGCCTCGTTGTATATCGGCAAACTGATCATCGACGAGGCGATCCACCTGGTCGGTCAACCGCCGGCCTTCGACTCACTGACGCAGGCGCTGGGCAGCGGCCGGCTGAACCGGCTGCTGGAATTGCTGGCGCTGGAACTGGCCCTGGCGATCGGCTCGGACCTGCTCGGCCGGCTGGTCGGCTACGCCGATGCCTTGTTGTCGGAGCTGTTCAACAACGCCGCCAGCGTGCGCCTGATGGAGCATGCCGCGCAGCTGGATCTGGAGGACTTCGAAGACCCCGACCGGCAGGACAAGCTGGATCGCGCGCGGCGCCAGACCATGAACCGCATGAACCTGATGAGCCAGCTGTTCGGCCAGGTGCAGGACGCCATCACCGTGGTCAGCCTGGCGGTGGGCCTGGTGGTGTACGCGCCGTGGTTGATCCTGCTGCTGGCGATCGCGCTGATCCCGGCCTTCATCGGCGAGGCGCATTTCAATGCGCTGGGCTATTCGCTCAACTTCCAGTGGACACCGGAGCGGCGCCAGCTCGACTACCTGCGCCAGGTCGGCGCGAGCGTCGAGACCGCCAAAGAAGTCAAGATCCTCAACCTGCACCGCTTCCTGATCGCACGCTATCGCCGTCTGGCCGACAAGTTCTTCCAGGCCAATCGCGCGCTGGCGCGCAAGCGTGCGCTGTGGGGCGCATTGCTGGCTGCGCTGGGCACCCTGGGCTACTACATGGCCTATGGCTACATCGCCTGGCGCACCGTGCGCGGCGATTTCAGCATCGGCGATCTAACTTTCCTGGCCGGCAGTTTCCTGCGCCTGCGCCAGTTGCTCGAAGGCCTGCTGATCGGGTTCTCGCAGGTCGCCGGCCAGGCCTTGTATCTGGACGATCTGTATTCGTTCTTCAACATCGTGCCGGAGATCCGCTCGCGCCCGAACGCGCTGCCGGTGCCGCGACCGATCCGCCAGGGCTTCGTGTTCGAGGACGTGGGCTTCCGCTACCCGGATGCCGAACAGTGGACGGTGCGGCATCTGGATTTCGAACTGCGTGCCGGCGAAGTGCTGGCGCTGGTCGGCGAAAACGGCGCCGGCAAGACCACACTGGTCAAGCTGCTGGCGCGGCTGTACGACCCGGACGAGGGCCGTATCCTGCTCGATGGCCGCGACCTGCGCGACTACGACCTGGACGATGTGCGCGCCAACCTGGGCGTGATCTTTCAGGACTTCGTGCGCTATCACCTGAGCGTGGGCGAGAACATCGGTGTCGGCCAGGTCGATGCGATGGACGATGCGCCACGCATCCGCGCCGCTGCGCAGCGTGCGATGGCCGGCGAGCTGATCGACAGCCTGCCCGATGGCTACGACCAACTGGTCGGGCGCCGCTTCAAGAACAGCGTGGACCTGTCCGGCGGGCAATGGCAGAAGATCGCCATCGCCCGCGCCTACATGCGCGATGCGCAGCTGATGATCCTGGACGAACCCACCGCCGCCCTGGATGCGCGCAGCGAGTTCGAGGTGTTCCAGCGCTTCAAGGAGCTGTCGGACAACCGCACCGCGGTGCTGATCTCGCACCGCTTCTCCAGCGTGCGCATGGCCGACCGCATCCTGGTACTGGCCGCGGGCCGCATCGAGGCCAACGGCACCCATGCCGAACTGATGGCCCAGGGCGGGCGCTATGCGGAGCTGTTCGAATTGCAGGCGGCGGGGTATCGGTGAGGCCGGGGATTGGGCATTCGGGATTGGGGATTGGTAAGAGCTGCTGGCTCATGCGCGAGCCCGGCGCGTCCGGAACCCAGGATCTGCTCTTGCGAATCCCCAATCCCAACTCCCGAATCCCGGCACCCAAATGAGAGCCTCTCTCATTTGGCCGGCTTGAGGTAGAATTGCCGGGTACTCTTCCCACGACACTTACCGGTATGTCTTCCGCTTTCGGCGCCGAAACGGTGCTTGAGGTCCGTCACTGGACCGATGCCTACTTCAGCTTCACCACCACCCGCGACGCCGGTTTCCGCTTCGAGAACGGGCAGTTCGTGATGATCGGTCTGGAGACCGAGACGCGGCCGCTGCTGCGTGCGTACTCGATCGCCAGCGCCAACTGGGAAGAACACCTGGAGTTCTTCAGCATCAAGGTGCCGGACGGCCCGCTGACCTCGCGGCTGCAGCACATCCAGCCGGGCGACAAGGTACTGGTCGGCAAGAAGCCCACCGGCACGCTGCTGATCAGCGACCTGCACCCAGGCCGCAACCTGTACCTGCTGGGCACCGGTACCGGTCTGGCGCCGTGGTTGTCGGTGATCAAGGACCCGGAAACCTACGAGCGTTTCGACAAGGTGATCCTGACCCAGGGCGTACGCTTCGTGCAGGATCTGGCCTATCGCGACTACTTCGAGCGCGAGCTGCCGCAGCACGAATTCCTCGGCGACATCCTGCGCGAGAAGTTGCTGTACTACCCGGCGGTGACGCGTGAGGCGTTCGCCAACCAGGGCCGCCTGACCGAGCTGATGGCCGACGGCCGCATGCAGCAGACGCTCGGGTTGCCGCCGCTGGATCCGGCCAACGACCGCTTCATGATCTGCGGCAGCCCGCAGATGCTGGCCGACCTGCGCAGCCTGCTGGATGCACGTGGCTTCCAGACCTCGCCGCGCATCGGCACGCCGGGGCATTACGTGTTCGAGCGCGCCTTCGTCGAGAAGTGATGCGGCGCGAGTGAGAAGTCAGCGCGATGCGGCGTTTACGCAGACCGCGACGCCGGCATGCACTATCGTAGGAGCGCACCCGGGCACGATGAAGCGTTCCCGGCAATGCCTCGTCGCGCCCAGGTGCGCTCCTACGATTCAACTAACGCGCGCTCGATGTCCGCAGCCAGCGCGTCCGGTTTGGTGGTCGGGGCGTAACGCTCCAGCACCGTGCCATCGCGGCCGATCAGGAACTTGGTGAAATTCCACTTGATCGCCTCCGATCCCAGCACGCCGCGCTGTTCGCGCTTGAGCCATTGCCACAGCGGATGCGCGCCGCTGCCATTGACTTCGACCTTCTCGGCCAGCGGAAAATCCACCGCGTAATCGAGCGAGCAGAACTGGCGGATCTGCGCGGCATCGCCCGGCTCCTGATGACCGAACTGGTCGCAGGGAAACCCGATCACCACCAGACCACGCTCGCGATAGCGCTGCCACAGCGCCTGCAGGCCTGCGTATTGCGGGGTAAAGCCGCATTTGGAAGCGACATTGACCACCAGCACCACTTTGCCAGCGTAATCGCGCATCGAGCGGGGCCGGCCTTCCAGGTCGGTGAATGCGAACGTGGAGATATCGCTCATGGCTGCCCTGAAGTGTGCGAGGTGGGCAGCGTAACCCAGCAGCCGGCAGCGTCGCATTGCGGTCGCCGAGCGCGTCATCCGGAAGAGGCGTTTTTCAACGCATGCGTCGCCGCAGCCATCTGCCCCTTCCCGCTGGTTCCGACCGTTGCCGGCCGCTGCCACGGCGCGCTACCGGCCAGCATCCGTCAGGCGGACTGATCGAGACCTCGCTGCCCGCCGAGCAGCCGGAATGCAGCCGGGTGGAACACGCCGCACCGTAGACAGGCAGCGCCCGCCCGGCGGCGGCATGCGCATGGTGTCATCGGTCGTGTGCACACAAGACCAGCACCGCTCGTGCCCGCCTGATGGCATCGTAATGACCGTGCAGCCATGCCTTTTGTCACACGCCTGTCCGGCCCGGCTGGGGTAGCCTCGGCGGTTCGCACTTTGGAGCCATCCTCTTGACCACCCGTCTCGCCTTTGCCCTGGCCGCCTCCCTGGGACTTGCCATGCCGTCCTACAGCATCGCCGCACCCGCCACCACGCAGGCCGCCACCCAAGCCAACCCCTTCTTTGCCGACAGCACGCTGCCACTGCACTACCCGCAGTTCGACAAGATCAAGGACAGCGATTTCGCACCCGCCTTCGACGCCGGCATGACCGAGCAGTTGAAGGAAGTGGAAAAGATCGCCAACCAGAAGGCCAAGCCGAGCTTCGACAACACCCTGCTCGCGCTGGAAAAAAGCGGCGCCACGCTGGATCGCGCCACCACGGTGTTCTTCAACCTGGTCGGTGCCGACACCAACGATGCGCGCAAGAAACTGCAGGCCGACTATTCGGCGAAGTTCGCCGCGCACCGCGATGCGATCTCGCTCAATGGCAAGCTGTTCGCGCGTATCCAGACCCTGTACGACCAACGCAGCAAGCTGGGCCTGGACGCCCAGGGCGTGCGCCTGGTCGAGAAGTACTACAGCGATTTCGTACGCGACGGCGCCAAGCTCTCCGATGCCGACAAGACCACGCTCAAGGCGATGAATGCCGAGCTGGCCAACCTGGGCACCACCTTCAGCCAGAACGTGCTGGCGGAAGTGAATGCCGCCGCCGTTGTCGTCGATGACGTCAAGCAGCTCGATGGCCTGTCCGAGGAGCAGATTGCCGCTGCCGCCGAAGCCGCCAAGGCGCGCAAGCTCGACGGCAAGTACGTGATCGCGCTGCTCAACACCACCGGCCAGCCGCCGCTGACGCAGCTGAAGAATCGCGAACTGCGCAAGAAGATCTACGACGCCTCGGTGTCGCGTGGCAGCCACGGTGGCCAGTACGACAACACCGCACTGGTGGCGCGCATCATGAAGCTGCGTGCCGACAAGGCCAAGCTGCTCGGCTTCCCGACCTACGCTGCCTATTCGCTGGAAAACCAGACCGCCAAGACACCGGAGGCGGTCAACGCGATGCTGGGCAAGCTGGCGCCGGCGGCGGTGGCCAATGCCAAGCGCGAGGCCGCCGATCTGCAGGCGATGATCGACAAGGAGCAGAAGGCCGCGCGCAAGCCGACGTTCAAGCTCGAAGCCTGGGACTGGGCCTACTACAGCGAGAAGGTGCGCCAGGCCAAGTACAACTTCGACGAATCCCAGCTCAAGCCGTACTTCGAGCTGAAGAACGTGCTGGAAAACGGCGTGTTCTATGCGGCCAATCAGGAATACGGCCTGACCTTCAAGCAGCGCACCGACCTGCCGACCTACCGCGACGACATCACCGTCTATGACGTGTTCGACGCCGACGGCAAGCAGCTGGCGATCTTCATCGCCGACATGTATGCACGCGAATCCAAGCGTGGCGGCGCCTGGATGAACTCCTACGTGTCGCAGTCGGCGCTGACCGGTTTCAAGCCGGTGGTCGCCAATCACCTCAACATCCCCAAGCCGCCGGCCGGCCAGCCGACGCTGCTGACCTGGGACGAGGTGACCACCATGTTCCATGAGTTCGGCCATGCGCTGCACGGCATGTTCTCGGACGTCAAATACCCGTATTTCTCCGGCACCAGCGTGCCGCGCGACTTCGTCGAGTTCCCCTCGCAGGTCAACGAGATGTGGGCCGACGAGCCGTCGATCCTGAAGAACTACGCCAAGCATTACCAGAACGGCACGCCGATGCCGCAGGCGCTGCTGGACAAGGTGATTGCCGCCTCCAAGTTCAACCAGGGCTTTGCCACCACCGAGTATCTGGGTGCGGCCATGCTCGATCAGAACTGGCACCAGATCAGCGCCAGCCAGGTGCCCGACGCAGCAGGCGTGATGGCATTCGAAGCCAAGGCCCTGCAGCAGGACGGCATTGCCTACGCGCCGGTGCCGCCGCGCTACAAGACCCCGTATTTCAGCCACATCATGGGCGGTTACGCGGCCGGCTATTACGCCTACATCTGGTCGGAAGTGCTCGACGCCAACACCCAGCAGTGGTTCAAGCAGCACGGCGGGCTGAGCCGCGCCAACGGCGATCGCTTCCGTCAGACCCTGCTCTCGCGCGGCGGCAGCGTCGATGCGATGGAACTGTTCCAGAACTTTGCCGGCCATGCGCCGCAGATCGAGCCCCTGCTCGAGAAGCGCGGCCTGAGTGCGCAAGGTGGCGATGGCGCCACGCCGGAAGCGCCGCAGTCCAAGCCGTAATCGCACTGCGTTGAAACCAAGACGCCGCCCGGAGCGATCCGGGCGGCGTTTTTGATGGTCGCGCTGAAGCGGGCTGCGCGAGCCGCAGACGCCGTGCTCAGAGCTCGACCGAATCCACGCCGTCGAGCAATTTCCTCAACAGCTTTTCCAGCCGCACCTGCTCGGCATCACTGATGCTGGAGGTCTCTGCATTGAGCAGCGTGCAGGCGTCGGGAAGCAGGCTGTTGATCAACGCCAGGCCTGCCGGCTGCAAGGTCAGCATGATCTTGCGCCGATCGTCCGGGCTGCTGCCACGCGCGATCAGGCCCTTCTCGCACAACTGGTCGGTGAGCCGGGTAATGTTGGCCGGCTTTTCGCTGGCGGCTTCGGCCACTTCGGTGGGCGTGATCGCCTGCTCCGGGGTGCCGTAGAGCATCATCAGAATCTCGTATTCCGGCGGGCTGATGCCGTATGGCTTCAACCGCGCGCACCCCTGCGTATGCAGTCGCTTGTAGAGGTGCTTGATCAGCCGCACCAGGACGGCCGGTTCACGCGGAAACGCCGGATAGCGCACACAGGTGTGGTCCACGCGACTTGCGGTTGGATCGAAACTACTCATATCACCCGTTTGCTTACATTACTGAATGGCCAAGCCATTCAATCACATCATCTGTGGGGTGACACCTCAGCGTGCGAAGAGATGTACATATTCCGGCGCGACCGAGGCCAACACTGTCGAGGCAGCGACCTCGGCCGTTTGCGTCCCATCCGAATACGGCCCGACCTGATACGGCGGAAACACGAACCGAAGCGCGGTGATCTGCCCGGCCGGATTGAGCACCGGTACGAACTGGGCAAAGTTGTCGACCTGCGCGGCAGTGCCTTCGGCAATCATGCGATCGGCAGAGGCCAGCTGCTCGGCCTGTTCTTCGACCGGCACACGATCGGCCTCCACGCGCTGGCTGGCGGCGTTGTGCAATTGCACGGCCACCTCGCGCCCGATCCTTTCCCAGCCTGCCGGATCCGGAATCAAGGCCTGCGCGGTCAATTGCTTGCGCTCCTTGACCAGCCAGACGAAGCGCGCCACCAACGGCTCGCCATGCGCACCACCGGTATAGCGGCTGCCGTCGGCGGACACGACGATCAGGTCCGGGGTCTGCAACACGGTCTCGAACGCCAGCGACAACTCGTAGGGTGCAGCCGGCTTGTCGTTGCCGAGCCCGGAGACCGCTTCCATGAGCTCGGTACGTGCTGCCTGCGCATAGCTGCGGATCAGTGCGGTCAGCTCGGGAAACGCGTCCAGCCCGCGCGGATAACTGATACCCACCATACAGGCGGGCGCGTGCTCGATCACATCCTCCAGCGGGCCGCTTTGCACCAGCACGGGCTCGGCCGGCGGTGCCGCGGCGGCGGCGGCGTCAGCGGCCGGCTGTGCCGATTCGGCCGTCGTCGGCTCGCGCTGCGTACATCCTGCCAACACGGCCAGCACCAGCAAGCCCCGGACTGCGTTCACTCCTGACAACCGCCCCATTCCCACCTGCTCCCCATCGATACATCTGCAAAGACACGCTGCCGGCGATCAGGCCAGCAGATCCTGAAACTGTTGGTGCCGCCGGATATACGCCTCGGCATAACTGCAGGCAGGCACGACCTTGTAGCCCTGCTGGCGCGCGTGCGCCAAGGCAGCCTCCACCAGCACTGCGGCAATGCCGCGTCCACCGATCGCGTCGGGCACGTGCGTATGGGTGATGGTCATGCGCTCACCTTCCAGACGGTATGCCAGTTCGGCATGCTGTCCATCGGTGTCTACGCTGAAGCGCTGCTGCGTGGAATCGTGGTCTGCCTGCACTGTCGCTGCCTCCATGGTGGTCTGCACGAGGCAGTGACGATGGCGAGCAGTGTGACCAGCGCGGCGCCGCGCCTGCGTGAAAATGAATCGATGCCGTGACCTCCCGCGCAGCCTGCCGAACTGGCACTTAAGTTCGCTCGCGCCGCGCCGATAGCTCAACCGAAGGCGCCCGTTGCAAGCCGGGCCGGCGCGACTGCTGACGCCTTCGCCTTATCTACGAGGAGTCACCGCATGCACAACGATTCGGCAGGACACGGCGCAGACAGCGATAGCTCGCTGCTGGAAGGCCTGTTCCAGTTCGCCATCAAGGGCGACACCCACAACCCCGACTTCGCGCAGCTCAACGACACGGTGTACCAGCGCCTGCAGCAGGCCTACGGGTCGGTGCCCACCGGCAGCGTCGCTGGCGACCAGAACCGCGACGCGGCCTGAGCCGGCATCGCACCACTCGCCAGGACCGCTCGCGCACTCGCCGCGATGGTCCTGGTCCGGTCGCCCGACGCGACCTGCCCATCCCGACACCTTTGACCTAACCGTGCGTGCCACCGGTTGCCGGCGGTCGGTTTGCCAACCGGTCAGCCGAAACGCGGATGGGACAGCTGCTCCAGGAATACCTGCAGCACGCGCGGCTCCATGATCAGCATGAACATCACGCCGAACGCGGCACCGGCCAGGTGCGCGCTGTGGTTGATGCGATCGCCGCCGCGGCGGTCCATCCACAGGCTGTAGCCGACATAGAACACCGCATAGATGATCGCCGGCGCCGGAATGAACAGCACCAGGATGATGGTCCACGGCTGCAGCAGGATGAAGGCAAACAGCACCGCCGACACCGCGCCGGAGGCGCCTAGGCTGAGATAGTTCGGGTTCTTCTGGTTCTTCAGATAGCTGGGCAGGATCGAGACCACCAGCGCCGCCAGATAGAACAGCGGATAGGTCAGCACGCTGCCGGTCAGCTGGGTCATCACGTTTTCGATCACCCGGCCGAAGAAGAACAGCGTGATCATGTTGAAGACCAGGTGGCCCAGGTCGGCATGGATGAAACCGTAGGTGACCAGGCGGTCGTACTGCTTGTGCTTGTCCAGCGCCGGCGGCCACAGGATCAGGCGGTCGGCCAGCTTGCGGTTGTTGAACGCCATCCACGAGACGATGCCGGTGATGGCGATCAGGATCAGGGTAATCATGCGGACCTCAGGCAGAACGGTAATTGTCGACCATGCGATACCCGCGCGCGTACAGGCCGAAGGCCAGTGCCGCCAGGAACGCGAAGGCCGCGAAGAAGAACATCAAAAATGCCGCTTCGCTGAGCCCAGTATCGGCGATGTGGGAGGTCACCGTGGCGTTGCGCACTGCCACGTTCGACAGCAGCACCCATAGATTGCCCACCGTGGTGGTCAGATACCAGAAGCTCATCACCACGCCCTTCATCGACGGCGGCGCCTGGCTGTAGGCGAACTCGATCCCGGTGGCCGACACCAGCACCTCGCCGAAGGTCAGCAGCGCATAGGGCAGGATCTGCCAGGCGATATGCATCGGCTCGCCGCCGTCCATGCTGATCTGGATGGCACCGACCGCGATCCAGGCCAGGCCGCTGAACGCGATGCCGCAGGTCATGCGGCGCAGCGCGGTGGGCTCCCAGCCGCCACGCCGCAGCAGCGGGTACAGCACCAGATTGTTGAATGGGATCAGCAGCATCACCAGCAGCGGATTGAGCGCCTGCATCTGCGAGGCGGTGAACCAGGCCGGCATCGTCATCTCGCGCCCCTGCAGGACCCAGGTCGAGGCCTTCTGGTCGAACAGCGAAAAGAACGGCGTCACCAGCGCAAAGATCACCAGCACCCGCAGCAGCGCGCGCACGCCTTCGACCGCGGTATCGGGATGGGTGCCGCGCGCACGCTCCAGCTGCCACCAGGTGCCGCCGCCGATGCCGGCCAGCAACAGCACCAGCGCCATGCACAGGCAGATGACGATGCCGAGCTGGTCGACCAGCGCGAAGCACGCCAGCGCCAGCAGCACCGAGACCACTGCCAGCATCAGCCCCGGACGTCCCTGCCCCGGCGCCTGTGTCAGCAATGCGGTGCGCACCACCGCACCGAAGCCGTGCGGGTCCTTCGGCGGCAATGGCACCCGCACATAGCGCCTGCGGCCCAGCCAGAACACCAGCGTGGCCACGAACATCAGGATGCCGGGAATGCCGAATGCCCACGCCGGGCCCAGATTCTTCAGCGCCAGCGGGATCAACAACGAGGCGAACAACGAGCCGAAGTTGATGATCCAGTAGAAGCCGTCGAACACCACCTTGGCCAGGTGCTTGTTGGACTGGTCGAACTGGTCGCCCATGAACGAGGCCACCAGCGGCTTGATGCCGCCCGCCCCCAGCGCGATCAGGCCCAGCCCGAGGAAGAATCCGTTGCGGCTGCCTTCGAACAGCGCCAGGCAGGCATGCCCGGCGCAATACACCAGGCTGAACCATAGGATGGTGTTGTATTTGCCGAAGAAGCGATCGGCCAGCCAACCGCCGAGCAATGGGAAGAAAAACACCCCGATCATGAAGCTGTGCAGGATGTGCTTGGCCTCCGCCTCGCGGCCGGGTCCGCTGACCTCCTGCAACAGCAGCGAGGTGATCAGGAACTGCACCAGGATGTTGCGCATCCCGTAGAAGCTGAAACGCTCGCAGGCTTCGTTGCCGATGATGAAGGGTATCTGGCGCGGCAGCCGCGCACCGGCAGTGGGGCCCGGCAAGGTGGAAGTGGTCAAGGGCAGTCCGGTCGAGCAGAAAACACGCGCTATCGTACCGGCGGCCGCCGGTTGGCCGCCATCGCGACCATTGGATAAGGCCCAAGGTGCACCGCTGCATGCATCGAAGTCGGCGCGCTCGTTGCCGCCGTTGCGGTGCACCTGACACGTCGTCCGGACCAGGCGTGCCGAGAAAACCGCTGTCGGTACGCCGCAACCACGCCGATCACACGCAAGTCATGACGCAGTGCAGATTGGCCTGCTGCGCCGGCTCGGCTACATTGCAAACGTTTTCCTGGAACACTGGATCGCTGGATGCCCCGCTTCACCCGCCTGGCCCTGAGCCTGTTGCTGCTGACCACCGCCCCTGCCGCACTGGCCGCCAAACCGCTGACCACCCAGGCCGAGCGCAGCGGGTTTGCGCAAACCGGACGCTACGATGAAGTCATCGCGCTCTGCGATGCCTTTGCGCAGCGCTACCCGCAGGCGGTGCGCTGCATCGAGTTCGGTACCACCCCGGAAGGCCGGCCGATGAAGGCGCTGATCGTCTCCACCAGCGGCGCACTGGATGCCGACAGCGCTGCGCAGCGCAAGTTGCCGGTGGTGCTGGTGCAAGGCGGCATCCATGCCGGCGAGATCGACGGCAAGGACGCGGGCTTTCTGGCCCTGCGCGAATTGCTGGACGGCAAAACCGGCAAAGGCGTGCTCGACAAACTGGTCTGGGTGTTCGTGCCGGTGTTCAACGTCGACGGCCATGAGCGCTTCGGCGCCTGGAACCGACCCAATCAGCGCGGCCCCGAGCAGATGGGCTGGCGCACCACTGCGCAGAACCTCAATCTCAATCGCGACTACCTCAAGGCCGACGCGCCGGAAATGCAGGCGATGCTGCGGCTGGTGCAGCAGTGGGATCCGTTGATGTACGTGGACCTGCACGTCACCGATGGTGCCAAGTTCGAGCACGACGTATCGGTGCAGGTGGAGCCCGTGCACGCCGGCGATGCCACGCTGCAACGCGACGGCACGCGCTGGCGCGATGCGGTGATTGCCGACCTGTCCAGACAGGGCTCGCTGCCGCTGCCGTATTACCCCTCGTTCGTGCACGAGGACGACCCGACCTCGGGTTTTGCCGACGACGTGTCGCCGCCGCGGTTTTCGCATGGCTATTTCCTGCTGCGCAACCGCTTCGGCATGCTGGTGGAAACGCATTCGTGGAAAACCTACCCGGTGCGCGTACGCGTCACCCGCAACGCCATCGTGTCGGTGCTGCAGCAGGCCGCGCGCAACGGCGCCCGCTGGCGCGCCGATGCGCTGGCGGCCGATCAGCGCGCCACCAGGCTGGCCGGCGAGATGGAGCCGTTGAGCTTCGCTGCCGGCCCGGCCGCACGCACCGTGGCCTTCCGTGGTTACGCCTACACGCGGACGCCCTCGCCGATTTCCGGCGCGTTGATGACGCGCTACGACGAGACCAGGCCACAACTCTGGAAGGTGCCGTTACGCGATCAGATCAAGCCGGACGTGGTGGTCGATGCGCCACGCGGCGGCTACCTGGTGCCTGCCGCGCAAGCGGCGCTGGTGGCGGAGAAACTGCGCCTGCACGGCATCGCCTTCGACACCATCGCCACCACTGCCGCCCATCCGGTGCAGAGCTTCCGTGCCGACAAGGCAACGTTTGCCGCGCGTTCCAACGAAGGCCACCAGAACCTGGAGATCACCGGGCAATGGCGCGATGAAACCCGCACCGTGCCGGCCGGCTCCTTGTTCGTTCCGATCGCCCAGGCCAGGTCGCGCCTGGTGATGGCGATGCTGGAACCGCAGGCGCCGGATTCGCTGCTGCAGTGGGGCCTGTTCAACACCGCATTCGAGCGCAAGGAATACATGGAGGACTACGTCGCCGAAGAGGTCGCGCGCGACATGCTCGAGCGCGACCCGGCAGTGAAGGCGCAATTCGAACAGCGTCTGGCCAGCGATGCGGCCTTCGCGGCCGACCCGAAGGCACGCCTGGAATTCTTCGCGCGCCTGCACTCCTCCTGGGACGAGCGCTACCGCCTGTATCCGGTACTCCGCACGGCACAGACGCAGTTCTGAGCCGGCACCCGCTTCCGGCAAACACCTGATTCGGCGCGCACGCGCGCCTTTCGAACCCGGGCACCGCGGTGCCCTCCCTGATTGCAACCGCACCACAAGGACCACCCGTGCCACATCTCGATATGAAACCGTTTACACCCTCCAGTCCACGCCGTCTTGCGTTGGCCATCGCCCTTGGCGTCAGCACCGCGTTTGCCGCCCCGCTCGGCGCACAGACCGCCGCCGCAGCGCAGCCGTGGATGGACACCGCGCTGACCGCGGACCAGCGCGCCGACCGTCTGCTCGCGCAGATGAGCGAGGACGAAAAATTCCAGATGCTGCGCAGCTACTTCGGCCTGGGCACCGACAAGATTCCCAAACCCGAGGGCGCGCTGGGCTCGGCCGGCTATGTCCCCGGCGTCCCACGGCTGGGCATCCCGGCGCAGCAACTGGCCGATGCCGGCGTGGGCGTGACCAATCCCGGCGGCATCCGCAAGGGCGACTTCGCCACCGCGATGCCGTCCGGCCCCTCGACCGCGTCGAGCTGGAATCCACAGCTGGCCTATGCCGGCGGCAAGACCATGGGCCGTGAATCCTGGCAGCAGGGCTTCAATGTGCTGCTGGCTGGCAGCGTCAACCTGCAGCGCGACCCGCGCAACGGACGCAATTTCGAATATGCCGGCGAAGACCCGCTGCTGGCCGGCACCATGGTCGGCGAGTCGATCCGCGGCGTGCAGAGCGAGCACGTGCTGTCGACGATGAAGCACTACGCGCTCAACGACATGGAGACGCGCCGCAATTTCCACAGCGCCGAGATCGGCGAGCAGGCGATGCACGAATCGGACCTGCTGGCATTCGAGATCGCCTTGAAGATCGGCGACCCGGCCTCGGTGATGTGCTCCTACAACAAGATCAACGGCATCTACGGCTGCGAGCACGATTACCTGCTCAACCAGGTGCTCAAGCAGGAATGGAAATACCCCGGCTACGTGATGTCCGACTGGGGCGGCGTGCACAGCGGCTCCAAGGCGGCCCTGGCCGGACTCGATCAGCAATCGGCGGGCGAAGTGTTCGACGCGGCGGTGTTCTTCGACGCGCCGTTGCGCATGGCGGTGTCGGCCGGCGTGGTGCCGCGCGCGCGCTTTGACGACATGGTCAAGCGCGTGCTGCGCAGCCTGTTCGCGCATGGCGCGTTCGATCATCCCACCCAGCGCCAGCCGATCGACGGCAAGGCCGGGCAGCTGTCCGCGCAGCATGTTGCCGAGGAAGGCAGCGTGCTGCTGCGTAACGAGCAGGCCACCTTGCCGCTATCCAAGGACGTGCGCCGCATCGCGGTGATCGGTGGGTATGCCGACAAGGGCGTGATGTCCGGCGGCGGTTCCTCGCGTGTGGACTACACCATCAACGGTGGTAACGCCGTACCCGGCCTCAATCCGACCACCTGGCCCGGCCCGGTGATCATCCATCCGTCCTCGCCGCTGCAGGCGCTGCGCGCCGCGTTGCCGAACGTGCAGATCGATTATGTCGACGGCAAGGACCGCGCTGCCGCGGCACGCGCGGCCAAGGCCGCCGATGTGGCGATCGTGTTCGCCACCCAATGGTCGGCCGAATCGGTGGACCTGCCGGACATGCAATTGCCCGACAACCAGGATGCCTTGATCGAGGCGGTGGCCAAGGCCAACCCCAAGACCACCGTGGTGCTGGAAACCAACGGCCCGGTGCGCATGCCCTGGGCCGAGCGCGT
This sequence comes from Xanthomonas sp. WHRI 6108, assembly GCF_040202385.2. NCBI lineage: Bacteria > Pseudomonadati > Pseudomonadota > Gammaproteobacteria > Lysobacterales > Lysobacteraceae > Xanthomonas > Xanthomonas sp. WHRI 6108. The sequence goes on along the minus strand of NZ_CP168198.1, from coordinate 1,634,834 downwards.
GCCGGCGGTATTGCAGGCGTGGTATCCGGGCATCGGCGGCGGTGAGGCGATCGCCAACCTGCTGACCGGCGCGGTGAACCCTTCCGGCCATCTGCCGGTGACCTGGCCGGTGGACGAATCGCAGCTGCCGCGTCCCTCGATCCCGGGCCTGGGCTTCAAGCCGGCCAAGCCGGGCGAAGACAGCATCGACTACGCCATCGAAGGCGCCAACGTCGGCTACAAGTGGTTTGCCGCCCGCAAGCTGACCCCGCGTTATCCATTCGGCCATGGCCTGTCGTACACGCAGTTCCGCATGGGCGGGCTGCGCGTGGAAGCCAACGGCAGCCAGCTCACGGCGAACTTCGAGGTGGAAAACATCGGCCAGCGCGAAGGCGCCGCCGTGCCGCAGCTCTATGTCACCCTGCCCGACGGCCATGCCACCCCGCTGCGCCTGATCGGCTGGCAGAAGCTCACGCTCAAGCCGGGCGAAAAGCGCGCCGTGCAGGTGATCGCCGAACCCAAGACGCTGGCCGACTTCGATGCCAAGGCGCGTCACTGGACGATTGCCGCCGGCACCTATCGCGTGCAGCTGGCGCGTTCGGCAGGCGAACCGGTGCAGAGTGCGGAGGTCAGCTTGCAGGCGGCGCAGCTGCCGTAATCCGGTGTGGTGGCGGGCATGCAGTGCGCATGTCCGCCACGCTGTCTTCTCCCGTCGCCGGCAGGCACCGGCCACCACGAAAAATTTGTGCCAGATGCGTTGACAGCGTCGCGCGCAACTTGCACAATTCGCCTCCTGAGTCGCCCAGGTGGCGGAATTGGTAGACGCACTAGCTTCAGGTGCTAGCGGGGGCAACTTCGTGGAGGTTCGAGTCCTCTCCTGGGCACCACGACTCACGGCAGATCGTAAAAAACCTCGCTTCGGCGAGGTTTTTTACGTTTTGTCAATGGCTGCTAGAAGCTTAGCGAGTACATGTTTTGGCACTAACCTTATCGATAGATAGCTGCCACGCGCTTGAACATGTGCCCGCACAACGTTGCCTCAGCATAGCTGTCATGAAGTCACTTTCGCGAAGATCTACTTGCACCCACGCGAGAATTTCTAAACAAGCACAGCCATTGAAGTTGCTACATGTGTTGGGCTGAGATCTACCTCTGGCGTCTGGATCATGACAACCAGCTTCTCAGTGAGCAACCAACAGCGTGGCGCTTGGCGACTACGCTGAGCCCCTGGCGCGTAGGATTATTATCGGACTTGGACTTAAGCCCCGCTGCTCAGGGCGAAGATGTCGCACCTCATAAAACTCGGCAAGCTTGCCAACGAGATGGAACGCAATGTGAGGTATGTCATTGCGTTGCTGGATTGTGTTCGTTTTGACAGGTATAAAAAAGGTCGCCAATGCCAAATTACAACTATGAAGCACTCTCGCCTCAAGACTTTGAAGAAGTCTCTCGAGATCTCTTGCAAGCAGAGTGGAATGTCGTATTAGAGGCGTTCAAGGAAGGCCGCGACGGCGGCGTCGATCTGCGCTACACCACATATCCTGGCAACCTAGTTGTCATTCAATGCAAGCACTTTGCCAAATCAGGCTTTGCCGCATTGCTACGTCACTTGAAAGACTCCGAGCTACCTAAAATCCATAAAATTAACCCAAGTCGATATGTCGTCATGACGACAGTAAGTCTTTCACCAGGAAACAAACTTTCGATTCTAGAAGCACTGAACCCTTATATAAAATCGTCATCAGATATTTTAGGAACCAACGACATTGATGGACTCCTCGCCAAACATCCAAATGTCGAGCGAGCAAATTTTAAACTATGGCTTGCTAGCACCAGTGTTATTGACCGAATTTTGCACAACGCTGAAGTTTGCCAAACCCAATTTGAAGTAGAGCGCATCAGGCAAAAACTTCCACTTTTTGTTCAGAACCAAGCGTATCCTCAGGCAAAAAAAATCTTGAGCACGGATAGAATCCTGGTGATCTCTGGGCCTCCTGGAATTGGGAAGACAACACTAGCAGAGATGCTTCTTTATTCTAGCCTAGAGGAGGGTTATGAACCTGTAGTCATCCAAGCAAACATCACAGAAGGAAAGAAATTATACAAAAAAGAATGTAACCAAATATTCTATTATGACGACTTCCTCGGGCAAACTTTTCTCGGCGACCGACGAGAATACTTTGGCCAGAACCACGACAAAGCCGTGGTTGACTTTATTGAAATGATCAGAAGATCATCAAACTCAAAGTTTATCCTAACTACGCGCGAACATATCCTCAGCAGCGCAATATACTTATCCGAGCGACTAACTAATAATAAATTGATTCGCGAACGAATTGTATTAAAGCTTAGCCATTACACCTTTGGCGATCGGGCTAGAATACTTTATAACCACCTCTATTTCAGCAAACTCCCCTACGCGCACAAGAAAAAAATACTAATCGGCGATTTTTTTCTAAAAATTATTCAACACCCGCACTTCAACCCTCGATTAATTGAGTGGTTAGCTGACCTGGATCGCATCGAGTCAGTACTCCCTGAAAACTATCAAGAATACATCGAACATTTACTAGAAAACCCGGAAAGAATTTGGGATCACGCCTATCGCACACAGATTTCGGAGGCTGGACGCTGCCTTCTTCTGGCCTTGTACACTGACGGGGGAGACAGCCTCACCGGCCTGAAGTCCTGTTTTGACGAGCTTCGCATCACGAGGGCCAAGAGGTACAACCAGCAAATCGAACCGAATGAATTTGAGGCAAATCTCAGAATTCTTGAAGGTGGATTCATAACCATTAAATCCCGAAGCGTTGATTACTTAAACCCGTCAGTAAAGGGATATGTCGGAACGGTCATTTCTGCTGATGCACAAGCATATTCTGACATCCTACAATCGGCTATCCACTTCAAACAAATCGCAGCTATTTGGCGGCTCAAAAAAGAAATTGGCTCACCAACAGCGCAAATGCTACCGAGTGATCACAGCGCAGTTTTCATCGCGAAACTAACTTCATTAGCAGATTCCCCAACGTACACTTTCGAGACCTCAACCGAGGGACGAATGCTTGCAGATAAGGTTGACAACAGTACAGAGGAACGAATTCGATTTCTAGCCGAGTTTTGCGCTACTAAAGAAGCAGACTCTGGCCTCGAACAAATTCAAGACGCAATGATAAGTCTCATTGCGAAGTGGCCTCCCCGCATGGTGAATATTTGGACTACCCGGGAACTTGTACGCGAGATGGCAACCTATAGCAACCTGGACAAGGGCCGCGGAACTGTCATTCGACAGCTAGTCCTTGAAAAACTATTAGATTCATTACCATACGCTCGGTCGTACCATTGGCGAGACCTTATTAATCTACCGGAAGACACTCCTGGTTGGCAGCAACGTAATTCGCAAAAATTTCACGATGGACTTCGCTTTTACATGAACGAGGGCTGGCAAGATGATTACGATAATTGTGAAGACCTCTACGAAAAAGAGCGTCTCGTTGAAAATTTGTCCGAACTAGCGCAGAAGAAAAAGAAGTCAAGATTTTTTGCAATTCCTTTGCGTGGAGTTCGCGATGCAATTGAAGCTAGTACGGACGATACGGATGAAGGAAATACTGAATCCGGACATGGATCACCTAGTCGGCGCCATACTCAACGCGCACTAAGTGAAAGTGATGTTCGAACAATGTTTAAGACTTTATTGCTGGAAGATTTTTCTGAGACTGATCCATAAATATCATTACAAGAAGCAATGGCTATATCTATTAAATCCCATCCACTTACTTACTCCTAAATTACAAAAATAGCTTTTAAATAAATCGCTGCGGATAATAGAAGCCTCTCTGTGCACACCCCAAGTCAGTGCCCACCCGCTGCCGCCGCACCACCGGCACCTGCACCGAACGGCGGCTTGGCCAGCCACAGGAAGAAGATGATCGCCAGGAAGGTCCAGCCGAGCAGGTAGAAGATGTCGTTGAAGCCCATCTGCGAGGCCTGGTGGTTGATCATGTTGTTGAGCGAGGCTGCGCCGCGTTGCAGGTCGCCCTGCCCCATCGCGGTGACCTGCTCCTGCATGCCCGGCGTATACACCGAGATGTGTTCGGTGATGTGCGCATGGTGCACCTGGGTGCGGCGTGCCCACAGATAGGTGGTCAGCGATGCGGCGAAGCTGCCGCCCAGGGTGCGCAGGAACGTGGCCAGGCCGGAACCTGCCGCGATCTCGCGACCGTCCAGGTCCGAGAGCAGAATCTGCAGCACCGGCATGAAGAACAAGGCCACACCCACGCCCATCACCAATTGCACGGTGGCCACATGGCTGAAGTCCACCTGCAGGTTGAAGTTGGAGCGCAGAAAGCTGGTGAACGACAGGAAGATGAAGGCGACGGTGGCGAGCATGCGCAGGTCGAAACGCAGCGCGTACTTGCCCACGAATGGCGTCATCAGCACCGGCAGGATGCCGATCGGCGCGGTGGCAAGGCCGGCCCAGATCGCGGTGTAGCCCATGTCGCGTTGCAGCCATTGCGGAATCAGCAGGCTCACGCTGAAAAACGCCGCATAGGCCACGACCATCGCCAGCGTGCCGGCGCGGAAGTTGCGATGCCGGAACAGCTTGAGATCGACGATGGGATCCTTGTCGGTGAGTTCCCAGATCACGAACACCACAAGCGCCACGGCAGCGACGCAGGCCAGCACCACGATCTTGTCGGAAGAGAACCAGTCCTCGTCGTTGCCCAGGTCCAGCACCAGCTGCAGCGCACCGACGCCGACCACCAGCAGGATCAAGCCGATGTAGTCCATGCGCGGCTTTTCCAGCTGCTCGGGGCGATGGCGCAACTGCGAACCCACAATACTGCTGGCGATGATGCCCAACGGCACATTGATCAGGAAGATCCATTCCCAGCTGTAGTTGTCGGTGATCCAGCCGCCCAGGATCGGACCGGCGATCGGTGCCACCACGGTGATCATCGCCAACAGGGCGAGCGCCTGCCCGCGTTTTTCGCGCGGGTAGATCGACACCAGCAGGCTCTGGGTGATCGGGTACATCGGCCCGGCAACAAACCCCTGCAGCGCGCGCGACACCACCAGCATGCCCATGCTCTGGGCCAGGCCGCACAGCAACGAGGCCACGGTAAAGGCCAGCGTCGACCACACGAACAACTTGGTCTCACCGAAGCGGCGGCTCAGCCAGCCGGTCAGCGGCAGGGCGATCGCGGTGCTGACCGCGAACGAGGTGATGACCCAGGTGGCCTGCTGCGAGCTGGCGCCGAGATTGCCGGCGATGGTCGGCAACGAGACGTTGGCGATCGTGGTGTCCAGCACCTGCATGAACGAGGCCATCGCCAGGCCCACGGTGCACAGCGCCACGCTCGCCGGACGAAAGCCGGCGGCGGGCGCAGGTGCCGAGGGACCGCCTGGCGCGGTGGGAGCTTGCGAAGACATGCTGGCTTAGCCCGCCTTGGACGCAGCCTGCGCAGGCAGGTTGTCCTGGATGATGCGTTGGATGTCCGCGTCGGCGGCCTGCAACTGCTGCGCATACACGTCGGTGGAGAACACCGCGCCATTGGCGAACTTGGTCGGCAGCACGCTGCCCTGCTGGTCGTGCAGGTTGACGTCGACCTTCATCGACAAACCGATGCGCAGCGGATTACCGGCCAGTTGCTTGGCATCGACCGCGATGCGCACCGGCACGCGCTGCACGATCTTGATCCAGTTGCCGCTGGCGTTTTGCGCCGGCAACAGCGAGAACGCGCTGCCGGTGCCCAGGCCCAGGCTTTCGATGCGGCCGGTGTAGTCCACGCCGCCGCCGTACAGATCCGAATGCAGTTCCACTTCCTGGCCCAGGCGCATGTGCTTGAGCTGGGTTTCCTTGAAGTTGGCTTCCACCCATACCTGCTCCAGCGGCACCACTGCCATCAGCACGCTACCGGGCTGCACACGCTGGCCCAGCTGCGCCGAGCGACGCGCCACGTAGCCGGACACCGGCGCGATGACACCGGTGCGCGCATGGTTGAGATAGGCCTGACGCAGCTGCGCGGCGGCAGTCTGCACGTCCGGCTGGTTGGCCACCGCACTGTCGTCCACCAGCGCGCGGTTGCGTTCGAAGCTCTCGCGCGAACCGCTCACCGCCGCTTCGGCCGCGGCCAGTTCCTCGCGGGCATGCGCCAGTTCTTCGTTGGAGATCGCGCCGCTGGCGGCCAGATCCTTGCGGCGTGCGAAGTCGGCACGTGCGCTGCGCAAGCTCACCTCGCGCGAGGACAGTTCGGCCTGCGCGCCTTCCACGCTACGGTACAGACCACGCACCTGGCGCACGGTCTTGGCCAGATTGGCCTCGGCCTGCTGCAATGCGACTGCGGTGTCGGCCGGGTCCAGCTGCACCAGCAACTGGCCGCGCTCCACGCGCATGCCGTCTTCGGCGCCGATGCTGACCACGGTGCCGCCGACCATCGGGGTGATCTGCACCTGGTTGCCCTGCACGTAGGCGTCGTCGGTGTCCTCGTGCCAGCGGCCGACCAGGAAGTACCACACCACAAGACCGATGATCGCCAGGATCACCACAATGGCCACGATGCGCAGCGCCGCACGGCGCTTGCTGGGCGCGGCCGGCGCAGGTTGGGAAGAAGTTGGAGTCGTCTGGCTCATCGTCGCTGTCTCAGGAATTCGGTTGTGCGGAAGTGGTCGCGGCGTGTGCGGTGTCGCGCGCAGGTTCCGGCGTGAATCCGCCGCCCAGGGCACGCTGCAACCTCACCGAGGCCAACAGTTGTTGCGATTGCAGGCTGGCCATGCGCTGGCGTGCGAGCAGCAGCTGCTCCTGCACGCTGAGCACTTCCAGGTAGCTGCCGATGCCGGCGCGGTAGCGTTGCTGCGCAAGCGCGAAGGCGGCGGTCACGGTCTGCACCGCGTCGTCCTGCGCGCGCGCACGCTGCTCCAGCGAACGCACGGCGTTGACCTGGTCGGCTACCTCGCGCAGGGCGTCGATCACTTTCTGGTTGTAATCGGCCACCGCCAGGTCGTATTGCGCATCGCTGCCGGCCAGATTGGCGCGCAGCTTGCCGCCATCGAAGATCGGCAGGCTCAGCGCCGGCGCAACCACGCCGAACACCGAGGCGCTTTCCAGCAACTGGCCGACATCGCGATTCACCACACCGCCCAGCGCCGTGATGTTGAAACTGGGGTAGAAGCGGGTCTTGGCGGCGGCGATATCCTGATCGGCGGCCTCCACGCGCCAGCGCGCGGCGACCACGTCGGGGCGGCGGCCCAACAGGTCGGCAGGCAGGTTGCTCGGCAGCTGCGTGGCGATGGCCGCCCCCAGCGTCGGGCGCGCGATCTCCAGCCCGCGATCCGGGCCCTGCCCGGCCAGCGCGGCCAGGGCGTTGCGCGCCTCGTCGATCTGCTGCTGCGCGGACTGCAGCTGCTGCTGCGCCGACGGTACGCGGGCCTGCGCCTGGCGCACCTGCAGATCGCTGTCGATGCCGGCGCCGCGGCGTTGCCGGGTGAGCTCCAGGGTCTTCTGCACGCGGGTCAACTCATCGTTGGCCACGTCGTGCAGGCGCCATGCGTAGTCGAGCTGCGCATAGGCTTCGGCGATCGCCGCCGACAGGTTCAGGCGTGCCGCCTGTGCGTCCACCTCGGCCGCATGCGCCTGGTCCACCGCCGCTTCCCAGGTGGCGCGCTTGCCGCCCCACAGGTCCACGCCATAGCGGAAGTCCAGCACCAGTTGGCCGTTGCCGCCGAACTTGCCGCCGCGCTCATCGCCCACCATCGATTCGGGCAACTGCACACCCGCATAGCCGCCGGACACCGACAGGCTGGGGCCGCGATCGGCCTGCGCGCTACCGATGCGCGCCTGCGCCTGACGCAGGCGCGCATCGGCCGCCGCCAGGCTGGGACTGTGCTGCAGGCCTTCGGCGATCAGCGCGTTCAATTGCGCATCGCCCAGGGCGCGCCACCAGTCGCTGGCCGGCCAGGCGGCCGGGCTCAGGTTGGCCTGCGCGAGGGTGCGCTCGGCATGCACTGCGCCCGGCTCCAGCATGGTGCCCTGCGGGGCAAGCCCGCGGCTGCTGGCGCAGGCGGCCAGCGCCAGCGTCAGCGCAGTGAGGACGAGCGGCCGCGCAAGCTGCGTGGACCGCAGGCGCAGTATCTGGATCGGGGAACTAGCAGCGTTCATGAGTTGAGTGCATCGCGGACACGGATGAGAAGAGAGGTGAGTTGCTCGCGCTCGGGCGGGGCCAGATCGCGCAAGCCATGCTCGATGGCGCGCTCGCCGCGCAGCTTCAGGCGCTCCCACAGCGCCACGCCCTGTTCGGTCATGACGATCTGCAGCGCGCGCCGGTCCTGCGCATGTGGCTCGCGTCGCACCGCACCGAGCGCTTCGAGCTTGTCGAGCAGGCGGGTGACCGCGCTCGGGGTCTGGTCCAGCGCCAGCGCCAGTTCGTTGGCCGTGCAGGGCGAGCGCACCGCCAGGATCTTCAGGCCGACGTAGTGGCTGAAGCCGAAGTCCGGCAGCTCGCCCTTCATTTCGGCGTCGAGCTGACGCATCAGCGCATCGCGCACCTGGCGCAACAGCAGGCCGAACGACGGCGAGGCGGTGGAGAGGTCATTCATGGCGGGCTATTTTCTTCCGAAAAATATATTTGTCAACGCAAATATTTCTAACGGGATTAAACCGCCAGCAAGGATCGTCACCTTACGCGCCTGTGGCGCTGGCCTGGTAATACAATTGCGCCAATGACTGTCGAAAATCCGCCAACCACACGCGATGCCCTGCCGCCCGGCGTGCGCGACAGCTTTGAGTGGGCCGACGGACCGGAGGTGATCGCGTTCCTGGCCGACCTGCGCGCGGTATGGGCGCCGGAGACGGTTCGGCATGCGCATGTCCGCGGGCAGCTGATGTATGTGGAGCACGGCGTGCTGACGGTGCACACCGAGCAGGGAACCCTGTCGCTACCGCCGGGCTGCGCCGGCTGGATGCCGCCCGGCCAGCAGCACACCGTGGAACTGGCTGGGCCGCTGCGCGGCTGGGGCGTGGTGGTCCGGCCGGACGCCTGCGCCGCGTTGCCCGCGCAAGGCGGGGTGATCCGCCTGACCGGGCTCGCCCGCGAGGTGATCATGCGCGCGGCCGACTGGCCGCTGGGCCAGCCGCTCGACCCCGCCCGGCAACGCCTGGCCGCGGTGCTGCTGGACGAACTGCACCAGGTGCAGATCGACCACCTGCACCTGCCGATGCCGGCCGACCGGCGGCTGCTGCGCATCGCCCGGCAGTTGCTCGATACCCCGGCCGACCCGCGCCCGCTGGACGCCTGGGCCGACTGGGGCGGGCTGTCGGCGCGCAGCCTGAGCCGGCATTTCCGCAGCGAGACCGGGCTGAGTTTCGCGCAGTGGCGGCAGCAGGCCCGGCTGGCAGAGGCGCTGCGGCGGCTCAGCCAGGGCAGCCCGGTCGCCCAGGTCGCCGACCAGCTCGGATACAGCAGCCCCAGCGCCTTCGTCAGTGTGTTCCACCGCCACTTCGGCGCTCCACCCACGCGTTATCTGGCCGGCACGCATGCGCGCGGCTTGGCATCCCCCGCCGCATCCGGATAATCGGCGCTCTTCGAGCTCGCGCCACGGCGCGGGCTCCTCTTTCGTAGGACCTGGCTTTACATGACCGATCTGACCCGCCCCACCTTCCACGGCTTCGAGCAGCTGCCGCTGCGCGAGTACGCCGAACGCGCCTATCTCGACTATTCGATGTACGTGGTGCTCGACCGCGCCCTGCCGTTCCTGGGTGACGGCCTGAAGCCGGTGCAGCGGCGCATCATCTTCGCGATGAGCGAGCTGGGCCTGAATGCCGCTGCCAAGCCGAAGAAATCCGCGCGCACCGTGGGTGATGTGATCGGTAAGTACCATCCGCACGGCGACAGCGCCTGCTACGAAGCACTGGTGCTGATGGCGCAGCCGTTCTCGTATCGCTATCCGCTGATCGAGGGCCAGGGCAACTTCGGCTCCACCGACGACCCCAAGTCGTTCGCGGCGATGCGCTACACCGAATCCAAGCTGACCCCGATCGCCGAGGTACTGCTGGGCGAAATTGGCCAGGGCACCACCGATTGGGCGCCCAACTTCGACGGCACCCTGGAAGAGCCGACCTGGCTGCCGGCGCGCCTGCCGCACCTGCTGCTCAACGGCACCACCGGCATCGCGGTAGGCATGGCCACCGACGTGCCGCCGCATAACCTCAACGAGATCGTCAGCGCGCTGCTGCGCCTGCTCGACAACCCCGATGCCACGGTCGCCGAGCTGTGCGAACACGTGCTCGGCCCGGACTACCCGACCACCGCCGAGATCATCACCCCGGCGGCCGATCTGCGCGCAATCTACGAGACCGGCCACGGCAGCGTGCGCGCACGCGCCACCTACAAGAAAGAACACGCCAACATCGTCATCGATGCGTTGCCGTACCAGGTCTCGCCGTCCAAGGTGATCGAGCAGATCGCCCAGCAGATGCGCGCCAAGAAGCTGCCATGGCTGGAAGACATCCGCGACGAGTCCGACCACACCAGCCCGGTGCGGGTGGTGCTGGTGCCCCGCTCCAACCGTGTCGATGCCGAGCAGCTGATGGGGCACCTGTTCGTCACTACCGACCTTGAGCGCAGCTACCGCGTCAATCTCAACGTGATCGGCCTGGATGGCCGCCCGCAGGTCAAGAACCTCAGGCATTTGCTGAGCGAGTGGCTGAGCTTCCGCAGCGACACCGTCACCCGCCGCCTCAACCATCGCCTGCAGAAGGTCGAGCGCCGCCTGCACCTGTTGGAAGGGTTGTTGATCGCCTTCCTCAACCTGGACGAAGTGATCCGCATCGTCCGCAGCGAGGACGAACCCAAGCCGGTGTTGATCGCGCGCTTCGCGCTCAGCGAGGAACAGGCCGAATACATCCTGGAAACCAAGCTGCGCCAGCTGGCGCGCCTGGAAGAAATGAAGATCCGCGGCGAGCAGGAAGCACTGGCCAAGGAACGCGCGCAGATCCTGGCCATCCTGGAAAGCAAGACCAAGCTGAAGAAGTTGATCAAGGACGAGCTGACCGCCGACGCCAAGAAGTTCGGCGATGCACGTCGCTCGCCGCTGGTGCAGCGTGGCGCCGCGCAGGCGATCGACGAAACCGAGATGGTCGCCAGCGAACCGATGACCGTGGTGCTGTCGGAGAAGGGCTGGGTACGCGCGGCCAAGGGCCACGAGGTCGACCCGGCCGGCATGTCCTACCGCGAAGGCGACAGCCTGCTGGCGGCGGTGCGCAGCCGCAGCACCCATCAGGTGGCGTTCCTGGATTCGGAAGGCCGCGCCTATTCGACCGCGGTGCATACCCTGCCCTCGGCACGCGGCAATGGCGAACCGTTGACCGGACGTTTCTCGCCGGCCTCGGGCGCGGCGTTCCAGGTCATGGCCAGCGCGGACAACGCCACCCGCTTCGTGCTGGCGTCATCGCACGGCTATGGCTTCGTCACCCGCTTCGAAAACCTCACCGGCCGCAACAAGGCCGGCAAGGCGATGCTCAACCTGACCACCGGCGCGCATGTGCTGACGCCTGCGCAGGTGACCAATCCGCAGAGCGACCGCATCGTCGCTGTCACCAGTGCCGGCAATCTGCTGGCGGTGACCGCCAGCGATGTGCCCGAGCTGGACAAGGGCAAAGGCAACAAGATCATCGACATCCCCAAGGCCAAGCTCGGCACCGAGCGCGTGGTGGCGGTGGTGGCGGTGGCTCCGGGCAACACGCTGCTGGTGCGCAGCGGTGCACGCACCATGAGCCTGTCGTTCAAGGATCTGGATAGCTATGTGGGCGCGCGTGCGAGTCGCGGTGCATTGTTGCCGCGAGGGTGGCAAAAGGTGGACGGGCTGGAAGTGCAGTAACGGCTGTTCACCGACGTGGCGCGCAGCGGCGCGTTCGACGCTGCCGCTGCCTCGATTTACTGAGGCGCGGCAAAAGGTGGACGGGCTGGAAGTGCAGTAACGGTGATTCGCTGACGCACCGCGCGATGGCGCGTTGGCCGTGCGGTCTTGAGCGACCCACAAAACTACCGCCAGCTGGACGCTGCCGGCGTTAGGGCATCGCGCCCTCGGCCAGGTTGGCTTGCAACGGCGAGGTTACGCTGAGGCTCAAGCTCTGCATCGCCTTGAGAGGTAATCGAACGGTGCGGATGCGTCGGCTGTAGAGCAGAGAGATCTGCGGCCTTGCTGCAGGGCCCTTGCCCGCCCACCATCGCAGGACACGCCGCAAGTACGTCCCTGTAGGCTCTTACGCGGCATCCATGCCGCGCAAGGTCCCGCGACGGTGGGCGGACAAGGACCGGTCGAGATGGTCGGTATGGGTGGTTGCGAGCGCGGCGTGCGTGGTTGTGCGCAGTGCATGTCGCGCGGCGATGCGGTGTGATCGCCTCCTTTCGATCTGCAGTGTCAGTGCCATTGGCTGCATCACGGCACTCGTCAACGCAAACCAACAAGACAACATCATGGACACAGATTTCTGGCTGCAGCGTTGGCAGAACGGTCAGACCGGCTTCCATCAGGACCAGGTGATGCCGTTGCTGCAAAAGCACTGGCCGGCGTTGCAGCTGCCGAAGGCTGCCCGCGTGCTGGTGCCGTTATGCGGCAAGACGCTGGACCTGCACTGGTTGGCCGCACAAGGCCATCGCGTGCTGGGCGTGGAGATATCGCCGCTGGCGGTGACGCAATTCTTTGCTGATGCCGGCCTGCAACCGCAGCGCCACAGCAGCCGCGCGGGCGAGCACTTTATCGCCGGCCCGATCGAAATCATCTGCGGCGACGCGTTTGCACTGGAGCCAAGCGTGCTGGCCGATTGCAGCGCCGTCTACGACCGCGCCGCATTGATCGCCCTGCCGGCCGGCTTGCGCCAGCAGTATCTGCACACCACGTACGCGCGCCTGCCTGCGGGATGCCGCGGGCTGTTGATCACCCTGGAATATCCGCAGGCCGAAAAGGCCGGGCCGCCGTTTTCGGTGGACGCTGCCGCGGTGAACGCACTGTTCGACACGCAATGGCGGGTGCAGCCACTGGAACGCCGCGACATCCTCGATCAGGAGCCGCGCTTCCGTGCCGATGGCGTCACCGCCCTGTCGACCGGCGTCTATCGTCTGCAACGCAACTGACGGTCACGGGCGAACTTTGTCATCGACGATCGCTGCCGACGCCCCAGTCGGGCGCAGCAGGCGTTGCACAGGCAGCGCAGCGCGCGCCGATCAGCACCGCGCGGCGTTGCGCCACGCGCTGGTTCGCACAACAGCGCAAGGCGCCGAGCAACACCGCCGCAGACCGCCGGCAGCTGACGCAGACCACGCAGCAAGGCAATGCCCCGCGCGGCACCTGCCGATTGCAAATCTGCGCTACGCACGCTCAGCGGCTGCGCAGCGCCCAGTCACCGGGCTCAGCCGGCAACGTGCCCCTTGTCGATCTTCGAGGTCTGGTACAGCTCCAGGCCGATCCGCTTGATCAGGCCCAACTGCTGCTCCAGCCACCAGGCGTGGTCCTCTTCGGTGTCCTGCAGCTGCTTGAGCAGGATGTCGCGGCTGACGTAATCGCCGTGCTCTTCGCACAGCTTCATGCCGGCGGCGAGATTGGCGCGCACTTCGTATTCCACCACCAGATCGCGCTCGAGCATCTCCACCACGGTCTTGCCTGGCGCAAACTCGGCCGGCCGCATGTCCGGGTCGCCTTCCAGGAACAGGATGCGCCGCAGCAGCGCATCGGCGTGCTCGGTCTCCTCTTCCATTTCGTGATTGATGCGCTCGTACAGCGCCATCAGGCCCTGGTCCTCGTAACGGCGCGAGTGCAGGAAATACTGGTCGCGTGCCGCCAGTTCGCCGCGCAGCAGCTGCTTGAGGTAGTCGACGACTTCGGGATGGCCTTTCATGATGTGCTCCAGCGACGCAATGCCCGCATGGTGCCCTAAGCCGCGGCGCAATGATCTAATCGGAATCACTTTCAGTTGCGCTTGCGGCCAGACCCGCCATGGTCATGAGCGGCCGCCACACTGTGACCGAACTCAAGGACTCGACAATGCGCAAATGGCTGGGCCGGCTGCTGCTGGCAATCGTGGTGTTGATCGTGGCGGCCGTGCTGGCCGTGTATCTGCTGATGCGTGGCAGCCTGCCGCAGCTGGATGGCAACAGCGCATTGCAGGGCCTGGCGGCACCGGTCAGCGTGCAACGCGACCGGCGTGGCGTGGTCACCATCGATGCGTCCAGCCAGGTCGATGCCATGCGCGCACTCGGCTATGTGCACGCGCAGGAGCGCTACTTCGAGATGGACCTGATGCGCCGCGCATCGGCCGGCGAGTTGTCCGAGCTGTTCGGCGCCGCAGCGCTGGACCTGGACAAACGCAATCGCGTGCACCGGCTGCGCGCCCGCGTGCATGCCAGCCTGGATGTCGCCGCCGGCAGCCAGCACGCCGCGCTGCAGGCCTATACCGAGGGCGTCAATGCCGGGCTGGCTGCACTGCGCGTGCGCCCTTGGCCGTACCTGTTGCTGCGGCAGACACCGCGCGCGTGGACGCTGGACGACTCCATCCTCACCGGCATGGCGATGTATGCCGACCTGCAGGACAACGACAACCAGACCGAACTGGCAGCCGCCCGCATCCGTGCGGTGGTGCCGGCGGCGCTGGCGGCATTGCTCGACCATCAAGGCTCCAGCTGGGATGCGCCGCTGTTCGGCCCCGCGCACGGCGATGCCGTGCTGCCCGACGCCGCCACGCTGGATCTGCGCCGCCTGCCGCATGCAGCCGCCACCACAGGCGCCGAGTCGCCGACGCCTGGCAGCAACAACTTCGCCGTGGACGGCAGCCTCACCAGCGACGGCCGCGCCATCGTCGCCGACGACATGCACCTGGGCCTGCGCGCGCCCAACATCTGGTTCCGCGCACGCCTGCGTTACCCGGACACCAGTGCGCCCGACGGCAAGGTGGACGTCACCGGTTTCACCCTGCCCGGCTTGCCGGCGGTGGTGGTCGGCAGCAACGGGCATGTGGCCTGGGCCTTTACCAACAGCTACATCGACACCGCCGACTTTGCGCGGATTGCGCCGGCCACGCCGGGTCATCCGCAAGTGCTCACCACCCATATCGAGACCATTCGCGTGGCCGGCGCCGCGCCGGTGCGTTTTGCGGTGCGCGAGAGCGCGTGGGGCCCGGTCCTGCACGACAACGCCGATGGCAGCCTGCTCGCGCTGCGCTGGGCCGCGCAGCTGCCCGGCGCGATCCGGCTGGACTTTGCGCAGATGAGTACGGCGGCCGACGTGCAGGCCGCCTTTGCAGTGGCGGATCGCTCGGGCATTCCGGCACAGAACCTGTTGCTGGCCGATCGCAGCGGGCGCATCGCCTGGCGCTTGATCGGTGCGCGCCCGGTACGCAATGCCGGCTGTGGCCCGAGCGGCATCGCCGAACTGGCAAGCTCGGCGCAGGGTGCGGACGCGGCATCGCCTGCGTCAACGGCGGCATCGGCGCAGGGCGGCTGCCTGCCCTGGCCGGTGCGCAGCGACGCTGCCCCCGCCCTGATCGATCCTCCCTCGCACCGGCTCTGGACCGCAAACAGCCGCGTCGTCGATGCGCAGCAGTTGGCCACGCTCGGCAATGCCGGCTACGACCTGGGCGCGCGTGCGCAGCAGATCCGCGACGACTTGTTTGCCAGGCAACGTTTCAACGAGCTGGACCTGCTCGCCATCCAGCTCGACGATCGCGCCGTGCTGCTCACGCGGTGGTGGCAGTTGTTGCGCAGCGTGGTCGAGCACAGCAAGGACCCGGCCTTGCAGCAGATCGAAGCCGCCACCCGGCAGTGGGACGGGCACGCATCTACCCGCTCGACCAGCTACCGCATCGTGCGCGGCTTTCGCGGCATGACCATCGACGCAGTGGAAACCGGCCTGCTGGCGCCGGCAAAAGCCGCGCTTGGCAAGGACTTCCTGCCGCCGCGTCGCGCGCAGCTGGAAGGCATCGTCTGGCCGTTGCTGCAGCAGCGCCCGGCGCATCTGCTGCCGCCCGCCTATGCAAACTGGGATCAGCTGCTTGCCGCGGCTGCACGCAATGCGCAGACCGATCTCGCTGCGCAGGACGGCGCCTTGAGCGAACGCACCTGGGGCGAACGCAACACCGCCACCATCTGTCACCCGATCGCGCGGGCATTGCCTGCGCTTGCCAAGCGCTGGCTGTGCATGCCGCCCGACCAACTGCCAGGCGATCGCGACATGCCGCGCGTGCAAGGCCCGGCCTTCGGCGCCTCCGAACGCATGGTGGTGTCGCCCGGCCACGAACAGGACGGCATCGTGCACATGCCGGGCGGCCAGAGCGGACACCCGTTGTCGCCGTTCTGGGGCGCAGGGCACGACGATTGGGTACACGGCCGGCCGACCCCGTTCCTGCCGACCGCAACCCGCTACACGCTGCAGTTGCAGCCGAAGTAGGCGGGGTCATTGCTGTCTCGAGCGTCGACACAGGTTTCAACCGTCGTTGGGGGGATGGACGAACGCAAAATCGGTGTCTGCGTTCTGCCGATCGCACCCCGCACCTCGCACCTCGCACCTCGCACATCTGGATACCCAAGTATCCGCAGCCACGCCCGGCCACCGATCTGCCCAATCAAGCGAGCACAACATGCTAAGATGCATTTGATAACCATTCCCATTAGTGACCAATGCGCCCCACGCTCCTTGTCACCGCGCTCGCCGCTGTCTTGGCGTTACCCTCGCCCCGCGCCTTCGCCCAGCAACACACCAGCACCTCGGCAGCCGTCACCGACCTCGATGGCGTCGACGTCGTCGGCCGTGCGCAGACGCTGTACAAATCCGACGATGCCGCGGTGGCCACACGCACCGATACGCCGTTGTCGCTGGTGCCGCAGTCGGTGCAGGTGCTGCCGCGCGAACTGATCGACGACCAGGCCGCGCGCCAGATCACCGACCTGTATCGCAGCATCAGCGGCATCAGTTTCTTCAGCTATGCCGGCGTCACCCTGCGCGGATTCCGCCAGGAAAACGTGCTCTACGACGGATTGCGTGGCGATCCGTATGCCGGCTTCTCGGTGCCACAGCTGTTCAATATCGAACGCGTGGAAGTGCTCAAGGGCCCGGCCGGTGCGTTGTACGGCGGCGGCGAACCCGGTGGCGTCATCAATTACGTCACCCGCAAGCCCGGCCATCAGGCCGCGCGTCGGGTGGAGCTGCAGGTGGGCAATCAATCCTTCGGGGCGGCCTCGTTCGAGGCCACCGGGCCGGCACGCGAAGACGGGCGCATTCGCTACCGCGTTGGCGCCTATGCCGATGGCGAGGATGGCTTTCGCCGCAACACCGATAGCCAGAGCCAGATCGGCGATGCGTCGGTGGCGTTCGACATCGGCCAGACCGGCGAGCTCACGCTGCAGTACACCGACATCACCCAGAACCTGGGCGGCAATCGCCTGCGCGGCGTGCCGGTGGACGACGACGGCAACTTCCTCACCGACCGTCGCTGGAACCACAACGAGCCCACCGATTTCCTCGACATGCGCGCCAAGGTGGCGTTCGCGCAGTACCGCTTTGCGCCATCGGATGCGTGGGATGTGGACATGGCGATGCGCTGGTTCAAGAACGACGAGCATCAGATCTATCACGAGCCGATGGGCCTGATCGACCGCGATGGCGACGGCACTGCCGAATGGATGACGCGGCAGCTGCGCAACCAGTTCCGCGACAACGATGCGATCTCCAGCAACGTCAACGCGGTGTTCCGCACCCGCATCGGCGCGATCGAGCACAAGCTGCTGATGGGCGCGGACTACTATCGGCTGGATGCGGATTTCTGCGCGCAGACCGCCAACACCGCAGACACCGGCCGCGTGCGTGGGCCGGTGCCGGGCATCGACCTGTTCAACCCGGTGTATGGCCGCAGCGGCTTCTACGACTACGGCCTGGGCAGCCTGCCCTGGCGCGCCACCAGCACCCGCAGCCAGCGCTATGGCGCGTATCTGCAGGACGAACTCAGGCTGACGCCGCGCTGGTTTGCGATGGCCGGACTGCGTTGGGACGGCTTCAAGGACGACAACCGTCTGGACGGCTCGCGCGTCACCGGCAACGATCTCAGCTGGCGTGTGGGCAGCACCTTCGTGCTGCGCGATGGCATCAACGCGTACGCGAGTTATGCCAGCGGCTTCCTGCCGCAGGATGCCGCCAATCAGGACAGCAGCGTCGGCGGGCCGTTCGATCCCGAGCGCAGCACGCAGTGGGAAGTGGGCCTGAAGACCGCGCTCAACGATGGCGGGCTGACGCTCAACACCGCGCTGTATCGCATCGAACGCAGCAATATTGTGCAGGCCAACGGCAGTATCGTCGATGGCGTCAATCAGCTCTCCGCGCTCGGCCTGGTACGCAGCGAAGGCCTGGAGGTGGATCTGCTGGCCGACCTCACCGAACGCTGGGTGCTCAACCTGACGTACGCCTACAACGATGCACGCGTGCTCGATGCCGGCACCAACGGCATCACCAATGCGTCCGGCGACCGCTTCGCCAATGCACCGCGCAACACCTTCGGTCTGTGGACGCGCTACGACCTGCCGGCCTGGAATTCGGCAATTGCCTTCGGTGCGGACTACGTGGGCGAGCGGGTCAGCCTGGAGGGCCAGCGCGTCAAGCCGTACGCCATCTTCGACATCAGCTGGCAGACGCAGTGGGATGCCTGGAAACTGCAGGTCAACGTCAAGAACCTGTTCGACAAGGTCTACGCCGCCAGCGGGTTCACCGAACGCACCGGGCACTTTCCTGGCGAACCGCGCCGTATCTACGCGCAGCTGGCCTACAGTTTCTAAGCGTGGCGAACGGGCGCCTGTCCAGGCCTTAAGCGATGCTGCAACTGTGACGCTCGTCGGCCGCAGCGGCCGCCGCGCGCCAGTTGCGGCCCTGACCACGGCAGTGCAATGAACCTGCGCCGAATCAGGCAGGCCGGAATCAGCCAGACTTTAACGTCCGGTGGGACACACTAGAGGCCGTCGCGATCTGCAACGTGTTTGCGCACGATCGCCCTCCTCCCCCACTGACCGGAATCCGCATGCCTCAGCTTGCCCGCTCCGTTTCCGCCCTGTTGCCCCTGCTCGTTGCCACTGCCTGCTCGGCAGCGCCGCCCGCCAAATCCGGCCCGCCGGATGCGCCGGTCGCCGCCTGTACCGCCAAGCTGCGCCCCGGGCAGGATCTGCAGAAAGCCATCGACAAGCTCCCGCAAGGCGATGCGCCTGCGGTGCTGTGCCTGGAAAAAGGCGAATTTCCGCTCAATGGGCTGGTCTCGATCCACCGCGGCAATCTCGTCTTGCGCGGCAAGGGCCCGACCACGGTACTGCGCATGGCCGATGGCGTACAGCAACCGGCGCTGGTGGTCGGCGACTACGAAAACCAGCAGCCAACCGGCGTGATCCGCAATGTCAGCATCGAAGACATGCAGATCGTCGCCAGCACCGGCGACAAGGAATTCATGCCCGAGCGTCCGTACCTGAGCAACAGCGCGGTGGTGGTGCGTTCCGGCCAGGGCATCCGGCTGGCCGGCCTGCAGGTCAACAAGTGCCGCAGCGCCTGCCTGCTGAGCGAGTACGACACCCGCGAGATCACCATCGAAAACAACGATGTGTCCGGCGCGATCTGGGACGGCGTGTCGTTCAACCGCACCGCCAAGGTCACCATGGTCAACAACTACATCCACGACAACGTGGCTGCAGGCCTGACCACCGAGCATCTGGAAGACAGCGAGATCCGCAACAATCGCTTCGAGCGCAACGGCAGCCAGGGCATCTATCTGTCCGACGCGCGCCGCAACCGCTTCAGCAACAATCAGTTCGACGGCAACAAGGTCGCCGGAGTGTTCCTGGCCTGCGCCATCCGCTATCGCACGCCGGAAATCCTGTGCTGGGACAACAGCATGAGCCAGGACAACGTGTTCGAGAACAACCGCTTCTCCAATACGCCGTTCACCTACACCATCGGTGTGGACCGCGCTGCCAACTGCACGGCGGCCGACTTCAAGCCGAACCTGTGGCGCAACAACCAGGCCGACGTGGCCGGCGTGGATATCGAGCCGCAACGCTACGGATACTGCGTGCGCCACGAGTGATCGCAGCAGCGGCCGGCAGCGCGTGAGCGAATGCCGGCCGCTGGAGTTTCAACTTCGATGCAGCAGCGTTACGACGCCAAGGCCTGTTCGTGCACGCCGGCAATCGCACGGCCGGACGGGTCGGCCATCGCGGCGAAGCTGGCATCCCAGGCGATCGCGGTCGGCGACGAACACGCGATCGACTTGCCGCCCGGCACCGTCTCCGCAGCCGCCTGGCTGGGAAAGAACTGCTCGAACAGCGTGCGATAGAAATAGGCTTCCTTGGTCTGCGGCGGATTGACCGGAAAGCGTCTGGAGGCGGCAGCCAGCTCGCGGTCGCTGACATGCGCGGCGGCGTGCGCCTTGAGTCCATCGATCCAGCCATAGCCCACGCCATCGCTGAACTGCTCCTTCTGCCGCCACAGGATCGACTCGGGCAGATAGCCGGCAAACGCTTCGCGCAACACGCCCTTTTCCATCCGCGTGGCGCCGCTGCTGGTCTTGTCGATCATCTTGAAACTGGCGTCCATGCGCATGGCCACATCCAGGAACTCGCGATCCAGGAACGGCACGCGCGGCTCCACGCCCCAGGCCATCATCGACTTGTTGGCGCGCAGGCAATCGTAATTGTTGAGCGCATCCAGCTTGCGTACCAGTTCCTCATGGAATTCGCGTGCGTTGGGTGCCTTGTGGAAATACAGGTAGCCACCGAAGATTTCGTCGCTGCCTTCGCCCGACAGCACCATCTTCACGCCCATCGCCTTGATGCGTCGTGCCAGCAGGAACATCGGCGTGGAGGCGCGAATGGTGGTGACGTCGTAGGTTTCGATATGGCGGATGACCTCGGGCAGCGCATCCAGGCCCTCCTCGAAGCTGTACTCGAAGCCGTGATGCACGGTTCCCAGTGCGGCGGCGGCGACTTCGGCGGCGGCCAAGTCCGGCGAGCCTTTCAAGCCGATCGCGAACGAATGCAGGCGTGGCCACCAGGCTTCGGTGGTGTCGTTCTCCTCGATGCGATGGCGTGCATAGCGTGCCGCCACCGCCGCGACCAGCGACGAATCCAGCCCGCCGGACAGCAGCACGCCGTACGGCACATCGGTCATCAACTGACGGTGCACTGCGCGCTCGAAGGCCTCGCGCAACTCCTGCAACTGCACCTGCACGCCTTCCACCTCGGCGTATTCGCGCCAGGAGCGCTCGTAATAGCGACTCAGCGCACCGGTGGCGCTGTCGTACCAGTGGCCGGGCGGAAACTGCGCCGCATCGGCGCAATCGTCCACCAGCGACTTCAGTTCCGAGGCCACCCGCAGCCGGCCTTCGCGGTCATGGCCCCAGTACAGCGGCACCACGCCGATCGGGTCGCGCGCGATGAGCACCCGCCCGGCCGCCTTGTCCCATAGCGCGAACGCAAAGATGCCATTGAGGCGGTTGAGGTAGGAGGCCGGCGCATCCTCGCGGTACAGCGCATTGATCACCTCGCAATCGGAGCCGGTCTGGAAGGCGTATGGCTGCACCAGCTCCTGCTTGAGCTCGCGATGGTTGTAAATCTCGCCATTCACCGCGAGCGCAAGCGCGCCATCTTCGGACAACAAGGGCTGCGAGCCGCCGGCCGGGTCGACGATGGCCAGCCGCTCGTGCACCAGGATCGCACCGGCGTCGACATAGACGCCGCTCCAGTCCGGGCCGCGGTGACGCTGCCGCTGCGAACATTCCAGCGCCTGCCGGCGCAATACCTGCAGATCGTCACCGGGTTGCAGGCCGAAAATACCGAAGATGGAACACATGGAAACACTCCTGGATGAAACTGCGGGGGTTGGCGGCCGGTGGAAGAGCGTGCTGCACGAGAATGACACCCATAAAAAAACCCGCATCGGCCGATGCGGGTTTTCTGATTCCTGGGCGTTTGGTTTTACTTCGCCTAGTCGCAGACCCGCATCGGCCGCGCACGATTGTTCGCGCGCAGAGTGTTGCGGTTGGCGTTATTGAGGTTGGCGAGCTGGAAGACCATGTGACCGACGCTAACCGTTCGTTTTCGATGGCGCAACTGTTTCAGCGGCAACGACGGCGGCAACTGCTCCGTCAATCGACCAGCAGCCGCTCGATCAGCGTGCGGTACAACGCCGGCAGCGCTTCCAGATCGGCCACGCGCACATGCTCGTCGACCTGATGGATGCTGGCGTTGACCGGGCCAACTTCGATGCATTGCGCACCCAGCGGCGCGATGAAGCGCGCATCGGAGGTGCCGCCGCCGGTACTTTCTTCCGGCGGTGCGCCGGCGAACTGGCCCAGCACCTCGCGTGCGACGCTGCGCAGGCGGCCTTCCGGGGTGTAGAACGGCTCGCCGCTGCGATGCCAGCGCAGCGCATAGTCCAGCCCGTGGCGATCCAGCAATGCGGTGATTTCCGCCTCCAGCCGCGGCGCATCCCACAGCGGGGTGTAGCGCAGATTGAAGGCCACCTGCAGCTCGCCCGGAATCACGTTATTGGCGCCGGTGCCGGCATGGATGTTCGACACCTGCAGGCTGGTCGGCGGAAAACTCTCGAAACCCTCGTCCCACTGCCGCGCTACCAGCTCGGCCAAGGCCGGCGCGGCCAGATGGATCGGATTGCGCGCCTTGTGCGGATACGCCACATGCCCCTGCACGCCTTTCACCGTCAGCGTGCCGGACAGACTGCCGCGACGGCCCACGCGCAGCAGGTCGCCCAGCCGTTCGGTGGACGACGGCTCGCCGGTGATGCACCAGTCGATCGCCTGCCCGCGCGCACGGAACAGCTCGGCCACGCGCCGCACGCCGTCGATGGCATCGCCTTCTTCATCGGAGGTCAGCAACACCGCCAGCGTGCCGGCATGCTGCGGATGGGCGGCGACGAACTGTTCGGCAGCGATCGCGAAGGCGGCCACGCTGCCCTTCATGTCGGCCGTGCCGCGCCCGTACAGCACACCATCGCGGATCTGCGGATCGAACGGATCGCTGGTCCAGGCCTCGCGCGGCCCCGGCGGCACCACATCGGTGTGGCCAAGCAGCACCAGCACCGGCGCACCACTGCCATGCGTGGCCCACAGATTGTCGACCTGGCCCAGGCGCAGATGCTCGCAAGCGAATCCGGCAGCCTCCAGGCGTTGCGCGAGCAGCACCTGGCAGCCGGCGTCGTCCGGTGTCACCGAGGCACGTGCGATCAGCTCACAGGTCAGTTGCAGTACGTCGCTGGTCATGCTCGTCCTTCCTATAAAAGATGCAGCTGGGCCGCGGGCATCAGCAGGTCGCCTGCCGTCCACGCGCCCGCCCCGCACAGGCCTGTACGGACCGATGACGCGGTGGCACCATCAGGCGATGTTGAAGCGTGCCTTGAACCCGTTGTCGGAGAAGCCCTGGCTGAGCGCGCCATCGTCGCTCACCACCACCGGGCGGCGGATCAATTGCGGGTATTCGCGCAGCAGCAGCTTCCATTCGGCGTCCGAACCCGGCGTCTTCTTGTTGTCGGGCAACTGGCGCCAGGTGGTCGAGGACTTGTTGATCAAGGCCTCGAATCCGCCAGCCTTGCCGGCCCAATCCAGCAACGTCTCCGGCGCGGGCGTGTGCTCGCGGTAGTCGACGAAGCTGTAGGCCACGCCGAAGCGGTCCAGCCACTTGGTCGCCTTCTTGCAGGTGTCGCAGTTCTTCAATCCGTAGAGCGTGGTCATGTCGTCGCCTTTTCGACTCCGCGGCGCGCGCTTGCACGCGCCAACAGGGTGGTTACCAGTTGATCGTGTTCCTGCCCATGGGCGGGCAGGAACACCACATCGGCACGTGTGCCGTGGAATTTCAGCGCCATCCGCCGTGGCGGAATCAGCCATGCCGCATCGACCGAGCGCAACTCGGCCAGGTCCACACGCTGCGATCGTCCCTGCTGCACGATCTCCAGCGCATCGCCCGCATCGCGGACCTGCGCCCAGCGGCTGGATGCCCATGCCAGACGCAGGGTCATCAGCACCATCAGCACAGGCGCCAGCCACCGCAGGACCTCCAGCTGCTGCGGCACGCCATCGCGCGCCAGCGAGCCGGCCACGTAGAGCGCCACCCATCCCAACCACAGGGCCGGGATGCCCCAACGCACCCAGCCACTGAGCGGCCGCGACAGCATGGTGCCGCGTGCAGGCTGCGCAGTGCTCAATCGGCCAGGCCGCGCAGCAACTCGTTGACGCTGGTCTTGCTGCGCGTCTTGGCATCCACCTGCTTGACGATCACCGCGCAATACAGCGAGTGCGAGCCATCTTTCGACGGCAGCTGGCCGGACACCACCACGCTGTAAGGCGGCACGTAGCCGTAGGAAATCTCGCCGGTGGCGCGGTTGTAGATGCGCGTGCTCTGGCCGATGAACACGCCCATGCCGATTACGCTGTGGTGCCCGATGACCACGCCTTCGACCACTTCCGACCGCGCACCGATGAAGCAATGATCCTCGATGATGGTCGGGCTGGCCTGCAGCGGTTCGAGCACGCCGCCGATGCCGGCGCCGCCGGACAGATGGCAATGCGCGCCGATCTGCGCACACGACCCCACCGTGGCCCAGGTATCGACCATGGTGCCTTCGCCCACATACGCGCCGATATTGGTGAAGCTCGGCATCAGCACCACGTCCTTGCCGAAATAGCTGCCGCGCCGCGCCACCGCACCCGGCACCACGCGCACGCCGGCCTTGCGGAACTCGGCTTCGCCGAAGCCGGCAAAACGCGACTCCACCTTGTCCCAGAACGGTGCCGGCTGCGCGTCGATCACGGCCATCTCGTTGACGCGGAAATACAGCAGTACGGCTTTCTTCAACCACTCGTTGACGCTCCAGCCGCCCTGCCCGTCCGGCTCGGCGACGCGGAACTCGCCGCTTTCCAGGCCGTCGATGACGCGGGTGACGATGGCACGGGTGGAGCCATCGATCTCGTCGACGGTCAGGCTGGCGCGGCGCTCGAAGGCGCTTTCGATGCCGAACTTGAGCTCGTCACTGCCCACCGGCGTTGCAGCGCCGCGCACGGTCTTTTCGGCGATCGGCAGTTTCTTCGCAGCTGCAGCCTTCTTGGCAGCCGGTGCGGACACCACGCTGGTCGGCTGCTTGGCCACGCGCGGGGCCGCACTGGTCGCCGGCTTGGTGGCGCTTTTCCTGGTGACCTGCTTGGTAACGCTTTTGCTGGCGGCCACAGGCTTAGCAGCCGCCGCGGTGGCCTTGCGCTTGTCGACGGCCGGCGCCTGGGGCGCCTTGCCGCTCTTGCTCGGCGCGCGTTTGGGCGCTGCGCCGGTGGGGGTCGCGCCCTGCTTGCGCGCGGTCTTCTTGCTGGTGGCCATGGGGGGTCTCCGAACGGACTACTCAGGTGGGATCGAGGCAGGCGCACAGCGCATCGCGCAGCGCCTGCCGGGCGGATTCGGGCAACGGGCGGTCGTGCTCGTCGGTGATCTGGAACTGGTCTTCGGCGCGCTCGCCGAAGGTGGCGATGCGCGCATCGTGCACACGCAGGTGTTGCAGGCGCAGCACATTGGCCACATCGGCCAGCAAGCCGGGGCGATCGGGCGCGACCAGACTGATGCGGGTGCGGCGACCACCGGCGCTTTCGCTGAATTCCACGCGCGGCGCAAAGCGGAAGTGGCGCAGCTGGCGCGGCACCGCACGCCGCGAGGGACGCACCTTGTGCAGGTCGCCGGCCAGCACTTGGCGCAAGGCCGCGGCCAGGCGCTGCGGGTCGCCATCGGCGGAACTGTCCTGCGGCAGCACCTCGAACACGTCGAAGATCGCATCGTGCGGCGCATCCAGCACGCGGGCGCGATGGATGCCATACCCCTTGCGATCCAGCGTGGCGACGATCGCGGAGAACAAACCATCGCGATCGGGCGAATACACGAACACTTCCAGCGCGTCGTTGTCCGGTACCGCGCGCCGCGCCTTGACCAAGGTCTGGCCGATCTGCACCTCGATCAGCGACACCGCCTGCCAGGCCAGTTGCTCGGGACGGAAGCGCAGGAAGTTTTCATCCGGCATGCCGGCGAACTGGCGGTCGATGGTGGCATCGTCGTGGCCTTGCGCCTGCATCAGCGCGCGGGCGGACTCGCGCGCTTCGCGCAGGCGCTCTTCGCGCGGCGGCGGATGCTCCAGGCCCTCGCGCAGTGCGCGCCGCGCGGCGAAATACAGGTCGGCCAGCAGCCGGTCCTTCCACGCGTTCCACAGCTTGGGGCTGGTGCCGGCGATATCGGCGCAGGTCAGCAGGTACAGGTAATCCAGGCGCTCGCGCGTGCCGACCAGGGTGGCGAAACGGTGGATCACCTCCGGGTCGGAGATGTCCTGCTTCTGCGCGGTCACCGACATGCGCAGATGCTGTTCGACCAGCCAGGCCACCAGCGCGGTATCGCCTTCGCTGAGCCGGTGCGCCTGGCAGAACGCGCGCGCATCCACCGCGCCCAGCTCGGAATGATCGCCGCCGCGGCCCTTGGCGATGTCATGAAACAGGCCGGCCAGCAGCAGCAATTCCGGCTTGCGCAGGCGCGGCCAGACTTCATGGGTGATCGAAAAACGCTCGTCGGCGCGACCGGCGGCAAACAGCGAGATGTTCCGCAGCACCATCAAGGTGTGCTGGTCCACCGTGTAGACATGGAACAGGTCGAACTGCATGCGCCCGGACACGCTGGCGAATGCCGGAATCCACTGGCCCAGCACGCCCAAACGCGCCATGCGGTTGAGCGACTCCACCGCCCGCGGGCCGCGCAGCAGCGCCATGAAGCGGTCGCGCGCGGTCGCATCGGCGACGTCGTAGGCCGGCAACTCGCGCAGCACCTCGGCCAGCGCGCGCGCCGTCAGCGAATGCAGCCCGCGTACCTCGCGATGCGCCGCCCATTGCGCAAACAGCGCAAAGACCTGCAGCACGTCGCCGCCCGGCCAGTCCTCTGCATCCGCAGCCAGATAGCCGCGGCGCAGACTGAAGCCCTCCCCGAGCGGCTCCGGCACCGCCTCGCCGTCGAACTGTTCTTCGAAACGCTGCAGCAGGCGGTCGCTGATGCGGCGGATCAATGCAGCGCTGCGGTAGAAGCGCTGCATCATCTTTTCCACGCCCAGGCTTTCCGGGTCGTCGGCAAAGCCCAGCCGCTCGGCAAGCGTCTTCTGGTAATCGAACCCCAACCGCTCTTCCGGCCGGTTGGCCACCAGGTGCAGGCCGAAGCGCAAGCGCGCCAGCTCCTCGCGCTCGCGTCGCAGCGCTACGGCCTCGTCGAAACCGACATGGCCGAGCCCGACCAGGGCCTCCAGATCCTTGACCCCGAACGCGCGCAGCGCCATCCAGCCCAGCGTCTGCAGATCGCGCAGGCCGCCGGGGCCGTCCTTGATGTCCGGCTCCAGATTGTCGGCTGTATCGCCGAAGCGCTGATGCCGCGCCAGCAGCTCTTCGCGCTTGGCCTGAAAGAATTCGCGCGCCGGCCACACCAGTTGCGGCGAGATCGCTGTGGCCAGCGCGGCGCGCGCCTGGCTGCCGGCCACCAGCGGGCGCGACTCGATCAAGGCGGTCAGCACCGTCTGATCGGCCGCCGCGGCGGTGCACTGCGCCGGCGAGCGCACCGCGTGGCTGATCGGCAGGCCCACATCCCACAGCAAGGCGAACAGCCGCGCCAGGGCCTGCTCGTGCTGTTGCTGCACGCCGGTCTCGCCCAGTACCAGCACATCCACGTCCGAGCGCGGGAACAGTTCGCCGCGCCCATAGCCACCCACGGCATGCAGCGACAGCCCGGCATCGGCCGGAATGCAACGCGTCCACGCATTGCGCATCAATTGATCGACTGCGCGGGCGCGCAAGGCCACCAGGCGCTCGATCGGCTCGCCCTGGTCGAAGCGCTTGCACAGGCGCATGTCGGCATGCACCAGCAGCGGGCGCGCTTGCGCGGCCCACTCGGCATCGCCGGCGACACCCGGGTCGGGTCGGTCCGCCGGCGTGGCCGTCATACCGGAGCGGGAGCGTTCGGCGACAGCGTCAGCACATCCACGCCGTCTTCGGTCACCGCGACCATGTGTTCCCACTGCGCGGACAACTTGCGGTCCTTGGTCACCACGGTCCAGCCGTCCGGCAGGGTCTTATGGTGGTAGGTGCCTTCGTTGATCATCGGCTCGATGGTGAAGGTCATGCCGGGCTTGAGCACCAGGCCTTCGCCGGGGCGGCCGTAATGCATCACCTGCGGCTCGTCGTGGTAGACCTTGCCGATGCCATGGCCGCAGTAATCGCGCACCACGCTGAAACGCTCGGCTTCGGCAAATTTCTGGATCGCGTGGCCGACATCGCCCAGCGTTGCGCCCGGCTTGACCGCACGGATGCCACGCCACATCGCCTCGTAGGTGGTTTCCACCAGCCGCTTGGCCATCACCGACGGCGTGCCGACGTAATACATGCGGCTGGTGTCGCCATGCCAGCCGTCCTTGATGACGGTGACGTCGATATTGACGATGTCGCCGTCTTTCAGGACCTTGGCCGCGCTCGGGATGCCGTGACAGATCACGTTGTTGACCGAGGTGCACACGCTCTTGGGAAAGCCGCGGTAGCCGACGTTGGCAGGAATGGTGCCCTGCACGTTGACGATGTGGTCGTGGCAGATGCGGTCCAGCTCGGCCGTGGTCACGCCCGCCTGCACATACGGCGCCACGACATCGAGCACCTCGGCGGCCAGGCGGCCGGCGACGCGCATCAGTTCGATTTCTTCTTTGGTTTTCAGATTGACGCTCATGGCAGCGATTATCGCCGATTCGGGCTGAATCTGAACGACCCGCGCCGTTGTTTTTCATGCCGCAGCCGATCAAGCGCCCAGACGGACCGGGCAGCAGGAATCTGGCGGCACCGCGCATTCATGTGTGACGCACTACCGCGCGCGTCAAAAACTCAATGAACGGGGTCATCCGAGAGACATCGCAATTTCGGGAAAACTCTGAGGATAAACAGCGAGATAGCCAAATCATTCAGGGTAATCTTTGGCACAGCTGATGCATTGGAGGCAGGGCGACGAGTCGTCGCGTCACCAATGACCAGACCGGTCAAGGAAATGTCCATGCGTACTGTCCGCCCTGTCCTGCTGTCCCTCGGCCTGCTCTCGACCATTGGCGTTGCCACCGCAGCAGATACCACCACATTCAACGTCAAGATCGCCGTCACCAAGGCCTGCACCATCACCGCTGCCTCGGCGACGGACGTCGACTTCGGCTCGGTGTTGTCCACCTCCACCGCCAATGCCGACGCCAACGGCAGCGTGACCGCGCAATGCACCGCACTGACGCCGTACAACATCGCCTTGAGCGCGGGCAGCAATGCCGGCACCGCCAACGACGTCACCACCCGCCGCATGAAGAACACCGATGCGCTGGTCACCACCAACAACTTCATCGCCTACCAGCTGTACCAGGATCTGGGCCGCAGCACGGTATGGGGCAGCACCACCGGCACCAATACGCTGAGCCGCACCGCCACCGGCATCAACCAGGTCTATCCGGTCTACGGCCGCGTGACCAACCCGTCGGCCAACAATCCCGCGACCGGTACCTACCAAGACACCATCACCGCCACGATCGTCTACTGAGCGCGCGCATGCCATTGCACCACCGCCTGTCGTACCGGATGCCGGCCTGGCTGGTCACGGCCGGATTGAGCCTGATGCTGGCGCTTGGCAGCGGCGTGCCGTTGCATCCGGCCCATGCGGCCAGCCTGCAGCTGGCGCCGACCTCGCTGACGCTGAGCGCACAGCAGTCCGCCGACGGGCTCTGGCTGAGCAACAGCGGCAGCGCGCCCGTGCAGGTGCAGACCCGCGCCTATCGCTGGACCCAGCGTGACGGCAAGGATCAACTCGACCCCACCCAGGAACTGCTGGTCAGCCCGCCGATGCGCACGCTGGCCGCCGGCGAGCGCCAGCTGATTCGGGTGATTCGCGCCGGGCCCGCGCCGACCGGCGAGGAAGCCTGCTACCGCATCATCGTCGACGAATTGCCCAACGCCGATGCGGATCGCAAGGGCATGCAGTTCGTGTTGCGCTACTCGGTGCCGATCTTCCTGCTGCCGCCGGGCAAGACCGAATCCACCCCGACCCTGAGCACGCAGGTGATTGCCGGCAGCGACGGCAATGCGCAGATCCAGATCAGCAACACCGGCAATGGGCACGCCCAGGTCGCCGACCTGCAGCATCGGGTCGATGGCACGACCAGGACGGCATTGAACGGGCTGGTGGGTTATGTCCTGCCCGGCCAGACCATGCGCTGGTCGCTGGGGGCACCGCTGGCCCAGTTCGGCCGCGGCACCATCATCGCAAGGATCAATGGTGAGGCGGACGAACGCACCTTGTTGGCCGCGCCAGCAGCGCCGTGATGCGGGCCGGCTGGCGATGACGCTGCTTGCGACCGCCACCTGCCTGGCACATGCCGCCTCCGGCGATCTGGCCGACATGGCGCCACTGTCCGATCAGGCGCCGCAGAACGTGGCGGCCCTGCCGCAGACGCTGTACCTGGATGTCAGCCTCAACCAGGCCGACCGCGGCCTGGCACCGTTCGAACTGGTGGACGGCCACCTGCGCGGCTCGGTCGACACGCTGCGCAAGCTGGGCTTCCTCCTGGCCGACCGCCCCGCCAGCGAGCTGGTCGATCTGGATCGCCTGCCCGATGTGGAGGTGCGCTACGACGCTGCGCTGCAACGGCTTGCGTTGCAGGTGCCGCTGGCGCAGCTGTCGCTCTCCACCACGGTACTCAAGGCCGAACAGGTCGCACCGCCCAGCGCCACTGCCTCGCCGGGCATGCTGCTCAATTACGACTTCTATGCCACGCGCAATGCCGGGGCCAGCAGCGTGTCGCTGGCCACCGAAGTGCGCGGCTTCGGCATCGGCCGCGGCATGGTCGACACCACCGCGGTGTTCCTGGCCTACGACCGCCCGCAGGACCAGCGCTGGCGCAGCGAAGCGGTGCGCCTGGACAGCGCCTGGCAGATGGATTTCCCCGACAGCGCCACCAGCCTGACGGTCGGCGACTTCTACAGCGGCTTTGTCGACTGGAGCCGCTCGATCCGCCTGGGCGGGATACAGATCGGCCGCAATTACGCCCTGCAGCCGTACCGCGTGCTCACCCCCACACCAAGCTTCCTGGGCGAGGCGGTGGTGCCGTCGACGGTGGAGCTCTACGTCGACGGACTGCGCCAGTACAGCGGCCAGGTGCCGGCCGGCCCGTTTCAGCTGGCCGCGCAACCCGGCATCAGCGGCACCGGGCAGGCGCAGATCGTGGTGACCGATGCGTTCGGCCAGGTGCGCCGGTTGGACTTCGCGTTCTATGGCACGCCGCAACTGCTGGCGCGCGGCATTTCCGAGTGGTCGGCCGGCATCGGCCATCTGCGCCAGGACTACGGCGTGCGCTCGTTTTCCTACGAGTCGCGCACGGTCGCCAGCGCCACGCTGCGCAAGGGCCTGCGCGATGACTTCACCATCGAAGCGCATACCGAGGCCGGCGGCGGCGTGGTCAACGCCGGTGCCGGCGGCGTGTGGCTGCTCGGCGCAGGCGGCGTGGTCAACGCGGCCTACGCGCATAGCCGGATGGATGCGCTGCGCGGCGGGCAGTACGTGCTGGGGTATGCCTGGAACAACCGTCGTTTCAACTTCACCGCCGGCACCCAGCGCACCCACGGCGACTATCGCGACCTGGGCGCGCTGCAGGGCGCGTTGCCGGCGCGCATCAGCGACCGCGCGGTGTTCGGCGTCAACGTCAATCCGATCGGCTCGCTGGGCACCAGCTATGTGCGGCTGAGCTACCCACAAGGCGACACCTCGCGGTATGCGAGCCTGTTCTGGTCGCGCAGTTTCGGGCGCAACTGGGCGGCCAATCTGTCCGGCAACCAGAACCTGGATGTGCGCAGCGACCGTAGCCTGTACCTGTCGCTGTCGACCACGTTCGGCGAGTTGCGCCAGGCCAGCGCCTCGATGCAACGCAACGGCAACCGCACCGGATTCGTGGCCGATGTCAGCCAGCCGCTGCCCGGCGACGGCGACCTGGGCGGGATCGGTTGGCGCCTGCAGGGACGTGCCGGCGACGATGCCAACGGCGGCCTGGCCGAGCTGGGCTGGTTGAACCGCGTCGGCCGCTACAACCTCGGCGTCGCCAACCAGGATGGCGCCAACTTCGGCTATGCCAGCGCCAGCGGCAGCCTGGTGTGGATGAACGGCCGCGGCTTCGCCGCGCGCGATATCCAGGATGCCTTTGCGGTGGTCTCCACCGACGGCCAGCCCGGCATTCCGGTGCGGCTGGAGAATCGCCTGATCGGCGTCACCGATGCGCGCGGGATGCTGCTGGTCACCCCGCTGCAGTCATGGCAGCGCAACCAGTTGTCCATCGACACCCTGAACCTGCCGGCGGACCTGCGCGTGGACCGCGTCGATACCGCGGTGACACCGCGCCAGCAGTCCGGGGTGGCGGTGCGCTTCGGCATCACCCGGGTGCGCGCGGCCATGATCGTGCTGCACGACGCCCAGGGCGTGCCGTTGCCGGTCGGCAGCGTGGTGCAACGCGAGGGCAACGCCGAACGCGTGGTGGTCGGCTACGACGGCGAAACCTATCTGGACAATCTGCAGATCGACAACCGCATCCTGGTGGAGCTGCCGGATGGCCGCTGCAGTGCGCGCTTCACCTACCCGACCAACCCCGGCGGCATTCCGCGGGTCGGCCCGCTGCCCTGCGTTCTCGAGCAGCAAACCCCATGAGCCTGCCCGCACTGTGGCGCCTGGTCGTTGCGCTGGCGATCGCCACGTTGTGGCTTGCCCCCTGCCAGGGCGCGCACGCGGACACCACCTGCAGCGTCACCCTCGGCACCCCGCTGGCGTTCGGCAACGTGGCGGCCAACGGCACCACCGATGCGGTGGCAACGCTCAACGTCTCCTGCGCGACCGCAGCGCTCAGCGTGCTCGGCTATGCCCAGGTGAGCCTATGCCTGGACCTCGGGCCGGGCAGCGCCAGCAACGGGCTGTACGCGCCGCGCCGCATGCTCAACCCCACCAGCGACAGCCTGGACTTCCAGATCTACAGCGAGGCCACGCGGACCCAGGTCTGGGGCGCCACCGGGTCGACGACGCCCTCGCCGCGCCTGCTGACACTGTCCTACGGCGTTCCGGTGGTCACCGGCGGTTCGCAGACGGCCAGCATTACCCTGTACGGGCGCATTCCGGCCAACCAGACGCTGTCGGTCGGCAACCACAGCAGCAGCTTCGGCGGTGCCGACACCGTGCTGCGCTACTCCTACAACGAAAGCGTCATCGGTATGCCGCCGGCGCCGAGCAGTTGCACGGCCGGCGGCAGCGGTGCCAAGACCGCCAGCAACGCCTTTCCGTTCACGGCCTCAGCCAACGTGCCGGCACGCTGCAGTACCTACGTCACCACCGACCTGGATTTCGGCAGCATCGCCGGCACCATCGATACCGCCATCGACCGCACCTCCACCATCAGCCTGTCATGCACCAACCGCACTGCCTGGAATATCGGGCTGGGCGATGGCATCAATGCCACCGGCAACGTCCGGCGCATGCGCCACGCCAGCAGTGCCAACTACATCGCCTATGAACTGTATCGGGACGCCGGCCGCGGCAACCGCTGGGGCACCAGTATCGGCGTCGATACGCTCAGCGGCACCGGCAACGGAGTCGCGCAGACGGTGACCGTCTATGGCCGCGCGCCGGCACCGCAACAGCCCATCGCGGGTGCCTACAACGACACGGTGACCGTCTCCATCACTTACTGACAGTTAATAAAGTTCGCATTGGGGGCGTCGCTATTTGTTACGTCTCCAATGCAAACGATTGCCTTCATGACGCTGGTCACTTTGTTGAAGCGCCTGACGCTGGTCGCCCTCGTCTGCAGCGCGAGCTCTACCGCGGCCAACGCGGCCACCGCGCCTGGCCCGGAAAACTTCACCCTGCACATCGGCCTGCGCCTGCTCAGCGGCTGCGAACTGCGCACTGCGCCGCCGCGCGCCAGCTGCTCCAGGGGCACGCCGATGGCGATCGCCCCGCCGGCCGGCAGCGCCGACACCCCAGCCGCCGCCAGCACCGGGCAGGATGCCAGCGCACTTGCCGGGCCAACGCCTGCCGGCAGCGCGCCCATCACCACGATCGCGTTCTGACCATGGCCGCGTCCCGCTCCTGTTGCGGCCTGCTGGCACTGACACTCGCCGGCCTGGCCATCGGTGGCAGCGCCGTTGCCGCCGAGATCGCCATCGCCCCGACCACCGCCCGCATTCCCGCCGACAGCGACCAGACCACCGTCTGGCTCTACAACCAGGCGGCCCTGCCATGGCGCGCCGAAGCCAAGCTCTACCGCTGGCGCCAGGACGGCGACCGCGAACTGCTTGAACCGGCCACCGCCGCCACCGTCAGCCCGGCGCAATTCGAAATTCCTGCGCAAGGCCGGCAATTGCTGCGGGTGATCCGCCTGGGCCCCAGCCCGATGCAGAGCGAAGACAGCTACCGCCTGGTAGTGACCCAGCATGCCTCCGGTAGCGACACCGCACTGCTGCGTTATTCCACGCCGGTGTTCGCCCTGCCCAGCCAGCCCGGCGACCTGCGCCCGCTGCTGCAGGCCAGCCTGTCCGGCCAGGGCAGCGGCCGCGCGCTGAAGGTCCATAACGCCGGGCTCGGCCATGCCAGGCTGGCCGACCTGGCCTACATCGATGCCGGCGGCACCCGCCGCAGCATCCGCGACGACCTTGCCGGCTATGTGCTTCCCGGCCAGACCCGCCAATGGTCGCTGCCCGCCAACGTGGCCGCCGGCAATGGCCGCTTCGTGGCGCGGATCAACAGCGATATCGAAACGACGCTGGCGCTGGAGCCGTGAGCTCTGGGGATTGGGAATTCGGGATTGGGGATTCGCAAGTGCTGGCGCTTTGACCATCCTGGACCGACAGCGAACAACTGCCGCGACACACGGCCCGCCAATCACGAATCCCGAATCCCTATTCCCCAATCCCGATTCGCCAATTGCGCCCGCCCGCTCAGCCGGCTATACTCCGCCGGCTGTTTTGCGTCTCTTGCGCATTGCGTCGTTCACGTCGGACGTCACCGACGAATTCACACCTGCCGCCGCCATCCGTGCCGGGGTGCCTCGCAAGGGGTTCGTCACGGAGGCGACAGGGAAGCCCAACCCCGGAATCGTTTGTGCGCATCCTTTCGCAAGGGCCCGCACATCCATGTGCGGACTCTTCAAAGCCCAGTCCGCGCACGTAGATTCCGCTATCAGGAGTTACTTCAATGCCCCAAGTCACCATGCGTCAGATGCTGGAAGCCGGCGTCCATTTCGGTCACCAGACCCGCTACTGGAACCCCAAGATGGCGCCGTACATCTTCGGCGCGCGCGGCAAGATCCACATCATCAACCTCGAGAAGACCGTTCCGCTCTTCAATGACGCGATGAACTTCCTCTCCTCGATCGCGCAGAAGCGCGGCACCGTGCTGTTCCTGGGCACCAAGCGCAGCGCGCGCGAGTCCATCAAGGAAGAAGCCGAGCGTTGCGGCATGCCGTTCATGACCCAGCGCTGGCTGGGCGGCACGCTGACCAACTTCCGTACCGTCAAGCAGTCGGTTGCCCGCCTGAAGGAACTGGAGTCGGCCGAGACCGACGGCACCTTCGACAAGCTGGTCAAGCACGAAGTGCTGGGTCTGCGTCGCGAGCGCGAGAAGCTGGACGCCTCGCTGGGCGGCATCAAGGAAATGAACCGCCTGCCCGACGCGATCTTCGTGATCGACATCGGCCATGAAGACATCGCCATCAAGGAAGCCAAGAAGCTCGGCATCCCGGTGATCGCAGTGGTCGACACCAACTACGACCCGGCCCTGGTCGACTACGCCATCCCGGGCAACGACGACGCCATCCGTGCCGTGCAGCTGTATGCACGTGCCGCCGCCGACGCCGTGCTGGAAGGCAAGGCTGCTGCGCCGAACTCCGCTTCGGTCCGCGAAGAAGAGTTCTCGGCCGAATCCGCCGACGAAGGCAAGGGCCGTCGCGCTCCGGCCAAGAAGGGCGACAAGAAGGCTGACGCACCGGCCGACGCTGCCGCTCCGGCTGCCGAGTAATCGGCCTGCAATGCGGCCGCACCATGCTGTGCGGCCGCAGCCCCGACGGGCCCAGCGCGGCCCGTCGCCGAGGCCACTGAACATTTCTACGGGGGCGGCCGGCCTGGCTGCGCCGTCTCCTACTGGCGGAACCCTCCGCCGCACGCATTCGTCCATATGAGGTAATTCCATGGAAATCACTGCTTCCCTGGTCAAGGAACTGCGCGAGCGCACCGGCGCCGGCATGATGGAGTGCAAGAAGGCACTCGTCGAAAACGCAGGCGACATCGACGCCGCTGCCGAATGGCTGCGCAAGTCGGGTCTGGCCAAGGCCGACAAGAAGGCTGACCGCGTTGCCGCCGAAGGCCGCATCGCCACCGCACAGGCCGGCGGCAAGGCCGTGCTGGTCGAAGTCAACTCCGAAACCGACTTCGTCGCCAAGGACGAGAACTTCCTGGCCTTCACCGAGACCGTGGCCACCGCCGCGCTGAACTCGGATGCCGCCGATGCCGAAGCGCTCAAGAGCGTCAAGCTCGACAGCGGCGAGACCATCGAAGAGCGTCGCGCCGCAGTCATCGCCAAGGTCGGCGAGAACCTGCAGGTGCGTCGCCTGGTCCGCATCGACAGCGCCAACAACGTCGCGGCCTACGTGCACGGCGGCCGCATCGGCGTGCTGGTCGAGCTGAAGGGTGGCGACATCGAGCTGGCACGCGGCATCGCCATGCACATCGCCGCGATGAACCCGCCGCACGTCAAGGCCTCCGATGTCCCGGCCGAGTTCGTCGCCAAGGAAAAGGAAATCGAACTGGCCAAGATGTCCGAGAAGGACAAGGCCAAGCCGGCCGAGATCCTGGAAAAGATCATCAGCGGCAAGATCAGCAAGATCGTCAACGAAGTGACCCTGTACGGCCAGCCGTACGTGCTGAACACCGACCAGACCGTCGAGCAGGCCGTCAAGGCTGCCGGTGCCGAAGTGGTCGGCTTCCAGCGCCTGGCCGTTGGCGAGGGCATCGAGAAGGTGGTGGAAGACTACGCCGCCGAAGTGATGAAGCAGGCCGGCCTGGCTTGATCCTCGCCACTGCGTAGAGAAAGCCGCGGCCTGCCGCGGCTTTTTTTTTGGGCCCGACACTGTCGCGCAGGCCCATGAAAGCGCGAAGCTGAAGCGAACGCATCCGCCGGGCCCGCGACCGGCCTCAACTCTACAGATGTGGTGGCGGTTGCCGCTAGAACTGGATGCCGACCAGGCTTTTCCGCCCCTATCGCGCACGCGTTGCCGCGCGGCGACGGCGGAGCATGGCGTGCCCCATTAACGAGCGCAGCGGTATGCTTGCGCCCACCGTCGGCGATGACCCATGCAACCAGATCTACAGGCCGCCCTGCACTACTGCCGCAACCTGCCATCGCCCCCGGGTGTTGCGCTGCGCGTCATCGAGCTGGCGCAGGACCCCGACGTGGACATGACCACCACGGCCAACGTCATCGGCATGGACATGGCCCTGAGCGCGCGCATGCTGCGGGTTGCCAATTCGCCGCTGTACGCCAGCCGCCGCCGCATCGACAACCTCGGCCAGGCGCTGACCATGCTCGGCCTCAACGCGACCCTGAGCCTGGCACTGGGGTTTTCGATGGTGCATGGCGTGCGCAGCACCTTTACCGCGCATCCGCTGCATGAGCGCATCTGGCGCCGCGCCGGCCTGTGTGCGCTGGCCAGTCGCATCCTCGGCCAGGCCTACGGCATCCGCAAACCCGAAGAACTCATGCTGGCCGGCCTGTTGCAGGACATCGGCAAGCTCGCCCTGCTGCAGGGCGCGCCCGAGCTGTATGCACCACTGCTGGAACAGGCGCCCGACAACGCCGCGCTGATCGAGGCCGAACGCGCGCATCTGGGCGCCACCCATGCCGAAGTCGGCGCCTGGCTCGCGCATCAATGGCAACTGCCGCCGTACCTGCAGAACGCCATCGCGCAGAGCGAGGAAGAGCCCGCCAGCCTGGAGCCGTTCATGGCCTGTGTCGCGCTGTCCGGACGCCTGGCGGACATCTGGCTGTCGGCCAGTGCCGTGGCCGCCACCGAACACGCGCAGCGCCAGGCGCAAGACGTGCTGGAACTGGATGCCGAACGCTTCGAAAAGGTGATCGAACGCATCGCCGAGTCGCTGCCCGAACTGGAAGCCCTGTTCGACATCCGCGTGCCGCAGCCCGAGCACATCCAGATGATCTTCGAGCAGGCCCGCGAGCTGGCGATGCTGCGCAGCCTGCGCGAGCTGCAGGACGTGGCCGAAGCGCGCCGGCATGCCGACGAATCGGAAAACCGCATGCGCCATCTGGCCGAACAGGCCAGCCGCGATGCATTGACCGGCGTGTTCAATCGCCACCAGCTCGGCACCGCGCTCGCGCACGAGTTCGAGCTGGCATCGCGCCAGAACTGGCCGCTGTCGATCGCCTTCATCGATCTGGACGACTTCAAGCGCGTCAACGATGCGCATGGCCATCTGGTCGGCGACGAGGTGCTGCGCAACTTCGCGCAGACGCTGCAGCGCATGGTGCGCACCAGCGACCTGGTCGCCCGCTATGGCGGCGAGGAATTCCTAGTGATCCTGCCCAACACCGCGGCCGAGGCGGCGTTGATGGTGGTCGAGCGCATCCTGGCCGAGACCGCACGCACGCCGATGGCGCAACTGCAGGGCGGCCCGCTGCACATCACCTTCTCGGCGGGACTGGCCACCCACGGCGGTGGCGACCGGCAGTTCGAGAGCATCGAGCATCTGCTGCAGGCCGCCGACAGCACGCTGTATCGCTCCAAACATCGCGGCCGCAACCGCGTCACCGCCTACGATGCGACCGACATGCCGACGCCGCAACCTCCGCGCGCGCACTGAGCAACGCATCACGGCATCGCCAACTACCGAATTTTTACCACGCCCGGTGACAGGCTTCCGCTAGACTTGCCGGCGTTTGCCGATCCCCCACACCGAGGTCTCCCCCATGTCTGAACTTGCCTATCGCCGCATTCTTCTCAAACTTTCCGGGGAGGCGCTGATGGGGGACGGGGATTACGGCATCGATCCCAAGGTCATCAACCGCCTCGCCCATGAAGTGATCGAAGCCCAGCAGGCCGGCGCGCAGGTCGCGCTGGTGATCGGCGGCGGCAACATCTTCCGCGGCGCCGGCCTGGCCGCCAGCGGCATGGACCGCGTCACCGGCGACCACATGGGCATGCTGGCCACCGTGATCAACGCGCTGGCGATGCAGGACGCGCTGGAAAAGCTCGGCGCCAAGGTGCGCGTGATGAGCGCGATCAAGATCAACGATGTCTGCGAGGACTTCATCCGCCGGCGCGCGATCCGCCATCTGGAAAAGGGCCGCATCGCGATCTTCGCCGCCGGTACCGGCAACCCGTTCTTCACCACCGACTCGGGCGCGGCACTGCGCGCGATCGAGATCGGCGCCGACCTGCTGCTCAAGGCAACCAAGGTCGACGGCGTGTACGACAAGGACCCGAAGAAGCATTCTGACGCAGTGCGTTACGACAGCCTGACCTACGACCAGGTCATCCTGCAGGGCCTGGAAGTGATGGACACCGCCGCCTTCGCGCTGGCGCGCGACAGCGACCTGCCGCTGCGCATCTTCGGCATGAGCGAGCCCGGGGTGCTGCTGCGCATCCTGCATGGCGAGCAGATCGGCACGTTGGTGCAGGGTCGGAGTTGAGGCCGGGAGTGGGGAATCGGGATTCGGGAATCGCAAAGGCGCGGTCCCGGAGACTGCGCTGACGCCTGACCGATGGCGATGCCGGGCGTGGAGTGGCACCCCAGGTGAACCGGCTGCGCAGGACTCTGCCGGCCGGCAAGTCTCAAAACGCAGTCCCGGCTATAATCTCCGGATTCAGCTCCACACGGATTCCGGCGATGCTCAACCAGATCAAACAAGACGCGCAGACGCGCATGACCAAGAGCATCGATGCTCTGCGCCATTCCCTGACCACCGTGCGCACCGGCCGCGCCTCTCCGGCGCTGCTGGACGGCATCAAGGTCAAGGCCTACGGCACCGACACCCCCCTCAACCAGGTCGCCAGCATCAGCGTCTCCGAAGGCCGCTCGCTGGTCATCAGCCTGTTCGACAAGGGCATGATCAAGGACGTGGAAAAGGCGATCTACGCCTCGGATCTGGGCCTGACCCCGACCGTGGTCGGCACCGTGATCCGTCTGAACCTGCCGCCGCTGACCGAGGAGCGCCGGAAGGAGCTCAGCAAGGCCGTGCATGGCGAGGGCGAAGACAGCAAGGTGGCCATCCGCAACATCCGTCGCGATGCCAACCAGCAGGTCAAGGACCTGCTCAAGGACAAGGCGGTCACCGAGGACGAGGCACGCAGCGCCGAAGACGACATCCAGAAGCTCACCGACAAGGCCATCAAGGATGTGGATGAGGTCGTCAAGGCCAAGGAACAGGAACTGATGACGGTCTGATCGTGGCATCGCCTGCCATGCATCCAGCACCTTCCGCTGCCGCCGTGCCGCGCCACATTGCCATCATCATGGATGGCAACGGGCGTTGGGCGCAGCGTCGGCGGCGTCCGCGCATGATCGGTCATCGCGCCGGCGCACGTGCGGTCAATCGCACCATCGATTTCTGCCTGGAAAAAGGCGTCTCGGCGCTCACCCTGTTCGCGTTTTCCAGTGAAAACTGGGGCCGCCCGCAGGAGGAAGTCGATGCGCTGATGAAGCTGTTCCTGCATGCGCTCGATCGCGAGGTCGACGAACTGCAGCGGCGCGGCGTGCAGGTGCGCTTCATCGGCGATCGCAGCCGTTTCGCGGCGCCATTGCGCGAACGCATGGCCGCCGCCGAGCGCGTCACCGCCGCCAATGCGCGGCTGGTGCTGAGCATCGCCGCCAGCTATGGCGGCCGCCAGGACATTGCGCTGGCCGCGCGGGCATTGGCTGAAGAAGTGGCCGCCGGCCGCCTGCAACCGCAGCAGATCGACGAAGCGCTGCTGGCCAGCCGCGTCGCGTTGGCTGATCTGCCGGCGCCGGACCTGTTCATCCGCACTGGTGGCGACACCCGCATCAGCAATTTCCTGCTGTGGCAGCTGGCTTATACCGAACTGTGGTTCACCGAAACCCTGTGGCCGGAGTTCGATGCCGGCGTACTGCAGCAGGCACTGGATGACTATGCCGGGCGCGAACGTCGCTTCGGCCTGACCAGCGCCCAGATCGCCGACAAGGCGACGGAGAGCTCCTCCGCATGACCAAGACCCGCGTGATTGCCGCGCTGATCATGGCGCCGCTCGCCATCTGCGCGATCGTGCTGCTGCCCACGCAATGGCTGGCGGCGCTGGCGGCGATCCTGTTCCTGACCGGCCTGTGGGAGTGGCTCAAGCTCTCCGGCATCGACGACAGCCTGCCGCGCACCGTACTGCTGATGCTCAATCTGCTGCTGATGGTGCTGATGGTGTGGGCCT
This sequence comes from Xanthomonas sp. WHRI 6108, assembly GCF_040202385.2. NCBI lineage: Bacteria > Pseudomonadati > Pseudomonadota > Gammaproteobacteria > Lysobacterales > Lysobacteraceae > Xanthomonas > Xanthomonas sp. WHRI 6108. Next base: position 1,593,278 of record NZ_CP168198.1, on the reverse strand, counting down.
CGGCCGGCTCCATGGTGCTGTTCCAGATCGCCGCCCTGGTGGGGGTGGTCTGGTGGCTGCTGGCGTTGTTGTGGCTGCGCTTTTTCACCTTCGGTGCCGATCACGGCAACGGTCAGGCGCGCGCGCTCAAGCTCGCCGCCGGCACCCTGGCGGTCCTGCCGGCCTGGGCCGCGCTGGTGCTGCTGCACGCCAACCCGGACAAGGGCAACCTGTGGCTACTGACTGCGCTGACCATGGTGTGGGCGGCCGATTCGGGCGCCTATTTCGCCGGCCGCGCGTTCGGCAAGCACAAGCTGGCGCCGCGGGTCAGCCCCAACAAGACCATCGAAGGCCTGCTCGGCGGCATGGTCGCCGGCATCGTGGTCGCCTGCGCATTCGGCTGGCTGGCCGGGCTGACCCTGGCGCACGTGCCGCAGCTGGTGCTGGTCTCGGCGGTGGCGGTGCTGGCCTCGGTGCTGGGCGATCTGTTCGAGAGCCTGCTCAAGCGCCACGCCGGCGCCAAGGACTCGGGTGCGGTGATTCCGGGCCATGGCGGCGTGCTGGATCGTATCGACGGCGTGCTCGCCGCCCTGCCGGTGTTCGCACTCGGCAAGGAAATTCTCGGATTCTAGGCATGGCTGGCTCCCCTCTCCGTCAGGTCGCCGTGTTCGGCGCCACCGGCTCGATCGGTGCGTCGGCACTGGATGTGATCGCCCGTCATCCGCAGCGGCTGCGCGCCAGCGTGCTGTCGGCCGGCAGCAAGGTCGACGAGCTGCTGGCGCTCTGCGTCACCCATCGCCCTGCGCATGCGGTGATCGCCGACCCATCCCTGTATCCGGCACTGCGCGACGGTCTGCGCGCGGCCGGATTGGCCACCCAGGCGCACGCCGGCTCCGACGCCCTGGACGCGCTGGCCGCCAGCGATGCCTGCGACACCGTGGTCGCGGCGATCGTGGGAGCGGCCGGCCTGCCCTCCACGCTGGCCGCAGCCCGCGCCGGCAAGCGCCTGCTGCTGGCCAACAAGGAATCGCTGGTACTGGCCGGCGAGCTGCTGACCCGCACCGCGGCGGCGGCCGGCGCCGAGATCATCCCGATCGACAGCGAACACAGCGCGATCTTCCAGTGCCTGCGCTCCTGCGACGCCAGTCGCGGCGTGCGCCGGGTGATCCTGACCGCGTCCGGCGGGCCGTTCCGCGGCAGTGACCGCGCCGCGCTGAGCGCTGTCACCCCCGCGCAGGCTGTCGCCCATCCCAAATGGTCGATGGGGCCGAAGATCTCGGTGGATTCGGCGACGCTGATGAACAAGGGCCTGGAAGTGATCGAAGCGCATCACCTGTTCGGCCTGCCCGGTGCGCAGATCGACGTGCTGGTGCACCCGCAGAGCCTGGTGCACTCGCTGGTGGAATTCGTCGACGGTTCCACCCTGGCCCAGCTGGGCCTGCCGGACATGCGCACCACGCTGGCGGTCGGCCTGGCGTGGCCGGAGCGGGTCGAGTCCGGGGTTGCCGGGCTGGACCTGCTGACCCAGGGGCGGCTGGATTTCGAGGCGCCGGACACCGCCGCATTCCCATGCCTGCGCCTGGCCTGGGAGGCGCTGGAGGCCGGTGGAACCGCGCCTGCGGTCCTGAACGCGGCCAATGAAGTGGCTGTTTCAGCGTTTCTTCAGGGCCAGGTGGGTTTCCTAGCGATTCCCGCGTTGGTCGAACACACACTGACAACGCTCCCACGGCACAATGCCGACTCCCTCGACACCCTGCTTTCTGCCGATGCGCAAGCGCGGCAGATCACCGAACGCGCCCTCGCCCATCACCGCCTTCATGCCTGATCGATTTACGCAGACGAGTTGCATCCATGGGTGATTTCATCGGTTCGGTCTGGTGGATGATCGTCAGCCTGGGCGTGTTGGTGACCTTTCACGAATTCGGCCACTTCTGGGTTGCGCGCCGCTGCGGCGTCAAGGTGCTGCGCTTTTCGGTGGGCTTCGGCAAACCGTTGTGGATGCGGCGCGACCGTCACGGCACCGAGTTCGTGGTGGCGGCCATCCCGCTGGGCGGCTACGTCAGGATGCTCGACGAGCGCGAAGGCGACGTGCATCCGGCCGAGCAGGACCAGGCCTTCAATCGCAAGACGGTGTGGCAGCGCATCGCCATCGTGGCCGCCGGCCCGATCGCCAACCTGCTGCTGTGCATGGCGATGCTGTGGGCGATGTTCGTGGTCGGCAAACAGGATTACTCGGCCACCGTCGGCCGTGCCGATGGCCTGGCCGCCGAAGCCGGCCTGACCCCGGGCGAGCGCATCGTGCGCATCGATGGACGCGATGTCAGCAGCTGGAGCGATGCCAGCATGCAGCTCACCACCGCGGCCATGGACAAGCGCGATATCCGCGTACTGACCGCCACCGACGGCGCCGGCAACCGCGAGCACACGCTACGGCTGTCGCAGCTGCCGGCCGGCTTTGACGAGCGCCGCGTGGCCTCGCTGGCCGGCATCGGCTGGCAGTTCATGCTGCAGCCGCCGGTGGTGGGCCAGGTGGTCGCCGGCTCCGCGGCGCAGGGGCTGCTGCAGCCGGGCGACCGCATCGTGGCCATCGACGGCCAGCCGATCCGCTCGGCCGACGAGATTCCGGCCCAGCTGCAGGCACTGGGCGCGCAAGGCGGTACCGGCATGATCGAGGTCGCGCGCGGCGAAGACCGGCTGGCGCTGGAAATCGCCCCGCGCCGGTCGCCGAAGGGCCAGTGGCTGCTGGGCGTGGGATTTGCGGCAGCGCAGGCGCCGGCCTACGACAGCCGCCAGCAGTACGGCGTGTTCGCCGCGGTGCCGGCGGCGATCCGTGAAACCGGCCGGATGACCGCCGATTCGCTGGGCATGATGAAGCGCATGCTGACCGGCCAGGCCTCGGTCAAGAACATCTCCGGGCCGGTCACGATCGCGCGCGCGGCCAACGCCTCGGCCGAACGCGGGCTCGACTGGTTCCTGTATTTCTTGGGATTGCTGTCGCTCAGCCTGGCGATCATCAACCTGATGCCGATCCCGATCTTGGACGGTGGGCATCTGCTGTATTACCTTATCGAGTTGGTCAAGGGCAGCCCGATCAGCGAACGGGCCATGATTGCCGGGCAATATGTCGGCCTGGCGGTCCTGGCCGGGCTGATGGGACTGGCGTTCTACAACGACATCCTCGGCCTGGTTCCACGATGAAGCTGCTCCACTCTTTCCGCCTGTTGTCGTCGTCATACGTCGGCATCCAGCAACACCCGAAATCGACTCCAACCGGATGTGACATGACGCGTCTTCCCACTCGCCGCCTGCTTGCCCTCGCTCTTGCCGCCGGCCTCAGCCTGCCAGTTGTTGCCCTGGCCGCAGAGCCGTTCGTTGCCAGCGACATCCGCGTCGACGGCCTGCAGCGCATCGCCTCCGGCACCGTCTTCACCTATCTGCCGGTGAACCGCGGCGACACCGTGGACGATGCCAAGGTCGCCGACTCGATCCGTGCGCTGTACCGCACCGGCTTCTTCGAGGACGTGCAGCTGGATCGCCAGGGCAACATCCTGGTGATCACCGTGAAGGAGCGTCCGGCGATCAACAAGCTCACCGTGACTGGCAACAAGGACATCAAGTCCGAGGAGCTGCTCAAGGGCCTGGGCGACATCGGCCTGACCGAAGGCGGCACCTTCGATCGCCTGAGCCTGGACCGCGTGACCCAGGAACTGACCCGCCAGTACAACAACCGCGGCAAGTACAACGTCGAGATCACCCCGACGGTGAGCCCGCTGGACCGTAACCGCGTGGATGTGGCGATCGCCATCAAGGAAGGCAAGGCGGCCAAGATCCGCCACGTCAACCTGATCGGCACCGAAAAGTTCGCCAACGAGGACATCCTGGAGAACTGGGAGTCCAAGGAGCACAACTGGGCCTCGTGGTACCGCCGTGACGACCAGTACTCCAAGGAAAAGATGTCCGGCGACCTGGAGAAGCTCAACTCCTGGTACCTGGACCGCGGCTACGTGGACTTCAGCATCGACTCCACCCAGGTGTCGATCAGCCCCGACAAGCGCGACATGTTCGTCAGCGCCGGCGTCACCGAGGGCGAGCAGTACAAGATTTCCGAGATCAAGGTCACCGGCGACACCGTGCTGCCGCAGGCGGACATCGAGCGTCTGGTCATCCCCAAGGCCGGCGACATCTTCTCGCGTGCGCTGCTGGAGTACACCTCCGATGCGATCACCAACACGCTGAGCAACGTCGGTTACGCGTTCGCCAAGGTCAACCCGATCCCGACCCCAAACCGCGAGGACCGCACCGTTGCGGTGAACCTGCAGGTGGTGCCGGGCCCGCGCGTGACCGTGCGCCGCATCCTGTACAAAGGCAATAGCCGCACCTCCGATGAGGTGTTGCGCCGCGAAATGCGCCAGTTCGAAAATACCTGGTACTCGCAGGCGGCGATCGACCGTTCCAAGATCCGTCTGCAGCGCCTGGGCTACTTCGAGAGCGTGGACGTGGAAACGCCGGCGGTGCCGGGCAGCAACGACCAGGTCGACGTGGTCTACAACGTCAAGGAAACCACCTCCGGCAGCTTCGTGTTCGGCCTGGGTTATTCGCAGAGCTTCGGTGTGACCACCTCGGTGCAGTTGTCGCAGAACAACTTCCTGGGCGGCGGCAACCGGGTGGCTGTGGAAGCCTCGCGCAGCAGCTACCAGCAGCGCTACGCGTTCTCCTATACCAACCCGTTCTTTACCGACGACGGCGTGTCGCTGGGCTACAACCTGTCGTGGCGCTCGCTGGACTACTCGGACTTCAACACCGCGCAGTACAACAGCAAGAATGGCTCGGCGCAGGTGGTGTTCGGCGTGCCGATCACCGAGAACGACACCGTCTCGGCGATGGTCGGCATCGACAGCAACCAGATCAACACGTTCCAGGGCCAGACCCCGCAGGCGATCATCGACTACATCGATGCGGTCGGCACGCGCACCTTCCATGCCTGGCGCACCGAGCTGGGTTGGGCACGCGACACCCGCAACGACTTCTTCATGCCGACCCGCGGCATGTACCAGCGCGTCGGCCTGGAGACCACCCTGCCCGGCTCCACGGTCGAGTACTACAAGCTCAACTATCAGATTTCCAATTACTGGCCGATCATTCCGGCGATCGTGTTGAACACCCGCTTCGAGCTGGGCTATGGCGACAGCTACGGCAATGACAGCACGCGCGTGGTGACCGACGCCAATGGCGTGTCGCGCACCATCACCGCCACCGGCCTGCCGTTCTACGAGAACTTCTACGCCGGCGGTACCAATTCGGTACGCGGCTTCGAGGACAACACGCTGGGTCCGCGTTCGGAACGGACGGTGAACTATTCGCGCGGCCAGCCGCTGGGTGGTTCGTTCAAGACCGTCGGTTCGGTGGAAATGTATTTCCCGAAGCTGTTCGACAGCCCGTCGGCACGCGTATCGGCGTTCTTCGACTTCGGTAACGTCTACGACGGCGTAGACAACTTCAAGGCCAACGAGCTGCGTGCGTCCACCGGCGTGGCGCTGTTGTGGCGCGCACCGGTCGGCCCCATCTCGATCAGCTATGCGTTCCCGCTGAAGAAGGAAGACAACGACGAGATCGAACGTCTGCAGTTCACCTTCGGCGGCCAGTTCTAACAGCCAACGGCAACAAAAAAGGCGGCCCGCGCGTGCGGGCCGCCCGTGTATCGCAGGTGGGGTGTCGGCCGGTCAGAACCAGCTGTCGAACCAGGTGGACACGGTGTTGGACAGGCAGCTGGCGATGTCGCCGGCAGGCAGGCTGAGACACTGCAGCTGCTGCTCACCGATCGCCTTGCCCTGCTCGATATCGAAGGATTGGGCCGATGCACTCGCGACCGCGCCCATCATGACCAGACCACCAAGGATGGAAAGAACGGTTTTCATATGCTTGCTCCTGGATTCGCCGCTTGATTGCGACAGGACCCTAGATACGCAGGCTTTGTTGGGAACTGTTTAATGGTGTTTTTTCCCCGTTAAAGCGGCGCTCCCACATTTACAAGAGGTTCACCCCGATGCGCTTGACCGCCAGTGCAATTGCCGAACAATTTGGGTTGACCGTCGTTGGCGATGGCGCCGTCGAAGTCAGTGGCGTCGCCACCCTGGCGCATGCCGGCGCCGGGCAACTGAGCTTTTTGTCCAATCCGCGCTACCGGCCGCAACTGGGCCAGAGCCAGGCGGCCGTGGTGGTCCTGCGCGCCGACGATGCGGCGGATGCACGCGGCACCGCGCTGGTCGCCAAGGATCCCTATACCGCCTTTGCCAAGATCGCGGCCTTGTTCGACGTGGCGCCGGTGCGCGAACCGGGGATCCACCCTTCCGCGGTGATCGATCCCAGCGCACAGGTTTCGCCGAACGCCCACGTCGGCCCGTTCGTCAGCATCGGTGCGCGCAGCCGCGTGGGCGATGGCTGCGTGATCGGCACCGGCAGCATCATCGGCGAAGACTGCGTGGTCGAGGACGGCAGCGAGCTGCTCGCCCGCGTCACCCTGGTCACCCGGGTGCGCCTGGGCAAGCGCGTGCGTATCCATCCCGGTGCGGTGATCGGTGCCGACGGCTTCGGCCTGGCGATGGATGCCGGGCACTGGATCAAGGTCCCGCAACTGGGCGGCGTGGTGATCGGCGACGACTGCGAGATCGGCGCCAACACCTGCATCGACCGCGGTGCACTGGAAGACACCGTGCTGGAAGAAGACGTGCGCGTGGATAACCTGGTGCAGATCGCGCACAACTGCCACATCGGCGCGCATAGCGCCATCGCCGGCTGTACCGGGATCGCCGGCAGCGCCAAGATCGGTCGTTACTGCCTGCTCGGCGGGCATGTCGGCGTGGTCGGGCATCTGGAGATCTGCGACAAGGTGGTGATCACCGGCAAGTCGGTAGTGCGCAATTCCATCCATGAGCCGGGCGAGTATTCGTCCGGCACCCCTCTCACCGACAATCGCACGTGGCGCAAGAATGCCGCGCGCTTCAAACAACTCGATGTGCTGGCAAGGCGCATCCTGGCTGTGGGCAAGGAGAAAGAATGAGTCACCCCACTTACGAGCTGCCGATCGACGTCAACCAGATCCAGACGCTGATCCCGCACCGCTATCCGTTCCTGCTGATCGACCGGGTCATCGAGCTCGACCTGGATGCCAAGCGCATCGTCGGGCAGAAGAACGTCAGCATCAACGAGCCATTTTTTCAGGGCCATTTCCCCACCCGCCCGGTGATGCCCGGCGTGCTGATCATCGAGGCACTGGCGCAGGCCGGCGGCGTGATGACCCAGCTCGGCCTGGGGCGCGACGCGCTGTCCAAGCTGTTCTACATGGTCAAGGTCGACAACGCCCGCTTCAACAAGCAGGTGGTGCCGGGCGACGTGCTGATGCTGGAAGTGCAGATGAAGCGCCTGATCCGCAACATGGGATGCTATTACGGCGAGGCCAAGGTCAACGGCGAAGTCGTGGCCAGTGCCGAAGTCATGTGCGCCGGCGCCAAGGAATAACCGTTTTGGAGGTGAGACACGATGCGTGATCAAGCACCCTTGATTCATCCCACCGCCGTCATCGATCCGTCGGCGCAACTGGCCAGCGATGTGCGCGTGGGCGCGTTTTCACTGATCGGCGCCGATGTGCAGATCGATGCGGGCACCGAGGTGGGGCCGCATTGCTCGATCCACGGCCCGACCCGGATCGGCCGCAACAACCGCTTCATCGGCCACGCCGCGATCGGCGGCGAACCGCAGGACAAGAAGTACGCCGGTGAGCGCACCGAGCTGGTGATCGGCGACGGCAACGTGATCCGCGAATTCGTCACCATCAATCGCGGCACTGGCGGCGGTGGCGGCATCACCGTGGTCGGCGACGACAACTGGATGCTGGCCTACACCCACGTGGCGCACGACTGCCATGTCGGCAACCACTGCGTGTTCTCCAACAACACCACGCTGGCCGGCCATGTCACCGTGGGCGACTACGTGATCATCAGCGGCTTTGCCGGCGCGCATCAGTTCTGCCGGATCGGCGCGCACGCCTTCCTGGGCATGGGCGCGCTGACCAACGGCGACGTGCCGCCGTTCACCATGGTCGGCAGCGAATCGCTGGGCCGCCCGCGCGGCATCAACAGCGAAGGGCTCAAGCGGCGCGGCTTCGATGCCGAGCGCATCACTGCGATCAAGCGCGCCTACCGCACGCTATACGTCGCCGGCCTGCCGCTGGCCGAAGCCAAACTGCAACTGGCCGAACAGGCCAAGAGCAGCGAAGACGTGCGCGGACTACTCGAGTTCATCGAGGCGGCGGAAAGGCCGTTGTTGCGATGAAGGCCGGGATTCGGGATTCGGGATTGGGGATGCAAAGCGTCCACACCACACCGGGCGAAGTCGTGCACGACGCGCTGGCCAATCCCCAATCCCCAATCCCCAATCTCCGCTCTCCACGCATCGCGCTGATCGCCGGCGAAGCCTCCGGCGACATCCTGGGTGCGGGCCTGATCGAACAGCTGCGGCGCCGCTATCCGGGTGCTGAATTCGTCGGCATCGGTGGCGATGCAATGCGTGGTGCCGGCTGCCAGACCTGGTTCGATGCCAGCGAACTGGCGGTGATGGGGCTGACCGAAGTGCTGCAGCATCTGCCGCGGCTGTTGAAGCTGCGCCGCGCCTTCCGCGAGCGGGTGCTGGCGTGGAAGCCGGACGTGTTCATCGGCATCGACGCACCCGATTTCAATCTGTCGGTCGAGCGCTGGCTCAAGCAGCGCGGCGTGCGCACCGTGCATTACGTCAGCCCGTCGGTCTGGGCCTGGCGCGAGAAGCGTGCGGAAAAGATCGGCGCCAGCGCCGACCTGGTGCTGTGCCTGTTTCCGATGGAGCCGCCGATCTATGCCAGGCACGGCATCGATGCGCGCTTTGTCGGCCACCCGATGGCCGACGACATCGCCTACCAGGCCGATCGCGCAGCCGCACGCGCCAAGCTGGGCCTGTCCGCGTCCAGCACCGTGCTGGCGGTGTTGCCCGGCAGCCGGCATGGTGAAATCAGCAAGCTCGGCGATACCTTCTTCCAGGCCGCCTGGCTAGTGTCCGAGCACCTGCCCAACCTGCACGTGCTAGTTCCCGCGGCCAACCCCGGCTGCAAGCAGCTGCTGGCCGAACAATTATCGCGGTCGTCGCTTCCGGTGCTGCGTTCGCACCTGCTCGATGGCCAGGCGCGCACCGCGATGCTGGCCGCCGATGTGGTGCTGCTGGCGTCGGGCACCGCGACGCTGGAGGCGATGCTGGTCAAGCGCCCGATGGTGGTCGGCTACAAGGTCGCCCCGCTCACCTACCGTATCGTCAAGACGCTGGGCCTGCTCAAGGTCAACCGCTACGCGCTGCCCAACATCCTGGCCAACGACGATCTCGCCCCCGAGCTGATGCAGGACGACTGCACCCCGGAACGGCTGTGCGTGGCCCTGCTGGACTGGTTCAAGCACCCGGAAAAGGTCGCCGCCCTGCAACCGCGCTATCTCGCCCTGCACGCCGAACTGCGCCGCGACGCATCGGCACGCGCGGCCGATGCGGTGGCTGGGCTGCTGGAGGGCTGGGATTCGGGAGTGGGGATTGGGGATTCGGCAGGAGCAAAAGCGTGAAGATCATCGCTGCGGGCGCTCAAGCCGAGGCGCGCCAGTCGCCCTTGTTCGGCCAATCCCAAATCCCGAATGCCGAATCCCGGCGTTTGATCGCCGGTGTCGACGAAGCGGGCCGCGGCCCGCTTGCCGGGCCGGTGGCGGTGGCGGCGGTGGTGTTCGACCCGAGCAAGCCGCGCATCAACGGGCTGGACGATTCCAAGCAGCTGAGCGCGCAGCGGCGCGAGCAGTTGTATGCGCGCATCGTCGAGCGGGCGCTGGCGTGGTCGGTGGTGCTGATCGACAGCGAGGAGATCGACCGCATCAACATCTACCAGGCGACCATGCTCGGCATGCGGCGTGCGGTGGAGGGCGTGGCGCATGTGGCCGGTTTTGCGCGCATCGACGGCAACCGGGTGCCCAAGGGCCTGCCCTGCCCGGCCGAGGCCTTGATCGGCGGCGATGCGCTCGATCGCGCCATCATGGCCGCCTCGATCGTGGCCAAGGTCACCCGCGACCGCCTGATGCACGCCCTGCACGCCCAGCACCCGGAATACCGCTTCGACCAGCACAAGGGCTACGCCACGCCGGTGCATCTGGCCGCGCTGCGCAGCCACGGACCCTGCCCGCAGCACCGCCGCAGCTTCGCCCCGGTGCGGCGTGCGTTGGGCATCGAGGCGGCGCAGTCGCCGTGGGACGTGCCTTGCGCGGCCCCGGCCGATGACCTGCTGCTGGCCGACTGACCGACCGCCCTCCGGGCGAACCTGAAACGGTAATGGCGTCCTCCTTCACTTGGCGTGCATGCTGCCGCTGCGGCCATGGCCTGGAGCGTCGTGTCCCGCACACGCAGCCCCGCACGCCTGCCGATCCGCGCAATCGCCACCGTCGCGCTGCGCGCAGCTAGCCAAAGCCTGAATCGGCCGCACCGCCCAGCCCCCGTGGCAGCTGGCCGCGGCCCTGCGCCGGCGCTGTCAAGCCTTGTTCGACCCGACCACGCTCGCTACCCTGACCACGCATTATTCCGGTCTCGCATGTCCACTTCCCGCTTCGTCCATCTGCACGTCCACACCGAGTTCTCGCTGGCGGATTCCACCATCCGTGTGCCCGAGAAACCGGATCAGGCTGACCCGAAAAAGGCCAAGCAGGCCAACCTGCTGAGCCGCGCGGTCGAACTCGACATGCCCGCGCTGGCGGTCACCGACCTCAACAACCTGTTCGCGCTGGTCAAGTTCTACAAGGCCGCCGAAGGCGTGGGCATCAAGCCGATCGCCGGCGCCGACGTGATGATCGCCACCCCAGACATGACGCCCTGGCGCATGACCCTGCTGTGCCGCGACCGCGAAGGCTACCTGAGCCTGTCGCGCCTGCTGACCCGCGCCTGGATGGAAGGCCACCGCCCCGAAGGCGGCGTGGCGATCCACCCGGAGTGGCTGCAGAGCGGCCACGCCAACCTGTTCGCCCTGGCCGGGCGCGACAGCCTGGCCGGGCGCCTGTTCGGCGAAGGCCGCGCCGACCTGGCCGAGCAGCAGCTGGCCGACTGGCAGCGCGTGTTCGGCGATGGTCTGCATCTGGAACTGACCCGCACCGGGCGCGAGGGCGAGGAACGCTTCAACCAGTTCGCGCTGCATGCGGCCGGCGTGCGCGGTCTGCCGGTGGTGGCCAGCAACGATGTGCGCTTCCTGTACGCCAGCGACTTCAATGCCCACGAGGCGCGGGTGTGCATTTCCTCCGGCCGCGTGCTCGACGATCCCAAACGTCCGCGCGAGTACAGCGACCAGCAGTACCTGAAGTCCGGCGACGAAATGGCCGCGCTGTTCGCCGACGTGCCCGACGCGATCGACAACACGCTGGCGCTGGCGCAGCGCTGCAACATCGAGATGCGCCTGGGCACCTACTTCCTGCCCGCCTACCCGGTGCCGGAAGACGAGACGCTGGACAGCTGGATCCGCAGCCAGTCGCGCGCGGGCCTGGCCGCACGCCTGGAAAAGAACCCGATCGCGCCCGGCAAGACCCGCCAGGACTATGTCGACCGGCTGGAATTCGAGCTGGACACCATCATCAAGATGGGCTTCCCCGGCTACTTCCTGATCGTGGCCGACTTCATCCAGTGGGGCAAGAACCAGGGCATTCCGATCGGCCCGGGCCGCGGTTCCGGTGCCGGCTCGCTGGTGGCCTGGGCGCTGCAGATCACCGATCTGGATCCGCTGCCGTACAACCTGCTGTTCGAGCGCTTCCTCAACCCGGAACGCGTGTCGATGCCCGACTTCGACATCGACTTCTGCATGGATCGCCGCGACGAGGTGATCGACTACGTGGCGCGCAAGTACGGCCGCGACCGGGTCAGCCAGATCATCACCTACGGCACCATGGCGGCCAAGGCGGTGGTGCGCGACGCCGGGCGCGTGCTCGGCTTCAGCTACGGTCTGGTCGACAGCGTCGCCAAGCTGATCCCCAACATCCTGGGCATCACGCTCAAGGATGCGATGGGCGAAGGCAAGGACTCGGAGATGGCCTCGCCGGACCTGATCCAGCGCTACCAGGTCGAGGACGACGTGCGCGATCTGATGGATCTGGCCCGTCAGCTCGAGGACCTCACCCGCAACGCCGGCAAGCACGCCGGCGGCGTGGTGATCGCGCCCGAGCCGCTCTCCGAGTTCTGCCCGCTGTTCGCCGAACACGACCAGGACGGACGCGGCAAGAACCAGGTCACCCAGTTCGACAAGGACGACGTCGAAGCGGTCGGCCTGGTCAAGTTCGACTTCCTCGGCCTGCGCACGCTGACCATCATCGATTGGGCGGTCAAGGCGATCAACGTGCGCCACGCACGCGCCGGCATCGACCCGGTCGACATCAGCGCCATTCCGCTCGACGATGCCCCCACCTACAAGGGCGTATTCGCCTCGGGCAATACCGGCGCGGTGTTCCAGTTCGAATCCTCGGGCATGCGCCGCCTGCTCAAGGACGCGCGCCCGGACCGTTTCGAAGACCTGATCGCGCTGGTGTCGCTGTACCGCCCCGGCCCGATGGACCTGATCCCGGACTTCAACGCGCGCAAGCACGGCCAGCAGGAGATCGTCTACCCGGATCCGCGCACCGAAGTCATCCTCAAGGACACCTACGGCATCATGGTGTACCAGGAGCAGGTGATGCAGATGGCGCAGATCGTCGGCGATTATTCGCTGGGCGGCGCCGACCTGCTGCGCCGCGCGATGGGCAAGAAGGTGCCGGCCGAAATGGCCAAGCACCGCGAGATCTTCCGCGAAGGCGCGGCCAAGGGCGGAGTGAGCGCGGCCAAGGCCGACGAAATCTTCGACCTGATGGAGAAGTTCGCCGGCTACGGCTTCAACAAGTCGCACGCCGCCGCCTACGCGCTGGTCAGCTACCAGACCGCCTGGCTGAAACGGCATTACCCGGCCGAATTCATGGCCGCGACGCTGTCCTCGGACATGGACAACACCGACAAGGTGGTGGGCTTTCTCGATGAGGTGCGCAACCTCGGCCTGACCGTCAAGCCGCCGCGCGTCAACGAGTCGGCCTACATGTTCGAGGCCGCCAGCCCGGACACCATCCAGTACGGCCTAGGCGCGATCAAGGGTGTCGGCCAGGGCGCCTGCGAGGCGATCGTCGAAGAACGCCAGCGCGGCGGCCCCTACACCACCTTGCTGGATTTCTGCACGCGCGTGGGCACCGCCAAGCTCAACCGGCGCACGCTGGAAGCGATGATCAACGCCGGCGCGATGGACGGGCTGGGCAAGAACCGCGCCTCGCTGATGCTGCAGCTGCCGGAAGTGGTCAAGGCCACCGAGCAGTTGGCGCGCGAACGCGCCTCGGGCCAGAACTCGCTGTTCGGCGGGCCGGACCCGAGCGCGCCGGCGCTGCGTCTGGACCTTCCCGAAAGCAAGGAATGGCCGCTGGGCCAGTTGCTCACCGGCGAGCGCGAAACGCTGGGCTTCTATCTCAGCGGTCACCCGTTCGACCCGCACCGCGACGAAGTGCGCGAGCTGGTCGGCTGCGACCTGGGCGCGCTGGAGAAGATCCTCGCCTCGCAACAACGCGGCGGTGGCGGCGGTGGCGATGGCGAAAAGCGCGCCTGGCGCCCGGAAGTCAGCGCGATCCTGGCCGGCCAGGTGATCGGCGTGCGGCGCAAGGGCGACAGCCAGGTGTTCGTGCAGCTCGAAGACGGCCGTGGCCGGGTCGAATGCAGCGCGTTCTCCGATGCGATGGCCGAGTTCGGGCATCTGCTCACTCGCGACCGCATCCTGATCGTCAAGGGCGGCCTGCGCGAGGACGAATTCAACGGCGGCTACAGCCTGCGCATCCGCCAATGCTGGGACTACGAGCAGATCTGCGCCGACCACGCACAACGCCTGTCGCTGCGCCTGGACCTGCGCGAGAAACAGGCCTGGAAGCGCATCGACGCGCTGCTGGCCAAGCACCGCCCCGGCAAGACGCCTCTGCGCCTGGACTTGCTGCTGCGCGCCCCGACCGGCGGCGTGGCCGGCATGCTCGACCTCAACGGCAGCCACTCGGTGCGGATCGATCAGCAGCTGATGGACAGCCTGCGCGCCGACCCCGCGGTGCGGACCTTGAAGATCAAGTACAGCCCTCCGTGGGCTTGAGGGGCGGGGATTGGGCATTCGGGATTCGGGGTTGGCAACAGCAACCCGGACGCAGCAGCGCCGCTGTTGCCAATCCCGAATCCCCACTCCCGAATCCCTGTCGTGCATCCGAACGGCCCCGTACGGGTCGAAGGCAGCGCTTCGGCTACACTCCCCGCCTTACGTCGACGACACCACTGCATGAATCCTAACTACCTCGACTTCGAGCAACCCATCGCCGATCTGGAAGCAAAGATCCAGGAACTGCGCAAGGCCAGCACCGGTCCTGCAGTCAACGTGGACACCGAGGTGCGTGCGCTGCGCGACAAGCTGCGCGTGCGTACCGCACAGATCTTCCGCGACCTGTCGGCCTGGCAGGTCTCGCAGCTGGCGCGCCACCCGCAGCGCCCGTACACGCTGGACTACATCAACACCATCTGCGACGAATTCCAGGAACTGGCCGGCGACCGCGCCTATGCCGACGACAAGGCGATCGTCGGTGGCCTGGGCCGCATCGATGGCCGCGCGGTGGTGATCATCGGCCATCAGAAGGGCCGCGACACCAAGAGCAAGGTTGCCCGCAATTTCGGCATGCCGCGCCCGGAGGGCTACCGCAAGGCGCTGCGCCTGATGAAGCTGGCCGAGCGTTTCCGCCTGCCGTTGCTGACCTTCATCGACACCCCGGGCGCCTATCCGGGCATCGGCGCCGAAGAGCGCGGCCAGTCCGAAGCGATCGCGCGCAACCTGCTGGAGATGGCCGAACTGAAGATCCCGGTGATCTGCACCGTGATCGGCGAAGGCGGCTCCGGCGGCGCGCTGGCGATCGGCGTGGGCGACCGCACCTTGATGCTGGAATACGGCACCTATTCGGTGATTTCGCCCGAAGGCTGCGCCTCGATCCTGTGGAAGGACGCGGCCAAGGCCAAGGACGCGGCCGAGCAGCTCGGCTTGACCGCCAAGCGCCTGAAAGGCCTGGGCCTGGTCGACAAGGTGATCCGCGAACCCACCGGCGGCGCGCATCGCAATCCCGAGCAGATGGGCAAGCGCCTCAAGGCGGTGCTGCTCAACGAGCTGGAAGCGCTGGAAAAGCTGCCGGTCGAGGGCCTGCTGCAGCGTCGTTACGAGCGCCTGCGCAGCTACGGCGCCTACGAAGGCAACTGATCGGAGGTCTGCCGGGGCGATGGTGCTGCACGCAGCATTGCCAGCCAGCAAGACGATTGCCCACCATGGAAGGACCTGTTCGGATATGAGCCCGCTACTTCTGCTGTCGCTGGTATTGCAGGCCGCCTGCTGCGTACACGTGGTGCGCAGCGGCCGCCCGCTGTACTGGATCTTCATCTTGCTGGCGTTTTCGTTGCTGGCGGTCCTGGTCTACGTGTGCGTGGCGGTGATCCCGGACCTGCGCAACGACCCGACGGCGCGCCGTGGCCTGCGCAAGGTGCGTCAGCGCATCGATCCGCAACGCGAACAACGTGATGCATCGCGCCAGCTGGATGTGGCCGACACCCCCGAGAATCGCCGTCGCCTCGCGCAGACGCTGCTGGAACAGGGCGACTACGCGCGTGCCGCCGAGCTGTATCAGGGCGCGCTGCGCGGCATCTACCAGGACGATCCGGACCTGATGCTGGGCCTGGCCAAGGCCCAGTACGGGCTGGGCCAGGCCGCAGACACACGCAAGACGCTGGACGCGTTGATCGCGGCCAATCCGAATTTCCGTTCGCACGACGGGCACCTGCTGTACGCGCGCGCAGTCGAAGACAGCGGCAGCATCGACGAGGCGCTGCACGAATACGAGACGCTTGCGCAAGGCTATCCGGGCGAAGAGGCACGCGTGCGTTATGCGCAGCTGTTGTTGCGCGCCGCGCGCCCGCAAGACGCCAGGGCCGTCTTCGAGCAGGTGCTGCGCCACGCAGCCGCCTCCCCCAAGCATTACCAGCGCGAGCAGCGCGCCTGGATCGACCTGGCGCGCAAGGGGCTGAGCGAGCTCGGCGCCCAGGCGTGATCGCCGCCTGACGCAATACTCAAGCGGCGAAACACAGAGGATGCGCGCACCGTGTGTCCAGAAGACCTGGTACGCAACCGAGGGCGCCGCCATGCCCAGAAAGGATGGGGGATAGCGGCAAGCCTGAAGGCCCGGATCGATCACCTGCTGCAATCGTCGATGCAGCCGTTTCGCAATCGCGCCCTGGCGGAATCCCTCGACCATCCGCGCCACATCACCGCCGTGCTGCGCGAACACGCCAGCGACGACCGGCGCATCCGGCAAGCGCATGCACTGCCCGGGCGTTGTGTCAGAACGGCTTGGCCAGCACCAGCCAGATCACCCCGACCAGCAACACCACCGGCAATTCATTGAACAGCCGCAATGCGCGGCCACTGGGCAGGCTGCGGCCCTGATCCACGCCCTTCAACCAGCGCCCGGCCACGATGTAATGCGCCAGGATCAAGGCCACCGCAAACAGTTTTGCGTGCAGCCAGCCACCGGCCACCATCGTCGGGAAATCCGGAATCACCCGATAGCCCTGCCACAGCACCGCGCCCAGCAGCAGCGCCAGCCCCAGCATGCTGTGGCCGAATTTGTAGAGGCGGCGCCCCATCAGCACCAGGCGCGTGCGCACCGCAGGCTCGGCACCGGCTTCGGCGATATTGACCAGGATGCGTGGCAGGTAGAACACCGCCGCCATCCACGCAGTGACGAACAACAGATGGAAGGTCTTGATCCACAGGTACAGGGTCATGTGCTGGCTTCGCTGGCTGGCGTAGGATGGCCCGCATTTTCACCTATCCACTGACGCGAAAGCACCTGACGTCCATGTCCGAACCCGACGACAAGCAGTACGACGCCCACTATTTCCGCCGCTGGTACCGGGATGCCGGGCTGGCCGACCCTGCGCGTCTGCGACGCAAGGTCGCACTGGCAGTGAGCCAGGCCGAGTACTACCTGGAGCGCCCGATCCGCAGCGTGCTGGATATCGGCTGCGGCGAGGCGGCCTGGCGCGCGCCATTGCTGGCGTTACGCCCCAAGCTGAGCTATCTGGGCTTCGACAGCAGCGCCTACGCGGTGCAGCGTTACGGACGCAGCCGGCAGATCCACCCTGCCCGCTTTGGCGATTTCGCCTGGCTGCGCCCGTGCGCGCCGGTGGATCTGCTGATCTGCTCGGACGTGCTGCATTACGTGCCCACGCGCGAGTTCAACCAGGGCCTGCCGGGGTTGGCCGAGATGTGCGCGGGCGTGGCATTTCTGGAGACCTTCGCCGAAGA
This sequence comes from Xanthomonas sp. WHRI 6108, assembly GCF_040202385.2. Classification (NCBI taxonomy): domain Bacteria; kingdom Pseudomonadati; phylum Pseudomonadota; class Gammaproteobacteria; order Lysobacterales; family Lysobacteraceae; genus Xanthomonas; species Xanthomonas sp. WHRI 6108. The sequence goes on along the minus strand of NZ_CP168198.1, from coordinate 1,575,835 downwards.
GGATGCCTTCGAAGGCGACCACGATGGGTTTCAGGCGCGGCCGGCGCGCTGGTATCGGCGCCGCTTCGCCAGCGTGGGGTTTGCTGCACTCGGCTCGCACTGCTGGTTGTCGCCGCAATTGGCCGATGAGGCGTCTGCGCTGGAGCGCGGCTGAGCAGGACGTTGGCCGGTTGAGGCACGCATGGCGAGTGGCTTCGCCGCGTCCCCTCACCCCACCCCCTCTCCCGCAGGAGAGGAGCTTTAGTTCACGCATCCCTCCTCGCACGCTGAGCGGCTTCATTCCCTTCTCCCGCCGGGAGAGGGTGCCCCGCGGGGGCGGATGAGGGTGCGTGCGAAGCCTGGTGGGGATCGAGCGCTGATGAGGGTTGAGTGCACTGGGCTTTGCCGCGCACCTCACCCATCCCTGCCCTGCAGGAAAGAAGAATCGTCCAGCAGCCATAGGGTTCTGCGACGAACGCGCGCTTTCGGCTCGCGCAGCCATCCAAAGAATTATCACCAACGGCACACCAAATCGCAGCAAATCAGGCCGCTAACGCCTGCCATAAGTCGTATGACAGCCTCTACCGTCCGCAGCCCCATTAAGGTGCAAATGCGCCAAAGGGGGTATGCTGCGCGGCAGCAAAGAGCCGCACGGATGGGTGGAATGCTTTATCAACTGCACGAGCTGACCCGCAATCTGCTAGCCCCTTGGGTGCACCAGGCCCAGGCGAACGCCAAGATGTTCTCCGACCCCGACAGTCTGTGGGCCTCGCTCCCGGGCGCCGAACGCATGGCGGCCGGCAATGAGCTGTTCCATCGCCTGGGCAAGGAATACGAAAAGCCGGCCTGGGCGCTCGACGATGTCGAGGTCGACGGCCATTCGTTGCCGATCATCGAACGCGAGGTGCTGAGCAAGCCGTTCTGCCGTCTGCTGCGCTTCAAGCGTTTCAGCGACCATGTCGAGCTGATCGGCACGATGAAGCAGCAGCCGGCCGTGCTGGTGGTGGCGCCCTTGTCCGGCCACCACGCCACCCTGTTGCGCGACACCGTGCGCACCCTGCTGCGCAACCACAAGGTCTATGTCACCGACTGGGTCGATGCGCGCATGGTGCCGCTGGAAGCCGGCGCCTTCCGGCTCGAGGACTACATCAGCTACATCCAGGAGTTCATCCGTCACATCGGCGCCGAGCGCCTGCATGTGGTGAGCGTGTGTCAGCCCACCGTGCCGGTGCTTGCGGCGGTGTCGTTGATGGCCACCAACGATGAGCCCACGCCGCGCTCGCTGGTGATGATGGGCGGGCCGATCGATGCGCGCCGCAGCCCGACCCAGGTCAACAACCTGGCCACCGAAAATGGTATCGAGTGGTTCCAGAACAACCTGATCCACACCGTGCCGTTCCCGTATCCGGGCCACGGCCGGCAGGTGTATCCGGGCTTCCTGCAGCATGCCGGCTTCCTGTCGATGAACCCCAACCGGCACGTGATGTCGCACTGGGATTTCTACACCGATCTGGTCAAGGGCGACCTGCAGGACGCGCAGGCGCACCGGCAGTTCTACGACGAATACAACGCCGTGCTCGACATGCCGGCCGAGTATTACCTGGACACCATCCGCGTGGTGTTCCAGGACTTCCTGCTGCCGCAGGGCAAGTGGAAAGTGGATGGCCAGCTGGTCAAGCCGTCGGCGATCCGCAATACCGCACTGCTCAGCATCGAGGGCGAACTGGACGATATCGCCGGCCTTGGTCAGACCGAAGCGGTGCACGATCTGTGCACCGGGATCGACGCGGCGCATCGTCGTCATCTGGTGGTGGAAGGTGCCGGTCACTACGGCATCTTCAGCGGCCGTCGCTGGCGCGAAGTGGTGTACCCGCAGGTGCGCGAATTCATCGCTCGCTACGATGCCGACCCGGTCGGCAGCCGCGACCCCGCCACCGTCACCCCGATCCGCAAGCGCGGCAAGCGCGCCTGATCGGCCGACAAAAAACGCCCCTTGATCGAGACCGATCAAGGGGCGTTTTTTTATGCGCAGATTTTTGGTTCGCGTAAAGACAGCGCACTGCGTGGCAACGTACGTGGCGCCCGCACAAGACAGTTTGCCGGTCGCTTTATTGAAACTGCTTGCCACCACACACACCGACCATCTTCGATGGTCCTTGCCTGCTCACCGTCGCGGGACCTTACGCGGCACGGATGCCGCGTAAGAGCCTACACGGACGTACTTGCGGCGTGTCCTACGAGGGTGGGCGGGCAAGGGCCCTTCAGCCAAACCGCAGATCCACCGCTCCACAACTGATCCATGCGCGCTATCCAGACTCCTCATGACGCAACGTCTAGAACAATCGAGACTTAAAACGGTGGCGTCGTTTAGCCACAATCGGATGCTTAACTCAAAAGCTTGTGATTCGAGCGCGCGGTGCCCTCGCCGCTCGCGGGACACGCCGTGAATCCGTCCCTGGAGGCTCCTCAGCGGCATCCATGCCGCTGAGGGTCCCGCAACCGGCGAGGACACCGCACCAGAGAGTTGGTCGATTGTTTGTTTAAAACCCTGCGCACCGACCATCTCGACTGGTCCTTGCCCGCTCACCGTCGCGGGACCTTACGCGGCATGGATGCCGCGTAAGAGCCTACAAGGACGTACTTGCGGCGTGTCCTGCGAGGGTGGGTGGGCAAGGGCCCTGCTGCCAAGCCACAGAGCGGCCGCCCTGCAACTGCTCCATCCGTACTGTCCAACCACCTACACGACCACGGGACCTCAAGTCGTCTTTCAGGCCTTGCACTGCAGACTACGTAACACTGCAGCGATCGCAGCCACGTGCCACACAACCCGCAATCACACGATGCACTCAGCCTTCACCGCTCTTGACCAGCAGGTGCTTGGCGAACATGCCGTGCAGCTTGCCGAAGGCGCGTGCCAGATGCAGCGTGACGAACAGCAGCAGCACGCCCACGACGAACAACGGCAGCGTCAGCCAAGCGCTGGTGACATCCACGCCATCCCAGGTCAGCACCGCCGTGTTGTCGAACAGCAGCACCAGCGGTGAAGCGGCCAGGCCCAGCGCCAACGACAACAAGGTGGTGAACACGCTGAAGTAGACGATGCCCAGCGGCAGCATCAGCAGGAAGTACAGCATCGTGCTCCAGGTACGCGCATCGGTGAACATCGCGCCGATGCGTTGCAGCCAGCCGCCTTGCGCCCCCGGATGGGCGGGACGACGCGGCATGCGCACGCCCAGCAGCGTCTCCACCACGCGGCCTTCCACCAGCGACAGCACCCGCACCGATCCGAAGAACAGCACCAGCAACGGCACGCCGATGATCAGGATCATCAAGCCGGCCGACAGACTCGCACCGGTAATCACCCAGGTGAAATAGAACACGCCGGTGACCAACGACAACAACATGTAGAACAGCGCGCCGTAGCTGCGTGGATCGGCAGCCACGCCGAAGAACCTGCCGAACCATGTGCTGCGTCTGCGCGGCAGCGGCGGGCGCAGTGCACGTGTCACTGTCACTTCGGTTTCGCGATAGATCTCGGCCACTTCATCCGGTGCACCATAGCTGCCTGCCACGCCGGCGATTACTTCCGCTTCGCTCTTGCCGGCTTGCTCGGCCAGTTCGGCGCGTAAGTACTCTTCGGCGTCGTAGAGCGCGTCCTGGATCATCGCCGGGTCCGCGCCGGCCAGGGCCTGGCGCAGTTGTGCCAGGTAATCGGGAATGGTGGTCGGCAACGGGCGTGCCTGCGCAATGGTCGTCATGAGTGGGTCCCCTCCAGCACTGAGTCAACGGAATCGCGGGTGGCGCGCCAGGCGGCGGTCCAGTCGCGCAGGCAATCACGCCCGGTTTGGGTGATGCGGTAATAGCGCCGCGGTGGGCCGGACGCCGACGGCTCGACATGGCTTTGCAGCAACCCTGCCCCCTCCAGATTGCGCAGCACCGGATACAACGCGCTCTGCTTGCCGCTCAGCACGCCGTCCAGCCGCTCCATGCGCTTGGCGATCAGATAGCCGTACAGCGGCTCCTCGGCCTGCGCCAGCACTGCCAACAGCGCCAGCGACACCGTGCCGGCACTCAGCTCTTTCTGAAATTTCCGCAGGTAGGCATCGGGTTCGCTCATCGGCCATCTCCGCTAGGTCGAAGGCAATGCTATTGCGAAGTTGGGTATAGTGGATGTGCCGGTAGTCATGAGGCGGGAATTGGGGATTGGGGATTGGGGATTCGCAGAGCATTCCGGCCGAGAATTTCCTTGCGTTGACTCAAGCGGACTGAAGAAGAACTGACGCATCACTTGCACGCCTGCTTTTGCAAATCCCCAATCACGACTCCCCAATCCCCACTCATGTGCTTAGAACCATTGGGTTACTCCCTTTGCGGCAGCGCTCCACTACAGTCAGTGCCCACTGAGCCGATACCACTCGCTCAGACGACTCACTTTTTTCGATAGGGCGACACGATGCGACTAGCACGCTTGGCACAGCCGGCCATGGCTGAAACTTCCTTTGGTGCCACCCGGCGCCTGTGCTTGGCGATCGGGTTGTCACTGCCGGGACTGGGGTTTGCGCAGGCGCAGACCGCGCCGGTCAACGCCGAGCAGACCCAGCCGGAGCCTGCAAAGGCTGCGCCCGCCGCTCCGGCAGCGCCCGCTGCCGCGAAGGGTTATCCGCTGGAAGCGCAGGGTTGGGGCGCCAAGCAGGGCGGCAACATGTGGCAGGTGCGTTGGGCCGAAGACTGGTCGTATCTGAAGGATCCGTCCAAGCGCAAGAGTCCGTTCGATCCGCTCAAGTACATCCCGTTCAATGAATCGGGCGATGTGTATGTCTCGCTCAGCAATGAATTGCGCGTGCGCAGCAACACCATCACCAATCCCGGTTTGATTCCCGGCAGCCATTCGCAGCAGCAGTATCTGTTGCGCGCGTTCTTCGGCGCCGACTTCCATGTCGGCGAGCATTTCCGTCTGTATACGGAACTGGCGCACGGCAGCCTGGATGGACGCAACGAAGGTACCAAGACCGGCACGCAGGAAAACAACGCGATCCTGCAGCAGGTGTTCTTCGATGTGAAAGGACGCGTCAAAGATGCCGACCTCGGCCTGCGAGTCGGTCGTCAGGTGTTTGTCGATGGCCCCACCACGCTGATGGCATTGCGCGACAACACCGATATCTTCGTGACCTTCAACGGAGTGCGCGCCTGGGCGATCGGCGAAAAGACCCGCGTGGACCTGTTCGATTTCAACTTCAACCTCGATGGCACCGAAGGCCTGGGCGACGATCGCATCGACCGCTCGCGGCACTTCCGCGGCGTGGTCGGCGGCTATCGCATGCCGACCGCCAAGCCGATGTACCTGGAGCCGTTCTTCTACCAGTTCCGCAACGACAATCAGGTCTGGGGCCGGCAGACCGCCGAAGAAAACCGCAACTATTACGGCCTGCGCCTGTGGGGCAATGTGGGCAAGCTGCGCACCGACTCGTTCGTGACCGTGCAGCGCGGCAGCTACGGCGGGCGCGATCTGCGTGCCTACATGGCCAGCACCTCCAATGCCTGGACGCTGAGCGAATCGGGCTGGAAACCGCGGCTGGGCTTCCATAGCGAAATCGCTTCCGGCGGCGGTGGCACCTCCGGCACCGGCACGCTGCGCAACAACAACTTCCTGTACGGCAATACGATCTACTTCAGCTGGGCCACGTTCTTCGGCCCGGTCAACCTGGTCACCGCCGCGCCCACGTTCACCTTCTCGCCCACTTCCAAGATCACCGTGAACCTGGAATGGGAAACCCTGTGGCGGCAGACCACCAGCGATGCGATCTACAACAACCAGGCACGCGCCTACGCCCGCACGCAGAGCACCGGCGAGCGCCGCATCGGCACCATGCCGCGCATCAACGCCACCTGGAACATCGACCCGAACTGGTCGGTGACCTTCCGCGCCGAACACCTGATGGCCGGGCCCGCGCTCGAAAAGGCCGGTTACGGCGATTCGACCTTCGTGATGGGCTGGTTGAACTTCCGGTTCTAAGTAGGGGCATCACGCTGATGTAGTGCCTGACAACGCCACCCGGGATCCGTTCCTGGGTGGCGTTGCTCGTTATGCAATCAGCGACGCGTGCTTGCCTGCCCTGGTGTCGCCTTCTGCAGCCGCAAGTGTCACGGCTTGCCCTGCATCGCTGCTGCCTGTGCCACCTTGCTTGCCGCCAATGGCATCTGCAGGTTGGCGTGATCGCTGCGCGCGTAACGCGGCAGTTCTAGCGTCTTTCCATCTTTTACAGCGGTGATGTCGCGCCCTGGTCGGATCAGCGTGGCGGGCAGTTGATCCAAGCGCTGCGCCAGCGTCTGTTGCTCGGCAGGATGCGCACGTAGCCACAGCACTGCCGAGGTCAGCCGCGTTGTCGCGGCCAGATCCTGCAACTGCCATTGATACTGCGCGCTATCCATATGCTCCACGTCGGCGAACAGGCAGCCGATTGCGTTAGCGATACAGGCGAAGGTCACTGTTGGCGCGGCGGGTATGGCACTGGTCGCCACCTTGCGGTCCTGCTCCAGCTGCGTGCGCACGTCGGTGTGGCAGGCCCAGGTGTAATACGGCGCGGTCAGTGCACGGGTTCGTTCAACGTCCAGCAGCGGCGGTACCAACCTGTCGTACCAGCGCCGCTGCTCGCCGCCGGCTTCGACGACCGCGCGGTAATTGGCGCTGACCAAGCGTGCTTCGCCGCGTAGGCCTCCACACAGGCTGGTCTCATCCATCGTCAACGGCGCAAATGCCGCTTGGCAATGCGCAGGTAACGGCTGGGTGGACGGCAGTTCGCTCAGCATGTCGGTGAACAGCTCGGCGTTACCGCGCAACATGGCTGCCCCGATCATCGTCGCGATCAGTGTGTCCTGACCGCGCAACAGCACGCGCGCCACCTGTGCGTCCGCACACACGCCAGACAACGCAGCCTGCTGGTGGCCCTGGACGAAGTCCAGCGCGTGCTGGGTCATCGGCACACTCAACCCCTGCAACTCCGGCAGCGGTGTGTCGGCACGGGTCGGAAACAGATTGCGGTAATAGTCACGCGATGACAGCGTGGCGGCGCGCTGCAACAGCGGTGCCTGTGACATCAGCGCATCGGCATAGGCCTGGGGCTGAGCGCGCACCTTGTCCAGGCAGTCTGGAGTGGACCAGTTGCACTTGGGCGGTGCGGCGACTGGCCACGGCGGCGTGCGCGGATAGCGCGCTGCGTCGCTGACAAAATCGGCCGCAGTCCTGGTGTTCGCAAACCGCTGCAGATCGCGTGCCATCACGACGTCCTGTTCGGTAGCCGGCACGGCATACGGCAGCAACCAGAGTGCAGCAAATAGATTCGAGCCTGCCGGCGGTGCGGCTGGTGGTTGATCGATCTGCGCCAACGCCTGGCGCTGCGCGTCAGGAATCGGCCAGCGCGCGGAGATCGCGTACAGGGCCACCAGCAGGGCGATCAGGATGCATAGCCCCAGCAGGGCCGACTTGAGGAATTTGGCGAGCATGCGGGGGCAACCGTCCGTGGATGAGCTGTGTCATCTTAGAGCGGCCCGGACAGAGCCGCGAGTGGCATGGCGCCAATGCGCACTTGCCGTCTCCCCGGCGAACAAGGCGCGCTGCGCGCCTGCACCGGACGCGGCCGAATGCCTACAATGCGCGTATGTCCGAATCCCCCACTCCGCCCACCCGCCCTTCCCTGCAACGCGTCTTTCTGACCGGTTTGCTCACCCTGCTGCCGGTCTGGCTGACCTGGGTGGTGGTGAAGTTCGTGTTCTCGCTGTTGTCGGGCATCAGCAGCCCATGGGTGGTGCCGTTGTCCGAACGCATCGCCGCCTCGTTCCCCGACTATCTGGGCTGGATCAAGGCGCTGTGGGTGCAGAACACCATTGCGCTGATCGCCACCGTGGGCGCGATCCTGTTTGTCGGCATCCTCAGCCGGCGGGTGATCGGCCAGCGCCTGCTGCGCTGGTTCGAGGCGATCATGCGGCGCATCCCGCTGGCCAGCGTGGTGTACGACAGCGCGCGCAAATTGCTCGACATCCTGCAGACCCAGCCCGGCAGCACACAGCGCGTGGTGCTGATCGACTTCCCGCACCGGGACATGAAGTCGGTCGGTCTGGTCACGCGGGTGATCAAGGAACAGGGCACCGGCCGCGAGCTGGCAGCGGTGTACGTGCCGACCACGCCCAACCCGACCTCCGGCTATCTGGAGATCGTGCCGGTGGAGCTGCTCACGCCCACCGACTGGAGCGTGGACCAGGCGATGAGCTTCATCATCTCCGGCGGCGCAGTGGCGCCCGAATCGGTTCCCTTTACCCGTACCGCGGATCGCTAACGCCATGACACAGGTGCGCACCCTCGACGATCGTGCGGTTCGCCTGTTCATTGCGCTGGCCGCGTTCTTCTGCGTCAACGCGGCATTGGCCGAGTTCATCGGGGTCAAGATCTTCGCGCTGGAAGACACCCTCGGCATCGCGCCGTTGAACTGGAACCTGTTCGGCCAGACCGGCTCGCTCAGCTTCACCGCCGGCACCTTGCTGTGGCCGGTGGTGTTCATCATGACCGACACCATCAACGAGTTCTTCGGCAGCCGCGGGGTGCGTTTCATCTCGTGGGTGGCGGTGGCGCTGATCGGCTACGGCTTCGTGTTCGCGTTCGCCGCCATCGCACTGGCGCCGGCGGCTTGGTGGGTCACGGCGGCGCAGAGCCAGGGCGTGCCCGACTACCAGGCCGCCTTTGCAGCGGTGTTCGGCCAGGGGCTGTGGACGATCGGCGGCTCGCTGGTGGCCTTCCTGTTCGGCCAGTTGATCGATGTGTCGGTGTTCCATCGCATCCGCCGTGCCACCGGCGAAAAGCACGTGTGGCTGCGCGCCACCGGCTCCACGGCGGTGTCGCAGTTGGTGGACAGCTTCGTGGTGATCTACATCGCCTTCGTGCTCGGCCCGCAGCATTGGTCCATCGACCAGTTCCTGGCGGTGAGCACGCTCAACTACGTCTACAAGATGGGCTTTGCGATCGCACTGATCCCGCTGCTGTATCTGGCGCGCCGCGCCATCGGCGCATACCTGGGCGCCGAGCGCGCCGAGCAACTGCGCGAAGAAGCCGCCGCCGGCTGACAACGCAAGACCTGCCGACCGCAGCACTGCCAGGCGACGGCCAGCGCCCGTGGCTTGCACCCGGCCTCGTCGGTCATACGTGTCGCTGCCTGACGACCGCTGGCTGCGTTTACCGATCACGCAACGCCCGCAGCGACCGCCCATCGAAATTTTGTTCAATCCGTCGCCGCGCTCGCTGGCCATGCTGTTGCGCCCCGCTATGGATTCCGCGCCATGGACCATCTTGTCGCAATGGCCAGCTTCGCGCTGGTGTGCTCGATTTCGCCCGGGCCGGTCAACCTGGTCGCGCTGAGCACCGGCGCCAGCGCCGGCGCGCGTGCCGGGCACGGCCATGTGATCGGCGCCACCGTCGGCTTCGTCGCGCTGCTGTTGCTGGTGGGCATGGGACTGCAGCAGGTGCTGCTGCGCTGGCCGCTGCTCGGCCGTGCATTGCATCTGGCCGGGGTGGCGTTTCTGCTCTACATGGCCTGGCGCCTGCTGCGCGACGATGGCGTCATCCAGACCGCCGGGACGCGCCCGGCGGCCTCGTTCTGGACCGGTGCGGCGATGCAGTGGCTCAACCCCAAGGCCTGGTTGGCGGCGACCTCCGGCGTTGCCCTGTATGCGACGGCAGGCACCACGCAGCTGGCGGGTTTTGCGGCGTTGTATGCGCTGATCTGCTATCCCTCGCTGGGGTGCTGGTTGCTGGCCGGCGCCGTGCTGCGGCGGCACGTGCAGGTACCAAGGCAGCTGCGGCGGTTGAACCGGGTGCTGGCGGCGCTGCTGGTGCTGAGCGCGGTCTATCTGCTGACCGAATGGGGCACGGCATTGCGGTAACGCCCCGGCGTCACCGCCCAGGCACGTTTGAAGCTGCGCTGCAGATGCGCCTGGTCGGCGTAGCCATGCGCGTAGGCGACCTCGGCAATGTCACCGCCGCGCCGCAAGGCCTCGCGCGCACGCTGGAAACGGCAATCCAGCAGATACGCATGCGGGGTCAGCCCGTGCGCCTGACGAAAGCCGCGAATCAAGCGCGCCGCCGGCATCCCGGCCAGCGTGCACAGCTCGCGCAGCGAGACCGCACGCGCATGATGGGTCTGCAGATACTCGGCCACCCGCTGCATCGGCCCGGTATCGACCGCAAGCGCACGACTGATCGGCTCCACATGCAGATGCAGCCGCGCCACGAACGCGATCAACGCACTCTCGCGTGCCAGCGCATCGGCGTTGCCATCGGTCAACACGGCATGCATGCGCTCGAACGCGGCATAGGCAGCCGGGGTCTGGCACAGCGGCGCTGCCAGCATGTGCACATCCGCATTGGCGGCCAGGCCGAGTGCGCGTTGTTGTTCGCGCAGCCACGCCACGTCCAGATACAGCATGCGGAACGACCAGTCCTGCTGCTGATCCGGATTGCAGGCATGCACATCGCCAGGGTTGATCAGGGTCAGCGACCGCGCACCCACCTGCGCTTGCATGCGTCCATTGCGATAGCGCGCCAGCCCGCGATCGATCGCGCCCACCGACCATTGCTCATGCGTATGCGCGGCATAACACAGGCTGCGGCTGTTGATCACCTGGCGCAGTTCGACGAAGGGCAATGCCGGATCGCGCCAGAAGCCCTGCCCGCCCTGCACGGGCAGCTGCGTCCCGCATGTCGATTCATCCCTTGGCATGTGCACAAGCCTATCGCACTGCAACATGCCTGCGTGCTGCAGGCGTGCGCAGCGGGCTTCATGAATTCCAGGCGCCCCCCGTGTGCCGCATGGGTGGCCGGAACGGTGCGGATCGGGCAAGCTCCCCGCTCGCTTGTTCCCGGAGCCGGTAATGCCCCTCAGCTTTTCCCGCCTGCTGTCCCTGGCCCTGGCCGCCGTGCTGAGCCTGTCAGTGGCAGCGCCCGCCGACGCGGCCAAGAAGAAAACCGGCAAGGCACAGACCACGCAAACCCGCGCCAAGGCGAGCAAGGGCAAGAAGACCGCCAAGCCGGCGGCCAAGACCACCAGGGCCGCCAGGGGTGGCAAGGCCGCCAAGCCCAGGCCGCGTGCCGTGGCCGCACCGGTGGTGCTGACCAAGGCGCAGCAGCTCAATTTGCTCTACGACCAGTACTGGGATGCCTCGCTCAAGCTCAACCCGCTGCAGGCCACCTTCCAGGGCGAGACCCGCTACAACGACCAGTTGCCCAACTTCCTGTCGCCGGCGTTCCGGCAGCAGTCGCACGACTTCACCGTGCTGTGGCTGGGCAAGGCCGAGGCGCTGGGGCCGGACGGGCTGAGCGGGCAGGACCTGCTGAGCTACCAGATCTTCGTGCGCGATGCGCGCAGCGCACTGGCGGCCGAGCAGTTCCCCAGCTGGATGCTGCCGATCAATCAGTTCTACAACATCGCCAGCATCGCGGTGGTGCTGGGCTCGGGCACCGGCGCGCAGCCGTTCAAGACGGTCAAGGACTATGACAACTGGTCGCGGCGCGCGGTGGGCATCCCGGAGCTGTTCGACCAGGCCATCACCAACATGCGGGCCGGAATGCAGGCCGGCGTGGTGCAGCCGAAGGTATTGATGCAGAAGGTGCTGCCGCAGCTGGACGCGATCATCGCGCGCAATGCCGAAGACAGCCTGTTCTGGGGTCCAGTGCGCAACCTGCCGGCAGACATGCCCGAGGCCGACAAGCAGCGCATCACCGCCGAGTACAAGCGGCTGATCGAAGTGCGGATCATGCCGGCGTACCGGGCATTGCGCGGATTCATCGCCACCGAGTACCTGCCGGCCTGCCGCGACACCGACGGCCTGACCGCGCTGCCCAATGGCGCGGCCTGGTACGCCTACGACGTGCGCCAGAGCACCACCTCCGAGCTGACCCCGGAGCAGATCCATCAGATCGGGCTGGACGAGGTCGCGCGCCTGCAGGCAGAGATCGCCACGCTGGCCAAGCAGGTCAGGTTCCGCGGCAACCTGCCCAAGTTCTACAAGTTCATGCAGACCGACAGGCGCTTTGCGTTCCGCAGCGAAGCCGAACTGCTGGGCTACTACCGCGGCCTGCAGGGACGCGTACAGGCCGCGGTGCCGCGCCTGTTCAATGTGCAGGGCATGCCGGCGCTGGAAGTGCGCGTGGTGGAACCGCAGCGTGCGCAGTCGGCCGCCAGCGGCTCGTACATGCGTCCCAGCGGCGACGGCAGCACACCGGGCGTGTTCTACGTCAACACCTCCGACCTGGACACGCGCCGGACCTGGGAGACCGAGAGCCTGTATCTGCACGAGGCCATCCCCGGCCACCATTTCCAGCTCGGGCTGCAGCAGCAGCTGACCGACCTGCCCAAGTTCCGCCGCCTGGGCGGCGAGACCGCCTATATCGAGGGCTGGGGGCTGTATGCCGAATCGCTGGGCCGCGAACTGGGCCTGTATCAGGACCCGTACAACTACTACGGCTACCTGCAAAATGCGTTGTGGCGTGCGATTCGCCTGGTCACCGACACCGGCCTGCACAGCAAGGGCTGGACCCGCACCCAGGCGATCGACTACATGCTCAACAACTCGGCCATGACCCGGACCGATGCCGAGGCCGAGGTGGACCGCTACATGGCCATCCCCGGCCAGGCGCTGGCCTACAAGGTCGGCGAGATGAAGATCGCGCAGTTGCGCGAGCAGGCGCAACGCGAACTGGGCCCGCGCTTCGATGTGCGCGCCTTCCACACCGAAGTGCTCAAGGACGGCTCGGTGCCGCTGGATATCCTGCAGGACAAGATCCAGCGCTGGATCGCCACGCAGAAGGGCTGAGGCAGCTCAGCCCGCCACCCGCGCACGCGCCAGCGCGGCGATGTCGCGCGGTGTGGTGCGGCAGCAACCGCCGATCAGCCGCGCACCGGCCGCCAGCCACTGCGCATGCTGGTCGGCCAGGGTGCAGGCGGTCGTGCTGCCGGCATGCCACTGTTTTGCGCCGGCATCGTAGTGCTCGCCGGAATTGGGGTACACCACCAGCGGCAGCGTCGTCAGTGCGGACAATGTCTGCAACGCGACGGTGACCTGCTCCAGCGCAATGCAGTTGATGCCTACCGCGATCACCTGCGCACACGCATCCAGCGCGGGTACGACCTGCGCCAGCGCGGTGCCATCGCTTAAATGTGCCGCATCGCGCAGGGTGAACGAGAACCACGCGTGCAGCTGCGGGAACTCCTCCAGCAGCAGGCGCAGCGCGACGATCTCGTTGGCCGACGGCAGCGTCTCGCAAGCCAGCACATCCACCCCCGCCTCGGCCAACGCGGCGATGCGCGGGCGATGGAAGTCCATCAGTTGCGCCAGCGGCAGGGCGTAGTCGCCGCGGTATTCCGAGCCATCGGCCAGGTAGGCGCCGTACGGCCCGACCGACCCGGCCACCCATAACGGCGCGTGCTGCGGTCGCGCCTGCAGATGATCGGCACGCGCCTGTGCGGCCAGGTCTACGCTGCGTGCGATCAACGCCTGCGATTGCGCCAGGTCCAGCCCGCGCGCGGCAAAGCCCAGCGGCGTGGCCTGGTAGCTGGCGGTGATGGCGCATTGCGCGCCGGCAGCGAAATAGTCGCGATGCACCTGGTAGATCAGCTCCGGCTGCTCCATCAGCACGCGCGCCGACCACAGCGCATCGTTGAGATCGCAACCGCGCTGCTCCAGTTCGGTGGCGAGCGCGCCATCGAGCAGCACGTAGCCGTCCTGCTGCAGCGCCTGGCTGAAAGGCGCACCGGCGCGCGGCTGGCGCGGAAGAATCGTCATGCGGGTTGCCTCCTGCTCGCAAGCCATTGGGTGAGTGCGTAGGCGCCGTAGCACAGCGCCACAAACGGAATGCCGCACCACAGCGCAATGCGCTGCTGCGGATCGAATGCCAGGCCGATGCAGGCCAGCAGACAGAGTGCAAAGCCCAGCAGCGGCGTCCACGGATACCACGGTGCGCGATAGGCCAGGCTCTCCGGCGCGATGCCATCGCGCAGCAACTGGCGCCGGAACCGGTAGTGCGAGGCGCAGATGCTCAGCCACACCACCACCACCGCAAAGCCGGACACCGCCGAAATCGCCACGAACACGGTATCGGCCGCATAGACGCCGGTGAGCAGCGCCAACAGGCCGCCCAGCATGCTCAGTATCAGGGCCGGCAACGGGATGCCGCGCCGGGTCAGGCCTGCGAGCCGCGCCGGCAGCGTGCCCTCGTTGGCCAGCGACCACAGCATGCGCGCGGCCGCATACAGGCCGGAATTGGCTGCCGACAGGATCGCGGTCAGGATCACCGCATTCAATACATCGGCCGCATACGGGATGCCCAGCAACTCGAACGCGCGCACGAACGGGCTGGTGTCCACCGCCGCCTGCTCGGCCGGCAGCAACGCGGCCAGCACCAGCACGGTGCCGACGAACAACACCACCAGCCGCACCAGCGTGGTGCGGATCGCCAGCGGAATCGCACGCGCCGGCTGCGCGGTTTCGCCAGCGGCCACGCCGATCAACTCGGTGCCGGAAAAGGCGAAGTTCACCGCCACCATCGTCATCAGGATCGGCAGCGTGCCTTGCGCAAACCAGCCGTCGGCGCGCAGGTGGCGCAATCCGGGGGCCGGCGACCCATCGGCCAACGGCAGCACGCCGATCACCGCCGCGCCGCCAAGCACGATGAACAGCGCGATCGTGATCACCTTGATCAGCGAGAACCAGAATTCGCCCTCGGCAAACCAGCGCGCCGACACCGTGTTCAGGCCGAAGATCAGCGCGCAGAACAGCAGGCACCACGGCCATGCCGGTGTGTGCGGGAACCAGTACTGCATGCAGAACGCCGCCGCAGTCAGGCTCGAGCCCAGCGCCACCGTCCAGGTCAGCCAGTACAACCACGCCACCACGTACCCGGTGGCCGGTCCGAGATAACGCGCGGCATACACATGAAAGGCGCCGGTCTGCGGCATCGCCACCGCCAGCTCGCCCAGGCACTGCATCACCAGATACACCACCAGCGCGCCGATCAGATAGGCGATCACCGTGCCGAGCGCGCCGGTACTGGCGATGATGTAGCCGGTATTGAAGAACAGGCCGGTGCCGATCACGCCCCCCAGCGACAACATCACCAGGTGGCGCACCTGCATGCTGCGCTGGAATTGCGGTGCGGCGGTGGATGGCGACTCGGGCATCGGCGTGTCTGATCGGTGGCAACGCATCCTGCCATGCGCGGCCAGGCGAGCACAGCCATGCGATGGCAAGCTGTGACGGTGCACCAGCGTGCAACGGCCCGCGGGTATGCTTGCGTACTGTTTACCTGGAAGGTCGCCATGCCGCACGCCCTGCAACCACCCATGCATGCGAAGACGTCTCGCTCGACCAGCGCGGTGGTGCCCGCACGCGCACCGCATGGCACCGCCGCTGCGCGCAACGCATCGGCGTTCGCCGACAGTCTGGGCGCGTCGCAGCCGATCGCGCAGGGCTTGCGAGGTGCCGCATGAAGCTTGCCGGCATCCACCATGTCGCGATCATCGCCGGCGACTACGCGGTGTCCAAACGGTTCTACTGCGACATCCTGGGCCTGCGGGTGCTCGATGAGCATTACCGGCAGGCGCGCGATTCCTGGAAGCTGGACCTGGCACTGCCCGATGGCGGCCAGATCGAGCTGTTCTCGTTTCCCGCCGCACCGCTGCGCCCCAGCCGCCCGGAAGCACGCGGCCTGCGCCATCTCGCCTTCCGTGTCGAGGATCTGGACGCGGCCGTGGCGCATCTCACTGCGCATGGCGTGGTCACCGAAGACATCCGCATCGACGAGTACACCGGCCGCCGCTTCACCTTCTTCGCCGACCCGGATGACCTGCCGCTGGAGTTGTACGAAGTGGGTTGAGCGCAGCATCCCCTGCGGGTTCGGTCACATCCGCCGCACGGTCATGTCGAGCAGGCGTAGTCGATCGTCTCTGTGACTTTCGGCGCATGCGGCACTGCGGTCACGCCGTGAAGATCAGGCCACCCAGGACACAGGAACCGTCCATGCTGCAGATCCGTGCGCTGTCCAAGACCTACGCCAATGGCGTGCATGCGCTGCAAGGCGTCACGCTCGACATCCCGCGCGGCATGTTCGGCTTGCTGGGGCCAAACGGCGCCGGCAAGTCGTCGCTGATGCGCACGCTGGCCACGCTGCAGGAACCCGACTCGGGTAGCGTCAGCCTGACCGACGCCGATGGCAGCAGCATCGACGTACTTGCCGACAAGGACGCATTGCGGCGCCGGCTGGGCTATCTACCGCAGGATTTCGGCGTGTACCCGAAGGTGAGCGCGCTGGACATGCTCGATCACTTCGCCGTGCTCAAGGGGCTCACCGATCGCGGCCAACGCAAGGAGGTGGTTGAGCGACTATTGCAGCAGGTCAACCTGTGGGACGCGCGCAAACGCAAGCTCGGCACCTATTCCGGCGGCATGCGGCAACGCTTCGGCATTGCGCAGGCGCTGCTGGGCAATCCGCAACTGGTCATCGTCGACGAGCCCACCGCCGGGCTGGATCCGGAGGAGCGCAATCGTTTTCTCAATCTGCTGGCCGAAATCGGCGAAAACGTGGTGGTGATCCTGTCCACCCATATCGTCGAAGACGTCACCGACCTGTGTCCGACGATGGCCATCATGAACAAGGGCCAGGTGCTGCTCAGCGGGCGGCCCGCCGATGCGATCGACATGCTGCATCAGCAGGTCTGGCGCAAACAGGTCAGCAAGCAGGCATTGCCCGATTACGAGGCGCGCTTCACCGTGCTGTCCACGCGCCTGATTGCCGGCCACCCGGTGATCCACGTGTTCAGTGCCGACTGCCCGGAGCCGGGGTTCGAACAGGTCGCTCCCGATCTTGAGGATGTCTATTTCCAGCGCCTGCGCAAGCAAGCGCTGGCCGCCTGACGGAGCGCGGCGATGATCATGGCGTTCCTGCGCTTCGAGCTGCGCGAACAACTGCGCTCGCCCTTGCTGTGGCTGCTGGCCGCGCTGTACGCGTTGCTGGCGTTTGCCGCGCTGTCCAGCGATGCGGTGCAGATCGGCGGCGGCATCGGCAACGTGCTGCGCAATGCGCCTACGGTGATCGCCACGCTACTGGGGCTTTTCAGCCTGCTTGGCCTGCTGGTGATCACCCTGTTCGTCAGCAATGCCCTGCTGCGCGACTTTGACCTGGGCACTGCCGAGCTGGTGTTTTCCACACCGATACGGCGGCGCGACTACCTGCTCGGCCGCATCGGTGCTGCACTGATCGCCGGCATGCTGATGTATGTGGTGATCGCGCTGGGCATGTTCGCCGCGCAGTTCATGCCGTGGATCGATCAGGCGCGGCTCGGGCCGGTCGCGGTGCTGCCCTATCTGTGGTCGCTGCTGGTGCTGGTGCTGCCCAACCTGCTGTTCACCACCGCGCTGCTGTCGGTGCTGGCGGTGACCACGCGCAGCATCCTGTGGGTCTACATCGGCGTGATCGTGTTCTTCGTGCTTTACGGCGTGAGCCGTGCGCTGATGGCCGACCTGGACAATGTGTGGATTGCCACGCTGGCCGACCCGCTCGGCATTCGCGCGCTATCGCAGACGCTGCGCTACTGGTCGGTGGAACAGCGCAACCACCAGCTACCGCCGCTGACCGGCTACCTGCTCGCCAATCGCGCGGTGTGGCTGGGCATGAGCGGTGTGTTGTTTGCCGCCACCTTCGCGCTGTTCCGTACCGAGCGCAGCGGGACGCGGCGGCGCCGTGGTGTGGCGTCGGTTACGCCCGCTGATGCACCTCCCGCCAGCGCGCGCGTCGGCACGACACGCCTGACGGTCACCCCGCGCTTCGGCGCGGCCACTGCATGGCGGCAACTGCTGCGCCAGATCCGCTTCGACACGCTGGGCGTGCTGCGCAGCGCGCCGTTCGTGGTGCTGCTGATGCTGGGCCTGGCCAACTTCATTCCGACCGCGCTGTTCAAAGCGCGCTATTACGGCACTGCCGTGCTGCCGGTGACCTCGTTGATGCTGGAGGCGCTGCAGAACAGCTACAGCTTTCTGCTGATCATCGTGGTGCTGTTCTATGCCGGCGAGCTGGTGTGGAAGGAGCGCAGCAACCGCATCGACGGCATCACCGACGCGATGCCGGTCCCCGATTGGGTGCCGCTGCTCGGCAAGTTCGTCGCCTTGCTGGCGGTGATCGCCAGCTTCCAGGCCGCCGGTGCGTTGACCTCGATCGCGCTGCAGCTGGGCCGTGGCTATACCAGCATCGAGCCGCTGCTGTATCTCAAGACGCTGGCGCTGGGCTCGGTGCTGTACGTGCTGATGGGCGGCATGGCGCTGGCGCTGCAGGTGCTGAGCAACAACAAGTTCGTCGGCTATGCGCTGCTGATGCTGGTGTTGATCGGGCAATCGGTGCTGTCGATGCTCGACTACACCCAGAACCTCTACACCTTCGGCGGTTGGCCCAACGCGCCGTATTCTGACATGAACGGCTACGGGCACTTCCTGCCCGGCCAGTTGTGGTTCCAGGGCTATTGGGGCGTGTGCCTGCTGGCGCTGCTCCTGCTGTCCTCGGCGTTCTGGCCGCGCGGCGTGGGCCATGACCTGCGCCAGCGCGTGCGGCTGGCGTTACGGCGCCTGCGCAGCCCGACCGGTGCGGCCCTGGCGATCACCCTGCTCGGCTTCGCGGCGATCGGCGGCTGGCTGTACTGGAACACCAACGTCTACAACAGCTTCCTGTCGCCGGAACAACAGCTGGACCTGCAGGCACGCTACGAGCGCGATTACCGCAAGTACAAGGATCTGCCGCAGCCGCGCATCGTCGCCGTCGACAACCACGTCGACCTGCATCCGGAAACCCAGTCGGTCGTGGTCGATGCCACCTGGACGGTGCGCAACACCCACCCCACACCGATCAGCGAAGTGCACATCGGCATGCAGGGCCGCACTGGCGACCGCAGCCTGGTCAAGGTGGATCTGGGCGGGCAGACGCTGACCACGCACGACATCCCGGCCGGCTATCGCGTCTACCGCCTGCAGACACCGCTGCAACCCGGGCAGGAGCGCGTGTTCCGCTTCCGCGTGGACCAGCACCCGCACGGCCTCACCGCCGAGCAGGCGCAAACCGAACTGGTCGCCAACGGCAGCTTCTTCAACACCACCCGGCTGCCCTGGTTCGGCTACAACACGCAGGCCGAGATCAGCGACCGCAACGAGCGCCGCAAGCGCGGCCTGGGCGAACCCACCCGCATGCCCAAGCTCGAAGACCAGGCCGCGCGCGCCAACACCTACGTCAGCAACGATGCCGACTGGCTCGCTTTCGCCAGCACCGTCTGCACCGCGCCGGACCAGATCGCGCTGGCGCCGGGCTATCTGCAACAGGAATTCCAACGCAATGGCAGGCGCTGCTTCCGCTACGTGATGGATCGCCCCATGCTCAATTTCTACGCCTACCTGTCGGCACGCTGGGAAGTGCGCAAGGCGCGTTACAAGAACATCCCGATCGAGATCTATTACGACCCCAAGCATCCGTACAACGTGCAGCGCATGATCGAGAGCGTGCAGAAATCGCTGGCCTATTACGAAGCCAACTTCAGCCCGTATCAGCATCATCAGGTGCGCATCATCGAGTTCCCCGGCTACGCGCGGTTTGCGCAGTCGTTCGCCAATACCATTCCCTACTCCGAGTCGATCGGCTTCATCGCCGACCTGCGCGACAAGGACGACATCGACTACGTGTTCTATGTCACCGCGCACGAAGTGGCGCACCAGTGGTGGGCGCACCAGGTGATCGGTGCGAACGTGCAGGGCGCCACCCTGCTGTCCGAATCGCTGGCGCAGTATTCGGCGTTGATGGTGATGGAGCGCGAGTACGGACGCGCGCATATGCGCCGTTTCCTCCGCTACGAGCTGGATCGCTACCTGGAAGGCCGTGGTGGCGAAACCATCGAGGAGTTGCCGCTGTATCGGGTGGAGGATCAGCAATACATCCACTACCGCAAGGGCTCGCTGGCGTTCTATCGGCTGCGCGAGGATATCGGTGAGCAGGCGCTCAATCGCGCATTGCAGCGCTTTCTGGCGGCCAAGGCGTTTCAACAGCCGCCTTACACCACCTCGGCCGAGCTGCTGCAGGCCATTCGCGCCGAGGCACGCCCGGACCAGCAAGGGCTGATCACCGACCTGTTCGAGAAGATCACCTTCTACGACAACCGCGTGGTCAGCGCGCAGGCACGCAAACGCCCCGATGGCCGCTTCGAGGTGACCGTGCAAGCGCAGGCGGCCAAGCTGCAGGCCGATGGCAAGGGCAAGGAGCATGCAGTGCCGCTGGACGACTGGATCGAAGTGGCGATCTACGGCGCTCCGGCCGGCAAGGATACGCAAGCGCCGGTGCTGGCCTTGCAACGGCAGCACGTCACCAGCGCCGCGCCCAGTTTCAGCATGACCGTGGACCGCCTGCCGGTCGAAGCCGGCTTCGATCCGGACAACAAGCTGATCGACCGCGTGCCGGCGGACAACCGCAGGCAGGTGACGCTGCAGTAGCCGAATGAACGCATTCCGCAGCGCGTCTTTCCGCCACCATACTCCACGGTATACATTCCGGTCAGGCCGTCGACGGCGGCCATAGCAATCCCTGGGAGGGGACACATGCGCAAGACCTTCAAGACCCTGATGCTGGCCCTGCCGCTGGCCGCCGCCTCGCTGCTGGCCCAGGCCGCCGATTCGCCGGTGGGCCGCTGGAAGACCATCGACGACGAGACCGGCAAGCCCAAGTCGGTGGTGCAGATCGAACAGCTCGGCAACGGCACGCTGAGCGGCAAGGTGGTCGACATCCTGCAGTCCAACCACGGGCCCAACCCGACCTGCGACAAGTGCGATGGCGCGCTCAAGGGCAAGCCGATCAAGGGCATGACCATCCTGTGGGGCCTCAAGCCGGACGGCACCGCGGTGTGGAGCGGCGGCTCGGTGCTCGACCCGGCCAAGGGCAAGACCTACAAGGCCAAGGTCACCCTGACCGATGGCGGCAAGAAGCTGCAGATGCGCGGCTATGTGGGCATCGAGGCGTTGGGCCGGACCCAGACCTGGATTCGCGAGTAGCTGAGATTGGGGAGTCGGGAGTCGGGATTCGCAAAAGCGGGCGCCCTTCGGGCGCCTTTTTTGTGCGTCGGCGCATTTCTGGGGGCTTGTCCTATTGGGCGGGATCGTCCGCTGCTGCCGCAGCGACGGCCAAGGCCGCGCGTCTGGACCGGCACGCGGCCTGATCCTGCTTTGACGAATCCCCAATCTCCCAGCCCCAATCCCTGCTCTCGACTAATGCGATAATCGGCTGTCCCCCGCATTACGCCTGCCATGACCCGCACCGCACTCGTCACCACCGCCCTGCCCTACGCCAACGGGCCGCTGCATCTTGGCCATCTGGTCGGCTATATCCAGGCCGACATCTGGGTGCGCGCGCGCCGGCTGCGCGGCGACAAGACCTGGTTCGTCTGCGCCGACGACACCCACGGCACGCCGATCATGCTCGCCGCTGAAAAGGCCGGGGTCACTCCGGAAGCCTTCATCGCCAACATCCAGGCCAGCCATGAACGCGATTTCGCCGCGTTCGGGGTGACCTTCGATCATTACGATTCGACCAATTCGCCGGTCAATCGCGCGCTCACCGAGGCCTTCTACACAAAGCTCGAGGCCGCCGGTCACATCAGCCGCCGCTCGGTGGCGCAGTTCTACGACCCGGCCAAGGGCATGTTCCTGCCGGATCGCTACATCAAGGGCATCTGCCCCAACTGCGGCAGCGCCGACCAGTACGGCGACAACTGCGAGGTCTGCGGCGCCACCTACGCGCCGACCGAGCTGAAGGAGCCCAAATCGGTGATCTCCGGCGCCACGCCCGAACTGCGCGACTCGGAGCATTTCTTCTTCGAAGTGGGCCATTTCGACGGATTTTTGCGCGAGTGGCTGGCCGGCGATGTGGCGCTGCCCGGGGTCAAGGCCAAGCTCAAGGAATGGCTGGACACCGAAGGCGGCCTGCGCGCCTGGGACATCTCGCGCGATGCGCCGTATTTCGGCTTCCAGATTCCCGGCCAGCCGGGCAAGTATTTCTACGTGTGGCTGGACGCGCCGATCGGCTACCTGTGCAGCTTCAAGACGCTGTGCGCGCAGATGGGCGAAGACTTCGATGCGCATCTGGTGGCCGGCACGCAGACCGAGCTGCATCACTTCATCGGCAAGGACATCGTCAATTTCCACGGCCTGTTCTGGCCGGCGGTGCTGCACGGCACCGGCCATCGCGCGCCGACCCGGCTGCACGTCAACGGCTACCTCACCGTGGACGGCGCCAAGATGTCCAAGTCGCGCGGCACCTTTGTGATGGCGCGGACCTTCCTGGACGTGGGCCTGGAACCGGAGGCGCTGCGCTACTACTTCGCGGCCAAGTCGTCCGGCGGCGTGGACGACCTGGACCTCAACCTGGGCGATTTCATCGCGCGGGTGAATGCGGATCTGGTCGGCAAGTTCGTCAACCTGGCCAGCCGCTGCGCCGGCTTTATCGGCAAGCGCTTCGACGGCAAGCTGGCCGACGCCCTGCCCGACCCGGCGCAATACGACCGCTTCGTCGCCGCGCTGGCGCCGATCCGCGAGGCCTACGAGCGCAACGATGCGGCCAGCGCGATCCGCCAGACCATGGCGCTGGCCGACGAGGCCAACAAGTACATCGACGACACCAAGCCGTGGGTGATCGCCAAGCAGGACGGCGCCGATGCGCAACTGCAATCGGTATGCACGCAGGGCCTGAACCTGTTCCGGATCCTGGTGGCCGCGCTCAAGCCGATCCTGCCGCGCACCTGTGCCGAGGCCGAAGCCTTCCTGTCGGCACCGATGACCAGCTGGGAAGACGTCGCCCGCCCGCTGACCACCCACGTGATCCAGCCCTACACCGCCCTGTTCACCCGTATCGACCCCAAACTGATCGACGCCATGACCGACGCTTCAAAAGACACCATGGCCGCACCTGCGGCACCCGCTGTCACTACCGCCAAGCCCGCCCCGTCCAAGGCCGAGACGACGCCGGCGGCCGTTTCCAACCCCCAATCCCCAACCGCCACTCCCAGCCTCATCGGTATCGACGATTTCGCCAAGCTCGACCTGCGCATCGGCAAGGTGCTGGTGTGCGAATTCGTGGAAGGCTCAGACAAGCTGCTGCGCTTCGAACTGGATGCCGGCGAACTGGGCAAGCGCCAGATCTTCTCGGGCATCCGCGCCAGCTATGGCGAACCGGAAGCGCTGGTCGGCCGCAGCGTGGTGTTCATCGCCAACCTGGCCCCGCGCAAGATGCGCTTCGGCATCAGCGAAGGCATGATCCTGTCGGCCGGCTTCGACGGCGGCGCGCTGGCACTGCTGGACGCCGATGGTGGTGCGCAGCCGGGGATGCCGGTGCGGTGAAGCGGAATCGGGAATCGGGAATCGGGAATCGGGATTTGTAAAAGCCGGAGCTGATTGTTGAGGGAGACCTGACACGCGTGCCTGGCCCGACCGCTCATCCGCCCCTGCGGGACACCTTCTCCCGAGGGGAGAAGGAACAGACACCACGCTTCCAACCAATCCCCACTCCCAAATCCCCAATCCCCGCCCCCATGCACCTGGCCCTGTTCGACTTCGACCACACCATCACCACCTGCGACAGCTATGCGCGCTTCCTGCGCAAGGTGGCAACGCCTGCGCAGCTGGCGACAGCGAAGTGGCAGGCCGGTCCGTGGGTGTTCGGCTATCGGGTCGGGCTGGTCTCCGCACACGCATTGCGTGCGCGCGTCACGCGCCTGGTCTTCAGTGGTCGCTCGCTGGATGAGATGGCCGCCCATGGGGCTGACCATGCACGCAACGCATTGCCCGGGATGTTGCGCGCCGAGATGATGCGACGCATCGACTGGCATCAAGCACAGGGGCATGAGGTCGTGCTGGTGTCGGCATCGCTGGACCTGTATCTGCAGCCGTGGTGCGCCCAGCATGGCCTGTCGTTGATCTGCAACAAGCTGGAACACCACGCCGGCGTGCTGAGCGGTCGCTATGCAGACGGCGATTGCGGCCCGCACAAGGCCGCACAGATCCGCCTGCGCTACGACCTGTCGCACTACGCATGCGTCCACGCCTACGGCGACAGCCGCGAGGACAAGCCGATGCTGGTGCTGGCGCAGCAGCGCTGGTATCGCGGCAACCTGCTGCACTGACATGCACATCGCAACGCCCGCCTCATCGCCCGATCTGGTCGAACGCCTCGACCGCCTGCTGCCGCAGACCCAGTGCGGCCAGTGCGGCTACGACGGCTGTCGCCCGTATGCGCACGCCATGGCCAACGGCCAGGCCGATGTCGATCACTGCCCGCCCGGCGGCGACGCCGGGGCACGCGCGTTGGCGCACGTGCTGCAGCGTCCTGCACGCCCGTACGACCGCAGCCGTGGCAGCCACATGCCGCCGCAGGTGGCCTGGATCGTGGAGGCCGACTGCATCGGCTGCACCAAATGCATCCAGGCCTGCCCGGTGGACGCCATCGTCGGCGGCGCCAAGCACATGCATACGGTGATCGCCGCGCTGTGCACCGGTTGCGAGCTGTGCCTGCCGGCCTGCCCGGTGGACTGCATCGCGCTGCACCCAGGCAGCTGAGCGGCTGGCGAGGCGGCATGCCGCGTCAAACGCAACGCCTGCCAGCGTTGCGCGCATCTCACCGCGACGCGATCCCTGACCAACGGCACCGGCCGCCAACGACGCCCTGTTTGTCAGGAACGTCCTGACGCGTCCGGCGCATCCGTGCTGCGGATGCGCTCGTATTGGTAGGCACTCCCATCGAGGAATCCGCCGATGCGCCCACTCGCCGCCGCCGTTGCCGCGCTCGCCACCGTCTGCCGGCCGATTCCGCCGTTGTT
The DNA here is from genome assembly GCF_040202385.2 of Xanthomonas sp. WHRI 6108. Taxonomy (NCBI): domain Bacteria; kingdom Pseudomonadati; phylum Pseudomonadota; class Gammaproteobacteria; order Lysobacterales; family Lysobacteraceae; genus Xanthomonas; species Xanthomonas sp. WHRI 6108. The sequence goes on along the minus strand of NZ_CP168198.1, from coordinate 1,550,933 downwards.
GCTGCTGGTGCTGGGCGGCCTGCCGCTGAGTGCGGCTGCGGTCACCCGCGTGGATGGCGATGCCTTCGATGGCGACAGCGGCGCGTTGCGCTATCGCGAGTCGCACTGGCTGCTCGACGATGGCGGACGCGTGGTGCTGTATCGCTGCCCGGATGGGCGCCCGTTCGCGCGCAAGCAGGTCGATGGCGGCGGCAGCTCGCCCGACTTCAGCCTGATCGACGGCCGCGACGGCTATCGCCAGGGCGTGCGGCAACGCAACGGCGCGCGCGAGATGTTCCAGCAGGAGCCCGGCAAGGCCGAGCAGCGCACGCCATTGCCGGCCGACGACGGCCCGCGCGTGATCGATGCCGGCTTCGATGCCTACCTGCGCAACAACTGGGAGGCGCTCGCCAGCGCGCCGCAACGCGTGGACTTCGTGCTGCCCAGCCTGCAACGCCAGTTGGCGTTTCGTGTCGAGCGTATCGGCGATACCGGCGGCGAGCGGCGGTTTCGCTTGAGCCTGGATGCATGGTACGGCGCGGCGGTGCCCTCGCTCGAAGTGCGTTATGCCATCGCCGACAAGCGCCTGCTGCAGTTCCGTGGCGTGGGCAACCTGCGCGACGCGCGTGGCCGCTATCCGCACGTACGCATCGTTTTTCCGGACACCGCTGCGCGTGCCGTCGGCGCCGATGAACTGCGCCAGGCGCGCGAGCAGCCGCTGGCCAAGAGCTGCAGCGCCCCGTGAACCAGACACCTGCCATCTTCACGTTCGACCACACGCGGTTGCGTACAACGGCCCGGTTACTTCTTCCCCATACAGGACCATCGCCATGGCCAAGGCCTACCTCTGGATCAACGCAGTGCTCTACGTCGTCCTGGCAATCTGGTGCACGCTCTCGCCGGCCAAGACCGCCAATGCCGTGGGTTACACCCAGCTCTCGCCGGCCGGGCAATCGGAATACCTGGTCATCTATGGCGGCCTGCAGCTGGGCATGGCGTTCCTGTTCTGCTACTTCGCCTGGATCGATCAACCGCGCACCGGCCTGCTGGTCGCACTCGCGTTCTACGTGCCGATCGTGCTGTTCCGCAGCGTCTCGCTGGCGCGCCTGTGGCCGGTCTCCGCACCCACGGTGGCATTGGCAGGCGTCGAGATCCTGCTGCTGCTCGCGGCAGTGCTGCTGTGGTTTCAGCGCAAGTGAAGGACAGCGTCAGCACAGTCCGGTAGCATCGCCCCCACCTCAGACAACGCCCGACCGCATGAGTGCCATCCCTGGCCACGACGACGATGAAACCGGACGACTGCTGACCGCAACCGCGGGCGGCGACCGGCATGCCTTCGAAGCGCTGTACCGGCAGACCTCGCCGAAACTGTTCGGGGTCTGCCTGCGCATGATCCCGCAACGTGCCGAAGCCGAAGAGGTGCTGCAGGACGTGTTCACGCTGATCTGGCACAAGGCCGGGCAGTTCGATCCCGCCCGTGCACGCGGGCTCACCTGGCTGGCGATGATCGCGCGCAACAAGGCCATCGATCATCTGCGCGCCAATGCACCGCAACGCCGCAACGTGGCGCTGGACGATGCCGGCGAACTGCGCGCCGGCGATGTCTCGCCGCTGGAGCGCACCGAGCGCGCCAGCACGCGTCGCCGCATCGACCATTGCCTGGCCGAGCTGGAGCCGCCGCGCAGCGAATTGATCCGCACCGCGTTCTTCGATGGCATTACCTATGAAGAGCTCGCCGCGCGCACCGACACACCGATCGGCACGGTCAAGAGCTGGATCCGCCGCGGCCTGGCCAAACTCAAGGCATGTCTGGAACGATGAGCACGCCCTTTCCCATTGACCAGGAACCGCCGCGCGACGTGCTGGCCGGCGAATACGTGCTGGGCCTGCTCAGTGCCGACCAGCGCCTGGCTGCCGAACAACGCGTCGCCACCGACGGCCAGTTCGCCCAGGCGGTGACGCAGTGGCAGGAACATCTGGCGCCGTTGCTGGACGAGATCGCCGCAGTGACGCCGCCCGGCCAGGTCTGGGCACGCATCCGCCAGACGCTGGGCTTGGATACGCCGTTGCATTCGGTGGCCTCCGCGCCATCGGCAGCGCCGCCGTCAGGCACGCCAAAGCCAACGGTGTGGAACAGCGTGCGGTTCTGGCGCTGGGCAAGCGCCGCTGGCCTGGCCACTGCCGCGGTCTGCGTGCTGGCGCTGCTGAACCTGCGCACGCCGCCGGCAGCGGTGCAGCCGCCGCCGGGCACCGGCCCGGTGGTACAGACACCGGTGACGCCGCCTGCAACCACCACCGCGCCGGCGACCGGCATCGCGATGGCCTCCACGCTGGCCACCGAAGACGGCCGCCCGGGCTATGTCGCCTTGATGGATGCTGACAAGCACACCATCACGGTGACGCCGCTGGATCGCACCGCCACCGCCGACAAGGTGCCCGAGCTGTGGCTGATCACGCCGGACGGCAAGGCCCATTCGATGGGTACCTTCGACGACCAGCGGGCACGCCGCGCGCAGATTCCCGATCAGCTGATGCCCATGCTCAGCAACGAGGCCATCCTGGCCGTCACGCTGGAGCCGCCAGGCGGCGCACCGGGCGGCATTGCCACCGGGACCGTGGTGGCCAAGGGCGGCATCAGCACACTGGCAATGGCGCCCTGATCCGGCGCGCCTGACGCCGCCTGCGACCACGTCGCAGGCGGCTTCCGAGCAACAGCCTCATCCGCCTCAACCCTGGCGTGCGCCGTTGAATGTGTGCGCAATTGCGCGATTCGTTCGCACCGGCACGCCAAGCGCGCGCACGCATGCGACGATCAAACCGGCTGGTGCATCTGTTTGCCGGCGGCGTCCGTAAAGGGTCACGACTACACACGGAGAACCACGCGTGCCGAGTACTGGCTTTGACCCACATGCCGCGCCGCCGCAGCCTGCCGACACCCGCCGTTTCGGGTGGCTCGCAGCACGCACCGGCAGCCTGCGTCGTTGGGTGGATTCGCAAACCGACGAGCCGCTGGACGAGGCACGCGCAGACCGCATCGACTGGCTGCGCGCCCTGCCCTTCATCGCGCTGCACCTGGCCTGCCTGGCGGTGTTCTGGGTCGGTGCGTCCTGGTTCGCGGTCGGCATGGCGGTGGCTTTGTACGCGCTACGCATGTTCGCGCTGACCGGGTTCTATCACCGCTACTTCTCGCACCGCGCGTTCAAGACCTCGCGCGTGCTGCAGTTCCTGTTCGCGGCCATCGGCGCCACCTGCGTGCAGCGCGGGCCGCTGTGGTGGGCCGCGCATCATCGCAACCATCACCGCCATACCGACACCGGCCGCGATCCGCATTCGCCGGCGCAGCACGGCTTCTGGTGGAGCCACACCGGCTGGTTCCTGACCCCGCGCAACTTCCGTACCGATTGGGAGGTCATCCCCGACCTGCGTCGCTTTGCCGAGCTGCGCTTCCTGGACCGCTTCGACATCGTGATGCCGGTGCTGCTGGCGACCGGGCTGTACCTGCTCGGCGACTGGCTGGCGGTTGCCGCGCCCGCGTTGAAGACCACCGGTGCGCAGCTGCTGGTGTGGGGCTTTGTGATCTCCACCGTGGCCTTGTTCCATGCCACCTTCACCATCAATTCGCTGGCGCACCGCTTCGGCAGCCGGCGCTTCGACACCCGCGACGACAGCCGCAACAACTGGCTGCTGGCATTGCTCACCTTCGGCGAAGGCTGGCACAACAACCACCACTTCTTTCCCGGCTCCGCGCGTCAGGGCCTGCGCTGGTGGGAGTACGACGTCACCTGGTACGGGCTCACCGCGATGTCGTGGGTGGGCCTGGTGTGGGACCTCAAGCCGATGCCGAAATCGCTCACCCAGCGTGCCGAGCGGGTGAGCCGATGAGCGAGGGCAGGATTGCCGTGGTCGGCAGCGGGATCGCCGGCCTGGGCGCAGCGTGGCTGTTGTCGCGCCGCTACGAGGTCACCTTGTTCGAGGCCGCCGATTATCTGGGCGGGCATACGCATACGCACGACATCCAGCTGGACGGCCAGCGCTATGCGGTGGACAGCGGCTTCATCGTGTTCAACCCGCAGCACTATCCGCTGCTCACGCGCATGTTCGCCGAGCTGGACGTGGCCGCGCAGCCGACCACGATGAGCTTCTCGGTGCACGATGCGCGCAGCGGGCTCGAATACAACGCCGGCAGCCTGGGCGGGCTGTTCTGCCAGCGCAGCAACCTGCTCAGCCCGCGCTTCTGGGGCATGCTGGCCGACCTGCGCCGCTTCTACCGGCAGGCACCGGCGGTGCTGCACAGCGAGGAGCGCTTCAGCACGCTGGGCGCGTATCTGCAGCGGCATGGGTACTCTGACGCGTTTCGCGACCAGCATCTGGTGCCGATGGCCTCGGCATTGTGGTCATCGCCCTCGCAACGCATCCTCGAATTCCCGATGGGCCAGCTGATCGGCTTCATGGCCAATCACCACATGCTGCAGCTCAGCGGGCGTCCGCAATGGCAGGTGGTGCGCGGCGGCTCCAACAGCTACGTGCGGGCGCTGCGTCGGCGCTGGCAGGTGCTCGAGCGCCTGTCCACGCCGGTGCATGCGATCCGGCGCGCGCCCAACGGCGTGGTGCTCAGCTCCCTGCGTGGCGAGGAGCACTTCGACAACGTGGTGCTGGCCTGCCATGCCGACGATGCCCTGGCCTTGCTCAGCGATGCCACAGCGGCCGAGCAGCAGATCCTGGGCGGCATCACCTACCAGGACAACGACACCGTCCTGCACACCGACGCCAGCGTGCTGCCGCGCGACCGCCGCGCCTGGGCAGCGTGGAATGCGCATGTGCCGGCCGACCCGCAAGCGCCGTGCACGGTCAGTTACTGGATGAACGCGCTGCAGTCGATCAAAGCGCCGCAGCCGTTCATCGTCAGTCTCAATCGCGACCACGACATCGCCCCGGACAAGGTGCTGCGGCGCATGCGCTACCGCCACCCGGTGCAGAACGCCGCCGCGCTCGCCGCGCAGACGCGCAAGGCCGAGATCCAGGGCCTGCAGCACACCTGGTTTGCCGGCGCGGCATGGGGCTTCGGCTTTCACGAAGACGGCCTGCGCAGCGGCGTGGAAGTGGCCCGTGGCCTGGGAGTGGACTGGTGATGCAGCTGCTGCGCGAAGCCAGCCCCGATGCGGTACCGCTGCCTCCGGGCGAGGACAGCGGTGCCGGCAGCGTGGCGGGCACACTGCGCAGCGCGATCTACACCGGCTGGGTGCGGCACCGTCGGTTCGCGCCCAGGGCGCTGGCGTTCCGCTATCGGCTGTTCCTGATGTACCTGGATCTGTCCGAGCTCGATGCGGTGTTTGCGCGGCGTTGGCTGTGGTCGGTGGGACGCGCCAACCTGGCGCAGTTCCGGCGCAGCGATTATCTCGGCGACCCACAGGTTCCGCTGGACCAGGCCGTGCGCGATTGCGTGCAGACCCAGACCGGCGAGCGCCCCGATGGCGCGATCCGTCTGCTCACGCATCTGCGCTACTTCGGCCATGTGTTCAATCCGGTCAGCTTCTACTACTGCTTCGATCGCCACGGTGGCCTGCGCTGGATCGTTGCAGAAATCACCAATACGCCCTGGCAGCAGCGCCACACCTACGTGCTGCCGGTCGCGCAGGCGCGCACGCATCGCGACGTGCATGCCTGGCGCTTCGACAAGCGCTTCCACGTCTCGCCGTTCATGGGCATGCAGCATCAGTACGACTGGCGTTTCAGCGTGCCGGATGCACAATTGCGCGTGCATATGCAGGTGCTGGATGCACCCGGCGGCGATACGCCGGCCGCTCATCCTGACGCCGGTGGCGCAGGCAGCGAGCGCGGCACGCGCCGCTTCGATGCCACCCTGGTCCTGCAACGCCAGCCGCTCAACGCACGCACCCTGGCGCGCACGCTGCTGGCCTACCCCTTGATGACCGTGCAGGTGGTGCTAGCCATCCACTGGCAGGCCCTGCGCCTGTGGCTGCACGGCAACCCCGTCCACGATCACCCTCATCCGCCTGTGCGAGAACCCCGATGAACGCCACGTCCCTGCCCGACACCGCTGCGCCGCGCGCGGCCTCCTGGACGGACCGCCTGTTGCGCAAGCGCCTTCTGGCCACGCTCGGCGAGCTGCGCGATGGACAGCTGCAGCTGCACGAAGCCGATGGCGTCACCACCCTCGGCAACGCCAGTGGTGCGGATGCGCTGCAGATGCAGTTGCGCGTCATCGACCCCGGCTTCTATCGCCAGGCCGCGCTCAACGGCAGCGTCGGTGCCGGCGAGTCGTACATGGACGGGCAATGGCAGTGCGACGATCTGGTCGCATTGATGCGCCTGCTGCTGCGCAATCGCGAGCGTCTGGATGCGATGGAGACCGGTACCGCGCGGCTGGGCGGCTGGGCGATGCGCAGCCTGCATGCGTTCGCACGCAATACCCGCAGCGGCAGCCGGCGCAACATCGCCGCGCATTACGATCTGGGCAACCCGCTGTTCCGCCTGTTCCTGGACGAGAACCTGATGTATTCCTCGGCGATCTTCGTCGAGGGCGAAGAAGCCCAGGGCGAGGCCGCACTGGAGCGCGCAGCCACACGCAAGCTGGAACGCATCTGCCAGAAGCTGCGGCTCGGCCCGCAACACCATGTGGTGGAAATCGGCACCGGCTGGGGCGGCTTTGCGCTGCACGCCGCCCGCGAGCATGGCTGCCGCGTCACCACCACCACCATCTCGCGCGAGCAGTTCGAACTGGCGACCCAGCGCATCGCCGCGGCCGGCCTGAGCGACCGGGTCAGCGTGTTGTTGCGCGACTATCGCGATCTGGACGGGCGCTACGACCGGGTGGTGTCGATCGAGATGATCGAGGCGATCGGCCATCAGTATCTGGACACCTACTTCGCCAAGGTCGGCAGCCTGCTGGCCGACGATGGCGAGGCGCTGATCCAGGCCATCACCATCGAAGACCATCGCTATGCGCAGGCGTTGCGCTCGGTGGACTTCATCAAGCGGCACATCTTCCCCGGCAGCTTCATTCCGTCGGTGGCGGCGATGACCGGCGCGATCGCACGCGCCAGCGACCTGCGCCTGTTCAACCTGGAAGACATCGGACCGAGCTATGCGTTGACGCTGCGCGCCTGGCGGCAGCGCTTCATGGCGCAGCTGCCGCAGGTGCGCGCGCTCGGCTATGACGAGCGTTTCATCCGCATGTGGGAGTTCTATCTGGCCTATTGCGAAGCCGGTTTCCTGGAACGCTCGATCGGCGATGTGCATCTATGGCTGAGCAAGCCGGGCGCACGCCCGCCGCAGTTCGTGCCTGGCCTTCCCGTTGACGCATGAAGCAGCTCGGCAACTATCTGGGCCTGCAGGTGCTGTGGCTGGTGGCCGTCAGCGCCGCTGCGCACGCGCGTGTCTGGCCCACCCTGCTGGTGCTGGCGCTGTTCGCGCTGTATCAGCTATGGCCGTCGCGGCGTGCGCCGGGCGATCTGCAATTGCTGGTCGCCGCGCTGTCACTGGGCTTGCTGCTGGACACCACGCTGGCCGCCGCAGGCTGGGTGCGTTATGCCGCGCCGTGGCCGGGCACCCTGCTGGCGCCGGCCTGGATCCTGGCGTTGTGGCTGGGCTTTGCGCTCACGCTCAATCATTCGCTGGCGTCGGTGATGCAGCGGCCGTGGCTGGCGGTGCTGCTGGGCGCGATCTTCGGGCCGTTTTCGTACTGGTTGGCGCAACGCAGCTGGCAGGCAGTGCAATTCCAGCCGCCGCAGCTGCATGCGGCGGTCGCGGTCGGCATCGGATGGGGCGTGGCCTGCGGTCTGTTGTCGCTGTATGCACGCCGCCTCGCGCGACCATCGCCTGAACACCTGAGGGGAGAACTGCAATGAATGCCTGGCCGCTGCTGCATGTGGGCGTGTTTGCGAGCGTGGTGATGGTGATCGGCTGGCTGTGGCAACGCCGCAGCGGCAATGCCGGCCCGGTCGACGTGCTGTGGGCCGCGTGCCTGGCGGTGGCGGCGCCGTATTGCGCGTGGATGTCCGATGGCGCGCTGCTGCCGCGCGTGCTGGTCGGCGTGCTCGGCGGTGTCTGGGGCGCGCGCCTGGCGTTGCATCTGGGCGTGCGCGTGTTCGGCGACCCGCACGAAGATGGCCGTTATCGCACCCTGCGCGAGCACTGGAACGGCGACCAACGCAAATTCCTGGGCTTCTTCCTGGCGCAGGCGGTGGTCGTGGTGCTGTTCTGTGTGCCGTTTCTGGCCGCTGCCAGCAACCCGACTCCGGCCTGGAGCGTATGGAGCACGCTGGCGATTGCGGTGTGGTTGATCGCGGTCGGTGGCGAAGCCCTGGCCGACCGGCAACTGTCTGCGCACAAGGCCAACCCGGCCAATCGCGGCGTCACCTGCCGCAGCGGATTGTGGCGGTATTCGCGCCATCCCAATTACTTCTTCGAGTTCGTGCACTGGTTCGCCTATCTGGCGCTGGCCGTCGGTGCCGGGCCGTGGCCGCTTGCCCTGGCTGCGCTCGGGCCGGTGGTGATGTTCGTATTCCTGTATCGCTTTACCGGCATTCCCTACACCGAGCAGCAGGCGCTGCGCTCGCGTGGTGAGGACTACGCGCAATACCAGCGCAGCACCAGCGCATTTTTCCCACTTCCCCCTTCGTCCTGAGTCGCCTGGAGAGTCGTATGTCCACTGTCACCGTCCCGCCCTCCTCGCTGCCCGAAGAATCCTTCGCCACCCGGCTGGCCGAATCCGGCGTGCTCCCCGACGCCGCACTGCGTTACGGCATCCGCCGGCTGTGTGCGCAACGTCTGCGCGATGAGCGTACCGGCGGTGCCGACGCCAGCGGCGAGCGCCAACGCGCCTTCATCGACAGCCTGCGTGCCAGCGCCATCGCGATCGAAACCGATGCCGCCAATCGCCAGCACTACGAATTGCCGCCGCAGTTCTTCACCCTGTGCCTGGGCCGCCGGCTCAAGTACAGCAGCTGCTACTGGGACGCCACCACGCCGGATCTGGATGCGGCCGAAGAACGCATGCTGGCGCTGTACGGTGAGCGCGCCGAACTGGCCGACGGCCAACGCATTCTGGAGCTGGGCTGCGGTTGGGGCTCGCTGACCTTGTGGATGGCCGAGCGCTATCCCGGCGCCACCATCACCGCGGTGTCCAACTCGCGTCCGCAGCGCGCGCACATCCTGGAGCAGTGCCGGGTGCGCGGATTGAGCAACGTGCAGGTCATCACCGCCGACGTCAACGCGCTGGCGCTGCCGCCGGGCAACTTCGACCGCGTGGTGTCGGTGGAGATGTTCGAACACATGCGCAACTACCGCGAGCTGCTGGCGCGCGTCGGCAGCTGGCTGGCGCCAGGTGGCAAGCTGTTCGTGCATATCTTCTGCCACCGCGACCTGGCCTACCCGTTCGAAGTGGCCGGCGAAGACAACTGGATGGGACGGCATTTCTTCACCGGCGGGCTGATGCCGGCGGTCGATACCCTGCTGCATTTCCAGCAGGACGTGGTCATCGAACAGCGCTGGGTGCTATCGGGCGAGCATTACGAAAAAACCGCCAACGCCTGGCTGGAAAACCAGGACCGCCACCGCGAGCAGATCATGCCGCTACTGCGGCAGACCTATGGCGACGATGCGCAGCGCTGGTGGCAGCGCTGGCGGATGTTCTGGCTGGCCTGCGCCGAGCTGTTCGGTTACGACCAGGGCCGCGAATGGGGCGTGGCGCATTACCGCTTCGTCAAACGCTGATTACGCACGCGCGCGCATCGAAACGACGAGGCGGCCCGCGTGAGTGAAGCGCGACATGTCGGCGCTCCACTCATGGGGTGCGCCGACAAGCGCGCTGGCGATCCTGCCAAGCAAACGTGTGAGCGGTTCTTCGGCGCTGTCGTCCACCAACGCTGCGCTGCATGTCCGAGCGCATACGCGCAGATGACGCGACGTCGGCGCGCGATCGAGCCGCGCGCCGCGCTGCGATCAGCTCGCCGCAGCGGTGATCACGATTTCAACCTTCCATTCCGGCCGCGCCAGTCTGGCTTCGACCGTGGCCCGCGCCGGGGTGAAGCCGTGCGGCACCCATTCGTCCCAGGCCTTGTTCATCCCGTCGAAATCGGCGATGTCGGCCAGGAAGATTTCCGCACGCAGGATCTTGGTCTTGTCGCTGGCCGCCTGCGCGAGCAGCCGGTCGATTTCGCCCAGCACCTGACGGGTCTGCCCGGTGATGTCTTGGCTGGTGTCTTCGGCAATCTGGCCTGCCAGGTAGCACACGCCGCCATGGACGGTCATTTCCGACATCCGCGGACCCGCATCGAATCGCTGCAGCATTTTCAGACTTCCTACGGTTGATTGACCCGGGCATTGTCCCGCGAATGCGGCAAACGTGCAGCCCCGGCGCGCACGTGCTGCGCCAACCACGCCCCCACCCGCACCATCCAGGCCACGATCAACACGATGGCGCTCTTCTGGCTGATGCCCAACGGCGCGCCGGTGACCGTGACGTGGAACAGCAACACCGCAAATGCGCACAGCCCCAGGCCGAACGCGGTGGCGAAGTGGCGTTGCCACATCCGGTCGCGGCGGAAGTACCAGGACTGCAGCAATACCGCCGCGATCACGCACAGAAACGTCATGTCGGCCGAGAGCAGGTGCACCGGCACGGCCGCGTCGGGCGCGAGCTCCGGCATCCAGCTATCGCCGATCGACACCATGCACAGGCCCACCGCCGCCGCCCAGAACAGCCCCACCACGGCGCGGCTGCGCGCGGGCGGTGCAAGTGCCGCATGCAGGCCCAGCGCCATCCACGCCATCGCCGCAGCCAGCACGCAATAGGCCGTGCGCAGCAGCAGGCCGTAGGCACCGTGCAGATACGCGCTCAGCTGTGCGTCGATCCAGTCCAGATCGCCGCGCAGCGATTGCAGCAGCAGGATCAAGGCGATGAAGGCCAGGCCCATGCAGGCGGCGACTGCGCCGGCCTGCCCGGCCCAGCGTGGCGGGCAGGCCGACCCGGGTGGCATCACAGTGCCGCTGTTGTGTTGATCTTCCATCAGCAGCCTGTCTGTGTTGCAACGGTCATCGTGTCCATGTCGGTCTCCTGCGGCACGCGGGCGCGGCGATGCCCTATGATGCGCGCGGCCGTCCTGAGCCGACACCTGTCGGCGCGACCGAACCCTGCGTTCACCTCATTCGGCATCCGTGCGATCACCCTGCATGTACCTTGACACCGACCGTCCCATGCAGAGCAACCGCCCGCGCGGCACGCACCGTGCATGTGCCCTTCTTCCCCTTCAGCAGATCCCGTTTCCCTCATGACGGATACCTCCGTGTCTTCCCAAGCGCCGGCCAGCGGGTGGCGCCGCGCCTTGCCGGTGATCATCAGCCTGGCAATCCTGGCAATGGCGCTGCACGCGCTGTCGGGGCAATTCACCGACCATGGCTATCGGCAGATCCGCCAGGCCTTCCGCGCCCTGGGTGCCGGCCAGATCGCGCTCACCCTGTTGCTGGGCTTGAGCAGCTACGCCTGCCTGGTGGGCTTTGACTGGGTCGGGCTCAAGCGCACCGGCAAGCGGCTGCATCCGGCGCGCGTGGGCATCACCGCCTTCATGGCGCATGCGGTGGGGCAGACGCTGGGCTTTGCCGCCCTGACCGGCGGCGCGGTCCGCCTGCGCGGCTATGGCAGCGTCGGGCTGACCCTGGCCGAGATCGGCCAGGTGGTGCTGATGAGCACGCTGGGCTTCGTCTTCGGCGCCTGGGTGTTGCTTGGCCTGGCGCTGCTGCTGGAACCGGAAGCGGCTGCACGTGCCTTGCCGATCACTGCAGAAGGCATCCGCATCGCCGGCATCGCCTTGCTGGTCGGCTACGTCGCGATGCTGGGGCTGGTCGGCAGACAGGGCCGCGAATTCGGGATCCGCAGTCATCGCTTCTGGCTGCCCGACCGCACCACGGTGCTGGGCGTGACCGCGCTGAGCGTGGTCGAGCTGGGCCTGGCGGCCGCCGCGTTCTACGTGCTGCTGCCGCCGGACCCGGGCACCGGCTACTTCGGGTTTATCGGCATCTGGTTGGTGGCGGTGGTCGCCGGGCTGATCTCCACGGTGCCGGCCGGGCTGGGCGTGTTCGAGTGGAGCCTGCTCAAGCTGCTGCCGCATGTCACCCCCGCCGCGGTGCTAGCCGCCGCGCTGGCCTACCGGGTCACCTACTACATCGTGCCGCTGCTGATCTCGGTGGCGATGGCGGCAGCCTCCGGCCTGGGCGCACCGGTGCGCGCCAGCGCCAGCACCGCACGCACGGTATGGAAGGCCTTGCGCCCGTGGCTGCCGCAGATCCTGGCGTTGGCGGTGTTTGCGGTGGGTGCGGCGCTGGTCATCGACGGCACCTTGCCCACCCCGCGTGCGCGCCAGGAAGTGGCGCCGCTGCCGCTGATCGAAACCTCGCACCTGCTGGTCAGCCTGGGCGGCATGGTGCTGCTGCTGATCGGCCAGGGCCTGCAACGCCGCAGCCATGCGGCCTGGGTGCTCGCGCTGGGCGTATGCATCCTGCTGCCGCCGCTGTCGCTGTTGCGCGGCAGCCATATCTCGGTGTCGTTGTCGGCGGCACTGGCCGCAGTGGCGCTGTGGGCGGCACGCCGCGAGTTCTACCGCCAGGGCGCGCTGCTGGACGAAGCCTGGTCGTGGCGCTGGCTGAGCAATCTCGGCCTGGTGCTGGTGGCCACGTTCTGGCTGCTGTTCTTCGTCTACAGCCACGTCGAATACAGCAACGACCTGTGGTGGGAATTCGCCACCTCGGCCAACGCGCCACGCGCGCTGCGCGCGGCGCTGATCCTGTGCGTGGGCGTGATCGTGTTCGGCATGGCGCGCCTGCTGCGTGGCGGCCGCCGCCCGATGCCGTCCGCCGATGCGCAGACCCTGCAGACGCTGGCGCCGATCCTGGCCATCAGCACCGACACCCAGGCCTGCCTGGCGCTGACCGGCGACAAGGCCTTCCTGCTCGACGAGCAGGGCCGCGGGTTTGTGATGATGCAGCGTTACGGTGGCTCGCTGATCTCGATGGGCGACCCGGTCGGCCCACCGGAGGTCGCGCGCGCCCTGATCTGGCGCTTCCGCGAGGAGGCCGACCATATGGGCCTGCGCCCGGTGTTCTACCAGGTCGGCGAAAAATACTGGCAGACCTACCTCGACATGGGCCTGACCCTGGTCAAACTGGGCGAAGAGGCGATCGTGCCGCTGGAAGGCTTCACCCTCGAGGGCCGCGACCGCGCCGATCTGCGCCAGGCCTGGAACCGCGGCAAGCGCGGCGGCCTGACCTTCCGCATGCTGCAACCCGAACAGGTGGACGCGGTACTGCCGCGTCTGTCCGAAGTGTCCGAGCAATGGCTGGAAGAAAAGTCCGGCGAAGAAAAAGGCTTCTCGCTGGGCAGCTTCGATGCGGACTACCTGCGCCGCTTCCCGGTGGCAGTGGCCGAGGCGGAGGGCGAAATCGTGGCCTTCGCCAATGTGTGGTGGGCGCCGGCCGGCGGCGAGCTGTCGGTGGACCTGATGCGGCACAGCGCACAGGCACCCAAGGGCACGATGGATTTCCTGTTCATCGAGCTGTTCCTGTGGGGGCAAGCCAATGGCTATACGCGCTTTTCGCTGGGCATGGCACCGCTGTCGGGCCTGGCCGAGCATCGCCTGGCCGGCCGCTGGAATCGCTTCGCCAGCCTGGTCGCACGTCATGGCGAGCGCTTCTATGGCTTCAGCGGCCTGCGCCGCTTCAAGTCGAAGTTCGCCCCGACCTGGCGCCCGCGCTATCTGGTCGCGCCCGGTGGCATGCATCTGCCGGCGGCGCTGCTGGATGTCACCCGATTGATCTCGGCGGATCCGGGCCGGCAGGAGTAAGGCCGCTCGATACCTGCCGTTTTACGCGAATGCCCCGCTCTGCTGCGGGCGCTTGCACGTGTGCCTGAAGGCATTGCTTGCCGATCAGCAGTGTCAACGCTGGGCGCGTGGTGCCACGTCCGGGGGCGTGACCATGTGGCGACATGGATGTCGCCACCGAGCCTGCATGAATGGATTCACGGCGTGTCCCGACACTGGATGCGGCGCCGCGCCGCCGACCGATCCCGTACACCGATCGATCTTGCGCACGGCATTTGGGGGTTCCACGCGAATGCTTCGGTCTACTGCGGGCGCTTGCACGCGTACCGGTGTGGGACACGCCGCAAGTACGTCCGTGTAGGCTCTGGCGCGGCATCCATGCCGCTCAAGGTCCCACACCGGCACCCGCGCAAGCACCACCGGTTGTTGTCGGTTGCTGAAAGAAATGCGAAGGGCCTGTTGGCGCTGCAGATCCTTCGGAACGTCACCACTTTTTGGCGCCATGACAGCAGGTAGATGGCTTGCCGATTACATCGGCCACGAAGTCCGCAGGCATCAACACGTGCTTGAAGCACTGCTTGCCGATCAGCAGTGGCAACGCTGGAAGCGTGGTGCCGCGTCCGGGGGCGGGACCGTGTGGCGACATGGATGTCGCCACCGAGCCTCCAGGGATGGATTCACGGCGTGTCCCGACACCGGATGCGGCGCCGCGCCGCCGACCACCTCCGCACACCGATCAATCTGTGCAGAACATCTTTCGTTTACGCGCGAATGCTTCGGTCTGCTGCGGCGCTTGCACGCGTACCGGTGTGGGACACGCCGCAAGTACGTCCGTGTAGGCTCTGGCGCGGCATCCATGCCGCTCAAGGTCCCACACCGGCACCCGCGCAAGCACCACCGGTTGCTGTCGGTTACGGAAAGAAATGCAGGGGCCTGCTGGGCCGCAGGGGGGCCAAACCGAACGGTGACGACCGGGTTGTTGACCTGGTTCGGCCTGGAGTTGGACCGAGCCAGGTCAGACATGCCGCGCTCGCTTACGGCTTCGACAGCGCGTGCAGCTGCTCCATGATCACCTTGGCCAGGGTCGCGTAATCGCCCTTGAAGTGGTGATCACCCGGCAGCGCGACCCGCTTGGCGGCCTGTGCCGGCAGGCTCGGGCAGAGCGCGTCCTGGTCGTCCTGGCCATAGATGCACACGGTGGTGCCGGCGGGAAGCCGCTGCACTTCCGGCGCGATCGGCAGGCCTTCGTCGTCCGAGCCCAGCCAGTTGCTGACGTGGAATTCGTAATCGGCCAGCTTGCCCACCGACAACAGCGCGGTCATGCGCAGGTTCTGCTTGGTCTGCGCCGGCAGCTTGTTGATTGCGGCCGGCAACACGTCCGCGCCCTGCGAGAAGCCGATCAGCACCACCCGCTGACGTTGCCAGCGCTGCGCATAGAAACGCGCGATGCGATCCAGATCGGTGGCAAAGCCCTGCGGTGTGCGCTCGGTCCAGAAGTAACGCAGCGAATCCAGGCCGACCACCGGGATGCCCTGCGCGGCCAGGGCATCGGCCACCTCTTCGTCCAGACCTGCCCAGCCACCGTCGCCGGAGACGAAGATCACGAAGGTGTCGTCGTCGCTGTCGCCATCGGGCTTGGCCGGCAGCTCCACCACCGGCAGGTCTTCCAGCCCGCCCGGCGGTGGCGGCAGCGCCACGCCCTTCTGCTCGCCCAGCGAACGTGCCGCTGCGCGCAGGCCCGGCAGAATGTCGCCCCGCGCCGAACGCGTGAACGTGCGCGCCTGCGGCACCTGCTTGAGGAAGCCGTCTTCGGCCGCGGCCGGGCAACGCTTGTCCTGGCTGCCGGCAAGCACCCAGGGAATCTGCAACGGCACCGGAAGCAGGGTGTTGCTGCCCGGGCGCACGCCCGGCTGGCAGATCGCCTGGTCGGACACCGTCGCCGGGCAGAGCCCGTCGGTCAGCACGCCGGCCAGCACATGCGGCTTGGCTTGCGCCGCGATCGCATAGGCCAGCGCAGCCCCCTCGCCGTCGCCGACCAGCAGCGGCAGGCGGTAGGTGGGGATGTGGTAGAAGGCCTGCACGTAGCGCGAGAAATTTTCCACATCGCCGACCGAGAACGCGCAGGTACCGCCGGCCTTGCGCAGCACCGCGTAAAGATGCGCGGTATCGACCATCGCCACCATCGCGCCATCGGCGCGCAGGCTTTCTGCCTGGGTCTGGCGCTTGACGTTGTTGCCGGTGCCGGTCAGCCAGATCACCACGCGCTGCGGCTCGCCCTTGGGCATCAGCACCGGCACCTGCTCGAAGCGGCCGTGGCTCACTGGCTGCGTGGTCTGCGCAGCCGCCATGCCCGATAGCGTCAACACCGCCGCGCCGCAGAGCGCGCTCCACATCTCAAGTCGTCGCATGTCGCACCATCGGGAAAAGTGGTTCAAAGATAATCGTTCCAGGCGGCCACGCGAAGCGCGGCGCTTCGCTTATCGCGCATGTGCTCGCTGGCGATCTTCCCAGGCGGCCAAGGCCTGCCGGTAACGCGCCAGGTCGTCCGCGTACAGATCGTGCACGCACAGCGGGCAACCGCTTTCGCAGCACTCGTTGGGCGCAGGCGGCTCGGGCGGCTGCGGGCGTGGATCGTGATCGGAAGCTGCGCGGTCGTGCATGCGCGCATTGTAGCGTGCGCCGTGGCTGCGCCTGGATGAACCACGGCGCGCAGCGTGCCAGGTCAGCGCCCCAGTCGCCGGCGCAGATTGGCCCGCGCCGCAGCGTCGCAGCGCGCATGGAAGTAGTCGCTCAGGAAGATGCGCGGACGCTCGAGCAGGCCCGCCAGAAAGCGCCTGCGGTTGAGCCGGAACAGCAGGCTGGGGACATGCCCACGGTACTCGGCGGCAATGCCCTCGTCATACGCATCGAACACCGCTGCCGGTGCGGCCAGGATCGCCATGTCGCAGTCCAGGAACAACGCCGCTTCGGCGTCCACGTCCGCCGGCTGCAGTTGTCCGTGGCGTGCGGTGAGCAGAATCAGGCGCTGCACGCGCTGCAGATCCACCGATGCCTGCGGCCACCAGCGCGGGATGCAGTCCACCGCCCAGTTGGCGGATTCCGCCTCGTTGTCGCTGCGCCCGGGCTGGTACACCGCATCGTGAAACAGTACCGCCAGCCAGACTTCGACCGGCTGCTGCCAACCCGGCCCGGCGGCGACCTCGGCGTAGTGCTGCAGCAGCGCACGCACATGGCCGAAGTGGTGATAGGCGCGCGGTGGCGTGGCATAGGCCTGTTCGAGCGCGGCCAGGTGCTCGGGCTGCAATGGCAGTGGTGTGGTGGTGGCATCCATGCACGCAGGCTACCGCGTACGCATCTGCCTGCACATCAGCGCAGCGCCCACTGCCCTTCGATCTGGTAACGCGACTGGCCCAGGAAGCTGCGCACCAGCGCGAACTCGCGCACCGTCCACGCCAGCGCATCGCAGCGCCGTTGCGGCAACGACTGGTTGCAATACAGCAGCGTCATATGCGGCGTGTACTGCGCGTCGCCGGCAATGCCCGCATGCGCCAGCTGCCGGCCCAGCGCGCCCTGCAGTTCGTACAGCCCGCGCACCTTGTCTTCGCCACGCAGCACGCATGGCAGCTGCGAGCGCCGGCCGCCGAAGGTGCCGACCCGATCGAACTCCACCTCGAACGCGTCCAACACCACGCGCTCGGCTGCCTGACTGGCGCGGCTCACCAGCGAAGGCGGCAAGCCGCCCGCGTAATCGCCCAGATGATGCAGGGTCACATGCAAGCGCTCGCGCGCCAGCGGCTTGCCGTCGACATGACCATTGTGCAGCAGCCCATCGGCGATCGCCGCGGCGCGTTGGGCGGTGGCCGCATCGGCCATCACCGCAAAGAACAGGCGCTCGGTGGTCTTCTCCTCACCGAGGCCAAGCGACAATTGCGCCTCGGCCGAGGACAGGTACAGAAACTGCTGTTGCATGGGCTGATTCCACGACCGCGTACGCGGACCTGCCGGGAAGAAGGGCGGCGGATACTAGCAGACCAGATGCATGTGTGACACGCATTCAACGCCAATGCAAAAACGTGGAACGCGTGCAATGCGTGGAACAACAACCGCGCAGCACTGACCACCTGCGACACAAAAAGAAACGGGCAGCTTGCGCTGCCCGTTTCCGCCTTTATCGGTTCACTCCGCAAGCTGCATCACCTGGATGCGCCTGGGTCACGCACGCAGCTTATGCGGCGTTCTTCATCGCATGCTTGCGGTTACGCATCACGTCGTGACATGCGCGCACTTCCGGCAGCAGACGCAGTGCGGCGTCGCGTGCGGCAGCCGGGGTGTCCTGGTCGGCGATGGTTTCGTCGAACGCCTTCAGCAGACGGTCTTCGGACTCTTCCAGTTCGGCAACGTAGCCGTACTTGGTATCGCCCAGCGTGGCGCGCACCTTGCCGTAGAACTGCTGCATGCTGCCGACCATGGTGCCGCTGGTTTCCGGCTTGCCGCCGACCGATGCAACCACACTGCTCAGATTGCTGACGATGTCGGACTTCACGCCGGCGATGCGGCGGAACAACGTTGCAAGTTCCGCATCACCCACCTTGGCGGCCGCTTCTTCGTAGAAGTCCTTGCCGTCGCGGGAAATGGCGATGAGGTCGTTGAGGCTATGCTCGGTCTTGCTCTGAATGCTCATGTGTCGCTCCTGGTTGCGATGGGCCAGCGCTGCGCGGTTGGTGGATGCGTCTGCGCTGGCTTTCGGGGATGAGGCAATCGATGTGCTGATTGCATGCCTTGGCGTTGTGTACGGCCTTAGATTGGCGGGACACACATAATCGACATGTGAGTGATGTGGTGATTGTCCTCACGCGATCATGCAGGCAATGAATGGCGATTCATCGATGCCAAGAGCAGGTCAAACCTACCTTGGCTGCCGGCTCGCCCACATATTGTCGACCAGGTTGGGATAGGGGCGACCGGCCTCCTCTGCGCGCTGCTTGGCAGCGGCTTTTTGGCTTGCGGTCAGCGGCGTGGAGGCGGAGTTACCCTTGGGCTTGCCGCGCTTCCAGGGCGGTGGCGTGTGTTCGGTCATGGCGCTGTACGGTCCGCTTGCAGTGAAGCGTGCAGTCTCGACGTGCGCTCGTGAGTTGGCCGTGGATATGGCCTTGCGTCCTGCACTGACCAACGTGGCAACCAGCACGCCTTCTGCCAACTCTGCCACTCATCACTCCAACTGCAGCAGGCAGTGCAGGCCGGCAGCGCCTCAGCAGCTCGCCAGCGACGCGCGCTGGCGGCGCTCCTGCCAGACCGCCAGCGCATACACCAGCAAGCCGCCCAGCGCAGTGGCCGCGCCCACGTAGCCGGTCGAGGTCCAGCCCCACCCGGCGGTGATCGCCATACCGCCCAGCCACGGGCCCAGCGCATTGGCGGTATTGAATGCGGCATGGTTGGACGCCGCTGCCAGGGTCTGCGCCTCCGCGGCCACATCCATCAGGCGCGTCTGCAGCGCAGGTGCCAGTGCGCCCATGGTGCCGACCGCCACGATGGACACAAACACCCACAGGCCCGACTGCGCAGCCAACGGAAAGGTCAGCATCACCACCACCGACCACACCAGCAATACCGGCACCGCGCGGAACTGCATGCGGTCGAACAGCCAGCCGCCCAGGATGCTGCCGAGCACGCCGCCGACCCCGAACGCCACCATCGCCAGCGGGATCCGCGCCGGCTCCACGCCGGTCACCGCGGTCAGGGTGGGCGCCAGATAACTGAAGACGCAGAACATGCCGGAAAAGCCCACCGCGCCGATCGCCAGGGCCAGCCATACCTGCGGCTGATTGAACGCGCGCAGCTCACGCAACGGCTGTTGCCGCGGCTCGTCCGGCGCAGGCGGCAGGCGCGCCGCCACTGCCGCAACCGTGCACAGCGCAAGCACCGACACCGCCGCGTAGGCCCACCGCCAACTCACGATCTGACCCAGCCAGGTCGCCAACGGATTGCCGACCAGCAAGGCAATGCTCAGGCCCAACAACACCCGGCCCACCGCAGTGGCACGTTGGTTGGGCGGGCTGATCGACGCGGCCACCAGTGAAGCGACGCCGAAGTACGCGCCAT
The DNA here is from genome assembly GCF_040202385.2 of Xanthomonas sp. WHRI 6108. Taxonomy (NCBI): domain Bacteria; kingdom Pseudomonadati; phylum Pseudomonadota; class Gammaproteobacteria; order Lysobacterales; family Lysobacteraceae; genus Xanthomonas; species Xanthomonas sp. WHRI 6108. Next base: position 1,531,020 of record NZ_CP168198.1, on the reverse strand, counting down.
GCGGCAAACCAGCGATGAAACGGCACAGCAACATCGTGTGATAGCTCGGCGCCAAGGCGCTGGCCAGATTGCCCAGCGCGTAGAACACCATCAGCAACAGCAACAAGGTGCGCCGCGGCCAGCGCGCGCCAATGATCGCCAGCAACGGCGCACCGACCACCACACCCAGCGCATAGGCGCTGATCACGTGGCCGACCTGCGGCTCGCTGATCTGCAGGCCCTGCGCGATCTGGGTCATCAGGCCCATGGTGGAGAATTCGCTGATGCCGATCGCAAAGCCGCCCATCGCCAACGCAAACAGGATCAGCACGTAATCGCGCCGTGATACGCGCGGCGTCGAAAGATCGGTATCGGACATGCCCGACTCCAGGATGACGGGGCAGCGTATTATTGTGCAACGCAGCAATCAACGGAAGCGCGGCGCCTGCTGCGATTCAGCGCCAGGCCCCGGCACATCACGGTCTGGCCGCTCTCGATGCGCCAGGAGACGCTGTGTCCTATCGCTATCGCTCGAATCGGCGCTGCTCCGCCACCATCGCTAGGGGGCACTCGCGATCGGCGCGGTGTCGCGCCTGGCGCGTGATCCACACCCAATTGGTTGCTGATGTCCAAATCCACCGAGTCCCCGTTGTTTTCCGCCGTGCGCCTGGGCGCACTGGATCTTGCCAACCGCGTGATCATGGCGCCGCTGACGCGCAATCGCGCCGTCGCCGGGCAGGTGCCCTCGCCGCTCGCCGCCGAGTACTACGGCCAACGCGCCAGTGCCGGCCTGATCGTGGCCGAAGGCACGCAGATCAGCCCGCTGGGTCAGGGCTACCTGGATACGCCCGGCATCCATACCGCCGAGCAGGTCCAGGGCTGGCGTGCGGTCACCGATGAAGTGCATCGCCGTGGCGGCAAGATCGTGCTGCAGCTGTGGCATGTGGGCCGCGTCTCGCACACCAGCGTGCTGCCGCCGGGCGAATCGCCGGTGGCGCCCAGCGCCATCCGCGCCGAAGGCAAGACCTACACCAAGGACGGCTTCCAAGATGTCTCCGAGCCGCGCGCGCTGGCGCTGGACGAAATCCCCGCCCTGATCGAGGACTACCGCATCGCCGCGCGCAACGCCATCGATGCCGGCTTCGACGGCGTGGAAGTGCATGCGGCCAACGGCTACCTGCTCGATCAGTTCCTGCGTGACGGCTCCAACCAGCGCACCGACGCGTACGGCGGCGACATCGAAAATCGCACCCGCCTTCTGACCGAAGTGGTGCAGGCGATCGCCGACGAGATCGGCGCCGAGCGCACCGGTGTGCGGCTGTCGCCGGTCACGCCGGTGTACGGCATGCATGACTCCGATCCGCAGCCGCTGTTCGAACGTGCGGTGGAGCGTCTCAACCTGATCGGCGGGCTGGCCTTCGTGCACGTGATCGAAGGCGCAACCGGCGGTGCGCGTGACAACGTCGCCTTCGACTATGCCGCGCTGCGCGCAAAGTTCGACGGCGCCTGGATCGCCAACAACAGCTACGACAAGGCGCTGTCCGACCACGCCATCCACAGCGGTTACGCCGATGCGATCGCCTTCGGCCGGCCGTTCATCGCCAACCCGGATCTGGTGCGTCGCCTGCACGAGAACGCCCCGCTGGCCGAGCTCGACCAGGCCACCCTGTACGGCGGCGGTGCCAAGGGCTACACCGACTACCCCGCCCTGCCGAACTGAGCGCGGCTGCAAAACGCCTGCGCTCACCGCCAGGCGGGCGCGACCGATGTCCGGAATCGGGATGTACCACGCGTACATTCCGGTTCCTGCGCGCCGTCCGCGCTCACCTGACGACTGATCGTTAGATTTTGTCAGTCGCTCCAGGTCTCGCCGACACAGCGGCTGCGCTGGGCATCAAGCGAGCGCAGCTGCCGTATCGGATCGACCGGTCCGCACGCGCACGTTGGACCTGGGCACGTCGCCGGCCCGGCGTCTCGTGCAAGCGCGATACGCATCCCTTGCCCGATCGCCCGCGCAATGCGGCGGTCCTCGTGCATCTGCCAAGTCAATCGTTGAACCGGCGCGCAAGGCCAGGCGCTTGTGCGTGTGTTCGCCCCAGGCTCGGCGAATACGCAAACGCGTACACCGCACGCCCCCTCGCAACGCGGATGCCTTCGCAACGTAGCCCTCCCGGTAGCGACCACATGACGCGTACACCCGGCCCCGCTAGGATCGTGCCGACACTGCTCTCTGGAATGCCGATGCGGCCCCTGCTCACTGCCATTGTTTTTTGCACGCTGCTGGTCTGCGGGCCAGCGCTTGCGGTGCCGTTCTGGGGCGCGCGCCAGTCCAGCCCTGCCGAAACGGCGCCGGCCGACCTCAAGCCGGGCGAATGGATCTGGGGCGGCGTCAGCAAGGGCTGGGGGCCGATGGCGGTGATCGTCAGCCTCACCGAGCAACGCGCGTATGCGTATCGCAACGGCATCCTGATCGGCGTTTCCACCATCAGCTCCGGCAAGCCCGGGCACGAGACACCGACCGGTGTGTTCACCATCCTGCAGAAGGACAAGGACCACCGCTCCAACCTCTACAACGCCGCGCCCATGCCCTATCAGCAACGCCTGACCTGGGACGGCGTGGCCCTGCACGCAGGCGGCCTGCCCGGTTATCCGGAATCGCATGGCTGCGTGCATCTGCCGTCGGAATTCGCACGGCTGCTGTTCGACAATTCCAACATGGGCATGGTGGTGGTGGTCGCGCAAGCCGGTGTGGATGCGGACGCGGTGGTGCATCCCCGTGCGCTCAGCCCGATCGACCCGGCCACCGGTGCGCAGCGGGCATTGCTGCCGCTGCCCAACGGCCAGAGCTTTGCGTGGCAGCCGGAACTGGCACCCACCGGCCCCATCTCGATGCTGGTCAGCAGCAGCGATCAGCAACTGGTGGTGTATCGCAACGGCGTGGAAATCGGACGCGCGCAAGTGGCATTGCGCGCGCAGACCGGCGCCGCGCCGCTGGGCACGCAGGCGTTCATCGTCGGCCAGGGCTTCCTGCCTGGCGAAGTGCCCGGCTTGCCCGGTCAACGCATGCCCAACTGGATGCGCATCGGCATCCCGGGCAGCAGCGCCGCGGCAGGACAGGCCCTGGATGCCGACACCATCGCGCGGCTGCAGGTGCCGCCGGCATTCCTGGCCGGCCTGCTGCCGCTGCTGACACCTGGTGTGGTGCTGGTGGCCACCGACCAACGCATCCTTCCCGAAACCACCGGCGGCAAGCTGCAGGTGCTGGATTCGGACCCGCCCGAAGCACCCTAAGCACGAACAGCGCCGCGTCAACGCAGTGGCGAGTTGCAAGCTGCGCGTGAGGTCGTGCGCGCACATGCGTGCAGCCCGGCATCGGCATGCACTCGTATGCGCTGGCGGTGCCGAGCGCTGGCGGCCCGCCCGGTGTTGTTGAGCGCCGCGACCCGACGCGCGTTGCTGCGATTGTCAGCGCGACCTGCTTGGCAGATGATGCGGACATCCCTCATTGCCAAGGATGTGCGTGATGCGTTTACTCACTGCGGTTCTGCTCGGCAGCACGCTATTCGGTTACGCGTCCTCCACCGCAGCGGCCGAGCCGCTGCGCCCTGCCGCACCGAACGCCGAGTGCCTGGATGCGCGCAAGGTAACGGAGCTGCATCAAGCCGATCCGCGCACGCTGGCAGTGGCCGAACAGGGCGGGCGGCTGTTCCGCATCAGCCTGGCGCAGGACTGCCCGCAACTGGCCGCACAAGCCGATGCAAGCCTGCTGGCGGCGCACGGCTGGGTCTGCAACGGTGCGCCGGCATACGTGCGCTCGGGCCAGCAGCACTGCGCGGTCAGCCAGATCGCCACGCTGAGTGCGCGCGAATACGCCAGTGCGGCACGGCAACGCGACAGCGGCATCCCGACCCTGGACGGGGTCAGCGTGCGCGAAGCGCGCCGGCGCAATTTCGCCGGTTCGTCCAGCTACTGCTTCAATCCCAGCATGCTGCGTTCGTGGTCGGAAGACGGCCAGGGCCTGGTGGTGGAAGTCTCGCCACGTCACCCCGGCACGCATCGCCACTACCGCGTCGAACTGATGGACAGCTGCCGCGAACTCAGTGGCGCGCCGCCGATCCGCTTCGTCTCCGGCATGGGCCTGAATGCGATCTGCGGCAATCCCGGCGACAAGGTCGATGTGCTCGACGAAATGGCACTTGCCGGCGCGGCTGCCGGATCCGGCCAGCAGGGCGACCTGAGCACCACGCGTGGCAGCCTGGCCGCGCGGATGCGCCAGAGTTGCACGGTGGCGGCGGTGTATCCGCGCGATTGAGCACGCCGCAACGCAGGAGCGCGCTTGCGTGCGATGAGGCGGTATCGATACCGCTTCATCGCGCGCAAGCGCGCTCCTACACACGCTGCAGGCTGTGCTGCTGGCTCCGCAACAGCCTCAGGCCTTGCGCAGGAAACAGGTCTTCAGCACCAGGCCCTTGATCTTTTCCGAATTGCCTTCGATGTGCTCGGCATCGTCCTCGACCAGGCGGATGTTGCGGATCAGCGTGCCCTGCTTGAGCGGAATCGACGAGCCCTTGACCTTCAGGTCCTTGATCACCGTCACCGTGTCGCCGGCCTGCAGCAGGTTGCCGTTGCTGTCGCGCACCACCGTCGCAGTCGCGGCGGACTCGCCCGCGCTCCATTCGAAGCCGCAGTCTGCGCAAATCAGCAACGCGCCATCGGCATAGGTATTGTCCAGGCCACATTGCGGGCAGGCGGGAACGGAAGACATGCGATTCCTAGGTTCAAAACGGGCGTGGATTGTAGCGCCCCGGCCGCGCGATCACGTCTCCGGCACGGCGCCGGCGCGATAGTGCGGCGCTTGTCGAATGCCCTGCAGGTCGCACGTGTCCAACCCATCGCTTCCCCAAGCCCCCGGCGCTGCGCCAGGATCCACCGCGCCTACGGCTGGCGAACCGGGCGCGGCAAAGAAAACCGGCTCGCATCTGGTCGTCTATGTCGCGCTGGCCGGCAACCTTGCCATCGCGATCGCAAAATTCATCGCCGCAGGCATTTCGGGCAGCTCGGCGATGCTCAGCGAAGGCGTGCACTCGCTGGTGGACACCGTCAACGAAGTGCTGCTGCTGTACGGCCTGCGCCGCGCCGCGCAGGCCCCCTCGCCGACCCATCCGTTCGGCTACGGGCGTGAGCTGTACTTCTGGAGTTTCATCGTCGCGCTGCTGGTCTTCGCGATGGGCGCAGGCGTGTCGCTGTACGAGGGCATCGTGCATCTGCGCAATCCCGAGCCGGCCAAGAGCCATCTGCTCGCCTACATCGTGCTCGGCGTATCGATCGTGTTCGAAGGCATTTCCTGGGTCGTGGCGCTGCGCGAATTCCGCGCCAAGAAGGGCCGCATGGGCTATTTCCAGGCATTCCGGCAGAGCAAGGATCCCAGCACGTTCACCGTGCTGCTCGAAGATAGCGCCGCCTTGATCGGCCTGTTCATGGCGGTACTGGGCCTGGCCGGCGCGCAGCTGCTGGACATGCCCGAACTCGATGGCATCGCCTCGATCGGCATCGCCTGTGTGCTGGCCTTCACCGCATTCCTGTTGGCGCGCGAAACCAAGGGCCTGCTGATCGGCGAACCCGCGCATGCGCACGTCACCGAATCGCTGCTGCGCATTGCCGCCAGCGATGCGGATGTACGCGCCGCCAACGGCGTATTGACCATGCAGATGGGCCCGAACCAGGTGGTCGCCGCGTTGAGCGCCGAGTTCGAAGACAGCCGCACCACGCCACAGATCGAAGCCTGCGTCGGGCGCATCGAAGCGGCCGCCAAGCGGCAGCACCCCGAGCTCACCGCGCTGTTCATCAAGCCGCAGACGCCGGAAACCTGGCACGCGCGCCGCGCCCAGATCGAACGTGGGGCCGAGAAGGATTAGCGCACGGCAGGCCGTGGAATGCGTGCATCGCCACGCGGCCAAACGCCGCACGTGACGCGCATCGATCGGCTCATCTTCGCACCGACGCATCGCGCAGGAAGCAGTTGCATCGCAGCGGTGACATCGTCACCACCAAGCTGATCCTCGCCCTAACCGCAGCCCCGGCTGCGGTTGCATCATCCGGGTCGATTGCCTACGGTAGGCGGGCACCACCTCTTGGCGTCGTGAGTCAGCCGACGCATCCCACTCGATCACAAGTCATGGAGGTTTCCGATGGAAATCAGCCAGGGTCGCGTTGCGACCATTCATTACACCCTTTCCGACGACAGTGGCCAGGTCCTGGACCGTTCGACGCCGGACGCGCCATTGAGCTACCTGCACGGCGCCGGCAACATCGTGCCCGGCCTGGAACACGCGCTGGACGGCAAGCGCGTCGGCGAGACACTCACTGCCGATGTCGTGCCCGAGCAAGGCTATGGTCCGCGCCACGAGCAGTTGATCCAGCAGGTGCCGCGCGAGGCATTCCCGACCGATGTCGAGGTCGTGCCGGGTGTGCAGTTCGAGGCGCGCACCCAGCAGGGCCCGGTGCTGGTCACCGTCACCGAGGTGGGCCCGGAGCAGGTCACCGTCGACGGCAACCATCCGCTGGCCGGGCAGACCCTGCATTTCGCGGTCGAAGTCATCGAGGTGCGCGAAGCCACCACCGAAGAACTGAACGAAGGCCAGGTCGCCAGCGTCGCGGCCTGATTGGGTGCGCCGCGTGCCTGCGGGCATGCGGCAGTTCGGCTGCTGCGACGTCCGAACGCAGTGCGATGGGCGTCGCCGGCAGCAGAAGTAGTAAAGTGCGCGGCCCGCTCACAGGCCCGCTTGCATGAAACTCGGCATCGACTTCGGTACCAGCAACTCCGCCGCTGCGGCGATCGTCGATGGCCAGGTGGTCCCGGTGCGCTTCGGCGAGGCCCTGCAGTTCCGCACCACGGTGTATTTCCCCGAGACCATGCGCGACCCGGACGATTTCAGCCTGACCCCGGCGCTGGAATACGAGGTCGAGCGGCTGATCGACTCCGGCCGTCGCGACGCCGCCGCGGCCGGTCGCACGTCCAGCACCGACAGCCTGCGCCGCGATGCGATCCGCATCGTGCGCCGCCAGTGGATGGAAGAGCAGGTGCGCGAACCGCGCAGCTCCGCCGCCCTGCTGCAGAACGCGGTCTACGGCGACGAAGCGCTGGATGCGTATTTTCTGGAAGGCGAAGGCAGCCTGGTGCAGAGCCCCAAATCGATGCTGGGCTACAACCTGCATCCGCGTGCGCGCCAGACCATCACCGGCATCGCCACGCACGTGCTGGAACACATCCGGCTCACCGCCTCGCGCCAGTTCGACATCAATATCCGCAGCGCCACGCTGGGCCGCCCAGTGCAGTTCCGCAGTTCCATCGGCGAGGCCGGCAACGCGCAGGCGCTGGACATTCTGCAGACCGCCGCCATCGCCGCCGGCTTCGACAGCGTGGATTTCCTCGAAGAACCCGCAGCGGCCGCGATGCATTACCACGTCAGCCACGACAGCCGTCACGACACCGTGGTGGTGGACATCGGCGGCGGCACCACCGACATCGCCCATGCCAGCGTCGGCGGCAGCGCCGCGCCGCAGGTGCACCGCGCCTGGGGCATCGCGCGCGGCGGTACCGATATCGATCTGGCGCTGAGTCTGGCCGCCTACATGCCGCTGTTCGGCCGCGGCATCACCCGCGTGCCCACCCACCATTACGTGGAAGCGGCGATGGTGCAGGACATGACCCGCCAGCGCGAATTCCGCCTGCACAAGTACCAGGACGTCCCCGCCCCGTTCGACAAGCGCCTGCAGGCGCTGCAGGACACCGGCAACACCGCGCGCCTGTACCGCGGCGTGGAAGCCTGCAAGATCGCGCTCAGCGAGCGCGACCGGCACCAGGCCGGGCTGGACTTCATCGAACGCGGGCTGGAAGTAGAGGTGCAGGCAAGCGCGCTGGTTGCGTCCGCTTCCAGCTACCTGGGCGAACTGGAAGGCCTGCTTGCACAGGTCCGTGCCGACCTGGACGCGCCGCCGGCCACGCTGTTCCTCACCGGCGGCATGTCGCGTGCCGGCTATATCCGCGACACGGTGGCTGCCGCGTTCCCGGAATCGCGCCTGGTGCAGGGCGATCCGTCCTTCGGCGTGGTGCAGGGTCTGGCCTGGGCGGCGGCCCGCCAGGCCCGTCCGTCGGATGGTTAAGGCAACGCGGGCGCCCATCCGTTACAATGCACGGTTGCTGCATACCGCTTAGCCGGCTTGTCAGCAAGGCACGCTTGCCGTGCCGCCGCGATTGCGCACCGAACGCGACCGCACCTCTCGACACCGCTTCCGCGCGCGCCACCCTAGCCGCACGCGGTGTCATCGCACTTCCCCGCTACAGGAGGCCACATGGCACGTCCCGCGACCAAGCAGAAATCCCAGCCCAGCATCGCTCGCAGCGAAGGCAAGTCGCAGCCGCTCAGTCGTGAGCGCATCGCTGCCGACATCGCCGCGTTCCGCAAGACCGGCGGCCGGATCGAAGTGCTCACCACCAACTTCGGCCCTGCGCGTAACGATGGCGACAAGATCGCCTAAGCGTCACCCGCAAGCCGAAGCGTTGTACCGACGTGCCACCGCAAGGTGGCACGTTCGTTTCCGGCCGCAGTTGGCGCAGCCGCTCAGTTGCCGTAATCGATGCGCACCGACCCGGAATGCGACTCGAGCTTGATGTCACCATTGCCGGCACCCAGCCGGGTTCTCAGGCTCTTGCCCGGGCCGTACTCCGGCCGCTCCACCTGCCCGGCCACCGAACGGATGTCGCCGCTGAACACCTCCACCTGCAGCGCTGCCGACACGTTGCGCGGCACACCCAGGCTGATGGTGCCACTGACGCTCTCCGCAGCGATGCTGCCGCCCGGCGCCAGACCGGCCACCGTCAGCGCCGTTGCGCCGGACACGCTCTCGGCGCGCAGCTGCGACACCTGCCCCGCGCCGACCCGGATCTGGCCGGAAACGGACTCGACCGACACTACGCCGCTGGCGCCGGCCGGCGCATCGATCTGCCCACTGACCGTGCCCAGGCTCAGCCGTGCGCTGGCCATCGTGCTGCGCAGTGCGCCGCTGACGGTTTCCAGTTGCGCTTCCCTGGCGCGTCCGGCTGCGACCACGTTGCCGCTGACCGACTTGAGCTGCAACCGCGCCAGATCGACCTGATCGACATCCACCGAGGCACTCACCGCCTCCACCTCCAGCAGCGCCGCGCGCGGAACCCGCAGCTCCAGTTGGGCCCCCCTGCTGTTGCGGTTGTTACGCGGGTAGATCACCTCGAACTGCAGCCGGTCCGGGCTTTCATCCACCTCCAGGCGCTGCCCTTCGCCCAGGGTGCCGGTCAGCGCCACGTCGTCGCGGTCCCAGCCGCGCACGCGGATCTGCCCAGCGATGTTGTCCAGCTCCACGCGCCCGCCGCGCGTCAGCGGATGGCTCTGCTTCACGGTGGTCTGCGCTGCCGCCGGCAGTGCGCAAAACGCAAGCAGCAGCAACACGGATAGATGGGCGTAACGCATGGGCATGCTCCTCAGCTTGGAAAGGACGTCTCGCCCTGCGCGGCAAGACGGGTCAGTTGCAGGCGCTTGGCATAGGTGCGTTGCAGCTGCGATAACAGGAATGCAGAGCGTGGACTCTGCGCGATGGCGTGGTGGATGGCCTGTGCACTCTGGTCCAGCTCGGCCAGCGCCGGGCGCAGATCGGCCGGCACCTGCTGCACCGGCACTGCATCGATGGCCTGCTGGTACTGCCCGGCCATTGCCTGTGCCTGCGCCACCAGGCCAGGGCGCGCCGACGCTGGCGCTGGCGCCTGGGTCGAGCGATCGAGCCCTGGCACGATCGCCACCACGGCCAGCGCAGCAGCAAGCGCCACACCGAACGCGGGCCAGGCCCAGGCACGCTGGCGGCGCGGCTGCAGCGCAACCACGTTGGTGTGCGGCGTCAGTGCGGGCGCGATGCGCTCCCAGAGCTGTGCCGGTGGCTGACGTTGTTGCGGCAACGCACGCAGACGCGCGGACAACGCGGCGTCATCGGTTGCCTGCGGATCAAGCGGATCGTGATTCATGCAATGTCTCCCAGCCGCACGCGCAGCAGGCCGCGCGCGCGATGCAGTTGCGCCTTGGAACTGCCGACCGCCATCTGCAGTTCGTCGGCAATTTCCTGATGTTTCCAGCCTTCGATGTCGTGCAACACCAGTACCGCGCGTGCACGCGGCGGCAGCGTCTCCAGCGCGCGCTCCAGATCCATCTGAGTGGCCTGGCAGGCTGCGACACCTGGAATGGCAGCGAGGATCTCGCCATCGGCATCGTCCACCATCTGATCGCCCGCAGCCGAACGCGCACGCAGCTCCATCAGGGCCGTATTGACGGCCAGCCGGTGCAGCCAGGTGCCCAGCGCGCTCTGGAAGCGGAATTGCGGCAAGGCCTTCCACGCGGCAATGAAGGTCTCCTGCAGCACATCGTCGGCACGTGCCGCATTGCCCCCGCATAGCCGCCACACCACCGCATACAGGCGCGGCGCATGACGGCGGTAGATGGCCTCGTAGGCGGTGCGATCGCCGCCTGCAGCGGCACGCGCCAGCGCCGCATCGTCGCGTCCGGCCGGACCGTCACAAGCTGAGGCATCGATGGGCATGGAGGTGTCGAGCATATCCACTTCGATGCGCCGGGCAGCACAAAGGTTTAAACCGCGCCCAGGTTTTTTTGAGCACGGTTCCAGTCGCGACCGACCAGCCTACTGCGCAGCCGCCCGGCGGGCGCGGCCGGTGGTCTGAATCGGCATGGCCCCGTCGTGCCACTTCGGTTCAGAGCGTGCCGTCCTTACCCACCTGACGACTGCTCGCTTCCTTTTTTGCCGTTCTAAACCCTTTCGCCGTTCGCCGCATCCAAGCCTGCGATGGCGCAATCCTGCGCCGCATCGTTTGCCGGGAGCACCGCCGTTGGCCGCTCCAGGCGCAGGCCCCCTGATCGGACGTCGCCATGCCGCATGTTCTCGGAATCCTGCTGAGCCTGTGCTCCACCCAGTGCCCAGCCCCGCTGCCGATGGATGCAGTGCAGCTCACGCTGACGCCTGCGCGCCTGCAGGCCTGCCTGCTGCACCTGCCGTCGACGCGGCTGTCATGCGTCGAGCTGAACTCACCAGCGCACTGGTTGCTGGTACGCCGCGTCGAGCAGCTGTGGCGGCGCGTTGTCGCGTTGTCCGCGCATGGCGGCAGTTCAACGCGTTGACCGGTTGCAGCGTCATCGTGGCGTTCGGTCGCTGCTGTAGCGCCGTGTTGGCCTTCATCGATGCGCATGGCAGCGAACGCCCCGGCCACGCACAGCTGTGATATCGCAATCCATCGCAGCGCCCTTGACTCAAGCTCGCTGCCGCCACCGCTGAGCGCGCGTTCACCCCGCGCACCGGCCGCGCAATGATGTCCCCGTTACAATGGGTGTTCTCTGTGAACCTGCACGATCCGATGTCCGCGTCCGACGCTTTGCCCACCATGATCCGTAGCCTGCTGCCGCACTGGAATCTGCAGTGGCTGACCGTGGCAGTGCTGACGGTCCAGATCGTGCTGATCCTCGCCGTTGCCGCGCTGGTTCGGCTACTGCTGCGGCAAGTGCTGCGCCGCCTGTGTACGCGCTACAGCCTGCCGGCGGAAATGATGATCGGCATCCGTCGCGTGGGCAGCTTCATCATTTCCGTCACTGCGGTGCTGACGGTACTGAACGTGCTGGGCGTCTCCAGCGGCACCTTGTGGACCGCGTTCACCGGATTCGCGGCAGTCGGTGCCGTGGCGTTCTTCGCGGCATGGAGCGTGCTGTCCAATATCTTCTGCACCTTCCTGATCATCACCACGCGCCCGTTCCGCCTGCACGACCACATCGAGCTGCTGGAAGGCGGCGACAAGCCCGGCCTGAAGGGCCGGGTGATCGACATCAACGTGATTTACACGACCCTGGAAGAAACCGGCGATCATGCCGGCAGCGTACTGCAGGTTCCCAACAGCCTGTTCTTCCAGCGCACCACGCGCCGTTGGCGCGAGACCAGCCACTTCAACGCCAGCTGAGGGCGTCTGGCAGGACGTAGTGAGCCGTTATCGGGTGACTCGGTCGGCGCGTCGCAAGCACGGCATACGAATGTCGCATGTAGGCCCGAGCGATGGCCGCAGCCGCCTGTCGGCAAGCGCAGTCGTTTGCCGGTTGCGCTGAAGCCGCGTGGCAATCAACGCAGCTGGCTGTCCTTGCTGCCCCGACGGTTGTAGCCGCCTTGCGCCGCCTGCTCCTGGTCGTGCGCCTGCTGACAGTTCACGCACAGGTGCACGCCCGGTACTGCCTTGCGGCGCGCCTCGGGGATGGGCGCATCGCACTCCTCGCAGTGAGTCAGGCTCGGGCCCTGATGCAGTTGGCTCCGCGCGCGCTTGATCGCGTCCTCGACGGTCGCATCGATCTGGTCCTGCACCGCCCCATCACCTGCCCATCCGGTCGCCATGTTCGCCTCGGCTTGTCTGCTCAGAACTCAAATATGGGCATGCGCCCGGGCAAATCCAAGCCGGACGTGCACAGCGCGCTCAAATCAGGTGCTTTAGCATCCGCCCATTCGCACTCTTCGAGGAAGTCGCAATGGAACAACACGTCCACCCGTTCTCCGAATTATTCGCCCAGTTGGGCCTGCCGTCGGATGAGGTCAGCATCCGCAGCTTCATCGACGAACACTCTCCGCTGCCAGGCGACATGCGCCTGGAGGAAGCGCCCTTCTGGACACCGGCGCAGGCGCAGCTGCTGCGTGAAGAGCGCCTCGACGATGCCGACTGGATCGTGACCATCGATCAACTCAATATCGCCTTGCACACCACTGCCGAAGACACTGGCGTCTGATCCGCGCAAGAACGCAGCGAGTGTCCTGCGCTAGACCTCGCTCGCGGCCGGCTTGTCGTTTTGTTGGTTGATTAGCTTGCAGGAATAAAAAAAAGGAGCGGCCACTGGCCGCTCCTTTGCATTCCGGGCGATGTAGCCGGCATGCGAACCGCATGCCGATGCACGCCTCGGGCGTCAGGTCACCTTTTTGGCGATCGTCATGCCGAGCACGAACAGCACGATGGCGATGATGATGCCGGCCCAGAACAGGAACTTGGCAATCCCCATTGCAGCGCCCGCCATGCCGCCAAACCCGAGCGCACCGGCAATCAGTCCGATGATGGCGAAAATAATGGCCCACTTGATCATGTTTGTTGTCTCCTCATCCGGCACGGTGCCGTGTTCAGTCGTGTGCTTGCGCGGTCGTGCCGCAAAACATGCGCTGCACGCTACGCATCCGGATGTGCCGCATTCGTGAATACGCCTGACACATGACGCCACATTCGCGCATGCAGATTCGCCAGCAGCGCCTGCATCGGCGATCATGCGCAGCTCGCAGCAATCGATTGGCATGGACACTCTTCGCTATCTCGCCGGCTACCCACCCGCCGTCCTGGATCAGGTGCGCGAGCTGATCGCGCAGGACAAACTCGCCCTGGTGCTGGCACGCCGCTACCCGGATCGCCACAGCATCCGCACCGACCGGCAGTTGTACGACTACGTCAAGGCCATGAAGGAGCGCTACATGCGCTCCTCGCCCACGCTGCACAAGGCGCTCTATGACAACCATCTGCAGGTGGTGAAGCATGCGCTGGGTACGCATACGGCGATCTCGCGCGTCCACGGCAGCCGGCTCAAGGCCAGCCGCGAGATCCGCATCGCCTCGATCTTTCGCGATGCGCCCGAACCGTTCCTGCAGATGATCGTCGCCCACGAACTGGCGCATCTGAAGGAGGCCGATCACAACAAGGCCTTCTACCAGCTGTGCAACCACATGAGCCCGGACTACCACCAACTGGAGTTCGACCTGCGCCTGTATCTGACCCACCTGGCGCTGGCCACGGACGCGTGATCGTGCACCGGCTGGACGAGGCAGCCCATCGCCGCGACCACCCGTCCATGGCGACCGGTCTTCCGCCGGGGACGCGCGACCTGCACTGATCTCGGCGAGGCCGCCATCGACCTATGCGGGCCGCAGCGGCGCCCGCCTGGGATCAGGCACGACAGGGTTGCCGGCCTCTCCTAGAATGCCTCCATGCAGGCACCGTCCCTCCAGCAGCTCACCCAGGCCGCACAGACCGCCCACCCCGCAGCAATGACGGCGCTGGCACATGCATTGGTGCGTACCGGGCAGCCCGAGCAGGCGCTGGCGTGGTACACGCGCAGTGCGGCCGCAGGCGATGCCGGCGCGCAAATCGAAGCCGGCCGCATGCTGGCCTACGGTGTGGGTTGCGAGGTGGACCTGGCCCGTGCGCAGGAGCATTGGCAACACGCCGAGCGCCAGGATGTTGCGGCAGCGCGCTATCTGTTGGCGACCGTGGCCATCACCGACGCCCCGTTGATGCTCGACACGCAGGCGCAATCCCGCTTGCATGCAGCGGCCGCAGCCAACTACCCGCCCGCGCTGCGCGCGCTGGCCATCCAGCACGGCCGGATCGATCACCCCGCGCAGCAACGCAGCTGCGTTGCCTTGCTGGAGCGCGCCGCCGCAGCCGGTGACGCACTGGCTGCCGCGCTACTGGCCGAGCGCCTGCTGCGTGGCGAAGGCGTCCGGCCGCAACCCGACGCCGCGGCGCAGCTGCTGCGGCAATTGCAGCCGCTGGGTATTGCCGCGGCGCCGTCCGTGCAGATCACGCCACCGGATCCGCTCGTCGACGACCCGCGCATCCGTTTCGCTGCCCGACATGTCGCAACGCGCCGCCACGACGCGCCCATGATCGAAGAAGTCTGCGGCGTGCTGTCTGCCGACGAGTGCCGCCTGTTGATGTTGCTGGCGCGGCCGCATCTGCGCGCCTCCGAGGTGGTCGACCCCAACGATGCGCGCACGCGCCGCGCGCCGATCCGCACCAGCCGCGGCGCCACCCTGGACCCCATCCTCGAAGACTTTGCCGCGCGTGCGGCACAGGCGCGCGTGGCGGCCTGCGCGCAGCTGCCGCTGACCCATGCCGAAGCGCTGTCGGTGCTGTGCTACGCGCCGGGTGAGCAGTACCGCGCGCATCGCGACTACCTGCCGCCCGGCACGATCGCCGCCGACCGCCCCACTGCCGGCAATCGCCTGCGCACCGCCTGTGTCTACCTCAACGACGTCGAGGCGGGGGGCGATACCGACTTCCCGGTCGCGGGCGTACGCGTGCGCCCACGTGCCGGGTCGGTGGTGTGCTTCGACAATCTGCATGCCGATGGCCGCCCCGACCCCGACTCGCTGCACGCCGGCCTGCCGGTCAGCGCAGGGAGCAAATGGCTGGGAACGCTGTGGTTCCGGCAGCAGCGCTATCGGCATTGGTGAACAGATTCATACACTAGCCCCCGCCGACGTGGTTTAAAATGTTGCAGCGCGACGTGATCGGACAGGGTCTGCAGACGTCGCGTTTTTGTTTCCCATTGCACGGGTTCCGGCCCGGCCTCAGGGAAGGCACATCACGCAGCCCCGCGGAGCCTTCGATGCTTTTCGAAACCCTCGACACCACCGGCCACGAGCAGGTGATTTTCTGTCACAACCGCGACGCCGGCCTGAAAGCGATCATCGCGTTGCACAGCACCCGTCTCGGGCCCGCGCTGGGTGGCGTGCGCATGCGCCCCTACCCCAACAGCGAGGCGGCGCTGGACGATGCGCTGCGGCTCAGCCGCACCATGACCTACAAGAACGCGCTGGCGGGATTGAATGTCGGCGGCGGCAAAGCGGTGATCATCGGCGACCCAAAGAGTGACAAGAGCGAGGCGCTGTTCCGCGCATTCGGCCGTTTTGTCGACACCCTGGGCGGGCGCTACATCACCTCCGAAGATGTCGGCACCGACGTCAACGACATGGAACAGATCTACCTGGAGAGCGAGTACGTCACCGGCGTGCACCAGGTGCATCGCGGCTCCGGCGACCCGGCCCCGTTCACCGCCTACGGTGCGTTGCAGGCGTTGATGGCCTCGCTCAATCGCAGGCTCGGCCACGAGGAAGTCGGCAAGACCAGCATCGCGATCCAGGGCCTGGGCCACATCGGCATGGAGCTGGTGAAGCTGCTCAAGGAACGCGGCGCCAAACTCTATGTGGCCGATCTGAACCCGGCGCTGGTGGATCGCGCGGTGGCCGAATACGGTGCCGAAGCGGTCAGCATCGAGGAGATCTACCAGGTGCCGGCCGATGTATTCGCACCCTGCGCACTGGAAGGCGCGATCAACGAAGACACGTTGCCGCGGCTGAAGGCCAAGATCATCTGCGGCACCGCCAACAACCAGCTCGCCAGCGCCGCCATCGGCGAAGAGCTGCACAGGCGCGGCATCCTGTATGCGCCCGATTACGTGGTCAATGCCGGTGGCGTAATGAACGTGTCGCTGGAGATCGACGGCTACAACCGCGAACGTGCGATGCGCCTGATCCGCAGCATCTATCACAACCTGGAAAAGGTCTTCGACCTGTCTTCCCGCTTGGGCGTCGCGCCGCAGCAGGCGGCCGACCAGATTGCCGAGGCGCGTATCGAGGCGATCAGCAAACTCAAACTGCCGCTGGGCCGCACCGCACCGCGCTTCCTGCACAAGCTGCGCGGTGAGTGACCCACCTGTCCAGGCATCTTGCCTGGACAGATGAACCACCGATCAGGCGCGCCGATCAGAAATCGGCGCTGTAGCGCAGGCTCAACGCGCGATCGTCACCACGCTCACCCACTCGCTGGTCGTAGCCGAAGCGCAACTGGCTCTGCGGCCCCAACGGCGCGGCCGCGGTGATGCCGAACAGACCACCCGAGCGCGCCGGCTGCATGCCGCGCAACGGCGCCCATGCGTCCACGCCGATGAAGCTGGCATCCAGCGTCAGGCCGTCGCTGCTCAACGCCTGCTGCCATTCGGCATAACCGCCGAGCTGCACGCCGCGCCAGCGATAGGACGAACGCACGCCGGCCAGCACCTGGGTGCGCGAGGAGGTGCTGGCATCGGCACGCAAGCCGAAGCCGTCGCCGCCGCTTTCGCGGAATCCCTCGCTGCGCAGACGCACATAATCCAGCCCCATGTAGGGCGTCAGGCTGGCGCGCGCGCCACCCAGGCGATACCCGGTTTCCAGGTTGCCGCTGAGGTAACTGCCGCTGTAGTCGCTGAAGGCACTGCTGCGGTCTTCGCCCAACTGCAGGCTGCGCTCGATCTGCCGGTTGACGTTGCCGAAACCCAACTGGCTCAGCGTGTACGCCGACCCCAGCGTGGTACCCCAGTACAACTGCCCCTGCACCTGCCGATCGCGCCCACGTGCGCCGTCCAGATCGCCCAGGCTGTTGGAGCGCGTTTCGCCGAAGGCAAAGCCGGTGACTGCGCCCGACGCCAGGCGCAGGTCGTTGCCCATCATCCAGCCAGAGGTGGCGAATCCTGCGGTGGTCACGCCACCCTCGCCCGGCCCGCCCAGCGCACGCTGCCAGACGCCCAGCATGCGCGGCTGCTGCGACAATCCATCAAAATGCGAGGCCAACGCACGCCGCCCCAGATCGATGGTGTCGAAGGTCATCGCTGCCGACTCGGCGTGCGCACGGCCGGACAAACTACGCAGCGAATCGGCGGCAGCCTTGGCATCCGGCGACTGCTGCAACGCCGCTGCGGCGCGGATGAACCCGCTGCTGATGCCGCCAATGCCCTGCAGTTGCTGCGCATCCACCTGCTGGAACGCCTGCTCGACGCGGATTGCCGAATCCATCGCTGCCGTGCCGGTCATGCCCAGCGTGGCGGCAACGGCGGTGGCATTCAAGCTGCGCAAGGCAAGGTAAGCCGTATTGCTGTCGTACGTCAGCGAGGCATCCAGGAAGGTCACGGCCGCGCCGCGGCTGAGCGTGTCGAACGTGCCCTGCAATCCGCTGCTGGCCTGCAACAGCGTGTAGGTCGCGTTGTCGACCACGTAATCGCGGCGGCCGAGCACTTGCAGATCACCTGCAATCGTCGCGGTCCCGGTCACGTTCACCCGGTCGCCCACGTTCAAGGCAAGGCGACCGTTGCTGGCCTGCGTGTAATTGCCCGCGATCGACAGCGTCGCACTGTTGACCTGCAGGGTGCCGGCGTTATCGACGCGTCCGCCGATCCTGCCCGCACCGATCAACGTCGCACCATTGGCGATACCAACGCGCGCACTCTGCAGACTGGCCGTCTGCAAGGTGCCGCCCAGCACCTGGGTGTCGCCGTTGAACGTATTGGCGCCACTGCTCAACACCAGCGTACCGGTGCCGCGTTTGGTCAGACCACCCGTGCCACTGATGTCGTTGGCCCAGGTGGAACGCAAGGTGTTGACGGTGACATCCACCGTGCCCCAATCAAAGCGCGCCGGCCCCAGCACCGCCTTGCCGACATTGAGCAGGCCGTAGCCGAAGGTCGGGTCGACGCCGGCCGCACCCAGATCGGTGGCCGTTCCCAATAGCGTCTGCCGCACCAGATCGTTGCTGAAGTACGGAAACGCCTGCCACACCAGCGCAGCCGCACCGGAGACCAATGGCGCCGCAAACGAGGTGCCGCTGCCGTAGAAGTAGCGGATATTGCTGGCGGTCGCATCGGGGTCGAGGAACATCGAGGTGCCCGGTGCCACCAGGCAATAGCGCATCGCCACGCCACAGGCATTGGAGTACGAGGCCAGCTGCGTGGGATTGGCGGTATCCAGCGCAGCGACGACCAGCCAGCCGCGTTCCAGATCGGCGGCAGGCAGCGTGCCGTTCGGGCCCAGCTGGCTGGGCAGCGCGGCGGTATCGGAGGGCTGCGCTCGCGATTCGTTACCCGACGCGAACACCACCAGCCCATCGTTGCCGATGACGAACGGCCGGTATTCCTGCGCAATCTGGTTGGTCACCGCCGGGTCGTTCCAATACAGCCCGCCCCAGGAATTGTTCATGATGCGCACGCCGGCACTGATCAGATCGGCATGCACCGGACCCAGGCCAAGCGGGCCATCGACCTCGTTGCCTTCGCCGCTGCCGTCATCGTCCGGTGCTTCGTCGCTGATGATGCGTGCCGACACCAGGCCGGCGCCGCTGGCGATGCCGCCCGGCCACTGGCCCACTGCGCGCCCGGCTGCCAGCTGCGCGACCACCGTGCCGTGGCCCACCACATCGCCCGCAGCGACGTTGTTGGTACGCGGATCCACATAGATGAAGCTGTTGCTGACCCGCCCCTGCAAGGCCGGATGATTGGAATTGATGCCGGTATCGATCACGCCGATGCGATAGCCCGCACCGGTGAAACCCAATGCCTGCGCAGCGCGTGCGTTGGTCAGCGCCAGATGCGCGTCGAATGCGGGTTCCGGGGTCGTCGGCGGTGCCACCACCGGCGGCGGAGGTGGTGGCGGTGGCGGTGAAGTCGGCGGCGGTGGCGGCGGTGGCGACGTCGGTGGCGGTGCCGTCGGTGTACTCGGACGGATACCACCGCCCCCACCACCGCCGCCACACGCGGTCAACGCCACGGCCAACGCCGAGGCCAGGACAGTCCTGGCGACGTCTGTCTTGTTCATTTGATGCTCTCCCCGAACCCATTCCATGGATAGGGCCCAATCCCGGGCCCGAACGCCGTCTTTATACTGCATCCTCACACGGCTGTCGCAGCTGATTGCGTAGCGAATGTCGCAGCGCCGGGGGGCGTGCTGGCGCGAACCGAGCATGAGGCAGATAATCGTTTCACTTTAAACGGTATCTCCTTTATGTCCGACATCGTCATCGTTGCTGCCAAACGCACTGCCATCGGCTCGTTCCTTGGTCAATTCAACGGTGTGCCGGCGCCGACGCTCGCCGCCACTGCGATCCGCGGCGCACTGGCGCAGTCCGGCGTCGCGCCGGCCGACATTTCAGAAGTCATCGTTGGCTGCGTCCTGCCGGCCAACCTGGGCCAGGCGCCCGCACGTCAGGCGGCGATTGCCGCAGGCATCCCCACCTCCACCGGCGCCACCACCATCAACAAGGTGTGCGGCTCGGGCATGAAGGCGATCATGTTCGGACACGATCTGATCAAGGCAGGCTCGGCCAGCATCGTGGTCGCCGGCGGCATGGAGTCGATGAGCAATGCGCCGCATCTGCTGCCCAATTCGCGCACCGGCAACCGCTACGGCAACTTCCAGGCGGTCGACCACATGGCCTGGGATGGGCTGACCAACCCTTACGACGGCCAGGCGATGGGCGTGTTCGGCGAGGCCACCGCCGAGAAGTTCGGTTTCAGCCGCGCCGATCAGGATGCGTTTGCGATCGCCTCGGTCGAACGCGCGCAGGCTGCCCAGCGCAGCGGCGCGTTCGCCGATGAAATCGTTCCGGTCACCGTGGCCACACGCAAGGGCGAGGTGGTCGTCGACAGCGACGAGCAACCGGCCAAATCCGACATCGCCAAGATCCCGACCCTGAAGCCGGCCTTCAAGAAGGACGGCAGCGTCACCGCCGCCAGCTCGTCCAGCATCTCCGATGGCGCGGCGATCACCGTGCTGATGGGAGCAGACGAGGCGCAGCGGCGTGGCATCGCACCGTTGGCGCGCATCGTGGGGCATGTCACCCACTCGCAGGAACCTGAGTGGTTCGCCACTGCGCCGGTCGCTGCCATCCAGAAGTTGATCGGCAAGATCGGCTGGCAACTGGACGAAGTGGATCTGTTCGAAATCAACGAAGCATTCGCCGTGGTGGCGATGACGCCGATCGCCGAGCTGGGCATTTCGCACGACAAGGTCAACGTCAACGGCGGTGCCTGCGCTTTGGGCCATCCGATCGGCGCATCCGGTGCCCGCCTGGTGGTGACATTGGTGAATGCGTTGCGCACGCGCGGTGGCAAGCGCGGAATCGCGACCCTGTGCATCGGCGGCGGCGAGGCGACTGCCATCGCTATCGAATTGATTTAATTGTTTTTAACGGCGATTTTGCAAAACTGAATGCGCGCACGCTTGACACTGGTCTTTGGACCGTCATCATGTCGGGGGCGCGCAATAGCGCGTTGCCTAATCTAACGACGAGGATTGAAACAATGACCATTAACAAGCTGCTGATCGCAATGGCTCTGGGCCTGGCCCTGACCGCTTGCTCGAAGCCGGAACAGGCTCAGGACGCTGCTGCTTCGGCTAACGAAGCTGCTGCCGACGCTCAGACCGCTGCTGACCAGGCTGCTGCCTCGGGCTCGCAGTCGGCTGACGCCGCTCAGGCTGCTGCCAACACCGCCGCTGCTTCGGCTGACACCGCTGCTGACGCTGCCCAGGCTGCTTCCGGCGCCGCCACCGACGCTGCTGCTGAGCAGGCTGCCGACGCTGCCAAGACGGCTGAGAACACCGCCGAAGCTGCTAAGGACACCGCCGAAGAAGCCAAGAAGTAATCACTTCTTAGCTCCAAGCGAGTTCGGAAAAAGCCGCTGGTTTCCAGCGGCTTTTTCTTTGCCCGCGATTTATAGGCGCCTGACCAGCGTTGCCGTTCCTGCACCGGAGCGGCTCCCTGTCGCGACGTGCACGGTGCATGCCGCCCGTTGGCTGAATGGCCGGCCGCGCATTGACGCCGGCTGCATCGGCCCGTGCATAAGCTCGCTCTTCCAACACCGGAACAGGAACAGGACCACCCATGAAGACGATCCGCATGCTGTCGCTGAGCGCCATCGCCGCTCTCACCCTCGCCGCTTGCCAGGGCCCTGACGCCGAGCAGGCGCAACGCGATGCCGCCTCCGCTGCCAAGCACGCTGCGGCTGCGACCGAACAAGCTGCCGATCGCGCCGCCGTGCAGGCCAAGGCCGCCACCGCAGATGCACGCGTGGCTGCACGCGAACTGGCCGCCGATGCGAGCCGCGCAACCGCCAATGCCGCAGACGCCACTGCCGACAAGACCCGCGAGATGGCCAACAAGGCCGAGCAGAACGCCGACAAGCACGACGCCGACCATCCGCAGCATTGATTGACCGTGTGACCGTATCAGCAGTTTGCGAACGCGCCGGCCAAATTGGGCCGGCGCGCTTGTTTCCCGCCAACGGCGACCTCGTGTTGTCGAGGCTGGCAGGCTAGCATTCGTCCATGCCCTCCTCTTTTACCGCGCGCCGCCGCAACCAGCTGGCGCTGGCGTTCTCTGCCCTGATCTTCATCGCCATCGGTATCGGCATCTTTGTCGGTGCCCGTCGCTCGTTGGCCGATGCCGCGCTCGTCTCGCATACGCATGAAGTGATCGGCCGGGTCGACGAGATCCAGGCGCGCGTACTGGATGCCGAATCGGCGCAGCGCGGCTTTCTGCTCACCGGCAACGATGCCTATCTGCTCGACTATCAGACCAGCGTCGAGCGCCTGCCGATCCTGCTCGATAACCTGCGTCGCCTGATTGCCGACAATCCCGACCAGGTGCAGCACCTGGACACCTTGCAGCGACTGGTGGAAACGCGCCTGCAGCAGATCCAGCACGTGCTCGACGTGTACGCGCAGCAGGGCCTGGAGCCGGCCCGCGCGGGCATCCGGCAGACCGCCTTCCGCACCACCAGCGCGATCCGCGAGCAGGCGCTGACCATGGTGCAACGCGAGCAGGAGCTGCTGACCCAGCGCGCCGAAAGCAGCCGACAAAGTGCGGCCTTGCTGCTGGTGCTGGCACTGGCCGGCATCCCGTTCGGGCTGGCGGTGGTCGGTACCGTCTATGCCTTGCTGATGCGCGAACTGCGGCATCGCTCGCAGGCCGAGAAACTGGCAGCGCAGGCCAATCGCGAGTTGGGCGACAGCGTCGTTGCGCTACAACGCAGTACCGCCGATCTCAATCTGCTCAGCCGCTATACCGGCCTATTGCAAAGCTGCATCAGCGCAGAAGAGGCGCTGATGGTGAGCAGCCGCACCCTCGCCAGCCTGCTGCCGGGCGTTGCCGGAAGCGTGTATCTGCTGCGTGCCTCGCAGGATCGCGCCGAGGCGATCAGCCATTGGGGCGAGCCGCTGGTGCACAGCGCGCCACATCTGCTGCCTGAAGAGTGCTGGGCGCTGCGCCGTGGACAACCGCACATCGTCGACGACCTGGGCCGGGATGCGCTGTGCGTGCATATCGGTACGCCCGAGCCCGGCAGCGCCGTCACCACCGCATGCCTGCCGATGTCCGCGCAAGGCACCCAGCTCGGCTTCCTGTTCCTGTCTTCGCCGGGTCCGGGGCCGATGCCCCGCCTGGAAATCGCCGAGGCGGCCGCCGAACAGCTGTCGCTGGCGTTGAGCAATCTGCGCCTGCGCGAATCGCTGCGCCGTCAGTCGATTCGCGACCCGCTGACCGGGCTGTACAACCGCCGCTATCTGGAAGAATCGCTCAGCCACGAACTGGCGCGCTGCGCACGCCGCGGCCTGCCGTTGTCGGTGCTGATGCTGGACGTGGACCACTTCAAGCAATTCAACGACAGCCAGGGCCACGCCGGCGGCGATCTGCTGCTGGCGGCGCTGGGCGAGTTGCTGCTGACCCGGCTGCGTGCCGAAGACGTCGCCTGCCGCTACGGTGGCGAAGAGTTCACGGTCATTCTTCCCGAGGCCGATGGCGTCGAGGCGCTGCGCGTGGCCGAGGACATTCGCGGCCACATCGCGGCCCTGGCAGTCAGCGACGGCCCGCGCTCGTTGCCGCGGGTGACGGCCTCGATCGGCGTGGCCAGCTTCCCGGTCGATGGCGAACTAGGGGCCAGCCTGATCCAGAAGGCCGATGCGGCCCTGTATGTCGCCAAGCACGGCGGTCGTAACCGGGTCGAGCGGCATGGCGCCGCCACGCCCGCAGTGGACTGAGCACGCGCGCCATCGGTGCTGGTTTGCGTAACCCGTCACACAAAAGATCGGTCCGCGCGGCGATAGTCGGTTTTGACCCCCGAGCGAGACAGTCCGATGTCGATGTGGCGCGATCAAGGTCCCAACAAGAAAGACGGCGTTCCCGCAGCCCCTGAGGTCCCGGCTGCCGATGGGCGGCTGTTCACTGCCGAGGCCAGCCCGGCACCCCCGGTGCCCGCCGCCGCGCCACCGAGCGCCGCACCCGCCGCGGCCACACCGCAGCGCCAGGGCGAGGCCAAGGAATCGCTGATCGCCGCCGACATCAGCATCGAAGGCAAGATCGAGGGCGCCGGTCACGTGCGTCTGGCCGGCCGCTTCAAGGGCGATGTCAACGTCAAGGGCGATCTCACCATCGAGCGCGGCGCCAAGCTCAACGGCGGCGTGCGCGCCAACAAGGTGATCATCGCCGGAGAGCTGGAGGGCAATATCGAATCGGCCGCGCAGGTGGAGCTGCAGACCTCCGGCGTGCTGGTCGGCGACGTCAAGGCCGGCAGCCTGACCGTGGCCTCGGGTGCGCGCATGCGCGGCCAGGCCGATTTCGGCTGGGGCGAGGACACCGGCAAACCGGTCGTTGCGGCCAAGCCGGTCGTCAGCGGAGACAGCGACGCCACATGAGTGCGCCCCGCCCGGGCACGCCCGGTGCCACGCGCAGCTGCCCGCACTGCAAGGCGACGATCCTGGAAAGCGCCAGCGTCTGCCCTGCGTGCAAGCACCACCTGCGCTTCGACTCGGCGGCGGCGCAGCACGCACAACCGGCACCGATCGTGCCGCTCAAGGTCGACGGCGCCATTCGCCATCCCGCCGATGGCGATCCATGGGAATACACCGTGGTGGTGGTGGTGCGTAACGGCAAGGGCGAGGAGATTCGGCGCCAGGTCGTGGATGTCGGCGCAATGCAGGCCGGCGAGGAGCGCGGCTTTACGCTGGCGGTGGAGGCGACTGCGGTGCGTTCGCCTGGGCGGCGGTCGCGGCATTAGCGGTTGGGGCGGGGAATCGGGAATCGGGAATCGGGAATCGGGAATCGGGAATCGCGGCGGATGATGCGGGCCAGCGCCTGCGTGGGTGTTCGATTTCCGAGTGCTGACTGCTTGTTCGATACGCAATGGTGCGAGCTGGCGGCGGGCGTGCTGCATTGACGGACAGCTCATGCCACGCCAGGCGCTTGCTCGAGTCGATGGCCTTGCCTTGATCGCGCACTGGCTCGACTAGCGATTGCGATCTGCAGGCCTTGGCGCAGTGGTGCGTCGATGCGTGCCATGCCCATTCTCAGGATCTGCACACCGGCTTGGCCAGAGTTGCCGCATGCGCAACGGCAACGGACAACTTGGCGATCTGGTGGTGCTTGGCCCCGAAGGCCTGTATTGCCCGCAGGGCGACTTCCATATCGATCCCTGGCGGCCGGTGCCACGTGCGGTGATCACGCATGGGCATGGCGACCACGCACGCAGCGGCATGGGCGAATACCACTGCACGCACGAGAGCTTGCCGATCCTGCAGTGGCGCCTGGGCGAGCAGGTCTATCACACGCATGCCGACGGTGAAGCCTTCGAGCTGGGACGCGCGCGGGTGTCGCTGCATCCGGCCGGGCATGTGCTCGGCTCGGCGCAGGTGCGCATCGAGGTGGATGGCGAAGTCTGGGTTGCATCGGGCGACTACAAGCGCCAGCACGATCCCACCTGCAAACCGTTCGAAGTGGTGCCCTGCGACACCTTCATCACCGAAGCGACCTTTGGGCTGCCGGTGTATCGCTGGCCGGATACCGCCGATGTCGCGGCCGACATCGTCGCCTGGCGCCACGAATGTGCAGAGCGCGGCGAGGCCGCCATTCTGTATTGCTATGCCCTGGGCAAGGCGCAACGCGTATTGGCGGAATTGCGCGCCTGGGATACGCAACCAGCCTTGCTGCATGGCGCGATTGCGGTGGGCGTGGAGGTGTATCGCCAGGCCGGCATCCCGATGCTGGATACCCAACCGGTCAGCGAACATGCGCGTGGCGCCGACTATGCCGGGCAACTGGTCCTGGCGCCGCCATCGGCGGCCGGCAGCGCCTGGATCCGTCGCTTCCGGCACGCGCAACAGGGTTTCGCATCGGGCTGGATGCGCATTCGCGGCAATCGCCGTCGGCGCAACTATGACCGCGGTTTTGTGGTGTCCGATCATGCCGACTGGCCGGACCTGCTGCGCACCATCGAAGACACCGGCGCACGGCGGGTGATCGCCACCCACGGCAACACCGATGCCTTGATTCAGCACCTGCTGGAACGCGGCGTCGCTGCCGAAGCCTTCCGTACCGATTTCGGAGCCGAGGAATGAACCCCTTGCCTGCACGTCGTTATGCGCGCGCGCGCCCACGGATCCGCTTGACCGGCGCACTCGCGTTCCGTCGCCACGCATTGGCGTTTCGCGTGCACCGCACACTGCCGGCGGCAGTGATCGGGCCGCCACGACCTTACCGGCGCCCGCGCTGCCTGGGCGCATTTACGCGGCGCGCGCTGGAACTGCGTGCTGCCGACAACCGCACCAAGCTGCAGGGCCCGGCGTGAAGCGATTTGCCGCGTTGTACCGCACCCTGGATCGCAGCACCGGCACGCTCGACAAGCGTGCGGCCTTGGTCGCGTATTTCCGCAGTGCGCCGCCGTTCGACGCGGCGTGGGCGCTGTACCTGCTGGCCGGTGGCAAGGTGGCCAGCACGCGCATGCGCATCGCCAGCAGCGGCGAACTGCGCGAATGGATCACCGACACCGCCGGCATCGCCGACTGGCTGGTGGCCGACAGCTACGACCATGTCGGCGATCTGGCCGAGACCTTGGCCTTGTTGCTGGACGACCCGATCACCGAAGCGGCCGATCTGCCGCTGGCCGAGTGGATCGAACAGCGGTTGCTGCCGATCGCCAACCAGGACGTGGAAGTGCGCAAGGCCTGCATCGTGCAGGCGTGGCGCAGCCTGGCCTTCGACGAGCGCCTGGTGTTCAACAAGCTGCTCACCGGCGCCCTGCGCGTGGGGGTGTCGCAGCGACTGGTGCAGCAGGCGCTGGCGGAGATGTCCGGGATAGAGATCGCGCGCATTGCACAGCGCATGCTCGGCAGCTGGCGGCCGCATCCGGGCTATCTGGCCACTCTGCTGACCGCCGAGGAACTGCCCGGCGATCGCCAGCAGCCCTACCCGTTCTTTCTCGCCTCGCCACTCGAAGCCGAGGTCGAAACGCTGGGCGCGGTCGATGACTGGTTGCTGGAATGGAAGTGGGACGGCATTCGCCTGCAGTTGATCCGGCGCGCTGGCGAAGCGGCGTTGTGGTCGCGTGGCGAGGAACGCCTGGATGGCCGTTTCCCGGAGATCGAACAGGCCGCGCTGCAGTTGCCCGACGGCACGGTCATCGATGGCGAGCTGCTGGCCTGGCAACCGGAGCAGTCCTTGCCGATGCCGTTCACCGCCTTGCAGACGCGCATCCAGCGGCTCAAGCCCGGGCCGAAGACATTGGCGGCGGCGCCGGCGCGCGTGGTTGCCTACGATCTGCTCGAGCTGGACGGCGAAGATTTGCGCGAGCGCCCCTTGCAGGAGCGTCGCGCATTGCTGGAAGGCGTGCTGAGCACGCTCGCCGACCCACGCATCGTCGCCTCGCCGCTGGTAAAGGCCGGCGACTGGCAGGCGGCCGCGCAGCTGCGCCTGGATGCACGCGAGCGCGGCGTGGAAGGGTTGATGCTCAAGCGCGCCAGCTCCGCCTACCAATCCGGCCGCCGGCGCGGCGACTGGTGGAAGTGGAAGATCGACCCGCTCACCATCGATGCGGTGCTGCTGTACGCACAAGCCGGCCATGGCCGCCGCAGCACGCTGTACACCGACTACACCTTCGGGCTGTGGCACGAGGGCCAGCTGGTGCCGATCGCCAAGGCCTACTCGGGGCTGGACGACAAGGAGATCCTGCAGCTGGATCGCTGGATCCGCGCCAACACCACCGAACGCTTCGGACCGGTGCGTGCGGTCACCGCGCACCATGTCTTCGAACTGGGGTTCGAAGCGGTCAACCGCAGCGCGCGGCACAAGTCCGGCATTGCGGTGCGTTTCCCGCGCATCCTGCGCTGGCGACAGGACAAGCCGATGAACGAGGCCGACCACCTGAGCAGCCTGCAGGCGCTGGCACGGTGAGCGCTGCGGCGCAGACACGCGGCACGCCCTTGCAACAATGGCGTGCCTGGTTCGCGCAGCGCGGTTGGGCGCCGTTGCCGTTTCAACGTGATGTGTGGAAGCGCTATCTCGCGGGCGAGTCCGGCTTGCTGCATACGCCCACCGGCAGCGGCAAGACGCTGGCAGCCTTCGGTGGGCCGCTGCTGGAGGCCTTGTCCACGCGTGGACGCAAGCCGGCGAGCAAGCCCGCCACGGCCGCGCGACGCCAACAGCAACGCACGCTGCAGGTGCTGTGGATCACGCCCCTGCGCGCACTCGCCGCCGATACCGCACGCGCGCTGCGCGAGCCGGTGGAGGCCCTGGGGCTGGATTGGCAGGTGGGCCTGCGTACCGGCGACGCCAGCGCGCGCGACAAGCGGCTGGCGCGCAGCGGCAAGCTCGATGTGCTGGTCACCACGCCCGAATCGCTGGCCTTGCTGTTGTCGTATCCCGACACCGCGCCGCAGCTGTCGGCGCTGCGCTGCGTGATCGTCGACGAATGGCATGAGCTGCTCGGCAACAAGCGTGGCGTGCTGCTGCAACTGTGCCTGGCGCGGCTGCGCGGCTGGGCGCCGCAGCTGCGCATCTGGGGCCTGTCGGCAACGCTGGGCAACCTGGCGCAGGCACGCGACGTGCTGTTGCCGCATCGCCCCGATGCCGCGCTGGTGTCGGGCGTCAAACCCCGCGCGATGACCCTGGAGACGCTGCTGCCCGACAGCGGCGAGCGCTTTCCGTGGGCCGGGCATCTGGGTCTGGCGCAGCTGGCGCGCGTATTGCAGAAGATCATGCAGCAGCGCACCAGCCTGGTGTTCACCAATACGCGCGCCCAGGCCGAGTTGTGGCATCAGGCCTTGAGTGCGGTGTGGCCGGACGATCTGGCCACGCTCGCGCTGCATCACGGCTCGCTGGACCCGTCCTTGCGCGCGGCGGCCGAGCAAGGCCTGCGCGACGGCAGCCTGCGTTGCGTGGTCGCCACGTCCAGCCTGGATCTCGGCGTGGATTTCCCGGCTGTCGATCAGGTGCTGCAGGTCGGCAGCCCCAAGGGCATTGCGCGCCTGCTGCAACGTGCCGGCCGCGCGCGCCACCGTCCGGGCGAATCCGGGCATGTGGTGTGCGTGCCCTCGCATGCGCTGGAACTGGTGGAATACGCCGCCGCGCGGCGCGCCATCGTGCATGGCCAGATCGAGGCACGGCCGCCGCCGCGCCTGTCGCTGGACGTGTTGGCGCAGCACTGCGTGACCCTGGCATTGGGCGGCGGTTTTCAGGCCGATGCCTTGTTCGAGCAGGTGCGCGGCACCGATGCGTTTGCGGCACTGGATCACGCCACCTGGCAGGCGGTACTGGACTTCATCGTGCAGGGCGGCAGTGCGCTGGCGCATTACCCCGATTTCCACAAGGTCGTGCGCGACGAAGAAGGCGTGTACCGGGTCATCGACCGGCGCGTCGCGCTGCGGCACCGCCTGTCCATCGGCACGATCACCAGCGACGGCAGCGTGCGCGTGCAGTTCCTGCGCGGCGGCCGCCTGGGCGCGGTGGAAGAGCAGTTCGTCGGCCGCCTGCGCCGTGGCGATCGGTTTCAGTTTGCCGGCCGTTTGCTGGAGCTGGTGCGGCTGGAAGACATGACCGCCTACGTGCGCGTGGCCAAGGGTGGCAGCGGCGTGGTGCCCAAATGGATGGGCGGGCGCATGCCGTTGTCCTCGGCCCTGGGGCGCGAGGTCGAAGCGGTGTTTGCCGATCCCAGCGACGCGCCGGAAATGCAGGCGCTGGCGCCGTTGCTGCGCCTGCAGGCCTCGCTGTCCTCGCTGCCCGGCCCGGACCATTTGGTGGTGGAAAGCATCAAGGCGCGCGATGGCCGGCACGTGTTCGTGTATCCGTTCGCCGGCCGCCAGGTCAACGAAGGGCTTGCCGCGTTGCTGGCAGCGCGCTGGGGCAGGCGTCAGCGCAATACCTTCAGTTTTGCTGCCAACGATTACGGATTCGTGCTGTCACCGGCGCAGGATGTGGAACTCGATGCAAACGTCCTGCAGGCGCTGCTGTCGCCGGAGGGGCTGTTCGCCGATCTGCGCGACAGCCTCAACCTGGGCGAACTGGCACGCCGCCAGTTCCGCGAGATCGCGCGCGTGGCCGGCTTGCTGTCGCCATCGCTGCCCGGCCGTGCACCACGCAGCCTGCGGCAGCTGCAGGCCTCCAGCGGATTGCTGTACGACGTATTGCAACGTTTCGATCCCGATCACCTGCTGCTTGCCCAGGCCGAGCGCGAAGTGTTCGAAGGTCAGCTCGAACTGGCGCGGCTTGCGCATGCACTGGAAGATTGCGCGCGGCGCGAACTGCGCCTGTGCAAACCGCGCAGCCTCACCCCACTGTCGTTTCCGTTATGGGCCGAACGCGTGCGCGGCCAACTGAGTACCGAAGACTGGAAGGCCCGCGTGTTGCGCGCTGCCGAACAACTGGAGCGTAAACATGGGCGATAGCGTGCAGTTGCAGCTTGCTGGCGAAACAGTGGAACTGCTCGGCGAACGCGCGCTGTATCGACCGGCGCAACGCGCCTTGCTGATCGCCGACCTGCATCTGGGCAAGGCCGATGTGTTCCGTCGCGCCGGCATCGGCATGCCGGCCGGCGGCACCGCGCACGATCTGGAGCGGCTGGATGCGCTGCTGGAGCAACGCGACGTGGATGCGTTATGGATCCTCGGCGATCTGTTGCACGGGCCTGCCCCGCGCGCGGCCTGGCATCGCCGCTGGAGCGCATGGCGCGAGCATCACTGCGCGTTGCGCGTGATCGCCATCCGCGGAAACCACGACCGCGCGTTGGCCGGTGCGGATCTGCATATCGAAGCGGCCGGCGAACAGGTCGAAGATGGTCCCTTCGTGCTGCGCCACGATCCGCTGCCGCATCCGACCGGGCATGTACTGTGCGGGCACCTGCATCCGCTGGCCGCGCTGCCCGGCATGTCGCGTCGCTGGCCGGCGTTCTGGTTGCGCGAGCGCGTCACCATCCTGCCGGCGTTCTCGCATTTCACTGCGGGCATCGTGCCAACGCTGGTCGAAGGCGAGCGCCTGGTCGCCTGCGTGGAAGACGATGCGCTGGCATTGCCGGTGCGTTAGCGGGCGCGGCACTGCGTAGGCCGCCGCTTCTTCTATGCGGCCGCTTCGGCCTTGTCGACGGCAACACGCGGCACCGGTTGCGCCAACGCGTCCACAAAGTCCGGCGCCAGTGCCAGCTTGCCGAACCAGCCGTGCTGGGTGCCGCTGAGCACCCGCAGCATATGCCCGCGTCCGCCGGGCACGCGTCCCATCGGGCGCAGCAGCAGATCGCGCCCGTGCGCCCAGAGATCGCGCTCGGACTGGAACAACGGTGTCAGCCAACGGCTCCAGCGGTGATAGATCGCCACATGCGCCTGGCGCTCGCGCTGATAGTGCTGCAAGGCCGCATCCAGATCGGCGCCGACCCGCAAGGCATCGCGCAGCGCCAACGCATCCAGCAGCGCCATGTTGACGCCCTGCCCCAGCTGCGGACTCATCGCATGTGCGGCATCGCCGGCCAGCACGAAGCGGCCGCGATGCCAGCGTGTCACCACCGCGTCGCGATAACTCGCACGCGCCAATGCGCCATGCACTTGCACGGTCTCCAGACGCGCATATGCATCCGGCCACATCTGCGCAATCTCCTGCCGCCATGCGGCAATGCCGCGCTGTTCCCACGCGGCAAAATCGCTGCACGGCAGGCTCCAGAAAAAACTCAGCCGCGGGGTGGCGTCGCCCGGGCGCGTGCCCACCGGCAGCAGGCCGATCATCTTGCGCGCGCCGATATAGCGCTGGCGCAACTCATCGACGAACGGCCAGTCCTCGCGTGGCAGCAGGCACCACAACGCACCCCACGGATACACCCGATCCAGCCGCGTGCCCTGCGCCTGCGCGCGCAAGCTCGACGCAGAACCATCGGCGGCAATGATCAGATCGTAGGGGCCGTGCCAGTGCCCGCGCTGATCCTGCAGGCGCGCGCCGTCGTGATCGATCGCGGTGATCCGGGTATCCACATGCAGCTGCGCGTGCTCCGGCCAGGCCTCGCGCAACAGCGCAAACAAGGCGCCGCGCTGCATGCCCAGGCCCATCAGCCGCGCATCCAGATCGCGGTACTGCATGTCCATCACCGCGCGTCCGCACGGCGTTTCGCCATACAGCCGGCGCACCGGTGCGCCATGCGCGAGCGCCTGCGGCAGCAAGCCCATCTTCCACAGCACCTGCAGGCCACTGGGCTGCAGCAGGAAGCCTGCTCCCACCGGCCCGGGCGTGGCGGCACGTTCGAACACGTCCAGCCGGTGCCCGTCGGCGCCCAGCAGCACGGCCAGTGCCTGCCCCGCCGTTCCATAACCCACTACCGCAATGCGCAATGCTCGCTGCATGTCCTTCGCTCCCTGGACGGCACCGACCCCGCATGGGCCGATGCAAAAAAACCCCGCCGTGGCGGGGTTCTTCAACCGCACAATCGAGTCACATCACTCGACCGGCGTGATGTTCGAAGCCTGGGCACCCTTGGGGCCCTGGGTCACGTCATAACTGACGCGCTGGCCTTCCTGCAGGCTGCGGAAGCCCTTGGAGTTGATCGCGGAGAAGTGCGCGAAGACATCGGCGCTGCCGTCCTCCGGTGAGATGAAGCCAAATCCCTTGGCGTCGTTGAACCACTTGACGGTACCGTTCGGCATGGTGATGCGAGACCTTTGCAATAATTAATGGGTGGTGTACGGCGATGCGTACGCGCCGAGTATGCAAAGCTTATGCCCCGATGACAATCACCCGCGTGCAAGTTCGCCGATCAGCTCCGGCAATCCGGACGAGGCGGCATCGACGTTGGCCAACACCTCCGCCATGGTGATTTCCTGCGCGTCGCCACAGCCGGCCGCCCAGTTGGCCACGATCGCCAAACATGCATATTCCAGGCCTTTTTCGCGTGCAAGAGCCGCTTCGGGCATGCCGGTCATGCCGACCAGATCGCAGCCGTCGCGACGCATGCGGGCGATCTCTGCAATCGTTTCCAGTCGTGGTCCCTGGGTTGCGCCGTAGCATCCGCCGGCGACCATCGTGACGCCGGTCACCTTGGCGGCGGCGATGACCTTGCTGCGGAACATCGGCGAATACGGATGGCCGAAATCCACGTGCTGCACCTCGCTGCCCGGCTCTTCGCAGAAGGTGGACACGCGGCCCCAGGTGTAATCGATCAGATGATCCGGGCACGCCAGCACGCGCGGGCCGAACTGCTCGGTGATGCCGCCGACGGTGTTGAGCGCCAGCACGCGCGCGGCGCCGATTTGCTGCAGCGCAGCGATGTTTGCGCGGTAATTCACCTTGTGCGGCGGCAGCGAATGGCCTTCGCCATGGCGCGCCAGGAATGCCACGCGGTGGCCCAGCAACATGCCCACGCGAATCGGGCCGGAAGGCGCGCCGTACGGCGTTTCGATGTCGTGCGTCTGCACCTGATCCAGCTGTGCGAGCTTGTAGACGCCGGTGCCGCCGATGACGGCCAATGCGATGGAAGTGGAGGACACAAGCAACCTCTGCAACGAAAGACAGGATGGTGACGCGCAGCCCTGCGCGCCGGGCTGCCCGCAGCGACGCGGGCAAACTGCGGCAGTTACTGCTTCATCGCGTAGATGGCGGGAATGCCGCGCAGCTGCTCGTTGACGTCCATGCCGAAGCCGAACACGTAGCGGTCGGCCACTTCCACGCCGACGTAGTCGGCGGCCACACCAGGCACGCAGCGGTCGTGACGCTTGACGGTCAACACCGCCACGCGCACGTCGGTGGCGCCCTGCTCCAGGCACCACTGGCGCACGCCCTGCAGCGTGTAGCCCTCGTCGAGGATGTCGTCGACCAGGATCACCCGGCGACCGAACAGCGCAGTGGCCGGACGGTGCTTCCACACCAGCTCGCCGCCGGTGGTTTCGCCGCGGTAACGGGTGGCATGCAGGTAATCGAACTGCAGGTCCTGGCCGCGTGCGCCCAGCTCCAGCGCCAGCTGCCCGGAGAACGGCAACGCGCCGTGCATGATGGTGAGATACACCGGCACTTCGCCGGCATAGTCGCGCGCGATGGCGTCGGCAATGCTGGCGACCGCCGCATCGATGGCAGGGCGGTCGACCAGCAGATCGGCTTGGGCCAGGGCCTGGGAAATGGTGAGCGTGGACATCAGGCAGTTGTTCCGAAAGAGGCGGAAAGGGGAGTGGTGAATGAGGCGTCGGAGCCGGCGAGCAGGCCATCCCAGCCCAGCGCGCCGCGGCCGATCAGGCCGATCAATGCTGCGGTGTTGAGGCTGCGGCCCTGCACGGCCTGCAGCGATTCGTCGACCAGTTCCGGGTGGCAGACCAGCACCACGTCGCAACCGGCATCCAGATGCGCATGCACCCGGCCGGCCACGCCGCCGGCGCTGAACGAGGCAGCCATGCCGATGTCGTCGGAGAACACCACGCCGCGAAAGCCCAGTTGCCCGCGCAGGATCTGCTCGATCCAGCGCGGCGAATAGCCGGCCGGTTCCGGGGCGACCTGCGGGTAGACCACGTGCGCCATCATCACCGCGTCGGCACCGGCCTCGATGCCGGCCATAAACGGCAGCAGATCTTCGGCCAACAGGACCTCCAGCGGACGCGGGTCGCTGGCATGGTCGACGTGGGTGTCTTCCAGCACGGTGCCGTGGCCGGGGAAATGCTTGAGCGTGGCGGCCATGCCGGCGCCGTGCAGCGCCTGCACATAGGCGCGGGTGAAGCTGGCCACGATCTGCGGATCGTCGCTGAAGGCACGATCGCCGATGGCGCGGTTGCCGCGGCCCAGGTCCACCACCGGCGCGAAGCTCAGGTCCACGCCGCTGGCACGCACTTCGCTGGCCATCAGCTGCGCATGCGCGCGCGCGGCGGCGAGCGCGGCCTCGGGGTCCTGCGCGTACTGCGCGCCGAAGCTCTGCAGCGGCGCCAGGGCGCTGTAGCCGTCGCGAAAGCGCTGTACGCGCCCGCCTTCCTGGTCCACGCAGATCAGCACCGGGCGCGGTGCGGCCGCGCGGATGGACGCAGACAGCTCGGCCACCTGCGTGCGCGAGGCGAAGTTGCGCTTGAACAGCACCACGCCGGCGACCGCGTCGTGCTGCAGCCAGTCGCGTTCCTGTGCGCTGAGTTCGGTACCGGCAACGCCGATCAGAAGCATGTTGGGGGACTCCCGGGCCAGGCGCCACGTTGGCGCAGCGCGGCATTGTCGCAGATGCGCGTTGCAGCGTCAGATCGCGCATTCAGGCAGGCCCGTGTCTCGGGCCGTCTCGGCCCGGTCGCTGCCCTTCGGCTGCAGCTCAGAGCACCTCCAGATTCGCCCGCCAGCGCGCGGCCTGCGCCTGCACCTGCTCCAGTACCTCCGGTGCCATGGCGTCGAGCTGCCGGTAGGGCAGCGCCAGGCGCTCGTTGGCGCCCAGCAGCGTGCGCTGCCGCGCCAGGAAATCCCAGTACAGCGCGTTGTACGGACAGGCCTGCGGGCCCACCCGCACCTTGCGCTGATAGCGGCAGCCACCACAGTAATCGCTCATGCGGTCGATGTAGGCCGCGCCGCTGATGTACGGCTTGCTGCCGAGCAGGCCGCCGTCGGCGAACTGGCTCATGCCGACCGTATTGGGCAGCTCCACCCACTCGAACGCATCGATGTAGATGCCCAGGTACCAGCGATGCAGGGCCTGCGGGTCCAGCCCCGCCAGCAGCGCGAAATTGCCGATCACCATCAGCCGCTGGATGTGGTGCGCATGCGCGTTGGTCAGCGAATTGCCGATCGCATCGGCCAGGCAGCGCATGCCGATCTGCCCGTCCCAGAACCAGTGCGGCAGCGGCGCATGCTGGTCGAGCCGATTGGACAGCGCGTAACCGGGCATCTGCGACCAATACACGCCGCGCACGTATTCGCGCCAGCCCAGGATCTGGCGGATGAAGCCTTCCACCGATGCCAGCGGCGCATGCCTGTCATGCAGGGCCGCCTCCGCGCGCGCAATCACCTCGCGCGGATGCAGCAGCTTGACGTTGAGCGCGAACGACAGCAGCGAATGGAACAGACGCGGGCTGCGCGTGCTCATCGCATCCTCGTAGCGACCGAAGTGCGGCAACGCATGCGTGATGAAGGCATCCAGGTGCTGCAAGGCTTCGTCGCGATCCAGCGGCCACGGCAGCGCATCGGCATTCGGCGCACCGAAGCTGTGCACGCCGGCTGCCTCGATGACACTCCACAGCGCGCGGTGATCGTGCGCGGCGCGCCACTCCTGCGGCGCGGGCGGATCGCCTGGCCATGGCGCACGGTTGTCGTGATCGAAATTCCAGCGCCCGCCTTCCGGCTCGCCTGCGGCATCGAGCAGGATCCGGTGGCGGCGGCGCATCTTTCGATAGAACACTTCCATGCGCCATTGGCCGCCAGCGCGAAAACACCCGGCCACCTCATCGCGCTCGGTCAGGAAATGTTCGCTGTCGACCATGCGCGTGGCGAACGGCTGCCGCGCGCACCAGTGCTGCAATGCTTCGTCCAGCCGCCATTCGTCCGGCGCCTGATACTCCAGCTGGCTGGCGCGGTAATGCGCGATCAGCGCGTCCAGATTGGCGGGAATCGATTGCCGATTGCTGGGGTTGTCGATGGCCACGTAACGCACCCGATGACCGGCCTGCCGCAGGCGCGCGGCAAACGCGCGCATCGCCGCGAAGATCGCCAGGATCTTCTGCGCGTGGTGCAGCACGTAGTCGGTTTCCTCGCGCACTTCCATCAGCACGTAGACCACGCCCGCATCGGTGACATCGAACCAGCTGTGTTGCGGGTTGAGCTGATCGCCCAGGACCAGGCGCAGCGTGTGTGCAGCTGGCTGCGGGTGACGCTCGCCTGCGGTCGCGTCAGGATTGCTCATCTATGCCGGGCGCGTGCACGCGCACAAAGCGTCGCAACGATCGATGTCGCACGCGCGCGCGCACTGCATAGCGGCACATGGTCTGTCATGCCTGCGCGGCCCGTTTGCGTTGGCGAACGGCCTGGCGTGCAGACGCGCTCTGCATCGACACGCCAGCGCATATCTCCCGCCGCGCATGCCACTGCATCACTCCTGCCCACTGCAGGCGGCATCGCTGGCACACACACGCGCAGCCAAGGCCACACCGCTTTGCCAGGCCCCTTCGACCTTGCCACCGGCCAACCAGTCGCCGCAGATGCCGATGCTCAGCGGCGCATCCCAGGCACAGCCGATCTGCAAGGCAGGCTCAGTGCTGGCCACCGTCCAGCGATACGCATCGCAGGACTGCGGCAGGGGCAGGCCAAGCGCGGCCAACGCGGGCAACACGCTGGCAATCACCGTTTCAGGCGTTGCGTCCAGATGCGCCCGACTCCAGTCGGCAGTGGCATGCAGCAGCCAGGTTTCCATACCATCCCTGCCCGGCTTGCTGGCGTTGCGTGCCACCCAGCGCAACGGGCCGGCGTTGACGAACAATGCGTCGTACCCGGGGTCGACCGGCATGTCGAAACGCAGCACCACCGCCCAGGCCGGCTGCATCCGTGCGTTGGCGGCCGTCGTCGCCAGCGTGGGCGCGCCGTCCGCCAGCAATGCAGCTGCAAGCGGTGCCGGTACCGCCAGCAATACGGTGTCGAAGCAGCAGCTGCGTGTCGTTCGGTCTTCTGCCACCTCCAGTTGCCAGCTCTCGCCATCACGCTGCAGCGATCGCACAGAGGCGCCCAACCGAATAGTCAGGGCTGCCGCCAGCGCACGCGCCGGTGCGCCCATGTCCGGCACCCCGACAAAGCGCGTCAACCCGCCCTGCGACGCACGCAGGTGGGTGCCATCCCAACTGGCGACGCGCGCAGGCCAGACCGCCGCGTCACCGCGCGCGATCCATGCCTCCACCACCGCGGCAAACGCCGGGTCGCGGGCGGTGAAATACTGCGCGCCGTGATCGCACTGCCAGCCAGCGCCGCCACAGCTGCGCATGCGTCCGCCGGGCAGGTCGCCCTGCTCGAACAACGTCACAGCCAATCCCGAAGCCTGCAGCCGTTGCGCGCAGGCAAGCCCGGCCAGCCCGGCGCCGATCACCGCAACCGTCCTCGATGGAGTGGGCCGCGTCATCTCGTCAGCGGCAGGCCGTTGCAACACGCCGCCGGCCGTTCACACCGCGCAGCCGTCCGGCCCGCAGGCATCGGGACCACCGATTGGCGCCGATTCGGGGGCCAGCTGCAACAGTGCCTGCGCAAAGCTCTCCGGCGGCTGCGCACCCTGGATCAGGCTGCGTCCATCGATGACGAAACTGGGCACCGCACGGATTCCCAGCGCAGCGGCCTGCGCCAGTTGCGCCTCGACGGCAACGACGCCTTCGTCGGAGTCCAGCAGCGCGCGCACGCGGGCCTCGTCCAGACCGCCGGCGGCCCCGGCAGTCACCAGCGTTGCGGTCGCGCCGACGTCTTGGCCTTCGGCAAAATGCGCATGGAACAAGGCTTCGATCACAGCCTGGACATCGCCCTCGCGGCTGGCCAGCCAGATCAGCCGATGCGCGCGCAGGGTGCTGACCTGCACCTGCCCGCGCCCGAAATCGAACGGCAGGCCTTCGGCGCGCGCAGTGGCCTGGGTCTGCGCCAGCATCTGCTCCACGCGCGCAGCACCGCCGAACTTTTGCGCCAGCGCATCACGCAGCGGGGTCGGCTCCAGGCCAGCATCTGGGTCCAGCTGGAAGGCGTGGTAATGGATGTCCAGCGCCGGTGCCTGCGCACCGAGTGCGGCCACCGCCTGCTCGAAACGGCGCTTGCCGATCCAGCACCAGGGGCAGACCACGTCAGACCAGATATCGATGCGCATGGGCGGGGAGTGGAAATTCATCATTGGGGACTCGCAGAGCATAAACCCAATACCAAGGCAGGGATTGGGGGGCGCAACGCAATCAGCCCAGCTCCGACGCATCGCGTTAGCTTTTACGAATCCCGAATGCCCAATCCCGACCTACAAATCCCCGCTCCAGTGCTTGAACGGGTGCGAGGCCAGGGCCAGGTTGTAATAGCGCACATCGTCGGTGACTTCGGCGCCGATCCAGTCGGGTTTGGCGAAGGCCTCGTCGGCATCGCCGAGTTCGATCTCGGCCACCACCAGCCCGGCGTTGTCGCCGAGGAATTCGTCCACTTCCCACACATGCCCCTGGTACTGGACCAGGTGCCGGCGCTTGTCGATCAGACCGCCGACACACAGCGCCAGCAGCGCACGCGCCTCGACCACCGGAATCGGATATTCGAACTCCTGCCGGGTATGCCCCACCTCACGCGATTTCAGATTGAGAAACGCGCCCTCGCCCTGGATGCGCACCCGTACCGACGCGTTCTGCGCACCGCTGCGCATCGCCTCCTGGTCGTTGATATAGCCCTGCGCCATCGGGATCACCGCATGCGCTGCGCTGCGCCAGCCCTCGCCGGTGACCAGGAATTTGCGTTCGATTTCGATGGGCATGGGATTTTGGGGATTAGAGATTCGGGATTGGGGATTGGTCACAGCGGCTAACTGGCGGGCTTAGGAAATGCGCTCCTGCGAATCCCCAATGCCCAATCCCCAATCACCGCCTCTCGAACACCGCGATGCTCTCCACATGCGCGGTATGCGGAAACATGTCCATCGCGCCGGCGGCCTTGAGCGTGAAGCCCTGCTCGTTGACCAGGTAACCGGCGTCGCGTGCCAGCGAGCCTGGGTGGCAGCTCACATAGACGATGCGCTCGAACTTTTTCAGCGGCAACTGCTGCAGCACTTCCAGCGCGCCCGAGCGCGGTGGGTCCAGCAGCAGCTTGTCGAAGCCCTGCCGCATCCACGCCGCGTTGCGCTGGTCCTGGGTCAGGTCGGCCGCATGGAACTGCGCATTGGCCAGACCGTTGCGCTGCGCGTTGTCCCGGGCGCGTGCCACCAGCCCAGCATCGCCCTCCACGCCGACCACTTCGCGCACACCGCGCGCCAGCGGCAGGGTGAAATTGCCCAGCCCGCAGAACAGATCCAGCACGCGGTCGTCCGGCCCGGCGTCGAGCAGCGCCAGCGCATGCGCGATCATCTTCTGGTTGAGCGAGGCATTGACCTGGATGAAATCCAGCGGCCGGAACGCCAGCTCCACATCCCACTGCGGCAGGCGGAACGACAGCGGCACCTCCTGCGGCCATAGCGGATGCACGCTCTCCACGCCACCGGGCTGCAGGAAGATCGCAAAGCCGTGCGCCTGGGCGAACGCGGTCAGCGCCTGCAGGTCGCGCTCGCTGAGCGGCTGCAGATGGCGGATGGTCAACACCACCGCATCGTCGCCGGCAATGAATTCGATCTGCGGGATATCGCGCTTGCCGTCCAGGCCTTCGACCAACGCCGCCAGCTGCGGAATCTTCTCGCCGATCTGCGGGATCACCGTGTAGCAGACCGA
The DNA here is from genome assembly GCF_040202385.2 of Xanthomonas sp. WHRI 6108. Classification (NCBI taxonomy): domain Bacteria; kingdom Pseudomonadati; phylum Pseudomonadota; class Gammaproteobacteria; order Lysobacterales; family Lysobacteraceae; genus Xanthomonas; species Xanthomonas sp. WHRI 6108. The sequence continues at coordinate 1,490,709 of NZ_CP168198.1, read as the reverse complement.
CAGATCGGCCACGAAGCGCGGATCCAGCTCGCGAAAGCCGACCAGGGTCTTGTCCTTCTTTTCGACGCGACGGACCGAAAAGCGGCCCTTGCGCCGATAGCCCCAGGTATCGCCGACCAGGGCCGGCAGCACCGCCTGCGGTGTGACGTGGCCGATGCGTTCCAGGTTGTCCATCAGCACGCGCTGCTTGGCCACGATCTGCTGCGACTCGTCCAGATGCTGCAGCACGCAGCCGGCGCAGACGCCGAAATGCGGGCAGCGCGGGGTCACCCGCTGCGGCGATGCCTCCAGCACCTCCACCGTCCTGGCCTCGTCGAAATGCCGGCTGCGCGCGGTGGGTTCGGCCCGCACCAGCTCACCGGGCAAGGCGCCACTGATGAAGGTGACCTTGCCGCCCTCGCCGTCGCGGCGGGCCACGCCGCGTCCGTCGTGGCTGAGGTCGGTGATCGCGGTCTGGAACGGAGTACGGTCGAAGCGGTTTCGGGTTCTGGCCACGTGGCGACGAGCTGCGGGCAAAAAGGGTGCGTATTGTCGCAGATGCGACCGATCCCGGCCGCTTCGCGCGGTGGAACAATTGTCGCGCCCCGCAAACACAGGCACACTTCCGCTGCACGCGGCTGCTAGGACGCGGCATCGCTGACAAGGAGGCAGCATGAACATGGCGACACGCCAGGAACCCCAACCACGCCTCTTGCTGGTAGAGGACGACCCGATCAGCCGTGGCTTTCTGCAGGCGGTGCTGGAAGGTCTTCCCGCCCATGTGGATTGTGCAGACTCGCTGTCGTCGGCACTGGACCGTGCGCGCGCGCGTCGCCACGACCTGTGGCTGATCGACGTCAATCTTCCCGATGGCACCGGCAGCGGCCTGCTGCGCGCACTGCGCCTGCTGCACCCGGACGTGCCTGCACTGGCCCATACCGCAGACACCACCACGGCCATGCAACGCAGCCTGCAGTCCGATGGTTTTCTGGAACTACTGGTGAAGCCGCTGACCTCCGAGCGCCTGCTGCAGGCGGTGCGTCGTGGGCTGGCGCGCGGCCGCTACAGCGTGGCGCCGGTGGGCGTGGTCGACATTGCCGCCAGCGATTGGGACGAAGCGGCCGCGCTCAGCGCGCTCAACGGCCAGCAACACCATCTCAACGCGCTGCGCGAATTGTTCCTGGCCGAGTTGCCGGGCACCCGCGACGCGGTGGATTCGGCCTTGCAGGTCAGCGACGATCAGGCACTGCGCAGCCATCTGCATCGGCTGCAGGCCAGCTGCGGTTTTGTCGGCGCGGCACGGCTTGCCGGCGCAGTGCGCCTGCTGCGTGGCGACCCGCATTCCAGCACGGCGCAGACCCAGTTCCATGCGGCGGTGGCTGCACTGCTGCACTGAAGGAGGACTGCAGCGCTGTCCCTGGGCCCGGCGCAGCGTTGGCGATCGGAACTGGTGACATTGAGCACCATGCATGACGATGGTTCCGCATGGAGTTCAACGCGCATCCGGCGACTGCTCGCAAGACTGGTAGACCTGCCTTGCGACCCTCAACGCTGCCGCGCCAGATCCTCGAGCATCTCCCAGGATTTGAGCCCGCGTCCACTCAGATGATGCAGCAGCACGCCCCGCATGCTGCGACGCAGGCCCGGCATGTCGTCGGCCGCCGGCATGACGTCCTGGCCCAACGCCAGCAGCGCCGCACCGGTGACGGTGTCGCGCCGGTCCTGCGCCATCGCCTCGCTCAGTACGCGCAGCGCGCCCTCCTGCGGATCGAGCCGGTAACGCGCCGCCGGGTCGATCGGCTGGCCGTCGCGGTCGTGCTGCAGATCGAACGCAAAGCCCAGGCCATCGAGCACATCGCGCTCGAACTGGCGCAGCCCCCAGGCCAGCGGCAGGCCGGATGCCAGATGCGCACGCGCCTGCGCATAGCAATCGAACAACTCTGGCACCGGGTCGTTGCGCGGCGCCAGGCGCAGCAGCAGTTCACTGATGTAGAAGCCGGCCAGCATGGATTCGCCCGCCAGGCGGGGGGCGGTATCCAACGCTTCGGCCTGACGCAGCTGGGCCAGTTCGCCGCGTTGCACCGCAGTGAACTGGATCAACTGCAGTGGCTGCAGCGCGGCCCGCAAGGCCTGCTTGCGAGGCCCGTGCACCCCACGCGCCAACAGCCCGACCCGGCCATGCTGCTCGGTCAGCACTTCCACCAGCAGGCTGGTCTCGCGCCAGGCCCGCACATGCAGGATGAAACCGCGTTCGTGTTCGATCAGCATGGTCTGTTATGCGGCAGGGGGCGCGATTGCAGGACACAAGAGCGGCCAGCAGCGATGACCGCCGTGAGCCGCTGCCGGCAGCGCAGCTGGTCGCAGCCGTCGACGGCAGCCGCCGCAATGGCCAGGCGCGATCCGGTGCATCGGGACATCGCTTGCATCGCAGCCCCATGTCCGTGCCGGTGCCGGCGACCGCATCGACAGGCTGTCAGCACGGCACTGGCACTGGCGCCAGCCAGGGCCTCACTCGTATCCGAACGCCTTCAATGCCGCTTCGTCGTCCGACCAGCCTTCGCGCACGCGCACCCAGGTCTCCAGGAATACCTTGGCCCCGAACAGGCGCTCCATCTGCAGGCGCGCCTTGCCGCCGATGTCCTTCAGGCGGGTACCGCCCTTGCCGATCACGATCGCCTTCTGGCCTTCGCGCTCGACCCAGATCACCGCGCCGATGCGCAGCAGCGCGCCATCTTCGGCAAAGCGTTCGATCTCCACCGTGGTGGCATACGGCAGTTCTTCGCCGAGCTGACGCATCAACTGCTCACGCACCAGTTCCCCGGCCAGAAAACGCTGGCTGCGGTCGGTGATTTCGTCCTCGCCGAACATCGCTTCGGCCTCCGGCACCAGCTTGAGCAGGTCGCCGACCAGCGCCTCCAGGCCCTTGCGCTTGAGCGCGGACACCGGATGTACCGCAGCGAACGTCCGCCCCTCGCTGACCTGGGCCAGGAACGGAAACAGCGCGGTCTTGTCCTTGAGCCGGTCGACCTTGTTGACCACCAGCACCACCGGCACTCCGGCGTCGCTCAGGACCTTGAAGGCCAGGGTGTCTTCGTCGTCCCAGCGGCCGGCTTCGATCACCAGCACTGCCGCGTCCACGCCTTCCAGCGAGCCGCGCGCGGCGCGGTTCATCACCCGGTTCATGGCGCGCTTCTGCTCGCGATGCAGTCCGGGCGTGTCGACCAGCACCAGCTGCCCTTCGGGGAAGGTGGCAATGCCCAGCAACCGATGGCGCGTGGTCTGCGGCCGGTTGGACACGATGCTGACCTTGGCGCCAACCAGGGCGTTGGTCAGGGTGGACTTGCCGACATTGGGCCGGCCGATCACCGCAACGCTGCCGCTACGGTGGGGGGAAGAGGTTTCGCTCACGTGTTGGAATCCAGTTGTGCGATGACAAGGGTGGCCGCCTGTTGCTCGGCGAGACGACGCGAGCTGCCCTGGCCTTCGGCGCGGGCGACGGGCTGTTCCAGGATGCAGGCGACGTGGAACTGCTTGGCATGTTCGTCGCCGCTTTCGCTGATCAGCGCGTAGGAAGGCAACGGCAGCTGCCGCGCCTGCAGCCATTCCTGCAGCCGGGTCTTGGGGTCTTTTTCTGCCTTGCCCACCGGCAGCGCCGCCAGCGAGGGCTCGAACCACGGCAGCACCACCGCGCGGCAGCGTTCGAAGCCGCAGTCCAGATAGATCGCCGCGACGATCGCCTCAACCGCGTCGGCCAGGATCGAATCACGTCGATGGCCGCCGGATTTCAGCTCGCCCGGCCCCAGCGTCAGCCGCTCGCCCAGATTGAGGGTGCGGCCGATCACCGCCAGCGCGCCTTCGCGTACGAGTTCGGCACGCGCGCGGGTCAATGCACCTTCGTCGGCCTTGGGCCAGCGCTGGTAAAGCGCCTCGGCGACCAGCAGGTTGACGATGCCGTCGCCGAGAAATTCCAGTCGTTCGTTATGCGGTGTCCCGGCGCTGCGGTGTCGCAGCGCCTGGGCGAGCAATCCCGGATCGGCAAACGCATGCCCGATCGGATCGCCGCGCTGGAAAGTCCTATTCGCCACCACGTCCCGTCATGTCCTGGGACGTCTCGAATTTACCGACGACATCCAGATTGCCGATCAATTCGCGGCGAACTTCGTAGTTGACCTTCATGCGCCAGCCACCATCGACGCGCTCGAACTTGACGTCCTCTTTCTTGACGTTTTCCGAGTAGTTGATGTACAGCCGACGAAAGAACAGATCCTGCAACTTGGACGGATCCATGTTGGCGCTGTCGGGTTCCTTGGCCAGGCCTTTCATGGCCGTGCGCACCGAATAGTATTCCTGGTACATCGGAAACAGCTTCATTCCGATGTACAGCGCGAACCCCACCACCGCCAGCACCACCACGAACGACGTCAACGTCATACCGCTCTGCTTGCGCTTCATTGTGCTTCCCCCGGCACGCCGTGCGTGCATTACTGGATTCCGGTCCCGATCCGCGACGGATCGAAACTCCCCTTGCAGAACCACCCTTCGCAATTGAGCCAGATCAGGAACGCCTTGCCGCGCAGGTTGGCTTCCGGCAGGAAGTGCGTCTGGGTCCAGAACCGGCTGTCTTCGCTGTTGTCGCGATTATCCCCCATCACGAAATAGCTGTCCGCCGGCACGGTCCAGTCGCCCTGCCCGGCCGGCATGTTGCGATCGACCCACTCCAGCACCGTGTGGGTGCGGCCCGGCAAATCCTCGACCAGCAAGGTGGTGCCGGTCATCTCGGCGCCCTTGCCCTTGCCGATGTATTCGCCCTTGACCGTGTAGCGCATCGGCTTGTCGTTGATGTACAGCGTATCGCCGTGGAAGCCGATCTTGTCGCCCGGCAGACCCACCACGCGCTTGATCCAGTTCTGGTCCGGCGCATGCGGCGGCTTGAACACCACCACGTCGCCTCGCTTGGGCTCGCCGGTCGGGATGAACTTGGTATTGGTGATCGGCAGACGGAAACCGTAAGCGAACTTGTTGACCAGGATGAAATCGCCGATCAGCAGATTGGGCATCATCGAACTGGACGGAATCTTGTACGGCTCGGCCACGAAGCTGCGCAGGATCAACACCACCGCCAGCACCGGAAAGAAGGCGCGCGAGTAGTCGATGATCGCCGGCTCGCTGTCCAGCAGACCGGCGCGTGCCGCGCGGCGCTTGGCCAGGAACAGCTTGTCCAGCAGCCAGATGAAGCCGGTGCCCAGCGTCAACACAACCAGGGCGATTTCAAACCATTTCATTGATGTTCCTTCGGAACGGGATTTGGGATTGGAGATTGGGGATTCGCAAAAGCACGGGGCTGGCAAGTCGTTGCCAATCCCCAATCACGACTCCCGAATCCCAGCTACTTATCCATCTGCAAGACAGCCAGGAAGGCCTCCTGCGGAATCTCCACGCGGCCGACCTGCTTCATGCGCTTCTTGCCTTCCTTCTGCTTCTCGAGCAGCTTCTTCTTGCGCGAAACGTCGCCACCATAGCACTTGGCCAACACGTTCTTGCGCATCGCCTTGACCGTGGAGCGCGAGATGATTTGCGAGCCCACGGCGGCCTGGATCGCCACGTCGAACATCTGCCGCGGGATCAGATCCTTCATCTTTTCGCACAGTTCGCGGCCGCGCCGGTCGGCGTAGCTGCGGTGCACGATGATCGACAGCGCATCGACCTTGTCGCCATTGATCAGCGTATCCACGCGCACGAACGGGCCGGCATCGAAACGCAGGAAGTGGTAATCCAGCGAGGCGTAACCGCGCGAGACCGACTTGAGCTTGTCGAAGAAATCCAGCACCACTTCGGCCATCGGCAACTCGTAGCTGATCTGCACCTGGCTGCCCAGGTAGTTGATGCCGATCTGGGTGCCGCGCTTTTCCTCGCACAAGGTGATGATGTTGCCGACGTAATCGGGCGGGGTGAGGATGTTGGCGCGGATGATCGGCTCGCGGATCTCTTCCACGTTGTTGAGCGGCGGCAACTTGGATGGATTGTCCATCGGGATGATGCTGCCGTCGGTCTTGAGCACTTCGTAGACCACGGTCGGCGCGGTCGAGATCAGGTTGAGGTTGTACTCGCGCTCCAGCCGCTCCTGCACGATCTCCATGTGCAGCATGCCCAGGAAGCCGCAGCGGAAGCCGAAGCCCATCGCTTCGGAGCTTTCCGGCTCGAAGCGCAGCGCCGCATCGTTCAGGCGCAGCTTGTCCAGCGCCTCGCGCAGATCCGGGTAATCCTCCGCATCGACCGGAAACAGGCCGGCGAACACGCGCGGCTGCATTTCCTGGAAACCGGGCAGCGCATGCGGCGCCGGGTCGGCCGCCAGGGTCAGCGTGTCGCCGACCGGTGCGCCGTGCACGTCCTTGATCGAGGCGTTGATCCAGCCCACTTCGCCCGCGCCCAGCGCGGCAAGCTCCTTGCGCTTGGGCGTGAACACGCCGACCTTGTCGACCAGATGGGTGCGGCCGGTGGACATCACCAGGATCTTGCTGCCCGGCTTGATCTCGCCCTGCATCACGCGCACCAGCGACACCACGCCCAGGTAGTTGTCGAACCAGGAGTCGATGATCAGCGCCTGCAGCTTGTCGGTGTCGCGGGGCTTGGGCGGCGGAATCCGCTGCACGATCGCTTCCAGCACCAGATCGATGTTCAGACCGGTCTTGGCGCTGACCGCCACCGCGTCTTCGGCGTCGATGCCGATCACCGCTTCGATCTCGGCCTTGGCCCGCTCGATGTCGGCGGTCGGCAGGTCGATCTTATTGAGCACCGGCACCACTTCCAGACCCTGCTCCACCGCGGTGTAGCAGTTGGCGACCGACTGCGCTTCCACGCCCTGGGCCGCATCCACCACCAGCAGCGCGCCTTCGCAGGCGGCCAGCGAGCGGCTGACTTCGTAGGAGAAGTCCACATGCCCGGGGGTATCGATGAAGTTCAGGTGGTAGACCTGCCCGTCCTTGGCCGTATACGGCAAGGACACCGACTGCGCCTTGATGGTGATGCCGCGTTCGCGCTCGATCGGGTTGGAGTCCAGGACCTGGGCCTCCATCTCGCGCGCCTGCAGGCCGCCGCACAGCTGGATGATCCGGTCGGCCAGGGTGGATTTACCGTGGTCGACGTGGGCAATGATGGAGAAGTTGCGGATATTCCGCATTGAATCAGAGGACATTGAGGTGGGCGCCGGCGGTGCCGTCGTCAGGGTAACGCAGCATTATCGCACGCTTTGGAGCCGGGATTTGGGAGTCGGGATTGGGGATTCGAAAAGGCAGAACAAGAGCAGGCACCCGCGAACAGGAGCCTGCTTTTGCCAATCCCGAATCACCAATGACGAATCCCGGCTTCCCTCAGCCGCCGGCCTTCAAGGCCACATAGCTGGTCGCCTTGCCGTCGGTGACCAGCAGCATGACCACGTCGCCCTTCTTGTAGCTGGACAGGGCGCGGTTGAGTTCGGCGACGCTGCCGACCTTGGTGCGGCCGACGCGGGCGATGACCAGGCCCGGCGACAGCGGCGGTTGGGTGCTGCGTGCTGCAGCGCCGGTCACCGAGGCGATGCGCACGCCCTCGCCGGCTTCCAGGCCCAGGCGGCTGCGCTCGGCAGCAGTGAGATCGGCGACCTGCAGGCCGAGCAGTTCCACGCTGGCCGGGGCGCTGGGCTTGGCGTCTTCGGCCGCGGTACGCGGGGCGGCGTTGCCGGCGGGGTTGTCCAGCGTCGTGAGGGTAACGGCCACCTTGCGCGGCTTACCATCACGCAACACGTCCAGGTTGACCTTGGTGCCCGGCGCCATCAGGCCGATCATCGGCGGCAGATCGCTGGCGACATCGATCGGCTTGCCGTTGACGGCGCGGATCACGTCGCCCACCTCGATTCCGGCCTTGGCGGCGGGGCTGCCGGGCGGAACGTCGTTGACCAGCGCGCCGCGTGTATCCGGCAGGCCCAGGCCCTGCGCCTTGAGCGAGTCGATCGGGCCGACCGCCACGCCCAGCATGCCGCGGCTCACATGGCCGGTGGCCTTGATCTGCTCGGCAGCGCTGAAGGCTAGGTCGATCGGGATCGCAAAACTGATCCCCATGTAGCCGCCCGAGGCGGAGAAGATCTGCGAATTGATGCCGACCACCTCGCCGCGCGTGTTGAGCAAGGGGCCGCCGGAGTTGCCCTGGTTGATCGCCACGTCGGTCTGGATAAAGGGCACGTAGCGCTGGTCCGCATACGGGTTGCTGCGCCCAGTGGCACTGACGATGCCGGCGGTGACCGAGTGATCCAGGCCGAACGGCGAGCCGATCGCCACCACCCACTGGCCCGGCTTGAGCGTGTTGGAATCGCCCAGGCGTACCGTCGGCAGGCCCTTGGCCTCGATCTTGAGCAGCGCCACGTCGAACTGCTCGTCGCTGCCGACCACCTTGGCCTTGAACTCGCGGCGGTCGGTCAGCTTGACGGTGACCTCGCTGGCGCCATCGACCACATGGTGATTGGTCAGCACATAGCCGTCGGCGGAAATGATGAAGCCCGAGCCCATCGACTTGCCGGCGATGCCGCCATCGTCATCGCCGCCCTGGCCCGGCCCCTGCCGCGGCCCGCCCGGCATCTGGAAATCCGGCCCGAAGAAGCGGCGGAAGAATTCCGGCATCTGCTCGTCGCCGGGCATCGCGCCGCCGTCCTGCCCACCGCGCCGCTGGCGCGCCATGGCGTCCTTGCGGGTGATGGTGGTTTCGATATTGACCACACCCGGGCCGACCTGCTCGACCAGATTGGTGAAGTCCGGCAAGCCGCTCACCAGCTGCGGAGCCGGGGTGGCGCTGCGGTTGGCGGCAATCGGGGCAACATCCTTGGCCGCGGGCGCGGACTGCTGCGCGCAGGCGGCCAGCGGCAGGGTCATGGCGATCAGGCCGAACATCTGGGTGCGAATGCGGTGGTTCATCAGGTTGCCTCCGATGGCAGGGCGACAGGGGCCAAAGCCCCTGCCACTGCAGGGGTCCGGCACGATAACGGGAGGGAGGGCGCCGAACGGATGAAGATCGGCGGCGGCATCAATCCTGCGGCGGCTGCACCGGCAGCGGCCGGTTGGGCGCGGGCCTGGCAACACCCTGCGGCGCAGGCTCGAACGGATAGAACGCGGTGCCCTGTCCGCCTTGGCGGAAGCTGGCATTGAGCGGACTTTCACCGGCACCGGACAGCGCCGCGCGCGGCCATGGGCGTGCCTGCAAGGTGGTATCCGGATGCGTGAACGGATTCGATGGCGACACCGCACCGGCCGTAGCCGTCGTCGCAGCAGGAGCAGCGGACGCCAGCATGCGGGTCGGCACCTGCTGCTGACGCGAAGCGACGCTGCGGGCGACCTGCTGGTTGCGTGTGGCCGCGCCACGGCGCGTGGATGCCAGCGCGGCGGCCGGCACCGCTGCGGCCAGCGCGGCCACCTCGTCGGGAGCGGCCGGGCCGGGCTCGGCCGGAGCCTTCGGTGCTGCGGGCGTGGCGGGGGCCGGCGTGGCCGCCGGCAGCTGCGCCGTCGTGGCGAACACCGGGACCTGCTCGGCCGGCGGCACGGTCTCGGGCAGGCGCTCGCGCGCCATGAACAGGGCGATTGCAGCGACCGATGCCGCGATCGCTGCGCCACCACCCCAGCGCCAGCGCGTGGCCGGACGCGTGGATGGCTGCGCCTGCGGCACCGGCTCGTCGGCAATGGCACTGCGCACGCGCGCGGCAAAATCCAGCGGTGCCGGCGCGCTGGCCGCACCGCGCAGCACATCGCCACATAGCTGCCAACGCTCGTGGCAGCCGGCCAGTTCCTCGTCGTGGGCCAGGCGGCGCAGCAGGAAGCGCGACTCGTCGGCGCTCAATTCGCCATCCACCAGCGCAGACAGCTGCTGACGGTAGTGACGCTCGAACTTGTCGGTGGTGGACATGGCAGGGTTATGGCTCATACACGGTGTCGCTCACGGGTGGCGCTTTCGGTCTCCAACAGAGGCCGCAGCTCGATGTCGATGGCCTCGCGCGCCCGGAAGATGCGCGAGCGCACCGTCCCGATCGGGCAATCCATCTTTCGCGCGATTTCGTCGTAGCTCAGCCCCTCCACCTCGCGCAGGGTGATGGCCGACCGAAGTTCTTCCGGTAGGGCTTGGACCGCACGCATCACCGTTTGTTCCAGCTCCTGTCGCATCAATTCGCGCTCCGGGGTGTCGGTATCGCGCAGGCGGGTGGCACCATCGAACTGTTCGGCATCGCTGATCTCGATATCGTCGGTGGGCGGACGGCGGTTGTGCGCAACCAGATGGTTCTTGGCAGTGTTGACGGCAATGCGGTGCAACCAGGTATAGAACTGGGAGTCGCCACGGAAACTGTTGATCGCGCGGTAGGCGCGCACAAACGTATCCTGGGCCACGTCCTGGCACTCGCTCCAGTCGGCGATGTAGCGCCCGATCAACGCAACGATGCGGTGCTGGTATTTGCGCACCAGCACATCGAACGCTGCGCTCTCGCCGCGCTGCACACGCCGGACCAGTTCCAGGTCCAGCTCCTGAGGTATATCGACTTCGGCCATGTCGGGCCGCACTCCTGTCAGCCCACCGAAGTCGGGCAATGAGACAACCAATGAAAAGAAAAGTTCATACCGACCCGGACGATCGTCACGCATCAGACTAGCTGCACCGATGCGCCACTGGCGACGCCTCGCACGAGGCGCGCGCCGCCCTGCCGACAGGTATGGGTATTTGACGTGAAGGAAACAACCTCTGGATGATAACGACCTTTCCTTATATCTCCGGACGGCCAGACGCATGCTTCCAGGTTTCGACGGGCTCCGATTCAGCCATTGGCAGGCCGACCTGCGCGAGGACGGCGTGGTCGTGCTCAGCCTTGATCGCCAGGGCGCACCGGTCAACGCGTTTTCGCAGGAGGTGCTGCTCGAGCTGGGCGCGCTGGTCGAACGTCTGGCGCTGGACCCGCCCAAGGGCGTGGTGCTGCGCTCGGGCAAGCCCAACGGCTTCATCGCCGGCGCCGACCTGAAGGAATTTCAGGAGTTCGACCGCAAGGGCACCGTCAATGATGCGATCCATCGCGGCCAGAGCGTCTTTCAGAAGCTGGCCGAACTGCCCTGCCCCACGGTGGCGGCGATCCATGGCTTCTGCATGGGCGGCGGCACCGAGATTGCGCTGGCCTGCCGGTATCGCGTGGCCTCCGACGATGCCGGCACGCGCATCGGCCTGCCGGAAACCAAGCTCGGCATCTTCCCCGGCTGGGGCGGCAGCGCCCGCTTGCCGCGCCTGATCGGTGCGCCGGCGGCGATGGACCTGATGCTGACCGGTCGCACCGTCGCGGCCAAGGCCGCACGCGCGATGGGCTTGGTCGACAAGGTCGCCGCGCCCGCGGTGCTGGTCGATGTCGCCGCCGCGCTGGCGCTTACCGGCAGCAAACGCCCGTTCAAGCAGCGCGCCACCGCGTGGGCCACCAATACCTTGCTCGCGCGCAAGCTGCTGGCGCCACAGATGCGCAAGCAGGTCGCACGCAAGGCGCGCAAGGAGCATTACCCGGCGCCCTACGCCTTAATCAACGTGTGGGAGCGTGCCGGCGGCAGCGGCATCCAGGCGCGCCTGGCGGCCGAGCGCAAGGCGGTGGTCAAGCTCGCCAGCACGCCGACCGCACGCAACCTGATCCGCATCTTCTTTCTCACCGAGCGCCTGAAGGCGCTGGGCGGCAAGGATGCCGGCGCTGCGGCGCTGGCTCCGATCCGCCATGTGCATGTGGTCGGCGCCGGCGTGATGGGCGGCGATATCGCGGCCTGGGCGGCGTACAAGGGCTTCGAGGTGACGCTGCAGGATCGCGAGCAGCGCTTCATCGATACGGCGCTGGGCCGCGGCGGCGAGTTGTTCGCCAAGCGCGTCAAGGACGAGGCCAAGCGGCCGGCGGTGGCGGCGCGCCTGCGTGGCGACCTGGCCGGCGCGGGCGTGGCGCAGGCGGACCTGGTGATCGAAGCGATCATCGAGAACCCGCAGGCCAAGCGCGAGCTGTATCAGTCCATCGAGCCGCAGCTCAAGCCATATGCCTTGCTGACCACCAACACCTCGTCGATTCCGTTGACCGAGCTCCACGGACATATCCAGCGCCCGGCGCAGTTTGCCGGCCTGCACTACTTCAATCCGGTATCGATGATGCCGCTGGTGGAAATCGTGCAGCACGACGGGCTGGATCCGGCCAACGTCGCGCGCCTGGCGGCATTCTGCAAGGCGCTGGACAAGTTCCCGGTACCGGTGGCCGGCACGCCGGGCTTCCTGGTCAATCGCGTGCTGTTCCCGTACCTGCTCGAAGCGGCCACCGCCTATGCCGAAGGCGTACCGGGCCCGGTGCTGGACAAGACCGCGGTGAAGTTCGGCATGCCGATGGGGCCGATCGAACTTATCGACACGGTGGGGCTGGACGTTGCCGCCGGCGTGGGCGCGGAGCTCGCACCGTTCCTGCACCTGCCGATTCCGGCGGCGCTGGCCACCGTGGAGCCGGGCAAGCGCGGCAAGAAGGACGGCCAGGGCCTGTACAAGTGGGAGAACGGGCGCGCGGTCAAGCCCGAGGTCGCCAGCGGCTACGAGGCGCCGGCAGACCTGGAAGATCGCCTGATCCTGCCGCTGCTCAACGAAGCCGTCGCCTGCCTGCACGACGGCGTGGTGGCCGATGCGGACCTGCTCGACGCCGGCGTGATCTTCGGCACCGGCTTTGCCCCGTTCCGCGGTGGCCCGATCCAGCACATCCGCAGTGTCGGCGCCGACGCCTTGCTGGCACGTCTGCAGGCACTGCAGGCGCGCTATGGCGAGCGTTTCGCGCCGCGCCCGGGCTGGCAGTCGCCGTTGCTGCGTGAACCGGTGGAGTGAACCGTCGACGCTGTCTTCGACGTCGATCAGACACGCAAGCGGGGGGCGATCGGCGACTGGGGTGATCCGCAGGTTGCAGCGCGGCGAGCCATCGACACACGCTGTCACAGGCAACAAACAACAACGGCGAGCCGAGGCTCGCCGTTGTTTTTACCAGCTTGCAACGTGCCTCAGAAACGCAGGCCCACACTGGTGAAGAAGTAACGACCCGCCTGGTCGTAACCGGCGAGCGAGTTGCCGTTGAAGGTCAGGCTGCCGCCCACCAGCGGCGGCTCCTTGTCGGCGATGTTGTTGATGCCCAAGGTCCAGGTGACGTAATCGCCCAACTGCATCGAACCGGACAGGTCGAAGTAGTTGTACGCCGACACCTTGTTGCCCTGGTTCACCAGGCGTACGTCGGTTGTGCCACGGGTGCCGTCGGTGTTCTGGTAATCCAGCTCACCGATATAACGCCAGCGCAGCCCGACGGTGTAGCGATCGAAGCTGTAGCGCGTGCTCAGCACATGCCGCCATTCGGCACTGTTGCAGGCCACGTTGACCACGCCCGCGCAGTCGTAGGTCACTTCCTGCACACCCGGAACCGGCTCGTACTCCTGCTTGATGGCGTAGCTGCCCATCATCGAGGCGGTCAGGCGCCCGGGGCCAACGCTCCAGGCATACGATGCGGTCAGATCCACGCCCTGGAAATGCAGCGAACCAAAATTGTCCTGGGAATTGAGGATCAGACCGGACACGTCCGGGTCGCTACCGCGGAACAGATCGCCCGTGGTGGCATTGCGGCGCACGCGGCTGCAGATATCCGCATTACCGGTCACGCCGCATGCGGTGAGGATGTTGGACGAGCCGATGCTGCGGATCGCGTCGTCGATCTTGATGTCGTAGTAATCCACGCTCAGATCGAGCCCCTTGATCGGGCTGGCGGCAAAACCGACGGTCCAGGTGTTGGCCGTTTCCGGCTGCAATGTCGTATTGCCGCCGCCGATTTCGTTGTACTGGCCGGCCGGGTTGGCTGCAACGCGGCCGTATTGCGCTGCCGTCACGCCGGTGTTGGCGCACTGGGCCTGGGTGAAGACCGGATTGGCACCGGCGCACGGGTCGCTACCGCTCCATAGCCCGATCGTATTTTCGTTATACAGCTCGGTCACGTTCGGAGCGCGGATCGCACGGTTCCAGCCAGCGCGCAGGTGGTACTTGCCATCGACGAATGTTGCACCCAGACCGGCCTTGTAGGTACTCACGCCACCGGAGGTGTCGTAGTCCGAATAGCGATAGCCAAGCTGCATGTCGAGGTGATCCAGGCTACCGGCCTGCGCCACCAGCGGTACCGCGCCCTCGAGGAACAGTTCCTTGACGCCGATGTCGCCGGACACATTGGAGGTCGGGCCACCCAGGCCGGTGAAGTTGCCGGTCTGCATGTTGCTGTCGGCCACCCGCTTGAAGGTTTCGGTACGGGTCTCGACACCGCCGACCAGACTGATCGGGTTATCGCCGGCCCACGGCAGGCTGTAGCCGAAATTGCCGGTCACATAGGCGTTGAACACGCGCATGGAGGTTTCGTAGTTGACGATACCCACGCCCTGCAATGCCTCTGCCTCTGCTGCGGTGACACTGTCGGTCCACACGCTGTAGGGCACGCAGCCATCGAACGAACCAGGCTGGCAGCCCAGTAGTGCATCGCGGACACGCGTGGTCACGAAGTCGTTCCTGTTTTCCGACTTGGTGGTACTGCGGTTGTAGGTGAACGAGGCGTCGTACGACCAGTTGTCGTTGATGTCGCCCTGGGCGCCGGTAGTGATGCTGAAACTGTTGGTATCCGAGTCGGTGATGCGCGGGCCGCCTTCGACGTTGCGCTTGGCCACGTAGACGGTGAACTCGTCGTCGGTGATGCCCACATCGTTGCACAGGCTGCCGATCACCGAGGTGGCGCAGTTGACGTTGAGGTCGGTGAAAAACGCGCCCGACGGCGCGATCTGGGTCGAACTCTTGCGGTTGACGAACAAGGTTTCGAGATAGGGCTTGAAGTGCTCGTTGACCTCGTACTTGATGTTGGTGCCGGCCGTGTAGCGCGTGTCTGGACGCTGGTAGTAATTCAACGGCGCGAAGTTGTAGAGGTTCGGGGATGCGACCTGCGACCAGGTGCCGCCGGCTGAAGGCTGCACGTAGAACGCGCCAGCCGACGGAGCGACGACATAGAAGTTGGCTGGATCTGCGGTGGCAGAGCCGCCGCAGGCGGTGCCGCGGTTGCTCAATGCGCATGCGGAGTAATCGCGCTGGCCCTGCAGCAGTGGATCGTTTTCGCGCCAGGTGGCCCATGCGGTGGCATGCCCCGCCTCGCCGAAGCTGCCGCCGATGGCCAAATCCACATTGCGGGAGATGCCGTCGAAACCGGAGTTTCCAGTCGGATAATCGTAACCGGCGTCATCCATCAGACCGCGCATCAAGGTGTTGCCGTTGTCGTGCTGGTAGGCGTTGTAGCCCATGTCGACACTGACACCTTCGAACTCGTCGTCGAGCACGAAATTGACCACGCCGGCGACGGCATCGGAGCCGTACACCGCCGAGGCGCCGCCGGTCAGGATGTCCACGCGGCGCACCAGCGCTGCCGGAATGATGCTGATGTCCGGACTCTCGCCGATGCCTTTGGGAATGCGCCTGCCGTTGACCAGGGTCAAGGTGCGCTGCGCGCCCAATCCACGCAGATCGACGGTCGCATACCCCTGCGAGCCATTGTTGGCGAAGTTGTCGAAGCTCGCCGAGAGCTGCGGGTACTGGTTGATCAGATCTTCGACCTTGGTCGAGCCGGTGTACTGGAATTCCTCCTTGTTGATCTCTGCCACCGGACTGGAGGCAGTCATCGTCTGGCTCTTGATGCGCGTACCGGTGACACTGATCGCGTCCAGGCTCTTGAGTTCCGTCGAGGGCTGCTCCTGCGCCATCACGGTTCCCGACAGGGCAAATGCGGCAGCGCCAACCGTGAGCGATACCCGGATGGCGTCGCGCAGCTTGGTGGTCTTCAATCTCATCTCTCTCTCCGAGAAGTTCGAACGGGTGAGCGCGACGCACTGCATCGGCATCTGAGGCAATGCCGGCACGTGCTGCGACGTTGTTGGCAAGCGCATCAAACTGCGCTTCCACACTGGCGAACGGCCGGACGAAAGAGCGCCCGAAAAAACGTTGCCAACCCGATGTTAAGACCACGTTGAGGAGAATTAAAGCGCCATTCAGAAATGCTCCGAATCGGTGCGACGAATCCCCAAAACAGTGCGGAAGTCAGGGAAAAGTGGCCCTATGCCGCCGGTGTCTGATGTAGGGCTCGATGCCGCCACGTGTGTTCGCTCGTCGCTCGCAAGCCGGCCGCGCGCTCACTCGGAGGACTGGACCGGTTGATCAGCCAGCGCCAATCGCTACAACGCTTCGACGCCGGGCACGATCACGCCAGCTGCCTGAAGTCGCCTCAACAACGGCAGCAGTCCGTCCAGATGCCGGCGAGAGCTATGCACCGAGCGTTGGTGGACATCGCCGCGCACCTGCGCCGCGCTCGCAGTCACGAACGGCACATGCTCCAGTTCGGCGATGGTGTCGCTGCGCGCTAGCCCGCACCAGCTCAGCACCCGCGTGATCTGCTGGTCGGTGTCGCGCACCAACTCTTCGTAGTGCACGTCAAGAATGGCGCCGGGCAGCACCGCATGCCAGTGCCGCATGGTCTGTTGGTAGGCCAGGTAGTAATCCGCGAGTTCATCGAGCGCGTACGAGAACGGATAGGCGTTGTAGAACAAGGTCTTGTACATCGCATAACAGGTGTCCAGCGGATCGCGCACCAGATGGATGATGCGTGCGCATGGCAGCGCGGCGGCAATCATGCCGCAATACAGGTAATTGACCGGCATCTTGTCGATGAACACCGGATGGTCGTGCACCAGCTCACGGGCACCGCGCAGATACTCCTGCCCAAGCGCCGCGAGATCGATCTGCAGCGATGCCTGGGCGGCGGTCAGTTCGGGATTGGTCGACAGTACGCCGGAGGTCGCACTGCCGAGCAACGCACCGAAATCCATCAGCTCCCCGGCCGAGCGTGCACCGCCGCGCTGGATCAGCAGGCGCTCCAGCAAGGTGGTGCCGGAGCGTGGCAAACCGACGATGAAGATCGCCCCCTCGCCCGCATGACCGG
This sequence comes from Xanthomonas sp. WHRI 6108, assembly GCF_040202385.2. Lineage (NCBI taxonomy): Bacteria > Pseudomonadati > Pseudomonadota > Gammaproteobacteria > Lysobacterales > Lysobacteraceae > Xanthomonas > Xanthomonas sp. WHRI 6108. The sequence continues at coordinate 1,473,689 of NZ_CP168198.1, read as the reverse complement.
GCTGCAGTGCGCGCAAGGCAGCCGGGCCGTACGCCTCGCGCACCTGGGCGATATGCGCACACTCGGCAGCAACGTCGTATTGCAAAGTCTTGCGCTTGCAGGCCGCTGCTGCGGTCAATGTCTCGAACGACTCCGCATGCTGGCCCAGGTCCTCCAGCTCCTTGCTCAGGGCGTATAGGCCGGCCGCTCGGGCGGACGGTTCCGACAGCGTGGTCAAGCGGTGACGCAGATCGTCCAGGTGGTTGTGCTGCCCGGTCTGACGCCGGAGCGTGGCGCGCAGGTACAGGGCATCGCCCGTGCCGGGTGCCAGTTGCAATAGCCGCTCCAGGGTGCGCTCAGCCGCATCGAATTCGCCACCAAAGAACTGCATGGTGGCGAGGTCATACAGCAAGCCGGGCTGTTCTCCCAGCAATGTCATCGCATGCCAATACGCATCACGGGCGGCCGCCACCTCGTGGCAGCCGCTGTACAGCGCGCCGATCCGCCACCATGCAGCGCCGTCGGCGGCGGCCAGCGCCTGTGCCTGGCCGGCGACGAGCCGGGCCTCGCGGCGGCGACGCAGCTGCAGCAGCAAACTGGCGTATTTGATCAATAGCGGGAGCGGTGACGTTGCAACCGCCGCGGCCTGTGCGATGCGGTCGGCTGCGGCCTGCGGATCGCCGTTGGCCAGCCGGGCTTCGCTGGCAAGCTCCAGCAGATGCGCATTGCCAGGCTGCTCTGCGCAGGCGCGGTCGGCGAACACGGCGGCCTCGGCATAACGTCCCTGACGCAACAGTTGATACCCGTTGTGCAACAGTGCGCGCAGCTGTCTCTCAGTCATTCGTTCTCTTCTGTCTGTTGCGATGCCGTCGTTGGCCTGGCTAGTCGATACGGCGGGCGCGTAGCGCCACACCGGCAGCGGTGACCAGCATGTAGCTTCCCATTGCGGCCTTGCGGATCACCACGACCTCGCCCTCGGCCAGCGGCCCGCGGCTGGTCGCTTCCGTCAGCGCCCAACGCTGGCGACTGTCCAGCGACACGATGCGCGTACCGTCTGGCTGATACGCCACTGCAAGCACCTTCGCGGTGAGTTGCGCAGGCGCTGACTGCTGCGCGCCTGTCGCTGCCGAGGCCTGTTGGCTGCTGCGGCCGAATGCCCTGACTGCCCTGTCCGCCTCCGCCGCCCGCACCGCCTGCGTTGGCGGGAAGCTGGCGTCATAGCAGGCCAGCCGCGGCAAGGGATCGAGTACTGCGGCGCAGCGATGCGTCGGCACGTCCTGCGCCGATGCCGCCCAGGCGCAGCTCAACACCGTCAGCCCCCACACCACTCGCTTGTGCATGCGCGCATCTTCACTCGTCGATTGCAGCAGAGCATACAAGGCAAGCGGCGCACACAGGAAAGACCGCTCATCACCGTCCGCCACGGGCCGATTGAACGCACCGACGGCGCCGCCTAAGCTGCAGGTCTCCCACCCGCTGCAAGAATGCCTGGAAAACGCCTTGGACCCGTCCTTGCAGCACGCCGCACGCTTACTGCAACAAGGCCATCTGGCGCAGGCGATCGCCGCTTACCGCCGCATCCTGCAGGCGCAGCCCCGATGCGCCGATGCCTGGTACAACCTGGGATATCTGCTGCGCCAGACCGGTGAGGCATCCGCCGCACTGGACGCTTATGCGCAGGCATTGCAGCACGGTGCCGCGCTGCCGGAGCAAATCCATCTCAATCGCGCCGCGTTGCTGAGCGACCATCTACATCAGGAGGCGGCAGCGCTGAAGGAACTTGATCTGGCACTGCAGTGCCGGCCGGACTACGCCCCGGCCTTGCTCAATCTGGGCAACCTGCAGGAAGAGCTGGGCGCACGCGACCAGGCGGTCGCCGCCTATCGCCGACTGCTCGCCAGTCCTCCTGTCGATGCCCAGACACGGGCGCTGCAGCTGCAAGCCACCGCACGCCTGCTGCACCTGGATCCTCCCACGCATGCGCAGGACACACGCCTGCTTGCACTTGCGCAGGCAGGCTCGGTCGCGGGGCAGGATCCTGCGTTGACGGCCACGCTGCTGCATGCAGTGGCCCATGCCTATGACCGCCTCGGCCTGCACAGCCAGGCATTCGCTGCGGCCAGTGCCGCCAACCGGCATGGCCATGCACATGCGCGGCGCTACGACCCGATCCGCACACAACAGCAGTTCGACAGCATCGCTGCGGTATTTGCCGATGCAAGCGACGCGCGCCAGCCACCGCCCATGGATGCTGTCGGCGACGCGGTGCCGGCACTGTTTATCTGCGGCATGTTCCGCTCCGGCTCCACCTTGATCGAACAGGCCTTGTCGCGCCACTCGTGCATTGCTGCAGGGGGCGAACTGGATGCGTTGCCGCGACTGGTCGCACAGTCGCTGTCGCCGTTCCCGCAAGCCGCGCAGCATCTGTCCTCGCACACGCTGGCGCAGCTGGCCGCGGCCTATCGTCGACGCGTGGCTGCGGCCGTTCCCCATCACGCGCAACTGCGCTACATCACCGACAAGCGCCCCGACAACTTTCTGCTGATCGGGCTGATCAAACAGCTGTTTCCGGCGGCCAGGATCGTGCACACACGTCGTCACCCGCTGGACAACGGGCTGTCGATCTTCATGCAGCAGCTCAATCCGCAACGCTTTGACTATGCGGGCCGGCTGGAGGACATCGGGCATTTCTATGCCGCCTACCAGCGACTGATGGCGCATTGGCTGTCGCTGTATCCGGACAGCATCCACACGTTCGACTACGACGCCTTTGTCGCCGCGCCGGAGCCCAGCCTGCGCGCACTGCTGGACTTTTTGCAGTTGCCCTGGGAACCGGATTGCCTGGATTTCCACAAGGCGCCTGGAGCCGTCAAAACAGCCAGCTACTGGCAGGTGCGCCAACCCCTGCATGGCGATGCGTCCGGACGCTGGAAACCCTACGCGACCCAGCTTGCTCCGCTGCGCGACACACTTGCCCGGTTCGGCATCATGCCTGCGGACTGAACCGGCCGACTACCGGCACCACCTCATCCCGCACGGTGGCGCGCAATCGCCGTCTCCATGGCATTGACCATCTGCCGCTCCTCCTGGCTCAGCAGCGGGTTCCAGACATCGAAGATCAGCACCGCACGCTGCTGCGCGCTCGCGTTGCGCGCCTCATGCTCGATCGAGTCGTCGAACACCAGTACCTTGCCGACCTCCCACTGCCGCCAGTCGTAACCGACCCGGAAGCTGCAGCCCTCGGGCACGATCAACGGAAGATGCGCCACCAGACGTGCGTTGGTCTCGCCGTGGTGCGGCGGAATGACCGTCTGCGGCGCAAGCACCGAAAACATCGCGTTCGGGCACACGCCGTCGATCTGCGCCGCATCGACCAATGCCAACGCGGCGGCGGTTGCCGGGCACTGCCGCAGATGTTCATCCACCGGCTGTCCATGTGCCCACAACGGATAGGAACTCCATGCCGGCGAATGGTTGAGGTCCTTCCACTGATTGACCGGCTGGTCCGGCGCGTAGGCGATGTACGGCGCAAAGCCGCCCTTGTCCTCGTGCATGACGGCGCGCAGTTCCTGCGCGATCGCCGCGGTGTGACGCTGTACTGCAGCGATCCAGGGAAACGCGTCCGGCGGGTGAAACGGCAGGGCTGGCAGTCGCGGGATGTACAAGCGGTTGGAGTGGGAATGGAACGGGCGACTGCGCCCGCATGCGATCGCGGCCGCTTCCGCCCAGCGTCCTGCGAGTGCGGCGTCCACGGCGATGCCAGGAGCGTCCAGGACGGCGCGCAATTGCGCCTCCAGCTCAAGCGTGTCCTGCTCCACCGCCTGCGTGGCCAGGGCCAGCTTGCGACGCAACACCGCAGGCCATTGCGGCTCCGGCGGCGCGACCTTCAGCGCATCGCGATAGACACTAGCGGCGGCGCGCGGACGGCCGCGTGCCTGCAGGAATGCGGCCTTTGCCAGCAGCCCGGGCAGGAAGTACGCATCCAGCGCCAGCGCCGCGCTGATGGCCTGCCATTCGCCATCCACATCGCCTTGCGCCTGCTTCACCACCGCAATGGTCAGCACGATCATCGGATCGCCCGGGCTGCTTGCGCGTGCGCCTGCCAGGTATTCCAGCGCCGCCGTTGCATCGCCGCGCTGGTAGGCGTGCACGCCCAGGCTGTACAAGGCCTGCGGGTGCGTCGGCGCCAACTGGCGCACCTGTGTCCACAATTGCTCGGCCTGTTGCCATTGCCCGGCCGATGCTGCCGCGCCCGCCTCGGCGATCAGCGCGGCGATGCGTTCGTTGCGTTGTTCGATCTGTACCGCCATCGCGCCGCCGGCCTCGCAGTCTTCCCCGGCTCGATCATACGACCTGGGCGGCAGCCAGGAAGCAGGACGGTTCTCCCCTGGATCGGACCCGATGACCTGGCTGGGCGCTGCTCCAGGCAACGCCATGCCACCGCCAGTCAGGCAATAAGCCTATTGGCGGCGTGGTCCGCTTAGTGCGCGTGGCCGCCGTGCGAATGCGCGTGACCACGGTGATCGTCATGCGCGGCGCCTTGCGCGGCCGGGGCCGCGCCACACGGCTCGGTGCCGCAGTCGCCACTCTCCACCTGCAGGGTGACGTGGGTGATCTCGAAACGCGCGTGCAGCAGCTCGGCGAGGGCGTCGCGCAGGCGGTCGCGGTCGGTGGTTTCGCTGACCACCACGTGTGCGGTGAGCGCGGGCGTGCTGGAGGCCAGTGCCCAGACATGCAGGTCGTGCACGTCTTCGACGCCGGGGTAGCTGCTCAGCGCCTGCTGCACCTGCGGCAGATCGATGCCTTTGGGCACGCCTTCTAGCAGCACGTTGATCGCCTCGCGCAGCAGCACCCAGGTGCGCGGCAGCACCCACAGGCCGATCAGCACGGCCAGCACCGGGTCGATCCACTGCCAACCGGCCCAGCGGATCAGCAGTGCGCCGATGATCACCGCCACCGAGCCAAGCATGTCGCTCCAGACCTCCAGATAGGCCCCCTTGACGTTCAGGCTCTCGCCGCTGCCGGCGTGCAGCAACTTCATGGCGATCAGATTGATCACCAGGCCGAAGCCGGCGATCAGCAGCATGCCGCTGGAGGAAATATCCTGCGGTGCGCGGAAGCGCTGCGCGGCCTCCCAGAGAATGTAGGCGCCGACTGCGAACAACAGCGCGCCGTTCGCCAGCGCGCCGAGCGCTTCCAGCCGCACATAGCCATAGGTGCGGCGCGCATCGGCAGGACGACGGCTCAGGCGCACGGCAAGCAGGGCGATCATCAGGCCGACGGTGTCGGTGGCCATATGTGCGGCGTCGGACAGCAGCGCCAGGCTGTTGGTGATGAACGCACCTATGACTTCCGCCAGCAGGAACGTGGCGGTCAGTCCTAGCGCCCACCACAGCGGTGTCTCGTGGCGGATGTCGCTGGGTGCGTGGTTGTGGTCGTGTCCCATGGATGCGGTGGCCTCGTGCAATGCGCGCACCTTAGGCGCACGCGATGGCGGAGACTATTACACCCGGGCGTGATGACATCACATCACGCGAGCGCGGCGCTGCACCTTGTTGCCCAGGGCGGGTAGCGACTTGGAGCGGCCAACAGAACCTCTCAAACGCCGCAGCGATGGCGACAACGCGTCGGCCACCCTCGCTTTCGTTAGCGGGTGGAGTGATGTCGTATTGGCAGTGACATTGTTCGGATAGAAAGAAGCCGATCAGACCGCACCTCGCCGGACGGCTGCGCTGCATGCACCACCTACCCCTGCTTGCAACCATGCATACCGACCATCGTGACTGGTCCTTGCCCGCCCACCGTCGCGGGACCTTACGCGGCATGGATGCCGCGTAAGAGCCTACATGGACGTACTTGCGGTGTGTCCTGCGATGGTGGGCGGGCAAGGGCCCTGCAGCAAAACCACAGCGTCGAGTGCGCGGTGCCCGCACCGCATCAGACAGTTTGCTGGCTGTGTTATTGAAAAAACATGCACACCGATCAACTCGACTGGTCCTTGCCCGCCCACCGTCGCGGGACCTTACGCGGCATGGATGCCGCGTAAGAGCCTACATGGACGTACTTGCGGCGTGTCCTGCGAGGGTGGGCGGGCAAGGGCCCTGCAGCCAAGCCGCAGATCATTCGCTCTACCGCCGATGCCCCCAGTTCGATCAACTCTCCAGACGGATGCGAAGTGCCACTCCGACTACCCCTCCCTGTCAGCCGCTCTCAAACCTTGGCCACCAGCTTGATCACGCTGGAGAAATCCAGCGCACCGTTACCGGCCTGGCTGTTCATCGCGTACAGATTGCGCGCAAGCTCGCCGAGCGGAATCGACACGCCCGCCTGCACTGCGGATTCGGCGACCAGCCCCAGGTCCTTGAGCATCAGATCGTTGCCGAAGCCGCCGCTGTAACCGCGCGATGCCGGCGCGCTGGGCAACACGCCCGGCCACGGATTGCACACTTCGGTGGCCCAGCTGCGCCCGGTGCTGACCGCCATCATCTGCGACAGCACCGCCGGGTCCAGCCCCTGCGCAACGCCGAGCGCCAGCGCCTCGCCGGTGGCGGCCATGATCACGCCCAGCGCCATGTTGTTGCACAGTTTGGCGACCTGGCCGGCGCCGTTGTCGCCAACGTGGAAGATGTTCTTGCCCATTGCCTGCAACACCGGCCGCGCGCGCTCCAATACCTGCGCGGCGCCGCCGACGATAAACGTCAGGCTGCCTGCCGCCGCACCCGCCGTGCCGCCGGAGACCGGCGCATCCAGCACCGCCAGGCCACGCGCCTGCGCCTCGGCGGCGAGCTTGCGTGCGCTGGCGGGTGCGATGGTGCTGCAATCGATCACCAGGGCGCCTTCGGGAATCTGCGCCAGAATCCCGGCCTCGCCCAGGTACAGCGCTTCGACATGGCGGCTGGCCGGCAGCATCGAGATCACGATCTCGGCGTCGGCCAGGGTGTCGTGTGCGGAGCTGGCGGCATGCGCGCCGGCAGCGACTGCCGCGTCCAGCGCAGCGGGCACCAGATCGAACACCCGCAGCTGGTGCCCGGCCTTGCTCAGGTTGGCGGCCATCGGCCCGCCCATATTGCCCAGGCCGATAAAAGCGATCTTGCTCATGGTGTGGTTTTCCAGGGTTGGGCGGCCATCACCAACTGGCGCGGCCGTTGAATGGTGTGCCCGGCCGCAGCGCAGCGCGGCAAACGGGCGCAGTGGCGTCCCTCGGTCCTGCAATGCGCATGCTGCTCAGCGCACGCATCCGCCGACCGTTTGCACTCCCGCGTCAGCGACTCAACCTGCACCAAGATCGGCAAGCGGATGCCGTGCAGGCGGCCAGGGCGATTGCAGGAATGCCGCCGCCCATTGCGCGTCGGCCTGTTCGAGCGCGGCAGGCTGCCACTGCGGCGTGCGGTCCTTGTCGATCAACAGCGCGCGAATGCCTTCGGCGAAGTCGCCATGCGCGGCGGCATGCAGCGCCACCACGTACTCGGTGCGAAAGGTGTCGGCCAGCGTGCCGGTGCCCGGGTGACGTTGCAGCTCCCAGGCCAGGCGCGCCGAGCCGGGGGCGCCGGCCGCCAGCGTTGCACGCGCGGCCTGCAGCCAGGCATCTTCGCTTTGCAGTGCCAGGATTGCGGCGACCACCTCCTGCAGCGTCTGGCCTGCCACCACTTGCGCGATCAGCGCCGCATGCACCTGCAGCGGGCCCGGCTCCAGCGGTTGCGCAATCCCGTGCAGGAATGCGCCGAGCTGGGCGCGATCCTCATCGGCATCGCCTGTCCAGGCATGCGCGTCCAGGGCGTCCAGCACTGCCGCGTATTGCGCATGCTCCAGGCGCACATCCGCAAGCCCGGCATAAATGGCATCGCTGGCGTCCAGCGGCGCGCCGGTCAGTGCCAGGAACAATCCGGCGCTGTGCGGCACGCGGCGCAACAACCAGCTGCCACCCACGTCGGGAAACAGGCCGACACTGATCTCCGGCATCGCCAGCCGCGAGCGCTCGGTGACCACACGATGGCTGGCGCCGGACATCAGGCCGATGCCGCCGCCCATGACGATGCCGTGGCCCCAGCACAGCAGCGGCTTCGGGTAAGTGTGGATGCGATGGTCGAGCCGATATTCCTCTTCGAAGAACGCAGCGGCGTGCGCATTGCCCTGCGGTTGCGCGCGACGTTGCTGCGCATCCGGCACCGCCTCGCGATGCGCGCGCATGCTCTGGTACAGACCATGCAGATCGCCACCCGCGCAGAACGCCTTCTCGCCTGCGCCACGCAGCACCACGCAGGCAATCTGTGTATCGTCGGCCCAGATGCGCAACTGTGCATCCAGCAGGCGCGTCATCTGCAGGGACAGGCCGTTGAGCGTCCTGGGCGCATTCAAGGTGGCGATACCGATGCGATGCCCGTCGGCGCAATCGCGTTGTTCGAACAGCACCGGGGCTTCTTCGGGGAGGCTCACATCCAGCATCAGCCATTGCTCCATTGCGGTGCGCGCTTCTCGAGAAAGGCCGCCACTCCCTCGGCCTGATCCGCCTGCTCGAACAGGTCGACGAAGGCTTCGCGCTCTGCCACCAGCGCGGCGGCATGCGTGCCGTGGCGGGTGGACTGCACCAGGCGCTTGCACGCCGCAACGCTGGCCGGACTCTGCTTGCCGGCGCGCTGTGCCCAGGCAATGGCCAGCGCGCGCGACTCGCCCGTGCCCACCACCTCTTCCACCAGGCCGATGCGGTGCGCGGTGGCGGCATCCAGACGCTCGCCGAGCAGGATCATGCGCTTGGCCCAGCCCTCGCCGACCAGGCGCGGCAGGTTCTGGGTGCCGCCGGCGCACGGCAACAAGCCGACGCTGGCTTCCGGCAAAGCCAGTTGCGCGTGCTGCTCGGCAATGCGCAGATCGCAGGCCAGCGCGCACTCCAGGCCACCACCCATCGCATAGCCGTTGATGGCGGCGATCGACACGCCGCGAAACGCGCTCAAGGCTTCGAAGGCTTCGCCGAAGCGCCGCGCGGCCTCCCGTGCAGCAGCCTTGTCGCCATCGGCAAACTGCTTGAGATCGGCGCCGGCACTGAAGAACTTCTCGCCGTCGCCAGTGATCACCAGCGCGTAGATGCTGCGGTCCGCATCCAGCGCGCGGACCAGATCGCGCAAGGCTGCAAGACTGTGCACGGTCCAGGTGTTGGCCGGCGGATTGCGCAGGGTGACGATGGCAACATGGCCGTCGCGTTCGACCTGCAAGCCGGTATGCGTGCGCGTTGCCCAATCGCTCATCGCAATTCCTCCTCACCGTTGAGCAGGTGGCGCGCAATGATCATGCGCATCACCTCGTTGGTGCCTTCCAGGATGCGGTGCACGCGGCTGTCGCGCAGCAGGCGCTCGATCGGATACTCGCGGATATAGCCGTAGCCGCCGTGGATCTGCAAGGCATCGTCGCAGATCGCAAAGCCGGCGTCGGTGGCAAAGCGCTTGGCCATCGCGCACCACACGGTGGCATCGTGGCTGCCGGCATCGAGCTTGCGCGCAGCGGTGTGCACCATCTGCCGCGCGGCCACCAGTTGCGTGGCCATGTCGGCCAGTTTGAATTGCAGCGCCTGGAAATCGGCCAGCTTCTTGCCGAACTGCCGGCGCTCGCCCATGTAGCGGCGGGCGGCATCCAGCGCGCCTTGCGCCGCTCCCAACGAGCAGGCGGCAATATTGATGCGGCCGCCGTCCAGCGCCTTCATCGCCATCTTGAAACCTTCGCCTTCCTTGCCCAGCAGATTGCCGGCCGGAATGCGCACGTTCTCGAAGCTCACCCCGCGCGTGGGCTGGCTGTTCCAGCCCATTTTCTCTTCCTTGCGGCCGTAGCTGATGCCGGGCGCATCGGCGGGCACCACGAAGGCGCTGATGCCGCGCGCGCCGTCGTCGCCGGTGCGGGCCATCACCACCAGCACATCGGTGGCGCCCGCGCCGGAGATGAAGGCCTTGCTGCCGTTGAGCAGGTAGCTGTCGCCGTCGCGCTGTGCACGCGTCTTGAGCGAGGCCGCGTCCGAGCCGGCACCCGGCTCGGTGAGGCAGTACGAGCCCAGCTTGGCGCCGCTGGTCATCGCCTCGCCCCACTGCGCGCGCACCGCGTCGTTGCCGTAACTGGCGATCAACCAGGTGGCCATGTTGTGGATGCTGATGAACGCCGAGGTGGATGGATCGACCGTGGCGAGTTCCTCGAACACCACCGCGGCATCGAGCCGGCGCATGCCCAGGCCGCCCACGCCTTCATCGGTGTACAGCCCGCAGAATCCCAGCTCGGCCGCCTTGGCGATCGCCTCGCGCGGGAAGTGGCTTTCCGCATCCCACTGCGCGGCGTGCGGTGCGAGTTCCTTGTCGGCAAAGTCGCGCGCGGCAGCGCGGAAGGCTTCCTGCTCGTCATTCAAATCGGCTGTATTGGCGTGTAGCTGGATGGCTGCATTCATGGCGATCGTGTCACTTGAGGGAGATGGTGGTGTTGACGCCGTGGCCCAGCGTTTCATCGTCGAACCAGCGCGCGGTCACGGTCTTGGTCTGGGTGTAGAACATCACCACCTGCTTGCCGTACGGGCCCAGGTCGCCGAGCTTGGAGGCACGCGACCCGGTGAACGAGAACAGCGGCACCGGCACCGGGATCGGCACGTTGATGCCGACCTGGCCCACGTCGATGTCTTCCTGAAAACGCCGCGCCGCCGCACCGGACTGGGTGAACAAGGCGGTGCCATTGCCATTGGGGTTGGCATTGACCAGGGCGATGGCCTCGTCCAGCGTGGCCGCCTCCAGGATCACCAGCACCGGGCCGAAGATTTCCTCGTCGTAGATGCGCATGCCCGGCCGCACGCCGGAGAAGATCGTCGGGCCGACGAAGTTGCCCTGCTCGAAGCCCGGCACGCTGGGCGCGCGCCCATCCAGTTCCAGTGTGGCGCCCTGCTCGACGCCGGAGGCGATCAAGCCTTCCACACGCTCGCGCGCCGCGCAGGAGATCAGCGGCCCGACCTCGGTGCCCGGCGCATTGCCCGCGCCCAGGGTCAGGCCCTTGGCCTTGGCCACCAGCGCCGGAATCCATTGCCGCGCCTCGCCCACCAGCACCAGCGTGGACGCCGCCATGCAGCGCTGGCCGGCCGCACCGAAGGCGGCGCCGACCATCGCATTGAGCGTCTGCTCCTGATTGGCGTCCGGCAGCACCACGGCATGGTTTTTCGCACCCATCATGCATTGCACGCGCTTGCCTGCCAGCGAGGCGCGCCGATAGACGTGCGTGCCGACCCGGGTCGACCCGACAAACGACAGCGCCTTGATGTCCGGGTGGTCGCACAACGCGTTGACCACGTCTTCGCCGCCGTGCACGACATTAAGCACGCCCTTGGGAATGCCCGCCTCCAGCGCCAATTCCACCAGCCGCATGGTTACCATCGGGTCCTGCTCGGATGGCTTGAGCACGAAGGTGTTGCCGGTGGCGATGGCCATCGGAAACATCCACAACGGAATCATCGCCGGGAAGTTGAATGGGGTGATGCCCGCGCACACGCCCAGCGGCTGCAGCAGGCTATAGGTGTCCACGCCGTTGGCGACGTTGTTGGCCAACTCGCCCAACTGCAGGTTGCCGATCGCCGCGGCGTGTTCCACCACTTCCAGCCCGCGGAACACATCGCCTTCGGCATCGGCCAGGGTCTTGCCCTGCTCGGCGCTGAGCAGCGCGGCCAGCTCGGGCATGTGCTCGCGGATCAGCTGCTGGTATTTGAGGAAGATGCGCGCACGCGTGCCGATCGGGGTCTTGCGCCAGCTCACGAAGGCCTGGCTGGCCGCCGCCACCGCCGCGGCCACTTCGCCGGTGGTGGCGAACGGCACCTGTGCCAGCACCGACTGATCGGCCGGGTTGACCACGTCCTGCCAGTGGGTGCTGGCGGAGGTGACGAACTGGCCGTCGATCAACAGGGGAACGCGCGGGACGGAATCACTCATTGCAGGGTCGCTCGCAGAAGGTCGCTACGGATACTTCGCATTGTTCGCACCGGGACCTGGCATTCCCAGCCCGAGACTGCTTAATCGCGCTAAGCTGCCGCCACTATTTTGCGAATCTTGCGAATGCCGCAGTCGTCCCTCCCGCTCCGCCACCAGCTCGGCCTGCGCCTGCAGCGGCTGCGCCAGCGCCACGGCCTGACCCAGGCGGAGCTGGCGCGCCGGCTCGGGCTGTCGCCGAGTTATCTCAACCAGATCGAGCGCAACCAGCGCCCCCTGACCCTGGCAATCCAGCAGCGGCTCAAGGCCACCCTGGGCGATCTGGACGGCCTGCTCGACCTGGACGACCCCGCCGCGCTGGTCGAGCCGCTGGACGAATCGCTGCGCAGCCTGGGCCACAGCCTCTCGGCCGCCGAGCTGCGCGTGCTCACCGGCAACCTGCCGCAGGTGGCCCAGGCCCTGCTAGACCTGCACCGCGCCCACCAGCACCTGCTCGAGCGCACCGCCGCACTGGAAATACAGATCGGCGCCGACCACGCCGCACTGCCCTCGCTGTCGCCGGGCGAGCAGGTGCGCGATTACTTCAACCGCGCGCACAACTATCTGCCGGAACTGGATGAGCGCGCCGAGGCGCTGTATGCCGAACTCGGCCTGACCTCGGACAACCTGCCGCTGCGGCTGCGCCAACGCCTGGCCGATCGCCACGGCCTGCTGGTGCAGGACGCGCCCGATCTGCACAGCGACAAGCGCAGTGTGGATACGCAGGCGCGCGTGCTATGGCTGCCCGCGCATCTGCGCCCTGGTCAGCAGGCCTTCCAGATGGCCGCGCAACTGGCCTTGCTGGAATGCGCGCCCTTGCTCGACGCACGCATCGCCGACGCCGGCTTCGAAGATGCCGAGCGTATCGCGTTGTCACGGATCGGGCTGTCGAACTATTTCGCCGGCGCGCTGGTGATGCCGTATGGCCAATTCCTGCGCAGCGCCCAACGCTCGCGCTACGACATCGAATGGCTGGCCGATCGCTTCGGCGTCGGCTTCGAGGCGGTCTGCCACCGGCTCAGCACCTTGCAGCGGCGCGGTGCGGCCGGGCTGCCGATCTTCTTCATGCGGGTCGATCGTGCCGGCAACGTGTCCAAGCGCCACTCGGCCACAGATTTCCACTTCTCGCATGTCGGCGGCGCCTGCCCGCTGTGGATCGTCTACGAGGCCTTCAACCAGCCCGACCGCATCCTGACCCAGATCGCGCGCATGCCCGATGGCCGGCGCTACTTCTGGCTGGCGCGCCAGGTCAGCAGCGGCGCGCCCGGCTACGGCCGCCCGCGCAAGACCTTTGCGTTGGCGATGGGCTGCGACCTGCGCCATGCCGATCAACTGGTGTATGCGCGCGGCTGGGACCTGGACGCGGTGGACGATGCGGTGCCGATCGGCCCGGGTTGCCTGACCTGCGAACGCAACGACTGCGTGCAGCGCGCCTTTCCGGCATTGCCCCGGTTATCTGCCCACCCGCGCTAGTGCAGAACCCTGGTCCGTCGCGCCGACCAGGCAACCTTGGTCCGCGGTACAGGCCACGCACACCGCAACTGTGACCGGGCAGACGCTACCGCTGCACTGCAGCATTCCAACGCGAGATAGCTCCCGCAAAATGCTTCATTGGAATGGAATGACTTGCGCTTCTACCCTGAAGCGGACACATGCAGGACAGGGGGACGTCAAGGCGATCGACCATCGTCGCAGCGTCACGCAAGCGATCAATCAGCTCCACACCGCAGCAACCGCCATGCCCGCGTTGGACACGCCAACGCGCAGCCGCGCCACAGCGCCGCACCAGCGGCCACTATTTCATTCGGTAACTTTGTCCTGGGAGGGATCAAACGATGCCCGTTCACCACACCGGCCACCCGGCCAGCCGGCGCATGCGCCTGCGCCGCACCCCCGTGCGCGACGTTCTCTGCACCACCATCGCCTGTGTGCTGGCCACCGCGTTCAGTGCGCACGCACAGGACAGCGCGCCTGCCGCGCCGCCGGCCACTGATGCCACCACCACGGCTGCGCCGCCGGTCACGCTCGACAACATCACCGTGATCGGCCAGCGCGCCAGCCTGAATCAGGCGGTGCAGGCCAAGCAGATGTCCGATCACGTTATGGAAGTGATCTCCGCCGACAACATGGGCCAGATGCCCAATGTCACCGTCGCCGAAGCGCTGGTGCGCCTGCCCGGCGTCAACGGCACCCGCGACCGCGGCAACGAGAGCCTGGCGACCGTGCGCGGCCTTGGCCCGCGCATGACCATGGGCACCGTCAACGGGCGCGAAATCGCCTCCTCCGAGCCTAATCGTGCCGTGCGCTGGGAAGTGTTTCCCACCGAGATCGTCTCCACCGTCAAGGTCTACAAGACCCAGTCGGCGGACCTGGTCGCCGGCGGCCTTGCCGCGACGGTGGACATCTCCACCATCAGCCCGCTGGACTACACCGGCCCGGGCTTTGTCGGCACTGCCGGCCCGGTGTTCTACGACCACGCCAAGGACGTGGACGGCTATTCCCCGTGGGGCAGCCGCTTTGGTGCCAGCTGGGTGCACCAGATCAACGACAACCTCGCGGTTGCGCTGGGTGCCACCTACCAGAAACAGAAGAACTCCAACTCCTCGATCGGCAGCTGGGGCTATACCGATGCCACCACCTCGCGTGATGTGGACGGCGACGGCCGCGTGGACCCGACCCCGTGGGGCGCGGCCGACCAGCTCAAGCTCACCGAGCAGACCCGCACCGGTGCGATGGGCACGGTGCAATGGCGCTCGGGCAACTTCGAGTTGAAGTTCGACGGCCTGTATTCGCGTATCGAGATCGACGAGGACCAGTTGCAGAACTGGTTCAACGGGCTGGCCTACAGCACCTTCTCGACCGGCGCCAATCCGTACACCACGCCAGGCTCGTCCTACACCATCGTCGATGGCGACGTGGTGGCCGGCACGCTGGCCAACTCGAACCTGCAGGTCGACCATGTGGTCAGTCACTACAACGAGGTCAAGACGCTCACCGCCGGCGGCCTCAACGCCAAGTGGAGCGGCGATGTGTGGACGCTGGGCAGCGACCTGTCGTTCTCGCAGGCCAAACGCGACAACACCTGGCAGGCGGTGCGCTTCGGCAGCAACCCTGACACCGTCTCGTTCGATTTCCGCCGCAGCGTCACCCCCACCATCAGCACCAGCTCGGACACGCCCGAGTGGGGCATTGCCGGCCAGACCGAGCCGCAGGGGCTGCGCGACAAGATCGCCGCGCTGGCGCTCAACGCCAGCCGCCCGGTCGATGCCGCGGCGTTCACCTCGCTGGAATTCGGCGCACGCGCCGCGCGCCGCGAGAAGCAGAACCGCCGCTTCATCAGCAACCAGTCCGGTTACGACCAACCGATCTCGGCGTACCAGGGCCTGATCTATCCGGTGACCATGCCGGACTTGAACGTGCCCACGCTGACCGGCGGCAACATGGATGCCATCGCCCAGATCGGCTTCGGCGGATTCGACCCGGCCACGCTCGACGAGCAGTTGCTCGACCACTGGAACGTCAAGGAAGACGTGCGCGAAGCCTTCGCCAAGGCGGTGTTCAGCTCGCAGCTGTTCGGCACCGATGTCACCGGCAACATCGGCGTGCGCCTGGTCAACACCAAGACCACCAGCGACGGCTTCGATTCGGTCGGCACCACCGTGCAGGCCAGCAGCGACAGCAAGGAATATACCGACGTGTTGCCCAGTGCCACCGTCAACTTCCTGATCGACGATCAACGCATCCTGCGCTTTGCGGTGGCCAAGGTCATCGCACGTCCGCCGCTGGACGAGTTGCGCACCGGCCGGCGCCTGGACGACCCCAACGTCACCGTCGGCCAGCTCACCGGCAGCGGCGGCAACCCGCAGCTGGATCCGTTCAAGGCCACCCAGGTCGACCTGTCCTACGAGTGGTACTTCCACAAGGAAGCGCTGGCGGCGATTGCGGTGTATCGCAAGGAAGTGGATTCCAGCATCGGCTACCGCACCGACCGCGAAGTGATCAACGGCCTGGATTACCTGGTCAGCGCGCCGTTCAATGGCGGCGGCGGGCATATCAACGGTGTGGAACTCACCTTCCAGACGCCGTTCTACTTCATCCCGCACATGGAAAACTTCGGCGTCTACTCCAACTTCTCGCTGGTCGATTCCAACCTCAAGGAATTCTCGCCGGAAGACAACCCGCTGCCGCTAAGCGGGCTGGCACGCAAGACCGGCACCTTCGACCTGTGGTACAGCAACGGCAGCTTCGAAGCGCGCGTGGGTTACAAATACCACAGCCCCTACACCGTGGTGTACGGCTGGAATGCGGCGCGGCTGGCACGACTGCAGAGCGAAGGCACGGTGGATCTGAGCCTGAACTGGCAGTACAGCAAGCAGCTCGGTTTCCGCTTCCAGGCCGGCAACCTCACCAACGAACCGCTGCGCGCCTACACCGACAACAAGCCCAACCGTCTGGCCAACCAGGACGACGGCGGCTATCAGGTGTTCGGCCGTCGCTACGCGCTGGAAGCGACCTACAAGTTCTAAAGCACCGCTGACACCTCTGTTGCACGCCTGCTCCACCACTGCGCGCGGTGTGCGCAATCGCCTACGTCACTGACGTTGTGATTGCGCGCACCGCCCGCACGACGGCACCGCCGCATGCGGCAGGCTGTCACCCGCTCCGCGTTTCATCTGTCGAGGAATTGCATGCGCTCCACACGCCGCCTCTGGACGCCCGCGCTGCTCGCGCTGGCCATCTCCACCTTCGCACACGCCGCCCCGGCCCCCGCCACGCTGTATCTGGGCGCGGACCTGTCCTACGTCAACGAGATGGAGGAATGCGGTGTGCAATACCGCGAGAACGGCGTGGTCAAGGACCCGTTCGAACTGTTCCATGCGCACGGCGCCAATCTGGTGCGCGTGCGGTTGTGGAACGATGCCCGCTGGACCCGCTACAGCGACCTGTCCGACGTCAAGAAGACCATCGCACGCGCACGCGCGCAAGGCATGCAGGTGCTGCTGGACCTGCACTATTCCGACGACTGGGCCGACGGCGAAAAACAGCTGATTCCCAAGGCCTGGGCCAGCATCACCGATACCGATGAACTGGCACGCACGCTGTACGGCTTCACCTATGACACGCTCAGCGCGCTCGACCGTGCCGGCCTAATGCCGGAGCTGGTGCAGGTGGGCAACGAAAGCAATTCCGATCTGATGGACAGCAAGCCGTGGGACAAAAAGCGCCCCATCGACTGGCAGCGCAACGCCAAGCTGTTCAACGCCGGCATCAAGGCGGTACGCGATATCGGCGCACGCTCGGCGATCAAGCCGCGGGTGATGCTGCATATCGCCCAGCCGGAGAATGTGGAACCGTGGTTTGCCGCCGCGACCAAGGCCGGCGTCACCGACTACGATCTGATCGGCATCAGCTACTACCGCAAGTGGTCGACCCAGTCGATGGCCGAGCTGGGCAAGACCATCAAGCGCCTGCGCGGCCGCTTTGATGCCGACGTAGTGGTGGTGGAAACCGCCTATCCGTGGACGCTGGACTCCGGCGACACCTCGCACAATCTGCTCGGCCAAGACTCGCTGATTCCCGGCTACCCGGCCACGCCGCAGGGCCAGTTCCGCTACATGGTCGATCTCACCCAGCTGGTGATCGACACCGGCGGCGCCGGCGTCGTGTACTGGGAGCCGGCATGGACCAGCAGCAGCTGCAAGACACGCTGGGGCACCGGCTCGTCGTGGGAAAACGCCAGCTTCTTCGACTTCAAGCACGCCAATGAAGTGCTGCCGGCGATCGACTTCATGCGCCATCCGTATACCGGCGTACCTGCAACGACAAGCAAGCCTGCTGCGGGCACACAAGGCAACGCTGCGGATACCGACAAGAGGACCCAGCCATGACCGGCATCAATCGCCGCGAACTGCTGCGCGGCATGCTCGCCAGCGGCGTAAGCGCCGCACTTCCGGTCGGTACGGCCGGTGCGTTGCTGCCCAGCATTGCCGCTGCAGCACCAGCTGCAGGTAATAGCGCCACGCCGCTTGCCGCGTTTGGCGATGCAGCCCTGGCACCGCGCGAACGGCTGCTGTTCGACTTCGGCTGGCGCTTCCATCTGGGCCATGCCAGCGACCCATCGCGCGACTTCGAGTTCGGTACCTTCCAGCGCAGCTTCGCCAAGGCCGGCAAGGACACCGCCACCGCCGCGCAACTCGCCTTCGACGACAGTGGCTGGGAACTGCTGGATCTGCCGCACGACTGGGCCGTCACCCTGCCCTTCCGGCAGGAACCGATCTCGGCCACCATCACCGAGGAAGATCCGGCCGCCGCGCACGGCTACAAGCCACTGGGCACGAGCTTTCCGGAGACCAGCGTCGGCTGGTATCGCCGCGTGCTGCAAATTCCCGCAGACGATCTAGGCAAGCGCATCAGCCTGGTGTTCGACGGCGTGTTCCGCGACTGCATCGTGTTCTGCAATGGCCACATCGTCGGGCGCAATGCCAGCGGCTATTGCGGGTTCGAGGTCGACCTCAGCGAGGTGCTCGACTATGGCAAGCCCAACCTGATTGCGGTGCGCGTGGATGCCACGCTGGGCGAAGGCTGGTTCTACGAAGGCGCCGGCATCTATCGCCATCTGTGGTTGCACAAGACCGAGCCGCTGCACCTGCCGCAGGACGGCGTGTTCGTGCGCAGCACGCTGCAAGGCACCACCGCCACCGCGCAGCTGTCCACCGAGGTGCGCAACGACGGCAGCGCCCCGCGCCAGTGCACGGTGCAGGCGCGCGTGACCGCGCCGGATGGACGCGTCGTCGCACAGGCAGCCAGTACCGCGGTCACCGTTGCACCCGGCCAGGTGCACCTCGTCGAACAGACCCTGCCGCTCGGCGAAGCGGCGCTATGGTCGATCGACACCCCGCAGCTCTACCGCCTGACCACCAGCGTGCACAGCGATGGCAAGGCGGTCGATGCGCTGGTCACTCCATTCGGCGTGCGCACGGCCGTCTTCGATGCACAGCGCGGCTTCCTGTTGAACGGTACGCCGCTCAAGCTGCACGGCACCAACAACCACCAGGACCATGCCGGCGTCGGCACCGCCATCCCCGACAGCCTGCACGAATGGCGCCTGCGCCAGCTCAAGTCGATGGGCTGCAACGCGTACCGCAGCTCGCACAATCCGGCCGCACCCGAACTGCTCGCGCTGTGCGACCGGCTCGGCATGTTCGTGATCGAGGAAACCCGCCGCATGTCCACCGACCCCGAGGCGATGGGCGAGCTGGAGACGATGGTGCGGCGCGGGCGCAATCATCCCAGCGTGATCCTGTGGTCGCTCGGCAACGAAGAGCCGCAGCAGGTCACCGAGCGCGGCGCGCGCATCGTCAGCCGCATGCAGCAACGCGTGCGCCAGCTCGATCCCACCCGCCCCACCACCTTCGCCATGGACAAGGGCTTTGGCGATGGCGTCGGCCAGGTCGTCGATGTGGTCGGTTTCAACTACCGCACCAGCCAGATGGATGGCTTCCACGCGCAGTATCCGCACATTCCGATCTACGGCAGCGAAACCGGCAGCACCGTGTCGGTGCGCGGTAACTACCAGCGCGACGACGCGCGCGGCTACACCCGCGCCTACGACACCGACCACCCATGGTGGGCCAGCACCGCCGAAGCCTGGTGGAGCTATGTCGCGCAGCGCCCGTATATCGCTGGTGGCTTCATCTGGACCGGCTTCGATTACCGCGGCGAACCCACGCCTTATAACCGCTGGCCGAATGTCGCCTCGCAGTTCGGCGTGCTCGACAGCTGCGGGTTTCCCAAGGACAACTACTGGTACTACCGCGCGCAATGGACCAGCGAACCGGTGCTGCATCTGTTCCCGCACTGGAACTGGGACGGCTTGCTGCAGCCCGATGACAAGGGCCGCGTCCAGGTCTGGTGCCACAGCAATCTCGAAGCGGTGGAACTGCTGGTCAACGGCGTCAGCCAGGGCCTGCAGCAGGTGCCGGCCTACGGCCATGTCGAATGGCGCGTGGCCTACGCACCGGGCGTGATCGAGGCACGCGGCTATCGCGGCGGCAACTTGGTGCTCAGCGAACGCCGCGAGACGGCCGGCAAGCCGGCAGCGATCCGCCTGAGCTGCGACCGCAATGCAGTGCGCGCCGATGCCGAAGACGTGGCGGTGGTCAAGGTGGAGATCGTCGATGCGCAGGGCCGCCTGGTGCCGACCGCCGACAACCTGGTGCAGTTCGCGCTGCGCGGCCCTGCGCGGTTGATCGGCGTGGGCAACGGCGACCCCGCCAGCCATGAGGACGACAAGGCGCCGCAACGCAAGGCCTTCAATGGACTGTGTGCGGCCCTGCTGCAGAGCACGCGCAGCGCCGGCAGCATCGTCTTGCAGGCCACCGCACCCGGCCTCGCCGCTGCCACCCTGCGCCTGGAGGCCGACGAGGCCAAACCGCGCGCATCGGTGGCCTGACGCAGGCCTTCGCAGCGGCTGCAGTGATCACCAACGACCAGATTGGCACCACCTGAGCGCGCCGCAATGCCGGGAGCCATGACCGGCTCCCGGCACAGTCAGTCGCCTGCGCCCGCGTGCGCAGGCGACAGGCAGTGGTCACACCCGCCCGGCCCACCGCTGCTACGCCCGGCGACTGGACCACTGGCGGGCCGGTTCACGCATCCGTGCTCCCTGCATCCGGCGCACGCGGAAAGTAGCGGCTGAGCTTTTCTTCCCATGCCTGGAACTGCTCAAGCGTGTAGGCATCCATCGGCCGCGGATCGGTGGCGACCGCTTTTTTCTGCGCCACATATGCGATGCGCTGGGAAGACAGCTCGTCCCACGCCTTGCGCAGCATCACCGGATCGGGATGCGAGACCATCATCGCTTCCAGCAGCGTGGCCTGCGCCACGCGTGCGGCCAGCAGGTCGCTGAGCGCCTCGGTCACGGCCTGCATCCACTCTTGCTGTTTCTGTTCCATACCCAACCGAATCGCTTGCCTCGTGCGCCGCGCACCATAGCGCGCCATCCGGGACGGCGGTGTGCAAGCCCGGTTCGAGATTCAGGTCACCACGTGATGCGAACACATGATTGCTCTCTCCATCGCTTCGCCTGAGCCATCTCAGGCCCGCGACACTGCATCACCGCAACGATGTGCTCCCGCGCGGCGCAGGGCGGCGCGGGAGCGCAAGACTCATCGCAAGCGCGAGAATGCACCGATGCCCGCGATCGCCAACCGGTCGGCGGGCACCGCCGTCTCCGCGAACGACAGCCGCAGGTAGCGGATCTGGCGGACCTCGGGGAAATTCAGGCGCTGGGTCGAGAGCGCATAAGCGATATTGGACAGCTCGCCGGCGCCAGCCGGCTGCCAGTGCTGCCCATCTTCGCTGGTTTCAGCGCGATAGCCCCTAGGCGGCGCCGCACCGTTCATCACCGTGCGCGAGGGCGTGAGGCTGAAGCCGGCAACCTGCCGCAGCGCACCAAGGTCGATGGTCGCCTGTACGGGATGGCCCGGCGTGGGAGCGGGCGTGATCCAGATCGTGCTGGCATCGTCGTCGAGCAACGTGTCCGCCCCTGGCGCGCTGGCCTCGACGATTCGCCAGCCGGCGGTGGACAGCACGTCTGGTGCGTTCGTGGTCGGCCGCGCGACCGGCACGGGCGCAACGGCGCGGAACAGCGCGAATTCGCTGATCGCCGGGCACACCGGTGCCTCCAGCACGACCAGGCGCACCCGGCGTGCGGCGAACGGGCTGTCCAGCCGCACGATGCGCTGTGCACCGATGCACTGCGCTTCGGCCAGCCGCCGCCACTGCCCATCGACCTCGGCTTCGACCGCGAAGCGGGTGACGCGCACGCCCAGCGGCAGATACTCGCGCAGCCGGATCAGATCGAAGCTGTGCACCGCCGACAACTCCAGCGTCAGCGTCGGCGTGGTGACCTCGTTCGGCGTGGACCAGTAGCTGTCCGGCTGGCGGTCGAGGACGCGCGCCGGCTCAAACCCGGGGCCGCGCGATGCGCTGGCACTGGCCTTGGCACCCTTGGCCAGATCGATGGCGAAGCTGGCGCGGATCGCGTCGCCGAAACTCTGCAGCACCGCCACGTCGTGGTCGGGGATGCGGCCGCGTCGGTCGGGCGGAAGATTGAGGTTCATGTTGGTGCCACGCGCGACCGAGGTGTCGAAATAGCGCACCAGATTCTCCGGGCTGCGCACCTTGCCGTCTTCATCGGCATGGTAGAACCAGCCAGGGCGGATCGAGGTGTTGGTTTCGGCCGGCCACCACAGCGCCCCGCCGCGCACGCCGGAATTGCCGTTTTCCTGGGTATACGGGGCATTGGGCATGGTTGGCCAGCTCGGATCACCAGCGATACCGTCCTCGTTGCCGCCCCAGCGGATATCGGCGCCGAGCGGGTCGAAGGTGCAGGCCATCGGCTGGTGCCGATGCACCAGCTCGATCATCCGTGGCCAGTTGTAGTAAGCGGGCGCATCGATCTTGCGCGATTCGCGCGCTCCACCGTAGTAGCCGTCGCCGCCATTGGCGCCGTCGAACCAGAACTCGAACAGGTCGCCATAGCCTGTGCAGAGTTCGACGATCTGCTTGCGGAAATAGTCGAGATAGCCGGGACGCCCATATTCGGCATGATTGCGATCCCAGGGAGAGAGATAGATGCCGAACGCCAGGCCAGCGCGTCGACACGCCGCTGCCATCTCGCCGACGATGTCACCGTTGCCATTCTTGTAGGGCGAGTTCCGGATGCAATGCTCGGTCAGGCGCGTCGGCCAAAGACAAAACCCATCGTGATGCTTGGCCGTGAAAATGAGCCCTTTCAGATTGCCGGCCTTGGCAGCAGCAACAATTTGATCGGCTGAAAAATCGCTGGGATCGAATTTGCGCGGATCCTCGTCGCCGTAGCCCCATTCCTTGTCGGTGAAGGTGTTCATCGCAAAATGCACGAAGGCGTATTGCTCCCACCGATGCCAGCGCAGCTGTCGCGCGCTGGGCACCGCGCCCCACGGCGCGGGGCTGCTGGCGCGTGATGTTTGCGCGATGCGAGCTGCCGAGGCGCTGAAGCTGGCGGCGGCCACCACACCCGTGGCAAGAAAGGTACGACGATCGATCATTAGCGCCTCCGACTTTGCACAAGTTTCGATCTTAGCTTTTCCCAAGGCGAAAGAGTCCCAAAACAGCAGGCGGTTTATGCAATGCACCACGCACACGCGGGTCTTTGCGCGGCGAGCGCCGAACAGCGTGCCAAGCAAGCCGGGCATGCGTCGTTTGACGGCTGATGGCCGCGCCGCACGCTGCGTTGTGGGTGCTCGCATGGCTGCATCTTGCGTACGCGAAGCGCGTTCCGCGAACAGAACGCACAATGGCTGGCCGACGACAACCAACAAGGACTGCGCGACAGCGTCGGCGTGCCAACACCTGCCAAGTTTTGGCATCAACATTGACCGTCGAGGTCTCATCTTGGCTGGCACTGACTTGCGGGAAGTCCACAGGTCATGATGTAGCGGCACGTGCCCGAGCTGACCGAGCCATACGCTCAGGGATCAGGCCGCCCAGCCGGCAGCCGTGCGCACTAGCGACGCTGTCGCAGATTCATCCGCGACAGCGCCGGTATGCGTTGAGCGATCCGGCAGTGGACGTTTGAAGGCCCCGGCCCAATGGCCAATCGCCCACCGGGACCCAGGGCCGGCACCCTCTCGACCGCCAGCGCAAGGATTTGTCGGTGGGTGGGCTTAAACTTGCATCCGCGCCGACGTGAGGCGGCTCCTGGTTCCGTCGCAACATCCTGTGCCCTTCCAACGCTTTGTCCGTTTCGTCGCAACATCGATTGATCTCGTTTGGAGGGTCGTCGCAACAGCCTCGCAACAAATCACCGCTACTCGCCGCTGGCGACCCTGATTGACCGCCACATCCCGGAAGAACATTTCTTGCAAAGCACTGATACAAAAGAAAAAACCAAGAACGCTAACGGGGCTGTAGAGCACACCCCGCTGATGAAGCAATTCTTCGCCGCCAAGTCGGACTACCCCGACCTGCTGCTGTTCTTCCGCATGGGCGATTTCTACGAGCTGTTCTACGACGATGCGCGCAAGGCTGCGCGGCTGCTCGACATCACCCTGACCCAGCGCGGCAGCTCCGGAGGTGCGCCGATCCCGATGGCCGGCGTGCCGGTGCATGCCTACGAGGGCTATCTGGCGCGGCTGGTGGCGTTGGGCGAGTCGGTGGCGATCTGCGAACAGATCGGCGACCCGGCGCTGGCCAAGGGCCTGGTCGAGCGCAAGGTGGTGCGCATCGTCACCCCCGGCACGGTCACCGACGAGGCGCTGCTGGACGAGCGCCGCGACACCTTGCTGATGGCGATCTCGCGCAGCAAGCAAGGCTACGGCCTGGCCTGGGCCGATCTGGCCGGCGGGCGCTTTCTGGTCAACGAAGTGGACAGCGTGGACGCGCTGGAAGCGGAGATCGCACGCCTGGAACCGGCCGAGCTGCTGGTGCCGGACGAAGACAACTGGCCGGAGTTCCTGCGTGGCCGCGTCGGCGTGCGGCGGCGGCCACCGTGGTTGTTCGACGCCGACAGCGGCCGGCGCCAGCTGCTGGCCTTCTTCAAGTTGCACGACCTGTCCGGCTTCGGCATCGACGACAAGCCCTGCGCTACCGCCGCCGCTGGCGCGCTGCTGGGCTATGTCGAGGAGACCCAGAAACAGCGGCTGCCGCATCTGACCTCCATCGCGATGGAAGTGGCCAGCGAGGCGATCTCGATGAACGCGGCCACGCGCCGGCATCTGGAGCTGGACACGCGCGTCGATGGCGACACCCGCAACACCTTGCTCGGGGTGCTGGATAGCACGGTCACGCCGATGGGCGGGCGCCTGCTGCGGCGTTGGCTGCACCGCCCGCTGCGCCTGCGCGAGGTGCTGGTGCAGCGCCACCACGCGGTCGGCACGCTGATCGACAGCGGCGCCGATGCCGACGTGCGCGAGGCCTTCCGCGCGCTGGGCGATCTGGAACGCATCCTCACCCGCGTGGCGCTGCGCTCGGCGCGCCCGCGCGATTTTTCCACCTTGCGCGATGGCCTGGCGCTGTTGCCGAAGGTGCGTACGATCCTCGCACCACTGGATTCGCCGCGCCTGCAGACGCTGCATGCCGAACTCGGCGAGCACGATGCCACCGCGCACCTGTTGATCAGCGCAGTGGCGGAACAACCGCCGCTCAAGCTCAGCGACGGTGGCGTGATCGCCACCGGCTACGACGCCGATCTGGATGAGTTGCGCCGTCTGTCCACCAATGCCGATCAATTCCTGATCGACCTGGAACAGCGCGAACGCGCCAGCAGCGGCATCGCCACGCTCAAGGTCGGCTACAACCGCGTGCATGGCTATTACATCGAGATCAGCAAGGGCCAGGCCGAGAAGGCCCCGCTGCACTACAGCCGCCGGCAGACGCTGACCAACGCCGAGCGCTACATCACCGAAGAACTCAAGAGCTTCGAGGACAAGGTGCTGTCGGCGCGCGAGCGCTCGTTGTCGCGCGAAAAACTGCTGTATGAAGGCCTGCTCGATGCACTCGGCAGCGAGCTGGAAGGTCTCAAGCGTTGCGCGAGTGCATTGAGCGAACTGGATGTGCTGGCCGCCTTCGCCGAGCGCGCGCAGGCGCTGGACTGGGCGCAGCCGGAACTGGACAGTGCCCCCTGCCTGCGTATCGAACGCGGCCGCCATCCGGTGGTGGAAGCGGTGCGCGACCAGCCGTTCGAACCCAACGATCTGGAGCTGCATGCCGACCGCCGCATGCTGGTCATCACCGGCCCGAACATGGGCGGTAAATCGACCTACATGCGCCAGAACGCCCTGATCGTGCTGCTGGCGCACATCGGCAGCTATGTGCCGGCCAGCCGCGCGGTGATCGGGCCGATCGACCGCATCCTCACCCGCATCGGCGCGGGCGACGATCTGGCGCGCGGGCAATCCACCTTCATGGTGGAAATGGCCGAAACCAGCTACATCCTGCATCACGCCACGCCGCAATCGCTGGTGCTGATGGACGAGATCGGCCGCGGCACCTCCACCTACGATGGCCTGGCGCTGGCCGATGCCGTCGCACGCCATCTGGCGCATACCAACCGCTGTTACACGCTGTTTGCCACGCATTACTTCGAGCTCACCGCACTGGCCGACGAATCGCATGCCGGCGGTGCCAGCGGCATCGCCAACGTGCATCTGGACGCGGTCGAACACGGCGAGCGCCTGGTGTTCATGCATTCGGTCAAGGACGGCCCGGCCAATCGCAGCTTCGGCCTGCAGGTGGCCGCGCTCGCCGGCTTGCCCAAGGCCGCCGTGACCCAGGCGCGTCATCGCCTGGCCGAACTGGAACAACGCGGCGGCGAAAGCCATGTCGCACAGATGGCGCCGGCCGCATTGGACGCCCCGCAACAGTTCGGCCTGTTCACTGCGCCCTCGTCCGCTGCGCAGGAAGCGCTGCAGGCGCTGGATCCGGACGAACTCACGCCCAAGCAGGCGCTGGAAGCCTTGTATCGGTTGAAGGCGTTGCTTTGAGTGCGGGGATTGGGGAGTCGGGATTTGGGATTTGGGATTTGGGATTCGTAATAGCGCAGCTTGCTGCGTTTACGGATCTGTTACGGCGACAAGGTTGGTTGGTCGTTTGAATGCTGGTTTTTAGGTTCGTCACGGTGTAGCTGCATGACTGATGCTTGCGGGGCCTGATAATCCATTGCTGTTGCAGGTTTGCGTGGTTGCTTGAATGCTGCGCTGCGATAACGCTGCATCGCGCGGTGACTTGCAGCGCGCGGATTGCTCTGCTGCCGCGACGGGCGCACGCTGCGGCGACGTTTTGTCCAACCGGAGACACCCATGACCACGTCCGCCTCGTTGACCGATCAACTCGCCGCGCAGTTGCAAGGCCCGCAGTTGCAGCAGCTCGCCAGCCGGCTCGGCATTGCGCCCGAGCAGGCGCAATCGGCGGTGCAGACCGCGCTGCCGCTGTTGATGGGCGCCCTGGGCCGTAACAGCCAGCAGGCCGGCGGCACCGATGCGTTGCTGGGTGCCTTGCAGCGCGATCATGCCGGCAGCCCGGACATCGGCAGCCTGCTCGGTGCGCTGCTCGGCGGCTCGGCCAGCGGTGCGCAAGGCAATGGTGCCGGCATCGTGGGGCATCTTTTCGGCGACAGGGCGCCGCAGGCTGCCGCCGGTCTGGGCCAGGCCACCGGCCTGGAAACCGGCAAGGCCAATCAACTGCTGCAGTTGCTGGCGCCCATCGTGATGGCCTATCTGGCCAAGCGCTTCCTCGGCGGCAATGCCGCTGCCAGCAGCCAGCTCGGCCCGGCCCTGGCACAGGAACAGCAGCGCGCCAGCAGCAACACCGGGGTCAACAGCGTGCTGGGCAGCGTGCTGGATCAGGACGGCGACGGAAAGCTTGGACTGGGCGATGTCATGAAGCTCGGCGGCAGCCTGTTCGGCAAGCGCTGAGATCGCAGGCGCAGGTTGGTTCGGCACCGGCGTGCCATCCATAGCGTCTCGCTATCGATATGGTTGAATAATTCGAATTCCCCAACCAATCGATGCTGCTTATCGTGTGCGCACGCCACCACGATGAGCCCGCCTGATGCGTCTGTCTGCCAGTCACAGTCTGCATATCGACCTATACCGGCGCCTGCAGGCAGGCGCTAGCATCGGCACACCCGGCGACCATTCTCGATAACCCCACGGCCGCATCTGCGCCTTCGATCGATGACCACAACTGACGCATTGCCCACCGTTTCGATTCCACCAGCACGTGTCCGCAGTTTCGGCACACAGCTCCCCAAGTGCTCACGCACACAGGTATTGCCATGACAACCGAAGCAAAGTGCCCTTTCAATCACGCCGTCGTCGGCACCGGAACCACCAACCGCGATTGGTGGCCCAAGCAGTTGCGCGTGGACCTACTCAGCCAGCATTCGAGCAAGTCCAACCCGCTGGGCCAGACCTTCAATTACGCCGAGGCGTTCAAGCGCATCGATCTGGCCGCGCTCAAGCAAGAACTGCGTGCGCTGATGACCGACTCGCAGGACTGGTGGCCGGCCGACTTCGGCCATTACGGGCCGCTGTTCGTGCGCATGGCCTGGCATAGCGCCGGCACCTACCGCATCGGCGACGGGCGTGGCGGCGGCGGTCGCGGCCAGCAGCGCTTCGCACCGCTCAACAGCTGGCCGGACAATGTCAGCCTGGACAAGGCGCGCCGCCTGCTGTGGCCGATCAAGCAGAAGTACGGCCAGGCGATCTCCTGGGCCGACCTGATGATCCTCACCGGCAACGTCGCGCTGGAAAGCATGGGCTTCAAGACCTTCGGCTTTGCCGGTGGCCGCGAAGACACCTGGGAACCGGATCAGGACCTGTACTGGGGCCGCGAAACCAAGTGGCTGGGTGGCGACGAGCGCTATTCGCGCGGTTCGCCCGGCGTGGACGAAGCGCACGGCGTGCTGGTGAAGGACGACGACAGCGAAGTGCCGCACACCCGCGATCTGGAAAATCCGCTGGCCGCCGTGCAGATGGGCCTGATCTACGTCAATCCGGAAGGCCCGGACGGCAAGCCCGACCCGGTCGCCGCCGCGCGCGACATCCGCGACACCTTCGCACGCATGGCGATGAACGACGAAGAGACCGTGGCGCTGATCGCCGGCGGCCACACCTTCGGCAAGACCCACGGCGCCGGCCCGGCCGACAACGTCGGCGCCGAGCCGGAAGCCGGCGAGCTGGAGAGCCAGGGCCTGGGTTGGCACAACCGCTACGGCAGCGGCAAGGGTGCCGACACCATCACCAGCGGCCTGGAAGTCACCTGGACCACCACCCCGGCGCAGTGGAGCAACGACTTCTTCGACCATCTGTTCAAGTTCGAGTGGGAACTGAGCAAGAGCCCGGCCGGCGCGCACCAGTGGGTGGCCAAGAATGCCGACGCCATCATTCCCGACGCCCACGATGCATCAAAGAAGCATCGGCCGACCATGCTGACCACCGATCTGGCGCTGCGTTTCGACCCAGCCTATGAGGCCATCTCGCGTCGCTTCCACGAACACCCCGACCAGTTCGCCGACGCCTTCGCCCGCGCCTGGTTCAAGCTCACCCATCGCGACATGGGCCCGCGCTCGCGTTACCTGGGAACCGAAGTGCCGAGCGAAGAACTGCTGTGGCAGGACCCAGTGCCGGCCGTCGACCACCCGCTGGTCGATGCGCAGGACGCCGCCGCCCTCAAGCAGACCATCATCGATTCCGGCCTGAGCGTGGCGCAGTTGGTGTCCACCGCGTGGGCGTCGGCATCGACCTTCCGCGGCTCGGACAAGCGTGGCGGCGCCAACGGCGCACGCATCCGTCTGGCACCGCAGAAGGATTGGCAGGCCAACCAGCCCGAACAGCTTGCACAGGTGCTGGGCACGCTGGAGCGCATCCGGGCCGACTTCAACGGTGCGCAGGCGGGCGGCAAGCAGATCTCGCTGGCCGACCTGATCGTGCTGGCCGGTAATGCCGCGGTCGAACATGCCGCACAGGCCGCTGGTCACAGCGTCACCGTGCCGTTCGCACCCGGCCGCACCGATGCCTCGCAAGAGCAGACCGATGTCGAATCGTTCGCGGTGCTGGAACCGGTGGCCGATGGCTTCCGCAACTACGCCAAGCAGCGCTATGCAGTGCCCGCGGAGGCGCTGTTGATCGACAAGGCACAGCTGCTGACGCTGACCGCGCCCGAGTTGACCGTGCTGGTCGGCGGCCTGCGCGTGCTCGGCGCCAATGTCGGCGACTCCAGCCATGGCGTGTTCACCACCCGCCCCGGCGTGCTGAGCAACGACTTCTTCGCCAACCTGCTCGACATGCGTACCGAGTGGAAGGCCACCTCCGAATCGAAGGAGATCTACGAAGGCCGCGACCGCAGTACCGGTGAAGCCAAGTGGACCGGCACGCGCGTGGACCTGGTGTTCGGCTCCAACTCGATCCTGCGTGCGGTGGCCGAGGTCTATGCCAGTGCCGATGCACAGGAGAAGTTCGTCCAGGACTTCGTCGCCGCCTGGACCAAGGTGATGCAGCTGGATCGTTTCGATCTGGCGTGAGTTGCAAGGCGCACGCCATCGTACGTGCGCTTCCAACTCTCTGTTGAACTGCACGCAAGAGATAGACTCGGCACGGAAGACGTCAGTGGAGCGGCGGGTCTGCGGTTTGGCTGCAAGGCCCTTGCCCGCCCACCATCGCGGGACACGCCGCAAGTACGTCCTTGTAGGCTCTTACGCGGCATCCATGCCGCGTAAGGTCCCGCGACGGTGAGCGGGCAAGGACCCGTCGAGACGGTCGGTATGCATGGTTAAGAGCAGAGCATGAGGTGCGCTGGTTGGATACTGTGCGGCTTGCACCAATACCGCGACCACTCGACCGCTCGCCATCCGGCCAGGTCTTATGAGCGGTTCTCAAGCTTCTGATCGATGGTTCTGCACCGGCTACATCGCGCACCACAACAGAAAACGGCGCTTCCCATCTCAATGGGAAAGCGCCGTTCTTTCTTGATTGACCAGCGTGGCGAAGACCCAGGCGTTTCTTTTTCCACCATCCAATTGCAGCGGACAGACTACGCAGTGCTACAACGCGTCGATATCGCCCAGCGCGTTGATCAGCCGGCGTGCGCGCTTGTCCGGCTTGCCCTCGGGTGCGCGATAGCCGGTACGTTCGGCGGCGCGCTGCAGCCGCCATTGCGCCCGCGCCTCGCGTGAGGCATCGCTTTCCACGTACAGCGTCTGTGCGACCGGAGCCGGGCCGCGCACATCGCTCAGCGCGGCAACGGTGACTTCGAAGATTTCGCCGCCACGGTCGATGCGCAACTGCTCGCCGCTGCGCAGCGTGCGCGAGGGCTTGGGCCGCTGGCCGGCGACGTCCACCTTGCCGTTGTCCACCGCCGTCTTGGCCAGGCTGCGCGTCTTGAAGAAGCGCGCCGCCCACAGCCAGACATCCAGCCTGACCGTCGTCGCTTGTTCCACCAGTTGAGTCATCGCGTTGTGCTTGCCGTCGGATCCAATGGGCTGCGGGCCGCTGCCGTGATCGCCACTGTATCGGCGCGGCGCAACGGGCTGCGTTGAGCGGGAAATATCTGGGCGAGCCCGCTGTAACTCAAGCGTGGCTGCCGTCCAAGTACAGCCTTCCTTCCACACGCTGGCTGACTCATACAGACTGATCCGCAAAGCGTGCGTCGTGTCATCGGCCTGGCGACAGCACGCCTCACACCTGCCAATGCTAGTGTTCGCAGCTTCCGCACCACGGCGCGCCTGCGATGCCCAAATCCGCTGTCCTGACCGAAGGCCCGATCGGCAAGAATCTGCTGCTGTTTGCGATGCCGATCCTTGCCGGGAACATCGCGCAATCGCTCAATGGCTCGATCAATGCGATCTGGGTGGGCCGCTACCTCGGCGAGGCGGCGCTGACTGCGGCGGCCAACGCCAACAGCATCATGTTTTTCCTGATCGGCTCGGTATTCGGCATCGGCATGGCCTCGACCATCCTCATCGGCCAGGCAATGGGTGCGCGCGACATCGCGCAGGCGCGCAAGGTCATGGGCACCAGTGCCAGTTTCTTCGGCGGGCTGTCGGCGCTGATCGCGGTGCTGGGCTGGTTTCTGGCCCCGCATCTGTTGACCGCCATGGGCACGCCACCGGCGTCTCAGACACTGGCCGAGGAGTACCTGCGGGTGATCTTCCTGGCGATGCCGCTGATCTATGTGTTTGCGTTCCTGTCGGCGGCACTGCGCGGTACCGGCGATGCCCGCACGCCGTTCCGCTTCTTGCTGGTGTCGGTGGTGCTGGACATCGTGTTCAACCCGCTGCTGATCTTCGGCCTGGGCCCGTTCCCGGCGCTGGGCATCGCCGGCGCGGCCTGGGCCACCTTGCTGGCGCAGGCGGTGGCACTGGGCGGTTTGCTGCTGTATCTGCGCAGCAAACGCCATGTGCTGTGGCTGGGCCGCGCCGATCTGCACCTGTTCCGCATCGCGCCGACGATCCTGCGCGCGCTCATCGTCAAAGGCGTGCCGATGGGCCTGCAGATGGTGCTGATTTCGCTGGCCATGATCGCGATGATGACGCTGGTCAACGGCTTCGGTACCGACACCGCAGCCGCCTACGGCGCCGCGTTGCAGCTGTGGACCTATGTGCAGATGCCGGCGATGGCGCTGGGCGCAGCGTGTTCGACGATGGCCGCGCAGAACGTGGGCGCGGGATTGTGGACGCGCGTGGATGCAACCGCACGCACCGGCATCGCTGCCAACTTCCTGATGACCGGCGTGCTGATCGGGCTGCTGATCGTGTTCGATCGCTGGACGCTGGCGCTGTTCCTGCCGACCGACAGCCCGACGCTGGAGGTCGCGCGGCATCTCAACCACATCGGGATCTGGTCGTTCCTGCTGTTCGGCGTGAGCTTTGTGGTTTCCGGCGTGGTGCGGGCCACCGGTGCGGTGATCCCGCCGCTGCTGATCCTGGCCTTCGGTCTGTGGGGTGTGCGCGTGCCGCTGGCAAACGCCTTGATTCCGCAGCTGGGAGCCGACGGCATCTGGTGGAGTCTTCCGATCAGTTCGCTGTGTTCGATGCTGCTGTCGCTGGCGTATTACCGCTGGGGCGGCTGGCGCAAGGCACGCATGCTGACCACGCCGGCAGATCCTGCCGAACTGGCCGCCGCCGCAGAAGTGCCGGCACATCCGGCCTCGCCGGTCGCCGATACCGCGCCGATCGCAGGCGCGCCACAGCCCCGCCGGCACTGACGTCGGCTGACGCCAGGCGGCACGCTGCCACACCGGCCGACATCACGCGCGAAAGCAGGAGCCGGACGCTGCACTGAAATGATCGATACAGCGCGCCGGGATTTCTTGAATGATCGGCCCAGCCGACCGACGCCACCGCTCGCCGTCGCTACGAGAAGACATCCCGCCCTACTGCGCAGCAACCGCTGTGCTCACGTGCAAACCTATGAGCATCGCGCCTATGAGCATCGCGTACGCACAACCGGCGAATCCCTAATCCCTAATCTCGATTCCCCAATCCCGATTCCCGATTCCCGATTCCCACAACGCAAACGGCCGCCCGAAGGCGGCCGTCTGGCAACAGCAGGACCAGCCTGCCAGTGACTTACTCAGCCTTGGCAGCAGCCTGGCGAGCGGCCTTGGCCTGTGCAGCGGCGGCCAGATCTTCCTTGATGCGGGCAGCCTTGCCTTCCAGACCACGCAGGTAGTACAGCTTGCCGGCGCGCACCTTACCGCGACGCTTCACTTCGACCGAGTCGATGATGGCGCTGTGGGTCTGGAACACGCGCTCGACGCCGAAGCCGTGCGAGATCTTGCGCACGGTGAACGCGGAGTTCAGGCCGGCGTTCTTGGTACCGATCACGACGCCCTCATAGGCCTGCACGCGCTCGCGGTTGCCTTCCTTCACCTTGACGTTCACCACGACGGTGTCGCCCTGGTTGAACTCGGGAAGCTTGCGCTGAATCTGGGCGGCTTCGAAGTCAGCCAGGATGGTCTTGTTGAGTTTGCTCATGATGGGCACCGCGTGTCTGGTGATATTGGACCGGCAGTCGCCGCACGGCGATTGCTCGAGGTTCGTAGGAGGGCCAGACGCAAGGCTGGCCAGCAAGCCGCATATTGTACCCCAATCGATAGTGCAAGAGCTAGGGGTGAGCCCTTATTTCTCGTCGCCCGGGGCGAGTTCGCGGCGAAACTCGTCCAGCAGACGGCGATCGTTCTTGTCCAACCCGACCTCATCGAGCAGGTCCGGGCGACGCAACCAGGTCCGGCCCAGCGACTGCTGCCGACGCCAGCGCGCAATTGCAGCGTGATTGCCCGAGCGCAAGACTTCCGGCACATCGCCCCAGTCATGGGTCGCTGGATGGCTGTAATGCGGGCAGTCGAGCAGGCCTTGCGGGCCTTCGAAACTGTCCTGGGCTGCGGATTCGGCGTCGTTCAACACCCCCTCCTGCAACCGCGTCACCACATCCACCAGCACCGCCGCGCCCAACTCGCCACCGGACAACACGTAGTCGCCGATGGAGATTTCCATATCCACCGCCTGCGCCAGAAAGCGCTCGTCCACGCCTTCGTAGCGCCCGCACAGCAACACCATGCGTGGCAACTGCGCCAGCTCGCGAGCGAGCGGCTGGGTGAGCGGCCGCCCCTGCGGGCTGAGATAGATCACCGGCGCCGGACGCGCGTCTGCCGCTTGCACCGCGTCCAGACAGGCCCGCAACGGCTCGATCAACATCACCATGCCGGGCCCGCCACCGAACGGACGATCGTCCACCCGGCGGTAATTGCCCTGGGCATGCTCGCGCGGATTCCAGCCCTGCAGTTCCAGCAAGCCACGCTCCTGCGCCCGCCCGACCACGCCGAACGCCGCGCATTGCGCGATGAACTCGGGGAACAGGCTGATAACGTCGATGCGCACTGAGGAATCGGGAGTGGGGAATGGGGAAAGCAATAGCGGAGTGGCGCGATGCGCCATTCCGGTCAGAAATCCGGATCCCAGTCCACCACGATCAGGTTGGCTTCGAAGTCGACCGACTTGACGAAATCCGGCAGCACGAACGGCACCAGCCGCTCGCGATCGCCGCGCACCACCATCACGTCGTTGGAGCCGGTGGAAAACAGGTGTGACACCGTGCCGAGCTTGACGCCCTCGACGGTTTCCACCTGCAGCTCTTCCAGATCCACCCAGTAATATTCATCGGGCTTGGGTGGCGGCAGCACGCTGCGCGCGACGTAAATCTCGGTTCCGTGCATGGCCTCGACGGTGTCGCGGTCGGTGACGTCGGGGAACACCGCAATCAGATTCTTGCCCTGATCGCGCCCACGTACGCCGCTCACAACCGATTCCTGCCCCGAGGGCGTCCGCACGATCCACGGCTGATACCGGAAGATCGCACTGCGCGGCTCGGTCCAGGATTCGAGCTTGAGCTCGCCCTTGACACCAAAAGCGCCGACAATCCTGCCTAACAGGATGCGGCGCTCGGTCGGCTTCATCTGCGTCGACTCTGGGCCAGGCGCTGGCGCCTGGCCCTCCAGGATCAGGCCGCAGCGGCCTGGGACTTGGATGCTTCGCGATACAGGTTGCGCACCTTGTCGGTCAGCTGAGCGCCCTGGCCGACCCAATGGTCGACGCGAGCAACGTCCAGCACGACGCGCGGTTCTGCGCCCTGCGCAACCGGGTTGTAGTAACCCAGACGCTCAATGTTGCGGCCGTCGCGCGCGCTGCGCACGTCGGTCACGATGATGTGGTAGAACGGACGCTTCTTGGCGCCGCCGCGGGTCAGTCGAATCTTGACCATGGTGTCGTTTTCCTGAGTTGCCCAGTCGCCAGAATGGCGCGGTAAGCCGGCGATTATAGCGGGCTACGGCAGCGAAGCCAAGTCACCCCGGAATCGCTCAGATCCCCTGCCAGGCCTGGGTCTGCAGGGCCTGCTCCAGCAATGGCAGCTGCGCGGCCTGCGCCGGCCACGACGCCGCGCCGGCTTGCACGATCGCCTGCTGGCCGCGCGCGTTGCAGCTGAAGGCGCCATCGAAGCCGCCCAGCTCGCTCAGCACGACCGGGCGAAACTCCTGCTGGATACCGAGCGTCTGCAGACCGGCCTGCAGCAGACGCTGCTGGGTGCCGGGCAGCGCCGGCCCTTGCGGCCACACCACCCTGCCCTGCTGCCACACGCCCAGATTCCAGAAGGCGCCCTCCAGCAGATGCGCCTGCGCGTCGATCAGCAATGCATCGTCGTAGCCAGCCGCCATGGCCTGGCGACGCAGATGCAGCAGCGCGAAGGTGCCGACATGCTTGTGCCGGGGTTGCGCGCGCACATGACGGACCGGCTGCACGCGCAGCGCGGTGGTTGGCATCCGGGCTGCGGGCGCGATGGAGATCAGCACATCGAGCGCAAGCTGGCGCAATGGATCGCGCAGGTCGAAATCCTGCGCAAACACGGTGATGCGCACGCTGGCGTCTTCGCAGTTCGCAGCCGACAACGCAGCGCGCAACTGGACGCGCAGGGATGCCTCATCGATCGATGCACCGAACAGCGCAGCGCCGTCGTATTGCAGTCGTTGCAGATGCAGGTCCAGCCCGCGTACCGCACCGCCGCGCACCTGCAGCGTGGTGAAGTGGCCGTAATTGATCAATGCGGCCGCGCCCAACTGCTGCGCTGTCGCCACTGCGCCGTTGCAGAAGATCAGCGGCACAACAGCGCCTGTGCTTCAGCCCACCACTGGGTTAGCAATTGCGCGGCAGGCTGGGCAGGTGCCATCCAGGCCGATTGCCCGGCCCAGGCCTGCATGGCGTCCAGACGGTTGTCGCGCACGGCGGCCTGACGCATCGGTGCGGTCAGCGCGCGCTGCACCGGATACGGCGCCGGCACCGGCGCCTCGGCGGCAATGGCAGCACGCACATAGGGCGTGGCGAGCGCACGCCCCAGCCGGCCGGAAAATGCACGGGTCGGCTGGGTCTGTTCCGGTTCGGCCCGGGCCAGGGCGTCCGCCCAGGCACTGGGCAGCGCCGCCTCGGGCGTGCGCAGCAGGCCGGTACCGATCTGCACGGCGCTCGCGCCCAGCGTCAGCGCCGCGGCAATGCCGCGCGCATCGGCGATGCCGCCTGCGGCGATCACCGGAAGATCCAGGTGATCGACCAATCGTGGCAACAAGGCGAACAACCCGGTCATCTGCCGCTCGGCGCGACCGGCATCGAATGCACCGCGATGCCCACCGGCCTCGGCGCCCTGCGCAACCACCGCATCGGCACCGGCCGCCTGGGCCGCACGCGCTTCGTCCAGCGTGGTGGCGCAGGCAAACCAGGCAATGCCGGCGCTTTTCAGCCGCGCAACCTGATCGGGCCGAAACACGCCCATGATCGATGAGGCGACGGCGGGCCGTGCGGCGAGCAAGGCGTCGAACTGGGCATCGAAGTCGGCCGGTGTTGCGTCGCCCGCGTCCTCGGGAACCGGCGGGCCCCACTGCGACAGAAACGCACGCACGCGCGCCTCTGCCGCGGCGTCGCGCACAGGGGCCGGATCGGGAATCCACAGATTGACCTGGGCGGGCCCGGCGCTCGCGTCGCGAAACGCCGCCATCCACGCCACGATGTCCTGCGGTTGCGACAACACCGCACCCATCGCGCCCATGCCGCCGGCCTCGGCAACCGCCGCCGACAACTGCACCGGGCAGGCACCGGCCATGGGGCTGAGCAGGATGGGAAGGCCTAAACCAAAACGCTG
Source organism: Xanthomonas sp. WHRI 6108 (assembly GCF_040202385.2). Lineage (NCBI taxonomy): Bacteria > Pseudomonadati > Pseudomonadota > Gammaproteobacteria > Lysobacterales > Lysobacteraceae > Xanthomonas > Xanthomonas sp. WHRI 6108. The sequence goes on along the minus strand of NZ_CP168198.1, from coordinate 1,436,515 downwards.
CTGGAAGGCGTCGATCTGCGAAAACGAACCCATCGTGCGCGGCCTGAAGTGATGACGCGTTATGCGCGAGTTCAACGCCACGCGTGCCTGTCGAAGGACTTACCGCGCGCGTCGCCGATTGAAACTCAACGGAACGGCATGCCGCCGCGGCCGCCCATGGCGCCCATCATGCCCTTCATGTTGCGCATCAGGCCCTTCATGCCGCCGCCGGCCAGCTTGCCCATCATCTTTTCCATCTGCTGGTACTGCTTCATCAGCTTGTTGACGTCGGCCGGCTGCATGCCGGAGCCGCGGGCGATGCGGGCGCGGCGCGAGCCGTTGAGCAGGGCCGGGTTGCGGCGCTCCTTCTTGGTCATCGAGTTGATGATCGCGATCATGCGCGGCACTTCCTTGCCGGTGACCTGCTGCTTGACGTTGTCCGGGATCTGGCCCATGCCCGGCAGCTTGTCCATCAGCCCATGGATGCCGCCCATGTTCTGCATCTGCTCGAGCTGTTCCTTCATGTCGTTGAGGTCGAACTTCTTGCCCTTGGCGACCTTGGCGGCGAGCTTGGCGGCCTTTTCCTGGTCGACGCTGTGCTCGACCTGTTCCACCAGCGACAGCACGTCGCCCATGTCCAGGATGCGGCTGGCGACGCGGTCGGGATGGAACACGTCCAGGCCGTCGGTCTTTTCGCCGGTACCGACGAACTTGATCGGCTTGCCGGTGATGTAGCGCACGCTCAACGCGGCGCCGCCACGGGCGTCGCCGTCGGTCTTGGTCAGCACCACGCCGGTCAGCGGCAGCGCCTCACCGAAGGCCTTGGCGGTGTTGGCCGCGTCCTGGCCGGTCATCGCATCGACCACGAACAGGGTTTCGGTCGGGTTGACCGCGGCGTGCAGCGCCTTGATCTCCTCCATCATCGCCGCATCGATGGCCAGGCGGCCGGCGGTATCGACCAGCAGCACGTCGGCGAACGACTTGCGCGCATCGCTGATGGCGGCGCGCACGATGTCGACCGGCTTCTGCGAGGCGTCGGACGGGAAGAACAGCACGCCGACCTGCTCGGCCAGGGTCTTGAGCTGCTCGATGGCGGCCGGACGGTAGACGTCGGCCGAGACCACCATGACCTTCTTCTTGCGCTTTTCCTTCAGGTGCTTGGCGAGCTTGCCGACCGTGGTGGTCTTGCCCGCGCCCTGCAGGCCGGCCATCAGGATGATCGCCGGCGCCGGCACGTTGAGGTTGAGGTCGGTGGCGGCCGCGCCCATCACGGCGGTCAGCTCGTCGCGAACGATCTTGATCAGCGCCTGGCCCGGGGTCAGCGACTTGAGCACTTCCTGACCGACCGCGCGCACCTTGATGCGCTCGATCAGCGCCTGCACCACCGGCAGCGCAACGTCGGCTTCGAGCAACGCGATGCGCACTTCACGGGTGGCTTCGCGGATGTTCTCCTCGGTCAGGCGGCCGCGGCCGCGCAGGCGCTCCATGGTGCCGGAGAGACGTTGGGTAAGGGACTCGAACATGCGCAAGGGACCGCGTGAGGGGAAACGGGCGTCGATTATAGCGGCACCGGCCAGCCGGCCGCCCCGGCGGCCGCCAGCGCCCGACCGGCAAAGCCAGATCAGCGAGCAGCCTCACCAACGCGCACGGCCAACCAGCGCAGCAGCGCCAGGACGGGAACGGCAACTGCGGTGCCAGCAGGTAGCCCCTGCCCGCTCGCGCTCCGCCCCCAGCACGCCAGCCCACCTCCAGCCCCGCAGCTCGCAACTGCTCTCCCGATTCCCGATTCCCGATTCCCGATTCCCGATTCCCGATTCCCGATTCCCGATTCCCAGCCCCCAATATGCGAAACTTCCACGATGACAATCGTTCTCATCGCGTTCGCCTTGTATCTGCTGGCCACGGCACTGCTCACCCGCTCGGTGCTGCGCGATGGCAACCAGGCGCCTGCCCGTTGGCTGATCCCGGCACTGGCGGCCGTGGCGCTGCACGCCGGGTACCACGTGCTAGTGGCGCTGCGCACCGCCGGCGGGCCGGACATGCACTTCTTCGCGGCGCTATCGCTGTGCGGCCTGGGCATGGCCGCGCTGACGGCGGTGTTCGGCGCGCGCGGGCGCATGGCGGCGGTGGGCGTGGTGGTGTTCCCGCTGTCGGCAATCCTGCTGGCCTGCTATCACGCTTACGGCCACGAACCGAGCTCGGACCTGGGCTGGCGGCTGGAACTGCACGCGTGGATGGCGCTGCTGGCCTACGCCACGTTGGGCATCGCCGCGTTGCTGGCGATCATGCTGTGGCTGCAGGAGCGCGCCCTGCGCCGGCGCGACTTCCATACCTGGCTGCGCGCGCTGCCGCCGTTGACCGAGCTGGAGACGCTGCTGTTCCGCACGATCACCGTCGGCTTCGTGCTGTTGAGCCTGACCCTGCTGACCGGCCTGCTGTTCGTGCAGGACTTCCTGGCGCAGCGGCTGCTGCACAAGACCGTACTCAGCATCCTGTCGTGGATCGTGTTCGGTGCGCTGCTGATCGGGCGCTGGCGCAATGGCTGGCGCGGCACCAAGGCGGTGCACTGGACGCTGACCGCGATGGCGCTGCTGGTGTTGTCGTTCTTCGGCAGCAAGTTTGTGATCGAACTGGTGCTGGGGCCGCGCTGATCGCGCTGGTTCCAGGCCCGTCCTGGCCCCGCCGTCGCCACGCCACCCGCGCTCAGGCGTCCAGCGCAGCGCTCACCGCCGCCCACGGCTGATCCGGCCCCGGGCTGGCAAAGTGATAGGCGATGCGGCGGCGGTAGACCTGCCCGGGCCGCAGGATCGTCGATGGGAAATTGGGGTGGTTGGGCGCGTCCGGGTAGTCCTGCGGCTCCAGGCAGACGCCGCGGCCGAGTCCGGGATGGTGGTCGTCCAGATGCTGGCCTTCGTAGAGTTGCACCGCCGGTGCGTCGCTGCTGATGCGCAGCGCCACGCCACTGTGCGGCGAGTACAACTCGGCAACGCAATCGGCCCCGGCGGCCAGCACCAGGCATTGGTCGTAGCCCTTGCCGAGCACCACCTGCGGATGTGACGGATCGCTTTTGTCGGCCAACGCGGCAGCATGGCGGAAATCGAACGGCGTACCGGCGACGGAGGCGATTTCGCCGGTCGGGATCGATTCGGCATCCACCGGCAGATAGCGATCGGCCGGCACCCGCAGCACCTGCAGCGCGGCGCGCCGATGCGGGTCGCCGGATAGGTTGAAGTACGGGTGATGGGTGAGGTTCAACGCGGTGGCGGCATCGCATTGCGCCTCGAAGTCCAGCTGCAGGCTGCGTCCGCGCAATTGCAGCCTCGCACGCACCTGCAGATTGCCGGGATAGCCCTCTTCGCCATCGGGCGAGTCGTAACCGAGCAGCACCTGGTCCGGTGCCTGCTCCAGCACGCTCCACACGCGCCGCCCGAAGCCGCGCAGGCCGCCGTGCAACTGGTTGCGCCCTTCGTTGGCCGCCAGGGTGTGGGTGACCCCATCCAGCGTGTAGCGCGCGCCAGCGATGCGGTTGCCGAAGCGGCCGACCAGGATATTGAGGCTGTCGCCATCGGCGGCGTAGGCCGGCAGATCCGGCAATGCCACCAGCAGCGGCACCACCCCATGCTCGGTGGTCAGCCGCAGCGCATGCAGGATGCCGCCATAGGTGAGCACCTCCGCCTCCAGCCCGGCAGTGCTGCGCAGCGTGAGCGCGTGGACTTCGACACCGTCTGGCAACTGCCCGAACACTCGCTGCATGGATCGTCCTGCCGATACTGGAAGCTGGCGAGCATAGCGGGGGAGCGCGGTCGCCGACCATGCCCCGGCGCACATCCTGGCGTGCGATGCGATGATCGTGTCGGCGAGACCTGCGCCAGCCCTGGCTGATTGATTGCGATGCAGCGACAACTTGCCATTGCAGGCACTAGGCTAGCGACGCGCCCGCCCCGCAGCGGCGTGTGACCACCTCGATCGATCAGCATAGGAGCGCCAAGCCGATGCAGTGGATTTCCCCCGCTTTGCGAATCTCACCGGGACGGCTGTTGCAGGCTGTCGTTGGCGCGGCCTTGCTCGCCAGCGCGCTCGCCGCCCCCGCGGCCGAGGTCAAGGTGACCGGCACGCTGCGCGTGGGCCAGCCCGGTGCGCAGGTGTCGCGACAGCTGTTCGGCCAGTTCGCCGAGCATCTGGGCACCGGCATCTACGGCGGGGTGTGGGTCGGCGAGGACTCGGCGATTGCCAATACGCGCGGCTATCGCAACGATGTGCTGGCAGCGTTGAAGGCGATTGCGGTGCCCAACATCCGCTGGCCCGGCGGCTGTTTTGCCGACGAATACCACTGGCGCGATGGCGTCGGTGCGCCGGCCAAGCGCCCGGTCAGCGTCAACACGCACTGGGGTGGCGTGGAAGAGTCCAACCGCTTCGGCACGCACGAGTTCATGGAGTTCACCGAGCTGCTCGGCACCCAGGCCTATATCGCCGGCAATGTGGGCAATGCGGCGCCGGACGAGATCGCGCAGTGGGCCGAATACATGACGGCGCCGACCCGCTCGAGCCTGGCCAACGAGCGCCGCGCCAATGGCCGCGACGCACCGTGGCAGGTGCCCTACTTCGGCGTCGGCAACGAGCTGTGGGGCTGCGGCGGCAACATGCGCGTGGAATACGCGGCCGACGTCTATCGGCGCTACCAGACCTTCGTCAAGGCCCCGGCCAATCAGAAGATCCTCAAGATCGCGCCCGGCCCCAACAACGACGATTACCACTGGACCGAGGTGATGATGCGCGAGGCCGGCACGCTGATGGACGGCCTGAGCCTGCATTACTACACCGTGCCAGGTGGCTGGCCACCGCGCGCCTCCTCCACCGACTTCGACGAAGCCGCCTGGATCGACACGCTGTCGCGCACGCTGGTGATGGACGAGCTGATCCGCAAACACAGCGCGATCATGGACCGCTACGACCCGGGCAGGAAGGTCGCGCTGGTGGTGGACGAATGGGGCACCTGGTACGCCGGGCTGCCGGATGCGAACCCGGGCTTCCTGCATCAACAGAACACGCTGCGCGATGCACTGGTGGCGTCGTTGAACATCGACATCTTCAGCGCGCATGCCGAACGCGTGCGCATGGCCAATATCGCGCAGATGGTCAATGTGCTGCAGGCGATGATCCTCACCGACGGCGACAAGATGGTGCTAACGCCCACCTACCATGTGTTCGCGCTGTACAAGCCCTACCAGGATGCCACCCAGCTGCCGTTGCGCCTGCAGACACCCGAGTATCGCCACGGCGATGTCCACGTGCCCGCAGTGCACGGCTCGGCGGTCAAGGCCAGGGATGGACACGTCTATATCGCCCTGACCAATCTGGATGCGACGTCGGCCGCGAGCGTCATTGTGCAGGTGGATGGCCTGACGGCGCGCGGGGTGACCGGACAGATTCTGACCGGGCCGGCGATCACTGCGCACAACACTTTTGCCCAGCCACATGCGGTGGAACCCAAGGCGTTCAAGGGAGCACGCATGCAAGGCAACGCAGTGACTGTCTCGCTGCCGGCGCGCTCGATTGTGATGCTCAAGCTGGAGTGAGCGATGGCGACGGCGGCATCAACTGCCGCCTTAGTCGTTGGTCGAGAACGACGACTGCGCAAACTGCGTCTTCAGCGTCGTTCGCTCTCAAGCAACGTGGCATCCATCACGCATCAGCACGTCACGCCCGCGTGCGCCCTGTCGAACAGCGCACGGACCAGGCGCTCTCCAGATGTCAGATGCTGGCTACACCCCGGTCGCTGCATGAGCCGGCGCCGGCGCGGGCTCGGCAGTACGCCATTGCACCGGCAGGCGTTCGAGCACGTGCTCCATGAAGGCGCGCACCTTCGGGGTGAAGTCGCGGCGGTCGGCGACGCAGAGGTAGATCCGCAGCGGCTCCGGCAATGCCTGGGCGGTGCTGCCGAGATCGGAGACAAACAGCGGCTGCAGCTCGCCGCGCTGCAGGTAAGGTTGCACGACATAGGCGGCCAGGCGCGCGATGCCGCCGCCGGCCGCGGCCATGGTGGCGAGCGCATCGATATCGTCGCTGACCATTGCCTTGCCCAGTTCCGGCTGGAAGCGCACGCCATTGCGCACGAAATTCCACGGCAGGCAGCGCCCGTCGACCGGATAACGCAACAGCAGGCAATCGTGATATTTCAAGTCGTCCGCACCCTGCGGCGTCCCGCAGCGCGCCAGATACTCGGGCGCTGCGCACACCACCAGCGGCACCTGGGCGATGCAGCGTGCGACCAGGCCGTCTTCCAGCTGCGCCTCGATGCGCAGGCTGACATCCACGCTTTCCTGCGCGTGCTGCACCGCCCGGTCGGTGCACAGCAGCTCGATCTCCAGCTGCGGGTACTGCTGACGCAGGGCCGGCAGCATCGGGGCGAGCACGTGCCGTGCGAAGGCCGCGGTGCTGGCCACCCGCAAGCGCCCCGCCGGCGCCTGCTGCGGCCCGGCCACCGACTGGCGCGCGCGCTCCAGGTCGCGCTCCAGCTGCCGCACCTGCTCGAAGTACAGCGTGCCGCGCTCGGTCAGCGCCAGGCTGCGCGTGGTCCGGTGCAGCAGACGCACGCCCAGGTGCTGCTCCAGCCGCGCAATGTTCTGGCTGACCGCAGCCGCACTGATCCCCAGCAACTTGGCGCCTCCGGCAATGCTGCCGGCATCGACAGTACTGACAAAGCTACGGATGGACTGAAGAATGTTCATTGGTCAGGCAAGTATTACCAAAGGATTCATAATTTTTTCTTACGTAAGCCGCAAGGCTACGCGATCTACCCCGCCCGCGGTGGCGTCTCTACAGTGCTGCCCATCACGCCGATCCGCGGCAACCAAAGGCCACAGCATGTCGTCATCTCCCCCCTCCTCCCCATTGCTGCGCCCGCGCTGGAAACTCGGCGTGCGCACCACCCCGTTCGTGTTCGCGTTCTATATGGCCGCGATCATGGCCTTGCTGATGTGCCTGGTGATCACCGGCGCCAATACCGGCCTTGCCCCCGGCTACCTGTGGCGCGTGCTGGATGCCTACCGCATTGCGATGCCCACCGCGTTCTGCTGCGTGCTGGTGGTGCGACCGTTGGTGATACGGCTGGTGGCCTGGACGGTGCATGCCGGGCATTGAGTCTGGCGTATGCGGCATGCGCGAAACGCTGCCGCAGGCAATCGTGCCGATGCATCCGCAAGGCCATCGATGTGCCGCAGCACGCGGCTTGCCCACCACGGTGGCATTCCGATGGCGTTCCCAGCGCCGTAGCCACTCCAGAGCCTGCCAACGCGTGCATGCGTTGGCGCTCGAAGCATCTGCCGGCTTGAATGCAGTGACCTGGACGCCACAGATGCCGTCGCGCCAGAACGAAACATCCGCATCTAGCTGCTGCCACGCAGCATCCGCCCCATGCAGTCTGCGACCGCCGTCATGCCAATGATGGATTATTCCGGAATGAACACCACGGAACTGAAACGCGCCACACAATTGCTTTGACACTGAAGTAGCCGCTGCGCAGCGTCACCTCTCCCTGGACGTCGGTCCACTTTTTGGAGACGCACGCAATGAACATGCTACGCAGTGTCGCTGTGCAGTTCGCCTTGCTATGCGCAGTGGCGATGACGCCAGGTGCGCACGCGCAAACCCTGGTCTGGGAAGACAACTTCAATGGCCCCGGCATCGATGGCAACAAGTGGACCTACGACGTCGGCAACGGCTGTCAGATCGGCCTGTGCGGCTGGGGTAACGGGGAGATGCAGTACTACACCAGCCGCGCCGAAAACGCGCGTATCGATAACGGCCGGCTGGTGATCGAAGCGCGACGCGAAGCGTTCCAGGGCATGCCGTTTACCTCGGCGCGTCTCAAGACCGAAGGCCGCATGCACTTCAAATACGGCACGCTGGAGGCGCGCATCAAGACGCCGGTGGTGGGCAACGGGCTATGGCCGGCGTACTGGATGCTGGGCACCATCGGCGTGTGGCCAGGTCGCGGCGAGATCGACCTGCTGGAAGCCGGCATGGCCGCGGCGATCGCCAATGGCACCGCCAATCGCCGTATCGGCGCTGCGGTGCACTGGGACTACAACGGCCAGCAGGCCGACTACGACACCAGCTACACCAGCCCGGTGGATCTGCATGCCGACTTCCATGTGTACCGCCTGACCTGGGACCCGCAGTTCATCCGCGTGTCGATCGATGGCCAGCAATACTTCGAGTTTGCGATCTCCAATATCGAAGGTGCCTCGCTGCACGAATTCCATCAGCAGCAGTATCTGCTGCTCAATCTCGCCGTGGGCGGCACCTATACCGGCATCACCTCGCCTGCGGCGGTGACCGCGCCGTTGCCGGGCAGGATGGAGATCGATTACATCCGCCTGTATCAAAACCCCGGTTCGCAACTGTATGTGGGTGCGCAACACGCAGCGCCCGCAGGGCGATTTGGGGTGTTCACCGAGCAGGCCGATACCAGCGGGCGACTCAACTTCGGCCAGGATGCCGAGCTGTATCTGTGGAACAACCTCACCCCGATTGCGCAGGCGCCGTTCGAAGGCAGCAACGTGATGGCCTACCGCGCCAACGCCGGTGCCTGGTATGGCCTGGGCATCCAGACCGACTATCGCAACATGGCCGCCTATGCCGGCGGCGCGCTGAAGCTGCACCTGAAAACCACCACGCCATCGACCTTCAAGATCGGCATCAACACCAGCTTTGGCGACAGCTGGGTGGATTTTGTCGCGGGCGGCAATCAGTACGGCCTGGTGCGCGATGGCGCCTGGCATGAGGTGAGCATTCCCTTCAGTGCGTTCTACGACCTGGATCTGCAGGCGGTCAAACAGATGTTCATGCTGGTGGCCGATCCGCCGGCTGCGCCAGTGGAGATCGCCATCGACAAGGTGTATTACCAGAGCCGTTGAGCAGCGCAGGCGCAGGACGCTCGGTCACGGCCCCTGCAGCGCAGGACACCGCAGCCAACGCTCAGGCGTTGGTTGCCACGCCTTTCAACACATCGATCAGCTGACGCAGGCGATACGGTTTAGGCAGGAAATCCACCTGCGCCGGCAGCGGCGGCAATTGCGCCTTTGCAAACCCCGAGGCCAGGATCACCCGCGCCTGCGGCAGCAGCTGCGCCACGTGTTCGCTCAGTTCGATGCCCGACATGCCGTTGGGCATGCGGATGTCGCTGAAGACCACATCGTAGGGGCCGTTCTCGCGCAGCATGCGCAAGGCGGTGTGGCCGTCGTCGGCGGTTTCGACGGTGATGCCTGCGTCGCGCAGCGCCTCGCCGATCAGTTCGCGCAATTCCTGCTGATCTTCCACCATCAACAGACGCAGGGATTCAGTCATGCTCAGCCTCCTCGATGGCCGGGAGAAACAGGGTAACGGTGGTGCCGCGGCCAGGCGCAGTGTCCAGCTCGACGAAGCCACCGGATTGGGACGCAAAGCCGTGTACCTGGCTCAATCCCAGGCCCGAACCCTTGCCCACGTCCTTGGTGGTGAAAAACGGCTCGCTGGCGCATTGCGCCACGTGTGCCGACATGCCGGGGCCATCATCGCGTACGGCAATGCTGACGTAAGCGCGCGGCCGGCCATGCGGATCGGATGGCGCAGCACGCTGCTGTAGCGCCGTTTCCAGCACGATGGTGCCGCCGCCCGGCATGGCATCGCAGCTGTTGAACACCAGATTGAGCAAGGCCGCCTCCAGTTGGCCCGGGTCCACGCGGATATCGGGCAACTGTTCGGCGAACGCCAGCGACAGCACGATCCCGGCCGGACAGGCACGCCGCAGCAGCTCCAGCGAGCGCGTTACCACCGCGTTGGCGCCGTGGCGTTCGGGAATCAGGCGCTGCCCGCGCGCAAAGGCGAGCAGCTGGCGCGTCAGCAAGGTGCCCCGATCGACTGCCGTCTGCGCCGCGTCCACCAGCATGCGGGTACGCGCATCGTCACCGGCACGCAGCGCGATCAGGTCCAGGCTGGTCACCATCACGGTCAGCAGGTTATTGAAATCGTGCGCCATGCCGAGCGTCAGGCGACCCAGCGCGTCCACCTTCTGCGACTGCAGCAGGGCATGCTGCGCATGCTGCAACAGCTGCTGCGCCTGGTGCCGCTGGTCGATGTCGCAGGTGACCTTGGCAAACCCCACCAGCACACCGAATTCCAGCACCGGCTCGATCGCCACGCTTGCCCAGAAGCGGCTGCCGTCCTTGCGCACCCGCCAGCCTTCGGTGGCAAAACGCCCCTCGCGTCTGGCGGTGTCCAGATTGCGGGCAGGTTCGCCGCCCTGCGCATCCTCCGGCAGATAGAAGCGCGAAAAATGCGAGCCAATGATCTCGGCGGTGGTGTAACCCTTGATGCGCTCGCCGCCGGGATTCCAGCTGCACACGTGGCCGCCCGTATCGAGCATGTAGATCGCGTAATCGGACACGCTCTGCACCAACAGCTGGCACTGCCGGCTGTCGTGAGAAAGCGGCCCCGCACTGTCGACGGCCGTTTCCGCATCCATCACGCAACTTTCCCCCGGAAAAGCGCGCGACCATAGTGACGAGTGCGTGAAGGCTGCGTGCAAGCCGACCCGGCTGCAGAGCGTCAAAATCCCGGCGATTTGCGCGTGAAAGTTATCGGCTACCATGACCGCCCTCCCCGTCCGGTCCGCGCCTTTATGCAGAACATCTCGACCACACGCGACCGCTGGGTGTGGGTGATCGCGGGGGCCCTGATGGCCGGAACGCTCGGCGTGGAATTGGTCACGCCGCTCGGCTATGCGGTGTGGCTGACCTATTTCGTCGCGGTGGGCGTGACGGTCTTCCAGAATCGCGTGCAGGTGCCCCTGGTGGTCGCCGCGCTCTCGTGCGTGTTGCTGGCCGTCGGTTTTCAGCTGGCGCCGTCCAGTACCAGCTCGAGTTTTTCCTCGATCAACCGCAGCATCGGCGGGGTGTCGTTCCTGGCGATGGCGCTGGTGGTGATGCAGGCGATCCGCGCGCGCCGCCAGGCCGAACTGGCGCTGTGGCTGCAGCAGGCCGAAAACACCGTCGAAGCCAGTTTGCGCGGCGATCACAGCCCCGACGATCTGGCCAATGCCGCCGTGCGCGCGCTGTGCGACACGCTGGATGCGCAGGTCGGCGCGTTGTATCGCATCGAGGGCGAACGCCTGCGTCTGACCGGCGGCGCCGCGCTGCCGGCCGATGTGTCCAGGACACTGCCGACCGATGCCGGCCAACTCGGCGAGGCCTTGCGTAGCGGCACGGTGCGCCGGGTGCGCGGTGTGGAAGCCGGACATCTGCAGATCGCCTCGGGCCTGGGCCGCAGCGCCTGCCAGGAACTGCTGCTGGCACCGGTCATCGCCGATGGGCGGGTGATCGGCATCCTCGAGCTGGGGCGCGCCGCTGCGCCGGGCACGGCCCGTACGCGCGAGGAAGAACTCCTCACGCGCTGCGGCGAGAACATCGGCCTGGCCTTGCGTACGGCATTGCTGCGCGCACAGCTGGTGGCCCTGCTGGAAGAAACCCAGCGCCAAAGCGAAGAGCTGCAGACCCAGCAGGAAGAGCTGCGCGTGGCCAACGAGGAGCTGGAGGAACAAAGCCGCAGCCTGCAGCAGTCGCAGAGCGATCTGGAACTGCAGCAAGCCGAGCTGGAACAGACCAACGTGCAGCTGGAAGAACGCACCCAGGCGTTGGAAGCGCAGAAGCAGGCCTTGCTGATCGCGCAGAATCAGTTGGTGCGCAACAGCAACGAGCTGTCCACCGCCTCGCGCTACAAATCCGAGTTCCTGGCCAACATGTCGCACGAGCTGCGCACGCCGCTCAACAGCGCGCTGATCCTGGCCAAGCTGCTGTCGGACAACAAGGACGGCACGCTCAGCCCCGAGCAGGTGAAATACGCGCAGGCGATCCTGTCGTCCAACAACGATCTGCTGGCGTTGATCAACGACATTCTCGACCTGTCCAAGATCGAGGCCGGGCATGTGGAACTGGCCGACGAAACCGTCGCCACCAGCTCGGTGCTGCAGCGCCTGCGCGAAACCTTCGAGCCGCTGGCGCGCCAGAAGGGCCTGGCGTTGCAGCTGGCTGCCGAATCGGACGCACCGACGCAACTGGTCGTCGACAGCCAGCGCCTGCAGCAGATCCTCAAGAACCTGCTGGCCAACGCGATCAAGTTCACCGAGCACGGCAGCGTCAGCCTGTCGATCCAGGCGCACACGCCGGGACGAGTGCTGTTCAAGGTCAACGACACCGGCATCGGCATCGCACACGAACAGACCGAGATCATCTTCGAAGCGTTCCGTCAGGCCGATGGCAGCACGCGCCGTCGCTACGGCGGCACCGGCTTGGGCCTGTCGATCTCGCGCGACCTGGCCCAGCGCATGGGCGGCAGCATCCGGGTGGACAGCCAGCCCGGACGCGGCAGCTGTTTCACGCTGGAATTGCCGATCGACGGCGCGCCGGCCGAGCCGGTCACTGCAGCACAGGCCAACGCGGGCGCGATGGCGATCGGCACTGCGCCGTCGTCGCAATCTGCCAGTGGCACGGCCATGGCCTCGCGCCTCGATGGGCGCGCAACGGGTGCGTCCGCGGGGATGCCGCTGCCGATTCCGGCAGCTGCCGCCCCGCCGCTGCAGCGTGCCGACGACGATCGCGACCAACGCACCCGCCCCGGCCGGCTGATCCTGGCGGTGGAAGACGAAGCACGCTTTGCACAGGCGCTGGTCGACCTGGCGCACGAGCTGGACTTCGATTGCGTGGTGGCTCCCAGCGCCGAAGAAGCGCTGCGCCTGGCCGCCGAACTGCGTCCCAGCGGCATCCTGCTCGATATCGGCCTGCCGGATGCGTCCGGCCTGAGCGTGCTCGAGCGCCTCAAGCGCGATCCGGCCACGCGCCATATTCCGGTGCATGTGGTGTCCGCGCTGGAGCGCAGCCAGATTGCGCTGGAACTGGGCGCGGTGGGCTATCTGATCAAGCCGGCCACGCGCGAGCTGCTGGCGGGCGCGATCCGTCAACTGGAAGACACCAATGCACGCGCGGTACGCCGCCTGCTGATCGTCGAGGACGACAGCGCGCTGCGCGCGAATCTGCAATTGCTGCTGGCGCGCGATCAGCTGGAGATCATCGCGGTGGGCAGCATCGCCGAGGCGATGCAGCAGCTGGCCGGCTCGACCTTCGACTGCATGGTCACCGATCTGGCGCTGCCCGACGGCAGTGGCTACGACCTGCTCGAGCGCATGGCCGGCAACGATGCAGTCGCGTTTCCGCCGGTCATCGTCTACACCGGGCGCGCGCTCACCCGCGACGAGGAACAACGCCTGCGCCGCTATTCCAAGAGCATCATCATCAAGGGCGTGCGCTCGCCCGAACGCCTGCTCGATGAGGTGACGCTGTTCCTGCACAGCGTGGAAGCCTCGCTGCCCAGCGACCAGCAACGCCTGCTGCGCGAAGCGCGCCGCCGCGACGCGGTGCTGGACGGCGCCACCGTGCTGCTGGCCGAGGACGACGTGCGCAACATCTTTGCGCTCTCCAGCGTGCTCGAGCCGCTGGGCGTGACGCTGCAGATCGCCCGCAACGGCCGCGAGGCGCTGGAACATCTGGCCAAGCACGAAGTGGACCTGGTGCTGATGGACATCATGATGCCGGAGATGGACGGCCTGACCGCGATGCGCCAGATCCGCGCCAACCGCCAGTGGCAGGATCTGCCGATCATCGCGCTGACCGCAAAGGCCATGGCCGACGACCGCGAACGTTGTCTGGAGGCCGGTGCCAACGACTACATCGCCAAGCCCATCGACGTGGACAAGCTGGTGTCGCTGTGCCGGGTGTGGTGCTCGCGGCAATGAACGCGGTGGAGCTGTTCGACCTGGAGCTGCGGGTGCTGCTGGAAGCGGTCTACCAGCGCTACCACTACGACTTCCGCGATTACGCGGTGTCGTCGCTGCGCCGGCGCATGCGCCACGCGATGGCACGCCTGGAGTGCACGCGCGTGGCCGATCTGCAGCACCGCCTGCTGCACGAACCGGACACCTTTGCGCAGGCGATGCAGTTCTTCACCGTGCAGGTGTCGGAGATGTTCCGCGACCCGGCCTACTTTCGCGTGTTGCGCGAGCATGCGGTGCCGGTCTTGCGCACCTATCCATCGATCAAGCTGTGGGTGGCCGGCTGCAGCACCGGCGAGGAAGTCTGGTCGCTGGCGATCCTGTTGCACGAAGAAGGCCTGCTGGAAAAGGCGGTGATCTACGCCACCGACATCAATCCCGAAGCACTGGGCATGGCCGAGGCCGGCGCCTTCGGCATCGACCGCATCGCGCAGTTCAGCCGCAATTACCTGGATGCCGGCGGCCGCGGCTCGCTCTCGGATTACTACACCACCGCCTACGATGGCGCGGTGTTCGATCGCCGGTTGAAGCGCAATATCGTCTTCGCCGACCACAGCCTGGCCACCGATACGGTGTTCTCCGAAGTACACCTGGTGTCGTGCCGCAACGTGCTGATCTATTTCAACCGCAGCCTGCAGGACCGTGCCGTGGGCCTGTTCCACGATGCATTGGTGCACCGCGGGTTCCTGGGCCTGGGCAGCAAGGAGTCGCTGCAGTTCGGGGCGCATGCGCAGGCGTTCGAAACCGTGGCGCGCGAGCAGCGCCTGTTCCGCAAGGCGGCGGCATGAACGCGCTGCACGCGGCGGCGGCGCAGTTCGACGCGATGGTGATCGGTGCCTCGGCCGGCGGCGTCATGGCCCTGCAGGCGCTGTTGTCCAGCCTGCCCGCGGACCTGCCGATGCCGGTACTGGTGGTGTTGCACCTGCCGCGCGACCGCACCAGCCATCTTGCCGAGCTGATGGATGCACGCTGCGCCTTGCCGGTGCGCGAGGCCGAAGACAAGCAGCCGCTGCTTGCCGGCAGCGTGACCATCGCCCCGCCCGACTACCATCTGCTGGTGGAAACGCGCGACAGCCTGGCATTGTCGATGGATGCACCGGTGCTGTTCTCGCGCCCGGCGATCGACCCGCTGTTCGAATCGGCGGCCGACGTCTTCGGGCAGCGCCTGCTGGCGATCCTGCTCACCGGCGCCAGCAGCGACGGCAGCGCCGGCGTGGCGGCGGTGCGCGCAGTCGGTGGCACCGCCTGGATCCAGCGCCCCGACGATGCCGCCTCACCGCTGATGCCCGCCTCCGCTCTCGCCTATGCTGGCGCCGATGCGGTGCTCACCCTGCAGGCGATCTGCAGCCGACTGGAAGCCTTTCACCCATGAATCTCACCGCGACCGGCTTGGCTGCGCACGGCAACGGCGACGAACCCGCCAAGCTGCTGATCGTCGACGACGTGCCGCAGAACCTGGTGGCGATGGAAGCGCTGCTGCAGCGCGACGGCCTCCAGGTGCTGTGTGCCGCGTCAGGCGCGCAGGCGCTGGAGCTGCTGCTCGAACACGATGTGGCGCTGGCGCTGCTGGATGTGCACATGCCGGAAATGGACGGTTTTTCGCTGGCCGAACTGATGCGCGGCTCGCAGCGCAGCCGGCATGTGCCGATCATTTTCCTGACCGCATCGCCGAACGATCCGATGCGCGCCTTCCAGGGCTACGAAACCGGCGCGGTGGATTTCCTGCACAAGCCGATCGAGCCGCACGTGATCCTGAGCAAGGTCAATGTGTTCATCGAGTTGTACCAGCAGCGGCGCCTGCTCAAGGCACGCAACGCCTCGCTGGAACGCGCGCTTACGCTCAACGAAACCATGATGGCCGTGCTCACCCACGACCTGCGTACGCCGCTGTCGGTGATCCTGCTGTGCGCCGACAAGCTCGGCCTGGATGTGGAGGCCGATGGCTCGGCCGCACGCACGCTCGATCACCTGGAAAACAGCGCGCGGCGGATGGCACGGATGGTCGAGCAGTTGCTGGATTTCTCGCGCCTGCGCAGCGACGGGCTGTCGATGCAGTTCGGCCCCTGCAATCTGGGCGAAGTCACCCACAGCGTGGTGGGCGAAGTGGCGCAGGCCAACCCGCACACGCCGATCGACCTGCGTACCGAAGGCGATCTGGACGGCGATGGCGACGGCGATCGCCTGGCCCAGGTCGTGTCCAACCTGGTCGGCAATGCGGTGCTGCATGGCGGCAGCCAGCCGGTGCGGGTGCATCTGGACGGACGCGAACGCGACACGCTGCGGCTGTCGGTGCGCAATGTCGGGCGCATCCCGGACAGCCTGATGCCGCGCCTGTTCGAGCCGTTCAAGGCCAGCTTCCATGCCAGCCAGGGCCTGGGGCTGGGCCTGTTCATCGCCGACCAGTTCGTCAAGGCGCACGGCGGCACGCTGCAGGCGCGCAACGAAGACGGCGACGTGGTGTTTGAAGCCGTGCTGCGGCGACACAACCTGGCCGCGTAGTCGCGGCCATGCGGCGGCCGGGCAGCACGCCGGGCTGCCGCCACGGCGCACCCGGCAAGGCGTGAGGGGCGATCGAAACCCATGCAATCCCGATGCTGGCGGCCTGTCGCAACCCCAGCCCATCGCGACAACATAATCCCTCTGACGAACTCATCCAGGACGCCTCACGCAGCGCGCGGCGCATGCGGTCCGACAACGGAAGCCGGCACGAAGACGGTTTGCATCGTCATGCGGGCGCGACCAGTGCCCGCATGACGGATGCGCCGTATGCTCGTACTCCACGCCCCGTCCCGGCGCAGCGTTCCAGCCTGTTTCGATCGCACCAGCATCTGTCGTCATCATCCGGCGCACGTCGTGCGCCATGTCCGAGGAGGTGGTCATGTCGTATGTGGATGGATTTGCACTCGCGGTACCCACGGCCAACAAGGCCGCGTTTCTGGAACATGCCCGCATGGGCGATGCCATCATCATCGAATATGGCGCGCTGCGCGTGGTGGAGTGCTGGGGCGATGACGTCCAGCATGGACAACTGACCGACTTCCACCGCGCGGTCGCTGCCGGCGAGGACGAAACCGTGGTGTTTTCGTGGATCGAATGGCCGGACAAGGCGACCCGCGATGCGGGCATGCGCAAGATGATGGACGACCCGCGCATGGACCCGTCGGTCAACCCGATGCCGTTCGATGGCAAGCGACTGATCTACGGCGGCTTTATTCCGATCCTGAGCCTGGGACAATCGGGCTGAGCACTGCAGCGCGTGCGCCAGCTTGTGGCATGAGCGCCGCACACCCGGTGTTGCGGCAGTGGCCGACGGCACCGGGTCTTCGGCGTTGGCCGTTACACTGGGCCGCATGCAGCCGCGCTCGCCGCCCACGATGCGCGGGCGCAGCGACTGCATTGCCTGCCACCGGAGACCACCGCATGACCGACGCACCGCTTTTGATCGCCTGCCCGAGCTGCGCTGCGATGAACCGTGTCGCAGCTGCGCGTCTGCGCGATGCCCCCAACTGCGGCAGTTGCCACAAGCCCTTGTTCCTGGGCACGCCGGTGGCGCTGTCAGGCACCGATTTCGACAAGCATGCGGTGCGCAGCGCGCTGCCGTTGGTGGTGGATTTCTGGGCGCCGTGGTGCGGGCCGTGCCTGAGCATGGCGCCGCAGTTTGCCGCAGCCGCGGCACTGCTCGAACCGCAGGTCCGGCTGGCGAAGGTCGATACCGATCTGCATCCGGCGCTGGGCACGCGCTTCGGCATCCGCAGCATCCCGACCTTGCTGGTCATCCGCGGCGGCAGTGAGCTGGGCCGTCACTCCGGCGCGGTGAGCAGCGCGCAGATCGTCAGCTGGGTGCAGTCGGTGTTGCGCAGCCGTTGACACAAAAAAACCCGCTGCATGATGCACGCAGCGGGTCTGTTCTACGTTCTACGATCGGCATCACTGCGGCACACGCGCAGTGATGCAGTCGATCGATCAAGCACCGGGAGCGGCTGACCAGAGCACTGTGCAGCCGCTGGCGACTTTTCAGTCGCTCTTACTGCCAGTTGACGTTGACCGACACACCCACCACGCGCGGCTCGTTGTACACCGCAGCCATGTAGTTTTCGATCACGCCCTTGACGTTCTTCTCGTTGGTGATGTTGCGCGCAAACGCCGCCACCTCCCACGCGCCATAGCCGCCGGTGTAACCGAGCTTGAGGCCGCCTTCGAAATTGCCGTTGGCGCGGAACTCGGTGGAGTCGTACAGCACGAAGCTGGTTTCGCCCTGCTTGTTCCAGTCGGTGGAGACGAAGAAGGCGCCATCGTTGCCCACCGGAATGTCGTAGCGCGCGGCCAGGTTGAGGTTGTACTTGGGCGCGTTGGGCAGCGGGTTGCCGTCGATCTGCGCAAAGGTGTTGGCACCGACGCGGATGGTCGGGTCGTTGACCGTGCACACCACCACGCCGTTGAGCGCACAGGCCTGCGCGTAGACGCGATCGTCGTGGATTTCGCTATGCAACAGGCTCAGGCCGGCGGTCAGCGACAGGTTGGAGATCGGGCGCCAGTCCAGATCCGCCTCCAGGCCGTAGGCCTTGGCCTTGTCGGCATTGAACAGCACGCCGTTGCCGTCCGAGTCGTTGCCGTTGAGCTGGATGTCGTCCACCGTATAGGTGAAGCCGCTGACGTTCAGACGCAGGCGATTGTCGAACAGGCTGCTCTTGATGCCGGCCTCCCACGACAGGATGGTTTCCGAATCGGCGGTGGTGAAATCCGAATTGAACACCGCGCTGCGGCCCTGGATGGTCGGGCCGCGGAAACCGCGTGCCACGCGCGCATAGACGCTCAGCTCGGGATTGATCTCATACATCGCGCTGAGATCCCAGCTGGGCTGGGTGTCGGACATGCGCACGTCGCGACGGCCGCGATAGGTCACCGCACCGGCCGCGGTATCGGCGGTCTTGAGCAGGCGGGTTTCCTTGCTGTCCTTGGTCTGGCGCAGACCGGCAGTCAGGGTGAGCGCGTCGGTGGCCTTGTAGCTGAGCTGCCCGAACCCGGCCCAGGAGGTATTGGTGTTGCGCAGGCGCACCCAGTTGTTGGGGTTGCGCGCGGCGGTCTGCAGGAAATACGCCCGCTGATAGAAATCGGTGGTATCGCGCCCGTCGAAGTAGAACGCGCCCACCTGCCATTGCAGAGCGTCGTCGCCTTCGCTGGCCAGACGCAGTTCCTGGGTGTACTGGTCCAGGTCGCGGATCTGCCCCATCGACTGGCCGAAGCCGTTCGGCACGCCGTTGACCGGGTAGTTCGCCGCTGCGCCGCCATCGGTGTCGCCACGGCTATAGCCGGAGGTGGTTTCGTAGGCGGTGATGGAGGTCAGCGACACGCCGCCGAAATCGTAGATCGCCTTGATCGAGCCGCCG
Organism: Xanthomonas sp. WHRI 6108; assembly: GCF_040202385.2. NCBI lineage: Bacteria > Pseudomonadati > Pseudomonadota > Gammaproteobacteria > Lysobacterales > Lysobacteraceae > Xanthomonas > Xanthomonas sp. WHRI 6108. The sequence continues at coordinate 1,417,288 of NZ_CP168198.1, read as the reverse complement.
TCGGTCTGATACGCCTGCGGGTTGTCGTGCGCCTCGTCGTAGGCCACGCGATCGCGCGGCACGTCGACCTTGTCGCTGCCGCGCGTGACCGCATTGCGCAGGAACAACGTGGAGGTACCGTCGTAGTCGCGGGTATGCACCGAGCCCAGCAGCGAGAACGCGTCGTTGGGCTTGAGCAGCAACTGCAGGCGCGCATTGCGGTCGTTGTAGCCGCCCATCGCATCCTTGCGCGGGGTACGCGTGCCGTCGGCGCTACTGCCGGCGAAGGTATTGTCCACCCAGTCGTCGCGGTGCTGGTACAGGGCCGACACGCGGAACGACAGCACGTCGTTGATCGGGCCGCCGAAGCCGCCGTCCAGAGATACCGTGTTGTAGCTGCCGTAGCTGGCATCGACGCGGCCGGTATAGGTATCGCCGGGTTTGATGGTGTCGAACTTGACGATGCCGGCGGTGGTGTTGCGGCCGAACAAGGTGCCCTGCGGGCCGCGCAGCACTTCGACCTGGTCCACGTCGTAGACCGGGTTGGACTTGAGCACCACGTGTTCCAGCACCACGTCGTCCTGGATGATGGACACCGGCTGCGAAGCGCCGAGGTAGAAATCGATATTGCCCAGGCCACGGATATAGAAGCGCGGGAAGATGCGCCCGGTAGTGGTCTCGGCATAGAAGCCCGGCACGCGGCCGGACAGCGCCAGCAGCGTGTCGTCGCCACCGGCGGTGAACTCGCGCATCGCCGCGCCCTGCACCACGCCCACCGACACCGGCACTTCCTGCAGGTTCTGCTCGCGGTGTTCGGCAGTGACGGTGACCGTATCCAGCGCGGTCGGGCTGCCCTCACCCTCGCCCTGGCGCGTCGGCGCCTGCTGCGCAGAGGCAGCAGCGGCCAGCGAGGCAAGCAGCAGGCCGGCGCAGGCACGCGCCAGCGGCGTGCGCTGCAAGGCGGCGCGACGGCGTGCGGGTGCGTGCGTGGTGGCGGACGTCAGGGACGCGGAGACAGACGAGTACAACGACATGCGAGATGATCCTTGGGTAGGTGACGCGAGGGGTGACACGGAGGCAAACGTGGCGATCAACATGACTGCGCGGCGATCAGGCGGGCACGGCCGGTACTTGGAATCGGCACGTCGCACTCGTACACGCCGGTTCCTCCCCCACCGTCCGCACCCACCTGACACCTGCTCGCCACCTGTTGTTGGCCACTCCAGCGTCCGTCGGCACCGGGCATGCCGGCCGACGACGCAAGGTGGCGCCGCGCGCACGATATGTCAGCAATGTTGCAGCTCTATGGCAAGCGTGGCGTTGCGCACATGGCCGCCGTTGCAGAGCCATGCCGCGGCGCGCGCCAGGCATTTCGAAACGGCATGCCTGCGCTGGCCGCGTGCTGTCATGCTGGCGCCATGCGGACGCGCTCAGCGGAGAGGAACAGAGCTTGAAACGACTTGGATGGATGGCGGGCGTACTGGCCGCAGTGAGTTGTCAGCTGGCGCAGGCCGGCAGCGCGGTGATCAGCCGGATCGACTACCAGGGCGATGACGGCGGCCCGATACCGACCGCGGCACAGTACCGCAACCCGGTCGTGGCCGGTTTCCATCCTGACCCGTCGGCGGTCCGCGTCGGCGACGACTTCTATCTGGTCAATTCCAGCTTCGGCTATTTCCCCGGCCTGCCGGTGTTCAAGAGCCGCGATCTGGTGCACTGGACGCAGATCGGCAACGCGATCGATCGCCCCGATCAGATCAAATACGGCAACGACGAACTCACCCGCGGCCTGTTCGCCGCCAGCATCAGCCACCACGACGGCACCTTCTACATCGCCAACACCTGCTTCTACTGCGATGGCGGCAATTTCCTGATCACCGCCAAGGATCCGGCCGGGCCCTGGTCGGACCCGATCTGGCTGGATGCCAAGGGCATCGACCCATCGCTGTTCTTCGACGACGACGGCAGCGCCTGGCTGGTCAACAACGATGTGCCGGCAGGCAAGCTGCGTTACGACGGGCACCGCGCGATCTGGCTGCAGCGGCTGGATCTGGCCAGCATGAAACTGGTCGGCACGCGCCAGGTACTGGTGGATGCGGGCTTCCAGCCGGCCAGCAACCCCGAGCATATCGAAGGCCCGCACCTGTTCCGTCGCGATGGCTATTACTACCTGACCGCAGCCGAGGGCGGCACCGGCGAGCAGCATGCACAGATGATCTACCGCAGCCGCCAGATCGCCGGGCCCTACCAGCCCTGGAGCGGCAATCCGGTGCTGACCCAGCGCGATCTGGACCCCAGCCGCAGCGCGCCGATTACCTCCGCCGCCCACGCGCAATTGGTCGAATTGCAGGACGGCTCCTGGTGGGCGGTATTCCTGGCCACCCGCCCGTATCAAGGCAACCACTACACCCTGGGTCGCGAAACCTTCCTGCTGCCGGTGCAATGGCGCGACGGCTGGCCGGTGATACTGCCGCACGGCACGGCTGTGCCTGCGGTTGCCACGCGCCCGCCGCTGCCGGCAGGCACGCAGGACGCACCCACCAGCGGGCCGATGCAGTGGAGCGAGCATTTCCAGGACGCGCGCGTGCCGATGCAATGGATGACCATCCATCCGCCAACGGCGCCGTGGTATGTCACCGGCCCGCAGGGTCTGCGCATCACGCCCTCGAGCGTGGCGCTGGGCGATATCGGCCGCGGGCAGCCGGCGTATCTGGGCCACCGTCTGCAGCATCACCACGCCACGCTGGCGGCGACCGTCGATGGCAGCACGCTGGCAGCGGGCGAACAGGCGGGGCTGGCGATCGTCGCCAGGGAAACGCATTACCTGGCCTTACTGCTGGTGCGCGAGGATGCCGGCATGTCGGTGGTGCTGGCGCGCGCGCCGCTGGCCGATGCAACCCAACCGGTCACGCTGCGCTTCGCCCTGGATGGCGCACGCGTGCATGTGGATTACGCAGTCGGCAGCGGCCAGTGGCACACGCTGCAGGAACAGGGCGATGCCCGCATGCTCAGTACCGACAGCGCCGGCGGTTTCCTGGGTGCCACGTTCGGCCCGTACGCGTACGCGCAGTGAGCGCACGCACGCCAACGACACGCCGGTGCTGCCGGCGCACTGGAAAGGCATCCAGCGCGTGCAACACGGCGTGTCAGGCACAGGCGGCGCACACCTGAAACACACGCAGCTGGACGCTGGTTTGGACGCACGCAACGCCTGAGGCGTCGCGGCACATCGTCATCGTCGCGCGGCAGGCGCAGGCACCGACAGCTGGCGCCTACGCGCGTAAACCGCGTCAGGCGCGGGCGGCGATCACGCTGCTATCGAGCATCTGCCCGACCATGTTGAGCAGATCGTTGAGGCTGAAAGGCTTGGGCAGCAGCGCCATGCCGTCGGCCAGGAATTCCTGGCGGGTGGCGGCGTTTTCGGCGTAGCCGGTGATGAACAGGATCGGCAGGCCCGGCCGCAGCGCGCGCGCCACGTCGGCCATGTCGCGCCCGTTCATGCCGGGCAGGCCGACGTCGGACACCACCAGATCGATCTCCACCCCGGCACGCAACTGATCCAGCGCGCCGTTGGCATCATCGGCTTCCACCACGTGGTAGCCGGCATCGCTGAGCACCTCGCTCACCATCATGCGCACCACATCGGTGTCGTCCACCAGCAAGATGCGCTCGCTGCGTGTACGGGGCGAACTCGGTGCCGGTGCCGGCGGCACCGCGCTGGCAGTGAGCCCGCGCGGCAGCAGCAAGGCCACCGTGGTTCCGCGGCCCACGGTGCTGGTGATGCGTGCGGTGCCGCCGGACTGGCGCGCAAAGCCATAGGTCATCGACAAGCCCAGGCCGGTGCCCTCGCCGATCGGCTTGGTGGTGAAGAACGGCTCGAAGACCTGATTGAGGATGGCCGGTTCGATGCCGCTGCCATTGTCGATCACGTTCAGCACCACGTAATCACCATCGTCCAGTTCCGGATCGCCTTGCGCGGTGTAGGCCGCGCTCTGGATGCGGATGGTACCCCGACCCTTCAAGGCGTCACGTGCGTTGATCACCAGGTTGAGCACCACGTTTTCAAGCTGGTTGGCATCGGCCACCGCCACCAGTGGCGTGTCGGCCAACTCCAGCTCCAGCACGATGTTCTCGCCGATCGAGCGGTGCAGCATGTCTTCCAGCGAACGCACGCGTGTGTTGATATCGAAGGCCTGCGCATCCAGCGATTGCTTGCGCGCGAAGGCGAGCATGCGCTGGGTCAGTGCGGCGGCGCGATGCGCCGAGCCGGTGGCGATCTCGGCCAGCCGCGGCACCCGCTCGATGCGGTTGGACTCGACCGCCAGCTGGATCATGTCCAGGCCGGAAATGATGCTGGTCAGCAGATTGTTGAAGTCGTGCGCGATGCCGCCGGTGAGCTTGCCCAGCGCCTCCATCTTCTGCGCCTGCAGCAACTGGATTTCGGTGCGCTGGCGCTCGGCGATCTGGTGGGCCAGCTCGGTGGTGGCGGTATCCAGCTCCTGGCGCTGCTCACGCTCGCGCAGGCGCTGTTCGGTGACGTCCTCGACCAGCAGCAGGCCCAGATCCGGTTCGCGATACGGCGACACGCGCCACTCGGTTTCGCGCACCTTGCCCTCGCGCAGGATCGACAAGGCACCACTCCAGCGCTCGCGTTGCGCCAGTGCGTTGGTCAGCGCCTGCACGGTGGCGGCCTGGTCCACGCCGGGTACGGCAAGCGCCTCGCCGGGCGTGACGGTACCGATCAAGCGCTGGAACGCCGCGTTGGCCTCATGCGTGTGCAAGCTCGCATCGACCACCGCAATCGGTGCACTGATGTGCTCGAAGATCTCGCGGAAGCGTGCCTCGCTGATGCGCAAGGCGTCTTCGGCCTGGCGCGCGCGCAGCAGGGTGCGCAGCGTGGCGACCAGCACGCTGGGGTCGACCGGGTGAATCAGGTAGGCGTCGGCACCGGCCTCCAGGCCGGTGATCATGTCGCCGGTGGCGATCGACGCGGCCGACACGTGCACCACCGGCAACAACGCGGTGCGCGGCTCGGCGCGCAGCGTGCGCACGATGTCAAAGCCGCTCATGTCCGGCAGATTGACGTCCAGCACCACCGCAGAGAATGCCTGCTCGGCCAGTTTGGCCAGGCCGTCGGTGCCGGTGCCGGCTTCTTCGACCACGAACTGATGGTGTTCGAGCACGCGGCGCACCGAATAACGCGTCACCGCGTTATCGTCGACGACCAGAATGTGTGGCTTACTGCCCAAGTGCATCCTCCGCTGCCAGCGTGACCGGCAGCACCACGAAAAATTCCGAGCCCTGCCCGACCACGCTGTTGATCCCCACCGTGCCGCCCAGCAACTCGGCAAACCGCTTGCAGATCGACAGCCCCAGACCGGTGCCGGTGAGGCGTTTCTGCAACGGCGAATCCACCTGTACAAAATCCTCGAACAAGGCGTCGTGAAGCTCGGCCGGAATGCCGATGCCGGTGTCCTGCACGCCGAAGCGCACATGGGTCTCGCCTTCCAGCTGCGCGAATACGCGCACATGGCCTTGCGGGGTGAACTTGAGTGCGTTGGAAATGAAGTTGCGCAGGATCTGCGCCAGCTTCTTGTCGTCGGTATAGAGCATCGGCAGCACCGGCGGGTCTTCGAAGATCAAGGTGGTGCTGCCGGCATCGGTGAGCGGGCGGAACATGCCGCGCAAAGCCGCAAACAGGTCCATCAGGTCGAACCAGCCCGGCGAGATGGTGATGCGCCCGGCCTCGATCTTGGCCAGATCCAGCAGGTCGTCGACCATCTCGGTGAGCTCGCGCGCCGAGGCGCTGACAAAGCGCACCTGCTTGGCCTGTTCGGCGGTCAGCGGCCCGTCCATGCCGTCTTCCAGCAGCCGCGTGATGCTCAGGATCGAACTGAGCGGGGTGCGGAACTCATGGCTCATGTACGACAGGAAGCGGCTCTTGAGCTCGGACACATCGCGCAGCTGTTCGGCCTGCTGATCCAGCTCGGCATACAGCGCCAGCACACCCTGGTTGGTCTCTTCCAACTCTTCGCGCAGGGCCTGGTTCTGCCGCCGCAGCGCATCCAGTTCGGCCAGCGGATCGAGCGGCGGTGTCTCACCGGAAGCATTCATTGCAGGCCTCCCAGCCGCATGACAAATACGCCGCAATCGTCGCGGCCACGCGTGTAATCGCGCAACAGCACCGCCGCAATCAGACGCGGATGGCGCGACAGCAGGCCCGGGTGATCGCGCAGGTTCCAGCGCGATTGCAGGCCATCGCTGTGCATGACCAGCAGCTTGCCGGCGGCATCCGCAAAATCGAACGGCTGCGCCTTGCGGAACTGCACCCCGACGATGCCCGGATGCGACGGCATGCCACGCACGCCGTCGCCATCGCACAGCGAGGCGACGATATTGCCCACCCCGGCAAAGCGCACCCGGCCGGTGCTGCTGTCGAACTGCATCACCGCGGCCGCGCCGCCGCGGGTACCCGACATGCCGGCATGCAGCTGCGCGATGCGCTCGCCGGGTTCGCCGCGGGCCGTCGCCGCCGCGCGCGCGCCGGCATCGGCGGCATCGGCGGCGCCCGGACCGTGGCCCAGGCCATCGATCAGGGTAACGGTCGCCCGCTGCCCGCCAATCGCCAGATGCCAGGCATCGCCGCACACCGTTTCGTTGTGCAGCGGTAGGCGGATGGCGCCGTACGGCAGGTCCAGCTCGGCGCGTTGCTGCGCAAACAACCGTGCCATCACCACCGCACCCTTGGCATCGGAATACGCATCCAGCACCTGCGCCTGGCGCTGGATCGCACCCAGCCCGATGCCTGGCGTGCCGGCGGTGGAATAGCCATCGCGCAGGCCGTCCACGAGTGCGAACCCGGGGCCGCCGTCGATGGCGCAGATCTCCACACCCATGCCCTGGGCGGTGGCGACCGTGGACAACTGCAGCACGCCGCCACGTCCATGCTTGACCATGTTGGTGGCAAGCTCGGTAGCCACCAGCGCCACGCGCCCGCAGGCGGCCTCATCGAAACCCAGCGCCTGAGCCAGCACCGCCGCCTCGCGGCGTGCCTGCCCGACCTGGCTGGTTTCGTCGACGCGAAACGCGCGCGTAACCTCGCCGGCGAGCATCACTTCCATTTGGTGATGGTGATCCGCGTGCCCTTGCCGGCTGCGGTGTCCAGCACGAAATCATCCACCAGCCGACGGCTGCCGGACAGGCCCAGCCCCAGCCCGCTGCCGGAGGTCCAGCCATCGGTGAGCGCCAGATCCAGGTCGGGAATGCCGGGGCCCTCGTCGCGGAAGGTCAGCTGCACGCCCTTGCGGATGCCGCTTTCCACCAGGGCCCAATCCATGTCGCCGCCGCCGCCGTAGATCACGGTGTTGCGGGCCAGCTCGCTGGCTGCGGTGACCAGCTTGGTCTGGTCGACCAGACGCAGGCCGCACTGCACTACCAGCTTGCGTACCGTCTGCCGGGCCAGCACCACATCCTGTTCGGTGCGCACCGGTTGCGAACCGGTGGTCATGAAGCGTGATCGGGTTGCTGCAACAGGCGCATGCCGCGTTCGACATTGAGCGCGGTGCGCACCGACGGCAGGGTCAGGCCCAGCTCGACCAGCGTGATCGCCACGGCCGGCTGCATGCCCACCACCACGGTCCTGGCATCCATGATTGCCGCCAAGCCGGAGATGGTGCTGATCATGCGGCCGATGAAGGAGTCGACGATGTCCAGTGCGGAAATGTCGATCAGCACGCCGCGCGCGGAGGTGGCGCTGATCTTTTCCGACAGGTCTTCCTGCAGCGTCATCGCCAGTTGGTCGTGCATGTCCACCTGGATGGTGACCAGCAGCAGGTCGCCCATCCGCAGGATCGGGATGCGCTCCATGTCAGCCCGCCTTGCCCACGGTCACGCCGATGCGCTTGAGCGCCAGCGCCAAAGCGTCGGACAGGTTGGCCTTGGTGACGATGCCCTGCAGGTCCAGGCCCAGGTGCACGATGGTCTGCGCGATCTGCGGGCGCACGCCGCTGATGATGGCATCGGCGCCCATCAGGCGGATCGCGGTGACGGTCTTGAGCAGGTGCTGCGCCACCAGTGTGTCCACGGTGGGCACGCCGGTGATGTCGATGATGGCGATTTCCGAGCCGGTGTCGACGATGCGCTGCAGCAGCGACTCCATCACCACCTGGGTGCGCTGCGAATCCAGCGTGCCGATCATCGGCAGTGCCAGCACGCCCTCCCACAGCTTGACCACCGGGGTGGACAGCTCCAGCATTTCTTCCTGCTGGCGCACGATGATGTCTTCGCGGGTCTTCTGGAACGCCTTGACGGTGTACAGGCCCAGACGGTCCAGCAGCTCGGACAGCGCCCACAGCTGCTGGCCGAGATCCTCCGGCGCATCGGCATACTCGCGCTGCATCAGCGCAAACAGCACCCGCTTGAGCGAGAAGATGAAGTTGGCGGTTTCCTGCGAATCGAAGCCACGGGTGGCGCGGTCGCGCGAGAGGTTTTCCAGGAAACGACGCACCTCGCTCCAGTCGGCGCTATCCAGGCTGCTGCCGCCGTCCTTCAGGGAAGCGACCAGCAGATGCAAAAAGTCCGCGCTCTGGGTTTCGACGTCCTGCCGGGAAATACGTCCATCGCTGCCCAGGCTGGAGCTCAGCCATGCAGCCAACAACGCCGTTTCCTGGCCACGAATCGCATCGATCGAGCGCTGCTGCAATGCCACCATGAGATCACCCGCCGAGAGTAGAAGAGAGAAGGCTGGGCATGCGGGGCGATGGCGCCCCCTGACTGGCGCGGCGCCCCCACGCCGAAGCGCAGCAGAATAAAGCAATTCAGTTTCGGCAACCAGCGACGAACCTGTAGCGGTCAGTGGAACGTGCAGACAGAGTTTGACATTGCGGCGCACGCGGTGAACGTGAGCGCGACCACGCCTGGAAAGATGCGATAACTGCCGTCCCGTTCCCTTGCCACAGGCGCGACGATTGCAGGCGCGACGGCCGCCGGTTGGCGTCCACCGCCGGCTCGGCCGTGCGTGTAGCCGCCGACCGCTACGCAACGGTGGTCATGGTTTTGCGGGCAGAGCGCGTCTGACGCCGCCCCATACCTGTCGGAAGCGCGCATCCCATGCCAGCGGACGCGCCCGCTGCGCCAGCTGGCCCGCTCGTCCACAACCGGCACCGCATGCAACGCGCTGTGCCACCGGCAGGGTGTCTGCGCGGCAGCCGGGCGTGGTCTGATCGCAGCCTGCTTTTTCTCAGGTGGTCGCTCTCCATGTCATCGCTGTTCTCTCCGTATCAACTCAAGAACGTCACCCTGCGCAACCGCATCGCGGTGCCGCCCATGTGCCAGTACACCGCCGTCGACGGCCTCAGCAACGCGTGGCATCAGGTGCACTACGCCAGCATGGCGCGCGGCGGTGCGGGCCTGGTCATCGTCGAAGCCACCGGCGTATCGCCGGAAGGACGCATCACCCCCGGGTGCCTGGGCCTGTGGAACGACGCCCAGGCCGAGGGACTGGCGCGCATCGCGGCATTGATCAGCGCTGCCGGCGCCGTACCGGGCATCCAGATCGGCCACGCCGGCCGCAAGGCCAGTGCCAACCTGCCGTGGGAAGGCGACGACCACATCCCCGACGGCGACCCGCGCGGCTGGGACACCATCTCGCCCTCGGCCATCGCCTTCGGCGGCGGCCTGCCCAAAGTGCCGCGTGAGATGACGCTGGACGACATCGCCCGCGTGCGCGGCGATTTTGTCGCCGCCGCACAGCGCGCGCGCGATGCCGGCTTCCAGTGGCTGGAGCTGCATTTTGCCCATGGCTATCTGGCGCAGAGCTTCTTCTCGGTACACGCCAATCAACGCCAGGATCACTACGGCGGCACGGCCGACAACCGTGCGCGCTTCCTGTTGGAAACGCTGCAGGCCGTACGTGCGGTCTGGCCGGAACAGCTGCCGCTCACCGCACGCTTTGGCGTGATCGAATTCGATGGCCGCGACGAAGAGACCCTGCAGGAAGCCATCGCACTGACGCGTAACTTCAGGCAAGGCGGCCTGGATCTGCTCAACGTCAGCATTGGCTTCAGCACCCCGACTGCGCAGATTCCATGGGGACCGGCCTTGCTGGCGCCTTACGCCGAACGGGTCAGCCGCGAGGCGCAGCTGCCGGTTGCCTCGTCCTGGAACATCGACGATCCGCTGGAAGCCGACCGCGTCGTCGCCGCCGGACAGATGGAGCTGGTGATGGTCGGCCGCGCGCACCTGGCCAACCCACACTGGCCGTATCACGCCGCACTGGCCCTGGGCGAAGAACGCCCGTCGTGGGTGCTGCCGCCCTCGTACGCGCACTGGCTGGAGCGCTACGGCAAGCGCAGCTGATCGGGCAGCTGCCATGCACTGCGAGATAGCCGTACAGGCGAATGCTTAGGTCTGCTGCGGGCGCTTACACCGGGTTTCCATGGATGGATTCCCGGCGTGTCCCGACACTGCATGCGGCGCCGCGCCGCCGACCAGCTCCGCAGACCTGGCAATCTTGTGCAAGACCTCTGCCGGTTCCATGCGAATGCTGCGGTCTGCCGAGGGCGCTTGCACGCGTACCGGCGTGGGACACGCCGCAAGTACGTCCCTGTAGGCTCTGGCGCGGCATCCATGCCGCTCAAGGTCCCACGCCGGCACGCGTGCAAGCACCACCGGTTGCTGTCGGTTGCTGAAAGAACTGCGGAGAGCCTGTTGGGCCGTAGGTGCTTCGGCATGTCGCCATCGCTGACGATGGGGCAGCGGATAGATGGCTTGCCGATTTGCATTGGCCACGGACTGCGCAGGCATCCACACGTGCTTTGAAAGCATTGCTTGCCGATCAGCGGTAGCAATCTTGGGAGCGTGGTGTCGCGTCCGGGGGCGGGACCGTGTGGCGGCATCGATGCCGCCACCGAGCCTCCAGGGATGGATTCACGGCGTGTCCCGACACTGGATGCGACGCCGCGCCGCCGACCGCCTCCGCACACCCATCAGTCTTGCGCACGACATTTACCGGTTCTACGCGAATGCCTCGGTCTGCCGAGGGTACTTGCACGCATACCGGCGTGGGACACGCCGCAAGTACGTCCGTGTAGGCTCCAGCGCGGCATCCATGCCGCTCAAGATCCCACACCGGTACGCGCGCAAGCACCACCGATTGCTATCGGTTGCGGAAAGAAATGCGAACAGCCAGATGAGCTGCACGTTCTTCCGAGCGCCACCATTCCTGACGACATACCAGCAGTTGGCATGCAACCACGCATGCCAATCCCGAATGCCCAATCCCCAATCCCGGCGGCGGCCGCGTCAGCAGCTAATGCGCGACGAGCTTGATCGCCGCCCTACAGCCCGTAACGCTCCACTGCGTCCAGATGCGGGCGCGGGTCCTGATCGCAGGCCTCGGCCAGGCGCAGCCAGCACATCGGGTGCGCCCACTGCGCGGTTGTGGCCAGCAGGACGCGATGCAGTTCCAGCGGCGCCGCCGCTTCCGGCAGCGCCACGGTGAACAGCACGCCCGGCAGACCCGTGCTCGCATCTTCCGGGTCGAATGCCTCCGCGTGCTCAGGATCGACCACACGATAGTCGTCGCGGCTATGCAGCCACAGTTTCCAGCCACGCGCCTCGATGTCCTCGCGCAAGGCCTCGATCGCCTGCTCGCCGGGATGCACGCCATCCACCAGCCAGCTGCTGCCGTAACCGCCCGCCTCCAGCACATGCACCTGCGCATAGGTCGGCACGAAACGCTCGCGCTCGGCCTCGTCCTCCGGCGGCGGATACAGCAGTTCGGCATCGAACACCACCCAGTCGCCGACATGCTGGCGCCGATGCGCCGGTGCATTTTCGACGATACGCGCGGTGACCGGGCCGGTGCGCCGCGCGTAGTACTCGGCTGCCTCGCCGTCATCCACGCAGCGCACGATCACCCAACCCCAGGTTTCTTCGACCACGCCGCTGGTGCTGCTCAGCTCCATGCCGAGCGCCAGCGCCGAGGTGCGCACTGCGTCCCATTGCTGCGCCGCGCTGGCCGCGGTCATGTGATCCCAATGCGCCGAGCGCGGCTCTTCCATCAACTCGGTCAACTGTCGATACACCTCGGTGGCATCGGCGAAGCGGCCGGTATTGAGATACATGCGCCCCAGCAAGCCGCGCGCACCGTGCGAGCCGGGCGACAGTTCCAGCAACGCGGTGCAGGCCTGCTCCAGTGCCGGCCAATCGGCCAGCCGCTGGGCCAGCTGCGCCTCGCACCACAGCGCCGCCACCGGCACCAGCGGGCGATACAGCTGCGCCAGCCGGCGCAGGCCGGCCTCGTCGCCACGGCCCAGCAGCAGATTCATCAGCCGGAAGGTCGGGCTGGTTTCGCGATCGGCATGCCGCTGCACGAAGGCCCACAGCAGCGCGATCGCCTCGTCGTCGGCCGCACACGCGCTCAATGCCGACGCCGTGGTGTCCACCAACTCGGCATCGTCGGGTCGCTCGGCCACTGCCTGCAGCAACCACTGCGCCTCGCGCTCGGGGTTACGCGCCACGTCTTCGCCCTGCGCATCTAGCCATGCCAGCAACTGCTCGGCGGGCACCGGCGCCGGCTCGCCCGCCGGTGCGGTTTCGATGCGCACGGCCAGACCGTCCAGCAATTGCGTGGCGCCCCGGTCCTGGCGCAACTTGGGCACGTGCGCACGCGCAAGCGCCAGGTGGCGGCGTGCGGTCCACACCGCGCCACGCTGCAAGGCCAGCCCGATCGCCATCTCGGCCGCCTCGATCAGGATGCGATGCGCACCGACCTGCGCGTAATGATCGAGCATCACCTGCAGGCGGCTGCCCAGATCCCAGGTGTTGCGCTCGGGTTGGCGCGATACCAGCACCACCACCGCACGCAACCAGTGCAGGCGATAGCGCGGCGCGACCTCGCGCCACGGCAGAAACGCTTCCAGCGCTTCGTCGTCGCGATTCAACATCGCCAAGGCGCGGGCTTTCTGCAAACGCCGCGGCTGACTGCAGTTGGCCCACTCCGCGCCTTCGCGCGCGGCTTCGCGTTCGCGCTGCTCGATCAGTGCCAGCGCGTCTTCCGCGCGGCCCAGCGAGAGCAGGATCGAAATGCGCATGTCCGGCACGCCGTCGTAGATCTGACCGCCATGCGCAACAATGGTCTGCGATTGCTGGTCCAGATAACTCAGCGCCGCCTCGCCGCGTCCGTCGTCGAGCAAGGCATCGGCTTTTTCGCAGCTCAGGCACTGGTAGCACGACCAGCTCGGATCGATGCGGCCCAGCGTTTCCTCGCACACCTCGATGCGCTCTTCCACCCAGCCCGGACCGTCGATGTTGGCGTAGCACGCGGCCAGATCCTGGGTCACGCACACCGACTGCGGGCACTCAACTGCATCAGGGCGGTGCGCGCGTTCGAACAGCGTCACCGCATCGCTCAGCGCACGCTCGCCCTCGCACAGGTTGCCGACCCGGTTGCGCATTTCCCAATGCCCGACGAACACCTCCAGCCACGGATTGGCCAGCGTCTTGCCCAGCGCACGCGCCTCGGGCAACAGCGCTTCGGCACGTTCGATCTGCAGGTCGCAGATATGGTCGGTCAGGCGCGTCAGCAGTTGCGCATTCTGCGGCTGCCCGGCTTCGCCCAGATCGTCCTGCAGCTTCTCCACCCAGTTCCAGATTTCCATCGTGTTGCTCCTTCGATGCGGCGCTCAGCGTGCCAGCAATTGGGTCACGGCCTCGGCAAGATCGCCGAAGGCCCGATTCAAATCCGATCCGCCCGATGCGTTGGCACCGGGCTGCGGCTGGGTGCGCCCCTGCGCCGACACGATCACCTTCAGTGAGCGCAGCAGCCGTGCCGCCACCGCCGCCTGCGGATTGCCGGCGCGTTGCGCCGCCAGCAGCGCCTGCAACGCCGGGTTATCGAGATTCAGGTAGAGCCGCTGGGTCTGCCGTGCTTCGATCCCCGCCGTGAACTGCCGGGCCAGCCGCAGCGCAGCGGTGGACACGCGCTTGTCGTTCTCGTCCTGCTCCAGGCGGCGTTTCAGTTCGGCCTCGCGGTCGGGCACCACCACCAACGGCAATGCCTCGGGGCTGAAACGCGCCGGCACCAGCGCTTCGCCATCGCCCAGATGCTGTTCCAGCCAGGCCAGTTCGTCGGCCGGCAGCGTGTCCAGCTGGAACAACTGCCGGTTGCCCTGCTCGGTGCCCAGCTCGACCAGGCGCACGCCCTTGGCCTGCGCCCAGCGGCGCAGGAACGGCACCACCGCATAGCGATTTCCGTAGGCCACCGGCACGCCCATCGCGCGGAACAACATTTCTTCGAAACCGCTGTCGCTGTCCAGGATCACGTGCACCGCACCACGCGCCGGCAACTGCTGCGCCGGCAGGTCACCCTGCGAGGTCGGCACCCGCACGTGTTCCATCAGCAACTCGAACAGACGCTCGTCGCACAAGGCCGCGCCCAGCAATGCCTCGTTGTGCCGCAGCAGGATGCGCCGCCAGGCCTCCGGCTGCTGACGCGCCACATCGGCCAGGCCCTGCACCAGCGCCTCGGACAGTGCGTGCTGCACGGCCGCGTAGGTGGCATCGCGCTGCAGGTCTTCGCGGCTGGCGGTGGGCGTCAAGCGATTGGATTCGATCACGCCCCCGATAAAGCCCGCCCACGGCGGCAGCAATTCGCGCGCGTTGTCGTCCAGCAGCATGCCGCGCAGGAACACCGACAGATTGCGGTTGTCGCTGGTGCCATAGGTGGCCCCGTCCTGCACCCACAGCAGGCCGACCGCATCGCTGCCCTCCTCCGCGCGCACCGGCATGCAGCACAAGGGTTCGAAGTTGCGCTCGAAACGTGCAGCAAACTCGCGTTGGCGCCGCCAGGCCTGCACCGGATGCAACGGCACCGCATCGTGCATGCGCCACGGCGGCGGCTCGGGGTTGATCGCCTGGGTATCGGAGCCGATCCAGATCGGCTCGCGCAGCAGCGCGCAATAGCGCGACAGGATCTCGCGCAGCCGTGCTTCCTGGGCCAACGACAGATAGTCCTGGTGCAGTTCCAGCACCACTTCCGTCCCGACCTGCGCACGCGCCGGGATCGGGCTCACCGTGTATTGCTCGGCATTGCTGGAGATATAGCAATGCCCCAGCGTCGGGCTCTGGTAAGAGGTGGTGCGCACGGTGACGCGGCGCGCCAGCACGAAGGCCGACAGAAAGCCCAGCCCGAACATGCCGATCAGGCCGCTGTCCTCATGCCCGCCCTGACGCAGGCCACGCGTATACCCCACGCCGACCGTGGCCAGGTAATCGTGGATTTCCTGCTGGGTCAGCCCGGCGCCGGTGTCGATGATGCGCACGATGCCCTGGGCAGCGTCGGCATGCACTTCGATGCGCGATTCACTTTGCCAGTCGGGTTGTTCCAGCCGGCGACGCAGGATCGAGTCGTGCGCGTTCTGCACCAGCTCGCGCAGCGCGACCACCGGCGTGGAATACAGATGCTTGCTGAGGACGGACATCAGTCCGTTGAGATCGACGCCTGCACGGCGGATCTGGGAGGCGTCCGTCGCCTCGGAGGTGTGATCTTGCATGATCGTTCGTCGTTTCCTTGGCGGCCACGCCCATCCTCGGACGCGCCTTCCTGGGTGGCAGTGCGAGCCGAACAGGATAGCCGCAAGCCACGTCGTACGCACGCGCGCCGCACTCTCACGGCTTCCAATGGCTGGCCGGCCGTTCGGTCGCCACTGCAGCATGCGCTTCGGAAACGACACGCCACGGCCTGCGTCGACGCCCGGCCGTGGCGCGCAACGGATTAGCGCTGCAGGGTTTCCATCGGCGCCTCATTGAAGTGCTGGCGATAGCCCTTGGCCAGCGCCGAGCGGCTGCCCACGCCCCAGCGGCTGGCCGCCTGCAGCACGCTGCCGCAGCCGCCTTCGGCCAGCAGTTCGTCGCGAATGCTCTGCATCCGGTAACGACGCAGCACCTGGGTCGGCGACAGCCCGGTAGCGGACTTGAACGCCTGCTGCAGGGCGCGCCCGGTGACGCCGATCTGCGCGGCCACCTCGTTGATCGACAGATCCGAGCGGTGCGCATTGGTGATCATGTAGGCGTAGGCACGCCGGTATTTGGCCGGCAGCCGCGCGGAGATGTCGTCGCTGACATGCGCCGGCGTGCCGCTTTCCAGCAGCCGCGGCGCCTGTACCTCGCTGCGCAGGCACTGCACCGCACCCAGCGCATAGCGGTTGTACAGCAGCAGTGCCTGCTCGGTCTTGCCCAGCGCCTGGCTGATCTTGGCCTGGCAATACTCGAACTCCAGATTCCAGCGCGGCGCGTGGTGCCGGCCCGCACCGGCCAGGGCGCGCTCTGCCAGATCGGCACGCCCTACCGCCAATGCGGCAAGCGCCAGCTCCACCTGCGCATCCTGCCGGGCGCAGGGCGGGCAACCGGTGGCGGCGGCCGGCAGCGCATCGATCTGCGCATCGAAACCGAAGGTGTCGCCACCGGCGATGCGCAGCAGATTGCGCACGTGGCGCATGCGCTGTGCGAGCACCGGCATGCTCTCGGCCAGGTCGGCGATGCAGGCACGCAGCTCGTTGGGCTCGAACGCGTGCGCCGCATCCTCCTGGCGCAGCGTGGCCTGCCAGAACACGTGGTCGCTCATCCGGTCGGCGCGCCGGATGCGCAACTGCGCAATCATGTCCAGGCGCAGCGCATTGGCGATGCGCAGCCACTCGGTTGCGCCGCTGTCCAGGTCCGCCAGCACGTCGTTGGCACGCTCCAGCGTCTGCAACGCCAGCGTGCTCTGGCCCAGATGAAAGTGGGTCAGCGCCTTGCCCAGCAGACTCTCCCCGCACAGGCAGGCCGGCGTCTCGCGGTCCATCGCCAGCTGTGCAAAGCAGTTCAATGCAGCGCTCAGGCGGCGCTGGCTCAGCATCAACCAGGCGGTATTGCGGCAGGACAGCAACCGCAATTGGCGCTGATGCCCGCGCATCGCCTTCAAGGCGTGGCGGTAGGCATCTTCGGCCTCCTCCTGGTATTCGAGGATCAACAAGGCGTCGCCGCTGGCGCCGAGCAGGCCGACTTCATCGTCAGCGCCATCCGCGGCGGCCTGGCCGTCACGGCGTTGTTGAAGATGTTGCAGACCTTGCGGCCAGGCACCAACCAGCATCCTGCTTGTATAGGTAGGAAGACGGTCTGCGTACGACAACGCAGAGATCGCCGCGAAGTAGGTTGAAAGGATCATGCCGGGCTCTCTCATAGGGGGATGAGCAAAAACAACAATGCGCCGGTCTGGCTGGCGCAACCGATTGTATGCAGCGGATCCAATGGAATTTCTCACTCCAAGGCACCAAGAAAATCAAAAAACCTCACTCTGTCTCCTGCCAACCCAGTTATGCGGCATGCAGATAAAGGGCACTTTTTGCATACCGCCGGCGCTGTCGTGCATAGGACATTGCACGCCATGCGAAACCGTATTGAAGACAGGGCGGCAGCCAGAGAAGATTGGCAGGGCCAACCAAATCCCATGCCTTGCGTCGGCTTCAGTGCTGTCCCGGCATGACGTTGCAATGGCCGCATGCGCGGTACTTCAGGAAATGAAAGATGCGCGTCAAACGATGGCCGCGCCGTTGTGCTGCATCGGCGGATCGCTCAGATATTCCATGTGCGCTGCAAGCGCGTGCAAATCGCAATACCGTGGTATAGACCTGGACGCGAATTGGAATGGATTCCGCGACCGCGCCCGTCGTCTCGCCGCGTCGACCGACTGCGCGTTGCGCAATGTCGGAATTTTGTTAGTTACTGACGACGCATGCCCTGGATGTAAGAGCTGCTTTACGCCTAGATGAGCGTACGTTAAAGCCGGCCTACCCAAAGCCGAAGAAAAGTACGCAGCAGTGAAACTTTCTGGCTCGGCAATGGTACATACCATTCGTCCGACCCCAGGTCGGATCCCCTGGCAGCCGAAGGCGATGGCGATGCACTTATCTCTACATGTGGGTTTTGTATTGACGCCTGCTGTCCGCAACAGGCATCCGACGCACGCCTGGTACGTGTGCAGACATGGGAAGGCCGGCTGATGCACGGCAACCTTCCCGGCAAGCACGGATCGGCTTTCCTGTTGACGCAGGACGCGCGTCTGGCATCGCAGGTCAACGCGAGCCTCGCACCGCTGGCCCCGAGTTTTGCGGTGTTTTCCGATGAACTCGAACTTCTGCGCTCGCTGCGGCATTCCCCTTGCGAGCTGTTGATCTTCGATGCGACCTGCGTCGCGTCGGACGACAGCTCGCTGCTGGCCTGGCAACGCTGCCACAGCGGCCATCCCACGCCGCTGATCGTGCTGGGGCGTTTCGACTGTGCCCACGACATCCTGGCCTGGTACCGCGCCGGCGCACACGATGTGCTCGCCCTACCCTTCAATTCGCACGAGCTGCATGTGCGCGCAGCATTGGCGCTGTCGCCGGTGGCCGAGGCGTGCCCCGAGAGCCAACAGCTGAGTGTGGGCCCCTATCAGCTGATCCGCGACGAAAATACCGTATACCTGCACGGCAAGCCGATCGTGTTGACCGCACGCGAGTTCTCGATCGCCTGGCTGCTGTTTTCCAGCCCCGGTGTGTGTTTCCGCCGCTGCCAGTTGGCCAAGGCGGTGTGGGGTAGCCACACCGAGTTCACCGACCGCACGATGGAGCAACACATCTACAAGCTGCGCAAGAAGCTGCAGCTGTGCAATCACAGCGGCGTGGTGCGCATCAGAACCGTGTATTCGCATGGGTACAAGCTGGAACTTGCCCTGCAGGACAAGGATGCACCGACGCCCGGCAAGGTCGTCAGCCCCAGCACCGGCCATCATGCTGCGGCCTGTTGACCGATGCGGCCCTGCAAGAGCGAAGCGCGGCGACTTGCGCTTGCTATCTGCTACCGGCGCCTGCATGGCAGTGAATCGGCCGTTGCCGTGCGTTGAGCTGGTCAGGCATTAACTGGCAGAGCTTGTTCGCCGGCTCCATGTCGAGTGGAAACGCACCCAGTTAATAGTTCAATAATGTATTGAATATACAAATAGAGCTTGGCGCATTGCCGGCCGACTGCTTCCTACACCCTGGCAGGACGTCCAAGTTTTTGCCGGCAGTTGAAGAACGCATCAATCGAGCCGAATCCGGCACTCAAACGCACGCGTGTTGTTGGTCAGCCTGCGCCAACCGTACATCTCCAGAAACGACAATGGCGCGGAGAAGTCTCCGCGCCATTGTTCGATCAGGCCTTGCACCCGCTTACTGCTTGGGATTCTCGCCGTACTCGTTCGGGCCGGGCGTACCTTCCAGGCACATGAAGACCAGCACGATGAAGCCGCCCACATAAGGCACCAGGCTGATCAGATAGAACCAGCCCGACTTGCCCTGGTCGTGCAAGCGACGCACGGTCACTGCAATGCTCGGCACAATCAATGCCAGCACCACGATCCCGATGACGGCAGCGACCAGCCACGCCAATGCACCAGGACCGTTCTCGCCGCCCATCAGTGCAGCCGCGATGCCGAACAGGCCGCCCAACACCAGCAGGACGATCGCCTGCAGCAGCATGAACATCCAATATTCCTTGCGGCGCGAGCGGCCATTGAAGTCGGCGTAGCGCTTGAGTGGCAACAACATCCATTCCATCGTGTTTCTCCTGATAACGCGCAGTGAGCGCTGTCCGTGATCCGGTGCACAGTGCAACGGGCCGCGCATGTTGCCATAGCCGCCCTGCGCTGAAAACGTTTTCTTATCGACGAATGGCAGATCGCGACCTGCTGGCCGACGGACGGTCACCGGAGCTGGCGACAGCCAGCCCGAAACTTCATTGATGTCATTCCGGCATGGCGCAGGCGGCCATGTCGCCCACTACATGGGGGTGCGGGGTCAGCTCATCGCGTGCAGAGCGACGCCTGTGCCGACAGTCGCTCCCCCTACCGCACCGGCATCACTCGGCGGCCGCTTCCAGCGCCTGGCTCAGCCGCTCCACCGCAACGATCTCCATGCCCTTGATGCTGGTGGTCTTGGGCGCGTTGGCCTTGGGCACGATCGCGCGCTTGAAGCCGTGGGTGGCGGCCTCTTTCAGACGGTCCTCGCCGTTGGGCACCGGCCGGATCTCGCCGGATAACCCCACCTCGCCAAAGGCGATGGTCTTCTCGGACAGCGGCCGATCGCGCAGCGAGGACAACACCGCCAGCAGCACCGGTAGGTCGGCAGCGGTTTCCTGCACACGGATGCCGCCGACCACATTGACGAACACGTCCTGGTCGCCCACCACGATGCCGCCGTGGCGGTGCAGCACCGCCAGCAGCATCGCCAGCCGGTTCTGCTCCAGACCCACCGCCACGCGCCGCGGATTGGACAGCGGCGAGGCGTCCACCAGCGCCTGCACCTCCACCATCAGCGGACGGGTGCCTTCGCGGGTGACCATCACGCAGCTGCCCGGCTGCTGGGTGCTGCCACCGGACAGGAAGATCGCCGACGGATTGGAGACCTCCTTGAGGCCCTTCTCGCCCATCGCGAACACGCCCAACTCGTTGACCGCACCGAAGCGGTTCTTGAACGCGCGCAACAGCCGGAACCGGCTGCCGCTCTCGCCTTCGAAGTACAGCACCGCATCGACCATATGCTCGAGCACGCGCGGGCCGGCGATGCCGCCTTCCTTGGTCACATGGCCGACCAGGAACACCGCGGTGCCGGTCTCCTTGGCATAGCGCACCAGCCGCGCCGCGCTCTCGCGTACCTGGCTGACCGAGCCCGGCGCTGCGGTCAGCGATTCGGTCCACAGCGTCTGCACCGAGTCGGCCACGATCAGCTTCGGCCGCGCCACGCTGGCATGCTGCAGGATGTTTTCGATGCCGGTTTCGGCCAGCGCGTTCAGGCCCTCCAACGGCAGATCCAGCCGCACCGCGCGCCCGGCCACCTGCGCCAGCGATTCCTCGCCGGTGACGTACAGCACCGGCAGCGTGCTGGCCATGCTCGCCAGCGCCTGCAGCAACAGCGTCGACTTGCCGATGCCGGGATCGCCACCGATCAGCACCACCGCACCTTCGACCAGGCCGCCGCCCAGCACCCGATCGAACTCGCCAATGCCGGTGGACACGCGCGCCTGCTCTGACTGCTGCACGTCCTTGAGCGCGGTGATCTTGGGCGCCTCGGCCTTGCCGGCCCAGCCGCTACGCCGCGATGCCGCAGGCGAGGCTTTGCCGCCGGGCGTGGCGCTTTCGAGCACGATCTCGCTGAGCGTGTTCCAGACCCCGCACTCGGTGCATTGCCCCTGCCACTTGTTGTATTCGGCGCCGCACTCGCCGCAGACATAGGCCGTTTTCGCCTTCGCCATCGTCAGTTAACCAATCGCTTCTGGAGCGACAGGATAGTCGGCGTCGGTCTCAGGATGCGCGACGCTGGCTCGGGATTCGGGATTCGGGATTCGGGATTCGGGATTCGGGATTCGGGATTCGGGAATCGGGATTCGGGAATCGGGATTCGGGATTCGGGATTCGGGATTCGGGATTCGGGATTCGGGATTCGGGAATCGGGAGTCGGGAGTCGGGAGTCGGGAGTCGGGAATCGGGAGTCGGGAGTCGGGAGTCGGGAGTCGGGAATCGGGAGTCGGGAGTCGGGAGTCGGGAGTCGGGAGTCGGCCAGGCTGCGGCGGCGCTGGAATGGATGCAACCGCGCATTCCTGCTGCTGCGTTCTCGCTCGGACATCGATGGCGCCGAGCGTTTGGCTGGCGCGCTGTCTTTTGGTCGGTCGGCATCGGTACCGACCAGAACCAATGTCTGGAGCTACATGATCGATCGCAGCCGGTCATGCAGCTCCAGGTCTTGCCATTGCCCGCTTCAACGGCTGCGAGCGGGCGGCTGCCACTCAGCGCGGCTTGTACAACTCGCTCAGGCGATCCGGCTTGCCGGGGATGCGTTCCAGATGCGGATACAGCAGGCCGCCGTGGTAATCGATGCGCACGGTGTCGTAGCGGTCCAGGCGCTTGACCAGCAGTTCGATAGGCGCGGTGGTGCCCTTGGCCGCCTTGATCGCGTCCTTGATCACCTCACTGCTGAAGGCGCGGCCGTTGACCGCCACGATGGTGTTGCCGGCGATCAGGCCGGCATTGAAGGCCGGGCCGTCCCACAGCACATCGCTGATATCGCCAGAGGCCTTCAGGGACACGCCAAGCGAATAGGTCAGGCTGGCGTCCTTGTCGTCGCTCTCGTCGGCCTTGGTGGCCAGGTTCGGCTCCTCGTTATAGACCAGCTTCCAGCCATTGGCTTCGATACCGCCGTTCAAGGAGCCATGCCCGTCCATGCGGCTGCGCAACAGGCTCGCCCAGTCGTAGGCGGCGATGCCATTGAGCGTGGCGACGATGTCGTCGAAGGTGTACGGGTTGACGTCCCAGTCGCCGTTCTTCATGCCGAAGAAGGCCTTGCCGAAATCGTCGATGGAACGCTTGTTGTTGGTCAGCGCGCGCAGCTTGCTGTCCACTTCCAGCCACATCATCTGGCCGCCGGAGTAATAGTCTTCGGCCATCTGATAGCTACGGTAGGCCTTGGGCCGGCGCATCGACATGGTCGGGTCGTTGGTGGTGTCCTGCACGGTGCGCCAGGCCATGCCGGGGCGACCACGCTCGTAGTTCGCCGCCACGCCGGCCAGCATCTCGCGCGCCTGATCCTGCGTCCACAGGCCCGAACGCGCAGCCATCACTTCGCCCCAGAACTGGGTCTGGCCTTCGTACAGCCACAGCAGGCTGTCACCCATCGGCACGTTGAAGTTGGGCGTGGCCAGGTCGGCGCCACGGCGGTACTTGCCGTTCCAGGAATGGTTGAACTCGTGCGCGAGCAGGTCGCGGCCGGTCCAGCTCTTGTCCCACTCGGTGAAGTAGGTCGGCACGCCGCTGTTTTCGCTGGAGCGATGGTGCTCCAGGCCGATGCCGCCCAACTTCTTGGTCAGCGCCAGCAGGAATTCGTAGTGGTCGAAATGCCGCGCGCCGTAGAGCTTGTCCATCTGCTGCACCAGCGATGCATGCGCCTTGATCTGCTCGGGCTTGGCCTCCAGCGACTTGGCTTCGTCGGCGAACACGTTGAGGTAGACCGGCTGCTTGCCGCCGCTCAGCTCCACCCGCTTGTAGTACTTGCCGGCGAACATCGGCGAGTCGACCAGGTCGTCGAAGTCGATCGGCTTGAAGGTCACCGTGTCGCCAACCCGGCGGTCGGTCTCCAGCGCCGTGGCATAGCTCCAGCCGGCTGGCAGCGTGACGCTGGCCTGGGCCTTGATGTTACGTGCGAAGACGCCGGCCGGATACAGCGCCGTGGTGTTCCACTGCAGGTTGAGCATCTCCGGGGTCATCATCACCCGGCCCTGGTTGGGGGCCTGCGGCGAGAGGAACTTGAACTCGGCCACCAGCTCGCTGGCGCCCTGCGGCACGTCCACGGTGAAGGCATACACATCGAACTGGTCGCGCTTCCACGGCACCACCTTGCCATCGACCTTGATCACCAGACCGGCGAGCTTGTCGATCGGCCCGGTCGGCGAGTGATTGCCGGGAATCCACTGCGGATACAGCAGCGTCATCGGGCCCGGCCGGGCCGGCATGGTGGTTTTGACCTTGAAGATGCGATGGGCCAGATCGGTGGCATCGACGTCGATCTTCAAGGTGCCCTCGAACGGCACATCCTGCGGCGCGGCAGTTTGTGCGGCCGCAGGCAACGACAGTGCCGCCAGCAACGACACGGACAACAAGGTGGGGATCTTCATCGCAACTCCGCAGGGACCTGGAACAGGCAAGCCCACGATGCTAAGCGCCTGCCCGCGCTTCCCCGTATGCCATAGGTCATGCTGCGCAGCGATTCACACACAAAAAAACCGCCGGTGACCCGGCGGCTTTTTGTCCAGCATGCTTGGATCCGGCGTGCCGTAATCCGGCACAGCGCCGTCTCAATGCATCATGTTGACGTTCATGTTGTGTAGCACCCACAGCGAGCCGACGATCACGATGCCGATGATCAGCAGCGAGAACAGGCCCACCTGCACGTTGGAGCGCTGCTCGGGCGAGCGATCCATGTGCAGGAAGTACACCATGTGCACCAGCATCTGCACTGCGGCCATCAGCGAGATCACGATGACGGTGACGCCCTTGGAGAACGCCCCGCTCATCACCATCGCAAACGGGATGACGGTAAGGATCACGGCCATCACAAAGCCGATCAGGTAGGACTTCAGGCCGCCGGCATGTGCGTCGGCAGCGGTTTCATGCGCGTGGTGATTGGCCATTACAGCGCTCCCAGCAGGTAGACGACGGTGAACACACCGATCCAGATGATGTCCAGGAAATGCCAGAACAGGCTCAGGCAGGCCAGACGCGTGCTGTTGCGCGGGGTCAGGCCGTTCTTGGAGATCTGGATCACCAGCACTGCCATCCACAACAGACCGGAGGCCACGTGCAGGCCGTGCGTGCCCACCAGGGTGAAGAAGGCCGACAGGAACGCGCTGCGCCCCGGACCCGCCCCTTCATGGATCAGGTGGTTGAACTCCCACACTTCCATGCACAGGAAGCCGATACCCAGCAGTGCGGTGACGCCCAGCCAGGCGTACAGCCCGGTCATGCTGCGCTTGTGCGCGGAGATCATCGCAACGCCGAAGCTCAGGCTGCTGAACAACAGCAGGAAGGTTTCCACCAGCACGAACTTCAGGTCGAACAGCTCCTTGGCGGTCGGTCCGTCCACCGTGGCGCCCGAGAG
The DNA here is from genome assembly GCF_040202385.2 of Xanthomonas sp. WHRI 6108. NCBI lineage: Bacteria > Pseudomonadati > Pseudomonadota > Gammaproteobacteria > Lysobacterales > Lysobacteraceae > Xanthomonas > Xanthomonas sp. WHRI 6108. Next base: position 1,392,605 of record NZ_CP168198.1, on the reverse strand, counting down.
CACCGCATAGGTGGCGAACAGGCCGGCGAACAGCAGGCAGTCGCTCATCAGGTAGACCCAGAACCCGAAGACGGTGTTGCCACCGGCGTCGTGATGTTCGTGGTCGTCGTGGCCGCCCGCGTGGGCGGCGTGGTCAAGCGTGGTCGAGGAAGACATGGTCATACCACCTTCGCGGCCTGCGCCGCATGTTGCTGTTCGAGCAGGGCAAAGCGCGCGTTTTCGATGCGCTCCACTTCGTCGGCCGGCACCCAGTAATCGATGTCGTCATCAAAGGTGCGCGCAATGAAGCTGCCGATCATGCCGACCAGGCCGATGATGGCCAGCCACCAGATGTGCCAGATCAGACCGAAGCCCATCAGCACGCTGAAGGCACCGATATACACGCCAGCCCCGGTGTTGCGCGGCATGTGGATCGCCTCGTACTTGGACGGACGCACCCAGCCCTTGCCGTTCTGCTTGTCGGCCCAGAACTGATCGCGGTCGTCAATGTGCGGCAGCACGGCGAAGTTGTAGAACGGCGGCGGCGAGGAGGTGGCCCACTCCAGCGTACGGCCATCCCACGGATCGCCCGTGTAGTCCATGTGCTCCTTGCGCTTCCACACGCTGTAACCGATCTGCACCAGGTTCAGGAAGATACCCAGGCCGATGATCGCAGCACCGGCCGCAGCGACGTACAGCCACGGCGCCCACTCGGGGTGGTTGTAGGTGTTCATGCGACGGGTCATGCCCATGAAGCCGAGCACGTACAGCGGCATGAAGGCCACGAAGAAGCCGATGATCCAGCACCAGAACGAGGCCTTGCCGATCTTCTCGTTGAGCTTGAAGCCGAACGCCTTCGGGAACCAGTAGGTCAGGCCGGCCAGGTAGCCGAACACCACGCCGCCGATGATCACGTTATGGAAGTGCGCGATCAGGAACAGGCTGTTGTGCAGCACGAAGTCCACGGCCGGAATCGCCAGCATCACGCCGGTCATGCCGCCGATGGTGAAGGTGATGATGAAGCCGATCGTCCACAGCACCGGCGAGGTCATGTGCACACGACCGCGGAACATGGTGAACAGCCAGTTGAAGATCTTCACGCCGGTCGGGATCGAGATGATCATCGTCGTGATGCCGAAGAAGGCATTGACGTTGGCACCCGAACCCATGGTGAAGAAGTGATGCAACCACACCACGAACGACAGCACGCCGATGCACGAGGTGGCGTAGACCATCGAGGTGTAGCCGAACAGGCGCTTGCGGCTGTAGGTCGCGATCAGCTCGGAGAAGATGCCGAACGCCGGCAGGATCAGGATATAGACTTCCGGGTGACCCCAGATCCAGATCAGGTTGACGTACATCATGGCGTTGCCGCCACCGTCGTTGGTGAAGAAGTGCGTGCCCAGGTAACGGTCGGCACCCAGCAGCGCCAGCGCCACGGTCAGGATCGGGAATGCGGCGATGATCAAGATGTTGGTGATCAGCGCGGTCCAGGTGAAGATCGGCATGCGCATCAGGGTCATGCCCGGTGCGCGCATCCGCATGATCGTCACGAAGAAGTTGATGCCGGTCAGCAAGGTGCCCAGGCCTGAGACCTGCAACGCCCAGATGTAGTAGTCGACACCTACGCCCGGACTGTATTCCAGCCCCGACAACGGCGGGTAGGCCAGCCAGCCGGTCTGCGCGAATTCGCCGACACCCAGCGAGATGTTGATCAGCGCCGCACCGGCCACGAACAGCCAGAAGCTCAGCGAGTTCAGGAACGGGAACGCCACGTCACGTGCGCCGATCTGCAGCGGCACGATCAGGTTCAACAGGCCGGTCATGAACGGCATGGCCATGAAGAAGATCATGATCACGCCGTGCGCGGTGAAGATCTGGTCGTAGTGATGCGGCGGCAGCACACCTTCGCCGCCGTTACCCGCCAGCGCCTGCTGGGTGCGCATCATCGCCGCATCGGCGAAGCCGCGCAGCAACATGACCAGCGCCACGATGATGTACATCACACCGATGCGCTTGTGATCCACCGAGGTGAACCACTCCTTCCACAGGTAGCCCCACAGCTTGTACTTGGTGATGGCGCCCGCGATGAGCAGGCCGAGCAGGCCGGCACCACCGAGTGCGACCATGATGATCGGCTCGTGGTACGGAACCGCCTCGATCGTAAGTTTGCCTAGCATCACTTGTCTCCAGAAGTGCACATGGCAACCGGCTCTGCAGCCGCTGCCTGATGGTCGCCATGGCCTTTGTTATGGCCCGGACCATTCATGTATTTGTCGACGAGCGAGCGGAACATGCCGTCCTGCACCGACGAGTAGTAGGTGACCGGATACTGTTCCTTGTCGTTGCGGTTGGCGGCCAGCACCTGGTACTCGGCAGCGTTCAACGCAGTCGGCGATGCCTTGACCTTGGCCACCCACGCATCGAAGCCGGCCTGATCGACCGCATGCGCCTTGAAGCTCATCTTCGAGAAGCCGTGACCGCTGTAGTTGGTCGACAGGCCGAAGTATTCGCCCGGCTCGTTGGCCACCAGATGCAGCTTGGTTTCCATGCCGGCCATCGCGTAGATCATCGTGCCCAGGTGCGGGATGAAGAACGAGTTCATCACCGTATCGGAGGTGATCTTGAAGTTCAGCGGCGTATGCACCGGGAACGCGATCTCGTTGACCGTGGCGATGTTCTGGTCCGGGTAGATGAACATCCACTTCCAGTCCAGCGACACCGCTTCGATGGTGATCGGCTTGACGTCCGAATCCAGCGGACGGTACGGGTCCAACGCGTGCGAGGAGCGCCAGGTCAGCACCGCCAGCACCAGGATGATCACGCACGGGATCGACCACACCACCACTTCGATGGCGGTGGAGTGCGACCAGTCCGGCTCGTAGCGCGCCTTCGTGTTGGACGCGCGGTATTTCCACGCGAACGCAATCGTCATCACGATCACCGGGATGACCACGATCAGCATCAGCACGACCGAGGTGATCAGCAGCTGCTTCTCGTCGTGGCCGATCTGGCCTTTCGGATTGAGAATGGCCGAGTTGCAGCCTGCCAACAGCAGGAACGGCAGCATCAGGCCTGGACGAAGTACACGCCCGAGATGTTTCAACGGAATCATCGGTCGATCCAAGTGCGAAGGAACGCCAGCCTCGTTCGTCGTATCCATGTGGACTCGTCCTGACGGCGCGCTTCCCGGGGGAAGGCAGCCACGCAGACCGAAGACACGAGTTAGCTCCCTGATTTTAGACTTTGCTGCACCTGCACGAAACCCATCGGCAATGATCTGCCGCAATTAATGCGCGCAAAACTGTGCGACATGTTGTCGCAGCGCTGCGCAGGGCGGAAAAGATGCGGTTGCGGCCATCGATTGCGGCCTGTGTGATGTGCGGCGTATATGGCGGCGCAGTGCCGGGATGTGCGTGATCGGCCCAAAACGCAACTGGGCCGACCCATGGTCGACCCAGTACTGAAGCGATGGTGCCGGAAATAGGAATCGAACCTACGACCTACGCATTACGAATGCGCCGCTCTACCAACTGAGCTATTCCGGCGAGCCGTGAATTGTAGGAGCGGAGCCGGTGCCGGGTCAATCGCCGCCAGGCGGCGGACGATGCATCCCGGCCTCGAGTCAGGGGGTGTGGCCTTGGAACGATGGCCACCTGCAACTGCGAAACACCCGGATTTGCCGCAAACGACTCGACGCTGGCTCAGCCAGCCCGGAGCACCCGCTGTCAACTGACCAGACGCAACCGCAGTTCCTTGGGCAGCGCGAACACCATCGATTCCGGCTCGCCTTCCAGTTCGGACACACCCTCAGCGCCCAGCTCGCGCAACCGCGCCAGCACGCCATCGACCAGCACCTGTGGTGCGGAGGCGCCGGCGGTCAGGCCGATGTGCTGCTTGCCGACGATCCAGGCCGGGTCGATCTCGCCAGCGTTGTCGATCAGGTAGGACTCCACCCCGTCGCGCCGGGCCAGCTCGCTGAGGCGATTGGAATTGGAGCTGTTGGGCGAACCGACCACCAGCACCAGATCGCATTGGCGCGCGAGATCGCGCACCGCGTCCTGGCGGTTCTGGGTGGCGTAGCAGATGTCGTCGTGGCGCGGCCCCTGCATCGCCGGGAAGCGCGCACGCAGGGCCTCGATGATGCCCATGGTGTCATCCACCGACAGCGTGGTCTGGGTGGTGTAGGCAAGGTTCTCCGGCTGGCGGACCTGCAGCGTGACGACCTGCTCGATGTCCTCGACCAGATAGATCGTGCCCGGACCGCGCTCGCGGCTCCACTGCCCCATCGTGCCTTCCACTTCCGGATGCCCGGCGTGGCCGATCAGCACCACGTCGCGGCCGGCCCGGCAATGCCGCGCCACCTCGAAATGCACCTTGGTCACCAGCGGACAGGTCGCGTCGAACACCTTGAGCCCGCGGCGCTCGGCTTCCTGACGCACCGCCTGCGAGACGCCGTGTGCGCTGAAGATCACCGTGGCGTTGTCGGGCACCTCGTCCAGTTCCTCGACGAAGACCGCGCCGCGCTGCTTGAGGTCGTCGACCACGAAACGGTTGTGCACCACTTCGTGGCGCACATAGATCGGCGCGCCCAGCGTTTCGATCGCACGCTTGACGATCTCGATCGCACGGTCGACGCCGGCACAGAAACCACGGGGATTGGCGAGCAGGACATCCATGGTGGGCATTCTACGGGAATGGGGACTGGAGGATGGGACCGGGCGGCGCCGGTGCGCCGCGACTTCAGCGTCGATTCCCGATTTCCGACTTCTGCTTGCCGGACTTGTCGAACAGACCGAATACCGCAATCCCGATGGCGCCGCCCACGATTGCAGAGTCGGCGATGTTGAACGCCGGCCAGGTATGGGTGCCGATGTACCACTGGATGAAATCGACCACGTGGCCGTGCATCAGGCGGTCGATCACGTTGCCGATCGCCCCGCCGATCACCAGCGCATACGGCAGCGCGCTGCGCCACTGCCCACGCGCGGTGCGCGACAGCCAGAACGCCAGCAGGCCGCTGATGCCCACCGCCAACGCAGTGAAGAACCACAGCTGCCAGCCGCCGGCATCGCTCAGGAAGCTGAAGGCCGCGCCGGTGTTGTAGGTGCGGTACCAGTTCCAGAAGCCGTCGATCACCGGCACCGGCGTGTATTCGGGCAGGCTGGACAGCACCCAGGCCTTGCTCCACTGGTCCAGCCCGACCACGAGTGCCGACAGCAGCAACCAGATCAGGGCGGAGGGTTTGGGGCGTTGACTCATGTCGGAAGGTCGCAGTTGGTGGTGACTTCTCCGACGTCGGAGAAGATGCCTGGATGGCGATAGGTGACGGCGGTGGCAGATGAAGCTGACGAAAGCGGAATGACAGGCAGGCAAGGATGGCATGGGCACCGGAGCCGGCTACCCTGCCCCGCCGTGCCGTATGCGCCACGCTTCAGCAAGGGCGTGCGTGCAGCGCCGAGGCACTCGTCATCCGGCACCAGCGCCTGCCCATGATGCCGCGATAGAGGCGCACGCAGCCCGTACGGGGTCTCGACAACGCGTGGCAGGACCTGCCCGCCGCGCGCCTTCACGCAACACCGTCAGAACCAGCGGCGTTGCTCGCCGGGGCCTTCGATATTGCTGACGCAGCGGCTGCACAGTTCCGGGTGACGCGGATCGCTGCCCACGCTGGCCTGGTGGTGCCAGCAACGCACGCACTTGGCCTTGCTGGTCGGCTGCGCGCTGACGAAGATGTCGTCGGTGCTGGCCGCAGTCACGGTCACATCGCCACTGATGAACAGGAAGCGCAGCTCGTCGGCCAGCGGCTGCCAGCGCGCGGCGGTCTGCGCATCGGCGGCCACCGTGATCTCCGCTTCCAGCGCCGCGCCGATCGCCCCATTGGCACGCATCGGCTCCAGCACCTTGGCCACCTGCTCGCGCAAGGCCAGCAGCCTGTCGACATCGGCACTGCTCAGCGCGGCGTCGGCCGGCAACGGCGCCAGGCCGTCGTACCAGGTGGCGAACAACACGTTGTCGACCCGCTTGCCCGGCAGGTAGCCCCACAGTTCCTCGGCGGTGAAGCTCAGCACCGGCGCGATCCAGCGCACGAACGCCTCGGCCACGTGATACATCGCGCTCTGCGCCGAGCGGCGGCCGCGTGCATCCTCGGCCATCGTGTACAGGCGGTCCTTGGTCACGTCCAGATACAGCGAGCCCAGGTCGACGCTGCAGAAATTCAGCAGCGCCTGCACGATTTCGGCAAAGTCGTAGCGCGCATACGCGGCAACGATCTTTTCCTGCAATTCGTGCGCGCGGTGCACGATCCAGCGGTCCAGCAGCACCATGTCGTCCAGCGTCACCAGGTGCTGCAGCGGATCGAAGCCGTGCAGGTTGCCGAGCAGGAAGCGCGCGGTATTGCGCAGGCGGCGATACGCATCGGCGTTGCGCTTGAGGATCTCCTGCGACAGCGACATCTCGTTGCTGTAATCGGCCGAGGCGATCCACAGGCGCAGGATGTCCGCGCCCAGGGTCTTCATGATGTCCTGAGGCTCGATGCCGTTGCCCAGCGACTTGGACATCTTGCGGCCGTGCTCGTCCACGGTGAAGCCGTGGGTCAGGCACTGCTTGTACGGCGCCGCCTTGTCCATCGCCACGCCGGTCAGCAGCGAGGACTGGAACCAGCCACGGTGCTGGTCGGAGCCCTCCAGGTACAGGTCGGCCGGCTTGGGCAGGCCGCGGTCCACCAGCACCGCTTCATGGGTCACGCCGGAGTCGAACCACACGTCCAGGATGTCGGTGATCTTGTCGTAATCGGCCGCCTCGTCGCCCAGCAGTTCGGCCGCATCCAGCGTGTACCACACGTCCACGCCGCCCAGTTCCACCCGGTCGGCGACCTGGCGCAGCAACTCGGTGCTGCGCGGATGCGGCTCGCCGGTTTCGCGATGCACGAACAAGGCGATCGGCACGCCCCAGGTGCGCTGGCGCGAGATGGTCCAGTCCGGACGTCCATCGACCATGCCGGCGATACGCGCCTGGCCCCAGGACGGATACCAGTGCACGTTGTCGATGGCCTTGAGCGCATCGGCGCGCAGGTTGGCCTGCTCCATCGAGATGAACCACTGCGGCGTGGCACGGAACGCGATCGGCGTCTTGTGGCGCCAGCAATGCGGATAGCTGTGCTCCATCTTGCTGGCCGCCAGCAACACGCCGGTGTCGCGCAGCGCCTCGATGATGATGTCGTTGGCCTTCCAGATGTGCAGCCCGGCCAGCACGGTGTCGCCCAGCGGCGGCGTCGACGGCAGGTACACGCCGCGCCCGTCCACCGGGTTGATCTGCGCCGCGCCGTAACGCTCGAGCAGGCCGTACTGCTTGGAGACCTGGTAGTCCTCCTGGCCATGGCCCGGTGCGGTATGCACCGCGCCGGTACCGTCCTCGGCCGACACGTGGTCGCCCAGCAGCAGCGGAATCTCGCGCTCGGCATAGAACGGGTGGTTCAGCAGCATCTGCTCCAGCGCCGCGCCCTTGGCATGGCCGTGCACCACCACCGTGTCCACGCCATAGCGCGACAGCGCCTTGCCGGCCAGGGCCTCGGCCACCACCAACCAGCGCGGCTGGCCGCGATCGGCCGGGCCTTCGACCAGCACGTAGTCCAGTTCCGCGCCCAGGCTCACCGCCAGCGACGCCGGCAGTGTCCACGGCGTGGTGGTCCAGATCGGCACCGCCACGCCCACGCCCGCCGGCAGGCTGGCGCCGAACGCGGCAGCGACAGCCGCCGGATCACGCGCCGGATAGGCGATGTCCACCGTCGGCGACACCTTGTCGGCGTATTCGATCTCGGCCTCGGCCAGCGCCGAGCCGCAATCGAAGCACCAGTGCACCGGCTTCACGCCACGGGTCAGGTGGCCATTGTCGACCACCTTGGCCAGCGCGCGGATCTCGTTGGCTTCGAAGCGGAAATCCAGCGTCTTGTACGGGTTGTCCCAATCGCCGATCACGCCCAGGCGCTTGAAATCGCGGCGCTGCAGATCGATCTGCTCGGTGGCGTACTCGCGGCACTTCTGGCGGAACTCGGCTGCATCGAGCTTGACGCCGACTTTGCCGTACTTTTTCTCGATCGCGATCTCGATCGGCAGGCCGTGGCAATCCCAGCCCGGGATGTAGGGCGCATCGAAGCCAGCCAGATACTTCGACTTGACGATGATGTCCTTGAGGATCTTGTTGACCGCATGGCCCAGATGGATCTGGCCATTGGCATACGGCGGGCCGTCGTGCAGCACGAACAGCGGGCGCCCTGCCGCATTGGCGCGCAGTTGCGCGTACAGCCCCTCGCGCTCCCAGCGGTCCAGCATCGCCGGCTCGCGCTTGGGCAGGTCGCCGCGCATCGGGAATTCCGTCGCGGGCAGATGGAGAGTGGCTTTGTAGTCTTGGGTCACAGGTCTCTACCGTTGCGCTGGATTTTTAATAAGTCCGCACATGGATGTGCGGGCTCTTGCGAGGGACTCGCATCATAGGTCGGCTCTTGCGAGGGACTCGCATCATAGGCGGGCTGTTGCGAGGAACTCGCATGTGTTGCAGAAACTGCGTGCCTGTCCAACACCGCACGCGCCTGCTCGGCATCTCGATGCATCTGCACCGTCAGCGCGTCCAGGCCGTCGAACTTCTCTTCGTCGCGCAGCTTGGCGACGAATTCGACCTCGATATGCCGGCCATACAGATCGCCCTGGAAATCGAACAGATGCGCTTCCAGCAGCGGCTCCACACCGGCCACGGTCGGGCGCGTGCCAAAGCTCGAGACCGACGGCCACGGCCGCTCGGCCACGCCATGCACCCAGGTCGCGTAAATGCCCGACAGCGCCGGCGTGCGCGGAAAGCGCAGATTGGCGGTGGGATAGCCGAGGGTGCGGCCAAGCTGTTTGCCGCGCACCACCCGCCCGCCGATGGCATACGGACGGCCAAGCAATTGCCCGGCGTGCGCGAACTCGCCCGCGCCCAGCAGCTCACGGATGCGCGTGGCCGAGATGCGCTCGCCGTGCAGGTGCACCGGCGCGATTTCGCCCGCTGCAAAGCCGTATTGGGCACCAAGCGAGCGAAGCAGGCCGATATCGCCGCCACGCCGATGGCCGAAACGGAACTCCGGGCCGATCCAGACCTCTTTGGCGCACAGTCGGCCGACCAGGGCCAGACGCACGAAGTCTTCGGCACTCATCGCCGACAGGCGACCGTCGAACCGGATCATGCCCACGCTGTCGGCACCGAAGCCGTGCAGCCCTTCGATCTTGGCGCGGGCCAGGGTCAGCCGCGGCGGCGGCGCGGCCGGGGCGAAAAACTCGCGCGGCAGTGGCTCGAAGCTCACCGCCACCGCCGGCACCCCCAGCGCGCGCGCGCGCGCGACCGCATGCTGCACCAATGCCCGATGCCCCAGGTGCAGGCCATCGAAGGCGCCGATGCAGACCACGCTTCCGTGCGGGAACAGCGTCCCGCCCTCGACGTCTCTAAACAGCCTGCTCATTCCTCGATCCAAACAGATGCCGGCCTGCCGGCCGACCCTCGTTGATGCATAACCCGCAAGTATAGCCGTGCCTGTCAATCCGCATGGGCGCGTCCCCGGGCGGGCCTGTGCCGCCGCGTCCCGGAAGCGGGCAGACGATTGCGCGCCTTCCCGGCCCGGGATTGGCCCCGCCCACCGTGCATGACGGCTGGCTCTGCACCCGCTCGGCCAGCTCGGCGGACGACTAGCCCTCGCGCAGATGCCGCGGCCGCAATCCCAGCGCCACTTGCGCCACCAGGTAGGTCGCCCCACCGCTGCCGACCAGCACCACCAGCCAGCCGATGCGATCCCACTTGTCCATCACGGTGAACGATGGCAGCCACCACAGCAGGCCCAACAGCACCGCCACCATCGCCGCGCATGCCAGCAGCAGGCGCAGCGCATAGCCAGCCCAACCCGGCCGGCGCTGGTACACGCCGGACTTGCCCAGCCAGTACCACAGCAAACCCAGGTTGAGATAACTGGACAGTGCGCTGGCGATGCCCAGCGCCAGATGCAGGCCCGGCTGCTTGCCCAGCGCCTGCATCACGCCCTGCGCCTTGAGCTCGGGCGGCACCATGATCTGGTAGACCACTGCCAGCAACGCGAAGTTGAACACCATGTTGGCGATCAACGCCGCCACACCGGCACGCACCGGGGTGCGGGTGTCCTGACGGGCGTAGAAGGCCGGCAACAACACCTTGAGCATGGCGTACGCCGGCAGGCCGAAGCTCAGGCCGTAGACCGACATCGCGGTCATACGCGTATCGAAGGCGGTGAACTGGCGGTACTGGAACAAGGTTGCCACCAGCGGCTCGGCCAGCAGCAGCAAGCCGAGCATCGCCGGCATCGCGATCAGCAGCGTGGTGCGGAACCCCCAGTCCAGCGCGCCGGAGAACGCGCTGCGGTCGGTCTTGACGTGATGGCGCGCCAGCGCCGGCAGGATCACCGTGCCCAGCGCCACCCCGAACACGCCCAGCGGCAGTTCCAGGAACCGGTCGGCCAGCGACAGCCACGACTGCGAGCCGTCGGCCAGCCGCGCGGCGATCACCGTGTCCAGCATCAGGTTGATCTGTGCGATCGACGAACCGAACAGGGTCGGAATCATCAGGGTCAGCACCTTGCGCACATCCGGGTGCGTCCAGCCCCAGCGCGGCAGCGTCAGCAGGTCGATGCCCTTCAGGGCCGGCAGCTGAAACAGCAACTGCAGCGCCCCGGCCACCAGCACCGCCCAGCCCAGCGCCAGGATCGGCACGTCCAGCCGCGGCGCCAGCCACAGCGCGCCGGCGATCATGCACAGGTTGAGGATCACCGGCGTCAGCGCCGGAATCGCAAACCGCTGGAAGCTGTTGAGCGCCCCGCCCGCCAGCGCGGTCAACGAGACAAACAACAGAAACGGAAACGTCAGCCGCAACAAATCGACCAGCAGGCCGTATTTATCCGGATCGGTGGCCGCGCCATCGGAAAACACCGACGCCAGCTGCGGGGTGAAGATCAGCCCCAGCGCGGTGATCAGCAGCAACATGCCGCCGAGCGTGCCGGACACCCGCGACATCAGCTCGCGCAGGTCGGTATGCGGGCGGGTCTCCTTGACCTCGGTGAACACCGGCACGAAGGCGGTGGCGAACGAGCCCTCGGCAAACAGCCGACGCAGGAAATTGGGGATCCGGAACGCCACCCAGAACGCGTCGGTGACCGCATTGGCGCCGAAGGTGGTGGAGATCGCCTGGTCGCGGATCAGGCCCAACACCCGCGACACCATGGTCATACTGCTGAATGAGAGCAGGCCTCTCAACATGCCGGGCTTGCTCACGCTGCATCCCTCTTGACAACTGACTTGACGTACATAACTAAGCCCATCATACTTTCCCGCTTGCTTTTTCCACTACACCGATTTTTCAGGAACCCACCACCGTGGCCAATATCAAGTCCGCCAAGAAGCGCGCCAAGCAGACCGTCGTGCGCAATGAGCGCAACACGGGCCAGCGTTCGATGCTGCGCACCGCCGTCAAGAAGGTGATCAAGGCCCTTGACGCCAACGATGCTGCAGGCGCCGAAGCTGCTTTCGCCGTTGCCCAGCCCATTCTCGACCGTTTCAGCGCCCGTGGCCTGATTCACAAGAACAAGGCTGCGCGTCACAAGAGCCGCCTGACCGCTCGCATCAAGGCCATCAAGGCCGCGTAAGCGAGCCGGGTTGGCATCACCGCAGGCCTGGCTTGCGGTGGCATAGAAAAACCCGGCCTTGGCCGGGTTTTTTGTGTGCCTGCGCATGCGCTCAGCCGGCATTGCGTGCCTCGAGCTCGTCCTCGCGCTGACGGTCGAAGAACGCCATGATGTCCTTCATGATCGGGAAGGTGCCATCGCGGCCCAGCGCCGAGACCAGATACCACGGCGCGGTCCAGCCGAGTTCGGCCACGATCGTCTCGGCCGCAGCGCGGGCCTCGTCCTCGAACATCAGGTCGGCCTTGTTGAGCACCAGCCAGCGCGGCTTCTTCAGCAACTCCGGATCGTGGCGCTCCAGCTCGCGCTCGATGGTGCGCACCTGATCCACCGGCGACGCCTCCACCCCACCATCCATCGGCGAAATGTCCACCAGATGCAGCAGCAGACGGGTGCGCTGCAGATGGCGCAAGAACTGCGTGCCCAGCCCGGCACCGTCGGCCGCGCCCTCGATCAGGCCTGGCACGTCGGCGATGACGAAGCTGCGGTATGCCTCGACACTGACCACGCCCAGATTCGGGTACAGGGTGGTGAAGGGGTAATCGGCCACCTTCGGGGTTGCCGAGGACACCGCGCGAATCAGGGTGCTCTTGCCCGCATTGGGAAAGCCCAGCAAGCCGACGTCGGCCAGCAGCTTCAGCTCCAGCTTGAGCAACCGCTCCTCGCCCTCTTCACCGGTGGTGGACTGGCGCGGCGCGCGATTGACCGAGCTCTTGAAATGCATGTTGCCCAGGCCGCCCTTGCCGCCCTTGGCCACCAGCAGGCGATCGCCATGCTGGGTCAGGTCGCCGATGACTTCGTCGGTCTGCACGTTCATCACCACGGTGCCGACCGGCACCACGATGATGCGGTCTTCGCCGCCCTTGCCGTAGGCCTGGCGGCCCATGCCGTTCTCGCCGCGCTGCGCCTTGAAGGTGCGCTCATGCCGGAAGTCGACCAGCGTATTGACGTTCTCGTCGGCCACGATCCATACGCTGCCGCCGTTACCGCCGTCGCCGCCATCGGGCCCACCGAGCGGGATGAACTTCTCGCGGCGAAAGCCGACACAGCCATTGCCGCCATTGCCGGCACTGACCAGGATTTCTGCTTCGTCGACTAACTTCATGAGATTTGGGATTCGTAATTTGGGATTGGTAACACCACCGCAGGACGCCGCTAGGCGGCCGCGGAAACAGCAGGAAGCAGCGGTACCGGGACTGTCGAAATCCGCCGTTGCGAATCCCCAATCCCGATTCTCCACTCCCGGCCGCCAAACGAAAAACCCCGCAAAAGCGGGGCTTTCCGTCTCGTCCGCCAGGCAGCGATGCCTGACGGACTGGCCTGCATGGAGCGGGCGATTACGCCTCGGCAACCACGCTGACGGTGCGACGCTTCTTCGGGCCCTTGGTGGAAAACTCCACCTTGCCGTCGACCAGCGCGAACAGGGTGTGGTCACGGCCGAGGCCGACGCCGGCGCCCGGATGGAACTGGGTGCCACGCTGACGCACGATGATGTTGCCGGCATCGATGGCCTGGCCACCGAAGATCTTCACACCCAGGTACTTCGGGTTGGAATCGCGACCGTTGCGCGAGGAACCTACGCCTTTTTTGTGTGCCATGACTGGTTCTCCTTACTTCTTATCGCCACCGGCGATGCCGGTGATCTCGATTTCGGTGTAGTGCTGACGGTGTCCCTGACGCTTCATGTGGTGCTTGCGGCGACGGAACTTGATGATGCGCACCTTGTCGGCGCGGCCATGGGCCACGACCTTGGCGGTGACCGAGGCGCCCTTCAGCGCATCGCCCAGCTTGATGCCATCGCTATCGCCCAGCATCAGGACGGTGTCGAACTTGATCTCGTTGCCAGCTTCGACATCGAGCTTTTCCACGCGGAGCGTTTCGCCCTGCGCGACGCGGTATTGCTTACCGCCAGTTACCAGAACTGCGTACATGACCAGGTTTTCCTCTGTAGTTATTATGGTCGCACTGACGTGCCCTAGGGCAGACAGGAGCGGGATTGTACGGGCTTGCGGGGTTTGGGGTCAACCTGCCGGCCAGCCGGCCATGGCCCCGCCCGATCCACCCGTGCAACGCATCATCCGGCCGCCACAGGCGCCCGGTCAGACTGGCATTTGGGGCAATTGCCCTCACCTAGGTCGGCGGGTAGGCTGATCGACTGCCACTCATTCCTGCTGAGCACGCTCGCACCACTGCCGGTTCGCCGGCCCGACATCGGATCCCCCATGGCGATGGATTTCATCCGCATCCGCGGCGCGCGGACGCACAACCTCAAGAACATCGACCTCGACCTGCCTCGCGACAAACTGATCGTGATCACCGGCCTGTCCGGCTCGGGCAAGTCGTCGTTGGCGTTCGACACCATCTATGCAGAAGGCCAGCGCCGCTACGTCGAGTCGCTGTCGGCGTATGCGCGCCAGTTCCTCAGCGTGATGGAAAAGCCGGACCTGGACCACATCGAAGGCCTGTCCCCGGCGATTTCGATCGAACAGAAATCGACCTCGCACAATCCGCGTTCCACGGTCGGCACGATCACCGAGATCTACGACTACCTGCGCCTGCTGTACGCGCGCGTCGGTCAGCCGCGCTGCCCGGACCACGGCTTCCCGCTGGAGGCGCAGACCGTCAGCCAGATGGTCGACCACATGCTCACGCAGGACCAGGAGCAGCGTTACATGCTGCTGGCGCCGGTGATCCGCGAACGCAAGGGCGAGCATGCGCAGGTGTTCGAGCAGCTGCGCGCGCAGGGCTTTGTGCGTGTGCGCGTGGACGGCGAGCTGTACGAGATCGACGCGGTGCCGCCACTGGCGCTGCGCCAGAAGCACACCATCGAGGCGGTGATCGACCGCTTCCGTCCGCGCGAAGACATCAAGCAACGACTGGCGGAAAGTTTCGAGACTGCGCTCAAGCTCGGCGAAGGCATGGTCGCAGTGCAGTCGCTGGACGACCCGGCCGCGGCGCCGCACCTGTTCTCGTCCAAGTACAGTTGCCCGGTCTGCGATTACTCGCTGCCGGAGCTGGAGCCGCGGCTGTTTTCATTCAACGCACCGGTGGGCGCCTGTCCCAGCTGCGATGGCCTGGGCGTGGCCGAGTTCTTCGACCCGGATCGCGTCGTGGTGCATCCGGAGCTATCGCTGTCGGCCGGCGCAGTGCGCGGCTGGGATCGGCGCAATGCCTATTATTTCCAGCTGATCGCCTCGCTGGCCAAGCACTACAAGTTCGACGTGGACGCGGTGTGGAACACGCTGCCAGCCAAGGTGCGCCAGGCGGTGCTGTTCGGCAGCGGCGATGAGGTGATCAGTTTCACTTACTTCACCGATGCGGGCGGGCGCACCACGCGCAAGCACCGCTTCGAGGGCATCCTGCCGAACCTGGAACGCCGCTACCGCGAAACCGAATCGCCGGCCGTGCGCGAAGAGCTGACCAAGTACGTCAGCCAGCAGCCCTGCCCGGCCTGTAACGGCACGCGCCTGAACCGTGCCGCGCGCAACGTGTTCGTCGCCGACCGCCCGCTGCCCGAACTGGTGGTGCTGCCGGTCAACGAGGCGCTGAGCTTTTTCCGCGGCTTGTCGCTGCCGGGCTGGCGTGGCGAGATCGCCAGCAAGATCGTCAAGGAGATCGGCGAGCGGCTGGGCTTCCTGGTCGACGTGGGCCTGGATTACCTGACCCTGGAACGCAAGGCCGATACCTTGTCCGGTGGCGAGGCGCAGCGCATCCGGCTGGCCAGCCAGATCGGCGCCGGCCTGGTCGGGGTGATGTATGTGCTGGACGAGCCATCGATCGGCCTGCATCAGCGCGACAACGAACGCCTGCTCGGCACGCTGACGCGGCTGCGCGACCTGGGCAATACCGTCATCGTCGTCGAGCATGACGAAGACGCGATCCGCCTGGCCGATTACGTGCTGGACATCGGCCCCGGCGCCGGCGTGCACGGTGGCGAAATCTGTGCGCAAGGCTCGTTGCAGGACATCCTGGATGCGCCCGGCTCGCTGACCGGCCAGTACCTGTCGGGCAAGCGCCGCATCGAGATTCCCAAGCAGCGCCACAAGCCCAACCCGAAGATGATGCTGCATCTGCGCGGGGCGACCGGCAACAACCTGAAGAATGTCGACCTGGATATTCCGGCCGGCCTGTTGACCTGCATCACCGGCGTGTCCGGCTCGGGCAAGTCCACGCTGATCAACGACACCTTGTTCTCGCTGGCGGCCAACGAGATCAACGGCGCCTCGCATCCGGTGGCCGCGCATCGCGAGGTGGAAAATCTGGATCTGTTCGACAAGGTCGTGGATATCGACCAGTCGCCGATCGGGCGCACGCCGCGCTCCAATCCAGCCACCTACACCGGCATGTTCACGCCGTTGCGCGAGTTGTTCGCGCAGGTGCCGGAAGCGCGCGCGCGCGGCTATTCGCCGGGCCGTTTCAGCTTCAACGTGCGCGGCGGCCGCTGCGAGGCCTGCCAGGGCGATGGCCTGATCAAGGTGGAAATGCACTTCCTGCCCGACGTCTACGTGCCCTGCGATGTCTGCCACGGCAAGCGCTACAACCGCGAGACGCTGGAGATCCGCTACAAGGGTTTCAACATCAGCGACGTGCTGCAGATGACCGTCGAGGACGCGCTGCGGCTGTTCGAGCCGGTGCCGTCGATCGCACGCAAGCTGGAAACGCTGGTGGATGTGGGCCTGAGTTACATCAAGCTCGGCCAGAGCGCGACCACGCTGTCCGGCGGTGAGGCGCAGCGCGTCAAGTTGTCCAAGGAGCTGTCGCGTCGCGATACCGGACGTACCCTGTACATCCTCGACGAGCCGACCACCGGCCTGCACTTCCACGACATCGAAGCGCTGCTCGGCGTGCTGCACAAGCTGCGCGACGAGGGCAACACGGTGGTGGTGATAGAACACAATCTGGACGTGATCAAGACCGCCGACTGGATCGTGGATCTGGGCCCGGAAGGTGGCCATCGCGGCGGCAGCATCCTGGTCTCCGGCACGCCGGAAGATGTGGCCGCGCACAAGGCGTCCTACACCGGGCAGTTCCTGGCCAAGATGCTGCCATCGGTGAAGGCGCGCGAGACCCGGCCGGCGGCGATGGCCAACAAGCCCGATGCGCGCCCGCCACGCAAGATCAAACCGGAGAAGGTGGCGAAAGTCGCCAAGTCCGCCACCAAGAAAACCGCAAAGAAGAAGGCAAGCTGATGAGCGAAGAGCACAAGGTGTTGGCACGCATCCCGATCAGCGTGCGCTGGCGCGACATGGACAGCATGGGCCATGTCAACAACGCCAAGTACATTTCGTACCTGGAGGAAGCGCGCGTGCGCTGGATGCTGGGCGTTGAAGGCGTGGCGATGACCGACCGCATCGCGCCGGTGGTTGCGGCCACCAACGTCAACTACAAGCGCCCGCTGATATGGCCGAACGACATCCTGGTGGAACTGTTCGTCGAGCGCCTGGGCAGCAGCAGCATCACCATCGGCCACCGCATCCTCGACCAGAAGGACGAGGGCGTGCTGTATTCCGATGGCAACGTGGTGGTGGTGTGGATCGATACGCAGACCGGCAAGAGCGCGGCGCTGCCGGATGCGGTACGCGCCGCCAGCAGCTGAGATTTGCCAGTTGCGCGCTGGCTCGCCAGCGCCATAAGACGACGGCGGCTCTTCCGGGAGCCGCCGTTGTTGTTTGCAGCGCTCCTGTCCTGCCGCTGCGCGATACCACTGACAGGCCGCGTGATCGAGACCGACACCGTGAAGTGGCAGCCTGCTCGCCACCACGCATCGCGTTTGATCGGCAACATCGCGCAGTGGGCTCGGCAAACACTGCAGGACCCAGACTCCGCTCAGCCGCGCACTGCGCGCGTCTACGAACCCGGCGCGCGCTTGCGCGCCTGCAGCGTGGTCTTGACCTCGCGGCCATCCTGCAAGGTAAAGGTCACCGGCACCTGCGCGCCTTCCTGCAGCGGCGCACGCGCTTCCATCAGCATCAGATGCAGGCCGCCCGGTGCAAGCGGCACCGACTTGCCGGCCGGCAATGCCAGCTCCGGCACGGCGCGCATGCGGCTGACGCCGTTGGTTTGCGTGGTCTCGTGGATGGACACATCGGCAAACGCACTGCTCTTGGCCGCGGTGACCTTCGACGGCTGCGCACAGCCATTGTGGAACTGTCCGAAGCCCGCTGCCATGCCCATGCCACCGGGTGGCGGAATGCGGATCCAGCCGCCCTTGAACTCGGGCAGGCACTGCGCGCCAGCGCCTGCACTTGCCAGCATCACCCATGCACCGAGCACGCGTGCATATATGCGCTGCCTGCTTCGACTGCCGTCTATCATGACCCAACCTCCAGGAGCCCCGAATGAGCATCCAGATCTTAGACCATGGCCGTCTTCGCGAAATCCGTCTGGCGCGCCCGCCGGTCAATGCACTGGACAGCGCGCTGTGCCAGGCCCTGAGCGTTGCGGTGCAGCAGGCCGGCGAGGAGACCGACGGCATCGTGCTGGCGGGCAGCGAGCGGATCTTTTCCGGTGGCATGGACGTGCCACACCTGCTGGCGCATGGCACCGACCGCGCCGCATTGCTGGCCAGCTGGACGGCCTTCTTCGAGGCCGCGCAGGCGCTGGCCAACAGCCGCGTGCCCGTGGTCGCGGCCATCGGCGGGCATGCGCCGGCCGGCGGCTGCGTGCTGGCGCTGTGCTGCGACTACCGGGTGATGGCACGCAGCGCCGATACCGCCAAACCGTATGCGATCGGCTTGAACGAGGTGCAGGTGGGCCTGGCTGCGCCGGAAGGCATCCAGCGCCTGCTGCGCCGCGTGGTCGGCGCGCACCGCGCCGAGCGCCTGCTGATCTCCGGGCAACTGCTGCCGGCCGAGCAGGCGGTCACGATCGGCCTGGTCGACGAACTGGTCGATGGCGAATTGGTCACCGCCCGCGCGGTGGCCTGGCTGCAGGACCTGCAGCAGCTGCCGCGCCAGCCGATGCTGACCACGCGCGCGATTGCGCGCGCCGATCTGCGCGCGGCACTGGCGCCGGAGCTGATCCAGCTGGAGCGCTTCATCGACGGCTGGTACGCGCCGGATGCGCAGGCCGCCCTGCACGGCCTGGTGGCGCGGCTGCAGAAGGCCTGACGCCGCTCCCGCACGGCGCGCAGGGGGCGGCCCGCTATAATCGCGGTCCGTCGCACGCCCAGGCCAGCCCCTTGTCCGCCACTGCCGAACCCGTCGTCTCCGAACTGATCAGCCTGCTGTCGCTGGAGCGCCTGGAAGACAACCTGTTCCGCGGCCAGAGCCGCGATATCGGCACCAAGTACGTGTTCGGCGGACAGGTGCTGGGCCAGGCACTGGCCGCCGCGCAGGCCACCGTGGACAACGGCCGCCAAGCGCACTCCCTGCATGCCTATTTCCTGCGCGCCGGCAATATCGACCACCCGATCGTCTACGACGTCGACCGCACCCGCGATGGCGGCAGTTTTTCGGTGCGCCGGGTCACCGCGATCCAGCATGGCAAGGTGATCTTCTTCTGCGCGGCCTCGTTCCAGCAGCGCGAAGACGGCGCCGAACACCAGTCCGCGATGCCGGTGGTACCGCCGCCCGAAGACATCGAACCCACCCCGCCGCTGGCGGCGAAGGTGCTGGAGAAACTGCCTGCCAAGGTGCAGCGCTGGCTGTCGCGTGGCGGCCCGTTCGAGTTTCGCCATGTGTTTCCGCGCGACGAACTCAAGCCGCCCAAGCGCCCGCCCTTCCAGCAGATGTGGCTGCGCCTGAGCGACCCGGTCGGCGACGACGTCGGCCTGCACCAGGCCTTGCTGGCCTATGCCTCGGATTTTCAGCTGCTGGGCACCTCCACCTTTCCGCATGGCATCAGCTACTACACGCCGAACGTGCAGATGGCCTCGCTCGATCACGCACTGTGGTTCCACCGCCCGTTCCGCACCGACGACTGGCTGCTGTATTCGCTCGACAGCCCCACCGCACAGGGTTCGCGCGGCCTGGCGCGCGGGCAGTTCTTCACCCGCGATGGCGTGCTGGTCGCCAGCACCACCCAGGAAGGCCTGATCCGGGTGGTGCCCGACGGCAGCGCGATCGCGGTGCCGGCAAACGACTCGCCATGTTGATCGCTGCACCGCGTTCGTCGCGCGCAGGCATGCTGATGGCCGCCTGCACTTTCCGGCCTGGATCGACGTCCTTGCCGCTCCTTTCTTTCAGCTCGAGCAAGCGCATTCGCAGCGCGCCCTGCTCGGCAATCGCTGGCACTCCTTAAGCATGCGCAAGATCTTCAGCAGTCAACGTATCGAAACCGCCGAAGGCGTGGCCGATCTCCTGCGCAACGCCGGTATCGACGTGCGCATGAGCAACGGCCGCTCCTACGAGAGCAAGCGCAGCGGCCAGTTCAGCTATCTCGAACAGGGCAACGCCCAGGCCTACCCCACGGTGTGGATCGTGCACGCCGACGACCAGCCGCGCGCCCGCGATCTGCTGCGCGACGCACGCCTGCTCGACACCACCCGCCGCGATCTGCCGAATGTGGAGTACACCTTCCGCGACGGCGAAAACGGCTCGAGCACCAATGCGCGCAGCTGGGCCTGGCGCATCCGGCTGGTGCTGCTGCTGGTGATCGGCGCGGTCGCCATGTTCGTGGTGCTGCGCCATCGCAATGCCCCGGATGCGGCCAGGCCAGTGGCACCGCCGGCCGCGCAGCCAGCGCCCGCCACCACCGCACCGCCCGCCACAGAGGACGACGAAGTGCGTGTACGGATCCAGCCGGCGCGCTGAGCGCAGCCACCCGGCGCTGCGCCAGGCGCCACCGCCATCACGTTGGTCACATCCGCTGCTCGCCTGCGTCATGCTGGGACCAGGACATGGATTGCGCCGATGCACACCGACACGCTGGACCTGATGTTGCAACGCGAATTGCCGGTCGCCGCCGCCGGCTGCCAGCAGGCCTACGGCCGCATCGTGCGCGCCTGCCAGAACACGGTGACCGCCATCGCACTGGCGATCACCCGCGATATCGCCGCCAGCGAAGACATCGCCCAGGAAGCCTTCCTGCGCGCCTGGCAGCGGCTGGCGCAATTGCATCAGCCGGCCAGTTTCCTGCCGTGGCTGCGGCAGATCACCCGCAACCTGGCGCGCGACTGGCTGCGCGCCAACCGGCATCGCGCGCTCAGCGGCGAAGCGGCGGACCTGGCGATCGCGATGGCTGCCGACCCGGCCCCCTCGCCCGCCGACCAGTTGCTGCAGGTGGAAGAAGAGATCGCCGCGCTCGACATCATTTCTGCATTGCCCGAAGAGAGCCGCGAGACGCTGCTGCTGTTTTATCGCGAAGGCCAGAGTTCGCGGCAGGTTGCCTCGCTGCTCGGGCTGAGCGATGCGGCCGTGCGCAAGCGCCTGTCGCGGGCACGTGCCAGCGTGCGCGGCGAGCTGCTGCGCCGGTTCGGCGAGTTCGCCCATGGCAGCGCGCCCAGCGTGGCCTTTGCCACCGCGGTGACCTCGGCAACCCTGCTGGCCGCGCCGGGGACGGCGAGCGCGGCCATCGTGCTGACGGGCATGGGGGGCGCGGGCAAATTAGGCGTGAGCGGGCTGACCGGCTCGGCATTGGGCGGGGGTGGCGCGGCCGGTGCGCTAAGCCTCTGGCTCGGCCTGCCGTCTCTATTCGCCGCCGGCGCCGTGCTGATTGCCGGCGTCGGCACGTACTGGTCGTGCTGGTATCTGCTGCGCTTTGCGCAGACCGCCGCCGAAGCAGCGGCGATTCGTCGTTTCCTGCACATCACCACGCTGACGTCGGTGCTGGTGGTGGGCAGCACGCTGCTGCTCAAACGCCTGGATGCCGGCGCATGGGCGTCATTGCTGCTGCTGGGCGCAGGCATGGCGGTGCTCACCTACCAATCCATCCGGGTGCTGCCACGCGTCATGCGCCCGATGCTGGAACGCGATGCGCAACGACGCGGCACCACGCGGGCACCGCTGCTGTATCGCTGCATGTTCAGCCCGGCCGCGATGCTGGTGAGCACGGCGGCGGTCATGCTGCCCATCGTGCGGCACTACATGAAGCTGGGGATGCTCTGATCCCGGCGTGGCGCCATCGCCGCATGCGGCAAGTGCGGCCATTCCAGTCAACAAAAACGGCCTCCTGCTTGCGCGGGAGGCCGTTGGTCGATCGGCGCCTTGTTGCGTGTTGCGGTTTACATGCTGCGTGTGACGCCAGTGCTGCCCCGGTCGCAGCACTGCGACCGGGTAAGCGACTGGATGAACTCAGTTGCCCGCGGCAGGCTTGGCCGGCATCGGACGCTTGCCGTGATCGCCATGCTCGCCCTGACCCCAGCGGCCATGCTCGCCGCGCTGCTTGGATGCGGCATCGAACTCGGCCTTGCTCAACTTGCCGTCCTTGTCGGTATCGGCCTTGGCAAACCATGCATCGCGATGCTGCTGCATGCGCAGCTCACGGTCCGCGCGATCGACAAAGCCGTCCTTGTTGATGTCCATCTCATCGAAGCGCGCGGCGAACTTGGGGTCGGCCTTGGCTTCTTCGCGGCTGATGCGGCCGTCCTTGTTGGTGTCGAGCTTGCTCAGCCATTCGCCGCGTCCACCGCGACCCGGGCCGCGATGATGCGGCCGCTCGTCGCGCGACAGCTTGCCGTCCTTGTTGGTGTCCAGCGTGTCGAACTGTGCGGCCAGCTTGGGGTCGGCAGCGGCCTCGCTGCGATCGATCACGCCATCGCCGTTCTTGTCGAGTTTGGCAGGACGCGGCGCATCGCCGGCGGCAGGCGGAGCGGCGAACACCGCGCCGGTGGACAGGGCAGCCAGCACGGCCAGTGCGAGAAACGGTTTGCGAGACGTCATGAGAAACTCCTGGAATGTGGGAACCACACGCGGCACCTGCATGGGCCGCATCGCGTGGGTGGCGCATCCGGATCCACCGTGCGCTGCCACCAACACCCACATCAACGAGCCATCGGCGCGCGCGTTGACGCGGCAGCCGGGCGTATTCATCCGGCGGACAGTCGCCGCCGTTGCGACGCGCAGGCGCTATCCTGACGCCATGGCCATCCACGCCGACACCCATGACGACCTGCGCCTGTTCCAGACCGGCGAGCATGCCTGTGGCTACTGGTCCGAGCGCCGCGCGCGCGACCTGGTGCTGGATCCGCACGACCCGCGTCTGGGTGCGATCTATCCGCAGGCCTTAGCATGGGGATTCCGTCGCTCCGGCGATCTGGTCTACCGGCCGCATTGCGAACGTTGCCGCGCCTGCGTGCCGGTGCGCATCGCGGTGGATGCGTTCCGGCCCGATCGCAGCCAGCGCCGCTGCCTGGCGCGCAACCAGGACCTGGTGGTGCGCGTGGTCGCTGCCGAGCGCACCGACGAACAACTCGCGTTGTACCGGCAGTACCTCAAGCACCGCCATCCCGGCGGCGGCATGGACGAACATGGCGCCACCGAATTCGACCAGTTCCTGATCGGTGGGTGGTCGCATGGACGCTTCCTGGAAATCCGCGAACCCGCAGTGGCGCACGCGCCGGGGCGGCTGCTCGCCGTTGCGGTCACCGATGTCACCGAGCATGCGTTGTCGGCGGTCTATACGTTCTACGCACCGGATGCCACTGCGCGCAGCCTGGGCACCTTTGCGATCCTGCAGCAGATCCAGTGGGCGCAACGCGAGCGCCGCGCGCATGTGTATCTGGGCTACTGGATCGACGGCCATGCCAAGATGAACTACAAGCGCCGCTTCAGCGCGCTGGAGGCCTACGACGGCCGCCAGTGGCGCGGGCTTCCTGCCGCTGCACCGGAAGGGTGAACCCCGCCGGGACGACATCGGGCTGTCGTCTTGCACATGCGAGAATATCGCTATGATCAGACCTCTCTTACTGCTTGCGCTGACCGCGCTCTGCGCCGCCTGCGCCCATCAGGCGACCTCTCCGGAGACAAGCGCCAAGGCAACTGCCGCCTCCGCGCCGGCCCAGCTGCGCATCGCGACCTACAACACCTCGCTGTATTCGGATCAGGCCGGCGGCCTGGTGCGCGAACTGCAGGGCGACAGCGCGCATGCGCGCAAGATCGCCGCAGTGCTGCAGCGGGTGCGTCCGGATCTGGTGCTGCTCAACGAGTTCGACTTCGACCCCGAGCACCGCGCCGCCGATCTGTTTCAGCAGCGCTATCTGGAGGTCGCCCAGCCGGGCGGCGGCGCAGCGTTGCGCTACCCATATCGCTACCTGGCCCCGGTCAATACCGGCGTGCCAAGCGGCCTGGATCTGGACAACAACGGCAGCGTCGGTGGCGATGGCCGCACCCGCGGCAACGATGCCTGGGGTTACGGATTGCATCCCGGCCAGTACGGCATGCTGGTGCTGTCGCGCTACCCGATCGACACGCAGGCGGTGCGCAGTTTCCAGTTGCTGAAATGGAGCGCGCTGCCGGGTGCGCTGCGCCCGACCGACCCGTCCAGCAAACAATCGTTCTATCCCGACGCGATTTGGGCGCAGCTGCGGCTGTCGTCCAAGTCGCATTGGGACGTGCCGGTGCGCACGCCGCTCGGTGTGGTGCACGCGCTGGTCTCGCACCCCACCCCGCCGGTGTTCGATGGCGCCGAGAAGCGTAACGTCGCCCGCAACCACGACGAGCTGCGGCTGTGGCGCGAGTATCTGGACAATCCCAAGGACGCCAGCTGGCTGTGCGACGACCAGGGCCGCTGCGGCGGGCTGCCCGCCGATGCGCGCTTCGTCATTCTCGGCGACCTCAATAACGACCCGGTCGACGGCGCCGGCCGGCACGATGCGATCCGCGCCTTGATCACGCACCCGCGGGTGCTGCAGTACCCCACGCCGCACAGTGCAGGCGGCCCGGAAAAAACCGCCGAATACGCCGCGCAAGGCATTGCCCATGCGGGCGACCCGCACCAGGTCACCGGCGACTTCGGGCCGCAGGCGGGCACGATGCGGCTGGACTACGTGCTGCCTTCGCGCCAGTTCACCTTGGTCGGCAGCGGCATCTTCTGGCCCGCCAGCGCCACGCCGGAAGCGGCGATCGCCGATGGCAGCGATCATCATGCGGTTTGGGTGGATGTGGCTGGGGCGCGGTGATTGGGGATTGGGGATTGGGGATTGGGGATTTGAAGCGTCGGTTGGTTGCTTGTGTCTTGGCGCGATTGCGGCTGGTTGCCGCAACCGCGCCGTGACCCGCGCAGCGCTCAGTCCAGCTGGATCTGCA
Source organism: Xanthomonas sp. WHRI 6108 (assembly GCF_040202385.2). NCBI lineage: Bacteria > Pseudomonadati > Pseudomonadota > Gammaproteobacteria > Lysobacterales > Lysobacteraceae > Xanthomonas > Xanthomonas sp. WHRI 6108. The sequence continues at coordinate 1,367,714 of NZ_CP168198.1, read as the reverse complement.
ACGCCTCTGCGGCTACCCGCGCCTTCTCGCGCGCGGCGTCGATGCTGTCGGCACGCGCCAGCGTGACGCCGACGCGGCGGTGACCGTCCACGCGCGGCTTGCCGAACAGGCGCAGTGCGGTGTCCGGGTCGCGCAAAGCCTGCGCGACATTGTCGAAGGCCGGCACGCCATGACCGTGCGCCAGCAGCGCGCACGAGGCCGACGGGCCGCTCTGACGGATCACGCCGCCGTTTTCCGCACCGACCGGCAGGCCGAGAATCGCGCGCGCGTGCAGGGCGAATTCGCTCAGCTCCTGCGAGACCAGCGTGACCAGGCCGGTGTCGTGCGGGCGTGGCGAGACCTCGCTGAACCACACCTCGTCGCCCTTGACGAACAATTCCACGCCGAACAGGCCCAGACCACCCAGGTCGTCGGTGATGGCCTGCGCGATCTGCTGCGAGCGCTGCAAGGCGGCCGCTGACATCGGCTGCGGCTGCCAGCTCTCGCGGTAGTCGCCGTCCTTCTGCCAATGCCCGATCGGGTCGCAGAACGAGGTGCCGCCGGCATGCCGCACGGTCAACAAGGTGATCTCGTAATCGAAGTCGATGAAGCCCTCAACGATGCAGCGGCCGGCACCGGCACGACCACCGGTCTGCGCGTAATCCCAGGCCGCCTCGATGTCCGCCGCGCTACGCAGGGTGCTCTGGCCCTTGCCCGAGGACGACATCACCGGCTTGACCACGCACGGCAGACCCACCGCGACGATCGCCTCGCGATACTCGGCAGCCGTGTCGACGAAGCGATACGGCGAGGTCGGCAGGCCCAGCGTTTCGGCAGCCAGGCGACGGATGCCCTCGCGGTCCATGGTCAGGCGTGCGGCGCGCGCGGTCGGGATGACCCGCTGGCCCTGCTCGCGTTCCAGCGCGAGCAGCGTCTCGGTATGGATCGCCTCGATCTCCGGCACGATCAGATGCGGCTGCTCCCGGGCGATCAGCGCGCGCAGCGCCTGGGGATCGAGCATATCCAGCACGTGCGAACGGTGCGCCACCTGCATCGCCGGCGCGTCGGCATAGCGATCGGCGGCGATCACTTCCACCCCGAAGCGCTGCAATTCGATCGCCACTTCCTTGCCCAGCTCGCCCGAGCCCAGCAACAACACGCGGGTGGCGGAAGGCGACAACGGCGTGCCGAGAGTAGTCATGAGCGCAGTCCAGATCGGGAGGGGGCCGCCATTCTAACGGGCCGTCACCACGGCCGCCGACCGCACGACTTGCATAAACTGATATCACTTTGATATCTTTTTTCCAATCCCCAAGGACACCCACCTCATGAAAGAGAAGCCGATCAGCTCACTGCCGGGCATTCCGGTCATCCTCGCCGCTGGCGCCGCGTTCGCGGGCGCCGCCTGGTTCATTCTCACGACCCTGGCGGCCGGCAGCCCGACTCCAGCCGGGTTCCTGATTGCGCTGTTGGTGGTGGCGGCGGGCATCTTCATGCTGGCCGGCCTGTACACGCTGGAGCCGAACCAGGCGGCGGTGCTGAGCCTGTTCGGCAAGTACGTCGGCACGGTCAAGGACCCGGGCCTGCGCTGGAACAGCCCCTTCTATGCCAAGCGCCGGGTCAGCCAGCGCGTGCGCAACTTCGAGAGCGGCCGGCTCAAGGTCAACGAACTGGACGGCAGCCCGATCGAGATCGCCGCGGTCATCGTGTGGCAGGTGCTGGACGCTTCCGAGGCGGTCTACAACGTCGACGATTACGAAAGCTTCGTGCATATCCAGTCCGAAGCGGCGCTGCGCGCGATGGCCACCAGCTACCCGTACGACCAGCACGAAGACGATCAGATCTCGCTGCGCAGCCATCCGGCCGAAATCAGCGAACAACTCAAGCGCCATCTGGACGAGCGCCTGACCCAGGCCGGCGTGGACGTGATCGAAGCACGCATCAGCCACCTCGCCTACGCGCCGGAAATCGCCCAGGCCATGCTGCAACGCCAGCAGGCCAATGCGGTGATCGCCGCACGCACGCGCATCGTCGCCGGTGCGGTGGGCATGGTCGAAATGGCGCTGGCCGAGCTGCAGAAAAACGGCGTTGTGCAGCTGGACGAAGAACGCAAGGCGCACATGGTCAGCAACCTGCTCACCGTGTTGTGTTCTGATCGCGGTACCCAACCGGTGGTCAACGCCGGCTCGCTGTATTGAGGTGATGCAATGAATGTCATGGTGCCGTTGGTCGTCGCGCTTTCCGGCTTGCCTGCGTTGGCAATCGCCGCCTCCATCGGTGCGGACGACGACGACCGCGCGCGCGGCCTGGGGCTGCGCTGGGCCTTGATCCTGGTCATCCTGATCGGTGCTGCCTGCCTGTACTGGGCCGGCGACAACCGCGCCGGCATCTACGCGGTGGTGATCGGCATGCTCGTCGGCGTGAATGTCTTGATCGTGTCGATGGTGATGCACCTGCGCCGCCATAGCGGCCGCCAGGAGCGCGAGTGAGCGAGAAGAAGGCCTATCCGCTGCGCATCAACGCCGACGTGCTGGCCGCCGCGCAGCGCTGGGCCGACGACGAACTGCGCAGCCTCAACGCGCAGATCGAATACGTGCTGCGCGATGCGCTGCGCAAGGCCGGGCGCCTGCCGAAGCCGCAGGGCGACAAGGACGCCGATGCTTGAAAGTAAGCCCGGTTGAGAACAAGCACAGGCGTGAGTGATCGTCAGAACGGATCAGCTTCCACTCGCATGCATCCGCCCCGCCGCCGCTCAACGGAGCATCTTTATCGCTGCAGGCAAGCGTTCGCCCCGCTCCGGACTGGCAGCCCTCACGTAGCACCCGCTAAGCTGCGGCGATGCGCAACTCCCCACGCTTTCTGCTCAACACCTCCGACATCGAACTGTGGCCGGCAGACCTGCTGCGTGCGCGCGGCAATGCGGATGCACGCGTGCTGGCGCAGGCCGACTGGCTGCTGCGGCGCAAGCGCGACGGACGCTACCTGGCCGCGCATCTGCCGCAGGGCGTGATGCCGTTGATCCCGCGACTGGCGTACGAGCCGGGGCTGGACGAGGCACTGGCGCTGCTGGAACTGCCAGGCGGGCGTGCATCGGACCGTACGAACACGCTGTTGCCGGTCAGCGGCGTGCAGCAGCGGCTGGCGCAACTGGAAATCGACGTGGAGGCGTATCCACGGCAGACCGGGCTGAGCCTGGTGGCCGAACCTGCTGCCCTGCACTTTGCCGGACGCGATCGTTTTGCACGGCCGTTGTGGCTCAGCGCCGGCGCAAGCCGTGCATGGCGGCAGATGCAGGCCGACGCTGCACGCGCTGGCGTGCTGCTGGATGCGTTGTCCGGGTATCGCAGCCACGATTACCAACTGGCGATCTTCGAACGCAAGCTGGCGCGCGGCCTGACGGTGCCGCAAATCCTGGCGGTCAACACCGCGCCCGGCTTCAGCGAACACCACAGCGGCGATGCACTGGATATCGGCACGCCCGGCGAGCCGCCGGTGGAAGAATCCTTCGAGACCACGCCGGCCTTCGCGTGGCTGCGCGACAACGCGGATCGCTTTGGCTACCGGCTGAGTTATCCGCGCGACAATCCCTACGGCATCATCTACGAGCCCTGGCATTGGCGTTGGTCGCCGGCGTAATGCGCGCGGCAAGCCGCACGCACCGCACTGCAACGCCCTACTCCTGCGAGCGCGGCGTCGGCACTTTGGCTGCCACGCTGAAGTCGGCGATCTTCCATAGATAAAACGCGGCGTAGCTGCGGTACGGGGCCCAGCGTTCGCCGCGGATGGCCAGTTCCTTCGGCGTGGGCATCTGTTCCTGCCTGTCCACGCGCTGGGCGCCCTTGCGCACGCCCAGGTCATCGACGGGCAGCAGATCCGGGCGCCCCAGGCGGAACATCAGCATCATCTCCACCGTCCAGCGGCCGATGCCGCGCACCGGGATCAGCGCCTGCACGATCGCTTCCTCGTCCATGAAGGCGAGCCTGCGCAGGGAGGGAATCTCGCCATCGCGCTCGCGGCGCGCCAGATCGCGCAGCGCCAGCGACTTGTTGCCGGACACGCCACACGCACGCAGTGCCGCGTCGTCGATGCGACCGAGCGTGTCTGCATGCAGGCGCGGCGCACCGATGGCCGCCTCCACCCGCGCCACGATCGTCGATGCGGCCTTGCCGCTGAGTTGCTGGAACAGGATCGCGCGCGCCAACGCGTCCACCGGATCGAACGGCTTGCGCCAACCCGGCTGCGCGGCGATCGGGCCGATGCGCTTCATCCACGCGCCCAGCGCGCGATCGCGCCGGGTCAGGTGCGCGAAGGCGGCCTCCACATCGAATCCGCGGGCATGGCGCGGCATGCTCAGCGCCTCAACGCGCCGATCGCCAGCACCGCCCAGCCCAGCATCAGGCTGACGCCGCCCACCGGTGCAAGGCTGGTGGGCCAGTGCAGCAGCGCGCCGCCGACCAGGCTGCCGGCAAACAGCAGCGTGCCGAGCAACAGCAGATACAGGCCGAGCCGGCCAAGCGCGCGCGTTTCGGTGGCGCCGAGTACCGTCAGCACGGCACCGTGGCCAAAGGCATACAGCGCTGCCAGTTGCAGCCGCGATTGCACCAGCGCATCGGCTACCCCGTGCGAGGCATAGGCCGACAGGCCCACCGCGCTGGCGGCCAGCAAGGCGCCGCAAAACGCCAGCAGCGACGGATGTTTCTTGCGACGTTCGAGCAGTGACATAAAGGCGATTCCATTGCAGCGCCGTGGCGCAAAAAAAAACGCGCCGCAGGACTGCGGCGCGTTTTCGTCTGGATCAGATCATCGTGGTGAGACGATTACTTGATGGCCCAGTAGACGTCGTAGGTACCGTCCTGCGTGAACGACTTGTCCACGCCGCCCTTCCACGACTCGTACGGACGCTCGGTCACGTCGTTGCCGTTGGTGGCAGCCCAGGCACGCAGGGAGCTGCGCACTGCGTCCAGGCCGGCCATGTGGCCTGCGTAGGTCGCAAACGCGGAACGGTGTGCCTTGGTGCGCTCGTACTTGACCGGTGCTTCCGAAGGGATGTTGACCTTCAACTCCTCGCCCGCTGCAGCAACCGGGGTTGCATCCACAGGTGCGGCAGCCGCGGCGTCATCCTTCTTGGCATCGGCCTTGGCGGTGTCGGCCTTGGCATCGGTCTTCGGCGCGCCACCGGCACGCTTGCGGACCGGCTGCACGACGTCGAACGCGTACTTGTCGCTAGCGAAGTCGGTGGTCACGATGCGGACCGGACCAGCAGCCTCGAGGCCGTTGGCGTCCATCACGCGCTTGATCCACTCCTGGTTGTCCTTGATCGACTTCTTGATCGTCTCGTTGTCACGATCGATGTTGCCCGCGTTGACGACCAGCAGGTCCTCGGCCGGCACATCGACGAGCTTGAGATCGCTCAACACCGGCTTGCCGTCGAGCTGGGCGCGGTAGTCGAAATTCGGCACGGTCGCCAGTGCGGTCGCCAGACGCGACAGACCCAGCTTCAGGTCGTCGCCCACGTGGCGGCTGACATACAGGCCGGCATAACGACCGAACAGGTTCCAGCCGTACTTGACGCTGTAGTCCTGGGTGATCTTGACGTTCTTGTTGTTCTTGCCGGTTGGCGCAAGGGTGAAATTGGTGACTTTGTCGTAGCCCTTGGTGGGATCGTCGATCGAAATCTCAACACGCTCGTTCTTGACGCTGTTGGTGATCTCCCAGCTACCGTCGCCGATGTAGCCTTCGGTGGAGCTGTATTCGACGCGTGCACCCTTGCCCTCGTTCGGGCCGACCAGCTTCAGCTGGATCTTGGGGTCGCGCAGCACAAGCGGGTTCCAATCCTTGAAACGACGGAAGCTGTTCACGGTGTCGTAAACAATCGTCATCCTGCGGTTGGTCTCAACACTCTCGGACATCTGCCGCTCCGAGGGCAACACCAAGCCCACCACGACAAACAAGCCAGCCACGATCCCCAAGGCGATCAGGAACTCGATAATACGGGTCATTCAGGAGGTCTCCGGGGCCGATCCCACGGCCGGGTTGAGTGAAGCGAAGCCGCCATCCTAGCAGGCTTCGAGAAAGATGTTCAGTTGTGCGACGGGTAGCGCGGTCTTGCGGTGTCATCCACCGCGCAACCGCGCAGCCCATGACTGCGCAACCCCAACCTGCACAAGGGTTTGGTCAGATTGCGCGCAGCTATCATGCACATCGCGCGATGCCTGTGTGTGATGCGATTGCCGCCGGCGCCACGTTCTGCCTCCCGGCCGCGTGCGTGATCAGGTTGGAAACGACCAGACCACCCCGCCCGGTGCCCTGGCGTACGCGCAGCGTCGCGCACGCGTGGCCGCCATGCCGCACGCCGCGCCGCCTGCGCTGCCTATCAGACCAATTGCAGCTCGAAGGCCTTCAGCACCGCGCGGGTGCGGTCACGCACGCCGAGCTTGGACAGGATGTTGGAGACGTGATTCTTGATGGTGCCCTCTGCCACGCCCAGCGAGTTGGCGATCTCCTTGTTGGAGAAGCCGCTGGCCATCAGCCGCAGGATCTCGGTCTCGCGGTCGGTCAGCGGATCGGGCCGGTCCAGGCTGACGAACTCGTTGCGCATGTGCTCCAGGCCCGACAGCAGGCGCTGGGTCACCGCCGGCTGCACCAGCGAGCCGCCGTCGGCCACGGTGCGGATCGCGCCGACCAGTTGTTCCAGCGAGACGTCCTTGAGCAGGTAGCCCTTGGCGCCGGCCTTGAGCCCGGCCAGCACCAGCTGGTCGTCGTCGAAGGTGGTCAGGATGATGGTCGGCGGCAGCGTGCCGTTGCGCGAGAGCATCTGCAGCGCCTCCAGGCCGGACATCACCGGCATGCGCATGTCCATCAGCACCACGTCGGGCTGGACCTGCGGGATCTGCTCGACCGCCTGCTTGCCGTCCGAGGCCTCGGCCACCACCTCGATGCCGTTATCCAGCGCCAGCAGCGAGCGGATGCCCTGGCGTACCAGGGTTTGGTCGTCGACCAGGCACACACGGATCATCAGAACACTCCTTGAGTCACGGCCGCAGGCATCAGTGCCGGCGCGCCTGGGACGGAGATGCGCAGGCCGAAGCCGTCACCCCGCCGGGTTTGAATCTCGAGCTGGCCACCATACTGGTTCAGCCGCTCGCGCATGCCGCGCAGCCCGTTGCCGGGCGCCACCGTGTCGGCGCCATGGCCATCGTCGCGCGCGTCGATCAACACGGTGTCGGCATCGCGCCGCACCTGGATCCACAGATTGCGCGCACCGGCATGGCGCACCGCATTGGTGATGATTTCCTGGGTACAGCGCAGCAGCACGTGGGCGCGCTCGGGGTCGTCCAGGGTCAGCGGCTGGGCGATGTCCAGGTGGATGTCCAGTGACGGCACCTGGGTCACCAGCGGGCGCAGGGCCGCTTCCAGATCGATCGCGCCGCTGTCGCGCAGGTGGCTGACCGCTTCGCGCACGTCGGTGAGCAGCAGCTTGGCCAGCGTATGCGCCTGGCGCACGTGCTCCTGGGCCTGGCCGTCGGTGATGTGGCCGGCCACTTCCAGGTTCAGGCTCAGCGCGGTGAGGTGGTGGCCGAGCAGGTCGTGCAGCTCGCGCGAGATGCGGGTGCGCTCGTTGACGCGGGCGCTTTCGGCCAGCAGCGCGCGGGTGGCGCGCAGCTCGGCATTGAGCCGGCGCTGTTCTTCGCGGGCATCGGTCTGCTGGCGCGCGACCAGGCTGGTCACGAAGATGAACATCGAAAAGCCGCCGTACAGCAGCGACTGCATCAGCGCGGCGAACAGGGTGAAGTCCGGGCGCAGGTAATAGAACACCGGCAGCACCGCCAGCTGGCTGAGCACCAGCCAGGCCACGCCGATGCGCAGCGGCAGCAGCCAGGGGATCACCCCGGCCGCCACCATCATCAGGATGCTGCCCAGCCCGGTCCCGCTCAGATAGCTGACCGCCAGCGCGAAGATGGTCAGCAGCAGCAGGATCAGCCGGTCGTACCAATGCGCATGGCCGCCGCTGCTCAGGCCGCGGGTCAGCCAGAAGTAGCTGGCGCCGAAGCCGACGAAGAACGCCGACATCAGCAGGCCTTCGGCCACGCTGCGGTGGTCGCCCTCTTCGGCCGCCGGCCAGTAGGTGTACACCAAGGGCATGGCGATCATTGCCCAGGTGAACAGGCCGGCGAAGCGCAGGACGCGCGTATGACTGAGGTATCCCAACATGCAGGCATCTTAGGCGCTCGCCGGGCGGCTGCCCTCTTGCCGGAAGTCATGCATGCGTGTGGCATGGCGCGCCGGGCCTGGCAGCAGGAGCTGCCGGCATTGGCATGCTGCAGTCGGTTCTCATGCCTGGCTGGCAGCACACGGCGGGTCGCCGCTTCAGGCCACGCATGCAATAATCCGACGCAGATCCGATTTCGGGTCGAGAGCGTTACCCCACGGAGTCCCAATGTCGATCGTTATCCGCGACGTGCGCGAGCACGAGCTCGATTCCGTCCTGGCCCTGAACAACAATGCCGGACTGGCAATCCTGCCGCTGGATTCAACCAAGCTGCAACGTTTCTACGAGCAGGCCGAATATTTCCGCGTCGCCGAGCGCGACGGCAACCTGGCCGGGTTCCTGGTCGGGTTCGGCAGCGGCAGTGCGCATGACAGCAGCAATTTCGCCTGGTTCCGGGACCGTTACCCGGAATTCTTCTATATCGACCGCATCGTGGTCGCCAGCCGCCGTCGCGGCGGTGGCGTCGGGCGTGCGTTCTACGCCGATGTGCAGAGCTACACCGAGTTGCGCTACCCGCAACTGGCCTGCGAGGTGTTCCTGGACCATGGCGCCGATGCGGCGCTGCTGTTCCATGGCAGCTTCGGCTTCCGCGAGGTCGGCCAGAACACCATGGCCGATGTCGAGGTGCGCGCCAGCATGCTGATGAAAGACATGTGCAGCTATCCGTGGGTCAAGGAGACCTATGCCGGCAAGTTGCCCGACCACCTGCCGTGGGTCGGCCGGCCGCGTCATGCCGCCGCCACCGACAACCCGTCGACGGGGAGCTGAGGCGTGGCGAGCGTGAATGTGGATTTTGAACAGGCCGGCGAACTGAAGATCGGCCAGGTGGGCATTGCCAACCTGCGCGTGCGCACGCTGGACGTGCCGCGCCTGGTGCGCGAGATGCGCGAGCGCGTGACCCGCGCGCCGAAGTTGTTCGGACGCGCGGCGGTGATCCTGGATTTCGGCGGCTTGTCGCAGGTACCGGACCTGGCTACGGCCAAGGCGCTGCTGGACGGCCTGCGCGATGCCGGCGTGTTGCCGGTGGCACTGGCCTACGGCACCAGCGAGATCGACCTGCTCTCGCAGCAGCTCGGCGTGCCGCTGTTGGCCAAGTTCCGTGCGCAATACGAGCCGACCGCGGTGAGCCCGCCGCCGCCGCCACCACCGGCGCGTGCCGAACCCGCAGCGCCCGCGGCGCGGCCGGCGCCTGGACGCATGCAACGCAACGCGGTGCGCTCGGGCCAGCAGCTGTATGCGGAGAACTGCGACCTGACTGTGCTCAGTACGGTCGGTGCCGGGGCGGAGGTCATCGCCGACGGCAGCATCCATATCTACGGTACCCTGCGTGGCCGCGCGTTGGCCGGCGCCCAGGGCAACCCTGACGCGCGCATCTTCTGCCGCGACTTCCACGCCGAACTGGTTGCCATCGCTGGCCACTACAAGGTGCTGGACGATGTTCCCATGGACCTGCGTGGCAAGGCCGTCCAGGTCTGGCTGGAGCAGGATCAGATCAAGATCGCTGCGCTGGACTGACGCAGCCCAACCACAGAAATATTCGGAGAAATCCTTTGGCTGAAATCATCGTAGTCACCTCCGGCAAGGGCGGCGTTGGCAAGACCACCACCAGCGCGAGCCTGGCCTGCGGGCTGGCACGGCGCGGCAAGAAGGTCGCCGTCATCGACTTCGACGTCGGTCTGCGCAACCTGGACCTGATCATGGGCTGCGAGCGGCGCGTGGTGTACGACTTCGTCAACGTCGTGCATGGCGAAGCCACGCTCAAGCAGTCGCTGATCAAGGACAAGCGCTTCGACAACCTGTACGTGCTGGCTGCCTCGCAGACCCGCGACAAGGACGCGCTGACCCAGGAAGGCGTGGAGAAGGTGCTCAAGGACCTGGCCGCCGACGGCTTCGACTACATCGTCTGCGATTCGCCGGCCGGCATCGAGAAAGGCGCGTTCCTGGCGATGTATTTCGCCGACCGTGCGGTGGTGGTGGTCAATCCGGAAGTTTCCTCGGTCCGCGACTCGGACCGCATCATCGGCCTGCTCGATTCCAAGACCCGCAAGGCAGAGCAAGGCAAGACCGTGCCGGCCTTCCTGCTGCTGACCCGCTACAGCCCGGGCCGCGTGGAAGGCGGCGAGATGCTCAGCATCACCGACGTGGAGGAAGTGCTGGGGCTGAAGGCCATCGGCGTGATTCCCGAATCCGGCGATGTGCTCAACGCCTCCAACAAGGGCGAGCCGGTGATCCTGGATGCCGAGTCCCCGGCCGGCCAGGCCTACGACGACGCGGTCGCCCGCATCATGGGCGAAGAGCGCCCGATGCGATTCACATCCGTGGAGAAGAAAGGCTTCTTCAGCAAGCTGTTCGGAGGGTAAGCATGGGCCTGCTCGATTTTCTCAAGAGCAAGAAGAACACCGCCGAGACGGCCAAGAACCGCCTGCAGATCATCATTGCGCAGGAGCGCAACCACCGCGGCGGGCCGGATTACCTGCCGCTGCTGCAGCGCGAATTGCTGGAAGTGATCAAGAAGTACGTCAACATCGACGCCGATGCGGTGCGGGTTGATCTGGTCAAGGATGGCGAGCATGACGTGCTCGATATTTCGGTTGCCTTGCCCGAAGACGGCGACAAGTAAGCGTTCCCTGCGGCACCGTGTTTGCACGGTGCCGCCTTGACGGCCCGAACCGACCGCGAGCCCTTGCGTGTGACCATCGATTCCTCTCCCAGCCCCGAGCCAGCCAGCGTGTTGTGCGTGGGCGATATCGGCCTGGACGCGCCGGCCGCGCTGCTCGCCCGCTATGGCCTGCGCCTGCATCGCGTGGAAGCCGGCGCGCCGATCCCCGGCAGTTTCTGGGGCGAACCGGAAGCCGGCATCATCGGCTGCGATGTCTATGTGCGTGACGACACGCCGGTGCATTCGCTGTTGCACGAGGCCGGGCACCTGATCGTCCTGCCGGCCGACAAACGCGCGGCTGTGCATACCGACGCCACCGATTCGGTGGATGAGGAAGACGCCACCTGTTATCTGCAGATCCTGCTGGCCGAGCAATTGCCGGGCGTGGGCAGCGCGCGCCTGATGACCGACATGGACACCTGGGGCTACACCTACCGGCTGGGATCCACGCGTGCCTGGTTCGAGCAGGACGCGGAAAATGCGCGCAGCTGGTTGAGCGCGCGCGGTTTGCTGCCGGCCTGAGTGCCCGCGCCGTGGTCGAGGGGCGTTGCGCTGGATGCGGCTCTCGAGATCAGTCGATGCGTCCACTCAACGCAGTGGCTGCCACGAAGTAGTAAACAGCCGTCGGGCGCTGGCAGATGCCGCACACGCGGCGTGTGCGCGACCACGTGCGATGTCACCGCCTGCGTGACTGCCCCATCATCCCTTCGCTGTCGCGGCCAATGCCCCGGACAGGTCCAGCGTCGCCACCGTGCCCTGCCCGGCATTGGAATCCAGGTTCAGATGCCAGCCCAGATGCTCGCAGAGCCGTCCGATCAGTTCCAGCCCGATGCCGTTGCCCTGGCGTGCGTTGCCGCGCGCCAGGCGCGCGTAGATCGCGCTGATCTCCTCCGGCGTCATTCCGTGGCCCGGGTCGGCAATGCGCACCACACCTGGTGCCGATAGCGAGACGCGGATGATGCCGCGGTCGCTGTTCTCGATCGCGTTGCGCAACAGGTTGCCGATGGCGGTCTGCACGATCGCCACCGGTGCGGTGAGGCTGCATGGCGGAAGCGGATCGGTGAGTACCTGCAGGTCCTTGTCGGCGAGCAGATGCGCGTGGTCGGCGACGATCTCCGGCAGCAACTGGTCCAGACGCAGCGTATCGCTGGTGCGCGTCAGCCGGCCGGGGTCCTTGGCCAGCACCAGCAACAAGGTGATCAACTGCTCCACCGCGGCGCTGGTCTGGGCGATGCGCTCCAGCTGGTGGCGCACCGCCGGTGGTGTGCCGGCTTGCTCCAGCGCCAGTTCAGCGGCGTTGCCGATCACCGCCAGCGGGGTGCGCAACTCGTGGCTGGCACTGTCGATGAAGGCGCGTTCGCGTTCGACGAACTGGCCGTTGCGATCGAGATAGTCGTTGAGCGCGTCGGCAATCACGTACAGCTCGGCGCTGCCCTGCGGGCCAACAGCAATGCGTTGCGCACGCCGCTCCGGACGCAGCGCGCCGATGTCGCGCGCCAGCTCCACCAGCGGGCGCACCAGCCGCGCCATCGCATAAGTCCCCATCAGCAAGGTGATGCCGATCAGCGCGACGCCTGCAGCCAGCATCCAGCGGGTGATGAACTGCTCAAGCGCTTCGAAATCGGTGATGTCCAGCACCAGCGCCAGGCGCCCGGCATGCGGCGTGTCGCGCACCATCACCGCGCTCTGGCGGCCGGCGATTTCCAGCTCGTCGTGCAGGCCGGGATGCAGCGTGCGCAGGACCGGCGGCACTGCCGCGCTGCCGTCGACGCGATACAGCCGCAGGGTGTCCGAGTCCTGCCAGCGGTAATCCGGATTCTGCGCACTGCGATCCAGGATGCTGTCCAGCTCCGAATTCAACAACGAGCGCCACACGCCGTGTTCTGCGCGTTCGTGCAGATACTGCGCGGTGCCGAACACCGCCAGCACCATCAGCAGCGTGTAGCCGAACAACCACACCAGCACGCGGCGGCCCAACGGGCGCTGCCTAAGCATCGCTGCACTCGCCCGCGGCCGGATCGCCGGCACCTTCCAGCGGCGCCAGGCGATAGCCCAACCGCGGCAGGGTGTGGATCAGTTTCTGCGCGAACGGGCCATCCACGCTGCGACGCAACTCATAGATATGCGAGCGCAGCATGTCGCCATCGGGTGGATCGTCGCCCCATAGCGATTGCTCCAGCCGCTGGCGGGTGACCGCGGCGGGGCTGGCCTGCATCAGCACTTCCAGCAGCTTGCGGCAGGCCGGATACAGGTGCAGCACCTGGCCGGCGCGGGTGGCTTCCAGCGTGGACAGGTCCAGACGCAGATCGGCCACCTGCAGCAACTTGCCGCGTCGGCGCCCATGCGCACGCGCAAGCAGGGCCTCGATGCGGACCTCCAGTTCCGGCAGCGCGAACGGCTTGGTCAGATAGTCGTCGGCACCGGCCCGGAAGCCGGCGATCTTGTCGGGCAGCTCGTCGCGGGCGGTGAGCATGATCACCGGCAGCTCGGACTGGTGCTGCTCGCGCAGGCGGCGCAGCACTTCCGGGCCGTCCATGCGCGGCATCATCCAATCCAGCACCAGCACGTCGTACTGCTGGGTGGTGGCCAGATGCAGGCCGGTGATGCCGTCGGGCGCTGCGTCCAGGGTGTGCCCGCGCGCTTCGAAATAGTCGAACAGGTTGGCAACCATGTTGCGGTTGTCTTCGATGACCAGCAACCGCATGAGCGCGTTTCCAGGGCGGCCCGACAGGGACGATGTGCGCATCCTAACCGAGCCTGGCCGAACACAGCCGCTCTGGATGGTTCCGACAAAATTCCGACCTGCTTGCCGGATAGTGTGGCGCCCCACCGATCGGGGCGTGCGCGTGTCGCCTGCCATCTCCGCCGCCACTTCCCGCCAGCGTGCACTGCTCGCCGCCGTGTTGCTGATCATCGTCAGCCTGCTGGCCGGGCTGGGCCTGCGCCAGCCCAACCCGCCGGACGAGCCGCGCTTTGTGCTGGCCGCACGCAGCATGGTCGCGACCGGTCAGTGGCTATTGCCGCACCGGGGCAGCGAGCTGTACGCCGAAAAGCCGCCGGTCTTCATGTGGTTGCAGGCAGCCAGCTACGAGCTGGTGCCGCACTGGTCGGTCGCGTTCCTGCTGCCTTCGCTGCTGGCTGCGCTCGCCACGTTATGGCTGACCTGGGACATCGCGCGGCGATTATGGAACCGACGCGTGGCGCGGCATGCGGTACTTGCGTTGTTTGCGGTGCTGCAGTTCGGCCTGATGGCCAAGCGTGCGCAGATCGACATGGTGCTGGTGGCGCTGACCACGCTGTCGTTGTGGGGGATGCTGCGGCATCTGCTGCGCGGGCCGGACTGGCGCGCATGGACGCTGGGATTGTTCGCCGCCGGCGTGGGCACGGTGACCAAGGGCGTGGGCTTTCTGCCCTTGCTGCTGTTGCTGCCGTGGATGGCGCTGCCGCGCAGGCACTGGCGCGTGCTGCCGGCACGCGCACAGGCCGGGCGCAGCTGGTTGCTGGTGCTGCCCGCGTTCCTGGCGGGGACCGCGGTATGGCTCGGTCCGCTGGGTATCGCGTTGTGGCAGAGCAACGACCCGGCGCTGCATGCCTACGCGCACGAGTTGTTGTTCAAGCAGACCGGTACCCGTTATGCGCACGCCTGGCATCATGTCAAGCCGGCCTGGTACTACCTGCAGGTGATCGCCACGCTGTGGTTGCCCGGCTGCCTGCTGTTGCCCTGGTTGCTGCCGGCCTGGTGGCGACGGCTGCGACGCGGCGACCAGCGCTATCTGTTGCTGCTTGCCTGGAGCGTGTTGGTGCTGGTGTTCTTCAGCGCCAGCCCGGGCAAGCGCGAGGTCTATATCTTTCCGATGCTGCCGGCCCTGTGCATCGCCGCTGCACCGCTTCTGGCCGGGCTGCTGCGCAAACGTGGCGTCCGCGTGTTGCTGACCGGCTACCTGCTGCTGCTTGCGCTGGCCGCTCTTGCATTGGGCAGCGGTATCGCACTGCATCTGCACTGGGCGGAAAACACCGCCCTGCAGCGCGGGATGGAGTTGGCCTCGCTGCGATCGGTGGGTCTCTGGTTGATCGGGCTGGGCGTGGTCGGCCTGGCGACAATTGCATGGTCGCGTGGCAAGCGCACCGGTACCGCGGTGGTGGTGGTGACCGCCGCACTATGGAGCGTGTACGGCCTGGGCTTGATGCCGGCACTGGACCCTTACAGTTCTGCCGCCCGCTTGATGCAGCGCGTGGGACAGCGCATCGGCCCGGAGGCCGAGCTCGGCATGCTGGCCTGGCGCGAGCAGAACATGCTGCAGGCGGATCGACCGGTCACCGACTTCGGCTTCAAGGCGAGTTGGCAGCAGCAGTGGGCCAAGGCCGGTCCATGGCTTGCACACGCACCTGAGCGTCGTTGGCTGTTCGTCCTCAAGCAGGCGGTACCGGCGTGCATCGATCCGGCGCAACGGATCGATATTGGCGAGTCCAACCGCAATCAATGGCAGTTAATACACGGCACGGCATGGCATGTCGACTGCATCTCACGAATATCCGATGAAAAGGAGATAAGTGCGGATTCCGACGCGGATTGATATACCCGATAAACGTTAACGTTCGCGCAACTCGGGTCCGACCACTTTCCGACATGCCGCTTTCGAAGATGCAGGGTAATGACGACCAGCCCGATTCTTCGATGACCACGCTTCCCATTTACGCGCCGAGATCAGCGCGCTCTTTCGCATTGCTGCAGACGCGATTTCTTGCTCTGCACCTGTGGCTTCCGCTGGCATGCGTGGCACTGCTCAGTGCGCTATTGATGAACCTCGGCGGTGACCAATGGATTGCCGATGCGCTGTATCGACTGGAAGGCGGACACTGGCTACTGAAAGACCACTGGTTTACCAGCGACCTCGTCCATCGCATTGGAAAGTGGTTGAGCACGGCTACAGCCATCGGTGTATTGGTGCTGGCTGTGCTTGCTTGGTGCAACCAACGTCTGCGCGCAATGCGCTGGCCATTGACATATCTCGCGACCTCAATCGCCTTGTCGACGTCGCTTGTTTCCTTGCTCAAGTCGTGGACGGCGATGGATTGCCCATGGGATTTAAGCCGTTATGGCGGCACCCATCCAATGATCGGGCTATTCGAATCGCGCAACGGCATTGCTGCGTCCGGTTGTTTCCCTGCAGGCCACGCCAGTGCCGGTTATGCGTGGGTGGCTTTGTATTTCTGTGCGCTAGCACTGCGTCCTGCGTGGCGTGTTCCTGCATTGTGGCTGGGCATCGCGGCAGGCTTGTTATTCGGGATTGCGCAGCAATTACGCGGCGCGCATTTTCTGTCGCACGACCTGTGGTCGCTGGCGGTGTGTTGGGGAACTGCACTTGCACTGTACTGCGTGATGCTGGCTCGACCGCATCGCGCCAATGATGTGGTGTTGCAATCGGGGGATGCAGCATGAGTACCTATCTACCGCAATCGCGTGGGCTCAAGCGCCTGCGCGCACTGAGCTGGACGACGCGACCGACGGTCTCGACCGAAACCTTGGTGTTGTTGTCGAGTCTGTTCTTCGCACTGGTGTGCAACCAGCTGTTCTGGCACACGGCCATGGCCACGCATCCGGGCAGTCTCGGGTTTGCCATCTCGTTGATGGCCTTGCTGGTGGCCGTGCATGCGTTATTGCTGGGCCTGCTGGTGTGGCGCTGGAACGCCAAGCCGCTGTTGACGCTGCTGCTGTTCACCACCGCGCTGGCTGCGCACTACATGGACAGCTACAACGTCTACCTGGATGCGGACATGCTGCGCAATGTGCTGCATACCGACCACAAGGAATCGCGCGAACTGCTCACGCCCGGCTTGATCCTGCCGCTGCTGTGCTACTTCCTGATTCCGGCCACGCTGTTGTGGCGCACGCGCCTGCAGGCACGCAGCATCGGCAGATCACTGGCAATCCGCGCCGGCTTCTTGCTGGTGGTGGCAGTGGTCGGCGCGGCCGGCGCGATGCTGTCGTCGCAGGACGTCTCGGCATTGATGCGCAATCACCGCGAGGTGCGCTACCTGGCCACGCCGATCAACTACATCGTGGCGCTGCGGCAGAACCTCAAATCCGATTCGCCGATCAAGCATGCGCCCAAGCAACCGGTCGAACACGATGCCATGGCCACACCACGTGCACCGGGAAGCCGTCCGCGCCTGCTGCTGGTGGTGCTGGGCGAAACCGCACGTGCGCAGAACTGGGGCCTCAACGGCTATGCGCGCCAGACCACGCCCGAGCTGGCCCAGGCCGGGGTGATCAATTTCCCCGACATGCATTCCTGCGGCACCAGCACCGAGGTCTCGGTGCCGTGCATGTTTTCGCCGTTCGGCCGCCGCGATTACAACGAGGACACGATCCGCGGCCACCAGTCGCTGCTGCATGTGCTCGAACACGCCGGCATTTCCACGCTGTGGCGCGACAACCAGTCCGGCTGCAAGGGCGTCTGCGATGGCCTGGACATCCAGAAGCTGGACGATGCCACCACGCCAGGGCTGTGCGCCGATGGCCGTTGCATGGACGAGATCCTGCTGAGCGACCTGGCTGCGCAAGTGCGCGCAAAGCCCGGCGACCGCGTGGTGGTGCTGCATCAACTCGGCAGCCACGGACCGAGTTACTTCGAACGCTACCCGGCACAGTTCGAGCGCTTCAAACCGGTGTGCAAGACCGCCGACCTGGGCAGTTGCAGCCGCCAGAACATCGTCAACGCCTACGACAATTCCATCACCTATACCGATCACTTCCTCAACCAGGCCATCCACACGCTGCGCGGGCTGCAGGACTACGACACCGCGATGATCTACCTCTCCGATCACGGCGAATCGCTGGGCGAAAAAGGCCTCTACCTGCATGGCGTGCCCTACGCGATCGCGCCCAAGGAACAGACCCACGTGCCGATGGTGATGTGGTTCTCGCCGGAGTTCGCACGTGACCGCGGCCTGGACGAAACCTGCCTGCGCCACCGTGCCGGCCAGTACACCGATCAGGACGCGCTGTTTCCGTCGGTGCTCGGTCTGATGCAGGTCAAGACCAGCGCCTATGCACGCGAGCGCGATCTGTTCGCGCAATGCACGGGATAGACGCGACTGAATTTCTTCAAGCATGGCTTATCGAAGGCACGGTGCCCTAGCCGCTCGCGCGATACGCCGTGAATCCTCCCGTGGAGGTTCCTTGGCGGCATCCATGCCGGCGAGGACACCGCGCCAGTAAGTTGGTCGGCTTCTTTTTTGAAGACTTGCTGCGCGGCTTGCGATGGAAAGATTTTCGGACGCACGACGCTCCGAACAACGCGCATCAGGCACTGCTCTTACCGTGCACACCGACTATCTCGACGGGTCCTTGCCCGCCCACCGTCGCGGGACCTTACGCGGCATGGATGCCGCGTAAGCGCCTACATGGACGTACTTGCGGCGTGTCCTGCGAGGGTGGGCGGGCAAGGGCCCTGCAACCCAGCCGCAGATCATCCGCTCTGTAGCCGATCTATCCGCGCTGTCCAGACCTTTGGAGCACGACACCCAAAACAACGCGTGACAAGCTGCTTGTCGCGCGTGTGTCGGACTTCGAGCATCTAACAACGCGCATTACGCACTGCTCTTACCGTGCACACAGACCATCTCGACTGGTCCTTGCCCGCCCACCCTCGCGGGACCTTACGCGGCATGGATGCCGCGTAAGAGCCTACATGGACGTACTTGCGGCGTGTCCTGCGAGGGTGGGCGGGCAAGGGCCCCGCAGCCAAGCGGCAGATCAACCGCTCTGCAGCTGATACATCGGCGTCGTCCAGTCCTTTGGAGCACGACACCAAAAGCAATCTCGTGAAAAGCTGCTTGTCGCGCGTGTGTCGGACGTCGAGTATCGGACAACGCGCATGACGCACTGCTCTTACCGTGCACACCGACCATCTCCACTGGTCCTTGCCCGCCTACCGTCGCGGGACCTTACGCGGCATGGATGCCGCGTAAGAGCCTACAGGGACGTACTTGCGGCGTGTCCCGCGATGGTGGGCGGGCAAGGGCCCTGCAGCCAAGCCGCAGATCGCCTGCCCTACGACCGATACATCCGCACGGTTCCATCAACCCGATGCAGCCGGCCCCCCAGTCTTGAAGCAGCTGACAGTACGGCGCGAGCAAATCAGCAGGCAGGTAGTGACGACGCACTTTCAACCGGCGTGCCCTAGCACTCCATGCCGCATCAGGTAACGGCCGTGGCCGCCTGCGGTGAGCACGCCAATGTGGCACTTGCTCTGACGAGCACAGATGGATTTGCAGCCCACCCAAGTCGCGTACACCGTGACAGCGCTTGCGGTGAACCCCGACGCGCTCTAGCCTGCGTCGGACTTCACCGCAAGGACCACCCGTGAATCCTCGTTTGTTGTGGCTGGCGCTGGGCGTGGCCGCCGGCACCGTGTCGTTGTCGGCCTGCCGTCAGGACGCGGCAGCACCCGCCAAGCCCGCTGCCACCAAAACCGCGCCGGACGAAAGCGCCGACCAGTTCGTCGCGCGCATCAGCGCCGAGTACAAGGCCGCTTACCCGGAACTCACCGCCGCGCAATGGTTGTCCTCGACCTACATCAACGGCGACTCGCAGCTGCTGGCCGCCAAGGCCAACGAACGCTCGCTGGCGCAACTGGACCGCTGGATCGAACAATCCAAGCAGTATGCAGGCACCCCGATGTCGGCCGACAGCGCGCGTGCATTGCAACTGCTGAAATTGATGAGCGCCCTGCCCGCCCCACGCGACCCGGCCAAGCTGGCAGAGCTCACCCGGATCGCCGCCAAGATGGAAGGCGATTATGGTGCGGCCAGTTATTGCGTGGGCGATGGCGAACAACGCCGCTGCCGCCAGCTTGGCGAGCTGGAACAGGTGCTGGCCAGCAGCCGTGATTACGCCGAACAGCTGGATGCCTGGCAGGGCTGGCATGGCACTGCAGTCCCGATGCGCAAGGACTACCAGCGCTTTGTCGAGCTCGCCAACGAGGGCGCGCGCGGGCTGGGCTTTGCCGATGTCGGCGTGCTGTGGCGCAGCGGTTACGACATGCCGCCAGCGCAACTGGCCAGCGAGACCGACCGTCTATGGGAACAGGTCAAGCCGCTATACGCACAACTGCAGTGCTATGCGCGCGGCAAGCTCGATACGCAGTACGGCAAGGACAAGGGCGAGCTCGCCGGCGGCATGTTGCCGGCGCATCTGATGGGCAATATGTGGCAGCAGGACTGGAGCAATCTGTGGGACCTGCTGCAGCCATACCCGGGTGCCGGCGACCTGGACATCACCGCTGCGCTGGAAAAACAGTACCAGGGCAACCTGAGTGCGGTGCTGGCACGCACCACCGGCACCGAAGGCGGCAGCGGTGCACGCTTCCAGGCCGAGCGCGAAGCGCAGCTGCGCACCGCAAGACAGATGACCGAACGTGCGCAGGATTTCTACACCTCGCTCGGCATGCCCAAGCTTCCCGACACCTATTGGCAACGTTCGCAGTTCATCAAACCGCTGGACCGCGACGTGGTCTGCCATGCCAGCGCATGGGACATGAACATGGGCGGCGAAGCGACGCAGAACATCGGTGCGGACGTGCGCACCAAGATGTGCATCAAGCCGACCGAAGAAGATTTCACCACCATCTATCACGAGCTTGGGCACATCTATTACGACCTGGCCTACAACCCGCTGCCGCCACTGTTCCAGAACGGCGCCAACGACGGTTTCCACGAAGCGATCGGCGACACCATCGTGCTGGCGATGACGCCCAGGTATCTGCAGTCGATCGGCATGGTCGGCGAACAGCAAACCAGCCGCGAGGCGCTGCTCAATTCGCAGATGCGCATGGCGCTGAGCAAGGTTGCCTTCCTGCCGTTCGGGCTGATGATCGACCGCTGGCGCTGGGGCGTGTTCGACGGCTCGATCCCCCCCGAGCGTTACAACCAGGCCTGGTGGGAACTGAAAGCCAGGTACCAGGGCGTTGCACCGGCGAGCCCACGCGGCGAAGAGTTCTTCGATGCCGGCGCCAAGTACCATGTGCCCGGCAACACGCCGTACACCCGGTATTTTCTTGCGCACATCCTGCAGTTCCAGTTCTACAAGGGCCTGTGCGAAGCCGCCGGCCATCAAGGCCCGTTGTACGAGTGCAGTTTCTACGGCAACAAGGACGCCGGGCAGAAGTTCTGGTCGATGCTGCAACGGGGTTCCAGCCAACCCTGGCAGACCACGCTGAAGGAACTCACTGGCAACGACCGCCTGGATGCCGGCCCGATGCTGGAATATTTCGCGCCGATGAACGAGTGGCTGAAGCAGCAGAACCAGGGGAAATTGTGCGGCTGGCAGGCGAACGCACCCGCGGCCGCCAGCACGACGCCTGTGCCTGCCGCAACGCACTGACGCACGCGCTTCTCGCAGTATGCGGCGGCCCTCACCCTGGCCGCCGCATAACGTTGATTTGATAAACGCACAAAACGCCGGCGATATACTGCGCGCCCGCTGCACCGGCGCAGCATGCAGGATGCATCCAGTGAACAACACCTCCACCGGCCCGGACCCGCGCGACGCGGACCGTAACAAGCAGTTCATCGACGACGCAAACGACCGCGCATTCGACCCGATCTACAGCAGCAAGAGCAGCGACTACGCGCTGGAAGTGGGCGGCAGCAACATCGAGCTCAGCCCCGAAGATCAGACGGTCAAGTATTCCCATACCAGCGAGCAGAGCAGCGGCAGTCCGACGCAGCCGCTAGGCGAGAACAGCCTGCGCAGCAGCCGCTCGCTCGGCCTGGGCAAGCTCAGCGACGCCGAGGCGAAGACCACCACCTTCAACCTCGAGGCCGACGCCAACACCGGCCAGCAGCAACGCCTGCAGACCAAGCTCGGCGACAGCAAGCTGAGCATCGAGACCAGCACCAGTGCCGGGCAGCGCATGCGTTACGCACTGACGCTGCCCGGTGCCGACCAGCCTGCAGAGGCGGCCACCCGCGTCAATCCGCTGCAGCCGGAGAGCCTGCCGATCGGCGCGCGCGCGGTGATGGACGCGCAGACCTACACCCAGCGCGATGCCTCGGCGAGCCTGCAACACCTCACCATGCAAAGCGAGATCACCGAAGCCAGCGGCCGCAGCTACCTGATCGAGCGCGTGGACGAGCGCCACGTGCGTGTGGTGACCGGACCCAACGCAGCCATCGAGGCAGTCAACGCCGTTGGCCTGAAGGTGGGACCGGCGCAGGCCCTGCTCGGGCGCGCCGACGCCCTGGGCCAGTCGCGTGTGGAGAGCGCGCAATTCGACCTGGCCGATCCGCGTGCGCGTGCAGCCATGGGCGCGTTCATACGCGAGGGCAAGATGGCACCGGGTGTGCCCGGCGTCGATGAGCTACAGACGGTGGAGCGGATCAGTTTCAGCTCGCAGCAGCGTCTGCAGCTGGAATTGGGCCCGCTCAGCGCCGATGTGGCCGGCAACCGGAATCAGGGCAGCCAGGTGCGCATCAGCACACCGGGCCAGGACGGCTACACCGTGGTGCAGCAGCTGCAATACGGCGGCAACGTGCCGCTGACGATCGTGCGCCAGTACGACGGCAACGACACCGAACGCGTGCAGGAACGCAGCTACCGCTTCGAGATCGATGGTGATGTCGCCGCGCCGGGGCTGCTGCAACGCCTGGGCGGGCGCAACGAGGCCAGCGAGGAGAAGGCGATTGCACAGAATCTCAACAGCGCGCTGAGCGGCGACATGGCGGGCACCGGTGCGATTGCGGCAGGGCAGAAGACCACGCTGGCCTTCAGCGAGGCGCAGATGCAGGCGCTAATGCAGCAGACCCAGGCCAGCGTCGAAGCCGGCAGGATCGGCGGCAGCTCGCTGACGGCGCTGGTCGGCGACCGCAACGCCGCACCGCAGTCACCCGAACGCTTCGCGATCGCGATGGCGCGCAATGTGGGCGGCGAGCCGTATCCGTTCGTCGAGCGGCTGCAGCGCATCGCCGACGGCGCCGATGGGACATACGACGGCCGGTTGCAGCGCATCGATGCCGAGGCGCTTCCGCGCCAGGCGGCTGCGGAAACCGCGGCGGCGGATCCGCGCAATCCGGCCAGTCCGGACCATGCGCTGCTGAGCCAATGCACCGCAGCGGTGGAGCAGTTGGAGGCCGCGCGCGGCCGCGTACCCGATGCGGACAGCGAGCGCCTGGCAGCCGGCGCGCTGGTGGCCGCACGCGAGCACGGGCTGCAGCGCGTCGACCACGTGGTGCTCGGCCGCGACCCGGCACAGGGCTTCGTGGTCCAGGGAGCGCTGGATTCGCCGGCGCACCTGCGCGGACCCTTCGATGCCCAGGCCGCGCAGCAGACGCCGGTGGACCACAGCCTGCAGCGCGCGCAGGCAGTGGGCGCCGAGCAGGATCGCAACGCCGCAGCGCAGGAACAGGCGCAGCAGCAGGACGTCCAGCGACAGGCACCGGCGCGCTGATTCAGCGCGCTGGCTGATCCGCAGCCAAGCGCTGGCGCAGGTCAGCACCGAACACTGCCCGCTGACGCGGAATGGGCCATGTCCGGAGCCGGTCTCGCCGACACCGCTGCGTTATGACCTCAGTTGGTGCGCGCAGGCACCAGCTTCTGCGCGAACTCGATCCGGAACGCCTCGAAATCCCTGCCATCGGCGGCCGCCTCGGCATGCGCCGCGTCCTTGAGCGCGTCCGAATAGGTCAGCCGCACCGGCGTGCCCTGGCATTCGTGCAGCTCGGCCGCGCGCATGATCAGGGCCAGCACCTGGGCGGCGCTGGTGCTTTCGCCGGCAATGCGGCCGTCCATGCCCAGCACCCATTCGCCGTCGCGGCGGACGATGCCGGCCAGTAGCGTGCGTTGCTGGTCGCGCAGTTCGGCATGCGGCTCGATCGGCGAAACCGGCGCGGGATTGGCGGCGGCCTGGTTGCGCTGGCGCTCGGCGGCGCGCTTGCGGGCATCGCGGCGCAGCTTGGAATCGGTGGACATGCAGGCTCCTGTGAGGTCAGAGATGGTCGGCCGGCTCCAGAGGCACTGCCTCCTCGGCCTGGCGGCGGCGCAGACGGCGGCCGCTGCGGCGTTCCCAACGCCAGAATAGCCAGCCCAGCAGGAAAAAACCGGTCATGCCGATCGCCAGATGGCGCGGGTGTTCACTCAGCAGCGGCGACAGCACCCCGGCCACCAGCGTATTGGTCATCAGCTGGGTGAAGGCCTGCAGCGAGGAGGCCAGGCCGCGCTGGTGCGGGTACATGTCCAGCACGGCCAGCGCCAGGATCGGGAAGATCAGCGCCATGCCCACGCCAGCCAGGAAGATCGGCAGCACCGCCCAGGGCAGCGCGATCTGCGCCGCCGTCATGGTGTAGCCCAGGTTCGCCAACGCCGCCACGCCGCAGCAGATGAAGCCGATGCGGATCTGCCGCACCGGGTCCATGCTGCCGGCCATGCGCCCGGACAGGAACGAGCCCAGCGTCATGCCGCCGATGGTGGGAATGAACAGCCAGGCGAAGTCGCCCTCGCCCAGGTGCAGGTGGCGCATGATCAGCACCGGCGCCGAGGCGATGTACAAAAAGATGCCGGCGAAGTTGAACGCACCGGCCGCCGCCAGCCGCTGAAAACGCGGGTTGAAGCCGATCCGCACGTAGTCGTGCATCAGGCGGCGCAGCTGCAGCGGCGTGCGCGCCTCCGGCGGGTGGGTCTCCGGCAGCCAGGTCAGCGTGGCCACCAGCAGCACCAGCCCGAACGCCACCAGGAACCAGAAGATCAGCGGCCAGCCGGCACCGCTGAGCAGGATCCAGCCGCCGATGATCGGCGCGATCGCCGGGGCGATGCCGAAGATCATCGACACCTGGCTCATCAGCCGTTGCGCGTCCGCCCCCTGGAACAGGTCGCGGATCACCGCCCGCCCGACGATCATGCCCACCCCGGCCGACAGCCCCTGCAGCGCGCGGAACGCCAGCAGGGTGGGCAGGTCCTGCGACAGCGCGCAGCCCACCGAGCCGGCGATGAACAGCACCAGCCCGCCCAGGATCACCCGCTTGCGGCCCCAGGCATCGGACAGCGGGCCGTGCGCGATGCTCATCAGCCCGTAGGCGAGCAGATAGACGCTGATGGTCTGCTGGATCGCCACCTCGTCCACCGCTAGGCTGCGGCTGAGCCGCGAGAACGCCGGGAAGATGGTGTCGATGGAAAACGGGCCGAACATCGCCAACCCGGCGAGCAGCAGCGCCATGCGACGGGTGGAAGGCGTGGTGGGGGTCATGCAGGGATCCGAAACGTGGTGCATCGGGGGGACGCACGCCGGCGCCGCCCTGGGGGCGGCGTCGGGATGAGCACAAGGGCGTTGATGATAGGCGCTGGCCGTTGCAAGGTTAAGCAAACCCGAGCGCATGGCCTGCCGCGTGCGCTCCGGCGCGTGCGCACGCAGGCTATAATCGGCCGGCAACACGGTGGGAGAAGCGGCACTGCCGCTGCCGAAGGCGCAACAGCCCGTAATCGCTCAGGCCCGATACCATCCGCAGTACAACTCTGGAGAGACCGGCCGATGCCGGCGCCGAAGGGGCACGGAACGCAGGCAGGCCCAGCGCCATGCCGCGTTCTTAAACTCTCAGGCAAAAGGACAGAGGGGCGCGAGGAAGACTGTCGCTGCGACAGGAGGTGATGCGCTGCGCGTGTCACGCCGGTCCGGTGGCCGTCGACCATTCGTCTGCCCCCTGCCCCGGATGCCCGCCATGTCCCAGACCACGTCTTCCTTGCGCGACCTCGAACACCACAGTGCGTTCGTCGAACGCCATATCGGCCCCAACGACGCAGAAATCGCACAGATGCTGGAGGTGGTTGGCCACGCCTCGCTGGATGCGATGACCGATGCGATCGTGCCCGGCAACATCAAGTCGCCAGCGGCGCTGGCGCTGCCCGAGGCGATCACCGAAGAAGAGGCGCTGGCCAAGATCCGCGCCATCGCCAGCAAGAACCAGGTGCAGCGCAGCTTTATCGGCCAGGGCTATTACGGCACCCATACGCCCAAGGTGATCCTGCGCAACATCCTGGAAAACCCGGCCTGGTACACCGCCTACACGCCCTACCAGGCCGAGATTTCGCAGGGCCGCATGGAAGCGCTGATCAACTTCCAGACCCTGTGCGCCGACCTCACCGGCATGCAGATCGCCAACGCCTCGCTGCTGGACGAAGCCACTGCCGCGGCCGAGGCGATGACGCTGGCCAAGCGTTCGGCCAAGTCGAAGTCGGACACCTTCTTCGTGCACGACGCGGTGCACCCGCAGACGCTGGAACTGCTGCGCACCCGCGCCGAGCCGCTGGGCATCGTGCTGCGCGTCGGCACGCCGGAAGAGGCCTTGCAGGCCGAGTGCTTCGGCGTGCTGCTGCAGTACCCGGACAGCTTCGGGCACATCGGCGATCACGCCGCACTGGCCGATGCGGTGCACGCACAGGGCGGCTTGGTCGCGGTGGCCACCGACCTGCTGGCGCTGACCCTGATCGCCGCACCCGGCGAATGGGGCGCCGATATCGTGGTCGGCAATTCGCAGCGCTTCGGCGTGCCGTTCGGCTTCGGCGGCCCGCATGCCGCGTTCATGGCCTGCCGCGATGCCTACAAGCGCTCGATGCCGGGCCGCCTGATCGGCGTGTCGATCGATGCCGCCGGCAACCCGGCCTACCGCCTCACCCTGCAGACGCGCGAGCAACATATCCGCCGCGAGAAGGCCACCTCCAACATCTGCACCGCGCAGGTGCTGCTGGCCGTGATGGCCTCGATGTACGCGGTCTACCACGGCCCCGAGGGCCTGACCCGCATCGCGCGGCGCACGCATCGCCTTGCCGCGATCCTGGCCGCCGCCCTGCGCGGCGCCGGTGTCACCGTGGGCGAGCAGTTCTTCGACACCCTGCACGTCAAGGCGATCGATGCCGACGCCATCCACGCCAAGGCCCGCGCCGCCGGCATCAACCTGCGCGCGATCGACAGCAAAGCGGTCGGCATCAGCCTGGATGAAACCAGCACGCGCGCCGATGTGGTCGCGCTGGCCGCGTTGTTCGGTGCGCAGGCGGATGTGGACGCGCTCGATGCCGCCACCGCCGACGCATTGCCGCACGGCCTGCGGCGCAGCAGCGCGTTCCTGACACACCCGGTGTTCAACACCCACCACAGCGAGCACGAACTGCTGCGCTACATGCGCTCGCTGGCCGACAAGGACCTGGCGATGGATCGCACCATGATCCCGCTGGGCAGCTGCACGATGAAGCTCAACGCCACTGCCGAAATGATCCCGGTGACCTGGCCCGAGTTCGGCGCGATCCATCCGCTGGCCCCGGCCGAGCAGTCGGCCGGCTACGCGCAGCTGATCGAGGAGCTGGAAGCGATGCTGGTCGAATGCACCGGCTACGACGCGGTCAGCCTGCAGCCCAACTCCGGCGCGCAGGGCGAGTACGCTGGCCTGCTGGCGATCCGTGCCTATCACCGCGCGCGCGGTGAAGCGCATCGCGACATCTGCCTGATTCCCGAATCCGCCCACGGCACCAACCCGGCCTCGGCGCAGATGTGCGGCATGACCGTGGTCGTGACCAAGTGCGATGCCAACGGTAATGTCGATGTCGACGACATCCGCGCCAAGGCGGAAAAGTACTCCGAGCGCCTGGCCGCGTTGATGATCACCTACCCGTCCACGCACGGCGTGTTCGAAGAGGACGTGGTGGCGATCTGCGAAGCCGTGCATGCGCATGGCGGCCAGGTCTACACCGACGGCGCCAACATGAATGCCCTGGTCGGCGTGGCCAAGCCCGGCAAGTGGGGCTCGGACGTGTCGCACCTGAACCTGCACAAGACCTTCTGCATTCCGCATGGCGGCGGCGGCCCGGGTGTGGGCCCGTGCGCGGTGAAGTCGCATCTGGCGCCATACCTGCCTCGTGCCGGCATCCATGGCGGCGGACTCAACTCCGAAAGCGGGAGTGGACACTCCTCGCGCATCGGCGGCATGGTCAGCGCGGCGGCCTACGGCTCGGCCTCGATCCTGCCGATCAGCTGGATGTACGTGACCATGATGGGTAGCGGCGGCCTGCGCAAGGCAACCCAGGTGGCCCTGCTCAATGCCAACTACATCGCCAAGCGCTTGGCGCCGCACTACAAGACGCTGTACACCGGCCGCAACGGCCTGGTGGCGCACGAGTGCATCCTCGACATCCGCCCGCTGGAAAAGACCAGCGGTATCGGTGCCGAAGATATCGCCAAGCGCCTGATCGACTTCGGCTTCCACGCGCCGACGCTGAGCTTCCCGGTCGCCGGCACCTTGATGGTGGAGCCGACCGAAAGCGAATCGCAGCACGAACTGGACCGCTTCATCGACGCGATGATCCAGATCCGCGAAGAGATCCGCGCCATCGAAGACGGCCGCCTGGACCGCGACGACAACCCGCTCAAGCACGCCCCGCACACCGCCACCCAGGTGTCGGCCAGCGAATGGACCCACGCCTACCCGCGCGAACTGGCCGCCTTCCCGCTGCCCAGCCTCAAGCAGCAGAAGTACTGGCCGCCGGTGGCGCGCGTGGACAACGTCTACGGCGACAAGAACGTGATGTGCGCCTGCATCCCGGTGGATGCGTACAAGGACGACGTGGAGGCGTAAGCGCCACCACCAGGTAAAAATGCGAAACCCAGCCGGTCACACGGCTGGGTTTTTTGTTGCCGTGCCGGGACAGGCAGGCGCTGCCGCCACCACAGGTTTTGCGTTTGTCACAGCCAGGGCGATAGCCGGCTCTTCATGGGCAGCGATGAAAGATTGCCCTCCGGCGCGTGCTGCGCTCATCGCACCGCACTCGACCAGGCGACAGCGATGCCATCTGCCCGTCGCAGGCGGATGCATCGACACTTCGTGCAGGACGACTGCGCGAGTAGGTACACATGCGCCGCAGGCAGCGATACCCGCTCACTCCCCAGCAACACGTGTACCCGGCCATCTCGTGCCGGAGCCCTACCAACCACACGTTTGCCTGCCCTACACGTGCGGTGGAGATGATGGCGGACGTCCTCACGCACACGGCAGACCTGCGCATGCTTCAGCTGAAACACTTCGGCATCCTCCTGCTGGTGGCCTGCACGCTGGCCGCGTGTGCGCCACGCCGCCCTGGCGAGGTGCCGGCGCTGGTGCACGCGGCCGATGCGCAGGCCGAGGTGGTGCAGACCGATGCCGGCGCAGTCCGCGGTGTTGCCGGCGCGCAGGGGCGGGTGTTCTTGGGCGTGCCGTTCGCCGCGCCGCCGGTGGGCGCATTGCGCTTTCGCGCGCCGCAAGCGGCGACAGCCTGGAAGGGAGTCCGCGATGCCACCCAGGCCGGCCCGGCGTGCCTGCCGCGTTATCGCTTCGGGCAGAAGCAGGTGTCCGAGGATTGCCTCACCCTCAACGTCTATGCGCCACCCGGCCCTGCGCCGGCGCATCCGCGCGCAGTGATGGTGTGGATCTACGGTGGCGCGCTGGAGCTGGGCAGCAATGTCGACTACGACCTGAGTGCATTGGCGGCGCGGCAGAACGTCATCGTGGTGGCGCCCAATTACCGGCTGGGGGTGTTCGGTTTCTTTGCGCATCCAGCGCTGCGTGGTGAAGGCGAAGGCGCATACGGATTGCTCGATCAACAGGCTGCGTTGCGTTGGGTCAGGCGCAACATCGCCGCCTTCGGCGGCGATGCGCACAACGTCACCGTCTTCGGCGAATCGGCCGGTGCCTGGAGCATCTGCTATCAACTGGCCGCACCGGGCGCGGCCGGCCTGTTCCAACGCGCAATCCTGCAGAGCGGCAGTTGCCTGGCCAGCGATTCCAGCCTGCCGCGTGCCGAAGCCGAGCGCGGCGGTGTGCGCATGGCGCAGACGCTTGGCTGCGAGCGCTCAGGCGATGTTGCCGCGTGCCTGCGCGCATTGCCTGCCGACAGCGTGGCCGACGCAAAACCGCAGCGACGTGGCCTGACCGGCAGCGATGCGTGGGCGCCGATGTCCGGCGGCGAGGTGTTGCCGTTGCCGCCCGCCAAGGCGATCGCCAACCTGCAACATGCGCAGGTGCCGGTGCTGATCGGCACCAACCGCAACGAAGGGCGGCTGTTTGCGCAGTTGCTGTCCTACATCGGCAAGCTCAACCTGCGCAGCGGTTATGAGGCACGCCTCAAGCGCATGCATGCCGACCCTAGCGCGATCATGGCGCGCTACGCGGACGTTGCCGCGCAATCGCGCTGGGATGCATTTGCCGACATCGTCACCGATGGCGGATTCGCCTGCCCGACACGTAGGCTGGGCCAGGCCTTGCACACCCGCGCGCCGGTGTATGCGTACGAATTCGACGACCCGCAGGCGCCTTACGGCCTGTTGCGCCTGCCGTTCTCGCAGCCGTTGGGTGCATATCACGCGTCCGAGCTGGTGTACCTGTTCCAGCGTCCGTGGGTACTCAGTGGCGCGCCGGCGTTCACGCCGGCGCAGCAGGCCTTCGCCAATACGCTGCAGGATTACTGGGGCGCGTTTGCGCGCACCGGCGATCCGAACGGGGCTGGCCGTCCGCAATGGCCGCGCTTCGATGGCGACACTCCGTTGACGCTGTCGCCCGGCAGGATCGGCGCAACGCCCGACTTCGCGCAACGGCATCGCTGCACGTTCTGGGATGCACAGGCAACGCTGACGCCACCGCACGCGATCGCAACGCCGGCACAGTCACCCTCGCATTGATCGCATCATCAGGAGCCACCCATGTCCGTTTCCACCTCATCCCCCTGCCCCACGGTGCGCCTGCGCAACGGACGCAGCGTGCCGGCACTCGGGCTCGGCTCGTGGAACCTGGGCCAGGGACGACACCCGCCGCAGCAGGAGATCGATGCGCTGCAGACAGGCCAGCAATTGGGCATGCGCCTGATCGACACCGCCGAGATGTATGGCAATGGACGGTCGGAGCAATTGATCGGCCAGGCCATGGACAGCGCGCAGCGGCCTTATCTGGTGTCGAAGGTGCTGCCGAGCAATGCCAGCGCGCGCGGCATCGCGCGTGCCTGCGAGGCCAGCCTGCAGCGGCTTGGCGTGCGCACGCTGGATCTGTATCTGCTGCACTGGCGCGGTGGCAGCGAGCTGCGCGAAGTGGTCGATGCCTTCGAGGCCTTGCGCGATGCCGGCAAGATCCGCGACTGGGGCGTATCGAATTTCGATGTGGAGGACATGCAGGACCTGTGGGAGATCGAGGGCGGGCAGCATTGCCTGGTCAATCAGGTGCTGTATCACGCCGGTAGCCGCGGCATCGAGTTCGACCTGCTGCCATGGTGTGCACAGCACGAGGTGACGGTGATGGCGTATTCGCCGCTTGGCAGCCGCGCATTGCTGGATCACCCGGCACTGCACGCGATCGGCGAGCGACGCGGCGTGGCCGCAACTGCGGTAGCGCTGGCATGGGCGATCCGCAGTGGCCAGGTCATTGCCATTCCCGAATCGGGAACGCCCGCGCATGTGCGCGCGAATGCAGCGGCGTGCACGCTGCAACTGGACGCGCAGGACCTTGCCGAACTGGACCGTGCGTTCCCGCCACCGACGCGCAAGCAGCCGCTGGACCTTCTGTAGTCGCTTGCAACGGTCGCGTTCGCTGCATGCGCTTGAGACAATGCATCGGTGTATTGCGTGACAGACGCATCAGGCTGCTGCGATCCAGCGCAAGCTTTTAGCTGCATGTGAGTATTCGTTCGCATGCAGACACGTGCACTTAACAGCGCCACTCCCAGGCTCAGTGGATCAGCCCGCATCTCAAGCCCGCCAGAGTGGAGTCCCATGCCCAAGTCCCCCAGCAAGTCCGCGCAACTTCCGTCCACCGCTGCTGTCAGCGCAACTCCCGAAACGTTGCGCGGCACGGGCGATGAATTGCATCAGAAGGCCGGCGGCACCCATCCGCAGCTGACCACCAACCAGGGCATTCCGGTTGGCGACAACCAGAACTCGCTGCGCGCAACGCCGCGCGGGCCGACGTTGCTGGAAGACTTCATCCTGCGCGAGAAGATCACCCACTTCGATCACGAGCGCATTCCCGAGCGCATCGTGCACGCACGCGGTAGCGCGGCGCATGGCTATTTCGAGCTGACCAAGTCGTTGAGCCAGTACACCACTGCCAAGATCTTCACGGAAGTCGGCGAAAAGACGCCGTTGTTCACGCGTTTTTCCACCGTCGCCGGTGGCGCCGGCTCGGTGGACACGCCGCGCGACGTGCGCGGGTTTGCGGTGAAGTTCTATACCAAGGAAGGCAACTGGGATCTGGTGGGCAACAACATCCCGGTGTTCTTCATCCAGGATTCGATGAAGTTCCCGGACCTGATCCACGCGGTGAAGATGGAGCCGGACCGCGGTTTCCCGCAGGCTGCCAGTGCGCACGACACCTTCTGGGACTTCATCTCGCTGAGCCCTGAATCGATGCACATGATCATGTGGGCGATGAGCGACCGCACCATTCCGCGCTCGCTGCGCATGATCGAAGGCTTCGGCATCCACAGCTTCCGTTTCCTCAATGAAAAGGGCGACAGCACCTTCGTCAAGTTCCATTGGCGCCCCAAGCTCGGCCTGCAGTCCACGATCTGGGACGAGGCGGTGAAGATTGCCGGCGCCGACCAGGACTTCCATCGTCGCGATCTGTTCGAATCGATCCAGAGCGGCGACTTCCCCGAGTGGGAGCTGGGCGTGCAGCTGTTCACCGAGGCGGAAGCCGATGCATTCCCGTTCGATCACCTGGATTCGACCAAGGTCATTCCGGAAGAACTGGTGCCGCTGCAGATCGTGGGCCGCATGGTGCTGGACCGCTGGCCGGACAACTTCTTCGCGGAGACCGAGCAGGTGGCGTACTGCCCGGCCAACATCGTGCCCGGCATCGACTTCAGCAACGATCCGCTGCTGCAGGGCCGCCTGTTCTCGTATCTGGATACGCAACTGAGCCGCCTGGGTGGACCGAACTTCCACCAGATCCCGGTCAACGCGCCCAAGTGCCCGTTCGCCAACAACCAGCGCGACGGCCATATGCAGATGGGCGTCCCCAAGGGCCGTGTCGCCTACGAACCCAGCTCGTTGCAGGCCGATGCACCGCGTGAGGCGCTGCGTGGATTCCCCAGCCATGCGACACCGGCCGAAGACGGCGCCAAGGGCCGCGTACGCGCAGCAAGTTTTGCCGATCACTACAGCCAGGCACGCATGTTCTTCCGCAGCCAGACCGCACCGGAACAGGCGCATATGGCATCGGCGCTGGTGTTCGAGTTGTCCAAGGTGGAGACCGCGCACGTGCGTGAAGCCATCGTCGGTCACCTGCGTCACATCGACCCGACGCTGGCACAGCGTGTGGCCGATGGCATGGGCATGACCACGTTGCCGCCGGCACCGCCGGCTGCGGTCGCACCGACCGACATGCCGCTGTCGCCCGCCTTGCAGCTGATCGGCAAGATGAAGGACACCTTGCAGGGCCGCACGGTCGGCATCCTGATTCACGACGGCTCCGATGCAGCGACGATCAAGGCGGTGCGCAAGGCTGCCGAAGCCGCCGGTGCCACGGTCAAGATCGTTGCGCCAAAACTGGGCGGCGCAAAGCTCAGCGACGGCAAGCAACTGGCTGCCGACGGTCAATTGGCTGGCACACCCTCGGTGGTGTTCGATGCGGTGGCGGTGGTGTTGTCGTCGGAAGCTGCCAAGGCGCTGACACGCGAATCGGCGGCTCTGGATTTTGTCAGCAATGCGTGGGCGCATCTGAAGGCAATCGCCTTCGACGATGGCGCGCAGCTGCTGCTGAAGGCCGGCAATGTCGGCAAGGACGCGGGTGTGATCGCGGCGGCAGATACCAAGGCATTCATCACTGCCGCCAAGACCCGCCAGTGGGCACGCGAACCGAAGGTGCGCATGTTGGCGTAACCGCATCCGCATGAGCTGCACAGGCTTGGGCGCGAACGACTTCTACGTCGTTCGCGCCCAAGTCGTTTTTATGCGGGTAGCAACTCATCTTCAGCAGTAGATCAACGCGTCCTGTGCAACGGCCGGCCTTCAGCCATTCTTTTGGCCGCGTCTACTAAACAATGCTGCGACTTGGAATCCTGGCTGTCTTTATGTCGTTGCGCGGTTGTGTCTTTGGGGTGTGGGCGCGCGCGACCAGGTCGGCAGTAGAGCGGCGGGCTGCGGTTTGGCTGCGAGGCCCTTGCCCGCCCACCGTCGCAGGACACGCCGCAAGTACGTCCCTGTAGGCTCTTACGCGGCATCCATGCCGCGTAAGGTCCCGCGACGGTGGGCGGGCAAGGACCAGTCGAGAGGGTCGGTGTGCACGTTTGCAAGCAAGAGCATGAGGTGCGCTGTGTGGATCACTCTGGGGCCAACTGGCTTCTCACCGCCTTCTCGTTGCAAGCGGAGTAGCCGACACGCTTTCAACACGTGACCTCTCAACCTTTCATCTGCCAGGCTGGGCAACAAGCTTTCAGGAAAACAGCCGACCAACTATCTGGTGCGGTGCCCTCGCCGCTTGCGGGACCGTGTGGCGGCATGGATGCCGCCACCGAGCCTCCATGGACGGATTCACGGCGTGTCCCGCAAGCGGTGAGGGCGCCGCACACTCGACGAACCAGGCTTTCGACTGCATCTACCAAACGAAACTGCAACCCCGAATCTCGATGGATTCACGCAGTTCCCCGCAAACATTACAGAGGAGCCGTGCTCGGCTAATTCAGCAGCTGAGCAGTCGTCTTGTCGGATGCGCTAAGCCGGTTCGGCAGGAAACTGCGCCGCGTTCGCCAGCGCGCGGTACTCGCGTGGCGTCATGCCGACCGCCAGCTTGAACTGCCGTGCGAAGGCGCTCTGATCGCTGAAACCGCAGGCATGCCCGATTTCGGTGAGGCTCTTGTTTCCGTGCAGCAGATGCATGGCCATCTGCAGGCGTAGCTTGGCCAGCACCTGTTGCGGGGTGAGTTGGAACACCTTGCGGAACGAGCGTTGCAGCTTGGACATCGAAAACCCGGTGATCTCCACCAGCGCCTGCATGCGCACGTTCTGCGCGTAGTTGGCGTTGAGGTACGCCAGCGCGAGCCGCAGTTTTTCGTACTGCGATTCGTGCCCGTCCTGCGGCCCCAGATCGCGCGAGATGCCGATGATGCCCTGCACCTTGCCGTCGACCAGCAGCGGACGTTTGCAGGTCAGGCACCAGCCCGGTTCGCGGTTGGCGAACAGATGCAGTTCCAGAAGGTTGTCGATCACTTCACCGGCCAGCACCTGCTCGTCCTGATTGGCGTAGTTGGCGCCCAGCCCGCTGGGATAGACCTCGGCAACGCGCTTGCCGATCAATTCCTTGCGCGATTTCAGGCCCAGGCGCCGCAGCATGGTCTGGTTGACGTGGGTATAGCGGCCCTCGCGATCCTTGACGAAGAACAGCACGTCCGGCACCGCATCGAACAACGCTTCCAGATCGGCAGGATCGATGCTCTTCATGGAGGTCATGCGGGACTGGACTCGGGATCAGGAAAGACGCAGCTGGCGCTGACGCGCGCCACCGATGCAGGCCGCAGCGCATGCAGCGCCATGATACGCCGCGCGCCCCAGACGCCGGCGCACTGGCTCAGCGCGGGTTGTCGGCCACCTTGGACGCGGCCGGCGCAGCCTTGCTGTCCACCGCCGCAGCGGTGGGGTTGCCGATGCGATCCAGCGGCACCTGCTGCGCGCGCCAGCCACTGACCACCGCCGCGCCGGACTGCGAGCCAACCTGCACCTGCAGGCGTGCACTGCCGCCGGGTGCGATGAACTCGACAGCGCAATCGCCGGCGGCCATGCAGCTGTCGGCGGCGAGCGGATCCACCAGCTGCCAGCCCTGCTCCATCACCGCCTGCGCAAACGCGCGGTAGCCCATGCCGGGCTTCAGCGTGGCCGGCAGTGGCACGCCCGGATCGCTGGCCACCGCATCGGTGCCAACCGCGGCAGTCGCAGACACGGGCGCGCGCGCAGGCACGGCGGCGGGCCGCGATGCGGCATTCAGGGCAGGACTACAGACGAGGGCGAGCGCCCACAATGAGGGGCGGAACAAGGTGCGCATGCAAACGGTCCTTGCGATCCTGGCAGGGAGTTGAGGAAGTTAAAGAATCGCTATTTTGACATGGCTTGCGTGTACTGCGGCACTGCTGGCTCACGCTGGCATTCAGCCAGATGCGGTGATCAGGCCATCTCGGTCCGCTACAAGCGGACTCATCCTGAAAAAGCGTAATCGAGTTCAATGCGCCACTTCCGAACATCGTCTGACGGGCGAAGCGCGATTGCGCAGACCTCGGGTCGAACGCCGGACCAACCCCGGCATGCCGGCAGAGTCGCCATCTCCGCAAGCGCGTTGCATCATTGCGGTTTGATCGTGGAGTACCCGATGTCCGACACCACCTCTCCCGCCTATGCGGTCGGCCAGCTCTGGCGCTGCCGTGGGCGCACCGCAACCGAGACCCCGCTGCTGCTGATCAACCAGATCGATGTGCATCCCCACGGCGGCCAGATCCTGCACGTGAGCATCAGCGACATCCAGGTACGTCACGCAGGATTGCCCGCTGGGATCCTGGACGCGCTGCCGCACATCCCGGTGATCGCGCAGACCCTGGAGCGCAGCGCTGCCGAACACGTCGGCACTGCCGCGCCCAATCAGGATTACCTGCCGGGTTATGCAGAATGGAAGGCCGCCTTCGATGCCGGCAATGCCGGCTCGTTCGGCATCGCGGTGGCGGAGATCCTGCAGATCGTCGAAGGCCAGTTGGCCAAACGCGATCAGCTGCCGAACTGAGCAAACCGAACCACCCTGCGACCCGCATCAAAGGCCGAGGTCTCACGCGTCATCGCCGCACCAACCGGCACGCCGCTCCAGGCGGCGTGCCGGTCGCGACCTCACTGGCCAATATGCTGCTTCAGCCAGCTGTTGACGGTGTCATGCCACAGCACGCTGTTGTCCGGCTTGAGTACCCAGTGATTCTCGTCCGGGAAGTACAGGAACTTGGAATCGATACCCTTGCGCTGCAGCGCGGTGAACGCGGCCAGGCCCTGCTCGACCGGGATGCGGAAATCCTGCTGGCCGTGGATGACCAGCATCGGCACCTTCCACTTGTCCACGTGCAGCACCGGGTTGAACTTCTCGTAGCCGGCCGGGTTCTGCCACGGCGTGCCGCCGTTTTCCCATTCGCTGAACCACAGTTCCTCGGTGGCGTAGCCCATGGTGCGGTTGTCGAACACGCCGTCGTGGTCGACCAGGCACTTCCACGGCTGATTCCAGTTGCCAGCCATCCAATAGACCATGTAGCCGCCATAGCTGGCACCCAGCGCGCAGGCCTTGTCGCCATTGAGGAAGCCGTACTGCTTCTGCGCGGCGGTCCAGCCCTTCTGCAGGTCTTCCAGCGGGCGGTCGCCCCAATGCTGGCTGATCGCATCGGTGAATTCCTGGCCGTAGCCGGTGGAGCCGTGGAAGTCGATCATCACCACCGCATAGCCCTGGCCGGCGTAGGTCTGCGGATTCCAGCGGTTGCTCCAGCCGTTGCCGAAGCTGCCCTGCGGCCCGCCGTGGATCAGGAATGCCACCGGGTAGGTCTTGCCTTCCTGGTAGTTGTACGGCTTGACCACGTAGCCGTGCACGGTGTCGTTGTTCCAGCCCTTGAACTGGAACTGCTCGTAATCGCCGAACTGCACCTCCGGCAGCAACTCGCCGGCGCTCTGGGTGATCGCACGCAGACCCTGGCCCTGCACATCGCTGACAAAGACCTGGTCGCCGCTCTTGAGCGAGTTGCGGGTGAACGCCAGCGTGTTGCCGGCCAGGGTCGGCGCATGCACGCTGCCCTCGCCCACCAGCTTGGTCGCCTGGCCGCTGGCGATGTCGATCTTGAACAACGGATGCTCGCCGAGGTCATCGGCGCTGGTGTAGAGGCTGGCGCCATCGGCGCTCAAGACGATCTCGCCGGCCG
The DNA here is from genome assembly GCF_040202385.2 of Xanthomonas sp. WHRI 6108. Classification (NCBI taxonomy): domain Bacteria; kingdom Pseudomonadati; phylum Pseudomonadota; class Gammaproteobacteria; order Lysobacterales; family Lysobacteraceae; genus Xanthomonas; species Xanthomonas sp. WHRI 6108. The sequence goes on along the minus strand of NZ_CP168198.1, from coordinate 1,329,881 downwards.
AGCGGTCCCACTTGGGGGCGATCTCGCGGCTCTTGCCGCTGGCCACGTCCATCGCCATCAGGCCGAAGCGGTCGGCTTCGAAACCGGGGCGTTTCATCGCGCGGTAGTACAGCGTCTTGCCGTCGCTGCTGAACACCGGGCCGGCATCCCAGGCCGGGTTGGACGCGGTCAGATTGACCGGCGCGGCCTTGCCGGCCGCATCCAGGCGGTACAGGTCGAAGTTGGTCTGCCACGGCTCGTCGTTGCCGGTGGGCTTGGCGCCGGCGCTTGCCTTCTTGCCGGTTTCCGGTCCATGCGGCTGCGGCACGCGCACGCTGGCCACCACACTGCCGCCGTCGGGCGACCAGGCGTAATCGTCGTTGCCGCCGAACGGCTTGGAGGGCGCATCGCCGGCCAGCGTGGCGCTGATCGCCGAGGCACCGGCCACGGCCTTGCCGCCGGCAGCCGGCAGGTCGGCGACGAACAAGGTGTTGCGTCGGCCATCGTTCCAGGTATCCCAATGCCGCACGAACAACTGGTCGTAGACCACGCCGCTGGCCTTGGCGCTCTTGAGGTTGGCGAGCTTGCTCTTGGTGCAACCCAGGTCCGAGCCGCAGTCCTGGAACACGCCGGCACTGAAGGCGATGCGCTTGCCGTCGGGCGAGAGCTTGTAGCTGTCCACATCCACCGCAAAGCCGGTCAACTGCTGCGGAGCGCCGCCGGCCAGCGGCTGCGCGTACAGCTGCTGCGTACCGGATTTACTGCTGAGGAAGTACACCGTCTTGCCGTCCGGCGACAGCGCCGGGCTGTTGACGTTCCAGCCGTCGGGAGTGAGCCGCCTGGGCGGCGCGGCATCGCGGGTACGCAGATTGCGCGTCCACAGGCCGGTGGCCGGCTTGCCGTTGCTGCTCTTGGCCTGCCGCTTGGCGAACACCAGCACGCTGCCGTCGGGGCTGAGCGTGGGCGAAGACACCCGGTCCAGCGCGACCATGTCGCGCACATCGAATCCGCGCGCAGCGGCAAGACTTGGCAAGGCGGTCAACAGACACAGGGGCAGCACGGCGTAACGAAGCTTCATCGAGAGTTCCTGCAACGGCAAAACGTCGATGGTAGGCGTTGCTGCGGCGCACGCGCAAAGGCACAAGGTCATGCGCGCGCCGCACGTGGCCGCCCTGCAAGGCGCCGAATGCGCACAGCGCGTGGTGCGCCGTGCGGCAACGGCGCGCCACGCTGTGGGCACGCACTCAGAACGTGAGTTTGGCCTGCAGCCCGACCACCACTGCGTTGCGCGTGTGGGTATAGGCGTAGGTCCCGGGGTTGACGATGTATTGCAGGTCCGGGCGCAACATCAGCCACGGCGTGATCTGCGCGCTGTAGGCGAGCTCGTAGAGCTCTTCGGCAGCGCTCAGCCCGACCAGTGGCGAATCGGCCGCCACGCCGGCATCGATCAGTTCTGCGCGGCGTGCATCGAGCAGCCGATGATTGATCCTGCCGGCCACATAGCCGAGTGCGATGCGGTCCTGCGTGCGCGTGCCGATGCCCTGGTACACCCCGCCAACCGAATACCACCGTGTCATCAGCGCACTGTCGTGATCGCTGGCCATGTACTGGGCGAATCCGGTCAGGCCGATGCCGGGGTCCGCTCCCGGGGTGAACAGTTTCTGTTCGACCAGCAGATAGGCGCCGTCGCGGCCGGTGCTGCGGCTGGTATCCAGCCCATGCCTGGGTACCGACGAGGAGTCGTAGTAGCCACCGAACTTGTACACGCCCGGGTAGCGTGCGGTGGCCGGCTTCCAGGTAAATTCGAGCGGGAAGATCGCACCGGTGGTGCCGCTGGCGAACGGCTCGAACGCGTAGGTGTCGCGGGCACCGAAGCCCAGATTCGGGTTGACCTGAAACCAGCCGGCATGCAGGTTGAGCTGCGGGGTCAGCTGCTGCGCGCCTTCGATGCCCCAGCGCGCGGCCGGATAGTTGTACCAGCCGCTATTGGCCGAAAACGCCAGCGGATGCGCGCAGAACGCAGCATTGACGAAGTTCACCAGCAACGTATGCGAGGCGAACTGGTTGCCCATCGCATAGAAGCCCAGTTTCAGATACGTCCTGCCCTGGTTGAAGCTGCGGTCGTAGCTGAACTCGCTCAGGCGGGTGTACTGGCCTCCGTACACTTCCTGGATGGGGAAGCGATTGCCGACCAGGTCGGCGGAGGTACTGCGGCCGCGGCGGTCGTTGATGGTGACGTGCAGGCTGCCACCGCCCCAGCCGGCGAGCTTGGCCATGTCCAGATCCACGCCCACCCGCAATTGCTGCGCATAGCGCGCGCTGGTGTTTTCGTAGCCGCCATCCACCACGCCAAACGTCTCGGACACGTAGTCGCCGCGGACGCTCACGCCTTGCTCGGCCCAGGCGGACCGGCGCCCACCCCAGTCGCCGGTCAGCGTGGTATCGCCCGCAGCGACTGCGGTGGCCGGCAGTGCCAGCAACAAGGCGTAGCCCAGCGCACTGCGGCGCGGGAGGAAAGACAGACGATGCATCGTGGTTCTCTGATCGGGGCAGCGTGCACGGCCAGCGGTGGCGATGCATGGCGGTGTGCCAAAGCGCCGCTGCGGTAACGGTAACGTTGGCCGGGATGTGCGAGACACCCGGCCGTCGGGTTGCAGCCAACAGCGGCTGACGCGAGTGCGCAGCGGTCAGCCGGGCACGCGCGAGGTTTGTCGGCCGCTCCATGACCACGCCGACGCAGCTGGCGACGTGGTCAAAAGTGGGCGGTGTCAGTGCGCGTCAGGCAAGCTGTAGGCGATCACGTCATCGCCCCGATCGGGCGACTGCCGCGCACCGCCGGCACTGATCACCACGTACTGCTTGCCGGTCTTGTGCGAGACGTAGGTCATCGGCCCGCCCTGACTGCCGACCGGCAAGCGGCCCTTCCAGAGTTCCTTGCCGGTGGCACTGTCGAACGCGCGCAGATAGTAGTCCTGGGTGCCGGCGATGAACACGAGCCCGCCCTGGGTGGACAGCGTGCCGCCCAGCGTCGGCATGCCGATCGGGATCGGCAGATGCATCTTGATGCCGAACGGGCCGGTGTCCTGCACCGTCCCCACCGGCACCTGCCAGGCGATGCTGCGCGTCTTGAGGTCGATCGCGCTGAGCGTGCCGTACGGCGGCGCCTGGCACGGGATACCCAGCGCCGACAGGAAGCGGTTCTTGTTGACCGCATACGGCGTGCCCTTCAGCGGCACGGCGCCCATGCCGGTATTGACGGCCTCGCCACCACCGGCCGCCTCGGCCTTGCGGGTGTCGGCGGGAATCATCTGCACCCACAAGCCCAGGCGCATGTCGTTGGCGAAGATGACGTCATGCACCGGGTCGGTCGACAGGCCTCCCCAGTTCATGCCGCCCAGCGAGCCGGGAAAACTCAGCGAGACATCGGTGCCCGGCGCGGTGTACAGGCCTTCATAACGCATCTGCTTGAACGCGATGCGGCACAGCATCTGGTCGATCGCAGTGGCGCCCCACATGTCCGATTCGGTCAGGTGCTTGGTGCCGATCTGCGGCATGCCGACCGACAGCGGCTGGGTCGGCGCGTACTGCTCGTGTGCAATATCCGAGCCTTTCACCGGTACTTCCCTGACCTCGGTCAGCGGCTTACCGGTGGCGCGGTCGAGCACGTAGATCTGCCCGGCCTTGGTGCCGATGACCACCGCCGGGGTGTGGCTACCGTCCGGGTTGGGGAAGTCGATCAGGCTGGGCTGCATCGGCAGGTCGAAATCCCACAGATCGTTGTGCACGGTCTGGTAGACCCACTTCTCCGCACCGGTGGTGGCATCCAGCGCCAGCACCGAGGCGCCGTAACGGTGATCGAGCGCGGTGCGCTCGGCGCCGTACAGATCGGTCGACGGCCCGCCCAGCGGCAGGAACACGGTGTTCATCGCCGCGTCGTAGGACATCGGTGCCCACACGTTCGGCGTGCTGCGCACATAGCTGCTGCCGGCGGCCGGCGCCTGGCGGTCGTGCGGATTGCCCGGGTCGAAGGCCCAGCGCTGCGCGCCGGTGACCACATCGAAACCGCGCACCACGCCACCAGGCATGTCGGTCTGCACGTTGTCGGCTACGCGTCCGCCCACCACTACGGTGGTGCCGGCCACCAGTGGCGGCGAGGTCAGCTGGTAGAACGGATCCGGCGCAGCGCCCAGGCCGGCCTTGAGATCGACCTGACCGTTGCTGCCGAAGCCCTGGCAGAACGCACCGGTGTCCGCATCCACCGCGATCAGGCGACCATCGATGGTGTTGGTGAACAGGCGGCGACGGCAGTTGGCGTCCTGCGCCACGGTTACCGCGGCGATCGGCGAGGGATTGGCCACGCTCGGCGTCGTCAACGCCGCGTCGGCGTCGAAGTAGCCCAGGCCACGGCAGCGCTGCCAGACCGACGAGGTCGCATTGATCTCGCGCCGCCACAGCTGCTTGCCGGTGCTGGCGTCGAGCGCAATCAGATTGTTGTGCGGTGTGCACAGGAACACCTTCTCGCCCACCTGCAGCGGGGTCAGCTGGTCTTCGGCACCGTTGCCGTCGCTGTTGGCGATCTCGCCGGTGTGGTAGGTCCAGGCGACCTGCAGCCGGTCGACGTTGCTGCGGTTGATCTGGTCCAGCGCAGCGAAGCGGCTGCCGCCATCGGTATTGCCGTAGGCGGACCAGTTCTGTTGCACGCTTCCAGGCGGCACCGCCGTCATGCCCGGCCCCGCGTTGCCTGCGACCGGCGGATGCGGCACGAACATGCCGCCGATCCCGGCCACTACCGCCAGCGCCAGCACCGTCGCCACACCATAGGCCGTGCGCCCGCTCGGCAACGCCCGGCTGCGCCGCAGCGCTGGCCAGGCCAGTGCCACCAGCACGGCGAACCCCGCAGGCAGCATCAGCCGCGAGACCAGCGGCCAGAACTCCAGCCCCGCATCCCACAGCGCCCACACCAGCGTCAGCGCGAAGGCGACGCCGTACACCAGCGCACCGGCCGGCCGACGCAGCACGATCAAGACCCCGGCCACGACGGTCGCCAGGCCCATCAGCAGGAAGTACCAGCTGCCGCCCAGGCTGGCCAACCTCGCGCCACCCAGCAGAAAGATCAGCCCCACCAGCGCGACCAGCATGCCCAGCACCAGCAGCAATGCCCGGCCCGGGACCGGCAACTTCGATTTCGTTTCCACGTTGCAACACCTCGATCAGGAGATTCCGCCCTGCACTGCGCCCGGCATTCCGATCTGGATGCTGCAAGGTGCCCGCACGGCGGCCAGTAGAGGCAGCATCACTGCCCACTTTCTGTCACTCCCCTCCCCGGCCCGCGTACCTCTGGCGAGACCGGCACCGGCATGCCCGGCAGACTGACGACATAGTGTCGCACCGCACCGGGCAGTTATTACATATCTGAAGCGGTTTCCTGCGGAACACTGCAGTCCGCACAGGCGCGGACCGCAGTGGCGTTTTGTGTGCGCAGCGCGCGCTGCGCGCGTCAGAAGCGGTGCGACATGCCCACATACACCTGCGCGTCCGGGGTGCGGTCGTTGAGGCCGAAATTGGCGCCTACATCCAGCTGCAGCAGCGGATTGAGCAGATACGCAGCGGCGATGTCGGCCGAATACTGCTCGATGGTCTGCGCCGGATCGCGGTTGATCGAGGACCACACTTCCACCGCCATCGACAACTTCGAGGTGAGCGGATGCGCCAGATTGATCGCGTTGATCAGCGCAACATGCTTGCCGCTGCCATCGCTGTCGGCCAACCAATCCACCTCGGGCCCGAAGGTCAGCGAGAAGCTGTTGGGCAGCGCGAAATTGATCGGCAATGCGACGCCGCCTTCCCACTCGTCGTTGCCCAGACCGGTGCGCGCGGTCGGCGCCTTGACGAACGGCAGCACCGCGACGGTGGCGGTGTCGCTTTCGTAGAAACGCGCCTTCATGCGCAGATAGATGTCGCCGCCGCCGCTCAGGCTGCTGCGCGCACCGGTGGCGCGGTCGGTGGTCTTGACCTGCAGCTGCGGCGCCCAGTTGAGCTGCAGATCGATGCGGTCGCTGACGCCGTACTTGAGCGTGGGGTTGGTGAACACCAAGGTTTCGACGCGCGTGCCGGGCTGGCTGTCGCGCGTGTAGCTGCCGATGTCGGTTTCCAGCTGCCAGGCGCCGGTAGGCACGGTACAGGTGGAATTGGCCTTGGTCGGGCGATCGGTACACAGCGCCGCGTCGGTGGCCTCCTGTGCCTGCACCTGCAGCGCAAGGCTGCACAGCACACCGGCCAGGGCGATACTCAACACGGGGGCACGGCGTGCGCGGGTGGAACGGTGGGAGATAGCAGCAGTCAGCATTGCAGTGGTTTCCATGGCAAGACGCTGGCCAGATCGCGTGAACGGCCAGCAGTGGGAGGGGGAATGCGCGTGGATGTCGAACGACTGCATGGCCGCTGGAGGGCGGCGTGTTGCCAATCGATCTTATAGGCGTCGGCAGGTCCGAAAACGCTGTCGGTGACAAAAGCGGCCTCAACAGTGTGCGGATGTCGCACAGCGTGATGTGAGTCGCTTTTCCACACCCATCATTTATGGGGGTCAGGCGGTGCGATGAGCTGCGCCGTGGCGCGTCACCGGGATCGATCGAGGCATGCGGTCGCCGTGGTGCACCATCGGTGCGGGAGACGGCACGATACGGAGCAGCCGCATAAAGTCGCTATGCACGAGGCCTGGGTGGGGCGTAAAGCCGGCGCAAAGGCGCTGCGGTGGTGCAGACGCGATGGCCTGAGCGTTGTGCGTGCATTGCGCGATCGGCAAACGCTTGATGCGTTGGCGCGGTGCAGCTGCGCTCGTCGTGTCAGCTGATTGACCAGATGCGCCAACGACGTTGCCCTGCACCGGCAATGCAGGTCCGCTCACGGTGGCAATGCACGAGCATGCAGGAATGTTTGAACTGGATGTGCCGCTGTGCGGTCACGGCATCGATTCGGTGCACCATGCCTTGCCGGCATGCTGCTGCACTTGCGCGTTCGGCAGCAGGGCCGCATTCGAACCGCGTCTGCGGCAAGGCAATCAGAACTGCGGCAATCCGGTTTCAATGCCACAACGAAAAACGGACACGCATCCAGCGATGCGTGTCCGTCGAGAGGCAGCGCGCGGGCGCATGCCTTGGTGAAGCGTCACCCTCAGGCGGTCTGTTCGCCGCGCTTGCCGACGCGGTACAGCAGCCAGCCGACCAGGGCGAGAATCGCCAGGCCGAACCATTGGTTGAGCTGCAGGCCGGCCGGCAACGCCAGCACATCGGCGCGGCTGGACAGCACGATCGGCACCGCGATGGCGATCCCCATCAACGCCTCGCCGGTGATCAGGCCGGCGGCGAACAGCACGCCCGGGCGATGCACACGGTCGCGGCCATCTTCGTCGTCGGCGCGGATCTTGTGGAAGCGCTCCACCAGGTGCGCGATCAGGCCGCCGAGGAAGATCGGCACCATCAGCTCCAGCGGCAGGTAGATACCGATCGCCGCCGCCAGCACCGGCACACGGAAGCGCTTGCCGGTCTTCTTCAGCCATTCGTCCAGCGCGATGATCGCCGCGCCCACTGCGGCACCGATGGCAATCATCGACCACGGCAGCTGCCCGCCGAACAGGCCCTTGGCGACCGAGGCCATCAGCGTGGCCTGCGGTGCAGCGAGCGAGTTGGGGTGCTGCGGCGTGGCCGGGCCAATGCCGTAGGCCTGCGCCAGCAGGTTCAACACCGGCGCCATGATCAGTGCGCAGGAAAACGCGCCGATGCCCAGCATCAGTTGCTGCTTCCATGGCGTGGCGCCGACCAGATAGCCGGCCTTGAGATCCTGCAGGTTGTCGCCGCCCACCGCTGCCGCGCAACACACCACCGCGCCGATCATGATCGCCGCCACCGCACCCAACGGCGCCGCGCCGATGCCGACCGGCACCAGACCATCCTTGCCGAGCAACAGCACCAGCACCGCCGAGGCGAACAGGATGGTGGAAATGGTGATTCCCGAGACCGGGTTGTTGGACGAACCGATCAGGCCGGCCAGATAGCCGGACACCGACACGAACAGAAAGCCGGCCACGATCATGATGATGGTCATCGGGATCGACACGTGCCACTGCTGCACGATCGCCTGGTACAGGCCCAGCAGCGGCAAGGTGCACAGCACCAGCGCCGCCAGCATCCACTTCATCGGCAGGTCGCGCTCGGTCTCGGCGACCACACCGCCACCGCTCTTGCGCGCGGCGGCAAAGCCGCTCTTGACGCCGGACAACAGCGACTTGCGCAGCGAGAACAGCGTCCATACGCCGCCGATCAGCATCGCGCCGACACCCAGGTAACGGATCTTCGCGCCCCAGATGCCGAATGCCGCGTCGGCCGCCGGCGCGCCGACCAGGCTCTGCGCCAGGGCCGGGTCGCTGCCCATGAAGAACTGCTGATACAGCGGAATGGCGATATGCCAGGACAGGATCGACCCGGACAGCACCACGATGCCGACATTCAGGCCGACGATGTAGCCCACGCCCAGCAGCGCCGGCGACAGGTTGGTGCCCAGATAGCCGACCAGCCGGCTGCTGCCCAGGTAGGTGGCCTGCGCCCAGGTGTCCGGGATCACCCGCAGGCCGCTGGCCGCACCCAGCTTGACCAGCGCGCCGATCGCACCGGACATCGCCAGGATCTTCAGGCCCGGGCCGGGGTTTTCACCGGCCTTGAGCACCTCGGCCGCCGCCTTGCCTTCGGGGAACGGCAGCGGGTCTTCGACGATCATCGAGCGCCGCAACGGCACCGAGAACAGCACCCCGAGCAAGCCGCCCATACCGGCGATGCCGAGCACCCACCAGTATTTGAAGTCAGGCCAATAGCCCATGATCACCAACGCGGGGATGGTGAAGATCACCCCGGCGGCGATCGATGAACCAGCCGAGGCACCGGTCTGGACGATGTTGTTTTCCAGAATGGTGCCGCCGCCGAGCAGGCGCAGCACGCCCATCGAGACGACCGCAGCCGGAATGGCGGTGGCGATGGTCAGGCCCGCAAACAGGCCGAGATAGGCGTTGGCGGCCGAAAGCACCACCGCCAGCACGATGGCCAGCACGACGGCGCGGAAGGTGAGCTGGCGCGGCTGCGCGTCATGGCTCATGGGCAGTTCCCCTGTGGCAAAAAATCCGGACCACGCTAGCGCCTACACGGGGTTCCGTCCAGCTGCGCCGCGGTGTGACACTGTGCCTGCTGTGGCGGCTGGAATGCCCGGGGATGTGGCGACGGGGACAACCGGCGTGTACCAGCGTGTGCCGGCGACTGCATCGCGCATGCGGATTGCAAGCGCATAGGTCGCACGGTGTGGAGGTGGCGGACACTGCTGCATGGCATGCAGACCAGCGGCATACGGCGTCAGGGTGCGGCGATGCGGTCTTCCGGCTCGTCGACCGACGGAGGCGCCATGAGCGACGCGCGCCATGGCCGATAGGTGACAACGAGCGATGGACTCGTCATCACGCCCATCGCTCGTACCGGCGGTCGCCTGCCGCCCGTGCTGGCGGGACAATGCGCTGATGAGGGGTCGCGGATGAGGCCGCGCGCCCGTAAGGGCCGACTGGTCTGCTGCTGCAGCGGCGGGCACGCGTTGCCGTATATCGCTGTCGTCGTGATTGCTGGGCGTTGCCGTTTTTCCTGCACGTCAGGGATCTGCTGCCCGCGATGGTGCGTCAGCGGCTGCGCCGACGCTGGCGACGTCAGCGCGGCTGTCCGATCAATGCAGCAGTTCGGCAAACGCGCGGTCGGCCTCGATCACGTCCGGCAACGCGGCGAACAAGGCATCCAGATCCACGGTGTCCATCAACGGACCGCGCACCGCCTCCAACGCCGCCGGCGTGGCGCCACCATGTGCACGCAGCGCGTCGGACACCTGCACCGCCTGGGCCACCAGCAGCGGCATCCGCGCACCTTCCGGGGCAGCGGCCGGGCGGACCTGATAGGCGATCGCTTCCTGGATGACGACAGGCAGCTGCCAGCGACGCACCAGCTCGGCGCCGACTTCCGGGTAGCCAAAGCCCAGCTGCAGGGTTTCTTCGGCGGCATGGCCGGCCGATGAGCTGTCGTGATTGATGCGGCTGGCGTAATCCGGCGCGCCGGACTGGATCAGCAGCTCGCCGATGTTGTGCATCATGCCGCAGGTAAACGCGGTTTCCGGATCCACGCCGTGCTGGCGCGCCAGCAGACGGCAGATGCCGGCCACCTCGAAACTGTGCCGCCAGAACGCCTTCAGATCGAAGCCCGGGCCGGCGCGGAACGCACCCGTCATCGCCGAGGCCAGCACCAGGGTGCGCAGCGTGTTGAAGCCCAGCCGCATGGCCGCGTCTTCCACGCTGGTGGAGTCGCGCAGGCCGTGGAAGCGCGCCGAATTGGCAAGCCGCAGCACCTTGGCGGCGATCACCGGATCGCGCTCGATGGTGTGCGCCAGCACATCGATGTTGGTTGCCGGATCGTCGAACCGGGCAATCAGGTCCTGCGCCACCTCGGGTACGGTGGGCAAGGTGTGCAACTGGTCGAACAACGCCTCCAACTTCATGATCGCCTCGTGGATGAAAGGTAAGCCAGCGCGGCCGCGCCGGAGTGCATGGTGTAGCACAGACCGGCCGGATGACGCTGCCCCGTCACGGCCGCTATTCACCCGCGCTTTTGCGTCATCGCCTTGCGGCGGGCTGCCCCGCCGGTCGCGTAGCGACGGCCATCATGGATGGCGCGGTCGACAAGATCCGGATATGCGTGCGTTGACGCGGTCAGTTCGCTTTGGCACCACCCAGCGACTTGGCCAGAAACGCCAGCAACTGCGTATAGAACGCACGCCGATGCGGCTCGGTATAGAACCCGTGGCCTTCGGTGTCGTAGTACAAGGTCTCCACCGGCGTTCCGGCCTGGCGCAATGCCGCCTCCATGCGCTTGCTGTGCTGGATCGGCGCGCGCTCGTCTTCGCCACCGGCCGCCAGGAACACCGGAACCTTGATCTGCTTGGCCAGATGGACCGGCGAGCGTGCGGCCAGGGTTGCCGGATCGCCCAGCCATTGTTTCAGATAGTTTTCGCCTGAGCCGCGCTTCTGGATGTCGCCGCTGGTGAACATCATCGGCAGGTCGTAGACGCCGACATAGCCGGCCGCGCAGGCATACAACCCAGGTTCCTTGGCTGCCCCCATCAGGGCTGCATACGCACCATAACTTGCACCAAAGATGCAGATCTTGCGCGCATCTGCATAGCCCTGCGTCACCGCCCAGCGCGTGGCGTCGGTGACGTCGTCCTGCATGGTGCCGCCCCACTGGCGCGCGCCGGCATGCTGGAAAGCGCGGCCGTAATTGCCGGAACCACGGAAATTGATCTGCAGCACCGCGTAGCCGGCCTGCGCCAGCAACTGCGCGTCGTCGTCGAACTGCCAGCTGTCGAATATTTCGAATGGGCCGCCATGCGGCATCACCACCATCGGCAGGTTGTTCGCCGCGCCGGTGCGCGGCAACGTGAGGTAGCCATGCAACGGCACGCCATCGCGTGCCTGCAGCGCGATGGGCTGCACGGTCGCGGTGCGCTCGGGATCGAACCAGTCGCGCCGGCTGATCACGTGCTGGGCTTTTTTCTCCTGCGTGTCGAACACATAGAAATCGCCGGGATTGCTGCCCGAATCGACCTGCAACATGACGTAGCGGCCATCGCTGGTACTGGAGGTGATACGCACGGCGTTGCCGGCGAAGGCGGCCTCCAGGCTGTGATACATCCGCGCCTCGGGGCCCTGCTCGTCGAAAAAGCGGCTGCGCGGACGGTCAGCCATGAAAATGGCACCCACCGGGATCGTGGTGCCGTTGCGATAGATGACGCCCAGGGGATCGGCCACTGCGTCACGCAGCACCTGTTCACGGCGATTGGCCTGGATGTCCCAAGCCACGATCGCATCGGGGCCATCGGCAGCCTGCACGCGCAGGTAGGCAATGCGCTCGTCCTGCGAAAAGCCCAGTGGGGTTTCGATGCGGCCGCTGGCCTGTTCGTCGTTGAGCAGCGTCCACTCGGTTCCACCACCAACGCGGTAATACAGCTTGCTGACATTGTCCGAGCCTGCGCCCTGCGCAAAACGCACCTCGCCATGGTGGTCGGTGGTGAAGCTGGCGCGCTGAATCGGGGCACGCGCCAGCGGAAGGCGCCGACCTGTGTTGACGTCGAGCTTTTCTGCGCGCGTGTACGGGTCCTGCCCTGACAACGGCCAGATGCCGACGACCACGTTGCGATCGTCGTCGGGCAAGGTATCGGTGAGGAATGCGGCAACTGCTTCGGTTTTCTTGACCTTGATATTGGTGCCAAGCCCGGTGCCTCGAGCACGATAGCCCACCAGCAACTCGACACCAGTGCCATCGGCATTGATGGCATACAGCTCGCCGGTCGGCAACGGCTTGTCGAGCAGACCGTATTTCTGTGCGATGGAGATCAACACACGCGTCTCGCTGACCCAGGCAAAGTCGCTCACATACGTGTTCTTCTCCAGCACAAAGGTCGCGCCCATGCTGTTGTCCGAACGCCGCACGATCGCCAGGGCGGTCTTGTCTTCCATCGGTACGGTAGCGGCGAAAAACGCGCCGCTGGGCGATAGCTTGATATCGGCAAACTTGTCTTTTTTGATATAGGCGCCAACATCCACCTGCGCTGCGGCATTGCCGGCAGCCATCAGCAACCCCAAGGCCGCAATGAAAATCCTTTTCCGCACGTACTGCTCCATGTCGTGTGCAAACTGAGCGCGAAATTTACCAGCAATCGCAGACCAGACAAAGTTTCAATGAAAATCGCGCGAAGGCAGCTGCATCTCGCCGAGCAGGTCACTGAGGTCGTGCAGGTCGCCGGCGATGAGATGCTCCACGCCGTCCACGCGTTCCCAGCGGCCGCGGACTGCCAGCAGGCGCGATTCCAGCAGTGCGCGGCGGCGGCGCAGCGCCAGATGCGACCAGACGATGACGTTGATCATGCCGTGCTCGTCTTCCAGGGTGACGAAGATGGTGCCCTTGGCGGTGGCCGGGCGCTGGCGCTGGGTGACCAGGCCGGCGACGTGTACGCCGCTGCCATGACGGCGGCCCTGCAGGTCGCGCAGGCCGAGGATGCGCCGTTGCTGCATCTGCGGGCGCAGCAGCGCCATCGGATGCTGGCGCAGGCTAAGACCCACCGACCGGTAGTCGGCCAGGATCTCTTCGCCTGCGCGCGGGGCTTCAAACGTCACCGTGCGTTCTTCGGGGCTACCCGGTAATAACGGCCGACGCGCTTCCACGCCAGCCATCGCCCAACGCGCAGCATTGCGATTGCCCACCATGCCCTGCAAGGCGCCGGCTTCGGCCAATGCCAGGCGCGCCTTTTCGTCGAGTGCGGCGCGCAGGCACAGATCGCCGATATCGGCGAAGGCCCGCTGCGCGCGTGCGGCGGCAATGCGGTTGGCCACCACTTCCGATAACCCGGCGATCTGACGCATGCCCAGCCGGATCGCCGGTTGTTCGCCGGGGTCTTGGTCGCTGCGCCAGGGCCGGCCACCGACCAGCGTGTTGTCCCAGACGCTGTGCAGCACATCCACCGGCAACACCTCCACGCGCGCGCGCTCGGGACTGCCACGGCGCGCGTCCTGCACGATCTGGCTGGCCGAGTAGAAGCCCATCGGCTGCGCGTTGAGCAGCCCGCAGGCGAAGGCCGCCGGCTCGTGGCGCTTGAGCCAGCAGCTGGCGTAGACAAGCTTGGCGAACGAGGCGGCGTGGCTCTGCGGGAAACCGTAGGAACCAAAGCCCTTGATCTGCTCGAAGATCTGGTCGATGAAGGTGGAAGCGTAGCCTTTGCCCTGCATGCGCTCGCGCACCCGCGCGCGGTGCTGTTCCATGTCGCCGCCGCGCCGCCAGGCGGCCATCGAGCGGCGTAGATTGTCCGCTTCGCTCTCGGTGTAATCGGCAGCGTGCATCAGCAGCTCCATCACCTGTTCCTGGAATAGCGGAACTCCAAGCGTCGGCTTGAGAATGTCCTCCACCTCTGGCGAGGGGTAGTTCACGTCCTCGCGCCCCTGCCGCCGGCGCAGATACGGGTGCACCATGTCGCCCTGGATCGGGCCGGGGCGCACGATCGCCACTTCGATCACCAGGTCGTAGAACACCGCAGGCTTGAGCCGCGGCAACATCGCCATCTGCGCGCGCGACTCGATCTGGAATACGCCCACCGTGTCGGCGCGCTGGATCATCTTGTAGGTCGGCTCGTCATTGCCTGGCAGCGTGGCAATGCTGTAATCGCGCCCGCGGTGGCCGCGTACCAGCTCCAGCGTCTTGCGGATGCAGGTCAGCATGCCCAGCGCCAGGCAATCGACCTTGAGCAGCTTCATGGTTTCCAGATCGTCCTTGTCCCACTGGATGATGGTGCGGTCGGCCATGGCCGCGTTTTCCACCGGCACCAGCAGCGACAGGGGTTCGTCGGAGATGACGAAACCGCCGACATGCTGCGAAAGATGGCGCGGGTGATCGCGCAGTTGCTCGGTCACCGCAAGAATCTTGTTGATCAGCGGGTTGGCCAGATCGAACCCGGCCTCTTCGATGCGCTGTTCCATCGGCGTTTCGCCATTGCCCCAGCCATAGCAATTGGCCAGCAACGCGATCTGGTCCGGCGGCAGGCCGAACGCCTTGGCCACATCGCGCACGGCGCTCTTGCCGCGATAGCAGATCACCGTCGCCGCCAATGCTGCGCGTTCGCGGCCGTACTTGTTGTAGACGTACTGCAGCACCTCCTCGCGGCGTTCGTGTTCAAAATCGACGTCGATGTCCGGGGGCTCGTCGCGTTTTTCAGACAGGAAGCGCGCCATCAACAGACGCGTTTCATCCGGGTTGACCGCGGTAATTCCCAACGCATAACACACCGCCGAGTTGGCCGATGAGCCACGGCCCTGACAGAGAATGTGCTGCTCGCGGGCGAAGCGCACCACGTCCTGCACGGTGAGAAAGAAGGCCTCGTAGCTCTTATGCGCGATCAGCGCCAGTTCCTTCTCGATGTCGGCGCGTACCTTTGCCGGCGTTCCATCCGGCCACCGCTCGCGCATCCCCTCTTCGGTGAGCTGTCGCAGATAACTCGCCGGCGTATGCCCTTGCGGCACCAGTTCGCGCGGATAGGTGTATTCAAGCCTGGAGATATCGAAGCTGCAGCGCTGCGCCAGGTCCACCGCGGCCTGCAACAGCGCATCCGGATAGATGTTGCCCAAGGCACGCCGCGTGCGCAGATGGCGCTCGCCGTTGCGGAACAGGTGCGCGCCGCACTCGGCCAACGGCAAGCCGTGGCGGATGGCGGTCAGGGTGTCCTGCACGATGCGCTCGCGCCGCTGCGCCATATGCACATCGCCGCTGGCCAGAGCGGTCATGCCCAGTTGCTGCGCCAGCAGCTGCAGGGCGAGCAACCGCGCCGCATCGTCCTGTTCGCGGTGCAGTTCCACCGCCAGGAATGCACGCTCGCCGAACACCTGCTGCAGCCAGGCGCCCTGCTCGGCCTGCGGCTGCGCCCCGGGTAACCACAGCGCGAACACGCCCGGTTCCACCGCGCGAAACTGCGCCTCCACCTCGGCACGCCCGAGCCGGTACGCACCCTTGCCCGCCGCACGCCGCGCGGTGGTGATCAGCGCGCACAACTGCGGATAGCCATGCGCGTTTTCCACCAGCAGCACGAAGCGGGTGCCATCGACCAGGGTGAATTCGCTGCCGACGATCAGGCGCACGCCGGTGGCGCGCGAGGCTTCCAGGCCGCGCACGATGCCGGCCAGCGAGCACTCGTCGGTGATCGCCAGGGCGCTGTAGCCGCAGTGGTGCGCGCGCATGAACAATTGTTCGGCGCTGGAGGCACCGCGCAGGAACGAAAAATCCGACAGGCAGTGCAGCTCGGCATAGGCAGGCAGCCCATCGGCGACCATGGCATGGGCGATGTCGTCGTTTGCCGCGCGCAACCGCGCGGCGACCGTCCAGGCGCGCGGCATGCGCCCACCGGGCGTATCGCGGTCCACGCCGTCGACGGCGTCATCCCAGCTCATGCGCGCACCTCTTCGACATCGCGCTGCCGCCACACATGCGCTGCAGATCGACGCTCTGCGTTTGCCTCTTCGGTCCCGTGCATCGGACGCGTGCGGCACCGCTGCGATGACCAGCCCCGCAGGCAACGCTCTGATGCTGCAAGGGCACGCAACCGATCATGCGAACCACCCGTGCAGCATCCAGCCATCGACACGGCCAGGAGCGGCGAACGCCCAGCCACGCCGGCCGCGCGCGGTTTCCACCACGTAGTAATCGCGGCGCGCCTCGTCGTCGTCCCACCAGCCGCTTTCCAGCCGCTCCGGGCCGGAGATGATGCGCAGCTGCGTTTCGTGCAGGGGCACTGGCTGCGGCAACAGCCAGGTCGGGCGCGGCGGACGCGGCGGTGCATGGGCTTCGCGCACTGCATCGCCAATGGCGCGCCGCCAGGCACGTTCCGGGCGCGGGTCGTCGGCCGGCAGCACGCGATACACCGCCTCATCGCCCAGACGCGCGCGCAGGCGCTCGCGCAGCTGCGGCCACTCCACCGATTGCTGCGCACGTTGATCGAACAGATCGCGCATGGCCGGCACGAACGGTGGCAGCTGCCGCGCCAGCAGGCGCATCGCCACCACCGGGCGTGGGATCTCCACCCGCTCCAGCCGGTTACGCGCAAGCTCGAACAACAGCGTCGGCGCACGCTCCGGGGTCAGCAGGCCGATCTCGACATCGGTGGCGCCTTCCTCGTGTTCCAGCCGCAGCAGGAACCGTTGCACGCCGCCGTCGCGGATGGACAGGTAGGTGCACAGGTCGCCGATCAGGCGCCGCAGCGGGAACAGCAGCGCCGGATGCATTTCCACCTCGTAGCCGAGTTCCACACGCTGGTCGAAGTGGTCCGGTGGCGCGTAGCACTCCAGGGGGTCGTCGACCTGGCCGTAGAGGCGGTCCAGATGCTCGAGCAGGCCCGCACCGAACCGCCGGCGCAGCCCATCGCGCGGCAACGCGCGCACCGCCGCCAGCGTGCGCACGCCCATGTGTTGCAGGCGCTCGCCGGCATCGCCCGGCAACGCGGCGCGGCGTACCGGCACCTTGTCCAGCGTGGCGTGCAAGGCCGGCAACTGGGTCACCACCATGCCATCGCGCAAACCGGCCAGCACGCGCGCGGCGCGCGGCGTAGGTGCCAGTGCAAGCCGGTGCCGGAAGCCCAAGGCCTGCAGTTCATCGCGCAGGCGGCGCTCGAAACGCGGCCATGGACCGAACAACCGAAAACTGGCACCGGCCTCCAGCACGATGGCACGCGACCATTGCTGGCTCACCAACGAACTGTGCCGGTACGCCCACGCCGCAAGAAACCGCTGCGTGCGCGCCTCAGCCTGGGCCTCGTAATCGATGGTGCGTACATGGGACATCAGCGCATGCGCCGCCGACAGCCGCATGCCGGCTTTCAGGCCGGCGGCGGACGCCGCTGCATTGACCGAGTGCAGGCTGCGCAACTGCGCCGGCCCTTCCACCAACGCCAGCGGTGCGTCCGGATCTTCCAGACGCCGGAGGACGGCGTCCAGCGCCAGCTGCGGCAGCAAGATGCAGGCCCACAACATGCGCGCGCCTCAATGCGCCAGCCGCAACGGCTGCGACGGGACCTGCCCGCCGCGGCACTTGCGTACCTGCCAGGCATCGCGCTCGGGCAGGAATTCCAGCCGTAACGCCGCCGGCGATGCATTGACCGCATGCTTGCGATCGCGCAACGCGAACGCGCAGCAGTTGCCGCTGTCGGCGGCGACCTGCAGCCGCCGCAATGCGCGTGCATCGCCGGTCTGCGGCCAGCCCAGCACTGCCGCGCATGCGCCACTGCGCAGGCATTGCTCGAACGCCCACAAGGCATCGCGCGACTCGGCCTGCACCACTTCCAGATGTTCCAGCACCACCCCGCCCGCCTGCCAGGCCGGCGCATAGGGAATGAACGGCGGCGCCACCAGCACCACCCGGCTGCTGGCGCCAGTCATGCGCGCCAGCGTGGGCAGCAACAAGGCGATTTCGCCCACGCCGTGCGCGGGCAGCAGCAACTCGGTCAGTGCCCGCCGCGGCCAGCCGCCATCGGGTAGCAGCGCATCCAGCGCCGCATGCCCGGTGGATTCACCGCCATGGGCGATGGCGGTGCCACGACCCGCTCGCCACACCGTGCGCGCGGCCAGCAGGGCGTCCAGCGGCAGCGCGACTGCCGCGTTGCCGTCCTGCCTGATGCGCGCGGGCTCCTGGCTCATCTCAACCCTGCCGGATCAGACCGCAGTACAGTCCTTCGATCGCGAAGTCGGCATCGGCCGCCACCACGATCGGCGCATGCGCGCGGTTGCGCGGCAACAGGCGGATGCGTTCGGCACCGCGCTCCAGCCGCTTGATGGTGATTTCGCCATCCACCCGCGCCACCACGATCTGCCCATCGCGCGCCTCGCTGCTGCGATGCACGCCGACCAGATCGCCGTCCAGGATGCCGTCGTCGATCATCGAATCGCCTTGCACCTGCAGCAGATAGTCCGGGCGCAAGGAGAACAGCGTGCGGTCCAGCCACAACTGCCGGTCCAGGCCGATATCCGCCCCGATCGGCACACCGGCCGCCACCCGGCCCAGCACCGGCAAGGCCAGCAAGGCATCGCGCGCGGCCCCGCCCGGCATGCGGATGCCACGCTTCTGATTGGGCAACAGCTCGATCAACCCGGCCTCGGCCAGCGCCTGCACGTGCTTTTGCGCGGCATTGCGCGAGGCGAACCCGAACGCCTGCGCAATCTCGGCCAGGCTGGGGGATACCCCTGCACGGGCCTGCTCCTGCAGGAAAGCCAGCACCGCCTGACGCTTGGGGGAGAGAGATTCCATGGGAGTGCAACGGCCGGCCGGGACAAGGTGTACATTTGTACACCTGTCGGTCGCAGCAGGCGAGATCGGCCCATGCAGGTTGCTGAGCCGCTTCAGCCAGGACGGGCTTGTGATCGGCTGGAGACGGAGTTATAACTTACGTACTAACGAGGGCGTCGACCATGAAGCTCAAGATCACCTCCATCGGCAATTCCGCTGGCGTCATCCTGCCCAAGGAACTGCTCGCCCGCCTGCGCCTGGGCAAGGGCGACGAACTCTATGCACTGGAAACGCCCGACGGCATCAAGCTGACCGCGTTCGACCCGACCCTGGCCGCGCAGATGGATGTGGCCGAGCAGGTGATGCGCAACCGCCGCGCGTTGCTGCACAAGCTGGCGCAATAAGGCTCGACCATGATCGTCTGGATCGAGCGGCCACTTGTCCTGGCCATCCACGATCGCCAGCTGGCCGAACACGGCGGCGGCAGCGGCGTGCGCGACGACGCCCTGCTCGACTCGGCACTTGCCAGACCAAAGCAACTGCTGTCCTACGGCGAGCCGCCACCGGACCTGGCTGCGCTTGCCGCCAGTCTTGCCTACGGATTGGGCCGCAACCATCCGTTTGTCGACGGCAACAAGCGCACTGCCGCCGTCGCTTGCGAAACCTTCATCGTGCTCAACGGAGCGACCTTGGCCGCCGATGATCTGGAACTCTACGGTTTCTACATCGGCCTGGCCGATGGCTCACTCGATGAAGCGGCCTGCGCCGCGTGGTTGCGCTCACGCCTGCGCTTGCGGCATCCAGATCGCGTGCACGAATCGGCGCCGTCATATGAGTGACTGGTAGCCCGGCAAGCCTACAGTGCAGCAGCCATCCATGGCGCGCATCGCTGCCCTGCCGCTGTCACTGAAAAACAGCGTCAGCGCCTAGTCCTTCGCATACACCACCCCCAGCTTGTCGATCTCCTCACCCGCGCGGCCAGTGAAACCGGCGATGTGCCAGCCGCTGGGAGCGCTCAGCGTGTAGCTCTCGCTGGTCGGGCTGCCCACCTGCACGCTGCGGCCTTTGTTGGTACGCAGGCTCAGTGAGAACAGGCGGGTGCGGTCGTTGTACTTTCCCACGGTGAAGGTGGCCGAGGACAGCGTTTCGTTGGCACCCAGCGACAGTGTGGTCGCCTGCCCGCCGCTGCCGCCATGCGCGAGTAGCTTGCCGCTGTCCAGGATCACGCCGACGCCATCCAGGCGTGCACCGCCGCGCAGGGTCACGCCACTGAGCGGACGCACGCCCGGGTTGCCGGCCAGATCGTTGAACGGAACGCCATGCGGACCACCGAACTGGTCGCTGGTGCGCAATCGGTCGCCCACGGCCCATCCGAATTGCGCATGCAGCGGGTAGTGGTCGGACAGCGGCTTGCCGGCGCTGTCATAGAAGCCGCCGCCATCGAGCTGGTAACGGTTGGCCACCAAGGTCAATTGCGGCGCATCGCGGTACAGGATCTTGTCGACCACTTCGCAGCTATTGGTGGGCGGCGTGCCGCACAACAGCGGTGCGGCGCCGGCCGCCGGTGCTGCGCCCTTGATCAGTTCCACCCACGGATCGGTCAAACCGTTGGAGGCGATCAACTCGCGGATGTTGTCGTCGCTGCGGGTGTAGCGCGTATTGGAATCCATCATCACCAGCACCGCATTGCCGGCCGACCAAGTCTGGATGAACTGCGAGAGCTGGCCGATATTGGCGCGACGTGCGGACAGGTCGCCCGCTTCGACCCCGGCATTGGGGTGCGCGTTGTAGACGTCCAGCAACACGCCGTCGGCCAGGCGCACGCGCATGTAACTGAAACCCTTCGGAGTCAGGCAGTCGGTGCCGTTGCACTGGTTCCACTTGACCCGGGTGAAGTCGTTGAAGGGATAGTTGCTGAGCGTGTTGAGGCCGTCGCCGAACGCGGCACCGCCACTGGTGGCAGTGCGGTAGGGATGCGCGTCGCCGGCGTACAGCGTGGCGTGGTAGTTGAAGTCTTCCTGCACGTTGACCAGCCCGTAAGGCGCCAGTTTCGGTGCGAGCAGTGCGGTGTTGGTGGCCGGCGTTCCGCTGGACAGGCCTTCGGGCAGGCCGGCGACGTTGTAGGTCAGTACGTCGAGTACGCCGAAGTCCGTTTGCGCCTGTGCGACGCCTGCGCAGGCAAGTGTGAGAGCAGCTAACAAAACGTAGCGAGCGGTTGTCAGGTGGGTGCGGACGGCGCGGAGGAACCGCAGTGTACGAGTGGTACATGAGGATTCCGAGCACCGGCCGCGCCCGCCTGGCGAACGCGCAGTAGTTTTGGTAGTTGCTCTCAGAGCGGTTCCGAGACTGACGAGAGTACGTCGCTGGTGGAGCATAAATCGCCTCTTGCAGTGATGAGAAACAGCGGCTGGCACGGTGGCCAGGGAAACGGCGTCGATGCGCCGATGCAACCACGCGCGCCGGCCGCGGCCGGCGCGCGCGGCGTCATTCGCTCAGGTAATGCGGGTCGATCGCGGCGTCGATCAATGTCGCCAAGGTTGGTAGCGGGCAGTCGTACTCCGGGGTGGCGCTGCTGCAGCCGGGAATGAACACCTGCGATGACGGCGGCGGCGCCTGCGGTGTCAGTGCGCGGCGTTCGCGCAGTTGCGCCAGCGTCTGCGCGGTGTAGCGCAAGCGGATCACCCGCTGCCCATCGGCACGCCGCCAGCGCTCGAATACCAAGGCGCCGCCAGGCACGGTCTGGTCGGGTTGGTAACCGGGCAACTGCCAATGCAGATCGAACATACCGGCCAGCAGGGTCAGCGTGCCGTCGTGACCGGACAGCACCACCAGCCGTGCATCGCCACCGATCGGCGTGGCCTGCGATGGATTGCGATTGCCACTGGCAACACTGCCTTGCTGCAATGTCGCCAGCAGCCGCGCCGCCAGCGGCGTACTGGCCATGCGCGCCACCGTCGGCGCACGCAGGCGCAGCGCGAACTCGGCCTGATGCGGGGCGAACGCGCGCAGCAGACTGGCTTCGTCCACGCCTTGCCATCCCAACGCGGCAAAGTCCTGTCCGTCGGCCCAGCCCATCAACAGGCTTTCGCTGATGCCGGAGGCTGCCGGTGCCGGGCCTTGGACACCGGCGATACCGTCGTGGGCAGCGCCCATGCCTGCGGGCACCGCATCCAGGCGTTGCTTGCCGGCACCGGCCTGGGTCGGGCACGGCCGCTGCGCGCATTGCAGCAACAGTTGCTGCAAGCTGTCGATCGCATCGCGTTGCGCCGCATTCCAGGCGACCACATCGCCACCGACGCGGCCGGCAATGGCCGCGCGCATCAATGCCGCCGCAGCGGGTTGTCGCAATGCCGGCGCGCCGTCGAACAGTGGATCGGACGCGTCATCGGCCACGTGGTGCACCGTGTTCGTACACCCCGGGGTGAGCGTGCTTGCCAACGCACGCGCCGAGGCGATGGTGCGCTGGGTGCGATTGGCCCAGTAATAGACATTGGCGCAGCCATCGCCATCGAACAGACCCAGCGGCGTGTAACGGGCGCGGTAGTAGGCACCGAATAATGCCTCCAGACGCGCACCGTTTGCGGTCAGGTGGCCGGCCGGCACATCGAAGCGTGGCCAGGGACGTGCGGAATAGCGACCCAGTTGCTCCGGGCTGGACATCGCCGCACGCACGCCGTGGCGCTTGAGGATGACGACTTTTTCAAGCGTCTCCGACGTGGTGGCGGCATGCACTACCGGCATGGCCAGGCCGGCCACGACCAAGAAAAAAAAACCGATACAGCTACGAAGCAGTAATGACATGAGTGGTCTCAACACGTGATGCAGCTGTTGCACACCGCGATACGAGGCGATGTGCGGCTGGCAACAGCGCCACAGCCGAAGCCATGGCCCTTGCAGATGGCGCCTTGCAGCAAGGCGCCCGGTGGAGGCATTGGCTGACGCCAACAAACTGGATCGGCGATCACGACGGCTGCGCTCGTCGCAAGGCCTCCATGGCCGCA
This sequence comes from Xanthomonas sp. WHRI 6108, assembly GCF_040202385.2. NCBI lineage: Bacteria > Pseudomonadati > Pseudomonadota > Gammaproteobacteria > Lysobacterales > Lysobacteraceae > Xanthomonas > Xanthomonas sp. WHRI 6108. The sequence continues at coordinate 1,307,020 of NZ_CP168198.1, read as the reverse complement.
TGTCACGCGCAAGCACAGCGTCCCGGGGTGCACAGCGCACGTCGCTGACAACTGCTCGTCAGCTCTCCAGCCCTTCTCAAAAGCGCGCGCGCAACCCCAGCGACCAGGTGCGGCCGTAGTCGGTATAGCCGCCGAACAAGTGATCGCCAACGAATTGGCGCTGCACTTCGCCAGTGAGATTGATCGCGTTGACGAATACCGAGAGCGTGTCGTTGACCTTGTAGGCGACATTGGCATCCAGGCTGCCGAACCGGTCGCTGTTGAGCGTGGCCACATTGGCGGTGCCCACCGCGTTGAGGATGTCGTCGCTCCAGCTGTAGCTGACGCGCGCCATCAACGGCCCCTTCTCGTAAAACAGCACGGCGTTGTAGGTGTTCCTGGCCACGCCTTCCAGGCTGTCGGTGAAGCTGCCGGTGCCGTCGTGATAGGTCGCCTTGCTGTCGGTCCAGGTGTAGTTGAGCTGCATGCCCAGGCCGTCCAGCGGCGACGGCAGGCCGCTGAAGACCTGCTGATACGCCACTTCCGCGCCTTGCACCATCGCCTTGCTGCCGTTGGTCTTGGACGACAGCAGATAGGTCTGGCCTTGGTAGACCAGGTTGGACATCTGGGTCTGGATGAAGCTGGAGATGTCCTTGTAGAACAGACCGCCGGTCAGTGCCGAGGTGCCGTCGATGTACCACTCGAAGGTCAGGTCGTACTGCCACGCTTCGAAGGGCTGCAGCGCTGGGTTGCCGCCGCTGGCGGTGAGGCGTTCGCCACTGGAATTAAAGGTCAGCTTGGACGACAGATCGGTAAGGTCAGGGCGCGTGATCACCTTGGCCGCGGAAGTCCGCAGCACCATGTCCTCGCGCACGTCCCAGGCCGCGTTGAACGAAGGCAGCACATTGGTATAGCTGCGCTCGAAATGCACCGGCTGTGCGCTGCCGTTGACATCGGCATGGCCATCGGTGGCCTGCTCGGTGCGCACCACGCGCGCGCCAACATTACCACGCAGTTCGCGGCCCGCCAGCTGGGTGGCAAAGTTGCTCATCGCGTACGCCGAGGCGATCTTTTCCTGCACCTCGTAGGAATTCTGCAGGTCGGCGCTGTTGGGCGTGTTGCTCAGATCGGCGCTGGTCGGCCAATTGCCCCAGAACGCGGATTCGATCGGCGCCAGCCATTGCCGCGGCAGGTTGCCGTTGGCGTCCGACAGCATGTCGCCCACCGGCAACGCGGTGAAATAGCTGCCCGGGAAACGTACCCCGGCAATGCTGTTGAGCAGCAGGTCGGCGCGATCGTAGGTGCGCGAGCGCTGGCGGTACTTGGCGCCCACCTTGAAGTCGCGAAAGAAGCTGCCGTCGAGTGTGCGCCTGGCATCGAACTGCAGCGCGTCTTCCTTGTCGCGCGCATCGATCTCGCGCCATTCCAGCCGGCGCCCTGCCACGGTGGCCGGGTTGGTCGGATCGAAGCCGTTGGTGAAGCTCCAGTCCGGTACGTTGTCGCCGTCGGCTTGCGGCATGTCCACGCGCATCGACAGGTTGGTGCCGCTGCGCAGACGGGTGCGCCGGATCGGATCGGAGTCGTAGCTGTGCGCCTGCGAGTGGAACGCCACTGCGCCCAGCGTCCACTGGTCGCCGCTCCAGGTGCTGGACAGGCGTGCACTGCGGTTGTCGTCGGTGATGCCGGAGGTCTCGCGCGAGATCTGCACCTGGCCGTTGCGATAATCGAAGCCGGTGATACCGCCGTTTTGTACCCGCAGATTGCTCAGCTTGGCCAGGCTGTCGAAGCCCACGCCCATGCTGTATTCGTCGTAATGCACGGTCTGCTTGGCGTAGAGCAGATCTAGATTGGTCTCCCATGCCGCGCTGGGCTTCCATTGCAGCGAAGCCGCCACGCCGGTGCGCTCGCGCTCTTCCAGTTCCAGCGTCGGGCGCAGGCCGGTCGGCACATAATTGGCACCGGGCACACCCGGCACGCCGTTGCGGTAATAGTCCCAGCTCACCTCGTTGACGCGGTCCTGGCGCAGCGTGCGTTGCGCATACGCGCCGGAAATCAGCATGCCGAAGGTACCCTCGGCATTGACCCAGTTGAACAGCCCGGAGACGCGCGGATCGTTAGTCTGGGTGCGCTGGGCCTGGCTGGATTCCAGCGATACGTTGGTCAGTGTCTTGCCCAGCTCCAGCGGGCGGAATGTACGCACGTTGACGATGCCGCCGATGGCGCCTTCGTCCAGATCGGCGGTGGGGCTCTTGATCACATCCAGCCCGGAGACCAGTTCGGCCGGCAGCGTGTCGTAGCGGAATTGCCGCCCGGTCTGGCCGGAGGTGCGCACGTTCTCATTGACCGCCATGGTCTGGCCGTTGAGCGTGGTGACCTGGAAATTCGGGCCCAGGCCGCGTACGCGCACGTACACGCCTTCGCCGCGGTCGCGCACGATCGACACGCCCGGCACGCGCTGCAGCGCCTCGGCCACGTTCTGCGCGGGCAGCTTGCCGATGTCTTCGGCGGCGATCACATCCACCACGCTGTCGGCGTAGCGTTTCTGGCGCAACGCGGCGCTGAGGCTGCCGGCGTAACTGCCGAGCACCTGGATGCTGTCCAGTTCCTGCACCGGCGCGTCTGCACGCGGCACCGGTGCCGTGGCGACCGCGGCCGTTGCCGGAGCCGCTGGCGGCAGGCCGGGCGCCGGCTCGGCGGTTTCGATCGTCACCGTGGTCGCATCGAGATAGCGGTAGCGCAGGCCGGTACCGTCGAGCAATTGCTGCAGGGCCTGCTCGGGTGCGACGCCGGCCGCGGTGGCGCGGGTCTGCGGGTTGCCGGCCACGCCGGCGGCATAGACAAACTGCAGCCCGGTCTGGCGCGACAGTGCATTGAGCGCGCGCGCCAGTGGCTGGGCCGGAATCGCCTCGACCGCGACGGTGGCAGCAGCCGTCTGGGCGCCAGCAGTGCCGGCGTGCAGGGCGAGAGCGATCGAAAGAAACAACGTACGGCGCATCGTGGAATCCAGTAGGGGAGGAAGCAATGCGCAACACCACCCGCCAGGCGGGAATGCTGCGTTGTACCTGGACTACGAGCATCGACAGCGACGATCGGGCACCGTTTTTTGATGAATTTTCTGTGACATCTGCGCAGGCACCGAACGGTGCGGGCGCGACGCACTGCATCTGCATCGCGCTGCGCCTTGCGTGCACGTGAGGACGTGAGGTCTTGCATGTGCGTGGACGCAGCCGCAGACGGCCATCGGTACGCACGCAGCGCAATGGCATCGGCAACCCCATCCACTGCGCGCAGGATCAATGCATGTGGGCTACGCGCGCGATGCGGCATGCGCACGCGCTGCACGCATTACGGCGTCGTGCAGCGCCGTGGCTATCGCGTCGCCGTTCCCGGCGCAGGCCGGCTGCTCACGCGCAGCATCCCCGGCGCGCTGACCACGCGCAGGTTCGGCTGGCCATCCAGGAAGGCACGCAGCGCGGCGAGATCGTCACCGCGCAGATTGCCGGTGAGCCGCAGCGCACCGGCGGCAGCATCGTCGATCGACAAACGCGTGCGGTTGAGACGATTGAAGTCTTCGGCCACCGTGGCCAGCGGCGCGTCGCGGAACACGATGCGCCGCTGCCGCCAGGCATGCATGGCGGCCACCTCTTCGCTGGCCAGTTCGATCTTGCCGGTGGCCGCATCGATCCGTGCGCTCTGCCCTGCTCCCAGGTTGGCGAGCATCGGCTGTCCATCGCGCGCGTCGCGCCAGACATGGACACGGCCCTCGGCGACCTCGATGCGTGCCTGGTGTTGATACAGGGCGATATCGAAGGTGGTGCCGATATCCTCGACACGCAGATGGCCTGCATGCACCTGCAACGGGCGCCGATCCGCTGCGACCACGAAGCTGGCCTGGCCACGCAGCAGCTGCAGGTGGCGGCTCCACGGCGTCATGGTGGCACGCAGGCTGCTTTGCCCATTCAAATGCACCACGCTGCGGTCGGCCAACTGCACGCTGCGCTGCTCGCCGTGCGCAGTGGCGTAGGTCTGCGTGCGTGGCCAGGCCCAGCCGGTCAGGATCGCCACGCCGCACAGCGCCGCGGCCAGGCCCATGCGCCAGCTGCGCATGCGTGCCCTGGGTTGGCCTTCGCTGCGGCGCGGCCGGGCAGCGGGTTGCATTGCTGGCGGCACTTGTGACCGCAGCGGCAGCGGGATCACGTTGGGCGGCGCGGCATCGCCACTCTTGCGCCGGTCGGCAGCAAGCAGGGCATCCACGTCCAGGTCCATGCCGCGCATGGCATCGCCCAGCTCACCGGCCACACGCAGCACCGCCATGTATTCGCGCACATGCCGCGGCGATGCGGTCAGCCATTGCAGAAAGCCGGCCTGTTGCGTCGCATCCAGCGCCTGCATGCGTTGCAGCGCATGCCAGTGCGCGGCTTCACCGACAACGCTGCGGCTCGGTAACACCGGCTTGCTCACCAGCTGTCCCCGCTGTCGGCGACCGCCCGTCTGCAGGCCGACAAGCCACGCACCACATGCTTCTTGACCATATGCGCAGACACCCCCATGCGCTCGGCGATCTGCTTGTAACTGAGCCCGTCGCGGTACTGCATCACCAATACCGCGCAGGTGCGCTCCGGCAAGGTAGCCAGCAGGGCCTGCAGGCGTTGCTGGCGCTGTTGCCGGTGCGCGGCGTCTTCCACGTCGTCGCCTGCGGCCAGCAGCTGCGAAAACTGTTCCATCTCGTCGATGCGCAGTGGCGCCTGCTTGCGTCGCGCGGCCTGCTCGCGCGCCAGGTTCAGCGCCACCGTGTACAGATACGCCTCGGGATTGGCGATCGCCTCGCCTTGATCCTGATGCGCACGCAACAGCCGCAGATAGGTTTCCTGCACCAGGTCTTCGGCATCCTCGTTGGCGCCGCGACGCACGAAAAAGCCGCGCAGCACCGACCCGTGCTGGGTGAATACCTGCGTCCAGGCGCGGGTGGCGTTGGCTTTCATGCGGGCGCGTTCCCCTGTGCGCTGGGCCGGCTAGCCTGGCCACTGCAGGTGACACCACGATGACGCACCGACGATGGCACCGGCCTGCGATCAAGCGATGTCATGCGCAGCAACGCCGCCATGTTCCGCGCATGACCACGCTCAGGGTTCACGCACGCGTGAAAGAGACCTCACTCTCCTACACCACACCTTGACCACGCAGGCATCAAGGTGAGGGTCCTCCTCTCAGCCATCGCCACGGGGTTCGCATGAATGCCACACCCGCCACTGCCACGCATCTGGCGCCGGCCACCGCCACTGCTGCGCCCACCTACCCGGTCAACCTGCGCATCAATGGTCAGCCTTACCACTTGCAGCTCGAAGCCTGGGTCAGCCTGCTCGATCTATTGCGCGACCGGCTCGACCTCACCGGCACCAAGAAAGGGTGCGACCACGGCCAATGCGGCGCCTGCACGGTGCTGGTCGATGGGCGCCGCATCAACAGCTGCCTGACGCTTGCGGTCATGCAGGACGGCGCCGAGATCACCACCGTCGAAGGCCTGGCCGAGGGCGAACAGCTGCATCCGCTGCAGCGTGCCTTCATCGAGAACGATGCCTTCCAGTGCGGCTACTGCACGCCCGGGCAGTTGTGCTCGGCAGTGGGCCTGATCAACGAGGGCAAAGCGCACGACCGCGACCAGGTACGCGAGTTGATGAGCGGCAATCTGTGCCGCTGCGGCGCCTACCCGCAGATCACCGATGCGGTGATGCAGGTCATGGGCAAGCCCAGCGACAGCAGCGAGAGTGCCGCCACACCGTGGACGCCAGGGACGGTGCCGGCATGATTCCGCTCACCTATACGCGCGCGGACAGCGTCGATGCGGCGCTGACTGCCCTGTCGGTGCGCGCCAGCGACCCGCATCCGGTGCCTGCCGAAGCCCCGGTGCGCCTGATCGCCGGCGGCACCAATCTCACCGACCTGATGAAGCTGCAATTGATGCGGCCAGGCAGCCTGGTCGATATCAATCGCCTGCCGCTGGACAGCATCAGTGCGCTCCCCGAAGGCGGCCTGCGCCTAGGTGCACTCGCACGCAATGCCGACACTGCCTATCACCCGGACGTGGAGACGCGGTATCCCTTGCTGAGCGCGGCGATCCTGGCCGGCGCCTCGCCACAGATCCGCAACATGGCCAGCAACGGCGGCAACCTGCTGCAGCGCACCCGCTGCCTGTATTTCTACGACCATGCCACTCCATGCAACAAGCGCGCGCCCGGCACCGGCTGCTCGGCGATCGGCGGGCTCACCACCTATAACGCCATCCTCGGCGCCAGCGCGCAGTGCATTGCCACGCACCCGTCGGACATGTGCGTCGCGCTGGCTGCGCTAGACGCAGTGGTGCACGTGCAAGGCCCCAACGGCGAGCGCGACATCCCGTTCGCGCAGTTCCACCGCCTGCCCGGCGAGCACCCGGAGCTGGACAGCACCCTGGCCCCGGACGAGTTGATCGTGCATATCGACCTGCCCGATGCACAGCGCTTCGTTGCGCACAGCGCCTACCTGAAGATCCGCGAGCGCCTGTCGTATGCATTCGCGCTGGTGTCGGTGGCGGCGGCGCTGGACCTGGCCGAGGACGGCAGCATCCGCGAAGTGCGCGTGGCCCTGGGCGGCGTGGCGCACAAGCCCTGGCGCAATCCCGACGCCGAAGCGCAGCTGGTGGGCAAACCGGCCACGGCCGAGAGCTTCGGCAGCCTAGCCGATGCCCTACTGCAGGGTGCGCAACCGCAAGGCAACAACGCCTTCAAGCTGCCGATGGCACGCCGCGCGATCGTGCGTGCCCTGGACGTCGCCCGCGAGGGCACCATCGACAACCGCGGGCGAACCAGCGCGCTGGAGGAAGCGCCATGAACGCACGCAGCACCGATCTACCCGACAACGACCTGATCCCGCCGGTTGCCGACAGCGGCACCGGCTATCGCCCCACCGGCACCGGCGTCACCCGCATCGACGGGCGTGCCAAGGTCACCGGCCAGGCACGTTATGCCGCCGAATGGCCGGTGGCGGATCTGGCCTATGGCGTGGTGGTCAACAGCAGCATCGCCAAGGGCGAGATCGTCGCCTTCCATCTTGATGCCGCGCGTGCGGTGCCGGGCGTGCTGGAGATCGTCACCCATGAAAACCGCCCGCATATGCGCGGCATGGATGTGTTCTACAAGGACATGACCGCACCGGCCGGCTCGCCGTTCCGGCCCCTGTACGACAACAAGATCCTGTACAGCGGCCAGCCGATCGCCCTGGTGGTGGCCGACACTTTTGAAGCGGCGCGCCACGCGGCCCACCTGGTGGAGGTGGAACTGCTGCAGGACCCGCACGACACCAACCTGATGACCAACCTGGACCGCGCGCACAAGCCCAAGGCCATGAAGGCCGGTTTCTCGCCGCCGCCCAAGGACAAGGGCGAGCCAGACACCGCCTTTGCCAATGCCGCTGTCCAGGTGCAGGCCGACTACTACAGCGGCGTGGAGCACCACAATCCGATGGAGCTGTTCGCCTCCACGGTGATCCGCGATGCCGATGGCCACTTCACCATCTACGACAAGACCCAGGGCTCGCAGAACAGCCGCTGGTATGTCTCGCATGTGTTCGGCCTGAGCAAGCGCAAGGTCACCGTGCGCAATCCGTACGTGGGCGGTGCCTTCGGTTCCGGACTGCGCCCGCAGTATCAGTTGCCGCTGGCGGTGATGGCGTCGATCCTGCTGGACCGCTCGGTGCGCGTGGTGCTGACGCGGCAACAGATGTTCACCTTCGGCCATCGCCCGGAGACATTGCAGCGGCTCAAGCTCGGCGCCGACCGCGACGGCAGCTTGCGCGCGATCTGGCACGAGGCCATTGCCGAGACCTCGCGCATCGAGGATTACGTCGAAGTGGTGGTCAACTGGAGCGGGCAGCTGTATGCCTGCGACAACGTGCATCTGGGCTACAACCTGGTGAGCCTGGACCAGTTCAGCCCGATGGACATGCGCGCACCCGGTGCCGCACACGGCGTGCATGCGCTGGAAGTGGCGATGGACGAGCTGTCCTATGAGCTGGGCATGGATCCGCTGGCGCTGCGCCTGAAGAACTATGCCGAGGTCAACCCGGCCGACGACAAGCCCTACTCCACCAAGGCGCTGCGCGCGTGCTACCAGCAAGGTGCCGAACGCTTCGGCTGGGCGCAGCGTCCGCTGCAGCCGCGTGCACGCAAGGAAGGCAACGAGTGGGTCGGCTGGGGCATGGCCACCGGGCAATGGGATGCGATGCAGATGTTTGCGCGCGCGCATGCGGTGCTGCACGCCGATGGCCGGCTGGTGGTGAGCAGCGCAGCCAGCGATATCGGCACCGGCACCTATACGGTGATGGCGATGATCGCGGCCGAAGCACTGGGCCTGCCGCTGGAACAGGTCACCTTCCAACTCGGCGATTCGACCCTGCCGGTCGCACCGATCGAAGGCGGCTCGTCGCATGTGACCACGGTGGGCTCGGCGGTGGATGGCGTGTGCGCAAAGCTGCGCGCACGGTTGCTGCGCCTGGCGCAGGCGTTGCCGAATTCGCGCTTTGGCAAGGCCAAGCTGGACGAGGTGGTGTTTGCCGACGGCACGCTGGCCTTGCGCGCCGATGCCGGCACCACCATTGCCTTGACCGAGCTGTTGCGTGCAGCAGAACTGGAACAGATCGAAGACAAGTTCCTGCTGCTGCCCAATGTGCTCAAGCAACGCAAGTACACGCGGGCCACCCACGGCGCGGTGTTCGTGGAAGTGCGGGTGGATGAAGAGCTGGGCACGGTCCGCGTCACCCGCGTGGTCAGCGCGGTTGCAGCCGGGCGCATTCTCAACCCGATCACCGCGCGCAGCCAGATCGTTGGCGGCGTGGTCTGGGGCATCGGCCAGGCGCTGCACGAACACACCCAGTCCGATCACCGTTTCGGCCGTTTCATGAATCACGATTTTGCGATGTATCACGTCTCGGCCAATGCCGACATCCATGACATCGATGTGATCTTTGCCGACGAGGACGACCGCATCGTCAGCAGCCTGGGCGCAAAAGGCGTGGGCGAAATCGGCCTGGTCGGTGTTTCGGCGGCGATCTGCAATGCGATCTTCCATGCTACCGGCAAGCGCATCCGCAGCACCCCGATGACGCCGGACAAGGTGATGGCGGACTGAGGCCTGCGCTTGCAGGTACCCGCGCGCCCCTCAGGCAGAGCGGTCTGCCTGAGGGCGGACGCTGCAGCGTGTTATCACTGCAGCGTCCGCGGCAACCGCAGGCGCGACACTCAGATCAGCCGCGTGTCGGTGGCGCCGAACCGGCGCAGACGGCGCGTCCAGCTGATTGGAGGATGTGTCTTTCGGAGGATCCAGCGTCAGCGGCACGAAAGTGCCGCTGGTGGTCGACGCAGCGCGTCCACCAGCCATTAGATGCACTCAGGTGCGCGTGGCCGCCAGAAAATGCGCGCGGTCCTGCTGGGTGCGGCGGCGGATCTCCGCCAGTGCATCGTTCTCGGTCGCTTCCAGCATGGATTCGAACAGGCGCTGGAAATGGTTGCGCATGGCCGTGCGTGCCGCGACCGGGTCGCGTTGCTGCAGGGCCTGCAGGATGGCGGTGTGTTCGTCCACACGGGTGGCGCCGTCGTCGTGGCAGACCCGCGCATACACCTCGCGCACGCGCGGCAATTCGTTGCGCATGCGCCAGATCAGCTGCACGCAGTGCGCCACCACCGGGTTGCCGCTAATCCGCGCGATCGCCAGGTGGAAGGCACGGTCGTAGTCGGCAGCGGCCGCATCGCTGAGCCCCGGTGCGGACAGCGCCTGGATCATGCCGTTCAACTCATCCAGCTCCGCATCGGTGATGTGGCTGGCGGCCAATGCGGCCGCCTCCGCCTCGATCACCGCGCGCGCGGCAGTCAGCTCGAACGCGCTGACATCCGGCAATGCGCCCTCGTCCGAGGCCAGGCGTGGCTTGACGTACACGCCCGATCCGATCTTGATCACGATGCGGCCCTGCGCTTCCAGCGCGATCTCGGCCTCGCGCACGGTGACGCGACTGACGCCGAAGCGCTCGGCCAACTCGCGCTCGCCCGGCAGGCGCGAGCCGACCGGGAATTCGCCCGTGTCGATCAGCGCGCGGATCTTGGCGGCAACGGAGTGGTACAGGCGGTTTTCGGACATCGGCGACTCAAACCCTCAGGGTGATCGGCCCGGCACACGGGTGCCGGACAGGTGGGCGACGCTAGAACCGGTAGCGCACCCCCAAATAATAACGTCGCCCGTAAGTGTTGTACTCACGGAAGCTGCCGGGCACCGGCATGTCGGAGATCCGCGGCTCGTTGGTCAGGTTGGAAGCCTCCAGCGACACCGACAGCTGCGCATTGACGCGGTAGCTGGCACGCAGGTCCAGGGTGCCGCTGTCGCGCACGTAGCGGTTCTGCGCCGGGGCGCCGACGAACTTCTGGAAATACTCGGAGCGGTACTTGTAGATGGCCTGCAGGTCGACCGCGCCGATGGCGTAATACAGCTGGCCGGAGAACACGTGCCGCGACAGGCCGAAGATATTGGCCGGCGCGACGATGCCGCTGCTCACCAGGCCGGTTGCCGGGTCGATCTGGTCGCCCAGGCGCAGATCCTGGGTCTTGTAGTTGGAATCAGCGTAGTTGTAGCTCAGCTTGACGCCCAGGCCGTCGAACGGCGCCGGCAGGTAGGAGAAGCGGTGGGTGCCGGTCAGCTCCAGCCCGGTGAGATCGCTCTTTTGCCGGGTGGTGACGTCCTGCACCACCGGCACCACCACCGCGGTGCCGTCGATGACGAAGCGCTCGTCCACCACCGTGGGCACCGCGCCACCGGTGAACTGCTTGTAATACACCGCGGCGCTGAGCAGGGAGTCGGCATTGGGATACCACTCCAGCGACACGTCCGCATTGGACGACAGCAGCGGCTGCGTGCGCGGATTGCCGGTGGCGGTGATGCTGCCGATCGCCTCGCCGACGGTAGTGAATTCGGTCCCCGGTTCCAGGATGAAGGTGCGCCCGGCAGACAACGCCACCAGATCCGGGCGCGCCATGGCCCGGTACAGCCCAAAGCGCAGCTGGGTCTGCTCGGTGAGGCCGATGTTGGCGTTGAAGCTGGGCAGGAACACACGGTTGGACGCGCGCACCGTCTGCGCGGCGAAGCGCCCGGTTTCCACCAGCTGGATGGTGCCGTCGGGGTTGTCGACCACGTCCAGCTCGCCGCGCAACCCCACCGAGCTGACGTCGGTGCGCACCCAGCGCACGCCCAGGTTGCCGTCCAGCGGCAGCCCGAACAGCGTGCTGGCGAATTCGCCCATCACATACAGCGCGCGGGTCTTTTCTTCCACGTCGGAGTCGGCGGTGCCGCGCGGGTCGGCATTGCGGCCGGTGTCGTCCACGCCGGTGATGGCACCAAACAGACAGCGGCTGTCGAAGGTGGCCCACTGCCGGATGGTGTTGCCGCTGGCGCTGGAGAGGAAATCCTCCTGCGGGAACGGTTGCCGGCAGGCCAGGTTGGCGGCGCGGATCGTGGCCGGATCGGTGACGTTGCGTTCGACGCGGTCGTCCAGGTCGCGGTAGGTCGCCTCGGACAGGCGCACGCCGCCCTTGATGGAGGTGAGCAGCCCGCTTTCCGGGGTGAAGGCGCCATCGAAACGCCAGGCCCGGATGGTGTGCTCGCGGCGCAACTCGTCGCGGCGCGCGCGCGCAGCGGCACTGAAATTGTCCGGGTTATTCAGGTCGAACGCGGGATCGACCACGATCCCCGGCACATCGCCGGCATAGGCGTAGGTGTAGTCCACGCGTTGCCCGTTGATCCCGGGCACGCGGTTGCCGTTGATGTCGGTGGCATTGGAGCGCAGCCGCATCAGGCGGTCGATCTCGCTGCGCTCGGTGCGCGAATACGACAGGTCGGTGGACAGCATCCAGGCCGCGTTCGGGCGCCATTCCACGCGTAGCCCGCCACCGCGGTACTGCTCGTCGCGCACCTTGTAGTCGGTGGAGGATTCCACCGTGCTGCTGCCGGTATGGCCGAGCAAGGCGCCGTTGTCGCCCACCTGGCGGTTGTTGAGGTTGCGCAGTGTTTCGGAAAAATTGAGCTCGGCGCGGTCTTCGGTCACGGTGCGCTGCGAATCCTGGTAATCCAGGGCCACCTCCAGGCCGTCGAAGGGCCGCCATTGCAGCGCGGCGAAGGCCGCGTCGCGTTGATCGTGCTCGCTGATCTGGCGGTACACGCGGCTGCCGGGCGCCAGGTAATACGGCGTCCCCGCCTGCACCTGCGCCGGGGTCACGGCGGTGCAGTTGCGGCTAGCGCCCACCACCTCGTTGGCGTTGCAGGCCGTCCAGGTGGAGCTGCTGCTCATCACCTCTTCCGGGTTGGTGCCTTCCAGCCGCTGCAGGCCGAGCGACACCCCCAGCTTGCCGGCCCCGCGCAGATCGAACTGGTCCAGGTAGCTGACGGTGCCGCGCCAACCCACGCCATCGGCATCGCGCAACTTGCTGTCGCCATCGGCATAGGTCGCCCGCCCGTCCAGTTGCACGCGGCGCTTGCCGAATTCCAGCGGCCGCACGGTCTGCATGTTGACCGTGCCGGCGATGCCGCCTTCGACGAAGTCGGCGCGCTGGGTCTTGTAGATCGCCACGGTGTTGATGAGTTCGGAGGGGAACTGGTTGAAGTTCACCGAACGGTCGCCACTGCCGTTGCTGGCCTCGCGCCCGTTGAAGGTGGCCGATCCAAGGAACGGCCCCAGGCCACGGATGGAGATCTCCGACGCGCCGCCCTTTTCGCGATGCGTGGCCGCACCGGTGATGGTCTCGATCGCCTCGCCGATCGACAGCGCCGGCAGGTCGCCGATGTCCTCGGCCGACAGCACGTCGGCCACCACCGTCTGCTCGCGCTTGCTGTCGATGGACGACTGGATCGAGCTGCGGATGCCGGTGACCTTGACCTGGTCCAGCGTGGTGGGCGCTTGCTCCGGTGCCTGCTGGGCGGCATCGCTTTGCTGGGCCAGGGCTGCCTGCGCGCTTGCCAGTGCAACCGCAGTCAGCAGCGCCTGGGCCAAGGCATTTCGAATAATTGGTCTACGCAATTGGACTAGTTTCAGATACCGCACAATTCCTCCTCCCAAAGGACACTCGAGACCGAGCGGGGTGGAGACTCCACGCGGATCAACGCCAAGTCAACCATTTCTGCGATTTATCGAACGAGCCACCTGACTAGGCCAGTTACTTGGATTATTTTGTGCAATTGCAGCATGACATCGAGCCGATCGCGGGCTTCAATACGGACCAACTGGACTATCGTTTTGGTTGACGAACCAGTTTGCACTGTTACCCTCGGCCATCACCGACGCGCCAGCGTCCAGGAGCATCCCGATGCGATCCCCCGTTTCCCTTGCCTGCCTGTTGCTGCTGTGCGCGTCCGCCTGGGTCGGCTCGGCCCAGGCCACCTCGTACCTGGTGCACGACCAGAGCGAGTACGTCGTGGCGGCGGCCGCGCTGCGTGCCGGCGATCGCATCGTGCTGGCCGATGGGCAGTGGCGGGATTTCACCATCGTGCTGCGCGGGCAAGGCACTGCCGAGCAGCCAATCACCCTCACCGCGCAAACGCCGGGCAAGGTGATCATCAGCGGCACCTCCGACCTGCACATGGCCGGCACCTACCTGGTGGTGTCGGACCTGGTGTTCCGCGACGGCCATAGCCCCGGCGATGCGGTGCTGTCGTACCGCATCTCCAGCAAGGAGCGCGCGCGCCACAGCCGCATCACCGGGGTGGTGGTGGATGGCTTCAGCAAGCCCACCCGCAGCGACTCGGACAACTGGGTGGCGCTGTACGACAGCGACAACCGTTTCGACCACAACCAGCTGGTCGGCAAGACCAATGCCGGCCCCACCCTGGTGGTGGTGCGCGACGCCACCCAGGGCCTGGACAACCGCCATCGCATCGACCACAACTGGTTCGGGCCACGCCCCAACCTGGGCGCCAATGGCGGCGAGACGCTACGCATCGGCACCAGCAGCGATGCCGACAGCGCCTCCAACTCGGTGGTGGACAACAACTGGTTCGAAGGCTGCGACGGCGAGGTGGAGGTGGTCTCCAACAAGTCCGGCGGCAATACCTACCGTGGCAATGTGTTCAAGCAATCGCGCGGCGCGCTGGTGCTGCGGCATGGCGATGGCAACCTGGTCGAGCGCAACGTGTTCTTCGGCGACGGCAAGGCCAACACCGGCGGCATCCGCGTGATCAACCGCAAGCAGACCGTGCGCCACAACTACCTGGAAAACCTGGCCGGCGATGGCTATTCGTCGGCGCTGAGCATCATGTACGGGGTGCCCAACTCGCCTGCCAACCGCTACGTGCAGGTGGACCAGGCGCGCATCGAGCGCAACACCTTCGTGACCGTCAACCAGCTGTACTTCGGTGCCGGCATGGATGCCGAGCGCACCGCCGCGCCGATCAACAGCCGCTTTGCCGGCAACCTGATCGTGGCCGCCAGCGACCCGGTGCGCGTGCTGGGCGATCTGTCCGGGATTGGCTTCACCAGCAACCTGCAAAGCCCGCTGGCCTCCACCCGCCTGCCCGGCGGCGTCAACAGCCGCCAGGTGACGATGACCCGCGCCAGCACCGGCTTGCTGGTCGCCGACAACGCCACTGGCGTCGGCGCCGACCCGGCGCTGAGTTACATCGCGCGCGCACAGGTGGGCGTGAGCTGGTACCCCAAGCAGGCAGCGCAGGCAGTCACCGACAGCGGCCGCCGCACCCGCGTGCGGCCGGGGCAGTCCAGCCTGACCGACGCCGTGGCGCAGGCCGGCCCCGGCGATCGCCTGCAACTGGACGCAGGCCGCTACCAGGTTAATGACATCCTCGACGTGGACCGGCCGCTGACGCTGGAAGGCCCGCAACGCGGCCGCGCGCGCATCCGCTTTTCGCAGCCGGCGCTGTTCCAGATCGCGCCCGGCGGCTCGCTCCACCTGGCCCGGCTCGAGATCGATGGCCGCGCCGCACCCGCGCAGCCGGGCAATGCGGTGATCCGCACCGCACCGGGCAGCGCGGTGGCGCAGTACCAGCTCACCTTGCGCGACACGCACCTGCATCATCTGGACGCGCAACCCGGCTTCGACGTGATCGCGCTCGGCAAGGGCAGCCTGGCCGACCACATCCTGCTGGACCGGCTGCTGGTCGAGGACGTCTCCGGCAAGGTGTTGTCCGCACACGCCGAGACCGACGACCGCGGCACCTACAACGTCGAACAGGTGACGGTGCGGCAGTCGCAGTTCCACCGTGTCGCCGGGCCGGTGCTGGACCTGTATCGCGGTGGCCGCGACGAAAGCACCTTCGGCCCGGTGCTGCAGGTGAGCGACTCGCACTTCACGCAGGTCGGCCGCAACGCAGGTGCGTCGATACGCCTGCACGGCGTGCAGCGCATTGCGCTGCGCAATAACCGCTTCGTCGACAGCGCCGCGATCCTGGCGCAGCACACCACCGGCACACCTCACCTCATCGCCAGCGGCAATCAGTTCGTCGGCACCCCGGCCTTGCACGCCGACGCAGCGGAGCCCCTGCTATGACCCGTTCCACCCGCCTGTTGCTGCTGGTCCTGGTCGGCGCCGGCAGCGCCCTGCCCTGCAGCGCCGCCCCGTCACCCGCGGCCGAACAAGCAGCGCAGCCGCAACCGCGGGCCACCGACGCCGCGCCGGTGCTGGTCACCGCCCAGCAATGGCGCGAGATGGCCAGCGCTGGCGCCAGGCTGCCGGTGTTCGCCCGCGAACAGGCACGCGCAGAAGCCAGCGTGCGCGCGGCGATGCGCGCCGGGGTGGACGTGCCGGTGCCCAGCGATCCCGGCGGCGGCGCCAGCCACGAGCAGCACAAACGCAACTACCAGGCCATCCAGGCCGCCGGCGCGCTGTACCGGCTCACCGGCGATCGCGCCTATGCCGACTATGCGCGCGACGTGCTGCTGGCCTACGCACGCCTGTATCCCACGCTGGGCGCACACCCGGCCGGGCGCGGCCAGGTGCCGGGGCGGCTGTTCTGGCAGTCCTTGAACGACTCGGTGTGGCTGGTCTACGCAAGCCAGGGCTACGACGCCATCCGCGACACGCTCAGCGCGCAGGACCGCGCCACCATCGACCGCGACGTGTTCGCGCGCATGGCGCACTTCCTGTGCGACGAAAGCGCCGACAACTTCGACAAGATCCACAACCACGCCACCTGGGCAGTGGCCGCGGTCGGCATGACCGGTTATGTGCTGCGCGATCAGGCGCTGGTGGACAAGGCACTGCGCGGCAGCAGGCGCGATGGTAAGGCCGGCTTCCTGGCGCAGGTGGACCAATTGTTCTCGCCGGACGGCTACTACGCCGAAGGCCCGTACTACCAACGCTATGCCCTGGCGCCGTTCGTGCTGTTTGCCAATGCGATCGAGCGCAATCAGCCGCAGCAGCACATCTTCCAGCGCCGCGACGGCGTGCTGCTCAAGGCCGTAAACAGCCTGGTGCAGAGCAGCTACGGCGGTTATTTCTTCCCGATCAACGACGCCATCCTCGACAAGGGCCTGGACACCGAAGAACTGGTGGCCGGCATCGGCATCGCCTACGCGCAGACCCACGACGCGCAGCTGCTGTCCATCGCGCAACGCCAGCGCCGCGTGCTGCTCACCCCCGAAGGCCTGGCCGTGGCCACCGCACTCGCGCAGGACCGCGCCCAACCGTTCGCCTTCGGCAGCGTGTTGCTGCGCGACGGCGCACAGGGCGACCAGGGCGCGCTGGCGATCCTGCGCAGCGGCGGCGAAGACGGCCAGACGCTGGTGATGAAGAACACCTCGCAAGGCATGGGCCACGGCCACTTCGACAAGTTGAACTGGCTGTTCTACGACAACGGCCAGCGCGTGGTCACCGACTACGGCGCGGCGCGTTTCCTGAATGTGGAAGCCAAGGCCGGCGGCATCTATCTGCCGGAGAACACCAGCTGGGCCAAGCAGACCGTTGCGCACAACACGCTGGTGGTGAACGAGACCAGCCACTTCAACGGCGACTGGAAGGTGGGCGAGCAACACGCGCCGACGCAGCTGCTGTTCGCCAGCACTGCCGACACCCAGATCGTGTCGGCGCGCATGCAGCAGGCCTACGACGGGGTCAGCTTCACCCGCACCCAGGCGCTGCTGTCGCACCCGCAGCTGCGCCTGCCGGTGGTGGTCGACCTGCTGCGCGTCAACGCCAGCGCTCCGGCACGTTACGACCTGCCGCTGCACTTCAACGGGCAGATCATGCAGGTCGGCTTCACCGCAGAGCGCGCACTGACGCAACGCCCGGTACTGGGCAAGGCCAACGGCTATCAGCACCTGTGGGTGGACGCCTCCAGCGACGCCAGCACCGACACGCGCAGCCTGAGCTGGCTGCTCGCCGGCCGCTTCTACAGCTACCGCTTCGGCAGCAGCGCGCCGGCGCGTGCCCTGCTGGTGGAGAGCGGAGCCAACGACCCGAACTTCAACCTGCGCCGCGAACCGGCGCTGATTCAGCGCGTGGATGGGCAGGCCAATGTCAGCTTCTTCGGCGTGCTGGAACCGCATGGCGAATACAACGGCACCGCCGAATACGTGCACGGCGCCAACAGCCGCATCCGCGCCATCGAGCGCGTGCGCGGCGACGATGCCGAGGTGATCGTGCTCACCCTGGTCGGCGGCCAGCGCATCGCGCTGGCGGTGGCCGACGATGCCGATGCACAACGCAGCCACCTGGTGCAGGCCGCCGGTCAGCGCTACAGCTGGCGCGGCGGCTACGCGCGCTTCGATCGCACTGCAGGTGCGCAATGAGCACCGCCTCCCCCCGCACGCGCCCCACGGGCAAGCGCTCGGCGGTGCGCTGGCTGATCGTGGCGCTGATCGCGGTGGCCACGGTGATCAACTACATCGACCGCAACGCGCTGGCAGTGATGTGGCCGGCGATCTCGCGCGACATCGGCGCCACCAAGGAAGACTACGCGCTGCTGGTCACCATCTTCATGCTGTTCTATGCCGCCGGGCAGTTCGTGTTCGGGCGGCTGTTCGACATCATCGGCACCCGGCTCGGCTTTGCCCTGTCCATCGCGGTGTGGTCGCTCTCCATCGCGCTGCATGCGGTCACGCACTCCATCATGGCGTTCTCGGTGGTGCGCGCGCTGCTGGGCATCAGTGAAGCCGGCGCCTGGCCGGGCGCGGTCAAGGCCAATGCGGAATGGTTTCCCGCGCGCGAGCGTGCGTTGGCGCAGGGCATCTTCAATGCCGGCGCCTCCATCGGCGCGATCGTTTCGGCGCCGCTGATTGCGCTGCTGTTCCTGTCGTTCGGCTGGAAGGGCACGTTCGTGCTGATCGGCGTGCTGGGCATGCTGTGGTTGCTGCCGTGGCTGGTGATCTACCGCGCCGGGCCGGACCGGCATCCCTGGGTCGACGCGGCCGAGCGTGCGTTGATCCTGGATGCGCCCGACGCCGGCAGCGCGCCGCCGCCGGCCTACCTGCCCACGCTGCGCCAGCTGATGTCGCACCGGCAAAGCTGGGGGATCGTGCTGGCGCGGTTCTTCCTGGACCCGATCTGGTGGCTGTTCGTGTCGTGGCTGCCGATCTACCTGGCCGAGACCTTCCACTTCGACATCAAGCAGATCGGCGCATTCGCCTGGGTGCCGTTCGTCGGTGCGATGCTGGGCAGCCTGTGCGGCGGCTGGCTGTCCGGGCGCCTGATCGCGGCCGGCTGGAGCGTGGACCGCGCGCGCAAATGGACCATCACCCTGGGCGGGGCCATCATGGCGCCGGCGCTGCTGGGCGCCGTGCAGGCCGCCGACCCGCGCATGGCGGTGCTGACGATTGCCGCCGTGCTGTTCGGCTTCCAGATCGCCATCGGCAATATCCAGACCCTGCCCGGCGATCTGTTCGCCGGCAAATCGGTCGGCTCGCTGGCCGGCATCGGCGGCATGGCCGCGGTGGCCGGCACCTTGATCACCACCTGGCTGGTCCCGGTGATGACCGCAACCTCGTACGCACCGATGTTCATTCTGGTCGCCGCGCTGGTGCCGGCTTCGCTGGCCGCGCTGTGGCTGGTCACCGGCCGCATCCACCGACTCGACGCAGCGGGCACCTGAGCGTGCCCGCTGCCTACCCCGCTTTCCCCACACCAACAGGACACACCCGCATGCACTTCCACGACAAGGTCGCCATCGTCACCGGCGGTGGCCGCGATATCGGCCGCGCCATCTCGCTCAAGCTGGCCGCGGCCGGCGCCAAGGTCTGCATCAACTACGCCAACGACGACGCCAGCGCGCGCGACACCCTGGCACAGCTGCAGGCTGCCGGCGGGCAGGGCATCCTGCACCGCGCCGACGTCACCGATGCCACCGCCGTGGCCGGCCTGCTGACCGCCACGCGCACCGCCTTCGGCCAGCACATCGACGTGCTGATCAACGTGGCCGGCGGCATGCTGGCGCGCAAGCCGCTGGCCGACATCGACGAGGCCTTCTTCCATCAGGTGATGGACCTCAATCTCAAGTCGGTCTACCTGACCACCCAGGCGGTGGCGCCGCATATGCGCGAAGGCGGTGCGATCGTCAATTTCGCCTCGCTTGCCGGGCGCGATGGCGGCGGGCCGGGCGCGGCCATCTATGCCACCGCCAAGGCGGCGGTGATGACCTTCTCGCGTGCGATGGCCAAGGAACTGGGCCCGCGCGGCATCCGCGTCAACGCATTGTGCTGCGGCATGATCTCCACCCGCTTCCATGACGACTTCACCAAGCCGGAAGTGCGTGCCTTCGTCGCCAATGCCACCCCGCTGCGGCGCGAAGGCCGCCCGGAGGAAGCCGCCGATGCGGCGTTGTACCTGGCCTCGGATGCGGCCAGCTTCATCAATGGCGCCAACCTGGACGTCAACGGCGGCGTGTTCTTTTCCTGACCGACAAAGGAGTCCTGCGCATGCGCTGGCGATGGATGATGACTGCGACACTGAGTGTGGTGCTGGCAGGCCCGGCCACGGCGCACCCCGCGCCACGCTGGGTGCCGGCCTGGATTGCTTCGGCAACGCCGGACCGGCTCGACGGCGGTGCCGACACGCCGCTGCAATTTGCCGATGAAACGGTGCGCCAGGACATGCGCCTGGGCAGTGCGGCAGTGGCCCTGCGCGTGCGCATCAGCAACGAGCTGGGCACCGCACCGCTGACCATCGCTGCGGGCACCGCGCGCCTGCTCGGCGGCGGCGGGGACGCGCAACCGCTGCGCTTCGAGCGGCGCGCCAGCGTGACGGTGCCGCCCGGTGGCGTGCTGCTCAGCGACCCGGTGCCGCTGCGTGCACCGGCATTGGGCGAGGTGGCGGTCAGCCTGTATTTCCCCACGCCGGCGCGCCCGGCGGTACGCCGCACGGCGGTGCGGGTGGTCAAGGGCCAGGCCGAAGTGCCGGACAGCAAGGCGTTGGCGTATCGCCAGAACGTCATCTCCGCCCTTTACGTGCAACCACCGCACCCACGCCAGACGGTAGTGGTGGCGCTGGGCGATTCGATCACCGAAGGCGCCACCGCCACACGCGGCGCCAATGGCGATTGGCCGGCCCTGCTGGCCAGGCGGCTGGAGCAGCGTTGCCCCGGCAGCGTGGTGGTGCTCAACGCCGGCATCAGCGGCAACAAGCTGCTCGACGACGGCCGCAGCCCCAGCGCGCTGGCGCGGCTGGATCGCGACGTGCTGGCACTGCCCGGCGTGGACCAGGTGATCCTGTTCGAAGGCATCAACGACATCCGCCACAGCGGTCCGCCGGATGCGATTGCCGGCCGTAATGCCGCCGACATGGTGCTGGGATATCGCCAGATCGTGACCCGGCTGCAGCAACACGGCATCGCCGTGATCGGCGCCACGCTGACCCCGTTCGGCAACTCCGACCGCTACGAACCGGTGGCGGCGGCCACGCGCCAGACGCTCAACGGCTTCATCCGCGACGGGCAGGCATTCGATGCGGTGATCGACTTCGACGCCGCGCTGCGCGACCCAGCCAGGCCGGAGTGGCTACCCGCCGCGCTGACCCGCGACTTCCTGCATCCCAACGATGCCGGTTACCAGCGCATGGCCGAGTCGGTGGACCTGTCGTTGTTCTGCAAGGCCCGCTGAGCCGCCGGTCGCCATGCCGTGGCGCACATGCGCCAGGCTGGCTGCCACGCTGGTGCGGCGGCACCGCCGGCATGCACGCCGGCCTGCCGGCGCGCTAGCGCTTTTTCAGGATGCTGATCTCCCCGGAGGTCTCCAGGATCGCCATGTCGATATCGGCATCGTCGCGGCAATCGGCCTTGCGTTTTGCCACTTCGAAATCGGCGTAGCTGACGTTGTGGCGGACTAGTTCCTTCCAGTAGATCTCACCGCCACGCGCCAGCAGCGCCGGGGTGCCCTGCACCCAGGTATCGATCCGCCGGCTGCGCGCGGTGGCCATGCCCACCAGCCAGTTCAACACCAGCAAGGTGGCCGCCAGGATCATGCCGCCCAGCAGCGAGACGTCCTTGCCGATCAACGAGTTCTGCACCGCGGTTCCCAGCAGCACGATGAGCAGCACGTCGAACGGCGTGGATTGACCCAGCGCGCGCTTGCCGGTCATGCGCGTCAACAGCAGGACCACGGTATAGACCGCTACCGCACGCAGCACGAACTCCCACCACGGCATGTCCAGGTGCATCATTTCGTAAAAGCGCACGCGTGTTTCCACGTCCAGCATCGTGTGTCCTGACCGCCGTTGATCGATGGCGCACGCTAGTGCGGAAACGGTGAAGGCGCCGTGCTGTCGCCATCGTTGCCGAGTCAGCCCGCCCGGCACCCATCGTGCAGCGCATCACGGCTTTTCGCTGGCGATCCGTTAGCGTCTGGCCTGGACAGACGGGGATGGCGGGCATGCGAAAAGGGATCACGCGTCGCGGGTTGCTGCTGGGCACCGCCTCGGCAGCAGTGTTGGCACAGGTACCGGTGGGAGTTGCGCTGCCGCGTCGCGCGGCTGCGGCGCCGGCCTTTATCGATGCGTTGATCGCACGCATGAGCGTGGAGGAAAAAGCCGGCCAGCTGACGCTGTCCGGTTCGGCGCAGCAGACCGATGCGGCCGCAGCGGCCAATCCGATCAATACCGTGCCCACGGCCGAGGGCCAGCTTGCCGCCGCGCGTGCCGGGCGGGTGGGCGGCATCTTCAATGGCTCCAATGTGCTGTGGCATCAGCAACTGCAGCAGGCCGCGCTGCAGAGCCGCCTGCAGATTCCACTGCTGTTTGCCGCCGATGTGATCCATGGGTTCACCACGGTGTTTCCGGTGCCGCTGGCCGAGGCCGCCAGCTTCGAGCCGGCGCTGGCGCAACGCACCGCGCGTGCGGCCGCACTGGAGGCCAGTGCGGTCGGCATCGACTGGACCTTCGCGCCGATGGTGGACATCGCGCGCGATGCGCGCTGGGGGCGCGGCGTGGAAGGCAGTGGCGAAGACGTGCTGCTCGGCCGGCGTTTTGCGCAGGCCCGCGTGCGCGGCTTCCAGGGCGAGGGCCTAGATCATGCCGACGCACTTGCAGCCTGCCCCAAGCATTTCGCGGCCTATGGGGCCGCCGAGGCCGGGCTGGACTACAACACCGTCGACATCTCCGAGCGCAGCCTGCGCGAGGTCTATTTCCCACCGTTCCAGGCTGCCTTCGATGCCGGCGCAGTGACCACGATGGTGGCCTTCAACGAGATCGCCGGCATCCCTGCCACCGCCAATCGCTGGTTGCTGGGCGAGGTATTGCGCGGCGAGTGGGACTACCGCGGCCTGGTGGTGTCCGACTACACCGGCGATCTGGAACTGATCGGGCACGGGTTTGCCAGCGATGCGCGCGAGGCGACCAGGCTGACGTTCCTGGCCGGTGTGGACATCAGCATGCAGAGCGGGCTGTACCTGCAGCATCTGCCGGCGCTGGTGGCCGCCGGCGACGTGACGATGGCGCAGCTGGATGCCTCGGTGCGGCGCGTGCTGCAGTTCAAGGCCGAGCTTGGATTGTTCGACAATCCGTTCCTGCGCATCGTGCCGGCACGCGCGCAGGCGCGGCAGCGGCGCCCGGACAGCCTGGCACTGGCGCGCGAGGCGGCGCGTAAATCCATCGTGCTGCTCAAGAACGATGGCGAGCTGCTGCCGCTCAAGACGCAGGGGCAACGCATCGCGCTGATTGGGCCGATGGCACGCAACTGGACCGACAGCGCCGGCCCATGGACGCTGTTCGGCGGCGACGACAGCGGCAACGACCTGGCCACCGCCGTGCGCGCGCGGCTGGGCAACCCGGACAGCCTGCAGGTGGTGGAAGGCTGCGACTTCGAACATGGCCTGCCCGGCGGCGTGCAGGCGGCCGTCACCGCAGCGGCGTCTGCGGATGTGGCAGTGCTGGCGATCGGCGAACCGATGCGCTACTCCGGCGAAGCGCAATCGCGCAGCGAGATCGTCATTCCCGCCGTGCAGCAAGCGCTGCTGGCTGCGGTGGCAGCCACCGGCACCCCGGTGGTGGTGGTGCTCAGCAACGGCCGTGCGCTGGTGATCGATGGCCCGGTGCTCAAGGCGCCGGCGATCCTGGTCGGCTGGTTCCTGGGCTCGGCATCGGGCGCCGCGCTGGCGGACATCCTGTTTGGCGCGCACGGTCCGTCCGGGCGCCTGCCGGTGAGTTTTCCGCACACCGCCGGGCAGGTGCCCTATAGCTATGCGCACAAGCCCAGCGGCCGTGCCGACCCGCGCCCGGATGCCTTGCAACCGTTCAAGACCCGCTACCGCACCGCGCCCAATGCCGCGTTGTTTCCGTTCGGGCACGGCCTGACCTATGGCCGCATCGAATACGGCGAACTGCGCTTGAGCGATGCACGCATGGCGGCGGCCGGCAGCCTGCGCATCAGCGCGCGCATCCACAACCGCGGCACGCGCGATGCCGAAGAAGTGGCGCAGCTCTACATCCGCGACCGCAGCGCCAGCATCACCCGCCCGGTGCGCGAGCTGAAGGACTTCCGCAAGCTGGCGGTGCCGGCGGGCGGCAGCGCGGTGGTGGAGTTCGTGCTGCGCCGTGAGGACCTGCTGTTTATCGGCCAGGCATTGAAGCCGACGGTAGAGCCTGGCGTATTCGATCTCTGGGTGGCGCCCTCTGCAGAGGCCGAGGGCGTGTCTGCGAGTTTTGAATTGATGGGCTGAGCGCCAGTCGCAATCGGAATGGCTCAGCTCAGGGGATGGATATGCGGCGTATCCCGCTCACGCAGAGGGCATCGCGCCCAGGTTGGCTCGGGAACACATCCCTATTGCGCTCACGCTCTCGGTCGCATTGAGAGGGAACTGGGTCTTGAGGGGGGATTGGACGGTGCGTGTGCCTCGGTTTGCAGCGGACGATCTGCGGGTTTGCTGTGGGGTCCTTGCCCGCCTACCCTCGCGGGACACGCCGCAAGTACGTCCTTGTAGGCTCTTACGCGGCATCCATGCCGCGTAAGGTCCCGCGACGGTGGGTGGGCAAGGACCCGTCGGGTTGGTCGGTGTGCGTGGTCAGGAGCAGTGATGCCGTGCCCTGCAATGCGATGCGATGCAGTGCGGTCTGATCAGTTCTTCGACGCGAGCAACTCGCTGCCATGCCGAGATCGATTCACGCGTCATCGAAGGCGCGTCTGGGCAACACGTTGACGCAATCGCTACAACCTTCGAAAGATTTGTCAGCCGATCGTATTTCCACGCAACACCTCTGCAAGGAACGGCGCAGTGCGGCTGCCGCGCTGCCGCGCCACCGCATCCGGTACACCCGCCGCCACGACAGCACCACCCGCGCCGCCCGCGCCCGGGCCCATGTCCAGCACCCAGTCGCTGCTGGCGGCCACGCGCATGTCGTGCTCGACCACGATCACCGTATTGCCGGCCTCCACCAGGCCTTGCAGCTGACGCATCAAGGTATCCACGTCGGCCGGATGCAGGCCGGTGGTCGGCTCGTCCAGCACGTACACGGTGTCGTGCCGCTGCGCGCGTTGCAGCTCGGTGGCCAGCTTGATGCGCTGCGCCTCGCCGCCGGACAGCTCGGTGGCCGGCTGGCCGAGCCGCAGATAGCCCAGCCCCACTTCGCGCAACACCTGCAACGGGCGCAGCACGCTAGCGTCGTCGGCAAAGAAGCTGGCGGCCTGGTCCACGGTCATCGCCAACACCTGCGCGATGTTGTGACCCCGCAGCGCGATCTCCAGGGTCTTGGCGTTGTAGCGCGCGCCGTGGCAGCTGGGGCATGGCGCGTACACGCTGGGCATGAACAGCAATTCCACATGCACCGAGCCCTCGCCCTCGCAGGTGGCGCAGCGGCCCTTGGCAACGTTGAACGAAAACTGCCCCGGGTCGTAACGGCGGCGGCGTGCGGCCGGTGTGGCGGCGAACAACTTGCGCACCGGATCGAACAGGCCGGTGTAGGTGGCCAAGTTCGAACGTGGCGTGCGGCCGATCGGTTTCTGGTCCACCCGCACCAGGCGGCGCACCTGGTCGAGCCCGCCGACGATCGCACCACCCAGCGGCACCTGCGTGCCGCGCTCCAGCGGGTCCAGCGCTTCGTCTTCCTCTGCCTGGGTTTGTCCAAGATGAGCGGCCAGCAATTCCACCAATGCCTGGCTCACCAGCGACGACTTGCCCGAGCCGGACACACCGGTCACGGTGGTGAATACCCCCAGCGGCAGGTCCACATCCAGCTCGCGCACATTGTTGCGGGTGATGCCGCGCAGCTGCAGCCAGCCGGTGGCCGCACGCGCATGGCTGTGCACCTGCGGCGGGGTGCCGAACAGGTAACGGCGCGTGGACGAGGCCTCCACCTGCTCCAGTCCCGCGGGCGGGCCGCTGTACAGCACCTGCCCGCCGTGCACGCCGGCAGCCGGGCCAACGTCGACGATCCAGTCGGCGTGGCGGATCACATCCACCTCGTGTTCGACCACGAATACCGAATTGCCGGCGGCCTTGAGCTGATCCAGCGCGCCCAGCAAGGCCTGCGCATCGGCCGGATGCAGGCCCGCCGATGGCTCGTCCATCACATACACCACGCCGAACAACTGCGAGCGGATCTGCGTGGCCAGCCGCAGCCGTTGCAGCTCGCCCGGCGACAGCGTCGGCGTGCTGCGCTCCAGGCTGAGATAGCCCAGGCCCAGCGCCTGCACCACCTCGATCCGCGCGCGCAGGTCGGCGGCGATGCGTTGCGCGGCAATCGCCTGCTCGGGATGCGTGTCGGCCTGCTTGCGCTTGTCGTTGCGCTTGCCACCGGCACCTTCCGCAGCCGGGCGCAGCAGGTCGGCCACCTCGTCCAGCGGCCGCCGCGACAGCTCGCCGATATCCAGGCCGGCGAAGGTCACCGACAGCGCCTCGCGCCGCAGCCGCTTGCCGTCGCACTGCGGACACTGCGTGCTGATCAGGTACTGCGTCACGCGCTTTTTCATCTGCGCGCTCTGCGTGGTGGCAAAGGTGTGCAGCACATAGCGCCGCGCACTGGTGAAGGTACCCATGTAGCTGGGCTCCTCCTTGCGGCGCAGCGCGCGCCTGGCCTCGTCCAGGCTGTAGCCGGCGTACACCGGCACCACCGGTTGCTCGTCGGTGTAGAGGATCCAGTCGCGGGTCTTCTTCGGCAGCTTGTGCCACGGCAGGTCGACGTCGTGGCCCAGCGTGGTGAGGATGTCGCGCTGGTTCTGGCCATGCCAGGCACCGGGCCAGGCGGCAACCGCGCGATCGCGGATGCTCAGCGTGGGATCCAGCACCATGGTCGCCTCGGTCGCATCGTAGATGCGCCCCAGGCCATGGCAGGTAGGGCAGGCGCCGGCCGGGGTATTGGGCGAAAAACCGTCCGCGTAGATGATGTCCTGCCCCGGCGGGTAGCTGCCCGCACGCGAATACAGCATGCGCAGGGAGTTGGAGATGGTGGTGACGCTGCCCACCGACGAGCGCGCACTCGGCGCGCCGCGCGCCTGTTGCAAGGCCACCGCCGGCGGCAGGCCTTCGATGGAATCCACTTCCGGCACGCCGACCTGGTCGATCAGGCGCCGCGCATACGGCGAGATCGAATCCAGGTAACGCCGCTGTGCTTCGGCAAACACGGTACCGAACGCCAGCGACGACTTGCCCGAGCCGGACACCCCGGTGAACACCACCAGCGCATCGCGCGGGATGTCCACGTCCACGTTCTTGAGGTTGTGCTCGCGCGCACCGCGCACGCGCACCAGGCCGGAGGAAGACGACGCTGCGCTGTACATGAGTGACACACCGACATTCGACAATGCGCCAGCCTACCGCGTGCCGCATACAGCCGGTGTCAGTGTTGACGGCGAGTCCTGCGGCGCTCCACTCAAGCAACTTGCTGCTCGCCCTGGAATGCATCGGTCGAAGGCGCGGTGCCCTCACCGCTCGCTGGCTATGCCGTAAACCCGTTCGTGGGGGCTAGATGGCGGCATCCATGCCACCACACGGTCCCGCAATCGGCAAGGACACCGCACAAGACAGTTGCCGGCTGCTTTGTTGAAAACCATGCGCGCCGGCCAACTCAACTGGCCCTTGTCCGCCCACCGTCGCGGGACCTTACGCGGCATGGATGCCGCGTAAGAGCCTCCAAGGACGTACTTGCGGCGTGTCCTGCGAGGGTGGGCGGGCAAGGGCCCTGCAGCACACCCACAGCGTCAAGAGCGGCGAGAACACCTCACCAGAAAGTCAGTCGGTTGCCTTATCGAAAACCATGCACACCGACCATCCCGACAGGTCCTTGCCCGCCCACCGTCGCGGGACCTTACGCGGCATGGATGCCGCGTAAGAGCCTACACGGACGTACTGGCGGCGTGTCCCGCGAGGGTGGGCGGGCAAGGGCCCTGCAGCCAACTCACCAACCAGCCGCTCTACAACGCAATCACCCCAGCGCGTGCGCCGGCACCGGCTGCTCGCCGGTCTCCGCCAGCGCCTGCATGCGCGCCACCACACCACTGAACAGCCGTGCAGTCGCCGCGCCACGCGTGCGGAAGATCTCCTCAAGCTCGCCGTAGTACCACAACGTGCCGGCGCGCCCTGCGGTGAATACGTTGAAGATGTCCTGGCCCACGTCCGGGTTTTCCAGGTCCTGCACGATGGTGCGCGCGTTATAGAGCTTGTCGCAGCCGGACACCAGCAAGGCGCGCTCGGGCGTGTTGCGCAGGTGCTCCAGGTAGGCCAGCTTGCGCTCGCGCCAATCGCGTTTGCGCGCGCTGGCGGTGTTGTCCACCTCGGCCTTGTCTTCGGCGGTGGCATCGGTGCACGCCATCACGATGTCGGCCACCGCATCGCCGAACTGCGCGCGGATCGAGGCCTCATGACCGCCGCCGCAGTCTTCCACCACATCGTGCAGCAGCCCGGCGATGGCCTGCTCTTCGTCGCCGCCGCATTCCAGCACCAGTGTGGACACGCCCAGCAAATGGCTCAGATACGGAATCTGCGTGCCCTTGCGCACCTGCCCGGCATGGGCAATGCGCGCGTAATCCACGGCCAGGGCGTAACGTTCGGTGAGAGCGGTCATGGGGCGTCCGATGCGGGGAATGGCGCATTATCGCCGAGCCCGGTGACGCCCCAGGTGAGGATGGCGCGAGGATGCGTGTGCAGACTCAATGACGCGCTGTTGCGGCCGATACCGCTAGGCTACCTCCACGCCGCACGATTGCTCAGCCATGCCCACGCTCCCCGTTTGCAACGCCTGCCGCGACGGCCAGGACTTTCCCACCGCCATCACCATGGCGTTCCAGCCGATCGTGGACGTGTCCACCCGCAGCATCTACGCCGGTGAGGCGCTGGTGCGCGGCGTCAACGGCGAATCGGCCGGCAGCATCCTGGCCGCCGTGGATGAGCGCAACCGCTACGCCTTCGACCAGGCCTGCCGCATCAAGGCGATCGAATGCGCCGCGCAGATCGCGCTGCCGGCCCTGTTGTCAATCAACTTCATGCCCAACGCGGTCTACAACCCCGAACACTGTTTGCGCGCCACGCTCTCGGCCACTGCGCAGTACGGCTGGCCGCTGGACGCCATCATCTTCGAGGTCAGCGAACAGGAACACCTGGCCGAGCCGGCGCATCTGCTCGACATCATGCGCACCTACCAGGCGCGCGGCCTGAAGACCGCCATCGACGACTTCGGCGCCGGCTATTCCGGCCTCGGCCTGCTGGCCGATTTCCAGCCGGACCTGCTCAAGCTGGACATCGCCCTGGTGCGCGGCATCGACGCCGACCGCAGCCGCCAGGCCATCGTCCGCCACACCACCCGCATGTGCGAGGAACTCGGCATCGCCGTCATTGCCGAAGGCATCGAGCACCCGGACGAATACCGCACCCTGCGCGACATGGGCATCCACCTGCAGCAAGGCTATCTGTTCGCCCGCCCAACGATCGGCGAACTACCGCAGGTGCACTGGCCGGAGTAAGTGGGCGCCGCGAAGCAAGCGAACCGTCCCCCTCAGCAGACTTGCCATCGCCCCACACAAAATCCCCGCCCGACCCAATCAAACAGCACGCAAACCGCTTTTACGATTCCCGATTCCCCAATCCCGATTCCCGATTCCCGATTCCCGATTCCCAGCGGCGCCCAGCCCCCCATCCACACCCCGCCAAACCACCGCGCCGCCTCACACATACCGCGGTATAGGCCCCAGCTGCGGCGTCTGGTCCGGCAACTCCACTTCCACCTCGTCCACATAGCACCAGCCCCAGCCTTCGGGCGGGTCGTAGCCTTCGATGATGGGGTGGCTTGTGGCGTGGTAATGCGCCGTGGCGTGTTTGTGCGGCGAATCATCGCAGCACCCCACGTGGCCGCAGCTGCGGCACAGGCGCAGATGCACCCAGGTGCTGTCGATGGCCAGACAGTCTTCGCAGCCACGTGCGCTGGGCGTGACCTCGCTGATCTGCGCGGTATGTGTGCACTGGTCGCTCATGAGGTGGTGGACTCCTGTGAGGAACTGACAAGTTCGGATGCCGGCACCGGGTTGGCCTGGTGTGCCAGGTATTGATGGATCTGCGCGACGACCGCCGCGCCCTCGCCCACCGCCGCGGCCACGCGCTTGACCGAGCCGGCCCGCACATCGCCGATGGCGAACACGCCGGGGCGATTGGTTTCCAGCGGCAGGCAGGCCGGCACGCCATCGCCGCGTGCGTTGCCGGTGACGACGAAGCCACGCGCATCGGTCTCCACGCACTGCTGCAGCCAGCCGGTGTTGGGGTCGGCGCCGACGAACAGGAACAGGTGCCGCAATTCCACCCGCGTGGTCTGCCCATCGGCGCGCGTGCGCAATACCGCCGCCTGCAGGCCGCGCTCCGGGTCGCCTTCCAGCGCGGACACTTCGGTGCCGGTATGCAGCTGCACGTTCGGCAGCACGGCGATGCGGTCGATCAGGTATTGCGACATCGACGATTCCAGCCCTTCGCCGCGAATGATCAGGTGCAGTTCCTTCACCCGCGGTGCCAGAAACGCCACTGCCTGGCCGGCGGAATTGCCGCCGCCCACCAGCGCCACCACGCCGCCCTCGCACAGCCGCGCTTCCACCGGCGAGGCCCAGTACGAGACGCCATGGCCTTCGAAACGCTCCAGCCCGTCGATCTCCGGGCGCCGGTAACGCGCCCCGGAGGCAACCACCACGGTGCTGGCCAGCAGCTGCTTGCCGTCGGCCAGATCCAGCTTCAGCGCACCATCGTCGCGCCCGCATTCCAGCGTGCCGGCCTCGATCGGAATTGCCAGCTCGGCACCGAATTTCAGCGCCTGGTTATAGGCGCGCCCGGCCAGCGCTTGGCCGGAAATGCCGGTCGGAAAGCCAAGATAGTTTTCGATGCGTGCCGAGGCACCGGCCTGGCCGCCGATGGCGCGCTGGTCCAGCACCAGCACCGACAGGCCTTCGGAGGCCGCATACACCGCCGTCGCCAGACCGGCCGGGCCGGCGCCGACGATGGCCACGTCGTAGCGCTTGTCCGGGTCGATGTCCGGCGTCATGCCCAGGCAATGCGCCGCTTCGGCATCGCTGGGCTGGCGCAGCACCCGCCCGCTCGGGCACACCATCACCGGCAGTTCCTGCTCCTGGATGCCGAAGCGCTGCACCAACGCGCGGCCTTCCTCGTCGGAGGCATCGATCACCGTGTTCGGGTAACCGTTGCGGGTCAGAAAGCCCTGCAACCGGGTCAGATGCGGATCGTCCGGCTCGCCGATCAATACCGAGCCCGAGGCATCGCCTTCGATCAGGCCGACGCGGCGCAGGATCAACGCACGCATCACCACCTCGCCCACTTCGGCCGAGCTGATCATCAGCGCGCGCAGATGCGCGGTGTCGAACGGCAGCGCCAGGCAGCCCTGCGGCCCGGCACGCCCACCGGCGAGTGAGGCGCGCCCGGCCAGCTGGCTGACCTCGCCGGTGAACTGGCCGGGCGTCTGCAAGGTGATCGGCTTTTCGTTGCCCAACCCGTCGCGACGCACCACTTCGATGGCGCCTTCCAGCACCACCCACACCGGCGCGTGCGCATCACCCACGTCGAAGACGAGCTCGCCCGCATCGAAACGCTGCGCCGGCCCGCTGGCAAACCGCCGCGTGATCGCCAATTGGCCCGAGTCCAGCTCGGGAAACATCTGATGGTGGCGGGTATCGGCCAGGGACATGGAGTGGCGACGCTGAGGGGGGAGTACATGCAAGCATGGCCAGCCGTGAGGGTGATGGCAATCACCCGAACGGGCCATGCCGTGCGCGACAGAGCGCATGCACGAGCAGCACCGGCGCGCGCACCAGTGCGGTGTTTGCACAGGCAAAACACCTCACGCGGCTGCCAGCGGTACCGCACGCTCACCAGCGGTGACCGGCACAATCAACCGCAACCGTACGCGCAGAAGGTGGCCGACGTAGCTGCTGCGCTGGCCGTCAAGCGAACACGGCACTGGGCCCGCAGCCGGTACGCGGCACTCGTGTGATCCCGTCGCTCCTGTTGCCCGGGAGACTCCGGCCTGCTCCGCACCGTGCCGACGAAGCCACACCACGCTTGTCAGCCACGCTACGGTTGTACCGGCTCCCAGTGCGGCCCGTGCTGGCCGGCGGCCATGCGCTCGGCCGGGCGCACGCGAAACACCACGCTGATGCGCTCGCCCACCGCACGTGCGGTCTTGGCGATGCCGTGCTCGTGGCTCAGTTGCGAGGCATGGCTCATCGCCAGCAGGCTGCCGGGCGCCAGTTCCACACCGATCGCACGCGTATTGCCGTCCTTTGCGCGCAGCTGCATCCGCCGCGTCGCGCCCAGCGACACCAATGCGATCGGATGCGGCGCCAGCAACGTCTGCAGCTTGTCGTGATGCATCGCCACGCTGTCGCGGCCATCGCGATACAGATTCAGGCCTACCGCGTTGTACGGCGCGGGCAACACGGCCTGCACCGCATCGAGCAGCGCCTGCAGCGGCAGCCCGGGCGGCAGCGGTGCGTCCAGCCGATACGATGCCAGCAGCCGCGGCACCTCCACCACACGGTCATACATCTCGCGGCGCTGGCTGCGCCAGTCGGTCGCCTGGCGCAATGCGGCAAAGCACTGCTGCGCCACGGCAGGCGCCAGCAGCTGCGGCCAGTAGCGCACGCCGCCCTGCGTATCGTGCAGCAGCTGCACGGGCGCGGTGGGAGTATCGAACAGATCCATCCGGGTGATATGCGGACGGTTTGCGCGATTTCAGCAGCCTGCCGTTGCGATTGCCCGCAGCCGAGGCCCCGCATTCGCACGCTCTCTCGCAGCTGCTGGCATTGCGCTCGTTCCGTGCAGAAAGGCGACGGATCTGCGCATCCGCTGTCTCCTGCGCGCAGCGCCGGCAACCTCTCAAAGACAGCCGCAGGCATCACCGCCGCCCGCCGCGCACCGGTTAGCGAGCTCAACGATGCAGGCATGGATGTCATGCGATCAGGCCCGACAGCTGTGCTACGGTCCGGCGCTGCATCCGCCTGGAACCGTTCGCATGCAGCATCGCTCAATCGCCTTCTCTCTCCTGCGTTGGCTGGCGCTGCTTGCCGCCTGCGTCAGCTTTGCCGGCAGCGCGGCGCCACGCGCAGACGACGCGGGTTTCAGCGCGGTGGATCCTTTTATCGGCACCGGTGGCGAAGGCCACACCTATCCCGGTGCCACGCTGCCGTTCGGCATGGTGCAGCTGAGCCCGGACACGCAGATCAAGCCGCGCAAGGAGGCCTATGGCTGGGCCGCCGGTTACCGGCATGGCGACACCACGATTGTCGGCTTCTCGCACACGCACTTTTCCGGCTCCGGGCATTCGGACCTGGGCGATGTGTTGCTGATGCCGCAGACCGGCCAGGTCAAACTCGAACGCGGCGATGTCGCAACACCGGGCAGCGGCTATACCGCGCAGTTCAACCATGCCAGCGAGCAGGCGCAGCCCGGCTATTACGCGGTGACCTTGAAAGACCGCAACATCCGCGCCGAACTCACCGCCAGTGCGCGCGTGGGTGTGCATCGCTACACCTTCCCCAAGGGCACGCCGGCGCATGTACTGGTGGACCTGCGCACCAGCCTGTACGACTACCCCGGCAAGGTGCAGTGGTCGCGGCTGCGCGTACGCGGCGATGGCACCGTGACCGGCTTTCGCGAAACCCGCGGCTGGGCACCCGGCCGCCAGCTGTACTTCGCCATGCGCTTCTCCCGCCCGCTCACCGCCACCCAATTGCACGACACCGAGCAGGACGTCCCGTACAAGGGCTTTCCGCCGCCGGGCGAGAAGAACCCCGCGCAGCGCGCACAGATCGAAGGCCGCCAGCTGGTCGGCGTGTTCGACGTTGCCAACGACGGCACACCGCTGGTGGTCAAGGTTGCGCTGTCGCCGGTCAGCGAGGCCGGCGCCATCGCCAATCTCGATGCGGAAGTGCCCGATTTCGATTTCGACCGCGTGCGCGCCGATGCGCGCGCGCAGTGGACACAGGCGCTGTCGGCGATCGATGCGCAAGGCACGCCGCAACAACGCACCCAGCTCTACACCGCGCTGTATCACACCCTGCTCGGCCCCACCCTGTTCATGGACAGCGATGGCCAGTACCGCGGGCCGGACAACGCCGTGCATCAGGCGCGTGGCTGGACCAACTACTCCACCTTCTCGCTCTGGGACACCTACCGCGCGCTGCATCCGCTGCTGACCCTGGTGCAGCCGCCACAACGCAGCAGCGACATGGTCAATTCCTTGCTCGCCTCGCGCCGCGAGAGCGCCTACGGCATCCTGCCCATCTGGGCGTTCCACGGCCTGGAAACCTGGTGCATGATCGGCTACCACGCCGTGCCGGTGATTGCCGACGCCTACATGAAAGGCATCGGCGGCTTCGATGCCAACGAAGCGCTCGATGCCATGGTCGCCAGCGCCAACTACGGCCCCTACGACGGCATCGCGCAGTACCGCGAGCTGGGCTACGTGCCCATCGACGAAGAAGGCGAAGCCGCCTCCAAGACGCTGGAATACGCCTTCGACGACTGGACCATCGCGCGCATGGCCGACAAGCTCGGCAAGCCCGCCATCGCCGCAGAATTCAGCAAGCGCGCCGGCAACTGGAAGCACGCCTTCGACCCGGCCACTGGCTACATGCGCGCGCGTACCCGTGCCGGCAACTTCCGCGAACCATTCGATCCATCCACTAGCGGCTACGGCAGCGACTACACCGAAGGCAATGCCTGGCAATACTCCTGGTATGTGCCGCAGGACGTCGCCGGGCTTGCCGCCGCACATGGCGGCGACGACAAGCTGCTGGCGCGCCTGGATGCGGTGTTCGATGCCAAGGTCGACCCCAAGGTGTTCGCGCATATGGAAGACATCACCGGCCTGATCGGCTGGTACGCGCACGGCAACGAACCCAGCCACCATGTCGCCTATCTGTACGCCTACGCCGGCCAGCCCTGGCGCACCCAGGCGCGGCTGACCCAGATCATGGACACCCAGTATCACGCCGGCCCCGAAGGCCTGGCCGGCAATGATGACCTTGGCCAGATGTCGGCCTGGTACGTGTTCACCACGCTGGGCTTCTATCCGGTGGCACCGGGCAGCAACCAGTACATCATCGGCCGGCCGTTCCTGCCGCGCGCCACGCTCAAGCTGCCCAATGGCAAGCGCTTCAGCGTGATCGCCGATGGCCTGAGCAAGGCGCGCAGCTACGTCGGCAGCGCCACCCTCAACGGCCAGCCGCTGACCCGCGCCTACCTCACGCATGAAGAAATCCAGGCCGGCGGCGAGTTGCGCTTCCGCATGCAGGCCACGCCGAACACGCAATGGGCCACCGATCCGGCGCAGCGGCCGTATTCGATGTCGACGCAGACGCGCTGAGTCAGTAGTGAATGCCCATGCGTAGCCCGCAGGCGTCGCGCTCCACCACCGCCGGCAGGCTGCCGGCGGTGCCTGCGGCAATGCGCTGCGCGCTCCAGCAGGCCACCAGGGCATCCAGCACATCGTCCGGCTTGGCCAGCGCACGCGGCACGCGCTCCAGCAACGCGGCCACCTGCCTGGCGCCATAGCACTGGCCCAGCAAGGCGGCGCGCTGTTGGTGGCCTGCACTGCTCTTCTTGCCCGCCGCCAGGCCGTGCCCGCCGGCGAGCACGGCGAACGACACTTCGGGGTGCACTTCGAACACGCGCTCCGCCCACGCCGGATCGGCGCGCAAGGCATCGTCCCAGGCGCGGATCTTCGACAGCAGCGCAAACGACTGCACGCCAAAGCCACGCTGCCCGTCGTGGTCCAACACCCGATGCAACGCAGACGCTTCCACCTGCGTGGGTGCATGCAGCATGCCGCGCAAGGGCGCGGCAAAGATGCTGGATGCGCGGCGCCCACCCATAAAGCGCCGCGCCTGCACATCCGCAGCGCGTGGCGCGTGCTCGCTCAGACCGATCGGAATGTCCACGCCCAGCACAGCGACGTCCCCCAATGCGCTCGCCACCGCGGCCACCGTGGGGTAGCCGGCAAACTGCAATCCATCGCCGGCCTGCCACACTGCCAGCCAGCCGCTGCCGGCGCCATCGATCCCTACACACTGCATTGCGGTCCTCCCGGTCGTGGCCTGCGTGCACGGCGCAGCAGCACCGCACGCACGCCATCTGCGTGGCGCGTTCACATCATGCACAACATTCGTTCACCCGCACGCATCGCCGTGGTTTCCAGACTGCTCCGCATCGGCCGCAGCACGCTGCGGCCCTGCCATCCCCCACTGCAGGAGCCAGCGCATGTCCAGCACCAAGAACCAGTACGAAATGCAGAACCCGCTTACCCAGTTTCCGCAGCCCAAGTTCCCCGAGCAGACCCAGGAAGCGCCGGGCACCATCCATGCATTGCAGCCCAAGGCCGACCACGGCGAGCAGAGCTACCAGGGCTTCGGCCGCCTGAAGGGCCGCAAGGCGCTGATCACCGGCGCCGACTCGGGCATCGGCCGCGCCACTGCAATCGCCTACGCACGCGAAGGCGCCGACATCGTTCTGAACTACCTGCCGGAAGAAGAGCAGGACGCTGCGGAAGTGGTGAAGTTGATCGAGGCCGAAGGCCGCAAGGCGATCAGCATCCCCGGCGACCTGAAGGAAGAGACCTTCTGCAACCAACTGGTCGCACGCGCGGTCAAGGAGCTCGGTGGGCTGGATCTGCTGGTCAACATCGCCGGCAAGCAGACCGCGATGAAAGACATCGCCGACATCACCACCGAGCAGTTCGACGCCACCTACAAGACCAACGTGTACGCGATGTTCTGGCTGTGCAAGGCGGCCATCCCGCACCTGCCGCCGGGCGCATCCATTATCAACACCGGCTCGATCCAGTCCTACCAGCCCTCGCCGACGCTGCTGGACTACGCGTCCACCAAGGCGGCCATCGTCAACTTCACCAAGGGCCTGGCTCAACAGGTCGCCGAGAAGGGCATCCGCGTCAACGCCGTCGCCCCCGGCCCGGTATGGACCCCGCTGCAACCCAGCGGTGGCCAGCCGCCGGAAAAGATTCCCGAGTTCGGCTCGGAAACCCCGCTCAAGCGTGCCGGCCAGCCGGTGGAGATGGCGCCGCTATATGTGATCCTGGCCTCGCAGGAATCCAGCTATGTGACGGGCGAAGTGTTCGGTGCCACCGGTGGTTTGCTGCTGTCGTAAGCAAGCTGAAAGCGCGTTTTTTCGCGTAATGCCACTAGAACCCTGCCGATCGCTGCATGCGCAGCGGTCCGCAGGGTTTTATTCGATGGCGCTATTGGTCTTGGCGGCAATCTTGAATGCTGATGCATCAGCAAGACCGAACCGCAAGGTAGTTCGACCAGCTACGCAAAGACGGCTTCGATCATGCGAAGCCTACCTTCTCCTACCGGGAGAAGCTGCCCGAAGGGCGGATGAGGGTACGCAACCCCACCAATGCTCCGCCCACGGCCTGCGCTTACTGCGTCATCACCACCGTCTGGATCGCATGCGCCGGAATCTCCAGTTCACTCGATGCCTCGCCCACGTACAGGTTGTAACGGATCGCCACATCGCTGGCATTCATCACCACCGTCGCCAGGCTGCCATCGGTGTTGAGAAAGGACGTCGTTGCCAGATTGCTGCGGCTGCTGGCCGCGCTCACCCGCCGCGCACCGGGGCGGATGAACTTGGAAAAGTGGCCGATATACCAATAGCTCGGCGTGTAGATCACTTCGCCGGTGCGTGTGTCGGCATGCACCGGCGCAAAGCAGTAATTGCCCACGTGGTTCGGTCCGCCGTGCTGGTCGAGCAGGACATTCCAGTCGGTCCAGCCCACCGCCCCATGATTGAGATCGTTGATGATGGCAGTGCCATAGCGCTCGCCGTTGGGCCAGTACTGCAACTTTGCCGGGTCGAACTTTTCCACCGCCGCTTCGGTCAGCAACAGCGGCTTGTCCGGGTACGCCTGCGCCACCGCCGCCACGTTCTCCACCATCGGCGCGAACCCGGCCCAGGTCTCGTACCAGTGGAAGCCCATGCCCCACGCGTATTTCGCCGCTTCCGGATCGTCGAAGATCACGTGCGCGCGGTGCAGCATCATGTCGCGGTTGTGGTCCCACACGATGATCTTGCGGTCGCCATAGCCGGCCTGCTCCATCGTCGGGCCGAGGTGGTTCTTCAAAAAGTCGCGCTCTTCCTCGGCGGAAAACACCATCGACTCCCAGGTCTGCACCGCCATCGGCTCGTTCTGCAGGCTGATGCCCCAGATCGGGATGCCGGCCTTCTCGTAGGCCGCGATAAAGCGCGTGTAGTAGGTGGCCCAGGCCGGCGCATACGCGGGCAGCAACTTGCCGCCCTTGAGCATGTTGTTGCTGTCTTTCATGAAGGCCGGCGCGCTCCACGGGCTGGCAAATGTCGTCAACTTGCCGCCGGCCGCCGCAATGGCCTGGCGCAACATCGGGATGCGATAACGCTCATCGTGCCTGACCGAAAAACTCTTCAGCGCCGCATCGCCTTCCTTGATATAGGTATAGCTGCCGCTGCTGAAATCCGAACTGTGGATGGTGGTGCGCGCCAGCGTATAGCCGATGCCCTTTTGTGGGTCGTAGTAGGCAGTGAGCAATGCGCGCTGCGCAGGCTTGGGCAGCCTGGCGAAGGTCTCGGCACTGGCATCGGTGATTGCCCCGCCGATGCCCAGCACCTCCTGGAAGCGCCGCTGCGGATTGACGAAGATGGAGTTCTCCTTCTCGGTCAACGCATGCCCGGCCCTGGGCGCATCGACAGTGCTGACGCGCATCTGCTGCGTTGCGCCTTGGGCGGAGGTGTAAACGCGTAGTGCGCCGGCGGGTGCTGCTGGCGGAGCAGCAGCATCCGCAACTGCAGCTTCTACCGCCTTCGATGCGGGCGTGGATGCAGATGCCGTCGATGCCGGCACCGGAGTCGGCGTTGTTGTTGTTGTTGTTGCTGCTGATGCTGCTGCTGCTGCTGCTGCTGATGCTGATGCTGATGCTGATGCTGATGCCGATGCTGTTGCTGTTGCTGTTGCTGTTGTTGCTACAGAGGCCAACACCGTCTCAGTCGCAGCGCCCCAAACCCCCAGAACCCCCACCATCGACCACGCAATCGTTCGCTTCACCGTGCACCCTCCCAGGTTGGTGACCAAGCCTAACCGACCAACGCGGCGCAACATCGCGCAACAAACGAGCGCAACCGTGCACCCTTCCACCATCGGACACTCCCTTCTCCCTCGGGAGAAGGTGGCCCGAAGAGCCGGATGAGGGTACGTCTGCCAAGAGTGCAACCCGCCCCCTGCGATCAAAGCAACAACCTAAACCCCAACTGGAAAGACAGCCCCACGACTCCAGCAAACGTACCCTCACCCCAACCCCTCTCCCACTGGAGAGGGGCTTGGTCTGCGCGCCGCATCAACGCGACGAGCGTCGATCACCCCCGCGCCAACCGATCCAAAATCCCAGGCACTTCCAGCCCAAGCTCGCGCGCCAAAAACCCCACTGGACCAATCCGCCTGGCCAACTGCCTGCCCGCTGCCGCATGCACAAACACGCCCCATAACGCAGCGGCCAACGCATCGCAGCCGCGCGCGGCAAACCCGGCGATCAATCCCGCCAGCACATCACCAGACCCGGACGTACCCAACCCGGACGCGCCCCCGCGATGCATCCACACCACCCCATCCGGGCCGGCAATAAAACTGTCTGCACCCTTGACAATCACCACGCTGCGCAGCTTCTGCGCAAACTTCAGCGCGTACGCGCCCGGTGCCGCTTCTACCGCTGCCTTGTCGTCGCCGGCCAGGGTCGCCATCTCGCCCGCATGCGGCGTCAATACGAATGGCCGCCCGATCGGCGCCCGCAGGCCACGCGATAGCGCACCGGCATCCAGCACCAAGGTGCACACCGCCTGCTCGGCGGCGCGCCTGACCATCGCCGTGGTGGTGGCCGACGACGCCATCCCCGGCCCGATCACTGCCGCATCGCAGGCCGCCATCGCCCCGTCCAGCGCGCGATGCCCGCGCACAATCTCGCCCTGCCCGTTCTGCGCCAACCCCAGTACCAGCGCCTCCGGCACCGCCAAGGCCATGCCCGGCGCCACACTGGCGGCGGTGGCGATCTGCAACTTGCCGGCACCGGTGCGCAGCGCGGCCTCGCCGGCCAGCAGCACCGCACCGGGCACACGCATCGAGCCACCCACGATCAACACGCGCCCGCGCTGCTCCTTGTCGCCACCCGGGGCCGGCAACGGCATGGCCCGCAATGCGGCCATGGTGAGCATGCGCACGCGCGGGGCGGCCATCAGCGTGCCCCGGCCGGGCGGTCGGACTCGGTGGTCACCGGCTCGTCGGCCAGCTCCGGCGGCACGAACTTGGTGCGCAGCAATTCCAGCGATTGCCCATCGGCCACAGCCGCGTATTCGGTGACGCCGCAATTGGGCACATCGCCTTCGCGGTCGATGCCCAGGATGGTGGCCTCGTCCATCCGCTCGATCAGGTAGCGGAAGCAATTGACGATCACCTGATGCCCCACGATCAGCACGCGCGCGCCCACATGGTTGCGCTGTAGGTCGCCCACCACCCCGCGCAGGCGGAAGATCACATCGCACCAGCTCTCGCCACCGGGCGGGCGAAAGTAGAACTTGCCCACCAGCTTGCGCTGCTCGGCCAGCTCCGGAAAGGTCGCAAGAATGCCGGCCGTGGTGTAACGGTCGAGCACGCCGAATTCCTTCTCGCGCAAACGCTCGTCCACGCTGACCGACTCAGCCGGCTGCCCCAGCGCACGCGCCACCGCAGCGGCGGTCTGGCGCGCACGCACATAGGTGGAACTCAGGATCAGGGTCGGGCGCTCGTGCTCGGGCAAACCGGCCATCCACGCCCCCAACGCCTCGGCCTGGCGCTCGCCCAGCGCCGACAACGGCACATCCGCATCGCGATGCTCCAGGTCGATCAAGGCCGAGCCGTTGGACTCGGCCACATCGCGCGCCACATTGCCCGCGCTTTGCCCATGCCGCACCACCCACAACCGCGCCGGCCACTGCGCCGAGACACCGGCTACCGCACTGTTCTCACTCACATGCTTCTCCTGCACAACGTCGACCTCACGTGTCGCACAGCCGCCGTGAAAACATGGTCGACCAGCGCATCTGTGACCGGTGTTTCAATACGCACACGCATGCATGACTGATGGCACGGCAACAAGCGAACGCAACGGATGGGTAACGCCGCGCCGGTATACTGCAGCCCCCCGACACCCTGCTGCCCATGTCCAACGTCCTGTTGCTGCGCACGGCAAAAGAGCGCGAAGCACTGCTGCTGGAAGAGGTGCTGGACGCCACCGAGCAGTGCATCGACGTCATCGGCCTGAGCGCCACCAGCTTCGAACTAATCGCCGAGCGCGCCAAGGTCAGCTGCGGCAGCCTGCTGCAACGTTTCGAAGACAAGGACGCGCTGGTGCGCGCATTGCTCGAGCGCAACTACATGCGCGCCATCCGCCAGATGTGGCTGGTAGAACGCCCTGCCAACGTGCACGTGGTGGATTTCATCGCCGGCCTGCTCGAAGAATGGCTGCTGCAGGAAATCAACATCAAGCGCACCCGCATCGACCTGGAGCTGCACCTGGCCACCCTGCGCGACCCGGTGCTGGCCGCCTTCATGCGCCGGCAGAGCGCATCCCTGATCGAACACCTCAGCGCCCTGCTCAAGCGCCTGCTGCGCGGCCACGCCGACCCGGCCAGCAGCGAACAGGAATTCCAGGCCCGCGTCTTCGCCGTCGCCGCCATGTGCGGCGGCCTGCACAGCGTGATGACCAGCGGCATGGAACTCAACCGCATGCATCTGCAGCTGATCCTGCGCGAGAGTCTGTCTGGGATTTTGAAGTCTGCGCCGGTGTGATCGGCCGCTTCATTCGGCGTAGTAAGTGGCAATTGCACAGCTGATGCTGTGCGCCTGTGCCCGCTACAGTATTTCGATCAGATAAGATCCAGCTTCATACCAAGGAAGGATGTCGCATGCGAAATCGAATCACGCCCAAGGTGGCTATGCTACTGACGCTGCTCCTGACGTTTGCGTTTACCAGCGCTCCTGCACTGGCCACAAGTACGGTGGTCACCTTTCGAAGCGCTGACAACACCTACGAAGTCGAACTGTATGTCGGTGGTGGAAGCAAGGAAAACGACGGCATTGCCGGCGCCATGATTCGCTGGCCCGGCTATGCACACAGGGACCTGCCTTTCACCGGTGTGAAGTACCACATGGATAAGGAACACACCCGCGCAGGCGCCAAATTCGTCAATCCAGGTGATCCTAAATATCCCCCATCTTTTACCGTCGAGATAGAGGGCAGAAGTGGCCGCCTGACCGTTGGCAAGCGCGTTATTCCAGGCAATGCGTCCTGGATCGTGGGTCCTTATGCCTACCCGTAGCGACTCGGCAAACAATAGACATCCATCGCAGGGACGAACGATGAAAACACACATGCGCAGTCTATGGACCAGTCTGATCTTGTTGATCGCCCTGCTGACAAGTACGTCCGCTGCCGCCACCGGCGATGTCCTGTCGTTTGAAACAGATACCGCTGGCTACAGCTTTCTGGTCTATAGCGGAGGCGACCCTGATGGCATCGGCGGCCTGGTCATGACCTGGCCGGACATTGCATCACGCGGGCTTCCATCGGAAAGCACGCAGTGGTACTTCAAGCCAACTGCCAACCACATGCGCATCGTTTTCACCAACCCCGGGCGCACCGACTTGCCGCCGTCGTTCACGCTTGAAATCAAGGGCAAGCGAGGCACGCTCAAGTTCGACAAACGCACGATCAAAGGCAAAGCCTACTGGTATACCGGCTCACTGGCGGAATACTGATCGCCTTTCCCGGATAACAGCGCACTGCAGATACAGCTGGCCGACACTGAGGTGCAGCGTTCCAGCCGATCAGCGTTACCGGCAGCGATCACATCGCCATGGGCGGTGATGGTCAGCAACTCTTCCAGCGCATCCACCTGCTCCGCTTGACGCCGAAGGCAAACGCAGCGTCTACATATCGGCCATTGCCTGTTTCCGTGTGCGCGGCAAGGCCGTTGCTAATCGGCTCTTGCAGCCTCCCCTGCGTCGGTGGCGTTGTAAGCAGCATCGGGCTCCAGGCGCGCGGGCCACTTCATCTGCGCCAGCGCCTGCGTTACCTGCTCGGCCAGTAGTTCAAGGCAGAACGCCATCTCGTCCATGCAGATGGCAGGCTGCCTGGCCTGCTCCTCGGCCTGAGTGCGCGGCTGCGCTAGACGTGCCAAAAAGCGCATGTGGTCGCGCAGTTGCTGAAGGCGATATTGCGCGTGCTCCGGCAGAAAGTAGCCAGGATCGGCGTCCAAGTGGCGATGGGCCTCGGTCATAGGATCTCTCGCATCCGTGAAATCAAGAGAAACCACCGTTTTCGGAGGTGGCAACCCGCTGTACGAGGAGTTCCGAGGCTCCGTAAGGCAAAGATTGCTATGTCCACAGAAATAGGTCAAGTACAAGAGCAGAGACTAGAACCTCATGTCCGTTTTGGCCGAACTGGAATTTCAGATCTAGTTCTAGACGAGGCTGCATCACTTGCCATGTGACGTATCGGCAAGTGCACAATGCTGCTTTGTTCCATGCAAACCTGGGGAAAAGCCAAGCGTGATCGTTTACCAGTCGACCAAAGCCGCGTTCCTTCAGCTCTCGCAACAGCAACCCATCGAACGGGTGGTCTCCAACGCTTACACCGTCAAGACGGGAAGATATGCGCCCGAGAGC
The DNA here is from genome assembly GCF_040202385.2 of Xanthomonas sp. WHRI 6108. Lineage (NCBI taxonomy): Bacteria > Pseudomonadati > Pseudomonadota > Gammaproteobacteria > Lysobacterales > Lysobacteraceae > Xanthomonas > Xanthomonas sp. WHRI 6108. Next base: position 1,263,384 of record NZ_CP168198.1, on the reverse strand, counting down.
GAGTTCAGAGCGTGGCGGCATTCCCTCACGCAAATGGCAGACGTGCTTAGTGATGATGCCCTGCCCGATGACATGGGCATTGGAATCGAATTTGGCATCGCTCAAACCGCAAAGCGCATCGACTTCATCCTGAGCGGGCTGGGTGAGACCAATGAGGCGCGCGCGATCATCGTAGAGCTCAAGCAGTGGTCCACTTCATCCGTTACCGATAAAGACGGCATCGTCAAGGCTCAGCGTGGCGGACCATACGAGAGCGAGGGTCCGCACCCTTCTTACCAGGCTTGGTCTTACGCTGCCCTGCTGCAAGGCTTCAACCAAGCAGTGCACGAAGGAGGCGTAGAGCTGAAACCATGCGCGTACCTGCACAACCATTTTCGCGATGGAACCATCGACGATCCGCGCTATACCACTTACACCGACAAGGCGCCGTTGTTCCTACGGGGCGTGGAGGAGAAGCGCAAGCTGCGCGAGTTCATTCGTCAGCATGTCCGCAAAGGCGATAGCGGCGAATTGCTTTATAAGATCGAGCAAAGCCGCATTCGCCCCTCCAAGATGCTTGCCGACAGCATGGTCAGCATGCTCAAGGGTAACCAGGAATTCGTGCTGATCGACGAGCAAAAGCTGGTATACGAAACCTGCCTGGCACGGGCAGCGCAGGCTAGCGCGGAACGCAAACAGGTCGTGATCATCAAGGGCGGACCCGGCACTGGAAAGTCCGTCGTGGCAGTAAATCTACTGGTTGAGCTGACCAAGCGTGGCCTCACGACCAAGTATGTGTCCAAAAACGCCGCTCCACGCGCGGTGTATGCGCAAAAACTGGCCGGACATGTGCGTAAGATTGAAATCGGCAACCTGTTCTCCGGCTCAGGCAACTTTCATCAGACCGAGCCAAATGTGTTTGGCGCGCTGGTGGTGGACGAGGCACATCGCCTCAATCAGAAGAGCGGCCTGTACGGCAACCTTGGCGAGAACCAGGTGATGGAACTGATCCGCAGCGCCCATTGCGCCATCTTCTTCGTGGACGACGATCAGGTTGTCACCTTGTCAGACATCGGCCATACCGGCGAATTGCGCCGCTGGGCCGGAGTTCTCAATGCTGAAGTGACCGAACTGGAGCTGGCGTCGCAATTCCGCTGCGCCGGTTCGGACGGATACATCGCCTGGCTAGACAACGTTCTCGGTATTCGCCAAACCGCTAATTCCGACTTCGACCGGAGTGCCTTTGATTTCCGCGTCGTCGATTCCCCGTTGCAACTGCATAATCTGATCCGGGAGAAAAACAAGCTTAACAACAAGTCTCGGGTTGTCGCTGGCTACTGCTGGGATTGGAAAAGCAAAAGCGATGCGAACGCTTGGGACATTGAAATTCCCGAGCATGGCTATCAGGCGCAATGGAATCTCGGGAGCGATGGCAGCTTATGGGCAATCGCTGAAAACTCCGTCGAGCAGGTCGGTTGTATCCACACCTGCCAGGGGTTGGAGTTGGACTATGTAGGCGTGATCATTGGTCCCGACTTGGTTTGGCGCGGCGACCGCTTAGTCACCGATCCCAGTAAGCGTTCAAAGCAAGACCGTTCGATACGAGGATATAAGTCACAATCCAAAGGGAATCCGGAGATTCATGACCGTGTAGATCGCATCATCCGGAATACCTACAAAACTTTGATGAGCCGAGGCATGAAGGGGTGTTATGTCTATATCAGCGATCCAGCGCTGAAAGAGGCAATGCTTGGATGAATTCTTCCGATTCAAAGCAGGCATGGAATTGCGGCGATTGGCAGGCTACTGATGCGCAACCGATCGCTTGTGCCGTTTTTTATGAATCCGCTCGAATTCACCTTCGCTGCAGTCGAGCTGATTGAAGCGGGCCGCCACGATGCAATGCGCCCGCTTCGTCGCGGGCATCCTTCAACGGAGAGGACGAGTACTGCGGGCTGTGGCTGCATGAGGAGGCTCGGTCAAGTGACTGATCGCAGACGAAAATGGTTCGGCGGCGCTCTCACTGTGGGACCGAAATAGACACTGGGTCTCGCAACGATGCCATCTAATAGGCATTCAGCGCGACCATCCGGGTTGGACAGCAATTCGGATAGTTTGAAACGTTCAACCAACACGCTGCGCGCGGCTCCATGTGCTCACCAGCATTGCACAAGGAGGTTGAAGTGGCCTGTGTTAAAGCCAGCCTAAAACATGGAATGGACCATGGGCTCTACCCGGCCCTCTTGCTGATTCGCCGCGCCAGTAACCCGACAACGACTTCGCCTGAGCGACGGCAGATCACGACCATCTCGTACCACCTGCCGATTGACCGTACTGGGTAGCGGCAAGCGCACCTCGATTAGCGAGCAGGTGCGCGCACGCCATCGAAAGCCCTCTGCCCGCTCGCACTCTTCTTATCCGCGCAGCGCCGCCCGAATCCCCTCCCCCGCCAAGCGCGCACTCGCCAGCAGACGCTCCAGGCTCTGCCCATGCCGCGCGCTGGCGGACAGCCCGGCCATGGTGGTGCTGACGAAATCCGCCAGCCGGTCGGCGTCGTGCGGGCGCTGCTTGGCGATGTGGGAGCGGATCAACTCCTGGGCTGCGACATGAAAACCGCAGGCCGCCTCGCGCGCCTGCGCGTCGTTGCTGCGCGTACCTTCCAGCACCAGGCAGCCGGTGGCGGCAGGGTCTGCGGCGTAGCAGCGGGCGGCCTGCTCCAGTACGTCGGCCAGGGCGTCGGCCAGCGGGCGGGCGGTGTCCAGGAGTTGTGGCAACGGGATGGCACCGGTCTGCGCGTAGCGGTCGAGGATGCGCGCATACAGGCCGGCCTTGCTGCCGAAGGCGGCGTAGAAACTGGGCGGGTTGATGCCCAGCGCCTGGGTGAGGTCGGCCACGCTCAGTGCGTCGTAGCCGCGCGCATGAAACAGCTGCTGCGCGGTGGCGACCGCTTGGTCCGGGTCGAATGCGCGCGGCCGGCCGCGGGCCCGGGGAATTTCTGTAGTCATAGTTACAAAATCCTTGACGGCAGACGAAATCTATTATGTATTACTCGCTACATTAATTGCGAGGTGATGCATGTCAGCGTTCAAAGACAAGTCGGTATTGGTGCTCGGTGGCAGCCGGGGGATTGGGGCCGCCATCGTGCGGCGCTTCGTGGCCGAGGGCGCACGGGTGACGTTTACCTATGCCGGTTCTGCCGACGCGGCGCAGCGCCTGGCCGGTGACACCGGCAGTACCGCGGTGCTGGCCGACAGTGCCGACCGCGATGCGGTCATCGACACGGTGCGCCGCAGCGGGCCGCTGGATGTGCTGGTGGTCAACTCCGGCATCGCCTTGTTCGGCGATGCCCTGGACCAGGATCCGGACGCGGTGGACCGGCTGTTCCGCATCAACGTGCACGCGCCCTACCACGCCGCCGTGGAGGCCGCGCGGCAGATGCCACCCGGCGGGCGGATCATCGTGATCGGCTCGGTCAACGGCGACCGCATGCCGCTGCCCGGCATGGCGTCCTACGCGCTGAGCAAATCCGCGCTGCAGGGGCTGGCACGCGGGCTGGCACGCGACTTCGGGCCGCGTGGCATCACCATCAACGTGGTGCAACCGGGTCCGATCGATACCGACGCCAACCCGGAAAACGGGCCGATGAAAGACCTGATGCACAGCTTCATGGCGATCAAACGCCATGGCCGCGCCGACGAAGTGGCCGGCATGGTGGCCTGGCTCGCCGGCCCGGAAGCGAGTTTTGTCACCGGGGCGATGCATACGATCGATGGTGCGTTTGGGGCATGACGCGGCGACGTCTGCCTTGGCTACGGCGATGGGGGAACTGCGAACATCACGGCCCCGCAAAGCCCGCCTCACGTTGCGAGCGAACGGCCAGCACAAACACCGTGCCGATCTGCGCGACATGCAGTACAGCGCCAGATCGCCGTGCGCGCCGTGACCGATCACCAGTTCGCACCTGCCGCCGCCGGCCGGCCGATCAGCGGATTGGTTTCCAGCACATCGATTGCCGCAATGACCTCGTGCAGGCGTGCTGCGACATGTGCGGCCTCATGGCGCTGGGGGTGGTCGAAGATCCGCTCTAGATCCGGTGCAACCTCCGGTGCCAGCGCGATACGCGCCATGCTAGCGGGCTAGTTTGCGGGCCGTGGGACGCTTTGCCGGCTCGCCGGCCATGCGCTTTTCCAGATAGCCACGCATGTCGTCCCAGGCGATGGTCTTCCCGGACGCCACGATGCCGGCATAACGCTGCTCGGCAACCGCATCGAAATCGGCACGACGCTCGACCGATTCCGCCGTTTCGGCGATCGCTTCCAGGATGAAGCGATGTGACGTCGTGCCGCCCCGCTTCGCTGCTGCGGCAACGCGCATCTTGAGTTCGTCTGGAAGACGGATAGTTGTGAAGCCCGGCAAGACCGGGCTGTTTCCTGTGCTGCGATGACCGCAACACTCAGCGCTTGCGTGCCTTCAACCACGCCTTGATCTGCGGCAGCGACGCCGCCCGCAGCTTCACCCGCGTCTGGATCGTGTTGATGGCGTTGTCTGCGGCCTGCCGCGAGGTCGGCGCGATGTACTGCTCGGCATAGGCCTTGATCCGGTCGGCGGTGGCAAGCTCGGCCGAGTCCATGCCCAGGCCGGGGTAGTAGCGGGCGCGCGAGGTGGAATCCACCAGGGTGTCCACCTGCGTGCGATGCGCCACTGCGAAGTCGAAGGCAAGTTCCGGGTGCCGGGAAGCGACCCGGTCGATCATGCTCGCACCGGTGGTGGCGCCCGGCTCGGCTGTCAATGCCAGTTCCAGCGCGCGCTTGGCCAGCGCCTCGTCGTTGGGCATGGAGAGGAAGTCGTAATAGGTGTCGCGCACCATCGACGAGGTTTCCTGCCTGGCCAAGGCATGCAAGGCGTCCCAGGTGGCGGCGTCGGCATTGTGCGCAACCGCGCCCAGCACGCTGTCGCGCAGCTCCGGCGACAGCGAGGCGGGGTTGGCCTGGAAGGCGGCAAAGCGCCGGCGCGCCTCGGCGATCACGGCGGTATCGCCCATGTCGCTGAGGGTGGCGATCAGGCGGGTACGCAACTGCTGGATCTGCGCCGAATCGCCAGCGCGGTTGTCCCAGCCCAGCGTTGCGAATTCGGCCGACAGTCGCGGCACGGCATAGGCACGCCATGCCGTCCGCGCAGCCGGGTCGCGCTCGAAGCTGCCATCCACATCGTCGTAGATGCTGGCCACCATGTCCCAGACATCGGGCGATGCGCCTGCCGCCACCTGGGCGGTGAGATCCAGCACATCGGCCTGCGCCTGCACGCCGGCACCGGCCAGTGCGTTGGTGTCGTTCAACACGCCCACCTGGTCCACCACCGGTAGCGAGGCAAACCTGGTGGTCAGCGCCTTGAACTGCGCGGGCGCATACCAGGTGCGGAAGTAGCCCTTTTGCCCGGCATTGACCACCACCGGTGCGTCGCAGCCGGGCACCTGCACCTGGGCCGTGCCGTCTACCAGCACGCGCAGCGGCGCGCCATTGCCGCTGCGCAGGACCACCGGCACATGCCAGCGCAACGGCTGATTGTCGGGGCGGTCCAGCGTGAACTCGCCCTGCTCCAGCGTCACCGCGGTCTGGCCGCCGACGCAGCGGCTGCTGGCCTTGATCAACGGCACGCCCGGCTGCAGCGTGAAGTCGTGCGCCACCTGGGTAAATTGCTTGCCCGGGGCCACCGCGTCGATCTGCTGCCACAGCTGGTCGGTCACCGCGTTGCCGTACTGGTGCTGCTTGATGTAGCTGCGCACGCCGGTGCGCCAGTGGTCCGAGCCGACGTAGTCTTCCAGCATGGCAATCACCGCCTCACCCTTCTGGTAGGTGATGGCGTCGAAGGCCTGGCTGGCCTGCTCCACGGTGGCCACGTGCTGCACCACCGGGTGGGTGGTCGCATACGCATCGCGCCGCATCGCCGCGCGGCTCTTCAGCGCCGGGCCGGTCTTGTCGATATCCCATTCCGGATGCAGTTTTGCCGTGGTGCGCGCCTCCATCCAGTTGGCGAAGCCCTCGTTGAGCCACAGGTCGTCCCACCACGCCATGGTCACCAGGTTGCCGAACCACTGGTGCGCGATCTCATGCGCGGCGACGGTGAACACGCCTTGCTTGGTGTCGATGTTGGCCACCGCCGGATCCAGCAACAACGAGTATTCGAAGGTGAAGATCGCGCCCCAGTTTTCCATGGCGCTGAAGAACTGGCTGCGCCCGGGCGCGGCGATGTTGTCCAGCTTGGGTAGCGGGTACGGGATGCCGAAGTAGGCGTTGTATTCGTGCAGCACATCGCGGCCGGATTCCAGCGCGAACTGCGCCTGGTCCACTTTGCCCTTCTGCGCGATCACGCCGATCTCGGTGCCGTTGTCGGCGGTGACGGTGGCACGCTCGAAATCGCCCACGCTGACGAACAGCAGGTATGTGGACATCTTGGGCGAGGTCTGGAATGCGATGCGGGTGCGGCCGTTTGCGCCCGGCTTGGACGAGGCCACCGGCATGTTGCTCACTGCCATCTGCCCGGCCGGCGCATTGATCGCCAGGTCGAAGGTGGCCTTGAAGTTGGGCTCGTCCCAGGAGGGAATGAAGCGGCGCGCATCGGAGTTTTCGAACTGGGTGAACAACGCGCGGCGCGCACCTTGCGCGGTGGTGTAATCCAGCGCGAACAAGCCGTTGGCCTGCGTGTTGATCACGCCGCTGTAGTCGATGGACAGCACGTACTCGCCCACTGCCAGCGGCTTGTCGAACGCGAACGTGGCGGTCTGCGCCTCGGCATCGGTGCTGACCTTGGCAGCTTGCGGCTTGCCGCCTTTTTGGGTGAGCGTGCCATGCGCCAAGCTCAGGTTGGCCGCCTGCAACACGATGCGGTCGGTGGCCTGCAGCACGCTGACGTCGATGGCGACCTTGCCGTCGAACGTCATCTTGTCGGCATGCGGCGTGATCTCCACCGCGTAATGCGTGGGCTTGGCCGTACGCGGTAACTGGGTGGTGATGGACGAGGCGGCGGCGCTCGTCGGCGCGGGCGCGGCGGCGAGCACGCAGGCAGCCGGACTTGTACCGACCAGGGCCAGTGCGATGGCGGTCACCAGGGGAAGACGCATGGGAAATTCTCGATGTGGGCGAAGTGGGCAGGCAAGCGGCGCCAGGCCGCGGATGATCCGCCGGAACAGTGCCCGCAGGCACCGCCGGAAGTCATGGCAAATCTCAGCAATCCTCAAATGCCAACGGCCCGGACAAGCCGGGCCGTTGGACGATGCCGCGTCTGGCGTCAGCCGATCAGGCGAACGGATCCTGCAGCACCATCGTGTGGTCACGATCCGGGCCGGTGGAGACGATCGAGATCGGGCAGCCGGCCAGTTCTTCCAGCGCGCGCAGGTAGGCACGCGCGGCCACCGGCAGCTTGTCCCACTCGGTGATGCCGTGGGTGTTTTCGGTCCAGCCCGGGAACTCCAGGTACACCGGGGTGCACTCTTCCCAGCCCTGCGCGTCCAGCGGGGCGTATTCGGTACGCTTGCCGCGGTATTCGTAGGCGATGCAGACCTTGAGCTTTTCCATGCCGTCGAGCACGTCGAGCTTGGTGATGCACAGGCCGGAGATGCCGTTGATGGCCACCGCACGCTTGAGCGCGACGATGTCCATCCAGCCGCAGCGGCGCGGGCGGCCGGTGGAGGCGCCGTACTCGGCACCTCGGTCGCGGATGCCCTGGCCCACTTCATCGTCCAGCTCGGTCGGGAACGGGCCACCGCCCACGCGGGTGGCGTAGGCCTTGGCGATGCCCAGCACGTAGTCGATCGCATCGGCGCCAACGCCGGTGCCGGCCAGTGCGCCGCCGACGGTGGTGTTGGAGCTGGTGACGTACGGATAGGTGCCGTGGTCGATGTCCAGCAACGCGCCCTGCGCGCCTTCGAACAGCACGCGCTTACCCTGCTTGCGCAGATCATGCAGGATGCCGGCCACGTCCGACTTCATCGGCTGCACGTAGTCGCCGAAGGCCAGCGCTTCGTCGAAGGTCTTCTGGAAGTCCACCGCTTCCACGCCCAGGTACTTGGTCAGCACGAAGTTGTGGTAATCCAGCGCGGTGCGCAGCAGCTCTTCCAACTGCGGCGGGTAATGCAGGTCGGCGATGCGGATACCGCGGCGGGCGACCTTGTCTTCGTACGCCGGGCCGATACCGCGGCCGGTGGTGCCGATGGCCTTGCCGCCGGCGGCCTTCTCGCGCGCCTGATCCAGGGCGATGTGGTACGGCATGATCAACGGCGCGGCCGGGGAGATCTTCAGGCGCGAGCGCACTTCCACGCCGGCACCTTCCAGCTCGCTGATTTCCTTGATCAGCGCGGCCGGGGAGATCACCACGCCATTGCCGATCAGGCACAGCGCGTCGTCGCGCAGGATGCCGGACGGAATCAGATGCAAGACGGTCTTCTTGCCGTTGATGACGAGCGTGTGGCCGGCATTGTGGCCACCCTGGAAGCGGACCACCGCACCGATCTCTTCGGTAAGCAGATCGACGATCTTGCCTTTGCCTTCATCGCCCCACTGGGCACCGAGCACGACAACTGACTGACCCATGACGGGTGAACTCCTGAGTTTTGCTGCGGCCATCGGGGCCGCGGGATGGGACCGGTTCACGGCTGGCGGCGCCGCCTGGCGCGCGGCTCCATCGGGGAGCGTTGCAGCGGCGCGTGAAGCCCTGACACGGAAAAAGCCGAACGAGGTGCCCTGTGTGAGCGTGCCCGGCCGGCTTTTGTGCATTATCCGGGTTTCCGGTGACGTGCACTACCCCTGGCGGCCGGCGGATCGGGGGCGGGTCAGATTGCGGCTGGCCGTCGGTTACGCGGTGCTCCGAGCGCTGCGGGCCCCTAGCCCGGGAGATCCCGTCGCGACAACCCCAATGGCTCGTAGGAGCGCACCTGGGCGCGACCGGCATTCCCGGTAAAGCCGTCGCGCCCAGGTGCGCTCCTACGCTGCCCGTTGCGGTCGGAATGGACCACCCACTCAGTGACGCACGATCCACAGTGCAATCGCGCCCAGCACCAGCGTCACACCACCAATCACACGCAATTGCGCGGTGGGCAGACTGAACAGTTGCTCGACCATGCGCTTCCAGGCGGTGGGCGCGGCAAACAGCAGCAGGCCTTCGATGACGGCGATCAGGCATAACGCGGACAGAAATTCATGCATCAGCAACACCAGGACGTGGGGAACTGCAGTGTGCCGCGTCAGCGCCCTCCACGCGCCCCGCGTAGGAGCGCACCCGGGCGCGACAGGCATTCCCGGTAAAGCCGGTCGCGCCCAGGTGCGCTCCTACGCGGCGGCGCGCGGCAAACGGTGGGCATGCACTAGGCCTGCTGGCGGCTCGACGCTCAGAGCCAGATTGCGTCCCAGAACGGATAATCACCGACGTGGGTGACCAGCCCGGCCCGGAGCGGATTGGCGATGAGGTAACGCGCGGCTGCGTGCAGGTCGTCGTCTTTGCGCAACGCGTGGTCATGGTAGCTGCGGCTCCAGACCGGTGCGTGATGCTGCCGCTGATCGTTCACCGAACGCGCTACGCACGCTTTCATGCGGGACACGGCGTCGGCCAACGCGGTGACGCTCCCCAGCTGCAACAGCCAATGTGCGTGATCCGGCATCAACACCCAGGCCAGCAGCCTGGCATCGCAAGGCGTTGCTGCGGTGAATGCCCGGCAGGCAGTTGCTGCAAGCAAAAAATCTGCGAATACGGCGCGACGCTGCCATGTCGTGGTGGTCAATAGGTACACGCTGTTGGGCGAAGACTGCCTGCCGCGGCGCAGCGCGCGATGCCCTGGGGAGTCGATGTTGGCCATGGCGCGATGCTGACGGCCTTGGACCACGCGGGATATCGGCGGTTGCCGCGTTCTGCGCTAGGGGGAATCCATATGGCGACTGACTATCAACGGCAATCAGCGGGGTCCGCCGATAGGGCCCGTCGCGCCCGGGTGCGCTCCTACCGAGTCGAGTCTGGTCAACACGACGGGAGAGGCGCTCCAGGCAGCTGGGATTCCGGACATACCCATGGGCATCACAGTGCACGAAGCGCCATGCGCCCGATCCATTGGCCGACACGCGCCCTGCGTAGGAGCGCACCTGGGCGCGACGGGCATCCCTGGCAAGGTCGTCGCGCCCGGGTGCGCTCCTACGGTGGGGGCGCGGCAGTGACAGGCACATACGACAACGCCCGCACTCCGCAGGCGTTGTCGATTCAGCGCAGAGCGATCAACGATCGCTCTTGAGGTACTGCAGGAACGGGTCGTTCTTATCCAGCACCACCACGCCGTTGCCGTCGGTCATGGAGCCGCGGTACGCCTCCAGGCTGCGGTAGAACGCGTAGAACGACGGATCCTTGGAGCCTGCCTGGCCGTAGATGCGGGCGGCGTCGGCATCGCCTTCGCCGCGCAGCTTCTGCGCATCGCGCTCGGCGTCGGCCACGATCACGGTGGACTCGCGGTCGGCCTGGGCACGGATGGTCAGGGCCTGCTCCTCGCCTTCGGCGCGCAGCTTGCTGGCTTCCTGCTTGCGCTGGGCGCGCATGCGCTCGTAGACGTCGGTGATCACCTGGCTGTCGGTCGGCAGGTCGATCTGCTTGATGCGCAGGTCGGTGATCTGCATGCCCAGGCCCTTGATCGCGCCGTTGATGCCCTTGAGCTGGTTGGCGATCAATTCGCTGCGGTCGCCGGAGACCAGCTGCTGTAGGGTGCGCGAGTTGATCTGGTTGCGCAGCGAGTCGGTGATGATCGGGGCCAGGCGCGAATTGGCGACCGACTCCTCACCACCGGTGGCGCGATAGAAGGCCCGCACATCGGAGATATAGCCGATGGCGAAAAAGTCCACGCTGACGTCTTTCTGCTCGGCGGTGAAGTAGCGCGCCGGGGCGGTGTCCAGCACCTGGAAGCGGCGATCGAACACGCGCACCGATTCCACCACCGGGATCTTGAAGTGCAGGCCGGGCTTGAGGTCGGCTCGCACCACGCGGCCCAGGTTGAGCACCATGGCGGTCTGGTCCTCGCGCACCACGAACACCGAGCCCATCAGGGTCAGCAACACGGCGACGATCAGGCCGATGACTAGCGAATTCTTCATTATTCGGTTCCCTCACGGCCGGTCGGGCGCGGGCCGCGCTCCGGATTGCGGATGCCCTCGCTGCCGCCACTGGTTTGCGGCGGATTCAACAGCACATCCTGCGGCACCATCGACGGCATGCTGCCGTTGCCCGCAGCACCGCTGTTGCTGGCGGACTTGCTGGCGTCGGCCGGCAGCGGCACATAGATGACCTGGCGGCCATCGCTGCCGATCACCTTGCGGTTCTCCGACAGCACCTTCTGCACAGTTTCCAGCCACAGGCGCTTGCGCGTGACCTCGGGGGCGTTGGCGTACTGCTCCTGCAACAGCGTGAAGCGATCGGCGTCGCCCTCGGCCTTGGAGATCACCGCCTGCTTGTAGCCTTCGGCGCCGGTCCGGGTGCGCGCACCCTGGCCGCGTGCCTCGGGCACCACCTTGGCGGCGTAGGCCTGGGCTTCGTTGATCAGGCGCTCGCGCACCTGCTGGGCGCCGTTGACCTCGTCGAAGGCCGGCTTCACTTCTTCCGGCGGACGCGCGTCCGGCAGGGTCACGCCGGTGACGGACAGACCCGTGTTGTAGGCATCCAGTGCCGCCTGCAGGCGGTCCTTGGAGGCGATGGCCAGCGGGCCACGATTGTTGAGCACGGTATTGAGGTCGGAACGACCCACCTGCTCACGCACGGCGCTTTGCGCGGCCTGCTCCAGCACCAGGTCGGCATTGCGCGAACCGAACAGGTACTTGCGCGGGTCGCTGATCTGGTACTGCACGTTGAGCGAGACGTTGACGATGTTCTCGTCGCGCGTCAGCACCGGCACCTGGTTGCTGAAGGTCTTGATCTCGGTGGCGTTGACCTTGCGCACCGACTCGACCGGCCAGGGCAGCTTGAAGTTCGGGCCGGGCTGCAGGATGCGCGAGAACTGGCCGAAGCGCAGCACCACGCCACGCTGCTGCTCGCCGATGAGCTGGAAGCTGGAGAACAGCACCATCAGCACCACCGCGACCAGAATCCAGCGCCCCACGCCGCCATCGAACAGCTCCTTCAACGGGGCGGGCAGATTGCCCCAGCCACCACCGTTGCCACCACCGCGCGGGCCCCAGGACCTGCGACGGTTGGGGTCCGGGCCGTCTCCGCCCTTGTTGCCGGGTGTGTTCCAGGCCATGCACGCTCCATGATCGAGGGGCTGTGCGGGCCAGTCCCGCAGTGCCGCCGTGTTGTGTGATTCGATGATTCTACTAGATGGGGCAGACCGACCGTTTTGAAAGGCCCCGATTGACGCATCCCGGTTTAGCCGCTGGGGTGGATCGGGCGGCGACGCATCGGGCGACAGCAGGGCCCGGTCCGGTCCAGGCGCGTGTCGACGCGGTCCCGGGGGCCGGAAAGACGCGCATGTGATGACCTTGGCGTTGGGAGCAGGCAAGGCCGGAGGCGAGCGGCCTTCGATACGCGTTGCTGCCGGTGGCCGCGTGATGCAAGCGGGCGCGCGGCGCCAGCCGGTCTGCCGATTCCACGCTGCGCGAAGCTGGATCAAGCAGGACCACGGCCAGGCTGCGCAACGGATGCGCTGCCAGTCAGTTGTTGATACGCGTGCGCCGGAAGCGCGCTCGCCTTCGGGCCGCCTTGCGCTGGGCGTCCGCATGTCGCGCCGCAGCGCCGCGCCTGGAGGACGACGTGCATCAGACGCGCGTGGCCTGGCAAGCAACACAACCGGACCGGCATGCAAGCAACCTGCCGCCTGCAGGCGATCGTGCGGGATGCCGTCGACGGCCTGAGAGCATCCACGTGCAGATGGCAAGGTCGCGCAGTTGGTTGTGGCATCAGCCCCGGGTGGCGGGCTGGCACTGCCCAACACGGTCGAACGCGGCCCCGTGCGCAGGCCTTCGTCGATCGCACCGGCCGCGGTCAACGCGTCGGCTGATCGCACTGCGGAGCGAACCCGCGCCCCGGCCGCACCTCGCCGGCGCGCTTAGACGGTCGGCGGTTCGTCTTTCTGGTTGAACACGCGCTCCATCACTTCCAGCAACTCGTCTTCGGAAAACGGCTTGGTGATGTAGGCGCGTGCGCCCTGGCGCATGCCCCACATGCGATCGGTGTCCTGGTCCTTGGTGGTCACCAGGATCACCGGGATGTGCTGGGTGGTCGGCTCGCGCTTGAGCGTGCGCGTGGCCTGGAAGCCGTTGAGGTTGGGCATCACCACATCCATCAGCACCAGATCCGGCAACGAGGACTTGGCCGCTTCCACGCCGGCGGCACCATCGGTTGCGGTGATGGTTTCGTGCCCCAGCTTCTCGACGATGCGCTGAATCCCCAGCAGCTGCGACGGCGAGTCGTCGACGATCAGAATGCGTGCCATGTGTTTCCCCTAGTGTGCGCGGCGAGTGTAGTGCGCCGGCCGCGCTTTCGGTAGCAGGCCAGGCGGTGCGCCCGGCGATGCTGTTGCGATGTGCGATCCGGTGACGCGTTGCTGTTGTGCTGTGCAACGCGTACTACGTTGCACAGGGGGCAACTGGATTCAACAACGTCGCAGAAGGTCGTTCACCGCTGCATCGCGTGCATGCTGCCCCGCCCTCAATCCCTCACCACAGGAGAGGCAATTGGTCCCTTCTCCCATCGGGAGAAGGTAGCGCAAAGCGCCGGATGAGGGGACGGCAGAGATCCAATGCCGCAGATCGACGCTGACTGGTGCACCGCTCGTCCGCCGAACCCCTACCGCGATCCCTCCCTCGAAAATGTCGGCTGCTCCCTTCTCCCACCCGGAGAAGGTGGCGCAAAGCGCCAGATGAGGGGACGGCGGCGATTCAACGCCGCAAATCGACGTCCACTGGCGCACCACCTGCCTGCCGAACCCTCACCCATTTCCCGCTCGACCCACGCGGCCTACACCGATTCGCCGAACGCCTTGGCCAGGTTGCGGTAGGCCTTCTTCTGCGCATCGTCGGTGGGGGCCGGGGCCAGGATTTCCAGCTCCACGATCTGGTCGCCCGGCGTGGCGCCCGGCAGGCCACGGCCGCGCAGGCGCAGCTTGCGCCCGGCGTCCGAGTCGGCCGGCACCTTCAACTCCACCGACCCGCCCAGGGTCGGCACGCTGATGGTGGTGCCCAGTGCCGCCTGCCAGGGCATGACCTGCAGGGTGTACAGGATGTTGCGCCCGTCCACCTCGAACTGCGGGTGCGCGGCGTATTCGATCTCCAGCAGCAGGTTGCCGCCGCCGTTGCCCTGCCCGCTCAGGCGGATCACCTGGCCAGGCTGCACGCCCTTGGGCACGCGCACATCCAGCTGCTTGCCGTTGATGGTGATGCGCACGCTGTCGCCCGCATACACCGCTTCCAACGGCACTGCCAGCTTGGCGCGGGTGTCGCCGCGCGCCTGCGGACCCGCGCCTGCACCAGGGCCGGCGCCCGGACCACGCGGACGGCCGCCGCGCTGGCCGGCGAACAGGCTTTCGAAGAAATCGCTGAAGCCGCCACCGGCGCCGCCGTTGCCGAACACTTCCTCGTAGTCGTAACCCTGCCCACCACCGTAGCTGGGCGGGGCCTGGAACTCGTCGCCCGGGCGGAAGCCCTGCGCCTTGAGCTGGTCGTAGGCCTTGCGCTTGGCCGGGTCGCGCAGCGCCTCGTAGGCTTCGTTGATCGCCTTGAACTTGTCTTCGGCGCCGGCCTCCTTGCTGACGTCGGGGTGGTACTTGCGCGCCAGCCGGCGGTAGGCGGTCTTGATCTCCGCATCGCCCGCGCTGGGCTCCACGCCCAGCGTTGCGTAGTAATCCTTGAATTCCATCTAATCACCTCTGAAAAAAACGGCCCGCAGCCGAGGCCACGAGCCAGTCATATCGCAGCCGGGCGGGCAACCGCACCTATTCTACGGTGCGGTTGCCGCCGGGAAGCGAAGCATGCCGCTCCGCTCCAGGTTTTGCTGCCTTACTGCACCGTATTGCCGGCTGGGTCCTGGCCGTTGCCGACCTGGATGCGGCGCGGGGTGGCCGCCGGGCGCTTGGGGATGCGGATTTCCAGCACACCGTTGTGCCCGGTCGCGGTGATGCCGTCGGGGTCGGCACTGTCGGGCAGCGCGAAGCGGCGGTGGAAGCTGCCGTAGCGGCGCTCGATGCGCGAGAAGCGCTCGGTCTCGGTGCTGGACTCGCCCTTGCGCTCGCCCTTGATCGACAGGATGCCCTTGTCCATCTGCACCTCGATCTGGCCGGGGTCGATGCCCGGCAGGTCTGCGTACAGCACGAAATGGTTGGCCTCTTCCTTGATGTCCACGCGCGGCACCCACTGCGCGGTCACCACTGCCGATTCGTCGGTGTCGCCGTTCTGCTCGAAGAAACGGTCGAACACGTGCTTGATCTCGTTCTGCAGCGCATGGGTGGGCCACTGGGGATAACGAACGATGTTCATTGCGAGCCTCCAAAAGGTTGGGTGAGGGCCGGCTGCCGCGGCGTGCGCCGTTGCGCCGGCCATGTGCGTCAGATAGGCGTGCCGCTGCGGATTTCAAGCGCGTTGACGCGCTTTTCCCTCGCTCCTTTCTAGACTTCGTTCAGCCGCAGGAGCCCAGCCCCATGACTATCCACGTTGGTGACCGCATTCCCGAAGTCGTGCTCAAGCGCCTGCGCGAGGGCATCGAGGCGGTGGACACCCACAGCCTGTTCGCCGGCCGCAAGGTGCTGCTGTTCGCGGTGCCGGGCGCCTTTACCCCGACCTGCTCGGCCAAGCACCTGCCGGGCTATGTGGAGCACTTCGACGCATTCCGCAAACGCGGCATCGAGGTGCTGTGCACCGCGGTCAACGACCCGTTCGTGATGCAGGCCTGGGGCCGCAGCCAGCTGATCCCCGACGGCCTGCACCTGCTGCCCGACGGCAACGCCGAACTGGCCCGCGCGCTGGGCCTGGAGATCGACGCCAGCGGCTCGGGCATGGGCCTGCGCTCGCGCCGCTACGCACTGTATGCCGACGACGCCGTGGTCAAGGCCTTGTTCGTCGAAGAACCCGGCGAATTCAAGGTGTCCGCCGCCGATTACGTACTGCAGCACCTGCCCGATTGATGCATTGATTCCCCCCAACCACTCAGAAGGAAACCGGCCAGCCATGTCTAACCAGCCAGCCAAGCAACTCCCCGACGGCATCACCGATACCGCCACCTTGCGCAGCCGCGCACGCCAGAGCATCGAAGACGGTGCCATCACCGAGAGCTACCACGCCGACCGCGAGGCGGTGATCGAGCTGCTCAACACCGCACTGGCCACCGAATACGTGTGCACCCTGCGGTATTACCGCCACTATTTCATGGCCAAGGGCATGCTTGCCGACGCGGTCAAGGGCGAGTTCCTGGAGCATGCGCAGCAGGAACAGGCGCACGCACACAGGCTCGCCGAGCGCATCGTGCAGCTGGGCGGCGAACCGGACCTCAATCCGGACACGCTGACCAAGCGCTCGCATGCCGAATACAAGGAAGGCAGCGACCTGCGCGACATGGTCAAGGAAAACCTGATCGCCGAGCGCATCGCCATCGACAGCTACCGCGAGATGATCGATTTCATCGGCGACAAGGACACCACCACCAAGCGCATCCTGGAAGACATCCTGGCCCAGGAAGAAGAGCACGCCGACGAATTCGCCGACCTGCTGGAAGGCTGGATCGGCGAGTGAGCCGAGTGACTGCAATGCAGCGATGCGTTGCGAGCGATGATCGGTATCGACATTCACAGTGACGTTGAGAGTTGAAATCGACTCGATGATTTAAGCAAACAGGGCGCCTCGAGCGCCCTGTCTGTTTTCTATGCCGCAGGATGCTGTGTGGTTGCCTGCGGCGGTAGGAGCGCACCCGGGCGCGACGTGGCATCCCATGTGACGCCCCATCGCGCCCAGGTGCGCTCCTACGGGTGTGTGCACGCTGGCCGGGCGCAGCACGTGCGCGGTCAGCGCAATACGCGAAAGCGCATCTGCGTCCAGGCACCATCGCTGGCCATTGCGGTGAGCGTATGCGTGCCGACCTCGGCAAATTCGCGCTGAAATCCCTGGCGTCCGTTGGTCTGTGCGATCCAGCGGCCATCCAGCAGCCAGTCGATGCGCGCGTCGCTGCCCAGGGCACGCAGTTGCAGGCGCACCGGACGCGAGGTGGCGTTGGCACGCGCCAGCGTGGCGCGATCGCTCAGCCCGTCGATACGCAGCACGCCGCCACCGGTCATGCGCCCATCCGGCAGACAGTCCGCCGCAAGTGGCGGCACTTGCGCAGCATTGCGCTCGGCGGTGCTGAGCCAGGGTGAGACCAATGCCGGCCAGCGCGCCACTGCATGCGGCACGCGTTCATGCGCCTGACTGCACTCCTGCGACAGCCGCTGGCCACTGCGCGCATCCACATCGAAATGCAGCTGCCCGCTTTGCCATAGCCGCGCATCGCGCTCGGCAAAGGTGGGTGGCACTGCGCCATCGAGCACGTAGGCGTCGGCGCGGCGTGCGCATTGCGCCGGTGGTGTCTGATCGGCCGCGCCGCCGAGCGGCCAGCAGATGTCCAGCGCCTGCACGGTGGCCGGCATCGGCACCGGCGCGCTATCGCCGGCGCTGCGCGGCAAGGCATCGATGACTTCGAACATCAGCGGCAGTGCGGTGACGGCGCCGTACTGGCCCGGCAGCGGCGTACCGTCCGGACGCCCCACCCACACCCCGACCGTGTAGCGACGCGTGCCGCCGATCGCCCAAGCATCGCGGTAGCCGTAGCTGGTGCCGGTCTTCCAGGCCACGCCCGGGCGCGTGGCGGTGTCGAAGGTGCCGCTGCCGTACCCGGGGCGTGGATTGCTTTGCAGGATCTCGCGCACGATCCAGGCCGCACCCGGCGACATCAGCCGACGTTCGATGCGCGGATCGTCCGGCGTATAGCGCACGCGCCCGGCGATGCCGCCACGATTGAGCGCCGCAAATGCACCGACCAGTTCCTGCAATTGCGCGCCGGTACCGCCCAGTATCAACGCCAGATTGGGCACGCTGCCGTGCGCAAAGCGCAGCTCGATCCCGGCATTGGACAGCCGCGCAGCAAACCGTGCCGGGCCGATCCGGTCGAGCAGGTCCACCGCCGGCACGTTCAGCGACAACCGCAACGCCGTCGCCGCGCTCACCGGCCCATTGAAGGCCGCATCGAAATTGCCGGGCCGGTAGCTGCCAAAACTCTGCGGCGCATCCACCAACAGGCTTTCGGAGTGGATCAACCCATCGTCCAACGCCATGCCGTACAGGAACGGCTTGAGTGTGGAACCGGGCGAGCGCCAGGCCTGCACCATGTCCACATGCCCCAGCCGCTTGCGATCGCCGAAGCTGGCCGAGCCCACGTATGCGCGCGCTTCCATGGTGGCGTTGTCCACCACCAGCAATGCCGCGGAGGTGCGCTCGGGCAGCTGCGAAAAGTATGTCGTGACGCGTTCTTCCAGGGTGCGCTGCAGCTCCACATCCAGCGTGGTCACGATGCGTGCCGCGCGCGGTTGCGCGCTGTGCAACCGCTGCGCGAGCAGCGCCGCATGCAACGGCGGTTTGAGCGAGCGCGTCACCACCGGCTCGATCCGCGCATCGTCCACCTGCGCGCGCGACCACACGCCCAGCTCCACCATGCGATCGAGCACCTTGTCGCGCGAGCGTTGCGCTGCTTCGGGATGGCGATCCGGGCGCAGGCGGCTGGGCGATTGCGGCAACACCGCCAGCAACGCAGCTTCGGCCTGCGACAAGGCCCTGGCCGGCTTGCCCAGATACGCCCAGCTGGCCGCTTCCACGCCTTCGATGGTGCCGCCATAGGGCGCGCGCTCCAGATACAGCGTGAGAATCTCGCGCTTGCTCAGGTGCGCTTCCAGCTGCAGCGCGCGCAGCAGCTGCTTGGCCTTGCCCCACGGCGTGCGCGTATGCGGGTCGAGGATGCGCGCCACCTGCATGGTCAGCGTCGAGCCGCCGGAGACGATGCGCCCCTGCCCGATCCACTGCCCGCCGGCACGCAACAGGCCCCACGGGTTGACTCCGGGATGGCGCCAGAACCAGCGGTCCTCGTAATTGAGCAGCGCCTGCAGATACAGCGGCGACACACTCTGCGGGCTGGCCGGATAACGCCACACCCCGTTGTGGTCGGCGAACGCGCGCAGCGGCGTGCCATCGCGTGCCACCACCAGCGTGGAGGTGTCCCGTGATTTGGGCAGTGGCAGTGGGAAGGCCAGGTCCAGCAGCAACACCGCAGACAACAGTGCCACGGCGCTCCAGCGTAGCCCCGTCAACCAGCGCCGGCCACGCCGAGCAACACCATCCTTGCCAGCGACGCGTTCCTGCGTCTGGTCGATCCTTGCCTGCGCGTGCTGCTGCTCATCCATCCTGCCAAGGATGCAGGGCAAAACGCATTTCGGCCACCATCGCGCGCGGCAAGCTGCGGCGTCGAGCGATCAACGTGACTGTACGCTCCTGCTTGCGCGACGACAGCTGCGCTAGCCCACCACGTCCGCGTGCGGCGAGCGACGCGGCCTTACGAACAGCCGCAGCAGCCCCATCGCCAGGAATACCGCAGACAGGCGCAACGCAATGCCGAGCCAGCCGCTGGCCGCCGAATCGGAGACCGCAAAGACCGTCCAGGCCGCGTTGAGCGAGACATGCAACACCCAGCCGCTCCAGATCGTGTAGCCATCCTGCGCGTCCACGATGGCAAACAGCAGCGCACCGATACCGGTAATGGAGAAGATCAACAACGCCTCGCCACCTCCACCGCCGGCCCCGAGCCAATGCACACCGCCAAACACAACCGCCTGCACCAGCGCCGCGACTGCCGGACGCCAGGCCAGCGCACGGCAGGCAAAGACGAAACCGAAACCGCGAAACACGATTTCTTCCGCTAGCGGAAACAGCAGCGCCAACCAGAGCAGGCCAAGCAGATCGTCGGTGCCGACCGAGCTGGACTGCGTCCACAGCCCCAGCCAACACGGCAGTGTGGCCAGCAACGTCAGCGCCGGGCCGCGTAAGCCGTTCCAACGCAACCCCAGACGCGCCGCGAGCTCGCCTGGCATGCCAGGACGCAGCAACGCCGCTGCGACGAGCACGAGCACTACGCTGAGCAGATTGTCGAGAATCCCACCGCCGTAAGGCACCGGAATTTTCGGGATTGGAAAACCAAGGGCCTTAGCCACATCACGCACCTGCAGCGCGACCAGCAGCACCAACAACCAGACGACATGCGGCGTGAGTCGGCGCAGGGATGTATCGAGCGGCATGCAGACGCCCTTGCGTGCAAACGAACGCTGACTATAACGGCAACACCACCGCCGCAGTTCTACGGATCACATTGCGCGGCGACATCCGCTCCCGTCGCAGGCCAGCTGCATGCGATGATGCAACGCGACGCTCACCGCTGCTCCAGCGACGCGCGATAGCGCAGCAAGGCTTCCGGCGCATCGGTCTGGATGATCGACACGCCTTCGCGGTACGGGCGGCCCCACACCTTGTCAGGATCGCGCGCGGCATCGGCGTCGCCGCCGTACCCGGCGATGAAGCCTTCCCACAGCGAGTTGACCATCAGCCGCACCTTGTGTGCCTTGCTCACTGCAACCAACGCCGGCAATTGCGCTGCCGACATCTTGGGCAGCTCGAACGCGACCGGATGCGCGTTGCGTGTCTGCGCAGTGGCGATCGCGGCCAGGTCGGCAGTGCCATGGGCGTTGATCAGGATCGGGAAGAAATACACCTTGTCGAACGGCAGCATCGCCGCCAGCGGCGGCGTGGCGATGCCGGCTTCGGCCTTGACGATCACCTGGTGCTGCATGCCGGCACGGGCAACCGCATCGACCACCTGCACGTAGATCGCATCCTTGACGTCCAGGTTGAGCAGGATGTGGCCCTTGGACCTGGCCAGCATCTGCTCGAGCGTGACCACGCGTTGATCGGTCAGCGGCGCCTGCGCGCCACCTTCGTCGCTGCGCAGCCGCAATTTTTGCAGGTCGGCCAAGGTCAGCTCGGACAGCTTGCCGGTGCCGTCGGTGGTGCGGTCCACGGTGGCGTCGTGCAGCATCACCAGTGTGCCGTCGGCGGCGCGCCGCACATCGGTCTCCATCACGTCGGCACCGATGGCGATGCAGCGCTCCAGCGCGGCCAGCGAGTTCTCCGGTGCGCTGTCCTTGAACCCATGTTCCGGTGCCGGTGCATGGCAACCGCGATGGGCCACCACCACGATGCCGCCGTCAGGATTGGTCAGCCGGGCCTGGATTGCGGCCACGCCGGTGGGCGCCGCGCTCGCATGGGTGGCCAGTGCCGCGCACAGCATGGCCGCGACGGTGGCGGCAGTACGTAAGGTCATCGAACAACTCCGATTGAAGGGATTAACAGAACTATTGCGTGTCGGTCAGGTAGGCGCGGCGGGTACTCAGCATGGCGCCCTGCCAGGTGAACATCCTGATTTCCACGCACCGCGCGCACTTGCCCGAGCTCTGCTCGCCATGCCAGCTTCGCCGCGCCTAGAACGTCGGCGTAAAGCGCAGACCGAACCAATACGTCGTGGGTACCGAATAACTGTCCTTGAGCAGGTTCTGCCCGGGGCCGGTCACGCTGGTGATGCGGCTGTGGGTGAGGTTGCTGACCTGGCCGATCAGGCTGAGCTGTTTGCTGATCGCATAGGTCGCGGTGAAATCCAGCTGCGAACGCGGCGACCAATACAGGTCCTGCCAGTCGATATTGCTGACGATCGCACGCAAGGCCTTGCCCTGACGATTGTAGGCCGCGCGCAGCTCCAGCCCGCCGGTGTTGTAGAACAGCGTGGCGTTGGCGGTGTAGTCGGGCTGCCCGACCAAGTTGTCGAGCTTGCGCTCGCGCTGGCTCACATTGCTGCCGCTGCCAACGCTGTAGGGCACATCCAGGCTGCCATCGAGCACCGCAAAATTTGCACTGAAGCCGACCCCACTCAGCCACGGTGCGATCGGCGCCAGGGTGTTGACGATGCCGTTGAACTCCACCCCGCGGATACGCGCCTTGGCGGCATTGGCCGGCGTGCTGATCAGCGCGTTGGCGTAGGTGGTGCCGTCGAACGTGAAGCTGTCGGTGCGCGAAAGCGTAAAGATCTCGTCCTGGATGCGCTTGTCGAACACGGCCGTGGACGCGAACGCATCGAAGTCGCCAGGCAGGCGCCATTCCAGCGACAGATCCAGGTTATTGGACACGCGCGGCTTGATGTCCGGGTTGCCGATGGTGACGGTGACGCCTTGCGCATTCGGGTTGCCGGCATCGGCCGTGTTGACGAAGCCGATCGAGGTGCGCGCCGCGTACGCATCGTATGGCGGGCGGCCGAGCGTACGGCTTGCGCCGGCGCGCAGGTCCAATGCATCGGTCAGGTGGTAGGTCATGATGGCCGAGGGCAGCAGATAGTGGTAATCGGCACTGGTCGGGTTATCGACATACACATAGCGGTTGGTCGCGGCATCCAGCTGCCGCTGGCGGCCGACCGTATCGAGCCTGGTGCTGTCGAAATGCAGGCCGCCCTGCACATTGAAACGCTCGCTGCGATAGCTGACCAGGCCATAGCTGCCGAAGGTCTTTTCGGTATGGGTGAAGTTGTCCTGATTGCTGAAGGCCTGCTGGTCGGTGCTGTTGAACGCGCTCAGCGGCGTTGCAGCCAGCGCACGATTGGCCTTGTCAGGATCGATGGTGATCAGGTTCAGACCGGCGTAGCGCATCGGCGCCCGGCCGGTGCCAGCCACATCGGCCAGGCCAAACGCCGGCGCACTGGTATTGGGCTGATATTCGACGCGATAGATGTCGTAGGACGGTTTGTCGGTGGTGTACGACACGCCCGCGGCAAAGCCGATGCCCTGATCGCTCTCGCCCTGGTTGAAACCGTAATCCAGCCGGCCGGTGAGGATGCGATCGGCGGCAGTGCGTTTGTAGTCCGGGCGCCAGTACGACAGGCTGTAGTTGCCCAGATCGTTGTAGGCCTGCGGCGACACGCCGAAGCGCTGATCGAAGCCGGAGGTGTCGTAGTTGAATGCGTAATTGGGCGTGGCATTGATGGTCACACCGCTGCCGGTCTGGCCCACCTGTACCGGTGCGGCGCGGGTGATGCCGGTGGCGTACTTGATCATGCGGATCGGCTCGTCGTAGGTCGCATCCGACCACGCGCCGCGCGCGGAGAACTGTTGCCGATCGGTGGGCCGCCAGATCGTGCCCAGCTGCGCGACCTTGGTGCGCGTGGTGACGATCTGGTTCGAGTAACCCACCTCGATGTCGCCGCCGGGATAGCTGCCGGAGCTGGCAGTCTGATTGAACACCTGGCCACGGTTGCGCGGGTCGATGATGACCTCGTTGCGCTCCATGTTGTCCTTGAAATAGTAGTAGCCGGCCGTTGCATAGGCTTCCAGCGCGGCACTGGGATGCACTTCGAACTTGCCGGTGACGCCATAGCGGTCGCGCTGGTTCTGCACGTACCAGTACTTGTCCTGCTGCGGCACCGCCCAGCCATTGCCGAGATTGGCGCCGGTCTGCAGCACGCCATTGTTGTCGTAGAAACCGTAATGCACCGTGTCGGTGGTCATATGGGTTTCGGTGTAGCTGCTCAGCGTCTGGTAGTTGGCCGACAGGGTGACCCCGTACTGCTGCTCGCTGCCGAAGGTGCGGCTGCCAGTGGCGCTCAAACGATAGCCGGGGTCGTCCTGATCGCGCGGCTTGCCGACATCGTTGGCATGGCCCAGCGCGGCTTCGGCACTGAAGAAGGGCTTGCCGCCGTTTTCGAAGGCGCTGCGCGTCTTGAGGTTGATGGCCCCGCCCGTTGCGTTGGGGTCCAGGTCGGGCGTGAAGGTCTTGACCACCTGCAACTCGCTGACCATCGATGCCGGCAGCAGATCCAGACGCACGCCACGGGTGATCGAGCCGAGCGTGCCGTTCGGCGTGCCGGGCGAGGCAATGGTCAGCCCATCGATGGTGACGTTGTTGTAGGACGGGCCCAGGCCGCGAAGTACCGGTGTAGCGGCCTCGTCGCGCGGATGCTCGTTGTCGGTGGCCGGCAATACCGACAGGCCGGGCACGCGGCGCAGCGCTTCGACGATGGTGCTGTCGGGCAAGGCACGCACATCGGTGGCGCTGATCACATCGGTGATATTAGTTGCCGCGCGCTTGCTTTCCACCGCAGCGGCATTGGCACGGCGCACGCCGGTGACCTGCATGGCATCAAGAGTCTGCACGCCGGTTTTGGTGGGGGTGGCCGGTGCGTCGCTAGTGGATGCCTCGCCTTGTGCCGATGCAGGGGATGCAGGGGATGCAGGGGATGCAGGGGATGCAGGGTCTATGGAATCAGCGGATGCATCTGCTGGCAATGGAGAACGTTGCCTTGCAGTCGCAACTTCAGCCTCGGGCGTGGATGCCTCGTCATTATTAGCTGTAGGTGCATCTGTAGTTGTAGCTGCGCTCGCTGATGCGCCCGCGGTCGCGGTCATGGCCGCAACAGACGTTTGAGCGAAGTCATCGGCTGCAATAGCCGCC
This sequence comes from Xanthomonas sp. WHRI 6108, assembly GCF_040202385.2. Lineage (NCBI taxonomy): Bacteria > Pseudomonadati > Pseudomonadota > Gammaproteobacteria > Lysobacterales > Lysobacteraceae > Xanthomonas > Xanthomonas sp. WHRI 6108. Next base: position 1,238,848 of record NZ_CP168198.1, on the reverse strand, counting down.
CACTCGTGTGCGCAAGCCTGCGGAGCTGGCGAACACGCCGCAATGGCAACGGCGAGAACGGACAAGTGCAAACGGTAAGAATCGGAGCGCTGCATGGAATCCCGAGATCGCGCAGCGGGAATGCCGCGCCTGTGAGAAAGCACGCCACCGTAGCCAGCAAAAATGACCCCTGCATGTCGCTGGCATCGCATCGAAAAGACAGTGCGCAGCGATGTCGCCGTAAGCGAAGAAGCGCTGGCGTAGGAGCGCGCCTGCACGCGATGAAGCTTTCCCGGTGATGCCCAATCGCGCGCAAACGCGCTCCTACGGCAGCCAGATTGCATCCCAGAATGGATAATCGCCGACCCGCGCGACCAGTCCGGCGCGTAGCGGGTTGGCGATAAGGTAACGAGCCACGGTGCGCAGATCGTCTTTCCCAACGATCCTTGCGTGTCGCTTACATCGCATCGAAAAGACAGTGCGCAGCGATGCCGCCGTAAGCGAAGAAGCGCTGACGTAGGAGTCGCGCTCGCGCGCGATGGGGCGTTACCGGTAACGCCCCATCGCGCGCGAGCGCGCTCCTGCCTTGTCGCCCTACGGCTGCACCACCGTCATCGTCGCTGGCGTGCTGCGCCCCACGCCGCGCAGCTCGGGGCGGTACATGTCTTCCACCAACGATGGCGGCACCGTGTAGGTGCCCGGGGTGACTGCGCGCACCAGGTAATACAGCTGCGCCTTGCTGCCCGAGGACAGCGCCAGCGCGGCCACGTAACGGTCGTCGCGGAACTCTTCGTGCTTGACGTCGGCGGCGCTGGAACGCTCGCTGATGCCGATGCCGTCCACCACCACATCGGCCCACTGCTTGGCATCGCCGAGATTGAAGTTCTCGATCTCCAGGCCGGCCGGCAGCAGGTCGGTCAGCAGCGCGTCGGGCATGTCGCTGTTGGCGGTGATGGTGACGCGCACGATCAGCGCTTCGCCTTCCTTCAGTGCACGCGGGGTCCACGGTTTGCCGTCGGTGGTGTACCAGCTGCGCTCCACGCTGAGGTTGCGCGTGTCCGGCTCCGGCGCGCTGCGCGGGATGCCGGCCACTTCCAGGCTGGCGTACATCGGTGCCTCGCCCTGCGGTGCGAACTGCACGCCGCGCGCCAGGGCGGCGCTGTCGAAACTGCGCCCGAACAGGCGTGCCGGCGCAATCTCCTGCGTCTGGCCGCCAACAGTCAAGGTACCGGACACCTGCTTGCCCTGCCCGACCATCAAGGCCTTGCCCAAGCGCGCCAGCGCCACCTGCTCCTGCGTGCTCAGCCACAGCCAGCCGGTGGCGCGGCGTGCATCCAGCGCGCGGCCCAATGCCACTGCGCGGGTGTCGTACTCGGGCTTGGACAAGCCACGCTCGTGCAGCAGCGCCATCATCAAGGCATCGTCGCGGATCGCGCTGCCGTAATCGGCGAAGTACGGCGGCCGCTCGCTGCTGTCCTTGGCAAAACCCGCCTTGATCGCCGCCTGCCCACGCTTGGTGTCGCCCTGCAGCGACAACGCCGCGCCCAGATGCACCAGCGACAAGCCGGTCAGCGCCTTGTCGCGCTGGTTGTCGTAGAGCGCGCGCAGCGTGCCCAGCGGGGCGCGGTTGACGCGTGCCAGCACATAGCCGGACCAGGCCTGGTTGGCGAACTTCAGGCTATCGCGGCGGTCCTGCCCGTAGAACTCGTTGCCACCGGACAGCAGGTCCTCGCTGAGCCGATTGAGCGCCTTCTGCAGCACGTTGTCGGGCACCGCAAAACCGGCGTCCTTGGCGTCGAGCAGGAACTCGGCGATGTATGGGGTCAGGCCCGGATTGACGTAACCGTCGTCGCCCCACATCGAAAAATGCCCGCTGGCGATCTGCATCGAGGCCAGGCGACCGAATGCGCCTTCCATGCGCTCGCGGCGCTTGGCCGCCTCCAGCCCCTTGGTGCCCAGTGCCCTGGCGGTGGCATCGTCGAGCAAGAGCGCGGCGTAACCCTTGCTGGTGGTCTGCTCGGCGCAGCCATACGGATAGTCCAACGCACCCTGCAGGGCGCTGGCGAACGGAATCGGCGGCAGCGGGCTGACCACCATGCGCGCGGTCACCGAGCCGGCCATCAGGCCATCGGCAAAGCCGCTGTCCAGGGTGATCGGCGCCAGCGGATCGAGCACGCGCGTCTGCGCACGCAACACCTGCGGCCAGCCGGCACGCACCGGCAGGTCGTAGCTGCGGTCGGCCTTGAAGCCGTTGCCGTCCACACGTACGCGCACCTTGGCCACGCTATAGCCTTCGGTGGCGCTCAGCGGGAAGCTCAGCGTCTGCTTGGCATCCACACCAAGCTTGACGCTGCGCGCTGCCTCGGCGATGGCCAGCGGGCCGATCCCGTCCACGCGCACATTGAACTCGCCCGGCTTGCCGGTGAAGTTCTGCACATCCAGCGTCACCGTGCTGCGGTCGCCCGGTGCCATCACACGCGGCATGCTGGCCTCGGCCAGGATCGGGGCACGCACCACGGTTTCCACCGCGTGGTTGCCGAACCGCGTATCCGAATACACCAACGCCGACACCCGCAGCGTGCCGTTGAAATCCGGCACCGGCAGCTGCACGCGTGCATTGCCCTTGGCATCGAGCTTCACCGAGCCGGAGAACAGGTCCACGGTCTGCACGCGCGCGGTCGGGCGCTTGGCCTGCGGCAAGGCTTCCAGCGCCATGTCGCCGCCGAACTTGAGCTTGCCGCTGGCGCCTTCGAAGCTCTCGATCACGCGGCCATAGATGTCGTAGGCATCGGTGCCCAGACGACGCTGCGCGAAGAACTGCGCGTTGGCATCGGGCACCGGGAAGCGGGTGATGTTGAGGATGCCCACGTCCACCGCCGAGATGGTCACATGCGCCGCCTTGCCGGCCAGCTCGGGCACGCTCACCGTCACCGGCAACGCCTGCTCGGGGCGCATCTGCTTGGGCGCGGCCAGGCCCACCGCCACGCGTCGCGCCTTGCGGTCCATCGGTACATACGCCACGCCCACCGCGCGCGCCGGGGTGATCTTGCTCGGCGCACTGCCGCCGCGGAACACCAGCGCGGTGACGTAGACATCGTGGCGTTCCCACGCGTCGGTCACCGGGATTTCGAAGCTGCTGCCCGGCTTGACGTCGATGTCCTGCACGTACAGCAGCTTGTCGCTTTCCACCAGCAGCACGCCCTTGCCGGCATGCGGCGGGGTCAGCGTGACGGTGAGCGTGTCGCCGGCACGATAGGCGGTCTTGTCCAAGGCCAGCTTGACCTTGTCCGGGCGCGCGTCCAGGCCGCGGTTTTCGTCGTTCCAGCTCCAGCCGGCGCGGAACGGGTAGCGCGTGGTCAGCCCGGTGGACGGGTCGAACACGTCCAGGCGGTACTCGCCCCACTCCACCGGAACCTCGAGCTTGGCATTGCCGCCGGCGATGTCGAGCGTGCGCGTGTCCTTGTTCTCGAAGCGGCGGGTGAAGTCGTAATCCCAATGGTCGTCGGTGTAGTTCCAGTGGTAGTCGCGCAGCTCGCGCACCAACGTGGCCTTCAGGCCCTTGGCCGGCTGCGGCTTGCCATCGTCATCCACGCGGGTGATTTCGAAGCGCGCGGTGCCGTTGGCGTCGGTGCCCTCCTTGTCGTCGAACAGGGGGCGTACGCCGACCAGCGCCTTGGCCGGCCACAGCACGCGCTTGACGCTGCGGGTGACGGTGCGCCCGCCGGTCTCGTACACGCTGCCCGAGACCACCGCCGCAATCGTGCTGACCGGCTTGGCTTCGGCAGGCAGCGCGATGTCTTCGCGCAACACGCCATCGCTGCCGAACTCGGTGTCGATCACGTCCTTGGCATCGCGCGGCAGCTCCAGCGTGGGGTCGCCGAAGAACCAGCCCGGCAAGGACTCGAGCGGATGCTGCTCGACGCTGACCGCAAGCTTGGCGGTGAAACGGTTGCCGTCGGCCGGCGCGCCATACAGGTACGCGGCATTGGCGACCAGCGTGAACGGCTGGCCGGCGCTCAGGGTCTTTTGGGTGCTGTCCAGATCCAGCTTCATGCGCTCGGGCAGGAACTCTTCCACGCGCACGGTCATGCCCTGCACGGCGTCCTTGCTGGCCGGATCGGTGCGGAATTCCACCTGCCAGCGGCCGGTCGGCGCATCGGCCGGAATCTGCTGGCTGAATTCGAAATAGCCCTGCTCGCCCGGCTGCAGCTTGGTCTCGCGGAAGGTCTTGCCGTCCGGCTGCTTGAGGCGCAGGAATACCGGCTGCGGCTTGGTCGGCTTGCCGTCGTTGTCGCGCAGGATCGCCGACACGCGCATGGTCTCGCCAGGGCGATACAGGTCGCGGCCGGCCCAGGCGAACACGTCGAACCAGGCGCTCTCGCGCCCGGCCACTGCGAATTCGCTCAGGTCCAGCGCCGGCTGGTTGAACGGCAGCACCGAGATATCGGTCTTGCTGCGCGCCACCAGCACGTGGCCGGCATCGAGCGTGTAGTTGAGCAGCGCATTGCCGTTGCCGTCGGTGGCGCCCTTGAGGAACAGCTCGCCCTTGGCATCGAGGACGCGCACTTCCACGTTCTTGATCGGCTCGCCGCTCTGCAGCGAGGCGGTGTGCACGAACAGCTTGTCCTTGTAGGCGCGCGTGTGCAGGCCGATGTCGCTGACGGTGAAGAACGCGGTATCGAAACCATTGTCGAAACTGCCGGCGCGCTTCATCACCGCAAAGTACAGGCCCGGTTCCTGCAGCTCCTTGATGTCCTGCGTCGGCAGGTAGGTCAGCACGCGCTCGTTCTGCTTGCCGCCGAGAATGAAACGATTGACGTAGACCGGGTCGGCCAGCTTGGACAACGGCTGCTTGTCGTTATATTCGCTCTCCAGCTCCCAGCTGCCGCGACGACCGCCGCGCTGGAACTGCTGGAAGAACGCCGGCAGCGACTTCTCGCGCACGCGCAGGAACTCCACGTCGACTTCCGGCACGTTGACCGACACCACCGGCAGACCGCGGCTCTCGCGTGCCGGCAGCACGCTGCCTTGCGAAGCGAACCCGGCCACCGGCTTGAGCGCGCCGGTGTAGACCTTCTGCTTGAGCGGCTTGCCCAGGCGGCTGCCATCGGCGGCCAGCAGGTTGGCGTCGACCAGGACGGTGTAGTCCTTGGCCGCTTCCACGTACGGGTAGCGCAGCGTCTTGCCGTCGTCGGACAGGGTCCAGCTGCTGTCGCCGGTGCCGACTTTTTCCTCGAAACGCACCAGCGCATCGAAGTCCTGCGTCCCCACCAACGGCCGCGAGAATTCCAGCGCCAGAGATAGCCCATCGCTGGTCTGGTCGGGATAGGCGCGCGCCAGCGCGAAACCGGTGATGGCCTGCTTGTCGGCCTTGATCGCCTCGCCACTGGCGGCAGGCAGCTGGCCGCTTTCGTTGCGCTTGCACGCCACCGCGCCGATCGCCACGCCCAGCAAGACCACCCACAGCAACATGCGCCGCGTACCCGACCGCTTCATCCCTGATTCCCGGCTATCCATTCGCACTACCCCATGACTGAGGACGCAAGTATAGCGATGCCGTTCACGTCAACGATGGTGGTATGGGGCGATGCAAGGACTTGCCGATGGGCGGCGATGACGCGCCACCGGGCCAGCGCTGCGATTGCACCGGCGCGCCCGACCAGTGGTGAGCGCAATGGTTTGACACCGGCCCATGGCAGGCCGCTGAGTTGCGGCTTGGCTGCGGGGCCCTTGCCCGCCCACCATCGCAGGACACGCCGCAAGTACGTCCATGTAGGCTCTTACGCGGCATCCATGCCGCGTAAGGTCCCGCGACGGTGGGCGGGCAAGGACCAGTCGAGATGGTCGGTGTGCAGGGGCGCACACAGGGCATGGCGTGCATTGTTCGGAGGATGGTGCGTCGAACAAACGTTCCATCACAAGCAGAGCAACAAGCAGGCGTTCAACCAAGCAACCGACGCATTTTCTGGTGCGGTGTCCTCGCCGATTGCGGGACCGTGTGGCGGCATGGATGCCACCACCGAGCCTACAAGGACGTACTTGCGGCGTGTCCCGCGAGCGGTGAGGGCACCGCGCACACGACCAACCAGGCTTTTGACTGCATCCCAAAGTACGGCCAATAAAACCACTGCGCTCGCCACCAAGCCGGCGCTCACCACATTTGATAGCCACTCCTAGCGCAACTGCAGCACCGTGCGCATATACAGGTCGATCAACGCCGGCTTGTCCGCGCGCAGGCAGGCCTGCACGTTCGGCGTGCCTGCGCCTTCGCGGGTGTAGCCCTGCGCATCGACGTCCAGATGCAACGGCGTGGTCGGGCACAGGTCGGGGCGCAGCAGCCAGGCCACCGGCACTGCGTCGAACAAGGTCGGCGTGGCGCTGGCCCAGGGCTGGTCGGTATTGCGCCACTGGTAATACAGCTGGGTGAGCGCATCGGTGAGCCCATCGCCGTGTGCAAACAAGGCGATGCGCTCGGGTTCTTCCAGCGTGATCTGGGTGGCGTCCAAGGGCAGCAACACGATCGGCACGCCGGCCGCAAACACCCGCTGCGCCGCCGGCACATCGGCCAGGATGTTGTACTCCGGTGCCGGCGCGCTGGCCGGACGATAGGCCGACTTGCCGTAGCCGACGCGTACCGACCCGCCCATCGCCACGATACGCTTGAGCTTGGCAAAGCCGGCCGGGTCGCGCTGCTGTGCCACTGCGGCGTCGGTCATCGGCCCCAATACCAGCAAGGTCACCTTGCCAGGGTGCAGGCGCGCCTGCTGCAGGATCATCGCCGCCGCATCCGGCAGCTTGCCGGGCAACTGTCCCCTGGCGGCCCAGCGCGCCTGGCTGAAGGGGATCGCGCTGGTGGTGCGTGCGCCCACCGCCAACGGAATCTCGCTGCGCCCGGCCTGCTGCAACAGGCGCTGCAGCAACTGCGCACGCACGCTGGTGTCGCCCCAGGCCGATGCGATGCCCAGCACATGCAGCTGCGGGCTACGCAGCAACAGCCCGAGCGCAAACGCATCGTCGATGTCGTCGCCGATATCGGTGGAGACCACCAGCAACTCGGAGGACGTCGACGTAGACGGAGACGTGGGCATTGGCGCCGGCTGCGCGGCAGTGGCGGCAGGCGTCTGCGCCCATGCCACTGCCGACGCACACCACAGCCCCAGCATCCACCACATGTTTCGCCATCTCCGCTGCATGCATCCACTCCTGCGACCATAAAAAAACCGCCGGCATGTTGGCCGGCGGTTCGATAGTGCTACACCACGACGCCGATCAGAAGTTGGCGCGGAACTGCGCACCGACGATGCGCGGGTCGTTGATGAAGCCGGTGAGGTTGTTGAAGTCGATCGCACCGGTCACGCGGATCTGGTTGGTGCAGTTGCGGCAGAACACCGACAACTCGTACGCGCCCGCACCCCAGTTGTAGCCGATCTTGGCGCCGCCTTCGACCAGCGGCTGGCCGGTGAACTCCTTGGAGTCGTACAGGAAGAAGTTCACTTCGCTGCGGTAGGACCAGTCGGTGTAGAAGAACAGCTCGCCGTCGTTGCCCATCGGGATGCCGTAACGCAGGGTGGCGTTGGCCATCCACTTGGCAGCCTGCGGCAGGTCGTTGCCGTCGATGATGGCATTGCCGGCCGCATTGAGCGGGTCGGTCACGGTGCAGGTGCGGCACACGCCCACCGACAGGGTCGGGTCGTCAATGCGGGTCCAGTTGTAGGCGCCGCCGGCGGTGACGCGCAGGTTCTGGGTGAGCAGCGCTTCGAAGTCGAACTCGGCGCCGCGCGCCTTGGTCTTGTCGGCGTTGAGCAGGCGCACGTCGTTGGAGACCCCGCCCACTGCGGTGAGCTGCTGGTTCTTGACGCGGAAATCGTAGATGTCAAAGCTCAGACGCGCGCGGTTGTCGAACAGGTCGGACTTGATGCCGATCTCGAACGAATCCACCGTCTCCGGCTCGGCCACGGTCAGCGGCGCGGTGCCCGAGGGCACGCCGAAGCTGGCGCCGCGGAAGCCGCGTGCGGCACGGGCGTACACGTTGACGTCGTCGTTGATGGCGAAGGTGGCCGCCAGATCGCCGGTGACCTTGGAGTTGTCGGTCTCGCCGCTGGACGGCTCGACCAGCGTGACGCGGTCCAGCGCCAGCACGTCGAAGGTCTTCTTGTCGTAGGTGTAGCGGATGCCGGCGCGCAGGTTCAGGCGATCGGTGGCCGCATAGTTCAACGAGCCGAACGCCGCCCACGAGGTGTTGCGCTGGCGGGTCAGCTGGTAGCTGGCCAGATCGCCGCCGCTGAAGGTGTTGTAGGTGTAGTTTTCGCCTTCCACGTCGTCGTGGAAGTAGTACAGGCCGGCCTGCCAGTTGAGCGGGCCTTCGTATTGCGATTCGGCACGCAGTTCCTGGCTGTACTGGTCCAGGCTCTTGATGCCGCCGGCGGTTTCCACCGGGAACGGAATCACGCCCGGGCCGGACGGCGGTGCGAACACCGCGCCGAACCCGCCGTCGATATCGCCGCGGCTGTAGTACTTGCCGATGCCTTCGTAGGCAGTGATCGAGTGCAGCGCGATGTCGCCCAGGTCCCAGGTCAGATTGGCGCTGCCGCCGTAGGTCTGCAGTTCCTGGTTGTTGGCGCCGTCGATGAAGGACTTCTCTTCGTCGAAGCCGTCCACCAGCTGGTTGGTACCGGGCTGGATGATGTTGGCGCGGAACAGCCGCGCGGTGCCGTCCAGGTGACGCGCATGCGCGTTGAACAAGGCGCTGAAATCGTCGCTGGCCTGGTACAGCAGCTGCAGGCGCACGGCCGAATCGGTATAGCCTTCCAGATCGCGGCCGTCGCGGTTTTCCACCCAGTCGTCGCGGCGCTGGCCCAGCGTGGACAGACGCGCCGCCCAATGGTCGCCCATGGCGATGCTCAGGCCGCTCTCCAGGGTCATGGTGCCGTAGGTGCCGTAGGACAGGCTGGCGTAGCCGTCATTGGCGCCGATGGCCGGCTTGACCGAGTTGAACTTGACCACGCCGGCCGGCGTGTTGCGGCCGAACAGCGTGCCCTGCGGGCCGCGCAGCACTTCCAGGCCTTCCAGATCGAAGATCGGGAAGCCCTTCAGGAATGCATTTTCCTGCACCACGTCGTCATAGATCAGCGACACCGGCTGCGAGGCATAGGTGTTGAAGTCGGTGTTGCCGTAGCCGCGGATGTACACGCGCGGGAACACACGGCCGTTGGACGATTCGATGTTGAGGCTGGGCGCCTTGCCCGCGAGCACGCGGATATCCGAGCCGCTGGTGGAGATGGCATCCAGGAACTCCGGACGCAGCACCGATGCCGAGACCGGTACGTCCTTGGAATCTTCCGAGCGGCGCTCGACCGTGACCTTGACCGCGTCCAGGCGCACGACACCGTCGTCGCCGGGCGCCTGCTGGGCAGCAGCATGGAGCGGAAGAAGGGAAGCAACGGCAACGGCGAGCGCGCTGATCTTGAGCGACCGGCTGGCGGACATGGGAAGACTCCGAATTCGGTTGGCGGAGCGGCCTGATCTGCATGCCGCGTTGCAACAGAATTAACACGATTTACACAAATTTGGCAGAGCGCGTGCGAAAAAGTTTTCCGAATTCGAAAAGGCGTTCGAATTAATGCAACACGCGCATGCAATTTGTGCGTTGGGGCCTGCCCGGTCTCAGTGGGCGATCAGCCACCCCCGGCGGCGTCGACCGGCACGCGCACCCAGCCTTCCATCAGCACCCGCGCACTACGACTCATCAGCGCCTTGGTTACCTGCCACTGGCCGTCCACCAGCTGCGCCTCGGCGCCGACGCGCAAGGTCCCGGAGGGATGTCCGAAGCGCACCGCAGAACGCGCCGCGCCGCCCGCTGCAAGATTGACCAGGGTGCCGGGCACGGCGGCCGCGGTGCCGATCGCCACCGCGGCGGTGCCCATCATGGCGTGATGCAACTTGCCCATCGACATCGCGCGCACCAGCAGATCGAGTTCGGCAGCGTGCACCGGCTTGCCGCTGGAGGCGGTGTAATCGGCCGGCGGCGCCACGAACGCCACCTTCGGCGTGTGCTGCCGCGTTGCTGCGTCTTCCACCTTCGCAATCAAGCCCATCCGCACCGCGCCGTGCGCACGCAGGGTCTCGAACATCGTCAATGCACGCGGGTCGCCATTGATCGCTTCCTGCAGCTCGGTACCGGTATAGCCCAGGTCGCGCGCGTTGACGAAGATGGTCGGGATGCCGGCATTGATCAGCGTTGCGGCGATCGTGCCCAGGCCGGGAATCTCCAGCTGATCGATCAGCTGGCCGGTGGGGAACATCGCCCCGCCCTCGCCTTCGGCATCGTCGGCCGGGTCGAGAAATTCCAGCTGCACTTCGGCCGCGGGAAAGGTCACCCCATCCAGTTCGAAGTCGCCGGTTTCCTGCACCTGGCCATCGGTCATCGGTACATGCGCCACGATGGTCTTGCCGATATTGGCCTGCCAGATCCGCACCGTTGCCACGCCGTCGCGCGGCACCCGCGCGGCATCGACCAAGCCATTGGCGATCGCAAACGGCCCCACCGCCGCCGACAGGTTGCCGCAGTTGCCGCTCCAGTCCACGAACGCGCTGTCGATGGACACCTGCCCGAACAGGTAGTCCACATCGTGCCCGGCACGCGTGCTGGCCGACACGATCACGCTCTTGCTGGTGCTGGAGGTCGCCCCACCCATGCCATCGATCTGCTTGCCATACGGATCGGGGCTGCCGACCACCCGCAGCAACAACGCATCGCGCGCAGGCCCGGGCTGCTGCGCGGCAGCGGGTAGATCCTGCAGGCGAAAGAACACGCCCTTGCTGGTGCCGCCACGCATGTAGGTGGCCGGGATGCGGAGTTGGGGGAGCGGGGTCATGGGCTTGGTCTATCTCGGTTAATCGTGATCACAGCGAAGACGCACTGACTGCGGCGCTGCCGGAGAGTTGAGGCAAAACTCGCGTCGAACCGCTCAGGCGTCGCCGCTCATCCACGCAGGAATGTCGCGCTGCATCTGCAGCACACGCCAGATGACGATGTCCGTGTCGCGTTCGATGTAGAAAATCAAATAGGGAAATCCCTTGAGTGGCCACACCCGCAGGTCCTGCAGCTTCAACAGCACCGCATGTCGGCTGGAACCGACACCCGGGTGCTGCATCAGCATCTTGACCGCCGACTCCAGCGCGTCGGCAAACGCCAGTTCCAGCGCGAGCCCGGCTTGTTCGCCATACCACGCAGCGGCTTCGTCGACGTCACGCAGCGCCAATGGGCGCCAGCGCGCCGGCTTCACTTGCTGGCAGCGCGTGCCTGCGCGCGCTCACGCATCTTGTCGAAGAAATCAGGCTCCGTTGCCACGGCCGGCCCGGAGTTGGCCCCATCTAGCAGCAACCCACGCAGCTGTTCCACATCACGTTGCTTGCGGATCAGTTCGCGCAGGTACTCGCTGCTGGAACCGTAGGCGTGCTCCTGAACTTGCTGATCGACGAACTGCTTGAGCTCGTCGGGCAAAGAGATATTCATCGTGGCCATGCGACCTCCTGATGGCAAAGATTGCCAAAGTGTGCGCGCCTGCACGGGTGGGTGCAAGCGGGCGACCTGGCGTCCTCGGGCGTCGAAGCCATCACGCTGCCGAGGCCTCAAGAAAATCCTGCGCAAACCGTTGCAACACGCCGCCCGCCTCGTAGATGGACACTTCCTCGGCGGTGTCCAGGCGGCAGGTGACCGGCACCTGCACCTGCTCGCCGTTGCGCCGATGGATCGACAGTGTCAGCGTGGCGCCCGGCGTGCGCTCGCCGACCACATCGAAGGTTTCGCTGCCATCGATGCCCAGCGTCTTGCGGTCGGTGCCCGGCTTAAACTCCAGCGGTAACACGCCCATGCCGATCAGGTTGGTGCGGTGAATCCGCTCGAAGCCTTCGGCCACGATCACCTCCACCCCGGCCAGACGCACGCCCTTGGCAGCCCAGTCGCGCGAGGAGCCCTGCCCGTAATCGGCACCGGCAATGATGATCAGCGGCTGCTTGCGCATCATGTAGGTTTCGATCGCCTCCCACATGCGCAGTACCTGCCCTTCCGGTTCCAGCCGCGTCAGCGAACCGGCGGTGACCTGTCCATCGATCACCGCCATTTCGTTGACCAGCTTGGGGTTGGCGAAGGTGGCGCGCTGCGCGGTAAGGTGATCGCCGCGATGGGTGGCGTAGGAATTGAAGTCTTCCTCCGGCACGCCCATCTGCGCCAGGTATTCGCCTGCCGCGCTGCCGGCCAGGATCGCATTCGACGGCGACAGATGGTCGGTGGTGATGTTGTCGCCCAGCACCGCCAACGGGCGCAGGCCCTGCAAACTGCGTGCACCGGCAAGCGCGCCTTCCCAGTACGGCGGGCGCCGGATGTAGGTGCTGGCCGGCCGCCAGTCGTACAACGGGCTCACCTGGATGCCCTGCCCCACGCTGCGCTTGAACATCGGGTCGTAGACGCTGCGGAAGTGCTCCGGCTTGACGCTGCGCGCCACCACCGCATCGATCTCCGCATCGCTCGGCCACAGGTCCTTGAGCGTCACCGCCACGCCATCGGCATCGATGCCCAGCACATCCTTTTCGATATCGAAGCGCACCGTGCCGGCGATGGCATAGGCGATCACCAACGGCGGCGATGCCAGGAACGCCTGCTTCGCATACGGATGGATGCGCCCGTCGAAATTGCGGTTGCCCGACAACACCGCGGTGGCATACAGATCGCGTTCGATGATCTCCTGCTGGATCGCAGGGTCCAGCGCGCCGCTCATGCCATTACAGGTGGTGCAGGCAAACGCGACGATGCCGAAACCCAGCTGTTCCAGCTCGCTCAGCAACCCGGCCTCTTCCAGGTACAACTGCACCGCTTTGGAACCCGGCGCCAGCGAACTCTTCACCCAGGGTTTGCGCGTCAGTCCGCGTGCATTCGCATTGCGCGCCAGCAAGCCGGCGGCAATGACATTGCGCGGGTTGGAGGTATTGGTGCACGAAGTGATCGCGGCGATGATCACCGCGCCATCGGGCATCTGGCCCGGCACGGCATCCCAGACGCCGGCAATGCCGCGCTCGGCCAGCTCGCTGGTGGCCACGCGCTTGTGCGGATTGGACGGCCCGGCCATGTTGCGCACCACGCTCGACAGGTCGAACTGCAGCACACGCTCGTACTGCGCTGTGACCAGGTCATCCGCCCACAGGCCGGTGTGGCGTGCGTAGGTCTCCACCAAGGCGATTTGTGCGTCCTCGCGCCCGGTCAGGCGCAGGTAATCCAACGTCTGCTGGTCGATATAGAACATCGCCGCAGTGGCGCCGAATTCCGGCGTCATGTTGGAGATGGTCGCGCGATCGCCGATGGTCAGCGCGCTGGCGCCGGCCCCGTAGAACTCCAGATAGGCACCGACCACACGTTGCTGCCGCAGGAACTCGGTCAGGGCCAGCACGATGTCGGTGGCGGTAATGCCGGGCGCCGGCCGGCCCAGCAGTTCCACACCGATGATGTCGGGCAGCCGCATCCACGAGGCGCGCCCCAGCATCACGTTTTCCGCTTCCAGCCCGCCCACGCCCACCGCGATCACACCCAGCGCATCCACATGCGGGGTGTGACTGTCGGTGCCTACGCAGGTATCGGGGAACGCCACGCCATCGAGCGTGTAGATCACCGGCGACATCTTCTCCAGATTGATCTGATGCATGATCCCGTTGCCCGGCGGAATCACTTCCATGTTTTCGAATGCGCGCTTGGTCCACTCGATGAAATGGAAGCGGTCGGCGTTGCGCCGATCTTCCACGCTGCGATTCTTGGCGAAGGCCTGCTTGTCGAAACCGGCGTATTCCACCGCCAGCGAGTGATCGACGATCAACTGCACCGGCACCACCGGGTTGACCTGCGCCGGGTCGCCACCCTGTTCGGCGATCGCATCGCGCAGCCCGGCCAGGTCGACCAGCGCGGTCTGGCCCAGAATGTCGTGACAGACCACCCGCGCCGGAAACCACGGAAAATCCAGGTCGCGCTTGCGCTCGATCAGCTGGCGCAGGTACGCCTCCAGCATCTGCGGTTCGGCACGCCGCACCAGATTCTCCGCGTGCACACGTGCGGTGTACGGCAGCCCTGCGTAGGCGCCGGGTTGCAGCGCATCCACGGCCGCGCGTGCATCGAAGTAGTCCAACGAGGTGCCCGGCAAGGGCTTGCGGTACTGGCTGTTCATGGCTGGCGATATCGAAGCGGGCGGGGGGTATTTCGGGATTCGGGATTCGGGATTCGGGATTCGGGATTCGGGATTCGGGATTCGGGATTCGGGAATCGGGAATCGGGAATCGGGAATCGGATTCAGGATTTCCGGCGTGTGGGGGGACTGCCATCTCTCGTTGCGGTTGCCATCGTCTGATCGCCTTCGTTGAGCGAAGGCGATCGGCAGATTAATCCAACCGCTGGCGCGTCCTCAGGAACGCTGATCCAGCGGTACGAAGATCTGATCTTCCGGGCCGGTGTAATTGGCCGAGGGACGAATGATCTTGCCGTCCATGCGCTGCTCGATGATGTGCGCGCTCCACCCAGCGGTACGCGCCAGCACGAACAGCGGCGTAAACATCGCCGTCGGCACGCCCATCATGTGGTAGCTCACCGCACTGAACCAATCCAGGTTGGGGAACATCTTCTTGATGTCCCACATCACCGTCTCCAGGCGCTCGGCGATGTCGTACATCTTGCGACTGCCCTGCTCGTCAGAGAGTTCGCGCGCCACGTCCTTGATCACCTTGTTGCGCGGATCGGACACGGTGTAGACCGGGTGCCCGAAGCCGATCACCACTTCCTTGCGTTCAACACGCGCCTTGATGTCGGCCTCGGCTTCGTCCGGGGTGTCGTAGCGCTTCTGCACCTCGAAGGCCACTTCGTTGGCGCCGCCGTGCTTGGGCCCGCGCAACGCGCCGATGCCGCCGGCGATCGCGCTGTACATGTCGCTGCCGGTGCCGGCGATCACCCGGCTTGCAAACGTGGAGGCATTGAACTCGTGCTCGGCGTACAGGATCAGGCTGGTGTGCATCGCACGCACCCACGAGTCCTTCGGCGCAAACCCGTGCAACAGATGCAGGAAGTGCCCGCCGATCGAGTCGTCGTTGGTTTCCACCTCGATGCGCTTGCCGTTGTGGCTGTAGTGGTACCAGTACAGCAGCATCGAGCCCAGCGAGGCCATCAGCTTGTCGGCGATATCGCGCGCGCCAGGATGATTGTGATCGTCCTTCTCCGGCTGCAGGCAACCCAGCACCGACACGCCAGTGCGCATCACGTCCATCGGATGCGCCGACGGCGGCAGCTGCTCCAGTGCGGTTTTCACTGCCGCCGGCACGCCGCGCAGCGAGCGCAGCTTGGCCTTGTAGCCGCGCAGTTCGCCGTTGTTGGGCAGCTTGCCGTGCACCAGCAGGTAGGCAATTTCCTCGAACTCGCTGGTGGTGGCCAGATCCAGGATGTCGTAGCCGCGGTAATGCAGATCGTTGCCGCTGCGGCCCACCGTGCACAGCGCGGTGTTGCCTGCAGCAGTGCCGGACAGTGCGACGGATTTCTTCGGCTTGAAGCCGGGATTGACGGTGTCGTTCATGCGATGCGCTCCCAAACGGTGTCGTGTTGCGGTGTCACGGATGAAGTGGCCAAACCTGCACGCAGCAAGGCGCGATCATGCGCCTTTGCGTGCAAACAACGCGTCCAGGCGCTGCTCGTAGCCGTGGTAGCCGATGCGCTCGTACAGCTCTTCGCGCGTCTGCATGGTGTCCAGCACGGCCTGCTGATGACCATCGCGCCGGATCGCGGTATAGACCGCCTCGGCCGCCTTGTTGGCCGCACGAAATGCCGACAGCGGAAACAGCTGGATCGCCACACCGGCCTGCGCAAGCTGGTCGCGCGTAAACAGCGGTGTCTTGCCAAATTCGGTGATGTTGGCCAGCACCGGCACGCCCACTGCATCGACAAACCGCTTGTAGGTGTCCAGGTCGTACGCGGCTTCGGCAAAGATGCCGTCGGCACCGGCTTCCACGCAGGCGATCGCGCGCTCGATCGCCGCATCCACGCCTTCCATCTGGATCGCATCGGTGCGCGCAATCAGGAAGAACGCCGCATCGGTCTTGGCATCGGCTGCCGCTTTGACCCGGTCGACCATCTCGGCCTGGCTGACGATCTCCTTGCCCGGCCGATGCCCGCAACGCTTGGCGCCGACCTGGTCCTCGATATGGCAGCCGGCTGCGCCCGCCTTGATCAGCGACTTGATGGTGCGCTCGATATTGAACGCGCTCGGCCCGAAGCCGGTGTCCACGTCCACCAGCAGCGGCAGCTCGCAGACATCGGTGATGCGGCGCACGTCGATCAGCACGTCTTCCAGCGTGTTGATGCCCAGGTCCGGCAGCCCCAGCGAACCGGCCGCTACACCGCCGCCAGACAGGTAGATGGCCTGGTAGCCGGCACGCTGCGCCAGCAGCGCATGGTTGGCATTGATCGCGCCGATCACCTGCAGCGGCGATTCGGCAGCCAGCGCAGCGCGGAAGCGCGTGCCGGCGGAAGCGGTGGGTGAGGACGTCATGGCGATTCCAGAGGTGGGATGCAGGACAAGGCGCAAATGGCATGCCAACGCCAAGTCATTGATTCGATTTGGCCAGAACGACACATATGTTGCAAACCTGCAACGCAACGCGCAGCATGCAACATCCTTGCAACGTGGCACCAACGATGCGCAGCCCCAGGTTTACCGAGCCGATGGAGCCCTCTCCACCGGTCATCTGGACCGTCAGCGTCTCTCGCCTGACCGGCCTGCTGGCCGACGTCATCCCCGAGTTCGACCAGCGCGCGCGCATCGAGCAGGTCAACCTTGGTTTTGCCGAGGCGGTGGAGGTCATCGGCCAGCGCCTGCGCCGCGAGCACTGCGACGTACTGGTCGCCGGTGGCTCCAATGCCGCCTATCTGCGTAGCCGACTCGCACTGCCACTGGCGCCGATCCAGGCCACCGGGTTCGATCTGATGGAAGCGCTGGCGCGCGCACGCCGCATCGCACCGCGCATCGGCGTGGTCACCCATGCCACCGACGTGCCCTCGTTCCGCGCCTTCCAGGACAGCTTTGACCTCGACATCGAGCACCGCCGCTTCGTCACCGCCGAAGACGCGCGCGACTGCATTGCCGACCTGCGCGCCAGCGGCATCCAGGTCATCGTCGGCACCGGCATGGCGATCGATTTCGCCGAGCAGGCTGGCCTGCCCGGCGTGCTGCTGTATTCGGCAGATTCGGTCCGCCTGGCGCTCGAACACGCCATCGCGCTGGGTACCACACCCGGCAACGAGCGCGGCGGCAGCCGCACCGGCACGCGCCGGGTGCGGCGCACCGACGCATTGCTTGGCGAAGACGCCGCAATCGCGCAGGTGCGCGAGCTGGTGCAGCTGTACGCCCCGCATCCGGGCACCGTATTGATCAGCGGCGAGACCGGCACCGGCAAGGAACTGGTCGCGCGCCAGTTGCATGCCGGCAGTAGACGACGCGGCCGTTTCGTCGCCATCAACTGCGGCGCCATCAGCGAATCGCTGCTGGAAGCGGAATTGTTCGGCTACAGCGACGGCGCCTTTACCGGCGCACGCCGCGGCGGCCATGTCGGCCTGATCGAAGCCGCGCAGGACGGCACGCTGTTTCTCGACGAGATCGGCGAACTGCCGATGCCGCTGCAGACACGCCTGTTGCGCGTGCTGGAAGAGCGCGAAGTGCTGCGTGTCGGCGCCACACTGCCGGTCGCCGTCGACGTACGCGTCATCGCCGCCAGCCTGCAGCCATTGCAGGCCCTGGTCGAACAGGGGCGCTTCCGCCGCGACCTTTTTTATCGCCTGGCAGCGTTACGCATCGCCCTGCCGCCGCTACGTCATCGCCCCCACGAGATCGCCTTGTTGCTGGCACATTACTTCCAGCAACTCGGCGCGCTGCCGTCGCCATTGTCTCCAGCAGCGCTGCAGCGGCTGCAACAGCACACCTGGCCGGGCAACGTGCGCGAACTACGCAACCTGGTCGAACGCCTGTGCATCCACTGGAAGGCCCAACCGCACGACAGCCTGGACCTGGATCAAATGCAACGCTGGGCACCCGAGCTGTTCGACATGCGGATTGACGGCAGCGTGGCGGCCCCCGAGCACAGCGATCTTGCAACCTCGCGCATGCAACTCACTGCCGCAGCGGTCCGCGCCGCGCTCGATCGCGCAAACGGCAATCGCGCCCTCGCCGCCCAGGCGCTCGGCGTCTCGCGCACGACGTTGTGGCGCTGGATGCAGGCGCACGCGTCGGCATCGCCTGCTTGAGATGCAGCTGCGGGCTTTGGCTTGCGCGCTCGGGCCGCAAGCGCAGACGTTGGTCGGCGAGTCGTCAGCACGCAAGACTGGCGGTCGGCGGCGACCGGTCATGCGACACGATCACACGACAGGGTCGGCGCGACGTTGGTGATGCGATCCCGCCGCAGATGCAGCACGCCAGCACGCCACCCAGCACTCACCTAGTGAGCGAGCGCGCAGCGATCACTTGACCCGCGTGTATTCGGTATCGCCCGTGCTCAGGTGCCCGGTCGCCTGGTCGATCGCGTAGTTGACCGTGCCATCGGCGTTGGATACCTGCAGCACGCCCTTGTTCAAGATCGCCGGATGATTCCTGGTCTTGACGCCACCGCCCAGCAGCTCCGGCGTGGTGTCTCGAATGATGAAGCTCTCGCCGTTGTGCTCGATGCTGAGCACGTTCTTCTCCGACCTCATGTTGACCCACTTGCCCACGTACTGCTCGCCCACGTCACGGGCACAGCCCGCCAGCAGCATCATTGCAACCAGGGCACTTCCAAGCAGCGCCTTCATCGCCACTCCTTCTTCAACGCGGGGGATTGCAGGATGGCGATTCGTTCCCGAGCCTGCAACAAGCAGGCACAACCGGATGAACACGGCTGTCAGCGACTTGAACAAACCCCTGAGTCGACAGGCTCCGTACTTCGCTCGCACGGATATCGTGACAACGGCCATTTGACGGCGCGGCCCAGGTCCACACGACCACGTCAGCCAAACCAGGCGCCCATGGCTTCGCCCGCCCCTGCAGGACAACAAAAAAGCCGGCACATGGCCGGCTCCTTTCTTCTCGCGCTGGAACCCTTGCTGTTGCTGGGTTTCGATGGTGGGCGGTACAAGGTTCGAACTTGTGACCCTTGCCGTGTGAAGGCAATGCTCTACCGCTGAGCTAACCGCCCGATGACGCGAGCCGCACATTATAGGGCAGCGGCGGCGATCGTCAACAGGTTCATCCACTGCGATGATGATGCGGTCGAAAACGCCGCGTTCCGATGACCGGGCGCGGCATTCGCGCTAGCTGGCAGCGATGACGCGGCGTTCGATTCGGCGCCGTTCAAACGCCCGATACGCAGCTTCGATGCCCCGCGTCCAACACGACGGCGATCACGCGCACCCGCACCCGCCTCACACCGCATGACCTCACATCGTATGCGTCGGCTTGTCCGAGGTCGTCAGGCCCGCCAGCAACATCTCGATCTTGTTGCGCACGCCTTCGCCTTCCGGGCCGTCCGGGAACTGCACGCCGATGCCGGCGGCGCGGTTGCCCTGCGCGCCGGCCGGGGTGGTCCAGACCACCTTGCCGGCCACCGGCAGGCGTTCGCTGGAGTCCGGCAGGGTCAGCAGCAGGAAGACTTCGTCGCCGAGCATGTAGCGCTTGGGCGTGGGCACGAAGATGCCGCCGCCTTTCACGAACGGCATGTAGGCGCTGTAGAGCGCCGGCTTGTCCTTCAACGCCAGCGACAAGATGCCCTGGCGTGCATTCATTGCACTCATCGAGTTCCCCTAGAACGTGCCGGACGCTCTCCCTCGCGCCAGGCCAGCAACAATTCCGTCACCGCCAGATCGGCGCGGACGGTGGTGCGCAGCAGGTCGCGGGTGCGATTGGCAGCGTCGAACCAGGTCGCCAGCTTGTGCAACCGCGATGGATCGGTCAAGCCGGCCGATGCCTGTGCCAGCGCAAGGTCTGCAGCGTGGCGCAGACGTTGGTCGGCCTGGCCGTCGTTGGTCCAGCGCTGCGCGATATCCACTGCGCTGGCGCGCCCGGCGGCGATCTGCTCCAGGTCCTGCGCCACCGCGCGGCGCACCGCCAGGCCATCCTCGCGCAGCCACTGCGCCGCAAGCCCCGGATGACCGCGTGCGGCATCCAGCGCTTCCTGTGCAGCCCGTTCGTCGACACCTTGCGACAGCAGCCAGGCCAGCGCCTCGTGCGCGGGCGGCAGCTTGAATTCCAGACGCTGGCAGCGGCTGCGGATGGTCGCCGGCAGGCGCGCCGGCTGCGCGCTGATCAACCACAGGTAGCGCCCCGGCGAGGGTTCTTCCAGCGTCTTGAGCAAGGCGTTGCAGGCGGCGCGATTGATCGCATCGGCCGGGTCGACGATCACGATCTGGGCAATGCCGTATTGCGGGGTCAGCGACAGCTTTTGCGAAATCTCGCGTACCTGCTCGATCACGATCTCGGTGCGCAGCTTGTCGCCGGTGCGGTTGGGAATGAACGAGATCAGCTGCAGGTCCGGGTGGGTTCCGGCCGCGATCAGCTGCCGGCTGCGCTGCGCCAGCGCCGGGTCCGGCGAACTGGCCAGCACATGCTCGGCCAGCGCCAGCGCCACCGCACGCTTGCCCAGACCATCCGGCCCGCAGATCAGCAGGCCGTGCCCGAGCCGGCCGGCGTCCAGTGCCGCCAGCGTCTGGTCGTAGGCGCGCTGCTGCCAGGGTGAAAACGCAGTGGTCATGGAGTGGACTCCGGTTGCGGCAGGCGACGGCGCTGCAGGTAACGCGCCACCGCGGCATTGTGTTCGGCCAGGGTGGCCGAGAACGCATGCGCGCCGGTGCCATCGCCGACCGCCACGAAGTACAGGGCATTCCCCGGCGCCGGACGCACCGCCGCCAGCAAGGCCTCACGGCCGGGCATGGCGATCGGCGTCGGGGTCAGGCCGCTACGGGTGTAGGTGTTGTACGGCGTATCGGTGGTCAGGTCGCGGCGGCGGATATTGCCGTCGTAGCTGCTGCCGATGCCGTAGATCACGGTGGGGTCGGTCTGCAGCTTCATGCCCAGCTGCAGGCGGCGCAGGAACACGCCGGCAATCAACGGGCGCTCCGAGCCCAGCGCGGTTTCCTTTTCGATGATCGAGGCCAGGATCAACGCCTGTTCCGGCGAGCCGAGCGGCAGATCCGGCGTGCGCTGCTCCCAGGCCTGCGCCAGCGCCTTGTCCATGGCCAGGTGGGCACGCTTGAGCACGTCCAGATCGCTGTCGCCGCGCTGGTAGAGATAGGTTTCCGGCAGGAAGCGCCCTTCCGGGTGCTGGTTGGCGAACCCCAGCCGCGCCATCAACGCCGCATCGTCCAGCGCAGCGATGGATTGCTGCAGCGGCGTGGCGGTGGCGATCGCGGCGCGCAGCTGGCGGAAGTTCCAGCCTTCCACGATGGTGAAGCGGTACTGGATCACCCGGCCCTGGCGCATGCGTTCGAGCAGCTCGCGCGGCGACAGCGCCGGCGCCAGCGCGTATTCGCCCACCTTGAGCTTGCCGGCCGCATCGACCTGGCGCGCGAGCAACTGCCATTCCAGATCGGTGCCCTGCGCCACGCCGGCGGCGCGCAATTTGCGCAACGTGGCCTTGAGCGAATCGCCGGGCGCAATCACCACGCTGGGCGCGCTCGCGCTCACCGGTGTCTCGGCAAAGTGCAGGTAATGCCGCCACGCCACCAGCCCCGCAATGGCCAGCAGCGCCACGAGCAACAGGGCCGTGCCCAGCACAGCCAGACATCCACGTTTGCCAGTCACCGCCACACGCACCTCGTCATTGCCCCAGCGCCGCGCAGGATACCGCGCGCCGGTGATGTCCCGTTGAAGCGCTCATGCCTGGTCCAAGGCGCGCAGCACGCCGCGCGCCTTGGCGCGGGTCTCGTCCAGTTCGCGCTGCGGGTCCGAATCCACCACGATCCCGGCGCCGGTGCGGAAATGCACCTGCTCCCCGGCCACCTCGGCGGTGCGGATCAGGATATTCAGATCCATGTCGCCGTCGCGATTGAGCCAGCCGAATGCGCCGGTATAGGCACCCCGCGCGGTGCGTTCGAGCTCGGCGATGATCTGCATACAGCGCACCTTCGGGCAACCGGTGATGGTGCCACCGGGAAACACCGCGGCGATCGCCTCGCCCGGAGTGACGTCGGCGCGCAGACGGCCGCGTACATTGCTGACGATGTGGTGCACGTGCGCGTAGCTTTCCACGCCCATCAGCTCGTCCACCTCCACCGTGCCGGGCGCGCAGATGCGTCCCAGGTCGTTGCGCTCCAAGTCGATCAGCATGACGTGCTCGGCGCGCTCCTTCGGATGGCCGACCAGCTCGCGGATGCGTGCGGCATCGTCGTCGCCGGCAAAGCGCGCGCGGGTGCCGGCGATCGGGCGCGTCTGCACCACATCGCCCTGCACCGACACCAGCCGCTCCGGCGAGGAACTCACCACCGCACGTCCTGCCGCGACGAACAGGCCGGCAAACGGGGCGGGATTGGCCGCGCGCAGGCGCGCATGCAACGCCGCCGGATCGACCGCCGCGGCAAACCTCGCATGCCAGGCGCGCGAGATATTGGCCTGGAACACATCGCCGGCGCGCAGATAATCGAGTACGCGCTCCACTGCATCGGTGAAGCGCTCCGGCGCGTCCTCGTCGACAGCCAGTGGCCCGACCCAGCCGGGCAATGGTGGCAATGCGGCGCAGGCGGCGATGTCCTCGACGATGCGGGTCAGCAGATCCTCGCGGCCCGGCTCGGCCAGCGCGATGCAGCGGCCTTGCACCCGGTCGCGCAGCACCGCGGCAGGCGCACGCAAGGCCAGTGCGCTCGGCAGGCCATCGCTGCGCGTGGGCAACTGCAGAATCGGTTCGACCTGCGCGGCCAGTTCGTAGTCCAGCAATACCGCCCAGCCGCCGCGAAACGGCCAGGGGCTGGTCGCATCGTGCGGCACGCGCTCGGCTTGCCAGGCGGCATCCAGTGCCTGCAGAAAGCCGCCGTCCAGCACGCGTCCATCGCCGTCGCGCGTGCGCCCATCGGCATCCAGCCGCAGGCGTGCGCCGTCTGCAAGCAGCAGCACATCCCAGCGACCGTGCGCGGTGCCGGAGGCGGTGGATTCGAGCAGTGCCGGATACCGCTGCGGCGCCAGCCGATGCAGCGCCAGCAGGTCGATGTCGGCGTGCAGGGGTCTGGTGAGCGTCATCGGCCGGTTGGGCGTGGGGTGCTAAGAGGCGCCGCCCTGCGAGAGAGGCAGGGCACACATGAAGAGAAGGATCAGCTCGCGGAGCGACGTTCGGCCGCGTACACGCGCCCTGCCCGACCGCCGTAACCTGCGTGCGGCGTATACCGCGAAGCATTGTTCGCGGTACACCAACGCCGGGACGTCAGACGCGCTTGAACACCAGCGTGCCGTTGGTGCCGCCAAAGCCGAAGCCGTTGGACATCACCGCATCCACCTGCACCTCGCGCGCCACGTTCGGCACGTAATCCAGATCGCAGCCTTCGCTGGGCTCTTCCAGATTGATGGTCGGCGGAATGATGCCGGTATGCAGCGCCATCACCGAGAAGATCGCTTCCACGCCGCCGGCCGCGCCGAGCAGGTGGCCGGTCATCGACTTGGTCGAGCTGACCATGGTCTTGTAGGCGTGGTCGCCCAGCGCGCGCTTCATCGCCAGGGTTTCGGCCAGATCGCCCAGCGGCGTGGAGGTGCCGTGCGCGTTGAGGTAGCCGATCTGCTCGGGATTGAGCTTGGCATCGCGCATCGCCGCAGCCATGCTGCGCGCCGCGCCTTCGCCGTCTTCGCTGGGCGCAGTCATGTGGAAGGCGTCGGAGCTGGCGCCGAAGCCGACCAGTTCTGCATAGATACGTGCGCCACGCGCCTTGGCGTGTTCGTACTCTTCCAGCACCAGCACGCCGGCACCGTCGCCCAGCACGAAGCCGTCGCGCTGCTTGTCCCACGGACGCGAGGCGCCGGTCGGGTCGTCGTTGCGGGTGGACATGGCCTTCATCGCGCAGAAGCCGCCCACCGAACTCGGCGAGGAGCCGCGCTCGGCGCCGCCGGCCAGCATCACATCGGCGTCGCCGTGCTGGATCATGCGCATCGCGGTGCCGATCGAATGGTTGGAAGTGGCGCAGGCCGATACGGCCGAGAAGGTCGGGCCTTTCAGGCCCTTGATCAGGCTCACCTGGCCCGGCAGCATGTTGATGATGGTGCTGGGCACATAGAACGGCGAAATCTTGCGCGCGCCGCCCTCATGGAATTTGATGGTCTGCTCTTCGATACCGAGCAGCCCGCCGATGCCGGAGCCGAGAATGGCGCCAACGCGTTCGGCATTGCTTTCGTCGATTTCCAGGCCGGAGTCGTCCAGCGCCATGAACGAGGCACCGACACCGTAATGGATGAACGAATCCATCTTCTTGACGTCCTTGGCGGACACAAAAAGCGTGGGGTCGAAATTCTTGATCTCGCCGGCGATCTTGGTGGTGAACTGCGAGGCATCGATCTGCGTGATCGGGCCGATGCCTGAGCGCCCGTGGATGATTCCATCCCAGCTGGTGGCCAGATCATTGCCTAGCGGCGACACCATGCCCATGCCGGTAACGACAACACGACGACTCATTGCAGATCTCCTCACCGCGGAACGGACGGTGCTTGCAGTTTGCGGATGACGCTTGAAAAACACAGGGCCGCATCAGCGGCCCCATGGAATGTCTGACGCAGCAGCGGCTTGACGCACGCCACCGCCGTCAGGAACAACGCATCAGCTCTTGACGTGAGCCTTGACGTAGTCGATCGCCTGCTGGACCGAGGTGATCTTCTCAGCCTCTTCGTCCGGGATCTCGCACTCGAACTCTTCTTCCAGCGCCATCACCAGCTCGACGGTGTCCAGCGAGTCGGCACCCAGGTCATCGACGAACGATGCGCTGGTGGTGACTTCCTCTTCCTTGACGCCGAGTTGTTCGACGACGATTTTCTTGACGCGTTCTTCGATGGTGCTCATTGGGGATATCGCTCCAGATGGAGTAGTGGTGGTACGAAAAAAACGCCATCGGGCTGCGATGGCCGCGTTGGATAGTGTAGTGGAAGCGACCGAGCCTTGCATTGCATCACAAGTCCCGGCCGATCAGCCACTTAGCGCCTCCCGGCGCCGCACGCTCACGGCATGTACATGCCGCCGTTGACGTGCAGGGTCTCACCGGTGATGTAACCGGCGCTCGGGCCGGCCAGGAACGCCACCGCGTTGGCGATGTCTTCCGGCGCGCCCAGATGCCCGAGCGCGATCTGCTGCAGCAGGGCGGCCTTGGCCTCCTCCGGCAGCGCCTTGGTCATGTCGGTATCGATGAAGCCGGGCGCCACCACATTCACGGTGACCCCGCGCGAGCCGATTTCCTTGGCCAGCGACTTGGAGAACGCGATGATGCCGGCCTTGGCCGCAGCGTAGTTGGTCTGGCCGGGGTTGCCGGTCACGCCCACCACCGAGGCGATGTTGACGATGCGGCCCTTGCGCGCCTTCATCATGCCGCGCATCACCGCCTTGGAGGTGCGGAACACGCTGGTCAGGTTGGTGTCGATGATCGCCTGCCAGTCGTCGTCCTTCATCCGCATCAACAGGTTGTCGCGGGTGATGCCGGCATTGTTGACCAGGATCGAGATCGCGCCGAACTCCTTGCCGATCGCATCGATCAGGCCATCGACCGCCGCAGCGTCGGTGACGTTGAGCTCACGGCCGTGGCCGCCCTGGGCAGCCAGGCGCGCGCCGATCGCCGCAGCGCCGGAGGCCGAGGTCGCGGTACCGATCACGGTGGCGCCCTGGGCGGCCAGCGTGTCGGCGATGGCCGCGCCGATGCCGCGACTGGCACCGGTGACGAGGGCGATCTCGCCCTGCAGAGGCTTGCTCATGAATGCTGTTCCTCGAGTGGGGAGCTCGCGACCGCAGCCGCGAACGATGAGGGCTGCCGGCAGCGCCGGCAGGTGCGTCGAATCAGTGCGTCCACGCCTCGAGCGCGCCGGCGTAATCGCCAGGCGTGGCCAGCGGACGGGCGTCCAGGCTCTTGTCGATGCGCTTGATCAGCCCGCTCAGCACCTTGCCGGGGCCGCATTCGGCGACCCGGGTGATGCCCTGGGCGGCCAGCGCCTGCACGCAGCCGGTCCACTGCACCGGCAGGTACAGCTGCTCGGCCAGCGCCTGGCGGATCGCATCGCTGCCGGTGTGCACGCGCGCATCGACGTTCTGCACCACCGGAGTCTGCGGCGCGTGCCAGCTCAGCCCGGCCATCGCTTCGGCGAGCTGGTTGGCGGCATCGCGCATCAACGGGGTATGCGAGGGCACGCTCACCGCCAGTTTGACCGCCTTGCGCACGCCGCGCTCGGCCAGCAGGGCCAGCGCGCGATCCACCGCCGCCGCATCGCCGCCGATCACGATCTGACCGGGCGAGTTGAAATTGGCCGGCACCACCACCTGGCTGCCTGCCGCCTCGGCACAGACCTCCAGCACCAGCGCATCCTCGGCGCCCAGCACCGCCGCCATCGCACCGACACCGGCCGGCGCGGCGGCCTGCATGAACTGGCCGCGCAGCCGCACCAGGTGCGCGCCGTCGTGCAGCGACAGCGCGCCGGCAGCGACCAGCGCGGTGTATTCGCCCAGGCTGTGCCCGGCCAGGACCGCCGGGCGCTGCCCGCGCTGCGCATTCCACAGCCGCCACACCGCCACGCCGGCGGCCAGCAAGGCCGGCTGGGTGTATTCGGTGCGGTTGAGCATCTCTTCCGGGCCGCCCTGGGACAGCGCCCACAGGTCGACGCCGGCGCCTTCGGAGGCTTCGGCGAAGGTTTCGCGGATCTGCGGATGCAGCTCGGACAGTTCAGCCAGCATGCCCAGGGACTGCGAGCCCTGGCCGGGGAACACGAAGGCGAGAGTGGATTCGGTCACGCGTTGCTGCCTACAAAAATCGAGCCGGGATGATACGTGCGAAATCGCCCCGGCGTCTGTACTGCCGCGTATGCAAGGCCCGTCCGGCGCGACCGCCGGCACACTTACAGCAAGGCGTTGAGCAGGTCCATTTCGCCATCGGCGAGCCAGTCCACGCACATCACCAGCACCAGCACCACGGCCAGGGAGGTCGCCGCGTGAATGGCTAAAATGGCGCGCGCCAGCGCCCCGGCCGAGCGCCCCAGGCGACCGGTGAGCTGCGCAAACCGCTGCAGGCGCCCGGTCACCACATGCGCATGCGCCGCCACCGCCGGGCCGGCCGCATCGAAGGCGCCCGTCATCAACCGCTGCAGCACCTCGCGGCGGCCGCGGTAATACTTGGCCACGCCGTAGCCGAACACCAGCCAGTCGCGCGCCTGGGCCTGGGCCAGGTCCATCACTTCCAGCGGGTCTTCTTCGAAATCGATGAAGCCGACCGCCTGCCCGTCGAAGGTCATGTTGCGCGGAAGTGGCTGGCCGAAGTACGCGCCATCGCGATGGGCAGCGGCAATGGCGGCCACTGCCAGCGCGATCAGGCGGTCGCGCTCGGGCGCGTCGGCCTCGCGCAGGCAGCTGGCAAAGGAACGGCCGTTGTCGCTGAGCACCAGGGCCGCCTGCCCGCAACCGACCACGCGCGGCACATTCACCGCTTGCGCCTGCAGTTCGCCGAGCCGGCGCGCTTCCAGATCGCGCGCGGCATCGCCGCCACGGTGCGGCGGTGGACGCAAGGCGTCCAGGCCCCAGCGGCGGGCGACGAAGTTGAGTGCTCCGAGCGAGACCGCCCGGCTGTCACGGCGGTACTGCTTCAGCCAGACGCGCTGTCCGGCGATGACGATGGGTTCTGCCATAACGGGTCCGTCCCTGACGCTGTCAGGCATCGCCGGCGGACACGGCGCTGCCTGCGGAACTCAGTAGCGCAGCAGCGCCGAGCCCCAGGTAAATCCACCACCGAACGCTTCCAGCAGCAGCAATTGACCCCGCTGCACGCGGCCGGAGCGTACCGCTTCGTCCAGTGCCAGCGGCACCGAGGCCGAGGAGGTATTGCCGTGGCGATCCACGGTGACCACCACCTGCTCCATCGGCAGATCCAGCCGCTTGGCGGTGGCTTCGATGATGCGCAGGTTGGCCTGGTGCGGGATCAGCCAGTCCAGGTCGTGCTTGTCGTAGCCATTGGCGGCCAGGGTCTCGTCGACCACCGAATCCAGCGCCTTGACCGCGTACTTGAACACGTCGTTGCCCTTCATCAGCAAGGCGCCGCCGCCGTTCTTGCCTTCGCCGAAGCCCACCGACACGCCGACCGGATCCCACAGCAGCTCTTTCTTGCTGCCATCGGCATGCAGATGGGTGCTGAGGATGCCGGTGTCTTCGTCGGCCTTGAGCACGACCGCGCCAGCGCCATCGCCGAACAGCACGCAGGTGGTGCGGTCGGTCCAGTCGACGATACGGGTCAGGGTTTCTGCGCCCACCACCAGCACGGTCTTGGCGTCGCCGCTGCGCACGAACTTGTCGGCCACGCTGAGCGCGTAGACAAAGCCCGAGCAGGCGGCGTTGACGTCCATCGCGCCGCACCCGACATTGCCCAGCCGCGCCTGCAACAGGCAGGCAGTGGACGGGAAGATCAAGTCCGGCGTGGTGGTGCCGACGACGATCAGATCGAGCTCATCGGCGGTGACGCCGGCCGCTTCCATCGCCTTCAGCGAGGCGAAATACGCCAGGTCGCTGGTGGTCTGGTCGTCGGCGACGATGTGACGCTCACGGATACCAGTGCGCGAGAAGATCCATTCATCGCTGGTGTCGACGATCTTGGACATGTCGTCGTTGGTCAACACCTTTTCGGGCAAATAGCTACCCGTGCCCGCGATTCTGGAATAGATCCGCTTGCTCATACTGTTCCCTGTTGCAAGAGCCGCGGTGGTCGGCGGCTCCGGAAGAAGCGAGGGTCACCCGGCAGCGTCGAACGCGCCGGGTGCCACGAATCAATCTTCTTGGACGGCCGACGACTTGGTCGCAATCACCTTCTTGCCACGGTAGTAACCGTCAGCGGTGATGTGGTGGCGCAGATGGATCTCGCCGCTGGTCGGATCGGTCGACAGCTGCTTGGCGGTCAGGGCATCGTGCGAACGACGCTGGCCGCGACGCGACGGGGTAACTCGGGATTTCTGCACAGCCATGGGATTGCTCCAACTTAAGTTCGATAACTTGTCTGTCGAGTCGAACAGGACGCTTCACGCCCGCGCCGACCTGTCTTTCCGCCCTTCACAGCGGCGGTTACTGTTTTTTGAACGCTGCCAGTGCCGCGAACGGACTGGCCTTGTCTTGCTCTTCCTGGGTCGGAACCCACTCGGCCTCGACGGCTTCGCTACCCGGCGCCATCGGCACCACCGGTATCGACAGCACCAGTTCGTCCTCGACCAGATCCGCGGCCCGCAGCATGCCATCTTCCGGCACCAGCAAGGCCTCGTACTCGGCCGGCAACGCAGCTTCGTCGGCTTCGTCACGGATCAAACCAAGACGCTGTCTGATTTGCACCGGATACAGAAAACGCTGCAGGCTGCGCTGGCAGGCCAGCGGAAGCTCGACATCGACACTGAGTTCGACATAGGCGACCTTCAACAGGTCGTCATGATCGAATTGGAGCGAATAGACACACTCGCCCTCGGTATCGACCAAGCTCCCTTGCAGGCGGGTCATCGCAGAGAGCGGGATGCGGCCATCGAAGCGCCTGCGCGCTACGACCATCCGCCAAGCATCCAGCATTTCGGGTACGTTCGCGGACATAAGCCGCAGAATGTTAAAGACCCGCCGACGCTCTGTCAAATACCCCTATTCACGCGCCTCGCAAGGCGCCAACGCTGGCAGACTTCCCTGCCCGTCCTGTGCAGCGCCCCATGATGCCACGCCTGATTCTTGCCTCCACCTCTGTCTATCGACGCGAGCTGCTCGGCCGGCTGCGCCTGGACTTCACCACCGCCCGGCCGGAGGTCGACGAACAGGCGCAGCCTGGGGAGCGCCCGGACGCGCTGGCCAGCCGGCTGGCTGCCGAAAAGGCAGCAGCGGTGGCGGCGCAGGCGCCCGACGCCTGGGTGATCGGTTCGGACCAGGTCGCCGACCTGGATGGCTTGGCCCTGGGCAAACCAGGCACGCTGGAGCGGGCGCATGCGCAGCTGACCGCGATGTCCGGCCGCGTGGTGCGCTTCCATACGGCAGTGAGTCTGGTCGGCCCTGGCCGCACTGCGCACGCGCTGGACCTGACCGAGGTGCAGCTGCGCCCGCTGATGCCCGCCGAAATCGACCGCTACCTGGCCGCCGAGCCAGCGCTGGATTGCGCCGGCAGCTTCAAGTGCGAGGGCTTCGGGATCAGCCTGTTCGACGCCATTCGCTCGCAGGACCCCACTGCCCTGGTCGGTCTGCCGCTGATCGCGCTAGCACGGCTGCTGCGGCAGGCGGGGTTCGAGATTCCGTAAGAATTGCCGTGCGACCAGGAGTGAAGGCCGCGCACGCATGGAAAAGATCGGGCACGAGCAAAACTCCCCGATCTCGAATCTCGAATCCCCAATCCCCAATCCCTGCACCAGGCACGCAGCCCTAACCGGGCCGAGTCAGCTCACAGAACTGATACGGATAATCAGCCTGCCCCACATGCGAGGACAGCGTGCGGCAGCGCGCAGGGTCCAGCGTCAGCCCGTACGCGGCCAGGCGCTGCTGCGCGGCCTCGCGCACGGCACGGTCGCCGGCGGCGATGTCCAGCGCCCTGCCCTTGGCAACGTGGAGTACGCAGCGGCCCGGCTGCGATGCATCCAGTTCGGCACGCAGTCCGCGCGCGATCAACCAGCGTAGGCGCGTGCATTGCGGTTGCACGCTCCAGCCCAGTTGCTGCGCCCAGCGATTCATCCGGTCGATCCGCAGCTGCTGCTTGTCGCGCGCCGCGCCCAGCACGGCGTAGAGCTGCGGCCGCTCGGCAATCAGCGTGCGCACGCGCTGCCGGTACTGGTCGGTCTCGGCGATATTCGTCGCCACACCGATATAACGCGCCTGCCGCGGAAGCAGCGGCACCCGCCAGGATTGCGGCTCGTCGCCGACCAGCAACACCGTGGAGGCGGCAGGTTCGCCCATCGCCGGCTGCTGCACCTGGAAGCTGTCGCGTGCCCAGGCTTCATGCCCCCAATCCTTCCACCCGACCACCGCAACCAGGGCGCATAGCCCGATCAACCAGGCCGCCTTGCGATCGGCGTATGTGGCAAATGCGTGCCGGCACACGATCCAGAGCACCAACGGCGCAAGCAGCTCCAGCACCACCAGATAGCGATGGATGCTGAAAATGGCCTGCCACAGCGCGTACGCAACGCCGAAGAACACCAGCAGGACCACGGCCGAGCGATCCAGCCCGACCTGCCGCACCGGCCGACGCAGCAACCAGCGCCCTGCAGCGACCAGCGTCACCGCATACAGCACCGCCCAACCGGCCTGCACCAGACCGAGATCGCCGATCCGCTGCGGCTTGAAGGTAAACAGCAGCGGCCAGATCAGCTGCTCGCCGAGATTGCGCGGCAACCACCGCACATCGGCGATCGACACCGGCTGCGCCAGCGGCGATTTGAAGACTCCGTTGAACTGCGGAAACAGCGGATTGCCCAGGTGCTGCCAGACCTGCCAATACCAGGGCCCGGCCACCAGCACCAACACCAGCGCCGCAACGCCGGAAAGCACGCCAAGGCCCAGCACGCGGGAGCGCAGGCGCCCGCCATCGCACAGGACCGCCGGCACCAGCGCCAACCCGTAGAGCGCATTGGTGAGCTTGAGCGAGACGGCCAGGCCGATCAGTGCGCCGGCGATGGCCCATCGATGCACCGCATGCGCGCCCTGCCGCGCCCGCGCCTGCGCCGACAACACCAGCGCCAGCGCCGCCAGCACCGGGATCGCGCTGGCGGTGTCGCCCATGGTGCCGCCGAGCTCGGACAGAAACACCGCGCTGCACATGCCGGCCACTGCAAGCAGCGGTGCCCACTGCGCGCGCCGCGTTTGCCCGGCCAATACGCGCCATGCCACTGCCGCCACCGGAACGAACACCAGCGCATGCAAGCCGCCCAGCAGCAGCCCGGCCACCGGCCCGGGAAGCTGCAGCATCAACCAGGCATGCAGCACATCGAGCAATGGGCTGAAGTAACTCTGCATCTGCGCCGGCGCCAGATCCACGCCCAGCCGGTCGTGCGCCCAGGCATCGCCGATATAGAGGTGGTAGTTGCGCAGGTCCCAGTTGGCGTCCTGGCCAAGCCCAAGCGAGAGCAGCGCGCCCAGCAGCACGACCGCCGTCACCGCCGCGGCGATCTGGCGTGGCGAATGAAAGCCGAAATGGCGATCGGCCCAGCCCAACAGCCGCTGCCGCCGGCCCACCGGCGTCGATGTCGCGATGGCTGCCATCAGCGGGTAGCTCCAGGCGCACGCGGCGCCACAAGAGTGGCGACGCCCGGCTCAGCCAGATACGCCAGATGCTTGGCCTCGACGCGTCCGCGCGTGACCGTGTCCAGGATCAGCCCGCACGCCAGCAGCAGGAAACCCAGCAGCATCAGCGCCACGCACAGGATCGCCGTGGGAAACCGCGGCACCAGTCCGGTCTGGAAATAGGTTTCGAACAACGGAATCGCCAGCACGATCGACAACGTGGCGCTAAGCACAAAGCCGATGGAGAAGAACAACAACGGCCGCTCGGCCTTGAACAACTTGGCAATAGTGGTGAGGATGCGCCAGCCATCGCGCCAGGTATTCAACTTGCTTTGCGAGCCCTCCGGGCGCACACCGTAGGCGGTTTCGACCTCGGCCACCGGCATGCGCAGCTGCAATGCATGCACGGCCAGTTCGGTTTCGGTTTCGAATCCCTGCGCATGCGCAGCGAAGGATTTGACGTAGCGCCGCGAGAACACCCGATAGCCGGACAGCATGTCGTCGAAACTGCGTCCGAACAGCAGCCCCGCGCACCGCGTCAGCAACACGTTGCCGACGCGATGACCGGGCCGATACGCAGCCTGCTGCTGATCGCGGCGCGCGCCGACCACCATGTCCAGGCCTTCGTCGATCAGCTTGCGCACCAGCGCCGGTGCGGCGGCCGCGTCGTACGTGGCATCGCCATCGACCAGCACATAGATGTCCGCTTCCACATCGGCAAATCCACGCCGCACCACATTGCCCTTGCCCTGCAGCGCCACGCGGCACACCTGCGCGCCGGCCGCCGCGGCGATCGTCGCGGTGGCATCGCTGGAATTGTTGTCCAGCACATGGATCGCCGCGCCCGGCAAGGCAGCGGCAAACGCAGCGACCACCGAGGCGACCGTCGCCGCCTCGTTATGGCAGGGCACCAGCACGGCGATTCGGATCCCGGGCCCAGGCACGGGAGGGACAACAGTCATGGTGTCGGTCATTGCGTGATCTAAGGTGCGGAAACGGTGATGGGCTGTTCCCACCAGTCCTCGACGCTGCCGTCGTGGCCATGCAGGCGCAGTCCCAGCCAATGCGTGCCCGGCGGCAGCGCATGCGTGTCGAAGGTGGCGTTGAAACCGACGTTGGGGTGCTGCGGGTCGGTGGAGATCTTCCAATACGGGCGCACATCCAGCGGCGTGCCGTACTCGGCCTGCGCGACCGGGCGCCCGTCCAGCAGCAGTTCCACCTGCGACAGCCCGACGCCGTCCTTGAATGCCCAGCCGCGCACCTGTACCTGCCCGGACACGCGCACGTCCGGCAGCGGCGTGTCGATCCAGGCCATCGCCGGGGCGATGCACGGCCCGGGCTGGCGTTGCGCCGACAGCGCGAACAGCAGGAAGCGCTGGTAGCCGTGATCGGTGGACACAACCGTGGGCGGCGGCAGCGGCCCGACCATCTCGCAGATGTCGTGATAGCGCTTCAACAGGTCGCGATAACGCTGATCGCTGGGCGAGAGCACCAGCAGCCGCGGCCCGGCGCGCGTGCCATCGCTGAGCAGTCCCCACTGCTGCAACTGCGCGCTGCGTCCGTGCTTGTCGTTCAACTCCGCGCGCAGCACTTCCACGTTGGCATCGTGCAGTTGAAAGCCCAGCTCGGCACCGACCTTGAAGTTTTCCGCCAGCACGCGCGTGCCCGGCGGCATCTGCGCGAGCCGGAGCTCGACCGCGCGCGCCAGGTCCTTCCACCCGGCAAAGTTGCGCGGATAGTATTTTTCGCCGGCCGCATGCGCGCGAATCGAGGGCACCGACACGGCCAGGTAATAGCCGTACGCACCCAGGGTGCCGAGCAGCGCAATCGCCCAGGCCGCGCGACGCAGCGTATGCGGCCAACGCATCAGGATCACCGGCACCGCCACCAGCAAGGCCAGGTAGCCCGGCAGCGGCCAGTGGAAGCTGATCCGCTCGGCATCGCTGAAGAAGCCGAGCACGAAGATCGCCACGGTCGAAATCCCGCCCAGCAGGCCGAAATACCGCCATTGCGCACGCGAACCGCCACCGGCGCGCGTGCCGGCCAGGCCGACCTTGAGCATCGCCCAGGCCAGCAGCGGGGTCACCAGCACCGCCTGTATCAGCAAGAACCACAGCCCGGTGATCTGAAAGCGCCATGGATGCCGGTCGACCAGCTGGAAGCGCAGCCCGGCCTCGTCATGCTCGGTATTCCAGAACAGCAGCGGCAGCCAGCTCACCGCGCCTACCGTCAGCGCCATCCAGATGCGCGGGTCGCGCATGACCGCGCGCCCCTGCGGAATGCACAGCAGCGCGATGCAGCCCACCCCGATCACCCCGGCAAAGCGGTAATGACTGAGCGCGCCGATCACCAGGCCGATGGCGAGCTCGAGCGCACTGGTGGCATCGACCTCGCGCAGCAGCCGCGCGCCGGCATCCATGCACAGCACCGCCGCCAGCGCCATCGGCACATCCGGCACCGCCAGGATGCCGAGCGTGGCCGACAGCGGCATCAGCAGGGTCAGGCTGCCGGCCTGCCAGCCCAGCGTGGAGCCGAACCAGCGCGTGGCGATATGCGCGATCAACCAGGGAATCAGCGCGGCAATGGCCAGAAACGGCAGGCGCAGGGCCAGCAGATGATGCCCGCCCAGTTCCACGCCCAGCCGCGCCAGCCAGGCGGTCATGCCCGGCAGATCCGAATACGCGGCGGCCAGATGCTGGCCTTCCTGCCAGTAGAACGCCTCGTCGACGAACAGCGGCAGCCGCGCGGCGATCAACAGCTTGACGGCCGTCGCCAGTGTCCACAGGATCACGAAGGTGCGATGTGCGCGTTGGTCCCCTTGCATTGCCCTGTGCACTCTTCTTCCACCTACGGAATTGTGATGTCGACACCGCTGCGTTCCACGGAAATGCTAACCGATGCGCTGCGCCAATCGCTGCGGCGCGCACAGGACCAGGTCAATTCGCTGCTGCTGGGCAAGGCGCAGGAAGTGCGCCTGGCGTTCGTGGCACTGCTGTCCGGCGGCCATCTGCTGATCGAAGACCTGCCCGGCCTGGGCAAGACCACCCTCGCCCACGCGATGGCCTCCAGCCTGGGGCTGGGCTTCCAGCGCGTGCAGTTCACCTCCGACCTGCTGCCGGCAGACGT
Organism: Xanthomonas sp. WHRI 6108; assembly: GCF_040202385.2. Classification (NCBI taxonomy): domain Bacteria; kingdom Pseudomonadati; phylum Pseudomonadota; class Gammaproteobacteria; order Lysobacterales; family Lysobacteraceae; genus Xanthomonas; species Xanthomonas sp. WHRI 6108. Next base: position 1,203,274 of record NZ_CP168198.1, on the reverse strand, counting down.
GCTGGGCGTATCGGTCTACGACGCCGCCTCGCGCCAGTTCCAGTTCCATCCCGGCCCGGTGTTCACCAACGTGCTGCTGGCCGACGAAATCAATCGCGCCCCGCCGCGTACGCAAAGCTCGCTGCTGGAGGCCATGGCCGAACAGCAGGTCACGCTCGACGGCGTCACCCATGCGTTGCCGGAGCCGTTCTTCGTGATCGCCACGCAGAACCCGGTCGATCTGTCCGGCACCTTTCCGCTGCCGGACTCGCAACTGGATCGCTTCCTGCTGCGGCTCAGCCTGGGCTACCCCAGCGCCGACGCCGAGCGCGCGTTGCTGTCGGGCGTGGATCGACGCGAGCTGATCGCCCAGGCCGCACCGCAGCTCAGCGACGCCGACGTGGTGGCGCTGCGCACGGTGGTGGGCCAGATCCATACCAGCGATGCGCTGATCGGCTATGTGCAGGCCTTGCTGCTGCGCAGCCGCCAGCACGCCGGGGTGCGCGTGGGGCTGTCGCCGCGCGCCGGCATCGCGCTGCTGCGCGCGGCCAAGGCCTACGCGCTGCTGCTCGGGCGCGAGCACGTGCTGCCGGAAGACGTGCAGGCGTTGTTCGTGGCGGTGGCCGGGCACCGGCTGGTGCCGGAGGCCGAATCCTCGTCCGGGCCGGCGCTGGCCAAGGCGCTGCTGCACAGCGTGCCGGTGGACTGACCCAGGTGCGTGCGCACGTGCGCGGCATCGGTCGCCGACTCAGCCTGCTGGCGCGTCCGCGGGGCGCGGAGGCGTTGCCGATCGTGCTGGATCGGCGGCGCATCTACGTGCTGCCGACGCGCTTCGGGCTGTTCGTCACCGCCTTGCTGCTGGCGATGCTGCTGGGCGCCTTGAACTACAACAACAACCCGGCCCTGCTGCTGGCGCTGTTGCTGGCCACCGCCGGGATTGCCAGCAGCATCATGGCGCACCTGCAGTTGTCGGCACTGCGCGTCGAGGCGGTGTCGGCCGAACCGGTGGTCGCCGGCGAACCGTTGCGCATGCGGGTGTCGCTGGCGCGTCGCGACAGCCGCGCACGGCGTGGGCTGCGCCTGGATCATCTGGACAGCAGCGGTTTCTGTGCGTTGCTCGAGCACGACATGGCCGAGGTCGACCTGCCGGTGCCCACCGAGCGGCGCGGCTGGCAGGACATCGAACGCATCCGCCTGTCCAGCACCCAGCCACTGGGGCTGGTGCGCGCCTGGTCGTGGGTCTGGCCGGAGACACCGCTGCTGGCCTATCCCAGGCCCGAGGAACAGGGGCCGGCATTGCCCGAGGGCGCCGGTTCGCCCAACCAGACCCGCCTGCACCCGCAAGGCGAGGAGCTGCACCAACTGCGCCCGTATCGCGCCGGCGATGCGCCACGCACGATTTCCTGGAAGCACTCGGCACGCCGCGACAGCCTGCTGGTGCGCGAATACGAGCAGCCGCTGGGCATCGAAGTCACGCTGGACTGGCGCACGCTCAACGCGTTGCCGTACGAGCGCCGCATCGCGCGGCTTGCCCGCTGGGTCAACCTGGCCGAGCGCGACGGGCGGCGCTACCGCTTGCTATTGCCGGGCCAACCGCCGCTGGGGCCTGCACAAGGTCCGGCCCACCATCACCTGTGTCTGCGCGCCCTGGCCCTGCTTCCCCATGACTGAGCCGTCCGTCCCGATCACCCAGGCCAGTCGCGCCTGGGTGCTGGTCACCAGCTGGCTGGCGCTGGCGCCGTTGCTGTTGCAGCTGCCCGGCCTGCTCGCCGGCACCATTGCCGTGGCCGCCGTGCTGGTCGGGGTGCTGAGCTGGCGCGGCACCGTGATGGCACCGGTGCGGCTGTTGCTGGTGGTGGCAATGCTGGGCGCGGTGTATTGGCAGATCGGCATGCGCTTCGGCCGCGACACCGGCTGCGCGGTGCTGGCCGCGATGCTGGCGATCAAGGCCTCCGAGCTGCGCACCTTGCGCGATGCGCGCAGCCTGCTCGGCTTTGCGTTGTTCGCCCCGTTCGCGGCGTTTCTGCTCGACCAGGGGCCGGCGACGATGGGGCTGGCGCTGCTGGCGGTGGTGAGCGCGCTGCTGAGCATGCAGCGGCTGGCCGACGAGGAACACCGCACCGCCACGCCTGCGCTGCGGATGCAGTTGCGCGGCATCGGCAAGCTGGTCGCCATCGGCGTGCCGCTGGCCCTGGCCACGTTCTGGCTGCTGCCGCGCCTGAGCTCGCCGCTGTGGGGCGTTCCCGAGCGCGCGCTGTCGCGGCCCGGCCTGTCGGACAACATGTCGCCGGGCGAATGGATCGACCTGATGGCCGACGACAGCCCGGCGCTGCGCGTGCAGTTCACCGGCAACGCGCCACCACCGCAACAACGCTACTGGCGCGGGCCGGTGATGTGGGACTTCGATGGCCGGACCTGGCAGCGCGCGCGCTGGACCGGCCGCGGCCAACCCGCCTCGGTCACCGCCGGGCCTCAGCGCTATCGCTATCGCCTGGACTACGAGCCCACCGATCGTCGCCAGCTGGTGTCGTTGGACCTGCCCACGCAGGCGGTGGCCAATGCCGAGCTGTCACCCGACTACGAACTGTTCGCGCAGCGGCCATTGAGTGCGTTGACCCGCTGGGAGCTGCAATCGGCGCCACCGGCACGCTTCGACACCGACCTGCCCGACCAGTTGCGCAAGCGCGCCCTCGCCCTGCCGCCGGGCTTCAATCCACGCACGCTCGCGCTGGCACGGCAATGGCGCGCGGAAGCCGGCAGCAACGACGATGCCGTGGTGCAGCGCGCGCTGCAGTGGATCACCCGCGACTTCGCCTACACCCTGGATACCCCACTGCTCGGCCGCAACAGCGTCGACGAATTCCTGTTCCAGCAGAAGGCCGGGTTCTGCGAGCACTTCAGCTCTTCGTTCGTGGTGCTGATGCGCGCGGCCGGCATCCCGGCGCGCGTGGTCACCGGGTATGCCGGCGGCACCTACAACGGCTTCGGCAATTACTGGGTGGTGCGGCGCATGGATGCGCATGCCTGGACCGAAGTCTGGCTGGCCGGGCGCGGCTGGGTGCGGGTGGACCCCACCGCCGCAGTGGCGCCGGAACGCATCTACGACACGCTGGAAGACCGCGTGCAGGTCGGCGCGGGCGACAATTTCGCCCAGCTCGGCATGTGGGCCAGCCTGGGCCAGGTCAGCGACCTGCTGCGCCGCGGCTGGAACGATCTGGTGCTGTCCTTCGACGCCGACCGCCAGCAACGGCTGCTGCAACCCTTCGGCATCGATCGCCTGGACAGCTCGCAGCTGGCCGCCATCTTCGGCGTGTTTGCGGTCAGCGCGCTGGCGTGGATGGGTTGGCTGCTGGCGCGCGGCGAGCGTGAACGCGACCCGCTGCTGCGCGCCTGGCATCGCCTGGGCCGCCGCTACGACAAGCTCGGCCTGGCCCGCGAACCGCACGAACCGGCCATCGCCTGGGCGCAACGTGTCGCCCGTTCACACCCGAATCCGGCATTGTTGGCACTCAGCCAACGTTTCGCCGCCGCGCGCTACGCTGGCGCTGATTCGGACAGCGCCTCACTCCTCAAAGATCTGCAGCAGCATCGCCCGCGAACCGGAGCTTCCTCATGAGTACCCGCTTTCTTCTTCCCATTGTCGCCGCGCTCGGGCTCGCCGCCTGCGCCACCGCGCCCAAGCCGCTGCAGGGTCAGTTCCCTACGGTCAGTCCGAGCGATTCCACCGCCAGCGCCCAGGTCGGCACGTCGGTGCGCTGGGGCGGCAAGATCATCCAGACCAAGCCCGGGCAGGGCCAGACCTGCTTCGAGCTGATCTCGCGTCCGCTCAATGCCAGTGGCCGTCCGGACCGCAACGCCGTGGACGCCAGCGATGGCCGCTTCCTGGCTTGCCGCTCGGGCTTCTACGACCCGGCCGTGTTCGAGCCCGGCCGCGAAGTGACCTTCATCGGCAAGATCGAAGGCTACGAAACCACCAAGATCGGCGAGTACGACTACAAGCTGCCAAAGGTGAATGCCGACGTGGTCTACCTGTGGCCGGTCGTGCGCGAGGTGGATGTGGTGCCGGCCTACCCGTACGGCCCGTGGGGCGACCCGTGGGGCCCGCGCTGGGGCGGCGGCTGGGGCTGGGGCCGCGGCTGGTGGTAATCGACCGCTGAGTCAGTGACACGCAAAAACGCCGCTCGCAGGGAGCGGCGTTTTTGTTTATGCGATACGGCTGCTCGAACAGGCGCTGATGCGCTCGATCGTGTAACCAGGTCAGGGCGTGCCGAACCGTCCCAGCGGCGCGCCGGCCAGCAGATGCAGATGGATGTGGAACACCGTCTGGCCGGCATGCTCGCGGCAGTTCATCACGATGCGATAGCCGTCCTGCGCCAGCCCCTGCTCGCGTGCATACGACGCTGCAGCGAGTGCGAGCCTGCCCACCAACAGCGCCTGCTCCGGCGGCACATCGTCCAGCGTGGGAATCGCATGCTGCTTGGGAATGAACAGCACATGCACCGGCGCCTGCGGTGCGATGTCCTGAAAGCCCAGCACCTCGTCGTCTTCACAGACGATGTTGGCCGGGATTTCGCGACGAATGATCTTGCCGAAGATGGTGTCGGTCATGGGTGGGGATTGGGGATTGGTCATGAGGGATTGGCAAGAGCTTACCGCGCGCTTGTGATGTTTTGCTTTTGCCAATCCCCAATCCCGCCTCCCTAATCCCCGCCCTCAAAGCACCTCACCCCGGGTGCCAAAGGCATGCGACAAGGTGCCGCGATCGACGTATTCCAGCTCGCCGCCCAACGGCATGCCCTGCGCGAGCCGGCTCGGGCGCACCGCATGCTGGCGGGCAAGCTGCGCCAGGTAATGCGCGGTTGCCTCGCCTTCCACGGTGGCATTGGTGGCGATGATCATCTCGGTGACCTCGCCGGTGGCCAGACGCTCGCCGAGCCAGTCCAGGCCCAGCTCGCGCGGGCCGATGCCGTCCAGCGGCGACAGCCGGCCCTGCAGGATGAAGTACAGCCCGCGGTAGCCGGTGGCATGTTCGATCGCCAAACGATCGGCCGGCGATTCCACCACGCACAGCTGCTGCCGGTCGCGGCTACTGCTGGCACAGATCGCGCAGATCTCCGCCTCGGTGAAGTCGCGGCATTGCACGCAATGGCCAACCTTTTCCACCGCATTGGCCAGCGCCGCGGCCAGGCGGCGGCCACCCTCGCGCTCGCGTTCAAGCACGTGGTAGGCCATGCGCTGGGCCGATTTCTGGCCCACACCCGGCAATACCCGGAAGGCCTCGATCAGTTGTTCGAGAAGAGAGGACATTGGGTGGCCGGGATTGGGAATTGGAGATTTGGGATTCGCAAATGCAGAAGCGGATCTCGCTTCCAGCCAATCCCCAATCCCGACTCCCGAATCCCCTCGCTCAGAACGGCAACTTCATGCCCGGCGGCAGCTGCATGCCGGCAGTGGCCGAGCCCATGCGGTCCTTGGATTCGGCGTCGATCTTGTTGGAGGCGTCGTTGAAGGCGGCGGCGATCAGGTCCTCGGCCATTTCCTGGTCGGAGAGGATGCTCGGGTCGATGCGGACCTTGCGGCACTCCTTGGCGCCGGTCAGCGTCACGCTGACCATGCCGCCGCCGGCGGTGCCGGTGACTTCCAGCTTGGCCAGTTCTTCCTGGGCGCGCTGCAGGTTTTCCTGCATCTTCTGCGCCTGCTGCATCAATTGGGCAATGTTCCCACGCATGTGTCGTTACTCGTCGTAAGGGCGGATGGAATCGGGGACGACCCGCGCGCCTTGCTGCTGAATCAGCTGCTGCACGTTCGGGTCGTTCATGAACGCTGTTTCGGCCGCGCTCTGGCGCTCGCCTTTCTGGCGGCTGGCCCGCTCGTGCAGGGTCTCGACATCGGCGTTGCCGGTCTCGATGACGATGCGCGGCGTATTTCCCAACTCGGGCGCGAGTGCCTGCGCAAGGTTGGCGATGGAACGCTCGGAATTGAGATATTCGAAGCCCGGTGCCAGCGCCAGGCGCAACACGCCGTCGCGATGGCCGATGAAGGCCGCATTGGCGGCGAGCTGTCGCGAGGGACCGTTCAAGCCGCTGCGGGTGACCAGATCCAGCCATTGCTCGGCGTCGGCGATATGGCCGTTGTCGAGCAGGACCGACGGATCGGTTGCCGGTGCCGGTGCCGATATGGAGGGTGCGGCAACCGATGGCCTCGACATCACCGCCGCTGCAGATGCAGGTACCTCAGCCGCTGCGGCAACTGCCATCGCCGCTTCGGGCGCGGCCGCAGCCGGCAACACCGTATCGCCTGCTGCGGGTGGCGCCATTGCCGCCTCCGGCGCCAGCACGGGCGCCGCCGCAGTGACGGGGGCAGTGTTGGCACGCACCGGCGCATCGTCCATCGCCCAGGGCGGCGTGTCGTCGCTGCGCGTGGGAGCTGTCGATGGGCGGCTATCGGTCGATGCTTGCGCAGCGGGCAGCACCACGACAGGCGCGGGCGCAGCAGCGACCGGCGCCGGTGCGGCGACCGCAGCCACGGCAGCAGGCGCGGCCTCCAGGTCGGCCGGTTTCGCCATCGCTGCGGGTGCGGGCACGGCTGCCACCGGTGCGGCGGCCTGCACGCCAGTTGCCGTAGAACGCGCATGACCGCCGGCATTGGCACCACGTCCATCGTCACTGCCGCCAGCCGGCACTGCCGCCGCTGGGCGGAAGGCCAGCATGCGCAGCACCGCCATCTCGAAACCGGCGCGCGGACTGGGCGCCAGATACAGATCGCGACGGCCGTTGAGCGCCATCTGGTACCACAGCTGCACCACTTCCGGCCGCAGCTGCGCGGCATAGGCAGTCGGGTCGATGCCATCGCCGACGAATGCCACCGACGGCACCAACTGCTGCACCTGGATGCGGTGCAAGGCCTCGGCCAGCGCCTCCAGCACGCCGCTCCAGTCGGGCGAGAACTCGGCCAGCGCGGCGACCACCTGCATCAGGCGCGCGCCATCGCCGTCGGCCAGCGACTGCAGCATCGCGCCGACCTGGGTGCGATCGACCGTGCCGAGCATGGTGCGCACCACGTCCTCGCGCAGCGCGCCGCCGGCATAGGCAATGGCCTGGTCGAGCAGCGACAGGCCGTCGCGCAGCGAGCCGTCGGCGGCCTTGGACAGCTGCACGATCGCCGATGGATCCGATTCGATCTGCTCGGCGGCCAGGATCCGGGTCATCTGGCCCTGGATCTGGTCTTCGTCCAGCCGCTTGAGATTGAACTGCAGGCAGCGCGACAGCACGGTCACCGGCAGCTTCTGCGGGTCGGTGGTGGCCAGCAGGAACTTCACGTGCTCGGGCGGCTCTTCCAGCGTCTTCAGCAGCGCATTGAACGCCGCCTTGGAGAGCATGTGCACTTCGTCGATCAGATAGACCTTGAACTTGCCGCGCGAGGGCATGTACTGGGCGTTTTCGATCACCTCGCGCACATCGTCCACGCCGGTGTTGGACGCGGCGTCGATTTCCAGCAGGTCGATATAGCGGCCGGCATCGATATCCAGGCAGGCCGGGCACTGGCCGCACGGATCGGCACTGGTGCCGGTCTCGCAATTCAGCGATTTGGCGAAAATGCGCGCAATCGTGGTCTTGCCCACGCCGCGGGTGCCGGTGAACAGGAATGCGTGGTGCACACGCCCACTGTCGAGCGCGTTACTGAGCGCGCGAACCACGTGTTCCTGGCCTACGAGTTCGGCAAAACGCTTCGGGCGCCACTTGCGGGCGAGAACAAGATAAGACATCGGGCAACCAGCTTCCTCTGAACCGATATTGTGCCATGGCGCGTCAAGTGGTTCGTTCAGCGGCCGTGGTGCCCCCGGCGTTGCCACCCGCCGGAGGACTGCCGGACAGCGTCGGGGGCCGGCCAGACACCTGCGCTGGCATCGTCACGCCCGACCGGCAGATCCTTTACCTTGTTAATGGCGCCCGCGGCGGCTAGAATCCCGCTCCTGCCGACGACCCGGTCGCACGGCAGGTACGGAGAGGTGTCCGAGTGGTTGAAGGAGCACGCCTGGAAAGTGTGTAAGCGTCTAAACCGCGCTTCGGGGGTTCGAATCCCCCTCTCTCCGCCAGTTTCATGATCCAGCAACACGATTGCATGGATCCAGGGTCACGCCAGTGACCCACGTCTTATGGTGGCCCCGTCGGTCCCTCGCGACGCTAGATCGAAAATCCCGCCAGGGCCGGAAGGCAGCAACGGTATCGATTGATGCGGGCGCCGAGGTCAACCGGCGGGGACACCACCCCAACCCAGACTGATGGCGCATCGACAGATGCCGCACGCACTCGGCGCGTAATGCAGACGGTGTGCAGCCGCCACTGCGACCCGGCGCCTTGCGGCCATGCTCAAAGCTGGCCAGTGATTTGCAGCGCCGTGGCGACGGCTCGGAAATACGCGCAGCGTCAGGCGCTTTCCGGCGCGCTCAACCGGCGGAACACCAACCTGATCTTTTGATGTTCCCGCAGCGCGTGGCCTGCGAGCGCGCTACTGCGTCTGCGATTCCGGATGCAGCCAGCCGGCATCGCCTTCCAGGTAATGCTCGTGCTTCCAGATCGGCACGCGCGCCTTGACCTCGTCGATGATGAAGCGGCAGGCATCGAATGCGGCGCCGCGATGCGCCGCGCTGACGCCGACCCACACTGCCATGTCGCCGATACGCAGCTCGCCCACGCGGTGCACGCAGTAGGCGTTGACGATGGCAAACCGACTCATTGCCTCGTCGAGCACGCGCTGGCCTTCGGCCTGCGCCAGCGCGGCGTAGGCCTCGTAACGCAGCCCGGCCACGCTGCGGCCCTCATTGTGGTTGCGTACCCAGCCTTCGAAACTGGCGAATGCGCCGGCATGCGGGTGTTCCAGCGCAGCGCGCAAGCTGTCGACCAGCAAAGGCACCTCGGAAAGCGCAAAGAGGGCGGAAGTCTGCTCGCTCATGCTCAACCTCCCGACACCGGCGGAATAAACACGATTTCACTGCCATCGCGCACGCCGTCTTCCCAGCGCGCAAACGCGCCATCCACTGCCACGCGCAGCTGCGCCGGTGTCCAGCGCAGGCCATGGCGCGTATCGAGTTCGGCATAGAGCGCGCGCAGGTCCTGCGCCTGCGATTGCACCTGCTCGCTGGCAATGCCTGCTGCCTCACGCAGGCTGGCGAAATACAGCACTGTCACTGTCGTGCTCATTGGCTTGCTCCGATATCGCGCTTGCCACCACGTTTGGACACCAACCTGGTCGGGCCGATGCTCATGCTGTGCGACAACGCCTTGCACATGTCGTAGACCGTCAGGGCCGCCACGCTGGCGCCGGTGAGCGCTTCCATTTCCACACCGGTGCGATGCACGCAGCGCACCGTGCAACGGATGTCCAGCAGCTGCTCGCCCGCCCAGTCGATCTCGAACCGGCAGGCATCGATCGGCAACGGATGGCAGAAGGGAATCAACTCGTGCGTGCGTTTGACCGCCATGGTGCCGGCGATCACCGCGGTTTCCACGATGCCGCCCTTGGCGCTGCGCAAGCCGTTGGCGCGCAACTGCGCGGCGACGGCGGCCGGAAAACGCACCCGGCTTTGCGCGGTGGCGCTGCGCGCGGTGACCGCCTTGTCCGAGACATCCACCATCGTGGGCAGCCCGGAATCGTCCAGGTGGGTCAGGCATGCGGAACGGGATTTTGCAGGCATGGGAAACGACACGATGACAGGCGCTCAGGATGCGACATTCTCGGTGAACGGGGCGCCTGGATGGAACAGCAGTGCCTTACCCGCCGATCAGGAACATCTCCACCGGCTTGCCACGGCGCGGTGTCGATGCGCGCACCTCGCTGTAGCGGTCGCCACGTATGCTCCAGCGCGCACGCAGATGCTCGGACAATCCATGCTCGCCCTCGGCCAGGGCCGGCTTGAGGTCATGGCCCTGGCTGGCGAACAGGCAGGTGTACAACTGCCCGTCGGCCGACACGCGTGCGCGCTGGCAATCGCCGCAGAACGGCACGCTGACCGAACTGACAAAGCCCACCTCGCCGGCGCCATCGGCAAATGCATGCCGCTGCGCCACTTCGCCGGTGTAATTGGCATCCAGCGGCAGCAATGGCCAGCGCGCGTGGATGCGCGCGTGCAGTTGCGCGGAGGTCACCACCGCATCGGCGGTCCAGCCATTGCAACTGCCCACATCCATGAACTCGATGAAGCGCAGCACATGGCCGCTGCCACGGAAGTGCTCCACCAGGGGCAGCACCTGATCTTCGTTGATGCCGCGCTGCACCACGCAGTTGATCTTCAGGCGCTGGAAGCCGGCCTGCTCGGCAGCGGCGATACCGGCCAGTACCTGCGCGATCTCGCCACGGTTGCCACTCATGCGTCTGAACAGCTCCGGATCCAGCGCATCCATGCTCACCGTGATCCGGCGCAGCCCGGCCTGGCGCAGCGCCACCGCCTGACGGGCGAGCAAGGTGCCGTTGGTGGTCAGCGCCAGATCCTCGATGCCCTCGATCGTGGTCAGGCGCGCAATTAGGCTGGGCAGATCACGACGCAACAGCGGCTCACCACCGGTCAGGCGTACCTTGGTGACGCCGACCGAGACGAAGGCACGCACCAGCGTTTCCAACTGATCGAAGCTCAGGCGCTGCTGCGCATCGAATCCGTAGTCGTCGGGCACGCGATCGGCCGGCATGCAGTAACCGCAGCGGAAATTGCAGGCCTCGATGACCGACAGACGCAGGTCGCGTAGCGGCCGGCCATAGCGGTCCTGCATCGGCGCGGCGGCCAGGTTCGGCAACAGCAGGGCGCCCATCAGGGCACCATGGCGGCAGTCGGCTGCGCCAGCGGCAGATGTTGACCAGGCACGGCCACGCGATGGCCGCGTGCGCGGAGCACGTCGCCGTCGGCGTCGCTGGCGTAGTGGTACAGCAGCATGCGGCTCAACAGGTCCTGCGGGTATTCCCGCTCCAAATCGTCCACCCCAGTATGCGACGGGTTGCCGTGAACGCCGCAGTCATGCGCGATGAGCTCGCTGTCATCGGCATACCGGGCCAGCATTTCCGGGATCGGCCGGGTGTCGCCGCTCCAGACCAGCGCCCCCTTCAGCCGCAGCCCATAGGCGGTCTCCGGCCAGTGGTGGCGCGCCGGGAACACTTCCAGCCGCACTCCGTCGTGCCAGAACGCGTCGCCGACCGGCACCAGCTGGAAGGCATCCCAGAAGTTCGCGCCGCCCTCGGCCAGCACGTTCGGGTAGTCGGCGATCCGCCGCTGCAGCAACGGCACCACCGGCGCCGGCACGTACAGGCGCGTGCGGCCGCGGCGTTCGGAGAAATAGCTGTCCACGAACAGCCGTTCCAGCCCGCCGACGTGGTCCAGGTGCACATGGGTGATGAAGACCGCCTGCGGCAGATGACCGTACTGGGCCTGGTAGGTAGTCAGCCCTTCGCTGCCGCAATCGATGGTCAGCCACGGCGCGCCGGCGCGCTCGATGGTGGCCATCGGTGAACCGAGCGCCACCGCCGACGCATTGCCGACCCCTTGCACCCGCAATGCCCAGTTCATCAGTAGCCCCGGGCCCAGGCCAGCTCGTACGCGCGGTGCAGGCGCTCGTAATCCTTGTCGACCTCTTCTCGGCTGCGGTTGCCGCGCAATTTCAGCAGCGAGCGATGCAGGCGCTTGAGATTGCGTTCGCGCCAGCGCGTGGCCGGAATGCGCAATACGCCGCGGTCGAAATCGATCAACCAACCATGCCCGCCGGCATCGAACAGGATGTTGTGCGCGTTGAGATCGGCATGATCCAGGCCGGCGCGATGAAAGCGCGCGATCAGCCGCCCGGTTTCTTCCCACGGCGCACCGCGACCGGCGACCTGCGCATGCTCGGCGAGCGAGCGCACGTTCTCCAGGCGTTCCATCAACAATGCAGCGCGATAACTCAGCCCCTCGCGCAAGTAGCAAGCCGCCAACGGGCGCGGCACCGGCAACTTGCGCTTGAGCAGTTCGCGCATCAGCCGGAACTCGGCAAAGCTGCGCGTGCGCCCGGCGCCCTTCCACAGATAGTGATCGCGGCTCACGCGCGCGGCCATGCCGCCGCGCAGGTACTGCCGCAACACGCTGTGACCGAACGGCGCATCCACGAACCACGCCCCACCCCGCCCGCCTTCGTCGACCGGCCGTGCCCTGTCACCCCAGCGTTGCGGCGAAAACAGCCCGGCATCGGCTTGCCGCAGCCGTTCGCGGTCGAACAGAATGGCGCCATAGCCGCGGCCTTCGCGGTACGGCGCCAGCGCTTCAGTGGCGTCGAAAGAAACCATCTATCGAGTCTAACAACACCATGGCTTCTACGCCCGCCTCGTTATGCCTGCTGCGCCTGTCCGCCCTGGGTGACGTCACCCATGTGGTGCCGCTGGTGCGCACCCTGCAGGCGGGATTTCCGGCAAGCCAGCTGCACTGGATCATCGACAAGGCCGGGCTGAAATTGCTCGACGGCCTGCCTGGCGTGCAGTTCCATGCCTACGACAAGCGCACCGGCGTGGCCGGCATGCGCGCGCTACGCCGCTCGCTGGCGCCATCGGGTCGCTTCGATGCGCTGCTGCAGATGCAGGTGGCCTTGCGCGCCAATGTGCTGTCGGCCTTCGTGCCGGCGCGGCGGCGGATCGGCTATGACCGCAGCCGTTCCAAGGACCTGCACGGCCTGTTCGTCAACGAGCGCATCGCCGACCGCCCCGGCATCCACGTGCTCGACGCCATCGGCAGCTTCGCCCAGCCACTCGGCCTGACCCAGACCCAGGTGCGCTGGGAGTTGCCGGTTCCCGACGAGGCGCATCGCTGGGCACGCGCGCAATGGGACGACGATGGTCGCCCGGTGCTGATGATTTCGCCGTGCTCCAGCCACGCACGCCGCAACTGGTATCCCGACCGCCATGCCGCGCTGGCCGACCATGCCGCAGCGCAAGGCTGGCGGGTCGTGCTGTGCGGCGGCCGCAGCGAGCTGGAACGCAGCACCGCCGATGCCATCGTCGCGGCCGCGCGCACGCCGGTGCTGGACCTGGTCGGCAAGGACACGCTCAAACAACTCCCCGCCCTGCTCGCCCGCGCAGAGCTGGTGGTCACCCCCGATTCCGGACCGATGCACATCGCCAACGCGATGGGCACCAAGGTGCTCGGCCTGCATGCGGCCAGCAACCCGCTGCGCAGCGGCCCGTATTCGGATGTGCGCTACTGCGTGGACCGTTATGACGCAGCCGCCCGCAAATACCTGGGCAAGCCGGCCGACCAGCTGAAATGGGGCACCAAGATCGAGTTCGACCAGGTGATGGCGCTGATCACCGTGGACGATGCGATCGCCGCATTCGAGCGTTATCGCAGCGATCATCCGCGCTGAGAATCGGCGTCGGATCGGCACTCGAACAGGCGTTCAATCGCTGCGCAGCTGCGCGCTGCGCCGCGGTGCAGACGCCCAGGACAGCCAGGAAACAAGAGCCAAACACCGCCGGCTCACGTGCGCGGCAGCCAATCACCGCGGTGCCGGCCGACTCGAAGTGTGGCGGCGCACCAGAAAGCGCCGCGCACCCACCGACCACCACGTGAGTCGGTTACGCAGACCTGCAATCAGCGGCTCTCAGACACCGCTAGCGCGGTAGTCCTGGTACGACTTCTCTTCCACGTACGACGAACCCAGCGCCAGGTTGATCTCTTTCTTGATGCGCGCGCGTTCGTCGTTTTCGATATAGACGCTGCGCGCCAGCTGCACGAAGCCGTCATCGAAGGTCTGCGCCTGCTCCTTGAGCCGGATGTCGTCCTCGATCACCCACAGCCGCTCGTTGACGGCCTTGAGCGCCGCACGCAGACGCACGATGTCGTGGCCGGCGGCCGGATGCGCCATCCAGCTGGTCTCCAGCGCGGACAGCTCGCTGCGCACGTTGGCCAGCTTGCCGGGGTCGCTCATGCGCTCGGACTTGATCTGCAGGATCGCGATCTTGTCGAGCAGCTCACCAAAGGACACGGGCACCAGGATCTCGGACATGACAGGCCTCCAACGGATATCGGGCGGATTGTAGCCAGCGCAGCAGCGCGCGGCGGCGACACATAAACAAAAGCCCCCTTGCGGGGGCTGATGCGAATCTGGCGGAGAGGGGGGGATTCGAACCCCCGAGGCGCTATAAACGCCTGCCTGATTTCGAGTCAGGTACATTCAACCGCTCTGCCACCTCTCCAGATGGTCCCCAGTGTCCCGGGGCCGTGCATCATACGGGCACCGGCGCCCAGCTACAAGCGGCCCGGGCCGGCATCGCCGGCACGATCGAAGGTCCGGGCGTGAACCCGCCCTGCGGCACCGGCGATCGGCGTGTTGCTGCGGGCCGGCCGCGCCGCGATGATGGTCACGCACCTCCTTCCTTGGCGACCCGCCCCCATGCTCGAATTCGGACACCTTACCCATGTCGGCCTGCGCCGTGACCTCAACGAGGACACGTACTACGGCGACAGCGAACTGGGGCTGTGGCTGGTGGCCGATGGTATGGGTGGGCATGCCTGTGGCGAGGTGGCCAGCGCCCTGGCGCGCGAAACCATCGTGCGCGAGGTGCGCGCCGGCACCCCGCTGGCCCAGGCGGTACGCATCGCCGACGAAGAGATCATCAAGACCTCGCGTCGCTGCAACGACACCTTGCCGATGGGCACCACCGTCGTCGCCGCGCGCGTGCTGGGCCAGCGCTTCGAAGTGGCCTGGGTCGGCGACAGCCGCGCATATCTGTGGCGCGACGGCCGGCTGGCGCAGCTGAGCCAGGACCATAGCTATGTGCAGGAACTGATCGCCCAGGGCACGCTGACCAGCGAGCAGGCACGCGCGCATCCGCATCGCAACGTGGTGACCCAGGCGCTGGGCGTCACCGATCCGGTCCACCTCAATGTCGCCACCATGCAGGGCGAACTCAAATCCGGCATGCAGCTGCTGCTGTGCAGCGACGGCCTTACCGAAGAAGTCGATGATGCCGCGATCGCCGCGACCCTGTCGCAGGCCGATTGCAGCGCGCAGGAATGTGTCGAATGCCTGGTCGCCGCCGCACTCGATGGCGGCGGCTCGGACAACATCACTGCGATCCTGGTGCGCAGCTACTAAAAGCGGCCAACAAGACCTAGCGAGCGCCCGGCTGGCGGTGTGAGCAAGGGTGTTGTTGGCCCGCATCTGGTTGAAGGCAGACAAGCGCCTGGTCGGTCAAGGGTGCGTTGTCCTCACCGCCTGCGGACCACGCCGTCAATCTAGCCCTGAAGACTCCCTGGCGGCATCCAGGCCGCCAAGGATCCCGGAGGCGTCGAGAGCACTGCACCAGAGCGTGAGTCGGCTGCCTAGTTGAATACCATGCACACCGATCATCTTGACAGGTCCTTGCCCGCCCACCGTCGCGGGACCTTACGCGGCATGGATGCCGCGTAAGAGCCTACAGGGACGTACTTGCGGCGTGTCCTGCGATGGTTGGCGGGCAAGGGCCCTGCAGCCAGGCCGCAGATCACCGGCCTGCAGCGAAGAGCAACATCATCCCGCTCCGCACTAGACCAGAGAGACATCGTTTTGTTGGCAGAGCCAAGCTCGGGCATCGAACCCGCCCGGTAGCTACTCCGGGCACGCCATTCGCCGCCACGCCGCGCGACAGCCGGACACGCGTTGCCGACAGCCGCACTACCCGGCAGCAGCCACCTCTTCAACCGGCGCATCCCACAACGCGCGTCCGGCCTTCTTGCGCAGGTACGCCAGGCGCGCCTCGTGCGCCTGCGACTCCGACGCGGTCACCACCACCCGCGCGCGCGGCAACAGCAACGCCGGATCGAAGGTGATCATGCCCTCGCCATGCTCGCTGCGCTGGCCGGTATCGGCGCTGGCAAAGCCGATCTCTTCCTGGCCCGAGGTCAGCGCGATGTACACATCGGCCAGGATCTGCGCATCGAGCAAGGCGCCATGCAACTGGCGATGCGAGTTGTCCACGCCCAGGCGCTTGCACAAGGCATCCAGGGAGTTGCGCTGCCCGGGATAGCGCTCGCGCGCCATCATCAGGGTATCCACCACGGTGGCGCGCTCGACGATACGGCCGTAGTTGTCGCCCAGCAGCGACAGCTCGTTGTCCAGGAAGCCCAGATCGAACGCGGCGTTGTGGATGATCAGCTCCGCGCCGTCGATGTAGGCCAGGAACTCCTCGACCACATCGGCAAACAGCGGCTTGTCGGCCAGGAACTCCAGCGTCAACCCGGTCACTTCCTGCGCACCCGGCTCGAAATCGCAATCGGGCTTCAGGTAGCGATGGAAGTTGTTGCCGCTCGGGCGCCGCTCCAGCAGCTCCACCGCACCGATTTCGACGACGCGGTTGCCCTTGCGCCATTCCAGGCCGGTGGTTTCGGTATCGAGAATGATCTGACGCATGAATCCTCTTGCTGATTGCTTACGCGGTTGCGCTGCCACCGCGTTGGGCGATGGCCTGATTGCGGGCGAGCACGTCGACGCGCTCGTTGTCCGGGTCACCATTGTGGCCTTTCACCCAGCGCCAATCGATGCTGTGGCGTTGCGTGGCTGCATGCAGGCGCTCCCACAGTTCACGGTTCTTGACCGGGTCGCCGCCGGCGGTTTTCCAACCGCGGCGCACCCAGCCGGACATCCACTCGGTAATGCCCTGGCGTACGTATTGCGAGTCGGTATGCAGCACGATCTGGCATGGCTCGGTGAGCGTTTCCAGCGCCATGATTGCCGCCATCAACTCCATGCGGTTGTTGGTGGATGTTGCTTCGCCGCCGGACAATTCCTTCTCGCGGCCGTTGTAACGCAACAGGGCCGCCCAACCGCCCGGCCCGGGATTGCCGAGGCAGGAGCCGTCGGTATGCACTTCAATGGATTTCATCAGCTTCTGGTGTTTGGAAAGTGGTCGGTCGTCAGATCGTGGCTACAGGCTGCGGCCAGCGCGAGGGCATCGCGATCGGGGTCGGCCCGATCGAAGCGGCGGCGCGCTTTTCCACTTCGAGCAGATACACCGCGCGCCAGGGTGCGCGATCGGTGCCGGTAACGCCACGCCCGGTGCGCCAGATCGGCCCCAGGTAGCGCTCGGTCTCCACGCATTGCAGCCCCGCACGCTGCGCCAGCAGCCGCCAGCGATCCGGCCGCAGCGCCACCGGACCGCGCCGCGCCCAGCGAAAGCGGTACGGGCTCAGCGGATTGAGCGTGAACAGCCATAGCCGCCCGCCCGGCATCAGCAACCGCTCGCATTCGGCCAGGAATTCCGCCGCGCCGCCCACCACCGCATGCTGCACCACGATGGCCTGCAGGCTTTCGGTCGGCAACGGAAACGGCATGGCGCAACGCGCATCGCCCGCAAAGCGGCCAGCGCTGCGAGTCAGCCGCAGCCCGCGCCCTTGCAGCAGCTCGCGCGGCGGCAGCTCGGGCGTCGGCGTCAGCCACAACCAGGGCTGCGAGGGACGCGTTTGCAACGCCGCAAGCGCCAATTTGCGCTCCAGCAGGAGCAGGCTGCGCCCTGCACCTGTTTCAAACCAGGATGAGACGCCAGCTTGACGGGAGAATGGCGTGGCAGGCATGGTCCCAATTCTATGCGACTGACCGCCCTGCCCGCATTCGACGACAACTACATCTGGGCGCTGGTCGCCAGCGATGGCCGCGCAGTCATCGTCGATCCGGGCCAGGCCGAGCCGGTGTTCGCCGCCGCAGAGCGCGAAGGCTTCAGCCCCAGCGCCGTCCTGCTGACCCACCACCATGCCGACCACATTGGCGGCGTGGCAGCGCTGCAGCAGCGTTGGCCGGACCTTGCGCTGTACGGTCCGGCCGACGAACGCATCCCGGCAGACGCCCACCGGGTGGGCCAGGGTGATCGCTTGAGCCTGCTTGGAAACAGCTTCGATGTGCTGGAAGTGCCCGGCCATACCCGCAGCCATATCGCCTTCGTCACTGACCGCCATCTGTTCAGCGGTGATACCCTGTTCAGCCTAGGCTGTGGGCGGATGTTCGAAGGTACCGCTCCTCAGATGTTCGACGCGCTACAGCGCCTGGCCTCCCTGCCTGGCGAAACGCTCGTGTGTTGCGGCCATGAATACACCTTGGCCAATGCGGCTTTTGCGCTGCACGTCGATCCCACCAACGCTGCCTTGCAGCGCCGTCAACAGGAAGCCCAGGCCATGCGTCATGCAGCCCGTCCTACCCTGCCGATTTCGCTCAAGAGTGAACTGGCCACCAATCCGTTCTTACGCACCAGCAGTCCCGAAATCCGCGCTGCCGTGGTATCTCGCGTAGGTGGGGCAATCTCCTCTGAAGTTGACGTTTTCGCCGAACTTCGGCGCTGGAAAGACGAATTTCGCGCATGAGGTGCCTGCTTCTGGCAGTGCTGACTGCATCGGCGGTCATCGCACCCGCAGCCGCATCGTCCAACGACGCAAGCCGCTCCAAACCCGCAGAGAGCTCGATCGCCCAGACCGCCACACCCCAGGTGCGCAACGGTCGGGAGATCTTTTCGTCGTTCCTGGACGGTCGCGCCGATCCTGGCTGCGACAGCGAACATAGCGACACCCGCTGGGAACAACATTTCTCGCGCGCGCCGGCCCGTCTGGCAGACGACGCACAGGATGTCTTGCCGCTGTTCGGCTACGTGGTCGATGAATTGCGCGAAGCCGACATGCCGACCGAATTTGCGCTGATTCCGTTCGTCGAGAGCGGTTACCGCCCGGGCGCCCGCAACGGTAGTGGCCCCGCCGGCCTCTGGCAGTTCATCGCTACCACTGCGCGCAACCACCATGTGCCGGTTGGCGCGCAATACGACGGACGCCTCTCGGCAGTGGACTCCACCACCGCGGCGGTGCGTTATCTCAAGACGCTGTATGGCATGTTCGGCGGCGATTGGCGCCTGGCGCTGATGGCCTACAACGCGGGCGAGTATCGCGTGCTGCAGGCCATGCGCACGGCCGGCATGAACGCGCAGAACGCTCGCCCGTCCGAATTGCCCGGCATGTCCAAGGTCACCTACGAGTACGTGGAAAAGCTGCACGCGCTCGCCTGTGTGCTGGACCATGCGCAGCAGCAGGGCAATCTGCTGACCTCGCTCGACCGCCCGGTACCGGTACTCACCGAACATGCATTGCCGGCCGGCACCAGCCTCAACGCCTTTGCCGGACAACGCGATATCGAACCGCAGCTACTGGCCCGGCTGAATCCGGCGCTGGCCAGCGCGCGCGCCGCACCGCGGGGCGTGCATGTGCTCGCCCCGATCGCCCCTGCGCAGCCAGGTGCGACAGGTGCCGTGGTCGCATCTGCCGACACGGGCGGCATTGCCGACAACAGCGCTGCCGCTCCCACGGTCGTTGCCGCCGCGACGACGGATGCCTCCAGGCCACAGGCGCGCACCACGCATACGGTCCGCAACGGCGAATCCGCGTGGGCCATCGCACGCCGCTACGGCGTGACCGTCACGACACTGCTGACCAGCAATGGCCTGGACAAGCGTGCCGTGCTGAAGCCCGGCATGGTGTTGTCGTTCGAAGACACACCCTGACCTAAGCCGCCTGCGTCCGGCGCCGCTGACGCTACAGCGGCATGCTTTTCCCTGACGTTGCGCATGGGAAAATTGAGCGCCGCGCTGCGCAGGCGTAGAAGAGAGCGCCTGACACTTACCTTTTGCGTGCGCTGCTAGCGACGCCGTATGGAATCGGACACGGGTGGAATCGGAAACGGGCGTACTCGCAGCCGATTGGCCCGCTATCGTTGCAAGCCGACCGACATCGCAGTTGATTGAGCGCGCTTGCAGCGTCTGCCGTCAACCGACAGGCAGCCACCCGTAGGCGCACCAAACGCGCAACCCGACACTGGCTTTTCTGGCCTGGCAGATTGGCCTGGCAAGATCAGCGCGCTAAATGACGCACGTCTTTGCGACCGCACCCTTGCAACCATGACGCGCGAAATCCGCAACCCCGGCAGACCTATCCCAAACGGATGGCAATACGCACGACGTCAGATCAGTTGCGGCGGGCCATCGCAGTGCCTGTGCCAGTTGCTGCGGGCATCCAGTGCCTGGTCCACGCGACCACAGACTCGCCGCAGCGCCAGCGGCGGGATACCCCACACGAACGCTGGCACCTGCCCACGACGGCATCGGCCAAAGAAAAAGCCCGGTTCCCCGGGCTCTTTCTCCACCAGTCGAACAGCAGCGGTTACAGCTGCACCTCTTCGATCTGGATCTTGTAGCGCTTGCGCATTTCCTTGACGTACGCCTGCGCCGCATTGTTGCCGTCGATCTGGCTCAGCTGCTCGCGCAGCATGGTCTGCTGCTCGGCCGGCATCTGCTTCAGGTCGCCCGGAGTCGCCTTGCTGATGACGAACACCGCAAAGCGCCCGCCATCCAGCTCCACCTTGCCCACCGACGGCTTGCCGTCGGCCGGACGCGGCGCGCTGAAGATAGCGCGGTTTGCCGCCGGCGTCGGAATCGGCGCGGTGCGCGGCAAGCCCGGGATCGGCTGCACCTGCAACTTCTCGCTGGCGGCCAGCGCCTGCAGGGTCTCGCCTTTCTGCACACGTGCCAGCAACGCGTCGGCAGCCGCTGCGGCGGCCTTCTCGGTGCGGTCCGCGCGGACGGCGGCGATCACCTTCTCGCGCACCTTGTCCAACGGCTGGGCCGCCTCGGCGGTGTGGTTGGTCACACGCAACACCACGCTGTGGTTCGGCCCAATGGTGATCGGATCGCTCACCGTGCCGTCCTGCACCAGCGTTTCGGAGAATGCCGAACGCAGCACCGCCGGATTGGCCGCAATACCGCTCGCATCGGCGCGCGAGAACGGACCCAGCGTCTGCACCGGCAGACCGACCTGCTTGGCTGCCGGCTCCAGCGCGGTGGGATTCTTGTAGACCTGATCCACCAGCTTGCCGCTCACATCCGTAAACGCCTTGTCGGCATCGGCCTTGAGCTGCTCGGCGGCAAGCTGATCGCGCACCTGCTCGAACGACTTGCCCTGGCCGCCCTTGACCTCGCGCAGCTGGATCACGTGGTAACCGAACTCGCTCTTGATCGGGCCGACCACCTCGCCAGCCTTCATCGAGAACAGGGCATCTTCAAACGGCTTGACCATCGTGCCCTTCTCGACCCAGCCAAGATCGCCACCGGCGCCCTTGGAACCGGGGTCCTGCGAATTGGCCTTGGCCAATGCGGCGAAATCGGCACCGGGCTGCTTGGCTTCCGCAGCCAGCTTGGCCGCTTTTTCCTCGGCGGCTTTCTGCGCAGCAGGATCGCTACCGGCGGTGATCAGGATGTGCGACGCCAGACGCTGATCCGGCTCGACAAAACGCGCCTTCTCTTCGTCGTAGCGCTTGCGCAGCATCGCCTCGTCAGCGGCGGTTGCCGGCGGCAACTTGGCGGCATCGAGTTCGACATACTCGATCGTCACCGTCTCCGGCTGACGGAAATCCTGGGTATGCCCGTCGTACCACTGCTTGATCTGTGCATCGCTGACCGGCGCGGTATCGGCGGCCGGTGGCGGCAGCATCGCCAGTTGCACGTCGCGCGTTTCGCCCATCAGCTTGAGCAAACGCTCGAACTCGGCCTTGGTCGCAAAGCCCGACTCGGCGATCGCCTGCGGAATCACCGACTGCTGCAGGCTGTCGCGCACCAACGCATCGAACTGCGCCGGCGTGCGCGGCGGCGTGCCCTGCGCAAGTGCAGCGCGGTACTGGTCGGGGCTGAATTTGCCGTCGACCTGGAACGCCTGAATGCCGGCGATGTAATCGCGCACCGTCGCATCGCCGATCACGATGCCGGCATCTTCGGCACCCAGACGCACAACTTGCTCGTCGACCAACTGGTCGAGCACCTGCAATTTGTTTTCGCGGGATTCGAACGTGCGCGGATCGAAATTCTCGCCCTGGCGCTGCCGCTCCTGCATGCGCGCCTGCTCGAAGCGGGCGCGGAAATCCTGCGTACTGATTTCATGGTGCTGCCACAGCAGCGAGACCGGCCACCACGACGGCGCCGATTTCCACCATGTCGGCGGTGCCTGCACCTTGGCCACGTTATTGGCGCCAATGCCGCCAAGATAGCTGTTGTCGATGACGAACAGGAACGGAATCATCAGCAACCCCAGGATGGCGGTAGCGATCCAGCCTGACGTCTTGTCGCGAAGTTTCTGCAGCATTGGCAAATCACGGCCTGTGGGCGAGCCGCGCAGTGTAACGCGCCTGACGCCGGGCACCCAGCCCAATCCCGCACCGCACCGGATCCGACATGGCTTTCGGCGCGCAATTGCCGCCATAGCGGCCAAAAAAAAAGCCCCCGGCACGGAGCCGAGGGCTTTGTATAACTGGCGGAGCGGACGGGACTCGAACCCGCGACCTCCGGCGTGACAGGCCAGCATTCTAACCAGCTGAACTACCGCTCCGCTTTAAACTTGGACTGCTGCTTCTCCACCATTTCCGCAATGCGAATCCGGTGGAGAAAACGAAGCCCCCAATCGCTCAGGGGCTTCGGTATAACTGGCGGAGCGGACGGGACTCGAACCCGCGACCTCCGGCGTGACAGGCCAGCATTCTAACCAGCTGAACTACCGCTCCGCGCTTGAAACATTTGCCTGGTGCTTAATGGTGGGTGCTGAGGGTTTCGAACCCCCGACCCTCTCCGTGTAAGGGAGACGCTCTACCGCTGAGCTAAGCACCCTAGCGAGTCGATTAGTTTACTGCATCCTTCAGGGCTTTGCCAGCCTTGAATGCAGGATTCTTCGAAGCAGCGATCTTGATGCTGTCGCCGGTCTTCGGATTGCGGCCGGTACGCTCAGCGCGCGCGCGGACCTGGAAGGTGCCGAAGCCGACGAGGGTGACGGCATCGCCCTTCTTCAGCGCCTTGGTGATTTCGCTCACAACCGCGTCAACAGCACGGCCGGCCTCAGCCTTGGAGATGTCAGCGGCAGCGGCAACGCCATCGATCAATTCGGTTTTATTCATTCTTGAAACTCCCTTTGCGGCAGATGCCGCGGAATCGACAATCGGCGCTCTTGCCGTTAGCGAAGAACCCGACACAAGTGGTATCGCATGACGCATCACAATTTGCCGCGCCCACGAGTCGTGCATTTATACCAGCGCCCCCAACCGCACGCAAGCCAAAACCCAATAACGACGCGGGTTTTGGCTTGTTTTGCCTGGGTTTAGACAAGCAGTTTTAGTGCTTGACGCGGGTACCGGGAGTAGTGCGCGACTTGCCGCGGACCGCAACCCGCGAAGCCGTCTTGCGGGCCTTTTCCTTGCCCGCCTTCTTCGGTGCCAACGGACGTTCCAACGCGAGATCCAGCACTTCGTCGATCCACTTGACCGGCACGATCTTCAGATCGCGCGTGACGTTGGCCGGGATGTCGGCAAGATCCTTGCGGTTCTCGTCGGGAATCAGCACGGTGCGGATGCCCCCGCGCAACGCTGCCAGCAACTTCTCCTTCAGGCCGCCGATCGCCGACACGCGACCACGCAAGGTGATCTCGCCGGTCATCGCCACATCGGCGCGGATCGGCACCTTGGTCAACACCGACACCAGCGAGGTCACCATCGCGATGCCGGCGCTAGGGCCATCCTTCGGTGTCGCGCCATCGGGCACATGCACGTGCACGTCCTGCTTCTGCAGGAAATCCACGTCGATGCCGAGTCGCTCGGCGCGCGAACGCACCACCGACAAGGCGGCCGATGCCGATTCCTTCATGACGTTGCCAAGCTGACCGGTCAGGATCAGGTTGCCTTTGCCCGGCACCAGGGTGGACTCGACCTGCAGCAGCTCGCCGCCGACTTCGGTCCAGGCCAGACCGGTCACCAGGCCGATTTCGTTCTCTTCTTCGGCACGGCCAAAATCGAAGCGACGCACGCCCAGATACTTGTCGAGGTTCTTCGCGTTGACCGTGACCAGGGCCTTGGGCTTGCCCTTCTTGGCGACCACCTTCTTGGCATCCGGCTGCGGGCCGGCAAGCGCGATTTCCTTGACCACCTTGCGGCAGATCTTGGCGACTTCGCGCTCGAGGTTACGCACGCCCGATTCGCGCGTGTAGTAACGCACGATGTCCTGGATCGCATCGCTGCCGATCTCGATCTCTTCCGGCTTCAGGCCGTTGGCCTTGATCTGCTTGGGCACCAAGTAACGCATGGCGATGTTGAGCTTCTCATCCTCGGTGTAGCCGGGGATGCGGATAACTTCCATGCGGTCCAGCAACGGACCGGGAATGTTGAGCGAGTTGGAGGTGGCGACGAACATCACCTCCGACAGGTCCAGGTCCACTTCCAGGTAATGGTCGTTGAAGGAGTTGTTTTGCTCGGGGTCGAGCACCTCCAGCAGCGCCGAGGACGGGTCGCCACGGAAGTCCATCGACATCTTGTCGATCTCGTCCAACAGGAACAGCGGGTTCTTGCTGCCGACCTTGTTGAGGTTCTGCACCAGGCGGCCGGGCATCGAACCGACATAGGTCCGGCGATGGCCACGGATCTCGGCCTCGTCGCGGATACCGCCCAGGCTCATGCGCACGAACTTGCGGTTGGTCGCCTTGGCGATCGACTGCCCGAGCGAGGTCTTGCCCACGCCCGGCGGCCCGACCAGGCACAGGATCGGGCCCTTCATCTGCTTCACGCGCGACTGCACCGCCAGATACTCGAGGATGCGTTCCTTGACCTTGTCCAGGCCGTAGTGATCGGCGTCCAGAGTGTCCTCTGCGACCTTCAGGTCCTTGCGGACCTTGGTGCGCTTCTTCCACGGCACGCCCAGCAGCCAGTCCAGATAGTTGCGCACCACGGCCGCCTCGGCGGACATCGGCGACATCTGCTTGAGCTTGTTGAGCTCGGCCTTGGCCTTGGTCTCGACCGGCTTGGGCATGCCCGCCTCGGCGATCTTGCGCGCCAGTTCCTCCAGCTCGCCCGGCGCATCGTCCAGATCGCCCAGCTCCTTCTGGATCGCCTTCATCTGCTCGTTGAGGTAGTACTCGCGCTGGCTCTTTTCCATCTGCGACTTGACGCGGCCGCGGATGCGCTTTTCCAGCTGCTGCACGTCGATCTCGCCGTCCACCAGCCCGACAAGCAGCTCCAGCCGCTCGCCGATTTCGGTGATTTCCAGCAGGCGCTGCTTGTCGGCCAGGCGCACGCCAATGTGCGCGGCGATGGTGTCGGCCAGACGCCCCGGCTCGTCGATGCCGGCCAGGGTCTGCAGCAGCTCCGGCGGCAGCTTGCGGTTGGTCTTGACGTACTGCTCGAACAGCGACATCAGCGAACGCGCGATGGCCTCCACTTCGCGCGGCTCACGCGCGTCGCTGGCTTCGATCTCGATGCCCTGGCCCTGCAGTGCGCCATCCAGCTCGACGACCTTGTCGACGGTGACCCGCGACAGACCTTCGACCAGCACCTTGATGGTGCCGTCGGGCAACTTGAGCAGCTGCAGCACCTGCGCGAGCGTGCCGACGGTATAGAGGTCGCTGGCGGTCGGGTCGTCGGTTTCGGCCGACTTCTGTGCAACCAGCAGGATGCGCTTGTCCGCCTCCATGGCTTTTTCCAGCGCGCGCATCGACTTGTCACGGCCGACGAACAGCGGAATCACCATGTGCGGAAACACCACCACGTCGCGCAGCGGCAACACCGGCAGATCGAGAACTTCTGGTTGGGACTGGGCCATGGGGCGCTCCGCAAGAATGGGGGTTTTGGGGCGTAAAAAAAGCCGATGGCCCCGTTATGGGGCCATCGGCCAGGTGTTGCAAGTAGCGTTCGGAAACCCTTTATCCGCGAGCGAGGCCGGGGCCCGGCGCGACGGCATCCAGGCCTCAGTCGCCGGACGCGGCCTTGGCCGGCGCCGGTTGCGCCTGGTAGATCAGATACGGCTCGGATTTGTGCTCGATCACCGACTCGTCCACCACCACCTTGCTGACATTTTCCTGCGAGGGCAGCTCGTACATCGTGTCCAGCAGCACCGATTCGACGATGGTGCGCAGACCACGCGCGCCGGTCTTGCGCTTGAGCGCCTTCTTGGCGATCGCCGACAGCGCATCGGGGCGGAACTCCAGCTCCACGCCTTCCATGTCGAACAGCTTCTTGAACTGCTTGGTGATGGCGTTCTTGGGCTCGGTCAGGATCTTGATCAGCGCCGGCTCGTCCAGTTCCTCGAGCGTGGCGACCACCGGCAGGCGGCCGACGAACTCGGGGATCAGGCCGAACTTGATCAGATCTTCCGGCTCGACCTCGGCCAGGATCTTGCCGACTTCCTGCTTGCGCTCACTGCTCTTGACCTTGGCGCCGAAGCCGATACCGCCAGCATCGTTGGAACGCTGCTGGATCACCTTGTCCAGCCCGGCGAACGCGCCGCCGCAGATGAACAGGATGTTCTTGGTGTCGACCTGCAGGAATTCCTGCTGCGGATGCTTGCGACCGCCCTGCGGCGGCACCGAGGCCACCGTGCCTTCGATCAGCTTCAGCAGCGCCTGCTGCACGCCTTCGCCGGACACGTCGCGGGTAATCGACGGGTTCTCGCTCTTGCGCGAGATCTTGTCGATTTCGTCGATGTAGACGATGCCCTGCTGGGCCTTCTCGACGTCGTAATCGCACTTCTGCAGCAGCTTCTGGATGATGTTTTCCACGTCCTCGCCGACATAGCCGGCTTCGGTCAGCGTGGTGGCATCGGCGATCGTGAACGGCACATTGAGCAGGCGCGCTAGCGTTTCGGCCAGCAGCGTCTTGCCCGAGCCGGTCGGACCGACCAGCAGGATGTTGGATTTCGCCAGCTCGACGTCATCGTTCTTGCTGCGGCTCTCGATACGCTTGTAGTGGTTGTACACCGCCACGGCGAGCGTGCGCTTGGCGCGCAACTGCCCGATCACGTATTGATCCAGCACCTCGAGAATCTCGCGCGGCTTGGGCAGACTGGAGCGTGCCGACTGCGCCTTCTCTTCGAGTTCCTCGCGGATGATGTCGTTGCACAGCTCAACGCACTCATCGCAGATGAATACGCTGGGACCGGCAATCAGCTTGCGGACTTCATGCTGACTCTTACCGCAGAACGAGCAGTAGAGAATCTTGTTGCTGTCGCCGGAACGACCTTGGCGGTCTTCGCTCATGCTTCTGTTACCCAGTTACCCCACCCGATGCACGGGGGTTCGATTTCGAGAATAGCACAGGGTCGGGAGGACATCCGCCCAGCCCGACCCTGCCGGTTTTTCCTGCAATTTCAGCAATCTGGCGATCAAGACGGCTGGATCGACTCTTCCGGACGGCGTTCCAGCACCTGGTCGACTAGGCCATAGGCCTGCGCATCGACCGCACTCTTGAAGTTGTCGCGCTCGGTATCGCGCGCAATCGTCTCCAGGGATTGGCCGGTGTGCTTGGCCAGGATCTCGTTCAGACGCGAACGCAGGGTCAGGATCTCACGCGCATGGATGTCGATATCAGTGGCCTGGCCCTGGAAGCCGCCCAGCGGCTGGTGGATCATCACGCGCGAGTTCGGCAGCGCATAGCGCTTACCGGCCGCACCCGATGCCAGCAACAGCGCGCCCATCGAGGCGGCCTGGCCGACGCAGATGGTGCTCACGTCCGGCTTGATGTACTGCATGGTGTCGTAGATCGCCATGCCGGCGGTGACCACGCCACCCGGCGAATTGATGTAGATGCTGATGTCCTTTTCCGGGTTGTCCGCTTCCAGGAACAGCAGCTGGGCCACGATCACGTTGGCCATGTGGTCGTCGATCGGACCGACCAGGAAGATCAGACGCTCCTTCAGCAGACGCGAGTAGATGTCATACGCACGCTCGCCGCGGCTGGTCTGTTCGACCACCATCGGCACCAGGTTCAGGGCTTTGGTCACAATGCTCATCAGTCTTCCTGTAGTGGCAGCGGCTTGCGCCGATGCCCGGGTTTGACATCCGCATCCCAGCCATCGGGATGCGGGTTGGTGTCACGCGGTCGCTTACCTTAGACCCGAATGGCGTCCTGGAACGACAGCGACTGCTCGGTGTGCTGGGCGCGCTCGGCGATCCAGTCGATCACCTGCTCTTCCATGACACGGCTCTGCAGTCCACTCATCAATTGGGGGTCGTTGCGGTACATCTCAATGACCTGCTCCGGCTCTTCGTAGGTCGAGGCGATCAGACGCAGCGTTTCGCTGACGCGCTTGGATTCCAGGCGCAGCTCGTTGCGACGTGCCACCTCGCCCACCAGCAGACCGACCAGCACGCGCTTGGCAGCCGCGTCCATGAAACCCTGGTGGGCATCGGCCGGGATCTCGCCCGGGTTGCGGCCGCTGCGACGGACCTGCTCGACCTGCTGCGCCAGCATCGAACGGGCTTCGTTCTCGACCAGACGCGGCGGCATTTCCACGTGCGCATAGGCGGCGATCAGCTGCTCGCCCACTTCGCGACGCAGGCGGTTCATCAGCGCGCCCTTGAGCTCGCGCTCCAGGTTGGTGCGGATGTCGGCGCGGAACTGCTCGGCATCGCCACTCTTCACGCCGAAGCTCTTGATGAATTCCTTGTCCACCACCGGCAGCACCGGCTCGGAGACCTCGACCGCCTTGACGTGCACCTGCACGGTCTTGCCGGCCAGCTGCGGCACGCGCCACTCGGCCGGGAAGTCGATGGTCAGGGTCTTGTCCTCGCCCTTGGCCAGGCCTTCCAGGCCCTTTTCGATCTGGTCGAACATCACGCCCGAGCCCAGCACGCTGCTGCCGGTCTCCACGCCTTCGGCGGGCAGACGCTCGTCGCCGGCCTGCGACCAGGTCTCCAGTGCCACCAGGTCACCGACCTGCGCGCCGCGCTCGACCGGGTTCCAGGTGCGGCGCTGCAAACGCAGGTTCTCGATCATCTGATCGATGTCGGCATCGGTCACTTCGGCGGTATGACGCACCACCGACAGCTTGGCCACGTCGATATCGCCGAAATCCGGCACCACTTCGAAGGTGGCGACGAAGTCGAAATCGCTCTCGCCCTGGTCGATACGCGGGTTGCCGGCCAGACGCAGCGAATGCTCGCGCACTGCCGAATCGAAGGTCTCACGCAGCAGGCCTTCCATCGCCTCGGCACGCACCTGCTGACCGAAGCGCTGCTCGATGACCTTGGTGGGTACCTTGCCCGGGCGGAAACCCTTGATGCGCGTGGTCCGCGCAAGTTCGCGCAGGCGGCCACCGACATGCGTCTCCAGGCGCTCCTGCGGCAGGGTGAAGGTCAGGCGGCGTTCCAGATTGCCGGTGGATTCGATCGATGCTTGCATGTTGACTCCTGCCACCGACTGCACAAGCGTCGGCACGAGATGGAAGATGCGGGTTGACGGATGGCGAGAAAGCCGCCGAGCCTTGTAGTTTCGCCGATAACGGCGGCCGCTGCCAGCGGAATACGCGTCACTGCGCCGCGCAATGGAAAGCCCCCAGGCCTGCGGCGGGAAGCGGCCGGAACACGCACGGCCGCACTGCATTGGTGCGAAAGGGGGGACTCGAACCCCCACGCCTTGCGGCGTCAGAACCTAAATCTGGTGCGTCTACCAATTCCGCCACTTTCGCGATGCTGCCAGCCCGGCCATTGTTGCAGGGATGCCGGGAAAGAAAAAGCATCGCGAGGGCGATGCGGCTGGTAGAAACAGGAGCCGGCTTGCGTGCCTGCCGCCCGCACGGGCAGCACGATGCAAGGCGGCCCTGAATCCGACACACTAAAGGTAAATGCATTCATCATGCCACCCGGCCTGGCGGCGTACCTTCCGCCCCGCTAGCGCTGGGTAAAGCCTAGGTTCGCTAAAATTCCGTTAACACCAGTAGAGGCAGTCATCGCGATGAGAGATCGGTATCGGCAGATCGTGGCCCTGTCCCGCGACTGCATCAAGGAGATCGACCTCGATGGGCGGATTACGGCCATCAACGTCAATGGCCTGACCGAGCTTGGCGCCAGTCATCAGGATCAACTGATCGCGCGGAAGTGGCGCGACCTGTGGCCAGCGGAGGCAGCCGGGCTGGTGGATGCGGCCATCGCCGGCTCCCGTGCCGGTTCGATCCAGGAATTCGAGGCCGCCGGCGTGAACTTCGCCGGCGTGCGCCAGATCTGGCAGGTCGTCACCAGCCCGCTGTTCGATGCGCTTGGCAAGGTCGAAGCAATCCTGGCGGTGAGCAGGAACATTTCCGACCGCCGCGCGCTGGAGACCGCGTTTCGCACACTGGATTCGACCCTGGCCGCAGAGCGCGCGTTTTCCAGCGGCGTGCTGCGCATGGCGCGCGCGCGCGAACATTCGCTGTCGAGCGAACTGCACAGCCTGCGCGACCTGCAAGAGCGCATCGAAGGCGACCTGGACATTGCGCGCGCCGCACAGAGCGCTGCCGAAAAGATTTCCGAGCAGGCGCAAAAGGGCGAAGCGGTAGGACAACTGCTGGCCGGCGTGGTGCACGATTTGAACAACGTGCTGCAGGCGGCAACCTCGGCCATCGAACTGGTGGTACAGCGCGCCAGGATCGATGCGCACGATGCCAAGCTGTTGAGCGTGGCCGACGCGGCGCTTCAACATGGCTCGGTCATGGCACAGCGCCTGGTCGGGTTTTCGCGGCAATATCCGTACAGCCCGGAATCGGTGGACCTGGCTGCCTTGACCGAACAGCTCGGCCCCCTGCTCGAACAGGTGGTCGGCGCGGATCTGCAATTGCAGCTGCGCACCACCGAAGGTGGATGCTGCGCAATGGTGGATCGCCACACGGTGGAACGCGCCATCCTGAACCTGGTGATCAACTCCCGCGATGCCTGCCAGGGTGGTGGCGTCATTCGCGTGGAGACCGGCGACGCCGTGGTCGCTGAAGAACAGGCCAGCCTGGCCAGGCCGGCCGGGCGCTACGTCACCATCGCCGTGGCCGACAACGGGCATGGCATGGATGCGCACGTGCAGGCGCACCTGTTCGAAGCGTACTTCACCACCAAGGATGCCGACAAAGGCGCCGGCCTGGGGCTGGCGCAGGTGTACAGCGCGGTCCGTCAGGCAGGCGGCTTTGTCGAGGTGACATCGGCGCCCGGCCAGGGCGCATGCTTTACGCTGGCGTTCCCACGCATGCAGCAGAGCGCAGCGCCGTAAGCGGGCACGGCCGTAGTTGCCCATCGCCGATCCGGCGTAGCGCACCGCTTCGGGGCCGTCAGCGCCGTCCAGTGCAGCAAAGAACCTCTTCCTGCGCGTGCCGATGGACGTTGCCTGGCGGCCCGTCACCTCGCGCGAGGCGACACTGCCAGGCGCGACCACATCAGCCAGACAAGCACGGCGCAGGCGCCACCTGCCGCCAGACCACACTGCAGCAGCGTCAGCATGACCGTGCGGTCGGACATCATCGACCAGCCGCCGATGATCGCCAGCAGCAGCACGATCACCCCGGTCGAAAGCAGACCGCTCAACGCACCGCTGCCAACGTGGACCAGCAGGTTGGGCCGGCGCCCACGGTACCGCCAAGCACAGATGCGCGCACACAGCCATCCCGCCGCGGCGCAGGCAATCACCGGCAACACCAGGCCGTAGGACCAGGCAACGATCAACAACGCGGTCAGCAGGTCGAACTGGGTCAACAGCACCAGGCCCAGCAGCCCGCCGAGCGGAGGACCGACGATCGCGAAGACGCCAACCTGGCCCAGGATCGAATGCCGCAATGCTCCGGACACCTCAGACCTCATTGGCATCCGCTCATCCGGGCGACGGTCGGCGGCGATTGCGCACCTGACGCCGGCCAGACATCGCGCTGGGCCGAGATCGGCACTGCGTTGCCGCGGCCGCCGACCGAGACGACGGCGAAGCTGCAGCCGATTCCTTGCGTCATCTTTTCCTCAGCACAAAAAGAAAAGCACCTAGGCGGATGCCTAAGTGCTTTTGTTTGGTGGGCCGTCAAGGATTCGAACCTTGGACCTATTGATTAAGAGTCAACTGCTCTACCAACTGAGCTAACGGCCCTGAAACTGGTCGCACATTGTATGCGCGTTTTTGCGTCGTTGCAACACCCCGCGATGCATCGGGTCCAACTTTTCCTGCAATCAGTGGGGTGGCTGAGGGGACTCGAACCCCCGACATCTGGAATCACAATCCAGTACTCTAACCAGCTGAGCTACAGCCACCACTGAAACCTACTTCCTACCGCACCGCCGATGGCGCGCCCGACAGGACTCGAACCTGTAACCGCCGGCTTAGAAGGCCGGTGCTCTATCCGGTTGAGCTACGGGCGCCCGGACCGAACTTCGCATTCCCACGCCGTCAAGAGCTCGGAATGGTCGGGGTAGAGGGATTCGAACCCCCGACATCCTGCTCCCAAAGCAGGCGCGCTACCAGACTGCGCTATACCCCGGCGGGACCTTTCAATCCCGAAGGCTGGAAAGGTCGGCTATTTTGGGAATGATTGGGCTTGCTGTCAATCACTCTGTGTAAATCGGACGATCCGGTATCCTCGCGGCATCGCTCGCCAAGTCGGCAGGCATCTACATTTCATGGAGAACACGCATGCGTAGCGGCAATCCCGCCCTTCGGGAATCCACCTTCCTCGACCTCGGTTCCGGCTCGGTAGTCACCCGCGATGGTCAGGCGATGACGCTCAACGGCACCGTCAACAAGACCGGCCTGCTGTTGCTGATGGCAGTGGTCACCGCCGCCTTCGCCTGGTCGCAGTCGATCGGGGCCGATGGCGCTCCGTTGCCTGCCGCGCGGCTGTACATGATCGCCGGCGCGATCGGCGGGCTGGTGTTCGCGCTGGCGACCAGCTTCAAGCCGACCTGGGCCCCAGTCACTGCGCCGCTGTACGCGCTGGTGGAAGGCTTCTTCCTGGGCGCGATCTCGGCAGTCTACGAGGCGCGTTTCAACGGCATCGTGTTCCAGGCGGTCCTGCTGACCTTCGGCACCATGTTCGCGCTGCTGTTTGCCTATCGCAGCGGCATGATCAAGGCCACCGAGAACTTCAAGCTGGGCGTGGTGGCAGCCACCGGCGGCATTGCGCTGGTGTATCTGGCGACCATCGTGCTGGGCCTGTTCGGCGTGCGCATCCCTTTCATCCACGACTCGGGCCTGATCGGCATCGGTTTCAGCCTGTTCGTGGTGGTGGTGGCTGCACTGAACCTGGTGCTGGACTTCGACTTCATCGAAAGCGGTGTCGAACAGGGCGCTCCCAAGCACATGGAGTGGTATGGCGCGTTCGGCCTGATGGTGACGCTGGTGTGGTTGTACATCGAGTTCCTGCGCTTGCTGTCGAAGTTGCAGTCGCGGAATTGAGCGGGGAATCGAGCGTCGGGATTGGGATTCGTAAGAGCGATTCCACCCAATCCCTGGACTCAACGCAAAAAAAGGGCGCCTGGACGCCCTTTTTTTTGCTGTCGCCGCGTCGCTCAGAGGCGGCTGGCGATGGCCTTGGCAAAGCCCATGGTGTTGCCGGTGCCGCCCAGGTCGGGGGTCAGCGAATCCTTGGCTTCCAGGGTGGCCACGATCGCTTCGCGCAGGCGCTCGGCGTTCTGCGGCTGACCGATGTGGTCCAGCATCTGCGCAGCACCCAGCAGCAGCGCGCACGGGTTGGCCTTGCCCTGCCCTGCGATGTCCGGCGCCGAGCCGTGCACGGCTTCGAAGATCGCCGCGTCCACACCGATGTTGGCGCCCGGGGCCAGGCCCAGGCCGCCGACCAGACCGGCGCACAGATCGGAGATGATGTCGCCGAACAGGTTGGTGGTCACGATGATGTCGAACTGCTCAGGACGCATCACCAGCTGCATGCAGGTGTTGTCGACGATCATTTCCTGGAATTCGATTTCCGGGTACTGCGTGGCCACATCGCGTGCCACCTTCAGGAACAGGCCCGAGGTCGACTTGATGATGTTGGCCTTGTGCACCGCGGTGACCTTCTTGCGGCCGGTGGCGCGCGCCAGGTCGAAGGCGTAGCGCACGATGCGCTCGGAGCCCTTGCGGGTGACGCGGGCGCCGGAGAACGCGGTCTCGCCGTCTTCGGACACGGTCTGGCCTTCGCTCAGGTAGGCGCCTTCGGTGTTCTCACGCACCGTGATCAGGTCCACGCCATCGGCGAAACGCGACTTGGTGTTGGGGAACGACTTGGCCGGACGCACGTTGGCGTACAGGTCGAACTTGCGACGCATGGCGACGTTGATCGAGCTGAAGCCCTCGCCGACCGGGGTGGTCAGCGGGCTTTTCAGGGCCACCTTGTTCTTGGTGATCGAGGCCAGGGTGGACTCGGGCAGCAGATCGCCGTGCTTTTCCAGCGCGACCAGGCCAGCGTCGGCGTACTCGTAGGTCAGGCCAGCCTGCAGCGCGTCGAGCACGAACAGCGTGGCATCCATGATCTCCGGGCCGATACCGTCGCCGCGGATGACCGTGATTGTCTGCGTCATAACGTTGGGTTTCCGAACTTGAAGGGGGGAGCGCCAGCCGCAATACCCGGCAGAGCGGCGCAAGGAGGTTTCACAGGCAATTATGCCCGATGCCGGTGAAGGCGCCCAAACCGACCTTGGTCTAAGAGCCCCCGGATGCACACAGCGGCCATTCGGTGCAGCGAACGGCCGCGCGTACCACCGCCTGCAGGCACAACTTCGGTGCAGCTGTCTGAAAGCACCTGCCGTCCCAGCCAGCGGCCGGTTCCCAAATGGGACCACCTCAACGCAAAGCCGCCAACAACAGGCGGCACGTGCCCTCGCCCGCCGTTACGAATCCGAATCCCGAATCACCACTCCCGCCCCAATCACCCGTGCGCGTGCTGCTCCGGTGCCGGGGCGCCGCCGTCGAGCTGGTCGAGGAAGTCCACCGCGCGACGCAGATGCGGGATGACGATGGAGCCGCCGACCACCAGGCCGACCGAGAAGGTTTCGAAGAATTCCTCGCGGGTCACGCCGGCCTCCTTGCACTGGGCGACGTGGTAGCTGATGCAGTCGTCGCAGCGCAGCACCATCGAGGCGACCAGGCCGAGCAGTTCCTTGGTCTTCACATCCAGCGCGCCCGCCTGGTAGGTCTGGGTGTCCAGCGCAAAGAACCGGCGCACCACCTGGTTGGGCTCGGCCAGGATGCGCTGGTTCATGCGCTGGCGGAATTCGGTGAACTCGCGCAGCCGGTCGTCGCTGCCGCTGCCGGTCTCGCTCATGACTGGCCGCCTGTGTTGCCGGCCAGCAAGGGCTCGAGCTTGCCGGCCCGGTGCATCGCCATCATGTCGTCGTAGCCGCCCACATGGACGTCGCCGACAAAGATCTGCGGCACGCTGGTGCGCTTGGCCAGCGCAACCATCTTGTTGCGCTCGGCCGGGTCCAGGTCGATGCGCACCTCGGTCCAGGTCCGGCCCTTGCTCTTGAGGAAGTTCTTGGCCGCCACGCAGTACGGGCAGATCGCGGAGGAATACAGGGTGATCTGCGGGCCGCTGGCCGCGTCCTGCACGTTGGTATCTTGGCTCACGGGAAACTCCGTGGTTGGTCTGAGGTCTGACAATGGTACCGGGCGACTGGAATTTCCATGTCGTCACCGCAACACTGTGGATTAACCGCTGATTCACGCCATCGCGCCGTGCTGCCCGCATGCTCCGCGCACCACCTGGGAGTTCCACTTGCGCCTGCTACCGCTCGCCACCGCCCTCACGCTGGCCGTTGCCATCGGGGTGGCACCCGCGCAGGAAAACCGCCTGCCCGACATCGGCTCGTCTGCCGGCGAGCTGCTGACCCCGGCGCGCCAGGCCGAGTACGGCAAGATGATGCTGGCCGAGTTGCGCAATTACGACTACGTGCTGGACGACCCGCTGATCACCGACTGGCTGCAGACCATGGGCACCCGGCTCGGC
Source organism: Xanthomonas sp. WHRI 6108 (assembly GCF_040202385.2). Taxonomy (NCBI): domain Bacteria; kingdom Pseudomonadati; phylum Pseudomonadota; class Gammaproteobacteria; order Lysobacterales; family Lysobacteraceae; genus Xanthomonas; species Xanthomonas sp. WHRI 6108. The sequence goes on along the minus strand of NZ_CP168198.1, from coordinate 1,167,550 downwards.
GCCAACAGCGACCAGCCGCAGCAGCCATTCACGTTTTTCATGCTGCGCGACCGCCAGATCAACGCCTTCGCCACGCTGGGCGGCTATATTGCGGTCAATGCCGGGCTGGTGTTGACCGCCGAGCGCGAGGACGAGGTGGCAGCGGTGCTGTCGCACGAAATCGCCCACGTCACCCAGCAGCATGTGCTGCGCGGGGTGGAACGGGCGCAGCGCGACCAGATCCCGATCCTGCTCGGCATGCTGGCGGCGGTGGTCGCCGCGCAACAGGCCGGCGGCAATTCCAAGGGCGATGCCACCATGGCCGGCATCACCAGTGCGATGGGGCTGATGCAGCAGCGCCAGATCGACTACACCCGCTCCAACGAATCCGAGGCCGACCGGCTGGGCATCCGCACGCTGGTGCGCAGCGGCTACGACGTGGATGCGATGGCCGGCTTCTTCGAGCGCATGTCGGTGGCGATGCGCGCCAACGAAGGCGGCTACAGCGCGCCGGACTTTCTGCAGACCCACCCGGTCACGGTCACCCGCATCAGCGAGGCCAAGGCGCGCGCCGAGCAGATGAAGAAGAACACCGTGGTGCTGACCACCTCGGTGCCGGGCGGCACGCGCCAGGAACGGGTGGACCCGGCCGACCCGTCGCTGTCCGAACCGCTGAGCCGCAACGGCAACGCACTGCTGCCGTATGCGCTGCGGCTGCCGGTGGATGCGCTGAGCCGCAGCGGCGACCAGCAGAACTTCGACTGGGCCAAGGAACGCCTGCGCGTGCTCAGCGCCACCACGCCGGATGCGGCCATCCGCGAATACGAGACCCTGCGCCGCAGTGCCAAGCACGGCCTGACCGATGCGCAGCGCTACGGGCTGGCGCTGGCACGCCTGCGCAACAGCGGCGGCCGGCCCAGTGAACCGGTGGCCGAACTGACCAGCCTGCTGGAAACGCACCCCGACAACCTGTGGCTGACGCTGGGGCTGAGCGAGGCGCAGGCGCGGGTGGGCCAGCGCGAGGTAGCCAATGCGCGTTTCGACGCGCTGCTCAAGCAACTGCCGAACAACCGCGCGGTGGCGCTGACCTATGCCGGCGCGCTCAACGAGCAGGCCAGCAAGGAGTCCGGCCAGCGCGCGCGCCAGGTGCTGGAGCCGCTCCTGCATCGCAGCAGCGAAGATCCCCTGTTGCAACAGACCTACGCGCGCGCCTGCGAGCTGTCCGGCGACCATCTGCGCGCCAGCGAGGCCTATGCCGAAGCTGCGTACTTGAACGGACGCCCGGAACAGGCGCTGATCCAGCTGGAAGCGCTGAAGAAGAAAGATCTCGACTATGTGACACGGGCGCGTGTGGACGCACGCATCGCGGCGATCACGCCGACCGTGCTGGAGCTGCGCCGGCAAGGCATCCGCGACCCGGATCTGTCGACGCGCTAGCGCATGTGACGGTTGGCGCAGCGGTCATTTAGGTGTGTGCCGAGGGGTTCAGCACCGCGCCTGCCAGTGGCACAGGCCGCTTTGACCACGGCGGCAGCCCTCAGGCATGTCACATTAGAGTCACAAAACCGTAGTCTACTGGCGATCAACCTAAAGCCAGACGGTAAGCCCCGCGTGCAAAAACGCATTCTGATCGTCGACGACGAACCCGCGATTCGCGACATGGTGGCGTTCGCGCTGCGCAAAGGCGAGTTCGAACCCATCCATGCCGGCGATGCCCGCGAGGCGCAGACCGCCATCGCCGACCGCGTGCCGGACCTGATCCTGCTGGACTGGATGTTGCCAGGCACCAGCGGGCTGGATCTGGCACGGCGCTGGCGCAAGGAACAGCTGACCCGCGAGATTCCGATCATCATGCTGACCGCGCGCGGCGAAGAGAACGACCGCGTCGGTGGCCTGGAAGCCGGGGTCGACGATTACGTGGTCAAGCCGTTCTCGGCGCGCGAGCTGCTGGCGCGCATCCGTGCGGTGATGCGCCGCACCCGCGAGGACGACGAGGACGGCAGCGTGGCCGTGGGCCGCCTGCGCATCGACGGTGCCGCGCACCGGGTGTTTGCCGGCGATGCGCCGGTGCCGATCGGCCCGACCGAATACCGCCTGCTGCACTTTTTCATGACACATCCCGAGCGCGTGTATACCCGCACCCAGCTGCTGGATCATGTCTGGGGCGGCAGCGTGTATGTGGAAGAACGCACCATCGACGTGCACATCCGCCGCCTGCGCAAGACGCTGGAACCGTTCGGCCTGGAAAACATGGTGCAGACCGTGCGTGGCTCGGGCTACCGTTTCTCTTCGGCAACCTAGTGGTTGCCGCACAGCCGGTCGGCCCTGCCGCTGGGCTGGCTCGCACGCCCACCTGACGCTCCGTGGTAACGCCTTCCATGCCTCAACATATCCGTTCCGCCTGGCTCAAGACGCTCGGCACTCTCGCTCTGTTGCTGGGCGCTGCCGTGCTGGTCGGCGTGCTGATCGAGCATGTGTGGATGGCGTTGACGCTGACCGCGCTGGGGGTGCTGGCCTGGCATTACTGGCGGCTGCGCCAGGTGCTGCAGCGCCTGACCGCGCGCCAGCGTGCCGAGCCCGCCGCCGGGATCGGCGCCTGGAACGAGCTGGATCGCCTGCTCTATCGCAGCCAGGCCGAAATGCGCGGGCGCAAGCGTCGCCTGATCGAGATGCTGCGCACCTACCGCGCCGCCGCGCAGGCGCTGCCGGATGCGGTGGTGGTGGTGGATCGCAACAGCCAGCGCGTGCAGTGGTTCAACCGGGCCGCGGGCGGACTGCTGGGGCTGCATCATCCGGGCGACATGGGCGTGTCGGTGGTGGAGCGGTTGCAGCCGTTGCCGCTGGCGCACTGGCTGGCCGCCGGCCGCAACGCCGAGCCCATGCTCGACGCCGCCTCGCCGGTGGATCCGGACCTGCGCCTGAACCTGCGCCTGATCCCCTATTCCGACGATTACTGGCTGCTGGTGGCGCGCGATGTCAGCAAGCTGCTGCGGCTGGAGCAGGTGCGCCGCGACTTCGTGGCCAACGTCTCGCACGAGCTGCGCACGCCATTGACGGTAGTACACGGCTACCTGGACATGCTCGATCCGGAAGACTTTCCCGATTCGGGCCCGATGCTGGCCGAGATGCGCAAGCAGTCGCAGCGCATGGCGCAGCTGGTCGAAGACCTGCTGACGCTGTCGCGGCTGGAATCGCAGGAAGAACTCGGCGAGGAACACGTGGCGATGGCGCCGATGCTGTCGACGCTGCGCCGCGAGGCCGAAGCGCACAGCCAGGGCCGCCACACCGTGGAAGTGTTCGACGAGGCCGGCGTGGACCTGCTCGGCTCCAACAAGGAATTGCATAGCGCCTTCTCCAACCTGGTCACCAACGCGGTGCGCTACACGCCCGGCGGCGGCACGGTGACGATCCGCTTCGTGCGCGAAGGCGATGGCGCTGCCCTGGCGGTGCGCGACACCGGCTACGGCATTCCCGCCTCGCATCTGCCGCGCATCACCGAGCGCTTCTATCGCGTCTCCAGCAGCCGCTCGCGCGAGAGCGGCGGCACCGGGCTGGGGCTGTCGATCGTCAAGCACATCCTGGGACTGCACCAGGCGCGTCTGGAAATCGAAAGCGAAGTCGGACGCGGGAGCGAATTCTCATGCCATTTTGTCGCTGCGCGCGTCGTGCAGCGCGATCAGTCCCTGCCACTGTCACGTTCGGCGTGATATGTAAGAGGTGCGCGCCGCACCGCGGTGCGATGCACGCGCGCATGACGCGCCACATCGCCTGCGCTGCCTCTGGCGCGCTGCCACGCCGCACACCATCTCCGTCTTGATGACCGATTCCAATGGGCCACGCCAAAGAACTGCACGACGTCACACCTTCCGAGGACATCGCCACCGATCCGTTGCGCGATCCGGCGCTGTACATCAACCGGGAACTGTCGCAGCTGGACTTCAATTTCCGGGTGCTGGCACAGGCGTTGGACGAGCAGGTGCCATTGCTGGAACGGCTGCGGTTCCTGTGCATTTCCTGCACCAACCTGGATGAATTCTTCGAGATCCGCGCCGCCACCGTGCGGCATGCGCAGGAGTTCGGCCTGCCGCCGGCACCGGATGGCCTGAGCCCGACCGCCATCCTCAACGCGGTGCACGACCGCGCCGCCAAGCTGGTCGAACAGCAGTACCACGCATGGAATGAAGTGCTGCGCCCGGCGATGGAAGATGCCGGCGTGGCCGTGCTCAGCCGCACGGCCTGGACCTCGCGTCAGAAGCGCTGGCTGCGGGCGTACTTCCGCAACGAGATCATGCCGGTGCTGTCGCCGCTGGGGCTGGACCCGGCGCATCCGTTTCCGAAGATCCTCAACAAGACCTTGAACATCGTGGTGGTGCTGGAGGGCCAGGACGCGTTCGGGCGCGCCGGTCATCTGGCCATCGTGCGTGCGCCGCGCTCGTTGCCGCGCATCATCCAGCTGCCGGCGAGCCTGTCGCCGGAGGGCGCGCAGAGCTTCGTGTTCCTGTCCTCGGTGCTGTCCGAGTTCGTCGACGAGCTGTTCCCCGGCATGCAGGTCAAGGGCTCGTATCAGTTCCGCGTCACCCGCAACTCCGAGCTGGTGGTGGACGAGGAAGAAGTCGAGAACCTGGCGCTGGCCTTGCGCGACGAGCTGGTCACCCGTGGCTATCGCCCGGCGGTGCGCCTGGAGATCGCGCACGACTGCCCGGCGCCGATCATGCGCACCCTGCTGCAGAACTTCGGCCTGAACGAAAACGCGGTGTACCGCATCGTCGGGCCGGTCAACCTGAGCCGCGTCACCCAGGTCTACGATCTGGTGCAGCGCCCCGAACTGAAGTATCCGTTGTTCAATCCGCGCACCCTGCGCGACAACGACGGCATCTTCGAGATCGTCAGCAAGGGCGATGTGCTGCTGCATCACCCCTTCGATGCGTTCACCGCGGTGCTGGACGTGATCCGCCAGGCTGCGGTCGACCCGAACGTGCTGGCGATCAAGCAGACGCTGTACCGCACCGGCAAGGACTCGCTGATCGTCGATGCGCTGATCCTTGCCGCGCGCAACGGCAAGGACGTCACCGTGGTGGTGGAGCTGCGCGCGCGCTTCGACGAAGAGGCCAACCTGGGCCTGGCCGACAAGCTGCAGGAAGCCGGCGTGCAGGTGGTGTACGGCGTGGTCGGCTTCAAGACGCACGCCAAGATGCTGCTGATCGTGCGCCGCGAGGGACGCAAGCTCAAACGCTATGTGCATCTGGGCACCGGCAACTACCACAGCGGCACCGCGCGCCTGTATACCGACATCAGCCTGATCACCGCGGATGTGGAAATCGGCAACGACGTGCACATGCTGTTCCAGCAATTGTCCGGGCTGGCCCCGCGCATGAAGCTGGAGCAGTTGCTGCAGTCGCCCTTCACCCTGCACGCCGGCGTGCTGAAGCGGATCGAGCGCGAAACGCGGCTGGCCCGCAACGGCCGCCCGGGCCGCATCATCGCCAAGATGAATGCCCTCAACGAGCCGCAGGTCGTGCGTGCGCTGTATACCGCCTCGCAAGCCGGTGTGCAGATCGACCTGATCGTGCGCGGCGCCTGCACGCTGCGCCCGGGCGTTCCCGGCGTGTCCGACAATATCCGCGTGCGCTCGATCGTGGGGCGTTTTCTGGAACATAGCCGCGTGTACTGGTTCGGCAACGATGGCGCGGCAGAGTTGTATTGCGCGAGCGCCGATTGGCTGGAGCGCAACCTGCTGCGGCGCGTGGAGACCTGCTTCCCGATCCTGGACCCGGATCTGGCCAAGCGCGTCTACCGCGAAGTGCTGCAGAACTACCTGGACGACAACGTCAACGCCTGGGAGCTGGATGCCGACGGCGTCTATCACAAACGCCTACCGGGCCCTGGCGAGCCGGCCCATTCGGCCCAGATGACTTTGCTCGAGCGGATCTGAAAGCGGCGCGGGCACGGCCCCTCACGGGGCCAACGGCCCATCGGCTACCATGCGCCCATGCCAATGCCCTCCCCCACGATCCCGCCCCTGCGCGATGGCGATTTCCTCGCCGCCATCGACCTAGGATCCAACAGCTTCCACATGGTCATTGCGCGCTACCTGATGGGTCAGCTGCGCGTGGTCGATCGCCTGCGCGAAACCGTGCGCATGGCCGACGGCCTGGATGGCAAGGGTGGCCTCTCCAACGAAGCGCGCCAGCGCGCGCTCGAATGCCTGGCGCGCTTCGGCCAGCGTATCCGGGAAGTGCCGTCGTTGCGCGTACGCGCGCTGGCCACCAACACGGTGCGTCAGCTGCGCTCGCCGCAGGCGTTCCTGATGCCGGCCGAAACCGCGCTCGGGCATGCGATCGAAGTCGTCAGCGGACGCGAGGAAGCGCGCCTGATCTATCTCGGCGTTGCGCATGCGCAACCGCCCAAGCCCGATCAACGCCGGCTGGTGATCGACATCGGCGGCGGCTCGACCGAGTTCATCATCGGCCGCGGATTCCAGACCCTGGAACGCGAGTCCCTGCAGGCCGGCTGCATCGCCAGCACGCGCCGCTTCTTTCCCGGCGGCAAGCTGTCGAAGAAGAAATGGAAGGATGCACTGACCGAGATCGGCACCGAATTCCAGCAGTTCGCCAATCAGTACAAGGCGCTGGGCTGGCACGAGGCGATCGGCTCGTCCGGCACGCACAAGGCCATCGGCGAGATCTGTGCGGCGATGAAGCTCACCAAGGGCGCAATCACCGCCGAGGCGCTGCCGGCGCTGCGCGATGAACTGCTCAAGGCCAAGCGCATCGAGGATATCCAGTTGCCCGGCCTGGCCGCCGAGCGGCGGCCAATCATCGCCGGCGGCATCCTGGTGCTGGAAGCGGCGTTCCAGGCCCTGGGGCTGGAGAAGCTGATGGTCAGCAAGGCGGCGATGCGCGAAGGCATCCTCTACGACATGCTCGGCCGCGGCGGCGAGAACGACCCGCGCGACAGCTCGGTGGCTTCGCTGGTGCAGCGCTACGGCATCGACGAAGTGCAGGCGCAGCGCGTGGAAGCCACTGCCTGCCGGCTGTTCGACCAGGTCTGCGAATCCTGGCAACTGGATGGCGACGACGCGCAGGTGTTGCGCCGCGCTGCGCGCCTGCACGAGCTGGGCCTGATCATCGCGCACAGCCAGTATCACGTGCACGGCAGCTACATCCTGGAGCACTCGGACATCGCCGGTTTCTCGCGCCAGGAGCAGCAGGTGCTGGCATCGCTGGTGCGCACGCACCGGCGCAACGTGCCCAAGACCGCGTTCGATGCGCTGCCGGACCGCCTGCTGCTGCCCACCCGACGCAAGGCCGCGCTGCTGCGGCTGGCGGTGCTGCTGCATCGCGCCCACGAATCGGACCCGATTCCGACCCTGGAACTCACCGCCGATGACACCCGCCTGTCGTTGATCCTGTCGCAAAGCTGGATCGACTCGCGCCCGCTGCTGCGCGCCGACCTGATCGGCGAAGTCGAGAGCATGGCCGGGCTGGGGATCGCGTTCAAACCGTTTGTGACCTGAGGCCTGCGGCCTCAGGCGGGATTTGGGATTCGGGATTCGGGATTCGTTGACCGCGGCACGTGATGTATCGCGTATTCGCCCAGATGCGTGAAGACCGCTTTTGCGAATCTCTAATCCCGAATTCCTAATCCCGTCGCACTTGTCACCACCGCGACTTATCCGCGCAACATCCATGCCATCGCCCTCCCGGAAGCTAGCGAAAACCGGAGAACGGGCATGCGCTACGCGATCGTTACCGAAACCTATCCCCCCGAAGTCAACGGTGTTGCGCTGACCGTGCACGGGCTGGAAACCGGCCTGCGCGCACGCGGACACCAGGTGGACGTGGTGCGTCCACGGCAGAGCGGCGATACCGATGCGGCCACCGCCCTGCTGGTGCGCGGCGCATCGCTGCCGCGCTACCCGGGCCTGAAATTCGGGTTGCCGGCAACCCAACGCCTCGTTCGTCATTGGCAAATCACGCAACCGGATGCGGTCTATGTGGCCACGGAAGGCCCGTTGGGCTGGTCGGCGATGCGTGCCGCACGCCGGCTCGGTATTCCGGTCGCCACCGGCTTCCATACCCGCTTTGACGAGTACCTGCCCGACTACGGTGCCGCCTGGCTGCAGGGCACTGCGCTGCGCTGGATGCGCCGCTTCCACAATCAGGCCGAGGCCACCCTGGTGCCCACGCGCGAGCTGCAGCAGTTCCTGCGCGACGGCGGCTTCCAGCGCGTGCAGTTGCTGGCACGCGCGGTGGACAGCCAGCAGTTCGATCCGGCCCGGCGCGATCCGGCCTTGCGTGCCGAATGGGGCATCGAGGGCGAAGGCTTCGCCGCGATCTATGTCGGACGTATCGCCAACGAGAAGAACCTGCCGCTGGCGATTCGCGCCTTCCGCAAGCTGCAGCAGATCCGCCCGAAGGCGCGCTTCGTCTGGGTGGGCGATGGCCCGGCACGCGAAAAAATCGCGCACGAGAATCCGGACTTCATCTTCTGCGGCATCCAGCGCGGCGAGGCGCTGGCGCGCCACTTCGCCAGCGGCGATCTGTTCCTGTTCCCCAGCCGCAGCGAGACCTTCGGCAACGTGACCCTGGAGGCGATGGCCAGTGGTGTGGCCACCGTGGCCTTCGACTACGGCGCCGCACGCGAGTATCTGCGCAGCGGCCACAGCGGTGCGGCAGTGGAGAACGACGAGGCGTTCATCCAGGCGGCCGTCGCACTCACCAACGACGATGCGATGCGCCAGCGCCAGGGTGCGGCGGCCGCACAGGCGATGAAGAAACTGCATCCGGACAACGTGGTCTCCGACTTCGAGGCCTTGCTGATGGGCATCACTGCGGCACGGGGGCGTTATGTCGGCAACGCGGCTTGAACTTCTGCGCGGTCACGAAGCGCGCTGGTGCCGGCGCGCCAACCACTGGTGCCGTCGCCACCCGGTGCGGCGCGCATTCGCCACCATCAGCCGGCTCGGCGATGGGGTGTTCTGGTACAGCCTGATGGGTTTGCTGGTGCTGCTCGACGGCATGGACGGCGTGCGCGCATCTGCGCACATGGCCGCCACCGGCGTGCTCGCGCTGACCTTGTACAAATCGCTCAAGCGCTGGACGCGTCGGCCACGCCCGTACGCGGCCGACGTGCGCATCCGCGCCTGGGTGGCGCCGCTGGACGAGTTCAGTTTTCCGTCCGGCCACACCTTGCACGCGGTGTCCTTCAGCATCGTGGCACTGGCCTACTACCCGTGGCTGGCGCCCCTGCTGGTGCCGTTCTCGGCCGGCGTGGCGCTATCGCGCGTGGTGCTGGGCCTGCACTATCCCAGCGATGTCCTCGCTGCCACTGCGATCGGCGTGCTGCTGGCCAGCCTGTCGCTGTGGGGATTGCCGGTGTTGTTGGGGTAAGGAGCAAGCCCTGTCATCGCTGCGTTGGCCCGACCAGGCCAGCGATCCTCTCGTTGCCGCAGCCAGCCGTTCACCCGGCACTCGCTCCGCGATGCAGCGCTCCACCGATTCCCCATTCCCGATTCCCGTCCCGCGCTCCCGCCGTACAATGGCGCGATGACGACCCTGTTCATTTCCGACCTGCATCTGGATCCGGCCCGGCCGGCGATCACCGAGCTGTTTCTGGACTTCCTGCGCACGCAGGTGCCCGGTAGCGACGCGCTCTACATCCTTGGCGATCTGTTCGAAGCCTGGATCGGCGATGACACGCCATCGACCGCTGCCGATGCGGTGGCCGTGGCGCTGCATGCGGTGGCCGATAGCGGCGTGCCGGTGTTCTTCATGCCGGGCAACCGCGACTTCCTGGTCGGCGAGGCGTATGCGCAACGCGCGGGCTTCCGCATCCTGCCCGACCCCACCGTGGTCGATCTGTACGGGCATCCGACCTTGCTGATGCATGGCGATCTGCTGTGCACCGACGACACCGCCTACCAGGCGTTCCGTGCGCAAACGCGCGATCCGGTCTTTCAGGCGCAGTTCCTGGCGCAGCCGCTGGCCGCGCGGGTGGCCTTCGCGCAGCAGGCGCGCGCTGCCAGCCAGGCGCGTCATGCAGAACTCAAGCAGGGCGACCAATCGCGCTTCGAGACCGTCACCGATGTCACCCCGGCCGAGGTGGAGGCCACCTTCGTGCGGTATGGCCTGGATCGCCTGATCCATGGTCACACCCATCGCCCTGCAATCCACACCCTGCAGGCCGGCGGCCAGACCTGCACACGCATCGTGCTGGGCGACTGGTACGAACAAGGCTCGGTGTTGCATGTGGATGCCGACGGCGTGTCGCTGGAGCAGTTGCCGCTTTAACGTGGCTGTCAGCAGCTAGCGAGCGGCCAGCTCGGCGCAGGCCGCTCGCCTGGCACCCGTTTGCAAGCGACAGACCGCGATGGGCACATGGAGGTGAGCGCCGTGGTTTCGAGATCATGCCTGCGCGCCCTCGGTGTGCTGTTCACCCGTGCTGGAATGCAGCTTGACGCGTTGTCGGCACGCCTGATCGCGCCAGCCTGCTGATACGTAACCGCGCGGTCCATGCAGTCTCCAGACGCATCACTGCATGCTGCGCGCATGCTCGGCGTAGTCGACAAAGTCGCCATTGACTATGTCGTACCAGAGCACCGTGCCATCGGCCTGCACGCGGAACCGATCGCGCACCGGGTTGGTCTGCGGATCGCCGGGGCACTCGTTTCCATGCCGCTCGCGCACTGCGAAGTCGAACGCATCCGCTGCGGGCTCAGCGTCGTCTTCGTCGACGATGCTGATGCAGTTGTCCGGATAGAAATGGTCGTTCTGCAGGCGGGTTTCCAGCACATCCAGCGCGCGGGCGCGGGCATCGTTGGCGGTCGTGGCTGCCGGCGCGGACACCGCCGGTTTGGGTGGCGCAGGGGCCGGGTCGGCAGGTTGCTGTTTGCAGCCGGCAACTGCCAGCGCGACCAGGCACAGCGCCGCATAACGCAGGGACTTGGACATGGGTGCTCCGCTTCGCAGGACACGCCGGCAGCTGCCGGCAGTGCCTCTAGTCTGCGCGATCACTGCGCCTGCGTGTAGCGGCAAAGGCCCGGCACCTGCGTGCCGGGCCCGACGACGGAACGATCGGCTTGGTACTCAGCGGAAGCCGGCGATGGTGGCCTTGGTGTTGACCAGCACGCGCTGATTGTCGGCGGTGCTGGCGTTGCCCATGGGCACGCCGTTGTAGCTGATGTTGGGGTTGGACCAGTAGTTCAGGCGCGGGCAGCTGCTGCTGCAGTCGTAGGCCATGATGGTGCGCCAGCTGTTGCCGTAGCGATAACCGTGCCCGTAGGCATATGGCGAGGTGCTGGGGTCGTTGGTGGCGTCGTGACGGGCGCTCTGCAGATGGCCGATTTCATGCGCGAAGCTGTAATAGCCGGTGGCGCAATCCCAGTACACCGAGGCAAACGCGGTCGCTGCGGTGGAGCCGATGCCCGATGCCAGGCCGCAGTAACTGCTGTTGTTCAACACGATCACGCCCACGTCGGCGGTATAGGTGTTGCGGCTGGTGTGGATGCTGTCCATGTAACCGTCGTTGGTTACGCGGAAGCGCTGCAGGTCGGTGGTGAAATTGCCGGTTTCGCTGTAGCTGGTGGTCTCGTAACGCGCCAGCTGCAAGGTGATGCCGACATTGCTGTTGATGTAGCCCTGGTTGGCCTCGGCCACTGCCAGTTGCACCAGCGACTGCATGTTGCCGCCGTAGGCGGTCACCGCCTGATTGGTGGCCACTACCAGCACGCGGATGGTCGCCGGGCTGCCCGACGATGCGGCGGCCGCGGTGACGCGCCCGTCGCTGGGCATGTCGATCTTCGGCAGCAGGCTGTATTCGGCCGGGTGTTCCTGCGGCAGGCGGCTTTCTTCCACCTGCACCAGCACGTGGCGGCCATCGGCGAGCGGCCGCAGCCGATACAGCTTGCCGGCGTAACGGATGGTGCCGGTGACCGTATCGCCGCTGCGCACCAGGATGGCCGAGTTCAGCGGATCCACGCCCGACAGCGTACGTGCGCGGGTGCCGGCGCGCGGGCCAAGATTGCCGTACCACACGCTATCGCCGCCTTCCAACGCATCGACCTTGGCCTGGGTGGCGGTGATGGTCTGGCCGTCCAGCTGCAGTTCCAGCAGCTTTTCCGAAGCGGTGACGGCACCGGCGTCGAGCTGGACCACCTGCGCGTTGGCGGTGGACGGTGCGCTGAGCAGGCGCTGCAACGAGGGTTCGGCAGCGGCGGTGGCGCTTGCGCTGCGGCTCAGCGCAGGGCCGGATTGATACAGCGGCTTGCCGGCAGCGGCGGCCGAACCGGCCAGACACATGGCGATCAGACCCACCGTGGTGCACATCGACTTCGACTTCATCGTCTCTCTCTCCTTAGACATGGAAGTAACGGATGTGAAACACCGGGCCCCTGCCCCGGGACGCCATTAAGGCGCGCCGGGCCGTGCCGATTGCAAGTTGTTACAAAAGAAAATTACAGTTTTGTGATGTCTGCCGTTGAATGGATGCGATTCCGGCAGCTGCGCGGCAGGACGCAGCGCACAGTCCGGTGATCGAAGGCGCGTTACCGCGCAGGTGGCCTGTCGCGTTTGGCGGTAGCCGGCGCGGGGCACGACGTCACGACGAAGGGATGCGATGCGCATCGCCCCAGTGCGCTGCGATCGCTCTGCCGCGCAATGCGCTCGGTACTTCATGAGCGAGGCTGCAAGGCGCCTCACCCAGCGTGGCGTCGGTGCGAGCCAACTCGATATCTGCTCCGCAAATGGCGATCAACAGATCGCGCACTGCAGCCCGCCCGCGCATTCACCACCGGCGGCTCAGCCCGCCTGCTCCACCAGATCGGCCAGTTCGTCCTCATCGAAGCCGGCAAGCAGCCGCGCCTGCAGATTGAACGGGCCATGCAGGTAACCACCGGCGTACTCGTGCAGCAGCGCCTTGAAGCGCGCGCGCGGCTCGATGCCGGCCTGCGCGCAATACCAGCGGTACCAGCGCGAGCCGGCCGCCACATGCGCCACCTCTTCGCGCAGGATGGTGTCCAGCACCTCGGCAGTGGCGGTATCGCCGAGCGAGCGCAGCTTGACGATCATCGCCGGTGTCACATCCAGCCCGCGCGCTTCCAGCACGCGCGGCACCAGCGCCATGCGTGCCAGGCCGTCATGTGCGGTTTTCTCGCACATTTCCCACAGGCCGTTGTGCGCGGCGAAGTCGCCGTAGTCGTGGTCGTGCGCATGCAATCGCGCGCGCAGCAGCATGAAGTGGCGCGATTCGTCGTCGGCCACGCCAACCCAGTCGGCATAGAACGCCGCCGGCAAACCACGGAAGCGATACACCGCATCCCAGGCCAGGTCGATGGCGTTGAGCTCGATATGCGCGATGGCGTGGATAAAGGCGGCGCGGCCTTCCGGGTTGCCCAGCCCGCGCCGCGGCACCTCGCGCGGATGCACCAGCACCGGCCTTGCAGGTCGGCCAGGCATGCGGATCGGCTCCGGAGGCGCCGCCTGCGGCGGTGGCAACGGCAACGCACCGGCGCGGAACGCGGCCGCATGTCGCTGCGTCAACGCGACCTTCTCCAGCGGATCGGCCGCTTGCAGGCAGGCGTATGCGGCTTGCAGAAGATCCATCGTGTCCATCACTCCATCGTTGCGGTAGCCGCCAGATCGACAACTGGCGCGCTTCGATCTGCAGCGGCGATCAAGACCCCACGCAGCCGTCGCAGATGCGGTCTGCGAACAACCAGCGGTTGGCTCCACTATCGAACCAGCGCAGCGCACCCGCCTGTCGATCGGCAGCAATCAAATCGCGCGATCGCCACGCAGGTACTCCTGCGTGGCACCGCGGCGCTAGGCCATGTCTGGGTAGTGCCGAGCTGCAGCGCTACCGCACAGCCTCACGCGCGGCGACGCTTCTTGGCATCGTCCGAGCGCAATTGCTGGATGCGTTCGAAATAGCCCGGTTCGATGCCGGTGATGTACTCGCCGTTGAAGCACGAGGAATCGAACTGCTGGATGTCCGGGTTGCCTTCGCGCACGGCCACTTCCAGGTCTTCCAGATCCTGGTAGATCAGCCAGTCGCAGCCCAAAAATTCCTGGATTTCCAGCTCGCTGCGGCCATGCGCGATGAGTTCTTCGGCGGCCGGCATGTCGATGCCGTAGATATTGGGATAACGCACCGGCGGCGCGGCCGAGGCCAGATACACCTTGCGCGCACCGGCATCGCGCGCCATCTGCACGATCTGCCGGCTGGTGGTGCCGCGCACGATCGAATCGTCGACCAGCAGCACCACGCGGTTGCGGAACTCCAGGTGGATCGGATTGAGCTTGCGCCGCACCGATTTCTGCCGCTCGCCCTGCCCCGGCATGATGAAGGTCCGGCCCACGTAGCGATTCTTGACGAAGCCCTCGCGGTACTTCACCCCGAGCACGTTGGACATCTCCAGCGCCACATCGCGCGAGGTGTCCGGGATCGGAATGATGGTGTCGATATCGTGGTCCGGGCGCAGCCGCAGGATCTTCTCGCCCAGCTTCAGGCCCATGCGCATGCGCGCCTTGTGCACCGAGATGTTGTCGATCATCGAGTCGGGACGCGCGAAGTACACGTACTCGAAGATGCACGGCGCGTTGACGGTCGGCGCAGCGCAGACTTCCGAAAACAGCTCGCCGCGCGCGGTGATCACCATCGCCTCGCCGGGGCGCACGTCGCGCACGCGCTGGTAGCCGAGGATGTCCAGCGCGGCCGATTCGGAGGAGACGATGTATTCGGTGCCTTCGGCATGCTCGCGCTTGCCCAGCACCAGCGGACGGATGCCATGCGGGTCGCGGAAGGCCACCAGGCCCAGGCCCAGCACCACGCTGACCACCGCATAGCCGCCCTTGCAACGGCGGTGCACGCCGGCCACCGCGCGGATCGCCGCCTCGGGGGTGAGCATGCGCTGCGCGTCCAGCTCGTAGGCGAACACGTTCAGCAGCACTTCGCTGTCCGAATCGGTGTTGATGTTGCGGCGGTCGGCTTCGAAGACCTGCTGGCGCAAGGCCTCGGTGTTGATCAGGTTGCCGTTGTGCGCCAGCGCGATACCGTAGGGCGAGTTGACGTAGAACGGCTGCGCCTCGTCCATGCCTTCCGAGCCTGCGGTCGGGTAGCGGCAATGCGCGATGCCGACCCGGCCTTCCAGCACCGCCATCTTCTTTTCGTCGAAGACGTCGCGTACCAGCCCGTTGGCCTTTTGCACACGCAGGCGCGTGCCGTCTGCGGTGGCGATGCCTGCGGCGTCCTGCCCACGATGCTGCAGGACGGTCAGGCCGTCATAGAGCTGCCCGGCGACGTTCTGGTTGCCGACAATACCGACGATGCCACACATGGTGCGCGTTCTCCGCTACGGCTTGCGCCGTTACTGTGAAGGGGGCCGTGCCTGGCCTTGGGACTCGACCCGAGCCGGGTCGCTTTCTCCGCCGCGAACCTGCGCCGGATCGATATTGGCCGGCATCGCCTGCGCCGGATCGCGTCCGTCGCTGGCGGCTTTACCGGGTTGCCCGAGCGCACGCGTGATGGTGTCGCTCAGACCGGACCCGGACAGCGCCTTGCCCAGGTCCGTATTATCGCCTGCCGAGGGCAACTTCCCCAACTCCGTTGGCAAGTTGCCGAGTTCCATCGATGGCATGTCCATCGACGGCATCCGCCAGGCCGGCAGTTGCGCCCGCATCCAGCTCGCGCCCGGCGACAGCATCGGCATCAGCATCGACTGGCGCCAGGACGGCTCGCGCGGCAGCGGCGTGAAGCTCATCAGCAGCACCAGCACGCTGGCCAGAAAACCGCCGCGCACCAGACCCAGGCCGAACCCGAGCATGCGGTCCATCCCGCCCAGGCGCACCGCATCCACCCCGGCACGGATCACCATGCCGATCACTGCCACGGTGATCAGCACGCCCACGAACACCATCGCGTAGCCGCCAAACGATTCGGTGGCCGACGGATGCTTGCCGTCGGCGATCCAGCGTGCGGCCGGGCCGCCGAACTGGAATGTCGCCCAGCCGGCCAGCAACCACGACAGCGTGCCGACCACGATGGCGACAAATCCGCGCAGCAGGCCCAACAGGGCCGACACCAGGATGATGACGCCCAGCACCATGTCGATCATTACCCACTTCTCCGCGCGACGCGCGCGCCGCTGGTCCAACCTGGCTCGGTGTTCATTGCGCTCCCCTCCATGGGTGTGAGGCGATCAGGAAATCCGCTCGCCGCTGGCGATACCACGCAAGCGGCGATCGGGCGGGCTGCGGACGAGCCGCACTGCGCGTAGCGAACCAACCGTCATGCCGATCTCCGGCATGTACCGCGCCCGCCGGTTGGCGGCGCAGTCGTTTACGGATGCGGACGCACCATGCCGGAAATGCCGACCTTGGCCGCCACCTGCGCACGCAACTGTTCGGCATCGCCACGGTTGGCCACCGGGCCGACCCGCACGCGGTTAAGCGCGCCCTTGTCGGTCCGCACCTGTTCGACGAAGGCACTGAAACCGGCGGCGCGCACGCGGTCGCGCAAGGCGTCGGCGTCTTCGGCGCGCCCGAAGGCGCCCAGCTGCACCGCAAAGCCGACCGAACTGGCCGCAGGCGCTGCCGGCGCGGCGGGCGCCGCGACGGCCGGCTTGGTCGGCTCGGGCTTGGCCGGCTCCGTTTTCGCCACCTCCGGCTTGACCGGAGCGGGCTTGGGCGCTTCGGCCGGCTTGGGCGCGGCGGCCACCGGCTTGGCCGGTTCTGGCGGCAGGCTTTCGGTCTTGGTCGGTGCGGCGGTGCTGGCGGCGGCCACGCTGCTGCTGGGTTTTGCGGCCGGGGCCGGCGTCGGTGTACTGGCTGCAGGCGCTGGCGCGGCGGCATTGGCATCCAGCGTCACCACCTGGGCGTTGACGTCGCTGCGCACCTTTACCGCCTGCAGGCGCGCCGATTCGGCCTGCGCCTGGTCGACATACGGCCCCACGCGCACGCGCCAGGCCGGGCGGCCGTTGATCTGGGTCTTTTCGCTGAAGCCGGGCAGCTGCGCCTGCTTGAGCCGCGCCAGCACCGCGTCGGCGTCGGCGCTGGTGGCGTAGGCGCCGAAGTTGACCGCGTAGTTGCCGGCCGCCACCTCAGGCGCCGACGGCGCGCTGGACGGGTTGGCCAGATCGGCCGCGTCCGGGTTGTCCTGCACCGCAGCCGGCGCCGAGGCGGCGCCGCGCATGCCCAGCGCGCCACCGGCAGGCGCATCGCCCGGGGTGACCAGCGGCAATTCGCGGGTTTCGAACTGGCCATTGGCCGGTGCGGCAGGCGCCTCCAGCGGCACATCGGCCACGCCGCTCGACGGCGCAGGGCCCTTGACCAGCATCGGCAGGAAGATCACGGCAAGCGCCACCAGAACGATGGCGCCAATCAGTCGCTGTTTCAGAGCAGTATCCACGTAGAGAGACGAGAGGCGGCGTGGCGGGGTGCCGCGGCGATTATAAGGCCGCGGCCGGGCTACCGACCCGGGTGGACTGAACGAAGTGCGCTTAGGGCGTCGGCAACGGTATGAAACGAGCCGAACACCAGCACCCGATCGCCCGGTGAGGCCTGCGCCAGCACCGCGCGCAGTGCGCCCGCCACATCGCCGTGGCAGGCCGCCTGCGCTGCGGCACTGCCCTGCAGACGGGCCTGCAAGGCCTGCGCCGACTGCCCCCGCGCACCGTCCAGCCCGGCCAGGGCCCAATGGTCGACCTGCGCGCCCACCGCCTCCACCACGCCCAGCACATCCTTGTCCGCCAGTGCGGCGTAGATCGCATGGGTGCGGCCGGTGTGCGCCTGCGCGCCCAGCGCATCGGCCAGCGCGCGCGCGGCCTGCGGGTTATGGCCGACATCCAGCAGCACCTGCACGCCATCGATGTCGCTGCGCTGCAGGCGCCCGGCCACCCGTGCATTGGCAATGCCCTGCGCCCAGGCGGCATCGGGCAGTTCCACCGGCAAGGCCTGCAACGCGGCGATCGCCGCGGCGGCGTTGGCCAGTTGCGCCGGCGCCTGCAAGGCCGGCATCGGCAGCTCCAGGGTCACCGCAACATCGCGCCAGCGCCACTGCGGCGCGTCCGGGTGCTGCGCCTCGATCGGCTCGAAGAAATAGTCGCTGCCGGCGCGGATCGCATTGGCGCCCAACTGGTAGGCCCGCCGCAACACGCTCGACGGCGGGTCGATTTCGCCCAGCACCACCGGCTTCCAGGCGCGGATGATGCCGGCCTTCTCGGTGCCGATCGCCTCGCGGTCTTCGCCCAGCCAATCGGTGTGGTCGATATCCACGGTGGTAATCACCGCCACATCCGAATCAATGATGTTGACCGCGTCCAGGCGCCCGCCCAGGCCGATTTCCAGCACCGCCAGGTCCAGCCCGGAGCGCTGCAGCAGCCACAGCGCCGCCAGCGTGCCGTATTCGAAATACGTCAGCGCGGTCTGGCCACGCGCCGCCTCGACGGCGGCAAAGGCGTCCACCAGTTGCGCGTCGCCGGCCTCGTTGCCGTCGATGCGCACGCGCTCGTTGTAGCGCAGCAGATGCGGCGAGGTGTAGCTGCCCACCTTCCAGCCGGCGGCCTGCGCGATCGCCTCGATAAAGGCCACGGTGGAGCCTTTGCCATTGGTGCCGCCTACGACAATGACATGCCTTGCTGGCGCTTCAATCTGCAACCGCACAGCGACCTCGCGCACGCGCTCCAGGCCCATGGCGATGTTCTGCGGATGCTGCTGCTCGATGTAGGCGAGCCAGTCGGAGAGGGAGTCGGTTGCGTTCACGGTCAGGGCTGCGCGAGAAGAAGCGCATTATCGCCGTTTGCCGGCGCGCAGCGCATATCACCAGGCACGCCGGCAGATCGCGCACCGTCGCATGGGCCGACAGGGTGCGCGCGCCTCAGCCAGCAACTGGAGGAGCGCTGTCGCCCGCAGTCAGGGGACATCGGAAATGGACGCAATGCGCATGCCCAACACGGAGCGTTGACCGCGCAACAGCACCGAGACGCGCTGCTCGGGATGACGCCGATATTGCGCTTCGTCGATGCACAGATGGCCCGGAAAACGATGCGCGAGCGGCCCGCCACTCAACCGGTATTTGCACGCTCGCGCGCCGGGCATGGCGGCGGTCTGCATCACATGCGTCTCTTCGAAATCGACGCCGGCGATGCGGGTGTAGACCCAGGGCCCACCTCTGGCCAGCACCAGCCAGCACAGCAATCCCAAGAGCGGCGGCGCCAGGCAGAGCGCCAGCACGGTGTTGAAAAGCTGCTTGCCAACGACCGCCTTCCACCCGCCGATGCGATAGGCCGGCGCGACGATCGATACCGTCAGACCGCTTCCCAGCAGCACCATCGGCGCTATCCAGGCCCGACCGGACAGGAAAGGCGCGGGAATGAAGTCGGAGAACGCTCCCAGCGCCGACAGGCCGGACACGCTGCCAAAAACAGCGTAGCGAAGCGCCCTGGGCCACCTGGCAATTGTGCCGATATCACAGGCCACGGTCTCATCCAGCGTCCGTGCCGGGCGTTGTCTTACAGCGCCCGATGCTTGGCTTCACCAAAAAACGGCGTGTGGTGCGCGCAGTCGTTGAGCCGCACCACTTCCAGGTGATCCACGTCCTCGCCTTCGAGCAGGTTGAGCGTGGTCGGTGCCTGGCGAAAGGTCCACAGCCGGGACAGCGGCAGGCCCAGGATCTTGCACAGGATCACGCGGTTGACCGCATCGTGCGCGACCACCAGCAAGGTATCGGCCGCGCCCAGGCCTTCGGCCGCGCGCGCCAGGCCGCGCCAGCTGCGGTCCAGCACCTGCCGCAGGGACTCGCCGCCGGGCATCAGCACGGTATCGGGCTCGTCGCGCCAGGCGCGCAGACGTGCCGGATCCTTGTCGTTGATCTCGCTGGCCAGCAGGCCTTCCCATTCGCCGTGGGCGATTTCCTGCAGGTCCGCATCGGTCTGCAGCAGGCTTTCGCGGTTGCTGCCCAGCGCCAGCCTGGCGGTGGCCTGCGCACGCGACAGCGGCGATGCCACCGCGCGGGTGATCTCCAACGATTGCAGACGCGCGCCGAGGGCAGCGGCCTGGCCTTCGCCGACCGGCGACAGCGGGATATCGATCTGGCCCTGGTAACGGCCTTCGGCGTTCCACGGCGTCTCGCCGTGACGGGCAAGCAGGATGCGCATGCGCGAGGGATTCCTTGGGGAAGGGGCCGGCTCGCCGCAGCGAAACGGGAGCGCATGATAACCCCTCCCGCTGCGGCGCCGGCCGCCCGCGTCAGCACACGCCGAATTCCGGCAACAGCTGCGATGCGGGGCGACTCCGGCATGACCCAGCGCAAATACCGGCTATCCACGGCGATCGTGCGGGTCATCGCCGGATCGAAGATCCCGTTGTAGCCCACCGACGCTGGGTTGCCGTCGAGGCCAGAACAACCCGCCTCCCCTGCGCGTCCATCACCGGTGCGCCCCCGGCGCCAGCTCAGGCGCGCCCGAATGCCGGATCGCTGCGGCTGGGCCTGCCGGTCTCCAGATGCCCGGCCAGGCGGCGGCGGAATGCCGCGCCCGGCTGTTCCAGCACAACGTCGTACCAGTGATCGCTGGCAGCAAGCGCCAGACGCACGGTCTGGCGCTGACCTGCAGCCAGGTGCAGCGCGCGCGCGGTCGGGTCTGCGTAGTCCAGCGCGCGCAGTTGCAGCGTGCACGGCTGCTGCCCGGCATTGCCGATGTCCAGCACCAGCGCCTCGCCGTCCTGCCGCGCCTCCAACCATGGCGCAGCCGATTGCGTCCCGGCCGCAGCGAGGTCGCCGGCGAATTCGCGCAGGAAGCCATTGGGTCCATGCACGCTCAGCGCATAGGTACCGTTGTGCGCAGCGCCGACCGGCACATCGTCGAGGCGGGTGCCGGGCAATACGGTGTAGTACCACGGGCCCCCACTCGCAGCGCTGGTGTAGACGTTGAACGCGGCTGCCGCAGCGCCGCTGTTGACGAACTGCAGCTGCACGCCGCCGTCGCCCTGCTCGCGCGCATGCACCTGCAAGGCATACGGCAACGCGCGCGCCGGACGTTGTCCCGGCTCCTGCCGCGGCATGCCGGCCTTGGCCGGCGGCACCGGTAGCGGCTTGTTGCGCACCGCGGCGGTGCGCGCGCGGTAGTCGTCGACCGACGGCAATGCGCGCAGTGCCGAATCGTCCGGCTTGCGGAAATCGAACACGCTGGTCAGATCGCCACTGACCGCGCGACGCCACGGGCTGATGTTGGGTTCGGCCACACCGAAGCGGCGTTCCAGCAAGCGCAGCACCGAGGTGTGATCGAACACCTGCGAATTGACCCAGCCGCCACGCGTCCAGGGCGAGATCACCAGCATCGGCACGCGGATGCCCAGCCCCATCGGCACACCTTCGTAGACCTCCCCGCGCGTATCGACATTGCTGCGCCCCATGCGCGCATCCAAAGCCGGCAGCGCTGCGGGAACGTGATCGAAGAAGCCATCGTTCTCGTCGTAGTTGATGATCAGCGCGGTCTTCGCCCACACCTGCGGATTGGCGGTGAGCGCATCGATCAGGCGCGCCACCAGCGATTCGCCATAGGCCGGCGGCGCTTCCGGATGCTCGCAGTACGCGGTGGGCGGCACGATCCAGGACACCTGCGGCAAGCGATCGGCCTGCACGTCGGCGGCGATTGCGGCGACCAGATGATCGGCCTGCGTGGTGGCGGCATTGTCTGCAGTGGACCCGGGCACGCAGGCACGTGCGCGTCGATAGCGTTCGTCGCTTGGGTGCAGATCGCGGTAGTGCGAAAAATATGCCAGCGAGTTGCAGCCGAAGTTGTCGTACTCCTGGTATACGCGCCAGTCCACGCCTGCGGCCTGCAGGCGCTGCGCATAGGTGGTCCAGTCCATCGCAGCGTAGCCGGGCTTGTCGCGCGCCATGTCGGCGGTCCAGTTGCCGTCGTCGGCATTGGTCACCGCCTGCGCGCCGAGATTGCCCACGCTCGGGCCGCTGGTGCCGGTGAACAGGTACATGCGATTGGGATTGGTCGGCCCGTGCAGCGAACAGAAATAGCCATCGCAAATGGTGAACGCATCGGCCAGTGCGTGGTAGTACGGGATGTCGTGACGCTGGAAATATCCCATCGTCAATTCGCCCTTGTACGGCACCCAGGCGTCGTACTCGGCCCAGCGCGCCGGGTCCTGCCCGTGGCCGGCTTTCCACGAGTGATCCAGGCTCTTGATCAACGGCGCACAGGTGTCTTGCGAATCGAAGGCGAACGGCAGCAGGCGACGACCATCGGCGGCCGGCTGGCTCCATACCGGGTGACCGTCGCGCAGCTGCAACGGGCGCGGATCGCCGAAGCCGCGCACGCCGCGCAGCGCACCGAAGTAATGATCGAAGGAGCGGTTTTCCTGCATCAGGATCACCACGTGTTCGATGTCGCGCAGCGTGCCGGTGCGCGAGTTGGCCGGCAGCGCGAGTGCGCGGCCGATCGAGGACGGCATGGCGCCGGCGGCGGTCAGCGCGGCGACGCGCTTGAGGAAATCGCGGCGCGAGGGGGAGGACGTCATGGCTACGGAACCTGCAGGAAATACGTGTACATCGCCGCGCAGTGCGGCTGGGTACGACACGTATAGCGGGCAAGCACGACAGTTTTGCGACAGCCACCGTCATCAATGTTTCATACGTCGTTGACACCCTGCGTCGCGAAACGCCGGTCCTGCACCGTGCGTTGCCCTCAGCCGTGCTCGAACAGGATTCCCCCATGACTTCCGCTCGCCGTTTTCATGTCACTCCGCTGGCGCTTGCCCTGGCCGCGCTGCTCCCCGCCATCGCCTCTGCTGCCACACCGGCGGCCGATCCGGTTGCCGGTGCAGATGCGCCGGTAGCCGATGCCCCGGCCAGCGTGGCCGATGCCGCCACCAACGCCACCCAGCTGGACGCGATCAACGTGGTGTCGCAAGGCAGCACCCGCCAGGTCCAGCGCATCAGCCGGCAGGACATCGAGCAGCTGACACCGGGCAGCAGCGCCTTCAAGGCAGTGGAAAAACTGCCGGGCGTGCAGTTCCAGTCGGCCGATCCGTTCGGCACCTACGAGTGGTCCACGCAGGTCACCCTGCACGGCTTCGATCAGAGCCGGCTGGGTTACACGCTCGATGGCATTCCGCTCGGCAACATGAGCTACGACGTCACCAACGGCCTGCACATCACCCGCGCCATCATCTCGGAAAACCTCGGCTCGGTGGAAATCGCGCAAGGCGCCGGTGCGCTGGGCACCGCGTCCAACACCAACCTCGGCGGCACGATGCAGTTCTACTCGGCCGACCCGCAGAGCACGCCGGGTTTGCGCCTGGTGCAGACGGTCGGCAGCGATGCCACGCGCCGCACCTTTGTGCGCGGCGACACCGGCGATCGCAACGGCTTGTCGGCGTACCTGTCCTATGCCAATGCCAGCACCGACAAATGGAAGGGCTTCGGCGACCAGCAGTCCGAGCAGGCCAACCTCAAGACCGTCTACCAGTGGGGCGACGGCAACCGTCTGAGCCTGTTCGTGGACACCTCGCGGCGCAAGGAATACGACTACATGGACCTGTCGTTGACCAGCCAGCGCGCACTGGGCTGGGACTACGACTACCTGCAGCCGGATTGGGCCACCGCCGTGCAGATGGCGCGTGCGTATCAGAACACCGGCGCCACCAGCGGCGTGGCCAACGGCTATCCGCAATCGCTGGCCGGGCTGCCCGACGATTACAGCTGGCTCGATGCCAGCTACTACGCGGGCGGCGGCCTGCGCCGCGACAACCTGGCCGGGCTGTCGGGCACGTTCGTGTTCGGCGACGCCACCCTGGATGCCACCGGCTACTACCACGGCAATCGTGGCGAAGGTCAATGGGTGACGCCGTATGTACGCACCTCTGCGCAGGTGCCGCTGTCGATGCGCACCACCGACTACGGCCTGGATCGTTTCGGCGGCACCAGCGCCTTGAAATGGTCGTGGGGCAACCACGATCTGGAAGTGGGCCTGTGGGCGGAAAACGCACGCACCACGCAGCAGCGCAACTACTTCGCGCTCGGCAACGAGGGCTATACCTCGCTGTACAACGTGTATGAAGCGCAGACCCCGTTCCGTCGCGATTTCCTGCAGCGCTACACCACCCAGACCCGCATGTTGTACCTGCAGGACACCGTGCGCCTGCTCGACGATCGGCTGACCCTCAACTACGGCGCAAAGGCGCTCAGCACCACCACGCGCGCGCAATCGCTGGTGCCGACCACCGCACTGGCACAGGGCCGCATCCGTGCCGAAGACAACTTCCTGCCGCAGGTCGGCGTGAACTACAAGCTGGACGAGCGCCAGGACCTGTACGCCTCCTACAGCAAGAACATCGCCGCGTTCGGCTTCACTCCGTTCGGCACCTCGCAGGCGGCGTTCGACCGCAGCCGTTCCACGCTGGAACC
Source organism: Xanthomonas sp. WHRI 6108 (assembly GCF_040202385.2). Taxonomy (NCBI): domain Bacteria; kingdom Pseudomonadati; phylum Pseudomonadota; class Gammaproteobacteria; order Lysobacterales; family Lysobacteraceae; genus Xanthomonas; species Xanthomonas sp. WHRI 6108. The sequence continues at coordinate 1,143,157 of NZ_CP168198.1, read as the reverse complement.
GGAAGAATCACAGACCGTGCAGGTGGGTTACCGCGTGCAGGATGCGCAGTTCCAGCTGTCGGCCGATGCCTATTTCACCAAGTTCTCCAACCGCTTGTTGACCACCTCGCCGTGTACCGCCGTGCAGACCTGCGCGGCGATCCTGAGCAACGTCGGCGCCGTGCATAGCGCGGGTGCCGATCTGGCCTTGATGTGGCGCCCGGTGGAGGGCCTGAGCTGGTTGAACTCGCTGTCGTGGAACCGCTCGCGCTACCAGGACGATTACCTCAACAACGGCGTGGTCGCCACCTCCGGCAAGGACGTGGTCGGCATCCCCGCGTTGATGTTCTCCTCCAGCGCCAGTTACCAGCTCGGCAACCTGCGCCTGGATCTGGACGGCAAGTACGTCGACAAGCGCTACATCACCTTCCTCAACGATTCGCAGGTGCCTTCGTACTGGCTGTTCAATGCCGGCGCGCGCTACGACTTCGGTCGCGTGGGCGGGGTGGCCGATGTGGCGTTGGCGCTCAACATCACCAACCTCACCGACAAGCGCTATTTCGCCAGCACCGGTACCAACGGCTATGTCGCCTCCGATCCGGATGGCTACAATCAAACCATGGTGGTCGGCGCACCGCGGCAGTATTTCATGAGTCTGGACGTGAAGTTCTGAGTCGCCGCCGCCCCTCTTCTCGGGCGAGAAGACACGGCTTGCGCACCCAGGCGCGCGTGCTTTGGAGCGTCCCGCCGCGGGTGCGGGCAGGGGCGCGGAGCGGGGGCGTTGAGGGTGAGAGTGAGGGTGACGCCGATCATTCATCCTGGCGACGCGTGGCGACGCGCTTGCCATCGCAGGCGGCGACAAATCTCTGAGGCGCCCCTTCATCCGGCGCTGCGCGCCACCTTCTCCCGAGGGGAAACGGACGGCACCGGCCCTACCCCGCCATGAACCGGGTCAGCCGACATCACTCACTTCCCGCACCGCCGCATGGCCGCGACCTCCCGCCGCATATAATCGCCGTCTTACTTTCACTCAGCAGGTCCCGCCAGATGGCGCAGACGATGAAGGCGCTGGTCAAGCGCGAAGCAAACAAGGGCATCTGGCTGGAACAGGTCGCCGTTCCCAGCCCCGGCCCCAACGAGGTGCTGATCAAGCTGGAAAAGACCGCAATCTGCGGCACCGACCTGCATATCTACCTGTGGGACGAGTGGAGCCAGCGCACCATCAAGCCCGGCCTGACCATCGGCCATGAGTTCGTCGGCCGCGTGGCCGAGCTCGGTTCAGCGGTGACCGGCTACCAGGTCGGCCAACGCGTGTCGGCCGAAGGCCACATCGTCTGTGGGCATTGCCGCAACTGCCGTGGCGGCCGCCCGCACCTGTGCCCCAACACGGTCGGCATCGGCGTCAATGTCAACGGCGCCTTCGCCGAGTACATGGTGATGCCGGCCAGCAACCTGTGGCCGATCCCCGACCAGATTCCCTCGGAGCTGGCCGCGTTCTTCGACCCTTACGGCAACGCCGCGCACTGCGCGCTGGAATTCGATGTGATCGGCGAGGACGTGCTGATCACCGGCGCCGGCCCGATCGGCATCATTGCCGCCGGCATCTGCAAGCACATTGGTGCGCGCAACGTGGTGGTCACCGACGTCAACGACTTCCGCCTCAAGCTGGCGGCCGACATGGGCGCCACGCGCGTGGTCAACGTGTCCAAGACCTCGCTCAAGGAGGTCATGGCCGACCTGCACATGGAAGGCTTCGACGTGGGCCTGGAAATGAGCGGCAACCCGCGCGCCTTCAACGACATGCTCGACTGCATGTACCACGGCGGCAAGATCGCCATGCTCGGCATCATGCCGCGCGGCGCCGGTTGCGACTGGGACAAGATCATTTTCAAGGGCCTCACCGTGCAGGGCATCTACGGCCGCAAGATGTACGAGACCTGGTACAAGATGACGCAACTGGTGTTGTCGGGTTTCCCGCTACACAAGGTGCTGACCCACCAATTGCCGATCGACGATTTCCAGAAGGGCTTCGACCTGATGGAAGAAGGCAAGGCCGGCAAGGTCGTGTTGAGCTGGAACTGATCGGCCAATACGCTTCAACGCAAAAGGCGCCGCAAGGCGCCTTTTGCATGTCCATCTTCAGAGCACTGGCTACGCAGCAGGCAAAACTCACTGATTGAGGGCGCGGCGCCTTTGCCGCTCGCGGGACACGCGGTGGATCCATCCCTGCAGGCGCCTTGGCGGCATCCACCCATGCCGCCAAGGGTTCCGCAACCGGCAAGGACACCGCACCAGAGAAATAGTCTGTGACCGCATAAGAAAACGCTTCGCCCAACCTACATTGGATATTGAGCCTGCACACCATTGTCGAACAGCGCGCACCAAGCACTGCTCCTACCGTGCGCACCGACCATCTCGACTAGTTCTTGCCCGCTCACCGTCGCGGGACCTTACGCGGCATGGATGCCGCGTAAGAGCCTACAGGGACGTACTTGCGGCGTGTCCCGCGATGGTGGGTGGGCAAGGGCCCTGCAGCCAGGCAGCAGATCAACCGCTCTACGATTGAGCTATCGCATCGGCGACTGCTTCAACGACCGACCATCTCGACTGGTCCTTGCCCGCTCACCATCGCGGGACCTTACGCGGCATGGATGCCGCGTAAGAGCCTACAGGGACGTACTTGCGGCGTGTCCCGCGATGGTGGGTGGGCAAGGGCCCTGCAGCCAGGCAGCAGATCAACCGCTCCGCAAGTGATCTATCCGCACGATGCATCACTCAAAAACAAAACAAACGAGATTTGAACCTCGGTGTCCTTCAACTGTAGACACTGAAGAACCCGGGCATCAACTCTTGTTGCCGCCGCACCACTACCACTGCACGGCCGAGCCGTTAGAGCCGCTGTTCAAGCGATTGCCATCACGGCATCACGGCCAGGTGACCGTGGCAGTCGCGACCAGATGGTTCTGCGAATTCTGCCGACCGAAGCCGAATTCCGCCGCCTCGCTGGTGTCGTAATAGCCCACGCTCAGGCCCAGCGGACCGAAGGCCTTGCCGACATTCACGCCGAAGTCGTTGTAGTCGTGGTCCACCTGACTCAGCGACGAGGTATAGACGCTGTGCCCCGCATGCGCGCCGAAGGTGAAGTCGTAGGGCAGCGACCAGTTGGCATCCAGCGCGTAGTAGTAGCCATCGGTCTTGGTGCCGTAGAGATCGTTGGTGTAGGCAACGGTGAGGCTATAGGTTTTCAGAAACGTGGTCTTGGTGATCAACTCGGCGTAATTGGACGCACCCGCTCCCAGGTACTGGTAACGATTGACCATCACATCGAAATTGAAATTGGTGCCCAGATCGGTGTTGTAGCCGACAAAGCCATCCACTTCCCAGTCCGGATCGCCGGCACCGTAGTCGACATTGGACGTCCAGGTGCCGATGTACAGACCGAACGGCGTTTTGTAGGTGAGTCCGGCCTGGAAGGCGGGCTCTTCATTGGTCTGTGAAATACCGCGGAACAGATAGTCGCTGGTCACCGCAAAGGTGCCGCTGAAGGGAGAAGCGGGGGCTTGTTCGTCCTGCGCCTGTGCCAACGGCACCACACCGAGCAGCAGCAACGACAGACAACACGCGAGCGAGGACGGCTTCATGAACATCTCCTGGAACGATGGGCGGTCAGATTGCGCAAGGCGGGACTGCCATGACTTCTTAGTCCAACCGTCATTGCAGCGCAACATACACGTCGCGCTCGCTTGACCCAGCGCACACGCTCGAGCGCAGATGACGCCGGTCAGCGTTCTGTCTCATCGACCGCCGGCGCGGAATCTTGATGGGCCGGGAGTGGAGATTGGGGATTAGCAGGGATTCGCTTCGCTTCTGCGAATCCCCAATCCCGAATCCCGGCTTAGATCAGACCGGAAACACGCCGTAATGCCGCGCGGCCAGCCGCAGCTGCTGCCCGGGCTGAAAGCTGCCCGCCGATGCCGGCAGCTCCACCTCCACCTCATTGCCTGCCGGCTCCAGCGTTGCACGCAGGCGCAGACGCGCCCCGCTACGCTGCGACCAGGCCACCGTGGCCGGCCAGCCAGCGTCGTCCGGCACCAGATCTTCCGGCCGCACGTAAACCTCGACCGGGCCGGCAGCCAGCGCGGCATTGGCTGCCGGCAAGGCATGCCCGGCAACCTGAATCTGGCCTTGCGCCAGCACGCCGGGAATACGGTTCACCGCCCCCACGAACGAATACACGAACGGCGAAGCCGGCTTGTCGTAGATCATCGCCGGCGTGTCGAGCTGCTCGATGCGGCCACGGTTGAGGATCGCCACCCGGTCGGCCAGCTCCAGCGCTTCTTCCTGGTCATGGGTGACGAACACCGTGGTCAGGCCGGTCCGCTCGTGCAGTTCGCGCAGCCAGCGGCGCAGATCGCGGCGCACCTGCGCATCCAGCGCACCGAACGGCTCGTCCAGCAGCAGTACGCGCGGCTCGATCGCCAATGCACGCGCCAAGGCCACACGCTGCCGCTGGCCACCGGACAGCTGGGTGGGATAGCGCTGCTCCAGGCCCTGCAACTGCACCAGCGCCAGCAGCTCCTCCACCCGTGCGCGGATACGCGCTTCGGCCCAGCGCTCGTTGCCGCGCCGCACCCGCAGGCCGAACGCGATGTTCTCGAACACGTCCATATGCTTGAACAGCGCGTAGTGCTGGAACACGAAACCGACCCGGCGCGACTGCACGCTCATGCGGGTGGCGTCTTCGTCGCCGAACAGCACCTGCCCGCCATCGGCATGCTCCAACCCGGCCATGATCCGCAGCAGGGTGGTCTTGCCCGAACCGGACGGCCCCAGCAAGGCCAGCAACTCGCCCTGACGCACGTCCAGGGTGATGTCGTCCAGCGCGGTGAACGTATCGAACTGCTTGCGCAGGCGGTGGATGCGGATGCCCATGTTCACCTCAATGTCGGTGGTTGGCGGCGAGCGAATCGCCGTGCCGCCATTCCAGGTACGTCTTCAGCGCCAGCGTCAGCAGCGCGGTCAGTGCCAGCAACGAGGCACACGCAAACGCGGCGCTATAGGCGTATTCGTTGTAGAGAATTTCCACATGTAGGGGCAGTGTATTGGTGCGCCCGCGGATATGCCCGGACACCACCGACACCGCACCGAACTCGCCCATCGCACGCGCTGCGCACAGCAACACGCCGTACAGCAGGCCCCAGCGGATGTTCGGCAGGGTCACCCGCCAGAACATCTGCCAGCCGTTCGCGCCCAGGCTCAAGGCGGCCAGTTCTTCATCGCTGCCCTGCTGCTCCATCAACGGCATCAGCTCGCGCGCGATGAAAGGAAAGGTAACGAAGGTCGTCGCCAGCACGATGCCGGGCAACGCAAACACGATGCGCGGCAACTGGATCAGCAACTCGCCAAAAAACGGCAACTGCAGTCGCCAGCCTTCGTCGATCAACGGCCACGCCCAGCCGCTGCGGCCGAAGATCAGCACGAAGATCAGGCCCGCCACCACCGGCGACACCGAGAACGGCAGGTCGATCAGGCTGATCAGCAAGCGCTTGCCGGGGAATTGGTGCTTGCTGACCGCCCACGCCGCCGCCACGCCGAACACCAGGTTCAGCGGCAGCACGATGGCAGTGACGATCAGGGTCAGCTTGATCGCCGACAATGCATCCGGGTCGACGATCGCGCGCAGAAAGGTTTCCCAGCCGCCGCGCAGCGCCTCGGCAAACACCAGCACCAGCGGCAGCAGCAGGAACGCCAGCAGGAACAGCAGCGCCCCCGCAATCATCAACCACTGCACCCAACGCGGCTCGTTGGTGGCCGAATCGGTGATGCGGCGGGCCTGTTCGGTCATCTGGCGGGTGTGCAACATGGCAGGCAGCGGCGAAACAGCATCGTTCATGCAGTCCTCCGTTGATAGCGCAGCAGGCGTGCCTGCAGCGTATTGACCACCAGCAGGATCACGAACGACAGCAGCAGCATCGCCGCGGCAATCGCGGTGGCGCCGGCATAGTCGAATTCCTCCAGCCGGATGGTGATCAGCAGCGGCGCGATCTCGGTCGAATTGGGCAGGTTGCCGGCGATGAAGATCACCGAGCCGTACTCACCCACACCACGCGCGAAGGCCAGCGCAAACCCGGTCAGGACTGCCGGCCAGAGCCCAGGCAGCACCACTCGCCACACTGTCTGCCAGCGCGATGCGCCCAGCGTGGCCGCGGCCGCTTCCAGCTCGCGCTCGCTCTCGGCCAGCACCGGCTGCACCACCCGTACCACGAACGGCAACCCGACGAACACCAGCGCCAGCACGATGCCCAACTGCGTGTAGGCCACCTTGATGCCGATCGCCTCCAGCCAGCGACCGACCCAACCGTTGCCGCCGTACAACGCGGTCAGCGCGATGCCGGCCACCGCGGTCGGCAATGCGAACGGCAGGTCGATCACCGCATCGAAGAAACGTTTGCCGGGGAAGCTGTAGCGCACGAACACCCACGCCACCCAGGTGCCCATCACCGCATTGAAAGCGCCGGCCGCGAACGCGGTGCCGAAGCTCACCCGCAGCGCCGACAGCACACGCGGCTCGCTCCACACCCGCCACAGCCCATCCCAGCCCAGCCCGCTGGTCTTGATGAAGATGCCCAGCAGCGGGATCAGCACGATCAATCCCAGCCAGGTCAGCGTGATTCCAAGACTCAAGCCCAGCCCCGGCATCACGCGTCGGCGCGGTGACGGCGCTGGGTGGGGTGCAACCGACATCGGCATCGCCTACTTTTTTGCCTGGATCTGATCGAACACGCCACCGTCGGCGAAGTGTTCCTGCTGCGCCTTGTCCCACGACCCGAACGCTTCCTGGATGGTCACCAGCTTGATGTCCGGGAACCGTGCCAGGTCGGCAGGGTCGGCAAATTCCGGATGGCGCGGCCGATAGAAATGCTTGGCCGCCAGCTTCTGCCCTTCCGGCGCATACAGGTAACGCAGATAGGCCTCGGCCACCTCGCGGGTGCCGTGCTTGTCGACATTCTTGTCGACCAGCGCCACCGACGGCTCGGCCAGGATCGACAGCTTGGGCACCACGATCTCGAACTTGTCCTTGCCCAGCTCTTCGCGCGCCAGCAGCGCCTCGTTTTCCCAGGCCAGCAGCACATCGCCGATGCCACGCTGCACGAACGTGGTGGTGGCGCCGCGCGCACCGGTATCGAGCACCGGCACGTTGCGGAACAGCGCCTGCATGTAGCGCAAGATGCGCTCGCGGTCGCCCTTGAAGATATGGTCGGCGTAGGCCCAGGCGGCCAGGTAATTCCAGCGCGCGCCACCGGAGGTCTTGGGGTTGGGCGTCACCACCGCCACGCCGGAGCGCAGCAGGTCCGGCCAATCGTGGATGTTCTTCGGGTTGCCCTTGCGCACCAGGAACACGATCGTCGAGGTGTACGGCGCGCTGTTGTCGGGCAGGCGCTTTTCCCAGTCGCTGTCGATCAGCTTGGCCTTCTCGGCGATCGCATCGACGTCGTAGGCCAGCGCCAAAGTGACCACATCGGCTTCGATGCCGTCGATCACCGCCCTTGCCTGTTTGCCGGAGCCGCCATGCGAGGTCTCCACCGTGACGGTGTCCTGCGGATGCTGCTGCTTCCAGTTCGCGGCGAAGGCGCTGTTGTAGTCGCGATAGAACTCGCGGGTGGGGTCGTAACTGACATTGAGCAGGCCGATATCGCGCGCGCCTGCCGGGCCGGCCAGGACCAGCAGGCTGCACAACACGGTCGATACAAGACGGAAGCGGGGGTGGGTCACAGCAATCTCCAAACCGTTGGGGCGCAGCTGAACAGCAAGCATGCCATGCTGCGCAGCGGCACGCAGGCGGTGAAATGACATCAAGGCCGCACCTTATGCCGATTTTGCATGACGTAGTGGTATGCCACCGTGATCGTTAAAATCATGCGTCTCTTGCCACTGCGACCGCCATGACCAACGCTCCTGCTGCACTGACTGCCCATTACGCCGCCGAACTGGAAACCATCCAGTCCCAGGGCCTGTTCAAGTCCGAGCGCATCATCACCGGCCCGCAGTCGGCGCGGATCACCCTGGCCGATGGCCGCAGCGTGCTCAACTTCTGCGCCAACAACTATCTGGGCCTGGCCGACCACCCGGACATCATCCAGGCCGCTAAGGACGCGCTGGATACGCACGGCTTCGGCATGGCCTCGGTGCGCTTCATCTGTGGCACCCAGGACCTGCACAAGCAGCTCGAGCGCACCATCGCCGATTTCTTCGGCACCGAGGACACCATCCTCTACGCCGCCTGTTTCGATGCCAACGGCGGCCTGTTCGAACCGCTGCTCGGCGAAGCGGACGCGATCATTTCCGACGCGCTCAACCACGCCTCCATCATCGACGGCGTGCGCCTGTGCAAGGCCAAGCGCTTCCGCTACGCCAACTGCGACATGGCCGATCTGGAAGCGCAGCTGCAGGCCGCCGATGCCGCCGGCTGCAAGACCAAGCTGATCACCAGCGACGGCGTGTTCTCGATGGACGGCTTCATCGCCCCGCTGGACGAGATCACCGCGCTGGCCCGCAAATACAACGCGCTGGTGCATATCGACGAATGCCATGCCACCGGCTTTCTCGGCGCCAGCGGCCGCGGCTCGGCCGAGGTTAAGGGCGTGCTGGACCAGATCGACATCATCACCGGCACGCTGGGCAAGGCGATGGGCGGCGCCCTGGGCGGCTTCACCACCGCCAAGCGCGAAGTCATCGAACTGCTGCGCCAGCGCTCGCGCCCATACCTGTTTTCCAACTCGCTGCCGCCGCATGTGGTGGCTGCCGGCATCAAGGCCTTCCAGATGCTGGAAGCCGCCGGCGAGCTGCGCACGCAGCTGGTCGACAACACCCGCTACTTCCGCGAGCGCATGACCGCTGCCGGCTTCGACCTCAAGCCCGGCGTGCACCCGATCAGCCCGGTAATGCTCTACGACGCACCGCTGGCGCAAAAATTCGCCGAACGGCTGCTGGAAGAAGGCATCTACGCGATCGGCTTCTTCTTCCCGGTTGTGCCCAAGGGCCAGGCGCGTATCCGTACCCAGATCAGCGCCGCGCACACCCGCGAGCAGCTGGATCAGGCGATCGACGCGTTCATCAAGATCGGCCGCGAACTGGACGTCATCCAGCACTGATGCGCTCGGTGCTGCGCCAACGGCTGCTGCTCGCGGCGCAGACCGATACCCAGGCGCAGCTGTTGGATGGCACCTGGGGAACCCGCTGCCTGCATTGCCGTCGGCGCCTGCAACTGCGCGCCGATGGCGAACCGCTCGGGCACACCACGCTGGAACATGTGGTCCCGCAGGCCTGGTTCGGCCGTCGCGCGGCGGCGGCCCTGTGTGCGCTGGTCGGCGACGATGCCAATGCAGCGCGCAATCTCGCCCTGGCCTGCGCCGGCTGCAATCACGCCAAGGGCCGACGCCACGATGCCAACGGTGCCGGCGACGCCCGCGCCGTCGAGGTGGTGAGCGCCTTGCTCAGCGCGCGTCTGGCGCGCTGGCGGGAGCCGCCGTCAGCGCACTGACTTCCGCTGGGCTGAGCATCCGCCAAGCACCCTTGCCCAGCTCGCCCATCGCCAGCGAGCCGATCGCCACCCGCACCAGCCGCAGCACGCCGATCTCCACCGCAGCCAACAAGCGGCGGATCTGCCGATTGCGGCCTTCGTCCAGCACGATCTCCAGCCACGCATTGCGCTCGCCTTCGCGCAGCACGCCGACCCGCTTGGCGCGCAGCAGTACGCCCTCGCCGTCCGGATCGGGATCGACCACACCGGCCTGCAGCTGCGCCAGTTGCGCAGCGCTCGGGCGGCAATCGATCTGCACGTGATAGGTCTTGTCCGGCCCGGTCATCGGGTCGGTCACCGTGGCCGCCCATTGCGGATCGTTGCTGAAGAGCAGCAGGCCTTCGCTGGCCTTGTCCAGGCGCCCGACCGGGGCGATCCACGGCAAGCCGGCACCATCAAAGCAGCGATACACCGTGTCCCTGCCCTGCTCGTCGCGCGCGGTGGTGACCACGCCACGCGGCTTGTTGAGCATCAGATAGCAACGCGCCGGGCCGGCCAATGGCTGTGCGTCGACACGGATGGTGGAGTGCTGATCGGCGCGGATCGGATATTCGGGATCGCGTATTACGCGCGCGGCCACGCTGACCCGCCCATCGGCGATCCAGCGCGCCGCTTCGGTACGCGAACACACGCCCAGTTTGGACAGCACGCGCGCCAGCCCGTGGCGTGGCGCGGTGGTCGCCGTGGTCGTACCGGAGGCGCGCGACGCGCCCGCCGGACCACGCGTGCGCTGCCGGGACGTCGCCGGCGCAGGCCGCCGGGTCATGCCGTCCCGACCGCGTTGCTTACTTGTTTTCGACCGACTTGGCGTCGGCCGCAGGCGTTGCGGTTGCGGCAGCAGCCGGAGCCGGCGCAGCCACCGGGCGTGCCTTGACCACACGCACGCCGCGCGCCTTCATCCAGGCATCGAATTCTTCGGCGGTCATGCGCTTGCCGTTCTGGCTCATGTCAAAGCGCCACGGCGTGTTGTCGAACGCGGTGGTGGCCTTGTAGGCGGCCGGATCGTTCGGATTGACGGTGCCGCCGGGCGGAATGACCTTAGCCAGATCCTGGCAGCCTTCCACGCGCAGACGCAGCAGCACGCGGTCCACCGACTGCTCGGTGGTGTAAGGCTGTGCCAGCACGCCGGTGGGCATGCCCAGCTGCACGCTACGGGTGTAGAACTCGGCGGCCGCCGGCGCAATGACGGTGGCGGGCAACGGCAGCGGCTGGGACACCGTGCTGCCGGCGCAGTTCGGAGCGGCGTAGGCGGCGGGAATCAAGGCGAGACAGAGCAATCCAGCCGTAGCGGTACGCAGCATCGGGTTCTTCCAATTATGAGTGTGGTGTTGACGCGGCGAGTGTAGGCAGCGATGAACGCCGTTTCAACCGGAAACGTGCCTGGATGGCAACGCAGACAGGATTTGCACCGTCCAGGCGCAGGTTTTGCGGTCCCCACAAAGACAAAACCCGGCGCAAGGCCGGGTTTTGTATGCAACAGCTAGCGGTCCAATTAGTTCTGGACGTTCAGCTCGGTACGACGGTTCTTCGCACGGCCCTCCGGATTGTCGGAACCATCCGGGTTGGTGTTCGGAGCAATCGGACGGCTCTCGCCGTAGCCGATCGGACCAACCAGACGCGACGCATCAACGCCGTTCTTGGTCAGGTAGTCGTACACGGTGGTCGCACGACGCTCGGACAGCTTCTGGTTGTACTCGTCGGTACCCTTCGAGTCGGTGTGACCAGCAACCTCAACCTTCAGGTCGGGGTAACGCTTCAGGATCTCGGTCGCTTCGCTCAGGATCGAGACGGCGTCCGGACGCAGGGTCGACTTGTTGAAGTCGAAGTTCACGCCCTTCAGATCGATCGACACAGGCACCGGGCAACCGTCCGGACCGATGGTCTGGCCAGGCTGCGAAGCCGGGCACTTGTCGTCGCAGTTGTTGACGCCGTCACCGTCGTCATCCAGGTCTGCGCAGCTCGGAGCAACCGGAGCCGGAGCCGGCGGCGGAGCGGTCGACGGAGCCGGTCCCAACGGGATCACGACGCCGACCGAAGCCAGCACGTCGCCGAACCAGTCTTCCTGCGGAGCAGCAACGCTCTGGTCGTTGAAGTCAGCGCGGTAGGCCAACTCGGCACGCACGGCGACGCGCTTGTCGAAGGTGGTCTGCAGACCGACACCAGCCTTGGCGGCAAAGTTGCCGTCCTTCTGCTGGCCCGGCGAAACCGGGTTCGGGGTCGCGTCGAATTCTTCTTCCGAACGCTGGTAGCCCAGACCGAACAGCAGGTAGGGGTTCCAGCCGCGGCCTTCCTGGATGAAGTGGCGACGCAGGTCGAACGAGATGCCGTACTGGCTCCAGTTCTGATCCTGGTTGGCATCGAAGTTCGGGTTCTGATAGTTCAGCTCGCCGTCGATCGACCAGTTCGGGCTGACGAACTTGCCCAGACCCAGGGTGACGAACGGGGCATCATTGGTCAGACGATCGCTGTCCTGGAAGTTGAAGCCAGCGCTACCGGTCAGGTACCAACGGTCATCGAACTCCTGCGCGGAAGCAGCCTGGGCAACCGCCAGACCGCCGAGCAACGCGGCAGTGAGAATTTTCTTGTTCATGTGTATACAGCTCCTTCTTTGGGAGATAAAACCGATAGAGGCGTTGTTCTTGGTAAAGATGCTCGTCACATCCAGAGCCATCGGGGCGCAGATTAAGCCGGCTTCAGTGAAGATCGCGTTAACGGTCATATAACATGTGAAAGCAATCACCAGGGCCGGCGATCCCTTTCAATACTACGTATACAGTTTCATGAAGGGAAGGACCGCGCACTCAGTTTGCACATCTGACCTGCATGAACCGCAGCCCAATTAAGCCAGTTGAATACGCTGGCGGATCCACCTTTCCGGCGGGCTGCACAGTGATGCGAAAACCACATTGGTGAACGCCAGGCCCCGTCCGAGCTGAATTGTGGGGTCGGTGGTTGCGGCGCGACGGCTTCACAACGCACCCTGAACTCCCCACATGGAGCGACCCGATGAAAGCTGTCGTCATCACCCGTCATCTTCCGATCGACGATCCCGCCGCACTGCTTGACATGGAACTTCCGGACCCGTCGGCCCCTTCGGGGTATGACTTATTGGTTCGCGTCGAGGCGATCTCGGTCAATCCGGTCGACACCAAGGTGCGTGCACCCAAGCCACAGACGCTGGATGCGCCGAAGATCCTGGGCTACGACGCGGCTGGCGTCGTCGAAGCGGTAGGCCCCGAGGTCACCGCGTTCGCAGTGGGCGACGAGGTGTATTACGCGGGCGACATCGGCCGCCCGGGCAGCAACGCGCAATACCAATTGGTCGATGCGCGCATCGCCGGCTGCAAGCCCACCTCACTCAGCTTCGCCCAGGCCGCGGCACTGCCGCTGACCACGTTGACCGCCTGGGAGCTGCTGTTCCAGCGCATGCCGTTCTCTTTCGACGGCGCGCGCAATCGCGGCAAGCACGTGTTGATCATCGGTGGCGCGGGCGGCGTGGGATCGATCGCCATACAGTTGGCGCGGCATGCCGGTTTCAGCGTGATCGCCACCGCCTCTCGGCCGGAAACCATCGAATGGGTGCGGCAGATGGGCGCCCAGCATGTGATCGACCATCACCAGCCGCTGCAGCCGCAGTTGCAGGCCTTGGGAATGCAGAGCGTGGACGCCGCACTCAACCTGGCCGACACCGACCGCTACTGGGAGCAACTGGGCGAGATCCTGGCACCGCAGGGGCATGTGGGCTTGATCGTGGAGCCGCGCGGCCCGCTGTCGATCGGCGATCCCTACAAAGCCAAGTGCATCGGCATCCACTGGGAGCTGATGTTCACCCGTGCCCGCTACGCAACCGAGGACATGGTCGAGCAACACCGCATCCTCAACCGTGCCGCCAGCCTGATCGATGCGGGCGAGCTGCGCACCACCCATACTGAAACGCTGTCGCCGATCAATGCGCAGCAATTGCGCGAGGCGCACCGACGGCTGGAAAGCGGCAGCACGATCGGCAAGCTGGTACTGGCGGGTTGGTGAGGTGATCGCCGTTACCGCTTGAGTCCGGCTGCCGCAGCGGGCACGGGCCGTTGGCTCGCAGAGGAAGAAGGCAGCACGGCCCCAGCGCGCGCACGTGACCCAGCGGCAAGGCGGGAGGGGCACCCTGATCGTGCGGTCCGCCTCGCTGCTGGGGCGCAGGCCCGATCGCAGAGGCGTTTCCTGTAATGCGAGGCGATCTGTTCCGCGGCAGCGGCGCGGGCGGGGCGGCCCCGCTCGACAGAGACTCGCCCCCGCGACCCGCGCAGCGCTGGAGCGCGGCCGCCCAGCTGACAGCACTGATCAAGAAGTCGGCAAGTGCGGCTCGAGCCTCAGCCAGCCAGCGGGCCAGCAGGGACGTCTTCTTCGCGCCATTGGTTGCGCTTGGCAGACATGGGCACCTCCACTGAGATACGGCCCGATGTGCAGGCCAACCGTACCGCCCTCCCCCCCGAAACTCCCGATTGCGCCGTATGAGCGGGTCAAGACTTGCCGCCAGGCCCGTTTGCCTGCATCGTGCGCACTCCGTACGCCAGCGTATCCACACCATGTCGCCCGCCACCGGCCCATCCGTCTCGTCCTACCCGCACCTGTTCGCACCGCTCGATCTGGGCTTCACGCAACTGCGTAACCGCGTCCTGATGGGCTCGATGCACACCGGTCTGGAAGACCGGGCGCGCGATTTCCCCAAACTGGCCGCGTATTTCGCCGAGCGCGCTGCCGGCGGGGTCGGCTTGATCGTCACCGGCGGCTTTTCGCCGAACGTGGTGGGCTGGCTCAAGCCGTTCGGCGGCAAGCTGTCGTGGCCGTGGGAGGTGCGCCCGCATCGTCAGGTCACCCGGGCGGTGCATGCGCACGGCGCCAAGATCTGCCTGCAGCTGCTGCATGCCGGGCGCTACGCCTATCACCCCCTGTCGGTGGCACCGTCCAGGCTCAAGGCGCCGATCAACCCGTTCACCCCACGCGCGCTATCGGCACGTGCGGTGGATCGTCAGGTCGCCGCTTACGCGCGTGCGGCGCGGCTGGCGCGCGACGCCGGCTACGACGGCGTGGAGGTAATGGGATCGGAAGGCTATCTGATCAACGAATTCACCGCCGCGCGCACCAACCAGCGCAACGATGCCTGGGGTGGCGATGCGACCAAGCGCATGCGCTTTGCGGTGGAGATCGTGCGACGCATCCGCGAGGCGTGCGGGCCGGACTTCATCATCATCTACCGGCTGTCGCTGGTGGACCTGGTCGAAGGCGGCAACCAGTGGCAGGACATCCTGACGCAGGCGCAGGCGATCGAAGCGGCCGGCGCAACCATCATCAATTCCGGTATCGGCTGGCACGAGGCACGCATCCCGACCATCGCCACCTCGGTACCGCGCGCCGCATTTGCCGGTGTGACCGCCAAGCTCAGGCCGCACCTGCGTATTCCGGTGGTGGCCACCAACCGCATCAACATGCCCGAAGTGGCCGAGCGCATCCTGGCCGACGGCGCCGCCGACATGGTGTCGCTGGCGCGCCCGCTGCTGGCCGACCCGCAGTGGGCCAACAAGGCACGCACCGGCCAGTCGCACGCCATCAATACCTGCATCGCCTGCAATCAGGCCTGCCTGGATCATGTGTTCGACAACAAGCTGGCAAGCTGCCTGGTCAACCCGCGCGCAGCGCACGAAACCGAACTGATCTACGCACCGACCCCCAACCCCAGGCGCATTGCGGTGGTCGGTGCCGGCCCGGCCGGTCTGGCTTGCGCGACAGTGGCCGCCGAGCGCGGTCATCGCGTCACCTTGTTCGATGCGGGCGATGCAATTGGTGGGCAATTCAATGTCGCCAGGCGCATCCCGGGCAAGGAAGAATTCAACGAGACGCTGCGCTACTTCGGTCACCGCATCGACGCGACCGGGGTGCAGCTGCGCCTGAATACCCATGTAGAAGCGGCAGACCTGAAAGACTTCGACGAGATTGTGCTGGCCACCGGCATCGAGCCGCGCAAGGTGGATTTCCCCGGCGCCGATCACCCGATGGTCGTGAGCTATCTCGACGTGGTGCTGGGCCGCCATGTCGCTGCCGACAAGGTCGCGATCATCGGGGCCGGCGGGATTGGCTTCGATGTCGGCGAATTTCTCGTGCACACAGGGCCATCGCCGTCGCTGGACCCTGCACGCTGGATGGCCGAATGGGGCGTGGACCCCAGCTTCGAAACGGCTGGGGCATTGGCTAGGCCGCAACCCGAGCGCCCGGCCCGCCAGGTCTGGCTGCTGCAGCGCAGCCCCGGCAGACCCGGCGCACGCCTGGGCAAGACCACCGGCTGGATCCACCGCGCCACACTCAAGGCCAAGGGGGTCAAGATGCTGGGCGGCGTGGAATATCTGGGCGTGAACGACGCCGGGCTGCGGATCCGCGTGGACGGCGCCGAACAAGTGCTCGATGTCGGCACGGTAGTAGTCTGCGCCGGGCAGGAACCGCGCCGCGACCTGCTGGCCGCGCTGCAGGCCAACGGGCAGCAACCGCATCTGATCGGCGGTGCGGATGTCGCCGCCGAACTGGACGCCAAGCGTGCGATCGATCAGGCCTGCCGACTGGCGGCGAAGTTGTAACACGCGTTGCCGCAATGCGCTGAACGTCACAGCAGCCTGAGCGCGATACCCGCACCAACCTCTTTGCGAGCGTCATGGAGTGGGGCTGGCGCGACGTCAACGCCGGTGGCGGCGGTGATGAAGCGATAACCGGTTCACCCATGAGATGCCGGCGCCGGAATCCATATGCGCCGGATCGATGCAGGCGCTGACGCTGCCATCGACCTGGCGCCCAACCCCGTGAACGCCGCTGATCGGTGGAGCGCAGTCCATTCTTTTTCCTGCAGCGCGGCGATAAACCGGGATGCCCGCGACGCCGACTACATCGCTGCATCGCATCCACATCCCGCCGATGTCCGCCTGATCAGCGTATCGCTGCTCAGCCTGCCCTTCCGCGCCGCTCATGCAGTAGGCGACGTCGCACAGAACACCTTGCTGGGATTGGGCCACTGGTCCTGGCGTGGCACGCGCGGCGTCAGTGCGCTGCGTCCGATCGGCAGTGGGCTGGCCGCGCTCTTGGTCAGCGCCGCGATCGGCCTGGTTCTGAAGGCGGCACGCCTGCCGCCGCGTCGACTGCGTTGATGGTGGTCGCTTTGGTCAGCAGTATTGCCGTGCTGTCGGCATGGTGGTTACGCAACGCATTGCAGCCTTACGCGCATACGGCTGCCACGACTGCATCGCCACTAGCTGTGCTGAAGTGGCGGCGCGATCAGTTGCTGCCCTTGGCGGTCATCGCAGCACTGGCCCTGGCATTGCCGACGCTCACCAAATTGGCACCGTATCTGGCGCAGTTGCGTACCGGCTCGCCTGCATGTCTGCATGTCTGCATGTCTGCATGTCTGCATGTCTGCATGTCTGCATGTCTGCATGAGATTGTTTCGCACCATGTTGAACTTGATGCGTGTGATTCAACACGCCTGATGCGTTCGAACATGTGCACTGCGAATAGCAACAGCGTTAGCAAGCGCGCACTGCGATTGCCGCATGGCCAACGCCGCTGTGCCACCGATACCGTCGAAGGAATCGTGATCGATGATTTTGACGCTCTCGGCTGCATATCGTCGCAGCCACTACAAGCCGTTTAAAATTCCGCTGACGCATTTGTGCACGATGCATATGCAAGCCTGTCGCGCGACTTGGTGATGCGATGCGAGGGCCAATACCGTCGTGGCGCTTCGTGTTCACTCGCCACCATCAACGCGCATCGAGCACCTCGGACGCCTCCTCTAGTGATTACAACACCGCGTTCTACGATGCACATGCGAGCGCTCGATGCATGATCCGGACAGCATCAAGCACCATGCACTGAAAGCTCCTTTATGCACCCCGCGTTCGCATCTCGACACATCCCCGCTGCAGTAGGAAGCGGCGATACGCAAGCACATCCCTCAGTGACGATGACGTGTAGCGCAGACTGCAGATCGCATTGCATGCGTAGCCTAAGTGCAACGCGTTGCACGTCTCGAGCCATTGCGCAGGTGCGCAACAGCGCACGCGCACCGTATCGAGATCCGTTGCGGCATCCGCTGTCGCCAGCGCGATGCGACGCACACGACGGATGCGTCGCGCTGGTGTCATCGAACCAAGCCGCAGATGCAGCAAGCAATCACACCCGTCAACCCCGCCTATTCAGCCGCGATTCTGTGATCGACGCCTACCTTGCGCCAACTTTTTGACCCGCCGCATTTGGCGGGCACCTCCTGTAGATCTTCTTTCGCCGGAGACCGGGCGACCCGTGGCAGGTCGCCTCCCCATGACGCCAAGCCCTCTGTACTGGTGCATCCACCTTGGATGCTCTGCGGATCGGCCCATACGGAGCAAGGAGTTATATGAAACTGGTTTGGATACTTTGGCTGTCGCAGTTGTTGCCGCAGCCGGCTGCAGATTCGTTGTGCTTGAGCACCACCGTGTACCTGGAAGCGCGTGATCAGACCTTGCGCGGCCAGCAAGCCGTCGCCGAAGTTGCGTTGCGTCGGCTGGACAGCGGCTTGTGGGGCGACTCGATGTGTCAGGTGGTCACTGCACGCAAGCAGTTCGCGCCCACCATCGTGGCTCCGGGGACGCAGCTGAAAAACGACGATGCCTGGAACAAGGCGCTGGATGTGGCACTGGCTGCAGAGCGCAACTGGGCGCTGCCGGTGGGGCAACGCAAGGAAATCGTGCCGGGCGCCAGTCACTTTGCCGCAAGCGCGATCGCAAGCCCGAGCTGGCGTAATGCCTACCAGGTGGCCACCATCGGCGACCACACGTTCTACCGCGTACAGAAGCTGCGCCCGCGCACCGCATCCTGACGCTGCCCACGCACTCACGCGTTGCCGCTAAGCTTGCGTCTTCGTTCTTGTGCGGAAATTCTCATGAAGCTGTACACCAAGCCGGGCGCATGTTCGCTGGCAGATCACATCGTGCTGCGCTGGTCGGGGCTGCCCTTCGATCTGCAGGTGGTTGACGCCGCCACGATGAAATCCCCCGAATATCTGCGCCTCAACCCGGCCGGTGCCGTGCCGCTGTTGGTCGTCGACGACTGGGCACTGACCCAGAACGCCGCCATCCTCAACTACATCGCCGACATCGCGCCGCTCACCGGTCTGTCCGGCGATGGCACCGCGCGCAGCCGTGCGGAGATCAATCGCTGGATCGCCTTCGCCAATGCGGATGTGCATCCGGCCTTCAAGCCGATCTTCGGCAGCACCGCCTATCTGCAGGACGACGCGCTGATCGCGCGCAGCCATGACGACGCACGCAGCAAGCTGCGCAGCTTGTACGAACGTGTCGACACGCATCTGCAGGGACGCAACTGGCTGGCAGGCGACACCCACACCGGCGCCGATGCGTACCTGTTCGTGACGCTGCGATGGGCGCAGAAGGTGGGCGTGGATCTCAGTGGCCTGAGCGCGGTAGATGCATTCGTGCAGCGCATGCTGGACGATGCCGATGTGCAGGCCGCATTGCAGGCCGAAGGCCTGGCCTGAGCCGGGAGCATCGCACAAGCGCCACATAAAAAACGCCGGGCATTGCCCGGCGTTTTCGTTACAACAGCAAGGCGAGAAACTCAGCCCAGCAGATGCGACACGCCGCTGCGCTCTTCTTCCAGCTCGGCCAGGGTCTTGTCGATGTACTTCTGGCTGAAGTCGTCGATCGGCAGATCCTTGACCAGGGTGTACTCGCCGTTGGCGGTGGTCACCGGGAAGCCGAAGATCACGCCTTCCGGGATGCCGTAGGAGCCGTCGGACGGCACGCCCATCGTCACCCACTTGCCGTTGCTGCCCAGCACCCAGTCACGCACGTGATCGATGGCGGCATTGGCGGCCGACGCAGCCGAGGACAGGCCGCGCGCTTCGATGATCGCCGCGCCGCGCTTGCCCACGGTCGGGATGAAGGTGGACGCGTTCCATTCCTGGTCGTTGATCGCATCGCCGATGGACGCGCCATCGGCGGTGGCGAAACGGTAATCCGGGTACATGGTCGGGCTGTGGTTGCCCCAGACCACCAGCTTCTCGATGCCGCCGACCGGCTTGCCGAGCTTCTGCGACAGCTGGCTGAGCGCACGGTTGTGGTCCAGACGCAGCATGGCGGTGAAATTCTTCGGGTTCAGATCCGGCGCCGACTTCATCGCGATGTAGGCATTGGTGTTGGCCGGGTTGCCGACCACCAGCACCTTGACGTCACGCTTGGCGACCTTGTTCAACGCCGCGCCCTGCGCGGTGAAGATCTTGGCGTTTTCCAGCAGCAGGTCCTTGCGCTCCATGCCCGGGCCGCGCGGACGCGCACCGACCAGCAGGGCGACGTCGATGTCCTTGAACGCCACTTCGGCGTCGTCGGTGCCGACCACGCCGGCCAGCAGCGGGAATGCGCAATCTTCCAGCTCCATGATCACGCCCTTGAGCGCGGCCTGGGCCTTTTCATTGGACAGTTCCAGCAATTGCAGGATCACCGGCTGATCCTTGCCCAGCATTTCGCCGGAGGCGATGCGGAACAGCAGGGCATAGCCGATCTGGCCGGCAGCGCCGGTCACGGCAACACGAACAGGTGCTTTCATGGGGAGTTTCCTCTGCTAAAAAACATGGGTGGAGGTGCACGCTGGCGTGGCGCAGGGCCTGGCGGCGCGCAGTGACAGACGAACGGCCGCACCGGGCGGCCGTTCGGGGGAAAGACATCAGGCGGCGAGGATCTTGTTCCACTCCGCGACACGGTCGGCCTTGGCGGCCAGCACGGCGTCGGTATCGCCTTCGATCGTCACCTTGTTGATTACATCGCCCTGGGCGACGGCATCGACCACGTCCAGGCCCTGGGTGACCTTGCCGAACACGGTGTGCTTGCCGTCCAGCCACGGGGTGGCGGTGTGGGTGATGAAGAACTGGCTGCCGTTGGTGTTGGGGCCGGCATTGGCCATGGACAGCACGCCGCGCTCGTGGCCGACGCCGTTGTTGGCTTCATCCTCGAAACGGTAGCCCGGGCCGCCGCGGCCGGAGCCTTCCGGGCAGCCGCCCTGGATCATGAAGTCGGCGATGACGCGGTGGAAGCTCAGGCCATCGTAGAAGCCGCGCTGGACCAGGTTGACGAAGTTGGCAACGGTCAGCGGGGCCTTGTCGGCGAACAGCTCGACCACGATCGGGCCGCGAGTGGTGTCGAAATGGGCAATCAGGGACATGGAAATCCTTGCAGGTTTCAGGGTGTATGACAGCCCATTAGAATACACCCGGCCGTGCAGGCGGCCGTGCAGGTTGGACCATCGTCGGGGTGTCCGGGCTAGCTGAATGGGCGTTTTGGACCGCTCAGCGGCCGAACGCAACGGTGCGGCAACGAAACCGCTATAATGTCGGGCTTACCTCATCTCAAGACTGGCGCCAGACAGGGGCCCTTTCCGCATGTCTATCGAAAAACTCCGCAATATCGCCATCGTCGCGCACGTTGACCATGGCAAGACCACCCTCGTCGACTGCCTGCTGAAGCAGTCCGGCACCCTGTCCGAACGCACCGTGCTGGCTGAGCGCGTGATGGACAGCAACGACCAGGAAAAGGAGCGTGGCATCACGATCCTGGCCAAGAACACGGCCATCACCTGGAACGGCAACCGCATCAACATCGTCGACACCCCGGGACACGCCGACTTCGGTGGCGAAGTCGAGCGCGTGCTGTCGATGGTGGACTCGGTGCTGATCCTGGTCGATGCGATGGACGGCCCGATGCCGCAGACCCGCTTCGTCACCCAGAAGGCGTTCGCGATGGGCTTCAAGCCGATCGTCGTGGTCAACAAGATCGACCGTCCCGGCGCACGCCCGGACTGGGTCATCGACCAGGTGTTCGACCTGTTCGACAAGCTCGGCGCAACCGACGAGCAGCTGGACTTCCCGATCGTCTACACCTCCGCCCTGAACGGCTACGCCAGCCTGGATTCGAGCGTGCGCGATGGCGACATGACCCCGCTGTACGAAGCGATCATGCAGCACGTGTCGGCACCGGACGTGGATCCGGACGGCCCGTTCCAGATGCGCATCAGCCAGCTGGACTACAACAACTTCGTCGGCGTGATCGGCATCGGCCGCATCCAGCGCGGCGTGCTGAAGAAGAACATGCCGGTCAGCGTGATCGACCGCGAAGGCAAGAAGCGCCAGGGCAAGGTGCTGCAGGTGCTGGGCTTCCTCGGCCTGGAGCGCATCGAGCAGGACACCGCCGAGGCCGGCGACATCGTCGCCATCTCCGGCGTGGCCGAGCTGACCATTTCCGACACCGTGTGTGCGCTCGACGCCCCGGAAGCGCTACCGGCGCTGACCGTGGACGAGCCCACCATCTCGATGACCTTCCAGGTCAACAACTCGCCGTTCGCCGGCAACAAGGACCTGTCCGGCGGCAAGTTCCTGACCAGCCGCCAGCTGCGCGACCGTCTGGACCGCGAGAAGGTGCACAACGTGGCACTGAAGGTCGAGGAAGGCTCCGACGCCGACAAGTTCCTGGTTTCCGGCCGTGGCGAACTGCACCTGTCGGTGCTGATCGAGAACATGCGTCGTGAAGGCTACGAGCTGGCCGTGTCGCGCCCGGAAGTCATCATCAAGGAAATCGACGGCAAGCAGATGGAGCCGATCGAACAGCTGGTGGTGGACATCGAAGAACAGCACCAGGGCGGCGTGATGGAAAAGCTGGGCACCCGCAAGGGCCAGCTGAAGAACATGGAGCCGGACGGCAAGGGCCGCGTGCGCCTGGACTACATGATCCCGGCGCGTGGCCTGATCGGCTTCCAGAACGAGTTCCGCACCCTGACCCAGGGCTCGGGCCTGCTGTTCCATGTGTTCGACCATTACGGTCCGAAGGAACAGGGCGCGATCGCCAAGCGCCAGAACGGCGTGATGATTGCCAACGCTGCGGGCGCCACCCCGGCCTATGCACTGGGGCCGTTGGAAGAGCGTGGCCGCCTGTTCGCTGCCGAAGGCGACAACGTGTACGAAGGTCAGCTGGTGGGTATCCACTCCAAGGACAACGACCTGACCGTCAACGCGATCAAGACCAAGCCGCTGACCAACATGCGCGCCTCGGGCAAGGACGATGCGATCAAGCTGACCCCGGCGATCAAGTACACGCTGGAGCAGGCACTGGACTTCATCGAGGACGACGAGCTGGTGGAAGTCACCCCGAAGGAAATCCGCCTGCGCAAGAAGTTCCTCACCGAAAGCGACCGCAAGCGCGCTGGCCGTTCCGGCTAAACACGGGACGTCCATCTTCGTGAGCAACACGCCCTACAGCCCGGATCCGCGTGCGCATCCGGGGCTGCATGTGATCGCCTTGCTAGAGGCGGTCAAGGGGACGCTTGCGCTGTTGGCGGCGACGGGCCTGGAAATTCTGGGCCCGCTCCCGCTGCAGAACGCGGTCAGCACACTGATCCGCCGCTTCAACCTGGATCCCGACCACGGCGCACTGCCGTCGTTGCTCAAGACCATCAGTCCCGACGCCGTCCATCTGGCTGCTGCCGCAATGCTGGCCTATGGCCTGCTGCACGTGGTGGAAGCCTGGGGTCTGTGGCGTGCCAAGGCCTGGGCGTCGCTGCTGGGCTGCCTGTCGGCGGCCATCTACCTGCCGTTCGATATCTACGCCATCGTTCGCCATCCCGGCTGGACCGCCTGGGGCGTGCTGGCGATCAATCTGATCGTGGTCGGCGTGCTGGCACGCGATCTGATCAAGCGCCGGCGCCGCTGAGGCCCCCTGCCCGTCTGCGGGCATGTCATACACATTGTCACCCCGCCGCAGCGCCGTTAGCCTGCGAACAGTCCCCGGGGAACACCGCCAATGCGATCCACCACCTTGTCCTTCGCGCTGCTGCTTGCGCTGTGCGGCTGTGCGCATACCGAAAGCCTGACCCCGGTCGGTGCCAACGCAGCCACTGCCAGGCAAGACGATCTGATCGACGCCGACATCGTCAGCCTGCAGGCACGCATGGCGTCCGGCACGATCAGCAGCCTGGACCTGACCCGCGCGTACCTGCAGCGTGTCGCCACCATCGATCGCGCCGGGCCCGCTCTCAATTCGGTGATCGAACTCAACCCGCAGGCCGAAGCCGACGCACGTGCATTGGACGCCGAACGCCGCGCCGGCCATGTGCGCGGGCCCCTGCATGGCATTCCGGTACTGCTCAAGGACAACATCGATGCGCTGCCGATGGTCAACAGCGCCGGCTCGCTGGCATTGGCCGATTTCAGGCCCGGCCGCGATGCGTTTCTGGTGCAGCGCCTGCGCGCCGCTGGCGCGGTGATCCTGGGCAAGACCAACCTGAGCGAGTGGGCCAACTTCCGCTCCACCAAGTCCAGCTCCGGCTGGAGCGCACGCGGCGGGCTGACCCGCAATCCGTACGCCCTGGATCGCAATCCCTGCGGCTCCAGTGCCGGCACCGGCGCGGCGATCGCCGCCAGCCTGGCCACGGTCGGCATCGGCACCGAAACCGACGGCAGCATCACCTGCCCGGCCTCGGTGAACGGCCTGGTCGGGCTCAAACCGACCGTGGGCCTAGTCAGCCGCGACGGCATCATTCCGATCTCGGCCTCCCAGGACACCGCCGGCCCGATGACGCGCAGCGTCGCCGATGCGGCGGCGGTGCTGCAGGCGATTGCCGCACCCGACCCGCAGGATCCGGCGGCGCGCACTGCACCGACGTCCACACCGGACTATCTGGCGCATCTCAGGCCCGATGGCCTGCGCGGCGCCCGCCTGGGCCTGCTGCGCAATCCCTTGCGCGAAGATCCGGCGATTGCCGCCGCGTTGGAACGCGCGGTGCAGACCCTGCGCGCCGCTGGCGCCACCGTGATCGAAACCAGCCTGGCGACCGAGGGCCAGTGGGACGCCGCCGAGCAAACGGTCTTGTTGGTCGAATTCAAGGCCGGCCTGAACGCGTATCTGCGCAGCCACGCCGCGCCGGTGTCGAGCCTGGAGCAAATGATCGCCTTCAATCGCAGCCACGCGCAGCGCGAGATGCCCTACTTCGGGCAGGAGCTGTTCGAGCAGGCGCAGGCCGCGGCCGGACTGAACGATGCCGCCTATCTCACAGCCCGCGCCACTGCCAAACGGCTGGCCGGGCCGGACGGCATCGACGCCGCGCTGCAGGCCAATCGCCTGGACGCGCTGATCGTGCCGACCACCGGCGCTGCCTGGGTCACCGACCTGGTCAAGGGCGATACCTTTCCCGGAGCCGGCTACGGTGCGGCCGCGGTGGCCGGTTATCCCAGCCTGAGCGTGCCGATGGGACAGACCCAGGGCCTGCCGCTGGGCTTGTTGTTCATGGGCAGCGCCTGGAGCGAGCCGCGCCTGATCGAACTGGCCTACGCCTACGAACAACGCAGCAAGGCGCGTGTTGCGCCCCGCTACTCGCCGACTGCGCCCAGCGCACCGGCGGCCGCGCCTGCAGCTATACCGTAGTCGCAGGCTCACCGTCTTCGGCACCGGGCGAGCGCACGCTCTCCTGGGCGATCGGCGCGGCGGCGCGCAGGGGCGGCTTTTCCTGCGCGGCAATTTCGGCGCGGATCCTGGGCAGTGCGTACGGGTGCTCGCGGGTCAGGAAGTCGATCATGCGCTCGCGGCTGATGCAGCGCAGATCGAACGCATCGCCGGAGTTGCGTGCGCTCACCAGCAGGCGTACCTGGATCGTGCTCTCGCTGGTTTCGGTCACCTGGGTCACGCACACGCGTCCATCCCACAGCGGCTCGCTCTTGCAGATGCGCTCCAGCTCGGCGCGCACCGCCGCGATCGGGGTGCGGTAGTCCAGCCACAGGAATGCGGTACCGAGCAGGTCGGCGCTGCTGCGCGTCCAGTTCTGGAACGGGTGCTCGATCCACCAGGTCAACGGCACCACCATCCGCCGCTCGTCCCAAATCCGCACCACCACATACGAGCTACCGATCTCCTCGATGCGGCCCCATTCGCCTTCCACGATCACCACATCGTCCAGCCGGATCGGCTGGGTCAGGGCGATCTGCAGGCCGGCGATCAGGTTGCCGAACACCGGCTTGGCCGCGATACCGGCCACCAGGCCGATGATGCCGGCCGAGGCCAGCAGCGTCTTGCCGATCTGGCGTACCTGCTCGAAACCAAGCAACACCACCGAGATGCCGAGCAGGATCACCGCGCCCATCACCACCCGGCTCAGCACGCGTGTCTGGGTCTGGATGCGTCGTGCGGTGAGGTTGTCGGACACCTCGATCGGGTTGCTGCGCAGGATTGCCGCCTCGCCGGCTGCTACCGCGCGTACAAGCAGCCAGGTAATGCAGCCGACGATTCCCACATGTAGCAAACTTTGCAGTGCCGCGAGTCCCTTACCCTCCAGCGGCGTTGCTTCCGTGGCGATACGCAAGAACAGCAGCGGCAGGATGAAGGCAGCCGGCAGCGTGACAACGCGAATGATGCGTGCGCGGCGATAGTCGCGGCCCTGCATGCGGCGAAACAGCCACAGCATCAACGACCAGGTGACGATGCCCGCCAGCAGCGCGGCACCAAGCGGGATTGCGTATTCGCGGATGACGTTCCAATCGGCAGTCAAACCGTTCCTCCTGTGGGGGGGGAAAGAGGGATGGCTGCAGCATCATGCCGCACGCGGCATGAGCATCACGTCATGCGTACGGTGACATCACGCGCCCAGCGGTTGCGACGCCACCTGCTGTTGCTTGCGCACGATCGCCATTGCGATTTCCAGCGACTGCTCGTAGTTCAGCCGCGGATCCACGCTGGAGCGGTAGGCGCGCTCCAGATCGCGCTCGGTCAACTCGCGCGCGCCACCGGTGCATTCGGTGACGTCTTCGCCGGTCAGTTCCAAATGCACCCCGCCCAGCCGCGTCCCGGCGGCCGCATGCAGATCGAAGGACAACTCGACCTCGCTGCGGATATTGTCGAAACGCCGTGTTTTATAGCCATTTCCGGTGCTTTCGGTATTGCCGTGCATCGCATCGCACACCCACAACACCCGACGTCCATCGCGCTTGACCGCCTCCAGCAGCGGCGGCAACTTCGCGGCGATCTGCGCCGCACCCATGCGATGGATGAAGCTCAGGCGGCCGGGTTCGTCTTCGGGATTGAGCACGTCGATCAGACGCAACAGCTGATCCGGCTGCACCGATGGCCCCACCTTGATCGCGATCGGGTTACGCACGCCACGCAGGTATTCCACATGCGCGCCATCCAGCGCAGCAGTACGCATGCCGATCCACGGGTAATGCGTGCTCAGGTTGAACCAGCCCCACTGGCGCGGCACCTGCCGGGTCAGGCCTTCCTCGTACGGCAGCAACAGCGCCTCGTGCGAGGTGTAGAAGTCGATGCGATTGAGGTTGTAGACCTCAGCGCCGGACAGGGTCTCCATAAAGCGCACCGCATCGCCGATCGATGCCACCATCTTCTGGTAGTCCGCCGCCAGCGGCGAATACCCCACCCAGTCCAGATTCCAGTATTCGGGATGGTGCAGGTCGGCAAAGCCGCCGTCGATCAGAGCGCGCACGAAATTCATCGTCATCGCCGAGCGCGAATGCGCGGTGATCATGCGCTGCGGATCCGGCACGCGCGCCGCTTCGGTGAAGGCTGGCGCGTTGATCACATCGCCGCGGTAGCTCGGCAAGGTCACCCCGTCGCGGGTTTCGGTGTCGGCCGAACGCGGCTTGGCGTACTGCCCCGCAAAGCGCCCTACCCGCACCACCGGCAGGTGCAGGCCATGCACCAGCACCAGGCTCATTTGCAGCAGCACCTTCAGGCGATTGGAGATCGTGCCCGATTCGCAATCGCTGAAGTTCTCGGCGCAATCGCCGCCCTGCAGCAGGAAGCGCTTGCCTTCTTGCGCCTCCGCCAGCTGGCGCTTGAGCGCAAAGATTTCCCAGGAGGTCACCAGCGGCGGCAGCTGCCGCAACTCGCCCAGCGTGTGTTCCAACGCAACGGCGTCCGGGTAGACCGGCATCTGCAACGCCGGACGCTGCCGCCAGCTCTGCGGCGACCACTGCTCTGCCTGGTTGACGGACGAATGAGGGGAAGCGGACATCGTGAACTCCAGAAATCTCGGGCGCCGGCTAGCGCCGGAACGAAACGATCAGAACAGTTTGCGCGGACCACGCTGCCTGAAGCCGGCGTACAGCGCCCACAGCGCCAGGCCCACGAACCACAGCATGCTCCACATCGGCATGCTCAGGCCCAGAAAGCGCCAATCGATATTGCCGCAGTCGCCGGTGCCGGTCAGCACGGTGCGGAACACTTCGAACGGCCCCATCGTCTCGCTCAGGAAGCTCAACGGCGGCCCGCACGAGGACATCATGTCCTTGGGCCGGATCTGCACCCAGACATGCCGCGCCGCGATGCCCATGCCGACGCCGGCAGCGATGAAGCTCAGCACGCCATAGAGCTTGCGCGTGCCCGCTGCGCGCGGCCCATGCAACGCGCCCAGCAGAAACAACAGCGCCAGCGCCGCAAACGCGATCCGCTGGAAGATGCATAGCGGGCATGGCTCCAGCCCAAGATGCAGCTGTACGTAGATCGCATAGGCAAGCAATCCTGCGCAGGCAAGAAAGCCCAGCAAGAACTGCGCCCGGAAACCCCAACGAAATGGATTCATCGCTACCGCTTGCCTAGGATCGAATGCCCGATTATCAGCCATCGCTGCCGCGGTGACCACGGATGCCTGCATCGGGCAGGTCGCCCGGCAGCAGGCCCGGTGTAGCCATGCATGTCGCCAGTCATGTGTCGGCCTGCAGACCCTCGACACCGCCCGGAGACGGCCTCCTTTGCGGCGGTGAACTTGATCCTGGTTGAGGCATGCACATCGCTGCGCTGTTGCCGAAACACCCATACCAAGACCGACCGCCATGGTCCGGCACAGGCAATAAAAAAGCCCGGCGCCAGCCGGGCTTTTCGAGAATCTTTGCGAAGGGCGAACCGATTACTCGGCCACTTCCTCGGCGACGACCGGACGGTCGACCAGCTCGACATACGCCATCGGCGCATTGTCACCGGCACGGAAGCCAGCCTTCAGGATGCGCAGGTAGCCGCCGGGACGGGTCGCGTAACGCGGGCCCAGTTCGACGAACAGCTTGCCCACTGCTTCCTTGTCGCGCAGGCGAGCGAACGCCAGACGACGATTGGCAACGCCATCGACCTTGCCGATGGTGATCAGCGGCTCGGCGACGCGACGCAGTTCCTTGGCCTTCGGCAAGGTGGTCTTGATCAGCTCGTGCTTGAACAGCGACGCGGCCATATTGCGGAACATGGCTTCGCGGTGCGCGCTGGTACGGTTGAATTTACGACCGGATTTCTGGTGACGCATGAGTGTGATTTCCTAAGGAATGTTGAGACTGCTTGAGAGACGCTGTCGCCATCCTGGCGCTGTTGAATGGACTGCGGTTGGTCCGAGCCGGCCGTCCTTTGACCGGATGTCACCGCGGGCTTTGGCCCGTCGATGTAAAAAAACAGCATGGGCGCCCGAAGACGCCCATGCGGTGATGCATTAACCAAGCATGCCGTGCTGGGCGACACCGGCCGGCGGCCAATTCTCCAGCTTCATGCCCAGTGCAAGGCCGCGCTGTGCCAGCACTTCCTTGATTTCGGTCAGCGACTTCTTGCCGAGGTTCGGGGTCTTGAGCAGCTCCACTTCGGTCTTCTGGATCAGATCACCGATGTAGTAGATGCTCTCGGCCTTCAGGCAGTTGGCCGAACGCACGGTCAGCTCGAGGTCGTCGATCGGGCGCAGCAGCACCGGATCCACGCCGCTGGCAGCCGGCTTGGCCGCACCGCGATCGCGGTGGGTGAAATCGCCGAACACCGACAGCTGATCGCTGAGGATGTCGGCGGCGGTGCGCACGGCTTCCTCGGCATCGATCGTGCCGTTGGTTTCGATATCGATCACCAGCTTGTCGAGGTCGGTGCGCTGTTCAACGCGCGCAGCTTCC
Organism: Xanthomonas sp. WHRI 6108; assembly: GCF_040202385.2. Classification (NCBI taxonomy): domain Bacteria; kingdom Pseudomonadati; phylum Pseudomonadota; class Gammaproteobacteria; order Lysobacterales; family Lysobacteraceae; genus Xanthomonas; species Xanthomonas sp. WHRI 6108. The sequence goes on along the minus strand of NZ_CP168198.1, from coordinate 1,113,617 downwards.
ACGGCATAGGCAACGCGACGCACCGGCGAGAACGACGCATCCAGCATCAGACGACCGATGGTGCGGGTCTCTTCGTCCGGACGACGACGCGCGGCAGCCGGCTGATAGCCGAAACCACGCTCGATCTTCAGGCGCATGTTCAGCGCCGTGTCCTTGGTCAGGTGGCAGATCACGTGGTCGCCGTTGATGATCTCGACGTTGTGGTCGGTCCTGATGTCGGCCGCAGTGACCGTGCCCGGACCCTGCTTGGACAACGACAGCGTCGCGCTGTCGCCACTATGCATACGAATCGCCACGTCTTTCAGGTTGAGCAGGACGTCAAGCACGTCTTCCTGCAGCCCTTCGACCGTGGTGTACTCGTGCAGCACGCCGTCGATCTCGACCTCGGTGATCGCAAAACCCGGGATCGACGACAACAGCACACGACGCAGGGCATTGCCCAGCGTGTGCCCGTAACCGCGCTCCAAGGGCTCGATCACGACCTTTGCGCGATTGTCGGTAAGACGTTCGATCTGCGGACCACGGGGGCGCAGAACCTGGTTGGCGGTAACCGTCATGTTGCGGGGTCTCCTGCGAACCTCCGGCGGTGCCGGAGGCTCTCCAATGTGAATTACTTCGAATACAACTCGACGATCAGCGCTTCGTTGATATCCGAAGGCAGGTCAGCGCGATCCGGAACGGCCTTGAACACGCCGCTGAACTTCTTCGAATCGACTTCGACCCACGACGGCGTCATGTCGTGCTGCTCAGCCACGGTCAGGGCTTCCTGCACGCGAAGCTGCTTCTGTGCCTTTTCCGACAGCGTGATCGCATCGCCAGCCTTGATCTGGTACGAAGCCAGATTCACCGACTTGCCATTGACCAGCACGCCACGGTGCGACACCAGCTGGCGCGCGGCCGGACGGGTGACGGCAAAGCCCATGCGGTAGCAGACGTTGTCCAGACGGGTTTCCAGCAACTGCAGCAGGTTCTCGCCGGTGTTGCCCTTCTTGGTCGAGGCCTTCTTGTAGTAGTTGCGGAACTGACGCTCCAGCAAACCGTAGATGCGCTTGACCTTCTGCTTTTCGCGCAGCTGGGTGGCATAGTCGGAGAGCTTGCCTTTGCGAGCCGCGCCGTGTTGGCCGGGCTTCTGCTCAAGCTTGCACTTGGAGTCCAGCGCGCGCGCCGGGCTCTTGAGGGAAAGATCGACGCCTTCGCGGCGGGCGAGCTTACAGGTAGGACCGATATAACGAGCCATTTCTTATCGCTCCCTTTAGACGCGACGCTTCTTCGGCGGACGGCACCCGTTGTGCGGGATTGGCGTCACGTCGATGATGTTGGTGATCTTGTAGCCCACGTTGTTCAACGAACGCACGGCCGACTCACGGCCCGGACCCGGACCCTTGATACGCACTTCCAGCGACTTCACGCCGTAGTCGAGCGCAGCGCGGCCAGCCTTTTCGGCGGCAACCTGAGCGGCGAACGGGGTCGACTTGCGCGAACCACGGAAACCGGCGCCGCCGGACGTGGCCCACGACAGTGCATTGCCCTGGCGATCGGTGATGGTGACGATGGTGTTGTTGAACGAAGCGTGGACGTGAGCGACGCCGTCAGTGATGACGCGCTTGATCTTCTTCTTCGTTTTCTTTTCTGCTGGCTTTGCCATGATCTATCCCTTACTTCCTGATCGCCTTGCGCGGACCCTTGCGGGTGCGGGCGTTGGTACGGGTGCGCTGACCACGCAGCGGGAGACCACGGCGATGACGCAGACCGCGATAGCAGCCCAGGTCCATCAGTCGCTTGATCGCGATACCGATTTCGCGGCGCAGGTCGCCTTCGACGACATACTTGCCGACCTCGGCGCGCAGGCGCTCGATTTCGGGTTCGGACAGATCACGAATCTTCGTGGTCGAGGTAACGCCTGCGGATTCGCAGAGCTTCTTCGAACGGGTACGGCCGATGCCGTAGATGCTTTGCAACCCGACCCAGACGTGCTTCTGGGCTGGCAGGTTGACGCCTGCAATACGCGCCATGACGCGATTCTCCAACTGAGTGATGGCCCGACAGCGCCCAGGCGCCATCCGGCAGGATGGATCAAAAGTGAACTCGGAATTGTAGCAAGGCCTCGGATTGCTTTGAAGCCCGTGGAACCAAAAGTTCCATGGACCCGGCGTGGGGAGTGTGCCCTCGCTCCGGCGCCGGACGATGTTGATCCAGAAAACTTCTCCGAATCGCCTGTACTACTCCCGCACAGGACCACCTCGTCACACCCGCGCGCGAGACGTCGCGCGAGCCGCCCTTCTGATCGGAAGATCGTGGCCCGGGAACCAGGCCGTCTTCACGCAATGAAGATCTAGTGTACCACTTAACTGCGCGCCAGACCGCCGCGCGAGCCACCCTTGAGGTTGGCCTTCTTCAGCAGGCTCTCATACTGATGCGACATCAGATGGGCCTGGATCTGCGCGATGAAGTCCATCACCACCACCACGGCGATCAGCAACGACGTACCACCGAAGTGGAACGAGGTGCCCAGCTGGGTGCGCATGATTTCCGGCAGCAGGCAGACGATCACCAGGTACAACGAACCCGCTGCGGTCAGCCGGGTCAGCACGCCGTCCACATAGTCAGCTGTCGCCTTGCCCGGACGGATACCGGGAATCAGGGCGCCAGACTTCTTGAGGTTGTCGGCGGTTTCCTGCGAGTTGAACACCAGCGCGGTATAGAAGAACGCAAAGCCGATGATCAGCGCAGCGAACACCAGCATGTGCACCGGCTCGCCGGGCCCGAGCGCATTGGCGATCTTCTGCAGCCACGAACCCACACCGCTGCCAGACGCCGCCTGACCCGACCACATGGACAGCGTGGCCGGGAAGGCCAGGATGCTGGAGGCGAAGATCGGCGGAATCACGCCTGCCATGTTGAGCTTCAACGGCAGGAACGAGGTCTGGTTCATGTACGCATTGCGGCCGCCCTGGCGGCGTGCGTAATTGACCGTGATACGCCGCTGCCCGCGCTCGACGAACACCACGAACAGCGTAAACGCCAGAATGGTGATGACGATCAGCAGCAGCGAGATGAAGCTTAGATTGCCTTCGCGGAAGGCCTCGACGGTCTGGATCGCCGCCGACGGAAGGCCTGCAACGATGCCGGCAAAGATGATCAGCGACACGCCGTTACCGATGCCACGCTCGGTGACCTGCTCGCCCACCCACATCAGGAAGATGGTGCCGGCAGTCAGCGCAATCACTGCGGTGAGCACAAAGCCCATGCCCGGCGCGTACACCACCGGAGCGCCACCAGGCGCGGTCTGGTTCTGCAGTGCCAGCGCGATACTGCCGCCCTGCACCACCGCCAGCAACACCGCACCGATGCGCGAATACTGGGTGATCTTGCGTCGACCGGATTCGCCTTCCTTCTGCATCGCCTTGAGGGCGGGAAAGATGTGCGTGGCCAACTGGATCACGATCGATGCCGAGATATACGGCATCACGTTCAACGCAAAAATACTGAAACGGTGCAGGGCGCCGCCCGAGAACATGTTGAACATGTCCACGATGCCGCCGCCCTGCGCCTGCATCAACGAAAGCATGGCATCGGGATTCACGCCCGGCACCGGCACATAGCAGCCAATGCGATAGACGATCAATGCCCCGAGGACGAACAGTAGCCGCTGGCGAAGTTCCGTGAACTTGCCGAGCCCGCCACCGAGGTTACCAATGCCAGCCTGCGCCATCTGCCGATTACTCCTCTACGCTGCCGCCGGCAGCTTCGATTGCTGCCTTGGCGCCCGCACTTGCGGCGACACCCTTCAGCACGAACTTCTTGCTCAGCTCGCCCTTCAGCACGATCTTCGCCTTCTTGGCGCGGCTCGGGACCAGATTGGCCGCACGCAGCGCTGCAAAGTCGATCTCACCGGCTTCCAGCTTGTCCAGCTGGTAGGACAACACTTCGGCACTGTCACGCGCCATCTTGGAACGGAAGCCGATCTTCGGCAGACGGCGCTGCATCGGCGTCTGGCCGCCTTCGAAGCCGGCCTTGATCTTGCCGCCGCCCTTGCGAGCGAACGAACCCTTGTGGCCGCGGCCGCAGGTCTTGCCGAGGCCGGAGCCGATGCCACGACCGACGCGGGTGCGCTCGGTACGGGCGCCGTCGGCGGGCTTGAGGTCATTGAGATGCAAAGTCATGGGATTAGTCCTCAACCTTGACGAGGTAGTGAACGGTATTGATCAGACCGCGAACCTGCGGGCTGTCCTTCAGTTCACGCACATCGTTGAGCTTATTCAGGCCCAACGCACGCACCGACAGGCGGTGACGCGACTGGGTTCCACGCAGGCCACGCACCAGGCGCACCTTCACGGTCTTGTTGGTGTCCTTAGCCATGGTTGAGCTCCTCCACCTTCTTGCCGCGCTTGGCCGCAACACGGGCCGGCGACTGCACTTCCGACAGACCCTTCAGGGTTGCACGGACCAGGTTGATCGGATTACGCGAACCAACCGCCTTGGCCAGCACGTTCTTGACGCCGACCGCTTCCAGCACGGCGCGCATGGCACCGCCGGCGATGACGCCCGTACCTTCCGACGCCGGCTGCATGTAGACGCGTGCTGCGCCGTGGCCGGACTTGACGGCATGCCACAAGGTACCGTTGTTCAGATCCACAGTGGCCAGGTTCTTGCGCGCCTGCTCCATCGACTTCTGGATGGCGACCGGCACTTCGCGCGCCTTGCCATAACCGAAACCGACCTTGCCCAGACCATCGCCGACGACGGTCAATGCGGTGAAGGTGAACTGGCGACCGCCCTTGACCGTCTTGCTGACGCGATTGACCGCGACCAGCTTTTCGATCATGCCATCGTCGACTTTCTCTTCGCGGTTACGGTCGCGATCACGACCCCGCGGTGCACGTTCTTCTGCCATCTTGATTCCTTGATTGATTGGGTATGTACGGCTCGAAGCCGCTTATGGTTGTGAAGTCACGCTGTGTTCCCGGCACCGTTGCAAAAGAACGGGACGGTCCGGCATCTCCCCTGCCGGCGGTAACGCGGATGTGGCCGATGGCCACATCCGCAGCAGTGCTTAGAACTGCAGGCCGCCTTCGCGAGCTGCGTCGGCCAGCGCCTTGATACGGCCATGGTAGCGATAGCCCGAGCGGTCAAATGCGACCTTCTCGATGCCCGCAGCCTTGGCGCGCTCGGCGATCAGCTTGCCGACCTTGACGGCCGCATCGCTGTTCTTGCCGTTCTTCAGGCCTTCCTTGACGTCGGCCTGCAGGGTGTTCGCCGCAGCGATCACCTTGGAGCCGTCGGCGGTGAAGACCTGCGCATACAGATGCTGGCCGGTGCGCAGCACCGACAGGCGAGCGACGCCCAGTTCACGGATGTGCGAACGGGTGGACTTGGCGCGACGCAGACGGGCGATGTTCTTGTTGATGCTCATGATATTTATCCTACGGAAGCTGAAGGGAAAGCGTGCTCCTATCAAAAGTCCGCACAGGGATGTGCGGGCTCTTGCGAGGGACTCGCCATTAAGCCTTCTTGGCTTCCTTGCGAATGATGACTTCACCGGCGTACTTCACACCCTTGCCCTTGTAGGGCTCCGGCGGACGGAAACCGCGAATCTTGGCGGCAACTTCGCCGACGCGCTGCTTGTCGGCGCCCTGGACCACGATTTCGGTCTGGGTCGGGGTCGACAGCGTGATGCCTTCCGGCGCCACGAACACCAGCGGGTGCGAGAAGCCGAGCGCCAGGCTCAGGTCCTTGCCCTGCATGGCGGCACGGTAACCGACGCCCACCAGCTCGAGCTTGCGCTCGAAGCCTTCGGACACGCCCTTGACCATATTGGCAAGGATGGCGCGCACGGTGCCGGTGATGGCGATCTGCGACGGCTCGTTGGCCGACAGCGTGGCAACGTCGCCGTCAACGGCGATTTCGACGCCAACCGGCTTCGGCAGGGTCAGGGTGCCCTTCGGGCCCTTGACGCTGACCAGCTCGGGCTGGACCTTGAGTTCAACACCCTTCGGAAGGGAGACAGGCTTCTTGGCTACACGGGACATGATCGATTCCTTCCCTTAGGCCACGAAGCACAGGACTTCACCACCAACGCCGGCTTCGCGAGCCTGCGCATCGGTCATGATGCCCTTCGACGTGGAAATGATGGCGATACCCAGGCCACCCAGGACCTTGGGCAGCTCGGTCTTGCCGCGGTACTGGCGCAGACCCGAGCGCGAGAAACGCTTCAGGGTCTCGATGACCGGACGGCCTTCGAAATACTTCAGCACGATTTCCAGCTCCGACTTGTTGTTCTCGGTCGCTGTCACGCGCAGGTCGGTGATGTAACCCTCGTCCTTCAGGACCTGGGCGATCGCGACCTTGATCTTGGACGACGGCAATTTCACCGTCTGCTTACCAACCGCGGCCGCATTCTTGATGCGTACCAGCAGGTCGGCGATGGGATCAGTCATGCTCATATGAGTACCTTTGAGTGCACCGATATCCGCTTTCGCGAAAATCTTGTGTTTTCCTGGGGATGGGCCAGGACCCTTTACGCCATGCCAGGCCCGTGCGGGCAAGACAGAAGCGGAAGTATACGACAAAAGAGCCCGACTTGCGTCGGACTCCCATGTTGAACAGAGCCATCCTGCTCAAGCCGGCCGCGAGCGACCGGCAATGCTGTTACCAGCTTGCCTTGCGCAGGCCCGGAACGTCGCCGTTCATGGTGGCTTTGCGCAGCATGTTGCGACCCAGACCGAACTTGCGGTAGACACCGCGCGGACGACCGGACAACTCGCAACGGTTGCGGTGGCGGCTCGGCGACGAATCGCGCGGCAGCTTCTGCAACTTGGTCGACGCGTCGATCTTCTCTTCGTAGGACGCATCCTGGCTGGAGAGGATCTTCTTCAGCGCATCACGCTTGCCGGCGAATTTCTTCGCCAGCTTTGCACGCTTGATGTCGCGGTGGATCATGGAGGTCTTTGCCATTTCGGATGTCCTCGACGGTCAGTTACGGAACGGGAACTTGAACGCTGCCAGCAGCGCCTTCGCTTCCGCATCCGTCTTGGCGGTGGTGGTGATGGCGATATCCATACCGCGGATCGCGTCGACGGCGTCGAAGTCGATTTCCGGGAAGATGATCTGTTCCTTCACACCCATGTTGAAGTTGCCACGACCGTCAAAGGAGCGACCCGAAACACCACGGAAGTCGCGCACGCGCGGCAGCGAGATGTTGATCAGACGATCCAGAAACTCGTACATCTTGGCGCGACGCAACGTGGTCTTGCAGCCGATCGGCCAACCGTCACGAATCTTGAACGATGCGACCGAAACGCGCGACTTGGTGACCACCGGCTTCTGACCGGAGATCTTGGACATGTCGGCGACCGCATTTTCCAGAATCTTCTTGTTGGTAGCCGCCTCGCCCACGCCCATGTTGAGCGTGACCTTGACCAGCTTCGGCACTTCCATCGGATTGGTGTAGCCGAATTCCTTCATCAGGGCCGGCACCACGTTTTCCTTGTAAAACTTTTCGAGACGAGTGTTCATGATCGCATTCCTCAGGCGTCGAGCGCCTCACCGCTGGAGCGGAACACACGCAATTTGCGTCCATCCTCCAGCACCTTGAAGCCAACGCGCTCGCCCTTGCCCGTTGCCGGGTTGACGATATTGACGTTGGAGATATGGATCGACGCTTCACGCTCGACCACGCCGCCGGCGACACCCGCCTGCGGGTTCGGCTTGGTGTGGCGCTTGATGACGTTGGCATTGGAGACGATCACGCGATCGCCATCCACACGCACAACTTCACCCTGCTTACCCTTGTCCTTGCCGGTGTTGATGACGACCTGGTCGCCCTTCTTGATACGGTTAGCCATGTATATGTCCTCCGCTCACAGCACTTCGGGAGCGAGCGAGACGATCTTCATGAACTTCTCGGAACGCAGCTCGCGCGTCACCGGCCCGAAGATGCGGGTCCCGATCGGCTCCTGCTTATTGTTCAACAGCACAGCGGCGTTGCCATCGAAGCGGATCAGCGAACCGTCGGGACGGCGCACACCCTTGCGGGTACGCACCACGACGGCGTCGTAGACTTCGCCCTTCTTGACCTTACCGCGCGGAATGGCGTCCTTGACGGTCACCTTGATGATGTCGCCAATGTGTGCGTAACGGCGCTTGGAGCCGCCCAGCACCTTGATGCACATCACTTCCTTGGCACCCGAATTGTCGGCGACATCGAGGTAGCTCTGCATCTGGATCATGATTCAGATCTCCCTTATTCGGCCGAACGGGTGACGATTTCGACCACCCGCCAGTTCTTGGTCTTGGACATTGGAGCAATCTCGGTCACACGCACGACATCGCCTTCGTTGCAGGCATTGTCGGCGTCGTGTGCGTGGAGCTTGGACGAGCGCTTGATGTACTTACCGTACAACGGGTGCTTGACCTGGCGCTCCACCAACACGGTGACCGTCTTGTCCATCTTGTTGCTGACGACACGGCCTTCGACCGTGCGCAGCGCTTGCTTTTCGTTGTTGTCGCTCATCGCGGCCGTCCTTACTTGGTGCTGCCGAGCAGGTACTTGACGCGAGCAATCTCGCGGCGCACCCGGCGGGTATCGTGGGTCTTCGGCAGCTGGCCGGTGACCTGCTGCATACGGAGCGAGAACTGCTCCTTACGCAGATCGGTCAGGTGGGCCTTCAGTTCGTCAGCCGACTTCTCGCGGAGTTGTTTGATATCCATCAGCGCACCGTCCGGGTCACGAAAGTGGTGGTCACCGACAATTTCGCGGCGGCAAGGCGGAACGCCTCACGTGCGATATCCTCGGGAATACCCTCGATTTCATAGATCATGCGGCCCGGCTGAATCTGCGCGACCCAGTACTCCACGTTGCCCTTACCGGAGCCCATGCGGACTTCGATCGGCTTCTTGGTGATCGGCTTGTCGGGGAACACACGAATCCACATCTTGCCGCCCTTCTTGACGTGGCGGCTGATCGTACGACGTGCTGCTTCAATCTGACGCGCGGTCAGCTGACCGTGCGCGGTTGCCTTGAGGCCGTACTCGCCGAAGCTGACGGCGTTTCCGCTCCATGCCAGGCCGTCGTTACGGCCCTTGTGCATCTTGCGATATTTGGTTCGCTTGGGTTGCAACATTGCCGTTACCTCGCTTCACGAGCCGGGCGCGAAGGACGGTCACCACGGTCGCCGCGATCGTTACGATCGTTGCGCGGGCTGTCGTCCTGCTTCTCCTGGCCAACCTGGGAGAAGTCGAAGACCTCACCCTTATAGATCCAGACCTTGATGCCGATGATGCCGTACGTCGTGGACGCCTCGGCAAAACCGTAATCGATGTCGGCACGTAGCGTGTGCAGCGGCACGCGGCCTTCGCGGTACCACTCCGAACGGGCAATTTCTGCACCGTTGAGGCGGCCAGCCACATTGACCTTGATGCCCAGGGCACCCAAGCGCATCGCGTTGCCGACCGAGCGCTTCATTGCGCGGCGGAACATGATGCGACGCTCAAGCTGCTGCGCGATCGACTCGGCGACCAGCTGCGCATCCAGCTCCGGCTTGCGCACTTCGGTGACGTTGATGTGGGCAGGAACACCCATCATCGCGCTCACTTCCTTACGCAGCTTTTCGATGTCCTCGCCACGCTTGCCGATCACCACGCCCGGACGGGCGGTGTGGATCGTCACGCGGGCGGTTTTGGCAGGGCGCTCGATCAAGATCTTGCTGATACCTGCCTGCGCGAGCTTCTTGCGCAGCATTTCACGCACTTTCAGGTCGGCTGCCAGGTAGGCGGCGAAGTCGGCCTTGCTTGCGTACCACTTGGAATTCCAGTCCTTGGCGATGCCAAGGCGAATTCCAGTCGGATGAACTTTATGACCCATGGTCTTTTCCTTTCCGCTTACTTGGCGGCGCCGACAATCACAGTGATGTGACTGGTGCGCTTGAGGATGCGGGTACCGCGGCCTTTCGCCCGCGCCATGAAACGCTTCAGGGAGGGACCTTCATCAACCATGATGGTCTTGACCTTCAGCTCGTCGACATCCGCGCCCTGATTGTTCTCGGCATTGGCAATAGCCGACTCCACAACCTTCTTGATCAGGTGCGCAGCCTTCTTGTCCGAGAACTTCAGCAGATTGACCGCACGTTCGGCGGACAGTCCACGCACCTGGTCAGCGACCAGGCGGGCCTTCTGCGGGGAGATGCGCGCGGTGCGCAGGATTGCTTTCGCTTCCATCGTCATCTCTCCTTACCTGCTCGACTTCTTGTCGCCACCGTGACCCTTGAAGGTCCGGGTGACGGCAAATTCGCCGAGCTTGTGGCCGACCATATTCTCGTTGACGAGCACCGGAATGTGGTTCTTGCCGTTATGCACGGCGATGGTGATGCCTACCATTTCCGGCAGGATCATCGAACGGCGCGACCAGGTCTTGATCGGCTTCTTGCTACCCGCAGCGGACTCCACCTTCTTTGCAAGGTGGTGATCGACGAACGGGCCCTTCTTAAGTGAACGTGCCATGGTCGATTAGCCCCTACGATCGCGGACGATGAATTGCTGGGTGCGCTTGTTCTTGCGCGTCTTGTAACCCTTGGTCGGAACACCCCACGGGGTGACCGGATGCGGATTACCCTGGCCAGCCTTGGCCTCACCACCACCGTGCGGGTGATCGACCGGGTTCATGGCCGCACCGCGAACGGTCGGGCGAACACCGCGCCAGCGCTTGGCGCCAGCCTTGCCCAGCTTCTCGAGGTTGTGCTCGTCGTTGCCGACTTCGCCGATGGTGGCGCGGCACTCGACCGGCACCTTGCGCATTTCGCCCGAGCGCAGACGCAGCGTGGCATAGATGCCTTCGCGAGCGACCAGCTGGACGGCTGCACCGGCAGCACGTGCGATCTGAGCGCCCTTACCCGGCTTCAGCTCGATACCGTGGACCGTCGTACCGACCGGGATGTTGCGCAGCGGCAGCGTGTTGCCGGTCTTGATCGGTGCATTGGCACCGGCAATGACCTGGTCGCCAGCCTTCAGGCCCTTGGGGGCGATGATGTAGCGGCGCTCGCCGTCGACGTAGCACAGCAGGGCGATATGAGCGGTACGGTTCGGATCGTATTCGATCCGCTCCACACGCGCCGGAATACCTTCCTTGTTGCGCTTGAAGTCGATGATGCGGTAGTGCTGCTTGTGACCACCACCGACGTGACGCACGGTGATGCGGCCATGGTGGTTACGACCACCGGACTTGCTCTGCGAGTCGAGCAGCGCCGCGTGCGGTGCGCCCTTGTGCAGATCGGGGGTGACCACGCGCACGGCGGAACGACGGCCGGGAGAGGTGGGTTTGAACTTCATCAATGGCATGGGATGGACCTCAGGCCTTGGCCGTTACGTCGATGGACTGACCATCAACCAGGCGGACGTACGCCTTGCGCCAATTGCCACGGCTGCCAGCACGGTTACGGAAGGACTTGCTCTTGCCCTTGACGTTGACCACGTTGACCGCTTTGACCTTGACGTCGAACAGCTGCTCAACCGCGGCCTTTACATCGGCCTTGGTGGCTTCGTTCGAAACTTCGAAGACATACTGGTTGGAGATTTCCTGCAGGCGCGCGGTCTTTTCGGAGACTCGCGGAGCACGCAGCACGCTGAAGATTTTTTCGTTGCTGCTCATGCCAGCCACTCCTCGACCTTCTTGACCGCATCGGCGGTGATCACGACCGTATCGGCCCCGACCAGAGCGACCGGATCCAGACCCTGCACATCACGCACCTGCACATAAGGCAGATTGCGGGCGGACAGATACAGGTGCTCGGACGCTTCCTCGGTGACGATCAGCGGGCGCTTGCCCACGTCCAGTCCCTTCAGCTTCTCGATCAGACCCTGGGTCTTGGTGGTTTCGACGTCGAACGCATCGACGATCATCAGGCGACCCTGGCGATTAAGCTCAGAGAAGATCGCGCAGATGGCCGCACGGTACATCTTGCGGTTGACTTTCTGTTCGAAGCTGCGCGGCTTGGCCGCAAAGGTCACGCCGCCGCCGATGAAGATCGGAGCCGTCAGCGCGCCATGACGCGCACCGCCGCCCTTCTGCTTCTTCGACTTCTTGGTCGTGCCCGCAACTTCCGAACGCGTCTTCTGAGCCTTGGTACCAGCGCGGCCGGCATTGCGATAAGCGACGACGACCTGGTGAACCAGATCTTCGCTGAATTCGCGACCGAACACGGCATCGGAGACCGAGACCTTGTTGTTGCTACCCGTGATAACGAGTTCCATCGTCATCTCTCCTTATGCCTTGCTCGCCGGACGGACGATCACGTCGCCACCAGCTGCGCCAGGCACGGCGCCGCGGATAGCAATCAGACCACGCTCGACGTCGACCTTGACCACTTCCAGGTTCTGCGTGCTTTGCTGCACGGCGCCCATGTGGCCCGACATCTTCTTACCCGGGAAAACGCGACCCGGGGTCTGGCGCTGACCCAACGAACCCGGCGCGCGATGCGACAGCGAGTTACCGTGAGTTGCATCGCCCATACGGAAGTTGTAGCGCTTGATGGTGCCCTGGAAACCCTTACCCTTGGTGACGCCCTGGACGTCGACCTTCTGGCCGACCTCGAAGATGTCCGCCTTGATTTCGCCGCCGACGGCGAAATCGCCGAGCTGCGCATCGTCAACGCGGAATTCCCACAAGCCGCGACCCGCTTCCACCTTCGCCTTGGCGAAGTGACCAGCGGCCGGCTTGTTGACCAGTGCGGCGCGACGCGCGCCAACGGTAATCTGCACTGCGCTGTAACCGTCGGTTTCAACGGTCTTGATCTGCGCGATGCGGTTCGGAGTTGCTTCGATCAGCGTAACCGGCACCGAGCGGCCGTCTTCAGTGAAGACGCGGCTCATGCCAGCCTTGCGGCCCACGAAGCCCAACGAATATTTCTTCGTCATGGTCGTAGTCCTCAGGTCAACTTGATCTGTACGTCGACGCCAGCCGCGAGTTCGAGCTTCATCAGCGCGTCCACGGTCTTGTCGTTCGGGTCGACGATATCGAGCACACGCTTGTGCGTGCGGGTTTCGTACTGGTCACGCGCATCCTTGTCGGCATGCGGGGATACGAGGATGGTGTAACGTTCGATCTTGGTCGGCAACGGGATCGGGCCACGCACTTGCGCGCCGGTCCGCTTAGCCGTTTCGACGATCTCGCTGGCCGAACGGTCGATCAAACGATGATCGAACGCCTTCAACCGAATCCGGATCTTTTGTTCCGACATGACGGAAGCTTCCTTCGTTAAAAGAGCGACGGGCAAGGCCTCTGGGATACCTGCCCCGATATTCCTGACGTAGATGAAATCGCCGCGCATCCTGCTGGCGAGGGCATTTCCTCCGCCCAAAAACTGAGGCAGACCGGTAAACCGGCCTGCCCAGACGGAAAAGTATAGTGCGCAACAAGAGCACGGTCAACAACATGTGAGTTGTTGAGTGCTCCATGCGACGCGACCTTCCCGGTCTGGCGAACACGAGCGGCATCCTGCCGTTCTTTTCGCTGTAACTCAGCGCCCTACCCAGGGACACCGAGCCGCGCATTATAGCGGCGTGATTGTGGTCGCGCAAGCACCCTGCCCTATAAGGACGTTTGCGAACCCTGACCCCGGACCAAAAAAAGGGCCGGCTTGCGCCGACCCTCCTTCTTGCAGATCCAGCGACTAATGCCGCTGGATTGCAGGCACTTACTTGATGATCTTGGCAACCACACCGGCGCCGACGGTACGACCGCCTTCACGGATGGCGAAGCGCAGACCTTCGTCCATCGCGACCGGGTTGATCAGGGTCACGACCATCTTCACGTTGTCGCCCGGCATCACCATCTCCACGCCTTCCGGCAGCTGGCAGGCGCCAGTGATGTCGGTGGTGCGGAAGTAGAACTGCGGACGATAGCCCTTGAAGAACGGGGTATGACGACCACCCTCATCCTTGGACAGCACATAGACTTCGGCTTCGAACTCGGTGTGCGGCTTGATCGAACCCGGCTTGCACAGCACCTGGCCGCGCTCGACGTCGTCACGCTTGGTGCCGCGCAGCAGCAGACCGGCGTTGTCGCCTGCCTGGCCCTGGTCCAGCAGCTTGCGGAACATTTCCACGCCGGTGACGGTGGTCTTCTGGGTGTCGCGGATGCCGACGATTTCGATTTCGTCGCCGACCTTGATGATGCCGCGCTCGATACGACCGGTCACCACGGTGCCGCGGCCGGAGATCGAGAACACGTCTTCGACCGGCATCAGGAACGGACGGTCGACGTCGCGGGTCGGCTCCGGAATGAACGAATCCAGCGCCTCGACCAGCTTCAGGATCGCCGGCACGCCGATGTCGCTCTGGTCGCCGTCCAGCGCCAGACGCGCCGAACCATGGATGATCGGGGTGTCATCGCCCGGGAAGTCGTACTTGCTGAGCAGCTCGCGCACTTCCATCTCGACCAGCTCGAGCAGCTCGGCGTCGTCGACCATGTCGGCCTTGTTCAGGAACACCACGATGTGCGGCACGCCGACCTGACGCGAGAGCAGGATGTGCTCACGGGTCTGCGGCATCGGGCCGTCAGCAGCCGAACACACCAGGATCGCGCCGTCCATCTGCGCCGCACCGGTGATCATGTTCTTGACGTAGTCGGCGTGGCCGGGGCAATCGACGTGCGCGTAGTGACGGGTCGGGGACTCGTATTCGACGTGGGCGGTCGAAATCGTGATGCCGCGCGCCTTCTCTTCCGGCGCCGCGTCGATCGCGTCATACGCCTTGAACTCGCCACCGAAACGCTCAGCACCGATCTTGGTCAGCGCGGCTGTCAACGTGGTCTTGCCATGGTCAACGTGACCGATGGTGCCGACGTTCACGTGCGGCTTGGTGCGCTCAAATTTCGCTTTTGCCATGACTAACTACCTCTAATTGAAAAATTTGTGAGAAGCGGCTGAGCGAACTCAGCCCTTCTTGGTGACGGCGTCGGCGATGTTGGCCGGTGCCTCTTCGTAGTGGTCGAATTCCATCGAGAACGTCGCGCGGCCCTGGCTCATCGAGCGCAGCGAGGTCGCGTAGCCGAACATTTCACCGAGCGGAATCATCGCGTTGATGATCTTGCCCGACGGGCTGTCGTCCTGACCCTGCAACACGCCACGACGGCGGCTCACGTCGCCCATCACGTCACCCAGGTAATCCTCCGGGCTGACGATTTCGACCTTCATGATCGGCTCCAGCAACACCGGGCTGGCTTTCGCAAAGCCCTGCTTGAACGCCATCGACGCGGCCAGCTTGAACGCCATTTCCGAGGAGTCGACGTCGTGGTACGAGCCGAACACCAGCTTGACCTTCACGCCCACCACCGGGAAGCCGGCGATCGGACCACTGGTGATCGTCTCGCGCAGACCCTTTTCGACCGAGGGGATGAATTCCTTCGGGATGATGCCGCCGGTGATGTCGTTGATGAAGAGGAAATCGTCCTTGACGTTGTCGCTCTTGCGATCTTCCTCGGTCATCGGCGACAGCTCGATCACCACGTGACCGTACTGACCCTTACCACCGGACTGCTTGGCATGCTTGTAGTCGGACTTGACGTCGGACTTGCGGATGGTTTCGCGGTAGGCCACCTGCGGCTTGCCGACGTTGGCCTCGACATTGAACTCGCGACGCATACGGTCAACGATGATGTCCAGGTGCAACTCGCCCATGCCCGAGATGATGGTCTGGCCGGATTCCTCGTCGGTCTTGACGCGGAACGAGGGATCTTCCTGCGCCAGACGGCCCAGGGCCATGCCCATCTTTTCCTGGTCCGACTTGGTCTTGGGCTCCACCGCCATCGAGATCACCGGCTCCGGGAACACCATGCGCTCCAGGGTGATGACCTTGTCCTGCGCACACAGCGTGTCGCCGGTGGTGACGTCCTTCAGACCCACGGCAGCGGCGATGTCACCAGCGCGCACTTCCTTGATCTCTTCGCGATTGTTGGAGTGCATCTGCAGGATGCGGCCCACGCGCTCTTTCTTCGACTTGACCGGGTTGTAGACCTGGTCGCCGGAGTTCAACGTGCCCGAGTAGACACGGAAGAACGTCAGCGAGCCCACGAACGGGTCGGTCATGATCTTGAACGCCAACGCCGAGAACGGCGCGGTATCGGTGGCCGGACGGGTGTCTTCCTTCTCGTCCTCATCGATACCCTGGACCGGCGGACGGTCGGCCGGCGACGGCAACAGGTGCACGACGCCGTCGAGCATGGCCTGCACGCCCTTGTTCTTGAACGCCGAACCGCAGAACACCGGCACGATTTCGACCTTCAGGGTGCGCTCGCGCAGACCCACCAGGATCTCTTCTTCGCTCAGGTCGCCTTCGTTGAGGTACTTGTCCATCAGGTCTTCGCTGGCTTCTGCAGCCGCCTCGACCATGAACGAACGCGCCTCGGTCGCGATCTCGACCAGATCGGCCGGGATGTCGCGGTATTCGAAGGTGGTGCCCTGCGATGCGGTATCCCAATGGATCGCCTTCATCTTGAGCAGGTCGACCACGCCCTCGAAGCCGTCTTCGGCGCCGATCGGCACCTGCATCGGCACGGCGTAGGCACCCAGACGGGCCTTCAGCTGCTCGACGACCTTGTCAAAGTTGGCACCGGTACGGTCCATCTTGTTGACGAAGGCCATGCGCGGCACCGAGTACTTGTTGGCCTGGCGCCACACGGTCTCGGACTGCGGCTGCACGCCACCGACGGCGCACAGCACGAACACCGCACCGTCGAGCACGCGCAAGGAGCGCTCCACTTCGATGGTGAAGTCAACGTGCCCGGGGGTGTCGATGATGTTGAAGCGGTGCTGCGGCATGGACTTGTCCATGCCCGACCAGAACGCAGTGGTCGCAGCGGAGGTGATGGTGATACCACGCTCCTGCTCCTGCTCCATCCAGTCCATCACTGCAGCGCCGTCATGGACTTCGCCGATCTTGTGACTGACACCGGTGTAGAACAGGATGCGCTCGGAAGTGGTGGTCTTGCCGGCATCGATGTGGGCCATGATGCCGAAGTTGCGGTAACGCTCGATAGGGGTGGTGCGGGCCACGGGGAGCCTCTCAATTTCTTGGATTTCGGATGGCCGAACGCCGCCTTTCGGCGGCCTTCGGATTGGATGCGGCGCGTAACGCGTCGCAAACAGCACTCAGATGGTGCTGAAGGGCCCCGTTACCAAGGCCCACGAGGTCACCAGCGGTAATGTGCGAACGCCTTGTTCGCCTCCGCCATACGGTGCGTCTCTTCGCGCTTCTTGATCGCGCCGCCGCGGCTTTCCGAGGCGTCCAACAGTTCTGCAGCCAGCTTGCGCGGCATGGTGTTCTCGCCACGCTTGCGCGCGGAGTCGATCAACCAGCGCATTGCCAGCGCCATGCGACGGGAGGAGCGCACTTCGACGGGCACCTGATAGGTAGCACCACCGACGCGACGCGATTTAACTTCGACAGCCGGGGCCACGTTGTCCAGTGCTTTCTGCACCAGCTCGACGGCATTCGGATTCTTTTCGCCAATGACGTCCATCGCGCCATAGACAATTTTCTCAGCAACCGACTTCTTGCCACTTTGCATCACCATATTGATGAAGCGGGCAATGGTTTCGCTGCCATGCTTTGGATCAGGCAGGACGGTGCGCTGCGGAGTAGAACCTTTACGGGACATTGGAGTGTTTCCTTAGCTCTTCGGGCGCTTGGCGCCGTACTTGGAACGACCTTGACGGCGCTTTGCGACGCCGGCGGCGTCCAGCGAACCACGGACGGTGTGATAACGCACACCGGGAAGATCCTTGACGCGGCCACCACGAATCAGGACCACGGAGTGCTCCTGCAGGTTGTGGCCTTCACCACCGATGTAGCTGATGACCTCTTCCTGGTTCGTCAGGCGCACTTTGGCAACCTTACGCAGGGCCGAGTTCGGCTTCTTCGGGGTAGTGGTATAGACGCGTGTGCAGACGCCACGGCGCTGCGGACACTTGTCCAGTGCCGGGGAGGCACTCTTGTAGGTGGTCGCTTGCCGAGGCTTGCGGACCAGCTGATTGATCGTCGTCATCAGTTGATTCTTCTGATTGAGAGGCCGAGACGGCCTTGCACGAAAACAAAGGCAGGCCGAAAAACGGCCCGCCGAGACAGGGAAGTATAGCTGGCAGGACGAAACTCCGTCAACTTCACGGAATTCTAACCCTGCTGGCCCATCCAAGGCCGGAAAACGGAGGGCCTCCTGCCCTCCTTTTCGCTTGGCTTACGGCGGTCTTGCGACCGCCGTCGGAGCGCTTACTCCTCGTCCGCGCCAGCGTCGGCCACGGCTGCGACCGGTTCGGCCACCGCCGGCTTGCCCGACAGCGTTTCCATTTCCGAGTCGGTCAGACCCGACGACTTGCGACGTCCGGCGTGGTACGCCAGGCCGGTACCGGCCGGGATCAGACGACCCACGATCACGTTTTCCTTCAGACCGCGCAGGTTGTCGCGGGTGCCGCGCACGGCAGCCTCGGTCAACACGCGGGTGGTCTCCTGGAACGAGGCCGCCGAGATGAACGACTCGGTGGCCAGCGAGGCCTTGGTGATACCCAGCAGCACCGGATCGTACTTGGCCGGCAGTTCGTTGCGCTTGACCAGGCGTGCATTTTCCTCGATGACGCGCTGGCGCTCGACCTGCTCGCCGTTGAGGAACTTGCTGGTGCCCTGGTCGACGATCTCGACCTTGCGCAGCATCTGGCGCGTGATCACCTCGATGTGCTTGTCGTTGATCTTCACGCCCTGCAGGCGGTACACGTCCTGGATTTCCTTGACCAGGTACGCAGCCAGCGGCTCGACACCCAGCAGACGCAGGATGTCCTGCGGGCTCGGCTCGCCGTCCACCACGGTCTCGCCCTTGGTCACATGCTCGCCTTCGAACACGATGATCTGGCGGTACTTCGGGATCAGCTCTTCGTGTTCCGACCCGTCGGTGTCCTTGATGATCAGGCGCTGCTTGCCCTTGGTGTCCTTACCGAAGCTGATGATGCCCGAGCGCTCGGCCAGGATCGCAGGATCCTTCGGCTTGCGTGCTTCGAACAGGTCGGCAACACGCGGCAGACCACCGGTGATGTCGCGGGTCTTGGACGCTTCCTGCGGGATCTTGGCAACCACGTCGCCCACGCCGACGGCGGCGCCGTCCTGCAGGTTGACAATGGAGCGCGGCGGCAACAGGTACTGGGCGGGCAGATCCGTATTCGGGATGGTCAGGTCGTTGCCCTTGCCATCGACGATGCGCACGATCGGGCGCAGTTCCTTGGCATGTGCACCGCGACGCTTCGGGTCGGTGATTTCGCGCGAGGCCAGACCGGTCAGTTCGTCGGTCTTCTCGATGACAGTGACGCCGTCGACGAAGTCGATGAAGCGGATGAAGCCGGCCACTTCCGACACGATCGGGTGGTTATGCGGATCCCAGTTCGCCACGCTCTGTCCGGCCTTGACCGCATCACCGTCCTTGGCGGTGATGGTGGCGCCGTACGGCAGCTTGTAACGCTCGCGCTCGCGGCCGTGGCCGTCGAGCACGGACAGTTCGCCCGAACGCGAGACAGCGACCAACGCGCCGCTGGCGTGCGCCACCGACTTGAGGTTGTTGAACTTCACCGAACCGGTGGTCTTGACGGTGATGTTGTCCACTGCCGCCGCACGCGATGCCGCACCACCGATGTGGAACGTACGCATGGTCAGCTGGGTACCCGGCTCGCCGATCGACTGGGCGGCGATGACGCCGACCGCTTCACCGATGTTGACCTGGTGACCGCGTGCAAGATCGCGACCGTAGCAACGTGCGCACACGCCGAACGAGGACTCGCAGCTGATGGTCGAACGCACCTTCACCGACTGCACGCTGGCGTCTTCCAGCTTGGCAACCCAGGCTTCGTCCAGCAGCGTGTTGCGGGTGACGATCGGCTCTTCGTCGTTGCCCGGCAGGTAGACGTCCTCGGCCACCACACGGCCCAGCACGCGCTCCCTCAACGGCTCCACCACGTCGCCGCCTTCCACGATCGGGGTCATGGTCAACCCTTCGGTGGTGCCGCAATCGACTTCGGTGATCACCACGTCCTGCGCCACGTCGACCAGACGACGGGTCAGATAACCCGAGTTCGCGGTCTTGAGCGCGGTATCGGCCAGACCCTTACGGGCACCGTGGGTGGAGTTGAAGTACTCCTGCACGTTCAGGCCTTCGCGGAAGTTCGCCTTGATCGGCGTCTCGATGATCGAGCCATCCGGACGCGCCATCAGGCCGCGCATGCCGGCCAGCTGACGGATCTGGGCCTGGCTACCACGCGCACCGGAGTCGGCCATGATGTACAGCGAGTTCATCGACTTCTGGTCGATGGTCTCGCCCTTGGCGTTTTCGACCTTTTCGGTACCGATGGTGTCCATCATCGCCTTGGCGATGCGCTCGCTGGTACGCGACCAGATGTCCACGACCTTGTTGTAGCGCTCGCCGGCGGTGACCAGACCGGACTGGTACTGCTCCTGGATTTCCAGCACTTCGGCTTCGGCCTCGGTGAGGATGCCCTTCTTCTCGTCCGGGATCAGCATGTCGTCGATACCGATCGACACACCTGCGCGGGTTGCGTAGGCATAGCCGGTGTACATCAGCTTGTCGGCGAACACGACGGTGTCCTTCAAGCCCAGCAGACGATAGCTGGAGTTGATCAGACGCGAGATGTTCTTCTTGGTCATCTCGGTGTTGGCCAGCTGGAACGGCAGGCCTTCGGGCAGGATTTCGCTCAGCAGCGCCCGACCGACCGTGGTGTCCACGATCGAGGTGCCGCTGCTGCGCTTGCCGTCAGCTTCCACGTCCACCTGGGTGATGCGGACCTTGACCTTGGCGTGCAGTTCCACCACGCGGTTGTCGTAGGCGCGCTTCACTTCGCTGGTGTTGGCGAACACCATGCCCTCGCCCTTCTTGTTCTCCAGGGCGCGGCTCATGTAGTACAGGCCCAACACCACGTCCTGCGACGGCACGATGATCGGCTCGCCGTTGGCCGGCGACAGGATGTTGTTGGTGGACATCATCAGCGCACGCGCTTCCAGCTGGGCTTCCAGCGAGAGCGGCACGTGGACGGCCATCTGGTCACCGTCGAAGTCGGCGTTGAATGCAGTACACACCAGCGGATGCAGCTGGATGGCCTTGCCTTCGATCAACACCGGTTCGAACGCCTGGATGCCCAGACGGTGCAGGGTCGGCGCACGGTTCAGCAGCACCGGATGCTCGCGGATCACCTCTTCCAGGATGTCCCAGACTTCGGCTTCTTCGCGCTCGACCAGCTTCTTGGCCGCCTTGATGGTGGTGGCCAGGCCGCGACGCTGCAGCTTGGCGAACACGAACGGCTTGAACAGCTCCAGCGCCATCTTCTTCGGCAGGCCGCACTGGTGCAGCTTGAGGTACGGACCGACGGTGATGACCGAACGGCCGGAGTAGTCCACGCGCTTGCCGAGCAGGTTCTGACGGAACCGGCCCTGCTTGCCCTTGATCATGTCGGCCAGCGACTTCAGCGGACGCTTGTTGGTGCCGGTGATGGCACGGCCGCGACGGCCGTTGTCCAGCAGCGCATCGACCGATTCCTGCAGCATGCGCTTCTCGTTGCGCACGATGATGTCCGGCGCATTGAGCTCGAGCAGACGACGCAGACGGTTGTTGCGGTTGATCACGCGGCGGTACAGATCGTTCAGATCCGAGGTTGCGAAGCGGCCACCATCCAGCGGCACCAGCGGACGCAGATCCGGCGGCAGCACCGGCAGCACGGTCATGACCATCCACTCCGGACGGTTGCCCGATTCCAGGAAGGCTTCGATCAGCTTGATGCGCTTGGTGAGGCGCTTGAGCTTGGTTTCCGAACCGGTGCTGGCGATTTCCTCGCGCAGGCGGGTCATTTCCGACTGCAGGTCGATCGTGCGCAGCAGCTCGTACACGGCCTCGGCGCCCATGGCGGCGTCGAAGTCGTCGTTGTACTCCTGGCGTGCGGTCAGGTACTGCTCTTCGGTCAGCAGCTGGCGGCGCTCGAGCGGGGTCAGGCCCGGCTCGGTGACCACGTAGGCTTCGAAGTACAGCACGCGCTCGATGTCACGCAGGGTCATGTCCAGCATCAGGCCGATGCGCGAGGGCAGCGACTTGAGGAACCAGATGTGCGCGACCGGCGAGGCCAGGTCGATGTGACCCATGCGCTCGCGACGCACCTTGGCCAGGGTGACTTCGGTGCCGCACTTTTCGCAGACCACACCGCGGTGCTTCATGCGCTTGTACTTGCCGCACAGGCACTCGTAGTCCTTGATCGGTCCGAAGATGGCGGCGCAGAACAGGCCGTCACGCTCGGGCTTGAAGGTACGGTAGTTGATGGTTTCGGGCTTCTTCACTTCGCCGTAGGACCACGAACGGATCAGGTCAGGCGATGCCAGCGCGATCTTGATCGCGTCGAAATCCAGCGTCTGGCGCTGTTGATTGAAGAGGTTGAGCAGGTCTTTCATTTGATATCTCCGGGTCGGAGGAATTTCGTAGCTGAGATGAAACCGAGGGCCTTACGTTCCGGATCCCAGCGCCGCGTCGCGGCGCCAGGATCCAGCTCGATCACTCTTCCAGTTCCATGTTGATCGCCAGCGAGCGGATTTCCTTCACCAACACGTTGAAGGATTCCGGCATGCCCGCGACCATCTCGTGCTCACCATCGACGATGTTCTTGTACATCTGGTTGCGGCCCTGCACGTCGTCGGACTTCACCGTCAGCATTTCCTGCAGGGTGTAGGCCGCGCCGTAGGCTTCCAGCGCCCAGACTTCCATCTCACCGAAGCGCTGACCACCGAACTGCGCCTTGCCGCCCAGCGGCTGCTGGGTGACGAGCGAGTACGGACCGGTCGAGCGTGCATGCATCTTGTCGTCGACCAGGTGGTTCAACTTCAGGTAGTGCATGTAGCCGACCGTGGTCTTGCGATCGAACGCTTCGCCGGTACGACCGTCGTACAACTGGGTCTGACCGCTCTGCGGCAGTTCGGCCAGTTCCAGCATGCGCTTGATCTCCGCTTCGCTGGCACCGTCGAACACCGGGGTGGCCATCGGCACACCATCGACCAGGTTCTTGCCCAGGTTGAGCAACTCCTCATCGCTGAACTGCGACAGGTCCACGCGCTGTGCATTGATCGCGCTGTCGTGGTTGTAGATGTCGTCCAGGAACTTGCGCAGTTCGCTGACCGCGGCCTGGGCTTCCAGCATGCGCTGGATCTTGCGACCCAGGCCCTTGGCGGCCCAGCCCAGATGCACTTCCAGAATCTGGCCGATGTTCATACGCGACGGCACGCCGAGCGGGTTCAGCACGATGTCGACCGGCTCGCCGGTGGCCATGTACGGCATGTCCTCGACCGGCACGACGTTGGAGACCACACCCTTGTTGCCGTGGCGGCCTGCCATCTTGTCACCCGGCTGGATGCGGCGCTTCACTGCCAGGAACACCTTGACCATCTTCAGCACGCCCGGTGCGAGGTCGTCGCCCTGGGTGATCTTGCCGCGCTTGTCGGCGAAGCGTGCCTCGAATTCCTTTTCGTGCGCCTGGATCTGCTTCTGCGCACGCTCGATGGCGTCTGCAGCGTCTTCGTCCTTCATGCGCAGCTGGAACCAATCGGACTTCTTCAGCCCGTCCAGATACGCGTCGGTGACGTTGTCGCCCTTCTTCAGGTTCGGACCACCGTTGGCGACCTTGCCCACGATCTGCGAACGCAGACGTGCGTAGATGGCCGCTTCCAGGATGCGGAACTGGTCGTCGAAGTCCTTCTTGACGCGCTTGATTTCGGACTCTTCGATCTGACGCGCACGCTTGTCCTTCTCGATGCCGTCGCGGGTGAAGACCTGCACGTCGATGACGGTGCCGTCCATGCCCGGGGGCACGCGCAGCGAGCTGTCCTTCACGTCGGACGCCTTCTCACCGAAGATCGCACGCAGCAGCTTTTCTTCCGGCGTCAGCTGGCTCTCGCCCTTCGGCGTGACCTTGCCGACCATGATGTCGCCGGCGCGCACTTCCGCACCGATGTACACCACGCCGCTCTCGTCCAGACGGTTCAGGGCCTGCTCGGACACGTTCGGGATGTCGGCGGAAATTTCCTCCGGCCCCAGCTTGGTGTCGCGCGCAACGCAGGTCAGTTCTTCGATGTGGATCGTGGTGTAACGATCTTCTTCCACCACGCGCTCGGAGAGCAGGATGGAGTCTTCGAAGTTGTAGCCGTTCCACGGCATGAACGCGATCAGCATGTTCTGACCCAGCGCCAGCTCACCGATGTCGGTGGACGGGCCGTCGGCCAGCACGTCGCCGCGTGCGATCACGTCACCCACGTTCACCAGCGGACGCTGGTTGATGCAGGTGTTCTGGTTGGAGCGGGTGTACTTGATCAGGTTGTAGATATCCACGCCGGCATCGGTGCCGCCGCCGATTTCTGCCTCGTTGACCTTGACCACGATGCGGGCCGCGTCGATCTGCTCGATCACGCCACCACGCAAGGCATTGACGGTCACACCCGAGTCGCGCGCAACCGCACGCTCGATACCGGTACCGACCAACGGCTTCTGCGAACGCAGCGTCGGCACGGCCTGGCGCTGCATGTTGGCGCCCATCAGTGCGCGGTTGGCGTCGTCGTGCTCCAGGAACGGCACCAGCGCCGCGGCGACCGACACGGTCTGCATCGGCGAGACGTCCATGAAGTGCACTTCGGCCGGCGGCTTGAGCAGCGACTCGCCCTGGAACCGGCACGGCACGAACTGCTCGGTGAGCATGTTCTTGGCGTCGGTCAGCGCGTTCGCCTGGGCGATCACGTACTCGTTTTCCTCGATCGCCGACAGGTACTCGACGTCGTCGGAGACCTTGCCGTCCAGCACCTTGCGGTACGGCGTCTCGAGGAAGCCGTACTGGTTGGTGCGGGCGAACACGGCCAGCGAGTTGATCAGGCCGATGTTCGGGCCTTCCGGGGTTTCGATGGTGCAGACGCGGCCGTAATGGGTCGGATGCACGTCGCGCACTTCGAAGCCGGCGCGCTCGCGGGTCAGGCCGCCCGGGCCCAGCGCGGAGACGCGACGCTTGTGCGTGACTTCCGACAGCGGGTTGTTCTGATCCATGAACTGCGACAGCTGCGAGGAACCGAAGAATTCCTTGATCGCGGCAGCCACCGGCTTGGCGTTGATCAGTTCCTGCGGGGTCAGGCCCTCGGACTCGGCCATCGACAGGCGTTCCTTGACCGCGCGCTCGACGCGGACCAGGCCCACGCGGAACACGTTCTCGGCCATTTCGCCGACCGAACGCACGCGACGGTTGCCCAGGTGATCGATGTCATCGACCACGCCGCGACCGTTGCGGATCTCGGTGAGCACCTTGATCACTTCCAGGATGTCGGAGGTGTCGGTGTGCTCGGCGACCAGGCGCTTGGATTCTTCGTCGTTGCGCTCGGCAAAGTACTTCTTGTCGTACAGCACCGACTCGCCCAGCACGTCCTTGCGGCCGACGCGACGGTTGAACTTCATGCGGCCGACCGTGGACAGGTCGTAGCGCTCGAAGGTGAAGAACAGGTTGTGGAACAGGTTCTGTGCGGCTTCCTTGGTCGGCGGCTCGCCCGGACGCATCATGCGATAGATCTCGACCAGCGCTTCGAGCTGGGTCTTGGTCGGATCGATCCGCAGGGTGTTGGACAGGTACGGACCGCGGTCCAGATCGTTCACCCACAGGGTGCCGACCGCATCGACGCCGGCCTTGCGGAACGCTGCCAGCTGGTCTTCGGTGATCTCGTCGTTGGCATTGGCCAGCAGTTCGCCGGTGGAGCCATCGACCACGTCGTGCGACAGGATGCGGGTGAGCAGATAGTCGTCCGGCACGGCCAGCGCGGCGACGCCGGCGGCTTCGAGCTGCTTGACGTGACGGGCGGTGATGCGCTTGCCCGCTTCCACGATGACCTTGTCGCCATCGGCCAGGTCGAAGTTCAGCGTTTCGCCACGCAGACGCTCCGGCACCAGCTCCAGCTGCACGCCTTCGTCCGGATTGATGTGGAACGTATTGATCTCGAAGAACTCGGCCAGCATCTCTTCGTTGCTGTAGCCGAGCGCGCGCAGCAGGATCGACACCGGCAGCTTGCGGCGACGGTCGATACGGGTAAACAGCGCGTCCTTCGGGTCGAACTCGAAGTCCAGCCAGGAACCGCGGTACGGAATGATGCGGGCGCTGTACAGCAGCTTGCCCGAGCTGTGGGTCTTGCCACGGTCGTGGTCGAAGAACACACCCGGCGAGCGGTGCAGCTGCGAGACGATGACGCGCTCGGTGCCGTTGACGATGAAGGTACCGTTGTCGGTCATCAGCGGGATTTCGCCCAGATAGACCTCCTGCTCCTTCACGTACTTGATGGCCTTGGTCGACGACTCGCGGTCGTAGATCACCAGGCGCACGGTCACGCGCAGCGGCGCGCCATAGCTCATGCCACGCTGACGGCATTCACGCTCGTCAAACACCGGCTGACCCAACTTATAGCCCACGTATTCCAGCGCGGCATTGCCGCTGTAGCTGGAAATCGGGAACACCGACTTCAATGCCGCGTGCAGACCGAGGTCCTTACGCTTGTTCGGCTCCACGTCTTCCTGCAGGAATTCGCGGTAGGAATCGACCTGGATGGCAAGCAGGAACGGCACTTCGAGAATCGAGCGCTGCTTGCCAAAGTCCTTGCGGATACGCTTTTTTTCGGTGAACGAATAAGACGTCATGAGTCTTCACCCTAGGCTGCGGGGGCCGCGTCGCGGCGGCCCTGAAATAACAAAATTGTCAGTTGGAAGTCGCTGGTATTGCCGGCACCAGCACGCCTTCTCCCGCTACTTCCAACTACCAACTCGGTGAAGCGGGGATTGGGAATCGCGTGATTGGGGATGCGCGAAGATTGCCTTCGAATCCCGAATTCCGCCTCTCAAATCCCGGCTTTCCATCAACGGCCAAAGGCCGGGAGCTTTACGCTCCCAGCCTTCAGTGCATCACCGTGAAACGCTGGCGATGCAAGGGACTGCTTACTTGATTTCGACAGTCGCGCCAGCTTCGGTCAGTTCCTTCTTGATCTTCTCGGCTTCGTCCTTCGACGCGCCTTCCTTCAGCATGCCACCGGCTTCGGTCAGATCCTTGGCTTCCTTCAGACCCAGGCCGGTCACGGCGCGGACGGCCTTGATGACGCCGACCTTGTTGGCGCCGCAGTTGGTCAGCACCACGTTGAACTCGGTCTGCTCTTCGACCACGGCAGCCGGGCCAGCTGCAGCAGCAGCGACCGGAGCGGCGGCGGAGACGCCGAACTTTTCTTCGATGGCCTTGACCAGCTCCATCACTTCCATCAGGGACTTCTCGGCGATGGCGTCGACGATCTGTTCGTTGGTAAGGGACATTGTGATTACCTTTAAATGATTTTCTGGATTGGGGTTCTAGCGAACGCTAGGACATCAAGCTTCGGCAGTCTCGGCGACCGGCGCGGCGGCTTCGTCGCCACCACCCTGCTTGTCGCCCACGGCCTTGACGGCACGGGCAAACATGGCAGCCGGTTCGGACAGCACGCGGGCCAGCATGGCCAGGGCCTGATCGCGGGTCGGCAGCGAAGCCAACACGTCGACGTGGCCAGCCGGGAACAGTTCCCCGCCGATGGACACGACCTTGGCCTGCAACTTGTCGTTGCCCTTGGCGAATTCCTTGATCAGGCGACCGGCAGCGCCGGGCTCCTCCATCGAAAACGCATACAGCAAAGGACCGACCAGCTTGTCAGCGACGACAGCGAAATCAGTACCTTCAACGGCGCGCGCAGCCAGGGTGTTCTTGACAACTTTCAAGAACACGCCGGTTTCGCGGGCCTGCTTGCGCATCGCGGTCATCTGGGAGACCGTGATGCCAGCGTATTCGGCGGCGATCAAGGAGTGAGCCTTGGCGGCGATGTCTGCCAGCTCGGCGACTACTTCTTGCTTCTGAGACAGATTGAGAGCCATTGCACTCCTCCGTTAAAGCCGGGATTCGGGATTAGCGATTCGGGATTCGCCAGAGCTGATGAAGCCGCTTCTGCCAATCCCCAATACCGAATCTCCAATCCCAGCTTCAAACTACTCCGCTCGCGGCTCCTGCCGGTTGCGGTCCAGGGCAGCCTCCTTCCTGGAAGCCGGGAACATCGACCGATGTTCCTTTGGTGGCCGTTCTAGACCTGGAGTGGGCTCGATCCGGGATGTCCCAGACGCGCGTAAACCAGAAAGCTCCAGAAGGGCGACACCATCTACGCCGGCCGGCTCTTGCGAACCTGATTAAGCGATCCCGCTGCATCGACGGCGACTCCTTGCCAAAGCGAGCATCCATGCCCGTCGTCGATCTGCGCTGACCGCGCCTGCGGTCTTTGACGGCTACCGCCGGACATGCCGGCGATCGCCTTCAAAATGTCCGTTACCCCAAAGGAGGGAACGGACTCCCAGCACACGGTGACCCGGGCCGGAAAAACGATGCTGTACTACACAGACGGGTCAGACCCATGACAGGCCCGACCCCTCAACTCACTTCAGCGCAAGGCTGGACTGGTCGACCGTCACGCCAGGGCCCATCGTCGAGCTGACCGACACCTTCTGCAGGTAGGTCCCCTTCGAGGTAGCCGGCTTGGCCTTGATCAGGTCCAGCAACAACGCTTGCAGGTTCGACTTCAGCGCTTCGTCATCGAAGCTGGCCTTGCCGATGGTGCAGTGGATGATGCCGGCCTTGTCGGTGCGGTAACGCACCTGACCCGACTTGGCATTCTTGACCGCTTCGCCCGGGTTGGCCGACACGGTGCCGACCTTCGGGTTGGGCATCAGGCCGCGCGGGCCCAGCAGGGTGCCGAGCTTACCGACGACGCGCATCGCGTCCGGGGTGGCGATGACCACGTCGTAGCTCAGATCGCCGGCCTGCATCTTCTCGGCCAGGTCGTCCATGCCCACCGCCTCGGCACCAGCGGCCAGGGCTTCGTCAGCCTTGGCACCGGCCGGTGCGAACACCGCAACGCGCACGCTCTTGCCGGTACCGGCCGGCAGCACGGTGGAACCGCGCACCTGCTGGTCGGACTTCTTGGCGTCCACGCCCAGGCGCACGGCAACGTCGATCGACTCGACGAACTTGGCCTTGGTCACGGTCTTCAGGATCTTGATTGCGTCTTCGAAGGCATAGGTCTTGCCCGGAACGACAGCGGCCGCAATGGCCTTAACGCGCTTGCTCTGTGCCATGTCTTAGCCCTCCACCGTCAAACCCATGCTGCGGGCAGAACCCGCAATCGTGCGCACTGCCGCTTCCAGCTCGGCTGCCGTCAGATCGGCTTCCTTGACCTTGGCGATTTCTTCAAGCTGCTTGCGCGTCACCTTGCCCACCTTGTCGGTGTTGGGGCGCTTGGAGCCGGAGCTCACGCCTGCAGCCTTCTTGAGCAGCACGCTGGCCGGGGTGCTCTTGGTGATGAAGGTGAAGGTACGGTCGGAGTACGCGGTGATGACCACCGGCGTCGGCAGACCCGGCTCCAACTTGGACGTCGCTGCGTTGAACGCCTTGCAGAATTCCATGATGTTCAGACCGCGCTGACCCAGGGCAGGGCCGACCGGCGGCGCAGGATTGGCCTGACCGGCCTTGACCTGCAACTTGATGTAAGCAGTTATCTTCTTTGCCATTTCGATACTCTCCGGGTGCTAGCGCCTTGACTGCAGGCTCCCCATCGGACCGGGAAATCACGTGTCCCGGCTTCACGTTTCTGACCACACGCAGATGGCTGCCATGCGGCAGCCATTGGTTCCCGGCGGTTCGCCAGGTCAGCGAGCCGCGCACTATAGCAGCATTCAAGGCGGGCGCCTAGACGGCGCCCGGCCGGCGTCAGCCCTTCTCGACCTGGCCGAACTCGAGCTCGACCGGCGTGGAGCGACCGAAGATGAGCACGGCAACCCGCAGCCTGCTCTTCTCGTAATTGACCTCTTCCACAACGCCATTGAAGTCGTTGAACGGACCATCGGTGACGCGCACCATCTGACCCGGCTCGAACAGCACCTTCGGACGCGGCTTCTCGACGCCGTCCTGCACACGCTGCAGGATCGCATCGGCCTCTTCGTCGCGAATCGGCAGCGGACGGTCGGCGGTGCCGCCAATGAACCCCATCACCTTGGAAGTTTCCTTCACCAAGTGCCAGCTTTCATTGTCGATGCGCGGGATACCGGCCTCTTCGTGGGTCTCGATCTGCACCAGCACGTAGCCGGGGAAGAACTTGCGCTCGGACCGACGCTTCTGGCCGGCGCGCATTTCGATGACCTCTTCGGTCGGCACCAAGACGTCGCCAAAACGGTCTTCCATCTCGGCACGGGCGATACGGTCACGCAATGCCTGCGCAACAGATTTTTCAAAGCCTGAATAGGCGTGAACGACATACCAACGCTTCACTGCTTGATTCTCCTCAACGAGCCAGGAACCACTGCGTGAGCTTCTGGATGACAAAGTCGAAGCCGCCCAACAGCAAACTCAGAATGATCACAACGACAATCACGACCCAGGTGGTGCGGATGGCTTCCTGACGCGTCGGCCAGACCACCTTGCGCAACTCGAACCTGGATTCGGACATGAATTCACGGGTTTCCCGGCCCTTGCCGGTGCCCAAAAACACGAATGCGCCAGCCACCAGCCCCACGATCACTGCCAGCGCACGCAACTGCGGCGTCCAGGCACCAAACTGGGTGGCGCGCTCGGGCGCAGAAAACCAGAACCACACAAACAACCCCGCGATCACCAGGAGCGCGGAGATGACGTATTTCACGATGTCAGCGCTGGCAGCAGACGCGCTTTTGGAAGGCTCGATTTTGCTATTCATCCGGCTCTAGTTACCGATCTGACCCGAATCGCTGGGCCGGAAAGAGGAGTGGCACGCCAGGAGGGACTCGAACCCCCAACCTGCGGTTTTGGAGACCGCTGCTCTGCCAATTGAGCTACTGGCGTATGTACTCGTTTACCGCAAACCCTAAGACAACGAAGGCGGACCGCGGTTCAGCCGGCCCGCCATTCGTTTGGCACCAGCCGCCGCGAGGCGACTGGATGCAGGCACTTACTTGATGATCTTGGCAACCACGCCGGCGCCGACGGTACGACCGCCTTCACGGATGGCGAAGCGCAGACCTTCGTCCATCGCGACCGGGTTGATCAGGGTCACGACCATCTTCACGTTGTCGCCCGGCATCACCATCTCCACGCCTTCCGGCAGCTGGCAGGCGCCAGTGATGTCGGTGGTGCGGAAGTAGAACTGCGGACGGTAGCCCTTGAAGAACGGGGTATGACGGCCACCCTCGTCCTTGGACAGCACGTAGACTTCGGCTTCGAACTCGGTATGCGGCTTGATCGAACCCGGCTTGCACAGCACCTGGCCGCGCTCGACGTCGTCACGCTTGGTGCCGCGCAGCAGCAGACCGGCGTTGTCGCCTGCCTGGCCCTGGTCCAGCAGCTTGCGGAACATTTCCACACCGGTGACGGTGGTCTTCTGGGTGTCGCGGATGCCGACGATTTCGATTTCGTCGCCGACCTTGATGATGCCGCGCTCGATACGACCGGTCACCACGGTGCCGCGGCCGGAGATCGAGAACACGTCTTCGACCGGCATCAGGAACGGACGGTCGACGTCGCGGGTCGGCTCCGGAATGAACGAATCCAGCGCCTCGACCAGCTTCAGGATCGCCGGCACGCCGATGTCGCTCTGGTCGCCGTCCAGCGCCAGACGCGCCGAACCGTGGATGATCGGGGTGTCATCGCCCGGGAAGTCGTACTTGCTGAGCAGCTCGCGCACTTCCATCTCGACCAGCTCGAGCAGCTCGGCGTCGTCGACCATGTCGGCCTTGTTCAGGAACACCACGATGTGCGGCACGCCAACCTGACGCGAGAGCAGGATGTGCTCGCGGGTCTGCGGCATCGGGCCGTCAGCAGCCGAACACACCAGGATCGCGCCATCCATCTGTGCCGCACCGGTGATCATGTTCTTGACGTAGTCGGCGTGGCCGGGGCAATCGACGTGCGCATAGTGACGGGTCGGGGACTCGTATTCGACGTGAGCGGTCGAAATCGTGATGCCGCGCGCCTTCTCTTCCGGCGCCGCGTCGATCGCGTCGTACGCCTTGAACTCGCCACCGAAACGCTCAGCACCGATCTTGGTCAGCGCGGCTGTCAACGTGGTCTTGCCATGGTCGACGTGACCGATGGTGCCGACGTTCACGTGCGGCTTGGTGCGCTCAAATTTAGCTTTTGCCATGGGTGCGTGTCTCGGTAATCGTTTGGAGTTGAAGACGATTGAGTAGTGGTGCTCACGAAAGGAATCGAACCTTCGACCTCCTCCTTACCAAGGAGGTGCTCTACCGACTGAGCTACGTGAGCGAGTTTTGTATTATGCCATGCATTTGCGTTCAATGGAGCGGGAGACGGGAATCGAACCCGCACCATCAGCTTGGAAGGCTGAGGTTCTACCGTTGAACTACTCCCGCGCCGGGAACTGCATGCCACAACATGAAACTGGTGGAGGGAGGTGGATTCGAACCACCGAAGGCGTAAGCCAGCAGATTTACAGTCTGCCCCCGTTGGCCGCTTGGGTATCCCTCCAGCTTTTACTACCGGACCGGTGCGCGATGAGGCGAATTCGGTTCGGGGTGAAGCAGCCCGTTATTTTGTTGTGGGATGCATGCGGTGTCAACAAAAATTTTGAGCAGATCATCACTACCGAAGACGCGCGACTACCGGGGTCGCGCGCAACCGGTCAGACGTTGAAGCGGAAGTGCAGCACGTCGCCTTCCTGCACGCGGTATTCCTTGCCTTCCAGGCGCAGGCGCCCGGCATCGCGCGCACCGGCTTCGCCGCGGTGCTTGATGAAGTCGTCGAAACCGATCGTCTCGGCACGGATGAAGCCCTTCTCGAAATCGGTATGGATCACCGCTGCCGCCTGCGGCGCGGTCGAGCCAGCCCTGACCGTCCACGCACGCACTTCCTTGACGCCGGCAGTGAAGTAGGTCTGCAGGCCAAGTAGCTTGTAGGCGGCACGGATGACGCGATTCAGACCCGGCTCGTCCAGACCCAGATCGGCCAGGAAGGTGTCGCGGTCCTCGTCGTCGAGCTGCGACAGCTCTTCCTCGATCGCTGCCGAGACCGGCACCACTTCCGCACCTTCGGCCAACGCATGCCGACGCACCGCGTCCAGGTGCGGATTGTTCTCGAAACCGTCCTCTAGCACGTTGGCGATGTACATCACCGGCTTGAGCGTCAACAGGAACAGGTCGCGCACCAGCGCCTTTTCATCATCGTCCAGACCGGCTGCACGCCCCGCCTTGCCATCGGACAGCGCGGCCTGCAACTTGGCCAGCACCGGCTTGCGCGCCGCAGCATCCTTGTCGCCGCCCTTGGCGCTGCGCTCGGCACGGTTGAGCGCCTTTTCCACGCTGTCCAGATCGGCCAATGCCAGTTCGGTATCGATGGTTTCGATATCGCTGATCGGGTCGACCTTGTTGTTCACATGGATGACGTCGTCGTTTTCAAAGCAGCGCACCACGTGGGTGATCGCATCGACTTCGCGGATATGCGCCAGGAACTTGTTGCCCAGCCCTTCACCGCTGGCCGCACCCGCCACCAGGCCGGCGATATCGACGAACTCAACCGCGGTCGGAATCAGTTTCTGCGGCTTGACGATCTCAGCCAGTTGATTGAGGCGCGGATCCGGCACCGGCACGATGCCGACGTTCGGCTCGATGGTGCAGAACGGAAAATTGGCCGCAGCGATGCCCGCCTTGGTCAGCGCATTGAACAGGGTCGACTTGCCGACGTTGGGCAGGCCGACGATGCCGCATTTGATACCCATGGGTCACATCCGGGATTTGGGATTCGGGATTGGAGATTCGCCATGCCGCACGGCTGCAAATCCCCAATCCCCAATCACGCATCCCTGCTGGTATGCAGGCGCTTCATCGCCTCGTTGAAATTACCTTGCAGTGCCAGCGGCAGGACATCGATGGCCGCGTCCACCGCAGCGCCGATTGCCGCGTCGTCGTCGCGCCCTGCCCGTCCCAACACCCAAGGCACCACGCGGTCCTTGTGGCCGGGATGGCCGATGCCGATCCGCAAGCGATGGAATTTACCGTGCCCCAGCAGGCGAATGGTGTCGCGCAGGCCGTTCTGGCCGCCGTGACCGCCATCGAACTTGAGCCGCGCGATGCCCGGCGCAAGATCCAGTTCGTCGTGTGCAACGAGCAGTTGCTCCGGCTCGATCTTCCAGAACCGCAACGCGGCGGTGATCGATTTGCCGCTGAGATTCATGAAGGTGGCCGGCTTGAGCAGCCAGACCGATTGCCCGGCGATCTCGACCTTTGCGGTCTCGCCGAACAACTTGGCGTCCAGCCCCCAGCGCACGCCATGGCGTTCGACGAGGGCATCGACGAAACGAAACCCGGCGTTGTGCCGGGTTTGCGCGTGTTCCGGACCGGGATTCCCGAGTCCGACAATCAGGCGGAGTGCAGACATGCCAGTGACCGCAGCCGATCCCGCGCAGTGCGAGGGATCGGCCGACGGCTTACTTGGTCTCGGCGCCTTCGCTGCCTTCTTCACCGGCAGCGTCTTCTTCCTCGATCCGCACGTGCTTGGCAGCAACCACCGCCACGTCGTGCTCCTTGCCCAGCTTCAGCTCCGGAATTTCCACACCGGCCGGCAGCTTGATCTCGGACAAGTGGATCACGTTGCCCACTTCCAGGGCACCGAGGTCCACTTCAATGAACTCCGGCAGATCCTTCGGCAGGCAGACCACCTGAACTTCGTTGAGTTCGTGGGTCACGACCACTTCGCTGGACTTACCGGCCGGCGAGGCCGCTTCGTTGATGAAGTGCAGCGGCACGGCGGCGCTGAGCTTCTCGTTGGCGCTGACGCGCTGGAAGTCGATGTGGATGATCAGCTGCTTGAACGGATGGCGCTGCATGTCACGCAGCAGCACCTGCTGCACGTCGCCATTGAGGTTCAGGTCGAGGATCGACGAGTAGAACCACTCGTTCTGCTGGGCAAGCCAGATCTGCTCATGGTTGAGCTGGATGCTGACCGGCTCGAGTTCGCCACCGTAAACGATGGCCGGAATGACGCCAGCGTGACGTAGGCGGCGGCTCGCACCCTTCCCCTCGTTCGCGCGGCGCTCGACCTTGATTTCGTGAGTCTTTGCCATGTTGTTTCACTACCTAGATTGGAATACCGCCTCGCGGCGATGAAGCGTCTCACCCGCGACCAGGCGAGACGTGGTACCGGCACCCGGAACTCCGGGCACCGAATGCGGCATCAGTCGACGTAGAGCGAACTCACCGACTCGCCGAAGGCGATGCGGCGAATGGTCTCGGCCAGCAGTTCGGCCACGCTCAGCTGACGAATCTTGGCGCAGGTGCGCGCAGCTTCGTTCAGCGGAATCGTGTCGGTGACCACCAGCTCGTCGAGCTGCGAATTGTTGATGTTGTCCACTGCCGGGCCGGACAGCACCGGGTGGGTGATGTAGGCCACCACCTTGAGCGCGCCGCGCTGCTTCAGCGCTGCAGCGGCGGCGCACAGGGTACCGGCGGTGTCGACCAGATCGTCGACCAGCACGCAGGTCTTGCCCTGCACATCGCCGATGATGTTCATCACCGTGGCGACGTTGGCGCGCGGACGGCGCTTGTCGATGATGGCCAGATCCGCATCGTCCAGGCGCTTGGCGACGGCGCGCGCGCGCACCACGCCGCCCACGTCCGGCGATACCACGATCAGGTTGTCGGTGCCGTAGGCGCGCCAGATGTCGGCCAGCAGCAGCGGCGAGGCATAGACGTTATCGACCGGCACGTCGAAGAAGCCCTGGATCTGGTCGGCGTGCAGATCGACCGTCAACACGCGGTCGGCCTCCATTGCGCAGATCATCTTGGCGGCGACCTTGGCGGTGATCGGCACGCGCGAGGAGCGCATGCGGCGGTCCTGGCGCGAGTAGCCGAAGTACGGGATGACCGCGGTCACCGACGCGGCGCTGGCGCGCTTGAGCGCGTCGATCAGCACCAGCAACTCCATCAGGTTTTCCGCGCTCGGCGCGCAGGTCGGCTGGATCACGAACACTTCCTGCCGGCGCACGCTTTCTTCGATCTCGACCTGTACCTCGCCATCGGAGAAGCGCGTGACCAGCGCCTTGCCCATGCGAACGCCGAGCTCCTTGCAGATGCTCAGGGCAAGCGGCTTGTTGGCATTGCCGGAGAACACCAGCAGGTTACGTTGGTCTTGCATGGGATCTCTCGGGCGGCGGCAAAGAGCGTGCGGGCGATGATGGAGCTGGACAAAGCCGACCAAATGCCGGGCTTCTTGTTCAATCCCCGCACATGGATGTGCGGGCTGTTGCAGAGGGACCTGCATATACGGCTGTTGCAGGGGACCTGCATGTACGACTGTTGCAGAGGGACCTGCATCAACAACTGGCAGGGGCGGTAGGATTCGAACCTACGAATGCCAGGATCAAAACCTGGTGCCTTGGGCCTCTTGGCGACGCCCCTGCATCAAACCTGTCTCGCGTCCAGCGCGTTGAGCAGTGGCGAGTGCGCTGCACCTTCCACGACCCACGCCCTCAGGTTGTCCGGCAACTGCGCCATGGCCTGCTCTGCAGCAGCGCGCGTGGCGAATTCGACGAAACACCCGCTCCCCGACCCGGTCAAACGCGGCGTCCCGATCCTGGACAGCGCCTGGAACACTGCCTCGATGGCGGGTTCACGGCGCCGCAGGACCGGCTCGAACGCATTGTCGAGCAGGGAACCCGAAGCGAAGTCCGCTATTTTCACGGGCGCAGCATCCCGCGTCAATTCCCGTGATTGAAATAAGACCGGGGTGGGCACGTGAATTCCCGGATCGACCAGCACGTAGGACGCCGCCGGGAGACCGATCGGGGTCAGTCGCTCGCCGACACCCTCGGCCCAGGCATTGTGACCGCGCACGAACACCGGTACGTCGGCGCCCAACCGCAGCCCCAACTCGGCCAGCGTCTGGACCGGCAAGCCCAGGCCCCACAAGGCATTCAGCGCAACCAGCACGGTGGCGGCATCCGACGAGCCGCCGCCGAAGCCGCCGCCGGCGGGGATGCGCTTGTCAACCCGGATGTCGGCGCCGGCCTGCGTGCCCGCGCTGGATTGCAGCAGGCGCGCGGCCCGGATGACCAGGTCATCGGCTTCCGCCACGCCGGGCAGGCTGTCGCCGATGCGCCGGATCAGCCCGTCGTTGCGCACACGAAGATGAATGGTGTCCCCCCAGTCCAGCAGCCGGAACACGGTCTGCAGCAGGTGGTAGCCATCGGCGCGGCGCCCGACAATCTGCAGGAACAGGTTGAGCTTGGCCGGCGCAGGCCACGCCGACCAGCCCGTCTCCACCGCGGACATCAGGGCGATACCGTCCATTGATCGACCAACAGGCGCACCTTGGCCTCGCCGTCGCGGGCTTCGATGCGCTGCGGCAGCTCGGGTTGCCCGGCGCCGGCCGGCGCCCAGGCGAGAAAGTCGATCGTCCAGCCATCCTGCTGCACGGTACGCGGCCGCCCGGCCGCATCCAGATCGGCGCGTTCGGCACCCGCGTCGGCGATGCGCAGCGCGCGCACCCAGTCCGGCATCTGGTTGACCGGGATGGTCCACCCGGTCGCTTCCAGCAGCACCTGCTCGGCATCCGGACCGCTGCGCGGGCCACCGTCCAGCCCTTCCAGGCGTCCGGCGCCGCTGGCGGTGTCGCCGGTGAGCACCCAGCTCTGCCGGGTTACCGGCGCACTGAGCTGCACGCGATACTGCGCACCGTCCTGCTGCCAGTCGATGCGGCCACTACCACCATTGCTGCCCTTGCTGATCGCCACCCGGCCCTGGAACGACCAGACCGGATGCGCCTGCAGCCAGGCCTGGCGTGCGGCTTCGGCCTGACGCGCACCCTCGGAAACCTGCGCGACCACTGCGGCGCCACCGCCCTGCCCGCGCGGCACGCTAACGCAGGCCGACAGCCCGACCAGCACCAGCCCGCTCAGGGCCAGTGTTCGGATCGTCCCGCTCATAGTCCGAATTTTTCCACGGCGCGTTGCAGCGCGCGGTTGTCCGGATCCAGACGCCGCGCCTCATCGAAGTAGCGCCGCGCTTCGTCCTGCTTGCCGCTGACCCACAGCACCTCGCCCACGTGCGCGGCGATTTCCGGGTCCTTGACCAGCGCCCAGGCACGGCGCAGTTGCACCAGGGCTTCCTTGGTGCGGCCCATGCGATACAGCACCCAGCCGTAGCTGTCGACGATGGCCGGGTTGTCCGGGTCGGCGGTGCGGGCGCGGTCGATCAGCGCCAGCGCTTCCTTGTAGCGGGTGGTGCGGTCGGCCAGGGTGTAGCCCAGCGCGTTCAGCGCCGCCACGTTTTCCGGTTCGGCCACCAGGATCTTGCGCAGATCTGCCTCGGCACGCGCGACGTCGTCACGGCGCTCCCAGGCCAGGCCGCGGGCGTACAGCAGCGCGCCGTCGTCCGGGTAGGCGGCCAGGCCGCGCTCGAAGGCATCCAGTTCGCCCGCTGCGTCGTCGGCGCGCTGGTGCAGCTCGGCTTCGAGCACGTAGGCGTCGCGACGCGCGTCGTCGTCGGCGCTGGCATCGCTCTGCAATGCGCGCGCTTCGGCGAGCGCCTCGGGCTTGCGGCCCAGTTCGTACAGGGCGCTGGCGGCGCGCAGGCGCGCTTCGCTCAGCTGCGGGCCGCCGGGCACGCCGCGATACCATTCCACCGCCTCGTCGTAGCGCTTGAGGAATTCGGCGATCTTGCCGAGCAGCAGGCGGCGGTCGGGGTCGGGCTTGGCGGCATTGCTCTTGAGCTCGCCGTACAGCGCCTCGAGCGCAGTGCGATCCTTTTCCTTGGCCAGCATGGAGGCACGCAGCCCGTAGGTCTGGGTGTCCTGCGGCCCGGTCGACAACACCCGTGCGGCGGCTTCGGTCTGCCCCATGGCGTCGTAGGCAAATGCCAGCGCGCCACGCAGCTCGGAATCCTTGACCGCCTGCGGCTCGACATTCTTCAGCAGTGCCAGCGCTTCGTCGTTCTTGCCTTCCTGCTGCAGCTGGGTGGCGTGCAACAAGGCCACGCGCGGCTCTTCGGGGAAGCGGCGCACCACTTCGTCGACGATGCGCTTGGCCAGCGCCGGGCGCTCCATGCGCAGGGCGAGCCGGCCGAATTCCTGCCAGGCTTCGATCTGATTGGGGATGGCGCCGGCCTTGACCAGGTCCTCGAGCACGTCGGCGGAGGCTTCCGGCTCGCGCCCGCCATTGGCCAGGGCGATCAGGGCGAAGCGCCAGCCGCGCGGGTCTGGCTCCTTGAGCAGGCCGAGCAGATCACGGCGGGCGGTACGCAGGTCGTTGCGGCGCAAGGCCAGCGAGGCTTCGGTACTGCGCATGGACATCGACGAGGGTGCGCGTGAGCGCCACAGCGCCAGGGCCTCGATCGCACGCGGGTCGTCGTTGGCCAGCATCGCGATGCGGGCGGCGCGTTCGGCCAGCCCGGCATCGCCGGCCTCGGCCTTGGCGGCGTCCAGGTAGGCGCGGGCGGCATCGTCCAACTGCCCGGCCTGCAAGGCGAATTCGCCGGCGAGCACCGGCTCCAGCGAGGTGGTGCCAGCGCGACCGGGCGGCGGCGCGGGCGGTGCTTTCTTGGGTGCTGCAGTGGCGCTGGCGGAGACTGCGACCAGCAAAAGAACACACAGGATGCGAATCGGTACAGGCATCGGGGGCAACCGGGCCGTAAAATGGGGCCCTGAATGGCCGCCAGCTTATCGCAAGCAACTGAACAATGACGTTGTGGGTGCTCGGACTGAATCACCAGACCGCACCTGTGGACCTGCGCGAACGCGCGGCGTTCGCAGGTGACGCGTTGCCGCGCGCGCTCGAATCCCTGCGCGCGTTGCCGCAGGTACGCGAGGCCGCGCTGCTGTCCACCTGCAACCGCACCGAGCTGTATGCGATGTCCGACGACCCGCACAGCCTGGTGAGCTGGCTGGAAACCCATGCGCCGGGCTTGAGTGGTTACCTCTATCAGCATCAGGAGGAAGCGGCGGTGCGCCACCTGTTCCGCGTCGCCACCGGGCTGGACTCGATGGTGCTGGGCGAGCCGCAGATCCTGGGCCAGGTCAAGGATGCCTGGGCAGTGGCCCGTGCACATGGCGCGCTGGGTAGCGGGCTGGACCGCCTGTTTCAGCAGACCTTCTCGGTCGCCAAGCGGGCGCGCACCGATACCCGCGTCGGTGCCAACCCGGTGTCGGTGGCCTCCACTGCGGTACGACTGGCGCAGGAATCCTTCGCGCGGCTCAATGAATCCACCGTGCTGCTGATCGGCGCGGGCGAAACCATCGAGCTGGCGGCCAAGCATCTGAGCGAAGGCCGCGTGCGCCGCTTGTTGATCGCCAACCGCACGCTTGCGCATGCGCAGACGCTGGCCAGCCAGCACGGCGGTTACGCGCTGCCGCTGACCGATCTGGACCGCCATCTGGCCGAAGCCGACGTGGTGTTCTCGGCCACTGCCGCGCGCGAGCCGATCGTGACGCGGGTGCAGGTGGAACAGGCACTGCGCGCGCGCAAGCGCAAGCCGATGCTGCTGTTCGACCTGGCGGTGCCGCGCGACATCGAAGCCTCGGTGGCCGAACTCGGCGACGCCTACCTGTACACCGTTGACGACCTGGAACGCGCGGTGGAAGACAACCGCCGCGGCCGCCGTGAAGCCGCCGACCAGGCCGAAGCCATCATCGACCTGCAGGTGGCACGGTATGTCGAGACCTTGCAGGCCAACGCGCGCCAGGCGCCGCTCAAGCGCTTGCGCGCGTTCGGCGACAGCACCCGCGACGAACTACTGGCCAAGGCACGCCAGCAATTGCATAACGGCAAGCCGGCCGACGAAGTACTGGAGCAGCTGGCGCACGCGCTGACCAACCGGCTGCTGCATCCGCCCACCGCCGCGCTGCGCGATGCCGCGCTCAACAACGACCTGGACTTGACCAACGCGGCCGACCGGCTGTTCCCGGAAAAGCCGGGTTATCGACATCCCCCTGTAGCCACCCCGATCGTGAGGACCGATGACGCCGACCCTGCGCCGTAAGCTCGAAGCGCTGGCCGAGCGCCGCGAAGAACTGCAGCACCTGCTCTCCGACCCCGATGTGGTCAACAACAACGACAGGTTCCGCGCGCTGTCGCGCGAACTGTCGCAGCTGGAGCCGGTGGCCGTGGCCCTGGAAGACGAAGCGCGCGCCAAGGCCGACCTGAGCGCGGCCGAAGCGATGCGCAACGATCCGGAGATGCGCGAGCTGGCCGAAGAGGAGATCGCCGCCGCACAGGCGCGCCTAGAAGAACTGGATGCGCAACTGGCCTTGCTGCTGGTGCCGCGCGACCCGCGCGATGACGGCAACCTGTTCCTGGAAGTGCGCGCCGGTACCGGCGGCGACGAGGCGGCGATCTTTGCCGGCGACCTGTTCCGCATGTACGCGCGCTATGCCGAGCGCCAGGGCTGGAAGGTGGAAATCGAATCCGACAGCCCCGGCGAGCACGGCGGCTACAAGGAAGTGGTGGCACGGGTGGTCGGACGCGGCGCGTATTCGCGGCTGAAGTTCGAGTCCGGCACCCACCGCGTGCAGCGCGTGCCGGCGACCGAGTCGCAGGGCCGCATCCACACCTCGGCGGCGACGGTGGCGATCATTCCCGAAGCCGACGATGTGGAAGAGATCGTGATCAACCCGGCCGACCTGAAGGTGGACACCTTCCGCTCGTCCGGTGCCGGCGGCCAGCACGTCAACAAGACCGAGTCGGCGATCCGCATCACCCATGTGCCCAGTGGCGTGGTGGTGGAATGCCAGACCGAACGCAGCCAGCACGCCAACCGCGACAAGGCGATGAAGCGGCTGAAGGCGCAATTGGTGGAAGCCGAACGCAGCAAGGCGGCCGCCGCCGAAGCGCAGACGCGCAAGTTGCAGGTCGGCAGCGGCGACCGCAGCCAGCGCATCCGCACTTACAGCTTCCCGCAGGGCCGCATCACCGACCACCGCGTGGAAGGCCTGACGCTGTACGACCTGCCCAACATCATCGAAGGCGATCTGGATGCACTGATCGCACGACTGCTGCACGAGCATCAGGCCGACGAACTGGCACGGTTGAGCGACAGCCCGTGAGTGCGCAGGTCCCGCGCGAGCTGCTGCAGCTGCGCGAGGCGGTGCGACGCCAGCCGGGCGACTTCATCGCCTGGCTGATGCTGGCCGATGCCGAGCTCGGCATGGGCGCAATCGTTGCAGGCGAGGCCGCGGTACAACGCGCGCTTGCACTGCAGCCGGGCCATCCGGAAGCGTTGGCGCGGCTTGGCCGGGTGCGCTGGACACAGCAACGACATGCCGAGGCGGCAGCGTTGTTGCAGCAGGCATCGGACCTGGTGCCGCAACATCCGGGCATCGCGCTGTGGCTGGGGCACGCATTGGAAGATGCAGGCCAGGCCGAAGCGGCCGCGGCCGCGTATACGCGTGCGCACCAGTTGCTGCCCGACGAGCCATATATCGCTGCGCAACTGCTCAACTGGCGACGCCGCCTGTGCGATTGGCGCGAACTGGATGCGCTTGCTGCGCAGGTGCGCAGTGCCGTGGCCCAGGGCGCTGCCGCGGTGGAACCGTTCGCCTTCCTGAGCGAGGACGCCAGCGCTGCCGAACAGCTGGCGTGTGCACGGACGCGCGCCCAGGCAGTCGCTGCGATGCTGCGCCCGTTACCGCCGACTGCCATGCGCAGCCAGGGCGGGTTGCGGCTCGGCTTCGTTTCCAACGGGTTTGGTGCGCATCCCACCGGCTTGCTGACGGTCGCGCTGTTCGAAGCGCTGAAGCGCCGGCAGCCGGCGCTACAACCGCATCTGTTCGCCACCAGCCATGACGACCGCAGCGAGATCCGCGCGCGCCTGGCGCAAGCCACCACGCTGCACGATGTCACCGCGCTCGGGCACCTGGCCACCGCGCAGCACATCCGCGACCAGGGCATCGATCTGCTGTTCGACCTGCGCGGCTGGGGCGGTGGCGGGCGCCCGGAAGTGTTCGCACTGCGGCCGGCGCCGCTGCAGCTCAACTGGCTGGCGTATCCGGGCACATCGGGCGCGCCGTGGATGGACTATGTGCTGGGCGATGCGTTTGCGCTGCCGCCGGCGCTGCAGCCGTTCTATGGCGAGCGCGTGTTGCGCCTGAACGGTGCGTTTCAGCCGTCGGACACCTCGCGCGTGGTAGCCGAGCCGCCGTCGCGGGCGCAGTGCGGTTTGCCCGAGCATGGCGTAGTGCTGTGCTGCTTCAACAACAGCTACAAGCTCAATCCCCGCAGCATGGCGCGCATGCTGGCGGTGTTGCGTGCGGTGCCGGGC
The DNA here is from genome assembly GCF_040202385.2 of Xanthomonas sp. WHRI 6108. Classification (NCBI taxonomy): domain Bacteria; kingdom Pseudomonadati; phylum Pseudomonadota; class Gammaproteobacteria; order Lysobacterales; family Lysobacteraceae; genus Xanthomonas; species Xanthomonas sp. WHRI 6108. The sequence goes on along the minus strand of NZ_CP168198.1, from coordinate 1,070,245 downwards.
AGCGTGCTGTGGCTGTTGTCCGGACCGGGCGAGGCCGACGCACGCCTGCGTGCGGTGGCGCAGACGCAAGGCGTGGCTGCGCAGCGCCTGGTGTTCATGCCGAAGCTGCCGCACGCGCAGTATCTGGCGCGCTACCGGCATGCGGACCTGTTCCTGGATACGCATCCGTACAACGCGCATACCACCGCATCGGATGCCTTATGGGCGGGTTGCCCGGTGTTGACCACGCCCGGCGAGACATTTGCCGCGCGCGTGGCCGGCAGCCTGAATCATCATCTGGGCCTGGATGAGATGAATGTGGCCGATGACGCCGCGTTCGTTGCGAAGGCGGTGGCGTTGGCGACTGACCCAGCGGCATTGAGTGCGCTGCGTGCGCAGGTGGCGGAGCGTCGGCGCGAGTCGGGCGTGTTCGATATGGATGGGTTTGCCGACGGGTTCGCGGACCTGATGCAAGCACTCGCGCGCCAACATGGTTGGTTGGGTGACTAGCGGGCTGCTTGCCTTTTCAAGCTAGATGGCTGTCTTCCGCCGCACCCCACCCAAACCCGCGCGTCCGTGCCCCGGCCCGCGCTTGCGGCGCGGGCGCTCCAAGGCACGCGCGCCCAGCTGTCCCTCCTCGCCCCTGCGGGAGAGGTGCTTGAAAGCGTCATTGAGTTTCTTCGAGACCTTTTCATGTCATGGAAACAACGTGCAGAGCGGCAGCGTGGCCGGGGATTGGCGGAGAGCGGCACAGGGATGTGCCGCGGCGGCGAGTCAGACAGGATGTCTGCCGAGCCGAGGAGCCGATCCCCGGCCGCGCTGCCGCCCTCGCTGAAGCGAGTACCGACAGGCATCTTGCTTCGCCGTACCCTCACCCCACCCCCTCCTCCCGGCGGGAGACCGGCGTCCAATCTTGCCGCGTGGGCGCTCGGCGGAACGCACACCAGTGGCGCGCAAGATGCGCCTTCTCGCCCGCAGGGAGAGCGACTGGTCGATTTGCCACGAACTGTCAGTTGCTAATTGCCAGTGTCAGCGAACCCCGCTGGCAATCAATGTTGTGCGGCTTCACGCCGTGGTGCTGTACCCGGTCGTTCCGGCTCGCTAGGCTTGGGGCATGCCTTCCAATCCCGACTTCATTCCCTTGCACCTGTGCGTGCTGACGGTGTCCGACAGCCGCACGCTGGCCGATGATCGCTCCGGCGACTATCTGGTCGATGCCCTCACTCACGACGGTCACGTGCTGCACGAGCGCGCCCTGTGTCCGGACGATCGCTACCGCATGCGCGCGATCGTCTCTGCGTGGATCGCCGATGCGCAGGTCGACGGCATCCTGATCACTGGCGGCACCGGCTTTACCGGCCGTGACAGCACGCCGGAGGCAATTACCCCGTTGCTGGACAAGACCATGCCCGGTTTCGGCGAGTTGTTCCGCGCGGTCAGTGTCGACGAAATCGGCACCTCCTCACTGCAGTCGCGCGCGTTTGCGGGGCTGGCCAATCACAGTTTCGTGTTCTGCCTGCCCGGCTCCACCTCGGCCTGCCGCACGGCCTGGGAAAAGATCGTGCGTGCGCAGCTGGATGCGCGGACCAAGCCCTGCAATCTGGCGACACTGCGTCCACGTCTGGGCGAATAGCCTGCGCGCTCCATCGCTGTTGGAACGCGCATGTCGCACCTGAAACGCAAGGCCTACAAGAAGTTGCTGGCACCGCTGCAGCTGGAACTGGTCAACATGGCGCGCTGGCTGCGGCATACCAACCAGCGCGCGCTGGTACTGGTGGAAGGCCGCGACACCGCCGGCAAAGGCGGTGTGATCCAGGCCATCGCCAGCCATCTGAACCCGCGCCAGTGCCGGGTGGTGGCGTTGCCGACACCCAACGATCGCGAAAGCACGCAATGGTATTTCCAGCGCTATGTGGCGCACCTGCCAGCGGCCGGCGAGTTGGTGCTGATGGATCGCAGCTGGTACAACCGCGCCGGCGTGGAACGGGTGATGGGCTATTGCACCGACGCGCAATACGACGCGTTCCTGGAGCAGGCGCCGCGCTTCGAACAACTGTTGGTCGACGACGGCATCCTACTGTTCAAGTATTGGCTGTGCGTGGATCAGGCCGAGCAGGAACAGCGCTTTGCCGAACGCCAGGAAGATCCGCTCAAGGGCTGGAAGCTGTCGCCGGTGGACCTGCAGTCACGCAGCAAGTACGAGGACTACACCGCCGCGCGTGAGCGCATGCTCGAGGTGACGCATACGCCGGACGCGCCGTGGACGCTGGTGGATTTCAACGACCAGAAGCGCGGCCGGTTGAGCCTGATCCGCAATCTGCTGGATCGGCTCCCGGACACCGCGGTGCCCGATGACACGCTGCAGCTGCCGCCACTGGACGGCAAGCCGCACAAGGAACGTTACGGCGTGCTGGAACCGATCGACGATTACGCCGGCCAGTCCTGAGAGATCTCGTCGCTGGCCGCGGTGGCGCGCGGCAAGGGATACAGGCCGGCCTGGCGTTCGGCCTGCTCGGCCTGCAGCACCAACTGGCTCAGGCGCTGACTGAACAGCTGCATGAAACCGCGGTGCAGCGGGCGCATCGCTTCGATGTAGTCGACGTCGTCGGCCTGCGCACCGAGCGGGCTGCAGGACGACAGCAGCACTTCGTCCAGGCGTAGCGCACTGTCGGGCAGACGCACCAGCGCGGCGCGGCGCAACCAGTCGCGCATGCCCTGGCGGTACTCGGCGGCCAGGATGTAGGCCACTTCGACCTGGTCCAGGTCCACATCCGGGTTCCACGCCAGCACCTGGATGACCTGCGAGCGCTCGTCCAGCATGCGGCTCTCGGCAACCAGGCCGTGCAATTGCTGCAGCAGACGCCACTGGACGCCGGCGGCCTCGCGCTGCGGGGCCGGCATGGTCTCGATCGCCAGCGCCAGGCGGCGTGCGAACAGCGCCGGCACTTCGGCCAGGACGATCGGGCCGGCATCGGCGCCGAGCAGGAAACGTTCGGTGCGCAGCGTGGCGGTGTCGGGCAGGTAGCCGTCCTGCAGCGGGCGCATCACGCCGTGGTCGAGCAGCGACAGCACCACGTCCAGCCAATAGCGACGCTCCTGTTGCAGCGCGCGGTTGGCGGTGGCGTTCTGCCAGGCCGGACGGAGATCGTCCAGACGCGCGATGCAGGCCTGGGCATCGAGGGTGTCCCAGGGCGCGCGGGTGGCGTCGTTGGGATCGAAATTCTCCACGTTGAGCATGCCGCCGCCGAAACGGTGCCAGGCTGCGCCGCGTTGGGTGCCGGCGGGATCCGGCCTGGAGGCCGACAGCGGCACCGCGGGGGCCGGGCGCAACAGGGCTGCGTAGGCGTCGGCCCAGGAATCGGGCAGACGCGCCGACAGCGGATAGCTGGCAGCGGACGCGCCCAGGCCGTGACGTGCGAGCTTCAGGCTCCACAGCACCGCAGCGATCACGATGCCACCGAAGATCCAGGCCAGCAGCCAGCTGGTGGCCGCCTGCCCCGGCTGCAGCACGCGGGTCTGCGGCTGCAGAAACAGCAGCCAGCCACTGCCCGACAGGACGCCCAGGTACAGCCATGGCGCCAGCTGCGCCAGGCGACGGTTGCGGGTAGGCAGTTCCTGCCCGTCGGTGTGATCTTGAGATGGAGCGGCCATATATTCCCCCTGCACGCCTGATCGCGCTGACAAGGTTATCGGCGACGCATCGCAAGTCTGTTGGCCTGCCCGGCTGGCGGCGACTCAGCCAGTTACAAATTCTTCAGTCGGCGGCGGCGCGCAGGGCGTGCGGGTCACCGCCGCCACGCTGGCCGCCGGCGGGCCTTGCCATAACCAGGTTTCCAGCGCATCCAGCGCGGCGTCTGGCCCGGCGGCGACCACTTCCACGCTGCCGTCGGGCTGGTTGCGCGCATGCCCTCGCAGGCCCAGCGCAACCGCGCGCTCGCGGGTGGAGGCCCGGAACCACACGCCCTGCACCACGCCGGTGACGATAAAGCGCGCCGCCTGCATCAGCCGGCCTTGCCGGTGATGCCCACCGCCGTCTCGATGTCGCGTGCGGTCACCGGGCCGAGGAACTGCTTGGCCACCTTGCCGTCCGGCCCGATCAGATACGTCATCGGCAAGCCGCGCGGCGTGGCGAAGTCCTGCGGCGGCTGGTACGGGTCGAGGATGGCGATCGGGTATGACACCGGGTGGTCCTTGAGGAACGCCTGCATGTCGGCGCTGCTGATGTCTTCATAGGCCAGGCCCACCACTTCGACGGTGTCGCGCATGGTGTGCAGCGCCGACAACTCGGGCATCTCCTTCAGGCACGGCGCGCACCAGGTGGCCCAGAAATTGACCACCACCCACTTGCCGCGATGCGCGGCCAGGTCGTAGGCCTCGCCGGTCACGGTCGGCAGCGACAGCTTGGGCATCTCGGCGGTCTGCTGCACCACCGAGGTGTCGGTTGGGCTGGCCGGGTCGGCGGGAGCGGCCGGCTTTTGCGGCGTCTGTGCGGTGGTCGCCGGCGCTGCACCGCCGGCGGCGGGCGTGCCCTCGCCGGTGGGCTTGCAGGCGGTCAGCAGCAACAGCGGCAACAGCAGCGCACAGGCGCCGCGCACAAGGCGCACGGTCATGGGAGGTCTCCGGGAAGGTGGGTGTAGAGGTCGCCGACCGGTTGCGCCAGCACGCTGCGCAAGGGTTGGCGCAGTTGTTCCAGCGCAGCGGCAGCGGCCTGGCCGTAGGCATCGTCGCGGCACGGCAGGGGGCGGTCTTCGATCGGCACGCGCAGCTGGCAGCTTTCGTAGAGTTCGGCCAGCGGCACCACGTCCAGGTCGCGTGCCAGCAGCCATTGGCCGCGCTCGTCGCGGCGCAGCAGGCGGATGCGTTTGAGTTCGCACAGCAACTCCTGCATCAGCGTGTCGGTGAGCATCGGCTCCAGCGCCAGGATGCGGTCTTCATCCAGGCCGTTGCCGTGGATGCGTGCCTGGCGGAAGCGGCCGAGCAGGCGCAGCAGGCCATAGATCTCGAAACCCGGCGGCAGCCGCATCGCTTCGGGCTGGTAGCGGAATGCCGCCATCGAGGAGGCCAGCGAGGCGCCCAGCAGCACCGAAACCCAGCTCAGGTAGATCCACAACAGCAGGATCGGCAGCGCCGACAGCGCGCCGTAAATGCGCTGGTAGGTCTGGAAATTGCCCAGATAGAAGCCGAAGCCCCATTTGACGATTTCCATCAGGATCACCGCCAGCAACGCGCCCGGCAGCGCATGCCGCAGGCGTACCCCATGCTGCGGCACCACGCGGTAGATCAGCACGATGCAGACGAATTCCACCGCCATCGGCGCCAGCCGCCAGGCGAATTCGGCCAGCCACTGGCCTTCGGTGGTGCGGAACAGCGGCAGCGCGAACACGTAGGCGGCCATCGCCATCGAGGCGGCGGCCAGCATCGTGCCAAGGGTCAGCACCGTCCAGTAGATCAGGAAGCGCGTCACCTTCGGGCGTGCGGCGGCGACCCGCCAGATGCTGTTGAAGGTCTGCTCGATGCTATGCAGGGTGATCAGCAGCGAGGCCACCAGCGCGACCATACCGGCCACGGTGAACTTGCCCAGATCCTCCAGCGAACGATTGAGGTAGTTCTGCACCGAGCGCGCCGCGCCGGGCACGAAGTTGTTGAAGATGAAGTCGGTCAGCGCGTCCTTCCACTCGTTGAAGGCCGGGAACGCCGACAGCACCCCGAACACCACGATCGCCAGCGGCACCAGTGCGAACACCGTGGTGTAGGCGAGCGAGGCGGCCGCCTGGAACAGGCGGTCGTCGAGAAAGCGGCGCCACAGGAAGCGCCCGAAGCTGACCGTCCGCGCGCGGTCGCGCAGCCGTTCTTTCCATTGGTGGATTTTGTTCACGCGCAACATCGCGCAAGGGTACCCGATGCGCCGTCATCGCGGCCTTGCCGCAACTGCGGCGTGCAGGCAGGCGGTGGCTTGGCCGATACTGCGGCAACTCACACAGGCGGTAGATGCGCGATGGCGGAGATTCTGGTGCTGTATTACAGCCGTGGCGGTTCGGTGGCGCGGCTGGCGCGGCAGATCGCGCGCGGCATCGGCGAAGTGCCGGGCATGGGCGCGCGGCTGCGCACGGTACCGCCGGTAGCGGCGGTGACCCAGACCAGCGCCCCGCCGGTGCCGGACGAGGGCGCGCCGTATGTGGACAAGGCCGATCTGGCCGAGTGCAGCGGCTTGCTGCTGGGCAGCCCGACCCGCTTCGGCAACATGGCCGCGCCGATGAAGCATTTCCTCGACGGCCTGGGCGCCGAGTGGGCCAGCGGCATCCTGGCCGGCAAGCCGGCAGGCGTGTTCACCTCCACCGCCTCGATGCACGGCGGCCAGGAATCCACCTTGCTGTCGATGCACCTGCCGCTGCTGCACCACGGCTGCCTGATCGTCGGCATCCCGTTCACCGAGCCGGCGCTCAGCCATACCACCAGCGGCGGCACGCCCTATGGCGCCAGCCATGTCTCCGGCGCCGGCGGCGACCCGCAACCGAGCGAGGACGAAGCGCTGCTGGCGCGTGCGCTGGGTCGCCGGGTGGCCGATATCGCCCGGCGCCTGGCCAGCCCATGAGCGTGCGTGCCACGCACTGGCTGCTGACTGCCGCGCTGATCGCGCTGACGGTGCTGTTCGTGAGCTGGTTTCACGACGACCGCCACCGCACCGCGGCGCTGCTGGTGTTCGCACTGCCGCCGGCGCTGATGGCCGCGCTGGCGCTGCGCAGCGCACGTGCGCGTTTCTGGGCTGGCGTGTTTGCGCTAGGCTGGTTCAGTCACGGCGTGATGGCGGCCTGGAGCCAGCCGCAGGCACGTGGGCTGGCCTGGCTGGAAGTACTGCTGGCCCTGCTGGTGGTGGCATTGGTGGGCGGCCCCGGCATGGCGGCGCGCTTCGGCCGCAAGCGCCCTCCACGTTGACCCGCTTGGGCAGCACCCGCGCCGGGGTCGTATCATGACGGCCCTCGCGCGGCCTGCACCGCGCCCGTTTGAAGGACCCGCAGCAATGGAAGACCTCCTGATCGTCACCACCGGTGGCACGATCGACAAGATCTACTTCGACGACAAATCGGACTACCAGATCGGCGACCCGCAGATCGGCCAGATCCTCAAGGAGCTGGGCGTGACCTTCCGCTTCTCGGTGATTCCGATCATCCGCAAGGATTCGCTGCACATCACCGACGCCGACCGCGAACTTGTGCGCGCCACCATTGCCGCCCAGCCGACCCGCCACGTGCTGATCACCCACGGCACCGACTCGATGGTGGAAACCGGCAAGGTGCTGCAGTCGATCGCAGACAAGACCATCGTGATGACCGGCGCGCTCAATCCGGCGCGCTTTCGCGGCTCCGATGCCGAGTTCAACATCGGCTGCGCGGTCGGCGCGGTGCAGTCGCTGCCGGCGGGCGTGTACATCGCCATGAACGGGCGCATCTGGAATCCGGAAAAGGTGCGCAAGAACGTCGCCGCCAACCGCTTCGAATCGCTCTGACGCCATGAGCAAGGCCACCCGCGCGACCAGGGCATTGGATGCCGCCGGCGTGGCCTATGTGTTGCACCCCTACGCCTACCAGGCCGATGCCGACGCGAAGGGCGTGCAGGCGGCGAACGCCCTGGGACTGGCGCCGCACACGGTGCTGAAAACATTGATGGCCTGGGTCGACGACCAGGCGGTGTGCGTGGTGATCCCGTGCGATCGCCGGGTGTCGCTGAAGAAACTGGCCAGTGCCTGCAACGGCAAGTCGGCGCGCATGATGGAGGTGGCCGATGCCGAGCGTCGCACCGGCTACAAGGTCGGCGGCATCAGCCCGCTGGGGCAGCAACGCCAGGCGCCGGTCGTGATCGAAGCCAGTGCACTGGATGCCCCGTCGCTGTGGATCAACGCCGGGCAACGCGGCTTGCTGCTGGAATTGCCGGGCGATGGCATCGTTGCCGCATTGCAGGCGCGGCCCTGCAGTGTTTGCGACTAGCCGCAGCGAGACACCGCGCCGCGTGGCCGGCTGACGCAAGCCGGCATCTGGAAATCCAAAGGTGGCTCCGGTTCGCGGCAGCGATCACGCACCTCCGCTGCGGCGTGATGGGTTCGCCGGCGTCACATGGCCGATGCAAGATCACGCCCCAAGCAAGACCGAAGTCCTGCACCCCACCGGCGCAGGACTCCGGGCACGCTCAGTACGTGGCCACCAGCATGACCGCCGAGAACGCCAGCGTGGCCTTGAGCCGCACGTAATACACCCCTGGCGCGGGCGCGCTCAGCGTGCAGCTGTCGGCATTGCCCACCACCGCAGTGCGGCAGTTGTAGGCGGTATCGCTCGGCAATGCGCCGGCACGCAGCGACAGGTCGGCATTGCCGCTACCACCGCTGAGCGCCACCCGCAGGCTGCGCGTGCCTGCGGGCACGTTGACCTGGTAATACAGCGAGCCACCGGTGGCTGCGGCCAGGCCGTTGCGTGCTGCATTGCTGGTCAGGGTGGTCGAGGCGATCACCGCAGCCACCGCACCATCGGCGTTGACCAACCCTGCCCCACACCCCTGCGGACACGCCACCGGCAATGCACGCGCCGTGCTCTTGAGCATCGCTTCGACGCTGGCCGCACTGAGCGGATTGAGCGCCACCGACTGCATCAATGCCACCACGCCAGCCACATGCGGCGCCGCCATCGAGGTGCCGCTGTAGACCGCGTAACCTGGGGTGCCCACCGCCGTGCTGCCGCTGTTGAGCGTGGACAGAATCGCCTGCCCCGGCGCGGCGATATCCACGCCCTGGCCGAAGTTGGAAAAGCTGGCTTTGGCCCCGGCCGAGGTGGTCGCCGCCACCGCGATCACGTTCGGGCAATTGGCCGGCACGCTTTTGGATACGTCGATATTGCTGTTGCCGGCAGCCACCACCACGCTGGTGCCGCGCGACACCGCGCTGGCGATCGCATTGCTCAAGGTGGTGGAACAGGAACCGATGCCGCCCAGCGACAGGTTGATCACCCTGGCCGGGGTCGGATTGGCCGGCACGCCGGACACCGTGCCGCCGGAGGCCCACACGATCGCATCGGCGATGTCGGACAGGTAGCCGCCGCAACGGCCCAGCACGCGCACCGGCAGCACCTTTGCATTGAACGCCACGCCCGCAGTGCCGGCGCCATTGTTGGCGGCGGCCGCGACGATGCCGGCCACATGGGTGCCATGCCAGCTGGAACTGGACGCGCTTGCGCCGCTGCCGCACTCGTTGGCCGCGGCCCAGTCGCCCGGATCGGCGGCATCGGTGTCGCGCGCGTTGCCGTCGCGGGCGATGAAGGCATCGCTGATGAAGTCATAGCCGGCCAGCACATTGGCCGACAGCTCCGGATGCGCGGTCACGCCGGTATCGATCACCGCCACCACCGCGCCCTTGCCGGTGGTCTTGTCCCAGGCCGGGCGCACGTTGATGCCGGCGCTGGTGGTCCCCAGCGCCCATTGCTCGGACAGGCGGCTGTCGTTGGGCACCAGCATCGGGCGCAGCAGCATGTCCACTTCCACGCGCTTGACCGCCGGGTCGGCCGCCAGACGACGCATCAGGGTTTCCGCATCGACCCGGTCCAGCGCGCGATCGGCCACCAGCAATTGCGGCCCGACTCCAAGCCAGCGCGACGACGACAGGCCGAGCGCTCGCCCGCGCCGCGCCGGCACCGCACGGGCGATCTCGCGTAACGAGCCACTCAGGCGCCCACGGTTGCCGACGCTGCTGTCCTTGTAGCTGACGATGAAACGCTGATGGGCCGATGCCGACCCCAGCCCCTGCAGGCTGACGTCGCCAGCGAATGCAGGCGCAGTGCCGCATAGCAGTGCACAGGCCAGCGCGACATGGCGCAGCCCCTTGAACGGTAAATAACGCATGGATCGACCCCTCCCCGGGATGTCGTGGTGCAAACGAGGGCACATCTGTGCCGCCCTTGCATCGTGGTGAGGCGCGCCGACTGGCGTCGCTGCCCACCTGCCCACGCTATCGACCGGGTATGCGCGGACCTGAGCCGGTATCGCTGGCCAGGCGTGGCGAACCACCGGGTTGGTTAAGGTGGCCGCTCGAGAGGCAGATGCCGGCGGCGGCCAGGACCGCGCCGTCCCACCCTCCAGCGCTGCCCCCAAAACGCCATTGCCCCGCACTTTGGCGGGGCAATGGGGGTATCGAGCGTGCTGCAGACACACCGCATCACGCAGACCGCAGCGGTGCCAACGGCTCGGCCGCTGGCACCGCGAGGCGTCTTACGGGGTCTGGCTGACCGCACCGGCCGCGTTGACGATGCCGGCACCGCAGCCGCCCGAGCAGGCGCCCGGCAGCGGACGCGCGGTGTTCTTCAACAGCGTTTCCACCGCCGCCGGGGTCAGCGGACGACTGGCCACCGACTGCACCAGCGCCACCACGCCGGCCACGTGCGGTGCCGCCATCGACGTACCGTTGTAGGAGGCGTAGCTGGCGCTGCCCGGCGTGGTGGTGCCGCTGTTGAGCGTGGACAGGATCGCCGAGCCCGGGCCGGAGATGTCGATGGTGCTGCCGAAGTTGGAGAAGCTCGAACGCGCGCCGGCCGAGGTGATCGACGCCACCGAGATCACGTTGGCGCAGCTGGCCGGGGTGAAGTTGGCCACGTTGGCATTGCTGTTGCCGGCCGCCACCACCACCGTGGTGCCGCGCGACACCGCGCCATTGATGGCGTTCTGGTAGGTGCTCGAGCAGGTGCCGTTGCCGCCCAGCGACATGTTGATCACTTCGGCCGGATTGGCATTGGCCGGCACGCCGGAGACGGTGCCGCCGGATGCCCACACGATTGCGTCGGCAATGTCGGAGGTGGTGCCGCCGCACAGGCCCAGCGCACGCACCGGCACGATGCGCGCATTGAACGCGGTCCCCGCCACGCCGGTGCTGTTGTTGGTGACCGCGGCAATTGTGCCGGCCACATGGGTCCCGTGCCAGCTGGAGTTGGCCGCTGCCACGCCGGAGCCGCATTGGTTGGCTGCGCGCCAGTCGCCCTGGTCGGCCGGGTTGTTGTCGCGGCCATTGTTGTCGCGCGCACGCGCCGCGTCGCTGATGAAGTCGTAGCCCGGCAGCACGTTGGCGTTGAGGTCCGGGTGGCTGGTGATGCCGGTGTCGATCACTGCCACCACCACGCCGGTGCCGGTAGCGGTATCCCAGGCCGGACGCACGTTGATGCTCGAGGCGGTGGTGCCGAAACCCCACTGCTCGGACAGACGGGTGTCGTTGGGGGTCAGCGTCGGGTACATGATCTGATCGACTTCCACGTACTCCACGCTCGGGTCGGCGGCGATCCGGCGCATCAGCGTCTCGGCCTCGGCACGGTCCAGGCCACGGTCGGTCTTGAGCACTTCCGACCCCAGCGCGGTGCGACGCACGTGATTCAGGCCCAGCGCGCGGCCAGCGCGCGCCGGCACGGCGGTGGCGACCGAATTGAGCGATGCGCGCAGCGAGGTCGGGCTCACCGCGGCGCTGGAACCGTCCCGGTACTTGACGATGAAGCGGTCCAAGGTGGGCTGCGAATCCAGCCCGGAAAGATTGACCTGACCAGCAAACGCCGGCACTGCCAGCAGCGAAGTCAGCGCGGACACACCTAGAACCACCAGCGCGCGCGTGGGCGCACGACGTTGCGACACATTGGACATCGATCGTTCCTTAATTGAGAGGTACCGCAATTGCGGCGAGATGGCCGAACCGGTTCCACGTGCTGCGGATCGGGTCAGGCAGTGCACGGGCGCGGGCGCCCGGCGAGACGACTGACCGATGTCCATTCCGGTCGAGCGGCAACACACCGCCGGCGCCTGCCGATGCGGCAGACGTGGCAATAGGTCGCTGATGGGGTGAAGCGGATCCGCTGCAGCGGAGCGGATCGGCACTGCCTGGCCGGGGCCAGGCAGTGCCGACGTGCCTCAGTAGCTGGCGCGCAAGGTCACGCCGGAGAACGTGCTGTACGCCTTGAGGCGCACGTAGTAAGTGCCAGACGGCGCGCTGATGCTGCAGGTCTCGGCATTGCCGCTGCGGTACGGACGGCAGGTGTAGGTGGTGTCGGTCGGCGCACTGCCGGCACGCACGTACAGGTCTGCATCGCCGCTGCCGCCGCTGATCGCCACGGTCAGCGTGCCGCTACCGGCCGGCACTGCGATGGTGTAGTTCAGCTCCGCACCCGTGGCCGCGCCCAGTCCGGTGACCGGCGTGCCGTTGGTCAGGGTGTTGCCGGTGCCGCCACCGCCGCCGCCATTGCTGCCACTGATGGCGGCAGTCACCGCCGCATCGGCATTGACGATGCCGGCGCCGCAGCCGCCCGAGCAGGCGCCCGGCAGCGCACGCGCGGTGTTCTTCAACAGGGTTTCCACGGCGGCCGGCGTAAGTGCGCTCGGCGCGACCGACTGCACCAGCGCGACCACGCCGGCCACATGCGGCGCCGCCATCGAGGTACCGTTGTAGGACGCGTAGCTGGCGCTGCCCGGGGTGGTGGTGCCGCTGTTGAGCGTGGACAGGATCGCCGAGCCCGGCGCCGACACGTCGATCCCGGTGCCGAAGTTGGAATAGCTGGCCTTGGCGCCGGCCGAGGTGGTGGCTGCCACCGCGATCACGTTGGCGCAGTTGGCCGGCAGCGAACCGGACACGTTGGCAGAATCGTTGCCTGCCGCCACCACCACCGTGGTGCCGCGCGAGACCGCACCGCTGATCGCATTCTGCATGGTGGTCGAGCAGGTACCGCCGCCGCCGAGCGACATGTTGATCACTTCGGCCGGATTGGCGTTGGCCGGCACGCCGCTGACGCTGCCGCCGGAGGCCCAGATGATGGCGTCGGCGATATCCGACAGCGAGCCGCCGCACTTGCCGAGTACGCGCACCGGCACGACCTTGGCGTTGTAGGCGGTCCCCGCCACGCCGGTGGTGTTGTTGGTCACTGCGGCCACCGTGCCGGCCACATGGGTGCCATGCCAGCTGGAGTTGGCGGCGGGAATACCGGAGCCGCATTCATTGGCGGCGTACCAGTCGCCTTCGTCGGCGGGATTGCTGTCGCGCCCGTTGCCATCGCGCGCCGTGGCGGCATCGCTGATGAAGTCGTAGCCCGGCAGGATGTTGGCGTTGAGATCGGCATGGGTGGTGATGCCGGTGTCGATCACCGCCACCACCACATTGGCGCCGGTGGCCTTGTCCCAGGCCGGGCGGATATTGAGGCCGGCATTGGTGGTGCCGAAGGCCCACTGCTCGGACAGGCGGGTGTCGTTCGGGGTCAGCGTGGCGTGCAGGATCTGGTCGACTTCCACGCTCTGCACGTTGGGGTCGGAGGCCAGCTGGCGCATCAGGGTCTCGGCTTCGGCACGGTCGAGTGCACGGTCGGCCTTGACCAGCTCCGGTCCCAGCGCCAGGCGGCGCACCGAGTTCAGGCCCAACGCCTTGCCGGCCTTGGCCGGAACAGCGCGCGCGGCGGTGCGCAGCGAGGTGCTCAGCGCGGTTGGACTGGCCAGCGCGGTGCTGCCGTCCTTATAGGTCACGATGAATTTCTGGTGGGTTTGGGCGGTGGCCAGGCCATCCAGATACACCTCGCCGGCAAAGGCCGGGGTTGCCAGCAACAACGAGGTCAGCGCAGCTGCGCTCAGGATGGTCAGTGCGCGGGGGCGCTTGCGGAAAGACTCGTTCGACATCGAATTCCCTTCTAGATCAAAGAGAACCGCCGTAGCGGTGGTAGCCGGTGCCGCCTTCCATAGGTCAGCACCGAGGTTCCGGACCGATCCCCTGTTATCGATCCGTTCAGCGAACCTACCGCACTACAACCAGACTGGACAATAAGAAGTTCGCACTTTCGAAAAATTAAATATCAGATTTGTGACACCGTACGGCACCGTTCAGCCAGTTGACGACACATCGGGACATGAATTGGCACACACCTGCTGCGCTTCCCAAAAAAAAGGCCCCTGCGCGACCGCGCAGAGGCCTTTTTTGACGCGATGCGCTGGCTCAGGACAGACGCACCAGCCAACCGTGGCGGTCCGGGACGCGCCCGTACTGGATGTCGGTCAGCTCCTGGCGCAGCGACATGGTCACCTCGCCGGCCGGTGCGGAGAGATCGCCGACCGCAAAGCCATCGCCCTTCAGCTCGCCGATCGGGGTGACCACGGCAGCGGTGCCGCAGGCGAACACCTCGGTGATCTCGCCCGACGCCACGCCCTGCTTCCACTCGTCGATGGCGACCTTGCGCTCGATCACCTGCATGCCGCGATCGCGGGCCAGTTGCAGGATGCTGTCGCGGGTGATGCCTTCCAGGATGCTGCCGGACAGTTCCGGCGTCACCAGCGTGCCGTCCTTGTAGACCAGGAACACGTTCATGCCGCCCAGTTCTTCGATGTATTTGCCTTCCACCGGGTCCAGGAACAGCACCTGCGAGCAGCCTTGCGCATAGGCCTTCTGCTGCGGCAGCAGCGAGGCGGCATAGTTACCGCCGCACTTGGCCGCACCGGTGCCGCCCTTGGCCGCACGTGCGTACTCGGTGGACAACCAGATCGACACCGGTGCCACGCCCTTGGCGAAATACGGACCGGCGGGACTTGCGATGACGTAGTACGAGGCCTTGTGCGCCGCACGCACGCCCAGGAACGCCTCGTCGGCAATCATGAACGGGCGGAAGTACAGGCTGGTTTCCGGGGCCGACGGCACCCAGCTCGCATCCACCGCCACCAGCTGGCGCAGCGATTCGACGAACAGGTCCACCGGCAGTTCCGGCAGCGCCAGCCGCCGCGCCGAGCGCTGCAGCCGCTCGCCATTAGCCTGCGGGCGAAAGGTCCAGATCGAGCCGTCGGCATGCCGGTAGGCCTTGATGCCTTCGAAGATTTCCTGGCCGTAATGCAGCACCGAGGCGGCCGGATCCAGCTGCAGCGGGCCATACGCGCGTACCTGCGCGTCGTGCCAACCGAGCTCGTTGGTCCAGGAAATGGCGACCATGTGGTCGGTGAAATGCAGCCCGAAGCCGGGCGCGGCCAGGATCACGGACAGCTCGTCGGCACTGCGCGGCGACGGGGAACGGGTGGAAGCGAAGGACACGGACACCGGAAGATTCCTGTATGGCGGGCGAAAGGACGCGGCGCCACCTCTTGGACATGGCGCCTGACGATCAGAGCATGCCGGTCTCGAGACGGGCTGCTTCGGACATCATATGCCGGCCCCACGGCGGGTCGAAGACCAGCTCGACGTCGGCCTCGGCAATGGTCGGGATCATCTCCACCTTGCTGCGCACGTCGTCGACTAGGATCTCGCCCATGCCGCAACCAGGCGCGGTGAGGGTCATCTTGACGTCCACCCGGCGCTGATCGTCTTCCTCGCGATGGCTGACCACCGCCTCGTAGACCAGGCCCAGATCGACGATGTTGAACGGGATCTCGGGGTCGAAACAGGTGCGCAACTGCTGCCACACCAGTGCCTCCACCTCTTCGTCGCTGGCATCGGCGGGCAATTCCAGCCCCGGCGGGGCCTCCTTGCCGATCGCATCGCCATCCTTGCCGGCAATGCGGAACAGGTTGCCTTCGACAAAGACCGTATAGCTGCCACCCAGCGCC
The DNA here is from genome assembly GCF_040202385.2 of Xanthomonas sp. WHRI 6108. Lineage (NCBI taxonomy): Bacteria > Pseudomonadati > Pseudomonadota > Gammaproteobacteria > Lysobacterales > Lysobacteraceae > Xanthomonas > Xanthomonas sp. WHRI 6108. Next base: position 1,054,696 of record NZ_CP168198.1, on the reverse strand, counting down.
TGGGTGATATAGCCGTAACTGCCTGCGGGCAGGGTCACCGAATCGCCCTGCGGCACCATGACGGCATCGCAATCGCGTTCGAACTGGACGGGTTCGCTGCTACGGGAGTACATGGGCTGGATATGGGGCCGCGGCGGATGCGCGCAAGTCCGCCATTCTAGCCGACCACGGCAAGGCCGCTGCCGTTGCGGGATGGAGCCGGCGACGACGCTGCATTCCATCGGCGCGTCCATCACCGCGCAAAGTACATCGCGCGCTTTATCATGTGCGCACTGTCAGGAGCTCCAATGCCGCCTACCACCGCGTCCGCCAGAACCGCCCACTGGCTCTGGCCCCCGCTCCTGCTGCTGGGATGCGTCACCGCCCTGATCGCCTGGATGCTCATCGCGCTCGCGCTGGGCAACCAGGCCGGCTGGATGGCGGTGCTGGTGGCGCTGGAAATCGTCTGGATGCTGCGCCTGGGCACGCTGGGCGCCGGTCCCTTGCGCATCGGCATCGCGGTCGTGGCGACCGCGCTGATCATCGTCGGCGCCAACTGGGGCATCGCCTCGGCGCAGCTGGGTGGCGCACTGGGCCTGGACCCGTGGACCTCGGCACAGAAGATGGGCACCGGGCTGGCCTGGACCCTGCTGCAACTGGCCAACAACGGCTTCGACCTGCTGTGCTATGCCGCCGCGCTGGTCCTGGCGTGGTGGGCGGCGCGCTGAGTCGGACGCGTTCGCAACGGCTGCCAACAGGCATCCGTTAAAGCTGATACTTCATGTGCACAGCTCAAGCCACGCCGCTCCTGCTTAGCGCTGGCGCTTTATTTTCCTGACGCAGCGATTTCCGGGGAGCTCTGCGGCTTGGCTGCGGGGCCCTCGACGCTGCGAGTTTGCTGCAGGGCCCTTGCCGGCCCACCATCGCAGGACACGCCGCAAGTACGTCCATGTAGGCTCTTACGCGGCATCCATGCCGCGTAAGGTCCCGCGACGATGGGCGGGCAAGGACCAAGCGAGATGGTCGGTGCGCTGGTGCAAGCAATGCATGGTGTGCGTTGTCCGGATCACCGTGCGTTTGATCGGCTTCCCAAGCGCAAGCCGAGTAACCGGCAGCGGCTCAACAAGGCAACCTACAAACTTTTCAGTGTCCCAATGCAAAACGCAACCGAAAGCAGTTTTGCAACTGACCACCGACCAACTTCCTGGTGCGGTGTCCTTGCCGGTTGCGGGACCCTTGGCGGCATGGATGCCGCCAAGGAGCCTCCACGGACGGATTCACGGCGTGTCCCGCAAGCGGTAAGGGCACCGCGCACTCGAAGAGCCGAGCGTTTGACTGTCACTAAGCACTGCTGTGACTCAAAAGCTCGGTGGCTTGTTTCGGGCTGGCTGATAAGACTGGCCGGATGGTGCGGATAGAGCGTTCGTGAAGCAGCCGATCTGCGGCTCAGCTGCAAGGAACTGGCAGCGAAAACACCGCCCCCTCGACCAAGTGGCTTCGCAAATTCATCCGCCAAGTCAGCCGCACGACACCTCAGTGCCCGCCCCCGTCCAGCGCCTTCAGCTCGCTGACCAGCGCGCCGGCCGCTTCCGCGCCATCGCCGTACAGCATGCGGGTGTTGTCGGCGTAGAACAGCGCATTCTCGATGCCGGCAAAGCCGGTGCCCTTGCCGCGCTTGATCACTACCGTGTTCTTCGAATTGACCACGTCCAGGATCGGCATGCCGTAGATCGGGCTGGCCGGGTCGGTCCTGGCCACCGGGTTGACCACGTCGTTGGCGCCGATCACCAGCGACACGTCGGTGCTGGCGAACTCGGGGTTGATGTCGTCCATGTCGGCGATCAGGTCGTAGGGCACGCCGGCTTCGGCCAGCAGCACGTTCATGTGCCCGGGCATGCGCCCGGCGACCGGGTGGATTGCGAACTTCACCTTGACCCCGCGCGCGATCAGCCGCTGCGCCAGCTCCCAGATCTTGTGCTGCGCCTGTGCCACCGCCATGCCGTAGCCGGGCACGATCACCACCCGCTCGGCGAACGCCATCATCGCCGCCACGTCGCCGGCCTCGATCGGCTTCTGCGCTCCGGCGATCTCCTGCGCCTGCCCGCCGCCGCCGAAGTTGGAAAACAGCACGCCGCTGATCGGCCGGTTCATCGCCTTGGCCATCAGGCGCGTCAGCAGGATGCCGGCCGCGCCGACCATCATGCCGGCGATGATCAGCGCCTCGTTGCCCAGCACATAGCCTTCGAAAGCCACCGCCAGGCCGGTGAATGCGTTGTACAGCGAGATCACCACCGGCATGTCGGCACCGCCGATCGGCAGCGTCATCAACACGCCCAGCGCCAGCGCCACCACGAAGAAGGCGATGATCGCCAGCGGCTGCAGGCTGCTGGCCGCCCAGATGCCGAGCACCAGCACCGCCAGCGCCACCAGCAGATTGAAGGCCTGCTGGCCCGCAAAGGTCACCCGACGGTCGAGCCGGCCATCCAACTTGGCCCAGGCCACGATCGACCCGGACAGCGACACTGCGCCGATCGCCGAGCCCACCACCGCCAGCACCACCGTGGTGGTGTCCGGCCGCCGCGCCGCCAGTTCGGCGATCGCCTGGGCGCTCCAGTGGGTGGTGTCGCGGTTGGCGAAGAAGGCAAAGCGCAGCAACTCCACCGCCCCGATCGCCGCCGCCGAGCCGCCGCCCATGCCGTTGTACAAGGCCACCATCTGCGGCATGTCGGTGATGGCGACCTTCCTGGCCGACCACCACGCCACCCCGGTTCCGATCGCCAGCGCGGCCAGGATCAGCGGCACGTTATGCAGCTCGGGCAGGAAGAATGTCGCCACCGTGGCGATCAGCATGCCCAGCCCGGCCCAGCGGATGCCGCTGCGCGCGGTCAGCGGCGACGCCATGCGCTGCAGCCCGAGCAGGAACAAGGTCGCCGCGACCAGATAGCTGGACTTCACCAGCCATGCCAGCAGCTCGGCAGTGGAGACGTTCATGGCGCGTCCCCGCCCGACGGCTTCTTGCTGGACTTGAACATGTCCAGCATCCGCTCGGTCACCACGTAACCACCGGCCGCATTGCCCGCACCCAGCATCACCGCGACAAATCCCAGCGCCTTTTCCAGCGTGGTATCGGCATGCCCCAGCACCACCATCGCACCGATCAGCACGATGCCGTGGATGAAGTTGGAGCCGGACATCAGCGGGGTATGCAGGATCACCGGCACCCGCGAGATGATCACGTGGCCGGCAATGGCCGCCAGCATGAAGATGTACAGCGCTACGAATCCGTCGCTCATCGTCGTTCGCTCCACTGGCCGGTGCGGCCCGCCGATCATACCCACGCCGTGCGCGCCCGGGCGCGTGTCAACCGAATCAGCACTCGCCCGTTGACGTCGTATCGTCTCCGCGGAAGCTACGCTGTGCTGGTGGGAACCCCTTTCGATCCGCAACCTGCCGCACCGGCCGCCACCGTGCCGGTTTCGCTGGACGCCTTCCTGGCCGGCATCGGCCCGCGTGCGTTCCGCTTTGCCGAGGCCGGCCTGCGTCACCGCGAAGATGCGCTGGACGCCGTGCAGGACGCCATGGTGAAGCTGCTCGGCTACCGCGAGCGCCCGGCCGCCGAATGGACGCCGCTGTTCTGGAGCATCCTGCGCAGCCGCATCATCGACCTGCAGCGCAGGCGCAGCTTTCGCCTGAAGTTCTGGGCGCCGGCCGAACGCGCCGACGACGAGGGCACCATCGACTGGGCCGACCCCGGCACCGGCCCGGTGGACGAACAACAGCATCAACAGGCCTACCAACGGCTGGTCGAGGCCTTGCGCAACCTGCCTGCGCGCCAGCGCGAAGCGTTCACGCTGCGCGTGCTGGAAGACCTGGACGTGGCCACCACCGCCAAGGCGATGGGCTGCTCGGAAGGCTCGGTCAAAACCCACCTGTCGCGTGCGCGCGACGCGTTGCAAAAACAGTTCGAGGATTTCCTGTGAACCGCTCCCACGACCCGGCCCAGCTGGATGCGCACCTGCGCCAGCTGCATGCCTCCGCACTGACCAGCCTGCCGCCGCAGACCCTGGCGCGCCTGCGCCAGGCCCGTCATGCGGCCGCTCCCACGCGCGCCCGGCGCGGCTACTGGTTGCTGGCGACCGCGTGTTCCGGCCTGCTGGCGGTCGGCATCGGCCTGCAGCTGCGTCCTGGCGAGCGCACCTCGCCGGACCGCGCCCCGACCCAGGCGGTCGCCGGCACCACCACCGATACCGACGACATGCTGACCCAGAATCCGGACCTGTACGTCTGGCTGGGGTCCGATACCGCCCTGGCCATGGAATAAGCACGATGACCCGCACCACCCGCCTGTTGTTGACCCTGCTGCTGTGCGCCGCGCCCTGCGCGTCCCTGCTGGCCCAGGCCCATTCCCCCGGACCGCCGGGACCGCCGCCACCGGATGGCCCCGGCCCGCGAGGACCCGGACCGCGCGAGGCAGACACGCCGATGCCCGAGTGGGACAAGCTCACCCAGCAGCAGCGGCAGGTGCTGATCGATGCGCTGCGCGAACGCTGGAACGATGTGCCGGAAGAACGCCCGCGCATGTATCGCCATGCGCGCCGCTGGCTGGACATGACCCCGGAGCAGCGCAAACAGGCCAAGGCCGGCATGGACCGCTTCCGCAACATGAGCCCTGAGCAACGCCGCGAGGCCAAGGCCCTATTCGAACGCATGCGCACGCTCAACCAGCAACAACGCAATGAGCTGCAGCAACGCTGGCAGAAGATGAGCCCGGCCGAACGCAGCACCTGGCTGCACGAGCATCCGCCCACCGACGATTGACGCAGCGCTGCAGCGGCGGATGCAGCACGCCAGCGCACGGGCGGCATCCCGGTCACAGACGAACATGCGCGCAGCCCCCGTAGGAGCGCGCTGGCGCGCGATGGAGCATTACAGACAAGCGCCATCGCGCGACGGAGCGTTACCGATAAAGCGCCATCGCGCGCCAGCGCGCTCCTACCCGCCAGTGCGCAAGGCGCATGGGCTCGGCGGGGCTACGCAGTCGCTGGCGCCGACCAGCGTGTCTTGGCCAGCAGTTCGTCGTCCCAGTCGAACGACAGCGCGCCATCCTTGATCAGCAATGCGGCGAACGCGTAGACGTTGCGCGCAAACATCTCGCTGGCGTGCACCGCGCCCTGGCTGGCCAGGTTGAGCGGCCCGGCGATCACCACGCCGTCGCGCTCATAGGTATCGCCGGGCCGGGTGGCAGCGCAATTGCCGCCGGTTTCCGCGGCCAGATCGACGATCACGCTGCCGGCGCGCATGCCGTGCAGCATCTCCGTGCTCAGGATCTTCGGCGCCGGCCGGCCGGGCACGGCGGCGGTGCAGACCACCACGTCCACGCCTTTGAGGTGTTCGGCCAGCCGGCGTTGCTGTTCGGCGCGTTCATCGTCGGTGAGCTGGCGCGCATAACCGCCCTCGCCGGCCGCGCTCACGCCCAGATCCAGGAAGCGCGCGCCCAGCGAGGCGATCTGCTCGCGCGTTTCCGGGCGCACATCGAAGCCTTCGACCTGCGCGCCCAGCCGCCTGGCGGTGGCGATCGCCTGCAGCCCGGCCACGCCCGCACCGATCACTAGCACCTTGCACGGGCGCATGGTGCCGGCGGCGGTGGTCAGCATCGGAAAGAAACGCGGCGCCAGCTGCGCGGCGATCAGCACGGCCTTGTAGCCGGCCATACCGGCTTGCGAACTCAAGACGTCCATCGATTGCGCACGTGTGGTGCGCGGCAGGCGCTCCAGCGGAAACGCGACCAGCGCAGCGGTGGCGATCGCCTGCGCACGTGCCGGGTCGGCGTCCGGCGCCAGCATGCCGATCAGCACGGCGTGGGGCCTGCATTGCTGCAGCAGTTCGGTGGGCGGTGCCTGCACGCTCAGCAGCACTTCGGCCTGCGCCAGCGTGTCTGCCGTGGCGAGCTGCGCCCCGGCCTGCAGATACGCGGCGTCGGCCATGCTGCTGGCACAGCCGGCGCCGGGCTCGATCCACACGCTGGCGCCGAGCGCGACCAGTTTCCTGACCGTTTCCGGCGTGGCGGCGACACGGCGCTCGCCTGCCGCGTGTTCTTTCAGCACCAGCACCTGCACAGCCATGGCTTGCTCCGCTCGCGCGCCTGTCGTCGCGGCGATGCTAGCAGAGCGCAGCAGCCACGCTCAGGGCGTCAGCAAGGCCGGCAGCATCGGGGCGAGCAACTGTTCGGGCGGCGCCAGCGCCACCGCTTCGGTGCGGTGGTCGATGGCCAGACACGCATAACCATGCGCCGCGCTCCAGGCCAGCAACACCCGTTGATGCAGCAGGTGCGCATCCGGCGCACTGCCGTGCCGGGCCAGCCAGGCCGCATGCAGGGCATCGCGCAGGCAGGCCATTGCCGCATCGGTGGCTGCCAGCAGGCGCGGCAGGCTGCGTCGCTGCGGCTCCAGGCTCTGCATCAGGCGAAACTGCTGCGGGTAGGCGATGGCGAACCGGATGTAGCCCAGGCCGCCACCCAGCAGTGGGTCGACCTCGCGCTGGGCCTGCACGATCCACTCGACCATGCATTCGTAACCATCTGCGACCAGTTCCACCACCAGGCCTTCCAGCGAGCCAAAGTGATGTGCCGGTGCGGCATGCGAAACGCCCGCACGGCGGGCGCACTCGCGCAGGCTCAGCCCGCGCGGACCCGATTCGCCGACGATCTCCCAGGCCGCGCGGCGCAGGGCGGCGGGCAGATCGCCGTGGTGATACGTGGCTGACTTCGGCACGTGGGACATGGCGGCTTCGCAAATCGGGATGTCATTGGAGCAGGGAATCTTGACGCTGACAAGATTGAAGGTGCAGACTCGCCCCCGCATCTTGCCAGCGTCAAGATCGGCGCCGGATGCAGCCCCTCCCAGTGAGTTTTTTCATGGCCAAGGCATTCTCCCGCTGGCGCATGCGCCTGACCCGCACGTTGTTCGGGTCGGCCAGCCGCCTGGCTCCCGGGCCGACCGGCCGCCTGCTGGCGCGCCGCTTCGTGACGCCGGATGCGGCATCGCGCCGGCATGCCGCATCCACCCTGGCGACGCTGTCCGACGTGGGCCGCGACAGCCTGTCCATCGATGGCATCGAGATCGCGGTGTATGTCTGGGGCGATCCGGCGCAGCAACCGTATGTGCTGCTCTCCCACGGCTGGTCCAGCTATGGCCTGCGCTTTGCCGCCTGGGTGCCACGGCTGCAGGCGCTGGGCTACGCGGTGGTGGCCTTCGACCAGGCCGGGCACGGCTTGAGCGGTGGGCGCATCAGCTACATGCCGCACTTTGTCGAGGTGCTGCGCCGGATCGGGCGGCGCTTCGGCCGGCCGGCGGCCTTCATCGGTCATTCGCTGGGTTCGGCATCGGTCGTGTTCGCCGATGAAGCGGCCTGGCAGCCGGCGCGCTACGTGCTGATCGCGCCATTGCTGGCCCCGGCCGAGACCGCACGTCGCCAGTTCCGCGCCTTTGGCATCGCGGCCAAGACCTTCGTTCCGTTCGAGAACCTGCTGCATGCGATCACCGGCAAACGCTTTGCCGATTTCGATGCGTCCCCGCATCTGCCGCGTTTCCAGCGCCCGGCCCTGATCATCCATGACCGCCGCGACCGCGAGACGCCCTGGGACGAAGGCGCGCGTTTTGCGGCGCTGTGGCCGCAGGCGCAATTGCTGACCACCGAAGGCCTGGGGCACAACCGCATGGTCGACCATGCCTCGGTCATCGAAGCGGCGCTGGACTTTATCGGCCCGGCGCGGGCCTGAGCGTACCGCGATGCGGCAAGCGCATCGCGCGGCACCCGCTAGTGCACGGTGCTGTTGTGCAACGGATCCAGGCGGTCGATGACGCCCTGCATGGCGCTGTCGAAAGCGCCGTCGTTGATGTGTTCGCGCAGCCGGCCCAGGCGCACCATCACCGCCAGTTCTTCCGGCGAGGCGACGCAGAAGCGTACGCCGCGGCGATTGACGAACAGCAGCCGCTGCGAGATCGGGCTCACCCACGACAGCTTGCCCGCCTGCACCTTGCCGTCCTTGTCGACGAAATCCAGCCAGGTGCCGATATCCATCGCACGGAAACGCTCGGCATCGGCGCTGTCGATGCTCTGCGCCACCGCCTCGGCCCCCAGCACCACGCTGACGCTTTCGGCAGCCGGCGGCGGCAGGTTGACCTGCGGCAGTTCCGGCAAGGCCTTTTCCAGCTCCGGGCGCGCTTCGGCGATGGCCTGCAAGGTGTCGTGCAATGCGGTGATCGCCACCACCACCGCATCGCCATGCAGGCCGACGCTGGCAAATACGCGATGCAGGGCCGGCTGCCAGACCTGCAGCCACGGCTTGCCGACGATGTGGCGACGTGCCTCGGCCAGTTCTTCCAGCACGCCATCGGCCAGGGCCAGTGCCTCGACGGTGCCCGGACCTTCCTCACCGTCGCGCAGGATCGCCATGGTCAGATGGTGCAGCCACGGCTGACGCAGGAAATCCTCCACGGCCCTGGGCAGCGGCGTGCCGGCCTGCGTGCGCTGTTCCAACTCCGACAGCGCGCGGCTGCGTGCCAGCTCGAGCTTTTCCTGGCCGCGCTGGGTTTCGGTGGCGCGCCGCTCGGCAATTTCCACCCGGCGCCGATGCTGCGATAGGAAATCGCGGAATTCCTCTTCCAGGGTCAGGAAGATCGCCAGGTTCTCGTTGAATTCGGCCACCAGGCGGTCGACGATTTCCTCGACCTTGCCCATCAGCACACGCTCGGCAGCGCTGTCGCCGGTGTTGCCTTCGCAGGCCTCGGCCAGCGAATTGAGCAGGCGCCGCGCGGGATGGGTCTTCTGCACGAACATCTTGCGGTCCAGCAGCGCGACCTTGACGAAGGGCACCACCAGCCGGCCGATCATTTCGCGCGAACGGTTTTCCAGATCGCGCTCGTCCAGCATCACGTCGAACAGCATGCCGACCAGGTCGATCGCATCCTCGTCCATCGGGTCCAGGCGCGCGGTCGCCGGGTCCACGCCCAGCCGCGTGGCGCTGGACAGCACTTCGTTCTTCAGCCGCTGCGCCAGCGACTCGGTGTCGTCGCCGATGGCCGCCTGCAGCGTCGCGCTCGGCGTGGCCTGCAGCAGCGACAGCACCGACATCATCTCGCGCTGGCTCAGCGGGCGTTGCTGGCCCACCGCCACCGATGCGGCAGAGGCGGTGTTGTCGCGCACGCTGCGGGTCTGCTGCAGCAGTTCGTGCAACGCTTCCAGCAACATGCCCTGGCTGCCGCCGGGGTGATCGGCCTCACCGCCATCCATGCCGCCGGCAGCGCCGCCACCGGCCTGGCCACGCTGGGCGGCGGCCTGCATGCGGCCGCGGCTGTGCGCCCAGCGGTCCAGGAAGCGGTTGGCCCAGGCCGGTGCGTACTGGTCGCTCTGGTCGTCGCCGCCGATGTCGGCAGCCGCGCCCTGGGCCTCGGCCTGGGCACGCTCTTCGGGCGTGTCGCCACGCGGCTGCACGCGCGGCGGCGGGCGCTTGGGCTGGGAGATTTCCGGCATGACCCCGGCCTTGGCCAGCGTCTCGTCCAGGCGCGCATACAGCTTGCCGATCGGCTCGGCCAGGTCGCGCTCGCACAGCTTGATCAGCACTAGGCGCACTTCCGGCGCCAGGTCGCAGGTGGCGAAAGCTTCGTGGATCGCCACGCCCAGATGTTCCGGACCGAGCGGGTTGGTGTCGGCCACCAGTTCCAGGCCGCCGGCGATCCAGCCCAGGCGGCGGTCCACCCGCGCCAGCACCTGCTTGAAGTCGCGCAGCAGCACCGTGGCCAGGTTGCGCACCGCCAGCCGCGATTCGAGCACGTGTTCGGGCACCAGACTCAGCGGGCCGGTGCCGATGTCGCCTGCCAGGACCACCTCGGCCGACAGCGGCTCGCCCAGCAACAACGCCTGCCAGCCGTCGTCCAGCTGCTGGCGGAACCGCGTGGCCACTTCGTCGCGCTTGCGGCGCAACTCGCGCATGCCGTCGAGAAACAACAACTGCGATGTGCCCGCGGATTCGGCGCGATCGAACAGCACATCGTCAAAGTGTGCGACTGCAGCGGCAAAAACCTGCGCGAGTGCGGGCACGAACACGGCGTGCGCCTGTTCGAGCAAGCGTTGGTCACGGCCCGGATGTCCCGACGGACTGGGCTGAAAAGTCATGCGCAAAGGCTCCCCGCCCCTGCAGGCGTGAAAATATTCAAACGAAAGAAAACAGACGCGGCCCCAAATTCCGCCACCGCATGGTAGGCGTTTCGCTCGTTTGTTAAGTGTGACGCAATTCGCACTTTAGTCGTGACCGCCCAGGGTTTGCGTGTCAGTCGGACATCCTAGCGTGCATCGCTGCGGTGGCGCTTGCCAGCGCGTATTAACCGCCTGCGGGGGTTAAGCCTTCAGCATGTGCGGCCGGTCCAGCGCATCGACGACATCCTGCATCGCGCTGTAGAACGCGTCCTCGTCGCGATGCAGACGCAGGCGGTCCAGCCACACCATCATCGCCAGTTCCTCCGGCGAGGACACGCACAGCCGCCCGCCGCGCCGGTTGACGAACATCAGCCGCCCGGAAATCGGGCTGATCCAGCACAACCTGCCGGCCTGCACACGGCCGTGCCGGTCGACGAACTCCAGGCAGGTGCCGAGCGCCATGCCGCGGAAGAAATCGGCGGTGACACGATCGAATTCCACCTGCGCAGTGACATCCAGCATCGGCGTCAGCGGCTCGCCGACCGGCTCGGCCGGACCGGGGCTGGGGCGCAGCGCGCTCAAGGTCGGCGCAAACAGGGCGGGATCCGGCGCTCCAGCAGCCGGCACCGATGACGTGGACAGCAGCGCGCGCTGCAGTTCCTGCAGGGCCAGCTCGGCGTCGCGTTGCGCCAGGCCGGCCAGCGCGAAAGCCTGCAGCAGCTGCGCACGCTGCGGCTCCAGCGCGGCGTCACCAGGCGCAGCACCCAGTTGCGCCAACACCGCATCGCCCAGGGCCACGGCCGCGTCCAAGGCCTGGCCGGTGCCGTCGCAACGCAACGCCACCTGTTGCACATACGGCTGCCAGACGCGGCCGAGGAAGTGCTCGACCAGCGGCGGCAGCGGCCCGCGCGCCAGGCGCTCTGCCAGCGCCTGCGCGGCAATGCTGCGTGCGGCTTCGCGGCGTTCTTCGGCGCGCTGCAATTCGCTGGCACGGCGCTCGGCGATTTCCACCCGGCGCCGATATTGTTCGTAGCTGGCGCCGAACTCGGCCTCCAGCGTCAGAAACAGCCCCGGATGCTCGTCGAAATCGCGCACCACCGTGTCGATCACCGCCTGCACCTGGCCGAGCAAGGCCTGCTCTGCCGCGGTTTCGCCGGCATTGCCATCGCAGGCGTCGACCAACAGGTTGAGCAGGCGGCGTGCGGGATGGCCGTCGCGCACGAACAGGTGGCCGTCCAGCATCGCCAGCTTGGCCATCGGCACCAGCAACTGGCCGAGCAGGCTGCGCTGCGCATCCGACAGATGGCTCTGCACCAGGATCGCGGCGAACAACAGGGCCACCAGATCCAGCGCGTCCTCGTCGTCGGGGTTGAGGCAGGTGGTGGCCGGATCTACCCCAAGCGCGGCGGCGGCGCGCCTGACCTGCTGCCGCAGGCCACATGCCAGGCCCGAATCGGTGCCGTCGATGGCATCGAAGCCGGCCGCAGGCATGGTCTGCAGCAGCGACAGCGCCGACACCACCTCGCGCGGCGACAGCAGGCGCTGCCCGGCAGGTGCGGGTGTGTCGCCATCGGGTTCGCGTTGGCGGCGTGCATGCTGCAGCAAATGGTGCAGGCCGGCCGGCAACAGCTCGCGGCCGCTGCGCAGATGCACGTCGATCGCCTCGACGCCAGCCAACGCGCCCTGCCCGCCCGACCAGTCGGCGAAGAAGCGTGCGATCCAGTCCGGCGTCTCGGCGGCCTGCTCGCCGGCGCCTTCGTCCTGGCGCGGAATGCCGCGCCGCCGGCTGCGCGGCTGCGGCAACTCGCGCAAGCGCGCCACCTGCGCCAGCGCCTGTTCCAGCGCGCCGTAGCGCTGGCCGACGCGTTCCATCAGGTGCTGCTCGCAGACCTTGATCACCGCCAGATGCGCCTTGGGCGCCAGCGTCACCCCCTGAAAGGCCTCGTACAGGGCCACGCCCAGATGCTCCGGCCCGAACGGATTGCTGTCGCCGTCGATACGCAGCCCGCCGGCAATGAAGCCCAGATAGCGATTGAGCCGCATCAGCTCCGTGCGCCACTGGTGCTGCAGCGCGCCGGCCAGGTTGCGCACCGCAAGGCGCACCTCCAGGTCCTGCTCGGGCAGCAGGGTCAGCCCGGCCGCACCGCGCCCCAGGCTGCGATCGGCCGACAACGGCCGCCCGGATTCCAGCCCCTGCCAGGCCTTGGCCAGATGCCCGCGGAAACGCGCGGTGATCGGCTCGCGCTGCTGCCGCACCGCCTGGATCGCTTCCAGGAAGTCGTTCTGGGCCGGGCCGGCATCGGCCGCCAGCCGGAACAGCGCCTCGGCCAATGTGTCCTGGAATTGGACAAATGCATCGGCCAGCGGCACCAGCACGATCTCGCGTACCTGATCGAGCAGCTGCGGATTGCGGCTGGGGAGCACGGGGGTGGATACGAACTGGGTCATCGGGCGGCGCACAGGACGAACATGGAAGGGATGTCACGACCGGGCCGGCATCGGCCCGCCACCCATGATGCGGCGGGCGTTGGGAAGGGCCCGTCTATAATTGCCTGCATCCTCGCCTCGACCCGGAATTATGCACGCACCGTATTCGCTCCAGGCGCTGGACGCGCGCCGCTCGGTCCCCTCCAAACAGCTGGGCGAACCCGGCCCGGATGAAGACACCCTGCTGCGCATGCTCACCTCGGCAGTGCGCGTGCCCGACCACGGCAAGCTGGTGCCGTTCCGCTTCTTGCGCATCAGCGGCGATGCCCGCCAGGCACTGGGCGATTTCCTGGCCGAGCGCAGCCTGGCCGCCGATCCGCTCACGCCGCCCGCCGCGGTCGAAAAAGACCGCAACCGTTTCAACGATGCGCCGCTGGTGATCGTGGTGATCGCCGCGCTGCGCCCCGGGCACAAGGTGCCCGAGCAGGAACAGCTGCTCACCGCCGGCTGCGTGTGTTTTGCGCTGCTGCAGGCCGCGCAGGCGCATGGCTTCGGTGCGCAGTGGCTGACCGCATGGATGGCCTACGACCCGGCGGTGACCGGCTATCTGGGCCTGGAGCAGAACGAGCGCATCGCCGGTTTCATCCATATCGGCACCCCGCGCCTGCAGGTGCCAGAGCGCGAACGCCCGGACCCGCGTGCGCTGCTGCGCGACTGGACCCCGTGACCACGCACGCCCCCGTGCTTGCAGGCGCGCCGGCAGCGATCAGCCGCCCGACCCCGCTGTATCTGGTCGATGCCAGCCTGTACGTGTTCCGCGCCTGGCATTCGATCCCGGACGAATTCCAGGATGCGCAAGGCTGGCCGACCAACGCCGTGCACGGCTTTGCGCGCTTCCTGCTCGACCTGCTCGAACGCGAGGATCCACAACACATCACCATCGCCTTCGACGAGGCGCTGGACAGCTGTTTTCGGCATGCGCTCTACCCGGCCTACAAGGGCAATCGCACCCCGGCACCGGATGCGTTGCGGCGCCAGTTCGCGCATTGCAAGGCGCTGTGCGCGGCATTGGGCCTGAGCGTGCTGGCGCACCGCGATTACGAGGCCGACGACCTGATCGGCAGCGCCTTGCACAGCGTGCGTGCGCACGGCCTGCGCGGGGTGATCGTGTCGGCCGACAAGGATCTGTCGCAGCTGCTGCTCGAACACGACGAGCAGTGGGATTACGCGCGCAACCTGCGTTGGGGCATGGACGGGGTCAAGGCGCGCCACGGCGTGCACGCCCATCAGATCGCCGACTACCTGGCGCTGTGCGGCGATGCGATCGACAACATTCCCGGCGTCACCGGCATCGGCGCCAAATCGGCGGCGGTCCTGCTGGCGCATTTCGGCAGCCTGGATGCCTTGCTGGAGCGCATCGACGAGATCCCGTTCCTGCGCCTGCGCGGCGCGGCGCAGATGGCCGCGCGCCTGCGCGAGCAACGCGAGCATGCGCTGCTGTGGCGTCAGCTCACCACCATCGCACTTGATGCGCCGCTGGCGCTGACCGATGCCGGTTTCACGCGCGCGCAAGCCGATACCGACATGCTGGCTGGATTGTGCGAGAGCCTGCGCTTCGGCCCGCTCACCCGGCGCCGGTTGCTGGCCGCCTGCGGCGGCGCGCCGTCACCGCGCACTCCCGTTTCCCTGGAACAAGGCCTGCATCCATGAACCGACACGACACCCCGCCCACCGTGGTCTACGAAGGCAAGTACCAGCGCATGGTCGTGCGCGGCACCTGGGAATATTCCGAACGCGTGCACGCCGGCGGCCTGGCCGCGATCATCGTGGCGGTGACCCCGGACGATGCAATGTTGTTCGTCGAACAGTTCCGCGTGCCGCTGCAGGCCCGCACCATCGAAATGCCGGCCGGCCTGGTCGGCGACGTGCATGCCGACGAGTCGATCGAGCTGTCGGCCATTCGCGAACTGGAAGAAGAAACCGGCTGGACCGCCGAGCACGCCGAAGTGCTGATGATCGGCCCGACCTCTGCCGGCGCCAGCAGCGAGAAGATCGCCTTCGTGCGCGCCACCGGGCTGCGCAAGGTCGGCGCCGGCGGCGGCGATGCCAGCGAAGACATCACCGTGCACGAGATCCCGCGCGCGCAGGTCGGCGCCTGGCTGGTGCAGAAGATGGCCGAGGGCTATCAGATGGATCCCAAGCTGTGGGCCGGGCTGTATCTGGTCGATCACGCACTGGACGGCACCCCGCGTGGCTGAAGCGACCGCTGCCCGCCTGCTCGGTGCCGACGATCCCGCACCGTTCAGCGTGCACAACCCGCAGGCCGCCTCGCCGTGGCTGCTGATCGCCGACCACGCCGGTCAGCGCGTGCCGGCGCGGCTGGACAATCTGGGCCTGCCGCAGCAGGAACTGAACCGCCATATCGGCTGGGATATCGGCATTGCCGAGGTCACCCGCCTGCTGGCCGATGCGCTGGATGCGGTCGCCATCGCGCAGACCTATTCGCGCCTGGTGATCGACTGCAATCGCCCGCATGCTTCGGCCACGCTGATGCCCGAGGTCAGCGACGGCACCTCGGTTCCGGGCAACCTGCAGCTGTCGGCCGACGATCGGCAGCAGCGCATCGATGCGATCTTTGCGCCGTACCACGCGCGCATTGCGGCGGAACTGGATGCACGCGCACAGCGCGGGCAACCCACCGTGCTGGTGTCGATGCACAGCTTCACGCCGATCATGGCCGGCAATGCACGGCCCTGGCATGCCGGCGTGCTGTACAACCGCGACACGCGGCTGGCGCACCGCCTGCTGCAGGCCTTGCGCGACGAGCCGGATCTGGTGGTTGGCGACAACCAGCCCTACGCGGTCAGCGACACCAGCGACTATGCGATTCCGGTCTACGGCGAAGGCCGCGGACTGCTGCATGTGGAGCTGGAACTGCGCCAGGACCTGATTGCCGATGCCGCCGGGCAACAGGCGTGGGCACAACGCCTGGCACGCATCCTGCCGCCGCTGGCGCAGGCACTGCTGCCGCACTGACTCCTACGGAGCATGCGGCGGCCGCGCTGATCCGCAGCCTCGGTGACGACGGTTGCCTCGTAGGAGCGCACCCGGGCGCGACAGGCCGTCCCGTTACCCTACGTCGCGCCCGGGTGCGCTCCTACCGCTGGCGCGCGAGCGCTGCTGCAGCTTCCCGTGCACGCTCGCGGTTGCGCTCAGGCGAACCCGTCGGTGGCGCGCACCAGCGCATCGACATTTTCCGGCTCGAAGGCCGAATGCCCCGATGCCGGGCTGATCTGCAGCTGTGCCTTCGGCCAGACCTTGTGCAGGTCCCAGGCGCTTTGCAGCGGGCACACCACGTCGTAACGGCCGTGCACGATCACGCCGGGGATGTCGGCGATGCGGTGCGCGTCGCGCAGCAGCTGGTCTTCGACCTCGAAGAAACCGCCGTTGACGAAGTAGTGGTTCTCGATGCGCGCGAACGCCAGGGCGAAGTGCGCGTCCTCGTGTCCGGTGACGAAGTCGGCGTCCACATGCAGGAAGCTGGTGGCACCTTCCCACACGCTCCACGCCTTGGCCGCGGCCAGACGCGTGGCTTCGTCGTCGCTGGTCAGGCGGCGATGGAAGGCGGAGATCAGATCGGCGCGCTCCACCACTGGAATCGCGTTGACGTAGTGCTCCCAGGCATCCGGAAACAGCCGGCTGGCGCCCTGCTGATAGAACCATTCCAGCTCGAAACGGCGCAGCAGGAAGATGCCGCGCAGCACCAGCTCGGTGACCTGCTGCGGATGGGTCTGCGCATAGGCCAGCGCCAGGGTCGAGCCCCAGCTGCCACCGAACACCTGCCAGCGCGCGATGCCCAGGTGTTCGCGCAGGCGCTCGATATCGGCAACCAGGTCCCAGGTGGTGTTGTCCACCAGATCGGCATGCGGGGTGGAACGGCCTGCGCCGCGCTGGTCGAACAGCACGATGCGGTACTTGGCCGGGTCATGGAAGCGCCGCATCTTGTCATTGCAACCGCCGCCGGGGCCGCCGTGCAGCATCACCACCGGCTTGCCCTGCGGATTGCCGCACTGCTCGAAATACAGCGTATGGCGGTCGTCGACCTGGAGGGTGCCGTGGTCGTACGGCGTGATCTCGGGATAGAGCGTGCGCATGCGTCGGTCCTGCGGGAAACCGCTAGTGTATCGGCACCCGGTCTACACACGCGGGCGCCCCATGCGATCGAGCCAGAGCGGGCGCACGGCGAAGCGCGAAGGAGTGGAGCGACGGAGCCAGGCTCCTGCACGCAGCGTCGGACGGGCGCGGTCGGTGCCCGGAAGCGGCATGTCCTGTTTCAGCTCCGAGCGCGCCGTCCCCCCTCCACCTGGCGACCGCTCCGTGGCCCGCCGCGCTAGCCCGCAGCGGGCGACCAGCGCCCCGACGTCACCCGGTCACGCTGCTCCAGGTCCTGATGCGTGGCCACCGCGTCGAAGCCACGCGCCTGCAGCAGCCCGGCCACCGCCGCGCCCTGGTCCCAGCCGTGTTCGAGCAGCAGCCAGCCGCCCGGCAGCAAATGCGCAGGCGCATCGGCGACGATCAGGCGGATGTCGTCCAGGCCATCGGGGCCGGAAGCCAGCGCACTGGCCGGCTCGTAGCGCAGGTCGCCTTCGCCCAGATGCGGATCCTGCGCGGCGACATACGGCGGGTTGCTGGCGATCAGGTCGAAGCGCTCGCCGGCCAGCGGCGCAAACCAGTTGCCTTGCCGGCATTCGACATTGCGCAAGCGGTGGTTGTCGGCATTGCGCCGGGCAACCGCCAGCGCCGCCGCGCTGGCATCGGTGGCGATCACCTGTGCCTGCGGCCGCTCGCTGGCGATGGCCAGCGCGATCGCGCCGCTGCCGGTACCCAGATCGGCAACGCGGCGGCCCGGCCGGGCGTCCAGTCGCTCAAGTGCCAGCTCGACCAGCACCTCGGTGTCGGCGCGCGGGATCAGCGTGGCGGTGGAGACCGCCAGATCCAGCGTCCAGAACCCCCGCGTGCCGGTCAGGTACGCCACCGGTTCGCCGGCCTGGCGCCGCTGCACCAAAGCCGCGAATGCCTGCGCGACCGACGGCTCGACCGGATCGCGGCCATGCGCGAACAGCCAGGCGCGGTCGCGGCCCAGCGCGTGCAGCAGCAGCGGCTCGGCATCACAGCGCTCGATCCGCTCGACCGCACGCCGCAGCAACTGCTCGGCGGCAAGACCGGCTGGGTCCTCACTCATACGGATCATTCACTCATGCGCAACATCGGCTGACCATTATCGGAGATGGAATCGGCCCCTGCAGCGGCAGACGCCGTCTGCAAACTCGATAGCCACAGCCTATCTATACAATTCCATCAATCGATTTGAGAAATCTATCGATCCTACCTACCATGGCGACTGTTCCATCCCCCGCCCCCTTCATCGCACGAGGAAACTCAATGTCTCTTATCAACACTCAGGTCCAGCCGTTCAAGACGAATGCGTACCACAACGGCAACTTCATCGAAGTCACCGAGGCCAGCCTGAAGGGCAAGTGGTCGGTGCTGATCTTCATGCCGGCCGCCTTCACCTTCAACTGCCCGACCGAAGTGGAAGACGCCGCCGACAACTATGCCGCGTTCCAGAAGGCAGGCGCCGAGGTCTACATCGTCACCACCGATACGCACTTCTCGCACAAGGTGTGGCACGAAACCTCGCCGGCCGTGGGCAAGGCGCAGTTCCCGCTGATCGGCGATCCGACCCACAAGCTGACCCGTGCGTTCGGCGTGCACATCGAAGAAGAAGGCCTGGCCCTGCGTGGCACCTTCATCATCAATCCGGAAGGCGTGATCAAGACCCTCGAGATCCACGACAACGCGATCGCCCGCGACGTCACCGAGACGCTGCGCAAGCTGACTGCTGCCCAGTTCGTCGCCAACAACCCGGGCCAGGTCTGCCCGGCGAAGTGGAAGGAAGGCGCCAAGACCCTGGCTCCGTCGCTGGACCTGGTCGGCAAGATCTAAACCGACTGACACCTCCGGCCTGTGGTTGAGGCCGGAGCATCTCCGGCCCAGCACAGGGCCGGGGGTGAACCGGAGCCGGTGCCGGGCTGCCCGCCAGCCATCGCCAGCACGCATTCCCGACATCGCGCCGGCTGCGGTTCATCCCCTTCCTCCCCGGCGACCTGCCTCGGCGCAGCGACGCCACGCCCTCCCCTTGCCCATTCCCAGGAGTTCTCCATGTTGGATGCCAACCTCAAGACCCAGCTGACCGCCTACCTGGAACGGGTTACCCGTCCGATCCAGATCAATGCCTCGATCGACGAAAGCGCCGGCTCGCGCGAAATGCTCGACCTGCTGGAGGATCTGGTGCTGCTGTCGGACAAGATCAGCCTGGACATCCACCGCGATGACAACCAGCGCAAGCCCTCGTTCGCGCTGACCACGCCGGGCCAGGACATCTCGCTGCGCTTTGCCGGCCTGCCGATGGGCCATGAGTTCACCTCGCTGGTGCTGGCGCTGCTGCAGGTGGGCGGTCACCCGTCCAAGGCCGCCGCCGAGCTGATCGAGCAGGTGCAGCACCTGGATGGCGACTACCAGTTCGAAACCTATTTCTCGCTGTCGTGCCAGAACTGCCCTGACGTGGTGCAGGCGCTGAATCTTGCCGCCGTGCTCAACCCGCGCATCAAGCATGTGGCCATCGACGGCGCGTGGTTCCAGGACGAGGTCGAAACCCGCCAGATCATGTCGGTGCCCACCGTCTACTTGAACGGCGAGCTGTTCGACCAGGGCCGCATGACGCTGGAGCAGATCGTCGCCAAGCTCGACACCAATGCCGCAAAGCGCGACGCCGCCAAGATCGCCGCCAAGGACGCCTTCGAGGTGCTGGTGGTCGGCGGTGGCCCGGCCGGTTCGGCAGCCGCCGTCTACGCCGCGCGCAAGGGCATCCGCACCGGCGTGGCAGCGGAGCGTTTCGGTGGCCAGGTGCTGGACACCATGTCGATCGAAAACTTCATCTCGGTGCCGGAAACCGAAGGCCCGAAGATGGCCGCCGCGCTCGAGCAGCATGTGCGCCAGTACGACGTGGACATCATGAACCTGCAGCGCGCCGAGCAGCTGATTCCGGCCGGTGCCGATGGCCTGATCGAGATCAAGCTGGCCAATGGCGCCTCGCTCAAGAGCAAGACCGTGATCCTGTCCACCGGCGCGCGCTGGAGGCAGATGAACGTGCCAGGCGAAGAGCAATACAAGAACAAGGGCGTAGCCTATTGCCCGCATTGCGATGGCCCGCTGTTCAAGGGCAAGCGCGTGGCGGTGATCGGCGGCGGCAATTCGGGCGTCGAGGCCGCGATCGATCTGGCCGGTATCGTGGCGCATGTCACACTGGTGGAGTTCGACGACAAGCTGCGCGCCGACGAAGTGCTGCAACGCAAGCTGCGCAGCCTGCACAACGTGCGCATCATCACCAGCGCGCAGACCACCGAAGTGCTGGGCGATGGCCAGAAGGTCACCGGCCTGGTCTACAAGGATCGCACCGGCGGCGACATCCAGCACGTGGATCTGGAAGGCGTGTTCGTGCAGATCGGCCTGCTGCCCAACACCGAATTCCTCAAGGGCTCGGTGGCATTGTCGCCACGCGGCGAGATCATCGTCGACGACCGTGGCCAGACCAACGTTCCGGGCGTATTCGCTGCCGGCGACGCCACCACGGTGCCGTACAAGCAGATCGTGATCGCGATGGGCGAAGGTTCCAAGGCTGCGTTGAGCGCGTTCGATTACCTGATCCGCTCCAGTGCACCGGTCAGCGCCGACAACGTCGCCCAGGCAGCATAAGCGCACTCAAGCCAGCGCCCGGCCAGCCCGGGCGCTAAGCTCCAGTCGTACCCCGTCACCGCAATGAGGGCTGTTGCACATGAATCTGCGTGACCTGAAATATCTGGTCGCCCTGGCCGACCACAAGCATTTCGGCCGTGCTGCGACGGCCTGCTTCGTCAGTCAACCGACGCTGTCCACACAGATCAAGAAACTCGAAGACGAACTCGGCGTGCCGCTGGTGGAACGTGCGCCGCGCAAGGTGATGCTGACCCCGGCGGGCCGCGAAGCGGCGATGCGCGCACGCGGCATCGTGGCCGAAGTGGAACAGATGAAGGAAGCCGCGCGGCGCAGCCAGGATCCGGAAGCCGGCACCGTGCGGCTGGGTATCTTTCCCACCCTGGCGCCGTATCTGTTGCCGCATGTGGTGCCGCGGATCCGCGAGCGATTCCCGCGCCTGGAACTGCTGCTGATCGAGGAAAAAAGCGATCAGCTGGTGCACCAGCTGCGCGAAGGCCGGCTGGATGCGGCGCTGCTCGCACTGCCGTTGCAGGATGAGCAGCTGCATGCCGAATTCCTGTTCGAGGAACCCTTCGTGCTGGCGGTGCCGGAAGGCCATCCGCTGTCGCGCCACGACAGCATGACGCTGGACGATCTGTCCGAGCAGCGGCTGTTGCTGCTGGAAGATGGCCACTGCCTGCGTGAGCAGGCGCTGGATGTCTGCCATCTTGCTGGCGCCCTGGAAAAATCCGAATTTCAGGCCACCAGCCTGGAGACGCTGCGCCAGATGGTGGCTGCCAACGTCGGCGTGACCTTGCTGCCGCTGCTGGCGGTCAAGCCGCCGGTTGCACGCTCGGAGAACATCCGCCTGATCCGTTTCCGCGAAGACAAGCAGCCCAGCCGCCGCATCGCCATGGCCTGGCGCCGCAGCTCGGCCATGACCGCGTTCCTGGAGCAGCTGGCGCAGTTGTTCAAGGAGCTGCCGGAGAGCCTGTTTACTCTGGACCAGCCGGCGACTGGGCCCAAGGCGGTTGCGGCCTGAGGATTCGGGATTCGGGATTCGGGATTCGGGATTCGGGATTCGGGATTCGGGAATCGGGAATCGGGAATCGGGAATCGGGAAATCGTTTCATGGCTGCGGTTGCTTGACGTGTTTTTTTTCACCTTTTCTTGGACATAAACGACGCGCAAGCGTCGTTTTTTGTTTGGTGGGTGGTTATGGCGCGATGTCTCTGGAAGCACCTGGCGGTTGTGGTGTCATTGGCACGTGGTGGACTCGGACGGGAAACTTCAAGTCAGCCACTTGTAGCTGAGTGAAGGCGTGCACCTGAGCGCTGCAACACTGCCGTGCTTGGGTGGTTCTATGGCCACGGCCCGCAACTGGTAGTGCCGCGCCCGCATTGCGCGACCCATCCGGGGCACTGCACCATCTCGCCATGCATTGCGATCGGGCAGCGGCGCCCTCATCTGGGCAGTGAGGCTTGCCATGTTGGCGGGCCGTCATCGTCAAGGAGATTGCCATGACTTCGCAGCACCACAGCGGCTTGCCGCCGTCCATCCTGGTTTCCAGCCACGACCTCGCCCGGCTCGAGGCCCTGCTCGATTCCCCCGCTTTCAACAAGCACCCGGCCGCCACCGCGCTGAGTGACGAACTGGGCCGTGCACGCGTCGTGCCGCCCGACCAGATTCCCGGCGATGTCGTCACCATGCACTCCCGCATCGATTGCGAAGATGAGCTGCATGGCGAACGACATACGCTCACCCTTGTATATCCGCACGAAGCCGATGTGCAGCACGGCCGCATCTCGGTGCTGGCGCCGGTCGGCAGTGCGCTGCTTGGCCTGTCGGTCGGTCAGAGCATCGACTGGCGCACGCCCGACGGGCGCGACCTGCGTCTGCGTGTCAGCGCCGTGCACGATCAACATGCCCTGGCCGGCGCCTGACTTCCCACGCCAGGCGCGCTACCGTAGCGCGCTGCGTCCTATCCACGACCCGTTCCACGATTCGAGAGAACCCGCATGACTGCTCCCTCCAAGCTTGCCCAGTTGCGTGACCTGTCTGTCGTCGTTGCCGACACCGGCGACTACGACGCCATCAAGCGCCTGAAGCCGGTCGACTGCACCACCAATCCCACCCTGGTCAAAAAGGCATTGGATCTGCCGGTGTATGCCGACCTGATCGAGCGCGAACTGGCCTGGGGCCGCGAACACGGCGGCGAAGACCGCACCAGCACCGTCAACGAAGTGGCCGACCGCCTCACTATCGGCGTCGGCGTCAGGCTGGCCGAGCTGGTCCCCGGCCGCGTCTCCACCGAGGTCGATGCCGACCTGGCGCACGACACCGAGGCGACCATCGCCAAGGCGCGCAAGTTCATCGCGATGTACGCCGAGCGTGGCGTGTCCAAGGACAAGATCCTGATCAAGATCGCGGCCACCTGGGAAGGCATCGAGGCTGCGCGCCAGCTGCAGCGCGAAGGCATCGACTGCAATCTGACCCTGATCTTCAACCGCTCGCAGGCGCTGGCCTGTGCGGAAGCCGGCGTGTTCCTGATCTCGCCGTTCGTCGGCCGGATCCTGGACTACTACGTCGCCCAGGGGCAGACCCCGGCCAGCATCGACGAAGATCCGGGCGTGGTGTTCGTGCGCACGGTCTACAACGAGTTCAAGCAGCGCGGCTCGTCCACCGTGGTGATGGGCGCCTCGTTCCGCTCCACCGCGCAGATCGAGGCCCTGGCCGGTTGCGACCGGCTGACCATCTCGCCGGAGCTGCTGGAAAAGCTCGACGCCGAACACGGCGAACTGCCGCGCAAGCTCTCGCCTGCGCAGGCCGACAACGCGCAGATCACCCCGATCGACAGCGACAGCTTCGCCACCGATCTGGCGGCCGACCCGATGGCCACCGAAAAGCTGGCCAGCGGCATCGATGCCTTCGCCAAGGATCTGCAGGCACTGCGCAAGACCATCACCGACAAGCTCGCCGGCTGATTGCAGCACCGCGGGTCGCAATACCAACGCCTGCAGCCTGGTGGCTGTGGGCGTTTTGGTTTTTGCAATCTGGCTGCGCAGCACACAATGCAGCCACGACGCGTAAGGCAAGGCCCTCGCGATGCTGGCATTGGAAACTGCGGCCGGCCTGGGCCGCCGTACTTTCCAGTCACCGTCGAGCTTGTGGACGCATCGACGCCCGCACAGCCGCCACCAAGCTGCCATGCGCGCGCCTGATCGGCGCGCGGTTCGGCGTCGTTCTCCACACGTCGCTTACACCCGCGCAACCCGCACTGCCTAGAATCCGGGTTCCTCAACTGGCGTAGCGGACAATGGCAAACATTGCAGTGGTGATGGTCGACGGCGTGGCCGATTGGGAAATTGGCGTTGTCCTGCCGGCGGCGCGCGAATGGTTCGGCGACCAGGTCGCCATCGCCAGCATCGATGGTCAGCCGGTGCAGTCGATCGGCGGGCTGCGCATCACCCCGGACTTCGCCCTCTCCGATCTGGCGCCGCTGGATGCCGATCTCTGGATCCTGCCCGGCAGCGAGCGTTGGCAGGCCGGCGAAATCCCCGGCCTGAGCGGCCTGCTGGTCGAGCGCGTGCAGCACCAGCGCCCGGTCGCGGCGATCTGCGGCGCCACCATCGCCCTGGCCTATGCCGGCCTGCTCGACCAGCGCGCGCACACCAGCAACGCGCTGGCCTTCCTGCAGGAACACGTGGTGCCGTATGCCGGTGCTGCGCAATACCGGCACGAAAAGGTGGTGACCGCCGACGGCGTGATCACCGCACCCGGCACCAGCCCGGTCGGCTTCGCGCTTGCCTGCATGCGACTGCTGCATCCGGAACGCACCGACATGCTCGCCCAGCTGCGCGGCATGTTCGCCGGCGAGTTCGTCTGATCCGGTGGATTCAGGCACGCCTGGCGCATTGGCTGCACTGACTGGATGCAGTGGGTCGCCGCACCGATCCATCGCACCGATTGGCGGTCGTGATTGACCGCAATGATCCGCTGGGCCGGTTCGCCGCTCGGCCACCCGCGGCGGTGCCGGCGCAGCTTGCGCGCGTCGCAAAAAAAGATGGCCACGCCGTCTCCGGCGTAGCCATTCAAGTTGCCTGGCATGCACTCCCATGCGCTGCCTGATCGTGATGACGCTGCCGGTCACTGTCGGCCATCGGCACGCCGCCACGATCACGTGGATGACAGCGCTTCAATCCGGCCCGCCTTTCCGTCAGGCATCCAGCCCGATCGGGCAGCTCACTCCCGTTCCGCCAAGCCCGCAATAGCCATTGGGATGCTTGGCGAGATATTGCTGGTGATCGTCTTCGGCGTAGTAGAACGTGGGCGCCGGGAAACGGATCTCCGTGGTGATCGCGCCATACCCGGCGGCGTCCAGTTGCTGCTGGTACGCATCGCGGCTGGCAAGCGCAGCGTCGTATTGCGCCTGTGTCGTGCAATAGATCGCCGAGCGGTATTGCGTGCCGACGTCGTTGCCCTGCTGCATGCCCTGGGTGGGGTCGTGGCTTTCCCAGAACGTGCGCAGCAACTGTGCGAACGACACCGACGCTTCGTCGTACACCACCAACACCGCTTCGGTATGGCCGGTCTGCCCGGAACACACTTCGCCGTAGGTGGCGTTGGGTGTCTCGCCGCCGGCGTAACCCACCGCCGTGGTGTACACCCCTGGCAGATTCCAGAACTTGCGTTCTGCGCCCCAGAAGCAGCCGAGCCCGAACTGCACCTGGGCCAGGCCGGTGAACTCCCCGCGCAACGGATGGCCGTTGATCAGGTGGGTGTTGTGGAGCGGTAGTGCCTGCGCGCGTCCGGGCAAGGCCTCGCCCGGACGTGGCATGCGTTGTTTGAAAGCGCCGATTCCCAGCATGGTGCAACTCCGCAATCGTGAGGATTGCCTGCTGGATGGCGCCGGCCGTAGCGGCTTTCAAGCCACTACGGTCAATGCGGCGTTACTTCCTGGTCACCGAGGCGGTGGCGGTGTCCACTTCCGGCATCGCCGAGCTGTGGTGATTGATGATCAGCCACTTGCCGTCGCGCTTCTCGTACACGAAGGTGTAGCGCGCCTGCACGTCGGTTTTCTTGCCGTCCTTGTCGGTCAGCGTGAAGGTGTAGACACCCGCATCCACCGCGCTGTCGTCATCGAGCACACGCACGGTGCGGTAGTTGACGACGCCCTGCGGCTTCTTGGTCAGGAACATCTCGAAGTATTTTTCGATCTGCTCGCGCGAGGCGCGGACCTCGTTGGACACGGTCGGCAGCAGCACACCATCCGGGGCATACAGATCGGCCACCTTGTCCGGATTGCCGGTAGCCAGTGCCGCGTTCCAGGTGTCGAACAGCGCGGCGACTTCGCGTTCTTCGCCGCCGGCCGGCAACGTGGCCTTGTCGGTGTAGTGCATCACGCCGCCAGCCAGCGCCGGGGTGGCAGCCAGAGCCAGAACCAGAGAGAACAGAGTGCGACGCATGGGAAATCTCCGTGTGGTTGAGGGGGTTGCCGCATCGGGCAAGCGCAGTATCGAAACCAAGCGGGCCCAACAATTCTGCCGACTGGCATATACTCAAATATGCTGATCGGCCTAGAGCGAACTCATGGAAACCCCTACCAATGCTGGCGATTGGCGCCTGACGCTACGCCGCGAAGCATCCGACAGCGCACGCTGGCAGGCGCTCTGGGAGGTCGCGGTGGCGCTGCGTCAGGCACAGACGCCGGAACAGGCCTGCGACGCGGTACTGGGCCGGGTGCTGCTGTTGCTGGGCCTGGAACATGGCGCGGTGCTGGCACAGCGTGGGCCACGCGCGCAGGTGCTGGCCAGCCGCGGCCGCGCATTGCCGCCCGGTGCCAGCGCAGCCGGCGACAGTCATGAAGCGGCCTGGCTGATGCCACCGCGCCCGGCCGATATCCGCGAGGCCAAGGTGCCGATCCAGGCGCTGGGCAGCACCCTGGGCATGCTGTGCGTGGCCTGGAACGACAACCGTCCCGCCCCCGGCAACGACGATGTGCAGGCGCTGCAGGCCTTCGCATTGCTGCTGCCGGCGATGGTGGCCGAACCGGCCAAACCGCTCGCCACGCGTCGGCGCAAGCCGGTGCAGGACGACCGCCTCACCGCGCTCAGCAAGCGCGAGAAACAGGTGCTGTCCCTGCTGCCGCGCGGCCTCACCAATGCGACGCTGGCAGCTGAACTGGGGATTTCTCCCGGCACGGTCAAAGTGCATGTGGAGCGAATCCTGCAGAAACTTGAGGTAAAAGATCGCACCCAGGCCGCGGTGTACGCGGTCCAAGCCGGACTCGCGCTATGAATGCAATGGCGGTGCGTTGGAACGATTGGCCGATCACCCGCAAGAGCCTGGCGGTGGTGACCCTGCCCCTGCTGCTGCTGGCGGTGGCCCTGATGGCGATCTACAGCGTGGAGCGGCAGAACATCGCCGCCGAAAACGATGTGCGGCAGACGCTGGAGGTGTTGAGCGATCTGTACGAAGCACACGCACTATTGGCCGAAACCGCGGCCGGCGTGCGCGGGTATCGGCTGGTGCGCCGCGATGAATTCCTTACCCCATACCGCGATGCCGAGCCGCGCCTGCAACGGGTGGCCGAGCGGCTGTCGCAACGCATCACCGACCCGGGGCAGGCGCAACGGTTTGCGCGCATCAAACCGTTGTTTGCGGAAAAAATGCAGGGGTGGCGCCGGTTGCTGGCACCGGATCTGAGCCGCGAAGAAGAGATCCGCCAGCTGTGGGACGGCAAGTACAAGCTCGACATCCTGCGTGCCGAACTGCGCGAACTGCGCAATTACGAAACCGCGCAATTGCAGCTACGTACCGCCAAGGCGCAGGGGCTGCGCCAGCGCAATCTCATCATCACTTTAAGTGCGGCGATGCTGGGCGGCCTGGGCGCGGTGTTCGCGGTGGCGTGGTTCGCCTCGGCACTGTCCGGACGCCTGCGCACGCTGGCCGCCAATGCCGACCGGCTGGGCGAAGGCCTGCCGCTGGCGCCGCAACCGCGCGCCGGCGACGAGCTGGGCCAGGTCGGCCAGCGCCTGGCGCAGGCCAGCGAACTGCTCGCCGCACGTGCCGCCGAAGCGCAACTGGCACGGCGCGAGGCAGAAACCGCCAACCGCGCAAAGACCGAATTCCTGTCGCGCAGCAGCCACGAATTGCGCACGCCGCTCAACGCGATCCTGGGCTATGCGCAGGTGCTGGAAATGGATCTGCCCGAGCCCGGGCATCGCCGTCATCTGCAGCATATTCTCGGCGCCGGCCGACACCTGCTGGGGCTGATCACCGAGCTGCTGGACATCGCGCGGATCGAAGCCGACCAACTGGATCTGAGCCCGGAGCCGGTCTCGGTGCGCGCGGCCGTCCACGAGGCGCTGGGCCTGATCGCCCCGGACGCGGACAAGCACGGCATCGCGCTGCAGCCGGCCGCCATCGACGGGCCGTGGACGGTGCGCGCCGATGCACAGCGGCTGCGCCAGGTGCTGCTCAACCTGCTGTCGAACGCGGTCAAGTTCAATCGCACCGCCGGCCAGGTGCAGGTGAGCGCGCGGCCGGATGGCGAGCAGGTGCGCATCACGGTCGCCGACCAGGGCGCGGGCCTGACGCCGGCACAGATCGAGCGGCTGTTCACGCCGTTCGAGCGGCTGGGTGCCGAGCGCTCGGCGGTGGAAGGCACCGGCCTGGGTCTGGCACTGAGCAAGCGGCTGATCGAGGCGATGGGCGGGCGCATCGGCGTGGACAGTAGCCGCGATGGCGCGCGCTTCTGGATCTCGCTGCCGCAGGGCGAACCGCAACGCAGCGAGCCGGCGCGCGCCATCGTGCCGCCGAGTAATGCGGGCACGGGCGTGTGCCGGCTGCTGAGCATCGAAGACAACCCCTCCAACCAGGCCCTGATCCGCACCCTCAGCGAACGCCGCCCGCAATGGCAGCTGCTGGAAGCGGCCAGCCTGGCGCAGGCGCGCGCGCTGCTGCAGCACGGCATGCCGGATCTGATCCTGCTGGACCTGCATCTGAGCGACGGCAACGGCGAAGAACTGCTGCGCGAGCTGCAGGCGCAGCCGGCCACGGCCGGCGTGCCGGTGGTGGTGATCAGTGCCGATGCCACCACCGCTACCCTGGCGCGCGTCGGCAATCAGGGCGTGCGCGCGTATCTGACCAAGCCGCTCGATGTGGCGGAATTCTTCACTGTGATCGACGGACTGCTGGCATGACACGCGACGAAATCCTGGGTTCCCGCATCCTCATCGTCGACGACGAGCCGGCCAATGTGCGGCTGCTCGAAGACCTGCTGCAGCGCGAGGGCTTCCAGCAGGTCATCGCCACCACCGACCCATTGCGGGTGATGGGGCTGGTGTCGGCATTCGCGCCGGACCTGATCCTGCTGGATCTGAAGATGCCGGAACTCGACGGTTATGCACTACTGGAACAACTGGCGCGGCTGTCCGATCCCGGCCACTTCCTGCCGGTAATCGTGCTCACCGCCGACCCCAGCCGCAGCGCGCGCCATCGCGCCCTGGGTCTGGGCGCCAAGGACTTCCTGACCAAGCCGCTGGACACCTTCGAGGTCGCGCTGCGGGTCTGGAACGTGGCCGAAACTACCGTGCTGTTCAAACGCCTGCGGGCGCTGGCCGCACCGGATGCGGCGCCGCCAGGGTGGCGCCAGCCGGAATGACGCGCGCACATCGTAGGAGCGCACCCGGGCGCGACCGGAGCTGTGCCGATAACACCAGCGTAGGAGCGCACCCGGGCGCGACGTGGCTGTGCCGATGAACGCCACGTCGCGCCCGGGTGCGCTCCTACGACAGGCGCTGCGCTACAGCGCGCGGGTGACCTCGCCGCACAGGCCGATCTCTGCCAGTACCGCCTGTGCCTGGCTCAGGTGCAGGTCGGCAACGCAGACCTGCAGCACGCCGAAGGCAGGCAGTTCCCCGGCACCGCCCAAGAGCGACTCGCCAAACACGAAGGCGGTGATACCGGCATCCTCCAGCGCGTGCTTGGCCAGATGCGCGTCGATGATGTGACTGGCGCGATACGCGATCTGCATGTCAGCCGCGCTCCAGGCGTTCGCGCGCGGCGTCCTGCTTCCACTCGCGCAGTGCCGGCAATGCATCCAGTGCGGCCAGGTAATCGCCGGCAGCCTCGAACAACGGCACGCCGTAACTGGCAAAACGCAGCGCGACCGGGGCGAACATCGCATCGACGATGCCGAAGTCGCCGCACAGGAACTGCCCGGCATGGCCATGCTCGGCGCGTAGGCTGGCCCATAGCGCCTGGATGCGGGTGATGTCGCGCTCGGCAGCCGCGTCCCAGCGGGCCGGGCCGGGCGCGCGGGCCAGGTTCATCGGCAGCTGGGTGCGCAAATCCACAAAGCCCGAGTGCATTTCCGCCGCCGCCGCGCGTGCCTGCGCGCGCACCGACAGCTCGGACGGCCAGCCGCGGCCATCCAGCCAGCGTTCGTTGACGTATTCGCAGATCGCCAGCGAATCCCAGACATGCAGGGTGTCGTCCCACAGCACCGGCACCTTGCGGGTGGGCGAATAACCGGCGATGCGGGCCTGGAATTGCGGCGTATCCAACGGCAGCGCGATCTCTTCGAACGGTACCTGGAAGTGCCGCAGCAGCAGCCACGGGCGCAGCGACCAGGAGGACAGGGTCTTGTCGCCGATCACCAGGCGGGGCAGAGGCATGCGTGGGGCACTCCGAAGGATCGCCGCAGCGTACGCGCCGGCGGCGGTGCCGGCCAGCCCGCCGTGCCGCCTGCAGATGGCAGCCGGCCTGGCTGCGGTCAGCCCATGCGGTCCCAGGCAGCAAGGCGCTTGCGCGCAGGACCACCGCGCGCAGGTGGCGCGCGATGGCCGGCCACTGACACGCCGCCTACCCCTAACCGGTGCCACCGCCTAAACTTGCGGTTTACCTATTGCTGATGCGCGCATGTCCGAGACCCTAGCCACCGACGCCACCGCCCCGGCGGAGAAGAAAGACTTCATCCGCCAGATCGTCCGCGAGGATCTGGCCAGCGGCAAGCACACGGTCATCCGCACCCGCTTCCCGCCCGAGCCCAACGGCTATCTGCATATCGGCCACGCCAAGGCGATCTGCCTGGATTTCGGCCTGGCCGCCGAGTTCGGCGGGCTGTGCAATCTGCGCCTGGACGACACCAACCCGGCCAAGGAAGACCCCGAGTTCGTGGTCGCCATCCAGGACGACGTGCGCTGGCTGGGGTTCGAGTGGGCGCAGCTGCGCCACGCATCGGATTATTTCGAGGTGTATTACCTGGCCGCGGAAAAACTGATCCGCGACGGCCATGCCTTCGTCTGCGACCTATCCGCCGAGCAGGTGCGCGAATACCGCGGCACGCTGACCGAGCCCGGCCGCAATTCGCCGTTCCGCGAGCGCAGCGTCGAGGAAAACCTGGACCTGTTCCGGCGCATGCGTGCCGGCGAATTCCCCGATGGCGCACGCACCCTGCGCGCCAGGATCGACATGGCCAGCGGCAACATCAACCTGCGCGACCCGGCGTTGTACCGCATCAAGCATGTCGAGCATCAGAACACCGGCAATGCGTGGCCGATCTATCCGATGTACGACTTCGCGCATTCGCTGGGCGATGCGGTGGAAGGCATCACCCATTCGCTGTGCACGCTGGAATTCGAAGACCACCGCCCGCTCTACGACTGGTGCGTGGACAAGGTGGACCTGGCCGCGCATCCGGAGCTGCTGCAGCCGCTGCTGGACAAGGGCCTGCCGCGCGAGGCCGCCAAGCCGCGCCAGATCGAGTTCTCGCGCCTGAACATCAACTACACGGTGATGAGCAAGCGCAAGCTCACCGCGCTGGTGGAAGAACAGCTGGTGGACGGCTGGGACGACCCGCGCATGTACACGCTGCAGGGCCTGCGCCGGCGCGGCTATACGCCGGCGGCGATGCGCCTGTTCGTGGACCGGGTGGGGATCAGCAAGCAGAACTCGCTGATCGATTTCTCGGTGCTGGAAGGCTGCCTGCGCGAGGATCTGGATGCGGCCGCGCCGCGCCGCATGGCGGTGGTCGACCCGCTCAAGCTGGTGCTGACCAATCTGTCGGAAGGCCACAACGAGACGCTGAGCTTCTCCAACCATCCCAAGGACGAGAGCTTCGGCACGCGCGAGGTGCCGTTCTCACGCGAGCTGTGGATCGAGCGCGAGGATTTTGCCGAAGTCCCGCCCAAGGGCTGGAAGCGCCTGGTGCCCGGCGGCGAGATCCGCCTGCGCGGCGCCGGCATTGCGCGCGTTGACGAGGTGATCAAGAACGACGCAGGCGAGATCGTCGAGCTGCGTGGCTGGCTGGACCCGGAGTCGCGTCCGGGCATGGAAGGCGCCAACCGCAAGGTCAAGGGCACCATCCATTGGGTCAGCGCCGCGCATGCGGTGGAAGCGGAAATCCGCCTGTACGACCGCCTGTTCTCGGTGGAAAAGCCCGATGACGAGTCCGAGGGCAAGACCTACCGCGACCATCTCAACCCCGAGTCCAAGCGCAGCGTGCGCGGCTACGTGGAGCCGGGCGCGGCACAGGCAGCGCCCGAGCAGTCGTTCCAGTTCGAGCGTACCGGCTACTTCGTTGCCGATCGCCGCGACCATAGCGCCGCCACGCCGGTGTTCAACCGCAGCGTGACCCTGCGCGACACCTGGGCCAAGTGAGTCAGACCGCGCCGGATGCCAGCCATCCGGCGCGGGAACGGCGGCAGGCAGCCGCAGCCGGGCCTGCGGTAATCGGCGCATCGCTGGTGGTCAGCGCGCGTGATGCAGCCAGCGGGGACGGCGCCTCAGAGCGGTATCTTCCGAGTTGATGAACAAGCGCAATGGAGACTGCGTGCCGCACTTCGTTGCATGCTGCATGGCATGAAGGAGCAGCACGATGCGTGAGCGCTTGATGGTGGGTGTTGCCTGCGGCATCGGCGCAGGTGCGTTATGGGGACTGGTGTTTCTGGCGCCGCAATTGCTGGCGGCGTTTACGCCGTTGCAACTGGCCGTGGCCCGTTACCTGTCGTATGGCGCGGTCGCAGCCCTGGTGCTGGCACCGCGCGCGCGCCAGACCGCTGCGCGGCTGGGGCGCACCGAATGGTGGGCGCTGGTGCGTCTGAGCCTGCTGGGCAACCTGATCTACTACGTGCTGCTCAGCAGCGCGGTGCAGTGGGCCGGCAGTGCGGCGACCGCACTGATCATCGGCCTGCTGCCGGTGGTGGTCACCGTGATCGGCACGCGGGCCGCAGGCGCGGTGCAGCTGCGACGCCTGGCCGCGCCATGCGTGTTGTGCGTCATCGGCGTGGCGCTGGTCGCCCTGGACACCTTGCAGCACGATGCCGCTCACCACGCCAGCGATCGCGCCACCCGCATCGCCGGCCTGCTGTGCGCATTCGGTGCGCTGGTGTCGTGGTCGGCCTATTCCATCGGCAATGCGCGCTGGCTGCGGCGGCGCCCGGACCTGTCCGGTGGCGATTGGTCGCTGCTGACCGGTGTGGTCACCGGCGCATTGGCGCTGTTGCTGGCGCCGGCCGCACTGATCGGCAGCGCACCACATGCGCCGATCGACTGGGCCAGTTTCTGGGGCATTTCGCTGTTGCTGGGCATCCTGGCCTCGGTGATCGGCAACGCCTTGTGGAACCGGGCCAGCCGGGTGCTGCCGCTGACTCTGGTTGGCCAGATGATCGTGTTCGAGACGGTCTTTGCGTTGCTGTACGGCTTTGCCTGGGAAATGCGCCTGCCCACGCCACTGGAGCTGGCCGCCATCGCCTGCCTCCTGGTCGGCGTGCTGTGGTGCGCAGCACTGCATGCGGAAGCGAAATGACGCCGGCACCTGATGCACGCAGCGGCCTAGATTGCAGGCTGTGTCCGCCAGCAACGCCGCCATGTGCCTCCCACAACCATGTCCACGCCCGCCTGCAAACACGCTGCGCAGCGCGGTGTTTTCGCTGTCGTTCGGCCTGGCGGCCTGCTCGCCGCAGCCACCGGTCCCGAACGCGGTGACCCCGGCCGAGGTGTTCTGCACGCTTCTTCCGGGCCGGCCAGATGACGATCTGCCCAGCGACCGCCGCGACGAAAGCATGCAGCAACTGGACCTTGCCACGCGCTGCCAGCGGGCGCTGCGCAGACAGCGTTGACTGCATTGAGGCTGCAGGCGTGTTGCGGTCGCACGCCGCGCCCCGGCCAGCGTCGTCAGCCGCAACGCGCGCAGGGCCCCGATCCCCGGGCTTTCCGTAGCCGATCCAGCGCGCGCCACATTCCGCGCATCCGGGGCTTACCATGGCCGCTCACCTGTCCTGATCGGAGCGGCCGCATGTCCCGTCTTTTGTCCCGTTGTCTGAGCACGCTGTTGCTGCTGGCCTGCCTGGTGTCGATCGGCTGCGTGGCCGCACCACCGGCCGATACCGCCGCGCCGCCTCCGGCGACCGACTCGGCAAGCGGCCCGGCCACCGGCAAACCGGTCACCGTGACCACCACCTGCCGCACCGACGCCGATTGCACGGTGAAGAACGTGGGCAACTGCTGCGGCGCCTTCCCGGCCTGCGTCAACGTCAACAGTGCCACCGACCCCAAAGGCGTGATGGCGCAGTGCCAGGCCAGCGGCATGATGAGCGTGTGCGGCTTCCGCGAGATCAGCGCCTGCCAGTGCGTGGCCGGGCAATGTGCCGCAAAGGACGCCCAGGCCGATACACTGCGCCCCGCTCCCCCCTCTACAGAAATGGTCCACTGATGCTTTACGCGCAAGTCCACCTCACGCTGCCCGACTGGATCCACGCGCATGTCGACGACAGCCGCGCCTATCCCAGCGACGAGGACAAGGTGGCGCTGGCAATCGAACTGTCGCGGATGAATGTGCAGGAGCGCAGCGGCGGCCCGTTCGGTGCGGTCGTGTTCGGCCCGGACCACCGCATCATCGCCGCGGCGGTGAACCGCGTGGTGCCGCAGACCACCTCGCTGGCGCATGCCGAAAACAT
This sequence comes from Xanthomonas sp. WHRI 6108, assembly GCF_040202385.2. Classification (NCBI taxonomy): domain Bacteria; kingdom Pseudomonadati; phylum Pseudomonadota; class Gammaproteobacteria; order Lysobacterales; family Lysobacteraceae; genus Xanthomonas; species Xanthomonas sp. WHRI 6108. The sequence goes on along the minus strand of NZ_CP168198.1, from coordinate 1,020,341 downwards.
GGCCTACATGCTCGCGCAGCAGCGCCTGCAGACGCCGCGCCTGAACGATGTGCTGTCGCCAGTGACGCTGGCCACCTCCGCGCAGCCGTGCTGCCAGTGCTACGGCGCCACGGTGTGGGCCGGCATCGACCGGCTGCTGATCGGCGCACGCGCCGAAGACGTGATGGCGCTGACCGAATTCGACGAAGGCCCGTTGCCTGCCGACTGGGTGGGCGAGCTCACCCGCCGCGGCATCGAGGTGGTGCGCGACGTGCATCGCGATCAGGCCTGCGCGGTACTGCGCAACTATGGCGAGGGCGGCGGTGACCATTACTGATCTGCCCCGCAGCGATCGCGCACGCCAGGCACTGCGATGAGCGGCCTGCTGTGTTACTGCCGCCAGGGCTTCGAGCCGGAGCTGGCCGCCGAGTTGAGCGCGCGCGCCGCATTCGTCGGCATCGCCGGCTATGCGCGTACCCAGCGCAACGACGGCTATGTGCTGTTCGTCTGCGATGAGGCCGCACAACTGGCTGCCAGGCTGCACTGGCGTGAGTTGATCTTCGCGCGGCAGAAGCTGGTGGTGATTGCCGAACTCAAGGGCATCGACCCCAAGGACCGCATCACGCCGATCCTGGCCGCACTGGAAGGCCAGCCGCGTTTCGGCGATCTGTGGGTGGAACACCCGGATTCGGACGCGGGCAAGCCGCTGGCAGGGCTGGCGCGCAGCTTCGGCAACGCCTTGCGTCCGGCCTTGCGCAAGGCCGGCCTGCTCACCGACAAGCCGCAGCCGCGCCTGGCACGGCTGCATATCTGTTTTCTCGATGGCGACCACGCCTTGCTGGCAGTGGCCGACAGTGCCGACAGCGCGCCCTGGCCTCTGGGCATTCCACGTTTGAAGCTGTTGCCGGAGGCGCCATCGCGCTCGGCGCTCAAGCTCGACGAAGCCTTGCTCACCCTGCTCGCACCGGACGAACGCGAAGCGCTGGTCAAGCCCGGTATGCGCGCCGCCGACCTGGGCGCAGCTCCCGGCGGCTGGACCTGGGTGCTCACCCGCCAGCACCTGCATGTCACCAGCGTCGACAACGGCCCGCTACGCGAGCATGTGCTGGAGACCGGCCTGGTCGAGCATCTGCGTGCCGACGGCTTTCATTGGAAGCCTGCGCAGGCACTGGACTGGATGGTCTGCGACATGGTTGAGCAACCGCGCCGCGTGGCCGAACGCATGGCCACCTGGATCCGCGAAGGCTGGTGCCGCAACACCATCTTCAACCTCAAGCTGCCGATGAAAAAGCGCTGGGACGAAACCCGCCTGTGCCTGGACCTGTTCGAGCAGCAGGCTGAGAAATCGCTGATCGTGCGTGCCAAGCAGCTGTATCACGATCGTGAGGAGATCACGGTGTTGGCGATGCGGGGTTGAGAGCGGGGAATCGGGAATCGGGATTGGGGAATCGTAAGAGCTGGGATTCGGGATTCGGGAATCGGGAATCGTAAAAGCGCGGATTGGTGGCGTTGTTATTGCGGTGGGTGCTGGCGGGTATCGCGGGAGCTGGTGTGGTGATTCACCTGCGCCAGTCGCACTGATGGCAATCCGGCGTGATTGCTGGGTAGCCGCTTTTTGGTAGTCGACTGCACGGCCCTTGGGAATTTCATCGTGGCAGGCTGGTGCGCGCCAGCCTGCTCGTTTCGCTTCGGCGGGCAGCTCCGTCGATTGACGGAGCTTAGGCGCGATCAGAGCACGATTCGCTTGCTGCCCTCGCGGGCCGAGCGGTAGATCGCATCGACGATGCGGATGTCGCGCAGGCCTTCTTCGCCGGGCGCACGCAGCGGGGTGCCGTTGATGATCGCCAGCGCGTCCTCGTCCATCTGCAGTGCCTGCTGGTGCGGCACCTTGGCGTCGAACACGCGCCCGTCGCTGGCCTTGCCGGTCACGCCCTGGTAGCTCTGGAACGGCGACAACTCGTACCAGCCGCGTTCGCATTCGGCACGCAGCACATTCATGTTGTTGCCGAAGCTGGTCTTGCACTCGGCACGCACCGCGTTCGGAAATTCCAGGGTGAAGTCCATATGCTCGTCGACTTCGTCGAACAGCTCGGGGCGATCGGTCCAGCGCTTGGCGGTCACGGCCAACGGCTCGCTGCCCACCGTGTAGCGCGCGGCGTTGAGCGGGTACACGCCCATGTCGTACATCGCCCCGCCGCCGAACTGGGAGCGCAAGCGCCACGGACGATCGGCCTTGGTCGCATCGTGATAGCCGTTGTACCCGGCCTCGGCGCGCACACGCTGCATCGCGCCGAACGGTTTTTCGCTGGCCATCGCGATCAGGCGACGCGTGTTGGGTTCGTGCTGCATGCGGTAACCGATCGTCAGCGCCACCTTGTTGCGCTTGCACGCCGCGATCATCGCCTCGCATTCGCCGGCATGCATCGCCATCGGCTTTTCGCACCAGACGTGCTTGCCGGCCGCCGCCGCCCGCAGCGTCAGCGGCGCATGCAGATGGGTCGGCGTGACGATGTACACCACGTCGATGTCGTCGTTGTCGGCGATCCGGTCGAAGTTCTCGTAGTTGTAGACGTTGCGGTCGGCGATACCGTACTTGGCCTGCCACTGCGGAATCTTCGCGGGCGTGCCGGTGACGATGCCGGCCAGCCTGCAATGCTTGGTCAATGCCAGGCCCGGCGCGAGCTGTTCGCTGGCATAACTGCCCAGGCCGGCCAACGCCACGTTGAGCGGTTTGCCCGGCTTTTTCTTCGGCAATGCCCAGCCGGGCGCAGCAAGCAGGATGCCTGCACTGCCGAACGCGGCGAGCAAACGGCGACGTGTGATCGATTCCACGGACATGCAAACCTCCTTGGCAAGATTGAGAGCGGCTGACACCATCGCGTGCGGTCGTCAGCGACGACGACACACTCGCACGGAGTGTCAGTGGGTACATGCCGCACCGCGCCCACTCACACTGCCCGCAGATGGGCGCAGTGCTGCTGTTGGTCGCTCGTCGGCCAATGCTGCCCGGGCACCTTACTTGATCGTGCGTGATCACCGCCATGGCCGCTGCGCACGTTCTGGCACACTGGCAACGATCCCATCTGGAGCATGCCGCATGACCGCTGTCGTACGCCGCCGTTTCCTGCCGTTGGCGTTGCTGTTGTCCAGCTCGCTGGCGATCGCTGCCGATGCGCCCTTCGTTGCGCGCGACCTGATCGGCGATGGCGCCTTCACCCACAATGCCGAAGGTCCTGCCGCCGGACCGGATGGCGCGCTCTATGCGGTGAATCTGGGCAAGGACGGCACCATCGCACGCATTGCCCTGCACGCCGATGGCAGCGCCAAGGCAGAGGTGTTCGTGACCTTGCCCGAGGGCAGTACCGGCAATGGCATCCGCTTCCGCGACGGGACGATGTACGTGGCCGACTTCACCGGCCACAAGATCCTGCAGGTGAACCTGCAGACGCGTGCGGTCAGCACCTTCGCCTCGCTGCCCGATGCCGACGGCCCCAACGATCTGGCGATTGCGCCCGATGGCAGCTTCTATGCAAGCGACCCGAACTGGAAGGACAACAGCGGCCGCCTGTGGCACATCAGCCGCGAGGGCGTCGTCGCGTTGATGGAATCGGGCATGACCACGCCCAACGGGCTGGACGTCAGCCCCGACGGCAAGCATCTCTACGTCAACGAAAGCATGTCGCGCAAGGTGTGGGTATACGACCGCGTCGACGGCGGCCTGCGCAACAAGCGCCTGCTGATCAGCTTCCCGGACTTCGGCATGGATGGCATGCGTTGCGATGCCGACGGCAACCTCTATATCGCCCGCTACGATGCCGGGCAGATCGCGGTGGTCTCGCCGCAGGGCAAGTTGCTGCGCACGGTCGCGTTGAAAGGCCGCAAGGCCAGCAACGTCGCGTTCGGCGGCACCGATGGCAAACAGGTGTTCGTCACCTTGCAGGATCGTGGCGCAGTTGAAACGTTCAGGTCCGATCGTCCGGGCCGCGAAACCGGACGCTGAAACTGCTGCGCGCGTCGCAACGGTTCTCAGGTCGCGCAACAGCGTCCTGGCATCCTGCAGGTCACCCGTGGAGGACTCCCCATGCAACCGATCGAACTCAAGGACGCGGCTGCCTTCGGCAACGAATTCCTGCGCCTGACCCTGCTGCAGGGATTCCAATCGCTGACCAAGCGCGATCTGGAATTGCTGATCTTCGTGCTGCTCGAACGCGACGGCGCCATCTCGCGCAACAGCTCCAACGCAATGGTCGCGCTGCAGCTGCGGGTGACCTCGGCCAAGGTCAAGGCGCTGCGTCGTGACGGCTATGCGCGCTGGCGCTCGCTGGTACCCGAGGAAGGCGACGCGGCAATGCAGCGCATCGTCGCCAACGTGCTCACCGAAGACAACCTGCGCTCCGGTGCCAAGCACGTCAGCGAGCGTAGCCGCAAGGAAGGCTTTCTGGCGGTTCGCATCGAGCACCCGGACGATGCGCAGCAATTCGAACAGGCCATCCTGGATGTGGGTGCCTTGCCGGTGTACGAGCGCAATCGCGAAGTGGTCGCGGTACGCTTCGACACGCTGCTGAAAGTCGCCGAGCGCTGGGGCTATCTGCAACCGGACCCGCAGGCCACCGTGCGCGAACTGCAAAAGCTCACGCCCACCGCCGAAGAGGTGGCGGACCTGTTGAAGAAGGACATCGCGCAGGTGCGTTGGGAAGACGTACGGCGCGCGCTCAACAGCCTGGGCGCCAAGGCCGTGGCCAGCACTGCCGAGGGCGGTCTGAAGGGCTTGTTGAAGATCGTGTTTCCATTCATCCCCGGCTGAGCCGCTGTCCTGGATGCAGCGTGCGACGGTGCGCTGCGGCCATGGGTTCCGGTTGCCGATGCCGCATCGCGCACGCTGCACCGTCAGCCTAGTGCATGCAGTTACTGTCGCCAGACATCGAGCGCACGTTGCACACCTCAGGACGCCCGACAGCCTCTATGCTTGCGGGCTGTTCCACATCAGGGGGATCTGATGACCACCGTTCGTACCGTTTCGTTTTCCGTATTGCTGCTGCTCGGCGGCCACGCGCTCGCGCAACAGGCGCCGACGCCGGCCAGCAGCATGCCGCTGATCGATGTGCCCAATGTGATTCGCACCCAGCCGCTATCCAGCGGCGAGGTCACCCATCAGGCCCAGCTGGAGCGCCCGCGCGGCGAGTCCAGCGTGATCGTGCGCTCGATCCAGCCCAACAGCGTGGTCGGCAGCTACCGCATCGACTTCCAGGCCATGGATACCGATGGCGACGGCAGCATCAGTCGCGCCGAGGCACAGGCCAACCCGGCACTGGCCGATGAATTCGACGCGCTCGACACCCAGCACAGCGGCCACCTGAGCAGCGAACAGCTGGCCGGCTGGCTGATCCGGTAAGTCATTCGGCAGCATCGCAAACAGGGCCGCGCGCACCCGCGCTACGCAGGCGCGCACGGCCCTTCGTTTATGACCGCCACAACCTCTTGCAGTGCCCGCTTCGGTCGGCTAGATTGTATTTAACGGATACAATTTGGATGGATCGATGAGCGCTCGCCTGGCCCTTGCCGCAGACCTTGGCTATCAATTGCAACTGGCGACCCTGGCCTCCAGCCACGCCGCGCGCCAGGAACTGGCCGAACTGCACCTGACTCCGGCGCGCGTCACCGCCTTGATCCATATCCGCGACCAGCCCGGCTGCGACCAGACCGAACTGGGCAACCGCCTGCTGGTCAATCGCGCTGCCGGCATGAAGATCGCCAACGCACTGGCCGAGCAGGGCCTGATCGAGCGCCTGGCCGGCCGCGACCGACGCAGCAAGGGTTTGTACCTCACCCCGCTTGGCGAGCGCACGCTCGGCACCGCGCAGGGCTGCCTGGCGCGGGCGGTCGCGCGCACCTGCACCGGCCTGCAGGCCAGCGAGCAGCAGACCTTGCTGCGCCTACTCTGCAAGTTGAACGCCAGCGCCACGTTGGAACGGGCAAACGTGCCGGACGCCGCGCTCGCTGAAGAACTGTGACTTCCACTCTGTACCGACTCGAAGGAGACGCCGCTTGAACGAGCATGACGTGGTATCGGTCCGCATCGAAAACCGCATTGCCTGGGTGAAGTTCGCACGCCCCGACAAACGCAATGCGATGAGCCCGGCGCTCAACCGCCGCATGATGGACGTGCTGGACGAGCTGGAATTCGACGACAACGTCGGCGTGCTGGTACTCGGTGGCGAAGGCACCGCCTGGTCGGCCGGCATGGACCTGAAGGAATATTTCCGCGAAACCGAAGCCCAGGGCCTGCGCGGTGTACGTCGCTCGCAGCGCGAATCCTACGGCTGGTTCCGCCGCCTGCGCTGGTACCAGAAACCCACCATCGCGATGGTCAACGGCTGGTGTTTCGGTGGCGGCTTCGGGCCGTTGTTCGCCTGCGATCTGGCGATCGCCGCCGACGAGGCGCAGTTCGGCCTGTCGGAAATCAACTGGGGCATCCTGCCCGGTGGCGGCGTCACCAAGGTCGCGGTGGAACTGCTGTCCATGCGCGATGCGATGTGGATGACGCTGACCGGCGAGATGGTCGACGGCAAGAAGGCCGCCGAATGGCGCCTGGTCAACGAAAGCGTGCCGCTGGAACGGCTGGAAGCGCGCACGCGCGAGGTGGCCGAGATGCTGCTCAGGAAGAACCCGGTCGCGCTGAAGTACGCAAAAGATGCGGTGCGCCGGGTCGGCACCATGACCTACGACGAAGCCGAAGATTACCTGGTGCGCATGCAGGAAGCAGCCAATTCGTTCGACAACAACGCCCGCAAGGAAGGCATCCGTCAGTTCATCGACGAGAAGAGCTACAAGCCCGGCCTGGGCGAATACGACCTGACCAAAAACAGCGCCTGAGCACGTCCTACGGCGCCTGAAGCGATGCGTGCAGCACGCGCATCGCTGGCGCTGCCAGTGGTTTTCTGCACCGAGGAGGGAGTATGGAAGCCTTGTCCGCAACCCTGCGCGGAATCGCCGCGCGTGGGCCGTTTGGCCTGTTCATCGACGGCCAATGGCGCGCAAGCAGCGGCGATCGCGACGTCGATGTGATTGCCCCGCACACCGAACAACGCCTGCTGCGCTACACCGAGCCCTCGCCGGCAGACACCGAGGCGGCCATCGCCGCCGCGCGTGCCGCGTTCGACAGCGGCCCCTGGCCGCAGCTATCGCCGCACGAGCGTGGCGTCGTGCTCAAGCGCGTGGCCGCACGGTTGCGTGCGCGCCTGCCGGAGCTGGCCGAAGCCTGGACCGGGCAGGTCGGCGCCACCATCGGCTTCAGTCGCCGCGCCTCGCAGCAGGCACCCGGCCTGTTCGACTATTACGGCGACCTGATCGCAACCCACCCATTCGTGGAGCCGCGTGCACGTGCCAACGGCGGCCGCGTGCATATCGTGCAGGAGCCGGTAGGCGTGGTCGCCACGATCACTCCCTGGAACGCACCGCTGGTGTTGCTCTGCTACAAGGTCGCTGCGGCCCTGGCGGCCGGTTGCACGGTGGTGGCCAAACCCTCACCGGAAACGCCGATCGACGCCTACATCCTGGCCGAATGCATCAGCGCCGCCGGCGTGCCCGATGGCGTGTTCAATCTGCTGCCGGGCGGTCGCGAGGTCGGCGAACAGCTGATCCGCCATCCGCAGGTGGACAAGGTGAGTTTCACCGGCTCCACCCAGGCCGGGCGGCTGATCGGGGTGGCCTGCGCCGAGCGGCTGGCGCGGGTCGGGCTGGAGCTGGGCGGCAAGTCGGCCGCGATCGTGCTGGACGATGCAGACATCGCCAAGCTGCTGCCCAGCCTGGTGCCCTACTCGATGCCGATCACCGGCCAGGTGTGCTTCGCGCTCACCCGGGTGCTGGTGCCGGCGCAGCGACGCGACCAGATCCTGCAGGCGTACTGCGCGGCTGTGGGCGCGCTCAAGCTGGGCGACCCGTTCGCAGCCGAGACCGGCATGGGCCCGTTGGCGCTTGGCCGCCAGCTCGAGCGCGTGCAGTCCTACATCGCACAAGGCCGCGCCGAGGGCGCGCGCCTGGTCATGGGCGGCGGCCGCCCGACGCATCTGCCGCGCGGCTTCTTCATCGAGCCGACGGTGTTTGCCGGGGTGACGCCGGACATGACCATCGCCCGCGAAGAGATCTTCGGCCCGGTGGTGAGCTTCATCGATTACCACGACGAGGCCGACCTGATCGCCAAGGTCAATGCCAGCGACTTCGGCCTGCACGGCACGGTCTACAGCGAGGACCCCGATCGCGCCTACCGCATCGCCCGCCGCGTGCGCAGCGGCAGTCATTCGATCAATGGCATGTGGGTGGACTTCGACATGCCGTTCGGCGGGGTCAAACATTCCGGGATCGGCCGCGAAGGCGGCATCGAAGGGCTGCACGCCTTCCTCGAAACCAAGACCATCTATCTCAGTTAGGCCCTTTAGCCCACCGACCGCGCAATCACCAAAGCGCGGTCGCAACGCGATGCGACAGGCACTGCCTTGTCCATCGGTTCCTGCGGTGTGTCCGCACTTTCTGGTGAACGTTCGCCAGGTGTTTTCGCACACGCGTCAACCTTCAGCCGCAGCCGTCGCACTCACGCCAGTCACTCTCCCAATCTGCATTCGGAAGACAGCGCCATGACCATGCCGACCGACTCGATCTCCTTCCACGCCCGCCTTACCCCACACCGGCTTGCCGCCCGCGACCTGCTGCAGGACCGGCAATGGACGTACGCAGAACTGGATGTCTTGATCGGCCGTCTGGCCGCCTTGCTGCAGGCGCGCGGCTGCATCGATGGCGAACGGCTCGCCGTGCTGGCGCGCAATTCGGTCTGGCAGGTGGCGCTGCATTTCGCCTGTGGACGCGTAGGCGCGATTTACGTGCCGCTGAACTGGCGGCTGAGCACGGCCGAACTGGATGCATTGCTGCAGCGCGCCGAGCCACGCCTGCTGTTGGGCGACGACGTTGCTGCAGGGCGCGCCGATGTCGCCTCGCTGGCCGACTTCGTCGATGCGGCGAACACGCTCGAACCGGCGGACACCGGGTCGATTCCCCCCGAACGCATCAGCCTGATCCTGTTTACCTCCGGCACCTCCGGCCAGCCCAAAGGCGTGATGCTGAGCGAGCAGAACCTGCAGCAGGTGGCGCACAACTTCGGCGTCACCACGCGCGTGGATGCCGGCAGCAGTTTCCTGTGCGAAGCGCCGATGTTCCACGTCATCGGCCTGGCCACCAATGTGCGCCCGGTGCTGGCGGTGGGCGGCTCGATCCAGGTCTCCAACGGCTTCGAGCCCACGCGCACGCTGGCCTGGCTGAGCGACCAGTCGCTGGGCATCACCCATTACGTCGGCGTGCCGCAGATGATGCAGGCCTTCCGCAGCCAGCCCGGTTTCGATGCGGCGTCGCTGCGGCATCTCACCGCGCTGGTCAGCGGCGGCGCGCCGCATGCCAGCGATGACCTGCTCGGCTGGCTGGACGACGGTGTGCCGATGGTCAGCGGCTTCGGCATGAGCGAGGCCGGCACGGTGTTCGGAATGTCGGTGGACTGCGCGGTGATCCGCGACAAGCTGGGCGCAGTCGGCATTTCGACCCCTGCAGTGCAGACGCGCGTGGTCGATGGCGATGGCAACGACTGCCCGGTCGGCGTGCCCGGCGAGCTGTTGTTGCGCGGCGCCAACCTCAGCCCCGGCTACTGGCGCGATCCGCAGGCAAGCGCCGCTGCGCTCGACGAGCACGGCTGGTTCCGCACCGGCGACATCGTGCGGCGCGATGCCGACGGGTTCTTCTGGGTGGTCGATCGCAAGAAGGACATGTTCATTTCCGGCGGCGAGAACGTGTACCCGGCCGAGATCGAAGCGCTGCTTGCCGATCACCCGCAGGTGCGCGAATGCGCAGTGGTGGGGATCGCCGACCCCCAATGGGGAGAGGTGGGCTACCTGGCGATCGTGCCGGCCGACGAGACGCCGGATCTGGAGCAGATCCGCGCCTATCTGATCGAGCGACTGGCCAAGTACAAGGTGCCCAAACACCTGCGCGTGGTCGAGGCGCTGCCGCGCACCGCGACCGGCAAGCTGCAGAAGGCGCGCCTGAAAGATGCCCTGGCTACCGAAGCGTGATGCGCCCGGATCTGGATTACGCCGCAAGCAGCCGGCAGTGACGCGCAGGCTGCTGCCCCGCCACACCAGCGACACGGCAGCGGCCGATGCCAGACAGCACAATGGGCAGCCTGAGCTGCCCATTGCATGCATGCCGCACTCCAGCGCCATCGCGACATGGCAGCGGCTTACGCCGCGCATGCCGCGCTCAATCGATCACGCGGACTCGCCCAGCAACAGGTTGTCCTCGCTGATCTGGTCGTCCACCCACACCGCCCCCTGCTCGGCCATGACCGCCAACTGGTGTTCCAGTTCGCGCATCAACAGGCGCACGCCGGGCTTGTGGATGGCACTGCCATCGCGATAGATCACCCCGCCTGCGCGCGCCTGCGACGGCTGCTGCAGCTGGAAGGCGCGCAGCTCGCCGCGTGCGATATCCCCGGCCACCATCATGCTCGGCATCACCGCGATGCTGTCGGTGCCGAGCAGGATCTCGCGGGTGAAGCTGGCCGAACTGGAACGCAGCTGATCGCGCGTGGCCAGCCCATGCTCGCGCATCACCTGCGCCACGTCGCGCTCGACATGCTGGCTCAGCGTCGGCAGCACCTGGCGATACGCAGCGGCTTCGGCGATGCGCACCTGGCCGTTGGCAAACAGGGGGTGATCGCTGCGCGCCACCAGCGCGATCGGATCCTGGTACAGCACCTTGCGGATCAACGCGTCGTAGCGGGCCAGCGGATACAGCCGACCCACCACCAGGTCGATCTCGTTACCGGCCAGCTTGGGCAGCAGCTCGTCGGTGCGTCCGTGCAGCAGGCGTACCCGCAGCGTGGGTTCGGCGCGATACAAGGCGGCCAGCACGGCCGGCAACAGGCCGCTAGCGGCGACCGGCAACGCACCCACGGTGATGGTGAGCGCATCGTCCTGCAGCAGCCCCTCGAAGGTGTCCTGCGCGCGGCGCAACTGGCCGAGCACGACATGCGCGGTCTGTACCAGCACCTCGCCCATGGCATTGGGGCGCACGCCGCGCGAATGACGCTCGAACAGCGGCGCGCCGACGATCTCTTCGATCTCCTGCAGGGCACGCGTCAATGCGGGCTGGGTGACGTTCAACACGCGTGAGGCGCGGAGCAGGCTTTTCTGCCGGTCCAGCGCCTCGATGACACGTAGATGCCGGACCTTGATGCGGTGTTCGAAGAACACGGAGGACATGGTCATGGGGGTAGACCTTACGTTGGGAAGTCGGGGAATGCGGCGGGACGGCACCAGGCCGCCGCCTGCAGCTCAGCGTGCATCGGGTACACGCCGGGTCTGCATGAAATCTTCGAAGGATTCGCCACGCATGATGGCGTAGACCTGCAGATTGGTCATGCGCACCACGCGGGCAAATTTTTCGATGACGAAGAAGTTGGCGCCGTACTGCACCAGCCCGAGCCAGTCGCGTGCACGGATCAGCGCCTTTTCATGCTCGGTGAGGCCGGCTTCCTGCATCAGGGTTTCGGAATCTTCAAGAAAGCGATCGCGCCATGGGGCGCGGATCATATGCCAGAAGAATCGGTTGATGCGCAACGCGCGGTTGCTGGTGCGCAGATCGAACAGGTAAGTGCCGCCGATCTGCTCCATGCCCTGTACTTGCGGATTCATCGGCCGGCCCTCATGCAGCATTCGCGGTAGACGTGGCGTGCGCGAGCAATTGCGCCGAAGACGGCGCGTCAGCGGCTTCGACGCCCGGCTCGTACAGCACCACCGTCATCGCAGTGGTGGTCATCAGGTAGTAGTTCTGATGCAGCTTGCGGATCGGCCCGCCCAGCGCGCCACGCATCGCCAGCCACATGATCTGCTCCACGCTCTCGGCGCCACCCAGGCGCACGTAATCGGTGTGGGTGAGATCGGTCAGCGTTTCCGGCGCATGCTGGAAGCGGTCCAGAAATTCCATGTCCCAGTCGGTGTTGTTGAAACCGGTGCGCTCGCCGTGGATCTGATGCGACAGCCCGCCGGTGCCCACCACCACCACCCTGAGATCCTCCGGATAGGATTCGATCGCCCGCCGCACCGCCTGGCCCAGGCGGTAGCAGCGGCGCGCGGTCGGCAGCGGGTACTGCAGCACGTTGATCGCGATCGGCACCACCGTGCCCGGCCAGTCCGGCACGTGCGGCCACAGCAACGGCAGCGGCGCCGCGCAGCCATGGTCGATCGGCTTGTCCTGAAAAACAGTCAGATCGAACTCGTCGTTGACCAGACATTCGGCGATATGCGCCTGCAATTGCACATCGCCGCGGATCGGTGGCAGGTTGCGCAGCCCCGCGCCTTCGTCCGCCACCGGGAAGCGCTCGCCGATGCCCAGGGCGAAGGTCGGATACAGGTCGAAGAAGAACGTCGTGCAATGGTCGTTGTAGAAGAACACCAGCACGTCTGCCTGCTGGTCGGCCAACCAGGCAGCCACCGGCGTGTAGCCGTCGAACAACGGCTTCCACAGCGGATCCTGCTGTTTGCCCTTGTCGTAGGCCACCCCGATGGTGGGAACGTGCGAGGTTCCGATGCCGCCGATGATGCTTGCCATGCTGCACTCCTGCGATGCACGCCGGCCACTTTCCGTGGCCGGGTGCGCACCATTGATTGAGTCGAAATCCGTCCCGCCATGGGATCCCAACAACGCCGACCAGCCACTCCGGACCGCCAAAACGGTATCCTTGGGATCCAAAGTGCCACCAAGCGCTCTCATCTGCAAGGTTTTTATACCGGTTTTGCGAGTTTTCCCCGTCGAAGGAACGTGCGCTGCGGTACGGCGCGAGAGAATGGAGCCAATGGCGAACAACCACCGATTGCAAGCGGTCCAGCAGCTACGCGAACTGATCCTGTGCGGCACCTTCGCCCCCGGTGAGCGCATCACCGAAGCCGCACTGGCCGAACGACTGGCCATCTCGCGCACCCCCATCCGTCAGGCCCTGCCGGCGCTGTGCCAGGAAGGCCTGCTGGTGCAGGCCGGCAACCGCGGCTATGCGGTGCGACGTTTCAGCCAGCAGGAAAGCCTGGACGCCCTGGCGGTGCGTGCCCTGATGGAAGGCATGGCCGCACGCGCCGTCGCCGAACAGGGCGCCTCGGCTGCGTTGCTGGCCACGCTGCATGCCTGTCTGGGCGAAGGCGACCGGATCCTGGCCTCGCGCAGCCTGGATGCCGACGACGAGCAGGCCTATGGCGCGATGAATGCCTGCTTCCACCGTGCCATCGTGGTGGCCGCCAACAAGCCGATCCTGACCGAGACCGTGGACCGGTGCACCGTGGTGCCCTTCGTCAGCCCGGTCAATGTGGTGTTCGGCCAACGCTCGCCCACCCTGGCCTACGACGATCTGTACTACGGACATCGGCAGCACGGCGCCATCGTCTCGGCCATCGAACAACGCGATGGCGCGCGTGCCGAGCTGTTGTTCCGCGAGCATGCCAATACCCAGCGCCACAGCATGGGCATCTGACGCGCGCGCGGGTTTGGCGCGGACAGGGTGCACTGGCCAGGCCTGGCGTAGCAGCCTGCTCAGCTCAGAACTCGAAAGTAGGATCACCCCGCCTAGCGCTGCATGCAGCGTTGCCTGCAGCAGCGTGCTGCATCCGTCTGCGCCGCAGCATGCACGCAGACCCGCCGGCGTGCATGCTGCGGATATGTGCGTGCTTCCACGTCAAAGGGAATGCACGAACATCAGGTTGACGCTGGTGCCGGCCACCGAATTCTTCACCTCTACCGGCAGATAGACATTGAAATTCAGCAGGTTGTTGGCATCCAGCCGCCAGGATAGCCCCGGCCCGAGATAGAACTGCATGCGTTTGCTGTCGGGCACACGCTGCCCGTTGGTGCGGTTGTCCTTCAGCTGCTGCAGGTAATACCCGTTGATGCCCAGGCGCAGTTGCTCGCTGACCTTGACCGAGCTGGCCAGGTTGGCCCACAGCACATCGCCGGCCTGACCATTGCGAAAACGGAATCCCGGGATCGGCGGTACGCCGCCGGCGCGATCGGTGCGGAAATTGTAGAGATAGTTCAGCCGCATGCTGATCTCCCAGTTGTCGCTAGGCTGCACGGTGAACGCCCAATGCGGCGCCACCGACCAGAATCCGGTGCTCTGGTTGATCGCGACATCGCGATCGAACTTGCCTACCGGAGCGAACGCATCGATTGCGAAGCGCTGGAAGAACAGGACTCGTCCGTTGCGCATCACCGGGTCGATCTGCAGCGCCGGGCCGAAGGAAATGTCGCCCATCCCGAACCCGTTGCCGCGCAACTGCACGGGGCTGTCTGCGGCGAAGGACATGTCGTAATTGACCAGCGGCACGATCGCATTGAGGCTCAGCGACGCGCGCTTCCACCGGTAGGGCGTGACGTAGATCAGCTGGGTCAGCAGAACGCTGACACCAACCTTGGGATCGCGGAAGGCGGCCGAATCGTCGCCGCGCGCGTCCTTGATCGCGTCGAAGTCGTAGTGGCGTAGATACTCGATCACCGTCCAGCCCTGCGTCGAGGAGCCGAAGCCATCGAGAAAACTCGTCCCGCCCAGGTTGATGCCCTGCGGCGGTGCAGCGGTTTCCGGCACCGCTTGTGCGGATGCCGCAACGGGCACGCCGGCGCCCAGCAGTGTCAGCAAGGTCAGGACACGGCGCCGGTACGACGGTAACCGTGGCGGTGCAACGGCACAACGGGCAGATGAGCTCACGCGTTCCACTAGGCGATTCTCCAAGGCGATGGATGGATGACTGCGGCGCGACGTGGGGGAGGAAAGCGGTGCTGCGGTACGCGGCGGCGGCGAACGCGCCGTCTGTGCGTCGTTGAATCGGTGCGAGGCAGCGATCAGTCAGCGCCGATGCGCATCAGCAAGGCGCCAAGCCGCTGCTTGAACAACCAGCGCCCCTGCTCCAGTACCAGCACGTCGTCGAAACTGCCGAGCAACGCAGGCGATTGAGCTGTCCAGGGCGGCGCCGTCGAGGTGTCTGCAGCGGTGTAGAGCAGGACCTTGCTGTGCGCATGCGCCAGGGTCGGCGACTGGATGCTGACCAGGGTGTTGAGCATCAGGTGACAGGTCGTCCGCGGCGGGCGGGCGCGGAACGATTGCAGAATCGCCTCGCGCCCGTGCACCGGCAGCTCCGGCGCACTGGGGCGGGCGAACACGCCGTCGGCAGTGAACAATGCGGCGAGACCGTCGTGATCGTGACGATCGTTGAGCAGTGCGAATTGGCGAATTACCTGCTCGCAGGCAATGATGATCGATGCATCGTCGGGCATGCAGCCTCCTCGGGGTGTTGCTGAAAAAACCGACACGCCTGGTCAGCGACGGCAGCGCACGCGCCGCCAGCCGGACCGGGCCGCCATCACGCGTCCTGCAGCCAGTCGCGCATTGCAGCACTGACGGCCGCGGGCGCTTCCAGGGGCGCCATATGCCCGCTGTTTTCGAAGACCACCAGCCGTGCGTGCGGGATCTGCCGCGCCATCTGCTGGTGCTGGGCCAGGGGGCTCCAGACGTCCTGGCGACCCACGCCCAGCAAGGTCGGGCAGCGGATCTGTGCCAGCACCGGCGCGGCATCGGGGCGCTCCAGCAAGGCTTCGATCTGGCCGGCGTAGGTCTGCACGCTATGCCGCTGCACCATCGCCATCAGTGGGTTCATCAGCCCGGCATCGGCGTGCCGGTCCGGATGCAGCATCGGCGGCAGCCATTGCCGTGCCAGCGCCTGCATGCCTTGCGTCTGCGCAAGCCGCACCAGCGCCGCGCGCTGCTCACGCTCGCCGTCGCGGCGTGGCGCAATACCGGTGTCCAGCAAGGCCAGGCGCTGCACGCGTTGCGGCGCCTGGCGCACGATTTCCAGCGCCACCCGCCCGCCCATCGAATGGCCCGCCACCGCGAACTGCGGCGGAGCGACGGCCAATACGTGTGCTGCCATCTGCACGATGCTGTCGAAGCCGGCGAAGTCCAGCACCTGCACCTCGGCCAGATCGCTCAGCGCCGCGCGTTGCGGCTGCCAGATGCTGGCGTCGCAGAGCAGGCCGCAGAGCAGCAGCAGGCCGGGCTTGGACGAACGGGTGGTGGAAGATGACATGGCTCGACTGTAGCCACGCCGGCTTCGCCCGTCGTATGGAACATGCTGCCCGCGCTATAAGCGTATCGACATACCAACACATGACCGACGCCATGCGCGTCGGCCGTCAGGCGATCACGCGCTGCCAGAGGCGCGCTTCCACAGCACATCGACCAGCGGCGGCAACGTGCCGGCCAGCCCGAGCACCGACCCGCGCAACAGGGTCAGATGCATGTCGTCGTTGGAAAACACCGTGTTGATCGCATCGAAGCCATAGGCGGCCACGGTGTTCTCGCTACGCCGGGTGCGCGCCCAGCGCTGCAGCCGATGCGGGGCGGCCCAGTCCGCACGCCTTGCCAGCGCATTGCGCACCTCATCGCGCAACGCAACGACATCGCGCAGGCCCAGATTGACGCCCTGCCCGGCCAGCGGATGCACCACGTGCGCGGCATCGCCCAAGGTCAGCACGCGGCCGCTGACGTATTGCTCCACGAGTTGCCGTTGCAGCGGAAACGCCGTGCGCGCGGAGACCACACGCACCTGCCCCAGCCGCGCCGCGAAGGCCTGGGTCAGCTCGCGCGAGAAGTCGGCATCGTCCAGCGCCAGCACGCGCGCGGCCTCGGCATCCGGCAAGGTCCATACGATCGAACTGCGGCCATCGGCGAACGGCAGGAATGCCAGCGGGCCGGTGGTCAGGAAACGCTGCCAGGCCGTGGCCTGATGCGGCTGTTCGGTCTCCACGAAGGCGACCACGCCGCGCTGCGCGTAGGCATGCCGCGACACCGGCAGACCGGCGAGCTCGCGCAAGGTCGATGCGGCGCCATCGGCAGCGATGGCGAGCGCCGCTTCCAGACGGCTGCCATCGTCCAGGCGCAGGCGCACGCTGTGTGCGTCCTGCTCCAGCTCGACCACGCGTGCCGGGCAATGCACCTCGATGCCGGCCGCGTGCACGGCGGCCCACAGGCGATCGACCAGCACCGCGTGCTCGATGATCCAGCCGAGTTGTTCGCGGCCCAGGGTGTCGGCATCGAAGCTCAGCTCGCCACCACCGGCCGCATCCCAGACCCGCATGCGCCGGTACGGCTGCACGCGGGCAGCGCGCACCAAGGCCCAGACGCCCAGGCTGTCGAGCAATGCGGCATTGTCGGCGGCAAAGGCATAGACGCGCAGATCGGGCTGGTCGGCCCGCCAACGCGCGGGCTCGCGGCCTTCGACCAGGGCCACGCTCAGGCCGGCATCGGCCAGCGCCAGCGCGCAGGCGGCACCGACCACGCCACCGCCAACGATCAAGGCATCACGATTACCACGACGGCTCATGCGACGCCCCTGCACAACTGCGGCACATCGCCCCGGAAACCCATCGCCCCGCCGACCAGCATCGACTGCAGCGGCGCCGCCTGCGAGGTGGCGAGCAGGCCGAGGCTGCGCAACGGCCGCAGCAACGGCGCCGGATTCCCGGTAAGCCGCGCCAGCCCGCTGGAAAACCCGATGGTCTGCTCGCGGTCCACGCGTCGGCGTGCCAGGTAACCGGCCAGCAATGCGCCAGCCCCGGCATCGCTGCGATCGTGCTCGATCAATTCGGCCAGCGTCAGTGCATCGCGCAAGCCGAGGTTGAAGCCTTGTGCGCCGATCGGATGTAGCGTCTGCGCGGCGTTGCCGAGCAGCACCACGCGCTCGGCGACCAACTCGTTGGCCAGCACCTGCACCAGCGGGTACGCGCTGCGCTCGCCGCTGGCGACAAAGCGCCCGGCGCGCCATCCAGCCGCCCGCTGCAACCTGGCCAGCCATCCGGTCTCGTCGAGCGCGGCCACCGCCTCGGCCTCGGCGCGCGCCACGCAGTGGATCGCGCCGTAGTGGCGATCGCCGCGCGGCAACAGCGCAGTCGGCCCGTGCTCGCCGAAGCGCTCCCAGGCGGTGCCATCCGGTGGGCGGGAGGCGCGCACCCGCGCCACGAACAAGGTCTGCAGGAAGTCGTGCGCATCGCTGCCGATATGCAGCAGCTCGCGCACTGCGCTATGGGTGCCGTCGGCGCCCACCACCAGCCGGGCCTGCACGCGCTGCTCGCCATCGGCGGTGGCAATCCGCAGCGCGCGCAGACCGTCCTGCACCGGCTCGACCCCGATGCAGCGTGCCGGGCGATAGCGGCGCAACCGGGTCAGCTCGTCCAGGCGTGCCGCCAATGCCTCGCCGAAATCGCGCGCCACCACCACCTGGCCGAAGCTGTCGCGGCCGTAATCGGCCGCATCCAGCTGCACACGGCCGAAGTCGCCGGCCCGGCTGACGTGGATGCGCCGGATCGGCCCCGGGGCGCTGCGCAGCTTGGCCATCACCCCCAGCACGCTCAGCGCATTGACGGTGGCGGCGGCAAAACTCAGGTTGCGCTGGTCGAACACCGCTGGC
Organism: Xanthomonas sp. WHRI 6108; assembly: GCF_040202385.2. Taxonomy (NCBI): domain Bacteria; kingdom Pseudomonadati; phylum Pseudomonadota; class Gammaproteobacteria; order Lysobacterales; family Lysobacteraceae; genus Xanthomonas; species Xanthomonas sp. WHRI 6108. The sequence continues at coordinate 1,001,823 of NZ_CP168198.1, read as the reverse complement.
GGCGTGGCGGCCGGGGTGGCTTCCACCAGCCCGACATCCAGGCCGATGCGGTCCAGCGCAATCGCCAGGCTGGAGCCGACCAGGCCGCCGCCGACGATCAGAACGTCATGTGGATGTGTCATTGCCACATGATAAGCCTTCGCCCATGACCCGTTGCCGCGAACGGGTGGGACAGCTTGCCGCGCCCTAGCTGGTCTGACGCGGCCGGCTGCTCGCGCAGGGAGCGCTGCCGGCCCTGGCCGGTGCAGGACGCATCCGGGCACCCACCGATTTGCGTCCGCCGTGTCCAGCAACGGGGGCGGCCAGGCGGGCCACCGCAAAGCCGCCAATGGCGCGGGCGTGCCGGGTTCCACGCTACACTCGCCAGCCTGTGATCCGGCCACCTCCGCGCATGACTCCTCGCTCGCACGACACCCTGGTTTTGGGTCTGCTTGCCGTCCTGATGGCGGCCACGCGGATCAATCACTTCGCGCCGATCCCCGACGCGTCCTGGGCGGTGTTCTTCATCGGCGGCTTCCATCTGGCCGCGCGTACCAGGCTGGCGTTCCCGCTGCTGATGCTGCTGGCAGTGGCGGTGGATTGGCTGGTGATCACCAGCCAGGGCCTGAGCTTCTGGCAGCACTACTGCGTGTCGCCGGCGTACTGGTGCCTGATCCCGGCGTATTTCGCGCTGTGGGCCGGGGGCATGTGGCTGCGTCGGCAGTACCACGGCGCGCAGTGGAGCGCGCTGGCCCGGCTGGCGCCGGCGCTGTTGCTCTCGGTGGCGCTGTGCCAGTTGATCGCCCAGGGCAGCTTCTACTGGATCAGTGCCAGCGTGGCCGAGCCGACCGTGGCCGGCTGGTTCAAGAACTACACCGACTGGCTGGGGCCGTATCTGCGCAGCGCCGCGCTGTATGTCGCCGCTGCCGCGGCGATCCAGGTGGCCGCCGAGCGCCTGACCAGCGCGCCCGGCCAGACCCAGGCCGGCTGAGATGGGCAACCGGCTCTCGCGGATCTATACGCGCACCGGCGACGACGGCAGCACCGGGCTGGGCGACGGCAGCCGTACCGGCAAGGATGCGTTGCGGGTCAACGCCTATGGCACCGTGGACGAGGCCAATTCCGCCATCGGCGTGCTGCTGGCTGCCCCCGGCGTGCCGGAACCGATCGCCGGGCTGCTGACCACCATCCAGCACCAGTTGTTCGATCTGGGCGGCGAGCTGTGCATCCCCGGCCATGCCGCCATCGATCGCGCCGATATCGATGCACTGGAGCGCCAGCTGGACCTTTTCAACGACACGCTGCCCCCGCTGAAGGAGTTCATCCTGCCGGCCGGGGGCGAGGCCGCTGCGCGCTGCCACCTGGCCCGCACCATCGTGCGCCGGGCCGAGCGCGAGACCGTTGCGCTATCGCGCCAGGAGAGCGTGCGCAGCGAGGCGATCGGTTACCTGAACCGGCTGTCCGACCTGCTGTTCGTGCTGGCGCGCGTGCTGGCGCGCGCCGATGGCCAGCAGGAAGTGCTGTGGCGGCACGACCGCCGGCGCGGCTGACCTGCACATGGCACGGCGGACAGGCTAGATTTGCCCCATGTTGGTCTTTACCCATCCCGCCTGCCTCGGGCACGACGCCGGCCCCGAGCATCCCGAAAGCCCCGCCCGCCTGGAAGCGGTGGTGGAGGCACTGCGCGACGCGTTCCCGGACCTGGACTGGCGCGAGGCGCCGCTGGCCAAGCTCGGCGACCTGTGCCGGGTGCACGAGCGCGAACAAGTCGACGCGGTGCTGGAAACCGCCTTCGAAGGCCACCACCGGCTCGACGTGGACACCGTGATGTCGCCCGGCTCGCGCGCGGCGGCGTTGCGCGCGGCCGGGGCCGGCATCGCCGCGGTGGACGCGGTGATGCAGGACGCCACCCGCACCGCCTTCTGCGCCGTGCGCCCACCCGGGCACCATGCCACCGCGCAGGTGTCGATGGGCTTTTGCCTGTTCAACAACATTGCCGTGGCCGCCGCGCATGCGCGCGACCGGCATGGGCTGGAACGGATCAGCATCGTCGATTTCGACGTCCACCACGGCAACGGCACGCAGGCGATCTTCGAGCGCGACCCGAGCGTGCAGTATCTCAGCACCCACCAGTCCGGGCTCTATCCGCACTCGGGCAGCGTTTACGAGCGCGGCATCGGCAACATCCACAACCTGCTGCTGCAACCAGGCAGCGACGGGCTGCGCTTCCGCAACGTGTGGGAAGACGAGATGCTGCCGCTGGTGGATGCCTTCCGCCCGCAGCTGATCCTGATCTCGGCCGGCTTCGATGCGCATCTGCGCGATCCGCTGGCCGATCTGATGCTCGATGCCGACGACTTCGCCTGGCTGACCGGCGCGCTGCGCACCCTGGCCGAGCGGCATGCCCGTGGCCGGGTGGTGTCCATGCTGGAAGGCGGCTACGACCTGCAGGCCTTGCGCGAAAGCAGCGTGGCGCACGTGGCCGCGCTGCGTTGAACCCTACCGGCGCCTTGCTCGCGCCCCCCATCGCGATGAACCTCGCCCTCCCGACCAGGGAGCTCTTCATTGCCCCTATGCGGGGTATACGGCAAGCTAGTCGCCATTTTATTGGTTGAATCACGCGTGCGCCGAGTTCTCCGCCTGCTGCCCCTGCCTTTGAGCATCGCCATCTGCCTCCCGGCCATGGCTGCCGACAAGCCGTTGAACTGGGGACTGTGCCCGGCCGTGGATCCGCTGCCAGGCTTCGACGGCGCGCCCGCCGCAGATGCCAAGGCCGCCGAAATGCGCCAGCAGTTGCCGACCGACATCGAAGGCGACCAGCTGTCCGGCACCAGCACCACCCCGCAGTACCAGGGCAATGTGGCGCTCAAGCGCGGCGACCAGTTCCTGGGCGCCGACAACCTGCGCATGGACACCGAGACCGGCAACTACATCGCCGAAGGCCATGTCCGCTACCAGGACACCTCCTTCCGCATGGTCGCCGACCGCGCCGAAGGCAATCAGGACACCGACGCCCACAAGGTCACCAACATCCAGTACCAGCTGGTGGACCGGCGCGGCAACGGCGCGGCCGAGTCGGTGGACCTGCAGGGCCAGGTCGGCCAGATGCACCGCTCGACCTATACCACCTGCGATCCCTCGCAGCCGATCTGGCGCGTGCGCGCGCCGGAGATCGACGTCGACAACGAAGAAGGCTTCGGCACCGCCCGCAACGCCGTGCTGCAGATCGGCAAGGTGCCGGTGCTGTATTTCCCCTGGTTCAAGTTCCCGATCGACGACCGTCGCCAGACCGGCCTGCTGTTCCCGCAGTTCGGCCTGTCCGGTCGCAATGGCTTCGACTACCTGCAGCCGATCTACCTGAACCTGGCGCCGAACTACGACGCGACCCTGCTGCCGCGCTACATGAGCAAGCGCGGTTTCATGTTCGGCACCGAGTTCCGCTACCTGTACGAAGGCGGTCGCGGCGAGATCACCGGCAACTACCTGCCCAACGACAAGTTGCGCGACAAGGATCGCGGCAGCGTCTTCTATAGCGGCTATCACAACGTCAACAAGTACTGGCAGGCGCGCGCCAGCATCTCCTGGGTCAGCGACACCCGCTATGTGGAAGACTTCACCAGCCGCCTGAACGGCATGGGCTCGGCCTCCAGCCTGCAGAGCACCGTCGGCATCTACGGTACCGGCGAAACCTGGACCGCCGGCCTGATGGCCGACCGCTGGCAGCTGACCGACTACACGCTGGACGAGCAGGCACTGCCCTACAACCGCCAGCCGCGCGCGTATTTCACCTGGGACAAGCCATTCGGCATCTTCGAGGCCGGCGTGTACGCCGAAGCGGTGCGTTTCAACCACGACGACTCTTACTTTGTCAGGCCTCCGACCGACGGGAACACCAACGGTGACGACGGCGATGATTACGTGCGCACCAACATCCGCAACAAGGAATACGGCAGCGGTTCGCGCTTTGACATCAAGCCCTATATCTCGATGCCGCTGTCCGGCGCAGCCTGGTTCTTCACTCCGACCGTGGCATGGCGCTACACCGCGTATCAGCTGGATTCGACGCTGGCCAACACCGCGCCGCTGACCGGCGACCGTTCTCCGTCGCGCAGCCTGCCGATCGCATCGGTGGACGCCGGTCTGTATTTCGACCGCGAGACCTCGGTATTCGGCACCAACTATCTCAACACGCTGGAACCGCGCATGTACTACCTGTACGTGCCGTACCGCGACCAGGACGATCTGCCGGTCTTCGATACCCGCCCGTTCACCTTCAGCTACGGGCAGTTGTTCCGCGACTCACGCTACACCGGCGCCGACCGTCAGAACGATGCCAACCAGCTGACCCTGGCAGTGACCTCGCGCTGGCTGCGCCAGGACGATGGCCGCGAGAAACTGTCGCTGAGTGCGGGGCAGATCCTGTACTTCAACGACTCGCTGGTCACCATCAACAACAGCACCAACACTGCCACGGGCGGCAGCGAGCAACCGATCGAGCAGGGCAAGTCCGCCTGGGTGGCCGACGCCAACTATATGATCAACGACCGCTGGTCGATGGGCGCCACCTATCAATGGAACCCGAATTCGCGCAAGGAAGATCTGGCCAGCCTGCGTACGCGCTACCTGCTCAACAACGACGGCATCATCAATCTGGCGTATCGCTACCGTCGCAACCTGATCGATGACAGCGACCAGCTCAAGCAGGCCGACTTCTCCTTCCTGTACCCGATCAACCCCAGCTGGAGTGCGGTCGGCCGTTATTACTACTCGCTGCTGGACCGCAAGCCACTGGAAATCATCGGTGGCGTGCAGTGGGACAGCTGCTGCCTGGCGGTGCGCGCGCTGGTGCGCCGGTTCGTGCGCAACCGCAATGGCGAGATGGACAACTCCATCCAGGTGGAGTTCGTGCTGAAGGGCCTAAGCTCGTTCGGGCAGAACACGGACCGCACTTTGCGCCGTGCTATTCTCGGCTATTACCGCGACGACCTGTACCTGGTCCCGCCCAGCAATACCACGACTAATCCGGACGATTACGATCCGAACTTGATTCCATGACCAAGCCTTTCTCTGTTGTTCTTGCCTCGCTGCTGGCACTCACCAGCACGCTCTCGCCGTTGGCCTCGGCACAGCAATCCCAGCCGCTGGATCGCATTGCCGCCATCGTCGATGAAGACGTGGTGCTGCAGAGCGAGCTCGATCGCGCCGTACGCAACGTCAAGTCGCAGTACGCCGGCCGGGAAAACCAGCTGCCGCCGGACGATGTCCTGCAGCGCCAGGTGCTGGAGCGTCTGGTTCTGGTCAAATTGCAGGTCGGGCGCGCCGATGGCAGCGGTATCCGTGTCAGCGACGAGGAACTCAACCGGGCAATCGCCAGCATCGCCCAGCAAAACGGCACCACTGTCGATGGCCTGCGCCAGAAATTGGCGGCCGACGGCATGGGCTATGGCGATTTCCGTGCTTCGGTGCGCGACGAAATCATCGTGCAGCGCCTGCGTCAGAGCTTTGCGCAGAGCCGCATCAGCGTGAGCGAAGGTGAAGTGGACACTGCGCTGGCGCAGCAGGCCACCACCGGCAGCCAATATCACCTGGCACACATCCTGGTCGGCCTGCCGGAAGGCGCGACGGCCGACCAGATCGCCACCGGCCAGAAAAAGGTCGATGGCGTGAAGGCATTGATCGACAAGGGCGAGCTGGATTTCTCGGCGGCCGCAGTGCGGTACTCCGACAGCCCGAACGCGCTGGAAGGCGGCGACCTGGGCTGGCGCAGCCTGGACGAGATCCCCAACGCATTCGCCCAGCTGATCCGCGACATGCAGCCCGGCCAGGTCGCCGGTCCGTTGCGCGGCCCGAGCGGTTTCCAGTTGCTCAAGCTGGTGGAAATGCGCGACGCCAATGCCGGCGGCGAAAAGAAGCTGGTCACCGAATACAACGCACGCCACATCCTGGTGCGTATCAACGACAGCCAAACCGAAGCGCAGGCCAAGGCCAAGATCGACACGCTGCGTGCGCGCATCGTTGGTGGCGCCGATTTCCAGGCCACCGCGAAGGAGTCGTCCGAAGACACCAACAGCCGTGGCCAGGGTGGCGATCTGGGCTGGTTCCCGGCCGACGCATTCGGCCCTGACTTCGGCAAGCAGGTCGAAGGACTGGCCGATGGCGCGGTGTCCGAACCGTTCCGCACCCAGGCGGGCTGGCACATCGTGCAACGCGTGGGCAGCCGTCAGACCGACGTCAGCGCCGAAAGCCAGCGTGCGCAGATCCGTGAAACGATCGGCCGCCGCAAGCTGGAAGAAGAGTACAACCGCTATCTGCAGGAACTGCGTGGCGAAGCCTACGTGAGCTTCCGCACCGGCGACCGCGCCGACGGCGATGCCAGTGCCGCTCCGGCCAAGCCAGCCGACCCTGCAGCGCCTGCCGCACCGACGCCGCCGCCGGCACAGCCGACGCGCTGATTCGATGCTCCCGTCGCTCGCGCTGGTGCCAGGCGAGCCGGCCGGGATCGGGCCGGAACTGTGCGTCCGGCTCGCCCAGCGGCCGCGCTCGGATGCCCACCTGATCGCCTACGCCGATCCGGATACCCTGCACAGCGCCGCAAAGGCGCTGTCTTTGTCTGTACGGCTGCTCGATCCGGACCAGCGCGCCCGCGCGCCCGGCGACCTGCCGCTGCATCCGATCCGCCAGGCCGTGCCGACCCGTTTTGGCACCGCGGACCCCGCCAATGCGGCGGCGGTCATCGCCGGCCTGCGTGGCGCTGCCGGCGACTGCCTGTCCGGCAAGCTGCAGGGCATCGTCACCGGCCCGGTGCACAAGGCAGTGATCAATGCCGGCGGCATTCCCTACACCGGCACCACCGAGCTGCTGGCCGAGCAGGCGGGCTGCCCGGTGGTGATGATGCTGGCCAATGCCATCGTGCGCGTCGCCCTGGTGACTACCCATCTGCCGCTGCGCGCAGTGGCCGATGCGATCACTGCCGACGCGGTGGCGCGCTGCCTGCGCATCACCGACGCCGCGATGCGACGCGACTTCGGCCTGGAGCGCCCGCGCATCGCGGTGCTGGGCCTCAATCCGCATGCCGGCGAAGATGGGCATCTGGGCCGCGAGGAGCTGGACGTCATCATCCCGGTACTGGAGCAGCTACGCGGCGACGGCATGCAATTGATCGGCCCGCTGCCGGCCGATACCGCATTCTTGCCGCAGAAGCTCAGCGGCTTCGATGCGGTGGTGGCGATGTATCACGACCAGGGCCTGCCGGTGCTCAAGTACAGCGGCTTCGAGCAGGCGGTCAACATCACGCTCGGCCTGCCCTATCCGCGCGTGGCGGTCGATCACGGCACCGCGCTGGATCTGGCCGGGCGCGGTATCGCCGATCCGTCCAGCCTGATGGCGGCGACCGAGCTGTGCGCGCGCCTGGCCGCACGCGGCTGAGCGAGGGGGCGATTGCCGGGCCTGGAAGGGGCACAGCGTGCACGCAGCCCGTCTGGCGTACCGGCGATGCGCAGAACCGGCACCGCGTGCAGGCGCTGCCACGTTAAACTGCGCACATGAATCATTCTTTCAGCGCACCGGCCAAGAAGTCGCTTGGCCAGCACTTTCTTGCCGACCGGTATTACATCGACCGCATCGTGCAGGCAGTGGACCCGCGCGCCGGCCAGCACCTGGTCGAAATCGGCCCTGGTCAGGGCGCGATCACCTTTCCGCTGCTGCGCAAGCACGGCGCACTGACCGTGATCGAATTCGACCGCGACCTGATCGCACCACTGACCGACGCCGCCGCACCGATCGGCGCGCTGAGCATCATCCATCGCGATGTGCTCAGTGTGGATTTCACTGCACTGGCCGATGGCACGCCGATCCGGCTGGTCGGCAACCTGCCCTACAACATCTCCTCGCCGATCCTGTTCCATGCGCTGGACCATGCCGGTGCGGTAGCCGACATGCACTTCATGCTGCAAAAGGAAGTGGTCGACCGCATGGCCGCCGGCCCCGGCAGCAAGGTGTACGGGCGCTTGAGCGTGATGCTGCAGGCGTATTGCGAGGTCACCGCACTGTTCGTGGTGCCGCCGGGCGCATTCCGGCCGCCGCCGAAGGTGGACTCGGCGGTGGTACGGCTGGTGCCGCGCGATCCGGCCACGGTGCAGATCAGGGATCGGCGGCGCTTTGCCGACGTGGTGCGCGCCGGCTTCGGCCAGCGTCGCAAGACCCTGCGCAATGCCTTGTCCAACGTCTGCGAGCCCGCCCACTTCGAGGCCGCGCAGGTGCGTCCGGATGCTCGCGCCGAACAACTCGAGGTCGCGGATTTCATCCGCCTGGCCAATGTCGAGCCGGCTTGAGCGCCGCTCCCACACGGTTTTATTTAGACTTTCCGCATGCACGATGATCCGCGCTACCGGGTCGAGGTCGAGGTGTCGCCCCGCTTCCTCGCCCATCAATCGACCCCCGACGAAGGCCGCTATGCCTTCGCCTACAGCATCCGCATCCAGAACGCGGGGGCCGTGCCTGCGCGCCTGATCGCGCGCCATTGGCAGATCACCGACGCCAACGGACGCACCGAACGGGTGGATGGCGAAGGCGTGGTCGGCGAACAGCCCTGGCTGCGTCCCGGCGAGGCGTTCAGTTACACCTCCGGCGTGCTGCTGGAGACCGAGCAGGGACAGATGCAAGGTCATTACGACATGGTGGCCGACGATGGCACCGAATTCACCGCCCCGATCGCCGCCTTCGTGCTGAGCGTACCCAGGACGCTGCACTGATGGATGCTGGACTGATGGAGCGCACGCGATGAGCGTCTGGGCAATTGGCGACCTGCAGGGGTGTTACGACATCACCCAGCGCCTGCTGGAAAAAATCAACTTCGACCCCGCGCAGGACACCCTGTGGTTCTGTGGCGACCTGGTCAACCGCGGCGGTCAATCGCTGGAAACGCTGCGCCTGGTGCATTCGCTGCGCGCGCATAGCGTGGTGGTGCTGGGCAACCATGACCTGTCGCTGCTGGCGATCGGCGCGCGTTCGGAAGAGGAACAGCGCAAGGTCAACCCGGATCTGCTGCGCATCGTGCTGGCCGAGGACCGCGACCTGCTGCTCGACTGGCTGCGGATGCAGAAGCTGGCGCACGTGGACCGCGAACTGGGCTGGATGATGATCCATGCCGGGCTGGCGCCGAAATGGACCACGCAGATGGCCGAGAAACATGCGCGCGAGGTCGAGCAGCAACTGCAGGGCGGCGGCTATCGCAAACTGCTGCGCAACATGTACGGCGATCAGCCGGGCTGGTCGCCGGGCCTGAGCGGGTACGACCGCAGCCGCGCAATCATCAACCTGTTCACGCGCATGCGCTATTGCACCCCGCGCGGGCGCATCGCCACCGACGACAAGGGCACGCCGGGTACCCAGGCGCAGGGCCTGTATCCCTGGTTCGAAGTGCCGGGCCGGGTCGAGCGCGATCTCAAGATCGTCTGTGGGCATTGGTCCGCACTCGGGCTGACCATCACCCAGGGCGTGCATGCCATCGATACCGGTGCGGTATGGGGCGGCAAACTCACCGCCTTGCAGCTGGATACCGACGAACTGCGCGTGGTGCAGGTGCCGGGAATCCCGATCACGCAGCCGCAGAAGACCGCACAGCGCAGCCGGCCACCGCGCCGCCGGCAACGCCAGCGTGGCGGTGGCGGAGACAATGCGAACGCAGGCACCGGTTCGACCGCTCCCAGTGCTGCTCCGCCCGCTCCCGCTGCGGACTAATCAACGGTCGTGGTCGGCGCACTGTTGCTGCATACCGAGGCAGTGCGTCGGCGCTTCCGAATCAGCCTGATCATGCATCAGCTACGCGACAGGCACGCTTGCACGTTCGACCTCCAGCGCGCGGACACGCGGGTCGCATTCACCGCGCTGCAACAGATGGGCTGCGTGCACTAGACAAGCACCATCGTGCATGCGCGGCGCGTCGAGTTAGGCGAGCTGGTGGTGAACAGACGCATCGGATGATCGCGCGGCAGTTGCTTGAACGTGATCTGCGCAGTACCGAACAGCGCATGGACAAAACGGCGTGCCGCAACCACTGAACCACTCGCTCTTCAGCCGAGACGCAAGCCTCAGCGCCGCTGATAGTCCACGTAATCGAATGCGAAGGCATGCCGCGCATCGGCCGCATGCGACGCGCGTTGCACCGGTTCCCACACGGCCGGGTCGATCGGTGGAAAGTAGGTGTCGGCCCGTTCCACGGTGGTGTCCACTTCGGTGACAGCCAGCAGGTCCGCACGCTCCATGGTCAGGCGATAGACCTCGCCGCCACCGATCACGCACAGCTCCTGTGCACCGGCCGCCTCGGTCTGCGCAATCGCCTCATCGAGCGACGCCACCGCCTGCATGTCTGCGAACGGCACCTGCCCCGAACGCGTCAGCACCAGATTCAATCGCTCCGGCAAGGCACGCCCCAGTGACTGCGCGGTCTTGCGCCCCATCAGGATCGGCTTGCCCACGGTCAGTGCCTTGAAGCGCTTGAGATCGTCCGGCAACTTCCACGGCAATTCGTTGTCGCGGCCGATGGCGTTGCTGCGGTCGAAGGCGACGATCAGGATAAGTTTCATGCAGCGGACGATATCCCTTCGAACATCAAATCAATGTGTGGCATCACTCAGCCAGTGAAGCGACGCTCACACCGCCACCGGCGCCTTGATCGCCGGATGCGGGTCGTAGCCCTCGATGACGATGTCCTCGAAGCGGAACGCGAACAGGTCGTTCACGGCGGGATTCAGGCGCAGGCGCGGCAGCGCGCGCGGTGTGCGGGTCAGTTGCTCGCGCGCCTGCGCGAAGTGATTCGAATACAGGTGCGCATCGCCCAGCGTGTGCACGAAATCGCCCACGCCCAGGCCGGTGGCCTGCGCCACCATATGCGTCAGCAGTGCATAGCTGGCGATATTGAACGGCACGCCGAGAAAGATGTCGCCGCTGCGCTGATACAGCTGGCAGCTGAGCTTGCCGTTCACCACATAGAACTGGAACAGGCTGTGGCACGGCAGCAAGGCCATCTGCGGCAACTCGCCGACATTCCAGGCGCTGATCACCAGCCGGCGCGAATCCGGGTTGCGCTTGATCTCGTCCACCAGCCATTGCATCTGGTCGATCTCGACGCCGTCCGGGCCGGTCCAGCGCCGCCACTGCTTGCCGTAGACCGGGCCGAGATCGCCGTTGTCGTCGGCCCATTCGTCCCAGATGCGGACCTGGTGGTCCTTGAGATAGCCGATGTTGGTGTCGCCCTGCAGGAACCACAGCAGCTCATGGATGATCGAGCGCAGGTGCAGCTTCTTGGTGGTGACCAGCGGAAAGCCATCATTGAGGTCGAAGCGCATCTGCCAGCCGAACACGCTGCGCGTGCCGGTACCGGTGCGGTCGGACTTCTCGGCGCCGTGTTCCAGCACATGCTGCAGCAGGTCCAGATAGGGCTTCACTTGGCCGCCTCCGCGCCCGCGGTCTGCGCCAGCATCGGCTGCAGCACTGGCGCGCGGCGCGACATCGCCAGCAACACCAGGCCGCCGATGATCAACGGCAGGCTCAGGATCTGCCCCATCGTCAGCCAGTTGAAGGCCAGGTAGCCGATCGGTGCATCCGGCACGCGCACGAATTCCACGATGAAGCGGAACACGCCGTACAGCAGCGCGAACATCCCCGACACCGCATAGCGTGCGCGCGGCTTCATCGAGAAGGTCCACAGCACCACGAACATCACCACCCCTTCCAGCGCCGCCTCGTAGAGCTGCGAAGGATGGCGCGCGAACTGGTTCAACGCACCGGCGGCGTACTGCGCCTGGAGTTCTGCCGGCAACTTGCCGGCCAGTTCCGGTGCAAGCGGGAAGATCACGCCCCAGCCGGCATCGGTGAACTTGCCCCACAACTCGCCGCCGACGAAATTGCCGAGCCTCCCGAAGCCCAGGCCCAGCGGCACCAGCGGCGCCACGAAATCCATCACGTCGAAGAAGTGCAGCCGGTGCTTGCGCGCCCACAGCCCGCAGGCAATAAGCACGCCCAGCAGGCCGCCGTGGAAGCTCATGCCGCCCTGCCACACCTTGAACAGGATCAACGGGTTGGCCAGCAGGCTGTCGAACGCATAGAACAGCATGTAGCCGATGCGCCCGCCCAGCACCACGCCGAGCATGCCGTAGAACAACAGGTCGGAAAATCCGTCCATGTCCACGCCCGGCAGGCGGCCGCGCAGGATGCGCGAGCGCCCCAGCGCCCAGGCAGAGAAGAATGCGGCCAGGTACATCAACCCGTACCAGTGCACCTGCACCGGTCCAAGCGAGAAGGCGATGGGGTCGATGGCGTGCAGATAGATCATGCGGACCGCGGATCACGAAAAAGCGAGGCGTCTATTCTGACACCTCGCACGCGTTCAGCCTAAGAGCTGGGGACGATCGGGCAGCTCATCTTCATGCTGGGAGCCGGCAGCGGCAGGAAAATGCTCGGTCAACAGCTCGGTTACCGCCTCGATCCCGGCCAGCACCGCCGCCTCGTGCTCGCCCTCGCGCAGGAACTGCTGCATGCGCCGGCACACCTCTGCCCACTGCGCCTCCGGCACCCGGCTGCGCAGCCCACGGTCGGCGACCACTTCGATGGCGTGGTCGGCCAGCAGCAGATACAGCAGCACCCCGTTGTTGGCTTCGGTGTCCCAGGTGCGCAATTGCGCGAAGGCCTGCTCGGCACGCTGGCGCGCGGTGTGCCCGCGCCATAGCGCGTCCAACGGCAGGTCGGCTTCCACCGCCACCATGACCTGGCCGGTATGGGTGCGCTCGCTGGCGGCAACCGCCGCGGCGATCGCGTCCATGCAGCCGGCCGGGAAACTGCGCTGCGCCGAGGGCGCGAAGACATGCCTGAGCCACCGCATTACCAGCTCCCCGAGGCGCCACCGCCTCCCGATGATCCGCCACCACCACCCCAGCCGCCGCCGCCGAAACCGCCGCGGCCACCGCCTCCAAAGCCACCGAATCCACCACCGCCCCAGCCACCGCCGCCGACAAAGCGCCCCGGCGAACCGGACGCCAGGCCGGCCAGCAGCCCGATCACCAAAGCGCCGGCGCTGGCGAACAGCAGCGAGGTAAACAGCAAGGCGGCGCCACCGGCGGCGACGCCGGTCAGCAGCGCGCGCAGCGGCCGTGGCAGGGCACCAAGAATGCCGCGCGCCACCATCGCGACCACAAAACCGATGAACAAGGCCATGATCCAGCCGCCGCCACCCGAGCCATTGCCCGCGCCGCCATCGGCGTGCCCGCTGACCGGCGCGGGCAAGGCCTCGCCCTCGATCAGGCCGGCCAGCGTCGCAGTCGCCGCACTGATGCCACCGGCGTAGTCGCCCTCACGGAAGCGCGGCGCCAGATACTCCTGGATGATGCGGTTGGCCGTGATGTCGGGGATCGCACCTTCCAGGCCGTAGCCGGGCTGGATCCGCACCCGGCGGTCGTCCTTGGCCACCAGCAGCAACACCCCGTCGTCCACGCCCTTGCGGCCGATCTTCCACTGGTCGAACACGCGCTGGGTGTACTGCTCGATCGGCTCCGGCTGCGTGGTCGGCACGATCAGGACCTGCAACTGCGCGCCCTTGCGCTGCTGCAAGGCCAGCGCCTGCTGCTCGAGTTGCTGGATCTGCGTTGCGTCCAATGTGCCGGTGGTATCGACCACGGGCGAGCGCAGTGGCGGAATGGCTGCCAGATCCTGCGCCAGCAGCGAGGCCGGCAACAGCAACAGCGCCAACATCCAGAACACCCGCATGTAGTTCTTCCGCATTCGCAACTCCTGGCTGATTAGCACTGACACGTCATCGGCACTGGCTTGACTGATCCTTCTCCCTGCGGGAGAAGCTGCCCCGAAGGGGCGGATGAGGGTGCGAGCGAAGCTTCGTCCAGTTGGAATAGCACGAGGACTTCACCCCATATCCTCCCCTCCCCCGCTCCGCCACCCGGCCCTCGCTAGCAGCGCGGGCGCTCCAGGGCACGTGCGCCAGCGGCGCGCAAGCCGTGCCTTATCGCCCCGAGGGCAGAGGCTTGATGTGCCGCGTCTGAAGTCGATTGCTCCAGCGAACGATGGATAGGTCGACATGGCCCAGCTAACAGTCCCACGCCATGCCATGCACGACACGCAGCAGTTGATGGCGCGCAGTTTGCGATTGCTTACTGCGCAGGCGCGGGCTGCTGCTGCGGCGCCTGCTGATTACCGAAATCCACCTGCGGTGCGCGCGAAATCTGCGCCTCGTTTTCCACGCTGAAATTGGGCTTGGGTTGGTAGCCGAAGATCTTGGCGGTGATCACCTGCGGAAACGAACGGATGTAGGTGTTGTACTCCTGCACCGTCTGGATGTAGCGACCGCGCGCCACGGTGATGCGGTTTTCGGTGCCTTCCAGCTGCACCTGCAGATCGCGGAACGACTGGTCGGATTTCAGCTGCGGATAGTTTTCGCTGACCACCAACAGGCGCGACAGTGCGCTGCCGAGTTCGCCCTGCGCCTGCTGGAACTGCTTGAGCGAGGCTTCGTCATCGGCATTGACCTGGATCTGCCCGACCCGCGAGCGCGCATTGGTCACCTCGGTCAGCACCTGGCGCTCCTGCTGGGCATAGCCCTGCACGGTGCGCACCAGATTGGGAATCAGGTCGGCGCGACGCTGATATTGATTCAGCACCTCCGACCAACCTGCCTTGACGCCTTCTTCCTTCTGCTGGATCGCGTTGTAGCCGCAACCGGACAGCGAGACGGTCAGGATCAGCAACACCAGGGCGCGAATCAGGACGGGCATGCAGGCGATTCCGTTGAAAGAGAGCCGCAGCATGCCACGCGGCGAGTCAAGCCGGCATGCACGCGTGCGCCTGGCAGGCGATTCGGCCAGGCAAGATGACGCCCGGCCATCGGCAGAAGCAGTCGCTGCATGCCGCGTGACAGGTTGATACGTCAGCTGGCGCGATCCGGTGCGTCCCATCGCAACGAAGGTCTCCATGCGCCTGCCAATCCAGTCGCCTACAGAAGCCGACTGGCAGCTGCGCGTCGCGCAGCCCACACTCTTCAGAACAAGCGCGGCAGCAGGATCAGTCCCCAGCACAGCAGCACATTGATCAGCAGCAGGAACACCGCAGCCGAGCCCATGTCCTTGGCGCGGCCGGCCAGCACGTGGTGCTCGGGGCCGTAACGTTCGATCACCGCCTCGATGGCCGAGTTCAGCAGTTCGGCGGCCAGCACGATCAGCAACGGCGCGATCAGCGCAATGCGTTCCAGGCCGGACTGGCCAAGCCACAGCCCCAGCGGCAGTAGCACTACCGCCAGGCATACTTCCAGCCGAAACGAGGATTCGTGCAGCCATGCCGCGCGCAGGCCCTGCCATGACCAGACCGCTGCCTTGAGCATGCGGCGCGGACCGCGCGGCACGTGTCCCAGTTGATCGGCCATGCGTCAGTGCTTCCGGCCGCAAGGGCATATCTGGGGACGGCTCGAACGCATGGCGTGGTCACTGCTGGGGAAAGTGCGAATCTTGCACCGTCGTGCAGCGCGCCGCCAGGGCGTGACTAGGTGCCGCAACAGCTGGCGTTGGGCCTGCAAGGCCGTCAGATGCTGCCGCATGGCGCAATCTTTTCCACATTGCCGGTGCAGGCCCGGCGGCAGGCTCTGCGAGCAACCCGTGGCAGGCGCTGGACGCCCGCCGGTTTGCCCTCGGCTTCCAGCCTGTCGCACCATGGTGGTCCGCTTCACTGTCGCAGGTTCTTTCGCATGACCAAACATCCCTTGCGCACGCTGCTGTGCGCACTTGCCTTGTTGTCCGGCCACGTCCACGCCGCCGCCCCGCACACCGCACCACAGATACCGGCGCAGGTGTCCAATCCCGCCTGGGAAGACGACATGCGGCGCTTTTCCGACAGTGATGCGCAACAACCGCCGCCCAAGCACGGCATCGTCTTCGTCGGCAGTTCGTCGATCCGTTTCTGGGACACGCTGACCCAGGATTTCCCCGGCATGCCGGTGATCAATCGCGGCTTCGGCGGTTCGGAGGTGCGCGACAGCACCTGGTACGCCGACCGCATCGTGATCCCGTATGCGCCGCGCCAGGTGGTGCTGTATGCCGGCGACAACGATCTCAACAGCGGCCGCACGCCGCAGCAGGTGCGCGATGACGTGCTGGCATTCGTGCAGCGCATCCGCCGTGATCTGCCCACCGCGCGCATCAGCTATCTGTCGATCAAACCCAGCCCGTCGCGCGCGCATCTGCTGCCTTCGATCGTCACTGCCAACCGCCTGATCAAGGACGCACTCGCGCCGCTGCCGCGCGTGGACTACGTGGACGTCTACACGCCGATGCTCGACGCCGACGGCAAACCGCGCGCCGAGCTGTTTCGCCAGGACATGCTGCATATGACCGCCGATGGCTATGCCATCTGGCGCAAGGCGGTGGCCCCGGTGTTGGAGCAGAAGTAGCGCCCTGCGGATCGATCTGGCGAGGCGCTTGCCAGATCGGTCGATCAATTGCGGCAAGCGATCCTGCAGATGCAGCTGGCCTCTGCGGTGGATCGCCACAGCGCGCGGGATCAATGCAGCGCAGTCGAAAACACCATCATCGCAACCGCAAATGGCGCCCCAGGCGCATGCAGCGCGCCTGCCTCGTCAGCAGACGATTCCAGGCGACCCGCATGTCGCTAACGCCACCACGACCTCAGGCCACCACCACCGCAACCGAGGTGCCGACACCGGACTCGCTATGCAGCTCGATCCGCCAACCGAAGCGATCGCACAGCCGGCGCACGATCGACAGGCCCAGACCGGTGCCCTGCGGGCGGGTGGGATCGGCGCGGAAGAACGGCTCGAATGCGCGCGCGCGCGCTTCCTCGCTCATGCCGATGCCGGTATCGCGCACGATGATGCGGTCCTGGGTGACTTCCACCTCGATGCTGCCGGTGTCGGTGTAGGCGCAGGCATTGCGCAGCAGGTTGCTGAGCACCACGCGCATCACCCGCGGCGGGGCGAACATCTGCAGGCTGCGGTCGCCAACCATCGTCAGGGACACCGGCTTGTCGCCCAGCAGTTCGCGGGCGCTGTCGACTTCCTCGCTGGCCAGTTCGGCGGCATCGAAGGTTTCGCTTTGCGGGTCGATCTCGGCCTCGCGCGCCAGGATCAGGAAGGCGTCGATCACCGCTTCCATGTCGCGGCCGGCACGCTGGATCCGGCGCAGGCTGCGCTGGGTGCGCTGCGACAGTTCGTCGTCGGCCAGCGCCATGTCGCTGGCCACCCGGATCACCGTCAACGGTGTGCGCAGCTCATGGCTGGCATCGCGCGTGAAATTGCGCTCCCGTGCGACATGGTCGCTGACCCTCTGCCCCAGCGCATGCAGCGCGGCGGCCAATTGCCGCGTCTCACCCTGCAGATCGGCAGGCAACCGCTCCGGCGCCAGTTCGTCGACATCGGGATTGCGCGGATCCCACTGCGACACGCGCCGCGCCAGCCAGCTGATCGGCGAGACCAGCCGCTTGGAAATCCGGTAGGTCACCCAGAACACGCCATAGATCGCCAGCAGCACCAGCATCGCCGGCACCACCCCGAACCAGAGTGTCAGGTGCGCCGCGCGCGAGCGTGGGAACACCAGGTACAAGCGCCCTTCCGGACGTTGGTCGACATACACCAGGGCGTCGGCGGCGGCCACTTCGCTGAAGCCCGGCGACAACTGCTGCAACGCCGCGGGCGCGGGATCGCGGCCCTGGCCGGCGGGCGAAAAATAGCCCTGGATGTTGCGTGTATTCGGCGGCGGATTGCTCGGCGCGCTCTTGTGCAGGCGCCAGAAATGCACTGCCTCGTCGGCAAGCACGGTGCGCACCAGGCTGTACTTGATCACGAAGGACAGCAGATAGCCGCCCAACACGATCGCCAGGCTCGCCAGGGCGACCTGCAGCAGGAAGGCGAGACGTATTTTTCGTGGAAGCCCGTGCGGCATTGCTGCATCCAGGGGAGAGCGCCGGATTATAGGCAACGCTTCCGTAAGCCCGTCGTGCAGCCAGACGGCAGCACGCGGAAGCGACAGGCGCGTGGGCGCCTAAAGGAGGTGACCGGCCGCCAGAACGGCGGCCGGCCGGTGACATCAGGCCATCGGCTGGGCGATGTCGGCGATGCGATAGCCGGCGCTCTGCACGGTGTGCAGCAACGGACGGTCGAACGGCTTGTCGATGATCTTGCGCAGGTTGTACAGATGGCTGCGCAGGGTGTCCGAATCCGGCAACCCGTTGCCCCAGATCTCGCGCTCGATTTCCTGGCGGGTGACCACCCGCGGCGACTCGCGCATCAGGATGGTGAGCAGGCGCAGGCCGATCGGCGAGAGCTGCAGCTCGGTGCCGGCGCGGGTGGCGCGCATGCTGACCGGATCGAGCACCAGGTCGGCGACCTTGAGCACTTCCGAGCCGACCTGGCGGCGCTCGCGGCGGATCAGGGCACGCAGGCGCGCTTCCAGTTCCTGGATCGCAAACGGCTTGGTCAGGTAGTCGTCGGCACCGAAACCCAGACCGGTGAGCTTGTCGTCCAGCGTGTCGCGGGCGGTCAGCATCAGTACCGGGGTGGACTTGCGTGCGTCGTTACGCAGGCGGCGACACACTTCGATGCCGTCCAGACGTGGCAGCATGAGATCCAGCACGACCACGTCGTAGCTGTTCTCGGCGGCCAGACGGTAGCCGTCGAGTCCGTCCTGCGCATAGTCGACCTCGAAGCCACGGCCTTCCAGGTACTCGCCGATCATTTCAGAGATATTGCGGTTGTCTTCGACGACCAGCACGAGGCCGGACGTTTCCTTGGTCTGACGCATGGACTTTCCTCGGTCTTCAGCTTTGTGAAACATGCCGGATCGGCAGTGGAAAGGGCGTGAAGACCAACTAACGTTCTGTGACGGCGCGCGGTGGCCGCCGGTTGTCAGCGCCCGAGCAACGGACGCAGCGCTGGCCACACCGTTTCCAGCACCCTGGGCTGGGCAGCGGCAGTGGGATGCAGGCCGTCCGCCTGCATCAGGCCTGGCTGCAGCGCGACCTTTTCCAGGAAAAACGGCACCAATGCGGTCTTGTACTGCCTGGACAGGTCGGCGTAGCTCGCCTTCAGGCGCTCACGGTAGGCGGGGCCGTAGTTGGGCGGCACATCGATGCCCAGCAGCAGCACCTTCGCCCCGGCCTGCTGGCTGAGCTGGATCATCTTTTCCAGGTTGCCCTTGAGCTGGGCTGGGGTCAGGCCGCGCAGCGCATCGTTGCCGCCGAGTTCGATCACCACCACGCCGGGGCGGTGCTTCTGCAGCAGGCCGGGCAGCCGCGTCAGCGCACCGGAGGTGGTTTCGCCGCTGATGCTGGCATTGACGACCGCCGGTGGCGTCGCCATGTCACGCTTGAGGCGTTGGTCCAGCAAGGTGACCCAGCCGGACTGCATCGGGATGTTGTGCGCAGCGCTCAGGCTGTCGCCGACCACCAGGATCGGTGCGGTCGCCACCGGACTTTTGGCAGAGGCAATTCCCGGCGCAAGCAGGGACAGTGTCAGCAGCCACAGGACCAGCGCGCCATATCGCAGTGTTCTTTCACGCATTCGGAGATTCCTCATCGACAGTCTGGCCCCCCGCTCCAGCACCCGCACCGCCATCGACGTCCGCGAGGTCGGCAAGTCCGTCAGCGGACCGGAGGGA
This sequence comes from Xanthomonas sp. WHRI 6108, assembly GCF_040202385.2. Lineage (NCBI taxonomy): Bacteria > Pseudomonadati > Pseudomonadota > Gammaproteobacteria > Lysobacterales > Lysobacteraceae > Xanthomonas > Xanthomonas sp. WHRI 6108. The sequence goes on along the minus strand of NZ_CP168198.1, from coordinate 982,183 downwards.
ACACTCCACATCCTCGACAACATCAGCTTGACGGTCAGTGAAGGCGACAGTATCGCCATCGTCGGCGCGTCCGGCTCGGGCAAGACCACCCTGCTCGGCCTGCTGGCCGGGCTGGACCTGCCCAGCCGCGGCAGCATCGCGCTCTCCGGCCAGCAGCTGGGCCAGTTGGACGAAGAGGCGCGTGCCGCCCTGCGCGCGCGCGAGGTGGGCTTCGTGTTCCAGAGCTTCCATCTGCTGCCGGCACTCACCGCCGAAGAAAACATCGCGCTGCCGCTGGAACTGGCCGGGCGCGAGGACCCGGCGCGGGTGCGCGAGGTGCTGGAGGCGGTGGGCCTGAGCGCGCGCGCGCGCCACTACCCGCGCCAGCTGTCCGGCGGCGAGCAGCAACGTGTGGCGCTGGCACGCGCCTTCGTGGCCAAACCGCGCATCCTGTTTGCCGACGAGCCCACCGGCAGCCTGGACCAGGCCACCGGCGCGCAGATCAGCGACCTGCTGTTTGCGCTCAATGCCACCAGCGATACCACCCTGGTGCTGGTGACCCACGACATGACGCTGGCGCAGCGCTGCAACCACATCTACCGCATCGACAGCGGCCGCCTGCACGCCCAGCCCGGTTCGGCCGCATGAACGTGCTGCGCCAAGCCGCGCGCGCGGTACGTCGCGAATTCCTGGCCGGCGACCTGCTGACCGTGTTTGCCGCGCTGGTACTGGGCGTGGCAGTGATGACGGCCGTGGGCACGCTGGTCGATCGGGTGACCCTGGCGTTGACCTCCAGCGCAGCCGAGGTGCTCGGTGGCGATCTGGGCGTGACCGGCCGCCAGGAGATTCCGGCCGACTTCGCCGCGGAAGCGCAGCGGCGTGGCTTGCAGAGCACGCGCATGGTCAGCTTCCCCAGCGTGCTGTTCCATGGCGACGCCAGCCAGATGGCCAATATCCGCGGGGTCGGCGCGGGCTACCCGCTGCGTGGGCAATTGCTGGTGTCCACGGACAGTGCCGGCATGCAGGGCAAGCCGGCGGGCGCACCGCCGCCGGGCCAGGCCTATGCCGATCCCCGCCTGCTGGAGGCCCTGGGCCTGCGCGTGGGCGAACAGCTGGAATTCGGCGCCGGCCATCTCACCATCACCGGCGTGTTGCGTGCCGAACCGGATGCCTCCGGCGAGCTGATGCAGCTGTCGCCGCCGCTGCTGGTCAATCGCGCTGATATTGATGGTGCCGGCCTGCTCGGCCCGGGCAGTCGCGCTTCGTATCGGCTGATGTTCTCCGGCGCGCCGGAGGCCATCGCCGACTTGCGTGCCTGGCTGAAACCGCGCGCCAGCGAATACCGCCTGGTCGGCATCGAGGACACCCAGCGCGGCATGCGCGCGGCGTTCGATCGCGCGGGGCGCTTTTTGGCCCTGTCGGCGTTGCTGGCGGTGCTGTTGTCCGGTGTGGCCACTGCCTTGGCAGCCAACCGCTTTGCGATGCGGCGTATCGACACCGTGGCGGTGTTGCGCTGCCTGGGCGCACGTCAGCGCGACATCCTGGCGATGCTGTCGCTGCAATTGCTGTTGACCGCGATCCCTGCCTGCCTGGTCGGTATCGGCTTAGGCATGCTCGCGCAGGAAGGCCTGGTGCAGGCGCTGGGCAGCCTGATCCCGAACCGGCTGCCGCTGCCGCAGGCCACCCCTGCCCTGGCGGGCGCAGGCATCGGCCTGGTGCTGTTGCTGGGCTTCGGCCTGCCGCCGCTGCTGCGGCTGCGCAACGTGCCGCCGATGCGCGTGCTCAACCGCAGCTTTGCCGCGGTGCCGCCGAGTTCCTTGCTGGTCTACGCCGCGGCATTGGCGGCCACGTTGGCGCTGACCGTGTACGCGACCGGCAACCTGGTGCTGGCCGGCTGGGTGCTGGGTGGCCTGGCCGCATTGGCGCTGGTGGCGATGGCGCTGGGACTGGGCCTGCTGGCCTTGCTGCGGCCGATCCAGCACCGCCTGCGCGGCGCCTGGAAGCTGGGCCTGGCCTCGCTGACGCGGCGCCGCGGGCTGAGCGTGGTGCAGCTGGTCGGGCTGTCGCTGTCGTTGTGCGCGCTGCTACTGCTGGCGGTGGTCGGCCCCGGCCTGCTGGGGCAATGGCGCGACCGGCTGCCGGCGGACACGCCCAACTATTTCCTGATGAATATCCAGCCCGAGCAGACCGAACCGGTGCTGCAGACGCTGCGCGGCCTGGGTGTGCAGGATGCGGCCGTGGAGCCGTTTTCGACCGGGCGCCTGGTGGCGATCAACGACAAGCCGCCATTGCGCGGCGACCGCGATCCGGCCGACGATGGCGACGGCGACAACCGGCCGGTCAATTTCTCCTGGCGGCATGCATTTCCGCCGGCAAACACCTTGCTGGAAGGCAAGTTCTGGGCGGCCGACAGCACCGCGCCGGAGGCTTCGGTGGAAGAAGGCTGGGCGCAGCGGTATCAGCTCAAACTGGGCGACCGCATCACCCTGCTGCTGGGCGAGCAGCAGCGCAGCTTCACCGTCACCAGCATCCGCAAGGCCGACTGGGACTCGTTCCGGGTCAATTTCTTCCTGCTGCTCAACCAGGGCTCGGTCGGCGATGCGCCGTACAACCTGATTTCCAGCTTCCACCTGCCGCCCGGCAATGCACCCAAGCTGGCGGCGCTGAGCCGCGACTACCCCAACATTTCGGTGCTGGACATCGATGCGATCCTCGGCCGCGTACGCGAGGTGATCGACCAGGTGGCGCAGGCGGTGCAACTGGTGATGGGCTTCAGCCTGCTGGCCGGCGTGCTGGTGCTGCTGGCGGCCTTGCAGGCCACCGCCGGCGAGCGTCGCTACGACAGCGCGGTACTGCGCACGCTGGGCGCGCGGCGCGGGCAGCTGCGTGGCGCAGTGCTGGTGGAGTTCGGCGCGCTCGGCCTGCTGGCGGCGACGCTGGCGGTGACCGCCGCCGCGGTGATCGGGGCGGTGGTCGGGCAAAAGGCGTTCGAGATCGCGTTGACGCCGGACTGGCCGCGCCTGCTGCTCGGCGGCGCGTTTGGCCTTGCGCTGAGCCTGCTGGCCGGCTGGTCGGGCACGCGCCGCATCCTGTCCACGCCGCCGGCGTTGGCACTGCGGACCGACTAAGGCCGGGTCGGTTGAACCCGCGGACGGGCGGCGCGCAGGCGTCGCCCGTCCGCGTTCCGTCACACCGCTGCATATACCGGCAGCGCATAAGCACCTTGCCAATCGTACGTTCGCAGCGGCGACCGGACTGCCTACAGTGGTGTGTCCGGCCGCCGGCCCAGGCGGCCTTTCGTTGCCGTCGAGGTGCCACCGTCATGGCCAGCGTCACTTCCGCTGCGCGTGCGCAGCCGCCGCGCGATGCGGTTTCCACAGAGCATTCTTCCAGTGTCCGGATCGTACCGTTCGATGCCCCGCTGGGCGCCGAAGTGATCGGCCTGGATCTGTCACAGCCACTGGATGCAGACACCTTTGCGCGCATCCATCAGGCGCATCTGGACTACCACGTGCTGGTGTTCCGCGAGCAACGCATCACGCCGGCGCAGCAGGTCGCTTTCAGCCGTCGCTTCGGCCCGTTGCAGATCCATGTGCTGCGCAACTTCCAGTTGCAAGGACATCCGGAAGTGCTGGTGGTATCCAACATCAAGGAGAACGGCGAGCCGATCGGTCTGGGCGATGCCGGCCACTACTGGCACTCGGACCTGTCGTACAAGGACACCCCCAGCCTGGGATCGTTGTTGCATGCGCAGGAATTGCCCAGCGAAGGCGGCGACACCTTGTTCGCCAACCAGCATCTGGCCTGGCAGACCCTGCCCGACGCGCTCAAGCACGCGGTGCGGGACCTGCGTGCCGAGCACAGCTATCTGGCCAAGTACGAAGAACTGCGTGCGCGCAATCCGTGGCGCCCGGCGCTGACGCCGGAGCAGATTGCCGAAGTGAAACCGGTGCAGCATCCGATCGTGCGCACCCATCCGGAAACCGGCCAGAAAGCGCTGTTTGTCAGCGAGCATTTCACCACCCGCATCGTCGGCTTGCCCGACGACGAAAGTGCTGCACTGCTGCAGGCCTTGTTTGAACACAGCACCGGCGATGCGCTGGTGTATCGGCATCGCTGGCAGCCGCACGACATGGTGTTCTGGGACAACCGCTCGGTCATGCATCTGGCCGCCGGCACGCCCGATCATCTGCGTCGCCGGCTCAACCGCACCACCATCGAAGGCGATGCGCCGTTCTAGCCAAGGTGCTGCCTCGCGCGCGTTTCGCAACACGTAATGCGCTGGGAAACGCGCCTTCTTCCTCCCCCCTCGACTGGAGCGCCGCATGCGTTTGACCGTCACCTCTCACGCACGTCCGCAGCGCCGACGTTTTTCCCGACATGTCGCGCTGCTGCTCCTGGCCGCATTGCCATTGCTGCACAGCACGCATGCGCAGGCCGAAGGAAAGCTGCGCATCGCCAAACAGTTCGGCATCGTCTATCTGTTGCTGGACGTGGCGCAGGATCAGAAGCTGATCGAGCAGCAGGGCAAGGCGGCCGGCGTGGACATCGACGTGCAGTTCCTGCAGCTGTCCGGTGGCGCGGCCGTCAACGATGCCCTGCTGACCGGTTCGATCGATATCGCCGGTGCCGGCGTCGGGCCGTTGTTCACCATCTGGGACCGCACGCATGGCCGCCAGAACGTGCGCGGCGTGGCGTCGCTGGGCAACTTCCCGTACTACCTGATCAGCAACAATCCGCGCATCAAGAGCATCGGCGATTTCACCCCGCAGGACCGCATCGCGGTGCCGGCCACCGGTGTGTCGGTGCAGTCGCGTTTCCTGCAGCATGCCTCCCAGCAACGCTGGGGCGACAAGGGCACCCACCAGCTGGATCCGCTGCAGGTCGCCTTGCCGCACCCGGACGCGGCCGCCGCGATCATCCGTGGCCGCAGCGAGATCACCGCGCATTTCGCAAGCCCGCCATTCCAGGAGCAGGAACTGGCGCGCAACCCGGCCGCGCACATCGTGACCAGTTCCTACGAGATCGAGGGCGGTCCCTCCTCGGCCACTGTGCTGTATGCCACCGAGAAATTTCGCCGCGACAATCCCAAGACCTATCGCGCCTTCGTCGCGGCGCTGGATCAGGCCGCGCGCTTCGTCACCGCGCATCCGGAGCAGGCGGCGGATATCTTCCTGCGTCGCAATGGCTCGAGCATCGATCGCGCGCTGGTGCTGCAGATCCTCAAGGACCCGAAAGTGCAGTTCACCGTGGTGCCGCAGAACACCCTGGGGCTGGGCAAGTTCATGCAGCACAGTGGTGCGATCAAGCAGACCCCGAGCAAGCTGGGCGACTACTTCTTCGACGATCCGCTGATTGCGGGCGGGAGCTGAGCGATGAGTCCGTCCACACCATTGCTGCAGGTCGATCACGTCAGCCTGGAATACGCCTCGGCGCAACGCGTGGTGCGCGCCACCCATCGCGTGCGTTTCGATGTGCATGAAGCCGATCGCTTCGTGCTGCTGGGGCCTTCGGGTTGCGGCAAATCCACCCTGCTCAAGGCGGTGGCCGGCTTCGTCACCCCGCGCGAGGGGCAGATCCGTCTGGATGGCAAGGCGGTCACCGGGCCGGGGCCGGACCGGGTCGTCGTCTTCCAGGAATTCGACCAGCTGGCGCCCTGGAAGACCGTACGCGAGAACGTGGTGTTCGGCCTGCGCGCAGCCCGCAGGCTGTCGCGTGCCGAGGCGCGCGAACGTGCCGACGACAGCCTGGCGCAGGTCGGGCTGAGCGCGTTTGCCCAGGCCTACCCGCACACCTTGTCCGGCGGCATGAAGCAACGCGTGGCGATTGCACGCGCGCTGGCGATGCGGCCGCGCGTGTTGCTGATGGACGAGCCGTTCGCCGCACTCGATGCGCTGACGCGTTCGCGCATGCAGGAGCAGGTGCTGGAGCTGTGGGAGCAATCGCGCTTCACCTTGTTGTTCGTCACCCATTCGATCGAGGAGGCGTTGGTGGTAGGCAATCGCGTGCTGCTGTTGTCGCCGCATCCGGGCCAGGTGCGCGCCGAGCTCAACGCGCATGCGTTCGGCCCGCACAGCGCCGGTAGCGTGGCATTCCAGCAGACTGCGCAGCGCATTCATCGGCTGCTGTTCGACCTACCCGACGACGCCCTGGAAGACGCCAAGGTGGCGCCGCTGCGTCGCCCGGCCGAGCGCCAACGCGAGGCGCTGCCATGAGCCGCAGCAACGCCACCGCGCTGCCGCCACTGCCACCGGTGCGGGCCGAGTACGAAGTCGCCCTGCAGCCGCTGGACCCGGCATTGGTTGCAGCCGCCGCGCCAACGCGCTGGCAGGCACCGCCGTGGCTGCGCAAGGCGCTGGTGCTGGTGGTGCTGGTCGCGGTGTGGGAGATCGCCGCACGCGTGGTTGGCGACGACCTGATGCTGCCCAGCGCGCTGCAGACCGCACGCGCGTTCTATGACGGGCTGCTGTCCGGCGAGTTGCTGCGCCGCGTGGGCGCTTCGCTACGCGTGCTGGCGCAGGGTTACGCGCTCGGCGTCGTGCTGGCCTTCGTGCTGACCGCGCTGGCCGCTTCCACGCGCTGGGGCCGCGACGTGCTCGGCACGCTGACCGCCATGTTCAATCCGCTGCCGGCGATCGCGCTGCTGCCGCTGGCCTTGCTGTGGTTCGGCCTGGGCACCGGCAGCCTGGTGTTCGTGCTGGTGCATTCAGTGCTGTGGCCGCTGGCGCTGACCACCTACGCCGGTTTCCAGGCAGTGCCGGAGACCCTGCGCATGGCTGGGCGCAATTACGGATTGCGTGGGCCGCGCTACGTGGCGCAGCTGCTGATTCCCGCCGCGCTACCGGCGATCCTGTCCGGGCTGAAGATCGGCTGGGCCTTCGCCTGGCGCACCCTGATCGCCGCCGAGCTGGTGTTCGGCGCCACCTCCGGCCAGGGCGGCCTGGGCTGGTACATCTTCCAGAACCGCAACGAGCTGTATACCGACCGCGTGTTCGCCGGCCTGGCGATGGTGATCGTGCTGGGCCTGCTGGTGGAGGGCGTGGTGTTCCAGGCCATCGAGCGGCTGACCGTGCGCCGCTGGGGCATGCAGCGCTAGCGGGATGACCGCAGGCGCTGCGAGCGCAGCGGTGCGTGGCCAGGCGTTTTGCCTGGCCTCGCTGCAGATGAACGTGTTGCGCCGGCCACCAACGCCCTGAGCCCGCGTGCCGGGCTCATCGGCACGGTCGCGTGCGCTTAACGGGGCTGGCTTATGCTGCCGGCCCCTTACCTGCCGTCTGCCGTCATGCCTACCGCCCCCTTCACTGCCTATCTGTATCCGGTGCTGTTGCTGATCGCCAGCAACGTGTTCATGACCTTTGCCTGGTACGGGCATCTGAAGTACAAGAGCACGCCGCTGATGATCGCGATCCTGGTCAGCTGGGGCATCGCGTTCTTCGAATACTGCCTGCAGGTACCGGGCAACCGCCTGGGCAGCGCGGTGTACTCGGCGCCGCAGCTCAAGGGCATGCAGGAAGTGATCACGCTGCTGGTGTTCGCCGGCTTCTCGACCTTCTACCTGGGCCAGTCGTTGAAGTGGAATCACTGGGCCGCATTCGGCTTGATCCTGGTCGCGGCATTCCTGATGTTCAAGGAATAACGACCAAGCGCCGTCTCGCCGGTAGGAGCGCACCCGGGCGCGACCTCGCAGGAGCGTCCCGGGCGCGATGGGCCTTTTCGGGAATGCCACGTCGCGCCCGGGTGCGCTCCTACGGCATGCGGGTGCTTAGTTCGCCGGTTCGACCCACTGCGCGAATACCGCGTCCTGCTTGGTTTTCGGATGCAGGCCGGGGGGCGTATCGAGCAGCCTGGCCCAGCGCGTGCGCACCTTGGCCCCATCGCTCTGGGCGCCCCGCCGTCTCGCTCGTAGGAGCGCACCAGGGCGCGACCTCGCAAGAGCGTCCTGCGGCGCGATGGGCGTTCTCGGGAATGCCACGTCGCGCCCGGGTGCGCTCCTACGGCATGCGGGTGCTTAGTTCGCCGGTTCGACCCACTGCGCGAACACCGCGTCCGGTTTGGTTTTCAGATGCAGGCCGGGGGGCGTATCGAGCAACCTGGCCCAGCGCGTGCGCACCTTGGCCCCATCGCTCTGGGCGCCCCGCCGTCTCGCTCGTAGGAGCGCACCAGGGCGCGACCTCGCAGAAGCGTCCCGGGCGCGATGGGCCTTCTCGGGCATGCCACGTCGCGCCCGGGTGCGCTCCTACGGCATGCGGGTGCTTAGTTCGCCGGTTCGACCCACTGCGCGAACACCGCGTCCAACTGCGCGTCCTTGATCCGCTTGCCGTTCTGCACCGCCTCGGCCTGCTGGAACATCGGCATGATCATCGCCATGCCGTCCGGCTTGGTCTTCAGATGCAGGCCGGGTGGCGTATCGAGGAACCTTGCCCAGCGCGTGCGCACCTTGGCCCAGTAGCCTTGGGTGCCCTTCCAGTACGCATAGGCCGGGGCGAAGTCGACCTCGGTGGTCTTGCGGTAATCATTGAAGCCGAACTCGCGCGCGATCGCTTCCTGGCTGCCGTCGGGCTTGCGCAGCACCTTGGTGTTGAACTGTTCGTGGGTCCAGCCGTTGGGCGTGAGCGTGTGGCGATTGATCACCGCGAGCGCGTTGTAGTCGCTGCGCTTGGTGTACTCGCGGCGTGGCAACGGGCGCCAGCTCAGGTCGCTGGTCCAGGTGGGATGGCCGTCGGCATAGTCCCAGCGCCCGGTGCCGCAATAGCGTGGCGCGTCGCTGACCTCGTAGACGCACTGGGTCCAGGCACCGGCGGTGACTGCCGGCCGCAGCGCATGCACCGTCCAGGTCTGATCGGCGCTGAATTCGAAACGCTGCGGCGCCTCGTAGATCCAGTCCTGCCGCCAATGCTTGGTCACATGCCTGCTCTTCTCGTCGACCAGCAGATGCTGCAACACCAGCTTGCGCGGTGAATCCTCCACCACGATCACCACTTCGCTGGCGCCGCTGCGCATGGCCGATGCACGCTCGTAACCGGGCTTGAGCAACACCGTCTCGTCGAAGGCAAAGTCCACCGCGTATTCGCCCTGCATCGCCAGGATGCTCTGCCGATCGCGCTGGGCGTCGGCGGCGGCAATCAACGGCAACAGGCTCAGCGTCAGTGCGATACAACGGGGAAACGTTCGGCTCATCGGAACTCTCGGGAGTGGTTGGAGACGTCAGCGGCGCAGGCGCACCAGCGACGTGGTCATGTCGGATGGGTTGTTGTTGCTGGATGTGGCGGAGGCCGTGCGCAAGGCGGCAGCGCGCGCGCAGCAGCAATCGTCCACCGCCACGCGGCCGTCGATGCCCTCTTCGCGCGCCAGGCGTGCGGCAACCTCCGCACCCAGCGCCGACACGGTTGCCAGGCTGGCGACAAACGGTTGCTCACGGGCGGCGGCCGCCTGCAGGCGCAATGCGCTCAATCGCCATGCCTCCCCACGCATGCGCCCGGCCAGACGACGCCACAGCCGCTCGCCGACGCCCAGCTCATGAGTTTCCATCGGCAATGGCGGCAGCCGCGAGACCAGGCGATCCCAGATCAGGAAATCGCTGTCAGGCAGCAGGCAGATCCGCCAGCAGCACTGCCCCTCGGCATCGAAGAACCAGATGCTCTCACGCACGCCATCGCTGTCGACCTGCCGGCACGCCGCCGCATCCACCGCGTGCTGCCAGCCATCCAGTTCGTTGCCCAATGCGGGCCGGTACAGGCACAGCACCGTGCCCAACGCCGCCAACTGCTGCGGACGCGGCAGCGCAGCGCGGGTGGCACGTGCATGCGACAACGACGGCAGCGGGCGGGCGATGGGCATGGCCGCTACCAGCTCACCGCCAGGCTGACCGAGGCGGTGCGCCCGGCGCCGGTGAAGCGATCGAGCACCGTGCTGCTGGCCAGCGTGCCGTTGGGCAGCGCATTCCAGTCCACATAGCGGCGGTCGGCGAGATTGAAGATGCCGGCGGTGACCTTGGCACCGGGTGCGAACTGCCAATGCCCCAACAGGTCCAGCGTGGCATAGCCGGCCGGGGTGTAATAGCTGTCCAGCTGCGGGCGACGCTTGCGCGCGACGAAGGTGCCGATCAGCTCCGCGCCCCAGGCATCGCTGTCGAAGGCCACGCCGAGCGTGCCGCGCAGCGGGTCGACCGAGTTGAGCGGAGTGTCGTCGGTGAGATTGTCGCCTTCCGCATACGCCACGGCGCTGTTGAGCGACCAACCCTGCCAGCCGGCCAGGGCGCCCAGATCGATTCCGCCGCGCGCTTCGGCACCCTTGATCACCACATCGTCCACGTTGCGCGACTGGAACAGCATCAGCCCTTCGGCATTGAAGCCGGCTGGCGCATACGATTCGATGAAGTTGCGGTAGTCGGTGTAGTACACGCTGACACCCAGATAGCCGACTGCATCATTGAAACGCAGCCCGAGTTCGCCACCGCGGCTGGTCTCCGATTTCAGATCCGGATTGGCGATGGCGGTGTAGCGCGCCTGCAGATTGGTGAAGCCGATGTTGACGTCGTTGTACGGCGGCGCGCGGAAGCCGTGCGCGTAATTGGCATACGCCGACCACGCGTCCGAAAACCGCCACACCACACCGAACTTGGGAGACACCTGGGTCTCGTCGATGGTCTCGGCGGCAACGCCGGGATTGTCTTCGCGGAAGATGTCGTCCACCTGCGGCGACAGCCGGAAGTAATCCACGCGCACCCCGGGCGTCAGCGACAGCTGGCCATCGAACAGGCGGATCTCGTCCTGCGCATACAGCCCGAGCTTGGTGGTCTCGCTCTTGGGAAAATCGCGCACCGGGAACACGTCCTGACCGACGCGGTTGGTGATCGCGCCATTGGCCAGATTGACCGAGTAGCCATCGCGCTTGGCGCGGGTGTCGGTCCAGGTGCCGTCCAGGCCATAGGTGATGTCGTGGCTGAGCGTGCCGGTGTCGATGGTCTTGTGCGCGTTGACCAGCAGGCCGTACACGCGCTGATCGAAGTTGTGTTCGTTATGACGGCGGGTGTTGTTGCCGCGTAGCTCGTCGGTACGCTGCAGGCTCTCGCTGTCCTGGCGATACAGCTGCCACTGCAGGTCGTCGGCCAGTGCCCAATCCAATGCATCCAGCTCGTGGCGCAGCGAAACGCGCGCGCGGGTCTGATGGTCGCGTCCGTCCTGCGACAGGATGCGCAGCGATGGCGTGGTCACGCGCGGGTCGATGCCGGTCAACGCCTCGATGCTGCCGTAGTCTTCGTTGCCTTCCACGGTGAGCTTGAAGCGCTGCTGCGCGCTGGGCGCGTACACCAGCTTGGCCAGCACGCTGCGGCCATCGATGCGCTGCGGGTTGGCCGCGGTGCGGGTGAAATCGCGGCTGCGGTTGTCGCCCTGGTTCTGTGCCTCCTGGCCCTGGCGATGGCTGACAGCCACCATGCCGCTCCAGCGCTCGCCGCCGAATGCGCCGGTGGCACCGGCGAACAGGCCGTTCCAGTCGCCTTCATAGCCGAACTTGAGGCCGACATAACTGTGCTTGTCGGCGCTCAGGTAATCGGATGGATCCTTGGTGACGAAAGCCACCACGCCGCCCAGCGCGTCGGAGCCGTACAGGGAGCTGGCCGGCCCGCGCACCACTTCGACGCGCTTGAGCGTTTCCAGATCGACGAAGTTGCGATTGGCGTTGAGGTAGCTGCCGAAACTGAAGGTGTCCGACACCGGCACGTTGTCGACCAGGATCGCCACACGGTTGCCGTCCAGCCCGCGGATGCGGATACCGTTGGCGCCGGTGAAGCGGCCGCTGGTGCTGGTCACCGACACGCCGGGCGTGTAGCGGAACAGATCCTTGAGCTCGCGCACCAGTTGGTTGTCCAGTTGTTCGCGATCGATCACATCCACGGTGCTCGGCACATCGACCAGGGCACGCTGGGTGCGCGTGGCGGTCACCTGCAACCGGTCGAAGTCGTGGACCTCACGCGCGGCGTCACCATTGGCGGCAAGGTCGGCAGCGTGGGCACTCAACGGAAGAGCGGGCAGCGCAAGCGACAGCGCGACCACCAGCGGATGCAGGCGAATCATCGGGAACCTTTGAGGGAAGTTCCCGGCAGCGTGTGCTGCAGACTAGGCCGCGACCGGCCGCCGGGAAAGAGCGTGGGATGCGCGGACGGCGGCGGCAACGCCCGCGGCAGACAACCCGATCCCCGGCGCCACTGCGCGGAATCGGAGGGTGGAACTTACTTGGTCAGGATGAGCTTGTCGTTGCTGGTGTGGCGCAGGCGATAGACGCGGTCGCCATGCTGGATCAGCACTTCGCGACGGCCCTTGAGCAGCGCCTCGCTGCTGATGAGGTCTTCTGCGGGGACGGCGCGCGGAGCAGCGCGGTCGCGCAGGTTGACCGGTTCGGAGCGGAGCAGCACGGGATGAGCGGTCATGATCTGGATCTCCAGTCGGTTGGCCAGACAAATAATAACCATTCTCATTTAATGATCAAGAGCCATTCTCATCTTCTCGACACGACCTTTGCATGGGTCAGACGATTTCGATTCACCAATCCTATTGAAAAGATTCAGCCGCGATTTCTGATTGGGGTTTTCCGTGCAGAGATCGTGGCCTTGCTGATCACATCGGTGGTGAGGACTACGCTGGGCAAGCGCGAGGACTGAGCGGACGGCAGCACCTTGCGATGCATGGATTTGGCTGGCGCGCACGACCTGCCAAGTGCAGCCTCTTGTTCGCGTTGAGAACCAACAAACCAACGCAGCGCAGTCGACTGTCCCGCACGCATGCATCGCACAGGGCACTCCTCAGCGCGTCGCCCCCTCCACCCGTGCCCAACCGTCGGCATCGACCTGGGCCAAGGTCTCCAGCGCGCCGAGATTTTCTTCCAGCTGCGCGACCCGGCTGGCCCCCAGGATCACCGTGGACACGTGCGGGTTGCGCAGGCACCAGGCGATCGCCAGGCGTGCGGGCGACTGGCCCAGCTCGGTGGCCAACGCGCAGAAGGCGCGGGCGCGTTCCAGGCGGCGCGCTTCCGGTGCGCCCAGCACTTCGTCCTGCAGCCACTGATTGCCCGGCTGGCCGAGGCGGCTGTCCGCGTCCACGCCGGCGTTGTACTTACCGGTCAGCAGGCCCGAGGCCAGCGGCGACCAGATCGTGGTGCCCAGCCCGCCCTCGCACAGCGGCGCGTATTCGCGCTCCAGCCGGTCGCGGTGCAGCAGGTTGTACTGCGGTTGCTCCATCGCCGGAGCGTGCAGGTGTTCCTGCCCGGCGATGCTGATGGCCTCGCGCAACTGCTCGGCGCTCCACTCGGAGGTGCCCCAGTACAACACTTTGCCCTGGCGGATCAGGGCATCCATGCTGCGCACGGTTTCGCGGATCGGCGTGTCCGGATCGGGCCGGTGGCAGAAGTACAGGTCCAGATAGTCCACGCGCAGGCGCTTGAGCGCGGCATGGCAGGCGTCGGTGACATGCTTGCGCGAGAGTCCGCGCTGGGTCGGACGCGGGCTGTCCACCGCGCCGAAGAACACCTTGCTCGACACGCAGTAACCATCGCGCGGCAGGCGCAGGTCGGCGATCACATCGCCCATCACTTCTTCGGCGCGGCCGCGTGCGTAGACCTCGGCGTTGTCGAAGAAATTGATGCCGTTGTCCCAGGCGGCGGCAATCAGGTTGCGCGCTTCGCTGCGCCCGATCTGCTTGCCGAAGGTGACCCAGGCCCCGAACGACAGGGCCGACAGCTGTAGCCCGGTGGACCCCAGACGACGGTATTGCATTGGCAGACTCCAGCAACCTCCGCGGCGCCCTGCCCCGGATCGGCGTGCGCAGTGTAGGACGTGGTGCTGCCGGGGCGACAGGGTTGCGCGGCATCGATGCCGCTCAAGGTCCCATGCCGGCACGCGCAGGTACCACCGGTTCTATCGGTTCCGGAAAGAAGTGCGAACAGCCAGATGAGCTGCACGTTCTTCCTAGCGTCCATTCCTGGCGCGTGACGCCAGATGGATCGCTTACCGATCACAGCGGCCACGGAGTCCGTAGAGATCAACACGTGTCTTGACGCATTGCTTGCCGATCAGCAGTGGCAATGCTGGAAGCGTGGTGTCGCGTCCGGGGGCGGGACCGTGTGGCGGCATGGATGCCGCCACCGAGCCTCCAGGGACGGATTCACGGCGTGTCCCGACGCCGGATGCGGCGCCGCGCCGCCGACCAACCATGCGCATGAGATCTTCAGGTTCTCAGTGCAAGCTTCGGTCTACCGAGGGCGCTTGCACGCGTACCGGCGTGGGGCACGCCGCAAGTACGTCCATGTAGGCTCTGGCGCGGCATCCATGCCGCTCAAGGTCCCACCCCGCTACGCGCGCAAGTAGCACCGGTTTTCGTCGACGGCTGAAGGGAAAAGCGGCACCCGGTCGGGTGATCGCGCTTCGGGGCGAGGTCTTTGCGGGCGACGCTCGGCAGCGAATCGACGCCCCCCGATCAATGACCTTGCGCAAGCGCGGCTCGCTCGCCCGCGCGCAGGCAACTGCCCGCGCCCGCCCTGGCTCGCCTGCAGGCCAACGAGCGGGCCCTGAATGCTGCTCGCCTTGCCCACGGTCACCCCCTGCTCTAGGCTTCTCGTTTTGCCGTCAGCAGCCCCGGGGATTGGAATGGTCGAAGGTTTGGGAAGGATCGGTTTCGGCCTGTTCGGTCTGGCGGTGCTCATCGGCATCACCTGGCTGTTTTCGAGCAACCGCCGCGCGATCGACTGGAGGCTGGTCGCCACCGGTCTGGCGCTGCAGATTTCGTTCGCCGCGTTGGTGCTGCTGGTGCCGGGCGGACGCGACGTGTTCGACTCGCTGGGCAAGGGCTTCGTCAAGGTGCTGAGCTTCGTCAATGAGGGGTCCACCTTCATTTTCGGCAACCTGATGAACATCGACAGCTACGGCTTCATCTTCGCGTTCCAGGTGCTACCCACCATCATCTTCTTCTCGGCGCTGATGGGCGTGCTCTACCACCTGGGCGTGATGCAGGTGGTGGTCCGCGCGATGGCCTGGGCGATCACCAAGGTGATGCGCGTGTCCGGCGCGGAAACCACCAGCGTGTGCGCCAGCGTGTTCATCGGCCAGACCGAAGCGCCGCTGACGGTGCGCCCGTACATCCCCAAGATGACCCAGTCCGAGCTGCTGACAATGATGATCGGCGGCATGGCGCATATCGCCGGCGGCGTGCTGGCCGCCTATGTCGGCATGCTCGGTGGCAGCGACCCCGCGCAGCAGGCGTTCTATGCCAAGCATCTGCTCGCTGCCAGCATCATGGCCGCGCCCGCCACCCTGGTGGTGGCCAAGCTGCTGGTGCCGGAAACCGGCACCCCGCTGACCCGCGGCACGGTCAAGATGGAAGTGGAAAAGACCACCAGCAACGTCATCGATGCGGCGGCGGCCGGTGCCGGCGACGGCTTGCGCCTGGCGCTGAACATCGGCGCGATGCTGCTGGCCTTCATTGCGCTGATCGCCTTGATCAACGCACCGCTGACCTGGCTGGGCGAGATCACCGGCGCCGCCGCACTGCTGGGCCGGCCGACCAACCTGTCGACGATCTTCGGCTACGTGCTGGCGCCGATCGCCTGGGTGATCGGCACCCCGTGGGTGGACGCGACCACGGTCGGTTCGCTGATCGGGCAGAAGGTGGTGATCAACGAGTTCGTCGCCTACAGCGAGCTGTCGCGTATCGTGAAGGGCGAAGTGCCGGGCGTTGGCCTGAGCGCGGAAGGTCGGCTGATTGCCACGTATGCGCTGTGCGGCTTTGCCAACTTCAGCTCGATTGCGATCCAGATCGGTGGCATCGGCGGGCTGGCACCGGAACGCCGTCACGATCTGGCCAAATTCGGCCTGCGCGCAGTGCTGGGCGGTTCGATCGCCACGTTCATGACCGCTACCATTGCCGGCGTGCTCTCGCATTTCGGTTGAGGCGGCGCGGGTTCATCGGCGTGACGGTCTAATCGCCGCACGCCACGTTTCATTCAGTCATTCAAGTCAAGGGTATTTATGAGTTCGGTCGTCGTTGTCGGGTCCTTCAATGTCGATCACGTGTGGCGCTGTGATGTCCTGCCTGCGCCGGGTGCCACCATCGCCGGTCGCTACAGCACCGGCCCGGGTGGCAAGGGCTTCAACCAGGCGGTCGCGGCCGCACGTGCCGGTGCCAGGACGCACTTCCTGTGCGCGCTGGGCGACGACGCCGGCGGCGCGCTGGCGCGCTCGCTGGCTGCGCACGACGCCTTTGCGTTGATCGCCGAGCCCAGCAATGAGCCGACCGGTACCGGCGGTATCTATGTCGACGCGCACGGCCGCAACACCATCGTGATCGGCGCCGGTGCCAACTCGGTGCTGAGCGCAGCGTTTGTGGACAACCAGCGCGCGCTGGTGGCCTCGTCCGGCGTGTTGCTGGCGCAGCTGGAATCGCCGGCGGAGACCATCGAATCGGCGCTGGCGCTGGCACGCGAATGCGGCGTGCTGACCGTGCTCAACGCCGCACCGGCCAATGCGCCGACCTCGATCGGCCTGCTCAAGCTGTCGGACGTGCTGACGCCCAACGAAACCGAATTTGCAGCCCTGCTCGGCCGCCACGTCGGCGAACGCATCAATGCCGACGATGTGGCGGCGCTGGACGGCAACACGCTGCATTCGCTGTGCCGCAAGCTGCTGCCGGGCGGTACCGTGGTGGTGACGCTGGGATCGGTGGGCGCCTTCATCTCGCATGCGGAAGAACAGCTGCGCGGCGACACGGCCGCGCATTACCGCGTGGGCGCGGAAAGCGCGCAGACGGTGGACACCACCGGCGCCGGCGACGCCTTCAATGGCGCGCTGGTCGCCTCGCTGGCGCAGGCGCCGACTGCCAGCTTCGTCACCCACGTGCGTTTTGCCACCCGCTACGCCGCGCGCTCCACCGAAGTGGAAGGCGCCGCCACCTCGATGCCGCGCATGGTGCCCGAACCGGCCGTGTGATCCGGACGCTTCAAGCAAACAACGAAGGCGACCGCAGCGATGCGGTCGCCTTTTGCGTTCAAGGCGTCGGCATACACAGGAGACTGCTTCGATCCGCGAACGGCATGTCGAGGCCTGTCCATCGACGGACGCCGCCAGACCCGCTGCGCCGGAGCTTCGATCTTCTTCATCGGATAGCAGTCTGGGCGGCAGGACCCGGCGTGATGCCGCGTCGGGCACCCGTACGCTCATCCGGCGCTGACGCGACACCGTCTCCCGACGGGAGAGGAGTTGGGGTGAGGGTACGGTCAGCCAGCAATCTCGCCGCTGCCCTCGCTCTACTGGTCACCTGACCCACACAGCAACCGCACAAGACCGAAGGCCGGAACTGCTCTCCCGATTCCCGATTCCCGATTCCCGAATCCCGAATCCCCACCCAGCTACAATGCCACCATGCAGATCGGCCCCTACTCCATCGACCCGAAAGTGATCCTGGCCCCGATGGCCGGCGTCACCGACAAGCCGTTCCGGCTGCTGTGCAAGCGGCTGGGCGCCGGGCTGGCGGTGTCGGAGATGACCATCTCCGACCCGCGCTTCTGGGGCACGCGCAAATCGCTGCACCGCATGGATCATGCCGGCGAGCCGGATCCGGTCAGCGTGCAGATTGCCGGCACCGAGCCGCAGCAACTGGCCGAGGCGGCGCGCTACAACGTCGACCACGGTGCGCAGCTGATCGACATCAACATGGGCTGCCCGGCCAAGAAGGTCTGCAACGCCTGGGCCGGCTCGGCGCTGATGCGCGACGAAGACCTGGTGGCACGCATCCTCAGCGCGGTGGTGCAGGCGGTGGATGTGCCGGTGACCCTGAAGATCCGCACCGGGTGGGACTGCGATCACCGCAACGGCCCGACCATCGCGCGCATCGCGCAGGACTGCGGGATCGCCGCGCTGGCCGTGCACGGGCGTACCCGCGATCAGCATTACACCGGCACTGCCGAGTACGCCACGATTGCGCAGATCAAGGCGGCGCTGCAGATTCCGGTGATCGCCAACGGCGATATCGACTCGCCGCAGAAGGCGGCGCTAGTGCTGCGCGAGACCGGCGTGGATGCGGTGATGATCGGGCGTGCCGCGCAGGGGCGCCCGTGGATCTTCGGCGAGGTGGCGCACTATCTGTCCACCGGCGAGTTGTTGCCGCCGCCGTCGTTGGCGTTCGTGCGCGACACCCTGCTCGGCCATCTGGACGCGCTGCATGCGTTCTACGGGCAGCCTCAGGGCGTGCGCATCGCGCGCAAGCATCTGGGCTGGTACGCCAAGGATCACCCGCAGAGCGCCGACTTCCGTGCAGTGGTCAATCGCGCCGAAACGCCGGAAGCGCAGCTGGAACTGACCCGCGCGTATTTCGACGCCTTGATCGCCGGTGTGCCGCCAGCGTTGTCGGTTGCCGCCTGAGTTTTCCTGCGTTGTTGGAGCTGCAGCCATGACCGCACCAAGCGACACCCCGACCTATCTGCATGGGTTTTCGTCCACCGAACAGGCACGCCTGCTCAAACAGGCGCGCCTGCTGGAAGCCACGCTGTTCAACCAGATCGACTACAGCGGCGCACGCCGGCTGCTGGAAGTGGGCAGCGGCGTGGGCGCGCAGACCGAAATCCTGCTGCGCCGCTTTCCCGACCTGCATGTCACCGGCGTGGACCTGAGCGAGGCGCAGTTGGGCGCGGCACGTGCCAATCTGGAACGGCTGGCATGGTGCCGCGAGCGCTACACGCTGCAGCAGGCCGATGCCAGCGATCTGCCGTTCGAGGCGCGTCAGTTCGATGCGGCGTTCCTGTGCTGGGTGCTGGAGCATGTGCCCTCGCCTGCGCGCGTGCTCAACGAGGTGCGGCGTGTGCTGCTGCCGGGCTCGCCGGTGTATGTCACCGAGGTGATGAACGCCTCGTTCCTGCTGCATCCGTATTCGCCCAATCTGTGGCGCTACTGGATGGCCTTCAACGATTTCCAGCACGACCAGGGTGGCGACCCGTTCGTCGGCGCCAAGCTGGGCAACCTGCTGCTGGCCGGCGGCTTTCGCGATGTGCACACCGAGATCAAGACGCTGCATCTGGACAACCGCGAGCCGGGCCGGCGCAAGACCATGATCGGGTTCTGGGAAGAAGTGCTGCTGTCGGCGGCCGACCAGTTGCGCGAGGCCGGTGCGGTGAACGCAGACACCGTGGACGGCATGCGCCGCGAACTGGCGCAGGTGCACAGCGACCCGAACGCGGTGTTCTTCTACTCGTTCGTGCAGGCGCGCGCGACAGTGTATTGAGCCGGCGGGCTGCCCGGACTTGCTGCGTGCGTATTGCTGGGCGAACCGCCTGAGCTAACCTACCGAGCGGCCGGCGCAGGCGTGGTGGCGTGTTCCAGGTCGCCGGTCAGTACCGTGCCGGTGGGCTCGTGCCAGATGCGGCGCCACATCTGCGCCAGCACCTCGCCGATTTGATCGCGCGCCACCGGCGCGCGGTAGGCGGCCTGGATCTGTCGCGGCGTAATCGGTTGCCATTGCCCGTCTTGGCGATGCGCCACCACGAAGTTGAAGTTGTAGTCCGGCTCCAGACCCATGCGCAGGTCGCTGAGCATCAGCTCGTCATCGACCAGGCGTGCGCGCATGAAACCGCGATTGAACCAGGTCAACCGGCGCACCGCGTCGAAACCGGCCACCTCGCCCAGGGCCTGGGTGTTGCTGGAATAGCCGCGAAACTGCATCGGGCCCTTGTCGGCCACCAGCGAGCGTTCGCCGATCACATAACCGTTGGGCGTCATCGCCACCACGCGCCACAGCAAGGTGTTGAGCGGCATCGGCACCGAGAAGCGCGGCGCATCCTTCAAGCCGAGCGCAGCCAGCGCACGGTCCGCTTCCTGGTCGACCAGGTGCTTGGCCAGCAACGACCAGCCCAGGTAGGCGGAGCTGAGCGCCAGCCCGATCACCAGCGCGTGCTGCGCGAGCGGCCGCGCGCGCGCAAACCATGCCACCGCGCAGGCCAGCAACAGCCATAGCGTGTAGGCCGGGTCGATGATGAAGACGCTGGACCACATTGCCGGATGCGGCTGCAGCGGCCACCACAGCTGGGTCCCGTAGACGGTGAAGGCATCCAGCAGCGGATGCGTGATCAAGGCCAGCTGGATCGCCCAGAACCAGCGCTTGGGCGCAGTGGCCACGCGCCCGTTGCCGTAACGGCGAAACAGCCACCAGATCAGCCAGCCCAGCAACGGCAGCACGAACAACGAATGGCTGGCGCTGCGATGCACCGTCATCAGCGTGACCGGATCGTCGGTCAGCGGCAGCAATACAAGCGCATCGAGATCGGGCAAGGTGCCCAGTGCGGCGCCGGCCAACAGGGCTGCACGGCGCTGTCCGGCCGGTGCGATGGCGGCAGCGACGGCGCCACCAAGAACGATCTGGGTCAATGAATCCATCGGCCGATGCTAGCAGGACGGGCATCGTCCAGTGCCATCACGTGCGTTCCGGCCGGCTGGCAGTCAGCCAGCAGCCGCAGTGCTCGCATCGCGCTGCGGCTCGCGGTCGAAAACGACGCTGCAGCCGCCGTCCGCAGCCCTTGCACCAGGACAGCGAACGCTGCACGCCGCGCACGTCCGATGGCACATACCGGCAGCTGCGGTCTGCCGGCAGCTGCTGCGCCTGGCCAACCTCAGGCCGCGCGCTGCTGCGCGGCATGAGGTTGCGGCGCCAGCTCGGCCAGCACGTCGCCGTGATGATTGACCAGTTGCAGTGCGCCGGACTGTGTCTCGCGCAGCGCCGTCAGGCTCTCCACCCAGTCGCCGGTGTTGGCGTAGAGATGGCCGGCCTGCATGCGCAGTGCGGCGCGATGGATGTGCCCACAGACGATGCCATCCAGATCGCGGCGCACCACATCGGCCAGGCCGGCCGCCACGAAGCGGCCGATGTAGCGCTCGGCCGCACCGCTGCGGCGCTTGAGAAACTCGGCCAGCGACCAGTAGCGCATGCCCAGGCGCCGCCGCAGACGATTGGTCAGCTGATTGCCGGTGAGGATGCGGTAATAGAGCCAGTCGCCAAATCGTTCCTGCAAGCCGCCGAAATGGGTTTGCGCGTCGTAATCGTCGCCGTGGGTGACCAGCAGCCGGCGCCCGTCCAGCAA
Source organism: Xanthomonas sp. WHRI 6108 (assembly GCF_040202385.2). Taxonomy (NCBI): domain Bacteria; kingdom Pseudomonadati; phylum Pseudomonadota; class Gammaproteobacteria; order Lysobacterales; family Lysobacteraceae; genus Xanthomonas; species Xanthomonas sp. WHRI 6108. The sequence continues at coordinate 961,096 of NZ_CP168198.1, read as the reverse complement.
GGTGTGGACGCTGCGTCGGCGCACCTGCATGGCCGGCATTACCAGACCACAGAAGCGGCGGATGGCACGGTCGTGGTTGCCGGGCACGTAGATGATCTCGGTGCCGCGCCTGGCCTGCGCATGCAGGGCGGCGATCACCTGCTGATGCGCCGCATCCCAGACCGCGCGCCGCTGCGACATCCACCACAGGTCGATGATGTCGCCGACCAGATACAGGGTCTGGCAACGCTGGCGGCCGATGAACGCGGCGATCTCGGCGGCATGGCAGTGCCGCGAGCCCAGGTGCAGGTCGGACAGGAACAGGGCGCGGACGGGAGGGTGCAATGTGGACACGTGCATGCGGACATCTCCAGGGCAAAAAATGTCGGCCGCGATCGGGCGCTGCGCAGGCAGGCTGCGTGCGCCGCCCGCAGGCATCGGCAGCGCGCTGACACAGATGCGCCCCGCAGCAAGCCGCGGCGTAGCACTGCAATCGGACGCGCGCATCCCGGCTCGTGGTCGCCATGGCAGCCATGCGCCCCTCGCCCCGGCACGCTGTCCGACGATATGGCTCATTCCCCTCCAGCGGCGTGGCTGCACGCGGCCATGCCGCCAGGCACGCGCGCATGCTGACAGTTCAGTACGACCGCTGCATGGCAAGCTGACGACACCCGGATGACCGTGCAAACCCCCGCCACGACACGGGTTTAACGCCACAGCGGGCTGTTCAGGCGCACAATGCACAGGGTTGTCGGACGGTGTATCATCCGCACCCATCTTTTCATCCGAATTAAGGGATATAAGCCTGATGTCCAGCTACCTGTTCACCTCCGAATCGGTCTCCGAAGGCCATCCGGACAAGATCGCCGACCAGATCTCCGACGCAGTGCTGGATGCCATTCTGGCCCAGGACAAGCGCGCCCGCGTGGCGTGCGAGACGATGGTCAAGACGGGCGTGGCGATCGTTGCCGGCGAAGTGACCACCAGTGCCTGGATCGACCTAGAAGCGCTGACCCGCAAGGTCATTCTGGACATCGGCTACAACAGCTCCGACGTCGGCTTCGACGGCGAGACCTGTGGCGTGCTCAACCTGATCGGCAAGCAGTCGCCGGACATCAACCAGGGCGTGGATCGCAAGAACCCGGAACAGCAGGGCGCCGGCGACCAGGGCCTGATGTTCGGCTACGCGACCAACGAGACCGACAGCCACATGCCGGCCGCGATCCATCTGGCGCACCGCCTGGTCGAGCAGCAGGCCAAGATCCGCAAGAAGAAGAACTCGGCGCTGTCGTGGCTGCGTCCGGACGCCAAGTCGCAGGTCACCCTGCGCTACGAAGACGGCGTTGCGACCGCGATCGACGCGGTGGTGCTGTCGACCCAGCACGATCCGGGCATCAAGCAGAAGGATCTGGTCGAGGCCGTGCGTGAGGAAATCCTCAAGCCGGTGCTGCCGGCCAAGTGGCTGCACAAGGGCACCAAGTTCCACATCAACCCGACCGGCAAGTTCGTGATCGGCGGGCCGGTGGGCGATTGCGGCCTGACCGGCCGCAAGATCATCGTCGACACCTACGGCGGCTGGGCGCGTCACGGTGGCGGTGCGTTCTCCGGCAAGGATCCGTCCAAGGTCGATCGCTCGGCAGCCTACGCCGCGCGCTATGTGGCCAAGAACGTGGTGGCTGCCGGCCTGGCCGACCGTTGCGAAGTGCAGGTCTCCTACGCCATCGGCGTGGCCGAGCCGACCTCGATTTCGGTCACCACCTTCGGGACCGGCAAGATCGCCGACGAGCAGATCGAAAAGCTGATCCGCAAGCACTTCGACCTGCGTCCGTTCGGCATCATCCAGATGCTCGACCTGATCCACCCGATGTATCAGCAGACTGCGTCCTACGGTCACTTCGGCCGCAAGCCGAAGGACTTCTCCTACACCGACGCAACCGGCGCGCAGCACACCGCCACCGCGTTCTCGTGGGAAAAGACCGACCGCGCCGATGCCCTGCGCGCCGACGCAAAGCTGAAGTAAGCCAGCTGCTCCTGCGGGAGCGAATATAGTGAATTGCACATGGGCCGCTGATGCGGCCCATGTGCGTTTTGGTGGAATGGATGCGTCCAACGGAGCACCACGGATGGATTCACTGCGTGTTCGGTTTTTTGATGCAGCCACCGCGTACTGACGAATCTTCGTGTTGGACGTCTAGTGGGGTTGTGCGAATGCTCCGGTCACTGATGCTTTGTTACTGAGGGCTTCGGCCACTGAAGGCGCTTGCACGCGTAGTGTCTGCCGATCAGCAGTGGCAATACTGGGAGCGCGGGGCCGTGTGGCGGCATGGACGCTGCCACCGAGCCTCCAGGGACGGATTCACGGCGTGTCCCGACACCGGATGCGGCGCCGCGCTGCCGACCGACTCCGTACACCGATCGATCTTGCGCACGACACCTTGCGTTTCATGCATTCTGCTTCGGTTTGCTGCGGGCGCTTGCACGCGTACCAGCGTGGGACACGCCGCAAGTACGTCCATGTAGGCTCTGGCGCGGCATCCATGCCGCTCAAGGTCCCACGCCGGCACCCGCGCAAGCACCACCGATCATTGTCGGCAACTGAGAGAAAAGCGGCCTTCGGTTGACTGGTCGTGGCCTGGATCTTGTTCCATCGGTTCCATGCGGATGCTTCGATGAGCTGAAGGCGCCTGCACATCGCAGCCCCGGCATTGCGTTCAAGGCCCACGTTGCAACTGTTGCTCCAACGCCTGAGCGAACGCCTTCAACGGACACGCCATCCGTTGCTCGCCCGTGCATAGACCCAAGGCCAGTTCCTGCTGCAACGGCGGGTGCGCTAGATCCAATGGCGCCAGCGTCCGCAGTTGATCCAGCGATTGCGCAAGATACCGCGCATGCACCACCTGCTGCCCATTCGGTTCGCGCCATAGCTCCAGCAGCAACGCGCCGCCCGGCGGCGGATCGTCGGCGCCGTAGCCGGGGAGATGAAAGTGCACGCCCAGCAAACCGCTCAAGGCAGCGATATGCGTATCGCTGCCAACGAAGACCGAGACCTTTGCCGCCTGCATATCGCCGAAGCGCTGCAGCACTTCGCGCGCCAGCGGTGCGCCCGAACGTGAGGCCATGTAATGCGGGCGCGCGTAGATGTCGAACAACAAGGCGTGCAGGCGCGAGACCTGCGCCAGCCGCTCGGGTGTGGCGCGGCCCCAGCCGACCTGCGACAGCGGCAGGCCTTCGGCGTATTGCAGCAGCAACACCTCGCCGGTGCCGGAGGTCAGGTCGATCGGCCCACCCAGGGCCAGGCCGCGTCCGTTGGCCGACGGTGCCAGCGTGGACGGCATCTGCGCGAAGTCGCAGGGGGTGCGCGTGCAACCCAGGATCTGCTGCATTGCCTGCAACTCGGCTGCGTGCCCTCGCAGCAATGCGGCGGGGCCACCGGTTTGCCTTTCGATCGCCGCAACCGCCGCCGTGCCATCGAACGGCACCGCGCCGGCTTCGATCGGGCGGAACAACGGATCGTTGCTGCCGGCCGGGCGATGTCCGGCGACGATCCCGCAGCCCGGTGCCAACGCCTCGGCCAGCAAGGCGCCGCTGTCGATGGTGCGCTGATCGGTATTGGCCCAGACCGACACGCTGCCTGCTGCCGGGCACCCGCTACGCGGCAGCACGCCCTGCTGCGCCAGCCACTGGCGCAGATAGTCGCCGTTCAACCGCACACCGATGCGCCCGTGTGGCGTCAGCAGGCTGGCCGGTGTGGACCATTGCGGCCACGGCGCATCGGCATAGTGCGCTGCTGCGGCTTCGCCCTGCAGCGGTGCGCGCACGCCGTGCCGGAAGACAGCGACCACGCGTTCCAGTTGTGCGGTCTGCGCGATTGCGGGCGACCCGGGCGGACGCGGCGTGCAGCCGATCAGCAACAGCGCGCCGAGTGCGAGTGCCGGCATCCGCCATCGCGGCCGCAGCGCTGTCGTCGCACGTTGCCTGGCACCTGCGTGCAACGGCGCATTGATCCCGCACGACGGCAACGACGCGATCCCCATCGCGTCGCTGCCGTCATCGCCTGCAGGCGTCTGTTCACCGCCCTGCCCCATTTTCTTCGCTTGCCTGGAACCCATACGCGTTGGTCATCCGGTTGTTCATCGCGGAATTTACCGGGCCAATGTGCAAGGCAGACGACACCTGGCGGAACTTATCCAACATGTCCGGGTAGCCACCACGCGGCGATAAATGCCCGGAAGCGGTCGCACGGTTGCGGTACCAGAGCGGCCAACACAAGAACGCTGGCGGTCGTCAGGTGGGTGCGGAGGGCGCGCTCAGAATCGAAATGTACGAGTGGTCCGTGATGCTTCCGAGCACGGCCGCCCCGCATGCCGGCGGCGCAGTCGGTGTGTTGGCCGCTCGAAGTGCGGCATCAGTCTTTTCCACCTGCAACTCACCGCATGGTGCGCCGCTTTGAGCAGATCCCCCGCGCACCGACCGTCAGGACGCACTGCACGAGGCAGCGGCGCACTGACATGAGATGGGCCGGCATCTGCCCATCCACACATCTGCCCGAACCGCCTGCGCGCCGCGTCAGCTATCCGGGATCGTCGTACTCCTGTGCATGCGTGCGAGTGATGCCACGCAGATCGGCCCACTCAGGTGCGCAGGAAGATTTCCACGCGTCGGTTGAGTTGTCGCCCGCCGGGGTTGTCCTGTCCATCCAGCGTATTGGGTGCCACCGGTTGCGATTCGCCATAGCCTTTTGCGCCGGCCGACTGCGCGGCACCGCGGGTGCGTAATGCGGCCAGCACCGCCTCGGCGCGGCGCTCGGACAGCGCCTGGTTATAGGCGTCGCTGCCCTTGGCATCGGTATGCCCGCGAACCTCCATGTCCTTGGCGCTGACCTTGCCGAGTGCGGCCGCCAGCACGTCGAGCACGCGCGCGGCGTCGGGGCGGATCTCGGCCTTGTCGAAGTCGAACAGGATGCGCTCGTTCAAGGTGATCAGATAGCCGCACGGTGCGCCGGGAAGTGCGAACTTCTGCAGCAGCGGGAAGCGCCCGGCCGGCGGCACCTTCGGCAGCGGCGGCATGCGCACTTCGCGCGGCGGGGTACCGACGGTGCCGGTGCCATTGCCGCGGTTCTGCACCAGCCCGTCCGGGCCGTTCCAGGTTCCCGAGCCGTCGGCGTTGATGGTGATCAGACCGCGCGGGCCGTTCCAGGTACCGCTGCCATCGCCGTGGTTGTCGACCAAGCCGCTCTTGTCGCTGTTCCAGGTACCCGCCCCCTTGCCATCCAGACTGATCAGGCCGGCCGGGCCGTTGTAGGTACCGGCGCCGCTGGCCTGGACCTGGATGATCGCGTCGTCGCCACCGGCGCCGCTGGCATTGATGGTGCCGCTGCCGTCGGCATTGACGCGGATCAGGCCGCCATCGAAGTTGGCGGTACCGCTGCCATCGGCCTTGAGGTCGAACAGCCCGCCGTCGCCGTTGCGCAGCAGATTGCCGTTGGCATCGACGCTGGTGATACCGGCGTCGTTGATCAGGCTGCCGCCATCGCCGCAGCGTGCCGGCGTCACGCTGACGCCTTCGATCGGGTCGAGAATGTCCTGCAGCGAGGCCTCCAGTGCGCGCTGCGCCGGGGTCACGCCAGCAATCTCCGGCACCACGATCGACGGGATGGCCGGGAACTCGGGCACCGCTTCATCGGCGACCGGTGGCGATGCGGATGGAGGCACTGCGGTCTGCGCTGCCGGCGGCGTGGCACCCACAGGGTCGGCCGCCTCCCGTTGACCTTCGCCGCGGCCGCAACCGGCCAGCAGCAAAGGCACCCAGATCACTGCCGACAGCGTCTTGCGCATTGCGTCTTCCCTGGTTCGAGCGTGTTCGAGAACCGCCTGATAGCACGGGCCAGGTAAACAACGCGCTAAACGCGGCCAACGCAACGACTGCGCGACCGTCAGGCAGTGCGGTCGGTGCCGGGATCGGCATGCTCGTGCACTCCGCCTCCTGCGCGTCGTCCGCACCCACCGGATGACCGCGTGTTGCCTAGGTTTGCCGGCCCAGGCGTGGGCGATCGCAACGCCGGGACGCGTACCGGACAATGGTGCGCATTGGCAGCGGACAAACTCCACACCCCGCGGTGCGTGACTAGTAGCCACACCTTCCAGCGAGGGTGCAGCGCACTCAGAACGTCGCAGGCGTCGCAGCCGGACGCGCGGCCTGCGCCTGGTTTGCGCCTGCCGCTTCGGCTTGCAGCTGCTCGTGCAGGATGCGGCGAATTTCCAGAATCGCCTGCGGGGTTTCCTGCACGCTATGCCAGGAGGTCACCACCAGCTCCGACTCGGCACCGTCCAGATGCGCGCTGCGATACGGCACCAGGCCATCGTCGGACTCGGCCAGCGGCACCTGCGGTTTTTCGCGCCCGACAATGGTGTGGTAATGCACCTGCGGTGAGATCGGCAGGTCCATGCTGGCGCGCACGAATGGGTCGGTATCGCGCAGGTTGTCGATGCTGGTCGGTGGCAGCAGGCGCCGCTTGCGTCGCGGGTCGTCGCCCTGGCCGCCACGCTCGCTGCTGGCCAGGTCCTGAAACACATCGCCGAAGCGATCCAGCAAGGCGATCGGCAAACGCACCAGGCGGCCGACAAAGCGCCCGAGACCACCTTCGGCCAAGGGCGTGCCGCGATGCGGCGCGGCGATGAAGATGGCGCGGTCGACCTGCGGCATTGGCGAAAAATGCAGCAACGGCGACAACTTCGCGCGGATGCGTGCGCCGCGCTCGCCGTCCAGCCGGTAGTCTTCCAGCAGCGAATTCCACAGGCGCTCGCCCGACGAAGACACCAGCAGGCGCCCGATCACCCCGCCCATGCTGTGGCCGATCAACACCATGTCGTGCGATGCGATCGCCGTGCCGGACGGATCGAAGTGCTGCAGGCTGCGCTCCACCAGGGCCTGGATTTCGGCGCGGTTGACCGCCACCGGCGCATTGGTGGGGTAGTACACCTGCCAGATCTGGTAGCGCTGGCGCAGCGCTTCATCGCCCATCACTTCGTTGGCGACATTGACCCAGGCTTCCGGGCTGCTGGCAAGGCCATGCAGCATCAGCAGCACGCGTCGGTCCGGGTCGTAGGGCTGCATCAGATACAGATGCGGGCGGTCGATGCCGCGCGCGCTGCCCAGCATCGAGCGCAGGGACTGCGCGGCAAACCCGGACCTGGCCAGCCACAGGCCATACGCGGCGGTGAAGTTGGCCGCCAGCGGCACGCGCTGGCCATGCAGTACCACTTCGTTCTGGCGATACGGGTCGTAAGGCACCACGGTGACGGCACGACCGCGCAGCACCGCATCCAGCGTATCGCCCTCGAAGCGCAGCAGCAGCGTTGCCGGTGCATACGGCATCTCGCTGAAGGTAGGCAGCGGACGCTCAGGTGTCGCGGCAGCGGCAGCAGATTGTTGCAAGGCCAGTCCGGCAGGGTCGCCGACCACCTGCGGGTCCACCTCGGCCACCAGTTCGGCGCCGAAGCCGTCGCGTCGATACGTGCTGCGCAGCCCATCGAAGCGCAATGCCGAGGCGGCAAAGATCGCGCGCGGCGTGTTGCCGCCGCCCGGCAACCGATATGCAGACATGTCGATACCGACCTGCCAGCGGCCTATGCTGGTCGGCTCGCGCTCGCTCTGGCCGGTCTGCTGCGCGCGTGCGAACAGGCGTTCGATCACCTGCTGCACGGCGTAGTTGTAGTAGTCGCGCACCTGCGTCTGGCGATTTTCGAACGCACGCGCACTGGGCGCCCGATCGGTGAAAAACAGATACGCGTACGCATGCCGCGCGGCCTCCAACCAGGCGTCGACTGCGGCATCGCTCATGGTTGTCGGGTCGCGCCCGCCCAGCGCAATCGCATGCGCGGTCCATAGCTCGGCCTGCGTTGCCAGCCGGCGCTCATCGCCGATGCCTGCGACGGTGGCGAGTTGCTGCAGGCAGGGCAGCGGGTCGCTGCGGCAGGCCTTGGGTTGCAGACCGGCCACCTGCACCGTCTCGCCGCTGGCCTGGCTCAACGCGCCAGTGCTGAGCACATCGCCACGCGTGCGCGCGATGAAGTCGCCGCTGCTGTGCGATTGCACCGTGACCATGGCGCAGCCACTCAGCCACAGGCTCGCCAGTACACCCGCCAGCACCGCGGCGGTACGACATCCACGCAGGCGCGGCATCACCGGGGTGCGCTCGCGGTAGCGGCAGGCGCCGGTGCAAGCGGCATGCCGGCGCGGATGCGCTCGGAAAAATCGGCCGCCTTGTCGGCAGCGATCGCACGTGCGGTGAAATGCCCACGCTGCTTCAGTGTGGCGAAGTCGTAGCCGGGCATCAGCCCATCGTGATCGTAGGCGTATTCGTCGGCGTAGCCGGACAGCAGCAGGCGATGATCCAGCGGCAATGTGGGCTGCAATTGCCGCGCCAACGCAAACACGATCGTGGTGCAGTTGCTGGTGAGCGTGTTGTAGAACGCCGGCGCGCGATTCAAGTCGTTGGCCAAGCCCACGTAGCCCATGAACATGCGGCGCAGCCCGGCCTTGGGAATCGCCAGCCGATACAGATACATGTCCTCGCCGCGCACATTGGTGCGCACGCGCAGGATGTCGCGCTCGTCGGCGGCGACCAGGGTCTCTTCGAAACTGCGGAAAAACCCGCCCAATGCCGAGAACGACTCGTCGCGCTCCTTGCGGATTTCCAGCGAGAACACCACGTGCGAGCCGTCGTCGAAACCGAACGACACCAGGGTGTGCGCGATCGCCGGGCCCATCCAGTACGACAGCGCCAGATCGGCGCTGACCAGACGGTCCAGATCGTACTGGCGGGTTTCCCAGCGCGGCTGGTAGTCGGTTTCGCTATGCCAGTCGAAATTGCGCACGTTGTGCAGCGTGACGATGTTGCCGTGCACCTCGGGCCGCAGGCGCTGGGCGACATCGTCGGCCCAGTCGCGGTCCTGGCTGGGCTGCATCATCCACCACGACACCGCCAGCACCGCAAATGCCGCACTGAAGATGCCCACCAAGGCCCAGTTCTCGCGGCCACGGCGCAGGCCCCACAACGCCGCGATTGCCATCGCGCACCACGAGCCCACCCACGCCGCGCGCACGAACGCATTGCCGGTCAGTGCGAAGTAGATCGCCAGCCCGCCCCAGAGCGCGGCCAGCACCAGCGCCCCCCGCAACGCCCAGCGCCCGATGCGCGAACGCGTGGCCGATTTCATCGGGTGCCGCCTTCCGGCACCTGCATGCCCAATGCGTGCATCAACAGATCGGCCGAACGATGGGCGAGGCGTTTGCGTTCGGACTCGTCATTGCCGCGCAGGCAGCTGCCCAGCATGTCGATCACCAGCAGCAGTTGTTCGTCGTCGACATCGGCGCGGCACAGGCCGGCATCGCGGGCGCGATGCACGAATGGCAGGAAGATGCGCACCACGCGCCGGTCGGCGGTTTCCACCGCCGGGTGCGCGCGTTCGATGGACCGCCAGAAATCCACCAGCGGCGCGGACTGGGCGATGTGCTCGGCCACGTCGTGCAGCAGCACGGCCAGTCCGTCCGGGCGCTCGGCCAGATCGGCGGCCAGCCGCTCCAGGCCATCCAGGCCGCGGGTCATCAGCGCGGTCATCAGCGCGAGCCGGTCGGGGAAATTGCGGTACAGCGTGGCGCGGCCAAGGCCGGCACGCTCGACCACCAGTTCCAGCGGGGCATTGACGCCGTGTTCGCTGAACACTTCGTCGGCGGCATCGAGTATCTGCCGGCGGCGCAGCGCGGCATCAGGGCGGGAAGTCGTCATCGCGGCATTATCGGACAGATTTGTCCGGTTACGCCAGAGTCCGCTTGTCGATTCCGCGCCCTCTCCGACCAACGGTCGGATCGGATTGGACCATCGAATCCGACGGTCCAATCAGCGAACCGGATCAGCCGGTGTTCTGCACGCCTTGCGAGACGCCGTTGACGCAGGCGACCAGCGCGCGCAGCAGTTCGTCGTCCTCGCCATCGGTGGCACGCCAGCGTTGCAGCAGGTCCACCTGCAGCACGCTGATCGGGTCGATGTAGGGGTTGCGCAGGCGGATCGACAAGGCCAGCCGCGGGTCGTGCTGCAGCAGCGACTGCTGGCCGGTCAATGCCTTCACCCAGCCCTTGGTCAGCGCCAGCTCGGCGCCGATGCCCGGGAAGAACCGCTGGTGCAGGTCGCCCGACAGCCGCGAGAACAGCTCGGCGATGGTGAGATCGCCCTTGGACAGCACCATCGCCACGTCGTCGAGGAAGGTGCGGAAGAACGGCCAGTCCTGCGCCATCTCGCGCAAGGTGTCTTCGTGCCCGGCATCCACCGCCGCCTGCAGGCCGCTGCCCACGCCGTACCAGCCCGGGATCACCGCACGCGCCTGGCTCCAGGCAAACACCCACGGAATCGCGCGCAGGTTGGACAAGGCCGCGTCCTGGCCGAGCCGGCGCGACGGGCGCGAGCCCAGCGTCATGCGTTCGATCACGTCGATCGGCGTGGCGCGGCGGAAGTACTGCATGAAATCCGGCGCGCCGACGAAGGCGCGATACGCCACGGTGCTGCGTTCGGCGACCAGGTCCATCACCGGCCGCCAGCGATCCTCGCGCGGCTCGGGCGCACGCGGACGCAGGCTGGACAGCAGCACCGCGCCGGTCATCTGTTCCAGCGAGCGCAGCGCCAGGGCACGGATGCCGTACTTGCGATGGATCACCTCGCCCTGCTCGGTCACACGCAGCCGGCCATCGACACTGCCACGCGGTGCGGCATCCAGCGCGCGGCTGGTCTTGCCGCCGCCACGTGCGATCGAGCCGCCACGGCCGTGGAAGAAGGTCAGCCGCACGCCCAACTCGGCGGCGGCTTCGAGCAGTTCCACCTGTGCGCGCTGCAGCCCCCAGCGCGAGGCGGTGATGCCGCCGTCCTTGCCGCTGTCCGAATACCCGAGCATCACCATCTGCGTATCGCCGCGCGCGGCCAGATGCTGGCGGTAGACCGGGTCGGCCAGCAGATCCTGCACGGTGCCGGTGCCGCCGCGCAGATCGTCCACGGTTTCGAACAGCGGCACGATATCCAGCGGCACCGCGCCGGCGTCGTCGACCAGGCCGCCACGGCGCGCCAGCGCCAGCACGGTGAGCACGTCGGCGCGGTTGTGCGCCATCGAGATGATGTAGCTGCCCAGCGCATCGGCGCCGTGGCGGCTGCGCGCATCGGCAAGCGCGGCAAACACCGCATCCAGTCGCGCATTGCCTTCGTCATCCACGCGCGGCAATGCCTGCTCGCCGGCGGCATACGGACCGAGCAATGCAGCGCGCTGCCTGGCCTCCTGTTCGTCCCAATCCGCCTGGCCGAGTGCATCGGCCACCGCACGCGCATGCACGCTCGATTCCTGGCGCACATCCAGCCGCGCCAGATGGAAGCCGAAGGTGCGCACGCGCCACAACAGGCGGCGCACCGCGAACCAACCGGCGTGCAGGCCCTTGTTGGCCTGCAGGCTGTCCAGGATCAATTGCAGGTCGTGTTCCAGCTCGGACGGGCTGGTGTAGGCACCCTCGGCATCGTCCAGCGTGGCCTGCAGGCGCGCGCGCATCAGATCGTTGAGCAGCCGGTACGGCATGTCGCCGTGGCGCGGACGCGAGCGTGCGGCGTCCTCCGGCAACAGCGCGCGGTAGCGCTGCAGTTGCTCGCTCAACGCCGGGCTCACCGCCACCAGCGTGGTCGACTGGCTGAGCAGGCTGGCCAGTTGCCAGAGTTCCTTCTGATAACGGTCCAGCACCGCACGCCGTTGCGCATCCAGCGTGCCGGCGATGGTGACGGCATCCACGTTGGGGTTGCCGTCCATGTCGCCGCCGACCCAGGTGCCAAAGCGCAGCAGCCGCGGCAGGGTCGGCACGCTGCCGTAGGTTTCTTCGATGGCGTGTTCGAGGGTTTCGTACATCACCGGGACCACGCGATACAGCACCTGGGTGAGATAGAAGCCCACATGCTCGCGCTCGTCCTCCACGGTGGGGCGCACCGGCGAGGAGTCGGCGGTCTGCCAGGACGCGGTCAAGGCCATGCGGAAGCGCGCCGCGTCGGTGGCGCGCTCGTTGGGCGTGCGCATGCCGTCCAGGTTGTCGACCAGGCTGGCGACCATCAGCTGCTCTTTTTCCAGCAGCGCGCGGCGCACCGCTTCGGTGGGATGCGCGGTGAACACCGGCTCCACGTCAATCCGCGGCAACCACTCGCTGAGCTCGTCCAGCGTCACGCCCTGCGCCTTGAGCCGGCGCAAGGCATCGTGCAACCCGTCCGGCTGCGGCGTGTCGGTGCCGCTGCGCTGGTATTCGCGGCGGCGGCGGATGCGGTGCACGCGCTCGGCGATGTTGACCACCTGGAAATAGGTGCTGAAGGCGCGCACCAGCGATTCGGCCTCGCGCGGCTCGCGCCCGGCCAGCTGCTCGCTCAGCGTCGACGGCGGGGCATCGCTCTCGCGGCGCGCAATCGCCGTGGTGCGGACGCGTTCGATCTCATCGAGAAATTCCGCAGAGACCTGCTCGGCGAGCAGGTCACCGACCAGTGCACCGAGCCGACGCACATCGTCGCGCAAGGCAAGATCGGGGGTAGCGAACACAAGACTGCTGCGGTACTCGTTCATCGGAAACGCACACCCTCTCAAGCGCAAAGTCGTCGAAGACTAACCCAAAAGGATTAGATGATCGCGACCGGCACGACGGTTTCAACACCAACCATCGTGCCTGCCCATGACCTCGTAGGAGCGCGCTGGCGCGCGATGGGGCTTCCCGGTGATGCCCCATCGCGGGCAGGTCCGCTGCTACGCGAGGTGGCTGTCCTGGTCATGCTGCGTCGCGCCCGGGTGCGCTCCTACCGGTGATCGCGGCAATCGCGTGGACGGCGCAGCGAATCTTCCCGGGACGCGAGGCGGACGCATTCACCGTAGGAGCGCACCCGGGCGCGACGAGGCGTTATCGATAAAGCCCCACCGCGCGCAAGCGCGCTCCTACCGGTGCCAGCGCACCACCGATCAACGCGTGCGCGTCGCGCCGGTCTCCTTCACCGGCTCGCCGAGATTGGTCTTCAACCACTGCTCGCTCTCGGCCAGCATCTGCAGGATCGACTGCCGCGCACGATACGCATGCGATTCGTTGGGCAGCAGCACCAGCCGCGCGTTACCGCCCAGGCCCTTGATCGCGGCGAACATGCGCTCGCTCTGGATCGGGAAGGTGCCGGTGTTGTTGTCGTCCTGGCCGTGGATCAACAGCAGCGGATCCTTGATCTTGTCGGCGTAGTTGAACGGCGACATCGCCTGATACACCGATTGCGCCTGCCAGTAGTTGCGCTCCTCGGCCTGGAAGCCGAACGGGGTGAGCGTGCGGTTGTAGGCACCGCTGCGCGCGATGCCGGCCTTGAACAGCCGCGTGTGCGCGAGCAGATTCGCCGTCATGAACGCGCCATACGAGTGCCCGCCGATGGCGATGTGCTCGCGGTCGGTGACCCCGCGCCGCACCACTTCGTCCACCGCGGCCTGCGCATCGGCGACCAGCTGCGGCACATAGGTGTCGTTGGGTTCGGCATCGCCTTCGCCGACGATCGGCATGGTCGGGTTGTTGAGCACCACATAGCCGATCGCCAGAAACGCCTGCGGCCCCCAGTAGCTGATCGCGTTGAAGCGATAGGGCGAGTCGGTGACCTGGCTGGCGGTGTCGGCACTCTTGAACTCGCCCGGATAAGCCCACATCAGCAGCGGCCGCGGGCCGTCGCGCTTGGGGTCGTAACCGGGCGGCAGCAGCAGCGTGGCGGTGAGGTCCACGCCATCGGCGCGCTTGTAGCGGATCTGCTCCTTCTGCACGCCACGCAACTGCGGCAGCGGATGGGCGAAATGCGTCAACGCCCGCAGCGCAGGCGCTGCATCGCCCAATGCCTGCACCACATAGTTGGCCGGCTCCTCGGGCGACTCGCGGCTGAGCAGCAACTGCGTGCCTTGCGCATCCAGCAATGCCAGCGGTGCGGAATAGCTCGGCGCCTGCGAATGGAACAGGCGCGTGGCGCGCCTGCTCTGCAGATCGAAGCGATCCACGAACGGGCGGTCGCCTTCCGGCGAGGCGCCCTTGCCGAGCAGGAACAGGCTGTTGCCATCGGCGCCGGTCTGCAGCAGCGTGCGGCCCTTGCCGTCGGCCACGGTCGCCGGCGTGCCGGGATCGTTGTAGCGGTCCTGCGAGGAGCGGTCCCACAGCAATTCGGGCGCGCGCTGCGGCTGGTCCGGTGCAATGCGCCACTGCTTGGTGCGGCGGGTCTTCCACCAGCTTTCGCTGAGGATGGCCAGATCGCCGCGGCCCCACTGGATGCCTTCGAAGCGGCTACCCAGTTGCGCCAGCGTGACCGGCGCGCGCGTAAATGGCGCAGCCTGCATCAGCACCGCATCACGGATCTTGCTCTCGCGTGCCGGGTCGCCGCCATCCTGCGCCTCGGCCCAGACCAGCGTGGCCGGCGCATCGACGCGCCAAGCGATGTCGCGCACGCCGGTGGGCACGGCGTCGTTGCCGGTCGGCAGGCCTTCCACCAATGGCAGCCTGGCGATCTGGCGCACCAGCTTGCCCTGCAGGTCCAGCACCTCGATACGGCGTGCGAAGTTGTCCACCGGCACCAGATACGAGAACGGCCGTTCGCTGCGTTCGCTCAGGATGTAACGGCCATCCGGCGACACCGACAGATTGAGATAGATGCCGGGCGTGGCGATCGGGCGCACCTGCCCGCTCACGCTGACGATGATGGGCTGGCCGGTGGCGTAATACTCGAACACGCGCGCATCGGCCTCGTTGCGCAGCAGGTCCTGATAGGTCGGCAGCGAGCGCACGCCGGCAGCGGCGCTGGTCTGCTGGATCGCCGGGCCGTCCGGCACCGCATCGCGGGTGGGCGGCGCGCCCTGCCCGGCCACTTGCTGCAGCAGCAGCAGGCCGCTGCCATCGGGCAACCAGCGCAGATCGTCGTTGACGCTGGTGTTCAAACCGGCCACCAGACGCCGCGCCTGCCCGGCCGCCACGTCCACCAGCCACAGCTCGTTGGCACCGCTGGCCGCGTCCTCGCGGCGGAACGCCAAGTAGCGCTGATCCGGCGACCAGCTCAACGTGGCCAGCGACAGTGGTGACGGCAGCCCGGCGATCTGCCGCTCGCTGCCGTCGGCCACCGACAGCAGCCATAGCTTGTCGGCAAAGGAGAACCGGCTGCTGGCAAAGGTTTTGGGATGGATGCGCAGGCCGGCCAGCTTGAGTTTGGGCTGGGCCACCTCGGCGATGTCCGGCAACGCCGGCAACTGCACCATCGCGCCCAGGTCGCGGTTGGGCGACAGGTGCAGCAGCGGCGCGCGCGGGGCATCCACCACTGCCTGCAGCGCCTTGGAGGGCAGTTGGTAGCCAGTGCTTGCCGCAGCGGCAGGCGGGCCAGCCGGCGCGACGGCTGCGGCCGCAGCCAGTGGTGCGCTCAGCGCCAGTACGCCTGCCAGGGCCCATCGCTGCTGCCGCCTGCCGTGCCGTGCATCGGGTGTCGCCTGCATTGTCCATCCCCAGTGTCGATCGACTCCGGACCATAGCAGCCACACGCTCCCCCGCTCCCCTGCCGTTGGTTGGGGCGCGTGCCGATTCAAGCCGGCCAATTCATGCCGGAGGGGGGTGCTGCCGATATAATCAACGCTCTCGTCGAGGGGCGCTGCGACCGGTATGGCGGACTGATCCGCCAACTGCACGAAAAGTGCAGGAAATACGGCCAGGCTCGACAAGCATTCATCGTTCAACGGCGCCCCGCATTGCAGACATTGGTCTGCTTACCGGAGCTATTGCATGAACGCTGTCACGAAAATCGCCCCACATACCGATTACAAGATCGCCGACCTCTCCCTGGCCGATTGGGGCCGCAAGGAGCTGGACATCGCCGAGCACGAGATGCCGGGCCTGATGTCGATCCGCCGCAAGCATGCGCAGACCAAGCCGCTGAAGGATGTACGCATCACCGGCTCGCTGCACATGACCATCCAGACCGCGGTGCTGATCGAAACGCTCAAGGACATCGGCGCCAACGTGCGCTGGGCCTCGTGCAACATCTTCTCCACCCAGGACCACGCGGCCGCCGCGATCGCCGCCTCCGGCACGCCGGTGTTCGCCTGGAAGGGCGAGACGCTGGAAGAGTACTGGGATTGCACCCTGGACGCGCTGACCTTCACCCTGCCCGACGGCACCCAGACCGGCCCGGAGCTGGTGGTGGACGACGGCGGCGACGTCACCCTGCTGATCCACAAGGGCTATGAGCTCGAAAACGGCTCCACCTGGGTCGACGAGCCGGCCTCCTCGCACGAGGAAGGCGTGATCAAGGCGCTGCTCAAGCGCGTGGCCGTCGAGCGTCCGGGTTACTGGACCCGCGTGGTCAAGGACTGGAAGGGTGTCTCCGAAGAGACCACCACCGGCGTGCACCGCCTGTACCAGATCGCCGAAGCCGGAAAGCTGCTGATCCCGGCCATCAACGTCAACGACTCGGTCACCAAGAGCAAGTTCGACAACCTGTACGGCTGCCGCGAGTCGCTGGCCGATGGCCTCAAGCGCGCGATGGACGTGATGCTGGCCGGCAAGGTCGCGGTGGTCTGCGGCTATGGCGACGTCGGCAAGGGCAGCGCTGCCTCGCTGCGTGCCTACGGTGCCCGCGTGATCGTCACCGAGATCGACCCGATCTGCGCCCTGCAGGCGTCGATGGAAGGCTTCGAGGTCAACACCATCGAATCCACCCTGGGCCGCGGCGACATCTACGTCACCACCACCGGCAACAAGGACATCATCACCGTCGAGCACCTGCAGGCGATGAAGGATCAGGCCATCGTCTGCAACATCGGCCACTTCGACAACGAGATCCAGGTCGATGCGCTGAACGCACTCAAGGGCGTGGAAAAGATCAACATCAAGCCGCAGGTCGACAAGTACGTGTTCGGCAACGGCAATGCGATCTTCCTGCTGGCCGACGGCCGCCTGGTCAACCTGGGCTGCGCCACCGGCCACCCGAGCTTCGTGATGTCCAACTCGTTCGCCAACCAGACCCTGGCGCAGATCGACCTGTGGGAAAAGCGCGACAGCTACGAGAAGAAGGTCTACATCCTGCCCAAGCACCTGGATGAAGAAGTGGCACGTCTGCACCTGGAAAAGATCGGCGTCAAGCTGACCACCCTGACCAAGGACCAGGCCGACTACCTCGGCGTGGACGTGGCCGGCCCGTACAAGCCGGATCATTACCGCTACTGATCAGCCGGGCGGTTGATTGCCCGGATGTCACCGCTTGAACAGAACGGGCGCCGCAAGGCGCCCGTTTTCTTTGCAGGATGCTGGATGGCCCTGCGTGCAAGCGGCCCCACATGGCGACCAATCTGCGTTCGTGCCTGCGGCATCGACATGCATCGCATGGATGCAACGCCTCGAGCAAGGCACCATTGAATCCAGCACGCCGGGTAGCCTTGTCGTCGGCATGGCAGCTGTTGCCGTGTGCGATACTCGGGCAAGGCTTGCGACTTACCTGCGTGGCAGCAAGACCGGTCAACCACTACGTAACACCCATCGTCAAAAGGAACCAACATGGGCGGCTTCAGCATCTGGCACTGGATCATCGTTCTTTTCTTTTTCTGCAGCATTGCTGCCGTGATCAGCCTGATCGTCTGGGTCGCAAAGCGCGCGTCGCGCAAATCGACTGTGGCAACGACGGGGTCAGCAGTGCCGAAGAGCGCTCAAGCCAGACTGCTGGAGCTGGACACGCTGAGGTCGCAGCAGTTGATCACCGATGCGGAGTACCAACAGCGCCGCAGCCATATCCTCAGCGAGATCTGAGCAGCGGCTGCAACGCATGAACCATGTTTCCGCTGTCCTGGATCAACATGTCCATGTGATCTGCGACAGTGCCCTGCGCCAGCGATTGCTCACGCGCGGCAGTTCGATGCAAGACCGCATCAGTCTGAGCTTCAAGGGCTCTGAGGAACTTGCCGAAATCCTCAGCCTGCTGCAATCACTGCAGGTTCCCTTTGCCGACGCACCTGCGGGCTGGCCCCCTGCGGCCGTCTTCGCGCAGCTCAGGGATCAGGGACTGGTGCAAGGCGCGATCACTACCGTCGCATGGGTCGCCCCGGACATGCCCGCGCTCGGCGTCGGCTAGCACGCATCAGCGCCAGGGGTGCCGGCAGCTGATCCGGTGCAATCCACGCAATGCCGCGCCTGAGACTGTCGCGCTGCGGCAAGGCCGAAAACTGCAGACGCAGCTCGGCTCTGCAGTCGCACCTGCAGCTACGTTTATGCTCGACGAAAGCAAGCGCCCGCGGTGGCGAGCGGAACCGCACTGCCACGCCTGAGTTCAAGAGCAGCGCTGCGTTCCCTGCCACGCGGAAGAATTGCACGACACGCCGTGGCTATCCGCGCGCTACGGCCGCCAGTTCGCATTGCGTTCCCAGAACGCAACGCTGCGCCGGTACGCATCGCGGTCCAGTGCCACACCGGAGCCGCCCTCGTCCACGCCCAGTGCATTGCGCAGCATGGTGATGGGCGCCATTGGAATTTCTTCCGGCTCGGTGGTGTAGAGGCAACCGACCACGCCCCAGTCGGCGTCGATCGGCGCGCCCTCCTTGGCCAGCTGATCGCGGCTATAGAGGATCGGCAGCAGATACGTCGCCACCGGTGGCTCCACACCTTCGAACCAGCGCACCAGCACCGGTAACTCCTGCGTGCTGCGTGCCTCGTAGCCGGAGCGCAGCTGGTGGCGGTTGTCGTCGGTGATCGGTGCAGTGAGGCAGCGCGTCGAGGTCCAGTTGCGGTGCACATGCAGCTGGCAGAACGGCGCATAGCCTTCGATCACGCGCACCGGCGCCTCTTCATTGAGCCGCTGGATGAACTGCTCGGGCGTGCAGTCCTGGATGGCGTTGCGACGACCATCGCGGGGAAACAGACGGGTGCGGGCAAACGGTGTGAGAACGATGGACATGACGGTGGTGGGTGGCAAAGAACGCCAGGGTAGCCTGCAGCCCTGCCATGCGACCACTTACCAGATCAGATCGTCCGGCACCTTGAACTGGCTGTAATAGTCGTCGTCGCTGTCCGGCGCCGAAGGCGTGCTGCTACGGCCATGATCCAGCACCACAGTGTCCGCATCGCGGCTGTAGACCTTGTCGGCGGCGGCGCGCGGAATCAGCTCGAAGCCATCGCCATGCCGCACGATCACCAGCGCTCCGCTGGCCAGCTGGCTGCGCAGCGTGGGATTGACCAGCACGCTGCGGATGACGCGGCCGTCGTTGAAGCGGTAGTCGATCTCTCCATCGCGCTTGACCTTGTTGGTCTCCACGATCTGCCGGACCTGGGCCAGCACTTCCTGCCGCCGCAGCTGCAGCTTGCGTTCTTCGGCCAGCGCGCGATCGCGCTCGGCGCGCTCGGCCTGTAGCCGCGCTGCGTCCACCTTGTCGACCTCGGCCGGTGCCACGGCCGCGCCCTTGGCATGACGCTGCTTGTTCTGCTCGCGCGCGACCTTGTCCACCTGGGCCTTCTTGACCAGGCCGGCCTTGAGCAGTTGTTCTTGCAGCGGATTGCGCATGGGAGGGGAACCGGTGAATGTGCGCCCAGTTTACCGCGCCCCGCGCCACCCAGCCTGACTGCCCAAGCCCGCCCCGGCTGCAGCACCGCGCCGTACCGCGGTACCGCGATCCACCCGCACCGCGCAAAGCGCGACCTGCATCGGGGTTTTCGCGGGTACTCGCATTGAATACGTATGCACAACAGCGATGTTGCGCCGCGATGCACGCTTAGCATCACCGCGCGCTGCACGCCGTGCGCGCGCTTTCCGGAACAGGGGCCGGAGGCCTTGATGCGGGCATCGCACAGCATGCGTGTGCTCGCGCTTACCGACTGGAGATCCATCCGATGCGCGATACGCACACTCCCCCCCCACCCTCACGGCTTCAACGCAGCTCGCGGCTGCTGCTCGCCGCGCTGGTGCTGCTGCTGACCACCGCCAATGTGCAGGCCGATGTGATCCTGCACGCCTTCAATTGGCCGTATGCCACCGTGGAAGCACGTGCCAAGCAGATTGCCGATGCCGGCTATCGCAAGGTGTTGGTCGCTCCCGCGTATCGCTCGCAAGGCAGTGCGTGGTGGGCACGCTACCAGCCGCAGGATCTGCGCGTAATCGATGGCCCGCTGGGCGACACCGCCGCGTTCTCGCGCATGGTGCAGGCGCTGGCCAATAACGGCGTGGAAACCTATGCCGACGTGGTGCTCAACCACATGGCCAACGAGGCCGCGACACGATCGGATCTCAACTACCCCGGCAGCGCCGTGCTCGCGCAATACGCTGCGAATCCAGGCCGTTACGACACCTTGCGTCTGTTCGGCACCTTGCAATCGAATTTCCTGAGCGCCAGCGATTTCGGCCCGGCCCAGTGCATCACCAACTACAACGACGCCTACCAGGTGCGCACCTATCGCATTTGCGGTGGCGGCAGCGATCCGGGCCTGCCCGACCTGGTCGGCAACGATTGGGTGGTGCAGCAGCAGCGTGCCTATCTGCAAGCGCTGAAGGGCCTGGGTGTGACCGGCTTCCGTGTCGATGCGGCCAAGCATATGAGCTTCGACCATCTCAATCGGGTCTTCGATGCGGGCATTCGTTCCGGCGTGTATGTGTTCGGCGAAGTGATCACCGGCGGCGGCAGCGGCAATGGCGATTACGACCAGTTCCTGGCGCCGTACCTGCAGTCCACGCCGCATGCGGCCTACGATTTCCCGTTGTTCAACGCGGTGCGCAATGCATTCGCCATTGGCGCCAGCCTGCAGCAGCTGGTGGATCCCGCGTCCACCGGACAGGCGTTGCCGGGCAATCGCGCGGTGACCTTCGCCGTCACCCACGACATCCCCAACAATGCCGGCTTCCGCTACGCCATCCTCGACCCCGTCGACGAGACGCTGGCATACGCGTATCTGATCGGCCGCAATGGCGGCATGCCGATGGTCTACACCGACAACAACGAAAGCGGCGACAACCGCTGGGTCAACGCCTATCTGCGCGACGACCTGCGCCGCATGATCGGCTTCCACAACGGCGTGCAAGGCAGCGACATGCAGGTGCTGTCGTCCAGCTCCTGCCATGTGCTGTTCCGGCGCGGCAGCCTGGGCATCGTCGGCATCAACAAGTGCGGCAATCCGGTCACCACCACCGTGGCGATGAATGGCAGCGTGCTGTACTGGAATGCGGATTATGTGGATGCACTGGGCTCGGGCAGCGTGGTGCGCATTTCCAGCGGCTCCTACACCTTCACGCTGCCGGCGCGCGGTGCACGCATGTGGCGCCGCTGAGCTGTCGGGTGAGCACGAGGCGTCCGCTGCGTGGTTGAAGCACGTCTCAAAGACACCCAGACTTTGACACAAAAAACACCGGCTTATCGCCGGTGTTCTGGATGCTGCAACAGGTTGGATGGTGCGACCGGCTACCAGGCAAATGGCGCGGTGACCTTGCGCGCGCCGAGCATGAACGCATCGGCCACATGCACGAACGGGGTGACATCCACCTCCGATTCGCCGGCGCGCACCAATTGCACGAAACGCCGGTACAAGCCGTCGTATTCGCCGGCGGCTTCCACTGGCTGCGGCTGGCCATCGATACTGAGCCTGGCACCGCCCTCGCTGAGCATGAGCAGGCCGTCGGTGGTGTCCACTTCGATATCCCAGCGCTGATGGCCGGTCTGCAGAAAATCCAATTCCGCCGTTACCGGCACCCCTGCGGTATCGACAAAACCAAGCCTGGCGTACAGCGGTGCCTGGCGATTTTCCGGCGTGTGC
Organism: Xanthomonas sp. WHRI 6108; assembly: GCF_040202385.2. Lineage (NCBI taxonomy): Bacteria > Pseudomonadati > Pseudomonadota > Gammaproteobacteria > Lysobacterales > Lysobacteraceae > Xanthomonas > Xanthomonas sp. WHRI 6108. The sequence continues at coordinate 939,295 of NZ_CP168198.1, read as the reverse complement.
AACTCCGCTTCGCGCAGCGCGAAGGGGCGCGGCAGCAGATGCGTGACGATGGACAGCGCATTGATGCCGGGGTCGAACACGCCCATGCCGCCCGGCTCCAGGATCCAGTCCTGGCCCGGGTGCCAATGGCGAATGTCCTCCTTCCAGGTGAGATGCGCGCGCAGGATCTGCTTGTCGGCCAGCCACGCCCGCGCAGGCTCCACGGCAGCGGCGCAGCGCGAGTGCCAGCTGGTGAACAGGCTGCGTTGCGCACGCTGCGCCAACGCGCGCAGATCGTCGATCTCGGCCAGGGTGGCGGCCGGGGGTTTTTCCAGGAACACATGGCGCCCGGCGGCCAGCGCGGCCTGTGCCTGCGCGTGCCGCCCGACCGGTGGCGTGCACAGCGCCACCGCTTCAATCTGCGGATGCGCCGCGAAGGCCTCTGCCAGGCTGTGGTAGGCCGGCACTCCATCGACCGTGCCATGCCGGCTCACGGTGGCCACCAGCTGCACATCGGCACGCGCGGCGATGGTGGGCACGTGCTGGTCGCGGGCGATCTTGCCGATGCCGACAAGGGCAATGCGCAATGCGTCTGGATGCTTCATCGAAACCTTCGGGCTGATAGTGACGTGGCGGGACCCGCGCGATCGCCCGTTTCGGGCGCATGCACGGACACTGCGGCAGCGGCGCGCTGCACGCGCACGCAACGGCGCAGTGTAAGGTCAGGCTGCGGTTCGCTGCGAGACATCGCTCCTGCTTGTTTTGCTATACCTGCGCCGCCCGGTGGCCGTGCAGGAGCCGCCATGCTGCATCGGTGCAACTGCACGGCACGCCTTGCCGTTCGTGGCCTTCCACCTGGTCGCGCTGGAGCACTCGGCGGCTGCGGTGGGGCGCCCGGCCTGCGGCAGTGTATGGCCAGGCCTGCGACGCCTGCTGCAGACAGAGCTACCTGCATGCGCATTGCGATGCGCTCACATCTCCAGCACGACCTTGCCCAGGTGGCTGCCCTGCTCCAGATAGCGGTGCGCTGCAGCGGCTTCGTTGAGCGGGAAGCGCTTGTCGAGCAGCACGCGCAGCTTGCCCTGCGCGATCCACGGCCACACCACGCGCTCCACTTCCGCGGCCAGGCGCGCCTTTTCGTCGGCACTGCGCGGGCGCAGCGTCGAGCCGGTGAGGATGGCCTGCTTGCGCATCAGCAGCGGGATCGGCACCTCGATGGTCGAGCCGGCCTGCGAGGCGATGTAGACGATGCGCCCGCGTGGGTTGAGCGCCTCCAGGGTGTCGGCGAATACCGCAGCGCCCACCATGTCCAACGACACATCCACCCCGCCGTGCGCCTTGGCCACGTCGACAAACGATTCGGTGGTGGAGTCGATCGCCACATCGGCGCCCAGTTCGCGCGCCTGCGCCGCCTTGCCCGCCGAACGCGCAGTCGCCAGCACATGCGCACCGGCGGCCTTGGCCATCTGGATCGCAGTCACGCCGATCCCGGACGTGGCGCCATGCAGCAGCAGCCATTCCCCGGCCGCCAGCCGGCCATGCTCGAACAGGTTGGTGTACGCGGTAAAGATGGTTTCCGGCAGCGCCGCGGCATGCGCCAGATCCATGCCAGGCGGAATCGGCAGCACATGCCGCGCGTCGACCGCTGCGTACTGTGCGTATCCGCCACCGCCCAGCAGTGCACACACCCGATCGCCGACCTTCCAGCGACCGGCCGGCTCCACGATCTCGCCGGCGATTTCCAGCCCGAGCGTCTGCGGCGCGCCGGGCGGCGGCGGATAGTGGCCGGCACGCTGCAGCAGGTCGGGACGATTGATCCCGGCCGCATGCACGCGGATCAGCACCTGCCCCGGCGCAGGACGCGGGCGCGGCTGCTCGCTGGCGTACAGTGCATCCGCATCGCCTTTGCCATCGCGAATGGCGATTGCAGTCATCGTGGTATCGCTCATGCGCAGCACTCCGTAGAAAGTGCACCCAGTGTAGAGCTGCCCGCGTCAACGTCCGGCGCAAGCCCGGTCGCGACATAGCACGCAAGCGCGGCGCAACCACCGCCTCCATCAACTCACGGCAGGCAACGACGCGATGGCCGGCATCACGCGTGAAACCGGTGCGGCGACAAACGCGATTCGCCTGCCCGCTGCAAGGCAAGGCTTCGCTCGCCACCGCGCGGCAAGCGCCTGCAGGGCCCCGCGGAGCGCGCCGTCATTCCGCTGACAGCACGCCAGGTAACCGGATGCAGGACACCCGCAACCAAATATGCATTCATCGCGATGAAGCGATATTATGCTGGCACGATCCGCCGGACCTGCCGCGATGACGCATCTCAGTTTCGAGTTCTACCCGCCCAAGACCGACGACCAGCGCGCCCAGCTGGACCGCACGGCGGCCAGGCTGAAGGGCTACGCGCCGGAGTACGTGTCGTGCACCTTCGGTGCCGGCGGCTCCACGCTCAGCTATACCTCCGAGACGGTGCGTCACCTCAAGCAGAAGCACGGTTTCGAAGCCGCCCCGCATCTGTCCTGCGTCGGCGGCAGCCGCCAGGAGATCCGCGAGCTGCTCAAGCTGTATCGCGCGATCGGCTGTACCCGCATCGTCGCGCTGCGCGGCGACCTGCCCTCGGGCATGGGCCATCCCGGCGACCTGCGCTATGCCTCGGACCTGATCGCCTTCATCCGCGCCGAGCACGGCGATGCGTTCCGGATCGAGGTGGGTGCGTATCCGGAAACCCATCCGCAGGCGACCGACGCGCTGAGCGATCTGCGTTACTTCAAGGCCAAGGTGGATGCCGGCGCCGATGCCGCGATCACCCAGTATTTCTACAACGCCGACGCGTACTTTCATTTCCGCGACGCCGTGCAGCGCATGGGCGTGGAGATCCCGATCATCCCCGGCATCATGCCGATCTCCAATTTCTCGCAGTTGCGGCGCTTTTCCGAGCAATGCGGTGCGGAAATTCCGCGCTGGATCAGCAAAAAGATGCAGTCCTACGGCGACGATGCCGATGCGGTGCGCGCCTTCGGTGCGGAAGTGGTGGCCACCGTGTGCGAGCGCCTGATCGCCGGCGGCGCGCCTGCCCTGCACTTCTACACGCTCAACCTGGCCAAGCCGACCACGCAGGTGCTGCAGCTGCTCGGGCGCTGAGCCGGCCGGTCGCAGCCATGCCCTCGGCGGGCATCTCCACGCGGGCACATCATCGGCAAACGCGCGCGTGATGCGCAAACGCCGTGCAAGCTGCCACTGTCCCGGCGCGTTGCTCGCCGGCTCACGCACGCCCCGTTACGCTGCGCCGATGCCTCGCCTCCTGCTGCCGTTGTTACTGCTGTTCTGCCTGTGCCCGGCCACGCGCGTGCAGGCGCAGGAGATCCGTCGCTGCGTGACAGCGGACGGGCAGACCATGTTCACCGACCGTCGTTGCGAAGATGTCGGCGCCGCGGCGCGCCCGCCGCCGGCCGCGCGCACGCAGGGCAACACCGGCCTGCATCGCTACGGCTGCCCGCGCCGGCTGAGCGAACTGGTGTCGTTGCTGCAACTGGCGGTGGACAGCCGCGACGTCAATCGGCTCTCCAGCCTCTACCTGTGGAGCGGCCAGTCCGACGCCGCTGCCAACCAGGTGCTGAGCCGGCTGGAGGCGATCGTGCAACGCCCATTGCTCGACATCGTGCCGATGTACCCGCAACGCGATCCGCCGACCTGGGAAGCCGATGCCGGCACGGCAGCGGCTCCATCCCTGGACGGCAGCGCCATCGACGCCCCACTCCCGGCACCGCCAAGCCGCCCACGCCCCTGGGGCCTGCGCCTGGAACAGAACCTCGCCAGCGGTGCGCCCGCAAGCAGCGTGTTGCGGCTGCGCCGGCAGTACAACTGCTTCTGGGTGACGTTTTAGCGCAGCGCCCGGCGTAAGCGGATTGCAGCGGCCAAGTACATGCGACGGCGCATTGCCCCGGCAATCGGTGATGGTGACGATGGTGGTGTGGGCTGCGAGGCAGTGAGCGTATCGGCTCAGAGACTCCGAACCTCATGCCTCATAGGTGACGCTTGCAGGCTATACGACAAGCCGGCCCATGATCTGCGTGACCGCCTGCTGCGGGCTCAGCACGGCGCTGTCGATCACCCAGTGCGGCTCGGTCCAGGCCACGTAATCATGCGCGAGCACGGAGGCCCACCCCGGCACGCGCAATCCGACCACGTCGCTTTGCCGCGATTCCACGCGCTGCCGATGTACGTTGCGATCGCTGCACACTACCTCGATCTCCAGCAAACGGCTCCGTGTGCGACGAGCTACATCGCGCCACGCTTCACGGGTGACCGGCAACGGGTTCACGCAATCGGCAACCACCACGTGACCCTGCTGCAGATTGGCCTCGGCAAGTGCATAGGCGGTCATGTAGCCGGCTGCTCCGACGTCGTTGGCGAGTACACCACTTTCGCGTAGTGACTGCTCAATCGTATCGATACGCAAATAAAACGCAGTGCATTGCGTCAGTAGCGCCTGGGCAATGGAACTCTTGCCGACGCCCGGCAATCCGCCGAACACCACCAAGATCGCTGACTGCAGGGTCACTGCGGCCACAGCGCGCGAATCGCCGCGATGCCCTGCGCGCCATGCGAACGGGCTTCGCGCAGGTCATCGACCTGCATGCCACCGAGTGCGTAGATCGGCAAGGAGACCTGCTCGCGCAAGCGTTCGAACCCATCCCATCCCAAGGGTGTCGCACCCGGATGCGACGCGGTCGCCTGCACCGGGCCCAGCACCGCAAAATCGCAGCCAAGACGCTGTGCGTGGCGCAGGTCTTCCAGTCCGTGACAGGAAGCGGCGACCGGCTGCTCGGCCGGCAACGGGCGCTGCTGCAGGCTGGCCAGTTGCTCCGAACCCAGGTGCACGCCGATGCCGAGTTCGCTGGCCAGTGCGATATCGCGGTTGAGCAGCAGTTGCGCGCGCGTACGGCCGCGCAGGCGCATCACCTGCTGCAGCAAGGCCTGCCAGCGCGCCGGTTCGGCCTGCCGCGCACGCAACTGGATGCGCGTGATGCCGTCCTGCAGCGCACGCTCCAGACCTTCCAGCCACAGCGCGTCATCGTCCGGCTCGGGCGTGATCAGATAGCGGTCGGGCTGGCGCAGCACACCGACCACCGGCACATCGGCCGGCGGCATCGAATAACGGGTCAGTTTGTCGGCGGCCACCCAGGTCATCGCCTGGCCTTCGCGGCCGCGCGGGCTGCCTTTCCATGCGGTGATGTGGCGCACTTCCAGGCGCAGCCGCTTGTCCGGGTACAACTGCGGCACGTCCATCAGCCACTCGCCGACCTGCGCCTCGATACCGAGCTCTTCGTTGAGTTCGCGCACCAATGCCTGTTCGGAGGTTTCGCCAGGTTCGCGCTTGCCACCTGGAAACTCCCACAGGCCGGGCATGTCGCGGGTTTCGGTACGGCGGGTCAGCAGGATGCGGCCGCGAGCGTCGGTGATCACGCCGGCAACGACGTGGATGGATCTTAGAGAATCAGGCATGGCACAAGAGTGCCGCGAGTGAGCCGTTCAGTGCAATCGCTTGGGGGCGGGGATTGGGGATTGGGGATTCGAGATTGGTCAAAGCGCGGCACGTGTGCTTCTGCCAATCCCGAATCCCGAATCCCCAATCCCCAATCCCGGCCTACAGTGGATGCCCGATGCGCCAGAGCACACCGCTGGGATCGTGCAAGGTGAAATCACGTGCACCCCACGGCCGATCTTCCGGCGCGCTGCAGCTCACCCCGAACTGCGCGCCCAGGCCGGTGTCGTGCACGTGCTGCCACCAGCTGTCAGCATCGTCCACCCACAGGTGCAGCATCAGGTTCTCGGCCAGTTCGCGCAGATAGAAATCCTGCAGCAGGAATGCGCAATGCGTGCCATGCCGGAAGCAGGTCACATTGCCTACCTCGTCCTCCTGCACAAAGCCCAGCGCGCGATAGAACCGCTGCGACAGCGCGTAGTCGCGTGCAGGCACGAACACCTTCAATTGCTGGCTGGACAGCAGCGCCATGACCGCACTCCACGCAGGATATGGATCGAGCATACGCCCCGCAGTGGCACCGGCGGAGACGCTTGTATGCGGAAGGCGCCGTTGGCGCCGCGAGAGATGGACAGCGTGTGGCGGACCTGCCGTGCCGAGGCCCGCCGCAAGACAGCTCGCCGGATTCCTCCAGCGTCTATGCCGTGCTTGTCGACCTTGCCTGGCAGCAATGCAAGCTATGGCTTCGCAGGGAGTTGGCCAAGGGCGGCGAAACCTGAGCGTGGCCTCGCACCCGGTCTGCGATATCCCCTTTCCTGCTTCAAGACCCGCTCAGGATCCCATCCGTAAGCAGAGCCCCTTGGTAAGGGGGCGCGCCAAAGGCGCGGGGATCGGAAGCAAGGACCGTGCACCAGGCATCCGCGTAGCGGATGCCTGGTGCACGGTCAACTCAGCTCAGCTGAGTTGACCGTGGCAGTGCTTGTACTTCTTGCCGCTGCCGCAGGGGCACGGATCGTTACGGCCCACCTTGGGCTCGTCGCGGGTCACCTGCGACACCGGCACCGGAGCGTTGCCGCCCTGCATCTGTTCCACTTCCTCGTCGGCACCGTAGCCGCCGGCGTCCTGATGCTGGAACTGCGAGGCCATCAAGCGCGCCTGCGCCTGCAGACGCTCCTGCTCTTCCAGCTCGGCCACTTCCTCTTCGCTGCGGATGCGCACGCGCGCCAGCAGGTTGATCACTTCGCGCTTGACGTTCTCCAGCATTTCGGAGAACAGCTCGAAGGCTTCCTTCTTGTATTCCTGCTTGGGCTGCTTCTGCGCATACCCGCGCAGATAGATGCCCTGGCGCAGGTAATCCATCTTGGCCAGATGCTCCTTCCAGCCCTGGTCGAGCACGGTCAGCATCACGTGCTTCTCCAACGCGCGCATGGTGTCGTTGCCCACCGCCGCTTCCTTCTCGGCAAAGTGCGCATCCACCGCTGCCTGCACCTTGGCCGCAATCTGCTCGGCGTCCAGTTCTTCCTGCGTGCGTGCCATCTCGCTTAGCGCCAGCGGCATGCCCAGCTCCGATTCCAGCGTGGCTTCCAGACCCTTCAGGTCCCACTGCTCATCGACAGAGTTGGGCGGCACGAAGCGTGCGACCAGGTCGTAGATCACATCGCCACGGATGCCGTCGACGTTGTCCTTGACCGATTCGGCATCCAGCAATTCGTCGCGCTGGGCGTAGATCACCTTGCGCTGGTCATTGTTGACGTCGTCGAAGTCCAGCAGGTTCTTGCGGATGTCGAAGTTGTGCGCTTCCACCTTGCGCTGCGCCTTTTCGATCTGCCGGCTGACCAGGCGATCTTCGATGACGTCGTCTTCCTTCATGCCCATCATGCGCATCGCCTTCTGGACCCAGTCCGAGGCGAAGATGCGCATCAGGTTGTCTTCCAGCGACAGATAGAAGCGCGAGGAACCCGGGTCGCCCTGACGACCGGCACGGCCACGCAGCTGGTTGTCGATACGGCGCGATTCGTGCCGCTCGGTACCGATGATGTGCAGGCCGCCGGCCGCCTTGACCGCATCGTGACGACGCTGCCATTCGGTCTTGGCCGCAAGGCGCTGCTCGTCGCTGATGTCGTCGCCCATGGCATGCAGCTCGGTTTCCAGCGAACCGCCCAGCACGATGTCGGTACCGCGGCCGGCCATGTTGGTGGCGATGGTCACCGCGCCCGGCTGGCCGGCGTTGGCCACGATGGTGGCTTCGCGCTCGTGCTGCTTGGCGTTGAGCACTTCGTGCTTGACCCCGGCCTTGCGCAGGTGCTCGGACAGCATTTCCGAGGTCTCGATCGAGGTGGTACCCACCAGCACCGGCTGGCCGCGCTTGGCGCAGTCTTCGATGTCGGCCAGCACCGCGTTGAACTTGCCCTTGCGGTTGAGGAACACCTGGTCCGGATGGTCCTTGCGCACGGTCGGGCGGTTGGTCGGGATCACCACCACTTCCAGGCCGTAGATGCTCTGGAATTCGTAGGCTTCGGTGTCGGCCGTACCGGTCATGCCGGACAGCTTCTTGTACATGCGGAACAGGTTCTGGAAGGTGATGCTGGCCAGCGTCTGGTTCTCGCGCTGCACCGGCACGCCTTCCTTGGCCTCGACCGCCTGGTGCAGGCCGTCGGACCAACGGCGCCCGCTCAACGTGCGGCCAGTGAATTCATCGACGATCACCACCTCGCCATCGCGCACGATGTAGTCCACGTCGCGCTGATAGATCGCATGCGCGCGCAGCGCGGCATTGAGGTGATGCACCACGCTCAGGTTCTGCGCGGCATACAGGCCGTCTTCGGCATTTTCCAGGATGCCGGCCTGCATCAGCAGTTCTTCGGCGTGGCCCATGCCCGCCTCGGACAGATGCACCTGCTTGCCCTTCTCGTCGATCCAGAAGTCGCCCTCGCCCTCTTCGCTTTCCTGCCTGGTCAGCTGCGGCACGATGCGGTTGACGCGGATGTACAGCTCCGGCGACTCGTCGGCCGGGCCGGAGATGATCAGCGGGGTACGCGCCTCGTCGATCAGGATCGAGTCGACTTCGTCGACGATCGCGTAATGCAGGTTGCGCTGGTAGCGGTCGGCCTTGGACAGCGCCATGTTGTCGCGCAGGTAGTCGAAACCGAACTCGTTGTTGGTGCCGTAGGTGATGTCGCTGCCGTAGGCCTCGCGCTTGTCGCTGTGCGGCATGCCCGGATACACCACGCCCACGCTCAGGCCCAGCCAGTTGTACAGCTTGCCCATCTGCGCGGCGTCGCGGCGCGCCAGGTAGTCGTTGACCGTGACCACATGCACGCCCTCGCCCTGCAGCGCGTTGAGGTACACCGGCAGCGTAGCGACCAGGGTCTTGCCTTCACCGGTGCGCATCTCGGCGATCTTGCCCAGGTGCAGCACCATGCCGCCGATCAGCTGCACGTCGTAATGGCGCATGCCGAGCACGCGGCGGCTGGCCTCGCGGCACACCGCAAAGGCTTCGGGAAGAATCTTGTCCAGGGACTCGCCGGCGGCAAGTCGCTGCTTGAACTCCGGAGTCTTGGCTTGCAGCTCGGCGTCGGAGAGCTTCTCGATCGTCGGCTCCAGCGCATTGATCTGGGTGACGAGGCGGTTGAGCTGGCGCAGCTGGCGTTCGTTACGACTGCCAAAGACACGGGTAAGCAGACTGTTGATCATTGAAGAAACCGGTTGAAAAGGAACGGTTTGACCGACGCCGGTCCCCAAGACCCGGCCGCCGTAAACGAAACAGGGCGCACTGCGCCCTGTCGATGGCAACACCCTATTGTAGCTTGGGGCGGGCCTTCACGAATCAAGCGCCGCCCGCGCCGTCGTCAACCGCGCCCGCGGCGGCCCACCGGCGTGTTGGTATCGCCCAGGAACTTGCGCGGATTGACCACCCGCCCGTCCGCCCACACCTCGAAATGCACGTGGGCGCCGGTGGAGCGGCCGCTGGATCCGGCCCGGGCCACCTGCTGGCCAGCGCGGACCAGGTCGCCCACCTTCACCACCAGACGCGAGTTGTGCGCGTAGCGGGTCACATAGCCGTTGCCGTGGTCCACTTCCACCACGTTGCCGTAGCCACCGCGCACGCCGGCATAGCTGACCACGCCGTCGGCGACCGACATCACCGGGTCGCCCACGTTGGCATGGAAGTCCACGCCCTTGTGGAAGGCCGAACCACCGTCGAACGGATCGGCGCGGCCGCCGAAGCCGGAGGTGATGTAGGTGTTGCGGATCGGCATCCGCGAAGGCACCGAATTCTGCTCGAGCTGATGATCGAACATCAGCGCGGCCAGCACGTTCAGTTGCTGGCCGGAGGCGGAGAACTGCTGTTCGACCTGCCCCAGCGTCTGCTTGAGCGACTCGACCGGCATGTCGCTGACCGGCTCGTCGCCGCCACCGACGCCGACCGGGGCATCGAAGTCGAACTCGCCGTCCTTCAGCTTGCCCATTTCGGTCAGCCGCTCGCCCAATGCGTTGAGACGGGTGGCCTGCGCCTGCAGCTCGCCCATGCGCGCGGCCAGTGCGTTGACCTGCGCCTGCGAGGCGCGCTGCGCCTGGGCCAGCTCGGCCTGCTGCCGGGCAACCTTGGCCTGCAACGCGGAATTGGTCACCATGCCGGTGGCGGTGCTGGCACCGATGCCGATCAACATGCCCAGCCCAAGCACGGCGCCGAGGACTACCATCGGTCGATCCGCGGCAAAGCCCTGGAACTGGCGGGCCAACCGCTGCGCCCGGGTTTCGCGAGATTTGATTACAACTTTCTTCAACGCCATATGAGTGTCATGTCCAAGCCCAAGTCCAACGCACGCAACCCTTCCGTCCCACAACCGGCCATCGAGGCCGCGTTGGGTGAAAAGGCTGGCGACCCCTTGCGCCGAGCGTTGTGGCTCGATGCGCTGGACCGACAGTTGCGCCCCCTGTTACCGCCTCATCTGGCCACCCGTTGCCGGCTGGCCAATGTCAGAGACGAACAGCTCGTTTTTCTGGTTGATTCACCTGTCTGGCATGCCAAGTTGCGACTTGCCGAGACCCAACTACTGGATGCCGCCCGATCCATCGGACTGAAGGCCACCGCAGTGACCATCAAGACCGCCACCACCCCACTGCATTCCCCAATGCAGCAGAATCGCGAGCGTCCGCGCCCCGTCTCGGAGGCCACGCACAGAGGTCTGCGCGATGCGCTGGCCTCCCTGCAGGATGTTCCACCCACCAAACGGTGAGCACCGCGCCGCTGGTGCGAAGCGGCCGCCGCAGCGTGAAAGAATTGCGAAGACCGCGCACGACCCGACGCATCCTAGCGGGCCTCAGCCACGCAGGAGTTAGAGAAGTCTTAAATAAAAGTTAAGAACGGGCCGGTAATCCGACGCAGTTCACACTTCGAACGCCGACTGCGGCATTCCCCGACATCAGGCGTAGACGGGGCTGGCGTAGGTGACCGGCGGTTGCACGGTGCCTTCCGGGAAGCTGACCCATTCCCAGGCGGCCTGATCCGCCAGCAGCGCACGCACCAGCTTGTTGTTGAGCGCGTGGCCGGACTTGAAGCCTTCGTAGGCGCCCAGAATGGCCCCGCCGGCCAGATACAGGTCGCCGATGGCGTCCAGGATCTTGTGCCGCACGAATTCGTTGGTGTAACGCAGGCCGTCCTCGTTGAGCACGCGGAACTCGTCCAGCACGATGGCGTTGTCCATCGAACCGCCCAGGCCCAGATTGCGCTCGCGCATGTATTCAAGGTCGCGCATGAAACCGAAGGTGCGGGCGCGCGAGATTTCCTTGACGTAGGCCGAGGTGGAGAACTCGATTTCCTGGCGCGACTGCTTGGCCGGGATCATCGGGTGATTGAATTCGATGGTGAAGCCGAGCTTGTAGCCCTCGTACGGCTCGAAGCGCGCGACCTTGTCGCCCTCGCGCACTTCCACCGTCTGCTTGATGCGGATGAAGCGCTTGGCCTTGTTCTGCTCGACGATGCCTGCCGACTGCAGCAGGAACACGAACGGGCCGGACGAACCGTCCATGATCGGCAACTCGGCCGAGGACAGTTCGACGATGACATTGTCCACACCCAGGCCGGCCAGTGCCGACATCAGGTGCTCGACGGTCTGGATCTTGGCGCCATTGCAGGTCAGGCCGGTGCACAGCGTGGTCTCGGTGACCAGTTCGGCATCGGCCGGGACTTCGACGATCGGCTCCAGGTCCACACGCCGGAACACCACGCCATGATCGACCGGAGCCGGTCGTAGCGTCATGTACACCTTGTCGCCGCTGTGCAGGCCGACGCCGGTGGCGCGAATGGTGTTCTTGAGAGTGCGTTGCTGGGTCATATGCGAAGTCTGGATGAACAATGCAGACAGACGCTGAACCGGCTGTCTAATCCGTAGAGATTATCTGAATTTTAACAAGTCGCGCGTGACGGGAACTGTAATCCCCGGGTCACGCCACTGCAAAAGCTGCCGGATCGTGGCCGATCCGGCAGAAAGGACATGGCACTGCACCCCCGGGGCGAACCCCGGGGCGGGACGGACCGCGCCGCCGTAGCGACGCAGCCGACGATCCTCAGTCGGCCTGGCGGCGCAGAAACGCCGGGATATCCAGGTAGTCGTTGGGCAAGTCTGCGGCCGGCGCAGCCGAACCGCCGCCGTTGTTGCTGCCGCTGCCGACCGAGTCGCTGCTCGGACGACGCAGGCCCAGGCCCATGCTGCCGCCGACGGCCTTGGACACCGCATCGCCGCCGCTGGTGTCGAAATCGCCGAACTCCGGCTGGCCAGTGGTGGCGTTGCGCACCAGCTTGATCGGCGCGCGCTGGTCCGGACGCTGGGTCTGGCGGGCAACCGCACGGTTCAGGCCGGTGGCCACCACGGTGACGCGCACTTCGTCCTGCATGTCCGGGTCGAGCACGGTGCCGACGACCACGGTCGCATCTTCCGAGGCGAACGCTTCGATGGTGCGGCCGATCTCGTCGAACTCGGACATGGTGAAGTCCGGGCCGGCGGTGATGTTGACCAGGATGCCGTTGGCACCGGCCAGGTTGACGTCGTCCAGCAGCGGGTTCTGGATGGCGGCTTCGGCAGCGGCCTGCGCGCGATCGTCGCCGCGAGCCGAGCCGGTGCCCATCATGGCCAGGCCCATTTCCGACATTACGGTGCGCACGTCGGCGAAGTCGACGTTGATCAGACCCGGACGCACGATCAGGTCGGCGATGCCCTGCACGGCGCCCTGCAGCACGTCGTTGGCAGCGCGGAAAGCCTGGATCATGGTGGCGTTGCGGCCGAGCACGGTGATCAGCTTTTCATTGGGGATGGTGATCAGCGAGTCGCAATGCTGGCTCAGCTCCTCGATGCCCTTGAGCGCGACCTGCATGCGGCGACGGCCTTCGAACGGGAACGGCTTGGTGACCACGGCCACGGTCAGGATGCCCATTTCCTTGGCCAGCTGTGCAACCACCGGGGCGGCGCCGGTGCCGGTACCGCCGCCCATGCCGGCGGTGATGAACACCATGTCCGCACCCTGCAGCGCGTCCATGATGCGCTCGCGGTCCTCCAGCGCGGCCTGGCGGCCGACTTCCGGATTGGCGCCCGCGCCCAGGCCCTTGGTGACGTTGGTGCCGAGCTGCAGCTGCAGCTTGGCGCCACAGTTCTTGATCGCCTGCGAGTCGGTGTTGGCGGTGATGAACTCCACGCCATCGACATTGGTGTTGACCATGTGCGCAACCGCGTTGCCGCCGCCGCCGCCCACGCCAACGACCTTGATTACCGCGTTGGGAGCCATCTTTTCGATCAGTTCAAAATGTGCCATGTCAGTGTCCTCTTGAGCCGGGATTGGGGAGTGGGGATTGGGGAGTCGCAAAGGCGCTGGTCCCTGTCCCACTCCGCATCACGGCGAGTGTTGTTGTTTGAAAGTCGGGATTCGTGTGCCTGGGCCATGGATGCGCTGTTGCGCTCTACGACTCACGGCACCTACTCCTCGACGCAATGCCTGCAAAAAATTTTACCGCCTACCCGCTCGCCGCTCTCCACTTAATCGTTGCTACCACTCTGCTTTTTTTCGCCCTTGCCAATCCCAAATTCCGAATTCCAAATCCCGGCCCCTCAGAATTCCCCGCGATACCAGTTCTTCAATTTCTTGAACAAGCTCCCGGCGCGACCGGTCGGGATCGACGGGCGGCGCGGGTGTTCGATCTGGCTGCCCATCAGCAGCAGGCCCACGCCGGAGGCGTGCACCGGGTTGCCGACGACCTCGCCCAGGCCGGTGACGTGCTGGGGAATGCCCACGCGCACCGGCATCTGCAACATTTCTTCGGCCAGTTCGACCACGCCTTCCATCTTCGACGCACCGCCGGTGAGCACCATGCCGGCGCGCACCATTTCCTCGAAACCGGAGCGGCGCAGTTCGGCCTGCACCATTTCGAAGATTTCCTCGTAACGGCCCTGCACTGCCTGCGCGAGCGCATGCCGCGGCATGCGCCGCGGCGGACGATCGCCGACCGACGGCACCTGGATGCTTTCTTCGGCGGTGGCCAGCTGCGCCAGCGCACAGGCGTAGCGCACCTTGATCTGTTCGGCTTCCGGGGTGGGCGTGCGCAGCATGTGCGCGATGTCGTTGGTGACGTGGTCGCCGGCGATCGGCAGCGAGGCGGTGTGGCAGATCGCGCCCTGCACGTAGACCGCAAGGTCGGTGGTGCCGGCGCCGATATCCACCAGCACCACGCCCAGTTCGCGCTCGTCGGCGGTCAGGACCGCCACGCTGGAGGCCAGCGACGACAGCACCAGATCGTCCACCTGCAGGCCGCACTTCTGCACGCACTTGGTGATGTTGGCCGCTGCCGACTGCGCGCACACCACCAGATGCGCGTGCACCTCCAGGCGCACGCCGGTCATGCCGACCGGATTGCGGATGCCTTCCTGCGAATCGTCCAGCACGTACTCGCGCGGGATCGCGTGCAGGATGCGCTGGTCGGCAGGAATGGCCACGGCCTTGGCCGCATCGAGCACGCGCTCCAGATCGCTCCAGGTCACTTCGCCGTCGCGGATCGGCACGATGCCGGGCGAGTTCTTGCACTGCACGTGGTTGCCGGAAATGGATGCGTACACCGAGCGGATCTCGCAACCGGCCATCAGCTCGGCCTCTTCCACCGCGCGCTGGATCGACTGCACGGTGGACTCGATGTCCACCACCACGCCGCGCTTGAGACCGCGCGATTCATGCGAACCGATGCCGATCACTTCGATCGGATTGCCGGGCGAGTACTCGCCGACCAGCGCGACGACCTTGGAGGTGCCGATGTCCAGTCCAACGATGAGGGATTTGTCGCCTTTGCGGTTCATGTCTTAAAGCCGGGATTCGGGATTTGGGATTCGGGATTGGAGAAAAGCGGGGTATGGGTGCGAGGGAGTTGCAGCACGACCGTGTGATGTGCGGCGGGCGTGGCCGGCGGAGGTTTTTTCTTGGTCTCGGGCACCGCGTTTTCCAAATTCCGTTCGACCGTGAAGCCGTTGGTGTAGCGCAGGTCGGCGCGGGCGATCGGGCGTTGCGGGTCGGCCAGTTGCGGCAGCACGCGGGCGAAGCGCTGCAGGCGCGCGCGGGCGTCGTCGCGGCCGATCACGATCTGCACGCCATTGCTCAGTCCCAGCGACCAACTGCCGCGCGCGTCCATTTCCAGGCGCTCCACATCCAGCCCGGTCGGCGCGAACAACGCGCGCGATTCGTTGTAGAGCGCCACCACGTCCTGGGTCTTGCTGTCGGGGCCACCGAGTTGCGGCAGCTTGAAATCCTTCAACAACGGCGGGGTGCGGAACAACCGGCCCTGCTCGGACAACATGCGGTCGGTGCCCCAGCGCGCGAACGGCTTGTGCTCGGTGACGTGCACTTCCAGCACGTCCGGCCAGCGCTTGCGCACCTGCGCACTTTCCACCCACGGCAGGCGCGCGATGGCGTCCTGCGCGTTCTGCAACTTCACCGCGAAAAAGCCCGCGCGCGCATATGGCAGGACCACCGCGCGCAACTCTTCGGCCGGCACCCGCTTGAAGTCGCCCGACACCCGCAAGCGCGCCAACGGCCAACGCTCGGCACCGACCCAGCCATTGAGCACGGCCACCACCGGCAACGCGACCAGCGCCACCGCGAGCAACCACGCCAGGATGCGCAAGGTGGCGTTCATGCGCGCGCTCCGCGCGCGGGAATGGGGAATCGGGAATAGGGAATCGCAACGGCGCGCGCTGCGCGCGCGGGATTGAGGATTAGGGATTGGAGATTCGCCACGGCAACAACAACGGCGCGCATGGCGTCGCTGTTGGCCAATCCCGAATCCCGAATCCCCAATCCCCGCGTCATAGCGTCTGCTCCAGCACGCGCCAGACCAGTTCTTCGAAATCGATGCCGAGCTGGCGCGCGGCCTTGGGCACCAGCGAGTGGCTGGTCATGCCGGGGGCGGTGTTGACCTCCAGCAGATACAGCTGGCCGCTGGCACGGTCGCGCATCACGTCGACGCGGCCCCAGCCGCGGGCACCGGCAGCGCGGAAGGCGTCCAGGGCGAGCTGGCGCAGTTGCGTCTCGGCATCGCCGTCCAGGCCCGGGCACAGGTACTGGGTGTCGTCGGCCAGGTACTTGGCGTTGTAGTCGTACCACTGGCCCTTGGGCACGATGCGGATCGACGGCAGCGCGACATCGCCGAGCACGGCCACGGTGAGTTCGTCGCCTTCGATCAGCTGCTCCATCAGCAGCGCGCCGTCGTAGCGCGCCGCCAGCAGCACGGCTTGTTCGAGCTGGGCCTGGTCGAACACGCGGCTGATGCCGACGCTGGAGCCTTCGTTGGCCGGCTTGACGATCACCGGCAAGCCGATCTGCCGCGCGGCGGCATGGATGTCGTCGGCGCTGGCACCGGCGGCCAGGCGCGCATAGCGCGGCGTGGACAAGCCTAGCGACAGCCACACCTGCTTGGTGCGGATCTTGTCCATGCTCAACGCCGAGCCCAGTACGTTGGAGCCGGTGTACGGCACCTTGAAGGCTTCCATCAGGCCTTGCACGATGCCGTCTTCGCCGCCGCCGTTATGGCCGTGCAGCACATTGAAGACGCGATCGAAGCGTTTTTCGACCAGCGCCTGCGCCAGGGCCGGAATGCCGTCGACCGGCTGCGCGTCGACACCGCGCGCGCGCAGTGCGTCGAGCACGTTGCTGCCGGAGTTCAACGACACTTCGCGCTCGGACGAGGTACCGCCGAGCAGCACGGCGACGCGGCCGAACGCGGCCGGATCGCTGGTACGTGCGTTGGGAATCACCGCGCTCATGCGCTCGCTCCGGTGAAACCGTTGTTGATGATGTGTTGCGCGACATAGCCGATATCGCCGGCGCCCATCATCAGCAGCAGATCGCCGTCCTGCAGCACGTCCGGCAGCACTTCGGCCAGGCCGGAAATCTGCCCGACCACCACCGGTTCGCTGCGGCCGCGCGCACGGATCGCACGCGCCAGCGCGCGCGCATCGGCGCCCGGAATCGGTGCTTCGCCGGCCGGATAGACCTCGCTCAGCACCAGCGCATCGACGGTGCTCAGCACCGCGGCGAAGGCATCGAACTGATCGCGGGTACGGCTGTAGCGATGCGGCTGGAATGCCACCACCAGGCGCTTGTCCGGCCAGCCGCCACGGGCGGCGGCGAACACCGCTTCCAGCTCGCGCGGATGGTGGCCGTAATCGTCGACCACGCGCACGCGCGCACCGGTGCTGGTGGTGACTTCGCCCAGGTCGTTGAAGCGGCGGCCGATGCCGGCGAAGTTTTCCAGCGCACGCGCGATGGTCTCCGGCGCCACGCCCAGCTGCCAGCCGATCGCAGCGGCCGCCAGTGCGTTGAGCACGTTGTGGCGGCCCGGCAAGGCGAGCGTCACCGGGGTGGTGGTGCCTTCGGGCAGACGCAGCGTGAAGCGCATGCGCGGGCCGTCCTGTACCACGTCTTCGGCGCGTACGTCGGCGTTTTCGCTCATGCCGTAGCTCATCACGTGGCGCGGCGTCTTGCCGGCCAGCGCGGCCACTTCCGGGTCGTCGATGCACAGCAACGCCAGGCCGTAGAACGGCAGGCGCTGCAGGAACTCGGCGAAGGCGGCCTGGATGCGTGCGAAATCGTTGCCGTAGTTTTCCAGGTGATCCGAATCGATGTTGGTGATCACCGCCATCAGCGGATTCAGGCGCAGGAAGCTGCCATCGCTCTCGTCGGCCTCGGCCACCAGCCACTGGCCGCCACCCAGCTTGGCGTTGGCGCCAGCGGCCAGCAACTGCCCGCCGATGACGAAGGTCGGATCCAGCCCGCCCTCGCTCAGCACCGCTGCGGCCAGGCTGGTGGTGGTGGTCTTGCCATGCGTGCCGGCCACCGCGATGCCGCGACGGAACCGCATCAACTCGGCCAGCATCGCCGCACGCGGCATGATCGGAATGCGCTGGCTGCGCGCTTCCATCAGCTCGGGGTTGTCTTCGCGGATCGCGCTGGACACCACCACGCAATCGGTGCCGAGTACGTTGGCCGCCGAATGCCCGCGCATCACCCGCGCACCCAGCTTGGCCAACCGCCGCGTCGCCACGTTATCGGAGTTGTCCGAGCCGGAGACTTCATAGCCCAGCGTCAGCATCACCTCGGCAATGCCGCTCATTCCGGTGCCGCCGATACCGACGAAATGCACGCGCGGAAATGCACGCACCAGGTCGCCACTGTCCTGCAGACGGCGGATCACGCAGCACCTCCGGTGGAGGTGCCGGGATTGGGAATTCGGGATTGGAGATTGGCAACGGCGGCGATCGATCGCGCCGAGAATTGACCATTAACGGATTTCTGCATGCTTTCCTGCTTGTGCTGTTGCTCTTTACGAATCCCCAATCCCGAATCTCCACTCCCGGCTTCCTGGAGAATGATGTCGGCGATGCGTTCGGCGGCGTCCGGCTTGGCCAGGGTGCGGGCGGCCTGCGCCATCGACAGGCGGCGGACGGGGTCGGTGAGCAGGGTCTGCAAGACCTGCTGCAAGCGCGCGGCCAGGGTGTCGTCCTGCTTGAGCAGCACGGCGGCATCGGCGCCGACCAGGTATTCGGCATTGCGGGTCTGGTGGTCGTCCACCGCTGCGGCGAAGGGCACCAGCACGCTGCCGATGCCGGCGGCGCACAGTTCGGCCAGCGTGGAGGCACCGGCGCGGCACACGACCAGGTCGGCCCAGGCGTAGGCGGCGGCCATGTCGGCGATGAAGGGTTCGACGCTGGCGTTGACGCCCGCCTGCGCGTACGCGGCCTCGGCTTCGGCGCGCAGCTTTTCGCCGCACTGGTGGCGCAGCTCGACATCCGGGTGACCGAGCGCCGCCAGTGCCGCCGGCACCGCCTGGTTCAATGCGCGTGCGCCCTGGCTGCCACCGAGCACCAACAGACGTACGGCAGTGCCACGGCCGAGCAGGCGCGTGGCCGGCGCGGGAAGCGCTGCGATTTCCGCACGCACCGGATTGCCCACCGCTTCTTCGCCGGCGAAGCTGCCCGGGAAACCGGTCAGCACACGGCGCGCAAACCGCGACAACACCTTGTTGGTCATGCCGGGCGCGCGGTTCTGCTCATGCACCAGCAACGGCACGCCGAGCAGCCGCGCTGCCAGGCCGCCCGGGCCGGCCGCAAAGCCGCCGAAACTGATCACTGCACGCGGCTGGCGCTTGCGCAGCACGAAGCCGGCGGCGCGCACTGCGCGCATCACCCGCACCGGTGCACCGAGCAATTTCACCAGGCCCTTGCCGCGCAGGCCGCTGATGGCCAGCGTATCGAGTTGAATATCGTGCTGCGGTACCAGCCGGGTTTCCATTGCGCCGTCGGCGCCCAGCCAGGTCACCGGCACGCCACGCGCGCGCAGCACCTTGGCCACGGCCAGACCCGGGAAGATATGCCCGCCGGTGCCGCCAGCCAGAATCATCACTGGTCGGATCCCCGCACCTGGATGTGCAGACGTTTGCGCGGGATTTGCATGAGCGCTCATGCAATCCTCCCGAAGGTCGGTTCCACGCGCGGCTGCATGCGGCTGGTGCCGCGCAGGAACTCGGACGCATGCGCAGACGTGGCCGAGGCTGCAGCAACCGGTGCCGGGGCGGGTGCGGCGGCAACCGGCTCGCGCTGCGGCTTGCGCGCGGGCGCATAGGCCGGCGCGGCCGATTCGACCACCGGTTCGGCCGGCTCGGCCGACGCTGCGCCCGCACCCTGCGGCGACAACTTGCTGCGCAGGCGCTCGGCACGATCCATTTCGTAGGACACGCGCAGCAGCAGGCCCATCGCCACGCAGGTCATCAGCACCGACGAACCGCCGGAGGAAATCAGCGGCAGGGTCAGGCCCTTGGTCGGCAGGATGCCCAGGTTCACGCCTACCGAGACGAAGCTCTGCAGGCTGATCCACAAGCCGATGCCGAAGGCGATGTAGCCGGAGAAGTGACGCTTCATTTCCACGCAGCGCATGCCCAGCCAGAACGCGCGGCCGACCAGCAGCGCGTACAGCGAAATCACCCCACACACGCCGACAAAGCCGAGCTCTTCGGCGATGACCGAGAAGATGAAGTCGGTATGCGCTTCGGGCAGGTAGTTGAGCTTCTGCACCGAGGCGCCCAGGCCCACGCCGGTCCACTGGCCGCGGCCGACCGCCATCAAGGCGTTGGACAGCTGATAGCCGGAGCCGAGCTGGTCGGCCCACGGGTCCAGGAACGAGGTGATGCGACGCAGCCGGTACGGCTCCAGGATCGCGATGAAGGCGAACACCGGCAGGCCGAACACGATCGGCATCGACATGCGCGGCAGGTTCACCCCGCCCAGCACCAGCATGCCGGCGGTGATCGCCAGCAGCAGCGTGGACGAGCCGAAGTCCGGCTGCATCAGCAGCAGGCCGACCAGTGCGATCGCCACGCCCAGCGGCTTGAGCATCGCCGGCCAGGTTGCATTGACCTCGTCGCGAAAGCGCACCAGATAGCTGGACAGCCACACGATGTAGAGCACCTTGACCGCTTCGACGGTCTGGAATTTCGACACGCCCAGGTTGATCCAACGCTTGGCGCCGTTGACGCTGCTGCCCAGGCCGGGCACGAACACCACCATCAGCAGGCCGAAGCAGGCCAGCAGCAACACCTGGTTGTACTGCTCGATGGTCTTGAGCTCGGTACGCATCGCCCAGAACGCCAGGCCCACGCCGATGCCCAGGAACAGCAGATGGCGGGTCAGGTAATAGAACGGGTTGTCGGACAGCTCGATCGAGCTGGACGCCACCATCACCACGCCCAGCGAGGCGAGCGTGGCCGCGGCCCCGAGCAGCCACGGGTCGTAGCGGCCGCCGATGGCGTCCAGTCGCGTGGCCTGGCGGGACATGTCGTTCATCAGCGCACCTTCAACGTGGCAAGGCCGATCAGCACCAGCACCACCGAAATGATCCAGAAGCGCACGATCACGCGCGGCTCCGGCCAGCCCTTGAGTTCGAAGTGGTGATGGATCGGCGCCATGCGGAACACGCGCTTGCCGGTCAGCTTGAAGCTGGCGACCTGGATCATCACCGACAGCGTTTCGATCACGAACACCCCGCCCATGATTACCAGCACCATCTCCTGGCGCACGATCACCGCGATGGTGCCCAGCACCGCGCCCAGCGACAGCGCGCCGATATCACCCATGAACACCATGGCCGGATAGGTGTTGAACCACAGAAAGCCCAGGCCTGCGCCGGCGATCGCCGAGCAGATGATGATCAGCTCGCCGGCCCCGGGAATCAGCGGGATCTTCAGGTATTCGGCAAACACCACGTTGCCCGAGGCGTAGGCGAACACGCCCAGCGCACAGGCCACCAGCACGGTCGGCATGATCGCCAGGCCGTCCAGGCCGTCGGTCAGGTTGACCGCGTTGGAGAAGCCGACGATCCAGAAATAGGCGATCACCACGAAGCTCACGCCGGCCAGCGGCAGCGCGATCGACTTGAACATCGGGATGTAGAAGGTGATCGCGGCCGGCACGTCGGCGGTGTAGTACAGGAACAGGCCCGCAGCCAGGCCGAAGATCGACTGCAGCAGATACTTCCAGCGCGACTTCAGGCCGTTGGGATCACGGCGCACGATCTTGATCCAGTCGTCGTACCAGCCGATCGCACCGAAACAGACCATCACCGCCAGCACCAACCATACGTAACGGTTGCGCAAGTCGCCCCACAGCAGCACCGACAAGGTCACCGTCAGCAGGATCAGCGAGCCGCCCATGGTCGGGGTGCCGGCCTTGGAGAAATGCGTCTGCGGGCCGTCCTGGCGGATCGGCTGGCCACCCTTGAACTGGGCCAGCTTGCGGATCACCGCCGGGCCCATCCACAGCGACAGGAATAGCGCGGTCAGCGCGGCCAGGATGCCGCGGAAGGTCAGATAGTTGAACAGCCCGAACAGGCTCTCCAGTTGCTGCAGCCAACGCGCCAGCTCAAGCAGCATGGGATGCGTCCTCCGCCGGTGCGAGCAGCGCGGCGACGATGCGGTCCATGGCGCTGCCACGGGAGCCTTTCACCAGCAGCGTGGGCGGGGTTTGCGCCGTGGTGGCGGCAGTCTGCGCCGCCGCACCGGTGTGTTCGTACATCGAAGAAGATTCCTGCGTTTGGGTCGGCGAAACGGCGAGCTGCGCCAGATCCGCCTGCAAGGCCGCGATCAACGCGGCATGGGTGGCGAACACGCGGCCGCCCTCGCCGAACGCCTGTGCGGCGGCGGCACTGAGCTCGCCCAGCGCGTACAGGCGCTGCAGCTTGGCCGCGCGCGCGCGACGTCCGGCGGCGGCATGCAGGGCCGCGCCTTCCGGGCCGAGTTCGCGCATGTCGCCCAGCACCAGCCAGCCTTCGCCAGGCGCAGCGGCCAGGGTGTCGATGGCGGCATCCAGCGAGCCGGGGTTGGCGTTGTAGCTGTCGTCGATCAGCA
This sequence comes from Xanthomonas sp. WHRI 6108, assembly GCF_040202385.2. Lineage (NCBI taxonomy): Bacteria > Pseudomonadati > Pseudomonadota > Gammaproteobacteria > Lysobacterales > Lysobacteraceae > Xanthomonas > Xanthomonas sp. WHRI 6108. The sequence goes on along the minus strand of NZ_CP168198.1, from coordinate 916,901 downwards.
CCGCGCCGCCAGGCAGGGCGTGGGTGCTCTGACGGCCGGCCACCGGACGCACCTGCGCCAGACCGGCGGCGATGATCGGCAAGGCGATGCCCGCACCCAAGGCCAGGCCGGCCGCAGCCAGCGCGTTGAGCACGTTGTGGCGGCCCGGCAACGGCAGCGCGATCTGCGCCTGCCCTTGCGGGGTCACCAGGGTGAATTGCGCGCCACTGGCCTGCAGCCGCAAGCCATGCGCGGTGATGTCGGCACTGGCCTGCAGGCCGTAGCGCAACACGCGGCGGCCCTGCACCGGCTGCGCATGCAGTTGCTGCTCGAACCAGGCAGCGAAGGCATCGTCGGCATTGATCACCGCCACGCCATCGGCCGGCAATGCGGCGTAGATGGCGCCCTTGGTGCGGGCGACGCCGAGCAGGCTGCCCAGGCGTTCCAGATGGGCAGGCGCAATGTTGTTGACCAGGGCCACGTGCGGCTGGGCGATCTCGGTGAGATAGGCGATGTCGCCCGGCTTGCCGGCGCCCATTTCGTAGATCGCCAGGTCCGCATCGTCGGGGGCGGCGATCACCGCCAGCGGCAGGCCGATCTCGTTGTTGCGGTTGCCCGGCGTGGCGTACACGGTGGTGCCGTCGACACGCCCGGCCTCGGTCAGGATGGCCAGCAGCAGCGCCTTGACGCTGGTCTTGCCGTTGGAGCCGGTCAAGGCGATCACCCGCGTGGCACGATCGCGCTGCATGCCGGCGGCGATACGCGCCAGCGCCAGTTCGGTATTTTCCACCAGCACCTGCGGCACGCTCAGCGCCGGCAGCAGGCGATCGACCAGCACACCGCTGGCGCCGTGCGCTACCGCGTCTGCGGCAAAGTCGTGCCCGTCGAAACGCTCGCCGCGCAGCGCCACGTACAGGCTGCCGTTGGCCAGCGTGCGGGTGTCGTTGCCGACGGTGTCGATCATGGCGTCGTCGCCATGCAGCTCGCCACCGGCCCAGTGGGCGATCAACGACAGCGGCGTGAGCTTCATGCGCGCACTCCCAGCACGGTACGCGGCAACAAGGCCTGCGCCGCCACGATGGCGTCGTCGAAGGCATGCCGCACGCCGGCGACTTCCTGGTATGGCTCGTGGCCCTTGCCGGCGATCAGCACGATGTCGGAGGCACTGGCCATGCTGATGGCCTGATGGATCGCCGCGGCGCGGTCGCGCTGCACGATGGCCGCATCCGGGCGTGCGAAGCCGCGCAGGATATCGGCCACGATCACATCGCCATCTTCGCCGCGCGGGTTGTCGTCGGTGACGATCGCCACGTCGGCATTGACCTCGGCAATGGCCGCCATCTGCGGGCGCTTGCCGGTGTCGCGCTCGCCGCCGCAGCCGAACACGCAGATCAGCCGGTCCTGTGCATGCGCACGCAGGCTGGCCAATGCCTGTTCCAGCGCGTCGGGCGTGTGTGCGTAGTCGACGACCACCAGCGGTGCGCCATGCGCGCCGCCGAGGCGATTCATGCGGCCGTGGATCGGTTGCAACCGACCGAGCACTTCGGCGATCTGCGCCGGCGCGATCTCCAGCGCAGACAACGCACCGGCCACGGCCAGCAGGTTGTCCACGTTGAAGCGGCCCAGCAGCGGCGAGTGCACCGGGTGCACCTGGCCGTCGAGATGCAGCGCGAAGTTGATGCCGTTGTGATCCAGCTGCAATGCCTGCGCACGCACGCCTGCCTGGGCCTGCGCGCGCGAGCTCACGCCGATCGCGCGCAGCGCGGGGTCGAGCGAGGCCAGCAGCGTGCGGCCGAATTCATCGTCCAGGTTCACCACCGCGGCCTTCAATCCGGCACGCGTGAACAGCCTGGCCTTGGCCGCGCCGTACTGCGCCATGTCGCCGTGGTAATCGAGATGGTCGCGGGTGAGATTGGTGAACACCGCCACGTCGAAATGCACTGCATCCACGCGGCCCTGGTCCAGCGCATGCGAGCTGACTTCCATCGCCACCGCCTGCGCGCCCGCGTCGCGCAACTGCGCCAGCAAGGCATGCGTCTGCAGCACCAGCGGCGTGGTGAAACCGGTCGGCACGGCGCTGCCGTACAGGCCGACGCCCAGGGTGCCGAGCGTGCCGGCCGGGGTGCCGAGCAGCGTCAGGGCCTGCGCCAGCAATTGCACGGTGGAGGTCTTGCCGTTGGTGCCGGTGACGCCGACCATGCGCATCGCCCGCGAGGGCTGGCCGTGGAACTGATCGGCCATCGCGCCCAGGCGCGCCCGCAGGCCCGGCACCGCGATCGCGTCGGCCGGTGCCGGCAGATCGGCCGGCGCCGGCGGCTCGAACAACACCGCCGCCGCGCCATTGGCGCGCGCCTGGTCGACAAAGCCCAGACCATGCGCACCGAAACCGGCGATCGCCACGAAGGCATCGCCCGCACGCACCGCACGGCTATCCATCACCAGGCCCGAGACCTGCACCTCGTGCGCAAGCGGCACGTCCGGCAACAACTGCGACAGCGGCATGCTGCGGCTCACTGGCGGCTCTCCTGCAACGGTGCAGGCTGGGCGGGTGCGGGCAGTGCAGCCGGTGCGAGTGCGGTGGGAATACCCGCAGACACTTCATCCACCGGGTCCGGCACCAACGCCGGATCCAGATCGGCCGGCTGCGGCTTGACCACCGGCTGCCCGGTCTTGCCGGCGGCCTGCGCGGCCAGCCACGACTGGATGTCGTCCGGCGGCACGTCCATCAGCCGCAGCGCGCCTTCCATCACCCTGTGGAACACCGGCGCCGACACCAGGCCGCCGTAATACACCTTGCCCTGCGGATCGTTGATCACGATGACGGTGGCAAAGCGCGGCCGCGTGGCCGGCACCAGGCCGGCGAACAGCGCGTTGTAATGCCCGCGCTCGTACCCGTTGGCGCCGTTCTTGCGCGCGGTACCGGTCTTGCCGGCCACGTGATAGCCCAGGATCGCCGCGCCCTTGGCGCCGCCCTGGGTGACCACGGTTTCCATCATGTCGATGACCTGGCGCGCCACTTCCGGAGTGACCACCTGGCGGGTTTCGTTGTGCTGGCCGCGCACGAAGGTCGGCGGGGTCAGCTTGCCGCCGTTGCCCAGCGTGGCGTAGGCCTGCGCGATCTGCAGCGGCGTCACCGACAGGCCGTAGCCGTAGGACATGGTGGTCTTGGACGGGCCGCTCCAGCGCGCCGGCTGCAGCACCACGCCGGCCGATTCGCCGGGAAAACCGCTGTGCGGGGCAGCGCCGTAACCGAAGTTGCGGATCGACTGATAGAAGGTCTGGTCCGGCACCTTGGCGGCGATCTTGGCCGCGCCGATGTTGGAGCTGCGGGTGATCACGCCGGTGACGTTGAGCACGCCGTTGTTGCGCGGCACATCGCGGATGGTGAAGCGCCCCACCGACATGTAGCCGGGGTTGGTGTCGATGACCGTGTCCTTGGTCACCACACCGGCGGTCAGCGCGGTGGCCACGGTCAGCGGCTTCATCGTCGAGCCCGGCTCGACCAGATCGGTGACCGCACGGTTGCGGCGCGCCGACGGGTTGATGCCGGTGACCGCGTTGGGGTTGTAGGTGGGCAGGTTGACCATCGCCAGCACTTCGCCGGTGGCCACATCCATCACCACCATCGACCCGCCGGCCGCATTGTTTTCGACCAGTGCGTTGCGCAGTTCCTTGTAGGCCAGGAACTGGATGCGGCGGTCGATGCTCAGCGTCAGGTCCTTGCCCGGCTGCGCCGGACGTACCAGATCCACGCTCTCCACGATCGCGCCGCGCGCATCGCGCACCACCTTCTTGGAGCCCGGCTTGCCGCGCAGCCATTCGTCGAAGGCCAGCTCCAGGCCTTCCTGGCCGCGGTCGTCGATATTGGTGAAGCCCAGCACGTGGGCCATCGCCTCGCCTTGCGGATAGAAGCGACGGAACTCGCGCTGCGAGAACACACCGGGGATCTTCAGGTCGACAATGGCATGTGCCTTGTCCGGGTTGATCCGGCGCTGCAGGTACATGAATTCCTTGCCGGCCTTCTGCGCCAGCTTGGCGTTCAACTCGTCCAGCGGCTGGCCGAGCGCCTTGGCCAGCTCGGGGATGCGATCCGGGTTGCGCAACAGTTCCTGCGGATTTACCCAGATCGATTCCACCGGCGTGGACACCGCCAGCGGCTCGCCGTTGCGGTCGGTGATCATGCCGCGCGAGGTGGCGATCGGCAGTTCGCGCAGATAGCGCGCTTCGCCCTGGCGCTGGTAGAAATCGCGGTTGACCAGCTGCACGAACGCCGCGCGGCCGATCAGCGTCACCGAGCACAGGCCCAGCGCGATGCCGACCAGCGTCAGGCGGCCACGCAGGTTGAAGTTGCTGCGCGCGCGGTTGCGGCCGGCCTTCATGGCGCACCTCCGTGTGCGCCACCCTGCGGGCGGCTACGCCATGCAAAACGGCTGTCCTGCCGTTTTGTCATGGGCGTACCTGTGTGTGCGCCACCCTGCGGGCGGCTGTGCCGTGCAAAACGGCTGTCCTGGCGTCCGCTCATGGGCGCACCACCACGATGTCGTTGGTCTCCGGGAACTTCATCCCGATGCGCGCACGCGCAACCTGATCCACGCGATTGCTTTCCGCCCAGGTGGCCTGCTCCAGCTGCAGCCGGCCGAATTCGATATTCAATTCATCGCGCGTGTGCTCGAGCTTGGACAGCTGCACGAACAGCTTGCGATGCATGTGGCGCATGTACACGACCCCGATCGCCGAGGCGATGCTGCAGGCAAGCAGCACGATGAGCAGCAGGCGGCTCATGCGGCGTCTCCTTGAGACGCCGGGATTGGGGATTCGGGATTCGAGATTCGCTCAGAGCGCTTTTCCAATCCCGAATCCCTACTCCCGAATCCCAGCTTCTCAGCCACCCGCAACACCGCGCTGCGGGCGCGCGGGTTGACGCCCAGTTCGGCGTCGTCGGCCTTGATGGCGCCGCTGATCAGCTGCAGCGTCGGCACGAACGGCTGCGCTTCGGGCAGGCGGCGGTTGCTCGGCGGGGCCTTGGCGTAGCGGGCCATGAACTGCTTGACGATGCGGTCTTCCAGCGAATGGAAGCTGATCACCGCCAGGCGGCCGCCGGGCTTGAGCGCGCCCAGGGCGGCGTCCAGGCCGGCTTCCAGATCGTCCAGCTCGCGGTTGATGTAGATGCGGATCGCCTGAAAGCTGCGCGTGGCCGGGTGGGTCTTGCTGTCGCCGCGCGGCATCACCGAGGCGATCAGCTCGGCCAATTGCGCGGTGCGCAGCAGCGGCTGTTCGGCGCGGCGGGCCACGATGGCGCGCGCGATGCGACGGCTCTGACGCTCTTCGCCATAGGTCCACAGCACGTCGGCGATCTCGCGGTCGCTGGCATGCGCGAGCCACTCGGCCGCGCTCTGGCCGGCGTCCGGATCCATGCGCATGTCCAGCGGGCCGTCCTTGCCGAAACTGAAACCGCGCCCGGCCACGTCCAGCTGCGGCGAGGACACGCCCAGATCCAGCAGGATGCCGTCGACGGTTGCCGCAGCGACCACCTGGCCGAGGCTGGCGAAGCTGCCGCGATGGATGGACACGCGCGCATCGTCACCGAACGACTGTTCGGCCACGGCAATCGCGTCGGGGTCCTTGTCCATCACCAGCAGTCGACCTCCCGGGCCAAGATGTTGCAGCACGCCACGGGCGTGTCCGCCACGTCCGAACGTGCCATCGAGATAGGTTCCGTTTTCGATCACCTGCAGGCCGTCCAGAACCTGCGTGTACAGCACCGGCACATGGGCCGCCGGTGGCTGCGACACCGGGTGACCGGGCTGCGCTTCACCGCGCATCCGGGCACCCCGGCTCACAACCTGAGATCGAGCAATTCATCGCCCAGATCCCCGTCAGACAATGTCTGCTGGATCAGTGCGCGATGTGCCTGCTCGCTCCAGAGTTCGAATTTGTCGCCCATGCCCAGCAGCACGGCCTTCTTCTCGATGCCGACCGCATTGCGGTGGCTGGCCGGGATGCTCAGACGGCCATTGGCGTCCAGCTCCAGCACTGCGGAAGAACCCACCAGTTTCTGCTGCAGCGTGCGGATCACGCGTTGGGTATTGGGCTTGGACATCACATCGTCACGCACCCGCTCCCACTCCTTTTCCGCGTACAGCCACAGGCACCCGGCTTCGAACGGGTTGTAGGTGAGCACCAGGCGATTGCCGCTCACGCGCGTGACCAGGTCGCGGTACGCGGTTGGCACCGCCATACGCCCCTTGTCGTCCACCGTGATGGCAGTCTCGCCCTGAAACACCGAATACAACCTCGAATACCCGCTGGGGGATCATTGAACCACGAAAAACCACAAAACACCTGGTTTTCCCTCCGTTGCCCACCTTAGCAGCGCGTCAAAGGTTGTCAACAACTTTGAAGGTCACAAATCGCCAGTCGCATCAATGAGTTGCAGCACTCTTTAGAGACTTGTTCAAAGGTTATCCACAAGTTGCTGTTTCATCTCAGATTTTGAGATTGAACAAAAATTCAGGGGCGTGAAGGCCATGTAAACCCGACCGCAGTCTCACTTCACACTGCGCCAGCTGCACATGGTCGTTGCGCAAACAGGCGACAATCGGCGCCATGTGCCTGGTCGCTCTTGCCTGGAAAACCCACCCGCGTTGGCGCCTGCTGCTGGCGGGCAACCGCGATGAATTCCACGACCGGCCGACCGCTGCACTGGCGCCCTGGCCGGCACCCGCCGACGGCGTGCTGGCGGGCCGCGATCTGCGCTCGGGCGGCAGTTGGGTGGGGTTGGGCAGCGACGGCCGCGCCGCGGTGGTGACCAATGTGCGCGACCCGCTCGCCACTGCGTCCGGCCGCTCGCGCGGACATCTCATCGCCGACTACCTGGCCGGCAGCCTGGACGCGGCCGTGTACGCCGGCGACCTGGCAGCGGCCGCGCACGAATTCCCGCCATTCAATCTATTGCTGTGCGACGCCGAGCGCTGCGAACACCTCAGCAACCACCCGCCGTTGGCACGCACGCTGGCGCCGGGCATCCACGGCATGTCCAACGGCCCGCTGGACGCGCACTGGCCCAAGACCGCTGCACTGACTGCAATCCTGCACGACTGGTGCGCGGAAGGCAGCGACGACCTGCAACCGCTGTGGACCGCCCTGGGCAACCCCGCCATCGCGCCCGACGCCGCCCTGCCCCACACCGGCGTGGACCTGCCCACCGAACGCCTGCTCTCGGCCGCCTTCATCAACGGCTCCAGCTACGGCACCCGCGCCAGCACCATCGTCGCGGTGGACCACCAGGGCAGCGGCTTCATCCACGAACGCCGCTTCGGCCCCGCCGGGATCTTCCAGGGCGAAACGCGGCTGGACATCGTCGGGACGCGTCGACAATGACTGCCGCAACCAGCGCACAGTGATCGCAGCCAAGGCAAGGCGCCCCAGCAACGCACCCAAGTGCAAGCCCCCTTGAGTCAAGGGGGCGCGGCGACAGCCGCAGGGTTTTGGCATGCCCGGCGCGGGGCCCGCGTTTTGGACTGCCGAAGGCCGTACCAAGCGTGGGTGTGGTCTTGGGGCGAACGCCCAAAGAAGGCAGCGACACAGCCGCGGAATTCTGGCCCCCAGAGGGGCCCCGCGTTGAGAAGGGCGAACGCCCGAAAGAAGGTGGCGGAGCCGGCCGATAAGCCGGGTTCTGTCGTGGACAGTCATTCGTCTAGGCGCTACGTCACCGCAGCGCTCAAGCAACCTACCCGGATCCAGCGCGGGCCACGCCAATGGATCCCTATTTGGTCTTGCTCCAGGTGGGGTTTGCCGTGCCGGTCCGTTACCGGACTCGCGGTGCGCTCTTACCGCACCATTTCACCCTTACCGGCCCCTCGCCACCCCTCTGCGGCCTCCGAATGCACTTGGCGATGCCTATATGCATCGCCGACACGCTTCAGTGGCGGCAGAGGGGTGACGAGGGACGTAGGCGGTATCTTTCTGTTGCACTTTCCGTCGGCTTGCGCCGCCCAGGCGTTACCTGGCACCTTGCCCTATGGAGCCCGGACTTTCCTCGGCACTCTTGCGAGTGACGCGACTGTCTGGCCGACTCCGCCGGGGCGCACTATACGCTATCGCCACCGTGCAGAACGGCGCCGCGAGCCGGCCCCGCCATCGCCGGCAGGCCCGCAATTGCCCGTAGGAGCGCACCCGGGCGCGAGAGGCCTTACCGAGAAAAATCCCACTACAGGTCAACGTGCTCCTGCAACAGCACACCTACCCGCCATACAAGGCCTTGCGCGGCGCACCGGTCAGCTCGGCAGCCAGCTTGGCAGCGGTGGACGGCGGCAGGTGTTCGGCCAGCTTGGCGTAGACTCGGCGGCCTTCGGCCAGCTGGCCTTCGGCGGCGTCGGCGGCGCCCTGCACCATCACCACGAACTCGCCCTTGCGCTGGTTGTCGTCGGCTTCGACCCTGGCCTGCAGCTCGGCCAGGGTGCCGTCGAGCACGGTTTCGAACAGCTTGGTCAGCTCGCGGGCGATCACCGCCGGGCGCTCGTCACCGAAGGCCCCGCGCAGGTCTGCCAGCGACTCGACAATGCGGTGGGAGGACTCGTAGAACACCAGGGTGCGGGTTTCGCCGGCCAGGTGCGCCAGGCGCTCGCGGCGGGCGGCGCTCTTGGCCGGCAGAAAGCCCTCGAAGCCGAAACGGTCGCTGGGCAGGCCGGCCACGCTGAGCGCGGCGATGGCGGCGCAGGCACCCGGCACCGGGCTGACCCGGATCCCGGCCGCGCGGGCGGCGCGCACCAGCTTGAAGCCGGGGTCGCTGACCAGGGGGGTGCCGGCGTCGCTGACGATGGCCAGCGACTCGCCCTCGCGCAGGCGCGCGACGATGCGCTCGGACATCGCCTCTTCGTTGTGGTCGTGCAGGGCCAGCAACGGGCGATCAATGCCGAAATGGCCGAGCAGCTGGCGGGTATGGCGGGTGTCTTCGGCGCAGATCGCGGCCACGCCACGCAGCACCTCCTGCGCACGCGGCGACAGGTCGGCCAGGTTGCCGATCGGCGTGGCGACCACGTGCAGGGTTCCGGGGGAGGTCATCAACGGTATTCCGTAGGGCAAAGGGTAGAATCGTAGCGTTTTTAACGGTCCGCCCCGGCGGGCCCCGTCCAATGGATCTGAAATGAACAAGCGTGTTGCAAGGATCTCCGCCCTGTCGCTGATGGTGATGCTGGCCGCCGGTTGCGCCACCAGCAGCGTGACCCAGACCGCCTCGCCGACCCAGAGCGCGGCGCTGGCGTTGCTGGACCAGGGCAAGCCGCGCGAGGCGGCGCAGCAACTGGAAGCCGAGGCGGCCAGCGCCAGCGGTGCGCAGCGCAGCCGCCTGCTGGCCGCGTCTGCATTCGGCTGGCACGACGCCGGCGATGACGCACGTGCGCGCACGCTGCTGGCGCAGGTGACCCCGCGCCATCTCAGCGGCGAAGACCGCGCCCGCTTCGCGCTATTGACCGGCGAGCTGGCGGTGATCGACAAGCAGGCCGCGCAGGCGCTGCAGGCCCTGGGCGACAGCCCGCAAGGACTGCCGCAGCCGCTGCAGACCCGCTGGCTGCTGGCACGCGCCGCCGCACTGGAAGGCACCGGCGACCTGTTCGGGGCCGCCGCCGACCGCGCACGCGCCGACGCCAGCCTGACCGGCACCCCGCGCAGCGAGAACCAGCGCGCGATCGTGCGCCTGCTCGCCGCACTCGACGATGCCACGCTGAAGGGCCGCACCGCGGCGCTGCCGGCGGGCGACCCGCTGTACAACTTTGCCGGCCGCGCCTTGATCAGCCGCGGGCTGGCGCTGCCGCGCGCGTTCGATCGCGACGCGCAATGGGGCTTTGACACCAGCAAGCGCCCGCCGGCCGAACGCGACGGCTATCGCCCGCCGGTCAAGCTGGGCGTGCTGCTGCCGCTCAGCGGCAGCCTGGCCACCGCCTCGGCGCCGGTGCGCGACGGCCTGCTGGCCGGTTACTACGCCGAAACCCGCCGCCGCCCGGAACTGCGCTTCTTCGATACCGCCGGTACCGCCGCCGGCGCCAATGCCGCCTACGACAAGGCGGTGAGCGCCGGGGTCGACTACGTGGTCGGCCCGCTGGGTCGCGACGAGGTCAGCGCCGTGTTCGCACGCGGCCAGCTGCCGGTGCCGGTGCTGGCGCTCAACCGCCCCACCGACAACAAGGCACCGCCCAGCGGCAGCGCCGGCTTCTCGCTGGCGCCGGAAGACGACGGCATCATGGCCGCCGAATACCTGCTCTCGCGCGAGCGCCGCAACGTGCTGATCGTCGGCACCAGCGACGACAACGGCAAGCGCACCATCAAGGCCTTCCGCGACCGCTTCACCGAACGCGGCGGCAGCGTCGCCGGCAGCATCAGCGTGGCCGAGGTGCCGGGCGACATCGGTGCGCAGCTGCGCAACTACGGTGCCGCCGATGCGGTATTCCTGGCGGTGCGCGGCAACACCGCGCGCGCGCTGGCGCCGCAACTGGCGTTGAGCGGATTCGCCGGCAAGTCGCGCGTGGGCACCTCGCAGCTGGTGGCCGGCACCGGCAAGGTCGAAGACGACCTGGCCCTGGATGGCATCATCTACCCGAGCGAGACCTGGACAGCGCTGGGCGTGTCCGGGCTGCCGGCCTCCACCCAGGTCGCCAGCACGCTGCCCAGCGCACGCGGACCCGGCGCGCGCCTGTTCGCGTTCGGCTACGACGCCTGGAAGATCAGCGCATATCTGGAAAAACTCGCCACCGGCACCGACGGCGGCCTGCGCGGAGCCACCGGCACCCTGCATCTGGATGGCTTCGGCAACGTGCTGCGCACCCCGGCCTGGTCCACCTTCAACGGTGGCCGCCCGGTGCCGATCGCCGACGGCCGTTGACGCCATGCCGGCAGCGCGCCAGCAGCGGGGTGCGGCGGTGGAAGCGGCCGCACGCGCGCTGCTGGAGCAGGCCGGGTTGCGGCTGGTGGTGGGCAATGCCAACTACCGCGGCGGCGAACTGGATCTGGTGATGCGCGACGGCCAGGCACTGGTGTTTGTGGAAGTGCGCTATCGCCGCGACAACCGCTTCGGCGGCGGCGCGGCATCGGTGGATGCGCGCAAGCGCCGCAAGCTGGTGCTGGCTGCGCAGTTGTTCCTTGCCTATCACCCGGCACTGGCGACCTTGCCGTGCCGCTTCGATGTGGTGGAAGCCAGCGGCGAGCCGCCGGTGCTGAACTGGATCCGCGACGCCTTCCGCGCCGACGATTGCTGACGACGACCCACGCGCGATGCCCACCATCATCACCCATGCCGCGGTGCCGCTGGCGCTCTGGTGCGCCAGTGAACGCGGCCGCCTGCCGCCGCGGCTGCTCGGTGCCGGCATCGTCGCGGCGATGTTGCCCGATGCCGATGTGCTGGCGTTCGCGTTGCATGTTCCGTACGCGGATGCGTTCGGCCATCGCGGTGCCAGCCACTCGTTGCTGTTTGCCGGGCTGATCGCGCTGCTGGGTGGTGTTGCGCATCGCCTGTTGCGTGCGGACGCACTGCAGGCAGCAGCGTTCTTGTTCGTCTGCGCCGCATCGCATCCATTGCTGGATGCGATGACCTCCGGTGGCCTGGGCGTTGCCCTGACCTGGCCCTGGAGCGAGGCGCGCTGGTTCGCGCCATGGCGGCCGATTCGCGTGTCGCCTTTCGCCAACGGTTTCTTCAATGCGCGCGGCCTTGCCACGCTGCTCTCCGAGCTGCGCTGGGTCTGGCTGCCGCTCACCGTCGCGGTGCTGGGATGGAAATGCATCCAGCGCGCGGCACCACAGGATCACACTTCATGACCGATGTGCTTCCCACTGCCTTGGCCGCGTTACTGGCCGCGCGGCTTGGCCCCGATGGCTGGTTGACCGGCGACGACGCGCGGCGCCGCTATGGCGAGGACGATTCGCGCCGCTGGGCATTGCCCGCCGCCGTCGCCTTGCCGGGCGATACCGAGGATGTGGTGGCCATCGTGCAGGCCTGCCGCGCGCATGGCGTGCCGATCGTCGCGCGCGGCGCCGGCACCGGCACCACCGGTGCGGCGGTGCCGTTTTCCGGCGGCGTGGTGGTGTCGATGGCACGCATGGATCGCATCCTTGCGCTGCGTCCGGCCGATCGCTGCGCCATCGTGCAACCGGGCCTGCTCAACGGCCAATTGCAGCAGGCCTTGCAGCCGCATGGCCTGTTCTGGCCGCCGGATCCGTCCAGCGCGGACATCTGCAGCGTCGGCGGCAATCTGGCCACCAATGCCGGCGGCCCGCGCGCGGTGAAATATGGCGCCACCCGCGACAACGTGCTCGGCCTGGTCGCTGTGACCGGAACCGGCGAGGTGATCCGCTGCGGCGGTGCGTACACGAAAAATTCCACCGGCTACGACCTGACGCATCTGCTGGTCGGCAGCGAAGGCACCCTGGCGATCATCGTCGAAGCGACCTTGAAGCTGACGCCGCGCGCGATCGCGCAAGCCGGCGTGCGCGCGCTGTATCGCGATGCGGCCAGCGCCGCGGCGGCGGTGTCGCGCATCATGGCGCAACCGACCACGCCGACGATGCTGGAATTCATGGATGCCAGTGCGATCGCATTACTGCGCCGCAACGGCAGCGATGTGCCCGAGGCCGGCGCGATGCTGCTGATCGAAGCCGATGGCGATCACGACACCCTGCCCTACGCATTGCAGGCCTTGCACGATGCCGCCGATGGCGAGGGCGTGGTGAGCCTGGACGTGGCCGCCGATGGCAGCGCGCGCGACAGGTTGTGGGCCGCGCGGCGTGCGCTGTCGCCGGCATTGCGCACGATCAAGCCGGGCAAGATCAACGAGGACGTGGTGGTGCCGGTCTCGCGCATCCCCGAACTGGTGGCCGGCGTGGAAGCGCTTGCCGCCGAGTTCGCGTTGCCGATCGTGGCCTTCGGCCATGCCGGCAACGGCAACCTGCACGTCAACATCATGTACGACCCGGCCGATGCCGACGAAGACGCGCGCGCACATGCCGCATTGCCGCGTCTGTTCGCACTGGTGCTGTCGCTGGAAGGCACACTCTCCGGCGAGCACGGCATCGGCGTGGCCAAGCGCGACTTCATGGCCCAGGCCTTCAGCGCAGAGACGCTGGCGGCGATGCGCGCGATCAAGGCCGCGCTCGATCCGGACGGGATCCTGAATCCGGGCAAGGTGCTGCCACCGCGCTAGTGGCGTTGTCGCCTCAGCGCGTCACCCCGATAAAGCGCAAACCCACGCCCGGTTCGGTGACGATGTAATGCGGGTCGGCGGCATCGTCGTGCAGTTTCTGGCGCAGCTTGCCGACCAGGATGCGCAGGTAATGGGTGTCTTCCTCGTGGGTGGGGCCCCACACCTCGCGCAGCAGTTGCGGCTGGGTGACCACGCGGCCGGCGTGCTTGAGCAGCAGCGCGAGCAGGGCGTATTCCTTGCGGCTCAAGGGCACCGCTTCGCCATCGAGGGTGACCTCGCGCAGGCCCAGGTGGATGTGCAGGCGGCCGTCGTCGAACACGCTCTCTTCCACCGTGCTGCCGGCGCCGGCCTGGCGCAGCAGCGCGCGGATGCGCGCCATCAGTTCCTGCACGCCGAACGGCTTGGTGACGTAGTCGTTGGCGCCGGCATCGAGCGCGGCGACCTTTTCGGTTTCGCCGGCGCGCACGGTGAGCATGATCACCGGCACGTTGGACCACTGGCGGATCTCGCGCAGCACCTCGTGGCCGTCGCGATCGGGCAGGCCGATGTCCAGCACCACCAGTTCGGCGCCCTGCCCGGCCAGCGTGGCCAGGCCTTCTTCGGCGGTGCCGGCCTGCAGCACGCGGTAACCCTGCGCACGCAGGCTGATGTCGAGAAAGCGGCGGATCTGCGGCTCGTCGTCGACGATCAGCACGCGGGCAGGCGGGATGGCAGTGGAGTCAGTCGGCATCGGGGCGAGGTGGCGCGGCGGGAACGAGCAACGGCAGCGTAATGCGGATCGTGGTGCCGTGACCATCGGCGCCGGCCAGCGCCTCCACGCTGCCGCCATGCGCGCCGATCATGCCCTGGCAGATGGTCAGGCCCAGCCCGGTGCCGTGACGGCCGCGGTCGCCACGCTCCACGCTGTAGAACATGTCGAAAATGCGCGCGCGCTCGTCCTCGGGAATGCCGGGACCCTGGTCGCCGATATCGATCTGCAGGGCGCCGGCCTGCAGCCGTGCCTGCACGGTGACGGCCACACCGGCTGGCGAAAATTTCGCCGCATTCTCCAGCACGTTGAAGATGGCCTGTTCCACCAGTGCCGGGTGCACCCAGATCGCCGGCAGGTCGGCGGCCAGATCCAGTTGCAGGCGCACCGCCGGCTGGTAGCGCTGCAGCCGCCGCGTGGCCGAGCCGATCAGCTCGTCCACGCCGATCCAGTCGCGCTTCAAGGTCAGCCCGGTGTGGCCGAGCCGGGTCATGTCGAGCAGGTTCTGGATGTAGCGATCCAGCCGCTCGCCTTCGAGCTGGATGGTGTCGAGCAGGCTGTGGCGGTCTTGCGCGTCCATCGCATCGCCGTAGCTGGCCAGGCTGCTGGCCGAGCCGATCATCGAGGCCAGCGGCGAGCGCAGATCGTGCGAGACCGAGGACAGCAATGCCGAGCGCAGGCGCTCGGTTTCGCCACTGACGCGCGCGCCTTCCAGATCGGCGACCAGGCGCGTGCGCAGCGCCGCCTGGCCGATGTCCTCCACCATCGCTTCGGCCAGCCGACGCTCCTCCAGGCCGGGCCGCTGCACGCTCTGACGAAAGCGCAGCGCGGCCACCCCCAGGCTGCCGCGTTCGTGCCGCACCGGCAGGCACCACCACTGCGCACCGGCCAGTGTATCGGTGAAGCGGCCGGCCGGCTGACCGTGGCGCTGGGTCCAGTCCGCCGCGCTGCGATCGAGTGCACCGAAGCTGGCCGGTGCGTCGCTTTCGCGCTGCTCCAGACGCAACCAGGCCTCGGCATCCAGGGCCGTGGCCAGCGCGCGACGGCCGGCTTCCAGCACCTGCCCCAGATCGGCGGCGGTGCTGAGCTCGCGGGCCAGCGTCTGCAGCGCATTGGCATGCGCATTGGCGGCGCGCAAGGCCAGCACCTGGCTGCGCAGGCGCGAGGCCAGGCGGCCGGCGACCAGGGCGGCAATCAGGAACAGGCACACCGTCACCACGCCCTGGCGCGCGCTGATGTGCAGGGTGAAGCGCGGTTCGATGAAGAAGAAGTTGTAGGCGACAAAACTCAGCAGCGCGGCGATCACCGCGGCAGCCATGCGCGTGCGCGAGGCCACCAGCACCACCGCGACGATGAACACCATCGACAGGTCGTCGATGTCGGTCCAGCGCTGGATCACCCACGCCACCGCGACCGCGGCAGCGGCGGCGATCGCCGCGAACGCCAGGTCGTAGCGCTGCAACCACTGGCGTGGATTGCGCCAACGCTGGCGTGCGCGTGCGCGCGCATCGGCGGAGCTGACGATGACCAGTTCGTAATGCGCGCCACGTTGCAGCAGTTGCTGGGTCAGCGTGCGGTTGAACATGCGCGCCAGCGGGCGTTCGCGCGTGCGCCCCAGCACCAGCGTGGACACGCCGTTTTGCGCGGCGAAATCCAGCAACGCCTCGGCGACGTTGGCACCATGCAGCAGCGCGGTATCGCCCCCCAGGCGGCGTGTCAGTGCGAACGCGCGGTCGATCTCCAGCTGCCAGGCGGCGTCGGCCACGGTGCGCGTCTGCACGGTGACCACCGTCCACGGGGCATCGCGTCGTTCGGACAACCGCCGCGCCACCCGCACCAGATAATCCGAGCTGCCACGCCCATCGATGGCCACCACCACGCGGCGGCGCAAGGCGGCAGTGCCCGGCAAACCGCGTGCGGCCTGGGTGTCGCGCAGATCGCTGTCGACGCGGTCGGCCGCGGTCTGCATCGCCAGCTCGCGCAGCGCGGTGAGGTTGGAAGGCGAGAAAAACGCCTGCAAGGCCTGTGTCGCCTGCTCGGGCAGATACACCTTGCCCTGCTGCAGGCGCTCGATCAGTTCGCGCGGCGGCAGGTCCACCAGCACGATGTCGCGCAGGCGGTCGAACACCGCATCGGGCACGGTTTCGGACACGCGCACGCCGGTGATGCGCAGCACGATGTCGTTGAGGCTTTCCAGGTGCTGGATGTTGACCGTGGTGTAGACATCGATGCCGGCATCGAGCAGTTCCACGATGTCCTGCCAGCGCCGCTCGTGCCGGCTGCCCGGCACGTTGCGATGGGCCAGCTCGTCGATCAGCGCCAGCTTCGGCTTGCGCGCCAGCAACGCGTCCAGGTCGAGTTCTTCCAGCTCCCGGCCCTGGTAGTTGATGCGGGTGCGCGGCAGCAGCGGCAGGCCATCCAGCAGTGCCGCGGTTTCGCTGCGGCCATGGGTTTCCACCACTCCGGCCACCACGTCCATGCCCTGGCGCAGGCGCTCGCGCGCCCGCGACAGCATTGCGTAGGTCTTGCCCACCCCGGGCGCCGCGCCCAGAAACACGGTCAGGCGCCCGCCATGTTCGCGCTGCAGTTCGCCGATCAGCGCGTCGGCTTGTTGGGTGCGGGCGTCAATCATGGAGGCCGGGATTGGGGAAGCGGGATTGGGGATTGGTGCAGCCTACCGCGAGCTGACAGCTCTAGTGCTGTTGCCTTGGCCCATTCCCGATTCCCGACTCCCCATTCCCCGCGCGATCCAGCGCCAGGTTCAGTGCCAGCACATTCACCCGCGGCTGCCCGAGCAGGCCGAACTGTGGCTGTTCGGTGGCGGCCCGTACCAGCGAAGCCACGCGCTGTTCCGGCCAGCCGCGCGCGGCGGCGACGCGACGCACCTGGACCTGGGCGCCGGCCGGGCTCAGGTGTGGATCCAGGCCACTGCCGGATTGGGTGATCAGTTCGGCGGGGACCGCCTCCGGTGCGATGCCGTCGCGTGCAGCCACCTCGGCGCGCGTGGCGGCAATGCGGCTTTGCAGGTCGGGATTGGAACGCGCCTGGTTGCTGCCGGCCGCCGCGCTCGGGTCGTACTTGGCCGCCGAGGGGCGTGGCTGGAAATAGCGCGCGTCGGCAAACGGCTGCGCCACCAGGGCCGAGCCGACCACACGCGTGTCATCGCGCAGCAACGAGCCGTGCGCCTGCGCGGGGAACAGCGCACCGGTGATGCCGGTGGCGACCAGCGAATAGCTCAGGCCCAGGCCCAGCAGGATGAACAACGCCAGCATCACCGCCCCGCGCAGGGCGCCGTCGTCGCGCAACGGCTGCGCCGTGGACGGACCGGTTTTCGAAGAAATCGTCATGACTCAGTTCCCCAGGGTGGCGACAAGCGCCAGGTCGATCAACTTGATCGCGGCAAACGGCAGCAACACGCCACCGACGCCGTACATCAGCATGTTCCGGCGCAGCAGGGCCGTGGCGCTGGACGGGCGAAAGCGCACGCCGCGCAACGCCAGCGGAATCAATGCCGGGATGATCAGTGCATTGAAGATCAACGCCGCCAGCACCGCATGCCGCGGGTTGGACAACTGCATCACGTTGAGCGCGGCCATCGACGGAATCGCCGCGGCAAACAGCGCCGGCAGGATCGCGAAATACTTGGACACATCGTTGGCCAACGAGAACGTGGTCAACGCACCGCGCGTGATCAGCTGCTGCTTGCCCACTTCGACCACCGCCAGCAGTTTGGCCGGATCCGAATCCAGATCGACCATGTTGCCGGCCTCCTTGGCCGCCTGCGTGCCGGAGTTCATCGCCAGGCCCACGTCGGCCTGGGCAAGCGCCGGCGCATCGTTGGTACCGTCGCCGACCATCGCCACCAGCCGCCCGCCGGCCTGCTCGGCGCGGATGCGGGCCAGCTTGTCTTCCGGGCGCGCCTGGGCGATGTAGTCGTCCACGCCGGCTTCGGCGGCAATCGCGGCGGCCGTGAGCGGGTTGTCGCCGGTGATCATCACCGTCTTGATGCCCATCGCACGCAGCTGCGCGAACTTTTCCTTGATGCCTTGCTTGACCACATCGCTCAGCTCGACCACGCCCAGCACATGCCGGCCTTCGGCCACCACCAGCGGGGTGGCGCCGCCGCGCGCGACTTCTTCGATGCGGCCATTCAACTCCGGCGACACCGTGGCGCCCTGCGCCTGCACATAGGCCACGATCGCATCGCCGGCACCCTTGCGGATGCTGCGCCCGGCCAGATCCACGCCGGACATGCGGGTCTGCGCGGTGAAGCCGATGAAATGCGCGCCCTCCGGCTCGACCGCCACCGCGCCCTGCTGGCGTGCCAGCTTGACGATAGATTTGCCTTCCGGCGTCGGGTCGGCCAGCGAGGCCAGCATTGCCGCATCGCGCAGCTGCGCACGGTCGATACCGGCCAGCGGATGGAACGCGGTGGCCTGCCGGTCGCCGTAGGTGATGGTGCCGGTCTTGTCGAGCAACAGCACGTCCACGTCGCCGGCCACTTCCACCGCCTTGCCGGATTTGGCCAGCACATTGGCAGACAGCGCGCGGTTCATGCCGGCAATGCCGATCGCCGGCAACAACCCGCCGATGGTGGTCGGGATCAGGCACACCAGCAGCGCGATCAGCAACAGCGGATCCAGCGTAACGCCGACAAAACCCGCAATCGCCGGCAGCGAGGCCACCACGATCAGGAAGGTCAGCGTCATCGCCGCCAGCAACAAGGTGAGCGCGATTTCGTTCGGCGTCTTCTGCCGGTTGGCGCCTTCCACCAAGGCGATCATGCGATCCAGGAAACTATGCCCCGGCTCGGCGGTGACCTTGAACACGATCTCGTCGGAGAGCACGCGCGTTCCGCCGATCACGCCACTGCGATCGGTGCCGGCCTCGCGCAGTACCGGTGCCGATTCGCCGGTGACCGCCGCTTCATTGATCGTTGCAACGCCGCGCACGATCTCGCCATCGGCCGGGACGAATTCGCCTTCGGACACCATCACGTAGTCGCCCGGGCGCAGCTCTGCCGCCGGCACGCGGGTCTCGCGGCCGCCGAGTGCGGTTTCCACCCGGCGGGCGACCAGATCCTTGCGCGCACGGCGCAGCGATGCGGCCTGCCCACGCCCGCGCGCCTCGGCGATGGCCTCGGCGAAATTGCCGAACAGCACGGTGACGAACAGGATCGCCGTCACCGCCCAGCCGAACCCGGCATTGCCATACCCGCTGGCGGTGATCACCGCCGCCAGCAGCGTGCCACCCATCACCACCGCCATCACCGGGCTGCGCAGCAGATGCCGCGGCGCCAACTTGAGGAAGGCCGCGCGCATCGCCGCCACCAGCACGGCGGCGTCGAACAACGCCGCGTCACCGCGCGCGCGTTTTTCAGTCGTATCGATCGTAGACATTGCTCAAACTCTCAGGACGCCGCCAGGGCGAGGTGTTCAGCGATAGGACCCAGCACCAGTGCCGGCATGAACTGCAGCACGGTGAGCACCAGCACGATCGCCATCAGGGTCAGCGCGAAGGTTGGCGTTTCGACTTGCAGGCTGCCGGCCGATTCCGGCGCGCGCCGCTTCACCGCCATGCGCGCGGCAACCATCAGCGGCAGGATCAGCGCGGGATAGCGGCCCAATGCCAGCACCGCCGAGCAACTCAGGTTCCACCAGTACGTCGCATCGCCCAGGCCTTCGAAACCCGACCCGTTGTTGGCAAAGGCCGAGGTGTACTCGTAGAACACCTGACTGATGCCGTGGAAGCCGGGATTGGAATTGGCGGTAAATGCCGGCACCGCCAGCGCCACTGCAGTGAAGCCCAGCACCACCAATGGCTGCAGCAGGATCAGCAGCGCAAGCAACTGCACCTCGCGCGCTTCGATCTTGCGGCCGAACAACTCCGGCGTGCGCCCGGTCATCAAACCGGCCAGGAACACGCTCAGCAGCAGATACACCACGAACTGCTGCAGGCCGCAGCCGATGCCGCCCCAGATCGCGTTGATCAGCATGTCCACCAGCGTGACCAGGCCGCTCAACGGCGCCAGCGAATCGTGCATCGCATTGACCGAGCCGTTGGAGGTCTGCGTGGTCAAGGCCGCCCACAACGCAGACGCATCTGCGCCGACACGCACCTCCTTGCCTTCCATCAAGGCAGCCGAGCTGGCGCTGGCCGAATGCGCTTCGGACCACAGCAACAGCGCGGTGGATGCGACCGACATCGTCAGCATGGTGCCGAACACCAACGCGGTGAGACGCTTGCGCCCGGTCAGGTAGCCGACCATGAACACCACGCTCATCGGCAACAGCACCAGCGCCAAGGTCTCCAGCAGGTTGCTCAGCGGCGTGGGGTTTTCCAGCGCCACC
Source organism: Xanthomonas sp. WHRI 6108 (assembly GCF_040202385.2). Lineage (NCBI taxonomy): Bacteria > Pseudomonadati > Pseudomonadota > Gammaproteobacteria > Lysobacterales > Lysobacteraceae > Xanthomonas > Xanthomonas sp. WHRI 6108. The sequence continues at coordinate 896,637 of NZ_CP168198.1, read as the reverse complement.
GAACTGTTGGGGCCGTACCAGCCGCCACCGTTGGTGCCGAGCTGCTTGACCGCGACCATCGCCGCAACCGGCCCGACCGGAATGGTCTGCTTGGGCATGCCGGCGCTGCTGTCCAGCGGTGCGGCGGTAGCCGCACCCTGCAGCGTGGAGGGCACGCCCTGCCAGCCGAGCAGCACGGTCCACAGCAGGCACAGCGGCAGCAACACACGCACGCTGGCGCGGATCACATCCGCCCAGTAATTGCCGACGTCTGCCTCCGGCAACGCCTCCAATCCGGCAGCCGACTGCTGCCGCCCCGGGCGCGGCGTGACGATCTCCGGCTCCTCCAGCCCGGCCACCCGTGGCTTGGCGCTGACCGTCGCATTGGATGCCGGCAAGGCGTCGGACACAGTTGCGACCGCCCGCCCACCGAACAATGCGCGCAAGGTCGCCACCGCCAATGCCAGACCCATCATCGGCGTGACCACCTGCAGGCCGACGATGCCGGTCATCTGCGCCAGATACGACAACTGCGCCTGGCCCGAGTAGTGCTGCTGATTGGTGTTGGTAACGAATGACACCATGGTGTGCAGCGCGGTGTCCCAGCGCATGTTCGGAATGGCGTCCGGGTTGAACGGCAGCCACGCCTGGGTCATGAACACTGCCCAGGTGAGCAGGCCGACAACCAGGTTGCTGAGCAGGAAAGCTACCGCATACCCACGCCAGGACATCCCCTGCTGCGGGCGGGTACCGAGCAACGCATACAACGGCCGTTCGATCCAGCCGAACAGCACGTCGCCACGCATCGGGGCGCCGCGCATCACCGCTGCCAGATAACGGCCCAGGGGCCAGGCCAGCACGATGGCCAGCGCGTAGACAAGGAGAGTTTCAATCATTGGAGCGCACTCGCATCAGAAGTCTTCGGGGCGCAGGACCACGTACAACAGGTACGCGGCGGCAACGAGTACGGCCACGCCGCACAACAGGGACAACCAGGCAGGCATGTCAGCTACTCCCCAAGACGCGCGCAACGCGGCGCGATGGATGCGAGATGCGGCGGCGCATGCAGCGTCTGCAGGCCGACAAGGCAAAGCGCTGCCGCACCGCGCGCGCAGCGGCGATGGAGCAGACAGGTCAAGGGATGCATCGGGATCGTCCACGGCGGAACCGCTCCGCCAACCCGCGCAGTGTCTTCCCGGGCTGCGTAAAGTCGCTATGGACCTGCAACAGCCGCCGCGTAAATTCCGCATAAATGCTGTGTGGCGACGGTCTGCAGTCACGTCTCCACGCTATGCAGTCGTTTCCGGACAACTTCCGCCTCTAGTCCCAACTCAGGACGACCAGGTTTTGAGTCAGGGCGTTATGAGGTTGGAGCAGAGCCTCGTTGGTCGAGGGCGCGGTGCCCTCACCACTTCCGGGACACGCCGTAAATCCGTCCATGGAGGCTCCTTGGCGGCATCCATGCCGCCAAGGGTCCCGGAACCGGCAAGGTCACCGCTCCAGGACGTTTTGAGGTTGCTTCATTGAAAGCCTGCTGATTGCTTGGCTCGTCTTGGCAACTGATTGGGCATGCTGCAAACGATGCATCCCATACCCTGCTTACCCGTGCGCACCGACCATCTGGACTGGTCCTTGCCCGCCCACCGTCGCGGGACCTTACGCAGCATGGATGCTGCGTAAGAGCCTACATGGACGTACTTGCGGCGTGTCCTGCGAGGGTGGGCGGGCAAAGGGCCCTGCAGTGGAGCCGCAGATCAGCCGCTCTACAACTGATCTAGCCGCGCGACCTCATCCCTAATACACAAGGACACAAAGACAACCGGGATTCCGAGTCGCAGCCTCGCTCACCAGATGCCGTCAAAACCTGGCGAGGCGAGCACACAGCGCCCTCCCCGCTCGCGGAACAAGCCGTGACGCCGCACCTGGAGGCTCCCACGTGTCCCCACCTGTCGACGGAGCACTCACCGCCGCTGCACTAACGTACCGGCGTCATCCATCAGAGTCCTTGCACATGCCTGTCAGCTACTCGATCAGCCTGCCCGACCCCAAGCTCGCCCGCGGCGGCGATGCGAGCGTAAGCTTTAGTGCCCATGGTGCCGAGGCCTTTGCCGAACAGTTGCAGGCCGCCTTGCGTGATCCGGCCTGGTTCGATCGCTGGCGCCAGCTGCAGGCCGACCCGGACGCGGTGGACCCCAGCCTGGGCGTGACCGATCCGTCGGCCACGGTTACCGGCAAGCAGGGCGATCTGCGTGTGGACCTGGTCGCCACCACCAGCATTCCCGGCGACCTGCTCAAGCAACGCATGCAGGCCCTGGCCGGGCACCACTGGGAACTGCGCGACGTACGTTGAGTTCCACGGCCGCTGCGTGCACGACGCGGCGGCATTTCGCTCAGGCCGGTGCGCTGTCTGCCACACGCCGCGGCCAGCGCCATTTCAGATTCACCGCCAGCGTGCCCACCACGATCAGCGCCAGACCCAGCCACTGCACCGGCACCAATGCGTGGCCATAGAGCAGATAGTCCAGCAGTAGCGTCACCAGCGGATACACGAACGCCAGCACCGCAATCGTGGCCACATGCAGATGGCGATAGGACGAATAGAACAGCACATAGACGATGCCGCTGTGGATCACGCCCAGGCCCGCCAGCCACAGCCAATGCAGGCCCGGATGCAACGCCGCACTGCTGGAAAACCCGGCCAGCAGGAACGTGCCGACCCAACACTGCACCGTCACCACTGCCAGCGGCCGCTCGCGGCTGATACGGCGCGACATCAGCAGCGACGCACCGCATAGCAACGCCGCCAACAGCGTGAGTGCAATGCCGATCAGATAGCCACGGTCGGCCGCCTGCCACAACCGCGCCGGATTTGCCGAGCAGGCCACGCCGACGAATGCCAGCAACGTCCAGCCCAGATCGACACGCCGCGTGCGCTCGCCTTGCACCAGCGCGGCCAGCAGCAACATCACGAACGGAAACACGTGGTAGACCATGGTCGCCACGCCGATCGACGAGCGCGCCATGCCGGCGAACAACGCCACCCAATTCAACACCAGCAGCACACCGCTGACGATGGCATCGCGCAACAGCGCACGCTCGCGCCACAGCCCTCGTAGCTGTCCACCGACCAAGCCGCATAAGGTAAGAAACAGCGCCCCGAACAGGCAGCGATAGAACACCGCCGTCACCGGATCCTGCCCGCTTTCGTGGACGAATACGCCGACCGAACCGATCAGGACTTCGGCAACCAGCAATTGCCAGACCGCCCGTCGCCCAGCGCCGGCCGATACTGCATGCACAGATAGGGGAGTGTTCATAGCGCAATGGTTCCCTGCAGATACTGGACAGCGCTGCCGCGCACGTAGACATGCCGCGGCTCGACCCGGCACTGCAGTTCGCCGCCACGCGCGGAGACCTGCAGCGCGGTGAGCTGCGTCTTGCCCAGCCGCTGCGCCCACAGCGGCGCAAGCGCGGCATGAATCGATCCGGTGACCGGATCTTCGCTACCGCCGTTGCAGGGCCAGAAATAGCGGGAGACAAAATCATACTCAAGGCCTGGTGCGGTGACCGCCACATCGCGCGGCGCCAGCGCCAGCATCCGGCCCAGATCCGGCGTCACCGCACGCACCTGTGTTTGGTCGGCGTAGACAGCGATATACGCCTGCGCATTCGCATAGACAGCTTGGGGCGCGATCGATAACGACTCAGACAACGCGTGCGGCACCACCTGCAGTAGCGACGGCTCCTGGTTGGGGAAGCGTAGTTCGAAGCTGCGCTCATCCATCCTGGCAACGGCGATCTCACCGACAGCCGGCGCACGCAAGCGTAGTGGAAACGCCGCCAGCTGGTGCGTCGCGATCACGAACGCGCTGGCCAAGGTCGCATGCCCGCAGAAGCCGACCTCCTTGAGCGGAGAAAACCAGCGGATGTCGAATACGCCACTGTCGTCGCGAACGAAGAAGGCGGTCTCCGAAAGATTGTGTTCGCTGGCGATGGCCTGCATCACCGGCTCCGGCAACCAGGCCTGCAATGGCACCACGGCTGCCGGATTGCCCTTGAAACGCAGCGTGGTGAACGCATCGACGATAAACACAGGAAGTAGCACGGCCAACCTCACAGAGGGGAAGATACCCGGCGTACTCACCGGGCACGGCCAGTCTGCAACGTGCTACCCGACCATCACAGATTCAGATACGCTGCAAATCGACCAATACAGATGGAAGGCGCCCGCAGATGCTGCTGTACGAATCGCTGGCCAGGCAGCTGCGGCAGCAGATCGAAGGCGGCACCCTGCGTGCCGGCGAGCGCCTGCCCTCGATCCGGCAACTGGCCGCCAACCATGGCATCAGCACCGCCACCGCCGTGCAGGCCTGCCTGCAACTGGAACGCGAGGGGCGCGTGCAAGCGCGCCCGCGCTCGGGCTACTTCGTGCGCAGTGCGGCGCCTGCATTGCCGGCCGCCGCACCCGTCCCACGTCGGCGCAAACCGGGCATGGTCGACAACCCCGCCTTGCAGCACGTACTCGACACCTTGGCGCGTACCGACCTGGTGCCGCTGCACACTGCCACCCCCGCGCCTGCGTTATTGCCCACCGCGCAACTGGCCGCAGCCCTGTCGCGGCAGCTGCGTCGCCAGCGCACGGCGGCGTTGGATTACGCACCGCCGCAAGGGCACGCCGCACTGCGCCGCCAGATCGCACAACGTTATGCACACTGCGCAACCACCGTCGACGCAGAAGAAGTGGTGATCACCGCCGGCGCGATGGAGGCGATCAGCCTGGCGCTGCGCACGCTCACCGCACCAGGCGATGTGGTGCTGGTGGAAACGCCCACGTATCACGGCATCCTGCAGGCGGTGGCGGCACTGCGCCTGAAGGTGCTGGAGGTACCCAACCGTCCCGGCCAGGGCATCGATATCGCGCGTCTGGATACGCTGTTGCAGCGCACGCCGGTGCGTGCGGCAGTGCTGATTCCCAACTTCAACAATCCAAGCGGCAGCCTCACGCCCGACAGCGCCAAGCGCGCATTGCTCGACAGCTGCGCACGCCATGGCACCGTGGTGATCGAAGACGATATCTACGGCGAACTGGATTGGTCGGGCCAACGTCCACGTCCGCTGCGCCATTTCGATACGCATGCCAACGTGATCACCTGCGGCTCGTTCTCCAAGGTGCTCTCGCCCGGCCTGCGGGTGGGGTGGTTGCTGGGTGGCGACTGGACCGACGCCCTGGTGCGCGCCAAGTACTTTTCAACCGTCGGCAGCGCCAGCCTGCCGCAACTGGCACTGGCCGATTACCTGGCGCAACACGATCTGGAACGGCACCTGCGCAAGCTGCGCCGCACCCTGGCCGACAACGGGCAGCGGCTGCGCGATGCCATCGTGCGGCATTGGCCGGAAGGCACGCGCGTGGGCGACCCGGCAGGCGGGTTATCGCTATGGCTGCAATTGCCCGACGGCGGTAGCGGCCAGGCCGTGTTCGAGGCCGCACTGGCAGAACGCATCGGCACCTCGCCCGGTCATCTGTACTCCAGCCGTGGCGACTACGCAGACCACCTGCGGCTGACCTGCGGCCAGCCATGGAGCGACACGCTGGAGCGCGCGATGCGCCGATTGGGCAAGCTTGCGGCGCAGGTGGTGCGTTAGCCGTTCTTGGTTTGTGGCAATGGCTATAGCCGACAAGATAATGATGTGACGCAGCTGGTCGATGCAGACTTCAGATGCGAAAAGGCTGCTTGCGCGCCTTACCAGGAAGTCTGCAGGGCGTTGTGTTGAAGCCTGCCTGTTGAATGCGCTGTATTGAAAAGCTGACAGGACGCCGTTATCCAAACAACGGCACGCCATGCTCTGCTTGCACCAGCACACCGACCATCTCGCCTGGTCCTTGCCCGCTCACCGTCGCGGGACCTTACGCGGCATGGATGCCGCGTGAGAGCCTACATGGACGTACTTGCGGCGTGTCCCGCGATGGTGGGCGGGCAAGGGCCCTGCAGCCACGCCGCAGATCGGCTGCTCTACAAGCCCGCCTGCCTGCTCCACCAGCTTTGCTCGTCACCTCATCCGCCAGTGAGCCCGTACCCTCATCCGCCCCTGAGGGGCACCTTCTCCGATAGGAGAAGGGAGGTCGATTCGACGCCTTGCTCAAGCCGCGGCACACGCAACACGGCAGCGCGGCAATGCAACGTAACGCAATGCGCACCACCATCCACCATTCACCATCACATACCACGCACCTACCGCGCACTCGACCAGCCGATCAACCACGCAACGCCGCGGCGTGGTGCGCGATGTGTTCGCCGATAAAGCTGGCGATGAAGTAATAGCTGTGGTCGTAACCGGGCTGCAGCCGCACCGTGACCGGATAACCGGCGGCCTTGGCGGCCTGTTCAAACAGCGACGTCTTCAGCTGGTTCTCGAGGAATTCGTCGCCATCGCCCTGATCGATCAACAGCGGCAGGCGCTCCTGTGCCTGTGCGATCAACGCGGTGGCGTCGTACGCTTGCCACGCTGCGCGGTCCGCCCCCAGATACTGGCCGAATGCCTTCTCGCCCCATGGCACCTGGCTGGGCGCGACGATCGGCGAGAATGCCGACACGCTGCGATAGCGGCCCGGATTCTTCAACGCGATGGTCAAGGCGCCATGGCCTCCCATCGAGTGGCCGCTGATCGCGCGTGCACCGGTGGTGGCGAACTGCGCTTCGATCAACGCCGGCAATTCGTTCACCACATAGTCGTACATGCGGTAGTGCGCCGCCCACGGCTGCTCGGTGGCGTCGACATAGAAGCCGGCGCCCTTGCCGATGTCGTAGCCATCCGCGTCGGCCACATCGTCGCCACGCGGGCTGGTGTCGGGCGCGACGAGGATCACGCCGTGCTCGGCCGCATACCGCTGCGCGCCGGCCTTGCTGATGAAGTTCTGTTCGGTGCAGGTCAGCCCGCTCAGCCAATACAGCACCGGTAACGGGCCATCGGCGGCCTGTGGCGGCAGATAGACGCCGACCTGCATGCTGCAGTTCAAGCTCTGCGACTGATGCCGGTAGACATCTTGCCAGCCGCCAAAACAGGCATGGTGTTCGATACGTTCCATGAGATTCCTTCGATAAAAACCCGCGGCCGGCACGAGCGCCGGCCGCGGGGTTGGACGATCAGTGCAGCAAACCTTTCTTGCGTGCCACGTTGGCGGCCAGCGCATCCATCAATCCCGGCGACAGGCAGTCGTACGGGGTCAGCCCGAGCTCGTTGAGACGCGCGCGCACGCCGTCCATGTCCGCCGGCGGCGTGCCGGTTTCGATGATGGAGGACACGAACGCCGCAAAGCCCGGCGGCGACCAGCCCGACTGCCGCGATAACTCGGTATGGATGAAGTCCAGACCGTAAAACGCGTGCCCCTTGTCTTCGATGCGACCGAACATATGCACGCCGCAGCCGGTGCACGCATGCCGCTGGATCGCCGCGCTTTCGTCGACGATCTTGAGCTTTTCCGCATGCGCGGTCACCGTGACCTTGTCGCGCGGCACCACTGCAATCACCGAAAAGGTCGCGCCTTCCGGCTTCCAGCATTTACTGCAGCCGCAGGCGTGGTTGTGCGCGGTCTGCGCAGCCACGTCCACGGTCACCTTGTCGCTGGCGCAGTGGCATTCAAGGGTTCCGCCCTGAAAGCTCTCCGCACCGCCACGCGCTATACCACTGTCTACCGAAGGATGAATCGAGACGCTGGTCATCATGCCCCTCCCGGAGTATCGGGTACCACGTGCGCGGAAGCGGCCGCGCGCCGCTCCTGGCCGTACGGTCAGAAATGGATCACGGTGCGGATCGACTTGCCTTCGTGCATCAGGTGGAAGGCCTCGTTGATCTCTTCCAGCGGCATGGTGTGGGTGATGAACGGATCGAGATCGATCTCGCCGTTCATCGATTGCTCCACCATGCCCGGCAACTGGGTCCGTCCCTTGACGCCGCCGAAGGCCGACCCGCGCCATACGCGGCCGGTCACCAGCTGGAACGGACGGGTGCTGATTTCCTGGCCGGCGCCGGCCACGCCGATGATGACGCTCTCGCCCCAGCCCTTGTGGCAACACTCCAGCGCCGAACGCATCACGTTGACGTTGCCGATGCACTCGAAGCTGAAGTCCACGCCGCCATCGGTCAGCTCGACGATGACCTCCTGGATCGGCTTGTCGTAGTCCTTGGGGTTGATGCAATCGGTGGCGCCCATGCTGCGCGCCAGATCGAACTTGCCCGGGTTGGTGTCGATGGCCAGGATGCGCCCGGCCTTGGCCTGCACCGCGCCCTGGATCACCGCCAGCCCGATGCCGCCCAGGCCGAACACCGCCACGCTTTCGCCCGGCTTGACCTTGGCGGTGTTGTGCACCGCGCCGATGCCGGTGGTCACGCCGCAACCGAGCAGGCAGACCTTTTCCAGCGGCGCTTCCGGGTTCACCACCGCCAGCGAGATCTCCGGCACCACGGTGTACTCGCTGAAGGTGCTGCAGCCCATGTAGTGGTAGATCGGCTCGCCGTTGTAGGAGAAGCGCGTGGTGCCGTCGGGCATCAGGCCCTTGCCCTGGGTGGCGCGCACGGCCTGGCACAGGTTGGTCTTGCCCGACAGGCAGAACTTGCACTTGCGGCATTCGGCGGTGTACAGCGGGATCACGTGGTCGCCGACCTTGACGCTGGTGACGCCCTCGCCGACCTGCTCGACGATGCCGCCGCCCTCGTGGCCCAGCACGGACGGGAAGATGCCCTCCGGGTCGTCGCCGGACAGCGTGAACGCGTCGGTGTGGCACACACCGGTGTGGGTGATGCGGACCAGCACTTCGCCGGCCTGTGGCGGTGCCACGTCGATCTCGACGATTTCCAGCGGCTTGCCGGGTCCGAATGCAACTGCTGCACGGGATTTCATGTGGTGGCGCTCCTGACGATGGGGTTCAAGGACGGGCACGGCAGGCGCCGGCCCGGTGGGAGTTCATTTGAGATAGGACCGGACCAGCCCGAGCAGCTCCTGCACCCGCTCGGCGCGCTGCGCGTCGGAAGCGGCGGCGTGGCCGAAGTCCTCGCGGATATGCGCTTCGAGCACCTGCGACATCAGCCCATTGACGGCACCCCGGATTGCGGCGATCTGCTGCAGCACAGGCGCACAGTCTGCGCCCGCCTCCAGCGCGCGCTCAAGCGCGTCGCATTGCCCGCGCAGACGTCGCACGCGTGCTAGCGCCCGCTTTTTTTCCTGCGGCGAATGCGGCATGACGACTCCGGCCAGATACTGGGGGGCAGTATATGGATTCGCCCAAAAAAATCCATGCCCGTGAACATGTCGGCGCAAAGAGGCTGCTGACGGTTGTGGCCTGGATCGGAGTCCAGCTGCGACACCACCACGCCAGCCATGGCGTTGAAGGTCCATCCAGGCGTCTGCAGCTCCTCGCCCCATGCTGCTGCACGGCGGCGAATTCGGCCCGCCGGCCGCCGTCGCACTGCAGCACGCCATTGGCGGGCATGTGCAGGCGCAACACGCGCCCGTCAGCTGTCGTCGCTGTCCAGACGCATGCTCTGCGATACCGGCAGCTCGATGGTGCAGCGCACGCCGTCCGGCCCCAGCGCGTAAGTCGTCTCGGCCTGCAGCTGGTACGGCAACGCGCGTTCGATCAGCTCGCGCCCATAGCCGGAGCCCTGCGCCGCTTCGCCAGGCGCCGGCATATGCACACCGGTCTCGCTCCACTCGATATGCAGGCGGGTGCCCTTGGCGGTACCCAGCAGGCGCCAGCGCACCCGCAACTGGCCGCCGGCCTGTGCAAGCGCGCCGTACTTGTTGGCATTGGTCGCCAGCTCATGCAGGGCCAGCGCAAAGGTCTGCACGGTGCTGGAGCGCAGACGCACGCCGGCGGGGCCGTCCAGTGTCACGCGGTCGCCTTGGCCTTGCGCATCGATCGCGCCCATGGCCGACAGCTCGACCCGGATCAATTCGTCGAACAGGATACGATCGCCCTCGTTCAGGCGCGACAGCAGGCCCTGCACGCGCGCCAGGGCATCCAGGCGATCGTTGTAGATCAGCGCCAGCTCGGCGATGGTCTTGCTGCTGCGCTGCGTGCGATTGAAGACCACACGCACCACACCCATCAGATTACGCGTGCGGTGCTGCAGCTCGGCCAGCAACACCTGCTGGCGATCTTCCCACTGCCGTCGTCGGGTCACGTCCTGGCCGATCTTGAGATAGCCCAGCGGCTCGGCGCTGCCATTGCGCAGCGGCCGCGTTGCGCCTTCGATGAAGACGTGCCGGCCATCCTTGCACCGATGCCAGCGCACATTCGGCGCGCCGCCGGTGTAATGCGCCTGCTCGATCTCGCGCTGCGGCACGCCGGTCAGGCGATCTTCGGCAACGAAGGTCATCGCGATGTGTTGGCCGATCGCCTCTTCCGCGGTCCAGCCGAACACCGCCTCCGCTCCCGGTGGCCAGGTCTGGATGTGTCCGCGCGTATCGGTGGTAAAGATTGCGTAGTCGAGCGCGCTCTCCAGAATCACCCGGTAGCGCTCCTCGCTTTCGAGCAGCGCGCCCTGTGCACGCGCACGCTCCAGCGCCGCCCAGGTGCGCTCGGCGGTTTCCTCTGCCAGACGGATCTCGGCGGCATTCCAGTTGCGTGCGCTGCGTTGATTGACCACGAAGGTCGCCACCAGCCGGCCGCCCTTGATCAGCGGCACCACGATCAGCGCAGCGATCTGGTTGCCCAGATAGGCCGCGCGCTGATCGTCGGGCAATGCAGGATCGGTGGCGGCATCGCGCACCACCCAGGTCTGCGCGTCGAGCAGCCAGGGCATCGGCCAGTCGGTCAACGCGAAACGACGTGCATGACTGGTTTCATCGGGCTGATGCCAGTCGCGCTCGACCACGTACTGCTGCGCCCTGGCATCCACCTCGACGTAGTAGGCGCGGCCGGCGGCCAGATGCTCGCCCAGCACGCGCGCGGCCTCGCCCTGGATCGCAGCCGGATCGGACAGCGGCCGCAGCGCGTCGGAGAGTTTCAGCAGGAAGGCATTGCGGTCCTGCACCTCGCGCAGCGCCGCTTCGGTGAGCTTGCGGTCGGTGATGTCGAGCACGAACTCGAAGCCGGTGCCGTCGGGCAAGCGCTTGGACGCAAACAGGGCCCAGCGCCGGATTCCGTCCTTGCACAGGTATTGGCGCTCATACGGTGTGGCACTGCCCTTGGTCCTGAGTTCCTCGAACGCCCGCTCGCACAGGTCCCTGGCTTCGGGTGGGGTCAGCGCCTGCCAGGAGAGCGTGCCCGCTTCCACGTCGGCACGGCTGTAGCCGCTCATTTTCAGGAAGGTGTCGTTGGCATCGGTGAGGCGGCCGCCCATGTCGAAGTAGGTCGCACCGACGGTTTCGATCGTCAATGCGGTGCGGAAGCGTTCTTCGCTGGCACGCAGCCGCGCGTCGGCGCGTTTCTTGTCGGAGATGTCGCGGAAATACACCGACATGCCACCATCGTTGGTGGGATAGATGCTGATATCCACCCAGTACCCCAATGCCGGCGACAAGGCTTCCAGTCTGACCACCTGGCGTGTCTGTGCCGCGCGCACATGCGCCTGATACGGAAGCGACCCGATCGAGTCGGGAAACTGCTCCCACAGCAGGTTTCCCAGCAGTTGGTCGCGCGAACGCCCCCACAGCAGCTCGGCTTTCTGGTTGATGTAGGTGAAGCGCCCCTGCGCGTCGACGCCATAGAAGGCATCGGAAATACTTTCGAGGATGTCGCGATTGCGCTCGGCAAGCGCGCCCACTTCCGTCTGCACCTGGCGCTGCACCGTGACGTCCTGCACCACCGCAACGCCACCGGTCACACGGTCCTCTTCGCGCAGCGCCACCGCGGTGATGCGCAACCAGCGCTGCGCAGTGTCACGGGGATCGAGGAAATCCACCGGCATGGTCGCATCTTCGCCACGCAGCGCACGGGCGCAGGGAAATTCCTCGATCGCAACCGCCCGCCCCTGCTGGTCGACCCCGGCCCACGGTTGCTCCTGCAATGACTCGCGCGAGGGCACCCGCTCTGCCAGCTGCTCACGCAGTTGTGGATTACGGTAGGTGAAGCGGCCTTGCGTATCGAACAGGCCGATTCCGATCGGAACCTGATCGAGCACATAGGTCAGCCGCGCCTCGCTTTCGCGTAGATGTTCCTCGGCCTGCTTGCGCGCGGTAACGTCGGCGCCGGCACCGAACCACTCGGTGATGCGCCCGTCCGCATCCAGTGCCGGTACCGCCTTGGTCGCCATCCACGCAATGCTGCCATCGGCGCGTCGCACCCGGTGCTCGAACACGATCGCGCTGCGCGCGCGGATCCCTGCATCGATCCTGCTCCGCACCAGCGCCTGATCCTCTGCAGGGATGTAATCCATGATCCAGGAACGGCTGGTCGCCATCGCATCGGCAGTGCGTGCGCCGGCGGTCAGCTGGTGCATCTCGTCCCAGTCGGCGCTCATGCGGTAATGCACCTCGGAACTTGCCGCCGACAGCGCGGCCAGCCGCGACTCGCTCATGCGCAAGGCCAGCTCGCCGCGATGGCGCTCGATGTAGTCGGCAGCCGTCCATGCGAGCAGTTCGAGCAATCTGAGTTCGTGCTCCGCAGGCCGATACGGCACCGTGAACTGGGTCCCGAGCAATCCCAGCAGGCCACCGGCACGATTGAACAACGGAGTGAACTGGGCAGCACGGATGCCGCTGCACAGCGCGGCCTCATAATCGGGCGTTCCCTTCAACGGGGTGAAGGTTTCGATGTCCTCGATCACCAACTGCCGACGTTCGCGCCGCACGGTGTCGCAGGTCGCCTGGAAGCCGTCCTTCAGGAACTGCTGGACGAATGCGCTGCGTTCGTCATGTCCGCGATAGACACGCAGCTCCATCTCGCTGTTGTGTGCACTGACCAGTTGCACGCAGCCGCAGTCGGTACGCGCGAAGGCACAGGCAAGCGGGTGATCTCCTGCAGCGCGATGCGCGCATCGGCCTGTGCCGCCAGGCTGACCTGCAGGGCATGCAGGCGACGCATGCCGGAAAGCTCGTCCCGCAGCGCCGCGTTGTCCTGCATGGTGTCGTCGGGCACGGCACTCATCGTGGCCGGCTCTTGCCTGCGCGCATCGTCGTCGATCATTCGTACCGGGTGAGCCCACACAGTGCGCAATCGATGGCGAAGAGCTTGTCAGTAGCGTGCTCGACACTGCAGAGTGTCGTCGAGTGCCTGGCATACGGATAGGACCCGGCTGAAGCATCACGGAGGAAAATCGCTTCAGTCGGCCTCGCGACTGCCTGGCGATTGTCAGAGGATCCAGGTAGAGGCCGCCAAGCGCGGCCAGTGTCCGCTTCGTCCGGATCCCGCAATGCATCGTGCAGGGCGACCGCCGCTCCTGCGCAACTCACTCCAGCTGCAGCGTCGCCGCCAGCAGCTAGAACCGACGGGCGGCGTGATCAGCACGATCAGCCATGCCGCGGCAGTGGCGCGAAACCTTCGGCCTCCAGGCATTGCGACAGCGCGGGCGGAGGCGGGCCAAGGGGCGACGCGTCAGGCGCAGGCAACGCGATGCCTTGCGCGGTGGCACAGGCCTGCAACGCGGCGTCGAAGTCGGGATCGTGGGGTGGCGGACCATGTGGTTCGCCAGGCCCGTGCGGGCGATCTGGCGCCGGGCCGTCGCGCCAGGGCCCGCCGGGCAACGGCATTGGCCGCCGCACGCCGTTGCTGGCCAGACAGCGCTCAAACGCACTGCGGTCCATGCCCTGCGTGGGCGCATCGGGATGCGGCGTGGCCGCAACTGGCGGGGGCAAGGCCACTCCCTGCTCTTGAGCACAGGCCTGCATCGCGGCCAGATCGCTCGCACTCGGTGGCGGTGGTGGTGGCGGACCACGCTGTGCCTGTGGTGGCGCGGGCGGCGGCGGTGGCCCGCCGGAAGGTGCGCCGCAGAAACTGGCGCAGCCGCCCAGGCCGATCACTGCGAGCACTGCACTGATGGCAACGGCTGTGGAACGTGTCTGGACCATCGTCAATCTCCCTGGCTGGATGGCGCATGCGCTTACCGCACGCACATGGCAATGGCGGGCTGTACCCGCTTGGTCAGGGAGAGCGTTGCATCGCGATATGTCGTGCATTTGCCGCTGCGCGCCGATCGCTGGCGTGCGCCGTCATGCAGCGTGCAAGACCTGGGACCACGCCAGCACCGTGCTGCATCCAACACGCAGGGCTTTGTCAGAGCGGTGACCCGGCCAAGCCAGGGGCTAACGCATCAATTTTCGACGACCGCCTGGGCCACGTCCGTGGTGACCTCCGCCGCATCTGCCGGCAACGACGCCAACACCGCATTGCGGAAGCGCGCGGCGAACGCGGCATCGTTGGCCTGGTAGAACGCCCGCGCGTTGGCAGACAGCTGATCCAGCTGCGCCTGCGACAAGGCCAGCGCGGTTTCCACCGCCTGCGCAATGCCCGCCGCGTCCACGAAGTAGTACGACGCCAGACGCCGCTGGTGCACCTCGGCCACCGGAATCAGCACGCCGTGCTCGGGCCTGACCAGTTCGTTCATCGGCTCACCGTCGGTGGCCAGCGTCACCGCGCCCACGCTCAGCGCTTCCATCAGGTAATGCCCGAAGCCTTCGGCCTCGGATGGGCACAGATGGAACAGGTGCGCGTTCTGCAGGCGGCGCAGTTCGGCGTCGTCGAGATAACGGACGCGGTGGTCGATGTTCGGCGACACCACCGGCTTGCCGGCCGTGCGCGGATTCTGCACCACCGTCAGCAGCGGCCATTCCGGATGCCGCTGCCAGGTCTCCAGCAGCACACGGGTGCCCTTGGCGGTGCTGCGCCCGGCCAGATGGAAGAACGCACGCTGACGCACGACCTGTGCGTCGTAGCGATCCGGGCTGGTGAAGCCGATGAACCGCGTGGTGCAGCCCAGACTGCGGAAAATCCGCTCCGCGTGATGGGTCTTGCACAACACCGCGTCGAACTGCGGCAGCCGCGGCAGCCACTTGGGCAGCAACCATTCCGGATTGGGCACCAGCAGGTTGGTCTGGCCCAGCGGCAGGCAGCGCGCATACACGCGCTCGGAAAAGATCTGCACCGGCACCCGCCCGAACAGCGCGCGACTGGCCCACAGACGGGCTTCGCGTGCGGTGTCGTGCAGCCGCTGACTGGTGAAGCCCACTTCCTGCACCGGTATGCCGCCGGCACGCAGCGTCTGCGCCATCAGCACCATGTCCCGGGTCAGGCCCACGCCGTTGTCGCGGCTGATCACCCGCATCATCGGAAACGCCTTGTCATGCGTACACTCGCCATTGCTGCGGCACAGTGTCGATGGCCCGGTTTCCTGCGCGATGTCCCGTTCTGTCATGTTGCGTCACACGTGTGCCAAAGGTTGACAAATTCAATCATTATGATGCGTGCTCCAGCCCTGCAACTGCGAGCACCATGTACCCGGTCGCCACCACCCTGCGCGGGCCAAGCTCCGCGCCACCGACGATGATCTCCATGGACATGCAACAACCCTGCGTTCTTGTGGTCGACGACGACCCGGACCTGCGCAAGCTGATCGGCGAGTTCCTCAGCGCCCACGGCTACCAGGTGGACGTTGCCGAAAACGTGGCGGAGATGCGCAAGAGCATCGCCCAGCGCCGCCCGGACCTCATCGTACTCGACGTGATGATGCCTGGAGAAGACGGCCTGAGCGCGGCGCGGGCGCTGGCCAGCGAGCGCGGTTCACCTGCGGTCATCATGCTCAGCGCGCTGGGCAACGACACCGACCGCATCATCGGCCTGGAAGTGGGCGCCGACGATTACCTGGCCAAACCCTGCAATCCGCGCGAACTGCTGGCGCGGGTACGCGCCCTGCTGCGCCGCAGCCAGGCCAGCAGCGAGCAGGCCGACCACCGTGGCAATGTCTACGAGTTCGCCGGTTGGCGGCTGGACGTGGTGCGGCGCGACCTGCGTGACCCCACCGGCATCTTCATCAACCTGTCCGACGGTGAGTTCGCGCTGCTGCGTACCTTCGTCGAGCATCCGCAGCGGGTGCTCAGCCGCGACCAGTTGCTGGACTACGCCCGTGGCCGCGATACCGACGTCTATGACCGCGCCATCGACAGCCAGATCAGCCGCCTGCGCCGCAAGATCAACGAGCGCGTGCATACCGAGTTGATCCGCACCGTGCGCAACGAGGGCTACATGCTGCTGCCGGGCGTTTCGCGTCTGTGAGCAAACCGGCACGTCGCGGGCTGTCGATCTTTGCCCGTACCTTCGTGCTGCTGGCGGTGGCACTGCTCACTGCCCAGGCGGTCGGCATCGCCCTGCTGGTGATGCGCACTCCGGTCTACGAGCCGCCGGTGCATCCGCCGGAGGTGGTGGCGCTGCTGTCCACGCGCATGCCGGCCGGCACCCAGACCCTGACGGTGCACGAATCGGCCCAGGCCCCGCTGCCGCCGGCAGGCCAGGTGCGCGACGGGTTCGCCGAAATGCTGCTGGCCCATTGGCTGGATGTCCCCGAGCAGCGCGTGCGCTTCTACCGCAGCGCCGACGATCGTCAGGGCCCGCGCATCGGCATGTCCCCACCGCCGCGCATGCCCGGCCAATCGCAGGCATTCGGGGCCGATGATGGCGATGCCAGTTACGCCGGCAATCGCCACGAGGCCTTGCAGCGCTCGCCGCCGGCGCCAGGCGACTGGCCGCACGAGCGCCCCCCCGGTGCCCCGCCGTTCGGCAATGGACTGCGTCCGGACGACAGCCCCGGCGCCTGGGAAAGCGAGCGCCTGACCCCGGGCGTGCCCTTGCTGGACGGCTTCACCGCCGCGCTGCAACAGCCCGATGGCCGCTGGCGCACGGTCGAGTCGCCACCGCGGCGGCTGTCGGCCGAGTTCAAGACCCATGTGGTGCTGCTGTTCCTGGCCGGCCTGCTGGCCAACGTGCCGCTGGCGTGGTGGTTCTCGCGTGCGTTGTCGGCGCCGATCAAGCGCTTTGCCGAAGCCGCCGACCGGCTGGGCCGCAACCCGGATGCTGCCGCACTGCAACGCAGCGGCCCACCGGAGATCGTGCGCGCGGCCGATTCGTTCAATGCGATGCAGGCCCGCCTGAACCGCCTGATCAACGAACGCACCCACATGGTGGCGGCGATCGCGCACGACCTGCGCACGCCGCTGGCGCGCCTGTCGTTCCGCCTGGACGGCCTGCAGCCGCCGTTGCGCGACAAGGCGCTGGCCGACATCGACGAGATGAAGGCGATGATTTCCGCCGCGCTGGATTTCATCCAGAACGATCGCCACCGCGGCAAGCGCGCGCCGCTGGACCTGCGCCTGCTGGTGGAAAGCGTGGTCGACAACGCCACCGACATCGGCGCCGATGCCGAACTGCTGCCCGGCCCGGCGATCACCCTGGATGGCGACCCGCTGGCCTTGCGGCGCGCAGTGATGAACCTGCTGGAGAACGCGCTGAAATACGGCAAGCGCGCGCGCCTGCAACTGCAGCGCGACGGCGAAGAGGGCGTGCTGTGGATCGACGACGACGGCCCCGGCATCGACCCGACCCAGCGCGAACAGCTGCTGTTGCCGTTCGTGCGTGGCGAGTCCTCGCGCAATCGCGACACCGGCGGCATCGGGCTGGGTTTGTCGGTGGCGCACAGCATCGTGCTGGCGCATGGCGGCGACCTGCGCCTGGACAACCGTGCAACAGGTGGCGGCCTGCGGGTGACGGTGCGCCTGCCGTGCATGCCGGAGCGGCGCTAGGGCCGGGTTGGAGCACGTTATCCCGCCCGCAGGCTCGGCGGTGCAGGCCGGCGCGCACCCGAGAGTTCACGCCTGCAAGCAACGCTCCGCGCGATCGATCAGCCGCGCGCGACCACTGCTGCGATCAGCAAGCGCTCAGTACGCAAACTCGCGGAACACGCGATCGATGTCGCCATTCCATGCACCGTGATACAGCGCCAGCTTGCGCTCGGCGGCGGTGACACCGCTCTCGGCGATCTCGGCGATCACATCCACAAAGCCGGTTTCGTCCTGACCATCGGCATTCAGGCGCGCACGCCGACGCAGGCCCTCGCGGGCGATCCTGACCGCTTCCACCGCCAAATCGCGCACCGTGCCATTGCGGAACGGCAGGCCGAGTGCATGCTTGGGCACGCCGTCGCGCAGCGCGTGGCGCTCGGTGGTGCTGAAATCCTTGACCAGATCCCAGGCCGCATCCAGCGCGGTGTCGTCGTACAGCAGCCCGACCCAGAACGCCGACAGCGCGCACAGGCGGTCCCACGGGCCGGCGTCGGCGCCGCGCATTTCCAGGTACTTCTTGAGGCGCACTTCCGGGAATGCGGTGGTCATGTGGTCCGACCAGTCGCGCAGCGTCGGCAGCGCGCCCGGCAGTGCCGGCAACTTGCCTTGCATGAAGTCGCGGAAGCTCTGCCCGCTGGCATCGACGTAGACGCCGTCGCGGTAGGAGAAATACATCGGCACATCGAGCAGGTAATCGACATAGCGCTCGTAGCCGAAGCCGTCCTCGAACACGAAGTCCAGCATGCCGGTGCGGTCGGCGTCGGTATCGGTCCAGATGTGCGAGCGGTAGCTGAGGTAGCCGTTCGGCTTGCCTTCGGTGAACGGCGAATCGGCGAACAACGCGGTGGCGATCGGCTGCAACGCCAGCGACACGCGGAACTTCTTCACCATGTCCGCTTCGGTGGCGTAATCCAGGTTGACCTGCACCGTGCAGGTGCGGGTCATCATGTCCAGGCCGAGCGAGCCGACCTTGGGCATGTAGTTCTTCATGATCTGGTAGCGGCCCTTGGGCATCCACGGCATTTCATCGCGGCGCCACTTGGGCTGGAAGCCCATGCCCAGGAACCCCAGCTGCAACTCGCCGGCCACCTGCGCCACCTCGTCCAGATGGGTGCCGGTTTCCACGCAGGTGTGATGCAGGGTTTCCACCGCCGCACCCGACAGTTCCAGCTGGCCGGCCGGCTCCAGCGTCACCGAGGCGCCGTCGCGCAGCAGCGCGATGGTGTGGCCGTTTTCCTGCACCGGCTCCCAGCCGAAGCGGGTCAACCCGGTCAGCAGCGCCTGGATGCCGCGCTCGCCTTCGAACGTGGGCGCGCGCAGGTCGTCGAGCTGGAAGCCGAACTTTTCGTGCTCGGTGCCGATCCGCCAGTCAGCGCTGGGCTTCTCGCCGGAGGCCAGCACCTGGACCAGCTCCGCGCGTTCGGTGATCGGCGTTTCGGCAACGTGGCTGGGACTCGACAAGGGCAGGCTCGCAAAAAAATTTAGGGGAACGATGTGGGGGTCCTCCCCTGCCACCGCAAGGCCCGCACTATAACCGCAGGGCATGGAAAGAATTGCTGCCATCGGCCGGGTCTGACATTTCCATCCATGCGCACGGCGTGGCCGAGGCAGGCAGCAAGCGCTGGCGTGACCGCGGCACCCGGGGCCGGGCGTGACGGAGGGCACCGCAGGCCGCAACCGTCCAGGCTGAAACTGGCCCCCCGCAACTTCCCGCACGCGCGGATCCACGGCGTTTGATCGTCCGCAGCCGCGCAGCCGCGATCCTGTAGCATCGCCCGGCCATGACGGTTGCGCCCACACCCACCGACGCCCTGCTCGCGCAGATGGCCAGCCTGCTGCATTGCGAGCGCGCCGAAGGGTTTGCCTGCGTGAGTGCGCGGCGCGAACACGGGGCGCGCTCGGTGGATCTGACCCAGGCGCAGTTCGCGATGGTGCTGCAGGGCCGCAAGCAGGTGCGCAGCGCGACCCAATCGCTGCAGTTCGTGCCGGGCGATCTGTTCCTGGTGACGCGCCGTTGCCGCATCGATGTGATCAACACGCCCGACCCGCAGACCGGGCTCTACCTGAGCGTGGTGGTCCCCCTCTGCGAAGAGGCGCTGGCCGCTGCACGCGCATTGTGGAACGAGCCGCTGCCCGAGGCCGGCGCCGACATCGCGCAACTGCCGGCGATCGATTTCGCGCTGACACTGCGGCAATGGCGCGATGCGCTGCAGCACGGTCTGTATACCGAAGCACGCCTGGCGCTGGCCGCACTGGTCGTCACCCTCTGCCGCCGCGGCCACGGCGGCCTGTTGCTGCCGCCGGCGCCAAGCGTTGCCGAGCAGGTGCGTACGCTGATCACCGCGCAACCGCAGCGGGCGTGGCGCTCGCGCGATATCGAAGACAGCCTGGGCATCAGCGGCGCCACCTTGCGCCGGCATCTGGCTGCCGAACACCGCTCGCTGCGCGAACTGATCACCGACGCGCGGCTGGCGCACGCCATGGCCTTGCTCTACAGCACGCGCTGGCCGCTCAAGACCGTGGCCGCGCGGGCCGGCTATCGCTCTACCCGCAGCTTCAGTCAGCGCTTCCAGCAGCGCTACGGGCTGGATCCGGCCAGCATCGGCAATAGCCGCTAGATCGCCGACGCGAGCGCTTCGCGCAGCGCAATGAGCGAATCGCGCAGGTCGCCGCGGCCAGCATGGCGACACCGCGGCGCTTGCCGCCTGTCCTGGAGTTGCTCATGTCTGTTTTTTCCGCGCTGCGTCCGCTGGCGCCGCTGTTGCTCGCCGCAAGCGCCACGCTGGCGCACGCCGCTGCGCCCGCATCCACCCACGCACAGGTCCCCGGCTTCTATCTGCAGCACATCGGCACGCTGCGCGTCACCGCCTTGTTCGACGGCAGCGTGGCGTTGACGCGGCAACAGCTGTCCAACGTGTCCCCGGCAGAGCGCGACCGCCTGCTCGCGCAGGGCTACGTGCCCGAAGACGACAAGGGGCTGCAGACGGCAGTCAACGCCTATCTGATCCAGGACGGCAGCCACCTCAGCCTGGTCGATACCGGTACCGCGCAGTGCCTGGGGCCCGGCCTGGGTCAGGTGCTGAGCAACCTGCGCGCCGCCGGTTACGACCCCGCCCAGATCGACGATGTGCTGCTCACCCACGCGCATCCGGACCACCTGTGCGGCCTGCTCGATGCGCAGGGCAGGCCGGCCTTTCCCAATGCCACGGTGTGGCTGTCCGAGGCCGATGCCGCGTACTGGCTGGACCCGGCCTCGGAGGCCGGTGCCGCGCCGATGCTGCAGTTCGCCTTCCCGCTGGCACGCGCAGCGGTGGCGCCGTATCAGGCCCAGGGTCGGCTGCGCCGCTTCCAGCCCGGCATCAGCGCATTGCCGGCCGGCATCACCGCGCTGGACAGCCAGGGCCACACGCCCGGCCATGTCTCCTATCGCTTCGACGGTGGCACCGGCAACACGGTGCTGGTGTGGGGCGATGTGCTGCATTACCACGCGGTGCAGTTTGCCCGGCCGGACGCCTCGTTCGAGGCCGACAGCGACCGCAGCAAGGCGATCGCCTCACGGCGTCACCTGCTGGCGCAGGCCGCCGACGGCCGCTGGTGGGTGGCCGGCGCGCATCTGCCGTTCCCGGGGCTGGGTCATGTGCGCCGTGAGGGCAAGGCGTTCGCCTGGGTGCCGACCGAATTCGGCGCGGTGCCGCAATGAAAAAACGGCGAGCCCTGGCTCGCCGTCCTGATGCTCTGAAGGCCAGGCGTCATGCGCCAGGCCCGGCCCGGCTCACTCCGCGGCAGGCGCCGCGACGTCCAGGCCCAACCAGCCGCCGACGATGCCGCGCAACTCGTCCACGCCCTGGCGCGACTCGCCGGAGTAGGTCTGCACGGTCACGCTGTCGCCAAAGCGCGAGGTCACTTCCTTCTTGACCTTCTGCAGCGTCTGCATCTGCTGGCCACGGCCGAGCTTGTCGGCCTTGGTCAGCAAACCGTGCGCGGGCAAGCCGCGCTCGGCCGCATAGCCGAGCATCTGCAGGTCGTAATCCTTGAGCGGATGGCGGATGTCCATCACCACCACCAGCCCGCGCAAGGCTTCGCGGGTGCGGAAATAGCGGTCGATGAAGGCCTGCCAGTGCGCCTGCAGGTCCTGCGGCACCTTGGCGTAGCCGTAACCGGGCAGATCCACCAGATAGCGCTCGGGCTGGATCTGGAAGAACACCAGCTGCTGGGTGCGGCCGGGGGTCTTGGACACCCGGGCCAGTGCGTTCTGGCGGGTCAGCGCGTTGAGCGCGCTGGATTTTCCGGCGTTGGAGCGGCCGGCGAAGGCGACCTCGTAGCCGCCATCGTCGGGCAATTGCCGGGCGTTGTGGGCGGACAGGTGGTAGCGGGCTTGTTCGATAAGGAGCGACATCTCCCTAGGATCGCACGTTCGGGGCCTGACGGTTTTGCTGCACTGTTCGTTGACCCTGGCGCAAAGGCGTGTCGATAATCGAAGCACGCCTGCCACAGCCAGCACCCAACGCGCGCGGGCCGGGTCCATACGGAGCTTTAGCTGATGCGCCATGCTCGTGTGCTAGTCCTCGCCGCCCTCGCCGTGCCGGTCATCGCCGCCGTGGCGTTTGCGCAGTCGGCGGTCACGCCGATCCCCGATCCGCCGCCGGTGCGCATTGCCCCGCTGGAGGTGGACCTGTCCAAGACCACCTGGGGCGATGCCAAGGCCGGCCAGACCAAGGCCGCCGCCTGCGCGGCCTGCCATGGCCCGGACGGCAATCCGGCGGTGGCCATGTACCCGCGCATCGCCGGCCAGACCGAGCGCTACGTGGCGCACCAGGTCGCCTTGATCGCCAGCGGCGAGCGCAATACCGGCATGTCGGCGGTGATGGTGCCGTTCGTCAAGGACCTCACCGCGCAGGACATGCGCGACCTGGGCGCCTACTTCGCCACGCAGAAAACCGCTGCCGGGGTGGCCGACGATGCGGTGGTCAACGAGGGTCCGTACCAGGGCCTGAAGTTCTACCAAGTCGGCGAGAAGCTCTACCGCAGCGGCGATGTCGCGCGCGGCGTGCCGGCCTGCATGGCCTGCCATGGCCCGTCCGGCAGCGGCAATCCCGGCCCGGCGTATCCGCGCCTGGGCGGCCAGCATGCCGAGTACGTGGCGCGACGCCTGAAGGAATACCAGGCCGGCACCACCCAGGAGCGCAACCCGGCGCTGTTCAATATCATGGCGCAGGTGGCGCACCCGCTGACCGAGCAGGAGATCCAGGCGCTGGCCAGCTATCTGCAGGGTCTGCACGACCGCGCCGACGATGCCGCCGCCGCGCAACTGCCCGCAGCAACGCCCGCACGCTCATGAGCTGACCGCCGCAACCGCCACACCGTGTCACGACGCCGGTCCCGCGACCGGCGTCGTCGTTTCCCGCCCTCCCCCTTCCCACCCCCACGGAGCCTGCATGAATCTGCTTTCCCGCCTGTCCCTGCTGTTGTTGCTGTTGATGCCGCTGGCGGCCTGTGCCGCAGACAAGAACGCCCCGCCGGTCGAAGGCGACGACTACATCGTCATCGACGGCGGCCAGCCGTACGCGCCGCTGGCCGGCAAGGTGGAAGTGGTCGAGGTGTTCGGCTACACCTGCCCGCACTGCGCGCACTTCGAGCCAACCCTGGAGGCCTGGGTGGCCAAGCAGCCGTCGTATGTGCGCTTCACCCCGGTGCCGGCGGCCTTTGGCGGGTTCTGGGATGCCTTCGCGCGTGCCTACTTCGCCGCCGACATCCTGGGCGTGGCCAAGCGCAGCCATCGCGCCATGTTCGAGGCGATCCACGAGAAGCAGACCGTGCCGACCCAGAACGTCGCCCCGGAGGAACTGGCCGCCTTCTACGCCGGCTACGGCGTGCCGCAGCAGCGCTTCATCGAGACCTACAAGAGCCAGGCGGTCGATGCCAGGCTCGATGCCGCGCGCGAGTTCGCCAAGCGCAGCAAGCTGCCCGGCACCCCGGCGATCATCGTCAACGGGCGCTATCTGATCGGCGCGCGCAACTACCCGGACATGCTGCGCGTGGCCGACTACCTGATCGCCCGCGAACACGCTGCGCCTGCCAAGCGCTGAACCGCGTAACCGCCACCGACGGCCGCCCGTGGCATCATGCGCCCCGCGGCCGTCCGGCCCTTTCCTCGCCCCACGCTGGAGATCCAATCCGATGAAGACCCGCTTCGCCCTGACGCTGATGGCGCTGCTGCCGATCCTGGTCGCCTGCAAGGCCCAGGACGGCTCGTCCGACACCGCACCTGCCGCCACCACGCCGGCTGCCGAAACGGCGCCTGCTCCGGCCGCTGCCACGCCGGCCGCCGATCCCGCCGCACCGCCTGCAGTTGGCGAGAGCGCCAGCACCCCGCCGGCCGCCGCCCCCAGCGCCGCACCGCGCGCGCCGAACGGCCCCGAGCCGGTCGCCGGCACCGACTATCTGGATATCGAAGGCGGCCAGCCGTACCAGCAGGCCGCCGGCAAGATCGAAGTGGCCGAGGTCTTCGGCTATGTCTGCCCCGCCTGCAACGCGTTCCAGCCGCTGATCGGGCCGTGGAAGGCCGGCCTGCCGTCGGACGTGCACTTCGTCTACGTGCCGGCGATGTTCGGCGGCCCGTGGGACGACTACGGCCGTGCGTTCTACGCCGCCGAAACCCTGGGCGTGCAGGAAAAGACCCACGAAGCGCTGTACAAGGCCATCCACACCGAGCAGACCCTCAAGGGCGAGCGTGGCAAGGATTCGGTGCAGGACATCGCCGCGTTCTACGCCAAGTACGGCGTGGACCAGAAGACCTTCATCGACACCATGAGCAGCTTCGGCGTGTCGGCCAAGACCAACCGCGCCAAGCAGTTCGCCACCCGCAGCAAGCTCACCGGCACCCCGTCGCTGATCGTCAACGGCAAGTACCTGGTCAAGGGCCAGAGCTTCCCGGACATGCTGCGCATCGCCGATCACCTGATTGCGCGCGAACGCGCCACGCTGGCCAAGTGATCCTGTCGATCGCCGCCCTGTGAACGCTTCGGATTCGCGCACCCTGCGGGTGCTGACGGCCAATATCCAGGCCGGCTCCAGCACCCGCCGTTACAGCGATTACGTCACGCGCAGCTGGTCGCATGCGTTGCCGCTGGGCAGCAAGCGCACCAGCCTGGACAGCATTGCCAAGCTGGCCGGCGAGCGCGACATTGTGGGCCTGCAGGAGGCCGACCCGGGCAGCCTGCGCTCGGGTTTTACCAACCAGACCCACTATCTGGCCGAGCGCGCCGGCTTCCATTACTGGAGCCACCAGCCCAACCGCCGCATGGGCGGGGTGGCCTCCAGCGCGAATGGTTTGCTCAGCAAGCTGGAACCGCTGGAAGTGCAGGACCACGCCCTGCCCGGCCGGATCGGCGGGCGCGGCATCCTGCTGGCCAAGTTCGGGCAGGGGCGCGAAGGCCTGGCGGTGGCGGTGGCGCATCTGTCGCTGGGCGCCAATTCGCGCATGGCGCAGCTGGCCTTCATCGCCGAGTTGCTGTCCGAGCATCCCAACGCGATGTTGATGGGCGATTTCAACTGCATGGCCGACCGGCCGGAAATGCAGGCGCTGTACCGGCACACGCGGTTGCAGCCGCCGAGCTGCGAAGTGCATACGTTTCCGAGCTGGCGTCCGGACCGGGCGATCGACCATATCCTGGTCAGCGACAGCCTCACCATCGAGCATATCGAAGCGATTCCCGCCGCGTTCTCCGACCATCTTGCGGTGGGCATGGATATCCGCGTGCCGCTGCAGCTGCTGCGCTAGCCACCAAGCAAAGTGGCTACGGGTTCGCACTGGCGGACTCGACCGATGACACCCCCTCGACACCGCCTGTGCGATAACGCAGGCGGTTTTTCGTTGGGAGCACAGCACGTGATACGCGTCATATGAGTGTGTCGGCATGAGTGCGGTTGAGCCGCAGCTGTTGCCGGTGCGCACCCTGCGCCCGGTATTCGTGCTGGCGGCCACGGTGGTGTGTACGTTTGCGTTGTTGGTGTCGTTGTTTCCGCTCGAAGCGGGCCGCGTGCTGCTGGACGCGCAGACCTGGGCCTCGCGCAATGTCGGCTGGTACTACCTGCTGGCGATGACGGTGTATCTGGTGTTTGTGCTTGGCGTGGCCTTGTCCAGCTACGGCAACATCAAGCTCGGCGCCGATCACGACGAACCGGAATTCAGCTATCTGTCCTGGGCCGGCATGTTGTTCGCCGCGGGCATCAGCATCACGCTGTTCTTCTTCTGCGTCTCCGAACCGCTCACCCATTACCTGCAACCGCCGCAGGGCGGCACCGGCAGCGGCGAAGCCTCTGCACGGCAGGCGATGCAGTTGCTGTTCCTGCATTGGGGATTGCACGGCTGGGGCGTGTTCGCGCTGGCAGCGATGGCGCTGGCGTATTTCGCATTCCGCCACAACCTGCCGCTGGCCCTGCGCTCGGCGCTGTATCCGCTGATCGGCAAGCGCATCAACGGGCCGATCGGCTACACGGTGGATGCGCTGGGCATCGTGGCCACCGTGTTCGGCCTGGGCGCGGACATGGGCTTTGGCGTGCTGCATCTCAACGCCGGCCTGAGCACCTTGATGGATGTGCCGCACACCCATTGGGTGCAGGTCGCGCTGATCGTGGCGATGATGGGCGCGGCGATCGTGGTGGCGGTGTCCGGCGTCGAGAAAGGCGTGCGCTGGATGTCGGACATCAACATGCTGCTGGCGATCGCGCTGCTGCTGTTCATGCTGTTCGCCGGCCCCACGCAGTATCTGCTCAACGCGCTGATCCAGAACCTGGGCGACTACCTGGGCAGTGTGGTCAACAAGAGTTTCGATGTGTACGCCTACGGCGGCCGCAGTGACTGGCTCGGCAACTGGACGGTGTTCTACTGGGCGTGGTGGATCGGCTGGGCGCCGTTCGTGGGCCTGTTCATCGCACGCATTTCGCGCGGCCGCACCATTCGCGAATTCGTGCTCGGCGTGTTGTTGATACCGCTCGGTTTCACCCTGGCGTGGCTGTCGATCTTCGGCAACAGCGCGCTGGACCAGTTACTGCATCACGGCCAGGGCGCGCTGGCGCAACAGGCCATCGATGCGCCGCAAACGGTGCTGTATTCGCTGTTGCAGGGCTACCCGTGGAGCCGCACGGTGATTACGGTGACGGTGGCGATCAGCTTCGTGTTCTTCGTCACCTCCGCCGATTCCGGCACGGTGGTGTTGTCCACGCTGTCCTCGCACGGCGGCGAGCCGCACGACGATGGCCCGCGCTGGCTGCGCGTGTTCTGGGGTGTGCTCACCGCGGTGGTGACCGGCGGCCTGCTGCTGGCCGGCAGCATGGACGCATTGAAATCGGCCGTGGTGCTGGCCTCGCTGCCGTTCTCTGCGGTGTTGCTGCTGATGGCCTGGGGCTTGTCGCGCGCGCTCAGCGAAGAATCGCAACGCAAGCGTGCGCAGCTCTACAGCCCCAGCCCGCTGATCGGGCAATCGCGGCATCACCGCGGCTGGCGTCAGCGCCTGGGCCAGGCGATGCATTTCCCGGCGCGCGATGAGGTCTATCGCTTCATGCACGACCAGGTGCGCCCGGCGATCGAAGCGGTCACCGCACAGCTGCAGGAAGAAGGCTGGCAGGTCAGCAGCCGGCTGGACGACGACGACATGGAAATCAGCGTCGACCATGGCGAGCAGCAGGGCTTCCGCTACCAGGTGGTGATGCGCGGCTACCTGACGCCGTCTTTCGCCGCGCAACGCCTGCGCAACCAACGCTATTACCGCGCCGAAGTGTATCTGTACGAAGGCAGCCAGGATTACGACATGGTCGGTTACAGCCGCGAGCAGATCATCAACGACATCATCGATCAATACGAGCGTCACCTGCAGTTCCTGCATCTCACTCGCTGAGGTGCCGCCGCTGCCGCGTGCGCCCCACAGGAGGTTTGTCATGCCACGTTTTCCCGACCAGTTGCTGTATATCGGTGGCCGCTATGTTCCCGCCCGCGGCGGCCACACCTTCGAGGTGGTCAACCCCGCCACCGGCGAGGTGCTGGCCAATGTGCACAACGCCGGTGCCGACGACCTGGATGCCGCGGTCGACAGCGCCACGGCCGGCCAGCAGCAATGGGCGGCACTGACCGCGGTGGAACGCTCGCGCATCCTGCTGCGTGCGGTGGCGTTGCTGCGCGAGCGCAACGATGCGCTGGCCGAGCTGGAAACGCTCAACACCGGCAAGCCGCTGAGCGAAACCCGCAGCGTGGACATCGTCACCGGCGCGGATGTGCTGGAGTACTACGCTGGCGTGGCGCAGGCACTGCAGGGCGCACAGGTGCCGCTGCGCGAAGGCAGCTTCTTCTATACGCGGCACGAGCCGCTCGGCGTGGTCGGCGCGATCGGCGCATGGAATTACCCGATCCAGATCGCGCTGTGGAAGGCCGCGCCCGCGTTGGCGGCCGGCAACGCAATGATCTTCAAACCCAGCGAAGTGACACCGCTGACCGCACTCAAGCTGGCCGAACTCTTCACCGAGGCCGGCCTGCCCGATGGCGTGTTCAACGTGCTGCCCGGCGACGGCGCCAGCGTGGGCACCGCGCTCACCGAACACCCGCAGATCGAAAAGATCAGCTTCACCGGTGGCACCGCGACCGGGCGCAAGGTGATGGCCAGTGCCTCGAGTTCGTCGCTGAAAGACGTGACCATGGAACTGGGCGGCAAGTCGCCCCTGATCGTCTGCGCCGACGCCGACCTGGATCTGGCCGCCGACATCGCGATGATGGCCAACTTCTACAGCTCCGGGCAGGTCTGCACCAACGGCACCCGCGTGTTCGTGCCGCGCGCGCTGCGCAACGCCTTCGAGGCGCGGCTGCTGGCACGCGTCCAACGCATCCACATCGGCGACCCGCTAGATGCGCGCACCACCTTTGGTCCGATGGTCAGCGCCGCGCACATGCAGCGCGTGCTGGACTACATCGAACAGGGCAAGGCCGAGGGGGCGCGCCTGCTGTGCGGTGGCGAACGTCTGCGCGATGGCGCGCTGGCACAAGGTTGCTATGTCGCACCGACCATCTTCAGCGACTGCACCGACGTGATGACCATCGTGCGCGAAGAGATCTTCGGACCGGTGCTGAGCCTGCTCACCTACGACGACGAAGACGAAGCGATCGCGCGCGCCAATGCCACCACCTACGGCCTGGCCGCAGGTGTGGTGACGCCCGACCTGGCGCGCGCGCATCGGCTGATCCATCGCTTGCAGGCGGGCATCTGCTGGATCAACACCTGGGGCGAGTCGCCGGCAGCGATGCCGGTGGGCGGCTACAAGCAATCCGGCGTGGGTCGCGAAAACGGCCTGGCCACGCTGCAGGCCTATACCCGCACCAAATCCATCCAGGTCGAACTGGAACGCTACGCGTCGGTGTTTTGACCGACCGACGCCACCTGGCAGGCCGGCGCCGGCGACACCGGCGAGCTGCGCGAGCTGAAGCCTGTAGACCGCGCCGCCATTTCGAACAAGAACAGCCGCCCACCGCGCAATCGTCTTGAAAGCCGCTTCACACCGGCACCGCAACAAGGAGAACCCCATGCAACGCGAATACGACTACATCATCATCGGCGCCGGCTCGGCAGGTAACGTGCTGGCCGCGCGCCTGACCGAAGATCCGGGCGTCAGCGTGTTGCTACTGGAAGCCGGCGGGCCGGATTACCGGCTGGATTTCCGCACCCAGATGCCGGCGGCGCTGGCGTTCCCGTTACAGGGCCGTCGCTACAACTGGGCCTACGAGACCGAGCCGGAGCCGCATATGGACAACCGGCGCATGGAATGCGGGCGCGGCAAGGGATTGGGCGGCTCGTCGTTGATCAACGGCATGTGCTACATCCGCGGCAATGCACTGGATTTCGATCATTGGGCCAAGCGGCCGGGCCTGGAAGACTGGAGCTACCGCGACGTGTTGCCATACTTCCGCAAGGCCGAGACACGCGACATCGGCGCCAACGATTATCACGGCGGCGAAGGCCCGGTCAGCGTGGCCACGCCGAAGAACGACAACAACGTGCTGTTCCATGCCATGGTCGACGCCGGCGTGCAGGCCGGTTACCCGCGCACCGACGATCTCAATGGCTATCAGCAGGAAGGCTTCGGGCCGATGGACCGCACGGTGACGCCGCAGGGGCGCCGCGCAAGCACCGCGCGCGGCTATCTGGACATGGCACGTCCGCGCGATGGCCTGCACATCGTCACCCACGCCACCACCGACCGCATCCTGTTTGCCGGCAAGCGCGCGATCGGCGTGCATTACCTGGTCGGCAACAGCAGCGAGGGCATCGACGCGCATGCGCGCCGCGAAGTGCTGGTGTGTGCTGGCGCAATTGCCTCGCCGCAGCTGCTGCAACGCTCCGGTGTCGGCGCGCCCGATCTATTGCGCGCACTCGACGTGCAACTAGTGCACGACCTGCCCGGCGTTGGCCAGAACCTGCAGGACCACCTGGAGGTCTACATCCAGTACGCCTGCACCAAGCCGGTGTCGCTGTATCCGGCGCTGCAATGGTGGAATCAACCCGCCATCGGTGCGCAGTGGTTGTTCGCCGCCACCGGCACCGGGGCCAGCAACCAGTTCGAGGCCGGCGGCTTCATCCGCACGCGCGAAGAATTCGACTGGCCCAACATCCAGTATCACTTCCTGCCGGTGGCAATCAATTACAACGGCAGCAATGCGGTGAAGGAGCACGGCTTCCAGGCGCATGTGGGCTCGATGCGCACCCCCAGCCGCGGGCGCGTGCATGCCAAGTCGCGCGACCCGCGCCAGCATCCGTCGATCCTGTTCAACTACCAGTCCACCGATCAGGACTGGCAGGAATTTCGCGATGCGATCCGCATCACCCGCGAGATCATCGCCCAGCCCGCACTGGATGCCTATCGTGGCCGTGAAATCAGCCCGAGCGCGGACTGCAAGACCGATGCCGAGCTGGATGCCTTCGTGCGCGCACGCGCAGAGACGGCGTATCACCCGTCCTGCTCCTGCGCGATGGGCACCGGTGACATGGCGGTGGTCGACGGACAGGGCCGCGTACACGGCATGGAGGGCCTGCGGGTGATCGATGCCTCGATCATGCCGCGCATCATCACCGGCAACCTCAACGCCACCACCATCATGATCGCCGAGAAGATCGCCGACCGCATGCGTGGCCGCACGCCACTGCCGCGCAGCACCGCCGACTACTACGTGGCCGGCGATGCACCTGTGCGCGGGTGATGCTAGAAAACGCAGTGCGCTACCCTGGGTCGAGTGCGCGGCGCCCTCAGCGCTCGCAGGATACGCCGCAAGTACGTCCTTGTAGGCTCGGTGGCGGCATCCATGCCGCCACACGGTCCCGCAATCGGCGAGGACACCGCACTAGAGAGTGGATCGGTGGTCGTGTGAAAAGCTGCTTGTTACTCGGATTGAATCGGGAAGCTGATCGGATGCGCCATTACCGAGCAGCGCACGTCGTGCATTGCTCGCAGCCATGCACACCGACCAACTCGACTGGTCCTTGCCCGCCCACCGTCGCGGGGCCTTACGCGGCATGGATACCGCGTAAGAGCCTACACGGACGTACTTGCGGCGTGTCCCGCGAGGGTGGGCGGGCAAGGGCCCTGCAGCCAAGCCGCAGATCAGCCGCCCTCCGCTTTACGACCGACCCGACCTGATGGACTAAAACTTCAAGTCGACCCGCGCATACCAGAAGCGCCCGCCGGGAATGTCGTAGGTGGAGGCGTCGTAGCCATTGAGTGAGCACGACAGGCAGAGCGGCGGGTCCTTGTCGAAGACGTTGTTCAAGCCGGCCGTGAGCTGCAGCCCCTTGAGCCAATCGACGCGATAACCCAGCTGTGCATCGTGGTAGGTGATCGCATCCAGGCGATTGGTGCCTGTGGCAGGATCGGAACACACCGCAAATTCCACCGCATCGCCGCATTGCTCGGTGAGTTTGGAGATGTGGCGCGCCGTCCACGATGCGGTCCAGTTGCCCAGCGACCAGTCCAGTACCGCGTTGCTGGTCCACTCGGGGATCGCGCTGTCCACCACTTCGATGCCCGGCCCCTGCGGCTGGCGCTGCCCTGCTGCACCGAGTGCCTCGTAGCGGCCCACGAAGGTGTTCTGCCAGGACAATTTGAAACGGCCAAGCGCCGTTTCCGGCAAGGTCCAGAACAGGTCTACATCCCAACCGTCGGTCTTGATCGAACCCAGATTGGTCAACCGGTTGTTGAACGCATTGATGCCGCCGGTGGAGGCGCGCCCGATGCCATTGCAATACAGCGCGTCCAGGGTATCCACGCACAGATCCAGCTGGGTTTGCGCATTGATCGCCTGGATCGCGCCATCGACATGATGGCGATAGAACGTCATCTCCAGGTCGAGGCGATCGGACCAGCTGGCATTGCTGGCAAAGCCAGGACTGAACACGAAGCCGGCACTGAAGCTGCGCGAACGTTCCGGATCCAGTTGCTCGTTGCCGCCGGTGGTGACCGAGATCTGCTGGTTGGCCTGTTGATAGCCGGCCGGTACGCCGAGCGATGCGCAGTTCGCGGCGCTGCCGCGCGGCGCGGTGCCGCCCAACCCGATCGAGCATGGATCGGACAGCTGCAGATCGGCGCGCGCGGCCGAACCGAACAGCTCGCCGATGGTCGGCGCACGGAAGCCCTCTGCATAACTGGTGCGCAGCACCAGCTCATCGGTGACCTGCCAACGCAAGCCGTACTTTGGCGTGAACTCACCACCGAAAGTGGAGTAATCCGAATAACGGCCAGCGATATTCAGGTCGAGTTTGTCGCCCAACGACGAATTGGCGAAGATCGGGATATTGAGTTCGAGATAGGCCTCGTTGACGTCGTAGCTGCCTGACGTCGGCAACGACGGCACACCGTTGTAGCGCCCCGCCACGGTGAGCGGATCGGGTTGGTAGGACCCTTCGTATTTGCGGTATTCGTAGCCGGTGGCGAACGACACCGCACCACCGGGCAGCTGGAACAGCTCGCTGCTCAGATTGGCGGTGAACAGGCTCAACTCGTTCTGGCTGCGGTCGCGCACCACCGGCTGGATCCAGCGCAACATCTCCGGCGTGATGCTGCCGGCGCCGCTGAAGATATCCAGTGGCACGCAGCCGGCCACCGCCGCGCACGCGGCCGGATCGCCCAGGCCAAGGTTGATGTTGTAGAGGTTGTAGCTGCCGTAGTTGGTTTGTTCGGCCTTGTTCTTGCTGTACATGCCGTTGATGTCCCAGAACCAGGTGCGCGCCGCACCTTCGAAGGTGCCCACCAGGCCGGTGCCGAAGTATTGCGTGTCGACCTGCTGCTCGAAACGGCGCGCCCCACCTTCCACCGGGCGGCGACCGATCTGGATCAGGTTGGTGGCCGAGTTCAACTCGAAGCCGAACGGATTGAACGGATTGAGCGCGGAAATCACGATGTTGTC
This sequence comes from Xanthomonas sp. WHRI 6108, assembly GCF_040202385.2. Classification (NCBI taxonomy): domain Bacteria; kingdom Pseudomonadati; phylum Pseudomonadota; class Gammaproteobacteria; order Lysobacterales; family Lysobacteraceae; genus Xanthomonas; species Xanthomonas sp. WHRI 6108. Next base: position 863,458 of record NZ_CP168198.1, on the reverse strand, counting down.
GGCCAGCGGATTGCCGGTGCCGGCATCGGGGCCGAGAAAGATCGGCTCGGGCGCGGCCTGGTTGGTCGACTCGCGCCGGTTGCCCAGCGCCTTGACGTACCACTGCACGTCGTCGTTGAAGTAATAGCGGAATTGCGCGAACACGCCCTTGCGCTCGGACGGTGTCAGCAACAGGTTCTGTTCGGCAAAGTTGTAGCGGTCTGCGGTGCCGAAGCAGTGGTAGTCGTCGCTACGCGTACAGCCGGCGCTGCCATCGTATTGCGGCGTGCCGACGCCGGCATTGGGCGTGAGGTTCTGGCGCACGCCGGTGTTGGGGTCGACGAACTGGAAGCGACCATCGGGCGTTGCCGAGCTGGCAAAGGTCAACCCGGTGCCCGGGATCGGGAAGCGGGCCTGCGCGCGGTCGCGTGCGTAGATCGGATCCTGCTTGACGTAGCTGGCGCCCAGAAACAGGCTGAAATCCTCGCCACTGGTGCCCCAGGCCAGGTCCATGCCCTGGTTGGCGCCATCGCCCTTGCCGTATTGCCCATAGTTGAGCGTGACCTGCGCACCGTCGAAGCTGCGCCGGGTGATGATGTTGACCACGCCGGCGATCGCATCCGAGCCGTACAGCGACGAGGCGCCGTCTTCGAGCACCTCGATGCGCTCCACGATCGCCAACGGAATGGTGTTGAGATCGGTCGACGAGCCCACGCCGGAGGCCGAGGACTCGTTGACCCAGCGGATGCCATCGACCAGCACCAGCACGCGCTTGGAGCCGAGATGGCGCAGATCCACCTGCGCCGAGCCGGCGCCCACACCGCCGCCATCGGGCGGGAAGCCGAAGTTGCCGGACGAATTGAATTTGGCGTTGAGCGCCGAACCCGACGCGGTGAGTTCCTGCAGCACCTCGCCGATCGAGGTCAGGCCGGTGCGTTCGATGTCGGCGCGGTTGAGCGTCTGGATCGGCACCTGGCCCTGCAATTCTGCGGTCTTGATGCGGGTGCCGGTGACCTGCACGCTGTCGAGCGTGCGCGTACTCGGGGCGGCCTCGGGCTGTTGCGCCCAGGCGAGTGTGGGAACCAGACACAACGACAACTGCACGGCCAGGCATGACCGCGGGGAGCCAATCAGACGCTTCATCCTTTCTCTCTCCAGAAGGACTGCTAAGTGTCCGCACGCCCCCGTGCCCTGCGGTCCGCCCCAACTTTTAAACGAAACCTTAACGCCCCGCAAGCCAACCATGCAGGCAGTGAGAGACGCTTCCCATTGCGCGCCGGGCCGCAGACCAAGACCGCGCGCCAACGGGACGCATCTGCACCTTGCGGCGCAGGTCGCTGCCGACAGCGCTGGCGGGCGTCGATCCTGCACGTATTCACTCAGGCGCGCGGGCGCGCTTCGGTATCATCGCGCAATGACTTATGCCCCCCGTCTTGCCACTGTTTTCGTCGGCCTGCTGTGCCTTGGCAGCACCACGCTGCATGCCCAAAGCCTCGACCCGCAATTGACCGCCATGCGCGATGCCATCGCCGCCGCAGAGCGCGGCCAGTCCGATGCCGGTCAGCTCGGTGCCCTGAGCCGTCACCCGCTCTATGGCTGGCTGGAATTTGCCACGCTCAAGCGCAACATCGACAACGTCTCCAACACGCAGGCACAGGGATTTTTGCAGCGTTATGCAGGCCAGCCGGTGGCCGAAAGCTTCCGCAGCACCTGGTTGCCAGCGGTGGCGCGGCGCCAGGACTGGACCACGTTGCTGGCCAACTGGAAACCCACCGACAACGTCGGCCTGCGCTGTGCGCAGCTGACCGCGCGACAGGCAACCGGCAAGCTGGATGCGCAGTGGAGTCGCGATGCGTTGACGTTATGGCGCACCGGCAAGGGCCTGCCCGACGCCTGCGATCCGGTGGTCGCCGGGCTGGAGTCGCGCGGCGAGCTCACTCCGGCGCTGCGCTGGGAGCGCGTGGAGGCGGCCGCCGATGCACAACTGCCCGCAGTGATGCGCACGGCCGCACGCGGCCTGCCGGCAGCCGATCTGGCCCTGGCCAACGACTACGCCGCGTTTCTGGACAAGGTGCATCCACGTGCATCGAGCTGGCCCAGGACCGAGCGCAGCCGACGCATCGCAGTCGATGGCCTGGCCAAGCTGGCCAAGAGCGACCCGGATGCGGCCGAGCAGCAGTTGCCGCAGCTGGCCAGCGCGCTCGGCTTCAGCGAGGCGCAGCGCGGCCAGGTGCTGTACCAGATCGCGCTGTGGACGGTGGCGTCGTACCTGCCGGATTCGGCGCGTCGCCTCAATGCAGTGCCCGATGCCTCGTACGACGAGCGCCTGCACGAATGGCGTGCGCGCGAGGCGATGGCGCGCGGCGACTGGCCGGCCGCCTTGGCGGCGATCCGCAAGATGCCCGCCACCCAGCGTAGCGATTCGCGCTGGCAGTATTTCGAGGCGCGCTTGGCCGAGAAGACCGGCGCTGCCGCGGCCGCGCAGCCGCTGTATCGCGCAGCCGCGCAATCACCGACCTTCCACGGCTTCCTGGCCGCCGATCGTCTGCAGCAGCCTTATCGGCTGTGCCCGTGGGAGCCCAAGGACACCCCGCAGGCCAAGGCCGCCGTCGCGCGCGATCCGGCGTTGCTCCGTGCCATCGCCTTGTTCCAGATCGACCGCCCCGGTTGGGCCGTGGCCGAGTGGAACGATGCCGCAAGCCGCTTCGACGACACCCAGCGCCGGCTGGCGGTGCAGGTGGCCAGCGAGAATGGCTGGTTCGATCGCGCAGTGTTCGCGCTCGGCAAGCAGCCGGACGAACAACGCCTGTATGCATTGCGCTTTCCGCTGCATCACGACGACAGCATTCGCCGCGAAGCGGCCAAGAACGCGATCGACCCGGCCTGGGTGGCAGCGGAGATCCGTGCCGAAAGCATCTTTAATCCGCGCGCGCGCTCGCCTGCCAACGCGATGGGCCTGATGCAGGTATTGCCGGGCACCGGCGCGGCCGTGGCCAAGGGCATCGCCCTGCCCGGTTACGCGGGCGCCACCAGCCTGTACGAGCCGGACACCAACATCGCCATCGGCACCGCCTATCTGCGCCAGTTGCTCAATACCTACGGCCTGCCCTACCTCACCATCGCCGCCTACAACGCCGGCCCGGGGCCGACCGGGCGCTGGCAATCGCAACGGCCCAACTTCGAGCCGGACTTCTGGATCGAGACCATCAGCTACAAGGAAACCCGTGAGTACGTCGCGCGTGTGCTGGCTTTCAGCGTGATCTACGACTGGCGGCTCAACGGCGACATGCTGCCGCTGAGCGATCGCCTGATGGGCAAGCTGGTGGACAAGCGCCTGAAACCGGTGTGCACGCCAGGCCAGGCGACCAATAACGCGGCGCAGGACTGAGCTCCCAGTCAGCCGCCGAACATGGCGGCCGGATGAGGTGGTCGTGCTTGCGCGGTTGCGCGTGGTTGTCTTGGCCTGGGGCGCAAGCTAGGCGATGCCGCTCTGATACTTGCCTTTCGTTCGCTCCTAGGCTTGAAGCTCTGAGGCTTCAGGCTCTCAAGCTCTGAGGCTCTGGGGCTCTGGGGCTCTGGGGCAAATCAAGCGTTCCCGTCGCTGCGTTGTTTCGGTGCATCGAAGACTCGGGTCGTCGAGGGCGCGGTGCCCTCACCGCTTGCGGGACACGCCGTGAATCCGTCCGTGGAGGCTCGGTGGCGGCATCCGTGCCGCCACACGGTCCCGCAACCGGCAAGGGCACCGCACCAGGATGTTGGTCGGTAATCACGTGAAAGCAGCTTGTTGCACGACGTGCATTGGACGTTGTCCGTTGGGCCGGGCAAGTACATCACTATCCGAAATGCACATCACGCGCTGCTCTTACCCATGCGCAGCAGACGTCCCGACTGGTTGCCGCTCGACGTGCATCGCGCATTGAACCGGCGCATCGGCATCAAGCATTGCGCTTAGCTGTGCACACCGACCATCTCGACTGGTCCTTGCCCGCTCACCGTCGCGGGACCTTACGCGGCATGGATGCCGCGTAAGAGCCTACAGGGACGTACTTGCGGCGTGTCCCGCGAGGGTGGGCGGGCAAGGGCCCTGCAGCAAAACCACACATCACCCCGCTCTACAGCTGATCTATCCGCAAAGCCGTAGATCGTCCACTGTGCCCTACGACATGTCCGCGATGGTGGGCGGGCAAAGGCCCTGCAGCCAAGCCGTGGATCAGTCGCTCTACGACACACGCACCGCATCGGGCATCATGTCGCGATGAAGATCTATCTTGTTGGCGGCGCAGTCCGCGATGCCCTGCTTGGCCAGCCCGCTGGCGACCGCGACTGGGTGGTGGTCGGTGCCGATCAGGCGCAGATGGAACGCCTGGGCTTCAAACCGGTGGGGAAGGATTTCCCGGTGTTCCTGCATCCGCGCAGCGGTGAGGAATATGCGTTGGCGCGTACCGAGCGCAAGTCCGGGCGCGGCTATCGCGGCTTTGTGGTGGATGCCGATCCTTCGGTGACGCTGGAAGAGGATCTGCTGCGCCGCGACTTCACCATCAATGCGATCGCACGTGACGAGGACACTGGCGAGCTGTTCGATCCTTATGGCGGCGCGCGCGATCTGCAGGCGCGCGTGCTGCGGCACGTGGGGCCGGCCTTTATCGAAGATCCCGTGCGCGTATTGCGCGCTGCCCGCTTCATGGCACGCCTGGCACCGCTTGGTTTCACTGTCGCGCCAGAGACCGCAGCACTGATGCGCGAGATGGCCGCTAGCGGCGAGCTGGACAGCCTGGTGCCCGAACGTGTGTGGCAGGAATTGCGCCGCGTGCTGGAGAGTGCGCAGCCGTCGGCATTCCTGCGCACGCTGCACGACACCGATGCGCTGCGCGTCATCCTGCCCGAGATCGATGCGCTGTATGGCGTGCCGCAACGTGCCGAGTTTCATCCGGAGGTGGATACCGGCATTCACCAGGAAATGGTCAGCGACATGGCCGCGCGACTGGCGCCCGGCGACGCGCTGGTGGGCTTTGCCGCATTGACCCACGACCTGGGCAAGGCGCTCACGCCGGAGGAAGAATGGCCGCGCCACATCATGCACGAACAGCGCGGCGTTGCCCCGCTGCAGACATTGTGCGAGCGGCTCAAGGTGCCACAGGATTATCGCCAGCTCGCCATCACTGCCTGCCGCGAACACTTGAACGTGCATCGCCTGGCCGAACTGCGCGACCGCACCGTGCACGAGCTGCTGGTGCGCTGCGACGCGTTTCGCCGCCCCGAGCGCATCGCGCAACTCGCGCTGGTCTGCGAAGCCGACAAGCGTGGCCGGCTGGGCAGCGAAGACGCAGCATATCCGCAGGGCGAACAGCTCAAGCACCTGCACGCCGCTGCGCTGGCCATCAATGCGCGCGACCTGGCCGCACAAGGCCTGCAAGGCCCGCAGATCGGCGAGGCATTGGCGAAGGCGCGGATTGCGGCGATTGCGGCCGCAAGAAAGGCCGGCACGTAGCCGATGCATCGCGCATACCCTGTCGCTATTCGACAGGGATGTAGCCGTGCCAAGCAAAGCGTTGCTGCAGCGATACTGGCTGGCGAAAGATCCGCCGGCGACCGTCAGCGACTCATTGCAAACGCGAGTCGCCGCCATTGCAACAAGGCGGCTGCCCGAAAGCAGCCGCCCGGCCGACGTCACAGCTTGAAATTCAGGCTCAGCATGAAGGAGCGGCCGTTCTTGTAGATGTAGTACGGCTGGTTCTTGTTGCCGATATAGCTGAAGTAGGTTTCATCCAGCAGATTGGTGGCTTCCAGCGCCACGCGCAGGCGCTCGGTGGCCTGGTAGCCGAACGAGGCATCGACCTGGGTGAATGCATCGGTCATCTGCTGGCCGTTGAGGCGGCCGATCTGGGTGAAGTATTCCGAGCGCCAGCCCAGATTCACCCGCGCGCTCCATTTGCCCTGCTCGTAGTACGGGCTGATGTTGTAGGCGTTGCGCGAGTTGTACGGCAGGCTGTAATCGCCGTCGGTCTTGGAATCGGAATAGGTGTAGTTGGCCACCACGCCGAACCCGTTGCCGAAGTTGTGCTGCAGGTTGAGCGCAACGCCGCGCACCTTGGCATCGCCAGCGTTGGTCGGCACGGAGGTCTGATAGGTGCTCGAGCCGCCGGTGGCGTTGTTGAAGAACACCCGGTCTTCCACCGTGGTCAGGATGTAGTTGGAGATATCGCGCGAGAAGAACTCGCCGCTGAGCAGGCTGCTGTCGGAGAAGTACCACTCCAGCGATGCGCCCAGGTTGGTGGACTCGTACGGACTCAATCCAGGATTGCCCGTGGACGCGGTGAGCGTGGTGTCGTCGGTGGCCACGTACGGGGTCATGTTGGTGTAGCGCGGCCGTGCGATCACCTTGGACGCAGCAAAGCGCAGCATCAGATCGTCGCGCAGGTCGTAGGCGATGTTGAAGGACGGCAACCACTTGCCGTAGCTGTTGAGGAAGTTGACCGGCGTATAGCCGCCACCGGGCGCGTAGCTGAAACCATCGGTGGAATCGCGGGTGTGCACGTAACGCACGCCGACGTTGCCGCGATAGCGCTCGCCGGAAAAATTGCCCTGCAGGAACCAGGCGCGGTTCTGCTCTTCGATGCTGTAGTTGCCGGCGTAGCTGATCGGCAAGCCGTCATCGCCTTCCAGGCCACCGATGTACTGGCTGATGGCGCCGCTGTTGATGGTCGACCAGCGCTGCATGTCGGCGCTGGTCGACAAGCCGTCCAGATAGCCCGACGGCGTGGTGCCCGGCGAGAACGCGGCCAGCGTGCTGCCGTCGTTCGGGGTCCATGTGCGGCTGTAGGAGGACTGCCCGGTGGCGTGATTGGTCAACTTGATGCCGGTGAGGATCTGGGTGAACGGCCCCCACTCCACCGCATGGTCGAAGTCCAGCTGCAGGTAGCGCTCCTTGTCGTACTGCGGGCTGTGGCTGGCCGAGGCGTTATTGAGTTGCATCGCCGCCGCGTTGGTGGGGTCGGTGCTGTAGTCCATCGCGGTACGACGCCCGTCGATGTTGTAGCTGTAACCGGCGAGGTTGCGGAACTGGATGCCGTAGATGCGCTCGGCGCCACCCTGCGAACTGGTGTAGCCCACCTGGCTGGACGCATTCCAGCCATCGCCATGCCAGTCGGCGCGTAGATGGATGCTGCCGGTGCTGACCTCGCTGTTGCGCAGGTAGCCGTCCAGGTAGGTGTTGGACTGGTCGCCGAACGTACCCGAGGTCGCCACGCCGTTCTCGAAGCCCAGCGCCTGCGCATCGCCGGGGGTGGAACCCCAGTAGCCATAGCGGCTCTGGTTGTAGTTGTCGAAACTTTCCTTGACGTACAAACCGGTCAGGTTGAGCTCGAAATCGGCATCCGGCTTCCACTGCAGCGCCGCGCTGACGCCGTCGCGCTTGCGTGTCTGCTGGAACAACGCGGTGTTGATCGAGGTCGGAAAGACGCCGGTGTTGTTGCCGACCACGGACGCCGGAAACCCTGCGCCTTGCACATTGTCGTAGCCGAAGATCTCCACGCCATCGCGGCGCAACACACGCTGCGAATGCATCACCGAGGTGAGCACACCGAGCGTTTCATCCTGGTTCTTCCAACTGTACAGCGCCGAGGCATTCGGCTTGCCCTCCTCGGAACGATCGTTATAGCCGTAGCTCAGGGTGCCGGTCAGCGTGTTGCGCTCAAGGTCCAGCGGCTTGCGCGTGTGCACGATCACGGTGCCGCCGATGGAGCCCTCGTCGATGCGTGCCTCCGGTGTCTTGTAGACCTCCATCAGGCCGACCACTTCCGGCGCCAGCGTGCTGTAGTTGAACGAGCGGCTGTCCGGGTCGTTGGGATCGCCGCCCCAACTGGTGGAGGCAATGGTCTGGCCGTTGAGCAGCACGCGATTGAGTGCCGGATCGGTGCCGAGGATGCTGACCTTCTCGCCTTCGCCGAACTGGCGATCCACGGTGATGCCGGACAGGCGCGACAGCGACTCGGCGACGTTGGTGTCTGGGAATTTGCCGATGTCTTCGGCGCTGATCGCATCGACGATCGCATCGGCGTTGCGCTTGACGTTGAGTGCCTTGCCGAGGCTGGCCTGATAGCCGACGACCTTGACCTCGTCCAGCGTGGATACCGAGGGATTGGTTTGCGCGGGCGCCTGTTCCTGCGGGACTGCAGCCTGCTCCTGCGCACCTGCGGGCAACGCGGCAAGACCTGCCAGGGTAGCGCCACCGATCAACAGGCCGCGGACTGCAGTGCTCAATGGAGTACGACGCAGCGGGTGCGCATGACAGAACAGGTGACGGGACAACTCGAATACACGGGAAGACGGCATTGCGTAGACCTCTTGACGGATGTCAGGTGGCAACCATGTGGTTGCACGACAACGCGCGGTGCGCGTGACATGCCCGCACTCCGTCCCCTGTGCCGGATGCGAGCAGCGTCCCGCACTGCCGTAGCGGCATGCGGGTCAGCGCCAGTCCGACCAGCGGCCGGACGACAACGCTTTCAAGAATTCAGAAGTGGCTCCTGCTCGCTGACAACGTTATCAGCGAAGGTGCCTTTCGCGGCCGGGGCTGTCAACTCGCTGCCACAAAAGCCCAGTTTCATGCCTGAAACCGCACCGCCGACGCAGATATTGGAATGACAGCGTGATCGTGTTCGCACTCATGTGCATCGACGATGCAGACCACTGCGCGTAGCGGCCTGATGCCACAAGGCTGCGCAGCCGGATGTTGCGATGCAGAGTGTGTTGCAGGCTTTGTCGTGGTGGATGGTGTATGCGGCGCCTTGCCAAACCACTGCGATTGCAGTGCTGACGTGCTGCAAGCGCATGCGGCTGCAGTCATCGTCGAGCGTCTACTGCAACGGAAAGCGCGTCGGTTGCACTACGCGCTGCGTGACGCCGAAAGCGCCCGACTTCTGCTTGGCTGCTCCAGCGTTCGACACTGATGCCTTTCCGGAGCTTGGCGAAAGCATGCCCTGCACTCGCGCACGCACGCACGCACGCTCATGCTGCAGCGTACCGACGATGGCGGTTCACCGCAGACACGACCGCAAACAAGGTTTCAAACGCATCGCGCCGCACGAACGGGTTCGTGCGGCGGCGAGCGGACTTACTCGCGCTGCCCGGCGACCCAGGTGGCAAGTACCTGCACGTCTGCATCCACCAGCACCAGATCGGCCTGATAGCCGGGTGCAATGCGGCCCAGGCGCTGGCCCAGACCGATGCATTGCGCCGGATAGGTGGACGCCATGCGCGCGGCTTCGGCCAGATCCACGCCCAGCCACTGCACGCTGTTGCGCACGGCCGTGGCCATGTCCAGCGCCGAGCCGGCCAGTGCGCCGTCGGCATTGCGTACCACGCCGTCCACGGCGGTGATGGTTTCGCCGTACAGGTCGAAACTGGGGCTGCCGGCACCGACCATCGGCATGGCGTCGGTGACCAGCAACAGCTTGCCGCGCGGTTTGGCGGCCAGCGCCACGCGCAGGCTGGCCGGGTGCACGTGCACGCCATCGACGATGATGCCGCACCACACATCGGGGTCTTCCAACGCGGCGCCGACCGCGCTGGGCTCACGCCCGGCCAGCTGCGACATCGCGTTGTACAGATGGGTGAAACCGCTGACGCCGGCGGCAATGCCGTCGCACGCCTGCTCGTAGCTGGCCGCAGTGTGGCCGGCAAACACGATCGCGCCGCCGGCGACAAAGGCGCGGATGTCGTCCAGCGGCACGCGCTCGGGTGCGAGCGTGATCAGGGTGACGCCGTTGTCCAGCGAGGTATCGACGGCAATCTCGTGTGCGTCGGGCAGGCGGAACTTGTGCGCGTCGTGCGTGCCCTTGCGGGCCGGGCTCAGGTACGGGCCTTCCAGATGAATGCCGAGCACGCCGGGCACGCCTTGCGCGATGGCCTGGCGCGTGGCGGCGATCGCCTCGGCCATGACCTCGGCGGTGTCGCTGATCAATGTTGGCAGCATGCCGGTGGTGCCGTAGCGGCGATGCGCGGCCGCGATCGTGGCCAGCGCCTGGGGGTCGCGCGCATTGTTGAACAACACGCCACCACCGCCGTTGACCTGGATGTCGATGAAGCCGGGCAGCAAGGTGGCGCCGCCCAGATCCACGCGCGTATGCGCCTGCGCAACACGCGCATCGTCGGCCGCCACCACCGCCTGGATCTGCGTGCCGGCCAGCAGGACCACCAGCCCATCCTGCAAGCCATCGTCGGTGAGCACGCGTGCATTGCACAACGCTTGAATCGGGGAAGCATCCATGTTCAAACGGTTTCCGTGACCTTGTTCAAATGCGGCGGCAGATCGGGATTGTTGCCACGCTGCAGGGCCAGCGCGTTGATCGCGCGGTAGAAGCTCTGCACGGTCAGCAGCGGCGCGCTGGCCGGATGTGCCGCATCCACGAGCGGCAGATCGCCGTCGGGGGCGGCCAGCCACACCTGCGCGCCACGCGCGCGGAATTCGGCGGCGAGCGCACGCGTGCCGGCGCCGGTTTCGTCGGGCTGGGCGAACACCAGCACCGGGAAGCCCGGCCCCACCAGCGCCATCGGCCCGTGTTTGACCTCGGCCGAGCTGTACGCCTCGGCATGCAGGCCACAGGTTTCCTTGAACTTCAGCGCCGCTTCCTGCGCCGCGCCCAGGCCCAGGCCGCGACCGAGCACGAACAGGTTGTGTGCCGGCACCAGGCCGGCAGTGAGCGCGGACCAGTCGGCCTGCCAGGCGGCGCGCAACTGCTGCGGCAGTGCCTCTACCGCCGCGAGCAGGGCCGGGTCGTTCTTCCACACCGCGCCCAGGTGCAGCAGCGCAGCCAGCGAGGCGAGATAACTCTTGGTGGCAGCGACGCTTTTTTCCGGGCCTGCGCCCAGCGGAATCACCACCTCGGCCAGCTGCGCCAGCGGTGAATCCTCGACGTTGACCAGGGCGACCACGCGCGCGCCGGCCGCCTTGGCGGCCTCGGCATTGCGCAGCAGGTCCGGGCTCTTGCCCGATTGCGAGATCACGATGTACAGCGCACCGCGCAACTGCAGCGGCGATGCGTAGACCGAGCCCACCGACGGCGATGCAGAGGCGGTCACGATGCCCAGTTGTGTTTCGAACAGATACTTGGCGTAGGTCGCTGCGTGATCGGAACTGCCGCGTGCACAGGTCACCACGAACGGCGGCGGCGTATCGCGCAGCGACTGCGCGAGGGCGGCGACGGTGTCGGCATTGCGGGCGAACTGTGCGGCGACCACGTCGGCGGTCTGCGCCGCCTCGCGGAACATCAAGGTCTCGGTTTCGGTGGGAAGGCTCATCGTGCTCAGGCGGATTCGGGAGGAAGGGATTTGGCGGACGGCGTCTGCGCCGGTGCAGTGGAACCGCGCACCACCAGCTGCGGCACGAAGCCGCGGTTCTGCAACTGCGCGGGCTGGTCGTCGTAGGCATCGCTGCGCAGCTGGCTGATCAACAGGCGTGCGGCATGCCGCGCGATGTCGTCGGTGGCCTGCTTGGCGGTGGTCAGCGCCGGCCAGGACTGGCGCGAGAACGGGCTGTCCTCGAAGCCGGCGATCGACAATTGATACGGCACGTTCATGCCGGTGGACTTGGCCGCGGCCAGCACGCCCGCAGCGATCTCATCGTTGCTGCCGAAGATGGCGGTGGGCGGCTCGCGCAACGACAGCAGCCGGCGCGCGCCACGGAAGCCGTCGTCGAAGGTGTAATCGCCGGGAATCACCAAGTGCTTGTCCAGGGTGATGCCGTAGTCCTTCAACGCGGCCTCGTAACCGGCGTAGCGCTCGCCGCTGGAGCGGTGCTGCGGGCCACCCCACAGGAACCCGATGCGCTGATGGCCCAGCTGGACCAGATGCTCGGTGATCTCGTAGGCGGCAGCGCGGTCGTCGATATAGACGCAGGGGCCGTCGCCCGGATCGTCGGTGGCGGCGATGATGCGCACGCTCTTGATGCCGCGCGCAGCCAGGCCGGCCATCAACTCGGGGCGCTCGGACATCGGCGCGGTCAGCACCACGCCGGCCAGCCGCGAGCGCTGCACCCATTCGGCCAGTTCTTCGGCCAGCAATGGCGAGGTGGAATCGCAGGGATGGATCTGCAGGCCGAAGCCGGTTTCGCGGCAGGCGGCCAGCACGCCGTTCTGGATGCCGATGATGTGATACGGGTTGGGATTGTCGTAGACCAGGCCGATCACGAACGGCGTGCCGCTGCGCAGATTGCGCGCGGACGGGTCGGGTTCGTAGTCGAGATCGGCGATGGCGCGCAGCACGCGCGCGCGCGTGGCCTGCATCACCGACGGTTCGTTATTGATCACGCGCGACACGGTCTTCAACGAGACCTTGGCGCGCTCGGCGACATCTTTGATGGTGGGCCTGCGCATGGGTGTGCCTTGTTCGTCGGAACGCATCATGCTGCCTGGTTCACTTGGCCTGGGCCGGCAGGCCCACACGGTAACCGCGCAGCGAATAGAACAGGATGTAGAGATAGCACGGCACCATCAGCGCAGCGAACACGACCTGGAAGTCGTAGTGCTGTTTGAGAATGGCGAACAGCTGCGGAATGATCGCGCCGCCGGCAATGCCCATGACCAGCAAGGCCGACCCGATCTCGGTGAAGCGGCCGAGCCCGCGAATGGCCAGCGGAAAGATCGCCGGCCACATCATCGCGTTGGCAAAACCGAGCGCGGCCACGAAGCCCACCGACACATAGCCGTGGGTCAGCAGCGCGCCCAGCGAAAACAGCACGCCCAGCACCGCCGACACGCTCAGATAGCGCGCCTGCGAGATCACACCCGGAATCAACGCCAGGCCGACGATGTAGCCAACCAGCATCGCGCCCAGCGTGTAGGAGGTGAAGATCTTGGTGCTGTCCAGCGGCAGATTGAAGCCGTGGCCGTAGGTGCCGATCGCATCGCCGGCCATCACTTCCACGCCCACGTAGACGAACAGGCACAACACGCCCAGCCACAGGTGCGGGAACTGGAAGATGCTGGACTTCTGCACGCCAACCGCGCTACCGGGCGTGGCATTGGCCTCGGAGGCCCGCAGCTCCGGCAGCGGCGAGAACAGCACGCCGATCGCCAGCAACAGCAGCACGCCGGACATCACCAGATACGGTGCGTGGATCTTGGCGGCGAAGGCCGTGAGCAACTGCTGCTTGGTCGCCGCATCGGCGCTGGCCACCTGCGCGGACAGATCGCCGATGCCGTGCAGCACCAGCGAGCCGATCAGGATCGGCGCCAGGATGCCGGCGATCTTGTTGCAGATGCCCATCAGCGCGATCCGCCGCGCCGCACTCTCGATCGGCCCGAGGATGCTGATGTACGGGTTGATCGCGGTCTGCAGCAGCGCCAGGCCGCTGCCGATCACGAACAGGCCGCCCAAGGCGCCCGGATACCAGCGCTGGGTGGCGAACTGGCCGAATCCGGCCGCGCCCACCGCCATCACCACCAGGCTCAGCGCCAGCCCCTTCTTCATGCCGGTGCGCTTGAGGATCCACGACGCCGGCAGCGCCAGGAAGAAGTACGACAGGTAGAACACCATCAGCACCAGGAAGGCGTTGACCTCGTTGAGGTCGAACGCCAGCCGCACGAAGGTGATCAGCGGCCCGTTGATCCAGGTGAAGAAGCCGATGATGAAGAACAGCACGCCGACGATGGCGATCGAGACAACGGGATTTGCGGGCCTGGCGGTAGTCATGGATCGGCTGGCTCTTGAGTTGTCGGTTGGGGGGCGCCGCGCTGGATCAGCGACGCAGTTCGGCGACGAAATCGTAGAAATCGTTGTGGCAATAGGTGTCGGTCAATTCGATCGCGCTGCCGTCGCGCGCATAGCCCACGCGCACCACATGCAGGATCGCCTCGCCGGTCTTCATGCGCAGGTGTTCGGCCAGCCGCGCGGGCAGATTGATCGCGCGGAAGTACTGCAGCGCGCGCACCACCGGGGTGCCCTGCGCGTCCAGGTAGCTGTAGAGCGAATCGCCGATCTGCTGCGGGTCGGCGACGATGCGCTGCGGCAACACCGCATGCTCGTAGGCCATGACCCGGTCGTCGGCGCTGCGCAGGCGGGTCAGCGAGGCCACCGCCGCATCCGGCGACAGGCCCAGCCGCAGGATCTCTTCGCCATGCGCCGGACGCAGCCGCCGCTCCAGCCAGCGCGTGCCGGGCTCGTAGCCCTTGATGCGCAGCGTCTCGCTGAAACTGGTCAGGCCGCTGAGCTGGTGCTGGATCTGCGTGGTGACGAAGGTGCCGGCGCCCTGCCGGCGCGAGACCAAACCCTGTTCGACCAGCACGTCCACGGCCTGGCGCAGGGTCACCCGCGAGATCTGCAGCCGCTCGCACAGCTGGCGCTCGGCCGGTAGCGCCTCGCCGGCCTTCCACTGCGCGCCGCGGATCTGCTCGTCCAGCTTGCTCGCCAGTTGCAGATACAGCGGCGTCGGCGCGGAGGCGTCCAGCGTCAGCGCGTCCATCCGGGGGTCGGTGTCCGTCCTGGCTTCGGTTTTCGGTTTGGCCATTGCCTGTCCTCCGGACCGACTTGGATTCGTTAGGTCCAATATAGTACCAATTTGCCTGCAGCGCATTAGCGGCTGTGGATCGTCGGGAGCGATGACAAGACTGGCTGACGCAGGTATCCACCGCGCTGGTCAAGGGCGGGATGCATGCCGATGACCAGGCCGGTGCTGCACCGTCCGCGCGCCGGGGCTGCGTCACCGATTGCCGGGTCGGGCAATCACAGCCGCAGATACCAGCGCCGCCGATCCATCCACCAGCCCACGCACCAACACAGCAGCGTGTAGCTCATCGCGCACAGCAGCGACCCGAGCGGGCCCGGCGCGATGGTCTGGAACACGCGGATGCCGGCCCAGGCGTACAGGTCCAGCCCGGAGCTGCCGGCCGGAATCAGCCGCAGCACCACCACGAACAGTTCGGAGAACAGGTAGATCGCCAGCGGGTTGCGCCCCAGCACGGTGAAGAAGCCGCTGCCGCCGCTCCAGCCGCGCAACTCCAGCAGGTAGACCAGGACGCCCAGCGCCAGCAGATCCAGGCCTACCGTGCAGGCGACGAACGACCCGCTCCAGAGCTTCTTCGACAGCGGCCAGGCCGGGTGCCAGAGCAGTGCCAGCAGCACCAGCCCCGCGCCCGCCAGCAACAGGCTGCGCGTGGCGGCACCGGTCTTGCCGTGCCGCTGCAGGAAGCGCCCGCCCAGATAGCCGGCCAGCACGTTGACCGTGGCCGACAGCGTGCCAAGCAGGCCCTCGGGGTCGAAGCCGCCATCCTTGCGATACAGATGCGCATGCCCGTACAGCCACAGGTCCAGCCGGGTGCCGGCGTTGCCGGTCTTGCTCAGCTCCGCACCGGGCTGGCCAAAGACGTACAGCAACGCCCAGTAGCCCAGCAGCAGCGCGACGCAAACTGGCGCGATAGCGCGTGGCGGCAGATAGCGCACCAGCAGCGCCGCGAGCAGATAGCACAGGCCGATCCGCTGCAGCACGCCGGTCAGGCGGAGTTGATCGACTGCAGTGAACGCCCATCCACCATCGGGCTGCGGGTGGAAGAACGGAAACCAGTACATCAGCACGCCGCACATCACGATCAGCGCGGCGCGCTTGCCCACGCGGGCGAGGAACTGCCGGTGCGGCGTGCCGGTGGCCAGCGCAAAACTCATCGCGCTGCCGACGGCGAACAGGAACGAGGGAAACACCAGATCGGCAAGCGTGAAGCCGAACCAGGCCGCGTGGGTCAGCTGCGCATATGGCTGCGCGCCGGGCCCGGCGGTGTTGACCAGGATCATCAGGAAGATGGTCAGGCCGCGGAACACGTCCAGCGACAGGAAGCGTTCGCGCCTGGGTGTTGCGGTTGCGGCACCAGCCGCAGCGGAGAGTGTTTGTGCGCTCATTGCAGTTCCTTGCCCAGCGACTGCAGGGGGAGGCGGCCTGCAGACGTGCTGCCCGTGGCGAGTGTCGCTGCTTCGGTACGGAAGCGCTCATGGAGGGCCGCGATGTGCAATATGGATCTGCTCATTGGGCAGTACCTTGCGTGGTGCCGCGAATGGCACCGTGCGCCATGCCGTGCACGTCGCCTTGGGCAATGCCTTGCGTTGCACTGTGCGTACTGCCTTGCACATTGCGTTGCATGGCGCTTTGCAAACCCTCTTGCGCGTCCACCTGCGCCAGCAAGCCGCGCAGCAAGGTCAGTGGGTCGCGGGGTGGCTGTCGCTTCGGCACTTCGTCCTGCGCGACCCATTGGCGCTCCCACGTGGCAAGCTGCGCGTTGACTGCCGCTGCGTCGAACGGTGTGCCCGCCTTGCGTGCCGCACGGTATGCGCCGAGAAAGCGCGTCCAGCGCTGCAGATAGAAATCCGCGTACATGCCCTGCCATGCCTTGGACGCGTAATCGGCCAGATTGCCGTCGCCGCCCCAGATGCTGACCTGCGCACGCGCATTGCCGACATAGGCACGACGCAGTGCGGCATCGTTGCCGGCGGCTGCGGCGGCCTGGCCGGTCCAGTCGGCCAGGGTTTCGTGCTGGCCGCCGACCAATGCATCCAGCCCCTGCACCAGTTGCGTGGTGCGTGCCAGCAACGCATCGCCGCGCGCAAAGTCGCCGGCGTCGTAGGCCTGCACCACCGCCTGCAATTGACGGTCGGCTTGCAGGCTCAGGTAATGCCGCGCGTCTTCGATCAGGTCGTAACGGTACAGCGGTGCGTCGGTATAGCGGTCGGCCTGCTGCAGCAACGCGTCGATGGCGCGGCGCAGACGTTGCGGATCGCCGGGGCGGTCGTCGAAGCCGACGATGTCGGCGGTCGGCCGCTTGAACAGCAGATACGCGCCGGCGCGCTTGTTCCACCAGCGCGGCGACCAGTAGCGGGTCTGGTAGATGCCCGCCTCCAGATCCGACCAGGCCTGCAGCAAGGCCGCATCGCTGCGGCCGTAGCGCGCGCGGGTGTATTGCGTGAGCCATTGCGACCAGGATTGCTGCGGGCCCTCCCAGGCCAGCGCGTAGAGATAGTCGTAAACAACCGAGTTGCTGTGCAGCCCTTCCGGAAACACGCCAAAGCCGCGCAGATTGCGTTTGTCCGGATCGGCCAGCAAGGCCTGCAGATCGTGTCGATAAAACGCGAAGTCGCCGTACAACGGGTTGCTGGCGCCGTAGTTGTGCACGTAGCCATAGATCCACTGCTTGCTGTCGAACGCCTGCGCCGCCTTCCAGGTGCCGGGATAGCGGTCGTTGCCGATGTCCAGCACCATCAAGCGCGCGTCGGGTACCTTGCCGAGAAACGCAGCGATCGCCTGCGGTTGCCAGAACTCGCGGTCGGCACCGAACAGCCAGCCCTGCATTACCCAGGTGGCCTGCGGATTGACCTGCGCGATGGAGCGATACAAGGCCTGCCCGTACTCGGCCAGGCGTGCATCGCGTTGCGCCGCCGGCACGGCCTTGGCACGTGCGGCATCGGAGTTGGCGATGCTGTCGCCGTACTTGGCGGCGGCCACGTCGCTGCCGTCGTCGGCCACCGGCGGCAGCATCTCGTTGAAGGCGTCGGCCAGATAGAACTCGCCTGCACCGTAGGCCTGCGTGTACAGCTCCAGGAACCGGCGCGCCACCTGGGCGAACAATGGATCGCGCGGATCCAGCCAGTAGGTTTCGTGGAAACCTTCCCAGGCGCGCATGCGGTAGATGCGCGCGTTGGGATGCGCCTGCGCGAATGCCTTGGGCACGTAGCCGGCAAACGCCGGCAGCACCGGCTGCATGCCCAGCTCGCGCATGCGGGTGAGGATCTGCGTCTGCAGCACGCGCTTGCTGTCGATCCATTGCTGCGGCAACGGTGCACGATAACCTTCGATATTGCCCATGCGCTGCCATGGGGTGAAGGCGGGGCCGGAGAAATACTCCGCCAGCGCGTCATCGCCCACGTCGAACTCGCGCCACAGCGCCTGCCAGATCGCCTCCTGCCCTTCCATCGCCAGCGGCATGTCGATGCCGTGCAGCGCCATCCAGTCGATCTCGCGCTGCCAGCGCGGCCAGTCCCAGAACGGCGTGGTGTAGCCGTAGGTGCAGGTGTTGAGATAGGCGCGATGGGCAAACGGCGTGCGCACCTGGCCGCTGCTGTAGGCCGGCCATTGCGCCGGCAGCGCCACGCGGTCGCCTTCCCAGCTCATCGAGGCCGCACCGGCCTGGCCCAGATAGACGTAGGCGCCACGCGCCAAGGCCACCTGCGAGGAGCCGGCAATGCGCACCGTGTCGCCGCCGGCATCGATGCGATACCAGTCCGCGCCATCGCCGCGCGGTGCCACGCGCATCTCGAACTGGGTGGCGCGTGCGCCAATCAGGCGTTGCAGCACCGCCTGTGCGGGTGGCGTGGCCAGCACGGTGAGGGGAACGGCGAGCAACGCGCCCAGCACTGCGCCGGCGAACAGCCGCACGGGCGCGGCCAGGAAAAACGATGAGGTAATCATGGCGAGTTCCGATACTGCACGGTGACGACGTCGTGGAATCCAAACGGTTGATCCGCAGCGACCTGCAGGATCACCGCCAGCGTGCGCGCGCCGGTCGCGGGTGCAAGCGCCAACTTGATCGGTGTGCCGGCCGCCGCCTGCGTCACTGCACGGCCATCCAGAAACACCTGCGCCGGCCCGCTGAGGCGGCCCAGGTCGAGCATGCCGCCGTGGGCCTGCACGCCCTGCCACGGCGTGAACCGGGTACGGTACAACACGTAGCCGGCGCGTTCGGGCGCGGTTTCCAGGGTGCCGGGCAACGTATTGCTCCAGCTGTTGTTGTCGTTGGGGCGGCGCGAGAGATCCGGCGCCGGCGGCTGCGCGAAGGCGGCGGTGTGGCGCCAGCTTTCGACCACCATCACCGGCGCCACGATCGGCACCGTGGCTGGCAGCGGCACCGTCACGCACGCGATCTCGACCACCGCATCGCGCACGCCTGCGCTGCGCGCCTGCAGCCGTAATACGCCTGCGCCACACTCGGCCTGCACGATCGCCTGCGCCAGCCCGTTGAACAGGGCCACTTGCATGCCCTGATCGGCGGCGTGTGCATTCGGGTCGCCATTGCCAACCCCCAGCAAGCGGCCACCGCTGATCTGCAGCGTCAGCATTGCATTGCAATCGGGCACGTGGCGACCTTGCGCATCCACCGCTTCCAATGTCACCGGCTGCGCATCGCGGCCATCGCCGCGCAGCTGGGGGCGGTCGGGCGTGAGCCGCAACGCGACAGGCGCGCCGGTGGTTTCCACCCGCGTACGCGCCACCTCGCGGCCGTCGCGCCAGGCCACCGCTTCCAGCACGCCCGGCGCATAATCCACCTGCCACTGATTCATCTGCGCGCGATCCGCCGCCTGTTTGCCCAGCGAGCGGCCATTGAGCCACAGCTCCACCTGCGTAGCATTGCAGAACGCCATCACCTTGATCGGCCGGCCTTCGCGACCGGGCCAGTTCCAGTGCGGCAACAGGTGCAGCACCGGCGCGTCGTCGATCCACAGCGCGCGGCGCAACCAGTAGGCCCCCTTGGCAAATCCGCATTGATCCATGATGCCGAAGAACGCGCCCACCGACGGCCATTCGAACGGCGTGGGTTCGCCGCGATAATCGAAGCCGGTCCAGACGAAGCTGCCGGCGACGAACGGGCGTTCGGCAATCAGCTGCCAGGCACGGCGGTGGGTATTGCCCCAGTCCGCGGCCAAGCTGTCGTCTTCGGCCACCACGTGCGCGTCCAGGTCGGTGAACCACGCGCCGCGGGTCTGGAACGCGCTGGTGTCCTCGCTGGACAGCATCGGCGTACGCGGCCGCGCCGCATGCACGCGGTCGTAGTTGAACTGGCGGTAGTTGAAGCCGAGCACGTCCACAACATCGGCCGCGCCACGGGTGGCGAACATGCCGTCGTTCATGCCGGCGGTGATCGGGCGGCTGTCGTCGAGCGCGCGCACGGCGCTGGCGGCGCGCGCCATGATCGCGTAACCGGTGGCGGTGCCCTGCAGCGGCTCCTCGTTGAGCAGCGACCACAGGAACACGCTGGGATGGTTGCGCTGGCGCCGCACCATGTTCTGCAGCAGCGCCACATACTCGGGTGCGGGATTGAACAGCCTGTTCTCGGCCATCACCAGCATGCCGAGCCGGTCGCAGGCCTGCAGCAGTTCCGGTGCCACCGCGTGATGCAGGCGGATGGCATTGCAGCCCATCGACTTCAAGCGCTGCAGGCGAAACGCGTGCAAGGCATCGGGCAGCGCCACCCCGACGCCGGCATGGTCCTGATGCAGGCATACGCCCTTGATCTTGAGCGGGCGGCCATTGAGGAAGAAGCCGTGGTCGGCATCGAAGCGCAGGCTGCGAAAGCCGATCTCGCACTCGGCATGGTCGCTGCGGCCGTCCGCGCCACGCACGCTGGCCTGCACGCGGTACAGCACCGGCGTGTCCACGCTCCAGCGCTGCGGTTGCGGCACCGACATGCTGATGGCCGCCTGCACGGTACCGAATGCAGCCACGCGCAGTTGCGTCTCGCCACTCGCCACGACAGCACCGTCTGGGTCGCGCAGCGCCACATCCACCCACGCCTCGGCAGGCTGTTCGCCGCTGTTGACCAGGTCCAGTTGCACCGGCAGCTGCCAGAGATCGCCCGGGCCTTCGCGCGGCACCGCCGCCAGGCCATCGCCGGCGATATGCAAGGGCGCACGCAGCACCAGCCAGGTGTGCCGGTAGATGCCGCCGCCTTCGTACCACCAGCCATCCATCGCCTCGGCATCCACGCGGATGGCGATGCTGTTCACGGCATTGCCGTAGCGCGCGACCGGCGTGAGATCGATGACCAGCCCGTTGTAGCCGCTCCAGCTGCGCGCCATCAGCATGCCGTTGACCCACACGGTGGCATGGCTGGCGATGCCGTCCAGGCGCAGTTCCACCGCCTGGCCGCGCACGGACTCGTCCAGCCGCAGCGTGCGCCGGTACCAGGCAATGCCGCGCGGGCGATAGCCCTGCGCGATGTTGGCGTCGGCGCGCACCGCCTGCTCCACCACGAAGTCGTGCGGCAGTTGCAGCTGTCGCCAGCCGGTGTCGTCGTAGTCCGGCGCCGCTGCGCCCCAGGCGCGGCCGGCCTTGGCGTTGTCGTAAGTCTCGTCCTGCGCAAGCAGGCGCGGCGGCGGCAGATCGCCGGCATGGAAGCGCCAGCCCTCGTCCAGGTCCAGCCACTGGCCGGAGTCATCGGTGCCCGCTGGCGGTGGCGCGGGACGCGGCGTGCCGCCACTGCCCGCGCGTGTCGCTACAGCGTTCGCCGCGCCCGGCAGCAGCGCCGGCACGCCAAGCAGCGACGAGGCGCAGACGCTGCCGGCAAGGAACTCACGCCTGCGCATGATGGCGCCCGCCAGCCTGCACCGCAGGCGCGCTCCGTGACGCACGCGGCGCGCGCGTGACCACTGCATGGCGCGCGTCCATCACACCTGCGGCATTGCCTGCGCTGCTGGCTGCCACCCGCAGCGGTGCCTGCCGGCGCAGTGCTCGCTGGCCCGGCATCACAGCATGTCCCACTGCATCGACAGGTAGTAGCTGCGGCCGGTGACGCCGGTCATCTGCCAGCGGCTGGCGATGTCCTTGTAGGCCTGCTCGGTGCGGTTGGTGAGATTCAAGCCACCGAGCTGGAAGCTCAGCCTGTCGTTGACCTGGTAGCCGAGCACTGCATCCAGCTGGGTGCGCGCCTTCATGGTGTGGCCTTCGCGCGCGAAGAAGCTGTCGCTGCTGTCCTGTTCGTACTCGCTGCGATGGTTGAGCGAAACGCGCGCCGAATAATGCGCGCTCTCCCAGTACGCGGTGGCGTTCCAGGTCTGCTCGGACAGGTTGCGGATCTGGAAATCGGCATCGCGCTGCGGAATCACCCGGGTGAAGTTGGTGGTCACCCCGAAGCCGTCGATCGGCAGCCAGGCATCCAGCGATTGCGTCCAGCCCAGTTCGTAACCGCGGATCTTGACCTTGCTCGGGTCGTTGGTGGTGGCGGTGATCTCGTAGATATCGCCGCCACTGTCCACGCAGTCGCCGGCCGCGTTGCTGGACAGCGCGGTGCCGTTGAAGGCGGTCGGGCAGACGATGCTGTTGAAGGTGCCGTTCTTGATGTTCTTCCAGAAGCCGGCCACGGTCAGCGCGCCGCCGTTGCCGTAGTACCACTCCAGGCTCAGGTCGGCCTGGTCGGCGGTCAGTGCCTTCAGATCGGTCTGGCCCTGGGTGACAACATAGGTGGTGGTGCCGCCGGTATTGGTGCCGGTGGAGATGGTCGAGGCGATGGCGGTATTGCTGTCCAGGATCGGCCGCACCAGTACCTTGGCGGCGGCAAAGCGCAGCAGCAGGTCGTCGCGCATGTCCAGCACCAGATTCAGGCTCGGCAGCCAGTTGGAATACTCGTACGGCGCGCGCGCGGTGCCGATCACCACATTGGCATCGTCGCTGGCGGCCTGCGCCTGGGTCAGATAGGTGTCGGTGGTGCGCTTGGTGTTTTCGTAGCGCATGCCGAGGTTGCCGCGCAGGCGCATGCTGCCGATGTCGGTATCGATGCGCGCCATCGCATAGGCCGAGGAAATGTCGTTCTCGATGCTGTAGCTGCTCTGCGGTGCGAACAGCACCGGCACGCTGATGCCAGCGGCGGCCAGCGAGCGCGCGTAGGCCGCGATGTCCGGGGTGACCCAGCTGTCCTGCGAGGCCAGCTGCCCGTCGAGGAAGTTGCTGACCGTGCTGTTGGCGGCCGACAGCTCCGGGAACATGTCGAAGCCCGACACCGCACCGGTCCTGAGCAGATACAGAAAGTCACGCCGGCGCACGTCGCGCTCGAAGGTTTCGCGGCGGTACTTGGCACCGAAGCGCACCGCATTCAATGCACCCAGTTCCAGATACCGTTCGGCATCCAGCTGCAGCGACCATTCCTTGTTGCTGAGCGACTGGATGGAACCGTTGGGATATTCGCTACGTACCAGATTGCGCTTGTCCCAGGCGCTTGCATCGGTGGCGTCGGCATCGGTGGTCAGCGAGATCGCGTCGGGATTGGAGGTATCCAGCAGCGTCGCCGAGGGGATCCGGCCCAGGATCGCGGCACGTTCGTTCTCGTCGGTCTTGCCCTGGGTGTAATTGGCCGCGCCACCAAAGGTCCAGGCCTCGCCCTTCCATTTGAAGTCGTAGGTGAGCAACTGGGTGGACAAATCATGTTGTTCGATCTGGCGGTTGTTCTCCAGCCAGTAGTCCGATGCCGACACCTGCGTGGCGGTCAACCCGTTGGTCTGCAGCACCGTCAGCGGAGTGCGCTCGAACGAGTACACCAGCTGGTTCATGTCGTTGGCGGTCTTGTCCTGCGAATACAGCGCAGTGAGGTTCATCTCCAGCTGGTCGTTGGGCTTCCATTGCAGGCCGCCATTGAACATCTTGCGCGTGGTCTCGCGCTCGATCGAGCGATAGCGCGGACGACGCGGGATGTACAAGGTGCCGGCGTCGGTATCCTGCGTGTACCAGCGGTCGATCCACAGATAATCGGCGCGGTCCTTGAGCTTTTGGTAGCCGGCACTGAGGAACACGCCCAGATCGCCACCGCCGAACTTGAACTGGTCGATATAGGTCAGCACGCCCTTGGGCGTGGGCGAGCCACCGGCGAACTCTGCATATTGGGTCTTGGCCGAGAACAGCAGCTTGGTCTGCTGGTAGTCCAGCGGTTTGGTGGTGTTGATGTTGACCGTGCCGGACAGGCCGCCGGCATCCATGTCCGCCGACGGCGACTTGATCACCTCGATCCCGGCGGCCACTTCCGGCTGGATGATGTCGTAGCGGAACCCGTCGGTGAAGTCGGCGCTCTTGATCACCTGGCCGTTGATGGTGGTGGCCGAATACTGCGGGCCCAGACCACGCACGCTGATGGTGGAGCCGCGCCCGTTGATGGTGGAGATCTGCACGCCGGGGATGCGCTGGATTGCCTCGGCGATGTTCTCGGCAGGAAACTTGCCGATGTCCTGTGCGGAGATGCCATCGGTCATGCGCACGTCGTCGCGCTTGTTGTCCATCGCGGTGATCAGGCTCTTCTGGTAGGAGCTGGTGACCTTGACGGTATCGAGCTGGGAGATCTGCGCCGATGCCGGCGGCGGCGATTGTTGCGTCTGCGCACTGGCACCGCAGGCAAGCAGCGACAGCGCGATGGCGACGGACAGCGAGGAGGGCGAACAACAACGCAACGAGGCACGCGGGACAGGTGACATGGGAGATCCTGAGGTGGAATGGCTGGACGACGACGCGGCTGGCATTCCGATCGATCAGCAATGACAGATCCCGGCGTTGGGCAACCCA
This sequence comes from Xanthomonas sp. WHRI 6108, assembly GCF_040202385.2. Classification (NCBI taxonomy): domain Bacteria; kingdom Pseudomonadati; phylum Pseudomonadota; class Gammaproteobacteria; order Lysobacterales; family Lysobacteraceae; genus Xanthomonas; species Xanthomonas sp. WHRI 6108. The sequence continues at coordinate 839,190 of NZ_CP168198.1, read as the reverse complement.
CCCACACGCGCACAGGCCACCAGTTCCGGACGTGCGGAACCGCCTGCGATCTGTTGTCTGCGAGCACCCCGTACGGCCCCCCGTGGGTGCCGATGCCGCCTCCCTCCCAGGACGGACATCGCATGCCATTGCTGATCAACGGCCCTGACTGGCAAATACCAATTCAGTGGATTTGATTCTTATGGTCTTTAAAAGATCCTGTCAACAGTCACTGCCGAAAGTGTTTGACCGGCGGCTGCGAACGCATCTGAGCCCTGCTTTTAAAGACCTTCGACGGTGCACAAAGGATCATTTGGGTGCGTGGCGGGCATCGTTGTCACAGGACCAGTCGCTGACCAATCCCCGGTAACCAGACCAATTCCGGTGGGTCCGGAATGTGTGGGCCGCAGCACACGCGTTGCGAGCTGGATCACAGTCCATACCGCACGCTCCCGTGTATCGGAAGCAGCACTTCTGCCTTATCGAAGCAACCCAGCAACTGGCGCAATGACTACGCAGGGTCCTACGCCGACAACGTTGTCAACGGATCAATGAACTGTGCCTTCGCAGCGGCCACGATGAAGACACCAGCCTCCGGGCATGCACGCTAATGGTGCAGGCGACAGATTTCTCGCCGCGCCGCGCGTAACAGCAGTCCTAGCGCAATTGCCCCTGATCGATGCGCAACAAGCTGCGCTCCGGGGTGGCGGCGAAGCCCAGCAACTGCAGGCCCACACCCAACACTGCGTCCTGCCCCGGATCGATGCGTGACTGCAATTGCCAACGCCCATCGCGCCACACTTGCAGCTGTGCATCGGCCTGCACGCCGGCAGGCAACGGTGCATCGGGCAGCAGACTCAGCACGGCGCTGTCATCCACGCACCGCGGCTGCCCGGACAAGCGCAACGGCGGCAGACCGGGCAGCTCGCCCGCCCCGCTCGCCAGCAGTTGCAGGCCGACCCGGCCACCTGCCTGCACGCAACCGGTGGCATCGAACAGCAGATCCACCTGCTGCAGCTCCACCGCCAGATCGATCAAGGCCATGCCCGCCGGCTGGCGCAACAGCAGCTGGCCCTGCGCATCGCCGATACCGTGTTGCGCGCCATCCACCAGCAGCAGTTGCAGCTGCGGGGCCTGCAGGTGCACCTGGCGCTGTCCACGCAACAGCGGCCAGATACGCGGCCGCACCATGACATCGCCAAAGGCGATGCCTTGCCATTGCACCTGCCGCAAGGTGCCGGCCCATACCGGCCCCTCCACGTCCAGCGCCGAGAACGGCAAGCCCTCGGGTGGCAACACCAGGCGCAGGGGCAGCCATGCCAGCAGCGCAACGCCCACCATCAACAAAAAGACCAGGATCCAACGCAGGCGCGTCACGGTGCAGGCTCCGCAAACCCGCAGCGTACCCGCAGTTGGCCCTGGTCGCGCACGATGCTCAGCTGCGTCGGCGCCAGGTCATGCGCCTGGCGCAGCCGCTCCAGCCAGCCGAACAAGCTGGCGGCGCTGACCGCATCGATCTGCACGTCCACCCCGCCCGCTGCGTTGCGCTGCTGCGAGGTGATGCCGACGCCGGCATCGCGTGCGCTGCTTGCGATGAGCTCGCTCAGTGCCGCTGCGCCAGTTGCAGCCGTACGCCTGCTCGCCGATGCCTGCGCAGATGCATCGAGCACCAGTTGCGCCGCAGCGGCATAGCGCGCCTGCGCCTGGGCACGCCAGTGCCGCAACGGGGTGTAGAGCGCGTACCAGGCGACGAACGCAGCCACGGCGGCGCACATCACGCCCAGCATCAGCCGCTCGCGCGGCGCACGCGTCTGCCACCACTGCATGCCGCGTTGCACAGGTGCAGTCATCGCAATGGCTCCAGCACGAACGGCGTCCGCAGGCGATCGTCCTCGCCCTGGCTGCTGCCGGGCTGCAGTTGCCACCCCTCCCCGGCCAGACGCGTGGACAACTGTTGCAGGCTGGCGCCATCGGCGTGCAGCAGGGTGCCGCGCAGCGGCTGTGTGGCGTGGTAGTCGATCTGATCCAGCTCCGCCGCCGGCATGGCATCGACCGCCGCGAACAAGTCGCCGAGCTGCATGGCCAGGCGATCGGCCGCTGCCCCGGTATGCCGGCGTGCCTGCAGCGCGGCCGGCACCGCCGCCGCATCGCGCACGCCCAACTGCGCGGCGGCGCGCGATTGCAGCAGGCGCGCGCCGATTTCGTAGCGCAGTGTCTGTGCCAGCACCAGCACCAGCGGCGACAGCAGCACCAGCGCGGCCAGCGCCGCAAGACGGCGCGTAGTGACCGTGCGCGCAGCGGCCGGCCGCGCAGCGAACGCGTGTTGCAGCAGGTTGATCTGTGCGCGCGTGGCGCCTTGCGCAAGGCAGGCAATGGCGTGCGCGGTGTCCTGCGCTGGCGGCTGTGCCGGCGCGCGCGCGCCCAGCAGCATGCGCGCGGCCTCCGGCTCCAGGCTGCAGGCCAGGCCTGCGCCACGGATCAGCCAGCGACCGTCCCAGTCCACCACTGCCGCCGCAGCGTCCGCGCCGGGCTCCAGCAACAGGCAATCGGGCACCACCGCATCGGGGACGACGCCCAGCTGCGCTGCGCGCGCCAACCACTGCTGCATCGTTGCGCCATCCACCGCAGCCACCAGGCGCGTGCCATCGGCCTCGCTGCGATCGGCGATCACCACATGCAGCGCCGGCGTCTCCACAGCCAGATGTTCGGCCAGTTGCAGGCGCGCGGCCGCGACCGACTGCGCGATGCTGCGGCCGGGCAGGCTCAGCCAGCGCAGATGCACATCCACGCCCGGCACCACCAGCACGCTGCGTGCGGACGGTTCATACGGCGCGCTGGCCACGCGCTGCGACAGCACCTGGCCATGCGCGTCCACACGCACGGCGATCGCGTGCGCGGTGGCATCGGCGGGCAGCAACAGCAAGGTGGTACTCATTCGTCGGAACTCCATTGGCGCGCCACCAGCCGCACGCGCCCGGCAGGATCCTGCTGCAGCAAGGCGTCCAGCACGACCTGCGCGCCGGCATGGTCGACCTGGCTGTAGAGGGAAAAATAACGGGTGCGTAATGCGATCTGTTCCAGCACTACATTGGAAAGCTCGGCCTGGATCAGCGCTGGCTGGCTCAGGAAGGTTTTGACGTCGCGCCATCCGCCGGCCGGCCGCGCGGCGATGACGCGGCGCGCGGCCGGCAATTCCAGGGCGCCTTCGGTCAGCGCCACCAGCACCGGCGCATCCTGCAGACGCAACGTATTGATGTTGACCGGCGACAGCCGCGCCTCCGGCAATGCGCACACATGCGGCCGCAACTGCGCGATCACCTGCGGCGTGTAGCCGGCAATGGCGCGCAGCTCGCTGACGCCCGCCAGCAGGGTCGCCCCGCTGCGCAACGGCACTGCCGATTGCAGGTAGCGATCGTCTTCGGCGCCCTGCGCACCGGGCTGGCTATCGCTGTCGATCCAGTCCACCAGCGCATCGGTCAGCGCCTGCGCCTGTTGCGGTGCAATGCCCAGCACCTCCAGCAAGGCGCGGTACTGCGCTGCGCCGTCGTCGCTGCGCTGCCATTGCTCGGGCGCACCGGCGACCACGCTGTTGAGATTGAAGCAGCCGCCGCGGTCGCGCAGCCGCACGCTCACTGCGCCGTCGTCCAGCGGGAAGGTCACCGGTTGATCGTTCCAGCCACCCTCCAGCGTGGTACGCATCGGGTCGCGCCTGGCCAGTGCCTGCAGGCGTTGCCGGGCGATGGTTTCGGTGCCCAGCGCATACCACTGCGCCTGCGTCATCGCCTCGCCGTTGCCGCTGCGGCGCAGGCCAAAGCGCAGATCGTCCAGCACTGCGACCATCAGCAACGTCATCACCGCCACCAGCAACAGCACCGTCAGCAGTGCGACACCACGTTGCTGCCTGCATGCGTTCAAGGCCTTCATCCGCGCCCCTCCGGCAGCAGGAACAACTGGCGCACGCGGCCCCATTGCTCCAGGTCCAGCTCCAGCGAGATCGCATCCGGCAACGCGTCGAGCCCGCCGCTCCAACCATCGCTCCACTGCGCGCGATAATGGAACCCGACCACCGCCGAGCGCACCCCACGCAACACCACCTGCGGCGGACCGGCGATTGCACCGTCGAGTGCGGGGCGTGCACTGCGCTCCAGGCGTCCATCGACCACGCGGTATTCCACGTATTGCAGCGACGCGCGCGGCGCCTGATCCGGATTGCTCCAGCCGCGTCGCACAAAACCGAACAGCGGCCCCGGCACACCGGGCGGGCTGGCGACGAACGCGGTGCGTGCAGCGCCGCCCTCACTGTTGCGCGTGCGCCGCACTGCGGCCTGCTGCAGGTCGCTGCGCAACAGGCCATGTGCAAGCTGGAACTCGCGGACCTGCTGCAAACGTGCACGCACCGCATCGCGCTGGTCGATGCTCTGGCGCATCACCACCACCGCGGCGACCGCCACCAGCGCGAACACCGCCAGGGCGACCAGCAGCTCGATCAAGGTAAAGCCCGCGCTGCCACGCGTGCCCGCTGCGCTGCCGGGTGTGCGGATCATTCGGCGCTCCGCAGGACGCTGAGGCTGGCGATTTCCTGCGCCTGCGCTGCGGCGCGCACCTGCACCTGGATGCGCACGATGCCGGTACTGCCGGCTGGCATCGACGTACGCCGCCAGTCCCAGCTGCGTCCGCCCAGCATTTCCTGCCCGTTCGCCGGCGCCACTGCTGCGGCGGTGGGCGCCAGCATTGCGTCGATCGCCTGATTCTCCGCAACCACTGCAGCCAGGGCGCGCTCTTCCAGCACCGCCGCGGTGCGCGTGCTTTCGCCGGACAGGTTCAGCAGGCCAACCACGGCCATGCCGAAGATCGCCAGCGCGACCATCAGTTCGAGCAGCGAAAATCCGGCGCAGGCATCGGGCTTACCGCAGGGGCGCATCGACCCGTACCACGCCGGCGGCGTCCACCACCACCTGCAGCTGTTGCTGGCCGTCGCCCAGCGCGATGCGTTGCGGCGTGGCCGCACCGGTGGGATCGAAGCGCACGCTCAACTGCGTCCCGCCCACCGGCAACTGCGTCTGCACGCCGGCAGGCCAGCGCATCGCGGCGAACGGTTTTTCATCCAGCGGCACCCAGCGTTGCTGCGCCTGGCGGCGGAACCTGTAGCCACCTGCATCCACGGTCACCTCGACCATGCGCAGGCTCAGGATGGCTTCGTCGCGTGCATGCAGCAAGGCACTGGCCAATGCATCGGCCTGGTCGTGCAGGTCGCGTCGCGCATCGGGCAAGGTCAGCACCACCAGCGTACTGGCCAGTGCGGTGATCACCAGGACGGCGAGCAGTTCGAGCAGGGTGAAGCCGCGCGCCTGCGCCCGCGACGCACATGCCCGTGCTTGCCTTGCCATGGCCGTTTGCGCAAGCACTGCTGCGACTCAGCGCCAGTTGCCGATATCGGCATTGTCGGCGTCGCCGCCTTCGGCACCATCGGCACCGAACGAGTAGACGTCGAAGCCACCACTGCGGCCCGGGCGGCGGTATTGATACGCATGGCCCCACGGATCTTCCGGCAGACGGCGGATATAGCCGCCCTGGCGATAGCGCTCGGGCCGGGTCAATCCGCTCGGCGCATTGAGCAAGGCCTGCAGGCCCTGTTCGGTGCTCGGGTAGCTGAGGTTGTCCAGGCGATAGGTCTCCAGCGCCTGCTCCAGCACCGCCACGTCGGCACGCGCCTTCTCGACCATGGCGCGGTCCTGGCTGGGCATCACGTTGATCATCACCACCGTGGCCAGCAGGCCGATGATGACGATGACCACCATCAACTCGACCAGGGTGAAGCCGCGCGTTCGCGCTTGCGAGGACAGCGAGCAAGAACGTTGGCGGTGACGGATGGACTGCATGAGGATCTCCAGGGATGGGCGGCCGCGCTCAACCAAGCGCGAGGGTGTTGAATTGCAGGATGGGCAGCAGGATCGACAGCACGATCACCGCCACCACCCCGCCGAGCAGCACGATGATGGCCGGCTCCAGCAGGCTCATCGCCGCGGTGGTGAACGACTCGAACTCGCGCTCCAGATAATCGGCGGCGCGCTCCAGCATCGGCGCCAGGCGCCCGCTGTTTTCGCCGCTGGAGGCCATGTACAGCAGCGTCGGTGGAAACACGCCGGCGCGCTTCATCGCCGCAGCCAGGCTGCCGCCCTCGCGGATTGCCGTGACCATGTTGTCGGTGGCCAGCCGCAAGGCGCGGTTGTCGACGGTGCGCGCGGCGATCATCAGGCCTTCCATCAACGGCAGCCCGCTGTTGACCATGATGGCCAGCGTGCGCGCCATGCGTGCGGCGTGCAGGTCGCGGATCAACCGGCCGAGCAAGGGCGCGCGCAGCACCGCACGGTCGGCCGCCAGGCGTAACTCCGGGCGCTTGAGCAGGCGCAGCGCTGCGATCACCGCAATGACCAGTGCCACCAGCAACGGAATGCCTGCATGCAACAGGAAGTTCGACACGCCGATCACCGCGCGCGTCAGCCATGGCAATGCGCGGCCCATCGAATCGAACTGGTCCACCACCTTGGGCACCACGAAGGTCATCAGCACGATGACCACCGCACCGGCAGTCAGGGCCAACGCCGCCGGATACACCAACGCAGACTGCAGCTTGCTGCGCACCTGCGCCTGCCGCTCCAGCAGGTCGGCCAGGCGCTCCAGCACCTGCGGCAGCGCCCCGGCACTCTCGCCTGCGGCCACCATCGCGCGGTACAGCGGCGGAAACGCAGTGCCCTGGCGCGCCATCGCATCGGACAGGCGGAAGCCCTCGACCACCAGCCCGTGCATCTGGCCGGTGACCCGGCGCACGCCGCGCCGTTCGGATTGCGTGCCGATGGTGCGCAGTGCTTCTTCCAGCGGCGCGGTTTCCACCAGCGTGGCGAGTTGCCGGGTGAACAGCACCAGATCCTTGCCACTGAAACGCGCCGGACGCACGCTGCTGGCCGCCACCGCCGCCTCCACGCGTACCGGCACCCACTGCCGCTGCTCCAGTTGCGCACGCGCAGCCTGTACCGTGTCCGCGCTGATCACGCCCTGACGGCTGTGCCCATGCAGGTCGAGCACGGTGTAGTCAAACCGCGGCATGCGCATCGTCCTGCTGGCGGGTCACCCGCAGCGCTTCTTCCAGCGTGGTGAGGCCTTGCAGCACAGCGGCGCGCGCGGCATCGCCCAGGCGCGCTGCGCGTGCGAAGGCCGCTGCAGCCAGGGCATCCTCGTCGGCGTTGTCGCCGATCAGGCGGCGCATCGCATCGTCCACCGCGATGGCTTCGTAGATGCCCACGCGCCCGGCATAACCGCTGTGGTGGCAGGCCGCGCAGCCCACGGCGGCGTAGATGGTTGCATCGTCGGGCGCCTGCAACATCTGCCGCGTGCTGGCATCCAGCGGGCGCGGTGCGCGGCACTGCGTGCACAGGCGACGGACCAGGCGCTGCGCCAGAATCAGCCGCAGGCTCGACGCGAGCAGGAACGGTTCGATGCCCATGTCGCGCAGCCGCGTGACTGCGCCCACCGCATCGTTGGTGTGCACGGTGGACAGCACCAGGTGGCCGGTGAGGCTGGCCTGCACGGCGATCTGCGCGGTCTCGGCGTCGCGGATTTCGCCGATCATCACCACGTCCGGATCCTGGCGCAGGATGGCGCGCAAGCCGGCCGCGAAGGTCATGCCGACACGTGCATTGACCTGGGTCTGGCCGACGCCGTCGATGGCGTATTCCACCGGGTCCTCCACCGTGAGGATGTTGCGCGAGCCATCGTTGAGCAGGCTCAGCGCCGCATACAGCGTGGTGGTCTTGCCCGAGCCGGTCGGCCCGGTCACCAGCACGATGCCGTTGGGCACCTGCAGGGCGCGCTGCACGGTGTGCATCACCGCCGGTGGCATGCCCAGCTGGGCCAGCGACAAGGTGCCCTGCTCCTTGTCCAGGATGCGCAGCACCACCCGCTCGCTGCTGCGCGTCGGCAGCGTGGACACGCGCACGTCCAGCGCCTTGGCGCCCATCACCAGCGACACGCGGCCATCCTGCGGGATGCGTTTTTCGGCGATATCCAACCGCGCCATCACCTTGACCCGCGACACCAGCAACGGCGCGATGCGTCCGGGCAAGGTGGCCGCCTCGCGCATCACCCCATCCACGCGCAGGCGCACGCGCAGCCGCGATTCGTAGGATTCCAGATGTACGTCCGAGGCGCCCAGGCGCGCGGCCTCGGCGATGATGCCGTTGATCAGGCGGATGATCGGCGCATCGTCCTGGCTGTCGAGCAGATCGGCGGTAGGGATGTCGTCGATCAACGAATCCAGGCTGCCGTGCAGGTCCAGCGCCTCGACCTGCACGCCCTGCTCCATGCCGGCATCGGCGTAGATCTCCGACACATGCCGGTCGAACACCGACGGCGCCAGCGTGCGCACCTGCAACGGCATGCCCAGCGCACGCCGCAGCTCGATCAGCGCCTGCACGTCGCCGCCTTCGCGCAGGCCGATCTGCGCGGCGCTGTCGCTGCCCAGCAGCACCACGCCGTGGCGCTTGGCAAACGCGTAGGAAATGCTGGCGCGCGCGGTATTCATGGCATCAGCGCTGCGCGGGACGCGCGCCGGGCGCCGGCGTTGTTGCCGGTGCGGGCACGGCCGACGATGGCGCGGCCGGCAGCTGCGGCGGCTGCGCGCGCAGGTAGTCGCGCACCAACGCATCGAGCGCGGCTTCCGGGTCGCCGTCGGCCAACTGGCGATCGCGCAGATAGGTATAGCGCGGCGCGGTCATGCGCTGCGCATCGGCCGCGTCGCGGATGATGGTCGGGCGGATGAATACCATCAGATTGGTCTTGTCGCGATTGCGCGACTTGTGCCGGAACAGCGCGCCCAGCCCGGGCACATCGCCCAGCAGCGGCACCTTCTCCACGGTCTGCCGGTCGTTCTGGTCGAGCAGGCCGCCGAGCGCGACGATGGCGCCGTTTTCCACCACCACGCGGGTTTCGATCTGGCGCTTGTTGAACACCAGCTCCGACGACTGCGCGCTGACCGGCCCGGCAATCGCCGAGACTTCCTGCTTGATCGCCAGGGTGATGCCGCCGGCGGTATTGATCTGCGGGCGCACTTCCAGCTCCACGCCCACGTCCTGGCGCTGGATGGTGCGGAACGGGTTGTCGTTGGCCGCGCCCAGCACTTCGCCGGTGGTGATCGGCACTTCCTGCCCGACCAGGATGCGCGCCTGCTCGTTGTCCAGGGTCATGATCGACGGGGTCGACAACAGGTTGGAGCCGGTGTCGCTCTTGACCGCATCGATGATCATGCCGAACACCGCATCGTTGCTTTGCCCGGCCAGCCCGATCAGGCCGCCGCTCAGGCCCAGCAGCGATTGCGCGGCCACATTGCGCGCCTGTTCCAGCACCGAATCGTCGTCGCCGTTGTTGCTGCGCGTGCCGGCCGCCGCTGCGGCCAATGGCACGATGCCCGGCGAGGCGCCGCTGTACTGCGTGGCGATCAACGGCACCGTGCCATTGCGCCCGGCCAACAACAGCTGCACACCCAGACGCTTGGCGGCGGTGTCGGAGATCTCCACCACGATCGCTTCGACCAGCACCTGCTCGCGATGCACGTCCAGCTGACGGATCACATCCATCAAGGCACGCTGGGTTTCCGGGTCGGCATTGATGATCAAGGCGTTGGAGCCGGGGTAGCGCACGATCACCGGGCGCTTGCCGGCGGCCGGTGTGATCACCTGCGTCTGTGCAGCGCCCGTAGCGCCGGCGGCCACATCCACCGCGTTGGAACGCGTGTCCTGCCCGGGCTGTGCCTCGTTGCCCGGGGTCTGCCCGACCAGCTGCTGCAACACCGGCAGCAATTGCTCGGCGCTGGCGTGCTGCAGCCGCACCACGCTGACATCGCCGCGACGTTCGGCGCGCCCGTCCAGATCCACCGCGGTACGCACCACCCGCTGCACCAGCGCCGGGTCGCCGCGCACGATCAGCGAATTGCTGCTTTCCACCGGCAACACCGACAGCACGTTGCTGCGCTCTCCCCCCTGCCCGAACAGCGAGGTCAGCGTGCGCGCCAGTTCCTGCGCAGAGCTATTGCGCAAGCTCACCGTGTCGATCGCCGCGCGGTCGGTGTCGATCTGCGCGACCAGGCCGCGCACCCGGCGCAGGTTGTCGGCATAGTCGGCAATCAACAGGCTGTTGCCCTGCGGCATCGCCATGATCACGCCGCCGCGCCCGATCAACGGTTTGAGGATCTCCGCGGCGCTGCGCGCATCCACACGTTGCAGGGTGAACACCTGCGTGGCAAATCCCAGGTTGCCGTTGGCGGCGCTGGCCGGCTGCTGTGCAGCGGTATCGTCGGGAATGATGCGGTAGGTCGACGGCCCGCTGGACACCGCGATCAAGCCATTGGCACGCAAGACCGCCAGCAGCATGCCGAGCAGATCCTGTTCCGACATCGCCTGCGCACGCGCCACGTTGACCGTGCCCTGCACGCGCGTATCCACGATGAAGGTGATGCCGGTGGCACGCGACACATCCTGGATGAAGGCGCGCAGGTCCACATCCTGCAGGCGCACGGCCGGCGCATCGGCGGCATGCAGCGACAGCATCGGCACCGCCGGCAGGGTGAGCAACAACGTGGCCGAAAAGAGCCATCTGGGGCGGGCAGCAGTCATTGCGGGCGCTTCAAGGTCATGGTGTGGGTCTGGCCGTCGCGGCGGTAGGTCAGCGTGGCCGCCTGGCCATCGCGCAGTTCGTCCTGCAGCTCGCGCAGGTGTTCGGCATCGAGCGTGCGGCCATTGAGTTGGGTGAGCACATCGCCCGGCGCCAGGCCGGCCTGGCGCAGCAGCGCACCATCGCCGCGCGGCATCACGGTGAAGCCACTGCCGTCTTCGCTTGCACGCAGGCCGGCGGTGGTGAGCAGTTGTTGCGGGTCGACGGCCGCCGCCGTGGCCGTGCCGGCCGCGGTGCCGACATTCGACGTCACCGCAGGTGCGCCGCCCGCTGCTGCCGTCGTGGTCGTTGCCGGCGATGTGGCCGCCGCAGACGCGGTGGATTCCACCAAGGCCAGACGTCGCACGCCGCTACCGGTACGCAGCAGCACGTGATCGCTCGCGATCGCCTGCACCGTCACGCCAGCCACCACGCCATCGCCGATGCGATACGCCCCCTGCCTGCCGTCGCCGCTGCTCAGGAACGCAGCCGCTTGCGCGCCACCCGCGCGTACGCCATGCAACACGATGCCGTCGCTACTCGCCTCCGCAACGCTGCGATAGAACACATCGCGGCGCAGTACCGGCAATTCCGCCTGTGCAGGCGTGGTGACCTGGGTGGTGCCCAACGGCCCGATCGGGGCGATCACCAACCACATCACGCGCGCGCACTGCAACGCGAGCAAGGCCAGCAGCACGCAGGCCAGTGCGCTGCGGCCGCGCGCCGACATCAGGGGTTTCAAGGAGGGCAAAGCGCGCTGCAAAGCGGACATCCGTCTCAGGATTGCGGTCGGATGACAGAATGCGGCAGCAATGTGTCAGTTCGAAGAAAGTGATGACACAGTCCGACACACGGCGACACAGACCCAGATGCAAACGCCCGCCATGCGAGGCAGGGCGGGCGTTTGCGATACCGGCAGCGGGCGTCGAATCAGAAGCGCGCTGTCACACTCAGGTCATACGTCACCCCGGGCTGGTACTCGTACAGGTCCACCCGATTGCTGCCCAGGCTCTGATATTCCTGGTACTTGGTCTTTAGCAGGTTGCGTGCGGCAAAGTTCAACGACAGCGTATTGCCCGACCACACCAGGCCCTTCTTGATCACCAGATCCAGCGAGGTGCCGGGCTTGTCGATGTAATCCGGTTGCCCCGGCCGGCCACGCGCGGACACCCGCTCGCCGACATAGTTGGCGATCAAGGTGGCCTGGCTGTGGGTGCTCTCGCTTTCCACGCCGATCTGCAGGTTGGCGATGTCATCGGATTGCCCCTGCAAGGCCGAGCCATCGCGGATGAACAAGGTCGCCTGCACCGGTGCGGTGAAGCCGAACGGCTGCACGGTGTCGCCATCGCTGGCACTCACCTCCGACTTGGTGCGCGTGTAGTTGCCGGACACGAACACCCGCTTGTCGCCCCACCAGTCGGCCGCGATCGGCAGGTCCAGATATTTCTTGGCCTCCAGCTCGATGCCGTACAAGGTGGCCTCGGGCGCATTGATGAAGCTCTGCACGATGCCGCCGCCGGGTGCATCGTTGACGATGGCTTCGATCGGCTTGTCGATGCTCTTGTAGAACGCGCCGACGGTGAAATACTCGCCCGGCTCGAAGAACCACTCGTACCGCGCATCCAGGTTGACCAGCTCGCTATCGACCAGGAACGGGTTGCCGAAGAACTGGCGGTCGATGTCCGGGTCCAGGTACTGCTGCGGCGCCATCTCGCGGAACTGCGGGCGCGCGATGGTCTTGGATGCACCAAAGCGCAGCTGCTGGTTCTCGGCAAAATTCCAGGTCACCGTGGCCGATGGCAGCGCGTAGCTGTTCTCCAGCGGTGCCACGCTGTCCTGGCGCACGCCAGTGAAGATGTCGTACGGATGCACCGCCTGGGTGGCGTCTTCGTAACGCACACCGACGGTGGCGCGCAGGGTCGGCACGATCTCGCCCTCGGCCTGCAGATACGCCGCCTTGACCTTCAGGGTCGCATCGTACGCGGCCGCACCGAAGCTGCCGGTGGTCTCGCGCAGGCGCAGCAGATCGTTGCTGAGGTTGTAATCGGAGATCAGGTAATCCACACGCTGGAACTGGTTGTAGAACGGCAGTGGGCCGTCCAGCGCCAGGAAGCGGAACTCGCGGCTCCACGCGCTGCGGTCGTTGTCCAGATAGGCCAGACCGCCCTTGACGGTGAAGTCGTGCTCGATCGGCAAACGCCAGGTCACATCCACCCCGCCGCTGGCCACCTTGTCGTCGACCTTGCTGAAGCGGGTGTAGTTCTGCACGCGCGAGGCATCGTGCGCCCAGTAGCCATCGAGCAACTCGTAGCGAATGCCGGTTTCGTACGGCACATCGCGGCTGGCATTGGCCACCGCTGCGCGCCATTCGATCTTGAGATCGTCGTACTCGCCGAACGCGTGCGTGCCGCGCAGCTGGTTGTTGATCAGCTGGCGCTCGTACCACTCGGTGTTGTCGTCACGCACATCGAAACCGGCCAGCTCATCGCGGCCGGCACGGCTGCGTGCCACTTTCAAAGCATCGTGCACATACAAGGTGGTCCAGCCGATGGTGTGGCGGCCGTACTCCCAGCCCAGGCCCAGCATGCCGTTGGTGCGCACGTTGTTGCGGGTGGTGGCGAAGTCGTAGTTGGAATTGAACTCGACCGTATCGCCGACAAAGATGCCGTCCTGCTGCTTGCCGGTGCGCGTGCGCCACTCGTTGTCGTAGCTGGCCACCGCGATGATGCCCAGCTTGGCCTCGCCCACGTCCATGCTGTAACCGGCACTGCCGCCGACATTGACGTCCGGGGCGATGCTGTCCTTTTCCTGCAGCACATACAGGTTGGCGTCGTTCAAGCTGCGGCCGATACGGCGGATGTCCTCGCGCGAGAAACTGCCCAGATCCACGCGCCGGCCGCTCTGGATCGCATCGCGCAACGCGGCAGGCTGCTTGCGGGTGCCGTCGTCGTAGCCCCATTCGTCATCGCCGGAGCCGTAATAGGTCAGGCCTTTTTCGCCGGTGCTGACGCTGTTGACGCCGCCACCCACGGTCAGCGACAGGAACGGTTTGTCCGGCACCGCCATCGACTGCAGATCGATCACGCCACCGCCGAATTCGCCCGGATAATCGGCCGAATAGGTTTTCTGCACGGTCACGCTGGCCAGCACGTCGCTGGGGAACAGATCCAGCGGCACCACGCGCTGCATCGGCTCGGGGCTGGGCAACGGCGAGCCGTTGAACAATGCCGACGAATAACGCTCGCCCAGGCCGCGCACATACACATACTTGCCGCGCGACAGGCTCAGCCCGGTGACACGCGTCAGCGCTACCGCCGCGCTGCTGTCGCCGGTGCGCTCCATGTCCTCACGGGTGACGAACGATGCCACCTCCGAGGTCTGCAGCATCGGTTCGGGAATGTACTCGCCGCGCACCACGACCTGGTCGAGTTGCTTGGGCGCACTGGTGGCGGTGCTGCTGCCGCTGGCAGAGCCGGCATCGGTGGTGGTCGACTGCGCCAGCGCAGCGCCGGAAAACAGCAAGGTGGAAATGGAAAGAGACAGGCCCGTCCGCGAGAGACGGGCGACAGCGGAGGTTCGCATCGTGGGAGCCCTGGCAACTGAAAGATGAAGCTGGACGCATCACAAGGCAGCCGCGCGGGCTGCCTTGCGATGCTGTGCCTCAGCAGGGACGATCGGCGGTCAGGCCACAGGTCCAGCCCTGCCACCAGGTGTCGTTGGCATCGCGCACGCCACCGATGTAGTTCACCTGCTGGAAGAAGCTGCTCACCCCGTTCAAGCCCTGGAAGGCCGGCACGGCGCTTTCGTTGGCGCCATTAACGAAGGTGTTCTGCAACGTGGACACGCCGTTGGCGACGTTGTTGGTGCCGGCCGCGAACTGGGTGGCCGCACGCGCGTCGCTGCCGAAGGCCGTCGGGCAGGCGAAGAACACCGAGTTGAAGGTCCCGAGCGTGTCGGCATCGGCCAGGTTGAAGCACACCAGGCCATCACCGCTGCCACCGGCCGGACGCGTGACGACCGAGTTGTAGAACGCGGCCTGCGTGCCCTGGTTGAGCATGATCGCCGCACCGGCGCGCGCATTGCCCACGTAGGTGAAGTTGGCCACCTTCGGGCGCGAATACGGCTGACGGCGCAGGCTGCTCCACTCGTTCATGCGGTCGCCGCCACCGGCGCGCTGCACCACGATGCCGAACTGCAGTGCGCCGTTCCAGCCGGCGTCGGTATCCAGCGAATCGTCGTCGGCGCCGGTGATCACGATGTGGCTGCCGTTGACGGTGCCACCGAACCATTCGATACCGTCGTCGGAGCTATTGTGGATCTGCACATGATCCAGGCGCGTGCCGCTGCCCACGCCGGCCAGGGTGATGCCCTGCAGCTCGTTGTTGGGCGAAATTTCGAAGCCCGAATACATCACCCGCAGGTAGCGCATGGAGCCGCTGTTGTCGGTGGCGCTGTTGCCGCCGTAGAACGCATTGGTACCTTCCACCTGCGCCTGACATTCCGGCGTACCGGAGACCGTGGTGCCCGGGCAGTTGTTGATGGCCGCACGGCCCAGCACCACGATGCCACCCCACAAGCCGATGGTGTTGGCGCTGACCTGGCCCTCCAGCGCCTGGCGCGCGGTGAACACGATCGGGGCGGTGGCGCTGCCTTCGGCAAAGATCTGCGAACCGCGGTTGACCACGATGTAGTCGCTACCCGCCGAACCGAACAGGGTCACGCCCGGCTCGATGGTCAGGATGCCCTGCGTGCTGCCGGCGGCCGGTGCGATGGCGTTGCCGCCGCGGTCGGTGCCCACGTTGACGCGTCCGCTGATCGAATACGCCGTACCCGCACGTGCCGGCACCACCAGGTTGCCGTTGATGGTGTCCGGCAGCTGGCAGGCGCGCAGCGTGTTGTTGGCGATGGTGCCGACGTTGGAGAAACCGGTCGGGCAATCGGCGGCCGGGCCGGTCGGTGCCGGAGCGGGCGTCGGTGCAGGCGTGGGCGCCGGGGTCGGTGCGGGAGCCGGCGTCGGTGCCGGCGGAAATGCGCCCTCGCCGGGCGAGGCGACACGATCGGCACCACCACCGCAGGCCGACAAGGCCAGCGCGGTACCAAAGGTCATGAGAAGTGTCTTGCTGCTATTGCGAACGGACATGCGGCTGATCTCCAGGTCAAGAAAGGTCCGGTATGAAGAGGAGTCGTCAAGAATTGGTTGCGTTCCGCTCACTGCAGTGGCGAGCACGTTCAAGATCCCCGTCACTTTTATAGGGGCTGTCTGTTTCATTTGTCTTACGACGACACAATTGACACATGCCTGCCACACATTGACATGCACTGTAGGAGGATGACTCCGCCTCCCATCCCCGCTGCCCTGGGCGACTGGATCATTGCGCAGGCAATGGCCGGCCAGCCGCCCGAACAGGCGCTACAGCCGCTCCTGGATCAGGGCTGGAACGAACAGGACGCCATCGACGCAGTCGAGGCCCTGCTGCGCGACCACATCCACCAGCACGCGCAGACCCATGGCCTGCCGGTGCCGGTGCGCGTGCCGGCAGTGCTGCAGTACAACGATGCCTCGTTGCTGGACCTGGGCGATCGCCAGGTGCGCGTGCTGGTCAGCCTGTTGCTGCCGCGCGTGGTGGTGCTGGGCGATTTCCTGTCCGATGCCGAATGCGAGGCATTGATCGCACTGGCGCAGCCACGCCTGGCGCGTTCGCGCACGGTGGACAACGACAACGGCGCGCAGATCGTGCATGCCGCACGCACCAGCCACAGCATGTGCCTGCAGCTGGGGCAGGATGCGCTGTGCCAACGCATCGAAGCACGCATCGCCCGCCTGCTCGACTGGCCCGTGGACCACGGCGAAGGACTGCAGGTGTTGCGCTATGCCACCGGCGCCGAGTATCAACCGCACTACGATTACTTCGACCCCGCGGCCGCCGGCACGCCGGTGTTGCTGCAGGCCGGCGGCCAACGCGTCGCATCGCTGGTGATGTATCTCAACACGCCGGAACGCGGCGGCGCCACGCGCTTTCCCGATGCGCACCTGGACGTTGCCGCCGTCAAAGGCAATGCGGTGTTCTTCAGCTACGACCGCCCGCATCCAATGACACGCAGCCTGCATGCCGGCGCACCGGTCCTGGCCGGCGAAAAGTGGGTGGCGACCAAGTGGCTACGCGAACGCGCGGTACGCATGCCCGGCTAACGCTCCGCAGAACACCGGCACCAGCGGCCGGCACGTACCGACGCGACCAGCCCCCCCCCTGCCGCCTGCCACCCAAGCCTGTCGCGCCGGGCCAGCCACGCCTGGTCACCGGAGCTGCTGCCGGCCTCCAATCCTGCTGACCGCAGCCACCGCTGAGCGCGGTGCGAAGCGCGCTGGCTGCCGCGATCCAGCCCCGGGCAGCGCACGCGCACCGCGAGCGCCCTGCGGCTCGGATCGAAGATTTGTCATTTATGTTATAATATTGCAAAAGATGCCACATTCGGTTTCCCACTTCGCATTGGTGCTGTCCGATCCATGAAGATCCACATTCTCGCGGCGGCCGTCGGCGCCGTTCTGCTGCTCCCTGAGGCACGCGCACAGTCGTCCGATTCAGCGCTGACGCTCGGCAAGGTCGATGTCCACCAGCATGGCGAAGGCCAACTCACCGCGCATCAGGTACTGACCTCGGTGGACGTGCTGGGGGCAGATCAGATCGAGGACAAGAACGTGTCCTATAGCTGGGAGCTGCTCGGGCAGATGCCCGGCATCCAGCTCACCGAAACCCGGCAAGGCGCCGAATCGGGCAAGGTCAGCTTTCGCGCCTTCAACGGCGAGGGTTACCTCAATGCGATCAAGACGCTGATCGACGGTATCCCCAGCAACGTCAACAGTGGCAACCAGCGCTTCATCGACATGCTGTTCCCGCTGGAAATCAGTTACATCGAAGTGGTACGCGGCACCAATGATCCGCGCTACGGCCTGCACAATATCGGCGGCAACATCAATTTCGGCACGCGCCAGGGCGGCAGTTACACCGACGCGCGCCTGACCTACGGCAGCTTCAACACCCGCGATGCGCAGCTGGCCGTGGGACGCGAACGCGACGGGTTTGCGCAGAACTATTTTGTCGGCGTGCAGGCCTCCGATGGCTACCGCGACCACGACACCTCCAGCAAGTATTCGTTGGGCGGCAAATGGTTCTACGGCAACCTCGACGACGGCATGCGCATCGGCCTGACCGCACGCGTCTATCACAACCAGGCCGACGAACCCGGCTTCATGACCGCAGCGGAAATGCAGGCAGACCGTCGCAGTTCGGACCTGCGCAACCGCAACGACGGCGACGACCGCGACATGCGCCAGTTCGGCGTCCATCTGGATCTAAAGCTGGCAGACGGGCTGTTTTTCGGCACCAAGCTTTACTCCAACCGCTATCACGACGACCGCCGGGTGACCTTCAGCGACCTGCCCACCGGCAATGCGCCACGCCAGCGCCGCATCTGGGACGAGACCCAGGTCGGCATGCTCAACACGCTGACCTGGCGCAGCAGCGACACGCTCACCCTGGAAGGCGGCATCAACTACGAGCATCAGGACAACGCCTACCGACGCGAGCGTTTCAGCTATGCCGAGCCCACCGATTTCAATGCCACGCCGGCACGCATCCAGAACGACGACCGCCATACCTTCGACAACTGGGGCGCCTACGTGCAGGCGATCTATCAGCCGACCGAGGCGCTGAAGATCGTGCCGGCCTACCGTGTGGACCGCTTCGACGGCGACACCCAACTGCCCGGCGGCGTTCGCGCGCCGCTGCAGCGCTACGGCACCATCGAGCAGCCCAAACTGAGCCTGGTCTACGCCTTCACCCCGACCACCAACGTCTATGCCAACTGGGGCCGCAGCTTCCAGGTGCTGACCGGGTCCACGGCGCCGGCTTACCTCACCGCCGGGCAGGCGGACGTCCGCCCGTCCACCAATACCGGCGTGGAGCTGGGCATGAAATTCAGCCCGTTCCAGGGCGGCCAGGCGCGCATTGCGGTGTGGCAACAGGATGCGGCCAACGAAGTCTCCAACATGCCCGCCACCGGCACCACCGTCACCCTGGGCAAGACACGCAGGCGTGGGGTGGATGCGCAGATCAATGCGCAGCTGGGCGACAGGTGGACGCTATGGGCATCGCACGCGTACCAGGAGGCAAAGATCGAACGCGACGACCGCGATGCCAGCGTGTCGCTGGTCGGCCGCGAAGTGGCCGCAACGCCGCGTTACATCAGCAACGTCGGCGTCGAGTACCGCCCGACCGCTGCGCTGCGCTTGGGAATGCAGGGCCGCGCGCAAGGCGACTACTATCTGGAGGAGCGCAACCTGGCCGGCAAATACGGCGGCTTCGCCATCCTGGATCTCACCGCCAGATACACCATCAACCCCGCCTGGAGCGTGGATCTGCAGGTCCGCAATGCCACCGGCCGCGAGTATGCCTACGTGTGGTACGACAGCTTCTTCTGGACGCAGGCGCAGCCGATGTTTTCGCCAGCGTCAGGGCGCCAGCTCTATCTTGGCCTGAACATGAAGCTGTAACCCGCGCATCCACAGGCTGCGATCGACGTCTCATCCGATGATGTACGCGTGGCTGCTACCCGATGCAGCCATGCGCCGGATCCGGGACTCCACACACTGCAGGCAGCTGCCACGACATCCCGCTACCCGCTGCCGATGCGTCAATGCGCCATCGCAAGTAAACCGCCCGATAACGGCAGTGCCTGGCGCACACGCGCATTCGTACACGCATGCGCACACGCAACTCAACCCCGCGCGAACAGGCGCTGGTCGATCCGCAACATCACAAGACACAACGGCGTCCACGCCAGGCACAGGCCTGCAGCAATGCCCAGCGTGTCGGCCAGCGCATCGTATGGGTCGGCGCTTCGGTTGGTCGTCAGTGCGCCTTGCGCGATCTCGATGCCAACGCCTAAAGCCACCAGACCGATGGCCGCACCAAGCTGCGCGCGGCGCGTGGCAAACAACTGCACCGCGCCCCAGCACAACAGCGCGAAGGTCAAAAAGTGCTCGGCCTTGTCGCTGTTATCCGGCAGCTCCGGAATCTCCGGAGGCGGCCCCAGGCAGACCGCGATCACCACCACGATCGCAGCGATCCACAACCCCACCCACAACCGCGGCCGATGAAACGGGCGCAGCGTCTGCGTCACAGCCGCCACGTGAGATCGCCCGCCAGAAATGCCGGCGCAAAATCGACGTCGCGCGCAAAACCCATCACCTGGAAGCGCTCGCCCATTTCGCTGGGCAAGGTCAGCCGCTTGATTTGCTCGCGCAGCCGCATGCGCCCTACTTCGTCGGTGCGCGTGTCGGCCTGCGCCAACAACGCATCCAGGCCATTGCCGAGCAGAAAACTCGCCTGCGTGCAGTAGCCGGCCAACTCGAAACCGGCTCCGGTGCCGGCCTCCGCCAACGCGGTGAAGTCCACCGACGCAGTCAGATCCTGCAGGCCCGGCCAGCGATACAAATCCTCATGCATACGATGGCGATAGAACGCGCGCAAGGTGCCGTCTTCGCGCTGCGCACGATAGAACTCGCCACGCGGGTAACCGTAATCGACGAACAACATCGCGCCGCGCTTCAGACCGCCAGCCACCGCCTGGATCCAGTAGGGCAACTGCGGCAGCAGCTCGGAGCGATAACCATCGGCGAAGGGCTGCTCCAGATAACGTTCCAGATGCCGCACTGCCGCGCCCAGCAAGGCATCGGCCGGCTGCTCGCCGCGCGCGAATTGCTGCTGCGCATCCAGCACCACGGTTTCTTCATACACCTCGCCGTCGCGCAGCGTGAAGCGCGGCGTGGGCAATGCGTCGATCACTTCGTTGGCGAACAGCACCCCGTCCCAATCGTCCGGGAACGGCCCGTCCAGCCACTCGACCAGATCGAAGACCGGCGGGATCAGGCTGCGTCCCAACCGCTCGCGCTGACGCTCGCGCAGGTCGGCACTGGGCTCCAGGATCGCGTAACGCTCCGGCAGCGCATCCAGCTCGAGCAGACGCTTGAGCGTGACTTCGGCAAATGCACCGCTGCCGCCGCCCACTTCCAGCACGCGCGCCTGCGGCCCGAGCTGCTGCAGCACCGGTGCCAGCGCCCCGGACACGGTGGCCGCGAACAACGGCCCCAGCTCCGGTGCGGTGACGAAATCGCCAGCCTCGCCGAACTTGCTGGAGCCGGCGCTGTAATAGCCCAGACCCGGCGCGTACAACGCCAGCTCCATGAAACGCGAGAACGGAATCGCACCACCGGCGGCGGCGATCTCGGCGCGCAGATGCGCGGCCAGCCGGTCGCTATGCGCCAAGGCGTCCGGATCGGGAGTAGGAAGGTCGGCGTGCATGCGGGCACCGGTTGCGGGGACAATGCACAGGATAGCCGAGCCCTTTGCAACGCCGAGCGAGTACGCCATGACAGACAGTTCCAAGGTGGTGTTGATCACCGGTGCAGGTCGCCGGATCGGCGCGCAGATCGCCACCACGCTGCATGCGGCCGGCTACCGCGTCGCCCTGCATGCGCACCGCTCCGGCGCGGCGCTCGGCGCGCGTGTAGCGGAGCTGTGCGCCCTGCGCGCCGGTAGTGCACAGGCCTTGCACGCGGATCTGCGCTTGCCGGAGGCACCGGCGCAGCTGGTCGCCGACTGCATCGCCGCGTTCGGCCGCCTGGATGGCGTGGTCAACAATGCCTCCGCGTTCTACCCCACCGCGCTCGGCGCAGCGACAGCCGCGCAATGGGACGAGTTGTTCGCAGTCAATGCACGCGCACCGTTCTTCATCGCCCAGGCTGCCGCCGCGCAGCTGCGCCAGCATCGCGGTGCCATCGTCAACATCACCGACCTGCACGCGCAGCAGCCGATGCGCAATCACCCGCTGTACGGCGCGTCCAAGAGTGCGCTGGAAATGCTGACCCGCTCGCTCGCGCTGGAGCTGGCACCGGAGGTACGCGTCAACGCGGTCGCGCCCGGCGCGATCCTGTGGCCGGAGCAAGGCAAATCCGCAGCGGCCAGGCAGGCGCTGCTCGCACGCACGCCGCTGGCTCGCATCGGCACGCCGGAGGAAATCGCCGAGGCGGTGCGCTGGCTGCTGGACGACGCCGGCTTCGTCACCGGCCACACCCTGCATGTGGACGGCGGCCGCCAGCTCAGTTGAGCTGCAACGGCGCTAGCGCGCCACATCCAGCGCCGGGGCCGCATCCAGCGCCACCGTCATGAACGCGATGCCGTGCTGCGGGTGCGCCTGCCACAGCGCGGCCAGGGTCTGCCCGCTCAGCGGGTCGACAAAATCGGGCGCGATATCGGCCAGCGGCTTCAACACGAAGGCATGCTTGAGCTCGGGCCGCGGGATGCGCAGATGGCCGGGGCCTTCGATGATGCAATCGCCGAAGAACACCACATCCACGTCCAGGGTGCGGTCGCTGAAACGCGGGCCGCTGCGATCGCGGCCGTGCGCATCTTCAAGCGCATGCAGCCAGTGATCCAGCGCAGCCAGGTCCATGTCCGTGTCCAGCGCCACGGCGTTGTTGACGAAGTCCGGCCCGTCGAAGCCCACCGCCGGCGTGCGGTACGCCGGCGAGACGGCAAGCTGGCCGAAGCGTGCGCGCAAGGCGTCGACGGCCAGGCGCAGGTAGTGGGTCGGCTGGACGTTGCTGCCGAGGCTGAGAAGCACGGTGGTCATGCGTTATTCGCGCATGCGGCCAGCGTGGGCGTCAACTGTTGCAATCGTGTCGCATCTGAGCCTGCCCGCCCGCAGCGCGCCAGACCCTGGCCTCAGGCCGCTTCCAGCGCATGCGCCACCGCGCGGAACACCCGGCGCATTTCCAGCGGTTTGCGCAGCACATGCACCGGGATGTCCGGCGGAAAATGCGAACGTTGCAGCGGCGCGCCGACATCTTCGAGCACGATCGCCGGGCCGTGGTAGCCCAGCTCCTGCATGCTCAACAACACGCTCACCGCCGAGAGCTGGATGATGTCGCTGTCGATGATCACCAGGTCCGGCATCGCGTGCTGCTGCACCAGTTGCAGCGCCGCCGCGCCATCGGTGGCCAGCTGCGGTTGATAGCCCTGGCTGGACAAGGCATTGCCCAGTAGCGACAGGCGCGTGGCCTCGCCATCCACCAGCAGGATGCGCTGCCCATGCCCCAACGCCAGCGGCGGCTCGGTGTCGGCAATCGTCACTGCGGCCGCACGCATCGGCACGATCATGTCGAACCGCGTGCCCTCGCCCAGGCGGCTGTCGACCACGATGCTGCCGCCGTAGCTTTCGACGATGCGCTTGCAGGAAATCAGCCCCAGGCCGGTGCCATCGGCCTTGGTGGTGAAGAACGGACTGAACAGGCGTGCGCGGGTATCTTCGTTCATGCCCACGCCGGTGTCGGCCACGCTCATGCGCACGCGCGTGCCGTCGTGGCGATCGGCCGACAGGGTCAGCATCCCGCCGCCCGGCATCGCCTGGATCGCATTCAGGCCCAGGTTGAGCAGGCATTGCTGCAACTCGGTGTAGTTGGCCTCGATGGTCAGATCCAGCGGGATCGTGTCCATCTGCAGGCGCACGCCGTCGGGCAGGCTGCTCTTGAGCAACATCTGCACGGCCTGGAACAGGCTGGCGATCGACACCTGCTCGCGCGGCTTGTTGGAGCCACGCACGAACGAGAGCATCGACTCGGCCATCTCGTGCCCGCGCCGGCCGCACTCGGCCACCACGTTGGCCAGCTGGCGCAGCTGCGGATCGTCGGTGCGTCCGGCCAGCAGGTCGGGCACGATCAGCAACGGCTGCAGGATGTTGCGCAGGTCGTGGCTCAACCCGGCCGCCAGCATTGCCAGGCTTTCCAGCCGTTGCGCGCGCATCAGCTCGCTCTCCACGCGCTGGCGTTCCAGGTCGGCGCGCGCCTCGCGGATCGCGCGGATCACCGCGCTCGGCAGACGGGTCGGGTTGTGCTTGATGATGTAGTCGTTGGCGCCGTCCTGCAGCGCCTTGACCGCGGTCTCCTCGCCCATGGTGCCGGAGACGAAAATGAAGGGCGTGGCGCCGCTCTGGCGCACCAGGCGCAGCGCCTGATGGCCGGAAAAACCGGGCATGCTCAGGTCCGACAGCACGATGTCCGGCTGGAATTCATCCAGTGCGGCACGCAACGACGGCTCGCTGTCCACACGCTCGAACGCCGCATCCAGCCCGGCATCGAGCAGCTGATCGGACAACAGCTCGGCGTCTTCCGGTGAATCTTCCACCAGAAGGATCTTCAGCTGCTCCAGTTTGCCCCCCTCTTGCAGCATGGGTCAGTCCAGCTCCGGTGCCTGATTGATGACCGCCCAGAAGGTGCCGAGCGTCTTGACTGCGTTGAAGAACTGATCCACGTCCACCGGCTTGACCACGTAGGCATTCACGCCCAGGTCCCAGCTGCGGGCCAGGTCGCTCTCCTCGCGCGAGGACGACAGGATCACCACCGGCAGGCGCTTGAGCGACTCCTCGCTGCGGATCTGCTTGAGCACTTCCAGCCCGTCCAGGCGCGGCATCTTGATGTCCAGCAGCAACACCGCCGGCAGGCCTTCCTCGCGATCGGCGAAGATGCCCCGACGCAACAGGTAGTCCATGGTCTCCACGCCGTCCTCGACGTGCACGATGGGATTGGCCAGGCGGGCTTCGCGCAGCGCGTCGACGGCCATTTCCGCATCGGCCGGGCTGTCTTCTGCCAGAAGAATGGTACGGATGGCGGTCATACATTGAACTCTTGGTTGGGCGCTTCAAGCGCAGGAGGAAGCACAAAATAGAACGTGGCGCCTTCGTCGACCGCGCCTTCGGCCCAGACCCGGCCGCCGTGACGCGTCAGCACACGCCGCACGCTGGCCAGGCCGATACCGGTCCCGGGATATTCGCTGGCCTTGTGCAGGCGCTGGAACACGCCGAACAACTTGGCGCTGTATTCCATGTCGAAGCCGGCGCCATTGTCGCGCACGCTGAACTGGTGGCCGCCGTCGGCCATCGGCGTATAGGTGACCTCGATCCTGGCCACCTCGCGCTTGGTACTGTATTTCACCGCGTTGCCGAGCAGGTTCATCCACAGCTGGCGCATCATGTTCTCGTCGGCCACCAGCACCGGCAACGGCGCGATATGCCAGTCCACACGGTGGCCGGTGTTCTCGCTCTGTACGTTGGAATCCAGGATCGCGCGGGTTTCCGACACCAGCGACTGCATGTCCACCGCCTGCAACCGCAGCGCGCTGCGGCCCAGGCGCGAGTACACCAGCAGATCGTCGATCAGCGACGCCATGCGCCGCGCCGAGCTGCTGATCACTTCCATGTAGTGACGCGATTTCTCGTCCGCCGCATCGCCCAGGTGGCGCGCCAGCTTGTCGGAGAATCCGGCCACATGGCGCAGCGGCGCGCGCAGATCGTGCGAGACCGAATAGCTGAAGGCTTCCAGCTCGCGATTGACCTCCGACACCTGCTCCACCTTGCCTTCCATCTGCCGGTTGAGCTCCTGGATGCGCAGCTGCGAGGCCTTCTGCAGGCTGATGTCGCTGACCGTCATCAGCACCACGTCTTCGTCGCTGGTGTCCGGCAGCGGCATGCGCCGCGCGTTGATCAGCATGGTGCGCTGCACGCCATCGGCGGCGCGCTGCTCGTGTTCGTAGTCCCACAACTCGCGGCCGCGCAGCAACACGTCGGCCAGCCGCTGATGGATCTGCGCATCGCGCCAGACGCCATCGCCCACGTCCTCCAGCGGCATCGATTCGTTGCCGCGCTCGTCCAGCCCGTACAACTCGGCAAACGCCGGGTTGTGCAGCAGGATGCGCTGGCCGGAATCCAGCAGCACGATCGGCTCGCGCACGGTCTGCAGCACCGACGACGCGCGGCCGTTGGCGCGCAGGTATTCCTGCTCGGCGGCCAGGCGGCGACGGATCTGCCGCTGCAGCAACCAGGTCACCGTGCCCAGCAGCAGCAACTGCACCACCAGCGTGCCCCAGCTCAACACCGCGTAATGCGTGCGTTCGGTGTCGGCGCGCGCACTGCGCAACTCCAGCAGCTTGCCCTCGGCGTCCTGCAACTCGTCGATCAGCACGCGGATCGGGTTGTTCAGGGTCATGTCGTTGATCAGCAGACGGATCTGCTCCGGCGCGGTGGTCACCGCAATCCGCTCGGCCAGCAACAGGCGCCGCTCGATGGTGCTCTGGATACGCCCCATCCGCACCTGCTGTGCGGGGTTGTCCTTGGTCAGCACGATCAGCCGCTGCACCGCAGCCAGCGACTCGCGCCGGCCGCGCCGCATGCGCTCCAGCAGGGCCGGGCGCTGCACGCCATGCGAGCGCATCAAGGCCGCAGATTCGGTATCGCGCATCGCCGCTTCCAGGCGCTGGGCGGTCTCCTGCACCTCCTGGCTATGCGACACCCACACCGCGGCCTGGTTGGCGTTGTGCGCCATCTGCTGCAGCAGCAGCGACGGCACCACCACAATCAGAAACACGGCAACCGCCAGTAATGGCAGGCGCCAGCGATCCCATCTGTCTTCTTGGACCGTTGTCTGCATTGCTAGGTCTGTATCCGCTCGCTGCCAAGGCCCCGAAGGCAAGTCGGCATTGTCTCCGATCAGGCTCAGGATGAGATTAACGATTCAGCCTGATCACTCCCACGGCGACATAGCTGAATGGGCATATCATAAGTGCAGTAAACGTGAAAATGGCGCGAGCGCCCAGCCGCCCGTCGGCGTGCCCGTCGTGCGCGCAGGCAACAAAAAAGGCGCACCCCATGGAGTGCGCCTTGTGCTCGGTTCAGCCGCCTCGCCTCGGCTGGCCCGGCATTCGCTACCGCTGCAATTACATCTTTGCAGCGACGACCTTTAGGCCGGTGGACTTGACGCTCTTGACGCCTTCGATGCCCTTGGCAACTGCCACGGCCTTGTCGTGCTCGGCCTTGGTGGCAACCGTGCCGGTCAGGGTGACGATGCCGTTCTTGGTCTCGACCTTGACGTCGGTGCCCGACACATTGTCAGTGGCCAGCAGATCGGCCTTTACCTTGGTGGTGATCCAGGTGTCGGTCACCGGCTTCTTGGATTCGTTCATGTTGTCGGCAGCGTGATCCTTGTGCGCGGCGTGCTCCTGCGGCGCAGCGAATGCCTGCGAGGCACCCAGCGTCAGACCGAGCGACAGCGCCAGGGCCAGCAGCTTGCGTGCATGTGTGATGTTCTTCATCGGATGTACCCTCCTGTGAATGTGGCCGCAGTCTGCAGTGGCGCTCGTCGTGCACACGTGACTGCCGGATGCAGGGGTTGTGAACCCGGCACACACGCGTGGGTGCAATACCATGCAGGCCTCCTCCGTCGTTGCGATGAACCGTTTTCAATGCCTAAACCGTTCAATCTGGCCGTCGTCGGCTATGGCTATGTCGGCCGCACCTTCCATGCCCCGCTGATCGCCGGCACCCCCGGCCTGGCCCTGCACAGCGTGGTGTCGTCCAAGCCGCAGCAGGTGCAGGCCGACTTCCCCGATGTCGCCGTGCTGGCCGATCTGGAAACGGCATTGGCCGATCCGGCGCTGGATGCGGTGGTGCTGGCCACCCCCAACCAAACCCACGCACCGTTCGCGTTGCAGGCCCTGGCCGCCGGCAAGCATGTGCTGGTGGACAAGCCCTTTGCACTGGACGCCGCACAGGCACGCGAAGTGGTCGCTGCGGCGGCGGCGGCCGGGCGCATCGTCAGCGTGTTCCAGAACCGGCGCTGGGATGCGGACTTCCTCACCGTGCGCCGGCTGATCGACGAAGGCCAGTTGGGTGAGGTGGTGGAATTCCATTCGCATTTCGACCGCTTCCGGCCGCAGGTGCGCGACCGCTGGCGCGAAAGCGACATCCCCGGCGCCGGTCTCTGGTACGACCTGGGGCCGCATCTGCTCGATCAGGCGCTGCAGCTGTTCGGCACGCCACAGGCGATCGGCGCGGACCTGCAGCGCCAGCGCAACCAGGCGCGCAGCGACGACTACTTCCACGTCACCCTGCGTTACCCGCGGCTGCGCGTGATCCTGCACGCCGGCTCGCTGGTGGCCGACAGCGGCCTGCGCTTTGCCGTGCACGGCACCCGTGGCAGTTACCTCAAGCATGGGCTGGATACCCAGGAAGACCAGCTACGCGCCGGACGCCGCCCCGGTACCGCCGGTTGGGGCGTGGACCCGCTTCCGGGCACGCTGACCCGCGTCGACGACGAAGGCCGCGTGCATACCCATCAACCCGACACGACGCCGGGCGACTACCGCCAGTGCTACGCCGCGTTTCGCGATGCCCTGGCCGGCGCCGGACCGGCACCGGTCAGCGCTGCCGACGCGGTGCAGGTGATGGAACTGCTGGAGCTGGCACAACGCAGCGCCGCCTCGGGCCAGGTGCAATGGCTGGAAGGCGCGAACGCGGCTTCACGCGACTGATGCACGGCCGGGCGCCGGTGCAGGCGCCCAGCCAACATTTGGCATCGGCAATGGCGCGCTCGCGTTCTGCGCTGCCACGCCCAGGCACTGCATCGATGCGCACTGCCATCAGTCAGCGCGCACGCCGGCAGTCGCCGCACACAGACGCGATGGAACAGACCTGCACTGCGCGCCATGCAGGCGCGCAGGAATCGGCGCGATCGTTCAGACGTCCTTGCTGCCGATCGTCGGCGCGGCTTCCGTGGTGGTCTTGACCGCATGACCACCGAACTGGTTGCGCATTGCGGCCAGCAGCTTGTCGGTGAACGAGTCCTTGTCGCGCGAGCGCAGCCGCTCCATCAGCGACAAGGTGATGATCGGCGCCGACACTTCCAGGTCGATCGCCTCGGCCACCGTCCAGCGCCCTTCGCCCGAATCGGCCACGAATGGTGCGATACCGGCCATGGTCGGATTGTGCGCCAGCGCATCGGCGGTGAGATCCAGCAGCCACGAACGCACCACGCTGCCATCGCGCCAGATCTCGGCGACCTGGTGCAGGTCCAGCGCAAAGTCGCTCTTGTGCTGCATCAGCGCGAAGCCCTCGGCATAGGCCTGCATCATTCCGTACTCGATGCCGTTGTGGACCATCTTGGTGAAGTGGCCGGCGCCGCTCGGGCCGACGCGGCCCCAGCCCTTGTCCGCTGCCGGCGCCAGCGTGGCCAGGACCGGATGCAGCGTGGTCACCGCCGCTTCGTCGCCGCCGACCATCAGGCTGTAGCCTTCCTGCAGGCCCCAGACGCCGCCGCTGGTGCCGCAATCGACAAAGGCGATCCCACTGGCATGCAGCAGCGCGGCGCGGCGTTGCGAATCCTTGTAGTACGAATTGCCGCCATCGATGACGATGTCGCCGGCCTGCAACAGCGGCAGCAGCTGCCCCAGGGTGTCGTCGACGATCTTGCCCGCCGGCACCATCAACCACACCACGCGCGGGCTCGGCAGCGCGGACACCAGTGCGTCCAGCGCATCGGCGGTGACAATGCCCTTGGCCTGCGCACTGCTACGCGCACCTTCGCCAGGATCGTAGCCATGCACGCGGTGTCCGCCGTGCACCAGGCGCTCGGCCATGTTGGCGCCCATGCGGCCCAAACCCACCATACCCAGTTCCATAATCGCTCCTCATGATCTGATCAGTGCAGGGTGCCACGCCCGGCGTACGCTGGCGTGGCGGAATTCTCAATGGATTGTTCCGCCGTGGTGCCGGCGCCGCACTGTTGCAGCTGCCAGTCGATCCAACGCCAGTACAAGGTGCTGCGCAGATTGTGCAGGGTCAGGTCGATGGCATACGGCGTGCGCGGATTGCGATCGAGCAGGCGCGCCACGTGGTACCCGATCGGCTTGATGCCCTTGGGATGCACGTACACCAGAAAGCCCTGGTAGAACGGGTCATCCAGCAGGCCTTGCAGCGTTTGCAGGCGTGCCTGCTGCTGCGGGTCGAGCGTGGCGCGCAGCGCGGCATCGCGCTCATACAGCAGCCGCTCGAAGCGACGTTTGCCCGGCCCGCGCAGTTCCCTGGCCAGCTCCCAGATCTGCCGGTTGAGCGCATCGTAGTGCGCAAAGCCGCCGTGCTGCGCCAGCGCCCGCGCCGCCGCATCGCTGACGTCCACCACCACGAAGTTTTCGGCCTGGTTGTGGATGTCGTCCAGAAACGACTTGTCGAACACATGCGCGATAAATCCCGGCGCGCCGACAAATGCCTGCCGGCCCAGCTGCGCGGTCCTGGCCGCCTTGCCGTCGGCGAAGAACTCGCCGGCATGCGCGCCCAGCAGGATGCTGTCGGTGTCGTGCAGGGTCAGAAACGTGCCGATCGACAACTCGCCCGAGGTGAACACCTGATCGAATCCGGCATCGCCATACAACTCGCGCTGGGTGGCCAGCTGGGCCACCTGCCGCCCCACCCCGCATTCGGAACGCACCTGGCCGCGATAGAACGCATCCAGCGCCTGCGCATTGCTGCCGCGCGGTTGATAGCCGCGCCCGAAACTGCGAAAGCCGCTCCAGCCCTGCGAGGCCGCGCCACGCCAGCCGAATCCGATCCAGCCCAGCTGCAGCGCCGAAAACCGGTAGCCCGGGTTGTCCTGTAGCTGCGTGGTGGCACGCCGTGTGGCCGCACCGAGTTCGAACGCGTATGCGCATTGGGTGGCGCTGTCGTCCAGCAAGGCCTTGAGCGCGGCGCCGCGTTGCTGCACGTTCCAGCTGGCCGGCAGCGTCAGCTGCAGATCGCCGGCCGCACGCGCCTGCGCAAGCGAACCGCGCGTACACGGCTCGCCGCGCTGGATCACCGGCGCACCCACTGCGGCGCTGCGAATGCTCCAGCCCAGCTTCTGCAGCACGGCATCCACACAGTCAACGGACGCCTTGCGTGCGGTCTCGCTCGGCGCGGCCGCGGCAGCCTGCAACAGCTGCACACCGAGCAGCGCCATCGCGCATAGACGCACGGAGAGGCGGCGGCGCGGTAGGTGCGGCGCGAATACTGATACTGACGCAGGCCGCATTACTCCCGTCCACCGCCGCGGGCGGGGCTTCTGGAACGCACTCATCGGTACAAAGTGGTGTAGATCGGCAGCAAGCTGCTGCATCCTCAGACGTAGAAAGCCCCGGCAGGACCGGGGCTCGTATGATTCACTGCATCAGGTTCAGCGGCGTTCGCAGACGCGCTCGACCTGACGGTTACCGTTGGCTTGCTGACGGTTGCCCTGGATGGTGCGGCCCGCTGCGCCGCCGGCAACTGCACCGGCCACGGTTGCCAGCTTCTTGCCGTTGCCGCCACCAACCTGGTTGCCGAGCAGGCCACCAATGGCCGCGCCGGCAACTGTCCCGCCGATGCGATTGGGATCGGTCGAGTTCTTCTGCACTTCGACATTGCGGCAGCGCACGCGCGTGCCATCGCCGAACTTGCGGCCCTCATCTGCTTCGGTGTAACGCTGCTGGTACGAACGCGTTTGCGCCTGCGCCAGTGTGCTGGTTGCCATCAACGCGATCAGGGACATACCCACAAGGGAATTGCGCATCTTCATCGTCTGTCTCCATCTCGCCCCTTGGCGAGTCATGGTTCCACTTTCGCCACTTGGTCGAGAACGCAACGTGAAGCGTGCAACCGGCTATTCAGGCTTTGGAGCAGAGCCTGAATCGCTCCGTCACGGTTGGCTTGCTGGCTCGGTTTGCGGCAGCTTGGCTGGTGTCGGCGGCGGGTCCTGCGCCTCTACCGGCAATGGCGCCACTGGTGGCTGTTCGACAGGTGTTGCGGCAGGTTGCGGCGCAGCTGTTGCTGGCGTGGCGGGAGCAGTGGCCGCCTCGCTGGCCTGAGCGGCCGCAGGCACCGGAGCCGGTGCTTGTGATATCGCATGCGGTGGCGGTGGCGGAGCAGCAGTTGCAGGTGCAGGCACCGCTTCGGTCACCTTGGGCAGGTACGAATTCAGACGGTCGAAGAAGCGTTTGTAGAAGGCCGCGTCCTGCACCGTGGTGCTGGACACGCGCACCAGCGAATCGCCGCTGCTGCCGACCGGCAACGACAACGAACCGAGCACGCCCACGCCGACGCTGGCCGAGGTCGAACTCTTCTTCAGCGCGTAACGGTCCTGCAATGCGCTGACGAACACCTGCGCCTTGCCGCCGTCCTGCGTGGCGCAGGAAATGCGCAGATTGAGTTGTTCGCTCTGGTCGGCTTCCTTGAGCTGGAAGTTCTTGCTGCCTTCCACCGCAGCGGCATCGGCACGCGTCACCGCATAGCCCTGGCTCAACAACACCCGGCGCGCGGCCTCGCAGGCCTGCGGCGAGGTGGAGGCCACACTGCGCGAGTAGGTGTCGTCGGAATTGAACGACTCACGCATCAGCATGGTGTCGCCCTTGCTGCCACCGCAACCAGCCAGGGTTGCCAGCGCGCCAAGCAGGGCACCGCGCGCAATCAGGGAAGAACAAGACATGGAGACATTCCGGCATCCAAAACCGGCACAGAGCATAGCCGCAACCGGTGTGCGCGCGGCGTCGCTTGGCCGATCAGGGCAACGGCGGTTCATCCGCTGGCAGTTGCAGGTCCAGCTGCAGGCGGCTGCCGTCTGCGCCGATGCGCTCGGCGCGCAGATAGTGGTGGGCACGCACCGCCGCCAGCGCGACCGGCGCCCGGCATGGCTCGCCCCAGAGGCTCAAGGCGAATCCCTGCGCCTGCAGCCAGACGGTGAGGCGGTCCCAGAGCGGCTGCTCGGCCTGCAGGATCAGGTCCAGATCCGCCGGCCCCTCCGGCACCGACTCGGGCGCCTGCAGCCAGCGCGCGTAGCTGCCGTGCACCTGCACCGGCAGGCCGTCTGCACGTAGCGCCTGCAGCAGCAGCGCTGCCTGCTGCAGGTCCAACTGCGCACGGCAGTGCTGGAAGATCAGCGCGTACTCGTGGCTGCGATTGCTGTGCGTGCCTGCAGGCGCCAGCGCTGCGCCCGGCCGCCGGTAGCACAGCACCCGCTCCTCGCGCAGGGTGAACAGGCTGGCAAGGATCCGCCCCAGATCCCACGCCTGCGGAATCACCCGCCCGCCGACGACGACGTTTTCCGCCATCGCCACACCGAAGCCATCCACTCGCATCCGCTTGCGCAAGGCATGCAATACCGCCCGCATGCCGGACAGGTAGCCTGCGTAATCGGCACTGGCATACAACTGCCCCGGCAATGCCGCACCGCGCCAGTGACAACCGAAATACGGCACGTTGGTCAGGCACAGATCGACCGCCGCAGCGGGCGCGGTGTCGACCAGCGTGCCGACCACGACCGGCGCCTGCACGCCGTGCCGCTGCAGGCGCGTGCGTGCCAGGCGCGCACGTGCGGCATCGATCTCCATGCCATGCGCGCCACGCCCTTCCAGCGCCGCCGCCAGCAGCGTGCTGCCGAATCCACAGAACGGATCGAACACCTGTGCGCCCGGCACGCTGAAGTGCCGCACGAACGGGCGCATTTGATTCACCCAGCCGCAGTCGCGCCCGCCAAGCGGATCGGCTGCGCGCAGATCCTCGGGCAATGCCCAGGACGGCTCATCCGGCGCCGGCGTCCACCAGCTGCGCTGGTCGAGTTCATCCATCGGCCGGCTCCCACAGCACATCGGCATCCGGGTCCCAGCCCGCACACAGACGGCCATTGGCGAAGAACACCAGCTTGTAGAGGTCGCCTGTGGCGTGGCGTGCGTGCATGGCCGCGTAGTCGGCGCTTTCGAACACCACTTCCAGGCCGTCCTCGCTGCGCATGCGCAGATTCCAGAAGTAATAACCCTCGGTCATGCCGTCGGCTTGCCAATGCGACCACCACGGCTGCTGCATGCAGTCCGCCAACAGGCTTTCCATGCCGATGCGATGCTGCGCGATGTAGCGCCAGGTGCCATTGTTGCGGTACGCATCGTCCAGACGCGACAACTCGCGGAAGATCACCTGCGTGGCGCCACAGCGACGCGCCCACGCGATGTACTGCGCCACGCCATCGGCACAGTCCACGCCGCCCCGCTGCACGATGCAGACCAGCCGCACCGGCAGGCGCGCTGCGATGCGTTGCGCCGTCCGCGCGAAAATGGCCGCATCGGCAATGGGCTCGTCTGGACGAAAGCGCATGATCGCGTCGTTGCCGGCCTGCAGCGGGTGGTGACGCGACAGCTCGATCCACGACAGACCGAAGTCGACCAGGGCATCGAGCAACTGTGCCCCCTGCGCGCGCGCCAGGCCGGCACCATTGCTGTACAGCACACGCTGCTCCACGCACGGGCCGTCGGGCGTCGTCGCCAGGGTCTGCAGCAAGGCCTGCAACCAGTCCGGGTCGTCGGTCATCTCCAGGCCGGACAAGGAATACGACAACGGCACCCTGTGCAGCAGCCGCAACGCAGCGCGCAACTGCGCAAAGTAGTCCGGCCCTGGCCGCAACATCGCTGCCGCCGGGCCACCACGGTGTTGACGCAGGTTTTCCGAACAGAAGCCGCAGCGCGCCGAACATGGTCGTACCGAGGCATACGGGGTCAAGGTGATCGGCAACGCTGCCCGATACGCGCGCTCGCCGATGCGCAATGCATGCCATCGGCTACTCTCGTCCTGCTGCGGCACACGCCGCCGCAGGCTGGGCGCGGCGGCGCGCAACCCGGCCAACAGCGGCGATGCAGACAGCAACGAGTCGTCGTCGAAGGAGGCGTGCATGCCGCTAGCCGCGCGGCGAACGTCAGCGGCGCGCGGCGTCGGCACGTGCGCGCACCTGCTCCAGGGTCCACTCCTGCTGCATGACGCCGTTCTCCCACACCGTCACCAGCGCATCTTCGCTGTCGGCATGCGCGTCGACTTCATCCAGCAACGCGCTGCGATAGCTGCCATCGGCACGGTCGCGCAGCAGGGTCAGCCGACCGCGCTTGCTCTGCTTGCCCTTGTCGGTGATCGGGTCCTTGTAGACATCGATCCATTGCCCGTCCACGCGCACGGCCGAGCACTTCAACGCGAACTTCTGGGTGTCGCGATCCACCTTCTGCAACAGCGCACCGCCCATGCCGAAGGCGACGTTGTCGGCAGCATAGCCTGCAGCAGTGATGCGTTCGAGAATCGCGCGCAGCGACTGCGGGTTGATGCCATCGCCCTGGATCACCCTTACATGGTTGAGCACCTTGTAGCCCTTGCCGTTGCGCTGATGGCCGAACGCCTCGTCCAGCAGCAGCAGGCATTGCTCGACCACATCCACCGGGTCGCCCGAATCCGGACGGATCACCACCGTCGCACCGGAGGCAATCACCTCCTCGCGCAAGGTGGTGCCCCAATGCTCGCGGATCGCGCGGTAGATGTCGTAGCTGTCCGATACCACCGCCACCAGCGAACCAGGGCGCGCGAACTGCGCCAGCATGTTGCGATACGCATCGGCCTCGCGCTCGCGGCCCCAGCTGGTGATGGTGCTGTGCTCGGCAGCGGGAATCGAATAGCCGGCTACCGGCGTGTGGTAGTGCGCACGCGCCAGCAGCAACGCCGACAAGGTATCGGTGCCGAGGAAGTTCACCAGATGCGCGGCACCGCCCAGCGCGGCCGAACCAAGGCTGGACACCCCACGCGCGCCGAAGTCATGCAGCTTGAACGGCAACTGCCCTTCCGGATCGTCGCTGGTGCGCTGCAGGTAATCGCGTACCACCTGCTTCACCTGCCAGCTCACCGTTGTCACCGTCACCGGGTACCACACGCGCAACAGCAGCGTTTCCAGGTACGACGGCACCCAGAACGCCTTGGGATCGGTGGATTCGATCGTCATCAACACATTGTGCGTGGGCACGACCGTGCCTTCGGGCACGGCACGGATGCGGATCGGCAGTTGCCCGCCGAGACGATCGACGATGTCACGCCAGCCGGCCTCGTTGAACGGCTCGCCATGCGCGGCCAGCAAGGCCTTCGCATCGTCGATGTCGGCATGCGTCACCGGCCGGCTGATGGCCTCTTTCAGGATCGACTGCAGGCCGAAGAACACAGTCTGGTCATAGACGCCGCCGCGCGATTCGACATAGAAAAACGCTGCATCGGTGCCGGGTGGATACTGCAGCCAGTGGCTGGCCTTGTAGCTGTCGGTGTTGAGCAGCAGGTTATCGAGGTAATGCATGACGGAAGCTCCTTCGCGTCGAATGAACCAGCGGTCTGTCCGCCGGCGGGGAGGCTACGGTTCAAGCCGATCTTGGATTGCGCGCGGACGCATTTGGTGGATGACGGCACGCAATCGTTGTCGGCCTCAGCCGCGACCCAAGAAGAATTCGAGGATATGCAGATGATCTTCGTACAGGCGCGGGCCCATCGCCATGACTTCGGCAAGCGGAATCCAGCGCGCCTTGTCGGCATCGTCGCCACCACGCACCGCGGGCAACTCACCGGCCGGAAATTCGAAATGGAATGCATGGGTGATGGTGCGCCCGCGCAGGCTGCGCTCGGGGTGGTCGAACACCTGGCGTCCGCGCAACGAGCCCTTGAGCACCGGCACCGGCACCTTCAGCCGTGTTTCCTCGCGCAGCTCGCGCAGGCAGCCGTCCAGCAGCCCTTCGTCCTGGCCGACGAAACCGCCCGGCAATGCCCACAAGCCCTTGCCCGGCTCGGCGCGACGACGCACCAGCAGCACGTGGCCCGAATGCACCACCACCGCATCGGTGGTGACGAAGGTCGGCGGATACGGCGCATCCTTCCAGGCGGCGCGATACTGCTCGATGAAACGGTATTCGGCCACCAGCTGCGCATAGCTCGGCGAGTTGCGCCGGAACGCTTCCAGCATGTCGTACACCGGCGCCGGCACATTGCCGCGCAGCATCAGCAACCCACCGTGGAAACCGATCTCGCCGGCCTCGAACAGATAACGGCGCAACTCGGTGGCCGACAGCGTGGCGGTATGTTGCACATCTTCCAGCGGCCACTGCGGAAACTCGCGCAGGTAGTAGCTGCTGGCGTCCTTGTCCATGCCGATCAGGCCGATGCGCGCATCGAGCGTGCCGCCATCGGCCTGCACGGCCTCGGCGACCTGGCGCTGCACCTCGGCAATCCACAGGCTTTCGTTGTACAGATGGTCGCGCAACGGGCGCAGGATCAGCCGCTGGCTCTCGCCCGGCAACGCGGACTCGATCATCACCGCACGTTCGGCGACGGTCCACGGATTACGAATGGTGCGGGGCGTGTCGGCAGAGCCGATCAACACGATGAGCTTGTTCGCCTTGCCCAGCGCGTGGCGGGCGACGGCGGCGTGGCCGTTGTGGAAGGGCTCGAAACGCCCGATAAACACGAGATAGTCGTACTGCGGTGCCATGAGAATCCCTCACGGTTGAGTAGGCAGCCAGCGGTCTATCCGATGGCTTGGTGCAAATGCTACGCCGATGTGCGACGACGTCAAGCGCGCACGGTATGTCGATGACATTTCGGTCATGCATGCCGATTAGACTCGCCGATTGGTCCTTGAGGAATCCGCCTGCATGTCACGCCTGTCCGTTCGCGCCATCTCACGTTCCCTGTTCGCCGCACTCGCGCTGCTGTGCATCGCCTTGCCTGCGTTGTCTGCACCTGCGCCTGCGCCCTTGCGGGTGATGTCGTTCAATGTGCGCGTGCCGGTGGATACCGATGGCGACAAGCGTTGGAGCGTGCGCCGCGCGGCGATGGCGGCATTGGTCGAACAAGTGCACCCGGATGTCTTCGGCACGCAGGAATTGGTGCAGGAGCAGGTGCAATATCTGGCTGCGCAACTGCCTGATTACCGCTGGTTCGGCAAGGGCCGCCGCGGCGACGACAGCGACGAGCACATGGGCGTGTTCTACGACAGCCGCGCGTTGTCGGTGGTGGAATCGGGCGACTTCTGGCTGTCGGAAACGCCACAGGTCCCCGGCAGCAGCAGCTGGAACACCGACCTGCCGCGCATGGTGACCTGGGCCCTGTTCGAGCGCCGCAGCGACAAGCGCCGCTTCTATCTGCTCAACACGCACTTCGCCCACCGCGACCAGGACGAGGCCGCCCGCGAGCGCAGCGCGCGCCTGATCCTGTCGCGCATCGCGGCGCTGCCGGCCAACATTCCGGTGGTGCTGACCGGCGACTTCAACAGCGATCCCGACCAGGGCACCTACCGCGT
This sequence comes from Xanthomonas sp. WHRI 6108, assembly GCF_040202385.2. Lineage (NCBI taxonomy): Bacteria > Pseudomonadati > Pseudomonadota > Gammaproteobacteria > Lysobacterales > Lysobacteraceae > Xanthomonas > Xanthomonas sp. WHRI 6108. The sequence continues at coordinate 801,485 of NZ_CP168198.1, read as the reverse complement.
CCTCACCGCCTCGCTTGGCGATGCACGCGCCCGTGCCCCCGAACCGCAAGGCCCGGAAAAAACCTTCCAGGACTTCACCACGCAGCCGACCCGTCGTATCGACTGGATCCTGTTCCGCGGCCTGACACCGACACGCTTTTCCACGCTGGATCAGCGTCCCGGCGGTGTATTGCCGTCCGACCACTATCCGGTGCTGGCCGAATTCGCCTGGCCGCGTTGACCGCGCCAGCGACGTGACGCTGTCACGATGCCGGCCGCTCTGACGCGACGCAGCTCAGTCGCGTTGCAGCCAATCGACCAGCGCTTGCAGCATGGTCGATGACGCAGGCTCGCAACGCAGCACGATCGAAAGTTGCCGCGGTGCCCAGGCTGCATCCAGGGGCACCGTGGCCAGTTGATCGCGTACGCATGAGCGTTGCACTGCGGCGTGCGGGAGAATCGCCACGCCCAAGCCTTGTGCGAGCATGCGGCACAACACGTCGATGCCTTGTACCTTTGCACGCATGCGCACCTGCACGCCGGCGCGGTTCATCTGCACGCGCAGATGCCGTTGCAAGGCGCTGTCGCCGGCCAGCCCCAGCGTGTCCATTCCCGCGAGCTCACTCAATTGCAGCGTCGCGGCACCGGCCAGTGGATGCGCTGCAGCCATCACCAGCACCAGTCGATCCTCACGGAACGGCAGCACCTGCAGCCCACTGAGATCGGCATGACCCGCGACCACGGCGATGTCGGCGCGTTCCTCGCGCACCGCATCGGCAGCTTCGTCGCTGCCCTGCTCGGTCAATGCCAGATCCAGCTGCGGATGTGCGATGAGAAAATCCGCCAACCGTTCGGGCAACCATGCCGACAGCGCCGCGGTATTGGCCGCCAGCCGCAGCGTCACCTGGCCACCGCCACCGTAGCCGCCCAGCTCCAGCTGCAGCGCCTCGGCCTGCCGCTGCAATTGCCGTGCGTGCCGCAGCAACACGCCGCCGGCCGGAGTCAGACTGACGCCGCGGCGCCCGCGTTCCAGCAGTACGGCGCCCACCTGCAGCTCCAGCGCACGAATCCGCGCACTGGCAGCGGCCAGCGACAACGCCTCGCGTTGTGCACCGGCAGTAATGCTGCCGGTCTCGACCACTGCGATGAACAACCGTAAATCGACAAATTCCAGATGCATGAGCGCTCCACAAGCACGTGCAGTCATCGACATGCGCTCGCCACCGACAGGACAGGCCAGCCAAGCCAGGGGCCTCTGCACGCGCGGCGTCCCGCCTTAGCCTTCGGCGCTGCCGAAGCCTGCATCAAACAATCACGCATTGTCCGCCGCGGAGCAAGCCCGGATCCTTGGCTGCATGGAGACATTGCACACCCACTGGTATCTGATCGCAGGCGTGTTTTTGCTGGCAGGCTGGGTCAAGGGCGTGGCCGGGATGGGCTTGCCGACCGTTGCGATGGGGCTGCTGGGTCTGTGGCTGACGCCTGCCGAGGCAGCGACCCTACTGGCTCTGCCTTCGCTTGTGACGAATGTGCAGCAAGCCTGGGGGCCGGACACCGCGACCCTCTTGCGACGTCTGTGGCCATTGCTGGCCGCCGTGACGCTGGGCACCTGGCTGAGTGCAGGGGTGCTGACAGGCGCCGACCCCAGCCTGGTCCGCGCCGGGTTGGGCGCGCTGCTGGCGCTGTACGCCTTGCTTGGGCTGGCCCGTCGGCACTGGACGATGCAGGCACGTCACGAACCGTGGGCAGGGCCACTGGCCGGCCTGGCCACCGGTCTGTTGAGTGGCGCCACCGGCGTGTTCGTGCTGCCATCACTGCCCTACCTCACCGCCCTGCAACTACCGCGCGAGCTGTTGATCCGCTCCCTGGGCTGGTGTTTCGGCGTGGCGACGTTGGCGCTGGCCAGTGCACTGGCCTGGCACGGCGCACTACCCCGCGCGGCGATCGCTCCGTCGTTGTGGGCACTGCTACCCACCGCCATCGGCATGTGGCTGGGCGCCTGGGTGCGCAACCGCATTTCTGCCGAGACGTTTCGACGTTTCTTTTTCACCACCTTGCTGGTGCTCGGTCTGCAAGGTGTCTGGCAGGCACTGGCGTAAGTACAACGGGCGTCGCACGACACACAGGCACGGCAGCCGGCACTCGATCGTCAGTCGAATCCGCTCGCGACGTCGTGCCAGACATGAAAGGGTCGGCCAATAAAAACGCCACCGCGATGCGGTGGCGTTTCTTGTATTTAACGCTGATGTCGTCGCCAGCTGTTCGACGAACGATCAGTCGGCCCAACGTCCCGGCGCGGTCGACTGCGGCAGCACCTGCGCCGACAGCGGCTGGTCCTGCGACAGCAAGCCCAGCGCATCGGCGAGGATGGCGGCCGATTCGTGCAGCAACGGATCCGGGCGCTTTTCTGCGGCCTTCTCACGCGCGGTGTCCTTGACGATATCGCGCTCGTTGCCGGTCAGGCCGTCATCGCTGTCTTCGGCAAGCGGGTCCAGCGGCAGGCCCAGCTGCTTGCGCACCTGCTGGCGATCCTTGCGCTGCTGATCCTGCTTCTGACGCTCGGCAACGCGCTCGGCTTCGTTCAACGAGATGTACTTCTTGGCCTTCTCATCGCGGAACTGCTTGACGTCCTCTTCCCACCACTGGAATTCCTTGTCGGTGGCGATACGCGCGGTGTGCAGGCCCTGCAATTTGGGCAGCAGTGGCGCGAAGTTGCCGTACTGGGTGTGCGGTGCGGCGGCGATGCGCGTCCACGGCAACGCGTTGTCGTAGGTGCTCTCGCCGAACTCGGTGGCATCCACGCTGGCCGGGAATGCGATGTCCGGCACTACGCCCTTGTGCTGGGTGCTGGAGCCGCTGACGCGGAAGAACTGCGCGATCGTAAGCTTGACCTGCCCGTAGCGCTGACCTTCCGCCGCCGGCCAGCGGTCCAGGTCGACGATGTTCTGCACCGTGCCCTTGCCGAAGCTGGTTTCACCGATCACCAGGCCGCGGCCGTAGTCCTGGATGGCACCGGCAAAGATCTCCGAGGCGGATGCCGAGCCGCGGTTGATCAGCACGCCCAGCGGACCATCCCAGGCCACCTTGGGATTGCTGTCGCCATTGACGGTGACCCGGCCGCCGGATTCGCGCACCTGCACCACCGGGCCCTGCTCAATGAACAGGCCGGTGAGCTCGATCGCCTCGTCCAGCGAACCGCCGCCGTTGTTGCGCAGGTCCAGCACCACGCCGTCGACCTTGTCGGTCTTGAAGCCGGCCAGCAGCTTGGCGACGTCGCGCGTTGCCGAGGCATAGTCGGTCGCGTTACGACGACGGCCTTCGAAATCCTGATAGAAGCCCGGCAGCTTGATGATGCCGATGCGGCGCTCCGGCTCGCTGCCCTTGGCCGGCAGGGTGATGGTCTCGCCTTTGGCGGCCTGCTCGGCCAGGCGCACCTTCTGCCGGGTCAGCGTCACGGTGCGGTGCTTGCCGTCGATGCCCGATTCGGCCGGGATGTATTCCAGACGCACCTGGGTGTCCTTGCTGCCGCGGATCTTGGCGACCACGTCGTCGATGCGCCAGCCGATCACATCCTCGATCGCGCCGTTCTTGGCCTGGCCCACGCCGACGATGCGATCGCCCGGCTTGAGCGTGCCATCCACCGCTGCCGGACCGCCCGGGATGACCTCACGGATCACCACCATGTCGTCCTGCTTCTGCAGCTGCGCACCGATACCTTCCAACGACAGCGACATCTGCTGATTGAAGTTTTCGGCCGTGCGCGGCGTGAAGTAGTCGGTATGCGGATCGACTGCGTTGGTGTAGGCGTTGACGAAGAACTGGAACACGTCCTCGGCCTTCAACTCGTTGACCGAATCAGCCAGCGCCGCATAGCGCTTGTCCAACGTCTTGCGGATGTCTTCGGGCTTCTTGCCGGCCAGCTTCAGGCGCAGCCAGTCGTTCATCACCGACTGGCGCCACAGCACGTCCAGCTGCTTGTCGTCGGCAGCCCACGGCACGTCCTTGCGGTCGTACTCGAACTTGTCGCTGCCGGTGAAATCGAAGTCCTGCTTGAGCAGGTCGCGCGCGTACTTGACGCGCTGGTCGACGCGCTTCTTGTAGACCGAGAACACCTGGAACGCCGGATCCAGCTTGCCGCCGCGCAGCGCGTCGCCCACGCCTGCTTCCAGCGGTGCGAATCCGGTGATGTCGGTCTGGGTAAAGAACTGTTTGCTGCCGTCCAGGGTTTCCAGATAGCGCTTGAACACGTCCTTGGTCATGGCCTCGTCCAGCGTGCGCGGACGGTAGGCATAGCGGCTGTCGGAGAGCAGGCCATAGACCAGCTTGGTCGCTGTGGCCTGGTCGGGCGTGGCTGCCGCCGGCAACGCCGTGTCGGCGCGTGCGAGCAATGCCATCGGAGTGGTCAACACCAGCGCCAGCAGGCCGGCCTTCATGGACGCAGAAACGTTGTAGGTCATCGAATGGCTCTCGGCACAGGGCCGACGAAAGAAAGGCGGTGAACGGATCAGACAGCATGACAGTGCCCAAAGTTGCTGGCGTTGTCATCCGCTGGCTGAATCAGCCTAGCGCCGGGCCTGTAGCGGATTGTGAACGCGACCGTACCCTGCAAGCCGAGAGCAGCGGCCGGAGACACCACGACCCGCGGTGTGCGGGGTCGTGTGGGTCGTTCTAGCTCGAAATCATCGGAGCTACTCGCGGGCGGTCGCGAGCAGTTCGCGACGACATGCACTCGGCATGCGGCCGAATGCGGCATCAGATGACGCCGGCACTGGCGGCCGCGCCCGCCTGAGCGTGGGCGCAGGCGTGATCGGCTGGCTTAAGCAGCGACGCCCGCGCCGGCGGCCTGACGATCGGCGTGATACGAGGAGCGCACCATCGGCCCGGAAGCGACGTGGCTGAAGCCCAGCGCATTGCCGTAGTCCTCCAGCGCCTTGTATTCCTCCGGCGTCCAGTAGCGCATCACCGGATGATGGTGCGGCGTCGGCTGCAGGTACTGGCCGATGGTGATCATGTCGACATCGTGCGCGCGCAGGTCGCGCAAGGTGGCCTGCACCTGCTCCATCGTCTCGCCCAGGCCGAGCATGATGCCGGACTTGGTGGCGATGGACGGATGCTGCGCCTTGAAGCGCTGCAGCAGGGTCAGCGACCACTGGTAGTCGGCACCCGGACGCACGTTCGGGTACAGATCCGGCACGGTTTCGATGTTGTGGTTGAACACGTCCGGCGGGCTGAGCGCCAGGATCTCCAGCGCGCGGTCCATGCGGCCCTTGCCGCGGAAGTCCGGGGTCAGGATCTCGATGCGGGTCTTGGGTGAGCTGACCCGGATGGCCGAAATGCAGTCGACGAAATGCTGGGCACCGCCGTCGCGCAGGTCATCGCGATCCACGCTGGTCACCACCACATACTTCAGGCCCATGTCGGCCACGGTGGTGGCCAGGCTGGCCGGCTCGTTTGCATCCGGCGGCTTGGGCCGGCCATGCGCCACATCGCAGAACGAGCAGCGCCGCGTGCAGACCTCGCCCAGGATCATGAAGGTGGCGGTGCCGTGGCTGAAGCACTCGTGGATGTTCGGGCAGCTGGCTTCCTCGCAGACCGTGACCAGGCGGTTTTCGCGCAGCTTGGCCTTGAGGTTCTGCACTGCATTGCCGGACGGAATCCGCACCCGGATCCACGACGGCTTGCGCAACACCGGCGCATCGACGAACTGCACTGGCGAGCGGTTGATCTTGTCGCCACCGATCTGCTTGACGCCGGTCTGCAGCGGCGCAGGTGCGGCGGTGTCGCCGGAGACGACCTGCAAGGGGATGGAACGGGCGATAGGCTGGGTCATGGCAGTAACGGGCGCTCAGGCCGGAAGCGAAAGGTCGGGCAACGCGGAGACAGGCTGCAAGACGAGACCGAACTGGCGCGCCAGCTGATCGAGCAGCACCGCCTTGACGGCGTCCATCCCGGAGGGGCCGCCCAAGTCTAGCACCGAGGTCACCTGCAGGCCCTGGTATCCACAGGGGTTGATGCGGTGGAACGGCTCCAGATCCATCGCCACATTGAACGACAGGCCGTGGAAGGTGCAGCCGCGCCGCACCCGGATCCCGAGCGCGGCGATCTTGGCCCCGCCCACGTACACGCCCGGCGCGCCCTCGCGGCGCTCGGCGACGATATTCCACTCGTCCAGCGTGTCGATCAGCGCCTGCTCGATCTTGCACACGTAATCGCGCACGCCGATCTTGAGCCGCCGCAGGTCCAGCAGCGGATACACCACCAGCTGGCCGGGGCCGTGATAGGTGACCTGGCCGCCGCGATCGACCTGCAGCACCGGAATCTCGCCCGGTGCCAGCACATGCTCGGGCTTGCCGGCCTGGCCCAGCGTAAACACCGGCGCATGCTCGACCACCCACACTTCGTCGGCCGTGGCCTCATCACGCGCATCGGTGAAACGCTGCATCGCACGCCACACTGGCGCGTACGCCTGTCGGCCGAGATCGCGCAACTGCGCCGGCAGGACGGGAACAGCGCTTTCCGCCGCCTGGACCGCTACAGCGTCCACTTCACTTCCGGGTGGTCGCGCAGCGCCTGGTGCGCAGCGTCGAACTGCTCGCGGCTCTCGGCGCGGAAGCCGATCTTGACCGAGACATATTTGCCGCTGGACGAATGCTTCCAGCTGATGCTTTCCTCCAGCAGCTCTACACCGGTGGCGGCGAGCAGGCGCGGAAGTTCGCTTTCCAGCCCGCGTTCGGCCGCGCCCATGGCGCTGAGCTCGAAGGTACCGGGAAACTGGAAGCCGTGATCGGGGTTGTCGGTGCTGATTTCCATCCGCCCATTATCGGGACGATGCCAGACAAACCCAAGCCCGCCGTGCGCGGGACAGCACAACGGGGCCGCAGGGGCCCCGTTGTTTCACGCCGTACGCGTCACGCCCAGCGCGGGTCTGGCCCACTGCTTACTTGGACAGTTCCAGCATGGCCGACGACACCCAGCCGCGGTTGCCCATTTCGTCTTCGACTTCCCACATGACGCCTTCCTTGGTGCCGGTCGGGTACAGCATCATGCCCGGCTCCAGCGTACGCACGGCCGCGCCAGTGCCCTTGGCATTGCCCAACAGACGCCCCGCGCGGGTCACGGTCACAGCCTGCTGCACATTGGATGCAGCCGCATTGCCGGACAGACCGCCGAGCTGGGTGACGACGTCGGTGTAAGCCTGCAGATAGGCCAGGGTAATCACCTGTCCGATCTCGGTATTGGCATAACCGCCGGCACCGGCGGCGCCGTAGTCGCCGCCGCTGAAGACGTTGCCACGCGCGCCCCAGCCCAGGTCGGTCTTCTTGGCGTTGCCTTCGGCCATGGCGACCTGTTCGGAGGAACGCACATCGGTGATGGTCAGCACCACGTCGGCGGTCTTCTTGTTGAGGTTCAGGCCACCGACCAGGTTGCCGGCATTGCCGCCCATCAGGCCGCCCAGCATGCCGGCAATGGCGCTGCCGCCGGCATTGTGGTTCTGCGAAATGAGGTCCGGCGTCATCACATAGTCGGCTGCGCGGATCTGGCCCTTGCCGACGTTGGAGCGGGCGCGCAGGTCGCCGTTTGCCGCCATGTCGCGCTCGCGCTGCGATGCCGCCATGCCCGCGCCACGGTCTACCAGGGTGAAGCAGCGCGAACGGTTGACGAATACCTTGATCAGCTTGGACGGCGCCGGCAACTGCTGACCCGACCACCAGTTGACTGCATCCTCCGGCTCGAGCACCGACAGGCTGCCCAGCGGTTTGGCGCACACCGGGATCTGCGCGACGGCCTCCTTGCGCTGATCCTGTGCAGACCCCTTGAAGGCATCCTTCAGTCCGGCCGAGGCCGGCGCGCTGACACTGACCAGTGCAACACCCAACACGCTGGACAACAGCGCTGCGCTCACAGAAATCGTCTTGCTCATATTTGTTCCCCTGACACCTGCGCTGCCGTCGGCAAACGCGATCCGTTGGTGATGAAACGGCCTGAGAAAGGCCGCCGTTCCTTGGGGCTAGTTCCCCCGGAGGCGGATCATATGCGATTCGCGCGGGCTTTTCATGGCCGCCGTACCGCAAATGGAACGGACTGGTGTTCCAGGCTCTGCCGCTGCATCCGGGCGGCTCGGGCATGATCCCGGAGCACATTCACGCGGCGCAGCAGCGGCCGCAGGCACCTTTGCTGAACATCGCCCCTCCTTACCTTCCAGGCCCTCCATGCTTCGACCGCGCGCCTTGTCCGCTGCCCTGCTGCTCTCTCTTTCCGCACTGTCGATGCCGGCCGTGGCTGCCGACCAGTGCGATTCCAGCAGAATGAGCCGGACGCCGCCGGCGGTGAACTTCCGGGTCGACAACGACCTGTTCGGCGGAGAGGATCAGGACCAGGGCTATTCCAACGGCGCGGTGCTGACGCTGGTGTCGCCCAACCTGGTCGACTACACCGACGACCCCTGCCTGCCGCGCACCGCGCGCTGGGTCAACGGCTATCTGGAGCGTCTGCATCCGGGCGAGTTCGATCAGCAGAACATGGTGTTCTCGATCGGCCAGGCGATTTTCACTCCCACCGATCCCACCCGCCGCGATGTGATCCCGGACGATCGCCCGTATGCGGGCATCCTGCTGGCGAGCTTCGGCTACAACGCGCGCAACGATGCGCATCTGCGCACCACCCAGCTGCAGGTCGGCGTGGTCGGCCCGTGGGCATTTGCGCAGGAAGCGCAGGATGCGATCCACGATGTGCTGGGCGACGAAAAATTCCAGGGCTGGGACAACCAGCTGCACAACGAGCCGCTGATCAACCTGGTGCACGAGCGCATGCGCCGCTGGCCGGGCGATGCGGCAGTCAATGCGGACGGCTTCGGCTGGGATTTCATCTCGCATTGGGGCGGCGCGGTCGGCAACATGGCCACGCATCTGAATGCCGGTGGCGAGGTGCGCTTCGGCTGGAAGCTGCCGGACGACTTCGGCAGCACCCCGACCCGCCCGGCCGGCGAGAACACCGCCCCTAGCCGGCTCGGACGCGCCAGCGGCTGGTCGGGCCATCTGTTCCTGACCACCGATGCGCGCTGGGTGCTGCGCGACATCACCCTGGATGGCAACACCTTCCGCAACAGCCACAGCGTGGACAAGCGCCCGTTCGTGGGCGACGTCGGCTACGGCCTGGCGGTGATGTACGGCCGCTGGAAGTTCGCCATCGCCCGCTACCACCGCACCCGCGAATTCGACACCCAGCGCGAAACGCCGGTGTATGGCAGTTTCACGATCAGCCGGATGCTTTGAGGGCTGGGATTGGGGAGTCGGGATTGGGGATTCGCAACAGCGGGCTGCTGATGCTTCGCTCCTGCTCTCGCCTTTGCCAATCCCGAATCTCCAATTCCCAATCCCCGCAAAGAAAAAGCCGGCGAAAGCCGGCTTTTTCTTTGGATCACTCCGATTCCCACCACATCCAGAACGCATCCCAGAGGCGCTTGAAGAAGCCGCCCTCCTCGACTGCGTTGATGGCGACCAGCGGGGCCTGGGCGATGATCTTGCCGTCCAGGCTGACCTTGACGGTGCCGATCTGCTGGCCCTGCTTGATCGGGGCCTGCAGGTTCTTGGCCACTTCCATGCTGGGCTTGAGGTCGTTGTAGCGGCCGCGCTGCAGGCTGACCAGCAATGGCTGGGCCACGCCGAGCTGCACTTCGTCCTGCTGGCCCTTCCAGACCTTCTGCTTGGTCACGACCTTGCCGGGCGCGTACAGGCTGTGGGTTTCGAAGAAGCGGAAGCCCCAGTTGAGCAGGGCCAGGCTGTCGTCGGCGCGCTGGCGCTCGGACGAATCGCCCATCACCACCGCCACCAGGCGCTGGTCGCCGCGCTTGGCCGAGCTCAGCAGGCAGTAGCCGGCCTCGGAGGTGTGGCCGGTCTTGATGCCGTCCACCGCCGGGTCGCGCCACAACAGCAGGTTGCGGTTGTTCTGCTTGATGCTGCCGACCTGGAATTCCTTGATCTTGTTGTAGGCATAGGTCTCCGGGTAATCGCGCACCATCGCGCGGCCCAGCATCGCCAGGTCGTAGGCGGTGGAATGGTGACCTTCGGCGCTGAGGCCGTGCGCGTTGACGAAGTAGGAGTCCTTCATGCCGATCTTGGCGGCGTAGCTGTTCATCAGTGAGGCGAAGGCTTCTTCGCTGCCGGCCACATGCTCGGCCAGTGCGATCGCGGCATCGTTGCCGGACTGGATCGCCATGCCCTTTTCCATGTCTTCCAGACGCGCGGTCTGGTTGACCGGGAAGCCGCTGTAGCTGCCGTCGGTGCCGGCACCGCCCTCGCGCCAGGCGCGCTCGCTCATCATGACCTGGTCGTCGCGCTTGACCTTGCCATTCTTGATTTCGGCAGCGACCACGTAGGACGTCATCACCTTGGTGATGCTGGCCGGGGCCAGCTGCTGATGGATGTTTTCACCGGCCAGCACCTGCCCGGTGGCGTAATCCATCAGGATCCAGGACTTGGACACCGCCGGCGCGGGTGCGGGCGGAACCGGGACGGCGGCCGGCGCAGCGGCAACGGCAGGCGTCGGCTGCGGCGCAGGGGTCTGCGCGCAGACCAGGCCAAAGGCGAACGTGGCCACCGCAGCGGCGGCGAAGCGGAATTTCATTGAAGAACGACTCCTGACGGGCCCGAAGGCTGGATAATGCGAAATTGTAAGGCGCCACGGCGATCAGGGCGACGCACGCGATGCTGCGCGCGCCTGCGCAGTTCAGCGATGGGGGCAGACGACGCGCCGAACGTGGCTGACGCACTGGGCGATCGAGCAAGCTGCATGGGGCGCGTGGTGATTGCGGCTGCCCGACGCTAGCTGTCGATAGCGGGCGCCGGCCTACCCACCGACGCCTTGGCTGCCGGATCGATCGTGGCTAGTTGGCGACGATCTGCGGGCGCCCGAAGCCCAGGCCGGCGATGCGCTGCGCGATTTCCGAGGCATTGGCGTGATCGCGCGCATTGACGCGCAGCCGCCACAAGGTGCGACCGCCGCTGACGATGTCGCTGACGCTGGCACCGGCGATCCCGGCCGAGGCAAGCTGCGACAGCGCGCGGTTGGCGTTCTCGCGGCTGGCGAAACTGGCCACCTGCAACAGGATGTCGCCCAGTGCCGCCTCGGCCACGCTCGGCGCCTTGACCGGGACCGGTTCGCTCCTGAGCGGACGTGCCGGCGCGCTGTCGGCGGGCTTGATCGCCGCCACCGCGACCGGGGCGGCTGGCGCGACCGCGACCGGGGCAGCCGAGGCAGGCCGCGGCGCGGCGGCAGCCGGCTTGCCGGTGGCCACGCGCACGCCCTGCGACTTCATCCAGGCATCGAAGTTGTCGGCGTTGCCGGGCTGGCGCGAATCGGCCACGCGGTAGCGCCAACGCTCGCCCGCGGGAATCGCAGCGGCCCCTACACTGCCTGCCGCTGCGGCGGCTACTGGAGCGGCGGCACTGGCGGCCACTGCGCGCGGGGCGGCGGCCGGCACGGTGCGGGTGGGCAGGCGCTGCACCAACCCATCGATCTGGCTGGCGCTGGCGGCCGGCCGTGCGGCGGCCACCGCAGTGCTGACCGGCGCGCGGCCGCTGCGGCGCTTGGCCAGCAGATTGCCGTTGTCGGCTTCGGTCAGGCCGCGCACCTCGACGTTGCCGGTGCCCTTGCCGGTGATGCCCAGCTTGACCGCAGCGGCGTAGCTCAGATCGATCACGCGGCCATCGTGGAACGGGCCGCGGTCGTTGACGCGCACCACCACCGAGTCGCCGGTGTCGGTGTTGGTCACCAGGGCGAAGCTGGGCAACGGCAAGGTCTTGTGGGCGGCAGTGAAGGCGTACATGTCGTAGACCTCCTTGTTGGAGGTCAGCCGGCCGTGGAATTTGCTGCCGTAGTACGAGGCGGTCCCGCGTTCGACATAGTCGCCGGGGTTGTCCATCACCACGTAGCGTTTGCCCAGCACCTCATACGGCGAGCGGTTGCCCACCGCCGAGCGCGGCTCGTTGGTGACCAGCGGTTCGGGGATGCAGGCCACGTTGGGCACGTGGTCCGGCGTGGTGTCCTTGACGCCGGGCTTGTACAGGCCGCCGGCGGTGTAGTCGCCGCGCGTGGACGGGTCTTCCTTGGCGGGTGCGTAGGGCGAGGTCGAGGGGCAACCGGTGGCCACATACGCCGGCCCCTTGCCGTCGACCTTGACGCCCTTGATCGCGCCGCTGCCGCCGGTGCCGGCGCTTTTCTTCGGTGCACTGCTACAGGCCGCCAGGCCGAGCATCAGCGCCATCGGGATCAACCACTTGGGGCCTGTCATGCTGTTCATGCCGGGGGTAACTCCTTGCCGGCGATCGCCTCGGACAGCTGGAACACGGCCATCGCGTACATCTTGGAAATGTTGTAACGGGTGATCGCGTAGAAATTCTGGAAGCCCAGCCAGTACTGCTTGCCGTTGGCATCGTCCAGGGTGATCGGGGTGGCGGTGCTGCCAGCCACCACCGGCGCATTCGGGTGATAGCCGCGCGCAGACAGGTCGGCCAGCGTGTACACCGGCGACCAGTCGGTGGGATTGAATTCCTCGTGGCCGGCGGCCAGCGTGGCCGGCACCGCGACCTGGCCACCGCGCACCCAACCGCCCTTCTTGACGAAGTAGTTGGCGACCGAGGCGAACACGTCGTTGTGGTCGGTGAACAGGTTGCGCTTGCCGTCGGCATCGCCGTCGACGGCGAACTGGCGGTAGCTGGACGGCATGAACTGGCCCATGCCCATCGCGCCGGCATAGCTGCCGATGAGCGTGGTGACATCGAGCTGCTCTTCCTTGCCGAGCGCGAACAGCTGGCCGAGTTCATCGCGGAAGAACAGCTCGCGACGCACTTCGCGTTCGAGCTTGGCCGGGTCGCCGCTGCGCGGATAGCGGAACGCCAGCGTGTACAGCGCGTCCAGCACGCGGTACTTGCCGGCGTTGCTGCCGTAACTGGTCTCCACCCCGATGATGGCCACGATCACCTGCGCCGGCACGCCGGTGGCCGCTTCGACCTTGCTCAGCTCGGCACGATGCTCGGCCAGGAACTTGCGGCCGCCATCGATCCGCGCCTGGGTGATGAACATCGGGCGGTATTCGTTCCACGGTTTGACCCGCTCGGCCGGGCGCGACATCGCGGTGACGATGGCGTCCTTGAATTGCGCCTGCGCCAGCACTGCTTCGATCTGTGCGACGTCGATGCCGTACTTGGCGGCGGTGTCGCGCACGAAGTTGGCGCGGGCGATCTCGAACGGCACCGGGGTCAGGTCCACCGGCGGCAGCGCGGGCGCTTCGGCAGCGGCACTGACGGGCGCGACCGGGGCGCTCGGCGGCTTGGCCGGGGGCGCGCTGGCGGCCGGCGGCGGGGTCGGAGGGCTGGGCTGAGTCGCGCAGGCGACAAGGCCGAGGGTGAGCAGGCAGGTCAGAGTGCGTCGAATCATCGGCCGAGGGTAACAGAGAACAGATGAACTTCTGGCAATAAGACCATGAAAGGAAAGAGCTTTAGCTTGCCGCTCTGAGCGGCGGGGATTTGGGAGGGGGATTGGGGATTGGTTTGGGTGCTGCGCGGGAATGGGGAATGGGGAATGGGGAATGGGGAATGGGGAATGGGGAATGGGGAATGGGGATTCGGGATTCGGGATTCGGGATTCGGGATTCGGGATTCGGAAATTGTGGGGTGTGGGGTGTGGGGTGTGGGGTGTGGGGTGTGGGGTGCGGGGTGCGGGGTGCGGGGTGCGGGGTGCTCGTGTGCCGACCGGGGTTGTCTGGTGGACCGTGGCGAGGCGTTGCGTTTTTGCGGCATGCCGTGGGCCTGCTTCTGGCCTCTTCATCTGACCGCATGAGTGGCAGGTTTTGCTTCCTTTGATGTCACTCCGGCCGTCAGGCGCGGCCGGGTGGCCGCGCCTGGTCGATCACAGGGCCGGGAAGCGTGGCGCAGTCGAGCAGGTGGGTACGCTGCCGCCAAGTTGCACGCTGGAGGTGGTGACGTTGCTGCCGGTCGGGGTGAGCGCGCTGTTGCTCAGCCCGATCTGCGCATCGCTGGCGGAGACCGCGGTATTGCCGGTGGCCACATTAGCCAGCGTCAGGTCCAGCGGCGTCTGCGCATCGAAGCCTTTCAGGATCCAGCCCTTGCCCTTGAGGCCGACATCGCCGGTGGTACGCAGGCCGTTGACGACGATCCCGGCGAAGCTGGGCTTGGTGCCGCTGCCGCCCACCGAATAGAACGGGTTGATCACCAGCGGGCTGGTCACCCCGTACAGGCAGGTATTGCGATAGGTGACCAGGCTGACCGGGCCGCCCTTGGCGAGGCTGGTCTTGATGCGCAGCCCGGCGTTGTCGGTACTGCGGTTGCCGGCATCGTCGGTGGCGGTGATGGCGTTGTTGTCGACCAGCACGTTGTTGACCCCGGACATCACCTCGCTGCCGATCGAGATGCCGTGGGTGCCGTAGCAGCGGTTGTCGCGCACGCTGATGTTGCCGGACTTGGACGCAATGGTCTTGATCGCCACGCAGTCGTCGCCGCACATTACATCGTTGTCGACCAGGCTGGCGTTGACCACGCTGTCCAGGTCCAGGCCATCGGTGTTGGGGCTGGTCGCCGGCGACTTCACCCGCACGCCCCAGATGGTCAGGCCATCGACGACATGCGCGAAGAAATGGAAGTACGCCGCGTTGATCAGATTGATGTTGTAGAGGGTGAACGTGCTGGAGTTCTGTACCTTGATCAGGTCCGGGCTGTTCTGCACCTGGCCGGCAGCCTTGGCGTTTTCGCCGAACTCCCACCAGGTGGTGCTCTTGCCGAGCATGGGCAGGTCGCCGCGTCCGTCGATCGTGCCCTGACGCCCGCCGGTGCGTACGCCCATCACGCCCGACCTGGTGCCCTTGACGCTGATCAGCGGCAGGCAGCCGCCGCTCTTGGCGCCTGCGGCACCGCAACCGCTGCCGTAGTCGGCCGGATTGCGCGAGCCGTACAGGGTCACGCCCTGATCGACGACCAGGGTGACGCCGGTGGGAATGGTCAGCGGGCCGCTGAGAAACGCGTTGCCGGTGCCGGCCTTGAGCAGCACGCTGCCGTTCTTGCCGGTGCAGGCAGTCAGTGCGGCCTGGATGGCTTTGGTGTCGGGCGGTGCGCTTTCCAGCGCGGCGTCGAACAGCCGTCCGCTTGGCGTATGGCTGGCGCTCACCGGCTGGCAGGTGGCGGGAATCGCCGGCTCGGAGACCGCGCGCGTATCGCCGGTGGCAAGGTTGATGGCGCCGGCGTGAGCGGCGAACGTAAGACAGACACCGCCGATCGCGGCGGTTGGCAGTTTCATGGAAGAGGTCACCTGGAAGAGGAATGGCGCGCGCCTGCAGCTGCAACGCGACCCGGCCGCGCGCAGGACGGCGGCGCATCCGACTCTACGGAGCGACGTGCCCATTCACAGACGCCGCGCGAACCCGATACCGCATGCGCGAAGCGGCCCCGTGCCGGGAGGTCGTCATTGCAACGCAGCGCGCAGAACCGCGCGCCTTGCGCAGCGTCAGCTGCGTGTCATACCCCTGTCGCCAGCGGCATAGTCCGCCTGGCCGGGTTTGATTGGCTCTTTCGACATGGGTGAGTGCCTGTCAGCGTCGGCTGCAGAACGTGCCTGCTCAGTAGCCGTGCACCGGGCGGTGCGCCTTGACCGCCATCACCAGGCCCAGCCCGGCCAACAGCGACACCGCCGAGGTACCGCCGTAACTCATCAGCGGCATCGGCACGCCCACCACCGGCAGCAGGCCGGAAATCATGCCGCCGTTGACCAGCACGTAGACGAAGAAGGCCAGGCCGGTGGCACCGGCGACCAGGCGCGAATAGGTGTCGCGCGCCTGCGCGGCGATCCACAGGCAGCGCGCGATCACGATCAGGTACAGGCTGAGCACGGTCGCCACGCCGATCCAGCCGAACTCCTCGCTGAGCACCGAGAACGCAAAGTCGGTGGTCTGTTCGGGAATGAAGTTCAGATGCGACTGCGAGCCCAGCCCCCACCCTTTGCCGTCGAAACCGCCCGAGCCAATCGCGATCTTGGACTGGATGATGTTCCAGCCGGCGCCCAGCGCATCGTTTTCCGGGTTGAGGAACATCATGATGCGGTCCTTCTGGTACGGCCGCAGCAGCCAGAACCAGGCCACCGGCGCGGCCGCCGAGACGCCGCCCACGCCCACCGCCACCCACCACCACGGCAGGCCGGCCAGCAGCAGCACGAACACACCGCTGGCGGCGATCAGCACGCCGGTGCCGAAGTCCGGCTGCAGCATGATCAGTGCGGTCGGCACGCCGATGATCACGCCGGTCACCAGCACGGTGGAGATGCGCGGCGGCAACGGCATGCGGTGCAGATACCAGGCGGCCATCATCGGCAGGCTGATCTTGAGCAGTTCGGCCGGCTGCAGGTAGAACAGTTTCAGGTCCAGCCACTGGCGTCCGTACTTGCCGGTGCCCAGCGCGAACACCGCCAGCAGCGGCAGCATCGACAGGCCGTACACCCACGGCGTCCAGGCGCGCAGGCGCAGCACCGACATGCGCGAAATGCCCCACATCGCAGCCAGGCCGATGACGAAGCGCACGGCTTGCGCCATCACCAGATGATCGCCGTTGGCGGCGCCGCCCGCGCTCTTGAGCACCGACAGGCCGATCACCATCAGCGCACCCAGCGCCAGGCACAGCACCCAGTCCAGGCTGCGCGTGAAACGCGCAACCATGTCAACCAGCCAGCGCAGGATGTCACTCAATGGTCGGTCTCCTGGACCGCATCGGGCACATCCGGCACCACCGGCTGCGCCGGCGTGTTGGGGTCCAACGCCACCGCAGTCTGGCCGATCACCACCGGCAGCTCGTCCAGCGTGGCCGCGGCCGTATCGCCGGCCTGGCGCGCATCGGTGGCGCCGGCTTCGAACTGGTTGACGCCCACCGCGGTCATGCCGAGCTCGCTGTCCAGCGGCTCCAGGCCGGCGGGCAGCTTGCCGAGCAGCCAGGCGTCGAAGATCTTGCGTGCGATCGGCGCTGCCGAGCTGGTACCGAAACCACCGCCCTCCACCGCCACCGCCACCGCGATGACCGGGTTGTCGGCCGGCGCGAAGCCGACGAACAGGCCACGGTGGCGCAGGTGCAGCGGCAGGCTGCGTGGGTCCACCGCGGCCACGCCCTTGCGGCTGACCACCTGCGCGGTGCCGGTCTTGCCGGCCATCTGATACGGCGCGCCCGGCGTGATCGCATAGCCGGTGCCGCCCGGGCGCATGGTGTCCATCATGCCCTCGCGCACTACCTGCAGGTGCGCCGCGCTCGGGCTGATCGGCTTGCCCGGCGGCTGGATCATCGGCTGCCAGGGGTGATCGAAGCCGGTGCGCTGCTCCAGCACCAGGTGCGGGCGCAGCAGCAGCCCGCTGGCGATCGCCGACACCCCGCGCACCAGTTGCAGCGGAGTCACCTTCCAGTCGCCCTGGCCGATGGCGATGTTGACGGTGTCGCCGGGATACCAGCGCTCCTTGCGGGTTTTGTACTTGTAGGCCGGCGACGGCAGGATGCCGCCGATCTCGCCGAGCAGGTCCACCCCGGTCGGCTGGCCGAAGCCGTACTCGCCCAGGTAGTGGTCGAAGCGCTCGATGCCCATGTCCACCGCCAGCCGGTAGTAATAGGTATTGACCGACTGGGCGATGGACTTGCGCAGATCGGTCCAGCCATGGCCGCCGCGGTGCGAGTCGCCCCAGCCGCGGCTGACCCCGGGCAGGTAGAACATGCCGGTGGACAGCACCCGGTCTTCCGGCCGGCGCAGGCCGCTGTCCAGGCCGGCCAGCGCGATCAGCGGCTTGAGCGTGGAGCCCGGCGCCACGCCACCCAGCACCAGCCGGTTGAACTGCGGCCGCGACGGGTTATCGTTGAGCATGCGGAAATCGGTATGCGAGATGCCGTTGACGAACAGGTTGGGGTCGTAGCTGGGCAGGCTGACCATGCCCAGGATCTCGCCGGTGCGCGGGTCCATCGCGATCGCCGCGCCTTCGTGCTCGCCGAACGCGGCCACCATCGCGCGCTGCAGGTCGGCATCCACCGACAGCCGCAGGTCCGCGCCCGACTGCGGCGCGACCCGGCCGACGGTGCGGATCGCCCGCCCCTGCACGTTGGTTTCGACCTGCTCGTAACCGACCTGGCCGCGCAGGTCCTGCTCGTAGTAGCGCTCCAGCCCGGACTTGCCCATGTGGGTGAGCGCGGCATTGCCCTCGCCCAGCACCGCCAGGTCCTTCTCGTCGATACGGCCGACGTAGCCGATGATGTGCGCGAACAGCGGCCCGTACGGGTAGCGCCGGGTCAGGTAGGGTTCCAGCTCCACCCCGGGGAAGCGCCAGCGCTCCACCGCAAAGCGCGCCATTTCCTCATCGCTCATGCGCAGCTTGAGGGTGACCGGCAGGAAGCTGCGGCGCGCGCGCCGCTCGCGGTTGAAGCGCTCCAGATCCTCCGGCGCGATCGGGATCACCTTGCCCAGCGCGGCCAGCATGGCGTCCATGTCGGCGACCTTGTCCGGGGTCACGTCCAGGCGGAAGGCCGGCACGTTCTCGGCCAGCAGCCGGCCGGTGCGGTCGTAGATCATGCCGCGCCCGGGCACCACCGGCTTGGGCTTGATGCGGTTGGCTTCCGAGCGCGTGGCATAGACCTCGTGGTCGAGCACCTGCAGCTTGAAATACCAGCCGCCCAGCCCGACCAGGCAGATCAGCACCATCACGAAGCCCAGCACCGCACGCCGGCGGAACTGCTCGGCCTCCGCGTGCGGGTTCTTGGGATGACGGCGCCCGTGCATGGCTTACTTCTTGCTCCGCTTGCCCAGCCGCACCGCATCCAGCAACACGAACAGCGGCGGCCACAGCGCCATGCCCAGCAGCGGCGCCCACCAGTAGCTCCACGGCAGGGTCGGCTCGCCCACCGCCAGATGCACGGCCGAGGAGACGATGCGGTCGTTGAGCAGCAGCCCGCCGATCGCCAGCGCCTGCTGCGAGACCGGGAAGAAGCGCATCCGCGCGCGAAAGCGCTGCAGGATGAAGGTCATGATCACCAGCCGCAGCGCCTGCTCGCCGAGCAGCCCGCCATACAGCAGGTCGGCCAGCACGCCGGCCACGAAGGCGATGCCCAGCCCGACCCGATCCGGCTCCTCGATCACCCAGTACGCCAGCACCAGCGCCAGCCAGTACGGACGCAGCGGCTGCACCACTACCGGCAGCGGCAGCAGGCCCAGCACCAGCGCGATGACGATGCTCGCCGGCAGGATCCAGGTGTTGCGCATGCGGGTCATTGGTCCGTCTCCTGCGGAGCGGGACGGGATTGGGGAGTGGGGATTGGGGATTGGCTGGAAGCAGCGCCCTGTGGCAGGGACGAACGGGAATCGGGATTCGGGCCGTTGGATGCGGTCGATGCGGGACGCCGGGCGGACGTGCTGGCCGGGCGGCCGGACGCTGGCGCACTGGACGGCTGCGCGCCGGGCGCGGCAGGTGTCGCTGCGGACCGTGCAGGCGCCGAGGTACCGGCGCCCGATGCCGCGGCGGCCGTCGGGCGCGCGGTATCAGTCGCTGCGTTGGAAACACTGAACGCAGGCGTGCGCGGTGTTGCAGTCACCGGCGCGCCGGCCGCCGCCGCGACGCCGTTGCTGTTGCTGTTGCTGTTACCAATCCCAACTCCCGAATCCCCAATCCCGGCCCCAGGCACCACCCGCAACGGCTTGCCCGCGCGCAGCAGCAGCACATCGCGGCCGCGATCGAGCTTGGCGGCCGGGGTCAGTTCGCCGACCAGGAAGGCGTGGGTGTCGTCCGGATGCAGTTCGGAGACCTTGCCGACCGGGAAACCGGCCGGGAAGCGGCCACCGAGGCCAGAGGTGACGATTTCGTCGCCCACCTGCACGCCGGCGCTGAGCGGGATGTCGCGCAGTTCCAGCCGGTCGCCGCGGCCGTAGACGATCAGGCGCACGCCGTTGCGCGCCACGCTGACCGGCACCGCATGGTCGGGGTCGGTCAGCAGCAGCACGGTCGAATGCAGCGGGGTCACTTCGATCACCTGGCCCATCAGCCCGCCGGCATCGATCACCGCCTGGCCCAGCAGCACGCCATCACGGCTGCCGGCGTCCAGCAGCAGGCGTTGCCGGGTCGGGTCCAGGTCGATATCCAGGATCGGCGCCAGCTGCACGTCCAGCCCGCGGCGCTCGGCCACGTTGAGCAGCTCGCGCAGCTGCGCATTGTCCAGCGCGGCGGTCTGTAGCCGGGTCAGCCGCGCGTTTGCCACCAGCAGCTGATTGCGCAGGGTACGGGTTTCTTCCACCAGCTGCGCATGGGTGGCGGCGTTGTCGCGTACCTGCGAGCCGATCCGCCCCGGCAACCCGGCCACCGCCCAGATCGGCTGGATCAGCAGGTTGGCCTGCAGACGCACCTGGCTCAGCCAGCCCCCCCGGCTATCGAGCGCGATCAGCACGATCGCCAGCACCAGATAGACCAGCAGCCGCAGCGTGGAGGTGACTTCGCCCGGACGGGAGGCGACGGGAGGACCGGCGTAGGAGGGCACTGTCAGGGCCGGGATTGGAGATTCGGAATTGGGGATTCGGGGAGCGGTTGGCTGCCCCCGATACGGATGCGGCTAAAACGTGAACTCGCGGAACTGCGGAGCAGTCCTACCGGGCCGTAGGCAGGAACCGCTTTTGCGAATCCCGAATGCCGACTCCCCAATCCCGAACGCTTCACTCCGGCGCGAAGAACTCGTTGCCGTGCATGTCCACCAGCTCCAGCGCGCGACCGCCGCCGCGGGCCACGCAGGTGAGCGGGTCGTCGGCGACCTGTACGTGCAGGCCAGTTTCTTCGGAGATCAGGCGGTCCAGGTCGCGCAGCAGTGCGCCGCCGCCGGTAAGCACGATGCCGCGCTCGGCCACGTCGGCACACAGTTCCGGCGGGGTCTGTTCCAGCGCCAGCTTGACCGCCGAGACGATGCCCGACAGCGGCTCGTGCAATGCCTCGAGCACTTCGTTGGAGTTGATCTTGATCATCTTCGGCACGCCTTCGGCAAGATTGCGGCCGGAGATTTCCATCTCCTGCACCTCGTCCTGCGGGTAGGCGCAGCCGATCTGCAGCTTGATGCGCTCGGCGGTGGCTTCGCCGATCAGCATGCCGTGGTTGCGGCGCACGTAGTTGGTGATCGACTCGTCGAAGCGGTCGCCGCCCACGCGCACCGACTGCGAGTAGACGATGCCGTTGAGCGAGATGACCGCCACTTCGGTGGTGCCGCCGCCGATGTCGATGACCATCGAACCGCGCGCCTCGGTCACCGGCATGCCGGCACCGATCGCCGCGGCCATGGGTTCCTCGATCAGATACACATCGCGCGCACCGGCTTCTTCCGCCGATTCCTTGATGGCGCGGCGCTCGACCTGGGTGGAACCGGCCGGCACGCATACCAGCACGCGCGGGCTCGGGCGCAGGAAGCGCGACTTGTGCACCTTCTTGATGAAGTGCTTCAGCATTGCCTCGGTGTAGGTGAAGTCGGCGATGACGCCGTCCTTCATCGGGCGGATCGTGGTGATGTGACCCGGGGTGCGGCCGAGCATCTGCTTGGCCTCGGCGCCGACGGCGGCCACCGAGCGCGTGCCGCCGATTGCGCGGTCCTGACGCACCGCCACCACCGAAGGTTCGTTCAGTACGATGCCCTGCCCGCGTACGTAGATCAGCGTATTGGCCGTGCCCAGGTCGATGGACAGGTCGTTGGAGAACATGCCGCGGAGTTTCTTGAACATCGAGGGAGTTGTTCCTGGGTAAGTCGCGTGCCCGCCGCCAGACTGGCGAAATTTTGGGCAGAAAACGAAGTCCACTAGCCTAGCAATCCCCCCCGGTGCGGGCAAGGAAAAATCGGCCGTTGCGGCGTCGTTTTCATGTGCCGGTCACGCCGGGCATGGCATGCGGTTGTGGCCCTGATCGGTCGCAGCCGTTACCCTTTGCGCCGCGGCGCGCGCGCCGTCCCGCTGCCATGCCCGGCAACTGGCGGGTATTTCCCAACGCAAAGGCCTGACTCGATGTCCGCACTGATCTGTGGTTCCCTCGCCTACGACACCATCATGGTGTTTCCGGACCAGTTCAAGAACCACATCCTGCCGGACAAGGTGCACATCCTGAATGTGTCGTTCCTGGTCCCGCGCATGCGCCGCGAGTTCGGCGGTTGCGCCGGCAATATCGCCTACAACCTGCATTTGCTCGGCGGCGCGCCGATCCCGATGGGCACCGTGGGCCAGGACTTCGGCCCGTATCGCGAGCATTTCGAAACGCTGGGGATCGACCTGTCGCGGGTGAAGATCATCGACGATCTGTTCACCCCGCAGGCCTTCATCACCACCGACCACGACAACAACCAGATCACCGCCTTCCATCCGGGCGCGATGATGCGCAGCTACGAGAACCACGTGAAGGATGTGCCGGGCGTGACCCTGGGCCTGGTCGGCCCGGATGGGCGCGAGGGCATGATCCAGAATGCGGAAGAGTTCGCTGCCGCCGGCATTCCCTTCATCTTCGATCCCGGCCAGGCGATGCCCTTGTTCAATGGCCCGGAACTGCGCCAGTTCATCGAGCAGGCCCAGTACGTGGTGGTCAACGACTACGAATCCAACCTGCTGCAGGAACGCACCGGCTGGGACGAGAAGGACATCGTCTCGCGCGTGCAGGCCTACATCACCACGCAGGGCCCCAAGGGCGCGCTGGTGCATACGCCGGAAAAGACCTACGACATCCCGCCGGCGCACGAGCGCCGCGTGGTCGACCCGACCGGCTGCGGTGACGCCTTCCGCGCCGGCCTGATCTACGGCATCCAGGGCGGTTACGACTGGCTGACGATCGGGCGGATGGGCAACCTGATGGGCGCGCTGAAGGTGGAGCACCCGGGCACGCAGAACCAGCGGTTCGACTTTGCCGAGTTCAACGACCAGTTCAAGCAGCAGTTCGGCTACGCGCTCTGACGCGCACCGCCGCTGATCAGCGCTTGCCCTTCTCCTCTCGGGAGAAGGTGCCCCGCAGGGGCGGATGAGGGGACGGGCGAAGCCCCGTGCAAGTTGAACAGCTTCGGGCTTCGCACCGCCCCCTCACCGCAACCCCGCTCCCGCAGGAAAGGGGCGCGTCGGCACCGCAATTGCTGCAATGCAGTTTGAGCATCAGCCCGATCTGTGCCTCTACTGACGTTTCGCGCCCACTGAGGAACGCTGGCCCATGTCCGAGCCAAGCGTTGTCGCCGCCACGTCCATCGCCCTGCCGGAGATCGAGCCGGATGCGCTCCGGCAGATCCGCCGGTTGCGCGACATCGCGCCGCTTGCCGCACCACTGTCGCGCTCGTGGCGGCGCTGCCTGGACGATTACGCGTTGTTGCCCGAGGCAGCCCCAGAGCCGCTGGTGCACGATGCGCTGCACGTGCGCGAGCGCCAGCAACGTCTGGGCGATGTGCTGCGCATTGCCAAGGTGGAGATGGAAAACCTCTACGAGCAGATCGCCGGCAGCGGCTACGCCGTGATCTTTGCCGATGCCGAGGCGACCGTGCTGCACAGCGTGCACGACCCGACCCTGCTGCGCGAATTCCGCCAGGCCGGTCTGTTCTGCGGCGCCAGCTGGGCCGAGTGTCACCAGGGCACCAACGGCCTGGGCACCTGCGCCGCCGAGCGCACCGCAGTCAGCGTGCACCGCGGCGAACATTACCTGACCCGCCATCTGCCGCTGTCGTGCAGCGGCGCGCCGATCCTGGACCCGCATGGCGGGCTGCTGGCGGTGCTGGATGCGTCCACCCCCAACGCGCAGGACGGCAAGCAGATCCAGCGCCACACCGTGGCCCTGGTGAGCATGTCGGCGGCGCAGATCTCGCGCTCGCATTTCCTCAACCAGTTCGGCCATGCCTTCATCCTGCGCTTCCATAGCCGGCCCGAGTTCGCCGGCCTGCTGCACGAGGCACTGATCGCGATCGATACCGATGGCCGCGTGCTGGCAGTCAACGAGGCGGTGCTGGAGCAACTGGGCAAGATCGATCGCAGCCAGCTGGTGGGCCGCAACATCGCACAGGTGATGCAGCTGGATTTCGACACCCTCGAGCACCGCGCCGGCAGCGATGCCGGCACCTTGTGGTCGATCCGCTGCGCCTGCCATGGGCGGCGGTTCTACGCACTGGTGCGCCCGCCGCGCGCGCGCGCTGCGCTGCCGGCGGTGGGTGGGCCGGCGCAGCTGGCACCGGATACCGAGCTGCAACCCGGTGAGCATGTCGGCTCGGATTCGCGCATGCGCCACAACCTGGCCAATGCCTTGAAGCTGGCTGCGCATCGGGTGTCGATTCTGCTGTGCGGCGACACCGGCACCGGCAAGGAGGAATTCGCCAAGGCGGTGCACCGCGGCTCGCCATGGGCCGGCGGCGCGTTCGTGGCGATCAACTGCGCGGCGATTCCCGAGGCATTGATCGAGAGCGAATTGTTCGGGTATGCGCGCGGCGCGTTCACCGATGCCGCGCGCGAAGGCCGCCATGGCAAATTGCTGCAGGCCAGCGGCGGCACCCTGTTTCTGGATGAAATCGGCGACATGCCGCTGCCCTTGCAGAGCCGCCTGCTACGCGTGCTGGAAGAACAATGCGTCACCCCGCTGGGCAGCGAACGCGCGGTACCGCTGGAGCTGCACGTGATCAGCGCCAGCCATCGCGATCTGGCGCAGCGAGTGGCGGCCGGCGAGTTTCGCGAGGATTTGTATTACCGGCTCAATGGCGTGGTGCTGCACCTGCCACCGCTGCGCGAGCGCAGCGACAAGGCCGAGCTGATCCGCACCCTGCTGCGCGAGGAAACCAGCGAGCACAGCGTGCGCATCAGCGAGGAAGCGATGCACAAGCTGCTGAGCTACGCATGGCCGGGCAACCTGCGCCAACTGCGCAATGTGCTGCGCACGGCGGCGGTATTGTGCAGCGACGGAGTGATCCGCCTGCCGAATCTGCCGCAGGAAATCGTCGATGCCGGCAGCGCACCGTGCCTGGTCGATGGCGGCGCGGTGGCCGCCGACGACATGCCCGGCCGCGTCGCACTCGACCAGGCCGAACGCCTGGTGTTGCAGCAACAACTCGAACGCCACCGCTGGAATGTCAGCCGCACCGCCGATGCCCTGGGCATCAGTCGCAATACGCTGTATCGCAAGCTGCGCAAGCATGGCCTGGATACCGGGTGATTGAGGGGCGGGGATTGGGGATTCGGAATTGGGGAATTGAGGGGCAGGGATTCGGGATTCGGAATTGGGGATTCGTCAGAGCCAAGGCGGGGTCT
This sequence comes from Xanthomonas sp. WHRI 6108, assembly GCF_040202385.2. Classification (NCBI taxonomy): domain Bacteria; kingdom Pseudomonadati; phylum Pseudomonadota; class Gammaproteobacteria; order Lysobacterales; family Lysobacteraceae; genus Xanthomonas; species Xanthomonas sp. WHRI 6108. Next base: position 776,216 of record NZ_CP168198.1, on the reverse strand, counting down.
TGGCGCTGGTATTTGGAGCGATTTATCAAGGGCACTTCTTGACCACTAGGCGGGTACCGCTGTTGCTTGAGGTGGCATGCACCCCGTGTTGATGCCGCGATTGTGGAGCGGATGATTTGGAGCTTGGTTGCAGGGCCCTTGACCGCCCACCATCGCAGGACACGCTGCAAGTACGTCCCTGTAGGCTGTTACGCTGCATCCATGCCGCGCAAGGTCCCGCGACGGTGGGCGGGCAAGGGCCAGTCGAGATGGTTGGTATGCATGGTTTTAAACAAGGCAACCAATCAACTGTCTGGTGCGGTGTCCTCACCGCTTGCGGAACCGTGTGGCGGCATGGATGCCGCCACCGAGCCCCCAGGGATGGGTTTACGGCGTGTCCCGCGAGCGGTGAGGGCACCGCGCCCTCGGCTAGCGCAGCTCGGCACCATCCAGATAACGCTGCGGGCGACTGGCGATTGCACCTTGCGCCTTGCGAATCCCTAATCTCCAATCCCGAATCCCCAGCCTCATAACGCCCAACGCAACCCGATCAGATACTGCCGCGGCACACCCGGCGCGAGAAACCGCGCCGGGCCGGTTTCCACCGGCGCATCCTGCGGGCGCGCTAGTGCTCCGTCCGGAAACACGTCTTCGGCCACTGCTGCATAGGTCGCATAGCGGCGGTTGAAGACGTTGTCGATGCGGGCGAACAGCGACAGCCGCGCGCCGAGTTGCCAACGCGCCTGCAGATCCACCAGCGCGTAGCCGGCGGTGCCGATGTCGATGCGCTCGGGTGCGGGCTCGTCGTCGTCGGCATTGTCGACCTGGCCATCCTCGTTGCCGCTGGCCACGCGCCCGGACACCGCACGCACCCCGGCGCCCAGGGTCAGCGCATCGCGCTGCCATTCCACGCCGAGCTTGAGGTTGTGGCGCGGCAATGCGGCGATGCGCAGGCCTGGACGCAAGGCGATCACGCGCTCGCCGGACAGCAGCTCGCCATCGCTGCGGTAGGTCGCATCCAGGAAGCTGTAGCCGGCCGACCATTGCCAGTCGCCGCTGCGCAAACGCAGCGCCAGATCCGCGCCTTGGTAGCGGGTGCGGCCGACGTTGTCGAAGTAACCCAGCTGGGTGTCCGGTGCACGCAGGAACAGGATGTCGTCGCGATTGTCGGCGCGGTACACCGACAGGCTGGCGTTGCTGTTGGCCGACGGCGCCCAGCGCGCGCCGAGCTCGTACGTGCGCGAGACGATCTGCTCCAGACGCGGGTCGGCCTGCAGGCCGGTCGGCAACCGACACGGCTGGGTGGGATCGGCGCAACCCAATTCGATCGCGGTCGGTGCGCGGCTGTTTTGCGCGACCGAACCGTACAGCGTCAGCCCCGAATCGAGCCGATGGGTCAGACCCAGGGACGGATTGGCCTTGGCATAGACGAAGCGCTCGCGTGGGCGGTCGCCGTCGTCGGCGGTGGAAAGGATGTTGTCCACCACCACGCGATTCCAGCGCACTGCAGCGCTGAGATGGGTGGCAGCGTCCAGCGCCCAGGTGTCGGCGACGAATACGCCCAGCGTCTTTGTGCTGCCGCGCACGCCGGAAAAGAACGCACGCTCGGCATCCGGATCGGCAGCGACCGAGCGGTCCGGTTGCACCCAGCCGTCGCGCGCGAATTGCTGATAGCGCACATGGCCACGATCGAAGGTGACGCCGGTGCTGAGCGCATGCGCACCCCACTGACTGCTCAGGTTGACTGCCAGGCCTTGCGCCTCCTGGCGCATCTGGGTGGTGTTGAGCGCGCCGGTGGGCAATGCATCGGCATCGGCGCGCGCGACATCGCAATCGGCATCCAGCGCGCTGCCGTCGGCGGCGTAGCCGGAGGCGCATTCTTCGACGAATTCTTCGTAGTCCTCGCCGATATCGCCATTGACGGTGTCGCGGCGGCCCACGCGCGCGTAGGCCAGTGCATGCAATGCGGTGTCCGCATCAAAGCGATGGTCCAGTTGCGCGGTGAACAGCGTATTGCGATTGCGGGTGAGATCGGGCGAGGTGTACACCGCGCGGCGGTCGGCACGATACAGGCCGGGCTCGGGGCCATCGTCGGTGTAGCGCGTATCCGGCAGCAGGCCATTGCCGATCAGGCGGCTGCGCCCGTGCAGCACCGACAGGCTCCAGTCGGTCTGCTCGCCCTGCTTGCCGACCTTGCCGAACACGGTTCCTAGACGGCCCTCGGAGGCATCGCGCCAGCCGTTCTCGTTGAAACCGGTGACCGCGACGAAGCCATGCCAACCGTCCTGACTGGCGAGCCCGTAACTGGCATCCAGCCGCTTGCGCGCACCGCTGCCGATGCTCAGCTCGCCCTGCACTCCCGGCGAGGTGAGGCCGGATGCAGTGGACAGCACCACCGCGCCACCGAGCGTGTTCGGCCCGAACAAGGGATTGGAGCCGGGCATCAGGGTGACTGCGTTGATTGCCGACTCGGGCAGCATGTCCCAGCTGACGATGTCGGCGAACGGTTCGTTGAAACGCACGCCATCCAGATACACCGACACGCCTTGCGAGGCGCCGGGCAAGGCGGAGGCGCGAAACCCGTGGAAGGTGAGATCGTTCTGGAACGCGCTGCCCTGCACATCGTTGCCATCCACGCCGACGAAGCGCCGCTGCAACAGATCGCCGAGGTTGTTGCTGCGCGCGCGCGACAGCTCGCTGTTGGTGGCCGATTGCACCATGTACGGCAGTTGCGCCGCATCGATGGTGGTGCCGGGAATCGGCGTGGCGGTGACCTCGATGCGGTCCAGCCAGGTCACCTGCGGCGCCTCGGCCGCCACTGCCAGCGCGCTGCTTGCGAGCAAGGCGCTGGCGCAGGCGCCTGCCAGTGCGTGATGGTGCAACCTTGCCGTGCTGCGTGTGCCTGCTGCCATCTGCGTCTCCTCAATAGAGCACGATCGATTTGATGCCGCGCGCCGCACGCAAGTCCGCCAGCGCCTGATTGATGTCGTCCAGCGCCAGCGTGCGGGTGATCAGCGGTGCCAGCCGGATGTCGCCGTGCAGATAGCGCGCGACATAGCCGGGCAATTCGCTGCGCCCTTTCACTCCGCCGAAGGCGCTGCCGCGCCACACCCGCCCGGTCACCAGTTGAAACGGGCGCGTGCTGATTTCCTGCGCGTCGTCGGCCACGCCGAGGATGACGCTCTCGCCCCAGCCCTTGTGGCAGCACTCCAGCGCCGCGCGCATCGCGCCGACATCGCCCACGCATTCGAAGCTGTGGTCGGCGCCGCCATCGGTGAGGTCCACGATCACCTGCTGGATTGGTGCGCCGTAGTCGCGCGGATCCAGGCAATCGGTGGCGCCCAACGCGCGCGCCAGCGCGAACTTGGCCGGGTCGATATCCACCGCGATGATGCGCCCGGCCTGCGCCAGCACCGCGCCCTGCACCACCGACAAGCCGATGCCGCCCAGGCCGAACACCGCCATGCAGTCGCCGGGCCGCACATGCGTGCTGTTGAGCACCGCACCGACGCCGGTGGTGACCGTGCAGCCGAGCAGGCAGACCTGATCCAGCGCTGCCTCCGGCTGGATCCGCGCGACCGCGATCTCCGGCACCACGGTGTATTCGGAAAACGTGCTGATGCCCATGTGGTGCAGGATCGGCCGGCCGTGCAGCGAGAACCGGCTGCTGCCATCGGGCATCAGCCCGCGCTCCTGGCTGCTGCGGATCGCCTGGCACAGGTTGGTGCGGCCGGAGCGGCAGAACTTGCACACGCCGCATTCGGGCATGTACAGCGGGATGACGTGATCGCCGGGCTGCACGCTGGTGACGCCGATACCGACCGCCTCGACGATGCCCGCGCCTTCCTGCCCCAGGATCACCGGGAAGCTGCCCGCCTGCGCATGCGCCAATGCATGCGCATCGCCATGGCAGATCCCGGTGGCGACCAGGCGCACCAGCACCTCGCCGGGCCGCGGCGGCTGCAGGTCCACCTCTTCGATGGTCAGCGGCTGGTGCGGACCCCATGCCACCGCAGCGCGTGTCTTCATCCGGCCTCCCTGGCGCGCTGCGGCATGCCCGCCGCTCAGCGCGCGATGACCACGCCCCACGGCAGTTCGCCGACGGGGATCTGTTTGATCTCGCGCAACGCGACGGTGTCGATCACGCTCACCGTGTTCGAGCGCCCGTTGGCGACATACAGCTTGTCGCCGGCCGGGGTCAGCGCCGGATTCCACGGCCGCAGCCCCACCGCGATTTCGGCGAGACTGCGCGCAGTGTTGGTATCGATCACGCTGAGCGTGCCGGCACCGCCGTTGGACGCATACAGCCGCGTGCCGTCGGCCGACAACGCCACGCCCGCCGTGCGCACGCCGGCCGGCAGGCTGGCGCGGCGTTGGCGCGCCTGCAGGTCGATCACGTCGACCACGTTGGCGGTTTCCTGCGCGATGTAGACGCTGTGCCCGTCGGGCGCGAACGCCATGCCGCGCGGATGGCCGCTGGTGGCGACCACGCCACGCGAGCGACCGGTGGCCAGCTCGATCATGTCCATGTCGTTGGAGCCCTCGTTGCTGGTGAGCAGCCACTGCCCGTCCGGCGTGTAGGCGCAGTGCTCGGGCGCCTGCCCGCGCGTGGCGATCACCTGTTGCACGCTGAACTGCGCCGTATCGATCAACATCACCTGGTTCTGGCCTTCCACGCACACCGCAAACTGCTTGCCGTCCGGCGACAGCGCAATGCCTTCGGCGTTCTCGCCGATCGCCACGCTGCGCAGCACCGCGTCCTTGTCGGTATCGAGTTCGATCAGGCGGTGATGTTCGGCATCGATCAGGTACAGATGCCCCTGCGGGCCCGGCAATACCTGCTGCAGGCGCTTGCCCAGTTGCCCCTGCGCACTGAGCGTACGCACCACCGTGTCGGTGTGCGTATCGATCACCGACACCGTGCCGCTGCGCTGGTTGGGCACATAGGCAAATACCGGCGGCGTTGCGGGCACCGGTGCCGCGGCCTTCGTTGCAGGCAACGCAGCCGTCGGCGCCGCGTTGGACGCCGACGGCTCCGCATCGCGCCGGCAACCGGCCAAGGCCAGCAGCGCGCCCAGCGCAGTTGCCGCAAGCAGGCACCGCCAACCGGTCGCCGCTGGCCTCATTGCGCCTTGCCCGCGGTCTTGTTGATCGAATGGATGAAGGCGAGCAGTTTTTCGGTGTCGCCCGGCTTGAGCACCGGCGCGAACGGCGGCATCTGCCCGACCACCTTTTCATGCCCGACCCGCGTCTTGCCGTGGGTGATCATCGCGGCGGTGCCTTCGCTGATCAGCGTACGCAAGGTGTCGTCGTCGCTGCCATACACCCAGATGTCGTTGGTCAACGGCGGGCACATGCCGCCGCCACCGGTGCCGCCATGGCAGGCATTGCAGCCGGCGGAGAAATAGATCTTCTTGCCCTCGGCGATCAGCTCGGACGTGACCTTGACCTCCGGCCCCTTCGGGATCGGCACCACGGTGGCCGGCGCTGCGGGCGGCGTGGCCGGATCCGGCGCAGGCCCGGCGGCCGGGTTGGGCACCGCGGCGCTCGCCGCCGCAGGCGCAGGCGCGGCAGTGCCGGTGGCCGGCGCCGGCGGGCTGGCAGCCGGTGCGGTGGCCGCCTCAGGCGCGGGCGCGGGCGGCGGTGCGTCCTTGCCGCAGGCCGCCAGCACGACGCTGAGCATCACCGCGCACAGCGGTGCGCGCATGGAATGATCGAAACAACCCACGGTGGACTTGCGCATGAACGAACCTTTCTGATCGGAGGGAGCACCGCGCACCCCGTGCGCGCGGCGGGTGACACGGTCATTGCCGGGAGGGGCGCCTGGCCTCGGTAAGCAGCGTGGCCAGCGCGTTATCGCCGCGTGCCTGCGCTAATGCAGCGGCGGTCTTGCCGTCGCGATTGCGTGCGGCAGGGTCGGCGCCGGCCGCCAGCAGGCGCTTGGCCGCCGCGTCGCGCCCGGCCGCGGCGGCCAGCATCAATGCGGTGACGCCGGCCTGGTTGGCGTGGCCGACGTCGGCACCGCCGGCCAGTACCGCATCGAGCATCGCCGGGTCGTCGCGCGCCACCGCGAACATCACCGGCGTGAAGCCGGTGGCATTGGCACGCCGTACATCCGCGCCCGCCTTGAGCAAGGCCTGCACCACGCCGACATCGGCGTAGGACACCGCCAGGTCCAGCGCGCTCCAGCCATCGCTGGAGACGGTGTCCACCGGCGCGCGCTTGCCGAGCAACCTGGTCACGCTGCCGGCATCGTTGGCCCAGGCCGCCTTCATCAAGGCGGTCCAGCCGCTGCCATCGCGCGCATCCAGGCGTGCGCCGGCATCGAGCAGCAAGCCGACCAGATCCGGTTCCTGGTTGCGGATGGCCTGATGCAACGGCGGCTCGCCGAGCAGGTTGGGACGGTTGGCATCGGCGCCATGCCGCAACAGCCACGCCGCACGCACCGCGTCGCCGGCATCCAGCGCATGCGCCAGTTCCTGGTTCGGGTCGGCACCGTCGGCGATGCGCAGTTGCAGCTGCGCCAGCTCCTGCGAGGACGCGGCCGGGCTTGGCGCCTTGGATACTGGCGTCGGCGTGGCATACGGCCCGTGCGCGGCCAGATCGCCGGCTACCACGCAGTCGCCACAGCGCACCAGTGGCACGTGATAGCTGCGCAGGATCTCGGCGATCTTTGCTGAACTCTGTTGCATGGCCGTGTTCAAGGCATCGCGCAGGTCCGCGTTCTTGCGCGACACCGCCCACGCCATCGAATACTCCAGCACCGCATCGTCGATGGTATTGAGTGGCACCATGCCCAGGCCGCTGCGTTGCGCGTAATAACCGGCCACCGGCCCCCAGGATTCGGCCGCATCCAGTTCATTGGCAGCGACGCGTTCGACCAGCTTGCCGGGATGTTCCTCCGGCGCCGTGGCCGAGTCGTAGAACAGGTATTGCACCTGGCCGCTGATGCCGTGCTCGTACAGGGCCTGGCGTGCGGGCGAGCTCTGGAACACGCCCAGCCGCAGTGTTTTCAGCGCCGGATCGTCCAGCGATGTCGGCACCAGATCCAGGCCCTTGCGCGTCACCAGCACATAGGCCGAGCGATACAGCGGGCGCGTGGTCAGGCCCTGCTCGAAATCGCTGTTGAGGTCCATCAACACATCGCAGCGGCCGGCAGTGATCGTGCTGCGTGCCAGCCCGCGTTGGTAATAGGTGCGCCACTCGTATTCCAGGCGCCGGCCCATGGCATCGGCCACGACCTGCGCGATCTTGTTCTGGAAGCCCTCGCCGGCCTTGTTGGACAGCGGCATGTTGCCCGGGTCGGCGCAGACCCGCAGCACACGCGGATCGGGCGTTGGCGGTGGAGTATTTGTCGCGACCGGTGCCACAGTGGAGGCAGCCGCCGTGGCGGGCGCCGCAGCGGAAGCAGAAGCGCGAGCCGCCGGTGAGGACGGCTCGCGGGTGCAGCCTGCGGCGACGAGTCCGAGGCTGCAAAGCACCAGCAGCCGACACAGCTGCCGGTGCATGCCACGCGCACCGGCAGCGAACTGCCGGTGCGCGCGTCCAACGCCTTGCGTGGAACTCATCGTGCGGTCTTCGCTGCGGTGTTGGCGGTGCCGCCGCCTGCAGCCGCCGTGGCGGTTGCACTGGCGGTCACGGTCTTGCCGGCACCATCGATCCGGAAGCTGTGCACCATGCCGCCGAGTGGGATCTTGTCGAAGCCGGCACCAAATGCCAGACCGGCTGCGCCCAGCGCGCCATACGGATCGGACGGATCCAGACCTGCGGCCACCGGCAGGCCGATCCAGCCACCGATGCCGGAGAACACCGCCACGTACTGGTGCCCATTGGCCTTGTAGGCGATCGGGTTGCCGATGATGCCAGAGGGCAGTTTCATCTCCCACAGCTTCTTGCCGGTGTCCTTGTCCACCGCACGGAACCAGCCATCCAGCGTGCCGTAGAACACCAGCCCGCCGTCGGTGACCAGGGTGCCGCTCCACACCGGGAACTTCTCCTTGATCTCCCACTTGGACTTGCCTTCCACCACATCGAACGCCTTGACGATGCCCAGCGCACCCGGCTCGTTGGGCTTCATCATCACGTTGGCGAACACGTATGGCAGGCCCATCATGGTGTTGCCGCGTTCCTGCGGCTCCAGCTCCATATGCCAATTGTTGGTGCCGCAGAAGAACACCGCCGCATTGGCCGGATCCACCGAGCACGGCTGCTGGTCCTTGCCACCCATCGCCGAGGGGAAGGCCTGCACCTTCTTGCCGCGTTCAAGCGGCGAATGCGCGGCCACCTTGACCGGGCGACCGGTCTTCATGTCGATGCGTTCGGCCCAGTTGGCCGGCACGAACTTGTGCGCGCGCAGCAAGGTGCCGTCGCGGCGATCGAGCACATAGGCAAAGCCGTTGCGATCGAACTGCACCACCGATGGCACCTGCTTGCCGTCGATGCTCAGGTCCACCAGGATCGGCTCGTTGATGCCGTCGTAATCCCACTGATCGAACGGCGTCTTCTGGTAGCCCCACACCGCTTCGCCGGTATCGATCTTGCGCGCGAACAGGGTCATCGACCACTTGTTGTCATGCTCGCCGTTGTTGCATTCCTCCTGCGAGGTCTTGCCGCAGCGATACGACGGGCTCCACAGGCCGGGATTGCCGGTGCCGTAGTAGAGCAGCTTCAACTTCGGGTCGTAGCTGTACCAGCCCCAGGCCGCACCGCCACCACGCTTCCATTCGTCGTTGGGAAAGGTCTTGACGCCCAGGTCGCCGAGCTGGCCATGCTGCGGGTTGGCCTTGTTGAAATCCGCACCCAGGCAGATCGATTTGTCGGTACCGGCCGCATCGCAGGACCAGGCCTGCTTGCCATCGGCCAGGTTGTAGGCAGCGACACGCCCAAGCACGCCGAACTCGTTGCCGCTGATACCGGCCACCACCTTGCCGTCGGCGATGATCGGCGCCATGGTGATGGTTTCGCCCTTGTCCGGGTGCGCAAGTTTCTGCTTCCACACTTCCTTGCCGGTCTTGGCATCGAGTGCGATCACATCGCCGCTCAGGCTGCCGAACACCAGCTTGCCATCGGCATAGGAGGCGCCACGGTTGACCGTATCGCAGCACGCCACCGCCACCGAGCGTTCGTCCTGCTGCGGGGTGTACTTCCACAACACCTTGCCGCCGTCGTCCTGCGCTGCCAGGTCGATGGCGAATACGTTGTTCGGATACGCGCTGACCATGTACATGACGCTGCCGATCACCAGCGGCTGACCTTCGTGGCCGCGCGTGGCATCGGTCTTCATTTCCCACGACATCTTCAGGTTCTTGACGTTGTCGCGATTGATCTCGGCCAGCGGACTGTGCCGGGTGAGCGCGAAGTCGCGCCCGATGCCGCCCCAGTTATCCGGGTTGCTGGCATTGGTGCTGAACTCGCTGTCGGTATCGACCACGGCGGCGGCCGCCGGCGCGGCGGGTTTGGCGGCCGGTGCGGGCGTTGTCGTCGTTTCCGTGGCGGCGTCTTTCTTGCAGCCGGCCAACGCGGCGCTCAGCGCAAGCATGAGCAGCACACTGCTGCGCAGGCTGCGACAGGAAGATTGATGCATATGCGTCTACCCCTCTCGATTGAACAACCAGTCGGTTGAAACATCCCGCAGCGCAGGCGTTGCACCCGCCAGTTGCACCGCGGACGTCGGAAACGTCGAGAGGGAAAGAGCAAACGCCATGCCAGCGCACTGGTGCGACGCACCATGTTGGAGCAGCAAGGTTTGATGTGATGGCAGTCGCTTGCGCAAAGCGCACTGTCACGGTTCTGGCACAGTTTGCGCCGGGCGTGCTGTGACATGGATGGTGCAGCGGGGGTGGGACTGCCTGTCGGTCAGTGCTGCGCACCTTGCACGCTTGAGGCGACATAGCTTGCTGTGGCTTGCGCAAGGCAACACCTCACCGAAGGCCAGCTACGTCGTCGAACGGGGTGCTGCCGCGTTTCCCTTCTCCCATCGGGAGAAGGTGCCCGAAGGGCGGATGAGGGTACGGCGCAGACAGCCGTGTGCTGTCCGGCTTGCTGATGACGCATTGCAGGATTCAGCAGCGTCCACGCCCCTTCGAGCGCATGTCACTTCCAATGCGATGACGGTGTCCTGATCGTCATCCAGCGACACGCGGCCAGCCACGCATCGCACTCCATGCTTCGCGCGCCTGGCCTACTCGCCAAAGCTCACGCTAGCGGTTCCACTGCGCCAGCAACTGCGTGCAATCCTGCAATCGCCAGTCGGCAAGGCCGGGCCATGGATCGCCGGGCGTGTTGACCAGCACGGTGCAGGCACCGACTGCACGGCCGCAAGCCAGGTCGTTTTGGTGATCGCCGACCATGACCAGTGCTGTGCCCTCCACCGCCCAGCGTTGCGCAAAATACTGCAAGCCATCGGGTGCGGGTTTGGGGGCGGCCTCATCGCGGCCGACGATGTCGTCCCAGGCGAATGCATCCTGCAGGCCGATCGCCTGCAATGTCACCTGAGCCAATGCGCGCGCATTGCGGGTGAGCATGCCGAGCCGGCATCCGGCTGTCTGCAACGCACGCACCAGGGCCACTGCACCGGGTGCGGGCTGTGCGGCCTGTGCGAGTTCACGCTCGTGCTCAAGCAACCAGGCGTGTTTGGCTGTGGCCTGCTCGGCCGGCAGTGATGCCAGGTGGTGCAGGATGTCCGCCTCGGGCGGGATCTCCAACGCGCGTCGGATCAACGCGAAATCATGCACCGCTTCGGTCAGCGTGCCGTCCATGTCGAACACCCAATGGCGGTAGCCGGACAACGCGGGCGAGATCTGTGTGATGGCCATGGCGTCCATACGTGAGGAGACTCCAGAGATGGTTGAGGCAACGCCGCAAGCCGTCAGGGAACGCACATCGCGCACTCACCCGAATGGACCGGCACCTCATGCCGATGCCGTACGCCGACTGCGCAGCTGGTGCCGTGCAAGGGCGGTGCGCCTACTTCCAGCCCGGCATCTGGGTGGTGTCCAGGCCACCCACGTCGAACTCTGCCGTGCGCGTGCCGCCGGCTTTCACCGGGAACGCGATGCTGATGCGCTTGGCATTGCGCACCAGCTTCCACAGCGCCTTGTCGTCGTCGATGAACATCGCGATCGCTTCATCGGTGTCGGGGCGGTGCGCGGCCATCGGGCGTGCTGCGCCACCATCGGCCGAGACCTGCACCTTGCAGCCGCCATAGCAGTTGAAGTCGCCGGCCTTGAGCACGAGATAGCTGTGACGCTTCCATTGCGGGTGATCACGGAACACCAGGCTCACCGGCTTGGGGCCGCTGCCGTCGACATCCACGCGGCTCTTGGCATCGATCATCGCCGAGCGCTGCGTGCCGCCCTTGGCCGGCACCTGCGAGTACTGCCACAACGCCTGCATGCGGCGCAGTTCGCGCGCCTGGTCGCCCTTGGCCTTGATGTCGGCATAGCCGGGTTCGATGCGTGTGGCCGCCGCGGTACCGGCGTAGCCTTCCAGCAGTGCGGCGCCATGCGCACGCGCCATGTCCCAGTTACCGGCCTTCACCGCCTCGTCGTATTGCTTGGCGAGTGCATCGGCCTGTTGTTGCTTGGCCTGCGCCTGCGCGCTTGCCTGCGCCTGACGCTGCGCCTCGCGGTCGGTACAGCCACTCACTGCAGCGACGCACAAGGCCGCGCTCAGCAGATACTTCATCGTCGACTCCGGAAGGCATGAAAGGCAGCGGCAACGATACCAGCCTGCTCGCGACAGCCGCGATCAAACGGCCACACAGCGTAGGAGCGCACCCGGGCGCGATGGAGCATTCCCGGTAACGCCACGTCGCGCCCGGGTGCGCTCCTACGACCACGATTGCCAGGCACGATGCTAGAAACGACACGGTGCTGCCGGCACGATGCAGCAATGAAAGCGGCGGGAGGGCGTCGGCAACGCCCTCCCCTGCCATTACGGCTGCGGCTGCGGCTGCGCCGGCGGTGCCGCCTTGGCCTTGGCGATCATCTCGGCCACCGATGCGGTGGTGATCGGGTGGTAGCTGGGCTTGGCCTTTTCGAAGGCCTGCTCGGCGAAGGCGATGCCGTCCGGGGTCTTCAACAATTCGGCGTAGATCGGCAGCACCAGCTTGCGGCGGCCGACGCGTTCGATGAACTCGCCTGCAGCGGGGCGCGCATCGGTGTAGCCGCTGCGGATCGCCAGCGGATACCAGCGCATGGCGATTTCGCCGTTCGGGGTGCCGGTGAAGTGGTAGGTCTCATCCAGCTGCTTGAGCTGCTCGGGCTTGAGCGTGGCGCCCATACCGCTGAGGAAGTGCACCCATTCCTGCGTGCCCCATTCGCCGGTGACCTGCTTGCTCGGCAGCGTGCCGCTGCCGCTCCAGGCGATGCGTGCGGTGTCCACGATCGAGAAGCTGCGCGAGCGTGCCTTGGCGGCGAAGGCCGGGATGCCCGGCTGCTTCAGCCACGCATCCACCTCGGCCGCGCTGACCGTGTTGGGATGCTTGTCCAGCAGGTTCTTGTTGAGGTAATCGACGAACTGGTCGGTGGTGGCGCTCTGGAACGCATGATCGTCGAACCAGCCGCGCAGGAACGGGTCGAACACCTCGCGGCCGAAGCGCTGCTCCAGGAACTGCAGGAACCACGCGCCCTTGACGTAGGCCACCTGGCTCAGGGCTTCGTCGGGGTCGCGCTCGGCCAGCGGCGGCAGCGCCAGCGCCTGGTCGGCCGGCGCCATGTCCTTCACTTCGGCCAGCAGGTCGCCCTGGTCGATCTCGCGCTCCATCTCGGCCATCTCCACGCCATACAGCGCCTCGGTGATGCGGGCCTGCACGTAGGTGGTGAAGCCTTCGTTGAGCCAGATGTCCTTCCAGCTGGCATTGGTCACCAGGTTGCCGGACCAGCTATGCGCCAGTTCGTGCGCGACCAGCGAGACCAGCGACTTGTCGCCGACGATCACGGTGGGCGTGGCGAAGGTCAGGCGCGGATTCTCCATGCCGCCGAACGGGAACGACGGCGGCAGCACCAGCATGTCGTAACGGCCCCAGCGATACGGGCCATAGAGTTTTTCGGCCGCACCGATCATCTTTTCGGTGTCTTCGAATTCCTTGGCGGCCTTGTCGGCCATGGCCGGCTCGGCCCACACGCCCGAGCGCGCGGAAATCGGCTTGAACACCACATCGCCGGCGGCGATCGCCAGCAGATAGGACGGAATCGGCTCGGGCATCTTGAAGCTGTAGTCGCCGTCGCGCGCGGCCTTGGGGTCGTTGTCGGCGCTCATCAGCACCATCACGTCCGGGCGCGAGGTCACGTGCGCGCTATAGGTGAAGCGCACGCTTGGGGTGTCCTGCAACGGCACCCAGCTACGCGCGTGGATCGCCTGCGACTGGCTGAACATGAAAGGCAACTGCTTGCCTTCGGTCATCGACGGCTCCAGCCACTGCAGGCCGGAGGCGGTCGGTGCGGTGTGATAGGTGATCACGACCTTGGCCGGCTGATTCGGCGCCTCGATGGTGAGCTTGCTGCCGAAGGTCTTGTCGGCCGGCGCCAGCGCGAACTGCAGCGGCGCCAGCGTGCCCTTGCCGTCGTCGGCCTGCACCTGCGCAATGCTCAGTTCGCGCGTGTCCAGCACCAGCTGCTTGGCGGCCTTGTCCTTCCATTCCAGCGTGTAGGTGGCGGTGCCGCCGATCTGCTTGGCGTCGAAATCCAGCTTCAGGTCCAGCGCCAGATCCTTGATCACCACCAGCTGCGGCTGGGCGTAGGAGCTTTCGTCGTGGTTGCGGGCGTCTGCTTTCACGGGGGCCTTGGCAGTGGTGGCCGGCGCAGCGGTGCTGGCGGCCGGCGGCGTGGACTCGTTGGAACAGCCGGCCAGCGCAATGGACACGGCCAGGGACAGCGACAGGAACGGGAAGCGCATCGACGGCACCGCAGCAAGGGAATTGGGCATTTTAACGCCCCGGGCGGTTGCCTGCCCGTGCGGCCGATGGCGAGCGCTTGCCGGCTACTCAACCCGCGCCGGCTGGGGACACCGTGCATGTCGCTGGCCGCGTCGGCGCGGGCCTGGCGCAGCAACCGCAGTGATGGCGTGACGCATGCCGCCCATGCGCGGCGTGCACCCGCCTGCGGCCCGGCCGCCAGGCGATTGCCGGATCGCCTAGACCACCGGATGGCTGCGCGGGCTGTCATGCCCGTCGCGTACCAGACGCCGGCCACCGGAAAACTTGGCGCGATACATCGCCGCATCGGCGCGGCGATACAGCTCGGTGGCATCCAGGCCACGCTCGCACACCGCGCTGCCGGCGCTCACATGCAGCGGCGCCTCGTCGGCATCCTCGCGTTCGAGCATCGACAGCCATTGATTGAGCTTGAGCGTGGCGTCGTCCTCGCTGGCATGCACGCCGATCAGGAACTCGTCGCCGCCCCAGCGCCCGATCCAGTCCTGCGCGCCCAGCCAGCCGTAGGCCGACTCCACCAGCCGCACCAGCACGCGATCGCCGGCCAGATGGCCAAAGCGGTCGTTGATCGGCTTGAGGTTGTCCATGTCCAGCACGAACAGCACGAACGGCCAGCCTTCGCGCTGCGCGGCGGTGACCGAGTCGCGCATCGCCTGTTCGCAGCCGCGCCGGTTCAAGGCTTCGGTCAGCGGGTCGAACAAGGCGTGCTTCTTCAGATCGCGCATGCCGGCATCGATGCCGCGCAGGCTGCGATTGATTCCGCGCAACAACCGCCCCAGTTCGTCGTCGCCATGTTCGGGCAGGCTGGGCAGACGTTGATCGGCGTAATACGCATCCAGTGCGTCGGCGGCGATGCGCAGCGGTGCGAGCAGACGATACAGGGCCGACAGAGTCGCCGCAGTGCCAGCCAGCGTGGCCAGCAGCGCCACGATCACCACCGACCACAGCGGACGCCCGCTCAACTCGCTTTGCGCGGCCAGCCAGGCGATCAACAACAGCAACGGCAGGTGGATGCCGACAAAGGTCACCGCCAGCAGCTTGGCGCTGAAGGAGCGGGGAAACACGCGCGACAACCCTGCGTACAAGCGCATCCACGTCTCCGGCAAAAGAGCGCCTAGTGTCGCCGACCGTCAGTGGAGCCAACGCGACGGGAGTCTCAAAAGTTTGTCGGCAAACGCACCTGCGCACAGTGCAATCGTGCGGCAAGCGAACACGAGCATGGCGTACTCGTGCGATGTCCGACGCGCGATGTCCGGCGCATGCTGCGCGCCGGACCGGACGCTCAGATCACGCTGGGTCGGATCCGGGTCAGATCTTGTAGCCGGAGTGGATCGCCACGATGCCGCCGGTCAGGTTCTTGTAGTGGCAACGCGCAAATCCGGCCTCGCCCATCATGCCCTTGAGCGATTCCTGCGGTGGGTGCTTGCGGATGCTTTCTGCCAGGTACTGGTAGCTGTCGGCGTCGCGTGCGAACAGCTGGCCCAGCCTGGGCAGGATCTTGAACGAGTGGAAGTCGTAGATCGGCTTGAACCAGTCGGCGGTGACTTCGGAAAACTCCAGCACGCGCGCCTGCCCGCCCACCTTCAACACGCGGTACATCTCGCGCAGCGCGGCGTCCTTGTCGGTGACATTGCGCAGGCCGAAGGAAATGGTCACCAGATCGAAGCTCTGATCCGGGAACGGCAGCGCCTCGGCATTGCATTGCACGTAATCGAAGCCGGCCACCAGGCCGCGGTTGGTGAGCCGGTCGCGGCCCACCGACAGCATGCCGGCATTGATGTCGCCCAGCACCACCGCGCCCTCGTTGCCGACGCGCTCCTTGAGCAGCACGGCGATGTCGCCGGTACCGCCGGCCAGGTCCAGCACACGGTCGCCCGGCTTCACCTGCGCGGTCGCCACGAAGTAGCGTTTCCATGCGCGGTGCACGCCCAGACTCATCAGATCGTTCATCAGGTCGTAGTTGCGCGCGACCGAGGTGAACACTTCGCCGACCAGCTTCTGCTTGTCCTTGGCAGCGACGTCGCGGAAGCCGAAATGGGTGGTACCGGAGGTATAGGGGGATTCGCTCATGGGCGGATTATCGCACTGCTGACGCCGCCATGACCGCAACCGGACCACAATCGCTGCCTTCCCTGCGACCGGCCCTGCGAGCCCTGCGTGCACGACAAGTACGTCCAGCGCGACTGGCAGCCCCACGAGAAGCCCACCCTGCCCGGGTCGGCCTCCACCCCCCTGCACTCCACCCGGCGGCGCATCCAGTACGGGCTGGTGGGCGTGGTGGTAGCGCTGACCGGCGGGCTGAGCAATGCGCTGGTCACCGCCAACCTGACCTATCTGCAGGGCACGCTGGGCGCCTACGCCACTGAAATGGCCTGGCTGCCGGCCGCCTACGTGATGACCAACATGTCGGCCAACCTGCTGCTGGTGAAGTTCCGCCAGCAGTTCGGGCTGCGGCGCTTCACCGAGATCTTCCTGGCGCTGTATGCGGTCATCGCCTTCGCGCATCTGTTCGTGCACAGCCTGAGCTCGGCGATCACCGTGCGTGCCGCGCACGGATTGGTGGGCGCCGCGCTCAGCTCGCTGGGTCTGTATTACGTGATCCAGGCGTTCCCGGCCAAATACCGGCTCAAGGCGGTGGTGACCGGGCTGGGGGTGACCCAGCTGGCGCTGCCATTGGCGCGGGTGTTCTCCACCGATCTGCTGGAATTTGCGCAGTGGCAGGGCCTGTACCTGTTCGAACTGGGCCTGGCGGTGTTCGCGCTGGCCTGCGTGCTGGCGCTCAAGCTGCCGCCCAGCGACCGCTATCGTGTATTCGAGCCGCTGGATTTCCTCACCTTCAGCCTGTTCGCGGCCGGTTCGGCCGGGCTGGCGGCGGTGCTGTCGCTGGGGCGGCTGCTGTGGTGGACCAGCACGCCGTGGCTGGGCGTGGTACTGGCGGCCTCCATCGTGCTGCTGTGCATGGCGGCGTGGATCGAGCACAACCGCCGCAACCCGATGATCAACACGCGCTGGCTGGCCAGCGGCGACATGCTGCGGCTGGGCCTGGCGATCCTGCTGATCCGGCTGGTGCTGTCCGAGCAGAGCACCGGCGCGATCGGCTTCTTCCAGACCCTGGGACTGGCCAACACGCAGCTGCAGACCCTGTTCGCGCTGATGTTGCTGGGCGCAGTGGTCGGCGTTGCCGCCAGCGCGTGGCTGATCAATCCGGCGCGGGTGGCCGAACATCTGATCATTGCGGTGGCGGCGATCTGCATCGGCTGTTTCATGGATGCCGATGCCACCAGCCTCACCCGCCCGGAGCAGATGTACGTCAGCCAGTTCCTGCTCGCGTTTGGCAGTACCTTCTTCATCGGCCCGGCGATGGTGGCCGGGCTGGGTCGGGTCATCGCCCAGCCCGGCAACCTGATCAGCTTCATCGTGCTGTTCGGCATGGCACAGAACATGGGCGGCCTGCTCGGCAGCGCGCTGCTCGGCACCGTGCAGGTCGTGCGCGAGAAATACCATTCCAGCCAGCTGGTCGAACATCTGGCATTGACCGACCCGCAAGTGGCCGCGCGTGTGCAGGCCTATGCCGCGCTGTACGGCCGCAGCATCGGCGACCCGGCCCTGCGCCAGGCCCAGGGCGTGCGCGCCCTGGGCAGCGTGGCCACGCGCGAAGCCAATGTGCTCGCCTATAACGACGTGTTCCTGTTGATCGGCTGCATCGCCATCG
The DNA here is from genome assembly GCF_040202385.2 of Xanthomonas sp. WHRI 6108. NCBI lineage: Bacteria > Pseudomonadati > Pseudomonadota > Gammaproteobacteria > Lysobacterales > Lysobacteraceae > Xanthomonas > Xanthomonas sp. WHRI 6108. The sequence goes on along the minus strand of NZ_CP168198.1, from coordinate 758,592 downwards.
CTACCGGGCTGTGGATCCTGTCCGTGCTGGTGTGGCGGCGTTATCTGCGCCCACCCGCTTCGTCCCCCTCTCCTGCTTCCACCGCGCGCCCATGAATACACCTGCAGCTTCAACCTCTCCTGCCGATCTGCAACGTCGCAGGCGCCGCCGCATCGGTGGCGTGATCGGCTTCGGCGGGCTTGCGCTCATCGGCGTATTGCTGGTGCTGTATGCATGGCGCCTGCCGCCGTTCGTCAGCGCCGTCGAGCGCACCGAGAACGCAATGGTGCATGGCCAGATCACGGTGATCGCGCCGCAGGTCAGCGGCTATGTCACCGAGGTGCCGGTGCAGGACTTCGCCCACGTCAAACACGGTCAGTTGCTGGCCAGGATCGACGACCGCATCTATGCCCAGCAGCTCGAACAGGCCAGGGCGCAGCTGCAGACCGCCCAGGCCAACCTGTCCAACTGGGACCAGCAGCGGCATAGCGCCGATGCCACCATCGCCGAACAACGCGCCGCACTGAGCAGCAATCAGGCCCAGCGCGACCGCACCCGCTCGGCGTATGCGCGCGCGCAGCAGCTGGCCGAGCAGAAACTGGTATCCGAACAGGATCGCGACACCGCCTTCGCCGCACGTGCGCAGGCCGATGCCGGCGTGGCACAGGCGCGCGCCGCCGTGCAGGCCGCCGAGGAGAATGCACGCAGCGTCACCGTCAATCGCGCCGCCCTGGAAGCGGCGGTGGCCAATGCGCAAGCGGCCGTGCAACTGGCGCAGATCAATCTGGACAACACGCGCATCCTGGCCCCGCGCGATGGCCAGCTCGGCCAGCTCGGCGTGCGCCAGGGCGCCTACGTCACCAATGGCACGCAGCTGATGTCGCTGGTGCCGGACACGCTATGGATCGTGGCCAATTTCAAGGAAACCCAGATGGCCAAGATCCGCATCGGGCAGCGCGCCAGCTTCACCGTGGATGCGCTGGACAATGCGCGCCTGCACGGCCGTGTGCAGGAAATCTCCCCCGCCGCCGGCTCGGAATTCAGCGTATTGCCGGCCGACAACGCCACCGGCAACTTCGTCAAGATCGCCCAGCGCATTCCGCTGCGCATCAGCGTCGATCCGGACCAGGCGCTGGCACCGCGGCTACGCCCGGGCATGTCGGTGGTGGTGGCGATCGACACCGACAGCGCGGTCGACTGACGCGACACAGCCGCTATCATGCGGTGATGTCGTCCCTGTCCCCATCCTCGCTGCACTGGCAATGCCTGCGCTTCGACCAACTGAGCACCACGCAGTTGTACACGCTGCTGCGGCTGCGCTCGGATGTGTTCGTGGTGGAGCAGCAGTGCGCGTATCCGGAGCTGGATGGCAAGGACAGCCTGCCGGGTGTGCTGCATCTGCTCGGTAGCACCGACGACGGTGCGTTGGCCGCCTATCTGCGCGTGCTACCGCCCGGTGTGAGTTACCCCGAGCCGAGCATCGGCCGGGTAGTGATTGCCGCCACGCAGCGCGGCCACGGCTTCGCACACGCATTACTACAGGAAGGCTTGCGGCTGGTGCACCGGCAGTGGCCCGCCAGCGCCGTGCAACTCGGCGCGCAGGCGCACCTGCAGGCGTTCTACGCCGCACACGGTTTCACGCCCTCGTCCGCACCGTATCTGGAAGACGGCATTCCCCACATCGACATGCTGCGTCGCGCCGACGCCGCCACCCAGGAGCCTGCATGATCACCACCCCCGACTACCGCGCACTGCTCGACACCGCCATTGCCGAAGCCCGCCAGGGCCTGGCCGAAGGCGGCATCCCGATCGGCGCGGCGCTGTACCACAACGACGGACGTCTGCTCGGTTGCGGCCACAACCGCCGCGTGCAGGAAAACGATCCCTCCGTGCATGGCGAAACCGATGCCTTCCGCAAGGCCGGCCGGCAGCGTCGCTACAAGGACACCATCATGGTCACCACGCTGGCGCCGTGCTGGTACTGCAGCGGGCTGGTGCGCCAGTTCAATATCGGCACCGTGGTGGTCGGTGAGTCGGTCACCTTCCAGGGCGGCGTGTCCTGGCTGCGCGAGCACGGCGTCACTGTCATCGACCTGCAGAGCCAGGAATGCATCGACCTGCTGGGCGGCTATATCTCGGCCAACCCCGACGTGTGGAACGAGGATATCGGCGAGGACTGAGCGGTTTGGGTGCAGAGCGCTTGATCTGCGGCTTGGCTGCGAGGCCCTTGCCCGCCCACCATCGCAGGACACGCCGCAAGTACGTCCATGTAGGCTCTTACGCGGCATCCATGCCGCGTAAGGTCCCGCGACGGTGGGCGGGCAAGGACCAAGTCGAGATGGTCGGTGTGCTTGCTTAAGAGCAGCAAGGGCAGTGCGTGATGCGCGCCGTGACCCTGATGCGCCGGCTCGAAGTCCGACGCACGTTCGGCAAACATTTTTTCACGCGGCCACCGACCAACTCTCTAGTGCGGTGCCCTCGCCGTCAGAGGATATAGCGGCTAAGGTCCGGGTCCTGCACCAGTTCGCCGAGCTGCGCATCGACGTAGGCCGCATCGACCGTGACGCTCTGGCCGTCGCGATCCGGCGCCTCATAACTCAGCACATCGAGCAGACGCTCCAGCACTGTATGCAGGCGGCGCGCGCCGATGTTTTCCTGCCGCTCGTTGACCTGCGCGGCGATCTCGGCAAGGCGCTCCACTGCATCGGCGCCAAAGGTCAGGCGCACGCCCTCGGTCTGCAGCAGGGCTTCGTACTGCTTGATCAACGCCGCCTTGGGCTCGGTGAGGATGCGCACGAAATCGGCCTTGGTCAGCGCGGTCAATTCGACACGGATCGGGAAACGGCCCTGCAATTCGGGAATCAGATCGCTTGGCTTGGCCAGATGGAACGCGCCGGAGGCGATGAACAGGATATGGTCGGTCTTGACCGTGCCGTACTTGGTCGACACGTTGGAACCTTCCACCAGCGGCAGCAGATCGCGCTGCACGCCCTCGCGACTGACATCGCCGCCGTTGGAGCCGGCTTCGCCACGCTTGGCGACCTTGTCGATTTCATCGATGAACACGATGCCGTGCTGCTCGCAGGCTTCGATCGCCGCCGCACGTACGTCGTCTTCGTTGACCAGCTTGCCGGCTTCTTCTTCGATCAGCAGCGGGCGCGCGGCCTTGATGGTGAGCTTGCGCTTCTGCGACTTGCCGCTGCCCAGGTTGGAAAACATCTGCCGCAGCTGCTGGCCCATTTCTTCCATGCCCGGTGGGGTCATGATGTCCATGCTGGCGTTGACCGCCACTTCCAGCTCGATCTCGCGCTCGTCCAGCTCGCCGTTGCGCAGCATGCGGCGGAACTTGATGCGGGTGTCGTTGTCCTGCGCCGAGGGCTCGTTGCGCGCCGCTTCCGGATCGAACCCGATCCCGGCCGCACGGCGCGGCAGCAGCGCATCCAGGAGGCAGTCTTCGGCGCGTTCTTCGGCCTGGTTGCGCACGCGCACCTTGGCCTGTTCGCGATACAGCTTGACCGAGGTGTCGGCCAGGTCGCGAATGATCTGTTCCACATCCTTGCCGACATAGCCGACTTCGGTAAAGCGCGTGGCTTCGACCTTGACGAACGGCGCATTGGCCAAGGTGGCCAGGCGCCGCGCGATCTCGGTCTTGCCGACGCCGGTCGGGCCGATCATCAGGATGTTCTTGGGCATCACCTCGTTGCGCAGCTCTTCGGGCAGCTGCATGCGACGCCAGCGATTACGCAGCGCGATGGCAACCGCACGCTTGGCATCGTGCTGGCCAACGATATGACGGTCGAGCTCCTGCACGATTTCGCGCGGAGTCATGGTTGAAGTATCGGAATTTGGCATTGGGGATTGGGGATTCGTAAAAGCGGAGTAGGAACGATCGATGCGTGTCCGGGCGCAGGGAAAGGAGTGCTTTTGCGAATCCCCAATCCCAAATCCCGACTCACAGCTCTTCGACCACCACATTGCGATTGGTATAAATGCAGATATCGCCGGCGATGTTGATCGCTTCGGTGGCGATGGTCTTGGCATCGAGCTCGGTGTGCGCCAGCAGCGCGCGGGCAGCCGACAGGGCGTACGAACCGCCCGAACCGATGGCGATGATGCCGTCTTCCGGTTCGATCACATCGCCGGTCCCGCTGATGATCAACGAGGTTTCCTTGTCGGCGACCGCAAGCAGCGCTTCGAGCTTGCCCAGGCGGCGCTCGGTGCGCCAATCCTTGGCCAGCTCCACGGCGGCACGGGTCAGTTGCCCATGCTTGTCGAGCTTGGCTTCGAACAGCTCGAACAGGGTGAACGCATCGGCGGCGGCGCCGGCAAAACCGGCCAGCACCTGCCCCTCGCGGCCGAGCCGGCGCACCTTGCGCGCATTGCCCTTCATGACGGTGTGGCCGAGGGTGACCTGGCCATCGCCGGCAACGGCGACATGCCCACCACGCCGAACCGAGATGATGGTGGTGGCGTGAACGATGTTGGGGTTCTGGCTGGGGTCCATGGGTCCTCCGGGGGTTTCCAATGAGGTGGGGACGCCCCTGCCGGGTTCAAGCATGCTGCGCGCATGCGGCGCGGGCGGCTGATGCAGCGCGCTCAGACGGCAGACAGCATGCGTGTGTGCTCCCGGCACGCAGGCATCGAGCAGCCGCACACGAGAACGATTGGGAGCGTGGTGTGCGCTTCGGGATGAACCGGGCGATCGTCGCCGGCGCGGAGACGCTGCTGCGCAAGCCTGTCACCGCAGTATGCGGCCGTCATATGCGCATCACTGCAACAAACGCTCCGGCCCGAATAACCACGCAGGCCCGCGCATGGATCCGCGTACTAGCGCCGATGCCTGCGCTCTAGCCCCTCTCCGAATGGGAGAGCGGCTCTAGAGCGGCGATTCGCACGCGGCGGTACTTCAGAGAAGTGCTTAACCGCTACGCGCAACACACGCCGCGCCACTCACTCAGCAGCTTTCTTGCGCCTGGCGCGCGGATGCGCGGCGTCGTAAACCTTGGCCAGGTGCTGGAAATCCAGATGCGTATAGATCTGCGTGGTGGCGATATCCGAATGGCCAAGCAATTCCTGCACGCCGCGCAGGTCGCCGGAAGATTCGAGGATGTGGCTGGCAAAGCTGTGCCGCAGCATATGCGGATGCACGTCCTTGAACATGCCCTGGCGCACCGCCAGTTGCTTGATGCGGATCTGTACTGCACGCTGCGAAATCGCACCGCCGGCGCGGCCGGGGAATACATGGGTGTCGGCACGTCCGCCGCTGTCGCGCAGCCAGTCGCGCAACGCGCCGATCGCATGCGAGCCTACCGGCACCAGGCGCTGCTTGCCGCCCTTGCCGAGCACCATCACCAAGCCGCTGTCCATATCCAGGTCGCGCCAGCGCAGCGCGCAGAGCTCGCTCAGGCGCAGCCCGGACGAATAGAACAGCTCCAGCAAGGCGCGATCGCGCAGGCCCAACGGCGCGTCGGTCGGCACCTCGACCAGACGCACCGCTTCATCGGCATCCAGTACCTGCGGCAATTTACGTGGCGCCTTGGGTGCACGCAGCGCCGCCGCCGGACTTGCGGCAATGCGGCCATGCTTGAGCAACCAGGCGTAATAACTGCGGCATGCCGACAGGCGACGCTGCAGGCTCTTGGGCGACAACCCGCGCCGGTGCTCGGCCGCAACGAACTGCCGCAACTGTGCGCTATCGAGCTGCGCCACATCGTCGATGGCCTGTTCGCCGGCCCAGCTCACCAACGCAGCAAGATCGCGCTGGTAGGCATCCAGCGTATGCGCAGACACCTGCCGCTCGACCTGCAGGTATCCCAGGAAATCGTCGACCGACGCCACCTCAGACTCCCCGCTGCCGCACCATCGGCGCGGCCATCCAGCGCAGGCTGCACGCATCGGCGCACCCTGCACGGCGCATCATGTGTCGAAGCGCTGCAAGGCCACGCCCAGGGACTCGCCCATCATGCGCAGGAACAAGGTGCCCATGCCGGGATAAAAGCGGTTGGCGTCGCTGCTGCCGACCGCAATCAGGCCGATGCCGGGCAACGGCAGCAGCGCGGTGGATTGCACGTTGGCAGCCTGGTCGGCGTACAGCAGCGCGTGTTTTTCCGCCTGCAGGCGGCCGCAGATCGGCTCGCCATCGCTCAGGCAATCGCGGAACGGGGCAAGCCGCGCATCGTCGGCGGCGATGACCTGCAGCCAGTCGGCCTCCAGGCCGGTGACCGGCTTGAGCAACACCAGCCGCACCAGTTCGCCATTGAAATCTTCCGCCAGCGAGGCGGCCATCGCCTTGAGCGTGTCGGCCGCGCTGGTCTGGCGCATCAGCGCCAGGGTCAGTTGATGCGTGCGTACCGCCAGGCGCTCGTTGTCCTGCGCATTGTGGCCAAGCTCGTGCAGGCGCCGCGACAGCTCGCGGTTCTTGTCGCGCAGCACTTCCAGCTGATAGGTGGCCAGCGAGGCGGTGGGGCCGTCGTCGCGCGGCACCAGCAGACTCACCGCCAGATCCGGGAACTGCTTGAGGAAGGTCGGGTGGCGCCGCAACCAGGTTGCCACTTCGTGCGCGCTGAATTTGTCCGTGTTCTCGCTCATCAGTTCCACTCTCCATCGAAGACGAACACGGCCGGGCCTGACATCACGACGTCCTGTTGTTCGCCGGCCCAACGGATGCGCAGCTCGCCGCCGGGCAAGGACACCTGCACGTCGCGCTCGACACGGCCACGCTGCATCAGCACCACCGCCGCCGCGCAGGCACCGCTGCCGCAGGCCAGGGTTTCGCCGACGCCGCGCTCGAACACGCGCAGGCGCACATGCGTCGGGTCGACCACCTGCACAAAGCCGACGTTGACCGAATCGGGGAACGCGGCGTTCTGCTGCAACAGGCCGCCGACGCGCTCCACCGGCGCCGCGTCCACCCGCCCCACTTCCACCACGGCATGCGGGTTGCCCATCGACACCGCGCCAAAGCGCACGGTTTCGCCATGCACCGGCAGCGCGTATTCCTCGCGCGCATGCGCAAAGCCGGCCAGCGGGATCTGCGTGGGCTCGAACTGCGGCACGCCCATCGCCACCGCATAGGTGCCGGCGTCCAGACGCTGCACGCGGTGGGAGGTGAACGGGCTATCGATGACGAAGTCATCGCCCTGCGCGGTGCCGTCGCGCACCAGCCAGGCCGCCACACAGCGCGCGCCGTTGCCGCATTGGCGCGCGGCCGAGCCGTTGGAATTCCAGATGCCGTACGCGGCCACCGCCTCGCTGCTGCGCGGGGGTTCGATGGTCAGGATCTGGTCGCAGCCCACCCCGAAATGGCGGTCGGCCAGGCGTGCGGCCAGCGCGGCATCCGGCGGCGGCGTGCCGTCGCGCAGGTCCAGCAGCACGAAATCGTTGCCGGCGCCATGCATTTTGGTGAAACGCAGACGCCCGCTGCGGCCGTCAGCGCTCATTGCCGCTGCTAGCGGGCTGGTCGGTGGTGGGCGCGGGCTGCGTATCGGTGTTCACCGGCGCAGGCGCAGGCGAGGACTCATCCAGCGGTTGCGGCGCATCCGGCGGCTGCAGCACCGGCTGGGCTTCCACCGGCACCGGCTTCTGCGGCATCACCAGCGGGCCCTTGTTGCCGCAGGCGGCAAGCAGGACAAAGGTCGCACCAACCAGTGCGAGACGAACAGACGGTCGGGACATGATGCTCATGGCCGAAGTATAGCCAGAACACCCTGACTGCCGTGCGCTCAATGCGCAGCGGGCAGCGCGCGCGGTGGCGGCTCGGGGCGCAGCCACAGCCAGATCGCCACCACCGCCATGCTGCCGATCGACAGGCATTTGACCCAGAACACCGGCACGCACCACAGCATGATGCCGGCGCAAACGGTCATGGTGAGCGTGGCCATCCACTTGGCCTTGCGGCTGACCGCGCGATAGGTCTGCCACTCGACGATCGCCGGGCCGAAGCGCGGGTGCGAGAGCAGCCAGTTGTGCAGGCGCTCGGAGCCGTGCGAGGCCGCCCAGGCGGAAATGAGGATGAACACGGTCGTCGGCAGGCCGGGCACGAAGATACCGACGATGCCGGTCGCCAGGCTGGCGTAGGCCAGCAACCACCAGGCCCAGCGGAATCGAGTCGGTCGCGTCATGGGTAAATGATACGGCCAGCGGGCGCCGAGATGGTCCGGGCATCCCCCTTCTCGCACCGGGAGAAGGGGCCCCAAACGGCGGATAAGGGGACGTCTGCACGCAGGATTGGGCGGGTTTTGCTTACCAATCCCCAATCCCGACTCCCCAATCCCCGCCCCTCAACTACTTGACCCCGAGCTGATCCAGCACAAACGCATACGACTCGGCGAGTTCGCGGTAACGGCGGAAGCGGCCGGACTTGCCGCCATGACCGGCCTCCATGTTGGTGCGGAACACGATCGGCTGGGTACCGGTGTTGTCGTCGCGCAGCTTGGCCACCCACTTGGCCGGCTCCCAGTACTGCACCTGCGAATCCCACAGACCGGTGCCGACGAACAGGGCCGGGTAGGCCTGCCTGGTCACGTTGTCGTACGGGGAGTAAGACAGCATGTAATCGTAATAGGCCTTCTTTTCCGGGTTGCCCCACTCGTCGTATTCGTTGGTGGTGAGCGGGATGCTGGCATCGAGCATGGTGGTGACCACGTCGACGAACGGCACCTGCGCGACCATCACGCGATAGTCCTGCGGGGCCATGTTGGCCACCGCACCCATCAGCAACCCACCGGCGCTGCCGCCGGAAGCGGCGACGCGGTCCTTGGCGGCATAGCCCTGTTCCACCAGGCCGCGGGTGACGTCGATGAAGTCGGTGAAGGTGTTCTTCTTGTGCAGCAGCTTGCCGTCGTCGTACCACTGGCGGCCCATTTCCTGGCCGCCGCGGATGTGCGCGATGGCATACACCACGCCACGGTCCAGCAGGCTGATCGCCGGCAGATTGAAGGCCGGGTCCATCGACATGCCGTAGCTGCCGTAGGCGTACTGGAACAACGCCGCAGTGCCGTCCTTCTTGAAGCCGCGCCTGTACACCAGCGACACCGGCACCTTGACGCCGTCACGCGCGCTCACCCAGACGCGCTCGGTGACGTACTTGCCGGCGTCGTAACCGATCACCGGCTGCTGCTTGAGCAGCTTGCGCTCGCCGGTCCGCGTATTGAGTTCGTAGGTGGTCGCCGGCGTGGTCAGCGAGGTATAGCTGTAGCGCAACCACTCGGTGTCCGGCTCGGAATTGACCGCCAGGCCCATCGAATACGCAGGCTCGTCCGCCTTGACGTACTCATGACTGCCATCACCCTTGAGCAGGCGTACGCGTTCCAGCCCGCCGGAGCGCTCTTCGATCGCGGTAAACCCGTCGAACAGCTCGAAGTTTTCGATATAGACCTTGTCATCGTGCGCCACCCAGTCGGTCCACTGCTTGCGCGTGGTCGCATCGGTGGGTGCGGTCACCAGCTTGAAATTCTTGGCGCCATCGGCATTGGTGCGGATCACCCAACGGCCATCGAAATGCTCGGGGTGATATTCGACATCGCGCTCGCGCTTGGCCAGCAGAGTGAACCGCTCGGGATTGTCGGCCGGCGCATAACGCGTCTCCGACGACACCGTGCTTTCCACGCCGATGGTGATGTACTTGTCGTCGCGGGTACGGCCGATGCCCATGTAGAAGCTGTCGTCCTTCTCCTCGTACACCAGCACGTCGTCCTTGGAGGGCGTGCCCAGCACGTGTTTCTTCACCCGCACGGTGAGCAGCGTTTCCGGATCGTTCTCGACATAGAACAGGGTCTTGTTGTCGTCGGCCCAGACCACGTTGGCCGACACGCCTTCCACCGTATCGGGGTAGATCTCGCCGGTGTCCAGGTTCTTGAAGCGGATCGTGTACTGGCGACGGCCCACCGCATCGTCGGCCCAGGCCAGGATGCGATTGTCCTGGCTGACTTCCGCATCGCCGACGCTGAAGTAGCCCTTGCCCTGCGCCATCTGGTTGACGTCGAGCAGGATCTGTTCCGGCGCGTCCATGCTGCCCTTGCGGCGCGCCTGGATCGGGTAGTCCTTGCCGGCCTCGAAGCGCGTGTAATACCAGTAGCCACGCTCGCGATACGGCACGCTGGCGTCGTCCTGCTTGATGCGCCCGACGATCTCGGTATACAGCGTGTCTTCCAGCGGCTTGAGCGGCGCCATCACCGTGTCGGTGTAGGCGTTCTCGGCGTTGAGATAGGCCAGCATCGCCTTGTCCTCACGCTTGTCGTCGCGCAGCCAGTAGTAGTCGTCGTTGCGGGTGGCGCCGAACGGGGCCTTGACCACATGCGGACGCTTGGCCACGTCCGGTGGCGGCGGGAGAGCTGCGAAGGCGGAAGGAACAGATGTGGTCATCAGGCTGGCGATCAGAAGGGCGAGGACAGGCTTCATCAGATTGGGGTCCGTTGGATGAACGCAATGCCATCCCAGCACCCGAGTGTGGAAGAGCCCGGCCGGGAGCGTCATGTGCCCGAGGTCATGCTGCTCTATCCTCTTCGGTATGGACTCCCTACATTCGCATGCCCCCCGCTACAGCCGCCGCAGCCAGGACATCGCGCCGTTTCATGTGATGGCGCTATTGGCGCGCGCCAATGCGCTGGAACAGGCCGGCCACGATGTGATCCACCTGGAGATCGGCGAACCGGATTTCACCACCGCCGCACCGATCGTCGCGGCCGGACAGGCCGCACTGGCGGCCGGACACACCCGCTACACCGCCGCCCGCGGCCTGCCCGCGCTGCGCGCCGCCATCGCCGGGTTTTACGCGCAGCGGTACGGCTGCGTTATCGATCCGGAACGCATCCTGGTCACTCCTGGCGGCTCCGGCGCATTGCTGCTGGCCAGCAGCCTGTTGGTCGACCCGGACAAACACTGGCTGCTCGCCGACCCCGGCTATCCCTGCAACCGGCATTTCCTGCGCCTGGTCGAAGGCGCCGCGCAACTGGTGCCGGTCGGCGCAGACACCGATTACCAACTGACGCCAGGCCTGGTCGACGCCTGCTGGAACGCCGACAGCGTCGGCGCACTGGTCGCCTCGCCGGCAAATCCCACCGGCAGCGTGCTGTCGCGCGCGCAACTGGCCGGCTTGTCGCAGGCGCTGCATGCGCACGGCGGCCACCTGGTGGTGGACGAGATCTACCACGGCCTGACCTACGGCATGGATGCGCACAGCGTGCTGGAAGTGGACGACAGCGCCTTCGTGCTGAACAGTTTTTCCAAGTACTTCGGCATGACCGGCTGGCGCCTGGGTTGGCTGGTCGCTCCGCCCGCAGCGGTGCCGGAGCTGGAGAAACTCGCGCAGAATCTTTACATCAGCGCCTCCACGATCGCCCAGCACGCCGCGCTGGCCTGCTTCACGCCAGAGAGCATCGCCATCTTCGAAGCCCGCCGCGCCGAGTTCCAGCAACGCCGCGATTACCTGCTGCCCGCGCTGCGTGCACTGGGCTTGAACATCGCCGTCGAACCGCAGGGTGCGTTCTACCTGTATGCCGATATCAGCGCATTCTCGGACGATGCCCAGGCCTTCTGCGCGCATTTCCTGGAAACCGAGCATGTCGCCTTCACACCCGGTATCGACTTCGGCCACCACCGCGCCAGTCAGCACGTCCGCATCGCCTATACGCAAAGCCTGCCGCGCCTCGAGCAGGCGGTGGAGCGGATTGCGCGTGGTTTGCAACGTCTTTGATCGAACCAGCGCCAGTGCGCACGGCGCCTCTCGTCGAACAGCGCCTGGACGTGGCCGCAGGTTCACTGCCTCGATGTAAACAGCCATGACTGTGATTTGCCGCTGCTTTTGCACTGCTGTTTGTGGCTTGGCTCGACTTAAAGCGAGGCCAGCGCCGCAGCCATGCGTGGCCGCAAGGGCACCCTGCTCGGCGTAGCCCGTGGCGTGCGCGCGTACCCTCATCCACCCTTCGGGCACCTTCTGCCGATGGGAGACGGAACCAACAAAAAGCCCTGGACCATTCGGCCCAGGGCTTTCTTCAACGCAGCACCTGATCAAGACAACTCGAACTACGGAGTTGCCTTGAGTCGACAACTCAATCCGCCAGCCGCTCCCACAGGAAGCTGTAGGCCAGCGCCGCCATGTGTGCGGCCTGTGCGTTGTTGGCCGCGCCGCCGTGGCCGCCTTCGATGTTCTCGTAATAGGTCACGTCCTTGCCGGCCTCGATCATCTTGGCGGCCATCTTGCGCGCGTGGCCCGGATGCACGCGGTCGTCGCGCGTGGAGGTCAGGAAGATCACCGGCGGATAGGTCTTGCCCGGGTCGAACAGGTGGTACGGCGAGAAGGTCTGGATGAACTTCCAGTCGTCGGTATCCGGGTTGCCGTATTCGGCCATCCACGAGGCGCCGGCCAGCAGATGGCTGTAGCGCTTCATGTCCAGCAGCGGCACCTGCACCACCACCGCGCCGAACAGCTCCGGATACTGGGTCAGCATGTTGCCGGTCATCAGCCCGCCGTTGCTGCCGCCCTGCACACCCAGATGCCTAGTCGAGGTGATCTTGCGCGCGACCAGGTCCTTGGCCACCGCAGCCATGTCTTCATAGGCCTTGTGGCGGTTCTGCTTGAGCGCGGCCTGGTGCCAGCGCGGGCCGTATTCGCCACCGCCGCGGATGTTGGCCACCACGTAGACGCCGCCCTTCTCCAGCCAGGCGCGGCCCAGTCCGCCGGAATAATTGGGCGTCATCGAAATCTCGAAACCACCATAGCCGTACAGCAGGGTCGGCGCGCTGCCATCGAGCTTCAACGCCTTGGGGCGCACCAGGAAATACGGCACGCGGGTACCGTCCTTGCTGGTGGCAAAGTGCTGCTCGATACTGTCCTTGCCGGCATCGAAGAACGCCGGCATGGCCTTGAGCGGCTGCGGCGCGGTACCCACCTCCACCCACGACAAGGTGGTCGGGGTCAGGTAGTCGGTAACGGTCAACCACAGCGCGTCGCTGTCGTCGCTGTCCACCGCGCTGACGTCGACGGTGCCGAACGCCGGCGCACCGACGAAGGCGCTCTTCTTCCAGCCATCCTGCCCAGGCGTGATCACGCTCAGGCGGTTCTTGACGTCTTCCAGCACGTTCAACACCAGGTGCGAACGCGTCCAGGCGATACCTGCCAGCGAGGTGCTGTCGGTGGGCTCGAACAGCACATCGAAGCTGCGCTTGCCGGCCATGAAGTCGTCAAAGCGCGTCGCCAGCAGCGAGCCGGCCTTGTAGGTCTTGCCGGCCACGGTCCAGGGTTCGCGCAGTTCCAGGGTCAGCCATTGCCGCTTGACCGACTTGCTGGCCGAGTTGGGCGCATCCACCTTGACCAGCTTGCCGTCGGCACCCTTGAGATACAGCTCCTCGTTGTAGAAGGCCAGCGTGCGGCTGACGAAATCGCGCTCGAATCCGGGCGTGTCGTCGTGCATCGCGGCGATGTACATGTCGGTCGGCTTGCCCTCGTACACCAGCGTGGCGGCGCTGAGCGGAGTGCCGCGCTTCCACTGCTTGGCGATGCGCGGATAGCCGGAGCTGGTCATTGTGCCGGCACCGAAATCGGTGAACACGTAGACGGTGTCCTGGTCGATCCAGCCCAGCCCGCCCTTGGATTCGGGGCGGAAGAAGCCGTCCTTGACCCACTGCTTGCCGGCCAGGTCGAACTCGCGGGTGACATCGGCATCGGCGCCGCCGCGCGACAGCGCGATCAGGCAGCGCTGGTAATTCGGGCGCAGGCAGTCGGCGCCGTGCCAGACCCAGTTCTCGCCTTCGGCCTTGTTGAGCGCATCCAGGTCCAGCACCGTTTCCCACTTGGGCGCCGGCTTGCGGTATTCGTCCAGCGTGGTGCGCCGCCACAGGCCGCGCTCGTGCTGCTTGTCCTTCCAGAAGTTGTAGTAGTACTCGCCGATCTTCTGCACGCCGGGAATCTTCGCGTCCGAATCCAGCACTTCGCGGATGCTGGTCTCCATCTGCTTGAAGGCCGGCGTGGCGGCCAGGCGCGCCTCGGTCTTGGCGTTCTGGGCCTTGACCCAGTCCAGCGACTTGGCGCCGGAAACATCTTCCAGCCAGGCGTAGGGATCGTTGGACACGGCGGTTTCCTCTGCAGAGACGGCGCCAGCGGTGATCAGACCGGCAACCAGGCAGATCGAGGCGAGTTTGGACATGAATGTTTCCGGGAGAACGAACGCCGGGAACGTAGCATAGCCCTCCGCCGCCCGACCCTGCCGAAGGTCAGGCCGCGCGCGCCTGTGTTGCCGCGCGCGACGTGCCACGTCGGCGTTGCGCCTGCGGCCCGCGCCGACGTGGCGCACCGCGCCGCGCACCTGGCCGTACCAGGGCCGGCAAGGCGAACCGGTGCAGGCTCCACCAGGCCAGCATCGGCATGCCGACCAGCCATAGCGGCAGCCAGCCGATCCACTCGCTGTGGCCGCGCGCGGCTGGCCACACCAGCACCAGGGCCAGGCCGGCCAGGGCGATCTGCCGGACCGGGCGCAGCACGCGCGGGTCGGGACGTTCGGAACGACGGGAAGGACGAATCGACATGGCGGCACTCCGTGGCAGGAAGGATCAGGACAGGCCGGCAGGATTGCCTGCGCCCATCTCACCGACTGCGACCTGGCGGCGAAAACCGGAGAGACCGCCTTGCCGGGTGCCGGCGCCGCGGTGCGATAACCAGTGCCAAGCCGCCGATGGCGCCCTCTTCCGCGCCCGGACCCAGGCCTACGGTTGCCGCGTCCGAGGCAGCCGGGTGCGCCAGACCCGACCGTTGACGCGAACTTGCCCCCTGCATGCGGTAGTGTGCTGCTCCAACTGCCCCTTTGTGATGTTGCGATGCGCCTGACCGTTACGATCGCCCTCGCTTTTCTGTTCGTCCTCGGCCTGCCCGTGGCATCCGCCAAGGACACGCCTGCCAGCGAGCCGGCGGTCGATCTGTCCAAGATCATGGGCACCTGGTATGTGATCGCACGCATGCCCAACCCGGTCGAGCGCGGCCACGTCACCAGCCGCGACGAATACACCCTGGTCGAAGACGGCAAGGTGGCGGTGCGCTATGTGTACCGCGAGGGCTTCGGCGAGCCGGAGAAAGAGGTCAACGCGCGTGCCTCGGTGGATGCCGAGAGCGGCAACCGCGACTGGCGGGTATGGTTCTATAAGGTCATCCCGGCCAAGCAGCGCATCCTGGAAATCGCACCGGACGGCTCGTGGATGCTGATCTCCTACCCCGGTCGTGACCTGGCCTGGATCTTCGCGCGCAAGCCGGACATGAGCCGCGACCAGTACCGCAAGCTGGTCGACAAGATGCGCGACGACTATTCCATCTACACCGACAAGCTCAAGCGCGTGCCGCAGCTGCGCGAGCAGGTGGACCGCCTGGGCTTTGAAGTGCCCAACAAGCGCTGACATTGGCGGGCCGGTCGGTTACCCGGCCGGCGTCGATTGTTCCAGCCGTCAGCCGACTGGATGCGCCGGTCGAGCAAACCAGGCGCGCGGCGTCGCGGCCGGCACCGATCTCCACTTCATGTGCCAGCCTCCTGGCGCGGTTTCCGGACGCAGCGCACAACACCGACGCGCGCAACCGGCGATGGCCATGTCAGCACGCCGTGGGGGCGCCGAATCAGCACCTCACTGCGCGCGGGCACCTGTCGCATGACGACTCGCACCCCGCGCCACGGCCTGGCCATGCTCAGTCGTAATTGCTCAAGGCCAACGACAGCAGTGCCTTGGCCTGCTCGCGCAGCGAGACCGGCTCGACGATTTCCGCATCCGAGCCGTAATGCAGCACGTCCATCAGCAGTTCGCGCGAGTTGCTGTACGGCACTTTGAGCTCGTAACGGCCATCGGCCAGAAAGCGGCCCTGCTGCTTGGAGTGCCAGTGCTCGTCGGCGACCCAGCGCGCGGCCTTGGCACTGAACACGATGGTCGCCCAGCCCTTGGGCGCGCCGGAAAAAATGCCGTAGCTGGCTGCCAGCTGCTCGTCCAGCTCGCTGTCGGGCACATCGCGCGGCACGCTCTCGAGCAGGCGTGCGTGATTGATGCGGTCCACCGCAAAGCTGCGCACGCCATCGCGGCCGTGGTCCCAGGCGTCCAGGTACCAGTTGTCGCGGTAGTGGGTGATACGCTGCGGGGACACCGTGCGCTTGGTCGATTCGTCGGTGGAACGGGCGCGGTAGTCGAAGCTCAGCTGCTTGCGCTCCAGCACGCCGGAGGCCACGGTGCGGAAGCTGGCTTCGTCCAGCTTGCGGCCGCGGTGCGGAATCACCCGCACCCGGTCCACCGGCCATTGCGACACGCCGGCCTGAGCGGCCAGCAGCCCTTCGATGCGTTGCTGCAGCGGCGCCAGCATCGAGGACAACACTCCGCCACCGGTGCGCGCCAGCAGTTGCTGGGAGGCCAGCAGCGCATGCAGCTCTTCCGAACTCAGCCACAGGCCGGGCAGTTCGAAGCGGTCGCTTTCGCCGGAGAGATAGCGGAACCCCGATTCGCCGTCGCCTTCCACCGGTGCCATCAGCGCATCGCGCAGAAACGCCAGGTCGCGGTACACGGTTGCGCGGGAACAGCTCAGCTCATCCTGCAGCCGCGCCACCGTGACCGGGTAGCGTGCCGATTTGAGCAAGCGATGCAGGGAGTTGATGCGTTCGTAGCGGTCCATGCGTCGATTATGTCCGAGTCTTTGCGTGGCAGGGTGAGCGTCGCTGTACACCGGCAATCATGCCTGGATCGGCGCCGCCACTGCGCGCGGGCGGGCGGGCCGCGGGCCTGCGGCGCGCGAAGGCCGGGCCTGGTTGCGATGCCAGCCGCTGCCGTTGCGCAAGCCGACGCCCGAACCCCTTCTGAAGCGCGGCGTTCACTTACTCATGACGCAGCCGCTCAGTCCGTTATCATGAAATCGCTTCCACCCTCTTTCGCCCCCTGTCCTCCAAAGCGAGCCGCCCATGTCCCGCCGTGCCCCGTTGTCTGCCCTGCTGCCGCTGTTGTTGATCACGCCCACCGTCTGGGCCCAGGCAGTCGCACCGGCCCCGGCGGACCCTGCCGCAGCCGTGATGCCGTCGCCGTGGGGTGGGAGCAGTGGCGAGCTCGGCTATGCCGCCGCCCACGGCAACAGCACCACCGACAGCCTCAATGGCCGGATCCGCCTGCGCTATACCGACGGTGACTGGATCCACAGCCTGGATGCCACCGCGCTGCGCTCCAGTTCCGAATACACCAACACCAACGACGACGGCAGCACCTCGCGCGAGCGCCAGACTACTGCTGAGCGTTACACCGGCAGCGCCGGCAGCGCGCTGCAGTTGGGCGAGCACCGCCAGCTCACCGCTACCGGCCGTTACGAACACGACGACTTTGCCACCTACGACCGCCTGGCCACCTTCGGTATCGGTTACGGCACGCGCCTGATCGATGCCGAGCGCTTCTACCTGGATGCGCAGATCGGCCCGGGTATCCGGCGCGCGCACAACAGTGACGAAGACCGCAACGAGACCGGGCTGATCGGGCGCGGGCTGTTCGACCTCAAGTACACCGTCACCGACAACACCGACCTGATCAACACGCTGCTGGTGGAATCGGGCGAATACAACACCTACGCGCAGAACGATTTCGGCGTGCAGGTCAGCATGAACTCGCACTTCGCGCTCAAGGCCGCCTGGCAGATGCGCCACAACAGCGAGGTCAGCGACGGCGACAAGAAGACCGACACCCTGACCACGGTCAACCTGGTCTATACGTTCAAGTAAACACCCGCGATCGGTAGGAGCGGACCTGGCCGCGACAGGCTTTCCCGGTAAAGCCTCTCGCGGCCGGGGCCGCTCCTACGAAGAGCGCAGCTTGCCGAAGAGGCCCCTGCGCGACGCGGTGGTCAATGGGCCCAGACATTCGACTACGCAACCGCGAGCGGTAGGAGCGGACCTGGCCGCGAGGGCGTTCCCGATAAAGCCTCTCGCGGCCGGGGCCGCTCCTACGAAGAGCGGGGGTTGCGTGCGGGCGGGCATTGCGTGCGTCGCGGCCAGGTCTGGAGCTTGCGCCTGGGCGCTGGCGTCGATACCGGTCGTGTTACCGGCTGACGCGACGGCGCGTTACAGCTCGGCCAGCAGCTGCGCGGCGCCCTTGTCGAACAGGCCTTGCGCGACCAGGCGGCCGAGGGCCTCGGTGTCGTCAGCGCTGCCGTGCGCCTCGGCGTGGATCAGGCGTCCATCGCTGGCGCTGCCCACCATGCCCTGCAGGAACAGGCCCTGCCCTTCCCAACGCGCGAATGCCGCCACCGGCACATGGCAGCTGCCGTGCAGCGCGCGATTCATCGCCCGCTCCGCTTCCACGCAGGCGCGCGTGCGGCCGGCATCCAGCACTGCCAGCAGGCCATGGATACGCGCATCGTCGCCACGGCATTCCACCGCCACCGCGCCCTGGGCCGGTGCCGGCAGCCAGTCAGGGACGTCCAGACGCGCAGTGATGCGCGCATCCAGGCCCAGCCGCTGCAGGCCGGCGCAGGCCAGTACGATGGCGTCGTAACCGCCGTTATCGAGCCTGGCCAGGCGGGTGTTGACGTTGCCGCGCAGGTCGATCAATTCCAGATCCGGGCGGGCCGCGCGCAGCTGCGCCTGACGTCGCAAGGAGGAGGTACCCACGCGTGCGCCCAGCGGCAGCGCCTGCAGGTTGGCATAGAGATTGGACACCAATGCGTCGGCGGCATCGCCGCGCTCCATGATCGCCGGCAGCACGAAGGGCGCGTCCAGCTCCATCGGCACATCCTTGAGCGAATGCACCGCGCAATCGGCCTCGCCGCGCAGCATCGCCAGCTCCAGCTCCTTCAGGAACAGGCCCTTGCCGCCGATCGCGGCCAGCGAACGGTCCAGCACCTCGTCGCCGCGGGTGCTCATCGGCACCAGCGCGACCTCCAGGCCGGGGTGGTGCTGGCGCAGCGCGGCGGCGACGTGTTCGCTCTGCCAGAGGGCGAGCGGGCTCTTACGGGTAGCGATGCGGAGCGTGGTCATCGGGCCATTATCACGGACCGGGCGCGTAACTCCTACCTGGGGCGCACGCCGGCGCCCGCAGCACAGTGCCACGACCGAGCAACGCACCTCAGCACACGTGACAGGTCACGCCCTAACGCAATTGCTCGCGCAGGCTGGCCACGCAGCGGCGGCTCACTTCCAGCGGGTGCGGCACGTTGCGCAGCACCGCGTGCACCTGGCCATCGCCGCTGCGGCGCAGTTCCACCAGCTCGGCGCGCGCGACCAGGCAATTGCGGTGGATGCGCACCAGGCGGTCGGCGAATTCGTCTTCCAGCGATTTGAGCGACTCTTCGATCAGGTCCTCGCCGCGGGCGTGGTGGACGATGACGTACTTTTCCTCGGCCTGCAGGTAGCGGATGTCGCCGATGGCGATCAGCCGCAGGCTGCCACGCAGGCGTGCGCACAGATGCGTGCGCAACGGCGGCGGCGTGGCGCTGGGCGCGCGCCCGGCCAGGAAGGTGGCCACCTTTTCCAGCGCGGCGGCCAGGCGTTCGGGGCGCACCGGTTTCATCAGGTAGTCCAGCGCGGCGGCATCGAAGGCCGACAATGCGTGCTGGTCGTAGGCGGTGCAGAACACCACCGCCGGTTGCGGCTGGCTCTGGCGCAGCAGGCGCGCGGTTTCCAGGCCGTCGACGCCGGGCATGGCGATGTCCAGCAACACCAGGTCCGGATGCAGGTGATGGCACTGCTGCAGCACCTGCTGGCCGTTTTCGGCCTCGCCGATCACTTCGACATGCGGATGTTCGCCCAGCAGCAGGCGCAGGCGCTCGCGCGCCAGCGGCTCGTCATCGGCGATCAGCACCCGCACTTGCGTGGCCGTCATGGACATCCCCCTTCGCTGCAGCGACTCCCCCGTCACGACAGCGGCAATGTGATCTCACAGGCATAGTAGCCCTCGGCCCAGCTGGCCGCCATCCGTGCCCCGGCCCCGAACTGGAACGCCAGCCGGTGCGAGATGCTGGCCTGGGCATGCCCGGCCCCGGCCACCAGCGGCAACTGGGTGCCCGGCTGCGGGGCCGGATTGACGATACGGATCTGCAACTGGTTGCCGCGCTGGCGCAGCGACAGGTACAGCGTGCCGCCCTCGGGCATGCGCGAGACGCCGTGCAGCACGGCGTTTTCCACCAGCGGCTGCAGCACCAGGCGCGGCATCGGCAGCTCCCACGGCAACGGCTCCTGCCGGTGCCAGCGCACCTGCAGGCGCTCGCCCAGGCGCAGCGATTCGATCGCCAGGTAGCGTTCGGCCAGTTCGCATTCGGCACGCAGGCTGGACATGCCTTCGCCGGCACCGAGCGCGGCGCGGAACAGATCCGACAGGTCCAGCACCGCCTGCTCGGCTACCACCGGGTCGCGGCGCAGCAGGCTGGCGATGAGATTCATGCTGTTGAACAGGAAATGCGGACGGATGCGTGCCTGCAAGGCATCGGCCTGGGCACGCGCATTGGCCTGCACCTGCGCTTCCCAGCGGTCGCTGACGTAGAAGTAGCGCAATGCCAGCGCGGTGATCAGCACCACCGTCGCCGCGCTGCCCAGGGTGAAGCGCCAGAAGCCGACCAGGGGACCGAGCGGGGCCTGGTCGAGCGCCGCGTACAGGGCGTGCACGATTCCGGCGCCGAGCATCGCCACCACCGCGGCGATCGACAGCGCGGCCAGCCCGCCCACCCGTGGCGGCAGCCGCGACAACGCCGGCCGCAGGACGCACAGCAGCACGCTGACCGCCAGCGCCAGCCATAGCGCCAGGCCGCTGGCAGAGACAAAGCGCGACAGGGTGATACTGCGCGCCGCACCGGCGTCGGGCACCAGGGTCACCACCAGCACCACCAGTTCGGCCAGGCCCAGCATGGCGCCCAACCGCGGCAGCCGGCACAGGTCCGGCATCCAGGCGGTCTGGGGCGCGTGCTGGGCCATGGCCTCAGGCGGCGGTGAAGCGCGCCTGCATCCAGGTGCGCAAGGCCTCGATTTCTTCCAGGCAGACCTGGTGGCCCATCGGGTAGGTGTGCCAGTCCAGTTCGAAACCGAGCGTGCGCAGGGTCTGCATGCTGGCCTGGCCGGCACCGAACGGCACCACCGGATCGGCGGTGCCGTGGGCCATGAACACAGGTTGGCGGGCAGCGACCGGCTGCAGCTGGCTGGCGGCCGCCGCCGGCTCGGGCAGATAGGTGGACAGGGCGATCAACCCGGCCAGCGGTACGCTGCGCTGCAGTCCGACCGCCAGGGTCACCGCGCCGCCTTGCGAGAACCCGGCCAGCAACATGCGCTCGGGGGCGATGCCGCGGGATTGCTCATGGGCGATCAATGCCTCGACCTGGGCCACCGATTCGGCGATGCCGGCCTTGTCGGCGCGCGTGGCGAAATCCATGCCGACGATGTCGTACCAGCCGCGCATGCGCACGCCGTTGTTGATGGTGATCGGGCGGATCGGCGCATGCGGAAACACGAAGCGCAGCGCCGGCCAGTCCGGGCGCACCAGTTCCGGCACCATCGGGGCGAAGTCGCTGCCATCGGCGCCCAGGCCGTGCAGCCACAGCACGGTCCATTGCGGGTTCGGTCCGGTCTCGCGTTCGATCACTTCCAGCATCATCCAGCTCCGCTTGCGGGCTGGGCATTATGCATGTCGCCATCGGCCGGGCCGATCACGGGCCGGTCGAGCCAGATGCGTCGACCGGTCTCGGCGCCCGTCGTGGGCGCTTTGCCTGGCGTGACAGGCGCGGAGGTCGCAACATGCACCGATCCCGCCATGCGCCGCTCGCACGCTCAGATCAGCGACGGCTCCAGCGCGGCGGCGCGGCGCAGCTCGGCTGCACGCACCAGCACCTTGGGCGGATCGAGCTCTTCGGGAATGCAGAAGATGCCGGCGCGGCGCAGGGCCAGGCCGGTGCGGCGCAACGAGGTCACAGCCACGACCGGGATCGACACCGCCATGCCCACGATCACCGGCGCCATCCAGGCCGCCAGCGATGGCGACACCGTATAGGCGACCGCGCCCATGAACAGGCCGAACACGGTCAGCCCGCCATAGCTGCGCAACAGTGCCGGCCACGACAGCTTGCCGTCGTCGCGCACCTGCGCATCCCAACCCGAATCCTTGCCGGCCAGCACCTCGAACACGCCGCGCGACTGCAGGTACATCACCACCGGCGCCATCAGCGCCGCCAGCACGGTTTCCAGCAGGATGCTCAGCAGCGCGCGGATGGCACCACCGCAGGCACGCAACTCGCGCGGGTTGAGCAGCAGCGCGATGTAGCCCAGCAGCTTGGGCGCCAGCAGCACGAACATGGTGCAGACGAAGATCCAGATCGCGTTGCCCTGGCTGCTGCCATGCCAGTAACGGGCGGGCGAGAACGGCAGGTCGCCGGCCAGATCGATCCCGCCGCCGGCCAGCGGAATGCCGATGCCAATCAGCATCAGCAGGCCCCACATCGGCGCAGTGAAGTAATGCCCGATGCCGATCAGCATGTGCATGCGGCTGATCCAGTGCAGGCCCTTGGCGCCGACAACCTTGGCGTGCTGCAGGTTGCCCTGGCACCAGCGACGGTCGCGGATCAGCAGGTCGGTCAGCGTGGGCGGGCCTTCCTCATAGCTGCCCTGCAGGTAGGGCACCATGTGCATGGCCCAGCCGCCACGCCGCATCAGCGCCGCCTCGACGAAGTCGTGGCTGAGCACATGCCCGCCGAACGGCTTGCGCCCGCGCAGCGACGGCAGGCCGGCGTGGTCGGCGAAGGCCTGGGTGCGGATGATGGCGTTGTGGCCCCAGTAGTTGCTCTCGGCGCCATGCCACCAGGCCACGCCGAAGGCGATGATCGGCCCGTACACGCGCCCGCCGAACTGCTGCATGCGGGCAAACAGCGTCTGCCCGTTGACCACCGCCGGCAGGGTCTGGATCAGGCCCACGTCCGGATTGTTCTCCATGCCGGCGACCAGCCGCACGATGGTGTCGCCGGTCATCACGCTGTCGGCGTCCAGGAT
Source organism: Xanthomonas sp. WHRI 6108 (assembly GCF_040202385.2). NCBI lineage: Bacteria > Pseudomonadati > Pseudomonadota > Gammaproteobacteria > Lysobacterales > Lysobacteraceae > Xanthomonas > Xanthomonas sp. WHRI 6108. The sequence continues at coordinate 735,661 of NZ_CP168198.1, read as the reverse complement.
CAGCATCTGCGGGTAGTTGCCGCCGAAACGGCGCACCCAGTCGGCGACATTGCCGGCCTTGCGCGCGGCATTGTCGGCGCGGCGGCGGTAGAAGATGCGCCCGTGTCCGTCGACGCGGTCGCACAGCTCGTTGTACACCAGTTCTTCGGCACGGCCGATGTGTTCGCGGGTGGTATCGCTGAGCACGAAGAAATCGAAATGCTCCAGCTGGCCGGTTTCGGCCACCGATTCGTAGATTGCCTGCAGGCCGGCCAGCAGTCGGCGCGGGTCTTCGTTATAGGTGGGCATCAGCAACGCGGTGCGCGTGTGCAGGGTCGGCAGCGGCGCTTCCGGGTCGATGCCGAGCTTGCGTCCGGCGCGCGCCACCACGGTGACGAAACCGGCCACCGCGCTGGCGAAGGACATCGCGATCCAGGCAAACAGCAGCACGAACAGGCCGAGCAGGCAGCCTTCCAGCACGCTGAGGCCATCGGGCCACAGCACGCTGAGCATCACCCACACCGCCACGGCGGTGGTGGCGAAGGTACCGCCGATCAGATAGAAGCGCCGCACGCCGATGCCGACCGGCGCGGTGCGCTGATGCGGCACCTGCAGACGGCCTTCGCGCAGGGATTGCTCGGGCATGGCCAGCGGCGCTTCCGGTGGCAGCGTGGGCTGGCCGGCGTCGAGGGCGGAAACGGGGGGAAGATCGGTTGGTGCGGGGGAAAGAGTCACAGTGCCGTCCATCAAGGCTGCCCGCCGCACGATCGCGGCAGTGTGGGCTGACGCGGGAGATCCCTACCCGCTACGCGTGGCGACGTCGCCGCATGCACCGCGGTCCGGGCGAGCCCGGCAGTGCGGGACCACGTCGCAGAATTAGCAGCTCTAAGACCACTCCGATGCACAAGCTCTCCTGGCTGCGACGATGACGTCGCGGCTCATCTTAAAGAATCGACCGTTAAAGGAAACGAAGGCCGCGCTGCAGTCTTCGCCCCACCCGACGAGGACCGCGCGGCAGACTACGCCGCAGCGACCGAACGCTACCCCAACAGATTGCAGCCTGGCACGCGTGCTGTCACGGGCGGCAAACCGCACTGTCATGTCAGACAAGTGCAAGTGATGTGCCAGGACCTGCAATCGGTTGCAGCGCCAGCCTGCCGGCGCGCGCGATCACGGCGATGGGCTGAGCGGATCTAAGGCATTCTGCCGCGCGTCATGGTGGATCGGAACAAGCGATGTGGGGTCTGGCCCACGTCGGCGCAGTGCACGAAGGCTGCGTTGCGCCTGTAATCGCCGGCAAGGACACCGCACCGGGGAGTTGGTCGGTGGCCAGGTGAAAAGCTGTTGGTCGAGCGATGGACATCAGACGTTGAGCCGCGTCGTTGAATGCATCGTGCATTGCTTGCACCGTGCCCACCGACCATCTCCGGTGGTCCTTGCACGCCCACCGTCGCGGGCTTTTACGCTGCATGGATGCCGCGTAAGAGCCTGCAGGGACGTACCTGCGGCGGAGGGATACTTCCCCTCCCCTCTCGCGAGCGAGTGTTCCGCGATGGTGGGCGGGCAAGGGCCTTGCAGCCAAGGCGCAGATCAACTGCTCTGCGCCTTCGTCTCTCGCCCGTGAGTGAGCACTGGCCCAAGGGATCAACCCTGCTATCAGCCGCTCTGCGAGCGACGCATGCGTGGCACCCGAGCGCGCGCAGACGCCCGCGGCCTCGGCCTTGAACTAGTCGACCAGACCTGCAAGCACCGGGCACATGGCTGTAGGCAGGACGCGGCATGCGCACATGCCGCATCGAACAACAGCAGCGCCGCCTGACGGAAGCGCTGCCGCTGTATCGGCCGGTGTTACTTACGCGCAGCCTCGCTGGCGTCGCGGGTGGCGCGGAACTCCGAATCGTTGCTCCAGTTCGGCCACTGGCGCGAATCGGCCAGTTGCTGGCCCAGCGCATACAGCACGCCCAGATCGCGCGCGGCGCCGGCGAAGGTCCAGTCCGGCTTCCACTCATCACCCTGCTGGTGATAGCGCTTGGCGGTGTAGTCGTCGGAGGCCGCCTTGCCCGCGGCCACGCCGCCCACTTCCCAATCCTGCCCGGCCGCGTAGGACAGCGCCGGCACGCCACGCTTGGCGAAGGAGAAATGGTCCGAGCGGAAGAAGTACCCCGCCTGCGGCTTGGGATCGGGCGTGTAGCGCAGCTTCCACTGGCCGGCGACGGTCTTGAGCTGATCGAGCAATTCGAGTTTTGCGGTGCCGTAGATGCCAAAATCGCGCGATGGTACGAACGGGCTCATGCCGTCCATGTTGATCACCGCCACGGTGGTGTCCAGCGGATACAGCGGCTTGGAGGCGTAGAACTCCGAGCCCAGCAGGCCCTTTTCTTCGGCGGTGACCGCCAGGAACACCACCGAGCGCTGCGGCTTGGGGCCGGCGGCAAAGCCGCGCGCCAGCTCCAGCAGTGCGGCGGTGCCGCTGGCGTTGTCCAGCGCGCCGTTGAAGATGGTGTCACCGCGTGCGTCCGGCTTGCCGACGCCGATGTGGTCCCAATGCGCGCTGTAGATCAGCGTTTCATCCGGATGCGTGCTGCCTGGCAGCCGTGCGACCACGTTGTGCGAGGTGATCACGTCGGATTTGACCTGGTAGCTGGCGCTCAGCCCCTGGCCCTTGAGTTCCACCGGCTTGAAGCCGCGCGTCTGTGCCTGCTTCTTCAAGGTGTCGAAATCCAGCCCGGCCTGCTTGAACAGGTCGGCGGCCAGATCGCGCTGGATCCAGCCTTCCAGGGTGGGATGCGCGGCGCGCGGGTTGTCGCGCACCACGTCGAACATGGTGTTGGTGTTGGAGCTGGCCACGGTGTCCCAGCCATAGGAGGCGGGCGCGGTTTCGTGCACCACCAGCACGCCGAGCGCGCCCTGGCGGGCGCCTTCTTCGTACTTGTAGGTCCAGCGGCCGTAGTAGGTCATGCCGGCACCGTCGAAGGCGCCCTTGCCGGTTTCGAAATCCGGGTCGTTGATCAGCACCACCGCGATCTTGCCCTTCAGGTCCACACCCTTGAAGTCGTCCCAGTCGCGCTCCGGTGCCTTGACGCCGTAGCCGACGAACACCAGCGGTGCGTTGGCGATGTCGACCTTGGACGAGCCATCCAGCGCGGCGCGGATGGCGATCTGCTTGCCCTGGGTCAGCGCCTGCGGCTTGCCGGCATGCTGCAGGGCGATGGTCGGCGTGCCGACGATATCGGCGCGGCGCAGCGGCACCGCCTGGGTCCAGGCGCGCTTGCCGTCGGTCAGATCACCGCCCGGCTGCAGGCCGGCGTCTGCGAACTGCTTGCTCAGGTAGGCAATGGTCTTTTCCTCGCCGGCGGTGGCCGGGCCACGGCCTTCATAGGCATCGGAGGACAGCTCCTTGACGTCGCGCGAGATGCGCGCGCCATCGAAGCTCGGCGTCGCCGCCATCAGCGCGGTCGAGACCGCCATCGCCAGCATTCCCATTGCAACGCGTTTGGTAACAACTCGCTTCACTGCAGCACCCAGGTAGTGTCCGAACAGCCCTGGAGTGTAGCCACTGCGACGTTCGATCGGCTATGCACGACGACAGGCGATGCCCGCCGTCGCGCCAGCGCCACTGCCGCTCAGAACAGATCGACGCTGCCGACCTGCTGGGCGACCTGCTGCATCTTTCCGCTGGCCACCAGTTCGGCGTACACCTCGGTGCGATTGCGGCCGTGCTGCTTTGCCCAGTACAGCGCCTTGTCGGCCTCGTCGAGCAACTGGCTGATCAACTGGCCGTCGGTGAGCTCGACGATGCCGGTACTGAGCGTGACCTTGCCGACCTGCGGAAACACCTGCTCGGCCACCGCCATACGGAAACGCTCGAACAGGCTCACCGCGATGTCGCGGTCCACGCCGCGCAACACGATCACGAACTCCTCGCCGCCGAAGCGGAACAGCAGATCGTCCTGGCGGAAGCAGCGCTGCATCAACTGCGCCACCAGCAACAGCACCTCGTCGCCGTACAGGTGGCCGAAGCTGTCGTTGACGCGCTTGAAGTGATCGATGTCCACGATCCCCAGCCACACGCCTTCGCTGGCCGCCGCGTCCGCACCACCGGCGAACAGGCGCAGGATCACATCGTCGAAGGTCTTGCGGTTGCGCAGGCCGGTCAACGCATCGCGCTGGGCATCGTCGAGCAGGCTGCGGTAATTCTGGAAAAAGCGCGCAAAGCCCTGCAGCATCACCTGTTCGGCGGCGCCGGGTGCGCGCGAGCCGCCCACGCGCAGGCAGGTGCGGATGCCGCGTGCCTCCATCATCGGGTACACCAGCAGCGCGCGGCCGTCCTGCTGCAACTGCACCACATCGCCCGGCCCGTGCAGGTCGGCCAGTTGCGCGCGCATCTGCGCGTCGTGGATGTCGGCCACCGTCAGCGACAGCCGGCCATCCTCGCGCAGCCGCGTTTCGGCCATGGTGCGGCCATCCGGCGCGATGCGCAGCAACGACAATTCCTCGGACGCGCAGACCTCGCGCATGGTGCGCAGCAGACTCAGGTCGAGCAGATCGGCATCGCGGATGGCGGTCAGGTCCACCATGCGTTCCAGCAACGGTGCCGTGGTCATTGCCGCACCATCCCGCGGGCAGACGCAGGCCCGCAGCGCCGGTCACGGCACGCGGGCACACCTCTCGGGCTGGAACGCACTGGCATCACGACGGGTTACCGGCAGTCTCGATGCCGGTTCATCGGCGCTGAACGCGCGAACTTGAGTCCGCCCGCCGGCCGGCGCAGCGCACGGCCAGCCGGCGTACACGGATGTGCAGGCGCACAACCGGCCGGCGCACCAGCGCGCTTACGGCAGTGCGGACTCCAGCGCATCGTCGCCCAGCGCGTGCGCCTGCATCAGACGCCGGCTACCGGCATTCAGCCCTTTGACCTGGACGTCCAGCCCATGATGACGCAGCCGCTGCACCACCTTGTCCAGCGCCGCCACCGCGGTGATGTCCCAGAAATGCGCGCGGCCGACGTCGATCACCACTGCGCGGCCAGGCACCTGGCGCGCGTCGAAGGCGTCGATGAACACGTCGGCCGAGGCGAAGAACACCTGCCCGCGCACGTGGTAGGTACGCACGCCGTCGTCGCCGTCGCTGTGCGTGATCTGCAGCAGCCCGGCCACCTTGAAGGTGAAGAACACCCCGCTCAACACCACGCCCACCGCCACCCCGGCGGCCAGGTTGCGGGTGACCAGGGTCACCGCCACGGTGGCCAGCATCACCACGCTGGAGGTGCGCGGATGGGTGACCACGGTGCGCAGCGAACGCCAGTCGAAAGTCTCGGCCGAGACCATCACCATGATCGCCACCAGCGCGATCACCGGTACCTGCGAGACCCACGGCTTGAGCAGCACCATCAGGATCAGCAGGAACACCCCGGCGAACAGGGTGGAGAGACGGCCGCGCCCGCCGTATTTCACGTTGCCCACGGTCTGCCCGATCATGCCGCAGCCGGCGATGCCGCCGAACAGGCTGGCAGCGGTGTTGGCCAGACCCAGCCCGGTGCACTCGCGGTTCTTGTTGCTCGGGGTGTCGGTGAGTTCGTCGACCACGCGTGCAGTCATCAGCGATTCGAGCAGCCCCACCATCGCGATGGCCAGCGCCGGCAGGGCGATGATGCGCAAGGTCTCCAGCGTCAGCGGCACCGCCGGCCATTGCAGGACCGGCAGCGCGTTGGGCAGCTTGCCCAGATCGGCCACCGTCTCCAGCGGCAGGTGCAACGCTGAGCCCAGCCCCGTCAGCACCAGGATGCACAGCAGCGGCGAAGGGATTGCCGACACGCCCGGCAACGGCAGCCGCGGCAGGCCGTAGATGATGAGCAGGCCCAACGCCAACATGCCCCAGGTGGCCAGGTTGGCGTGCTGCAGATGCGGCAGCTGCGCGGCGAAGATCAGCACCGCCAGCGCGTTGACGAAGCCGGTGCGCACCGAGCTGCTGACAAAGCGCATCAGCACGCCCAGCCGCAACAGACCGAACAGGATCTGCACCGCACCGGCCAGCAGCCCGGCCGCCAGCAGATAGGGCAAGCCGTGCGCGGCCACCAGCGGTGCGGCCACCAGGGCCACCGACCCGGCCGCAGCGGAAATCATCGCCGGGCGGCCGCCGAAGAACGCGATGACAATGCCGATCACGAACGACGCGAACAACCCCACTTGCGGGTCGACGCCAGCCACGAACGCAAAAGCGATCACTTCGGGAATCAGCGCAAAGGTAGCGACCGCACCGGCCATCAGTTCGCGCGCAGGCGAGGCGCGCCATTGCGCCAGTTCGGCACGCAGAAAGGACATTGGAAGACACTCCGGGGACAGAAAGGACAGCCTGCGGACAGGCGACAGCGGCGATAGTGTGCGCGAAAGCGACCCGGCCCGCAGCCTGCGTGTGACCGGTGCGGCAATGCGCCTTTCTGTGGTCCGGATCACGCCAAACGATGCGGCCGCGGACCAAGATGCCCCCCTCACCGGGTTCGGGTGTCGAGCCGGGTTCGCTAGGGAGACCACCATGTCCATTTTCAGGACTGCCAGTACGCTCGCACTGGCCACCGCGCTGGCGCTCGCCGCCGCACCGGCCTTCAGCTACTCCATCAGCAACAACAAGATTGTCGACGACAGCGGCAAGGTGGTCCAGCTCAAGGGCGTCAACGTGTTCGGCTTCGAGACCGGCAACCATGTCATGCACGGTCTGTGGGCACGCAACTGGAAGGACATGATCAACCAGATGCAGGGCCTGGGCTTCAACGCCGTTCGTCTGCCGTTCTGCCCGGCCACCCTGCGCAGCAGCACGATGCCGACCAGCATCGATTACAGCCTCAATGCCGATCTGCAGGGTCTGAGCTCGCTGCAGATCCTGGACAAGGTGATCAACGAATTCAACGCGCGCGGCATGTATGTGCTGCTGGATCACCACACCCCCGATTGCGCCGCCATCTCCGAGCTCTGGTACACCGGCTCGTATTCCGAAGCGCAGTGGCTGGACGATCTGCGCTTTGTCGCCAACCGCTACAAGAACGTGCCCAGCGTGATCGGCCTGGACCTGAAGAACGAGCCGCACGGTGCCGCCACCTGGGGCACCGGCAACGCGGCCACCGACTGGAACAAGGCCGCCGAGCGCGGCTCGGCCGCGGTGCTGGCGGTGGCGCCGAAGTGGATCATCGCGGTGGAAGGCATCACCGACAATCCGGTCTGCTCGACCAATGGCGGCATCTTCTGGGGCGGCAACCTGCAGCCGCTGGCCTGCACGCCACTGAACATTCCGGCCAACCGGCTGCTGCTGGCACCGCATGTGTACGGGCCGGACGTGTACGCGCAGGCGTACTTCAACGACAGCAACTTCCCCAACAACATGCCGGCGATCTGGGACCGTCACTTCGGCCAGTTCGCCGGCACATATGCGCTGCTGCTGGGCGAATTCGGCGGCAAGTACGGCGAAGGCGACGCACGCGACAAGGTCTGGCAGGACGCGCTGGTGAAGTACCTGCGCAGCAAGGGCATCAACGAGGGCTTCTACTGGTCGTGGAATCCCAACAGCGGCGACACCGGCGGCATCCTGCGCGACGACTGGACCAGCGTGCGCGAAGACAAGATGGCGCTGCTACGGACGCTGTGGGGCACGGTGAGCAGCACCACGCCGACGCCCACACCTACTCCCACTCCCACTCCGACGCCGACGCCGACACCCAGCGGCAGCTTCAGCACCAAGGTGAGCGTGGACAGCCAGTGGAACGGTGGCTACTGCAATCGCGTGCAGGTCACCAACACCGGCACCGCCAGCGGCACCTGGGCGATCTCGCTACCGGTCACCGGCACCGTCAACAACGCCTGGAACGTCACCTGGTCGCAGAGCGGCAGCACGCTCAAGGCCAGCGGGGTGGATTTCAACCGCACCCTGGCCGCCGGTGCGACGGCCGAATTCGGCTTCTGCGCGGCAGGCTGATGCAATACGGCGGGCACGCAGTGCGTGTCCGCCATTACCTTGCAAGCTGCCGACAGTCTGCAAGTCACCAATGTCGCGTCACCCATCGATCGCTGGATCGATGCCCATGACCTTGTAGGAGCGCCCCCGGGCGCGATGGGGCGTTATCGGTAACGCCCCATCGCGCCCGGGGGCGCTCCTACATTGCAGCTGCCGCAAGCGGACGCTGCCGCAATTAGCATTCAACCCGCATGTGAATCAGCCGCTATTCATGACATAGCGCCCTACGCGCGTTCTGGATGCCGTTGCCATGCCTGTTGTCTCCCTGTTGCGTCGTCACGTTGCCAATCTCCCGCTTACCCGCAAGTTCGTGCTGTTGTGCAGCTTGTTGACGGTGGGCGTGATCCTGCTGGCAGTGGCCGCGGCCCGCCTGCAATACCTGGACCTGATCGAGGCGCGCAAGCTCAGCGTCAAGACCGAGGTGGAGATGGGCCTGACCGTGATGCAGCACTACGCAGACAAGGCCAAGGCCGGCGAGCTGACGGTCGAACAGGCCAAGGAAGCTGCGCGCACCACGCTGGCGGACATGCGCACCAACGACGGGGTGGATTACTTCTTCATCGTCGACCCGCAGATGCGCATCCTGATGCATCCCAAGCGCGCCGTTGGCACCGACATGAGCGACTACAAGAGCGATGCCGGGCAATACGTCTATCGCGACATCAAGACGGCGATCGAGCGCGGCGACGGCTTCAGTTACTACGACGCGCCCAAACCGGGCAAGCAGGAACAGCTGCCCAAGATCAGCTACGCCAAGACCTTCCCGGCCTGGGACTGGGTATTGGTGATGGGCGTGTACGCCGAGGACATCCAGGTGCAGGCCTGGGGCTTCACCCGCACCCTGACCCTGATCGGCGGCGCCTTGGTGGCGATGGTGATCGGCCTGTGCTGGTTGATCGCCTCGGCGATGGCCGCACCGCTGCGGGCAGCATCGCGCACCGCAGAGGCGATCGCCTCGGGCCGCTTCGACAACGATATCCGGGTTGAATCGCGCGACGAAACCGGCCAGCTGATGCACAGCATGCAGCAGATGCAGACCCAGTTGCAGCGCTTCAACGGCGAGATGCAGACCATGATCCGCCTGCAGCAGGGCGAGAACATCGCGCACCGTATTCCGGAGGATTTTCCCGGCGATTACGGCACCCTGGCGCATGGCGTGAACACGGTGGTGTTCGAGCATCTGGATGCCATCAACGAGGCGATGGACCTGATGGGCGAGTACGGCCGCGGCGATCTGCGCCGCGACATGCGTCGCCTGCCCGGCCAGCGTGCGGCGCTGCACGAAGCGCTGGACACGGTGAAGAGCAATCTGTCGGCGATCAACAGCGATATCGCGCGCCTGGCCGACGCGGCCGCACGCGGCGACTTCTCCGCACGCGGCGAGCAGGCGCGCTACCAGTTCGCATTCGCTGAAATGGTGCAGGCATTGAACCGCCTGATGCAGCAGGCCGATGCAGGCCTGGACGACGTCGGCCGCATCATGGCCGCGATTGCCGATGGCGATCTGTCGCAGCGGGTGGAATCGCATTACGAGGGCGCATTCGGCCGCCTGGCCAATGCGGCCAACCGTACGGCGATCCAGCTGACCACCATCGTGCAGGGCATCCAGCACTCGGCCGAGATGATCAACACCGCCGCCGGCGAGATCGCCAGCGGCAATGCCGACCTGTCCACACGCACCGAGCACCAGGCGGCGAACCTGGAAGAAACCGCCGCGTCGATGGAAGAACTCACCTCCACCGTGCGCCAGAACGCCGACAACGCGCGCCAGGCCAATCAGCTGGTCAAGGGCACCGGCGAAGTGGCAGAAAGTGGCGGCCGCGTGGTGCAGGAAGTGGTCAGCACCATGCAGGCGATCACGCAATCGTCTGCGCGGATTTCCGACATCATCGGAGTGATTGACGGCATCGCGTTCCAGACCAACATCCTGGCCTTGAACGCGGCGGTGGAAGCGGCACGCGCTGGCGAGCAGGGTCGCGGATTTGCGGTGGTGGCCACCGAAGTGCGCGCGCTGGCGCAGCGTTCGGCCGGCGCGGCCAAGGAGATCAAGCAGCTGATCTCCGATTCGGTGGAAAAGGTGGCGCAGGGCTCGGACCTGGTGCAACAGGCCGGCAGCACGATGACCGAGGTGGTCAGCTCGGTGCAGCGGGTGACCGACATCATGGCCGAGATCACCGCCGCCAGCACCGAGCAAAGCGCAGGCATCGAGCAGGTCAGCACCACGGTGATGCAGCTGGATGAAATGACCCAGCAGAACGCGGCGCTGGTGGAAGAAGCCACCGCTGCGGCACGCAGCATGGAAGACCAGGCGGCGGATTTGACCCGCGCAGTGGCAGTGTTCCGGTTGGTGCCGGAGCAGGCTGCGCTGACGCAACGGCGCTCGGTGGTGCAGGCGGCTTGATGGATGCAAAGCCCCTCTATCTGCGGAGCGAGAAGACACCGCTTACGCGCCACTGACGCGCGTGACGCAAACGCGGGCTGGGGGCGCGAAGCGGCGGTCCGGGGAAGGATGCCCCGAAAGCCGCATCTGCATCAGAACAAGCACGTCATCGAATCCAAAGAAGCTGACCAGACCGCAGTTCATCGGACAACCGTGCAAGGCACACGGCTCGCAACCATGCACACCGACCATCTCGATGGGTCCTTGCGCGCCTACCGTCGCGGGAGCTTACGCGGCATGGATGCCGCGTAAGAGCCTACAAGGACGTACTTGCGGCGTGTCCTGCGATGGTAGGCGGGCAAGGGCCCTGCAGCGACGTCACAGATCCTCCGCGCTGCAACTGAGCTATCCGCATTGCAAGTCGGTCGAAGTGCAATGCTCTAGAGCAACCAAGACTTCGACTCGCGGCGGCGTTGAGACTTGATTAGGTGCTAGGTCAAACGTTCGGTGAGTTGAGCGCGCGGCGCCCTCACCGCTCGCGGGACACGCCGTGAATCCGTCCATGGAGGCTCCTTGGCGGCATCCATGCCGCCAAGGGTCCCGCAATCGGCAAGGACACCGCGCGAGAGAGCTGGTCGGCTGCTTTCTTGAAAAGCTCGCCGACTTGCGCTGGGAAGATGACCCGACGCGCAATTATCCGAACAGCGCTTACAGCACATCGCTTGCGTCATGCGCACCGACCATCTCAACTGGTCCTTGTCCGCCCACCGTCGCGGGACCTTACGCGGCATGGATGCCGCGTAAGAGCCTACACGGACGTACTTGCGGCGTGTCCTGCGATGGTGGGCGGGCAAGGGCCTTGCAGCCACGCTGCAGATCCGTCGCTTACAACTGAGCTATCCGTATTACCCACGTCGATCGAAGCGCACTGCCTAGAGCAACCAAGACTTAGACTCGTGGCGGCGTTGAGGCATGATGCCTAATTCAAACGCTCAGTGGGTGTTGGATAGGCCGTACCCTCATCCGCCCTGCGGGCACCTTCTCCCGGAGGGAGAAGGGAGTGGTCTGGTTGATGCGGTTTTATGGGCAAGTCGTAGCCTTGTTCCGCCTGCGGGCGCCTTTTCCCGGCGGGAGAAAGGCATGTTGCTGCATGCGCTGCGTCAGCGCGCGGCGTCGCGGCAGGCGCTGTCGTTGCCGTGGCGGGTGCGTTTGACGGCGTACATCGCTTCGTCTGCCGCGTGCATCAGGCTGGCAGCGTCGGCCTGCTGGCCGTGTTGCCAGGCGACGCCGATGCTGGACCGTATCGGCAGATGTTGCTCACCGAACATGGCACCCGCCGCCGATGCGGCGCGGATCCGGTCTGCCACGGCGGCGCATTCGGTCTGCGGATCCTGCAGGTTGTCCAGCAGCACCACGAATTCATCGCCGGCCAGGCGTGCTACCAGATAGCGGCCTTCGGCCGCCTGCTGCAGGCAGCGGCCGAAGGCGACCAGCACTGCGTCGCCGGCGCGGTGGCCGTGGACATCGTTGATGCGTTTGAAGCCGTCCAGATCCAGGAACATCACCGCGACCGCGCACTGCCGCTGTTGCGCCTGGGTCACCGCAACCTGCAGCGCCTCGGACCAGGCGTGGCGATTGGGCAGGCCGGTCAGGGCGTCGCGGGTCGCACGCTCGTGCATCAGCCGATGCAGGGTCTTGTGCGCGGTGACATCCTGCGCCATCAGGAAGAATCCCTGCGCCTGCGCCGCTGCGCCCTGCATTTCCGGCACCAGGGTGATTTCCACATCGCGCGGTGTCGCGCCACCACGCAGAACGTGTTCGAAGTGGGCCCGTTGCCCGGCGCTCACCTGCGCCAGCGCAGCGCGCGCCTCCGCACCGAGCTCCTCGCCCAGTACCTGGGTGATCGCGCAGCCGACCAGACTGGCCGGCTCCACGCCGAGCCAGTCGCGATGCGCCTGGTTGGCGAACAGGCAGCGCTGCGCGGCATCGTAATGTCCCACCAGGGTGGGGGTGGCATCGCTGATCGCACGCAGCCGCGCTTCGCTTTCGGCCAGACGCTCGGCGGCGACATGGCGTTCGGTGACGTCCTGGATCTGCGAGACGAAATGCACCGGCGCGCCGCTGCTGTCGCGCACCAGCGACACCGACAGCTGCGCCCAGATCACCGCGCCCTGCTGGCTGATGTAGCGCTTGGCCAGGCTGTAATTGTCGCGCTTGCCGTCGATCAGTTCCTGCACCAGGCGCAGGTCCATGTCCAGATCGTCGGGGTGAGTGATGGTCTGGAAGGTGGTGCGCAACAGCTGCTCGCGCGGATATCCCAGGATGCTGCACAGCGACGGGTTGACGTCGCGCCAGTCGCCATCCAGCGAGACGATCGCCATGCCCTGCGGGGCGGTTTCGAACGCACCGCGGAAGTGCTCGGCCGCCAGCTGCGCGGCGGCCTGCGCCTGCAGCTCGGCGGTGACGTCGATGGCCATTGCCAGATAGCCGGACAGTCCCTGCTGCGCGTCGTGGATGATGTTGAAGCACAGCCGGACGCGCCGCAGTCCGCCGTCCTTGCGCACCAGGGTCCAGATTTCTTCTTCGAGCAAGTCGCCTGCAGCGGCGGCGGCCAGCTTGATGTACGACGGCGGCGACAACGCCAGCGTGGCCATGTGCCGCTCCAGCTCGGCCGGCAGGTGGAACTGCGCCGGGCAGCGGCCCAACACCTCGTCGGCCGCGTAGCCCAACAGGCGCTCGGCGCCGGGGTTGAACAATTCGATGCGCCCGTTCGGATCGAACGCGATGATCGCCACATCCTGCGAGGCGTCCACCAGCGACTGCAGGCGTGCGCGCTCGCCCGCCAGCGCAGCCGAGGCATCGCGCAACTGGGTGATGTCGTGCATCACGCAGACCGCACCCAATGCCGCGCCCTGGTCGCTGACCACCGGGTCGGCATTGCACAGCACGCTGCGTGCCGGCTGGCCGGTGGCGCGGATCACCATCTCGGCATTGCGCACGTGCTCGCCGGCCCAGGCGCGCACCAGCGGGATGGCGTCGGTGGGCAGCAGCGCACTGCCGTCGGCGTTATAGAGATCGAAGTGCTGGGCCCATTGCGTCGGCGGCAACAGGCGCGGATCGGTGCCGTGCCATTGCCGTGCGGCGTGGTTGAACTCATGCAGCAGCCCGTCGCTGTCGCAGGACACCACGCCGTCGGGCATGGCTTCCAGCAAACGGCTCAGGGTCTGCCGCTGCGCCTGCGCAGCCAACCGGTCGCGACGCGCCTCCAGTTGACCGACGGCCTGCCGCGCCAGGCGGATCAGGCCTTGCTTCTGGTTTTCGTCGAGCAGCCGCGATTGGGTGCTGAGCGTGCACAAGGTGCCGTAGGCATAGCCCTCACGGCCGACCAGCGGCACGCCCGCATACGAGCGCACCCCTGGCGCGGCAGTGACCAGCGGGTTGCGCGCGAAGCGCGGATCGGCCGCCGCATCGGGCACTTCCAGCAGCTCGGTCCCCATCACCGTGTAGGAACAGAACGACATCGCGCGCGGGGTACCTTCCAGATCGGTGCCACAACGCGCCTTGAACCACTGGCGGTCGGCGTCCAGCAGCGACACCAGCGCCATCGGGGCGCCGGTGATGTGGGCCGCCAGCCAGGCGATATCGTCGAATTCGGCCTCCGGCTCGGTATCCAGCACCCCCAACCGACGCACCGCCTCCACGCGCAGGGCGTCGTCGGCGGGAATGGGTACGGGCGGCAACAGGACGGTCATGGCGTGATCGGCGGGCAACGTCTGGGCAAGGTAGGTCGCCCCAGGTAACGGCGAGGCGATGATCAACTTGAGCGCGTGCGCCGGGCCTGCTGGCGGGCCGGTGGTTGCCGCACCCCCACCCGCGCCGGCCCGGGCGTCCCGTCGCACGCCGCCCCGCCGGTGGCCGCACCTGCCCCCCTGCCGGACAGCATTTGCGACACCGCCGGGCAGCCACTACCCTCGGCCGATTGTCCTGCTCTGGAGTGTCACATGCTGCGTCCGCTGTCCCTGTTGATCGCCGGTGTGCTCGGCGTCGCTGCCGGTACCGTTGCTCCCGCCGTCGCTGCCGCCCCGGCCAGCCTGTCCAAGCCCGCGGCCAGCAGTGCCATTCCCGAGATCGGCTACACCCGCTTCACCCTGCCCAACGGCCTGACCGTGGTGGTGCACGAGGACCACAAGGCGCCGGTGGTGGCGGTAAGCATCTGGTACCACATCGGCTCCGGCGACGAGCCGGCCGGCAAGACCGGCTTTGCGCACCTGTTCGAGCACCTGATGTTCTCCGGCTCGGAGAACAACAAGGGCAGCTTCTTCGCGCCGCTGGAAAAGGTCGGCACCACCGACATGAACGGCACCACCTGGTTCGACCGCACCAATTATTTCGAGACCGTGCCGACCACTGCGCTGGACACCGCGCTGTGGCTGGAATCGGACCGCATGGGTCACCTGCTCGGCGCGATCGGCCAGGAAGAACTCGACACCCAGCGCGGCGTGGTACAGAACGAGAAGCGCCAGGGCGAGAACCGCCCCTACGGCCGCGTGGACCAGAACATCCTGTCCAACCTGTTCCCGGCCAACCACCCGTACCAGCACGACACCATCGGCTCGATGGAAGATCTGGACGCGGCCTCGCTGGCCGACGTCAAACAGTGGTTCAACGACAACTACGGCGCCGCCAACACCACCCTGGTGCTGGCCGGCGACATCACCTTGGCGCAGGCGCGTGCCAAGGCGCTGCAGTATTTCGGCGACATCCCGTCTGGCAAGCCGGTGGCGCGCCAGCAGCCGTGGGTGACCCCGCTGGCCGCGCAGAAGCGTGGCGTGCAGCACGACCACGTCTCGCAGCCGCGCATCTACCGCACCTGGGCCGCGCCGCAGCTGGGCAGCGATGCGGCGATCCAGCTGGACCTGGCCACCACCGTGCTCGGCGGCGGCAAGACCTCGCGGCTGTATCAGCGCCTGGTCTACCAGGACAATCTGGTCGATGACGTGTCGGCGGCGATCCAGCCGTTCGCGCTGTCCAGCCAGGTGCAGATCCAGGCCGACGTGAAGGACGGCGTCGACCCGGCCAAGGTCGAGGGGATCATCGACGAGGAGCTCAAGAAGTTCATCGCCCAGGGCCCGACCGCCGACGAACTGCAGCGCGCGCAGGTGGCCTACCGCGCCGGCTTCGTGCGCGGGCTGGAAAAGGTCGGCGGCTTCGGTGGCAAGGCGGTGATCCTGGCCGAGGGCCAGGTCTACCGCGGCGACCCGGGCGCCTACAAGCAGGATCTGCAGCGCGGCCAGGCCGCCACCGTGGACAGCGTCAAGCAGACCGCCGCCACCTGGTTCGGCAAGGGCGACTATCTGCTCACCGTGCTGCCGGCCGGCAAGGATTTCGACCCCGCCGCCGAAGACAAGGCAGTGGTCGCGCGTGGCGAAGAACCCGGCAAGCCGGCGCCCAGGCTGCCGGCCGCCGGCAAGTACAAAACCACCGCCTCCACGCTGGACCGCAGCAAGGGCGTGCCGCAGACCAGCCAGTTCCCCGACCTGAGCTTCCCGCAGCTGCAGCGCGGCAAGTTGAAGAACGGCGTCGAGGTGATCCTGGCCGAGCGCCACACCATCCCGGTCACCCAGGTGGAGCTTTTGTTTGATGCCGGGTATGCGGCCGACCAGGGCAACAAGCTCGGTACCGCCAGCTTCAGCGCGGCGCTGATGAACGAGAGCACCGACGCGCTGGATTCGGTGGAAGTGGCGCAGCGTCGCCAGCGCCTGGGCGCCATCACGGCGGTCGGCTGCGATCTGGACAGCTGCAGCGCCTCGCTGGATGCGCTCAACGACCAGTTGCAGCCGTCGCTGCAGCTGTTCTCCGACATCGTGCGCAACCCGGCCTTCAAGGCTGCCGACATCGAGCGCATCCGTGGCCAGTGGCTGGCCGGCATTGCGCAGGAGAAGACCCAGCCCAACAGCCTGGCGCTGCGTGCGCTGCCGCCCTTGCTGTTCGGCCAGAACCACCCCTACGGCATCCCGCTCACCGGCAGCGGCACCGAGGCGGCGATCAAGAGCCTCAACGCCCAGGACCTGCAGGCCTTCCACCGCCAGTGGCTGCGTCCGGACAACCTGCGCATCCTGGTGGCCGGCGATACCACGCTGGCGCAGATCATCCCGCAGCTGGATGCCGCCTTCGGTGACTGGAAGGCGCCTGCCACGCCGTTGCCGAAGAAGAACCTGGTCCAGGTCGCCGCGCAGCCCAAGCCGCGCGTGTACCTGATCAACCGCCCGGATGCGCCGCAGTCGGTGATTCTGGCCGGCCTGCTCGCACCGTCCACCAAGGCGCCGGACAACCTGGCGATCGGCGTGGCCAACGGCGCCTTCGGCGGCACCTTCACCTCGCGCCTGAACATGAACCTGCGCGAGAACAAGCGCTGGGCCTACGGCGCCGGTACCCGCATGCTGGATGCGCAGGGCCAGCGGCCGTACATGTTCTCCGCGCCGGTACAGACCGACAAGACCGCCGAGTCGGCCAACGAGATCCTCAAGGAAGCCACCGCGATCATCGGCGACAAGCCGCTGACCACCGACGAGATCGAGAAGATCAAGAACCAGCGCATCCGCGCCCTGCCCGGCAGCTTCGAAACCACTGGCGCGGTGCTGGGTGCGATCGAAGGCATCGTGCAGTTCGACCGCCCCGACGATTATGTGCAGACGCTCAAGCCGCGACTGGAAGCGATCGACCAGCCGGCCGCGCAGAAGGCCATCAAGGAAATCATCGCGCCCAATGCGATGACCTGGGTGATCGTGGGCGACCTGAAGAAGATCGAAGCCCCGGTGCGTGCGCTCAAGCTCGGTGAGGTGCAGGTGCTGGACGTGGACGGCAAGCCGGTCAAGCGCTGAGGCTGGTCAGTCGCACACCGACGGCGCGGCTTTCGAGCCACGCCGGTTCCAGATCCGCGTACGCAACGGTGCGTGCGCGGATGAGTCGCCGGTGCCTGCGTGCACTGCGCGGGCATCGCACGCGGGTTGGCAGACTGGCATTAGCGCTTCAGCCCGCCGCGTCCATGTCCTTCGCATGCGCAGTGCGGCGAAGATGCGAATTTGGAGACGCTGTGCAGGCCACGCCGGGAACGCGGCCGATATCCACGCGGCGTTATCGATGGTGCCGGTATCGTGGCCTCTTTCTCGCTCGCGCTTGTCCGACTTACCCGATGAAGCAAATGCCCCCGGCTGACGAAGCCTCCCGCCAACAGGTCCTGGACGGCTATCGCATCGTCGACAGCCTGCCCGAGGACACTTACCAGGACGTCGTGCAGGTGGCGGCCTCGCTGTGCGACACGCCGATCGCACTGATGTCGCTGGTCGATCGCGACCGCCAATGGTTCAAGGCCCAGCTCGGTCTGGGCATGCAGCAGACCGATCGCAGCCAGGCCGTGTGCGATCACGCCATCCGCAGCCCCGAGCAATTGATGGAAGTACGCGACCTTAGCCAGGACAGCCGCTTTGCCGATGTCTCGGTCGTCACCGGCGAGACCGGCGCGCGCTTCTATGCCGGCATGCCGCTGGTCACCTCCGACGGCGTGGCGTTGGGCACCGTCTGTGTGCTCGACACCGAGCCGCGCACGCTCACCGACACTCAACGCACCGGGCTGCAGGCATTGGCGCGCGTCACCATGCGCCTGCTGGACGAGCGCAAGCGCGAGCTGCAGCTCGAGCGCGAGGCGATCCTGCAGCCGGTGGCACCGGCAGCCGCCGATGCCGGTTATTACCTGGTGATTCTGGAAGTGCAGGAACTGGCCGCGCTGGCTGAAAAACAGAGCGAGCGGCTCCTGGGTCGCGCCTTGCAACAGCTCGACCAAGCCCTGGCCGCGCAGGCGCAAGCCAACGGTGACAGCGTGGACCGCGTGACCGACAGCGCCGAGTTCATCGCCGTACTGCGCGATCCCAATGCCGAGCAGAAGCTGCAGCGCCTGCGCGACATCGCCCAGCAGCAGCACGCGCACGGGCTGACGGTGCTGATCGGCCAGGCACAGGCAACCCGTGGCGACGAGCCGATCGGACAAGTGTTCCTGCGCGCGGAAGTCGCGCTGAGTGTCGAGAAAGACCGTTACCGCCAGAGTCGGGCGCAGGACGGCCTCAGCGCCTGATGTAGCGCGGGGCGACAGTCCGGCTGCCGGCTGATCCGCCGTGTCATAGACGTGCCCTCACAACTCCCGCTGCGCGCCTTCAGCCGCGCTTGCGTCGCGGGCGCTCCAAGGCATGCGCGCGCTTGCCGCGAAAGCCGTACCTTCTCGCCCAGGCGGGAGGGGGTTTTAGTCCCGATATCGGACGAAGCTGCCTTACTTCTTCAATTCCTGTCGGGACGCTTCCCTTCTCCCACCGGGAGAAGGGAAGCGCAGCGCCGCTCGTCCACTTCCACTTCGCGCGGCTACCAGGTGATTGAGCGGTGTGGGTGAGTCGGGTGCAGAGCTGCGGATCTGCGGTTTGGCTGCAGGGCCCTTGCCCGCCCACCATCGCAGGACACGCCGCAAGTACGTCCATGTAGGCTCTTACGCGGCATCCATGCCGCGTAAGGTCCCGCGACGGTGGGCAGGCAAGGGCCTGTCGGGATGGTCGGTGTGCACGGCAAGAGCAGTGCTTGCTATGCGTTATTCGGATTGTCGTGCGGCCGAAAATCTTCCATCGCAATCCGAGCAACAATCAGGTTTTCACTTGGCCGCCGACCAACTTTCTAATGCGGTGTCCTTGCCGGTTGCGGGACCCTGGGCGGCATGGATGCAGCCAAGGAGCCTCCATGGACGGACTCACGGCGTGTCCGCGAGCGGTGAGGGCACTGCGCACTCGACTCAGTCGCGGTCACACGTCAACGCTGCGAGTGTGATCGATACGTTGCCGCCATCGGTACAGCCTTAGAGAGGTTTTGCCCGCCACTGCTGGTCAGCTGCACCCAACCGCAGCCACTGCCCCACTCACCCGATCGCACACTGCTTCAACTGGCGGTCCGCGTACCACAGCGCGCGACGGGCCAGATCGTAGGCGCTGTCGGCCTGGCGCGGCAGCATCTGTGCGGCCATCACCGGGTCGGCGCCGTTGTTCAAGGCGTGCTCGGCACGCTCCAGATCACCCAGGTGCGTGCGCACCGGCGACAACAGGGATTTGCGTTTGGACGCATCGCAACGCGCGCTGCGCTGCTCCAGCGCGGCCAGCGCCTCGCGGATGCGGCGGCTGGCTTCGCCCTTGAGATCGGGCGGTGTCTCGTGCGCGATCGGCGCGGCCTTATAGGCATCGCCGGTCGCCTCGCTGCCCATCTCGGCCTGATTGCCCGCCAGCGCGGGGTTGAAGCGCACATCCGGCGGTGGTCGCGCCTTGGCCACCTGCGTCTGCGGCCCGTTGAGCATGTCGTTGAACTTCTTCATGCCGCGATTCATTTCCTGCATCGCCACATCGCCCAGCGTGCCGTCGCTCTTCCAGTCCTTGGCAAAGCGCGTGTCCTGGTATTGCACCGGATTGACCCGTTCCATCACGTTGCGCGCCTTGGCCTGCGCGCGTTCGTCGGCCATGCCCGGTGGCACCGCGGCGCCGGCCTGCGCCATCGGGTCGACCTGCGCATCGCGCGGCATGCGCAAGCGGCCTTCGCGGGTGTAGAGCTGGGCCGCCATCGATTCGCCAGCGGGCGCGTTGGCGGCGGCCACCTGCCGCTGCGGCGGTGGGGTACGTGTCGGCGGTGGCGCACTGCGCGCGGATGAGGTCGCGGCAGGAGCCGCGCGCGGTGTGGAGTCGCGTTGCTGCGGCGGTGTCGCCGGCGCCGGCAGCGTCAACTGCGGACGCGGCACGAAATACACCTGCAAACTGTCGTCGTGTCGCGCGGTGTCGCGTGGCGGCGGCATATACAGCAACAGACAGGCAAGAAAGAACAGGATGGCGCCCGTGCATGCGACAGCGGCGACATGCGGGACAAGCGTTTCCTTCCTGCGGGTAATCACAATGCGGGAGACCGATGAGATGAGAGATGCGCACGCCGCACCGTGAACCCGGTGCAGGACGCGCAAATCTAGCGGGCGTGGCGTTTGCGCGCGTTTGAAATTCGTTGTTTGGGCCGCAGGCGCCAGCCGCCATTCACATTAGCGAGCGTGGCGGCCGACGCCCGCTGCTTGCCGACAGGCATTGCCCGGCCCCGGCGGCATGGATCCTGCATGCTGTGGCGGCGGTCGTTCGCCCTACATCCGGTCGATGCCGACTGGCCAGGGTGCGGGCCGCACATGCTCAGTCATCCTCCGGACGGTACAGCCGCTGGCAGACCTCGCAGAAAAACGCCCGCCGCCCGGCCTTGCCCAGGTGCTTTCGATACTGCAGCGGCGCGCCGTCGCGCGGGCAGCTGGTTTTGGTATGCACCTGATAATGCTTCTTCAGCACGAAGGCCTTTTTCCAGGTGTAGAAGTCGAAGCTATAGTCGCGCGCCTGGGTGACCAGCTCGCCGAGCTTGCGCGCCGACAATGCGCCCACCGTGCTTTCCGGGTGCACACGGATGCGATGCAGCACTTCGTTCTTGATGATGTTGCCGACGCCGGCAAAGATGGTCTGATCCAGCAACGCATCGGCGGCCAACATGCCGGGTGCGGCGCGTAACTTGCGCCGTGCCTGCGCGCCATCCCAGAGCGGGTTCATGACATCCGCCGTCCAGTCGTAGACCTCGTCCAGCGGGCGCTCGATGAACTGCACCGAGCAGGCGTAGAAATTCAACCGCTGGCCCTTGGAAAACTCCAGGCGCAGACGCGGCACCGCATTCGGCTTGTCCTCGTCGATGCGATAACTGCCGAACAGCAGAAAGTGGATGCGCACGCTGAACTGCGCGCACTCGATCAGGAAGTGCTTGCCCCAGCTGCGTAACGCCAGCACCTTTTGCTGCTCCAGCCGCGCGATGTCCTGCTTGCCGTTGCCGGACACGCGCAGGATCTTGCGGCCGACAAACGCTTCGGTCTGTTCGCGCAGGATGACAAGGGAAGGACCTTCTGGCATGCGCCCAGTATCGAAGTCGTCGGTGAGTCGGCCGTGAGCGCAGTGCACACGCAACGCTGACATGCGCGCATGCATAGAGTGCTGCCCACCCGTCTTGCGTATACCTCATGCAGGCTCGTTCATCCATCGCCCTGCCGCGCGTGCGCTGTGGCTGCGCAGGCTGGTCGATTCCGGCCGCCGACCGCGCCGCATTCGGCGATGGTGCCAGCGTCCTGCAGCGCTATGCCACACGTTTTGATGCAGTGGAGATCAACTCCTCGTTCCATCGTCCGCACCGTGCCAGTACCTACGCACGCTGGGCCGACAGCGTACCGGAGGATTTCCGCTTTTCGGTCAAGCTGCCGCGCAGCATCAGCCACGATGCACGCCTGCAAGGTACCGGTGCATTGCTGGATGCCTTCCTGGCCCAGGCCGGTGCGCTGGGCACGCGACTGGGCTGCCTGCTGCTGCAACTGCCGCCCAGCGCTGTGTTCGATGCGCCGGTGGCGGCCAGGTTCTTCGCCATGCTGCGGCGGCGCTGGGACGGCGGCGTGGTCTGCGAACCGCGCCATGCCAGCTGGTTTCTCCCGCAGGCACAGGCGCTGCTGGCACGCCACCGCATCGCACGCTGCGCCGCCGATCCGGCGCCGGTGCCGGACGCCGCCACACCGGGTGCGACAGCCGGCCCGCAGTACTGGCGCTGGCATGGCGCACCGCGCATCTACTACAGCAGCTACGACGACAGTGCGCTGCAGACACTGGCCGACGCGGTGCGCAACGCAGCGCAGGACGCGACGCATCCGCAGGCAGAACGCTGGGTGATCTTCGACAACACCGCCGCCGGGCTGGCGGTGCCCAACGCGCTGCAGCTGCAGCGTTTGTTGCAGACCGGTCGGCCGCGCCAAGGCTGACGCATAAGGACAGCAAGCCGCCTGGCTTTGTTCGGCGTGCCACCGGTGCGTCCACGCCGCTGCAATCGGTCAGGCGAGCAAGGCCGAGCTGCCGCCGGCCAGTCCCCACGCGCGCCGGCTGCCGTGCACTGGCAGTGCCGCCCGCCGTTCGCCACGTGCCGCCCGCCGCGCTGTGGCGCGCATCTTGCAGCGATGTCGGCAATCCGACGCGGTCCGCACGTGGCTCAAGCTGCCTCGATCCGGGCCGATAGGCCTGAATCGGCAACGCAACCCGCGCAACCACCTGCAGCCCCGCGCCGGATCACCTTGCTGAATCCAGTCGTCTCCGTGCGAAGCCTGTCGGCCTGCCGACACCGTCGTCCGGCCCCGCCCGCCACTTCGGTCGTTTACCATGCCGCACGTCACTGCCCGTTCTGGAGATGCCATGAGTTCTGCCGCGCCCCCGTGCTGCACGTCGCTGCTTGGCCTGTCGCTGAGCATGTTCGTGGCGCCCTGCACGCTGACCGCCGCGCCCATGGACACTTCGGTCGTCAACGCACCGGCGGCCACACCGCCCACGCCCGACCTGGCCTACCCGGAACTGTTCCGGGCGGTGCAGAGCGGCGAGCTGTTCGACGACCAGAAGCACTTCGTCGACTTTCTGCCGCTGCGCGACCCGGCCCTGATCAACGCCGACTATCTGGCGCAGCACGATCACCCCGGCTTTGACCTGCGCAAGTTCGTGGACGCCAATTTCGAAGAGTCGCCGCCGGTGCAGACCGACGCGATCCGCCAGGACACCGCGCTGCGCGAACACATCGACGAGCTGTGGCCCAAGCTGGTGCGCAGCCAGACCCACGTGCCGCCCTACAGCAGCCTGCTGGCGCTGCCGCATCCGTACGTGGTGCCGGGCGGACGCTTCCGCGAGGTGTATTACTGGGATTCCTACTTCACCATGCTGGGCCTGGTGAAGAGCGGCGAGACCACGCTCAGCCGCCAGATGCTGGACAACTTCGCCTACCTGATCGACACCTACGGGCATATCCCCAACGGCAATCGCAGCTACTACCTGAGCCGCTCGCAGCCGCCGTTCTTCTCCTACATGGTGGAACTGCAGGCCGGCGTGGAAGGCGAAGCGGTCTACCAGCGCTACCTGCCGCAGCTGCGGAAGGAATACGCCTACTGGATGCAGGGCAGCGAGGACCTGCAGCCCGGCCAGGCCGCGCGCCATGTGGTGCGTCTGGCCGACGGCAGCCTGCTCAACCGCTACTGGGACGAGCGCGACACCCCGCGCCCGGAAGCCTGGCTGCACGACACCCGCACCGCCGCCGAGGCCGGCGACCGCCCGGCCGCCGAGGTCTACCGCGACCTGCGCGCCGGCGCCGAGAGCGGCTGGGACTACACCAGCCGCTGGCTGGCCGATGGGCAGAACCTGCGCACCATCCGCACCACCGCCATCGTGCCGATCGACCTGAACAGCCTGCTGTATCACCTGGAGCGCACCCTGGCCCAGGCCTGTGCGAAGCCGGGTGCCGAGTGCACGCAGGACTATGCGGCGCTGGCACTGCGCCGCAAGCAGGCCATCGATGCGCACCTGTGGAACGCGGCCGGTTACTACGCCGACTACGACTGGCAGACCCGCAAGCTCAGCGACCAGGTCACTGCCGCGGCGCTGTATCCGCTGTTCACCGGCCTGGCGACCGACGCGCACGCCAAACGCACCGCCAGCACCGTGCGTGCGCGCCTGCTGCGCCCCGGTGGCCTGGCCACCACCGCAGTGAAGACCGGCCAGCAGTGGGACGAGCCCAATGGCTGGGCGCCACTGCAATGGGTGGCGGTGGACGGCCTGCGCCGTTACGGCGAAGACGCGCTGGCGCGCACCATCGGCGAGCGCTTCCTCACCCAGGTGCAGGCGCTGTTCGCGCGCGAGCACAAGCTGGTCGAAAAATACGGACTGGAAGCCGATGCGGCCGGCGGTGGCGGTGGCGAATACGCGCTGCAGGACGGCTTCGGCTGGACCAACGGCGTCACCTTGATGCTGTTGAACCTGTACCCGGACACCGCGAGCAAGCCGGCGCCGGTCAAACGCGTGCGCAAGCCCGAAGCGGCCACGCGATGAGCGTGCGCCAGCGCTGCCGGGCATGCCCGGCGGCGCTGGCGGCCTTGCGGTTCTGGCAGTCGGCAACGCCGGCGGATCGCTGCATCAGGCATCGCCTGATCGCTGCGCCAGTGCAGCGCGCAGCAGCGTGTTCGATTGGTTGCTGCTACTGCACCACCGGCCATGCACTGCCGTCGTAACCCAGCCGGTTGATGCCCAGGCGCGCGTCGCCGCGGTCGTCGTAGTAGTGGTAGACCAGGATGTCGCCATCGCCATCGCGGAACACCGATTGCCCGCCTGGCCCATGCATGCTGCCCAACCCGGACTGGATCACCGTGCCGCCGCCGTTGCGCATGTCCACCCCGGCGCGATCCAGGTACGGCCCGGTCACCGAGCGCGCACGCCCCACCGCAATCTTGTAGGTGCTGCTGGCGCCCTTGCAGCACGCATCGAACGACACGAACAGGTAGTACCAGCCATTGGCCTGCTGGATGAAAGGCGCCTCCACCGCGCCCGGGGACGGCCGGCTCGCCAGGCTGTAGCGCGTCGTGTTGCCGGACAGCTGCTTGCCGGTGCCGGGGTCGAGCTGGATCAGCTTGATCCCCGACCAGAACGAGCCGAACGCCAACCACCACTTGCCATTGCCGTCCACCACCAGATTGCCGTCGATGGCGTTGTAGTCGTCGCTGCTCTTGGAGGTGTAGACGATGCCTTGATCCTTCCACGAGCCAGGCTTGCCGGTGCTGCTGCTGGCAAGCGCAATCGCCGAGGTATTGGTGGCGAACTTGGAGGCGGTGTAATACATCAGATACTTGCCGCCATGGAAGGACACATCCGGCGCCCATAGCTGGTTGTCCGGGTTGTAGCTGCGCACCCAGCTCGGCATGCTGCTGAAGATCGCGCCCGCATTGCTGAACTTGGTGCGGTCGGTACTGGTGACCACGCCGGTGGTGGCATAGATGTAGTAACGCCCATCGCTCAGCTTGAGCATCGACGGGTCGTGCACGATGGTGTCGCCGCTCACCACACCCGGCCCCACTGCCGCTTGCGCGGGCGCGCCATGCAAGCCAGTGGCAGCAGCAGCCAGGGCCAACAGCGACGCAATCGCGCGACTACGCAGAGACATTCCAGACCAGCCACCTTCCACTCGACTGCCACCCACAACGCGCATCGCCCCACTCCTTGAACAACGTAAAGACGTTTTCTGTAGGCGCAATCTAGCCCGGCAACAATGCCACGAATCCGACGCCGATCTCAGAAGCACGGTGCAGGCCGAGCGGTTGTTTTATTTGCGACGTGCCTTCGTGCCGAACTGTGTAACGTAGCTGGGATTGCATACGTCGGAACGTGGCGCGCACAGAGTCACTGCACCAGTGGCGTATCGGCGTCATCTCTTTATCGCCGTGCAGTGCGTCGATGCCAACCCGCATCCATGACGCTGCAAAAAGCTGCAGCACTACTTCGCCACGACGCACAGATCTTGATGGATGGGCACCTGGTTGTGGCTGTCATCGCGCGCGACGCGCTGACTGAGCACCATGTGCGCCGCAACATCGGCGCGCCATCTGTGCAGACGCACAGCGACGCGCACACCAGTACGCTTCGAAGATACAAGCCTGCCGCGTATCATGCGCACTCTTTCACCCTCCAGGACGGATCCATGGCCGTACGCACGCTCAACGAATTTCTCGCCCATTCCAAGGAAAAGGACGTCAGCCCCGATCCGTTCGAACTGGAAAACCCGCACCTGCTGGAAGTGCGCCTCGACGGCATGGTGTGGTCCAAGGCCGGCGCCATGGTCGCGCGCACCGGCAACGTCAAGTTCACCCGCGAGGGGCTGCTGGAACAGGGCCTGGGCAACCTGCTGAAGAAGGCGGTCAGCGGCGAAGGCATGCAGCTGATGAAGGCCGAAGGCCAGGGCCGGGTATATCTGGCCGACCTCGGCAAGCTGGTGACCTTGTTGCGTTTGAATGGCGAAGCGATCTTCGTCAACGGCAACGACGTGCTGGCCTTCGAATCCGGCGTCGAGCACAAGATCACGATGATGCGCAAAGTGGCGGGCATGCTGTCCGGCGGCCTGTTCAATGTGCGCCTGAGCGGCCACGGCATCGTGGCGATCACCTCGCACTACGAGCCGCTGACTCTGCCGGTCACCGCCGCCAGCGGCCCGGTGTTCACCGACCCCAATGCCACCGTGGCCTGGTCGGGCACGCTGTCCCCGGAGCTGGTCACCGACGTGTCGATCGGCACGCTGTTTGGCCGAGGCTCGGGTGAAAGCCTGCAGATGCGTTTTGCCGGCGAAGGCTGGGTGGTGGTGCAGCCGTACGAGGAAGCCAGCTTCCAGGCCAAGGGCTGATCCAGGCCGCCCGGCAGCAATCAACAATGCGTCTCGCCTGGTCGCACGCTACGCAGCTGGGCAGTTTTCCGGTCTCGGCGCAGTGCGCAGTGACAGCTGCGCATCCCAGCCACCCTGTAGGAGCGCCCCCGGGCGCGAGGGCCTTCCCGGTAACGCCGCGTCGTCCCGGTAACGCCGCATCGCGCCCAGGTGCGCTCCTACGGGTTTCCTGCAGTCTGCCGCGAGTTGCACAGCTACTGAGCTGCCCTAGCTTGGCATTGCGTAGTCACGCCACCGTAGGCAAAGCATGATTGCGTTGACGGCACCTCGTAGGAGCGCCCCCGGGCGCGAGGGCCTTCCCGGTAACGCCGCATCGTCCCGGTAACGCCGCATCGCGCCCAGGTGCGCTCCTACGGGGTTTCCTGCAGTCTGCCGCGCGCTGCACAGCTACCGGGATGCCCTAGCCTGGCATTGCGTAGTCACGCCACCGTAGGCAACAGATGATTGCGTTGACGGCACTCTGTAGGAGCGCCCCTGGGCGCGAGGGCCTTCCCGGTAACGCCATATCGCGCCCAGGTGCGCTCCTACGGTTTCCGGCTCTGATGCATCACACCCAGCCGCGCTTGCGGAACCAGGCCAGCGGCACCAGCATGCTCAGCACGATCACGCCCAGCGCCCAGTAATACGCGTCGTGCCACTTGAGCTCGGGCATGTAGGCGAAGTTCATGCCCCAGATGCCGACCAGCACGGTGGGCGGAATGCCGACCACCGAGGCCACCGCCATCACCTTCATCACGTTGTTCTGGTCCATGTTGATCATGCCCAGCACGCTGTCGAGCAGGAATTCGATGCGGTCGTCCATGTGCTGCTGGAACTCGCTCAAGGTGGTCAGGTCCTTGTGCAGCAAGCCGATGCGTTTGGCCGCATCGGCACCGAACCAGTCCGGCGCGGCGTCATCCAGATAGGTGACCAGGCGCAGCAGGCCTTGCCCGGCATTGTGCAGCCCGCCCAGACGCCGGCCCATGCCTCCGACCTGATGCAGCATGCGCTCCAGGTCCTTGGTTTTGTGCGGGTTGTCGAACACCTGCCGGGTGGTGTCGGTGACCTCGGCTTCCAGCGATTCCAGCCGGTCTGCCAGGCGCCCCACCAACTGGTCGAAGATGCGCAACAGCAGGTCGTCGGCGCTATGGCAGGGCTCACGCGCAAGACGCGCGGCCACCGCATCCAGCGAGCCCATGTGCTGCTCGCGCAGGGTCACCAGCATGGTCGGCGACAACGCAAAGCCCAGCGGCGCAGTCGGGCCATCGTCGTCCTGAAAGCGCGGCACGTTGAGAAACAGCACCTCGCCCTGGCGCCGCACCCGGCTGGAGAATTCGATCTCGCCGATGGCCGCGCGATCCGGCAGCGCAAAGCCCACCTTGTCTGCGGCCTGCGCCAGTTCCTGCGCGCTGGCCTGGCACAGGTCGACCCAGCAACCTTGCGTGTGCTGCGTTCCGGCAATCGGGTGCGTCGTGATCATGCGATGGGCCGTGGCAATGGATGGCGGCGAGCATCCCGTCCCACCCGACCCGCGTCAACGTCGCGCGCAAAACGCGCTTAGCTGCCAGTGGCCTTTATCGCAGCGCCGTGCAGCCACAGACGCCAAGGCCCCGCAGTGCGGGGCCTTGATGAGGTCTACGCTGGATGTCTTGGCTGATACGCGCGCTCAGCCGCTGCGCGTCTGCTGCCGCTTCACCGCATAGCCGATCGCCAGGATCAGGAACCACACCGGGCTGGCCAGCAAGGCCTGGCGCGTGTCGGCCTGCAAGGTCAGCAGCACGATGACGAAGGCGAAGAACGCCAGGCACACGTAGCACATCAACACGCCACCGGGCATCTTGAACGCCGAGGCCGCGTGCTGCTCGGGCCGCTTGCGCCGGTACGCGATGTAGGCGCACAGGATCAGCGACCACACGAACATGAAGAGCACCGCCGACAAGGTGGTGACCAGCGTGAACGCAGTGACCAGGTTGGGGATCAGGTACACCAGCATCGCGCCCAGCAACAGGCACAGGCAGGAGAACAGCAGGCCGCGTGCCGGTACCGCTGCACGCGAGAGCTTGGCAAAGCCCTTGGGCGCGTGCTGCTCCTCGGCCAGGCCGTAGAGCATGCGGCTGGTGGAGAAGATGCCACTATTGGCCGACGAGGTGGCCGAGGTCAGCACCACGAAGTTGATCAGGCTCGCCGCCGCCGGCACGCCGGCCAGCACGAACAGCTCCACGAACGGGCTCTTGTCGGCCACCACCTGCCGCCACGGCGTCACCGCCATGATCGCGATCAGCGCCAGCACGTAGAAAATCAAAATGCGCACCGGGATCGAGTTGATCGCCTTGGGCAGGTTGCGGCGCGGGTCGGCGGTTTCCGCAGCGGTGGTGCCGACCAGCTCGATGCCGACGAAGGCGAACACCGCGATCTGGAACCCGGCAAAGAAGCCGCCAATGCCCATCGGGAACATGCCGCCGTCGTTCCACAGGTTCGACAGCGAGGCCACATTGCCCGACGGCGAGCGGAAGCCCCAGGCCACCAGCCCGGCGCCGGTGAGGATCAAGGCGCAGATGGCGATGATCTTGATCAGCGCGAACCAGAACTCCATCTCGCCGAACAACCTGACCGTCACCAGGTTCAGGCTCAGCAGCAACAGCACGCACAGGATGGCCGGAATCCACGGCGCCAATCCGGGGAACCAGAACTGCGCATAGGCGGCGATCGCGATGACGTCGGCGATGGCGGTGATGATCCAGCAGAACCAGTACGTCCACCCGCAGAAGAACCCGGCCCACGGCCCGAGCAGATCGGTGGAGAAGTCGATGAACGACTTGTACTCCAGGTTGGACAGCAGCAGCTCGCCCATCGCGCGCATCACGAAGAACAGCATCGCGCCGATGATCAGATAGACGAACAGGATCGACGGGCCAGCCAGGCTGATGGTCTTGCCCGAGCCCATGAACAGCCCGGTGCCGATCGCGCCACCGATGGCGATCAGCTGCAGGTGGCGATTGGAGAGACTGCGTTGCAGATGATCGGGCGCGGACGGATCGGACATGGGGCACGGCACCGGCAAGTGAACAAGCCGTCAAAAATACGAGATCGCGGCAGCGCGCACCAGCGGTTTGCACGGCGCCGCCGGGTAGGCCGCAGCATGTGCCGGCGAAGGATGGTCGGCTTGCCCCATCGTGGTGCGCCGCTTATCCACGCATTCGCGGCTGCCCTGATCGAGGAAGCGCAGCCATCGGTAACGCGCGCAACGCGGCGCTGGAGCAGTCCCCCTCTGCCGCATGCACGTTGCAGCGCTGTCTGCTCTCGCGACACACACGCACATGCACTACCAGGGCACGAGCACAGCCGGTCGACCACGTCCGCAGCATGCCTGCCGTTACGTCCGTCACCCGCGCAGCGCAACACGGCCACCGCTGGTCGGCGATGCATCAAGTACACACCGCCGACAGCGGCGGCGCATCAAGCATCCCGCACAAACCGCGACCCCCGTTGCATTGCGGCCGCTCGCCTGCCGCGGCTCCCACACTCCTGCCCGCTTCCTTGACCCGGCGCACGGACCGCAGATGACGATCGCTGGTCTCCTGCGCGGGCCATCCCTCAGGACACTCCCATGCGCTCTCATGCCCATCTGCTGCTTGGCCTGGCCTTGCTGACTCCCGTGACCGCACTGGCGGTGCAGGTCGATGCACGCGGACACCTCACCGATGCGCGCGGCCAGGCGCTGCAGGTACGCGGCGTGACCTGGCCCGGCTTCGATCGCGCAGCGCTGGCGGCCACCGGACTGCGCAGCAATACGCTGCAGCAACTGCTGGATCAGATGCAGGCATCGGACATCAATACCGTGCGCGTGCCGATCTGTGCGGCAACCCTGCAAGCCAGGCCGGTGGCAGCCGCCGAGGTAGCCGGCGACCCCGCGCTGGCTGGCCTCACTTCCCTGCAGTTGCTCGACGCCGTGGTGCGCGCCAGCACCCAGCGTGGCATGCAGGTGCTGCTCGCTTTCGCCGATGGCGCTTGCGATGACGCGGCGCCGCAGCTGGGCACGCAGCACGACGCCTGGATGGAGGGCCTGGGCCTGCTCGCGCGCCGCTACGGCAGCACCGCGGGCGTGCTCGGGATCGACCTGGGCAGCAGCGGCTACCGCAATGCCAACTGGGCGGGCAATGCGGCAGACGCCGACTGGAACCGCATCGCCGCGCGAGCAGCGGCCGCGGTGCTGAAGCAGGCGCCGGCCTGGGTGATCGGAGTGGAGGGCGTGGGCAACGACGCGCTCTGCAGCGACTCCGCACGCAAGGCCGCCGGCAGCAATCTGCAGCCGCTCGCCTGCGTGCCGCTGCGCATTCCGCGCGCACATCTGCTGCTGATGCCGAAGCTGGCCGGGCCGGATCGCGACGCGGCGGAGGTGTTTGCAGCGGCCGACTTTCCGCGCAGCCTGCCGGCGAGCTGGCAGCGCGACTTCGGACAATTCTCGGCCGATCACGCGGTGCTGCCGGTGAGCCTGGGCGGCGGCCTGGGCGATGGCGATCCACGCGACCGGGCATGGCAACACGCATTGAGCGGGTATCTGCGCAACACCGGCATGCGCAGTGCCGTGCTCGGCATTTGGGAGGTGGGCAATGCAAACAACGGTGGCCTGCTCGCCAATGATGGCAACCCGCGTGCCGACAAGCTGCAGGTCCTGCATCAGGCCTGGGGGCTGACGAGCGCCAGCGCCGCCCCGCCATCGGCAAAGACGGCCGCTGCCGCAGATGCCAGCAAGGCCACCGGCTGGAGCAGCACCTTCACCGGCACCGCGACCTACACCAGCTCCGGCTATTCCGGCGGCGCGGTGCTGCTGGATCCCATTCCGAGCAATGCCTTCATCACCGCGCTCAACCCCACCCAGATGAACTTCGGCGGGGTCAGGGCCGCACTGGCCGGCGCCTATCTGGAAGTGACCGGGCCCAAGGGCAAGGCCGTGGTCTACGTCACCGACCTATACCCGGAGGGCGCATCGGGCGGCCTGGATCTATCGCCCAACGCCTTCGCGGCCATCGGCGACACCGTGCAGGGGCGCATCCCGATCAGCTGGAAGATCGTGCGCGCACCCACCACCGGCAACGTGCAATACCGCATCAAGGAAGGCAGCTCGCGCTGGTGGGCGGCGATCCAGGTGCGCAATCACGCCTACCCGGTGGTCAAGTTCGAAGTGAAACAAGGCAGCAGCTGGAAGAGCCTGCAGAAGATGGACTACAACCACTTCCTCGGCGAGCAGCTCGGCAACCAGCCCTTGTCCATTCGGATCACCGATATCCGCGGCAAGGCCATCCTGGACACGATCCCCGCGCTGCCCGAAGACGGCAACACGCCGGTGTACTTCGAACCCGGGCATGTGCAGTTCCCTTGACGAGGGCATCGCGCCCTCGACCATCCGGCCTGGGAACATCCAGACGATGCTGAAGAATCTCAGTGTCGGCCGCACACGCCTGGTGGCTACTCAAGTGCTTGGTTAGCCGCTCTTACCCCCCGCATCAACCACCCGCAAGCCCGCCACCGACGCGGCCGGGCAATGCCTGATCGTCGTCTTCTTCCAGATCGCCCACCTCCTCGCGCAAACCGCCTTGCTGCGGGGTCTGTTCTTCCAGCGGGATTTCGTCTTCATTGGTATCCGGATCGGGCGTGCCGTGTGCCGACAGCCCGGCAATGGCGGTGGTCATCGGACGCGCAGTGCGTGGATTGAGCTGCATGAGGGTGACTCCGATCGGTTCGAATGAAGCACCGACAGTGCGCATTGCAGCGCTACCGCACCGTGATCCCGGGCAGGATCGTGCTGACATGCCGTTGACGTCGGCCACACCGCATTGGCCACGACTATCATGGCCGCATCTTTCCGAGGCCACGTCATGCGCCATCGCATCTGCCTTGCGTTCCTGCTCAGCTGCGGCCTTGCGCACGCAGCCGCGCCCGAGCCTGCCTCACGCCTGGATGCGGTGCTGCAATCCGGCGTGCTGCGGGTCTGCACCACCGGCGACTATCGCCCCTATTCGCTGCTGCGTGCCGACGGGCAGTTCGAGGGCAGCGATATCTCCCTGGCGCAGTCGCTGGCCGGCAGCCTGGGCGCGCGCGTGGCGTTCGTCCGCACCAGCTGGCCGCAACTGATGCCCGACCTGCTCGCCGATCGCTGCGATATCGCGGTCGGCGGCATTTCGGTCACCTTGCAACGGCAACGCCAGGCCAATTTCAGTGCGGTGCTGGATGTGGACGGCAAGATTCCGCTGGTGCGCTGCGCCGACCAGGCGCGTTACCGCAGCCTGGCGCAACTCAACCGACCCGAGGTGCGTGTGATCGAACCGCCCGGCGGCACCAACGAGGCCTTCGCGCGCCAACAATTGCCGCGCGCGCACCTGCGCCTGTTCGCCGACAACACCACCATCTTCCAGGAGCTGCTGCAGCAGCGCGCGGACGTGATGATCACCGACGCCTCCGAAGCGCTCCACCAGCAGGCACGCCTGCCCAGCCTGTGCGCAATCGCACCGGAGCAGCCGCTGCAATACGGCGAAAAAGCCTTCCTGCTACCGCGCAACGACCAGCCCTGGAAAGGGTACGTCGACCAGTGGCTGCACCTGAGCAAGGCCAGCGGCGAGTACGCGCGCATCGTTGAAACCTGGCGCGCACCGCGCAAGGAATCCACTGCGCCCCCGTAAAACCGGGATTGGGGAGTCGGGATTCGGGATTGGCAGCGGCAATTGACACCAGCGACAACACGCTTTAACGCCGTTACCAATCCCCAATCCCGACTCCCCAATCCCCGCTCTCAGACAATCTTCGTCCGCCGCCACCACCGCGACACCTGCTCCTCACGGATCAGCGTGAACAGGCCTGCGCCCAGAATCAGTGCGATGCCGACCGCCATCGGCCAGTCCAGGTGGTCATGGAACAGCAGGTAGCCGAAGGCGATCGCCCACAGCATCTGGCTGTATTGCGTGGGCGCAACCACGCTCACCGGCGCCATGCGCGTGGCGTACATCAGGCAGATCGCCGCCAGGCCGGCAAGCAGGCCGTAGCCGGCCAACAGCCCCCACTGAGACAGCGTGGGCCAGACAAAGGTCGGCAACATCATGATCCCGCCCATCACCAACGGGCCGATCACCCCGGCGCCGTACAAGGTCAGGCGTTTTTCGCTATGCCCGGCCATGCGCAGCGTGATGACCGAGATCGCACCGACCAGGCCACACACGATCGCGGCCACATGCCCGTGGGTGAGATGGCGAAAGCCCGGGCGCAGCACGATCAATACACCGATGAAGCCGACGATCACCGCCGACCAGCGCCGCCAGTGCACTTCTTCCTTGAGAAACACCACCGACAGCACGGTGACGAAGATCGGCATCAGGAAGATCAGCGCAAACGCCTCGGCCATCGGCAAGGTGGTGAACGCAATCACCGAGGTCAGATTGCCGATGGCACCGGTGAGCGCACGCAACAGCCACAGGCTGGGTTGCTTGGCCATCACCAGCTCGCGCAACCGGTCGTCCGGCTTCTTCAAAAATGGCACAGCCACCAGCATCAGCAGCGCACCGAGAAACAGCACTTCGTAGACCGGCAGCGTGCCTTCCAGCAGCTTCACGAACGCATCGCTGATCGAATAGGCCGCATAACAGGCAAACCCCAACAACACACCCTTCAGCATTGCCGATCCTCCACAGTTGGCGCCAATCGGACAACATGTCGATGGGGGCAAGTGCGCAGTATGCGGTGCGGCGTGCGTCAGAGGAATCGGCGCATGCATCCGGGCACGACGGCTCATGCATCACCACCGGCACACCATTGCAGACGGCCCGCCGCCCCATGTCGCTGCAGAGACCGCCGCTGCGCCGCCGCGCCATCGTGCCCGCGGTGCGCTGGATGCGCATGCGTGATGGGGTCGGTTACGATGCCAGTCCATCCCTCGCACCCGCAGCGCGCGTGACGCCTGCCCACCCAGACCAGCGACTCGTGCCCCACTACTCCGGCCCACTCCTCATTTCCTCCGATGCCCAGGCGCTGCTTGCCGCGCGCGGCAGCGGTCTGACCCAATGGACCGGCTCGCTGGACCTGGGCCGCAGTACCGGCACCGCGCAGCTGGATGCGCAGACCTGGCAGTGGCGCGGCAGGGGCTACCCGTATCCGGGCAAGTTCAAGGAGCGCACGCTGTACTTCTGGGACGGTGACGATTTCGCCCCGATCTCGCGTTTCAGCGGTGCGCTGATCAAGCTCGTTCCCACCGAATGGGGTGCGCCCACCTTCGAGATCGATGGCATCAAGATGCTGCCGTCGGCGCAGCTGTCGCCGTTCGACGATGCGCGCCGCAAGGTGGCGCTGGTCGACCCGCGCGGCAAGATCGTGCTGGATACCTGCGGTGGGCTGGGCTACTTCGCTGCCTGCTGCCTGGAAGCCTGGGTGGCGCAGCTGCACTCGTTCGAAAAGAATGCCGACGTGCTGTGGTTGCGCACGCTCAATCCCTGGTCGCCGGACCCGGACGATGCCGCCTACGGTGGACGCCTGCAGCTCACCCACGCCGATATCTCGCAGCACATCGCCACGCTGGCAGACGATTCGGTCGATGCCATCCTGCACGACCCGCCGCGCTTCGGCATTGCCGGCGAACTGTATTCGCAGCTGTTCTACGACCAGCTGGCGCGGGTGTTGCGGCGTGGCGGGCGCCTGTTCCACTACACCGGCGCGCCCAACCGGCTCACCAGCGGGCGCGATGTGCCCAACGAAGTGAGCAAACGCCTGAGCAAGGCCGGCTTCAGCACGCAACTGGCGCTGGATGGTGTGCTGGCGACGCTGCCGGCACGGCGCTGATTGCAGGATGTTTGCCGCAACCGAAAACGCGCCGTCAGTCGCCGCCAGCTGCCTGTCGACGCTGCACGCGAAACCGCAATGCAGCAGACAGATGCCGACCCGGGTGCTGGCCGTCGCTGTCTGACTGAAGTGCGGCCGGCGTGCCAGCCGCGCCTGACCAGCAAACGGATCTGCGATACTGCAGCGCCCACGACAAGGACGTTGCATGCGCATCCGCTTTCCGACCTGGTTGCTCGCCGCGCTGTTGGTGATGACCGGCGCACACGCGCAGACCGCTCCGCAGACGTCGCCGCCGCCGCAGCCCATGTCCGAAGTCACCACCCGCCATCCGGTGATCACCGCGGTCCTTGCCGGGCGTACGATTCGCCTGGGCGAACACGCCGGCAAGTGCGCGATCCTGCGCGATGACGAAGTGCTCCCGCTGGGCATCGGCGCACCGTGCTACTTCAGCATCAATCGCGAATACGGCGCCCAGGTGCACCACTTCCACGGCAGCGACATCGTGCTGGTGCAACACGCCCACCCCACCTCTGCGCCGGACTGGGATATCAAACTGTACGGGGCGATCTGCGCGTTCGAAGCGCAGGCCGTGCGCGAAGTCGATGGCGTGCTGGAACCCGGCAGCGTCGCCACTTCCTGGCACTGCGACCCGACCATGGGAGCCGATCAGAAGCAGTTCGTCTACAGCTACGACACCTGGCCCAAGCGCGAGACGCAGCCGCCATCACGCAAGCAAAAGCAAAAGCAGACACAGCCCTGATGGCCGCATGATGCGCAGGCATCGATCGGCGCAAACGGTTGCCACGGCCGTGTGACCCGACCGCTGATCAACACCGTGTACTCAACAGCGGCTTGCCGCACGCCTGCGCAGCCGCGTCGTCGACAGCGCGGCACCGCGGCACCGCAGTTGCGCATGCTGTGGAACGACCACGCAGGTCACCGCCTGCCGCGTCGGTACGTGGTCCAGGCAACGTAGGTGAACCAGGCGATGAGCGCCAACGGCACACTGGTCAGCAACGCATCCCAGCCGACGGCGATCCAGAACCGCTGCGGGTCTGCATCCGCGTAGAAGACCCTGGTCGGCCGGCCGCGGATGACGCTGATATAGCGCCCCGTGACGATCGCCTCCAGCACCAGCCACAGCCGCATGCAGCAGGCGATTGCCACGACAACCGCTCCCCCGCCGATGATCCATTCGTGGATCCGGGACGCTGCGGGAGCTGGCGCAGGTGGCGGTGATTTGGGCCGCTTCTTTTTCACGCAGGCATCGGTTCGATGGTGGCGGCGCAGTGTACGCGCAGCGCAACCGGCCGAGGCCATCCATCGCACGCATGCAGCACCTGGTGGTCGCGCAACGAGCGCATGACACGCACCTGCCGGCTGAGCGCGGCCGCTATACTGATGGCGCAGCGCACTCGCTCAGAGTGAATGGAATGCTCCACGCTGCATTCGTCTCAGGGAAGATGGCCAGCAACAGTGCAACATGGATTGTCCGGGCGCTTCCTTGGGGTTTTTGCCGTCTTCGCCATGCAGTGACAACAACGGCCTCGTACCAAGGATCTTTCGCTTTGAAGACGTTCACCACGTTCCTGCTTGTCTCTTTCAGTCTGCTGCTGGCTGCCTGCGGTGGCGGCACCACCACCGGCGCCTCCAAGCTCTCTTCCAGCGACTACCTGCTGCACAACATCTCGGTCTGGAATGGCGCGGTCACCATCATCGACCCGTGGGTGTCGGGCGATCGCGGGCAGAGCCTGGTGGCCGATGCCGTCGCGCACAAGCCGCTGGACAGCTACAAGACCGCACTGGGCAGCCAGCGCAAGGCACTGGCCGCCAACGCGCAGGCCAATACCGCCATGGCCGCGGGCGTGCCAGACAACGCCAAGGACCTGGACGGCAAGCTGTCGGCCTACCTCAAGCGTGCCGACGCGATGATGGCCGCGCTCGAACGCGTGGCGGCCCTGCCCAACGGCTACGGCAATGCCGAGCTGGCGCCGTTGGCCAAGGACCTGGAAACCGTGTCCGCCCAGCTCAACACCGATATGGAAGCGCTGAATACCGCGCAGCGCGCGTATTCCAAGCAGCACAAGATTGCGATGCAGGAAGTCAGCCAGTAAGCAGCGCAGCCACGATCTCCCCTGCAGGCCGGCCTGGTCTGCAGGGACGATCGCAACACGCCGCTCAGTTGCTCAGACCGAACATCAACGAGCGATGCGTTGCCACGCCGGCCATTGCGCCGCTGGCAACCGCAAAGACGATCGATGCCGCCGGGTTGGCCACATCGCCGCAGGCAGCGATACCCGGCACCGAAGTGGCCTGCATGGCATCCACCGCGATATGACGGCCCAGCGGCCCATCGCTGGTGCTGCATCCAAGCGATGCGACCAAGGCACTGAGTTCGGTCTGGGTGGTGATGAACAAGCCATCCAGCGCGCAGACCTGCCCATCGCGCAACACCAGCTCCAGCACGTCGCCATCGCCTTGCAGCGCCGCCACTGTGCCGCCCACCACCTGCACGCCACGTGCCTGCAAGTGCGCGTGCTGCGCCTCGTCCAGCACCACCGCGTCGTTCAAGAACAGCTGTGTTGCACCCCAGTCCGGCAGCATGGCCGCCTGATGCACCGCAAAGGCGGAGGTGGCAAGCACGCCGATGCGGCCCTGGCCCAGCTCATAGCCGTGACAATACGGGCAGGCGAACACCTGCGTGCCCCAGCGTTCTGCCAGGCCGGCCAACGCCGGCAGACGATCGACCACCCCCATCGCCAAAACAAGGCGACGCGCGGTATGCGTGGAGCCATCGGCCAGCGTCACCTCGAAGGCTTCCGCCTCGCCGCGTAGCTGTATCACCTGGCCGTCGGCCCATTGCACGCTCGGATAGGCCAGCAGCTGCGCGCGTCCGGTCTCGGCAATCTGCGCAGGCGATGCACCGTCGCGGCTGAGAAACCCGTGCGAGGTGGTGGCAAAGCGATTGCGGCGCTGGCCGCTATCGATCACCAGGACCGTACGCCGGGCACGCGCCAGCTGCAGCCCGGCCGACAGCCCGGCATAGCTGCCGCCAATGATGATCACGTCGTGCTGCATGTCCGCTCCCGGTTGAAATCCGCTTTATGTACTTTTCGATGTTACATGAAAAGACCGGCGATTCAACCGCGCTGTGCTGACGTGGCTACCCGCTCGATGGTTGAAGGATTGCGTGTGCGACCGAGGGGTGATGCGCTGCCCGCTGTCGCGCTTGCCGTGATCGGCTGCGATTCGCGTCATCGCCTGAAAGCAATGGGCAGTGCGGCGTGGCGGTGCTGCGCGGGTGCGCATATACGCGCCACGTCAGGAAACGACAGCGTCCTGGCAACTGTGCCTGGCTAAGCGCGCCCTGTCTGCGATCGATGCCGACCAGCTGCCGCAAAGCGCATGCATACGCGCCGCACGGGACTGCAAGCACAGGCACACCGCGCGCCTGCCATCCCGGCTGCACGCCATGTACAACGGCGTATGCACAGCTGGTGTGCGTCAGCGCCTGCGTTTGCCTGTCGGCGAACCGGCGGGCAGCGCGGCTGCCGTGCACAGTGCATCGAACTCGTCCGCCAGCGTTGCCAGCGTCACCGTGCCCAGGCGCTGCAGCAACACGGCTTGCGCCTCGGCCAGCGCGTCAGCGATGGCTGCGTTGACCACGCGCTCCACGCCACACTGCGGGTTGGGGTGATCGGCGCCGATCGCAAACAGATGCGGGCCGCCCACTGCGCGATGCACGTCCAGCAATGTCACCTGGGTCAGGTCGCACGCGATATGCCAGCCACCGTTGTGGCCCTTGCTCGACTGCACGTAGCCGGCAGCGCGCAAGCCGGCCATGGTCCGACGCACCACCACCGCATTGGTCGACAGCATGCCGGCGATCTGCTCGGAGGTCATCGGCTGCTGGCTTCTGGCCATGTGCAACAGCACATGCAGCATGCGGGAAAGGCGGCTATCGGTTCGCACGCGGTCTCGGTTCGCTCAATCGACGGAAGGCAACGTGGCAGCGCCACCGCACGATTGTGCCGCAGCCCCGCGCAGATGTCGCAGCCGGCGCCGCGCAGCCGCGCATGCGGCACTCAGACCACCGCCCATTGATCGCGCCCGGCGGTCTTGGCGGCGTACAGCGCAAGATCGGCCTGCCCCAGCAGCACATCCAGGCCGCTCCCCGCAGTGACGCTCACCGCGCCCATGCAGAAGCGCACCGGCTGGTTGGCGGGCAGGCCGGCGATCTCGATCGCGGCCACCGCGTTGCGCAGCCGTGCGAACACCGCCGGAATCTCCTCTGCGCTGCAACCCGGCAGCACCAGCAGGAACTCTTCGCCGCCCAGCCGGCCCAGCCGATCCTGCGTGCGCAGCGCCAGCCTGGAGGCGCTGGCAAGCGCCTTGAGCACGGCATCGCCCGCGGCGTGCCCATGCATGTCGTTGATCAGCTTGAAGTGGTCCAGATCGATCAATGCCAGCATGCACGGGATCTGCGAGCGCACCGCCTGCTCGACCTGCTGCTGCGCCTCGGCGCGAATGGCGCGGCGATTGGACAGGCCGGTGAGTTCGTCGCGCATCGCCAGCCGCGAGAGTTGTCGCCGGTGGCGCGCACCGAAGGCCAGCACCACCAGCGCGCCCAGCAACAGCAGGCAGGCCGCGCAGAGCGCAATCCACAAGGCGCGTTGACCGGCTTCGCGGGCCTGCAACGCCAGTTGCGCGGTCTCGCTGCGGCGGCGCAGCTCGGCGGTTTCCGCGCCACGGCGTGCATCTTCGTAACGCGCCTGCAGGCGCAGCATCACGGTGTCGCGCTGGCGATCCAGGCTCTGCGCGCGCAGCGTGTTGGCGCGCTGCAGTTCCTGGTAGGCCTCGGCATGCCGCCCCTCCGCTGCCAGTGCCTGGGCGATGGCATCGAGCAGTCGCGCGCGCCGCACCAACGGCAGATTGGGATCGTCCGCTGCCCTGGCCGCGATGATCTCCATGCCGAGGCTGCCGGACTTGAGCGCGGTCAATGCCCGCAGCAACACCGCATGGCAGGCGGCCACGCGGCCGACGTTGCCCTGGCGTTGCATCAACGGCAGCGCCTCGCGCGCCATTGCCAGTGCTGCAGCGGCATCGCCGGCGTCGATCAGCACCTCGCTGGCGCTGGTCAATGCCGCGGCCACGCCGGCCTGATCGCCCAGCTCGCGGCTGAGCGCCAGCGCACGCCTGAAATGCAGCAGCGACGCGTCCGGCTGCTGCGCTGCCAGCGAGGTGCCGTATTCGTATTCAATCAGGCTGCGCTGGAAGCGTGCCGGCTGGCCGCGCAGGCGCGCCAGGGCGCGCTGCAGATAGTCCTCGGCATCGTTGTCTTCCGCCGAACGGCCACCTACCCGGCTGGCCAGCGAGCCGAGCTGGGTCAAGGCATCCAGCTCCAGGCTCAAGTTGTGTTCGCGCACTGCGCACTGGTAACTGGCCTGCGCCGCGTTCCAGGCCTCGTCGCTGCTGCCGGAGGCGAGCATGCTCCACATGTCGACCGCTTCGATCTCGCACAGCAGATCGTTGCGCCCCAGCGCGCGCGCCTGCTGACGCAGCGCTTCCAGCCGCGCCAGCATGCCGCGGTTGGGGCTCTCGCGCACATCGCTGAGCGCCTGCACGATCGCCAGCCACAGCTGCGCCTGCGCCGCGTTGCCGCGCACACGTTCCAGCAGCGCATGCGCCTGGGCCAGGGCTGTCTGGCGGCGCTCGGTCTCTTCCAGCGAAATCAGCACGCGCGCCTGCGCCAGCGAGGCCCAGAACTGCGCATCGGCGTCGCCATCGCTGCGGGCACGCTCGAACGCAGCCTGGGCGGCCTGCAAGGCGGCCCTGGGGTCGTCGATCGCGGCGGTCTCGATGCTCTTCCACGGCTGCGGCTGCGCCCACAGCGCCGCGCTGAACAGCATTGCAGCCATCCCCACGGCCATGCGCCGCCAGCGTGGCGTCGCACTGCTCATCGACACCTCACGGCGACGATGAGCCACACCGCATGGCTGCCGTGCACAGCAAGCGCCGCCCGGCCCGCATCGGGTTTGCTGGTTGCTGCGGCACTCGAGCTCTCCCATGGTTGGCTGGCAGTGGAATCGGGGCGATGTCGGCGTCTGACGGACGCTACTTCGATGCAAAAACACGCGGTCATGATGACCGGCGAACACGGCAGGTCATGTGATCGCCACGCTATGCGTCAAGATCGTTAGCGGCTTGCATGCAGCGGGCTTGAATCGGCCTGCAGATCGCATGACCGCGGCCTGCGGCCGTGCTCCTTGGCAAGCGCTGCGCCCCGGCGGGCGACCCGCGCCGTCGCGGCTGCTGCACATCGCCGCATGCAACCACCCCGCGACAGCCACGTAAACTGCGGCACGGCACCTGCCGCCCCCCCCCCGGATCCTGGAGACGCCGTGACATCCCGCCTGCCCCGCCTGCTCACGCTGCTCGCCGTCGCCTTGCTGTCGGCCTGCGCCACCCAGGCGCCGCGTGCGCCACAGCGCTCCCCGGACGCGGTCAAGGCCGACATCGCGCGGCGCCTGCCGGCCACGCTGGGCGATCGCAACGGCTGGGCCGACGATGTCTACGTGGCGCTGTCCTCGCAGGGGCTGGACACCAGCGCCGAGCACATCTGCGCGGTGCTGGCGGTGACCGAGCAGGAGTCGACCTACCAGGCCAACCCGGTGGTACCCAATCTCGGCAAGATTTCGCGTGCCGAGATCGACCGCCGCGCCAGCGCGCATCACATCCCCGGCTTCATGGTCGATGCCGCCCTGCGCATCGACTCGCCCGACGGCCGCAGCTATGCCACGCGCATCGCGAGCGCGCGCACCGAGCAGGAGCTGAGCCGCATCTTCGAAGACTTCACCGGCAGCGTGCCGCTGGGCGCGCGTTTGTTCGACGGGCTCAACCCGGTACATACCGCCGGGCCGATGCAGGTCAGCATCGCCTTTGCCGAGCAGCATGCCGAGCGCTACCCGTATCCGCCCGGCGACTCGATCCGCCACGAGGTGTTCAGCCGTCGCGGCGGGCTGTGGTTCGGCACCAGGCACCTGCTCGGGTATCCGGCCAGTTACGACGCCCTGCTGTACCGCTTTGCCGACTTCAATGCCGGCTGGTACGCCAGCCGCAATGCCGCCTTCCAGGCGGCGCTGAGCAGGGCCAGCGGCATCGCGCTGATCCTGGACGGCGACCTGCTGACACCGGGTGCCAGCCTGGATGCGCCCGGCGGCACCGAACGCGCCGCACGCGCCCTGGGCAGCCAGCTGGCAATGAGCGACCGGCAGCTACGCCGCGCCCTGGTAGCCGGCAACTCTGCCGATTTCGAAGACACCGCGCTGTATCGCCAGGTCTTCGCGCTGGCCGAGCGCAGTGCCGGCAAGCCGCTGCCGCGCGCGGTGCTGCCCGGCATCACGCTGGAAAGCCCCAAGATCACCCGCACCCTCACCACCGCCTGGTTCGCGCAACGCGTGAACGAGCGCTGGAAGCGCTGCATGGGCAAGTAAGCGACTGGCTTGCCGCGCTGCGAGCACTGCCTGCGCTGCGCACCGCCATCTCATTCCCCGCTCAGGCGACTGGTCAACACATCGCCGACAACAGGGCCATGTTCCACCTTGCCATCGCTGCCGCGTTGATAGTTGATGCCGACCCGACACGCGGCAGGGTGCATCTCCCAGACCCAGCCATACAGGGCGCGCCCGGTGTCTGGCGGCGAGCGCAGCGGCATGTTCATGCGCAGCCCATCGTCCTGGCCTCGGTCCAGTGTGCACATGACGGTGCCGGCGCCGTCGTCTTCAGCGTCCAGGTCGACGTCGTCCACATGGGTGATGGTGGCGATGATCGCTTCGGCAG
Organism: Xanthomonas sp. WHRI 6108; assembly: GCF_040202385.2. Taxonomy (NCBI): domain Bacteria; kingdom Pseudomonadati; phylum Pseudomonadota; class Gammaproteobacteria; order Lysobacterales; family Lysobacteraceae; genus Xanthomonas; species Xanthomonas sp. WHRI 6108. The sequence goes on along the minus strand of NZ_CP168198.1, from coordinate 692,304 downwards.
TCACCCGTTGCTGTAACGCGCGTGGAAGATCGGCAAGCGGGGGCGCAGCGCGTCCACCGGATGGCTCCTCGACAAATGCATCGCCCAACCCCACCTTGCGAAAGTAGTACTCGCTGCGGCCCAGCGTTTTCGAGCCATCCATGGCCGTTGCCATGTCTGCCAGCTCGTCGGCGCGCAGCAGGAACATGTCGGTACCCGAGCGCATGACCACCAGCTGCGCATCGTTGGCATCGCTACCACTGGAGTCGCTGCGCAACCGAATATCGAGCGTCACGTGTTCGTCGCCAATCTCGGTCTGCGTTACCTCGTAGCGGCCCGCATACGCACGCACATCGGTGCGTGCAAGGCTGCGATGATCGATTTTCCAAAACAGTAGGCGATACTGGCCGTTGGGCTCGAGCGCCAGCATGCGATGCCAATCGATATACGACGACAGGTACACGCCGTGCAGGTCGTTGCCGGACTGTGGCGCGTTGAAGAGGCCCTCGAACATGGAGCGCTGCGCTGCGGGTAGTGCCTCACCATTGGTCGTCGCTGCATCAGCAACGGTTGCAGGGCCGTCGACAGCATCGCGAAGCCGGGTGTGCAGCGCCAACGCATCGACCTTGTTGACCCGCAACATCTGCATCGAAAACAACATCTGATCAATCTCGTAGACCTCGCCCGCAGCCAGTGCGCCGCACTCTTTGCGCGCGGCGGCGAGCAGGGCCGATGGGATCAGGGAGTCGCAGAATTCCGCCTCGCACAGGGACTGGTTGAAGAAGTCGTCCAGGCTCCAGCTCAGGTCAGCGGCGTCTTTGGAGACCGGGTCCAGGTAGACCACGTCTTCGTCGGTGGCGGTCAGCTTGCGGTAGTACAGCAGCGCGCCGAAGGGGGTGAGCGCGATCGGAATACGCCGCACCGCATCGGGTGGCGAGACGATCCAGCGATCCAGCACCGGTTGCCATTGCCGGGGGTCGATCAGCGCGAGTTGCATGTCGCCATAGTGCCCCAGTCCTTTTTGGCGCCAGAGTTCAAGCAGGCTGGCAGGCAGCACCGGCGCATAGGCGGCAATCAGGTCCGCCGGGGCAGGCTGCGTCTTGCGCGGCGGGTGTGCCTTGATAAAGGGGGACAGTGCCAAGCGGCGGAACCATGACATCAGACGGCCTCCAGTCAACGTTGCGTGCGTGCAGTAAACCCAAATCGTGCCGCATGGCCCTGTGTGGACGCCGAGAAGCGGAGTTCATGCTGGGACATTCCCGCAGTCAGTGGCTGGCCGATCACCGGCGCGCGTGCGGTCCACGGGTGTGATCTGCCTCGATGGGCATCGCGCTCGACGAACCTCATCGGTCACGCTGCGGCGATGCCGGACCGGGCGATGCGCTCGGCAACCGCTCCACCACAGGCCCGCCCCGCTTCGGTCGCCGAAACGCGTGCGGCCCGCCCCGGTCGACAATGGCGCGAGCACGACTTCTGGCAGAGGCGCCCGGCCCATCTGGCGGGTAGCATCGGACGGTCGCGCCGACCGCGTCGCGCGCTCCTTTCGTCCCGGAGAGTCTTTCATGCCCACCCCGTTGCCGTTGCGGCAGCTGTTCGCCGCCATCGCCCTGGCCACCCTGCCGGCACTCGCCAGCGCACAGACGCCTGCCGTGACCGAGGCCGACTACGCCCGCGCCGAGCGCCTCACCAGCTATCTGGCGCAACCGCTGGTCGATCACCAGGCCACCCGCATCGACTGGCTGGACGCCACCCACGTGGTCTATGTCGACCACGATGCCAAGGGCAACCAGCTGTTGCAGCTGGACACCGCCACCGGCAAGAGCGCGCCGATCTTCAAGCAGTCCGCATTGGTCGCCTCGCTCAATACGCTGCTCAAGACCGGCGACAAGCCGCTCAAGGCCGACACCTTCGCCCCAGCGGTCAAGCGCACCGCCGATGGCCGCTACCGCCTCAACGTGCGCGACACCGCCGTGGTCTGCGATGCGCGTGCGCGCTGCAGCAAGCTGTATGCAAAGGACAAGGCCGAGCCGGGCGTGCTGTCGCCGGACAAGCGCAGCGAAGCCTTCATCCGCAACTGGAACCTGTGGGTGCGCGATCTCGCCAGCGGCCAGGAGACCCAGCTCACCCGCGACGGCGTGGAAAACTTCGGCTACGCCACCGACAACGCCGGCTGGCAGCACAGCGACAACGCCATCGTTGCGTGGTCGCCGGACTCGCGCAAGATCGCCACCTTCCAGCAGGACCAGCGCAAGACCGGCGACATGTACCTGGTCAGCACCAAGCTCGGGCATCCGGAACTGCAGTCGTGGAAATATCCGCTGGCCGGCGACAAGGACGTGACCATGATCGAGCGCGTGGTCATCGACGTGCCCACGCGCAGCGTGCTGCGGCTGAAACTGCCGCCCGACCAGCACCGCTCCACCCTGTGCGATGACGTCAGCTGCTCGCCGGGCCTGTGGGACGACGTGAAGTGGGCGCCGGACGGCAAGACGCTGGCCTTCGTGTCCACCTCGCGCTTCCACAAGCAGGCCTGGTTGCGCATTGCTGATGTCGCCACCGGCGACGTGCGCACCGCCTTCGACGAAACCGCCAAGACCTATTACGAAAGCGGCCAGGTCGCCGCGAACTGGGCGTACCTGCCCGGCAGCAACGAGGCGGTGTGGTTTTCCGAGCGCAGCGATTGGGGCCAGCTGTATCTCTACGACCTGGCCACCGGCAAGCCCAAGCGCGCGATCACCAGCGGCGAGGGCAACGTCACCGAACTGCTGCGCGTGGACCCGGTGACACGCACTGCCTGGTTTGTCGGCGTCGGCCGCAGCACGGGCGTGGACCCGTATTACCAGCAGCTGTGGAAGGTGAGCCTGGACGGTGGTGAGCCGGTGCTGCTCACGCCAGAAGTCGCCGATCACAGCATCGCGCTGGCGCCCGATGGCGTCCGCTTTGTCGATACCTACTCCACCTCGGTCACGCCACCGGTCACGCTGCTGCGCGACGCCGGCGACGGACGCACGGTCAGCACCATTGCCACTGCCGACATCAGCCGCCTCAAGGCGGCCGGCTGGGTGCCGCCGGAGCCGATCACGGTCAAGGCACGCGATGGCAAGACCACGCTGTACGGCCTGATGTTCAAGCCCAGCAACTTCGACCCGGCGCGCAAGTACCCGGTCATCGATTACGTCTATCCCGGCCCGCAGACCGGTTCGGTCCGCGGCCGCAGTTTCCTTGCCGGCCATGGCGACAATCAATCGCTGGCGGAGCTGGGTTTCATCGTGGTCGCCATCGACGGCATGGGCACACCGTGGCGCTCCAAGACCTTCCACGACACCTGGTACGCCAACATGGGCGACAACACCCTGCCCGACCAGGTGGCCGGCCTGAAGGAACTCGGCCAGCGCTATCCGTGGATCGACCTGGGCCGCGTCGGTATCTGGGGCCACTCCGGCGGCGGCAATGCATCCACCGCCGCGATGCTGCGCTACCCGGACTTCTTCAAGGTGGCCTGGTCGGAAAGCGGCAACCACGACAACCGCGGCTACGAGGACGACTGGGCCGAGAAGTATCACGGCGAGCACATCGTCAACAAGGACGGCAGCTCCAACTACGACGACCAGGCCAACGCCACCCACGCCAGCAAACTCAAGGGCAAGCTGATGCTGGTGCACGGCACCCTGGACGACAACGTGCCGCCGTATCTCACCCTGCTGGTGGCCGATGCCCTGATCAAGGCCAACAAGACCTTCGACATGCTGATGCTGCCCAATGCCAAGCACGGCTATGGCGAGCTCACCCCGTATGTCAGCCGCCGCCGCTGGGACTACTTCGTGCAACACCTGCTCGGCGCCACGCCACCGGCCGACTACCAGATGAAGCCGATGCCCAAGAACTGAGCGCACGCACGCATGGCAGCCGGCGACCCGAAGGCCCCTGCCACGTAGGAGCGGCCCCGGCCGCGACACTCACCGATCGCTGCGCAGCTTGACCGCACGTTCCATCCGGACAACACCGGATGGAACCACCACCCGCCTACTTCGCCGTACTGCCACCCAACTGCGTGCTCAGGAACGCCAGCAAGCGGGTGTAGTATTCGCGACGATGCGGCTCGGTGTAGAAGCCGTGGCCCTCATTGGGGAAATACAGCGCCTCCACCGGCACGCCGGCGCCTTTCAGTGCGCGCTCCATGCGCTTGGTGTGTTCGATCGGCGCACGCTCGTCCTTGCCGCCTGCCGCCAGAAACACCGGCACCTTGATCTGCCTGGCCAGCATCACCGGCGAGCGTGCCGCCAGGGTGTCGCGGGCGCCCAGCCAGTCGCCGGTCCAGTTCTTGGCCCAGCGCGCGTAGCGCGCGGTGTCGCGCGCCATCATGTCCAGATCGTAGACGCCGACATAGCCGGCGGCGCAGCGATACAGGGCCGGCTCCTTCGCAACACCCATCAGCGCAGCGTAACCCCCGTAGCTGGCGCCGTAGAGACAGATGCGCGAGGCATCGGCCACGCCTTGCACGATCGCCCAGCGGGTGGCGTCGGTGAGATCGTCCTGCATGCGCCCGCCCCACTCCCTGGCGCCGGCCTGGGTGAAGGCGCGCCCGTAATTGGCCGAACCGCGGTAATTGACGCGCAGCACCGCATAGCCCGCGGCGGCCAGCAGCTGCGCCTCGTCATCGAACTCCCATTTGTCGAAGACATCGAACGGGCCGCCGTGCGGCATCACGATCAACGGCAGCGGCGTGCCTGCCTCGGCATGCAGCGGCTGGGTCAGATAGCCGTGCAACTGCAGGCCATCGCGCGCCTGGAAACTTACCTGCCTGCTTGCCGGGACGGCATCGGGCGGGAACCACTCGCGGCGACTGAACACGCGGTCGGCATGCTTGCTGACCGTATCGAACAGGTAATAGTCGCCGTTATTGCGATCGCTCCACACATACACCAGCACCAGACGACGGTCGCGGGTGGCCGAGGTGATGTAGACCGCGTTGCCGTCGAAGGCTTTTTCCAGGCTGCGATAGAGCCTGGCCGTCGGTGACTTCTCGTCGAAGAAGCGGTTTCGCACCCGGTCGCTCATGTAGGACGCGCCGATCGGCGTGGTGCCGTCCAGATCGCGCAGGATCCGGTAGGGGTCGACGGTGTCGTCGTGCAACAACGGCGTGGATTTGCCGCTGGCCGGGTCCCATCCCACCAGCACATCGGTGCCGCTCGCCTGTTCCACCTGCAGATAGGCCTGGCTGCCATCGGCCGCAAAACCGAGCGGAAATTCGCGATGCCCGCTGCTGGCGGCATCATTGACCAACCGCCACGGTGCGGCATCGTCGTCGCGGTAATACAGCTTGCTGACGTTGCTCACGTCGGCGCCGTTGGCGAAGCGGATGCGTCCCTGCTGATCGGTCACGAAGTTTGCGCGCCGCACCGGCGAGGTCGCCACGGTACTGCGCCGGCCGGTCTGGATGTCCAGCTTGTCGATGCGGATGTTCGGGTCGCCGACGAACGGGATCGTCGACACCAGGATGTTGCGCGGATCGCCCGGCAAGGTATCGAGCATGAACGTGCCTGGCTCCAGGTCCATCTTCAACTGCACGCCGTTGATATCCGGATTGGTGCCATAGGGGCTGGCCAACAGGCGGCCATTCTTGCCATCGGCGTCGATGGCATGCAGCTGGCCGATCGCCATCGGCTCGTCGCGCGACCCCAGCCGCTGCGCCATCGACACCACGATGCGGTCGTCGCTGGCCCACCAGAAATCGTCCACCACGCTATTGGCGCCACCGGTGACTTTCGCGGTGGCCATCTTGTCCTGCCGCCGTACGATGCCCAGTACGGTGCGATCTTCCAGCGGCATGGTGAGCGCGAAATACTCACCCGTCGGCGAGATCTTGATCCGCTCGAACTGGTCGCTTTTGAGATAGGGCGTCAGATCCAGCGGTTGCGGCGGCGTCTGCGCGCGAGCCGGCACCGCGATGATCATTGCCACTGCCAGCGCGGCAGTCGCCACCCTCATCCAATAATGCATTGCGACACTCCGCCTCTTCCTTGGTCCGCCTATGGTGGCAAAGGCGGTTTGTGGAGTCCATCGCCTGGCATGGGGTTGCGCGCGTTGCACCGCGCGGTGCCATGCAAAGCACGTGGCATCAATGTTGCTTGGCCTGCGCCGACATGCTCAGGTACCGGCGCGTGCGCGCGGGCCCAACAGACCGATACGCCGGAACCACATTTCCAGCGGCACCGTCACCAGCGGCGGCAACGCGGCCAGCAGGCTCAACGCCCACGCCCACCATGGCCAGCGTAGGCGCAACGCGGCAAGCACGCTGACCGCCACATAGAACAGGAAGGCCGCGCCATGCAGGCGCCCGAACAGCCACACCACAAGCTCGGTGGTGTGCGTGCCGTACTTGAGCAACATGCCGAGCAACAACCCGGCCCAGGTCAGCCCCTCGATAAAGGCGGCCACCGCAAACAGCCGGCCGATCGGCGACAACGCAGAAGAAGCACGCATGCAGCACTCCAGACGGACAGGGATTGCCGCGACGCGATGGCGGCGGCGACGCCCGCTGGCAGTTGCATTCTACAGAGCGCATCGCGCATCGGCAGCCGGCCCGCGTTCCTGGCGATAATGGTGGCCCTTGCACCACCTGCCGGCCTCCCATGCGCACCCTCTTCTTGCTCGCCGTGCTTGCACTGGCACTGCTGCCCACCACCTCCATCGCCGTACAGCTGCAGGACGGCGACTTGCTGTTCGTCACCGCCGCCCGCACCGGCCTGAGCGGTGCCATCGACGATGCCACCGCCAGGCAGGATGCCCCCAGCTTCGATCATGTGGCACTGCTCGCCCATGACGCTACCGGACAGGTGCTGCTGCACGCAGACGAACAAGGCTCGCGGCAGCAGCCGCTGCAGGCATTCGTCGAAGAAGCCAATGCCAAGCATCGGCAGATCCATGTGTACCGGCTGACGGAAGAACAGCGCAATGCGATCCCCGGCGCCATCGCGCAGGCACGGCGCATGCTCGGCAAGCCTTACAACCAGACCTACGTGCAGGACGACAACAGCTACTACTGCTCGGACTTCATCGAACGCGCGTTTCGCGCCCAACACGTGTTCGTCCTGCAACCGATGAACTTCAAGAACCTGCAGACCGGCAAGATCTCGCAGTACTGGACCGACTTTTACCGCAGCAAGGGCATGGACGTGCCGCAAGGCCTGCCCGGCACCAACCCGAACGATATGGCGGCCGCTCACGTGCTGGCGTATGTCGGTCGTTTGAATTGATGCGCGGGAATGCCGCGCGTGGTCAGGAGAGAACGTTGAACAAGGCATTGCCGGCAGGGCTGCTCGCCTTGTCACTGGTTGGCTGCATCAATGCACCACCCGCACCGCAGGAAAAGGCGGCTGTGCCGCAGCAAGCACCGGCACCTGCCAAAGCGGCCATGGCCACCGCGCTAGCTGGGCAACGCGGCGAAGGCCAGCCGTACGAGATTGTCGACAGCCAGGTTTGGGATGTCCCGGATCCGGCATCAGGCCGCCGCTATCAGGTCGTTGTCGGCTTGCCGGCCGGCTACGCCGACCACCCGGAGCGTCGCTATCCGGTTCTTTACGTCACCGATAGCGACTATGCGTTCCCGGTGGTGCGGCAGATCGCTCGCCGCTTGAACGGCGACGGGCCGGCAATCGAGGACTTCATCCTGGTCGGGCTGTCCTACGCGGTGGGCGATGAGCCAATGCCCAGCCGGCGGCGCGATTACACCCCGACGCTGGAAAATGGCGGCACCGCACCGCCCAATGCAACCCACGGTGGCAGTACGGCCTACGCGTCCTACCTGCGCCAGCAGGTGCTGCCCTTCATTGCCGGCCGCTACCGAACCGACGAAGGCAGGCGCCTGTTTCTCGGGCATTCCTACGGTGGCCTGCTCGGCACCCAGATCCTGTTGAGCACACCGCAGATGTTTTCCGGCTATCTGCTTGGCAGCCCCTCGTATTGGTACGGCGAGCACGCCACGGCCGCGCAGGAAAAGCGCTTCGCCGCGGTACACACCGATGCGCCGGCGCGGGTCTACATGTACGTCGGCGAGTACGAGCAGGTGCGCTACAACAAGCAGTACGACATGGTGATCGATGCCAGGAACCTGGTGCAGACGCTGCGCGCGAGACAGTATCCGTCGCTGCAGCTGGAGCTGGAGGTGCTCAACGACGAAGATCACCTGAGTGTCGCGCCGCGCGGCATCACCCATGGGCTGAAGTTCCTGTTGGGCACCAAGGCTCCCTGAGTGCAATGCCGCGCGCCTGGTTGCACGGCGCAAGCCGATACATTCCCGGCGGCGCATCGCAAGCACATCCAGTGCCGTGCGGGCGCCGCCAATGCACGGCATGCACAAGCTCTTGCCAACGCCCATACATGCGCCGGCCTAGTGTGTGCACATCCATACAGCGTGCCGCACGCAGTGCATTCCGCCTGCGATTGTTGAGCACACGCAGAGGTGTACATGGCTTTGATTCATTCCATCCTGATGGGCGCCGTCGCCGGCATGCGCTCGATGACGCCGCTGGCAGCGGTGACCAATGCTGCGCGTACCGGCAAGCTTCCTGCCGACAACGGCGCACCGCCGCTGCTGGCCAATCCATTGGCGTCGGCCGGCATGCTCGCGCTTGCTGGCGGCGAGCTGGCGGGCGACAAGATGAAAACCGCGCCCGACCGCATCGTGCTGCCCGGCATGATCGCGCGCATCGCCACTGGCGTGATCGTCGGCGCGGCCCTGGCTCCGCGCCACCAGCGCGGCGTCGCCGCACTGCTGGGCGCGTCCACCGCAGTGGCGGCCGCCTATCTCACCTTCAACCTGCGCATGCGTGCGATCGACCGCTACGGCCAGACCAGCACCGGCGTGGTCGAAGACGCGATCACGGTGGGCGCAGCGACGTTGATCATGCGCGACGCGGCCAAGCACTAGCGCGACGTCACTCACCTAAGCCTGTCGTGCGCTGCAACCACAGGGCGCGCTATGGCGACGGCCGTTCCACCGTCGCCATAGCGAAGCGATGACTCGGTGCGCGCTCGCGCTGCGGCAGTTGCAGCAGTGCAGGGATTACAGCCTACGCAGGCCGATAGATCGCGCACAGCTTGTTGCCGTCCGGGTCGCGCACGTAGGCCAGCCAGACCGGCCCCATGCGGCTCTCACGCACGCCCGGTGGATCTTCGATGGACACACCACCTGCCGCCACCGCAGCGTCGTGGAAGGCCTGCACCTGCTCGGGCGAGCCGCAGCTGAAGCCCACGGTGGCGCCGTTGCCGCTGGTCGCGGGCGCATCGTTGATCGGCTCGCTGACAACGAACGTACTGCCGGCGTGGCGATAGAACAGGCGCACATGACCCGAGTTGGCAGGATTGACCAGCGGTTCGGCGGCACCGAGGACGCCGCCGAGCACTGCATCGTAGAACTGCCTGGATCGCGCGATATCGTTCGATCCCACCATCACATGATTCAGCACGCATCACTCCTGTTCGTATCGAAGGCGCACAGCTTAGGGCAGCACGTGGATATCCGGCAGCATTCGGCGAACAGCTGCATCAGCCGCCACGCCCGTGCGGCGCCTGCAGATCCAGCACCGGCCCCAGCGGCACGATGCCGGTGGGGTTGATCATGTCGTGACTCTGGTAGTAATGGTGCTTGATGTGCTGAAAATTCACCGTGTCTGCGATACCCGGCATCTGATACAGCTCACGCAGGTAGCCGGACAACTGCGGATAATCGGCAATGCGCCGCAGGTTGCACTTGAAATGGCCGACATACACCGCGTCGAAACGCACCAGCGTGGTGAACAGGCGCCAGTCCGCTTCGGTGAGCCGGTCGCCGCACAGGTAGCGCTGCTGGCCCAGGCGCGCATCCAGCCAATCCAGGCTCTCGAATAGCGGCACCACCGCCTCCTCGTACGCAGCCTGCGTGGTGGCAAAGCCTGCCTTGTACACGCCATTGTTGACGGTGTCGTACACGCGCGCATTGACCGCATCGATCTGCTCGCGCAGCGGCGCCGGATAGAAATCGCCGGGCGCAGCGCCGACCGCGTCGAAGGCGCTATTGAACATACGGATGATGTCGGCCGACTCGTTGCTGACCACCGTGTTGCGCTCGCGATCCCATAGCACCGGCACGGTCACGCGCCCGGAATACTGCGGATCCGCCTTCAGATAGACCTCGTACAGATGCTGCGCCTGGTGGAGCGCATCGCCCACCACGCCCGGCCCTGGCGCAAACGTCCAGCCCTGCTTGCCCATCAGCCAGTGCACCACCGACACGTCGATCATCGACTCCAGGCCTTTCAGGCGCCGGAAGATCAATGTGCGATGCGCCCACGGGCAGGCCAGCGACACATACAGGTGATAACGCCCGGGAGCGGCCTGAAAGCCACCGTCCCCATGCGGGCCGGGGCTGCCATCGCGCGTCACCCAATTGCGGAACTGCGATTGCGAGCGTTCGAAACGCCCACCGCTCTTGTCGGTGTCGTACCAACTGTCCTGCCACTTGCCATCGACCAACAGGCCCATGCTGCCTTCTCCGCTACCACAATAGGCCGCAACCCTAGCCCAGCCGGTCTGGAGAGTGCGTGAGCGGCCGTGGTGGCGTGAGCGGACGCGAGCAGTCAGCAGCGTTTGCAGACCGAAGACCCAACGCTGCAAGGCAACAGAAGCCCCGCGTTGCCATCGGCCGGCAGCGCACGCTACTTGGCAATCACCGACGTGCCGGAAGGCACCATGTAACAGGCCTGCGCCTTCTTGCAGGCATCGGCATTGAGTTCGGCGATCTGGCTGGCCAGGTACTGCTCGGGCGTCAGGCCCATGCGGTTGCGGTATGCATTGTCAGCATCGGCCTTGGCGACCTGTTCCTGCTCGCGTTGCCGCTCTGCGGTCGTCGCCTCGACCAGCGTCTTGACACGCTGTTGCTGCGCAGCGGTGAGGTTCATCTGCTGCAACACGTCCGGATTGGGGCGCGCGCGTCCGAGCGTGATGTTCTGGATCTGGATCGGCAAGCCTTGTTGCTTGACCAGCGCACTGACGTTCTGGGTAACCGAATCGTCGATCTTCCTGGCGGTATCCGGATCGCTCATCATCTTGGTCATGTCGTAGCGCTTGACCTGATCGCGCACGATGGACGCGTACTGGCTGGCGACATTGTTCTTGAACCAGTCCTGCCCAAACCCGGACAGCAGCAAGGCCGGGGCGGTGATCCGGTACTGGATCTGGGTCGAGAAGTCCAACAGGATATTGTCGCTGGAGGAGAAATCGTCGAAGGCCACCTGCACGGTTTGCGGGGTGACATCCACATACGACGCAGAGGTGGTCAACCAGGTGTACGTGCGCCCGGGATCACGCACATCGTCCAGGCGGATGCCCCCCTTGCCAAAGAACAGGGGTTTATCCACCAGCACGGCCTGTTGTCCCGGATCGGGCGAGACCACCGTACACGCACAGAGCAAGCCGGCCAGCCCGAAAGCCAGCATGGAATTCTTCATCAATGTCCCCTTGAGTGGACGGGCGTGAGGCCCCTCCGGTATGGGGAAAGATTATCCAATCCGGGATGCGATCGCACCCAGGCCTCCCGCATGACGGGCGGCAACACGTCGCTGCATGCAAGCACGTGCACGCAGGCCTTCCAGCCGCGTGCTGAGAGCTGAACCTGGCGCACGCCCTGCGCGGCGATTGGATGCATCCCCGGCAGCGACGCCCGCACTGCCGCAGCCCATCCAGCCCTGTCATTGGCGCGCGCACCCAAGGATCGGCGAAAATAGCTGCGGTCCGGACGCGCCGGCCTGCGGCGGCAGCGGTCCAGGCCAGCGTGGCCGCTGGCCGCCATCCATCGCGTCCACCGCGCCGCCTGCTGCATGCGCTCCGCCTTCTGCCGCTCTTTTCCGGATCCATCTTGAACACCAACGCCCCACCCCCACCCGCCGACGACCTGCCCCTGACCGACCGCCTGCGCGCGGCGCTGGACCTGCTGGAGGCCATCGAGGCCGACCGCAGCGTGCTCGACACGCTGCCCGAGGCCGACCGCGTGCGGCTGCACCAGGTGGTGGCCAGGGTCTATCACCCCGAGCCCAAGGCGCGGCGGCAGCTGCTCAAGCAGCGCGAGCGCGAGCGGCATCAGGAGAAGGTGCGCAAGGCCGAAGCGCTGCTCGAGCAGCGCGGCATCCGCGCGCTGCGGCGCAAACCGGTATTCAGCACGCCCAACTTCTTCCCGCCGCATGCCGCCGGCCTGCACGACGCGCACAACGGCCAGAATGCCGCTGCCGCACCGGAGCCCACGCATTCGCCGGAGTTGCGCCACTGCTACGTCTGCAAGCAGAAGTTCACCCAGCTGCATCATTTCTACGACCAGATGTGCCCGGCCTGCGCCGAGCTGAACTACTTCAAGCGCACCGAAACCGCCGACCTGCGCGGACGCGTGGCGCTGCTGACCGGCGGACGGGTCAAGATCGGCTATCAGGCCGGTTTGAAGCTGCTGCGCGCCGGCGCCGAACTGATCGTCACCACGCGGTTTCCGCGCGATTCGGCCGCGCGCTATGCGCAGGAGCCGGACTTCAGCGAATGGGGCCATCGCCTGCAGGTGTTCGGCCTGGATCTGCGCCACACCCCCAGCGTGGAAGCGTTCTGCAGCCAGCTGCTGGCCACCCGCGACCGGCTGGACTTCATCATCAACAACGCCTGCCAGACGGTGCGCCGCCCGCCGCAGTTCTACGCGCACATGATGGCCGGCGAGACCGCCGCGCTGCATGAGTTGCCGGAAACCGTACGCAACCTGGTCGGCCATTACGAGGGCCTGCGCACGCCCGAACTGCTGCGCGATGCCTCGGCAATGGCGCTGCCGGCGGTGCATGGCCGCGGCCTGGACGGCGCCGATGGGCTCACCCGCGCCGCCGAGCTGTCGCAGGTGGCGTTGCTGGACGACGAACTGGTCGGCCAGCAGCACCTGTTCCCGGATGGACGCCTGGATCAGGACCTGCAGCAGGTGGATTTGCGCGGGCGCAACTCCTGGCGCCTGCTGATGGACGAAGTGCCCTCGGTGGAACTGCTGGAAACCCAGCTGGTCAACGCCATCGCCCCCTTCATCATCAACGCGCGGCTGAAGCCGCTGATGCTGCGCACGCCCGAGCGCGACAAGCACATCGTCAACGTCTCGGCGATGGAAGGGCAGTTCTACCGCAACTTCAAGACCACCCGGCATCCGCATACCAACATGGCCAAGGCCGCGTTGAACATGATGACGCGCACCTCGGCGGCCGATTACCAGAACGACGGCATCCACATGAACAGCGTCGACACCGGCTGGGTCACCGACGAGGATCCGGCGGACATCGCCGCGCTCAAGGTTCAGCAGGAACGCTTCCACCCGCCGCTGGACATCGTCGACGGCGCCGCGCGCATCGTCGACCCCATCATCCACGGCGCCAACACCGGCGAGCATGTGTGGGGGCAGTTCCTCAAGGACTATGCGCCGACGGATTGGTAAGGGCTCTCAATCGGCAGGTGCCTGCACCGGCGCCTGCCGCAAAATGTTGCCGCCATGTGCATAACGGCCGAGCTCCCTTGTCGCCTCATTGACTGCACCGCCGCTAACGTCACGGTCAATCAACCGAGACGCCCACATGACAGAGCACGGCAAGCCCAACCCGATCATCGACACCCTCTCCAACGTCATCGGCGCCATCCGTGCCGACGACGACATGCACGACCTGGCCCAGGCCCACGATGCGCTCGAACCCAAGGCCATCGAGAAGCTGACGCCGGCCGAAGCCCGGCAGCAGCCGACCATTGCCGATGCGGTCAAGAAGCTCCTGCACGACCAGGGCAAGTCCGCCGACCCGGAGGCGCTGGTGCCAGGCGTCAAGCGCACCTCCCACACCCTGGAAACGCCCGCCGGCAATCTCCCGGCCTTCGTCTATACCCCACAGGGCGGCACCGCACTGCCGGTCATTGTCTATTTCCACGGCGGTGGCTGGGTGATCGCCAATGCCGAGGTCTATGACGGCGGCGCGCGCGGGCTCGCCAAGGAAACCGGCGCCATCGTGGTCTCGGTCGACTATCGCCAGGCGCCCGAACACAAGTTCCCCGCCGCCTGGGACGACGCGCTCGCCGCCTACGAATGGGTGCTGGCAAACGCGGCAAGCATCGGCGGCAACCCGCAGCGCGTTGCCCTCGCAGGCGAGAGCGCCGGCGGCAACCTCGCCATCGCCACGGCCGTGGCCGCACGCGACAAGGGGCTGCCGGCACCGACGCATATCCTGGCGGTCTACCCGGTCGGGCAGACCGGCAGCCTGCACACCGAGTCCTACATCGAAAACGCCATCGCCAAGCCCCTGAACAAGGCCATGATCGAATGGTTCGTGGGGCACCTGATCCGCAGCGACGCCGACAAGGCGGATACGCGTCTGGACCTGGTCAACGCCAACCTGCGCGGCCTGGCACCGGTAACGATCATCAACGCCACCATCGACCCGCTGCGCAGCGATGGCGCTAAGCTGGAAGACGCGCTGAAGGACGCCAACGTACCGGTCGAGCGTGAGGTCTACACCGGCGTGACGCACGAGTTCTTCGGCTGCGCCGCCGTCGTTGCCAAGGCGAAGGCCGCACAGGAATATGCAGGCAAGCGGCTACGCGAGTCGTTCCGCTAAGAGACGCACAGCGTCTGGCACGACGGGCGTGCCACGCGATAGCAGGAACGGATAATGTCCACACGAGGGCCGCCCTGGCATACCAGGCGGCCTTTTTTTTTAATACCTAGTTTGTGCGTTATCAAAACTATTACTGTCGGGACAGGGTATTGGCTCCGAGCCTGCCTCGTAGGCAGCACGATGCGACAGGCCTGGGACTAAAAAAGGACTACCGCAGCAACTCCTGCCGCAGCCATTGCATGTACGATCCGGCCAGGGGAGGAGTCGCGGTCAGACAAGGAGTTCGCCATGCATGGGATCCGCTCCAAAACTACCATCGCCTATACGCAGGTCAGGCACGCATTGCAATCCGGCCGGTATCGACCCGGTCAGCGCATCGATCCGACAACGTTGGCTGCCGAGTTCAAGGTCAGCCCCACGCCGGTACGCCTTGCGTTGCATCGCCTGGTCGGCGAAGGCCTGGTCATCGATCACGCACGCTATGGCTTGCAGGTGCCGCTGCTCACCGAGGTCGCACTGCGGGATCTTTACGACTGGATGGACCGCCTGCTGCGGATGGCCTGCGATATCGGCGTTGCATCGACACCGCACGCCGCTGGCGAGTTGGAGACCACCACTGCGCCTGCGGACGTGGTCAAGCAGACCTGGAAGCTCTTCGACGCCATTGCCCACGCCACGGCGCATTGGTCGCTGCATCATGCCGTCAGGCAGACCAACGACCGGTTGGCACCGGTGCGACGTGCCAAACATGGCCTGCTCGACTCTCTCGAAGAAGAACTGGCAGAGCTCACGCTGCACTGGCAGCAGCGCGACCTTGCCGCGTTGCAGACAGCGTTGCATGCCTATCACGTACGCCGCATCCAGGCCGTGCCTCGCATCGTGGCGGCGATGAATGAACGCATCAATCAGGCTTCCAGCTTCGGCGACTGAGTATCGTCAGCGCAAGACATGCAGGATCTGCATGCTGCGCTGGCGCCCTGCCGGCAACGCGCGCCTGATGTGGCGTAAACGGCTCGATGGAACACCTCTGGCCAGGTTTCCGCGGCCATCTTCGATGACGGTCACACAGTGCATTTAATTATGACGGTGTTACGACTTAATCATTTGAAAATCAATACACCCGTTTCCTAACGTATTTGTGTCATGGATCCCCATGACACAACCAGGAGACAGCGATGAACATCAATGACACCACCTACAGCGATGCATCCAGCGAGATCACGGTGCTTGGCGTTGCCAGCACCGATACCAAAGGCGGCCCGCTCGCTGGCGAAGAAATCGGCGGCTTCAACGTACCTGGCATTTCCGAAGAGTGAACCCGAGGCGTGCCTGAGTGCACGCCTCTCCCACCAGGAGTAGAGACCATGGATACCAGCAACAACGACGCGCACACCACGACGTTTGGTCAGGATCTCATCGTACTCGGGATCGCAAGCCTGGACACACAGGGCGGGCCACTGGCAGGCGAAGAAATGGGTGGCAGCACCACGCTGGGCATCAGCCAGGACTAGGCGCTGCCAACGCGCGGCGGTCGCCACTCGGCTGTACATGCCGGTGAGCAACTTCCCAGGCCACGGGGCGCACTGCAACGGTGCGCCCCTTCTCCCTCTCAAGGACAGCGCCATGCACCGCTACACATTGCGCGACGACCTAGCGTTCTGTCGCATTGGCGATCGCCTGGTGTTCCTGGATGTCGGCAACGACCGCTATTTCCGTCTGCCCGAGGCACTGGAGCACTCCCTGCTCGCCTACCTGGCACATGACCCGGTGTCGGACCTGGAGATCAACGACCTTGTCGAACGGGGCTTGCTGATGGAGCGGTCGCAAGCGACCTCCGGCCCGCAGCTTCCCGTCATACCTGTTGTGCGTAGCGCGATGGAAATGCCTGTACCGGCGCGACGACCACAGCTGCTTGAAAAGCTCGAGGTGCTGGCACTTGTGCTGTCCACACGCCTGGCATTGAAGCGCAACCCGCTTGGCAGGGTACTTGGCAGCCTCTCCGCTGGAGCACAGGGTCGGGGGATGCAGCAACGCTCGCTCGCCGGACTCGAGCAACGGCTCACCGATGCAGCGTCCATCTTCCAGCGAGCACGCGTGTGGGTGCCGGTCGAGATGCGCTGCCTGCTCGATTCAGTCGCATTGGCAAGGTTCCTGCATAGGCGCCAGCTCGACGCCCAGCTTGTCTTCGGGGTCGCACTCGATCCTTTTTCGGCCCATTGCTGGGTACAGACGGGCGATCTGGTCTTGAACGACACGGTCGGCAACGTCCACGCGCATACCCCCATCCGGGTGGTTTGATGTACCGCTACATCGCCTTGTTCAACCATGCGCAGGTGCACCGCGATGGCGAACGCGCCGGCATCGATGCGTTGTTGCGCCAGATCGGGTTACAGCTACGGCAACGCACTGGGCACATCGACCTGTATGCCTCAGACGACACGCCCGTGCTCGACCTGCCTGGTGGTGGCGCACTGATCGGCCATGTCTTTTCGCAGCGCGACAACGCCCCCTTGCTGGACGGCGCATCGCTGCATGCGTTGTCCGCAGCACAGCGGACGCGGCACCTGATCGAGACGCACTGGGGCGAGTACCTGCTGTTGCATGCACCGCACGCGGATCCCAGTGCCATCACCGTCATGCGCGAGCCTTCCGGCGGCGTGGCATGCGTTTACGCGCTACAGCATGGCTTTATCACTTCAGACATTTCGATCGCCACACATGCGGGTGTGTACACGCGTGAGATCGACTGGGACTCCATCGCCCATCATCTGCACTACCCGCACCTCAAGACCGAGCGCACCGGGCTTGTCGGCGTACGCGAATTGCTGCCGGGCAGCCAGCTGTGTCTGCAGTCCAACCACAGCAGTGTCGAGCAAGTCTGGAACCCCTGGGATTTCGTCGCAGCCTCTCGGCGCCGGCACGACCCCCTCGACGCACAGGCACAGCTGCGTCAGGCGGTCGCCTCCAGCGTCACGTGTTGGGCGCGGACCGATGTGTCCGTGCTGCTGGAACTCTCTGGCGGCCTGGACTCCTCCATCCTGGCTGCATGCCTGAAAGACACCACCGCGCGCGTGGCGTGCTGCAATCTGGTCACGCCGGTGCCTGGCGCCGACGAGCGGCACTATGCCCGGCAGATGAGCGATCTGTTGGGCACCGAGCTGATCGTGCGCACCCTGGGGTTCGACGCTGCACCGGTCGATTTCGCACCGCCGGCACATGCGGTCGCGCCCAGCACCTGGTTTCTGCAGCATGCCTCCAATGCGCTGAAAGAAGCGATCGGCACGCAGCTGGCCATCACCAGTTTCTTTTCCGGCGGCGGTGGCGACACCGTGTTCTGCAACACCAGGACCGCCGCGCCCGCCGCAGACGCCTTCCGTGCAGGCGGCCTGCGCGCCGGCTTCAGCGCAGTCCATGCACTTGCCGAACTGCACCAGTGCACGCTGTGGAAAGCAGGCAGGTTGACGATCAAGAAACTCCTCGCCAAGGCCGGACCGCCACGCAAGCCTGAGCGATCGTTCCTGCCAGGCACGCAGGCTGAAATTCCATTGCAATCGCATCCCTGGTTCGATGCCCCACCCGACAGCCTGCCCGGCGACCGCGAACGTATCGTCGATCTGGCCGGCACCCAGGTGTTCCGTGATGGACTGGCGCGCAGTGCATCTTGGCACCTGCGCATGCCGCTGCTCTCGCAACCGGTGGTGGAGGCCTGCCTGACAGTGCCGAGCTGGATGTGGATCGCTGGCGGCCGCAATCGCGCCGTCGCACGCGATGCGTTTGCGGATGTGCTGCCTGCGCAGATTCTGCATCGCCGCAGCAAAGGCACCTTCATGAACTACTCCGGCGCGGTCTATCGTCGGGGCAGGCAGCAGATCCGCGATTATCTGCTGCAGGGTCGGCTTGCAGGCCAGGGGCTGCTGGACGCCGATGCCCTGCGCCACCATTTCGACCACACAGTGGCCGACGGCGACCACAACGTCATGCGCATCTTCGACCTGTGTGCGGTCGAGAACTGGGTCCGTCATCAGCGCTGAGGTTGCCTGCACTGCGTAGGTGCGTGGCGCCCGCCTGCCAACGTGCCACGCGTCAGCTGCGCCACACACGCTAGTCGCCACGCGACGGCAGTGCCGCCTTGATTGCGCGCCAGCGCGCATACTGCGCGGCCTTTTCCGGCGCAGCGTCCTGGTAGTCCTGCAACCAGAAGCGGAACCAATCGACGTTGCGCGCATATACGGCCAACTTGTGCTGCGGCTGGAACTTCTGGTGCGGCTCGTTCGCAAACACGTACAACTCGGCGCGTTGCGCACGCAGCAGGGGAATCAGGTAATCCAGCGCGTACAGATACTCCTGCTCGGAATGCTGGAACAGGATCGGCGCGCGAATCCGCTCCAGCTTGAACGCCGGCGACAACACTTTCCATCGCTCGGGTGTCTGCTGCGGTGCACCCAGGCCCCACATGTCGCGCAGCCCCTTGAGGAAGGGCTCGCCCTTCATGCTGCCGAACAGGTAGTACGACGGCGACACTACCGGGTTGGCTACCGAAGCGGCGGCCAGCAGGTTCGACTCAGTGGCCGTCCACAGGGTCACCGCACCGCCGAAGCTCAGCCCGCCCATGCCCACCCGCGTGCGATCGATGCCGGCCTGTGACGACAACAACGCCACCGCGCTTTCCACCGCCGCCAGCCCTTCGCCGTGCCGTTCCACCGCATCCATGGTGTAGCCGGGCAGCTGATTGATGCACAGCGCT
The DNA here is from genome assembly GCF_040202385.2 of Xanthomonas sp. WHRI 6108. NCBI lineage: Bacteria > Pseudomonadati > Pseudomonadota > Gammaproteobacteria > Lysobacterales > Lysobacteraceae > Xanthomonas > Xanthomonas sp. WHRI 6108. Next base: position 672,939 of record NZ_CP168198.1, on the reverse strand, counting down.
GCGATGCCTACCTGCGCCAACGCGGCGAGCGGCCACTCATCGCCCACGCCACCGCGCACGAAGCCCGGGCAGCTGTAGTAGGTGACGAACAACGGCGGCTTGCCCGCGCCGGTACCGTGTGCCGCGAAGAACTGCCCGCTGTAGCGCCGCCCACGTGCGTCGCTCCACTGCAACAGCCGTGCAGGCGTCGCATGCGCCATGTCAGCTGCAAGCTCCGCGTTTGGATCGAACAGCACCTGCCGCGTGCCATCGTCCAGGCCGATACGTTCCAGACGCGGCGGGCGATCGGCTTCGGCTGTCACGCACACCAGCGCAACGGCCGAGGCACCGCAGCGTGCCGCCGGGTCACGCCCGCCATTGATCAAACCGCGCCCCTGCACCACCAACCGCACCTGCCCGGTGGCCGGATTCCAGCGCTGGATGGATTGCGCCAGGCCCAATGCAGGATCGGTGATGGTGAAGAGCACCTCCGCATTCCCCGGGCGCCACTGCACTGCACTGATTGCCTTGTCCACGCAGGCCGCCGCGGTGCAGCGCACGGCCTTGCGGGCGTGTGCACCGGGCAGGACTGACAGCGCCACCTGCGGACGGAATAGCTGGCCCTTGCCATCACCCACACGCGACAGCACCGCCACCGCACCACCGGGCGCAGGCACGGACTGCCACACGTCACCGTCGACACCGTGCGTACTGACGGGCGATTCCTCCGCGGGCACCGGCGCATCCGCGAGTGGCCGCGTGGTTACCGTGGCCAGGTCCAGCGCCAGCCAGTGCTCCGGCACATCCGCCGACAAGCCGGTGCGATCGAACCACACCGTGCCGAAGCGCTGCGTCGCCAGGCGTCCTTGCACATTGCCCGAGCGGAACAGGCCCTGCCCGAGCGGCACCGTCTCGTCGATCCGGATGCCTTGCGCATACTCGTCCTGTTCGGCCGCCATGACCTGCGCGCGCGTCGCGCCGACGCGGTAACGCAGCACCCGCCCATCCGCGTCCAGCGAAAACTCCTGCACGTCGGCCGCATCGTGGGTCACCGCTTGCGCGCCGGAACCGTCCGCCGCCGCACGCCACACCGCAATCACGTCATCGATCAACGCGCGGTAATACAGCCAGCGCCCATCCGGCGACCACAGCACCTTTGCAGGCAAGGACCCGCCTGCCGAATCGCGCAAGGGCACGCCGCCATCGGCAATGCGTCTGGGCGCAGCGTCCTGCAGGCCCTGCACGTACCAGACGCTGTCGTAGGTATTGCGCTGCACCGCTGCCTGCTCGGTGCGAAAGGCCACGCTGCGGCCATCCGGCGACAGCGTGGGGCTGCCGATATCCACCACCTCCAGCAATCGCTGGGACGATACCGTTTGCGCGTGTCCCACGCATGCACCTGCCGCCATCAGCACGCCTGCAAGCAGCAGGCGCCATGGTTTGTGATTCCTCACACACACACTCCTCTCAGCAACGCTCAAGGACCATCGCCAATACATCGGCTGCAGCAGGCAGCCCACGCATCACCAGTGCTTGGACACCGACACGCTCACGAAGCGACCAATCGCCGAATAGTTGGTGGAGTCGTATGGCGCCACGTACAGCGGCGAGGTCACCCGATACAACGGCGGATCGCGATCGAAGGCGTTGTCCAACGACGCACCGAACTCCAGCCCCGCCCACGCATCGCGGCGTGCGCCGGTGGCGTAGCGCAACGCCATATCGAATGTGGTGAACGATGCCGACTCCACCCCGTCGGCGCGGTTGCGCACCCCGCCGCGGTAGTTGCCGAACAGCGAGGCGGTAAGCCCGCCCTGCTTCCACACCGCGCCCACGCGGCTGCTCAGCTTGGGCGGGTTGAATAGCGTGCCGGACAGATCGAACGTCGGTTGCGCGGGCAACGTCTGCTGCGTGCTGTCCAGCCAGCTCGCCGAGCCGCGCAAGGTCAGCGTGCCGCGCGCCAACGCCACCTGGTAGCTACCGCTCAGGTCCAGACCCTCGATGTCCTGCTGCGCCACGTTGGCGTACTGCGTGTAGATGATTGCCGCCACCCGGCTTGGGTCGTAGGCGACGCCGGCAAAGTTGGAGAACCGGCTGGCGAGCGCGATCACATCGGCCTGCGCCTGCGGCGTCGGCGTGCGGTCCACGAAGGGTGCGTAGATCGGATTGCGCAACGCCTGGCTGGCATTGGCGATCGGCTGCAACACGCGGTTGCTGTAGTCCACCCCGAACCAGGTCAGCTCCGCCTCCAGGCCATCCAACGCCTCGGGGTGCCAGGCCAGCGAGACCGAGCGGGTGATGGCGCGCTCCGGCTGCAGATCCTGGTTGCCGCCATCGGCCACCAGCACCGTCGTCCCGGCGGGAAAGCCCACCCCGCCGAACGCGCCCGGCTGGAACAGCCACGCCTCCTGCGCGTAGTTGCGCTCGAACAGCGTGGGCGCCTTGAACGACTTGCCCCATGAGGCCTTGAGCGTCACATCGCTGCCAGGCGCATATAGCACACCGAACTTGGGCGTCGTCACCCCGCCGAAGCTGCCGTAGTCCTCCCCGCGCACCGCCGCTGTCAGCGTCAGTCGCTGCACACCGGGCACGCCCTGTGCCGGGCCCACCACTGGCAGGTTCAGCTCCGCATAGGCAAAGCGCGCGCTTTCGCTGCCGTCGATCGTCTCCACGCCACTGACGTGGTTGACGTTACGGAACGTGTTGCTGCGATACCCCACCCCGGTGGCCAGGCGCGCATCGCCTGCCGGCAGCGCGAACAGCGGCCCTTCGGCGCCCAGCTCGTAACTGCGGCTGTCGTTGCAATAACACAGGTCGGTCACGCTCACCGCACCGCTAGCCAGCGCCGCCTCCTGGCGGTATTGATCGTGCTTGCTGTTGCCGTCGGTGGCGCCCAATGTCAGCGTCCAGTCGTTGGGCAACCACACCACAAGGCTCGGTGACAGCAGCAGGCTGGTGGTGGTCGGAGTGACCCGGCTGTTGCGGCCACTGACAGCGTAAAAGTGCAGTTGGTCGCGTTCAGTGCGTAACGCATCCAGGCGCAATTCGGCGTTGTCGCCCAGCGCCTGGTAGGCACTCAGCAGCCCGCTGCGCAGGTCGCTGCCCGGATACAGCGTGGACGGGTCGGTGAGTTGAGTGGTGTAACTACGCTGACGGCTGTAGATGGGGTCTGCGGACGCGTCCTGATAGGTCGCGATCACTCCACCACTGCGCCAGGCGGTGCCGGCCGTAACGCTGTATTGCCGCGAGGTGAGCCCGCCTTGCGTGGCCCGCCCGAAGCGCGTGCCAACGCTCACCCCGTCGTAGTCGCGCTTGAGGATCACATTACCGACGCCACCCACCGCGTCCGACCCATAGATTGCCGACGCACCGTCGGCCACGATCTCCAGCCGCTCCACTGCCTCCACCGGGATCGCGCTGAGGTCCACCGCCTGGGTGAATCCACCATAGGCCAGCCGGCGCCCATTGAGCAGGGTGAGCGTGGCATCGGCGCCCAGCCCGCGCAGGTTGAGGCTCGCGCCGCCGGTCATGTTCTGGTTCGCATTGCCGGCCCCGGCCAGATTGCCGCTCAGCACGCCCGGGTTCTGCCCACCGGAGAAGTTCTGCGGCACGCTGCGGATCACCTCGCCCAGATCGCTGAAATCCTCTTCCTGGATACGCGCCGCGCTGATCGAAATCACCGGCGACGGAACTGCACCGCCCTTGATGCGCGTGCCGGTGACTTCGATGGACTCCAACTCGGTCGCGGCGGTTTGCGCCGGCGCGGTCGCCGCAATCGCAGCCTCCGGCGAGCCGGGCCTGGGCGGCTCGCCTGCGTTCGGTGCCACGGCTCCCGGCGTTTTCTGCGCCGCTGCCGGAGCTTGCGTCGCCCCCTGCGCTGTCGCTGCCCGTGCCCCCACCGCACCTGCCGCCCCGCTCGCCACGGCTAGCAGGGCGATGGAAATGGCGTTGCGTAACGTGCGTGTCTTCATGCTGCGTCCTTTGGCTTGCCTGGGTTGGCCCGCCGACGGCGCACTCCGGGTCGACCCGGCGCGCATCGCCAGCTGAGCAAGATCGGTCCTGCACCCGACTGCTGAAAACGCGGGCACCGCAGCGCGACGGGCAGCGACCAGTATCACTAACTGTTTGATTTTCGAGCAATCATTGCGCACGCAAAATGGCTCGGCACCCATCCGGGCCCGACACGTCATCGCTGTGTATGCAATTGCCCTTTCCCCACTACCTGCTACGCGTCCACTACGCCTGCATCGCCATCACCAGAGCATGCCGGCCGTGGCTACGTGCACAGGCGCATCACCGAGCTGCGCATCCGCTTCCACCGCTGGGGTTTGCACGCGTTGCACAGCAGTGCGTTCCTGCGCCGCAAGGTTGTGCAGCGACAGCAGCGAGACCACCCCCAAGGCCAGTCTGCTGCGTGCATGATCAAAACCGACACCGCTCCCCGATACTGCCCGTCGTGCTTGCATGTGCATCCTTCGCGTCCTGGGCGCGGCACCATCGCCATTGCGTCCCCCGACAACAAGTGATGTTGCGCAAGCGCAATGCCCTACCAGCAACGTGTGCAATATGCAGGCAGCGCTGCAACAGAGCGCACATTCAACGGTTTCCGCAACACGCAGTGCGGTTTGCTGAGTGCCGAGCGCTGAGTGCGCGCTACTGCACCAGCAGGTGATGCACCGCGTAGCCGACCGCGGCAACCAGCATCGCTGCCAGCAACAGCCAGGGCCAGCGACGACGCCGGGCAGAGGCCGGCGTCAGCAGTTCCAGATCGCGTGCAGTGGCGGCCTGCAACTCGGGGTCATCCAGCACTGCCGACGCGTGTTCGTCCACCTCAAGCAATTGCTGATAGGCCTCACGGTGGCGCGGATCGGCAGCCAGCCACGCCTCACGCGCAGCGCGCTCGGCAGCAGTCTCGCTGCCGTGTCGAACGAGATAGGCGGCCGCCTGCGCGTGGATGCGCCCGGACTCTGCACGCATGGCTGGTGACTCCCGACGGGCCGTCTGCTGCGGCCTCGCGCACGATGCTACCAGCATCTTCCGGCGACGCCAGCCAGCCGCCTTGCAGCCCGGTTACTGCGGCAACTCCCCCACCGCCGCGCGGCACGCGAGCAGCGCACGGCTGATGTGCTTCTCCACCATCTTGGTGGAGATCCCCATCTTCGCGGCGATCTGCGGATAGGTGAGCCCGTCGAACCGGCTGAGCTTGAACGCAAGCCGGCACTTCGGCGGCAGCTCGAGCAAGGTGCGCTTGAGCAGCACATCGAGTGTCTGGCGCGCATCGGCAATCTCGTCCACGCCGGCCTCGTCGGCGCTGATCGGTGCAACCTGGTCCAGCGACACGTGCTGCGCCGCCAGCCGCCGCTGACGCGAGCGCCGCTGCTCGATCACCAGGTTGTGCGCGATGCGGTACATCAGCAGCCGGCGGTCGCCGATGTTGGGCGCATCGCGGTACACCATCATCCGCGAGAAGGTCTCCTGCGCCAGGTCTGCAGCGGTCTCGGCATCGCGCGTACGGCGGCGCAGGTACACCAACAGCTCGGCATGCAGTGCGGCCAATGCCTGGTCGAACTCGGCGCGGAGACGGTCCCTCTCGGCGAGCGACGGCTGCCCGCGCGCCATGGGCGGCCCGTCACGCGAGCTCATCGTGATCGCCGCGCCTTCGGCCAAGTGCCGCTGCCCACCAACTTCCCCACGCATCCTGCGACACGACGCACCAGCGCAACGCGCGCGCGAGGGTCATGCAAGTGGATCTGAACATGAGCAGTGCAGCCGAAAGATGGAGAGTGGGTGGTGGGCGCCGCACCCCGAACCGCAGCCCCACCTCTTCCTCTATGACGGCAAGCGATGCTAACCCCCTACGTTTTGCGCGTCAGTCAGCCTCCGTCCACATCAACACACACGTGCTGCACACCTCAACCCTGTTACTTGCACCGGCGATACTGCATGACCGATTCGCCGTCAGAAATCACCAGATGCTTGCCCTTTCCAGATACGGGTCATCCGTTCTTCCGGCTGGTGCGAGATCCGACGTGGCGGACACGATCCAGACGTGAGGTTTGTAAGCAACAAGGCCGATTGCTACCGACGTCGTTCGGCACTCGTACGACGCATCGTCCGCCAAGTCTGGTTTCATCAACACCAAAGCCGTCACTCCATCCTTTGGCAAACGGGCCAGAAGCGCGGAATCGGTGTTCATTGCCCTTCATGAACTGAACTACCTGCCCGGTGCCACCCCCGCTACCCCGTGTTGTAGGGGCGCCGATCGGTGCTCGCGATAAGACTCATCGCGCTCCCCTCCTCGCTAGCAAGTGCGCTGCACCAGAGACGCATCTTCAGCCGTCGGTTGAAATGGTCACCTTTTCCCAATCGGCGATGGACGCTGCGAACGCAGCCAGCTTGGCTCGCACCAGCGTCAACGCATCGCTCCCCAGAAGCAAATGCGCCGGCGGATTTTCCGCGGCAATCACCTTCAGCATCGCGCGTGCTGCCTTCACCGGGTCGCCTGGCTGCTTGCCACTCTTTTCCTCGCGGGCCTGGCGGATGGGATCAAAGATGGCGTCGTAATCCGCGATGGATCGCGGCGCCCGCTGCATCGAACGCCCCGCCCAATCGGTGCGAAACGAACCCGGCGCCACCGCTGTCACCGCGATGCCTAGCGGACCAACTTCCTTGCCCAGCGTCTCGGAGATGCCTTCCAGCGCGAATTTGCTGCCGCAGTAGTATCCGATGCCGGGCATGGTGATGTGGCCGCCCATCGAGGTGATGTTGAGGATGTGGCCGCGGCGGCGCTGGCGCATGTACGGCAACACGGCCTTCATCATGGCGACGGCGCCGAATACGTTGACATCGAACTGGCGGCGCATCTCCTCGAGAGGCGACTCCTCCATGATGCCTTCGTGGCCGTAGCCAGCGTTGTTTACAAGGACGTCGACCGGGCCGACATTCTCCTCCACTTCGGCGATGACGCCGTCGATGGCGGCGAAGTCGGTGACGTCGAGGAGGCGGCCATGAACCTTCCCGGGAGCGAGGTCTTCAAAGACGCGTTTCGCCGCCGCGTTGCGAACGGTACCGATGACCACGTGGCCCTGGGCGACGGCTTGCCGGGCCAGGGCACGGCCCAAACCGCTACTGACACCGGTGATGAGGAGGGTCTTCGGGTTGCCCATGGGTGCTCCGTTGGTTGGTCTTGGAATGCATAATCCGCCACCATTGCCAGGTCGATAAGTCACAATTGGCTTTTATTCTTGCCTATTCCTATGGATGCTCCGAAGGCTCGCACGCTCAAACTTCTGCGCGAACTTGCACCCGACGAGGGCTATAACCTCACGGCGGTGCCGAGCGTCCGCATCCTCCGCTCCGACCGGGCGCTTGCCCGCACGCCCGTGCTTTACGACCCCGGCATCGTCATCGTGTGCCAGGGCCGCAAACGTGGCTACTTCGGCGACCAGCTCTACCTTTACGACGCGGACCAGTACCTCGCCGTCTCGGTGCCCGTGCCTTTCACGATGGAAACGGACGCCACGCCGGCCCACCCCCTGCTGGCCCTCTACCTCCATCTCGACTTCCCGCTCGCCGCGGAAGTGGCGGAACAGATCGACCGCAAAGGCCAGGACGACACTCTGCAGCCACCGCAGAGCATGATGTCCACGCCCGTGGACGACGCCATGCGCGATTCGGTCCTGCGCTTCCTCGAGGCCATGCAGAAGCCACTGGATGCCGCCGTCCTCGGCCCGGGACTGCTACGCGAGCTCTATTTCCGCGTATTGACGGGCGCGCAGGGCAGCGCCATGCGTAGTGCACTGGCCATGCGCGGCCAGTTCGGTCGCATCAGCCAGGCGCTACGTTTGATTCACGCCTCATATCCGCAGCCCCTGGACGTGGCGCGACTGGCGAGCGAAGCAGGCATGAGCGCGCCCAGCTTCCAGAGCCACTTCAAGGCGATCACGCAGGTCTCGCCCATGCAGTACGTGAAGTCGACGCGGCTGCACCAGGCGCGGTTGTTGATGGTGCGGCAATCGCTGACGGCGGAAGCGGCGAGCCATGCGGTGGGGTACACCAGCCCATCGCAGTTCAGTCGTGAGTTCCGGCGGTTGTTTGGTGCCACGCCGGCGGCCGAGGCGCGGAGGATGCGGGAGACGTTTGCAATTCCCGAGGCATTTGCGGATGCGGTGTACGTCTCTTCGCACTAGCTAAGGGAACCGAGGCAATTAAACCGCATGGCTTTTTCCGCTTGGAGGAGCGCGGAGACCGCACGTTGCCGGCCTGCGCACGCGCGGTATTTCAGCAGCGCTACGACCGCAAGGACTATCAAGCAGCGTTCTCTACACTGTCTCCCGTCCTGACGCAGTGCGGACAGGCGCCGGGATGGGACGAGGAGGGAAATATGCGCAACGACGTGGCAATCGTCCAAGACAAGACTGCCCAGTACGCGCCATGCCTGGAAACGCTGCGCTAACGGGGTCAGGTTCATTTCCTAGCCAAATTTCAGGCTACGGCCTCAGCTTTCGGGAGGGTTTCCTCGCTATCAGCACCAACGCCGGGCTGCGAGTCTTGTGCCATGGTCAGACTTCCATGCATCGACTTTCCCGGCATCCCGCAGCACATCGTGCAGCGCGGGAACAACCGGTTGCCCTGCTTTCTGGATGATGGCGATCGATTGCGCTATTTGCACCTGATGCATGAGGCCCTGCACGCGACAGGCTGCCAGTTGCACGCTTACGTCTTGATGGACAACCATGTGCACTTGCTAGTGACGCCACCTGATGCGGGACGGATCGGGCAACTGATCCAGCGGCTTGGACGAAACTACGTCGCAGCATTCGCCTTCACCTACAGCAGCAGCGAGCCCTGGGCCACGACGCCTTCCGCGCAATGGTCGAAGCCAAGACCCACCGCTTTGCGGGCGTCAGGTCCGCTCATCGCCCACGCAGACCGAACACCGCCGACTGATAAGTTAACCTGACCCCGTTATTGGCTTGAGATGAAACGTGCGCAGCAGCGCACGAACAGGCAGCGGATCCGCGCCGGGCGGCACGGCTCCCGCCCACGGCCTTTCCCGCTCACGCGGTCGCCCGGACCACTGGCATGATGATGCCCGCACGTTGACCACTGACGTACAGGAGGCACGGATGTCACAACACGCTATCGAGGAGTTCATCGAACGCTGCGTCCAGCTGGTCGATCGCGGCAGCTTGAGTCGCACGCACAAGGCAGCGCTCATGCGTAGCCTGCTTGGGCTGCAGGCGCGTTACGACACCGGCCTGACCTGGTTCCGCGTGCACACCGAGCTCCTGCGCAATGGCGTGCTGGTGCGTACGGCGGTCGAGGAGATCGACGATGCGACCCTGCGCGCGCAGGCCCTGGCCGCCGAAGCGCCCGGTTGGCTGGAGGACGCACAGGGCGAGGTCTATCTGCAATGGCAAGACCAGGCACGCGTGGTCTACCGCCAACCAGACACCGGCCACACGCTACCGCTGGCAGAAGTGTTCGGGGACGTTCTCGACCTCGCCCACCAGGCCGATGACAGCGCGTTGTTCACCGATTGCTACGGCCTGTTGGTCAACGGCTGGCTGGACGAGACCTTCGACGCTGCCGACGGTATCGCCCCCACCCTGGACGGCCTGCTCGCTTCCGACACCTTGCGCGCCATCCGTGCGCTGGCCGCACTCCGCGCGCTCAAGCCTCGCCGTGGCGCACCCGAGGACCTGGCCGTGCCGCGGCTGGCCGACAGCGGCACCTCCAGTGAGATCGAGCGCGAGATGGGTCTGCGGTTTTTCCTGCAGCCCAAGCGCACGCCTGCGGCGTTACGCACTGCGCGTGACAAGGCCACACGTCAGCAGGTGCGTCTGCGCGAGCTGCTCCCGCAACTGGTGGAGCAACACCTGGGCACATCGCTGCGCGCTGCTGGCTGGTCTGCTGTCACGGTTGAAGCGAGCCATCGTTGGCAATGGATCCGCGACCACGACGGCAGCCGTCAGTGTCTGTGGGCCAGCTATGACCCGACCCTGGGCGAGCTGATGGTCCAGGCGGGGCTGCAGCATGCCCGCCTGCTGGCCTGGCAGCAGCGCGCGGCGACCACGCAGCTGCATGACCTGCATTGCGTGGCTGATGCGGCCACCTTCCTGGGCAAGCAGGTCCTGGACAGCGCGGACGTGGGCGACTACGGCGGCTGGGCACTGAATCCAGCCCACAGCGACGCCGTGCTGAGCGCTGCCCTGGCCCGTCTGGCGACGGCACTGCCCGCACTGGATGTGCACTTCTTCAGCCACATCACCGATCAGCTGGCCGGCCCCTGGTTCCAACGCTCCGCCGACACCTGGCTGCAGCTGCTGGAACACGGCGACGACAACGGCGTGGTGCCGCCCGAGGTGATATTCGCCAGCCCGGACAGCGTGCTGCTGGTATTCGTGTTCTTCCACCTGGAGTGCGGCGAACAGACACGTGCCAACGCACATGTCGAACAGTTGCGCCAGCGGCTGGCCGCACGCGCCCGTCCAACTGTCTGGCATCGCCAATGGCTGGCGCCATTCCTGCAGCAGTGGGAGCACGGGGCAGGTACTGCTCCCATGCCAGCGCTGCTGCACCCGCTGCTGCTCGATCACCTGCGCGCAAACGATGGCGCCTGATTGCCGCACCACGCCGCCGATAAGCGGCTGGCGCGACTCAGGCGTGTGTACGGAGGCCTTGCAGGTCGACATCTTGCTGCCGCAAGCCGCGGCGCCGCGCAGGCAACGCGGTGCCGCATTCCAAGGCCTTGTCCGCTTGCAATGCCGGCAGCGCACAGGCATCACGCACAGCCCCTCAATAGCGTAGCGCCTCCGCTGTGGGTGCCACCGGCGCAAACCGCGCCTTGCTGAAGTCATGCAGCAGCCGAGCCGCCTGCTCACCCTGCTCGGAATAGCGCCGGAAATCGCTTTTGCACAATCGATACAGGCAGCCGCCCCGCGCGAACACCAGGTCGCCGCCATCCCAGTCGGCCCAGTCGGTGCCGGGCAGGTCCACCAGCACGGCGCCGTCGCGATCCAGCACGCGATGACCCAGCGCATACCAGGCATCGTTCTGGCGCCCCACGGCACGCAACAGCGATTGCAGCCGACGCCCGCCACTGCCGTCCTTCTCCCACACGCGTGGGCGCGTGAAGCCGTAGAGCACGCCGCTTCGCAAACCGCCGCGTTCGCCCTCACCGCCGTCGAGCGTTCGCCAGCCAGCGCGCTGCCGCAGCATGCTGTCGATCGGCTCGTCTTCGCCACCGCCGGACCATTGCCCGAACGGCCGCACCGTCATCCCGTGCTTCAGACCGAAGCCGGTCGGAAGCGGAAACGGCTCGCGGCCTGCCTGCGGGCGATGATTCAACAGCAGCGTCTGCTCGTCCTCAAACGCACCACCGCCACCCCACGCATCCCCCTTGGGCCAGAGCGCCAGCGCGGTGAAGAACGGTGGGCGCGACAGCGCTGTCCAGGTTCCGAAATCGCCCTTGTGCTTGGCCGCGAAATACACCAACAGCCGCCCCGACGGCGACAGATCGCAACGCCGCTCGTAGATGCGGCCCTTGAACCACTGCCCGTGCTCGAACGTATCCGTGCGCAAGTCCCAGCGGATCAGCTGTACCTGCTTGCTGGGCCCACGCCGGAAGATCACCCCGGTACGCGCGTCCCGCGCCAGCAGGACATACAGCCGTGTGGCCGGGGTGAACCTGTCTTCCATCTGCGATGTCGATTGCATCTGCATCCTCCGTGGATTGACGCTGCTCCCGCACCGATGCAGTTCAGCCACATCTGGCTGCAGGCAACACGTATCGCAGCCGCCGCACGGTGTCGTGCCGATTATCGAGCCCGGGCAACAGAGCGCAAGGTCTGCGCTGCAGGCATTCCGGCGTCGCGCCCTGGTGTGTCGCGCACACGTTGCCTGCTGCCGGGCACCGATCGCCTCGCGCGTTATCCTTCGCCCCGCAAGCAGCTGTCTCTTCCGCCTTCTGCGAGGAACCGCACCTGAGCAAGGTCACCCGTCGTCAATTTCTCGAAGCCGGCATCGTCGTCCTGGGCACAGCGGGCATGCTCGGCGCCTGCGCCACGCAGGACAGCGCCCTGCACACGCGCTGGAGCCAGTGGCAGGCGAAATGGCGCTGGATGGAAGCCATCGCCCGCAAGCGCCGTTGGCAGGTGACGCCGCTACGGCTCGCCCCGCCTGCGACAGAACGCCAGCTGCTATCGCTCGAACGCCGTCACCGCCTGCCGATCCCCGCCCAACTGCGTCGCGTCCTGCGCGAGCTGTCGGCGGAGGTGAGCTTCGGCTGGTACGTGCCCTCGCATCTGCGCGCGATGGAACAGCAAGACCTGCCGTCGATGAGCTGCAATCGCGACACGGTGTGGAGCCTGACGCACATCGATACGATGGCCCTGCCCGTCTTCCTGGACTGGAAGCAGGAGCTGGCCACGCGCGATCTGTCCGAGGCACCCAACAGTCCTGCACTGTGGGAACACCAGTTCGCTTTCTACAACCTCATCAACGGCGACTGGCTGACCATCGACACCACGCATGCGGATCCGGCCAGGCAACCGGTACGCTATTTCTCGAACGAACTGGAGATGCTGCACGGCCTAGCGCTGGCGCCGGACTTCTTCAGCTTCATCACCCAGATGTCGGCGCTAGGCATGGCCGGCACCGAATGGGCCTCGTGGATGCGCTTCGGCAACGGCCAGAAAGACGACACCTTCTACCTGGATGCCGGCAACCAGGGCTCAAAGGCGTGGCTGGCCTGGCTGCAACGCGACCCGGCGCAACCCGGCCCCGATACGCCGCCGCTGCCGATCGTGGAGCGCAGCGCTGCCGATCGCGCATTGCTGGACGCCGCACGCGCCAATTCACTCGTCGGCGTCGAGGCCGCATTGCTGGCAGGCGCCGTCCCCGACTGCACGCCGGACAGCGACTGGCTGATGGAACACACCGCATCCGACCAGGAGTTTTCCACCGCCATCCATTACGCCACCCGGCACGACAACACGGCGATGATCGAGCGCCTGCTCAAGGCCGGCGCAACGCTCAATACACGGCTGCTGCCGCTCAATACCGCGGTCAAACACGGCACGCTGGCCACCGTGCGCTGGCTCATCGCGCACGGCGCACGCGTCAACGGCTGGGCCAATCAGCGGTACTGGCCGCTGCACGACCTGGTGGTCACCCGCGGGCCGATCGCCGCAATGACGCGCGCGCACTACCGCCAGCACCTGATCGACAGCATCAGCATCGGCAGCCTCGACTCACTGGATGACATGATCGCCCAAGCCAAGGACGCACAGACCCGCGCGCGCTATCGCGCTGCCAAGCGCGCCCTGCAGCAGGCCAGCGAGGAGGCGGTGAAAGACGTCGACAGCAAGCTGCGCAACCACCTCAGCCTGCAGGACTATCTGGACATGCTGGAAGCGCTGCTGGACGCCGGCGCCGACCCGGACGCACGCTGGGACAACGGCACCACCATGCTCGGCTGGGGCGGCGTGGCCACCGCACGCGTGCTGCTGGCACACGGCGCCGATCCCAACGCACGCGACATCCACGGCACCACGCCGCTGCACACCGCCAGCACCGGCGAAAAGGTGCGCGTGCTGGTCGCCGGCGGCGCCGACATCAACGCGCAGGCCATCGCACAGAACGCCGACGACTCGCAGCACTACACACCGCTGCAGTCGGCGCTGCTCTCCCACACGCTCGATGGCGACAGCCCCATCACCGCGCTGCTGGACCTGGGCGCGGACGCCACCCGCACCGACGCCGATGGCCGTTCGTCGCTGGCCTATTGCTTCCAGCCGGACCTGGTGCGCCTGATCATGAGCAAGGGGCTGGACTCGCTGGCCCTGCAACCGGGCCAGCAAACCCTGCTGCATAACCTCACCGCCCGTCACTGGCTCCCGCGCCACACGTTCCCGAAGGAAGTGGCCTTTCTCGATTTTCTGCTGAGCCTGGGGATCGACATCAACGCGCGCGACGCCAGGGGCCGCACCCTGCTGCACTACGCCGCCGAACAGGAAAGCAACGATGAGAGCGCGCCCAACTACGCCCTCGTCCTGGCCCGGGGTGCCGACAAAACCATCAAGGACAACGATGGCAAGCGCGCCGTCGACCTGTTTGCCGCCTCGTTGCAGACGGTGCGGGCGGCATTGCGGTGATGCGCATCAAGGGTGATGTCGATGTCCATCGCTCCATCATCTCCGGGACACCACAGCAGACGCATGGACAGGAAACACAAAATCCCCGTTCTGACGCTGGCCTGCCTGACATCTATGGCACTTGCCACCACGCTATGCCTCGCGCAGCCGCCTGCCGGCTCGCCCGAATTCGCACCAACCTTGGACGACCCCGCAGCAAGCGTCGCCCTGGTGCCCGGCGAATACATCACCGAAAAGGGATGGGGGCATCTACTACTGACCAGGCACAAGCAATCGCTACGATTCTCTTTGGAAAGCACCACTGGCCAAGCCATGTGCTTCCTGGAAGGTGTGATTGACGGAAGACAAGGCATTGCCACAAGCGAGACCGGCCCCACTGAGTGTCAAGTGCAGTTCGCAGACACCGCCGAAGGTATCGACGTGACCACCACCACGCCGGTCGAGTGCAAGTCCTTGTGCGGCTACAACAGCAGTTTCGAAGCACCCTACCTGCGGGCCAAGGATGGTTGCAGCCGCAACGCCCTTGCGCGCACGCGCGCGGCATTTCAGCAGCACTACGACCGCAAGGACTACAAGATGGCATTGACCACCCTGTCCCCGGTCCTGGCGCAATGCGGGCCTACACTGGAATGGGAAGAAGAGGGAGAGATCCGCAATGATCTGGCGATCACCCAGTACAAGAACGCGCTTTATGCGCAGTGTCTGGAAACCTTGAATGCCTACGCCGAAGACGCGGCGGCAGACGACGACGCAGTGATGGAGAACTGGCCACCGGTCCTTGCGGATCGCTATCTGGCGATCGTACGCGCAGCGCGAACCAATCTTGCGTTATGCAGGAAAGCGCTGGCCAGGCAAAAGAACTAGAGCATTCACTATCAAATTCGACCAGCCACACGTGGTGCGCGGCTCAGCTTGTCCCGATGCCCACATACTCCTGCGCAACCGCATACCTGGCTTGCACAGACCCCCAGATTCGACCGCGGCTCAACCCAACTGCGCGCGCCACCCGCTGAAACTCGACAGGCCCTTGATAGCCCGGAGACTTCTTCTTGATCAGGATGCGATCGGATGGCGTGACACAGCTGTCCTCAAGGGAATTGCTCACATGTGCCTCATCCACGAAGAACTCTTCATAGGGCAACGGCAGCACGGATGTCTCTCCGTCGCGATCGAACTTCAGCAACAGACTGTCATCGCGCTCGAAGCACAGCGTCTTCCAAGGGAAATCGGTCAGCTTGCCGGCTTCGACCACCGCCGAGTCCTTGCCGGCCAGCAGCGCCACAACATGCTCAGAGAACTGTTCTTTTGAGATCGGTGGCTCGGTCATGGCGCATCCTGCAAAGGTGGCAACGACCACTGCGACCGATGTCGAAACGTAAGAACGGAAGATAGCGAATGACATACGGCGCGGCCCCTTCCTGAGGTAGAGCGATGTTTAACCAGAAGCGCAATGCACGCGCATCTTGGCAGGAGTAGCGACTTTCCCTCCTGATAAATTCCGGACCCAGGCAACTAAGCAAGTCGTTGACATCCTGATCGGGCAACTACATCAAATTTGAGTAGTCACCGATCTGATTGCAGATCTCTGAGGGCGGATCATCCACCTTGACGACTCTTCGCAATCCCTTCTCCAACTCCCCCTCAGGGGCGACGACATGATAGACGAGATAGAACTCCTCTCGACTTTTCCAGAGGCTAAATGTCGACAGCTCAGAAAATCGAAGGACATGCCCATTCGAATAAATTGCGTCAAAGCTGCATTCAGCATAAACACCGATTCCACAACTCGCAGCCAGATAGCGCAGCCCCTTTCGTCCACCGAGATCAAAATGATAAGACCGGCCGTTCTCGTCCTCCACGATCTGCGGCGTCATTCGCAGCGCCTGAGACGCGCTTGCGCTCTCCCAGTCCAGAACCTCTGCACAGAGTGACGGGCCGGAGGGCTTATCCATCCCAAATTGAGCAAATCTCCAGGTGCAACCCGTTGTAACGAGCAACCAGAACACGACGTAGATCAGCGAATTTTGCACAGGCACCTCTCAGCCTTCGTCGCACCCAGTGACAGCCGGTACCGACAGCATGGAATTTCTCAGCGCACCATTGACGGTCCGGCCTGAGTAACAGCTTGCTGCGACTGCTCCAGCGCCTGCTGCTGTTCACGCGCCTGGGCCTGAGTCTGGTTGATTGCCTGCACGCGATCGAACGACTGGTTCTCTGGTGCCTGCACGGCGTCCACCGTCGGCATGTGTGCGCGCTGGTGTGCCGGGTCGTTGAGGGCGCCCTGGACGACAAAGACCTTCTCGCCGCCAGCCAGCTGAGCCGTTGGGTTGTTGAGCACCACATGATCCACCCGCGACAACCCTTCCTCTTTGGCCAGCGCAAGCAGGCTGGCAGTCATGCGCTGGCTTGCCCCGTCCCACTCTTTGCCGTGCTGGGCGTCGAGCTGCATCACACCACTTTTGATCTGCTGATACAGCGCGTGGTCTGGGTGGCCTGGCTGTGAAGGCGTCTGCGACGGGGGACGTGGCGATTGTGGGTCGCGCTCTCGCAGCTCCTGCTCCAGCGCCTGGGCAGAAATCGGCGAGACGTGCAGGTGAGTGTCCTTGCTGTGCTGGAAGAGCCCAGGGGTTGGCGGCTGCGTACTACTGTCCAGGTATGGCATGGGACGGGTGTCGCTACCCAGGTCAATGCCGTTGTGCTCCAAAATTTCTTCATTGAATCCCAGGCGCTGCATGTCCAGGATCATTGGCTGCTCTGGCTCGCCGGGCTTTGGCTTGTTGTAGTGTCGCTCGTAGATGGCGGCTGTGCCGACCACCCACGGACCGTAATGGTTGACGTAGTCGGACTGGCCCGCATGACCGATACGGGTGTCCTTGACCGACTTGTCGAAGTAATTCACTCCCATTGCCTCGACATTACCCGCCGTGGGCGACAACGTCAGGTCGCTATTGAACGCCAGGTTTGCCTTGGGCGTATAGACGCTTGGATAACCGCTGCGCGTGACGAAATCTCTGGCCCGACCATCCGCAAACAGGTACACATCTTCAAGCGTAGGGTTAGGGTTACGACTCTTGACCGCGCTCACGATAGCGTTCCATCCGGCTATTTCGGCCGTTGCTTCGTCCGCACGGTTACTGGCCAGCACCTTCTCGCCAGCAGCAGTGTAATCGTGCGTGCTACGGGCAATTTTTATTGCCTCTGTTTTGAACTGTTCCCGCGCAAGCGCAGCAGTGGGACTGTAAAGGCTATGCTGAATTTCATGTCCCAAGACGAAAGTCAAATCGCCTGCTGCTGCATGCTTGCCGCTGGCATCATTCACCAGCGCTGCAAGCGGCAGGTGAATTTCCTGACCGCGTGGATCATAGGTGCCTCCCGCATGCGGATCGTTTAACGGCGCGAAGCCTTTCAGTACTTTTTTCTGCACCGCCTCGTTGATCTGGCGGGTCAACTCGGGCGAATCGTTCAGGACCCGGTTGAAGTTGTCCAGATGCTCACGTGTGACACCTGGTTGCTGACCGAATGACGCCACCACGGCACTTGCTTCTTGGCTCAACATGTCCGCTCCTTGGACTAGCGAATTTGAACCCACTCGACGCACTGATGCGTGGTGCGCGCTAAAGGTTCGTCAGCCTCGCCACGCGGGAAGAGCTCTACGCGCATCCCTGGACGTTGAAAAATATCGCTCATCCATCGTCCATCCTCGACAAGATTGCGCTGCCGCGAGAAACCCATTTTTTCGAGGTGCGCCGCAAATGCCTCGAAATCGATCTGGCAGATATCCGACATAGACGGAGACGCTTCTGGCGGATTAGGCAGGAACAGGAACTCGAACCATGCACCTTTTATTTCGGTTTTGTTGACACCAAACCCGTAGTTCCAGTCTCGGGTCAGCACTCCACTGGCACCGAACCGCCCGGAACCATCACCGCGATGCTGTACCGACTGGCCCATTGCTCGAGACACATGGTCGGCAGTAAACGATTCAATACTGGTGCTTGTGCGAATCAGCTCCAGTACCCGCTCCAATGCTTCCTGCGCGGTACGTGGTCCACCTTTGGAAGGATCTGCAGGTACGTGATCGGCTGAGGAACTCATGGCAGATGTCTCCGTGACGGTTGCCGGGGTTGGGGTGGCCGCCGTGTGGGCGCATGCGCCCAGAGCGAGGGTGGCGAGCAAGGCGTAGAGGGGGCGCGCGATCATGAAGCGTCCGTTGTGCGCTGGTGTGGCTGCGACGCTAGTGGCATCCGGCACCGAGGTCAATCGCAAGGGGTCTGGCAGCCGCAGCATCATCGCCGCACGCTACGCGCACTGGCCGGCGCCTCCACCGGCGGCAACACCTCCATCAGCAGTTGCCCCGCGCTGGCGGTGATGCGCAGTTTGGTGCCGATGGCAAAGCCCAGTTGTTCCAGCCATAGGCCGCTGAGGCGGACGTGGGGCACGTGCTGGTCGCCCGCGTGGTCGTGGGCGCCCGGGTAATGGGTGTAGCTGACGGTGCATTGGCGCGGGCGGCGGGCGCGGCGGGGTGCGCGCAGCGTGCCAGGGCCTTGCGGGGGGGCGTCCGGGTCGGGTGGCAGCATCGGTGGCAGCTTGGTGCGGTCGGGTTCCACAACAACCCACTGCACCCGCTTGGGTGGCGCGGGGCGCGCACGCGTGCGGGTGGGCCGTGCGCTGGCAGATGCCGTGGGTGGGCGGCGGCGTGTCATGGCGCCTCCGGGTGGTGGTTGGTGGATGCGGCAACGCGCTGCTGCAACGCCACGGCCTTGCGTACGAACCGGCGGCGCAAAGTGTGCGGCAACACAGCGGGCTGCCAACTCAGCGGATGCGCGAGATGCTCGCTCACCTGCTTAAGAGCTGCGCGTGCGGCGAGCCGGCGCAGC
Source organism: Xanthomonas sp. WHRI 6108 (assembly GCF_040202385.2). Taxonomy (NCBI): domain Bacteria; kingdom Pseudomonadati; phylum Pseudomonadota; class Gammaproteobacteria; order Lysobacterales; family Lysobacteraceae; genus Xanthomonas; species Xanthomonas sp. WHRI 6108. Next base: position 653,924 of record NZ_CP168198.1, on the reverse strand, counting down.
ACCTCACGCACATCCCACCGCAGGCGGTGAGCGAAGGTTGGCAACAGATCAACCGGCACAAATGCCGGCATGGATGGTGCGATAGACATGGCAACGCCCTCCTGGAACAACCCAAGAACCGCCACCAATGGCGACGGGATGTCGGGAGGTTCGAAACCGCACAGAGCCGGCGGGCGTATTCCCCTTGCGGGTGTTGTATTAGCCGCCCTCCCGACGCAGGCATTGCGTCGGCTTGTACCTGCGGGATGCAGGCACAAAAAACCCACCGGTTTGACGGAGGTGGGTACCGCTCTGTGAGGAGTTTCGACGCTCCTTGAACTTAGATTGCAAGTGCAAGGTGTGGCGTGTCAATAGCCACATAAGGCCTTTGCCTGACTCCGCGCCCATAGGGCAAGCCCGCCGCAAATGCTTGGCATCGACCGCCCAGCCAGTGATCCGTATCGCAAAACCGGAGATCCGTTCTCAAGGAGTTGTGCACTGCGACCGATGCAATGGTTTGCTGCTTTCGGTATACCGCGCTCCGCTCCACTTGAAGGAACGACATGTCAATCTTGCGAAGAATTTCTGAGTCAATCGTAGGTACCAAGGAGGCAATCAAGGAGAAAGGCGATATTGGGGAGACGGATCTCTGCAAGTGGCTTGGCGACTCTGGCCTGTCTTACGTTGCGGTCTGCCAGGCAAGGGAAAGCTTCGCCCCACTCTTCACAGGTGAGATCAAGCGACCGGATTTCATGGTCCTGCTCGACTCCATCGGACTGATTGCCGTAGATGCCAAAAACTTCGACTTGAAGGAATGGGATGGCTCGCCCTGCTTCACGCTAAGCCTGCAGAAAGAGCTGCTGAAAGCCGTCGCGTTCGAGCGCATGTTCCGTATCCCGCTCTGGTACGCCTACAGAGGCGAGGACAATGACAACGTCTCCTGGTATTGGATCAGCGCGCTCAAGGCCGTTGAAGTGGGAATCAAGCGCGATGGCCGCCATGGTGATTTCCTGACCATCGGCCTTGAGCACTTTGCACATGTGGTCAACCCCGATGACATGGCCAAGCTCTATACACAGCGGCTGCCCGGTGTCTCCAGGATCGCGGCCCTTCCGGTCACGAACTGAACGCGGAGTCGGCATCTGCAGACGCGACGTCAGCCTCCGATCTTGCGTCCGCACTTCCGCCGACTATCGTGGTCTTCACGCTCATTGAGGACGGGTGAATGTTCAAGGATATGATCGCGGCCGGTGGCCCTGGCCTACTCATCCCAATCGTGTTGTTCGCGCTCATCATTTATGCAACGCGCGGTCTCTTCGATCTTCATGGCAGGCGAAGTCAACATCGACGCGAATTCCTTGAGCACTGGGACCCCAAGCGCGCAGATGACGATCTCTGGCTTGAGGTCACCGTTCGCCATCTCTATGGACAACCGCTACCTGCTCATGTCATCCGCACCGCCCTGAGCCACCCACACTGCAGCCAGGCACTGATGGACCTTTCGGAGATCTGGGAGTTCTACCAGTACGACTCAGACACCCAAATGGTGCGCTGGGCTCACACTCGGCACAAGCGCGCAGTTCGCAGATGGCTGAATCACCGCTGGTCGTTGGTGCGCTATTTCCTGCTTGCATCCATGGCAATGGGCGCAACCTATGCCGCCGCCCACGCTAGCGGACTCTCGCAATGGCTCTATGCAGTCGCGGCAGCAGTGCTAGGAATTTGCGCATTCATCAACCTGTGGCACTGCGACGCAGAGAAAACGGCGGCCAATGTTGGCGAGATTTGGATCAAACGCATCAACGACTCTCTCAGGTTGCCCCACGCTACGAATGACCTGACTGCTTGTGAAACCGCCCCCAGTGCCCCGTTAGTTGAAGCCAGCTAATCTCGGACACATAGACACCTCAACCATCAGGAGCCTTCACCGTGCCATCTACCACACCCTATGATCCAGCTCTGGTGCTCGGCAACCTGGTCGACATGAAGCGACACGAAGTGCTCGCGCAGATCGCGGCAACCCAAGCACTAGCTGATTCCGCGGAAGACATGCTCTACGCGCTCATCGCGACCAAGCGTTCGCTGGATATGACTTCGCAAGAGGTTGCTTCAATGGGTATCGATACAACGGAGCTAGACACCGAGCGGGCGCGCCTCGACGTCTTGGTTTCCGAAGCTAGAGAAACCTATGCAAAAGCCAAGGAGAAGGCGGTCAAGGACACTCAAGCTCTGCGTGCAGGCCTAACAGATCCCAGCAGACCCGTAGAGTCGCCTGTCATACCTCAATCATCAACTGCGCCGGATAGATCCTAGTAGACGCGAGCTTCGACGGTCGCAGCAGACTCTACTCACTGAATTTTTCAGCAAGACATTAAAGACCAGGTGCTTTTGCCTATGAGAAGCAGCTGGTCAACGCGACCCCGCATAACCGCATCATTGCTACTCCTTGAATTCAAGCTATTGCCGAAAGCGCATTCTCACATGATCTAAGCAGTTGAGACATTGCACAAAATTTTATCCAGCAGGTGACAGCACTTTAAGCAACCTACTTACGAAGCGGCGACTAGTTTTGGTCGGGTGATAGAAAGGCTTCTGCGAGATCGCTCATGTCAAGTGTCATGCTCCTGCCGACCTAGGACCGCGTGGTGGCGAAGAAGTATCCCAAAGCCACGATCCCGCCCCAAAAGGCCAATGCGATCCCACACAATTGCCATGTTTGTTGAGGGAACTTGCCACCTTTCCAACGGATTACTAAGCCGCGAGTAATCAACCCAAGCACCATTAACAGCGCGAAAAGTAACCCTACCGCCCACAGCACCAGAACACCAAGGCAGCCGTCACCGCGGCAGTTGGTAGAGAATAAAGACCCCCAACCCGTAGGCGCGGCCACAAGCACAAGCCCCAAAACCAACACTGCCTTGACAATGCGCCCCATAGTCCAGCCTCGTAACTCGCAATTAGCCATGGAAGCAGCGCAACCACGACGTCTTCTTCCTGATACTCAAAGCAAGGACCGGCTGCTTCGCCGGCGTCAAGCTCACTTATCGGCTAAGCACATTGACCCAGCCATTTCCTCACCAACCGGCTCCCTTTCCCAGCCAAATTAACGGCGGTCAACCCATCTGCATCGACGCCCGACTTTGCTCAAGTGCGGGTTCCTGCTGTGCTGCCAACGCACGTTCTTGTTGGGTGTTAGAGATTTGCTCGACCTTTGCGAATGACTGCTCGACAGGTGTCTTTGCTGCTTCTTCGGCCTTTATCGATGCTCTGAGGTGAGCAGGGTTATCCAACTCGCCTTGCACTACAAATAGGCGCTGGCCTGCTCCATCACCGGGAGTGTTTCCGAGAACCACGTGGTCTACGCGGCTCAGTCCGCCCTCCTTCGCGGTTACCAGCAAACTAACGGAAATCTTCTCGCTAGTGGCATCGTAGGCCCTGCCATGTTGCTGATCGATGCCTGCAACCTGTTCCCGAATCGTGTTGAGCATCTCACGATCCTTGCCTGGCAACTGCGCATCACTGATCACGCGCTGCAGGAGTGTCCGCTCCGGCATCGGGTTGTATTGCTCAGTGTTCAATTCGCTGTCGGGAACAGGGGCTTTGATACTACGGATGTACTCAACGTTGCTGAGCGGTTTCAGGCCACCCTCGAAGTCCTTATCCTGTATGAACTTCAGGTCGGTACGATGCAGGCCGGCGTAATTGACAGCGCCCCATGTGTAATCGATGCAACTGTTCATTGCGCCGTGATACTGCGTGTTGAAGTCGTGTTCGCCGGGCTTTGCACCAAACTCCATCAATTTTTCGTACTGATCCTTGCTGATCTCCATCGTGCGTTGATAGAAAGGCTTTTGGTATTGATCGGCGTCATTGTTGTAGACCTTTCCAGGCCCTGACATCACGCCGTGTTCGATGGGCGCAAACCCGAAGCTGGCTTGTTCCTTCCCGTGCGTGACTGTGTAGTACATGTGCCCTGCTGCCGATGTTCCACCGTCAAGAAGCGGTGTCCCCGGCGCGGCAACGTAGAGGGTGACAGCGTATTTATCGTCCATGAGGTTTTCCTACTTTGATTTGTGTCGGTAAGCGACCAGCAACTCGGATTGGATCGATGCCAACTGCGGCGGCTGGCCAAGCAGCCTGATGCTCAACTGATACTTGCCAGGCTGAATTCCTTGCGCCCAGGCGAAGGCAAGCTGCGTGTAGCGACGTCCTGGAGATTCCAGACCCGCAGATTGAAGGGACGCGTCATCCACATCATCCAGCCACACGCCTGGAACACGCCCGTCTGTACTCACAGCGATGGTCCGAGCGGGAACGCCTGCCTGCGATTCAACACGCACCAATGGCATGTTGATTGCACCGCTTGATTCAAGCCGTTTCAGAACAAGCTCAGCGTGAAGGCCGGATCTGCGGAGCGCTTGGGCAGCTTCAAGTGACTTCAGAGCATCCTCGTCGCCAACGCGGATACCCAGGAACAGTGTGCTAGTCGCGCTCTTGCCAGGAGGCTGCACGTTGAATTCGACCACCATCGGACTGGTCATCGCCGCCAACTGCAGCGGTCGTACGATGGGGACCTGCCCATCAGCCGCAACGCGCGTTGGCACGTCCTGCGTCTGGGTTGTCTGTGCCTGGCAACCTGTCAGCAGCGAGATGCCTGAGCAGACCAGAACACACAGCAGAAGCTGCCCGTATCGTTGCATGTGTATCCCTTCACTTTAAGCAAGACTAGCGAGCCGCGCGTCTATGGCTCTGCTTATTTATACACCGCTGACAGCGGCAAGGTCACTTCCTACGCAAATTTCAGGCTGCGGCCTTACTCTTTGGGAGGGTGTCCCTCGCTGTCAGAACCAATACCTTGCTGCGAGTCTTGCTAGGTGGCCAGACTTCCGCATATCGACCTTCCCGGTATCCCGCAGCACATCATGCAGCGCGGGAACAACCGCTTGCCGTGCTTTCTGGATGATGGCGACCGATTGCGCTACCTGCATCTATTGCGTGATGCCCTATACGCCATAGGCTGCCAGCTGCATGTCTATGTGTTGATGGACAACCATGTGCACTTGCTTGCCACGCCTCCAGCAACGGGATGGATCGGGCAACTGATGCAGCGGCTTGGGCACAACGTACGTGGCGCTGTTCAGTGGCGGCCACGGGCGCACCGGCACACCATGGGAAGGCCGCTACAAAGCCTGCCTTTTGGACAGCGCGGACTACGTCCTTCGCGGCTATCGCTATATTGAACTCAACCCGGTACGTGCTCGCCTGACCGACGACCCGGCAGCGTATCGTTGGTCCAGCTGCCCAGCCAATCTAGGCCAGCGCAAGCACTCCGCACTGACACCACATCCCTGTTCGCTTGCGCTTGGCAGCGACCCGATCGAGCGATCCGACGCCTACCGTGCCCTGCTCGGTGAAGCCCTCTCCGACGAACTGCTCGCCAACATTTATCTTCATCTACAGCAGCAGCGAGCCCTGGGCCACGACGCCTTCCGCGCAATGGTCGAAGCCAAGACCAACCGCTTTGCAGGCGTCAGGCCCGCGCATCGGCCACGCAAACCGAACACCGCCGACTGATAATTCAACCTGACCCCCGTTATTGCAACCCCGTTATTGCACTCACTAAAGAGGCGACCAAGGAAAAGGTGCTATTGGGGAACGGATCGCTGCGTTGCTTGACGAGTCGCGCGTGCCATATGCTGCTGTGTACCGGGCAAACGAGATTTTAGCCCCACTCTTCGCAGACGAGATCAAACGATCGGATTCTTCAGGCATACTCATCGATCGCACAAACCGAACACAGCAGACTAATAAGTCAATCCAACCTGTCGGTCGAAATAAAAATCAAAATTTTGCAGGTCAAAATGACACAGCTTAGCTTTTTAAGCGATATTATAAATGCAGCAAAAAACCATCCCCTAGTCAGTGTTGGCAGCGCTGCGATCGGTGTATTTTATCTCGGCATTTGCGCAGCCCCAACATACAATAAAATCACTGGAAATCAAACCTTCACAACCAGCGAAATAAAGGAAAATTTCATTGACAGAGAAGATGTGGCAACCAATTACATTGACCGGAACGATTTACTTGCAAAGTATGTCTCAAAAGATAGTTTCGATGAATTAAATTTAAAAATATCTAAAATCCAAGAAGAAAACAATGAACTTCTAAAAAATCACAATCTTCTCACCAGCACTCTTTCAGATGAACGCCAGCAGAGAATGTTGGCTGAGAGCAAAAGTACAGAGCGTTCTGCCGCATGCTCAAATATATGGAATCAAATCCAAGCTACAAAATTGACTGAAGAACAAATTGCGTCACAGATAGAAGCTAACATGAGGGCATTTGCTTGGATCACCGACGCTAATGGCACTCGAATTTATCCACAACAAAAACTTGAACGCGACGAATTGCTGAGAAGGTCTGAACAGACACAGAGCAAGTTATCCCAACTTCACGCGCAATATACCAACTGTGTTAACTAATAACCCGCTAATAAAAGCCTGACCCGCTGCTCATAGTGTCCGACCTCATATTCATGCCCTGCCCAAGTTTGCTGGGCTTACACACAGGCACCCCGCTCGGCGCGCCTTGGAGAGTCCCCGCTTGTGGTTCAGCTCGACCTCCTCCGTTCAGTCTCAAGAAAACGGAGGAAAGGTTCACTACAACCAGAAGTGAACCTGACCCCGTTTATTGGCAGAGCCAGCGCACCCGGTAACCCCGCTGGTCTCGGATCCAGGCGTACTTCACGGTAGCTCCTGCGCAAAGTACGCCGCCGCTTTTTTTTAGGATCTCGTTATCTTGGCGCAGCCGCTCGTTCTCGCGCTGCAGCTTGGCCAGTTCATCCGGGTTGGCCTTGGCCCGGCCACCGCCGCCAAAGGCGCCAGCGCCCTTCGCATCGAGATCTGTGGCCCACTTGTAGAGACGGTTGCGCGGGATGCCTAACTCCCGCGCGATCACAGCCGCTGGCCGATCTCCCGCCTTGAGCAACCGCACTGCTTCCCGCTTGAACTCCGCCGTGAACCGCTGCCGCTTCTGCATCGAACACCTCCGTGCGAGGATTGTCCTCGCTTTCAGGTGTCCGAGTTATCAGGGGTGGCTCAACCTGACCCCGTTATTCCGCCGTCCCCTTGTGCCCTGCCTTGTCGGCCGGGCCCGGCTCGGGGTTCGGGCGGTTTGACCGCCGCCGCATTGAGACTCAGCGCCTCCCTTCATTTTGTTAAAAGTGTCCGATGTGCGCGGCGAAGAAGCGATATGCTCTCTGAGCTACTGACTTGAAAGTGAGTAGCCTCATCAATTCCGCCACACATGAGGTCTTGTCATGGGAACGTTGCTGGACGCAATCAAAGAAGCTATCGAAGAGGAAGTTCGCAGCGGCGAATGGAATGGGGTCAAGATCGAAAGCGGCGAGGGCGCACTGATTGACATTGACATCACCGAGTCTGAGTTCGACCTTGATGATGTGGACTTGGGAAATGACCGCTATGTGGTGAAGGCCAAGGGTGACGGCACGATCTTCAGCATCGAGGATGAGGAGGAGCGGAAGGAGGTTGCTGACGTCCTTGTCACCGCAACTGTCGAAGTATCTATTGGACCGAAGAAGAACGGCATACGTGAGATTGAAGTTGTTGTCGAGTCTGTAAACGTTGACTTGGATAAATGACGTACCCCCCGATCGAACAAGGAAGGCCTCCTTGGCCTTCCTCTTCGCAATGCCATCCACCATATGCATGGTGCAAGGATTTATAGAGTCAGGCTTAGCTTAAAGGACCGGAGGCAATTAAACCTACTGAATCTTCCCGCAGGACGGCCACCCGAGCGGCACGTCGCTGGTCTGCCCAACAACGCCTCACCATTGCTTGGAAGCGCAAGTCACCCTCGGGCGCTCTTGCATGAGGTGGAAGCAGATTGCATGTTCGTCATGACCCATATGAAGTTCACGTATCTCTGCATGGCATGCATCGGAATACCGGGCAGTTTCAGACGCGGCTGACGCGGCATGGCCTGGTCTCCTGCTCAAGAAGAAGACCTCAGCCTGACGGCGGCGACACAGGCCCGCTATGGCATCGCCGCGCGGGCCTGTACGACCGGTTCGCTTAATTACCTCGGTTCCTTTTGCCCTAACTGCTCGTCAGCATCTGCCTTCATCTACGACAGCAGCGAGCGCTCGGCGACCACACGTTCCCCGCACTTGTCAAAGCCAAGACCCGCCGCTTTGCGGGGGCCAGGCCGCTCATCGGCCACACAAGCCAAGTACCGAAGATCGATGAGTGGGCCCGACCCGATTTTTTCGCCTTCTGCGCTTTTTTGTTCGCGGTTACGGAATTACATCCAAATTGCTTGACCCACCACATTTCTAACCCGTGTAATAGAAACCTCTCCAAAATATGGGATGGAATCCAACTCGTCATCAGTAGCCATAGCCAAATCCCCTACACTGATAAATCCGCTATCCTTGAGAGCATCAATTCGCTGCTGGCTTAATCCATAAGGGTAAAGCTTAGATTTGAGAAGGGTTTCCAACGGTTCATTTAGTATCGCCAAATCTTCCGTATCAGGTGTTGCTGGAACCTTTATATTCCCAAGAAGACTGGACCTCCCGAACTGAACCGCCTCCTCACGAGAACGCTGACACCATTTATCGAAAAGCTCTCGTGTTAATCGTGAGCCTGAGGTTTGCTCTAGTAACGAACATAAATTGAGTGCATAGCGTGCACCCCGCCCTCCTGACTTCATTGCGCGAGACGCCTCTCTCTTGGATAAAAATCCTGCGTACTCGAGTATTTGCAGAGGCTTAGCCAAGCGTTCATCTATGTCTCTATGAACAATCATGTCTCTAGGATTTGCTGTTTTTTCTCCGACCTCGGAGAACAATATCTCTGCAACATCTTGCGCAACAGAGACCATTGGCTCGTACATACCAAGCTTCGGCTTAATCTCTTGAAGTAGCGGCCAATAGTAGTTAGCAGCCAAGTCAATTAGCGTCTCATTAAGCTCAGAAAGACCTACTTTAGAGGAACCGGCGGCTCTTTCTTTTAACTTATTGCATGCAAAAACAAAACCCCGCATGTTACCAAGCACTGACTGCGCGAGAAATCCAGCAACCAACTTTTTGTCTAATCCACCGCTAAATACACCATCAAAATCGCTGGGATAGCGAGCATCCATAACACCCAAAAAAGTCTCATTGAACTCCGGGAACTCTTCGCTTCTCAGAAGATCAATGACGGTGGCATCATTATAAACGTCAAACCTGACACCGAATTTAGTAACACCTGGATAGATAGCAGCCTTGCAAGAAACGGCGCTCCCAGACAACGTTCTATATATATCAAAAAAATCTTCTAAAGATGCTTCACGACCAAGATGAGCAGCGTCATCAAAGAACAATACTAGGCGTTTGCCAAGGCGTTCGGCCAAGTTTGAAAGCTCATACTGTAAGGAACCCACATCCTTTGATGGTGAAAAGTCACCTACAGCCGTACCAAGTGCATCTTTGACAGATCTGATAATTATTTCACACAATATTTTTTCGTATGCATCGCCACTACTTTTAAGAAGTGGCGCATGCCTTAAACTCATATATATACCGATGGCCGGCGCGTCAGTAGCTCCCAATGAAAGCCTCTTTGCAGCAGCAATCATGAATGCGCTTTTTCCAGAGCCCCGCCCACCTCGAAGAAGCACCGGGCCATGAGCTAGGAGTGTTCTTATGATTCTTTGATCATTTTGAGATGGAAATTTATGCAGGCTATCAAAAGCACTTGGCTCACAGTCTTCAGCCGCGAGAATTAAGCTAGCTTCTTGCAACACCTGGCCACTCATGCAATTACCTCAGTATTTTCAAAATCGCTAAACGCGCTAAGCGCCCTGTCAACATCCAATTTACCAACCGGGTGCTCCATAAAAGCCATTACTAGAGCAAGCTCTGATATCTCACGAACGCACTTATTTATACGCTCAACGATGGTAACTCGATCCAAAACGGCCAATGGGATTACCGCCTCGTAATGGACAGCTTTTGAAAGCTCAGAGTACAGCGAATTTAATGACCCCCTTTTTTCGCTACAAAATCCATTAGCGGATTTAGCTAGAATCTCGGGAATCCACCTTCCGTTGACCCCATTTTCGCAATGATCTGATAGCCTTTTCAGAGCAGGCTGCCAAAGCAAGATGTCATAGAAATCCCCAAGTGCTGCCCGCGACATCTCTTTAGGGTCCATTTTTTCTGTCCATGCGTTAGCTAGCTTGTCTGCTACCACATCCCCCTTCCAGCGCATAGCAGCTTTCCATGGCACCTGCCGATCGTAGTCGCGTGATTTCTGTATCCTCCGTATAGAAAGTAAACGAAAAGGATCTAACCGCCCAGTTAATGCAGTCAAGGAAACTTCCAGCAACGACCTAGCCAAGAAGGGACCGTAAGTTAGCATATCCATCGCCCCCCTCGAGCTCAGCCGATTTAGCTCAGTGAGAATATGGCATAAATTTCCATCTAAAAACTCAAGCGAGCCTCTGAGATCGCCCTCCGGATGCAACGTGGATACATCGCCTGAAATTAGCCAAGTCTGGTTTCTAGTTAAATCCATACCCCCCCCCTTCTCGTTCTATCCTTTCTGACAATAACAAAAAAGGGCGACCTTGCGGCCGCCCTTTTGATTGACTCACCTCTGGGAAGATCAAACCCCAACCGGATTCGCCTTCTCAGGATCAATCTTGTACTGCTTGATCGCCCGGGCCACATCCTTGCCGGTCATCTTGCCATCCTTCGCCAGCGCGGCAATCGCCGCGTGTGCGATGTAGTAACGGTCCACTTCGAAGAACCGGCGCAGGTTGGCACGCGTATCCGAGCGACCGAACCCATCCGTGCCGAGGACGGTGTAGGTCATCGGGACGAAGGCGCGGATCTGGTCGGCGAAGGCGCGCACGTAGTCGGTTGCGGCGATGGCCGGGCCCTGGCGGCCTTCCAGCAGCTGGGTGACGTAGGGCTTGCGCTGTTCGGCCTCCGGGTGCAGGCGGTTCCAGCGTTCCACGGCGTAGCCGTCGCGGCGCACTTCGTTGAGGCTGGGGCAGGACCAGATGTCGGCGGTGACGCCGAAGTCCTTGTCCAGCAGCTCGGCGGCGGCAATGGCCTCGCGCAGGATGGTGCCGCTGCCCAGCAGCTGCACACGCAGCTCGCCCTTCTTGGGCTTGCCGGCGTCCTTGAGCAGGTACATGCCCTTGATGATGCCCTCGGCTGCGCCGTCCGGCATGCCGGGGTGGGCGTAGTTCTCGTTCATCAGGGTGATGTAGTAGTACTCGTCGATCTGGTCTTCCATCATCGCCTTCATGCCGTGCTGCATGATGACGGTGACTTCGAAGCCGAAGGTCGGGTCGTAGCTACGCACGTTCGGGATGGAGCCGGCAATGACCTGGCTGAAGCCGTCTTCGTGCTGCAGGCCTTCGCCATTGAGCGTGGTGCGGCCGGCGGTACCACCGAGCAGAAAGCCACGCGTGCGCATGTCCGCTGCCTGCCAGGCGATGTCGCCCACGCGCTGGAAGCCGAACATGGAGTAGTAGATGTAGAACGGCAGCATCGGCACGTCGGACACCGAGTAGCTGGTGCCGGCGGCCATCCACGAGGCGATGGCGCCCGGCTCGCTGATGCCCTGCTGCAGCACCTGGCCGGTCTGGTCTTCGCGGTAGTACATCAGCTGGTCGGCATCGACCGGCTTGTACTTCTGGCCGAACGGGGCATAGATGCCGATCTGGCGGAACATGCCTTCCATACCGAAGGTGCGCGCCTCGTCGGCCACGATCGGCACGATGCGCGGGCCCAGCTCCTTGTCGCGCAGGGCGATGTTGAGGCTCTGCACGAAGGACATGGTGGTGGAATAGCTGCGCTCGCCGCTGTCCTTGAGCAGGCGCTCGAACTTGTCGAGCGTGGGCGCCACGAACGACTTGCTGGCCTTGGGACGGCGCGAGGGCAGGAAGCCGCCCAGCACGTTGCGGCGTTCTTTGAGGTACTGCACTTCCGGGGAATCTTCGCCGGGGTGGTAGAACGGCACCTGGCCGTCTTCCAGCTGGGCGTCGGTCACCGGGATGTTGAAGCGGTCGCGGAAGTGCTTGACCGCCGCGTCGTCCAGCTTCTTGGTCTGGTGGGTGGGGTTGAGCGCCTCACCGGCCGAGCCCATGCCGTAGCCCTTGACCGTCTTGGCCAGGATCACGGTGGGCATGCCCTTGGTGTTCACGGCCTGGTGATAGGCGGCGTACACCTTGTGCGGATCGTGGCCGCCACGGTTCAGGCGCCAGATGTCGTCGTCGGACAGGCCGGCGACCATGGCCGCGGTCTCCGGGTACTTGCCGAAGAAGTTGGCGCGCGTGTAGGCGCCGCCGAAGGCCTTGCAGTTCTGGTATTCGCCGTCGACGGTTTCCATCATCAGCTTGCGCAGCACACCGTCGGTGTCCTTGGCCAGCAGGGCATCCCAGTAGCCGCCCCAGAGCAGCTTGATGACGTTCCAGCCGCCGCCACGGAACACGCCTTCCAGCTCCTGGATGATCTTGCCGTTGCCGCGCACCGGGCCGTCCAGGCGCTGCAGGTTGCAGTTGACCACGAAGATCAGGTTGTCCAGGCCTTCGCGGCCGGCCAGCGCGATGGCGCCGAGGGTTTCCGGCTCGTCGGACTCGCCGTCGCCGATGAAGCACCACACCTTGCGGTCGGACTTCTCGATCAGGCCGCGGTTTTCCAGGTAGCGCATGAACTGCGCCTGGTAGATGGCGGCCAGCGGGCCCAGGCCCATCGACACGGTGGGGGTCTGCCAGAACTCGGGCATCAGCCACGGGTGCGGGTAGGAGGAGATGCCCTGGCCGTCCACTTCCATACGGAAGTTGTCCAGCTGGGCTTCGCTGATGCGGCCTTCCAGGAAGGCGCGGGCGTAGACGCCCGGGGCGCTATGGCCCTGGATGAACAGCAGATCGCCCGGGTGCTGGTCGCTGGGCGCGCGCCAGAAGTGGTTGAAACCCACGTCGTACAGCGTGGCGCTGGAGGCGAACGAGGCGATGTGGCCGCCCAGGTCGCCCGGCTTGCGGTTGGCCCGCACGACGGTGGCCATGGCGTTCCAGCGGATGATCGAGCGGATCTTCCACTCCAACGCGGAGTCGCCAGGGTTCTTGGCCTCGTTGGCCGGTGCGATGGTGTTGACGTACTCGGTGGTGGGCGAGAACGGCAGGTAAGCGCCGGCGCGGCGGGTCTGTTCGACCATGCCTTCCAGCAGCTGATGGGCGCGCTCCGGGCCTTCGACGTCGATGACGGCCTTGATCGATTCGAGCCACTCCTGCGTCTCAAGCGGGTTCGGATCGTTGTGCAGCACTTCGTTCAACCAGTTCATTAGCGCTCCCGGGGGGACACACCCCGCGGGTGTGTCGACATCGTGAATTCGTGAACCCCCAAGTGTACCGCACGCACCTGTTGCCATTCCTCGCTACGGGTGCGTATGGAATGGGACGGTGTCGTGCGTGGGTGGGGTACTGATGCCGGCTGGGACGACGATCCGGTGCAGCGGGCGCTGCCGGTATACGACCAAAGGATAAGGGCCACCGGCCGGAATGGACCGGCACGCATACCCGTAGGAGCGCACCTGGGCGCGACGGGACGTTACCGGCAAAGCCCGGTCGCGCCCGGGTGCGCTCCTACGCCTAGGGGGTGCGCCTGGCGCCCTGTAGGAGCGCACCTGGGCGCGAGGGGCGTTACCGGTGAAGCCCGTCGCGCCCGGGTGCGCTCCTACGGCGGTGGGGTGGTCAGAACGCTTGTAGCGCTTCGGTCAGCTGGCCGTTGTTGTTGACCGCGCCCATGGTGTAGCCCTGCCAGCCGGGGTAGGCGTTGGGCTCCCAGTAGAAGATGCCGAGCACGCGCGATCCGATGGCGCTGCTGCGGCTGAGCAGGTTGGTGAGCATGGCGCGGGTAGTGGCGGCCTGCTGCCAGTCCATACCGACCTCGGCCACGATCACGTCGCTGCCGTAGCGGGAGATCATGTCGCGCATGTTGGTGTCCAGGCGGCTGTTGTAGTCCTGCCAGCTGCCGACCGGCGGGTAATGCGACATGCCGATGACGTCCCACTTGCCGCCGGCCGAGCGCAGGTTGTCGAAGAACCAGCGGAAGTTGGCGTTGTCGTAGCCGTTGGCCAGGTGCACGATGACCTTGGCGTTGGGGTACACCGCCTTGGTGGCGTTGTAGCCGCTGTTGATGAACTGGCCCAGCGTGGCGAAGTTGGGCGTCTTGCCCTCGTTCCACAGCATGCCGCTGTTGATCTCGTTGCCCACCTGCACCCAGCTGACGGTGATGCCGTTGTCCTTGAGGTATTTGAGGATGCCCTGGGTGTGGCTGTAGACATCGGTATTGAGCTGGGCGACGGAGTGGCCCGCCCAGGCGGCTGGCTTGGTCTGCTTGCCGGGGTCGGCCCAGCTGTCGCTGTAGTGGAAGTCGATCATGATGCGCATGCCCTGCGCGGCGGCGCGCTTGGCCTTGTCCAGGGTGTCGCGGCCATCGTTCCAGCCGCCGGACGGGTTGACCCACACGCGCAGGCGGATGGCGTTGCCGCCCACATCCTTGAACAGCTTGATGAAGTCGGTGGTGTTGCCGGCCGCATCGCGAAACACCTGCGGCGGGTTGGCCGCGGCCTGCTGGTTGAGCCAGCTGACATCGGCGCCCTTGGCGATGCCCTGCGCGCCGGCGCCGGCGCTGAGGCCACCCAGTAACAGCACCAGCAGCAAACGGTGGTACCCCTTGCGAAAAACGTGCATGAACCCTCTCCCTTGATCGATGGATGTCGCGCCACGTGGCGCCCTGCCTGATCCCCCCTGAACTCGCCGCGTGCCTGTGGCGATGCGGCGCTGCCCGCAGCGGCCAGACACGCCGCGAAACGGTGGCGATTGCAGCACGGCGGCGCAATGCGGTCGCGCTCGCTATAGCTGCTGCGTGGTTGCGACATATCTCGCGGCGGCAAACACCTTGCGCCAGCGAACTGGCGATATTTTCGCCAGCGCATTGTTGTGCGGGTGCAACAGAAAACCGGCGCGATAGTGCGCAGCGGGTCTGCGATTGGACATCGGTCGCTGAGGTGACAGGCGCGACTGTCAGGGCAGCACAAGCAGACCTGGGCTCGATACGCTCGCGTCCATGGATGGGCAGCGACCGAAACGAAAAACGCCGGGCAAGCCGGCGTTTTTTCTGTGCACCACGCGATGGCGGCAGTTGGCAGATCGAAGCGTCGCCGCGTCAGGCCTGCGGGTCGGGCGCAGTCACCGCATCAAGCGCGACTACCAGCGCGTAGTGAGCGGCCGTCAGATGGTGCGGATGGCGCGCCCGGCACTGCAGTGAACCATTGGTCAATGCCGATTCCGGGCGACGGCCGCGCCCACCTGACGGCTGCGCAGCCGTTTTGTCGGCTGCCCAACGCCACGCATGCATGAGCGCACTCAGCCCAGCGCGCGTGCACCCTGCTGTTGTTGCTGGGTCTGGGTTTGCTGCTGCTCCAGCGCCACCGCTTGGCGTGCGGCATTGTCGGCCACGCGCTGGCTGCTCTGCTCCAGCGGGGTGTTCATCGCGGTCATGGTTTCCACGCTGACGCGCAGCTGCGCGGGGTCGTCCACGCGGCCCTGCACGGCAAAGGTGCGTGCGGCATCGGGGCTCATCATCACTGCGTCGATGCGCTGGCCACCGGCGGCGTGCATTTCCGAGGCGAGCGAGCCGGACAACTGGGCGCTCTGCTGGTCGGGCGCGCGCCCTGCACGTGCGTCCTGTGCGTGCACGCCACGCTGCGCGTCCTGGAACAAGGCGTTGCCCACATGCCCCGGTTGGTCGATACGCAGCGAGGTGTGCTCGTTACCGTGCTCGTGTGCGTCGCGCTTGGCAGGCTCGCCTGGCGCGAGCGGGCCGCGGATGGCGTCGATGGCGTCCTGGCCGAGGCCGCGCGCGCTGCGCGTCAGGATAGTGGTGCCGGTGCGCAGCCCGTCCACATCGCTGCGGTATTCGTCGATCATGCGCGCGTTCTTTTCGGCAAGCGGACGCGCGTTGGGGTCGGTGAGCGCCGAATGTTCGCCCAGGAAGTTGCCCAGCTTGTGCGCGCCCAGCGAACCGCCGACCGCCACCAGCGGGTAGTCGGGAATCAGGAAATTGGCCTTGCTGTTGCTGTAGCCGGCGCCGCTCAACGTGGCGATTTCATCTGGCTTGGCGTAGATGCGCACCTGCCCGAAATGCGGCGAGGCCGCGCTGACCGGGTCCGACGCCATCACGTGGTTGATCACGCTGTTGCCGCCTTCGGGAATGCGGTAACTCAAGCTGGCTGCACCGTAGGCGTTGAAGGTTTCGCCCTTGAGGTCGTAATGGTGCGCGGAAACCTGCGCAAGCGCACCGCCCAGGGAGTGGCCGGTGACGGTGACTTCGGGTTGGTGCCCGGTTCGCTTGCCGACGTCCTTGGCAATGTCCATCGCGTTTTTGGTCAGCGCGAGCGCGTCGGCTGCCTGCGGATTGGTCCGCGAGGTGACCATGGTCGCATCGGTGAGAATGTCCTTGACCGCGCCCTCGGTGCCGCGATGGGCGACCACGATGTCGCCGCTGCCTTCACGCCGGTAGATGGTGCCTTGATAGCCGGTGGCCTTGTTGTTGACGTGGTCGAGAACCGCATAACGCTGCCCCTCGACCACGACGATTTCTTCCTGACCTGGCGCGCGTCGGCCGACGGCGCGATCCTTGTAGACATCTTCCGACAAGCCCGCATAGTGCGGCGATGGGATGCTCATGGCGCAACTTCCTTGGCAGCCAATGTGATGGTGAAGAGATTGTCGCGGATTTCCGGCTTGAATTTGTCCGGGCTCAGCTCACCGGTGTCCGGAAAGCTCTTGGACTCCGAGCGCGGATACCCTTCCTTCCAGTAGTACTTCGTCTGTGGCTGCTGCGCAGTCACCGTCTTGCCTTCGATAAACGACAGGAAGCGGGTCTCTTCCTCTGCACCGGTGGCCTTCAGCAGCACGCTGGCACCGCTGAATTCCCAATGGCAGACGCCGCGACCGTAATAGTCCTCGTCCTGCATCAGGTCCAGATAGACGGTGCCGCGGTACTCGGTGTCGGAAATCTTCTTGAGTGCGAAGTCTTCCTGGCTGGTGATGCGCCCGGCGGTGCCGGTTTCGGGCTGGATCTTGCCGCATTCGGCTTCGTTGCTGACGTCGTACTGCGCCGCGCCCTGCACCAGGCCGAAGGCGCCGGGCGCCTTGTCCAGCGTCAGCGTGACCTCGTAGGCCTTGCGCGGGTTGGGATTCAACTTGGCAAGGCCGCGGCCACCGGCCTCGACGTCGGCTTCTGCGGCGGCCTCGGTTGCGGGGGATTGGGTCTGGGTCATGCTGGTCTCCGGGGCGTTACAGGCCGTAAGCAAAAGGGCCAGCAGGCTCGGGGTCAGAATCTGGCGCAAGGCCGGCCTCCATGGCGATAGGGGGAGTCAATCTAGTTTGCTTGACCCGCTGGGGTCAATTTACGGCAGCTGAGGATGAGGCGGCCGTGAGCCGGTTGCCGGCGGCCGCAAAACTGCCATGATCGGGCCATCCGCCACCACGGAAGCGCGCCATCGCCACGGGTCCCACATCGCCAGCCGACAGCGTGGCCGTCACCCCGCGGGTGCACTGGCGGCACAGCCTGCGCATGCGCGTGTTGCTGGCCGCCACCGCGGTGCTGGTGGTGTTGCTGGTGTTGCTGGGCACGGTGTTCTACCTGGGCGCACGCGCCGAGCTGGTGGAGGCGGCGCGCACCGAGGTGGATGGCCTGACCGAGCAGACCGCACGCAGCCTGGCGGCGATGCTGGACTCGGTGCAGGTGAGCGGCCGCACGCTGGCGGCCAGCAGCAGCGCGGTGGGGCTGCAGCCGTTCAACCTGCGCGCGCTGCTGCTGGCCACGCTCAGCGGCGACCCGGATATCGGTGCGGCGCGATTGATCATCGAGCCGCGCACGCAGAAGGCGCGCGACACTGGGTTTGTCTGGTACGTGCATCGCGACGGCACGCGCGTGCTGGAGAAATCGGTGCAGGACCTGGGCTACGACTACCGCGCGATGCCGTGGTATCTGCGCACCCAGCGCGAAGGGCGTGCGTGGTGGTCCGAGCCGTATATCAACGCCAATGGCGGCAACGCGCTGTACACCAGCTACAACCTGCCGTTGCGCCGGCCGGGCGATGCGGTGGATGCCGCGCCGGTGGGCATGGTCAGCGTGGACCTGCCGCTGCAGCACCTGCGCGAGATCATCGACCAGCTGCCGCGCGACATCGGCATCCAGCCGATGCTGCTGTCGCCCGAAGGCATGCTGGTGTTCAGCCCCGACCCGGCGCTCAACCTGCGTTACACCCTGGAGCGCTACGTGGCGCATTCGCGACCCGACCTGCTGCCGTTGCAGCGCGCGGTGGCGGCGGGCCAGCCGATCTCGTTCGCGCACACCGCGCCCGATGGCGAGCGCTTTTTGACCCATAGCGCAGCGGTGGGGCGCAGCGGCTGGACCTTTGTGCTGTCCGCCTCGGAAGGCTATGTGCTGGCGGGCCTGAACTGGCTGGCCGCTTGGGTGGCGCTGGCGGCGTTGCTGGGCGCGGTGGTGTGGTGGTGGCTGATGGGGCGGATCACCCGCAAGCTGACGCGCCCGATCGAGGAATTGACCGATACCGCCGAGCACTTTCGCCGTGGCGAGTTCGCATACCCGCTGCAGCACATCGAACGCCGCGACGAGGTGGGCGTGATGGCGCGTGCGTTCGACAGCGCGCGCGATGCGATCCGCGACCACATCGCGCAGATCGGCGAGATGACCGCCGCGCGCGAGCGCATGCACAGCGAGCTGCAGATTGCGCGCGAGATCCAGCAGGCGATGCTGCCCTCCGGGCGCACCTTCGACCGCGCCAGTTCGCATCTGGAAACCTGCGCCTGGCTGGAGCCGGCCAAGGCGGTGGGCGGCGACTTCTACCACTTCGTCGAGACCGAGCCGGGGCTGCTGTGGTTCGTGGTGGGCGATGTGTCCGACAAGGGCGTGCCGGCCGCCTTGTTCATGGCGCGCGCGGTGAGCGTGCTGGAAATCGCCGCGCGCCGGCATACGCGCCCGGACAGCATCCTGATCGCCGCCTCCACGCGGCTGGCCGAAAACAACGACACCTGCATGTTCGCCACGGTGCTGTGCGGGGTGATCAACGTGGTGAGCGGCGACTACTGGCTGGCCAGTGCCGGCCACGAGCCGCCGGTGCTGATCGACATCGACGGCAGCGCGCGGCCGTTGCCGCTGGACACCGGCGCGCCGCTGGGGATCGAGCCGCAGGTGGCCTACCCGGTGCTGCAGGGCCGCATGAGCGCCGGGCAGACGCTGCTGGGCTATACCGACGGGGTGACCGAGGCGATGGACGAGCAAGGGGCCAGCTATGGGCTGGAGCGCCTGCTCGGCGCCTTGCGGCCACGCCGCAGCGCGGCGGCGCAGTGCAAGGCGGTGATCGCCAACATCGCCCACTTCACCGGCCAGGCCGACCCGTACGACGACATCACCCTGCTGGCGATCCGGCTGCGCCAGGAGCATGCTGGGCGGGTCGCAGACGCTGGCCGGGACGCACCCGGAAAGGCAACGACCTGATGAAGCTCGACCTGGCCATCGCGCCCTCGCTGGCCCAGCTGGCCGGCGCCAACGACGTGCTGGAACACTCGCTCACGCTGGAAGGCCTGCACACCGAGCGCATCGGCCAGGTGCGGCTGATCGTGGAAGAGCTCGGCTGCAATGCGCTCACCCACGGCCAGTGCGCCGAGCAGCCGCTGCGCCTGCAGCTGCAGCTGGACCCGCAGGCGCTGGTGCTGGAAATGCACGACCCCGGCAGTGCGTTCGACCCCAGCACCGCCGCGATGCCGGACCTGAGTGCCGAGCTCGACGAGCGCGCGATTGGCGGGCTGGGGCTGTTCCTGGTGCATCAGTTCGCCGATCACATCGACTACCGCCGCGATGGTGCATACAACGTGGTGCGCGTCACCCTGCTCCACCCGTACGCCCCCGTCCCCGAGGCACTGTCATGACCACGCTCGCCATTCAGATCGACCCGCCGCAGGACACCCGTCAACGCGTCATCCTGACCGGGCGCCTGGACACCCACACCTATCAGGATCTGGACGCGGCGCTGTCGCCGCTGCTGGGCACCCTGATCACCACGCTGGTGCTGGACCTGACCGCGCTGGAATACATCTCCAGCGCCGGCATCCGCTGCATCTTCAAGGCGCGCAAGGCCCTGGCCACGCGCCAGGGCAAGGTGCTGGTGACCAACCCGCAGCCGCAGATCCGCAAGGTCTTCGACATGGTCAAGGCCGTGCCGCTGAGCGATGTCTTCGCCTCCACCGAAGAGCTGGATGCCTACCTGGCGGCGATGCAGCGCAAGGTCATCGAACAGCATGCGCAAGGCGATACGCCGATCGTGCCGCATTTTGCCGAGGCCTGAGCGCGGCCAGCGCCGCACCGCGAACCGGCGCCGGCTGGATGTAGACGGCGCGCTCGGCAGAAGGACATGAGAGGTACATGCCGACCCCGGCATCGGACGCGCACCGTCTGGCGATGATTGCAGTGGTTGTGCCGATCGCGTTGCGGCGCCACCTCGCCTGCGCGCACATCGGTGGCGTGTCTGCGTACGGCGCGTGTGCAGCAATGGTTAGGCTATGACGCCCTGATCCCTGCGTTGCAATGCCCAAGCTGATCATCTTCGATTTCGACGGCACCCTGGCCGACTCGTTCGGTTTCTTTCTGAGCACGCAGCGCGTACTGGCCGCGCGGCACGGCTTCCGCGCCGCGCAAGCGCATGAAGTGGACGCCGCACGCCGCCTGAGCACCCGCCAACTGCTCAAGCAATCGGGGCTGAGCAGCTGGCGCATCCCGCTGGTGGCCGCCGACTTCATCCGCCTGATGCGCGCCGCCCCGCCGATGGCCTTGTTCGACGGCATTGCCGGGGTGCTGCAGGCCCTGCACGCCCGTGGCACCCGCCTGGCCCTGGTGTCGTCCAACTCGGTGGAGAATGTGCAGCGCGCGCTGGGCGAGGAGCTGGGCGCGAAGTTCGCAGTGATCGACGGCGGTGCGCATCTGCTGGGCAAGCAGCGCGCCTTGCGTCGCGTGTTGCGCAGCACCGGGCATACCGCAGCGCAGGCGGTGTACGTGGGCGACCAGGTCGCCGACTGGGAGGCGGCGCAAGCGGTGGGTCTGCCGTTTGCCGCGGTGGCCTGGGGCTATGCGCATCCGGACGTGTTTGCCGGCTTGGCGGGGGCGCTGTTGATCGAACGCGTGGATGACTTGCTTGCGTTGGGCGGGGAGTAGGCGGCGGGGATTGGGGATTGGGGATTCGCAGGAGCGAGAAGCTTCCCGGTGCTGCGTGCGCACGTACCCTCATCCGCCCTTCGGGCACCTTCTCCCGACGGGAGAAGGAAGGTGCGATCTCGGTGCGCGGGGGGATGCGCCCGGACAGGGCCGACTGCTAGACCCCACCCACCCTCGGTAATGGCGCCGGCACGTTCAACATGCCACCCGCTGCCACATACGCCGCCAAGGCCTGGCCCTGGCTCAACAGATGGCCGTGCATCGTGCGCTCTGCGCCTTCGGCGTCGCCGCGGCGTACGCACGCCATCAGCTCGCGGTGCTCGGCCAGCGACTGCGCCATGCGCCCGGGCGTCAACAGCTGCCGGCCGCGGTGCATCTTGAGGATGCGGTGCAGATCGTGGGTGACGCGGATCAACCACGGATTGCCGGCGTACTGCTGCACGGTCTCGTGAATCAGGTAATTGTTGCGGTAGTACTCGGCCAGGTCGCCAGCGGTGGCGGCGGCTTCCATTGCCGCGTGCAGCTCTTCCAGGCGTTGCACGCCGGCCACGTCGATGCGCTTGACCGCATCGTGGGCGCAGCGGCCTTCCAGCATCGCCATCACCGGGAACAACTGATTGAGGTCTTCCAGCGTCAGCCGCGTGACCCGGCTGCCGCGGCCGGCGTCCAGCTGCACCAGGCCTTCGGCGGCGAGCAGCTTGAGGCTCTCGCGCAGCGGGGTGCGGCTGATGCCGAGTTCCTCGGCCAGCGCCGGCTCGTCGATCCATTCGCCCGGCGGCAGCGCGTAGTCATAGATCTTCTGGCGCAGGCGCTCGGCCACTTCCTCGTACAGCGGTACGCGCTTCTTGGCGTTGCGCGAATCAGGGGCGAGGGTCATGGCAGGCGGGTCGTCGATGCTGGCGTGGGGGCGCCCATTCTACCGGGGCGCCCCAATGCCCTGCCGGACGCGGGCCGGATCACAGCCAGCCCGGCACCACGAACAGCAGCCAGGCCACCAGCGGCCCCAGCAACACCACCAGCCCGCTGTAGACCAGGAAGCGGCGGAACAGCGCGTCGCGCTCTTCCTTGGCGGCCGAGGCCACCACCAACGCACCGTTGGTGGAGAACGGGCTGACATCGACGATGGTGGACGACACCGCCAGCGCGCAGATCACCCCGGCCGCGCCGAGCTGGCCCTGCATCAGGAACGGCACCGCCAGCGGGATGGTGGCGCCCAGCACCGCCGCCGACGAGGCGAATGCGGAAACGATGCCGCCGACATAGCAGACCAGCAGCGCCCCCAGCAGCGGCATGCCGATATGCGATACGCCGGTGCCGATGTAGTCCACCGCGCCGGCCTTTTCAAGCACCGCCACATAGGTGACCACGCCGCTGATCAACAACACCGTTGACCAGCTGATGCCGTCCACCGCGCCCTTCTGCGCGCTGGGCGAGATCAGCGCCAGCGCCACCGCCACGGTGATCGAGACCAAGCCGACGTTGAGGTTGTAGACCAGCGCGGCGATGCCCAGACCGAGCAGGCCGACCAGCGTGATCACCCGATCGCGCGTGATGGCGACCGCTTCCAGCGCCAGCGGATTGGTCGACAAGGTGCCGCCACCGGCAGCCACCAGCGAACCATGCCCTTCGATCGCGAACGGGCGCTTGGAGGCCTGGTCGTCGGCCACCGCCACATACTGCGCATCGGCCAGCGACACCTCCTGCCGACGCATCAGCTTGAGCCCGCCGAAGGCGCAGAAGCAGATGATCGCCATCATCAGGTTGAAGCCCAGGCTGGTGAGGAACACCGCCATTTCGGTGACGTCCAGCCCGGCCTTTTCCACCACCTTGTTGGTGATGCCGCCATACACGCTGATCGGCGAAAAGCCGCCGCCCTGCGCGCCATGGATCACCAGCAGGCCCATCATCAAGGGATTGATGCGGTACTGCTTGGCAAAGCGCAGCGCCACCGGGCCGATGATGGCCACCGCCGCCGGCCCGAGCGCACCGAAGGCGGTGAGCAGGCCGGTGATGACGAACATCACCCAGGGAATGGCGACGATGCGCCCGCGCACCGCGCGCACCGCCCAGTGCACCAGCAGATCGATGGTGCCGTTCTTCTGCGCGATGGCGAACAGATAGGTGATGCCGACCAGGGTCAGGAACAGGTCGCCCGGAAAGCCGGCCAGCACCTCCTTGCCGTCCAGCCCCACCCACACGCCGCCGATGATGAAGGCCAGCGCGAAGGCCACCGCGCCCATGTTGATGGGCAATGCGGTGGCGACGATGAACATGATCACCAAGCCAAGAATCGTTGCAATTTGCGGGGTCATGCGCCCTCCCAGACACCTGATACGCGTACAGCACGGATGGCCACCCGCCACCCAAGGGTTACGCCGTGTGCACCACCTCGACCGTCATGCCGCGCGCTCGCATGCGGCGTTGACCCACTCGACCACACCGTGGATGCTCTGAAATTCGTCGACCGATCGCGCTTCGCAGCCCGGCACGCGCTCGCGCGCCATGCGCGCCAGTGCGCTACCGGGCCCCAGTTCGAGAAACACCCGCGCGCCGCGCTCGGCGGCCTGCACCAGCACCTCGGACCAGCGCACGGTCTGCGCGATCTGTGCGGCCAGCGTGTCCACCACCAGGGCCTGCGTGGTGACGGCACGCGCATCGATGCCGGCCAGCACACGCAGCCTGGGCGCCTGCACGGCCGCATTGTTCAATTCGACGGCGAAGGCGTCGGCGGCCGCCCGCAACCACGGCGTATGCGCCGGCACGCTCACCGGCAACGGCGTGACGCGTGCCCCCTGCGCCTGCGCTGCATCGCCCAGTGCCTGCAGCGCCGCCTGCGGCCCACCGAGCACGGCGTGGTCGTCGCCATTGACGATGGCGATGGCCGCGCCATGCGTCCGGCACAGCACCTCGAGCGTACGCAGCGGCAGGCCGAGCACCGCCATCAAGCCGGCATGTTGCGGGCTGGCCGCATCCATCAGGCGCGCGCGGGTGGCAGCCAGTTGCAAGCAGGTGGCGATCTCCATGCTGCCGGCAACCGCATGCGCGGCCAGCTCGCCGACGCTGTAGCCCAGCACCAACACCGGCCTGGGCAGCTGCGCACGCAGCACCTGCCAGTGCGCCAGCGTGCCGGCGCAGACCAGCGGCTGTGCAATGGCATTGGTGTAGCGGGAGCTGTCAGCGGCCAGCGTTTGCGCCGAGGCGCCAAGCACCTTGCTCGCAGCAGCGATTACCTCGGCCGCGGCAGGCGCATCGGCAACCCGCGTGAACATCGCGGCGTGCTGCCCACCCTGGCCGGGACAGAGCACGGCCAGGCTCATGCGGTGGCCTGCTTGCAGAAAATGCTGTGCCTTGTGCGAGCGTGGCCCTCATTCGCGCTGCGGGCATTTTGTTCCGTGACCAGGACAAGCACGCCGTTCACTGAAACAGTGCGAAGGGCCGCGCCGCCACACGCCTGCATGGACGTCGCCCTGGCAGCTGCCAGTGCTCGACACAGGCTCATGCCGTCTCCTGACAGTGCAGGAACCAGGCGCAGGCCAACAGATCGGCGCTGCCGCCCGGGCTCAGGCGACGTGCGACGAATTGCCTGCCGATGGTGTGCAGGCATGCGCGCCACTGCGGATGCGCGATGCCGCCATCGGCCAGAAACGCGTGCGCCTGCGCCTTTGCGTAAGCCAGCCCTTCCTGCCCGCCGCGATGCAGCAGGTTGAGATCATCAACCTCGGCAATCAGGTGCATCAAGGTCTGCGCCAGTGCGGCCTCGCGCGTGGCGCCGCTGCGCAATGCATTGCGTAGTGACGGCAATGCGAGCTCGCGCAGCAATGGATACCCGGCTGCGGCCTGTTCGCGCACGCCACTGATCCGGAACGCCGCGCGCACGCGCTGGCCATTGCTGCATGGATCCAGCGGCGCGGCCCGCAACGCATCGCGCCACTCTTTTACCGCGCTGCAGACTGCTTCGCCGCTAGGGGCATGCCCGTGCACGGCACGCAAGCGCGCCGCCTGCGCAGTGAGCAAGCCCAGGCTGAAGATCGCACCGCGATGGGTGTTGATGCCGCCGGTGGCGCGCAGCATCGCCGCTTCGGCCGCGATGCCGAGCTGGCGCAATTGCTCGAACGGCGCGTTGTCGATACCGGCCTGTGCAATCGCGACGAAATAGCCGCGCAGGGCGAACAGGCTGCGCAGGAATGTCGACGCGTCCATATCGGCATGGCTGCCGCTGTCGAACGGCGTGACCAGGCCGGGTTTGGGCGCGCAGCCGAGTTCTGCATGCAGGGCGGCGACCGCCAGCCGCCCCAGCCGGTGCGCTAGCGCGCTGGCAGTGCCGGCGTCGGGATGCAATGCGTGTTGCCGGGCTGCACTGTCTTGCAGCTCGCCATGCGTGCATGCAACGCGCGATGGCGCATGCACGCGGTTCGAACCAGCGCCTGCGGGGGCAAGGTGCAGTAGCGGCTGCGGCGGTACGTCGTGCGTTGCTGCCGGTGTCGGTGCGAGCGTCGGTTCGTGATCGGCACACACCTGGCGCGTCGATTGGCTGGCCGCATCAACCAGGGATGGTGCGATGCCCGCCTCTTTCGATCTTGTCAATGGCCGCTGCCGCTCCACCACGTTGCCAGGCGTCACGGAGCGCCTGGCATCGGCAGTGCGTTCAACCAGCGTGCTCATGCCGCGCTCCATACCGGAAACAGCGCGCTGCGCGGCAGCAAGCGGCAGCCGTTGGTGGACTTCACCAAGACCTGTTGCGCGCTGCCGGCGTACTCGCGCCAGTTCACCGCGGTGTCGTCGGGCAGCAGCAGTTCGCCGTCTGCGCGCAGCCCGTGGCGCTGTTCCCAGCGCTGCAGCACTGTCACCACGGCCTGCGCCTGCTCGGGTGTGGCGATGGACCACAACAGGTCCAGATCCGATTGCGCATGCACATACGCAAGCCCGGTCAGGGCCTGCCATGCAAAGCTGCCGAAGACGCGCGGCTGCAGGGCGTTGGCATTGCACTGGGTCAACAAGGCCTGCAGTGCAGGCTGCGTTGCGGCGGGTGCGGCTGCGATCACCGCGTCCAGCGCCAATGGCGCGGTGCTGCGCGCGACCTCGTCCAGGCCGGCGCTCAATGCCAGGCGTTGCTTGCCTTCGTCTGGCGGCAGTGGCACGCCCAGCCGCAGGCTGCCAGGCGCCTCGCTGCCATCGCCACGCGCCACCACTGCCGGCAGACCTGCAGCAAACCACTGCTGCAGCCGTGGCTGCGCACCCGGCGTCAGCGCTTGCCAGCGCGCGCCGGGATGCAACCACACCAGTGCGTGGCGGCCGGGCATGCTCAGGCCTCGCCCGCGGCCACGGCCGCAGCGACATCGCGCGCCAGGGTGCGCCCGCCACGCTGCGCGCCACGTGCCCGGCGTTGATCGCCATCGCTGGGCGCGGCCAGGGCATCGAGCAGCGCCTGCGCCAGATCGCCGTCCCAGAGCGACTCCACCGCGCCCATGCGCACGTAGTTCTCCACGCCGGGCGCAAACACCGGCGAGCTCTTGCTCAGTGCCTGCAAGGTGTCCACGCTCTGCTTGGTGACGCGCGCCATCGCGCGCAGATCCATCACGCGGATCTGCGCATCCGGCAATGCGTGGATATGGTCGGCCATCAGACCGAACGACAGAAAGCCGCCACTGACCGATTCGCCATACACCAGCGTGACCAGCCGCGCGCCGCGCTTGCGGGCCAGATCCAGCGTGCGTGCCAGATGCGCGAAATAGCCATTGATGCCGAGCAGTTCGTCGCGGCGCGCCAGCCGTTGCCCGGCGGTATCGGCCAGCATCACGATCGGCCGCTGCGGATGCGCGCGCGTGCTCGCCAACACGGTCGCCGCCAGTGCCAGCGCGTGGTCCACGCCGACTTCCAGCTTGTTGGCGGTGCCGATCACGGTGACCTCGCCTGCGGCCGTGGTGGCACTACCGGTAAGCACATCGTCGTTGCGGGCGATCGCGTGGCCGAGCGGAAACAGCTGGTCCAGCAGTTGGCTCAGTTCCATGGCGTGCTCCGGTCGGCGGTGGCGGCGAGGAAGGCGTCGGTGTCCAGCAGCGGCAGGCGCTGCGCCTCGACAATGCCCTGCCGCTGCCAGATTTCCAGGCCGTCGCGGCAATCGCCATAGGCGGCGATGCGCGTGGCCAACTGCTGCTGTGCAAGTTCCAGCGCCTGCAATGCGGCCTCGCCTTCCGGCTCTGCCAGCGTGTCCAGCGCCTGCACGGCGGCATCGGCGAATGCGGCGATGCGGTCGGCCACCAGCGTCTGCGCCTCGCCCAGCAGATAGCGGTGCTTGCCGCCGGTGACGCGCCACACCAGGGCGCGATCGCGCGCGTCGAACTCCTCCACACCACGCACGGTTTCGATCACGTCCGGGCCGGACAGCGACAGGCGGCCTTCTTCGGACATGATCACCGCGCTGCAGCAGCGCGCCACGATGCCCATGCCACCGAAGGCGCCGTTGCCGCTGCCGATCAAGGCCAGCACCGGCACGCCGGCGGCGCGCGTGTTCAAGGTGGCGCGCATGATTTCGGAGATGGCGATCAGGCCGGCGTTGGCTTCATGCAGGCGCACGCCGCCGGTGTCGAGCAGCAACAGCACCGCCGCCGGCTGCGTGGCGGCGGCGCGCTCGAGCAGGCCGGTGAGCTTGGCGCCGTGCACCTCGCCGACGCCGCCGCCCATGAAGGCGCCTTGCTGCGCGGCGATCAGCACGTTGCGCCCACGCAGCGTGCCTTCACCGACGACGATGCCGTCATCGAAGGCGCCGGGCGTGTCCAGCTGGGCCAGATGCGGGCTGATCAGACGACGGCGCGGACCGACGAATTCGCGGAAGCTGCCGGCATCCAGCACGCCATCGATGCGCTCGCGCGCATCGGCCTCGTAATAGCTGCGCTCGGCCATGGGAATGGTGGTGCTCATACGTATCTCCCAACGACATGCGTAGGAGCGCACCCGGGCGCGACTGCAGCGTTACCGGAAAAGCCCGTCGCGCCCGGGTGCGCTCCTACGGGGTGAGAGGGGTGGCTCATGCGGCGGCTCCCTGCAGGACGTCCAGCGCCTGCTCCAGGCGCAGGCTCACCACCGCTGGCGTGGCGCCGACATCGTTGATGCTGATGCGCACATCGCGCAGCGGATGGCGCGCGGCGAAATCGTCCAGCACCGCCTGCCAGATGGTGCCGAACCCGCGCGCGGCGGTGAGGATCTCGATCTCCATCGCGCCGTCCAGCGGCACGCGCTCGACCAGCACTTCCAGGTTGCCGGAGGCGACCACGCCGACCAGCGCATGGTCCAGCCCGGCGCGTGCGCCATGCTGACCATCGAAGCGATACCGCAGGGTTTCCATGCTGTGCCCCTACCAGTTGCGAAAACGTTTCGGCGGGTCGTACAACCCACCGGACCAGCGCACCAGGTCCTTGACCGTGCGCGCGGCGAGCAGGTCGCGCGTGGCATCGCGTGGACGAATCCCTAAGTCTTCCGGCCGCTTGATGACGCCGCGATCGCGCAGGTTTTCCACCGCGCGCTTGTCGCGGCCCAGGCCGACAGCGGTGTAACCGGACACGCCACGGATGGCCTGCTCGCGCTCTTCGGCGCTGCGGCACAGCAACAGGTTGGCGATGCCTTCTTCGGTCAGCACGTGGCTGACGTCGTCGCCGTAGATCATCACCGGCGGCAGCGGCATGTTGGCGCGCTCGGCCAGCTCCCAGGCATCGAGCCTGTCGACGAAGGCCGGCGCCATGTGTTCGCGGAAGGTTTCCACCATCTGCACCACCAGCTTGCGTCCGCGCGGCATCTCGCCGGGGCGCGCCGCCTCGCGCCCGGCCTTGAGCCAGGCGTCGCTGGCGTGCCGGCGGCCGCGCGCGTCCGAGCCCATGTTGGGCGCGCCGCCGAAACCGGCGATGCGGTCGCGCGTGGCGGTGGAGCTGTTGCCCTGCAGATCGATCTGCAGGGTGGAGCCGATGAACATGTCGCAGGCATACAAGCCGGCGGTCTGCGACAACGCACGATTGGAGCGCATGCTGCCGTCGGCACCGGTAAAGAAGATGTCCGGGCGTGCGGCGATGTAGGCCTCCATGCCCAGTTCCGAACCGAACGAATGCACCGAGTGCACGAAGCCCGATTCGATCGCCGGGATCAGCGCCGGATGCGGATTGAGCGCCCAGTGCCGGCAGATCTTGCCCTTCAGCCCCAGCGATTCGGCATAGGTGGGCAGCAGCAATTCGATCGCGGCGGTGTCGAAGCCGATGCCGTGGTTGAGCCGGTCCACGCCGTATTCGGCGTAGATGCCCTTGATCGCCATCATCGCCATCAGCACCTGGATCTCGGAGATCTGCGCCGGGTCGCGGGTGAACAGCGGTTCGATGTAGTTGGGCCTGGGCGCCTGGGTGACGAAGTCCACCCAGTCGGCCGGGATGTCCACGCGCGGCAGCGTGTCGACGATCTCGTTGACCTGCGCAATCACGATGCCGCCCTTGAACGCGGTGGCCTCCACGATCACCGGGGTGTCTTCGGTGTTCGGGCCGGTGTAGAGATTGCCGTGGCGGTCGGCGGCCTGCGCGGTGACCAGCGCGATGCGCGGGGTCAGGTCGATGAAGTAACGGCCGAACAATTCCAGGTAGGTGTGGATGGCGCCGATCTCGATGCGGCCCTCGCCGACCAGCCCGGCCAGGCGCGCGGCCTGCGGGCCGGAGAACGAGAAGTCCAGCCGCTTGGCGATGCCGCGCTCGAACACGTCCAGATGCGCGGGCAGCGACAACACCGATTGCACCATGTGCAGGTCGTGCACGCGCGCCGGATCCACCTCGGTGAGGCAGCGCGCCAGGAAGTCGGCCTGCTTCTGGTTGTTGCCTTCCAGGCAGACGCGGTCGCCGGGTTCGATCACCGCCTCCAGCAGCGCCACCACGTCGTCGGCGGCCACCACGCGCCCCTGCGGCGCCAGGGCTGCGGCGCGCTGCAGGCGCTGGCGCCGGCTTTCGGCCTGGGTGTCCCACTGTCGACTCATGCGTCTGCCTCACCGGGCCGGGCCCGTAATGTCGAAGTAATTACATCGTAATTATGGAAGCCAGCTGTGTCTAGCCGCGTCGCAGCATGGGCGGCAGGGATAGCCAGGCCGGTCAGCCGGGCGACAGGCAGGCGCTTGCGGACCAGCACACTTCGATATATCTTTTAGCCATACTTCGATATATCGAATGACGATGCGCTCCCACCACGACGACCTGCCGAGCGAGCTCGATCCATCCGCAGCGCCCAGTGCGACGCGCCGCGGCGGCGCCGGGCGCGCACGGCCGCTGGAACATGGCGACCTGCGCTTGCTGCTGCTGGCGCTGATCGAGCAACAGCCACGCCATGGTTATGAGCTGATGCGGCAGATCACTGCGCTGTTCAAAGGCCTGTACACGCCCAGTGCGGGCGCCATCTATCCGGCACTGGCGCAGCTCGAAGCCGATGGCTGGGTGCAGACCGCGCTGGACGAAGGGCGCAAGCGCTATCAGGTCACCGCCTCTGGCCGTACGTATGCGGCGCAGCACCGTGACGCGCTGGATGCGGCACTGGCCCGCACCCACCGCCGCGCGCGCGAGCTGATCAAGGCACAGACCCCGGCGCCGATTCGCGAGGCCATCCACCGCATCAAGCACGGTCTGTTTGCGCGGCACGGGCAATGGACGGATGCAGAAACCACACGCATTGCCGCGCTACTCAACGCCGCCGCTGACGGCATGGAGCGCGACGACGGCTGAGTACGTCTATCGCCGTGATCCGAAGCCAACCGATACCGGTTTGAATGCGACTTGCGGCAGTGACGCGTCATCGCGGTGGTTGCGTTGCGCGGCCTCAGTGGCATGCATGTGGCATGCATGCATTGCTGTCCCTGCGCTGTTCTGCGATTTGATCAGCGTGTCGCTGCACGACATCGACCTTGCTTGGTTGGCAGATGCACGCAGCTTCGCCTACAACCGCATCCGCGCCTGCGGGGCATCTTCTCCCGATGGGAGAAGGCTGAGCAACACCCGCTGTTCTTTGCCAGCTCGCTGGCCAGATCGTCGCATCACCGTTTGCAGTCACTCCCCAGCCGCGCATCTGCGCGTCACATCCAGGAATCGCACTACATGGCCATCCACACCCACACCCAACTCCGCCGCGATCCGCGCCTGCGCTCCGTGCAGGTGGTGCGCTGCGAATCGCTGACGCCGCAGATGCGCCGCATCGTGTTTGGCGGCAGCGAGCTTGCCGGCTTTCAGAGCGAGGCACCGGACGATCACGTCAAGCTGTTCTTCCCCAATGCCGATGGCGCCTTCGTGCTGCCGACGATGACGCCGGAAGGCCCGCGCTACGCCGAAGGCGCGCTGCCCTCGCCCGGCCGCGATTACACCCCGCGTGCATTCGATCCGCAAAGCGGCGAGCTGAGCATCGACTTCGTGCTGCACGGCGACGGCGTGGCCTCCAGCTGGGCGGCGCAGGCACAGCCCGGCGATACGCTGAAGATCGGCGGCCCGCGCGGCTCGTTCCTGGTTGCCGACGACTACGACCACTACGTACTGATCGGCGATGAAACCGCGCTGCCCGCGATCGGCCGCTGGCTGGAAGCGATGCCCGCCGACATGCATGCAGAGGTCTTTATCGAAATCGCCGATGCGGCCGAGCGCCAGGAACTGCTCAGCGCCGCCGAGGTGGACGTGTACTGGCTGGAACGCAACGGCTTCGATGCCGCCAGCAGCACGTTGCTGGAAGACAGCCTGCGCGATTACGAGCCGCACGACGGCGATACGTTCTACTGGATCGGTACCGAATCCATGCGCGCGCGTGCGATGCGCAAGTTTCTCGAAGAGCACATGGGCGTGGACAAGGACTCGGTGCGCGCGAAGGGCTACTGGAAGGCGAACCCTGCTGCGGAGTGAGGCGTTGGCGTGCGCATCGTGGCGGGGCGGAGGGTGGAGCTGTCGCGGCCTGGGCCGCTCCTACAAAAGCCGGGCGGTTACGCTCAAGCAAAAGCCCGCCGATTGGCGGGCTTTTGCGTTCCGCACATCGGTGCGATCGCTCGCACCGATGCATCGACTGCGCTGCGCCTTACTTGGCAGCAGCAGCGTCACCGGCCTTGGCCTGCAGGGCTTCGGTGGTGATGCGGATCTTCACTTCGTCGCTGACGTTCGGGGCGTACTGGCCCACGCCGAAGTCGGTGCGCTTGATGGTGGTGGTGGCGTCGAAACCGGCAGCCGGCACCTTCTTCATCGGGTGCTCGCCGGCACCGTTGAGGGTGACGTCCAGCACGACCGGCTTGGTCTGATCCTTGATGGTCAGATCGCCGGTGACGGTCAGCTTGTTGGGGCCGGCCGCTTCGACCTTGGTGCTCTTGAAGGTGGCGGTCGGGAACTTGGCCGCGTCGAAGAAGTCACCGCTCTTCAGGTGCTCGTCGAACTTGGCGGTGAAGCTGTTCAGGCCCGACAGCGGCAGGGTGACCTGCACGGTGGACTTGGTCACGTCGGCCGCGTCGTACACCAGGGTGCCGTCGACATTGCCGAAATGCGCGCTCGGGTTGGAGAAGCCGAAGTGGCTCCACTGCGCGATCACGTCGGTATGGCTCGGATCCAGCGTGTAGGTACCGGAGGCCACTTCCACGGCCGGCGCGGTCGAGGCGGCCGGCGCAGCAGCCGGGGCCGGGGCCGGGGTGGTGGCAGCGGCATCGGCCGGTGCGGTAGCGGCCGGGGTTTCAGCGGCCGGCGCGGCGGCGTTGTCGGCCGGCTTGGAGCAGGCGGCGATGGCCAGGGTCAGGGCGAGCGGCAGCAACAGTTTGTGGGTGGTCTTCATTGAAACTCCTTGAGATGAGGGACCGCATTGGATCAACGCGGATGGAACAGACGCAGACGGACGAGGACTGCAGGAAAATCGAAACGGGCGCCCGGGGCGGATTGCACAAGGCGCGGTCGTCAGGTGGTGCGGGTGGCGCGCCCCGAAGCCGGAGTGTACGTGGCTCCTGCCTGCCGGAGCGCCGGCTGCGCCCGCCCGACGGTGCGCGCAGCTGCGGTGCCCGCCGCTGTTACTCGATGCGTGCGGCTTCGTCGAAGCTCAGCCGCGGCAGCCGCGGGAACAGCCCGGCCGGATCGCCATAGCCCAGATTGACCAGGAAGTTGGACTTGATCGGCGTGCCGGCAAAGAACGCCGCATCCACCTTGTCATTGTCGAAGCCGGACATCGGGCCGGCATCCAGACCCAGCGCACGTGCGGCCAGGATCAGGTAGGCGCCCTGCAGCGAGCTGTTACGGAACGCGCCGGACACGCGCATCTCGCGCGAGCCTTCGAACCAGCTCTTGGCGTCGGCATGCGGGAACAAATACGGCAGCTTTTCGTGGAACTCTTCATCGGAGCCGATGATCACCGTGACCGGCGCGGCCAGCGTCTTGGTGGCATTGGCCTCGGACAGTGCCGGCTTGAGCTTCTGCTTGCCCTCCGGCGTGGTCACGAACACGAAACGCGCCGGCGACCCGTTGGCGGCGGTCGGGCCCCACTTCAGCAGATCGTAGAGCTCGCGCAGCTGCGCCTCGCTCACCGGCTTGTCTAGAAAGGCGTTTTGCGTGCGGGCGGTGCGAAACAGCTGATCCAGCGCGGCAGCGTCGAGCAAGTCGGACATGGAGACTCCGGGAAGCAAGGGAATGGGCGACAGTAGGGTGCAGCACCGGCGCCAGCGTGAAGACCCGCAGTGTAGAGTGACGCGATTGCGGCAACACACGCTCAATCTGAAACAAATCTATGTCGGATCTGAAACGATGGCGCTGACCTGGGCGGTCAGCGACGGCCGCGCCGGCAATGCACGTCAGGCCGAGGCCTTGGCGCAGGCGCTGCACTCCACGCCGGTCACGGCGCTGCATCTGCAGGCCCGCGCGCCATGGCGTTGGGCCGCACCGCGCCTGTTGCCGGGCGCGCAGGCGGCGTTTGGATCCGGCTTCGCCCGGCAATTGCAGCAGCCGCCGGCGCTGGCGATCGGCTGCGGCCGCCAGGCCGCGCTGGCCACCCGGTTGCTGCGCACGCGCGGCAGCCAGGTGGTGCAACTGCTGGACCCCCGCCTGGACCCGCGCCACTGGGATCTGCTGGTCGTGCCCGAGCACGATGCGCTGCGTGGCGCCAACGTGCTCACCCTGCTCGGCAGCCTGCACCCGGTGGACGATGCCTGGCTGGCCGCCGGGCGCGCCGCCTTCGCCGCGCTCGGCGCGCTGCCCGGCCCGCGCGTGGCGCTGTTGATCGGCGGCCCCACCGCGCAACTGCCCTGGACCACCGAAGCGCTTGCGGCACTGTGCACGCACCTGCGCGCGCAGGTGCTCGCCGCCGGCGGCAGCCTGCTGGTCACCACCTCCCGGCGTACGCCGCACGAGGCGATCGCAACGCTGCGCAAGATGCATGCAGGCCTGCCAGGCCTGCTGTGGTGCGACGAGCGCGACGGGCCCAACCCGTACGCCGGCCTGCTGGGCTGGGCCGATGCGATCGTGGCCAGTGCCGACTCGGTCAACCTACTCTCCGAAGCCTGCGCCACGCGGGTCCCGGTGGCAGCGGCGTTTGCCGAACAGGCGCAGGGACGAGTGGCGACGTATGTGCGGGCACTGCAGGCGCGTGGCCGTCTGTGCGATGCCGGCGATGTTTTCGCAACGCCGCCGCAACTGCATCCATTGCGCGAAACCCAGCGCATCGCCGCACTGGTGCGTGCGCGCCTGCACGTATGATGGTGACGCCGCCGATGCCACCGGGCAGACACAAGGACGCTGTACTCCCCATGCAACTTGCACACAAACGGCGCGGTTGGCCTGCAACGGCGCTGTTGCTCGTCTCCCTGACCTGCGCACTCCCCGCCTTCGCCGCGCCGGTGTGCACTCCGCACTATCCAACGCCCGCCACGCTGGCGGCGATGTTCGACATGGCCAGGTCCACCCAGCAGGCGCTGGACGCAGTGGACGGTGCGCAGGTCGTGCTGCTGGCACGCGGCGGTCAGGATCTGAGCCGCTATGGCTTGAAACACAGCCATCTGGCCTTCGCGCTGCGCGAGGACGACGGCACCTGGCGGGTGAAGCACCTGCTCAATCACTGCAAGTCGGACAACTCCGCGCTGTATCACGAAGGTCTGAGCAACTTCATCGGCGAAAGTGCCCTCACTGCCGATCTGCGCGTTGGCGTGCCGGCACCGGCGCTGCAGCAGCAGCTGCGCACGTTGCTGCAGGATCCGGCCACGCTGGCACATGCGCTGCACGAGGCGCGCTACAGCATGATCGCCTACCCGTTCTCCACCGATTATCAGAATTCCAACCAGTGGGTGCTCGAAGTGCTGGCGGCGGCACTGGCGGCGACCCACACAGCAGATGCGACAGCTGCACCGGTGAGCGATCGACGCAGCGCGCAAGCCTGGCTCAAACGCAATGGCTACCAACCTACGCGCCTGCATCTGGATCTGAGCAAGCGCATCGGCGCACGTTTCTTCGTCGCCAATGCCGCAGTGACCGACCATCCCGCCGGCGAGCGCATCTCCGGCAATTATTCGGTGATCACGGTCGAGTCGGTGTTCGATTTCCTGCAGCAGCAACAGATGCTGCAGCAGGACCAATCCATTCCACACAGCGTTGCCACGCACGGAGCATCTCCATGAACATCCTTCTTCGATCTGCCGGCCTTGGGCTGCTGCTGGCCATCTCGTTCGGCCAGCCGATGCAGGCCCATGCGGGCCTGACCACGATCACCCGTGGCGATGCCTCGGCGATGTCGGCGATCCTGGTGATCTCCGCACCGTACTTCGTGTCGTTGGCGCTGGGCCATAGTGCGATAGCAGGCTCGGAAGCCTTGAGCGACGCATCGCACAAGGCCTCGGCCGGGCCATTGCCGCCAATGCGGGTGAAGTCGGTGGAAAAAAAGACTGACGGCGGCTGCCAGGTGCAGTTGCAGGATCCGGCAAACGCCGAGAACACCGCGCTGCTGCGCTGGCCGGCCCGCCAGGACGATCCGACTGCGGGCTTTCGCGTTGGCGAGACGGTGACCTTCCAGCCGAGCCCGGCTGGTGCAGGCTGGACGGTGCAATCGCCCCAAGGCCAGGCGCTGGCATTCGTGCCGACCGCAGAATCCGCCGCGCAGAACAGCAGCACCACCTGGTGATGCAGGGAAGCCGCTTGCCGACGCTGTCGGCCAGGATGGCGCGTCACTGACGCACCGTTGCGGATACGGCGCTATGTGCCGTGCGCGCAGAGGCATTTTCCACTGTCTGCCGAACTGCCTGCGCGATGGCTTGTTGATCACCGACGCGTACGGCCACGTGCCGTTGCAGAACCTTGGCGCGCCGATGCGTGGCACGCATATACGCACGCAGGTAATTGCCAGCGTGCTGATCGCGCCGTAATCGGTAACGCTGTAGGCGCAGATTGACCTGGTGACGCGCCGGCATGCGCTCAAACGGTAGCGCAGCGCCACGCCGGAGTGCTCACGCATCACGCGGTTGCGCGAGCACGAGCGATCCGCACCGCGTCACTCAACAATGCTGGCGGCCATGCGTTGACCGGCACACTGGTTGAACCAGCAGCTCGCGGCCGTGTCGTGCATGCGCATTGGCGCATTGGCGCACTGGCCCGCATGCGCCAACGCGCGGATAATCCGCATTGCCCTGTCACTGCAGCACCGTCATGTCCAGCACCGCGCCGACGCCGTTCACCCCACTCACCGCGCGCGCATTGGCGTGGGCAGTGCTGGCCATGGGCGCGGTGGTGCTGTTGTCCAACATCCTGGTGCAGTACCCGATCAACGATTGGCTGACCTGGGGCGCGTTCTCGTATCCGTTGGCGTTTCTGGTGAGCAACCTGATCAATCGCCGCTTCGGCCCGCGCGCGGCGCGCAAGGTCGCCTGGTGCGGCTTTGCGCTGGCGGTGGTGTTGTCGCTCTGGCTGGCCACCCCGCGCATCGCGGCGGCCTCGTGCACCGCCTTCATCGCTGCGCAGTTGCTGGATATCAGCGTGTTCGACCGGCTGCGCAGTGGCAACTGGTGGCGTGCGCCGATCGTGGCCACCACCTGCAGCGCCACGCTGGATACGACGATCTTCTGGAGCATCGCCTTTGCCGGCGCTGGACTGCCATGGATCAGCTGGGCGGCCGGCGACCTGGCGGTGAAGCTGGGCATGGGCGTGTTCCTGCTCGGCCCGTTCCGCGCACTGCTGTGGCGCAGTGCGCCGCGCCCGCACGGCTGACCGGCTCGCCTGCGCACCGGCAATCAGGCCAACAGCAGGCGCGGTGGAGGGATGCCACTGCAACGCACCCGCGTTTCTGCCGACCCTGCGCGCTGCACTCGTCTCACCTTGCAACGCCAGCTACCGGCCACTCAAGGCGGTAGCGTTGCCACGTCCTTGCCGAGCGGAAACTCCAGCCCTTGCGCGTGCGCGGTAGTGAAGATGCTGTGCCGTGCCTGCTCGACGGCAGGCGTTGGCGGGATCAGCCGCGGCCGGCGATCCAGGGTGCAACTCAGGCCCGCTTCCACCAAGGTGGCATGCGCCTGGTGCAGCGGTGCGGCACGCTCGGCCGGCAGCCACTGCGCCTGCACCAAGGCATCGATCAAGGCGGGCGTGGCGCAGGCCAGCAGCAACTCAGGGTGCTGTGCGGCCTGGCCGAGTACGCCGGCCTGCAGGACGAATTCCAGATCGACCAGGCCGCCGGCGCCCTGCTTGAGATCCAGCCGCCCCGCATCGCTGCGATCCAGTTCGCTGCGCATGCGCGCGCGCATCTTGCGCACGTCCTCGTGCAGCACGGCGGTATCGCGTACGCGTGTCAGCGTGTCGGCACGCACCTGCGCGAAGGCCGCGCACAGCGCCGCATCGCCGGCCACCGCACGTGCACGCACCAGCGCCTGATGCTCCCAGGTCCAGGCGCGCTCGCGCTGGTAGTCGCGGTAACTGGCCAGCGATGACACCAACGCGCCCTTGCCACCATCCGGGCGCAGCCGCACATCGATCTCGTAGAGACGGCCGGCGCCGGTTTCGGCGGCCAGCAGTGTCATCACCTTCTGCGCCAGCCGCGCAAACCAGCGCCCGGCTTCCAGCGCTCGCTTGCCATCGGAGGCTTCCACCTCGCGTGGATGGTCGTAGAGGAACACCAGATCCAGGTCCGAGCCGAAGCCCAGCTCCAGGCCGCCCAGGCTGCCGTAGCCGATGATGGCGAACGCCCCGCCCGGCACCTGCCCGTGCGCGGCGATCAGTTCGCGGCGCGCCAGCTGCAGCACCGTCTGCACCACCGCTTCGGCCAGCCAGGCCAGTTGCTGGGTGCTGTCCACGGCCTGCTGGCGGCCATCGAGCGTAGCCAGTGCGATGCGGAAGCTCAAGGCGAGCCGGCGCTCGTTGAGTTCGCGCAGCGCCGCTTCGGTGTCCTCGATCTGCAAGGTGTCCAGGCATGCAGCGTGCAACGCGTCGCGGTCGGGCAACGGACCGCTGATGCGGGTGTCGAGCAATTCGTCCAGCAACAGCGGATGCGCAGCCAGGCGCTCGGCCAGCAAGGCACTGCGCGAGAGCACATCGACCAGGCGTGCGAGCGCGCTGGGTTGTTCGTCCAGCAAGGCCAGGTAACTGGTGCGGCGCAAGGTGGATTGCAGCAGGCCGAGCATGCGGCGCACGGCGGCATCCGGCTGGCTGGCACGGGTGGCAGCATGCAGCAGCGCCGGCATGACGCGGTCCAGCCGCGCGCTTGCGGTATCGGAGAGCGCACGCACGCCGGAGGACTGCGCAAAATCGGCCAGCACCTGATGCGCGCCGGCTGGATCGTGCAATCCGATGCCGGCCAGCGGCGCGGCATCGCCCTCCGGCAAGGCGCGCCAGTAATCGGCAAGTGCGTCGGGCGCGGTGGCGCGCACGCGCGGTGCCAGCAGCTCGGCAAATTCGGCGGCAACGCGCGCGCGTTGCGGAGTGAGTGCCTGCAGCAGTGCCGGCCAATCCGCATAACCCAGGCCCAGCGCGATGCGTTCGCGATCCAGCGGCGCCTGCGGCAAGGCATGGGTCTGTGCATCGCGCAACATCTGCAGACGATTTTCGAGCCGGCGCAAGAAGCGATACGCCTCGGTCAATGCATGCCCGTTGTCCGCATCGATCTGGCCGGCCTCCACCAGTGCCTGCAGGGCAGGCAACAGGCGACGCTCGCGCAGGCTCGGCTCGCGCCCACCGCGAATCAGCTGCAGCGATTGCGCCAGGAACTCGATCTCGCGGATGCCGCCAGGCCCGCGCTTGATGTCGTCCAGACGATCGTGCCGGGCGACTTCGGCAGTGATCGCCGCCTTCATCTCGCGCAGGCCGTCCAGTGCGGTGAAGTCCAGATAGCGCCGGTAGACGAAGGGGCGCAGTGTCTCCAGCCAGGCTTCGCCGGCGTCGATATCGCCGGCCACCGCGCGCGCCTTGAGCCAGGCATAGCGCTCCCAGTCGCGTCCTTCGCGCTGGAAGTACTGATCCATGCCGGTGAACGACAAGGCCACGCGCCCGGCCGTGCCGAACGGGCGCAGACGCAGATCCACGCGATGGCTGAATCCATCGGCGGTGGTCTCGTCGAGCAGCTTGGCCAACTGCTGGCCAAGCCGCGCAAAATATTCCTCCGCTGCCAACGGGCGGGCACCATCGGACTGGCCGCCCTGCGGATACGCATAAACCAGATCCACATCCGAGGAAAAATTCAGCTCGCCACCACCGAGCTTGCCCAGCCCGAACACCGCCAGCCGCTGCACGCTGCCGTCTTCGGCAATCACCTGGCCGTGGCGGTCGCGGAATTGCTGCTCCAACGCCTGCAGCCCACATTGCAGGCAGGTTTCGGCCAGGCGGGTGGCACCGGCCAGGGTGGCATCGACGCTGTCCAGATCGAGCACATCGCGCCAGACCAGGCGCGTGGATTCGGCACTGCGGTAGCGCCGCAACTGCGCCGGCCAGGCCTGGGGCTGTGCGGGGTCGAGCACCGGCAGTGGCAACGGCGGTGGACCCGGCTGCGCCAGGTGCTGCAGCAATGCCGGCTGACGTGCCAAGGTATCGAGCGCAAACTCGCTGGCGAGCGCAACCTGTTCGAGCTGCCGAGCGAAGTCATCGCCCGGCCAGGGCTGGTCGGCCGGCACGGCATGACGGACACGCGCCACAGCCCGCTCGATCAGGGCGGTGAGCGCAGGAGACACGGATGAGATAGGCAGCGACATGCGCCGATTCTGGCATCCCTGCGCGATGGCGGCACGTGTCTACGGTTGATCCAGCGGTGTCTAGGGTCAGCAATGCAACTACCGGGTTTACCGCCGCGCTGCGTGTGGCCCCATCGGCACGCGGCCATGTCGGCGGGCGTGATGTCCTCACTGGTTGCGGGCTCCTTGGCCGTATGGATGCAGCCATGGAACTCCACGGATGATTTACGACGTGTCCCGGAAGTGGTGAAGGTATCGCGTGTTGAAACAGCGTCAGAGTTCGAAAGCCGGCTGTTTGCGCTCAGGCCGGATGAGGCGGGCAAGCAGAGGCGAAGCATGTGATCTGAGGCTTCCTTGCAGGGCCCTTGTCCGCCCACCATCGCAGGACACGCCGCAAGTACGTCCATGTAGGCTCTTACGCGGCATCCATGCCGCGTAAGGTCCCGCGACGGTGAACGGGCAAGGACCTGGCGAGATGGTCGGTGTGCATGGTTGCAAGCGGTGCATGCGGTTCACGACGTGCGCTGGTTGGATCACTCGGCATTCGCCTAACTTTCATCATTTCTCCATCGCAAGCCGAGAGGCAGGCAAGCCTCCAACACGCAACCTGAAAATGCCACGTCTGCGACGCAGTCCGAGTCACACGCTTTCAGGAAAGCAGCCGACCAACTGTCTGGTGCGGTGGCCTCGCCGGTTGCGGGACCGTGTGGCGGCATGGATGCCGCCACCGAGCCGCCAGGGATGGGTTCACGGCGTGTCCCGCAAGCGGTGAGGACGCCGCGCACTCGACTCGCCGAGCTTTTGATTCAAGCATCCGATCGCGACTGAACAAGCCCACCGTTCCCGGTCTCGAGTGCCTTGTGCCTTGTGTACTGGGGCTTGGGAAGTGCAGATGGATCACTTGTAGAGCGGCGGATCTGCAGCCTGGCTGCAAGGCCCTTGCCCGCCCACCATCGCAGGACACGCCGCAAGTACGTCCGTGTAGGCTCTTACGCGGCATCCATGCCGCGTAAGGTCCCGCGACGGTGGGCGGGCAAGAGCCAGTCAAGATGGTCGGTGTGTGTGGTGCGAGCAGGCACACCGTCCGCTACTCGGATCACGGCGCGTCCAGGCATGTTCCCAATGCAAGACGATCGATGGACAAGCTTTTAAGCAAGCAACCGACAAAATCCCTGGTGCGGTGCTGTCGACCACATCCAGACCCCTCTACGAGATCAGATGAGCTGCGATCCGATCAGCTCTTTCGATGCGGGCAATGTCACCGCCATCCCCGACATCAGGCACTCGTTGACAAGAACGCCGTGCCAGCTACAGCACACGCCAGCCCACCACCCCGCATGCGACGCAGCCCAGCAGCACTGCCAGCCACGCACTCCAGCGCGGCGCGTACGCCAGGCCCAGCGCCACCCACAGCGCGGCCACGCTGGCAAACCCTAGCCACAACAAGGTGCCCACCGCTCCGCCCCAAGCGAGCACGCACAGCACCAGCGCGGCGATCAACAGACAGACAGCCATCGCACGCAGCAACCATCGCTGCATGACCGGCGCAGTGCGGCGGCCGGTGAGCTGCTCATAATGGCGATGCATCGCCACGGCCAGGGCCATCATTGCGGCATGGCAGAGCGCGGTGCCCAGCAGCGCGGTGATCAGCCCGTCCATGGCGGATGTCCCAGCAACCAGCTCGCACCGCCCAGCGCGGCGATGCCCACACTCATCCAGCCCCACATGCGCAATGCACTGCGCGCACGAAACATCCACAGCACGACGACGGTGTAGCTGGCGAAACTCAGCAAGGTCATGCTCAGCACCGAGACCGCAGGCGACACGCCGGCAAACCGCGACAGCAGCTGCGCCAGCACGCTGCAGCCGGTGGAGGTCAGCGCATAGCCGCCGATACTGGCAGCAAGCACGCGACCGGCAACCGACCAGCGGTAGCGCGTCACCGATGCGGTGCTCGAAGCAGGCTTCACAACACATCCATCCCGGCAGCGGCGCCGCGCCTGGCGCGTGTCGGCACCGGTCGCACCGCGCTGCGATGGGCCCGATATGCCGCGTAAGCAAATGCAATGCCGAAGACGAGCGAAACCAAC
This sequence comes from Xanthomonas sp. WHRI 6108, assembly GCF_040202385.2. Taxonomy (NCBI): domain Bacteria; kingdom Pseudomonadati; phylum Pseudomonadota; class Gammaproteobacteria; order Lysobacterales; family Lysobacteraceae; genus Xanthomonas; species Xanthomonas sp. WHRI 6108. Next base: position 611,395 of record NZ_CP168198.1, on the reverse strand, counting down.
TCGACCCCGGCGCGCTGCAGGTCGCCGGCAGTCAGGTACACGCCCAGATGCTGCCCGGTGGTGACCGCATTGAGCAGCGGCAAGCCGACACATAGCAGCGCCGTCATCGCCAGTTGCTCCACCCATGCGCGCGCGGGCGGGCGCAGCAGCGCATGCAGCAGCGTGGCCGCCCAGACCCACAGGAATGCGTGGATCTCGATCTGGCTGCGGCCGGCCTGCGCGATCGGCACCAGGCGGTTGGCGTAAAAATACGCAATGCTCGCCAAGGCGGTTCCCGCAAGCGCGGCGGCATTGAGCGCTTCCACTACCCGATAGATGCCGGCGGTGGCCGCGCCGAACTCCTGCTCGCTACGCCGACGCCGCTTGATCGAAAACAGCAAGGTGCCGGTGGCCATCATCAAGGTGCCGGCCAGGCCGCAGATGAAATACAGCCATTTGCTGGTCCAGCCGCCGAACCCGGCCACGTGCAAGGTCTTGATGACCTCTTCCACATCCTGCGCGTGCAGGTCCGTGCGTGCGGCATCCGCGTGCCGCTCCAGCAGCGCGCCACTGTTCGCGTCGAATACCACGCTGTTGGCTGGGTTGAGCAGGCGCCGCGAGCTGCCGGTCGCGGCCACGCGCGCGATCACGCGCAGCTTGCTGCCGGGTTGATCGGGCCGCTCGATCACCAGCGTTTGCGCAGGCGCAGCGTTGAGCGAGTCTGCTCGCTGCACCAGCTCCGGCAGATAGGCAGGCACGTTGTTGACTGCTGCTTCGTCTGTGCTGGCCGCAGGCACTGCCGGCGACAGAGCATCGGCGTAACGCGTGTAGGCGTCCTTGTCGCTGCCATACAGTGCGTGCAATGGCGCGGGCATGTAGCTGGTGTAGAAATACGCCAGGCCGGTGTAGACGATCATCAGCAGGAAGGGCAGCGTCAGCACCGCCGTGGCGTTGTGCGCGTCCAGCCACGAGCGCTGTCCCTTGCCCGGGCGGAAGGTGAAGAAATCCAGAAAGATCCGCTTGTGCACGATCACCCCGGATACCAGCGCGATCAGCCCGCACAGCGACACCCAGCCCACCAGCCAATAGCCGGGAATGCCGCCATGCAAGGTGTAGTGGAAGCTCATGAAATGCCGGCCGCCTTCGGTCTGCCGGCCCCACGGAGACGGCAGCAGCTCGCCGCTCCCGGGGTCCAGCGCTGCCTGATCCTGGCCGTCTGGTGTCCGCCAGGACAGCGTGAGCGCCTCACCCAGCTGCGCGGGCAAGGTGATCCGCCACAGGCGTGCCTGTGGCGCAAGCTGATGCAACTGCGCCAGTGCACGCGGCACCAGCGCTGCTTCCGACAGGACCGTCTGCGTGCTCGCACTCGGCAAGGCCGGTGTGCCCTGCATCCAGCTGGTGATCGGATCGCGAAACACGCTGAGCGTGCCGGTCAGGAAGATCGCGCACAGCAACCAGCCACAGCTCAGGCCGCACCAGGTGTGCAGCCAGGCCATGCTTTGGCGAAAGCCTTCTTTCATCCGGCACGCGCCATGCGCCACCGCAGCGCTGGTGCCCGCATCACAGCGCGCCGCGCAGGGTCACCATCACATTGCGTGGCTCGCCGTAATAGCGCCCGTTAACGAAGCTCGACAAGGTGTTGTAGTAGTGCTTGTCGAACACGTTGTTGAGATTGACCGCCACCGACCATTGCCGGTTGAGCTGGTACCGCGCCAATGCATTCCAGACCGCACGCCCCTGGATCGGCGCGGTGGCAGTGCCGATCTGCCGATACGCCGCGCTCTGCGCGCTGACACCGCCACCGACGGTGACGTCCTGCAGCACGCCCGGCAGACGGTAGGTGGTCCATACCCGCAGCAAATGCTTGGGCGTGTAGCTGTTGAAGGTCTGACCCTGGCTGCTGACATCCTGCAGGTAGGTGGTGCGGTTGAAGGTGTAACCGGCAAACACGTTCCAGTCGCGCAGCACCTCGCCGCTGACTTCGGCATCGAACCCGCGGCTGCGCACCTTGCCGCTGTCGATGTAGCAGAAATCGTTGTTGCGGCAGGTGGGGCTGGTGGTCAGGTCGGCCTGGGCGCGGTTTTTCTGCTCGATCTGGAACAGCGCAAACGCGCTGTTGATGCGCCCGTCCAGCCACTCCCCCTTGATGCCCAGCTCGTAGTTGGCGCCGGTCATCGGCTTGAGCATCTCGCCGGCTTCGGTCTGCGCGTTCTGCGGCTGGAAGATGTCCGCATAACTGGCGTAGGCCGACCAGGTCGGGCTCAAGGCGTACAACAGGCCGGCATACGGCGTGACCTGCCCGGTCTCGCGGGTGTGCTCGATCGATTGCGACGGTGACAGCCCGGTGGTGGTGGTGTTCCACAGGGTGTCGTGCCAGCTCACGCGGGTGCCGACGATGGCCCTCAACGGATCCGTCAGCTGCCAGCGCAGTGCGCCGTACAAGCCGAATTCGCGCGAGGTGCCATGCCGGGCCTCGCGTGCATTGGCGAAGATTTCCGCATCGCTGATCGCCCGCACATTGCGCTGCAGATTGAACACATTGAAGGTCTGGAAGTTGTTCTTGTTGCCGTAGACCGTATCCACGGTGGTCTCGGCGAAGTTGCTGCCGATCACCAACTCGTGCCTGCGCCCCAGTGCATTGAACTGCCCGATCACATTGGCGTCGAAGCCGAAGGCGTCCGCATCGGAAATGGTGCGCGCGGCCAGCAGCGCGCCGGTGCCGTTGGCCGGATTGATCGCGCGGCTGGAGCTGGCATATTTCAGATCGTGCAGCTCGCGCACCTGCACCGCGCTGAGCTTGAACACCCAGTCGGCATTGAAGCGATGGTCCAGGTCCAGATACAGCCCGCGATTGGACGAGGACTGCCGGTTCCATGCCGCACCCAGATTGGTCTGCCGTGGCAGGACGATGTCGCGGCCATCGCTGAAACTGGGCAGACCGCCGAAGAACGGCCGGCCTTCCACCTGTTCGTAGCTCACGCCCAGGCTGAGCTGGGTCTGCGGCGAGAACGTGTAGTCGAGCGTGCCGTAATAGGTGGGCGTGCGGCGCGTGACCCCATCGACGAACGAGCGCTGCTCCTGGTAGTCGATCACTCCGCGCGCGCGCAATGCGCCATCGGCGCTGAGGTTGGCGCTGCCATCGATCAAGGCGCCGTAGCGATCCCAGCTGCCGCCCTGGACCATCACGCTGACGCCCGGCACATCCAGCGGGCGCTTGCGCACCAGGTTCACCGCGCCACCGGGATTGCCCGCCCCCTGCAGCAGGCCGGCCGCACCGCGGAGCACTTCGGCGCGATCGTAGATGCCCATATTGGCGCTGTAGTTGCTCGCACGGCCATACATGCCGCGATTGAGCGGCACGCCGTCGTACTGCACCGTGGTGATGTCGAACCCGCGCGAATAGATGTACTTGCCGCCCTGCGGGCTCTGCACGATGGTGATTCCGGTGGTGCTGGCCAGCGCGTCGTAGACCGAGGTGATGTTCTGCTCGTCCATCAACTGACGGGTGACCACGCTGATCGACTGCGGGATGTCCTTGAGCGCCTGCTCGCCGCGGCCGATGCTGACCGCGCGCGCGGTGTAGCTGCCGGTGCCGCTAGTGGTCGCACTGCGGTTGGCCTGCGCGGTGACCTTGACGGTGGGCAGCAGCCACGCGTCCACTTCGCTATTGCTCGTACTCAGCTGCGGCGCGGCGCGCAGCACGTAGCCGCCGGTCTGCAACGGCACGGCCTGCAAGCCGCTGCCCGCCAGCAGCGCAGCCAGGGCCGCCGGTGCGGTGTAGCTGCCATCCAGCCCGGCGGTGGTCTTGCCGTCGGTCTGCGCGGCGGTGAAGCTCAGCAACAGGTTGGCCGAACCGGCCAGTTCACGCAGCGCCGGCGCCAACGGGCCGGCGGGGATGCGGTAGGCCTGGCGTGCATCCTGCGTGGCAGGCGCGGTCTGGGCGATGGCATCGGGCATGCCCGCACACACGCCCAGGCTGCAGAGCGCAACCGCCACGGCCGTGCCCAGCGGCCGCTGCACGGCCTGCACCAGGGCGTTGCGCTGCAACGACGAAGAGGAAAGTTGGCCGCGGCGGCGGGCAGTGATCGACATGCTGTTCCCACAAAGGTTTGGTGTCGCACTGACACCGTCATTGGGGAGGTGCCACAACTGCGGCGATCGGGCAGCCCGGATGCAAACTTTTTTCGGCGAGGTGCCGGCTGGCGGCGCCTCAGCCCTGCCCGGCCGCCTGCACCGTCACCCAGTAACGGCTGCGCCGGCTCACCCGCACCGGCAGCACGCTGGGCAGCATTGCCAGGATGCGGTCGGTGTCGTCCAGCGGGAACACGCCGGAGACGCGCAGGCTGCCCACCTGCGGGTCGCAGCGCAGCAGCCCGGCGCGATAACGGTCGAGTTCGGCGATGAAGGCATCCAGGCGCCACTCGTCGGCGATCAGCTGCCCGCGTACCCAGGCCGCGGCCTGTGCATCGACCGGCGCGATGGCACCGAGCGCGTCGGCGGTAAACCGACACTGCTCCCCTGCCTGCACGCGCCCGACGGCCTGCGTGGCCGCATGTGGCCGCACCTCCACCGCGCTTTCCAGCACGCTCAGCCGGGTGGCGTGTTCGTCCTGGCGCACGCAAAAGCGCGTGCCCAATGCATGGATATCGCCCTGCGCGGTGCGCACCAGCAACGGCCGCGCGTCGTGACCCGCGCCCAGCGCGTGCGCGGTGGTCACCATGATCTCGCCGGCCAGCAACTGCAGCAGCCGCTGCTGCGCATCGAACCGCACATCGATGGCGCTGCGCGTGTTGAGGGTGATGCGGCTGCCGTCCTGCAACTGCACCTCGCGGCGCTGGCCGGTCGCGGTGGCGTAATCGGCGGTGGCGCGCTGCCAGCGTTCGGTGCGCGAGGCCAGCACGCCGGTGGCCCCGGCCACCCCGCCCCACAGCAGCAGGTTCAGCGCCTTACGCCGGCCAGGCGATGCCTGGCCGTTGCTGCCCGCATACGGCGACAGGCTGCGATAGGCCGCCTGCGGGGTCAGCGTCTTCAGCCGCCCGGTCACCGCCTCGATATGCGCCCACGCCCGCGCGTGGTCCGGATGCGCATCGCGCCACTGTTGCCAGCACTGCAGCTGCACCTCGCTCGCAGTGCCGGACATCAGCACCGTCAGCCACTGCGCGGCCTGGTCGGCGACCTCGGCGCTGATCGGTTGCCCGCCGGCCAGCGGCGCGCGCTGGCCGGCAGCGGTGCGCGCACGAGGTGAGGCGGCATCAGCCATCCGTGCAGCTCACGCCGACAGGGCGAACAGGCAATGCCGGTTGGCACGCGTGAGGTATTGCTTGACCGAGCTGCTGGACACGCCCAGCCGCTGCGCGATCTGCGCGTAGCTCAGCTCCTGCAGATGCGCCAGCAAAAAGGCTTCCTTCACCTTGGGCGGCAGGCCATCCAGCGCCTGGTCCACCTGCTGCACCGCTTCCAGCGCCAGCACTTGCAGCTCCGGCGACGGCGCCAATTCCTCTGGAAGCGCAGCCAGCAGTTCCAGGTAGCTGGTTTCCAGCAACTTGCGCCGCTGCCGGTGCGCCATCAGCCGGCGCGCGATGGTGGCCAGGAACGGGCGCGGCTCGCGGATCTCGTCGGCGGCGCCCGCGCTGATCACGCTGATGAAGGTGTCCTGCGCCAGGTCGGCAGCCACGAACGCATCGCCCAGCTTGCGCCGCAGCCAGCCCTGCAGCCAGCCATGGTGGTCGGTGTACAGGCGCTCCACCTGCTGATGAAGCGCGCCTTGCGTGACCGACACGATGACCTCCTGGACGGCTGGACCCAGGCGGCAAGGCGCCCGGCGATAAATGAGAATTGATCTCATTCTATCGGAAGCCGGCGACGTATGCAGGCGCGGCCGCTGGCCCCCCATCACGCGGATCGAGAACATGTAGGCGGTTGACGCTCAAAGCGACCCGGCAGTGGCCTGGGCAAGCCTTCAACATCTAGGCGTTTCGCGCGCTGAGCGGAGGCCAAGTGGCTTGACTGGCCAAGTTTCAGGCAATAAAAAAGCCCGCTTGCAGCGAACTGCCAGCGGGCTTTGCTCCCTCCCCCACGTCGGGATGCAGGATCATAGTGCGCGCCCCGAACGCCACTTGCACGCTGCACTGCAAAACAACACCAGGCAGTACAGAACTGGCGCTTTTTCCTTCACACCGCACTGGCGCGCGGCAGCCTCAGCGCAGCAGATCGGGCTGGGCCTGGTACCACTCCGGTGCACGCAGCAGATGCCATTCCGGGGTCTGGCCGCGCAACCCCACCGCTGCGCTCAACAAGCCCCAGCGCGCGAGCAGACTGCCGCTGCGTTGGCTGCCCTGCAAACGCAAGCGCGCATCCACCTGGAAGCGTTGGTTGCGCGCCTGCAAGCGATCGACGATGACGGTGTCGCCCTGCCAATGCACGCGCCCGGTCACCTGCGCCTGGCCTGCATCCACCAGCCGCAGCATCCAGTTCGGGATCGAACGGTCGCGCGCGTACAGCGCCATCAGGAACGCCAGATCGCGCACCTGGATGCGCACGCGTCCATCCACACCGACCGGCTGGCGCCATTGCATGCGGGTGTCTTCCAGCACGATGCGCGCCCAACAGCCATCGCGGCGCTGACCATCCGGCCCGGTGAATCCGATATTGCGCAGCTGGATGGTGCTGGCGTCGAGGCGAAAGTTTTCCGCACGCAGATCGCCGCGCTGCAAGCGCAGATCGGCATCCACATCGCCACGCAGTGCCAGGCCGGCAAACTGCAGCCGCGCCGCACGCGCACCGATACGCAGGCCGCCCTTGCCGATACGCCCACCGGGTTCGATCTGCAGATCGCCACTGAGCACACCGTTGCCGCCATCGAAACGCAGTTGCTGCTGCGGCAGATAGCGGTTGTAGGCACGCAGATCCGGCACGCGCGCATTGGCGAACACCAGATGCGCACGCGTGGCGTCGCGCAGCGTGGCCAGGTTGCGCGCATCGGCGCGCGTCTGCAGGTCCAGACGCAGGTCGCGGCCCTGCACGAACGGGCGCGTGGGCGCATCGCTGTGCGCAATGGAGAACTGCTGCATCTGCAAGGCAAGTGCCGGCAGCAGCTGCCCGTTCGCATCGGCGCTCACCCGCAGGTCGGCGCTGGCCTGCCCATCGATCGCATGCCCCATCACGCCGACATGCGCACGCACGTGCGGCACCTGCAGACGACTGCCGGCACCGAGCTGGCCGCGATCGATGCGCAGATCCGCATCCACCAGTCCGTCGCCGTCCAGCGTCAGCCAGTCCACGTCCGGGAACAGCGCCGGAATCCAGCTCAGCGAAGACAGCTGCCAGTGCAGGCGCGCATGCCCGGAGGTGCGCGGCAGCAGGCTGCGCATCGATTGCAGCGGCAGCTGCCGGCCCTGCACGCGCAGATCCGCATCCAGGGTCAGCCCGGCATCGGCCGGCTCGGGCATGCTCACCTGCAGGCGCATGTCCTGCTCCACCTGCAGTTGCGCTGCAAGCTCGCCCAGCAGGGCGGCCGGCGTGCGCGTGCTGTCGTGCAGGGGTGCGCGCCATTGCAGCTGGCTGCCGGGCTGCAAGGCGCCACGTATCCAGCGCAACTGCCCATCCGCACGCCCCGTGCCGGCGCGTGTGGCGAGCGTATGGCGCCCCTGGGCATTACGTACGACATCCAGTGCCGCGGTGTCGCCATGCACGCTCACCTGTGCATCGGCAAGCTGCAGCATGGCCAGCCCACGTGCCTGCTCTGGCGCATGCCGCGCGATGCTGGCTTCGATGCGCAGCTGGCCGTTGCGCAGCACTTCGCTGTCACCCCAGCGCATGCGTGCGTTGTCGAAGCGCGCCTGCGAGGGAAACACTTCCATCGGCCCGCCACGCAACTGCTTGAACAGGCCGAGCTGCAGCTGACCATCGCCTTCGATCCGCAGCTGACGCAGCGTCACTGCCTGCACCTGATCGGCGACGATGCGGTCGAACTGCAGGGTCCAGGCCGGAGCGGTCGATGCGGGACCTGCGGGTGCGCCAGCGGTATTGGCGCCCCCGGCGGATTGCGGCATGCGGGCGGCTGCGCCGGTCGTCCGTGCGGGCGGCGGCGTGCTCGCCGCGACGTCCGGGGTGCGTGTGGGTAGCTTGTCCTGCGCGGTCGTTGGCGGCGGCATACCGGCTGCGTCAGCCGGCGTTGCGGCAGCGGCCTGCGTGTTCGGCGCTGTCGCCGGTGCTGGCGTCGCCACGGTACCGGCTGTGGGTACAGCCGCCTGCATGCCGCCGCGCACCCCGTGCGCATGCAGCTCCGGCACCAGCAACTGCCGATGCAGCAACGGCAACAGCCGCACCTGCCCGCTCATGCGCTGCGCGCTGACGTTCCAGCGGGTGCGTGCCGAGCGCCCTTGCAACTCCACCTTCCACAGCGTCAGCCGGCCCGGCCACCAGGTCACTGCCGGGCCCCAGTGCATGGTGAACCGGTCCGGCTTGCGATTGAGCGCGGCCGGCCCGAGTGGCGTGTTGAGCAACAGGTTGCCGAGCAGCAGATAGCTTGCGTACACCACCAGTAACGCCAGCAACGGCCAACGCACCGGGCGGGGCAAGGTCTGCCAGCGGGCGCGAACAGGCATCGTCATGACGGCAGGCTCCTGAAGACCGCGCACGCGGCGTGGCGCAGTGTGCCAAGGAAACCGTGAGCGCGGTGCGCAGCGGCGATTGCGGCTGGGCACCGGCAGGCTGCCCGGTGTGCAGTGGATGTCCTACACGCCCGGCAGTGTGCGCACGCCTCGTCGAAGACGGCAAAGCTGGCCGCATTACGCAAGCCTCAAACCACGAGCCGCTTACTTCGCCTTCGATACCGCCGGCAACAACCCCGGCTGCGCGTCGTACCACTCGCGCGCGCCGGCCAGATGCCACTGGCGCTGCTTGCCATCGAGTTCGATCCCGGCGCCCAGCACGCCCCAGCGCAGATACAGATCGCCGCGCCGCTGCTCATCGTTCAAGGCCAGCCTTGCACGCAGCGACAGCCGCGCATTCTCCGCATGCAGGTCGTCGATCAGCAACTGCTGCTTGCGCCAACGTACCCTGCCGGTGGCGTCGAGCTCGCCCGAATCCAGCAAGCCCAGTACCCAGCGCGGATAGTCGGCACGTTGCGCAAACACCGCCAGCAGCGGCGCGACATCGCGCATGCGGATCGCCGCATCGGCATCCACCTGGAACGGTGCGCTGGCCTGGATGGTGCCGGCACCGACCTGCATCTGCCCCCACCAGTTGGCGTCGCTGCTGTCGTCGCCCACACGCATATTGCGCAGGCGCACGCGCGTGCCGCTGAGGTCGAAGAACTTGTTCTTGAAATCGGCACGCTGCAGCTGCGCCTGCAATTCGGCATCGCCACGCATCTGCACGCCGGCCAGCGCCAGGTGCGCGCCCTGCCCGCGCAGGTTGGCGTGGCCGCTGCCCACATCGCCGGTGGCATTGAGCGCCACATCGCCGGTCAGGCTGCCGCTGCCGCCGAGCAGGCGCACGTTCTTGCCGGGCAGGTAACGGTTGTAGACGGTGAGATCGGGAACGCGCGCATCGCTGAAACGCAGCTGCGCCTTGAGCGTGTCGCGCAGGCGCGCCAGTTCGGCATCGCCATGCATGGCCAGCTGCAGATCGCGGCCGTCCAGCAGGACCTGCCTGGGCGCATCGCGCGGTGCGGCCTTGAAGGTGGGGATGCTCACCTCCAGATGCGCCTGCGGCGTGGCGGCATCGTCGATGCGTCCATGCGCCTTGGCGATACCGGCCAGCCGCGTATCGAACACCTGCGCCACCGCCTCCACACGTGGAATCTCCAGGCTGCTGCCGCTGGCGAGCCGCCCTTGCGCCAAGCGCAGATCGGCCTCGACCAGGCCGCCGCCTGCGAGCTGGAACCAGGGCTTGCGTACGAACAGCTCGGCAATCCAGTTCAGCGATTCGAACTGCCAGCGCCCACGCACCTGCCCTGACAGGCGCGGCAGCACCTGCGCAGGATCCTGGAAGGGAATGCTGCGCCCGGCGATGCGCAGATCGGCCTGCAGTTCGCTGCCCGTCTTCTCGTCGCGCGGCAGGCGTGCCTGCACACGGATGTCGCGCGCCACGTCCAGCTGCAGCGCCAGCATGCCGCGGTCGGTCGCGCCGACGCCGGCCATCAACGGCAGACGCCAGACCGCATGGCTGCCCTCCTGCAGGGTGCCGCGATCCAGCGTGATGTCGGCCTCCACCCGCGCCGCGGACGGCCCGCTGCGGATGTCAACATGCGGCGCGCCGGTGTCGATCTTCAACGCCACGGTCGCCGCCTTCAGCTGCAGGCGCGCATGGGTAATGCCGAGCTTGCGCAGGCCCGGGGCCTGGTCGCGGTAATGGCGCGGAAACTGGAATTGCGCATCCAGCTGCGCGCCATTGAACACCTGCACCCCGTCATAGCTGACCACCGCATCGCGAAAGCCCGCTTCGGAGGGAAACAGCTCCGACGGCCCGCCCTTGAGCTGCTTGAGGAAGCCGACGCTGCCGTGGCCCTGCCCGGCGATCAGCAGCTTGCCCAGGCGCGCACTGCGGATGCTGTTGCTGGTGATCGCATCGAAGCGCAGCGTCCAGCCCTGATCGCCGCGCGGCGGTGGCGGAATGGGCGTGTCGGAGGTTTCCACTTCCGCTTCCAGGCCGGTGGCATGCAGCCACGGCAGCCGCACCTCGCGCCGCAACAGTGCAAGCAAGGCCACACGCGCATTGGCGCGGTCGGCGTGAAACACGTACACGGTGCGGTTGGCCTGCCCGCGCATGCGCACGTTCCAGGCCATCACCTGCCCCGGAAACACGGTCAGTGCCGGGCCGGTCTGCATGGTGAATTTATGCGGCTGCCGGTTGGTGACGGCATCGAACAGCGGCGTGTTGAGGAACAGGTTGCCGGCCAGCAGATACAGCGCATACAGCGCCACCAGCACGACCACTGCGATGCGCCCTGGCCGGGGCCAGCGCTGGAAGCGGTCGCGAAGAGAGGACATGGGCGCAGGCAGAAGTCGAGTCTGCCGCCACTATCGCGGTTGCGCTGGCGGCGAGGCGTGAACATGGCCGGTAGCGCATCACCACCCGCGCTGTACGGCAGCCGGGATGCGTTGACGGTTGGCGCTGCAGTGCAGGAGTGTGACAGGGCGTACCGGTACGCGCTCGCCAGAGGACCGCCGGCCTGCCAGCGGCAACGCCGACGCCAGGCTGCAGATGCGGCAACGAAAGCAGACGCAGCGTCAATGTGTTGCCCCAACCGACCTGGCACGCAACAGTCCGCTTCGCACGCAGTTGCGGCCATCTGCACCGGTGCATTGCACCATGGTCGCAGCGCCGCCAGCGCATGCAGCGGCGATAATGGCAGTCCCCTGTCCCGCTGTGCCGCCATGTCCGACGAACGCATCCTGTACGCGCCGCTGCGCGAGCGCCTGGTTTCTGCCGAGGCCGCTGCCGCATTGATCCAGCCCGGCGAGACCGTGGCGATGAGCGGCTTCACCGGCTCCGGTTACCCCAAGGCGGTGCCGATGGCGTTGGCACAGCGTATCGAAGCGGCGCATCTGCAGGGCCAGCCATTCCAGATCAAGCTGATGACCGGCGCATCCACCGCGCCGGAACTGGACGGCGCGCTGGCCAAGGCCGACGGCATCGCCATGCGCATGCCGTTCCAGTCCGACCCGGACGCGCGCCAACGCATCAACGCCGGCACGCTGGACTATATCGACATCCATCTCAGCCACGTCGCCCAGCACGTGTGGTTCGGCTTCTACGGCCAGATCGACACCGCCGTGGTGGAAGTCTCGGCGATCCGCGCCGACGGCAGCCTGGTGCCGTCCACCTCGATCGGCAACAACAAGACCTGGCTTGACCTGGCCAGCAAGGTGATCATCGAAGTCAACGATTGGCAGCCGGCCGGCCTGGATGGCATGCACGACGTGTACTACGGCACTGCGCTGCCGCCGCAGCGCAAGCCGATCCCGTTGGTGCATGGCGACGACCGCATCGGCGAGCCCAGCCTGCGCTGCGACCCGGACAAGATCGTGGCAGTGGTGCGCACGCATGGCCCGGATCGCAACAGCCCGTTCGCTGCCGCCGACGACAGCAGCGAACGCATCGCCGAGCACCTGATCGCGTTCCTGCGCCACGAAGTGGACAAGGGCCGGTTGCCGGCCAGCCTGCTGCCGCTGCAATCGGGCGTGGGCAATATCCCCAATGCGGTGCTGGCGGGGCTTGCACGCAGCGGCTTCCGCGACCTGGAAGCGTTCACCGAAGTGATCCAGGACGGCATGCTCGCGCTGCTGCGCGATGGCGTGCTGCGCTATGCCTCGTGCACCGGTTTTGCGCTCAGCCCGGAGGGCAACGAGGAGTTCAAGCGCAATATCGATTTCTACCGGCAACGCATCATCATGCGCACGCAGGAGATTTCCAATCATCCGGAGCTGGTGCGCCGGCTCGGCTGCATCGGCATGAACGGCATGATCGAGGCCGACCTGTACGGCAACGTCAATTCCACCCACGTGATGGGCAGCCGCATCATGAACGGCATCGGCGGCTCCGGCGACTTTGCGCGCAACGGCTTCCTGTCGATCTTCCTGAGCCCCAGCATCGCCAAGGCCGGCAGCATCTCGTCGATCGTGCCGATGGTCAGCCATGTCGATCACACCGAACACGATGTCTCGGTGATCGTCACCGAACAAGGCCTGGCCGATCTGCGCGGCCTCACACCCAAGCAACGCGCACGCCAGTTGCTCGATCACTGCGTACACCCGCGCTACCGCGATGCGCTGGAAGATTATGTGGCGCGCGCCAATCGCGACAGCTATGGCAAGCACACCCCGCATCTGCTGACCGAGGCGTTATCGTGGCATCAGCGCTGGTTGGAGACGGGGGATATGTTGGGGTGAGCGGGATCGGGAATCGGGAATCGGCGGTTTAGCGCAGCGTGACGGTGTTGCTAGAGAGATCGGAGCACGGTCGTCGTGCTGGTGTTTAACGCTTCGCGAACTTCATTGCTGGCATCGACATGCTGCGACATCGCGATGTCACGGATGTGGCGGATAACGTTCCTGCCCGCTCGCATTCGGCGGCAGGACGGCTCTCTCCCCCTCCTGCCGCTGGGCGCGACGGGTCACCACTGGGTGGTGTCCAATCCGTCGGGCCGGCTCCCTGCGCCGGCCCGGCGTTCTCGTTTTGGAGCGGCCATCAGCACGCGTGCGCTTGTGCTCATTGCCAGGCTGCTCGAGAGGGGCTTCTCCCTTCTCCCGGCGGGAGAAGGTGGCGCGTAGCGCAGGATGAGGGTCCGCGCGAAGCCTCGTGCTCTCACCCCACCGCCTCGCCGATCACGCAGCTTCGGCAACCCGCCTTGCGCGACGTGCGCGTACGGCCGTCGCCAGGCGCTCGAGCACCTGCACCGAGGCGTCCCACCCCAGGCAGCCGTCGGTGATGCTCTGGCCGTAGGTCAGTGCGCAACCCGGCACCAGCTCCTGGCGTCCGCCGACCAGGTGGCTTTCCACCATGACGCCGACGATGCGGGTCTCGCCGCCTTCCAGTTGCGTGGCGATATCGTCGATGACCTTGGGCTGGTTCTCGGGATTCTTGCCGCTGTTGGCGTGGCTGGCGTCGATCATCAGCCGCGCCGGCAAGCCGGACGTGGTGAGCACCTGGCTGGCCGCTTCCACATTGGCCGCGTCGAAGTTGGGCTGCTTGCCGCCGCGCAGGATCACGTGGCAATCCGGGTTGCCTGCGGTCGCGGCCACCGCAGTGTGGCCGTCCTTGGTCACGGCCAAGAAATGATGCGGGTGCGAGGCCGCACCCACCGCGTCCACCGCAATCTTGACGTCGCCGCCGGTGCCGTTCTTGAAGCCCACCGGGCACGACAGGCCCGAGGCCATTTCGCGATGCACCTGGCTTTCGGTGGTGCGCGCGCCAATCGCGCCCCAGGCCACCAGGTCAGCGATGTACTGCGGCGAGATGATGTCGAGGAATTCCACACCGGCCGGCAGGCCGAGGTTGTTGATGTCGCGCAGCAGACCGCGCGCCACCCGCAGGCCCTTGTTGATCTGGAAGCTGCCATCCAGATCCGGATCGTTGATCAGGCCCTTCCAGCCGATGGTGGTGCGCGGCTTTTCGAAGTACACCCGCATCACGATCTCCAGCGCGTCGCCGAATTGCTCGCGCAGCGGGCGCAGGCGGTGCGCGTAGTCCATCGCCGCGACCGGATCGTGGATCGAGCAGGGCCCGATCACCACCGCCAGGCGGTCGTCACGGCCATGCAGGATCTCGTGCAGCGCGGCACGCGAATTGGTCACGGTCTCGGAGGCGCGCTCGTCGCAGGGCAGCAGCGACAGCAGCTGCGAGGGCGGGGCAAGGGCTTCGATCTTGCGGATACGCAGGTCATCGGTCACAGGCGGCATAACAGTGTCTCGGTGGGCGGTGTTGCATCAGGGAGCCAGGCGCGGCGGCAACAAAAAAGCCGCCAGTGTGCGCTGGCGGCTTTTCGGGAATGCTGCTGAAGATTTCTTCAGGGTGAGCGCAATCCGTCCTCCGCCAGCGGCATCGGAAAACCGTAGTACCAAAAGTAAAACTGGCTGCGGGGTGCGTTCATTGGGTGCATTGATACCACGCACGTTTGGCCGTTGCCACTGTTTCATCGGCAACGGAACGTTGCAGCGCTGCCAATGCGGGGGGCCTGCAGGCCGCATGTGTCGCGCCGACCACCGCGCCGCACGACAAGCTGGGCGAACCGATGCGCGGCATTACCACGCGCGCGTTGGCAGGCCGGGATCGCGTACGGATTGCCTGCGCAGGTGGCATCGACCATGCATCGCACGCCACAGCGCTGTGCCGTGACGTGCGATGCGGCCAGCACCTTCAATCAGAACGTAAACACATATTCCGCCGCCACTTCGCGGCCGATCGGGTTGAACAAGGTGGTGTTGTAGAAGCCGTAACCGTAGAAGCGCTCCTTGTTCTCGTAGCCCACTTCGTTGAACACGTTGTTGACGTAGAAGTTGACCTTGGCGTGGTCGGTGATCCTGTAGCCGGTGCTGAGGTTCCAGTAGATCGCCGGGCCGACGCGGCCGAAGTAACGCTTGCTGCTCTCGCCCAGATGCACGTTAGCGGTGTCGGTGACCACGCATGCGTCCGAGGCACTGGGTTGGTAGCCGTCGTCGAAGCGCTCGCAGGTGCCCCAGTTGACCGCGCGCATGGAGCCGAGCCGGCGGAAGTACACCGTCCAGTCCCAGGCACCGCCGTTGTCCCAATGCACGCTGCCCCGCACACGGCTGCGCACGCGTTCGTCGCGACGGTTTTCGTCGCTGTCGGTGCGGTAGATCTGCTCGCGATAGGCCAGCAGATTGTTGTAGTCCAGCGACAACTGGAAGTTGCCCCAACCCGCCGTGGCAAGCCGGTATTTCAGCGAGGCATCGATGCCGGAGGTTTCCATCTGCGCCAGGTTGATCGGGCCGCGCTCGATGCTGGCAATGGTGCCGTCGGCATTGCGCAACACGCGCGAGGTGATGGTGTCGCAATAGCCGGCGCCGCCGGGATTGTTCCAGGCGCCGCCGCTGATGGTGGTGCCGGTGCGGCAGCCGGCTTCGGCCGAGAGGATCTCGTCGCGGTCCAGATCCTTGATCATTTCCTCCAGCTCGATGCGGTAGTAATCCACGCTCAGCGACAGACCCTGCACGATGTCCCACACCACCCCGCCGGTGAACGAGCGGCCGGTTTCCGAGCGCAGGTCCGGCGTGCCGCGACGGTTCACGTCCACGGTGTAGTAGATGTTGCTGTTTTCGTCGTTGCAGCCGCCAGTGAGATACGCACCGGTGGCGATGCAGCGGTACTGGTCGATCACGGTCTGGTTGGTGGAGCTGGGTTCGCCGAGCACGTAATGCATGTCCGGCGCGCGGAAGCTGGTGGCCAGCGTGCTGCGCAACAACAGGCTCTCGACCGGGCGCCATTCCAGACCCGCGCTCCAGGTGGTGTCGCTTTGGGTGCCGACATCGGTCGGAATCGCCGCAGAAGAACGGTAACTGCCGTAGCGATCGTAGCGGCCGGCGACATTGGCGCTCAGCGTCGACAGCAGCGGAATCTGGAATTCCAGCCCGGCCGAACTGCGCATGCGCTCGCCGCCGCCACTGTCCACCACATCGACCGGATAGCACTCGTTGGCGCAGGGGTCGGGCGACAGCTGGTAGCCCTGCTTGGCGACTTCGGCCACGGTGGCGAAGCGGATCGGCCCGGCCCAGCCCTGCACCAGATCGCCGCTCAGGCTGAAGCTGGCCTGGTTCACCCACGAATACGCCGAGTTATGCGATTTGGCGACCAGCTCGTCGTATTCGCTCGAGGACAGCGGCGCATACAGGCGCGCCTGGTTGATCGCATAGATCGGCGTGCCGTCGGCGGCGGTGCCGGTGGGGCTGCCGAGGAAATAATCGGTGGCGCGGGCGGTGTCCACGGTGCGTACGTATTCGTCCACCGTGTAGCGCGAGCGGCCCACGCTCAGCTCCCAGTCGAAGCGGTCGGCCCACACGCCACGCAAGCCGGCGCTCAGGTCCCAGGACTGCTCCTTGTTGTAGTTGGCCAGCCGGTCCCAACCACCGGCCTCGCGCCGGGTGAGCTGGCGGATCGCATACAGCGAGCGGCCGGTGTCGGCGTCCTGGAACGGGCCCAGATACACGTACGGCGGGTCGTAGGTCCAGCGGCCGATACTGCGGTTGGCCGACAGCGTGGCCCAGGCTTCGGTGTGCTCGCCGAACTTCCAGGTGCCGTAGAGATACGCCGAATAGTCCTCGCTGCCGGTGACCAGCCCCCAGTCGCCGTAGTCGCGGGCCACGCCGCAGTAGTCGCCGGCGTTGGTGACCACCCCGGTGTTCTGGTTGTAGCTCAGCCGCTGCCCGTCGATGAACTCGCCGCCGAAGCGCGCGCAGGTGCCGGCGGGCGGTGCGAGGCGTTCGTTGGTGTTGGCATCGACCAGGCTCAGGCCGGTGAACGGGTTGAAGCCGTAGCGGCGGTTCTGCCCGGTCCAGTTGGAATAGGCCATGTCGTCGGAATCGTCCATCTCGGGGCGATCGCGCCCGCTCAACGGATCGCGCCGGGTGGCCTGCAGCGCGTAGGTCAGGCTCCAGTTCTCGCCGGTGCGCCCGCCGGCCCAGGACACGTCGAAGCTGTCGCGGCCGCCTTCGGTGGCAGTGCCGCCGCGCAGCCGCACCTGGTCGCCCTGGTAATCGCGCTTGAGGATCACGTTGACCACGCCGGCCACCGCGTCCGAGCCGTAGATCGCCGAGGCGCCGCCGGTCAGGATGTCGATGCGCTCCACTGCCGCGGACGGGATGTTGCTGTAGTTGGAAAAGTTGCTCTCGCCGCCGTACGGCAGCGGGTAGTCGGCCACGCGGTGGCCGTTGACCAGCAGCAGGGTGCGGCCCGGGCCCAGGTCGCGCAGGTTGATCGGCGAGGCGTTGGGCGTATGCGAGCCCCATTGCGTATCGGCCTCCACCGAGCCCTGCTGGTTCATGCTGTTGAGCACGTCGTAGACGGTGGCAAAGCCCTCCTGCTGGATCTGCTGCGCAGAGATGGTGACCACCGGTTGCGCGCCCTCGACCTGCGCGCGCTTGATGCGCGAGCCGGTGACGCTGACCGCGTCCAGGGTGGAGGTGGTGCGCGGTTGCTCCGGCTCGGCCTGCTGGGCAGCCGCCGACGGTGCGACCGCAGCGGTCAGGGCGAGGGACAAGGAAATCGACAAGGCAAGGCGATGACTGCGGCAGTTCATAAGATCCCCGGGAGAGGCCGGCATGGCCGGCGTGGCGTTCCACTGCAACGACGCCTGCGAGCGATGCACCGCATCGCCGCCCCCTGTCCGATGGCCCCCCGACCGTTCGGCGCAAGCGCCTGCCCAGCGACGCTAGGTTGGCGCTGACATCGATGTCAACACACTGTCATGCAAGTGTGATGGGGTTCGCGATCCACGCGATGGCACGCACGTCGACACGGTTGGGGCCGCGAACCGATTGCGCGAACCGTGGCATCTGCGCCGCGTAGGAGCGCACCCGGGCGCGATTGGGGCATTCCCGGTGAAGCCCCTTCGCGCCCCGGGGCGCTCCTACGGGGTCATGGGGTTTGCGTGGCCATGCAAGCGCCGAGTTCGACAAGGTCGAGGCCGCTAACCGATTGCGCGAACCGTGGCATCTGCGCCGCGTAGGAGCGCACCCGGGCGCGATTGGGGCATTCCCGGTGAAGCCCATTCGCGCCCTGGGGCGCTCCTACGGGGTCATGGGGTTTGCGTGGCCATGCAAGCGCCGAGTTCGACAAGGTCGAGGCCGCGAACCGATTGCGCAAGCCAATGGCATCGGCCCCGCGTAGGAGCGCACCCGGGCGCGATTGGGGCGTTCCCGATAAAGCCTCTTCGCGCCCAGGGGCGCTCCTACGGGTCATGATGGGGTCTGCGTGGCCACGCACGACCTCTTGCGGCATCCACGACCGCCCACAAAAAACCCCGCCTTTCGGCGGGGTCCTTTTTTGCTGCAACAGCCGAGTGGCGTGGATCAGAAATCCATGCCGCCCATGCCGCCCATGCCACCGCCGGCCGGCATCGCCGGCTCGTCCTTCTTCGGTGCATCGGCCACCATCGCTTCGGTGGTGATCATCAGGCCGGCGATCGAGGCTGCGTTCTGCAGCGCCGAGCGGGTGACCTTGGTCGGATCCAGGATGCCGAACTCGACCATGTCGCCGAACTCGCCGTTGGCCGCGTTGTAACCGTAGTTGCCGGTGCCTTCCTTGACCTTGTTCAGGATCACGGACGGCTCTTCGCCGGCATTGGCCACGATTTCGCGCAGCGGGGCTTCCATCGCGCGCAGGGCGATCTGGATGCCGTGGGTCTGGTCTTCGTTGGCACCGGTCAGGTTACCGACGGCCACCAGCGCACGCACCAGGGCCACACCGCCGCCCGGGACCACGCCTTCTTCGACGGCTGCACGGGTGGCGTGCAGGGCGTCTTCGACGCGGGCCTTCTTTTCCTTCATTTCGATTTCGGTCGACGCGCCGACCTTGATCACTGCAACGCCACCGGCCAGCTTGGCCACGCGCTCCTGCAGCTTCTCGCGGTCGTAATCGGACGAGGTGTCTTCGATCTGGGTCTTGATCTGGCCAACGCGGGCTTCGATCGTGGCCGAGTCGCCGGCGCCGTCGATGATGGTGGTGTTCTCCTTGGAGACCTGCACCTTCTTGGCGCGGCCCAGGTCCTTGATCGTGGCCTTCTCCAGCGCCAGACCCACTTCCTCGGAGATCACGGTGCCGCCGGTCAGCACGGCCATGTCTTCCAGCATCGCCTTGCGACGGTCGCCGAAGCCCGGTGCCTTGACGGCCACGACCTTGACGATGCCACGGATGGTGTTGACCACCAGGGTGGCCAGCGCTTCGCCTTCGACTTCTTCAGCGACGATCAGCAACGGCTTGCCGGCCTTGGCCACGCCTTCCAGCACGGGCAGCAGGTCGCGCACGTTGGAGATCTTCTTGTCGTGCAGCAGGATGAACGGGTCGTCCAGGTCGGCCGACTGGCTCTGCTGGTTGTTGATGAAGTACGGGGAGAGGTAGCCGCGATCGAACTGCATGCCCTCGACCACGTCCAGCTCGTTTTCCAGGCCCGAGCCTTCTTCAACGGTGATCACGCCTTCCTTGCCGACCTTCTGCATCGCTTCGGCAATGATGTTGCCGATCGATTCGTCCGAGTTGGCCGAGATGGTGCCGACCTGGGCAATCGCCTTGTCGTCGGTGGTGGGCTTGGAGATGTTCTTCAGCTCGACGACGGCGGCCTTGACGGCCTGGTCGATACCGCGCTTGAGGTCCATCGGGTTCATGCCGGCGGCCACGGCCTTGGCGCCTTCGCGGATCAGGGCCTGGGCCAGCACGGTGGCGGTGGTGGTGCCGTCGCCGGCGTTGTCGTTGGTCTTGGAAGCGACTTCCTTGACCATCTGCGCGCCCATGTTCTCGAACTTGTCAGCCAGTTCGATTTCCTTGGCGACGGAGACGCCGTCCTTGGTGATGGTCGGCGCGCCGAAGCTCTTCTCGAGCACGACGTTGCGGCCCTTCGGGCCCAGGGTGGCCTTGACGGCATTGGCAAGCACGTTGACGCCACGAACCATACGGGTACGTGCGTCTTCACCGAAACGAATGTCTTTAGCAGCCATTTGTTGTAACTCCGGAATTTGAGATTGGGGATTGGGGATTGGCTAAAGCGGGGTTCAGGGGAGATGCGGGATCAGCTGCGCCAAGCGCAGTGGCCAATCCCGAATCCCCACTCCCGAATCCCGCCGGCAACGGCTATCAGCCGATGACGGCCAGGATGTCGTCTTCGCGCAGCACCTTGTACTCGACGCCTTCGGACTTGTAGCTGCTGCCGGCGTACTGGCCGTAGATGACCTTGTCGCCGACCTTGACCACCGGCGCGCGCAGGCTGCCGTTGTCCAGGGGCTTGCCGGCGCCGATGGCGACGACTTCACCCTTGGTGGACTTTTCCTTGGCGGAGTCCGGGATCACGATGCCGCCGGCGGAAACTTCGTCGGCTTCGATCGGCTTGACTACAACGCGGTCGTGAAGCGGCTTGATGCTCATAGAGAAAGACCCTCTTAAGTGATTGATTGGTCTGGAAATTATCGGCGATGTTAGCACTCGTATGTGACGACTGCCAGCACAGCGCGCGGAAAAAACCCGACAGAGCGGGTGCGGGCCAGAGATTGTGCTGTGTGGCCAGCTTTCAAGGGCTGGGGGCAAAAAATTTTCGCCGGGCAGTTCCGTGCCAGGGCCACGGCGCGGCCGACACGACCTGGCGCGCATTGCCCCGCTGGCAACGGTCAGCCGGGTGGGAACCGGGCTGCGCGATCGCCAGCTGCGCCTGAGACCGGCTACCGAGCCACTGGCACGCCGGACAGTGCGCACCGAGCAGTCGCCGGAGCAGCCGCTCTAAAAATGGAACCAGGTTCCACCGATTGTCATGCACACGTTTTACAGTCGGCCACGCATTCCCCGATCACAAGGAGCTGTCGATGAGGTTGCCGTCCCCTGCCCGTGCTTTCCCCTTGCGCTGGGCCCCCAGTTGCACGCTTCCGCTGGCCTGTGCGCTTGCGCTGGCCGTCCCCACCGCCCACGCGGCGGTGTTCATCAACGAACTGCATTACGACGACGCAGGCGCCTCCGGCGACAGCGGCGAAGGGGTGGAAGTGGTGGCCACCGCCGGCGAATCGCTGAGCGGCTACCGCATCTATCTGTACAACGGCAGCACGCCGGGCGCGGCGACGGTCTACGCCAACACGGCGGTGCCGGCAGGCAGCCTGGTCAGCTGCGGCAGCCAGGTGCGCGTGGCCACGGTCGGCTACGCCAGCAACGGCGTGCAGAACGGGCCCAACGACGGCGTGGCGCTGGTCGACCCCAACGGCCAGCTGGTGCAGTTCCTCAGTTACGAAGGCGCCATCACCGCCAGCGGCGGCCCTGCCGCCGGCATCACCAGCCAGAACCTGCCGGTCAGCGAGAGCAACAGCAGCGCGGTCGGCAGTTCGCTGCAACTGACCGGCACCGGCAGCAGCGCGGCCAACTTCAGCTGGGCCGGCTCGTCGGCGCAGACCTTTGGCGCGTGCAACCGCGGCCAGAGCTTCAACGGCAGCGGCGGTGGCGGCGAGACCGGCGCGGCACCGACGATCACCAGCACCACCCCGACCCAGGGCGCGACCGGCTTTCCCGCCGCCGGCGACCTGAGCGTGGGCTTCAGCGAGGCGGTGACGCTGAGCAGCGGCGCCTTCGCACTGAGCTGCGCCAGCTCCGGCACGGTGGCGCTGAGCTACCCGACCAGCGGCACCCGCTTCAGCCTGTCCACCAACACCGCCTTGGTCGGTGGCGAGCGCTGCACCCTGGCGATCACCGCCAGCGCCATCCGCGATGCCAGCGGGCTGAGCCCGGCCGCCAACCAGTCGATCGCCTTCACCGTGGCCACCGCCAGCGGCGGTGGCACCGGTTACTACTCGCGGGTCAACACCGCCAATGCCAGCCAGTTGCGCTGTTCGCTGCACACCGTGATCAAGGGCCACACGGTCTATCCGTACAGCGGCTCGGGCACCAGCACCTGGACGATCCTGGAGATGGCCGACGAGGATCCCAACAACAGCGGCCGGATCCTGGACGCCTACCGCAACCGCAGCTACGCCAAGGGCAGCGACCGTGCCGGCACCGGGAGCGGGCTGACCTACAACCGCGAGCACACCTGGCCCAACTCGCTGGGCTTCGGCAGCGCCAGCGGCGACAAGGGGCTGCCGTATGCGCCCTATACCGACACCCACATGCTGTATCTCACCGACACCGCCTTCAACGCCGACCGCGGCAACAAGCCCTACGCGGCCTGCACCAGCAGCTGCGGCGAGCGGGTCACCGAGGTCAATGACGGCAGTGGCGGCGGCAGCGGGCGCTATCCGGGCAATTCCAACTGGGTGCGCACCCCGGACGGCAACGGCGGTACCTTCGAGGTGTGGGGCAAGCGCAAGGGCGACATGGCGCGTGCGGTGATGTACATGGCGATCCGCTACGAAGGCGGCACCGACGCGGCCACCGGGCAGTCCGAGCCGGACCTGGAACTCACCGACGACCGCAGCAAGATCGTGCAGACCTCGGCCTCGCCGGCCTATATGGGCCTGTTGTCCACGCTGCTGGCCTGGCACCAGGCCGACCCGCCGGACGATGCCGAGCGGGCGCGCAACCAGGTGATCTTCAGCTTCCAGGGCAACCGCAACCCGTTCGTGGATCACCCCGAATGGGCGACCTCGAGCCTGTTCACCTCGGCCAAGCCGGCCAGCTGCCAGCTGGCCAATTGATCCGGCCCGGCCCGGTGCCCCAGGCGCCGGGCCGGGAGACGGCCTGCAGCGGCAATCCACGTGCCCGACCGCGCAGCAGGCGCGCGAGCCGTCGGCCTGCGTCATTCAACATCAGCGGGCAGGCGCAGGACCGGTATCGCCGGCCAGCCGCCAGGCTCAGCGAACTTGACGCCCTGTTCCGGAATCTGCGGTCGATCCCCCGCAGACAGGGGATTACACTGCGCGGTCACATGAGCGCCTCTTCCCTCCATCTGTTGTTCAGCACCTGCCCGGATGCCGACAGCGCCGAGCGCATTGCGCGCGTGCTGCTGGACGAGCGCCTGGCCGCCTGCGTCACCCAGTTGCCCGGCGTGCAGTCGCTGTATCGCTGGAACGGGGCGATCGAGCGCAGCCAGGAAGTGCAGCTGTTGATCAAGACCTGGGAGGACCGCCTGCCGGACGCCATCGCGCGGCTGCAGGCGCTGCATCCGTATGAACTGCCGGAGGCGATCGCGGTCCAAGCCAGCGCCGGGCTGCCGGCGTATCTCGATTGGGTCCGGGCCGAAACCCGCAAGGAATCCTGACGTCCATGAAGTCTCTGTCCCGCTGGATCGCCCGCTGCGCATTGCTGGCCGTACCCTTGCTCGCCGCGCCGCTGGCGCTGGTGGCGCCCCTGCCCGCGCAGGCCGCGGTCACCGAGGCCGACCTGCTGCCGGTGGATCAGGCCTTCACCCTGAGCGCCACCGCCGACAGCCGTGACAGCATCGCGCTGCGCTGGAAGATCGCGCCGGGCTATTACCTGTACCGCCACCGCATCAGCGTCAAATCCGGGCAAGGCTTTGCCGCCGGCGAGCTGGCGCTGCCGGAAGGCGAGAGCAAGCACGACGAGTTCTTTGGCCAGGTGCAGACCTACCGCAAGCAGCTGCAGGCAAGACTGGCCGGCAAGGCCGATGCCGGGTTGCAGACCGCCGTGCTGCAGGTGCAATACCAGGGCTGTGCCGACGCCGGCGTGTGCTACCCGCCGCAACGCCGCGAGCTGCGCGTGCGCCTGCCCGATGCCTCGGCTCCCGCCGCGACGCCCGCCACCCCACGCGAAAACCTGGGCGCACTGGTGCCGCGCGCACCGGCAGGCCCGCGGCTGTTCGGCAGCACCGGCCAGGCCGCCGGCGTGGACGCACTGCCGCTGCCGGCCGAGCAGGCCTTCACCTTCGAAGCCATCGTCGGCGACGGCAACAGCCTGCTGCTGCGCTTCACCCCCGCGCCCGGCTATTACATCTACCGCGACCGCACCTCGCTGGCGCTGGAAGGCGCCGGCGGCGTGCGTCCCGGGCTGCCGCGCTGGCCGCAGGGCAAGGCGCACCGCGATGAGCACTTCGGCGATGTGGTGGTGTATTTCGACCAGGCCGAAGTCACCTTGCCGCTGCTGCGCGAGCATGCCGAACCGGTCAAGGCGACCCTGGTGGCGACCTTCCAGGGCTGCCAGACCGATGGCATCTGCTACCCGCCGATGACCCGTCGGGTGGCGCTGGAGTTGCCCGCCGGCACGGTGTCGCCGCAGAACCAGGCGCAGGCGGCGCCGCTGATGATCTCGCCGCTGCCGGCCGGGCAGCTGCCTGCGGAACCGGCGCCGGCACCGACGCCCGCAGCGACTGCAGCGCCGGCCGCAGATGCCTCGGCCGACAATCCGCAGCGCACCCAACCGCCGCACGCCGACAAGGGCTTGCTGGCGATGCTGGTGCTGGCCCTGCTCGGCGGGCTGGTGCTGAACCTGATGCCCTGCGTGCTGCCGATCCTGTCGCTGAAGGTGCTGGGCCTGGCCCACAGCGGCGAGAGCCGCAGCCACGCGCGCAGCCATGCGATCTGGTATTCGCTGGGTGTGCTGGTGTCGTTTGCGGCGATCGGCGCGCTGGTGATCGGCCTGCGCGCGGCCGGGCAGGCGGCCGGCTGGGGCTTCCAGCTGCAGCAGCCGTGGTTCGTCGCGGCGCTGGCCTATCTGATGTTTGCGGTGGGCCTGAGCCTGTCGGGCGTGTTCACGCTGGGCAGCAATCTGGGCGGCATCGGCCAGTCGCTGGCAGCGCGCAATGGCCCACTGGGCGATTTCTTCACCGGCGTGCTGGCCTGCGTGGTGGCCAGCCCCTGCATCGCCCCGTTCATGGGCACCGCACTGGCGTATGCCTTCACCGCCCCGGCGCTGCTGGCGATGCTGGTGTTCCTGGCGCTGGGCCTGGGCCTGGCGCTGCCGTTCCTGCTGATCGGTTTCATCCCCTCGCTGGCGCGGCGCCTGCCCACGCCCGGCGCGTGGATGGAAACGCTCAAGCAGGTGCTGGCGTTCCCGATGTATCTCACTGCGATCTGGCTGCTGTGGGTGCTGGGCAAGCAGCGCGGCGTGGACGCGCTGGCGCTGATGCTGGTTGGCGCCACCCTGCTGGCACTGGGCCTGTTCTGCTTCGAGCGCAGCCGCTGGAAGAGCCATCGCATCGGCATGGGCCTGGCCGCGGTGATGCTGGTGCTGGCGGTCGTGCCGGTGGTCGGGGTCACCCGCCTGCGCCTGCCGGCCGCCACTGCCGCCGAAGGCGTGGTGGCGTTCTCGCCGCAGTTGCTGGACCGCCTGCGCGCCGACAACCGCGTGGTGTTCGTCAACATGACCGCCGACTGGTGCGTGACCTGCAAGGCCAACGAGAAGAACGTGCTGAGCAGCGCCGACTTCCGCGACGCACTGCGCCGCGTCGACGCGGTCTACATGAAAGGCGACTGGACCAATGTCGACCCCAGGATCAGCGCCTTCCTCGACCAGCACCAGGCCGTCGGCGTGCCGCTGTACGTGGTCTACGGCCCCGGCGCGCCGCCGGCGGTGCTGCCGACCGTGCTGACCAACGCGATCACCGAGGATGCGTTGCTGCGCGCGGCTAGGTGAGCCGGTCGGTCAGACCCGCGGGCCGGCACGCCGGCTCGAACGGCGGCCCGATGCATGGACGGCATGGGTCGATGATGAAGGGAGCGAGCGCCGATCGGCGCTGAAGTGGCTGGATGCCGGCGAACACCAGCCGGCGTTGCCGAGCACGCCGCTCGACAGCACGACAGATAGCAGGGGCCGGGACGCACGGCAGCGAACGCACCGCTTCCGCGAATGGACGCGCTGCACTACGCACCATGGCGATTCAGCAGATGGTCGGCATGCGATCGACAGACCGGCAAGGCTGGGCGCCTGCCGCGAAACCGCAGCCCCACAGGGCCTGGCACACCAACGCAGCAGCGTGCCACCACGAAATTAAAACAACCGTTTAAAACAGACCTAACTTCGCCTATCTGGACAGCATCGGCGACATCGCGCAGACTTCCGGCCTTTCCGCTCTCCCGGATGTCATGGCCCACCTGCTGCTGTTGCACGGCCCCAACCTCAACCTGCTCGGCACCCGCGAGCCGGATGTCTACGGGCGCACCACGCTGGCGCAGATCGATGCGGCCCTGGTGGATCGTGCGCAGGCCGCCGGGCATACCCTGGCCTGCCTGCAGTCCAATGCCGAGCACGTGCTGGTGGAGCGCATCCACGCCGCGCGCGAGGACGGCACCGCCTACATCCTGATCAACCCGGCCGCCTTCACCCATACCTCGGTGGCGCTGCGCGACGCGCTGCTGGGCGTGGGCTTGCCGTTCGTGGAAATCCATCTGTCCAACCCGCATGCGCGCGAGCCGTTCCGTCACCACAGCTATCTCAGCGACAAGGCCGACGGCGTGATCTGCGGCTTTGGCGCCGACAGCTACCGGCTGGCGCTGGAAGCGGTGATCGCGCGGCTGGAACGCGACGCATGACATCCCGCTCACCCACGCCGGCGTCCGCGCCGACGGCCTGACCCCCTTCCGCCGGCAGCCGCCGGCAACCTCCACCGATTCACCTCATGAGGCCCGTATGGATCTCCGCAAAATCAAGAAACTGATCGACCTGCTCGAAGAATCCAATCTCGCCGAAATCGAGATCAAGGAAGGCGAAGAAAGCGTGCGCCTGGCACGCGTGCCCAAGGGCACCACCGTGATGAGCGCGCCGGTGCAGCAGTACGCACCTGCCCCGCCCGCGCAGGCCCCGGCCGCCCCTAGCATGCCGATGCAGTCGCCCACCGAGGCCTCCACCGGCGGCGCCAAGCAGGCTGCCGCCCTGCCGGAAGGCCACGTGCTGCGCGCGCCGATGGTCGGCACGTTCTATACCTCGCCCTCGCCGGACAAGCCGGCCTTCGTCACCGTCGGCCAGCAGGTCAAGGCCGGCGAAACGCTGGCGATCATCGAGGCGATGAAGATGTTCAACCCGATCGAAGCCGACGTCTCCGGCACCATCGTGGCCATCCTCGGCGAAACCGGCCAGCCAGTGGAATTCGATCAGCCGTTGTTTGTGATTGGCTGAGCGGCGGGGATGGGAGAGTCGTGATTCGGGATTCGCAAGAGCGACCGCATGAGCGCCTGATGGTCTGGCGCGATGCGATGTCGCTTGTCGAAGCGATCTACCGCCTGAGCCACGACTTTCCTGATTCCAAACGTTTCGGACTGACGGCACAGATGCGGCGCGCTGCGATCAGCGTGCCCTCCAACATTGCCGAAGGCGCCGCGCGGCGTTCCACTGCCGAGTACCTGCGTTATCTGTCGATGGCGCGGGGTTCGCTGGCGGAACTGGATACGCAACTGCAGATTGCCGCACGACTGCAGTTCGGTTCGCCCGATACGGCAACCCTGGATCTTTTGAATCGCACGTTTGCCAGGCTCAATGCATTGATCCGCACGCTGGACGAATCGCGCCATCTGCGCGAGCCCGGCGCCCTCTACGAATCACCACTCTCGAATCCCCAATCCCATGCTAGATAAAGTCGTCATCGCCAACCGAGGTGAAATCGCGCTGCGCATCCTGCGCGCGTGCCACACGCTCGGCATCCGCACGGTCGCGGTGCATTCCACGGTCGACCGCAACCTCAAGCACGTGGCCATGGCCGACGAGTCGGTGTGTATCGGCCCGGCCGCCTCCAGCGACAGTTACCTCAACATCCCGGCGTTGATCGCCGCGGCCGAGGTGACCGATGCGCAGGCCATCCATCCCGGCTACGGCTTCCTGTCGGAAAACGCCGACTTTGCCGAGCGCGTGGAAGAGTCCGGCTTCATCTTCATCGGCCCCAAGGCCGACACCATCCGTCTGATGGGCGACAAGGTGGAGGCGATCCGCGCGATGAAGGCCGCCGGCGTGCCGTGCGTGCCGGGTTCGGGCGGCCCGCTGGGCGACGACATCGTCGCCAACACCAAGGTGGCGCGCGAGATCGGCTACCCGGTGATCATCAAGGCCGCCGGCGGCGGCGGCGGGCGCGGCATGCGCGTGGTGCATTCGGAGGCCGCGTTGAAGGCCGCCATCGAAACCACCAAGTCCGAAGCCAAGGCCGCCTTCAGCAACGATCAGGTCTACATGGAGAAGTTCCTGGAAAATCCGCGCCACGTGGAAATCCAGGTGCTGGCCGACGGCCAGGGCGGCGCGATCCATCTGGGCGAACGCGATTGCTCGATGCAGCGCCGCCACCAGAAGGTGGTGGAAGAAGCGCCGGCCCCGGGCATCACCGAAGAACTGCGCAACGAGATCGGCAAGGTCTGCGTGGATGCCTGTATCCGCATCGGCTATCGCGGCGCGGGTACCTTCGAGTTCCTGTTCGAAGACGGGCGTTTCTACTTCATCGAAATGAACACGCGCATCCAGGTGGAGCATCCGGTCACCGAGCGCATCACCGGCATCGACCTGGTCTGCGAGCAGTTGCGCATCGCCGCCGGCCGCAAGCTGACCATCAAGCAGAGCGACATCGTGCTGCGCGGGCATGCGATCGAGTGCCGCATCAATGCCGAGGACCCGGAAACCTTCATGCCCAATCCGGGCCTGATCACCGCGTTCCATCCGCCCGGTGGCCCGGGCGTGCGTGTGGATACGCACATCTACGCCGGCTACAAGGTGCCGCCGAACTACGACTCGATGATCGGCAAGCTGATCGTGCATGGCCCCGATCGCGAGACCGCGATCGCGCGCATGCGCGTGGCGCTGAGCGAGATGGTGGTGGACGGCATCAAGACCAACATCCCGCTGCAGCAGCGCATCATGCGCGACAAGGGCTTCCAGGCCGGTGGGCAGAACATCCACTATCTGGAAAAGCGCCTGGCCGAGCGCAAGAACAAGTCGATCGCGCTGGTCTGATCGCACTGGTCAGTGCAACGCACAACAAGCCCGGGAAACCGGGCTTGTTGCGTTGTTGCCCGGTGCATTGCGCAGGCCAGCCGACCTATGCGTAGGAGCGCACCCGGGCGCGACCGCGCTTTATCGGTGGAACCTCGTCGCGCCCAGGTGCGCTCCTACGGGATCCTGGGTGCTAGCGGATCCGCGGTGCCGGCTGCTGGCTGCCCGGCACCGGCACGATGCCGCTGGAGGAGGCCGGGTCGACCACGGTCATGGTTTCGGTAGAGCCATCCGGCCACACCACCTGGAAGGTGGAGCCGGCCGGCAATGTCGAAAACGGCATCGCGCTGCTGGCGCGGTACACCGCGGCCACCTGGCTGGCGCCATGCCGTCGCTGCTGTTCGTCGGCGGCGACCGTGGTCGACTTGACCGACAGCGGCTGGTAGCGGTGATCGGCGGTGTCGATCATCACGATGCCCACGGCCGCGGCCGAATACGCCACGAACAGTGCAACCCAGAACCAGAACTTGGCGCCATGCGCCAGGCGACGGTAATTCATGACTGCGCTCCCGGCTCGGAGACCAAGCTATCGACCATCTCATCCACTCTGTCTGCTCCCTGCCGCGGCACCGCGGCATCGAATACGAACGACACGAAATCCTGTGCGCTGTTGCGCGAGCAGATGCCCGCATTGGCGCAATAACTGGTGACCAGGGTGCTGTCTGCGCTGCAATCCAGCCCCAGCCGGCATGCAGCTACCTGCCAGGCCAGCTCGGCGAACTGATCGCCGGCCACGTAGCCGTCGAGGCTGTCATCGCCACTGGCGCGCGCCCCCATTGCCGGCGCCAGCGCCAGGTAGGCCTCCGGGTCGCGCGAGGCCAGCACGCGTTGCACCAGCGCGCGCTTGTAGCTGGGCGAGCGCTGCAGCGGCTCGCCCAGCGCCAGCAACGCCGCCTCGGCAGCCAGGTTGCCTGCACGCGCAGCTGCCTGCCGTTGCTGCGCCACTAGTAGTGGGCTTAGGCCATCGCCGGGCGCAAAGCCGGCGCAGCGTTGCGCCACGCGCGTGCGCGCCGCGTGCATCGCCGCCACGCCGGGCGTGTGTTGCGCGGCGATCCAGGCGCTGTCGGCGGCGTAACCGGCCGGGCTGGACGCATACGGCGCGCAGTAATCGTAGACGCGGCTCAGGCGCCACCCCGCCTGCGCATTGCCGGCGCGCACCTGCTGCTGCAATTGCTGCGCATAGCGGTACAGGTCCGGCTGCGCGTCCACCGCATCGCGGTAGGGCAGTTGCAGGGCAGTGCCGCGTTCGGCGGGCGCGTGCGCTCCCGCTGCCGGCGCGCCGGTACGGGCATTGCTGGCAACCGCCGGCAGCGCGGCGGTGGGCGAATCGCCCGGTTGCGCGCGCACATGCCACCAGGCCGCCGCCGCGAGCGCGACGGGAGCCAGCAACAGCCAGAGATGGCGGGCACGAGCAAGCGGCATGGACAGCGGCGACCCTGCTGCGGAAAGCCCCGCAGCGACGGCGCGGAGTCTAGCACCCGCGCACGCGCACGCTGGCGCGCAAGCGGACGCTGCCGATGCGAACGGCGGACGGTGCATTGCATGAGGACGGTGATCTGCGCAGGTGTGGCGTGCGTGGTGCGCAGCGGGCGTCTGGTTGCCGGCGCGCCCGCGTGCTGCGCCGGCAGCGGCCGGCGCCACCGCGCCGCATGTGCGGATTGCACCGATCAGGCGACGGCATCCGCTGTATCACGCACGCGGTGCGCCTGCCTATCCGGCCCCCGTCGCGCAGGAGTCCGCCTGCATGAATGGTCTACGATGCACGCTTTCGAATTGCCCGACCGCCACGATGCCGTTTCTTGAACTGACCCTGCCCTGCTCCGACGCCACCCAGCCCCGTTACCAGAATGCGCTGGACGACATCGGCGCGCTGGCGGTGACGTTGCTCGACGCCAATGCCGACACCAGCAACGAGCGCGCCATTCTCGAGCCCGGCGTCGGCGAAACGCCGCTGTGGAACACCATGGTGCTGAACGCCCTGTTCGACGGCGACAGCGATGCGCTGGTGCTGCTCGCCGCGCTGGAAGCGTTCGACCCCGGGCTGGACTGGAGCCAGGTGGCGTTCCGCACGGTCGACGACAGCGACTGGGAACGCGCCTGGATGGATCAGTTCAAGCCGATGCAGTTCGGCGCGCGCACCTTCATCGTGCCGTGGAATCACGCGCTGCCCGAGGCCGCGCAAGCGCCCGACGCCGCAGTGATCCGTCTGGATCCGGGCCTGGCGTTCGGCTCGGGCACGCACCAGACCACCGCGCTGTGCCTGCGCTGGCTGGACAGCCTGGCCGGCAGTGGCGAGCTGCAGGGCCGCAGCGTGCTGGATTTCGGCTGCGGCTCGGGCATTCTCGCCGTCGCCGCGCTGAAGCTGGGCGCCGCCAGCGCGGTGGGCGTGGACAACGATCCGCAGGCGCTGCTGGCCACTGCCGACAATGCCGAGCGCAATGCCTTGCAGGCGCAGCTGGCGGTGTACCTGCCGCAGGATGAGCCGGTGCAGACCTATCCGGTGGTGGTCGCCAACATCCTGGCCTCGGCGCTGGATGCGCTGGCCGACACCTTGTCCGCACGCGTGGCACCGGGCGGGCGGATTGCGCTGTCGGGCATCCTGCATGGTCAGGAAGAGGAACTGCTGCAGCGCTACGCGCCCTGGTTCGAGCAACTGCGCTGCGAACGCGACGAAGACTGGATGCGCATCGACGGCGTGCGCCGCCACTGACGCCGCCTCGGGTCAGCGGTGTGGCCGGCCGGCGCGGATCTGCGCGGTGGTCACCGCATCGGCCACGCTGATGGCGCGCAGGCGGGTCACCGCCTGCCAGCCGGCACGCCGCAGCGCCGCGTTGCGCCACGGCCCGGCCTGCCGGGCCAGCTGCACGCGCAGGCCCAGCTCGGCCAGCAGCAACACCACCCAGGCCGGCAGCGACCACGTGCGCGGGCCCAGGCTAGCCAGGCCGCCGGCCAGCGCCAGCAAACCCACACTGAGCGCCAGCAGCCGCCAGTGCCGCTGGCGCAGCGCCCACCACCGCGGCGCCAGCCCGGCCGACCACTGCGGGCCGTCGGCCACCGCGGTCCACGCGTCCTGGCGCTGCCAGACCTGGTAACACGGCGCGCCCCGAAAGCGGGTGATCGCCGGATCCAGCGGCGAATGTGCCGGCCATGCCGCGGGTGGTGGCGCGGCGGGCGGCGTTGAAGGCGTGGTGGAACGAGCGGATTTGGGAGCGGCTGGCTCGACCATGGATGTCCTCCTTGAGTTCGCTGTGATCCCGTCATCATTGACGCCCGGACAGTATCGCAAACATATCTGCATATGAAAGGTATACGAACTATCCCTGATTGCTGCTAGGGCTATATCTCACGGCCCGTTCCCCACTCACGGTGCCGTGTGAGCAAGTTGTACGAACGCGTCCGCGAAGCCCGCGCCCTGACCAAGCTGACCCAGGAAGGCCTGGCCGGCGAGCTGGGCGTAACCCGTAGCGCGGTGGCGCAGTGGGAGATGGCCGAAGGCACCGCGCCCTCGGTGGACAACCTGATCGGCTTGGCCAGGCGCAGCGGCATGGCGTTCGAATACCTGGCCACCGGCCGCGGCGAGCGCACCTTCGGCCCACCGGTGCCGACGATCGCCGAAGAACCCGCGCAGTACCGCCATCTGGACGAGCAGCAACGCGTGCTGCTGAACCGCTTCGACACGTTGGCGCCGCGTCAGCGCAGCGGCCTGCTCGATCTGTTGCTGGCCGAGAGCAAGACGCGGCGTCGGCGTTGAGTTCGGGAATCGGGAATCGGGAATCGGGAATCGGGGGCAGGCTGCTGGGCGCTTCGTTTGTGAGGCAAGCTCGCTGTTGGTAGCTGGCTCAGTCGGATGTGGATGACGTGCGCCGGTCGTTGCGTTTGCTCGTTGGCTGAAGTGCGGCCTGCGCTGGAATGCGGCCTTGGGCTGCGGCAGGGTGGTCACAGCGTTGCGGCGGTTGGCCAACCAACGGGATGCGTACCCCGCAGTCGATGGAAGCGGCATCTGCGCTTGCGGCTGCGTGCCGCACGCATGACGCGCCCGGGTTCGCCCATTGGCGTGCGCGTGGTTGAATAGGGTTCTTCCCGCTGCACGCCTGCCGATGTCCGAGACTCCGCCACCGCGCCGCCCCCTGGCCACGTTCCTGCGTGCGACGCCGGCTGCCCCGTCGCTGATCCCGACCCCGGTGGTGCCTGCCGCCGACGCGCCGCTGCACGCGCCGCCGGTGCCGGCCGGCGCACTGGTGCCGGCACCATTGGCCGAGCCGGTGGCCGCCCCGGCGGCGCCGCTCGTTCCGCCGCCGTCTGCGCCACCGGCGACGACGCCGCATAGCGACTCGATGCCAGTGGACGTCGTGCTGCCACCCGGCGATGCCGGCCAGGCCGCGGCAGATGCCGCCGAGCCGGACCGGCTGGCGTGGACCACGGCGACCACGCGCCAGCTGCCCGACGATCCTGCCGAAGACACAGCGGCCGGTCCCGGCGACATCCCCAGCGCGCTCGCCGGCACTGCCGCTGCACAGCCGACCACCACGCATCCGCGCAGCGTGGCGGCCGCCGGCGTGGCAGGCACAGACCGGCAGCGTGAGCACGGCAACGCGTCTGCTCCCGCCTCCGACCTGGCCGCCCCGCCGGCACCCGGCACCGCTCCGGACACGGACGCCGAGCCCAGCGACAACGACGCGGACGCTGCCGGCGCAGCGGCGCCCGCCCAGTTCCATCCACTGCCAGCCCAGGCCGCGCCTGCATTCGCACGGCGCGGGCTGAGCCGGCCACGGCTGCGCGCCAGCGGCCGCCAATGGGCGTTGCTGGTCGGGCTGGTCGGCCTGCTGGCCTTGCAGATCGTCATCGCCGACCGTGCGCAGCTGGCCGCCGATGCGCGCTGGCGCCCGCTGGTCAGCGCCGCCTGTGCAGTAGCGCGCTGCACCCTGCCGGCCTGGCGCGAGCCGGGCGCGCTGACCTTGCTCAATCGCGAGGTGCGCCCGCTGCCCGGGGTGCCGGGCGTGCTGCAGATCCAGGCCAGCTTCCGCAACGAGGCGCGCTGGGCGCAGGCCTGGCCGTGGCTGCAGCTGTCGCTGTCCGACGCCGACGGGCGGGTGATCGGCACGCGCGTGCTGGCGCCGCAGGAGTATCTGGGCCAGCCGCCGGCCGCGCAGGACACGCTCGCGCCGGGCCAGGCGGTGCAGGTGGCGTTTCGCGTGCGCGAACCGGCCGCGAGCACGGCCGCCTTCAGTTTCGACTTCCGCTGAGCGGACCCGACCTGCGCCCACCGCCACACGGGCGTGGCGAGCGGGGAGGTCACGCGCTAGACTCACTCCCCCTCGCCGGCCACGCGTCCCGGCTTCGTGACACTGGGAAACCTCCTTTGAACGCAGCCCCCTCTCGTCCTGACACCAGTCGTGGCGCCCCGAAGTCGCCGCTGCGCGAACACGTGGCCCAGTCCGTCCGCCGTTACCTGCGCGACCTGGACGGCAGCGACGCCGACGACGTGTACGAAATCGTGCTGCGCGAGATGGAGATCCCGTTGTTCGTGGAAGTGCTCAACCACTGCGAAGGCAACCAGAGCCGCGCGGCGGCGATGCTGGGCATTCACCGCGCCACGCTGCGCAAGAAGCTGAAAGAGTACGGGCTGACGTAGGACGGGAATCGGGAATCGGGATTGGGGAATCGTTAGAGCGTTGGGGTGTGCTGCGGGCTGGCAGTGCGCTGCGCTGGCACGCTTGGTGATGACGCGGCCGATGGCCGATCTCGTTGCACGTTGTGGAATGTTCTGCGTGTTGATGCCCGGTCGGGCTGCCCAAAGTGTTCGCTCTTGATCCCACGCCTTGGCGCAGGACTTCCGTCGCGCCCAGCGTGCCCTGCTCGCGCGCGCTCTTCATCTGATCGGGTCAACCGCCGGGGATCCGGCGGTTGGCTGCAGTGCTCAATCGGCGATGCCGATTGCCTGGGCGAGTTGCCTGCTCAGTTCGGCAATTGCGTCACCGCTGCTTGATCCGCTGCCGGGGCCGGGCCGCTGCCATGGTCCGGCACGATGGTGGCGAGCGTGTCGAACGGATCGTCGAACTTCTCCACCACGTTCTTGTCGTCATCGATCTGATAGGCGGTGTCGGCCTCGACGCCCTCTTCCCCGGTCTTGGCGATGATGTTGGTGTAGCGCTTGCCGTCCCAGCAGCGGAAGATCAGCACCGAGTCTTCGCCACCGGTCAGGGTGGAGCCCAGGCTGCCAATCAATCTGCTGTTGGCGCCCGCCGTCAGGATGCTGTTCTTGCCGGCGGTCAACTTGCTGCGGTCGCCCGCCATCAGCGTGCAGTCATCGCCGGCGGTGAGCCTGCTGCGGTCCCCGGCGGTGAGGAAGCTATTGCTGCCGGCCAGCAACTTGCTGCGATCGCCAGCGATCTGGGTGCTGTCGGCGCCGGCGATCAGCTTGCTGCGGTCACCCGCGGTCTGCACGCTGCCCATGCCGGCGATCAATGTGCTGCGCGAGCCGGCCGTCTGCGAACTCAGCTTGCCGGCAATCAGCATGCTGCGGTGACCGGCAATCTGGGTACTTTCGTGTCCTGCGATCAGCGAGCTGCCATAGCTGGCGATCTGGTTGCTGCCGTAGCCGGCGGTCAGATAGCTGCGCACGCCACTGGTCAAGCTGCTGCCATAACCGGCAATCAGCGAGCTGTCCTGCCCGGCGATTTCGGTGCTGCCGTAGCCTGCGGTCAACGAGCTGTTGTCCTGCGCGGTCAGGGTGCTGCCATAGCCGGCAGTCAGCGTGCTGTCGCCACCGGCGGTCTGGCTGCTGCCGTAACCGGCGATCAGGGTGCTGGAAAACCCGGCGATTTCGGTACTGCCATAGCCGGCGGTGAGCGAGCTGTTTTCCAGCGCGGTCAGCGTGCTGCCGTAACCGGCCGTCAGGGTGCTTTCGTAACCGGCGGTCTGCGTGCTGCCATAGCCGGAAATCAGGGTACTTTCGTAGCCGGCGGTGGAATTGCTGCCGTAACCGGCAGTCAGGATGCTGCCATGGCCGGCGGTTTGCGTACTGCCGTAACCGGTGGTGAGCCAGCTGATTTCCTGCGCGGTCTGGGTGCTGCCGTATCCGGCGGTCAGCGTGCTTTCGTAACCGGCCGTCTGCGTGCTGCCATAGCCGGCAATCAACGAGCTCTGGAAGCTGGCGGTGGAGGTACTGCCATAACCGGTGATCAGCCAGCTGCTGCTCTGCGCGGTCTGGGTGCTGCCGTAACCGGCAGTCAGGGTGCTGTCGTAACCGGCGGTCTGGGTACTGCCATACCCTGCGATCAGCGAGCTGTCCGGGCCGGCCATGGAGGAACTGCCGTAGCCGGCGATCAGCGAGCTGCCTTCCTGCGCGGTCTGGGTACTGCCATAGCCGGTGGTGAGAATGCTCTTGTAACCGGCGGTCTGCGTACTGCCGTAGCCGGCAATCAGCGTACTGTCATGCCCTGCCGTCGAGGTGCTGCCGTAACCGGTGGTGAGCGTGCTGCGCTCCTGCGCGGTCTGCGTGCTGCCGTAGCCGGCGGTGAGGATGCTCTTGAAGCCGGCCGTCTGGGTGCTGCCGTAGCCGGCGATCAGCGAGCTGTCCGAGCCTGCGGTGGAAGAACTGCCATAGCCGGCAGTGAGCATGCTGCCCTCTTGCGCGGTCTGGGTGCTGCCATAGCCGGTGGTCAGGATGCTCTTGAAGCCGGCCGTCTGCGTGCTGCCATAGCCGGCGATCAATGAACTGTCCGAACCGGCGGTGGAGGTGCTGCCGTAGCCGGCAGTGAGGTCACTGCCTTTCCGGGCAGTCTGCGTGCTGCCGTATCCCGCCGTCAGGGAACTGTCGCCACCGGAGGTTTGCGTACTGCCATAACCGGCAATCAGCGTGCTGTCGGCACCAGCTGTCGACGTGCTGCCGTAACCGGTGGTGAGGTCGCTGCCCTTGCGCGCGGTCTGCGTGCTGCCATAGCCGGCGGTGAGCGAGCTTTCCCCGCCCGAGGTCTGGGTGCTGCCGTAACCGGCAATCAAGGTGCTGTCGGCACCGGCCGTGGACGTACTGCCGTAGCCGGTGGTCAGGTCGCTGCCGCTGCGCGCGGTTTGCGTGCTGCCGTAGCCCGCAGTGAGCGAACTGTCACCGCCCGAGGTCTGCGTACTGCCATAGCCGGCGATCAGCGTGCTGTCGGCGCCGGCGGTGGAGGTACTGCCGTAGCCGGTGGTCAGGTCGCTGCCCTTGCGCGCCGTTTGCGTGCTGCCGTAGCCGGCGGTCAGCGAGCTGTCGCCGCCCGATGTCTGCGTACTGCCATAGCCGGCGATCAGCGTGCTGTCGGCGCCGGCGGTGGAGGTGCTGCCATAGCCGGTGGTCAGGTCGCTGCCGCTGCGCGCGGTCTGCGTACTGCCATAGCCAGCGGTAAGTGAGCTGTCACCGCCAGAGGTTTGCGTGCTGCCGTAGCCGGCGACCAGCGTGCTGTCGGCGCCGGCGGTGGAGGTACTGCCGTAACCGGTGGTCAGGTCGCTGCCGCTGCGCGCGGTCTGCGTACTGCCATAGCCAGCGGTGAGTGAGCTGTCACCGCCAGAGGTTTGCGTGCTGCCGTACCCTGCAATCAAGGTGCTGTCGCCACCGGCCGTCGAGGTGCTGCCATAGCCGGCGGTCAGGTCGCTGCCTTTGCGCGCGGTCTGCGTACTGCCGTAGCCGGCAGTGAGTGAGCTTTCGCCGCCAGAGGTCTGCGTACTGCCATAGCCGGCGATCAGCGTGCTGTCTGCACCGGCGGTTGCGGTGCTGCCGTAGCCGGCGGTCAGATCGCTGCCTTTGCGCGCGGTCTGCGTGCTGCCATAGCCGGCCGTGAGCGAGCTGTCGCCGCCGGAGGTCTGGGTACTGCCATAACCGGCGATCAGCGTGCTGTCCGCACCGGCGGTGGAGGTACTGCCATAACCGGCGGTGAGGTCGCTGCCGGTGCGGGCGGTTTGCGTGCTGCCGTAGCCCGCCGTCAGCGAGCTGTCGTTGCCCGAAGTCTGCGTGCTGCCATAACCGGCAATCAGGGAGCTGTCTGCACCTGCGGTGCCGGTGCTGCCGTAGCCGGCGGTGAGGTCACTGCCGTCTTGCGCGGTCTGCGTGCTGCCATAGCCGGCGGTCAGCGAGCTTTCCCCGCCCGAAGTCTGGGTGCTGCCGTAGCCGGCAATCAACGAGCTGTCGGTGCCCGCAGTGCTGGTGCTGCCGTAGCCTGCGGTGAGGTCGCTGCCGTTCTGTGCGGTCTGGGTGCTGCCGTAACCGGCAGTCAACGAGCTGTCGCCGCCGGAGGTTTGCGTGCTGCCATAGCCGGCGATCAGCGAGCTGTCTGCACCCGCGGTTTCCGTGCTGCCGTAACCTGCAGTCAGATCGCTGCCATGGCGCGCGGTCTGGGTGCTGCCATAGCCGGCCGTCAGTGTGCTGCCGCCGCCTGCGGTCTGGGAACTGCCGTAGCCGGCGACGATGGTGCTGTCGGATCCGGCCACGCCGGTGCTGCCATAGCCGGCGATCAACTCGCTGCCGTTACCCGCGGTTTCGGTACTTCCATAGCCTGCGATCAGCTGGCTCTGATCGGCGCCGGTGAGCGTGCTGCCGTAGGTGGCGATTTCGCGTGTGCGCAGGATCGCAGCTGAAGCCTGTG
This sequence comes from Xanthomonas sp. WHRI 6108, assembly GCF_040202385.2. Lineage (NCBI taxonomy): Bacteria > Pseudomonadati > Pseudomonadota > Gammaproteobacteria > Lysobacterales > Lysobacteraceae > Xanthomonas > Xanthomonas sp. WHRI 6108. The sequence goes on along the minus strand of NZ_CP168198.1, from coordinate 572,738 downwards.
CGGCCTGCGGATCGATGCCGTGGGTCGCAACCGGCATTGGCGCGGTGGAATGCGCAGCGCTTTCGACGAGCGGTGCGGTGAATTGCGCCTGCGCTGCCTTGGGAATGAAATCCGCGGCAATGACCGGCGTTACCGGCGGCTCCGGCTGGGGCGGCGCGTGCTGCGCAATGCCCGCGGCAATGCACTGCATGGCACCGGCACGGCTGCCGGCGTAGACCACCTCGGCCCGGGGAAACTTGATCATGCCCTCCTCGCCCAGCCAGATGATGTCGGCGGTATCGACCATGCAGACCACCCAGTGCGCATCAGCATGCATGTTCAGATGCGCATTGGTTCCCTGTCCCCACAACAGGCCGGTCAGGCCGTTTTCCTGCTTGATGCTGGGTTGCCAATGCCGGCATTCGACACTGCCTGACTGCGGCCAGATCAGCCCGCAGTGATCGGACATATTGTTGGTGCAGGTGCGTAATGCCAGGACTTTTTCGCGATTCATAAGGGTGATCTCATAGGAATGTTCCGAGCAGCTGCGCAAACCGGCATGCATGCCCTGGCCGACGAACGGGTGCGGAGCGTCCCGCCGTGAGGGCGAGACGGATCGGCCCATTGGCAAGGGCAGTACCGGCACTGCGACGGTTGGTCATCGACGAACGCCACAAGGCGCACGCGCGCTGCGGTGTCTTGCTTGAATCGCAGGGTCATGGACGGCCGTGACGGCAAGACGCAGCGGGGAGTGATGGCAAGGCTGGCTCCTGCGCGACAGCCGTTGCAGCAAGTAGCGACGGGACGCCTCGCCGAAAGCGTCGTTGCTGGTGAACCGGTTGAGTGAATCAATCAGCGAGCACAGATCGTCGGTCAGCCCGTCGCTGGCAACTGTCGCCGTAGCAGAAGACAGGTGCGCATGACCGAAGAACAGGCATGCATTCCACGCCCGAAGACAGGTCTTTTTGATCAATCTGCGACCGGCTCCGGATTGTGTTCGTCAGTGCACGACCGGAACCAAAAAGAGTTTTGCGCAGCCATCGAATCCCGTCGCGAAAGATTTCCGGACTGACAATGGAATGCCATCGCCACGCGCGGGCATGCAGCCACGCACCGTGGCAATGCCGTGCGGGGCTTTAAATGAGAACTGCGTTATTACTTGCAAGTGATCCATCGTCGCGTTCAGACGCTGCACCGTTGGCAGTTTCATCCTGCGGAGGATTGCCCGAAGCGATAACTGCAGTCAGGCAACACGCGCAGCAACGCGCAGGCATCAGCAACTTTTGCGATTGGCGGCCTGGCAGATGCAATCGCCGCCGCAGCATCGAACGCATCGAGCGTTGCGACGCATGACATCACGATCAAAGCCCTGTCACCCTCTGCCCGCACCGCGGCGTCCTCGCCATCCCGGTGCTCGGCGCCGCTGCAAGTCTTGCGCCGAGGTGGGTCACACGTACATGCCCGGCCACAGCGGGTGCCGCGGCGGCCACCAGCAACGCCACCGCTGCTGCGAACGCCCGGTCGGCGCTGGTGCCGCCGCGTGACCGCGCGCGCGCCATCGGCCGCAGCAGTGCCTGGCAGCGCCTTTTCGGCGCATGGATCGACGCCATTGCGGGCGCTCGGGTCCATTCAAGCGCCGGCGCGGCCTACAATATGGGCTGCTCCGCTTTGATATCCCCCACCGATGGCCTCTGATCTCCTGCCCGTGCGCCGGGCCCTGCTCTCCGTTTCCGACAAGACCGGCCTGATCGATCTGGCCCGCGCGCTGGCAGCGCGCAATGTCGCGCTGCTGTCCACCGGCGGCACCGCCAAGGCGATCCGCGAGGCGGGCCTGCCGGTCACCGACGTCGCCGAGCTGACCGGTTTCCCGGAGATGATGGACGGCCGCGTCAAGACCCTGCACCCGCTGGTGCACGGCGGCCTGCTCGGCCGCGCCGGCATAGACGAAGCGGTGATGGCCGAACACGGCATCGTGCCGATCGACCTGCTGGTGCTGAACCTGTATCCGTTCGAATCGGTGACCGCCAAGGCCGACTGCACGCTGGCCGATGCGGTGGAAAACATCGATATCGGCGGCCCGGCGATGCTGCGCAGTGCGGCGAAGAACTTCGCCCGCGTGGCGGTGGCCACCGACCCGGCGCAGTACGCCGAGCTGCTGGCCGAACTCGACGCCAACGACGGCCAGCTGTCGGCGGCCAGGCGCTTTGCGCTGTCGGTGGCCGCGTTCAACCGCGTGGCGCAGTACGACGCGGCGATCAGCAATTATCTGTCGGCGGTGGCCGACAGCACTGAAAACGTACCCACGCGCAGCCCGTTCCCGGCGCAGATCAATTCCAACTTCGTCAAGGTGATGGACCTGCGCTACGGCGAGAACCCGCACCAGGCCGGCGCGTTCTACCGCGACCTGTATCCGGTGCCGGGCACGCTGGCCACCTTCCAGCAATTGCAGGGCAAGGAACTGAGCTACAACAACCTGGCCGATGCCGACGCGGCGTGGGAATGCGTGCGCCAGTTCGATGCGCCGGCCTGCGTGATCGTCAAGCACGCCAACCCCTGCGGTGTGGCGGTGGGCGTGGCCTGCGGCGATGCCTACGAGCTGGCCTATGCGACCGACCCGACCAGCGCCTTCGGCGGCATCCTGGCCTTCAACAAGACCCTCGACGCGGCGACCGCCAAGGCCATCCTGGATCGCCAGTTCGTCGAGGTGCTGATCGCACCGGACTACGAGCCGGGCGCGCTCGACTATGCGACCAAGAAAGCCAACGTGCGCGTGCTCAAGATCCCGCACGGTAACGGCCTCAACAACTACGACACCAAGCGGATCGGCTCGGGCCTGCTGATGCAGTCGTCCGACAACCGCGGCATGTCGCTGGGTGAACTGAGCGTGGTCACCCAGCGCGCGCCCAGCGAGGCCGAACTGGGCGACCTGCTGTTCGCCTGGCGCGTGGCCAAGTACGTCAAATCCAACGCGATTGTCTACGCCAAGGACCACCGCACCATCGGTGTGGGCGCTGGGCAGATGAGCCGCGTGGTCAGCGCCAAGATCGCCGCGCTCAAGGCCGAAGAAGCCAAGCTCACGGTGGCCGGCTCGGTGATGGCATCGGATGCGTTCTTCCCGTTCCGCGACGGCATCGATGCCGCCGCTGCGGCCGGCATCAAGGCGGTGATCCAGCCCGGCGGCTCGATGCGCGATGGCGAAGTGATCGCCGCCGCCGACGAACACGGCATCGCGATGGTGTTCACCGGCGTGCGGCATTTCAGGCACTGACGTGCCGGGATTCGGGAGTGGGGATTCGGGAGTGGCAACGTCGCTCTGGTCTCTCCTGTTTCCGGTCTCTGCCTTGCTTCAACCAATCCCCAATCACGACTCCCCAATCTCGGCACTCAAATGAAAATCCTCGTCATCGGCTCCGGCGGCCGTGAACACGCCCTGGCCTGGAAGATCGCGCAGTCCGCGCGCGTGAGCGAGGTGCTGGTGGCACCCGGCAATGCCGGCACTGCGACCGAAGCCAAGTGCCGCAATGTCGCGATCAAGGTCGACGACCTGGATGGCCTGCTCGCGCTGGCGCAGCGCGAAGCCGTGGCGCTCACGGTGGTCGGCCCGGAAGTGCCGCTGGTGCTGGGCGTGGTCGACCGTTTCCACGCGCTGGGCCTGCGCATCTTCGGGCCCACCGCCAAGGCCGCGCAGCTGGAGGGCAGCAAGGCCTTCGCCAAGGATTTTCTGGCGCGCCATGGAATCCCCACCGCGTACTACGCGGTGCACACCGAGGTAGACGCCGCGCTGGCCTACGTGCGTGAGAAAGGCGCGCCGATCGTGGTCAAGGCCGACGGCCTGGCCGCCGGCAAGGGCGTGATCGTGGCGATGACGCTGAGCGAGGCCGAAGACGCGGTGCGCGACATGCTCTCGGGCAATGCGTTCGGCGATGCCGGCGCGCGCGTGGTGATCGAGGAATTCCTCGATGGCGAAGAAGCCAGCTTCATCTCGATGGTCGACGGCACCCACGCCTTGCCGATGGCCACCAGCCAGGACCACAAGCGTGTCGGCGATGGCGACACCGGCCCCAATACCGGCGGTATGGGTGCGTACTCGCCGGCTCCGGTGGTCACGCCCGAGGTGCACGCGCGGGTGATGCGCGAGGTGGTCGAGCCGACCGTGCAAGGCATGATCGCCGACGGCGTGCCGTTCACCGGCTTCCTGTACGCCGGGCTGATGATCGATGCGCATGGCGCGCCCAAGGTGATCGAGTTCAACGTGCGCTTCGGCGACCCGGAGACCCAGCCGGTGATGCTGCGCCTGCAGTCGGACCTGGTGGATCTGCTGGACGCCGCCATCGACGGCAAGCTCGACACCGCGCAGGCGCAGTGGGACCCGCGCCCATCGCTGGGCGTGGTCATCGCCGCCAGGCCGTATCCCGAAGCCCCGATCACCGGCGAGGTCATCAGCGGGCTGGACGCGGTGCCGGCCACCGCCAAGGTCTTCCATGCCGGCACCGCGTTGAATGCAAACGGTGAGGTGGTTAGTGCCGGTGGCCGCGTGCTCTGCGTGGCCGCATTGGGCGACAGCGTGCTGGAGGCGCAGCGCAACGCCTATGCCGGCCTGCAGCCGATCCACTGGGCCAGCGCCTTCCAGCGCAGCGACATCGGCTGGCGTGCGATCGCCCGCGAGCAGGGCGCACAGGCCTGAGCGGCCTGCCTAAGGCACTTGCGACAACGCGGCTACTGACAAAGAACTAGCCGCCCTCCACCCCGATGGCGCGTGCCTGCGGCAATAATGCCCGGGCACCTTGCCTTGCAGAGACTGTGGCCACTTCTTCCTTCGAAACCCGCCTGAGCCGCCTGTGGGCCCATGAAAAGGCCAGCTATGGCCTGCGTGTGTTCATCGCGCTGGCGGTGGCAATGGGCGTGTGCTGGCACTGGCAGCAGCTCACCGCGGTGCCGGCGCTGTTCCTGGGCGCGATCGCCAGCGCCATCGCCGAGACCGACGACAACTGGCTGGGCCGCATCAAGTCGGTGCTACTGTCGCTGCTGTGTTTTGCCGCTGCTGCCGCGTCGGTGGTGCTGCTGTTTCCGTATCCGCTGGCGTTCGTGACCGGCATGGCGGTTGCGACCTTCTCGTTGACCCTGCTCGGCGCGCTGGGCGAGCGCTACGCCTCGATCGCGCAGGCCACCGTGGCCTTGTCGATCTACGCCATGATCGGCATGGACCAGCACGGCAGCCACGATCCGTCGATCGCCTGGCATGGCGCCGCACTGCTGCTGATCGGCGCCACCTGGTACGGCGTGCTGTCGATCCTGTGGACCCTGCTGTTCGCCAATCGCCCGGTGCGCGAGCGGCTGTCGCGGCTGTTCTTCGAGCTGGGCCGGTATCTCAAGCTCAAGGCCGACCTGTTCGAACCGGTGCGGCAGAGCGACCTGCACGCACGTCGGCTCGCGCTCGCCGAACAGAACGCCAAGGTGGTCGGCGCGCTCAACGCCGCCAAGACCGCGATCATGAGCCGCTTCGGCCGCTCGGGGCGGCCGGGCGTGCAATCGGGCCTGTATTTCCGCCTGTACTACATGGCGCAGGAATTCCACGAGCGCGCCAGCTCCTCGCACTATCCCTACGAAGCGCTGACCGACGCGTTCTTCCACAGCGACGTGCTGTACCGCTGCCAGCGCCTGCTCGCGCTGCAGGGCAAGGCCTGCGCCGCGTTGGGCGAGGCGATCCGCCTGCGCCATCCGTTCGATTACGGCGACAACAGCCGCCTGGCCACCGAAGACCTGCGGCAATCGCTGGACTATCTGCACGCGCGTGCCGACCCCGCACTGGCGCGTCTGCTCGGCGCGCTGGAATTGCTGGTGACCAACCTGCAGAGCATCGAGCGCAAGCTGTCAGAAGCGGCGCAATCCGATTCCACCAGCGACAACCTCGACACCCGCCTGCGCGACTCCTCGCCGCACACCCTGCGCGAAATGGCCGCGCGTCTGATGCAGCAACTCACTCCCGGCTCGGTGCTGTTCCGCCACGGCCTGCGCATGGCCATCGCGCTGGTGGTCGGCTACGCCATCATGCAGTCCATTCATGCCGACAACGGCTACTGGATCCTGCTCACCACCGCCTTCGTGTGCCGGCCCAATTACGGCGCCACCCGCCTGCGGCTGGTGCAGCGCATCGCCGGCACCCTGATCGGCCTGGTCGCCACCTGGGCGCTGATGCAGCTGTTCCCCGGCACCGAAGTGCAGCTGCTGCTGGCGCTGGCCGCCGCGCTGATCTTCTTCATCACCCGCACCGATCGCTACATGCTGGCCACCGCCGGCATCACCGTGATGGCGCTGTTCTGCTTCAACCTGCTCGGCGATGGTTTCGTGCTGATCTGGCCACGCCTGATCGACACGCTGATCGGTTGCGCAATCGCCGCGGCCGCTTCGTTCCTGATCCTGCCGGACTGGCAGGGCCGCCGCCTCAACCAGGTGATGGCCACGGTGCTGGCCAGCTGCGCGCGCTATCTGGCCCAGGTGCTGGAGCAATACGCCAGCGGCATGCGCGACGACCTGCCCTACCGCATCGCGCGCCGCGACATGCACAACGCCGATGCCGCGTTGTCGGTGGCCTTGTCCAACATGCTGCGCGAACCCGGCCGCTATCGGCGCAACCTGGATGCGGGCTTCCGCTTCCTGGCGCTGTCCAACACCTTGCTCGGCTATCTGTCTGCGCTCGGCGCGCACCGCGCCGCACTCGATGGCGAACACGATCCCGCCATCGCGCAGGCCGGCGACTACCTGCAGCGCGCGCTGGGCGAAATCGCCACCGCCTTGCGCGAACGCCAGCCGCTGCCGGCGCACGACGAAAGCCAGGAAATCGCCACTGCCGAAGCGCTGGAGCAGCATGCCGTGCAACTGCCGCCCAAGCAGCGCCTGGTGCGCGACCAGCTGGCACTGACCCTGCGGCTGCTGCCCAAACTGCGCGCCGCTGCCGTGGCAGTCACCAGCGCGCCGGCAGAGGGCGCACCGCGCCTGGCAACCAGCAAGGCCTAGTGCGTCGTCGGCGGTGCGCGTGCACGGTGCGCATGCACGCCGCGCAGCCACTGCCGCATCGATGTGGGCGGCGATGCCGACGCACCGCGATGCGCGCGCAGGCCACTTGATCCGGTAGCCGCGGCGCCGTTCCGGCAGCCGCACCTACTTCCAGTGCTTGCGCGCCACGCTCAGTCCCACCCAGCCCAGTGCCGCCACCGCCAGCACCGCCCCACCGATCACCACACCGTTCCAGCCGGCCTGCGCATATGCCGCCGTGCCCAGCGTGGAACCCACCGCACCGCCGATGAAGTAGCAGGTGATGTAGGCCGAGGTGATGCGATTGCGCGCGTTCGGATTACGCTGGTAGATCACGCTCTGGTTGGCGATGTGCACGCCTTGCACCGCGATATCCAGCAGCAGCACGCCGACGATCAACAGCGCGATCGACTGCGGCGCGAACGCCAGCAATCCCCACGACAGCAGCAGCATCACCAGCCCGCCCCAGCTGACGCGGTCGCCATGGCCGTGATCGGACCAGTGACCGGAACGGTTGGCCGCCAGCGCGCCGGCCGCACCGATCAGGCCGAACAGCCCGATCACCGCCGTGCCATAGCCATACGCAGGCCCGGACAACAGGAACGCCAGCGTGGTCCAGAACATGCTGAAGCCGGCAAAGATCAGCCCGCCCAGCACCGCACGCGAGCGCAACACCGCATCGTCGCGCAGCAGCGTCAGCACCGAACCCACCAGCTGCGGATACGACAGCTGCGCATTGCCCGGGTGCCGCGGCAGCCCGCGCCACAGCAGCCAGGCGGTGACCAGCAACAGGCCGGAGGCGATCCAGTACACCGTATGCCAGCCGCCAACGCCGGCCAGCACCCCGGCCGCGGTGCGCGCCAGCAGGATGCCCAGCAACAGGCCGCTCATCACCGTGCCGATCACCCGCCCGCGCTCGTGCGGGGCGGCCAGGGTCGCGGCAAACGGCACCAGGATCTGCGCCGCCACCGAACTGGCACCGGTGACGATCGTGCCGGCCAGCAACATGCCGAAGCTATGCGAGGCGGCGCTTACCAGCAGCCCCAGCGCACTGAGCACGAACAGGCCGACGATCAGCCCGCGCCGCTCCAGCCGGTCGCCCAGCGGCACCAGCAACAGCAGCCCCGCCGCGTAGGCCAGCTGCGCAGCGGTCACCACCGCCCCGGCACTGCGCACCTGGATCCCGAACGCCTGCGCCAGCGTCTCCAGCAAGGGCTGGGCGTAGTAGTTGCTTGCCACCGCCAGCCCGGTGGCGGCGGCCATCAGCAGCACCAGTCGGCGCGGCAATGGCGGGTGGGCAATCGGTTCGACGGTCATGGCAGGTGCCTGCTGTAGGAATGGGCGCAGTGTGGGCAGCGACGCGGCATCTTTCCAATGTATTGTTTTCACCGTGTCCATCGCGTTTGGAGATCGCATGCTGACCCTGCGCCAGCTGGAGTTCGCCGTGGCCGTGGCCGAGGAAGGCGGCTTCACCGCCGCCGCACGCCGGTGCAACACCGTGCAATCGGCGCTCAGCCACCAGGTCGCCAAGATCGAGGAATCCCTCGGTGCGCGCCTGTTCGAGCGCGGCACCCGCCAGGTGCGGCCCACCGCGGCCGGCGAGGTGTTTCTGCACAACGCCCGCGCCACCTTGCGCGCGGCCGAACGCCTGCACGAGGAAATGGCCCAGGCCCTGGGCACGGTGCGCGGCCGGCTCACGCTGGGGCAGATCTCCTCGCTCACCACCGTGCAGCTGCCGACGCTGCTGCGCGCCTTTCGCAGCGCGCATGCGCGGGTGGACGTGCACCTGCGCACCGCCATGAGCGAGGCCCTGCTGCACGACCTGGGCGAAGGCCGGCTGGATGTGGCCCTGGTCGGCGTCGGCCCGCATGTCGCGGTGCCGGAACAGCGGCTGCTGCTGCACGAAGAAGCCCTGGCCTTGATCGTGGCGCCCACCCATCGCTTCGCCACGCGCAAGCGGGTGGCGCTGGCCGAGCTGGACGACGAACCGATGGCCGGGCTGATCGCCGGCGCCGGCGTGCGCGGCATCGTCGATGCGGCCTTCGCGCAGGCCGGCCTGCGGCAGCGCCAGCAATACGAGGTCACCCATGCCGATCTGATGCGCGAACTGGTCGCCGCCGACCTGGGCGTGGGCATCGTGCCGCAGACCATGGCCACGGCCATGCGCGGGGTGGTGACGGTTGCTCTGAAGGAGCGCTTCGGCTTTCTGACCTATGCGGTGTGGCGGCCCGATCCCACCCCGGCCGCACGGGCCTTTATGGCGTTGCTGCGCGCCCAGGCCGCGCGACGTGCGTCATCGGCACGCGCGCCGCGCTGAGCCCATCGGCATGCACCAGCGCGCCGTGGAAGCCTGCTAGGCTGCGCGCGTTCGCAAAGGAAACTGCATGTCCGGTCACAGTCAGTTCGCCCTGCTCAGGCAGCGCCGCTTCTTGCCGTTCTTCGCCGTGCAGGCGTTGGGCGCGTTCAACGACAACGTCTATCGGCAGGCCATCATCGGCCTGTTGTTCTACCTGGGCATCGATGCGGCGCAGCGCACGCTGTACACCAATCTGGCGCCGGCACTGTTCATCCTGCCGTACTTCCTGTTCTCCGCGCTGGCCGGGCAGATCGCCGAAAAGCTGGAAAAGCAGAAACTCATCGTGATCACCACCACGATGGAGATTGCGATCATGTCGCTGGCGGCGGTGGGGTTTGTCACCGAAAACATGGTGATCCTGCTGGTCGCGCTGTTCTGCACCGGACTGCAGTCCACGCTGTTCGGGCCGGTGAAATATTCGATCCTGCCCTCGGTGCTGAAACCGGAGGAACTCACCGGCGGCAACGGCCTGGTCGAGATGGGCACCTCGATCTCGATCCTGTGCGGCATGATCTTCGGCGGGCTGATCTTCCAGATCGCCGGCAGCCACGGGCCGGTCGCCGCGGCCACCGCAGTGATCGCGATTGCCGTCACCGGCAACCTGGTCGCGCGGCTGGTGCCCAAGGTCGATGCCGGCGTGCCCGAGCTGAAGATCAACTGGAACCCCATCCCCGAATCGCGCGCCATCATGCGCCTGACCCGGCGCACGCCGGCGGTGCGCAACGCCGTGCTCGGGGTGTCGTGGTTCTGGTTCGTCGGCACCGTGCTGACCGCGCAGCTGCCCACCTACGCACAGGTCAATCTTGGCGGGCAGCAGGATCTGTACGTGTTCGCGCTGGCGCTGTTTTCGATCGGCACCGGTGTCGGCTCGCTGCTGTGCGAGCGGCTGTCCGGACGCACCGTGGAAATCGGCCTGGTGCCGCTGGGCGCGTTCGGCATCAGCGCATTTCTGCTGGACCTGTACTTCGCGCGTCCCGGTGTTGCACCGGCCACCGATCTGTCGATCGGCCAGTTCGTGCAGCAGGCCGGCAGCGTGCGCCTGATCGTGGACCTGGTCGGCATCGGCCTGTTCACCGGCTTGTTCGTGGTGCCCTTGTTTGCGCTGATCCAGAGCCGCACGCCCAAGGCCGAACTCTCGCGCGTGATCGCCGGGCTCAATATCCAGAATTCGTTGTTCATCGTCACCGCCGCCATCATCGGCATCGCGCTGCAGCTGCCGCAGCTGGTGCTGTTCGGCGTGCGCATTCCGCTGCCGGGCCTGAGCATTCCGCAGGTATTCCTGGCCCTGGCGCTGGCCAATACGCTGGTGGCGCTGTGGATCTTCACCCTGGTGCCCGAGTTCCTGATGCGCTTTCTCAGCTGGGTGCTGGTGAGCGTACTGTACCGGCTACGCACGCGCGACATCGACCGCCACGTGCCCGACGAAGGCGCCGCGTTGCTGGTCTGCAACCACGTCAGCTACATGGACGCGCTGATCCTGTCGGCGGTGATTCCGCGCCCGGTGCGCTTTGTCATGTACTACAAGATCTTCCGCATTCCGGTGATGCGCTGGATCTTCCGCACCGCCAAGGCGATCCCGATCGCCGGCGCGCGCGAAGACCCCGCGCTGATGCAGCAGGCCTTCGACCGTATCGATGCGGCGCTGGCCGACGGCGAGCTGGTGTGCATCTTCCCCGAAGGCGCATTGACCCGGGATGGCGAGATCGCGCCGTTCAAGTCGGGCGTGGAAAAGATCCTGCAACGCCGCCAGGTGCCGGTGATTCCGATGGCGCTGCGTGGCATGTGGTCGAGCATGTGGAGCCGCCGCGACACCCGCCTGGGCCGCATGCGCGTGCCGCGCCGGATCCGCGCGCATATCGAAGTGGCCGCCGGCCCAGCGGTTCCCGGCGACGCGGCGACCGCCGCGCTGCTCGAACAGCAGGTCCGTGCACTGCGCCAGGATCAACCGTGACTGCGGCCAGCGCGGGCTTTGCGTCCGCCGCGCGCCGCGAGTAGCCTGTGCGCCATTGCACGCATTGCCGCCGCGCTCGCCTAGCGGGCGCGACAAGAAGGACCGGGGGAAGTCGTCGTACGCCACATCACCGTGTCAGACGCGTTCGCCGTGATCGGTGGACGCTGCCTGCGCGGCCCATCGCTGCCTTCCCCACGCGCTGCAACATCTCGCTGTTGTTTACCACCCAAGGAGCTTCACCATGAGTGCCATCCCACCGCCGATCCACCCCTCGCCCAGCGCCGCACCGGGCCCGATTCCCAATCACCTGATCTGGGCGATCGTCTCCACCGTACTCGGCTTCTGCCTGTGCTGCCCGGCCCTGATCACCGGCATCGTGGCGATCGTGTTCTCCAGCAAGGTCAACGGCCTGCTCAACCAGGGCGACATCGACGGCGCACGGCGTGCCTCCAACACCGCCAAGACCTGGTGCATCGTGACCAGCGTGCTGGCCGTCATCGGCCTGCTGATCAACATCGGCATGGTCGCCACCGGCGGCATGCAGGGCTACATGGACTACATGCAGCAGTTGCAGCACATGCAGTAATGGAACTGCGTCCACGCCACTGGCTTGGACTCGGGGCGGCCACCAGCGTGGCCGCCTTCGGCGTGTCGCTGCTGTATCGCTTCGATCCGAACGCGAGCAACAGCCCGTTCCCGCCCTGCGTGTTCCGTGCCGTGACCGGCTGCTACTGCCCCGGTTGCGGCATGACCCGCGCGCTGTATGCGCTGGTGCACTTCGATCTGCCCGGCGCCTTCGCCATGAACCCGGCCGCCGTGCTCGGCCTGTTCACCCTGCCCGGCCTGATTGCCTGGAAAGCCGGCTGGCGCGCGCGCTGGTTCGCACCGGTGGTGGCAGTGATGTCCGAACCGAAGTTCTGGTTGTGGGCATTGCCGATGTATTGGATTGCCAGGAATTTGCCTTGGTACCCGTTTACCTTGCTGGCACCGGGTTAGCAGGTCGCGAACAGCCGCGCGATCGAAATCAGGCTGCGCGCCTACCGCACCCAGCCGGCAATCACCAGCAACGCCAGCACCACCATCCACAGCAGCAGCACGCGCCAGACCAGGCTCATCGCATCGCGCACCTCCGGCAGCCGGCGCCAGACCGGCACCAGGCCCGAATCGGTGTAGTCGTGGGCTTCCTCGCGCAGCTCGGCGCTGACGCTGGCACGCGCCACCGCACCGAGAAAATGCGGCTCCAGCGACCAGCGGTTGCCATGCGCCTGCCGCCAGGCACGGAACACCGTGTCGAAATTGCCCACCAGCGCCATCGACACGGTGATCAACTGCGCCACCGGCCATTCCAGCGCGGCCAGCAGCCAGCGCGCGCCGGCTAGGTTGCGCGGCGGCAGCAGCACCGAGAGCGGACTTTCCACCGCCAGCGCCGTCAGCCGATACAGCACCGCGCCGAACGGCCCCAGCAGCAAAAACCACCACAGCACCGCAAACCAACGCCGCAATCCATTGACCACCACCGCTTCCACCAGCGACGGCGCATCCTCGTGCACGCTGCCGCCGGCGGCCTGCAGCTGCGCGATCGCATCGCGGCGCGCGCCCGGTTCGTCGGCATCGATCACCGCTTCCACATCGCGGTCCAGATCGCGCGGCCCCCAGGTCCAGGCCAGCACCGCCACGCCGAACAGCAAGGCCCAGAACCCGCGCCAGACATCGCCCAGCAGCCATTGCAGCAGCACGACCACCAGCAAGGCCGGCAACAGCGCCAGCACCACGCCATAGCGCCCCTGCCACGCACCGCGCCCGGCGGCATGGCTGTCCAGCCGGCGCAGCCACTGGCCGAACCATTCGAAACGCCGCAGCCGCGCTACCTGGGCAGGCGCCAGGTGGCCCAACGCAAGTGCGACGACGACAGCAACCAGGGTGGTGAACATGGGTGGGCCTCCTCAGCCGAGTCTAGCCGAGCCGATGCAGGCGCACCCGATCCGCCTGCGCTGCAGCGCCCGCCCCGGCTCAGCCATGCGCGCGATGCCAATGCTCGATCAGCGCCCGCGCGATGGAAATGCGCGGCGGCAGCCCGATCTGGCCTTCGCCGGCCAATGCCGCGGTGACCTCGGCATGGCTGACCCAGCGCGCGTCTTCCAGTTCACCGGTGACCTGCGGCACCTCGCTTGCCGCAGCGCGCGCGGTGAAGCCCAGCATCAGCGCACCCGGGAACGGCCACGGTTGCGCGCCCAGATAGCGGCAGTCCTGCACCTGCACGCGGGTTTCCTCGAACACCTCGCGCGCCACGGTCTGCTCCAGCGACTCGCCGGGTTCGACAAAGCCGGCAATCACCGAATAACGCCCCGGCGCCCAGCTTGCCTGCCGCCCCAACAGCAAGCGCGCGCCATCGCTGACCGCCACGATGATCGCCGGGTCCACGCGTGGGTAATGCTCGGTCTGACATTGCGTGCAATGGGCGATGAAGCCGGCCCGGCGGAACGCGATCGCCCCGCCGCAGACGCCGCAGAAGCGCGTGCGCGACTGCCAGTGCAGCATCGCGCGCGCGTAAGCGAACGCGGTAGAAATGTCTGCCGGCCAGTCGGCGGCGGCCTGGCGCAGGTCGATGCGCTGCGGCGCTTCCACACCGAGCACATCGGATGGCAGGCAGAACCAACCGACGTCATCGCGCAGCCCAAGAAAGATCGCCCCGTCCGGCCCGTCGCCAAGCGCGGCACCGTCCATCAGCAGCGGCTGGCCATCCGCATCGGCCAGCGCAGTGCCCTTGGCATCGAGCAGCAGCACGCGGCCTTGCGGCCACAGACGCGCCAGCGCAGCGGGATCGTCACGCAACAGATCGCCACGATCCAGCGGCGCATGAGTGAAGGCAAAACCGGAGGTTGAAAAAGAAGACTCTGACATCGGCGCAAGCCTGCCGATAATCGGCATCGCCCGCAAGCAGCGCACCACAGATGCAGGCCCGCCCGGCGGCGCGCGTTCAGACGTCGACACCACCTGGCGCCCGCCGGGCGGTCATGAGCGCGTCACATTGCGCGCCACATCGCAGAGCAGGCCACGTGCGATCGACATGTGCTGCAGCCAGCCGGGTCCGAATCCCGGCATCTTCAGCCCTGTCGCCGGTGACAGCGACAAGGCTCCATCGCAGGGCGAGGCGTCCAGCGCCGATCCTGGACGCGCTGATCATCCAGCGCTGTCAGCGACACCCCATCCCGGCCTCAGCGCTGCTTGTCCAGCAGCTGATGCCGTACGGCGACGATGCACGGTTCGTTGGTGGTCAGATGCACGAACGCCGAGTTGTCGTTGGGGTCGCCACTGCCGATATCGACCAATGCTGCCTGGGTGCTGCCGCGATGCTTGAAAGCCGCAATCGCGGTCACCGCATTCTTCAGCGGGATGGTGGCGTCGTTGGACGAACCGCATAGCAGCGTCGGCGTCTGCGGCGCCCAGTCCAGCAGGTCGTTGCGTGCCAGATCCTTGCGGAACGGATTGCCGGGGTTGCTGGCAAAATCGCGATAGAACCCGGGCTGGAAGTACGCCTTGAGCTGGTCGATCCCGGGCAGCGTATCGCCCAGAACCAGATCGGTCAGGCCCAGCTTGCCGGGGAACAGCGCCTCGACCCGGGCCGCCCACGGATCCTGAAACACCTGCCCGGCCGCCAGATAGATATTGCGATACGTGTGCTGCATCGCGACGATCGCGTAGCTGCCCAGGATGATGCCGAAGCTGCTTTCGCCGACCGCGTTGCTCCCGCTCCAGCTGTCCACGAAGGTCTGCTCCAGCGCGTAGGGCCCGGAGATCGGCGCGCTGGCAACCAGATGAAACTCCCTGGACAGATGCGCTTCGATTTCCCGCTGGGTTGCCAGTGCGGCATGGCCGCCTTGCGAATACCCCGACAGCATGACCTTGCCGGATAACGGCGTCTTCAAGCGCTGCAGCACGCTGCGTGCCGCGCGCAGGGCATCGATCGTCGCACTGGCCTCGGTCGCGCTATGCAGGTAGGGATGGAAGCCGTAGCTGGATTGACCGAGCCCCAGATAATCGCTGCTGACCACCACATAGCCCTGACTGGCCAGACGTGTGACCAGCGGGTCGTCGCCCTTGGCGTCACGGATGTCCTTGGCCTGCTCCTCGTTGCGGATCGTCGCTGTCGACCGCCCCCAGCCCAGCAACGGATGCGGCCCGCTGCAACGCTCGCCGCCTGGAATCAGCACCACGCCCGACGCAGTGGCCGGCTCGCCATCGACACCGACGGTGGCATAGGTGAACTCGGCCACGCGCACGTTGCATCTGGGCTGTTCGGCCTGCGGCTCGGAGGTGAGCAACGCGGCAATCGCATCACGGGTGTAGCTGGTCAGGAAGTTGCTGCTGAGCAAGCTGCCGCGTGCGGGCGATGCCTGCGCGCTGGGTGCAAGCACTGCGCTGGCGATACCAAGCATGGCCAGCAGGCCCAGCGTCGATCGGGATCTGATCTGCAACATGGTGAGGCGTCTCTCGTGGATGACTGCAATGGGCAGGGGACTGGCGTGTCGAAGGATCGAGATCCGTTGCGCGATCAACGTCCGCGGGCTGGGCGGCGCGGTGACTGCGCCATGGGGTGGGATCGGCGCGGTGCGCGGTACGCTCGGTCAGCGCAGTGGCGACCGCCAGCACGCGTCACGCAAGGCAAGACGCGATGCATGAATCCAAATCGGCATGTGCTGGCACCAGCGCTGGGCATGCGTGCAGTATCGCCATCGCCGCACGCGGCCCAGCTCGCGCGCACGAAGCTTGCGCGCGCATGGCGAACCCCGCAGCAGGCAAATGTTCACTGTGCGTTGGACATGTACATCGATAGCGCGTGGCGCTTCGCCAGTGCATCGGCGAGCATCTGCGCAGTGCATGGATCACATAGATCGGCGTTTGAAAATCCGCCCGGATGCGGTGTCGTTGACCCGCAACACGCGTCGCACCAAGAGTCATACAGCGCGCGCAAGCGGCGCACAGCGTGAGGCCGTATCGACACGCTCACGCGGCTGCCGCTATTACTGCACCATGTCAAACCTGAAAACGTCGCAGGCAGCAGATTGCCCGCGACTCGACCGCAACATCACACACGAACAACCAAGCACCAGCAACCGCGTCGATTCAGACGCTGAAGCTGCTACCGCACCCACAGGTGGTCTTGGCGTTCGGATTGCGAATCACGAACTGCGCCCCGGTCAGGCTTTCGGTGTAGTCCACTTCGGCGCCCATCAGATACTGCAGGCTCAGCGGGTCCACCAGCAGCGTCACCCCGTCGGTAGCCACGGCCAGGTCGTCCTCGGCGCGGTTCTCGTCGAACTCGAAGCCGTACTGGAAGCCGGAACAGCCGCCACCCTGGATGTAGACACGCAACGCCAGCTCGGCGTTGCCTTCTTCCTGAATCAGCTCGCGCACCTTGCTGGCGGCGGCCACGGAAAAGTTCAGCGGCCGGTCGATGGACTGATAGTCCGGGGCCGGGGCGGCGGTGGGAAGCGAAACGAGCGTGCTCATGGCGTCAGCATGGGGGCCAGGCGGCCCCACTTCAAGCGCTGCTTGCCAAATCTGGCGCCCGCTTCAGCTGCAGGCCACACCCTCAGGCGTCGGCAGTCTCGGCCTGCAAGGCCTTGACCGGCTCGGCGCGGCCGGCCTCCGGTGCCGGCAACGCGGCGGTCGCGCCGGCGGTGGCGGCATGGATCAGGCGGCCGGTGAGCTGCGCACCGGCGCTCATCTCCACCACCTGGTAATGCACATTGCCCTGCACCCGCGCGTTGGCGGCCAGTTCGACCCGCTCGGCGGCATGCACGTCGCCGGTCAGCTGGCCATTGATGATCACCACCGGCGCGCGCACCTCGCCCTCGATGCTGCCCTGCTCGGCCACCGTCAAGGTGGCGCTGGCGCCGTCTTCGGCAATCACCTTGCCCAGAATGCGGCCTTCCACATATAGCCCGCCGCTGAACATCAGGTCGCCGCGGATGACCACCTGCGGCCCGATCAAGGTGTCGACCACGGTCTGCGCACCACGGTTGGATTTGTTTCCGAACATCAGCTACTCCCCCGCGCCATTCCCGGCGACTTTCCAGTCGAATGTCTGATTGACCGGCGCCCCATCGCCGCTCAGGGAGATTTTGACACGTTGCGGAGTGAAATCCTTCGGCAGGATCACGCTGCCGTCCAATTGCTGGAAATAGCGGAACGAGTACGGCTGCCCGGCCGCATCCGGCTTCTGGTGCAGCTCGTTCCAGCTCACCGTGACCAGCTTGCCGGCACGCACGCCTTCCACCGCAAAGCGCAGCTGGCCCTGGCTGATCGCGCCGCGGTTGAGGTTCTGGGTCAGCACCACGCTGTAGTTCCAGGTGCCGCCGGCCTCGGCGGTGAATTGTACCGAGTGCGCGTTCAGCCCCTTGCGCTGCGCGGTGGAGCCCACCAGGCGCTCGTAGAACGCCACATCCGCGCGCAGTGCGGCGATCTGCTCGTCGCGCTCGGCCAGCGAGGCCTGCACCTCGGTATTGGCGGCGCGGCTGATCTTGTCGGACATCGCCAGGTTGACCTGGCGCTGCTGCAGCTGCGCGATCTGCCGACGCTGCTGGGCCTGGTTGCGCTGCGCCTGCTGCAGCGCCGCCTCGGCCTGGACCAGACGCGGCGCGGCAGTGCGGCTGGCCATCCACCACGTCACGCCCAGCGACGCCAGCCATACCAGCGCAATCACCAGCCATAACCAGCGGCCGCGGGGACGGCCACCGCCGGAGTCACGTTGGACGATCTGAACGCGTGCGGCTGGTCGCATGGGCATCGGGTCCGGACGGGCCGGCGCAGTCATGGGCGGCGTAGTGTGCCAGAGCGCCACTGACCGTCGTGCTGGCGCTGGACCGGCGGTTATCCCAAAGTTCTGCGATAGTTCTGCAATTGTTTGCAGGGATCGACGACGCCATGAGCGAAGCCCATCTGTTCGTGATCGGCATCCTGCTGGCCTGGCTGGCCGGCATCCGTGTCTATCTCACCGTGTTCGGTGTCGGCCTGGCCGGCCTGCTCGGCTGGATCGAGCTGCCACCCGCCCTGCACCCGGCGCAATCGTGGTGGGTGCTGGGCACCT
The DNA here is from genome assembly GCF_040202385.2 of Xanthomonas sp. WHRI 6108. Lineage (NCBI taxonomy): Bacteria > Pseudomonadati > Pseudomonadota > Gammaproteobacteria > Lysobacterales > Lysobacteraceae > Xanthomonas > Xanthomonas sp. WHRI 6108. The sequence continues at coordinate 554,330 of NZ_CP168198.1, read as the reverse complement.
CCGGTGCACTGGCGGTGGCCGAATTCTTCGCCGACAAGATTCCCGGCGTGGATTCGGGCTGGGATCTGCTGCAGACGCTGGCACGCGTGCCGGCCGGCGCCTTCCTGGCCGCGGCTACGCTGTCGCCGGACGGTGATCTGAGCACCGGCGTGCTGGCCGCCGGCGCGGGCGTGGCGCTGACCAGCCATACCCTCAAGGCCGGTACCCGCGCCTTGCTCAATACCTCGCCGGAACCGGCCAGCAACTGGGTCGCCTCGCTGGCCGAAGACACCATCACCACCACCGCGCTGGCGCTGGCACTGGCGCACCCGTGGCTGGCACTCAGTGTTGCCGTGGGTTCCAGCGTGCTGGCCACGCTGGTGGTGTGGTGGGTGTGGCGCCTGCTGTGGCGGGGCATGCGCCGGCTGGTCGCGCCGATGCGTTCCACCACCACGCCGGCTGCACGTCGCTCCCCGCTATCGTGAAGTTCATCGCATAATCATCGCGACTGCAGGGAGTATCGATGGCCGCCCGAGATCCGGTTCCTTTCACCCGTGACGACACCGCCACGCGCAATCGTCCATTGCGCGCCGAAACGCCGCCGGCCGACTATTGGCGCCGCTGGGCCGACGAGGCCGCGGCGGCGGCCACCGTTGCCGAGCCGGTGAGCGCGGCCATCATTCCGGCACCGGCGCTCGCTGCCGCACCTGCACCGATCGTGCCGATGGCGCCAGCGCAGTCCGCTGCACAAGGCAGCAGCGCGCACGCGACGGCCGCGGCGCCGACGCCAACGACCGCCTCAACCCCGCGCGAGGGCGATGACAACGCCGCCGCCGACGCGCCGTACCGCGTGCTGATCGTCGAGGACGACCGCTCGCAGGCGCTGTTTGCGCAGAGCGTGCTGCACGGCGCCGGCATGCATGCACAGGTGGAAATGACCGCCGCCAGCGTGCCGCAGGCGATCCAGGACTACCACCCGGATCTGATCCTGATGGACCTGCACATGCCCGAGCTGGACGGCATCCGCCTGACCACCCTGATCCGCCAGCAGCCGGGCCAGCAGTTGCTGCCGATCGTGTTCCTGACCGGCGACCCCGATCCGGAGCGTCAGTTCGAAGTGCTCGACAGCGGCGCCGACGATTTTCTGACCAAGCCGATCCGCCCACGCCACCTGATCGCCGCGGTGTCCAACCGCATCCGCCGCGCCCGCCAACAGGCGCTGCAGCAGGCCGGCGAACCGGTCAGCGTGCGCAGCAATCCGGAAACCGGCCTGCCGACGCGCGGCCATGTGATGGAACTGCTCGCCGATGCGCTGGCGCGCAAGCAGGCCGGCGGGCTGTTCTTCATCGAAATCGCCAGCGCGCTCGGCCTGCGTGAACGCTACGGCTATGCCGCCTACGAGCGCCTGATGACCCAGGCCGGGCATCGCCTGGCCAGTGCCGCGCACCCGTATCCGCTGGCGCGCTTGAACGACAACAGCTTCCTGTTGCTGGGCGTGGACATGCCCGAATCCAGCCTGGAACAGCATGCGCTGGAGATCCGCCAGCGGCTGTCGGCGCATGCCTTCCCGGTGCGCGAGGAGGAATCGGTGCACGTGCGCTGCGCCATCGGCGTGGCACCGCTGGGCCTGGGCTTCGACGACACCGGCAGCGCGCTGGAAGCGGTCGAGCGCACCGCGCTGCAGGCACGCCTGCGCAGCGACGGCGTGCAGGCCTATCTGGCCCCCAGCCAGGCCGAACAACAGGAGCAACTGCGCCTGGTCGAAGGCCAGCTCGAACTGGCCTATCAACCGATCGTGGCGGTGGCCGGCGGCGACACCGCGCAATACCAGGTGCTGCTGCGGCTACGCCAGGCCGACGGCACGCTGCTGTCGGCCGGCCAGGTGATTCCCGCCGCCGAAGCGGCCGGACGCATCGCCGATCTCGACCAGCAGGTCATGGATCACGCGCTCGGCCTGCTGCATCTATACCAGCACGCCCACCCGCCGCTGCGGCTGTTCGTGTCGCAGTCGCCGCGCACGCTGGCGCGCGATGCCTTTGCCGACTGGCTGCTCAAGGCGCTGGTCGAGCGCGGCGTGGCCGGGCAATCGTTGATCGTCGACCTGCGCCTGGACGATGCCCTGATCCACGCGGTCACCGTGCAGCAGTTCTGCGCCAAATTGATGCCGGCCGGCGTGCAGTTCTGCCTGAGCCAGTTCGAGCCCGGCGACGAGGCCAACGCGCTGCTGGGCCAGTTGCCGCTGAGCTTCGTGCGCATGGCCAACCGCTTCGCCGATGCCCACGGCAACACGGCAGTCCGCGACGAACTGCGCAGCGTGATCAATATCGCCCATCAGCGCGGCCTGCTGATCATCGGCCAACGCATCGAAGATCCGCAGGCGGCTGCGGCGATGTGGATGAGCGGCGTGGACTTCATCCAGGGCAACCTGGTGCAGACGGTCGGCAAGGAACTGGACTTCGACTTCACGAACGCGGTGCTCTGAGTGACAGCGCGGGCAGGAGGCCTCCGCGCCTGGAGCAGCCTGGCCACGCTGACCGCGCTGGTCGCTGCGCTGGGTGCCGGCCTGCAGTGGTCGGCCATCGACGGGCCGTGGCGCGCAGTGACGGCGCTCTCTGCAGCACTGGCAGTGGTATTCGGCCTGGGCGCTGCCGTTGCCGGCTACCGCAGCGCGCGCACACAGCACGCCCTGTTGCAACGCCTGGAAGAAGCCGACCTCGCGCGTGAGCGCCTACAGCAGGAACTGCAGCGTCACGGCGCGCTCGAACAGGAACTGTTGCGCGCCAAGCAGGCCGCCGAGGCCGCCACGCTGGCCAAGGGCGAATTCCTGGCCACCATGAGCCACGAAATCCGCACCCCGCTCAACGGCATCATTCCGATGCTGGAACTGATCTCCAGCGGCCAGCTCAGCCTGGACCAGCGCGACATGCTGCAGACCGCCACCGGCAGCTCGCTGCAACTGCTGCGCATCGTCGACGACATCCTCGACTACTCCAAACTCGAGGCCAACAAGCTCGAACTGGAGATCACCACCTTCAACCTGCGCGAGCTGCTCGACGGCGTCGTGCAGCTGCTGCAGCGCACCGCCGAAGGCAAGCAGCTGCGCGTGGGGCTGGATATCGAACCGTCGGTGCGCCTGCTGGTGCGCGGCGACCCGATCCGCCTGCGCCAGGTGCTGGGCAACCTGATCGGCAATGCGATCAAGTTCACCGAGCGCGGCAGCGTCGACATCCAGCTGCGTCGCCTGGGCGAAACCCGCGCCCAGCATCTGCTGCGCTTCCAGGTGCGCGACACCGGCATCGGCATCGCCCCGGATCAGCAGGCACGCCTGTTCCGCTCCTTCGCCCAGGCCGACGCCTCCACCACGCGCCTGTACGGCGGCACCGGCCTGGGACTGGCGATCTGCAAGCGCATCATCGACCTGATGGGCGGCCGCATCGGCGTGGAGTCCGAGCCCGGGCGCGGCGCCACGTTCTGGTTCGAAATCCCGCTGCTCAAGGTCATCGGCGACCTGCAGCAGAACGCCGGCGCCGATGCCGCGCGGGTGATGGTGATCAGCTCCGACACCCGCCTGTTGCAGCGCCTCAAGCGCCTGCTGGACAGCTGGGGCGTATCGCACGTGCTGATGGAAACCACCCAGGAAGCGCTGGAGCGGGTGCGTCGCCACAGCGACAGCGAAGGCTTCCGCTGCGTCATCGCCGACCACGACACGCTGCGCTACAGCGCGCGCGCCGTGCATCGCGCACTCGCGCGCCCGGACGACCTCAGCGGCGCACGCCTGATCTGGCTGTACGGCGACGAGCCGGTGCCGTCCGAGCTGCAGGACAATGCCACCCTGGTGCCGCGCCAGAGCCCGGACGAGACCCTGCGCTCGCTGGTGCTGCCGCCCGAGCCGAGGCCGGCCCACGCGGCCACGCTGGCCGCGGCGATGATTCCCGAGCCGATGGCGCCGGCGCTGGCCAACGCGCGCGACGTGCGCATCCTGCTGGTGGAAGACAACCCGGTGAACCTGCTGGTCGCGCAGAAACTGCTGGCCGTGCTCGGCTTCGACGCCGATACCGCCACCGATGGCGAAGCCGCGCTGAGCAGCATGGAGTCCACCCGCTACGACATGGTCTTCATGGATTGCCAGATGCCGGTGCTGGACGGCTATGCCGCCACCCGCCGCTGGCGCGCGATGGAAACCGAGAGCGGCGGCCGCCCGATCCCGATCGTGGCGATGACCGCCAACGCCATGGCCGGCGATCGCGAACGCTGCCTGGCCGCCGGCATGGACGATTATCTGTCCAAACCGGTTGCCCGCGAGCAGCTCGACGCCTGCCTGCAGCGCTGGCTGCCGCGCCAACCGCTGCTGCCTGGCCCGGCCATCGGCAGCCAGGCAGCGGGCGATCCCGAAAGCGTCAGCGCCGCGCAGGCGCGCGCCCTGCCGATCCTGGACAACAGCGTGATCGATGAGCTGTACGAGGTGGCGGGCGCGGACACCATCACCATCCTGCAGCTGTTCCTGGAAGACGCACCCGGCATCATCGAGCGCCTGGAAACCGCAGCCACCAACCGCGACAGCATGCAGCTGCGCGATCTGGCGCATACGCTCAAATCCTCAAGCGCCAATGTCGGCGCCCAGGCGCTGGCCAATGCCGCGCGCCGGATCGAACTGGCCGCGCGCACCGGCACCATCGAACGCCCCTCGGTGATGGTGGCGCTGGTCATTGCCGAATACGCACGCGCCCGTCTGGCGCTGCTCGGCCAGGTCGCCCGCCTGCAGGCCAAGGCCCGCACAGTCGGCTGAACCGCGCAAGCCTGCAGCCGACGACAACAACCGCCAGGCAACACAGTCGAAGACATCCCGCGAAGAAAAATTCCGCCCTGCTCCCGCCGCGGCGAGAAGGCAGGTTTGCGTGCCACTGGCGTGCGTACCCTGGAGCGCCCGCGTCGCAGACGCGGGCCCGCGGAGAGAGGTGGCTGGGGGTTGAGGTGCGCGCGCATCCAAATGCGGCCAGCCACAGCGACAGCACGACACCCATGCAGCGCCTGCATGCTCCCCAGCAGTGCAAGCGCCTACTGACTCACCCTATTGCGCTGGTCCCGACACAACGCCGACCAGCACCGCGCTGAGCGCCCTCAGTCGTCCAGCTTGGTCAGCAGGTAATTCGGCTCGCCGATGCGCGCCACCAGATCCAGCTGCGTTTCCAGCCAGTCGATGTGCTCTTCTTCCGATTCCAGGATGTCCACCAGCAGCTGGCGGCTGACGTAGTCGTTGACGGTCTCCGCATAGGCGACGGCCTCGCGCAGCACAGCGACCGCCTCACGCTCCAGCGCCAGATCGCAGCGGAACATCTCGGTGGGGTTCTCGCCGATGCGCAGCTTGCCCAGCGCCTGGAAATTCGGAAGTCCTTCGAGAAACAGGATGCGGTCGGACAGCTTGTCCGCATGCTTCATCTCGTCGATGGATTCCTTGTACTCATGCTCGGCCAGTTCTTTCAGGCCCCAGTTCTTCAGCATCTTGGCGTGCAGAAAGTACTGGTTGATCGCAGTGAGTTCGTTGTAGAGCACCTTGTTGAGGTACTCGATGACCTTGGTATCGCCCTTCATGCGATGTCTCCGAGACAGTGAGCCGGCCGCACTGTAGCGCGTTGCCGCAGCGCATGAAGGAACGCGAATCGTGATCAGTTGCGCGACGCCTGCCCGCCCGCAGGTGGCCGGCAGATGGCCTGTTGCACGTAACGTGCGTATCGATCATTCGCCGAACGATCGCGCGCTGTCGATCGAACGGCAACCGCAGGGTTACGACCTGACCGCATGATGGTCAGCCAGGAAGGCGACCTATCGATCGCGCCTTGGCGGCGCGACAGAACGACGGTAGAGCGAGCCAGACCGGCAACCTGCTCGCGGCAGTCCGTTACCGACAGTGCGCGAGCACAGCGGAAGGCGCTCAGGCAGCGCTGGCAAGCCCCAGCATGGGCAACGGCAGCGCACGGCTCGCATGGGCCTGGCTCAGCACGTCGCCCGCCATTTCCAGGCACGACCCACAGTTCGAACCACAGCCGGTGCGCATGGTCAGCTCGGCCAGGCTGGCGCAGCCATTCTCGGCCGCTTCGCGGATCTGGTGGTCGGTGACCCCATTACAGATGCAGACGTACACGGTATCGGTCGGGTGCTGGCGATCCGGAGAGGACCGGCGCTGATTGCACCGCAAACGAGAATAGGTGTCAATTCCAAACGTTAATCATTATTAATCCGTACCGCACGAGGCCCGCCCCGCTTGCGTGGACGCTTGCGCGGACTGTCGTGCCCGGCCGCGCTGCTGCCCGGCAACCAGGCCTCCAGCGCGCGCTCGGGCATCACCCCGACCGCCGCAGAGCCCGCGATGGTCTGCGCCAGCGGAGCCAGATGACGCAGCGCGCGCGCATAGACCCCACGCTTGAACATCACCACATGCTCGACCGGATACCAGAAATCCACCCAGCGCCAGTGGTCGAACTCCGGCGTGTCGGTGTGGTCGAGCTTGAGATGGGATTCGTGGCCGGTGAACTGCAGCAGGAACCAGACCTGCTTCTGGCCGATGCAGACCTGACGCTCATTGCGCCGCACTGCCCGGCTCGGCAGGCGATAGCGCAGCCATCCGGGGGTGGCACCGAGCAATTCGACATGCTCGGGCAACAACCCGGTTTCTTCGCGCAACTCGCGGTACATGGCTTCTACGGGTGTCTCATCGGTATTCATGCCACCTTGCGGGAACTGCCAGCCGTCCCTGCGCACACGTCGTGCCCAGAACACCTGACCATCCTCTCGCATCAGCACGATGCCGACGTTTGGCCGGAAACCGTCCGGATCGATCACGATGCGGACTCCTGAAAATCTACTGTCACCGACTCTGCCACGGCGACGGCCGGCTCACAAGCTGAAAACGAAATGCTTGACAACACGCGGGCGCTTGGTAAGAATTACCGGCTCCCTAGGCTATGTAGCTCAGCCGGTTAGAGCACAGCACTCATAATGCTGGGGTCGGTGGTTCGAGTCCACCCATAGCCACCAAGGTTTTCAGGCCCACCTGGGCATGCAATACTCTTGGTTCAACACGTTTTATTGCCCCGTCGCCAAGCGGTAAGGCACCTGACTCTGACTCAGGCATTCGGTGGTTCGAATCCATCCGGGGCAGCCAAACACGAAAGGTCCGATCTGACGATCGGGCCTTTTTTGTTGCCCGATTACCGCTTGCCGGCATTCGTGCAGCAGGCATTCCCGCCCCAAGGCCGAACAGCGATCACCGAAGGCGGCACCCGCCCTGGTCGAAAATGGATCCCGGGTCAGACAGGCATCAACAGTCAGGCACAGAGCCCGGCCACCGCGGCATCAACCCATGCCGCCAGCGGCCGGTACACACGAGATGACCAGCCAGCGTTTGCGAAAGTCACCAGACCTGGGCAAGGAAAAATCTGCCTCGACATAGCAGGCCACCGACTGCAGGCGCCCACTGCGCAGGCCCCAAAAACGACAAAAGCCCGGCATCGCCGGGCTTTTGAAGCAGGCGCCCCGGCGAACCGGGACGCAACAAACGCAATGGATCAGCGCTTGGAGAACTGGGTCGCGCGACGAGCCTTGTGCAGGCCGACCTTCTTACGCTCGACTTCACGGGCGTCACGGGTCATGAAGCCGGCCTTGCGCAGCTCGGACTTCAGGGTTTCGTCGTACTCGACCAGCGCACGGGCGATGCCCAGACGGATCGCACCGGCCTGGCCGGTGGTGCCGCCGCCGGAGGCGGTGACCAGGATGTCGAAGCTTTCGGTGTTCTTGGTGAGTTCCAGCGGCTGACGCACGATCATGCGTGCAGTCTCACGGCCAAAGAACTCGTCCAGCGGACGGTCGTTGACGGTGATGTTGCCGGTACCCTTGCGCAGGAACACGCGAGCGGTGGAGGACTTGCGGCGGCCAGTGCCGTAGTTTTGCGTGATAGCCATGATTAGATATCCAGAACTTGCGGCTGCTGGGCGGCGTGCGGATGCTCGGCACCCGAATAGACCTTGAGCTTGCGGTACATGGTGCGGCCCAGGGGGCCCTTCGGCAGCATGCCCTTGACGGCGATTTCGATCACGCGCTCCGGGTGGCGCTGCAGCGCCTGCTCCAGGCTCTCGGTCTTGAGGTTACCGATGTAGCCGGTGAAGCGGTGATACTTCTTGTCTTTCAGCTTGTTGCCCGTGACCACGATCTTTTCGGCATTGATCACCACGAGGTAATCGCCGGTATCGACGTGCGGGGTATAAACCGGCTTGTGCTTGCCGCGCAGGCGGCGGGCCAGTTCGGTGGACAGACGGCCGAGCGTCTTGCCGGCGGCGTCAACGAGATACCAGTCGCGCTGGACGGTCTCGGACTTGGCGGTGAACGTAGTCATGAGAAAACTCTTGAGTGGTCGGGCGGATTGCAGCGGCAATGACCGCTGGAACTTTGCCACGCGTTGTGAAGGCGAAACAGAAGAGGCGGGATTGTACGGGACGATACAAGGCCACGCAAGTCGCCGGCCGGCCGGAGCGCCGGCGGTTGGCAGCGGCTCGGTCCGGGGCCAGAATCGGCGCATGACCCAGATCTCCTCTTTCCGACTGCATGGCCCGCTCGACCGGCTGCTGGTCGAAGCCCAGCGCGCGCTGGACACGGTATTCGGCAATCCGCCCGCCGAGCGGCCCAACCCGGCCGCCGACACCCCCGACGTCGCACTGGAACCGGACCAGCGTCGCCACGCCGCCGGCTTGATGCGGATCAACCACGTCGGCGAAGTCTGCGCGCAAGGCCTGTATTTCGGCCAGGCCGCGGTCGCCCGCGATGCCCACACCCAGCATCATCTGCTGGAGGCGGCGCAGGAAGAAACCGACCATCTGGCCTGGTGCGCCGACCGCCTGCACGAGCTGGACAGCCGCCCCAGCCTGTTCAACCCGCTCTGGTACGCCGGCAGCTACGCGCTCGGCGCCCTGGCCGGATTGCGCGGCGACGACTGGAGCCTGGGCTTCGTGGTCGAAACCGAGCGCCAGGTCGAGGCCCATCTGGATGAACACCTGGAAACCCTCCCCGAGGGCGACCAGCGCAGCCGCGCGATCCTGCGCGTGATGAAGATCGACGAAGCCCGCCACGCCGACCAGGCCGAACAGGCCGGCGCGCGCATCCTCCCGCCCCCGATCCCCAGCGCCATGGCCCTGGCCTCCAAGCTGATGAAAGCGGTGGCGTACCGGCTGTAGCCGGGGGGATTGGGGATTGGGGATTGGGGATTGGCGGCTGGCGGCTGGCGGCTGGCGGCTGGCGGCTGGCGGCGCCCAGCAAACCATGCCCCACATCTCGCAAAACCCCACTGAAGCAGAGCCCCCTTCTGTTAAGGGGGCGCGCCGAAGGCGGGGGGATAGGCTGCTACGAAGTGGGGCCCAAGGTTTGCTACGCAAACCTTGGGGGGTCAGGCCCACGCAGTGGGGCTGACCACGCAGGGCTGACCACGACTACCCCACCAGCTTCAGCCCGATCACCCCGGCCACGATCAGGCCGATGCAGGCCAGACGCGACCACGACGCGCTGTCGCCGAACAGCGCGATGCCGGCGATGGTCACGCCCAGCGCGCCGATCCCAGTCCAGATCGCGTAACCGGTGCCGACCGGAATGGTCTTCAGTGCCTGGGTCAGGAACCACAGGCTGATGCCCGCCAGACCGATCGTCAGCACGGTCGGCCACAGGCGGGTGAAGCCGTCGCTGTACTTCAGGCCCATGGCAAAACCGATTTCGAACAGGCCGGCCAGCAGCAGATAGATCCAGGGCATCGCATCACTCCTCACTTGAAAAACGCACAAAAAAAAAGCGGCCCAGTGTTTGCACACTGGGCCGCCGTCGGCTGTGGAACGCGAGGTCATCGCGTGGCGGGCCGTCCCGCCTTGATTCTTTCGCGCGCCTGCAGGCAGGTCGCGCAACAGCTCGCTCGCTGCGCTTACTCGCTCAGGTTGCGCCCGTGGAACAGTTCTTCGATCTCGCGCTTGAGCAGCGTTTCGATCTTCATGCGCTCCTTGAACGAGAGGTTCTTGGCGCGCTCCTCGAACAGGTACTGGTCCAGGTCGAAGTCTTTCAGGTGCATCTTGGTATGGAAGATGTTTTCCTGATAGACGTTCACGTCAAACATCTCGTAGCGCGACTTCACGTTTTTGGCGAGGAAGTGCTGGATCGAGTTGATCTTGTGGTCGATGTAGTGCTTCTTGCCCTTAACATCGCGGGTGAAGCCACGGACGCGGTAGTCCATGATCACGATGTCCGATTCCAGGCTCTCGATCAGGTAGTTCAGCGCCTTCAACGGCGAGATCACGCCGCACGTGGCGACGTCGATATCGGCGCGGAACGTGGCAATGCCTTCCTGCGGATGCGTCTCGGGGTATGTATGGACAGTGATATGACTTTTGTCCATATGAGCGACCACGGCATCGGAGATCAGCTCCTTGCCGGCCTGCTTCTTGTCGATGACGGGCTCTTCCGAGATCAGGATCGTGACCGATGCGCCCTGCGGATCGTAGTCCTGACGTGCGATATTGAGGATGTTGGCGCCAATGATCTCGGCAACATCGGTCAGGATCTGCGTCAGACGATCGGCGTCGTACTGCTCATCGATATATTCGATGTAGCGCTGACGCTCCTCTTCGGTACGCGCGTAACAGACGTCGTAGATGTTGAAGCTCAACGCCTTGGTGAGGTTGTTGAACCCCTGTAGCCTCAGGCGAGGCAACGGCTTGACCACGTCGGTCTGTCCTTATGGAAGGCGGGAAAGGAAACAATTATGAGCCAAAGATCCCAGCAACGAAATGCCGACGTTAAGAATGGTTTACCTTGCATGACTCATGCCGTTAAGCTTCAGGAATTACACGCGGAACTACCATGAGCCCAGGAAACACGACGGTTGTGACTACGACGGTACGTAACGCTACCCCTTCTCTGGCGCTGGACGCGGGCACGATCGAGCGTTTCCTGGCGCACAGCCATCGCAGGCGCTATCCGACCCGGACCGATGTGTTCCGGCCGGGAGACCCGGCTGGCACCCTCTATTACGTGATCAGTGGCTCGGTGAGCATCATTGCCGAGGAAGATGACGATCGTGAGTTGGTGCTGGGCTACTTCGGTAGCGGCGAGTTCGTCGGCGAGATGGGGTTGTTCATCGAATCCGATACCCGCGAGGTGATCTTGCGCACCCGCACCCAGTGCGAGCTGGCCGAGATCAGCTACGAGCGGCTGCAGCAGCTGTTCCAGACCAGTCTGTCCCCGGATGCGCCCCGCATCCTGTACGCGATTGGCGTTCAGCTGTCCAAGCGGTTGCTCGACACCACAAGGAAAGCCAGCCGCCTGGCATTCCTGGACGTGACCGACCGCATCGTGCGCACCCTGCACGACCTGTCCAAGGAGCCGGAAGCGATGAGTCACCCGCAGGGCACCCAGCTGCGCGTATCGCGGCAGGAACTGGCACGTCTGGTGGGTTGTTCGCGCGAGATGGCCGGGCGCGTGCTCAAGAAGCTGCAGGCCGACGGCCTGCTGCATGCACGCGGCAAGACCGTCGTGCTCTACGGCACCCGCTGACCGGTTGTGGTCGCGGCTGGTGCAGCACTGCACCGGCCGCAACTTGAACCGCATGCCGCACGGCATGCGGACTGATGCAGTCGGGCGCGCGGCGCCGCCGCGTGCTATGCATTACTAGGTGCTTACCCTTCCCTGCTGCTCCGGCCGGCTTGGCGTGACCAGTAAATCTTGGTGAACAGCCACTGGATGCGCGCGAATCAATCCGTGCCTCTGTGCGGTAGCTGCCAAGTTCGAATACCTGCCGTGCCCGCCAGGCTGCGCGCCGCTACCGGCGCCAGGCGCTACAGCGCCTTGCCACCGCGATCGCGACATCCCCAGTTGAGGATCGGCGTGCCGGCCGGCAGCACCTGCCGGAACAGCGCTTCGCGATTGGCCTTTGGATTGACCACCACCGGCGCGCGCGCGGCCTTCAACAGCGGCAGATCCGCGGTGCTGTCCGAATAGGCAATGGCGATGTCGGCATAGCCGCGCTCGCGCAGCATGCGCATCTTCTCTTCGTTGTGGCAGTGACGTCGCGCGGTGACCGCGCCCAGACGCGGACCGACCAGGCTGCCGATCACCGGCACGTCCTGATGGGCGACAAAGCCGAGAATGGCGCGCGCCAGTTCCGGCGGCGCGCCGGTGGCCACCACCACGCGGTCGCCGGCAGCGCGGTGGTCGGTGAACACCTTCAAGGCGTGCGGCAACAGGCGCTGCCGGATCTGCGCTTCATGCTTGAGCACGTACGCATCGATGAAGCGGTTGAACTCGCGCGTGCGGTGCAGGCCAAAGGTGGCGATCCACACATACCCGGACACGCCGCGGCGGCGGGTCGGCAGCATCGCCACCATCGGGCCGAGGATCGGCGAGGCCAACAGCGCCACCAGCAGACGCAAGAGGTTGCGCTTGATCAGCCAGGCGAACAGATGGCTGCCGGAGTCGCCGTCATACAGCGTGTGGTCGAAATCGAAGACCACCAGCGGTGCGTCGTCGCGCGGTACGGGATACGCCTCAGTCATGCGCAAAGAATAGCTGACGCAGCGACTCGCCGGGTTCGGCCGCGCGCATGAAGGTCTCGCCGACCAGAAACGCGTTCACGCCGTGGCTGCGCATCAACTGCACATCGTCCGGAGTGACGATGCCGCTTTCGGTGACCAGGATGCGGTCGCGCGGCACGGCGGCGCGCATGTCCAGCGTGGTCTGCAGCGTCACCTCGAAGGTGCGCAGATTGCGGTTGTTGATGCCCACCAGCGGCACCGGCACCTGCACCGCGCGCTCCAGCTCGTCGATGTCGTGCACTTCCACCAGCACGTCCAGGCCCAGTTGCATGGCCAGGCCGGAGAGCTCGGCCAGTTGCCCATCGTCCAGTGCCGAGACGATCAGCAGGATGCAATCGGCGCCGAGCACGCGCGCCTCGTAGACCTGGTAGGGGTCGACGGTGAAGTCCTTGCGCAGCACCGGCAGCGTGCAGGCCTCGCGCGCCTGGCGCAGATAGGCATCGGCGCCCTGGAAGAAGTCCACATCGGTCAACACCGACAGGCAGCTGGCGCCGCCGAATTCATAGCTGACCGCAATGTCGGCCGGGTGGAAGTCGGGCCGGATCACGCCCTTGGACGGGCTGGCCTTCTTCACCTCGGCGATCACCGCCGGCTCGCCGGCGGCGATGCTGGCCTGCATGGCGGCGGCAAACCCGCGCGTGAGCGGCAGGTCGGCGCTGCGCGCGATCAGCTCGGCCAGCGGCACGCGCGCACTGCGCTCGGCGATTTCTTCGGCCTTGCGGGCAAGGATGGTGTTGAGGATATCGCTCATCGTATCGGGTCCTGGCGGTCGGGCATTATCGGTCAAGACGGCCGCAACCGGCCGCCACGCGCCAGCCCCCAGCATGCCAGCGGTCATGATCAGGATGCCGCCGCATGCCTGCCGGTGCAGTGGGAGGGGTCAGGCCTGTGAGGCAATCTGCCGGGTGAAGGCGACATAGGCGTCCAGTCTTGCACGTGCCGAGCCATCGGCCAGGACCGCACGCGCACGCACGACGCCCTCGGCGATGCTGTCGGACACGCCTGCCACGTACAGCGCCGCACCGGCGTTGAGCGCGACGATGTCCAGCGCCGGGCCGGGCACATTGTCCAGCACCTGCAGCAGCATCGTGCGCGACTGCGCGGCATCGGCCACCTTGAGGTTGCGGCTGGCCGACATCGCAATGCCGAAATCCTCCGGATGCACTTCGTATTCGCGCACCTGGCCATCGCGCAGCTCGCCGACCAGGGTGCCGGCCCCCAGCGAAAGCTCGTCCATGCCATCGCGGCCCCACACCACCAGCGCACGCTCGGCACCGAGTTCCTGCAGCACGCGCGCCTGGATGCCGACCAGGTCCGGATGGAACACGCCCATCAGGATATTTGGCGAGCCGGCCGGATTGGTCAGCGGGCCGAGGATGTTGAAGATGGTGCGCACGCCCATTTCGCGGCGCACCGGCGCCACCACCTTCATGGCCGGATGATGCACCGGCGCATACATGAAGCCGATACCGGTCTGCGCCAGCGAGGCGGCGACCTGCTCGGGCTGCAGCTCGATCGCCGCGCCCAGCGCCTCCAGCGCGTCGGCACTGCCGGACTTGGACGAGACGCTGCGGTTGCCGTGCTTGGCGACCTTGGCACCGCCGGCGGCGGCCACGAACATGGCGCAGGTGGAGATGTTGAAGGTATGCGAGCCATCGCCGCCGGTGCCGACGATGTCGACCATATGCCGGCGATCACTCACTTCCACGCGACGCGAGAACTCGCGCATCACCGTGGCTGCGCCGGCGATCTCGCCGATGGTTTCCTTCTTGACCCGCAGCCCGGTGAGGATGGCCGCGACCATCATGTCCGAGACCTCGCCACGCATGATCTGGCGCATCAGCTCGACCATTTCGTCGTGGAAGATTTCGCGGTGTTCGATGGTGCGTTGCAGGGCTTCTTGCGGGGTGATGGGCATGGACGAGGACCGTGGCAAAACGTGGGAAAGATAGGCGGCAGCGAGCTTGATCGATCAATGCTGGCGCTGCAGTCGCGCATGGCGGCAATGCCATGCAGCGACGCGGCGCGCAGCGCTCACTGGCCCGGGCGCCGCATGCGGAAGCGTGCCTGCGCCTGCACTTCGAAATAGTCGGCGGCGCCGCCGGCGCGCAGAATCGTCTGCACGGCTGCGGGATCGTAGATGCCGTCCTGCAACGCCGCGTGCGCCAGATGCACGCCGACCACTTCGCCCAGGACCAGCCAGGTTTCGATGGCCTGCCCGGCTGCGCTCTGCAGCGGCAATAGCTGGCTGAGCCGGCATTCGAAACTGACCGGACTGGCTGCCACGCGCGGGGCACCGATCAGCCGCGATGGCGCCATCTGCAGCTCGGCCAGCACGAACTCGTCGACCTCCGCCGGCACCATCGCCGCACTGGCGTTCATTGCCTCGGCCAACGGGCGCGTGGCCAGGTTCCAGCTGAACTCGCCGGTGGCTTCGATATTGCGCAGGCTGTCCTTGCGGCCGATGCTGGCGAAGCCGACGATCGGCGGCACGTAGTTGAACGCATTGAAGAAGCTGTAAGGGGCCAGATTGGCGATGCCCTCGGCGCTGCGCGAGCCGATCCAGCCGATCGGCCGCGGACCGACGATGGCGTTGAACGGATCGTGCGGCAGCCCGTGGCCCTGGCCTGGTTCGTAGAAGTGGAAGCTGTCGCTGGCGGTGCTCATCGTGATCCGGATGCAGGTGTGAACGAAGCGAAACGGGGAGCCGGCCGCATGCTGGCGCACAGGCAATTGCAGGCATTGCGCGCATCGATCGCTGGTGCATCGATGGCGCCGAAGACTGCATCGAGACCGACAAGGGTTGCGGCAGCCGTTGCGACGTGTGTGCTGTGCATTTCGATCAACGCTGCAGGAAGTTTTTCAGCAAGGCATGACCGTGCTGGGTCAGGATCGACTCGGGGTGGAACTGCACGCCTTCGACCGGAAACTGGCGATGACGCAGGCCCATGATCTCCTCGATCGAGCCATCCGGATTCTCGGTCCAGGCGGTGACTTCCAGCGCGTCGGGCAAGGTGGTCTTGTCCACCACCAGCGAGTGGTAGCGGGTTGCCTCGTAACTGTCCGGCAGGCCGGCGAACACGCCCTTGCCCTGGTGGCGGATCGGCGAGGTCTTGCCATGCATGATGGTGTCGGCGCGGATCACATCGCCGCCGTAGACCTGCCCAATGCTTTGATGGCCCAGGCACACGCCCAGGATCGGCGTGGTCTGGCCCAGTTGCTCGATCAGCTGCAGCGAGATACCGGCCTCGTTCGGGGTACACGGGCCGGGCGAGATCACGATGCGCTCGGGCCTGAGCGCGGCGATCTGATCTACGCTCATCGCGTCGTTGCGCACCACCGTGACCTCGGCGCCCAGCGCCTGCAGGTACTGCACGAGGTTGTAGGTGAAGCTGTCGTAGTTGTCGAGCATCAGCAGCATGGCAAAGGACTCATTGCGCGATCAGAAGACCGCATAGATATTTTGGGTGAAGGTCAGGCTGCCGGCGTCAGGTGACTCTGCGATCGGCGATGGCGCGGCATGACTGCCACGCACCTGACCAGCATCGAGCGAACCGGGATAGGCAACATTTCGGCGTTCGAGTTGCTTCATCTGTTTCGCTCCATCTGGTGCGCATGCTCACGGCACGCCGCGATGAAGCGCGGCAACATCCGCGCAGAGCCGATCGACCGACGCGGCCGTAGTCGCCCACGAGGTCACGAAGCGGATCACCTGACTGCCATCGGCGCGCACTTCCCAGCGCTCGAAGTCGTAGCCTTGCGCCAGCTGCGTGGCCTGCTGCGCGCTGACGGCGATGAACTGCTGGTTGGTCGGCGAATCGCTGGTGAACTGCGCGCCAGCGGCCAGCAATCCCGCGCGCAGGCGCTGGGCCATCGCATTGGCGTGTGCGGCCAGCGCGAAGAACAGGCCATCTTCGAACAGAGTGGCAAACTGCGATCCCAGCAACATGCCCTTGGCCAGCAACGCGCCGCGTTGCTTGATCAGGTAGCGGAAGTCGGCCTGCAAGGCAGGAGTGACGATGACCAGCGCTTCGCCGAGCAAGGCACCGTTCTTGGTGCCGCCGATGTAGAACGCATCGGTCAACGCGGCGATCGTGGGCAGATCCAGATCGTTGCCGTCGGCGGTCAGTGCGGCGCCCAGGCGTGCACCATCCAGATACAGCAGCAGATCGTGCGCGCGACAGAAACGCGACAGCGCCTCGAGCTCGGCACGGCTGTAGATGGTGCCACTCTCGGTGCTGTTGGAGATGTAGACCAGGCGCGGTTGCACCATGTGCTCGTTGCCGTGCACATCCAGCAATGGCTGGATCAGCGCCGGGGTCAGCTTGTCGTGCAACGCGGGTACGGTCAGCACCTTGTGGCCGGTCGCTTCGATGGCGCCGGTTTCGTGCGTGGCGATGTGCCCCGCTTCCACCGCGATCACCGCCTGATGCGGGCGCAGGAACGCCGCGATCGCGGTCAGGTTGGTCTGGGTACCGCCGACCAGCAAATGCACCTCGGCCTGCGCCTGCGCGACTGCGCTGCGGATCAACGCAACCGCACGCGCGGTATGCCGATCGGTGCCGTAGCCGGCGTTCTGCTCGGCGCTGGCCTGCGCCAAGGCCTGCAGCAGGCGCGGGTGCGCGCCCTCGCTGTAATCGTTGCGGAAGCTGATGCGCGCAGCGTTGCCCTGCCCGTCCATCACAGCCCCTTGGCCGCCTGCGCGACCGCACGGAACAGCGCGCGGCCCTTGTTCATGGTCTCCTGCCATTCCAGATCCGGGTCGGAGTCGTAGACCACGCCGCCGCCGGCCTGCACGTACAGATACCCATCCTGGATCACCGCCGTGCGGATCGCGATGGCGGTGTCGGCATCGCCGTGCCAGCCGATGTAACCGACCGCGCCGGAATAGACGTTGCGCTTGACCGGCTCCAGCTCGCGGATGATCTCCAGCGCGCGGATCTTTGGCGCGCCGCTGACGGTGCCGGCCGGGAAGGTCGCACGCAGCACGTCGCTGTAATTCAGGCCGGCCTTGAGCGTGCCGGTGACCTCGCTGACGATGTGCATGACGTGGCTATAGCGTTCGATCACGAACTGCTCGCCCACCTTGACCGTGCCCGGTTCGGCCACGCGGCCGACATCGTTACGACCGAGATCGATCAGCATCACGTGCTCGGCGCGCTCTTTCGGGTCGGCCAGCAGTTCGGCCTCCAGCGCCTTGTCCTGCTCGGGCGTGGCACCACGCGGGCGGGTGCCAGCGATCGGCCGCACGGTGACCACCCCATCGCGCAGGCGCGCCAGGATTTCCGGCGAGGAGCCCACCACCTGCGTGCCGCCGACATCGAGAAAATACATGTACGGCGAGGGATTGAGCGCGCGCAGCGCGCGATACACATCCACCGGACGCGCACGGAACGGAACGCGCAAGCGTTGCGACGGCACCACCTGGAAGATGTCGCCGGCGCGCACGTATTCCTGCGCCTTGCGCACCACCGCGTGATATTCCTCGCGGGTAAACGAGGAGTGGAAGTCCGACTCGTCGATCGCATCGGAAACCTGCGCCTGCGGATACCCGGCACCGCCCTGACGCAGCCGATGCGCCAGTTCGTCCAGGCGCCGGTTGGCGCGCACATAGGCCTGCGGCTGGCGCGGGTCGGCGTGCACGATCAGGTACAGCCGATCCTTGAGGTTGTCGAACACCGCCAGCTCTTCGGACAGCATCAGCAGGATGTCCGGCGTGCCCAGCTCATCGGGTTTGTTGCCGCTGCCCAGGCGCGGTTCGATGTACTGGATGCACTCGAAGCCGAACCAGCCGACCAGGCCGCCGGTGAAGCCGGGCAGGCCGTCGAGCTGCGGCACCGAGTGCTCGGCGCGCAAGGCGTCCACTTCGGCCAGCGGGTCGGCGACCTCGCGGGTTTCCAGTACTTCGCCGTGCTCGCTGATTTCCAGCGTATGCCCGCGGAAGCTGTACACGCGCCGCGCCGGCAGGCCGATGATGGAATAGCGGCCGAAGCGTTCGCCACCTTCGACCGATTCGAACAGATAGGTGTAGGGGCCGTCGGCGAGTTTCAGATAGACCGACAGCGGCGTGTCCAGGTCGGACAGCACTTCGCGGACGACGGGGATACGGGTGTGACCTTCAGCGGCCTGGCGCTGGAACTGCTCTGCAGTGATCAAGACGACTTTCCTTCCGGGACTCTGTGGCGGGGCGGACGACGGCAACGGGCCACCATCGCCACCAGCGGCGAGCGGAAGAGAAGGAGCGTGGAGTCGTCAAGCGGGACACGTCCCTACTGTAGCGCAACTGCCGCGCCAGGGCAGCAAGCCCGAGGCGAAAGCCAAGCAAATTGCGAAGCCGGGCGGGCCAGCCTGGCGCAGAACAGCCAGCCCACGCTCTACCGATTCCCCAATCCCGATTCCCCACCCTCAAGCGCTCCGCAACGGGCACTCCACCGGCAAATGCATCCGCAACCGCGCCGGCACGCATTCGATGCGAAAATGCAGCGAAGTTTCCGGCTCGCCATCCAGGTTCAAGGTCAGCGGCTGATGGGCGACGATCTCCAGCCACGGCAGCCGCGCACGCACGGCCACACGTTCCAGCGCGGCCTGTTTGCCGCCGGTGACCAGGGTGCCGAGGGTGGCGGCCACTTCGCCGTTGAGCGCGGGCACGATGGTGACGTCGAGCAGGCCATCGTCGATCAAGGCCTCCGGGCACAGCGCCTGGCCGCCGCCGGCCTGCCGCCCGTTGCCCAGGCCAAGCGCGATGAACTCGCCTTCCCAGTTGAAATCCGGGCCGCTGAAGCGGGCGCTGATCGGGTCGATCCGCCCCAGCCGCGACATGCCGGTGATCAGATACGCCAGGCCACCGAGCATCTTCTTCAGGCCTTCGTCGGTTTCAACGGTGACCTGGGTGCCGAACCCGCCACTGGCGACGTTGGCGCACCAGTGCGGGCCGTGCTCGGCATCGATGCGCAGCAGGTCGATCGGCTCGGCGGGGCGCTCGGCGATCAGCGTCAACGCAGCGAGCGGTTCGATCGGCAGGTTGGCGGCAGTGGCGAAGTCGTTGGCGGTGCCCAGCGGCACCAGGCCCAGCGATGGCAGCGTGGCGGCGTCGGCGGTGTGATGCGCCAGTGCGGCAGCCACTTCGCTCAAGGTGCCGTCACCGCCGGCCGCGATCACGGTGTGGGCGCCGTCGGCAACCGCTTCGCCGACATAGCGCTCGGCATCGCCGTCTTCCCAGGTGACCCGCACCTCGAGCTGGATGCCGCGCTTGCGCAGCGCTCCCACCGCCTCACGCAGATCCAGATTGTCGGTGGACTTGCCGTTGAGGATCAGACGCCAGTGGGACGCGGCCATGCACGCTGCCAATGCTGTGGGGGTGGTGGACGCAGGCTAGCAGCGGCCCGCTGCGCGCATCGTGAATACGCAATGTCGCCGGGCTGTCATCGGCATGTCACCGATGACCCGGAGGATGGAAGGCCATAGCAGGGACGACGGGCGGAGGCAGGATCAGCCTCCAATTTTTCTCGAAGGCCGCTCCCAGGGGAGCGGCCTTCTCTTTGCGTGCCGCGGCGGCGCGCAGGCCGCGCTCAGGCGCCGGCGGCGAACGCGGCCAGGCGCTCGCCGTCGAGCCGGTAGACGGTCCAGCCGTCCATCGGGCGCGCACCGGCCGCCTGATAGAAGTCGATGGCCGGCTGGTTCCAGTCCAGCACCGACCATTCGAAACGCCCGCAGCCACGCTGCACGGCCAACCGGGCCAGGTGCCGCAGCAAGGCCAGACCGGCACCCTGCCCGCGCGCCTGCGGGCGCACGAACAGGTCTTCCAGATACAGGCCGTTGCGGCCGAGCCAGGTCGAGTAATTGAAGAAATACACCGCAAATCCCAGGGCCTGGCCGTCCTGCTCGCAGATCAGCGCATGCGCGGTGGCGTCCTCGCCGAACAGGCTGGCGCGCAGGTCCTGCGGGCTGGCCTTGACCGCATCGGGCTCGCGTTCGTACACCGCCAGTGCGGTGATCAGCTCATGCAGCAGCGCCACATCGTCAGGCGTGGCGGCGCGGATCTGCAGCGCGGGCGCGCTCATCGCACCGCATCCACCGCCGCGCGCATCTGCGCGATCACCTGCGCATAGTCGGGTGCGTTGAAGATCGCCGAGCCGGCGACGAAGGTGTCGGCACCGGCGGCAGCGATCGCGCCGATGTTGTCGGCCTTGACCCCGCCATCGATCTCCAGCCGGATCGGCTTGCCCAGGGCGTCGATCCTGCTGCGGATGGCGCGCAGCTTGTCCAGCGCCGAGGGAATGAAGGCCTGCCCGCCGAAGCCGGGATTGACCGACATCACCAGCACCAGATCCAGCTCCGGCAGCACCCAGTCCAGAATGTCCACCGGGGTGGCCGGGTTGAGCACCAGGCCGGCCTTGCAGCCGTGCGACTTGATCAGCTGGATCGTGCGATGTACATGGCGGCTGGCTTCGGGATGGAAGCTGATGGTGGTGGCGCCGGCCTCGGCGAAGTCCGGCACGATGCGGTCCACCGGCTCGACCATCAGGTGCACGTCGATCGGCGCGGTGATGCCGTGCTTGCGCAGCGCCTGGCACACCATCGGGCCGATGGTGAGGTTGGGCACGTAATGGTTGTCCATCACGTCGAAGTGCACCCAGTCGGCGCCGGCCTTCAGGACGTTGTTCACTTCCTCGCCCAGACGGGCGAAATCGGCGGACAGGATGGACGGGGCAATCGCCGTCGGTTGCATGGGCAGCTCGTCAAGGAACGGGAAACACATTGTCGCAGGCGCGCAAAGCCAGTGCATCCGCAGCGGTCCAGGCTGCGTATGCACCTGAACCGGCGCACCGCGCCCTTTCGCCAAGGACACCGCATGAAGACCACCCCGCTCGCCTCCGCTGCGCTTGTTTTGATGGCCCTCGCCCCGTCCGCCTGGGCCCAGACCGGCCCGGCCGACTGGTCAGGTTTCTCGATCGGCGCCAATGTCGGCGGCGCAGACGTCAGCGGCGTTTCCGGCGGCCGCTTCGGCTTCGACACCAACCTGGATGGCCGCGACGGCGACCAGGTCAGCACCCCGACCGGCGCCGATGCCTTCTCGCCCGGCTTCTGCGGCGGCGCGGCGGCCGGGCGCACCCCGGCCAGTGGCTGCAGCAAGGACAAGGGCGGCGCCGAATACGGTGCGCGGCTGGGCTACGACTGGCAGGCCGGCAACTGGGTCTACGGCGTCGTTGCCGAGTACACCCGTAACGACCTGCGCGATAGCGTCAGCGCCTTCAGCACCACCCCGGCGTTCTACACCTTCACCCGCCAGCTCAACCGCACCGCCGCACTGCGCGGCCGTATCGGTTATGCCTTTGGCGCGCAGGGCGACTTTCTGGCCTATTTCACCGCCGGCGTGGCACGCGGCGAGTTCGACCACAGCTTCTCCAGCAGCAACACCGCCAACAGCTTCACCAGCAGCGGCGGCGACAGCGCCGACGGCTACCAGGCCGGCCTGGGCCTGCAGCGCCGCCTGAGCGACAACGTCTCGGTCGGTGTGGAATACCTGTTCACCCGCCTGCAGGACGAAGACACCCGCGTGCGGGTCGGGCCGGGGACCGCGCCGGCGACCAACCCGTTTCTGCGCGTCAATCCGGCCGGCACCGACCTGCGTCGCAGCGATACCGACTTTTCGTCGAATGCGGTGCGCCTGACGGCGACCTATCGCTTCTGAGTGCTTAGCGTCCGAGTGACCGCGCCTGACCTGTCATGGGTCGGGCGTTTTCATTTATGGCGCCCATGCCGACCCTGTGCGGGTGCCTGGCAGCGATATTGCAGCGTAGGCTGGATCAGCGTTTGCGCAGGCGCTGGATCCGATCGTAGGCCGCATTGATCTGGCTGGCCTTCTTCTCCGCCTGGCGGCGTGCTTCCGGCTCGGCGTTGGCCACCTTGTCCGGGTGGTAACGCGACATCAGCCGGCGGTAGGCCAGGTCGATCTCGGCGGTGGTGGCGTCCGGCTCCAGTCCCAGCGCTTCGTACGGGTTGTCGGCGCGGCGCTTGAACCAGCCGGCGTCCACCGCATGCCCGATCGCCAGGCCGATCATCAGCCCGAGTACCGGCGCGCCGCGGAACAGCAGGGCGCCGGCCAGTGCGCCGAGCAGTTTTCCGTACCAGGACATGGGCGATCGGGGGCGGGAAGGCGGGCTGGCGATCTTACCCGAACGCCCGCCCGGCCTGGCTGACGCGGCATGCACGCCGGCCACCGGGGCGGCCCCAATAAATCCAGCGGCGCGCGCCGAAGCGCCGTACACTACGCGGCCCGCTGCCCACCCGCGGGCCCGCCGGGTCCCGGGGACAGCGTCATTGCGACGTCCTTAGGAGTGCCTGTGTCGACCACGCTGTTGCAATCCGATCTGCCCGGCCTGCCGTTGCGTCACCGTGGCAAGGTCCGCGATGTCTTCGACATTCCCCGCGAGCGCCTGCCCGCCGATGCGCCCCCGGGCGATTATCTGTTGATGGTGGCGACCGACCGCCTGTCCGCGTTCGACGTGGTGCTGCCCGACCCGATCCCCGGCAAGGGCGAGATGCTGTGCCAGGTCTCCAACTTCTGGTTCCACAAGACCGAACACCTGATGCCCAACCATCTGGTCGACATCAGCGTGGAGCAGGTCTTGCCCGAAGGCGTGGACCCGGCGCTGTATGCCAAGCGCGCCGTGGTCACGCGCAAGCTCAAGCCGGTGCCGGTGGAAGCGATCGCACGCGGCTACCTGATCGGCAGCGGCTGGAAGGATTACCAGCGCACCGGCAAGATCAGCGGCATCGAACTTCCCGACGGCCTGCGCCAGGCCGAGAAACTGCCCGAGCCGATCTTTACCCCGTCGACCAAGGCCGCAGTCGGCGACCATGACGAAAACATCGACTTCGACGCGATGGTCATGACCGTCGGCGCCGAGCTTGCCGAACGCGTCCGCGATGCCACCTTGCGCATCTACCGTTTCGCCGCCGACTTTGCCGCCGAGCGCGGCATTCTGCTGGCCGACACCAAGTTCGAGTTCGGCACCGATGCCGATGGCCGCCTGTACATCATGGACGAGATGCTGACCCCGGACTCGTCGCGTTACTGGCCGGCCGACCAGTACGAACTCGGCACCAGCCCGCCCAGCTACGACAAGCAGTTCGTGCGCGATTATCTGGAAACCCTGAACTGGGGCAAGACCGCACCCGGCCCCAGCCTGCCGGCAGAAGTGATCGAACGCACGCGCGCAAAATATGCCGAAGCATTGCAGCGGTTGGCGGGCATTTCGGTCGATTGATCTCCAAGGCCCCGCTCCTGGGGCTTTGATGCTGTATTAAAGCAACAATGGCGGGCAGCGCTCTTTATTGGGCGCTGAAAGATGCACCTGACGCGGTCTGTTGCCCAGAAAAGTCGCAATGGCGCTCTCATACTTTTCATTCCGCAGCCGCGTCGGACAGAAACCTCCGTATTACCGCGTCATTGCGATTCCTGCAGACAGCGTCGCCGGATGCAAGAACAACCCGGCATGCGGAACA
Source organism: Xanthomonas sp. WHRI 6108 (assembly GCF_040202385.2). Classification (NCBI taxonomy): domain Bacteria; kingdom Pseudomonadati; phylum Pseudomonadota; class Gammaproteobacteria; order Lysobacterales; family Lysobacteraceae; genus Xanthomonas; species Xanthomonas sp. WHRI 6108. The sequence continues at coordinate 530,229 of NZ_CP168198.1, read as the reverse complement.
TATGGCGACAGGCCGATCCAACGCCCGAAGAGCTCCACTGGCGAGAGCTGCCATGCCGCCGCACCGGGGCAATACGTCGGCGACTGCGCGCAGGGATGGGTGGGTGCGGATGCACTCGATGTATTTTCAAACGGGATATAGTCAGCCGCACCATACCGGATAAATCTCCGGCCAAACCATGATCAAATCATCATGACTTTTGCGCAGGATCGATCGAGATAACCCGGCTTTGCTGACTGCAATCAATGGCCGTGGACTCACCCGAGCACCGGGGCCACCGTCAGGCTGCTTGTTCTGCGAGGGTATTGGCCTGCCGCACGCCGGCCAGTTTGCGCAAGCCACGACTCTGCCAGCCTTCACACATTGGCAAGCAGCGCGCGTATAACATCCCGCCCGCGCTCCAGTTGCCCCGCAATGATCAGGAGGATCCCTTGGCCCGTTTCCGAACGTCCCTGCATGCTCTCGCACTGAGCCTGGCGCTGGTCGCCTGCAAGCCGCAAGCAGAGCCAGCCGGCGCAGCGACGCCTGCTGCGAATGCAGCACCTGCAGCCTCGGCACCCGCCACTGCTCCGGCAACGCCTGCGCAGGCGACAACCTGCCCCAGCGCCGACTTCTCTGCATTTCTGAAAAGCTTCAGTGCAGACATTGCAGTGCAGGAAAAGGCCACCGCCGATCCGCTGACGATGATCCAGCTCGACCCGGACGCACAGCCCGAGCCCGCCCCGGTCACCCGCACGGTTCCGCTGGCCAAGGTCGAATGGCCTGTCATTCCCAACCTGGAGGCAGCCCGCAACGGCGGCCGCGAGGTCACGATTTCCGAAGAGGCCGATGGCCGCCAGGTACTGGTCCGCACGCCGGACACCGGCGATCAGCAGGTCTACCACTTCGCCCAGCGCCCCTGCTGGATGCTGGTTAAGGTGGACGACCAGTCCCTTTAATCAGCGCGCTAGTGGCGACACTGGTAATGGCATATCCGCCAACGTTTCAGGAGATAACCTTGCGTCCTTTCCGACTGATCGGCCCTGCATTGGCAGTTGCACTCGCGGCCTGTAACGGACCTCAAGCTGGCGGTGCGACCGGGCAGTCGACCCCCGCTGCCGGTACCGCGGCGACGCAGCCGTCCGCACCTGCCGCACCAACCCCCGCAACACCGACACAAGGGACTGTACCTATGGGCACGATAGACTCCTTCATTCCGGCGGGATCGAAGGCTCTAGAGACCATCCGTGGCGATCTGACTGGCGCGGGCCGCTCCGATGCGTTGATGGTGATTTCACCACCCTCCAGCGGCGCCGAAAAACTTGGCGATGGACAACCGCGTACGGTGGTGTTGCTGACGCAGACCGCAGACGGTGCGCTGCGGAAGGCCTCAGAAAACAGCAAGATCGTGCCATGCGCCCGTTGCGGCGGTCTGGCAGGCGACCCCTACGCGTTTTCGCGCATCCAGACCGGGCAATTCACCATTTCCATTTCCGGCGGATCGCGCGAGCGCTGGGCAGACGACTTCACGTTCAAGTATTCGGCAGACAAGCAGACCTGGTTGCTGGACAAGGTGGTGCGTGACCTGTCCGATACCGAGACCGAGCAGCACAACACCCTGGAATTGACCGCCAAAGACTTCGGCACGGTGGCGTTTCAGGAGTTTGATCCATCCACATTGAAGAAAGCTGCGGCATTGGACGACGCCGCAGCCGAGAAGGCGAATTAAAGGGACGTAATGGTTTGCACGGACAAGGAAGGAGTCCGTTATTTCATGTTGCTGAGAAATGAGGAGTTACACCATGGCAACCGATCGTGAAACAGGACTGCTCCAGTCAGCCTATGCTGCAGGCATTACCCAGCCGAAGGAGCTGGCAAACTTCATGGCCCAGGTGGGTCATGAATCGATGGGCCTCAACCGCCTGGAAGAAGGGTTCCGCTATACGCACGGATCCTCACAGGTGAGTTCGAAGGTGCGCTCCGCACTGCGTGAGGGCCCCGAAGCCCTGGAGCAGGCACGTCTGGATGCCCTGCGCGGGCAACCGGAAAAACTGGCCGAATTGATGTATGGCGGACGCATGGGCAATAACGAGCCCGGCGACGGCTACCTGTACCGTGGCCGCGGTTATATGCAGCTCACCGGCAAGGACCAATATCGTGCGGCGGGCGAAGCGTTGAACCTGGATCTGGTGGCACACCCCGATCTGGCGGCACAACCTGAAAACGCATCCCGCATCGCCACTTGGTACTGGCAAAACAACGTGCCGCAGGCCGCCAGGCAGGACGCGCATGCGGCAGGTGTTGCGATCAACGGCGGCGATCCGCCAAATGGATTGGCCGACCGCGAGAACCGGTTTGCCCGCTGGCAGCGCGATATCACTCCAGAGCTGATGAACAACCTGGCCCATGGCCAGCTCGGACAGCCGGTGCAGCACACTGCACCAGCACCTGTGCAGCCACAGCATGGTGGATCCAGCTCGTTTCAGCAGACGATGGAACGGATGCTCCCACCGCAGAACGGGACGGCACCGCACATCACCGGCCATTACGGCGAGCATCGCAGTGCCCGTGATCACGGCGGTACCGACTTCAACTACCAGGGTGGCCAGACAGGCCGCAACATGCAGCACCCGACGGTGCATTCGCCGGTCGCCGGAACCGTCACCTTCGCGGGCGGCAACTACGGCACCGTCAAGATTCGCGATGCACAGGGCAACTCGCACGAGATCCTGCACCTGGACGCGCTCAAGGTGAAGGAAGGTCAGACGCTGTCTGCAGGCGATGCCATCGGCACGATGGGTGGACGCGGCCCGAACGGTAACAGCCAGTACGCGCAGCACGTGCATTACCAGCTGCGCGATGCCAACGGCAAGCTGACCAGTCCGGAGACATTCTGGAATCAGGGCCATCAGCAGGAGTCCGGCGCGCGCCACCCCCAGCCGGCGACAGCGGGTGGCAATGGCACGCTGCGGCATGGCGAGCAAGGCAGTGATGTCGGCAAGCTGCAGCAGGACCTCAACCGTCTCGGCGTGCGCGATGCGCAGGGCAACCGGCTTGCCGAGGATGGCCGCTTTGGCGACAACACGCGTGAGGCGGTGATTGCGTTCCAGAAGCAGCACGGGCTGCAGCCCGATGGCGTGGTGGGGCGCAACACGCAGGCCGCGTTGTCCGCACAACCGGCCCAGGCACAGGCAGTGCAGACGCCGGTTGCTGCACCCAAGGGGCCGTCGCTCGACGATGCCTCGCATCCGGACCATGCCTTGCACAACGCAATCCGCAGCAAGCTGCCCAGCATGATCTCCAACGAGACCGCGGCCCACGTCACCCTGCAGGCCAAGCAGAACGGTATCGATTCGGCAGACAAACTGCAGAACGTCACCGTGCAGGATGGCAAGGCATTTGTCATGGGCACCACGCCGGGCTTCCGTGCGGCGGTGGATCTGAACCAGCCAGCTCCCCCGCTGGAGCAGACCAGTGCGCAATTGCTGGCTGGCCAGGCTTCGCAGCAGCGTGCGCAGGATGAGCAGCAGCGGGTTGCGATCGGCGGCCGCTGACGGTTCAACGCCGCAGCACGAAAAACCGGCCAGATGTCTGGCCGGTTTTTTTGTGTCTGTCTGCTTTCGACAGTAGCCCCGAGAGCGGCGCTGCGGCCGCGCCTGACTGCACACGCCGCGCGAATTGCCTGTCGTTGCCAGCGGATCGAGCGTCGCTGGAGGTTGGTGCACCCTCCAGATTGCGACAAGACGGCATGCCTGCCGCGCTGGCGATGTCGCACACGTAGTGACACTCCTGCTGCTCTGCGATGCCCTCCACACCGCAAAGTGGCGCGGCGCACAGAACGCAACACAGCTGTAACTTTTACTACTGTGCTGTCATGGACTGTGCAAGTTTATCTGCCGGCACCTGTTGCCAGTCGCGATCGGCCGTGATGCGTATCGCCGCCGATCTTTGCATTGCACGTTTTCGGGGAGAGAGTCGTCATGCAATTTCATGTCCTGGGCGCGGCGATCTGCTGCGCGCTATCGTTGTCTGCTGTCGCCACTGCTGCGGATCTTTCCGCGGATGCCGCGGTGTCGCGCGCGCAATCCTTGTTGGGCAATCACGCTGCGGCGCTGGCCAATCGTGCAACGGCCGATGCGTTTGTCGCGCGCGACAGCATTGTCGATGCCGACGGCAGCGAGCATGTGCGCTTCGATCGTACGTATCAGGGCCTGCCGGTGATCGGCGGCGATGTGGTGGTGCATTCGCGGCGCGGAGTGATGCGTCAGCTGAGCCAGAGCATGGACACCAGCGTGCGCCCGAGCATCGTGCCCGGCATCGATGCCGACACGGCAGTGCGTGCGGCCGGTGCGCAGTTCGATCTGGCACCCGATGCCGCGCCGCGCGCAAGTCTGGCCTTGTATGCGCGCCAGGGCGCACCACGGCTGGTCTATGAAGTGATCTACAGCGGCATCAAGCCCGATCAGACGCCGACCGAAATGCATTACATCGTCGACGCAATCAATCAACGCATTCTCGAATCCTGGGACACGGTGCACACCGCATGCGCGGGTGGCACCAGTGCGGCCGGCACCGGGCGTTCGCTGTATGCAGGCAGCGTGGCGTTGGCAACGACGCGTTGCAGCAGCGGTTACGAGCTGACCGATCTGAGCCGCGGCAGCGGCGCCACCTACAACATGCGCAACAGCACCTCTGGCAACGGCACGCTGGTCACCGATGCCGACAACGCCTGGGGCAGCGGCGCCAACAGCGATACGGTGACCGCGGCAGTGGATGCGCATTACGGCGTGGCGTTGACCTGGGACTATTTCCGCACCACCCATGCGCGCAGCGGCATCGCCAACGATGGTATCGGTGCGCGCAGCCGCGTGCATTACGGTAGCCGCTACAGCAACGCGTTCTGGCAGGACAGCTGCTTCTGCATGACATTCGGCGATGGCGACGGCAGCACGTTCACGCCGCTGGTGTCGGTGGATGTGGCCGGCCACGAGATGACCCATGGCGTGACCAGCCGCACCGCGCGCCTGGTGTATTCGGGCGAGTCGGGCGGCCTGAACGAAGCCACGTCCGACATCATGGGCGCGATGGTGGAGTACTCCGCCAACAACAGCGCGCAGCCGGGCAACTACCTGATCGGCGAGAAGATCATCCCGGGCAACAGCAGCGGGACGCTGGCCTTGCGCTACATGTTCAAGCCCAGCCTGGATGGCGATTCGCCCGATTGCTACAGCAGCAGCCTGGGCTCGCTCAATGTGCATTACAGCTCGGGCGTGGCCAACCATTTCTACTATCTGCTGGCCGAAGGCGCGGTGGTGCCGAGCGGCTTCGGGTCGGGCACCAGCTGGAACGTGACGCCGGCCGGGCTGGTCTGCAACGGCAATACGGCATTGACGGCGATCGGCCGGGCGGCGGCCAGCCGCATCTGGTACCGCGCGTTGACGGTCTACATGACCTCCTCGACCAACTACGCGGCCGCACGCAGGGCCACGTTGAGCGCGGCCACCGATCTGTATGGCAGCAGCTCCACGCAGTACCGCGCGGTTGCCGCAGCGTGGAGCGCCGTGTCGGTCAACTGATGCACACCGGCCCCTGCCACGCGCACTGTGCGTGGCAGGGAGCACGGCTGCCACAGCGCCATCCGCGCGCGTATGCTTGGGTCATTCCTGGGAGGGAACATGACCGAACGCACCAAGACCGCGCGACCGATCGACCGCTATTTCGCCAGCTACGCCGACGATCACCGCAACACCACCAATCAGCAGATCCACGTGCTGGCGGTGCCGGCGATCCTGTGGTCGGTAGTGGCCCTGCTGTGGTGCATCCCAGTTGGCGGCACCTGGTTCAGCAGCGGCGTGTGGGCGGCGTTGTCGATGTTCGCGGCCTGGTCGTACTACAACCGCCTATCGCGTCCGCTCGGGCTGGGCATGCTGGGGATCTTCTTTTTCTTCGGCTGCCTGTGCCGGTTGCTCGAAGGCAGACTCGGGCTCGCCGGGCTGTTCGCCACGGCGCTGACGGTGTTCGTGCTGGCCTGGGTCGCGCAGTTCGTCGGCCACCGGATCGAGGGCCGCAAGCCGAGCTTCCTGACCGACCTGACCTATCTGCTGATCGGGCCGATCTGGGTGTTGGCCAAGCTCTATCGTCAGTTGGGTTGGCGGTACTGAGCGCGACGACAGCCATAACGTGGCCGGTCGCCGGCGTGGTCATGATCTGAAAGCAGCGGATTACGCCTGAGCGCTGCGGCGGCTAACGGTCATACTGCATCGCCCTGCACAGCAGAGCTAGCGGACCGCGCGCCATGCAGGTCTTCGAAGCACATACGCCCAGACGAGCCTCACTCGCCGATGCCGAGTTCTTCGGGCAGGGGACGAAAGGCGCGCGGCGCATAACCGAAGTCGCGACGCGCCGGTTCCAGGTCAAACACAAGGTCATCGCGCATGCGCTGCAATGCGGCCGCATTGATGCCACGCAGGCGCCCCAGCCGCTGCGCAGCGGTCAGGGCAAGGCCAAACAGTCCGGGCGGTACCTGATACAGCCGCGCCGGTCGTGGCAGCGCTGCCAGCACGCGCTCCACCATCTGCGTATAGGCCAGCACTTCGCCGCCGCCGACGGCATAGCTGCGCTGCTGTGTCGCCGGCTGGGTGACCACCGCCAGCGCGGCGCTGGCCAGATCGTCCACATGCACCGGCTGGCGCAGCCCGGTCGCGTTGGCCGGCAGCACGAAGGCGCCGGTGCGCTGCGCCAGCCCGGCGATCTGGGTGAGCGTGCGGTCGCGCCCGGCACCGTAGACCAGGGTCGGGCGCAGCACCGTCGCCCCGGCGCCACGCGCCTGGGCTGCGGAAAACAGCGCCTGTTCCGCATTTGCCAGGCGCTGTGCGACATCGCGCTCGGCCGCGTCGATCGAGTGTTCCTTGACCTCCAGGCTGGTGGAACCGAACGCCACGATGCGCGGAGCACGCACCGGATTTTCGACATACCAACGCGCGAAATGGTCCAGCGGACCGCAGCTGAAGATCACCTCGAATGCCTCGCCCGCGGCAGCCGGCATGGCCAGATCGCCCTGCCGCCAGATCAGCCCGGCGCGCGCGGCACGTGGCTGGCGCGACCAGGCCGTCACCTGCCAACCGCGGCCGAGCAGCCGCGTCAGCAGGCGTTCGCCGATCTGACCGCTGCCGCCGAACACCAGGGCGCGCGGCGCAGAAACGGCAGTGGACGGAGCGGGATCGGCAGCAGTCACAGGGCTCGGATGCAGTCTGGGTGATCCCAGCATAGCGAGTGACAGGCAGCGGCGCGACGCCGATCCGGCCGCGATTTGCGCAGGCGCGCAGCCACGGCGTTGACGCTGGCGTCAGTCAACGATTTGTTAAGCTCTCTGGCCTGCTCGCGAATCTTGTGTTCCCTGCATGCCTTTCTCGCTGGAAATCCTGCTTGCGCTGCCATTTGTGATGGCGGCCGCCACTGCGCTGCTCTGGCGCACCTCCCGTTCGATCACTGCGTGGTTGGCTGCAGCCGCGCCGTTGGGCGGGCTGGTCATCCTGGCGACGCTCACACCGGCCGTGTTGCGCGGCGAGGTGATCGGCAGCCAGTACGCATGGTTGCCGCAGATCGGCCTGATGTTCTCGTTGCGGCTCGATGGCCTGGCGTGGATGTTCGCGTTACTGGTGCTGGGCATCGGTGCGCTGGTGGTGATGTATGCGCATTACTACCTGAGTGCACGCGATAGCGCATCGCGTTTCTTCGCCTATCTCATGCTGTTCATGGGCGCGATGCTCGGCATGGTGCTGTCGGGCAATCTGCTGTTGCTGATGGTGTTCTGGGAACTCACCAGCATCAGTTCGTTCCTGTTGATCGGCTTCTGGTCGCACCGCAAGGATGCGCGCGAAGGCGCGCGCATGGCCTTCGTGCTGACGGCCGGTGGCGGCCTGGCCCTGCTCGGCGGCATCCTGATGATCGGCCGCATCGTCGGCAGTTTCCAGCTGGATGCAGTGCTGGCGGCCGGCGATCTGATTCGCGCCAGTCCGTTGTATCCGTATGCACTGGGGCTGGTGCTGCTGGGCATCTTCACCAAGAGCGCGCAGTTCCCGTTCCACTTCTGGTTGCCGCACGCGATGGCGGCGCCGACGCCGGTGTCGGCGTACCTGCATTCGGCCACGATGGTGAAGGCCGGCGTGTTCCTGCTGGCGCGCCTGCATCCTGCCCTGGCCGGCACCGACCTGTTCTTCTACACGGTCACCAGCATCGGTGCGATCACGCTGTTGCTCGGCGCATGGCACGCGATCTTCCAGCACGATCTCAAGGGCGTGCTGGCGTACTCGACCATCTCGCATCTGGGCCTGATCACCATGCTGTTCGGCCTGTCCACGCCGATGGCGGTGGTGGCCGGCGTGTTCCACATCCTCAACCATGCGGTGTTCAAGGCCTCGTTGTTCATGGCCGCCGGCATCATCGACCACGAGACCGGCACGCGCGACATGCGCAAGCTGGGCAACCTGCGCCGCCTGATGCCGGTCACCAGCGTACTGGCGATCACCGCCTCGCTGGCGATGGCCGGCGTTCCGCTGCTCAACGGCTTTTTGTCCAAGGAAATGTTCTTTGCCGTGGCGCTGGAAACCGATGCGCCGCAGACGATGCGGGTATTGGCCAGCATCGCCGCGCTGCTGGCCGGCCTGCTCGGCGTGGCCTATAGCCTGCGCTTCGTGCATGACACCTTCTTCGGCCAGGGCCCGCGCGACCTGGACACCACCCCGCACGAGCCGCCGCGCTGGATGCGGATTCCGGTGGATGTGCTGGTGCTGATCTGCGTGGCCGTGGGCATCGTGCCGGCCTGGACCATCGCGCCGGTGCTGCGCGCCGGTGCCAGCGCCATCCTGGGCGCGCGCCTGCCCGACTACAGCCTGGCGCTGTGGCATGGCTGGAACTGGCCGCTGGCGATGAGCATCGCCGGCATGGTGGGCGGCACCCTGTTGTACATGGCGCTGCGCCGCACGCTGGACATGCACGCGATCCAGAACCGCTCGCCCGGCAAGGCGCTGTTCAACTGGAACCTGCGCGCGCTGTTCGCCGGCACCGTGCGTATGACCGATGCAGTCACCAACGGCAACCTGCAACGCATGCTGATGCTGCTGGTGCTGAGCGCTGTCGTGGTGGCGCTGGTGCCGTTTCTGCAGGGCGGCGCATTGCCGGCCTGGCCCGCGCCCACCCCGCTGCCGCTGCTGGGCTGGACGATCTGGCTGCTGATGATCGCCTGCGCCCTGGGCAGCCTGTTCCTGTACAAGCAGCGCCTGCTCGCAGTGCTGGTGCTGGGTGGCACCGGCCTGGCGGTCAGCATGACCTTCGTGTTCCTGTCGGCACCGGATCTTGCGTTGACCCAGTTGCTGGTGGAGATGGTCACGCTGGTGCTGATGCTGCTGGCGATGAATTACCTGCCCGAGCGCTCGCTGCCCGAGCCCGCGCGCCTGCGCAAGCTGCGCGATGCCGGCATTGCCGTCGTCGGTGGTGCCGGGCTTGCCGCATTGGCCTATACCTTGATGACCCAGCCCAGCCACACGGTCGCCGGCGAGCTGCTGCAGCGTGCGCTGCCGGAAGCCTACGGGCGCAACGTGGTCAACGTGATCCTGGTGGATTTCCGCGGCTTCGATACCTTCGGCGAGATCACCGTGTTCGCGATCGCCGGGCTGGTAGTGCACGCGCTGCTGCGGCGCTCGCGGATGGCGCCGGAGCGCAGCATGCCCGGCCCGCCGATCAAGTTGCCGGTGCCGGCCGATCTGGCGCAGATCATGTTCCCGCTGACGCTGACGGTGTCCTTGTTCCTGTTCCTGCGCGGCCATAACGCGCCCGGTGGCGGCTTCATCGCCGGGCTGGTGCTGGCGGTGCCGTTGCTGATGCAGTACGTGATCCAGGGTGCCGCGTCGGTGGAATCGCGCTTCGGCTTCGACTACATCCGCCTGATCGGCATCGGCCTGCTATGCGCGCTGGTCAGCGGCGCCGGTGCGCTGGTGTTCGGCATGCCGTTCCTGAGCAGCGGGCATCTGGAGATTCCGTTGCCGCTGCTGGGCGACCTGGAACTGGCCAGCGCGCTGGGCTTCGATGTCGGCGTGTATCTGGTGGTGTTCGGTGCGGCGATGTTGATGCTGTCGATGATGGGCACGATCAAACCCTCGCGCACGCGCAGCTCGCAGCGCGGCGAGATCGACCCCACCCAACGTTCGACACGCACCGCGGAGCAGCATTGATGGAACTGGCAGTGGCAAGCGCGATCGGCGTCCTCACCGCATTGGCGATCTACCTGTTGCTGCGCGCACGCAGCTTCGACGTGATCCTGGGGATGACCTTCCTGTCGTACGCGACCAACCTGCTGATCTTCGCCGGTGGGCGGCTGCGCAGCGGCCAGGCGCCGGTGCTGCGCGAGGGCGTACCCGCCGACCTGATGCACTACACCGACCCGTTGCCGCAGGCACTGGTGCTGACCGCGATCGTGATCGCCTTCGCGATGACCGCAGTGAGCCTGGTGCTGGCGATCCGCAGCCGCAGCGACAACGGCAGCGATCATGTGGACGCGCATGAAGACGCCACCACCGGCGTGGACACGCGCGAGGCCCGGCGATGAGCCATCTGCTGATCCTGCCGATCCTGATCCCGATGCTGGGCGCGTCGGCGTCGCTGTTCGTCGAACACCGCCGCTATGGGCCGCGCGTGCAGCGCACGGTGGCATGGGCGAGCATGGCCTTGCTGGCCGCAGCGGTCATCGCCTTGTTCGCGCGCGCCGCCGAAGGCCAGGTGCTGGTGTACCTGCTCGGCGACTGGCCGGCGCGCATCGGCATCGTGCTGATGGGCGACCGCCTGTCGGCGTGGATGCTGTTGACCACCCTGATCCTGGGCGCGGCCTGCCTGCTGCATGCCTGCGCCGGCTGGGACCGGCGCGCGCCACATTTCCATGCACTGTTCCAGTTCCAGTTGATGGGCTTGAACGGCGCGTTCCTGACCGGCGACATCTTCAACCTGTTCGTGTTCTTCGAAGTGATGCTGATCGCCTCCTACGGCCTGCTGCTCAGCGGCGGGCGCGGGCTGCAGATGCGTGTGGGCCTGCATTACGTGGTGTTCAACGTGTGCGCGTCGACCCTGTTCCTGATCGCGCTGGGCCTGCTGTTCGGCGTGTTCGGCACCTTGAACATGGCCGAGCTGTCGCAACGCATCGCCGCGTTGCCGGCGCAGGACCTGCCGCTGGCCAAGGCCAGCCTGGGCCTGTTGCTGCTGGTGTTCTGCAGCAAGGCCGCGTTGCTGCCGCTGTACCTGTGGTTGCCGGAGACCTATTCGCGCGCGCCGGCGGCGGTGGCGGCGTTGTTTGCGATCATGACCAAGGTCGGGCTGTACGCGACGCTGCGGGTGTCGGCGCTGTGGTTCGGCGCCGGTGCCGGCGCGCTGCAGGGCTTCGGCCGCCACGCATTGCTGTGGCTGGGCATCGCCACGCTGCTGATGGCCGCGTTCGGGGTGATGGCCGCATCGCGGCTGCGGGTGATGGTGTCGTATCTGGTGGTGTTCTCGGCGGCGACGTTGTTCATCGCCTTCTCGCTGGACGATGCCGGCGCGTTGGGTGCGGGCCTGTACTACCTGCCGCATAGCAGCTTCGTGGCTGCGGCGTTGTTCATGGTGTCGGACCTGATCCGGCGTCGCCGCGGCAGCGCCAGCGACCGCAAGGAAGTGGTCGCGCCACTGCCGCGGCGCGGGATCCCCGGCGCGATGTTCATGGTCGCCGCGGTCGCGGTCGCCGGGCTGCCGCCGTTGTCCGGCTTCCTGGCCAAGGCCGCGTTGCTGCAGCACGTGCCCGAGGGCCTGGTCGGGCCAGTGTGGTTCGCCATCCTGGGCAGCAGCCTGCTGGTGGTGATCGGCCTGACGCGTGCCGGCGTGCGCCTGTTCTGGCGCGTGCCCGAAGCGGTGCAGGATGTTCCCGAGCTGCAGCCGCAACGGCGTGCACGCATGCGCCCGGTGGAAACCGCCGCCACGCTGCTATTGCTGAGCGGGCTGGTGGCGATGACGGCCGGTGCCGGCCCGTTGATGCGCTACACCGACGCGGCTGGCGTGCAACTGCGCGATCCCGGCGCCTACGTCGAGCAGGTCCGCGCCACCACGCCGCAACGGAGGCAGCCATGAGCACGCGCCTGCCGCTGCGCAGCCGGCTGCTGCCCTCGCCGTCGCTGAGCGTGACGGTCTTCATTTTCTGGCTGTTGCTCAGCGACAGCTTCGGGCCGCAGCAATGGGTGCTGGGCTTGTTGCTCGGCTGGGTGGTGCCGATCTTTGCGGCGCGCCTGGACCGCGAGTTCGCCCGCATCGGTTCGCTGCGTTCGGTGCCGCGCATGTTGCTGGTGGCCGCCGGCGACATCGTTCGCTCCAACATCAAGGTCGCCGGCCAGGTGCTCGGCCCGGAGTCGCGCATCCACCCCGGTTTCATCTGGGTACCGCTGGATATCGCCAACATCCACGGCATCGCCGCGCTGACCAGCATGATCACGCTCACTCCCGGCACGGTGTCGGCGGCGCTCTCGGACGACCGCAAGTATCTGCTGGTACACGTGCTGCACCTGGACGACCCGGACGCCTTGATCGCCGAGATCAAGACCCGCTACGAGAAGCCCCTGATGGAGATCTTTCCGTGACCGGCCACATGTTCATCGAATCGACCATCGTCATCTGCATGCACACGGTGGGCCTGGCCATGCTGATGGCGCTGTGGCGCCTGCTGCGCGGCCCGAGCGTGCCCGATCGCATTCTGGCGCTAGACACCCTGTCCATCACCGCCATCGCCGAGCTGATGCTGCTGGGCATGTACCTGGACTCGCCGATCTACTTCGAGGCCGCGCTGGTGATCGCGATGCTGGGCTTCGGCAGCACCGTGGTGCTGAGCAAGTTCGTGTTGCGTCGGGACATCGTCGAATGATTGCGCTGACCGAATATCTGCTCAGCGCGCTGTTGCTGGTCGGCACCTTCTTCATCCTGATCGGCGCGCTCGGCCTGGTGAAGCTGTCGGATTTTTTCAAGCGCCTGCATGCGCCGACCAAGGCCAGCACCCTGGGGGTGGGCTGCGTGCTGCTGGCATCGGTCGGCTATCACCTGTTCCTGGGTGTGGACCCGCAACCACGCGAGTTGCTGATCACCGTGTTCCTGTTCATCACCGCACCGATCAGCGCCCATCTGATGGCCAAGGCCGCGCTGTCGCTGATGATGGAAAACCGCCCGGAAGTACCCAACCATGGCGAGATGAAGAAGGAAGGCCTGCCCACACCGCAGACGCAAGGCGATGTGGGCGAAAACGCGGAAACCGCCAAACAGCACGCCGAGCCGGACAAGGATCCGCGCTGAGTTTTGCAGCTGCTTCGAGATCCCTGCCCGGATGGTCTCGACACATTGTTCTACGCGCCTGCTACCAATCGACTATGCGCGCGCACGCTGCGCTGCCGGAAGCCGCTTGCGCCGCCGATGCGGCGCAGCGGCGGCCGTGACGGATCAGCCGCAGCCTTCCACATAATCCACTTGCGGCGGCTGCCCGACCCGCCAGCTGCTGACCTTGCCGTCGGCATCGGTCTCGAACACCAATGCGGACCGGGTGGCCGCATCGGCTAGGCGCAGGGTGAACGCGCCGGGGACGTATTTGTGCGGCTGTTCGGTCAGACCTGCCGGATACAGCGCGCGCAGCTGCGCCAGCGTCATGCCGACCTTGCCGCCGCCCGGGGCGAGCTCCTTGGGTTCGTTGGTCTGATAACGCACAAGGCGATCGCCTTCGAACATGAAACCGAAGCGGCGTGCATCCTCGGCCCACTGCGGCCGTAGCAGATAGCAGCCGCCGTCGGTCGCCGGTTCGCCGCGCAGGTCGCCGCCCCAGGCAGCGCGCGCCTGCGCTGCGTCCATGCCCAGGCGCAGATCGCCGTACCCATCCAGGCGCGCGAGCGCAGCCGGCTGCTGGCGCAGTTGCGGCGGAAACGTGCCGGCCGGCGCAGTGGCCGGCGGAACCTCCCCGGCTGGCTGGTCGTTGGCGGCTGCCACCGGTGCGGGTGCCGCGTCGGGCGCGGCCGTGGTGGCGTCCTCGGCACGGTTGCAGCCGGTCAGCAACAGCAATGCGCCCATCAAACCGAGCAATCTGGTGGTCATGCATGCATTCCTTACGGGTCCGCTACAGCGTACACAGCCCACATCGCGACGATGTGCAGAACGCGCTGGCATTGCCTCGTACCGATGTCATCGGCGCTTCATTGGCGGCGGGCAAGCTGGGTGCCTCGCAGGACCGCCGCCATGACCCCACGCAAGACCGAGCTCGCCCTCACCGCGCTGCAATCGCACCGCAGTCCACTCACCTTGCTGCAGCGACGGGCGCTGATCCTGGCCGACGGCCAGCGCGATCTGGCAACGCTGGCCGTGCTGCTGGGCGGCGACGGCGCCGCGCTGGTGCATGCGCTCTGCGCGATGGGCTATCTGGAGTTCGGCACGCAGGCAGGGAGTGCGACACGCACTGCCCAGGCGTCTGATTCCTCGCCGGCGGGCGTGCTCGGTACCCACGTGACGCCGCCAGCGGCACCACCGAGCGAAGAAGACCTGCAGCGCCAGCGCCGTCGCGCGGCCACCAATGCACGGCTGTACCTGCTCGACATCCTGCAGCTGCAACGTGACCCGGCCGCCGCGGCGCTGCATCGGCAGCTGCAGGCCGCACGCGCCGAGGACGCCATCGGCGCCGCTATTGCCGACGCGCTGCGCGCGTTGCCGCAGATCACCTCGGCAAGCTACGCCGAGCGCGTACGTGCCCGGATTGGCGAGCTGTTGCCGGATGCGCTGCAGGCGGCTTGAGCGGACAACTGGAACCCTCGATCCGGCACCTGCGACCCCTGGCTGCCGTAGTGCCTGATCAGCACATTCGCCCAACTGCCTGAGTTACTGCGCATCCTCTGAACCGGGCGCCTGAAACGCCGCGCGCAATCCGGACCAGCACTGCTGGTAGTCGCCCTGCCGGTGCGCGGCCTGCAAGGCCTGCTGGGTGGGACGCAGCACCGCACGCGTTTCGAACATAAAGGCCATGGTGTCGGCGATCACATCCGGGCGCGTCAGGTCCGCATGCGAGGCCTTGTCGAAGGTCGCCGCATCCGGGCCATGCCCGCTCATGCAGTTGTGCAGCGAGGCACCACCCGGTGCGAAGCCGTCGGCCTTGGCGTCGTAGACCCCGTGCACCAGCCCCATGAACTCGCTGGCCACGTTGCGATGGAACCACGGCGGGCGGAAGGTGTGCTGCGCCACCAGCCAGCGCGGCGGGAAGATCGCAAAATCCATGTTCGCCGTGCCATGCGTGTCGCTGGGCGAGGTCAGCACGGTGAAGATGCTCGGATCCGGATGATCGAAGCTGATCGAGCCGATGGTGTTGAAGCGGCGCAGATCGTAGCGATACGGCGCGTAGTTGCCATGCCAGGCCACCACGTCCAGCGGTGAGTGGCCGATGTCCGCACGCCACAGATGGCCCTGGAATTTGGCCACCAGCTCGAACGCACCTTCGCGCTGTTCGTAAGCCGCATGCGGCGTTTCGAAGTCGCGCGCATTGGCCAGCCCGTTGGAGCCGATCGGCCCCAGGTCGGGCAGCCGCAGCACTGCGCCGAAGTTTTCGCAGACATAGCCGCGCGCCTCGCCATCGGGCAGCTCGACGCGGAAACGCACACCGCGCGGTATCACCCCGATCTGCTGCGGCTCCAGCTCCAGCACACCGAGCTCGCTATGGATGCGCAGGCGGCCCAGTTGCGGCACCAGCAACAGCTCGCCATCGGCATCGTAGAAGAAGCGATCGTGCATCGATGCGTTGGCCGCATACAGATGCACGGCGACACCCGACATCGCCTCCGGCCCGCCGTTGCCGGCCATGGTGTACAGACCGTCGACGAAATCGGTTGGCGTGGACGGCAGCGGCAATGGGCTCCAGCGCAGTTGATCCGGCGGCACCGGGCCGCGCCCGAAATCGTTGTGGAGCTGCGACTGTTCGACCAGGGAAAAACTGCCATGCACGGCCGCCGGGCGGATGCGGTACAGCCAGCTGCGCCGGTTCTCGCTGCGTGGCGCGGTGAACGCGGTGCCGGACAACTGTTCGGCATACAACCCGTGCGCCACACGCTGCGGCGAGTTCTGCCCCACCGGCAAGGTACCGGCCACCGCCTCGGTCGCAAACGCGTTGCCGAAACCGGTCATGTAGTGCTGGTTGTTATGCATGGCATGCGTCCGGATCTTGGCCCTCCCTTCCCGGATGCAGAAGGTTGGGATTGAATTGAATCAGGCCGCTTTCCTACCGTAGAAGAGCTAACCTGGCGGATTAAGCCCCTCTCCTCGCGGGGAGAGGGGCTTTAACGACGTGCGTCTTCGTTGCTTTGTGTCGTCGGAAAAATACCTTGCCTGAGCGCGCTTGATTGCGACCACTTGCCGCCCGCTTCGTTGGATCCGTACCGGAACTACATCCGACGTGACGGGCAGCCAGGCTGGACATCGCAACACTTTGCACCACTCAAGCCCGCACCGACCCAGTTAACCGCACCAACCACAAATCCCGAATCCCGAATCCCGAATCCCGAACAGCGAATCCCCAATCCCGCCCTCAAAGCACCCCACGCTTCATCTGATCGCGCTCGATGCTCTCGAACAGCGCCTGGAAATTGCCTTCGCCGAAGCCCTCGTTGCCCTTGCGCTGGATGATCTCGAAGAAGATCGGGCCGATGCAGTTCTGGGTGAAGATCTGCAGCAGCTTGCGCTGCTTGGTGTCCACGTCGGCATCGATCAGGATCTTGTTGCGGCGCAGGCGTTCGACATCCTCGCCGTGGTCGGGGATGCGCAGGTCCACCACGTCGAAATAGGTGTCCGGCGTATCCAGGAATGTCACGCCGGCCTCGCGCATCTTTTCCACCGAGCTGTAGATGTCGTCGGTGAAGCAGGCGATGTGCTGGATGCCTTCGCCGTGGTAGGCGTCCAGATACTCGTTGATCTGGCTCTTGGGGTCGGAGGACTCGTTGAGCGGAATGCGCACGATGCCGTCCGGTGCGGTCATCGCCTTGGACACCAGGCCGGTCTTGGCGCCCTTGATGTCGAAGTAGCGGATCTCGCGGAAGTTGAACAGGCGCTCGTAATAGTCCGACCAACGCTGCATGTTGCCGAAGTACAGGTTGTGGGTCAGGTGGTCGATGAAGGTCAGCCCGAAGCCGGCCGGGTGCTGGTCGGCGCCTTCGATCGGCTCGTAGTCGGCGTCGTAGATGCTGCCCGCATCGCCGTAGCGGTCGACCAGATACAGCATGCAGTCGCCGATGCCCTTGACCACCGGGGCCGGCACGGCGCGAGTGTCGGCCTTGTCCTGCACCGCTTCGCCGCCGTTGCCCAGCACGGTCTGCAGCACCGTCTCGGCCGGGGTGCGGAAGCGGATCGCAAAGCCGCAGGCGCTCGGGCCGTGCGCGGCGGCGAAATCGGCGGCAAACGAATCGGGCTCTTCGTTGAGCAGGAAGTTGACCCCGCCCTGGCGATAGACGGTAATGGCACGGCTGCGGTGGCGCAGCACCGCGCTGAAGCCCATCTTGCGGAAATAGTCGTGTAGCTGCGCCGCCTGGTCGGCCGGTGCGGCGAATTCGACGAATTCGAACCCGTCGATCCCCATCGGATTGTCGAAGGTGGTGACCTGCATGCCCAGGTTCGGGCGGGTTGCGGTACTGCTCGGTTGTGCGCTCATCGTCGTTTCTCCACGCTAGGCCGTCCGCAGGGCTATGCGGGGTGGCAGAAGACCCGCGAGAATGCGCAGGCCACCCAAGGTTTGTAGTTGCAAATGAAACCAAAATCAAGACACAGCGCAACATGAGCGATCTCGACGCCCCCACCCCACCGCCACATCCTGTGCTGCTCAATCTCGAGCAGTTCCTGCCGTATCGCCTGAGCGTGCTGTCCAACCGTATCAGCAGCAACATCGCCAAGGTCTACGGCGATCGTTACGGCATGGCGATCCCCGAGTGGCGGGTGATCACCATCCTGGCGCTGTATCCGGGTTCCTCGGCCAGCGAGGTCTCCGACCGCACCGCGATGGATAAAGTTGCAGTCAGCCGCGCCGTGGCGCGCCTGCTGGAGCGCGGCTTCATCCGCCGCGAAACCCATGGCGACGACCGCCGCCGCTCGATGCTGGCACTGTCGCCGGCCGGCCGCCAGGTCTACGAGACCGTCGCCCCGCTGGTCAACGAGATGGAACAGCGGCTGATGTCGGTATTCAGTGCCGAGGAGCAGCAGATCCTGGAAAAGCTGATCGACCGGCTGGCCAAGGACGGGCTGCCGCGCATGGCCGGCAAGGACTGATAAAAAAACCCCCGCAGTGCGGGGGTTTTTGCATGCCACGGCAACGACGGATCAGGCCTGCGGCGGCGCCCACTGCTTGAGGAAGTCGAACAGCTTGCGGCGGTCGAAGCCTTCGCCCTTGCGCAGGTCCGGGCCGGTCTGGGTGGTCAGCAGCTTGCCGTCGTTGTCCAGCACCAGCAGCGATGGATAGTCGTTGAGCTGGGCGAACTGCGACAGGAACGCGGCATTCTCGTTGGCCGCATCGCGATTGACCTTGACCACCACAAAGTGCGCATCGCGGAAGCTGCGCAGCTCCGCATCGCCGCCCATCAGTTCGTCCAGCGCCTTGCACGGCTCGCAGGCCGCATTGCCGACATTGAGCACGATGCGCTTGCCGCCGCGCTTGGCCTCGACCTTGGCGGTCTCCAGATCGGCGGCCGGATCGCGCGAAGGGTCGTACTGCGCATTGAGCGCCGCCGCCGCGGCGATGTCCGCCGCAGTCGGCGTATTGCCCGAGGACACCGGCTGGCTGGGATCGGCGCTGGGCGGCTTCTGCATCGAGGTATCCAGCGGCCGTGGCGCCTCCTGTTGCTCGGTGGGCTGCCCGCAGGCGCTCAACAGACCTGCCAGCAGCAGGCCACAGACAGTGGGTTTGATCGGCATCGCTGTTCTCCTCACTTCACACCATGCATCAGTTTGTTGATCAACGGCGCGATCAGGAACAACACCGCGCCAGCGCCCAAGAGCGCCCAAAATCCGAAGGTATACCCGCTCAGGGCCGAAGACACGCTCATCCCTTCGCTTCCGCTGACATGCCCGGCAAAAATGCCCGACAGGTTGTTGCCGATGCCGGTGGACAGGAACCAGCCGCCCATTCCGAAACCGACCAGGCGCACTGGCGCCAGCTTGGTCACCATCGACAGGCCGATCGGCGACAGGCACAGCTCGCCCACGGACTGGATCACGTACACCATGAACAAGGTCCAGAACGGCACCTTGCCAGCATCGTTGACCAGGCTCGACAGTGCAAACATCAGCAGCAGGAACGCCAGGCCGTTGAACAGCAGGCCCAGGCCGAACTTGCGCGGAATCGACGGGTTGAAGCGGCCGGCCTTGACCCAGATCCAGGCGATGACCGGCGCCAGCGTGATGATCGCAATCGAGTTCACCGACTGGAACCAGGCGGTCGGGAAGGTCCAGTCGCCGAAACTGCGGTCGACGATGTTGTCGGCCAGGAAGGTGAACGAGCTGCCGGCCTGTTCGAAGAACATCCAGAACAGCACGTTGAAGGCGAAGATGATCAGCATTGCGATCACCTTGTCGCGCTGCACCTTGCCTTCGCGGATGCCTTCGACCAGCAGCATCACCGACAGGCCGACGAACAACACGGTCAGCACGATCTGCAGCACGTCCGCACCGACGGCGAGCAGGAAGTACACCACCGGGATCGCCAGCACGCAGCCGACCAGCACCATCAGCACGCGGCCGATGCCCTGCGCGTTCGGCGCCGGTGCACCGATGCCCTTGAGCTGCGCGCGGCCGATCCAGAACCACACCAGGCTGATCAGCATGCCCACGCCGGAGGCCATGAACACCATCTTGTAGGACGGCATGGCGTCGGTGCCGAACACCTTTTCGGCCAGCAGCTGGGTCAGCACCGGCGAGATCATCGCGCCGAGGTTGATGCCCATGTAGAAGATGGTGAAGCCGCTGTCGCGGCGCGGATCGGCCACCGAGTACAGCTTGCCGACCATGGTGGAGATGTTCGGTTTGAACAGCCCGTTGCCCACCACCACGGTGGCCAGGCCGATCTCGAACATGGTGTGGTCGGGAATGGCGATCAGGAACAGGCCGGTGGCCATCACGGCCGCACCGACCAGGATCGAGCGTTGGTAGCCGAGCACGCGGTCGGCCACGTAGCCGCCGAAGATCGCTGCCGCATACACCAGCGCCAGGTAGGCGCCATAGGTGCGTCCGGCCGGCGCCTGGCCGGTGGCATCGCCGTTGAAGAACTGCGCCACGATGTACAGCACCAGCGCCCAACGAATGCCGTAGAACGCGAAGCGTTCCCAGAATTCGGTCATGAACAGCATCCACAGCGGCCGGGGATGACCGAGCAGCGTGGGGAACTCGGGCGGTGCCGGCGGCGGCGGAGTGGCGGCGGAAGTCGGCGCGGTAGCGTCAACACTCATGGAATGTCCCTTGCGTATTCAGTAATGGCTGGGTGCCCGGAGCGTACCCCGGGAGACGCGCGAGGATCACTTAGACGTCATGTACGCGTCAAATTCGCAGGACTCGCCGGCCTGATCGCGGCCGCTCTACGGGGATGACGCCCGTAGCGACCCGCTCAGCCCTTTTCAGGGTCGCCGCGGCCACCACCCACCGGCTCACGACCTTCCACCCCCACCGAGGTGCGCACGTCAAACAGCTCCGGGAAGAACGTCAGCGCCAGCGCCTGCTGCAGAAATCCCACGCCGCTGGACCCGCCGGTGCCGCGCTTGAAGCCGATCACCCGCATCACCGTGCGCATATGGCGGAAGCGCCAGAGCTGGAACTGGGTTTCCACATCGACCAGGTCCTCGCACAGCGAGTACTCGCGCCAGTAGCGGTCGGTGTTTTCGTAGATGCGCTCGAACACCGGGCGCAGGCTGTCGTCGGCCACATGCGCGCAGGTCCAGTCGCGGGCCTGGTATTGCGGCGGAATCGCATGCCCGAAGCGCGCCAGGTAGCGCAGGAACTCCTCGTACAGGCTGGGCGCTTCCAGCACCTCGCGCAGCCGCGCCTGCCCCTGCGGGTCATACGCGAACACCTGCAGCATCTGCGGGTTCTTGTTGCCGAGCAGGAACTCGATATAGCGGTATTGCAGCGACTGGAAGCCGGACGAGGGGCCCAGCACATCGCGGAATCCCATGTACTCGCTCGGCGTCAGCGTTTCCAGCACCGACCACTGTTCGGTGAGCTGGCGCAGCACCTGCTTGCTGCGCGCCAGCACCTTGCGGCACTGCCAGACCTGGTCGTTCTGCAGGTGCACCATCGCCGCGCGCAGCTCGTGCGCCAGCAGCTTCAGCCACAGCTCGGAGGTCTGGTGCTGGATGATGAACAGCATCTCGTCGTGGTGCGCCGGCTCGGACAGGGGCTGCTGCGCCGATAGCAACTGGTCCAGCCGCAGATAGCCGCCGTAGGTCAGCCGCCCCTCCAGATCGGTGTGGATGCCGGGTTCCAGGTCACGCAGGTTCTTGTCGACGGGCATGGCGGTGCAGGTGGATCGGGCCGGTCAGGGTAGCTCAGTGGCGGGGATTGGGGATTGGGGGGATTGGGGGGATTGGGGGGATTGGGGGGATTGGGGGGATTCGGGATTCGGGAGGCAGTAGTTGCAGCGCGCGGCTTTCCTGCATATCGCCGCATGTCGCTGCCGTGGCAGCGTCCGGTTTGCCTGGGTGGCCTGCTTGCTTGGCAGCCTGACGATGCCGTGGCGTACGCGACCGGTACTTCACACCTGAAAAATCCTGCCGCTTTCGACCGCGTAGTCGCAGTCGCTGCGCCGGTGTCACCGTATCGTCAACCAAGGTCTGCAAATTCATGCAGAATCGAACGGCGCTGCCGGCCAGGGACGTGGCCGGACCAGGGGAGCGCTTCACGTCTCATGGATCAGGGGACTCTCATCTCATGCATGTGTTGCAGCGTCGTGCAGCCTTACTTCTCTGTGCGCTGGCGGTTGCCGGCCACGCCAATGCCCAGGTCGTCATCAGCCAGGTCTACGGCGGTGGCGGCAACAGCGGTGCCACTTTCCGCAGCGACTTCGTCGAGCTGCACAACATCGGCAGCACCACGGTCAGCCTGGACGGCTGGTCGGTGCAATATGCCTCGGCCGCAGGCAGCAGCTGGCAGGTCACGCCGTTGGCAGGCAGCATTCCGGCCGGCGGCTACTATCTGGTCAAGCAGGCCGATGGCAGCGGCGGCAGCGTCGCACTGCCTACGCCCGATGCCACCGGCACCATCGCCATGGGCGGCGGCGCCGGCAAGGTGGCGCTGAGCAACAGCGCCTCCGCGTTGAGCGGCGCCTGCCCCACCGGCAATGCCGATCTGGTCGGCTATGGCAGCACCGCCAGCTGCGCCGAAGGCAATGCGCCCACGCCGGCGCCCAGCAATACGCTGGCAGTGCTCCGCGGCGGCGATGGCTGCACCGACACCGACAACAACGCGGCCGATTTCGCCACCGGCGCGCCGGCGCCGCGCAACGCCGCCAGCCCCGCACGGCTGTGCAGCGGCGGCGGCCAGCCGATCGCCACGCTGGCCGACGTCAGCCAGGCCGAAGGCAACAGCGGCAGCCGCAGTTTCGTGTTCACGCTGAGCCTGAGCCAGCCGGCCGGCGCAGGCGGGGTGAGCTTCACCGCCGCCACCGCCGATGGCACGGCCACAGCCGGCAGCGACTATGTCGCCCTGCCCGCCTCCAGCGTCCGCATCGCCGCCGGCGAGCGCAGCGCCAGCATCACCGTGGAGGTGCTGGGCGACACCACGCCCGAACCCGACGAGACCTTCGCGCTGCAGATCAGCGGCCTCACCGGCGCGTTGCCGGCCACGCTGAGTGCCACCGGCACCATCCTCAACGACGACTTCAGCCTGCTGCCGATCCACGCCATCCAGGGCAAGGGCGCACGCTCGCCGCTGGAAGGCCAGGTGGTCGCCACCTCGGGCATCGTCACTGCCCGTCGCAGCGCCGGCTTCTTCCTGCAGGCAGCGGATGCCGAAACCGATGGCGATCCGGCCACCTCCGAAGGCGTCTACGTCTACACCGGCAGCGCACCGCCGGATGCCGCCGCCATCGGCAACCGGGTGCGCGTGCAGGGCACGGTGCTCGAGTACGTGCCCACCGCCGACCCGACCCAGCCGCCGCTGACCGAGATCGGCGGCAGCCTGACCGTGCTGCTGGATTCCACCGGCAACCCGTTGCCGATGCCGGTGGCGTTGAGCGCGAACTTCCCCAACCCGAACGGCGCCTTTGATCAGCTCGAAGCGCTGGAAGGCATGCGTGTCACCGCCGCCAGCCTCACCGTCAATGCCCCCACCGGCGGCAGCGTCAACGAGACCAACGCCAGCGCCACCAGCAATGGCGTGTTCCATGCGGTGGTCACCGGCCTGCCGCGCGCCTTTCGCGAGCCCGGCGTGCAGTTGCCCGACCCGCTGCCGGCCGGCTCGCCTGCCGGCGTGCCGCGCTGGAACACCAACCCGGAAGTGATCGCCGTCGGCAGTGCCGGCGTGGGCGCCGAACGGCTGGATCTGGCCTCCGGCTGCGTCGTGCTGGATGTCACCGGCCCGCTGGATTACAGCTTCCGCCGCTACACGCTGTATCCGGAACGCACCCCGCAGGTGAACTGCAACGGTGCCGACCAACCGCGCCCGGCACCGGTACCGCAGGCCGACGACGTGGCCGTGGCGACCTACAACATGGAGCGCTTCTTCGACGACCAGAACGACCCGGCGATCGGCGAACCGGTGCTCACCCCGGCCGCGTTCCAGGCCCGCCTCAACAAGGCCTCGCTGGCGATCCGCAACTACCTGCACACGCCCGACATCCTGGGCACGGTGGAGGTGGAAAACATCAGCGTGCTGCAGACCCTGGCTGCGCGCATCAACGCCGATGCCATCGCCTCCGGCCAGCCCAACCCGCAGTACGTGGCCTACCTGCAGGAAGGCAATGACGTCGGCGGCATCGACGTCGGTTTCCTGGTCAAGACCGGTGCGGTGTCGGCCGGCATGCCGCGCGTGGAAGTGGTGTCCATCGCCCAGGATGGCAAGACCACCACCTGGACCGAACCGGGCGGTGGCGTGAGCCTGCTCAACGATCGCCCGCCGCTGGTGCTCAGCGCCAGGGTGCATCAGGCCGATGGCCGCGTGCTGCCGCTGACCGCCATCGTGGTGCATCAACGCTCGCTTAACGGCGCCGAGACCGACGATGCCGCAGGCACCCGCATCCGCGCCAAACGCCAGGCCCAGGCCGAGTACCTGGCGCGCCTGCTGCAGACGCGCCAGCAGCTCGACCCGGCCGAACAGGTGCTGGTGATGGGCGACTTCAACGCCTTCGAGTTCAACGACGGCTATGTGGATGCGATGGGCACCGTCACCGGCAGGCCGGCGCCGGATGCGCAGACCGTGGTGAGCGGCGATGGCGCGGACCTGGTCAACCCGGACTACACCGACCTGACCTGGTTCAACACGCCCGACCAGAGCTACTCGTACGCCTTCGACGGCAACGTGCAGTCGCTGGATCACATCCTGGCCAACGAGGCGCTGATGCGCGCACCGGGCATCGCCTCGCTGTCGGTGGGCCACGCACGCATCAATGCCGACTTCCCCGGCACCGCGCGCAACGATGCCAATACGCCCACGCGCTTGTCCGACCACGACCCCACCGTGGTGCTGCTGCGCATGGCGCCCGCGTTGCGTGCCGACCTGGGCGCAACGGTCACTGCGGCACGCGCACAGGTCACCGAAGGCGAGCGCATCGACTTCAGTGTGGATGTGGACAACCGTGGGCCCGACAGCGCGGCGTTTGCCGCAGTGGCACTGGCCTTCGATGCCGCGGTCAGCCCACGGGTCACCGCGGCACCGGGCTGGAGCTGTCAGGCGCCGGAAACCGCGACCCAGACGGTGGTCACCTGCACCATCGCCTCGCTGGCAGCCGGTAACGCACAGCGCTTTGCCGTGCAGGTCGACGCTGGCGCGGAACTGGCAGGACGCACGCTGACCCTGGCCGCCTCGGTCGCCTCGCAAACGCCCGACCCGCAGCCGGACAACAACACCGACACCGCCGCAGTCAGTGTGCAGCCAGCGCTGCGCAGCGATCTGGCAGTGCGCCTGGAAGGCCCTGCCACGCTGCCGACCACCGCCTTCAACGCCACCTACCGGGTATTGCTGGACAACCGCGGCAACGCAGCGGCCACCGGTGCCAGCGTGCGGATCGAAGGCAACACGGTATCGGCCTTGTCGCTGCTGGTGCCGCCCAGCGGCTGGCGTTGCACCAAGCAACTGCCGTCGTTGCGCAACGCAGTGTTTGTCTGCAGCACCGCCGCCGCAGTGCAGCCGGGCGCGCAGGCCGTGTTCCAGCTGACCGTCGCGGCAAAGCCGATCCCGGCCGAACGCGCGGTGCGGGTGCAGGCCAGCGCCAGCTCGACCTCGCCCGATGCCAACCCGGCCGACAACGCGGCGCTGATCGTCACCCCGATCGGTGGAGGTACCGGCCGCCGCTGATCGCAGTGCAACACGTCGCAGTTCTGTACTGCGACAAAGGGCGCGGCCTGGTCCGCGCCCTTTTTTTTGTGCAAGCCAGCATCATTGTGTGCTGCGGTGCAGGACAGCTTTTTGCTGCGTGGTCCTTAACATCGCAACTCATATCATTTGAAACTTCTTGGTGAAGGTGTCGCCGCAATGAGCGTAGCCGCGCAGTTCGAGATCGAATACCTGCAATACATGGATGCGGACGGCCAGATCGTCCGCGACGACCTGCCGGCCGACGCCGCCAACCCGCAACAGTTGCTCGCGCTGTTCAAGCGCATGCTGTTCGTGCGCACCTTCGACAGCAAGTCGGTCGCGCTGCAGCGCACCGGCAAGTTGGGCACCTATGCGGCCTGCCTCGGCCACGAAGCCACCCATGTGGGCATCGGCGCATCGATGCGCAGCGGCGATGTGTTCGCACCCAGCTATCGCGAGTACGGCACCATGTTCGAACGTGGCGTGCGCCCGCGCGACGTGCTGCTGTACTGGGGCGGCGACGAACGCGGCAGCGACTATCCGCGCGATGCCGATGCGGCGATCGACTTCCCGATCTGCGTGCCGATCTCCACCCAGTGCCTGCACGCGGCCGGTTCGGCGCTGTCGTTCAAGCTGCAGGGCAAGCCGCAGGTCGCTGTGGCCTGCTGCGGCGATGGCGGCAGCTCCAAGACCGACTTCTACGCCGCGCTCAATTCGGCCGGTGCCTACAAGCTGCCGCTGATCCTGTGCGTGATCAACAACGGCTGGGCGATCTCGGTGCCGCGCTCGGCGCAGACCGGCGCGCAGACGCTGGCGCAGAAGGGCCTGGCCGGCGGCCTGCATTGCCTGCAGGTGGACGGCAACGACCTGATCGCAGTGCTCGAGGCGATGCGCCAGGCGCGTGCGCGTGCACTGGCCGGCGACGGCGGCACGGTGATCGAGTTCCTGACTTACCGCCTGTCCGATCACACCACCGCCGACGATGCGCGGCGCTACCGCGGCGAAGAAGAGGTCAAGCAGGGCTGGGCGCGCGAGCCGCTGCTGCGCCTGCGCCGTTATCTCACCGCGCAGGGTCTGTGGGACGAGGCGCAGGAAACCGCCTGGAAGGCCGAATGCGGTGCGCGCGTGGACGAAGAAGTCAATGCCTACCTCAACACGCCGGTACAGCCGGTCGAAGCGATGTTCGATTACCTCTACGGCGACCCGCCGGCCGAGTTGCTGGCCCAGCGCGCCGAGGTGATGGCGCAGGAGGCCCGTCATGGATGAGCTCAACCAGTCGCACCTGGCTGCGACACAGCAGCAGGCCAGTGCCCCTTACAACGCCGCAGCCACGCGCGGAGAGATCGCCATGAGTTCGCCCATCACCCTGATCGAAGCCATCACCCAGGCGCTGGCCTGGGAGCTGGAACACGACCCCGCGGTGCTGGTGCTGGGCGAGGATGTCGGCGTCAACGGCGGCGTGTTCCGCGCCACCGCCGGCCTGCAGCAGCGCTTCGGCAGCGAGCGGGTGCTGGACACGCCGCTGGATGAAACCACCATCGCCGGCCTGAGCGTCGGCCTGGCCGCGCAGGGCATGAAGCCGGTGGCCGAAGCGCAGTTCGACGGCTTCGTGTATCCCATGGTCGATCACCTGATCTGCCACGCCGCACGCCTGCGCAACCGCACCCGCGGCCGCCTGCATTGCCCGATGGTGCTGCGCGTGCCGTGGGGCGGCGGCATCCGCGCGCCGGAACATCACAGCGAAGCCAACGAGGCCATCTTCACCAACGTGCCCGGCCTGCGTGTGGTGTTGCCATCCTCGCCGCAGCGCGCCTATGGCCTGTTGCTGGCCGCGATCCGCGACCCGGATCCGGTGATCTACATGGAGCCCAAGCGCATCTACCGCCAGTACAAGGAGGTGGTCGCCAACGATGGCGAGGCGCTGCCGCTGGACGTGTGCTTCGTGCTGCGCGACGGCACCGACGTCACCCTGGTCACCTGGGGCGCGCAGGTCAAGGAAGCGCTGGAAGCGGCCGACAAACTGGCCGGCGAAGGCATCAGCGCCGAGGTCATCGACGTGGCCACGCTGCGCCCGCTGGACTTCGACACCATCGCCGAATCGGTGGCCAAGACCGGCCGCTGCGTGATCGTGCAGGAAGCCCCGCGCACCGCCGGCTTCGGTGCGGAGATCGCCGCGCAGCTGGCGGAAAAATCGATGTACGACCTGCTCGCACCGGTCGAACGCGTCACCGGCTACGACACGCATATCCCGCTGTTCCGGCTGGAAATGAAGTACCTGCCGAGCGTGGAGCGCATCGTTACCGCTGCCCGTCGCGCGGTGGCCGCCGGCTGACATGCGCGCCCGTCTGCTCTGCGATTACCGCGCCGCGTACGCCAACCCGATCCGCTTCCGTGCTGGCCAGCAGGTGACCATCGGCGTGCGCGATGAGGAATGGCCGGCCTTCGCCTGGGTCAACACCGGCGACGGACACGCCGGCTGGGCCCCGGTGGCCTGGCTGCGCCCGCTGGGCGACGGTCAGGCCGAAGCCCTGCGTGACTACGACGCACGCGAACTCGATGCCCACCAGGGCGAGGACGTGCTGCTGCATTACGAACATGGCGGTTGGTGGTGGTCCGAGCGTGCCGATGGCATGCAGGGCTGGCTGCCGGCCGCCGACCTCGAACTCCTCGACGACACCACGCCGCCGCTGCCTGCGGCGCAAGAGAACCTGCCATGAGCGAAGCCAAGAATTTCCACCTGCCCGACCTGGGCGAAGGCCTGCCCGACGCCACCATCGTCGAATGGTTCGTCAAGGAGGGCGACAGCGTGCGCCTGGACGACCCGCTGGTCTCGATGGAGACCGCCAAGGCGGTGGTCGAGGTGCCCTCGCCGTTTTCCGGCACCGTGACCAAGCTCGCCGGTGCCGCCGGCGACATCATCGTCACCGGTGCGATGCTGGCGCAGTTCGCGCTGGACGCCTCGCAGCCGCAGCGCGCCGATGGTCAGGACACCGGCCACTCGCACGGCCCTGCACCCACGCACACGCCCAGCACCGGCGACAGCGCGGCCGGCCCGACCGCGCGCGTGGTCGCCTCCGACAACGGCGGCGAGATTGCCGACGCCGATTCCAGTGGCGCGAGCGAGCGTGACGACGCCGGTACCGTGGTCGGTGCGATGCAGAGCTCCAACGCGGTGCAGAGCGAACAGGCAATCGCCGTGGGCGGCGTGCGCGCAATGCCGGCCGTGCGCGCGCTGGCGCGCAAGCTGCGCGTGGACCTGGCCCAGATCCGTGCGAGCGGCCCGGATGGCACGGTGACCATGGCCGATGTGAAGCAGGCCGCCGCGGCCGGCAGCGCGCCGCTGTCTGCGCCGCGCGCCGGCGCATCGGTCACGCCGAGCAACGGCAGCAACGCGCCGGCAGCCGCGCCGCACGCCGCCGCCGGCACGCACTCGGCAAACAGCGCAGCCGGCAACGCGCAACCGCGTGCAGCGCTGTCTGCCAGCGGCAAACCGATGCGTACCCAGTCGCCCGGCGTGGTCGCCAAAGGCCAGCCGGAGCAGCTCAAGGGCGTGCGCCGCAACATGGCGCGCGTGATGGCCGATGCGCACAGCAAGGTGGTGCCGACCACGCTCAACGACGATGCCGACATCCACGCCTGGCAGCCCGGCAACGATGTCACCGTGCGGCTGGTGCGCGGCATCGTGCGGGCGTGCCAGGCGGTGCCGGCGCTCAATGCCTGGTTCGACGGCGAGGCACTCAGCCGCACCCTGCACACGCAGGTGGATATCGGCATTGCAGTGGATACCGAAGAAGGCCTGTTCGTGCCCGCATTGCGCAATGCCGACATGCTCGACGCGCACGGCATTCGCGAAAGCGTCAACCGGCTGCGCCAGCAGGTGGAAAACCGCAGCATCGCCGCCTCCGAACTCAGCGGCTACACCATCTCGCTGTCCAACTTCGGCATGTTCGCCGGCCGCTACGCCACCCCGGTGGTGGTGCCACCATGCGTGGCCATCGTCGCCGCCGGCCGTGCGCGTTACCAGCTCACCCCGGTGATGGGCGGGGTGGAAACCCACAAGGTGATGCCGCTGTCGCTGACCTTTGACCATCGCGCCGCCACCGGCGGCGAAGCCGCGCGCTTCCTGCGCGCACTGCTGGACGATCTGGCGCTGGCCAACTGAGGCACGGATTGCAGGTAGAGCGGCTGATCCTGGCTGCGAGGCGCTGCCCGCCCACCATCGCGGGACACGCCGCAAGTACGTCCTTGTAGGCTCTTACGCGGCATCCATGCCGCGTAAGGTCCCGCAACGGTGGGCGCGCAAGGACCAGTCTAGATGGTCGGTGTGCATGGTTAAGAGCAGTGCGTGATGCGGCGTGTGGATTACTGCGCATCCGATCAGTTGCCAATGCCAGGTTTGGCTGCGGGGCCCTTGCCCGCCCACCATCGCAGGACACGCCGCAAGTACGTCCTTGTAGGCTCTTACGCGGCATCCATGCCGCGTAAGGTCCCGCGACGGTGAGCGGGCAAGGACCAGTCGAGATGGTCGGTGTGCGCGGTTACAAGCAGGCATGACGCGGCGTCTGGATTGCGGCGCATCCGATCAGTTGCAAACCCCGGGTTTGGCTGCAGGGCCCTTGCCCGCGCACCATCGCAGGACACGCCGCAAGTACGTCCCTGTAGGCTCTTACGCGGCATCCATGCCGCGTAAGGTCCCGCGACGGTGGGTGGGCAAGGACCAGTCGCGATGGTCTGTGTGCACGGTCAAGAGCGGTGCGCGATGTGCATCGTTGGAGAACGATGGGTGGGTTCAATGGCTCAGTGGTCGATGCATGTCGAGCAAGCAGCTTTCATTCGACCACCGACTAACTTTCTGGTGCGGTGCCCTCGCCGGTTGCGGGACCCTTGGCGGCATGGATGCCGCCAAGGAGCCTCCACGGATGGATTCACGGCGTGTCCCGCAAGCGGTGAGGGCACCGCGCATTCGATGCACCAGGCTTTGACTTAAGCATCTGATCGCGCCTAAGAATCCATGGGTCGAAGTCTTGGTTGCGGTGCCACGATGGATTTGGACGATATGGAGAGATGCGCTGCCGCGCGGCGGCGCTGCGCTCTGGTTGCGGCGCCCTGCCCGCCCATCGATGCATTGCCCAGCGGCAACCCCGCATGACGTCCCACCGACCATTGCAGCGCAAATGCCTGGATAATCGGCCCATGTCATTTGCCCATCTCTCGCTGTCGCCACAGCTGCAGCCATTCTTCGACACTGCACTGGCACGCGCCGGTCACCACACCCCCACGCCGATCCAGCAGCAGGCCATTGCGCCGATGCTGCAGGGGCGCGATCTGATCGCGATGGCGCAGACCGGCTCGGGCAAGACGCTGGCCTATGCGCTGCCGCTGCTGCAGCAACGTTGCCTGGCGCCCGACACCGCGCCGCGCGTGCTCGGTGCGCTGGTGCTGGTGCCCACGCGCGAACTCGCTGCGCAGGTCGAAGACACCTTGCGCCAACTGGCCGCGCATCTGCCGCGGCGGCTCAAGATCGTGGCGGCCACCGGCGGCAGTTCGATCAATCCGCAGCTACTCGCCCTGCGCGGTGGTGCCGATATCGTGGTCGCCACGCCCGGGCGGCTGCTGGATCTGGTCGACCACAACGCGCTGCGCCTGAGCGAAGTCGCCACACTCGTGCTGGATGAAGCCGACCGTCTGCTGGAGCTGGGCTTCGGTGCCGAGCTTGATCGCATTCTGGCCTTGCTGCCGACGCAGCGCCAGAGCGTGCTGTTTTCGGCCACGTTTCCGCCCGGCATCGCCTCGCTGGCCAAGCGTCGCCTGCGCGACCCGCTACGCATCACCGTTGCCGCCACCCCGGAGGCTGCGCCTGCGATCGAACAACGCGCGATCGCCGTCGATGCCGGCCAGCGCACGCAACTGCTGCGCCACCTGCTGCAGGAGCATGGTTGGTCGCATGTGCTGGTGTTCGTCGCCAGCCGGCACACCGCCGAAAAAGTCGCTGAAAAACTCGGCAAGACCGGCATCAATGCGCAGCCGCTGCACGGCGAACTGAGCCAGGGTCGCCGCGAGCGTACGTTGCATGCCTTCAAACAGCGCGAGCTGCAGGTGCTGGTGGCCACCGACCTGGCCGGGCGCGGCATCGATATCGATGCGCTGCCGGCCGTGATCAATTACGACCTGCCGCGCTCGACGGTGGATTACACCCACCGCATCGGCCGCACCGCACGCGCCGGCGCCAGCGGCCTTGCGATCAGCTTCGTCACGGCAGAGAGCCAGCCGCAATGGCGTTTGATCGAAAAACGCCAGGGCCTGCGCGTACCGACCAGCGTGGTTGCCGGGTTCGAGCCGAGTCCGGCGACCGCGGTGCCTGCAACACAGATGCCGAAGACCGGCACGCGCACTGCGGACGACAACGGCGGCATCAAGGGCAGGCGGCCGAGCAAGAAGGACAAGCAACGCGCCGCAGCGGCGACGCAGGCAGGCAAGCCCGACTGAAGGCGGTGGGTGACATCTGACGCGCTGTCGTCACGCCGAGGCGGACGCCACGCGAAGACTCAGTCCTGCTCGAAATCCAGCTCGCCGCCCGCGGCGCTGTCGCCATCGGCACGCGGAGTCCGCTTGCCGGGCTTGCGCAGGATTTCCACGAAGAACTGCTCGCCACCTTCGCTGGTGAGCGCATTGATCGAGCGGATCAGCTCGGCCGGCGGCAGCGGCGCAGCACTGGCCTCGTCCACCCCGAAGCGCATGTCGAAGTCCCAATAATCCGCTCCTTCCGGCAAGTCCTTGCGACGCTCGCGGCGGATGTACTTGCGGATATCGTGCTTGCTGGATTCCAGCAGACGATCGCGGTTCTTGCCTTCGAGGTTGAGCTGGTAGGTCTTGCGCATGGCGACATCGGTTGGGAGCTGGCCGCCTATTGTGAGGCCACACGGCCGTTCTGGGTGAATGGCCGGGGATTCGGTGGCCGGCGGCATGGGCGCAAGCGTTTGCCTGCCTCGGCGTGGAGAAGGCCACGCGCGCCCTGCGCCAGCATGGATACACGCCGCCGCTACGACGCGACGGGCGGCCCGTCGATGCAGGCTGGCACAGGCGGGCAGGCCGCCGCCTCATGCACGACGATGGCGTGTCGCACACCTCGGCCTGCCACCTGGCTGACGATGTCGATGTGAAAGGCGTGCCCAACGTGGCTGCAGCGGTGCTGCCGCAGATGATCAAGCAACAGTCCGGCCACGTCTTCAATACTTCCTCGATCGCCGGGCGCAAGGTGTTTGGCCAGGGATTTGCGGTGTCCTCGGCAAGCAAGTTTGCAGTGACCGCGTTCACCGAAGGCCTGCGGATGGAAGTCGGCAAGAAGCACAACATCCGCGTCACCAGCATTCAACCGGGCATCGTCGCAACCGAGCTTCCGGCACAGACCACCGGCGCGGAATATCAGGCCATGATGCCCGGTTATGCCGGCACGGTTCGCATGCTGGACCCGATGGATAGTGCCGACACCATCCTGTTCGCGGCGCAGGCACCGTCCAACGTCAACATCGCCGAAGTCTTCGTGCTTCCGACCGACCAGGTCTGAGTCACCGCCTCACCAGTCAAACCGCAGGGCACGGACGCGCTGTCGTCTGTGCCCTGCGCGGCGCCACGATTCCCGCACGCCGGCCTGCCGGCCGGCTGCCGGTTCCTCGCAGGCCGCGGCGGCGGCCCACGCGGGTGAACGACCGCGCGCCGCCGCCTTCGATAATGGCGGCTTGGCCGCCACGGCCGAGCGG
Organism: Xanthomonas sp. WHRI 6108; assembly: GCF_040202385.2. Lineage (NCBI taxonomy): Bacteria > Pseudomonadati > Pseudomonadota > Gammaproteobacteria > Lysobacterales > Lysobacteraceae > Xanthomonas > Xanthomonas sp. WHRI 6108. The sequence continues at coordinate 496,936 of NZ_CP168198.1, read as the reverse complement.
CATCAGGCGTGCTGCGTCGCTGCCCGGGTGCTACCGGAATCGGGCCGGATCTTGAACCAGATCGAATACATCGCCGGCAGGAACACCAGCGTCAGGATCGTGCCGGCCAGGGTGCCGCCGATCAGCGTATAGGCCAGCGTGCCCCAGAACACCGAATGCGTGAGCGGGATGAACGCCAGGATCGCCGCCAGCGCGGTCAGGATCACCGGCCGCGCACGCTGCACGGTGGCTTCCACCAGCGCATGGAACGGGTCCAGCCCTTCGGCCTCGTTGTGATGGATCTGCCCGATCAGGATCAGCGTGTTGCGCATCAAAATGCCCGACAACGCGATCAGGCCCACCAGCGCATTGATGCCGAACGGTTGCTGGAACAGGATCAGGGTCGGCACCACGCCGATCAGGCCGAGCGGGCTGGTCAGAAACACCATCACCATCGCCGAGATCGAACGCACCTGCAGGATGATGATCAGCAAGGTGGCCGCCAGCATGATCGGGAACAGCGGCAGCATCGCGGTGGTTGCCTTGCCGGATTCCTCGATCGAACCGGCCTCCTTGATCTGGTAACCGCTGGGCAATGTGTCGATGATCGGCTGCAGCTGCCTGGTGATCGCCGCCGAGACATCCGGCGGCTGCAGTTGGTCGTCGACATCTCCGCCCACGGTGATCGTCGGCACCCGATCACGGCGGCGCATGATCGGCTCTTCCATCCGCACATCCACCTTGCCCACCTGCGACAGCGGCACGCGCTGGCCGTTGGCACCGGCCAGGGTGAAGTCGGCGATGCGTGCCGGATCGAAGCGCGTATCGCCAGCCGAGCGCGCCATCACCTGCACGCTGCGGATATCCTCGCGCACCAACGTGACCGGCACGCCGCTGAGCAGGAACTGCAGTTGCTGCGCCACCGCGGTCGAGGTCAGCCCCACCGCCTGCAGGCGGTCCTGGTCCAGGGTGAAATGCAACGTGGGCGTGCGCGTGCCCCAGTCGGTGTTGACGGTGCGCAGCATCGGGCTGTCCTGCATGACCTGCTTGACCTGCGCGGCAATGCCACGCACCACCTGCGGGTCCGCCCCGCTGACCCGGTAGGCCACCGGGAACTGCGAGTACGGGCCGAAGGTAAGTTGGGTCACGCGCACGCGCGCTTCGGATGCCAGGCCTTCGGCAACCGCCTTGCGCATGCGCAGCTTCAATGCGTCGCGCTCGTGCTGGTTGTCGGTGCGCACCACGATCTTGGCGAACGACGGATCCGGCAACTCCGGGCCCATCGCCAGGAAGAAGCGCGGCGCGCCCTGGCCGATGTACGCGGTGACAATCTTCGCTTCGTCCTGTTTGGCCAGCCAGGCTTCCAGCTTGGCCGTGGCCGCGCTGGTCTGGGTGATCGAGCTGCCGTACGGCAGTTGCACTTCGACCAGCACTTCAGGGCGATCGGAGATCGGGAAGAACTGCTTCTTGACGATGCCCATGCCCAGGATCGCAAGCACGAACAGGCCCACCACCGAGCCGGCCACCAACCACTTGCGCGCGATGACGCGTGCCAGCGCATTGCGGAAGCGGTTGTAGCGCGGCGTGTCGTACATCGCGGCGTGGCCGCCTTCGATCTTCTTCAGATCCGGCAGCATCTTGACGCCCAGGTAGGGCGTAAACACCACCGCCACCACCCACGAGACGATCAGCGCAATCCCCACGATCCAGAACATGTTGCTGGTGTATTCGCCGGCAGTGGAGGCGGCAAAGCCGTTCGGCATGAAGCCGACCGCGGTCACCAGCGTGCCGGACAGCATCGGCGCGGCGGTATGGCTCCACGCATAGGCCGATGCGGCGACGCGGCTGTAGCCTTCCTCCATCTTCACCACCATCATCTCGATCGCGATGATGGCGTCGTCCACCAGCAATCCCAGCGCCAGGATCAACGACCCCAGCGTGATACGGTCGAAGTTCTTGCCGGTGGCCAGCATCACCACGAACACCGCCGCCAGCGTCAGCGGCACCGCGGCCGCCACCACGATACCCACGCGCCAGCCCATGCTGACGAAGCACACCAGCATCACCACCAGCAGTGCGACGAAGAACTTGGTCATGAACTCGCCCACCGACGCGTCGATGTTGACCGCCTGGTCGGTGACCTTGTTCAGGGTCATGCCCAGCGGCAGCTCGGCATTGATTGCGCCCACTTCGCTATCCAGCGACTTGCCCAGATCCAGCCCGTTCCAGCCATCGCGCATGATGATGCCCAGCAGCAACGCCGGCTCGCCGCCACTGCGGATCATGAAGGTGGACGGATCTTCGTAGCCGCGTTTGACCGTGGCGATATCCGACAGTTTCAGGGTGCGGCCCTGCACCACCAGCGGGGTGTCGCGGATCTTCTGCAGGCTGTCGAGCGCACCGTCCAGGCGAATGAACACCTGCGGCCCGCGCGTCTCCACCGAACCTGCCGCATTCAAGGCGTTCTGCGCATTGAGCGCCGCAAACACCTCCTGCGGACCGACGCCCAGCGTGGCCAGGCGCTCGTGCGAGAACTCGACAAAGATGCGCTCGGGCTGTTCTCCGATGATGTTGACCTTCTTGACGCCCGGCACGTGCAACAGGCGCTGGCGCAGGCTTTCCGCATCGCGCGCAAGCAAACGTTGCGGCTCGCCCTTGGCCTTGAGCGCGAACAGCGCGAAGGTGACGTCGGCATATTCGTCGTTGACCATCGGCCCGATCACACCGGCCGGCAGGTTGCCGACTTCGTCGCCCACCTTCTTGCGCGCCTGATAGAACTGCTCCTGCACCTGGCTGGGTGGTGTGCTGTCCAGCAAGGTCAAGGTCGTGAACGCCAGACCGGGGCGCGTATAGGTTTCGCTGCGGTCGTACCAGCGCAGTTCCTGCAGGCGCTTTTCGAGTTTCTCGGCGACCTGGTCCTGCATTTCCTGCGGCGTGGCGCCTGGCCAGGCGGTCACGATGGTCATGACCTTGACGGTGAAGGCCGGGTCTTCGGCACGGCCAAGCTTGAGGAAGGCGACCAAGCCGGCCAGCGAAATCAGGACGATCAGAAACAGCGTGATCGAGCGCTCGCGCACCGCCAGCGCGGAAAGATTGAACCGGCCTTCGCTCACGGCTGCGCTCCTGCCGCGGCCGCGGCCTTGGCGCCGGTCGTGGCGACAGCGGCAGGCGCAATCGTGTTGACCACCCGCACCTGCTCGCCGTCGCGCAACAGGTGCGCACCCAGTGCCACGATGCGCTCACCGCGCGCCAGCTTGCCGGCAACCGTGGCATGGTCGTCGTCCAGGCCCAGCACCGTCACCGGCCGCCAGCGCACCTTGGCCGGATTGCCGGCAATCACCCACACGCCAGGCCCCTTGCCGGCATCGAACAGCGCGGCCAGCGGCACCTGCAGCCCGGCCTGCGTGCCGGCGGCCGTGCCATCGGCGATGCGCAGGCTGACGGTGGTGCCCAGCGGCGCATCGCCCAGTGCGCCATCGAGCACGTAACGTGCCTCGAAGGTGCGGGTCAGCCGGTCGGCGCTTTCGGACAGCTGGCGCAAGGTCGCCGGCACGGTGACAGCGGCATTGCCGAACAAGGTGGCCTGCGCCACCGAGCCAACCTGCGGGCGCAGGGTTTCCGGCAACTGGATCACCGCCTCGCGGCGGCCGGCATGCGCCAGCCGCACCACCGGCTGCCCGGCCGCGACGACCTGGCCCGGTTCGACCAGCGTCTCCATCACCACGCCATCGGCGTCGGCCAGCAGGTCGGTATAGCGGTTGGCGTTGCGGGCCACTTCGGCCTGCGCCTGGGCGGCGCTCAGCTGCGCCCTGGCGGCGTCGGCGGCGGCCTTGATCTGGTCGTAGGCCGAAGCCGAGATGGCGCCGGTGCCGCGCAGATCGCGGTAGCGCGCTTCATCCTCACCCGCCTGCTGGGCGCGCGCCTGCGCGGCCGCCACCGCGTCCTGCTGCGCCCGAGCGGCGAGCTTGAGGTCGACCGGGTCGATCCGCAGCAGCGGCTGGCCACGCTTCACGCGCTGGCCGGCATCGACCAGACGCTCCTGCACCTTGCCGGCGACCCGGAACCCCAGGTCGCTCTGCACCCGGGCCGCGACCGTGCCGGAGAAGCTGCGCGCCGCTGCACCGGCGTCTTCGACGATGGCCACCCGCACCAGCGGAGCCGCGGTGCGCGGATCGGAGGGGGGCGCCTTGCCGCAGGCGATCAATGCCAGCGGCAGCACACAGAAAGCGGCAGAGGTAACGAGGCGCCGAAGCATGGCAAATCCAGGAGCGAGCTGATGAAGGCTCGCATCCTGATACTTGTGACTAAATCAGTCAATAGTCACAAACGAATTTAGGGCGATAGGCTGCGCAGCACCAGGCTCGACAACAGCACCGGCACCTCGTCGGCCTGCTCCAGGCTGTGCTGCAGCAGCAGCGGGTTCATGTAGGGGCGCAGCACCATGTAAATCGCCTGCGTGGCCTCGTCCAGTGGCGTCTTGCGCTCGAAATCGCCACTTTGCCGGCCTTGCTGCAGCACATCCTGCAGCAGTGTCTGGATGCGCACTTCATAGGCGCGGACCGATTGCCAGCGCTCGGTGGCCGCCGAGGTGGCGATCTCGTACAGCTTGCGATCCTGGAAGAACAGCCGGAGGCTCGCCTCGATCATCACCTTGAAAAGCCTGCGTAATTTCTCCGGCGGCTGCTCCGCCTCGTCGACCGCGGCACGCACCTCGGTCTCGATTTCGCGCAGGCAGTTGCTGCAGATCATCTCGCCGATGGCCTGCTTGGATTCGAAGAACTTGTAGATATAGGCCTTGGAGAACCCGATCGCCTTGGCCAGGTCCGAAACCGCGGTCTTCTCGTAGCCGTAGCGGCTGAAATGCTCGGTGGCCGCGATCACGATCTGATCGCGCACGTCATGGTCGGCCGGGCCGCGGCCCGAAACCGGATAGCTGGGTGTCTTGCTCATGCCGCCAGCTTAGCGCCCCGGCGCCCCACATACAAAAGTGACCATTTTGTATTATAGTCACACCTCATTCCTAGCTGCCCGGTCTGCCATGTCTCCGTTCCGTTCTGTTGCCCTGCTCGTCGTTGCCAGCCTTGCCACGGGCTGTGCAGTCGGTCCGACCTACACCCGCCCCGCAGCGCCCCTGCCAGACCGTTATGCGGGCCAGGCGGCGGTCGAAGTGCGCCAGGCAGCGCGACCGGCCGAGCTTTCGACCTGGTGGACCGGCTTCGACGACGCGGACCTGAGCCGCTACGTCACCCAGGCGCTGGCGCAGAACCTGGACCTGGCCCAGGCCACCGCGCGCGTCACCCAGGCCCGCGCCGGCCTGACCGCCGCCACTGCTGCGCTGCTGCCTTCAGGCAACATCAGCGGCAACGCGACCCGCGCCTACCAGTCATTGGAAACGCCGCTCGGCCAGGTGCTCAACAGCACGCCCAACTTCGACCGCTACGCCAGCACCTACGAAGCCAACCTGGGCGCGAGCTGGGAGCTGGATCTGTTCGGCGGCCTGCGTCGCGAGCGCCAGGCCGCACTGGCCGACTACCAGGCCAGCGAAGCCGGCGCCGCCGCCACCCGCCTGGCGGTGGCCGCGCAGACTGCCGATATCTACATCAGCATCCGCGGCCTGCAGGCACGGCTGGAGGTGGCGCAGCGCCAGGTCGCCACCCAGCAGGGCCTGCTGTCGATGGTGACGCTGTTGCATGGCAAGGGGCTTGCGCCGGAGTTGCAACTGCACCAGGCGCAAGGCGCGCTGGCACAGGCGCAGGCCTCGGTGCCCGGCATCGAAAGCGGCCTGGTCGCGGCGATGAACGCCCTGGACGTGATGCTGGGTGTGCCGCCTGGCACGCACCGCGCGGAACTGGCCGCCACCAAACCGATTCCGCTTGCGCCACGGATCGCCGAGACGGGCACGCCCGGCGACCTGCTGCGGCGCCGCCCCGATCTGATCGCGGCCGAGCGCAGGCTGGCCGCGTCGAACGCGCGCATCGGCGTGGCGATGGCCGAGTACTACCCCAAACTCTCGCTCAGTGGACTGCTCGGCAGCGCCACCGCGATCTCCGGCGCCAACCTGTTCACCGGCGATGCCAGCCAGTCCGCCGGCGTGCTGGGCCTGCGCTGGCGGCTGTTCGACTTCGGCCGCATCAATGCGCAGATCGCCCAGGCCAAGGGCCAGGAAGCCGAGCAGCTGGCGGCGTATCGCCTGGCGGTCCTGCGCGCCACCGAGGACGTCGAAAATGCATTCACCGCACTGGTCAAACGCGAACAACAAGCCAGCGTGCTCGCGCAAGGCGTGGACGCACTGGGCAAGGCGCGCACCGCGTCGGCGCTGGCCTACGAAAAGGGCGTGGTCAGCCTGATCGAAGTGTTGAATGCCGACGAGCAGCTGCTGCGCGCGTCCGATGCGCAGGTGCAGGCGCGCACGGATGCCGCGCGCAGTGCGGTGGCCACCTTCAGGGCGCTGGGTGGCGGCTGGCAATCCAGCACCGCCGACGCAGTTGCGCTGCAGCAGTCGTCACCGCGCTGACGCAAGCACGGACAAGGTCGCTAACGGGCAACCGCAAACTGCGGCGTTTGCCTCATATCGGTGGGCGTCGTCTGTGCGCCAAGCGGGTCCTGCGTCCTTGGCGGAAGAAAACTCGCTGGCCTCACCGCGACCCGGGTGCGGATAACGACTGCGCATCGCCGTGCACGCGATGGCTGCTGCAGCCCGCGCAGTCGTCATGTGGTCAATCGGCGTGGAAACGGATGCCTTGATTGATCGTGCATTGATACGCCAGCACCGGCCCGCGTTGCTGCAGACCCGGCAGGTCGTACATGTAGGTGGTGAAACGCACGCTGCCATCCGGGCGCAGCTGGTAGCGCATGAACTGCTGGATCGGCTTGCCGTCGTTGGCCACGGTGAAGTGCGAACCAGAGAACGCGGCAGTGCCGTCCTCGGTGATGCGGTACGCATCGATATGGCGGCCGCCACGGGTCTGGGTGACCGGCGTGCCTTGTTCGGGTGTGCAGCGGCCAAGATCGGTGGTCAGGCTGACGTCGTAACCGGATTCCAGGGCTGCGAGCACTTCCGCACGGGTATTGAGCGATTCGCTGGCCCAGGCGGGCAGCGCGCAGGCGCACAGCGTGGCGAGCAGGGCAGCGGGAGCAAGACGGGGCATGGCGAACTCCAGGATGAGGGAAGGAAGCGACCTGGGCTTTAATCAGCCCAGGGCCGTCAACATGACCCAGTCCTGTCTGCAACGGCGCACTGCGCTACGCATCACGCGGCATGATTGCGCTGTTGGCGGAGTCCGCGCGAGATTGCGCCGTGCAGGCTATGCCTGCGCGCGCAGAGGCTGTTTGTTGCGTGATCGGGCGCTTCTATTGCCAGAAAAAAGCCGAAGGAATGTCGGCAGACGGCAGACGGCAGACGGCAGACGATACGAGCATTACGCAAGCATCTGATGCACGCACAAAAGCAATGCTGCGACTGGCACGCGTCGACCGGAAGCAACTTTTTCAAAGCGGCATCATCCAACCCCACGGGGCTGCGCACCTACCCTCATCCGGCGCTGGCGCGCCACCTTCTCCCGATGGGAGAAGGGTTCAAGATGCAGGGTGATGAGGCACTCTCTCGATGAGAGAAGGCCCAAACTCGCACTCGTCACAGCTTCAACTTCATACAACCATCAAGAAGCTGCAATGCAAATCCACCCAGCTACAAGCGCGCATTGACCTCGCGCCGCACCTGTTCCGGCTCCGGCTGTAACGCCGGCATCGCGCCCAGCAACAGACGGTCTGCCAGGGCACGTGTGGCCACACGCAACTCCGGCACGGCGGTGATTTCCCAATAGCGTCCGCGTAGCAGCGGGCCCACGCAATACAGCCCCGGCACGATCTGTCCGGCACCATCGCGCACGCGCAGTTGCGCATCGGTGTCCACGCCCAGGCCCAGCGGATCGGCACGCAACAGCCCAGCCTCGCGCATGCCGGCGATCAACGGGTCGCTGGTGCGGTCGATATCGGTGTCCAACCCTGTGGCGCGGATCACCGCATCGTAATGATCGGTCTGCGCGTCGGCCGATCCACGCGGGCGAATCACCGCTTCCACGCCATCGGGCACCCAACGCGCGCGCAGCAGGCGCGCTGCGACGATCTGCAGTTGCCCCGATTGCTGCAATTGCGCCAGCTGTTCCGCTGCGCCCGGCGCAACGCGGTGCCGCGCCACCTCCCAATACGGGCGCAGATGGCGCAGGAAACGCGCACGCTGCGGCAACTCCAGCCGCTGCCACAGCGGTTGCAGATGCGGGCGCAAGGCATCCACCACGCGTCGCCAGTCGTCGACCACCGCACTGAGCTGACGCACACCGCGCAGCAGGCCACGCAGGTCGGCATCCTTGAGTGCGCGCTGCAGATGCGGCGGCAATTCCAGCGCCGCACCCGGCTGGCGCAGATGCGCCTGCGGCGCAAGGCCGCGTCGCGAGATCGCCAGCAGGCGGCCACGATGCCCGCGCGTGTGCAGGGTCAATGCCACATCCACCATGGTCAGCCCGGTGCCGACGATCAGCACATCGTCGTCCGGCGACAGGCGCGCCAGGGCATCGCCCTGCCACGGCCAGCCGATATAGCGCGGATGTACGCTCAGGCGCGGGCCGATCCCGGCCAACGCCTGCGGCTGCAGTGCGCCCACCGCCAGCACCACCCGATCGCTGTGGAAGGCATCGCCATTGGCCAGGAACACGCGAAAGCCCTTGCGCGCACGCTCCACCGCCACCGCTTCCTGCGACAGCCGCACGATCGACGCCTGCGCGCCACTGACCGCGGTATCCAGCTCGCTGCGCAGATAATCGCCATAGGCAAGGCGCGGCAGGAATTCCAGTCGCCCGCTGTCGCCCAGATGCAGGGTATCGGCGAAGGCACCTGGCGCCTGCGCATCGATCCCCAGGTCCTTGGCGCGCACGTTGAGCAGGTGCTCCGGCCGCGCCGCACCATAGGCGATGCCGCTGCCGAAGGTCTCGGTCACGCCGACCAGGGTGATGCGCACCTGCGCATCGGCCGTCTGCGCCAGCGCACGGACCAGCGCGGTGCCGCAAAAGCCGGCACCGATGACGGTGATATGGGTTTCCATGTGCAACTCCCACTGAATGACCCGCACGTTTTGCCCGCAGCGCGGCGCAAACGTGTAAACAAATGGTTAGCGGCGAGCAACCGAAAACGCATGAGCTGATCATGCTTGGTGATGAGGCTTGTGTGGCAAGCGGCCTGCGCACGGCATTGCACAAAGATGACAGCACACGCGACCGCAGCCAGGTGCCAATGCATGGCTCCCAACCTGGCTCGCAGCGCAGCGCTGCGCACCGCGATTTGGGGTGGCTGACAACACGTAGCGAACAATCGCTCGGGACGTGTGGACGGCGCGCTCAACACCTGGGTGTACGAGTGGCACATGGCAATTCCGAGCACAGCCCGCGCGCGCCTGGGGATGAGTGCAGTAGATCGCCAGCCCGCTACGCGCGGTGGCCGGCGCGTCGTTGGCAGAAGCGGTGGAAGTAGTGAAACGGACAGCAGACATTCCGACGATGCGTTCAACACTGCAACGGTACCGAGCACCGCGTCATGACCGGGCTGCTCGATAATGTCGGTTTCCGATCGAGTGTCCGCCATGTCCATTTCCGCAGCACCCACGCAAATCTCGCCGCGCAATCAACGCGTGCTGATCGCAGGCGGCAGCCGTGGTATCGGCCTGGCCATTGCCGACGCGTTCGTCCGCAACGGGGCGCAGGTCTCGCTGTGCGCACGCAATGCCGATGGCCTGGCACAGGCCGCCCTCGCATTGGCGCCTCATGGAGCCCCGGTACACACCTTCGCCTGCGACCTGTCGGACGCTGCGCAAATCGAGGCGTATGTGCAGGCCGCAGCGCAGGCACTGAATGGTCTGGACGTGGTGATCAACAACGCCTCCGGCTATGGACATGGCAACGACGATGCAAGCTGGCAGGCCGGTCTGGATGTCGACCTGATGGCCGCCGTGCGTTGCAATCGCGCCGCGCTGCCGCACCTGCGCAACAGCGACGCGGCAGTGATCCTCAATATCAGCTCGATCAATGCGCAACGCCCGACACCACGTGCGATCGCCTATTCCACCGCCAAGGCAGCGCTGAATTACTACACCACCACGCTGGCCGCCGAGCTCGCACGCGAGCATATCCGCGTCAACGCAATCGCACCGGGTTCTATCGAGTTTCCCGACGGGCTATGGGCCCGCCGCCGCGATGAAGAACCGGAGCTGTATGCCCGCATCCGCGACAGCATCCCGTTCGGCGGATTCGGTCAAGTGCAGCACATCGCCGATGCGGCGTTGTTTCTTGCATCGCCGCAGGCGCGCTGGATCACCGGACAGGTACTGGCGGTGGATGGTGGGCAGTCGTTGGGGGTGTGAGCGGGGATTTGTGCTGGCGAACATGCCGATCCGCTGCGCGTGACTCTGTAGGAGCGTGCCTGCGCGCGATGAAGCTTTACTGGTAACGCCCCGTCGCGCGCAGGCACGCTCCTACGAACAGCAGACAAGCAGTTCCTCCATCTGCGACACCCTCGCGACGACGGGCGGGTGCTGATGGATGGTGGGCAGTCGTTGGGAGTGTGAGCGGGGATTTGTGCTGGCGAACACGCCGGTCCGCTGCGCGCGAACCTGTAGGAGCGTGCCTGCGCGCGATGAGGCTTTATCGGTAACGTCCCGTCGCGCGCAGGCACGCTCCTACGATACGGCGGCGCTTCACCTCTATCCGGCTGCCTCGCGACGAGGCGATGAGGCGGCTTTAGCCAACCAACTCCGCAGCCTCGACGCTGTGCTCGCCACGTGCCGGTGCCAGCGCGGCGCTCACCATGGCGGCGGCGATGCGTTCGGCTGGATTGATGCGGAAGCGGCGTGGTAGCAGCGGGCCGAGCGCACCCAGCACGAGGCTGCCGATGTGTTCGCCGGTGCGGCGCTGCTCGCGTTCGCCGCCGATCAGGCCCGGGCGAACGAAGGTGAGCGAGGGGAAGCCGACCGCGCGCAGGTCGCGTTCCAGTTCGCCCTTGACGCGGTTGTAGAAGATGCGCGAGTGCGCGTCGGCACCGGCCGCCGAATTCAGCACGAACACCGAGGTGCCCTGCGCGCAGGCGGCGCGTGCCAGCGCCATCGGGTAGTCGTGATCGATGCGGTAGAACGCCTCGCGCGAGCCGGCCTGTTTCATCGTGCTGCCCAGGGCGCAGATGGCCGCTTCCATGCGCGGCGCGGTCCAGTGGTCCAGGCGCTCGAAATCGATCACCTGGTTGCGCAGCTTGGGATGGATCTGCGACAGCGGCCGGCGCGTGATCGCCACCACGCCGGTACAGCGCGCGTCGGCCAGCAGCTGTTGCAAAACATGTCCGCCGACCAGACCGGTGGCCCCTGCCAGCAGCACGTCCATCAGACCGCCCCTGCCATCAGCGTGCGCCCTCGGAGACGATGCGTGCGCTGCTGGCGATGCGATCACGCTCCACTGCCAGCAAGGTCAACGAGTGCGCCGGCGCCTTCCATTCGCTGCCGCCGGCCACCACGCGGCCGCCATGGCGTGCGGTGTCGACCAGTACGCGCCAATGTTCGTCGTGCATCGCCGGCAGCGTGAACGACACGCTGGTGGAGGCCGCATTGATCAGCATCAGCAAGGTCACGTTGGCGGCGATCTCGCGCAGACCGGTGGTCGGCGAGCGGCCATCCAGGCGCAGCATCAGCGCGCGCGCTTCCGGGTCGTGCCAGCCGGCTTCGTCCATCTCGTGGCCGTCCGGTGCCAGCCAGGTGAGATCCTTCAGGCCCAGCGCTTCGTCGAACTTGCCATCGAAGAAGCGGGCGCGATGCAGCAGCGGGTAACGCTGGCGGATGCGGATCAACCGCCGCACGAACGCAGCCTGATCGGCGGCGGCGGCCTTGGTGGCGGCAGTCCAGTCGATCCAGGTCAGTTCGTTGTCCTGGCAATACGCGTTGTTGTTGCCGTTCTGGCTGTGGCCGAACTCGTCACCGGCCAGCAGCATCGGCGTGCCCTGCGACAGCAACAACGTGGCCAGCAGGTTGCGCATCTGTTGGCGGCGCAGTTGCTTGATGCCCGGGTCGTTGGTGTCGCCTTCGACACCGTAATTGGCCGAGATATTGTGGTCGCTGCCGTCCCTGCCCTCTTCGCCGTTGGCGAAGTTGTGCTTGCCTTCGTAGCTGACCAGATCGCGCAGGGTGAAGCCGTCGTGCGCGGTGACGAAGTTGACCGACGCGGTGGGGCGGCGGCCGCTATGGTTGAACAGGTCGGCCGAGCCGGTCAGGCGCGTGGCCAGTTCGGCCAGCTGACCACCGTCGCCACGCCAGAACGCGCGCACGTTGTCGCGGAACTTGTCGTTCCATTCCACCCAGCCCGGCGGGAAGTTGCCGACCTGGTAACCGCCCGGGCCGATATCCCACGGCTCGGCGATCAGCTTGGTCTGGCTCAGTACTGGATCCTGGCGCACCGCATCGAGAAAGCTGCCCGACGGATCGAAGCCATAGCGCTCGCGGCCGAGGATGCTGGCCAGGTCGAAGCGGAAGCCGTCGACATGCATTTCCTGCACCCAGTAGCGCAGCGAGTCCATCACCATGCGCAACGCGCCGACGTTGGTCAGGTCGAAGGTGTTGCCGGTGCCGGTGTCGTTGATGTAGAAGCGGCGATCGTCGGCCAGGCGGTAGTAGCTGGCGTTGTCGATGCCCTTGAACGACAGCGTCGGCCCCAGCTCGTTGCCTTCGGCAGTGTGGTTGTAGACCACGTCCAGCAGCACTTCCAGCCCCGCATGATGCAGGCGCGCCACCATCTGCTTGAACTCGGCCACGGTGCGCGTGGACATGTAGCGCGCCTGCGGCGCGAAGAAGCCCAGCGTGTTGTAGCCCCAGTAATTGCGCAGGCCTTTTTCCAGCAGGTACTGGTCGTCGACGAAGGCGTGAACCGGGAGCAGTTCCACCGCGGTGACGCCGAGCGAGCTGATGTGGTCGATCAGCTCGTCGGTCTTGAGGGCCGAGAAGGTGCCGCGATTTTCCGGCGGCACTGCCGGATGCAACATGCTCAGCCCGCGCACGTGCGCTTCGTAGATCACCGTGCGGTTCCACGGCGTCTGCGGCGGGCGGTCCTGGCCCCAGGTAAAGGCCGGGTCGATCACCGCCGATTTGGGCATGAACGCCGCGCTGTCGCGACGGTCGAAACTCAGATCCTTGTCGCGGTGGCCGATGGTGTAGCCGAACAGATGCGGCGCCCATTTGAGCTCGCCGACGATCTGCTTGGCATACGGGTCCAACAGCAGCTTGTTGTGGTTGAAGCGATGCCCGGCCTCGGGCGCATAAGGTCCATGCACGCGGTAGCCGTACAGCTGGCCGGGGCGTGCGTCGGGCAGATAGCCGTGCCAGACCTCGTCGGTGTACTCGGGCAGCGCCAGGCGCTCCTGCTCGCGGCCACGCTCGTCGAACAGGCACAGCTCGACACGGGTAGCGTTACGCGAGTACAGCGCGAAGTTGACCCCCAGGCCATCCCAGGTGGCGCCGAGCGGGTTGGGACGGCCTTCGCGAATGCGCGAGCGCTGAGTGAACTTGCGGGTGGCCATCGGTAACTCCTGAGAACGGTGAACTCAAAACGCTGAGCGAATGCGGGTGCCTGCGTGCCCGGGCACGCTCACCCTGGCACGGCACAGCCTGCAGGGTGAACCATGTAAGGTGACAGAGGCACCGTTACTGGCGTGCAGTCACCGGCGGGCCAGCCTGTTCGGCGGCGCGCTCTTCGGCATCCACCAGCCGCTCGGCCATAGCCCAATGCCGATCTGCGTGGCCGTCCGGGCGGCCTTCGGCCTCCCAGATCTCCTGTGCCAACTGGCGAAGCCGCGCTTGCCGTTCCGTGTCGTTCATTGCTTACGTTCTCTTAGGGGGTCAACAACACTGCCACTGGCGCACGTGCAAACAGCGTGGATATCGCCACGCGGCCGCCTTGCGGCTGCAGCGTGCTGCCATCGAGCACATTACGATACGTGGCGGGCGGCAATGCCAACGACGCCTGACCCCAATTGGCCGGCGGCACCAGCAGCGGCAGGTCGCCATCGCCCTGGTTGCCGGCCCCCAGCCGCGTCACTGCCACCACCAGCGACTGGCCGCGGTACTGGCGGCGGAACGCCAGCACCTGCGCATCGCCGCTGACCGCCACGGTCAAGGGCTGATAATCGCCCTTCGCAAACAGCGACGGATGTTCGGCACGCAGCTGCAACAGCAGTGCGGTGAGACGTGCCTTGACTGCGCCATCGCGCCAGCTGCGCAGCAGCGTGTTCCAGTCGCGCGCCTGCTGCAGCCATTGCTGGCGCTGCGCGTAGTCGACCGGGCGGCGGTTGTCCGGGTCCACCAGCGACAGATCCCAGCCTTCGGTGCCCTGGTACAGGTCAGGCACGCCCGGCACGGTCAGGCGCAACGTGGTCTGCACCAGCGCATTGCGCGCACCGGCCGCGGCGATGTGGTTGCTGGCGCGCAGCAGCGCCCGCCGCAGCGGCAACCCGGCGCGGCTGCACAGCACCTGCTCCACGGTGGCCTGCACGGCCTGCTCGTAGGCCGGCGAGCCATCGGTCCAGCTGGTGTGCAGCTTGGCTTCGCGCACCGCCTTGAGCAGCCACTGCGCAATGCGCTCGGCGTACTCGGCCAGCGGCTCAGTCTGGTCGGCGCCCAGTCCGATCGGCCAGGCGGCCACCAGGGTCTGCCAGAGCATCTGCTGGTCGCCACCGGCCAAGGCCGGCGAGTCCAGCGTCTCGGTCAAGGCATCGAACTGGCTGCTCTGCTCGATCCACCAGCGCGGTTGCTCGGACAGCACCGCCAGCCGCATGCGCAGGTCTTCGCCGCGCTTGTGGTCGTGCGTGGCGGTGGCCAGCAACGCGCGCGGGAAGTGCTTGGCGCGTTCGAGATTCTGCGCGTGGAACTCGGCCGCGTCGTTGGCGAAGTGGGTCGGATGGCTGCCGACCTCGTTGCGCGACAGCAGCACGCCATGCCGGTAGAACGCGGTGTCTTCCACCGACTTGGCATTGAGCGGTGCGGACAACTGCTCCACGCGACGACGCAGGATGCGCCGCAAGGCGACCTGCGCGCGGTCGGCGCCGGCATCGTCGAGCAGCCAGCGCTCGATCGCGTCGACGGCCGCAACGATCGACTCCGGCATGCCCTCGCGCGCACGCGCGGCAGTGGCGCGCAGGCGCTCGGCTTCGCTGCCGGTCACGCCCTTGGCACCGGCGTAGGTGCGGTACACCGGAAACCAGCGCAGCAACACGCACAGGCCGCGCGCCAGCATCTGCGGACTGAACTCGCGCGTTGGCGGGTCCAGTCGCGCCAGTGCCGACAACGCACCCACGGCGCGATTGAATTCGGTCTGCAGCGGGCCGCGCAGCATCTCGTCGCGTGCGCTGCGCTCTTCCTGTGCGAAGTCGCCACTGCGCCCGCTCACCTTTTGCCAGGCACGCGCCAATGGCTTGAAGCCGGCCGGGTCATGCAGCACGCCGCCGACCTGGTCCATGAAGTCGTAGCCGGTGGTGCCATCGCAGGGCCAGTCGGCCGGCAAGGCTTCGCCGGGCGCCAGGATCTTTTCCAGATACAACCCCAGCGTGCCGGGCTTGAGTCCACGCGTGCGGCCGGCCGCATCCAGCCGGCTGCGCAGCTTGCGCACATAGCCGGTGGGGTCGGTGAGCCCGTCCACATGGTCGATGCGCAAGCCGTCCAGATGGCCTTCGGCCACCAGCCGCAGCGGCAGCGCATGCACCGCGTCGAACACCGCCGGCAGCTCCACGCGCAATGCCACCAACGAGGTGATATCGAAGAAACGACGGTAGTTGAGCATGTCGTTGCCCACGCGCCACCAGTTCAGGCGGTACGGCTGGCGCTCGATCAGCTTGTGCAGGCGGCCATCGCCGCGCTTGGCGCCGTCGTTGTAGTCGCGCAGCCATTGCGCACGTGCGGCCTTTTCCGGCACCTCCAGCGTCTGCGGACGGATCGGGTAACGCTGGTCGTAATGCGCCAGTGCCGCGCTGCCGTCGTCCTCCACCACCAGCGTGATCAGGCCTTCGGCCAGTGCGGTGGCATACGGGCGGTCCAGCACCGCCAGCCACAACTTGCCGTCGCGCCCGGGGGCGCGCCAGTCAATGTCGAACCAGTCGGCATGCTTGGCGCTGCGGCCATGGCGCAGCACATCCCACCACCATGCGTTGTCCGCATGCGTGGCCATGTGGTTGGGCACGATGTCGGCGATCAGGCCCATGCCGTGCTCGCGCGCGGCCTGCGACAGGGCGATGAGCGCGTCTTCGCCGCCGAGTTCGGGATTGACCACGGTCGGGTCGATATTGTCGTAGCCGTGCGTCGAGCCCGGCACCGCAGTGCCGATCGGCGACAGGTACAGATGGCTGATGCCGAGGCCGGCGTAATACGGCACCTGCGCGAGCGCATCGTGCAGGGTGAAGCCGACATGCAGCTGCAGGCGGGCGGTGGCGCGAAGTTCGATCATGGATGCGGTTCCGAAACGGCCGCGACGCGACGCGCCTCGGCAAAGCCCTGCAGCGCCGTACTCAGGCGCGCATGCGGCAAGGGATCGGGCAGGCGTCGACGCCAGTTGGGATGGACCTCGACGGTGCCCGGCAGATTGGGTTGTTCTTCCAGCGCCAGCGCGTCTTCCACCGGCAGCAAGGCCAGGGGCGAGACGCTGGTGGCGGTGAAGCGCAGCGCGCCCAGCAGCGGGTCGTCCGCCGCGGTCAGGCCGGCGTGTTCGACCGCCGCATCCAGGCGTGCCAGATCCTTGCTGCGTGCGGTGGCGTCATCGCTGGCCTGCGCGGGCTGGATCAGTTCCAGCTTGCGTCGCCAGTCGATATCGCGGCCTTCGCGCCAGCCGGTCAGGGTGGGCAGATCGTGCGTGGTGGTGGTGGCCACCGCATCCGGCCGCCACAGCGCCGGCGAGACGAAGGCGCCATCGTCGTCGCGGGTGAACATCAACACATCGATGCCCATGACCCCGCGCCGCGATAGTTCCTCGCGGATGCCCGGCGGCACCACGCCGAGGTCTTCGCCGATCACGATCGCCCGGTGCCGCCACGATTCCAGCGCGAGCAGGTTGAGCAGATCGTGCAGCGGATAGGCCAGATACGCGCCTTCGTTGGAGCTGGCACCTTCCGGCACCACCCACAGCCGCAACAACCCCAGGATATGGTCGATGCGGATGCCGCCGCGGTCGCGCAGCACTGCGCGCAGCAACGCGATGTAGGGCGCATAGCCGCTACGCCGCAATGCGGTGGGCGAATACGCACCGATGCCCCAGTGCTGGCCATCGGCATTGAAGGCGTCCGGCGGCGCGCCCAGCACCAGGCCGCGCAGCACGGTGTCGGCGGCCGCCGCGGCTTCGGCGCCATTGGGATCGAAGCCCACGGCCAGATCGGCGATCAAACCGATCTTCATGCCGCGCTCGTGCGCCTCGCGTTGCGCATCGGACCAGCTGCGCGCCGCCAGCCATTGCGTGAACACGTGCAACTGCGGATCGCCGTCGCCGAAATCCTGCGCGGCAAACCGTGCAAAGCCCTCCAGCGCCTCGCCGCCCTCGCTGCGGAAGGCAGCCAGATCGGGATGATCGGCGGGCACGCGGGTGTAGAGATGGCGCAGCAGCTGCCACTTGGCCTGCGCCGAGGCCGGCCAGTCGATCAGGGCGCTGTGGTGCAGCGTATCGAAGCGCTCGCGCAGGCCGGGCACCTCGTTGATCGCCTCCAGTGCGAGCTCGCCCAATATGCGCACCGGTGCGGCATGCAGGGGATCGAGAAAACGCCGGTCGCTGGGCGAATACGGGCTGTAGCCGCCGGTGACCGGGCGCGCGGCATGCACCGGGCTCAGGGCCAGGGCATCGGCACCGGCCAGTGCGGCATGCCGCACCCATTCCACCGTGCCGGATGCGTCGCCGATGCCGGCGTCGTCGATGCTGCGTGCCGAATACACCTGCAGCGCCATGCCCCAGGCACGCGGTGCCGGCAGGCCACAGGCATCGGCCACGCTGAAGCAGCGTTGCGGGGCGACCGCGACCTGCTGGGTCAGGCTGCCGATCTGCAGCGTCCAGTAGCCGAAACGCTGCGGCGCACGCACCTGCCCCTGCGCATCGGCATGCGCCGGCTCGCTGGCGCCGCTGTCGTCCAGCCAACGGCCGCTGGCGTTGGCGGCAACCGACACCGGCAGCAACCCGGCCACCTGCACGGTCAGCAGCGGCGCCGGCTCGGTGGCGTGCGCCTTGCAGCGACGCAGGCTGTCTGCGCGCTGCGCAGCGGTGCCGGCAGGCAGTTCCAGCGCGGTCAGCACCGCATGCAGCGATTGGTCGGACACCTGCCGTGGCTGGTCGCTGGCATCCACCCAGTCCACCATCACCCCGGCCGCGCCGGCCAGCGCATGCAGATCGCTCCTGCTCAGATCACGGGTACTCATGCGCGCGCCTCGTGCCAGGCGATGAAGCCATCGACCGGCAACTGCTGCGCGTCGGCGGCGACGTTTTCGACATGCGCCACGCGGCCGCGCAGCGGCGGCATCGGCACCGCCGAGGCACCGACGTTGAAGGCGATATGCCACAGCCCGTCGGGCAGCTCCCAGCTGGCGGTCACTGCGCCATCGGCCAGCACGCTGGCGCCCACCGCGCGCGCCTGTGCAAGCCCCGGTACCAGCCACTGGCGGCGCACGCCCAGCAGCGCCTTGAACCAGGCTGTCCACTGCACGCCTTCGCCCTGCGCGGCGTCTTCGATCGGCGAACGCGAGGCGGCGAAGGTATCGTGGCTGTTCGGATCGGGGATGGTGGCGCGCTGCGCTTCGTCGGCGAATGCGGCGAAGTGCGCGAATTCGCGACGGCGCCCTTCGCGCACTGCATCGTCCAGCGGCGGGCCGAAGTCGGTGAAGAACAGGAACGGCTGCGTGGCGCCCCACGGCTCGCCCATGAAGAACAACGGAATCATCGGCGTCAGCGTGGTCAGTGCCAGCGCAGTACGCAGGCGTTGCGGCGATACCAGTACGCTCAGCCGCTCGCCGCGCGCACGGTTGCCGATCTGGTCGTGGTTCTGCGCGAAGACCACGAACTTGTGCGGCGGCAGCGCCCCGCTGGGCTCGCCACGCACATGCCCGCGCGGGTCCGGCTCGCCCTGGTAGGCGAAGCCTTCGCCCAGCACGCGCGCCAGGTGTTGGGTGGGCTTGTCGGCAAAGGCGGCGTAATAGCCTTCCTCTTCGCCGGTCAGCAGCACATGCAGGGCGTTGTGGAAATCGTCATCCCACTGCGCGGTGTAGCCGCGTTGCAGCTGTGACGCCTGGTTGGCCTCGTTTTCCAGCACCAGATGCACGTGGCGGCCGGCCGGCAGGCTGGCCTGCACGGTCTGCCGCAAGGTATCCAGAAAGGCGTTCGGGGTGATCGCATGCACCGCATCCAGGCGCAGGCCGTCGAAGCCGTATTCGTGCAGCCACATCAGCGCGTTATCGAGAAAGTAACGCTGCACCTGCGGCTTGCGGAAATCGATCGCCGCGCCCCATGGGGTGGGCTTGTCCTCGTTGAAGAACGGGCCGGCATAGCTGTGCAGATAATTGCCGTCCGGGCCGAAGTGGTTATAGACCACGTCCAGCAACACCATCAGGCCGTGTCCGTGCGCGGCGTCGATCAGCGCCTTCAATTGGTCCGGCGTGCCATAGGCTTCTACCGGTGCATACGGCAGCACGCCGTCGTAGCCCCAGTTGTGCGCGCCCGGAAATGCGCTCAGCGGCATCAGCTCGATCGCGGTGATGCCCATCGCCGCCAGCTGCGGCAGTTGCGCCTGCACACCGGCATAGCCGCCGCAGGTGCCGACGTGCAGTTCGTAGATCACCGCCTCGCCCCACGGCCGTCCCTGCCACTGGCTGTTCTGCCAGGCGTAGCCATCGCTGCGCTGCACGGCGCTGGGGCCGTGCACGCCCTCGGGCTGCCAGCGCGAGGCCGGATCCGGCACCGGTTCGCCGCCATCGACGCTGTAGCGATAGCGCGCATCCGCCGCGCATTCGATCACCGCGCTGAAGAAGCCATCCTGCGCGGCCTGCAACGCGATGCGCGCGCCGTCGTCGAAGACCACTTCCACGCTTTTGGCATCCGGTGCCCAGAGCGCGAAGCGCACCTGTCCCTCACCCGCTGGCCATGCACCCCATGCCGGCGTGGTGTCGTTGCGCTCGTTCATTCTTATTTCTCCGCTTGCAGATAGATCGTGGCCAGCGGCGGTAGGGTCAGGCGCAGGCGTTGTGCGTGCCCGTGCATGCCCATCGGCTCGGTCGCCAGGCGACCGCTGTTGCCGAGGTTGCTGCCACCGTAATGGGCACTGTCGGTATTGAGGATTTCGCGCCAGCCGCCGGCACGCGGCACGCCAACGCAATAGTCGTGGTGCGGTTGCGGGGTGAGGTTGCTCACCGCCAGCAACGGTGCGCCGCCATCGGGATCGTGGCGGATGAATGCCAGTACGCTGTTGCGCGCGTCGTCGGCCACGCTCCAGTCGAAGCCGTCGGCACGATGCGTGCCGCGGTACAGCGCCGGCACCCGTCGCAACGCGGCGTTGAGGTCGCCGACCAGTTGCTGCACGCCGCGATGCGCGGCGCCGTCGAGCAGATGCCAGTCCAGCGATTGATCGTGATTCCAGTCGTTCCACTGGCCGAACTCGGCGCCCATGAACAGCAGCTTGTCGCCCGGATGCGCCCACATCAACGCCAGGTAGGCGCGCAGATTGGCAAAGCGCCGCCAGTCGTCGCCGGGCATCTGCCCGAGCAGGCCACCGCTGCCGTGCACCACTTCGTCGTGCGAGAGCGGCAGCACAAAACGCTCGGAGAACGCGTACACCAGGCCGAAGGTGAGCTGGCTATGGTGCTGCGCGCGCTCGGCCGGATCGCGCTGCATGTAGCCCAGCGTGTCGTGCATCCAGCCCATGTTCCATTTGTGGGTGAAGCCCAGTCCGCCCTCGCTGGTCGGCGCGGTCACGCCCGGCCAGGCGGTGGACTCTTCGGCGATGCTCAGCACACCGGGAAAGCGCGTGGCAATCTCGCTGTTGAGCTGGCGCAGGAAGGCGACCGCTTCCAGATTCTCGCGGCCGCCATGCGCGTTGGGCACCCACTCGCCTTCGGCACGGCCATAGTCGCGATACAGCATCGAGGCCACTGCATCCACGCGCAGGCCGTCGAGGTGGTAGTGATCGATCCACTCCAGCGCGCTGCCCAGCAGGTAGGCGGTAACTTCGGGCCGGCCGTAGTTGTAGATCAGCGTGTTCCAGTCGCGATGCATGCCTTCGCGCGGGTCGGCATGCTCGTACACCGCGGCGCCGTCGAACTGCGCCAGGCCGTGTGCATCATCGGGAAAGTGCGCGCTGACCCAGTCCAGGATCACGCCGATGCCGGCGCGATGACAGGCATCGACGAACTGGGCAAAGCCATCCGGGCTGCCGTGGCGCGCAGTCGGTGCATACAGCCCCAGCGGTTGATAGCCCCAGGAGCCGCCAAACGGATGTTCGGTGATCGGCAGCAACTCGATATGGGTGAAGCCGAGCTGCTGCACATAGGGGATCAGTTGTGCGGCCAGCCCTGGCCAGTCCAGCGGCTGGTTGTGCCCATCGCGCCGCCAGGACGCGGCATGCACTTCATAAATCGACAGTGGCGCCGGCGCGGCATTGGCATCGCGCGCGGCCATCCAGGCGGCATCGGTCCAGGCAAACGCAGCCGCGCCCGGCACCACCGAGGCGGTGGCCGGCGGCAATTCGCTCTGGCGCGCCACCGGGTCGGCCTTGAGCAATACGCGGCCATCGGCAGCGGTGATGGCGTACTTGTAGCGCGTGCCGGCTTCCACACGCGGCAGGAACAGCTCCCAGAACCCGCCGATGCGCGGGCGCATCGGGTGCCGGCGCACGTCCCAGCCATTGAAATCGCCCACCACCGCCACGCGTTGCGCATGCGGCGCCCACACCGCAAAGCGCACCCCGGGCACGTCGTCGCAGTGCAGGTGCTGGGCACCCAGGGCACGACGCAATGCCTGGCCGTCGCCGGCAGCGATCTGCAGCAGGGTGGATTCGTCCAGCGTGGCGGCAAAGGCGTAGGGGTCTTCGATCTCCTGCACCACGTCCGGCCACACGATGCGCAGCCGATACGGGCCTTCGACCGCCAGCGTGCCCTCGAACACGCCATCGACCGGGCCGGCCTGCATGCGCGCCAGCAACTTGCCGCGTGGATCGATCAGGCCCATCGCCTCGGCACCGGGCGCCAGCACGCGCACCAGCCGGCGGCCGTCCGCCTGGGAATGCGGGCCCAATACCGCGAATGCATCGGCAGGCAGGCCATCGGCCAGCGCCTGCACGCTCTGCACCAGATCCGCCATCCCATCCATGGTCACCGCCGTCGCTTCCGTCTCCTGCCCCTGCACGCCCAGCCGTTCGCTCATGACACCGTCGCAAGCGCGGGAGCGGTTGCGGCGGTGCGTTCGTACAGCGAGAGGTATTTCTTGCCCGCCACATCCCAACCACTGGGACGCAGCATCGCCGCGCGGCGCATCGCCGACAGCAGGCTGGGCAGGCGGAAGGTGCGGAATGCGCGCTCCAGGCAGCGGCGCAACGCTTCCACGCTGGCGTGCTGGAACAAAAAGCCGGTGACGCCGTCATCCACCGTGTCGATCAGACCACCGGTGGCGTGCGCGATCGGCAGGCAGCCAAAACGCTGTGCATACATCTGGCTCAAGCCGCACGGCTCGAAGCGCGACGGCATCAGCAGGAAGTCGGCGCCGGCGAACATGCGCCGCGCCAGGCCTTCCTCGAAACCGATGAAGGCACCGACCTGGCCCGGATAGCGCCGGGTCAGCTCGGCGACCTGTTGCTCGATCTCCGGCTCGCCACCGCCGATCACCGCGATCTGGCCGCCGGCCGCCACGATCTGCGGGGCGACCTCGCAGATCAGATCCAGGCCCTTCTGATGCACCAGCCGCGACACCACCGCAAACAGCGGGCCGGTGCTCTCGCGCAGCCCGAAAGCCTTGCGCACCTGCGCGGCGTTGGCCTGACGGCCCTGCCACTGATTGACGCTGAAGTGCGTGTCCAGATATTCGTCGGTACGCGGGTCCCAGCTGGCGTCGATGCCGTTGACGATGCCGGTCAGCGCGCCCTTGGCGGCGCGGCCGGCCAGCAGGCGGTCCAGGCCACAGCCCTGCGCCGGGCCGGTGATCTGCTGGGCATAGCTGACGCTGACCGTGTTGACGTGGTCGGCATGCACGATGCCGCCGCGCAGGAACGACATCTGCCCGTAGAACTCCAGCTCGGCCACACGCTCGGCCGGGATGCCCAGCGCAGCGGCCATCGAATACGGCACCAGGCCCTGGTAGGCCAGGTTATGGATGGTCAACAGGCACGGCGTGGTGCCGCCGGACCAGCGCACATAGGCGGCCGCCAGCGCGCACGGCCAGTCGTTGAGGTGCAGCAGGCGCGGCTTCCAGCCCAGCCCGGCATGGCCGGCGGCGATCTGCGCGGCGGCATGCGACAAAGTGGCAAAGCGGATCGCGTTGTCTTCGAACTCCGAGCCGCTGGTGCTCACATAGGGCGAGCCGTCGCGTTCGAACAATTCCTTGGACAGCAGGATGTAGATCGGCAGCCCGTCCGATTGCACGATGCGGCCGATGTCGCAGGCCGGCAGTGCGGCATGCGCC
Organism: Xanthomonas sp. WHRI 6108; assembly: GCF_040202385.2. Taxonomy (NCBI): domain Bacteria; kingdom Pseudomonadati; phylum Pseudomonadota; class Gammaproteobacteria; order Lysobacterales; family Lysobacteraceae; genus Xanthomonas; species Xanthomonas sp. WHRI 6108. The sequence continues at coordinate 473,261 of NZ_CP168198.1, read as the reverse complement.
AGCACCCGGCCGACGATCTCCACCTTGCCCGCGCGTGCCAGCACCGCGCGATAGCCGGGGATCAGCACACGGACGTCGTAGCGATGGCGCAGCGCGCGTGGCAGCGCCGCGGCCACATCGCCCAGACCGCCCGCCTTGATGAAGTCCGCCATCTCCGACACCACGAACAAGGCGCCGCGGGTATCGGCCGGCGACACCGGCAGGCGCTCGTGATGGCGAATGAAGCGGCCACGTGCATCACGCGGTCGCCCGCTCTTCTTCAGAGTCGGGAGCATCGTGCTGCGCTCTAAGCGTGCGGTAGTAGCGTGAAGCGGCATCATGGCAACCATCTAAACGTCCGTCGTAAAGTGGGTGGAGACGGAAAAACAGCGAAGCGACAACCATCATCTGCCGATTCAGCCAGACGACCTGCTACGAATGAGGAGCGGGGCCAACGCGCGTACTCCACGTTGTCCTTGGGACGAATCTACACCCCGGGCAAATAAAATATGCGTGAATACGTGCTGACTTTTCTGCGACATCTACATTCCCTTGCGCATGGTTGCGTAGCTCTAAAGGCATAAGCGGCGCATTGCAGTGCGATGACATCCCTGCCGTGGTGCGCGGTTGTTGAAACGCACCGAAAGCGGGCAACGACGGCGGCGCCCGCCATCACCCGCATGACTTGTTCAGCCGCGCACGCAGGACCGCTGTCGTCTACTGCCTGGCATCGGGGCTGCCTGCCGGAACTGCGCAGACCTGCCCAGACCGCTTAAGCGCGACGCCCGCGCGCCGATAACCCGCAATGGCACCACGACTTTCCGAGACCCCGGCGCATGGCAGACCAGCCTGAACTCCCAAGCCGCCCACGTGGCGGGCTGCGCCGCCTGTTGCCCTGGGGCGGCGCGGACAGCGCGCGCCCGGCCGCCGCCCTGCCCAGCGTGATCGGCAGCGGGCACGGCCTGGCCGCGCATCAGCTGGTGCCGGCCAAGAACAAGTCCGGCGCGCACGACCCGGCGGCCGCCACCGCCCTGTTGATGCGCCTGTTCTCGCATGCCGCGCATCCGGAGGCCTTGCTGCTGGCCTTCGCCGAAGGCATCACCAGCCTGCATGGCGAACTCGGCGACATGGGCGTGCGCCTGAGCGCAGCCTATGCGGCCGGCGACTGGCCCGGCTACGGCCGCACCCTGCGGCAACTGATCGACAAGTACATCCGCACCATCGATACCGGCGACTCGCTGGCCGAAGGGCGCACCGAAGCCGAACAACTGCGCGACCTGCTGCGGCACGCGCTGGGCAATGCCCTGGCCACGCTGCTGCAACGCAGCCCGGAACTGGCCGAGGAAGCGCAGACCCTGGCATCGGCACTGCGCCACTGGCGCCCCGGCCATGAGCTGATCACCCTGGAACAGCGCCTGCGCGAACTGAGTCACCAGATCGGCCTGCGTGCCGAAGATGCCAGCGAGCAGCAGAACCTGCTGCTCGGCCTGTTCGACCTGTTGTTGGAAAACGTCGGCGAACTGCTCGACGATCGCAGCTGGCTGCAGGGCCAGATCTCGGTGGTGCGGCAGCTGATCTCCGGGCCGCTGGATGTCAGCTCGATCGAACAGGCACGCGGCACCTTGCGCGAGGTCATCTACAAGCAGGGCCTGCTCAAGCAAGGCATTGCCGACTCCAAGACCGCGATGCGCGAGATGATGGTGTCCTTCGTCGACCGGCTCGACGGCATGGCCACCAGCACCGGCGAGTACCACGATCGCGTTGCCGGCTATTCGCAGGCGATCGGCGACGCTCGCAGCATTCCCGACCTTAACCGGCTGTTGCAGGACGTGCTACAGGACACTGCCGGGGTGCAGGCGCAGGCGCTGGCCGCACGCGACGAGCTGCTGGCCGCACGCCGCCAGGTCGAGGACGCCGAGCAGCGCATCGCCTCGCTCGAACAGGAACTCAAGGACGTGGCCGGGCTGGTGCGCGAAGACCAGCTGACCGGCGCGCTGAACCGCCGTGGCTTCGAGGAACTGTTCCAGCGTGAGGCCGCACGCACCCAGCGCGGCGGGCAACCCTTGTGCGTGGCGATGCTGGATCTGGACGACTTCCGCCGCCTCAACGAGACCCACGGCCACGCCGGTGGCGACGCCGCGCTGCGCCACACCGTGGACGTGGCCAAGTCGGTGCTGCGCACCACCGACGCCATCGCCCGCTTCGGCGGCGAGGAGTTCGTACTGCTGTTGCCGGACTCCACCATCTTCGAAGCCAGCGCGGCGGTGATCCGCCTGCAGCGCGCACTGGCCCAGCGCTCGTTGCTGCACGAGGACGTGCGCGTGTTCGTCAGCTTCAGCGGCGGCGTGGCACTGCGCCATCTCGACGAGGCCCAGGACGATGTGATCCGCCGTGCCGACCGCGCCATGTACGACGCCAAGGCAGCCGGCAAGAATCGGGTGATCAGCGCCGACTAGCCGCGAACGCGGCCTGCCGCATCGACCGGTCATACCGGATTACCGGCGCACGACGCAGAGGCGCCGCCGGTCTTTCGGTTGCCGCCGGGCCCCACTACGACCAACCGCTTCCGTGCGGCGACCAGGGGCTCCCCTGGCCCGCCGCGGGACGGCGTCAGTGCGCCGCCGGCTTCCCGCGCAGCTTCTGGAACAGCATCACCGCGCCCAGCACGATCGCACCGGCAACCACGCCGACCAGCATGTTGCCCAGTGCATCGACCAGCCAGCCCATGCCGCCGGCTGACTTGGCCAGGCCCTGCACCAGGTGATGCAACGCCGGGATGTTGTGCACCAGGATGCCGCCGCCGACCAGGAACATCGCCAGCGTGCCGGCCACCGACAGGAACTTCATCAGCCACGGCGCGGCCACCAGGATGCCGCGGCCCAGCGCCGCCAACGCCGCGCCCTTCTTGCTCAGGTACAGGCCCAGGTCGTCCAGCTTGACGATGGCTGCGACCAGGCCGTACACACCGATGGTCATCGCCAGCGCGATCGCCACCAGCACCGCGACCTGCTGGCCGAACGACACCCCGGCCACCACGCCCAGCGACAGCACGATGATCTCCGCCGACAGGATGAAGTCGGTGCGGATCGCGCCCTTGACCTTGTCCTTTTCCAGCGCCACCACGTCCACGTTCTGGTCGGCCAGCGCGCGGGTGCGCTCGGCATGCCGCTGCGCTTCCTCGTCCTGGTTGTGCAGGAACTTGTGCGCTAGCTTCTCCACGCCCTCGAAGCACAGGTAGGCACCGCCGATCATCATCAGCGGCATCACCAGCGGCACGTTGTAGCCGCGCCCGCGCAGCCAGGCCTCCAGGGCGCTGATCGCCAGCGCCGCCGGCACCAGGATCACCTTGTTCATCAGCGAGCCCTTGGCCACTGCCCACACCACCGGCAGCTCGCGGTCGGCGGTGACGCCGGTGACCTGCTGCGCATTGAGCGCCAGGTCGTCGCCGAGGACGCCAGCGGTCTTCTTGGCCGCGACCTTGGTCAGGATGGAAACGTCGTCCAGCAGCGTGGCGATGTCGTCGAGCAGGGTGAACAGGCTGGCACCGGCCATGCGGGGGTCCTTCGTGAGTGGCGGTGGATTCTCGCCGATCCTGCGCCCGTATGGGGTGATGGCAGGCGGTTGCACGCCGTTGCCGACCGTTGGTGCGCGATCCCGACGCCCGCCGGCCGCATGATTCGGCCATGCCCGTCGGCCTCGCCGCACACGACCGCGCCGTAGCCGCTTGTCTGGATTCACCGCCCGACGACCCGCCGCTGGCCACACTCGCGCTCTTGCACGACCGCCGGAGATGGCCTTGAGTCCGAACGACCCGTACCGCACACCGGCCCAGGCCGCGATCCCCGCCGACACCGGCGTGGTGGGCGGCATGAGCCGTCGCACGCAGATCCTGCGCCTGTTGCTGCGGTATCGCGGGTCGGGCGTGTTTGCGGGCATGAACCTGGATCCGGCTGCGATCAACGAGTACGAAGTGCCCGCCGAAGGCACGCCCGACCAGTTCGTCTCCGACCTGGAAGCGCTCGGTCCCACCTTCGTCAAGCTCGGCCAGATGCTGTCCACGCGGCCGGACATCGTGCCACCGGAGTTCGCCACGGCGCTGGAGCGCATGCAGGAGAACACCAGTTCGGTGCCGGTGGAGCGCATCCGCCAGATCATCGAAGAAGAACTCGGCGTGTCGGTCAACAAGGCGTTCTCGTTTTTCGATCCGGTGCCGCTGGGCTGCGCCTCGCTGGCGCAGGTGCACCGCGCCGCCCTGCGCGACGGCACCCCGGTGGCAGTCAAGGTGCAAAAGCCCGAAGTCGCTGCCCAGGTACGTTCGGATCTGGACGTGCTCAAGAGTTTTGCCACCGCCGCCGACCGCCTGACCGGCATCGGCCGGCGCGTACGCTTTGCCGACTGGCTGGGCGAATTCGGCAAGACCCTGCGCGCCGAGCTCAATTACGAGGACGAGGCCGAGACGCTGGTGCGCTTCGGCAAGCATCTCAAGCCGTTTCCGCTGTTGTGGATTCCGCAACCGGTGTGGGACCTGAGCAGCCGCAAGGTGCTGACCATGCAGCTGGCCGAAGGCGTGCGCGTGGACAAGATCTCCGGCCTGCGCCGCACCGAGCAGCCGATGGACAAGCTGGCCGCAGAACTGGTCAAGGGTTACCTGGATCAGATGTTCGTGCATGGCGAGATCCATGCCGACCCGCATCCGGGCAACCTGCGCGTGCTGCAGGACGGGCGCCTGGCGATCTTCGACCTGGGCATGGTCGCGCATGTGCCGCCGCGCCTGCGCGAGCGCTTGCTCAAGCTGCTGTTCGCCGCCGTCGACGGCCGTGGCGAAGAGGTCGCCGAAGAGACCATTGCGCTGAGCACGCGCCTGGAGGATTACGACGAAGACCGCTACCAGCGCGAAACCGGGCAGATGATCGCCCGCTACGCCGCGCACGACACCACCTCCGAGGGCCGTGTGGTACTGGATCTGGTGCGCATCGCCACCGCCAACGGCCTGCGCACGCCACCGGAACTGAGCCTGCTCGGCAAGACCCTGTTGAACCTGGAAGGCGTGTGCCGCACGCTGTCGCCGCACCTGGACACCCGCCGCATCGTCGAGCGCCACCTGCAGCATGTGATGCGCGCGCGCCTGAAAAAATCCCTGTCGGCGGCCAATCTAGCCAGCGAGGCGATGGAACTGCAGCATCTGGTGCGCGAAGGACCGCGCCGCATGTCCGAGATCCTGTCGCTGGCGGCGGAAAACCGCCTGCAGATGCGCGTCACCGGGCTGGAAGAATCACATCTGATGGAAAGCCTGCAGAAGATCGCCAACCGCGTGGCGGCCGGCATCGTGACTGCGGCGCTGATCATGGCCTCGGCGCAGATGATGCGTATCGAAACCGGCTTGAAGCTGTGGGGCTATCCGGCGATCGCGATGGTGCTGTTCCTGCTCGGCGTCGTGCTAGGCCTGGGCATCGTGCTCAGCGCGCTGCTGTTCGACCGCCGCGTGCGTGCGCGCGAAGAACGCGGGCATCGATAGCGCCACACACATACGTAGGAGCGCACCCGGGCGCGACATCGCGTTACCCGGTGTCGCCTACCAAGACCGCCGCGTGCGCGCGAAGAACGCGGGCATCGATAGCGCCACACACACGCGTAGGAGCGCACCCGGGCGCGACGCGGCTTAACCGGCGTCGCATGCAAAGACCGCCGCGTCCAGCGGTCGAAGGGAATCGGGCGATGTGGCGTTATCGAGACGTCGCCGATGTGCGAGAGCCGCGCAGATGCGGAGTACAGAAACCGTGGCTCCCTTAGCGAGCGCCACCGCGACCAGCTGATCCTCACCGCGCACGCTGTGCCGCGCTACGGCAAGCACGCAACTCCAACAAACATTTCAGTCAGCTTCAGCGCGGCATAGTCCGTCATCCGGGTGTCACATTGGGTGTGGCGCACAGGACATGGCGAGCAAGGCGTCCGGTACGCGCTCGCATCATTCCCCCACGGACGCTGCCGCATGCATTGGATGTTGTTGTTTTCGCTGTTGCTCCTGCTTTGGCTCTTGGTCGCCTCGCCGCGTCTGGCGTGGCTGAAGGCCGGATTGTTGTCATTGCTGCTGCTGTTGCTCAGTGCCTGGGGCCTGGTGGATCGGCTCAGCGGCGACGGCATCAATGCTGCCACGCTGTATCACCTGCGCGCGGACATGGACGGTGCCGGCGTCAGCGATTTCTCCGGCTATATCGCCGTGTTTATCGGCATGGTGCTGCTGTCGCTCAGCCCGTTGGTGTTGCTCAGGGTGCGGCGTTTCCGTCGCCCGCGTGGAGGCAATGCGGTATTCGGCGGCTTCGTGGTGATGTTGTTGGTGAGCATCGCGGTCAGCCCCTTGTACCGCGACGGCAAGCGCCTGTACTACCAGCTGCGCCCGGTGGATTACGCCACCGTGGTACCGGAATACCTGGTGCCGCAGCAGCCCTTGCAGAAGCGCAAGAACATCGTGTGGATCTACGGCGAGAGCCTGGAACGCACTTACTTCGACGAAGACGTGTTTCCCGGCCTGATGCCAAACCTGCGCGCGCTGGCCAGCGAGGCGGTGGACGTGCGCAACCTCACCTCCACCGAAGGCAGCGGCTGGACCATCGCCGGCATGGTCGCCTCGATGTGCGGCGTGCCGCTGACCACCGCGCCCGGCGATGAAAACAGCATGGGCCGCATGGGCCTGTTCCTGCCCGAAGCGCGCTGCCTGGGCGACTATCTCAAGGATCAGGGCTACCGCAATCACTATGTCGGCGGCGCCGATGCCAGCTTTGCCGGCAAGGGCAGTTTCCTGTCCAGCCATGGCTTCGATGTGGTGCACGACGTCCGCTACTTCCGCGACAAAGGCGTGGCGCCGAACCACTTTTCCGCCTGGGGCGTGCATGACGACGTGCTGCTGGACGATGCCTGGGACAGCTTCCAGACGCTGTCGCGCGCCGGCCAGCCGTTCATGCTCACCACGCTGACCATGGACACCCACCACCCTGCCGGCCATCTGCCGCTGGCGTGCAAGGGCCAGCACTACGACAGCGCGTTGGGCGACATCGGGCTGCTGCATGCGCTCAAGTGCAGCGACCGGCTGATCGGCGAGCTGGTCGCACGCATTCGCAACAGCCGCTACGGCAAGAACACCATCATCGTGATCGCCTCCGACCACCTGGCGATGCCCAACGATCTCAGCGATGTCCTGGCCAAGCAGAAGCGCGAAAACCTGCTGCTGTTCCTGGGCAAGGACATCGCCCCGCAGCAAGTGGTCACACGCGCCGGCAGCACGCTGGATTCAGGGGCGACGCTGCTGCAGTTGCTGGAGCCGGGCATGCGCACGCTGGGCTTCGGCCGCTCGCTGCTGGCCAACGATGCGCCCCCCAGCGCCAGCGTTGCGGCCAGCCGCGACAGCGGCAAGGACTACCCGCGCTATCTCGCTTACGCACGCACGCTGTGGACCGGGCGCAGCACCCGCATGCTGCGCATCAACGGCAATGGCGATGTGGTGGTGGGCGTGCAGCAGGTGCGCCCGCCGGTGCTGCTGGAATACGACGACGACACCAACCTCAAAACCGTCTATCTGGAAAACACCTCGCGCCAGTTCGACCGCACCCACACCGAGGGCACGCTGGCCTATGTGGATCGCTGCACGGCGTTCGAGGACGGCTCGGCCGATGGCGACTGGTGCGCGCTGGTGGTCGACCGCCACCAGAGCATGAAGCTGTACCGCGACCCGGACCTGACCCGCGGCATCGCCGTGGATGCGCCGCTGGAGGCCAGCCAGCAAGGCCCGCGCCCACGCGTGCGCCAGCCAATCATGCTCACGCAGGCCGCGCGCAAGACCGAAGCCGGTCGTTACATGCTGGAGCTGTACGCCAAGCGCCGGCCGACGCGTGCATTCTGGGTGGAGGCAGTCTCGTCGGAGCGCAAGGTGGTGCTGGCCCAGCAATGGGTGGTGCCCGATGCGGCCGGTCGCATCCGCATGCCGGTAGGCCTGGAACATGCGGTGGACGATCTGGAAATCCGCGCCTGGCTGGACTACACCGAAGACGTCAGCGTGGACGACCTGGCCCTGGTGAAGCAGACCCAGGTCGCGGATCGCTCCTGAGTCTGGCTGTCGCCCTGTATGAAGCAACGGCGAAGGCAAAGCTCAAGAGCAACGTCGAAGCGTGCGATTTGCGGCCTGACTGCGGGGTCCTTGCCCGCCCACCATCGCAGGACACGCCGCAAGTACGTCCTTGTAGGCTCTTACGCGGCATCCATGCCGCGTAAGGTCCCGCGACGGTGAGCGGGCAAGGACCTGTCGGGATGGTCGGTGTGTGTGGTGCAGGCAAAGCAAGACGTACGTTGTTCGATCACTGTGGATGCGACCAGCATCCTTTACCGCGCACTGCATGCACGTGTCGACTCAATCTTCCGATGCAGGCGTGCCATCGGCCGGATCGCGCGCCACCGCCGCACCTGCCCGGCTGAAGCGAATTTCCTGCGGCGATTGCAGCGCAATCCCCGCCGTCTCCATCCGCTGCAACAACGCGAAGAACAGCTCGCTGCGTACTCCGTACGAATCGCGCGGGCTGCGCACATAGGCGAACGAATTGAAGTTGACGTGCCCGCCGGCCAGCGAATCGATGAACACCGAGGGAGCCGGATCGGCCAGCACCTTGGTGTGCTCGGCAAACAGCTCCAGCAGCATGTTGCGCACCTTTGCCACGTCGGTTTCCAGCGGCACCGAGAACTGCAGCTGCACCCGCCCCATCGGGTTGGACAGGGTCATGTTGCGCACGCTCTTGGTGATCAATTCCGAGTTGGGCACGATCAGGGTGGAGCGGTCGCCGACCTGGATCTCGGTCGCACGCACGCTGATCTTGCGTACGTCGCCTTCCTGGTCGCCGATACGCACCCAATCGCCGATCTTCACCGGCCGCTCGGCCAGCAGGATCAGGCCCGACACGAAGTTCTGCGTGATCGCCTGCAGACCGAAACCGATACCCACCGACAGCGCGCTCAACACCAGCGCAAGCCGCTTCAGATCCAGGCCCAATGCAGTCAGGCCCCACACCACTACGATCAGCCAGCCCAGATAGCGCGCCACCGTACTGATCGAATTGCGCGCACCGTCATCGAGCTCGGTCTTGGGCAGATAGGTGTTGAGCAACCACTGCTGCACCACGTGCACCAGCCCCATGCCGAGCAGGAACACGCATAGCGCCCTGAGCACATCGCCCGGGGTGATCACCAGCTCCTTGCCGATGGTAATGCCGTGGGCGATGTTCTCCGCCCAGTCGGTGACCACGCTGATATTGGCGCCATACGGCGTCAGCAGTACCGCGATGCCCAGCAGCACCAGCAGCACCCGGGTTGCCGCCGATATCAACAGCCCGAGCTGCACCAGGCGGCCGCTGCCGATGCTGAGCGCGTGCGACAAGGCCCGGCTGAAGCGGCCGTCGGGCTTGAACAGCCAGGTCATCAGGTCGTCGGCAAAGACCACCAGCAGGCCGAGCAGGCTGCACACCAGGGTGATCCAGATGATCTGCCGCTCCACGAACAAGGCCAGATTGAGATAGCCGAACAAGGCCGCGATCAGCGCAAAGATCACTGCCAGATGGCCCAGCAGGCGGATCAGCACGATGAAGCCGCCACCGCGCGAGACCACCGGCGGCGGCGCATCGCTGTCCGGATCGGCCACCCCGGCATTTGCCGCATGCGCACGCAAGGACAGGCTCAGCCCGGCCAACGCCGACAGGATCAACCCCGCGTACAGCAACGCGGCCAGCGCATCGGTGGCGGTGGTCAGTGCGGGGCTGCTGCCGGCCACCTCGTTGATCTTCATCGCCATGCCGCTGAACCAGATCACCGCCGCGGTGGCCAGGCAATGCACGCGCAGGCGGTCGACAGTGGCATCGTCCAACGGGAACAGGCGCCAGCTTGGCTGGTGTTTCATCAACAAGCTGGCACTGAGCGAACCGACGAAGGCAGCCACCACACTGATGGCGACGAATCCGGTCAGCAACTGGTCCAGATCGTCCGGCAGCTCGCCGAGCGCGCGGATGCCCTCGACCAGCACGAATGCCGCAATCCCCAGAGTCAGCGTGCCGACCAGCAGAAACCACAGTGCCAGGCCCGAGCGTCGCAGGCGTCCGCCGGGCGCACGCGAGGCCGCATAACGACGCCCCAGGTGGCGCAGGAAGATGCGCAGCGGAAGCGCCAGCAGCAACGCGATGACGGCAGCGGTCATCAGCCCGCCCACGCCGCTGGCGGCGATGCCGGCCTGCACCATCTGCACCGTCTTGTCTGACAAGGCCTGCAGGCGGGCACGATCGTCGGGCCATTGCTGCGCGATCTGTTTCCACAAGGTCGGCGACAGCGGCGAGGCGACCCGCGTGGAGAGCTTCACGCTGAAGCGTTGCACCCGCTCGCGTTCGAGCCGGTCGGCCAGGTCCTTGGCATTGGAGACCAGCAGCGTGGCCCGGATGAACTCGGCATTGAGCTGATCGCGCTCCTTGGTCAGCGCCTTGCGCTGTTTTGCCAGGTCGGTCAGTTCGTTCGGCGCCGCGACACCGAGCCCCTCCAGTCGCCCGTTGAGCTCCTTGAGCGGTTGCTCCAGCGTGCGCACCAGATCCTGCGCCTGCCGCTGCGCGCCGGCGACATCGTCGGTGAGCTTGCCGAGCTGCTCGGTATCGGCCTTCTCCATGCCCGCGTCGGCCTGGGTCAGCACCTTCTGCATGTTGTCGAGCTGAGTCTGTGCGGTCTCTAGCAGCGTGTCGTCGTCCTGCGCCACGGCGGCGCCCACGCACACCATCCACAACGCGACCAGCAGCAGCACACGCTGCAACACGCCGCGACGGGCACCCAGGGCAACTCGGAATTCGGACACAGGCAGAGATCGGACAGGCGCAACCAGCGCGGTGCCGGCATCTTAATCCACTGCTTCCAGCCAGGCGGATCGACGCTGCCGTGCGGGTTCAGCCTGGCAGAGCTCGCCAGCAGCGGCTGTTACTGCGCGATCGCAGGTTCTTTCGCGATGCGGTGACAGCGCTGCCCGCCGCAGTAGATGCACCGTCCGGTCATCCCAACCTGAGCATGAACGCGGTGCAGCTTGTCACCTCGCGGCAACGGTGCGCTGTCGCAGAATCGAGTCACCGCTACGGCAGACGCAGCGGATGACCGCGAAGGAGATACTCTATGCAGATTCAGATCCAGACCGACAAGCACGTGCCGCATGACCCCTCAGTCGTGCAGCATGTCGAGAAGACCTGCTCCGCCCAGCTGGCGCATTTCGCCAACGACATCACCCGCGTCGAAGTGCATTTGCGCGATGAAAACGGCCAGCGCGGCGGCGCAGCGGATCGAACCTGCAGCATCGAGGCGCACGTCGCCGGCCTGCCGCCGATCGCGGCCACCAATAGCGCCGAAACCACCGCCTCGGCCGTCACCGGCGCCGCACGCAAGCTGCGCACCGCCATCGAACACGCACGTGGCAAGCAGCACGCCAAGACCACCGCACCGCCGCCGGAAATGCTCTGATCCGCGCCTGGGCAGGGTGGCGCCAGGCGCCCCCTGCCAACCGCTGCATCGTTGGCACCGCAGCGCAATGACGCATTGATACATCAGCCGGCACCAACCCCTGATCCAGAAACACCATCGGCCCGCTGCAGTGTCACTGCGGCGGGCCGATGGGTTTTGATCTGGTGCGCCCGGAGGGATTCGAACCCCCGACCAATGGCTTCGGAAGCCACTACTCTATCCGGCTGAGCTACGAGCGCCTGGCCGGGCATTATGCCAGAACCGCCGCCGCGCGCGTGACACCGGCGACAGGGAGTGCCGAACGGCCGGACACCGCTGCATTGCCGATGGAGCCCAGTCCGGAGCCAGCGCCGGCGCGGAGGTACCTGGCGCGAGCTCGGGCAGCCGCCCGGAAGATTGGACGATGCCTGGCTCGATCGTCACCCAGCGCATGACCGCAGCCGAGCCGCGCTGCTACCCTTTGCAGCATGAGCAAGCATAGTGTTGAACAGCTGCCGACAGCGCCCGCGCTGACCTGGCCGCAGCGACTGGGGCAGTACTGGACGTTGGTCCGCGGCGATCGTCCGATCGGCAGCCTGCTGTTGCTGTGGCCCACCTGGTGGGCGTTGTGGCTGGCCGCCGATGGCCTGCCGCCGCTATGGACGCTGTTTGTGTTCACCGCCGGGGTCTGGCTGACCCGCTCGGCCGGCTGCGTGATCAACGACTATGCCGACCGCTGGCTGGACCCGCATGTGGAGCGCACCAAGTCGCGCCCCCTGGCCACCGGGGCGGTGTCCGGGCGCGAGGCGCTGTGGGTGTTCGTGGTGCTGATGCTGGTGGCATTCGCGCTGGTGCTGACGCTCAACTGGCTGACCGTGGCTCTGAGCGTGCCGGGCGTGTTCCTGGCCGCCAGCTATCCCTATCTCAAGCGCCACACCCACCTGCCCCAGGTCTATCTGGGCATGGCCTTCGGCTGGGGCATCCCGATGGCCTTCGCCGCGGTGCAGGGCAGCGTGCCTTTGCTGGGCTGGCTGCTGTATGCGGCCAACATCCTCTGGGCCACGGCCTACGACACCTGGTATGCGATGGTCGACCGCGAGGACGACATCCGCATGGGCAGCAAGTCCACCGCCATCCTGTTCGGCAGGTTCGACCTGATCGCGCAGGGCCTGCTGTACGCATCGATGTTTGCAGCATTGGCGCTGGTCGGCCTGCGCGCCGGTCTCGGTATCGCGTATTGGGCGGGGCTGTGCGTGGCCGCACTGCTGGTGGCCTACGAGTTCCGCCTCGCCCGCCACCGCGAACGCGGCCCGTGCTTCCGCGCCTTCCTGCACAACAACTGGGTAGGCCTGGCGATTTTCGTCGGCATCGCCGCAGCGCTGGCAGTGCGCTGACGCGCACACAGGTCAATCGCCTCGGCTTCAGCCCCTCTCCCCGCGGGAGAGGGGTTGGGGTTGGGGGTGAGGGTACGGACGAAGCCCCCATGCTGCAGCTCGCAACCCCCAGCCCACCAAGCCTCACGGCACCCGCGCGCATACCCACGCATCCACCCGCTGCACACCGGCCCGCTGCAAGGCCTGCGCCGCCGCATGCAGCGTCGCACCGGTGGTCATCACGTCATCCACCAGGGCCACATGCGCGGGCAAGGCACCACGCGCGGTAAAAGCCTGGCGCAGATTGCGCTGACGCTCGGCCGCATCCAGCTCCGATTGCGGCGCGGTCGCGCGGACCCGGCGCAGCAATGGCAGGCAGGGCAGCCGCAGCGCGCGGCCGAGCGGTCTGGCCAGCTCCAGCGCCTGATCGTAACCACGCTGGCGCAAGCGCTGCCGGTGCAGACTCACCGGCACCAGCGCCTGCGGACGCGGCAGGCCTGCGCAACGCCAGACCATCAACTCGCTGAGCAAGCGTCCGGCGGCCAGGTCCTGATGGAACTTGAAACGCCGCAGCAGCCCATCCACCGGCCAGCGATAGGTGAAACACGCATGCACGCGTTGCAGCGGTGGCGGGTGCTGCAGGCATTGCCCGCACAGCAGCGCGCCACCGCAGGCGTATAGCTGCGTTGCGCAACACAGGCAGGCGTGCCCGTGATCCGGCAATGCGGCGCGACACGACGGGCACAGATCGCAGTCGGCGCTGCCGGGTTCTGCGCACACCAGGCACCGGCTCGGCAGCAGCAGCCGCAACACCCGGCGCGGCCACCTGTAAACCGAGTTGACCTCTTCGAAGTTGACAGCCTCTTCCATGCTCACCAGACTGCCTGGCTTCCAAGCCGCTGACTGTCAGGAAACCCCGATGTCTGTTGTCGTACGCCATGACTGGGATCGCAACGAGCTGCAGGCGCTGTTCGACCTGCCGTTTCCGGAGCTGCTGCACCGCGCTGCCAGCGTGCATCGCGCCCATTTCGATCCGGCGCAGGTGCAGGTATCCACATTGCTGTCGGTCAAGACCGGCGGCTGCCCGGAAGACTGCGCGTACTGCCCGCAGGCGCAGCGCTACGACACCGGCGTGACCGCGCAGAAGCTGATGGAGACCGAAGAGGTCGTCGCCAAGGCACGCCAGGCCAAGGCCGCCGGCGCCTCGCGCTTCTGCATGGGCGCGGCCTGGCGCTCGCCCAAAGAGCGCGACATCCCCAAGGTCGCGGCGATGATCCGCGAGGTCAAGGCGATGGGCCTGGAAACCTGCGCCACGCTCGGCATGCTCGACGCCGGCCAGGCACGCGCGCTCAAGGACGCCGGGCTGGACTACTACAACCACAATCTGGACACCGCGCCGGATTACTACGACTCGATCATTCATACCCGCCAGTATCAGGACCGCCTGAACACGCTGGAGCACGTGCGCGATGTCGGCTTGAAGACCTGCTGCGGCGGTATCGTCGGCATGGGCGAAACCCGCGAGCACCGCATCGGCCTACTGCTGGCGCTGGCCACGCTGCCGGCGCATCCGGATTCGGTCCCGATCAACCAGCTGGTCCAGGTCGCCGGCACCCCGCTGCACGGCACCCAGCAACTGGACCCGTTCGAGTTCGTGCGAATGATCGCGGTCGCCCGCATCACGATGCCGCGTTCGATGGTGCGCCTGTCCGCCGGCCGCGAGGCGATGAGCGACGAACTGCAGGCGCTGTGCTTCCTGGCCGGTGCCAACTCGATCTTCTACGGCGAAAAACTGCTGACCACCGGCAACCCGGACACCGAACGCGACCAGGCTCTGTTCCAGCGCCTGGGCCTGCGCCCGATGCAGATCACCGTCGACGCCGCCGACCACGACCACCCCGGCACCGTGCATGCGGAGATCACCCGCAGCACGACCTGCGAGCACGCCGCCTAACCGCGAATCGAACGTCCGGCACCGGTCGTCGGTGCCGGCTGGGCGTGCCGGGCGCGGCAGGCTACGCTAACGCCCCCTTCTGCCGTTGAACGCCCCCATGGCCCGCCCCGATCTGCACGAACGGATTTCGTCGCTGCGCACCTTGCGTGTGGCCCAGGAACGGGTGCGGGTGCGGCGGCTGGTGGGCCGTCGCGATGGCGTGCGGCTGGAAGTCGATGGCCGCTGGCTGACCGGTTTCTGCTCCAACGACTATCTGGGCCTGTCGCAGCAGTTCGAAGTGGTCGCCGCGTTGCAGGACGCCGCCGCGCGCGATGGTGCCGGCGCCACCGCCTCGCATCTGATCTGCGGCCACCACACCGCGCACGAAACGCTGGAGCGCGAGATCGCCGAGTGGCTCGGCTATCCGTCGGCGCTGCTGTTCGGCAGCGGCTTCATCGCCAACCTGGCGGTGCAGCAGGCCTTGCTCAGCGAGGACGACGATGTCTGCGTGCAGGACCGGCTCAACCACGCCAGCCTGCTCGATGCCACACGCCTGGCCGGCTGCCGGTTGCGCCGTTATCCGCACCTGGATGTGGAAGGCGCGATGCGTCAGCTCAAGGGCTCGCCCGAGGGCGCGGCGATGCTGGCCAGCGATGGCGTCTTCAGCATGGATGGCGATGTCGCGCCGCTGCGTGCGTTGAGCCTGGTGGCGCGCATGCAGCAGGCGCTGTTCTACGTCGACGACGCACATGGCGTGGGCGTGCTCGGCCCGCAGGGGCGCGGTTGCGTTGCTGATGCCGGACTGGGCGTGGCCGAAGTGCCGCTGCAGCTGGTGACCCTGGGCAAGGCGCTCGGCGGCTATGGCGCGGTGGTGGTCGGCGATGCAGCGCTGGTGCGTCATCTGGCCGAAACCGCGCGCCCCTATATCTACACCACCGCGTTGCCACCGGCGCAGGTCGCTGCGACGTTGGCAGCCGTGCGGCTGGCGCGTCGCGACGATTGGCGGCGCGCCAAGCTGGTCGAGTCGATCGGCAGTTTCCGCGATGGCGCACGCCGGCATGGCTTCGAGCTGATGGCCTCGGATACGCCGATCCAGCCCCTGCTCTGCGGCGAAGAAGCCACGGTGATGGCGATGTCCGCCGCGCTGGAACAGGCCGGCTTCCTGGTCGGCGCGATCCGCCCGCCCACCGTGCCCGAAGGCAAGGCGCGTCTGCGTGTGACCCTGTCCGCGCTGCATACGCCGCAGCAGGTGCAGGCCTTGATCGAGGCCATCGTGCAGGCGCGCGATGTGGTCAGCCGGCAACCGCTGCGTGCGTCTGCCTGAGGGCGACGATCCAGACGATTGCGCAATAGCCGCGCGACGGCGGCCTGTGCTCGACGTGGCAGTGTCCGCGTCGTTGATGTGAGCAGATCGCTACTGTCGGTGCGGTCCTGCGTGTCCGCAACCGGCTTGGCGTGCCGCGCAGATCGGCTCCACGCGCAGCGCAGGCTGACGCAAGACACCTTGCGCCGCACACGCCGACCCATGCGCCGGTCAGCGCCATCAGCGACAATCCCCGCATGCATATCGATGTCATCGGCCACGGGCCTGCGCTTGTTCTTCTGCACGGTTGGGCGTTGCACGGCGGCGTGTTCGCGCCATTGGTGGAACGCCTGGCCGCGCAGCATCAACTGCATCTGGTGGACCTGCCCGGGCACGGTTTCAGCCGTGGCGACAGCACGCCGCTGGCGCTGCCGGACGTGGTCGCCGGCATTGCCGCCGCCACGCCGCCGGCGGTGTGGGTCGGCTGGTCGTTGGGCGGGCTGTTCGCGCTGCATGCCGCAGCCACCCAGCCCAAGGTGCGCGGGCTGGCGATGATCGCGGCCACGCCGCGTTTCGTGCGTGGCCACGATTGGTCCGACGCCGTCGAGCGCGAGGTGTTCGTGCAATTCGGCCAGGACCTGGCGCGCGACTACCGCGGCACGCTGGAGCGGTTTCTGGCGCTGGATACGCTGGGCTCGGCGCATGCCCGCAGCGAGTTGCGCAGCCTGCGCGAGACGCTGGTGGCGCGTGGCGAACCGGCCGCCGAAGCACTGCAGCAAGGCCTGCAGCTGCTGGAACGCAGCGACCTGCGCCGCGCGCTGCCGCAACTCGCGCGCCCCAGCCTGTGGATCGCGGGCCAACGCGACAGGCTGGTGCCGGCAGCCGGCATGCACGCCGCCGCCGCGCTGACGCCGCACGCGCAGGCCCTGACCATTGCCGGTGGCGGGCACGCACCGTTTCTTGGCCATGCCGATCAGGTCGCCGAGGCGCTGCAACGCTTCGTTGCGTCCGTGCCATGAGCGGATCGTCGATCATGCGGCATCGCTGATCGAGGACACACGCATGGATCTGGGAATCGCCGGGCGCTGGGCACTGGTATGCGCCGCCAGCAAGGGCCTGGGGCTGGGCTGCGCACACGCGCTGGCCAGCGAAGGCGTCAACGTGGTGATCGTCGCGCGCGGCCGCGATGCCCTGGAGCAGTCCGCCCAGGCATTGCGCGCACTGCCGGGCGCCGGCGAAGTGCGTAGCGTGGTGGCCGATATCGCCACCCCGCAGGGACGCAGCGATGCGCTCGCCGCCTGCCCGCAGCTGGATATCCTCATCAACAATGCCGGTGGCCCGCCGCCCGGCGATTTTCGCCAGTGGGAACGCGACGACTGGCTGCGCGCACTGGACGCCAACATGCTGGCGCCGATCGAACTGATCCGCGCCAGCGTCGATGCGATGCGCGCGCGGCGCTTCGGTCGCATCGTCAACATCACCTCCAGTGCGGTGAAGGCGCCGATCGACATCCTGGGCCTGTCCAATGGCGCGCGCGCGGGCCTCACCGGCTTCGTCGCCGGGCTGGCGCGCAGCACGGTGGCCGACAACGTCACCATCAACAATCTGCTGCCCGGCCAGTTCGCCACCGACCGCCTGCGCGGCAACTTCGCGGCGATCGCGCAACAGCAAGGCGGCAGCGCCGAAGACGTCGCCGAACGCAAGCGTGCGGGCATTCCGGCCGCACGCTTCGGCGAGCCGGACGAATTCGGCGCGGCCTGCGCGTTCCTGTGCAGCGCGCAGGCCGGCTACATCACCGGGCAGAACCTGCTGATCGACGGCGGCAGCTATCCCGGCACGTTCTAGAGCGCCTCGGCCACGCGGCGAGTCGTGGCGACCGCCGCGGACATCCGGTGGGTGTTTGGCCAAGCCCCGTTGAACCCTTGCCGCTCGCCGCGCAGCCACCGGCAGACCGAACGTCTGCAGACTCGCCAGGCCGATGCCAGGCCACCCATTGATTCCCTCCGCCCCGGCCACAGGCGACAATAGCGCCGCTCATGAACAGTACTTTCGACCCCCGCCACGTCCGGCGCGCCTTCGCGCGTGCCGCCAGCAGCTATGCCGCCGCCGCCGCGCTACAGCGCGAAGCCGAAGCGCGCCTGCTCGAATCGCTCGATTACCTGGGCGACCAGGTGCCCAAGGTGGTGCTGGATGTCGGCGCCGGCCCCGGCCATGCCAGCGGCGCGATCAAGAAGCGCTGGCCCAAGGCGCAGGTGATCGCGCTGGACCAGGCCATGCCGATGCTGCGCCAGGCGCGCAAGGCGGCGGGCTGGTGGAAGCCGTTCGCGCAGGTCTGCGCCGATGCACGCGCCTTGCCGGTGGCCGACGGCAGCGTGGACGTGATCTTCAGCAACCTGTGCCTGCAGTGGGTGGAAGACCTGCCCGCGGTATTTGCCGGTTTCCGCCGCGCGCTGCGGCCGGGCGGCTTGTTGCTGTGCTCCACCTTCGGCCCGGAGACGCTGATCGAGTTGCGCGAGGCCTTCGCCCAGGCCGACCCGGCACCGCATGTCAGCCGCTTTCCGCCGATCGCCCAGTTCGGCGATGCCTTGCTGATGTCCGGCTTCCGCGACCCGGTGCTGGACCGCGACCTGTTCACGCTGACCTACAGCGACCTGCCCGCGCTGATGCGCGAGCTACGCGCAATGGGCGCCACCAACGCACTCAGCAATCGCCGCGCCACCCTGACCGGACGCGGCCGCTTTGCCGCCGCCAGCGCCGCCTACGAGCCCTTGCGGCGGCCGGACGGCACCCTGCCCAGCTCCTGGGAAGTGATCTATGCCCACGCCTGGGCACCGGCGCCGGGCGCGCCCGTCCGCGAGCAGGGACACGATGTCGCCAGCGTCCCGGTGGCCTCGATCCCGATCCGCCGCCGCATCGACTAGCGGTGGTGCAGATCGCCGGCAGCAACGCAGCCGTTGCCGGCGAGACACACAGTTTTGCGACGGCACCAAAGCGGACCTGTCAGGCTCGGTCGCCACACCCGGTAGAATTCAGCAGTCAATGGCCGCATGTTCCTGTTGCGGCTTGCCTTTTCGACGCCTGAACCGGCGTGGCTAGCAAAACGCAGCACGCAGCCGTCAGGTGGCTGCAGACGGCGCGCAGGAATCTGCATGTACGCGTGGTACATGCCGGTTCCGAGTACCGGCAGCGCCCCCGCCCGGCTGCTGCACTGACGTTTTGATAGCCGCTCTTAGGTTTGCGGCCCCCGTCCCCCAATCGGCCTTCCCAATGTTGAAGTGGCTCATCATCGCGCTGTTCATCGCATCGGCGCTGTACATCCATTACCGCGGTCGTGTGCGGCACCGGCTCAGCCGGCAGCTGCTGGACCATTCCACCTTCATGGCGCCGATCAACACGCTGATGTATCTGTGTTCGCGCGTGCCGACCACGCCGTTCATCGATCCCGGCAAGGAATTTCCGGAGCTTGCGCCGCTGCGCGCCAACTGGCCGCTGATCCGCGATGAAGCGGTGGCGCTGCAGCAGATGCAGAAGATCCGCGCCGCCGACGGCTACACCGACATCGGCTTCAACTCGTTCTTCCGCCGTGGCTGGAAGCGCTTCTATCTGAAGTGGTACGGCACCGCCCACCCGTCGGCGTCCGAACTGTGCCCGCAGACCACGGCGTTGCTGAAGTCCATCCCCACGGTCAAGGCCGCGATGTTCGCCGAGTTGCCGCCGGGCAGCGAACTGCGCCCGCACCGTGACCCGTTCGCCGGGTCCATGCGCCTGCACCTGGGGCTGGCCACGCCCAACGACGACCGCTGCTTCATCGATGTCGACGGGCAGCGCCATAGCTGGCGCGATGGCGAGTGGACGATGTTCGACGAGACCTACATCCACTACGCGCGCAACGACACCGACCAGGACCGCATCATCCTGTTCTGCGACATCGAGCGCCCGATGCGCTGGCGCTGGGCCGCGGCGGTGAACCGCTTCGTCGGTCGCAGCCTGCTCTCGGCCGGTGCCTCGCCCAATCAGGAAGGCGACAAGACCGGCGGCATCAACCGCGTGTTCCGCTATTTCTATGCCGCGCGCCTGAAGGCCAAGGCGTTGAAGGAACGCAACAACCCGCTGTACCAGACGCTCAAGTGGGGCATCTTCATCCTGGTGGTGGTCGGGATCGTGTTGCTGTAACCCCCACCCACGTAGGAGCGCACCCGGGCGCGACCGGCATTGCCGGTAACGCCTCATCGCGCGCAAGCGCGCTCCTACATAGGCCGCAATACCGGACCAATCACGTAGGAGCGCACTTGGGCGCGACCAGGCATTGCCAGTAAAGCTTCATCGCGCCCGGGTGCGCTCCTACGCAGTGCCGGTCGATGCGCTCAGCGCGACACCTGCGCGATCCATTCCTGCAGGTTGTAGTAGTTGGTGACGCGGGTGATCTTGCCGTCGCGCACATCGAAGAACGCACCGCCCGGCAGCACATAGGTCTGCCCATTGGCTTCCGGCAGGCCTTCGTCGGTGGTGTGGTAAACCCCGTGCACCACGTACTCGGCACCGACCCGGGTGCCATCGTCGTTGGCGGTGATCACGATGTCGCGCAGCTGCTCGCGGTAACTGTCGTTCATGCGCTGCAGGAAGGCGGCAAATTCCGCCCGGCCGATCTCGCGCGGGCCCTGGTTGAGGTCGTGCGCGACGTCCTCGGCCAGGAACGCCAGCATGGCGTCCCAATCGCCGCGGTTGAATGCCGCGTAATAGGCCTGGACCAGGCCGGTGGCGTGTTGCCGATTGCGCTCGCTCATGCTCGAACCTGCCGCTGGGAAAGCCGCATCATAGAGCGCGTTTTGCGCTTCAACACGCCTGCCCTGCGGCATACCCGGCGTCAGGCGCCCTGCACCACCAGATCGCGATGGAAGTAATAGACCTCCTGCAGCAGGAAGCGCCAGCTGGTGTGGAAGCTGCGAAAGCGCGTGCTGGGCGTGGAAGAGGCCAGCGCGTCCACCCCCAGCTCATCGCTCAGCCGCAGCGCGCGCGCCATGTGCAACGGGTCGCTGACGATGATCGCCCGGTGCATGCCGTGCCGGTCCATCAGCGCGCGTGCCTGCTGCAGATTCTGCCGGGTGGTGCGCGAGACCGTCTCGATCACGATCGCCTCCGGCGGTACGCCGTGGCGTAGCGCGTAGCGCCGCGCCACCTGCGATTCGGCAAAGCGCGCGCCATTGCCGAAGCCGCCGGTGAACAGCAGCCGCGGCGCGTAGCCCTGCGCGTACAGGTCCAGCGCATGCCGGATGCGCTCTTCGAACACTGGCGAAGGGCGCGCGTCGTAGGCAGCCGCGCCCAGCACGATGATCACGTCGGCCGGCGCGGCCTGGTCGCGATCGCCGACCCAGACGATCCAGCCGGCCACGCCCACCAGCCAGATCAGCGTCAGCATGCACAGGCGCCAGCACCAGCCCCACAGACCGATCCCACGCGACCGCCTGCTCACGCCGCGGCCCACGGCAGCGCATCCAGATCGACATTGCCGCCGGACAGGATCAGCCCGACCCGCCGCCCGGCAAAGCGCGCCGGGTCGCCCAGCACCGCTGCCAGCGCAATCGCCGAGGACGGCTCCACCACCTGTTTGAGCACCTGCCAGATCAGCCGCATCGCCTGCACCACCGCCGCATCGTCCACGGTGATCACCTGCGCGCCGGCGGCCTGCAACACTGCGAAATTGGGCGCACCCAGGGTGCCGCGCAGGCCGTCGCAGAGCGTGTCGGGCACGAAGTCGACCAGGCGCTCGCCGGCCGCCAGCGAGCGCGCGGTATCGGCCGCCCCGCTCGGCTCGGCCAGCACCAGCGCACAGCCCGGCGCCGATTGCAGCGCCAGCGCACTGCCGGCGGCCAGCCCACCGCCGCCGACCGGTGCCACCAGCACATCCAGCCCGCCGCTCTGCAGCAGCAGCTCCAGCGCGGCGGTGCCCTGCCCGGCGATCACCGCCGGGTCGGTATACGGATGCACCAGCGTCGCGCCGCTGCCGGCCTGGACGTCGGCACACATCTGCTCGCGCGCCGCGATGGTGGGCGCGCAACGCCACAGCGTGGCGCCGTGACGGGAGATATTGGCCAACTTGGCGGCCACCGCGCCTTCGGGCACCACCACGTGGCAGCCGATCCCGCGCGTGCGCGCGGCGAGCGCGAGTGCGGCGCCGTGATTGCCGGACGAATGGGTGACCACCCCGCGCGCGGCCAGCTCCTCCGGCAACGACCACACCGCGTTGCAGGCACCACGGAACTTGAACGCGCCGCTGCGCTGCAGGTGTTCGGCCTTGAAGAACAGCTGCGCACCGCAGAGGGCATCCAGACTGTGCGAGGTCAGCAGCGGTGTCGGCACGCACTGCGGCGCGATGCGCGCAGCAGCTTGCAGGACGTCGGAATGGGCAAGCGGGACCGTCTCGATCATGCCTGCAAGATTAACGTATCGTCCCCGCCTTCACGGCTGCACGCGCGGCACCCGCGCATGCTGGATCGATGCAGAAGCACCACATTGCGGCACAGTTAAGGACCGATTCAATGCATCGGTTCGAAAGTGACACCATGGTTGCAGGAGGGCACCATCCATGAAATTCCGTCTGATCTTCGCCGCCGGGCTATTGGCCCTGGGCGGCTGCGCAACCTACGACTACACCGGTGCGGGGTCGGGCGGCTATTACCGCGGCGCGCCTGCGGTGCAGTACCGCTACCCGCCGGGGTACTCGCCATATTTCTACGGCAATCCCTACGGTTACCCTTACGGCGCCGGTTCGATCGGGCTGTACGACTACCCGGCGTATCCGGTCTACCGCGGTGGCTATTACTACCGCCAGAACGATCGCCGCCCGCAGTACCGGCCGCCACGTCCGCACGGCTCGTTCAACAATGGGCCCCGTCCCAACGGCCCGCGCCCGCAACAGCCCAATCGCCCACCGGCGACTGGCGCTCCGCCGTCGCGGCCACCTCGTATCGGTGCGCCGCCGCGGGTGATCCGCGAGATTCAACGGCAGACCGCGCCGCGCAACACACGTGAGCAGATTCCCTGAGTTGCTGACTGCGACGTGGCCCACAAATGGCGATGTTGGGGGCTTGCGTTCAGCCGGCACTTGGTCGCAAGCTAGGCGCTCTGTGTGACCCGCCACGTCATGTTTTGACCCGGCCGGGCGCACTGACCGACTTATGTCGATGTCCGACAGGGAAATCTGGATCCCCCCTGTTCCGGCCCTGTCGGATATCGGCGCCTCCAACGCATAAAGCCCCGGCATGCCGGGGCTTTATGTTTTTGTCGTGCGGTCCGCTCTGGCGCGCCTGGGCACCCCGTTCGAGCAGCCAGGGCTGCGGCGGGCGGTGGAGCGCGGAAAAAAAATAAGGGTCGGCAGTCCCCCGACTACCGACCCTTACGCTACCCCATCGCACGCGTGGCTGGCCCCTGTTCCAATTCCAGCCTTGCGCCCATGTCGCAATGCCACGACGGGTGCACTAGGGATATCCGCACGGAACATGCCAACTTGAGAGCCAGTGTTCGATAATGTGATCTACATCACATTTTTATCCGTCGAGTGACCTTACTCGCCCTTCAGCCGATACTTTCGCGGCCGCCAACCTCCTTCTGCTCCTGGTCCACGCCCATGTCCGACTCCTTCTATCGCTACGACGTCATCGTGATCGGCGGCGGCCATGCCGGCACCGAGGCGGCGCTGGCCTCCGCGCGCGCCGGTGCGCGCACCTTGCTGCTGACCCACAACATCGAGACGGTGGGCGCGATGAGCTGCAACCCGGCCATCGGCGGGATCGGCAAGGGCCATCTGGTCAAGGAGATCGACGCGCTGGGCGGGGCGATGGCACGCGCGGCGGATCAGGCCGGCATCCAGTGGCGCACGCTCAATGCCTCCAAGGGGCCGGCGGTGCGCGCTACCCGCTGCCAGGCCGACCGCAACCTCTACCGCAACGCCATCCGCCGCATCGTCGAGGCGCAGCCAAACCTGACCGTGTTCCAGGCGGCGGTGGACGATCTGATCATCCACAACGGCGCCGCCGAAGCCGACAGCGTGCGCGGCGTGATCACCCAGACCGGGCTGCGCTTCGAAGCGCCTTCGGTGGTGCTGACCGCCGGCACCTTCCTGGCCGGCAAGATCCACGTCGGCGAGACCCAGTACGCGGCCGGACGCATGGGCGACCCGCCGGCCACCACGCTGGCCGCGCGTCTGCGCGAGCGGCCGTTCGCGATCGACCGGCTCAAGACCGGCACCCCGCCGCGCATCGACGGGCGCACGCTCGACTACAGCGTCATGCAGGAACAGCCGGGCGACGACCCGCTGCCGGTGATGTCGTTCATGGGCCAGCTCGGCGATCACCCGCGCCAGGTCAGCTGCTGGATCACCCAGACCACCGAGCAGACCCACGACATCATCCGCAGTGCGCTGCATCGCTCGCCGCTGTATTCCGGGCAGATCGAAGGCATCGGCCCGCGTTACTGCCCGTCGATCGAAGACAAGGTGGTGCGCTTTGCCGAGAAGAGCAGCCACCAGATCTTCGTCGAGCCCGAAGGCCTGGAAGTGGCCGAGATCTATCCCAACGGCATCTCCACCTCGTTGCCGTTCGACGTGCAGCTGGCATTGGTGCGCTCGATCCAGGGGTTTGCACAGGCGCATATCACCCGCCCCGGCTATGCGATCGAATACGACTTCTTCGACCCGCGCGGGCTCAAGGCCTCGCTGGAAACCAAGGCGGTGGGCGGGCTGTTCTTCGCCGGGCAGATCAATGGCACCACCGGGTACGAGGAGGCCGCCGCACAGGGCCTGCTGGCCGGGCTCAATGCCGCGCGCCATGTGCAGGGCTTGCCGGCGTGGTCGCCGCGCCGCGACGAGGCCTACCTGGGCGTGCTGGTGGACGATCTGATCACCCACGGCACCACCGAGCCGTATCGCATGTTCACCAGCCGCGCCGAATACCGCCTGCAGCTGCGCGAGGACAACGCCGATGCGCGCCTCACCGGCGTCGGCCGCGCGATGGGCCTGGTCGACGATGCGCGCTGGGCGCGCTTCTCCGCCAAGCAGGAGGCGGTGCAGCGCGAAAGCGCGCGCCTGTCGGTGCTGTGGGCGACCCCGGGTAATGCACTGGGCCGCGAAGTGGCCCAGACCCTAGGCGTGGCGGTGAGCCGCGAAACCAACGTGCTGGACCTGATCAAGCGCCCCGAACTCAATTACGCCGCGCTGATGCGCGTGCCGACGCTGGGGCCAGGCGTGGACGATGCGCAGGTGGCCGAGCAGGTGGAGATCAGCGTCAAATACGCCGGTTACCTGGACCGCCAGCGCGACGACATCGCACGCCAGCAGCGCCACGAAACCACGCCGATTCCGGATGGATTCGATTATGCCGGCGTGCGCGGGCTGTCGATCGAGGTGCAGCAGAAACTCGAGCGCGTGCGCCCGCAAAGCATCGGCCAGGCGCAACGCATTGCCGGCATGACGCCGGCGGCGATCTCGTTGCTGCTGGTGCATCTGGAGCGGGCGCGCCGCAGCCAGGTGGCTTAAGCGCTCGCCGGTGCGTGGGCAGCTGCATGGCGGCTGCCTGTTCGGACGCATGCGTTTACACGCGGCACACGCGTGAATGTTTGTCAGCGGATGTCATGGCGCGACGGCATGTCGCCGCAAGCGAAGCAACACGCCGGTATCGCAGCGGCGGTGCCGAAAAGCGCGATGGAGGTCGCGAACGAGTTGGTATGCTCCGGCACCACCGACGACTTCATGACGATGAACAGACTGCGCGCGCTGCTGACGGCCAGCTACCGGATCGCCTGCCCCGCCCTGCTGCTGATGCTGGGCGGCACCTCGCAAGCGGCCGCGCAGACCGAGGAAGACGGGCGTTACTGGCTGAGCGTGTATGCCCAGGGCAAGCTGCCGGTCGAAAACCTGTACTGGAGCATGGACGTGCATCCACGCTGGCGCGAAGAGGGCGCACAGTTCGACCAGTTGATCCTGCGCCCTGCGGTGTTTTACCGGTTCACTCCCAAGGCCAGTGTCTGGATGGGCTATGACACCATCATCAGCCACCCGGCCGGGCAGTCCTCCAACCGCGAAAATCGCTGGTGGGGGCAGTTTCAATATCAGTTCGATCCGATTGCCAATATCACCATCACCAGTCGCACCCGCCTGGAGCAGCGTCACCGCGAAGGTTTCAGTGACGAAGGGTATCGGGTGCGCCAGATGATCAGGGCGGTCCGGCCCAGCGCATTGTCTGCGCAACTGTCGTGGGTGGCCTTCAACGAACTGTTCGTCAATCTCGACCACACCGAGTGGGGTACCCGACGCGGTCTGGACCAGAACCGCGTCTTCGTCGGCATCAACTGGAAGTTCAACGACGTTGCCAATGTCGACGTCGGCTATCTGAATCAGTTCGTCAACACCAGCACCGTGGACCGCGAAAACCACGTGCTGATGACCACGTTCCGCTTCAACTTCTGAGCCTGCTGGCGGCCCGCAAGACTTGCGTACCTGCAAGCCTGCATCGTCGTCTTTCCCTCGCGCGGTGATCCACATGCGGACATGGCTGCCGCGCTGCGGCAGCGCGCGCATGGCACGCCTGCCGCACGCCCTTATGCGGCCCTGCGCTCGACGGCGGGCAGCAAGCGCTGGCGCAGCAGCAGCGCTGCCATCTCCAGCGTTTCGCCGGCGGCGCGCAGGACGCCGCCCATATTGATGAAGCCGTGGATCATGCCGGGAAAGCTGTGCAGGGTGACTTCCACACCGGCGGCGCGCAGGCGTTCGGCATAGCTGCGACCTTCGTCGTAGAGCATGTCGCGCTCGCCCACGATGACCAGTGCGGGCGCA
Organism: Xanthomonas sp. WHRI 6108; assembly: GCF_040202385.2. Classification (NCBI taxonomy): domain Bacteria; kingdom Pseudomonadati; phylum Pseudomonadota; class Gammaproteobacteria; order Lysobacterales; family Lysobacteraceae; genus Xanthomonas; species Xanthomonas sp. WHRI 6108. The sequence continues at coordinate 446,355 of NZ_CP168198.1, read as the reverse complement.
ACGCCGGCCACCTCCGGCACCAGCATCGGCGAGACGCGCCAGTCCTGTGCAATGGCCGGGTCGGGCAACAGATGACGATTGAAGAAGCGCACCGCCTCTGTGGTCAGCGGCGGCAGGCCGGCGTTATGCGATCGCGACGGGTATTGGCCGTTGTCCTCGCGCGCATCGGTGAGCGGATACACCAGCACCTGGCAGCGCAATGCGATCCCGGCATCGCGCGCGGCCAGCGCCGCGACTGCGGCCATGGCCCCGCCGATGCTGTCGCCGGCCACGGCCAGGCGCTGCACGTCGGCACCGACCGCATCGGGCTGGGCAACCAGCCAATGCAGGGTCGCAATCACGTCCTCCACGCCGGCCGGTGCGGGATGTTCCGGCGCCAGGCGATAGTCGACCGCCAGCAGCTGGCAGCCGGCGCGCGCCGCCAGTTGCCGGCAGACGTCGTCGTGGGAGTCGAGGTCGCCCACCACACCGCCGCCGCCGTGCACGAACAGGCAGGTCGGGGCCGGACCGGCAGCCAGCCCGGACGGGCGATACAGACGCAGACGCACCGGGCCGGCAGCGGTGCCGGCCTGCAGGTCGCGCACCTCGGCCATCTCCACACGCGAAAAGCCCAGCTGCGTGCCGAGTGCACGCATCATTGCGCGCGCGCCCTCGATCGGCAGGGTTTCCATCGGTGGTTGAGCGGCGTGTTGAAGCTGGGCAAACAGGCGCACGACATCGGGATCAAACGACATGGCGGACTCTCCAGGAGACGATGGCTGAGCCTGCCAGATACTTATGATCAATCACCATTCAACGCCATCAATTATTTCAATGGCGGTGCCGGAGATGCGCGGCAGTACCGCAAAAACCCCGTGCTGCCGATGCATGCGCCTGCCATGGCGATGCCTGGCGAACAGTCGCATCATCAGCATCTGTTGGTTTTTTGCTGCACTGCATCGTGGCTGCGCGCCTGCATCGGCACGCACCTGCATGACAGTCGTGAGCGATGCATGCCGGCATGCGCGCCAACTGTGTCGCTGCTGTGACGCCGCATCGCGCGCGAACGCAACAGCGGCCTAGTCGTCGTCCTCGGCAGCGGCCTCGCGGCCCTGCTGACGGATGAGGTTTTCCTGGCGTGCGTCCTCGATCGAGGCGCGGATAGCACGCACGTCGGCGCGGCGGGTGTCGAACTTGAAGCGGCCGGTCAGCACGCTGTCCGGGCGCAGCTCGCCCTTTTCGAACAGCGCCCACATCTCTTCGCCGTAATGGGTGTCCAGCAACTCCGGGGCGAAGCGGCCGAGGCAATCGCGCAGGTTGTGCACATCGCGCAGCAGCATGTCGCGTGCGGCGTTGTTGCCGGCAGCACTGACCACCTGCGGGAAATCGATCAGCACCGGGCCCTCGGGCGAGACCAGCACGTTGTATTCGGACAGGTCGCCGTGCACCAGGCCCAGCGACAGCATCTTGACCACATCGCCGATCAGGCTGGCGTGGAAGCTGCGCGCCTGCTCCGGCTCCAGGTCCACTTCGCCCAGCCGCGGTGCGCTGTGGCCGGCCTCGTCGGTGACCAGGTCCATCAGCAGCACGCCGTGGAAATAGCCGCGCGGCTTAGGCACGTGCACGCTGGCGTCCATCAGTTGATAGAGCACCTCGGCTTCGGTGTTCTTCCATGCGGTCTCGGCTTCGCGCCGGCCGAACTTGGTGGCCTTGCCCATCGCGCGCGCCTGGCGGCTGCCACGCACCTTGCGGCCTTCCTGATACTGCACGCGCGCCTGGAAACTGCGTTGCGCCATGTCCTTGTAGACCTTGGCGCACAGGATGTCGGCGCCCGTACTGACCACATAGACGGATGCTTCCTTGCCGCTCTTCAGTGGTCGCAACACTTCGTCGATGATGCCGTCGTCGATCAGCGGTTGCAGGCCCTTGGGGGTTTTCATGGACTAAGGAGACCGATCCGAAACAAACCAGCAACGATTATGCGGCAACCAGGGTGAAGCGCTTACATGTCCAGGCGCAAGCTGCGACCGGGGGCATGTATCGGCGTGAGCGCTTACCATGCACGGACCCGTCCAAGCTGCGATCCGATGCCCGAGCCCGCCTCCAGCCGCCGCAAACCCACCACCACCGTGGCCACCGCCGGGAGCGAACGCGGCCTGCCGCATGAGTTGATGCAGCAGATCGCCGCCGCTCAGGGCGACCCGGACTTCATGACCTCGCTGGGCCGCGGGCTGGTGGTGCTGAGCGTGTTCGCCCAGCACGCGCGCGAGGTGACGATGTCGCAGATCAGCCTGGAAACCGGCATCTCGCGTGCGGCGGTGCGGCGGGTGCTGCATACCCTGGCCAGGCTGGGCTATGTCGGCGAGCAGGGCCGCGGCTACGTGCTGCTGCCGCGCGTGCTGGGGATCGGCGGTGCGTATGCAGCGTCTTCGTCGATGACCGCAGCGGCGCAGCCGGTGCTGGACGGGCTGCGCGACCAGTTGCACGAATCCTGCTCGCTGGGCGTGCTGGACGGCGACGACCTGCTGTACGTGGCGCGCGCCGAGACGGTGCGCATCATGTCGATCGGGCTGCGCCCGGGCACACGCCTGCCGGCCTACTGCACCTCGATGGGCCGCGTCCTGCTGGCCGCCCTGCCCGGCGACACTCTGCAGGCGTACCTGGAGCGCACCACGCTGCGCCCGCGCACCGACCGCACCGTGACCCAAGCTTCTGCGCTGCTGGAAGTGCTGGCACGCACGCGCCGCGAAGGCATGTGCCTGACCGACCAGGAACTGGAGATCGGCCTGCGCTCGATCGCGGTGCCGGTGCGCAACCTGCGCGGCGAGGTGATCGCCGCGCTCAACATCGGCGCCCAGGCCGGGCGCGTGAGCGTGCAGACGATGCAGACGCTGCTGGAGCCGTTGAAGCAGGCGGCGCAGCGGCTGGGTGCATTGTTGAGTTAGTGAGTGGCGGGCGCGCTCAGCGCGGCCGGCGCAGGAAGCTCACCACCGCATCCACCCAGGCGGCATGGGTGTCCTCGACATGCGCCACGTGATCGGCGTGCGGCAGCGTGACCCAGCTGCGGTCTTCGCTGCGCAGGCGTGCGTACAGGTGCGCGTTGTCCGCCTGGGTCGCGATGGGATCGTCGACGCCACGCAGCAGCAACACCGGCAACGTGGTCACCTGCTCGGGCTGGAAGGCGAACTGCTCCATCGCGCGCCAGTCGGTGCGCACCGGGTCGGCCGATACCGCCTGCGCCACATAGGCCGCACGCACGCCGGGCGGTGCGGCGTTGGCGGTGATGAAATCCTCGCCGGCCGCCGCGGCCGTGGTGCGCGCACGCAATGGCTGTGCCGGCGCCGGGGTGGTGTCGGGCGCTGCGTCGACATCGTCCGGGAAGCCGTACAGCACCAGCGCCGACACTGCCTGCGGATGTTGCTGGGCGATCAGCAGCGCCACCCGCGCACCATTGGAATAACCGAGCAGCGCCGGCGGCGGCAGCTGCGGGTGCTGGTGGGCAACCCAGCTCAGCACCGCATCGACATCGGCCACGGCGCGCGCGGGCGTGTTCCAGCCGCTGCGATCGCGCGCACTGCCGCCATAGCCGCGCAGATCGACCGCGTAGGCGGCGTAGCCGGCCTGCGCCAATGCCGCCAGCACCGAGCGCGCATCGCGTGGCTCATCGGCAACCTGCAGATCGAAATTGGGCAACGCACTCCAGGTGCGCCCATGCACCAGCAGGATCGTGCCGCGCGGCTGCGCGGGGACGCGCGACCACACCGCCAGCGTCTGGCCATCGTCGGCGCGCACCTGCGCCAGCTCGGTTCCGGGCCCGGGATGCGGTTGTGCCTGCAGCCCGGATGCGGTGAGCAGCAGCAAAAGCAAACACATGGTACGCAGCAGCATCGGCAACCTCATGGGGAATGTCCTGTGCGAACGGAAGCGGTGGTCCGTTGCGGTACGTGCATCATCTCGTCGTCGATGGGTGATGTCATCAGCGGCGATGTGCCTACGGAACGGCCAGGGTGCAACGCAGTGCGCGCGTTGGATCGCCACCCTGCCCGGCGTGCCCTGAGTGCAGGCCAGGGGGCATAGCCAACCGAACCGGTGGCATTTGCGCCGCATGCCGCGCCAACGCAGCGTGGCTGCTGCACTCACACGTCGCCGTGGCCGTCAGCCTTCGCGCGCCGGCTGTTCTTCGTCGGCCTGCTCCTCGAGGATGGGCTTGGCCAGCGCGAAGGCATGGTTGGCGGCAGGCACGCCGCAATAGACCGCGGCCTGCAGCAGGACTTCCTTGATCTGCTCGGGCGTGACGCCGTTGTTGCGCGCGGCGCGCACGTGCAGCTTGAACTCCTCGTCGTGGCCCAGCGCCACCATCATCGCCAGGGTCAGCAGCGAGCGGGTGTGCGCGGGCAGGCCATCGCGGGTCCAGATGGTGCCCCAGGCGTAGCGGGTGATCAGCGCCTGGAACTCGTCGGTGAACTCGGTGCGTGCAGCCAGCGAGCGCTCGACATGCGCATCGCCCAGGACGCGTCGGCGCTCGCGCAAGCCCGCCTGGTAACGCTCGTCTTCGTGCATCGGAAATCTCTCCTGCGTGGGAATGGGGAATGGGGAATTGGGAATTGGGAATCGGAGTGCTGGCGGCGATCGCAGGGCAAGCGCTGGGATATCAGGGGCATTGGTTGCGATTGATGTCGCCGGCGACAGGCAGCTGGCCGTGGTCAGCTGGGCGCAGATGCAACGCATGAGCGGGGATGCCGGGCGTCGTGTGTGCCGAATCGGGATGACGGCTGCATGCGTCCGGCAGTTGCCTGGCCGGGAGGAGGGTCATACGTGGTCGGCCTGCAGAAAGCCCAGCACGCTGTGGTTGAACGCAGCCGGCGACTCCAGGTTGCAGATATGCCGGCCGGGCACCTGTGCGTAGTGGCCGTGCGGGGCGGCATAGGCGATCTCGCGCAGATTAGCCGGCGGACAGACCGGGTCGTCGTCGCCGGCCAGTGCGAGCAGTGGTAGCTCCAGCGTGTCCAGCGCGCCGCGGAAGTCGGCGTCGGCCACCGCCTGGCAGCAGGCGATATAGCCCTGCGGCGATGTCGACACGAAGGCGGCCACGATCATGTCCAGGCGCTGCGCATGGCTGATCGCAAACGGCGGGGTGAACCAGCGTTGCAAGGTGGCATCGACCAGCCCCGGCAGGCCTTCGCTGCGCACCTGCTCGATGCGCGCGTTCCAGCTCTCGCTGCTGCCGATCTTCTGCGCGGTGGCGCACACCACCAGCCGTCGCAGGCGCTGCGGCGCATGCAGGCCCAGCCATTGCCCGGTGAGTCCGCCGATCGACAGGCCGCAGAAGTCGCTCTGCGCGATCTGCAACGCATCCCACAGCGCCAGCACGTCCTGGCCCAGGTCGGCAACGCGATACGGGCCGGGCGGCGTGTCCGAATCGCCATGGCCGCGGCGGTCGTAGCGCAGGATGCGGTAATGCGGCGCAAACGCGGCGATCTGCACGTCCCACATGTGCAGGTCGGTGCCCAGCGAATTGCAGAAGGTCAGCCAGGGGCGGCCCTCGGTGCCGTCGAGGCGGTAGTGCAGGCGATGCGTGGGCAACTGGAGATAAGCCATCGGAGCACCGTCAGCGGGATGAAGAAGCGGCCAGCACGCGATCGATCCAGACCGAGGACATGCCGCGCCAGCTGTCCACATCGAACACCGCCTGCAGTTGCGCCTGCGTGAGTACCGCGCTCACCTGCACGTCGTCGCCGAGCACCTCGCGCAGATGGCGCTGCTGCGCCTGGGCGCGTGCCACCGCCTGTTCGACCAGCGCATGCGCCTGTGGCTTGCCGAGCCGTGGTGCCAACGCAAACACCGCTGCCTCGGCGTACAACGCGCCGCCATGGCTGTGCAGGTGCGCGCGCATGGCCTCGCGGTCCAGTTGCAGGTCGGTCAGGCAGCCTTGCATCTGCGCCAGGCTGCCGGCAGTCAGGCACACGATCTGCGGCAAGGTCTCCCATTCGGCATGCCATTGCCCGGCGGCGCGCTCATGCGGCTGCGCCATCGCGCTGAACAAGGTCGCCACCAGGCCGGGCACGCGGGTGGCAGCAGCAACCGCGACGACGCTGGAGACCGGATTGCGCTTGTGCGGCATCGCCGAGGAGCCGCCCTTGCCGGCTGCGGCCGGCTCGAACGCTTCGCCGACTTCCGACTGCATCAGCAGCACCACATCGCCGCCGATCTTGCCCAGCGTGCCGGCCAGCAGGCCGAACGCACAGCCGACCTCGACGAGGCGATCGCGTGCGGTATGCCACGGCATCGCGGGCAACGGCAGCGCCAGCGTGGTTGCCAGCGCCTGGGCGACATCCAGACCGCGCTCCTGCAACGACGCCAACGTGCCGGCCGCGCCCCCGAACTGCAGCACCAGGCCATCGTGCTGCAGGGCCTGCAGGCGCTGGTGCGCGCGCTGCAGCGCATCCAGCCAGGCGGCGACCTTGAGCCCGAACGTGACCGGCACCGCCTGCTGCAACAAGGTGCGACCAGGCAGGCCGGTATTGCGTTCGCGCGCGGCCAGCGCAGCCAGCTCGGCGCACAGGCCCTGCAGGCGCGGCAGCAGCAGGTCGAGCGCGGCGCGCAGCTGCAGTACCGTGCCGGTGTCGATGACGTCCTGGCTGGTGGCGCCCCAGTGCACCCAGCGCGCGGCCTGCGCATCGTGGGCGGCCACGCGCGCGGTCAGCGCCTTGACCAATGGAATGGCGGGGTTGCCGGCAAGTGCGGTGGCCTGCGCCAGCGCGGCCAGATCGTAATGCTGCACGTCGCATGCGGCCGCAATGGCTTGCGCGGCCTCGGCGGGAATCACGCCGCATTGCGCCTGCGCGCGAGCGAGCGCGGATTCGAAGTGCAGCATTGCCTGCACCCGCGCCGCGTCGTCGAACAGCGCGTCGCAGGCCGGCTCGCCAAACAGGGATCCCAACAGGGAAGACGTCGCAGTCATGCATGGCCTCTGATGGCGTGCCGGCAGCATGGCACCGATGCGCAAGAGTGCCAACTGGCGTGCGCGGTGCCGGGTGGTGTGCACGCGTGGTGATCGGTGCGGGTCATGCGTGCTGCACGTTTGGACAAGGCGTGTCGCGGCGGGATCACGGCATTGCGCGCGGTTACCACGCGATCACGATGGATCACCGAGGGCAGCGCGCGCTGGCACCTGCCTGCCCGGCGCGCGGCGACAGCTGCACCGCACCTGCACGCAGGTGCAGGCGTGCTGCTCGCACGGAGACAACCATGCATGGCATCCCGCGCACCGACCGCGCGATCAATAGTTGAAGAACACCGTTTCCGCATCGCCCTGCATATGGATGTCCCACACGTAATCGCTGCCACAGCGCGAGTGCGCCAGCAGCGTGCTGCGGCGCTCGGCCGGCACTAGGGCCAGGATGGGGTCGCTGCCCAGCTGCGGATCGTCGGCGAAGTACAGCCGCGTCGACACGCCGCGCAACAGCCCGCGCATGAAGACCAGCACGCTCAGATGCGCTGCCTGCAGCTTGCCGTCCGGCCCGGCGACCTGGCCCGGCTTGACGGTGCTGAAGGAAAAACGCCCCTGCGCGTCGGTCGGCACGCGGCCCCAGCCATCGAAGCCGGGATCGTGCGCCTGGCAGCGCGTATCGGCGGCATGCGCATAGATGCCGGCCGCATCGGCCTGCCACAGCTCCAGCACTGCGTCGGCCACCGGGACGCCGGCTCCATCGAACACGCAACCACTGACCTGCACGTGTGTACCCACGGCCTGCGCAGGCGCGAGTTGCGCGCGATACAGCGGCTCCAGCCCGAGCCGGTAATACGGGCCAACGGTTTGCGACGGGGTGGTGTGCAGGCTCATCGATTCACTCCCAGACCGTTTGCTTGCGGCCGCGCAACACGATGTCGAAACGGTAGGCCAGCGCGTATTCACTCACCGCGTTTTCCCAGTCGAAGCTGGACACCATGCGTTCGCGCGCCTGCGCATCGTCCACGCAGTTGTAGATCGGGTCGTGCGCCAGCAACGGGTCGCCGGGGAAGTACATCTGGGTGATCAGCCGCTGCCCGATGCCATCGCCATGCAGCGAAAAATGGATATGCGCCGGCCGCCAGGCGTTGTAGTGATTGCGCCACGGATACGCGCCCGGCTTGATGGTCTTGAACGCGTAGCGGCCATGGTCGTCGGTGAGCACCTGGCCGGTGCCGCGGAAGTTGGGATCCAGCGGTGCGTCATGCCGGTCGCCGGCATGTTGATAGCGGCCGGCGGCATTGCATTGCCACACCTCGACCACGCTGTTGCGCACCGGCTTGCCGTTTTCGTCGAGCACGCGGCCGGACACGATGATGCGCTCGCCCAATGGCTCGCCCGCAAAGCCGGCGGTGAGGTCGGCGGCATGCTCACCCAGGGTGAGCCGATTCAATTGCGGGCCGGTGACTTCCGACAGCGTGGCCGGGATATCGATGGGCGCACGCGTGGGGCCGCGCAATGCGGTGGATGCGTAGGGCAGATGCAGGTAGGCCGGCTGCGTGCCGATCCGCGGCCGGCGATAGCCGAGCAGCGGATCGATCGACGTGTCAGAGCTGGGGTCGCGCATGCGGGATCTCCATCGGTTGCGCTACGGCAGGATCAAAACGTGGGTGTGCGGTCTTGGCGGCGGCGGTTGCAATCGGCGCACTACACGCGCTCGATCGCCAGCGCCACGCCCTGCCCGACCCCGATGCACATGCTGGCCAGCCCAAACCGCCCATTGCCCGCCTCCAGTTGCCGCAACAAGGTCAATGCCAGTCGCGCACCGCTCATGCCCAGCGGATGACCCAGCGCGATGGCGCCGCCATTGGCGTTGACGTGCGCGGCATCGTCGGCCAGGCCGAACGCGCGCGTGCAGGCCAGCACTTGCGCGGCGAAGGCTTCATTGAACTCGATTGCATCGAACTGCTCGATGCGCAGGCCCAGGCGCGCCAGCAGGCGCTGCGTGGCCGGTACCGGGCCGATGCCCATGTAGGCAGGCTCCACGCCCGCCGAGGCGAAGCCGAGCACGCGTGCCCGCGGGGTCAGCCCATGCGCGTGCACGGCCTGCGCAGACGCCAGCAGCAGGGCGGCAGCGCCATCGTTGAGACCGGCCGCATTGCCGGCCGTCACCGTGCCGGGCTGGCGGAACACCGGCTTGAGCTTGGCCAGCATCTCGGCGGTGGTGTTCGGGCGCGGATGCTCGTCGCGATCGACCGCGCTTGCCTCGCCCCCTTTGCGTGCGGCCACCGGCACCGGAGTGATTTCTGCATCGAAGAAACCGGCCGCCTGTGCGGCGGCGGCGCGCTGCTGGCTGCGCAGCGCAAACGCGTCCTGGTCTTCGCGCGCGATGGCATGGCGCTGTGCCACGTTCTCCGCGGTCTCGCCCATCAGCTCCACGCCATAAGCGCCCTGCAGGCGCGGATTGATGAACCGCCAGCCCATGGTGGTGTCTTCCAGCTGTTGCGTGCGCGCGAACGCGCTCTCGGCCTTGCCCATGACCCACGGCGCGCGGGTCATCGATTCGACCCCGCCGGCGATCGCCAACTCCAGCTCGCCGGCACGGATGCCGCGCGCCACCGTGCCGACCGCATCCAGCCCCGAGCCGCACAGGCGATTGAGCGTGCTGCCCGGCACCGAGCTGGGCAAGCCCGCCAGCAACAGACTCATGCGCGCGACATTGCGATTGTCCTCGCCGGCCTGATTTGCGCAGCCCAGGTACACATCGTCGATCAGTGCCGGTTCCAGTTGCGGATTGCGTGCCATCAACGCGGCGATCGGTATCGCGCCCAGGTCGTCGGCGCGCACGCCGGCCAGGGCGCCGCCGTAGCGGCCGATCGGCGTGCGGATGCCATCGATCAGATAGACCTCGCTCATGCCTCGGCTCCGGCTGCCTGCTTGCCATGCGCGGCGTCGGTGCGTGCCTGCAGCGCGCGCAGCGCCTGCAGTTCCGCAGCACTGGGTGGGGTGGTCTGCGCCAGATCGGCGGCGAAGCGGATCGGCCAGCCGGTGGCCGCGCTCACCTGCTCGCGGGTGCTGCCGGGATGCAGCGCGGTGACGGTGAGTTCGCGGGTCACGGGATCGGGCTCCATCACGCACAGGTCGGTGACCACCACGGTGGGGCCGGCGCCGGGCAGTCCGGCACGCTGCCGCGCATCGCCACCGTCCAGATGCCCGACCGTTGTGATGAAGTCCAGCGCAGGCACGAAGCTGCGTCTGGATTGGCGAATGATGATGAACACCTGTTTGGCGCTGGCCGCGATCTCCGGCGCGCCGCCCGCGCCGGGCAGCCGTGTCTTGGGCGCGTCGTACGGGCCGATCACCGTGGTGTTGAGGTTGGCATGGCGATCGATCTGCGCCGCGCCCAGGAAGCCCACGTCCACGCGCCCGCCCTGCAGCCAGTAGCGGAAGATTTCTGGCGTGGAGACCACGGTGTCGGCGGTTTCGGCCAGCTCGCCGTCGCCGATCGACAACGGCAGCACCTCCGGGCGCGCGCCGATCGGGCCGGATTCGTAGATCAGGGTGACATCCGGCGCATGCGTCAGCCGCGCCAGGTTGGCGGCGGTGGACGGCAGGCCGATGCCGACAAAGCACACCGCGCCATCGGGCAGGCGCCGCGCCGCCGCCACGGTCATCATCTCGTTGGTGCTGTAGTCGCTCATGCGGCCACCTGCAGCAGCGATTGCGCGTACACGCGCTGGAACGCGGCAAAGTCCTCGGTGTCGAGAATGTGCGTCTGGATCCAGGCCTGGAAGCGGGCGCGGTCGCGCGCAATCGCATCCCAGGCCAGGTAGAAGCGGTTGTCGCGGGCGTAATAACCGTGCGCGTACGACGGTGCCGCACCGCCGGGCACGTGGCAGACCGCATCGACCACCCAGCGCGGCAGGATGCAGGCATTGGGCGGCGCATCCAGCGTGTCGACGATCTCTTCCACCGTGACGATCACCTTGCGCGCCGCCAGCGCAGCTTCCTTCTGCACGCCCAGGATGCCCCACAGCAGCACGTTGCCGCGGCGGTCGGCCTGCTGCGCATGGATCACGGTGACATCGGGCTTGACCGCCGGCGTGGTGGCCAGCGTCTCGCCGGTGTACGGGCATTGCAGGAACTTGATGCTGTCGTTGACGCGCGGCAGGTCCGAGCCGACATAGCCGCGCAGCACCGCGAACGGCAGGCCCGAAGCACCGGCCACATACGCGTTGGCCATGTCGGCATGGCTGTGTTCGCGGATCTGCAGCGGCTGCGGCCACGCATGTTCGACCGCATCGCGCAGCCGGTGCAGCGAACCGACGCCGGGATTGCCGCCCCACGAGAACCGCAATGCCGATGCACAACCGGCGCCGATCAACTGGTCGTAGATCAGGTCCGGCGTCATGCGCACCAGGTGCAGGTCGCGCTTGCGCTGGCGGATCACCTCGTGGCCGGCCGCATGCGGAATCAGATGGGTGAAACCTTCCATCGCCACGCAGTCGCCATCGGCGATCAGCTGGGACACCGCTTCTGAAAGGGGGACGATCTGGGCCATTGCTTCGGTCCTGCGCAGCGAGCGTGTGGTCACGTTAGGCGCAGCTGCACGGCCCGGTCAATGCGATTATCGGTGCATCAATTCGATAATCGCACAATTTCGGCGAACAACCGACGCTCCAACATTGTCTCCGGTGTATACATAACTTCGCTTGCAAGCAGACGCCAGCGCCGGCATGCGCGTCAACTGGTCGCCAGCCGGCGCACCGCTGCCGATCCGCAACCCAGGTTGTATACAAACCCCAGGAGCCACGGTCATGTCCCAGTCCAAGCAGCTGTTTCCCCTCAATGCGTGGTACGCCGTCGCCTGGGACCACGAGATCAAGCACGCGCTGACCCCGCGCAAGGTCTGCAACCTGGATGTGGTGGTCTATCGCACCACTGCCGGGGCGGTGATCGCGCTCGAGGATGCGTGTTGGCATCGCCTGGTGCCGCTGTCGATGGGCAAGCTGCGCGGCGACGATGTGGTGTGCGGTTACCACGGGCTGGTCTACAACAGCCAGGGCCGCTGCGTGCACATGCCCTCGCAGGAGACCATCAATCCCTCCGCGTGCGTGCGCAGTTTTCCGGTGGCCGAGAAGCATCGCTATGTGTGGATCTGGCCGGGCGACCCGGCGCAGGCCGACACCCGCCTGATTCCCGACCTGCACTGGGCGCACGATCCGGCCTGGGCCGGCGATGGCCGCACCATCTATGCCAAGTGCGACTACCGGCTGGTGCTGGACAACCTGATGGACCTGACCCACGAGACCTTCGTGCATGGCTCCAGCATCGGCCAGGACGAGATCGCCGAAGCGCCGTTCGAGGTGATGCATGGCGACCGCTCGGTGGTGGTGTCGCGCTGGATGCGCAACATCGACGCGCCGCCATTCTGGGCCAGCCAGATCGCGCGCCATCTGGATTACCGCGGCAAGGTCGACCGCTGGCAGATCATCCGCTTCGAAGCGCCCGGCACCATCGCCATCGACGTCGGCGTGGCCATCGCCGGCACCGGTGCGCCGGAGGGCGACCGCAGCCAGGGTGTCAACGGCTATGTGCTCAATACCATCACGCCGGAAACCGACACCACCTGCCATTACTTCTGGGCGTTCATGCGCAACTACGCGCTGCACGACCAATCGCTGACCACGCTGACCCGTGCAGGCGTCACCGGCGTGTTCGGCGAGGACGAGGCGGTGCTGGAAGCGCAGCAACGCGCCATCGACGCGCATCCGGATCACACCTTCTACAACCTCAACGTCGATGCCGGCGGGATGTGGGCGCGCCGCGTGATCGATCGGCTGATCGCCCAGGAGCAGCGCGCGCAGGAACTGTCGCTGCGCATGGTGGGCTGAGCACCGCACCGGAGGTTTCCATGTCACCCGCCACCCCGTTTCGCAGCAGTGCCGCGCAGACCACGCGCGCACTGCTGTCGCTACGCGAACTGATCCTCGACGGCACCCTGCCGGCCGGAACGCGCCTGTCCGAGCTGGCGGTGGTGCAGCGGCTGGGCATGTCGCGCACGCCGGTGCGCGCCGCGTTGCAGCGGCTGTGCGAAGAAGGCCTGGCCAGCGCACTGCCCGGCGGCGGCTATGCGGTGCAGGCCTTCAGCGAACGCGATGTGCACGATGCGATCGAACTGCGCGGTACGCTCGAAGGCCTGGCCGCGCGCATGGCGGCCGAGCGCGGAGCATCGGTCGCGGCGCTGGCCCAGGCACGTCAGCTGCTGGACACGCTCGACCGCATCGTCGGCTCGCCGTTGCACGCCATCGACTTCAGCGCGTACGTGCAGGCCAATGCGCAGTTCCATGCGTTGCTGGTGGCCATGGCCGGCAGCGATGTGCTGGGCCGCGAGCTCACCCGCGTGCTGCAGCTGCCGTTCGCCTCGCCCAACAGCCTGGTCATGGCGCAGACCACCAGCGCCGAGGCGCGGCTGATCCTGACCCTGGCGCAGGACCAGCACCGCGAAGTCCTGGCCGCCATCGAAGACCGCCAGGGCGCGCGCGCCGAAGCGCTGATGCGCGAACACGCACGGCTGGCCCATCGCAATCTGCGCCACGTGCTGCAGACCCCGGCGGCGATCACCCAGGTGCGCGGCGGCGCATTGATCGGCCGCGTCCATCCCGCCACTGCCGGCAGCAGCCGGCCCACCCCTCTGCCTGGAGTTCCCCATGCGTAAAGACACCCAGTGGCACCGCGCCCATGTGGTCAGCATTGCCGACGCCTGCGAGGGCGTGCGCGAAATCGTGCTCGATCCGGGGACCGCGGCGCGCGGCTTCGAGGTCGGCAGCCATCTGGATTTTCGCGTGCAGCTGCTTGGCCGCGCCGACGTGCGCTCATACTCGCTGGTGGGCGAGCCGCGTGCCGATGGCCACTACCAGATCGCGGTACGGCAGATGCCCGACAGCCGCGGCGGCTCGCGGCACATGTGGACGCTGCAGCCCGGCGATGAGGTGGAGATCTCCCCGCCCAGCAACAACTTTGCGCTGGACGAGGGCGGCGAGGAGATCCTGCTGATCGCCGGCGGGATCGGCATCACCCCGATCATCGGCATGGCGCAGCGGCTGGCGCGCCGCCATCGCGCGTTCCGCCTGCTGTATGCCGGGCGCACGCGCCGTGCGATGGCCTATGTCGACGAACTGGAAGCGCTGCTGGGCGAGCGCCTGCAGCTGCAATGCGACGACGGCGCCGGCCCGGCGGATCTTGCTGCCGAGCTGGCGCGGCTGTCGCCCAATGCCGAGGTGTACGTGTGCGGCCCGCTCGGCATGCTCGAGGCGGTGCGCCAGCACTGGCACGCCGCCGGGCGTCCGCGCGCGCGGCTGCACTTCGAAACCTTCGGCAACAGCGGGCGGGTGCCGGCGCAGGCGTTCGTGGTCAAGCTGCCCGGGCTCGGCCTGGAAGTGCCGGTGGCCGAGAACGAATCGATGCTGGATGCGCTGGCCGATGCCGGAGTCGAGCTGATCGCCGAATGCCGGCGCGGCGAATGCGGGCTGTGCGCGGTCGAGGTGCTGGACAGCGCGGCCGATATCGATCACCGCGATGTGTTCTTCAGCGACGAACAGCGCCGCGAGAACCGCAAGCTGTGCGCCTGCGTGTCGCGCGCGGTGGGCGGCAGCATCAGCATCGATACCGGCTACCGCGGCGAGCTGGGCTGAGCGCAGCCATCCACACGCCGGCGCTCGCGCAGCGCGTGTTTGCATCCTCACGCGCATGCGCGATCATCTGCGCATGGAGTCGACTCACTACAGGACGGTCCCGGCGCCGGCACTCAACCCGCGCCAGGAACAATTGGTGGCATTGGTGCGGCAGCAGGGCTTTGCCGAGGTGGAAGGGCTGGCGACGCGCTTCGAGGTGACGCCGCAGACCATCCGTCGCGATCTGACCCTGCTGTGCGATGCCGGCGTGCTGCGCCGCTATCACGGTGGCGTCAGCATGCCCTCGAGCGTGGAAAACCTGGCCTACACCGCGCGCAAGGCGCTGCAGGCGCGCGAGAAACAGCACATCGCCGCGCAGGTCGCCCGCTTCATTCCCGACGATGCCTCGTTGTTCATCAACCTGGGCACCACCAACGAAGAGGTCGCGCGCGCCTTGCTGCAGCACCGCGGCCTGCGCGTGATCACCAACAACCTCAACGTGGCGGTGATGCTCAGCGCCAACCCCAGCTTCGAGGTGATCGTGGCCGGTGGCGTGGTGCGCGGGCGCGACCAGGGCGTGACTGGCGAGGCGACGGTGGAGCTGGTCCGGCAGTTCAAGGTTGACTTCGGGGTGATCGGCATTTCCGGCATCGATCTGGACGGCACCCTGCTGGATTTCGACTACCAGGAAGTGCGCGTGGCCCAGGCCATCATCGAGCACTCGCGGCAGGTGCTGCTGGCCGCCGACCACAGCAAGTTCGGCCGCAACGCCATGGTGCGACTGGGCGCGATCGCCCAGGTGCACGACTGGTTCACCGACCGGCCGCCGCCGCAGGAACTGGCCGCCGTGCTGGCCGAGGCCGGCACCCGTGTGCATTTGGCCTCGCCTGGCGACGCCGGCTGAGCCAATTGTTCGTTTTTGTGCGTTTTCGGTGCGGCGTGCCGATCTGATCGCCCTAATGATCCGCTCTGGCTATCGAAATTCCGGCTTCGATAGGCCAATTCACTCTTTATTCGCCTATCTCCCAGGCCTCACGGCTCTTCACGTCCCGAAAAGATTTGATGTTCGAATATGTTCGAACATGACAACTTGGGTTCGCTACTGGCGCGCCCGGACGGAGACACCGATGGGCGAGACATACGATCTTCTGGTGATAGGCGGCGGCATCAACGGGGTCGGCATCGCCCGCGATGCGGCCGGGCGCGGCCTGTCGGTGTGCCTGTGCGAACAGGACGATCTGGCCGCGCATACCAGCAGCGCCAGCACCAAGCTCATTCACGGTGGCCTGCGCTACCTGGAGCAGTACGAGTTCGCGCTGGTCGGCAAGGCGCTGGCCGAACGCGAGGTGTTGCTGCGGCTGGCCCCGCACATCATCTGGCCGCTGCGCTTCCTGCTGCCGCATCAACCGCATCTGCGCCCGGCCTGGATGATCCGCGCCGGGCTGTTCCTGTACGACCATCTCGGCGGCAGCAAGCGCAGCCTGCCGCGCTCGCGCCGGCTGTCGCTGCGCACGCACCCGGTTGGCCAGCCGCTGCAGGAATCGCTGCGCACCGGCTTCGTGTACTCCGATGCCTGGGTGCAGGATGCGCGGCTGGTGGTGCTCAATGCGATGGACGCCGCCAGGCGTGGCGCACAGATCCGCACCCGCACACGCTGCGTCGGTGCCTGGCGCGATGCAGGCTTCTGGTATGCCGAGCTGGAAGACCGCGACGGCCGCCGCCGCACCGTGCAGGCGCGTGCGCTGGCCAATGCGGCCGGGCCGTGGGCGGTGTCGTTCCTGGACAAGGTCGCCGCAGTGCCGCACAAGCACGCACTGCGCCTGGTCAAGGGCAGCCACATCGTGGTGCCCAAGTTGTTCGACCACGACCACGCGTACATCTTCCAGCAACCGGATCGGCGCATCGTGTTCGCCATTCCGTACGAGCACGACTTCACCCTGATCGGCACCACCGACGTGGATTACCAGGCCGACCCCGCTGCGCCCAGCATCGATGCGGCCGAAGTGCAGTACCTGTGCGATGCGGTGAACCTGTATTTCCAGCAGCAGATCGCCCCCAGCGATGTGGTGTGGAGCTATAGCGGCGTGCGTCCGCTGCTGGACGACGCCGAGGACAACGCTGCCGAAGTCACCCGCGATTACCAGCTGGAAGTACTTACCGACGGCGCACCGTTGCTCAACGTGTTCGGCGGCAAGCTCACCACCTATCGCAAGCTGGCCGAAGAGGCGGTCGACCGCCTCACCCAGGCGCTGGGTGCCCGCAAGCCGGCATGGACCGCGCGCGGCGATGCATTGCCCGGCGGCGAACAACGCGATATCGCCAGCCTGCTCGAGCGCGTGCGCAACGCATACCCGTGGCTGCCGGCGCCGACCGCGCAGCGGCTGGTACGCAACTACGGCACCTGTGCGGAGCAGCTGCTGGGCCAGGCGCAGGACATCG
This sequence comes from Xanthomonas sp. WHRI 6108, assembly GCF_040202385.2. Classification (NCBI taxonomy): domain Bacteria; kingdom Pseudomonadati; phylum Pseudomonadota; class Gammaproteobacteria; order Lysobacterales; family Lysobacteraceae; genus Xanthomonas; species Xanthomonas sp. WHRI 6108. Next base: position 429,315 of record NZ_CP168198.1, on the reverse strand, counting down.
CCGCCTTGGGCACACACTTCGGTGCAGATCTCTACCAGGCCGAGGTGGATTACCTGCGTGCCCACGAATGGGCCGTCACTGCCGACGACATCCTGTGGCGTCGCAGCAAACTCGGCCTGCGCATCGACGCGGCCGGGCGCGAACGCCTGGAGGCGTACCTGCAGACACACTCGGTCCGGCAGGCGGACGGCGTGCCGGCCTGATCGAACCACGTTGCCGGCGAGGACGGGTCGCGCGGCAACGTATCCTGGCGCATTCGCCGGCATCATCCTGAGTCACGTGGAGGGCACCCTGATGAGCATCACCGTAGACCCCTGCGCGCCAATGCGCGCATCGCACCACCCTGCCTGCATCATCGCCATCGGCGCGAGGACGCGCGCATGAGTCGCCAACTCGTGGGTGAGTTGATCTCCGAAGCGGTGGCGATGTTCATCATCATTGCGCTCGGCGATTCGGTCGCGGCGATGTACGTCCTCTACGACCCCAGCCCGTACCAGAACGCCTATTGGGGCGTGTGCATCGCCTGGGGCCTGGCGGTGACGCTGGCGATCTATGTCACCGGCTCGGTGTCCGGCACGCATGCCAACCCGGCGGTGACGCTGGCGCTGGCGCTGTTCCGCGGTTTCTCCTGGAAGAAGGTGCTGCCGTACTGGGGAGCGCAGGTGATCGGTGCATTCCTGGGCGCGGCCATCGTCTACCAGTTGTACGGCCCGGTCATCGACCACTACAACCAGGTGCAGCAACTCACCCGCGAAGCCGGTGGCGCCGCCGGGGTGTTCTTTACCGCTCCCGGCCTTGCAGTCACGCCGATGCATGCGCTGGTCGACCAGATCATCATCACCGCGTTCCTGATCTTCGGCATCTTCGCCATCACCGAACAATTCAACGAAGCCGCGCCGACCGCCAACTCTGGCGCGCTGATGATCGGCCTGCTGGTGGCGACGCTGGGCGCGTCGATGGGCTATCTAGAAGCCTGGGCGATGAATCCGGCGCGCGATTTCGGCCCGCGCCTGTTCGCCTACCTTGCCGGCTGGGGCGAGGCCGCATTGCCGGCCAAGGACAATTACTGGTGGATCCCCATTGTCGGGCCGTTGATCGGCGGCCCGATCGGCGCGCTCGCCTACCAGTGGCTGATCCTGCCGTTCCTGCCGGCACGCGTGCGCCATCTGCAGGGCGGCAAACCGCTCGATCCGCGCTGATCGCCCTGCTGCACGACTGACAGCACAGCGCCGCCGCCAGACAGGCCGGGTTTTATCGGCCTTTCGCGCAGCGGCGTGCACTGCCCCTTTCTCGCCGTGCGTCAGCGCCGGCATTGTTTGAGGAATCTCCGATGGAAAAGCAATACGTCCTTGCGATCGATCAAGGCACCACCAGCTCACGGGCGATGTTGTTCGATCGCAACGGCAAGGTGGCCGGCGTGGCGCAGCGCGAGTTCGGCCAGATCTTTCCGCAGCCGGGCTGGGTGGAACACAACCCGCGCGAGATCATGACCAGCGTCTACACCACGATCACCGAGCTGCTCAACAACGCGCAGATCGATGCGCGCTCGATCGCCGGTATCGGCATCACTAACCAGCGCGAGACCGCGGTGGTGTGGGACAAGGCCACCGGCCAGCCGATCTACAACGCCATCGTCTGGCAATCGCGGCAGACCAAGGACATCTGCACGCAGCTCAAGGAGGCCGGGCACGAGCAGATGGTGCGCGACAAGACCGGCCTGCTGATCGATGCGTATTTTTCCGGCACCAAGGTCAAATGGATCCTCGACCACGTCGACGGCGCCCGCGAGCGCGCGCGTAACGGCGAGCTGGCCTTCGGCACCATCGACAGCTGGCTGATCTGGAATCTCACCGGCGGCAAGGTGCATGTCACCGACTACACCAATGCCTCGCGCACGCTGATGTACAACATCCACACGCTGGAGTGGGACGCCGAGCTGCTGGCCATGCTCGACGTGCCGAAGGAAATGCTGCCGGAGGTGCGCTCGTCCAGCGAAATCTACGGCATGACCCAGACCCAGTATTTCTACGGCGAGCAGGTGCCGATCGCCGGGATCGCCGGCGACCAGCAGGCGGCGCTGTTCGGGCAGGCCTGCTTCGAGCCGGGCATGGCCAAGAACACCTATGGCACCGGCTGCTTTGCGTTGATGAATACCGGCGACAAGGCGGTTGCGTCCAAGGCCGGTCTGTTGACCACGATCGCCTGGGGCATCGACGGCAAGGTCGAATACGCGTTGGAAGGTTCGATCTTCGTCGCCGGCTCGGTGGTGCAGTGGCTGCGCGACGGCCTGCGCATGCTCGGCAAGGCCAGCGACTCGCAGGCCTATGCCGAACGCGCCGGCGACAACGACGGGGTCTATCTGGTGCCGGCCTTCGTTGGCCTGGGCGCACCGTATTGGCGCAGCGATATCCGCGGCGCGGTGTTCGGGTTGACCCGCGGCACCACCAAGGAACATTTCGTGCGTGCGGCGGTGGAATCGATGGCCTACCAGACCCGCGACGTGTTGACTGCGATGCAGGCCGATTCGGGCATCGAGCTGAAGGAACTGCGCGCCGACGGTGGCGCGATCGCCAACGACTTCATGGCGCAGTTCCAGAGCGACATGCTCAACGTGCCGGTGCTGCGCCCGGAAGTGGCCGAAACCACCGCGCTTGGCGCGGCCTACCTGGCCGGTCTGGCGACCGGATTCTGGAGCAGCCGCGAAGAGATCGCCAAGCAGTGGGCGGTGGATCGCCGCTTCGAGCCGACCATGGCCGACGACAAGCGCGAACAACTCTATGCCGGCTGGCAGCAGGCAGTGGAAGCGACGATGGGCTTCCGCATCAGCTGACCGCTGCGCTCAAAAAAACAACGCCCGCCATCAGGCGGGCGTTGTCGTTTCCGTCAACAACTAGCATGGTTGCTGACGACCTGCATGGATCACGCATTGCAGGGCTGCACGTTGCAGCCCTGCAATGCAGCAGCGATTACTGGCCGCCGCTATTGGCGCGGCCGGCAATGGTGTCCGGATCCCAATGCTCCTTGATCAGGCCTTTTTCGATGCGGAACATGTCGAACCAGGTAGTGGTGTAGGTGGTGCCCGGTTTGTTCGGATTGGGCAAGGTGCGCACCGACACCAGCGTGACCAGATCGCCGTCGGCAGTGATGGCCACCAGCGGCAGCTGCACGCGCGGCTGCACCGGCGTCGGCTTCACGAAGGCGGTCAGGAAGGCGATGAAGGCATCGCGGCCATTGGCCACATTCGGGTTGTGCTGGATGTAGTTCTTGTCCATGTACATCGGCGCATACTGCACCTGGCCGGCTTCGAACACGATGCGCCAGAAATCGTAGACCAGCCGCTTGTTGGCGGTTTCATACCAGGTGGAGCCAAGCAGCATCTTCTGGTGGTTGGGATTTTCCGTCACTGCGGTCTGCGCGAACGCAGCCACCGGTGCCACCAGCATGACCAGCAGCAAGGCGCGTGAGAACAGCTTATTCATGGAAGACTCCTTATGTGGAGACGGGCGCTGTGCCGGCCGGGTGCCAACACGGTGCACCGTTGATTGGGGGACGACGCGCCTTGGCACACAGGGTTTTCCACGCGTCGCCGCCAGCCTAACGGCCGCGTCCGCTCGCCCGCTAGCCGCCCTGGAGTGCACCAGGGCACCTGCGGTATTGGTGGTAATCAGAAGATAACCACCGTAGTCGGTTTTCTCGCGCGCGCGTACGAGGCATCTCGACGGCGGCCACCGCTACGCTCAATCCGGCAGCTCCACCAACGGCAACCCCGCATAGTTTTCGGCCAGGGTGGCGCGCCCGGCCTCACTGCCCAGCAGATAATCCCGCTCTGCGGCATGAATGCGTGCGGTGAATGCGTCCTGGTCGTCGAACGTATGCAGCAAGGTGGTCATCCACCATGAAAACCGTTCGGCCTTCCATACCCGCTGCAGCGCCAGCGCCGAATACTGCTGCAGCACCGTGGTATCGCCACGCGCGTTCCAGCGCTCGAACAATTGCGCTAGCAAGCCGACATCGGCCAGCGCCAGATTCAGGCCCTTGGCGCCCGTGGGCGGCACGATATGCGCCGCATCGCCGGCCAGGAACAGGCGCCCGTGCTGCATGGGTTCGGCGACGAAGCTACGCAACGGTGCAATGCTCTTCTCGATCGACGGCCCGGTGACCAGTTGCGCAGACAAGGCGTCTGGCAGACGCGCACGCAACTCATCCCAGAACGCCTGATCGCTCCATGCCTCCACCCGCGCATCGGCCGGCACCTGCACGTAATAGCGCGAGCGCGTCGGCGAGCGCATCGAACACAAGGCAAAGCCGCGTGGGTGCTGCGCGTAGATCAACTCGTCGTTGACCGGTGGGGTGTCGGCAAGCACGCCAAGCCACCCGAACGGATACACCCGCTCGAACAGGCGCAGTCGCTCCGGCGGGATGCTGGCGCGGCTGATGCCATGGAAGCCGTCGCAGCCGACGATATAGTCGCAGTCGATACGCAGGCGCTGGCCATCGTGGGTGAATTCCACCGCAGGCGCGTCGCTGTCCACTCCGCACAGTGTCACGTCCTGCGCGCTGTAATACGTTGGCGCAGCGCTGCGCGCACGGGCCTGCATCAGGTCGGCAGTGACCTCGGTCTGGCCGTAGACGGTCACGCTGCGTCCGCAGCCGCGCAGCAGATCGATACGCTCGCGCCGGCCATCCAGCGACAGTTCGAAGCCGTGATGCGGCAAGCCTTCGCGTTGCACGCGTGCGCCAACGCCTGCCCGCTGCAACAGCGCCACGCTGCCCTGTTCCAGCACGCCGGCACGGATACGCCCCAGCACATGCTCCGGGGTCTGCCGCTCGATCACCACGGTATCAATACCGGCCCGCAGCAACAGCTCGCCCAGCAACAGGCCGGAGGGGCCAGCGCCGATGATCGCGATCTGGGTTCGCATGCAATGCTCCTGCCTCAGCCGACGGATGCAAGCCAGTGTGGGTAGCCAAGCACATGCTTTGAAGGGATGATTGCGTGCAGTGCTTGGACTTTTCGACGATGCCCACACACGCGCAAACCACTGCCGCAGCTACCGCGGTTCCCGCCTTCGGCCTGTATGGCGAGCAGCATGCCGACACGCCCGAGCTGTTGCACTGGGAGTCGATTGCCGCACGCAGCCGGCTGCATGACTGGCGCATCGCCCCGCACCGGCACGAAGACCTGGCACAACTGCTGTACGTGCAACGCGGACCGGCGACGCTGCAGCTGGATGGCCGCAGCCAGCGCGTGCGTGGCGCAAGCGTGATCTGGCTACCACCGCTATGCGTGCATGGCTTCAAATTCGATCCACAGGTACGCGGCCACATCATCACCGTGTGCATGCCATTGGTACGCAATGCCTTGAGTGCCGCGCCAGTATTGCAGGGCGCACTGACGGTCCCGCAGGTGCTGCACGCACGCCGCGCACGCGGATTGCTCGACGTGCTGTTCGCCAGTATTGCCGGCGATCACGCGTACCGGCGCATCGGCCACGAGGCCGCATTGCACGCCGCCGCAGCGCAGCTGTTGATCTGGACCGCCCGCACGGCGCTGGAGCACGCGCAGGATGCGGCTGCGGTGAGCCCGTACGCCGACCCGGCACTGCGCCATCTGCGTGGTTATCAGGCCCTGATTGACCAGCACTATCGCGCGCACTGGCCGATCTCCCGCTATGCCGAGCAGCTGGGTCTGACTCCGGGCCATCTCAACGCGTTATGCCAGCGACTGGCCGGCGCCTCGGCACTGCAGTTACTGCAGCGCCGGATCATGCTCGAAGCACGCCGCAGCCTGCGCTACACCAGTCTGAGCGTGCAGCAGATCGCCGCCAGCCTTGGATTTTTCGACGCTGCATACTTCAGCCGCTACTTCGCACGCCATGCCGGCTGCTCGCCGACGCAATTCCGCGCTGGCGAGTAAGAGCGGCTGGTCTGGAGCTTGGCTGCCGAGCCCTTGCGATAGCTCAATCGTAGAGCGGTTGATCTGCAGCTTTGCTGCAGGGCCCTTGCCCGCCCATCATCGCAGGACACGCCGCAAGTACATCCCTGTACGCGGCATCCATGCCGCGTAAGGTCCCGCGACGGCGTGCGAGCAAGGCCCAGTTGAGAGGGTCGGTGGGCAAGGTTAAGAGCGGTGCGCTTGGACAACGCAGATAGATAAGCCCCAAAGCGGCTGATCCACGGCTCGCCTGCAGCCTCGCCCCCCCGGTCGGTTGCGCCGCGCCGGTCAGAACGGGTACTGCGGCACTTCGTTCTTGATCGTCAGCCATTGCCAGTGGGTGTACTGCTCCCAATCGGCCGGTCCGCCGACACTGGTGCCGTTGCCCGACGCGCCGGTCCCGCCGAAGGGATTGATGACTTCATCGGCCACGGTCTGATCGTTGATGTGCAACAGGCCGGTGTGCAGCTTGTCGCCCAGGCGCATCGCGCGCGACACCGACGCCGACAGGATGCCCGCAGCCAGACCGTACTCGCCATGGTTGGCAAGTTCTGCGGCTTCGTCGTCGGTATCGAACACGGTGATGTTGATCACCGGGCCAAAGACTTCTTCGTCGAATGCACGCATGCCCGGACGCACGTTGGACAGCACTGTCGGTGCATAGAACAGGCCTTCGTTGCTGGCGCCGGCCTCCACCACCGCACCGGCGGCGATGCTGTCGTCCACGATATCGATCACCCGCTGCAGCTGGCGCTGGTCGATGATCGGGCCCAGTGCCACAGTGCCGCTGACCGGATCGCCAACCGGCAGATGCCTGGCTTTTTCGGCCAGCCGCTGCGTGAATGCATCGGCGATCCCGCGCTGGACCAGCACGCGGCCGGTGGCCATGCAGATCTGTCCCTGATGCATGTAGGCGCCGAATGCCACTGCAGCGGCGGCCTTGTCCAGATCGGCGTCGTCGAGCACGATCACTGCGTTGTTGCCGCCCAACTCCAGCGACACCTTCTTCAAATGCCGGCCGGCGATCTCGCCGATGCGCCGCCCGGCCGCGGTGGAGCCGGTGAAGGCAATCATCGGGATATCCGGCGATTCGACCAGCGCCTGCCCGATGGCGGCATCGCCATGCAGTACATGCAGCAGTCCCTTCGGCAGGCCCGCTTCTTCCAGCACCTGGGCGATGACCACGCCACCGGTATACGGCGTGCGCGGGTCGGGCTTGAGCACCACCGCATTGCCCATCGCCAGCGCCGGGGCGACCGAGCGCAGCGACAGGATCAACGGGAAATTGAACGGGGAGATCACTGCGATCACGCCCAGCGGGAGGTGCCGCGCCAGGCTGAGCTGACCCGCGCCCGTCGGCAGCACCTGGCCGACCGCCTGCAGCGGCAGTGCCGCAGACTGCTGGTAGATCACCACCGACTCGTTCACTTCGCGCTGGGCCTTGGGCAGGATGCCGCCGGTTTCGCGCGCGATCAGCAGTGCCGCTTCGGCACTGCGCGCTTCCATCAGCTGCGCGGCACGGTGAAACACCGCAGCGCGCTCGCGCGGCGCAGTGGCCGCCCAGGCACGCTGCGCTTTCTTGGCCAGCGCCACGGCGGCGGCGACATCGGCCAGGTCGGCCTTGCCGACTTCGTGCAGCAGCGTGCCGGTGGCCGGTTCGATGATCTGCGCGGTGCCGTCGTTGCCGGGCACCCAGTCGCCATTGAAGATGCAGCCATGCCAGGCCGGAGCGGCGCTTGCGGCAATGGCGGTATTGGGGAGAGCGTTCATGGTCTAGCCTCCTGCTGAGGGGGGTGGTGTTACAGAGTGGTGGACGCCAGGCCGCCATCGACCGGCAGGGTGATGCCGTTGATCCAGCGCGCCGCATCGGAGGCGAGAAACACGATGGCCTCCGCCACCTCGTCGGCATAGGCCGGCCGCGTCATGCGCTTGGCATCTTCCTTGACGCGCTCCTCGCCGAGCATGGTGACGAAATCGCCAAGAATCGGCGTAAACACCGGCCCCGGCGAAACGTTATTGACGCGCACGCCGTGCTCGGCGAACCAGGGCCGCGACTGCAGCAGCGTCCAGACGATCAGGGCTTCCTTGAAGTACTGGTAGCAGGTGTCGTGTGCCACCGGATGCGCCTGCAGCCATGCATCGCCAGATGTAAAGCTGTCGGTGGCGGCCAGTTGTTTGTGCAGTTCCAGGCGCTGCGGCCACTCGGCGCCCAGGATGGAAGCCACATTGATGATGGAACCGCCGGGCGTGAGGCGCGGCAGCAGCGCCTGACTCAAATGGCGCAGGCCCAGATAGTTGACGCGCGCCACCACCTCCAGCGGCGCGGTACCGGGGACGCCAGCCACATTGGCCAGCGCATCGATACGCGCCGGCAAGGCCTGCACCAGCGCATCGATGGACGCCGGATCACCGAGATCGGCCTGGTGGAACCCGTGCAGCGACATCTGCACCGGCGTGCGATCGACGCCGATCACCGTGGCGCCATGGAAACGGGCCAGACGCGCGACTTCGGCACCGATGCCCGATGCCACGCCAGTGACCACGATGGTCTTGTTCTGCAAATTCATTGCCACTCTCCGAAGAGGCCGGCCGTGCCGGCGCTAGAACACATGGACGTACTGCAGGTTGACGTTATTGCCGGAGGCGGCGTTCTTGACCTCCACCGGCAGATACACATTGGCAAACAGCATGTTGTTGGCATCCATCCGCCACACGCCACCGGGGCCGGCATAGAACACGCTCTGGCGGGTATCGGCCACGCGCTGCCCATTGGTGCGGTTGTCGCGGAACTGGGTGAGGTAATAGGCATTCACGCCAAGCCGGATGTCGGGTACCACTTCCCAGGAGGTGGCGAAGTTGATCCAGCCCGCGTCGCCGGCCTGGCCGTTGCGGAACTCGAAGCCCGGTGGCAGGTTCGGGCGGCGCTCGCTGCGGAAGTTGTAGATGTAGTTGATGCGTGCGCTGACTTCCCAGTTGGGGGTCGGGAACACGGTGAACGCATATTGCGGCACCAGCGACCAGTAGCCGGCGCCCTGATTGAGGTCGCGATCGCGGTCGAACTTGCCGATCGGCGCGATCGCATCGATTTCGAAGCGCTGCGAAAACACCGGCCTGCCATTGCGGATCACCGGCAGCATCTGCAGGTACGGGCCGAAGGTCAGGTCACCCACGCCGGCGCCGTTGTCGCGCAAGCTGGCAATGCTGTTGCGCCCGAACGAGGCATCCAGATTGATCAGCGGCAGCAGCGTGTTGATGCCCACTGCGCCGCCGAAGAGCGTGTACGGGGTGACATAGGCGACCTGGGTCAGCAGCAGGGTCGAATCGATGCGTGGGCGGTCGAACACCGGCACGTCGTTGCCGCGCGAATCCTTGATCGCGTCCAGTGAGCTCTGACGCAGATAGGTGACCACCGCCCAGCCGGGCGTGGTGCGGGTGAAACCGTCCAGATAGCTGGTGCCGCCGGTATTGATGCCGTTGGTCAGCGTCGTACTCTGCGGCAGGCTCTGTGCGCCGGCCGTGCCGGCAGCAAGCAGCGACAGCATGCCAAGCGCTGCGCGGCGCAGTGCCGACGCGCGGGAAGACAACCCAGACAGGACCGATCGATAGCTCACTGCGAACATCTCCAGCATTGGGAGGGACAGCGGGAACTGCGGCGGGACAACGGTCAGGCAGGCGCGATCGACACGCCGGCAACGGCGCGTGCGCAGGTCAACAGGAAAGCTGGCCGTGCGCCTGCACGGCAGCGGCGGATTACACGGTGTCCAGACGGTCCAGCCGGTCGAGTGCGCGCAACAACGGCGCCTCGCTGCTGCCCAGCACCACGCTGAGCTGCTGCTCCATGCGCAGCACTTCGGCCTCGGCAGCGCTCAGCAGGGTCACGCCGGCGCTGGTCAGCGACAGATGCTGCATGCGGCGGTCCTGGCGTCCCCGCACCTGCCGCAGCAGGCGGCGCTTGACCAGGCGTGCCACCACGATCGCCAGGTTGGGCGCCGACACGTGCAGCACGTCGCCGATCTGGCGCTGGTTGATGCCCGGGTTGCCGTCCACCAGCATCAGCAGCGAGAAGTCGACCGGCTTGAGGTCGAACGCAGCCACGCAGTCCTGAAACATCCGCCGCACCAGCAACTCGGTGCGGGTGATGCGGTAGCCCAGCAGCCGCAGCAGGCGTGCCTGATCCACCGTGGTGACGGCATCCGGCAGCGGTACGGCAGTGGCAGTGACGGACATGACGGTTCTCGCAGCGAAGACGACAGGCGGACCGGTGCGCGCAACGCTCACCGCCCGCAACGCCGATCCGCGGCGTGAGCTGCATTGTAGACGCGCGCAGGCATGCCGATGTGGGCGTGGCCGCCGAGCGCGTGGCACCGCCGTGCAGGCAGGTCGCCACAGGCTGGTGCCAGTCCAGCGCCAGCACATGACGGCCGCATGCGGCGGCACGCAGGTGTGGGAAGCGACGGTCATCCAGGCACGGCTGCGACATGGGATCCGGGGTCGGCAAGTGATTGCGTTCCGGAATAGTTATGGATCATAACTACATTGCCAAGCTGCAGCGCAGCATGGTCGCGCTCGCCAGGTTGACTAGGCGGGCCAATGGGCCTGGCGCGCGTGGTGGCAACCGCCCGCGACAGGCACGCCGGGCACAGGTGCGCGCGGCATGCCGGGCCTGGCAGCGGTGGTGGCAATCACGACGGCAAGGCTGCGGCCGTCGCCGGACGACGCCTGCGGACCCAGCCCACTCGCCCGGCGCATCTCCGCGCCAGGTAGGCCGCGTGCACACGCGCGGCCTGTGGCCAGCGGATTACGGGTTACGGGTTACGGCAACCAGAGCTTCTCGAGATCGCGGAAGCCCCAGTCCGAGGGGCTTTCCATCTGCGCGATGCGGTCCTGGCAGTCCGGGCGCGACAGGTCGATGTCCTGCACCAGCACATGGCTGCGCAGCTTGGCCGAATAGAACACGCGCACCTTGGGCTTGAGCAGCGCATCGGGGGTCTGCTCGATCACCACTGCCAGTTTCTGCGACTCCAGCCGCACCAACGAGCCGACCGGATAAATCCCCAGCCGGCGCACGAAGGCCTGGAACACCACCGGGTCGAAGTGCCCCTGCCACGACGCCATGCGCTTGAGCGATTCGGCCGGATCCCAGCCGCGCTTGTAGGGGCGGTCCGAGCTGATGGCATCGTAAACATCGCACACCGCGCCCATCCGCGACATCAGCGCGATGTTCTCGCCCGCCAAGCGGTTCGGGTAGCCGCTGCCGTCCATTTTCTCGTGGTGGTGCAACGCGATCTCCAGCACCACCGCGTTCTGCACCCCGCCGGCCACCAGCAGGCGATGACCGTCCAGCGGGTGCTGGCGCATGATCGCCATCTCTTCGTCGGTGAGCTTGCCGGGCTTGTTGAGGATGTCCAGCGGCGTCACCGCCTTGCCCATGTCGTGCAGCAGGCCGCCCATGGCCGCCTCGACGACCTGCCCTTCGGGCAGACCGAGCTGGCGCGCCAGCCCGCTCATCAGGCCGGCTACCGCCATCGAATGCAGATAGGTGTAGTCGTCGGCGGTCTTCAGCCTTGCCACGCTGATCAAGGCCTGCGGATGCCGCAGGACCGAATCGTTGATGGCCTCCACCAGCGGCATCGCCGCCTCGGTGTCGACGGTGCGGCCAAGCCGCACATCGCGGAACATCGCCTCGACCGTATCGCGGCCGTCTTCGAAGATCTTGCGTGCGCGCACCACTTCGGACTCGATGCCGACCTGCGCGGTGACGCTATTGGTCCGCGCGGTGCGCGTGGTAGTGGCCGGCTCGGGGGGTTCCGGTACTGGCGGCGGCGGTTGCTCCGGCTCAGGCTGCGGATCGGGCGCGTCCGGCGCCGCCGTGTCCAGGTCCAGGCCACGCGCGGTATCGATCACCAGTTGCTCGATCCGGCTGCCATGGATCTTCTCCACGTCGTCCGAATCGACCAGGAACGAGGTCTTCCAGAACGGGTGGTGCACCCACGCGCCCAGCAGCTTGTAGACATACATGCCGGGGCGGAGTTGGTCTGAATCGATGGTTCTGAGCATGCCGGCGCTGATCTGCAAATGGTCCGCGGAAGAGCCCGCCACGACGATGGAGGGTCTGTCGGGTTATCGGCAGTGCGCAGGATTTCTTTGGTCCGGTAGAACTCGCTCGCGCCGCGCGGCGACCGCTGGCTGAGCAGTTCAGTGCGCCGGCAGGCGCATGCCCAGCACGGCAATGGCCGCGAGCAGCAGCGGCACGCTGCAGGCCAGGTACAGGGCCGCCGGCGACCAACCCGCATCCACCAGCACGCCCACGCACAGCGGCGAGGCGATCGCATCGAAGCGGCCCACCCCGATCGCCCAGCCCATGCCGGTGGAACGCACCGCCGCCGTGAAGACCACCGGCGCCACCGCATACAGCCCGGCGATGGCGGCAAACAGCACCGCGCCGCTCAGCACCGCAATGACGAACGCCCAACCCAGCACCGTGCTGTACCAGCCAAAGGACAGCAGCGCCAGCGCCGACAGCCCCAGCACACCGGCGGTCAGCCACGACAGCCGCGCACGCGCGGCCAGCGCGCTGAAGATCGCACCACCGGCGATGCCGCCCAGGTTCAACAGCACGCCACCGGTCACGCCCTGCTCTGCCGACAGGCCGGCCACGACCAGCAGCTTCGGGGTCCAGCTGAGCACGAAATAGAACGCAAACATCAGCAGAAAGAACGCCAGCGCGATCAACAGCGACTGCCGCCGCAATGCCGGCACGAACAGGGCCGCATAGCCCCGCGCCCGATCGGAGCCATGCGGCGGCGGTGACGGCAGTACCGCCTGCGGCGGCATGCCCATGCGCGCAAGCACCGCGTTGAAGCGTGCGCCTGCGTTGGGTGGGCGACGCGCGATCAGAAATTCCAACGACTCGGGCAAAAACGCCAGCACCAAGGGCACACACAGCAGCGACCCGAGCGCGCCGAGCACGAACACCGCGTGCCAGGACCAGTGCTGCAACAGCAGTGCTGCGATCGCGCCGCCCAGCGTCGCGCCGATCGGATAACCGGTGGCCTGCAGCGCCAGTGCCGTGCTGCGCCACTGGGCGGTGGAATATTCGGCAGCGATGACCGCAACGCAGGCCAGCATGCCGCCGATGCCGATCCCGGTAAATGCCCGCAACGCGCCGAGTTGCCACACCCCGGTGGCCAGCGCCGAGGCGCCCATGCCCACGGTCAAGATCGCCAGGCATGCCAGGATCGTCGCGCGCCGCCCGATGCGGTCGGCCAGCGGCGCCAACAGCAACGACCCCACCGCCATGCCGACCAGGCCGGCACTGAACAAGGCCCCGAGCAGCTTGCCCGACAACTGCCACTGCGCCGACACCTGCGGGGCGGTGAAGGCCATCGCCATCACATCGAAGCCATCGAGCATGGTCAGCAACACGCACACCGCCACCGCCCTCCACTGAAACCGCGTCATGCGTTGCAGTACGAAGGGTGCAGGTGTCGCGGCGCTCTGGGTCATCGGGTGATCCTGGTTAGGGAGTGCAGCTGCATTGGCAACCTCACGCGTGGCCATGCGCTCACGCAGCGCCGCCACGACGAAGACGCAAGCACGCTGGACGCTGCGACGGCCTTCGACAGCGCAGCGGTACTGCAACGCGGCAACGACAGTCGGGGTGCTGCAACGTCACCGGCACGCTAGGCCGATCGCAGGGCGCGTTCAAGACAGCGGCCTGCACGGGTGTGCGCTTATCGAACGAGCCGGCAGCGCGCTTTGCTTGCCCCTCCACGCATTCGTTGAGCTGTCTGCGCAGCGGCATCTGCAGGGTGCGCCTTGCCTGCACGGAAACGATCGACCTCGCATGCGGCGCTGCAGCGCGTGACTCGAGTGCGATCAGACCGGGCAACCCTCACGCTCGCCCGATCAGGATTGCAAAGCGCAACGCCGCACTCGTGATGCAGGCATGGATGCAACGCTGCTGGCAGCGAGGTTGAACGACGCGACATATGCATGACTGCTCACCACCACACATACCTCGATCCGTTCGAAGCGGCAGCGAATGTGCAGGCGCGGCCTCACACGCTCTGGCGCCAGCTGTTCCAACACGCTGCGCCGCTGCATCAGGCACGTCCGCAGCCAAATCGATCCACTGCCGCACCAGCGCTTTCCGCATGCCGACGCTCGCCCGCTATCATGCAGGCCGCGCCCGCACCGGGCGGCACGCCGACATGCCGGAGATCATCGTGACCCCGATTCGCTCGTTCCTGGAACACACCCCGCAACTGGGCGCACGCGTCTATGTCGATCCTGCCTGCACCATCATCGGCAAGGTGAGCCTGGGCGATGACGTGTCGGTGTGGCCGGGCACGGTGATTCGCGGCGACGTCAATCATGTACAGATCGGCGCACGCACCAACGTGCAGGACGGCACCATCATCCACGTCAGCCACCACAGCCCGTTCAACAAGGCCGGCTACCCGACAGTGATCGGCGCCGACGTCACGGTCGGCCACGGCACCATCCTGCATGCCTGCACCATCGAAGACCTGTGCCTGATCGGCATGGGCGCCTGCGTGCTCGACGGCGCCACCGTCAAGCGCTACGGTTTTGTCGGCGCCGGGGCGGTCGTCGGCCCCGGCAAGATCGTCGGCGAAGGTGAATTGTGGCTGGGCAATCCCGCACGGCTGGCCCGCACGCTCAGCGACAAGGAAATCGAAAGCCTGCATTACTCCGCACAGCATTATGTGCGGCTCAAGGACCAGTACCTGGGCACCGTCGGCACCGGCTGAACCGTTGTCCGCCCTACGCAGGCATGGCAAGATCGGCGCCCTGCGGCGTGGGGACGCTGCCCTCGAATGGATTCGACCCGATGCATACGCGTTTTGCCCTGGGCAGCCTGCTGGCCGCCTGCCTGCTGATCGCAAGCCAGTCGCTGCTGGCCATTCCAGCCGACGCCGTCGACGAAGCGCAGGTGCTGTCTGCCCTGCAGTACCGCGACGGCCACATCGACGTGCCGCAAGCCAAGGCGCACTTCGACCTGGACCCGGCATTCCACTACCTGGACAAGGCCGACACGCGCCGCGTGCTCGAGCAGCTGTGGGGCAACCCGCTCGACGACAGCGTGCTGGGCATGATCGTGCCGCGCACACCCGCGCTGGATGCGCCGGGTGGCTGGGCAGTGGTGGTGACCTATGCCGACGACGGTTATGTGTCCGACCAGGATGCCGCCAAGATCGATTACAGCGAGCTGCTGGCCGACATGCAGAAGGGCACCGCCGAAGACAACGCCGCCCGCCGTGAGCAGGGCTACGGCACCGTCGACTTGCTCGGCTGGGCGGTGCCGCCGCGGTACGACCCCGGCAGCAAGAAGCTCTATTGGGCCAAGGAACTGCGCTTCGATGGCGCCCAGCAGCACACGCTCAACTACGATATCCGCGTGCTGGGCCGCAGCGGCTACCTCAGCCTCAATGCCGTCGCCGGCATGGACCAGCTCGAACAGGTCCGCCAGGGCATGCAGCAATTGCTGCCGATGACCGAATTCGACCAGGGCGCGCGCTACGCCGACCACAACCCGTCCACCGACAAAATCGCCAGCTATGGCCTGGCCGGCCTGATCGGCGGTGGCCTGGCGGCCAAGGCCGGGCTGTTCGCCAAGCTGGGCCTGTTGCTGGCCAAGGGCTGGAAGCTGGTGCTGTTGGGCGTGTTTGCGGTGGGTACGGGCATCAAGCGGGTCTTCTCCCGCAAGGCGCAGGGCACCGGCAGCTGAGGCGTGCCGCGGCTCACGGCCGCGTGGCGTGCTCCAGTGCCGTCAACGTGGCCAGCGCCTGCGCGCGCGATGCGCCGCACATGTCCTCGGACGGACGCAGGCTGGCGCACACCGCCGGCCGCGTCGGCAACCCGAACAGGCGACAACGGCCCTGGCCGTCGAGCTGCACGCAGGGCACACCCGCCGGCTTGCCTTGCGGCATGCCGGGGATGGCCGAACTGATCGACGGCGCGATGCAGCAGGCCGCGCAGCCGGCGCGGCACGGGATGTTCTTGCGCATGCCGCCAGTGTAAACCGCCGCCACCTGCCGGCAGCGGCGGCGTGGCTAGCGCGGCGGGATGTAGCTGGACAGGCGCACGTCGAAGAAGGCCTGCACGGCAGCGAGATTGCTCTTGGCCTGGATGTCCGCGCCCACGTCGCGGCTCATGCCGAGCACGTCGTCATCCGGCCAACCGGGGCCGAAGCACCATTGCGTGCTGGGAATATTGTTCGCCTGCAGATGGGCCAGCATGCGCGTGGTGGCGACCTCCGCGCTGCGGTTGCCGGCCGGGTAGCCGTGCTCGCCGAGATAACCGCGCTTGCCGGCATCCCGCAGGGCGTCGATGAAGGGCGTCACCATCATGATGCCGGTATCGGGCTGGATCACTTCGTTGCGCCCGCCCGGTCCGATCCAGTTACCGCCGCCAGCCCCCTTGCTGTCCAGATAGTTGTGCGCTTCGTAGACGATGCGGTTGTAGGGATCGGGGATGTCGAACAGGCCCATCGAATCCTTCTGCCAGAGCCGGGCACTGGCATAGCCGTTGCCGCACACGAACACGAAGTGGTCGCGGTCGCGATCGATGATGGTCTTGCAGCACGCAGTGGCAGTGTTCTGCCAGTGCGTTGCCATCGACAGCACGCTGCCGTCGGCGGCGCGCTCGTCGCCCTGATAGGGCTCGTTCATCACGCCCCAGCCGAACACCGCCGGGTGCTGCCGGAACCGGTTGACGATGCGTGCCCACAGGTCGGGCAGGCCGGACGCGTTGTAGAGCGTGCACCCCGGCGTGCCGATCACGCGGTATTCGTACAGCTTGAGCAGCCCGTCGCGGCGATCGAAATAGCCCTGGTAGCCGAAATTGCGCAGCGGATAGGTGTCGGCCCAGACCGCGGCGGCCGCCGGGTCGTCGATACGGTTGCCGCGCGCATCCACAAGCGTGCCGCTGGCGTCGCGCCGATAGCCCGACTTGACGGCCACCCGCTGCGGCAGGCGCATATAGTCATGCAGTTCCACGATGGCGCGCTTGCCGCGGGCGGCGATGTGGTCCAGCGCATCCTGGACCTGGCTGCAGTAGGTCTCGTTCAAGGCCAGGCCCTGCCCCCGCGTGAAGCGCGCGGCGGTGGTCGGCAGCCGGAACAACGGGCAGGCCCCGGCGGCGGCCACGTGCTGTGCGGTAATGGCGCGATAGTGCGTGCCGATCTCCGCATTCTCCACATAGCTGTTGGAGGCCAAGCCCGACAGGTTCAGGCCCGCAAACGGCAGGGTGGCGCTCTGCGCAGCCGCGCGACCGCCCCACCCGAGGCCGGCCAGTGCCACCGCGCCGGCTGCGCCCTGCAGCACGCGACGGCGGGTGATGCCGGCTGTTGCTGCCGGTGTCTGGTCGATGGGATGCGGGGCTGCCGCCGCCGTGCGGCGTGGGTGTGGATGGTCGGACATGGGCGCCTCCTGCGGTGCCGTTGGTGGAGATCCTTGGCGGTGGTGCTCCCCTCTGCCGCACCGGTCTGAAGGCGATGATGCCGGTGTGGCAACGGCGCAATCTGCGCTCCGGTTTGCACTCCGGGCACTGCATGCAGTCCCGCATACGTTTACATCGCATTACATGCCACGCCGACCCGCGGGCGCCGCGTGCGGGAGGCGCGTGTTCGCGCGCCGTGCCGGCGAAGCTCCGGCGCCGCCTGTGCGATGCGCGCGGCCCGCGCCCTCCACCACCGCCACGGCGTGCCCTGGCCCGCGTGCTACCGTGCCGGATCACCGGAGTGCGCCGCGACCGTTGCAGCAGCAACAGTCACGACGCGGTCTAATTGCCAGCCACCGCTCGCCAATCAGCCGTCGAATTCGCCATGCCCGAGTACCGCTCCAAGACCTCCACCCACGGCCGCAACATGGCCGGCGCCCGCGCGCTGTGGCGCGCCACCGGCATGAAGGATGGGGACTTCCACAAGCCCATCATCGCCATCGCCAACTCGTTCACGCAGTTTGTGCCCGGGCACGTGCATCTGAAGGATCTCGGCCAGCTGGTCGCGCGCGAGATCGAACGCGTCGGCGGCGTGGCCAAGGAGTTCGACACCATCGCCGTGGACGACGGCATCGCCATGGGTCACGACGGCATGCTGTATTCGCTGCCCAGCCGCGAGATCATCGCCGACTCGGTCGAATACATGGTCAACGCGCATTGCGCCGACGCGCTGGTGTGCATTTCCAACTGCGACAAGATCACCCCCGGCATGTTGATGGCCGCATTGCGGCTCAACATCCCCACCGTGTTCGTCTCCGGCGGGCCGATGGAAGCCGGCAAGACCAAGCTGGCCGAACACAAGCTCGATCTGATCGACGCGATGGTCATCGCCGCCGACGACAGCGCCTCCGACGAAAAGGTGGCCGAGTTCGAACGCAGTGCCTGCCCCACCTGCGGCTCGTGCTCGGGCATGTTCACCGCCAACTCGATGAACTGCCTGACCGAAGCGCTGGGCCTGTCGCTGCCTGGCAACGGCACCGTGGTGGCCACGCACGCCGACCGCGAGCAATTGTTTTTGCGCGCCGGGCGCGTGGCGGTGGAGCTGTGCCACCGCTGGTACGGCGGCGAAGATCCCACCGCCCTGCCACGCGGCATCGCCACGTTCGAAGCGTTCGAGAATGCGATGACGCTGGATATCGCCATGGGCGGCTCGACCAACACCATCCTGCATCTGCTCGCCGCCGCGCAGGAAGGCGACGTGCCATTCGGCATGCGCGATATCGACCGCCTGTCCAAGCGCGTGCCGCAGCTGTGCAAGGTCGCCCCGAACACGCCGAAGTACCACATCGAAGACGTGCACCGCGCCGGCGGCATCATGGCCATCCTCGGCGAGCTGGCGCGTGGCGGCCTGCTGCATACCAACGCGGCCACGGTGCACGCACGCACGCTGGCCGATGCCATCGCGCAGTGGGACGTCACCCAGACCGACGCAGAGACCGTGCACACGTTCTACAAGGCCGGCCCGGCCGGCATCCCCACCCAGATTGCCTTCAGCCAGGCCACCCGCTGGGACAGCCTGGACACCGATCGCAGCGAAGGCTGCATCCGCGATGTCGCGCATGCGTTCTCGCAGGAGGGCGGCCTGGCCGTGCTGTACGGCAATATCGCCCGCGACGGCTGCGTGGTGAAGACCGCAGGCGTGGACGAATCCATCCACGTCTTCGAAGGCAATGTGCGCGTCTTTGAGAGCCAGGATTCGGCAGTCAAGGGCATCCTGGCCGACGAAGTGAAAGCCGGCGACATCGTGGTGATCCGCTACGAAGGCCCCAAGGGTGGCCCCGGCATGCAGGAAATGCTCTACCCCACCAGCTATCTCAAATCCAAGGGCCTGGGCAAGCAATGCGCCCTGCTCACCGACGGCCGCTTCTCCGGCGGCACCTCGGGCCTGTCGATCGGCCACGCCTCACCGGAAGCGGCGGCGGGCGGCGCGATCGGGCTGGTACGCGACGGCGACAAGATCCTGATCGACATCCCCAACCGCTCGATCAATCTGCTGATCTCGGACGAGGAACTTGCTCTTCGTCGCGCAGAGCAGGATGCCAAGGGCTGGAAGCCGGTCGAGGTGCGCCCACGCAAGGTCACCACGGCGTTGAAGGCGTATGCGCTGCTGGCGACCAGTGCGGACAAGGGTGCGGTGCGGGACAAGGCGTTGTTGGACGGCTAGGGCCAGCAAATGCGACGTGGCGAGGCATGCGCTTCTTCGTGCGAGAGCAGCACAGGAATACGCCTCGGTCGCTTGGCATGCACTAGAGCTTCCATCCACGGCAGCTCGGTGCGCAGAACCTCGCCATAAAGAGATAACAGCGCTGCCAATGCTTGGTTCTGCGTCCCCGCAGACACCTACCCGTCGGTCGCCAGCCGGGTCAGGAAGGCCTCAACCTCCGTCTGCTCCATCTTCGCCGGATGCCGTTAGCCGTTAGCCGTTAGCCAGGATGAAACGCCGGATCCAACTTACGTACGCCTGCTCGGTGCGCTGGCTGTAGTGCTTTACGCGCAGGCGGTCGCGCAGCTGATCGAGCAGCCGGACCGGTGGACACGCTGTTACGCCTTCTTTTTTATAGGTATATTTCATACGCCTGCGTCCTTACTGGATAACGCAACAAGCATCCGCATTGTCGCGCCCGCTTACTATCATGCGATCCCTTGACTGGGGATAAGAGTTACCCCATTCACAAGGCGCTCGCGATCGAAGATACTCGCCACAACACCGCGTTTCGGCGGCCCAATAGTGGTTAGCGCCTATGCCAGACATAACGTGGACTTCGATAATGACAAGCAGCGTCATTACGGCTGTGACTGGCGGCCTGCTAGGCGGCTTGGTCACGCTGCGCGTCGCGCGCAACCAGTACATCAACGACTACTACAAGCTTGTGCTCAAAAAGCGAGTCGACGCATATGAGCACGTTGAAGATCTGATCACGCAGTTAAAGACCAGCCTAGCTGACGATCAAGACCGCAAGGTCTATCACTTTCTCTTTGCAGAGGGGGATGTCAGCCGGGCGCATAAAGCTCTCTTCCTTATCTCTGCCCAGTCAATGTGGCTCACTGACGAGCTTGTAGACGAAACCCTCAAGCTCAATCGGCTTCTCTATCAATGCCCATCCGACACGGTGGCAGCCATTGCGTTCGCCAAGGAGCACTACCAGACTATCGCGGAAGCTCGCACACGCTTGGAAAGGCTGCACGCAAGAGATTTTTCCGTGCTTCACGAGGTCCGGCGGTTTCTCAAAGCGAAACGACCAAGCGACTCATATATCGCCCTCCCGGATAGGCGCTAACAATTCGTCCATGCCGACGCCGCTTATCGACGCGGCTTAATTCAGGTGTTAGACACCACAGGGAGACAACATTGCAGATCACTACCACTCTCAACCTCAGCGCTGCAGAGAGAGTCGAGATATGCGCGATCCTTGGCTGCAGCGACCCGGATCTAAACGCCCGACTTAACTCGGTGCTTGGCGCATCTATAAGTGAATATCTGTCCATGTTCCGCGGGCAGAAGGTTTTCAAACGTGGCAGCGACATGCTCGAATACCGCTTACTGCTCCTCGTAGAAACAGCATTCAACGGTGTGATCCCAGATGAGAGAACAGTCAGTAGTCTCTTTCAAACAACATTGACTGAAAGTCGCTCGCTCATTCGGGCTGTAATCTCCAAGTATCAGTACCAACTGAAGCCACATGTTGAACGGACTCTGAGAGCCGCACTGACTGCCGCGAATCGACAAAACAACGCCCAAGACTACTCAGTTGTGATCAACAGTCAGAACGTAGTAGACGAACTGAACAAGGCGCTCGCTGACATCGACGGAAGCCTGTCGCCTGTTGCGAAGAAGAAGGGGAGCGTTTCCATCTACGAAATATCGCCATCTTCGTACAATCGACTTTGTGCGAAGTTTGGTGTCCAACCGAACCCTTGATTCCAATGAGTGATTTACTTTCCGCATCAAGCCTCTTGATGGCGATAGCCGCAATTCTTTTTAGTCTTTGGTATGCGGAAATTGCAAAGGCGCTTGAAACATCACCCAAGACGCACAAAGAAGATAACGTGGCTGCAAAGAAGGCGGTAACGTCCGTACTTGTCAGCAAAGCCCTGCCCGTTGCACTGATGGCACTGGCGGTTGCTCTTACCTTCATACCAGATGCCTTCAAGCTCGCGAAGGAATCAACTCTCGCCTTCAAGCAGAGTGGCATCGCGGCGCTCGGGAACTATGACGCCGTTCGAACGGCATACTGCTTCGTCACAGTGCTGTCCGCCGTGTTGGCGACCTACATGTGGGTGCTTGTCGCGAAACTGTGGTCTCTATGCAAGCAACTCAGCTAGTGGTTTCTAACCCTTCGCTCCAGCGGACGGCTTCGCCGCCCGCTGAGCTTGAACGTTAGGCAGCTATGGGACATCACTATCTTCCGCAGCATTATTTGCTGGGCTTTGCAGATGGAAAGAAGTTATGGGGTCATGACCTGATAGCGGGCCGGTCCTTTCCGACCCAGGTCAAATCCGTTGCGAACGAAACAGAGATGTACACGGAAGAGCTTGAAAGCCACCTAGCGAATGTTGTGGAGGGGCCCGCTCAAGACGTGATTGACCGCATCCGCAATCGAATTCCTCTAAGAAGTGGAGATCGCGAGCTTTTCGCAAGCTACGTCATTGCCATGTGGGAGCGTGTCCCCGCTGGACGTAGTCGGGTAGCAGGCCATATTCCCAAGCTCGCCGAAACCATCAGAGTCCAGGTCATACAGCAACTTGACGCACTTGCGAACGCCGAGCCAGACCTCGCGGAGAAAGCAGAAAAACGAAAAGAGGAAGTGAATCATATCATTTCTTCTTACAAAAAAAATCCGTCAGATTACTTCTGGCATCACACACTGAAATCTGGAGCCACTCCAAGAACAATCCAAAGTCTATTGTCCATGGAGTGGTGTTTTCTGGTCACTACTGGGGAGCACTTCATAACTTGCGACAATCCGGTGTTCTTCTTTGAGTCTGAAGGTATTGCTGCCGATAAAGCCGAGCTAAGCCTGCCGCTTGGCTCAGAGATATGCTTTTGGGCAAGGCGAGCCAACTCAAACAGGCCGCAATACTTTTCGACCGAGCGTTCGACAGTACTAGAGCTTAATCGTCGCTCGGCTTACAACGCTATGCGATTTCTCTACACTCGCGAGGAGTCGCAGTGGGCTCTAAACTTCGCTAAAAAAAAGCATAGGCTGCACAGACTGTCATGAGGTCGCCGCTTCGCGGCATTGCTTAATTCAGGCGTTAGACCACACGTGAGGAATATGGCTACGACGCACAATCCATTTCTGTTAGTAGCTGCCGGTCTGAACGCGCTCGCTGCACTACTGCATCTCGGCTGCATCGCTGCCGGTCCAGCCGGGTACCGTCTTCTCGGCGCCGGCGACGGCATGGCTCAAATGGCATCAGCCGGACACTGGTACCCGACCGTGGTTACATTGGTGATCGTCAGCATTCTGTTGGTGTGGTCCCTTTATGCCCTATCAGGCGCTGGTCTTGTTCGCCGACTCCCTCTACTCCGCTGGGTTCTACTAGCTATTACCGGTGTTTACCTGCTACGCGGTCTTTTCTTCGTCCCTCTCATGGCACACTTCCCGGGCAACAGCACGACATTTTGGTACGTCAGCTCAGCCATCTGTCTGGCGTTTGGCATTGTTCATGCCGTCGGTCTTCGGCAATCCTGGTCGCGCCTGTAAAACGGGTGGGGCCTAACAATTCATTCAGGCCGAAGCCACTTCGCGGCTCGACTTTTACATTGATCGTGTAGGTACTTGCTCAACCGTATCCTGGTGCGACCGCTGCGCATCCAAGGCTTGAGACTGGCGGACGCTTTCCTGCAGTGGAGGCACGGCCTCAGACAGATCTACCTTGGCCCGGAAGCCCGGCGTCTGGCCAAGAATAAAAATGCTTCCTTGGTGAAGGGTCACGCTCTGTAGCTGATCGTCACGAAGGATGCCCGCACGCTTGGCTTCGACGGTGGCGTGCATTGCAACCTCATCAGAGGTGCCCTCTGGCAGCTTGCTGTGAATCGATCGATACAGAGGGTCGTTTGAGACCATCGCAGGTGCAGGCGCAACGCAGCGCTCCAACGACCCACCAATTGGCATCTTCCAGCCCGGTGGCACATACGCTGGCACATCCTCGCTTTGCATGCGCTGCTGCACCTCCTGCCACCGTGTCGCAGCCATTTCCGTGCGTCCAGCACCTGGGGGAAGCGGATCGCGCAAGTGATCGATGCCATCCGCCAAGCTCATCCCTTGAATGACCCTCGCATTAAAGGTCACGCCCATCCTCAACGTCTCAACATCGCCGCGATACTTGTCGATCATCGGCGCATGTTGCCGGGCCAGCAGCTGCGTTTGAGGGTCTTCCAACACCGAGCGGTCCGGTTTGCCGTTGGCGTCCAACGGCAGGAAGTTGTGGATCCGATGCGAATCTCCTAATTCCTTTGCGACCATCGGATTGCGTGCATCCAAAAGACTGCTGTCGTTGGCGTAACCAGCCCTATCCAACGCAGTGATCTCATGCGACACGGCGTATAGCTTCACCTGCCCGTAGTGCTTACTTGCAGCACTCACGGCATCACCTGCCATCACGTGATTGATCACGTCGTTGCCACCTTCCGGAATGCGCCGGTCCAGGCTGACCGCACCATAGGCGTTAAAGGTCTCTCCCTTGAGGCCGAAGTGGTGGGCAGTGACCTGGGCGAGGTTGCCGCCCAGAGAATGACCGGTAACGGTTACTTCCGGTGTCCTGCCGTCCTTGCCGAATTTTTCGGCATATTTCAGCGCGTGCTGAGTTAGCTCAACCGCATCGGCGGCCTGGTTGTTGTGTCTGCCCGTAACCATGCCGCCGTCGGCGTAGAGACCATCCTGCTGTGGTTGACGATCAAACTCGGTTCCACGGTGGGCGACAACAATTTCGCCCGTATCCGCTCGCTGATAGATGATGCCCTGATAGCCAGATGGGCGATCCATATACTCAAGACGTTTGTAAGAGACGCCACCAATATCGACAGGACTACTATCAGGCCCAGTCTCACGCGGCATCTTGTAGGAATCATCCGCAAGCGATGCATATTGCTGACTTGTAAGGCTCATGGGGCCACCTTCTCAGCTGTTAAGATGATCTTGAATATGTTGTTGCGTGCACTATCGTTGAACTGATCAATACTCGCCTTACCACCATCAGGAAAGTTATCCATATCTTCTTTTGGATAGCGCCCCTTCCAAAAGTAAGTGACCTTAGGGGTAGAACTTAGTATTTCACTCTTGAATAGCGCTGGTTGAAAGCGTGTATCCGCTTGTTTTCCGGTTGCTTTTAGCGAGATACCAACACCATTGAGTTCAAAATTACACACACCCTTTCCGTAATAATCCGCATCGACCATGCCGTCTGCATAGATCGTCGCCACATATGTCGTCGGATCTATTTTTTGAAAATTGATGGGTATCCCATCTTCTTTTGACTTACTCCAAACACCCGCAATAGGCTCTATCGGCGTGCATTGCTCATGGTTCGTCATTTGATAAAAGGCGGTACCCGATATCCACTCAAACGGACCCGGCGCATCGTCGATCGTCATGGTGAGCTTGTAAGCTTCCGTCGGATGTTGATTTTTCCGATAGACCGGATCTCCGTCAGCCGTGGTCTCGCCGTTTTTTTCGTACTTTTCAGACGCAGCATTCATTGGGTTGCACCCTGTCAAAAGGACTAGGAAAAGACATCCGACAATCTTGGTTTTGAAATATACGTTCATGCCACCTCGGTGCCCTGCGCGTTTGGAGTTGGGAGCGGACGGCCTGCCGGAAGGCAGCTTTGCGGAGACATGAGCATCCGCGTGGACCGACGCCAAAGGTTGCGATGCCAGGGTACCTGCTGCGTCATAAGTTTCGTGAAAATTTAAGCAGGCTTTTAGGGACTTTGGCACAGCGCAATTAAAATTTCTATCACACCCCGACCATCCACAGCGACCCGCTGCTCTCTGTCATCGCAAACAAATAGGATGCCGCTAATTGGGGTAGGGGAAATCTGACGTGCGATTGCGGTACGGCCTGAGTCTCAGTGACTGCAAACCAAAGACCTATCATCAGCCGTCCGGCACCCACGAGGCAGCTACTGGACTTTGGACAAATCCAGGAACACCGCTTGTGCAGCTGGAAGATCCTTTGTCGGAGTGTAGCGAATGCGCATTGGCCGACCCGCTCTTGTCCAATGCCCAGCTCTGACTTGGTCGAGTAAAGCGCCAACGTGCAGATCTTCTATCAACGCTATCAAGAGCGTCAGCATCAACCGGTTGACATGTCACGCAGCGCGTAGCAGTCTCCTCGGCAAGGAGCGTAGAAACTCCCCTAACAGCGGTACCCACCTCCGTCAAACCGGTGGGTTTTTTGTGCCTGCAGAGTCTTGCGGGGGCAACCGACGCGATGCCTGCGTCGGGAGGGCGGCTAATACAACACCCTCCGGGGAAATACGCCCGCCGACTGTTAGCGGTTTCTAACCTCCCGACATCCCGTCGCCGCCCGGCGGCGGGGCCTGTTCGTCAAGGAGGGCTTTGCCATGCGTCGACCCACGTCCCGCCCCACCTCAGCGCGCAAGCGCGCCACGGTGCCACCGCCTACCGAGATCGGCTGGCACTCGCTCGACCCCTCGATCACGCCGCGGCGCTACCTGGAGCGCACACCCATCCCCGAGCCCCGCCCCGATCCCGGCAAGCCGCGCCGCCCAGGCCACCCGCGTGCCCCGCAACACTGCACCGTCGGCTACGGCTACTACCCCGACAGCCACCAACGCATCCCCACGCTGCGCCTGCGCGGACGCTGGCTGGAGCAGCTGGGCTTCACCATCGGCAGCAAACTCAACATCCGCATGCGCAGCGGCGAGCTGATCGTCAGGGTGGCACCCAAGGACTAAGCAGATGCGCCGCGCAGCATGCACGCCAACGCCCGCATCAAGCGCAACGCGTTTAGCATCACACCTTGCGCGCTCACTGCTCCTCGCGCAGGACAAAGATGGAGCACCAAGCCGTCGTCCTGCATCTCACGTTAGATTAGCTTGACTATGGCATAGCACATGGTCATGGGCAGCCGCGCTGGCATAACGAGCGTTTGTTGCAAAGGCTTGCAGCGATTGACGGCCATGGACGACTCGGCGAGGATCGTTTTTACGCCACACGGGCAGCCCCGGCAATAGTCAGGCGACTTGGAGGTTTGGATGAAGTTGATGCTTCTATTAGGTGTGGTACTTGCGCTTGGCAATATCGTCGCATCGGTTGCCGTGCTTCGCGTTTCGGTGCTGTCGCCATCACAACGCGCATTGCAACTTGCCCTCATCTGGCTTGTTCCAGTCATTGGCGCGGTGGTTTGTGCGGCATTTGCTTCTTCTCAGGCAGCTGGCTCCACGTCGTCCGATACAAGTGACCCACTCTATCTGTCATCCGATGGTGGCGCATCGGGTGGTCAGGACATTGGTTTTCCCGGTTGCGATGCGGGGGACTCTGGCTGTGCCGGGAGCAATGACTAGTGGCGACGCTTGGCAAGTCGTTCAAGCCGGATCCAGTTCGCGGTTCTGTTTAATCCAGTTGCTGGACCGCTAAGGATATTTAGAGAGAGACAGATGATTCTTTGGGGATGGGGCGAGCGAGTGCTGACCTTCGACCTGGCAGAGCATGAGCACTGCCAGAGGTGCGAGCAAGAGCAAGTCTTTACACTGCGTCTCAAGTACACGTACGGACACTTCTACCATCTTTTCGGATGGGTTATCTCCAAGCAGTACCAGCTCATTTGCCCCGTTTGCTCCCACGGCTGGATAGTTAACGCTTCGGCGGCGGAAGCGCAGATTGGGTGCAACCCAGTACCGTTCCATCAGAGGTCAGGATGGATTGTCATGCTTGTCCTTGCAGCAATCATTGGATTTGCCGCCGTGACGTATCAGCATGCGGCCTGACAATTCATTCGAGCCGAAGCCGATTCGCCGGTCGACTTAACCTAGGTATTCGCCCCTATGAGAAAGATCGTTGCAGCCTTTGCTTTTCTCCTCTTCGCATCAGGCGCAGCCTGCTCGGCATCCACTCCGACGGTTGACGTCTCTGGCCTGTCCGAGGCTTCCATGAACTTCGATCAAGACGGAGTTGGGCCATTCCTGCATGAGTTGTCTAGCTCCGTCAGTACCAATCTCGACCCCGACGCACTCACAAATGCAATCGATGCGTTGCCGGTTGAGACAAGCGGAAACTGGGAGTTCTCGGTCAACTTGAATGGCAAGCACGAGCGCTTGGTGATCGTTGCGTTCAAGGATGACGTGGATGCTCCTGACCTTGCGTTCTACACGTCACCCGAGCTAGCTGCCAAACTTCAGCGACACCTTGAGTCATTTGCCCAAGCTCAGGGGTGGTAGGGCCCAACACTTCATTTAAGCGTTAGGCCGCTCTGCCCATGCGCGCACATTCGAAATCAACAAAGACGTCAGTTGGCTATCGCGCGCTTCGGCTATTCGCTGCGCTACTCGTGTTCTTCGGTATTTCCGTCACGCTCACCTGGTGGCATCACACCAGGACTCTCTCGCGCTGTGCCACTTCGGCCTCCATCGCGAGAGACCCGGTCGCATGTCATGCTGGCTTTTGGCTATTCGGCATATCCTGGGCCGGGCTTGCCACCTTTTTGTTTACGCTCTTTGGTGTCTGCTTGTTTCTTTCATGGGGATGGTCCCTGACTCGCCGCGAGCGGAGCTAAAGCCTTAAAATTTGTCCAATCGCCCAGCGATCCGATCTACTACTCAAGCATACCGCCAAGGAAAGCATGTTCTCCATCTTCAAAAAGAAAGCCGCTCCGTTATTGATCGTTCGCGCCGATGGGCGAGAGTTGTGCCGCGTTACCGAGAGCGATGTCCCGTGTGAGCTCAAGCCTTCCGCATGGTTGAAGGCCAATAGCGTCCTGGAGTTTGCCGACTCGGCGGGAGAGGTGCATCGGCATGAACTTGGTGCTGCGACGGGGTGGTTCCACTTTTCCGTTCGCGTGCATCCCAACCTCGGGGGCCAGGCAGACTGTGTCATTTCGCAGACCGAGCAGCTCGATCCAGATGCGTTTGCGAATGGCCAAGCATCCGGGATCAGGTTTCAGCCGTTCTTTCTGCCGGGCGCCAGCGTCAGCAGTTCCGCACTTGCAGGCAAGGGGCTTTTTGCAAGGGGTCTGCACTTCAGCGGATTAATCACCGGTGGCAACGTGCTGCTTTCTTGTGAATGCGACCACTGCAAGCGGTCATTCCTGATCCGCTCCTATCACGCGGGTTTTAGCAACGCGGGATACTTCTACTCGGGGTCCGGCAAATACACCATCACCGTCGATAGCCATCTGCCTGGCAGCCCCGCAGCGCTGTCCGAGCCGGATGCCGAAGCGCTTGCTGCGCTGGAAGACGCACTGCCGTTGGCGCCGGATGGGTCCAGCTACGCCTATCTCAATCCCTTTCGCTGCCCGCATTGTTCCGAGCCTTACATCGATTTTGAGGCGAACCCGGGGCTGAGGGCGAGCGAGTACTACGGGAATTACTTCGAGGGTTCAACGCTGTTGCGATACGCGCCGCCCGATGTTCAGCATTCTTCCTGATGACTCCATTGTTGCATTGCCGCTGGTCTGTGCGAGCTCGCAAAGCAACGCTTTTATAACGAGTCCGAATGCGCTTGAGCAAGCATGCATTGCCGTCTCATGGGCTGAAGATCAGCCTTGCTTGTTGGCGCGATGTCACGCTTCCGCTACGCAGCGCGGAGTTCCGGAGTTGCAACGCGAGCCCAAGACATTAGAATCAGGACGTGTGGTGCGCGTCAGTTCCCGCCTGCGCAATGTAATCGTTAGGTGGATCGGTTCAACTATCAACGAAGGAATGCTCATGTTGAAACCAGCAGATACCAAGCTCTATTCCAAATTGGTCGGCATCAGCATTGGCATCTTTGCAGCCGTGGGGGCTGCCCTCGGGGCAGCAATGGGCAACCTGCCGCAAGGCCTCGGCCTGGGGCTGTCGCTTGGCTCCGTGTTCGGCATTGCCTGGGCGCGTCGGCGTGGTGCCATCTGACGCCGGCATGAGGCGACACGCGTATGTCGCTCGCCGACTGCGCTGTGCTGTGCTGCCGGAGCCGACGTTGATACCGCCTGGTGAACTCTGTGAAATGCAGCCATGGCAGCGGATCCGCGGCTGTCTCGGTACCGCTCCTCGATGCCGGTCGGCAAGGCGCTGGCATGCGCTACCATTCGGTCGATGAACGTTAAATCTTGTCTTGCAGTGTTCCTGCTCGGTGCCTGTGCATCGGTCTCGGCCCAAGGGGTTTCGCCCGCCACCACGCGTGAGGTCGATCAGCTTTTCAAGGTCCTTGCGCAATCCAACTGCGAGTTTTCGCGCAATGGGGCGTGGTACGCGGCGCCCAAAGCCAGTGAACACTTGCAGCGCAAGTACGACTACTTGCAGAAGAAGGGGCTGGTGACGTCTACCGAATCCTTCATCGAGCTTGCTGCCACCAAGAGCAGCATGTCGGGCAAGCCGTATCAGGTGCGTTGCGGCGACGCTGCGCCGGTATCCAGCCAATCCTGGTTCACTGGCAAGCTGCGGGAGCTGCGCAGCAAGCCTTGACGCGATGACACGGTATCCAGTGCACCTACCCATCCCCTCACTGCGATTTAACTCGCTCATCCCCCATCAATGGCAGACATGAAATCGTCGCAGGCTGATGCGGTTGCTCAAGCAATGCTGACGCGGGATCCGGCAGAGGAGTACGCCTTGCGGCTCAAGCGTGCCAAGGAGGCACAGTGGCTGATTGAGCAGCGTAAAATTGCGGGGCTAGGCCTTGCCGGCTTTGTCGCAGGTGCGGCAGTGGCGCACTTTTGTGGCCAACGCTTGATGATCGGTGAACTGCTGGGCTCCCTTGTTGGTGCAGTGGCAGGTTGGATCTGGATTTCTGGGCGCAATCCGCACCTCGTCAAGTGAGGTGTCCACATCGGGTGCGCGGGCTGACTCAGCATCATCGCTGATTGGTCTGGTAGCTCAGAGCAGCTGTGTTGAGAGAACATGTCAATCAACCGCGCGATGCATCGGCTTGAAACGAAGATCCCGCCGCCGGTCGCGATGGTGTTGCTAGGCCTTGCAGCGTTTGTTTTCGCGCGTCTGACGCCGGCATTTTCATTTTCACTACCATTGCGCGCACCTGTGGCGGGTGTACTGGCGTGTGTCGGCATTGCGCTCAATGGACTTCCCAAGCTTGCGTTCAAGCGCGCCGGCACGACGGTCAATCCACTGAGACCTGCGCTGGCCACGCAACTGATCACTGGCGGTGTATATCGCTACAGCCGTAACCCAATGTATGTCGGTCACGCCGTAATCCTGCTGGGCTGGACGCTGTATCTGCACCATGCGGTGGCACTTCTGGCAGTCCCGCTGTTTGTGCTGTATGTGACGCGCTTTCAGATCAAGCCGGAGGAACGGCAGTTGGCTGTCCGGTTTCCTGGCGCCTATGCGGAATTCTGCGCGCGCGTTCGACGCTGGCTGTGAGCGAGTGTGGCGACGCACTCAGTCATTCGCTTGGCGCTGGCCGGCTGACCATGCTCGATAGCGGACGGCCTAGCGGCACAACCGCGCCGACGGCAGCCCACCCCTGCAGCAGTACATCACGCGTAGCGCTGCAGAGATGACAAGGGCAAAGCCTATGGCTTGCGCAAGCCCAGAGCAGCGCCCCGCGGGATCAGGCAACCCGTCGTTCGCTCACGACGTCGGCGCTTGCCGGCATCTCCGCCACAAACGCACTCACTGCATCTTCCAGCTGCGCGGCATGGTCGCCCATGGCGCGTGCGGCGGCGCTGGCGTCCTGCATGCGGGTGACCCCGTCACGCATGTCGGCGTCTACGCCGGCGAGGGTGTGATGCACCTGCGCGATGCTGCCGGCTTCCTGTTGCGAGGCGACGGCGATCCTGCTGAGCGTGCTGCTGACCTGGCCGATGGTGGCGACGATCTGCTGCATGCCTTCGCCGGCGTGGCGCACCTGCTGCACACCGGCCTGCATATGCGTGACCGACTCGCCGATCAGGGTCTTGATCTGGCTGGCGGCGGTGGACGAGCGCAATGCCAGCGCGCGCACTTCACCGGCGACCACGGCAAAGCCGCGGCCTTCTTCGCCGGCGCGTGCGGCTTCGACGGCGGCATTCAGGGCCAGGATATTGGTCTGGAAGGCGATGCCGTCGATGACCGAGACGATGTCCTGGATGCGGCGCGAGGCCTGTTCCATCTGCTGCATGGTGCCCATCGCCTGGTGCATGGTGTCGCCGCCGCTGCGTGCGGCCTCGGATGCGGCGGCGGTGAGCTTGTCGGCGTCGGCCGCCTGCGCGGTGTGCTCCTGCATGGTGCCGAGCACGGCCTGCATCTGGGTAGCGGTGCGGCCCAGGGTGGCCGACTGCCGCTGCACCTGCTGCTCCAAGGCATCGTTGCGGGTCAGGATGTGGCCGGCGGCGTGATTGATCGCGGTGCTGGAGCTGCGGATCTGCGTGATGATGCGCGCCAGCTCGTCAGCGGTGGCATTGGCGTCGCGCTTCATCTGCTCGAATACGCCTTCGCAGTGGCGGTCGATGCGCTGGGTCAGATCGCCACGCGACATCGCCGCCAGCATGCGGCGCATGTCCTGCAGGCTGTCGTCGGTGATGGCCAGGAACTGGTTGACGCCCTCGGCCAGCTGGCCGAGCGTGCCGCTCCTTGCATTCCCCTGCAGACGGGCACCGAGCTCGCCACGCGCAGCCTGGGCAATGACCGTGGCCAGTTGCTCTTCCAGCGCCAGGTCCTGGGTGCGGTCCTGCCACTCCACCACCACGCCCAGCGAGGCGCCGTCGTCATCGCGGACCGGGGTGATGTTTTCCTGCAGCTGCAACGCCGCCAGCGCGCGCGTTTTGCTGCTGCCTGCGTCATGCCCCAGCTGCACCGCATCGGCCAGTGCTGTGTGCAGCACGTGCGCATCGACCTGCGTGCTCAGTTGCTGGAACGACTGATTGCGATAGATGGCAGCGCCCTGCCCGTCGACGATGGCCACCGCCATTGCCGATGCATCCAGCGCCAGGCGGATACGGCGATTTTCCAGCAGCAGTTGCTGCTGTTGGGCGATGCGCTCTTCCACCTGCACGCTCATGCGCACCAACGCCTGCGCCAGCGAGCCGCTGCGGAAGGGCTGCTGCAGGATGGCTGGCGGCAAGGTGGCGCCGGTGGCCAGGGTGTCGGCCAGTTCGGCCAGCGATTCGGCCTCGTGGTCGAGGGCATCGACCTGGCGGCGCAGCTGGATGGCCATCACGCAGACGAAGGCGGTTTCGACGATCACGTAGCCGGCATGCAGCACCACGATGCCGAAGCCGCTGCCGACGGTGAACGCCTGCACCGGCATGCCGCGCGATTGCAGCCAGTAGAACGCCAGGTGATGCACGGCGATGGCGCCTGCGGCGACCACCACCGGCAGCCAGTCGCGGTAGTACAGCAGCAGCGCCAGGATCACGAACACGCCAAAGTGCATTTCCACCAGGCCATGCGCCTGCTGGATGGTGGCCGCGACCAGGGCCATCAGCACCAGCGCGTTGGTGATGCGGGTCAGGCGCGTGCCGGGGTTGGCCTGCACTTGCCAGGCCATCAGTAACAGGCTGGGCAGCGTGACCGCCAGAAACGTGGTCCATTGGCCCTGGTACCAGGCCAGGCCCAGCGAGCCGACGCTCTGCAGCACGGCCAGCCACAGAAACAGCCGGTCGGCCTTGATCGCCAGGCGGGTGGCGTAGGTGGAGGTCGGCGGTGCCGATGCGGACAGTTCCATCATGACAGCGACTCCACGGCACAGGGACAAGGGGACACCAGCGCGGCACCCGGGGTGCGCGCCAGGACATCGGGTAACCAGCGCGACCAATCCGCAGCGCCGGCGGTGCCGCACACGGCGCCGCCGTCTACGGGGCCGGCGTAGCGTGGCTGGCCGTCAGCGCCGAGCAGCCACACGGCATAGCCGCTGCCACGCAGTGCGGGGGTGTCGAGCATGCGCACCTGGCCGCCACGCGCACGTACCGCGTTGCTGAGCACGGCCCAGGCGCGATCGGCGGCCGGGTCGGTGCAGGCGCAGGCACCTGCGACGCCGATCAGCATCGGCGCCTGCTGCGCGGCCGGCAGGCTGGCCTGGACCTGCGCCCATGCACTGGCGACGTCGGTGGCTTGCGCGTGGGGCGTGGTCCAGGCCACGGCGATCCAGCCGCACCACAGCGCGAGCAGGGCAGCGCCCAGGGTGCGTCGCGTTGAGGCGGACAGGGTGCCGAAGACGGGCATGGCGCAGCGGATTCGCGAGATAAGGTGAGCCCCTTATCGGGTGCCGGTGCGTACGCTTGAGCCGGCTTGCGATTGAAATTAGCGATGGCAGCGATAGCGTGCGGCAGGCCCGTTACGCCGCAAGGGTTTGCGGGCGACGCGTGGCGTGGTTGCGCTGGCAGACGTTTATCCGGCGCGGGATTTTGTGAGCACGCGTTCACAGATCGACGGCGGGTCCGCCGCGTGCGTGGCAGGCCGTGGTGGCTGTGATGTCGTCACTCTGAAGTCGGGTCCAGGTGCCAGGGCATGCCCTCGACAGCAGCGATGCATGGCGAGTCCGCCACTAGAGTCGCCTACGCTCCAGGGCCCGAGTACCGATGCCTCGACGGATCACGCCTGGCAGACGTGGAATCCATCCACCCGCTGCGCCTAGTGCAAGCGCCTAGGCGATCCACCAACGGGCCGAAGCGCCCACCTGGCAGTCAGCGCCGTCAGCTCTCTGGCCACTGCTGCCGGCCGGCGCTTACGCCATCGCTTCGTCGGCATCCAGCGCAACCGCCGGCTGCTGGGCATGATCGAAGCGTTCGCGTGCGGAGCGGATGGCCGCATGGTTCTCGCCTGCCCAGTTGAGCAGCTGCGAAATCGGGCCGAGCAGCGCCACGCCGAGCTTGGACAAGGCATATTCCACGCTGGGCGGCTTGGTCGCGTAGACCTTGCGGGTGATCATGCCGTTGCGCTCGAGGTTGCGCAGGGTCTGGGTCAGCATGCGCTTGGAGATGTCCGGCACGGCGCGCTGGATGGCGCTGAAGCGGGAGGGACCGGGGATCAGCGTCAGCAGGATCAGCATGGTCCATTTGTCGCCGATCTGATCGAGCACGTCGCGCACCGGGCATTTGGTGGCGTCGAACGGCATACCTTGCAGGGACGGCGGCGGCGGAAACAGAGCAATCGCGTTCACTGGGATATCTCACGGTAACCAGGGGGTGGAAAACTGCCTCCTTGCGGAGGTTCGAACGGCCCTGACAATAGGTGCGCGGACCAAGAGTCTAGATAGTAGACCACACCTCTTATCAATACCTACTGGAGTTCACCATGGCACACACCTCCCCCCTGATCCTCGTCACCGGCGCCAGCGGGCAGCTGGGCGCATTGGTGGTCGAAGCACTGCTGGCGCGTGTCCCGGCCGCTCGGATCGTAGCAACGGCCCGCGATACTTCGTCACTCGCACAGTTCGCAAAACGCGACATCACCGTGCGTCGCGCCGACTACGCGGACCCGCAGAGCCTGGATCAGGCCTTCGCAGGCGTGGGCCGGGTGCTGCTGGTGTCGTCCAATGCGGTGGGCGAACGCGTGCCGCAGCACCGCAACGTGATCGAAGCCGCCAAGCGTGCCGGCGTGGAGTTGCTGGCCTATACGAGCGTGCTGCATGCCGATACCAGCACGCTGTCGCTGGCACCCGAGCATGTGGCCACCGAGGCGCTGCTGCGCGAGAGCGGCGTGCCGCACGTGCTGCTGCGCAATGGCTGGTACACCGAGAACTACACCGGCTCGATCGCGGCCGAGGTGGCGCATGGCGCGGTGATCGGCAGCGCCGGCGAGGGCAGGATCAGCGCGGCCACGCGCGCCGACTATGCCGAGGCCGCCGCAGCGGTGCTGGCCGCCGACACGCCGCAGGCCGGCAAGGTCTACGAACTGGCCGGCGATACTGCCTTCACGATGGCCGAGTATGCCGCCGAGGTGGCGCAGCAGTCGGGCAAGCCGGTGGCGTATCACGACCTGCCCGAAGCCGACTACGCGGCGGCGTTGGTGCAGATCGGCCTGCCGGCTGCATTCGCACAGGTGCTGGCGCAGTGCTCGGCCTCCTCGCGCGGCGGCAGCCTGTTCGACGACAGCCACACGCTGAGCCAGCTGATCGGCCGCTCGACCACCGCGCTGCGCGATGCGGTGGCGGCGGCATTGCAGGCGACGCCGGCCGGCTGAGCCTAGCCCTGGCATGGTGCTGCTCGACAGCCCGCAGCAGCATCGGCGCGGCGCTACGCCGCGCGGTGCGTGATCCGGCAAAGGCGGGCGATACCCGCCTTTGCCATGTTCTGATTCATCGTCCCTCGCCCGCTCGTTGGCGACGACGACGGCACGCTATGGCCGTGCACAGCACGCACTTCGGCCTTTGCGTCGGCAGCTGCTCCTGGCGGCACCATCTGCCCATGGCACCGCAGGCCCGATGGCCGGCGGCAGCAACCAAAGCGTCACATCAGCGCCCCGTGCCCACATCGCGCGCCGCTGGGCCCGCCTTCTGTGCGTCGCACAACTGACACGCGCCAGACACGCAGCTGACACAGCGTTGCGCTGTGCGGGGCCGCCGATGTCACCAAACTGACATCAAATCTAAATATAACTGCACGCGTTGCCGCACCGTCAGGACGACCGGGCGCCTGGTGGGCGTGCCGGCGCCGTGTTCGCCGCCCGCCGGGCAGCGCCGGCCTGACGCTGCCGCCGACCCGTTTCCCTTGCACGAGCCGGACCAATGAAAAAACGCAATCTCGCCACCGTCCTGTGCGCCCTCAGCGCGACCGCCAGCGGCAGCACGCTGGCCGCCGAGCTGGAGCTGTACGTCGACCGCAAGACCAAGCAGATCTTCGCCGAGCCGGCACCGGGGCGCGACAAACTGGGCAAGTTCGTGCAGGTGGACGAGAACGGCAAGCTGCCGGCGTCGGCGATGCCGGCCGCACCTGCCTTGCCGCCCGCCCCTGCGGCACCGGCGCCTGCCGACACCGGCATCGCCCAGGCCGCACCTGCACCCGTACCGGCTGCGGCACCGGCCAAGGCTGGCGAAGCCGGCAAGAAGTGGTACGACAAGCTGAGCCTGCGCGGCTACACGCAGATCCGCTACAACCAGGGCATCGGCGGCGACGCGCAGGATCTACGCGCACCCGGCGACCGATTTATCGGCAACGACCAGAGCCTGGGCATCCGGCGTGCGCGCCTGGTGCTGAGCGGCGATCTCAACGAGCACGTGTCGCTGTACTTCCAGCCGGATTTTGCGAGCACGCCGACCGGTTCGACCACCTCCAACTTCGCGCAGCTGCGCGATGCGTATGCCGACATCTACTTCGACAAGAAGCGCGAGTACCGCGTGCGCGTGGGCCAGTCGAAGATGCCGTACGGCTGGGAGAACCTGCAGTCCAGCCAGAACCGTCTCACCCTGGACCGCGCCGACGCGCTCAACTCCGGCCTGCGCGACGAACGCGATATCGGTGCGGTGTTCTACTACAGCCCCACCGTGGCCAAGGGCCGCTTCCAGGACCTGGTCAAGTCGGGCTTGAAGGGCTCGGGCGACTACGGCGTGATCGGTGCCGGCGTGTACAACGGCCAGGGCGCCAACCGCGCCGAGCGCAACGACAGCATGCATGCGGTGGTGCACGCCACCTACCCGTTCAAGTTCGCCAACGGCCAGTACCTGGAAGTGGGTGCCGATGCCTACAGCGGCCGCTTCGTGCCGACCGCGGCGGCAGTCAACATCGGTGGCCGCAGCTTCACCCCGGCCATCACCGACCCGAACGGCTACACCGACCAACGCGTGGCCGCGCACATCATCTACTACCCGCAGCCGTTCGGCCTGCAGGCCGAGTGGACGGTGGGCCGCGGCCCGGAGCTGGATGTCGCACAGCGGCGCATCCGCACCCGCTCGCTGAGCGGCGGCTACGTGCAGGCGATGTACAAGCACGATGGCAGCTACGGTACCTTGCTGCCGTACCTGAAGTGGCAGACCTACCGCGGCGGCTCCAAGTTCGACACCAATGCACCGCGCATGCGCCTGGACGAGGTGGAAGCCGGCGTCGAGTGGCAGCCGATGGATGCGCTGGAACTGGTGTTCGCCTATTCGAAGATGAAGCGCACCGACGTCACCACCGCGCCGTATCCGGTGGTGGAAGGCGACTTGCTGCGGCTGCAGTTGCAGGTCAATTACTGAGCCCTGCACCGTGATGGAAGACCAACAAGCCCCCCGCATGCGGGGCTTGTTGGTGGTTGCGTCGCGAGCCGTGGTGGCGACGTGCGTCGGCACGATGGCGCTAGCCGCAGCCCTGTTGCTTCGGCCGCCGACCCAGCGCCAGCACCGGCGCGCTAGCGGGCTGCCAGTTCTGCGCGAATGATGTCCGCGCCTGCGCTGAGGGCCTTGAGCTTGCCTCTTGCGACGTCACGGGCCAGAGGCGCCATTCCGCAGTTGGTGGAAGGGTAGAGCTTGTCGGCATCGACGAAGCGCAGCGCCTTGCGTAGCGTAGCGGCCACTTCTTCCGGCGTTTCGATCGCATTGCTCGCCACGTCGATGGCCCCGACCATCACCTTCTTGCCGCGCACCAGTTCGATCAGGTCGATCGGCACGTGCGAGTTGTGGCACTCCAGCGAGATGATGTCGAGCGTGGATGTCTGCAGCTTGGGAAACGACTCTTCGTACTGACGCCACTCCGACCCCAGGGTCTGCTTCCAGTCGGTATTGGCCTTGATGCCGTAGCCGTAGCAGATGTGGACGGCGGTCTCGCACTTGAGTCCTTCGACCGCACGCTCGAGGGTGGCAACACCCCAGTCGTTGACCTCGTCGAAGAAGACATTGAAGGCCGGCTCGTCGAACTGGATGATGTCCACGCCGGCCGCTTCAAGCTCCCTGGCTTCCTGGTTGAGGATGACGGCAAATTCCCACGCCAGCTTTTCTCGGCTTTTGTAGTGCGCGTCGAAGAGGGTGTCGATCATCGTCATGGGGCCGGGCAACGCCCATTTGATCGGCTGGCGGGTCTGCTGGCGCAGGAACCTGGCATCGTCCACGAACACCGGCCTGGGGCGGCTCACCGCGCCAATGACGGTGGGGACGCTGGCGTCGTAGCGATTGCGGATCCTGACGGTTTCGCGCTTTTCGAAATCGACGCCGCTGAGGTGTTCGATGAAGGTGGTGACGAAATGCTGGCGGGTCTGCTCGCCGTCGCTGACGATATCGATGCCGGCGTGCTGCTGTTCCTGCAGCGACAGGCGCAATGCATCCTGCTTGCCTTCGATCAGTTCCTCGTCCTGCAGCTTCCAGGGCGACCAGAGTTTCTCCGGCTGCGCGAGCCAGGACGGCTTGGGCAGGCTGCCGGCGGTGGAGGTAGGGAGCAGCTTTTTCATGATGAGTGGTGTCTTGCGTTCTTGTTGATCAGACAGCGTGGTGGGAAACCCACTGCGCGAGAATCTTGCCGTAGGGCCTGATGAAGTGCTCCTCGGTGAATTTGCCCTGCGTCACCGCGAGCTGGCTGCGCTCTTCCCGGTCGTAGACGATCTGGGTAGAGGAATAATCCTGGTGCTTCAGGCTCGGCTGGTAGATGGCCCCCGCCGCGGAATTGGCGTTGTAGATTTCCGGGCGGTAAATCTTCTGGAACGTCTCCATGGTGCTGATGGTGCCGATCAGCTCCAGATTGGTGTAGTCGTTGAGCAGGTCGCCGAAGAAGTAAAAAGCCAACGGGGCGACACTGTTGGGAGGCATGAAATAGCGCACCTGCAGGCCCATCTTCTCGAAGTAGCGATCGGTCAGGGAAAACTCGTCCTGCCGGTATTCGATGCCGAGCACGGGGTGCCGGTTGCCGGTTCGGTGATAGACCCTGCTGCTGGAGACGCTGATGCAGATGACCGGCGGCTTGGCGAAACGCGCCGTATAGGCGTCCGAGTCCACGAAGTGCTTGAACAGCTTTCCGTGCAGGCTACCGAAATCGTTCGGGATACTGAAGCCGGACGCGTCCTGATTGTGCGCCGGCAGCAGCACGCTGAAATCGTAGTCGCGCACGTAGGAGGAAAAATTGTTCCCTGCAATGCCATCGATGCGCGCGCCGCTCGTCTTGTCGAGGATGCTGGGCTTCAATATCTCGATCAGCGGAAATGCATCGCCGCTTTCGTTCTCGCCGATGTTCATCTCGACAGAGATGATGTCCAGCTCCACCGCGTAGCGGTCGCGGGTGGGGTTATCCCAATGCGCCAGGTCGTTGCAGCGGTTGTTGATCATCGCAAGCGTGTTGCGCAGGTTTTCCTGCCGACGCTGCCCCCTGGCCAGGTTGGCAAAGTTCGTTGTGTTGCGCGTGTTGGCCGCGGGACGGTAGTCCTCGTCAAACCGCTGACGTTTGATGCTGAAGGTGAATTCCTGAGTCATTGCAAGCTGACGCCTTGTTTCCGAAATTGATTACGAGCGCAGGTCTCGGCGCAGGGGTGGATCCCTGCTGGATGGATGCCGGGACTCTGGATCTGCGGACAGTCGCCAACCGATCCTGTAGCCGGCGCGCAGTGTTGACCCGCCAAGCAACCGTGGCCGGGTGGCCTCAGGCCGCGGCCACGTTTTCTGCGGCGATGGCACCTGCCTGCCGCGTCAATGCGATCAGCGGCAATGCCCGCTGCACCGCCAGCCTGGCCCGCTCGGCCAGTGCTTCGTTGTGCACGCGGTAGTCCAGGAAGTCGCGATCGGTGGCGTAAACGCCCAGCGGCAATGTGCGCGCTTGGAAGAAGCTGAAAAGTGGCCGCAACTGGTGGTCGATCACCAGCGCGTGGCGCTCGCTGCCGCCGGTTGCCGCCAACAGCACCGGGGTGTCGATCAAGGCATCCTGGTGGATGAAGTCGAAGAAGTGCTTGAACAGCCCGGTGAAGGAGCCGCGATAGACCGGCGTGGTCACCACCACCACGTCCGCCTGCTCCACGGCGGCAAGTTCCTGCTCCACCGTTGCCGGTAGCTGCGAGCGCCAGACCGCACCGGCGAACTGCGGCGCCAACGCTCCGAGTTCGATCAGATGTTGCTCGCACGGCACGGCAGCGGCGATCAGCGCCAGCAGGTGTTCGGCCAGGGCGACGGCCTTGGAGGGGCGCTGCAGCCCGCCGGAGACCGCGACGACGCGGAGGGGGGGTGGCACGTTGACAGCCATGCGGGTTGACCTGAGACGACGAAACCCGATGCTAGGGCTCGCGTTCAATGAAGTAAAATGGTGTTATTTCAACAATCCATGAATTCGGATCATCTGAATGCTTGAGCGCATCCATCTCACCATCGTCCAGCAGGTCGAGCAGCAAGGCTCGCTGACCGCCGCTGCCGGCGTGCTGAACCTGACCCAGTCGGCGCTGAGCCA
Organism: Xanthomonas sp. WHRI 6108; assembly: GCF_040202385.2. Lineage (NCBI taxonomy): Bacteria > Pseudomonadati > Pseudomonadota > Gammaproteobacteria > Lysobacterales > Lysobacteraceae > Xanthomonas > Xanthomonas sp. WHRI 6108. The sequence continues at coordinate 388,428 of NZ_CP168198.1, read as the reverse complement.
CAGCATGAAGAAGCTGGAGCAACAGCTGGGCACCGACGTGTGGCTGCGCGAGGGACGCAACCTGCGCCTGACCCAGGCCGGCCAGTACCTGCTGGCGGTGGCGAACCGGGTGCTGCCGCAACTGGACCTGGCCGAGGAGCGCCTGGGCCAGTTCGCACAGGGCGAACGCGGCGCGCTGCGCATCGGCATGGAATGCCATCCCTGCTACCAGTGGCTGCTCAAGCTGGTGGCGCCCTATCTGGCCACCTGGCCGGATGTGGATGTGGACGTCAAGCAGAAGTTCCAGTTCGGCGGTATCGGCGCGCTGTTCGGCTACGAGATCGATCTGCTGGTCACGCCCGACCCGCTGTACAAGCCCGGGCTGCGGTTCGAGCCGGTGTTCGACTACGAGCAGGTGCTGGTCGTGGCCCGGAGCCACACACTGGCGTCGGCCGCCTACGTCAAGCCCCAGCAGCTCACACGCGAGGTACTCATCAGCTATCCGGTGGACCTCGAGCGCCTGGACATCTACAGCCAGTTCCTGCTGCCGGCCGGTGTCACGCCCAGGCGCCACAAGGCCATCGAAACCACCGACATCATGATGCAGATGGTGGCCAGTGGCCGCGGTGTGGCCGCCATGCCACGCTGGCTGGTGGAGGAATACGCCGCCAGGATGGACGTGGTGCCGGTGCGGCTGGGCGCGCGCGGCATCCCCAAGCAGATCTTCCTGGGCGCACGCGAGGCCGATATCGCCGTCGACTACCTGCGCGCCTTCATCGAACTGGCCCGCCAGCCTGCCAATGGCACCGCCACGACATCCGGAGCCCACTGATGGATACCACCGCAACCCGCACGCCACTCCCCCTGCCTGCCGGCCACGACAAGGTGTTGCTGCATTCCTGCTGCGCGCCATGCTCTGGCGAGGTGATGGAAGCCATGCTGGCGTCCGGCGTCGACTACACCATCTTCTTCTACAACCCCAACATTCATCCGCGCAAGGAATACGAGCTGCGCAAGGACGAGAACATCCGCTTTGCCGAGCAGTGCGGCGTGCCCTTCGTCGATGCCGACTACGATCGGGACAACTGGTTCGAGCGGGCCCGCGGGATGGAGAACGAACCCGAACGCGGCGTGCGTTGCACCATGTGCTTCGACATGCGCTTTGAACGCACCGCGCTGTATGCGCACGAGCACGGCTTTCCGGTGATCACCAGCTCCCTGGGCATCTCGCGCTGGAAGAACATGCAGCAGATCAACGACTGCGGCGTGCGCGCTGCGGCCAGGTATCCCGGCCTGATGTACTGGGAATACAACTGGCGCAAGGGCGGCGGTTCCTCGCGCATGGTCGAGATCAGCAAGCGCGAGAACTTCTACCAGCAGGAATACTGCGGCTGCGTCTATTCGCTGCGGGACACCAATCGGCACCGCGTGGAAAGCGGGCGCAACCGCATTCAATTGGGCGTGAAATTCTACGGCGATGCGGAACAGGACGATTGAGTGCAGGCGGGTCTTGGGGCGCGGCCGGGATCTCGATGTGCTCTTGGCCCCTGCCCGCTCGATCGGGGCTGACGCAGCGGCGCAGCCAATCACCACGACAGGACGGCAACACCCTTGATCGACCCGGACACGCCCAGCCTCGCCGGCACCATCACCGATGCCTATTCGCTGGAGGTCAGCGCAAAGCACATTGCCGGGCTGGCTGCAGCGGCGCCCCGGATCACGCGTGGCGCAACCATTGCCATCCCCTACCTGCCCAACCAGGACGACGACGCGCGGCTGGCCGCGGCACGGATGGTGCGCACACTCGGCTTTCAACCGATGCCGCACCTGTCCGCGCGCCGTATCGCCTCGCGCGAGCAGTTGCATGCCTTTGTCAGCCGCGCCGTCGATGACGCCGGCGTCGAGCGCTGCCTGCTGATTGCGGGCGATCCGCCTGCTCCGCTCGGGCCGTTTCCGGACAGCTTGTCGCTGATCGATACCGGGATCTTTGAGCGCTCCGGCATCCGGACCATCGCCGTGGCGGGGCATCCGGAAGGGCATCCAAGCATGCCTGCAGCCGATCGATGGGAGGTGCTGCAGCGCAAGTGTCGCAGCATCGCCGAGCGCGGCATGGCGCCGCTGATCGTCACCCAGTTCGCGTTCGATGCCGACATCGTGCTGACGTGGTTGCAGGCGCTGCGCGCGCACGGCATTGCACATCCCGTGCGTGTGGGCGTACCCGGTCCTGCCGGCGTGGCGGTGCTCGCACGCTATGCCGCCAGCTGCGGTGTCGGCGCATGCGCATCGATGCTGTCCAAATACGGCATCTCGCTCGGCAAGCTGTTGGGCACCGCAGGGCCGGATCGTTTTGTGGAACGGCTGGCCACTGGCCTGACTGATGCGCACGGCGAGGTCCGCATGCACTTCTATCCCTTCGGTGGCATCGCACAGACTGTCGCGTGGGTGGAGCAGTACCGCTCCCTTACCGCACGCGGCCGGGCGGACTGAAACCCGCCAAATCCGGCGCCCGCGCAGCATCTGCAGACCTCTGACTTTCATCCGGCAATGCGTCGTGGACATCGACGTGTCCACGACCCACGTCACAGTCTGTACTTTTTAGTTGTGGCGTTTTGTTTGCTGCGCGTGAGGTGTTGCAGCGCACAGCAGACCTGTCACAAGCGCGCGGTATAACCATCGGTGAATCGCGGCGAGGGGGCGCTGCATCCGATGCCGTTGCCGTGCGCGGCGGCATCGCTTCTGCAACGTTCAAGGAGAGATGTCGCCATGCCGAAGCCGTCGCTGTTGTCCTTGCTGTGCACCCTGTCGCTGGTCTCCACGCCGCTTGCCGCGGCCGAGCTGCAACCCAAACAACTGGCTGGCCCACCGGAGGAATTCGCGCAGATGCGCGCGCCCGATCCGGCCGAGTCGGCGATCCTGTCCAAGAGCGCCTTGCTGCCGGTGGAGTTGACGCCGGCCGGCAAGTCCGCACGCTGGCAAGGCACCTTGCCGGTGGAAAACGGCCATCTGCGTTTCATGGTGCTGGCCGGCGACCAGCCGTGGGAGGCGGCGGTGACTGCACCACGCGTTGCCGGTGCACGTGCCGCTGCTGTTGCACCGCAGTTGCAGGCACAACGCACACTGTTGGGCAGCGCCGAGAGCGGCACCAGCGGCATGCGTTACGCGGTGGAGTCCGCGCAGAACGGCAACTGGGCGCTGACGCTGCAATCGGCGGCGCCGGTGGCGCAACGCGGGTATGTGCTGATGGAAGGCGATGCGCGCACGCAGCTGGCCTCGTACCCGCGCCATCGTCGGCAGCAGGTCGGCCAGTCGCTGACGCTCAACGCCTTGCTCAGCGGCAACGATGCAGGCGGCGCGAGCTTGCTGGCCGCGCAGGCGGGGCAGATCGAGACAGCGAGCCTGCGTGTGATCGACCCGCAAGGCGGCATCCGCACGCTGCCGATGGCCGATGACGGGCAGCACGACGACGGTGCTGCCGGCGATGGCGTGTATGGCGGCACGTTCCAACCGACAGCCGAAGGCACCTGGATTGCACAGGTGATCGTGCGCGGTCGCGACCAGACCGGGCAGCCGTTCGTGCGCACCAGCGAGCATGTGTTGCCGGTGCTGGATACCTCCCTGCGTCTGCTCGGCAACGCGCTCAGCGCACGCGCTGCCGACGGCACCCGGCTCAGCATTGCCTTGCCGGTCGTCGCGCGCGGCAAGGCACCATCGCATTACCGCGTGTTTGGCCAGGTCTGGGGCACCGATGCCAAGGGCAAGGACGTGCCGGTGGCATGGATCGGCGGCATGCTGACGCCGCAGCAAGGCCAGCTGCCGTTGAGCCTGGACGAACGCTGGGTCGCGCGTGCGGGCGCGCGTGCGCCGTTTACGCTGCGCGGGCTGCGCATCGAAGACCCGGACCATTACATCCCGCTGGTACAGGCCGACACGCTGCCGTTGCAGCTGCCTGCGTTGCGCCGCGCCAGCATCGCGCGCTCTGCCGCCGCGATCGACGAAAGCATGCGCATGGGGCCACGTCCGACGACGCTGGCCCGTGCCACTGCGATGGCGCAACCGCAGGCCACGGGGTCGCAACTGGTGCTGGTGCATGGCTATTGCTCCAACGGCGTGTGGCCGCAGGCGCAGTTCACCAATGCGTCCTCGTTCCTTGATGCCAAACAGAACCGCAGCAACGACCAGTTCGCACAGCGCTTGGCGCAGTTCGCCAGTCAGTGGTCCTCGTTCGCGACGGTGGCGCACAGCCAGGGCGGCATGGCCGCGCTGCATCTGTATACCTACTACTGGAGCGGGCTGGATAACGCTACAGGTGGGCGGGTGATGCAGTCGGTCGGCACGCCGTACCAGGGCACAAATCTGTCCGGCATTCTGGCGGCGGTGGGCTCGTGGTTCGGCGTGGGTTGCGGCACCAACACCGACATGACCTACGACGGCGCCAAAGCCTGGCTGGCCGGTATTCCGGCCGATGCGCGCGCCAAGGTCAACTACTACACGACCTCGTTCGCCAAGACCAACTGGTACACCAACGACTACTGCAACGCGGCCTCGGACCTGGTACTGAACGACCCGGAAGATGGCACCGTGGAGCAGGTCAACGCGCAGCTGCCGGGCGGCGTCAATCGCGGCCACACCACCGGGCAATGCCACACCACCGGCATGCGCGACCCGGCACAGTACCTGGATGCCAGCCGCAATGCGGCGATGAACGCCAACGCGGCGAAGTGATGCGGTTCTAGCAATGTGCAATGCGATGGCCGGCGTCTGCGTCGGCCATCGCAGCGTGCGTGGGAACACGTCGCGTGTCGGCGACTGGCACGACTCCTGCGTTCACAGAATTCGATTCCTCCTCCCTTGAAGGTGACGAGGTCCCAACGGGAGCTTGACCCCTTCTCCCGCCGGGAGAAGCTGCCCCGCAGGGGCGGATGAGGGTACGGGCAAAGCCTCTCAATTCTCACTCTTGTGTGGCTTCGCTCCGTACCCTCTCCCCCAACACCTCTACAGAGGAAAGAGGGGCTTTGGTTGCCTTGAAAGGTGATTGAACGCTGTGGGTGCGTCGGTTTTTAGAGCGGATGATTTGCGGGTTTGCTGCAGGGCCCTTGCCCGCCCACCATCGCAGGACACGCCGCAAGTACGTCCTTGTAGGCTCTTACGCGGCATCCATGCCGCGTAAGGTCCCGCGACGGTGGGCGGGCAAGGGCCAGTCGAGATGGTCGGTGTGCATGGTTTTAAACAAGGCAACCAATTAACTGTCTGGTGCGGTGTCCTCACCGATTGCGGGACCGTGTGGCGGCATGGATGCCGCCACCGAGCCCCCAGGGATGGGTTCACGGCGTGTCCCGCAAGCGGTGAGGGCACCGCGCACTCGACCGACTCAGCTTTTGATTTCGGTACAGCGGTCGAAAGGTTTTACTAGCCACTCCAAGCCGCTTCGGAAGCCCACAGTTCTGCATCCGCGCCTGCAGGAATAAACATCGGCGCGGCCGGATCGGTGGCTGCGCGCCAGATGGCCTGCGCGACATCGATCGACTGCGTTTCGGGGCCGGCGGATGCGCTCATGCGCGCCATCGTCTGTTGCATAAACGTTCCATAGACCTCGTCATCAAGACCGCGAAGACCCGCGCGGGCATTGGCACGAAATTCCGTCTCCCTGCACGAGCCCGGCGAGACGATGCGCACGCGGATACCGAAGTCCTCCAGCTCGGCGGCCAGCGATTCGCTCAGCGCATTCACCGCGGCCTTGGCTGCGCGGTAGGCACCGATCAGTGGGAGGGGTTTGAGCGTTGCGCTCGACGACACGTTGACGATGACCCCGGCGTGGCGCGCACGCATCTGCGGCAAGACCGCCTGGGTTACCGCAAGCGTGCCGAAGGTATTGGTCTCGAACAGATCACGCACCGACTGCAGGCTTGCCAGTTCCAGCGGCGCGGGCGCACCGGAGCCTGCATTGTTGACGAGAACGTCGACCGTGCCGGCCGCAGCGATCGCGGCCTGGATGCTCGCGGCATCGGTGACATCGAGCTGCAACACCCTCATTCGTGGCGACGCAGGAAACAGGTCTTCGCGTGGAGTGCGCATGGTGGCGACCACATTCCAGTCGCGCTCTAGGAAGTAATTGGCGGTCGCCAAGCCAAAGCCGGATGAGCAACCAGTGATGAGTACGGTTTGCATGAAGCGCCCTCGGTGATGTTGTGAGGGATGTACGTTAGGCGTCGAACGTCGTACTTGCGATATTCTAAAGTGCTTAATTCATTTGCGAGAGTCCAATGCTGCCCGACCCGCTTACCGAGGTTGTCCTGCTGCTCAGGCCGGCGGCACGGTTTTCCAAGCTTGTCGTGGGCGCCGGTGCGTGGTCGGCACACCGCTCCGATGCGCCAGGCCCGTTTTATTGCGCAGTGATCGAAGGGACGTGCCGGCTGACGCTCGAAGATGGCGAGGCGCGTGTTCTTGAAGCAGGCGACTTCGTGCTGGCACCGGCCATGCTGGCCGTCACGCTCTCCAGCCTGCAGGCGTCGACCGGGCAGGCCCACACGGTGCCGACCAACATGGGCGATGGCACTTTCCGTATCGGCGCGCAGGACGGCCCGGCGGATCTTCGCATCGTGATTGGGCATTGCAGCTTCGGCTCGCCCGATGCCGCGCTACTGGTGTCGCTGCTGCCCCGGCTGGTGCATCTGCGCAGCGAGCCGCGACTTACCACGCTGGTGACTCTGGTTGGCGAAGAGGCACGTGCAACCCGGCCCGCACGCGAGGTGGTGCTTGCGCGGCTGTTGGAGGTGCTGTTGATTGAAGCATTACGCTCGCTGACAGCGAGCGACACGACGCCAGGACTGGTGCGCGCGTTATCCGACGCGCGGCTGGCGGCGGCAATGCGTGCACTGCACGGTGCACCGGCGCATGCGTGGACGGTCGATGCATTGGCCAAGGAAGCGGCGCTGTCGAGATCATCGTTCTTTGCGCGCTTCAACCGGGCAATGGGCATGGCGCCGATGGAATATCTGCTGGCATGGCGCATGGCGCTGGCAAAGACGCTTCTGTCAGAACAAGGGCTTGGCGTAGCGCAAGCCGCGCAGCGTGTGGGGTATGGCTCGGCAAGCAGTTTCAGCGTTGCCTTCACCCGCCATACCGGCAGCCCACCATCGCAGTACGCGCGCGAGCGTGCTGCAGCGCCTGCAATGTCTGCAGACGCTTTGTAACGGCATCAGGTGTGCCAGACCCGAGCGCGCAGTGCCGCCTGCAGCTGCAGTGAGAAACAGCTGCAACTGCAGGCAAGTGCCCTCGCACTGGCGCATCGATGCATGACTACTGTTGCGCTACCGGTGGCGGTTGCGATTGCGCATCGGCGCCGCCGCCGAGCACCTTGTACAAGGTCACCCGGTTGCTTGCTTCGGTCAGCCGCAGGCTGATCAAGGTCTGCTGTGCGCTGTAGAGCGAGCGCTGCGCGTCCAGTGCCACCAGATAGCTGTCCACGCCGTTGCGGTAGCGCGCATCCGACAGGGTGAAACCGCGTTGTGCCGCATCCACCAGGGCGCGCTGCGCGTCCATGCGTTCGTCCAGCTGGGTGCGCTCGGCCAGCGCGTCGGCCACTTCGCTGAAGGCGGTCTGGATCGCCAGTTCGTATTGGGCGATGGTGATGTCCTTCTGCAGCTTGGCCACATCCAGTTCGGCCTTCAGGGCGCCGGCGCGGAAGATCGGCAGGCTCACGCTGGGCGTGAACGACCAGGTGTGGTCGCCATCGAACAGGCTGGACAAGGCATCGCTGCCGCGCCCGACATTGCCGGTCAGCGAGATGGTGGGGAAGAACGCCGCACGCGCCGCGCCGATGTCGGCGTTGGCGGCCTTGAGCGTGTGCTCGGCCGACAATACGTCCGGGCGCTGCAACAGCACGCGCGATTCCAGCTGCGCCGGCAACGGTGCCAATGCCACGCCACTCTCGATCGCATCGGCAGCCGGCAACAACGCCGCCGGTACCGACGTGCCCACGACCAGGTTCAACGCATTGCGCGACTGCGCCAGCTGTGTGGTGAAGCTGGCGACATCGGCGCGCGCGCTTTCCACGCTGGTCTGGATCTGCGCCAGATCCAGCCCGGAGACGATGCCGTTGTCGTGCTGCAATTCGGTCAGGCGCAGCGTCTTGCGCTGGCTCTCCAGGGTCTGCTGGGCAAGTGCCAGCCGCTGCTGATCGGCGGCCACGGTGAGCCAGTCGCTGGCCACTTCGGCCACCAGGCTCAGGCGGGTGCTGCGCTGGGTCTGCTCGCTGGCCAGATAGGTCTCCAGCGCTTCGTTCTTGAGGCTGCGGATGCGCCCGAACAGGTCCAGCTCCCAGCTGCTGATGCCCACCTGCCCGGTGGCGCTGCGGATGATCTGCGGCGCGCCGGTGAAACTGGTCGCGGCCGCGGCACGTTGCGCCGTGTGCGAGACGCTGGCGTCCACCGCGGGAAACAGGTCCGCACGCTGGATGCGGTACTGCGCACGTGCCTGCTCGATATTGAGCACGGCCACACGCAGATCGCGGTTGTTGTCCAGCGCCAGTGCGACCACCTGTTGCAGGCGCGCATCGACCAGCACCTGCCGCCAGTCCAGCCCAGCCGCAGCGGTAGTGCGGCCATCGGCGCTGTCGCCGTGGGGCGGGCTGCCGGTGTCGCCGACCATGCCGGGCACCGGCGCATCCGGGCGCGCATATTGCGGCGCCATGCTGACGCAGCCGCTCAATGCGATGGCACAGGCCACCGCCAGGCTGAGGGATGTCGTGCGCATCATGGAGTCACCTCGGAGGTGGAAACGACGGGGGAGTACGTGGCAGCCTTGCCGGGAAACAGGCTGCGCACCATCACGTAGAACAACGGTACGAAGAAGATGCCCAGCACGGTGGAGGCCAGCGTGCCGCCGAGCACGCCGGTGCCCAGCGAATGGCGTCCGCCGGAGCCGGCGCCGCTGCTGATCACCATCGGCAGCACGCCGAGCATGAAGGCCAGCGAGGTCATCAGGATCGGGCGCAGGCGCATGCGTGCGGCGTGCAGGGTGGCCTCGATCAAGGGCTGGCCTTTCTCTTCCAGCTCCTTGGCGAACTCCACGATCAGGATGCCGTTCTTGGCGGCCAGGCCCATCGTTGCCAGCAGGCCGACCTGGAAATAGATGTCATTGGACAGCCCGCGCATCCAGGTCGCCAGCAGCGCGCCGACGATGCCCACCGGCACCGCCAGCATCACCGAGATCGGGATCGACCAGCTCTCGTACAACGCGGCCAGGCACAGGAACACGAACACCAGCGACACCGCATACAACATCCAGGTCTGGGTGCCGGCCGCCTGCTCCTGATACGACATGCCCGACCAGGCGTAGCCCACGCCCTTGCCCATGCCGTCCACTTCGCCGGCGACCGCGGTCATCGCATCGCCCGAGCTGATGCCGGATGCAGCGCTGCCGGTGATCTCCATCGATTCGCTGCCGTTGAAGCGGGTCAACACCTGCGGCGCATACGCCCAGGCGCTGCTGGCGAACGCCGAGAACGGCACCATGGCAGCGTCGCTGTTGCGCACGTACCAGCGGTCGATATCGCCGGGCAGCATGCGTGCGGACGCTTCGCCCTGCACGTACACGCGCTTGACCCGGTTGTTGTTGAGGAAGTCGTTGACGTAGCGCCCGCCCATCACCGTGGAGAGCGTGGTGTTGATGTCGGCTGCGGCCACGCCCAGCGCGCCGGCCTTGGCATCGTCGATCTGCACGCGGTAGGTCGGCGCATCGTCCAGGCCGTTGAAGCGCACCGCCGTCAGGTTCTGATTGCCGTTGGCCAGCTGCAGCAACTGCTTGCGTGCTTCCACCAGCGCCTCGTGGCCGTTGCCGGCGGCATCCTGCAGCTGCAGGGTGAAACCGGAACTGGTGCCCAGCCCGTTGATGGCCGGCGGCGTCAATGCAAACACCTGCGCGTCGGGCAGCGTCATCATCATCGCGCCGGTGATGCGCTGGGCCACCTCCTGCGCCGAACCCTCGCGGTCGGCCCAGTCCTTCAGGCGGATAAAGCCCATGCCCGAGTTCTGGCTGCTGCCGGCCAGGCTGAAGCCGGAGATGGTCATGATGCCCTGCACTTCCGGCTGCTTGAGGATGAACGCGGTGGCCTGGTCGATCGACTGCTGGGTGCGTTGCTGGGTGGCACCGGCCGGCGCACTGAACATCACCATCAGCATGCCCTGGTCTTCCTCGGGCAGGAACGCGCTGGGCAACCGCCAGAACAGCAGACCAAGCACCACCAGCAACAGCGCGTAGACCAGCGAGCCGAGCTTGCGATGGCCGACCACGCGCTCCACGCCACGCCCGTAGCGTTCGGTACCGCGATCGAAGCGGGTGTTGAACCAGGTGAAGAAGGTGCCCAGCGCGCCCTTGCGCGAGACATGGCCGCCCTTGTCGATGGGCTTGAGCAAGGTGGCGCACAGCGCCGGACTCAGGGTCAGCGCGACCACCAGCGACAGGATCATCGCCGCGGCAATGGTCACCGAGAACTGCCGATAGATCTCGCCGGTGGCACCGCCGAAGAAGGCCATCGGCAGAAACACCGCGGTGAGCACCAGCGCGATGCCGACCAGGGCGCCGGTGATCTGGCCCATCGAGGTGTGCGTGGCCTCGCGCGGCGACATGCCCTGCTCGGCCATCAGGCGCTCGACGTTTTCCACCACCACGATGGCATCGTCCACCAGCAGGCCGATCGCCAGCACCATCGCGAACATGGTCAGCGTGTTGATCGAAAAGCCCAGCAGCGACAACACCCCGAAGGTGCCCATCAGCACCACCGGCACCGCAATCACCGGCACCAGCGTGGCACGCCAGTTCTGCAGGAACAGGTACATCACCACGACCACCAGCACGATCGCTTCGATCAGGGTCTTGACCACTTCCTCGATGGAGATGCGCACGAACGGTGTGGTGTCGTAGGCGACCTCGTACTTCAGGCCGGCCGGGAAGTACGGCTTGAGCGCATCCAGCTTGGCTTCCACCAGCTTGGCTGCGTCCAGCGCATTGGCACCGGTCGCCAGCTGCAGGCCCATGCCCGAGGCGGCCTTGCCGTTGAACTTGGAACTGGAGCCGTAGGATTCCGAGCCCAGCTCCACCCGCGCGACATCGCGCAGGTACACGGTGGCGCCGCCGGCATCGGACTTGAGCACGATGTTCTCGAACTGCGCCGGTGTGCGCAGCTTGCTGCGCGAGGTCACCGTGGCATTCAACTGCTGGCCCTGCAGCGCCGGCAATCCACCCAGCGCGCCGGACGAGACATCGGCGTTCTGCGCGGCGATCGCGCTGCTGACATCCGAGGGCATCAATGCGTAGGTGTGCAGTTTCTCCGGATCCAGCCAGACGCGCATCGCGTACTCGGCACCGAACACGTTGACGCTGCCGATGCCGTTGAGGCGGCTGATCGGGTCCTGCAACGAGGACACCATGTAGTCGCCGATGTCGGTGCTGTCCATGCTGCCGTCTTCGGAAGTGAAGGCCAGCACCATGAACATGCTGCCGCTGGCCGACTTGGTCACGGTCACGCCGTTGGTCTTGACCTCGTCGGGCAGCAGCGCCTCGCCTTGCGACACCTTGTTCTGCACCTGCACCTGCGCGGTGTCCGGGTCGGTGCCGGACTCGAAGGTCAGCGTGAGTTGCGCGGTGCCCGCCGAGCTGCTGCTGGAGGACATGTAGAGCAGATTGTCCAGGCCTGTCATCTGCTGTTCGAGGATCTGGGTGACCGAGTTCTGCACGGTCTCTGCGGAGGCGCCGGTATAGGTCGCACTGACCGTCACCGAGGGCGGTGCGATGTCCGGGTATTGCTCCAGCGGCAGCGAGAAGATCGAGATCGCGCCGGCCAGCGTGATGACGATGGCGATGACCCACGCGAAGATGGGACGGTCGATGAAGAAACGAGCCATGGGAGTTCCTCAGTCGGCCTTGGGCGTGGCGCTGGCCGGCGCTGCAGGCGTCGGCGTGGCCGTACGCGCAGCGGCGGCGGGTGCGCTCGGTCTGCCTGCAGCGGCTGCACTTGGCGCCGCTGCAGACGCGGCCGCAGTGGCGCTCACCTCGCGCGTCTTCACCGGCATGCCGACCTGGATCTTCTGCAGGCCCTGCACGATCACGCTCTCGCCCGCAGACAGCCCTTCGCTGACCACCCAGCGATCGCCCACCGCATCGCCGGTCTTGAGCACGCGCTGCGCCACCTTGCCATCGGCGCCGACCACCATCGCCACCGCCTCGCCCTTGCTGTTGCGGGTGACGGCCTGTTGCGGCACCAGGATCGCCTGCTCGTTGACCGCCATCGACAGCACCGCCTTGACGTACATGCCGGGCAGCAGCAGATGGTCGGGGTTCGGAATCACCGCACGCAGCTTCACCGTGCCGGTGGTGGCATCCACCGCGGTATCCACCACTTCCAGCGTGCCGGTGCGCGCGTAGGCAGTGCCGTCTTCCAGCAACAGCTTGACCTCGGCCTTGCCATCGACCGCCTTGAGCTGGCCGGCATCGAGCTTGCGCCGCAGCTGCAGTAGCTGCGCGCTGGACTGGCTGACATCCACATAGATCGGGTCGAGCTGGTTGATGGTGGTGAGCACATCGGTCTGGTCGGCGGTGACCAGTGCGCCCGGGGTAAAGCTCGAAGTGCCGATACGGCCGCTGATCGGCGCGGTGATGCGGGTGAATTCCAGATTGAGCTTTGCGGTCTGCAACGCCGCCCTGGCCGCGGTGACTGCGGCTTCGTTCTGGCGCAAGGTGGCGGTGGCGTCGTCGCCGTCCTGCTGGCTGACCGCATCCAGCTTGACCAGCGTCTGATACCGCTGCGCCTTGGGCCTGGCCGACAGCACCGCCGCTTCGGCCTGCGCCAGTTCGCCTTGCGCGGACGCGTACGCGGCCTGGAACGGCGCCGGCTCGATCTGGTACAGCACCTGCCCGGCCTGCACCTGCTCGCCTTCGGTAAACAGCCGCTTGCGCAGGATGCCGCCCACTTGCGGGCGCACCTGCGCGCTTTGATAGGCCACGGTGCGCCCGGGCAGCGTCTGGTCCAGCGCCAGGCGCTGCACGTCCACGCGTTGCACGCCCACTTCCACTTGCCGCTGCTGCGGCGCTTGCGCAGGCGAACACGCCGCCAGTGCGATGGTGATCATGGCGGCCAGCAGCCACTGACGCGGCACCACGGCAGAACGGGAGGAAGCAACGCAACGCATACGGCGCACTCGGGAGTGATCGGAGGATGCGCACGCTACGCTGCGAATATGGAGCAAATTTGAAGATTTGCATCGGCAGACAGCAGGCGCTTGCTTTCGGGGTTTAATGAAGTCCCAATACGGTTGTGCACGACACGCGCTACACCGGCAGCGGCAGGCGCCGCTGCTGCAACCTGGCGTGACTGCAGCAAGCACCCGTGCCTGACCTCATTCGCAACAAGGTTGTCCCAGCCTCGATGAAACTCGGAATCACCGCCAAACTCTTCCTCGCCATCCTCAGCGCCTGCATTGCAGTGCTGCTGATCAATGGCCTGGCCGGGCAGCTGTTGCTCAGGAAGCAGTTTCTCGACTATCTCAGCGAGCAGGGCATCGAGCGGATGCTGGAAGTATTGCCGCGCGTGCAGGCCGACTACGCCAAGCACGGCGACTGGAACTTCATCCGCGACAATCCCGACGCCTGGTTCGTGCTGATGCGCCCGGAGCTGCCGCAGAACCTGCCGCCACGCGCACCACCGATCTCCGATCAGACCGGCGCGGTGTTTCGTTTCGCGCTGCTGGATCGCGACTACCGGGTAATCATCGGCAACCCCGATGTCAGCCGCACCGACACGCTGCGCCCGGTCGTGGTGCACGGGCAGACGGTGGGCTGGATGGGCATGCTGCCCTTCGAGAAGGTGCTGACCGCCAACGACGCGCGCTTCTACCAGGCCCAGCAACGTCTGTGGTGGACTGTCGGCGCGGCGTCCATCGTGGTGGCCGCGCTGTTCGGCTGGCTGCTGTCGCGCACCTTGCTGCGGCGCGTGCGCAGCCTGACCGCGGCAACCCATCGCCTGGCGGCCGGCGACTACGGCACGCGACTGGAGGCGCGCATGCGCGATGAGCTCGACCAGCTCGCGCGCGACTTCAACCAGCTGGCGCAGGCACTGGACAACAACGAACGTGCGCGTCGCGATTTCATGGCCGATGTCTCGCACGAGTTGCGCACGCCGCTGGCGGTGCTGCGCGCCGAGCTGGAAGCGCTGCAGGACGGCATCCGGCCGATGACGCGGGACTCGCTGACCTCGTTGCACCAGGAGGTCGGCCAGCTCGGCAAGCTGATCGAGGATCTCTACGATCTGTCGCTCACCGATGTCGGCGCGCTGGCCTACCGGCGCGCGCCGATCGATCTGAGCGTGGTGCTGCAGTCCACACTGGCCGGCATGCACACGCGCATTGCCGCAGCCGGGCTCACGCTGCAGGCCCACGGCATCACTGCGCCGTTGCATGTCGACGGCGACGAGCGTCGCCTGCAGCAGCTGCTGTCCAACCTGCTGGAAAACGCCTTGCGCTACACCGATGCCGGCGGCCAGTTGCGGGTGCAGTGCGCACGGCGCGCGCACCTGGTGGAGATCGTGATCGAAGACAGCGCACCCGGCGTGCCGGCAGACAAGCTCGATCGCCTGTTCGAGCGCTTCTATCGCGTGGAAGGCTCGCGTAATCGCGCCAGCGGCGGCAGCGGGCTGGGCTTGGCGATCTGCCGCAATATCGTCGGCGCGCACGACGGCGAGATCCACGCCACCGCTTCGCCCTTGGGCGGCCTGCGCGTGACGCTGCGACTGCCGGCCCTGGAGGCCTGATGGACGACACCACCACCGCAGCACCGCACGCGCACGTGCTGATTGTCGAAGACGAACCGCGCCTGGCCGCGGTGCTGGGCGAGTATCTGCACGCGGCCGGCTATTCGCATCATTGGGTGGCCGACGGTGCGCAGGCGATTGCCGCGTTTCGCGCGCAGTCGCCGGATCTGGTCCTGCTGGACCTGATGCTGCCCAATCGCGATGGCATGGACATCTGCCGCGAGCTGCGCAGCCTCGGCGCGGTGCCGGTGATCATGGTGACCGCGCGCGCCGAAGAGATCGACCGCCTGCTCGGGCTGGAGATCGGTGCCGACGACTACATCTGCAAGCCGTTCAGCCCGCGCGAGGTGATTGCACGGGTGCGCGCGGTGCTGCGCCGCCACCGGCACGATCCCAATGCGGTGCCCACGCATGGATTGTTGATCGATGAGGCCGCCTGCCGCGCCAGCGTGGCCGGGCGCGACCTGGATCTGACCCAGGTCGAGTTCCGCCTGCTGCGCACGTTGTGCGCAGCGCCGGGGCGTGTCTACTCGCGCGAACAGTTGATGGACCACGTGTATGTGGACCACCGCATCGTCACCGATCGCACTGTGGACAGCCACATCAAGAACCTGCGCCGCAAGCTGGCCGAGGTGGGCGGCGAAGAATGGGTGCGCTCGGTGTACGGCGTGGGCTATCGCTTCGAGTATCTAGCCACCGAAGCGTAATCAATATCCCCTCGTAGGAGCGTGCCTGCGCGCGACGCACTCCCGATACTCCAGCGACCACGGGCGCGCGACTCCCAACACTCACACCTTCAACCAACGCGTCGACATCGCCACACCGACCATCAGCACCGCAACACCGAGCAAGGCGCCGACCAGGCCGATGCCATGCGCGGCGAAACCGATCATGGCCGGCCCGGCCAGGATGCCCGCATAGCCGAGTGTGGTGACCGCAGTGATGGCGATGCTCTCCGGCATGCGCGTCTGGTTGCCGGCCAACGAGAACAGGGCCGGCACGATATTGGCGCAGCCCAGGCCGACCAATACGTAACCGGCCAACGAGGCCTGCCATGGGCTCACCAGCGTAAGCACGCAGAAGCCCGCGCCGGCTAGCAGCGCGCCCACCACGATCGAGCGGATGCGCCCCAGGCGCTCCACCACCGCATCGCCCAGCAGGCGCGTCACCGTCATGGTCAATGCAAACACCACATAGCCCACGCCGGCGGTGCTCGGGGCGACCTGGTGCACATCGGCCAGGAACACCGAGCTCCAGTCCAGAATGGTGCCTTCGGCCAGGAACACCACAAACGCCAGGATGCCGATGAACAACACGATGCCCCTGGGCAGCGCCAGCAACGGCCCCTGTTGCGCCACGCGCTCGGTCCGCCAGTGGCGTACCGCCAGCGCGCCGACAAGCAGCATGGCGATTACCCCGGCAACCGCCGCGCTCGACGGGGAGAGCTGCGCCGACAGCAGCAAGGTCATCGCGCCGGCACCGACAAACCCGCCGATGCTGAAAAACGCATGGAATCCCGACATCATCGCGCGCCCGGCATCGCGCTCGACCACCACCGCCTGCATGTTCATCGCGCAATCCATCGCGCCCACGCCGGCGCCGAACACGAACAGTACCGCGCCCAGCAACCACGGATCGGCGACCACCGCCAGCAACGGCAGGCTGAGGCAGATCAGCGCCGACGTCACCGCCATGACCGCACGGAAACCGAAGCGTGCCGACACCGCGCCGGCCAGCGGCATCGCCAGGAACGAGCCTGCCCCCAGGCACAGCAGGATCAGGCCAAGCGCGCCATCGTCCACGCCGGTCCTGGCCTTGGCGAATGGCACCAGCACCGCCCAGACCGCGGCAGCAAAGCCGGGAATGAAGAACGCCGCGCGGGTGGCGTGCTGTTGCGCGCGAGCGTTGGAACCGGAGACAGGCGACATGCAAAAAATTCCAGAAGGAAGCGGCGAGGAGAGTGCGACGGTGGCCCAGGCCGGCGCGCTCGCTGGCCGGACCTGACCACGGCTCCATTGCGCGTGCTGCAACCGTCCGTGGGGATATGCGACGCTGCTAGCGAAACACCACCGTGCGATGGCCATTGAGCACGATGCGATGCTCGACATGGCGACGCACCGCACGCGCAAGCACCAGTGATTCGGTATCGCTGCCCAGCCGCACCAGGTCACGCGGCGTCATCGCGTGATCCACGCGCGCCACGTCCTGTTCGATGATCGGGCCTTCGTCCAGATCTTCGGTGACGTAATGCGCGGTGGCACCGATGATCTTGACCCCGCGTGCGTGCGCTTGGTGATATGGCTGCGCGCCCTTGAAGCTGGGCAGGAAGCTGTGATGGATATTGATCGCCCGCCCCGCCAATGCGCGGCACAACGCGGGCGAAAGAATCTGCATGTAGCGCGCCAGCACCACCAGATCGATCTGCAGCGCCTCGACCAGCGCAAGCAGCTGCGCTTCCTGCGCGGCGCGCGTGTCGGCGCTCACCGGCAGATGGTGGAAGGCGATGCCATAGGAGGCGGCCAGCGGCGCGAAGTCGGCGTGGTTGGACACCACCGCCGCGATATCCACCGGCAATTGCCGGCTATGCATGCGGAACAGCAGATCGTTGAGGCAATGCCCCTGCTTGCTCACCAGCACCAGCAGCCGCGCGCGACGGCGCGCATCGTGCAGCTGCCAGTCCATCTGGAATTCATCGGCCAGCTGCGCAAAGCGGCGTTCCAGCCCGGCAATGTCGGTGCCCGGCGGTTTGTCGAAGTGCACGCGCAGGAAGAAGCGGCCACTTTCGTCGTCGCCAAACTGCTGTGCGTCGAGGATGTTGCAGGCCAGATCAAACAGCAGCCCGGTCACGCGATAGACGATGCCGGTGCGGTCGGGGCAGGACAGGGTGAGGATGTAGTCGGAGCGCATCGGCGCAATGATAGCCAATGCGCCCGGCTGCGGGCGCAGTGCTTGCGCCCGTAACTTTCCGCTGCGCCTCAGCGCGGCGGCAGGCGCAGCATCAGCCGCCGATTGATCTCGTCCAGTTGCGCCATCGATGCCTCCACCGAGGTCTCCATCGCTTCCTGGGTGGTGATGTGCGCACGCAGATGCGCCGGATCGGCGAGCTCGCCACGCACCAGAAACACGTTCTCGCCCACCTCGCCAACGTGCCGACTGAGCACCACGTGATCCACCTGGTCGAAGCCATGTTGCTTGGCCAGCGGCAGCAGGCGCGCGGCCATGCGCACGCTGGCCTCGTCGGTGGGTTTGTTCAACTCGGCATCGAGCGCGGCCACCGCTTCGCGGATCTGCGCGAACAGATAGTGGTCCGGATGCTCGGGATGGTCCGGGCCCACCGGGCCCTGGTCGACGACCGGTACGGCGGTCATCGTGTCCCACCGGCGCAGGTCGTTGCGCGCGGTGTGCGCTCGGTCGAACCGAGCGTGATATGCAGGTGTCGCATCGCATCCTCCCTGGAGCGGCGGCTGTCACGAGCCGGCATTTTAGAAGGTCTGCTGCATGTTGAGGTGAGCAAGACGCATCGCGCGTCACCTGCAAGGCCAGGCACGCTGCGCAGAACCCACGCGCGCGCCTGGGTTGCGATCAGGCCTGCCCGGCCCGCCGCGCCGACACTTCTGCCAGCACCGCCCAGTCGGCGTTGCCGTCGCCATGCGCGATGGCCTCGTCCAGGCCGGCGCGCAGCAACTCGCCCAGTGGCATCGGCACCTGCTTGTCGGCGCCGGCCTGGATCGCCAGATCCACATCCTTGCGGCCCAGGGTGGCGGTGAAGCCGGCGGGCAGGTACTCGCGCTGCATGATCAGGCGGCCGTAGCCCTGGTACGCGGGCGCGGCGAACAAGGTGCTGGTGAGCATGCCCAGGAACTGGGTGGCATCCACGCCGTGGCCGCGTGCCAGCGCGCTGGCTTCGGCCATGGCGCCGATCGCGCTGGCCAGGCAGAAGTTGGCTGCCAGCTTGACCGCATTGGCCTGCTCGGGGGTGCGGCCGATCTCCCAGGTGCGTTGACCGAGCACATCGAACATCGGCTGCACGCGCGCCAGCGCCGCCTCGTCGCCGGCGGCCAGAATGTTGAGCTTGCCGGCTTCGGCCACATCGACCCGGCCGAGCACCGGTGCGGCCACATAGGCCACGCCGCGTTCGGCATGCAGGGCGGTCAGCTCGTGCGCCAGTGCCACCGAGATGGTGGCCATGTTGACGTGCACGCTGCCGGCCGGCAGCGCGTCCAGCACGCCTTGCTCCAGCACGGTGGCACGCACCGCGTTGTCGTCGGCCAGCATCGAAAACAGCAGCGGGCCGTGCGCGGCGTCGCGCGGTGCATCCACCACCGTGGCACCGGCCTCGCGCAGCGACTGCGCGCGCTCCGGCGAGCGATTCCACACACGCAGTTCAAAACCGCCGCGCAGCAGGTTGTGCGCCATCGGCAGGCCCATCGTCCCCAAGCCCAGAAATCCTATCGGCATGCGTTGTCCTTGTTGTTATGACGTCTATCGGATGGATCAGCTGGCGAACACGCCACGCGCATCGCGTGGCTCGCAGCGCAGGTATTGCGGCGAGGGCGTAACCGACGCGCCGAGTGCGGCCGCGGCATGCCACGGCCAGCGCGGGTCGTACAGGATGCCGCGCGCCAGCGCGATCGCATCGGCCTGGCCGTCCTGCAGGATCGCCTCGGCCTGCGCCGGCTCGGTGATCAGGCCCACGCCGATCACCGGCGTGCTGACCTGCGCCTTGATCTGCTGCGCAAACGGAATCTGATAGCCCGCCTGCACCGGAATCTGCTGGCGCGGATCCAGCCCGCCGCTGGAGACATGGATGTAGTGCGCACCGCGCGCATCCAGCGCCTTGGACAAGGCGATGCTCTGCTCGAGATCCCAACCGCCCTCCACCCAATCGGTGGCGGAGATGCGCACGCCGATGGCGAGCTTGTCCGACACCGCCGCGCGCACCGCGTCGAAGATGCGCAGCGTCAGCCGCATGCGGTTTTCCAGCGAGCCGCCATACGCATCGCTGCGCTGATTGCTCAGCGGCGACAGGAACTGATGCATCAGATAGCCATGCGCGGCATGCAGCTCGATCAGCGCCAGGCCCAGGCGTTCGGCGCGCCGTGCCGCATCGACAAAGGCCTGCACCACCGCATCGATGCCGGCCTGGTCCAGTGCCTGCGGCAACGGCTGACCGTCACGGAACGCCAGTGCCGATGCGGACACGGTCTGCCAGCCATGCGCGTGATCCGGCGCGATGGCCTCGCCGCCGTTCCACGGCAGATCGGTGGAGGCCTTGCGTCCGGCATGCGCCAGTTGGATGCCGATGGGCATCGGCGACCAACGCCGGACCGAGTCCAGCACCTCGCCCAGCGCCTGCTCGGTGGCATCGTCGTACAAGCCGAGGTCGGCGTAGGAGATGCGCCCCTGCGGCTGCACCGCGGCCGCTTCCAGGATCAGCAGGCCGGCACCGGATTGCGACAAGGTGCCCAGATGGATGCGGTGCCAGTCGCTGGCGCGGCCGTCCTGTGCGGAGTACTGGCACATCGGGGCGATGACGATCCGGTTGGCGAGCGCAAGCGGACCGAAGCGGATGGGGGAGAACAGCTGGCTCAAGGGGGCATCCACAGATGACACGGGGATGCCCATTGCACTGCGCCGCGCGCGTGGGCACAACCGCTGCAATGGATCACTGCGTCATGCCGAACGCGCGCTGGCATCGTTGACGCTGCGTGCACGCAGCGGATCGAACGGGGTGTGCAGGAACGCCAATGCCTGCGCGCACGGCTGTTCGACCTTCAGGCTGAGCAGCTCGTCCGCACGGGTGCGCCCGAAGTTGAGCGCGGCGATCGGCAGGCCGGCCTTTGCCGAGGTCTGCACGAAACGAATTAGTGACGTTTGCTATCATCAGGCCGACCCAGAACAACAATTTCCTTCACAGAAAGAGGATGTAGGCGCCATGGAAAAGGCAATGGTTGGTGCGATTAAGTGCAGTGTTTATGGAATCTGTTTGGGGATGCTGCTTTATTCGCAGGCCGCCTATGCAGCGAGCGAATGCGAGCAAAACTATAGTTCATCTCCCGGCTCCAATGGCGGCGTTATCCACCAGAGCTTCGTTGGACTATACGGCGCCGACAAGGCCGCAGTGACATCCAGCCTTGCGGCCATGGCAAAGAAACAGACTTTCCAACTCGTCCAAGGCCCCTCCATTCTCGAAGACGGCCTCATCACCATGGTCTACGCGCAGCAAGCATCCGCGACCTCGCGCGGCTTTCCTGTTGTCATGATAGTGGCACCCGACACTGATGCAGCGGTCATTTCCTTCGAATTGCCCAAAGGCATGACTGCGCCCGATGCGAAAGGCAACGTCTGTTCGTTTTTTGCTGACGCAAAATTGAATGGACAGCCTGCAAATGCCAGCCGACGCAATGCCGCTCGCAATTCCGCACTCGCCAAACCACTGCTGGCCGCGCTGAATGGCGGTATGAGTGCAGACGAGGCCGCCAAGGCATCGGTGACCGCTAGCCGAGAAACAGCGGTCGTCAGCGCTGATAGCGACCGCGGTGCGGCGCCTAAAATCGCGGACCGCCGCAAGGTTGTCAGGCCCAAGGCGATATTCAGCCCCACAGACGCGGATACGAGGCTGCAGTCCGAAGGCAACTCGACGATCAAAGGCTTCACATGCGGGCGAGTGATAACGGTAAATGGCTCTCAATTTCAGACGGCGCCGAATCAGGGAATCATGCTTTTTCCTTACAATCCCTATCTGAAGGAAGCGATCGACCTGATTGATGCCAACCGCAAGAAAAGCGAAAAAGTGCGGGTTGAAATAGATAACCGTGCTTTTGCATCAGGCCTTGCGGGCAAGACGAACGCCAATGGCGAGTTCATGTTCACCCGAATCAAGCCAGGGCGTTACATCGTAATGGCGCTATTCCATGGCGAGGCCACCAGTTACATCACAAATCCGCAGTCGCAGTTCGACCCAAGCACGAGAACGATTTACCAATGGACGGAGCACGAAAGATTCGACAGTTCGTCCAACGACATCTTGCAGGCGGACGTCACGATCAACCGGGACGGCGAAGTGATTGACGGTGTGGTGGTAAAGCCGACTGGCAATGGCCGGCTCCTCCCTGTGTTGAATGGCATATGCAAGTGGCATCACGCCGAATAGAACCCGGATATAGGCGCCTCTGCTTTAGCCACATGTCTGACACCTGATGCCAAATGTCCGCCGGCGCATAAGAATCCGATCGCAGGCATTCAGTAAGCCCGTTGTGATTTCCGGCACGACGACTTACGACGAAACTGCAGCGCGCTCCGGTTCGTAGCGTGCATGGGGCGCCTGGCCGGCCGATGCTGACGCGCTGCAGGACACTGCTGAACTCGATCGCCCGGCTGGATCGCGAAAGTACAGCGACAGGATCGGCCGGAGCGGTCAGGCAGCCGGGTGCGGCAGCAGGAAGGCCAATGCCTGCGCGCACGGCTGTTCGACCTTCAGGCTGAGCAGCTCGTCCGCACGGGTGCGCCCGAAGTTGAGCGCGGCGATCGGCAGGCCGGCCTTGGCCGCGGTCTGCACGAAACGAAAACCCGAGTACACCATCAGCGACGAGCCCACCACCAGCACCGCATCAGCCGCCTGCAGATGCGCAAATGCGCGCTCCACACGCTCGCGCGGCACGTTCTCGCCAAAGAACACCACATCCGGCTTCAGCACGCCGCCGCACACCGGGCACGGCGGCACTGCAAAACTGTCGAAGGCCACATCGTCCAGGTCCGCATCGCCATCGGGTGCCTGCGCCGCGTCCAGGTCGGCCCAGCCGGGGTTGGCGTGCTCGAGCAGCAGCTGGAATTCGGTACGGGGCATGCGCCCCTCGCAGCCCATGCAGCGCACCACATCGAGCCGGCCATGCAGATCGATCACCGCCTGACTGCCGGCGGCCTGATGCAGGCGGTCCACGTTTTGCGTCAGCAGCAGTTCCAGCTGGCCGCGCGCTTCCAGTGCGGCCAATGCGTGATGGGTGGCATTGGGTTGCGCCAGCCCGAAGCGCGGCCAGCCGACCAGGCTGCGCGCCCAATAGCGCTGCCGCGTGGACAGCTCGCCCATGAAGGCCTGGAACGTCACCGGTTGCGGACGCTTCCAGCCGCCTTGCAGATCGCGGTAATCGGGAATGCCCGAATCGGTACTGCAACCGGCGCCGGTGAGCACGAACAGGCGCCGATGGCGCTCGATGAAGTCCTGCAACACGTTGCTGTCCTGAACTGCTACCGCCGTCATCGCGCAACTCCGGTGGCCATGAGGTAACTGTGCAGCAACACCACCAGTTGCGCCTGCAGCGGCGCAATCCGCACCGCAGGCGCACCCTCCTCGAGCAGGCTCTTCACCGGCCCGGTGATGGCCGCCATGCCGATCTCGGCCACCGCCTCGCAATCGTCGAAGCGCACATCCGCGGCGGTGGCCAGCGCAGCGGCAAACGCCTGCTGCGAGCGCTTGCGCGCCTGCGACCCCAGCGCGGCGCCACCATGCAGTTCGGCAATGGCGTACAGCGCGCGCGAGACGTCCACATGCTGCAGCTTGGCCTGCACGAAGGCATGCACCAAGGCCTCGCACTGCTGCGCCAGCGTGCGTCCGTGCTGTTGCGCACAGGCCCGTTCCACCGCGTCGATCACCGCCTGCAGATGCCACTGCAGCAACGCGATCAACATCGCCTGCCGATTGGGGTAGTACTGGTACACGCTGCCGACCGACACGCCGGCACGCTCGGCCACCCGCGTGGTGGTGCAGCCCTGCAGTCCGTCGGCTACCAGCACCTGGATGCTGGCCTGGCGGATGACCTCCACGGTGGCGCGCGAGCGCGCTTGCTGCGGGGCCTTGCGCGGTGCTGGCAGGGGGAATGAGGTGCTCACGAAGGCGGCTGTACACACGGATGGGTGGCACATAGTCTGGGGGCCTTCTTGGTGATTCCAAGCAAGCGCCCCTCTCCAGCTCCACACCCCTGGCGCTGCACGGCGACGCCGAGCGCCAGATTGCTTCACCGTGTCGCTGGCGAAGCGCTGCGTAACGCAGGCTTTGCGGTCAATGCGCCGATGCGGTCAATCACGATCGTACCGCCACCGATCTCGACGACCACGCCGGTCCAGGCAGCGTCGAACAAGCGGCTGCCAGCGTAGCGCGGGTTGCGATGTCCGAGCTGGCACCGGCGCGATGACACCGAGGGCGGAATGATTGGCCTGGTGATGCGCACCGAATGACGCACAGCCGGCAACCTGCTGCACGCGGTTGAAACCGCTTGAAAACACGTTCCACGTCACAGATCGGCACGCGGGTCCGCCAACTTAGCGTGATCGGGCGCACACGCAATGCTGCGGAAACATGGCGCCGCGACAGTGGGCAGCTCCCCCGCTGACCCCACTCCTGCCATGCCCTACACCCACATCCGGACGCGCTCCGGAGTGCGTCGTGCCGTGTCGCGTCGTCCGCTCGCCGTCCTGCTTGCACTGACCCTGGCCACCCCCGCGCTCGCGCAGGAAGCCGCACCCGCCACGCCTGCCACCCGCAAGGGCGAGGACGGCATCTTCTCGCTGGATCGGATGATCGTCACCGGTGCCGGCCAGGCCCAGAACCAGTTCGACGCCTCGTATGCGATCACCGCGCTGACCGCCGAGCAGATCGACAAGCTGGCCCCGCTCAACCTGGCCAGCCTGATCGGCTCGATGCCCGGCATCTATGCCGAATCCACCGGCGGCGAAGTGCAGAACGTCTACCGCATCCGCGGCATTCCCGACGAAGGCTCGTTTGCCGTGATCCAGGAAGACGGCATCAGCCCCTACCCGGACAACAACGGCTACTTCTACAAGACCGAAGGCCTGGTGCGCCCGGACCTGATGGTCGAATCGGTGGAAACCGTACGCGGCGGGCCGTCGCCGATCTTCGCTTCCAATGCCGCGGCCATCGTCAATTTCGTCACCCGCCAGGGCGGCGACACCCCCGAAGGCGCAGTGCGCACCAGCGTCGGCGACACCGGGCTGTATCGGCTCGATGGCTACTGGTCGGGCAAGCTTGCCGACGGCTGGTACCTGGCTGCCGGCGGCTTCGTGCGGCGCAACGACGGCTACCGCGACGTGGGCTTTCCGGCCGACGAGGGTGGGCAGTTCCGCATGAACCTCACGCACGCGCTGGAGCACGGCAAGCTGACCTTCACCGCCAAGCATCTGGACGACAAGAATGCGTTCTACATGCCGATCCCGCTGTACGACCCGCGCGACACCTCGCGTTCGCTGGACCCGTTGATCGACCGTTTCACCGGCACCTTGAGCAGCGCGCAGCTGAAGCGCGCCAGCATCGTCTCCAGCGATGCCAACGGCGCGCCGCAGCGCGAGTTGCGCGACCTGTCCGATGGCCGCCACATGAAGTTCAACCATCTGGGCGCCAACCTGGACCTGGCCTTCGACAACGGCTGGAGCCTGTCCAACAAGGCCATCGTCAATCGCCTGGACATGGCCTTCGACGCGCTGTATTCCAGCAATGCGCCGCAGGACGCCGCCGCGTATGCCAACAGCCGCCGCGCCGCCGCCAGCGCCACGTTTCCCGGCCTGAGCTCGCTGGGCTACGTCTACACCGACGACGGCAGCCGCTTCGATCCGGCCAGCACCGACGGCCTGGTGATCCAGGGCCAGTACCGCGCCATGAACGTGCGCGCCGATTCGTTCGCCGACGACCTGCGCCTGCATCGCCGCTTCGACTGGGGCGGCGACAGCCACGACATCACGCTCGGCGTGTATGGCGCCTATTACGCGCGTTCCTACAATTCGCGTTACCAGAGCTATCTGCTGGAGATGCGGCAGAACCCGCGCACGATCGACCTGCTCGGCTACGACGCGACCGGCAACGTGGTCGGAGGCGTAACCAAGGACGGCGTGGTGATCTACGGCGCCGACCGCACCCAGGGCAAGGCCTACACCAGCATGCTGGCGCCCTATATCGCCGACACCTGGCAGGTGACCGACAAGCTGCGCCTGGAAGCCGGCGTACGTCACGAGCGCTACCGCTACCGCGCCTGGAGCATGCTGCGCAGCACCGGCAACCTGGGCATGGCCGACACCCTGGCCGACGATGCCGCGCGCCTGTTCACCGGGGCCCGCGCGCACACCGCGCTGGACGTGGGCGTGACCAACTGGACCGCGGGCTTCAACTACGACATCAATCCCACCGTCGGCATCTACGGCCGCGCCTCGCGTGCGCACCGCGCGCCCAGCGAGGGCGCCAACGAGGGCAACGTCAACATCCCCACCGCCGACCAGTTCGAGCTCGGCACCAAGCTCAACTTCGACACGCTGGATGTGTTCGCCACCGCCTTCTACACTAAGTACGACCCGTACAACATCGGCACCAGCGCGGTGAATCCGCAGACCGGCGCGGCCGAATCCAAGGACTACCGCGGCAGCGTCACCAACCCCGGCATCGAACTGGCGGCGGTGTGGACGCCGGCGCAGTGGCTACGTCTTGATGCCAACCTGACCTACAACGACACCAAGGTGTCCGACCTGACCGAAGTGGTGGCCAATGGCGCAGTGGCCGTGGTCGACGTGGACGGCAACATGCCCAACCGCCAGCCGAAGCTGTACGGCAATGCCGGCCCGACGCTGTTGTTCACCACCGGTGCGTTCGATTGGGAAACCTCGTTGCGCTACGCCTATGTGGGCAAGCGCTACGCCGACCTGGAAAACACCACCGAGCTGGCCGCCTACGACACCCTGGCGGCCAACATCCTGGTGCGCAACGGGCCGTGGGACGTGCAGCTATCGGTGGACAACCTGACCAACACCTTTGCGCTGACCGAAGGCAACCCGCGCACCGACACCATCTCCGGCCAGGGCACGCGCGCACCGATCTACGGCCGGCCGATCTACGAGCGCAACTCGCGGCTGGTGGTGACCTACCACTTCTGAGTGCGCCGGCGTCCGGGGTGTCGCAGCCTCATGCCAGCGCTCCACTTCCCGATCCATCGCCTGCAGCGCCGTAGCTGCGCTGCAGGCCACAAGGACTGCCATGACAGCTTCCCGTCTTGCCTGTGCGCTGCTGGTTGCAGCAGCGACGTGTTCCGGCGATGCCGCCGCCTGGGGCCACCGCGCGCATGCCGCCATCGACAGCGCCGCCGTGCAGGCCCTGCCCGACGACGGCCCGGTCTTTCTCAAACAGTACGCGCAGGTGATCGCCGACGGCGCCACGCTGCCGGACGGCTGGCGCAGCGAAAGCGAACCCTTCCTCAAGATCGAAGAAGACCCCAACCACGGCTGGTTCCGCGAGCAGTTCGCCTTCATGCAGCACCCGCCGCGCTCGCGCTACGCCTTCGTGCTGGCGCTGTACGACGAACAACGGCGCATCGCCGGCAGCGACCCGCAACTGGCGCAGCGCATGAACGTGCGTTGGGCCGGCACCTTGCCGTACGCCGCCACCGAAGGCTACCAACGCATCGTGGCGACCATGCGGCAGCTGCGCACGCTGCGCGTCAAGGGCCAGGACACCCGAGAGCTCGAACGCAACTGCGCGTTCTACGTCAGCTGGTTTGCGCACTACATCGGCGATGGCGCGCAGCCGCAGCACGACAGCATCCATCACGACGGCTGGCAGGGGCCGAACCCGCACGGCTACAGCACCGACCCGAAGGTGCACGGCAAGTTCGAGAGCGATTACGTGGAGAAGATTGCGCTGACCCCGCAGGACCTGCTGAGCCGCATGCCGGCCCTGGCGCACCAGGATGGCGATGTGTTCGAGCAGATCCTGGGCTTTCTCGACATCGGCACCGGCCGTGTCGAGCAGGTCTATCGCCTGGAAAAGGCCGGCGCCTTCGACGACGCATCCAGCAGCGACGGCCGCGCGATGGTCTATCGCACCGCCGGCGACGGCGCGGCGATGCTGCGCGACCTGCTGGTGCGCGCCTGGCGCGAAAGCGCGCTGCGGCCCGGCGCCTCCACGCCACCCAGCATGGACCCACGCCATCCGCAGTACGACCCGGCGACCGGATCTGCACCTGCAGGCACCTCGCCCACGCTGTAACCGCCGATGGCGACAGGAGGGGCCGCCATCGGCGTGCCGACCTGCGCGGCGGCACAGCGCAGCGCGCCCTACAGATCGCGCGTGCCGTCACGCCGCGTCAGTGAGCGTTGGCGGCCTGTTCGACAAAGCGCAGCAGATCCTGATTGAAGCGCGGGCTGTCTTCCAGAAACGGGGCATGCCCGGCGTCGGGATACAGCACCGTCTGCGCACGCGGCTGCAGCTGCCGTGCACGTGCCAGCGTCGGCCCGGTGGTCACTAGCGCATCGCGCGCGCCGTACATCAGCAGCACCGGCAACTGCGTGCGTTGCAGGCCGGCAACGTCGATCGACATGCCCTGCACGGCACGCTGCATGTCCCACGAGGCCAGCGACGCGTTGGCCAGCAAGGTTTCAAACACTGGCGCCGGAGGCTGGGTGGCAAAACACAGCCGCAGGAAGTCCTGCACCGCCTGCAGGTGCGTGCGCAGGTCGTCGGAGACCAGATCGCGATAGATCGCCGGATGCGCGCCCAGTTGCTCTGCGCGCAGTTCGATCACGCCATCGACATACACCACGCCGCCAAGCCCTTCGTCGCCATAACGGGTGAGGTAGTTGCTGATCACCGCACCGCCCAGCGACCAACCCACCAGCACCGCATCGCGCGCGTTTGCGGCCTTCACCACGGCGGCAAGGTCGTCGGCCCAGCGCATGCCGTCCCGATACGCGGACGCTGCCGCCGGCTTGCCGGACAGCCCATGCCCGCGCAGGTCGTAGGTGATCAAGCGATAGCCTTGCAGGCGCGGATCGGCCAGCTGCGCGTCCCAATCGATGCGGCTGCCGAGCAGGCCGTGCACGAACACGATTGCCCGGCCATCGGTGGCGCCATGCTCCTGCACCGCCAGGGCCACGCCGTCGGGCGCGGTGACGGTGTAGCTGCGCGACGCCGGGGGTGAGGTCGGCCCCGCCGCCGCCAAGGTTGAAGAGGACAGCAGCAGGCAGACCAGCAGGTAGCGCATCGGCAACATGCCAATGGCGGGGAGAAAGCGAACAGGCATCGGAGTGAGCTCCAGACAATGGGAGCCACCATCCTCGAGCCTCACACCAATGTGAGGGTCAAGCATTGCGTGCAACGTATGCTGGGCGCATGGCCACATCGTCCGAACCTTCACTGAGCATTGGCGCGCTGGCGCTGCAGACCGGCGCCAGCGTGCGCTCGCTTCGCCACTACGACGCGCATGGGCTGCTGACCTCCTCGCGCAGCGCCAACGGCTACCGGGTGTTTCCCGCTGCCTGCGTTGCGCAGGTGCGGCAGATCCAGCGGCTGATCGCCACCGGCTTCAGCCTGGACGACATCCTCGGCTTCCCCGATTGCATGCGTCTGGTGGAAGGCGCGCAGATGTGCCCGGAAACCGCGCAGGCGCATCGGGCACGCCTGCAGCTGATCGAGCGCCAGCTGGCCGACCTGGAGCGGCGCCGTGCGCGTTTGCTGGAAACCCTGGCGCAGGGTTCAGCGGATGCCGCGGCCACGCTGCCGCCTGCAGCGCAGACCAGACGCAGCAAGCGGGCGCGCTAGAGCGGCTGACAGACGCCGCGCAGTCGTGCAGCCAGTCGCGCTTGGACGCGGCGGTCGAACCGCGTCACTCGCCGCGTGCAGGATGCGGCGCAAAGCGCCCGTACGGCCGCGTGTCGTCGGCGCGCTGGCGCAGTACGTAGGCCGCGGCGAAGGCGAGCGCCAGCAAGGTCAGGCACATGCCGACCAGCGCGCCCCAGCCACCGTGTTGCCAGAACCAGCCGCCGAGCGCGCCGATCACGCTGGAGCCGGCGTAATACGCCAGCAGATACAGCGATGCGGCGTGACTGCGGTGCGCACCGCCGAGCCGGCTCACCCACGCGCTGGCCGCCGAATGCGCGATGAAGAAGCCGATCGTCAGCAACACGATGCCGGCCACCACCAGCGCCAGCACATGCGCCAGGGTCAGCGCCACGCCGAGCACGCACAGCACGATGCCGGTGGTGACCACCGGGCCGCGCCCGAAACGGTCCGACGCCGCACCGGCCACCGACGAACTGACGATGCCGAACACATAGGCGCTGAAGATCATGCCGATCTGGCTCTGGCTCAGGCCGAATTCCGGCCCGCCCAGCCGGAAGCCGGCGTAGTTGTAGAGGCAGACGAACACGCCCATCAACAGGAACGGCAGCGCGAACAGGAACGGCAGGTTGCGGTCGCGCAGATGCCCGGCCCAGGCGCGCAGATGGAAGCGCAGGTTGATGCCGTGCCGGCGCACGAAGTTGCGCGACGGCGGCAGCAACCAGAAGAACGCCAGCGCGCACAGCAGGTCGAACACGCTCAACACCGCCAGTGCGGTGCGCCAGTCGTAGTGATCGGTCAGCACGCTCATCACGATGCGCCCGCTCATGCCGCCGAAGGCATTGCCGGCCACATACAGACCGGTGGCCGCGCCCATCTTGTTGGCCGGCAGTTCCTCGCCCAGATACACCATCGCCACCGCCGGCACCCCGCCCAGCGCGATACCGGACAAGGTGCGCACCAGCACCAGCGCGCCCCAGTGCGGCAGGAAGGCGGCGACCAGGTTGAGCACCGCGGCCAGTGCGATCGATACGAACATCAACCCGCGCCGGCCCAGGTTCTCCGACACTGCGCCGGCACAGAAGATCGCCAGGGCCAGCGCGCCGGTGGCCAGCGACAACGGCAGCGAGGCGGTGGCCGCATCCACGCCGAAGGCGCGCGCAAGCTCCGGCAGCACCGGCTGCACGCTGTACAGCAGCGAGAAGGTGGCAAAGCCGGCCAGGAACAGGGCCAGGCGGATGCGGCCGCTGGCGGGCGCACCGGCGGCGGCGTTGTCGGCAAGGCCAGCGGTGGCGCCCGGCAGGCTGCCGGTGCGGCGATCAGGAGAGGACACAGGCGCAGCATCGAGACGTGGGACGGCGAGTATTCGCCTGCGCTGACCCCCTGTCCAATATATGATCGTGGCAGTTGCCATATGCAGAACAGATAGCATGGAACTTCGCCACCTGCGCTACTTCCTGGCTGTCGCCGAGGAGGGCAACTTCACCCGCGCCGCAGCGCGGGTCGGCATCGGCCAGCCGCCGTTGAGCCAGCAGATCCAGGCGCTGGAGCGCGATCTGGGCACGCCGCTGTTCCGGCGCACCCATAGCGGCGCCGAGCTGACCCCGGCCGGCGAGGCCTTCCTGGTCGAGGTGCGCCGCGTGCTCGCCGATGTGGAGCGCGCCGCCGAAACCGCACGGCGGGTGGCGCGCGGCGAATCCGGCCGGCTGCGGCTGGGCTTCACCGCCTCGGCCGCGTTCAACCCGGTGGTGCCGCACCTGATCCGCGACTTTCGCCGGCAATGGCCGCAGGTCGAGCTGTTGCTGGAAGAAACCAACACTGCCGGACTGCTGCTGGCCCTGGCCGATGGCCGCCTGGACGCGGCTTTCGTGCGCTACGGCCTGAGCACGCCGCCCGACCTGCAACTGCTGCGCTTTGCCGACGAACCGATGAAGATCGCCGTGCCCGCCGCGCATCGGCTGGCCGCCCGCAACAGCGCGCCACTGGCGGCGCTGGCGGGCGAACCGTTCATCCTGTTCCCGCGCAGCTTCGGGTCCAGCCTGTACGACGAGATCCTCGCCGCCTGCCGGCAATCCGGCGTGACCCTGCGCATCACCCAGGAGGCGCCGCAGATGTCGTCCATCGTCAATCTGGTCGCCGCCGAACTGGGCGTGTCGGTGGTGCCCGCCTCCACTGCGCAGCTGCAGCTGCCCGGCGTGCGCTATCTGGATATCGAAGGCCAGATGCCGCTGGCCCGGCTGGCCCTGGCAGTCGCGCCGGGCGCCCTGGACACCGCGCCACTGGTCCAGCATCTGTGGGCGCTGGCGGAAGTGCTGTGAGCCAGGCTGATCTCGAGCCGACAGCACCACGGTTTTTGTAGGAGCGCACCCGTGCGCGATGTGGCTCTACCGGTAAGGCCCTCGCGCACAGGTGCGCTCCTACACCTGCCAACAGATGGCCAGATGCCGCTGGCCAGGCTGGCCCTGGCGGCGGTGCTGTGAGCCAGGCTGATCTCGAGCCGACAACACCACGGTTTTTGTAGGAGCGCACTCTGCGCGATGTGGCTCTACCGGTAACGCCCTCGCGCACAAGTGCGCTCCTACACCTGCCCAGGCGGAAAGATGCTGGATTGCGTTGCCTGCCACCAGCGGTGGCGCTGGTTCTCTTGATCCGAGGTCTGATCCACACACCCTCAGCCGCACCCGAAGTCATTGATCCTGTGGAAGCACGCATGTCCGCAATGCTGCTTGCATGGCGACATCATCGCGGCCAGGGCCTTCGCTGCAGACAACATGCACGTTGCCAGCGCGCGCACGTGCCCTGCCGAATCCGCACACCATCCGGGCACACCGCTTGACCTCAACCGCGATTGAGGTCGTTCAATGCCTGCACCTTCCATCACCTGCGCCCGCCATGCATCTTCGCCATCTGTTGCTGCCCTGCCTGGATCCCGACCTCAGCCTGCGCTTCTATCGCGAGGTACTGCAGCTGCCGCAGCACGGCAACAGCATTCGCATCGGCTGGAGCAGCCTGGAATGCGTGCAGGCACAGCAGCCGGTGGGCAGCGTGCATCTGGCGTTCAACGTGGCGCCGTCGCGCTTCGACGCCGCTGCGCAGTGGATCGGCGAGCGCAGCAAGCTGCTTGCCGATCCACATGGCCGCCGGCAGTTTCAACTGGACGGCGTATGGCAGTCGCGATCGGTGTATTTCGCCGGCCCCGATGGCGCGGTACTCGAGTTGATCGCGCGTCGGGCGGTGCAGGACGTGGCCACCGGCGACGGTGCGTTCCACGGCGACGAGTTGCTGTGCGTGAGCGAGATCGGCTTACCCAGCAACGATGTCGCGGTGGTGACCAGCAGCGTCGCCCATCACTTCGGCGTGCGGCCGTTTGCGCCGGCGCTCGAGGGTTTCGCCGCGCTGGGCGACGATGATGGCCTATTGATCGTGGTCGATCAGGCGCGGCGCTGGTTTCCGCAGCAGCGGCAGCTGCCGTGGGCCAGCGGCGTGCGGGTCAGCGTGGATGCACCGCAACCGGGGCTGCGCTTGCGCGATGCGCAGGGCTGGGAGTTGCAGGCGGCGTGATCGCCCACGCCGCGCAGGTCATGCCGCCGCTGCAGGCGCGGGCAGACGGAAGAACGCCCGCGCCGCCGCGGTGCTGTTGGCCGCGGTCAGCGCCACCTCCTCGCCACGATCGCGCGCGAGTTCTTCGACGATATGCGACAGGAACATCGGCTCGTTGCGGCGGTCCTTGGGCATCGGCTTGAGCGTGCGCGGCAGCAGATACGGCGCGTCGGTTTCGATCATCAAGCGGTTGGCCGGGATGTTGCGCACCAGCTCGCGCAGGTGCAGGCCGCGGCGCTCGTCGCACAGCCAGCCGGTGATGCCGATGTAGTAATCGCGGTCCAGGTAGTCGAACAGTTCTTCGCGGCTGCCGGTGAAGCAATGCACCACCGCCGGGCCGAGGCGGCCGTCGAAGCTGCGCATGATCGACAGGAAATCGTCGTGCGCCTCGCGCTGATGCAGGAACAGCGGCTTGCCGTTGTCGGCAGCCAGTTGCAGCTGGCGCTCGAAGGCCTTGTGCTGGGCCGGACGCGGGGCGAAATCGCGGAAATAATCCAGCCCGCATTCGCCCACCGCCACCACCTGCGGGTGCGCCTGCAGCGTGCGCATTTCGGCCTCGCATTCGGCGGTGAACTCCACTGCGTGGTGCGGGTGCACACCGGCAGTGGCGTAGAGGAATCCGGGATGCTGCTGGGCCAGCTGCAAGGCCAGCGGCGAATGCTCGCGACTGGCACCGGTGATCACCAATTGCGCAACGCCTGCCTCGCGTGCGCGTTGCAGCACGGCGTCGCGGTCGCGGTCGAAGGAGTCGTGGGTGAGGTTGGCGCCGATATCGATCAACTGCATGCTGCGGTGTCGTGTGGGGAGAGCCGGGCAAGTGTAACGAGTAGGGGTTGTGTGCGCTTAGCGCTTCGCGTCCCTTCTCCCGCCGGGAGAAGCTGGCGCGCAGCGCCGGATGCGGGTGCGAGCGAAGCCTCGCATGACTAACCACACAATGTGGCGTCGCCCCGTCCCCTCACCCCAACCCCTCTCCCGCAGGCGAGGGGCTTTGCTCCGTTCTTCCAGGAGAGAGAGGGGTTCAACCCACCACCGGCACCACCATCGCATCGATCTTCGCCGCCAGCGCCTGGATCGTCAGCAGCGCCGAGCGCGACAGCTGCCGCTGCGGGGCCACGCACAGCGCCAGCGTCATCGGCTTGGTCAGGTGGCGGCGGAACGGCACGAATGCCAGACGGCCGTCGGCCACATCCGGCGCGGCGTCCAGCCACGACATCAGGCCCACGCCGGCACCGGCGCGCACCAGCCCGCGCAGGGTGCGCACATCGTTGCAGTGGGTCAGCCGCTTCACGTCGATGTGCTGGCGTTGGTACAGCACCTTGGCATGCTCGCCGACGATCAGCGGGGCGGCCGGCAGCAGCAGGCGGTGTTCCAGCGTTTCGCTCAGCTGCAGCTCGGTGCGGGTGCTGAGCGGGTGGCCGACCGGCATCGCAATCCCCAGCGGGATGTCGGCAAAGGCGCGCACCTCCAGGTCCACGCTGCTCACCGGGTCCAGCAGCAGGCCGATGTCCACATCGGCCGAGGTCACCATTTCCATCACCCGCTGGTTGCGTGCGGTGGACAGGTTGAAGGTGATGCCGGGGTACTCCTGCACCAGCGCCGCCACCGCCTCCGGCACCACGCCCTCGCTGAGCGCGTCGATCATGGCGATCTCCACATGCCCGCGGCGCAGCCCCTTGAGCTCGTCGAAGCGCTCCAGGGTGCGGGCGTAGGCCTTCTCCCAGCCGCGTACGTCCACCAGCAGCAGCTCGCCAGCGGCGGTCAGCCGCAGCCGCCCGGGCAGGCGCTCGAACAGCTGCGCACCCAGCTCTTCCTCGGCCTTGAGGATCTGCCGGTCGATCGCCGAGGCCGACACGTGCAGCACGTCAGAAGCCTTGCGGATGCTGCCGCAGCGGGCCACTTCGATGAAGTAACGGGTGAAGCGGGAAAAGGTCAGCATGCGGCGGGGCTCGGTTGGCGTTGCATTTTTTGCAATGGCTTGGCTGAAAATCGATGTTTGATAACACACCCCCGGCTTCCTAGAGTCAATCCGGCACCGCTCCCGCCCTACGCCAGAGACTGGACCCATGGATGTCGCCGTCCCCGCCCTGCCGCTGCACTGCACCTTCGAGGCCGCCGACTGGCAGCGCCTGGCCCAGCACTGGCACGCGGTAGCGCTGAGCAGCGAGGTCGGGCAGGCGCCGTTCAAGGCCACCCTGCTGGACGAGCCGCTGGTGCTGTACCGGCTGGGCGAGGAATTGGTGGCCGCGCGCGATGTCTGCCCGCACCGCGGCGTGCCGCTGAGCATGGGCACCTCCGATGGCGGCGGCGTGGTCTGCGCCTACCACGGGCTGCGCTTCGGCTCGGGCGGGCGCTGCAACCACATCCCCGCCAGTCCCAGCCAGAACATCCCGGCCAAGATGCGCCTGCACACCTACGCGGTGGCCGAGCGCTACGGGTTGATCTGGGTCTGCCTGGCCAAACCGGCCGGCGTCAGCGCGGCCGAGGTGCAGATTCCACCGATGCCCGGCTGGGACGAGGACGGCTTCCAGCAGATCGTCTGCCCGGCCTTCGACATCGGCGGCAGCGCCGCGCGCCAGCTGGAGGGCTTCATCGACGTGGCGCATTTCGCCTTCGTGCACACCGCCACCTTTGCCCAGCCGGACAAGCGCGAGGTGCCGGCCTACACCACCACCGAGACGCCGACCGGTTTCAATGCCGACTACCTGAGCTCGGTGGCCAATTATTCGGTGGACATGCCGCTGCCGGACGTGGACCCGGATTTCCAGTGGCTGCGCCATTTCGAAGTACACCTGCCCTTCGTTGCCACGCTCACCATCCACTTCCCGGTGCCGGGCAAGCGGCTGGTGATCATGAACGCGGCCAGCCCGGTGTCCAAGCACAAGACGCGCCTGCTGGTGCCGATCGCACGCAACTTCGACACCCATCTGCCGGTGGAGGACGTGCACGCCTTCAACCTGCGCGTGTTCGAGGAAGACCGCGCCATGGTCGAGGCGCAGCGCCCCGAATACCTGCCGCTGGACCCGCTGCTGGAAGTGCATATCCCGGCCGACCGCAGTTCCATCGCCTATCGCCGTGGCCTGCGCAGCCAGGGCTATAGCGACTTCTTCCTGCGCTGACCGCCAAGGAGCACGCCATGCAGTTGCACGAGGTCCGCGTTGCCGAGGTCTTCGACCAGGGCCATCGCCAGCGCGCGATCCGGCTGGAGCCGGTCGGCGCGGAATTGCCGGCCTTCGAGGCCGGCGCGCATGTGGACCTGCATCTGCCCGACGGCATGATCCGCCAGTACTCGATCGCCAGCGCACCGCATGTGCGCGACCACTACCTGCTGTGCGTGAAGCTGGCCGACGCCTCGCGCGGCGGCTCGCGGCATCTGTGCGAGCAGCTGAGCACCGGCGACCGCCTGCGCATCTCGACACCGCGCAACCTGTTTCCGCTGCATCCGGGCGAGCGCCACGTGCTGCTGGCCGCCGGCATCGGCATCACCCCGCTGCTGTCGATGGCCGAAGCGCTGGAAGCGCGCGGCGAACCCTTCGTGCTGCACTACTACGCGCGCCGGCACGCCGACGTGGCGTTCGGGCAGCGGCTGCAGCAGGGCTTCGCGCATGGCCAGGTGCAGGTGCATCTGAGCGATGGCGGCGAAAGCCCGCGTGTGCATGTGCCCGAAGAATTGGGCCAGGCGCGTGCGCGCGACCAGTTGTACCTGTGCGGGCCGGCCGCCTTCATGGACCGCTTCACGCTGCTGGCCAGGGCGCATGGCTGGACGACGGAGCAACTGCACCGCGAACACTTCGCCGCCGCCGAGCCCGGCATCGCCCACGCTGCCGACAGCGCCTTCGAAGTGGAGCTGGCCGCCAGCGGCCGCGTGGTGCAGGTGCCGGCCGGCTGCAGCATCGCCAGTGCCCTGCTGGACGCCGGCATCGAGGTGCCGCTGTCCTGCGAGCAGGGCATGTGCGGCGCCTGCCTGACCGGCGTCCTGGCGGGCACCCCCGATCACCGCGACAGTGTACTCAGCGACAGCGAACACGCGCAGAACCGGCAGATCACGCTGTGCTGTTCGCGTAGCCGCTCGCCGCGGCTGGTGCTGGATCTTTGAGGCGGCCTGGGTGTGGCGGATGCCTGTGCAGCGCTGCCGCGAGTGCGGCCATTGCCTCATGCCGATGGTCCTGCCGGTGCGATTGGTGAGCACTGCAGATGAGGATGCGTTGTGCCGCCGATCGTCATGACCTGCACGCAGCCGCAGCACATCACCCGTACATCGCGTACCCGCTGCCGGAAACGGCCTGGTCGCTGCAGCGCGCTTGCCTGCGCTGCGCTGATGTGCAGCGTCAGGCCTGGCATGCCGATGTGCAGGACGCTGCGGGAGATTCGCAAGCGACGAAGCAGCGCTTGTCGATCCGCAGGCATTGCTGGTGGCGCGGTGCCTCATGTAGCACCAAGGAGCCTTGCAACCTCACCCAGGCGTCCGCCCACCAATACGAGCTTCAGCACCAGCAAAAAACCACTCCAGTGCTGGCCGTGCACCACGCATGCAGGGCATGCTTCGCATCTACCGGCGTGATTGCGCCATTGCCGTTCTTTTCGAGCTTTCCATCGCATGTCCATCTTTCATCGCAGTCTGATTGTGGCGCTATGCCTGTTGTTGCCCACCGCCGCACCGGCACGCAGCCAAGCCACCCCTGCACAGCAACGCGAGCAGCAGGTGGCGCAGCTGCTGCGCACCGCCGCCGATCAGCCTGCGCAGCTGCGTGCCTGGCTGCAGGCGATGCCCAAGGGCGGCGACCTGCATAACCATCTGTCCGGTTCGGTGTATGCCGAGGACTACCTGCAGTGGGCCAGCGAGGATGGCGCCTGCGTGCAGCTGGACGACCTGAGCCTGCGCGCGCCGCCGTGTGGCAACGGCCAGGAGCCGGCACGCGGCCTGGCAACACGCAATGCCGCGCTGTATGGCCGGGTGGTGGATGCCTTGTCGATGCGCAAGTTCCTGCCCAGCCCGTCGCAACCCACCGGACACGGCCAGTTCTTCGGCACCTTCGGCAAGTTCGACGCGGTGGTGCGCGCGCGCGTTGCCGACACCGTGGCCGCGGTGCTGGAGCAGGCCGCACGCGACCGCGTGCCCTATGTGGAAATCATCGCCAACCCACCGCAGATGGATGAGGCGGCCAGACAGATGCAGTCCTTGCCCTGGAAGGGCGACGACGACGCGGCCAACCTGCGCGCCTTGCAGGATGCCTTGCCGCCGCTGGTGCAGGCCGCACAACGCGCGCTTGCCGACACCGATGCCCAGGTGCGCCGCGTGCTGCACTGCGACCAGCCCGATGCACGTCCCGGCTGCCAGGTCACCTACCGCTACGTGCCTTACGTGCTGCGCGTGTTGCCGCAGCCGATGGTGTTCGGGCAGATGGCGCTGGCGCATGCGCTGATCGCCACCGGCGGCAGCCGCGCGGTGGCGTTGAACATCGTCGCGCCCGAAGACAACCCGGTGGCGCTGGCCGATTACGCGCGGCACATGGCGATGTTCCGCTTCTTCGCCGCGCGCTATCCCGACGTGCCGCTGTCCCTGCACGCCGGCGAGCTGGCCCTGGGCCTGGTGCCGCCGGCGCAACTGCGCTCGCATATCCGCCAGGCGGTGGACGCCGGTGCGCGCCGCATCGGTCATGGCGTGGACCTGCCTTATGAAGACGACGCCGACGGCCTGCTGCAGCGCATGCACCGCCAGCAGGTTGCGGTGGAGATCAACCTCACCAGCAACGATGTGATCCTCGGCGTCAAAGGCCCCGCACATCCGCTGGCGATGTATCTGCGCGCCGGCGTGCCGGTGGTGCTGTCCACCGACGATGCCGGCGTCTCCCGCGCGGACATGACCCACGAATATCAACGCGCGATGCAGGAACAAGGCATCGATTACCCCACCCTCAAACAGCTCGCCCGCAACGGCCTGACCTACAGCTTCCTGCCGGGCACCAGCCTGTGGGATGCCGACGGTAACGCTGCGCAGGCCTGCGCCACTGCGTTGCAGCGCGAAACCGACGATGCTGCCTGTCGCGCATTCCGCCAGGGTAGCGAGAAGGCCCGGCTGCAATGGCAGCTGGAAACCGACCTGGCCCAGTACGAGCGCACGTTGTTGCAGGTAGGAGCGCGCCAGAGCGCGAACGGGCTTTACCGGTAACCCCCCGTCGCGCGCAGGCACGCTCCTACCAACGCCCTCGATCCATCGCCGCTGCAATGCATTCAACCTTCCACGACAAAAACGCAATGACCGACCCGCACGCCTCTTCATCCAGACGCCGCGTCATTCTCGAAGACGACATCGACGGCTTCACACCCGCGCAGCTGCTGCTGTTGCAGTCGCCCGAGGTCGAGGTGCTGGGCATCAGCGCGGTCAGCGGCAACATCTGGCGCGACGAAGTGCTGGCGCATAGCTGCCGCCTGCTGGAATTGGCCGGTCACCCCGACATCCCGGTGCTGCCCGGCCCGGTGCATCCGTTGCTCAACAGCGAACTGGCCACCGAGCGCTGGGAAGCGCTCTACGGCAAGCTGGTCTGGAAAGGTGCCTGGACCAGGCACTGGGTGGATGGCGACACCGTGCAAAGCGCGCCGCGTTATCACGCCCACGACGTGGTGCCCGACCTGCCGTTGGGCAATCCCAGCGTGGTGCGCGCGTCCGACGAGCCGGCCGCGTTGTTCATGCTGCGCATGGTGCGCCAGTATCCGGGCGAAGTGAGTATCATTGCCACCGGCCCGTTGACCAATCTGGCGCTTGCGCAATCGCTGGATCCGGCCTTCGCCACGCTGGCACGTGAGCTGGTCTACATGGGCGGCAGCCTCAACCCACGCCAGCAACGCAACAGCATCAGCGCGCAGCAATTCGCGCGCGAGTTCGTCAACTCGCCACGCCGCGAATTCAATATCCGCTGGGATCCGGAGGCGGCCAGCATCGTCATGCGCGCCCCCTGGCGCAGGATCACCATGGTGCCGGTGGATCCATCGACCGCGACCGAACTCACGCCCGACCTGCTGGCGCGCATGAGCGCGGCCGATACCAGCATCGGCCATGCCTTGCGCCGCCGCGAACCGGGTTTTCCGATGTGGGACGAACTGGCCACTGCGGTATGGCTGCGGCCCGAGCTGGCGACACGGACCGAGACGCTCTACGTCGATACCAACACCGCCTTCGATGCCGGCTACGGCGACATCCTGTCGTGGGCACCGGGGTACCAGCCGGGCCTGGGCGAGCAGGCGCAGACCGTGGTGCATGCGGTGGATATCGAAGCGTTCGAACAGCTGCTGGTAGACCATCTCACCGCGCCGCAACCACCAGCAGTCGGCCTGCCGCTCCTCCTTGTCCCCTCGGGAGAAGCTGCCCGAGGCGCGGATGATGCTGCGGCATCCCAATCCCGACTCCCAACGAGCGAATCCCCGCTTCCAACCAGGTGACCCAATGCAACTCCCAGCGCAGTGGCAGGCCGGCATCGATCGCAATACCGAGGTCCTGCGTGGCCACGCGCAGCTGCTCGCCAGCTTCAGCGCACCGCGCCCCGCCGCACCGGACACCACCACGCCGCGCGGGCTGATCGCTTCCATCGTCAGCACCACCCGCAGCCAGCCCACCCTGGCCGCACGCCTTGCCACCCAGACGCTCACGCGCATCAACCAGGCCAACGACAGCCTGCGCGCGATCACCCGCCTGCTGCCCGCACGCGCCGCCGCCGATGCCGCGCGCGTGCAGGCCGCGCTGGCCGGAGGCAGCGACGGCGGTGCCTTGGCCGGGGTGCCGTTCGTGGTCAAGGATCTGTTCGACGTCGCCGGCCAGGTCACCACCGCTGGCGCCGTCATGCGCGCGCAGTCCGCGCCCGCCAGCCGCGATGCGGCCGTGGTGCAACGGCTGAGCGATGCCGGCGCGGTGCTGGTCGGCACCGCCAACATGGACGAATTCGCCTACGGCTTCGCCACCGTCAACGCGCACTACGGCACCACCGCCAACCCGCACGATCACCGCCA
Source organism: Xanthomonas sp. WHRI 6108 (assembly GCF_040202385.2). Lineage (NCBI taxonomy): Bacteria > Pseudomonadati > Pseudomonadota > Gammaproteobacteria > Lysobacterales > Lysobacteraceae > Xanthomonas > Xanthomonas sp. WHRI 6108. The sequence continues at coordinate 347,446 of NZ_CP168198.1, read as the reverse complement.
TCTGGCCGGTGGCTCGTCGGGCGGCTCGGCCGCCGCGGTGGCCGCCGGGCTGGTGCCGTTCGCGCTGGGCTCGGACACCAACGGCTCCATCCGCGTCCCGGCCGCGCTGTGCGGCGTGTATGGCCTGCGTCCCACGCACGGCGCGTTGCCGCTGGATGGCGTGTTCGGCTTCGTCGATGCGCTGGATGTGGTCGGCCCGTTCGCCAGCTCCATCGCCGACCTGCGCCGCGTCCATGAAGTCATGCTCGGTCGCCCATTGGCATCGTGCAATGCCGGCAGCCTGCGCATCGCCCGCCTGGGCGGCTGGTTCCAGCGCAACCTCGATCCCGAGCTGGATGCCGGCCTCGGCACGCTGCTGACCGCCTGCAACAGCAGCACCCTCATCGAATTACCCGAAGCAGAACGCGCCCGCGCCGCCGCCTTCGTGCTCACCGCTGCCGAGGGCGGCCACCGCCATCGCGCCGGCCTGAGCACGCAGGCCGAGCGGTTCGACCCGGCCACCCGCGACCGCCTGCTCGCCGGCCTGCAACTGCCCGCCAGCGCGGTGGCCGATGCGCACCGCTTCGCGCAGTGGTTTGGCGCCGCCATGCAGCGCCTCTGGGACGAGGTGGATGTGTTGATCGCCCCGGCCACACCCTGCGTGGCGCCGCGCATCGACCAGGACACCATCCAGATCGACGGCCTGCCGGTGTCCGCACGCGCCAACCTGGGAATCTTCACCCAGCCGCTCGGCCTGGCCGCCTGCCCGGTGCTGGCCGCGCCGTTGCCGCGCCCCGGTCGCCTGCCGCTGGGCTTGCAGCTGATTGCCGCACCCGGCCGCGAAGACCGCCTGTTCGCGCTCGCCGCGCAACTCGAACGCGACGGCCTGCTGGCCTTCAGCCCACCGGCGGAGACACGCTGATGCTGCACACCTTGCGCGCACGCCGCGGCATGGTCGTGGCCCCGCACCATCTGGCCGCACAGGCCGGGCGCGATGTGCTGCGCGACGGCGGCAATGCCATTGAAGCCGCCGTCGCCACTGCCGCCTGCCTGGCCGTGGTCTATCCGCACATGACCGGTATCGGTGGCGACGGCTTCTGGCTGATCCACGATCCCGACGGCCGCGTGCACGCCATCGACGCCTGCGGCCGTGCCGCACAGGCTGCAACACTGGAGTTCTATCGCGGCCACAGCAGCATTCCGTGGCGCGGGCCGGGCGCTGCCAATACCGTCGCCGGCACCGTCGCCGGCTGGGCACTTGCCCTGCAGCACGCAGGCGGCGGCCTGTCGCTGCAGCGCCTGTTGCAGGACGCCATCCACCACGCCAGCGCCGGCGTGCCGGTGACGCTGGGCGGTGCGCACATCGCCGCCAGCAAGGGTGCCGAACTGCGCATGCAACCCGGTGCCTACGCGGACATCTTCGAACCCCACGGCACGCCGCTGCCCGAAGGCGCACTGCTGTATCAGGCGCAGCTCGCACACACCCTGCAACGGCTGGCCGACCAGGGCCTGGACAGTTTCTATCGCGGCGCACTGGCCGACGACATCGCCGCCGACCTGCAGGCGCTCGGCAGCCCGCTGCGCGCGCACGATCTTGCTAGCCACCACGCCGACGCCAGCGTACCGCTCTCGGTCGCCATCCACGGTGCACGCCTCTACAACCACGCACCGCCCACGCAAGGCCTGGCCTCGCTGCTGATCCTTGCCCTGTTCGATCGCCTGCAGGTCGCACAGCCCGACAGCTATGCGCACCTCCACGGCCTGATCGAAGCCAGCAAACAGGCTTTCCTGATCCGCGACGCACACCTCGGCGACCCCGACTGGATGACGCTGGACGCACAGGCGCTGCTCGATGACAGTGGCGCACTCGATGCGCTCGCCGCACGCATCGACATGCGCAGCGCGCTCCCCTGGCCGCAGCCCTCGCAGGCCGGCGACACCGTCTGGTTCGGCGCCATCGACGCGCACGGCCGCGCGGTCAGCTGCATTCAGTCCACCTATTTCGAATTCGGCTCCGGCCTGGTGCTGCCGCGCACCGGCATCACCTGGCAAAACCGCGGCTGCAGTTTCCGCCTCGCCCCCGACGGCTGGAACGCACTCGCTCCGGGCCGCAAACCCTTCCACACCCTCAACCCGGCGCTGGCCACCTTCGACGACGGCCGCGTCATGGCCTACGGCACCATGGGTGGCGAAGGCCAGCCACAAACCCAGGCGGCGATCTTCTCCCGCTACGCGCGTTTCGGCGTGCCGCTGCAACAGGCCATCACCGCACCACGCTGGCTGTTGGGACGCACCTGGGGCGAAGAGAGCACGTCACTCAAGCTGGAAGACCGCTTCGATCCGGCACTGGTGCAGGCACTGCGCGATGCCGGGCATGCGGTGGATCTGTTGCCCGCCTACACCTCGGTGATGGGACACGCAGGCGCGCTGGTGCGCGAGGCCGATGGCGTGATCAGCGGGGCAAGCGATCCGCGATCCGATGGTGCGGTGGCTGGGTGGTGATGGTTGGGGCGTGATGATGCTTGCTGCGCCTGCGTGGTGACGGGCAGACATCCCTGCCCGCCAATCAAGCGATCGGGTCAGAGCGTGCTTGCACCCCAGCACCGGCTAGCGCGCAGGACCGAGACTCCAGCCAGTTGCAGGCCGACAAGGTGAACATGTCATAGACTCTGGGCATGCTCTCCAAGGCGACGATGGCGGACTCAACCACGCCGTTCACCGGACAGGACGCACCTGCTTTCTTGGGCATGCATGGCGATGGGTAAGCTACGTCGCCGTGCTTATTTCGACAGACGCATCAACCCTTCCACCAAGGAGAGCCATATGACAGAGCAAGAAGACAACCAACCCAGCCTGGAAGACGTCAAGCTGGCGTTCGACGGCCAGAGCCTGGATTGGTATCTGCAGAAGCTGGTCGCAACGGTCAACAGCTCGAACGTGCAGTTCGGCATCACGCTGTTTGTCGAGGGCATCATCGTGTCCGGCCAGCTGGTCAGCGGCAAGCAGTACTTCGAGGCGTTTGCGCAGGAATTCTCTGCCGCCTATCCCGGCGATGCCGAGGAAAAAGAGGATATCCGTCGTGCGTTTGCCAGCCATGCCAGCATCTACGACACCGAGGAAGATGCGCAGCAACGCAGCCGGCCGCCGCAATTCATTCACCTGATCGACTCGCGTTGCTTCTCGCCCGGCGGCCAGCCCCTGCCCAGCAACCGTGGTGTGCTCTGGCGCGGCAAGGTCAATGCCGTGTCCGGCTTCACCCTGGGATCGCTGTCGGCCGATTGAGCCTGACAAGTTCCGCGTTGGTGTGAGGTGCTCGTCATCTCACATCGGACTGTTGGAGATAACGCCAGGAGTCCGCCACGACGGCACAACAGCCACACGCGCTTGCGCTTGCTGACAACGGTGCGCTCGCCAACGTCTTCCGTTGTCTCTCGGCATCGGACCGGCGCTGCTCGATGGCAGCAGCACCGGCCATGCGGCGATACCTACGCAGACACCTTGGGTGTGCGCCGCGAGAGGGAGCCAAGCACTGCCTCTGGCGTCGTTGCGTGGCACGGGCCGACGTCCGCGCAATGCGCGCCGCATCGTGCGATCGCCATCGCTCACGGCTGTAAGCGATCGCCACGCCCTGCAACCAGTGACGCGGCCAGCAGCAACACACTGGCACCCACAAAGGTGGCGCCGATCGACACATGATCCAGCAGCACGCCGCCTGCGGCCCCGCCCAGCATGATGGAGAGCTGGATTGCGGCAACCATCAGGCCGCCACCGCTTTCCGGTGCGTCCTTGACGCAGCGGCTCAACCAGGTGGACCAGGCCACCGGCATCGCCGCGTTGAGCGTGCCCCAGGCAATCATCGCCACGGCCACGGCCCACACCAGGTGACCTGCCAGCAGCATGCCGATGGTCGCCACACCCAGTGCGACCGGCAGTACGCTGAGCAGGGTGAACAAGCGCTTCGGCACCAACGCGGTGGCGGCATAGGTACCGACGAATCCGGCCAGGCCCAGGCCGAGCAGCAGCAACGACAGTTGCGACACATCGACCTGCGCAATGGTTTCCAGAAACGGGCGGAAGTAGGTGAAGGCAGAAAACGCACCGGCAAATCCGAGCATCACCGCGAGCATGGCGCGCGCAACATAGCGACGCTTCAACAAGGTGACGATGCCGCTCAGCGAAGTGGCGCCTTGCGCAGGCATCGATGGCAGGCTGCGCCATTGCCAGGCGATGGTCAGCGCAACCAACGGCAACATGCCCCAGAACACCCCGCGCCAGCCGATGGTGGCGCCCAGATAGCTGCCCAATGGCGCGGCGAATGCAGCAGCGACTGCGTTACCGATAAACACGATGCCCAAGGCCTTGGGCACCGCATGCTCGGGCATGATGCGCATCACCGTGGCGGTGGACAATGCCCAGAAGCCGCCGATGGTGATGCCGAGCAACGCGCGCGCCACCATCAACATGCCGAAGCTGTGCGCATTGGCGATCAACAGCAGCGACAACAGCATCACCCCGGTCAGTGCGATCAACACATGGCGCCGGTTGAAGCGCGACGACAGCGGTGCGATCAGCAGGCTGGCGACCACCGCGAACAGGCCGGAGATCGAGATCGCCTGGCCGGCCATGCCGGCACTGGCGTGCAGATCGGCGGCGATCGGCGTGAGCAGGCTGACCGGCATGAATTCGGAGGCGATCAGCAGCGCAACGCAGAGCGACATCGAGCCGACCGCGCTCCAGGTCTGGCGGGTTGCGACGGCTGTGGCGCGCGAGGATGGATCGGTAGCGAGCGAACTGGCTTGCATGTGGGGCCTTTGTGCGAAGTGGAATGCGAGACGAACGCCACGCCGCAAGCGCGCTGACGCCGCGCTCGATCGCGAACCTGGTGTTCGGAGGGGATGCGCCGCAGGCAGCGATGCACTGCATCGATTTGTCAGCGCAGCGACGCACGACGGGCGCAATGCAGCAACGGGCGCTGCGGCTCGGGCGTGTGCGTGTCTGGATGTGCTGCAGCTTACGCAGGCCGTGAACAGCGATAAAGATGGCGGATGCGCACGGGCTTATGAAGCCCGCTCATCAACCACTTGCCTGCGTCGAGCGCCTCTGCCTGGCGCGGACCCTCAACCCTTGTAGCGCAGCGCATCCACGACGAGGTTGAAGGCGGACGAGGAATGGCGGCGGCTGGGATAGAACGCGTGCAAGCCCGGCCAGGTCGGCGACCAGTCCTTCATCACCCAGCGCAGCCGTCCGGCCTTGATATGCGGGCGCGCCAGATCCTCCTGCACGAACGCGATGCCGAAGCCATCCACCGCCGCGTCCAGCGCCTCGTAGGTGCCGTTGAAGGTCAGCTGGCCATCCACGCGCACGATGACTTCGCGGCCGTCCTTTTCCAGCTCCCAGGCGTAGATGCCACCGGCGGTCTTCATGCGCAGGTTGATGCAGCTGTGCGCGGTGAGATCCTGCGGCGTCTTGGGGATGGGCCGACGCGCGAAATAGGACGGCGCGGCGACGATGGCCATGCGCATGTCCGGTGCAATGCGCGCGGCGATCATGTCCTTTTCCACCTGGTCGCCCAGCCGTACACCCAGGTCGTAACGGTCGGCAACGATGTCGGTCAGGCCGTTGTCGACCACGATCTCGACCTTGATCTCGGGGTAGTCGCGCAGCAGCCTGGACAGCTTGGGCCACAGGATCGCGCGCGCGGCGTAGTCGGTAGCGGTGATGCGCACGGTGCCTGCGGGTGTGTCGCGCATTTCGCCGAGCGCAGACAGCGCCTCTTCGATTTCGGCAAAGCGCGGCGCCACCGTCTGGATCAGCCGCTCGCCGGCTTCGGTGGGCGCCACGCTGCGCGTGGTGCGGGTCAGCAGGCGCAGACCCAGCGTCGCTTCCAGCCCGCGGATGGTGTGACTCAGCGCCGACTGCGAAACGCCCAGCTTGGCGGCAGCGCGGGTAAAGCTGCCCTCGCGAACGATGGCGATCAGCGCCAGCAGGTCCTTGAAGTTGTCGCGCGCCATTGGTGAATCTCTTTCATGGAATCCACATGACTGTAGCAGCCGGATGAGAAGGAAGACCAAAGCCCCTCTCCTGCGGAAGAGGGGATGGGGTGAGGGTACGGCTGCTCAGCTACCTTGATGCTGCCGCACCCTTATCCGCCCTGCTGGCACTTTCTCCCAGCGCGAGAAGGGAGGACCAAAGCCCCCTCTCCTGCGGGAGCGAGGTTGGGGTGAGGGTACGGCTGCTCAGCTGTCTCGACGCTGCCGCACCCGCATCCGTCCTTCGGGCAGCTTCTCCCGGAGGGAGATGGAACAACGCCGGCCACGAGCTGTCCGTCGCATTTTTTGCAACGCCCAACCCTAAAAAAACCGCTTTGGGGTGACGGGGCCGGTTCGTATAGTCGATTCGACGGCCGCCGCCGGCCGCGCAAGCACCTGATGCCATTGCTGCGAGGCGACCAACGTTGGCGATACCCGCCCCCTTTCCACACCGCCTGCGGAGGCTCCATGCATCAGTCCCTGTCGCATCGCGGTTCTGGCAGCTGCGTTGAAACAACACCCCCGCACGGCGCCCCATGCTGAGCGCACAACGCCGCTCACCCGTCCACAGCTCGGGCGCACGCGCGGTCGACCGCTGCGACGCCCTGGGTGTTACGCCCTACAGCGACACGCCCGGCGGGCTGTTCCGCGCCTGGCTCAGCCCGGCGCATCGCGCCGCCGTCGCACAGGTGGGCGAATGGATGCGCCAGGCCGGCATGCAGGTGCGTCTGGACGCAGCGGCCAACCTGATCGGGCGTTACGAAGGCGCGCATGCCGACGCACCGGCGCTGCTGATCGGCAGCCATCTGGACAGCGTGCGCGATGCCGGGCGCTATGACGGCCCGCTCGGCATCCTGCTCGGCATCGAATGCGTCGCCGCGCTGCACGCCCAAGGGCGGCGCCTGCCGTTCGCGATCGAGGTGATCGCCTTCGGCGACGAGGAAGGGTCGCGCTTTCCTGCCTCGATGTTCTGCAGCCGCGCGGTCGCCGGCACGCTCGACCCCGCCACGCTGGCGGTCACCGACGCGGCCGGCACCGACGTGGCCAGCGCGCTGGCCGACTGGGGCCTGGACATCGCGCACCTACAACACGCCGCGCGCGCGCCCGGCAGCGTGCTGGCCTATCTGGAAACCCACATCGAACAAGGCCCGGTGCTGGAAGCCGAAGGCCTGCCGGTCGGCATCGTCACCGCGATCGCCGCGCAGCGGCGCTTTGCCCTGCGCTTCGACGGCCGCGCCGGCCACGCCGGCACCACCACCATGGCCTTGCGTCGCGATGCATTGAGCGCCGCTGCCGAGGCCCTGCTGGCGATCGAAGGGATTGCACGCGCCGGCAGCGACGACCTGGTCGCCACGGTCGGCAAGCTGCAGGTCGCACCCGGCGCCACCAACGTGGTGCCCGGCCGAGTGGACTGCACGCTGGACGTGCGTGCCGGCGACGATGCAACGCGCGATGCGGCAGTGCTGGAGATCGAACGCGCACTGGCCCGTATCAGCAAAACCCGCAACATCGCCATCGCCATCGACCCGTTGCAGACGCTGGCCGCCAGCCCCTGCGCACCGGCACTGATGACCCGTTTGCAACACGCAGTCGCCGCACAAGGCATCGCGCCGCGCCAGTTGGTGTCCGGCGCCGGCCACGATGCGATGGTGATGGCCGCGCTCTGCCCCACCGCGATGCTGTTCGTGCGCTGCGCCGGCGGCATCAGCCATCATCCGGACGAACACGTGGCCCCGGCCGATGCCGAGCTCGCACTGGCGGTCATGCGCCACTTCATCGAACACCTGGGAGATCCCCTTGTCACCTGATCTGCGTCACCTGCACACCTTCGGCGAGCTCGATCCCCCGCAACGGCTGTTGATGGGCCCGGGCCCGGTCAATGCGCATCCGCGCGTGCTGCGCGCGATGGCCGCCGATCTGCTCGGCCAGTTCGATCCGGAAATGACCACCTACATGAACGAGGTGATGGCGCTGTACCGGCCGCTGTTCGGCACCGAGAATCGCTGGACGTTTCTGGTCGACGGCACCGCGCGCGCCGGCATCGAGGCGGCGCTGGTGTCGCTGGTCAGCCCGGGCGACCGCGTGCTGGTGATCAACTTCGGCCGCTTCGGCCTGCTGCTCACCGAGATCCTGGGCCGGCTCGGTGCCGACGTGCACACCGTGGATGCGCCATGGGGCGAGGTGGTGCCGCTTGCTGCAATCGCCGAGGCGATCGAGCGCGTGGCACCCAAATTGGTCGCTACCGTGCACGGCGACACCTCCACCACCATTGCCCAGCCGCTAGATGGCCTCGGTGCGCTGTGCCGCGCGGCCGGCGCGCTGAGTTACGTGGATGCCACCGCCACCATCGGCGGCATGCCCATCGCCAGCGATCGCTGGGACGTGGACGTGGTCACCGGCGGCCTGCAGAAATGCCTGGGCGGGCCATCCGGCTCGGCGCCGATCACCGTCTCCGACACGGCGGCCGAGGCGATCTTCGCGCGTCGCCATGTCGAGCGCGGCATCGTGCGCGAGGACATCGTCAACGGCAGCGGGCCGCGCATCGCCTCGAATTATTTCGATCTGGCGATGATCATGGATTACTGGTCGGACAAGCGCCTCAATCACCACACCGAGGCCACCACCATGTTGTACGGCGCCCGCGAATGCGCGCGCGTGGCGCTGCAGGAAGGCCTGGACGCCCGCTTCGCCCGTCACGCCGCCGCCGGGCGTGCGGTGAGTGCCGGCATCCGCGCGCTGGGGCTGGAGGTGTTCGGCGACGATGCGCACCGCATGACCAATGTCACCGGCGTGGTGATTCCGCACGGCATCGACAGCGATGCGGTGCGCCGGCGCATGCGCGAGGATTTCGAGATCGAGATCGGCACCGCGTTCGGGCCACTGCAGGGCAGGATCTGGCGCATCGGCGCGATGGGCTACAACGCGATGAAGCACAAGGTGCTGATCACCCTGGCCGCGCTGGAAGCGGTGCTGCGCGCCGAAGGCTACGCCTGCACACCAGGGCTGGCGGTGGAAGCCGCACTGGCGGCCTGGCACGCGGAGCCGCAGGCATGAGCACAGCGCGCGACCTGGTCGGCTATGGCGCCACCCCGCCTGCAGCGCAGTGGCCCGGTGGCGCGCGCATCGCGGTGCAGTTCGTCATCAATTACGAAGAGGGCGCGGAAAACTGCGTGCTCAACGGCGATGCCGGCTCGGAAGCCTTCCTATCGGAGATGGTCGGCACGCAAGCACAGCCCGGCGCGCGCGCCATGGCGATGGAGAGCCTGTACGAATACGGCAGCCGTGCCGGCTTCTGGCGGCTGCACCGGCTGTTCACTGCGCGCAATGTGCCGGTGACCGTATTCGGCGTGGCGCACGCGCTGGCCTCCAATCCCGAGGCAGTCGCCGCGATGCAGGCCGCCGACTGGGAGATCGCCAGCCACGGCCTGCGCTGGATCGATTACCAGCATGTGGATGAAGCCACCGAGCGTGCGCATATCGCCGAAGCCATCGCCGTGCACACCCGCGCAACCGGCGGCCGCCCGCTCGGCTGGTACCAGGGCCGCACCAGCCCCAACACCGCGCGGCTGGTCGCCGAGGAAGGCGGCTTTGTCTACGACGCCGACAGCTACGCCGACGATGTGCCGTACTACGACCACCGGCACGGCCGTGCGCAGTTGATCGTGCCGTACACGCTGGACGCCAACGACATGAAATTCGTCGCCTACAACGGCTTTGCCGATGGCGAGCCGTTCTTCCGCTATCTGCGCGATGGCTTCGAGCAACTGCGCAGCGAAGGCGGGCGCATGCTGTCGGTCGGCCTGCATGGGCGCATCGTCGGCAAGCCGGCGCGCGCGGCGGCCCTGGCACGTTTCGTCGATCACGTGCTGGCCAGCGGCGATGCCTGGATTGCGCGCCGCATCGATATTGCGCGGCATTGGCTGCAGGTCCATCCGGCATGAGCATCGACACCGCCGACATCGACCTGCCCGAGGTGATCGCGCAAGTGACCGCCGCCTTCCATGCCTACGAACAGGCCCTGATGGACGACGACATCGCCGCAATGGATGCGCTGTTCCACCCCGCACCCAGCACGGTGCGCTACGGCGTGGGCGAGGTGCTGTACGGCATTGAGGCAATCCGCGCGTTTCGCATCGGCCGCGGTGGCTCGCCGCAACGCCGGCTTGTGCATATGCAGGTGCATGGCTTCGGCCACGACTTTGCCACCACGCACGCAGAATTTATCCGCGACGGCAGCAGCGCGCGCGGCCGCCAGAGCCAGAGCTGGGTGCGTTTTGCCGACGGCTGGAAAGTGGTGGCCGCGCATGTGTCGCTGCAGGGGACGCATGCATGAGCGTGATCGACGACAGCGTGCTGGACGATGCCGCCTTCGTGGCGCGCTACCGCGAGCTGTTCGAGCATTCGCCGTGGGTGGTCGAACGCGCTGCACGGCGGCGTCCGTTCGCCGATGTGTACCGCGGGCTGATGCAGGTGGTGTTCGACGCGTCGCAGGAAGACCAGGTTGCGTTGATCCGCGCGCATCCGGAGCTGGCCGGCAAGGCGGCGATCGACCGCACGCTCACCGCCGCGTCGGCCGCCGAGCAGGCCTCGGCCGGGTTGGACCGGCTCAGCGAAGCCGAATTCAAGCGCTTCCACGCGCTCAATCAGGCCTATCGCCATCGCTTCGGATTTCCGTTCGTGATCTGTGTGCGGCTGCACGACAAGGCCGGCATCCTCGCCGCACTGGAACGCCGGCTGGATGCCTCGCGCAGCGAAGAACTGTCCACCGCCCTCGCCGAGATCGGCAAGATCGTGCAACTGCGCCTGGAGGCACTGCCATGAGCCTGGCCCAACTCGAACGCGAGCTCCACCACGACCTGCAACGCCTGGCCCACGGCGGCGATGCCTGGACGCAGCCGCGCGTGCATCCGGCAGGGCATGTGTATGACGTGGTCATCGTCGGCGCCGGCCAGAGCGGCCTGGGCGCGGCGTTCGCACTGCAACGCGAGCGCGTGCACAACCTGCTGGTCATCGATGAGAACCCGGCCGGGCAGGAAGGCCCGTGGGTGACCTACGCGCGCATGCAGACCTTGCGCACGCCCAAGCAGATCACCTCGATCGACCTGGGCGTGCCATCGCTGACCTTTCGCGCCTGGTGGGAGGCGCAACACGGCGGCGCTGGCTGGGACGCGCTGGACAAGATCCCGCGCGGCAGCTGGATGGACTACCTGCGCTGGTACCGCGCGGTGCTGCGTCTGCCGGTGCGCAATGCCACGCGGCTGGCGCGGGTGGAGCCGGACGTGGCGCCGGGCATCCATCGCCTGCATCTGGCGATGGGCGCGCCGCTGCTGACGCGCAAGCTGATCCTGGCCACCGGCATCCAGGGCGGCGGCCAGTGGATGGTGCCGGACTGGATCAGCGGCGCCCTGCCTGCACAGCGCTATGCGCATACCTCCGGCCACATCGACTTCGCCGCGCTGGCCGGCAAGCGCGTGGGCATCCTGGGCGGTGGCGCCTCCGCGTTCGACAATGCCTGTTTCGCGCTGGATCAAGGCGTCGCTAGTGCCGAGGTATTCGTGCGCCGCAGCGCATTGCCGCGCATCAATCCATTCCGCCACATGGAACAGGCCGGCATCATCCCGCGCTTTCTGACGCTGCCGGATGCGGACAAGTACCGGATGATGGCCAGCTTCTTCGCACACAACCAGCCGCCGACCAACGACACCTTCCAGCGTGCCTGCGCGCATGCCGGCTTCGCGCTGCACCTGGGCGCGCCCTGGCTGGAGGTGGCCGAGCGCGATGGCGGGGTGGTGGTGCGCACGCCGCAGGGCGAGCACCGCTTCGATTTTCTGGCCGTTGCCACCGGCCTGGTCACCGACCCGCAACTGCGCCCGGAACTGGCCGCGCTGTCCGGGCGCATCGCCTGCTGGGGCGACCGCTACCAGCCGCCGCCGGGCCAGGCCAATCCGGTGCTGGATGCGCATCCCTACCTGGGGCCGGGCTTCGAACTGCTGCCGCGCACGCCCGACGATGCCGCACTGCTGCACGGCTTGTTCGCCTTCAACTATTCGGCGCTGATCAACCACGGCCCGTCGGCGGCGGCGCTGTCCGGGCTCAAGGTCGCGCTGCCGCGGCTGGCCCGCGCGGTGGCCGACCAGCTGTTCCTGGACGACCGCCAGGCCATCGTCGACAGCTATCTGGCTTACGACCAGCCCGAGTTCGTCGGCCAATGGCCGCAACCGACCCAGGCGGTGGCATGAGCACGCTCTCCACCCACGTGCTGGATACGGCCACGGGCCGCCCCGCCGCCGGCATCGCCTTGCGCCTGTTCGCCGGCGCCACGCTGCACTTCGACGGGGTCACCAACCAGGACGGGCGCTGCCCCGAACTGGCCGCGCTCACGCTGCAACCCGGCCGCTACCGGCTGGAATTCGAGGTGGCCGGCTATTGGCGGGCGGCCGGCACCGCACTGCCCGACCCACCCTTCCTGGAACAGGTGCCGATCGCGTTCGGCATTGCCGACGACGGCCATTACCACGTGCCGCTGCTGCTCTCGCCGTACGGGTATTCCACCTATCGCGGCAGCTGAGCGGCAGCCGGTTCGGCAACGGATCGGCGGGGCACACGCCGCGTTCCGCATCGGCCCCGTAGAATGGCGCCTTTCCGGCGACAGGCCGGGGCCCCGGAATTGTCATGATCCACAACGATGTACTGCGCAGCATCCGCTACATGCTCGACCTCAGCGACGACAAGGTGGTGGAGATCACCCACCTGGCCGACCCGGAGTTCGCGCTCGACAAGCCGCAGGTACAGGCCTGGCTGAAGAAGGAAGACGAGCCCGGTTTCGAGCCCTGCACCGACGCAATGCTGGCGCGCTTCCTCGATGGCCTGGTGCTGCGTTTCCGCGGCCGCGACGAGAGCCAGCCGGTGCGCCCGCTGGAAACCCGCGTCGGCAACAACCTGGTGCTGAAGAAACTGCGCGTGGCCTTCGAGCTGAAAGACGTGGACATGCACGCCATCTTCGCCAGCGCCGGCTTCCCGCTGTCCAAGCCGGAACTGTCCGCGCTGTTCCGCCAGCCCGGCCACAAGAATTTTCGCCCCTGCGGCGACCAGTTGCTGCGCGCCTTCCTCAAGGGCCTGACCGCGCGGATGCGCGAAGCGGGTTGATGACCGGATACTGAGGTCGGACTGGTTTGGCCTGGCTTGGTCGTCCGACGACGCTGCGACTTGAATCCGCAGGTTTTTAGCGCAGTTTCGTGTGTCTCGAAGTGACTGGATGGTGCGGATAGAGCGGTCGTGGAGTGGTCGATCTGGAGCGGTCGATCTGCGGCTTGGTTGCAGGGCCCTTGCCCGCCCACCATCGCAGGACACGCCGCAAGTACGTCCGTGTAGGCTCTTACGCGGCATCCATGCCGCGTAAGGTCCCGCGACGGTGGACGGGCAAGGACCAAGCGAGATGGTCGGTGTGCTTGGTGCAAGCAATGCACGATGTGCGTTGTTCGGATTGTGGGAGCCCAGTTAGCCCCTCAATCGAATTCGAGCAACAGGCAAGCCTTGAACGAAGCGATCTCAAACTTCTCGGCACCCCAAAGCAAAACCAGGTTTTCACGCGCCCATCGACCAAAGCTTGGTGCGGCGTCCCCGCCGCTTGCGGGACCCTTGGCGGCATGGAGGCCGCCAAGGAGCCTCCATGGACGGATGCACGGCGTGTCCCGCAGGTGGTGAGGGCACCGCGCCCTCGACGCACAGGGCTTTTGATTCAAGCAGCTGCACCTGGGCCGCTACAACGCCTTACGCAATCAAGCCGCAGCCGCCAGGCGCGGCCGGCGTGCATCCAGGCGGAACACCGATACCGCTTCGCTCAGTTCCACTGCTTGCTCTTCCATCGCACGGGCTGCGGCGGAGGCTTCTTCCACCAGTGCGGCATTGCGCTGGGTGGTTTCGTCCATGTCGTTGACGGTGCGGGCGACCTGCTCGATGCCGGAGGATTGTTCGCGCGATGCGGCGGAAATCTCCGCAATCAGCGTGGTCACCTGCTGCACCGACTGCACGATCTGCTGCATCGTCTGCCCGGCCTGATCCACGCGCGCGCTGCCGCGCTCCACGCTGTCCACCGAGGCGTCGATCAGCTGCTTGACCTCCTTGGCCGCGCCGGCCGAACGCTGTGCCAGCGCGCGCACTTCCGAGGCGACCACGGCAAAGCCGCGGCCCTGTTCGCCGGCACGCGCCGCTTCCACTGCCGCGTTCAAGGCCAGGATGTTGGTCTGGAAGGCGATGCCGTCGATGACGCTGATGATCTCGGCGATCTTCTTGGACGACACCTCGATCTCGCCCATGGTGTCGACCACGCTGGCCACCATCTCGCCGCCACGGCCGGCGATCTCCGCGGCCGCCTGCGCGCCGCGGCTGGCCTGCTGCGCGGTGTCGGCGTTCTGGCGCACGGTGGAGGTGAGCTCTTCCATCGAGGCAGCGGTTTCTTCCAGGTTGGCAGCCTGCTGTTCGGTGCGCTGGGCCAGGTCGTTGTTGCCGGCGGCAATCTCTGCCGAGGCGGTGCGAATGGTCTGCGCGGCCACGGTGATGTCGCCGACGATATCGGTCAGGCGCTGCACGGTGGCATTGGCATCGTCGCGCATGCGTGCGAACACGCCCTGCTGGTTGCCGTGCATGCGCGCGGTCAGGTCGCCATCGGCGATCGCCTTGAGCAGCTGCGACAGCTCGGCCAGATTCTGGTCCACGTTCTGCATCAGGCCGTTGACGCCGCTGACCATGGCGCGGAATTCGAACTGGTAGGCCTCGGCATTGCCGCGTGTGGCGAAGTCGCCGGCCGCAGCCGCGTCGACCAGGCCACGAATTTCGCCATTGATCGCCGCCAGGTTGCGCTTGGTGGTGTCCATCGCCTCGGTGATCTGCGCTTTCTCGCCCGGCAGGCGGGGCATGTCCACCGACATGTCGCCGACCGCGTAATGCTGCATCACCTGCAGCATGTCGCCGATCAGACCGACCTGCGCGCCGATCAAGCCATTGGTGTCGTCGACCATGCGGCCGTACGCGCCCGGGAAGGCCTGCGCGTCCATGCGGTAACTCATCTGCCCGGCTTCGTGGCGCTGTGCCATGTCGGCCTGCGCGGTGGAGACGTCGGTGAGCGTGTTGACCACCTGGCCCATGGCCTGGCCGAGCAGACCGATTTCATCGCGCGTGCTGACCGCCGCGCGCGCCGACAGATCGCCGGCCGCCACCTGGCGTGCCGCACGCGCGACGTTTTCGATCGGGCGCACGATCGAGCGACGGATCCACCAGCCCAGCACTGCCACCAGGCACAGCGCCGCAGCGACCGTGGCCACCGCCGACAGCACCAGCTTGTGCTGCGCCGATTGCGAACTGGCCAGCACCGCCGCATCGGCCAGGGTCTTGCTGCGCTTCACCAGTTCTTCGAGGGTGTGGCTGGGCGCGCGGTCCTGGCCCTTGACCAGTTGGTCGCCCACCTGGGTGTCGTAGCCGGCCTCGGCAAACTTGCCCAGCGCCGCTTCGTAATTGCGCTGCAGACCCAGATGCGCCTTGGCAAAGTCCTGCGCCAGCGTGCGCACCTGCGGGTCCTGGGTTGCCTTGGCCAGCGCCGCGGTGCTGGCCTGCACCTTCCTGCCCTGCTCGCGGAAGGCGCTCAGGTGCTTGTCCAGCAGCGCCGGATCGCGCCCGCGGATCAGCACGTTCTTCCACTCCTGCACCTGCAGGCGGAAATCGCGGGTGATCTCTTCGCTGCTGGAAGCCTGCGCCACCTCCGGCGGCACCTTGCCGGACAGACTCAGCCACGCCGTGCCCAAACCGCCCAGGGCACACAGCAGGATGACCGACAGGCCCAGCGCGAGCGCGCCGAGCAGCTTGCTTTGCAGGCTGACGAATTTCGGGGTGGCAGCAGACATGGGGCGTCCAAATCGGGGAGTACAGCGGTTATCGACAGGCACGCTGCCGGCCTGAAGCAGCGCCGGCGCCAAAGTCAGCCTTGAATGCCTAAAAGGTAATAGCACTTCCGGATTCCCCGACAGGCTTCACCCGACGGCCCGACCATCGCGCCATCTGTGACGTGCCCGTATCCTTCCCGCGCATGACCGAGCCTGCCTTTCCGATCTCCCCCCTGCTGCCGCAGCTGTGCGACAGCCTGGCCGCCCATCCGCGGCTGGTGCTGGAAGCCCCGCCCGGCGCCGGCAAGACCACCCAGGTACCGCTGGCCTTGCTGGACGCACCCTGGCTGGCCGGCCGCAAGATCGTGATGCTCGAACCGAGGCGCGTGGCCGCCCGCAGCGCCGCCGTGTTCATGGCGCGCCAGTTGGGCGAGCCGGTCGGCGAGACGGTGGGCTACCGCATCCGCTTCGAGAACAAGACCTCTGCGCGTACCCGCATCGAGGTCGTCACCGAGGGCATCCTGACCCGGCTGATCCAGGACGACCCGATGCTGGAGCACATCGGCGCGTTGCTGTTCGACGAATTCCACGAGCGCCATCTGGCCGGCGACCTTGGCCTGGCGCTGGCGCTGGACGTGCAGGCGCAGGTACGCGAGGACCTGCGCATCGTGGCGATGTCGGCCACGCTGGATGGCGAGCGCCTGGCCGGCTTTCTCGATGCGCCGCGCCTGAGCAGCGCCGGGCGCAGTTTCCCGGTGGAGATCGCGCACTTTCCCGCGCGCCGCGACGAAGCGCTGGAGCCGCAGACCCGGCGCGCGGTGGAACACGCCTTGTCCACCCACCCGGGCGATGTGCTGGTGTTCCTGCCCGGCCAGCGCGAGATCGCACGCGTGCACAGCGCGCTGCAGGACGTGCTGGATCCGGCGGTGCAGGTGCTGCCGCTGCACGGCGAGCTGGCGGTCGAGGCGCAAAGCCAGGTGCTGCAACCCGACCCGTCCGGCCGCCGCCGCGTGGTGCTGGCGACCAATGTTGCCGAGTCCTCGGTCACCCTGCCCGGCGTGCGCGTGGTCATCGACAGCGGGCTGGCGCGCGAGCCGCATTACGATCCCAACAGCGGTTTCTCGCGCCTGGACATCACCACCATCGCGCAGGCCTCGGCCGACCAGCGTGCCGGCCGCGCCGGGCGTGTGGCCAGCGGCTGGGCGTACCGGCTGTGGCCGCAATCGCAGCGGCTGGAACCGCAGCGGCGCGCGGAGATCACCCAGGTGGAGCTGGCCGGCCTGGCGCTGGAACTGGCCGCCTGGGGCAGCGCTGCGCTGCGCTTCGTCGATGCCCCGCCGGCCGGTGCGCTGGCCGCCGCGCACGAATTGCTGCAGCGGCTGGGCGCGCTCACCGGCAGCGGCGGCATCACCGCACTGGGCCGGCGCATGCTCGCGCTGGGCACCCATCCGCGTCTGGCCGCGATGCTGGCGCAGGCTGGCGACGCGACACGCGTGGCGCTGGCCTGCGACCTGGCCGCCTTGCTGGAAGCGCGCGACCCGCTGCGTCAAGGCGGCGATGGACTGGCTGCACGCTGGCGCGCACTGGCCGCATTCCGCCAAGGCCGCAGCGCGCACGATGCCAACCGCGGCGGCCTGGCCGCGATCGACAGCGCCGCCAAACAATGGCGACGGCGGCTGCGCTGCGACAGCGCTCCGCCCGCCAGCGTGGAGGCGCACGCGCTCGGCGACCTGCTCTCGCACGCCTTCCCCGACCGCATTGCCGCACGCCATCCCAACGACCCGTTGCGCTACCTGCTGGCCAACGGCCGCAGCGCGCGCCTGTTCGACCACAGCGACCTGCGCGGCGAACCCTGGCTGGTTGCCAGCGAGTTGCGTTACGAAGCCAAGGACGCGCTGCTGTTGCGCGCAGCGCCGGTGGACGAAGGCTATCTGTGCCGCAGCGTGCCCGAGCGTTTCGTGCAGCAGGATCTGGTGCAGTGGGACGCGGACAAGCGCGCCCTGGTCGCGCGTCGGCAATCCAGCTTCGACCGCATCGTGCTCGACAGCCGCCCGGCCGGCCGCGTCGATCCGGCGCAAGCCGCCGGTGCGCTGACCGAGGCGGTGCGGCAGCTCGGCCTGGATGCCTTGCCGTGGACCGACGGCCTGCGCCAATGGCGGGCCCGCCTGCAGTCGTTGCAAGCCTGGATGCCCGAGCTTGCACTGCCCGACCTGTCCGACGCCGCGTTGCTGGAGACACTGGACACCTGGCTGCGCCCGGCCTTCGCTGGCAAGACCCGCCTGGATGCGCTGGACGAGGCCAATCTGGGCGAGGCGCTCAAGGCCGCCCTGCCGTGGGACCGCCGCCAGCTGATCGACCGCCATGCGCCCACCCGCATCAGCGTGCCCTCGGGCATGGAGCGGCAGATCGTTTACGCCCTCGACCACGCCGAGCAACCGTTGCCGCCGGTGCTGGCGGTCAAGCTGCAGGAACTGTTCGGCCTGGCTGAAACCCCGCGCATCGCCGACGGCCGCATCCCGCTGACCCTGCATCTGCTCTCGCCCGGCGGACGCCCGTTGCAGGTCACGCAGGATTTGAAGAGCTTCTGGGTCACCACGTACCCGGATGTCAGGAAGGAGATGAAAGGGCGGTATCCCAGACATCCGTGGCCGGAAGATCCATGGACCGCGACTGCAACCCATCGGGCAAAACCGCGCGGCACCTGATGTAAGCCCCTCTCCCCTCGGGAGAGGGGCTGGGGTACGGGTACGGTGCGAAGCCCTCGTTGTAATTACAACTGCACGTGGCTTCGCCCGTCCCCTCATCCACCCTTCGGGCACCTTACTTCCGGCGGGAGAAGCGACGTCAGCGTCGACACCGGCCAGGTCAGGCTTCTGCCGCATCCAGGTAGATACCGGATCCAGGTAAACGCCGATCACAGCACCGCCCCGCATCATTACTTAACCGCAACCCAAACAAGCCCTGCCACCGCTAACACCGTCTATACGCAACAGCCCACACACTGCGGCCCACGTACTCAGAAAGGAAACGCCTCCAATGAGCAAGCTGACTGTGATCACCGAACGCGCCCTGGAGCGTGCCCTGGAACTGGCTGGCAATGCGGGCGACCATCTGCGTCACGCCGCCTCCAATGCTGGCGATCAGGCCCGTCATGCAGGCAGCAGCCTGCGTCATTTCGGTCCGGGCGCCAGCGAATGGCTGAAGACCGGTGCTGCCCTGGGTGCCGTGCGCACCGGCGGCAAGGTCGTCAGCAAAGTGGTCAAGCGCAACCCGGCCGTCACGGTGGCTGCTGCCGTCGCCGGCCTGGGCCTGATCGGTTATGCCGTGTATCGCAAGCGCCAGCGTGACCAGCAGGTGCTTGGCGGCAACGTCCACCGTCTGGACCGCGAACACGCCAGCAATGCCAGCGCACGTCGCGCCGCCTACCAGCGTCGCGGTGCGGTGACTCCGAGCGACGGCATCGAGTAAGCCGTCGTCGTTCCAGGCACAAAACATGACGCCACTGCCCTGCGCCGTGGCGTTTTTGTTTGTGGACGACGATCGATGCCACCGTTAAATCGCCAAGTCATCGACACCCACTCGCGTGGTCGAAGAATGCGGCACTACATGTGCAGGTCCGCGGCGATTAACGATCGCGTGTGATCGCGTTGCTTGCCCATAGCCGCGCGCTTGTCATTACCGCGCTTGGCCTGACCCGCGCCGTATTGCCGCATCGCAGGGTGGATCGGCCACGCAGACACGCAACCGCTGCATCTGTGTTCGCGTTACCAATCCTGCTGCTCATGCCGCATGAGCGATTCTATAAGCAGCGCCGTCCAAGATGCATCGAGCTCAGCGCCGCGTGCGGTGCAGCGACCGCTGTACCGGATGCATCAGGCTCCGCGTCGCGTCCTACTTGGACGCGCGCCGCGCGTTTGTTCGATGCGCCACTGGCCCGGCGCCAGCGCATCCAGGGTCCAGTCGCCGATCGCCACGCGGATCAGACGCAAGGTCGGAAGGCCCACCGAGGCGGTCATGCGCCGCACCTGACGATTACGGCCTTCGGTGATCTGCAGCTCCAGCCAGGCATCGGGCACGGTCTTGCGCACGCGCACCGGCGGATCGCGCGGCCACAGCTGCGGTGCCGGATCGAGCCTGCGCACTTCGGCCGGGCGGGTCGGGCCGTCGTTGAGCAGTACGCCATCACGCAAGGCCTGCAGTTGCGCGGGCTTCGGGTCGCCTTCCACCTGCACCCAGTAAGTCTTGGGTTGCTTGTGGCGCGGGTCGGTCAAGCGATGCGCCAGTGCACCATCGTCGGTCAGCAGCAACAGGCCTTCGCTGTCGTGATCCAGGCGACCGGCTGCATAGACGTCGGCCGGCAGGCCGAATTCGGCCAGCGTGCGTTTGGGCGGCTGCGAGCGGTCGCTGAATTGCGACAGCACGCCATAGGGTTTGTTCAACAACACCAACATGCCAATCCTGTTGCGCAAGGTCGTTGCAGGCCACGCGCGTGGCGCGTGGGTCATGCACCGGGTTGAAGAGGTCGCGCCACCGGCGGCAGGCGATGTGCTGCTGCATGCAACCGCGTTGCACGCTGACGCAGCCGGCATCGCTACGCGGGGCGGTTGTGCATCAGTGGCCTGCCGCATGCAAACCAGCGCAGCGTTGGCCCAACTGGCCGTCGTTGCGCTGCCCGCGCCGTCCTTACGGTCGTGCAGCCGATTGCGCAGTCATCGCATGCCGCGCGCCATGACAGCATCGACGCACCGTCGCGGGCAGTGCAGGACCTGCATGCCGACGCGCGTGCGTCGGCATGCAGGCCGCGTCTCACTGCTTGACGAACTTCAAGGTCATGCGGTCGCTCTCACCGATCGCCTTGTACTTGGCGTCGTCGGCCTTGTCGTGGTTGTTGCTCGGCGGCAGGGTCCACACGCCACCGGCATAGTCCTTGGTGTCGCGCGGGTTGGCATTGACTTCGCTCTTGCCGGCGAGCTTGAATCCGGCCGCTTCGGCCATCGCGATCAACTGCGCCTGGCCGACGTAGCCGCTCTTGTCGTCGGCCGGCACGTCGGCCTTGGCACGGTGCTCGACCACGCCGAGCACGCCGCCGGGCTTGAGCACCTTGTAGAAGCCGGCAAACATCGCCTCGGCATTGCCGGCCATGCGCCAGTTATGCACGTTGCGGAAGGTCAGCACCAGATCGGCCGAGTTGTCCACGCCGAACGACGGCGTCTTGGGCACATAGGAAACGAACGACGGTTTGCCGTACACCTCCGGCTTGGCGGCAAACTTCTTCTCCAGCTCGTCGCGCCCACGTTGTGCCGAATCGCGGCCGCGCCCCTCCGGCACCGCCGCCGGGTCGACCACTGCGGCAACATACTTGCCCTTATCGCGCAGGTACGGCGCCAGGATTTCCGAATACCAGCCGCCACCCGGCGTGATTTCAATGACGGTCTGGGTCGGCTTGATGCCGAAGAACGCCAGCGTCTGGCCGGGATGACGATAGACGTCGCGCTGCACGTAGACACGATCGCGCCAGTTGCCGTCGATGGCTTTTTGCAGCGCCGCATCGGGCGCCGGCAAGCTGGCGCTATCGGCCGGTTTGATTGCCATTGCCAGTGGCGCGCTCATCGCCACTGCCATCCCCACCACACATGCACACACCAGCTTGTTGCGGATCATCGCAGCGCCCTTTGCGGGAAAAAGTAGCGCGAGCCTAGCATGCGGCCCGAAGCCTGCCATGTGCACGGATCCGTACGCCGCATGACGCGCCGCACCAGGCGCGGCGGACGACATGTTCAGACGACGTGAGTCGATGAGGGCGATCTGCGGAACGCTGAATCCACGCAGGTGTCACACGCAACATCGGCACGCATGACTATCCTGTCGGCAGTTCGAATCAGGAGCAACCGTGATGACCCACTCCCGCGCGCTAGGCCGCTCCGGCCTGCAGGTTCAACCGATCGTGTTCGGTGGCAATGTGTTTGGTTGGAGCGCCGACGAGGCGACCTCGTTCGCGTTGCTCGATGCCTTCGTCGATGCCGGCTTCAACCTGATCGACACCGCCGATGCGTACTCCGGCTGGGTGCCGGGCAATCGCGGTGGCGAGTCGGAAACCATCATCGGGCGCTGGCTCGCACGCAGCGGCAAGCGCGACAAGGTGCTGATCGCCACCAAGGTGGCCAAATGGAGCGAGCATCCGGGCCTGTCGCCGGAGAACATCGCCGCCGCGGTGGAAGATTCGCTCACCCGCCTGCAGACCGATGTGATCGATCTGTACCAGGCGCACGAAGACGACGAATCGATTCCGCTGGAAGCCACGCTGGCCGCGTTCGGCCGCTTGATCGAACAGGGCAAGGTGCGCGCGATCGGCGCGTCCAACTACAGCGCCGCACGCCTGCGCGATGCCCTGGATATCTCCGAGCAGTACAAGTTGCCGCGTTACGAAAGCCTGCAACCGGAATACAACCTCTACGACCGCGCCGGCTATGAAGCCGAGCTGGAGCCGCTGGTGCGCGAACGCGAGCTCGGCGTGATCAGCTACTACTCGCTGGCCAGCGGTTTTCTGACCGGCAAATACCGCAGCGCCGACGACGCCGGCAAGAGCAGCGCGCGCGGTGCCTCGGTGGTCAAGCAATACGTCAATCCGCGCGGCCTGCGCATTCTGCAGGCGCTGGACGATCTGGCGGCCACCCACCGCGCCACACCGGCACAGATCGCACTGGCCTGGTTGATCGCACGCCCCGGCCTGACCGCACCGATCGTCAGCGCTACCAGCGTGACCCAGTTGCACGATGTGCTGGCCGCCGCGCAGCTGTCGTTGAGCGCCGATCAGATTGCACAGCTCGATGCCGCAAGCGCCCCCGAGCCGGCCGACGCAGCCTGACGCATCGGCTTGCATCACGCACGCAGTCGACCACGCGCGTCTTTCCGCGCGCAGCCGCCATTGCGGCTGCGCTCCCCCGGTCGCGTACGCGCGGCCCTTTCCGCAAGGAATCCCCCATGACATCGATCACCAATCGCCGCATCGTGCTGGCCTCTCGCCCGCACGGCGAGCCGAGCGCCGACAACTTCCGCATTGAAGACGTCGCCTTGCCGCCCACCGGGCACGACCAGATTCTGGTGCGCAACCGCTTCCTGTCGCTGGACCCGTACATGCGCGGACGCATGGACGAAGGCCCGTCCTACGCCGCCCCGGTGGAGATCGACGCGGTGATGGAAGGCGGCACCGTCGGCGAGGTGCTCGAGTCGCACCATGCCGGCTATCAGCCAGGCGACCTGCTGGTACTGCCCGGCGGTTGGCAGAGCCATAGCCTGCTCACGCCCACCGCGCCGTTGCGCAAGCTGCCCAAGGACGATGCCCTGCCGCTGAGCACCGCGCTCGGCGTGTACGGCATGCCCGGCTTCACTGCCTACGCCGGCCTGCACGAAATCGGCAAGCCGCAGGCCGGCGAAACCCTGGTGGTGGCAGCAGCCAGCGGGTCGGTCGGCGCCACCGTGGCCCAGCTGGCGCGTCTGCAGGGATTGCGCGTGGTGGCCATTGCCGGTGGCGAGGAAAAGGTGCGGTATCTGCGCGAGGTGCTGCGCGTGGATGTGGCGCTGGACCATCGCGCCGACGACTTTGCCGAGCAGCTGCGCGCGGCCACCCCGGACGGGATCGACATCTATTTCGAGAACGTCGGCGGCAAGGTCTTCGACGCGGTGTTGCCGCAATTGAACGACTTCGCGCGCATCCCGGTATGCGGCGTGATCGCCACCTACAACAGCCGCGGCCAGGCCTTGCCGGGGCCGGATCGCCTGCCGGAGTTCATGGGCCAGGTGCTGCGCAAGCGGCTGACCGTGCGCGGCTTCATCCAGCACGATTTCATCCGCCTGATGCCCGCCTTCCTGCGCGAGATGGGCCAGTGGCTGCGCGACGGCCAGATCCAGTACCGCGAACACGTCCTGCACGGGCTGGACAGCGCCCCGCAGGGCCTGATCAGCCTGCTGCGCGGCGAGAACTTCGGCAAGGCCGTCGTCGCACTGGACTAATGGCTCACAGCGCCCCCACGACATCAGCTTTTGCGATTCACGATTCCCCATTCCCGATTACCAAAGGAACACAATGACAGTCCCCGCATTCGGCCTCGGCACCTTCCGTCTCAAGGACCAGGTCGTCATCGACTCGGTGCGCAATGCACTGGAGTTGGGCTACCGCGCCGTCGATACCGCGCAGATCTATGACAACGAAGAACAGGTCGGCCAGGCCATCGCTGCATCCGGCCTGCCGCGCGATCAGCTGTATCTGACCACCAAGATCTGGGTCGACAAGTTCGACCGCAGCGCCTTGTTGCCCAGCCTGCAGGAAAGCCTGCGCAAACTGGGCACCGACCATGTCGACCTGACCCTGATCCACTGGCCTTCGCCCAAGGATCAGGTGCCGATGCGCGACTATCTGGAAGCCTTGAACGAGGCCCGGCAGCAGGGCCTGACCCGCGCGATCGGCGTCTCCAACTTCACCATCGCGCTGATCAAGCAGGCCATCGAGATCCTGGGCGCCGAGGCCATCGCCACCAATCAGATCGAAGTGCATCCGTACCTGCAGAACCGCAGCCTGATCGCGTTCCTGCGCGAGCAAGGCATCCACGTGACCTCGTACATGACGCTGGCGGTGGGCGAGGTGCTGAAGGACCCGGTGATCCAGGCGATCGCCGCACGCCATGACGCCACCCCGGCGCAGGTCACCCTGGCCTGGGCGCTGCAGCAGGGCTATTCGGTGATTCCGTCTTCGACCAAGCGCGACAATCTGGAGAGCAATCTCAAGGCGCAGACGCTGCGGCTGAGCGAGCAGGATATGGCCGAGATCGCCGCACTGGACCGCGGGCAGCGGCTGGCCAACCCGAAGGCCATCGCACCCGACTGGGATTGAGGTCCCGGCTGCCATGGGTCGGCGCTGTCCGGCCCGTGGCATCGTCACCGTGACGACCGCTCGTCGTCGCGTGCTGGTTGCACGCGGCAGGCGCTGCTACGGTGCCGGGCACAGGGGGTAGTCTCGGCAACGGAGTCCTACCCATGCACAGCGC
This sequence comes from Xanthomonas sp. WHRI 6108, assembly GCF_040202385.2. Taxonomy (NCBI): domain Bacteria; kingdom Pseudomonadati; phylum Pseudomonadota; class Gammaproteobacteria; order Lysobacterales; family Lysobacteraceae; genus Xanthomonas; species Xanthomonas sp. WHRI 6108. The sequence continues at coordinate 322,522 of NZ_CP168198.1, read as the reverse complement.
ATCCGTCTTGACCCGCCGCAGCGTCGATCTCGACACCGAGATCGCCTACTGGCGCGGTGTCCACGCCGAAGGCCATCTGGGTGGCTACGCCTTCGCCGATTACGCCCGGCTACTCACGCTCGGCTACGACATCTATCTGGCCTATCCGCGCGCGACCGAGGCGCAGCTGTATCGCGTGCTGCAGGACGGCTACTACCACTATCAACCGCTGCTGTCGGTGCCCTGGGACCAGGCGCGCTGGATCGTGCGGCATGCGTGGCGGCATCTGGAAGAGGCCGCCGTCCGGCATTGAAGCAAGCATGTTGACGTGAAGCGACCGTTCGGAAGCCGGCGCAGCGCTTGCGGCCGCGCAGCGCTGTCAGCTCACTGTCACAGTGCCATCGCCTGGCGGTCGATGCGGTGCTTGTCGGCCAGTGCCTGCATGCCCTGCAGGGTGGCGGCGATCAGGCTGGCATAGCGCAGCCGCCACAGCGTGGCGCGGTCGTTGTCGTCATGCGTATTGCCCAGGCCATCGAGCACCTGCGGCAGGCGGCGATCGGCCAGCGCGGAGGGGGCCAGATAGGGCTTCTCGGGTGCGATCACATCCACCGGCGCGCGCCAGTCGTTGGCAACCTGCTGGGAAATGCCGGCCAGGTGCGAGAGCTGGTGCATGCCGATCAGCGTCTCGTGCAGCATCTCGCGGCACGCCCACTGCCACAGCGCCACCTTCTCCGATGGGTCCTTGGCAATCTCGGTGAGTGCCAGATCAACCTTTTCGATGCGTGAGTCGAGCATTGCTGAGCTCCGATGCTGCTGTGCAACATAATTCACACCATACACCGTGAGAATCAAGTGAGCCAAACGTTTGCAGGATGTCGGCGCAACGATGCTCGACCCGGTTCACGCTTTGCGCAGTAGGGGCCAAAACGCCGCTACGGCACCCTGACTTCCTGCCCATGGCCCGGCGTGCAGCCGCGCGCCATGCTGCCGCATCACCACTCCCGGGCATCCGCCCCATGCGCATCCGCACCTTCCTGGCCCCGCTCCTGCTGCTGGCGGCCTGTAGCGCACAGGCTGCAACCGCCAGGCCGCAGGTGTCCGCACAGCAGTGTGACGTCAGCACCTCCTACGACTTGCTGGCCGACAGCGGCGGTATCTGGCTGCGTCGCAAGCAAGGCGTGCCGCGCGAGATTTTCTTCCACGGTGGCGAACTCAACATCGATCGCCAACCGCAAGCAATCAGCGCTGCCGACGCGCAACGCCTGCGCGAACTCGAGCAGGGTGCCCGCGCACTGATGCCGGCCGTGACCGCCATTGCCCGCTCGGTGGTCGACATCAGCTTCGACGCACTGGCCGGCGTGGTGCAAATGCTGACCGACAGCACGCGCCAGGAGCGCAAGGTGGAGCGACTGCGCGGCACCGCACTCGCGCAGGTCGATGCCACGCTGGGGCGTGGGCGCTGGGAGCAGGCCCTGTTCGACGAACGTTTCGAAGCCAGTGTCGAACGCGCTGCCGACGACCTGGCCGGCAGCCTGACCCGCAGCGTGATGTGGACGGTGATGACCGGACGCGCTGCGCAGCTGGAGCGACGCGGCGAGCAGCTGGATGCGCACATGGAGCAGCAGATGCAGGTACGCAGCCAGGCGCTGGAAGCGCAGGCACAGACGCTGTGCACGCAGGCGCAGGCCCTGTATGGGGTGCAGCAGGCGCTGGAATATCGCTTCCAGGGGCAGCGGCTGCAGATGCTGGAACTCCACACGCATCAGCAGAAAGACGACGCCGATGCGCCGGTATCCAACAGCGTTGTGGCGACGGCCGCGCGGTGACGGCGGCGGTGTAGCGCAGGGGAACTTGACGCCTTGTGGCAGCCCAACGAGTCGCTTCGGCCAGATGGCTGCCGTGACTGCGTACGACACCTTGCATGCATGAATGCAGGCACTGCGTAGCAGCCGACGGCGCCCTGATCACCTTTCCAAGACTATTGGTTCAGAGCCCCTCATCGCGCACTGGTTGATGCCATCTCGCCGCATGGGATCGCACGGCGGCAGGCCTGGCTGGGTCAGCTCGGTCGTCGTCGTATCAGGCGAGCAGCCATTGCCGCAGTGCATCCGACACTGCCTGCGGCTGTTCCAGCGGCGACAGATGGCCACACGCAGGCACTTGCACCAAGCGCGCGTGCACTGCGAGTGCGGCCATTTCCTCGTGCAATGCCGGCGGGGTGATCGCATCGTCCTGGCCGCACAGCACCAGCAGCGGGCCGGCATAGGCGCGCAGCAGCGCGCGGCCGTCTTCACGCTCCAGCCGGTTCTGCCGCAGGAACACCTCCACGCCCAGGCGCTGGGTCATGCCACGCACCCGCTCCAGCAAGGCCTCGTCCTGCCAGCGCGAGGGATGCACGTAGTGCCGCAGCAGCCGTTCGCCGAATCCGTGGAAGGCACTGGCGCCACGCACGCTCGCTTCCTGCGCGCGCCGTTGCGCCGCACGCTCGGGCGAATCGGCACGCGCCGAGGTGTCCAGCAAGGCCAGCCGCTCCACGCGCTCCGGCGCGATACGCAGGATTTCCTGCGCGACGTAGCCACCCAAGGAAAATCCTGCCAGTGCAAACCGCGGAGGCATCTGCGCCAGCAGCTGTGTCGCCAGCGCGCGCATGCTCTCACCCTGGGTGATGTCGCCGACCACGCAGTCGGCAAGCTCGGCCAGGGCCACGCGCTGTGCCTGCCACAGCTGCGCATCGTTGAGCAGACCGGGGAGCAGCAACAAGGTGGGACGCGTTGCGCTCATGCGCAGGGAAGTCCGATCGGGATCGCAGAAGCAGGCACTGTCATTGCAACAGTGTGCCGCGCGGTGACGCCCATCGCCAGCGCGTGCGTGCGCACCCGGACGCGGGTGCATCGCCTCGTTGGCGTGTCTTGCGTCCATGCCAGGTCGCGCTGACACAGCGACGCCGGCTGCCTGTGTTCTTCAGGGCAGCGCTGCTGCTGCAACAAAAACGGCCCGACGCAGGCGCCGGGCCGTTTCTGACTCCACCACGTGTTACGCGTGGTGCTGGCGTGGATCAGGCCAGGGTCAGGGTGACGTCGATGTTGCCGCGGGTCGCGTTGGAGTACGGGCAGACCTGGTGGGCCTTGTCGACCAGCGTCTGCAGTTCGGCCTGGTCCATGCCCGGCACTGCGATGCGCAGCTCCACGGCAATGCCGAAGCCGCCCGGAATCTGGCCGATGCCGACGCTGCTGTCGATGCTCACTTCGCCCGGCAGCTTGAGCTTGTCCTGCGCCGCGACAGCCTTCATCGCGCCGATGAAGCAGGCGGCGTAGCCGGCAGCGAACAGCTGCTCCGGGTTGGTACCGTCGCCGCCGGCGCCGCCCAGCTCGCGCGGGGTGGACAGCTTGGCGTCCAGCGCCTTGTCGGAAGACACGGCGCGGCCTTCGCGGCCGCCGGTGGCAGTGGCATGGGCGGTGTAGAGGACTTTTTCAGGTGAGGCCATGGTGGTTCTCCAGAATGAGCGCTGTCAGCGCGTGATGTAGCTGAGTAGTTGACGATTGAATCGTGTACGACATGTTGCAAAAAGTGTGGGCGATGCGGAACACGCTCACCCCGTGCCGAGGTTTGAGCGCAGCGTTTCCAGCTGCTGCTTGAGTTGACGCAATTCGTCCAACGAACACGCTGAGGCGCACAACACCTGCTCCGGCACCGCGCCGGCCTTGGCGCGCAGTGCGCGGCCGGCATCGGTCAGCGCAATGATCACCTGACGCTCGTCGCTGGCGGCGCGTGTGCGGGTGACCAGCCCGGCAGCCTGCAGCCGCTTGAGCAGCGGGGTCAGCGTGGCCGAGTCCAGGTACAGGCGCTCGCCGATCTCCGACACGCTGCGGCCGTCGGTTTCCCATAACACCAGCAGCACCAGGTATTGCGGATAGGTCAGGTCCAGCGTCTTCAGCAGCCCGCGGTAGAGCTTGTGCATCGCCAGGTTGGCCGAATACAGCGCAAAGCACAGCTGGTTGTCGAGCTGCAGCAGCGCATTGGTCCGGGCGGTGGTGGCTATGGCGGTGTCCATGGCTGCAATTTACATAGCGCGCTATTTAATTGCAAGCGATTTTTTGATCCATTATGTAACCAGGCACCGCCGCCGAACTGGCCCAGGCCGCCGTCCTGATCGGTCACAAGATCTTGTGCAGTCCGGGGCCGGGCCGCGTCTGCATGTCTAGGCCCGATGTGCGGTGGCCAGATACTCGGCACTCTGCATCTCGATCAGGCGCGAGGCGGTGCGCTCGAAGGCGCCGGCCAGGCGCTGGCCGCTGTACAACGCGGGCGGGGCGTCCTGCGCGGTGCAGACCAGGTTGACGTGGCGGTCGTACAGCTCGTCGATCAGATTGACGAAGCGACGTGCGGCGTCCTCATTCATGCGATCGAAGTGCGGGATGCCGCCCAGCAACACGGTGGTGAATTCGCGCGCGATCTCGATGTAATCGCCCGGGCCACGCGGGCCCTCGCACAGCGCGGCGAAATCGAACCAGGCGATGCTCTTGCCGCGCGCACGCACGGCAATCTTGCGCGCCTCGATTTCGATGTTGCCACTGCGCGGCTCGGAATTTCCGCTCAGCTCGCCCCAGCGCTGCGTCAGCCACGCATCGGCCTGCGCATCCAGGGGCGCGCGATACACCGGTGAGCGCGTCAGCGCGCGCATGCGGTAATCCTCGGTGCCTTCTGCATAGAGTTCCACGCAGAATTTCTGCAGCAGGCCGATCGCCGGCATGAAGCTATCGCGCTGCAGGCCGTTGGCGTAGAGGTTTTCCGGTGCGGTGTTGGAGGTGGTCACCAGGGTCACGCCTTCGGCGAACAGGCGTTCCAGCAGGCGCGCCAGCAACATCGCATCGCCGATGTCGGTGACGAAGAATTCGTCCAGCACCAGCACGCGCAAATTCTCGCGCCACTGCTGCGCGATCTTGGCCAGCGGATCGCTTTGCCCGGCGTGCTCGCGCAGTTGCTCGTGCACCCCGCGCATGAAGCGATGGAAGTGCGTGCGGTACTTCTGCTTGATCGGCAACCCGTCGTAGAACAGGTCGACCAGGAAGGTCTTGCCGCGCCCCACCCCGCCCCAGAAATACAGCCCGCGCACCGGCTCGGGCTTTTTCCAGAACGCCGACAGCCGATCCAGCCAGCCGTCCTGCGCGCTGTCCACCAATGCCTCGTGGATACGGTCCAGCTCGGCCAGGGCCGCCTGCTGCGCGGGGTCGGCGCGCCAGTCGCCGCGTTGTACGCCGGCGGCGTAGCGCTGCGACGGGGTCATCTCACTCATCGTGTTCTCCGCGGGCCGGCTGCTGCCTTGCCCGCTCAACGGCGCATCGCCGGGCGATACGCATGGGCCCTGCCGCGGTCAGACGGCGGCCGGCAACCAGCGCCGGACACCATGCTGGATCGCACCGCGCAGGTCGATCAACTTGCGGTGGAAGAAGTGGCTGGTGTCGGGCATGCGTACCAGCTCGGGCTGCTGCTCCAGGGTCTCCAGCCAGTCATACACCGCCTGCGGGTCGACGATTTCGTCGGCATCGCCCTGCACCACCAGCCACTGCGCCGGCGGCTGCATGTCGCTGAAATCCCAGCGCCCGGCCGGCGGCGCGATCGAGATCAGCACCTGCGGTTCGAGCGAGCCGGCGGCGCGCAGCGATACATACGCCCCGAAGCTGAAGCCGGCCAGCCACAACGTGTCGCCCGGGCGCTGGCTGCGCACCCATGCAGCGACCGCACGCAGGTCGTCCTGCTCGCCATCGCCATGATCAAACGCACCGGCCGAGTTGCCGACACTGCGGAAATTGAAGCGCACCACGGTGATCCCCAACTCGCGCAGCGCGCGCGCAGCCATGGTGACGACCTTGTTGTGCATGCTGCCGCCCTCGGTGGAGAGCGGGTGGCAGACGATGGCGGTGACCGGTTGCGCGGCAACGTCCGGCTCGGGCAGATCGACCGCGACATCGAGCGGACCGACCGGCCCGTCCAATGTCAGTGCGGCCGATTCGGTGGGGAATAAGGGATTGGACATACCGTCATAATAGCCGCCCCGCCGGCCGCGTTCATCGCCCTGCCTGCACACTTCGTTGCGTTGCCCATGCATTTTCTGCTGTTTGCCGTCGTTTGCAGTGTCCTGGTGTCGGTGGTTCTCAAGCTGCTGCCGCGCTATCGCCTGGATGCTGCGCAGGCGATCACCTGGAACTACGCCACCGCCGCACTGCTGGCGTGGCTGACCCTGCATCCGTCACTGGACACGCTGCGCGCGCCGACCACGCCCTGGCTGGCACTGTTTGCATTGGCGGTGGCGCTGCCCTCGATCTTCATGCTGCTGGCACGCGCGGTCGCCACCGCCGGCATCGTCCGTACCGACATTGCCCAACGCCTGTCGCTCCTGCTCTCGCTGGCGGCGGCGTTCACGCTCTTTGGTGAACCGGTCAATGCCTGGAAGCTGACGGGACTGGGCCTGGGTCTGCTGGCCATCGTCTGCATCCTGCAACGGCCACGGCAGGCCGCCGGTACGGATTCGGCCCCGACCTCGATCGGCTGGCCGTGGCTGGCAGGCGTGTGGATGGGCTTTGCCCTGATCGATCTGTTGCTCAAGCACATCGCACAGGCCGGTACGCCGTCGCTGACGTCATTGACGCTGTGCTTTGCCCTGGCAGGTGTGCTGATGCTTGGCCTGCAAGTCGTTCGCCGGGGCGGTGTCGCGCGCCTGAGCTTTCGCAACCTGCTCGCCGGCGTGCTCCTGGGCGCGCTCAATTTCGGCAACATCCTGTGCTACGTGCGCGCCCATCAGTTGCTGCCACACAGCCCGGCCACCGTCTTCGCCAGCATGAACCTGGGCGTGGTCATCCTGGGAGCGCTCGTCGGCAAGCTGGGGTTCGGCGAACGCATCGGCCGACGCGGCTGGGTGGGGCTGTTGCTGGCGGCGCCGGCAATCGCAGCGATCGCCTGGGGCATGCGGCTGGGCTGATGGCGGCATTCGGCCGGCGCGACGCCGGTTCGCCACTCGCCTCGAAGGGGCAGCGCTGAAGATCATGCGTGCAGTGACCCAAGGGGGACTGTGATGCGCATGGGTCAGTTGTTTGGCAGCCGTCATTGCGTCGCGGTGTGCTCACTTCGGCGCCTACATCCGTCGCCGCCCTCCTCACGTCGCCGGCCTGGACGACGGCTCTCGTTGCCAGTCTGCCGAAAAAGCAAGAGCACATCGCAAGGCAAGCGACAACGGCTACCGCGGAAGATCCGGACAGCGCCGTTGCCTGTGCGCGCTGGCCGGCGGCCGCGGGTGAGGCATGCGATACACCGCCACGTGGCGGCACATCCGCACGCCGCACTGCAGATGCAAGCCTGCGGCAGATTGCATCCGGAACCAGGCGCGAACGGATGTCGACAGCGCGATCCAGGCCGCCATCAGCGCTGCCAGTGCGGAAACGGATCGTCCAGCAGTTGCCATTGCGCCGGGCCCTGGCGTAGCTCGTGATCGCTGAGCAGGCAGGCATCCAGCGCAGCGCGCGTGCGCGGCGCATCCATGTCCACGCCGATCACCGCCAGCTCCTGGCGACGGTCGCCCCACAGCGGGTGCCACAGCCGCTGCATCGCGGCGTACTCGCTGGCATCGCCAACCTCGTGCGGTTGCGGCAGCGGCGCGGTCCAGCATTGCGTCTGCTGACGCTGCCAGCCGATATCGGTATATGGCAATGGCGTGATGCTGGTCTGCAGCGGCTCGCCGATGGCATGCGCATCCACGCGATGGCGTGCGGCAAACCAGAAGCCCGCTGCATTGGTCTGGGTCGCGCCACCCACGCTGGACAATTCGCCGACCCAATCCATGCGGCTGGCCAGCCAGAAAAATCCCTTGCTACGTATCACCTGCGGCAGCCCGCCTTGCACCATGCGCGCAAAACGCTGCGGGTGAAACGGCCGGCGGGCGCGATAGACGAAGCTGCTGATGCCGTATTCCTCGGTCTCCGGCGTGTGCTGGCCGCGCAGTTCCTGCATCCAGCCCGGCGCCAGCTGCGCACGGGTGAAATCGAAGCGGCCGGTGTCGAGCACCTGGCGCAGCGGCACCTCGCCATGTGCCGCGTCCACGATCGCCGCCTCGCGATTGAGCGCACGCAACACCGCGCGCAGGCGTTGCAGCTGCTGTGCATCGATCTGATCGCACTTGCTGATCACCAGCACGTCGGCAAATTCCACCTGTTCGCCCAGCAACTGCACCAGCCCGCGGCTATCGTCCGGGCCGGCTTGCTGGCCGAGTTCGGCCAGCGTGGCGGCCGAGCCGAAGTCCTGCAGGAAGCGGCTGCCGTCCACCACCGTCACCATGGTGTCGAGCCGGGCGATGTCGGCCAGGCTGAAGCCGTCGGCATCGCGCACCGCAAAGGTGGCCGCCACCGGCATCGGCTCGGCGATGCCGGTCGATTCGATCAACAGATAGTCGTAGCGCTTCTGTTCGGCCAGCTTGCGTACCTCCTGCAGCAGATCGTCGCGCAACGTGCAGCAGATGCAGCCGTTGCTGAATTCCACCAATGTCTCTTCGGTGCGTCGCAAGGCCGCGCCGCCCTCGCGCAGCAGCTGCGCGTCGATGTTGACCTCGCTCATGTCGTTGACGATCACCGCCACGCGCAGGCCGTCGCGGTTATGCAGGATGCGGTTGAGCAGGGTGGTCTTGCCGGCGCCGAGAAAGCCGGACAACACGGTGACGGGGAGGCGTGAATCGCGCTTGGGGGACAGGGACATCCTGAGAGCCTGGCTGGAGTGAAGTGTTACTATATAACATTCGCTCGACAGGACACCCCCGATGCGCGTTACCGCTTCCGTGCTGGACAACTCGGCCATCGCCTTATCCAGCCTGTGCCTGCTGCACTGCCTGGCGCTGCCATTGCTGGCCGCTGCACTGCCGCTGCTGGGTGCCTGGAGTCAGGCCGAATGGGTGCATGTGGTGTTCGCCACGGCTGCCGTGCCGCTGAGCGGCTACGCGCTGTGGAGCAGCCATCGCCGGCATGCGCTGCCCGCGCCGGTGTGGGCGCTGGCGGTCTTCGGCCTGGCCGGCCTGGTGCTGGGCGCCAGCGGGGTTGCCGGCGGCAGTTGGGAAACCCCGATCACGGTGACCGGCAGCCTGCTGCTGGCCAGCACGCACCTGCTCAACCTGCGGCTACGCCGCCGCGCCGGGACGTGCGCCAGCTAGCGCGCTATAGCGAAAAACCCAGCAGCACCGGGTCGTGGTCGGAACTGCGCCACGGACCGGGCAGGTTGCGCTTGGCATAGCCGGCATCGTCCATGACATCGGCGTTGATATGCCATTCCACCGCGCCGCGCAGTTGCTTGGCCATCGCCGGGCTGAGCAGGGCGTGGTCGAGCCGCCCGCTCATGCCATCGTAGACGTAGCTGTAGGGCTGCTTCACGCCGGCCACCGCAAAGGCATCCTGCCAGCCGCTGGCGCGCAGGCTGCGCATCGGCGTTTCCATTGCGTAGGCGTTGAAATCGCCCAGCAACACAGCCAGCTTGGTCTGCGCGCCGGTGGGGTCGGTCTGCAGCCACTGGTGCAGGCGCTTGGCCGATTCGGTGCGGGTGGCGTTCCAGCAGGCCTGGCCGTCGCGCTGGTCGGCATCGGCGCCGCTGGCGCTGCCGCAGCCCTTGGACTTGAAGTGATTGGCGACCACCACGAAGGTTGCCCCGCGGGTGCTGCGAAACGCCTGCGCCAGCGGCACCCGGCTGTGGCTGTCGAACGGCCCGCCGGTCAACGTGGCCGGCTTGCCAACCGGCGTGACCTGCGAACTGCGGTACACGATGCCGACCCGGATCGCGTCATCGCCCGGGCCGCTGCCGGTGTCGACGAACTGCCAGTCCTTGTCCTTGTCGGCCGCGTTGAGCGCGGCGACCAGTTGCGCCACCGCCGCATCGGCGTCATTGCCATCGTTTTCCAGCTCCATCAACGCAGCCACATCGGCGTGCAACGGCACGATGGTGGACACCAGCTTGGTCAGCTGCGCCTGGAACTGCTCGTGCGTGCGCGCACCGCGCTTGGTCGGAAAGCCGCCGCCGCGGCCATTGCCGTTGAAGAAGTTCTCCAGATTGAACGAGGCGATACGCAGGTCACCGCCAACCTGCGGCGCCACCGCGGTCGGCATGGCCGGCAGCGTCAACGGACTCAGCACCTGGATGCGGTAGTTGCCGTCGTAACGCTGGTCGACGATGCCGTCGACCGACTTGAGCAGGCTGCCGCTGCGCAGCACCGGATCGGCCGGCAGATAGGCCACCGCCTTGGGGCTGCGGCCGTTGCGCGCGTCGTCCAGCAACACCTGGCGACGGGCGTTGTCGGCCTGCACCTGTGCGAAGGCCGGGGTGCCGGCGGCGGCCACTTCGCTGGGCTGCCACAAGCGCCCGCCGAACGCGGCGACCAGCTCGCCATAGGTGTCCAGACGATCGCTGCCGTTGAGCGTCAGCGCAGCGATGCGCACGTGCTCGCCTTCCAGCGCTTCCCAGTTGGCCGGCGGCCCGCTGAGCATGCGCACCGGCACCGGCTGGCCGCTGGCCAGTCGCTCGATGCTGCTGGCATCCACCGTGGTCAGGCTCGCCTCGCCGCCTGCCGACACCTCGCGCACGGTGCCGACGATGCGCACGCGGTCGCCCACCGCCACCTCGGCATTGCCGGCACCGGTGACGAACAGACCGTGCGAGCGCCGCGGCTCGAAGCCGGGCTGCTGCACGAACAGCCCGGCCAGACCGGCACGCGTATCGGCGGTGACAATGCCTTCCACGTCGATCACACGGCCGTCGTAGGGGCTACGGGTGTCTTCGCCTTGCACGTCGGCGATCGACAGACGTTGCGGCGCGCCCTCGGCGGCACTGCCCAGCAGTGGCGCCAACAGACCGATCACACCGAGCACAACCAGCGAGCAACGCGACATCGACACACTCCAGAAAGACGTAGACCACATGCAAGCGCCGCCCCGAAGGCGGCGCGTGAGAACCGCGACAGGCTAGCAAAACGTTGCGAGTGGCGACCAGCTGCTGCGTGGGTAGCGTGGCCGATCTACAGATGCCGGTAACTGCAGGCATTCCCCGAAGCACTTGCGCCGGCCTGGGCGTCCAAGGCTGAGGTTGTCGTGCAAGCACGTCGTGCAGCGAGTGCAAACGCTCGCGCAATGGGTGCTGGCCTACAAAAGCTAAAGCGTGCTCCAGCGCGTGCAAGCCTGGCGATTGACCGGTCGACGCACCCGCGCACGGCGCGCGCTGCCACCTGGCCGCACACCGACCGCTCGTGTCAGCCGCCTGCTGCGCTGCAGGCGCTTACTTCAGATTGCTCAGCATCCAGTCGACCGTGGCCCGCACCTGTTCTTCGGTCAACGCCGGGTTGCCGCCCTTGGGCGGCATGATGCCGCCATCCGGGCCGGTGTAGCCCTCGATCGCGTGCTTGTACAAGGTGTCCTTGCCCTGGGCGATGCGCGCGTCCCAGTGCGCATGGTCCAGCGTCGGCGCCTTGCCCACGCCGGTGGTGTGGCAGGCGGTGCACAGGTTGTCGAAGATGGTCTTGCCGTCGGTGCTGCCGCCGTAGGCAGACTGCGAGGCGGCCTTGGCCAGCGCTGCCGCCTGGGCTGCGGCCTGTGCGGACGCACCGGTGGTGCCGGCATAGACCGCGCCGGCCGGGGCGATGCGTTGCTGCACGCGCTTGGCCGCGGTGGGGGAGACTTCGTCGGGAATGGCGCGTTGCAAATAGGCTGCCAGGGCAATCAGGCCCAGGGTGATCACCACCAGTAGTCCGATCACCATCGAGAATTTCTTCAGGAACTCGAGGTCGTAATTCCGCACGCGCTCACCCCTGGCTGTTGGTCGAAGACCTCTGCTAGCGCCGGAGTATAGAGCACAGTTCGCGCCCGTCTGGCCAGTGTGCATGACCGTGATTGCAGCGGTGTGCGCTGCGCCCTGGCGCGCTATGGGTCTTGCAGGCACGCCGGTCCGCGCAGCCCGATGAATTGCCGCAATGCCGCATGAGACGTTGGTCGCGCTTGAGGGAATTGCGTATCATTCCCATCATTCCACGGTGATGCGGTCCTCGCCTCGCCCGGTCCCGCTGACGAGGAGTCGCCGCGATGAAGTCCTTCCTGCTGTCCTGCCTGGCCTTGGCCAGCATCAGTCTGTCTGCCCAGGCCCACGAGATCTGGATCGAGCGCGACGGCAGCGGTCCGGTGCGCATCTACTTCGGCGAGCCGGCGCAGGAGGCCCTGGATCACGGCGAAGACGAGATCAAGCGCGTGGTCAAGCCGACCGTGTTCGGCAGCGCCGGCAAGGCTGGCGCCCTGCAGCGCGGCAGCGAATTCCTCACCGCGCCGTTGTCCGGCACCGGCGATGCCTGGCTGAGCGATGACAGCGTGTTCGAGCCGTGGAAGGGCGAGGCCGGCGGCTTCGAGACCGTGAGCTACTACGCACGCGCCGGGCGCGCCACGCCCTCGGCCAAGCTCGATTTCGAACTGGTGCCCACCGCCGCCGACAGCAACACGCTGACCGTGCTCTATCGCAACAAGCCGCTGCCCAAGGTCGAGGTGACGGTGATCGACCCGCAGAAGTGGCAGAAAACGCTGACCTCCGACGCCAAGGGCCAGGTGACCCTGCCCAAGCTGCGCGCTGGCCGGCACATCCTGGTCGCCACCAACAAGGAGCCGGTGAAGCGTGAGATCGCCGGCAAGCAGGTGTCGATGATCCATCACATCAGCACGTTGACCTTCCTGGCCGAGTAAGTCGGCCACACGCCTGGCTGATCCGATGTCCACCGCACCGTCCCTGCCGCTTCCCTGGTTCAGGCGTCCCTGGCTGGGCGTGCTTGGGCGCACGCTGGCGGCGATGTTTGGCGGCTATGCACTCGCCAGCGCCACCAATCTGCTGCTGGCGCTGGTCCTGCCGATGCCACGCAGCGAGGCGGTGTTGACCAGCATGCTGGTCGGCATCGTGGTGTGCGCCTGCGCGCCGCTATGGGCCTTCGCCACCGCCAGCGTGTGGCGCGCCTGGGCCGGCATCGCGGTGCCGGCGGCGCTGATGTTCGCACTGGCCGCATGGCTGCAACGGGGCGTGGCATGAAGCAGGGATTCCGCCAGTCGATGGCGTGGCTGCATACCTGGACCGGTCTGCTGGTCGGCTGGGTGTTGCTGTTGATCTTCATGGGCGGCACGGCGAGTTATTACCGCGACGAAATCAGCCGCTGGATGCGCCCGGAATTGCCCACCACCACGGCGAGCAACGCAACCGCGCTGCGCAGTGCCGAGCAGTATCTGCAGACGCATGCAGCCGATGCGCAGAGCTGGAACATCACCTTGCCGGACACGCGCAATCCGGTAGTCAGCATGTACTGGCAAAACCCTGCGCCAGCCGATGGCAAACCGGCCAGCCGCCGGCAGATGTACGGCAACGCCATCATCGACCCGGCCACCGGCAGGGAGATCGCTGCACGCGACACCCTGGGCGGCGAATTCTTCTACCGGCTGCATTTCGATCTGCATTATCTGCCGGTGATGTGGTCGCGCTATATCGTCGGTTTCTGCGCGATGTTCATGCTGGTGGCGATCATCAGCGGCGTGATCACGCACAAGAAGATCTTCAAGGATTTCTTCACCTTTCGCCCGGGCAAGGGCCTGCGCTCGTGGCTGGATTTCCACAACGTCAGCGCGGTGACCGCGTTGCCGTACCACGCGATGATCACCTACACCGGCATCGTGACCTTGATGTTCATGTACCTGCCGTGGGGCATCAAGGCGCAGTACCCCGACAACGAAATGCGTTTCTACGAAGAGTCCGCCAACCGGGTGGCCGATACGCGAGGCGCCTCCGGCACGCCGGCGCGCATGCTGCCGCTGGAACAATTCATGGCGCGTGCGCGCAGCGACTGGCGTGGCGGCGAGGTGGGCAACGTGGCGGTATCGCTTCCCAACGACGCGCATGCGGCGGTCGGCGTCACCCAGCGCGCTGGCAATCTCTCCACCGATGCGCCGTCCATCCTGTTCGATGCAATCAATGGACAGCGCCTGCAGCGCAGCGGGCCGCCGGGCGGTGCTAGCCAGACGCGTGGGGTGATGGTGGGCCTGCATATCGCCCACTTCGCCGGGCCGTGGATGCGCGCGCTGTTCTTCGGCTCCGGCTTGCTCGGTTGCCTGATGGTGGCCAGCGGCGTGGTGATGTGGGCAGTGAAGGAACGCCCCAAACACCTGAAGGCTGGGCGCATCGGCTTCGGGCTGCGGTTGGTGGATGCGCTCAACATCGGCACGGTCGCCGGCCTGCCGATCGCCTTTGCCAGTTTCTTCTGGGCCAACCGCTTGTTGCCGGTGGGCCTGGAGGGGCGCGCGGCGATGGAGGCCAATCTGTTCTTCGTCGCATGGGCCACCGCATTGCTGGCCGCATTCGTGTGGCCACGGCGTGCGATGTGGAGCTTGCAGCTGTATCTGGGTGCGGCCTTGTTCGCGTTGGTGCCGGTGGTCAATGCGATGACCACCGATGTGCATCTGGGAGTGACGTTGCCGGCCGGGCAATGGACACTGGCCGGGGTCGATCTGGTCTGCCTGTTCCTTGGCGTGTCCCTGGGGATCGCGGGATGGCGCCTGCAACACTGGAAGGCGCCGCAACCGGCATCGGCACGACGCGCGCGCGCCACTGCGGCCGCGCCTGCGCAAGGCAGCCTGCCGATGCAGGAAAGCGCATGAGCGTGTGGCTGTTGCTGGCGCTGAATTTTTCCGGATTCGCCGCGCTGTGCCTGGCGATGGACAAGCATCAGCAGGAAGTGCGTGGCCGCACGCTGGGCGCCGCACGTTCGCGGCAACTGCGCGTACTGGGTTGGCTGCTGTTGCTGCTCACCTTCGGCCTGGCGGTACACGCGCAAGGCTGGGGCATCGGCCCGGTGTTGTGGCTGGGCACATTGACCGGCGCTGCCGCGCTGCTGTCGCTGTGGCTGCTGCCGTATCGGCGTGGGTTGATTCTGCCCACGGCCGTGGCCGCGCCGGTGCTGGCGGGTGCGCTGCAGCTGTTGCTGGGTTGAAGGACCTCGCTACGCCTCGATCGGAGGATCGCCCCAGCTATGCCCGTCGCGCGGCAGGCGGCCATCGTCGAGCACGCGCAACACCTGTTCGGGCTGCAGCATGTCCAGAAACAGCACTACGTTGATGCCCTCCGGCAACGCCATGCTGGGAAAGATCACGCCAGGGATCTCCGCCTCGCGCAGCATGTCGCCGAGCACCCAGCTCACCGGTTCGATCTTGTTGACCAGGGCCTTGCGCCAGTCCTCGGTCCAATCGGCCCAGAGCGGATCCCAGCTTGCATCGAGCAGGCGTAGATCGGCCAACGCCGGCAGCTCGGCGGCGTAACTGACCAGGGTCAATGGCGGTAGGAACAGCGCGGCCTGCGCGTATTCGGCAGCAGCGGTTTCCAGCTGCAGCGATAGATACAGCGCCGGCTGCCCGAAACGATTGAAGCGCCCGCCCGAGCGTGCCGCACCGGCGCCGCTCAGCGGTTCGGCGGCCCAGCGCGGGGTGAAGGCGCGATACAGCGTGCAGTGCGCCGGGGCGCTCAGCTTCAACCGGCGGCCCCCGAGGCGACGGTGCGCAGATAGGTCAGCGCATCGTCGGTACGGCCCTGTTTGACCACTTCCAGCAAGGTGGCGAATTCGAACGCGGGGATCGGGGTGTTCTTGAGGTGGAACACCACCTGGCGTTCGTCCGGCTGGAGCTGCGTCATCGCCACCAGCAGGCGCGACAGGTTGCGTAGCAGGTCCTGCACGCGCGGGCTTTCCGGATGCACGCGCAGGCTGTTGCGATGCACACCGGCCAGCTCGGCCAGCTCCTGCTGCGACAGATCCAGCAGGCCGGCCATGGCCGAGGGCGACAGGATGGTGCGATCCGGTACGCGCAGGCGTTCGGTCAGGGCCAGGGGATTGAGAACGGCGACCATCGCACGACTCCAGCAGGGCGAGTGCACAGTATATGCACAGTCAGAAGCGTTCATACAGCCCAGTTAGAGGCTCAGTCAGTGCACTGTCAGCCGGCCGGCTGGGGCGCGCCGACCGCGCGCAGGCAGAACCCGCAGATCGCCTCGACCAGTTGCTCGCCCTGCTGCGGGTCGCCGCGACTGGGGGCGATCGGTCCCACCAGCGCCTCGGTGAAGGCGCCGACGATGCAGGCTGCCGCCGCGTCCAGCGATTGCGGCGGGAGCTCGCCAGCCGCCACGCCTTCGGCAAGCAGCTGACGGAACACTTCGCCGAACAGGCGTCGGCCACGGATGCGCTCGGCATCCACCTCGCTTTCCACCGGCTCGGCGATGAAGGCGTACGCCAACGCCGGGCCGGCCAACGCGCGCCGTACAAAAGTGGCGATCGCGTTGCGCAGGCGCTCGGCAGCGCTGGCCTGGGTGGTGGTGATGGCGCGCAGGATGGTCATCTCGCGCTGCACCGCCGCATTGAGAACTTCCACGAAAAGCTCGGCCTTGGACGGGAAGTGCCGGTAAATCTGCCCGGTGGACACGCCAGCGGCAGCGGCGACGGCGGTCACCGGCGCATTGCGGTAGCCGCCTTCGGCGATCAGGGCGCGGGCCGCGTGCAGGATGCGTTCGCGATTGCCGGCCAGGCGTTCTTCCATCAGGGCGGAGCGTCGATAAGCCATGGTGTGATTCTGGGTTCAATAGTTGAATTTTAGTTCACTTTTTCATTGCGGACCGCTAGGCTGCGCACAAACGCCGTGCGGCCTGCCCGCTCCCACCCGGCA
The DNA here is from genome assembly GCF_040202385.2 of Xanthomonas sp. WHRI 6108. Taxonomy (NCBI): domain Bacteria; kingdom Pseudomonadati; phylum Pseudomonadota; class Gammaproteobacteria; order Lysobacterales; family Lysobacteraceae; genus Xanthomonas; species Xanthomonas sp. WHRI 6108. The sequence goes on along the minus strand of NZ_CP168198.1, from coordinate 305,807 downwards.
CATCCCGATCCCTGCGGAGTCGCTCCATGCACGTGCCGTCCCTGAATTTTGCGCTTGGCGAAGACATCGATCTGCTGCGCGAAAGCGTGGCAGCCTTCGCCAGCCACCATATTGCCCCGCTCGCCGCTACGGCCGACCAGGACAATGTCTTCCCTGCCCAGCTGTGGCGCCTGTTCGGCGAGCAGGGCCTGCTCGGGCTGACCGTGGAAGAAGAGTACGGCGGCAGCGGCATGGGCTACCTGGCGCATGTGGTGGCGATGGAAGAGATCTCGCGGGCCGGCGGGGCCATCGGCCTGTCGTACGGCGCGCATTCCAACCTGTGCCTCAACCAGCTGCGCAAGAACGCCACGCCGGAACAGAAGCAGCGTTACCTGCCCAGGCTGTGCACCGGCGAGCATGTCGGCGCGCTGGCGATGAGCGAGGCCGGCTCCGGCTCGGATGTGGTGTCGATGAAGCTGCGCGCCGATGCGCGCGGCGACCGCTATGTGCTCAACGGCAGCAAGATGTGGATCACCAACGGCCCGGACGCCGATGTGCTGGTGGTGTACGCCAAGACCGACCCGGATGCCGGCGCACGCGGCATCACCGCCTTCATCATCGAAAAGGGCATGCCGGGATTCTCCACCGCGCAGAAGCTCGACAAGCTGGGCATGCGCGGCTCCAATACCTGCGAGCTGGTGTTCACCGATTGCGAAGTGCCGGCCGAGAACGTGCTGGGCACGCTCAACGGCGGCGTGCGCGTGCTGATGTCCGGGCTGGATTTCGAACGTGTGGTGCTGGCCGGCGGCCCGTTGGGCTTGATGGCCGCGGCGATGGACGTGGTGCTGCCGTACGTGCACGAGCGCAAGCAGTTCGGCGCGCCGATCGGCACCTTCCAGTTGATGCAGGCCAAGCTGGCCGACATGTACGTCGGGCTCAACGCCTGCCGCGCGTACGTCTATGCGGTGGCGCGCGCCTGCGATGCCGGGCTGACCACGCGCCAGGATGCGGCCGGCGCGATTCTCTACGCGGCCGAAAAAGCCACCTGGCTCACCGGCCAGGCGATCCAGGTGCTGGGCGGCAACGGCTACATCAACGACTACCCCACCGGGCGCCTGTGGCGCGATGCCAAGCTGTACGAAATCGGCGCGGGCACCTCGGAGATCCGACGCATGTTGATCGGCCGCGAGCTGTTCGAACGCACCGCCTGACGGAGCCACCATGAGCGCGATCACCAGCCAGCTGCAGGTCAGCGGCGAGAGCTTCCAACAAAACGCTGCTGCGATGCGCACCGTAGTGGAGGATCTGCGCCGCACGCTGGCGCAGACCGCGTTGGGCGGCAGTGAGGCTGCGCGTGCCAAGCACAGCGCACGCGGCAAGTTGCTGGTACGCGAGCGTATCGATGCCTTGCTGGATCCGGGCAGCGCCTTGCTGGAGATCGCGCCATTGGCCGCGCACGGCATGTACGACGATCAGGTGCCGTGCGCCGGTGTGGTGGCCGGCATCGGGCGCGTGTCCGGGGTGGAGTGCGTGATCGTGGCCAACGATGCCACCGTCAAGGGCGGCACCTATTACCCGATGACGGTGAAGAAGCATCTGCGCGCGCAGGAAATCGCGCAGCAGAACCGCTTGCCATGTATCTACCTGGTCGATTCCGGCGGCGCGTTCCTGCCGCTGCAGGATGAAGTGTTTCCCGACCGCGATCACTTCGGGCGTATCTTCTACAACCAGGCCAACCTGTCGGCCAACGGCATCCCGCAGATCGCCTGCGTGATGGGCTCGTGCACCGCTGGCGGCGCCTACGTGCCGGCGATGAGCGATGAAACGGTGATCGTGCGCGAGCAGGGCACGATCTTTCTCGGCGGCCCACCCCTGGTCAAGGCGGCCACCGGCGAAGAAGTCAGTGCCGAAGAACTCGGCGGTGCCGATGTGCACACGCGCATCTCCGGCGTGGCCGACCACTTTGCCGACAACGACCTGCAGGCCCTGGCGCGCGTGCGCGCCATCATCGCGCAGCTCAACTGGCGCAAGCCGGCTGCATCGCTGGCACTGCAGGCACCGCTGCCGCCGCGCTACGCCGCCGACGAGCTGTATGGCGTGATTCCTGCCGACACGCGCAAGCCCTTCGATGTGCGCGAGGTGATCGCCCGCATCGTCGACGACTCGCAGCTGGACGAATTCAAGCCGCGCTACGGCATCACTTTGGTCACCGGCTTCGCGCATCTGCATGGCTATCCGGTGGGCATCATCGCCAACAACGGCATCCTGTTTTCCGAGTCCGCGCTCAAGGGCGCGCACTTCATCGAACTGTGTACGCAACGCGGCATTCCGCTGGTGTTCCTGCAGAACATCACCGGCTTCATGGTCGGGCGCAAATACGAACATGGCGGCATCGCCAAGGACGGGGCCAAGCTGGTGATGGCGGTGGCCTGCGCCAAGGTGCCCAAGTTCACCGTGGTGATCGGCGGCTCGTTCGGTGCCGGCAATTACGGCATGTGCGGCCGCGCCTACTCGCCGAACTTCCTGTGGATGTGGCCGAATGCGCGCATCGGCGTGATGGGCGGCGAGCAGGCGGCCAGCGTCTTGGCCACGGTGCGCCGCGACGGTATCGAAGCCAAGGGTGGCGCCTGGTCGGGCGAAGAGGAAGCTGCATTCAAGGCGCCGATCCGTGCGCAGTTCGAGCAGCAGGGGCATCCGTATTACGCCAGCGCACGCCTGTGGGACGACGGCATCATCGACCCGGCCGATACCCGTCGCGTGCTGGGGCTGGGACTGTCGGCCGCATTGAATGCACCGATCGAGACGACACGCTTTGGCGTGTTCCGGATGTGAGGTGATGATGTCCGTCTGCAGGTGCTGCTCTTGGCTGTCTGGCGGTGCACACGCACCTGCGAGCAAGGTATTGCGTGTCGTCTGGAGCATTGCATGAGGGCGCACGCGTTGCCTGCGTCGAGCAGCGCATCGCGCTGGGGTGCAGCGGCGTCAGCTGTCATCGCACGGCGTGTCGCGCAATCCATGCAACCGTCTTTTCATCGCAGCGCCCGCCAGCATGGCGGCGTGCAGAGAACTTCGTCATGACCCAGCGCGAACTCACCACCGCAGCAAGACCGCCCTATTTCGACAAGATCCTGATCGCCAATCGCGGCGAGATCGCGTGCCGGGTCATCGCCACCTGTCGCAAGCTCGGTATCGCGACCGTGGCGGTGTATTCGGATGCCGACCGCGATGCGCGGCATGTGCGGCTGGCCGATGAAGCGATCCATCTCGGCGCCGCACCGGCGCAGCAGAGTTATCTGCGTGGCGATGCGATCCTGGAGGCGGCACGCGCAAGCGGCGCGCAGGCGATCCATCCGGGCTATGGCTTCCTGTCGGAAAACGCGGCGTTTGCCGATGCCTGCGCGCAGGCTGGCATCGTGTTCATCGGCCCGCCAGCGGCCGCCATCCGCGCGATGGGCGACAAGAGTGCGGCCAAGGCGCTGATGCAACGCGCCGGCGTGCCGCTGACGCCGGGCTACCATGGCGACGAACAGGCGCCGGCCTTCCTGCGCGCGCAGGCCGATGCGATCGGCTATCCGGTGCTGATCAAGGCCAGCGCAGGCGGTGGCGGCAAGGGCATGCGCCGGGTGGATACCAGCGCGGCCTTCGAAGAGGCCTTGGCCAGCTGCCAGCGCGAGGCGCAATCGGCTTTTGGCAATGCGCAGGTGCTGGTGGAAAAATACGTCGAGCGGCCGCGCCATATCGAGATCCAGGTGTTTGGTGATACCCGGGGCGAGGTCGTCTATCTGTTCGAACGCGATTGTTCGGTGCAGCGCCGGCATCAGAAAGTGCTGGAAGAAGCGCCTGCTCCCGGCATGAGCGAACAACGCCGCGCCGCCATGGGCAAGGCCGCCGTGGATGCCGCGCGCGCCGTGGGTTATGTCGGTGCCGGCACGGTGGAGTTCATCGCCGGTCCGGATGGCGATTTCTATTTCATGGAAATGAACACCCGGCTGCAGGTAGAGCACCCGGTCACCGAGTTGATCACCGGCACCGACCTGGTCGAGTGGCAGCTGCATGTCGCCGCGGGCGAGCCGTTGCCGCTGCGTCAGCAGGACCTGCGCATCCATGGCCACGCGCTGGAAGCGCGCCTGTATGCCGAAGATGCCGACCGCGGCTTTCTGCCGTCGACCGGCACGCTGCGGCAGCTGCAGTTTCCCGCAGCCGGCGCGCATGTACGCATCGATGCCGGGGTGGAGCAAGGCGACAGCATCAGCCCCTACTACGACCCGATGATCGCCAAGCTGATCGTATGGGATGTGGATCGCCCTGCCGCCCTGGCACGCATGCGCGAGGCGCTGGCGCAATTCCATGCGGTGGGCGTGACCACCAACAGCGCGTTCCTTGCGCGCCTGATCGGCACGGCGTCGTTTGCGTCTGCCGATCTGGATACCGCGCTGATCGAACGCGAGCAGGCCGTGTTGTTTCCCCAGGCGGTCAGTCCGGCCAATGCCTGGTGGTGCCTGGCAGCGGCGTTGATTGCCGACGCGTTGCCGAAGGCCGCCGCCGATCCGGCCGACCCGTTTTCGCCATGGCAGCACACCGATGGCTGGCGCATCGGTGCGCATGCCGCGCACGCCATGACGCTGGAGGCCGCAGGCGAGCGCCGCCAGTTCGGCGTGCGCCCGCTTGGCGATGGCTGGCAGGTCACGACTGCAGGCGATACCTACACGCTGCGCTACCACCTGCAGGGCGATGCACTGCGCGTGGAAATGGATGGCCGACAATGGCGCATGCAGGTCCTGCGCGACGGTGACACCCTGACATTGCGCGATGCCACGCAGCGGGCGACCTTCCGCCACCATGACACGCTGGCCGAAGCCGATCAGCCCGCGCACGACACCGGTGGCCTGACCGCACCGATGCCGGGCCGCATCGTGTCGCTGGTCGCCCCAGTGGGGCAGTCGGTCACCCGCGGCCAGGCCCTGGTGGTGCTGGAAGCGATGAAGATGGAGCACACCTTGCACGCGCCCGGCGACGGCACGGTGGCGGCGTACCTGGTGGCCGAGGGCGAGCTGGTCGCCGAGGGTGTCGCGTTGGTGGAATTTGTGTCCGCGTCTGCGTAGCGGCGCCTGGTGGCGTGACCAACGGCACGTCCGCAGGGGCCGGCCCTCGCCCTAGCGTGGGGGAAAGCGGCCGGAGTGGCCGCGCCCCAGACCGGAGACGTCCATGCAACGCCTGCTTCTTGTTTCCAGCATGCTGCTCGCGCTGACCGCCTGCAGCGACAACGCCGCGCCCACCACCGACAAGGCCGCCACGCCGGCACCGGCCGCTGCGCAAGCACCCGCGGCCCCCCCCGGACTGATCACCCGCGATGCGCTGTTCGGCAACCCGGAACGGGCGAACGTGAGCATCAGCCCGGATGGCAAGTACCTCAGCTGGGTCGCGCCGCTGGAGGGCGTGCTCAATGTCTGGGTCGCCCCGGTGGATGCACCGGATCAGGCGCGCGCGATCACCAAGGACACCGCACGCGGCATCCGCACTTATTTCTGGACCTATCAACCCAACACGTTGCTGTACCTGCGCGACAATGGCGGCGACGAAGACTTCCATCTGTTCTCGGTGAATCTGAGCGATGGCAGCAGCAAGGACCTCACCCCGTTCAAGAAGACCAACGCCGAGGTGTATCGCGTCAGCGCGCAGCACCCCGAGTCGATCATGGTCGGCATGAACGACCGCGATCCCAAATGGCATGACCTGTATCGGGTGGACCTGGCCTCGGGCAAGCGCAGCCTGGTGCAGCAGAACACCGACAGCCTGGATTCCTATCTGCTCGACGGCAACTACCAGCTGCGCTACGCCACGCGCGCCACCGACGATGCCGGCAGAGAGCTGCTGGTACCGGATGGCAAGCGCTGGAAGCGCGTGGACCGCATCCCGTTCGAGGATGTCAGCAACACCTCGCCCGACGGACTGACCGACGACGGCAAGACGCTGTACATGCACGATTCGCGCAATCGCGACACCGCGGCACTGTATGCCATCGACACCGCCAGCAATGCGCGCACGCTGCTGTTCGAAAACCCGCGCACCGATGTCGGCGCCACCTTGAACGACCCCAGGACCGGCGTGGTGCAGGCCGTGTCCACCGACTATCTGCGCGAGGAATGGAAGGCGCTGGACACCGGCATTGCCGCCGACCTGCAAAAGCTCAAGTCACTCGGCAGCGGTGATGCCAGCGTTGCCGCACGCACGCTCGACGATCGCATCTGGATCGTGGGGTATTCGGCGGCAGAGACACCGCTAAGCTACTACCGCTACGACCGTGCAGATGGCGGCAAGCTGACCAAATTGTTCTCCGCCCGCCCCGCGCTCGACGGCAAACCGCTGGTCCCGATGTGGCCGCAGGAACTGACCGCGCGCGACGGCCTCAAGCTGGTCAGCTATCTCACCCTGCCCTCTGAGGCTGACGCCAATCACGATGGCAAGGCCGACAAGCCGGTGCCGCTGGTGCTGTTCGTGCATGGTGGCCCGTGGGCGCGCGACAGCTACGGCTACGGGCCGTATGAGCAGTGGCTGGCCAATCGCGGCTATGCGGTGTTGGCGGTGAACTTCCGTGGCTCCACCGGCTTCGGCAAGGCCTTCACCAATGCCGGCAACGGCGAGTGGGCCGGCAAGATGCACGACGACCTGCTCGACGCCGTGCAGTGGGCGGTCAAGCAAGGTGTGACCAGGCCCGAGGACGTGGCGATCATGGGCGGCAGCTATGGCGGCTACGCCACGCTGGTCGGGCTGACCTTCACCCCGGACGCGTTCAAGTGCGGCGTGGACATCGTCGGTCCGGCCAACCTCAACACCTTGCTCGGCACCGTGCCGCCGTACTGGGCCAGCTTCTACAAGCAGCTGACCAAACGCATGGGCGACCCGGCCACCGAGGCCGGCAAGCAGTGGCTGACCGAGCGCTCCCCGCTCAGCCATGTCGACAAGATCAGCAAGCCGCTGCTGATCGGCCAGGGTGCCAACGACCCACGCGTCAAGCAGGCCGAGAGCGACCAGATCGTCAACGCGATGAAGACCAAGAACATTCCGGTCACCTACGTGCTGTTCCCCGACGAAGGCCACGGCTTCCGCCGCCCGGAAAACAGCAAGGCCTTCAACGCAGTGACCGAAGGGTTCCTGGGCCAGTGCCTGGGCGGCCGCGTGCAACCGATCGGCGACGACCTGACCGGCTCCAGCATCACCGTGCCGGAAGGCGCCGACAAGGTGAACGGTCTGAGCGATGCATTGAAGACGCATACGCAGGCGATTCGGCGGTAACGCCATTGCGAAGTGCTTGCTTTGGATCGACGTCAGCGCTCGCCTGCAACGACGAGCGCTGACGGTTGTAGCGAGGTTCTCCAACTAGCCGGCATGCCTGACTTCCCTCGCCAAGCGGTCCAGATCGAAAGATGTGTGATGGTCTCTCGCTAATGGGATCCGATGTCCTTGGCCGCCTCTGGATCACGACCAGCCGGCCACACTGCCCCGCCGGGATCCAGCTCGGTATTGTTCATTTCCTCGCCACGCCAACCGAATCCGCAGATGGCCAGTGGGCCGTCCTGCAGGCCGTCCAGGCCAAGCGCCTGTTCAATGTCCACCTCGTTGATCGCCGAGGTGACAAACGCTCCCAGCCCCAGGTCGGTTGCGCTCAGATAAAGCGTCTGCGCGATATGGCCGACATCCAGAATCATCGCGCGGTAGGCCTTGGCGTGGTTTCGATACTTCCAGAAACTGCGTAAAAATCGCGGCACCAGGATCACCAGCACCGGCGCATCGGCAAACCAGTGCTGCCCGGACACGGCGCGACGCGCGAAGTCCACCAGCGGTTGCGGCGGCGACTGCAATGGCTGCAAAGCATGATCGACAGGGCGATAGTGATAGAGACCGCTCGTCATTCCCTCGACACGCTGGACCAGCAAATAGGTTTCGGTGGGATGGAGACTCCCCCCCGACGGTACCGGCTTCTTCAAGAATGCGGTGTCGTGCCCCACTTCGATGCGCGCGCTTGCCATGACGCTGCGCTCAAGCATCTGGCCGAGCAAGATGGATGACAGTGGACGCTGCGTATCGAAATTGCGACAGGTGACGCGACGCGACAGCAGCTCATCGAATGTGCCCGGGGTTGACCGCGGCAAGGCAATGCGCGCTTCGACGCCACCCTCGCCTCGGTCTACGATTTCTGCCGGGGGGGCGCCCAGTCGGCCGACCATGCCTTCTGCAGTTGTCAGGCCATGCGCTTCCATGGTGGCCACGCTGTCTTCGCCGCTCCAGCGCGCGGATCGATGCCACAACGCAGCCAATGGCCACCAGCGCTGCTGCTGCACGCACTCGTCGTTGCGGCGGTGCTGAACATGTTGTGGTTGATCGCTGATCACAAGACCTTGCTCGATCAAACGCTCCGCCCAGATTGGCAACGGATGCACCTGATCGATGGACTGCCAGCGCGAGGAACTCAACTCGCCCAGCCATTCGCGCTCTTCCTCTGAAACCTCCACCTCCGCCTCAAGATGAGGCGCGAGCGCCAGCCATCGTGTGCGGCGACGCAGGCCATCGCCCCCGGCAAGCAATCGTGCAAGATCAAACACCGAATCGTCGCGCAGTTCAAAAAACAACGTGGCACAGCGACGAATTTGCATAGGAACATCTCAAGGACGCATGAGTACGGTCGATATTGTGTCAGGTCCCACGTCATACAACAGCACACTCCCTCACCTTCCAGGCAAGCCACACCATGACCGACGCAGCCAATGACACCCATCTCCCGTTTGATGCATCCACAGCCGACAAGCTGCTGGAGCTACTGGCAACCGATGACGACTTCCGCGACTGCTTTCAATGCAATCCGGCGCAGGCGCTTGCCCAGATCGGCGCACCTGGCGTGAGTGCGGACAACGCCGTCCCCGGCGTAGGAGACGCTTATTACTGCATGAACACCAATCAGCTCGCATCCAAGCAGGACATTGCAGCGGCTCGCGCCGAGCTGCAGAGCTACCTGACCGAAAAGGCCAATCACACCGTGATCTTCGCCTTCGAATCGGACAGCATGCGTTCGACCCTGTTACGCAAGTAAGCAGGCAGACTCGGTAAAGGCCAGGCGCGCGCAAATGCCTGGGCCTGTTCGCGCGCCTCCTGGCTACGGCCGAGTGCATGCAGCGATTCGGCCATCCAGAGCTGGGCCAGACGCGCATCGGCAACATTGAGCGGCTGCAGCGTTTGCGACGCATTTGCTTCGATGTAAGCACGCCCGCGATGGAGAAGCAGCCAACGTGCCTGTTGCAACGCTTCAGCGTGCCGACCGCTGTCGTGCAACAGCGTGTACAGCGTCACGCGTGTCTGGAAAAGATCATCGTCATTGACCGGCAGGCGCGCGATGGCTGCTGCACGGTCGCCCGACAGTGCCAGCTGCTGGGCTTCGACAATGGCGCGCAGGTCGGCAAGCACCGGTGTTTCATGCACAAGCGCCGGCTTGATCGCCGCAAGCGCGTGGGCGGTGAGGCTGTTATCGCCGCTCCGCTGCGCCTGGCTTGCGAGGATCAATACCATTGCGGCATTGTCCTGCAGGTTTACCGTTGCCGACCCGCCGTCAATGACAGCTGACACCAGCCGATCGAACGTCGGCTTGAGCGCTGCCGCCGTCGCCAGGGACGGATCGACCAACGCATCGGTTGTCACCGCAATGACCGAGAACTGGCGACGGTTGAAATCGTCGCCTTGCTTGCTGCGCGTCAGACCTTGTGCGATCGCTGCACGTGCTGCGCTCCAGTCGGCCTGATCGATTGCGATGCTGGTGCGATCGATCAATGGCACCACATCGTCGTTGGCATAGCCTTGCTCGATGATCCTGCCGAGCGTTTGCTTCGCTTCGACATGGCGGTTCAACACCGCAAGCGCGTTCGCCTGGCGCCGCAGCGGGCCGGCGCGATCGGCATCGCCGGGAATGGAAAAGCGTTGCAGCGCCGCTTCGGCCTTTCCCTGTGCCAGCAAAATGCGTCCAACCCGATCGGTCGCGATCGCGCGCAGCGGGTCCTGTGGAACATCGGCCGCCTGCGCGTACGGCAACGCGTCGGCAAAACGATTGGCAACGAACAGGTGCCACGATGCGTTCGCGGTGCCGGCAAAATTGTCCGGGTAGAGCGAGGCCAGCGTTCTCCACAGCGTCAATGCCTTGTCGGGTGCTAGCAACTCGGCTGCCCATGCATCCATGTACAACTGGTCACGCTCAGGCAAACGCTGACGGAAACGAATTGCCTTCTCCAGGTACGGAAGCGCACCACGGCGATCGGAGATAGCCACCTTGATGCGTGCCGCCCCCAGATACGCGAGCGCAAATTCCGGATCGATGGCCACCGCGCGCTCGAACAGTTCCAACCCTTCTTTCCATTGGCCTTGCGCCGTTGCGTCAACCCCCAGGGCATAAGCCCGCAGCGCATCCAGGCTGGACGTGGTCACGGCGGGTAACGGCACGGAATTCTTGTCGATCGAGGCCACCACCTCACCCAGCCCCTGCCTGAGCTTGCGGGTCACCTGATCCACCGAGGACAGTGCCGATGGCAAGCCATCGCCTTGCACAAACTCCGAGTAAACCGTGGTCTGGGTCCGCGGATCCACCAATTCAACGCTGAAACGAAGCTTGCCGCCAATCTCCGCGACAGTCGGCAGCAGCACAGCGCTTGCACCATCGCGCAGCGCCACTTCCGAGGCGATAGCGCGATCAACGATCACGCGATCCGGATCGCGCTTCATCCGCGCCATGGTGTCGCGCACTTTCATCTCACTCAGGACATTGACGTAGCGCGACTGCTCCAGGCTGATGCGCAGCGCCTGGTCGAGCGAACTGTCGAGCAACGTATTGCCGGTGAGATTACGTAGATCTCCGACCACCACCCACCCACGTTCGGAGAACGCAATGGCTGGCTCGGAACGGGTGAAAAACCACGCCGACACGCACACGGCGACGACCAAGGCAGTTTCCGCCAACAGTGCCGCCGGCCGCCGCCACAGCGGAATATCCCGCCATGCCTTCGGCGAATGCTTCGGCGTACGCAATGGCGTGACATCGATCTCGCCGACCTCATAGATCTCCATCGGCGTGGGCACGCCCTTGAAGCGCCAGCGGCCGTGGGATTTCCACAGGATGCGTTCGCCGCGGTCGCCCAGTTCGCGTGCGGCGCGGTGGGTCAACGATTCGGCCACTGCCGACAACAGGATCTGCCCGGGCCGCGCCATCGACATCAGGCGCGCGGCGGTGGGCTTGGCCAGGCCTTCGACTTCCAGCGGTTTGGCACCGATGCTGACCGCTTCGTCGCTATTGCGCCAGGTCAGCACTTCGCCGACGTGCAGGCCCTGCCGCGCGCACAGCGTGAGCGCACGGGCATCGCCCATCGCCTTGAGGCCACGGGCGTAATCCAGCGCAAAGCCCAGGCCGTCGATGGGGCGGTCGAACAACAGCAACAATCCGTCCGAGCGGTCGATCAGCCGGCCACGCCATTGCTGCTGCAGTTTGACCACCAGCCGGTCGTGCTCGCGAAACAGCGCAGCGGCGGCGTTGTCACCGATGCGCTCGACCAGCGCGGTCGAGTCGCACAGGTCGGTCAGCAGCAATGTGCGCAAGCGCGGCGCCTGGATCGCTTCCGACGACGCATCCTTGCGTGCGTGGGTGCGGGCGCTCATTGCTCAGCGATTGTCCGACGTGGCTGCGTTGCCGGGTGGCTGCGTGCTGCCCGACCCCAGCGCTTCATGCATGCACAGCACATTGCCGCCTTGCCGCTTTGCTTCGTACAGCGCGCTGTCGGCCAGCGTGTACCAATCGTTCCATGCCGCGTCGGCATCGATCATGCACAGGCCCAGGCTGACCGAGCAGCCCTGCTCGCTCTGGCCATTGCACAGCCGCGCTTCCACTGCGCGCAGGATGCATTCGCCGATGTGGTGCAGCAGCTCCCGGGTGCCCTGCGCGACCAGCACGCAGAATTCGTCGCCGCCGAGCCGGCAGGCCAGGTCACCGTCGGCGATCACCGAACGCAGCGCGTGGGCGACGTTCTGCAGCACGCGGTCGCCAGCGAGATGGCCGAATTCGTCGTTGATGCGCTTGAAACGGTCGCAATCGATCAGGATCAGGCCCACCCCGGGCACGCGACCGGCGCGCCGGCATTCCTGCAGATGCAGGGCGAGCCCGCGGCGGTTGTGCAGGCCGGTGAGTTCGTCGGTGCGGCTGAGTTCCTCGGTGTGGTTGAGCTGGTGCGAGGTGACGTAGAGGTTGTCCAGCGCCGCTTCCAGGTCGTGGTTGCGCCGGCGCAGCTGGCGGATCAGCAGCTGCTCGTTGTTGACCACCCGCACGATGGAGCGGCGCAGGAAATGCGCCACCATCGACGGGTCGTGATCGACCAGGCGCTGGAAGTCCTCGTGCGCCAGTTCGATCAAACGGGTGTCGGTGGATGCGCTGGCGCCGGCACTGCGCGCATGGTCGCCGATCAATAGGCCAAGTTCGCCGAAGAATTCGCCCGGGCCCAGGTGCTTGAGCATCAGGTCTTCGCCGAAATCCAGATCGATCTGACCACTGACCACAATGAACATCTGCGTGCCCACTGCACCGCGCTCGAACAGCGCCTGGCCGGCGGCCAATTCGCGGGCGCGGCCAAAGCGGGCGAAAAACCCCAGCTCTTCGGCAGTCATGAGCGCATGCAGCCCGTCCGACAGCGTCTTTGCAACGCTCCCCGTCGGCTCCACTGCGCCGGCAGTGTTATGGCACGTCATCCCAAAATCCCTTAGACCGACCTGCAGCGCCGGCCTGCCTCAGCATCGTACAGGAGCGTTTTGTTCAGCACCAGGTCACACTCCCTCTCATTAAGCTTGAGACGCAATGACGGGTATTGGCAAAAAAAATCGGGCTCGGTTTCCCGAGCCCCTCTCCCCTGCTCCCGGCAGAGCCCGCCATCCTCTCCGACAGGCCACCACCACCCCAGCGTTGCTCTGCGGTGCTAGCGGGGGCTTGGCGGTGGGCGAAGCCCGCTGCTCCGTTTCACCCGTCGGCCGGCCGGCACGCGGTCGCGGCGCCTGCGCGCTGGGTTATGCGGCCTTTTCGCCGTGAAACTGCTCTTCCTCGGTCGAGCCACGCAGCGCGGTGGTGGACGACTGGCCCTGCTGGATCGCCTGCGTCACCGCGTCGAAATAGCCGGTGCCCACCTCCCGCTGATGCTTGACTGCGGTAAAGCCCATCTCGGCCGCCGCGAACTCGGCCTGCTGCAACTCGACGAAGGCGCTCATCTGGCGGCGTGCGTAGCCGTGCGCCAGGTTGAACATGCCGTAGTTCAAGGCATGGAAGCCGGCCAAGGTGATGAACTGGAATTTATAGCCGTAGCTCGCCAACTCGGTCTGGAATCTGGCGATGGTGGCGTCATCCAGGTTCTTCTTCCAGTTGAAGCTCGGCGAGCAGTTGTAGGCCAGCAATTTGCCGGGGAATCTGGCATGGATGGCTTGCGCAAAGGCGCGCGCAAATTCCAGATCCGGTTTGCCGGTCTCGCACCAGATCAGATCGGCGTACGGCGCATAGGCCAGCCCGCGGCTGATGGCCTGATCCAGCCCGTTGCGGGTCTTGAAGAAGCCTTCGACGGTGCGCTGCCCGGTGGTGAACGGCTGGTCGTTGGCATCCACGTCGCTGGTGATCAGATCGGCCGCCTCGGCATCGGTGCGCGCGATCAGCAGCGTGGGCACACCCAGCACATCGGCCGCCAGACGCGCGGCATTCAACTTTTCGATTGCCTCGCGGGTAGGCACCAGCACCTTGCCGCCCATGTGGCCGCATTTCTTCACCGATGCCAGTTGATCCTCGAAGTGCACCCCGGCCGCGCCGGCCTCGATCATCGCCTTCATCAGCTCGAAGGCGTTGAGCACGCCGCCAAAGCCTGCCTCGGCATCGGCCACGATCGGCTGCAGGAAGTCGATGTCGTCATTGCCTTCGGCATGATGCAGTTGATCGGCGCGCAACAAGGTGTTGTTGATGCGCTTGACCACCGCCGGCACCGAGTCGGCCGGATACAGCGACTGGTCCGGATACATCTGCCCGGCCAGGTTCGCATCGGCGGCGACCTGCCAGCCGGACAGGTAGATCGCCTTCAACCCGGCCTTGACCTGCTGCATCGCCTGGTTGCCGGTCAACGCGCCCAGCGCATTGACGAACGGCGTGGCGTGCAGTGCATTCCACAACTTGTCCGCGCCCAGCCGCGCCAGCGAATGCTCGACATGCACGGTGCCGCGCAAGCGCACCACATCGGCGGCGGTGTAGTTGCGGGTGATGCCGGCCCAACGCGGATTGCTGGCCCAGTCTTGCTGGATCTGTTCGGCGGTCTGCAGTGTGCTGCTCATGGTGCGTTCTCCTGGCAGGGATACGACGGATGCAACGAGGAAGGAAGGGGCGCATTGATACGCGCCGGGCATGGCAAGGCCGTCGTTGCGCGCGTGGGCGCAACCGGCGGTGTGGTGCATGACGTGGATGGATTGCAGCGACAGCGCGCGTGCGCCGGCGTGTCGCTGCAGCGTTGGCTCAATCGATCAGGCGATACGCCGGCACGGTGAGGAAGTCGGCCAGCGCATCGGCACGGCTGAGTGTGTCCAGCAGTGCAATGGCGTCGTCAATGCGTGCGGCGCCGGGCAGTGCATCGGTCGCGCCCAGGCGTGCCGGCAGCGCACGCAACGTGGCCTGCAACAGGGGCTGATCGATCGCAGTGCCGTCGTCCAGGTGCTGGCCGTGATGCAACCACTGCCACAGCTGCGCGCGGCTGATTTCGGCAGTGGCGGCGTCTTCCATCAGGTTGTGGATGGGCACGCATCCATTGCCGTCCAGCCAGGCGGCCAGATAACGCACGCAGACTTCGACATTGCCTTCGAACCCGGCGCGGGTGACGGTGCCCGGCGAAGGCGCGATCAGCATGTCGCGCGTCACCTGCACGTCGTTGCGCAAGACATGCTGCTGATGCGCGGTGGGCATGTGCTCGTCGAAGATCTTCATCGCTACCGGAATCAACGCCGGATGCGCCACCCAGGTGCCGTCGTGGCCGGCGCTGACTTCGCGCAGCTTGTCGGCACGCACGCGCGCCATCGCCTGCTCGTTGGAGGCCTCGTCGTGATTGATCGGAATCTGCGCCGCCATGCCGCCCATCGCATGGGCGCCGCGGCGATGGCAGGTCTTGATCAACACTTCCGAATACGCCTTGAGGAAGGGCTGGGTCATGGTGACCTGGCCACGTTCGGGCAACACGCGGTCGCGATGCGCGCGGAAAGTTTTCAGATACGAAAAGATGTAATCCCAACGGCCGCAATTGAGCCCGACGATGCGCTCGCGCAGCGCGTGCAGGATCTCGTCCATCTCGAACACCGCCGGCAGCGTTTCGATCAGCACGGTCACCTTGATCTGCCCGTGCGGCAGGCCCAGCATCGCTTCGATATGCGCCAGCGCGGTCTCCCACAGCGCGGCTTCTTCCATGCTCTGCAACTTGGGCAGATACAGATACGGGCCACGGTCCTTGGCCAGTAGCGCGCAACCGTTATGGAAGGCGAACACCGCCGCATCGAACAGGCCGCCAGCCAGCGGCTGCCCATCGATGAGCACGTGCTTCTCATCCAGATGCCAGCCGCGCGGGCGCACGATCAACACGGCGCGCTCGGCTTCCGGGCGCAACGCGTAGTGCCTGCCGTTGGGCGCATCGAAGCTGAGATCGCCGCGTACCGCAGCGGCCAGCGTGCGCTGGCCGGCCAGCAGGTTGCGCCAGGTCGGCGCGGTGGAATCCTCGAAGTCGGCCATGAACACCTTGGCGCCGGAGTTCAGCGCGTTGATGACCATCTTCGGATCGGTGGGGCCGGTGATCTCCACCCGGCGGTCCTGCAGCGCCGACGGCAGTGCGGCGACGCGCCAGTCGCCATCGCGGATGGCGCGGGTGTCTGGGCGGAAGTCCGGCAGCTGGCCGGCATCGAACTCGGCCTGGCGGGCGCGCCGGCGGGCCAGGCGCTGCTGGCGACCGGGTTCGATCGCGCGGTGCAACGACACCAGCAAGGCCAGCGCGGCGGCCGGCAGCAGTTCTGCCTGGCCTGCGATCTGCGTGGTCAGCGACAGACCGGGCGTGGCGCGTTCGGTGGGACGTGGGGCAAAAGCGGTGGCAGACATGTCGGGGAGTCCTTGTGCGTCCGGACCTGCACCGTGCGCCGCTGGCAACTATTTGACAAAGCAGTTTTATCAATGCTGTAAATAAGCTTGACTTATATTGGGTTTCAGAACATACCCAGATGGCGCCAACCCCGCGATTTTCCTACAAATCCGACCGGCTCAAGCCGCTGCGCGCGTTCTGCCAAACGGTGCGTCTGGGGTCTGTCTCACGGGCAGCTGAGGCGCTATATGTGAGTCAGCCGGCAGTGACCCTGCAGCTGCAAGCGCTGGAACGCGACCTGGGGGTGGCCCTGTTCGAGCGCTCGGGGCGCCGCATGGCACCCAGCCGCGAGGGCCAGCTGCTCTACGACATGGCGCTGCCGCTGGTGGAGAGCCTGGATGGGCTGGAGGCGAGCTTTCGCGAGAAGGTGCGCGGGCTGGATGCGGGCGAGCTCAATATCGCCGCCAACAGCTCCACCATCCTGTACCTGCTGCCGCGCATCGTGGCGAACTTCCGCGCGTGCCACCCGGACGTGCGGCTGACCCTGCACAACGCCATCAGCGCCGACGGCACCGACCTGCTGCGCGAAGACGCGGTGGACCTGGCAATCGGCTCGATGCTGGACGTGCCGGCCGACCTCAACTACGCGCCGGTGTATCGCTTCGAACAGCTGCTGATCACCCCGCCCGACCACCCCTTGGCCAGCAAGTCCACGGTCACGCTGCAGGATCTGTCGCCGTATCCGCTGATCCTGCCACCGCGCCGGCAGGTGACCTATCGCTTGGTCGATCTGATCTTCCAGCAGGCACGCGTGCCCTACACCGTGGCGCTGGAGGTGGGCGGCTGGGAAGTGATCAAGCAATACGTGGCGATGGACATGGGCATCTCCATCGTCACCGCGATCTGCGTCACCGATGCAGACCGCGACAAACTCGCCACCCGCTCGCTCAAGGACTATTTCCCCACCCGCAGTTACGGCGTGGTGGTGCGCAAGGGCAAATATCTGTCGCCGCAGGCGCGTGCCTTCATCGAGCTGATCCAGCCGGATCTGTTTACCCCGCGCGGGTATGACGAGAGTGGCGATTCGGAGCGGTGAGTCTGCTGCCGGCTGTGCGCGCGTGAGCTCAGATCGCGCCTGAGCTTGCTCGCCAGGCACGGCGCATGAGGCTGCTACGCGCGCTCCATCTGCGATGCCGTGTGCGGCATGCGCAAGCGCACACAAGCAGCACCGACGGGTGGTTCCTGCTGCAGTACGAATCACTCCGCACTGCGCCGCATCATGTCGGCTCGATGCCACTGCACGGCGGTTGTCGTCATAGACTACGCCGATGCTATGGGGAAGGCATGTCTGCTGATCAGTCCGGGGAAACAACTGACCAGATGCGCAGCCGTCCCGCACTGCAAAAGCGAGCCGACTCAACCAACCAAGGCTGACGCAATGAATCCGACCATGCTGTTGCTGGTGCAGTTGGCGCTGATACTGGGCGCGGCGCGTGCATGCGGTGCGCTGCTGCAACGCTTCGGGCAGCCGCCGGTGATCGGCGAGATGGCCGCCGGCCTGCTGCTGGGGCCGATTGCATTCGGCGCGTGGCTGCCGGAGTTGCATGGCGTGTTGTTCGCCTCCAGTAGCTTGCCGCCGCTGTCGGGCCTGGCCAACATCGGCGTGGTGCTTTTCATGTTCATCGTCGGCGTGGAGTTGCGTGCGCCGGAAGGCACCACTGCGCAGGTGCGCGCGTCGGTGCTGGTGGGGCTGTCCGGTATCGTGCTGCCGTTGCTGCTGGGGCTGGCCGCCGCACCGTGGTTGTTTGCGCGCTTTGCTCCACAAGACATCGGCTTCTGGCCCTTCGCCTTGTTCATTGCCGCAGCGATGTCGGTGACTGCGTTTCCGGTGCTGGCACGCATCCTCAAGGACCGCAACATGACTCGTACGCCGGCCGGCCGCCTGGCTTTGGGCGCGGCGGTGATCGACGATGCCACGGTGTGGATGTTCCTGGCGATCGTGCTCACCCTGACCGGCGGCAACAGCCATGGCGGCGTTGCGTTCACTGCGGCCGGTGCGGTGGTGCTGATTGCGGTGGTGTTCGGCGTGTTGAAGCCGGTGTATGCGCGAGTGCTAAAGCCGCGCGCAAGCGATGGAAGCTATGCGCCGACTGCGCTGGTGTGGGTGCTGATCGGTGTGCTGGCCTGCGCCGCAGCGGCCGAATGGATCGGCCTGCATGCGATCTTCGGCGCATTCCTGTTCGGCATCTGCGTACCGCGCGATGACCGCCTGCTGGAACACCTGGCGGGGCACATCGAACCCCTGGCGATCACCTTGCTGATGCCGGTGCTGTTTGCGGTCGCCGGCCAGGCCACCAGCCCCGGTGTGTTCGTCGGCGCAGGTGTGGCCGGCTTTGCGCTGGTGGTCGGCGTGGCGGTCACCGGCAAGCTGCTCGGCTGCACCCTGGGCGCGCGCCTGAGCGGCCACGATTGGCGCGATAGCCTGAGCGTGGGTTCGCTGATGAACGCACGCGGCCTAATGGAACTGGTGGTAATCAAGATCGGCCTGGATAGCGGCGTGATCGGGCCGGACCTGTTCACCCTGCTGTTCGGCATGACGCTGGTGACCACGGTGATGGCCTCGCCGATGGTGGCCTGGTTGCAACGCGGCCGGCACACTGTCACCGCCAACGTGCTGGGCGCGGGCAACCGCCCGCATTGACGAGGCAGCGCCAGCCTGCCGGATGCGGCCACGATGGTTGCGTCGGCACGGGCCTGCGATGTCGACCGAATGCGGTCGACGCCATGCACTCTCATCGCCGCGGCCACCGAGCTGCACGGCATCCACCTCTTCGCACAACGCACTGATGTCCGAACTCTCCGAGTCCTGTTATGCCGAAAGCCCGGCACCGCCGGCGTTACACGCGCAGCTGCAGTGCAGTTGGCGATTTCGCCAGGGCACGGCCGCAACGGACCCCGTGCTGGTCTTGCCCGATGGTAGCGTCGATCTGATCTGGGATGGCACGCTGCTGTTGGTTGCCGGGCCCGATCACGCCGCCGCCATGGCAGCGCTGGCACCGGGCAGTGCGCTGAGCGGGGTGCGCCTGGCAGCGGGTGCGGCAGCCGGCCTGCTGAAGCTCCCGCTACATGCCATTGCCGACCAACGCGTTGCACTGGAATCGCTGTGGGGCGTGCAAGGGCGCACCTGGCAACACCGCCTGGAAGACGGTGCCGACCCGCTGCACACCTTGCAGGCGCTGTGTCGACAGCACGGCACATCGCAAGACCGCCAGATGGCGTGGCTGTTCGATCGATTGAGTGCCGGTACCCCCGCCCGGCTGAGCGAATTGACCCAGGCCCTGGGTCTCAGCGAGCGCTTGTTGCGCCGTCGCTGCCAGGATGCGTTCGGCTATGGCAGCAAGACGCTGGAGCGGGTGCTGCGTCTGCAGCGCTTTTTGCGTATCGCCGGCCAGCACCGCAGTCTGACCGACGCCGCGCTGGATGCCGGTTACGGCGATGCGCCGCACTTGGTGCGCGATGCGCGCCAGCTCACCGGCCTGAGCCCACGCGTCTTGGTACGGCGCCACGCACGCTGAGTTGGCCGTTTTCGCCAAGCCAGGCACGCGCGCCGACTGCATGCTGTACCTCCACTCCCGGAGGACGCCACGCCATGATCGACAACACGCCGCAGCACCGCATCGACTACCTCGAATTCGCCGTCGACTCGATCGCCGCCGCCAAGGCTTTTTACGGGCAAGCCTTCGACTGGACGTTTCAGGATTACGGCCCGGATTACTGCGAATTCCGCGACGGCCGGCTGAGCGGTGGCTTCTTCCACGGCCCCACCCAGCCCGGTGGTGCGCTGGTGGTACTGGCCTCCGACGACCTCGCCTACAGCCAGGCACGCATCGAAGCGGCGGGCGGGCAGATCACCAGGCCGGTCTTTGCGTTTCCCGGCGGGCGACGTTTTCATTTCACCGATCCGCATGGCTATGCGCTGGCGGTGTGGTCGAAGGACTGAGCGCGCAACATGCGCAGGCTGCAGCGGCATGGGTTGCACAGACAGCGCGGCGCAAGACGCAGTCGTTGCAGCTGCAGCGCTGCGGTCGACATGCAACGCGAGGAAGATCCGGCCTGCGATGCGGGACGGCGCTGCGCCGGCACGCGCATCGCAGGCCATCACTCGCGCCCGTACAAACCCAGGAACATCGCCACTGCCGATTCGGCCACCTGGGTGCGTTGCTGCGGCGACAGCGGCGGCTGGCCCATGGCGATCTGCGGCCAGAACGCAAAGCCCTTGATCAACGCCTGCAGTTGCTGCGCGCCGACCTCCGGCTCCACGCCCGCCAGCCGGCCGTCGGCCAGTGCGGCGCGCACCCAGGTGGTGGTGCCTTCTTCCTTGCTGCCCAATTGCGCGATCAGCGCACGCGCGCGCTCGGGCGAATGGATGCCTTCGGCAATGGCGACACGCGACAGGTCGATAAACGCCGGGTCGTCGAGCAGGTGCAGTTTCTGCTGCAGCAGCTGGATCAGCTGCGCGCGCAGCGGCTGGTCGGGCCGGTAGACAAGATTCACCGCGTCGGCGCTGCGTTGCCACAGCCCGCGCAGGATCTCGCCGAACAGCGCGTCCTTGCTGGGGAAATGGTTGTAGACGGTGCGCTTGGACACGCCCGCAGTGGCCGCCACGCGGTCCATGCTGGTGGCCTCGAAGCCATGCTGGCGGAACTCGACAATGGCCGCCTCGACGATGGCGTGGCGCTTGCGGTCGGTCAGCCGCTGCGGCGCGGGCCGGGGGGAAGATGCGCTCGACATCGGATCATTTTACACCCGACAGTTTACTTTCAGCGGAATGAAACTACACTGCTCGGTGTAATTTCCTCCTGCTGCCGTTCCCTGCCCCGGTCGAACTCCCCATGGCTTCCTCTCGCCCCTCCCCGTATGCCGATTCGCCGCAGTTTCGCGGCGGCCGGTTCCGCAATGCGTTGCCGCTGCCGACCACCGCGCTCAGCCTGCGCAAGCAGATCGGCCTGATCTGGACGTTCCTCTTCAACAAACCCAGCACCACGGTGCCGTCCGCGCCACTGCCGGTGCAGCCGTTGACACGCGCGCAACTGCTTGCCGCGCCCGATCGCAGCCTGTATCGCTTGGGCCATTCCACCGTGCTGATGAAGCTGGGCGGTGGCCTGTGGCTGACCGACCCGGTGTTCTCCAGGCGCGCCTCGCCGGTGCCGTTCGCCGGGCCCAAGCGCTTCCATGCGCCACCGATCGCGCTGGACGAGCTGCCGCCGCTGGCCGGGGTGATCCTGTCGCACAACCATTACGACCACCTCGACCGCGCCAGCATCCGTGCCCTGGCCGACCGCGTCGGCGTGTTCGTCGCGCCCCTGGGCGTGGGCGATCTGCTGGTGCGCTGGGGCGTGGACCCGGCCAAGGTGCGCCAGCTGGACTGGTGGGACACGATCAACATCGATGGCCTGCAACTCACCGCCACCCCGTCGCAGCATTTTTCCGGGCGCGGGCTGTTCGATAGTGGTCGTTCGCTGTGGTGCTCCTGGGCGATCCAGGAACGCGAGCTGCGCGTGTTCTTCAGCGGCGACGGCGGCTATGGCCCGCACTTCAAGACCATCGGCCAACAGCTCGGTCCGTTCGACGTGGCGCTGATCGAAAACGGCGCCTACGACCAGCAGTGGCCGCATGTGCACATGCAGCCGGAGCAGAGCCTGCAGGCCTACCTGGACGTCGGCGGGCAGACCCTGCTGCCGATCCACAACGGCACCTTCGACCTGGCCATGCACGCGTGGCAGGAACCGCTGGACCGGATCGTGGCCCTGGCCGACAGCGCCGGCGTTGCGCTGGCGACGCCGCGCATGGGCGAGCGGGTGGATCTGAACGCGCCCGGCAATCGCCTGCGCTGGTGGCGACAGGATGCTGCGACTCAGGCATCGGATGGCCTGGTGGCGCCGCGCTAGCCAGTGCGGTGCACGCATCCACAAACAAAAACGGGATGGCGCGTGGCCATCCCGTTTCGATTGCTATTGCAGCTACTGCACACGCATGCGCCAACGACGCAGGCGCGTCATCCAGTCGCTCACTCCGTCAGACCGCGATTTTCCAGCAGCGCCTTGACGCTGGGATCCTTGCCGCGGAAATCGCGATACAACGTGGCCAGATCGACGGTATTGCCGCGCGAAAGGATCTTGGCGCGGAAGGTGTCGCCATTCTTGCGGGTCAGGCCGCCGTTTTCCTTGAACCACTCGAACGCGTCGTCGTCGAGTACTTCCGACCAGAAATACGCGTAGTACCCGGCCGAATAACCGCCGCCCCAGATGTGGTCGAAATAGCTGCTGCGATAACGCGGCGGCACTTCGGCCAGATCCACCTTGAAGCGCTTCAGGGCGTCGGCTTCGAACTTGCTCACGTCCTGCAGCGGCGCATCGGCCGGCTGGGTGTGCCAGGCCAGATCGAGCAACGCGGCCGATAGGTACTCGGTGGTGGCGTAGCCGCTGTTGAAGGTCTTGGCCTTCTTGATCTTCTCCACCAGCTCGGCCGGCATCGCCGCGCCGGTCTGGTAGTGCTTGGCGTAGTTGGCGAAGACCTTGGGATCGGACGCCCAGTGCTCGTTGAACTGCGAGGGGAACTCGACGAAGTCGCGCGAGGTGCTGGTGCCGGCGATCGAGGGGTACTTCACCTTGGAGAACATGCCGTGCAGCGCGTGGCCGAACTCATGGAACAGCGTGGTGACGTCGTCGAAGCTCAGCAGCGCCGGCTGGCCGGCGGCCGGCTTGGTGAAGTTGCAGACGTTGTAGACCACCGGCTTGGCACCGGTGAGACCATCCTGCTCGACGAACACGTCCATCCAGGCGCCGCCGGACTTGCTGTCGCGCTTGAAGTAGTCGGTGTAGAACAGCGCCATCGAGGTGCCGTCCGCGTCGAACACTTCATACACCTTCATGTCCGCGTGATAGGTCGGGATGTCGGTGCGCTGCTTGAAGGTGATGCCGTACAACTGCGTGGCCGCGTAGAAGACGCCGTTCTGCAGCACGTTGTCCAGCTCGAAATACGGCTTGATCTGCGCTTCGTCCAGGTCGTACTTGGCCTTGCGCACCTGCTCGGCGTAGAAGTCCCAATCGGAGGCGGCGAGTTTGAAGTCTCCCTTCTGCGCGTCGATCACCTTCTGCATCTCGGCCACTTCGCGGCGCGCCTTGGCGGTGGCGGCCGGCACGGTGTCGGTCAGCAGCTTGAGTGCGGCGTCCGGGCTCTTGGCCATCTGGTCGCCCAGGCTGTAGGCGGCGTAATTGTCGAAGCCGAGCAGCTTGGCCTTCTGTGCGCGCAGCTGCGCCAGGCGCTGGATGGTCTGGCGGGTGTCGTTGGCATCGCCCTTTTCCGCGCGCGTTTCCGAGGCCTTGAGCACGTCGGCGCGCAGCTGGCGGTCCTTCAGCGAGGCCAGCACCGGCTGCTGGGTGGTGTTCTGCAGGGTCAGCAGATACTTGCCGTCGAGCTTGCGCGCCTTGGCCGCATCGGCGGCGGCGGCGATGTCGCCCTCGCTCAGGCCGTCGAGCCTGGCCTTGTCGTCCACCACCACCGCACCGGCGGCCGAGGCGGCCACCAGACGGGTATGGAACTGGGTGGAGAGCGTGGTTTCTTCGATATTGAGCTTGCGCAGGCTGGCCTTGTCGGCCTCCGACAGCTGCGCACCGGCACGCACCAGCTCTTCGTAGTCGCGCTCGACCAGACGCTTCTGCTCCGGCTCCAGGTTCAGCGTGTCGCGTTGGTCATAGATCGTCTTGACGCGTGCGAACAGCTTCGGGTCGAGATTGATCTCGTCCTGATGCGCAGCCAGCTTGGGCGCGATCTCTTCCTGGATCTTCTGGCGTGCATCGCTGGTATCGGCCTGCACCAACCCGAAGAAGATGCGCGACACGCGCGTGAGCGTTTCGCCGCTTCGCTCCATCGCCTCGATGGTGTTGTCGAAGCTGGGCGGCTCGGGGTTGTCGGCGATCTTGCGGATGTCGGCCAGGTGCAGGCGCATGCCTTCTTCGAAGGCCGGCAGGTAATCGGCGTCCTTGATCTTGTCGAACGGCGGCGCCTGGAACGGCAGCGTGCTGGCGGTCAGCAGCGGGTTCGGCGCAGCATCCGCGGCCGGGGTGGTGGCGGTCTTTTCGGGCACGGTGGTGGACTCCTTACCGGACGAATCTTTTCCAGAACAAGCAGCCAGTGCCAGGGTGATGGCAGCGGCCAGAACGACGGTACGCGACATGGCGTGTGATTCCTGAGTGGGTAGCGCAGCCGGTCACGCTAGCGGGTTTGCGCAGCGTCGGCATGTGCCGTTGGATTGGGAAGATGGGTGCGATTGGGGATGCGCGCGCTACAGCGTCTCGTCCTTGAAGATCGCCACGTGCGGGCTGCCGTCGGCGCCGATCCAGCCGCGGTACATGCCTTCGGTATTGAACGGGAATGCGGCGTTGCCCTGCGCATCCAGCGCGATGGCACCGCCGTCGCCGCCGGCCTTGGGAATCTCCTGGTCGATTACCGTGTCGGCGGCCTGTTGCAACGACTGCCCGGCGTATTTCATGCGTGCGCAGATGTCGTAGGCGGCCACCGCACGGATGTAGAACTCGCCCCAGCCGGTACCGGACACCGCGCACTGGCTGTTGGCGTAGGTGCCGGCGCCGATGATCGGCGCATCGCCGACGCGGCCATAGCGCTTGTTGGTCATGCCACCGGTGGAGGTGCCGGCGGCCAGGTGTCCCGCGCGATCCAGCGCCAGCGCGCCCACCGTGCCGAAATGCTTGGCGGTTTCCAGGTCCAGTTCGGCCTGCGCCTGACGGTCGCCGGCTTCGGCCTTGCGCGCTTTCTGCAGTTGCTGCCAGCGCTTGTCAGTGCGGAAATAACCGGGGTCGACCAACGTGACGCCCTGCTCGCGCGCGAATTGTTCGGCGCCGTCACTGACCAGCATCACGTGCTTGGAATGGTCCATGACGCTGCGCGCCAGCTGGATCGGGTTCCTGACCGTGTGCACGCCGGCAATCGCGCCGGCCTTGCCGGTGGCGCCGTCCATGATCGCGGCATCCAGTTCGTTCTTGCCGTCATGGGTGAACACCGCACCGCGCCCGGCGTTGAACTGCGGCGCATCCTCCAGCACGGAGATGGTGGCCGCCACCGCATCCACCGCACTGCCGCCACCTTGCAGCACCGCGTGCCCGGCACGCAGCGCGCGTTGCATCGCCTCGCGCGCCTGCGCCTGTTCCTCGCTGGAAAGGCTGGATTTCTCCACCCCGGCGCCGCCGTGGATCACCAGCATCGGCGTGGCCGCCAGCACGGGGCCGGCAGCAAGCAGGAGCGAGAGCGACAAACACAGTGCGCGTGCGGACAAGCCCATCATGGTGTTTCCTCGTTGGAGGCAGCGGGGTGCCCGGCGGCGGCGGTCATGAATGCAGGCGACCGGCAGCGACAAAAACCTTTCAAGCGCGCGGCCGCATTCTCACAGCGTATCGCGATGCTTGCCGCGCCACGGCCGGTACCAGGTGCGGATTGCGGCGATATCGGCGGCCATGTCGGTGCCGGTCCAGAACGGCTCGCCGATGCCCACGGTCTTGCTGGGGTAGTCGAAATACACCGGCAGGATCGGCACCTTGGAATCGGAGGCAATCTTCCAGAAGCCGGCCTTCCAGTGCTCCACCCGCTTGCGGGTGCCCTCGGGGGTGATCACGTACCACATCTGTTCGGAATTGCGGATCAGCCGCACCGCCTGGCCGATGGTGCCCTGCGGCGAGCTGCGGTCCAGCGGGATGGCGCCGAGCTTGCGCAGCAGCGGACCCAGCGGCCACCAGAACAGCTGCGCCTTGCCCAGCACGCGCACGTCGAAGCCCAGCGCGAACTTGGCCGCAAAGCCCAGGAAGCCGTCCCAGTTGGACGAATGCGGGGCGACGATCATCACCAGCTTGGGTTCGTCGGGCAGCCGCCCGAGCAGGCGCCAGCCGGTCAGACGCAGTGCGGTGCGCCCCAGCCAGCGGCCGAAGCGGCCATGGGCGCGTGGCATTCTGGGTGGAGAGGGCTGCAGCAGGATGTTGGCCTGTGTTACCGGTGGCAACGACGGGTCGGTGTGACTCACGCTTACTCCCAGTGGGACGCAGAGCGTCCACGCTTGATATGGCTGCGCTCACGCTTGGCATCCAGCCGCCGCAGCTTGGCACCATGACTCGGTTTGGTGGCGACCCGGCGCTTGGGCACCGACAGGCAGGCACTGATGATCTCGACCAGCCGCTCGCGCGCATCCTCGCGGTTGCGGTCCTGGGTGCGGAAGCGCTGCGCGTCGATCACCAGCACGCCATCGGCGGTCATGCGCCGGTCGCGCCGCGACAGCAGCCGCGCGCGCAGGGGTTCGGGCAGCGACGGCGACCCGGCCACGTCGAAACGCAGTTCCACCGCGGTGGAGACCTTGTTGACGTTCTGCCCGCCCGCGCCGCTGGCGCGCACGAAGCGCTCGACGATCTCGCTGGGCGGGATCGTCAGGCTGGGGGTGATCTGGATCGGGTCGCTGGCCATCGGGCCGATTGTATCGGCACCGGCATGGACGCGCGCGCGAACGCCGGCTTCCCGTATGCTGCGGCCGGTTCCCCGACTGTGCAGGATGCTCCGATGACACCGCCCCGTTCCGTTGCCGCCGCCCGCGCCTTGGCGCGCCGCCTGATCGTGCTGGCCGCGCTGGCACTGGCCACGCCCGCCGCGTTTGCGCAGGCACCCAGCGATGCCGACATCAACCGCCTGCTGGCCGCCTCGCGCGCGCAGACCATGCTGGACACGATGCTGCCGCAGATCGAAGCGATGCAGCAGCAACAGTTCGCCCAGCTCACCGCCCAGCGCCAGCTCGACGCCGACCAGCAGGCCCAGCTGCAGCGCATCCAGGAGCGCACCCGCCAGACCGTGCGCAAGGCGTTGTCGTGGTCGGAGCTGCGGCCAATGTATGTGGACATCTACAAACGCTCGTTCTCGCGCGAGGACGTGCTGGCCATGGCCGAGTTCTACGAGAGCTCGGCCGGCCAGAGCCTGCTGGACAAGACCCCGGCACTGACCCAGAACCTGATGGGCGCGATCCAGCAGAAGATGCTGCCGCTGTTTGCCGACCTGCAGAAGGACCTGGAGAAGATCGTCAATACGCCGGCGGCGGCACCGCAGAAGCCCTGAAGGGCGGGGATGGGGGAATCGGGATTGGGGAATCGGAACAGCGTGCCTGCTGTGGCGGTTGCTGCTTGCGACGGTGGCGGTGGTGGCGCTGACGACGATTGCGCCAACCCGCTTGTCCCACTCGGTGAGGAGGCGCTTGGCCCCTCTCCTGCGGGAGAGGGGATGGGGTGAGGGTACGGTTGTGTGGATTTCCAGCAGATCGTGTGGGCGTGTTGACCGTTAGCCGCGCGCACCGCATCAAGCCGTCTGCACCGCTCCCAGCGCGGCCATCTCCCACCCGAGCAATGCGCAGGCCTTGGAAAATTCCACATCCAGCGGCGCGGTGACGCTGATGCGCCGCCCGTCGGCCGGATGCGGAAACCCCAGCCGCTCGGCGTGCAGCAGCATGCGGTGGATGCCGAGCATGCGGAAGCTGCGGTTGTGCCGGCCATCGCCGTGGCTGGTGTCGCCGATCATGTGGTGCGACAGGTGTTTCATGTGCCGGCGGATCTGCCGGAACCGCCCGGTCTGCGGCTGGCAGCGCAGCAGCGCATAGCGCGAGGTGGCAAAACCGGTGGACGGGATCTCTAGCTCGCCGGTGGCCAGGCGCTGGAAGTGCGTCACCGCCGGCTTCTTGACCGGCTTGCCGGGGCCGCCGTCCAGATCGTGGTCGACGATGAAGCGCTCCTCGGCCGGCCAGCCGCGGCACACGGTCAGATAGTCCTTCTCCAACTCGCCGGCCATCAAGGCTTTGCCCAGCGCGCTGGCGGCCTCGCGGTCGAACGCCAGCAGCAGGCAGCCGCTGGTCGCGCGGTCGAGCCGGTGCACCAGAAAGATCGGCCGGCCCAGCTGTTCGCGCAGGCGGTCGGCCAGGAAGTCGTCCTCCCCGCGCGCCAGCTTGCTGTCGTGGACCATCAGCCCGGCGGGTT
This sequence comes from Xanthomonas sp. WHRI 6108, assembly GCF_040202385.2. Taxonomy (NCBI): domain Bacteria; kingdom Pseudomonadati; phylum Pseudomonadota; class Gammaproteobacteria; order Lysobacterales; family Lysobacteraceae; genus Xanthomonas; species Xanthomonas sp. WHRI 6108. The sequence goes on along the minus strand of NZ_CP168198.1, from coordinate 277,609 downwards.
TGTCGACGACGGCCAGGAGCTCGTCCTGGAAGAGAATCTGCAAGTGCTTGGGGGATGTGCTCACCGGCGGATTATCCGCATCGTCGACACCGCATGCCACTGCGTCGCCGCGCCCTACGGCGCATGCCGACCACGCGCATCGAGGCCTGAGGGCGTGGCAGCTCGGCGGCGCACGCTCAGGCCGCGCCGCACACCGCCAGCAATTCGCCCTTGCCCACCGGCACCACGCTGCAGGTGACTGCCGGATCGTCAGCCAGCAGCGCGGTGAACGGCGCCAGTTCGTCGGCATGCGACAGCGCATTGTCGACCACCAGCAGGCCACCGCCGCGCAGCACGCGGCGCAGTGCTGGCCACCAGCGCACGTACTCGCCGCGCGCCGAATCCAGGAAGACCAGATCGATGCTGGCGCTGGCCGCCTGGGTCAGCCACGTGCCGCCGTCGCCGTGCACCACCTCCACCGACGCGGCCAGGCCGCTGCGTGCAAGCGTGGCCTGCGCCAGGGCCACCTTGTCGGCCGCAAGCTCCACCGTGGTGACGTGCCCACCGATTGCGGCGGCCGCTTCGGCCAGCCACAGCGTCGAATAACCGTTGGAGGTGCCGATTTCCAGCACGCGCAGCGCAGCGGTGGCGCGTACCAGCACGGCCAGCAATTGCCCGGTGTCGGGCGTGATGTTGAGCATGCGCCGGCCACGCTCCGGCTGGTGCGCATCGTTGTCGCTACCGAACCGTGCCAGTTCGTCCTTCAATGCGTGCAGATCGATCATCACTACCTCGCCGGGGACGGCTTCGTCATCGTGCCGCTGCAGGCGCAGCCGCTACCCAGCCGGATGCGGCAGGCCGCCTGTCGCAGTGTCTTAGTGCTTCAGCGCCGCAGCCAGGCGACCAGCAGGGCCACCAAGCCGGCGCCGCCGCTGACCCAGCTCCACACCGGCACCGTGCCCAGGTACCAGCCATTCGGGTGCAGGCCATACAGCACGGCAGCCACCACCAGCAGACCGCTGCCGGTGATGGCAGTAACCACGCGCGTCTGCAGCTTGCGCAGGCTCAGGTCCAGCGCGCGCAGCTCGGCCGAGCGGATGTCGAGCTGGTGGCGGCCTTCCACCTGCTGCTTCAACCAGCTGTGCACCAGGCGCGGCATGTCCGGCGCATGGGTCATGATTTCCGGCAGGCGCTTGCGCAACTCGCCGAGCACGCGGCGCGGGCTGTAACGCTCGCGCAGGATGCGTTCGAGCACAGGCCGCGCCACTGCCCAGATATCCAGCCTGGGGTCGAGCTGGCGGCCGACGCCTTCGATGTTGAGCAAGGTCTTCTGCAACAGGATCAGCTGTGGCTGCAGCGTCAGTTCGTAGCGCTGCGCGACGCGGAACAGCTTGATCAGCACTTCGGCCAGCGAAATCTCCGACAACGGGCGGGTGAAGTACGGCTCGCACACCGAGCGCGCGGCCGCTTCCAGTTCGTCGATGCGCACGTTGTCGGGCATCCAGCCCGCCTCCACGTGCAGCTCGGCCATGCGGCGGTAATCCTTGTGGAAGATCGCCATGAAGTTCTCCGCCAGGTAGTACTGATCTTCCTGCGAGAGCTGGCCCATGATGCCGAAATCCAGCGCGATAAAACGCGGATTGAGCCGGCGCTCCGGGTCGCTGTCGACCCAGATGTTGCCGGCGTGCGCATCGGCGTGGAAGAAGTTGTCGCGGAACACCTGCGTGTAGAACACCCGCACGCCCTTGGCCGCCAGCGCCTTGCGGTCGATACCGGCCGCATCGAGCTTGGCGATGTCGTCGGACGGAATGCCGTACACACGCTCCAGCGTGAGTGCACGCTCGGCGGTGTGCGACCAGATCACCTCAGGCACGTATAGATCGTCCGAGCCTTCCCAGAACCGGCGCAGCACGCTGGCGTTGGCGCCTTCGCGCTGCAGGTCGAGTTCGGCCGACAGGGTGCCTTCGATCTCGGCCACCACTTCGCGCGGCCGGATCTTGTCAGCGCGCGGGTGGGTGCGTTCGACCAGCGTGGCCAGCGACTGCAGCAACGCGATATCGGCATCGATCTGGCGCTCGATATCCGGGCGCAGCACCTTGACCACCACCTCGCGGCGCACGCCGTTGGCATCCGGCGGCAAGGTGGCCGCGTGCACCTGCGCGATCGAAGCCGAGGCCAGCGGCACGGTGTCGAACGCGGCAAACGCCACGCTCACCGGCAGGCCCAGCGCGCGCTCGACGATCAGCCGCGCCGCTTCGCCGTCGAAGGGCTTGACGCGGTCCTGCAGCAGGGTCAGTTCATCGGCCACGTCGGCCGGAATCAGGTCGCGCCGGGTCGACAGGATCTGCCCGAACTTGACGAAGATCGGCCCCAGTTCCTGCAACGCCAGCCGCAGCCGCGCACCGCGCGATTGCGCGGCGATTTCGGCACTGGCGCGCGGCACGAACGGCTTGGCCAGGCGCAGCCAGCGCTCGGCCGGCGTGTCCTGCAGCAGGTCGTCCAGGCGATAGCGCAGGATCACCCGGCCGATGCGGCTGGCCCGCAGCAGCGCCTTCATGCCGCACCTCCGGCCGCGCGCAGGCGCGCCACGCGTGCGGCCAGCCGTTCGACGTCGTCGCGCAGTTCGTCGACATCGTCGTGAAAGGCGTCCAGTTCGGCACGCGGCACCACGTCGCGCGATTCCTCGGTCACGAATTCGGCCGCGCTATGCGCCAGATCCACCGCGCTGCGGCGCGCCTGCTGCAGCGCTGCACGCACCGCATTGGCGATCTGCACGCCGAGGATCTCGCCGAACACCGCCACGAACGGCAGCTGCCAATCCGGATCGAAGCGGCCGGCCAGTTGCTGCAGCTGGCGCGCCAGCTCGGCATCGCCGGAGACCTTGAGCCGCCCGGCCGGTGCGCCGCTGCGGCGCGCGTTGGCCAGGAACGGCAGCTGGCCGAGCAAGCCGGCCAGGCTGCTGCGCACGGCCAGGTCCGGCTCCTGCGCCTGGTCCACCGGCCCGACCAGCAAGCAGCGCTCGTGCACGCGGACCTGCAGGGCCAGCGCAGGCGCCTCCAGGGTCAGTGCAATGCGTTGGCCTTCCAGTGGCAGCAGGGCATCACGGGTATCGGGGTCCAGTGCCAGCGCGCGATTGAGCGCGGCTTGCAGGGCCTGGCCGGCGAGCGGCTTGAGTGAGTTGAACAGGGATCCGGGCATGGGCGCATTCTACCGTCCCCGCATGTCGCCACTGCTTGACGGTGGTGTGGCACGTGCAAGCCGGAGGCCGGGGTGGCGATCATGGCGGGGCGCCTTGCGGCCAGGCCGCGTGCGTCGATCATGCAGGACTTCCTTCGGCGCGCCTGCCGCGGGCATGCTGGCGACCTCATCACGCAGGTGGCAGGAGCAGGCAATGCGCAAGATCCGGGTCGGTCTCATCTTCGGCGGCAAATCGGCCGAACACGAGGTCTCGCTGCAATCGGCGCGCAACATTCTCGATGCGCTGGATCCGCAGCGCTTCGAGCCGGTGCTGATCGGCATCGACAAGCAGAGCCAGTGGCACGTCAACGACCCCGACAGCTTCCTGCTCAATGCCGACGACCCGGCCCGCATCGCCCTGCATCGCAGCGGTCGCGGCGTGGCCCTGCTGCCGGGCGCGCAGCAACAGCAGCTGCGCCCGACCCAGCCGGAACAGGCGCTGGCGCAGATCGATGTGGTGTCGCAACGGCACGTCGTCGATCGAACAGTGCGCAGCGCGGCCGAGCCAGGCGCATGAGCCAGGCCCGTATACGTGCGGTGCAACCGCACGACCACAGCGCATTGCTTGCGCTCAACAATGCGCATGCCACCGAGCTGTCGTTGCTGGATGCCGACGGGCTGGCTGCATTGCTGCAACTGGCGTGGCACGCACGCCTCGTCGCGCCGGCGGATGGCCTGCTGATCGCGCTGGATCAAGGCGCGGCCTACGCCAATCCGAACTTTGCATGGATGGCGCAGCGCTTCGCGCGCTTTGTCTACATCGACCGCATCGTGATCGCCGCGCATGCGCAGCGGCGCGGGCTTGCCAGGCAGCTGTATGACGAGCTCATCCATGCCGCGCGTGCAGCGGGGCAACCGCGCCTGGTCTGCGAGGTCAACCTGCTCCCACCCAATCCGGCATCGCTGGCGCTGCATCTGCAGCTGGGTTTCCAGCCGGTCGGTGACGCGCTGCTGGGCAACGGCAAGCACGTGCAATATCTCGAAAAACTGCTTTGAAGAAAAACTGCTTTGAAACAGAAGCGATTCAACGATGGAGCGTCCACAACGCACATGGCCCGCCTCCTTGCGGAAGCGGGCCATGCGAGCGTCGACCGGCAGCGCCGCTGCCGTGACGTATCGCAGCTAGGCGTTATACCTTGCCGCGACGGAACATCGAGATCACAGCCAGGATCAGGAACACCACGAACAGGATCCAGGCGATGTTGGTCGCCGCACCGGCGATACCGCTGAAGCCCAGCACGGCGGCAATGATGGCGATGACGAAGAAGATGATGGCGTAATGCAGCATGGCAAGGATTCCAGAAGTTGTCGTGCCGAATCGGCGCAGACGTATCCTGAAGATGCGGCGGTCTTTATCGAGTGATGGCGATGTCGTTGGAAGATGAGGATCGCAGCCGCTGCAGCCCCTCTTCGATGCTGACCTGCGGCACATAGCCAAAGTCGCGACGTGCCGGCTCCATGCTGTACCAGTGCGGCGTGCACAGCTGTTCCACCAGAAAACGCGTCAACGGCACTTCGCCAGGCAGACGCAACAGTGGCCACATGGTCTCGCAGATTGCACCGATTCTGTACGCGGTCTTGAACGACAACGAACGCGTCACCGCGGGAGCATCCACCGCGGCCAGCAGGCGATTGAGCAACTCGCGCATCGGCAAGGGCTCGCCGTTGGAGATGAAGTACGCCTTGCCCGCACACGCAGCACCTGCAGCCAGATGTGCGAACGCATCGAAATGCGCCTGCGCGGCGTTGTCGATGTAGGTGCTGTCCACCAGGTTGCTGCCATCGCCGACCATGCGCAAGCGGCCGGCGCGCGCACGCGCGGCCAGGCGCGGCAACAGATGATTGTCGCCCGGGCCCCAGATCAGGCGCGGACGCAAGGCCACCGTCGCCAGTTGCGCATCGTTGGCCGCCAGCACCGCGCGCTCGGCGATCGCCTTGGTCGCCGCGTACGCCGCGCGCAGATCTTCGCCATAGGGCACTTCGTCGGCACCCAGGCCTTCCACCGGATTGGTGGCGCGATGGGTCACGCTGGGCGTGGAGGTATAGATCAGGCGCGGCACACCATTGGCCCGACACGCGTCGAGCACGTTCTGCGTGCCCACCACATTGGCCTGGTGATAGCTGTCGTAGCTGCCCCACGCACCGGCCTTGGCGGCATTGTGGAAGACCGCATCGATGCCGGTGAAGGCATGCCGCACCGCCTGCGGATCGGCCAGGTCGCCACGGATCTGGCCCACGCCCAAACTCTGCAGCACCGGGTAATCGCCGCGCTGGAAACTCACCACCTCATGCCCACGCGCGATCAAGCCGCGGCACAACGCCTGGCCAAGAAAGCCACCACCACCGGTTACCAGGATGCGCACGCATCACCTCCATCGCAAGGACGCACACGATAACGGGCGCGGCCGGAATTGGCGATGCGGCCAGCTGCGTGCGCGATACGCATCCACAGGTCAACCACGCTGCTGCGCCGCCCAGATCGCCAGCGTTTCGCGGCCGATCTTGGCGTTGTGGCGAATGTCCACCGGAAATCCGGAATGGCGCAGGAAACGCGTGACTCCAGCCGTGTGCGGGTGCGCAGCGCCCAGCGCGCGCAATGCGGTTTCCACTTGTGCAAATGCCGATGCCGGCACGCCAGGCTGCAATTCCACGCACAGCACCGGCTGCTGCTGTCCGGGTGCGCCGACACCGACCAAGGCGGTGCGCCGCACTTGCGGATGCACGTTGAAGACCGGCTCCACCTGCTCGGTGTAGAGCGGGCCGTTGGCAGTTTCCACGCGGTGGGTCTTGCGCCCGCAGAACCACAAGCGTCCTTCGGCATCGAAGTAGCCCACATCGCCCATGCGATGCACGATGCGTTCGCTGCCGTCCGCATTGCGCTCGCGGATCTTGGCGATCCGCGTGGCCGCGTCGCGGTTGAAGTAGGTGTCGGTGGTGGTGGGGCCGGCGACGGTGATTTCGCCCACCTCGCCCACCGCCAGCACGCGCGCGCCGCTCCACTCGGGAATGGCCGCATCGTCGATGGCGATGATGCGCACCTCGTTCGGCGCGACGACCTGACCGACGCAGGTGCCGGCACCGGCCTCGGTGGCCGCGCGGGTGGCGTCCAGCGTACGCCCTTCAATCGCTGCCACCGGCAGGCATTCGGTGGCGCCATACGGCGTCCAGAATTGCGCATCTTCCGGCAACAGCGCGCGGATCTTGGCCACCACGTCCGGCGGCACCGGCGCACCGGCCGAGGTGGCCAAGCGCACGTTTGGCAAGGGCTGGCCGTAGTCGGCCAATACGCGCATCAATGCCGGCGAGCCGAACAACTGCGTGACCCCGAAGCGGTCGATCGCATCGTGCAGCTTGCGCGGATCGGCAGTGGCCGGGCGGGTCGGATCCATGTCCGGAATCACCGAGGTCAGCCCCAGTGCCGGATCGAACAGGGCAAACGGCGGGAACGTCGGCAGATCCACGCCACCGGGCTGCATGCCGAAGGCATTGCGCAGCAATTCGATCTGGCCGACGAAATGCCGGTGGCGGTACACCACGCCCTTGGGCACGCCGGTCGAGCCGCTGGTGAACAGGATGGCGGCCACATCGTCCGGCCCGGTGTTGGCCAGCTGACTGCCGGCGCCGGCGCCATCGCGCTCCACGCGCGCCAGTGTCACCCCGCCCCAGCCGTAACGGCCACCGACGCTGACGATCTGCTTTGCAGAGCGCGCCCACCGCAGCAGACGACGCGCCAGCTGCGCAAGCGGAATGCCGATGAACGCCTGCGGCTGCGCTTCGTCCAGGCATTGCTTGAGCGCACGCTTGTCGATGCCCGGATCCACCAGCACCGGTACCGCACCGGCCTTGAACAAGGCAAACATCAGCAGGAAGAATTCCGGCGACGGGCGCACCATCACCACCGCGCGCGCGCCGCGTCCGATGCCGTGCAGGGCCAGGCCGGCAGCGATCGCATCGCTGCGCGCGTCCAGCTCGGCATAGCTCAAGGTCACATCGTAGGCGGCAAACCCGTTGGCGGCGCGGCGGCCCGGGCAACGGATGGCGATCTGCGCGGGGCGCTCGCGCGCGAGCTCCGGCAGGGTGGCGGCGATATTGCAGAGAGTCGTCGTAGTCATTGCCGCATTATCACCCATGCGCCGACGGTGCCGGCCGCTTGACTGCGCTCAGGTCAGCTGCGCTGGTGCGTGCTCCTAACGCAGCGATGGCTGACGCGGCGATTGCGCGTCGTCGGGCCATAACAACACCGCGCAGTGCTCGCGCGCGAGGTGCCTGCCCGCGCAAGGCGCAGCGCCTTGCACACACGCGCTGCGTCGAGCGATGCAGATGAACCGCTAACCGGCGCACGGCCGCGCCACTTGTATCGCAGCGTGGTTCGGTCAGAATGCCGCGCTCACCACGTTGTTTCGCCGCGCAAGGCCCGGCATTCCATGGCACATCCCTGCCTTACCTGCGGCGCTTGCTGCGCCTATTTCCGCGTCAGTTTCCACTGGAGCGAAGCCGATCCCGCATTGGGTGGCAGGGTGCCGATCGAGCTGACCGATGCGCTGCGCACCCACGAACGCGTCATGCGCGGCACCTCGCAATCGCAGCCGCGCTGCATCGCACTGGACGCGGACATCGGCCGCTACAGCCGTTGCAGCATCCATGATCGTCGGCCCTCCTCCTGTGCTGCCGTGCCGGCCTCGCTGGAATTCGGCCAGCGCAGCGCGCAGTGCGACAAATCCCGGCTGGCCCACGGCCTGCACGCACTGACCGAGGCCGACTGGCTGGGCGTGGACGAGGCGCAACGCAATCCGCTGCCACCGTTGTAACGGCCATCGCTGCGAATGAGCGCGGCATCCACACGCAACGGCCAACAGACCGACGGCATGGCCTGCCCCATCAACTAGTGCATCCGCGTTCTGCATGCCGCAGGCACTCATCGAGCGAGCGCCTGCGTGGCCATGCCAGCAGCGCTTACAGCGGGTGGCGCTCCAGAAATGTACGAATTGCCGGCACCAGCACTTCATGCTTGTCTTCCAGCACGTAGTGATTGGCATCGTCGAACGCGGTGACCTCGGCATTCGGTAGTGCCTTGCGGAAGCCGGCCAGGAAATGCTTGTCGAAGCAGATATCGCGCAGGCCCCAGGCGATGAACGCCGGGCGATCGGCGAACGACGGCAATGCCTGCGCCGAGCGCTCCAGCAGTGACCAGGCCTGGTCGGCGGGCGACAGCGGAATATCCTGCATGAAGCGAATAGTGGAGATGCGATTGCGCCAGTTGTTGTAGGGCGCCACATAGGCGCGACGCACCTCCGCCGGCATCCGCCGCGACACCCCGAACCAGGATGCGCCGGAGGAAAACGCATTGAACGTGCGGATGAACCACTCGCCCGGTCCCCAATGCCGACCCATTGCGATCTGCCACGGCATCGGTTTTTCCGGCGGCAACGGGAATGCGGCGGTGTTGGTGATCACCAGCCGCTTGACCTGCGCATGATGCGACAACGCCCAGCCGAACCCGATCATGCCGCCCCAGTCGTGCACCGCCAGCGTGACCGGTCCGGTGATGCCCAGATGCCGCAACAACGTGTCCAGATCATCCACGCGCGACTGCAGCGTGTAGTCGTAACGCGGCTGCGCGTCGGGCGCATCGTCCGGCTTGTCGGACAGCCCCATGCCGATATGGTCCGGCACGATGCAGCGGTAACGATCCGACAGGCCACTGACCAGGTGCCGCCACAGATAGCTCCACGACGGATTGCCGTGCAGCATCACGACCACCTCGCCATCGCGCGGACCTTCGTCCAGATACGACATCGCAATGCCGGGACGCACCTCAAGGCGCTGGGGAGTGAAGGGATAGCCGGGGTAGTTCATGGATCTCTCTATTTGCTGAAGCTTGGGCTGGGTGCGTGGCAAGTCGCCAGCTACATCGCCACGACAGTATCGAAAATACGCTGGATGTCTCTGCATCGTCGGCAACCGCCGTGCGCAAACGCATCGCTCACAGCGGCTGCGCCCCTTCGCTGAGGATGTCGAGATAGGCGTGATAGGCAAAAATACGATGCCGCTGCTGGCCGGTGAGTTCGTTGACGATTTCCAGCTCCTGCAGGGTGCGTACCGCAGCACGGATGGTGGGCGCACTCAACGACAGGGCGGGCGCCACCTGCGGCACTGCCAACACCACGCGCCGCGCGAACTGCTCAAACACCAGGCCGACGTTACCTGCTCGCTGGCCCAAAGCCGCAATGCGGGCCCGATCACGTGCCAACAGTGCCAGCAGGCGCTGCGCGGTGTCGACGGCTTGTTGCGCGGTCTCTGCCACACCATCCAGAAAGAAACCCAGCCATCCTTCCCAGTCACCGTTGAGTCGCACCGCATTGAGGCGATCGTAGTAATCGGCACGACGGCGCTTGAAATACAGGCTCAGATACAGGCTGGGCTCCCGCAGCACGCCTTCGCTGCACAGGATCAAGGTAATCAACAGCCGTCCCAGGCGCCCATTGCCATCGCTGAAGGGATGGATGGTTTCGAACTGCACGTGGGCAAGCGCCGCCTTCACCAACGGCGGCATCTGCCCCTGCGGCGCATGCAGAAACTGTTCGAGTGCCGACAGCGCGTCGGGCAATGCATCTGGCGGTGGCGGAACAAAGTGCGCAAGTGCAGGCGAGGCCCCGCCTACCCACACCTGACTCCGGCGGAATTCACCTGGCTGCTTGCCGGCTCCACGCCCGCCCTGCAGCAATAGCGCATGCATCTCGCGGATCAAACGCAGCGACAGCGGGAAATCGTCCTCGCGCAGGCGCCGCAAACCATGGTTGAGGGCCGCGACATAGTTGGACACTTCTTCGACATCGTCGACAGGCACGCCCGGTGCCGCATCCATCTCGAACAGCAACAGGTCCGAGAGCGATGACTGGGTTCCTTCGATCTGGGACGACAGCAAGGCTTCCTTGCGGATGTACTGATAGAGAAACAGCTCCGGGTCCGGCAGCATCAGCGTGATGCCGTCCAGTCGCCCCAATGCCTGGTCGGCGCGCTCTTTGCGCGCCACCAGTTCGGCCTGTGCGAAATCCAGTGCCGGCACTGGCGGCAACGGATCAGGGACGAACGCCTGGTAACGGCTCCCTGCGAGAGCGCCAGCAACATAGTGTCCAGTGATGCGCTGAGCCATCGTCTTTCCTTACAGACCGCAACTGTTCCTGCAAGGAAACTTAGATACCACTTTTTTACTTAAGCAGCGATATTGCCCGGCGTGCAAAAGCATCGGCCGGGCACTATCACGCGCATTACCAGACCACTTCCGCCATCGAGCAGTTCAGGCCAGAACCAATCCCCATCAACGCGATGCGGTCGCCCTTCTTCAAGCGGCCGAGCTCCTTGAGCTTGCTCAGCACGATCGGGACTGAAGCCGGGCCGATGTTGCCGTGTTCGCCGAAAATCGTCATGACCTTGGCCGGGTCGATGCCGAACGACTTCACGAACGAGGCGGTATGCGGGCGGCTGACCTGGTGGATGACGAACTGGTCCAGCTCGTCCACTGCCCAGCCCATCGCCTGCTTGGCGGCCAGGAAGGTCTTCTGCGCCAGCTTGATGCCTTCGATCAGCAGCAGGCGGGTGTCGGTGACCATGCGGTCCAGGTTGCCGCGGCACAGCTTGTTCCACTCGGTGGCCGAGCGGGTCACGCCACCCTTGTAACGCGGGGCGTCGGGCACCAGCTCGGTGCGCGCCATCACCATCGCTGCGGCACCGCAGCCCAGGGTCAGCGCGGCGAGTTCATTGCGGAACTCTTCTTCGGTGACGTCGGGCGAGGTCATGCGCTCGAGGGTCTTTTCGTACACCAGGTTGGCGGTTTCGCCATCGACGACCAGCGCATAGTCGATCTCGCCGCGCTCAAGCATGCGGGCGGCGATGTCCATGCCGTTGATGAAGGCAAGGCAGGCGTTGGCGACGTCAAAGGTGACGCAATGGTCGCCGACCCCGAGGTTGCCGGACACGATGGAGGCGGTGGACGGCTCCAGGTAGTCGCGGCTCACCGAGGTGTTGACCAGCAGGCCGATCTTCTCGATGCCGATGCCGGCGTCGAGCAGTGCCTTGCGCGCAGCCTGGGTGGCGGCGTCCGAGGCCTGGACATCCTGGTCCCACAAGCGCCGTGCATGGATGCCGGCAACGTCGCCCAACACGTCGGTTCTGATCCCGAGGCGGTCGTAGGTCGGTTGCAGGCGCTCGTTGATTTCCTTGGAAGTCAGCGTGTGCGGCGCATCAATATGCGCCAGTCCCGCGATGGAGACATTCTGGAAGAGCATCGAAGTAGCGCCATGGCGTCAGGCGAGGGGGCGCTAGTCTAGCCGCTGGCTGGTTTTACCGCATCTTTACAATTGCAGCGGCCGCGCCCCAGCCCAACGGTTCAGCGCGGCGGGCAGCGGAAGGCGTTGAAGCGCTGGCTGCCATCGGCCGGCTGACCCTGCGCCTGGACCGTATTGGCATTGGCGCCCGGCGCCTCGTTGCGTGCCAGCGTTTCCAGTTCTTCCTGCACCCGCAATGGGTTGCGGTTGTAAAAGCCGACCTTGCTCTTGACCGACACCACCACCTCGCCCTGCTGCTGACAGCCAGCTGGCACAGGGCCTGCGGGCAGCACCTGCACGCCTTTGCCGCTTTGCTCGATCGGCACCCAGGTGCAGGCCGTGGCAGTGGTGGCAACCAGAACAGACAGCATCAGCACGCGCATAAGTCTTAGACACCTGAGGACGAAGCCGGATTGTGCCGCAGTTGCCGGGCGGCGATCGGCGTGCGCTGCGCGGCCGCATGCCACGCATTCAGCGCGCTGAACACCAAGCAGATCGTCGTGTTCTCTCGCTTCGGCCGGTGTCCGGCGCCCGCAACCGCGTCCGGGTGTCCGGACGCGGACACCGCTACGGCGCACAAATCCCTTTAAAAACAATCCACTGCAACTGGCACGCGGTTTGCTGCATGGCATGGGCAAGCAGCGGGCAGCGACCTCGATCAATGAAAATGACTGCCAGCTGAATAAATAAAACTGCGTCGCGAAAGTTATTGCACTTACCGAAACGGTGTACTACCTTACTACCACACCACTGATCACCCACACCAAGAGACCTCGCCATGAAGACCCAGACCCTGCGCATCGCCCTCTCCGCCGCCCTGTTTGCCGGTACCGCCCTGGCCGGTTTCGCCCAGGCCGCCAGCCTGACCACGCTGGACACCGTGCAGGTCCGCCCGTCTGCCGACCAGATCGCCCAGCAGGCGCTGGAGCGCAACAGCGACATCCCTACCCTGGCCGCCGTGCAGGTGCGTCCGTCGGCCGAGCAGCTGGCCGCCCTCGCCGCCGAGCAGGCCGGCCCGCGCATCCTCACCCTCGCTGCGGTGCAGGTGCGTCCGTCCGCCGACCAGCGCGCCGACCTGGTGACCCGCAACGCCGCTGCCAGCGCGCAGAGCACCTCCGGCCAGGCTGCTGCCGCCATCGGCGCGCTGATGGGCCAGGTCATCGTCAACCTGCCGGTGCCGCAGCTGCAGCCGTCGCCGGTCGAACTGGAAGCGCTGGTCAACGCCGCCATCAGCCTTTGAGCACGCGCGCAGCTACACTGCGCGCATGTCAGCCCCCGTCCTCGATGTCATCCTGTTTCAGCCGGAAATTCCGCCCAATACGGGCAATGTGATTCGCCTGTGCGCCAACACCGGCGCGCGCCTGCACCTGATCGAGCCGCTCGGCTTCGACCTCAGCGACAAGCAGCTCAAACGCGCCGGCCTGGACTATCACGAATACGCAAGCCTGCAGGTGCATGCCGACCTGCCCACCGCCCTGGCCGCGATCGCGCCCAAGCGCGTGTTTGCACTGAGTACGCGCAGCACCGTGCGTTACGACACACCGCAATTTGCCGATGGCGATGCCTTCCTGTTTGGCCCGGAGACACGCGGCTTGCCCGCCGACGTGCTGGAGTCGATCCCGCCACAGCACCGGCTGCGCCTGCCGATGCGCCCGGACAACCGCAGCCTCAATCTGTCCAACACTGTTGCGGTGATGGTGTTCGAAGCCTGGCGTCAGTGGGACTTCAGCGGCGGCCGATAACCGTGGCGATGCAGACGGTTGGCTGACTGCGGCACCGTCCGCCCCGATCCCGGCGCGCAGCATGGTTCCCGTACCGGTCTGTCACTCAACGCGTGCTCCGCGCGTATGCCAGTCGCGGGCGTTGCCGTTTGCGTGCTGCTCCGCGCCGCTGCGATGACCTCATTGCATCGCCTGGGCATCGGTCGCTGCCTGCAGCATGCCGCGGCAGCCTGCCCAGAGCGCCACCGCCAGCAAGGCGATGGCGCCCAGCGCCAGAAACGCGATGCGATAGCCGAAGGCGTGCGCCAGCCAGCCGCCCAAGGCCGGGCTCAGCGCCGCGCCCACACCTTGCACCGTCATCACCGCGCCCTGGCCGACATTGACGCGCCCGGTGCCCTGCAGCAATCGCGCCACCAGTGCCGGCACCACCACGGCCTGCAGGCCGGCGCCGAGTCCGTCGAGGATCTGCACCGGAAACACGCCCCAGCCATGGATCAGCGACGCTGCCACCAATGCACGCAGCGGCAAGGCAATGAAGGCCACCAGCAGCACCCACCAGTGCCCGTGCACGCGGATCCAGCGCATCGCCAGCAACGCCACCACCACCATCGTGGCCTGCGCGACCACGATGGTGGTCGCCGTCAGCGCACTCGCATCGCCCGCATGCGCGGCCACGATGGCCATGCCGTAGAGCGGCAGCATCGCCGCATTGCCCAGGTGGAACAGCCCCAGGGTGATGGCCAGCAAGGCCAGTGGCCGGCAGGTCAACAACACCCGCCAGCCGCTGAGGGTGTCCGCGCCGTCGGCGTGGCCCAGGCCGCGCGCTGCGCGATGGTCGATGGCCGCAGACGGAATCAGCAGCACCGCCGCGATCGCCAGCACACCGAACGCGGCGGTGAGCACGAACACCGCCGCAAACCCGTAGCGCCAGCCCAGCCAGCCGGCCAGCACCGCGGCCAGCATGTTGCCGGCGTGGTTGGCGACCTGATTGCGCGCCAGTTGATGATCGAAGCCGCGCGCGTGCACCAGCCCCAAGGTGATGCCGGTGAGTGCCGGGCCGATGCCGGCTGCCGCCAACGCCGAGACGATCTGCGCGGTGACCACACCGGAGGAAGTCGGATGCAGCCAGATCAGCGCCGTGGCCAGCAGGATCGCCAGGCAGCCCACCACCACCACGGCGCGCTTGCGCGGGGTGCTATCGACCAGTGCACCGGCCGGGGTGGTGGCGAGCATGCCGGCGATGCCGCCGACGCTCATCACCGTGCCGATCGCCGCCACCGACCAGCCCCTGGATTGCAGGAACACGCTGAGAAATGGCCCCAGCCCGTCCTGCACATCGGCCACGCTGAAATGCAGCGCCTCCAGTGCGCGGCTGCCACGGGGACGCGGTGTGCTCATGCGCATCGGCGCTCTCCACGAAACGATGAAAGGCGACTGCGCATGCTGGGCGGCATGTGCGACCCAATTGCGGTCGCACGGCGCCAGCACGGCAGTCGCATTGCAGGCTGCTAGTGCTTCGGCTTCGGCTTCGGCTTATGCGCACCCGGACCATGCGGATGCTCGATCTGCTTCAGCGACGCGGCCTTGGCGCCCAAGGCATGCGCGTGGACCAGCACCCCGTGCGGGGTCGTCCTGGTATCGCCTTCGGCCACCAGCGTCTTGCCGACCACCAGCTGCTTGGCGAAGTCCGCTCCGGCATGCGGTGGGAACCGCACCGTGACCTCGTCGTCCAGCAACACGCCATGCACCTGCCCGTGCGGGCCGTGCAGCAGGCGCGCGATGGTGCCGCTGTGCTGGGTGAGCTGCGGCTTGGGCGGCTTGCCGGCAGGCGGTTTGGGCTTGGGCTTGGCATGCGGCCCGTGCGGGCCCTCATCGACGATGCGCTTGCCGCCTTCCGGATCGATCGCCAGGGCCACCAGCATGTCCACATCGCGCGGCTTGAGGCCACGCACGCTCAAGGTGCTGCCGGGCTTGAGTGCCTTGAGCAAGGCGGCGGACAGGTGCGGCGGCGTGTGCACCTCGGTGCCGTCGGTCAGCAGCAGGCCGTCGATATCGGCCTTGGGATTGAGCAGAAAGCGCGCCAGCGTGCCGCGGGTTTCGGGAAGGAAATCAGGGTCGACCCAATGCATGAAAAACTCCAGAGAAGTGAGAACCGGCCGATGCCGGCAAGCCGCGCCCGTCGCCACGCATGCGGCGTGGTGAACAGGCGCGTAGAGGGGAACGCGACGGGTAATCGCCGCCGCGTGGGCGGCGGCGCCCTGGATCAACGCGGCGCCGGAGCCGGCGCTGGCGGTGCGGCCGGCGGGACAGGCGGGGCCGGTGGTGCGGGCGGCACCGGGCCGTCGGGGCGCGGCGGGCTGAACAACGCACGCTGCGAGGCGCGATCGCGGCCCAGTTGGGTGGCTTCGATGGCGCGCCCGTTGGCGGTGGCAACCCCGAAGCCGCTCACGCTCAATGGCGCGCCGGCCCGCAGCAGATCACCGAACTGCAGCGCCAGATGCGGCGGCATCCGCACCAGCGTGCCGTCGCTCAGCAACGCGCCATTGGTCTCGCCACCCGGGCCGTAGACCAAGCGCTCGATGCGTCCTTCCGCCTGCAACGGCGTCAACGCGGCAGGTGCTGGCGGTGCCGGCGGCATGGCGCCCGCTGGCGGCTGGTCGACCACTTCGCGCCCACCACGATTGGAGCGGATGCTGCTGGCGCGCAGCACCGGCAGGCTGCCCAGGCGATAGCCTTGCACGCTCACCGTATCGCCACGGCGCACCGCAGCCTGCAACTGTGCGGACAGATGCGGTGCAAACGCCACCTGGGTGCCATCGCGCAACCACAGGCCGTCGACCTCGCCATTGGGATTGAGCATGAAGCGCTCGACCGTGCCGGTGATGCGCACCGGGGTGGCGGCCAACGGCGCGGGCGGTGCGGGCGGCACCGGCGGGGCCGGCGGTGGCGTGCCGACCGGCGCACGCGGCGCCAGCGGTGCTGCCGGCGGTGTGGGAGCCTGCGCGGCAGCGGTTGCCACGCTGCAGGCCAGTGCGAAAGCAAGTGCGGTCTGACGAATCATGCGATGTCTCCAACGCGGCAGGAGCGCCGCTCGCCCTGGAGATAAAGCAGCAATCGTGCCAACGGCGAGTCCGTTGTTTTACAAGGGTTTTGTGTCTGCACGCGCGCGGACAGTCGTCTGCGTTTCATCCACCACTGTCCGCTTTGCAGACACTTTGCAGCTCGGTTGTGCGTCCGACCCTGCAAGACAAGAATGTGCCGGGCACGCTCGTCGGCGGGGTGCGCGTGCCGATGTCCGGGCTGGATTTCGAACGCGTGGTGCTGCGCTTTCCGGCTGCACCGTTTGCTGGTGCAAGGCCGTAGCCAATGCTGCGAGTGGCAGCGGCGACATGCAACCAACAGGTGCGCATGACAACAGGTGCACGTGCTGCTGTGCGCGTATTGCGTCGTGACCGAGGCGGCAGCCTGCAACCATCGCGTCCGGTGATCGCTGCGCTTACTGCAGGCCGTACTCATCGAGCTTGCGGTACAGCAGCTGGCGATGAATGCCGAGCCGGCGCGCGGCTTCGGCGCGGTTGCCGCCACTGTGCGCCAAGGCGTCCTGGATCATCTGCCTTTCCAGCCGCGCCACCGCCTCGGGCAAGGTGCCTTCCGGTGGCGCTGTCGTCGTGTGCTGCTCGGCATCGTACTCGAGCGCGTCGTCCAGATCCGCGGCAACGATGCCGTGGCCGCGCACCAGCAGCTGGCTGCGTTGCATGACGTTACGCAGCTCGCGCACGTTACCGGGCCACGGGTAGGCCAGCAGCCGCGCTTGCGCGTCCGCCGACAACGCACGCGCCGCGCCTTCGCCGCTGCGCAGGAAATACTGCGCAAGCAGCACGATGTCCTGCCCGCGTTCGCGCAGCGGCGGCAGTTCGATCGGCACCACATTGAGGCGATAGCGCAGATCGCTGCGGAACTGTCCTGCCGCCACCCACGCCGCCAGATCGCGATGCGTGGCCGCCAGCACGCGCACATCCACCTTCTGCGCGCCGCGCCCGCCCAGCGGCGTCACTTCGCCTTCCTGCAGGAAGCGCAACAACTTGGCCTGCATCGGCAGCGGCATGTCGCCGATCTCGTCCAGGAACAACGTGCCGCCATCGGCTTCGCGAATCAGGCCGATGCGGTCGCTGGTCGCCCCGGAAAAGGCGCCCTTGCGATGGCCGAACAATTCGCTTTCCATCAACTCCAACGGGATCGCCGCACAATTGACTGCCACGAACGCCGCATCTGCGCGTGCGCTGGCGCGATGCAGGGCGCGCGCGACCAGCTCCTTGCCGGTACCGGTTTCGCCGGTGATCAACACCGGCAGATCGGAAGCTGCCGCCAGCCCGATGCGTTTATGCACGGTACGCATCGCCGGACTGTGGCCGACCAGGCCGTCGTCGTCGTCGGGTAGTCCGCTCGCTGCGGCATCGGCGTCGGCATCGGCGCGACTTGCCAATGCACGCTCCACCACCTCGACGATATCCGCACGCCCCACCGGCTTGACCAGGTGATCGAACGCACCCAGTGTCATCGCTTCGATGGTGTTGCCGCTGGAGGCGTACGCGGTGAGCATCACCAGCGGCACCTGGCGCGCGCGGGGATCGTCCGCACGCGCACGCAGCACCTGGATTCCGTCCATGCCGGGCATGCGGAAGTCCACGAACGCCAGCTCGATGCCGCCCTCGTTCAGGCGCAGCAAACCATCGGCGCCGTTGTCGACCGCGATCACCGTATGGCCGAGCGAGCGCAGCGTTGCCTGCAAGGTGGCCAGAAACGCCGCATCGTCGTCGATGATCAGGATGCGCGCCATGGCAGCTCCAGAATGAAATGGGTCATACCGTCGGCGTGTGCATAACGCACCTGCCCGCCATGTGCACGGGCGATCTCGCGCACCAGCGCAAGCCCCAGGCCATTGCCGTCGGCGCGACCGCTGACGAACGGCTCGAACAATTGCGAAGCGATGGCATCGGCGATGGCCGCGCCAGGATTGCTCACCCGTAGCTGCAGCAACCCATCGCTGGCGCTGGCCTCCAGTGTCACCGCGCTGCCTGCATCGGCGTGCTGGAGCGCGTTGCGCAGCAGATTGTGTACGGCACGGCCGAGCTGCTGCGGATCGAGCATCCACTGCAGCGGCACGTCCGGGACGCGCAGCTGTGGCGCCGGCGCGCCCGGCGGCAGCACGGCAGGATCGAGCAAGCTCGCCAGCCAGTCCTGCACCACCACCGTCTCCAGCTGCAGCCGGATCGGCTGCACCATGCCGAGCAGACTTTCGACCACCCCATCCAGGCGACGGATCTGCCCCAGCATCAGCTCACCGTGCGCGGCATCGTCCGGCGTGCCCTGGCGCGTGGCGATTTCGTTCTCCACGGCCAGGCGCATCGTGGCGATGGGGTTGCGAATCTCATGCGCCACCGTGGCGGTCAGGCGCCCGAGTGCGGCCAGCCGCTCGTGCCGTGCCAGCTCGTCGGCCAGCCGCCGCGTCTGCGCCAAGGCCTGCGCATTGCGCTGTGCGTAATCGCTGACCGCAGCGCCCAGCCGGTCCAGCTCGGGTGCGCCGGTGACCGGAATTTGCGGAAGTTCGGTATCGGCGGCCAGCGCCTGCTGGATGCGCTGAAGGCGCTGACTCCAGCGCCGTACCACCACGCCCAGGGCAATCGCCGATACCGCCACCATGGCGAAGATCAACAGCATGCCGATCGCCAGTGGCCGCCAGGCATCGGAAGTGCTCGCCGGCACCCGCGACATGGTCCATGCAGCGGTGCCCGCGGCCAGCGGGCAGGCACTGATCAACACCACTTCGCGGCTGCCGTCGCGACGAAAATCCACGGCCTTGTTGCCCATCGCACTCTGCCGTGCGGTACTGACGATCGTGGTCCACTCGGCGGCAGGAATATCGGTCTTGTGATCGCTGCCGTCGTAGGTGGGATAGGCGTAGGCAACGAATCCCTTGTCGAGATTCCACACCCCGCCCTCCACACCGGGCGCATCGGCCAGCACCAGTTGCACCACTACCGCGGCCAGCCCGGCGCCGTTGTCGCCACTACGCGCCGCCTCGCTTGCGCCGGCGTAGCGCTGCACGATGCGTGCGCATTGCGCGGTCAATTGCTGGCGCGCATCGTCCAGTCGCACCCCTTCGGTCTGTCGGTACAGGCCATACAGCATCGTGGCCACGCCCACGCAGGCAGCCAGGATCACCACCCAGATCAGCAGCAACTGGCGCAACAACGAACGAGGCATGCGAGGGTCCGGTAAAGACGTGCAGTTCAGAACGCGGTAACTGTGTCAGCGCATGTTGGTCTTGACCAGATCGATCACCTCATCGCCTCGCCCGCTCATCACTGCCTTGAGCAGATACAGGCCCATGCCCTTGGCCTGTTCCAGCTTGATTGCCGGCGGCACCGCCAGTTCCTGCGTGGCGATGCGCACATCCACCAGCGCCGGACCGGAATGCGCGAAGGCCTGCCGCAACGCCCGCTCCAGTTGCGCGGACTCATCGACCCGGATGCCCAGGATGCCCATCGCATTGCTCATCGCTGCGAAGTCCGGATTGCGCAGCTCGGTGCCGGTGTCCAGATAGCCGGCGGCTTTCATCTCCATCGCCACGAATCCCAGCGAAGAGTTGTTGAACACCACGATCTTCACCGGCAGACGCAGCTGCGCCAGCGAGATGAAATCGCCCATCAGCATCGCAAAACCACCATCACCCGACAGCGCAATCACCTGACGGCCCGGATACGCCGACTGCGCACCCAGCGCCTGCGGCATCGCATTGGCCATCGAACCGTGATTGAATGAACCGAGCAAGCGGCGTTGTCCGTTCATGCGCAGATAGCGCGCGGCCCACACCGTTGGCGTGCCGACATCGCAGGTGAATACCGCATCCTGGTCGGCGATCTGGCTGATCATGCGCGCCACGAATTGCGGATGCAGCGGCTCGCCTGGATCGGCCGGCACCGCCAGATCGTCCAGTCCCTCGCGCGCCTTGCGATATTGCGCCAGCGCCTTGTCCAGGAAGTCGCGTTTCTCGCGTCGCTGCAGCTGCGGCAGCAAGGCGGCGATGGTTTCGCCCACATCCGCTGCGATGCCCAGCTGCAACGGCGTACGCCGCCCCAGCGCGCTCGGGTCGCGGTCCACCTGCACGATGGTCGCGTCCTTCGGGTAGAACTGCCGATACGGAAAATCCGTACCCAGCATGATCAAGGTGTCGCAGTTGAGCATCGCGTGGTAGCCGGAGCTGAAGCCGATCAGGCCGGTCATGCCGACATCGAACGGGTTCTCCCACTCCACGTGTTCCTTGCCGCGCAAGGCATGCACAATCGGCGCGCCCAGGGTGTCGGCCAATGCCACCACCGCATCGTGTGCGCCCGCGCAGCCGCTGCCGCACAACAGCGTGATCGCTTCGCTGTGCTGCAGCAGCGCGGCCAGTTGCTGCACATCTTCGGGAGCCGGCAGCACGCGCGGTTGGCGCAGTTGCGGCCACGCCGTGGGAATGTGCTTGTCCACTTCCAGCAGTGCGATATCGCCGGGGATCACCACCACCGCCACGCCTTGCTGCAGGATGGCCGCACGCATCGCGCGGTGCAGCACTTCCGGCAGCTGCGCCGGATTGGTCACCAACTCCACAAAGTGACTGCACTCGCGGAACAGTTCCTGCGGATGCGTCTCCTGAAAATAGTTCAGCCCGATCTCGGACGAGGGAATATGCGCGGCGATCGCCAGCACCGGCTGGCGGCTGCGATGACAATCGAACAGCCCGTTGATCAGATGCAGGTTGCCCGGCCCGCAGCTACCCGCACACACCGCCAGCTTGCCGGTCACCGCCGCTTCGGCGCCGGCAGCGAACGCGGCCACCTCTTCGTGGCGCACGTGCATCCATTCGATCGTCTGCATCTCGCGCAAGGCATCGGTCAGGCCGTTGAGGCTGTCGCCGGTCAACCCCCAGATCCGCTCCACCCCCGCGCTCTGCAGCGTCTCGGCCAGAAACCGCGCCAACGTCTTTTTCTTCGCCACGATGCAGCTCCACGCTTGTTCGACAAGCCTTGCATGCTCCCAGTCACAATGTCAGCGCAATGTGCTTGCACGCTGCAAACGCAGTAAAAATCACTGAAAAACAGCCGCTTCTATACATGCGCATCACATCGACGCGATGTAACCGCCAATGCATCACGCTTTGCGCGTGCGCTACGCGCATTGCAATTTGATGACAAGGAAGCGGAGCTGAACTGGGCGCGATGATTCATGGACCAGTCAGTCCAAAATTCATGTCGCGTTCCATCGAATAACGGAGAATTTACATCTCGGCAGCGAACGGCATCCGCCTCAGCGCCGGCCCAAACCATAAGTACAGGTATCGATCATGAAGAATTCCCTGCTGGCCCTCGGCCTTCTCGCAGCCCTGCCGTTTGCGGCCTCCGCTGCTGAAAACCTCTCCTACAACTTCGTCGAAGGTGACTACGTGCGCACCCCGACCGAAGGCCGCGACGCTGATGGTTGGGGCGTGAAGGCGTCCTACGCCGTCGCTCCGAACTTCCACGTGTTCGGCGATTACAGCAAGCAGAACGCTGACGACAACGACAACGTGTTCGAAAGCTCCAACTCCGACTTCCAGCAGTGGGGCGTCGGCGTGGGTTACAACCAGGAAATCGCCACCAGCACCGACTTCGTTGCTCGCGTTGCCTACCGCAAGCTGGACCTGGACACCCCGAACATCAGCTTCGACGGTTACAGCGTTGAAGCCGGCCTGCGTAACGCCTTCGGCGAGCACTTCGAAGTCTACGCCCTGGCTGGCTACGAAGATTTCTCCAAGAAGCGCGGCATCGACATCGGCGACAACTTCTACGGCCGCCTCGGCGCCCAGGTCAAGTTGAACCAGAACTGGGGCATCAACGGCGACATCCGTATGGATGGCGACGGCAACAAGGAATGGTCGGTCGGCCCGCGCTTCAGCTGGTAAGCCGCACGTTTGACTGCAACGCGACTCTCTCTCCCGCGTTGCATTGGAAGCCCGGTCCCCCGACCGGGCTTCTTTCTTTTGGGCGATCGGCTGACGATGCGCACATCGCGCTATAGCGGCATGTGCGCGATGCGGCTGCTGTAGAAGCACGATCCCGCGCGCTCAAGCGGCTACAGCTTGCCGCCAGCCTTTGCGATCGACACCAACAAAAAGCCCGGCAATGCCGGGCTTTTTGTTGTTTCTGCGCAGCGCGTCAACGCGCGATGCCGCGATCAGGTGAACAAGGTCTGCGGGTACTCGGGCTTGCGCTCGCGTGCCAGCAATTCCTTCAGGCCTGCTTCCGGGGTGATCTCGCCATGCAATACCGCACGCACGGCGTTGGAGATCGGCAGCTCGATGCCGTGATGCTCGGCCTGACGCATGACTTCGTCGGCGGTCTGCACCGATTCAACCACCTGGCCGATCTCGCGGATCGCATCGTTCAGGCTCTGTCCGCGTCCCAGGGCCAACCCCAGCCGTCGGTTGCGCGACAGGTCACCGGTGCAGGTGAGCACCAGATCGCCCAGACCCGCCAGGCCCATCAATGTCTCCGGCCGTGCACCGATCGCCGCCGCCAGGCGCAGCATCTCGTTCAAGCCGCGTGTGATCAGGCCGGCACGGGCGTTGAGACCCAGCTGCATGCCATCGGCCACGCCGGTGGCCACCGCCAGCACGTTCTTCATCGCACCACCGAGCTCGGCGCCCACCATGTCATCGCCCGTATAGGCGCGGAAGGTGGGGCCATGCATGGCATCGGCCACGACCTGCGCAAACGCCGCATCGTCGCCGTGCACGGTGATGGCGGTCGGCAGGCCGAGCGTGACTTCCTTGGCGAAGGATGGCCCGGTTACCACGGCCAGCGGAACGCCGGGACCGAGGATGTCGCGCGCCACTTCATGCAGGAACCGCCCGGAACCGGGCTCGAAGCCCTTGGTCGCCCACGCAACGCCGGCACCGGCCGGACGCAACGGGGCGATCAACCGGATCGTCTCGGTGAATGCATGCGAGGGCACCACGACCAGGATCCAGCCGGCATCGGCAATGGCCAGTTGCAGGTCGGTGGTCGCGCGCAGGCTCTCGGGCAGTGCAATCCCCGGCAGATAACGTGCGTTTTCGTGGGTGCGGTCGATGGTATCCACCATCGCCGCATCGCGTCCCCAGAGCACGGTCGGGTGACCGTGCCTGGCGAGCAGCGCGGCCAGGGCCGTGCCCCAGGAGCCGGCGCCGAGAACGGCGATCTTCTGCGTCGAATCGCTCATCGGCGCACGCAAGGCTTAGGCGTTGCCAGCCGGCTCGGAATCGGCCAGCGAGGTGCCTTCGCCCTGCGAACGCTGGCGCAGGGTCTCTGCATACAGCGCTTCGAAGTTGATCGGCTGCAGGTAGAACGGCGGGAAGCCGCCGGCCTGGATCAGGTCGCTGACCAGGGTACGCACATACGGGAACAGGATGTTCGGGCACTGGGTGCCGAGCAGCACGTCGATCGCCTGCGGCTCCAGGCCGACCAGGCCGAACACGCCGGCCTGCTGCACTTCGGCCACGTAGGCGGTCTTGCCACCGGCGGTGCAGGTCAGGGTCACGGCCAGCACCACTTCGAAGGCGTTGTCGTTGAGGCGCTGCACCTTCTGGTTGAGGTTCAGCTGCAGCTCGGGCTGGTTGGCGTCATTGAAGACGGACGGCGCGTTCGGCGATTCGAAGGAAACGTCCTTGACGTAAATCTTCTCGATGGTGAAAGCGGGGCCAGCAGCGGCGTCGGCCGGCGCAACCGCGCCGTTGATGATTTCGTCGGACATTCCTAACTCCAGAAACGGTTCGGTGGATGCAGCGTTGAATGATGCAGACGTGAAAGTGCGAGTCTCTCACGCCAGCAATGGGGACTTGCCCGGCGCCTCACAAGGTGCGGTCAGGCGCGGCCCTTGACCAGCGGCAGTTCGGCCATCTGCCAGGCGGCCACGCCGCCATCGAGCCAGTAAACCTGCTCGAAACCGGCTTTCTTCAGCGTCTTGGCCGCGCCTGCGGAGGCATTGCCGTTGCGGCACACCACCACCACGGGCGAGGACTTGGCGTTGGCGAGCAGCTTGCCGGCCGGGTCGAACTTGGCCAGCGCCACGTTGCGGCTGCCGGCGATGTGGCCTTTTTCGAAATCGGCGGTCGGCGACAGGTCGATCACCAACGCGTTCTCGCTGTTGATCAAACGGGTCAGCTCGGCCGGCTTGAGTGCGCGATACCCACGGAACAGGCGCGCAACCTCGGTGACGATCAGGGCGATGGTCAGGCCCACCAGGGCCAGTGACAACATGGGGTTGCGGCCGACAAAGGCCTGCAGCTCTTCGAAATTCACGGGGTCAGGGTCAGTCAAGCGGGCGGGAATTGTCGCACAGCTGGCGCGTGCGACGGCCAGGCACCGGCGGCACGGGCTACTGGCCCTGCCACAGATCGGGCAGGCCGCTGGCCAGCCACCAGCGTTTGCGCTCGGCGTCCCAGCGCCACAGCTCGATGCTGCGCACCAGCCGCTCGGCCTGGGTATTGCGATTGATCACCCGCAACTCGACCTCGCGGCGCAGGTCGCCGTTGCCATCCTCGCCCACCCGCAGCTCGCGATAGCCGGAGATCTGCACCTGCTCGTAGCGCGAGCGTTCCAGATCGCTGAGCGGATGCGCCTGGGCGTAGCTCGGCTCGACAAAGCCCTGCGCGGCATCGAAATCGCTCCAGCGCACCGCGGCGGTATAGGCGGCCTGAGTGGTTTCCAGCGCGCGTGCCTGGGCACGGCTGCCGGCAGACGCCCCCCCGCTGACGATCGCCAGCCCGAGCAACAACATTGCCCCGATCACTGCACGCATGCGCATTCCCCCAAGTCCAGCGCGCATCCTACCGTTTTGGAAACGCCACGAAGCGCCCGCTCAGGGTGGCCGCCGCCGCACCGGACCCCAGCGCGATCTGCGCACGCATGCCGATGCGCGCCTTGCCGCGCTGCCGAAAGGTGGCCAGGAATGCCTCCCAGCTGCCGAGTTCGGACGGCTCGGCATTGGCCACCAGGTCCTCGTAGACCGGGGCGACGTAGCGCAGTTGGCTGTCGGCCACGTAGACATCGGCGCTGTGCCCGGCCAGTTGCAGTTGCAGCGTCAGCCAGCCCCAGCTGGCCAGCGTCATCAACGAAGCCAGGCTGCCGCCGAACGCGTTGGCCTTGTCGTTGACGTTGGCCTGCAGCGGCGCACGCAAGCGCAACGCGCCGTCATGCAAGCCGTCGACGGCAATGCCCATCGACAGGACCGGCGGCATGGCGACGAACTGTTGCTGCAGCGACTGCAGGGCGGATGCGAGCGTGCACGAAGGAGTCATCGGCGAAGGCTGGAAGACGGCGAAGGGCGGCATCATGCCGCAATGTTCCGCGAGCGTCTTGTGCACTGGAATGACATGCGGTACCGCATGGTGAACGCGTACGGCATCGCGTCGCCGCATGCCTGGGTCTTGCCCGGCTCAGGGCGCGAACACGACCTTGCGATAGCCCTGCGCCACCCGCAGCAACGCGGTGGCCCTGGCCTTCCAATGCGCGCTGCGCTGCCTCTGCGCGTGCGTCAACGGCGCATCGATGGTGCTGGTGAACACGATCTGCTCCGGAGCGGCGTGGAAGAACTTGTCCTGGATGCAGGCCGCCGGCGCCAGCTGATAGGTGGACAGTTGCTGTGCGACCGGCGATTCGTTCCAGCCGAACAGGAAAATGTCAGCCATGGTGTGCCAGCGCGCGTCGGCTGCGAGCAGCAGGCGCGCCGCATCGCGGCTGAGGATCAGCGCACCGGCGCAGACCGGCCAGCAGTGTTGGTGGGTCGAGGGACGCACCAGGCGCAGCTGCCGGCCCCCGACCTCGGCGACCTTGGCATCGAGTTTGATGCGGTTGTAGGACGGCTCCAGCCGCACGATGCTGTTGCCGCCCGGCAGCCACTCGCTGCTGCGCAGCAGCGCCGGCAGCGCGTCGGACAGATGCATGTCGTCTTCGAAGATGGCGGTGTAGGCGTCGTCGGAGTCGGCTGCGACGCGCCACGCGGCCTGATGGCTCAGGAAGCACCCGATGTTGGAGGCGGTCCACTTGCGCGGGCCGGTGCTGAAGGCATCCCCGGAGCCTTCCAGCGGCCGCTCGCGTGCGAAGTCGGCAATCTGCGCAGGCGTCAGGGTGGCGCCATCGACCGCGGGAATCCGCTCGAACGGCAGGCCCAGTGCCTGGAACCGCGTCGACATCGCCTGCAGGCGCTCGCCGCTGCGCTGCATGTTGATGAGGTAGGACTTGATCACGGCGCCACTCCAGCTCGATCGTCGTGGCGGATCGTGGGCGGTAGCGGTCATCGGCACAGACCCGGAGACGAGGTTCTGGCCGCAGAAACGCAGGCATCGCGTCGAGCAGGCACGCAAAGGCCAGACAGCGCGCGAGGATCGAATCGCCGCCAGCGCTATCGCAGCGCGCGACACCCGCCCCCGATAACGCACGGCTCTCGCATAATCACTGGATGACACCTCCCGCCCCAGCTGCCAACGCCTGGACCCTGATTTCGCTGCGGCCCAGCGGTGAACACGCGCCGCTGCGGCGGGCCGCCGCGCGGCACGGCGGACGGCTGCTGGCGCTGTCGCCATGGCGGCTGCAGACCAACGACACCCCGCAGGCACGGGCTGCATTGCGGCAGGCCTTGCACGCGCCGATCGCGGTGTTCACCAGCCCGGCCGCAGTGCACGCGGCACATCGCCTGGCGCCGCTGCAGCGGCCGGCGCAGGCGCAGTGGGTGAGCGTGGGAGACGGCACCGCGCGTGCGCTGCAGTCCTGCGGCATCAACACGGTGATACGCCCGGCGCGCATGGACAGCGAGGGCCTGCTCGCATTGCCGCTGTTCCGGCAATCGCTGCAGGCCGTTGGGCTGATCACCGCCCCGGGCGGGCGCGGCATGCTGGCGCCGTCGCTGGAGCAGCGGGGCGCCCGCATCCTGCGCGCCGATGTCTATCAGCGCGTGCCGTTGCGCCTGCGCGCATCGGCAGTGCGTGCCCTGGCGGACGCGCTGCCCGCTAGCGTGCTGGCGCTGAGCAGCGCCGAAGCGCTGACGCTGGTGCTGCAGCAACTGCCTGGACCGCTGATCGACGCCTTACGGCAACGCCCGCTGGTGGCCTCCAGCGAGCGCATGCTGCAAGCCGCACACGCCGCCGGCTTCCAGCAGGTGCTGCGCGCCGCAGGTCCCTTGCCCGAGCAATTGGCCGCTGCCGCCGCCGCGATCGTGACACCATCGCGACCTTGCTGAACTTCGAACTCAAGCACGGCTTGCGGCTGTCTGCCGCTGCACGCCATGCTGTGGCAGATGACTGCGGCACCTGCACCCGTCGTGACCGCGCGAGGATGGACGAATGACCGAAATGCCCGCTTCCACGCGACGCTTTCCCTTGGCATGGCTGCTGCTCGTCGTCGCGCTGGCCGCCGTGGGCGTGGCGCTGTTCTTCGGTTGGCGCGCATGGCAGGGCTATCAAAGTGCGCAACTGCAGGCCGCCGAAGCGCAGCAGCAGCGCTGGGATGGCACGCAGCAGATGCTGGAGACCTTGCGCCGCGACCAACGCTTGGCCAACGAACGCCTGGCGGATGCGGCAGCCACCAACCGCGTGCTGCGCGACGAGATGCTCGGCCTGAGCCAACGCAGCGCCTTGCTCGAAGAAACCGTGCAAAAGCTTGCCGATCCCAACCGCCACGGTGCACAGGCGCTGCGGCTGGATGAAGTGGAACTGCTGCTGCGGCTGGGCCAGCAGCGGCTGAGCATCGCCGGCGACGCCGACGGTGCGCGCCGCGCCTACGCACTGGCCAATGCCGCACTCAATGGCATCGACGATCCCGGCTATCTCAACCTCCGCCAGGCGCTGGTACAGGAACGCGACGCGCTGGATCGCCTGGGCGCCGGTCCGCAGGCGCAGGCCGGCAACACCCTGGACCAGTTGGCCGGCGACCTGCTGCGCCTGCCCGAACAGACCACTCAAGAGAGCGAAGCAGCGCAGCCGTGGTGGCAGAAAGCACTCACACCGCTGGTGGACATCCGTCCCAGCCGTGGCGATGCGCTGCTGACCGGCGGCGATCGCCACGCCGCGCGCGACGCCTTGCAGATCGAGGTCAGCTTGGCCCGCGCTGCGGCCGAGCGCGGCGATGCCGCCGGCTTTGCGCAATCGCTGCGCCGGGTGGACACCTGGACCACCCGGCTGTGGCCGGATTCGCCACAACGTCGCCAGGCACGTACCCGCCTGCGCACGCTGCAACAAGCGCCACTGCGTCCGCGCCTGCCGGAACTGGGCACCACCCTGCTGCAACTGCAGGCCATGCGTGAAGGGAGATCCACCCAATGAAAGTGTTGCGTACCGTCTTGATCCTGTTGGTTGCCGTGGCGCTGGGCGTGCTCGGTGCGCAATGGCTGTCGCATCAGACCAGTTACGACCTGGGCAATGTGGTGGTCAGCGTCGGCGGCAACGACTACCGCGCCGCCATGCCGCAGGCGCTGCTGATCCTGGTCATCGCGCTGCTGGTGCTGTGGCTGGTGTGGACGCTGGTCAGCCTGCCGTTCCGGGTCTGGGGCAAGTACCGCCGCAGGAAGGGCCGTGCCCGCCTGATCGAAGGCCTGCGCGCAGCCGATCACGGCCAGTGGCAGCGTGCCGAGCGCCTGTTGGTCAACGCCAGCGAGGATGCGGAGGTCAGCGGCATCGCCCTGGCCAGCGCAGTGCGGGTCGCCGATGCACGCGGCGATGAGGTGGCGGCGAACGCGCTGGCCCAGCAATTGGCAGAGCGCGACCCCACCGCGCATGCGTTGCTGCAGGGCGAGCGGCATCTGGCGCGGCAACGCCCGGTCGAGGCGATCAATGCGCTCGATCATGCCAACGCCCAGCCGCTGCCGGCGCGCGGCCTGCTGCTGCGCACGCACGCCCTGGCGCAGATCGGCCGCGCCGACGAGGCTTACGGCCAGCTGGGCGCATTGCGTCAGCAGGCGGTACTGGCACCGGAGGCCTACAGCGCCCTGGAAGCGACGCTGGCCGAGCAGACGCTGTTGCAGGCCGGCGATGCCAATGCCCTGGCCGAACGCTGGGAAGCGCTGCCCAAACCGCTGCGTACCTATCCTGCGGTGGTAGGCGCCTATGCACAGCGCGCCGCGGCACTGCATTGGGACGACGCGGCAGTGCACAGCCTGGAGCAGGCGCTGGACACGCAGTGGGACGAATCGCTGGTGCGCCTGTACGGCGTGCTGCCGTTGGAAAAATACGATTCGCGCCGCGCCAGTGCGCAGCGTTGGCTGGCCCAGTACCCGGACAGCCCGGGCCTGTTGCTGACCCTGGCGCGCCTGGCCCGTCACCAGCAGCAGTGGTCGCAGGCCGAAGAGTTCCTGCATCGCGCGGTGGCCAATGGCGCGGGCAGCGAGGCCTGGGAAGAACTCGGCCACGGCTTTGCCGCCGCGGGGGATCTGCTGTCTGCACAGCATTGCTACGCCAACGCCCTGCGCGCCGCACGCGGCGAGCCGGTGCACGAGGGCTTGCCGCAGCAATCGCTGCACGGGCCGATCGTCTCGGCGTATGCCACGCCGCCGGCCGATCCGCTCGCACCGGACGATCGCGTGCTTTGACCTAAGATCTGATCGCCGTTGCGGCGATGCGTGGACTCACCAGCAGCCCCGGCATGTCCGGGGCTCTTGGTTTTCTAGATCCGGGCAGAAGCGCTGCCGGCAACGTTTGCCGGCCCGTCATCACGCCCGCGGGGATGGCAACGCATGGACGTTACAAAGCTATCTGCAAACATAGCGGCGCAGATCACCAATCGCGCGATTCCCGGGGCGGCGCTGGCAATGCGCGCAAAAACGCGTCACAGGCACCGAAATAACGTGCCTGCTCGTGATCGACCGATTGCGCCGACAACACGCGCGAACCGCGCCTGCCGATCAACAGCATCGCCGCCATCACACCGGCACCGGTCAGCCAGCCGGTCGCACCACCGATCCACAGCACCCCCACCAGCAACGGCAGGATCGACGCCATCGCGATGGCGACACACCGCACGCGGCGGCGCTCATGCCACGCGCACAGGCTCAGCACGTGCGCACTGCGCTTGCGCAGCACGATGGCCAGGATCAGATACGGCAGCACTCCCATCAATAGGGCCAGATAGATCGCCGGGTGATGCCAATGGAAGATGTAGCGGCGCGGCGAGATGTCCGCGGCCGCATTGCACTTGACGCAACGCGGCGGCAGATCGGCGCCAGGCGTGCACACCAGTACATCGCCCTCGCGCCACACGGCGCCGTGCGTCGGAGGCAGATAAAGCGTAGGGGGCTCGCGTGAATCAACGTTCGACATCCATGCGTCCTTGCAGGTTGGGGATTCGGGATTCGGGATTCGTAAAATCAGGAGTCCGCAGCTGCTTTGCGAATCCTCAATCCCGAATGCCCAATCCCACGCTGCGCAGCAGCGTCAGCGCTCGACGATGGCCACCACGCCCATGCCGCCGGCGGTGCAGATCGAAATCAATGCACGGCCGCCGCCACGTTCTTCCAGTTGCTTGGCGGCAGTGGCCACCACGCGTGCGCCGGTGGCGGCGAAGGGGTGGCCGGTGGCCAGCGACGAGCCCAGCGGGTTGATCTTGTCCGGTTCGATACGGCCCAGCGGCGCTTCCAGCCCCAGGCGATTGCGGCAGTAATCCTCGCTTTCCCAGGCGCGTAGCGTGCACAGCACCTGCGCGGCGAAGGCCTCGTGGATTTCGTAGATGTCGAAGTCCTGCAGGGTCAGGCCCTGGCGCGCCAGCATCTGCGGCACCGCGATGGTCGGCGCCATCAACAGGCCCTCGCCATGCACGAAATCCACCGCCGCCACCTGCGCATCGCGCAGATAGGCCATCGGGGTGTGGCCATGCGCCAGCGCCCAGGCTTCGCTGGACAGCAGCACCGCGGCCGCACCATCGGTGAGCGGGGTGGAATTGGCCGCGGTCAACGTGCCGCGGCCGGAGGTCTTGTCGAAGGCCGGACGCAGCGTGGCCAGCTTTTCCAGCGAGGTGTCGGCGCGCAGGATGTTGTCCCGCGAGACGCCGCGGAACGGCGCGATCAGCGTGTCGAAGAAGCCGCGCTCATAGGCAGCGGCCAGCTTGTGGTGCGAGGACACCGCCCATTCGTCCTGCGAGTCGCGCGAGATGTTCCATTCCTTGGCCATGTCCTCGCAGTGGTCGCCCATGCTCTTGCCGGTGCGCGGCTCGGCCACGCCGGGGAATTCGGGCTTGAGCTCGCTCAGCTTGAAGCCGCGCAGCAGCGCCTTGAGCTTGTCGCCGGTGGCCTTGGCGCGGTTGGCGGCCATCAGCCGCGCGCGCAGCTTCTTGCCGTAGACGATCGGCACTTCCGAGGTGGTGTCCGAGCCGCCGCCGATGCCCGAATCGATCTGGCCCAGCGCGATCTTGTTGGCGATGGTGATCACCGAATCCAGGCTGGTGCCGCAGGCGCGTTGCAGGGTGATGCCCGGCGTCAGCGGCGACAACCCGGACGACAGCGCCGCCTCGCGCGCCAGGTTCCAGTCCGAGGAGTGCTTGATCACCGCCCCCATCGCCACTTCGCCCAGTTGCTGCCCGTGCAGCCCGAAGCGCTCGACCAGCGCCCCCAGCGTGCGCACCGACATGCCCAGGTTGCCCACGTCCGCGTAAGCGGTGTTCTGACGACAGAACGGGATACGGACGCCGCCCAGAATGGCGACGGGACGGGCTGCGGGCATCGGTTGACCTGACATGGAGGACTCGGGGACATGGCCTGCACAGGGCCGGCAGGCATAATGGCCGCAGTGTAGCTTCGACCCCGTGATGGGCCAACCGCGAATCATGAGCAAGACCGAACACGGCGTGACCGCCATGGGTGTGATGGCGCTGGAATTGACGGGCGGCACCGCCCCCGAGCGCGGCGCCCTGGCGCCCGAGCAGGCTGGCATGCTGGCCGAACGCATGGGGCGCGACCTGGCGCAGTGGATCCCCGAAGTCCGCGAGCTCGAGCTCAGCGTGGCAATGGCGCACTTCGACCCGGCCGAAGTGCTGCGGCCGGGCTGGCCGTTGCATCGCCGGCTGGACGAGCTGCATGCGCGCGCGCCCGGGCGCGATCAGGGCCCGCGCGTGCTGGCGTTCGGCGCCGATGCGCAGGGCGAGATCCCCCTGCCCTTCCAGGCCGACGCACAGCTGACCGGCGGCGGCCTGCGCGTGCTGCCGTTCCTGCTCTCCGGCGATCCGCAGATCGTGGCGACGGTGGCCGATGCGATGGAAGAAGTGCTGCTGGCCCAGGGCATGGCGCAGGCCGATACCGCGCTGCTGGCGCAGGAAAGCTTCGGCGCACGCATCGAACACGCGCGGTATCTCACCGCGAACGATCTGGCCGCGATGATTTCGATGCAGTACGACAACCAGGGCCTGGCCCCGTTGTGGCCGCTGATCGAAGCCGCCCTGCTGGCACCGCACAGCGAAGAGTGGCTGGAACAGCCGCCCGAGCCGGTGCTGCGCTATGTCGAGGGCGAAGTGCGCATCGCGCTGTTCGACCCGGCCGGCTGGTGCGATTACTACGCGCACGACCGCGAGGATTGCGAACGCCTGCGCGGCGTCTACGAACAATTCCTCTCGCGCCAGCGGCAGATGGCCGCAGTGCTGGAAGCGCACGGGCTGCCGGTACTGTACGTGCACGTGGAACCGGGCCAGGATCCGCGCCAGGCACTGGCCGCATGAGCCAGACGCCGGCGTCCGTGGCGCCGGCGTTGCAGGGCGTACTGGAAACCGGCGTGTATGTGGCAGACCTGGAGCGCGCCTGCGCGTTCTATGCCCGCGTACTGGGACTGGCAGCCATGTATCGCGACACGCGCATGGCCGCGTACGCAATCGCGCTCGGGCAGGTGTTGCTGCTGTTCCTGCAGGGCAGCACCGCCGCCACGGTCACGCTGCCGGGCGGCACGATTCCGCCGCACGATGGCAGCGGGCGCGCGCATTTCGCATTTGCCATCGCCACCGATGCGCTGGCTGGATGGGAGGCACACCTGCAGGCCTGCGACGTGCCCATCGAGGGCCGCACGCAGTGGCCGGGCGGTGGGCACAGCCTCTACTTCCGCGATCCGGATGCGCATCTACTGGAGCTGGCGACGCCGGGGCTGTGGCCAAATTACTGAGTCGTTGATGACGCGGGTCTTGCGCAAGCGATCGACGTTGGTCGCCTGTGCGGTGCGCCCGGTGTGAGGTATATCGACCGTTCGAGGTGTACCGACAAAGAAGAGCATGCAGCACGCGACATGCGGCGTGCCAGATGCGCTGCGCGCCCGCGCCACGCATGACCGGATCGCTCTCTCACCACAACCCAGAAACAACAACGCCGCGGTGATCGATCACCGCGGCGTTTTACCTGGCCGCTGGCCTGTCCTGCTTACTTGGCTGCAGCTGGGGCGTTGTCGGTGGTGATCACGCCGCAGGCCAGACGGCCGCCGGCGTTGCCGGTGGGCTGGGTTTTGTAGTCGTCTGCATCGGCATGCACGATCACCGCGTGGCCGGCGATATCGAACTGGTCGGCCTTGCCCAGATTGACGTTGCTCGACACCGGGCCATCGATGCTGGCATTGCCCTGCGCATCGGCCTTGATGTTGGGCATGTCGCCGCCGTGGTGCGGGTCTGCACTGACGGCGCCGTGATCGGATTGCGCCGGGTTGAAGTGACCGCCGGCGCTGCTGCCGTCCGGTGCGCTGCAATCGCCCTTTTCGTGGATATGGAAGCCGTGTTCGCTGTCGGGCTTGAGGCCACTGAGCTGGCCGGTGACGCGCAGCGCGCCGTCGACGATCTTGAAGCTCACCGTGCCTTTGACGTCGCTGCCCTTGGTCGGCTTGAGCTCGGCGGTGGCGGTGGTGGTGGCCGCCGCTTCGGTGACCATGGACGCGGCGTGCTCACCGCCATGCGCCGCTTCGGCCGCTGCGCCGGCCTGCGGTGCGGGTGCAGGATCGGCCGGAGCGGGTTCGTCGCGCTTGCACGCGGTCAGCACCAGCGCGGTGGCCAGGAACAACGTCGTTGGAAGAATGCGCATGAGAAAACTCCTGTGGAAAGGCCGCAGCTGCAGCCAGGGGTGCCCCGACTCAGGGCTGCGAAGGGGGTGTGCGCCACTGGGTGACGCGGATGACGCCGCAAGCCAGACGTGCGCCGGCATTGCCGCTGGGTTGGCTGCGATAGTCGTCGGCGTCGGCATGCACCACCAGCGACTTGCCGACCACGTCGGTGGGCGCGGCATCGCCCAGGGTGATGCCGGCAACGATCATGTCCAGATGTGCGACACCTTCGGCATCGGCACGCAGATTGTCCATGTCGCCGGCGTGGTGGGGAGTGTTGCCGGCACGTCCGTGCGCCGCACCGGTCGGATTGAAATGCGCACCGGCACTGCTGGCGTCGGCGGCGCTGCAATCGCCGCGTTCGTGCACATGGAAACCGGCCACGCCGCCCGGGCGCAGACCACCGACCGTGCCGGTGATACGGATGCCTTGCAGCGCAGGGACCAGCACCACCCGACCGCTGACCAGGCTGCCCGATGCCGATGCCAGCGCCGCTTCGGCCTGCTGGACCGGACGCACGGGCACCACCCGCGCCGCCGGGGGCGGTGGTGGCGGAGGCGGTGGCGTGCTGCTGCAGGCGGCAAGCGCCAGCGCGGTGAGGGCAACGATCGTGGACGACCGGTAACGCATCGAGCTGTTCTCCTGATCAGGCTGAAAACCTATGCGGGCGCATGTTCACATGTCATGAAATGCGCCGCTGGCAGCACAGGAGTTTACGGGGTTGGTGTGGATGGTCGGCTGTTGGAGGTGCGGGTCGATGGGATGCGGGTTGTTGGGATGGTGTGCGAGGCGCCGAGTACAAGTGTCGTGAGCTGCTTGGACGATGGCGTCGGCAGATGAAAGGCCGCAGTGGCGTATCGATGGCACAGGGATGCGGCGGCGTGTCACTGATCAACGCTTGCTGCGGGTAGTGTCGGGCAGCCTCAGCTCGATCGAGGCATCGTTGGAATAGATGCGCGTGCAGTAGCGCGTCCATCGGCACAGGGACACTCACCCCAACCCCTCTCCCATAGGAGAGGGGCTTAGATTCAGATCAGCGGCGTTTGCGGCCCGGGCCGAGTTTGCGGGTGACGGTGTTGCGGCCCAGACCCAATCGGGCGGCGGCTTCGGCACGGCGGCCCTGGGTGAGTTGCAGGGCGGCTTCGAGCAGGGTCTTGTCCAGGCGTTCGCGGGCTTCGGCGTGCAGGCCCTGGGCGCCTTCGCTCAGGCGTTGCGCAGCCCAGCTGGAGAGCATCTCGTCCCATTGCCCGTCACCGCGGCCGGCACGCTGGCGGCGGCCGCCGCGCGCCAGTGCCGATTCCACGTCCACCACGTCGATGATGTCGGCAGTGGCCAGGGCCGCCAGGCGCCAGCAGACGTTTTCCAGCTCGCGCACGTTGCCGGGCCAATCGTATTGGCGGAGTTGTTCCAGCGCGGCCGAGGACAGCCGCTTGGGCAGCATGTCGAGCTTGCGCCCGGCCATGGCCAGGAAATTCTCGGCCAGCTGCGCGATGTCGCCGCGGCGCTCGCGCAGCGGCGGCAATTGCAGGCGTACCACGTCCAGGCGATGCAACAGGTCGGCGCGGAAGCGGCCTTGTTCGACCAGCGCCTCCAGGTCCTGGTGGGTGGCGGCGATCACGCGCACATCGACGCGGATCAACTCGCGCCCGCCGACGCGGAAGAATTCGTTCTCGGCCAGCACGCGCAGCAGGCGGGTCTGCAGCGGCAGCGGCATGTCGCCGATTTCGTCCAGGAACAGCGTGCCGCCGTCGGCCTGTTCGAAGCGGCCGATATGGCGTTTGGTGGCGCCAGTGAAGGCGCCGGTTTCGTGGCCGAACAATTCGCTTTCCAGCAGTTCCGCCGGAATGGCGGCGGTGTTGAGCGCGACGAAAGGCTTGCGCGCGCGCGGCGATTCGTTATGCAGCGCGCGCGCCACCAGTTCCTTGCCGGTACCTGTCTCGCCGTTGATCAGCACCGACAGCGGTGCCTGCGCCAGCCGGCCGATCGCGCGGAACAGCGCCTGCATCGCCGGGGTGTCGCCGATCAGCGAGGCCGAGCCTTCTGCCAACGGTGTCCCGATGATCTCCTCGACACCGGCATCGGCATCCGGCAGCGCGCGTGCGGCCAAGGCCACCGCATCGTCCAGATCGAAGGGCTTGGACAGGAACTCGTGCGCGCCGCCGCGGAAGGCGCCGGCGGTACTGGCCACGTCGGTGTAGGCCGACATCACGATCACCGGCAGTTGCGGGTGCCTGGACTTGAGCTTGTCGAGCAGGCTCAGGCCGTCTTCGCCGGGCATGCGCACGTCGGTGAAGAGCAGATCCGGGGTGGGCCGCATGGCCAGTGCCTGCAGTGCGGCGGCGGCGCTCTCGAAGCCATCCACGGCGTAACCGGCATCGCGCAACGCGGTGGACAGCACGAAGCGGACCGAACGGTCGTCGTCGACCACCCAGATGTGGTGGGATGCGGCGGCGGCCTCAGCCATGCAGATGCTCCTTGTCGTGATCGCCGGCCAGCTCGGGCAACAGCAGGGTGAAAACGGTATGTCCCGGCCGCGAGCGGTAGGTCAGCGTGCCGTGGTGTTCGCGCGAGACCTGCTGGGCCAGCGCCAAGCCCAGGCCGCTGCCCTCGGCGCGGCCGCTGACCAGCGGCAGGAACAGGTGCTCGGCCAGTTCCTCCGGCACGCCGCCGCCGTCGTCGATGATCTCCAGCCGCAGCGACATCGCATGCACGCGGTCGCGGATGCGCTGGCCGTGCTCGACGCGGGTGCGCAGGGTCACCCGCGTGGCGCCGGCCTGGAACGCATTGCGCACCAGATTCCACACCGCCTGGGTCAGGCGGTCGCCATCGCCGAGGATGTCGGGAATGCTGGGGTCGTAATCGCGCTGCACCTGCACCGACCAGCCGCCCTCGGCCTCGGCCAGGCGCAGCACACGCTCGAGCACGACGTGGATGTTGAGGCGGTCGTGCGGGCGCGCCGGCGTGGGCGAGAGCAGGCGTTCGAGCAAGGTATTGAGGCGTTCGATCTCGGTGCCGATCAACTCGATCAGCTCGCGCTCGTCCTCGTCGCGCCCGGCCGAGCGCCGCGCCAGCAACTGCGCCGCGCCCTTGAGCCCGGCCAACGGATTGCGCAGTTCGTGCGCCAGGCCCTTGAGCGCGGCGCTCAAGGCATTGGGCAGCGCATGGGTGGGATCCAGCGCGGGGAATTCGTCGACCGGATGGGTTTCCAGCAGCCAGCCGCCGTCGTCCAGCCGCGACAGCCAGCCTTCGGCAAAGCGCGGCGCGTCATTGGGCAGGCCCAATGCCAGCCGATGCAGGCGCAGCACGTCGCGCTCGTCGTTGAGCAGGAAACGGGCCAGCGCATCGCCCTGCACTTCCAGCGCGGCCAGCGGTTGATCGACCAGACGCCGCGCACTGACCCCGAGCCAGCGCGCGAAGGCCGGGTTGACGCCCAGTACGCGACCCTCGCGGTCGGCCCAGGCCACCGGTGTGCCCAGGCTGTCCAGCGACGGGAGGATGGACGACATCAGCATTGCACCAATTTAGTGCAAGCACGATCGGCCTGCGCATGTGGCGCGCAGAACGAAGCATGCAGGCAAGGCATCGGGGCCGGACGGCAGCAGGTCGCACCGATCCAGCGGACATCCGCGCCGACAGTCACAGGCGTGGGGCTGGTCATGCAGGCACCTCGGCAGTTGATCCGCGCCCGGCGGGGCGGCGGGGAAAACGGACCCGGCACGGCTGTCCCGGCCGGGTCGTTGCGCCACCCGCGGCAGCATGGCCGCGGGTGTGCATGCTCAGGACTCGTATGCCGCTTCGCCGTGCGAGGTGATATCCAGGCCCTCGCGTTCGGCTTCTTCGGTGACGCGCAGGCCGAACACCAGCTTGGCAACCAGGAAGCCCACCACCGACACCACGCCGATCCACACCAGGGTGATGCCCACGCCCAGCGCCTGGATGCCGACCTGATGCACGATGTCGTAATCGCCGCCCTTCTGGCCGCCCAGCGAGGCCGCCGAGAACACGCCGGTCAGGATGGCGCCGATGATGCCGCCCAGTCCATGCACGCCAAACACGTCCAGGCTGTCGTCGGCGCCCAGCAGGCGCTTCAGGCCGGTGACGCCCCACACACACAGCACGCCGGCGGCCAGGCCGATGACGATCGCACCGAACGGACCCACGGTGCCGCAGGCCGGGGTGATGCCGACCAGGCCGGCGACCATGCCCGAAGCCACGCCCAGCGCCGACGACTTGCCCTTGATGATCTTCTCGGTCAGCGACCAGCCCAGGATGGCGGCCGCGGTGGCCAGCAAGGTGTTGAGGAAGGCCAGGGCCGCACCGGCATTGGCTTCCAGGTTGGAGCCGGCGTTGAAGCCGAACCAGCCCACCCACAGCAGCGAGGCACCGACGAAGGTCAGGGTCACGTTGTGCGGCTTGATCGCCTCGCGGCCCAGGCCGGCCCGCTTGCCGACGAAGTAGGCGCCGACCAGGCCGGCGATACCGGCGTTGATGTGCACCACGGTGCCGCCGGCAAAATCCAGCGCGCCCAGGCCGAACAGGTACCCGCCGGTGGCCCAGACCATGTGCGCCAGCGGCAGGTAGCCGAAGGTGAACCAGATCACCGAGAACAGCAGCACCGCGGCGAACTTGGCGCGTTCGGCAAAGGCGCCGACGATCAGCGCGCCGGTGATGCCGGCAAAGGTCGCCTGGAACGCCACGAACACGTATTCCGGCAGGCTCACGCCCTTGGTGAAGGTGGCCGCCAGCGTCTCGATGGTCACGCCCTTGAGCAGCGCCTTGTCCAGATTGCCGATCCACGGGCCTTCGCCGGAGAACGCCAGGCTGTAGCCGTACACCACCCACAGGATGGTCAGCAGCGAGAACACCACCGCGACCTGGATCAGCACCGACAGCACGTTCTTGGCGCGCACCATGCCGCCGTAGAACAACGCCAGGCCCGGCACCACCATCAGCAGCACCAGCAGCGTGGAGGTCAGCATCCAGGCGACATCGCCCTTCTCCACCACCGGCGCGGCTTCGGCGGCGGCCACCGGTGCGGCGGGCGGCTGCGCCGACGGCAGCGGTTCGGTGGTGACCGGTTCGGTCGGCAGCGGGGTGACCTGCGGGGTGGACTGCGCGTGCGCGCTGCCCATGCCGCCCACCACCAGCGCGCTGAACAGCATCAGCATGCAGACACTGTAGAACCGGGCTTTCCACCCGGGAAAAAGGGCTGTCTTCATAAGAACTCCGGGGGTGGGGGACTCAGAGCGCATCGGCGCCGATCTCGCCGGTGCGGATGCGCACGACTTGCTCGATCGCGGTCACGAAGATCTTGCCGTCGCCGATCTTGCCGGTGCCGGCGGCGTTCTGGATCGCCTCGACCACTGCGTCCAGCCGGTCGTCGGTCACCACCGTCTCGATCTTGATCTTGGGCAGGAAATCGACAACGTACTCGGCGCCGCGGTACAGCTCGGTGTGGCCTTTCTGGCGTCCGAAACCCTTGACCTCGGTCACGGTGATGCCCGACACGCCTGCTGCGGACAGGGCCTCGCGGACCTCGTCGAGCTTGAACGGCCGGATGATGGCGGTGATCAATTTCATGCGCATACCCCGAATGGTGGAAAAGACCGGCCGGCATTGCGCCGCCCGGCGGTGTCATTCACCTGGATGCCAACCCCGGCATCCGCG
This sequence comes from Xanthomonas sp. WHRI 6108, assembly GCF_040202385.2. Classification (NCBI taxonomy): domain Bacteria; kingdom Pseudomonadati; phylum Pseudomonadota; class Gammaproteobacteria; order Lysobacterales; family Lysobacteraceae; genus Xanthomonas; species Xanthomonas sp. WHRI 6108. Next base: position 237,584 of record NZ_CP168198.1, on the reverse strand, counting down.
CGTTCGCGATTACGCAGACCTCGGCCGATGCAGATGCATCCGCCCCGTGGGAGAGGTCAGGCCCGCGCGTCGCGAACTGTGTGCTCTCTCAATACCCCTTCGCTCCCCGGCCGATGCCGTGGAGCGATCAAACATGTGCGGCGATGGCGGAGGTGGGAGGGGGGGCCTCCGCCATCACCGCGGTGGAACTCAGTTGCCGTAGTACAGCTGGTACTCCAACGGGTGGGTCGCAGCACGGAACTTGGTGACTTCCTGCATCTTCAGCGCGATGTAGCCGTCGATGAAGTCGTCGCTCATCACGCCGCCGGCCTTGAGGAACTCGCGGTCCTTGTCCAGCGCTTCCAGCGCCTGATCCAGGCTGGAGCAGACCTGCGGGATCAGCTTCTCTTCTTCCGGCGGCAGGTCGTACAGGTCCTTGTCGCTCGGCGCGCCCGGGTCGATCTGGTTCTTGATGCCGTCCAGGCCGGCCATCATCAGCGCGGTGAAGGTCAGGTAGCCGGACTGCAACGGATCGGGGAAGCGCATTTCGATACGGCGCGCCTTCGGGTTGGTGACCCACGGAATGCGGCACGAGGCCGAGCGGTTGCGGGCCGAATAGGCCAGCATCACCGGCGCCTCGAAGCCCGGAACCAGGCGCTTGTAGCTGTTGGTGCCGGAGTTGGAGAAGGCGTTGATCGCACGTGCGTGCTTGAAGATGCCGCCGATGTACCACAGCGCCATCTGCGACAGGCCGCCGTAGCCGTCGCCGGAGAACAGGTTGACGCCGCCCTTGGTCAGCGACTGGTGCACGTGCATGCCCGAGCCGTTGTCGCCCACGATGGGCTTGGGCATGAAGGTCGCGGTCTTGCCGTTGCGGTAGGCAACGTTCTTGATGATGTACTTCATCGTCAGCAGTTCGTCGGCCTTCTGCACCAGCGAGCTGAACTTGGTGCCGATCTCGCACTGGCCGGCGGTGGCCACTTCGTGGTGGTGCACCTCGGTCTCGATGCCGACCTGTTCCAGCGTCTTGATCATTTCCGCGCGCAGGTCGTGCAGCGTGTCGGTCGGCGGGACCGGGAAGTAGCCACCCTTCACGCCCGGACGGTAGCCGCTGTTGCCGCCGTCGTACTTGGCGCCGGTGTTCCAGGCAGCCTCTTCCGAGCCGACCTGGAAGAAGGTGTGGCCCATGTCGTTGGCAAAACGCACCGAATCGAAGATGAAGAATTCCGGCTCCGGGCCGAAGAACGCCTGGTCGGCGGTGCCGGAGGACTTCAGGTAGGCCTCGGCACGCTTGGCGATGCCGCGCGGGTCGCGCTCATAGCTCTGCATGGTGGCCGGATCGAGGATGTCACAGGTCAGCACGATGGTCGGATCGGCGAAGAACGGATCCAGATACGCAGTGCCGGCGTCCGGGAGCAGGACCATGTCCGACTCGTTGATGCCCTTCCAACCCGCGATCGAGCTGCCGTCGAACATCTTGCCTTCTTCGAACAGCGCCGGCTCGATGATGTTGGCCGGGAAGGTGATGTGCTGCTGTACACCACGCATATCGACGAAGCGCAGGTCGACAAACTCGACCTTGCTGTCCTTGATCAGCTTTTCAACATTTTCCACGGACATCGGAAGAAACCTCTGCAGGAGTTAAGTGGCTCGTGAGCGGAACTACAGCAGGGACCATGCCAAGCGCCGGATCTTCACAAGTCCTTGATTTTGCTTGCATCGCTTGAGGCCGCTCACGCTTACATAGCACCTTTTAGGTGCTAATCAATCGCATGTTGCACCGATATGGTGCATGCCGCAATGCACTATCCTGACGCCTCCCCCATCCCCTCTTCAGTCCGATGTCCGATCTGATTTCCGCCCTGCTGTTGGGCATTCTCGAAGGCCTCACCGAATTCCTGCCGATCTCCAGCACCGGCCACCTGCTGATCGCCGAACAATGGCTCGGACGCCGTTCTGACTTCTTCAACATCGTCATCCAGGCCGGCGCGATCCTGGCGATCTGCCTGGCGCTGCGGCAGAAGCTGTGGACCCTGGCCACCGGCCTGGGCCAGCGCGACAACCGCGACTACGTGCTGAAGATCGGCGTGGCCTTCCTGGTCACTGCGGTGGTCGGGCTGATCGTGCGCAAGGCCGGCTGGCAGCTGCCGGAAACCGTGCACCCGGTAGCCTGGGCGTTGCTGATCGGCGGGCTGTGGATGCTGGTGGCCGAGCACTTCGCCGGCAAACTGCCCGAGCGCGACGTGGTGACCTGGAAGGTCGCCATCGCGGTCGGTCTGGCGCAGGTCGTCGCCGGCGTGTTCCCCGGCACCTCGCGCTCGGCCTCGGCGATCTTCCTGGCCATGCTGCTGGGTCTGAGCAAGCGCTCGGCGGCGGCAGATTTCGTGTTCATGGTGGGCATCCCGACCATGTTCGCGGCCAGCGGGTATGCCCTGCTGGAGATGTACAAGGAAGGCGGCTTCGGCAGCGAGAACTGGGCCGATGTGGCCGTGGCCTTCGTGGCGGCGACCATCACCGGCTTTGTGGTGGTGAAGTGGTTGCTGGGCTACATCAAGAAGCACCGCTTCACGGTGTTTGCGGTCTACCGCATCGTGCTGGGCGCCGCCCTGCTGCTGTGGCTGCCGGCGCTGGCCTGAGACGGCCACGCGGTCGCGTGTCGTGCCGGGTGAGCCGGCGCGGCATGCGAGGCACATGGCCGGGCAGTGACTTGCGTCATTGCCCTGGCCGCGCGGTGGCGGTATCACTGACATATCGATCACCGGGAGCCGCCGCATGCGTGCCGTGTTGTTTGCCCCTGCACTGCTGGCAGCGGGCGTGACGGCCTGCGGGTCGAGCGCGCCGCCGCAGGCGCCCGGATCCAGCGCCGACGCCGCTGCCGCCGAGCCGGCGGCGACCAGCTCGATCGCCGCCGACTACGCGCCACTGCAGGCCGCGTTGCGGGCGCAACACTGGCAGCTGCAGCAGGCCAGCGATGCGCACGGCACCGCCTTGCGCAGCCTGTTCGTCGCCGGCACACCATCCTTGCAGCTGGATTTCAGCGATCACCGCATCCAGGTCAGCCAGACCTGCAACGCATTGGGCGCCGATTACAGCGTGGCGCAGGCGCATTTGCAGATCGGCCGGGTGGTGTCGAGCAAACGCCTGTGCGCGCAACCGCGGCGGATGGCCCAGGAGCGCGCTGCCAGCGAGTTGCTGTCCGGCCGCTTTGCGGTGGCGCTGAACACCGCGCAGACCTCGCCGCAGCTGACCCTGACCCGCAGCGACGGCACCCGGCTGGTGTTCGGCGGTGTCGCCACGGCCGACACCCGCTACGGTGGACCCGGCCAGACGCTGCTGATCGAAGTGGCGGCCGACACCGTGGCATGCGGGTCCGACCCAGCGCGCCAATGCCTGCAACTGCGCGAGCAGGATGCGGCAGGGCAGCCTGTCACCCAGACCTGGCAAGCCTTCGAGGGCAAGATCGAAGGCTTCGAGCACGAGGCCGGCATCCGCACCCTGCTGCGCGTCACCCGCTACCCGGCCGCCGCAGGCACGGACGGCGCGCCGGTGTACGTGCTCGAGCAGATGATCGAAGCCAACGGTTGACCGGTGTGGCGGCGATCGTGCGATTGACGCCGCCCGCACCAGGTCACCATTGGCCGCAACCGGCCTGCGCCGACCTGACCGGTGGCGCAGGACCGTGCGTTGCCGTCAGCGCAGCGCCGGATTCAGCGTGTAGGTGCCGTGCAACGCCGCCTCGGCCAGCACGTGGCCCTGGATCGCCGCCAGCACATCGGCTGCGGTGAAGGTCTCGGGCAGGCTGAGCTGCGCCACGTCCAGCGCAAACACGCGAAAGAAATAGCGGTGCACCCGCAGGTCGTTGAACGGCGGGTACGGGCCGTCATAGCCCAGATAATTTCCGGCCATGTCGGCATTGCCGGCAAACCATTCGGTATACGAATTCAGGCCCTGGCGCGCACCGGCCGGGCCGGCCGGCTGCTGCTTGCCCTTGGGCACGAAACCGTCGCTGCAGCTGCCTGCGGCGATTTCATGCACGTCGGCGGGGATGTCGGCCATGGCCCAATGCACAAAATCGGTGCGTGGCTGATCGACCGGAATCTGCACATCGTCGCGGCCCACGGTTTCCGGCACGGTCGGCACATCCGGGTCCAGGCACAGCAGCGCGAACGAGCGCGTGCCGGGCGGCACCTCGCTCCAGGCCAGATGCGGGTTGCGGTTGGGGGCAAAGCCTTCGGGCGTTCCGGCGGCAAATTCCACCGCGATGGGCTTGCCGTTTTCGATGCTGTTGCTGGTCAGGCGCATGCAGGAGTCTCCGAGGCAATGAGGCCGACCAGGGTGCCTGGGTCCGCGCCGCAGAGGAAGCCATCGCCATGGAACCCTCTGGTGCGCCCGGCCGGGTTTATCGCGGCCGGTTCACCCCGCCAGCGAACGCCGTGGCCGCGTGATCATGCATCGGCAACGTGGACACTGCAGCGCCCGCGTGCGCGTAGCAGGGAGCGCCATATTCAGCCGGCCAATCCGCACCGAGCGTAGGAGCGGACCCGGCCGCGACGCGGCGTTATCGGTAAAGCCACATTATTCGGTGGCGACGCATCGTCGGTGGCCGCGTTCATCGGTAACGCTTCGTCGCGGCCGGGGCCGCTCCTACGGGGTGGCGCGGGCTGCGCCGCCGAAGGCCGCCCCGGGCGCCGACCGCGCCCACCGGGCAGGGAGCGCCACATTCGTTCGCCGGCCAACCTGCCCCGATTCGTAGGAGCGGACCTGGCCGCGACGCGGCGTTATCGGTAAAGCCACATCATTCGGTGGCGACGCATCGTCGGTGGCCGCGTTCATCGGTAACGCCTCGTCGCGGCCGGGTCCGCTCCTACGAGGTGGTGCGGCTGCGCCGCCGAAGGCCGCACCGGGCGCCGGCTGCGCCCACCGGGCAGAGAGCGCCACATTCGTTCGCCGGCCAATCTGCCCCGATTCGTAGGAGCGGACCTGGCCGCGACGGGGCGTTATCGGTAAAGCCACATCATTCGGTGGCGACGCATCGTCGGTGGCCGCGTCATCGGTAACGCCTTGTCGCGGCCGGGTCCGCTCCTACGGGGTGGTGCGAGCTGCGCCGCCGATGGCATGCCGCATCGGGCGCCGGCCGCGCACAACTGGCAGTGAGCGCGGCCGTGCTGAGCGGTGCTCAGTCCTGCGGGTAACCGAAGCGCACCGCGATCAGCGTGAGCAGATCGAATTGCGCGCCCAGTACATTGCGGTAGTTGCGCCAGCGACCCGCGGCCAGGCGGGCCGGGCCGCGCGGTTCGACCAGCGGAAAGCGCAGGCCGAACGCCTGTTCCAGCGCGGTGGAAATGCCTTGCGGGTCGCTCTCGATGCCGTCCAGGCGGATGATCCGGTGCGGATACAGATCGCGCTCGTGCAGCACGGCGAGCTGTTCCAGCGCCGTCAACAGCCAGTCGGCGGCCTGCTGTGGCGATTGCACGGCCAGCGGTGCCGGCGCGCCGGCCGACAGCCAGTCCAGCAGCATGTCGCGCGGGTCGCGCAGCGCGATCGCCAGCCGGCCTTCGGGCAGGTGCGGGCGCAGCGCGGTCAGCAGGGTGTTGTCCCACCACAGCAGCCAGTCGATGACGTTGCCGTCGTCGATACCGCGCCGCGGCAGCTGCGCCTTCCAGCCTTCCACCAGCGCCATCGGCGCCAGCTCGCCGGACGCCAGCTGCTCGACAGTGCGGTAGCTCTGCAGCGCATCGGACGGCGGCGTGCTGCCATAACGATCGTCGCGCACCAGCGGGGTGGCCGCGCCCATCACCGCGACCAGGCGTTCGACATGCGAGCCGGGCGTGCCCCAGACGAACAGCGGCCGTGCCGTCACGCTCTCGGGAATGGTCCCCAGCTCCGGCCATTGCATCGGCTGCTTGGCGGCCAGCGGCGGCAACGGCAGGCGGTGCTGGGCCTGTTCGCGCTGGAACTGCATCCAGGTCGCCACGGCCGCCTCGGGCTGGCCGGCGCGGTCCTGCACATTGCCCAGCCACGGCCGCAGCACGGTCTGCTGTGGCTCGGGCAGCGAGTCGATCAGCGATTGCACGCAGGCGATCGCCGCCGGCGGGTCGCGCTCCAGCAGCGCCTCGACGATGCGTTGCTCGCCGCTGAGGCGGCCCGGCTCCACCGCCACGATCTGGCGCGCCACCATCTCCGCCTGTTCGGCATGGCCCTGCATGTCGTGCACGCGCATCAGCGCTTCCAGTGCCGGCAGATGCTCGGGCATGGCCAGCAGCCAGCGCTCGATCACCGCCTGCGCCTGCGGCCCGCCGACCGGCTCCACCGCCAGCCGCGCCAGCCACAGGTCGTGCGCATTGGCCGAGGTGGCCAGCGCCGCGTCCAGGGTGTCGCGCGCATCGTCCACCGCGCCCAGCCGCTCCCAGGCGGTCAGCAAGGCATGCAAGGTGCGTCGGTCGGCCGGCCAGTGCGCCAGCGCCAGGCGCAGGTGCGCGGCGGCCTGGTCGGGGCGGCCGGCCTGCAATTCCATCTCGCCGGCGAGCCGGCGCATGGCCGGGAGATCGCCGCCGGGCTGGGCGAACACGCCCTGCATCGCGGCCAGCGCATCGTCCAGGCGGCCCTGGCGCTGGGCCAGCTGAGCGATGAAGGCGCGCAGCGCCGTACCCGGTGGATTGAGCTCGACCACGCGCTCGAAGGCGCGCTCGGCAAACGCGAAATGCTCCTTCTGCAGATACGCAAAGCCCAGCGCGAACATCACCCGCGGGTCGTCGGGCAGTTGCTCGGCGGCGCGGGTCAGCAGCGACAGCGCGCGCTCGCCCTGGCCGCGGCGCAGTTCCACCACGCCATCGACGGCCAGCAACTGTGGGTGCTCGGGCGCCAGACGCGCGGCAGTGCGGCTCAGCCGCTGCGCCTCGTCCAGATCGCCGCGCGCCACCGCCAGATGCGCCTGCATCACGTAGGCGTTGAACTGGTTGGGGTCGAGCGCGGTGGTGCGCGACAACGCGTCGTCCGCCGCCGACAGCTCGCGCATCGCCAACAGCAGGCCGGCGCGCAGCAGATGCAGATCGGCATCTTCCGGCGTCAGCGTCAGCGCGGTTTCGATGCTGGCCAGCGCCAGCGCCGGTTGACCCTGCTGCTGCAGGGCCAGGCCCAGCCAGCGATGCGTGGCGGCGTTTTCGGGCGCGCTGAGGACCCACTCGCGGGCCAGCGCCACCGCATCGTCGGCCGCGTTGCGGCGCAGGGCTTGAAGAATGGCGTCTTGCATGGCGGAGGGCGTGTCCAGGACAAACGCCTATTGTAACGATGCGCGGGGTGCCGCCGACCTACGCCTGCGCCGCCAGCCGCTCGGCCACCCAGCGTTCGGCGAAACCATCGCCGCGGGCATTTTCCAGAAAGCCGCAGTGGCCGCCCCAGCGCGCGATTTCCAGCTGCGCATGCGCCGGCAGCTGCCAGGCGGCGAAATCCTCGAACGGAATGACCGGGTCGTCTTCGGCCATCAGGATGTCCACCGGCACCTGCAGGCCGGCCAGGCGCTCGCCGGCGATCGAATAACTGTCGAAATACGCTTCCAGCGAGCCATGCCCGGTGTGCTGCTCGGCCAGCCAGGCCATCAGCCCGCGCATGTCCAGCGCCAGCGTGGCGTCGTCGTAGCCGTGCTGATCGGGGAACAGCTTGCGCTTGCGCAGCAGCGACTCGCGCCACTTGCGGCGGAAATACCAATCGTAGAACTGCGGGCCCTTCTCCAGCTGCAGCATGGTCGCCGCCGGATCCAGCAACGGGCACACCGCCGCCACGCGCGCCAGCGGCAGCCCGGCCGCCGGTGCCCGCAGCGCCAGCCGCAACGCGAAATTGCCGCCCAGCGAATAGCCCGCCGCCAGCAACTGCGGCGCGGGAAACCGCCGCCACAGATCGCCCGCCGCATTGACCACTTCCTCGATGCGATCGGAGTGGAACAGGTCCACATTGAGGTGATGCGTGCCGCCGTGGTCGCGGAAATTCAGCCGGAACACCTGATAGCCCAGGCCGAGCAGGCGCGCGGCGGTCAGCCGCATGTAATTGGACTCGGCACTGCCTTCCCAGCCGTGCAGCAGCAGCACCGTGCCGCGCACCGGGGCATCGCCGGGCGGGATGCTCATCCAGCCCTGCAGGCGCACGCCGTCGCCGCCGTCGAGAATGTGTTCGCTGGTGACCGCGCCGCTGGCGGCCAGCAACTGGCGGCTACGGAGCCGGCGCAAGGCGCTGCTGCCCAGCACCGATTGCACATGCGGATTGCGCAGCCAGCGCGGCGGCAGATAGTCGGAGGCGTTCATGCGCTCATCGGGCCAGACAAGGGGGTGCCAGCCGCAGGAGTGATGAGCGCTTGCATCGTCGGCTCAGGACTCCATTGCCGCAATGATGCGTTGCCGCGAGGTATCGGCCAGGCGGCGACGGCCTTCGATATCCAGCGCGCGGATCGGCTCGAGAAAATGCACCTCGGCCAGCCGCGACGGCTCGCCGAGCAGACGCACGATATTGGCGAAGAAACTCTCGCGCTCGCCGAACGCCACCACTGCCTGCGCATTGCCGCGCTCGCCGTAGCGCAGTGCCACCGGCTGCACCGGCACGCCGGCCTCGACCGCGGCCTGGAAGATGCGTGCGTGGAACGGGCCGACTTCGGTACCGCCACGGGTGCGGCCTTCGGGGAACACACCCACCGGCTTGCCGCTGCGCAGGCGCAGCAGCATTTCCTGCAGCACCCCGCCCAGCGATTCGGTATTGCCGCGCTGATGGAAGATGGTCTGGCCCTTGGTCGCCAGCCAGCCGACCAGCGGCCAGCCGGCGATCTCGCGCTTGGCCACAAAGCCCATCACGCGCTGGCTGTGCAGCATCGAGATGTCGACCCAGCTGACGTGGTTGGCCACGAACAGGGTCGCGCCCGGCAGCGGGGTGCCGAAGCGCCGCAGGCGGAAGCCGAAGATGCGCATCAGGTTGCCCTGCCACCAACGGATCATCAGCTCGTCCAGGGTGTCGTCGCGCCCGGTGCGGATGCGCGCCAGCGGCGGCGCCACCACGCACAGCATGGTGATCGGCAGGCAGATGCTCAGATGCACCAGCAGCAACGGCACCCGATACAGGTACCGGAACCAACGCAGCACGCTGCCAGCGTCGCGCGTGGCGTCCAGGGATGACTCGCTCATTGACGGAACCGGACCGGTACCAGGGGAAGGAAGCGCAACTATTGTGACAGCAGCGTGGCCTGCGCGCAGTGCCCGCCGCGGGTGGCGCTGTTCCACCCATGCACTTGCACGGCGTGCTCAGCCATTGCTGCGCGGGACCACGGCCAGGGTCAGCCGCGAGACGCAGACGCGCTTGCCGGCCGGATTTTCGATGCTGATGTCCCAGACCTGGGTGCTGCGCCCCACATGCACCGCACGCGCGGTGCCGGTGACCAGGCCATCGGTGGCGGCGCGCAGGTGATTGGCATTGATCTCCAGCCCGACGCACATCTGGGTGGTCATGTCCACGCACAGGTTGCCGGCGCTGCTGCCCAGGGTTTCGGCCAGCACCACCGACGCACCGCCGTGCAGCAGGCCGTATGGCTGCTTGGTGCGCGCATCCACCGGCATGGTGGCGCTCAACCAGTCGTCGCCGGCGGCGGTGAAAACGATGCCCAGATGTTCGATCAAGGTGTCACGGCTGGAGGCGTTGAGGGCGGCCAGGTCGACGGGTTCGCGGAAGGTCATAGGCTGGGGATTGGGGATTGGGGGGAATCGGGAATCGGGAATCGGGAATCGGGAATCGGGAATCGGGACAGCATCTGCGGCGCTGGGATCTGATGCAACTGCCTTTGGCTGGCGCTACGAGCCGGGCCGCGATGGTGACTTCGGCGGATGGCGGTGTGTGGCGCGCCGCCCATTTCCCTACCGCAGCGCACCGCGCCATTGCAGCGGTGCGTCGCTCCACGATGCACCGGTTGCCACGCGCCGTCTCGATGCCGGCCCCGGGCCGGCACCGCTGCGATCAGAGGATCGGCACCAATCCCGCACCGAAGGCGGTCAGCATCCGCACCAGCAGCCACTTCGGGCCGACGTTGACCTCGGGGAAATCGCCTACCGCCACATAGCACTGCCGGAACTGCGGGTCCTGGCGCTTGAGCGGGAACGGGCAACCCGGCCCCGGCTGGAACTCGTAATTGGTGGCATAGCGCCAGGGCCAGAAATCCAGCACCGGCAAGGCTTCGGACACCTTGCCCACGCTGTAGTTCAATCCGCTCAGCACCGGCGGCTTTTCGCGCGGGGCCACGGTCCAGGCGTTTTCCGGCGCCATGTCGCGCTCGATGCTGGCCGCCAGCGCCTGCGCAAAGCGCGCATCGTCGATCACCACCGCCGCTTCGGTGTTGTAGTTCTCGCTGCGCGGATCGAAGTTGTGCGTGCCGATCACGCCGATGCGGCGGTCCACCACCAACGACTTGGCATGCAGGCCCATGCGTGCACCGGCACGGGTCACCGGCAGCGGCTTGTTGACCGCACGCGTGCCCAGGAACGAGGGGCGTGTCTCGGTGCGCAACACGCGCCGATCGACCTCGCTACCGCCGGGCGCACGGCCTGCGCCCCCCCCGCTGCCGCGGATCGCAGTGCCGGCCGTGCCACCGCCACCGCCACCACTGCCACGCATGGCATTGCCGGCCGCACTGCCGCCGATCACGCGGTTGACCCGACCATCGTCTTCGGCCGGCTCGGCCGCCGCAGGGTTGAGTGGATCGGGCACCAGGTTGGCGTACTCCACCGGCGCGTTCAGCGGGAACGGCTTGAACTCGTAGACGTTGAAGCCCAGCTCGCGCATGTTGCGGCGTTTGAACTTGTACGACAGCGCATACACGATCGGGTTGTCGGTGGCGGCCAGGCTATTGGTCGACACCACGATCCGCGGCGGCTGCGGGCGCTGGCGCAATGCGCGGAAGATCGCCTGCGCCTCGTCGGACAACACCAGATACGGGGTCTGCAGCAGCACTTCCTGCTGCGCGCCGGCAATCAGGCCGTCGAGTTCCGGCGCGGTGGACACCGCCTTGGCGGCGTGCTCCTTGCGGTGCTTCTGCGGCAGGTCGGCCACATACAGCACACGCTGCACCGGCATGGCCGGGGTCACGAACGCATCGCGCACGAACTGCGGATCGCGCGCCTCCTGATCGACCCGCTCCACCCGATCGGGGCGGCGGAACGTGGCCGGCGGCATCTTGGGCGCGCCCTGCTCCAGCAGCAGGCGCCCGACATCGTTCAGACGTTCGGCCGGCACGCTGCGGCGCGCGCGCCAGAACGCATCGAAATTGGCGGCCATCGCGCGTACTTCCGGCCCGGCCAGGATCACGTCGCGGTCGCGGAAGTTGTACTCGCTGTCCCAGTCGTAATAGTCGTCCTGGTAATTGCGGCCGCCGACCACGCCGAGCACGTCGTCCACCACCAGCAGCTTGTTGTGCATGCGCTGGTTGAAGCGACGGAAACAGCACACCACGCTGCCGGCATAGTCGAAGTAATTGAGTTTGACCTTGCCGAAGGTCGGGTTGTAGATGCGCAGCTGCAGGTTTTCGTGGGTGCTGGCCAGCGCACCGAGAATCTGCAGATCGGCGATCGCCGAAAGCTGATCGATCAGGATGCGCACCTTGACCCCGCGCTGCGCCGCATCGGTCAGCGCATCCAGCACCATCCGCGCGCTGTCGTCCTTGTCGAAGATGTAGGTCTGCAGGTCGATGCTGCGGGTGGCGCTGCGGATCAGGTTGAGCCGCGCCACCAGCGATTCTTCGCCGTGATCGACGATGGTGGCGTAATGCCGCGGCGCGGCCGGCGTGGAGGCGGTGATCGCCTCGCCACCCAGCGCGCGCAATGGCGAGAGCTGGGCGCAACGATTGGCCTGCGTGCAGCTGACCACGGTGCTGCGGGCAGCGGCCGCCACCCCGGCGGCACGGTTGCGTTCGATTTGCGACAGGCCGGCGCATCCGGTGCCGAGCAACAGCGTTGCCAGCACAAGCACCCTCAACAGGAACCTCACGGGCGCCGCGCCTCCTGCAACCGCCCACGCAGAATGAACGTCACCCTGTCGCCCAGGGCCATCTGCCACGCATTCATTCCGTAACGTCCACGCAGGACCGTACCTCGACTGATTACATCGCAATCATAGCCCGGCCGCGCGCATTCAGCCGGCACCACGTGCAGGGTCTCGATGTGGGTGATTCCGCGAATGGTCAGGTTGCCGGTGATGTCGCCGCCCTTCTTCACCACCTCCGCGGTATAGGGAAACGACTCGAATTCCACCACCGGATACTGCGCGACGTCGAAAAAATCCTCGCCGCGCATCCACGCCGTGTAGCGGTCCTTGCCGGGAATTTCCACCTGCGTGGCGTCCAGACGGAAACGCACCTGCTGGCGCCCGTCAGGCAATTCCGCCAATTCACCCCGAAAACGCGGGAAGAACCCCTCGATCTTCATGCCGAAGCGCGTCCTGATCTCGAACCCGAAGCGCGATTGCACCGGATCGATGGAATGCAGCTTCTGCTGCGCCATGCAGGGAAGAGCGACCCAGAGCGCGAGCCAGGCAAACCAGCGCAGCGACGATGACACGGATCAAGGCCACCAGAAGGCGGTCAGGCGGGCGATGCCCGGTTCGATGGCCGCATCCAGCGGCAGTGCCAGCAGGGCGATCGCGGCGGTCGGCATGCCGCGGTAGTCGCCGGTCTGGCCGCTGTGCATCAAGGCGGCCAGCCGTTCCAGGCCTGGGTTGTGGCCGACCAGCAGCAGGCGCTCGGCATCGCGGTGTTCGTCCACCAGGCTGGCCAGGGTGCCCGGCGTGGCGTCGTAGATCCGCTCGTCCAGGCGTTGTTCGATATAGCCGGTGAGTTCCAGCACCGCTTCCAGCGTCTCGCGCGCACGTCGCGCCGGCGAGCACAGCACGCGGTCGGGCACCAGGCGCTGCTCGCGCAGCCAGCGGCCGGCAGATTCGGCCTCGGCGATGCCGTGCGGGGACAGCGGGCGATCCAGATCGGCCTGGCCGGTATCGGCCGGCTCGGCGTGGGCGTGTCGCAGCAGTATCAGTTCGCGCATGAAAACACTCCGGTCTAGGACTTCTTGAGCCACTTGAACAGCGGCTCCCAGTCCTGTTGATGGTCGCGCACCTGCGCCGAGCGGTAATCGAACAGGCTGCGCCCCAACCCGGCCATCACCACATAGGCCTGGGTGTCGCGCAGCTGGGTTACCAGGGGATAGGGCCAGGCGCCGATCATCTCGGCAGCTTGCTGCGAGGTCTGGGTCCAGGGACGGGCGCGGTTGAGCACCAGGCCCACCGGCAATTTGCGCTGATGCACGCGCGGCACCTTGGCCAGCGTGTTGAGGAAGCCGACCACCGCTTCGATATCCAGCGCCGAGGACAATACCGGCACCACGATGGCATCGACGTGGTCGAGGAAGCCGCTCAGGTCGTCGGCCATCGCACCGGCCGGAGCATCGATGACCAGCTGGTCGGTACCATCGGGCACCGCGGCCTGCCAGTTGCGCCGGCGGGTGGCGTCGATCGGCAACACCGCACTTTCCAGGCTGGCGCGACGCTGCGCCCAGCGCGTGGACGAGCCTTGCGGATCGGCGTCCGCCAGCACGGTGCGCTGGCCCTGCAAGGCCGCATGGGCGGCCAGATTGGTGGCGATCGTGGTCTTGCCGACGCCGCCTTTGGAGCCGGCCACCAGGACTGTCTTCATGCACGCCTCGCTTCCGGGAGCAAGCCGGCAGCGTACACCGCGACGAAGTGAGGAAGTAGTCGAAAGGCGTTAAACGTCCACCGGCGATCGCTCTCGCACTGCAGCATCGTCCGCTGGCGGATGGCCGCCGTGACATGCGCCGGCCAAGCGGATTAGCGGGCCTGGCGGCCCGGTGCGCCCGGCTGCCAACCCGCTGGCGGCTGCACTGCAAGGCCTTGACGCTGTAACCGTGCACGCAACGCCGGCACTTCGCCCTGGATCAGGACGGCCTCCAGCTTGTCGGACATGCCATCGACGCCGGACGCACGCTGCTGCTCCTGCTGCTGTAGCCACTGCAGTTCCCGCACCCGCGCCTGCCAGCGCGTGGCATCGGCGCCGCTGCTCAGTGCCGCCATGCCTCTGCTGCCGATCAGGGCGGTGGCCAAGGTGGACTCGTCATTGGCCACGTTGTTCAGCACGGACATGCACTCGTCGCGTAACGCGGCCGTGACACCGGTGGGGCTGCAGCGCCGCATCAGATCGCCCAGCGCGGGAAGTGCATGTGCAGACCAGGCACCCATCACGAACATCGCCGCCATGCCCGCGCCCGTGGAAGGCATGCCTTGCGCGTCGAGTTGCGCGCGCAGGCTGACCGAGGCCAGCGATGGCCATTGCACGCCGTCGTAGCTGGCATGCAGAGCCTTGCCGAGTGCCAGCGCACCGCTGTCGAAATGATCGGACTGCACGGCCGCCTGCCAGGCGCGCTCGGCAGCCGCCTGGTCGCCGCGGCGCTGCGCAGCCGTGTAGGCACGCAGATGCACACTGGCGTTGCCGGCATCGGCCTGCTCCAGGAAAGCCAGCGCAGCGCCTGGGTCACAGCGCAACGCAGGTGCGCAACCGGCGGCTTCCATGCGTGCCACCAACGGGTCGCGCGGCCGCGCGTCCAGGGCACGCTGCAGCCAGACGCGCTGGATGGGGGCATAGCCTCCGTCTGCGGCCGACGCCGCGTCGTCCTCGGCATCGACCCACAACAGACCGGCCAGATACAGCTGCCTGGGCTCGCCGCTGGACGCCATGCTGCGCAGGCGTGCCTGCATGGTCTGGCCGACCTGGCGTGCCCATTGATCCACCAGCGGATCGTTGGCCGCAGCCGCTGTGCTCGCAGGCGCTGCCGCCATTGCCGAATGTGCCGCGCAGACGCTGCCAAGCCATAGCAACGCCGTGGTGATCAAGCGATATCCGTGCATGTGTTGCTCCTGTCCGTATGGGCGCGCAGTGTTGCGGGCCAGCATTTCATACGGACCAGGCCCTATCAAGCCACCAGGCGCGCCAACAGCCAGGCCCATGCAGGCAGGGTCAGCAGCGACAGCAGGATGCTGTAGCCGACCATCGCTGCGGCCAGGCGCGGCGCCAGCCGATGCGTGATGGCCAGCGCGGCGGCGGTGATCATGGTGGGCATGGCCGATTCGAGCACGTTGGTCTGCAGCATCGCGCCATGCAGGCCGAGCGCCAACGACAGCGGCAATGCCAGGATCGGCATCACTGCCAACTTGAAGGCCAGGCCCACGGCCAAGGGTTTGAGTTCGTCCGCAGGCAGGCGCAACTGCAGCGAGAAGCCTACCGCCAGCATCACCAGCGGCAGCATCGCGTCGGCCAGGCTCTTCAAGCCTGCGCCGATCCAGGTCGGCGGCTGTTCCGGTATCACGGTCAATGCAAACAGCAATGCCCATAGCGGCGGGAAGCGCAGCACGCGCAAAAGGATCAGCTTCGCGGTCGGCGGAGTGTCGCCGCTGTAGCGGGCCAGCACATACAGCCCGAACGTCGATAACAGCACGAAGGTGCCGAACTGGTCGTAGACCACCGCATACGGCAGGGCGTGATCGCCGATCAACGCGCGCACCATCGGAAAGCCGATGAAGCTGGAGTTGGTGAACACCACGCACATCAGCAACGCGGCGTATTCCTCGCGCTTGAACCGGAACAGGCGGCTGCAGCCCCACAGCAGCGGCACGATGATTGCGGTCAGCAGCCACGGCGTGGCGATCACTCCACCCAGCGAGGCATCCAGGTGCAACCGCGGCACATAGGTGAGCACCGAGGCTGGCAGGCAGATGTACAGCACGATGCGATTGAGTACATCGGCGCTGTTGTCCGGCAGCACCCGCAAGCGCGCGAACAGCAGGCCAAGCCCCAACATCGCCAGAATCAACGCAAATGCATCCACCGCCATGGCGTGGTCAGGTCCGTGGGAAAGCGACACTCAGCATCGCATAGTGGGCGTGTCGTGCCTGGATCAGTGACGGGCTGGATCGGCGACGGGCTAAATCGGCAAGCATGCCTACGCGTGGCGCAGATCGGTCGCTCAACGCCTGGCGACAAGCATGTCGAGGCTTGCCGCTTCCGGGATGTTGCCAAAGCTAGTCAGTCGAGGGCTCGGTGCCCTCACCGCACTAGGAAGTTGGTCGGTGGCCGAATGAAAAACTGCTTGCTCGATGCAAATGAAAAACTGCTTGCTCGATGCAAATGAAAAACTGCTTGCTCGATGCATCGGCCACTGAGCCATTGAGCCGGCCCATCATTCTCCAACGATGCACATCGCGCGCCGCTCTTGACCGTGCACACCGACCATCTCGACGGGTCCTTGCCCGCTCACCATCGCGGGCCCTTACGCGGCATGGATGCCGCGTAAGGGCCTGCACGGACGTACTTGCGGCGTGTCCCGCGACGGTGAGCGGGCAAGGGCCCTGCAGCCAAGCCGCAGATCAACCGCTCTACGATTGAGCTATCGCACGGACGATTGCCTCAAAAGACCGACCATCTCGACCAGTCCTTGCCCGCCCACCGTCGCGGGACCTTACGCGGCATGGATGCCGCGTAAGAGCCTACATGGACGTACTTGCGGCGTGTCCTGCGAGGGTGGGCGGGCAAGGGCCCTGCAGCCCAGCCGCAGATCATCCGCTCTGCAACTGATCCATCAGCGTTGACCAATCCTTCCAAGCACGACACCCAAAGCAATCGACTTGGGGCGGTGGCTGCGTTGCCCGCTGGCGCCGGCCGCAAAACGACGGGCGACGTGATGCACAGCAGCGCGCTACGGGACTTTCTGCAGCGCGCCCGCCGCCGAGTTACGGAAACGCCGGCGGGTTCGCCTGCCATGCCGCAAAGACCTCGGCCAGGCTGGCGCGTTCGGCCTCGCGCCAATCCGGCAGCAAGGTGGCGTAGCTGGCGGTGCTGCTCCAGCGATCCGGCCAGGTGCGCACCGCGGCGGCATACCACTCGACCGCTTCCTGCTTACGCCCGCTGCGCCATAGCGCCAGTGCCGCAGTCGTCGGCAACCAGGCCGGCGCGGCCGGGCGGCCGTTGGCCAGGCTGGCCCACTGCTGCAAGGCCTTGTCGGGCTGGTCGGCGCGCAACAGATCCCAGCCGTAGTTCCAGGTGATGGCACGGTATTGCTGGCTGCCGTTGGAGACCAGCCCCAGGGCACCCTGGTAGAGCTCGTCGCCCAACTGCGTGCGTCCCCCGGCATAGGCCAGCGAGGCCAGTTGCGCGCGCGGCTCGGCCGCGCGGGCGTCACGCTGCACCATCGCCGCCAGGCGGTCGACCACCGCATCGCCCTGCCCCTGTACCGCGACCACGGCCTTGGTGGTGCCGCGATCTTCGTCGAAATAGAACTCCTTGGGCTTGGGCAGGTTCTGCGCCTGCGCCATCGACCACACGCCCCCGAGCAAGGCCAACATCGCGGCCCATGCGTATTTCCTTTTCACTGGCTTTATCCCCTGACAGCAAACGACCCTTCCCGTCCCCATCGTAACCGCAGCGCGACGGCTGTGCATCCGCATGCAACGGGCGCGTGAAGGGCGACTGTTACACTTTGCACCGCCGTTTTGGAATCCGTCGGGCGGGTCATTGGTTTCAGATGACACGCACCGGGTCCCAGCCACCCTTTCCGGGCACGCCATGACCAGTACTGCTGCACTCTCTTCTCCCGACTCTGCCAACACGCCGGAGCTCGGCCAGGTGGATGCGGATTACACGCTGGAGCACAAGTACACGCGTGCCGACGGGCGCATCTACCTGTCCGGCGTGCAGGCGCTGGTGCGGCTGCCGTTGATGCAGCGCCTGCGCGATGACGCCGCCGGCCTTGCGACTGCCGGCTTCATCAGCGGCTATCGCGGCAGCCCGCTGGGCGGTTTCGACCTGGAGCTGTGGCGTGCGCGCAAGCATCTGGACGCGGCCAGGGTGACCTTCACCCCCGGCCTCAACGAAGACCTGGCCGCCACCATGGTCTGGGGTACCCAACAGACCAACCTGTCCCCCGGTGCCAAGGTGCAGGGCGTCTACGGCATGTGGTACGGCAAGGGCCCGGGCGTGGACCGCAGCGGCGATGTGTTCAAGCACGGCAACGCCGCCGGCACCTCGCCGTATGGCGGCGTGCTGGCACTGGCCGCCGACGACCATGCCTGCCGCAGCTCCACCCTGCCGCACGGCTCGGAAGAGGAATTCGTCAGCGCGATGATGCCGATCCTCAACCCGGCCGGGGTGCAGGACATCCTGGACATGGGCCTGCTCGGCTGGGCGATGAGCCGCTATACCGGGCGCTGGGTCGGCTTCAAGACCATTGCCGAGACGGTGGAGTCGTCGGCCTCGGTGGATGTGGATCCGTTCGCCCGCAGCATCGTGTTGCCGGAGGACTTTGCGCTACCGCCGGGCGGCCTGAGCATCCGCTGGCCGGACCCGCCGGTGGATCAGGAAATGCGCCTGCACCGCTATGCGATCGCTGCCGCACAGGCCTTCGCACGCGCCAACCAGATCGACAAGGTGGTGCTGGATTCGCCGCATGCGCGGCTGGGCATCGTCACCACCGGCAAGAGCTATCTGGACGTGCTGCAGGCGCTGGAATACCTGGGCCTGGATGCGCAGGCCTGCGCGCAGATCGGCATCCGCGTGTACAAGGTCGGCATGACCTGGCCGCTGGAGCCGGTGGGCATCAGCGCGTTCGCGCGCGGGCTCGACGACATCGTGGTGGTGGAAGAAAAAAAGGCCTTCATCGAGCGCCAGATGAAGGAGCTGTTCTACAACTGGCCGGCCAGCGCCGGTGCGCGGCCGAGCATCGTCGGCAAGTACGACGAGCAGGGCGAATGGATCCTGCCGTCCACCGGCGAGTTGACCCCGGCCACGATCGCCGCGGTGATCGGCAAGCGCATCCAGCGCTTTGCGCTGCCGTCCAGCGCGATGACCGAGTCGATCGAACAGCGGCTGCGCTGGATGGACAGCAAGGAGGCCGAAATGGCCTTGCCGCGCGCGCTGTTCCCTCGCGTGCCGCATTACTGCTCCGGCTGCCCGCACAACACCTCCACCGCGGTGCCGGAAGGCTCGCGTGCGCTGGGCGGCATCGGTTGCCATTACATGGTGACCTGGATGAACCGCTCCACCGACACCTTCACCCATATGGGCGGCGAAGGCGTGACCTGGTCGGGGCAGGCGCCGTTCACCGAAACGCCGCACGTGTTCCAGAACCTGGGCGACGGCACCTATTTCCACAGCGGCTCGCTGGCGATCCGGCAGTCGGTCGCCAGCGGCGTCAACATCACCTACAAGATCCTCTACAACGATGCGGTGGCGATGACCGGCGGCCAGCCGGTGGACGGCACGCTCACCGTGCCGGACATCGCGCAGCAGCTGCGCGCCGAAGGCATCCACACCATCGCGGTGGTCAGCGACGACATCGGCAAATGGACGCGCCGGCGCGAGCGCTTCCCCAGCGAGGTGGCGTTCCACGATCGCAGCGAACTGGATGCGGTGCAGCAGCAGTTGCGCGCGGTCAAGGGCGTGTCGATCCTGATCTACGACCAGACCTGCGCCACCGAAAAGCGCCGCCGCCGCAAGCGCGGCAAGCTGGTCGACCCGCCCAAGCGCGTCATGATCAATTCGCTGGTGTGCGAAGGCTGCGGCGATTGCGGCGAAAAGAGTTTCTGCGTGTCGGTGCTGCCCAAGGAGACCGAATTCGGCCGCAAGCGGCAGATCGACCAATCCAATTGCAACAAGGATTATTCCTGCGTGTCGGGCTTTTGCCCGAGCTTTGTCACCGTGCATGGCGGTGCGCCGCGCAAGGGCCAACAGCGCGATGCCAGCGCCCTGCTGGGCAACCTGCCCGCGCCGCCGCAACGCACTACGCTGCAACAGCCCTGGAACATCCTGATCACCGGCGTCGGCGGTACCGGCGTGGTGACCATCGGCGCATTGCTCGGCATGGCCGGGCACCTGGAAGGCAAGGGCGCCACGGTGCTGGACCAGACCGGCCTGGCGCAGAAGGGTGGCGCGGTGACCACGCATATCCGCATCGCGCGCCGACCGGCCGATATCCACGCGGTGCGCATCGCGGCCGGCGAAGCGGATCTGGTGCTGGGCTGCGACATGGTGGTGGTCAACGATTACTGGGCCTTGTCCAAGGTGCGCGACGGCCGCACCCAGGTGGTGCTCAACACCTACGAAGCGATGCCGGGCAACTTCACCACCCAGCCGGATCTGCAGTTCCCCGCCGCCGAGATCATTGCCGGCGTGCGCACCGCATTGGGCGGCCAGGAGCCGCTGTTGCTGGATGCCACGCAACTGGCGACCGCGCTGCTGGGCGATGCGATCGCCAGCAACCTGTTCGTGCTCGGCTATGCCTGGCAACACGGGCTGGTGCCGTTGTCGCATGCGGCGCTGATGCGCGCCATCGAGCTCAATGGCGCGGCGGTGGCGATGAACCAGCAGGCGTTTGCGTGGGGGCGCCTGGCCGCGATCGACCTGCCGGCGGTGCAGCAGGCCGCAGGACTGCGCAAGGGTGGCGAGCGTGCGCATGCACAGGGCGATACGCCGCCAGCGCGCGCACCCGGCAGCTGGGAAGAACACGATCTTGGCGGGCAGACCGCACCGCATGCGCTGGCGCAGAGCGACGGCAACACGCTGCATGGCGATGTCGATGCGCCCACGCATCCGCTCGACGACGAGCAGCTGGCGCAGTCGCTGGACGAAGCCATCGCGCGGCGCGTGGCGTTTCTGACCGACTACCAGGATGCCGCCTACGCACAGCGCTATCGCAGCCTGGTCGAGCGCGTACGCACGCACGAAGCGCAACAGGCGCCCGGCAGCAGCGCGCTGAGTGAGGCAGTGGCGCGTTACTTCTTCAAGCTGATGGCCTACAAGGACGAATACGAGGTGGCGCGGCTTTATACGCGCGGCGACTTCCAGCGCCGGCTGCAGCAGCAGTTCGAAGGCGACTACACGCTGCGCTTCCATCTGGCGCCACCGCTGCTGGCCAGGAAGGATGCGCAAGGCCACGCGATCAAGCGCGAATACGGGCCGTGGATGTTCACTGCCTTCAAGCTGCTGGCGCGGCTGAAGTTCCTGCGCGGCGGCAAGCTGGATGTGTTCGGCTACAGCGCCGAACGGCGTGGCGAACGTCAGCTGATTGCCGATTACGTGGCGACAGTGGACACGCTGCTGCAACGGCTGGATGCCGACAACGTCGGCCTGGCCGCGCAGATCGCCAGCATTCCCGAACATATCCGCGGCTACGGGCACATCAAGCACGCGCATCTGGAAGAAGCCAAGGCACGCGAAGCGGCGCTGCTGGTGCAGTGGCGCAATCCCAAGGCCTTGCATGTGGTGCAGGCGGCGTAGGTCTGCGGATCAGCGTTGCAGGATCAACGCGTTGCGCGCCGACCCGATGAGGTGTTGCCGGTAGTGCGGCAGTGACAGGCTGGTGGGTCGTGGCACAGACGCCGCGCAACGGCCGCTGCTGCGTCGACTGATCACGTTTGCCGCATGACGGCGGTCAGTGCCGGCTGAGGCGATGGGCTGCCGGCGTCACGATCGGCTCGCCAAGGCGCTCCTGCCGCGCACGCGAGCGGTGCTGCGCCTGCAGCGCCCACCCGTCATTCGAAATGCAGACCGCGTTTCAGGCGGACCGGCCCACGCACAGTTCGCACATCGACCACGTCGCCACGTTGGCTGATCTGCACCACGTCGCTGCCGGCCAGATCGGCGGCAACGCTGCGGATCTGCGGCATCAGCGCGCGCCAGCGCGCTTCGTCGCCGCTGAGTGCGCGCGCGACCTCGGACGGGCAGATCGATTGCTGCGGCCGCCGGCGCGCCAGCAGCGCGCGGATGGTCGCGACGATCTGCGCATCGTCGATCCGTTGCACGCCAGAGGCCAGAACTCAGAGCGGGCGCAACACGCGCAGGCCGAACCAGTCCTTGGCATCGTTCCAGCCGTGGGTGACCTTCAGCCCCGCAGCGGCGGCAAGTTCGGCAAAGCGCGCGTCGGTGTACTTGTAGCTGTATTCGACCTGCATCGCCTCGCCTTCGGCAAATTCGAATGCCTTGCCGCCCACCTGCACGCGCTGGGCACGCTGGCTGATCAGGAAGGTCTCGATGCGGCCGCGTTCGCGCGCATACACCGCGTGGTGGCGGAAGCCGTCCAGATCGAAGTCGCTGCCGATCTCGCGGTTGAGCCGCGCCAGCAGATTCAGGGTGAACTCGGCAGTGACGCCGGCCGCATCGTTGTAGGCGGCCTCGATCAGTCCGGCATCCTTGTCCAGATCGATGCCGATCAGGGCGCACCCGTCGCTGCCCATGGTCTGGCGCATCGCATCGAGCAACTCGACGGCGGCATCATCGGTGAAATTGCCCAGCGTCGAGCCGGGGAAGAACACCAGATGCCGGCGCGCCGGGCGCTGCGCCTGCGGCAGCTGCAGCGGCTTGGTGAAGTCGGTGCATACCGGCAGCATCTGGATCTGCGGGAACTGCTGCGCCAGCCGCGCGGTGCTCTCAAGCAAGGCAGTGCGCGAGATTTCCAGCGGCGTGTAGGCCACCACATCGCGCAGGCCCTGCAGCAGCAATTCGGTCTTGCGCCCGCTGCCGCTGCCGTATTCGACCACGTGCACGCCAGCGCCGATCGCCTGCGCGATCGAGGCCATGCTGGCCTCCAGCAAGGCCAGTTCGGTGCCGGTGAGGTAGTACTCCGGCTGCCGGGTGATCGCCTCGAACAACTGCGAGCCGTGCGCATCGTAGAAATACTTCGACGGCAGCGTCTTGGGCGTTTGCGACAGGCCGGCCAGCGCGTCGGCGGTGATGTCATCCGGTTGCGGGCGCAGGTCGGTCAGCGCGGCGTGCGCGCGTTGCATGGCATGGGCGGCGGCGTTCAAGGCAGATCCTTGGCAAGGCGCACGCCGGCAAACTGCCAACGCGCATCGGAGGGAAAAAAGTTGCGGTAACTGGCGCGGACGTGGCTGGCCGGCGTGGCACAGCTGCCACCGCGCAGCACCCATTGCGCATTCATGAATTTGCCGTTGTATTCGCCCAGCGACCCGGGCCACGGCGCAAAGCCGGGATACGGCAGGTAGGCGCTGCCGGTCCATTCCCAGACATCGCCGAACAACTGCTGCAGGCCGGTATCCACCGCGTCGGCGCCGCGCGGATGCAAGGCGTCGCTATCGACGAAATTGCCCTGCACCGGCACACCGGTGGCGGCCTGTTCCCACTCGGCTTCGGTGGGCAGGCGCGCGCCGGCCCAGCGCGCGAACGCATCGGCTTCGAACAGGCTCAGGTGGCATACCGGCGCATGCGCATCGCGCGGGCGCCAGCCATCCAGGGTGAACTCGCGTCCGTCCGCGTCCCAATACAGCGGGTGCTGCCAGCCTTGCGCCTGCACCATCGCCCAGCCATCGCTGAGCCAGGCACCGGCACTGCGGTAGCCACCGGCGTCGATGAACTGCTGGAACTCGGCATTGCTGACCACCCGATGCGCCAACGCATGCGCGCCGACCAGCACGCGATGACGCGGCGACTCGTTGTCGTAGGCGAAGGTGTCGGCCTGCGGCCATGCCGCCGCGCCGATTTCCACGATCTGTTCGTCGCGTGCCTGCCAGCGCAGCGTGCTGGCGACGGCCGCAGGCGGTGCCGGCGCATCGCGGTACGCCGGCTGCAGCGGATTGCTCCACAGCGCGTGCTTGATATCGGTCAACAGCAATTCCTGGTGCTGCTGCTCGTGCTGGATGCCGAGCTGCACGATGGTGCAAGCCTGCGCGTCCAACACCCCGTCACGCAGGCGCTGCTGCATCTGCGTATCGACTGCGGCCCGGTAGTCGCGCACCTGCTGCAACGACGGCCGCGACAACACTCCGCGACGCGCGCGCGCGTGCATCGGGCCCACGCTCTGGTAGTAGCTGTTGAACAGGAAATCCCAGGCCGGGTCGAACACACGGTAGGCCGGATCGGCCTGCAGCACGAAGCGTTCGAAAAACCAGGTGGTGTGTGCCAGATGCCATTTGCCGGGGCTGGCGTCGGGCATGCTCTGCACCATTGCGTCTTCAGCGCTCAGGGGTGCGGCGAGGCGATCGCTCAGCGCGCGGGTCTGCGCGTAGCGTTCCAGCAGCGTCAGCTGCTGTTGCTGGTGGTGGCCCAGCAGAGATGAGAGTGCAGACATCGCCATATGCTTGAGGAGCGCCTGTGAACGCGCCGTGTCGGCAGCGTGGCAGCCAGCGGTAAGCTGTCGCCATGTCTTCTTTTTCTCTGTCCAGCCTGCTCCCCGCGCCCGTCGAATGGGAACGCCGCCAGCAGGCATTTGCGTTACCTGCCGACATCACCTATCTGGATGCCGCCTCGCGCGGCCCGCTGCTGCGCGCGGTGCAAGCGGTCGCGCATCAGGCGGTGGATGCGCTGGCCACCCCGTGGCAGCTGCCGTTCGATGCCTGGCTGCAGGACATCGAGCGTTTGCGCATGCTCGCTGCAGGCCTGTTCGACGACGATGCCGACGGCGTGGCAATGCTGCCCTCGGCCGCGCACGGCCTGGCGACCGCCGCACGCAACCTGCCGCTGCAACGTGGCGAGGCGGTGCTGCTGCTGGAAGGCCAGTTCCCCTCGAACCTGCTGATCTGGCAACGCCGCTGTGCCGAGGTGGGTGCGCACATCGTGGCGGTGTCCACGGCCGGTGGCGATGCCTTGACCGCGGCGGTGCTGCAGGCCATCGCCCAGACACCGGCCTTGCGCATCGTGACGTTGCCGCATGCGTACTGGCTGGATGGACGACAGCTCGATCTGGACCGCATCAGCGCCGCGGTGCACGCACGCGGTGCGGCGCTGGTGCTGGATCTGAGCCAGAGCCTGGGCGTGCTGCCGACCGACCTGCCGCGCTGGCGGCCGGATTTCGTGGTCAGCGTCGGCCACAAATGGCTGCTGGGGCCGATGGGGCTGGCCTGGCTGTGGGTGGCCCCGCAATGGCGGGCGCGCGGCGTGCCGATCGAAGAACACTGGATCGGCCGCGATGCCGGCAGCAGCTGGGAATTTCCGGTCGCCCAGGCGCCCTCCTATCGCAGCGGTGCGCGCCGGTTCGATGCCGGCGGCGTTGCCGATCCAATGAGGATCGCGATGGCGACGGCGGCCTTGCAGCAGGTCTCTGCCTGGCAACCGGCGCGCATCGCGCAGGCGCTGGGCGCGCTCACCGCGCGCTGGGATGCGGCGCTGCAGGCACGCGGTCTGGGCAGTTGGTGCACGCCCGCCCACGCGGCGCATCTGACCGCGTTGCAGCCGCCAGCAAACCGGCTGGATGCGGTGGCGACGGCGTTCGGCGCGCGCGGGGCGATCTGCACGCGCCGACACGGGCGTCTACGTATCGCACCGCACCTCAATGTCACCGAGGATGCGCTCTCAGCCCTGATCGCAGCGCTGCCAACCGCGTAACCGTAGGAGCGGACCCGGCCGCGACGGGGCTTAGCCGGTAACGCCACGTCGCGGCCTGGTCCGCTCCTACGGGCTCAGCCGCGCTGGCGGATGCGCAGTCCACGCGGGGTGACCCAGCGCTCCAGGCCTTCGAACAGCGCCTGCACGATCAGCGCGAGCACCGCCGCAGGAATCGCGCCTTCCAGGATCAGGCCTATATCGTCCAGGCGGATGCCGGTGAGGATCGGCTGGCCGTAGCCGCCTGCGCCGATCAAGGCGCCCAGCGTGGCGGTGCCCACGTTGATCACCGCCGCGGTCTGGATGCCGGCCACGATGGTGCGACGCGCCAGCGGCAGTTCCACCCGCCACAGGCGCGTCCATGCCGGCAGCCCGATCGCCTCGGCGGTCTGGCGCAACTCGCGCGGGATCGAGGTCAGCCCGGCATGCGTGTTGCGCACGATCGGCAGCAGGCTGTAGAGAAACAACGCGGCAATCGCCGGTTTGGCGCCGATGCCGAACAAGGGAATCATGAAGACGAACACTGCCAGCGACGGCAAGGTCTGCAATACGCCGGTCAACGACAGCACCACCTGCCCGAGCCGCGGCCGCCGGGCCGCCAGCACGCCCAGCGGCAACGCGATCAGCAAGGCAAAGCCCAACGAGATGCCGACCATGGCCAGATGCTCGCGCGTATGCCGCAGCAGACGCGCCACACGCGAATCGGCTGCCGATGCCGGCGCAACGCCCAGCCACTGCGCAGCCACCGCGGCCTCGGACTGACGCTCCAGCTTCACCTGTGCGTTGAGCCGCTGCATGGTCGCCTCGTCGATGCGCCCCTGCAGCCCCTGCAATGCCTTGAGCATCGCCGGTGAGCGCTGCGCCAGGTCCTTGCGATACAGGAATACCGCCTGGTAATCGGGAAAGTAATGGCGGTCGTCGCGCAGCACCTGCAGCCGGTAATACGGAATTTCCGCATCGGTGCTGTACAGATCGGTGACCTCGATCGCTCCGCTCTGCAGCGCGCGATAGGCCAGATCGTGATCCAGCCCGGTCGCGGTCTGCGGCAGTGCATAGGCAGCGCGCACGCCCGGCCAGCCATCGGCGCGCTGCATGAATTCGTTGCTCAGCCCGATCTTGAGCGATGGATGCCGTGCCAGATCCGACATCGAGGCGATGCCAAGCGCCTGCGCGCGCTCGACGCGCATGCCGAAGGCATAGGTGTTCTGGAAGCCGAGCGAGTCGGTCATCGCCAGCCCACGCGCATCCAGTGCGGCGCGCAGTTCGGCCTGGCTGGCCTTGGGCAGCTGCAGCAGTTCCTGCGCCAGCGTGCCGGTGTATTCGGCGTACGCATCGATCTGCCCGGTCTCCAGCGCGCGCCACAGGATGCGCGTGCCACCGAGCTGCGCGCGGTGTTGCACGTCCACGCCGTCGCGCTGCCCGGCGGCGGTGGCGATCTCGCCCAGCAGCACGGCCTCGGTGAAGTTCTTCGAGCCGACCGTCACCTGCGCGGCCTGTGCACCGACGCTTGCGATCAGCAGGGCAACGGCCAGCAGCACGCGCGCGATCATGCGGCGTCGCCGATGCTGCGCTGGGCAGTGAGAAAGCGCTGCACGAACGGATCGGCCGGCTGTTCCAGCAGGTTGCGTGCACTGCCCTGCTGCACCACCTGGCCGGCCCGCATCAGCACCAGGGTGTCGGCCAGGTAGGCGGCTTCGGCTACGTCGTGGGTCACCAGCACCACGGTCTTGCCGAGCTGGGCGAACAGCGCGCGCATCTGCGCCTGCAGGTCGTAACGCACGATCGGGTCGAGCGCGCCCAGTGGCTCGTCCAGCAGCAGGGCCGGTGGATCCAGCATCAGCGCACGGATCAAGCCCACGCGCTGGCGTTGACCGCCGGACAGCTCGGCCGGATAACGCGCCAGCAACTCCGGCGGCAACTGGCAGAGCGCGCACAGGGTCTGCAGGCGTTGGTCGATACGCTGCCGCGTCCAGCCCAGCGTCTGCGCCAGCAACACCACGTTGCTGCGTGCATCCAGATGCGGGAACAGCCCGCCCTCTTGAATCACATAGCCGATGCGCTGGCGCTGCGCCTGCAGGCCGGCGCGTTGCAGCGGCGCGCCATCGAAGGCGACCGTGCCGCTGTCCGGCCACTCCAGCCCCACCAGCATCCGCAACACGGTCGACTTGCCTGCGCCGCTGGGGCCGATCAAGGCGGTGGTGATGCCGCTGGCGAACTGTAGGGAGACGGAGTCGAGGGCAATGGCCTGGCCGTAGCGCCGGCTGACCTGGTCGAGAGTGAACATGCGCTCGAGCTTGCCGAACGCAGCGTCAGACGCGCGCGAAGGTACGCATCAGCGCGGCGGCGCCAGCAACTCGCGCGCGCTCAGATAGCCGTCGCCGTTGGCATCCTGCCGCGCGAAGCGCTCGATCAGCGTGGCACGATGCGCGGCACGGGTGATCGGCTTGCCGCGCCGGCCAGGTAGCTCATCGCCCTGCAGCACGCCGTCATGGTCCAGGTCGCGCTGCTCGAAGGCATAGCTCATCCAGGCCAGATATTCATCGCGGCTGACCCGGCCATCGCCATCGGTATCCATGCGTTGCAGATACTGCTGGCTGTCCTGCACCTGGGCGTGCGCCTGCGCTTGCGCAAGAAAAGCCGGAGCGCACACAACACCCGCCAGCAGCAGGCCGCGCGCGATCAAGCCATACGATCCACGCACACGCACAGCAGCACGCGTGCCCCGACGATTACGACCCACTCAGCGCATAACCCTTCAGCCGCGCCGCATAGGCCTGCAAGGCGGCATTGCCGCTGGCTTCGGCTTCGTGACACCACTGCTGCAGGTGCTTGAGCCGTTCGGACGCATCGTGGCTGCGCGCCTCCAGCACCGCAGTCAGGCGTGCGCGGTACTCGACCAGCGTGCGCATGCGCGGGCGCTCGGCCACCCAGTGCTGCAGTTGCGCGCGCGCATCGGGCTTGAGCCACCGCCCGTCGTCGACCAGGCCCTTGCGCAGCCGCCGCGGCAACAGCTGCCGCAACTTGGCGCCGGTGGCCGCGGCCTCTTCGCGCAGCGCCGGGGTGAACACATTGCGCTGGTAATCGGTCATCGCCTGGAAGCGATGCGAGAGCAGGGCCTTGAGCGTGTCGGCATCGGGCACGGCGATGTTGGGGCGGATGTCCAGCGACGGCGCCACCCGCAGCACCTTGGCCAGGCCGATGGCCTGCAGCCCGCGAATGGCGACCCAGCCGATATCCAGCTCCCAGCGCCGCATCGAAAACCGCGCCGAGCTCGGGAACGCATGGTGGTTGTTGTGCAGTTCTTCGCCACCGATCCACAGCGCCCACGGCGTCAGGTTGGTGGAGGTGTCGGCCGACTCGAAATTGCGATAGCCCCACCAGTGGCCCAGGCCGTTGACCACGCCGGCGGCCCAGAACGGAATCCACGCCATCTGGATCGCCCACAGCGCGATGCCGGGCAAACCGAACAGCACCGCGTTAATCACCAGCAACGCAATCGGGCCGGCATTGGCATGCGGGGTGTACAGATGCCGCTCGATCCAGTCGGTGGGCGCGCCCTTGCCGTACTGCTCGATGTCGGCACGCTGCGCGCGCGCTTCGCGGTACAGTTCCACGCCACGCCAGAACACCTGGCTGATGCCCTTGGTCTGCGGGCTGTGCGGGTCTTCCTCGGTCTCGACCTTGGCGTGATGCTTGCGATGGATCGCCACCCATTCGCGGGTGATCATCGAGGTAGTCAGCCAGGTCCAGAAGCGGAAGAAGTGCGCCACCACCGGATGGAAGTCCACACCGCGATGGGCCTGGCTGCGATGCAGGTACAAGGTCACCGCGAAGATGGTGAGCTGGGTGAACACCAGCAGCACCGCCAGCATGCCCCATACGCCCAGCCCGGCCACGCCGGAAGTCAGAAGGTCGATGATCGGGTCGGACAACATCGGCATTTCCACAGCGGCGCCATCGGGTTGGGTCGATGCAGACATGATGGGGGCGATGGCGGCAAACTTCACCCTTCGGATGCGTAGGGTGCGCCCTACATTTCTAAAGCGGTTCACACGCTCCCCTTCCCCACTGCGCCTGATGTCACCCGTATGACGGTTACTGCCGAGATGTCCACCGATCCTGCTGCTGTTGCCAACGCCATCCCGCTGATCGAGCTCGACCAGGCCAGCGTGATGCGCGGCCAGGTGCGCGTGCTGCATGCGCTCAGCCTGCGCATCGCGCTGGGGCAGCACACCGCCATCCTCGGCCCCAACGGCTGCGGCAAATCCTCCTTCATCAAGCTGATCACCCGCGAGCTGTATCCGCTGGTGCGCGCCGACGGCCAGGCGGCGGTAAAAGTGCTCGGGCAGGTGCGCTGGCAGGTGGACCGCCTGCGCTCGCAGCTGGGCATCGTCACCGGCGACCTCAGCGTCAACTTGGCCGACATGCCGGGGCTGGATGTGGAAAGCGCGGTGCTGTCCGGTTTCTTCGCCAGCTATGTGGTGCCACCGCATCGCGAGATCAGCGACGACATGCGCGCGCGGGCACGGGAGGCCTTGGCCCTGGCGCGTGCGCTGCCGTTGCTGGACCGGCAATTTGCCGAACTGTCGGCCGGCGAGACCCGCCGCGTGCTGATCGCGCGCGCACTGGTCAACCGCCCGCAGGCGCTGCTACTGGATGAGCCGTCCACCGGCCTGGACCTGGTGGCGCGACAGCACCTGCTCGACACCATGCGTCACCTGGCCCGGCAAGGCATCACGCTGATCCTGGTGACCCATCACATCGAGGAAATCGTGCCGGAGATCGCGCGGGTGATCCTGCTGCGTGCCGGCACCGTCGTGGCCGATGGTCCGCGCGATGCGCTGCTCACCGACGCCAGCCTGTCGGACGTGTTCGGTGGCCCGGTGCGGGTGCAGCGCGACGGCGAGCGCTATTGGGCGACGGTGGGCGATTAAGCGCCATCCGCCCTACCGCGCACGCAGCCCGGAGTCTTGCGCAAGCTGCGCGACGACAGCCGGCAGCCACGCGCTCCTTACAGCCCACAACCGCGCCCAACCGCACCTTCCGGGCATGACCTTGGACACGGGACGCCGTCACCGCGGCTGCGCTTAGACTCGGCGCACGCACAGACAGGAGTCGTCCCGATGGCCCAGTGGTATTTCCATGTTCCCGGACAGGCCGATCGCATTGGCCCGCTCGACGATGCCAGCGCCCGCGCGCATGCCCAGCGCCAGCCCGACGCGCTGGCCTGGCGCGACGGACTCGATGGCTGGACGCCGGCCCGCCAGCTGGCCGAGCTGCAGGGCGGCAGCGGCCTGCCGCCGCCGCTGACCGGCGCGTCCGGGCGCGCCGACGAGATCGACTACCGCATCGTCGGCAACGACATGCAGTTCGTCGAGGTCGAGCTGGACCCGGGCGAAAGCGCCATCGCCGAGGCCGGCGCGCTGATGTACAAGGACGCCGCGGTGCAGATGGACACCGTGTTCGGCGACGGCTCGCATGCCGGCCAGAGCGGCGGCGGCGGGCTGATGGGCAAGCTGCTGTCGGCCGGCAAACGCGTGGTCACCGGCGAGAGCATGTTCACCACCGTGTTCACCCATGCCGGCAGCGGCAAGGCCAGGGTCGCATTCGCCGCGCCCTATCCGGGCACGGTGCTGGCGCTGCGCCTGTCCGAGCATGGCGGGCAACTGATCTGCCAGAAGGACAGCTTCCTGGCCGGCGCGCGCGGCGTGTCGCTGGGGATCGCGTTTCAACGCAAGATCCTCACCGGCCTGTTCGGCGGCGAGGGCTTCATCATGCAGAAGCTCGAAGGCGACGGCTGGGTCTTCGTGCATGCCGGCGGCACCGTGGTGGAACGCGAACTCGCCCCTGGCGAACGCATCGATGTGGACACCGGCTGCGTGGTCGCCTACCACGCCGGTGTGGACATGGACGTGCGCCGCGTCGCCGGGCTGAAGAGCATGTTCTTCGGCGGCGAAGGCGTCTTCCTGGCCACCCTCACCGGCCCCGGCAAGGTGTGGCTGCAATCGCTGCCGTTCTCGCGCATGGCCGGCCGCATGCTGCAGGCCGCCCCGCAGGCCGGCGGCCAGCAACGCGGCGAAGGCTCGGTGCTGGGCGGCCTGGGAAGGTTGCTGGATGGCGACAACCGGTTTTGATGGGGTGACGCGGCAGGCGGGTGTGCGGGCACCTTTCTCCTGCCGGGAGAAGGTGGCGCGTCGCGCCGGATGAGGGGCCCGGCGAAGCCTGCTGCGATCCCATGTGGCCTCGCTCCTTACCCTCCCCCCCCCGCTCCGCGCCCCCGGCCCGTGCAGGTGGCTGCGGTCATCGCCCGAACGAACCGGCTCGCCCTTCTTGCCGGGACAAGGCAGTGCAACGCCTGCAAACGATGCCGTTCTGAACAATCTCCACGCACGCCAACCATCAGCGCCACCGTGACGGCACGCGTGTATTCTCCCTCGCCTTTCCCATCGACGTTTTCGCCATGACTGCGCTCCGCCGCCCACGCTCGCTTGCCCTGTTGTCCATGCTCGGTCTGCTCTCGGCCTGCGGTGGCGAGCCGCGCCCGGCAGCACCGGCGCCGGTGGTGCAGGCACCGTCTGCCGGCGCGGTCAAACCGGTCAAGATCGGCGTGGCGCTCGGTGGCGGCGCGGCCAAGGGCTTTGCGCATATCGGCGTGATCAAGATGCTCGAGGCCAACGGTTTTGCGCCGGTGGTGGTGTCGGGCACCAGCGCCGGCAGCGTGGTCGGGGCGCTGTATGCCAGCGGCATGGATGCGTTCCAGATGCAGGAAAAGGCCGTCGCGCTCGACCAGACCAGCATCCGCGATGTGCGGATCTTCTCCGGCGGCCTGGTGCAGGGCCAGAAGCTGCAGGACTACGTCAACGAACAGCTCGGCGGCAAGCCGATCGACAAGTTGCGCAAGCCGTTCGCGGCGGTCGCCACGCGGCTGGAAGACGGCGAACGCACCGTGTTCGTGCGCGGCAATGCCGGCCAGGCGGTGCGCGCATCCAGCAGCATTCCCGGCGTGTTCGAGCCGGTGACCATCGGCCAATACCACTATGTGGATGGCGGCGTGGTCAGCCCGGTGCCGGTGGATGCCGCGCGCCAGCTCGGTGCGGAATTCGTGGTGGCGGTGGATATCTCCAGCAAGGCCAGCGGCAAGAATCCCGGCGATCTGCTCGGCACCGTCAACCAATCGATCTCGATCATGGGCCAGCGCCTGGGCGAGGCGGAACTCAAGCGTGCCGATGTGGTGATCCGCCCCAAGGTCAACGACATCGGCTCGGCCGATTTCAACCAGCGTGGCGCCGCCATCCTGGAAGGCGAGCGTGCGGCGATGGCGGCGATGCCGCAGATCCGCGCCAAGATCGCGCAGTTGCAGGCGCAGCGCAGCAGTGCCACCCGCACCGCCGCCGAGCAGGCTGCCGCCGCCAAGGCAGAGGCGTATCGGCGCTGCCTGCAAGAGCGCTCGCGCTGGCAGAAACTGCGCGGCAAGGACGAGGCCTGCGTGGCGCCGTGAGGTGGAGGCGGTGCGAGGCGAAGCGCAGCTGATGCGGGTGCCGCGCGAGGTCATGCGGAGCTGAGCGGGCGTGGGCGCCTGTTTCGAGACGCGCGCGTTTTTTAAAGCCGATGCGTGGGGCGACTGCGTTGTTGATGCCTTGGGTTGATGCACCGAGGGTGTGCCGGACAAGGTCGCGGACGGGGCGGCGGTTCTTTTCGGGTGCGCTGAGATGTGCCGCGGAGGGGGTCGCGGCCTGGGCCGCTCCTACGACGGCGGGGCATTTTTTTCAGGTGCGCTGAGGCGGGATGGGGTCGCGGCCGGGTCCGCTCCTACGATGGCGGGGCGGTCTTCGGGTGTATTGGGTAACGTCGGCGCGGCCAGCACCACTCCTGTAGGAGCGGCCCTGGCCGCGATGCCTTACCGGTAACGCATCCGCTTCATCTGCAACGCCTCAATAGCGCCAACGCAACGACAGGCTGACAAACCGCGGCTCGCCGTAGTTCTGGTAATCCAGGTTGGCCCAGTAGGTCTTGTCGAAGGCGTTGCGTACCGCCAGCGTGGCGGTCCATTGCTCGCTGATGCGGTAGTTGGCGTTGAAGTGCACCAGTGCATACGGGTTCTGCACCACGGTCACCGGCGTGGTGGCGCCGGTGCCGTCGCCGGTGGGGCGCTGGATATTGAAGCCGCGCACCGCGCTCTGCCAGCTGACGCCGCCGCCGATGCTCAGGCGCTCCCAGGCGCCGGGCAGGCGCAGCTGCGTGGACAGCTGCAGGTAATCCTCGGGCAGGTTGGCGTAGATCGCATCGGTGGGAGGGCGCGTCACCTTGACGTGGGTAAAGCCGGCATTGACGGTCCAGCCGGGCAGGAGTTCGCCGTTGAAATCCATTTCCCAGCCCCGGCTCTTGGTGCCGTTGATACCGATGTAGGCCGAATTGCCGTCCGGCAGCGAGGATTCCGGCTGGGTCATGTCGCGCACGGCGAAGTTGTCCTGCTTGGCCTCGAACACGGCGGCGGTGGCCATCGCACGGCCGTCGAACAACTGCGCCTTGATGCCGGCTTCCAGGTTGGAACCTTCCACCGGGGCGAGCAGGTTGTTGTCCTTGTCGCGGTAATTCTGCGGGTTGAAGATCTCGGTATAGCTGGCGTAGAGCGACACATCCGGCACGATGTCGTAGACCAGTCCCACATACGGGGTGACTTCGTCGCTCACCTCGTACCGGCCGCTGGTGCCGGTGTAGGCGCCGCTGGCATTGAAGGCCTGGGTGCGGGTTTCCCAGGAGCTCAGGCGTGCACCGGCGATCAGCGACAGCGGGTCGGCCAGACGCAACCGGGTGGAGGCATAAACACCACGCTGCGTGGTGCGCGCTTCGTTGCGACGGCCGTTGCGCGCATAGGTCACTTCGGAAATATCGCCATCCCAGTTGCGGATGTCGGGGATGAAATAGCAACGTTCGCTGCCGCAGGTGGCCCAGTCATCGGGATAGGTCTGGGAGACGCCGTAGGAGGTCGACTGCAGATCCTGCCAGCTGCCGCCGACCACCACATCATGCTGGCGGCCGAACAACGAGAAACCGCCGGACAGGTACACGTCCACGCCATCGCGCGCGTCGCTGGTTTCGCCGGCTCCGGTGCGCAGAAAGATGCCGCTGCCATCGGCGGCCGGATAACCGGTGCCGTAGACGCGCAGGCTCTGCACATCGCCCTTGGTGTGCGCGTAGTTGACGCGCAGCAACCAGTCCTCGCCGAAGCGTTGTTCCAGGTTGGCGAAGGCGGTGCTGGTCTCGCGTTGCCAGCGGCTCCATTTGGGCGCCATGTTGGTCGAGCGCGGCAGGTTGGCCGGCGAGCCATCGGCGGCGAAGAACGGCACCGTGCCCCAGGTCGAGCCGATCGGGCTATTGTCCTGGCGCTGATAGCCGACGGTGAGCGTGGTGCTGTCGGTCAGGTCGCCTTCCAGCACCGCCATGCCCGACATCTTGTTGTCGTGGTAACGGTCGTAGTAGTAATCGCGATCCTGCCAGGCCGCGACCACGCGGCTGCGCCAGCGCCCGTCTTCGGTCAGCGGCGCATTGACGTCGGCCTGCATGCGGCGGAAATCCCAGGTGCCGGCACTGACTGCGAACGAGGCATCGAAGTCCTTGCCCGGGCGCTTGCGCAGCAGGTTGACCGTGGCCGAGGGAATGCCGGCGCCGGTGAGCAGGCCGTTGGCGCCGCGGATCACCTCGATGCGGTCGTAGAAGACCGTGTCGTATTCCTGGTTGGTCGCACCGCTGTAGGTGGGCAGGCCATCGACCTGGAAGTCGGTGATCTGGAAGCCGCGTGCGAAATACAGCGGGCGCTGGGTGTCGTAGAACGACACGTTGACGCCGGTGACGTTGCGCATCACATCGTCGATGCTGAACAGCGATTGCTCTTCCAGCCGCTGCAGCCCGATCACGCTCACCGATTGCGGCGTTTCCTGCAGGGTCAGCGGCAGGCGCGTGGTGGTGGCCGGCTGCGCGCGGCTCACCGCGCCGTTGACGTTGACCTGGTCCAGCGTCTTGGCGTTGCTTGCATCGGCGGCGGCACTGTCGGCACGGGCAGCGCAGGGCGTCAGCGCCAACGCGCACAGCAAGGCAGCGGACAACGTGGCCAGGGGAGCGGAAATCGCGGGCATTGGAGGGTTCTCGTCGATCGGTGCGGGACGCGCGGCGTCACCGGGCAAAAAAACGCAGGCATGCGCGGCGCGTCCCACTCGGGCGACGAGCTGGCTGGCCCTGTCGGGCTGGCGGATCGACGAGAAGACATGCCGGGCGCAGCCGGATGTTACGCAAATGTAAATCGTTATCGTTTGAGAGGCAAGTCACAGTGCACGTATGCCTGCCTCACAGCTCGCCGGATTAGCCCAGATGCGAGAGCGGCAAGCCTTCCGGTGCCTTCACCGTGCGCAGCACGAAGCTGGAATTGACGTCGGACACGCCGGTCGCATTGAGCAGGCGGTCGAGCAGGAAGCGCGAGAAATGCTCCAGGTCGCGCACCTGCACCTGCAGCAGGTAATCCATGTCGCCGGTGAGCGCCCAGCAGGCCACCACCTCGTCCCAGCCGCGCACGCCGTCGGCAAAATGTTCGATATCGGCTTGGCCGTGTTGCTCCAGCTGCACCCGCACAAAGGCCTGCAGCCCCAGCCCCAGCGCCTTGGCATCCAGGCGCGCGCCGTAGCCGGCGATGATGCCGGCTGCCTCCAGCCGCTGGGTGCGGCGCAGGCAGGCCGAAGCCGACAGATTGACCTGCACCGCCAGCTCCGCATTGCTGCTGCGGCCCTGCGTCTGCAGCAGGGCGAGCAGGCGCAGATCGGTGCGGTCCAGGGCGATTGGCTGGTCCATATGTTGCGCAGCAGCAGAGGATGACGCACGAATCTTGCGCCATGAAACATTGGACACGCAAGATTCGCAATCCCGTTGCGCGGCCGTCGGGCTAAGGTGAGCGCTGATCATCGGGAACCGCCGCCGCATGAACATCGCACCGCAACGCGTCGAGAATCAGCTCACCGACAAGGGCTATGTGCCGGTCTACACCACCGCCGTGGTCGAGCAGCCGTGGGATGGCTACAGCGCCGACGACCATGCCACCTGGGGCACCCTGTATCGCCGCCAGCGCGCGCTGCTGGTCGACCGCGCCTGCGACGAGTTCCTGCAGGCGCAGGATGCGATGGGCATGGGCGAGACCCACATTCCGCGTTTCGATGCGCTCAATGCGGTGCTGCAGGCGGCCACTGGCTGGACCCTGGTCGGCGTGCAGGGCCTGCTGCCGGAGCTGGATTTCTTCGAGCATCTGGCCAACCAGCGCTTCCCGGTGACGTGGTGGATCCGCCGCCCCGATCAGATCGACTACATCGCCGAGCCGGACCTGTTCCATGACCTGTTCGGGCACGTGCCGCTGCTGATGAATCCGCTGTTTGCCGACTTCATGCAGGCCTATGGCCGTGGCGGGGTCAAGGCGCACGGCATCGGCGCGGACGCGCTGCAGAACCTCACCCGCCTGTACTGGTACACGGTGGAATTCGGGCTGATCGCCACGCCGCAGGGGCTGCGCATCTTTGGTGCCGGCATCGTGTCGTCGAAGGGCGAATCGCTGCACTCGCTGGAATCGCCGGCGCCCAACCGGATCGGCTTCGACCTGCAACGCATCATGCGCACGCGCTACCGCATCGACAGCTTCCAGAAGACCTACTTCGTCATCGACAGCTTTGCGCAGTTGATGAGCGCCACCGCGCCGGATTTCACCCCGATCTATGCCGATCTTGCGCAGCAGGCGCAGGTGCCGGCCGGCGAGGTGCTGGACACGGATCGGGTCATCCAGCGCGGCAGCGGCGAAGGCTGGAGTACAGACGGCGACGTGTGAGGCCGCACCGACTCGACACCATCGCCGACGCAGACTATGGTCAAACCTCCCCATACCGCCTTCGCTCAATGGACCTGACGCAGCTTCGTATCCGGCGCTTGGAGCTGGACGACACCCGCCTGCTGTTCACCCTGGCCAACGGCATCCGTATCGACGAGCCGATCAAGGCGCAGCGGCTGTTGTTGAAGGCAACGCCGCCGCAACGCGCGCAATGGCAGCTCACCGACGACGGCTTCGGGGTGAACTGGCCGGCGGTGGCGCCGCCCACGGATGAGGGGCTGCTCAACATGCCCGAGTTGCTGTGGCGCCGACGCAGCGCACGCGCGCAAACCAAACTGACCGCGCTGCGCGGACGCATGGATGCCCTGTCGCCGGGCGAGCGCGAGCTGGTGGCATTGGCGCGGCTGGATGCGGACATGAGCGAGAGCGGCTATGCACGCTACTTCGACCGCTGGGACGCCGCCACCCGGCGTGACGCATTGCAGGGGCTGGGCGCGATGGGCGCGGTGCAGGCGCGCCAGGCGATCGAAGGCCTGGGCACGGTATTCGAACGCCTGGAAGAAGACCCCAACCTGCTCAGCATCGAAGACATTCTCGACGCGATGAGCGAGACCGATCGCCAGCGCGTGGATGGCTGGGAAGAGGTCTACTACCGCCGCTCCGGCGAACTGGCCCGGCTGGGCCTGACCCACTACGGGGTCGACAAGGCGTAAGCGCGCGTGCAATGACGCGCATGGCTCACAGCCGGCGTTGCGCATCGTCCATACCCGCAACGCGCTCCCGATGCACCGCGCCTGTCTCAGCCTGCCGGCTTGGCGAGATAGGCCAATAGCAGCACCAGTGGCTCATCGCCGGTCTGCTGCAAGGCATGGGTGCTGCCTGGGCGCGTCAACAACGCATCGCCGGCAGTGACCTGGTACTGCTTGCCATCCAGCGCGTACAGCCCGCGCCCGCTGACGATGTAATAGATCTCGTCCTTGTCGTGCAGATGCAGGCCGATGCCGGCGCCCTTGTGCAGCACGCGCTTGCGCAGCACGAACGGCAACTGCGGTGCGTCGGCGAAGAACGGATACGCCGTGGTCGGCCCGGCGCCGCCATGCGGGCCGGGTTGCGGGCGTGCGAGATCGCGTTCGTGCACCACCAGCGAGGGATGCGCCTGCGCCGCGCGTTGGATGGCGGTGTCGGGAGCGGCGCCGCAATCGGCATCGCGGCGCAGCTGTGGCGTGAGAGCGGGTTGCAGCTGCACCCAGCCATGTACGACCAGGCACGCCACGGCGGTGGCGCCGGCGCGGCTGAAGTGGGTGCCGTCGGCTTTGCCTTGTTCGGGAACGAACAGGAAGTACGGCCTGGCCGCCTGTTCGCCGAGGGCACGGATCCAGTCGCTGGAACTGGCGTTGAGATCGATCAGGCCAACGTGTTCCTGCGCGGCGAGTTGCTGCATGGCCAGGGTGTAGCGGCCGTGGGTGTCGAGCAGCGCGCCGAAGTCGTAGAGCAGACGGGCGGCAGGCGTGATCAGGATCGGCGTGGCGCCCTTGTCGCGCGCGGTGGTGATATAGCGGCGCAGGAACTGCTGATAGTCGCCCTGCGGGTCGGTGTAGCGGGTTGGATCTTCGTGTTTGGCGTCGTTGTGGCCGAACTGGATCAACAGCACGTCGCCGGCACGGAGGTCCTTGGCGATGGCGTCCAGGCGCCCTTCGGCGATGAAACTGCGGGTGCTGCGGCCGCCCTTGGCGTGGTTGCGCACCTGCCATTGCGCCGGGTCGAACCACTCCTGCAGCATCTGGCCCCAGCCTGCCTGCGGCGCACGTTCGGCACCGTATTCGGCGGCGGTGGAATCGCCGGCGATGAAGATGCGGTGTGGGTCGGCGCGGGCGCCATTTGCGCAGAGCAGCAGCAATGCGAACAGCAGCAGACGCATGGTGGGCTCCGGTAAAAATGCTGAGTGCGCGACGCTGTTCCTTCTCCCA
The DNA here is from genome assembly GCF_040202385.2 of Xanthomonas sp. WHRI 6108. NCBI lineage: Bacteria > Pseudomonadati > Pseudomonadota > Gammaproteobacteria > Lysobacterales > Lysobacteraceae > Xanthomonas > Xanthomonas sp. WHRI 6108. The sequence goes on along the minus strand of NZ_CP168198.1, from coordinate 198,379 downwards.
TCGGGAGAAGGTGCCCGAAGGGCGGATGAGGGTGCGGCGGCACAGGAAATGTTGGACGGCCGGACTGTCGTCTCAAGCCTTTCAAGCCTCCCCGTTCAGGGCAGCTGTCTTCCGCCTTACCCTCACCCCAACCCCTCTCCCGGCGGGAGAGGGGCTAAAACGCAGTGGCTAATTACGCAGCTGCTGCAGTGGCTTCGGGCTTGCCCAGCACGCCGGCGACGAAGTTGCGGATCTCGGCGTCCTGCGCATTGTCGAAGAAGCACTGCTGGAAACGCTCGCCGCCCACGGCCTGCTTGATCAGCTCCGGGTCGATGGCGCGCAGGCCGTCCAGGTACGACTTGGCAGTGGCTTGCTTGACCTGGGTCAGGATGCCGGCATTGGCGGCCTGCGATTCGCGACGCTCGGCCGGGTAGCCCATGCCGCGCTCGCCGCTGAAGGCCTTTTCGAAGATGTAGCGCACGTTGATTTCCGCGCCCCAGCCGTAGCCCTTGGCAAATGCCAGCGACAGCGCGTTGCCGTTGTTGACCTGGGCGAACAGGTAGGCGTCGGTCGGCTCGATGCAATAGCCGCAGAACACGCCCGGATGCGCATTGAGCGACATCATCGCGCCCTGGCCGGTGCCGCAGCCGGCGACGACGAAGTCCACGGCCTTGGAGTTCAGCAGCAGGCTGGCGACGATGCCCAGGTGGATGTAGGTCAGGCGGTGGTCGTTGTCGCCGTCCATGCCGACGTTGAAGACGCTGTGGCCCTGCTCGCCGGCGACGTCGTTGAGCTGCTGCAGGATCACCGGGTTCTTGCCGGCCTGACTGAACTCATTCATGAGTGCGATTTTCATGGGGATGCTCCGATTGGTTTGGGGAAGTTGTGTCGACTGTGGAGTTGGTTGGTGTGCGCGCCTGGATGCGGTCTTGCTTCGCTTTTCAGGTGCCTTGTCGGTGAGCGATCAGGTGCTGAAGGTCTTGTCGGAGCTGCGGCACGCGTCTGGTCGTGTACGTGCCTGCCGGTCCTCATTCGCCCTTCGGGCACCTTCTCCCTGAGGGAGAAGGCACCGCGTGGGTTTGACTCAGCGTGCCAGCCAGCCGCCGTCGACCGGGATGATGGCGCCGTTGACGTAGTCCGAGGCGCTGCTGGCCAGGAACACCGCGGTGCCGCCGAGGTCGGCCGGCACGCCCCAGCGCGCGGCCGGGATGCGGTCCAGGATGGCCTTGTTGCGGTCCTGGTCGGCTCGCAGCTGGGCGGTGTTGTCGGTGGCCATGTAGCCGGGCGCGATGGCATTGGTGGTCACGCCCTTGCTCGCCCATTCGTTGGCCAGCAGGCGGGTGATGCCGGCGATGCCGGACTTGCTGGCGGTGTAGGACGGCACGCGGATGCCACCCTGGAACGACAGCATCGAGGCGATGTTGATGATCTTGCCGCTGCCCTGGGCGATGAAATGGCGGCCGGCGGCCTGCGCCATGAAGAAGGCCGATTTCAGATTGACGTTCATCACGTCGTCCCAATCCTGCTCGCTGAAATCCACCGCGTCGGTGCGGCGGATCAGGCCGGCGTTGTTGACCAGGATGTCCAGGCGACCCAGGCCGTCCAGCGTTTCCTTGAGGATGCGTTCGACCGGTTCGATGCTGATCAGGTTGGCCTGGATGGCGACGAAGCGGCGGCCCAGTCCCTTGACCAGTTCCTCGGTCTCGGTCGGCGCCTGGATGCCGGCGGCGGCGATGTCGGCGCCGGCCTGCGCCAGTGCCAGCGCGATGCCCTGGCCCAAGCCCGTGTTGGCACCGGTGACCAGTGCGACCTTGCCTTCGAGACTGAACGGATTGCTCATTACCTTATCGCTCCTGCTGGGTGTGCCACGTTGGATGAGTGCGTGCGTCCGCGCGATGCGCGGCCGCTGGCATGGGGTGGAGCTGGCGCGTTGATGGCGTTAGCGCATCGACGCGGTGAGTGCGGTGCTGGCCGGCATGCATGGCCTTACTTGAGCTGGCAGATGTCCAGCACATGCATGTCGGTGTAATCCAGGTTTTCGCCGCCCATCGCCCAGATGAAGGCGTAATTGCTGGTGCCGGCGCCCATGTGGATGGACCACGGCGGCGACACCACCGCTTCGTTGTTCTGGATCACGATGTGGCGCTGCGCGTCCGGCTCGCCCATGAAGTGATAGACGCGGTCGTTGGCGCCGAGATCGAAGTAGAAATACACCTCGCTGCGGCGGTCGTGCAGATGCGGCGGCATGGTGTTCCAGACGCTGCCCGGCTTGAGCACGGTCAGGCCCAGCAACAGCTGCGAGGACTGGCAGGTGGTCGGCACGATGTACTGGTAGATGGTGCGCTCGTTGCTGGTTTCCAGCGCGCCGCGCTCCAGCGCCACGGCATCCTTGATCGACAGTTGCTTGGTCTCGAAACGCGCATGCGCCGGTGTCGAGGCCAGATAGAACCTGGCCGGGTTGGCGGCATCGTCAGAAGCGAAGCTGACATCGGTGCTGCCCATCGCCACGTACAGGCCGTCCTTCGGCCCGAGCGTGTAGACGGTGCCGTCCACGGTCACGCTGCCGGTGCCGGCGCCGACATTGAGGATGCCCAGCTCGCGGCGCTCCAGGAACGGATGGCCGGCGGCAGACGCCGGTTCGGTCTGCCTGGGCAATTCCAGCGTGGTGCCGAGCGGTGCTGCGCCACCGAGCACGAAGCGCTCGTAGTGGGTGTATTTGAGCGTGACCGCATCGTCGACGAACAGGCCATCGAGCAGATAGAGCTCGCGCAGGTCGTCGTTGCTGGCGCCCTTGATGGCGTCGGGATGGGTGGCGTAGTGGGTCTTGCAGTACAGGGACATGCGCGATCTCCGGTGCCAAGCGCGGGGGGATTGGCTTGCACCGGGCCATTCTACCGGCTCTGGTTAACCGGTGTCATTGCGCAGTGCACGATAGCCGCATGGCGGCGTGGCAGCGTGGGAATTCCTTCTCCCCTGGGGAGAAGGTGGCGCAGCGCCGGATGAGGGGACGAGGCTGCGCGTGGTGTTGGGTGCGGGGCTTGACTGGTCAGGTGGAGGCTTATGCGCCCTCAGCTCATGGCTGAGCTTTCTCAGATGGCTGTCTGCCGCACCAACCCCCGCCCCGCGCCCGGGCCCCGCTGGCGGCGCGGGCGCTCCGAGGCACGCGCGCCCATGGCGCGCAAGCCGTGTCTTCTCGCCCCGACGGGAGAGGGGCTTTGTTGCTCGCCTGGCGTCCCCTTGCCTGGGCTTTGACCTCGCTCAATCCTCCGGCGGTTGGCAGGAGTCGCGCACGATCAGGTGCGGGCGCACGCTGGCGGTGGGCAGTTGCGGGGCGTTGTCGGGCTGGATCAGCATCGCCGCGGCGGTGCGGCCGGTGTCGCGGGTGTGGCGGCGCACCGAGGTCAGCGGCGGCCACAGGCGCGAGGCCAGCGAGCTGTCGTCGTAGCCGATCACCGACAGCTGGCGCGGGATGCTGATGCCGGCGCGCAGGGCGACCTTGTAGATACCGGCGGCCATTTCGTCGTTACCGGTGAAGATGGCGGTGGGGCGCTTCTTGCCCAGCAGCAGCTTTTCGGCCGCGGCCACGCCCGATTCGAAGGTGTAGCCGGCTTCGACGATGCGCTCGGGCGGCAGTTCGATGCCGCGCCGGGTCAGCGCGTCGGCAAAGCCGGAGGTGCGCTCGATCGAGGAACGGTAGGCGCTGGGGCCGGTGACCAGGGCGATGTCGCGGTGGCCGAGCGAGAGCAGGTAATCGGCCGCCTCGGCGGCGCCGTCGCGGTCGTGGGTGATCACCGTCTGCGAGGTGGTGTCCAGCGCCACCGAGGCGATGCGGGTGTAGCGGCAGCCGATCTCGGCCAGCATGTCGGCCAGCGCCTGGTCCTCGGAGGCGCGCGGCACCAGGATCACGCCGTGCAGCTTCTGCGCCTGGGCGAAGCGGCGCACGCCTTCGATGTAGCCGGGGCTGCGGCTGTCGCAGGGGTGCACCACCAGCTCGAAGCTGGAGCCGCGCAGCGCGTCCAGCGCGCCGTACTGCATGTCCACGATGTACTGCGCGGTGGGGTTGTCGTAGACCATGCCGATCAGGAACGAGCGCCGGAACGCCAGCCCGCGCGCCAGCGGGTCGGGCGCGTAGCCGACCTCGCGCATCAGCGCCTCGACCTTCTCGCGGGTGTCCTGCCGCACCAGCGGCGAGTTGTTGATGATCCGCGACACGGTCTTCTTGGACACGCCCGACATCCGCGCGATGTCGTTGATCGTGGCTACCTTGCCCTTCGGCAGGCCGGGCATTCCCTCTTCAGGCATCTTGCGGGCGGGCATAGCGGTCAACCAGTGAAGTTGATTGGATTCTACCGGCCAGACGGCCGGCAGACCTGAGCGAAGCCTGCCGCCACCCCGGACCCGCCGTGCAGGACACGCCGCAGCCGGCAGTGCCGCGGCATGCCCGGCGATGCAGAACGGTCAGTCCAGGGCGCGGTAGCGGAAGTTGCGGAACTCCACCTGGCCCTGCCCGGCGGCATACAGCGCCGGCTTCAAGGCCAGGAACTTGCCGGCCACGTTGTGGTGGTAGCCGGACACTTCCATCTGCACCGGGTACTTGGTCCAGGTGGTGCCGTCGGTGCTGCTGTGGATGGTGACGATGTGGCGGTTGTTGGTGACCCGCAGCCACAAGGTGCCACCGGTCGCACTGGGGGCCAGCGTGCCGGGGCGTTCCTCGCCGTAGCGGTGCATGACGAAGTTCTCGCCATTGCTGCCCACGCCGGCATAGAGCTTGTCGCTGTAGAACAGCAGCGCCCCGCCCTGCCCGCCCGGCGCCACGGTCATCTGCACCTCGAACTGGTAGGCCTGGTCGGTGGCGATCACCGTCAGCGGCGAGGCGTTGCGCGGGGCGCTGCCCTTGCCCTGCAGGCGCAACACGCCATCGCCGACCTGCAGCCGCTTGGCCTCGTCGGCGGCGGGGTTGAAGAACGCCCACTGCGGGCCCAGCGTGCTGGCGCGGAAGTCGTCCGACAGCGCCAGCCCATGCGGCAAGGCCTGCCCGCTGGGCTTTTTCAGCGGCGTGCCCAGGTCGCCGCCCTTGGCGACGAACCAGCCGTCCGGGGTCCACTCGATCGGGTCCAGCAAGGCCTGCCGGCCCAGCGTCCAGTAGCCGTGTTCGTAGCCGTGATAGAGCATCCACCAGCGCTGGTCGGTGCCTTCCACCAGCGTGGCATGGCCGCGCGACCACCACGGCTCGTCGGCGCTTTTGGTGCGGGTGATCGGGTTGTTGGGCGCGTTCTGCCAGGGGCCGTGGATCGAGCGCGAACGCGCGGTGATCACCATGTGCCCGGTCGGCGGGCCGGCGGTGCCGCCGACGGCGGTGGTCATGTAGTACCAGCCGTTGCGGCGGGTGATCTTGGGGCCTTCCTGGGCGTAGCCTTCCACGTCCCAGCTTTCCGGGTATTTCCAGCCGTCGTAGACGTGCTTGGGCGTGCCGACCACTTTCAGGCCGTCGTCGGACAGCTGCACGTAATCGCCGCCGCTCAGGAACAGATAGCGCTTGCCGTCCTCGCCCACCGCGTGGCCGGGGTCGATGTACTTGCCCAGGCCGATGTCGATCGGCGCGCTCCACGGGCCCTTGATGTTGTCGGCCCAGACCACGAAGTTGCTGCGCTCGCCCTGGTCGCCGCGGCGCGCCGGGAAGTAGATGTAGTAGCGCTTGCCGTGCTTGATCAGGTCCGGCGCCCAGATCGCGCCGACGTTCTGGGTGATGGCATGGCCCAGTGGCTGCCAGTTGACCAGATCGCGCGAGTGCCAGATCGGCAGGCCCGGGTAGGCATCGAACGAGGACAGCGTGAGGTAGTAGTCCTGTCCGTCCTTGAGCACCGACGGGTCGGGGTGATCGCCGGCCAGCACCGGGTTGAGGAAGGTGCCGTTGCCCTGGTCGGCGATGCGCTGGTGTTCGATGCCGCGCTTCCAGTCGGCCGCGGCAGCGAGCCCGGCACACAGCAGCAGGCCGCCGGCCAGCAGCCAACGCAAACCGGTTGAAGCGATACGCACACGCATGCTTGCTCCTAGTCCCCGCACGGCGGGGCGATGCGGCGGCCAGCGCCTGGAGCGTCGGCCGCCTGGATGAAGGCGGAACTACCTGCCAGCAGCCACGCTGGGCAGCGCGCCGGTAGCGTCGGCAGGCGTTTGTCGAGCGAAGCGCGGCATGCGGACATCGCACTGCCCGCGCTGAGTAGCCCAATGCCACGCACCGACGACGCCCGCCTGACGGACGCAGTCGGGATCGCGGTCACTTACGCGCGCAGCGCGCGTGGCAGCCACAGCGACAGTTCGGGGAAGAACGCCACGATCAGCAGCACACCCAGGGCCGCCAGCCAGAACGGCCAGATGGTGCGCATGCTCTGGGCGATGGTGATCTGCCCGATCGAGGTGCCGATGAACAGCACCGAGCCGATCGGCGGGGTGATCAGGCCGATGCCGCCGGCCAGCACCATCACCAGACCGAAGTGGATCGGGTCGATGCCGTAGGCCTTGACCACCGGCAGGAAGATCGGCGTGCAGATCAGGATCTTCGGCGCCAGGTCCATGAACATGCCCAGCAGCAACAGCATCACCACGATCATCAACAGCACCGTGTTCTTGCTGTCGGCGATGGCCTGCAGGAACTTCACCGCCGCGGCCGGCACCTGCAGGTAGGCCAGCAGCCAGCCGAACACCGCCGCAGTGGCGATCACGAAGAGGATCACGCCGGTGGTGCGCGCCGCATGCGTCACCGCGGCGAAGAACTCGGCCCACCGCAGCTGCCGATACAGCAGCGCGGTGACGATCAAGGCGTACACCACCGCGATCGCCGCGCTCTCCACCGCGGTAAAGATGCCGGCACGGATACCGATGAAGATCAACGCCACCAGGCCCAGGCCCGGCAACGCGCCGATCAGGCGCAGCGCCACTGCGCGCCAGCCGGGGAACGGCTCGGTGCCGTAGCCGCGATGGCGCGCCACCGCATAGCCGGTGACCATCATCGCCGCGGTCATCAGCAGCGCCGGGAAGATGCCGGCCGCGAACAGGTCGGCGATCGACAGCCCGCCACCGGCCGCGGCAGAGAACAGGATCAGGTTATGCGAGGGCGGCACCAGCAACGCCACCAGCGCGGCGGTCATGCTCACATTGACCGCGTAGTCGCGGTCGTAACCGCGCTTGATCATCTGCGGGATCATGGTGCCGCCGACCGCCGAAACGTCGGCGATCGCCGAGCCGGACACGCCGCCGAAGAACAGCGACGACAGCACGCTGACCTGGCCCAGGCCGCCACGCACGCGCCCCACCAGCGAGGAGGCCAACGCGATCAGGCGTTCGGAGATACCGCCGCGCAGCATCAGCTCGCCGGCGAAGATAAACAACGGGATGGCGATCAACGAGGCCGAGCCGCTGCCGGCGGAAATCTGCTGCACCAGCACCACCGTGGGCAGGTCCAGATACAGCAGCGTGGCCAGTGCGGCCGCGCCCAGCGCATACGCCACCGGCACGCCGATCAGCAGCAGCACCACGAAGGTTCCCAACAACATCGCAATGCCCATCAGCGCACTCCTCCGGCCTGGATCGGGCGCAGCACACGCCACAGCTTGTACAAGGCAAAGATCACCATCAGCGCACCGCCGATCGACAGCGGCAGGTAGTTGATGCTCTGTGGCATCTGCGCGCCGGCCATCTTGATATCCAGGCCATCGAGCAGCAGCGCCGCGCTCCACCACGCCAGCACCGCACCGATGGACATGATCATCAACGGGCGGATCAGGTCGAACACCCTGCGCACCAGCGGCGGCACGTGTTCGCCCAGCAGGTAGAAGCCGAAGTGGCGGTTGGTATGCACGCCGGCAGCCGCGCCCAGGCTCAAGGCGGTGCTGAGCAACAGCAGCGTCACCGGCTCGGTCCAGCTGGGCGAGTCGTTGAGCACGTAGCGGGTGAACACCTGCCAGCCCTGCACGACCACCAGGCCCAGCAGCGCGATGGATGCCACGCCAACGGCGGTATCGGAAACGCGGTCCAGCGCGCGCTGCAACGGCGCGACCGGGACGGCGACGGTCTCGGGTTCGGTCATCGGGTCACCTCTATGCAAAATCGCGGATGCGGCGGTACAGCGCTTCGATCTCCGGCTGCTTGCGGTATTCGGCCAGCAGCGGTGCGGCGGCGGCGCGGAACGCCGGCATGTCGACCTGATTGAGCTTGACGCCGTAATCGATCACCTGCTTGCGCGCGACGGTCTCCGAGGCATCCCACAGATTGCGCATCACCGGTACCGAGGCGCGTGCCAGTTCCACCACCAGGGCGCGATCGTCCGGGCGCAGCGATTCGAAACTCTGCCGCGACATCACCAGGATGTCCGGCGCATAGGAATGCTCGCTCTGCGACCAGTAATGCGCGGCTTCGAAATGCCGGCTGGACTGGAAGCTGCGCATGTTGTTTTCCGCACCGTCGATCATGTGCGTTTCCATCGCCGAGAACGTCTCGCCCAGCGACATCGGGGTGGGGTTGGCACCCAGCATGCGCATCAGCTTGAGGAAGATGTCCGACGAGGCCACGCGCAGTTTCAGGCCCTTGAGATCTTCCGGGCGGTGCAGCGGGTGCTTGGTGTTGTAGAAGCAACGCGCACCGGAATCGTAGATCGCCAGGCCCACCAGGTCGCGCTGCTCGAAGCTGCGCAGCACGCTGTCGCCGACATGGCCGTCGATGGCGCGGCGCAGATGCGGCACCGAGTCGAACACGTACGGCAGGCACAGCGCCTGGGTCAGCGGAAAGGTGTTGTTCAACGCGCCCGAATACACCCGGGTGATGTCGATGGCGCCAAAGCGCGCCATGTCGATCGCCTCCGACTCGCGGCCCAGCTGGCCGGAGTGGTACTGGCGCAGCTTGAGCCGGCCGTTGCTGCGTTGCTCCAGCTGCTTGCCGAACCACCGCACCGCCTCCACGGTGGGATAGTCGCCGACATGCACATCGGTGGCGGTCAGCAGCTGCCCGCCGGGAATCGGCGTGGTGGCACCCGCGCCCAGCCAGGTGCCGGCCGCGGCGGCACCGAGCCCGGCACCGAGGAAATGTCTGCGTGTGATCATTGGCGCCCTCCCAAGCGTCTGGTCACTGGGTCCGGCGTTACTTGGCGGACACAGCCGTACAGGAAATGTCGCCGATGCCGGCGAAGCGAATCAGGGCATGCTGTCCCACTTCGATGTCATGGATACCGGTGGCATTGCCCGTGGCGATGAGATCACCGCGCTTGAGCGGACGCCCGCGCCGGGCCGAACGACTGAGCGCAAATGCGTAGGCCGCGCGCAAGCCGCCCGGCAGCGTGGTGGCCCCGCCGGTGCCGACCAGCTGGTCGTCGATCAGGGTTTCGGCGGTCAGCGCGGATTCGTCGCGCGCCAGCCAATCGGTCACTTCCGGCCCCAGGATCAGGCCGTTGTTGTTGCCGAAGTCGGAGATCACCACGCGCGGGCCCAGCTTGTTGATCGTGGCCAGCGGGCTGCTGGCGATTTCCACGCCGATGAACAGTGTGGCCGGCAGCTGCGCCGCCTGGTCAGGAGTGAAGTGGGTCTGCTCGGCCGGCGCGTCTGCGTCCAGGCGCAACACGTACTCGGCCTCCACCGCACCGAAGCCGCCTTCGTAGATCGGGAATTCGGTTGTTCCACCGGTAGCATTCCAGAGCTTGTGCGAGAAGATCGGGCCCAGCAGGCGTTCGTCGCCCGATGCATCGCGGCGCTCGGCGGCGATGTAGCCCACCTTCCAGCCGACCACCTGGTCGTCCCACTGGCTGATGGCGATATCCTGCACCTGGTAGGCGGTGAGCAGATCGTCGGGGATCTGCCCTGGAAAGTCCGGCAGCGATGCCCCTGCACGGCGTGCCTCCACAAAGCGCTGGGCGATCTGCGACAGCGAGGATGTGGAGGATGGTGGGGTGGCGGCGTCGTTGCTCAAGGGTGTCTCCCTGATAGGTGTTTTTGTTGCACTGCCAATCGACAGTGGCACGGTGTGCTGTATATGGTAAACCGGTGTCATTGGCAATGTGCAGTGCGGCAAAACTGGCCGCAGCAACGAAGCAACCCTGGGAGGGGTGGATGGAACAGACAAGCCAGACGCGCGTGTTTACCGCGTTTTCGAGCGTCATGCGCCGGTGCATGACGGTGGTGGTGATGGCGGGAGCGCTGCTGGCCGGACCAGTGCTGGCGGCCGAGGTGCCCGGCGCCGATACCGCAGCCGAGCAGGCTAGCCGGATCCTGCTATGGCCCAACGGGATGGCACCGGGGGACAAGCCGCTGCCGCAGCCACAGCGCATCGTCCAACGCAGCAGCGACCCGGCCCTGCCCGATCGCTACATCCAGCAGATCAGCACGCCTTACCTGGTGGTCTACCGGCCCAAGCGGCCGAACGGCACTGCCCTGCTGGTCACCCCCGGCGGCGGCTACCAGCGCATCGTGCTCGACAACGAAGGCAGCGCACTGGTGCCCAGCTTCGTCGACCAGGCCGGCATCACCCTGTTCGTGTTGCGCTACCGCCTGCCCGGCGAAGGCCACCCGAACGGCGCCGACGTGCCGCTGGCCGATGCACAGCGCGCGCTGCGGCTGATCCGCGCCAACGCCGCCCGCTACGGCATCGACACGCAGCGGGTCGGGGTGATGGGGTTCTCGGCCGGCGGCCATGTCGCCGCCAGCCTGGCCACCCGCTACGCCGCGCCGGTCTACCCCAAGGTGGATGCGGCCGATGCACTGAGCGCGCGGCCGGATTTTGCGCTGCTGGTCTACCCGGTCATCGACATGGACAGCGCCAACGCGCACCCCGGCTCGCGCGAGCGCCTGCTTGGCAGCAGTCCAGCCGATGCGCAGGTGCACGCGTATTCGCCGCAACTGCATGTGGATGCACGCACCCCGCCCAGCTTTCTGCTGCATGCGCAGGACGACACCGTGGTGTCGGTGCGCAACAGCCTGCTGATGCACGACGCGCTGCTGCGCGCCGGCGTGCCGAGCGAGCTGCACGTCTTTCCGCAGGGCGGCCACGGCTTCGGCACCGCCAGCGGCACCGGCCTGACCGTGGCCGCCTGGCCGCAGCTGGCACAGGCCTGGATCGCGCATGTCACCAAGGCGCAGCCGCCGGCAGCTGCATCGGGACCGGCGCAGGACGTGGCGCGATGACGGCGCCGTCCACGCCCGACGCGCGCCGACGCACGCTGCTGCGTGGCGGTCTGCTCGCCACTGCCGCCGCAGCGCTCCCCGGCTTTGCTGGCGCCGCCGCACCCCCACCGCCGCGCGAGGCCAGCGCGCCGCTGGCACGCGTGCGTGGCGGCGCCTTGCGCGGTCATCGCGACCAGGGCATCTGCGTGTTCAAGGGCATCCCCTACGGCGGCGACACCGCCGCGCGGCGCTTCCAGGCAGCGCTGCCGGAAAATCCATGGCAGGACATGCGCGATGCCAGCGCCTACGCGGCGGCCGCGCCGCAGCTCAAGGCCAGCGAACCCACCAGCGAGGATTGCCTGTTCCTCAACGTATGGACGCCGGGCCTGCGCGATGGCGGCAAGCGCCCGATCCTGTTCTATATCCACGGCGGCGGCTACACCACCGGCTCCGGCAGCGACCCGTTGTACGACGGCGTACGCCTGTGCAGACGCGGCGATGTGGTGGTGATCACCGTCAATCACCGGCTCAACCTGTTCGGCTACCTGTCGCTGGCGCAGCTGGGCGATGCCGGCTTTGCCGACTCCGGCAATGTCGGGCAGCTGGACCTGATCCAGGCACTGCAATGGGTGCGCCAGCACGCGGGCGAATTCGGCGGCGATGCCGGCAATGTCACCGTGTTCGGCCAGTCCGGTGGCGGCGCCAAGATCGCCACCCTGATGGCGATGCCGGCTGCGCGCGGCCTGTTCCACCGCGCCTGGACCATGAGCGGGCAGCAGGTCACCGTGGCCGGCCCGCGTGCGGCCACGCAGCGTGCGCAGTTGCTGCTGGATGCCTTGAAACTCGCGCCCGGCGAGCTTGCGCGCATCCGCACGCTGCCGGTTGCGCAACTGCTGGCTGCCGCGCAGCTGCGCGACCCCTCGCGGGTGGAACACAGCGCGCTGTACTTCGGCCCGGTGCTGGATGCACGCAATGTGCCGGTGCATCCGTTCTGGCCGACCGCGCCGCTGCAATCGGCCAGGATTCCGCTGGTGATCGGCAATACCCGCGACGAGACGCGCGCGTTTCTCGGCAACGACGCGAAGAACTTTGCGTTGAGCTGGGACGAGCTGCCGGCCAGGCTGGAAAGCCAGCAGTACGTCGACCTGCTGCCGCAGGTGGTGATTGCCGAATATCGCCGGCTGTATCCGCAGTACTCGCCATCGGACGTGTTCTTTGCCGCGACCACGGCCGGCCGCTCGTGGCGCGGCGCGGTCGAAGAGGCCGAGGCGCGTGCACGCCAGGGCGCACCGACCTGGGTGTACCAGCTGGACTGGGGCTCGCCGCTGGACGGAGGCAAGTTCGGCGCCTTCCACACGCTGGATATCCCGCTGGTCTTCGACACCATTGCGCAGCCCGGCTCGCGCACCGGCAACGGCGCCGCTGCGCAGCGCATGGCCGAGCAGATGAGCGAGGCGCTGCTCGCCTTCGCACGCAGTGGCGACCCGAATCATCGCGGCCTGCCGCGCTGGCGCCAGTACTCGCTGCAGCACCGCGACACGTTGCTGTTCGATGTGCCGAGCCGGATGGACAACGACCCGCGCGGTGGCGAACGGCAGCTCTACCAGCAGGCGCCCTTCATCCAGCGCGGTACGTTCTGAGCGCTTTCGTTCCGGCGGGGCGATCAGCATGTGGTGTGCGGTCGACGCACGGGTACGAACGTTCCAGACCGGAAGGTCTGCGCAGGACAGGCCGATTCCGCGGCGGTGGCCGCCCCCTATTCCTGCCAGCGCGCAGCCGTGTTTCAGTCGTTTTCGAGGTGATGCATGCGTAAGGATTTCTTTATTGCACCGATGCTGCTGACAGCCCTGGCCGCTGCCTGCCTGACGTGTGCCGATGCGGCCGCTGCCGCGCCGGGCGATACGCCGCTCGCATCCAGGGCATCGGCCACCAACGCCTCTGTGCGAAATGCGCCAGCCGCTGCGCCCGCGCTTGCGGCCAGCAAGATCGTGCTGGTCGGCGACTCCACCACCGCCGTGCAGGGCGGCTGGGGACCGAGCTTTTGCGCGCAGCATGTGAGCTCGTTTCTGAGCTGCCTCAATCTGGCGCGCGGCGGCCGCAGCACGTCCAACTACCGCGCCGAAGGTTCGTGGGACATCGCGCTGCACGAGCTGCGCAGCGGCGGGTATCGCCAGGTGTATGTGCTGATCCAGTTCGGCCACAACGATCAACCGGGCAAGCCAGGGCGTTCCACCGACCTGGCGACCGAGTTCCCCGCCAACCTGCGCCGCTATGTAGACGAAGCGCGTGCTGCCGGTGCGATTCCGGTGCTGGTCACGCCATTGACGCGGCGGCAGTTCGCGCGCGGTCAGTTGCTGGACGATCTGGCGCCCTGGGCCGAGGCCACGCGCACGCTCGCGCAGGAATTGCAGGTGCCATTGATCGACCTGCACGCGCGCAGCCGCGCCCTGGTGCAAGGCATGGGCCCGGTGCTGGCAATGCGCCTGGCGCAGCGGCCGGCCGATCCGGAGCAGGTGCTAGCCGCGCAATCGGGCACCACCATCGGCAAGACCCCGGCGCAAACCACATCGACGCCAGCCGCACCCGCTGTCGCCGCTGCGCGTGCACAGGACAACGCCAGTGCCGAGCCGATGGGCCAGGCCAAGCTGGCATTTGATTACACCCATCTGGGTGCGGACGGTGCCGATCTGTTCGCCGCGATTGTCGCCGACGAGCTGGCCAGGCAAGTGCCTGCGTTGCGGCCGCTGTTGATTCCGTGATGGGTGAGGTGATGCCTGCAGTGTGACGTGATGCATCGCAAGCGCAAGGGTTTGCGATGCACCCACCACGTGTGAGCCTCAGCCCCGCACAGGCACCGGTGCATCCGCTTCGATCACCTGCTCGCGCTTGAGCTCTTCCCATACCGCTGCCGGAATCGCCACGCGCATCGAGGCCGCATTCGCAAGCGCCTGCTCGGCCGTGCGCGCACCCGGAATCACCGCGGACACCACCTTCGGTGCGGCGGCAAACTGCAGCGACACCGTGCGCAGATCCACGCCGTGGCGCTCGCAGATGGCGAGTGCTTTCTGGCGCTTGGCCGGCGCCCATTCCGGCACGGTGCCGTCGTAGAGATATCGCTCGCGCCCGGCCAGATAGCCCGCCAGCAGCGGCGCACCGACCACTACCGACGCGCCATGCTTTGCGATCTTCGGGAAGGTGTCGTGCAGCGCCTGCGCGTGGTCGAGCAGCGAGTACTGGCAGGCCAGCAGGAAGATATCCGGATCGGCCTCTTCGATCGCACGCAGGGCCGGCTCGGGGCGATTGACGCCAAAGCCCCAGGCCTTGATCAGGCCCTCCTTGCGCATCTTGGTCAGCTCGGGCATCGCGCCTTTCACCGCTTCGGCAAAGCGCTGTTCCCACGGCATGCCCAGGTCTTTCTCGTTCTCCGGCGACAAGTCGTGGATGTAGGCGACATCGATCTGCGACACGCCCAGGCGCTGGAGGCTGTCTTCGATCGAGCGACGCACGCCGGAGGCGCTGTAGTCGTAGCGGTAGTCGAAGGGCGACGGCTGCTGCCACATCGTCTTCGGCGGTTTGTCGGTAGCGGTCAGCAGGCGCCCGACCTTGGTCGACAGCACATAGTCGTCTGCAGCGTGATTGTGCAGGTGGTGCCCGGTACGGCGCTCGGACAGGCCCAGACCGTACCACGGTGAGGTATCGAAATACCGCACGCCCGATTCCCACGCCGCAGCCAGGGTCGCTTCGCTTTGCGCATCGCTGGTGGGCGCAAACCCATTGCCGATCGCCACGCCACCAAAGCCCAGTCGACTCGAGGGCCGATAGCGTGCGCCCTTGCTTGCGGGATTGGTCGGCAACGCCGATGCGGCGGCCTTGCCGCGCGTGGGCATCACGCTGCCCGGTGCGGAAGTCTGTGCCAACAACGGGGCGGCGGCCAACGCGGCGGTGCCGGCAGCGGCGGCGGAGAGGAACTGGCGACGGGTATTCATGGGGAAAATCCTTGCAGCGACTCGATGCACAAGGATGGTCCCGCCTGCGTGCAGACAAGGTCAGCGCAGGGGTCGCGAGCGTACACATGCAGGCAACGAACGACTTATGTGCGACTCCACAAGCAGGCACGTCAGCACAGGTTAGTAGCGGTCGCTGCTGCTGGTCATCGCATGCACCGCATGCTCAGCGCATGCGGCGGTGGCCTGCGTGCCCGGCCGATGCATTTCAGCGCACGGCGTTGTCTAAAAGCGGCTAACAAAACGTAGCGGCCTTCAGGTGGATGCGGACGGCGCGCTCAGAAGCACAGTGCACGCATGGCCATGCCGATTCCGGGCAGCGACCGCGCCTGCCTGACGGCGGCGCAGTTGTCTTGCTGGCCGCTCCAGATCCCTGCACACGTCTCTGTTGCACGAATCCAACTTCCGTCAGCGTATTTCCAGCAGCTGCAGCTGCGCCTGCGGCGGACCATCGCCCAGCCACAGCGTGCCCACACTGATCGGCAAGCTGAAGCGACGCGGGCCGGCGCTGCCCGGATTGATGTACAGCACACCGTCGTGCGTGTGTATCGACGGCTTGTGCGAATGCCCGCTGATGATCACATCGGCAGCAACATCCGCTGCCAGCGTTTTCAGATCGTGCAACACATGGATCCGCACGCCTGCGATCAGCAGATCCAGCGTTTGCGGAAGCTGCGCTGCCCAGGGCTTGTTGTCGATATTGCCGGCGATCGCATGCAGCGGTGCCAGCGCCTGCAGCGCAGTGAGGATCTCCGGCTTGCCCACATCGCCGGCATGGATGATCGACGTGCAGCCCTGCAACGCAGCCACCGCCTCGGGCCGCAGCACGCCATGCGTGTCGGAGATCAGGCCAATGCGTAAGACGGCAGCCGTCATCGGGTGTGGGTGAAGGTGGCGGGCGATCAGGATGCACTGCCCGGCGATGCCGTCGCGTCAACGGGCCAGGTTATCGGGCCCGCCGCATGGTCAGCGACCAAGTGCTCCGCCGCAGCTGATGCCCGGCACACTGTCGCGTGCCAGGCATCAATCACGTCAGTGCGTCGACTCAGCGCGCTGCGCGCGCTTCCAGGCCCAGACGCTGTTGGGATCGCCCTGCAGCCCGCGCCGCCTGCTCGCACGCGCCAGTTGCCAGTACGCCCATGCCAACACCAAGGCGATCAAGTCCACGACCAGCACCGTTGCGTCCTGCCACGGCAGCACCACGCCACGCGCGGAAACACAGCTGGCCAACGGAATCAGCGCCGTGAGGACAGCGCAGGCCAGCAACACCTCGTACGCACCACGTGCGGTGGGGCGGACCAGCGCCCACACCAGCACGGCCGCAAAGACCGCGTAATAGACATAACGCTCCTGTCCTTGCGCAAGCAAACGTGCGGCGATGAACAAGGCCGAGATACCGGCGACGCTGCCCAGGCAGACGCCGATGGTCAGGCGTGCCATCGCGTGGGTGCGGCGCGGTTGATCCACCAGCCGACGCTTGCGGCGTGTTTCGATCCACAGCAGGTTGCCGCTGTAGAACAGGAACGCACCACCCAACCCGAGCAGGAAATACAGCCACTGCACCGGCGCATGCCCGAAATTGCCGAAGTGCAGCCCTTGCAGCCCGCGCAATGCAGCGGTGCCTGGCGACATCGTCCTTGGTTCGAGCACGCGCAGGACCTGGCCGGTTGCCGCGTCCAAGGCCACGCCACCGAGTGTGTTGAGACGGCGCTGATCGTTATGGCCATACACTTCCGCGCGTGCATTGGCATCGCCTGCATCATGGAACCCGATGCTCTCCGGTACCAAGCCCGGGCTGGCTGCGCGCGCCTTGTCCAGCAGCACCGCAACCGGCAACACCGGCGCCGCACGCCTGGCCGCTTGCACATGTGGGGTGAGTTCGAACTCCGGTGCCAGGATCTGCATCAGCTTGCCGTCGAACACCAGGAACTGGAACGGCGCCAGCAACAGCACGCCCAGGCACAAAACCGCGCCGGACCAGGCAAAAATCACATGGAACGGCAGCGACAACATGCCGACCACGTTGTGCGCGTCCTGCCACAGGCGCTTGAGGTTATGCCCCGGCCGCAGCGCGAACAGGTCCTTGAAGAACACCGGCGCGTACAACACCACCCCGCTGAGCAACGCCAGCCCGTACAGCACGCTCACCACACCGAACAGATAGGTGCCGAACACGCGTGGCAGGCCGGCGGTGAAGTGCAGGTCGTAGAGGAAATCGGCAAAGCCCACGCGCTGCGGCAATTCCAGCAGGCGGCCATCGGCGGCCTGTTGATACTGCCGCATGCCGCCACTGGCCTCGGCCTGCGGCCCATACCAGTACAGCCGCGGGGTCGGACCGTGCTCGCCGGGCAGCAACAACAGGAAAGAGTCGGCCACCTGTGGATGCCGGGCGATCACCGCATCGAGCAAGGTCTGCGTGGCGGCGACGGGATCTGCCGGCGCAGGCTGTGTGACAGGCGGCGTGGTCTGCCAGCCGCTCAGTTCATGCGTGAACACGGTGATGGCGCCGGCGTAGAAGGCGATGAACAAGGCCATGCCCGCCAACAGACCCATCCAGCTGTGGACCGACAGAAACGCGCGCAAGGTCGATGCTTTCATGCGCCCAGCTCCGTCCAACCCAATGCCTTGATGCCCACAAGCGCGAGGTAGCACAGCAGCGTCAACCCGCCGAGCACGGCCCAGGCGCGCGATGCGCGACGGAACACGAACGGCAGCGCCATCGCGCCCACCCAGGCCGGAAACATCAGCAGCAACCATGCCAGCGTGTAGCTCTGCTGCGGCCCCGGCAGCAACAAGGCGCACAGGCCCACCACGCCGACTGCCAGCGGCAGACCCAGCACTACTGCGGCCAGCCACCTAGCCCACATGGCGCACCTGCCTTCGTTGCGTGCGCGCCTGCTGCCAGGCATCCAGATACGGCAGCGCCACCGCCACCAACATCAGCGCCGTCACTGCGGCGAAGGTGCCGGCCCAGGTGCCCAAGGCCTGCATGGCGCAACCCAGCGACAGCAGCAGCAATGCGCTGGCGACGATGCGTAGCGCGCGCGCCGACAGCCGGCGCTGCGGCCACAGGCGTTGATGCCGTGTTGCCAGGTAGAACGCCAGCGCCGACGCCGCAGCGGTGAGCAAGTAGCACCAGGTCATCAAACCGCTCATGCCTGCGCCCGCGTCGAAGCGGAGAAACGCAACACACCGAGCTGCACCGGCCACATGCCGCCACGCCGCGCGCCGACACACAGCGAATATGTAACCCACACCAGTGCATGCGCGCATCCAGCGATGCGCACAGCATGGACAAACGGCTCAACCATCGAAGAAACCACCGCCATCAAAACGCCCACGCACAACACTCCCGTACACACGGTCGACGGAAGGCATGGCGGCGGCTGTGCCCGGCAGCCCTCCCCGGGCCGCCTAATGAGCGGGTGGCACCCCTGCCGCACCGCCCGGTGGGCGCGCGCAGCGAGGTATTGGCCGCTCTACGGCGCGCAATCTAACAGGTGCCACAGCGCCGGACCAGCGGTCCGGCGCTGTGTGTGCTGCATCAGCCCTGCGGCGTCAGCACGATGACGCCCAGCGGCGGCAACAACAACGGCAGGGATTGCGCATGGCCATGCATCGACTGCTGCTCGGCGCTCACCACACCGCCATTGCCCAGATTCGCACCGCCGTAGATGCCGGCATCGCTATTGAACACCTCGCGCCACTGGCCGCCTTGCGGCACGCCGATGCGGTAGCCGTGCTGCACGATCGGGGTGAAGTTGATCACCACCAGCACCGGCGCATCGCCGCGCTTTGCCTTGCGCAGGAACGCGACCACGCTGTTGGCCGCGTCATCGCCGACCACCCAGGCAAACCCGGCCGGGTCATCGTCCTGCGCGTGCAGCGCGGGGTATTCGACATACAGCCGATTCAGATCGCGCACCAGGGTCTGCACGCCACGATGGCGCGGGTCGTCGAGCAGATGCCAGGGGATGCCGCCGTCGTGGTTCCATTCGGTGGGCTGGCCGAATTCGCAGCCCATGAACAGCAACTTGCGCCCCGGGTGGGTGAACATGTAACCCAGGTAGGCACGCAGGTTGGCAAAGCGCTGCCAGTCGTCGCCCGGCATGCGGCCGAGCAACGAGCCCTTGCCGTGCACCACTTCGTCGTGCGAGATCGGCAGCACGAAGCGCTCCGAATACGCGTAGACCATGCTGAAGGTCAGCTCGCCATGGTGGTAACGGCGGTAGATCGGGTCCAGCGCCGCGTAATGCAGGGTGTCGTGCATCCAGCCCATGTTCCACTTGTAGTGGAAGCCCAGGCCGCCGTGCGCCACATCGGCAGTGACGCCGGGGAACGCGGTGGATTCCTCGGCAATCATCACCGCACCCGGGGTGTGCTCGCGCACCACCTCGTTGAGCCGGCGCAGGAAGGCGATGGTCTCGTAGTTCTCGCGCCCGCCGTGGATGTTGGGCACCCACTCGCCGGCATTGCGGCTGTAGTCGCGGTACAGCATCGAGGCCACCGCATCCACGCGCAGGCCGTCGACGTGGAAGCGCTGCAGGAACTCCAGCGCACTGGCGATCAGGAACCCGGACACCTCGCGCCGCCCGTGGTTGTAGATCAGCGTATTCCAGTCGCGGTGGAAGCCTTCGCGCGGGTCGGCATGTTCGTACAGCGCGGTACCGTCGAAATGCGCCAGGCCGTGGGCGTCGGTGGGGAAATGCGCCGGTACCCAGTCGACGATCACGCCGATGCCTTCGCGGTGGCAGCGATCGACGAAGCCGGCGAAGCCATCCGGCGAGCCGAAGCGCGCGGTCGGCGCGAACAGGCCCAGCGGCTGGTAGCCCCACGAACCGCCGAACGGATGCTCGGTCACCGGCATCAGCTCGACATGGGTGAAGCCCATATCGGCCACGTACGGAATCAAGCGGTCGGCCAGGCCATCCCAGTCCAGGTCCACGCCTTCCTCGCGCAACCAGGAGCCGGCATGGATCTCGTAGATGCTCATCGGTGCGTCGTGCGCCTGCCGGCGCGCGCGCGTGGCCATCCAGCCGTCATCGCTCCACTGATGCGGGGTGGGGTCGGCCACGATGGAGGCGGTGCCCGGCGCCAGCTCGGCACGCCGCGCCACCGGGTCGGCCTTGGCCGGCAATTCGTTCCCATGCGGGCCGCGTAGCTGGTACTTGTAATGCGCACCCGGGCCGACGTCGGGCACGAACAGCTCCCACACGCCGGACTGGTGCCGCAACCGCATCGGATGCCGGCGTGCGTCCCAACTGTTGAAATCGCCCACCACCGCCACACGCGTGGCATTGGGTGCCCACACCGCAAAGCGCGTGCCGCGTACGCCATCGACTTCGATCGCGTTGGCGCCGAGCGCATCGGCCAACTGCAGGTGGTGGCCTTCGCTGATCAGGTGCAGGTCGAAGTCGCTGAGTTGCGGGCCGAACGCATACGGGTCGGCGGTGTCCTGCTCGCCGCCGGGCCAGCCGATGCGCAGGCGGTAGCCGCCCTGCGCCGGCAATGCGCCGGCGAACAGGCCCGGCTCCGGGCCTGCCTCCAGCGCGATGACCTGGCCATCGTCGAGCACGGCATTGACGTAGTTGGCACCCGGTTGATAGGTGCGCAGCAGCCGACCGTTGTCGGTCGGGTGCGCGCCCAGGATGGCGAATGCGTCGCCATGGCGTGCCTCGGCCAAGGCGCGGGTTGCGCCGGGATCCCATCGATTGGTCACTGCTGTCATCACTCCACTCATCATGTGTCTCCCGCACCAGCGCGCGCGCGGTGCAGGATGCGTCGCAAGCCCTCGATCGGCACCATCAGCCAGCCGGGGCGGTTGGCAGCCTCGTAACGCACCTCGTAACAGGCCTTCTCCACCAGGAACAGCAAGGTGGCCGCGTTGAACGCTGCCGGTGCGATCCACGGGTGCGTACTGGCGTCGAGCACGGCATGGTACGCGTCCAGAAACGCCTGTGTGGAGCGGCGGCGGAACTGCACCAGGAACTCGTCCAGATGCGTGTCCACGCCCACGCCCGCACGGGCGGCGGTGCCTTCCTCGCCACGCGCCGACACTTCGCTGGCGTAATCGAGCGAGCGCAGGAAGCCGGCCACATCGCGCAGCGGGCTGGCCTTGGCGCGCCGCTCGGACAGCGGCTTGGCCGGCTCGCCTTCGAAGTCGATCAGCACCACATCGTCGAAGGCCACCAGGATCTGGCCCAGGTGGAAGTCGCCGTGCACGCGGGTCAGCAAGGAATCGGCCAGTACGCTCGGTGCCTGGGCGAGCAAGGCATCCAGCTGCGGGCGCTCGGCCAGCACCGCCTGCAGCGCGTCGCGTTCGGTCGCATCGTCGCTGCTGGCCAGGCGGGCATTGACCGTGTCCCACATCTCTTCGGCCTGGCGTGCGACGCCGGCCACCACATCGTTGGCGGTGGGCAGGTCGATACGCTGCGGGACGAAGTCGGCATCGTCGGTGTCGCGCGACAAGGCCTCGTGCAACTCGGCCAGGCGCTTGCCGACCACCGCGGCGAAGGCGTCGTAGCCGGCGATGGCTTCGGCACGCGATTCGTCGGTCTGCGCGGTGGCGTACTCGTCGAAGCTGCGTGCCAGATGGTCCAGCGTCCAGCGCCAGGCATCGCCCTGGTTGCGGATGAAGCCCTGCAGCAGCGCGATCGTGGTGATGGTGCCCTGCGCATCGACGCGGCTGACGCTGCCCAGCAAGGGCGCGGCGTTGGCGTAGCCCATCTCGGTCAGGCGACGGCCGATCTCGATCTCCGGGTTGGCGCCGTTGGCCACATGCCGCAGCAGCTTGAACACCGCCTTGTCGGCCACCACCAGCGAACTGTTGCTCTGCTCGGCCGACAGCCAGCGGATCTCCGGATCCTGCGGTATTTCCAGCGTGGCCAGCGCCGGTGTCGCCTCGAAGCGCACCTGTCCCTGCTGCGAGGCATCGTCGCCATCGCAGAACTCCAGCGCGGCGTTGTCGCGCAATGCGTCGATCACCCCGCGCACCATCGGCTTGAGCGCGAAGGCATCGGTGAGGTAACCCACCTCGCGGCCCTGGCGCACGCGCGCCAGTGCAAGCTGCTCGGCCAGGGTGCTGGGCTGGTCACGCTCCCACACGATGCCGACCGGCAGCATGTAGCTCTCGTGGTGGCCGTCTTCCAGCTCCACCTCCAGCTCCAGCAGACTCATCGGCTCGGCGCCCGGCAGCGGCGTACGGCGCGAGATGCGCACGTGCTTGAGTGCCTGGTCCTTGGCCGAGAACCAGCGCCGTGCCGACAACCAGGCCGGCAGGATCTCCGCTTCCAGCGTGGGCAGATGCGGCAGCAGCGCATTGCTCTCGTCGGTGTCGCTGCGCAACACCAGCGTGCGGTAGTCCGGCAACGGCACCGGGCTGGGCACATGCCAGTCCGGCAAGGTGCCCTCGCTGACCAGCTGGAACGCGTAGAAGCCGAACGGCGGCACGGTGAGCAGATAGGTCAGCCGCCCGACCGGCGGGAAGCTGCCGCCGCCGATGATGTCCACCGGCACGCGGCCCTCGAACTCGGACAGGTCCAGCTCCACCGCCTGCAGCGTATGCGACAGGTTGGCCACGCACAGCACCGTCTCGTCCTGGTAGCACCGCAGGTAGGCCAGCATGCGGCGGTTGCCCGGATACAGAAAGCGCAGGCTGCCACGGCCGAAGGCCTGGTAGCGCTTGCGCACACTGAGCACGCGGCGGGTCCAGGTCAGCAGCGAATGCTGGTCGCGGATCTGCGCTTCCACATTCACTGCCTGGAAGCCGTACAGCGGGTCCATCACCGGCGGCAGCACCAGCTGCGCCGGGTCGGCGCGCGAGAAGCCGCCATTGCGGTCGATCGACCACTGCATCGGCGTGCGTACGCCATCGCGGTCGCCCAGATGGATGTTGTCGCCCATGCCGATCTCGTCGCCGTAATACAGCACCGGCGTGCCGGGCATGGTGAGCAACAGGGAGGTCATCAGCTCGATGCGGCGGCGGTCGCGCTCCAGTAGCGGCGCCAGCCGGCGCCGGATGCCGAGATTGATGCGTGCGCGGCGGTCGGCGGCATAGGTCTGCCACAGGTAATCGCGCTCCGAATCGGTGACCATTTCCAGCGTCAACTCATCGTGGTTGCGCAGGAAGATCGCCCACTGGCAGCTCTCCGGAATCTCCGGGGTCTGGCGCATGATGTCGGTGATCGGGAAGCGGTCTTCGCGTGCGATCGCCATGTACATGCGCGGCATCAGCGGGAAGTGGAACGCCATATGGCATTCGTCGGCGTTCTGGCCGAAGTACTGCTGGGTGTCTTCCGGCCACATATTGGCCTCGGCCAGCAGCATGCGGTCCGGGTACTCGGCATCCAGCGTGGCGCGGATCTTGCGCAGGATCGCGTGGGTTTCCGGCAGGTTCTCGTTGGAGGTGCCGGAACGCTCGATCAGGTACGGCACCGCATCCAGACGCAGGCCGTCCACGCCGCGGTCCAGCCAGAAGCGCATCACTTCCAGCACCGCTTCCAGCACTGCGGGGTTGTCGAAGTTCAGGTCCGGCTGGTGCGAGTAGAACCGGTGCCAGAAGTACTGCCCGGCCACCGGATCCCAGGTCCAGTTGGATTTTTCGGTATCGCAGAAAATGATCCGCGTGCCTTCGTATTCCTGGTCGGTGTCCGACCACACGTAGAAGTCGCGCTCCGGCGAGCCGGCCGGCGCGTTGCGTGCGCGCTGGAACCACGGGTGCTGATCGGAAGTGTGGTTGATCACCAGCTCGGTGACGATGCGGATGCCGCGTGCATGCGCCTGCGCCACCAGCTGCTCGAAGTCTTCGATGCTGCCGTAGTCCGGATGCACCGCCATGTATTCGGCGATGTCGTAGCCGTCGTCGCGGCGCGGGCTGGGATAGAACGGCAGCAGCCAGATGGTGTCCACGCCGAGTTCGGCGATGTAATCCAGCTTGGAAATCAGCCCCGGGAAATCGCCGATGCCATCGTCGTTGGAGTCGAAGAACGACTTGACGTGCACCTGATAGATGATCGCGTCCTTGTACCAAAGCTGGTCTGCAACCACCGCGGACTGTTCCGCGTCGGCTTGTAACGATGGGACTGCATTCATGCGACCTCTCCTGCGCGGATGCGCCATAACGCGAACGGCCGCGTCGCCTCTAAACGGATGTGTTGCTGTTTTCCCTGCCACGTGAAGCGATGGCCGTCCCACAGGTCGTCCACCGCCACGCTGGCGTGATCGGGCAGGCCCAACTCCCACAATGGCACTTCGATTGCGGCATCCTGCGCAGCGTTGGGGTCCAGGTTGATCGCCACCAACACCATGCTGCGGCTGCGCGACAGGTAGCCGGCATCCAGGAACTTGCCGAAGTACAACACCTGGTCGTTGTGCGCCTGGTAGAAGCGCGTGCCCAGGTGCGACTGCAGCTCCGGATGCATGCGGCGCAGCTGATTGAAGCGGGTGATCTCATCGACGATGTCGCCGGGCGCACGCTCGGGCCAGGCGCGCAGCTGGAACTTTTCCGAGTCCAGATACTCTTCCTTGCCCGGCGCCAATGGCGTGGCCTCGCACAGCTCAAAGCCCTGATACATGCCCCATAGCCCCGACAGCGTGGTCGCCAGCGCGGCGCGGATCAGATGCCCGTTGCGCCCACTGGTCTGCAGGAACAGCGGATTGATGTCCGGCGTGTTGACGAAGAAGTGCGGGCGGAAGCATTCGCGCGGCACGCCCTGGTTCAACTCTTCCACGTACTCCTGCAGCTCGTGCTTGTGGTTGCGCCAGGTGAAGTAGGTGTAGGACTGCGAGAAACCGCACTTGGCCAGGCGGTACATCATCTTCGGCCGGGTAAAGGCCTCCGACAGGAACACCACATCCGGCCGGCGCCCGCGGATATCGGCAATCAACCACTCCCAGAACGGGAACGGCTTGGTATGCGGGTTGTCGACGCGGAACAGCGTCACGCCCTCGTTGACCCAGAACAGCACCGCATCGCGCAACGTGTTCCACAGATCCGGCACCGCGCCGCTGGCGTAGAAGTCGACGTTGACGATGTCCTGGTATTTCTTCGGCGGGTTCTCCGCATACGGAATCGAGCCATCCGCGCGCCAGGTGAACCAGTCCTTGTGGTCCTTCAACCACGGGTGATCCGGCGCGCACTGGATGGCGAAGTCCAGCGCCACTTCTAGCCCATGCGCACGTGCGGCCTGGATCAACCTGCGGAAGCCTTCGAGCCCGCCGAGCTCGGCATGCACCTCGGTATGCCCGCCATCGGCCGCGCCGATCGCATACGGGCTGCCCGGCTCGCCGTCGACCGCAGTGACCGAGTTGTTGCGGCCCTTGCGGTTCTTCGCGCCGATCGGATGGATTGGCGGCATGTACAACACGTCGAAGTTCATCGCGCGGATATGCGCCAGCCGCTTGATCACATCGTCGAAGGTGCCGTGTTGCTGCGGATCGCCGCTTTGCGAGCGCGGGAACAATTCGTACCAGCTGGCGAAATGCGCCGCGCGCCGCTCGGACTCCACCCGGAAGGTCACCGGCGTCTCGGAGCGGAACGGCTTGTCGTCGGCCGCTGCCATTGCCTGCGCGGTATCCGGCTCCAGCACGATCGCCAGCTGCTGCAGCGGCTCGCTCTGCGCACCGATGCGGGTGAGGACGGCCTGCAGGCGCTCGGCCAAGGCACCGCTGCTGCGTGCATGCGCGGCCTGCACCACGGCCACTGCTTCCTGCACGTCCACCGGCAGCACCGTGTTGGCGGCGCGCTTCTTTTCCAGATCCGCATGCAAGGTGGCGAACACATCGCGCCAGCCTTCCACCCGGAACTCATAGGTGCCGATGCGCTCCAGCGGGAACTCTGCACGCCAGCGATCGTTGCCCAACGCACGCATCGGCGCGCTGGCCCAGGTCTTGGCATCGGCCGGGCGCCACAGCACCGCCACCGCGATACGGTCGTGCCCATCGCAGAACGCATCGGCTTCCACGCAGATGCGGTCGCCCACGGTGCGCTTGACCGGGAAGCGGCCGTTATCGACCGACGGGGTCACCGACTCGATGCACACGCGCGGCCAGGCGGCCGCGGTCTGCGGGCGCGGGCGCATGCGCGGCACCGCCAGCACATGCCGGGCCGGCACGCTGCGATAGACCCGCACCTCGCCCGGCTCCAATGCTTCCAGCGTCGCGCCGGACAGCGTGCTGCCGTCCTCGCCCACCAGTGCTTCGGCATCGCCGAGCAGGCGCAGCAGATCCGGCGCCGGAACCGGCACCACATGATCGGCATCGCCGTTGATCAACAGCAGCGACGGCAAGCCGCCCAGCGGCTCGATCGCCACCGCCGTCAGGCCGGTGCCCTCGCGCAGCAGCGGACGCAACCGCAAGCCGGCATTGCTCGGCGGCACGCCGTCGCGGGCCCTGATCGACAACGGCAATGTCTCCAGCTGCGTCTCGTCCAGCAGCCATGCTCCGCCCAGTGCCTGGGCCAGTTGCCAGTGCTGCCCGGCAGTGGCCGCACGTTTGCCATCGGGCGCGCCCACCACTGCGACAACCTGCGACGCCAACGCGCGCAGCGCCGTGTCTTCGTCGAAGAACCAGCTGCCGCGCCCGTCCCACCATGCGAGCGAGGAAAACGCCACGTCGAACCCGGCACCGGCCAGCTGCTGCAAGGCCTCGATGCCCAGGCCCGGCGTCCACGCCGCAAACACCACCTCCGGTGCCTGCGCATGCACGCGGGCGATCAACTCGCGCCAGCGCTGCGCCGGCACCTGCTGCGGCTGCAGCAGGCGGAAGCCGGCCACACCCTGGGATGCCCAGTCCAGCAAGCGCGCGCTCCACCACTCCACCAGCGCCGCACCTTCCTGCGCATAGGTAAAGCGTGCCTCGGCCACTTCGGGCGTGGCGCGCGGCTGGCGCGGGTCCGGCACCGCCGTGCTGCGTGCCCGGAACCATTGCGGGTTGTCGCGCACCACGGCGCTGGCACCGCCCACTTCATCCAGGCGCACATCGAGCAGCAGCTTCACGCCGGCCCGGTGCGCGGCCTGCACCACCTCGCGCAGACGCTGCGCGTCTTCCTCGCCGGTGGTTGCGACTTCGCTCAGCCGGCCTTCGGCGTCGCGTGCAAACGGCGGCGCGAGCACGACATGGTCAAAGCCGGCCTCACGCGCCGACTTGCAGCGCTGCTCCAGCCCGGCCTGCTCGCCGGCTGCTTCATTGAGAACACAGATCCGCATGGCGCCCCCTCAGCAAACCACGGCGCGCGCACGCGCCGTGACAAAGGAGACGACGCGGGCCGACCCACCCCGCAGGTCCACCGGCGCTCGGTCACGACGCACCAGTCCAACTCCCGTCCGGATCGACCCCTGCCTACTCAAGGCCTGGTCGACCCTTCCTACCGTGACTGCACTCATGCGCAACTCCGCAACGATTCTTGACCGATGCAGTCAAGCACCCCGGCTGCGAATTTCATGTGTCGGTGGAATTGACGAAAATCAAACAAGCGCGGCTGTGGTGAGGGCTCCGGCAGCGCTGGCCAAGTTCCAAGGGTTGTAGGCTATGGCCTCAACCTGCAGGGAGAGCAAGGATGCGGAGCTACGTCATGGCGGCACTGCTGGCCATCGCCACAGTTGCAACGGCAAAGGATCAGAGGCTGAGCCCGAGCCGTGCCGGAGAGATCGTAGGGCTTTGGCATGACGTCAGCGTCAACGACGACATCGTCAAGGAGGACTACGCCGGCTTCGTCCAGGTTGTCGACCTGGACAAGGATGGAGTCGATGAGATCGTCTATCTGAGTTCTTCGTATTGCTCGGGTTCCACTTCCGACTGCCCCAACAGCATCGATGTATTGCGCAAGCACCCACCCGGGAAGGCACCCAACGTCAACGCTCCGATCGACCAATGGGAAACCAGGGCACGCAAGACCGGTTACACGCCAGACGCCAGCGAGCAGATTCCTGGCGAAGTGATGACTCTTGCAGTCCAGGGCAACCGCATCGAGGTCATGTTCGTCGTGCAGGAGAACTCGCCAATCTGTAAACGGGAACAACCCAATCCGGACGGGTCGCAGCGCTGTCCCGCCCCCGGCCGCTACAGCTGGACGTACACCTGGAAGCCAGGCGCACTGGCGCGCATTACCGGCGCTGGCAGCCACGAACCACACGTCCCCAAAGCACATTTTCCCGAGCAGCTGCGAGGCGCCTGGGTCACCGCAGGGATCGCCTGCCGCGACGCCGAGACAGCGGACCCCAAGCACCTCATCCAGTTCGGCTGGGATCACATGACCGGCAAGGGCGAAGACCTCTGGCCTAACGCGGTCATGCTGCTGGCACGCACACCATGGACATGGCGCATCATCACCGCGTCTGCCAACGCGCCGAAGAAGGACGTTCCTGCAGTCTTCATCCTGAGCCAGATGGAAGACCGCCTGATCATTGCGGAGCAAACGCGCGTCAGAACCTTCGATCGGTGCCGCTGAGCAGAAGGTCGGTTGCCATCACGTTTGCGGCAACGCGACGTGGGCTCGAACGCATTGCCAGAGCACGTTTGATCGACGTCCGCGCAGGTCCCTGAAGCTCAAGATGGCGACGTCACGCTCATTCGCCGCTTGTAGGCCAGGCGTGGCAGACCGGCGATCTGCCACGCCCACGCTCACATCGCCTTCTTGATGGCTTCCGCCTTCGCCAGGTGCTGCTCGACGTGCGTCTTGGTCTCGGTCAGGTGCTGCTTGACCGGCTCGGTCGATGCCACTGTCATCATCTGCGTCTCGATCAGCTGCAGCGCGTCCTTGTGCCCGGCGATCATTGCATCGATGTAGGCCGCCGCGTAGTCCTTGCCGGACTTCTGCCCCAGCGTGGACAGGTCCTGCTCGCCCTTGCTCTCCAGCTTCTTGACGTCCGGGGTTTCAGCCAGCGTTCCCAGCGCCTTGGTCTTTTCCAGGTTCTCGGTGTGCTCTTTCTCCATCATCTTCGCGTAGTCCAGCACCGCGCCGGTGACCTTCTTGTCCTGCGCCTGCTTCGCTGCGGCGATCTCGTGGTTGTCCACCGCCCCGAGCAAGCCAAGGGCGATGTCGTCTCCGGAACTCGCGCGCGCCGCGCCTTCAGGCGCCGGGCTGGCTTGGCCGACAGGCGGCGTGGTCGGGGTCGCCGCGCCACCGGTCGGCGTCGGCTCGGTGGACGCGGCAGGCGCTGCGGCCTCCTTGTCGGCATTCGGCTTGCAGCCAGCGAGCGCCAGCGCCGCGACGATGGACAGGACCAACAGTGACTGTTTCATGCTCCACTCCCTCTCGATTGGAGACAACAGCATCTGCCTGCCCAGGTGAAGAAGGCTCATACACGTCCACTGAGTGATTCAGACGTACGCACCGCCCGCGGGCGAATGCACATCGCCGCACCATGCCGCAATCGGCGGCACGCGCTTGCGCGCGGGCGTGGAACAGGACGTCGTCAGCGCGGCTGTGGCATGCGTGGCGTGTGGTGGCACTTTCCTGCTGAAAGACGGCTTGGTTTGCCGCACACTATCGCGCCACATTTCGAGTGATTGCCATGCTGAAGGCCTGGATGCTTGCCCTGTTGGGCGTTTCGCCGCTGGTCCACGCCGCGCCTGCTGACGACGATGCCACCTGCCGCAATGGGTTGTTCACCAGTGCGCCGGTGGCGTTCTCACTCGGCAAGGTCATCCCGCCGCGCCTGTACCTGCTCAAGGACACCGATGGTTGCCCGGACACGGGCGGGGCCGCATGCCAGGGACGCGCCTACGTGGTCAAGAACGATATCGTCCTGACGGCGCAGCGCCGCAATGCCTACGTCTGCGTGCTCTATCCCAACAAGGGAGGCGGCAATGCTGGTTGGGTCGCACAGTCGAGCCTGCAGATGCAGCCAAGCGCGGCCACGCCCACACCGCAGGCGTGGAACGGCCACTGGCACGACGGCGACAACACGCTGCAATTGACCACCAACCCAGACGGCAGCATCACCGTCAACGGCGATGCGTACTGGCCCAGCGCCTTTCCCGACCCGGAACAGACGCCGGGCGGTCCGCACACGGGCTCGGTCACCGCGCGCGGCTATCCGGAAGGCAACCGCGTCGAGGTCAACGAAGACACGTGCAAGGTGCGCCTGCAATTGCTGGGCGACATGCTGCTGGCCGACGACAACCTGGAATGCGGCGGAATGAACGTTTCCTTCGGCGGGGTGTACCGAAAGAAGTAATCGCAAGCCTAGCCCCCCGGTGCGCCGCACGCCTGCAGTGGCAGGCGCATCGAGGCAGGCACGCCATCGACCACCGCGCGACATAAAAGCCGATGCCAAGCGGTGCAGTGCGGTTTACGGTGGCCCGCACCGACCAGAGCGGGTTCGGCTCGCTCGATCCCGCAGGCGGTACGGTGGATGCTGATAGCAGCAGGACGCGCCAGAAGACCTTGTTAGGGGTGACGCACCACGTAGACCGGCGTCATCTATCATTGCCGATTGCTGTTTTGAAGGAATTGCGTTGAGACGTTCCGCCACGCGTTTGATGCGCGCACCGCTGCTTGCTGCCATGGCGTTGCTTGCCGCTTGCAGCACAACCAACACCACCAACAAATCGTTGCTGCCGTCGGCGGACAATCCCGTCAAGACCAGTTACTGCATCGGGCGTCTTGCCGTGACGACCGATGTGCCCCTGCATTTCCTGGGAAGTTCCGCGCAGTTTTACTGGGGCGACATCGACACCTACCGCGAAGACGCCGCCAGCTACGAGCAGCGCCTGCTGAGCGCACAAGCGCCGGCCAGCGATGGCAAGGTGCGCCAACTGATCAAGCCGGTGGAAAGGCTGGCACAGGACGATGGCAGGGTCATCGTCGCACACGCGGAAGACGCGTTGCCGCTCGACCCGAATGTCGTACAGGTCACCGGTTTCGCCCATCGCGATGGCACCACCTTTCGTTTCCAGAAGACGGCCATCAGCCGCCTGCAGGACATCACCGAACGGCGCACCAAGGAAATCCTGGCCTCGATCACCAGCAGCGCATCCCCCTTCCCGCCAGCGGCACAGTCCCAGCAGGGGTTTTGCATCATGCACGGCACCGTCAATCTGGCACCGGGACACGACTGGCACGAAGCCTCCAGGGTCGAGGGAGAATTCACCCTGCAGGGAGCACGCTACCGTTTCAGTCTGCGTTCGCGCTACCTGCGCTCGCTGTCGTTGAACGAGCAGGAAGTGACGAACCAGCGCGATCTGCTACTGGCACTGGCGGGCGCCGTACCGGACTCCGGCCTGGCGCCGGTCAGTGAACTGTCGGGTGCCGCCGGCAACCCATCGCAAGGCAGTGCCCGCCTGCTTGAGATGACGACAGCCGACGGCAAGCAACAGGTCTACGAGTGGCACATGCCGGCCGTCAGTACAGCATCCAATACGCCGGCAACCTTTCTCTACATCTGGCCAGCGTCCGGGCAAGCGTCAGCGCAGGACCAGGCCAATTTCAGGCGCTGGGTCGTGGCCCATCCGCAGCAGACGACGCCGCTATTGCAGATACAGCAAATGGCCAGCAGCGTTATACGGCAGCAGGCGACGCCAGCAGTAGAAGAGAGCAGGCTGGTGTACCGGATGCAGCTGCATTACCACGGCGACCAGGCTGCCGGCGGGCGCCATTACGTGATCTACAAGGATGGCCAGAAAGTCGACGATGGACGCAGCGATGCCAACGGATTCACCAAGGCACACAATGCCGACTACGACCAGGTGTGGACAACCAAGGTGCTCAACAAATGAGTCCCTGCTTCAGTGCGGCGCACCCTGATCTACAACCAATCACGCTGGAGACGACCGGTAACCATCCGGGCAACCTATCCTCCTGAGACCGGCGCTGAAGATGGGCATCCAGGCAAGACGTCTCGCTTTCAAAAGTGTAGGCGTTCGAGCAGCATATCCGGGCTTTCAAGCGCACTCTGGTTACCCGCCTTTCGAAATCCGCTACGCTCAAACCCCAACACGTGGACACGAGACAGGCAATGAGGCTGACAGCTGCGCAAATCCTTTCGACGCCTGGCCAAATCAAAGAGAACATCGGTAAGCACCTCGATGTCATTCGCCTGGCGGCAAGCAAGGGTGCGGACGTGCTGGTCTTTCCCGAGCTGTCCCTCACTGGTTACGAACCCGGGTTGGCGCAGGCGCTGGCGGTGCAGCCGGCTGATCAGCGCTTTGATCCGTTTCAGGGGGCAAGTGACCGGTACGGCATGCTCATCGCCGTTGGCGCGCCCACGAAGGGAGCAAAAGGCACCGAAATCAGCATGCTCTGCTTCCAACCGGGGCTGGAGCGCACAAGCTACTCCAAACAGCAGCTGCATCTCGACGAGTTACCGTTCTTCACCGCCGGTACCGAGCAGCTTGTGCTCAGACACGCGGATCAGGTGCTGGCGCCTGCCATTTGCTACGAGTCACTGCAGGCAAGCCATGCAGAACAAGCTGCAGCGTCAGGTGCTGGCGTGTATTTGGCAAGCGTGGCCAAGTCGGAAAGAGGCGTGACATCGGCCTACAGTCATTATCCGACGATTGCAAAAACGCATTCCATGACTGTCTTGATGGCGAATTGTGTAGGCCCCGCCGATACCTTCATAGGAGCGGGTCGGTCTGCCATCTGGAGCAGTAACGGTGAGCTCGTTGGCAGCGCTGATGCCTTCCATGAGGCATTGGTGGCGTACGACACGAGGGATGGAAAAGCGAGCCTCTTCAGCTTAGTTTGAGATCAGGCCAAGGCCAGTAACAGGCAGCCCTGTCTGTGCGGTGACACTCGGCAATCCCAATTGCCCGCTGCGTCGGCAGCTGCGCGAGGACATCCGCGGTGGCAGGTTTGGCCTGACTGCATTATCAGGACGCAACGACCTGAGGATATAAGCCCTTTGCGCTGTTGAGCTCAACGGCCAACTTCCCTACCTTGGACAGTAGTTTGCCGATATCCTGCTCAGGATCAGCGTAGAAATAATCGATGCAAAAGCGAAGTGACGTGCCAAACTGATCGCCGATGGGTGGAAGCGCAACGCTCCTGATCTGCATCGGCTCGCCCGCTCGTGCCGAATCGCGTACCCACCAGGAAATGAACTCGAGTGCCTTGAGGCCTTTCGGATCGCGCGCGATACCAAAGTTGACGGAGATGACAAGCTCGTTGTCCAAGCCTCCCTTTGTGCGCTTCAACGCACCGAGCGGCAGGTCGGCATACGGAAGAAGACCGAAGTCGCTTTCCGTGACATCAGAAAGATCCACCTTGTCCACCGCTGCATCGGTAATGCCGGGAATTGACGCAATGGCGTCTTGCAGTTCTTGTACTTCGGGCGGCATTGCAGCTCCAGACGAATTGCGTCGGACGATCGTCGTCGAGGCGCTGCTTGCCGTCAATTGCTCATGGTCTTGGAATTCGCCATCCACGGTGCGAAGCAACATCAGGAGATAAGATCAAATGCATACCTGTTGTCTTCCGGCATCGCCAGGGCTGTTGGCGCCGGACTCGCACGATCATCTTGAGAGATGAAGGAGCCAGGCATCACCTATCTCGTCGAAGCACAGTGGTATCGAAAGGCCTTGCGCGATGCGCATGGCAAACAGGGGCGTGGCGGCATTCCCGCTGACTTAAACGCAAATTTCTGAGTCAGCGGGCAATTTACGTCAAGGCGTATAGCCCCACTGCGCGATGATGGCTTCCAAGGTGGCTTGATTCACTGGGACCACGCCTGGGCATGTCATCAGATATGTCCGGCGTGCCGCCGCCGTGGCTGACGGGTTGAAGGCCGGGCTCCATATCTGAATGGAATGGAAGACGGCGATCGGCGCTGCACAAGCAGGACCTCCTGGCTTGCTTGGGGCGGTCATGCTGGCCATGCAAAGAAAGACCGAGCAAGGATCTCCCGCCTGGGCGCGCGCTGGGGCGCTCAAGCCAAGGCTTAAAGCTGCAGCCAATGCAAAAGTGGTGGCAATGCTACGTAGCTTCATGATGAATACGTCCCTGGTAATGATTGAAATGACGTGCTTGTCTCTGGGCGACCTGCGTTAAGCGTGGCTCAGCGAGAAAGCCCCTGACACCGCTTGCAATGGTGTCGGCTGGGTCACCTGATGTTCCGTCTTCGCCAGAATGGCGGTGGTCAGGGTAGCATGTCGACCGCGCGCGGTGTGAGGGCTAGACACCGCCGGTTGGCCGCCGAGCAGAGATGCGCTGGTAGCTAGTCCAGTCCCATGGCGCGACAGCTCAACGCCTGCTCATCCATCGCTCTCTTGCTTTTCACTGGCCCGGTCAATGTCGTGCAGATTAGAGACCTCAGCACACTAAAATGAGGCGGCATAAGCCAACTTTCATCGCAAGCTGCGTTGATAGAAGATTGTCAATGGACATCTATCAAAGCCAGATTTAGACAAAGCCTATCTGCCATCAGGCTGCTTGACCGTAAGAAAGCCAAGCGTACACAGGATGACACCCAGCACGGCAAGGCCAATGACAACCAACTGCCGGATCTCGTCGCTGGGCGAAGGAGCCTTGATTAGGCCCCTCAAGAAAACCAATGCGGCCACCGCCAATAATATGAGTCCGATTTTGCTATAAGAATTGATCAGGCCCCCAAGAGAAGGGCGCATCTTCTTATTCATCCATGAAATCCTTTTAACCAGCGGTGAGCGTTAGACTACTACCGTACGATATTCCCGCACTCTGGGCTCTTGGTCAATCATTCAACGATATCGAATCCAGCATAAAAATGGCAACCACGTTTGCATTGCGGATGCGCCATGAAGGAATGAGAGGTCAAGTCGACTTATTAGATTAACCTGACTCTACTTCTTGTAGCCTCACCGCCTTGTGTAAGGTACAGCCCAGCTCACCTGCAGCGCGCTACGCCAGAGCTAGACGGTATCTGCTGCACGTGCGCTGCGCACTTCGTTTTTTACAGAGAATCTGTCTGTAGAAGAGCATGAAGATCTTCGGGTCCGGGCGCTATGAGTGACGTTGAACCGTTGCATGTGGCCGTGAGTCTGAACTTGGACTTGGTTGAGTGATCCTCGATAGCGCGAACACCGTCGATAACGCACAAGACGCCGAACAGCGTTGCATCGGCCGCCATTTGCAATGCGACGACAACGTTGGCTTTGTCGGCAGGAGCGAGACCGCGATACCAGACGGACAAGCTAACCAAGGATTGTTCGGGCCTACGGCCCGGCGGCGCGTTAAGAAGTTCCACGCAGTCGTGAACGGCTGCGTCCGCGCATTGGGTCTTCAGCCCGCTAACAAAGTCATCTGGAGTCATCTCAGGTCCTGGCTGATGAAGAGTTCGCTAGCTTCCACCTTCAAGCGATCGAAGCTTGCCGCCAATGGGGAAGGTGTTGCCATCTTGTCGTAGGGGCGCGCCATGCCTGTGACTGCGCTCAGGCGGAGACTGCGAATTTCCAGCCAAGCTATTTATCTCGATTTACAGTAATAAATTCCCTCTCCATCGGAAACCCATTCAATTCCATAGACCCAGTGAGACTTGTAAGAATGCTCAAGCAAAAGCATCATTCTCTTTTTGCAAAATCGATAGCTAATCGAATAAGGTGATTTTGCAGGTACAACCTCTACCCACCCTGTTTTTAATGCGAGGCTCCTAAAATTCGCTAATGGAGGAACCTTCCCAGGACTCAAATGAATGTTACTTGACAGACCGCCGGCAGCGCTGACTCGATCAAAAAAATTTATGGGCGTTCCTCCAAAGCTCTGCGCAAACGGGTCGATTTCAGCTTTTAACGTACTGATTCCAGGCTTTCCGGAAAGATCAGTAGCTTTTGACTTCTTTGAAGACAAATAGATGCCATATGCTACGCAAGCACAAATGGTAGCAAAAAAAAAGTAATTTAGTATTTTCACCATTCCCAGCCCCAACCATCGTTACTAATAACCTCACCTTTTTCACCACCAAACCCACCGGTACCACGACCTTTAGTGATAGAAACTCCTGTACCCACTCCGATTTCAGTGGTAGAACCGGCTCCAGGTGAGTAGCTATATGCTCCGCCGAGTGGCCCATACGCTCCAAACCCAGCCAATCCAGGGCCGGTGAAAAGATTATTCAATTGAGCGTCGTTCGGGCGCCCTTCACATTCGTTAACCCATCCCATGCTTGCTGAAACGCCTGCGGATATCGAGTGAGGGTATATCTTTGCCAGCCCTTTACTCATATAGACTCGACCATTCCTTCCCCGAGTAAAGGAAAGGGTACCGGGACCATAATTGAATGATACCTTTACAAAATCGGGGCCTCTAAGGTTTACGCCATCTTCCCAAGAAAGTCTTTGCCCTCCGTTATTAAAAGAGCCTACTGACTCTAGGCCCAGTAGGTCAAACATTTCGTAAGGATTTGCAGAGACGTACGAATAGGTGCTTATGTCAGCCGCTATACCAACCGGATCACTCTGCCCATACCGGCCTGCCGCCGCGTCGTAGTCACGAAAGTAGTTCTGATTGAACCCGCTCGCTGCATCAAACCGCTGGCCTGGGAAGCGCATATCGAACACCATCGCGGTGCCGTCTCCATCCGGATCCTGGTTGGGTGCCGTGTTGCCGAAGGCTTCGCCTTTCAGGCTCCAGCTCCATACAGCAACGTCGCGGGCAGCATCCACGACCACACGCGGGCTGCCTAGGTGGTCGGGTTCGATATAGTGCAGTTGACCACCGTTGGCCAACAGGCCCACCGGCAGGTCATCCAGCCAGATCGCTTGTTGCTTGGGTGCACCGTTGGTGTCGTAGTCGCCTAGCCAATGGCCGGCCTCGTCGTAGAGCGTATAGGTGTTGGTGGTGCCCAGGTAGCGACGTACCTGCTCGCCTCGGCCGTTGTAGCGGTAGTTCATGACCGCGACACCTGCGCGCTTGACCTGGGTCATGCGCCCGGTGGTGTCGTACAGATACTCGCGTGCCTTGCCGCCGATGGTGAGGGTGTTGCCCATTTTGTCGTAGGTGCGTGCCACGCCTGCGACTGCGCTCAAGCGGTGGTTGGTCGTTGGATAGGTGTAGGCCTGCGTGGCGCCGCCGACTTTGGCGCTCATGCGGTTACCCGTGCCATCGTAGCTATAGCCGTCGATCACGGTACCTGTACTGCCGTCCTTGAGTGCGGTCAGCCGACCAAGCGCGTCGTAGGTCAGCTGAAGCTCTGGCGTCGGGTTACCGGCCGGGGTCAGGTCAGTGAGGTCGCCAAGAGGGTCGAAGCCGAAGCCAATCTCCAGGCCGCCTGTGCGGCTGTCCTGAATGCTCTGTGGGCGGTAATCCTGATCGTACATGCGTGCCAACGTGCGACCGTTGCCGTAGGTCCAGCCGGCAGATGGGCCAAACGGATAGTAGGTCGCTCCGCTCAGCAGACGTTGGCGGCTGCCGCCTTGTGCCGTCACCCCAACCTCGGTCGTCTGGCCCTGCGCGTTGCGGACATAATCGACCGTGGTGCCATCAGGGTAGACCATCGACCGCAGACGGCCGCCAGACGTGTAGTCGTAGCGCAACACCAACACCTTGCCGTTGACCGTCTGCACCTTGCGTACCACCTCGCCGAAGCGGTTGTAGCAGTATTGGGTGGTACCGCTGCCATCCTGGAGCTTAGCCAGCCGCCCGACAGTGAAGGTCTCACCGCTGGCGCACACGCTCTGCGTGACGTCATAGGTGTAGCTGATATTGAAGGCGGTGGTTGGGTAGCTGATGCTCAGGACACGGTTGAGCGCGTCGTAGCCATAGGTGGACGTGATGCCGCGTGCATCGGTCTGCGTGGCGCGGTTGCCGCCGCTGTCGTAGGTATAGCTAGTGACGCCGGTGTCCGGGCTGGTCAGCTTCAGGGTATCGCCGAAGCCGTTGTACGTGTAGCGCGTGTCCAGACGTTTGGGATCCTTGACCTGCAACGGGCGATCCTGCGTGTCGTAACCCACATTGGTTTCGGCCTTGATGCCATCGACGTCCTGCAAGGTGCGCGCAAGCCGACCGAGCGGATCGTGCTCTTGCAGGGTGCTACGGCCAAATGCGTCGGTGATCAAGCGCAGGTTGCCGTTTGCATCATAGGCGTAGTCGATGGGATTTGCGGCTGCGTCCGCCTGCGTTTTCAGTTGGCCCAATTGGTTGTAAATACGGCTCAAGCTACGCTTGAGCGTACCTTGCGCATCCTTGGTCTGCTCCTCCAGACGATTGCCGGCATCATCAAGCACGTAATGGAGGGTGTTGCCCAGCGTATCGGTGACATCGGTGAGGCGTTGGGCCTGGTCGTAGACAAACGTGGCGTAGCTGCCGTCGGGCTGGGTGATGCGCTTGACCAAGCCGGTGGGCCAATACTCCAACGTGGTGACGCGATTCTGCCCGGAAGTAGCGCCATGCACCGTGGTCGATGCCAACCAACCACGCGGGTGGTAGCTGTAATCGGTCAGCACCCCGTTTTCGTCAACGGCAGAAAGAACGCGGCCTGCCGCGTCATAACTCAGATTCTCGCGGATCTGGCCGCGGGCGTTGATGGTTTGCTTGAGGTCGCCCTTGCGATACGGGCACGGTCCGGTGCCGGTCTCGCACCCGGCAGCATCGATGGGGTAATAGTTGTAGGTCGTACGGTCGTCGATATCCGTGCGCGGGCCATCGATGGACTTCAGTAGGCCAAGCACGGGGCAGTCTCCACCAGCAGCGACATCGGCTGCCTCGCAGTAGTTCATACTGAGAACTCTGGTCTGACCACTTGCGACGTCGGTCGTGATGACTTGCTGCGGCTGCAGCCGCGCATTTCGGACATAGCCTATTTTCTTGTCACTTGATTGAACTGACATCAATCGATTGCTGTCGACAGTGGTGCGCGTACTTGTGATTCGCTGGCTGGGTAAACCAGCCGCCTCGGTGACCGTATGCACATTGACTGGCACGCCAGCATCCGCAAGTTCGGCATAGGCGTGTTGCGTGACAACCCCGGCACGATCGGTAGAAGCTCTCAAGCGCCGCCGAAAATCGACACTTGCGTCCAAATAATCGCTGCTGAGCGTGCCTGCGCTGTCGGTGATGTCATCTATTTTTCTAGGACCTGCGGAACGCTGGCTCAGCGTATATGTCGTCTGTTTCCCCAACGCGTCGGTTACAACGGTGGCGCCATCGGTGTAATCAAGCGTCACGCCGTCTGCGCCATCGTGATGTTGGCTTGACACAACACGCCCCGTAGCGTTGTAGGTGAATGTGCTGTAGCGCATTCCATCCTCCGCGACCACGCCGGTCAGGAAGCGGTAAAAATCCTCGTCTTCATACAGATATGACCTGACCCGCCCGTCCGCATAGGTCACGCTCTCCAGCA
Source organism: Xanthomonas sp. WHRI 6108 (assembly GCF_040202385.2). Lineage (NCBI taxonomy): Bacteria > Pseudomonadati > Pseudomonadota > Gammaproteobacteria > Lysobacterales > Lysobacteraceae > Xanthomonas > Xanthomonas sp. WHRI 6108. Next base: position 159,004 of record NZ_CP168198.1, on the reverse strand, counting down.
CCGCGCTGTCCGGGAAAGTGTCAGAGTAAGCGTAAGTAGCCAACGCAACCCCGTCCAGCGCAACTTGAATAAGCTGGGCATAACGGGAACCATCAGCGTAGTTAAAAACCAACTTGCGGCCGGTCGAGTGCGTGATCGACTCCAACCTCGATGACCGATCGTACGCATATCGAAGATAAGTACCGTCGTCCTTCGACACCAAGCTCAACGCGCCTGTAGCATTAAATTCCGAAACCGTATCCGACCTAAAAAGTCGCCATCCATTAGCTATTTTCTCAAGCCGATCTCCAGAACCATCAGAAGCAATAAAAGAATTTCCGACCGATTTGAAATTGCGTTGAAGCCCGTTTCCTTCAGCAAGTATTGCGTAAGAGCCACTTGCAGAAACGCTGACTTCATGTGAGTTGAACCAGCCCGCCCCAAGGTTGGATCGCCGTCCAACCTGCGAGGACCGAAATGTTCGAACGAGACGTATCCATCCAAGATCGAAATCCTGTTCAGGTTGTGATTTTTCCCCGGTCTTTACATCGCACGGGTTACCAACCGAACACGTATCCTCTAAAGAAGGCCCGGTCAAGTAAGCAAATATTTCCAGATTTACACAGGCTTGATAGTCATCGTTCCAGGTCGTATATAAAGGACAAAATAGCCTGCGCTGGCGATTACCGAGCCCGGTGTGCTTTACGGGCAAGCACGTTCCATCGTCATAAATTACGTTCGATACAACATCAAAACTTTTTGAATCAAAACGACCCTCGAATTCCGCCGAATATGGCGTCCATTCGGTTGCTGGCTTCAGCGAAACCTTGCCACATTCGTTAAATTCAGTGTAGAAGGACTCAATACGTGCAACCATCTCGGCCTCAGTTGCGTAAGAGCTACCTAGTGCAGAGTAAGTCCATTCGGGATCGGAAGGTTGATCGTTACCAAGCCAGTACGTGAGCGTAACTGTCTGGTCTTCGTTTGTTTTTGTTTCTTTCACATGCGTAGCTAAACCATACGCATACTGTGCATCGCTGGGACCAGCGATTTGCGCCATGGCCTCAATTGCACGATGTTGATTGTCGAAAACGCCAACGGTTGTGGTCGGAATTTCTGGGTGCTTGGCAACAACCGTCCATTCTTGCTTGACCTCCTGCGCGCAGACTCCGCAGACGGTGCTTAGCAACAATGCGCAAGCGTAACGACGCAGCCGCAGGGGCTTCAGAACTTCCATGTCCTATTCCTTCAAATTTTGGCAGCTGGCGAAGCTGCAGACGACATCAAGATGCCGCAGCTAAAAATCGTCGTTATCATCTCGCGCAGAAATTGTCTTCGTCAAGCCTTATTGATCGGCTTCAACTACAAAGCATTCCTGCACGCAGCCAGTGCGCGGCTAATGTGCTTTTCCGCCATCTTGATCGAGATGTCCATGGCTGCGGCCACTTGCGGGTAGGTGAGGCCGTCGATGCGGTTGAGGATAAAGGCCTGGCGGCATCTGGGCGGCAGTGCGGGCAGCGTGTGGGTGTGCAGGTGTTGCAGGATGCGGCGGGCGTCGGCGATCTGATCGACGTGGGCGCCGTCTGCGGCCAGTTGTGCGATCAGATCCAGTGCGACGTGGGCGTTGGCATGGCGGCGGTGGCGCGTGCGCCAATGCTCCAGCACCACGTTGTGCGCGATGCGGTACATCAGCAGTGCGTAGTCGCCGATGTCGGGCGCGTCGCGGTAGGCCAGCAGGCGGAGTAGCGTTTCCTGGGTGAGGTCGTTGGCCGTGTCGGGGTCACGCAGGCGCCGGCGCATGTAGGCGAGCAGGTCGGCATGCAATAGGCCAATGGCCTGGTCGAAACGCGCCCTGCCCGCTGCCGGCTCCTCGCGTACGCGCCAACGCGTGGTGTGGCGTGTGCGGGTGTAGCCGCCCATAGATGCGGCGCACGGATGTACGACGTACGGCATGCTTGTAGTGGCGGTTGTGCCTGAGGCGCTGCGTCGATGCCAGGCGGTGCAGATGTTGGTCGCGCGTTCGACCGGCAGCTGCATCCATTTGCTGCCGAAGCGCTGGTAGCTGCCGAAGGTGCCGGCCAGGGTGTCATTCACCATGCGAGTTCTCCAACTGCGGGGTGCACGCGCGGAGCGCGGGGTGCGGCGGGTTGGTCACTCTGCAGGTGCTACGGTGACGACCAGCTCGCCATTGCGCATGCGGATGTGGAGTTTGCTGCCGATGGTAAAGCCGAGTTGTTCCAGCCAGCGGCCGCGTAGGCGTAACGTGGGGATGCGTTGGTGGCTGTCGGGGTAGTAGCCGTAGCCGACGGTGCAGTGTTGCGGGGCACGCGGGTGGCCTGGGCGGCGCGGCTTGTTGGGATCGGGGCGGGGCTCGGGGATGGGGGTGCGCTCGAGGTAGGGCCGCGGCGGGATCGAGGGATCGAGCGAGTGCCAGCCGATCTCGGTGGGCGGTGGCACCGTGGCGCGCTTGCGTGCTGGCTTGGGACTGGACGTGGGTCGACGCATGGCAAAGCCCTCCTTGACGAACAGGCACCGCCGCCGGGTGGCGACGGGATGTCGGGAGGTTAGAAACCGCTAAGAGTCGGCGGGCGTATTTCCCCGAAGGGTGTTGTATTAGCCGCCCTCCCGACGCAGGCATCGCATCGGTTGCGCCCGCAAGACGCTGCAGGCACAAAAAACCCACCGGTTTGACGGAGGTGGGTACCGCTCTTAGAGGAGTTTCTACGCTCCTTATGGTAGAGATTGCTGCGGGTTGGTTGGGATGTCAACTGCTTGGGATGGGAATGCGCTAATAAGGATGCAATAGTGCCAACCTGACACTGCCGCACGCGGAAGATATCTCTGAGCCGTTACTTGCCGGCTTATCTCAAGAAGTGCCACCCGTTTCTGCATTTTTTCACGATTCAACGCCTGCCGAGGCGAGTGCTGACAGCACTTGAGGCCTCCATTCTTGTGGCCGAAAGCCGAATGAGGAAGGGTGAGGGACGTAAAAGAAAGTGGCTTTTGTCTTGATTTCTGGCAAATTCTGCTTGAGCGCTTTTCCTAGTACAAGAACGAAGGTTGGCTGCAGCTCTTGTATGACTAGCGGAAATACTGTTGAAGCAAACTTCCACATTGTAGGAGTAGGACGCGTTCGAGCAGTTTTACTTGGAAAGCATTGGATATAATTACAAAATGCAACGCGATCCCAGAAATTGGATCGCTCTGACTGAGTGAGCGGAACGCCGGATTCGCGCTCCAAGAAAATTTTTGCGGTCTTCGTGAAAAAACTGTGGCCGTGCTTAGCTTTGGCCATGCCTTCGATGCACTCGACTGTGAAAGAAGGAGATTCATCTTCTGGCATGCCGTAGTGCGACTCGCCAAGTATGAGAATGCGATGGCCGCTAAAGCCGAGCACTTGGTAGTTCGGGCCAATCCATGGACGGAATAACAGCATTTCGAACGTAACCCCTGTGTTAAACCAAGCCGCCAAGCGGCGTCGACTTGATGAAATTTCTAGCTCACTGGCTTGCGGAGCTGCACTGGCCAGGCGCCTTGACCGTTGCCGCCCTTGAAGAACACTCGACCATTTGGCTGGATGGATGAAACCACAAACTCCTGCTCAAAGGATCGAAGCTCCCCTTCTTGCTCGAACTGAGTGACGCGAACGACGTGATCTCCGGGCTGAAGTTTGAGAGTAGCAATCGCATCTTGGTTATTGGCGAAGAGCGCCTCACCAATCTTGGCACTTGCGACGCGCTTGGTATCAGAGGTTACATCTTGTCCGAGCGCAAAGGCGAACGCTATTTGGCGCTCGCTGGATGGTTCGGATGGCTCATAACCAATCGCGGCAGCTACTCTGTCTAACAAGCGTGACGCAGCCACGTCGAATGTGTCGGTAGCCACATTGACACCGAGCAACTGGGCAAGGTGTTCTTGATCTTGGGATGGGCCAGATGGCTTCATATCTGCGGACTAGACCCAGGTAAAATTGATGGAATTATTTTCAAGATCAACCTGCCTCGTTCGTCACTTATTTGATATTTAGAATTTCACTCTACTCATTATCTCTTTTCTTAGCTGGTCGATTTATCTCAAGAAGTGAACCTGACCCTGAGGCTCGGGGAAAAAGGCCGTCAAGACGTCAGATGCCGCCAAGGGCAAGGGCAAGGGCAAGGGCAAGGGCAGGGTAATTAGTGCAGCGCGATGAAGGCAATCGATGGCGAAGCACCGAACTCCACGTAACCAGGCTCAGGTTGACTCCTTAAGTTAACCTGACCCCCCGCCTTATCGTGCAGCGCATCGATCAATTCGCCGCAGCCCACAACGTTGACTGCCAGCCTTTCAAGTGGACCGCCACCGCTGATTCAATTCTCAAAAAGCTTCATTGACTTTGCTCACGTATTAGCGCGACAGCACACTAGCCGAACAATGCAGCAATCGCAGCCCACGTCGTCGATGCGGCATCTGGCGGAGAACCCCGGCATCGCCTTTGTCACTCGATCACGACATAGAAAGGGTCTGACTTCCCGTACAGGCGATTGCTACTCTTGCCGATCAAGAAGGCTTCCACGAAATGCACGCCACGATATGCTAGGTCCTCTTCGCGCGAGAAACCTGATTCACTGGGATAGAAATTGCCGCGCAACGAGTTTGCCTCGTAAGCGGCCTGGTCTGTATTTGTCACGCGCCACACCACCTTGAACGACGAATCGAACGGCACACCAGCAGCATTGGAAGCCGTAAAGCGGATTGAACGCCCCCTCTGCAGCGTTTGCAGCGAAGCAACCCCGCCCAGCCGTACGCCCTTCTGCTCGGTCAAGAGCTCCGCGGACACGTTGACGCGATACGACTGCGACGCGGTACGCCACTTGGGGCGCCGAATATAAGGAAGCCGGGTTATGCGCTCTGGGAGTGCTACACGGCCGAGCTCGATGACACGCTGAACAAGATCCTTGAACTGGCCCGCGACCACCAGCGCTTCGCCCTTAGACACGCTCTCACTGAGCCTCGCAGCCTCCTTAGCCTCGCCAGCTGCAAAACTGTCGCCAAAGACGCGCTGCCACTTGCCGATCGACTCATCGCGATCCTCCTCGGCAAAGGCTTCGTCGATCCACGTGCGGTAGAGGTTGATTTTATCGCGGAAGTTTGCGTATTTTGTTTGGTCCCAGACGCAACTTTGGATGTCAGACGGCATCACTGGATTTCGGATGATTGGGACACTGGGGTACGCCTGTAGGTAGTCATCCAGTCGGCCCATCAGGGTCTTCAGGCAGGTTGGCGTGTCCGCAAAAAACGCCGTGTCCTTGTCCAAGTCATAGATGTGCATGCCCACAAGCGTCGTGAACAAGAAGGACGGGCAGGTAAAGTTGGTCTTGATGTCGCGCAGGTATTTCAGCAGCCGCGTGACTTTCTTGAGGTCGTTGCCTCCTGCCACGCCATTCCTACCAACAACCCAGTCTGTGTAGTCGAGCGCTGCGGTCGTTTCAAACTCGTTGGTGCTCCGATTGCACACTTCATAGGCATTCGACCACAACCGACCGTTGACGCACGGCGCGATGTCGATGCGTCGCTCTCCCACGTACTCGATGGTCACGCAGTGTGAAGAACGATGAACTTTGTCTTTGTAAGTGCTGTGGACATCAAACAAGGCTCCCAGCTTGTTGACATAATCCTTAGCTTCCCAGCCTTCGACTGGTTCAACGATCACCAGCAGGTCGGCGTCGAACACGCCGCCTGTCTGCGGTTTGATGATTGTGCCGTGGGCCCATGAACCATGGGCCTTGAAGTTCAAGATCTTAGGTTCCCAGTTCGAGGCCTTGATCGCATTCTTAACCGCTTCAACGCTGGAGCCTAGTTGGCTCACCCGTGTGTCGTTAAGGTTGACCTCACCGCTGAGGAAGGTCTTGAACTGATCCACCAGCTTCATGCCTTGCCTCCCTCTCCCAGTGCCTTCTCGGCTTTGCGCACGAGATCCTCGGCCGCGTGGCGAGCCTCATCCTCATTCGCTGACCTGAATATGGAATAGACCCAGTCGAAAACCAGCGAGCTGCGCTCGCGGTGCTGGTAAATAGCGTCCTGCAGGGACCTCGCTTCGACCATGAGGTCCGCAGCATCAGCACCACCAAGGGCCTTGGTCCAGATCTTATTCCACTCGCCATGGAGGTTGGTTAGCGAAATCGCAGCGTTAACCTGCTGCATGCGCTCACGCAACGCCCACGTCAACACGGGCAGAAACGGCACCACCAAAGTCATGATGAGATCGGGGAACTGCAACCCCTTGTACAAGCCAGCGTAAAGCAGTGCCACGCCGAACAAAATAGTGAGCGTCAGCAGCCAGCCGCCGTAGCGGCGTCTGAGTCGCGCGTCATAGCTGATGTTTGTGCGCTGGCCGATCAGCCGACTTCGTACCAAGCATGGAAGTGCGCCTCGCGCTTCTTTGAGAGCGGCTTGGCCGACAGCCTGCGCACATCTTCATACTCCACTGGAGCGCCTGTCACGAAGCGGTTCCAAGGGAGTTCGAAGACATTTGTGTCGAACTGCTCCTGCAACTTTGCGCCGCGCTTGAGCCGGTCCTTTTGGATCCTGTCAAACAGCGCCGTCTCCATGACTAACAATATCAAGCTGGCCAAAGCCAAATAGGGCCGGATCTCCGGGAACTGAGGGCCAACCCAGAGCCCGATGACCGGCAAGAGGATCGACACCAGGACCAAAGAGCCCTGAGTGACCTTGGCAGCACGGTAGCTACGATGGCGGGCTCGCAGCAGGCCCCGGTTTTCATCCGATGCCTGCCGCTTCGGAATATCGTTTCGAATGCTTTTCATGGCCCTCCCTGGGCATGTTTTTTGTTTTGCAACGCCTCTGCCGACATCGCTTGCAGGAAAAGGGGTCAGGTTGACTTATTAATTGCACCTGCCCCCGTTCTTTACAGATAGCTCGCGAGCATGGTCAAGCTCTATTGTGTTCCATTGTCTGACATAGCAGCGTACATCCGAAACAAGCTCTCGCCATACTCATCAGCGCCTTGCCACCGCTTTCCATCAGATTGGCGAGGACCAGACCAGCAAGGCTTGCTACTTCTCATTAATATCTCCAGCTAGCATATGTTTGAGCTGCCACCAGGTGTTGTGATTCCTAACGCCTGAATTAAGCCGCGCCGCGAAGCTGCGTCGGCTTGAATTAATTTTTAAAAGGGGGGCTAGCTATCCCTCCAAAATGACGCAGCCTTTGCTAGCAGCACCTATGCGCACGAGATCATCAGTGGTGCGATGGGTAAGGCCGGTGAACGTAATTCTTGATCCTTTGCCACTGGCAGCCGCAGCAATACGAACAAGATCATCGGTTGTTCTATGAGTTGCAGTAAGAGTGAAGCCGCCCCCAGCAGCCGCGATACGGACTAAGTCGTTTGTAGTTCTGTGCTCGAAGCTCATCTCTACTCCCTTTTCTAGCGCTGGAATTATGCCGAGTTGCGAAGCAACGTCGGCATGAATGAGTTGTTAGGCAATGAGTGGCCGCAGAAGTTGGATGTTGCAACCTTGCTCCCCAGCACAGCCGCCTGCACCGAGTGTGCCACAGGTTGTGGGGTGGAGCTTGCCCAGCGATGCCGAGACGCGTGATGCAAACGAAGTCAAGTGCAATGAGCGCAGCACGGCAAAAATTTGCAAAGGTAAAGCATTGAACTTACCGTCACGAGCAGCGGTGATGACTGCTACCCGGAGCCGACCGCGTGCGTGCAGCCAACTCATCGAAGCTACAACCACCAATACCTTTGCTCCACCACAGCCTGACGTTTGACTTAAGCGGCTGGCCGTAGGCCAGTCCGCTTGAAGGAAAGGTTAGGTATCGCCCCACATGTAGCCCGTGAAACTCCCTGAGTCAACTACTTCAAGCACCTGCAGTTGTGTGTAGCTCAGTCCAAACCAGCCGTCGTACTTTATGGTGATGGAGATCGTTGCACGGGTCTTCCAGAAGCCAGTGTTTCCGGCCTGTGTAGTTCCGAAAGAGCAGGATGTTCTATCGCCGTTGTGCAAGATCTTGATCCTCGGAGTAGCCGAGAAGCATGCGAGCCATCTCGTCTTGTTTTCCGTTGTCGCGCTATCCCCAAACGCTGCTACTAGCGTCGATTCATCAACACTCATTGCGATGTTCTTTGCCGGAATGGTGCCAGAGTTCAATAGGACTAGGTTGTATGCAATCGCTTGATTGTCCGCCTTGTGTGTTCGGATTGAAGCAGTCACTATGGGTCGGAATTGCCGTCGCCAGAATCTGATGGACGCTCCGAAGGTTAGAAGCGAGACAAGAAGGGCAACGAAGGCGATGAGAGTGTCGGCGGTCATGTTCATGATTTTGCGCGCGCAACGAAGCGCCGATAGTTTTCCTGTGATGCATAACGCCTGAATTAAGCCGAGCCGCAAAGCGGCTTCGGCTTTAATGAATTGTTAAATGCCAGCGAGCTGCGCCTCAAGAGCTGCATCATTGGCTCGTAGCCACTCCTCTAGCTGCTCTAGCTGCTGGGGCCAAATGTCATTGTACTCATGCTCGAAGACCGCGAAAACGAATGCAGCTGCGGGCTCTTGCTGCATGCCGAAGAACTGGAGCCAATTATTTAAAAAACGCGTCTCGTACTTGTCCGGATCTGTTGAAGAATAACCATACAGCACGCCATCGTAGTTGGGGTGTGCGCTCTCGCTGAGCTTTTGATGCATCTCGGCGAGCCCAGGATGGGCTTTATCAGCTTGCGCCAGCACTGTAATTATATTGATGGCAGAAAATGGAGTTGTTTCATTTTTTGAGCCCATCAGCAGTTTCTTTGTAATCTCTTCGAAGTCAAAGAATGAGAGATTTCCAACCAGGACCCCCTTGGTCTTTTGGTTTACATATATAAGAACCCCCAGTGTTTCTATTGCACTGCGGAGAAGAATACGCGCACCAAGTATGTGTTTGTGCTCGGCTAGAAGAAGCGTTTGCTGCCCGAGGTCATGCATGCGCCACAGCAATGCTTCTCGAACCACGATGCTTCGATAAGGTGCTTTCCACTTATGCGCAACCGGGCAGCGAGCAATAAGGCCTCCAATACTAACGTCCTGGCATAGTGATTGAGCCCACCGCTCTAACTGTTTGCGAGGTTTTTCCATGGCAGCCAACGTCTGAATTGAGCCGACCCGCGAAGTGGGTTCGGCATGAATTAATTGTTATGCGCCGAACTTCTTTGAGAAGACGACTAAAGCGAATCCGACAAGGATCCCGAACACCGAAAGAACGGCGCGCTCGACTGAAGGGCATGCAAAGAATACGATTGAGACAGACCAACCCAGCAAGAACAGAGTTGAGCCAAGGTTATCAGCGATGTCAGCTACGTACTCTGCAGCGTGCTGGAATCTCCTTGGCGATTTTTGAAAAATTGCAGTGATGTACAAGAGGGCAACGGTGGTGGCAGCCGCAAGAACAGGAATAATGGAGTTGCCATTCTCTGAGGCCGTAAGCAAGAACTCTTTCATGCCGCCAATGATGCTGGGCGAGAAGCAAGCAGTTACAAGACCAGTTAAACCCCAGAATATGATTAGAAGCATTAACTTGCCGCCTACCTCACCCGCAAGCTGCTTTCCAGTGAAGCCCATGGTGATATCCCCTCGGGGTATAACTAATATTGAACCGCCTAAGCGCGGTATAACGTGATCTTCGCCGACTGCCTGACTACGGTCAATCGCTAGACGCGTTTTAAGCTCATCACTTTTCAACTGCGCCTCTGCTTTTAACGCTAATTGCTTGGACCGCATCTTTGCGGGCTCATCCTGTTGCGCAGGGCTACCTGCGTCCCAACGCCAGGATCTAGAAGTCTGCACTTGGGCTCGTCGCTTTCTTTCACGGTATCGCCAGCGTGTTGTTGCGTTGAGTCACCTCAGCAACCTCACCTTCCGTCACCAGCTGCAACCGCGCATCCTTCCCAGCGCTGACACCCTGCACCGCCAACCGCACCACCGCTGTTCTCGGCACAAAATCCCGCGGAGCCTCCAACGCCGGAAATCTCGCTCTTGTCAGCTCCTTGCCACGCGCATCTTCCAACACCACAAACCCGGCCGGTGCATCGGCATGCCCGAGGCTATGCACGGTCACTTCGATCGCATCTGCAGTCACGCGCACATCGCCATGACCAATCCCCAGGTCCGGGCGCAGTTCGACCGGGGTGGTGGCTGCGATGCGTTCGAGCTGCAGGACGGTGGTGCGGCCTGCGGGGAAGTCGATGTCGATGGCCGCGCTTTTTTCGAAAGCGACCTCTTGCGTTTTGGCGTTGCTGTCGAGCTTGCCGTCATTGCCTTTGCTCACGCCCTGGGTGATGCGCCACTGGCCCGGGGCGACGTTCCAGCCGGTCATGCTGGCGCGCTGAGGTTTACTGGAGGTGTTGTAGGCAATGACGGTGAAGCGGTCTTGCCGGGGTGCGGGGATGGCGATGGCGACCTGTGTCGCCGCTTCTGGATCGGCGAAGCGCCAGCTCACGGTGTGGCCGGGGTAGGTCTGGTTACGCTTGAGCGCCACGCCGCCAAGGCGTGCGCGTTGCAGGTTGACCGTGGGGGATTCCACGCGGTCGCTCCACCAGTGGCCTTCGGTGTTCATGTAAAAGTTCTGCAGTTTCTCCCGCGCCTCGCTGCGGTAAATGGCGGCGAGATACTCGAGATTGCCGGTTTGCTCCCAGGCCACGTGATGCGGGAAGTCCGGGGCGCTGCCGTCGTCCTTGTTTGCGGCATCGATGAGCTTGCCGCTCCAGTCGCTGCGCTTGCCCATGACATCGAGAAAGTTTTCGTTGAGCAGGGAGAGGCCGTTGGGGCCGCTGTTGGCGACGCGGTAGTCGATGGGCTTGAGATAACGCGCATCGCCGGTGAAGCGGTAGGCGGCCCAGAAGGTGTGCAAGGTGTCGGCGCCGCCGCTGCCTTCGAACAGTTCGCCGCCGCGGGTTTTGCCGGTTTGCCAGTTGATCTCGTTGGGTAGCGCCCAGTTGCCCTTGGCGTTGGTGTAGGCGTGGGCGAGGTAGCCGTCTGCCAGGCCGGTGACGATGCGGCGGCTGTTGGGGTCGGCGTTATAGCCGCCCAGCAGGATGGCCGGGTGCACGATGGGGAAGGAGTACGGTTTTTGCCATTGCCAGTTGGGCTCGCGGTAGACCTTGCGGCCGCCGAACCAGTTGCTGGCAAACAGCAGGTGGCCTTGCGGGTTGACCTGGATGATGGTGTCGAAGGCTTTGACCGTTTCCATCAGGCGCTCGACGGTGCGCGGGTCGCCCCAGTTGAGGTACAGCAAGGCGCTGTTGAGGTTGATGCCCTCCTCGTACGAATGCAGCTCGTCGGTTTCGATGGTGGACAGGCCGTTGGTGAACATGCCGTTGCGGTAGTTGGCATCGGACAGCGCCAGCATGGAGGCGTTGAGCATGTCCGGGTCCACACCCATCAGGGCGACGCCGGGCCATTGCTGCACCAGGTCCGAGTCGTCGGAGATGCCGCCGCCGAAATCGCCGTAGGCCACCTGGCGCTGCTCGATCCACCAGCGGATGTAGCGGCGGGTGGCGCTGAGGTCTTGCAGTTGCCAGAACGCCCAGGCGGGAACGCCCTTGGGCACGGCGGGCAGTTCGACAGGCAGCGCGCCCTGGTTGGCGTAGCTGATGTCGTTCCAGTACTGGCGGCCGAGGGCGTGGTCCGGGTCGACGCGCAGCAGGTCGGTGATGTCGGCGTCCAGGCGCTTGTAGAGCAGCTGGCGCTTGGAGGTGGTGTGTTCTTCCACCAGGAAGCCCCAGTTGTCCTTGACCTGGTTGAAGCGGTCGGCGACGTGCTCGGCGATGGCCTCGGCGCGCGGCTTGAACACCAACTGCAGCTGGGTGCCGTCGAGTGCGTTGGCATCGAAGCCGGTCGCGGCGGCGGCGATGCTGAGCATCAGGCTGTCGTTGCTGAGGATTCTGTCGCGCAGGTCCAGCCACAGCGTACGGGCCTGGCCGGGGATGACCGCGACCGAGACATCGAGCATGTCGCGTGCGGGCCAGATGGGGTCCTTGATGCGGATGTTGAGCGGGATGCTGCCGTTGTGGGTGGCCGGCAGGTTGAGTGCCGGCAGGGTGATGGCGATGCCGTCCAGGCCGTCGTGCATGTTCTCCCAGCCGTAGGACCAGCTGCGCATCAGCGCCTGGTCCGGCGGCGGGTCGCCCAGGCTGGAGGGCACCAGGATGTGCACGATGGGTTGCTGCGCGCTTGCTGCGGCCTTGTCGCTGGGGCGCTTGCGCGCCGGTGCCTTGGTGGGCAGCGCGATGACGGTCTGGCGCTCGCCTGGCGGATAGCGGCCGGCGATGACATCGCGCAGCGGTGCGAGGTTGTCGTAGTCGGGCTGGATGTCGCTGCGCACGGTGTAGCTGAGTTGCGCGCTGCCCTTGGGCACCTCGCCTGGCTGCACGTTGTAGGCCCAGATTTCCTGGATGGGGGTTTCCTGCGCGGTGTTTGCAAAGCGCAGCGTGCCGCCGCGGCGCTCGGGGAACTGGTCCACGCTGCGCACGACGCCCTGGCTGCGTGCGAACAGCGGCTGCGCCTGTGCGTTGGGCGCGGCGTAGCTGGCCTGGCCGTAGGCGGCGCCGCGCAGCTCGATGCGGTTGAAGGCCTCGTCCGGCAGGGTGAGGTCCAGCGCCTTGCCACCTTCGACATAGGTGTTCCAGTCCGGCAGCTGGAAGTAGTCGTCGCGCCCGGGCAGGCGCGAGCGGTTATAGACGCCGGGCCAGGTGGTTTCGGCGATGCCGTCGGTGGCCTTCCACATCCATTGCTTGAGGTCGCGCGCGTCGGCGAACTCCACCTTGCGGATGCGGGTGACCGGTGCGCTCAGCAGTGGCGGTGCGTGGCCGTTGTCCCAGCCGTAACGGTGCAGGAAGGCGGCGTGTTGCGATGCCGGTGTGGCCGACTCGGCGGTGGCGGGCTCCTGCAGGCGTGCGAGTGCGGCGGCGCCGCTGGCGTCGAGCATGCGGTCGTAGATGCGGATCTCGTCGAAGTCGCTGCCGCGCAAAAAGTTGTAGCGGCTCTGCACCTGGTGCGGCGACATCACGCGGCCGGCCAGGCCGAACTGGTCCAGCGCGGCGTCGAAGTCGAGCGCGCCGCCGTTGGCACAGGGCGCACCGCAGTCCACGCGTGCGGCTTCCTTACCGTCCACGTACAGGCGCACGCCGCGGGTTTCGTCCCAGGCAAACGCAATGTGGGTCCAGTCGCTGGCGGCCGGGTTCTTTTCGAGCTTGAAGGAGACGCGGGTGCGCGCGAGGTTGGCGTCGGTGACGAAGGCATCGAAGCCGTGGCCGTTCCAGTCGATGCGCAGCCAGGCCATGTCCCAGCTGGTGTGGTCGGCATAGCCGACGCGGAAGATCACGAATGGCGCCTCGCCCACGGGGTAGCGCGCGCGCCAGAAGAAGCTCAGCGTGCCGCGCTGGGTGTAGAGGTTGCCGGGCGCATTCCACGACAGCACGCCGTCGTCGGCCCATTCGATGGCATTGCCACGCTTGCCGGTGGGCACCAGCGTGATCTTGTCGCGGAAGTTTGGCACGCCGTCGCCGCGGGCCACATCGGCCTGCAGGTCGCGGTCGGCCGACACCCGGAACAACAGCTCCGGCGCGGTGGTGGTGGCCGCGCTCACCGGCAGCGCGATCAGGCACAGCATTCCCAACAAGAACTTCGACACGCTCACCTCGTCAATTCCAAAACGTAAAACAGCCACCGCGCGCTTGCACGCGGTGGCGACGACGCACTTACAGACCGTTGGCGGTGCGCCACTTGGGAATGTCGTCCTTCAACAGCTTGTCCGGCCAGGTGCCGTGCCAGGCATAACCGACGCGGCGCTCGTTGGGCACCTGCATGTACTCGGTCAAGGCCTTGCCGTCGCGGTTGGCATAGAGCGGGCGTTGATTCTGCAGGTCGTAGAAGCGTGCCCATAGTGACGCACCCGGTTGCGCGACGAGGATCACGTCCTGGCCGGTTTCCTGGGTGGGGTCGTCGATCTTCTTGGTGGCCAGGTCGCGCATGCGGTGGGTGTCGAACCAGCGTGCAGCGGCCTCGACCGATGTCTTGATCTGTGCGGACGGGGTGGGCTGGCGCATCAGAAAGCGCACGATGCTGACCGACTCGCTGGAGGCCAGCGAGGCCAGCTCATACGCACGTGCCTTGGCCGGCTTGAGCGTGACCTCGTCGTATTGCGCACCCCAGATGGTGAGCGTGCCGCCGATCTTGACCTGGGTGGCGAGTACGCATTCCAGCCCCTTGGTCACCGCCTGGCGCGCGCGTGCGCCGTGGCTGGCACGCAGCAGCGCGCCGGTGTCGCCCTTGCCCTCGCTGATGTCCTGCAGCAGGTTGAGCACGCGCACCATCGCATCGTCGTTGTAGGTGATCTGGTGATGGTAGGACGACAGGTCCGGGTAGAACTGCGGCCAGCCGCCGTTGGCGTATTGCGCGGTGAGCAGATAGTCCACGCCGCGCTTGGCGGCGGCCACGTACTTGGCGTTCTTCTCGGTCTTGTAGAGCGTGGAGAGGTAGCCGATCTCGTAGGTAGTGGCCTTGTTGTCGATGGTGGCGTCGTCCTTGCGCCCGGGTTGCTGCAGCTCGGCGATTTCCGCAGCGGTAAAGGTGCGGTTGTAGTCGACGGCAACGCCCTTGTACTGCTTGGACCAGCCGCCGGAGGCGGTCTGCAGCAGCAACATGTTGTCGGCGATCTTGTCGGCCAGTGCGGACAGCGGTGCCAGCAGCAGCGCAGTGGCGAGGGCGAAGGTGGTGAGCTTGCGCATCAGAACGGCCTCCAGCTGCCGAGGATGGTGTTGCGGTCCAGCGCGGCGGCCTGCGCAGCAGTGAGCTGGCGCGACCACTTCACGCGGCGCGACGGGTTGGCGCCGGCGCCGCTGCTCTGGTATTCGCTGTAGCGGGCGGTGGCCTCGTTGGCGGCGTTGCCCCAGTTGTTCCAGCCCTCGGGCAGGATGTGCGCACCGAGCTGGCTGCCGATGAAGCTGACGCTGGCATACGGCCGCCACGGCCGGCCCAGGAACACGCGGCTCACGCCGCTGGCAGCGGTGACACGCGCATTGCGGAACACGAAGCCGCGTGCGCTCTCCTGCGGGGTGGAGGCGGCAGTGAGATAGCCATCGCCCAGCGAGTGCAGCTGCACGTTTTCGAACAGCGCGGTGCCGGCACCGAACACGAAATCCACGGTGCCTTCGACATAGCAGTCGAGAAAGTAGGACAGCTTGGCGCCGCGCAGGTACAGCGTGTCCTGGTAGCCGAGGAAACGCACGTTGCGGAACGCGGCGCGGTCGCCATCCACACGCACCGCCACCGCCTGCCCGACCGGGCCGGCGTGATTGCCGAAGCTCAGTTGCTCGGCAGTGAAGTCGTTGCCGGCGATGATGACGCTGGACGAGCCGGAGGTGCCGTACTCGGTGCCGGTGGCCGGATTGATGCGTGAGGCGTAGTTGTCGTAGGTGATGACGGTCTGGGTGGCGCCGGCACCGGTGAGCTTGAGCGCCGGTGCGTTGGACGGCACCACGATCAGTTCCTGGTAGGTGCCGGCGCCGATGTTGATCTGCGCGCGCTTGCCGCCCTGCACGGCGGCATCGATGGCGGCCTGCACGGTGCGGTAGCCGGCGCTGCCCTGCTTGGCCACGGTGTAGACCGGGTCGGCGGCAATGGCGGCGTTGCTGCACAGGCCTGCCACGGCCACCAACGCGGTGGCGGCCAACTGACGTAAGACGGTTCTGCGATGCACTTGCATGTCGCTCTCCTGGTCAGAACTTGTAGCGCGCGCCGATGTAGTACTGGCGCCCGGTGACGGTGTACTTGTCGGGCAGTTCCAGCGTGGAATCGACGTAGCGGCGGTCGGGGGTGTCGAGCAGGTTGATGGCCTCGAAGGTCAGCGATAGCTGGTCGTTGAGCTTGTAGGACATGTTGAAATCCACGTTTTCCACGCTGTATTTGCCGGTCACGTCGGCCGTGACCAGGCGCTTGCCATCCAGGTCGTAGACGTCTTCCTGGGCGAGGATGTTGTTGATGTAGCCATCGCGATAACTCGTGGACACGCGCGCACTGAAGCGGCCGTCGTCGTAATAGACGGTGGCGTTGTAGGACTGCGGCGAGAGGTTGAGCAGGTCGCGCTCGGTGGCGGTGGTGGTGATGCTGGTATTGCTGCTGCCGGCGGTACTGAACAGGTAATTGATCTTGGAATCGACCTGGGTGTAGTTGAGCTGCACGCCGAAGTTGCGCCAGAAGCCGGGCAGGAAATCGAAGGCCTGCTGGTAGGTCAGCTCGAAGCCCTTGAGCGGGCCACCGGGCGTGTTGAAGTAGCTCTGCACGTTGAAGATGGTGTCCGGCGTGAAGCCTGCGGGGAGCAGGTCCAGCGAGTAGCCCATCGCTTCCCAGGTGCTGAGCACGCGGGTGCGCTGCACGTAGCTGTCGATGTCCTTGTAGAACACCGCCGCCGACAGCAGCGAGCCTTCGCGGAAATACCACTCGGCGCTGAGGTCGTAGTTGGTGGAGCGGAACGGGTCGAGCTTGGGGTTGCCCAGGTTGATCGAGAAAAAGCGCCCGTCGTCGAAATACTGGGTGGGGCCGCCGCTGACGCTGGGCGACAGGTACGCCAGCGTGGGGCGCGCCATGGTCTTGGCCGCGCCGAAGCGCAGCACCACCTCGTCGCTAACATCCCACGACAGGTTCAACGAGGGCAGGATGTCGCGGTAGTTGTGGTTGACGGTGGTGGGCACCAGCAGGCGCTCGCCGGCCGCGGCGGTGGCGCTGGCCACGCCGAAGAACGACTGGCAGTTGGGCGAAATCGCACCGGCCGCGGTGGCCGTGCACGGCGCATAACCGCTGGCGGCGATCTGCGTCTGCACATAGCGCACGCCCAGGTTGCCGCGCAGCGCGCGGCCCCACAGGTCGGTATTGAAATCGAGTTGCAGGTAGGTGCCCAGGCTCTTTTCGTTGACGGCGAAATTGTTGTTGGACGAGCCGAAGTGGCCGACATCGGCCAGCCGGTAGTCGCCGCCGGGCACGCCGGTGTCGCAGTCGCAATTGATGTTGAGCAGGTCGGCGACCTTCTGGAAATCCGGAATCACCCAGGTGGTGGGGAAGCTGCCGTTCAAGCTGCGGCCGAAGCCGTCCAGATTGGTGCTCAAATCGCCCACGCCCACACCGGCCGGCAATGCCTGCGCCAGTCGCCCGTAGGAGATGTTGCGCGACTCCGACGTGTCCATGTCGTAGTTCTTGTAGGCCAGCCCGGTGCGGAAGGTGAAGGTGGGGCTGATGTTGAATTCCAGATCCACCTTGGCGGTATCGAAGGTGTTGCCCACCGACTGCGGGTTGAGCCGCACCTCGCTGATGTTGGTGCCGCGCGCGGTGCCGTTGCTGTTGACCGGCACTGCGCCATAGCCAAGCCACTGCCAGTTATTGGGGTTACCCGCGTCGAACGGGAAACTCATGCTGGGGTAATCGCCGCCACCGCGCCGGTCCAGCACGAAGCCGTCCAGGTTGGTGTTGTCGAAACTCACCATCGAAAACTCGGGGCGTTCGTAGTCCGAGGTCGAGTGGCCGACCAGGGCATTGACGCGCACCTGGTCGTTGAAGCGGTGCTGCAGGTCCAGGCTGAACTGCTTGAACTCGGTGGATTCTTCGATGTTGCTGGACTCGGTGCGGAAGTCGACGTTGTCGAACACGCCGTAGGTGAGGCGGTTCTGCTCGTCCACCTGGGCCTCGCGCACGGCGATCTGGGTCTTGCCGCCGAAGTTGGCGGTGCGGTGCAGGTTGGCACCGACCGAGTCTTCGCGCTGGTCCTTGTCCAGCTTGGAATACAGCATGTCGAAGTTCAGCAGGGTGTCGTCGCTGACCTTGAATTGCAGCGCGCCGGTGACGCCGAGGCGTTTGATTTCGTGATCGGTGCGGATGTAGCGCGGATAGCGCGGAATCCAGGCGTTGGTAGCGGTTTCGTAGGCCTGGATGTTCTCCGGCGTGTTGGCCGGGCGCGCGATGCCGGTGCCGCAGTTGGTGGCGCTGATGCCGTAGCTGCCCCAGCCGTTGTTGCGGTCCTGGTTGGCCTGCGAGCCGACCCCGGCAGGGGTTTCGTTGGCCAGCGGGTTGCGCGGGGTCTGCGGGTTGTAGCCCACCGGCGAACAGAAGCCGTAGGTGCCGTTGTTGGTGGCGGTGCTCTGGTTGGAGTTGCGGTAGTTGCCGTGTTCCCAGCGCACCGGGTTGTAGCCTTCCTCGCGCAGGTGGCGCTCGCTGTAGGACACCGACATCAGCGCGCCGACGCGGCCATCGGCCCAGATGTTGCTGATCAGGCCGGAAAAGCGCGGGTCCTTTTCACGCGAGAGATCGTTGTAGCCGTATTGCGTGGACGCGGCCGCTTCGAAGCCGTCGAAGTCGAACGGGCGCGAGCCGCGCAGGTCGACCGTGGCACCCAATGAGCCTTCGTCCATCTGCGCCGACTGGGTCTTGCTGATGGTGACGCGGCTGAAGAGTTCGGAGGCAAAGGTATTGAAGTCGAAACCGCGGCTGCGGTTGACGCCATCGCTGCCGCTGCCGGCGGTGGCCAGCGCTTCCAGCCCGTTGATGCGCACGCGGGTGAAGTCCGAACCCAGGCCGCGCACGGAGATCTGCTTGCCCTCGCCGCCCTCGCGGTCGATGGAGACGCCGGCGATGCGCTGCATCGATTCGGCCAGATTCAGATCGGGAAACTTGCCGATGTCTTCGGCATAGATGGCATCCACCTGCTCCACGCTGTAGCGCTTGGCGTCCAGCGATTGCTGCAGGCTTTCGCGGTAGGTGGCCTTGACCTGCACACGGTCCAGGTCGACCGCATCGGTGGGCGTGGCCGGCGGGCCGACGGTTTGCGCGGCAGCGCTCACACCGTGCAAGGCCAGGACGATGGCCACCGACAGACGTGCGGCGGACAGGCGGACGCCTGCCTCGGCGGCGGGACGACGCAAACGGGCTTGCATGATGCACTCACTCCAATGGCACTGGCTGCAATGACGCGCTCAGCCTCCCCACGGGCCACCGGCGTCGACATGAGCGACCGACAGCACCGCTGCGCAGTCGTCAGGCGACTGTCCGCTGCGTGGTGCCTGACGCTTCCAACATCACGCCCACCGCGTTGCATGCGTGCAGCAACGGCAACGCATGCGCAGCGATCAGGCGTCGGATCGGGGCCCGCTGCGCATGTGCGCAGCGGGCAGACAGCGGGTCAGAACTTGTAGCGCAGGCCCAGCAGGTACTGGCGGCCGGTTTCGGCGTACTGCAGCGGCAGCTGGCCGGTCCGCGGCGAGGACACCCATTCGTCGGAGGCTTCGTTGGTGAGGTTGATGCCTTCCAGGCTCAGCTCCAGCTGCTTGCTGATCTTGTAGCGCAGCGAGGCATCGAGGATGGTGGTGCCGGTCATGCCGTGCACGCCGTCGACGTTGAAGCCGGTTTCCGCACCCGGTGCCTGGGTGAGGTAGTCGTCGCGGTTGGTGGCCGACACGCGCCCGGCGAAGGAGTCGCCTTCGTAGAACAGCGTGGCATTCCACGACGAGCGCGACAGCCCGAGCAGGTCGTTCTTCATCACCGGTGCGCCACTGCTGGCCAGGTACTGGATCTGCGAATCGACCCAGGTGTAGTTGAGCTGCACGCCCAGGTTGGCCCACTTGCCCGGCAGGAAGGTGAAGGGCTGGGTGTAGTTGGCTTCCACGCCCTTCAATTCGCCGCCCGGGGTGTTGAGCGGGATGCTGAAGGCGAAGTCGTCGTTGACGGTGGCGCCGGTGCCCTCCAGCAACGAGGCCGGCAGGCCGCTGCTGGAGTACGGACGCACTTCGCGCGCGGTCTGGATGAAGCTCTCGATGTCCTTATAGAACAGGCCGACACCGAGCATGGCGCCTTCATTGAAGTACCACTCCAGGCCGAGGTCGACATTGGTGGCTTCGATCGGGTCCAGGTCCGGGTTGCCGCCGGCCACGGTGCGCGCACCACCGGCCACCGCCACGGTCACGCCGGGGGTGAGGCTGCCCAGGCCGGGGCGGCTCATGACCTTGGCCGCGCCCAGGCGCAGCAGCAGGTCCGGTGCCAGTTCGGCGACCAGGTTGAACGAGGGTAGCGTGTTGTTGTACTTGCGGCCCACGGTGGTCAGCGCCGGTGCGTTGTTGATCAGCGCATAGCCGGTGGATTCCTGCTCGGTGCGCACATAGCGCACGCCGAAGTTACCCGACAGCGGGATGGAGCCCAGGTCGGTGGAGAACTCGCCCATCAACCACACGCCGCGGTCCTTTTCCTCGACGCTGCGGCTGTTGTTGACGCGCGGCGCCACGGCGAAGGTGCCGCTGTTGCTGTAGATGCCGAACAGGTCGGCCACCGCATCCAGGTTGGGCACCACCCAGCTGGACGGGCTGCCGTTGATGCCCTTGAGCCCGGCCTGTTCGGTCAGATCGGCCGGCACGATGGTGCTGCCGTTGGCGAAGGTGGGCACGGACAGTTCGTTGGCGCGGCGCAGCTCGACCGTGCTGAAGCTGTAGTTCTTGGCCAGCACGCCGCCCTTGAGGCGGAAGCCGGGGCTGATGTTCCAGTTGAAGTCGATCTGGCCGGTGTCGAAATCGTTGTCCACCGACTGCGGACGCAGGCGGATTTCGGCCAGTTCCCAACCGGCGGGGTTGGTCGGGTCGATGCCGTAGTTCAGCACCGGCGCGCGGCTGTTGCCGCGGTAGTCGTAGCTGTACCCGTCGACGTCGTACTTGTCCATGATGATGGTGGTCTGCACCGGGTTCTCGTGCGCAGAGCGCGAGGTGCCGACCCGGGCATTGATGCTGAAGTCGTCGTTGAAGCGGTGCTCCAGGTCCAGGCTGACCTGGGTGAACTTGGTATTCCACTCGTCGTGGCGGTTTTCCGAGCGGATATCGACATTGTCGAACTCGCCATAGACCAGCGCGTTGTTGCGGATCTCGCCGTTGCGCACGATGGTGCCCGGCTTGCCGTCGCGCACCGGCCGGCGCGGGGTGAGACCGTCGCGGTTGCGGCTGAAGGAGATCGCTTCGATGTAGTGCTCGTCGCGCTTGGCGTCGATCTTGGAATACAGCGCGTCCAGCGACAGCGTGGTGCGGTCGGTGGGCTTCCACTGCAGCGAGCCGGTGACGCCCAGGCGTTCCTGGTCGTGGATCTGCTGGGTGTAGCGCGGGAAGCGCGGGTGGTAGACATCGGCCGAACGCGCCGCGGCGTACGGCGAGGCGGGACTGAAGTTGCCGTTGCTGGGGCCGTTGGCCCAGCGGCCGGTGTTGGCGCCTTCTTCCAGCACCTCGCGCTCGGTGTAGGCCACCGACAGCAGGGCGCCGAAGGTGTTGTCGGCCCAGGTGTTGGCGATCAGCGCGGCCACGCGCGGGTTGGCCTTCTCGGCCATGGCGTTGTAGGCGGCCTGGCCGCTGGCGGCGAAGGTGAAGCCGTTGTAGTCGAACGGACGCGCGGTGCGCAGGTCGACGGTGGCGCCGAGCGAGCCTTCTTCCACATCGGCCGAGGCGGTCTTGCGCGCGATCAGCTGCGAGAACAGGTCCGAGGCGAACACGTTGAAGTCGAAGCCGCGGCCGCGGTTGGTGCCGCCGCTCTGGTCGCCGGCACCGACGGTGGTGAGCGCTTCCATGCCGTTGATGCGTACGCGGGTGAACTCCGGGCCCAGGCCACGTACCGAGATGGCGCGGCCTTCGCCGGCCTCACGGGTGATCACCACGCCGGGGATGCGCTGCAGCGACTCGGCCAGGTTGAGGTCGGGGAACTTGCCGATGTCCTCGGCGACAATCGCATCGACCACGCCGGCTTCGCCGCGCTTGATGTCCAGGGCCTTTTCCACCGAGGCGCGATAGCCGGTCACCGTGACGGTGTCCAGGTCGACGGCCGGTTCTGCGGGCGCTTGGGTGGTTTCTTGTGCTGCCAGGTGGCCGCTCAGCGCAAGGCCGATCGACAACGCCAGCAAGGTAACCGGTGTCTTCCGGCTGGTGGTCCGAAATTGCATGTCCTCCCCTCCCAAGGGTCCATGAACAACATGAAAGTCTGGTTGTGAGCGGCAATGACACCGCTGGTCAAAACGACGTTACCAGCTGAATCCTCCCGTAACATCTTGCAGCGCAGCAGAAAACGTCACCAAATTTGCCCAAAAGGGGTGCAAGCGGTCACTGCGCGTCGCATCATGGGCCTCGCCCGGCGCGTTTGGCGCCGGCTAGAATGACACCGATGGTCATCCTGACGCGCAGCGGTTCCCCCACACCGTGACGCACCACACAGCCGAGGTAATTGCCGCATGAGTCGTGCCCGTATCCTGTGCTTTGGAGAGTTGTTGCTGCGCCTGGGGGCGCCTGGTCACGAGCTGCTGCTGCAGCAACCGCGGCTGGACGTGCACTGCGGAGGGGCCGAGGCCAATGTCGGCGTGTCGCTGGCGCATTTTGGCCATGACGTGGCCATGGTCAGCACGGTGGCGGACAACCCGCTGGGTGCGGCGGTGCTGGGCGAGTTGCGCCGCCACGACGTGGACACGCGGCATGTGCGGCGGGTGGATGGGCGCATGGGGCTGTACTTCCTGACCACCGGCGCGATCCACCGCCCCAGCGAAGTGGTCTACGACCGCGCCGACTCGGCGTTTGCGCTGGCCCCGGCCGACGCCTACGACTGGCCGGCCCTGCTGGATGGGGTGCAGTGGCTGCATCTGTCCGGGGTCAGCCCGGCACTGGGTGCGGACGTGGCGCAGGCCACGCTGGCGGCGGCACGCGCGGCGCGTGCGGCCGGGGTCAAGGTCTCGTTCGACGGTAATTACCGGCCCAAGTTGTGGCAACGCTGGCAGGGCGATGCGCGCGGCATCCTGCGCCAGCTGTTCGCCTGTGCGGACGTGGTGTTTGCCGACTACCGCGACATCGGCGTGGTGCTGGGCGGCGAGTTCCCGCAGGACACGCTGGAAGCGCGCGTGGAAGCGGCCGCGCAGCAGGCCTTTGCCGCATTCCCGCAGCTGCAGCTGATGGCCTGCACGCAGCGCGTGGCGCACAACGTGGACCACCACAGCCTGGGCGCACTGCTGGTGCCGCGCAGTGGTGCGGTGGCGCGCGCGCCCAGCGAGGAACTGACCCCGATCATCGACCGCATCGGCGGCGGCGACGCGTTTGCCGCCGGCGTGCTGCACGGCCTGATCGAAGGCTGGTCGCTGGACGACACGGTGCGCTTCGGCCTGGCGGCCGGCTGCCTGAAGCACTCGATTCCCGGCGATTTCAACCCGCTCTCGGTAGCCGATGTGCAGGCCTGCGTGGGCGATGCGCGGTTTGATGTGCGGCGCTGACGCTACGGGAATCGGGAATCGGGATTGGGGAATCGTAAGAGCTTAAGAGCGCTGGCTTTCGGCGCTCTGTCCAGGCTTGTTGCTAACGGAGCGCGGTGCGCTCAGAACTGACGCGTTGTTGCGGCCGCAGGGCCGCGGGCAGGTACTTGCTAGGTGTTGTTCGCTGCGCTCACGCGCTTCAGGCGGGCGCACGGCTGCGGCGTTTGTTGGTGATCCATTTGAAGCCTGCGCTCAGCAGCACCACACACAGCGACGCCGGGACGCTGAAGAACAGCGTGATCAGCAAGGCGTGGTTCCAGGGCGGTGCAGAGCCGTCCTGCATCACCACGGCACACACGACGGCCGTGGTGATCAACAGATTGGCGATCGCCTTCAATGACCAGTGCAACCTGACGAAGCGCAGCAATACAGCACAGGCCACGCTGACCACAACGGCCAGCACCAGAAAGGCAATCAGTTTGTCCATTGGGGGCGGGGATTTGGGATTGGGGAGTGGGGATTCGTAACAGCGAGGGCAACCGGCATCGATTGCCGATTGTCCTTGCCGCAACGTATTTGGATCCAGCGAAGATCAGCGATGCAGCCACCCACCGCGCTTGCAAATCCCAAATCCCGATTCCCGAATCCCTGCTCTCAGCTCAGCTCGATGCAATCGAAGGTCACGTCCGTCTCCACATCGGCGTCGTAATCCACATCGTCGCGCTCGAAGCCGAACAGCTTGAGGAACTCGTGCTTGTAGCCGGCGTAGTCGGTGAGCTGGAACAGGTTCTCGGTGGTGACCTGCGGCCACAGCGCCTTGCAGGCGTCCTGCACGTCGTCGCGCAGTTCCCAGTCGTCCAGGCGCAGGCGGTTTTCGGCGTCCACCTCGGCGGGCTGGCCATCTTCGCGATACAGGCGCTCGCGGAACAGGCGGTCGAGCTGCTCGATGGTGCCTTCGTGCAGGCCCTTTTCCTTCATGATCTTGTAGACCATGGAGATGTACAGCGGCATCACCGGGATCGCCGCGCTGGCCTGGGTGACCACCGACTTGAGCACCGCCACGTTGGCGCTGCCGCCGCGCTTGGCCAGGCGCGCGTTCAACCGCTGCGCGGTGTGGTCCAGGTCGACTTTGGCCTTGCCCAACGCACCGTGCCAGTAGATCGGCCAGGTGATCTCGGTACCGATATAGCTGAAGGCCACGCTGCGCGCGCCGTCGGCGAGCACACCGGCGCCTTCCAGGGCGTCGATCCACAGCTCCCAGTCCTGCCCGCCCATCACGGTGACGGTGTCTTCGATCTCCTGCGCGCTGGCCGGCTCGATCGAGGCCTGGATGATGGTGTCCTTGTTGGTGTCGATGGCGGTGGCGGTGTAGGTGTTGCCGATCGGCTTGAGCGCCGAGCGCTTCACTTCACCCGTGCCCGGCAGCTTGCGCACCGGCGAGGCCAGCGAATACACCACCAGGTCGACCTGCCCGCCCATCTCGGTCTTGATCAGCTCGATGACCTTCTCGCGTGCGGCATCGGAAAACGCATCGCCGTTGATCGACTTGCTGTACAGGCCCGCGGCCTTGGCGTGCTTGTCGAACGCGGCGGAGTTGTACCAGCCGGCGGTGCCGGCCTTGCTGGGGCTGCCGGGTTTTTCGAAGAACACGCCCAGCGTGTCGGCACCGAAGCCGAACGCGGCGGTGATGCGCGAGGCGAGGCCGTAGCCGCTGGATGCGCCGATCACCAGCACCTTCTTCGGGCCGTCGTTGCGGACGCCGCGCGCGCGCGTGGCCGCGATCTGCTCGAGCACATTGCGCTCGCAGCCAAGCGGATGCGTGGTGGTGCAGATGAAGCCGCGCACTTTGGGATGGATGATCAACGTGGACTCCTGGTCAGCAAGATGCTGGCGGCATCTTAATCGCTGGCCTGCTGGCGAAACAGCCTGAGGCGCACCACACGCCGCTGTATGGCGCTGCGTGAAGCCCGCTTGCAGCGCCAGGCATGCCGCACGACCGGGCATGCATCTTCCGCGCACGGACGCGAACGAACGGCGATCACCATCGATTTCCTGCGTCAGCGCCTGTGCTACTTTTGCGCCTGCCGTGCCGTGCCTGGCCGCGCCTGATGGCGATCGTCGAGGCTCCTCCCACCGTGCGACCGGTATCCGAGCGATGTCTCTTCGAAGCGAGCGCGTCACGCAGCTGGGCTCCGTCCCGCGGTTTCGGCTTGGGCCCTTGCTGGTCGAGCCGGAACGGCTTGCGCTGATCGACGACGGCCAGACCATCGCGCTGGAACCGCGCATGATGGAAGTGCTGATCGCGCTGGCCGAACGGGCCGGCGAGGTGGTCAGCGCCGAGCAGTTGCTGATCGAGGTGTGGCACGGCAGCTTCTACGGCGACAACCCGGTGCACAAGACCATCGCCCAACTGCGCCGCAAGCTGGGCGACGACAGCCGCCAACCGCGCTACATCGAAACCATCCGCAAGCGCGGATACCGGCTGCTGCCCAAGGTGGTGTTTCCCGACGATTATCGCGGTGCGGTGATGGGCACGCAGGTGTGGGGACACGGCAGCCCGTATGTGGGGCTGCAGGCGTTCGATCCCGCACACGCCGAGGTCTTCTTCGGCCGCAGCCATGCGATTGCGCAGGTGCTGGGCGCGATGCGCGCGCAATTGCACAGCCAGCGCGGGCTGGTGCTGGTGAGCGGCGCCAGCGGCTGCGGCAAGACCTCGTTGCTGCGCGCCGGCGTGGTGCCGTTGCTGGCGCAGCCCGGCGGGCTGGATGGGCTGGAAGCCATTGCGGTGGCGTACTGCAACCTGGCGCAATGCCGTGGCGGCGATGTGCTCGACACACTGGCGCGCGCACTCGGTGACTGGGAAGCGGGCGGGCGAGCGGTGTTTTCGCCGGCGCAGATGGCGGCGTTGCCCGAGTGGCTGCAGCGCCCTGCCCCGCTGCATGCGGCCATTGGCGAGGCGATGCGTCAACGCCCACCAGCGCGCGACAGCGCACAGACCCAGCGCCATCTGCTGCTGGTGATCGACCACGCAGAAGCGCTGGTGGCCACGCCCGGGATCACCGATGCCGACCGCGCCGCACTGGCTGCGGCCTTGCAGGCACTGTGCAGCAGCGCGCAGGTGGCGGTGCTGATGCTCACCCGCAGCGATTTCTACCCGCGCCTGATCGACGCCTTGCCACAGATCGTCGAACTCAAACGCGGCGACGGCCACGTGGATCTGCTGGCGCCGCGCGATGGCGAGATCGGCCAGATCATCCGCGTGCCGGCGGCCATGGCCGGGCTGCGCTTCGAAGAGGACCGCGACAGCGCCAGCCGGCTGGACGATGTGCTGCGCGATGCCACCGCGCGCCAGCCCGATGCCCTGCCGTTGCTGCAGCATCTGCTGCATGCCTTGCACGCGCAACGCAGCGACGACGGGCTGCTGACCTTTGCCGCCTACCGCGCATTGGGCGGGCTGGAAGGCGCATTGGCGCACCATGCCGAACACACCTTTCGTGCCCTGCCGGCTGCCGCACAGGCGGCGCTGGGCCAGGTGCTGAGCTTGCTGAGCGTGATCCACCCCGACAGCGATGCGGTGACCGCGCGGCGTGCGCTGTGGTCGGCGCTGCCGGCGCACGGCGCAGCGCGCGTGCTGGTGGATGCCTTCGTGCAGGCGCGCCTGTTCGTCAGCGAGCTGGTGGCCGGCGAGCCGGGGTTTGCGGTTGCGCATGAAGCCTTGCTGCGGCAATGGCCGCGCGCGGCCGAGTGGATCCACGAAAACCGCCGTCTGCTGCAGGCACGCAAGCGGCTGCAGCTGGCCGCACAGCGCTGGGCTGCCGAAGGCCGGCGCAGCGATCACCTGCTCAACAGCGGCCGCCCGTTGAGCGAAGCGCGCGAGGCGGCGCGGCGCATGCCGCAGGATCTGGATGCGCTGGACCACGCGTTCCTGCATGCCTGCGAGCGCTCGCAACGGCGCCGCCGCGGCCTGTATGCAGCGGCGGCGACCTTGCTGGTGGTGTTGGCGAGCGCCTCGATGCTGCTGGGCTGGCAGGCGCGGCAAGCGCAGCAGGTGGCCGAACAACGGCGCGACCAGGCCCAGCAACTGGTGAGCTACATGCTGGGCGACCTCGCCGAGCAGTTGCGCACGGTGGGCAACCTCAAGCTGCTCGACAGCGTGGGCAGCCGCGCGCTGCGCTATCTGGAAGACCTGCCCAGCGCGAGCATGCAGCCGGGCGATCTGATCAACCACGCCCGTGCGTTGCGCACCACCGGCGAGGTGCTGATGAACCAGGGCAAGCTGGACGAGGCGCAGGCGGCATTCACGCGTGCCGCCGCCACTGCCGCGCAGGCGCGTGCGCGTGCACCGGCGTCGCTGGAGGCGCACGCCGAAACCGGGCAGACCGCGTATTGGCTGGGCGATCTTGCCTACCGGAGCAAGCAGTTGCCCGTGGCACAACGCTACTGGTCGCAGTACCTGGCTGCCTGCGAACACCTGGTGCGCGCCGCGCCGCAGGATCCGCACTGGCAACTGGAGCTGTCATACGCCCTCAACAACCTCGGCACGCTGGCCAAGGAGCAAGGCCGGACCGGCGCGGCGATCGGCTTGTTTGCACGCTCGATCGCCCTCAAGCGCCAGTTGCTGGCGCGCACACCGGACAACGCGGCGCTGCGCTACGAGCTGGTGGACAGCCTGTCCTGGCTGAGCCTGGCGCAGGAAATGCAGGGCTCGCTGGCTCCCGCCGAGCAGGGCTACCGCGAGCAGATCGCCATGCTGCGTGTGCTGGTCGACCACGATCCCGACGCGCATGCCTGGCGCAGGCGTCTGGCCGGCTCACTGATCCGCGTCTCCAACCTGGCACTGGCGCGCGGCCAGCTGCACCAGGCGCAGACCGATGCGCAGGACAGCCTGCACATGCTGCAGGCGCTGGTGGCCTTGCAGCCGGACAATGTCGCCTGGCGCCGCGATCTGGCGCATGCCGACGCCCAAGTCGGCTGGATGGCCGCGCTGGACGGGCAGCCCGAACTGGCGGTGCGGCACCTCGAGCGCGCCCGCCAGACCATGGCCGGGTTGCTGACACAGGCGCAACCGCTGCCGGAGTGGCAGTGGCTGGACGCCATCATCGCGCTGCGCCTTGAGCGCGTGCAGCGCACGCGTGCGGGCAACCACGCCAATGGCTTGGCGCCGATCGTTGCGCAACTGGATGCCCTGCACCGCGCCAGGCCCGACGATCTGCTCGGCCTGGCCGCGCTGGCCCAGGCGCTGGTCTGGCAGGGCGAACAACAGGCCGCCGCCGGCGACGCAGCCGGCGCACGCGCGGCGTGGCAGCGCGCGGTGGCGGTGTTGGGCAAGGACATCGGCAACAGCCGCGACAAGAACCTGCTGGACCCATGGATTCGCGCACAGGTGCATCTGGGCCAGCGCAGCGCCGTTACGCAACAGCTCGGATGGCTGTATCACGCGGGCTACCGCCACCCGGGATTCGTCTCCCTCTATGCCCCGCTTTTCAAGGAACAGGACAGCTCATGACGGACTTCAAGATCAAGCTCACGGTGGCGCGGGTGGGATTCGGCGGCAACACCGGTGCCGGCGAGTATTTCTACAGCTTCGCCCCGGACCTGCTGATTGTGGACAAGCACGACAAGGCATCGACGCTGCACTATTACTTCGATGAAGACGTCGTCCCCCGGCATTTCAAGATCAGGAGCCTGCTGAGTTCCGATGCCTTGAAACAGATCGGGCAACCCACGATCAGCCCCGACGGCCGCAGCGTGCAGGTCACCAATGCCAATAGCGTCCCGACCCTGATCTTCCTGACCATCATCGTCGAGGACGAAAGCCGGAAGGACAAGAAGACCTGGTTCAGCTGTGACCCCCAGGTGGGCAACGATCCGCAGATCAACCCGCAGGAAACCCCGCCCCGGCCGTAAGCCCTGCGTCGACCACCGTCTGGCGGCTCGCCGCCAGGCGGTGTGTTGCTGCGGCACAGCGTGCGCATGCGCGGGGCTTGGGCCAGCGATGGCCGAGCCACTGCCGCAGATACCTAAGGTCGACCTGCACACTGGACCAGTTGCCACGGAGGAGACTCCTGGCGGTCGCGATATATCTCGCTGCGAGCTGGCTGGCGTGCGCGTTGCCGGGCGCTCCGGCCAACCGTAGATCGCGGCAGGCAGGCCCGCCGCGGTGTCGCCCGCGTCGCCTGACGACGTTCTTACTTACCCCACGCAGTCCCGCACGCGCGGCTGGATGCCGGCCGGCGCGTTCGCCAGGCCGGCAATGCAATGCGGTGCCACCGGGTGCCGCCGGTCATCGCGCTCAGAGCCGTTGCTGAAAGCCACCTTGAACTGGCCGCGGCTAGACCACGCGCCGGGCATGTCGGTGCGGACGCGGTGGGTGCTGCCAACGCCGCGCCCTGCCCATGACCGACAGGCCGAGCCGCAATCCCCCTGATCGATGAGGGCGGACAAGCTGTCGCAGGTCCGGGCCACTGTACCCTGTGCGGTCAGGTCGCAGGGCGCCACGCCGACGCGCAGGTCGCGCTCGGTTGGCGGCTGGGTGTGCAGTGCGGCCTGGACCCAGGCGATCGGCAAGTCGGCCTGGGTGGGTGCCGCCCAGGCGCTGGTGGACAGCACGACGATCAACACGAACAGATACCGGACCAGGCGCATGACGGACTCCGCAGCGGACCGGAGCGCGGCGCGTCCCCGAGCGACCTCGGTGGCCGCCGGACGACCTTCCCGCCTGGCCGCCCACACGACCTGACGGCAACCTTACGGTTGCTACCCAATCCTGCCGAATCCGGCAAATTCCTTATGAAACAACGCCATGCAACCATGGCGAGATCGTGTCATCCGCCATGGTGGCGATGTGTCCAAGCGTTGCGCCAGTTCCCGCATGCGGCGGTGACGGTTCTCTAGAGCCCCCGCCCTTCGGCTGGGAGGACCGCTCTTTGACTGAGCCGAATGGGCCAACGCCAGCACCAACAACAGCGAAACTCGGTCAGCAAGGGGCAGGCGCCAAGCGCTTCAGGCTGACCGCCGGCTCTTCCTTCTCCCTGCGGGAGAAAGGTACCCCGCAGGGGCGGATGAGGGCACGGGCGAAGCCTCGTGCCATCTCATTCCAGGAATGGCCCTGACCCTTACCTTCACCCCAACCCCCGCTCCCGCTCCCGCTCCTGCTCCTGCGATTCCCGATTCCCTATTCCGCTCTAACCAATCCCCACTCCCGACTCCCCAATCCCCACTCTCAAATCACCCGCAACGTGATCGCCTTCAACACCGCCCTTGTGCGGTCGCGGGTGCCGAGCTTTTCCAGAATGGTGGAGACGTAGTTCTTCACCGTGCCTTCGGCCAGGAACAGCGTGCGGGCGATCTCCTTGTTGGAATAGCCGCCGGCGAGCAGGCGCAGGATCGCCACCTCGCGCTCGCTGAAGGTCTCGCGCGGGGGCTGCTGGTCGCGGAACTGGTAACGCGCCCGCACCGGGTCGGTGCTGACCGGCTGCAGCAGGGTCTCGCCGTGGGCCACCCGCTCGATCGCCTCGCGCAGGTCTTCCGGGGCGGCGTCCTTGAGCAGGAAGCCCTGCGCGCCGGCTTCGGTGGCGCGCAGCAGCAGGTCACTGTCGTCGAAGGTGGTCAGCAGCAGTACGGGGGTGCGGTCGCCACGGGCGCGCAGTTGCTGCAGCGCCTGGATGCCGTCCACGCCGGGCATGCGGATGTCGCTGAGCACCACGTCCACGGTGGTGCTGACCAGCGCGTCCAGCAGGCCCTGGCCGTCGTCGGCCTCGCAGACCACCTCCACGCCCTGTTGCTGCAACAGCGCGCGCAGGCCGGCGCGGACCAGGATCTGGTCGTCGGCCAGCGCGATGCGATGGGCACTCATGCCGGTAGCCTCGCCATCAGATGCATGCCGCCAGTGGGCGTGCGGCCAAGCTCAAGCTGCCCGTGCAGGGCGGCCAGGCGTTCGCGCATGCCGGTGATGCCGTTGCCTTCGCGGATGCGCTCGGCGCGGCGGCCATCGTCGCAGATGTCCACCTGCAGCTGCGCGCCCGCGCACTGCAGGTGCACCGCGACCTCGTTGGCGTCGGCATGCCGCACCGCGTTGGTCAGCGCCTCCTGCACCAGCCGCAACAGCAGCTCGGCCACGCGGGCATCGGTGATGCGCACGGCCGGGTCGATCTGCAGGCGCAGCGCCGGGCGTGGGAACGGTGCGGCCAGCGCGCGCAAGGCGGTCTGCAGGTCCAGGCCCTGATCGTCGCGCAGCGACTGCACCACGTTGCGGATGTCCGACAGCAGTTCGGCCGACAGCTGCTCCACCACCGCGACCTCGTCGCGCCGCGCCAGCACCGGGTCGGCACCGAGCAGGCGCAGGTTGATGCGCATGGCGGTGAGCTTGTGCCCAGCCACATCGTGCAACTCGCGCGCCAGGCGCAGGCGCTCGGCATCGCGCGCGCTGTCGGCCAGCAGCGCGCGGGTGGCCAGCAGGTCGGCATTGACGTAGGCCAGCGCATCGCGCGCGCGCGCGGCGCTGCGCGCGTAATGCGCGGTCAGCGCGGCGAAGGCCTGGAAACCGGCGTAGATGCCGACGATCAACCACGGGCGCTCGAACCCGGCCTGCACCAGCAGCGCATACATGCCCGCGTTCAATGCCAGCGCCAGCAACAGCACGCGCACCGGCGGCCAGGTCATGCCCGCCTGCGCGACCAGCATGACCAGCAGCACCGGGGCGGTGCCGGCACGCGGCTCCATCCACACCAGCAGCAGGGCCAGGACCGCCTGCAGCAGCGTGGCGGCAGTGCGCAAGGCATGCAGCGACGGCAACACGGTGTGCAGCAGGAACAAGGCGGTGAAGCCGGCCAGCACGCCCCAGCGCCAGGCGCCCTGCGGTGACGCATCGGGCATGAACGACAACGCCACCGCCGCAATGGTGAACGCGCCGGCCAGCCGCAGCGGATGCGAGAGATGACTTAGGGAAGAATGCATGCGGCGATGCTGACGGCCGCGCGGCCACTCGGCAATGGTGCGCGTGCAGAAAGTGACTTCCGGCAGGTGCGATCGATGACCTGCGGCTCCTGCGATCCATGCGGCGCGTGCGCACACTGGCATCACCAGCCCATCCATCGCCACGGAGTCACGCCATGTCCGCTTCCAGTCTGTTTCTTGCGCTCAATCTGTTATGGGGCGGCTACGAACTGCTACTCAGTCGCCGCCGCCGTGCCGGCGACGGTGGCGCGCACGATCAAGGCACCCTGCAACACCTGTGGCGCGTGTTGTCTGCGGCGGTGGCCGTTGCGGTGGCACTGGCCTACAGCGGCCTGGCCCACTGGCCGCAGGGTTGGGGCGCGCCGCTGCAATGGGCCGGCTGCGCCTTGATCGGCAGTGGGCTGGCGTTGCGCGTGTGGGCCATCCAGGTGCTGGCGCGCTGGTTCACGGTGGATGTGACCATCCAGCCCGATCACCAGCTGGTGCGCAGCGGCCCGTATCGCTGGCTGCGCCATCCCTCCTATACCGGCGCGCTGATGGCGTTCTACGGGCTGGCGCTGGGCATGGGCAATGCGTTGTCGGTGGCGGCGATCGTGGTGCCGGTGACGTTGGCGTTTCTGCACCGCATCCGGATCGAAGAGGCCGCGTTGCAGCGTGCCTTCCCGGTTGCCTACCCGGCCTATGCCGCGCAGAGCCGGCGCCTGCTGCCGCTGGTGTGGTGAGAGTTGATAAGGCTGCAGCGCAGCACCACTGCGCTGGGCCTTGCCGGGCTTGCGTCCTGCAGATCGCGCAGCGGTCCACCGGCCACACCGATGGTCTTACACTCAGCGGCTACCCCGCCGCTGCCGTTCGTCTTCGATGATCATTTCCGCCGCTTCCGACTACCGTGCCGCCGCGCAGGCGCGCCTGCCGCCGTTCCTGTTCCACTACATCGATGGCGGGGCGTACGCCGAGCACACCTTGCGGCGCAATGTCGCGGATCTGGCCGATATCGCGCTGCGCCAGCGGGTGCTGCGCAACATGGCGGACCTGAGCCTGGGCACCGAGCTGTTCGGCGAGACGCTGGCGATGCCGGTGGCGTTGGCGCCGGTCGGGCTGACCGGCATGTATGCGCGCCGTGGCGAAGTGCAGGCCGCGCGCGCGGCGGCCGCACGCGGGATCCCGTTTACGTTGTCCACGGTGTCGGTGTGCCCGATCGAGGAAGTGGCGCCGGCGATCACGCGGCCGATGTGGTTCCAGCTCTACGTGCTCAAGGACCGCGGCTTCATGCGCAACGCGCTGGAGCGCGCTAAGGCGGCCGGGGTGACCACGCTGGTGTTCACCGTGGACATGCCCACGCCGGGCGCGCGCTACCGCGATGCGCACTCGGGCATGAGCGGGCCCAACGCGTCGCTGCGGCGCATGCTGCAGGCGGTGACGCATCCGCGCTGGGCCTGGGACGTGGGCCTGCTGGGTCGCCCGCACGATCTGGGCAACATCTCGACCTACCGCGGCAGCCCGACCGGCCTGCAGGACTACATCGGTTGGCTGGGCGCCAACTTCGACCCGTCCATCGCCTGGAAAGACCTGGAATGGATCCGCGAGTTCTGGACCGGGCCGATGGTGATCAAGGGCATCCTGGACCCGGACGATGCGCGCGATGCGGTGCGCTTCGGCGCCGACGGCATCGTGGTGTCCAACCATGGCGGCCGCCAGCTCGACGGCGTGCTGTCCAGCGCGCGGGCGTTGCCGGCCATTGCCGATGCGGTGAAGGGGCAGCTGAAGATCCTGGCCGACTCCGGCATCCGCAGCGGCCTGGATGTGGTGCGCATGCTGGCGCTGGGCGCCGATGCGGTGCTGCTGGGGCGCGCGTTCGTCTATGCGCTGGCGGCCGACGGCCAGGCCGGCGTGGAGAATCTGCTGACCCTGATCGAACGCGAGATGCGCGTGGCGATGACCTTGACCGGCACCCATTCAATTGCCGAGATCAGCAGCGATGCGTTGAGCCGGGTGACGCGGGAGAACGCGGTCTCGCCTTGATGGGATTCGGGATTCGGGATTCGGGATTCGGGATTCGGGATGCGTTAGTAGCAGAGCGGATGGTCTGCGGCTTTGCTGCAGGGCCCTTGCCCGCCCACCCTCGCAGGACACGCCGCAAGTACGTCCATGTAGGCTCTTACGCGGCATCCATGCCGCGTAAGGTCCCGCGACGGTGAGCGGGCAAGGACCCGTCGAGAGGGTCGGTGCGCATGCGTGATGCGTATCTGATCGAATGAACGTAGCGTGCAGTCGTCGGGTCGGTGCGGGCCCCGTGGAAGAGCACCGGCGCACGCGGGGGACATGCCAATTCCGAGCATCGGCTGCGCCCGCCTGGTGGCGGCGCAGCCGTCTTGTTGGCTCTTAGTGGTTGTCGTCGCCGGTGGGCAAGTATTGCTGCAATGCCAGCACCGATTCCCAGGGATCTGCACGCTGACGCTTGGCCCGTTGCAGGGCCTTGTCCATCGGGAAGGCGTCCGGGCCGCTGATCTTGCCAAGTTCTTCCCAGCGTAGCGGCACGGCGACGGTGGCCTTTTCGCGTGCGCGCAGCGACCACGAACACACGCTGGTATTGCCACGCCCGTTGCGCAGCCAGTCGACAAAGATCACGCCGTGGCGCTTGGCCTTGCTCATGGTGGCTACGTAGCGGTCCGGGGCGTGCGTGGCCAGTGCCTGGGCGAAGGCCTCGCAGAAATCACGCGCCTGTTCCCAGTCCGCTTCCG
This sequence comes from Xanthomonas sp. WHRI 6108, assembly GCF_040202385.2. Taxonomy (NCBI): domain Bacteria; kingdom Pseudomonadati; phylum Pseudomonadota; class Gammaproteobacteria; order Lysobacterales; family Lysobacteraceae; genus Xanthomonas; species Xanthomonas sp. WHRI 6108. The sequence continues at coordinate 124,067 of NZ_CP168198.1, read as the reverse complement.
GCACGATCGGCACCACCACATGCAGGCCCTTGCCGCCGGACAGGCGCACCGCGCTCTCCAGGCCGGCACTGCGCAGCTTGGCGCGGATGTCGCGCGCGGCCGCCACCACGTCGGCCCAGGACACCCCGTCGCCCGGGTCCAGGTCGAACACCAGCCGGTCCGGATGCTCCGCATCGTCGACCTGCGCGCCCCAGGGATGCAGCTCCAGCGTGTTCATCTGCACCAGCTCGAGCAGGCCGGCGGCATCTTCGACGTAGATGTAATCCTCGGTGCCGCTCTTCTGCTGCAGCGGAATCGCCTTGATGTGCGTGCCCAGGTGGCGGCCTTCGTGCTTCTGGAAGAAGCAGTCGCCACCGGCGCCATCGGGGCAGCGCAGCAGCGATAAGGGACGGCGTGCGATCTCTGCCAGCACCAGCGACGCCACTGCGCGGTAATAGTCGGCCACATCGCCCTTGCTGATGCCCGCTGCAGGAAACACCACCCGCTCGGGATGGGTGATGGTGATGCCGTCCGTCGACGTGGCGGTGGACGTGGATTTGGATGTTGTGGACTTGGACGCCTTGGATTTGGAGGCCGTGGACGTGGGCGCTGCAGCCTTTTTGGATGTCGTGGTCGCGGTCGTCTTCGATGCCGTCGACCGCACGCGCTTGTTGGCAGTGCTGGTGGATACTTCGACCGTCGTTCTCGACGTTTTTTTACTCGTCGCCTTGCGCGCAGGCGCGGCGGTCGCTGTCGCAGCACTGCCTTTACCTGCAGCACGCGCCTTGCCCGGCGCGGCGCGGTCGCCGCCCAACTCGCTCATGGGTTTGTCCTCGCGCAGACGCTTGAATGCGGCCTGCCGCAGCAGGCCTTCCTTCGCCCAGCCGCGGAAGGCGACCTCGGCGATCAAGACCGGCCGTACCCAATGCACATCGCGTGGCCGCCCGGGAATGTGCGTCGGCAATTCCAGCGTGGCAGTGTCGCTGTGCAGCGCCTGCAACAGCGCGGTGATCTTGCCGAGCAAGGCATCGTCGAAGCCGGTGCCCACACGCCCGACATAACGCAGCGTCTTGCCCTCGCGTTGCGCCATCAGCAAGGCGCCGAAGCCGCTGCGCGCGCCCTTGGGGTCGGTGTAGCCCACCACCACGAACTCGTCGCTGTCTTCGTGCTTGGTCTTGACCCAATCGGCACTGCGCCCTTCGCGATACCGCGCATCGGCGAGCTTGCTGACGATGCCTTCCCAGCCGGTGCCGGCGCTGGCCGCAAAGACCTCCGGGCCGTGGCCGATCACATGGTCGCTAAACGCCAGCGTGCCCGGCACATCGCCCAGCACGTCGTGCAGCAACTGCTTGCGTTGCAGCAGCGGGGTGTCGCGCAGATCCACTCCGGCCACGCCGAGCAGGTCGAACACGATGTAGCGCAGCGGCTGCGTGACGCTGCCATCGAGCGCGCGTTGCAATGCCGAGAAATCGCTGCGCCCCTGCGCATCCAGCACCACCAGCTCGCCATCCAGGCGCGCATCGCGCACCGGCAGGGCCTGCACTGCGCGCACCACGTCCGGGAAGCGCTGTGTCCAGGCCTGGTCGTTGCGCGAGCGCAGCTGCACCTGGCCATCGACCATGTCGGCCAGCAGGCGGTAGCCGTCCCACTTGATCTCGTGCAACCAGCGCTCGCCATCCGGCGCCTGCTCGCGCAGCAAGGTCAGTTGCGCGCGCAGCTCGGTTGGGCATGGCGCATCGCGCGCGCCGTCCAGCGCCAGGGCGCGGGTACGCCATTGCCGGGCGTCCGCACGCGCCGGGCGCGCGCGTTTGCCGGCTGCAGTTGTCTCGGCGCTCGCCGTTGCTGCCGGCGCACGCCGCGCCCGGCTAGCCTTGGCACGGGTTGCCGGCGCCACTGCAGCCGATGCGCCAGCGGCCTGCTGCGCCACCAGCGCATCGGCATCCAGATCCGCGGCGTACGCATCGCTGCGCTTGAACAGCAGCCACTGCGGTTTGCCGCCGCGCATCTGCGTGCGCACCAATGCAAAACCGCCGCGCAGCAACGTGCCCTGCAGTTCGAACTCCAGCTTGCCGGCTTCCAGTGCCGCCAACGCATCGCCTTCGCACTGCCAATGCCCGTGGTCGAACACATCCACATGCCCGGCGCCGTAATGGCCCTGCGGAATATCGCCCTGGAAGCTGGCATACGACAGCGGGTGGTCCTCCACCTGAACCGCCAGGCGCTTTTCGCCCACGCGCAACGATGGGCCCTTGGGCACGGCCCAACTCTTGAGCACGCCGTCGGCTTCCAGCCGGAAGTCGTAATGGCGCGAGCTGGCGTGGTGCAACTGCACGACGAAGATCGGCTGCTTGCTGGCGCGCGCCGGCGTGTCGCCGGCCGGTTCCGGGGTCTGGTCGAAGCGGCGCTTGGCGTTGTAATCGTGCAATGACATGGGCGGGGCCTAGCCGGCCTTGCGGCGCGGCGCCGCCTTGCTGGCGTTGGCTTTGGTGGCCTTGGTGGCCTTGGCCGCGGTCTTCTTGGTGGCCTTCTTGGCCACTTTCTTGGCGGCGGTCTTTTTGGCCGACCCCGTTGCCGGCGTGCTGCTCTTCTTGGCCGGCGTGCGCGTATTGGCCTGCAGGCTCTTCTGCAGCAGCGACATGAAGTCGACCACGTTGGTGCTGGCGTCTTCGTGCTGCGGTGGCTCGACATCCACGGTGGTGGTGCCGCCCTTGGCCTGGATGCGCTTGCGCAGGATCTGCTCGAGCTTGCCGCGGAACTCGTCGTGGTAATCCTCCGGCTGCCAGGTGCCGGACATCGACTCGATCAGCTGCTTGGCCATCTCCTGTTCCTTGGGCGTGATGCGGTACTCGCCCACCGCGCCGGCCGGCAGCTTGAAGTCCTGCGGGTCCACCACTTCCTGCTGGTAGCGCAGCAGCAGCAGGATCAACGCATCGCCCTGCGGCATCACCGCGGCCAGGTATTCGCGCGTGCGGATGACCACCTTGGCAATGCCCACCTTGCCGGTGTCGCGCAGCGTCTCGCGCAGCAGCACATAGCCTTTTTCGGCCTTCTTGCCCGGCACCAGGATGTAGGGCTTTTCGAAATAACGCGGGTCGATATCGGCGGCGTCGACGAAGGTCTCCACCTCCACCGTTTCGTGGCTTTCCGGCGAGGCCGAGCGGATGTCCTGCTCCTCGACGATGACATAGCTGCCCTTGTCGTACTCGAACGCCTTGACGATCTCCTTCCACGGCACCTCATCGCCGGTGTCGGCGTTGACGCGCTCGAAGCGGATCGGCTTCTTGTCGCGCGAATCGAGCATGCGGAAATGCAGATCCACCTTGCGCTCGCCCGACATCAACGACACCGGCACATTGAGCAAGCCGAACGAGAGCGTTCCGGTCCAGATCGGTCGTGCCATCGGCGTGTGACTCCGGGTGTTGTATGAGTTGACCCATAGCTGTAGCGCGGCCACCGTGATCCATGCGTGAGCCGTGCGTCTGCAGCAGCCACTGCGTCCCCTTCACTAGGCGCGCGGTGAACTGCGCATCCATCCCATGACCAGGAGCACCGCATGTCCCGCGACCCACTGCGCGACCAACCGACCCAGCCGGGCGAACAGCACGGCAAGCGCGATGCCGAACACTATGAAGACCGCGGCGCCGGCGATGCGCCCGACACGCTGGTTCCTGCCGATGGCGACACCCCGGCCAAGAAGCCCGGCACCGCACCGTCGACCGTGGCAGACCGCTGAAACCAGCCGGCTGATTCCCCGCCCGGCAGCACCGCCAGGCGGGCGAGGGTTAGGCCCGGCCTGCCCGCTGCAGCTGGGCAAATTCCTCATCGGCAAACAGACGCGAGCGCACCAGAAAGCGCACGCCCTCGCCGTTTTCCAGCGAGAACATGCCACCGCGCCCCGGCACCACATCGATGATCAGCTGGGTGTGCTTCCAGTATTCGAACTGCGAGGGGCTGATGTAGAACGGCGCGCCGCCGATCTCGCCCAGCAGCACGTCGCGGTCGCCGACGATGAAGTCGCCCACCGGGAAACACATCGGCGAGGAGCCATCGCAGCAGCCGCCGGATTGATGGAACAGCACATCGCCGTGGCGTGCGCGCAGCGTGTCGATCAACTGCAACGCCGCCAGCGTGGCCATCACCTGCAAGGGCGGGTCTGTCTGCGTGGTGGTGCCCTGCATCGTCTGCCTCCTGCGGCGCGGTCAGGCCGCCATGTCGAGCACGATACGCCCCTCGATCGTTCCGGCGTGCATGCGCGCGAACACGTCGTTGATGTTGTCCAGGGTGTCGGTGGCCACGGTCGCCGCGACCTTGCCCTGCTCGGCGAAGGCCAGCGACTCCTGCAGGTCCAGCCGGGTGCCGACGATCGAGCCGCGCACGGTCACGCCATTGAGCACCATGCCGAAGATGTCCAGCGGGAACTGGCCCGGTGGCAGGCCGTTGAGCGACACCGTGCCGCCGCGGCGCACCATGCCGATCGCCTGCTCGAAGGCCTTGGGCGATACCGCGGTAACCAACGCGCCGTGTGCGCCGCCGATTTCCTTCTTGAGGTAGGCCACCGGATCGGTGGTGCGCGCATTGACCGTCACCGTGGCGCCCAGGCGCCTGGCCAGTGCCAGCTTGGCGTCGTCCACATCCACGGCGGCCACGTTCATTCCCATCGCCTTGGCATATTGCACTGCCATGTGGCCGAGCCCGCCGATGCCGGAAATCACCACCCACTGGCCCGGCTTGGTATCGGTGACCTTCAGGCCCTTGTAGACGGTGACGCCCGCGCACAGGATCGGCGCGACCTCGACGAAGCCGATGTCCTTGGGCAGATGCCCGACGTAATCGGCATTGGCCAGCGCGTACTGCGCGAAGCCGCCATTGACCGAGTAGCCGCTGTTCTGCTGCGCCTCGCACAGGGTTTCCCAGCCGCCCAGGCAGTGCTCGCAATGCCCGCAGGCCGAGTACAGCCAGGGAATCCCCACCCGGTCGCCTTCCTTGACGTGGCGCACGCCCGCACCCACCGCCACCACATAGCCCACGCCTTCATGGCCGGGGATGAACGGAGGATTCGGCTTGACTGGCCAGTCCCCCTGCGCGGCGTGCAGATCGGTGTGGCAGACCCCGCAGGCCTGGATTTTGACCAGCAGATCGCCGGCCTGGGGCCGTGGCACCTGCACTTCCTCGATCACCAGTGGTGCGCCGAACTGGCGCACCACCGCCGCTTTCATTGTCGTGTCCATGCTGCACTCCGCACTGATAGTGCGGCCCACCCTAGGCGCCTTGAGGACGCCGTGCCTTGATCGAGGTCAATTCGCGCGTGCGCGGTTCATGAACAGCCGGTGCAGCGGCCCGGCGTTCCTGTGCCCGATCCATCACGCATTGCAGTCGAGCAGTAGCAGGCCTACGCATCAGAAAAACCCCAGCGCCTTCGGCGAATAGCTCACCAGCAGGTTCTTGGTCTGTTGGTAATGGTCGAGCATCATCTTGTGATTCTCGCGGCCGATGCCCGACTGCTTGTAGCCGCCGAACGCGGCATGCGCCGGATAGGCGTGGTAGCAGTTGGTCCACACGCGCCCGGCCTGGATCGCGCGGCCCATGCGGTACAGGCGCGACGCATCGCGGCTCCACACACCGGCACCCAGGCCGTACAACGTGTCGTTGGCGATCGCCAGCGCCTCGGCCTCGTCCTTGAAGGTGGTCACCGATACCACCGGCCCGAAGATTTCTTCCTGGAACACGCGCATCTTGTTGTGGCCCTTGAACACCGTCGGCTTGACGTAGAAGCCCTCGGCCAGCTCGCCATCGAGCGTGTTGCGTTCGCCGCCGATCAACACCTGCGCGCCCTCCTGCTTGCCGATGTCGATATAGGACAGGATCTTTTCCAGCTGCTCGCTGGAGGCCTGCGCGCCGACCATGGTGTTGGGATCGAGCGGGTTGCCCTGCTTGATCGCGGCCACGCGTGCCAGCGCCTTTTCCATGAACCTGTCGTAGATCGATTCCTGGATCAGCGCGCGCGAGGGGCAGGTGCACACCTCGCCCTGGTTGAAGGCGAACAGCACGAAGCCTTCCACCACCTTGTCGAGAAAATCGTCGTCTTCGGCCATGACATCGGCAAAGAAGATGTTCGGCGACTTGCCGCCCAGCTCCAGCGTCACCGGGATCAGGTTCTGGCTGGCGTATTGCATGATCAGCCGGCCGGTGGTGGTTTCGCCGGTGAAGGCGATCTTGGCGATACGCGGGTTGCTGGCCAGCGGCTTGCCGGCCTCGAGCCCGAAGCCGTTGACCACGTTGAGCACGCCCGGCGGCAACAGGTCGCCGATCACCTCCATCAACACCAGGATCGAGGCCGGGGTCTGCTCGGCCGGCTTCATCACCACGCAGTTGCCGGCGGCCAGCGCCGGTGCCAGCTTCCAGCACGCCATCAGCAGCGGGAAGTTCCACGGAATGATCTGTCCGACCACGCCGAGCGGTTCGTGGAAGTGATAGGCGATGGTGTCGCTGTCGATCTCGGAGATGCCACCTTCCTGCGCGCGGATGGCGCCGGCGAAATAGCGGAAGTGATCTACGCACAGCGGCACATCGGCATTGAGCGTTTCGCGCACCGGCTTGCCGTTGTCCCAGGTCTCGGCATGGGCGAGCAGTTCCAGATTCTGTTCGATGCGGTCGGCGATCCTGAGCAGCACATTGGAGCGCTCGGTGGTGGAGGCCTTGCCCCAGGCGTCCTTGGCCGCGTGCGCGGCATCCAGCGCGGCTTCGATGTCCTGGGCGTTGGAGCGCGCGATCGAGGTGAACACCTTGCCGTTGATCGGCGTGGTGTTGTCGAAGTACTGGCCGCTGTGCGGCGCCATCCACTGGCCGCCGATGAAGTTGTCATAACGCGGTTTGAAGATGGACTGCGGGTCGGTGTTGAGCGGTTTTGCAGAGGCAAGCGCGTTCATCATGGTCTCCTGCGGAGGTGGTCCGATGCGCACGTGTATACCCGCGCGAGCGCTGGCGCAATGTCATGTCATGCGCTGTTGCGCTGCGTCATTGCAGCGCAGCCGTGTTTCCCCGCGCCGTGGTAGACGTTGCGCTGCAGCGCATCATTGCGTGCACGCGGCAAGGGCTCCGCAACCAGGCGCCGGATCGGCCGCCGTGCACCAGCACGCATTGCACAACCATCAAATCCAGACGTCGTTGTCTGCGGTGTATGCACCGCCCGCATCGCCGGTATTGACCACACCGCGCGGCTCGACCAGCAGCACGCTGCATTCGTGCTCCGCCGCCGGACGGTGTTCGACCCCCTTGGGCACCACGTGCATCTGCCCGGCCGACAGCGCCACCACGCCGTCGCGAAACTCGATGGTCATGTTGCCGTCCAGCACGATGAACACCTCGTCCGTGTCCGCATGCTGATGCCACACGAACGCACCCTGCAGCTTGACCAGTTTGAACTGGTAGTCGTTCATTTCCGCGACGACACGCGGGGACCAGTGCTGCGACAGCAGGGCGAGCTTGTCGCTGAAATCGATCGGGGCGTAGCGCGTGTTCAACGGAAACATCCTTGTGCGGGGAGTGCGCTTGCAAGCTTAGTGCATCGCATCACCGGCAGTCACCGCTGCATCAATGCGGCGCATTGCAGCCGCGCGTGGCGAACAGCGCAAGCGGTTTGCCCGGCGCGATGGGTTCATGCGCGCGCGTTGCGGGCCTCTGCCGCGCGCCACGCCCGCACCGCTGCGATGACCTGGGCACCGTGGCTGGCGCTGACATCACGCGCGGCAAAGTCGTGCGGCCGCCATTGCACCTGCGCGGCCAGCCGTGCACAGGCGGCATGCCCGTCTGCCAGCAAGTCGGCCTGCTCGGTTGCGTTCAACGCCAGCAGAAGCGAGAAGCCGGTGGCCGAGATCGTGCAATTGATGTCCAGCCAGTAGCGGTTGCCCGCACGCAGCAGAAACCAGTCTGCGGGGGCGTGATCGATGACGATCATGGTGGGGCCTGGTGTGGTGGTCATAGGTGTGGCGTGTCGATGACAGACCGTGCGTTGGCGGGATGGCTTTGTCGCGCCCGGGTGCGCTCCTACGGGCGGTGCGTGTTGTTGAATGCGCACCGCCTGCGGCCGGATCAGCCGCCGAAATCACGCTGCAGGCCGAGCGTTTGTTGGAGATGCATCGCCGTGGCGACGCGCGCGTTGGCGGGACGGCCTTGTCGCGCCCGGGGGCGCTCCTACGGGCGGTGCGTGTTGTTGAATGCGCGCCGCCTGCGAGTAGCTCAGCCGCCGAAATCCCATTGCAGGCCGACCGTGTAGGTGCGGTCCGGACCGGGTTCGTAATAGCGCCCGTTGCCGTCGTTGACGATCACCGAGCCGATGTAGTGCCGGTCCAGCGCATTGTCGATGCGGGCGAAGGTGCGCACCCCACCCAGCGTGGTGGTCCAGCGCCGGGAGGCTTCCAGGTTGACCAGCGCGTAGCCGGGCGCACGCTCGCTGGCAAGGTCGTTGACCACGGTGGCGTCGGAGGCCACCGTTTCGGCGGCGAACTGCCATTGCGCCGGCTGCCACTGCCAGCGCGCGAACAGCTGCTGGCGCGGCACGCCCGGCAGGCGCGCGCCGCTGGCCACCGGTGCGGTGGGCGTGGCGCAGCCGCTGCTGGCGCAGGTGAGGTAGCCATCGCGCACGGTGGCATCGACGAAGGTGTAGGCCAGCTGCAGCTGCTGGGTGGTGCCCACCGGTTGATTCCAGCTCAGCTCCGCGCCCTGGCGGCGGGTGGCACCGATGTTGCGATAGGTGCTGCGCCCATTGGTGTTGCTGGCCACGGCCAGTTCGTCGTCGGTGTCGGCGCGGAACAGCGCCACTTCCACCGCTGCGCCGCTCTGCGCCCGCCACTTGCTGCCGATCTCATAATTGCGGCTGGTCGCCGCGCCCAGATCCAGCGCCAGGCCGGCGCCGCCATCGCTGCGATAACCGAGCTCGTTGAAGGTGGGCGTTTCGAAACCGCGCCCGACCGAAGCATAGAAACGCAGGTCCTCGGCGGCACGGAACACGATGCCGGCCACCGGCGTGGTCGCCGAATAATCGCGCTGGCCGCTGTCGTCGGGATTGCGCCCGAGGATGTAGTGATCGTCCGAGTCGAAGCGCACCTGGCTATGGCGCACGCCCAACAAGGCGGACCAGCGCGCGCTCCATTGCCACCACGCCTGCGCAAACTGGTCCACGTTCTCGACCTGGTCGCGCTGGTTGCGGCGCAGCGCACCCTTGACGCCGAGCGTATCGCCAACAAAGTTTTCGTAACCGGTGCGGTGCTGGCGCTGGCGATCGACGTTCGCGCCCACGGTCAGCTGCAACGGCCGGCCCAGCGCCTCGCCCTGCCAGGCCCAGCGTGCGTCGGCACCTTCGTAATTGCTGTCCAGATCGATCACCCCGCCCGAATGCAGCGGGTTGCGCTGCACCGCCACCGGGATCGCCAGGAACTGCTCCACGCTGCGCTGCCCGCCGTAGGCCATCAGCCGCAGCGTCTGGCTGTCGAACTGCTGGGTGAAGATGGCGCCGGCCTGCGACTGGCGCACGGATTTGCGGGTGTTGAACTGGGTGGCCACCGCCGTGGCCTGCGCCGGATCGGCATTGAACTGCGCGCGGGTCAAACCGAGCGGATCCTGCGCATCCGGTGCGTCCAGGTAATTGAGCACCAAGTCCAGCCGGCGGCCCTCGGCCAGATCGAAGCCGAGCTTGGCATTGACCGAATCGCGCTTTGCGCGGCTATGGGCGCGGAAGCCGTCGGTTTCGAAATGATTGGCGGCCAGGTTGTAGTGCACCGCGCCCTGCTGGCCGAGCAATTGCGCACCCACGTTGACGGTGGCATTGCTACCATAGGTGGCGCGCAGCCGCCACGGGGCGCCCGGCGCGCCGTCAGCGCTCCACAGCTGCAGCACGCCGCCGGAGGAGTTGCCGTACAGCGCCGAAAACGGCCCGCGCAGCACTTCCACCCGCTCGGCGCCCAGCACGTTGAAATGCGAGAGCTGGCCCTGGCCATCGGGCATGCTGGCCGGGATGCCGTCGACCAGCAGGCGCACGCCGCGCACGCCGAAGGTGGAGCGCGCACCGAAGCCGCGGATCGACAGCTGGGTGTCCTGCGCGTAGTTCTGGCGATCGCGCGCCACCAGGCCGGGGATGCCGTCCAGCAGCTCGGACACCTGCGCGCCGCGGCGGTTGTCGGCATCGGCCGCCACCACGGTGAAGGAGGCCGGCAGGTCGAAGTCGTCCACCCCGCGCACGCGTGCGGCGTCCACCTGCACGGTGGGCAATCGCTGGATCGGTGTGGAGGCGGGCGGCGCCGGATCGGCAGCCAGGACGGGCGGCGCGGCGCTCGTGGCGAACAGGCCGCAGGCGGCGGCCAACAAGGTAAGTCTGGGCATGGGCGTAGTGTCCCTCATCCGTACTGTGGCCGCATCGTTGCGTACGGAACGAAGCATGCTACGCCGGCCATGGGCTGCTACGATGAAGTGGTTTGGCCCAGCCGCGGCCGAGCATCCCGGAAGTCCCTCACTCTTTCGTCCTTCAGCGAGTCATGCCGTGTCCTTCTTTGCAAACGTGGAACAGGTTCCAGGCGACCCCATCCTGGGCCTGACCGAGGCCTACAACGCCGACAGCCGCCCCAACAAGGTCAACCTGGGCGTGGGCATCTATTACGACGAAAACGGGCGCATCCCGCTGTTGCGCGCCGTGCACAAGATCGAGCAGCAGCTCGCGCTGGACGCCAAACCGCGCGGCTACCTGCCCATCGACGGCCTGGCCGCCTACGACAAGGCCACCCAGGAGCTGCTGTTCGGCGCCGAGTCGGCGCTGGTGGCCTCCGGCCGCGTGGCGACCTCGCAGACCGTCGGCGGCAGCGGCGCCTTGCGCGTGGGCGCGGACCTGCTCAAGAAGCTGCTGCCCACCTCCACCATCGCCATCAGCAACCCGAGCTGGGAAAACCATCGCGCAGTGTTCGGCGCGGCCGGCTTCGAGGTCGTGGACTACACCTATTTCGATGCCGCCAGCCATGGGCTGAACTTCGACGGCATGCTCGCCGATCTGGCAAAACTCGAACCGGGCACCGTGGTACTGCTGCACGCCTGCTGCCACAACCCGACCGGCGCGGACCTGAGCAAGGAGCAGTGGAAGCAGGTTGCCGGGCTGTTGAAGGAACGCAACCTGTTCCCGTTCGTCGACATCGCCTACCAGGGCTTCGACAAGGGCATCGAGGCCGATGCCTACGCGGTGCGCCTGCTCGCTGCCGAAGGCATCGACAGCTACGTGGTCGCCAGCTCGTACTCCAAGTCGTTCTCGCTGTATGGCGAGCGCGTGGGCGCGCTGTCGGTGGTCTCGGCCACTGCGGCCGAAGCCAAGGCCGTGCAGTCGCAGGTCAAGCGCATCATCCGCACGATCTACTCCAGCCCGTCCACGCACGGCGCCGCCCTGGTGGCCGGCGTGCTGACCAGCCCGGAGCTGCGCGATCTGTGGGAGCAGGAGCTGACCGAGATGCGCGAGCGCATCCACGCGCTGCGCGCGGGCCTGGTGGCCAAGCTGGACACATTGGGCGCGCCGGAGTTTGCGTTCATCCAGCGCCAGGCCGGCATGTTCTCGTACTCGGGCCTGACCAGGACCCAGGTGGACCGCCTGCGCGAGGAATTCGCGATCTACGCCGTCGGCACCGGCCGTATCTGCGTGGCCGCGCTGAGCCAGCGCAACCTGGACTACGTGGCACAGGCCGTGGCCACCGTCAGCCGGATGTAAGCGAGCGCATCGCGATCGGCCACCGCGGCCGACGCCTGCAAACCGGGAGCGCGCCAGCCTCCCGGTTTTTTTATGCGTGTTCGCCGCCCTACGCGTGTGCAGAGCTGCGCCAAGACCGCGTGGTACATGTCGGCAACCCCAGTCTTGGGCACCACATTCGCGCATGTTCGATCAGGTTTGCTGCAAAACGCGCATCCAGTGATCGAAATCTAACGGCGCAATGGCGACAATGGCGGACCACTTCCTACACAGGCTGCCCGCTCCCATGTCGCGTCCCTCGCTGACCCGCTTCCTGATCGAAGAGCAACACGCCGGCCGTATCGACCCGGAATTGCGCCAGCTGATCACCATCGTCTCGCGCGCCTGCAAGCGCATTTCCATCGCCGTGAGCAAGGGCGCCCTGGGCGGCGTGCTCGGCGATGCCGGCACCGGCAACGTGCAGGGCGAGGCGCAGAAGAAGCTCGACGTGCTCAGCAACGACATCCTGCTCGAAGCCAACGCCTGGGGCGGCCACCTGGCCGCGTGCGCGTCGGAAGAAATGGATCACAGCCAGCCGGTGCCCGATCAGTATCCCAGCGGCGATTTCCTGCTGCTGTTCGATCCGCTGGACGGCAGCTCCAACATCGACGTCAACGTCTCGGTGGGCACCATCTTCTCGGTGCTGCGCGCGCCCAAGGGCACCGAAAAGCCCGGCGACGAGCACTTCCTGCAGCCGGGCACCCAGCAGGTTGCCGCCGGTTACTGCATCTACGGCCCCAGCACGATGCTGGTGCTCACGCTCGGCCACGGGACCCATGCCTTCACCCTGGAGCGCGAGGAAGGCAGCTTCCTGCTGACCCAGGCCAACATGCGCGTGCCCGAAGACACCGCCGAATACGCCATCAACATGTCCAACCAGCGCCACTGGGAACCGGCCATGCAGTCCTATGTCAGCGACCTGCTGGCCGGCAAGGACGGCACCCGCGGCAAGGATTTCAACATGCGCTGGATCGCCAGCATGGTCGCCGACGTGCACCGCATCCTCACCCGCGGCGGCATCTTCATCTACCCCTGGGACAAGAAGGACGCGTCCAAGCCGGGCAAGCTGCGCCTGATGTACGAAGCCAACCCGATGAGCATGCTGGTGGAACAGGCCGGCGGCGCAGCCACCACCGGGCGCGAGCGCATCCTGGACCTCCAGCCGACGCAGCTGCATCAGCGCGTGCCGGTGTTCTTGGGGTCGAAGAACGAAGTGAATGAGGCCACGCGCTATCACCTTGAGTTTGATAACGCACAAGGCTGATATTTCAGCTCTTTTTATCGGCCCTACGGGCGCGGCATCCGAGACTTGATTCCGGATGCCGGTTCCATGGAGCCCCATCGCCATGCGTGGGGACTGTCGCGTCGTTCCGCTGCGTTGTTCAAGAATTCCTGCAACTCAGGGGCGTCACTGCGCACTTCCGGTCTGCAGCTGGCCAGCATCCTTGAGAAGTGCAAGCGCCCACTCCACACGGGCCGATGCGGTGGCGACCAGGTCGTCCGGGTGTTCGCCCAGCAGCGCGCGCAGTTGATGCGGGGCAAAGACAAGGTCGACGAAGTGGCTTGCCAACGCAGACGGATTGGCCGGTTGATCCGGGCCGTCCAGGATCGTCATCTGCACGCGTCGTAGCCCGCCTTCCCAACCGATGCGGTTGACTTCAGCGGCAAGCGCTGGCGCGCGAATGGAGGTGCCGACGACCAGGCGCATCATGGCCACCGTCTGGGGCTGTAATGCATGCGCAAGTATCCCTTGTCCTGCGTGTCTCAGGCGCCCCTCCAGATCCATGGGGACGCTGGCTGCGGCAGGCAGCGGCTGGGTGTCGACATCGCGACGGACCACCGCCTCAAAGATGGCGTCTTTGTTGGCGTAGCGCGCGTAAAGGCTTGCCTTGCCCGCGCCTGCCAGCCGCGCGATGTCCTCGCACGAGGTGTGCTCGAACCCGCGCTCCAGGAAGAGTTGCAGTGCCGCATCGAGTAAGCGCCGTTCGACATCGCCCGCCTTATCGAGTGGCGGCCGTCCGCCTTTTGATTTTTGCTTGACCGCTTTCATGCACGAAAACTTACACGCCGCTTGCATTGCCATCAACTGAACGTTATCGTTCAGTTATTCGCTGCGTGGTCTGCCAAGCCGGCGAATGGCCTGGGTGCTGCGTGACAGACAGCCTGCATCTTCCGTTTCAGTTCCCGTTGCCGTCGTTGGCGCAAAAGACCCAAGCGAGAGGCAAGTCATGACGTCAGATGTGAGATCCCCAATCGTTGTTGCAGGCGCCACCGGCGACCTGGGTTGCCGCATCGCCTTTGCCCTGCAGGACCAGGGCGCCGCGGTGGTTGCGCTTGTTCGGCAAGGCGCAGGCAAGGACCGTATTGCGGCCCTGCAACGCAGGAACATCACGATCCACTACGTCGAGATGGAAGACGCCAACTCGTTGCGTGAAGCGGTCGGGAATGCGGCATGTGTCGTTTCCGCGCTCAACGGTCTGGACGACGTCATGCTGGGTCAACAGGGAAAGCTGTTGCATGCAGCGGTCAGCGCCGGCGTGCCTCGCTTCATCCCGTCTGATTTCTCGCTGGACTATACGAAGACACGGCCGGGCGACAATCGAAACCTGGATTTGCGGCGCCGGTTCAGAGACCAGCTGGATGCCGCGCCGATCGCGGCCACCTCGGTTCTGTGCGGTGGTTTTCTGGAGCTTCTCGAGGGCAGTGCGCGCCTCGTGGTGCCGGGCCGTCGTGTGATGCATTTTGGCGACGCCAACCAGCAGCTCGATTTCACCGCCAAAGACGACGTTGCCAGCTACACGGCGGCGGCCGCACTGGATCCCACGGCCTCACGGGACCTGCGCATTGCCGGCAACAGCATTTCGCCCAACGACATCGCGCAACTGCTCACCCAACTCACCGGGCAGCGCTATCGCACGCTCAGGCCCGGCGGGCTCGGGACGATGTCGGCAATCATCAGTGCGGTGCGTGCACTCACGCCCGCAAGCGATGACCCCTTCCCTCCCTGGCAGGGCATGCAATATCTGCGCGACATGATGAGCGGGCGCGGCAAACTGGTCCCACTGGATAACGATCGCTACGGTGCGCGCGCCTGGCAAACAGCCCGCCAGACACTGGCCAATACGTACGTACGGGAGTCTTGAGATGCGCGATGGCATTGCAGCATTCCACATCCAGGTTGCACAGGCGGAGCTGGATGACCTCGCACACCGGCTTAGGCAAACGCGGTGGCCGAGCAAGGAAACCGTGGAGGACCACAGCCAGGGCCCGCAGAGCGAGCGCATCCGGCGCCTGGTGGACCGCTGGCAGTCTGGCTACGACTGGCGTGCGACCGAGCGGTTATTGAACGACTGGAACAGCAGTCGCACCACGATCGATGGACTGGAGATCCAGTTCCTGCATGTCCGCTCGCCGGAGCCAGACGCGCTTCCGTTGCTGCTGACGCACGGGTGGCCGGGATCGGTGCTCGAATTCCGCGAGGTGATCGGCCCCTTGAGCGACCCGGTGGCCCATGGCGGGCAGGCGTCGGACGCGTTTCATCTCATCATCCCATCCCTGCCTGGCTTTGGTTTCTCTGCAAAGCCAACCGCCCGTGGCTGGGGCGTCGGGCGCACGGCTGCCGCATGGGTCGAACTGATGCGCCGTCTGGGTTATGGCGAGCGTTGGGCCGCGCAGGGCGGCGATTGGGGCAGTGCGATCACCACCGCGCTTGGATTCATGCAGCCACCCGGCTTGCGGGGTCTCCATCTGAACATGGTGATGTTCGAACCCAGCACGCAGGACATCGCCGAAGCCACACCGGCCGAGCAGAAGATGCTGGAAGACGCCCAGCGCTACTACGCGGAATTTTCCGGCTACATGAAGCTGCAAAGCACACGGCCGCAGTCGGTGGGCTTCAGTTTGGCTGACTCCCCGGTGGGCCTGGCTGCATGGATCTATGCACTCTTTCAAGACGTCTCACAAAGCGACGGCGAGCCGGAGAACGTGTTCGCCTTGGACCACCTCATCGATGACATCATGCTGTACTGGCTCCCGAACGCAGGGCCCAGCTCTGCACGCCTGTATTGGGAAGCCGCGCATGAGGCGATGGCGGAGATGCCTTCGCATCCAATGCCCACACCCACCGGCATCAGCATGTTTCCCGGCGAGCAGGTGCGCATTTCCCGGCGCTGGGCAGAGCGACGCTTTGCCGACCTCCGCTTTTTCGGCGAAGCGGAGCGGGGCGGACATTTTGCGGCAATGGAGAATCCGCCGGTGTTTGTCGATCATCTGCGAACGACCTTTCGGTCTCTGCGGTAACGGCGGCCGAGCCTGGCATGCCGGCACGGCCTTCGCGCCACGGCCCTGCCGACGCTGCCGATGTCTCCGCTTTGCAGCTGGAGTTGCCTGACGCCAGGCCGGCACTGCCCCCTTGACCGCCGTCGCCTGCACGGGCCAGTCTCGGGGGCTGGCGCGGCGGGGAGTCGTGCCGCTGGCCTTCAACGGAGAACCGCCGTGGACCGTCGTACCTTCCTCACCCTGTCCGGCATCGGTGCTGCCGGGCTGCTGCTGCCGAACACGCGCCTGATCGCGGCCGAGCAGTTGCTCACACCCAACGATGCCGCGCGCAGCCGTCGCTTGTCCGATACCGCGCTCAGCACCGCCAAGGCGGCTGGTGCCAGTTATTGCGATGTGCGCGTGGGCCGTTATCTGCGCCAGTTCGTGATCACCCGCGAGGCGCAGGTGGAGAACGTGGTCAACGCCGAATCCAGCGGCGTGGGTGTGCGCGTGCTGGCCGATGGCGCGTGGGGGTTTGCGGCCACCAACACGCTCACCAGCGATGGCGTCGCCACCGCCACGCGCCAGGCGGTGGCGATCGCCAAGGCCAACGCGCGGCTGGGCGGCTCGCCGGTGCAGCTGGCGCCAGTGACGCCGGCCGGACAGGTCAGCTGGAAGACGCCGATCAGGAAGAACGCAATGGAAGTGCCGCTGCAGGACAAGGTGGCGCTGCTGATGGACGTCAACGCGGCTGCGCTCAATGCCGGCGCCACGTTCGTGGCTTCGCGCCTGTTTGCGATCAACGAGCAGAAGTACTTCGCCAGCAGCGACGGCTCCTATATCGATCAGGATGTGCACCGGTTGTGGTTGCCGTTCACCGTCACCGCGGTAGACAAGGCCAGCGGCAAGTTCCGCACCCGCGACGGGCTGTCTTCGCCGATGGGCATGGGTTACGAATACCTGGACGGCGATGCCAGCCAGAAGCACCGGTTGCCTGGCGGACTCATCGGCTACGGCCACAGTTACGACGCGCGCGAAGATGCGATCGCCGCCGCCAAGCAGGCACGCGCCAAACTCACCGCACCGTCGGTGAAGGCCGGCAAGTACGATCTGGTGATCGACCCGAGCAACCTGTTCCTCACCATCCACGAGTCGGTGGGCCACCCGCTCGAACTCGATCGCGTGCTCGGCTACGAGGCCAATTACGCCGGCACCAGTTTCGCCACGCTGGACAAGCGCGATGCCGGTTTCCGCTGGGGCAGCGATGCGGTGACCTTCGTCGCCGACCGCATCCAGCCCGGCAGCCTGGGCGCAGTGGGGTACGACGATGAAGGCGTCAAGGGCAAGCAGTGGGAGCTGGTGAAGGACGGCATCCTGGTCGATTACCAATGCACGCGCGATCAGGCGCATCTGCTCGGCAAGACCGCATCCGATGGCTGCAGCTATGCCGACTCGTGGTCCAGCGTGCAGTTCCAGCGCATGCCCAACGTCTCGCTGGCGGCAGGCAAGACGCCGCTGGCTGTTGCCGACATGATCAAGAACGTCGAGCGCGGCTTGTACATCCACGGGCGTGGCTCGTATTCGATCGATCAGCAGCGCTACAACGCGCAGTTCGGCGGGCAGTTGTTCTACGAAATCGAGAACGGCCAGGTCACGCGTCTGGTGGAAGACGGCGCCTACCAGATCCGCACGCCGGAGTTCTGGAATGCCTGCAGCGCGGTCTGCGATCAACGCGATTTCCGCCTGGGCGGCTCGTTCTTCGATGGCAAGGGCCAACCCAGCCAGGTATCAGCGGTCTCGCACGGGTCGTCCACGGCGCGCTTCGATGGCATCAACGTGATCAACACCGCGCGCGCCTTGGGTTGAGAGAACCTGGTCGGTCGCGGGCGCGGTGCCCCAGGGATTGAGCTTGCGCACCAGCATTGAACAGCGCGCATCACGCACTGCTCTTACCGCTCTTCACTGTGCACACCGATCATCTCGACAGGTCCTTGCCCGCCCACCGTCGCGGGACCTTACGCGGCATGGATGCCGCGCAAGAGCCTACACGGACGTACTTGCGGCGTGCCCTGCGAGGGTGGGCGGGCAAGGGCCCTGCAACCAAACCTGGCGTTGGTAACTGATCGGATGCGCCGTCATCCAAACGCCGCGTCATGCCCTGCCTGTAACCACGCACACCGACCATCTCGACTGGTCCTTGCCCGCCCACCGTCGCGGGACCTTACGCGGCATGGATGCCGCGTAAGAGCCTACATGGACGTACTTGCGGCGTGTCCTGCGAGGGTGGGCGGGCAAGGGCCCTGCAACCAAGCTGCAGACCACACGCTTTCAGCCAGACCGCCGTGAAGCAAACACCGCCCCCGACGCTTCATGCGGGTACAGCGTTTGCGCACGGACCCCTGCCGAAAGTCATTTGACGCAGCGTTCATCGCCCGGCAAGAATCGGCGATACCGCACAGATAGCGATCTGTGCGTCACCACACTACCTGCGCGCCGCGCGGGATCATTGGGGAGTTGCCGTGCAGCGACGTGATTTCCTGGCCCTGACCGGGCTGACCATGGGCGGCCTGATCGTGCCCGCCTACTTCGGCAAGGCGATCGCCGCCGAGCAGTTGGTGACGCAGCTGGATGTGGGCCGCAAGAAGCGCCTGGCCGATGCCGGCCTCAACGCCGCGCGCCAGGCCGGTGCGAGCTATTGCGATGTGCGCATCGGCCGTTATCTGCGCCAGTTCGTCATCACCCGCGAGGACAAGGTGCAGAACGTGGTCAACACCGAATCCATCGGTGCGGGCGTGCGCGTCCTGGTGGCGGGCGCCTGGGGATTTGCCGCCACCAACGAGCTCACCGAACAGGGCGTGGCCAAGGCCGCCTCGCAGGCTGCCGCGATCGCCAAGGCCAATGCCAAGGTGCAGGGCACGCCGGTGCAGCTGGCGCCCACGCCGGGCGTGGGCGAGGTCAGCTGGAAGACGCCGATCAAGAAAAACGCGATGGAAGTGCCGATCAAGGACAAGGTGGACCTGCTGCTGGGCGTCAACGCTGCCGCCACCGCTGCCGGCGCCAACTTCGTCAATTCGATGCTGTTCGTGGTCAACGAGCAGAAGTACTTTGCCAGCACCGACGGCTCGTATATCGACCAGGACGTGCACCGCATCTGGGCGCCGCTGAGCGTGACCGCCATCGACAAGGCCAGCGGCAAGTTCCGCACCCGCGACGGCTTGTCCGCACCGATGGGCCTGGGCTACGAATATCTGGATGGCGCCGCCTCGGGCAAGTTCGTCTCGCCCAATGGCGTGGTGAATTACGGCCTGTCCTACGACATGAAGGAAGACGCGATTGCCGCGGCCAAGCAGGCGCAGGAAAAGCTCAAGGCGCCGTCGGTGAAGCCGGGCAAGTACGATCTGGTACTGGACCCCTCGCACACCTGGCTCACCATCCACGAGTCGGTCGGCCACCCGCTGGAATTGGATCGCGTGCTCGGCTACGAGGCCAATTTCGCCGGCACCAGTTTCGCCACGCTGGACAAGCTCAAGGCCGGTTTCCAGTACGGCAGCGACAAGGTGCACATCCTGGCCGACAAGACCCAGCCCGGCAGCCTGGGCGCGGTGGGCTACGACGATGAAGGCGTCAAGACCAAGCAGTGGGACCTGATCCGCGATGGCAAGCTGGTGGACTACCAGGCCATCCGCGACCAGGCGCATATCCTCGGCAAGACCGCCTCCGATGGGTGCTGCTACGCCGACTCGTGGTCGAGCGTGCAGTTCCAGCGCATGGCCAATGTGTCGCTGGCCGCCGGCAAGACACCGTTGAGCGTGAGCGATCTGATCAAGAACGTGGAAAACGGCATCTACATCATCGGCGACGGCTCGTTCTCCATCGACCAGCAGCGCTACAACGCGCAGTTCGGCGGCCAGCTGTTCTACGAGATCAAGAACGGCGCGATCACCCGCATGCTTGAGGACGTGGCCTACCAGATCCGCACGCCGGAATTCTGGAACGCCTGCAGTGCGGTCGCCGATCAACGCGACTACCGCCTGGGCGGCTCGTTCTTCGACGGCAAGGGCCAGCCGAGCCAGTCCTCGGCGGTCTCGCATGGCTCGTCCACCGCCCGTTTCGACGGCATCAACGTCATCAACACCGCCCGCTCGCTCGGCTGACAGGAGAAACCCACATGAGCATCCTTACCGAAGCGCAGGCCAAGGCCATCCTGGACAAGGTCATCAAGCTGTCCAAGGCCGACGAGTGCACCGCCACGCTCAGCGGCTCGATCGACGGCAATATCCGTTTCGCACTCAACAACGTGTCCACCAGCGGCATCGTCGACAACACCGACCTGCAGGTGCAGGTGGCGTTCGGCAAGCGCGTGGGCATCGCCACCATCAACGAGTTCGACGACGCCGCGCTGGAGCGCGTGGTGCGGCGTGCCGAAGACCTGGCGCGGCTGGCGCCTGAAAACCCGGAATTCATGCCGGCGGTGGACAAGCAGACCTACAAACCCAGCCCCACCTTCAGCGAATCCACCGCCGCCATCGACCCGGCGTTCCGCGCGCAGGTGGCCGCCGATTCGATCGCCCCGTGCAAGGGCAAGGGATTGATCGCGGCCGGCTTCCTGGAAGATGGCCAGAGCTTTACCGCGTTCGCCAACAGCAAGGGCAACTTCGGCTACCAGCGTGGCGCGCGTTTCGACTACACCTGCACCGTGCGTACCGAAGACGGTCGCGGCTCGGGTTGGGTGGGCCGCAACCTCAAGGATGCCGCCGACTTCAAGGCCGAGCAGGACATCCGCATCGCCATGCGCAAGGCCAGCGACTCGTCCGAAGCCAAGGCGCTGGAACCGGGCAAGTACACGGTGATCCTGGAGCCGGCAGCGGCGGCAGGCCTGATTTCTTTCATGATGCGCTACTTCGATGCGCGCATGGCCGACGAGGGCCGCAGCTTCCTGTCCAAGAAGGGCGGCGGCAACAAGCTGGGCGAACAGGTCTACGACCCGCGCGTGAACATCACCGCCGACCCGTGGGATGCGCGTGCCGCCGTGCTGCCTTGGGACGAGGAAGGCCTGCCGCGCGAGAAGATGCCGATCGTGGAGAACGGCAAGATCGCCAACCTGCAGTATTCGCGGTTCTGGGCGCAGAAGAACGGCAAGCGCGCGGTCGGCGAGCCGGGCAACCTGCTGATGGCCGGTGGCGACAAGAACATCGCCGAGCTGGTGCGCGGCACCGAGAAGGGCATCCTGGTCACGCGCACCTGGTACATCCGCATGGTCGACCCGCAGACCGTGCTGCTGACCGGGCTGACCCGCGACGGCACCTTCTACATCGAGAACGGGCAGATCAAGTACCCGGTGAAGAATTTCCGCTTCAACGAATCGCCGATCATCATGCTCAACAACATCGACGAGCTGGGCAGGCCGGTGCGCGTGGCCGGCGATGAATCCAGCTATGTGATGATGATTCCGCCGATGCGGCTGCGCGACTTTACGTTTACCTCGTTGTCGGACGCGGTGTGACTGAGAGCCGGGAATCGGGAGTGGGGAATCGGGAATGGGAGAGCGGAGCAAGCTCTTCGCGGCCCGATGGTTTTCCTGCACATCCCGTTCCCGGTCTACACGCCCTGGCGGCGCACGCGACGCGCCGTCATTTCCTTGGATTGCTGCTCGGTAGCGTCGCTGCGTTGGCGTTGCCGCGGCAGGCGCGGGCGGCGGGCAATTACGATTTCTGGTTTACCCGGCTGCGCTACGACTCGGGCGATTGGGATGTGGATGCGCGCATGCCGTCCAACCTGATCACCTCGTTGATCGACTACACCCAGCTGCGCGTGGATCCGCAGGAGCATGTGCTGGACCTGGCCGATCCGCGCATGCTGCAGGCGCCGTTCTGCTATCTGTCCGGGCACAAGCTGGTGGAGTTCAATCCCGCCGAGCGGCGCAACTTCGAGCGCTATGTCCGCAATGGCGGCTTCGTGTTCGTGGACGATTGCAACCACGATATCGACGGGCTGTTCGCCACCTCGTTCGAAGCGCAGATGACCTCCATCTTCGGCAAGAGCGCGCTGCAGAAATTGCCCAAAAACCACCGTCTCTACAGCGCATTCTTCAAATTCCCCGACGGCCCGCCGGCCACCAGTTTCGAACTCAATGGCTGGGGCGACGACCTGGTGCACGATTATCTCAGGGGCATCAGCATCGACGGCCGGCTCGGCGTGTTGTACAGCAACAAGGATTACGGCTGCGAATGGGATTACGACTGGCGCAACAAACGCTTCCTGGCCGAAGACAACACCAAGTTCGCAGTGAACATCGTGATGTATGCATTGACCAACTGAAATCGATCCGTAGGAGCGCGCTGGCGCGCGATGCCGTACCGGTAACACCGCCTCGCGCGCCAGCGCGCTCCTGCACACATCGCGTGAAATGTTTCGCAGGCACTGGCACGGCATCCACCGCCAACCACCGCCGTCGCACCCGCGAGTCCCGCACGCCTTTGTAGGAGCGCGCTTGCGCGCGATGCCTTAGCGCTAACGCCGCATCGCACGCTCCTACGCCAGCAGTCCCACAACGAGACGGTTCCCATGACTTCCCCCAACGACGACACCCTCACCCGGCAGCTCTCCCAACTCGGCGCGTTGCGTGCGGCCCTGGCGCAGGCGGTGGTGGGCCAGGACGCGGTGGTGGAGCAACTGCTGATCGGCCTGCTCGCCGGCGGCCACTGCCTGCTGGAAGGCGCGCCCGGCCTGGGCAAGACGCTGCTGGTGCGCTCGCTGGGGCAGGCGCTGGAGCTGCAGTTCCGCCGCGTGCAGTTCACCCCGGACCTGATGCCCAGCGACATTCTCGGCACCGAGCTGCTGGAAGAGGATCACGGCACCGGACATCGCCAGTTCCGGTTCCAGCAGGGGCCGATCTTCACCAACCTGCTGCTGGCCGACGAGCTCAATCGCACCCCGCCCAAGACCCAGGCCGCGCTGCTGGAGGCGATGAGCGAGCGCACGGTGAGTTACGCCGGCACCACCTACGCGTTGCCGGCGCCGTTCTTCGTGCTGGCCACGCAGAACCCGATCGAACAGGCCGGCACCTATCCGTTGCCGGAAGCGCAGCTGGACCGCTTTCTGCTGCATGTGCGGGTGGACTATCCCAGCGAGCAGGAAGAGCGCGACATCCTCAGCCAGACCACCGGCACCAGCAGCGCGCAGGTGCCCAGGGTGATGGACGCCGACAGCGTGCTGGCGCTGCAGCAACAGGTGCGGCACGTGCACGTGGGCGCGGATCTGCTGACCTGGATCAATCGCCTGGTACGCGCCAGCCGCCCAGGCCCGCAGGCCAGTGAGGACGTGCGCCAGTGGATCAAATGGGGCGCCGGCCCACGCGCCGGGCAATCGCTGGTGCTGGCGGCCAAGGCGCGTGCGCTGTTGCATGGCCGCCTTGCCGCCACCCGCGAGGATGTCGTCGCGCTGGCCGCGCCGGTGATGCGCCATCGCCTGTTGCTGTCGTTCGCCGCCGAGGCCGAACAACGCAGCGCCGACGATGTGGTCGCCGCGCTGCTGCGCGCCGTGCCGTTCCCGGCGTGAGGCGGGTTGCGGCGTGAGCATGGACGTGCCGGCACTGATTCCCGCCGAGCTGCGCAGCCGCCTGCGCGGCCTGCAGCTGCGTGCGCGGCAGGCGCAGGGCGCGCAGGGGATCGGCCAGCACGCCAGCCGCAGCCGTGGCGCCGGGCTGGAATTCTCGCAATACCGCGCCTACGAACCCGGCGATGCCTTGCGCCAGATCGACTGGAAGCTCTACGCCCGTTCAGACCGGTTCTTCGTGCGCGAGGCCGAGCGCGAAAGCCCGCTGACGCTGTGGGTGTTGCTCGACGCCACCGCCTCCGCCGGCCAGGCCGACCAGGCGCGCCCGCAGGTCACCCGCCTGCAGGCGATGGCGACCCTGGCCGCGTGCGCTGCCGAGGTCGCGCTGCGGCAAGGCGACCAGGTCGGCCTGTTCGCGGTGCATGGCGATGGCCTGGTGGCCGTGCCGGCCGGTGGCGGGCCGCGCCAGCGCGACCGGCTCTGGCTGGCCCTGCACGGGCTGCGCGCCGGTGGCCGCTGGCCGGGCATGGACGCGCTGCGTCCGCTGTGGGAACGCATCGCCGCCCAAACGCTGGTGCTGTCGATCGGCGACGGCTTCGACCAGGACCTGCTCGGCGCGCTGGAAAAACTCGCCGCCGCACGCCGCGAGGTGATGCAGCTGCAGGTGCTGACCTGCGACGAACGCGATTTCCCCTTCAGCGGCGGGCACCGCTTCCGCGACCCGGAAACCGGCGAAGAACTGCTCGGCGACGGCGCCGCGATGCGCGCTGCGTATCTGCAACGCTTCGGCGCTGCCCAGCGCGCGCTGCAGGCGCGCTGGCAGGCGGCCGGCATTGCGCACGCGGTGCATTATCTGGATGCGCCACCGGATGCGGCATTGCGCGAGCTGTTTGCACACGGTGCGCGGCGATGAGCCAGCGCGCCGGCGCCAGCGCCGCAGTTGAGGGAGCGCAGCAGTGAACCTGCTCCTGCTGTTTCCCGCCGGCCTGGCCGCGTTGGCCGCACTGCTGCTGCCGTTGCTGATCCATCTGGCCCGACGCAGCGAACACCGGCCCACCGACTTTGCCGCATTGCGCTGGCTGCGCGCGCAGCCGCGGCCCCGGCACCGGCTGCGTTTCGACGAATGGCCGCTGCTGCTGGTGCGCCTGCTGCTGCTTGCCGCAGTGGCGCTGCTGCTGGCCGAGCCGGCCTTGCGCGACCATCAACAAGCGCGCCCGCGCATCGCGGTCAGCCCCGGCGTGGATCTGGCCGCCGCCCGGGCGCTCGGCCACCCGGCCAACGCGCAGTGGGTATGGCTGGCCCCAGGCTTCCCGCCGATTGCTGCCGATGCGACACACCCACCCGCCACGCCCGCCGGCACCGCGCCGCCGGTCGGCAGCCTGCTGCGCGAACTCGATGCCAGCCTGCCGCCGGAGACCGCGCTGCGCGTGATCGTGCCCAGCCAGTGGGGGCCGCTGGATGCGCAACGCCTGCAGCTGTCGCGCGAGGTGCGCTGGCAGGTGCTGCCCGGCCAGTCGCCGGCGGCCGCCGTGGCGCCCGTCCCACCGTTGCGACTGCAGGCAATCGCCGACACCCCCACCGAGCCGGCTCTGCGCTATCTGCGCGCCGTGCATGCCGCCTGGGCACTGCCCGGCGCATTGCCGGTAAGCACCCCCGACGCTGCCGAGCCGGCACGCTGGCCGGCCGGCACGGTGGTGGCCTGGCTGTCGCAGCGCCCGCCGCCGGCGCCGGTCATCGCCTGGGTCGCGGCCGGCGGGCAACTGCTGCTCGATGCGCAGACGCCGGCCCCGCCCGCACTGGCTGGCCCGCTGCAAGCGCTGCTGCAGGACGCACACGGCGCCGCGCTGATCGATGCCGCAACGGTTGGCCGCGGCCGCCTGCTGCGCTGGGCCGCGCCATTGCAGCCGCAGCGGCTGCCGGCGCTGCTGGATGCCGACTTCCCCACCCGCCTGCACGACGCCCTGCAGTCGACACCCGCACCACAGCGCGCGCTGGCGCAGACCCAGCAGCCGCAGCGCGGCCCCGCCATCCGCCTGGCCAGCGCCCCCTGGCCGCTGGCGCCGTGGCTGATCGGCCTGGTGCTGCTGCTGTTTGCGATCGAACGCTGGCTGGCCACCGCGCCCCGCCGGAGCCGCGCGGCATGAGCACGCCGGCCCTGCACCGCGCTTGGCAGGCCGCGCGGCGGCGGCAGGCCGCAGGCGTGCTGCTGTGCGGGCTGCCGCTGGCCGTGCTGCCGGCGCTGCTGGCGTGGCGTGCCGGTCCGCAGCCGGCGATCCTGCCGTTGCTGCTCCTGGGCGTGCTGGTACTGCTCGGGGTGGCGCTGCTGGCGGCACGCCGGCTGGACCAGACCTGGCTGATCCGCCGGCTGGATCGCGACGCGGATCTGGAAGACAGCAGCGACCTGCTGTTCGCCCCGGCCGGGCAGCTCGGCCCGTTGCAGGCCCTGCAACGCCAGCGCCTGGAACAACGCCTGCGCAGCACCCCGCGTGATCTGCGCCCGGCCTGGCCCTGGCGGTGCGCCTGGGCATGGGGCCTGCCCGGCCTGCTCGCCTGCGCCGCGGTGCTGCTGTGGCCGCACACCGCTCACCGGCCCACCGCAGGCAACGACCGGATCGCCGCCGCACGCGCCGGTACCGGCGCCCCCACCCTGGGTCAGGCGCGGCTGCACAGCACCCCGCCCGCCTACACCGGCCTGCCGCCCGCGCCCCTGCCCGGCCTGGATGCACGCGTGCCGGCCGGCACCCGGCTGCACTGGCAGCTGCAGGTCAACCCGGCCCCGCGCAGCGTGGGGCTGCGGCTCGGCGATGGCCGCCGCATCGCGCTGTCCCGACAAGGCAGCACCGATCGATGGCAGGGCCAGTGGGTCGCCGAGCGCGCCAGCCTGTACCGCATCCTCATCGACGGCGCGCCGGCCGACCGCCAGCTGCACCGCCTCGACGTGCTGCCGGACCGCCCGCCGCAGGTGCGCGTGCTGGCGCCCGAACAGAGCCTGGTGCTGTGGACGCCGTCCCAGACCGGCAATCGAGGCTGGACGCTGCGCTTCGAAGCCAGCGACGACTACGCGGTCGCCGCCAGCGCCGAGCTGCGCCTGACCCTGGCCCAGGGCAGCGGCGAGAACATCACCTTCAAGACCCAGCGCCGCACCCTCCACGGCAGCGGCCCGGCCCGGCTGCGCGGCTTTTCCACCACGCTGCAGCCGCAGGCGCTGGGCATGGCCGCCGGCGACGACCTGATCGCCCAGCTCATCGTGCACGACACCCGCCAGCCCGGCCCGCAGGAAGGCCGCAGCGCCAGCGTGATCCTGCGCTGGCCACCGCCGGAGCAGACCATGGCCGCCGGCCTGGAGGCCAGCGTCAAGCAGACCTTGCCGGCCTACTTCCGCAGCCAGCGCCAGATCATCATCGACGCCGAGGCGCTGCTGAAGGAAAAGCCGCGCCTGGACCCGGCCACCTACCTCAAGCGCGCCGACGCCATCGGCGTGGACCAGCGCCTGCTGCGGCTGCGCTACGGCCAGTTCCTGGGTGAAGAGAGCGAAGGCGCGCCCAAGGGCCCGCCGACCGCCGACGAAGCGCCGACCAGCGACGCCCCGGCCGAGGATCTGCCCACCGCCGACATGCCCACCGCGGATGCGCCGGCAACGCCTGCGGCGCCCGCGCCCGCCCGGGACGAACACGGGCACGATGCGCACGACCACGCCGCCGAGTCCGGCGCTGCCGCGCTGGACGACCACGACCATGGGCATGGCGACGGGGCGCCGGAGCGCGGCGGCTTCGGCCAGGCGCAGGACGTGCTGTCCGAGTTCGGGCACACCCACGACCATGCCGAAGCCGCCACCCTGCTCGACCCGCAGACCCGCGCGCTGCTGCGCGCCGCGCTGGACCAGATGTGGCAGTCCGAGGGCGAGCTGCGCCAGGGCCACCCGGAGCGTGCGTTGCCGTTTGCCAACAAGGCGCTGGGCTTCATCAAGCAGGTGCAGCAGGCCGAACGCATCTACCTGGCGCGGGTCGGCACGCAGTTGCCGCCGATCGACCCCGGCCGCCGCCTGAGTGGTGACCGCGCCGGCCTGGGCGACCGTGCCGCCGGCCTGGACAGCCGCCCGGATCCGGACCCGTCGGCGCTGCAGTTGTGGGACGCCCTCGGCGAGCAGGCCCCGGTACCCGACGCCACCCTGGCCCACTACGCGCAGTGGCTGCAGGCCCAGCAGGAGCGCCTGCAGGATCCGCTGGGCCTGGCCGCGGCGGTGGAAACCCTGCGCGCCGAACCCGATTGCGCCAGCTGCCGCGCCCAGCTGCGCGCCCAGGTCTGGCGCACGCTGGTCGCCCCGCCGGCCCCGCTGCACCGCCGCGCCCCTGCCGACGCGCGCGGCCAGCGCTATCTGGATGCCCTGCGCCAGGAGCCGCAACCATGATGCTGCCACCACCCCGGTTGACCGCACGCGGCAAGTTCCGCCTGCTGCACGCGCGCGCGGCGACCCGGCGCCTGGGGCCACGGCGGGCTGGATGTACGCAAGCGGAGCCGCAGGCATGACGCTTGCGCTGCCCTGGCTGGTCGGCAGTGCCTTGCTGCTGCTGGTGATGCTGAGCTGGTTCCGGCTGCTGCGCGCACATACCCGGCAACCACGCGCGCGGCTGTGGCTGTTGCTCGCCGCCCAACCGCTCCTGGCCGGCCTGCTCTACCCGGTGCTGCTGCCGCCGCCGCGCGCCGGCAGTGCGAGCGAACTGCATGTCGCCACCGCAGGCACCCAGGCAGACCAGGTTCGCCCGACTGCTGCGCCGTGGGTCGCCCTGCCCGAGGCACCCGCCTTGCCCGGCGTGGCACGCGTGCCGGATCTGGCCACCGCGTTGCGGCGCGCGCCCGGCACCACCGCGCTGGTCGTGCATGGCAGCGGCCTGCCGGCGCGCGACCGCGACGGCCTGCGCGTCCCTGTGCGGCTGGCGCTGGCTCCGCTGCCGACCGGGCTGGTCGCCGTCTCCACGCCGCCGCCGGTCGCACCCGGCGAACGCATCGCCATCAGCGCGCGCGTGCAGGGCCTGCCGGGCGCGCGGGTGGAGTTGCTGGACCCGGCCGGGCAGGTGGCCGACACCGCCACCGCCGATGCGGCCGGCCAGGTGCAGCTGCGTGGCCTGGCGCATGCACCGGGGCAGGTGCTGTTCGCGCTGCGCCTGCGCGATGGCGCAGGCGCCGAACGCGGCCGCGTGCAGGTGCCGGTGCTGATCGCCGCGGTGCCGTCCGCACGCGTGCTGTTGCTGGCCGGCGCGCCGCAGCCGGAATTGAAATACCTGCGCCGTTGGGCCAGCGATGCCGGCATGCAGGTGCGCAGCCAGATCGCCGTCGGCCCGGGCGTGCAACTGGGCGAGGGCGCTGCACTGGATGCCGCCAGCCTGGATGCGCTGGACCTGCTGGTCATCGACCAGCGCCGCCTGGTCGCCCTGGGCAACGCGCAGCGCCAGGGCCTGCGCGCCGCGATCGGCCGCGGCCTGGGCGTGCTGGTGCGCACCGACGGCCCCCTGGATGCTGCCGCCCGCGCCGCGCTCGGCGAGCTGGGCCTGGCCGTGACAGGCGGCAGCACCGGCGCAGCGGTCCCCGCGCCGCGCTCGCTGGCATCGCCCGGCGCCAGCGACGCAGCCGCAGCGCCGGCCGACGCCGCGCCACTGCCGCCCCTGCAACGCCGCACCCTGCAGCCGCAACAGGCCGATGCCGTGATCGCCGCACGCGCAGACGACGGCAGCGCGTTGGGCTGGTGGCGGCCGCAAGGCCGCGGCCGCATCGGCATCGGCCTGATCGAAGACAGTTTTGCCCTGGTCCTGGCCGGCCGCAGCGACCTGCATGCCGCGCTGTGGGCGCAGCTGGTGAGCGCTGTCGCCCGCGCAGGCGGCAGCGCGCCGGCTGCGGTGCAGACTGGCTGGTCGCAGCACCGCATGACGCTGTGCGGTGTCGCCGCGGACGCGGCCGTCATCGGCCCTACGGGCGCATCTCAAGCGCTGCTGATCGATCCCACCAGCGGCGCGCGGGCCTGCGCCGCCTACTGGCCCACCACCGCGGGCTGGCATCGTCTGCAGACCGGCACCGAACAGCGCTGGCTCTATGTCCGCGCGCCCGGCGATGCCCCCGCGCTGCACACCCAGCAGATCCGCGACGCCACCGTTGCAATGGCCGCCGTCGACGCGCCCGCAAGCGTCGGCGCGCCAACGGCACAGCCCGGCGCCCGCTGGCCCTGGCTGCTGGCCTGGCTCACGCTGGCCGCAGCACTGTGGTGGCTGGAACGACGCCGGCGCTGACTGCGGCAGTGCACGGCCACATCAGCGCAGGCCCGCGTGCGGCGCGCTTTCCAGGGCCTTTGCACTCCACTGCACTGGAAAACAGCAGTGCTGCAATATCAACAATCTCTCGGCGACACTTTCAACGCGACTGACGCGACCACACCCGGCAACAATTGTTCGCCGGCAACGCCACATCGTCGATCAACTGCAAGCCCACCGACGCCGCCAGTGCATCCACCGCTTCGGCATCGCGAATGCCCGATGCGGGATCGCGTTCGCGCAGCATCGCATCGAACGCGCGATTGCTCTGGCTGGTGAATTGGCCACCGCGGTTGAACGGCCCATACACCACCAGCAGCGCATCCGGCGCCATCACCGCCGGCAACCCCGCAAACAACGCTTGCACCTGCGGCCAGCCCATGATGTGCAAGGTATTGGCGCTGTAGACCGCATCGTAGCCGGCAGGCTCGCCCGCCTGCGCAGGCGGCAATGGCGGCGTGGGCGCCAGGCCCGGTGTCGGCGTCAGCACCGCCTGCAATGCAATCGGTGGCGGCGTATTCGGCAGTGCCGCCTCGTCCAGCCACTGCGTCATGCCCGGCAGATGGTCGGCATGATCGCTGGCCTGCCAGCGCAACCACGGCATCGCCGCGGCAAAATGCACCGCGTGCTGCCCGTTCCCGGCGCCGATTTCCAGCACATTGCGGCGGTCGGCAAAGTGCCGTTGCAACACCTCCAGGATCGGGTCGCGGTTGCGCGCGGAGGCTGGCGAAAAGGGTTTGGTCATGGAAGACATCCAGGAAGAGCGAACCCGATTGTCGCGCGCGGCGGCGGCGTTGCGCAGTGCGCACGAGGGCATCGATGCGGCGCCGCGCCCGCATGCGCATGCGCGTGCGCGTGCGCGTGCATCAACGCAGGCCCGCAAATTCCGTGGATGCTTGCAGGTTGCCTGGATGGCGCTTGCAGCCTGCCTGCCGCAGATGCGCGGCACCGCCGGGCGTTAGGTTCAACGCGCCGCCGGCAATGCGTCGTACGCACGTCGCACCGCGTCCTCGCCATAGCGCCGCTCCAGCCGGCGCACGATGAAGTGCCCGCGCGCCATCGCCTGGAAGTGGCGCATGAACACAGTATTGAGGGTTGCGCCGCTCACCGCACCGACCAGCGGCACTGCCTGCACGGCGAGTTTTTCGCCGACATTGACCGAGAACTTGGCCGCAACGCGCGACACCAGCGACACCAGCACCGGCGCGCCCTTGCTGGCAAACCCGTGTGCGGCAACGTATTGCGCCGCAGCGCTGAGTTGCTGCGCCATCGCCGCGCGTACCGCGAAGTAGCCCGATTCGGCGCCATCGTCGCCGACACTGCGCCCGCCATGCGCCAGCACTTCCAGGCAGGCCAGCGCGGTGTCCGGATCCTGCAGCGATTCGCCTTCGGAACGGGCGATATCGGCGATGGAGCGCAACATCACCGTAGTGGTCACCGGCAGCTCCACCAACAGCCCGGGCAGGCCGAAGAATCCGCCGGCACCACCGGCGACAGCCACCGCCATGGTGTGGCGTGCGGTGGACGCAGGCTGCTGCAGATCGGTCTTGCCGCGCAGGCTCAGTAATGCCGATTTCATCGCCACCTGCAGCGCGCGGCGGGTCACGCCGTCGATGCTGCGGGTGACCAGCTTCGGCAGCCGTCGGGTGATCAGGCTCTCGATCGGCGCGCCCATTGCATTGGCCAGTCGGGCAGCCACGCCGGGGTTTTCCAACAGCGCGTGCGCGGTGGCCAGATCGCGTTGCGCGGCAACGTCCATCACCGGGATCGGAAGCGTCGTCATGCCTGCTCTTCGTCGTTGGGGGCTTGCGGCGATGGTACCCAGCGCCATGTGAGCGCCGGACGAGCGAACTCGGCAAGCGAAAAACACCATCCTGCAAATGGCTGGCAAAATGCGCGATCATCGGGGTTCAAGCAGCCAATGCCGATCACATGAATCGTGAGATCCGCCACAGCATCGTCATTGCGGCCGCGCCGGAAGTGGTCTGCGCCGCTTTGTCAGAGCCCATGCAGCTGGCGCGCTGGTGGACACGCGAGGTGAGCCTGGTCGAGAACCGGGTGCGGCTGGACTGGAGCCGGCAGGGCTGGCGGGTGGAGCTGAGCATCGACGACGGCGCCGACTACCGCCTGGTGCGCTGGCGCTGCCACGCCTCCAACATGCTCGACACCGACGCCTGGAAGGGCACGGTGATGCGCTTTGACCTGCATTCCACCAGCCAGGGCACGCAGGTGGAGTTCGAACACTCCGGCTATCGCGACTCGCCCTGCAAAGAGGCCTGCGCACGCGGCTGGCGCTTCTTTCTGGGCAGCAGTCTCAAGCGCTATGTGGAAACCGGCGAAGGCATGCCGTCGGCCGATATGCGCAGCCCTGAGCTGCCCGACAGCGGCGGTCGCCTACCGCGCTAGCGGCGGCGACTGCAGGGATCCATTGGCATCGCGGCGTGCACGCTCGCCCGCCCCTGTGTGAATCCAACCGGCCTTGTGTGCCCGCGTTGGCACACAAGGCCGATCGCGCCGGGTCCGCTTACGCCGTATGCGGCTGGCCCATGGCAGGCGCCGTGCTGCCAGGCAGCTGCGCATCCACCGTCACCGGGCTGTCGCTGCGCAGCAATGCGCGCGCCTCGGCATCGGTGGCCACCGCCGGCGGCGAGCCGCGCAGCGGCAGGCCGGCGGTTTCGCGCACGAACAGCATGGTCACCAAGCCGATCGCCGCCGCGCCCATCAGGTAGTACGCCGGCACCAGCGGGTCGCCGCTGCGCTCCACCAGCCAGGCGGTCACCAGCGGCGTGGTGCCGCCGAACAACGACACCGACACGTTGAAGGCGATCGACAACGCGCTGTAGCGCACCGGGGTGTAGAACAGCGCCGGCAGCGTGGACGGCATCGAACTGGTGAAGCACACCAGCGCCAGGCCGAGCAGCATCAGCCCGGCGAAGATCAAGCCGTCGTGGCCGCTGCCGATCAGCAGCAGGCAGGGGATGGCCAGCGCGAACAATGCGATGCAGGCGCCGATGATCATCGGCCGGCGGCCCAGCCTGTCGCTGAACAGGCCGCCGACGATGTTGAGCGGCATCATCACCAGCATCACCAGAATGATCAGCAACAGGCCCTTGCTCTCGGCATAGCCCATGGTGACGCTGAGATAGCTGGGCATGTAGGTCAGCAGCATGTAGTCGGTGACGTTGAACACCAGCACCAGCCCCACGCACTTGAGCAACTGCGGCCAGTGCAGGCGCAGCATCGTCAGCAGGCCCTGCGCGGCGGTTTCGCGCTCGCGCTGTTCCGATTGTTCGGTATAGGCGCGAAATGCCGGGGTTTCTTCCAGCTTCATACGCATGTACAGGCCCAGCAGCCCCAACGGGCCGGCAATCAGGAACGGCACGCGCCAGCCCCAGTCGAGCATCTGCGCCTGGGTTACGGTCATGTGCAACACCGTCACCGTGGCGGCGCCGGCGATGTAGCCACCCAGGGTGCCGAATTCCAGCCAGCTACCCATCAAACCACGATTGCGGTCGGTGGCGTATTCGGCAATGAAGGTCGCCGCGCCGCCGTATTCGCCACCGGTGGAAAACCCCTGCAACAGCCGCGCCAGCAACAGCAGCGCCGGCGCCCACAGGCCGATCTTGGCGTAGGACGGAATCAGCCCGATGCTGAAGGTGCCCAGGGCCATCAGGATCATGGTCGCGGCCAATACCTTCTGCCGCCCGTAGCGGTCACCGAGCGGGCCGAACACCAGCCCGCCGATCGGCCGCACCAGGAAGGCGACAGTGAAGGTGGCAAAGGTGGCGATCAACTGCGCGGTGGGATTGCTCGCCGGGAAGAACACCTGCCCCAACGTCACCGCCAGATAGCCGTACACGCCGAAGTCGAACCACTCCATCGCATTGCCCAGCGCGGCGGCGCCTACTGCCTTGCGCAGCATGCTGCGGTCCACCACGGTGACTTCGTCCAGTTGCAGTTGGCGGCGGCGCTTGAACCAACCGAAGTGCGAGGCAATCGCGCGCGTGTCGTGCATGTGTTGTGTCTCCATGTGCGGCCATCGCTGCCCGCTCGCCCTGGCAACGCACAGGACACGGCGCATCACGCAGGCATGGCAATGGCACATGCACAAGATGACGCCGGAGGCATTCCCGGACGGCCGCGTGGACTCAGCGACGCTGCGGGACAGACGACCAAGGGATGGGCAATGCCCAAGGGCTTGATCAGCCCGTTATGGTACTACAGCGCGCAGATCGCTGCAGCCGCGCGACGGCAGCAGCGCAGGAAACTGCTTGTTTCAAGGCAATTGGCGTATTTGGCGCGTACCTTGCGCCCTCGGTGCACTGCACATGTCCTGCCTTAGTGCACGCCATCGATCTGGCGCCGTGCATGCTTACACCAGCGCCTCACCCAGCTGCGACAGCAGCGGTTGCAGATCCTCGCGCGTCTGCGGGCGTACAGCGCGCGCCACTTCCACACCGTCGCGCAGCAGGATGATGGTCGGCCATAACTTGACGCGGAACGAGCGGCCCAGGGGCCGCCCTTTTCCATCTTCGATCTTGCGGTAGTCGAGCGCCGCCACGCCACCCAGCAGTTTCTGCAGCAGCGGTTGCGCGGCAATACAGTGGCCGCACCAGTCGGTGCCGAACTCCAGTACCTGCAGACCGGCCTGTGCATCCACCTCGCTGCGTTCGGGCGCCTGGGTGGCGTAGTCGCGAACAAACCCCATCGTCTAGCCGCTCCGGTGTGCTTACGACAACGCGCGCTGGATCTCTTCCAGCGGCAGGTTGGTCAGGTCCTTGGCCAGGTCGCCGACCAGGCGCTGCTGGGTTTCCTTGTGCAGCAGCGGGCGCACGCGGCCCAGCGTGGTCGGGTCGGCGACCAGCACCAGATGCGTGTACTCGTGCTTCAGCGCGCCATCGTTCAGCGCATGCGACAGCTGCTTGGCGAAGGTCATTTCGTCCATGTCCGCCTCGCTGAGATCCTGCGGCGCCTTGCCGGCCGGGCCATCGTCGTCGACGTTCTGCACATCGGTGCGCGCGTGCTGGCGCAGCACCACCTTGGCTTCGTTACCGGTGTTGGTGAACCAGCGCGCTTCGCCGCCATCGGCCACCACCACCAACGCACCCTGAGGAATTTGCAGACTCATTCGATTCTCCTGATAGAACGGCGCTGCATGTGCAACGCCAGTCGGCCTCAACCTAGGTGAGAGGATGTAAGCGCCGCGCCTAGCCGGTGTCAGCGTGGCGTTAGCGTGGTGCGGCCAGCGGCGGGGGCGGCAGGCCCAGGTGCTTGCTGAAGAAACGCGCGGCCACCCGCAGCGCCTGCTGGCTTTCCGGCAGTGCATTGGTGAGGTGGAAGGCGTGCCCCAAGCCATCCCACACATGCAGATCCGATTCGCGGCCCAGATCCACCAGGCGCGCATGCGTGTAGGCGGCATTGCTCAGCTCGGCAGCACGCGTGGCGGTCAGAAACAGCGTCGGCGGGAACTGCTGCAGCACCGCATCGGAAAATACCGGCGACACCAGCGGGTCGTGGAAGTCCACGTTGTCGCCGTAGTACAAGTCTTCCCAGATCGGCAACGCACCGGCCTTGTCCGGCAACAAGGCATCGTTGACTGCCGCCACCACAATGCGCGAATCGCCGCGGTAGCGCGCATCGCCTGCGGCGCAGAACAGCCCGGCCGCCGCCGGCATCGGCAACTTTTCCTTGGCAAACCACGCCAGCGATTCACCGGTGAGCACGCCGCCGGCCGAACAACCGAACAGGCCGATGCGCTCTGGCGCATAGCTCTTGAGCGCGGCGCGATACACCGCCGCCACATCCTCGCTGGCGGCCGGGAAATGGTGCTCGGGCCCCATGCGGTAATCCACCGCAACCACGGTCATGCCGGTCATCGCCGCCAACGGAATGGCTTCCATCAAGCCGAACGAGGCCGCGCTGCCCATCACGAAGCTACCGCCATGCAGTTCGATCAACATGCGCTTGGCCTGCTCGGGTGTGCGCGTGCGCGGCTCCACCCGCAGCACCGGCACGCCGTTCCAGGTTTCGGGCGTGATCTCCACCGCGTAGCGCGTGCGCAGCTGCGCAATCACGCCTTTGGCCCAACGCTCGGTGTCGGCGCGGATGCTCGGCAATTGCTTGAGCAAGGTGGCGTTGTCGGCCTTGTCCAACGGATCGGCACGGGCCACCCCGGCGGCCATATGCGCACGCGCGGCCGGGCTCAGATATTCCGACACCGGCAGGTCGAATGCGGGCACATGCCGGATGCCATCGGGGGCCGATGCGGCCGCCGGTGGTGCCGGCTCGGCGGCGATTGCGTGCACGCTGCACGCGGTACAGATCAATGTGAGCGCCAGCGTCTTGTTCAACAAATGACGTGTCATGCAGTGCCCTCCCAGGCAAGTCGAACCGCCAAGGATACCGTCAGCGGCTGGCTTGCATCGCGTGCAGATAATGGCGCTGCATGTAACGACGCGATGTAACGCAAATGCTGCAACTACGCACACCACAGCGTGCAATCGGACCATCGCATCAAGCGTGCGCGAGCGGTCGCTATCGCAGGCAGGTTGATGCGTCTCCTTGCATCCGGCGGACATCGACATCGCGACCAACACGGCGTGTACCGGTGCATCGACGCATGCACAAAGCGCTGCGCTCAGGCAGGTGTCGACGCTGCAGTCGGTGGCAGATGCTGCAATGCCTGCAGCGTGGAGGTGGTCAGTGGCGACGGCAGTGCGTCCAGTGCGAACCAGCCGATGTCGGCGATCGCCTCGGGCTCGCGGCGCTCGGCATGCTCGCTGCCCTGGATCGCGGCCAGATACACCGGCGCGACCCAATGCTGCGGCGGCGTCAGGTCCGGCTCGAAGTAGCTGACGATGCACAGCACGCCTTGCAGTTGCACGTGCAGGCCGGTTTCTTCCAGCACTTCGCGCACCACCGCGTGTTCCACCGTTTCCATCCAGTCCACCTTGCCGCCGGGCAGGCCCCAATGGCCTTGCTCGGGCGCACGCCCGCGCTGCACCAGCAGCAGGCGGCCATCGGCGCGGCGGATGAACGCGCCGCAGCCAACGCGTGGACGTCGGTCGGTATCGATTGAGTTGGACATAGGCATTCCGGACGTTGTGGCGCGTAGTGTCCCAGATGTGCGGCAGGCAGGTGGTGCATCTGCGCCCTGCATGCCGGTGGCGAGGATGCCGGCAAGGCTGCGCGATGCCGCAAGTCGATGCGGTGCATCGCACGCGCCTGCTCGCGTGATGCGCAGGGCGATCACCATGGCGCCGCACTACGCAAGCACCCGCTGGATCGAATCCACGCACCTGCAAGTGCAAGCGCATACGGAGCGCCTCTCCACGCCCATCCACGCTGCCTTAGCGCCAGGTTGGCGAGGATGCGTGCAGCCCGCGCCGTTATGGCGCACCGTCTTGGAGGTTGGAATGTCGCGTATCGTCGTGATCGGTGGCCATGGCAAGGTCGCGCGTCTGCTGACGCCGTTGCTGGTGCGCGGTGGGCACTCGGTCACCGCACTGTTTCGCAATCCTGCACACGCAGACGATGTGATTGCCGACGGCGCCACCCCGCAGGTGTTCGATATCGAACAGGCCGACACCGATGCCATCGCCGCGCAACTGGCCGGCCACGATGCGGTGGTGTGGTCGGCCGGCGCCGGTGGCGGCAATGCGGCACGCACCTACGCGGTGGACCGCGATGCGGCGATCCGGTCGATGCATGCCGCCGCGCAGGCACGCGTGCGCCGTTACGTGATGGTGTCCTATCTCGGCGCCGGGCTGGAACACGGCATCGGCCCGGACGATGGTTTCTTCGCCTACGCGCAGGCCAAGGCCGCCGCCGATGCGCAGCTGCGCACCACCACGCTGGACTGGACCGTGCTGGGGCCGGGGCGGCTCACGCAGGAGCCGCCAAGCGGCCGCATCACCCGCGATCCGGGCAGCGATGCCGATGGCGGCGTGTCGCGCGCCAACGTGGCGCAGGTCATCGCCGCGGCATTGGCCATGCCAGCCACCATCGGCAAGACGGTGGGCTTCATCGACGGGCAGACACCGATTCAGCAGGCCTTGTCGCAGCTGGAATGAACGCCAGGCCTATCGCGATGCCTGCACGCGGCGCACAGTGCACCGGCCTAACGAATTCCTAAAGCCGGCCTCGGCATAGTCGCGGGCGCAGCCCATTGTGGAGGTCGCTTATGTCTGCATTTGTCACGCCACGCCGTGCCGGCATCCTGCCGCCGTACCTGCTGGACCATGTGGCCCAGGCTGCGCCCGAGCGTGCGCGCCAGTGCGCGCTGTTGTCCCGGCAGATCACCGCGCAGCTGCGCCAGCAGCGCGCGCTCGGCCTGCTCGCACGGGCCCAGGCGTTGGCCGCCGATGCTGCCAGCACGCCCGCCGCGCAGGCCGTGCAGCGGCAGATCTACGATGCCCAACAAGGCACCGCGCTGCCCGGCACCCTGGTGCGTGCCGAGGGCGCTGCCGCTACCGACGATGTGGCGGTGACCGAGGCCCACGATTATCTCGGCGCCACGCACGACTTCTTCCAGACGGTATACGGGCGCAACTCCATCGACGGCGACGGCATGCCGTTGATCGGCACCGTGCATTACGAGCGTGGTTACGACAACGCCTTCTGGAACGGCGAGCAGATGGTGTTCGGCGATGGCGATGGAGAGGTCTTCAACCGCTTCACCATCGCCATCGACGTGGTGGGCCACGAGCTGACCCACGGCGTGACCGAGCGCACCGCCAATCTGATCTACCAGGGCCAGTCCGGTGCCCTGAACGAGTCGCTGTCGGATGTGTTCGGCGTATTGATCAAGCAGTACACATTGCAGCAGCAGGCAAGCGAGGCAGACTGGATCATCGGCGCCGGCTTGTTGATGCCCGGCATCAGCGGCGTGGGCCTGCGCTCGATGCAGGCGCCCGGCACGGCGTACGATGACCCGGCCCTGGGCAAGGATCCGCAACCGGCCAGCATGGCCGGCTATGTCGACACACAAGAGGACGATGGCGGCGTGCACTACAACTCCGGCATTCCCAATCACGCGTTCTATCGCGCGGCCGTGGCCATCGGTGGCTACGCCTGGGAGAAGGCCGGGCGCATCTGGTACCGCGCGCTCAGCGGCGGCAACCTTGCCGCCGGTGCGGATTTCGCCACCTTTGCCGCGCTCACCGTCAGCATTGCCGGTACGGACTACGGCGCCGGCAGTGCCGAGGCAAGCGCGGTGCAACAGGCCTGGCGCGACGTGGGCGTGCTGGCATGAGTCCACAGCGTCCACCGGTGGATGCAGGCGTGACCTTGCGGCTGGCACGCGAGGGCGGGGTGGCCGCCTTCCCCGCCATGCGGCGCGAACGCCAGCTGGTGATGGATGACCTGGACGATGCGCAGCGCCTGCAGCTGCGCACCTTGCTGGACCAGTGCCTGGTGCATGCGCTACCGCGCCCGCAGGCCGGTGGCGGCGACCGCCGTTATTTCAGCATTGCCTGGGACGGTGCCAGCGAACCGCTGCGCATCCCCGAAGAACATGCACCGGCCGCGATCGTGCGGCTGTGGAAACAGGGCACGCTGTAGCGCGCCTGTGCCGCGATGCCGCCGCAAGCGATGCCGCGCGCGTGCCCATCGCCATCCACAAACGAAGACACCGCGCAGTGCGCGGTGTCTTCGTATCGAAAGTGGTCCAACTGCGGATGCCTGCACCCTTTAAGCTGCCTAGATGCTCTAGGGCTGCACAGCTGGTGACGCATAGTGCGGCCTGCGGCGTTAGCGTCACGTGCAGCGCAGCAGTCAACTTGAAGACACCCCACTCATCGCTGCAGTGCAGCAGGTCATTGCCGGTATCCGGCCCTGGCGCGCGCATGTGGCGGGCGCCATTGGCATCGCCCGCCGACGCACGCCTGCATTGCCGTCAACACCGGCTTCGCGGATAGTCGCTGCACCGATCGGACGACTCCTGGACCTTTGTGATTGTGTTGCTGCTTGCTGCCGGACTGCTTGCCGGCCTGGGACTCGCCGGCGTCGTCGCCTGGCTGCTGCTGCGCCAGCGCGCGCGCACTACGGCTGCCTCTGCCGCGTCTGCCACCGTCACGCATGCCGCAGCGGCGCCGCACGTGCCGCAGCCGGCGGCTGAGCAGGTGCCGGCGCCGCCGCAGGCCCAGGCGCATGCCGCCGCTGCAGCACAGCCCCTGCCGTCCGGGCCGCCACCGATGCAGCCGCTGCTGCGCCGCATGTATGCCGCGGTGATGTCCACCCCGGCGCTGGCCGACGGCCACCTGCCGACCGACCCGGCCCAGGCCGCGGTACTGGCGGCGGTGGGCGCTGCGCTCGACCACGTGGACCTGCGCCCGCAACTGTTGCCGCGCCGCCCGCAGTTGTTGCCGCAGCTGATGCGCGCGGTCAACGACCCGGATGCTTCCGGCCGCGGCATCGCCGCGATCATCGCGCAGGACCCGGCGCTGGCCGCCAACCTGCTGCGCATCGCCAACAGCGCGCTGTATCGCCCGCAGGGCGGCCCGCTGGAAAGCCTGGAGCGGGCCGTGGTGCATATCGGCACCGAGGGCGTGCGCCAGATCGTCGCCGCCGCCGTGATGCAGCCGGTGCTGAGCCTGGAAGGCGGCCTGTACGCGCGCCTGCCGGCGGCGGTGTGGGACTACGCCCTGCGGACCGCCGCCGCTGCGGCGGCCTACATGCGCGAGCGCGGTGGCGACACCTTGTCGGCGCAGCTGGCCGGCCTGCTGCAGGGCCTGGGCGCGGTGGTGATCCTGCGCGTGCTGCGCGATGCCTATGCCGAGCGCCCGAGCCTGCCCTACAGCCTGGAAGTGGCCGCCGCGCTGGTCGAGCGCCACACCGCCGCCGTCGCCAAGACCATTGCCACCACCTGGGACCTGCCCGCCGCACTGGGCACCGCGCTGGACGAGCAACGCCCCGAGCACGACACCACCCTGCTCACCAGCTCGCTCGGCATGGCGCTGCGTTACGGCCGGCTGGCCGCCGCGCTGGCCATGCTCGCCCGCCACGGTGCCGAGCAGGAGGAGCATGCGCTCAGTGTGCTGTCCACGCTGGAGCCGGACCACGCGGCCAACGCCGCGCTCTGGCAACGGCTGGTCGCCGCCAGCGTGGAATGAGGCCGGCCCGGTCGCGATACG
Source organism: Xanthomonas sp. WHRI 6108 (assembly GCF_040202385.2). Taxonomy (NCBI): domain Bacteria; kingdom Pseudomonadati; phylum Pseudomonadota; class Gammaproteobacteria; order Lysobacterales; family Lysobacteraceae; genus Xanthomonas; species Xanthomonas sp. WHRI 6108. Next base: position 83,094 of record NZ_CP168198.1, on the reverse strand, counting down.
CATGTGCCCTGATAAGCGCATGCGCGGCACCACCGCTCAGCAATCGCTCGCAATCATCTCCTTGACCCGCGCCGCCAGCAGGCTGACGCTGAACGGCTTGGCCAGCACCGCCATGCCCGGTTCCAGGTGGCGGTCGTTCAACTGCGCGTGTTCGGCAAAGCCGGTGATGAACAGCACCTTGAGCCTGGGCCGGCCCACGCGCGCCGCATCGGCCATCTGCCGGCCATTCATGCCGCCGGGCAGGCCCACGTCGCTGATCAGCAGGTCGATCCGCGCCGGCGACTGCAGGATGCCCAGCCCGGTGGCGCTGTCGCCGGCTTCCAGCACGGTGTAGCCCAGCTCTTCCAGCACCTCGGTGAACAGCAGGCGGATGGACGGTTCGTCGTCGACGATCAACACGGTTTCGCCGGCCAGCGAGGGCGCCAGTTCCAGCGTGGCGGCACCGCCGTCGCTGCTGTCGTCGGCACCGGCATGCCGCGGCAGGTAGATGCACACCGTCGAACCCTTGCCCACTTCCGAATGGATGCGCACCTGCCCGCCGGATTGCTTGGCAAACCCGTAGATCATCGACAGGCCCAGGCCGGTGCCCTCGCCGATCGGCTTGGTGGTGAAGAACGGATCGAACGCGCGCGCCACCACATCCGGCGGCATGCCGGTGCCGGTATCGCTCACGCACAGCGACAGGTAGTGGCCTTCCGGCATGCCCAGTTGCTGGCCCATCTCGCGGTCGATCCGGCGGTTGCTGGTCTGCACGCACAGGCGCCCGCCGTCGGGCATTGCATCGCGCGCGTTGATGCACAGGTTGAGCAGCGCGTTCTCCAGCTGCGGCGCATCCACCAGGGCCAGCCACAGCTCGGCCGCGGCAAGGTTTTCCACGCAGATCCCCGGGCCCACCGTGCGCTGGATCAGCTCCAGCATGTCCACTACCAGCCGGTTGACGTTGGTCGGCTTGGGTAACAGCGTCTGCCGCCGCGCAAATGCCAGCAGCCGGTGGGTCAGCGCAGCCGCGCGCGTGGTGGCGCCCTGCGCGGTGGCCACGTAGCGCTCCAGGTCGCGGAAGCGGCCTTGCTCGATGCGCAGGCTCATCAGCTCCAGCGCGCCGGAAATGCCCGCCAATAGATTGTTGAAGTCGTGCGCCAGCCCGCCGGTGAGCTGCCCCACCGCTTCCATCTTCTGCGATTGGCGCAGCGCCTCTTCCACCGTCATCAGCTCGCGCGTGCGCTCGGTGACCCGCTGCTCCAGTGTGTCGCTCAGCTCGCGCAGTGCCGCCAGCGCGCGGTCGCGCTCTTCCGACAGCGCGTGGCGCGCCTCGATGTCCAACAGCACACCGGGAAAGCGCAGCGGCGTGCCATCGGCGCCCTTTTCGACCCGGCCATTGGCTTCCAACCAGTAGTACTTTCCGTCGCGCCGCTTGACCCGGTACTGGTGCGCGTAGGCACCGCCACGGGCGAGCGCTTCGCCAATGGCCACGCGCAGCCCCTCGCGGTCGTCCGGGTGCACGGTCTGGATCACCTGCTCCAGCGACAGGCCGCTGCGGCTGGTAGACGGATCGAAGCCGAAGTTCTGCGCAAACGCCTCGTCCACCGAAAACGCGTCCGTGGGCAGGTCCCAGATCCAGGTACCGATGATCGCCCCGGCCGCCAACGCCAACTGCACGCGCTCGGCATTGCGGCGCGCCACGGTTTCCGCCTCCAGCGCGCGATCGCGCTCGCTGGTGCGGTTGACCACCTCGTGCACCAGGTGGGTGTTCTCGTTGCTCAGCATCGCGTGCTGGATGTCGCGGTTGCGGTCGGCCGCCACCTGCGCGGTGGTTTCGATGGCGATATTCATCAGCCCCACGATGCTGCCGTCTTCGCCGCGGATCGGCGAGGCGGTGGCATTCCAGTAGGTCATCTCGTTGACGCCGTTGCGCAGCATCGGCAAGGCGATGACCCCCTGGCCGAAGCCCTCACCGGTTTGCATCACCCGGGCGAAGTCCTGTGCGATGGGCGCGTAGGTTTCCTTCCATACCTCGGTCACCGGCTGGCCCAGCGCCTGCGGATGACGGTCGCCCATCGATTGCACGTACACGTCGTTGTAGAACATGCGCAGCTCCGGCCCCCACAGCACCGCACCGAGCAGGGTGGAGTTGAGCACCACCGACAACGACGAACGCAGCGACTGCGGCCAGGTCTCCGGCGCCCCCAGCGGCGTGGCGGCCCATTCGTGTGCGCGCATCAACGCGCCCATCTCGCCGCCCCCCGCAAGAAACTCCAGGCCGGCGGACTCGGTGGCGGGGCGCTGTGTGCTCACGTGACGGCATTGCCTGGCGGAAAGTGCGCGCATTGTGGCACGCAGCGACCTCAGCAAGCCGTGCAGACACGGGCGTGCCCCGCGGTGGCGCTGCGCGCCAGCTGGGCGTGCTGACGCGGGGATGACGGCATGCCCACGTCGCACTCACGTCCTGCGGGTACAGACTGGGCTGCAACATCCCCAATCCGTATGAGGCACCCCGTGGACAAGAACCGTATCGAAGGTACCGCCAAGCAGGTCAAGGGTTCCATCAAGGAAACCGTTGGCCGTGTCACCGGCGACAAGAGCACCGAGCTGGAAGGCGCTGCCGAAAAGAATGTCGGCAAGGTGCAGAACAAGGCTGGCCAGGTCGCCGACAAAGTGCGCGACGCCGCCAAGTAACGCTGGCAAGTCAGCACCGTAGGCAGGCATTACGCCCGCCGCGCTGAAGCAGCGGATTGGCCGTCAAGCGTCACGCACGACGACGTAGACGGTGGATTCCACTTCGGCGAGAGATCGCACCAACGCCCCGACATGATCGGGGCGTTGGCGTTTTAGGGTTTGGAAATGGTTTTTGATTTACCGGGCTGACGGCCAGGATTGTCTGCGTGTCGCCGCAACGGTGATCAAGCCACGTGCACGCGCACAACGCGCTCCCTGGACTGTGTCCTAAACGCCGGGCTTGCGCCCGCGTGCAGCGGGCCGCTTTGCAACGCTGTCGCCATGTTGCTGCCACCACGCGGTCAGCGCTTCCATCGTTGGGCCCAGTCCGCGTGCCTTTGGCGTGATGGCGTATTCCACGCGCGGTGGCACCTGCGCAAACACGGTGCGCGTGATCAGGCCATCTGCTTCCAGCTCGCGCAATTGCGCGGTGAGCATGTGTTGGGTAACACCGGGGATGGCCTTGCGCAGCTCGCCGAAGCGATACACGCGCTGATTGAGCAGCCACATGATTTCCAGCTTCCATTTGCCAGACAGCAACGCAAATGCGCGACGCATCTGTTCGTGCATGTTGCGCTCGCCGTCCTCAATGGTCTGCTTTTTCATACTAAGCCCTGGTGATTCATCCTACTTTTCAATCGATATCTTAGGCGACATTCTGATGGCCGGTTGCATTGACATAGTGGCTGGCAAACACCATGAGCATTTCTATTTACTGGATCAGTACCGCGCTGCTGTGCCTGTTGTACCTGGCTTCTGCTGGCATGTATCTGGCCAAGGGCGAGTTCGTGCGCAAGGCGCAGGCCGAGCTGGGGTATTCGGCACCGTTGCTGGTGCCGTGGATGATCGTCATCAAGATCCTGGGCCCGGTGGCGATTGTGTGGCGCTTCAACACCGCGTTGAGCGATCTGGCCTACGCCGGCATGTTCTACCACCTGCTGTTGTCGGGCATGGCGCATCTGGGTGTGCGCAAGCCCAAGGACGCGGTACCGGCCGTGTTGGGGCTGCTCTTCCTGCTCGCTTCGTTCGGTACGCAAAACGCCGCGCGCCAGCCGCCCTCGCCCTATGCACCAACTGCAGCGGCCATCCACGCAACGCTGCAGTAACGCGACACAGGGTGGACGCTGCCAGCTGGGCGGCTGTGCCGCACCAATTGCCAGCACGCTAGATGCAACTGCGATTCCGCTGCAGCAATGGGCACAGTGCCTGTAGCACCTGTCCGAGCAGCTGGTTTGATGCCTCGTTATGCGTCGCTCGCATTGCCTGGGAGCACGTGCTGGCAGTAGCGCCACTCATGAACGGGCTGGTCGTCCAGGTAAACATCTGGCTTGGGCAAGAAGCCTTCGAAGCACTCTTCGATGCCCAGCTCCACTGCCGAGTCGCGGGCATACTCTGCGCCCCCGGAACTCCAGAGGTAAAGCGCCACTCCTTGCTGGTGCAACTCCCGCACGCGGGCGATGACAGGAGGCATAGGAATGCGTTTGGTGCCGAAGGTGCGAACCAATGTGTCATCAACATCTACAAACACCACACGTTGTTTCATGAGATACCTAGAGTTTTAACGAGGAGCGAAGCGGCGTCGGTAAGAATAAAATGACGCGACCCAGGAAAAGAAATTCCAAATAGGGCGAGGATCCTTGCCGAGTCACGGACTACCGTCAATCTTTCTCACTTCCGTCGATGCGCTTTGACGCCTGATGCTAGCGAGTGACAGAGCTCTCATGGCGTCCAACGACTGGTGTACGGTCGGAATGCGGCGTCACACCATCCTCGCCTGACGCTGGATTAGAGCCAATAATTGAGCTATCAGCCATCGTATTCGATCAAGCCTGTGGCTTGCGGAAGGTCTGCAATGAACTGTGCGATACGCGTATCGTGAGAGGCCGAGCGGAACGCAGCTGCCTGTTGCGCGCATGTCCGAATGAGGGCCTCCTTTTCATCTGCCGATGAAGATTGCAGCTCTGCTGTCATCGCCTCCATCGCTGCAACCGCCGAGTCCGGATCAACGACGTCATTGCCGGAAAATTCCAGGAAGACAAAAGCAGCAATAAGAGATTTGCAGAGATTTTCCATAAAGTCCGGCGAGTTGGATTCCTGGGTGGCCCAGGAAAGACTCTAGCTCCTTGTGGTGAACAGCCTTGACTGGCCGTGATTGCCAACCCGAGCGATGCATTGCCCTGGCATCACTCGCCCACCGCCGCGCGGCAGGCGGCCAGGGCGCGGCTGATGTGTTTTTCCACCATCTTGACCGAGATGCCCATGACGGCGGCGACTTCCGGGTAGGTGAGGTCGTCGAAGCGGTTGAGCATGAAGGCCTGGCGGCATTTGGGCGGCAGCGCGGGCAGCGTATGGGTGTGCAGGTGCTGCAGGGTGCGGCGGGCGTCCACCAGCTGGTCCACCGCCGTGCCGGCGGCGGCGAGCGGTTCGCTGCCCTCCAGCGGCACATGGCGGGAGGCGTGCCTGCGGTGGCGCGTGCGCCAGTGCTCCAGCACCACGTTGTGGGCAATGCGGTACAGCAGCAGCTTGTAGCTCTGGATGTCTGGCGTGTTGCGGTAGGCCAGCAGGCGCAGCAGCGCTTCCTGGGCGAGGTCGGCGGCGGTGTGCGGGTCGCGCAGGCGCCGCCGCATGTAGGTGAGCAGCCCCGCCTGCAGCTGCACCACGGCCTGGTCGAAACGTTCCCTGGCCGGCGCGCGCTCCTCGCGCACCTGCCAGCGCGTGGTGAAGCGGCCAAGCGCGTAGATGCCCGCCATGGGCGCGCGGGCCGGCAGCTCGCGCACGGCGTAGGCGCTGCGGTGGCGCCAGGGGCGGCTGCCGTATCGCTCAACCGGCGCCGCGCTTGCGGCGTAAGCGCGTGCCGCGACCGTCTTGCCGATAACACCGTGGCGGTCTGCACGCGACGCGCCGGTCATGCCCTCACTCATCATGCGACGTCTCCAGCAACGGGCCGGGCACATGTGGTGCGCACATGCGCTGCGGCGTGATCAGCGTGGGTCTACAAGGCTGATGACCAGCTCGCCATCGCGCTGGCGGATGTGCAGCTTGCTGCCGATGGCAAAGCCCAATTGTTCCAGCCAGCGGCCGCGCAGGCGCAGGGTGGGAATGCGCTGGTGACTGTCGGGATAGTACCCATAGCCGACGGTGCACTGCTTCGGCGCACGCGGGCGGCCGGGCCGCCGCGGTGTGCGGGGTTCGGCGCGGGGCTCGGGGACGGGCGTGCGCTCAAGGTAGCGCCGCGGCTGGATCGATGGATCCAGCGAGCGCCAGACGACTTCGGTAGGCGGTGGCACCGTGGCGCGCTTGCGCGATGGCTTGGGACTGGACGTGGATCGACGCATGGCAAAGCCCTCCTTGACCAACATGCCCCGTCGCACGACGCGACGGGATGTCGGGAGGCTAGAAACCGCACACAGCCGGCGGGCGTTTTCCCAAAGGAGTTCGCATTAGCCGCTTTCCGACGCAAGTGTCACGCCGATTACGCATGCAAAAACTGCAGGCATAAAAAACCCACCGGTTTGACGGAGGTGGGTGCCGCTGTGTGAGGAGTTTCTAGGCTCCTTGCAGCGAGATTGCTACGCGTTGGGTGGTGTGTCAACTGGTTGCAGCGACTCATTGCAGTGCTGCGCTTAGCCAGAAAATTCTTCTATGTAGGCGGCCTCTCCGCGCTCGGACAGTCAACTCAGCTTGACCCTGCCCTGCGCCACCCGCACACTTCCAGCCGGAGCCTAGAAACTCCTCACACAGCGGTACCCACCTCCGAGTTTTGGTGGGTTTTTTGTGCTCGGCCATCTGGCTTGGCACTGCTCGGCGTTCCTACGCCGGGAGGGCGGCGAATACAACACCCGCAAGGGGAATAAGCCCGCCGGCTGTGTGCGGTTTCTAGCCTCCCGGCATCCCGCTGCGTTGTGCAGCGGGAGCTGCCTCACGGCAAGGAGAGCGGCATGCACAACGAACCCTGTTACTGGATGTCCGAAGGCACGCAATACCACCTGCTGCGCGTACGCGACCAACTGCGCCTGCTCGCCACCCTAGCCGCACCACGTACCCGCGAAGAAGGTGCCATGGGCATGCCAGCCATTCCACTCCAGCAATGGGCGCACTGCCTGCAACACCTGGCCGAGCAGGTGGACGTTGTGCTGGAGGACTTGAGTAGCGTGTCGTAACCAATGTCGTCGCAAGCGTTGGCTAAGCTGACAACGAACCTGTTGTTCTATTTTCCCTAAGGTGCAGCCGCGTTTTCAACGACTGCCAGGGCTTATCTCCGCACGAGCGAGCCATTTCTTACTCAAGTCTGGAACGACAGTCGCTGCCGCTCCACGAAGATATGCGAAACCGTAAGGAATTTTATCCATCTCCAGCGACACCAGCACTTTTTCAGCACGTCCACGGGCAGCCTTTACCAGTGACGCCGCGGGGTAAACGGTGAGCGATGTGCCGACAACTAGCACTTTGGCTGCGGTAGAGACATGCCACTTTGCCTCGTCCATGTATTGCGTTTCTTCGCCGAACCAAACGATGTCCGGCCTGAGCTGAGTGCCATCCTCACAGCACTGCCCTAGCGAAATCGCCGAGTCGTCGATGCGATAGCGCTTCGGGTTTTCAGAGGTCCCACGCGCATAAGCAATTTCACCATGGAGGTGAATCACCTTGCTCGAGCCGGCACGCTCATGGAGTCCATCGACATTTTGCGTAACAACGACAACTTCAAAGGATTGTTCCAACTCCGCTATCGCGTGATGCGCTGCATTTGGCGCAGCATGCCATGCCTTCAACCGACGCTCGTTGTAAAAGGCTAGAACAGCTTCTGGACGTAGTTCCCATCCCTCAGGGCTGGCAACCTCTTGCCACGAATAGTTATTCCATAGACCCTTAGCATCCCGGAATGTGGGTAACCCACTCTCCGCGCTCATGCCGGATCCAGACAGAACAACTATCTTTCTTGGATCAACCTCAGGTTTCATGGTGACTCTGGCATCTGTTGGTCAGTCGACGCAGGTAGCATCAGCGTCTGTGCGGCTGGCTAAGGCCGATCGATCGCATTGTTGGGCGTGAGATCTTAACCGGGACTGGCATCATCGTAGATACGGAATGCGCCCCTTGCGCTGTAGCGCACGTTCCCATCTCATGATGATGCCGCGTAAGGGCTCCTGACTGTCGTCCTCGTAGCTATCAACGAGGTCTTGTTCGTCCACCGACAATTGCAGCACGCGCTTGATGCAGCCACATCCAGCAAGTTGCGCTCCGCAGAAAGGACATCGCTCCTTAAGGCAGAAGAGCTCATGGAGCTCGCCAGGCTGGCAACCACAGTCGGGGCAATCGGTCAGCGTCAAGAAGAATCTCCATTTAAACTGGTGCTGTTAAGGAATCGCAGCACGGTGATGCTTGAAACTTTGTGACTTGTAAAAGGGTTCCCTGCAACGTCATCGCCACTTGCCACCTAGTTTAGTCCTGATGTCCAAGTAAAAACGATCTCAAAATGGCAACCCACACTCCGCGGAAATGAATCTGACCCCTTTGTCGCCGCGCATTGACGCCTGCAGATGCGGGCCGCCCAGACGACGCAATGCATCAGCAGATTTTGCGGCAAGGTGGAACAGCTGGATGCCTCTAACGGGCACACATTCGATGCAACCAGCGAGCGGATGACGCCCAGCCTGCTAACCCTGGCCAAGGCCAATGGGTTGACCCGAGTCGACCACGTGTTGCTCAACGAAAAGACTAAGGATGTGCCTGCTGCCCAATGCAGCGCGCGAGACGGCAGATACTGAAAGACTGCCGGTGCGTTATCTGGGCCAATTCTCTAGCGATATGCTCGGTGCTGTGGGCCTGATGTTCTAAGGCCGGCGTGCACAGCAGTGCGCCAAGCGTTTACTGCGACGACGTGTCGGGCAACGGCTGCCGCGCCTGGCCCCAGGTGAGCATTGCATCCAGCGCAGGGCACAGGGCTTGGCCCCATGGCGTCAGGCGGTAATCCACCTGCGGCGGTACCTGCGCGTAGACGGTGCGCAGCACCAGGCCGTCGCGTTCTAGCTGGCGCAGCTGTTGGGCCAGCATCTTTTGCGAGATGGCGGGAATCAGCCGCTCCAGGTCCGAGTAGCGCTGCACCTTGCCGTCGAACAGGTGGAACAGCAGCAGCAGTTTCCAGCGGCCTTCGATGAGTTTGAGCAGGGCTTCGACATCGCACGCGGCGGTGTCTGGGGTGTGCGGCTTTCCCATGGGTGCGTGACTTACCTTTGCGTGCGTTCTTGCGGCAGGCGATGCCGCTGCCGATCATGGCATACCGTTTCTACCGGACCGCCGCCATGTCGCTTGCCCTGCCCGCCGCCATTGCCTGCTTTTTTACCGCCAGCAACGCCGGCGATGCCACGGAACTGCTGCCGCACCTGGCCGACGATGCGGTGGTGCACGACGAGCACCGCCAGCACCGTGGCGCTGCCGCCATTGCTGCCTGGCTGGCACAGGCGCAGGCCACCACGCCGTATCGTGCGGTGCCGGTTGGCGTGCACACCCAAGGCGAGCAAGTGAGTGTCACCGCGCAGGTGTCTGGCGATTTCCCGCAGAGCCCGCTTCAGCTGGAGCATGTGTTCCAGCTGGTGGACGGCAAGATTGCGGCGTTGGAGATTCATTGACTGGGCGTGCTGGCATGAAGTGAAGGCCGCACGTACTGGATGTACTGCAGCGATAGCGTGCATCTCTGTGCTGTAACGTGGCGAACGCTATCGCAAGGCGGTGGATGCAATGTCAGATCCTTCAATGCCCTAGGTCCCGTGATTTGTCGGCGGTGGGAGCATGGCGTCGGCATGGCAGCCTGTTTACCTAAGCAAGGCCGGCGTCTGGCGGCCTGTGATCGCGGATGTACTGCTCGATATACGCCATCACAAGCGCCGCACTGTGGTCGTGTTCTAGCAGGTCGATTGGCCGCTGATTGCCTAGGTACTGGTTCCGCGCTTCTGCCCACTGGAAGAAATCCCTGGGCTTTGGCTTGATCGGCTTGGCAACGATCATGGCCGCCTGTAGAAGATCGGGCCGTGTGTACCAAGAGATGGGTTTGACTGCATCCTTGCTCTTTCCAGGAATCACGCGTGGCAGCTGAGAGGCAGCGAGCTCTTCCAGCGATATGTGCTTGCGCGTCCAGTGCGCGTGCTTACGCAGTTCGCCGTTGGGCTGGCGCTCTTTCTTAGGTGGGTTTTTGTCATCAAGCCTAGTTGGAATCACCAAACCGATGACCATGTGCGGCTTCTTCTTTCGAACCAGCTCCAGTGCGGGTGCTATGTCGGTATCGTTGGTGACGACAACTAATTGATCAAGCTCGCTGCAGCTGATTGCGTCGTCATATAAGGAAAGCGCGAGATTTACGTCTGATTGCTTCTCCTCCAGTTTCCACACTGTGACCTTTCCGCACTCACGTGGATCTTTGTCAGGATTCGCTGCATCTACGACGTACTGGTTCGATTTGCTGAGCGAGTAATAGCCCGAAGTGATCGAGATTCGGTCGTTTGCAGCCAAGGCACGATGGTACTGAAGTTGTGAAGAAACCGAGTCAGTACCTTTTGCAGCACGGGGCACGATGGGAGCGGTGAAATAACGGATTGCGCAGTGGTCCAGGACCATCTGCGAAGCAGGTGCGTCTGGCGCGGTCCGATGCAGAATCGAAGGCAAAATATGCTTTCCAAACAGCTCGATCAGATCCAGCCACTTGTAGGGTGTTTTGCGCAGACACCCGTAATACAGGTTATAGCCGTCTATATAGACCCGCGTCCTTAACGGTGCCATTTCCGCTTCCCTGAAATGAAAAAACCGGCTCAAGGCCGGCTTTTTCTCCCTGACTCCTAAGGTGCGAGCCCGTAGCAATGAGGGTTAGTTGTTAGGGAGTAAATTAGCGAGGACTGACAGACATGTCAACCGGGCCTGACGCTGTGCGGTGCTGCCGTGGTCCCGCTCAAAAACCCGCGAGAACTCGGTGACGCTCTCGATCAGCATGGACATGCTCGTTCGCCTGCTACTGCCTTCGAAACACTCAGCCGTTGAGCGTGCGGCCGCCGTCGACGATGAGTTCCGAGCCCACCGTCCAGCGGGATTCGTCCGAGGCCAGGTACAGCACGGCCTTGGCCACTTCGTCCGGGGTGCCGAAGCGGCCGAGCGGGATGGTGGCGGCGATGTCCTGGTTGACCTGGTCGCGGTACGCGGCGGGGATGCCGAGCTTGTCGTACAGCGGGGTTTCCACCGGGCCAGGGCTGACCGCGTTGAGGCGGATGCCGCGCGCCAGCAGTTCGCTGGACAGGGTCTTGGCCATGCTCAGGAACGCCGCCTTGGTGGCCGCATACACCGATGAGCGGGCCGCGCCCATATGCGCATTGATGGAGGTGTTGAGCACCACCGCGGCGGGGTTGGCGAACACCGGCAGCAGCGCCTGCATGAGGAAGTACGGGCCTTTGACGTTGATGGCGAAGGAGGCGTCGAAGGCCTGCTCGGTCCAGTCTTCGATCGGCGCCCACACCGACACGCCCGCATTGAGGAAGGCGATGTCGAGCTGGCCGTAATGCGCCTGCACCGCCTGCGCCAGCTGCTGCTGCGCGGCGACGCTAGCCGAATCGGCGCGCAGCACCAGCACCTCGGCGCCCAGCGCGGCCTTGGCATTGGCGATGGACTCGGGGTTGTTGCCGGTGACGATGACGCGGGCGCCTTCGGCCAGAAACTGGCGGGCGGTCTCCAGGCCGATACCGCTGGTGCCGCCGGTGATGAGGGTACGTTTGCCTGCTAGACGGGACATGGGGTGCTCCTGGGAGGTGGCAGGCCCGCCGCGTGTGGCCGGCCTTCGATGGGGTGCAGCGTGCGCCCATGCCGAATGTGGCGGAAGACCGCACCGGCACATACCATTCATGCGGTGTGCGCATGAATGAGGATGGGCGATGGACCGGTTTCTGCTGATGACCTGCTTTGCGCGTGCGGTGGAAACCGGCAGCTTTTCTGCGGCCGGGCGCGACCTGGGCCTGGGCCAGCCCAATGTCAGCCGCCACGTGGCAGCGCTGGAAGAGCACCTGCACACCCGGCTGCTCAACCGCTCCACCCGCAAGCTGGTGCTGACGCCGGAGGGAGAGCGCTACTACGCGGAGGTGCGCCGCATCCTGGATGCGGTGGGCGAGTCGGAGATGGCGCTGCACGACAACGTGCAGCCCTCCGGCTTGCTGCGGGTGGCCTGCCCCACGGCGTTGTCGCACCACTATGTAATGCCGCTGGTACCGGAGTTTTTGCGGCGCTTTCCGGGCCTGGAGCTGGACCTGCAGATCAACGACCGCTTCGTCAATCTGCTCGACGAGGGCGCGGAGCTTGCCATCCGCATCGGCCACCTGGAAAACAGCGCGCTGCGCGCACGGCGGATCGGCACGTTCAAGCGCGTGTGCGTGGCAAGCAACGCCTATCTTGCCGAGCGCGGCGTGCCCCGCGTGCCCGACGACCTGCGCCAGCACGATTGCGTGCTGTACACCTTGCTGGCCTCCGGGGCGACGTGGCGTTTCAAGGATGTGGAGGTGCCGGTGTCCGGCCGGATCCGGGTCAATTCACCGGAAGCCGCGCGCGAGTCGGTGAGTGCGGGCCTGGGCATCGGGCAGGGGCCGGAGTGGTTGTTCGAGCAGGGGCTCAAGGCCGGGCAGCTGCAGATCGTGCTGGGCGCATTCTCTGCACCTGCGGTGCCCATGCACATCCTGTATGCGGCCAACCGGCTGGTGCCGAAGCGGGCGATCGTGTTCATGGATTTTATTGCCGAGGCGTTTGCCAAGATTCCGCAGTTGAATGTGGGAGGCTGATCGCCCGGCGTTATTCCAGCGGCCGTGGCGAGGGGCGCTGATACTTGGAAAACGTCTTGTGCAGTGAGGCGGCGCGCTCGTCGGCAACGACGTTTTCAACACTGCTCAGGCCACGCGATGCGATGACGGCCGAGGCTTTTGCATCGCCCAGCAGATAGGCCAGGCGCAGGTAGGCCAGGCTGTCGACCAGGTTCTTGTTTGCGGTGTCGCTGACGTATACATCCGACAGCCCGTAGTACGCATACAGGTTCCCCGCCACCGCGGCCCGCCGCAGGATGCCGATGCCCTGATAGAAACGGCCCGCCAGTGCGGTCTTTTTGCCGTAGATCACCGTTGCAGCCTGGTTGCCTGCCTGCGACTCGGCCTTGAGCTGATCCAGCGTCAGGGTTTCCAAGCGGGCCAGTTCGTGCTCCGTCGGGTAGCCGTGGCGCAGCAACCACTGCGCCTCTGCATTGGAGTTGGCGATCAACGGCCCGCCGGCCGGGCAGGCATTGGGGCCCCGCGGGCAGAGATAGCGCCTTGCCTGCTGGCTGACCGAAGGCGGCCTGCTATTGGCCGCCTGGGCGGGCGGCAGTGCGGCGGCGTGGGCTTGGGCAGTGGCGGGGCTGGGTGCTGCCCGCGCCGATGTGGGCGCCTTATCGGTTTGCGCGGCTTGGTCTGTTTTGCCGCAGGCGGCAAGCGCAAGGCACAGCGCTGCCAGGGGCGTGAGTTTGGTGACGTGCATGGGCCATCCGTTGCGGGCTGCAGTGCCGGTGCGTGATGTTGCGCGATGCCGGCCTGCGATGCGACTGCCTCCCCTTGCCGGCCGCGCCGGCATTTGCTCCCACGCACTGCCGCCCAGGTGGCGGCGCATGCGTGCGCCATTGCGCGCCTGCCCCGCAGCCCGGGCCTGCGGAACCGGCGCGGCGTTGTGCCGGTTGCTGGTGCCGCACGCGCCAGGCGGCCGGTCGCAGGCCCTGGCCTGCGCGGGTTTGCGCGGCGCACAAAAGCGGGCGCTAGCGCAGGCCCGGGCGCCGGTCTTTATGCCCAAAGCGGCGCGATCTTTGCGCAATCGGGTCGCTTGAGACGATTCGCAACCCTGGTCTGCGTCTTTCCGTATACCGTGACACACATCACACTAAAATGTGATGCAAGTCTCACTTCACTACGGACGAGGGATCTGGCGATGGCCGACAACGGGATGGGGCTGCAGGCGCAGCCGCTGGGCGCGCACGGTGGGGCAGGTCAGCCGTGGGCTGCGCTACTGCCGGCGTTGACGACGTCTCCGGGCGACGGCCGCGCCACGCCCACGGGCACCGACGCAGCCGGCCTCAAGCGCCTGCTGCGCAAGGGCGCGCGCGGCCTGCTGCGCACCCTGCCCTGGCGGCACCAGGACCGGCTGTACTACCTGCACACCTTCGGCCGGCTGCCGGATCTGTACGCGCCCAAGTGCTTCAACGAGAAGATCCTCTACCGCAAGTGCGTGCACGGCGATTACCCGCTGTACCGGCGGCTGGCGGACAAGTTTGCGGTGCGCCCGTATGTGGCGGCCAGGATCGGCGAGGCGCACCTGATCCCGCTGCTGCTGGACAGCACCGACCCGCAGGAGCTGCTGCGCCTGCCGCAGTGGCGGCAGACCGTGATCAAGGCCAACCATGGCGCGGCGATGGTGGAGGTGGTGCGCGATGAGCCCGATGCGCAGCAGAAGCGCCGCATCATCGAGCGCTGCGGCCAATGGCTGCGCACCGACTTCTCCGACAAGGTGCGCGAGATCCATTACCGCGATATTCCGCCGCGCATTTTGGTGGAGCAGTACATCGGCGATGCGCAGCAGGTGCCGGTGGACTACAAGTTCCACATGTTCCGGCAGGTGGACGGCAGTTTTCAGTACGTGCTGCAGGTGATCTACGGGCGCTTCGACACGCCGAAGTTGGGCATGACCTTCTTTGTCGGCAACCTGCACGAGGCCTTTCACCGCATCCGCGACGACGGGCGCGCACCGCCCTGCGCGCCGGCGCTGCTGGAACAGGCGCTGGAGCTGAGCAAGCTGCTGGCAAGCGACTTCGATTACGTGCGGGTGGACTGGTATATCCAGCACGGGCAGGTCTATTTCGGCGAACTGACCTTTACCCCGGGTGCGGGGCTGGTCACCGGCCTGGACCGCGGGCTGGACCGGATGATGGGCGACATGTGGGTGCAGCGGCGTGCGCCGGTGGCCGCGGCGTTTCCCACGCAGGGTTTGGGCGCCAGCGTGCGGGTGCCGGTGCGGTGAGAGCGCTCGCCCGCCCCGTTCGGGCGGCGGGCTACTGACAGCGTGGCCTGAGCGCAGCACGCCTGCGGCCGCCATGGCTTGCTGCATGCGCGGCGCGCTCTCGCCACCGCAACGTGCGGCTGCGATGACGATTTGAGCGTGCCATATGCAGCGCGGCGTTTTATCCGCGCGCCTTCAAATGCAGCATGGGGTAATGCGCATACTGCCCGACGCCGTGTTTGATGATCGGGTCTTGTGCGGTGATGGCGGCAATGTCCTGGTCGTCGGCAATCTGATACAGCGATAGACCAAAGCCGCCGGTTTCATCGATGACCGGGCCATGCGCCAGCAGGATTCCCTCGGCCAGGCGCTGGTCGAGAAACGCGGCATGCTGCTGCATCAGGGCTTTTTCCTGATCCGACATGGTGGCCAGAAAGTCCGCGCGCGGCGGGATGAATTTGCAGAAATACGCTTTCATTCTCGTGTACTCGTGGCATAGGGGATGCGTCACGGCTTTAGCAAAGCCGTTGATCGGGTGATAACACGGGGGTTTTGCGCGGTTTACTTGATGGAATCAGCAGCTGGATTGGCGTTGCATGTAACGCACAGCACTCAGGCTGTTTTGATGCTTTTGAAAATCGCGCCTTCAAACATCTTTGGCAAGTAACTCTGCAGGAACAGGATCATGCCGGTCATCTTTCCGACCGGGTTGCTGAACTTGGGGTCCTTGGCCTGGATCAGCTTCTGGATGGTGTCCACCACGGCATCCGGTGCTTCTGCGGTGTCGATTCCCTTCTGGGTCGCCGCGTTGGCCTGCGTGCGGTAAGCGTTGTAGTCGGCAATGGTGTTGCCGGCGGCAGGCACTGCGTTGTGGCCCAGATTGGTCTTGAACCAGACCGGCTCCACCATGTTGACCTTGATATTGAACTGGACAAGTTCGAACCGCAGCGATTTGAAATACCCCTGCACCGCGTGTTTGGAGGCCGCGTAATACGACAGGTTCGGCGGCCCGATCAGCGCCACGATGGAGCTGACGGTGATGATCTGCCCGCTCCGCTGCTTGCGGAGGTACGGCAGCAGCGCATTGGTGGTTTTGACCGTGCCCCAGAAGTTGGTTTCGAACTGCTGGCGGCCCACGTCGATGGCGGTTTCTTCGGCGATACCGGTGACCATGTAACCGGCGTTGTTGACCAGCACGTCCAGGCGGTCGACCGATTGGAACAGCGTTGTGGCAAACGACTGGATCGAGGCATCATCGTCGATATCCAGGCGCAGCAGCTTGAACGGCAGTTTGGCCTGGTGCTTTTCCGGCTCGCGGCTGGTGCCGATGACGTTGAAGCCCTGCCTGTGCAGGTTGGTGGCCAGCAACAGGCCAAACCCTGAGGATGCGCCGGTGATCAGCACTGTCTTTTTCATCGTGGTGTCTCTGAAGGAATGCGGTTTAGGGAAGGTGGAGAAACATCGCCAGCCATCGGCGTGCAACTGCGCGGCGCCTGACGCTGACCTGCATTGCGGTGTGCGTTGATGCGGACTGCCGCCGCGGTTGCCGCCGCGGCCTGGGCGCCCGTCACCTGCCTGAAACGCGCGGTTGGACTGCCCATGCGCCGCATGCTAGTATCGATTTGATAGTGAGTCAATACGGAAATGATATGAACTCAAAAACGTCGTCGGACAGCCTGTGCCCGATCGCGCGCAGCCTGACCTTCCTGGGCGATGCGTGGACGATGCTGATCCTGCGTGACGCCAATTCCGGGCTGACCCGCTTCGATCAGTTCCGGCAGAGCCTGGGGATTGCCCCGACCATGCTGACCAAGCGGCTGGCGACGCTGACCGAGGAGCGGCTGCTGGAAAAGCGCCTGTATTCCACCCGCCCGCCGCGCGAGGAGTACGTGCTGACCCAGGCAGGGCGCGACTATTTGCCGGTGCTGTTCATGATCGGCGCGTGGGGCAGCAAACACCGTGGCGAGGGCAAGCTGCTGCGTTTTCTGGATGCGGAAACCGGCACCGAGCTGCAGCCGGTTGCCATCGACGCAGTCACCGGTGCAGAGATCGGCACACGCGCAATCCGCATGGTGATGCCGGAATGAGCGCGGTGGCGTGGTTGATGGCTCTCAGCATGCGTTGACGCCTGACGCGCTACCCTCGCGCGCCCTGGCTGCCTCGACCTGGGCGACTGCGTGACGCATTGGCGTCATGTTGGGCGCCGATGTCGAGGGCAGCCGCGCCGCTCTTCCATTCCCTACAAGGACGTCACCGTTGTCGCACGTTTCCCTACGCCGCTTCCTGCCGCTCGCCTGTCTGGGCCTGCTGTCTGCCTGCAATGGCGGCACGGCCACCCCCAGCGCGCCGCGCCCGGAGTCCGAGCACTTCACCCTTGCCGAGCTGCAGCAGCTTGGCTGCACCGTCACCGCCACGCCCAAACGCGATGTCCGCAAGATCCCGTTGCTGGGCGAGGTCGATGGCTATGGCGTGACCAGCACCAACGCCTGCGCGACCCACATGATCAGCCTGCTGCAGCCGATGAGCTACGAGGACGCGGTGTGGGAGGGCGCACGCAGCGCCGCCGGCACCTTTGCCAAGGAGCACGGGCTGGAGCGCGAGAGTTATGAAGGCCGGCTCGGTGAGTACAGCGAGATCGAGGTGTTCAGCCGCGGCGGCAAGCCGGTGGGTTTTGAATACAACGTGCAGGCGAAGGGCACGCTGCATTCGGTGGTCGTGCTCTCCGACAGCATCGCGCCGGATGCGGCCTTCGAGGCGGTGATGAAGACCAAGCTGTAGGGCGTGAGCCTGACTGACAACCGTTAGCTGGCGCGCCAGATCAATGATAAAGTGGCTACCACCTAATCGTTAACTGGATAACGCCATGACGAATCTGGTCAAGCTGGCGACCGCACGTGCTCTGGTCGACGCCAGTGCGGTCAGGCACGCGTCGGTCATCGGGGAAGCCGGTGCCTGGACCGTGCAATTGCAGACCCATGACCAGACCCGTGTGCTGGCCACCAAGGCGAATGCGCCTCGCCGGTTTGGCAGCTTCGAAAGTGCGTTAAAGGTCTTGCGCGAGATGGGCATGCCATTGGACGTGCTTCACGTGGACGCTGCGCAGTGGGACGCCGAGGGCGGCAATGCGAAGCGCCGGCCTGACCGCTCCGAGGCGATGAAGGTCAAGGAGTTGGATGCACGCTATGCGGTGTCGCTACGCACCCAGACCGAGCATGCCCTGGCCGACCCCCGCCCCGCACTCTCCAGCGCGCAGGCGAAGCAGCAGATGGAGACGCTCAAGACGCAACACCGTGCGGCGCTTGAGGCAGCCCTGGCTGCAAAGGACACGCGTGCGTGAGCGTGGCCTGGAAGCAGAGCGCGCTGGATGCGCGCACCGCGTTGCTCGCTTCAGCATTGGCGCGTGCGATCGAAATCTCCGACCCGCAGATTTATTTCGCCGCATGTGAACAGGACGACCGGATCGAAGCCGAGGGCGACGCGCTGGATGGTGCCGCCACCTATCACTCTGGGCCACTGCCGGGAACGCGTTTGTACACCTGCCAGGACGGCAGATATCTCTTGATCTACACACGCGACGGCGACGATGTGCTGATCCTTGCCCTCGTACCTGCGCGCTCTGATTGGAAGCCGACGTAGTCAGGCGATCAATAGATCCATGACGCGTCGATGCTACCGAGCGATGGGCATACGCGACTGCTCGACGACATCGACAGCGCGCTACACCCCACCCAACGGCTGCAGGCACAACCAGATCGCGCACCAGTGCGAGAGCGCGCCGCCCAGCACGTGGGCGTGCCAGATGGCGCGGTTGTAGACCAGCGACTTGCGCACGTAGAAGGTGACACCCACGGTGTAGAACGCGCCGCCGGCGGCGATCAGCCACAGCACGGTGTTGTCCAGGCCGGCGAGCAGCGGCTTGATCACCACGATGCCGGCCCAGCCCAGCAACAGGTAGATCACCACCCAGAAGCCCTTGGCGATGCCGGGCAGGAACAGCTTGGCGAACACGCCGAACAAGGCCACGCTCCACACGCCCAGGATCATCGCCCAGCGCCAGGTGCCGTCGAGGGCGACCAGCAGGAACGGGGTGTAGGAGCCGGCAATCATCACGAAGATGCCGGCGTGGTCGAACTTGCGCAGCATCGGCTGGCGTTGCGGCGGGGCGAAGTTGTACGCCGCCGAGCAGCCGAACATCACCAGCAGCCCCAGCGCGTAGACGCAGGTGGCCAGCAGCATGGTCTGGTTGGCATGCGCGCGCCAGACCATCCAGGCGCCGCCGACGATGGCCAGGAACAGGCCGGCGGCATGCACGATCACATCGGCACGGCGGGCGGAACGGGTCTTGTAGTGCGGCGCGGTGAGGCTGGGGGAAACGGGCACGGCGGTTCTTCGAGATGGGGGAGCCACAGCGTGCAAGGCAACGGTGACGCGGTGGGGGCAACAGAATACCCGGCTTGCTGAATCCGCTCAGTGACACAGGCTCGCCGGTTCGGCGCTGGTCTCATACCCTGAGACACCTCCCCTGTCTCATGCCCCTCTTTGGGAGCCGCCGTATGCCTCCGTTTGCCCTCGCTCCCCGCACCGAAACCGCCGAACGCGCGCTGGCCACAACCGATGGCCGGCCCAGCCGCGATGGCGCACTGCTCACCGAACGCCTGGAACGGCGCTACCACGACCGCATCACCGGCAGCTTCACCCTGCCCGGACGCGACGGCCGTTATGCGCCGATTCCCGCCGACGTGCCGGCCGCGCTGGCCGACGCCTTGCGCGCGCGCGGCATCAGCCAGCTCTACAGCCACCAGGCCGATGCCTGGGCGGCCACGCAACGCGGCGACCATGTGGCGATCGTGACGCCCACCGCGTCGGGCAAGTCGCTGTGCTACACGCTGCCGGTGGTGAGCGCGGCGATGCGCTCCGGGGCCAAGGCGCTGTACCTGTTCCCGACCAAGGCGCTGGCGCAGGACCAGGTGGCCGAGCTGCTGGAGTTGAACCGCGCCGGCGAGCTGGGGGTGAAGGCCTTCACCTTCGACGGCGATACGCCCGGCGACGCGCGCCAGGCGATCCGCCTGCATGGCGACATCGTGGTGAGCAACCCGGACATGCTGCACCAGGCGATCCTGCCGCATCACACCAAGTGGGCGCAGTTCTTCGAGAACCTGCGCTATGTGGTGATCGACGAGATCCACACCTACCGCGGCGTGTTCGGCAGCCACGTCACCAATGTGCTGCGCCGGCTCAAGCGCATCTGCGCGTTCTATGGCGCCAACCCGCAGTTCATCCTGTGCTCGGCCACCATCGGCAACCCGCATGCGCACGCGCAGGCCCTGATCGAAGAGCAGGTGCATGCGATCACCGAATCCGGTGCGCCCACCGGCGACAAGCACGTGCTGCTGTGGAACCCGCCGGTAGTCAATGCGGATTTGGGCCTGCGCGCATCGGCACGCTCGCAGAGCAACCGCATTGCGCGCATCGCGATCAAGAGCGGGCTGAAGACGCTGGTGTTCGCGCAGACGCGCCTGATGGTGGAGGTGCTGACCAAGTACCTGAAGGACATCTTCGACCACGACCCGCGCAAGCCGCCACGCATCCGTGCGTACCGCGGCGGCTACCTGCCCACCGAGCGGCGCGAGGTGGAGCGCGCGATGCGCGCCGGCAATATCGACGGCATCGTGTCCACTTCGGCATTGGAACTGGGCGTGGATATCGGCGCGCTGGATGTGGTGATCCTCAACGGTTACCCCGGCAGCGTGGCGGCGACCTGGCAGCGCTTCGGCCGCGCCGGGCGCCGCCAGCAACCCGCGCTGGGCGTGCTGGTGGCCAGTTCGCAGCCGCTGGACCAGTACGTGGTGCGGCACCCGGATTTCTTTGCCGATGCCTCGCCCGAACATGCGCGCATTGCGCCGGACCAGCCGCTGATCCTGTTCGACCACATCCGCTGCGCCGCGTTCGAGCTGCCGTTCATTGCCAGCGAGCCGTTCGGGCCGATCGACCCGCTGGTGTTCCTGGAAGCGCTGGCCGAGAGCGACGTGATCCACCAGGAAGGCGACCGCTGGGAGTGGATCGCCGACAGCTACCCGGCCAATGCGGTGAGCCTGCGCTCGGTGGCCGACGGCAACTTCGTGGTGGTGGACAAGAGCGACGGCAAGCAGCAGATCATTGCCGAGGTGGATTATTCGGCCGCCGCGCTGACCTTGTACGAAGGCGCCATCCACATGGTGCAGAGCACGCCGTACCAGGTGGAGCGGCTGGACTGGGAAGGCCGCAAGGCCTATGTCACGCGCACCCATGTGGACTACTACACCGACAGCATCGACTACACCAAGCTGAAAGTGCTGGACCGTTTCGACGGCGGCGTGGCCGGGCGCGGCGACTCGCATCACGGCGAGGTGCATGTGGTGCGGCGCGTGTCCGGCTACAAGAAGATCCGCTATTACACGCACGAGAACATCGGCTACGGGCCGGTCAATCTGCCCGACCAGGAACTGCACACCACTGCGGTGTGGTGGCAGTTGCCGCAGGCCACGTTGGGCAAGGCGTTCGCGTCCAAGCAGGATGCGCTGGATGGTTTCTTGGGTGCGGCCTATGCGCTGCACGTGGTGGCCACGGTGGCGGTGATGGCCGATGCGCGCGACCTGCAGAAGGCCGTGGGCAATGGCGACGGCGCGTGGTTTGCGGTGGCCGACCAGACCGGGCGCGGACAGCTGCGCGGCGTGGACGAGGGCGAAGAAGGCGCGGTGGAATTGCAGCAGGCCTTCGTGCCCACGGTGTATCTGTACGACAACTTCCCCGGCGGGGTGGGCCTGAGCGAGCCGCTGTGGCTGCGCCAGGCCGAGCTGCTGCAGCGCGCCGACGAGCTGGTGCGGCGTTGCGACTGCAGCGCCGGCTGCCCGGCCTGCGTGGGCCCGGTGCTGGCCGCGCATGAGGAAGGCAAGGGCGAGTCGCCCAAGTCATTGGCCTTGACGGTGCTGGCACTGCTGTTCGATGCGGATGCGCCGTTGCGGCATGCCACCCAGGTGGACGATGACCTGGCGCTGGACGTGCTTGCATGAGCGTGAGTGCGGACCGGTTGCGCTTGTTGCGGCGTCAGGCCGGGCATGCCGATGTGCCGGCGCCAGCGCCAGTTGCAGATGGCGCTGCAGTGGATGGTGCGGATGTTTCCGCTGCGGGCGATGCGCAGGCCGATGCACACCCGCTGCGCGCGGCAGCGGTGGCGCGCCCCTCGGGTGATGCAGTCGGTGAGGATGCAGTGCCGGGCGATGCGCACACGCGTGCCGCAGGTGACATGCCTGCGGCGGCGCAGCCGATGCGTGCGCCGGCGGCAGCGGTGCCTGGCAGCGATCCTGGGGTGAGCGCAGAACGCTTGCGCCTGCTGCGCCGCCAGGTCGGCGGGCTGACACCCGCGGCGCGCAAGGACGATGCGGTGATGCCCACGCGCGCGCAACGCCAGCCTGCGCCGGGTGCTGCTGCGTCTGGGTCACGCGCTTTGCCGCGCGATGCTGCTGTACGAAGCGCGCAGCCAGGCAGCGCAGAGGCGGCCGGTGCACCGCGTGCCCAGCCCAGCGCACCGGCCATGACGCGCCGCGCCCTGCAGGCACCGGTTGCTGCAGCGCCTGCGCGTGATAGCTCGGCGTTTGCCTGGGTGGACCACGATGTGCGCCACAAGCCGGCAGGTGCAGCGGCCGATGCGGCAGCGCGCGTGCCGGCTGTGCGCGCAACACCGGCTGCGCCCACATCACTGCCGCCACCGCAGCGACGCACCGATATCGCCGGCCTGCGCAAGATGATCGGCCTGCGCGAGCGCGCGGTCTCGATGCACGCGCCGGTACGCGCGGCGTCCACCGATCGGCATCTGCCCGGCAACGAGATCGCGCCCGGCCTGCACCTGATCGAAGCCTTCCTGCCGCAGGCGATCCCGTGCCAGGCGCTGTCGCTGGCGTTTGCCAAGCGCGAGGACGCGGTGGACCCGATGGATCTATTGTTCTTCGACACCGAAACCACCGGCCTGGCCGGCGGCACCGGCACGCGCGCCTTCATGATCGGCGTGGCCGATTGGTATACCGACGCTACGCAGGGCGGCGGGCTGCGCGTGCGCCAGTTGATGATGTCCACGATGGCGGCCGAAAGCGCGATGCTGGATCTGTTCCGCAGCTGGCTGTCGCCGCAGACGGTGCTGTCCAGCTACAACGGCCGCTGCTACGACGCGCCGTTGTTGAAGACGCGCTACCGGCTGGCGCGCCGCGGCGACCCGATCTCTGCACTGGACCATGTGGACCTGCTGTTCCCCACCCGGCGCCGTTACCGCGGCACCTGGGAGAACTGCAAGCTGGCCACCATCGAACGGCAGCTGCTGCGCGTGGTGCGCGAAGACGACCTGCCCGGCTCCGAAGCGCCGGCCGCCTGGCTGAGCTACCTGCGCGGCGGCAGCGCGCGCAACCTGCGCCGCGTGGCCGAGCACAATCACCAGGACGTGGTGACCTTGTCGCTGCTGATGCAGCGCCTGGTGGCAGTGGAAGCGCAGGACCGTGACGTGATTCCGATGCTGGAGACGCCCTGACAACAGGCCGTCATCGGCCGTGGCGCCAGCGCACTCACACAGGCACTTCCAACAGCTCGGTCACCATCTGCCACGCCGCGAACTCCTGCTCGAATTCGGCCAGGGTCAACAAGCCCATGCAGGCATGCGCGCCGATCGGTAATGCCTGCCCTGCGGCAAGCTTGCGCACCAGCAGGATTGCGGCGAAGCAGGGAATCTCAGGGCCGTGCAGCATCGCAGCGGTGAGGTCCCACTGCAGTCGCAGCGGCCGGGGATCGCCAGCCTGGGGATGGCTCATGCCTCGCAGCTCCACGCGCATGCCACCGATGTCGGTGCCGAAGCGGTCAAACCAGCGTGCCGCACGTGCAAACACCTCGGCCAGGCGCGCCATCGGCAATGGCACGCCGTGCTGACGCAGCCAGGCGACACCGGCCAGGCAGCGCTGCAGGAACGGCACCTCCAACGCCGCGCGAAACTGCACGCTCTGCACGCCCGGATAGCGCTGGGGCAGCAGATCGTGATCGGGCACATCGCATGGCGACGCAAGCCGCGGCGCGAGCTGGGCGAACTGCACGCGCATGGGTCTGGCCCAGCCCACCACCGTTTGCCAGCGGCCCTCATGCAGCCATGTGAACGGTGTGCCGCAGTACGACAACACCGCACGCACGGTGGCCAGGCCAAGCGGTGTACCTTGCGCGGGCGCGATCACCATGCGGATGCCATGCAAGGCGGAAAAACGCGGGAGCAAGGCATCGATGACCGCGCTCGACAGCGCGGGCAAGGTGCTGGCGCCGCTGATGGCCACACGCTGCGCTTGCCTTGCCGCTGCATCCACTGCCGCGGGGAAATCGCGGACGAACGCGCGGCCGTCGGCCAGGTCGATGTAGTGCATGCCGGCCTGCAGGCAGGTGTGCGCCACGGCGTAATCCTGGCCCTGGAACGGGCCTGCGGTATGCACCACCGCATCGGCGGCAGTGGCCGCCAGTTGCGCGGCAAAATCGCTTGCGTCGATATCCAGGCGACAGCACGCGATGCGACCGGGTGCCACATCCGGCCACCTGGCCGCCACATCGCCGGGATGCCGTCCGGCCGCGATCACCTGCAGTTGCGCCGTTGCCGCCAGCGCCCGCACGATGCGCGCGCCGAAATGCCCGAAGCCCCCCAACACCACCACCCGGTACGTCATTGTCTGCTCGCCGTCTGCGCCTGTTGCGCAGTATCGGCGAGTCGCGGCGTCACCGAGTCACCAGCGCTGTGTGTCGCCCGCCGCGCGTGCCTGCACGGCGCGTGCGGCGCAGAGCCGGTTTGACGCCAGTCACTGCCTCCGGCCGAGAGGGCGCCAGCTGCTCGCCGTCTGCGCGTGCTGCACAGTCCCGGCGAGCAGCGGCCTGCGGCGATCAGCCCTCGATCTGCGTGGCCAGCCCCTGTGCGATCGCCTCGCGCATGATGCGCTGGGCTTCCTTGTCGGCGCGCACGCTGGCGGCGGCCTGCTGGCTAGACAGGTCTGCCTGCTCGGTGGCGAGCGCCGCCTGCTGCCTGGCCAGCGCCTGCATCCGCTGGTCGGCGCCGCTGCGCTGCATGGCCTGTTCGGCCTGGCGTACTGCGCGTTCTGCTTCCCGCGCCGCACGCTCGGCGGCCTGTTGTGTCAGTGCATCGGTGTCGAGCAAGGATGCATTGACGTGCTTTGCGGCCGCGTCGGCAGCACGTGCACCCAGCTCGGCCATCTGCGCACCCAACTCGCCCTGCTGCTCGCCGAGCTTGCCCTGGCGCTCGCCCAGCGCGCCCTGCGCCTGGCCCAGTTTGGTGACTGGCGCATACGCCGCATTCAAGCGCTTGAAGGTGTCGGGATCGCGCACGACGTATTGCTTGCCATCCTTGCGGAACCACATCAGCTGACCATCCTTGCCGGCCAGACGACGCACATGCTTGAGATCGTCCACCGAGCCATTCATGACGCTGTCGTTGCCCTGCAGCAGCACGTAGGCATCGCGGTCGGGGTCATGCGACAAGTTGATCTGGCCGTGCGTGGAGGTGGTGGTGAAGGTCTGGCTGGTGGATGACGCCGCTGCAGCCGGTGCGGCGGCGTTTGCCGGTGCGGCGGTTGCTGCAGCAGTTGCCGGTGCAGCTGCAGCGGCGGCAGTGGCCGGTGCCACGGTGCTGGACACGCCGGCAGCTGATTTCGCCGGTGCGGCCGCTGATGCGGCAGCAACAGCCGGCGCGGCGGGCATCGCCACCAGGCGCAGCGGTAGCACGCCGGTGATGGCCACCGCGCCCAGGATCAGGGCCGCGCCAAACCGCGGGAACGAGGTCGGGTTCTGCAACATGAGCAATCTCCGTTTGAGGCTGAGGAAGGACGGCGAGGCGCTGGCCACGCCGCCGTGCGGGCGCGGTGCCACGCCCAATTGCAGCAACAGCCGGCCATAGTCGTGGCGGCAATGACGGTGGCCTGCGACCACCGCGGCATCGCAGGCGGCCTCGCGGGCAGTGGCGTACTCGCGCGCGGCCAGATGCACCAGCGGGTGGAAGAAGAACAGGTGCTGGGCCAGCGACGGCAGCAAGCCCCACCACAGATCGCGCCGACGCAGATGGATCAGTTCATGGGTCAGCGCCATATCCAGATCGTCGTCGGCCATGTGCGGCAGGCGTGCGGCGGGCAGCAGCAAGACCGGGCGCCAGGGCCCGATCAACTGCGGCGAGACGATCTGCTGCGACAGACGTATTTCCGGCGGCTGCGACAGGCCATGCGCTTCTGCGGCCATGCGCAGTGCGGCGACCAGGGCGCGATCGGTGCACGGTGCGGCAGCGCGTACCAGGGCGCGGCTGCGTCGGTATGCGCGCACTGTGCCGAGCGCCATCACTGCAACGCCGGCAACCCATAACGCGGCCAGCCACAGCGCCCAGGACGGACCGCTTGCACCCTGCAGCACGTCTGCCGCGCCCGCACTGGCGACCGCGCCGGCGCCGGATGCACTGGCATTGGCCATCACCATCGGCGCCAGGCTATTGCCGGCAATCAAGGCAGGCGTGGGCGTGGCTGCGGGCAATACCGGCAACTGCAGCGGCGCGTTCCACAGCAGGCCGACCACGGCCTGCACTCCCACCAGCCACCATAGCCAGGTCTGCGTGGTGGCGGGCAGCCGCCGCACGCTGCGGCACAGCGCCCACACCGCCAACGCCAGCACGGCGGTCTGCACGCTGGTTGCACCCAGTTTCCAGAGCAAGGCTTCGATCATCGGCGACATGCTCAATCCTCCTTGCGCTGCGACTGCAGCTTGGCGACCAGGGCTTCGAGCTCGGCCAGCTCGCTGTCGCTGACCTCGGCGCGCTGCGACATCCACGCCACGAACGGCGACACCGAGCCCTGCAAGGTCTTTTCCACGAACTGCCCCACCGCCGAGCGCACCACCGCGTCCTGCCCGCTGGTGGCGCTGTAGCGATACATGCCGTCCACCTGCTCACGGCGCAGAAAGCCCTTGGCGCGCAAGCGCTCCATCATGGTCAGCACGGTCGAGCGCGCCAGCCCACGCGGCTCACCGAACGCGGCCGCCACTTCGCCGACACTGGCCTGCCGTTGTTCTTCGATGTGTTGCAGCAGGGCCAGCTCCTGGTCCCCGATGGTCTTGCCACGCATGCCGCTCTCCATGACTACAGTTGTCGCTACCGTAAGCGTGACGACAACTGTAGTCAATAGGTCGGATGGCAGGGGGACGGTACAGATGAAGAATCAGACGGAAAGCCGTGACGAAGAGGTTCGCCAAGATTGGCGCCTCCGACAGACTGTTCCCCGCTGCAAGATTTACCAACCTGACGGAGCCAACCGGGGAATCGAGGCTGCGTCAGTTATCGCTCCTAAGCGGACAGCCGACTCGAACTTGCTGCCGCGCATGCATGCATCTCAAGGTTGGCGATGGAGTCAAAGGCTGCTACCGGCTTCAGACATCGTTTCCTGGACTTCGTCGCTCACCAGTGCGTTTCGTCAGATTGCGTGCCCTGTCTTGAGCCTGCTCAGCTATGTTGCGCCGGGATCTGCAAGCACATTGCAGATGGGGCTCAGATCAATACCTACAAGGACGTGCGGACACATGAAATGCTGGCTGTTTGTTGCTTTGCTCACCCTTTCATTCGGGGCGAACGGCGTTGTCATTCGTGCCGATGTTGACGACTCAAATTATCGAATCGATCGATCAGCGTTTCCAGCTCTGGCGGACATGCCGGGCGAAGGGCACGGCGTCCTTATCGCGCGGAAGTGGGTCCTCACCGCCGGACACGCGGCTCCCATGGACGGCATGGACGCGGAGGTGGTCATCAACGGGAATGCCTACAAAGTTGCTCGGGTCTTCGTCCACCCTGGCTACAAGCGCATGCCCGACGCACTGGGCCAAGAAGCGTTGAAGTCCGGCGATCCGTCCAGAATTCATGCCTTTCTGGCAGGTTCGGATGACATTGCTTTGATCGAATTGGATGCACCTGTTGAGCAGGTTGTACCGGTCGCTCTTTATCGAGGTGGCGATGAGGTCACGGAAGTCGCCATGTTTCTAGGAAAGGGGGCAACCGGCAATGGCATTAAGGGGCAGATTCCCGGCTCTCCACATCGTGGCGCGCTGAGGCGGGCTTACAACGCCATTACTGGAGCGAACGACCGCTATCTCTGGTATCGATTCGATCCCCCTGCACAGGGGCTTCCCCTCGAAGGTGTATTGGGAAGCGGTGACAGCGGCGGCCCGCTCGTGGTGCAAGTTCAGGGCGCCTGGCAACTCATTGGACTGGGATCTTGGATCACGGCAGTTCCGGAACACGCGCTAGAGGCCGGTTTCTATGGGCAAATGGTCTATAACGTCCGCATCTCGCGATATGTCACCTGGGTCGATGACGTGATGTGTGCGGCAGATGGAGCCTCCTGTGCGGAGAACTAGCCAGCGCCGCTGCCACTAGCGCGTGCCAGGGAGAAACCATCGCGATGAAGCGGGCGGCCTTCACGTGCGCCACCATGCCGGCGCGCATGATCGTGGTTCTAGCGGCTCTTATGCTGCACAGGTCATGTCTCGATGCCGCCACAGCGGAAGGCTTCTGCGTTTTCTCTCTGGTGGCAGTCGATTACCCAGCCAGCAGCAACCCTGCAGCATCCGTCGGTGCGCGATACCGTGCCTGAAGGCGCGGCCTTGCTTGGCGACGAGCAGATGGAGGCGCTGGGGCACAGCCTGGCGCAGGCGCATGTGCTCTATACCGGGCCTACCCGCGAGCTGCTGCTGTCGCAACTCAAATTCAACGAGCGCTCGCTCGGCACGGCCGCAGCGCGATTGGCCGAAATGTCTGCCGATGGCTTGCGCCTGCATCCGGCCGGCGAGTGGTTATTGGACAACTATTATCTGGTGGAAGAGCAGATGCGCCTGGCGCGTCAGCATCTTCCGCCCGGGTATAGCCGGCAATTACCGCGTCTGCGCACGCCAACGTCGGTGGGCCTGCCGCGCGTCTACGAGCTGGGCTTGCAGGTGGTGGCGCATGGCGACGGGCGCGTGGATGTCATCACGCTGAGCCGTTTCATCGCGGCCTACCAACAGGTGGCGCCGCTCAAGCTTGGCGAGTTGTGGGCGATTCCGATCATGTTGCGGCTGGCGCTGATCGGCAACCTGCGCCGCATCGCCGAGGACATCATGCACGACGGCCGCGACACCCGCCTGGCCGCGCATTGGGCCGCGTTGCTCAACGCCACGGCGGCGGCGCAACCCAAGGATGTGTTGGTGGTGGTGGCCGACCTGGCGCGCTCGCAGCCGCCGGCGACCGGTGCATTCGTGGCCGAGCTGACGCGCGGCATCCAGGGCCGTGGGCCGGTGTTGTCGATGGCCAGCGCCTGGGTGGAGCAATGGCTGGCAAGCGAGGGCCACAGTGTGGAAGCGCTGGTGCACGCCGAAAGCCAGCGCCAGGCAGCCGAGCAGGTGGCGATCAGCAACAGCATCGGTAGCCTACGGTTTCTGGATGACATGGATTGGCGCGATTTCGTCGAGGCCATGAGCGTGGTCGAGCAGACCTTGCGCAAGGATCCGGCCGACGTGTATGCGCGCATGGATTTCCATACCCGCGATAGCTACCGGCATGTGGTGGAACAGCTAGCGCAGCGCCTGGACCGCGACGAGCCGGACGTGGCCGAGGCCGTGCTGCAGCTGGCGGCGCACGCAGATGCCGCGATGCCGGTGGCCAACCACGTGGGCTATTACCTGGTGGATGCGGGATTGCCGCGGCTGCGTGCCGCGCTTCGCGACCCAGCTGCGGCAGATACGCCGCCCCCCTCTCACCCGCGCGCGCATCGCGTTGCGCTGCCGCTCTACCTGTTGCCGATCGCAGCGATCGCGTTGCTGTGGACCGGCGTGCTGCTGCAGGGCGTGAGCGCACTGCCGCCGGCGCTGTGGTGGATCACCGCCGGCATCGCGCTGCTGGCCGCCAGCGAGCTGGGCATTGCGCTGGTCAACTGGGTGGCAACGCTGTGGGTGCGCCCGCATCCGTTGCCGCGCATGGACCTGCGTGCCGGCATCACGCCCGATTGCCGCACGCTGGTGGTGATGCCGAGCATGCTGGCCAGTCACGAGGCCATCGACGAGCTGGTCGGCGCGCTGGAGGTGCATTATTTGGCCAACCGCGACGCACAGTTGTACTTCGCGCTGCTCACCGATTTTCTCGATGCCGCGCAAGCGCTGTTGCCTGGCGACATGGCATTGGTGGCACATGCGGCGCAGCATATCGACCGGCTCAACGCGGCCTATGCCGATGCGCACGGCGATCGCTTCTTCCTGCTGCATCGCGCACGCCAGTGGAACGCGGGCGAAGGCTGCTGGATGGGCGCAGAACGCAAGCGCGGCAAGCTCGAGGCGCTCAACCGCCTGCTCTGCGCCGACGACGCGCGGCTGCAGGCGGCCAACGAATTCCTGCAGGTGCAAGGCGATGTCGCCGCGCTGGTGCAGGTGCGCTATGTGATCACGCTCGACAGCGACACCCACCTGCCGCGCGATGCGGCACGCGCGCTGGTCGGGGCGATGTCGCATCCGTTGAATGTGCCGCGCATGAACGCGGCCGGGCAGATCGTCGAGGCCGGTTACGGCATTCTGCAGCCGGGCCTGGGCACCGGCATGAGCGAGGGCGGCGAGTCGCGGTTTGCGCGCATGTTCGGCATCGAGCCGGGCATCGACCCGTACACGCGTGTGGTCTCGGACGTGTATCAGGATCTGTTCGGCGAAGGCTCCTTCATCGGCAAGGGCATCTATGCCGTGGCCACCTTCGAGCAGGTGCTGGCCGGCCGCTTCCCCGATAACCGCGTGCTCAGCCATGACCTGCTGGAGGGCTGCTATGTGCGCGCCGGTTTGCTCAGCGACGTGCGTCTGTACGAGCGCCACCCGCAACGCTATGCCACCGATGCCAAGCGCCGCGCGCGCTGGGTGCGTGGCGACTGGCAGTTGCTGCCGTGGTTGCTGCCGTGGGTGCCCGACCGGGGTGGCCGGCGCGCGCGCAATCCCTTGTCGTGGTTGTCGCGCGGCAAGCTGCTGGACAACCTGCGCCGCAGCCTGGTGGCCCCGGCCGCGCTGAGTCTATTGCTGAT
The DNA here is from genome assembly GCF_040202385.2 of Xanthomonas sp. WHRI 6108. Classification (NCBI taxonomy): domain Bacteria; kingdom Pseudomonadati; phylum Pseudomonadota; class Gammaproteobacteria; order Lysobacterales; family Lysobacteraceae; genus Xanthomonas; species Xanthomonas sp. WHRI 6108. The sequence goes on along the minus strand of NZ_CP168198.1, from coordinate 52,234 downwards.
CGGCTGGTTGTGTTCGCCCACGCCATTGCGCTGGACGCTGTGGCTGCTGGTGCTATGGCTGCTGCCGGGGCTGTGTTCGGCGCTGTATGCGCTGGCGCATCCGCCCGAGGGCCTGGGACTGCGTCATCACGCGCGCCAGGTCGGTGTGGGGCTGCGTCAGCATCTGCTGCGCACCGGCGTGGTACTGGCCTGCCTGCCGTTCGAAGCAGGGATGCAGCTGGCCGCCATCGCCCGCACGCTGGTGCGGATGTCGATCACCCGGCGCCATCTGCTGCAGTGGGCGCCATCCAGCGAAGTGGAACGCAGCGCGCGCAGCGGCAATGCCGAGCAACAGCTGATGGCCGGCGCCGCGTGCAGCGCGGCACTGGCGATCGCCGCGGTGGCGTGGTGGTCGCCGTTGGCGTTGTGGGCGGCATTGCCGCTGGGGCTGGCGTGGATGGCCGCGCCCTGGCTGATGGCCTGGCTGGGCGAACAACCCGCCGCACCGGTGGCGCAGTTGTCGCAGGAACAACGCGCTTTCCTCGGTGGATTGTCGCGGCGCACCTGGGCGTTCTTCGAAAGCCATTGCACTGCGCAGCACCACTGGCTGCCACCGGACAACGTGCAGGAATACCCGGTCACGGTGGTGGCCAACCGCACCTCGCCGACCAATATCGGGCTGGGCCTGCTGGCCAATCTGGCCGCCTACGATCTGGGCTACCTGACGGTGGCCGGCGTGATGACCCGCGTGGCCGATACCTTGACCACGCTGGAAACGCTGCCGCGTTATCGCGGCCACTTCTACAACTGGTACGACACCGAAACGCTGGTACCGCTGTTGCCGCGCTACGTCTCCACCGTGGACAGCGGCAACCTGGTCGGGCATCTGCTGACGCTGCGGCAAGGCCTGCTGGCACTGGTGGATGCGCCGGCGGTGTCGATGGCGGTGTTCGATGGGCTGGCCGACACCCTGGGCGTGCTGGCATCGCGAACGCAGACACGCAGCGACGACGCCGCCAATGCGCTGGACGCAATGTCGCAGAGCCTGCAGAGCATCCGCAGCCAGCCCGCGCCGAGCCTGCACCAGGCCGACCAAGCGCTGCGCCTGCTGCTGGCGCAGAGCCACACGATCCTGGCGCTGAAGCCAGACAGCGACGACGACGAGCCGTGGCCGCAACGCTTGATCGACAGCTGCGAGGCGGCCCTGGCCGAAGTGGGCCATTGCGCAACCACGCTTGCCGGTACCGATGCGCACGCGACGCCGCCCCCTGGCGCCACAATCGCCACGCTGCGGCAACTCGCCGTCAGCGACCACGCACCCGGCGTGCAGACCTGGGCCGCCGGACGCGTGCAGGAGCTGCAACGGCTGGCGCATATCGCCGGGCAGCTGGCGCAGCTGGACTACGACTTCCTCTACAGCCCCGCCCAGCAGTTGCTGTCGATCGGCTACAACGTCGACGACCAGCGCCTGGATAGCGGCCATTACGATCTGCTCGCCTCCGAAGCGCGCCTGGGGATCTTCGTGGCGATCGCCCAGGGCAAGTTGCCGCAGGAGAGCTGGTTCGCACTCGGGCGCACGCTGACCGACACCGGCGCCGAGCCCACGCTGCTGTCGTGGAGCGGCTCGATGTTCGAGTACCTGATGCCCGATCTGGTCATGCCCAGCTACCCGCAGACCTTGCTGAGCCGCACGATGCGCGGTGCGGTGCAGGCGCAGATCCGCTATGGCACCGCACGCGACGTGCCGTGGGGCGTGTCCGAATCGGGCTACAACACCGTCGATACGCGGCGCAATTATCAATACCGCGCGTTCGGTGTGCCCGGCCTGGGGCTCAAGCGCGGCCTGGGCCAGGATCTGGTGATCGCCCCCTACGCCAGCGCGATGGCGCTGATGGTCGAGCCGGATGCGGCCTGCCGCAATCTGCAGCAACTGCAGGCGCTGGGATTTGGCGGGCGTTTCGGCTTGTACGAGGCGATCGACTACACCCCCTCGCGCGTGCCGCGTGGCGAACAGCATGCGCTGGTGCGCTCGTTCATGTCGCATCACCAGGGCATGGCGCTGCTGGCGCTGGACCAGGTGTTGCGCGACGCGCCGATGCAGAAGCGCTTTGTCGCCGACCCGCAATTCCAGGCCACGCTGTTGCTGTTGCAGGAGCGTGCACCGCGCGCTGGCGTGTATGTCAAAGGCCTGGCCGACGCCGCCGAGCGCCCGGTGGCCACCGAAGCCGGCATGGCCTTGCGCATCCATCGCGACCCCAATCTGCAGCAGCCGGCGCTGCAACTGCTCTCCAATGGGCGTTACCACGGCATGCTGACCTCGGCCGGTGGCGGCTACAGCCGCGCGCGCGACATGGCGGTGACGCGTTGGCGCGAAGACGGCACCCGCGATCACTGGGGCACGTTCTGCTATCTGCGCGATGTGGACAGCGGCGCGGTGTGGTCGGCCGCGCATCAGCCCACCTGCGTGCCGGTGGAGCGGTACGAGGCGATCTTTTCCGATGCCAAGGCCGAGTTCAAAGGCAGCCACCAGCGTTACGACAGCCATCTGGAAATCGCCATTTCCGCGGAAGACGATGTGGAGCTGCGCCGCTTGCGCATCCGCAACCGCTCACGGCAGACGCGGGTGATCGAAATCACCACCTACGCCGAAGTGGTGCTGGCACCGGCGCAGGCCGACGAGGCGCATCCGGCTTTCAGCAACCTGTTCGTGCAGACCGAGATCCTGGCCGACAAACAGGCGTTGCTGTGCACGCGTCGCCCGCGCGGGCATGACGAAGCGCAGCCGTGGATGCTGCATCTGGTGGCAGTGCACGATGCCGACGTGGCGTCGATCTCCTACGAGACCGATCGCGCTGCATTTGTCGGGCGCGGGCGCAGCACCCGCAATCCGCTGGCCCTGCACGCACACGCGCACGCCAGCCTGTCCGGCGCGGCCGGCTCGGTGCTGGACCCGATCGTGGCGATCCGCTGCCGCATTTCGCTGGCGCCCGATCAACAGGCGCAGGTGGACATGGTCTACGGCGTCGGCACCCAACGCGCGGCCTGCACCGCGTTGATCGACAAGTACCGCGACCGCCGTCTGGCCGACCGCGTGTTCGATCTGGCGCTGACCCAGAGCCAGGTCATCCGCCGGCAGATCAACGCCTCGCTGGAAGACGCGATGCTCTACGAACGGCTGGCCGCACGCGTGCTGTTCGTCGACCCGCAATTGCGCGCCGACAGCGAGGTGCTGCTGCACAACCATCGCGGCCAGTCGGCGCTGTGGAGTCACGCCATCTCCGGCGATCTGCCGATCGTGCTGTTGCGCATCGCCGACCCCGACAATCTGGAGCTGGTGCGCCAGCTGGTGCAGGCACACGCGTACTGGCGCCTGAAAGGCTTGCGCGCGGATCTGGTGATCTGGAACGAAAGCCAGGCCGGCTATCGGCAATCGCTGCAGGACGCCATCCTGGGCCTGATCGCCGCAGACCCCGAGGCCAATGTGCTCGACCGCCCCGGCGGCATCTTCGTGCGCGCCATCGAACACATCTCGCAGGAAGACCGCGTGCTGCTGCAGACCGTGGCGCGCGCGATCCTCAGCGATGCCAACGGCAGCCTGGACGCGCAATTGCAGCGCCACCCCAGCGCGCGTGCGCATCCGCCGTTGCTGGAGCCCATCAAGCAACTGGACAGCGCCGATTACCTCAGCAGCACCCACGCCGCCTACCTGGACCGAACCCTGCAGGCCGCCGCCGAAGAACCGGTGTTGTTCGACAACGGCCTGGGCGCGTTCGCCGCCGACGGCCGCGAATACCGCATCACCCTGGACGAAGGCACCGCCACACCGGCGCCGTGGTGCAACGTGATGGCCAACGCGCAGTTCGGCAGCGTGGTCAGCGACAGCAGCCCCGGCTACAGCTGGGCCGAAAACGCGCACGAATTCCGCCTCACGCCGTGGCACAACGACCCGGTCGGCGATGCCTCCAGCGAAGCGTTCTACCTGCGCGACGAAGACACCGGCCAGGTGTGGTCGCCGATGGCGCTGCCATGCCGCGGCAGCGGTCGCTACACGGTGCGCCACGGCTTCGGTTACAGCGTCTACAGCCATATCGAACACGGCATCGGCAGCGAGCTGTGGGTGTTCGTGGACGTGGAGCGCCCGATCAAGTTCAGCCATCTGCGGTTGAAGAATCTTTCCGGCCGCCCACGCCGGCTCAGCGTCACCGGGTACGTGGAATGGGTGCTGGGCGACATCCGCACCCGCTCGCAGTTGCACGTGGTCAGCGAGGTGGATCTGGGCAGCAGCGTGCTGACCGCGCGCAACCCGTACAACACCGAGTTCGACGGGCGCGTGGCGTTCTTCGATGCCGATGCACCCAGCCGCAGCATCACTGCCGACCGCAGCGAATTCATCGGGCGCAATGGCAGCTTGGCCGCGCCCGCCGCACTCAGCCGGCAACGTCTGTCCGGGCGCGTGGGTGCCGGCCTGGACCCGTGCGCGGCGATCCAGATCCCGGTCACGCTGGCGGCCGAACAGAGCTTCGAAACGGTATTCCGCCTGGGCGCGGCGGTGGATCGCGACACCGCACTGACACTGGCACGCCAGAGCCGTGGCGTGGCCGCCGCGCACACCGCCTTGCTGGCGGTGCGCGCGCATTGGCAGCAGGTGCTGGGCACCGTGCAGGTGACCACGCCCGATCCAGCGGTGGATCTGCTGGCCAACGGCTGGCTGCTCTACCAGACCATCGCCTGCCGGTTCCTGGCACGCAGCGGCTACTACCAGTCCGGTGGCGCGTACGGCTTCCGGGACCAGTTGCAGGACAGCATGGCGATGGTGCACGCGCAGCCAGCGCTGGCACGCGCGCATCTGCTGCGCTGCGCCGCGCATCAGTTCGTGCAGGGCGATGTGCAGCATTGGTGGCACCCGCCACAGGACCGCGGCGTGCGCACGCAGTGCTCGGACGATTTTCTGTGGTTGCCGCAGGCGCTATGCCGCTATCTGGACGTCACCAACGACGCCAGTGTGCTGGACGAGCGCGTGAGCTTTATCGACGGGCGCGCCCTCAAGCCCGACGAAGAATCGTATTACGACCTGCCGCAGATCACCGCCAACATGCAGTCGCTGTACGCGCACGGCGTGCTCGCCCTGCAACGCGGCATGGCACGGCTGGGCGAACGCGGCCTGCCGTTGATCGGCAGCGGCGACTGGAACGACGGCATGAACCGGGTCGGCAAGGACGGCAAGGGCGAGAGTGTGTGGCTGGGGTTCTTCCTCTACGACACGCTGCTAAGGTTCGCAGAGGTGGCCGCGCAGCACGACGATGCGGCATTCGCGGCGACCTGCCGTACGCATGCGCAGGCCTTGCGCACCGCGCTGGAGCAGCATGCCTGGGATGGGCGGTGGTACCGGCGGGCCTGGTTCGACGACGGCACGCCGCTGGGTTCGAGCGATTCGGACGAATGCCGTATCGATTCGCTATCGCAGAGTTGGGCGGTGCTGTCCGGTGCGATGGACCCGGCACGCAGCGCACAGGCGATGGACGCGATGCACCAGCAGCTGGTGGATGCCGAGACCGGCATCGTCAAGTTGCTGGTGCCGCCGTTCGATCGCACCGGGCACGACCCCGGCTATATCCGCGGTTACGTCCCCGGCGTGCGCGAAAACGGCGGCCAGTACACGCATGCGGCGGTGTGGGCAACGATGGCCTTCGCGCATCTGGGCGACAGCGCGCGGGCCTGGCAACTGGCCGGCCTGATCAACCCGATCCACCACGCCCGCGACGCGGCGGGCGTGCAGCGCTACAAGGCCGAACCCTATGTGCTGGCGGCCGATGTCTACGCGGTGGCGCCGCACGCCGGCCGCGGCGGCTGGAGCTGGTACACCGGCGCAGCCGGCTGGATGTACCGCTTGCTGACCGAATCGCTGCTCGGCCTGCAACGCCATGGCGAGCGCCTGCACCTCGTGCCGTGCATCCCGGCCAGCTGGCCCCAGTACCAGCTGCGCTATCGCTTCGGCACCAGCACCTACGTCATCGACGTCACCCAGCGCCCCGGTGTCGAGCCACGGCTGGAAATCGACGGCATAGCGCAAGCCGAGCTTGCTTTCACTCTGGTCGACGACGGTGCGGTCCACGCTGTCGCCCTGGACTGGCCGGGAGACGCGACATGAGCACACGCATACGCACCCACACCAATCACCAGCTTTCCGATCTGGGCAGAATGTTGTCGGTCTGGCCGCAGCGGGTGCGCGACCCCAGCCAGTTCTGGCCGCAATTCGATGCCTTGGCCAAAGGCATTCTGGATGAGGCGGCTGCAGCCGATCTGCAGCGGGTGCAATGCCGCCTGCGGCAGCTGCTGCGCCGTCACGGACTGACGCGGACGCAGTAAGCACGCAGGCAGTCTCCGCACACGCCAAGGCCGCTGGTGGTCGATCTCGGTGACATTGCGCTGTACGTGCAGATGGTACGCAGCGCCGGTTTTGCCGGGGCCGCGCGCCGACTGGGGCGCCACGCCCAACAGCGTCAGCCGGCGTGTGCACGGGCTGCGGGCAGTCTTCATGCCACGCCAACAACGCTTTCTTCACGCTTGCGCCATTCTTCCCCTGGAGATCTCCCATGATCCGCACCCTTGCTCCGCTCGCTGCCGTGTTGTTGCTCTCGGCCTGTGCCTCCAACCAGGTCGTGCAGGTGCAGCCCATCGACGGGGCCATTTCCGGGCAGTGCCATATCGACAAGGTGCGCGGCGCCGTCGGCTTGGCCGCGGCGGCACAGACCATCGAACGCGCGCGCGTGGACAGCGACAGCCTGCAGGTCAGCGTGCGCCGCGGCGAGCGCGCCACCGGTGGCACCACTGCCAGCGGCCTGGCCGACCCGGCCCAGGGCGCCAGCGAAAGCGGCGGCGATCACCTCACCGTCGAGACCGGCCCGAACAACAACATCACCGCGATCTACTGCGGCTGAGTCGTTTGGGATTCGGGATTGGAGATTCGGGATTCGGTAAGGCACTGCTGCTATCCGTCTCCCGGTCCTCCACTTGGAGTGGCTGACAAAATCTAGCGCGTCGGCTTCACGTAAGCGTGGACGGCGAGCAGCAACCGCACTGTACTTGTGGTACCTGCCACGCCCGCCTGGGGGTCAGCGCAGTCGTTTTTGTCGCCGTTTTCAAGCGGACTTCCGCTTTGATGCAGGCCTTGCCCGTACCTTGGGCTTGTTACGCGAAGCGCTCAAGAACTTCAGCGTGGCTGCCTCCCACTGGCGCTCGCCGCGCACGCCGGTGGCCATGGCCTGCAAGTGACCGGCGCGCCAGCCTTCGAACACGCACGGGTCGATATACGCCTTGCGACACACCGAGGGTGTATTGCCCAGCGCATCGGCCACCTCGCGGATGACATCGTTCTGCACCTGGGTCAGCGCGCGCTCGCTCATGCGCTCGGGCAGCGGCAAACGTGCCAGGCGTTGCAATGCCGCCAGCGTGCCGCCCCAGGTACGGAAATCCTTGGCGGTGAAATCCTCGCCCATCGCCTCGCGCAGATAGTCGTTGACCTCGCCCGAGTCCACCGGCTGCAGCTGGCCGTCGTCATCGCGGTACTGGAACAGCGATTGCCCCGGCAATTGCTGGCATTCGCGGATCAGTTTGACCAGTTGCTTGTCGTCCACCTCGATATCGTGATCCTGGCCGCTCTTGCCGCGGAACTTCAGCCGCGCACGTCCCCCGCGCAGGAATTCCATGTGCCGGTTGCGCAACGTGGTCAGCCCGTAGGACCGGTTGCTGCGCGCATATTCGGCGTTGCCCACGCGCACCAGCGTGTCGGCCAGCAACGCCACCACGATCGCCAGCACCTTCTCGCGCGGAAATCCCGGCAAGACCAGATCGCGGCGCAGCCGTCGGCGCAGCTTGGGCAGCGCCTGGCCGAAGGCGATCACCCGTTCGAACTTGCCTTCGCCGCGCACCTGCGCCCAATCGGCGTGGTAGCGGTACTGCTTGCGCCGGCGCGCATCGCGGCCGGTGGCCTGCAGATGGCCGTTGGGCTTGGCGCAGATCCACACCTCGGTATATGCCGGCGGAATCGCCAGCGCGCGGATGCGCTGCAAGGTGTCGGCATCGGCTACGCGTTGTCCATCCGCGCTGCGGTAACTGAAGCTCTTGCCGGCCTTGCGGCGGCTGATGCCGGGCTGCTGATCGTTGACGTAGGTGAGCCCGGCCGCGCGCGCGGTGGCCTTGGCCTGTGCAACCGCGGCCACGCTCGCCACCGCGGCGGTGGCGGCCACCGCGCCGGCGGCAACGGTGGCCAGCTTGCCGGCCGCGCTGGCGGTGGCGGCGGCATTGCGAAGAACACGTTTGGCTTTCATTGCGCACGGATCGAAGGACAGGCGCCGATTGTTGAGCCGGTCAGGACTAGGCCGCGTCAACGCTGCGACAACGCCATGTGGGCAAGCGATGCCCGCGGGCGGGTTTTCTGCTTATGCTTGGGCCTCCCCTACTGTGCTGGAGTCATCGATGCGCGCTGTCCTGCCTACCGCCCGTCTGGCCTGTACCCTGGTCGTGCTGGCGGCATTGACTGCCTGCGGTTCGCCGCAACCGGACGAGCAGGAAGCCGTCTCCGCCAAGGCGCAGCAAGCCGCCGAACAGGCCGCCGCACCGGCACCGGCGGCCGCGCCCGAAGCGCCGCCGATCGGCAGCTGCGATGCCACCCAGGTGCAATCGCTGGTGGGCCAGGCGCTGACCGATGCGGTGAGCGACCAGGCCCGCACCGACGCCGGCGCCAAGTCGGTGCGCGTGCTCAAGCCCGGCCAGATGACCACGATGGAGTTCAACGGCGAACGGCTCAATCTGGAAGTGGATGCCAAGAACGTGATCGCTTCGGTGCGTTGCGGCTAAGTACCGGTTGGCGCCTGTTGGCGAACAGGCGCCGAGCCAGCTGGCACAAGGCCTTGCGGCCGCCCTCGTTGCAGCTGTAACGGTGTATTGCGGCACCGCATCAACTGTGGTCTAGTCGATCATCCGGTGACCTCTTCGAAACGCTCCACGGATCGAGCGCTGCAACGTCGTCGCCGCTCTCCCAGATCGCAAAGAGGCAGACATGGCCCCCCGCACTCGCCAAGGGCTCAACGACCACGGTCTCTACAACAGCGCGCGCGATGAGCGCGACGCCTGTGGTTTTGGCATGGTCGCCCAGTTGGACGACCAACCTTCCCGCTCGCTGGTGGACACCGCAATTGCGGCGCTCTCGCGCATGACCCACCGCGGCGGCGTGGCGGCCGACGGCCTCACCGGCGATGGCTGCGGCCTGCTGATCCGCAAGCCCGATGCGTTCCTGCGCGGGCTGGCGCGCGATGCCGGCATCGCCCTGGGCACGCGTTACGCGGCCGGTGTGGTGTTCCTGCCGCTGGACGAAGCCGATGCCGCACGCTGTCGCACCGAACTGGAAACCCAGTTGCACAGCGCCGGCGTGCAGTTCCGCGGCTGGCGCGTGGTACCCACCGACGACAGCGTCTGCGGCCAGCTGGCACGCGACACCTTGCCGCGCATCGAACAGGTATTCGTCGATGCCGGTGCCGAGCAGAGCGAAGATGGCTTCACCCTGGCGCTGTTCCTGGCGCGCCGCCGCGCCGAGCAGGCGCTGCACGAGGTGGAAAACTTCTACGTCACCACGCTCTCGCCTAACGGCATCAGCTACAAGGGCATGGTGCTGCCGGACAAGCTGAGCACGTTCTACCCGGACCTGCAGCGCAGCGACCTGTCCTCCAGCGCGATCGTCTTTCACCAGCGCTTTTCCACCAACACGCTGCCGCGCTGGCCGCTGGCGCATCCGTTCCGCCTGCTCGCCCACAACGGTGAGATCAACACCATCGAAGGCAACCGCCGCTGGGCGCAGGCGCGCAGCAAGGTGTGGCAGACCCCGCGTTTCGACATCGCCGAGTTCGACCCGGTGATCTCCATGCATGGCTCGGACTCGCAGAGCCTGGACAACATGCTCGAGCTGCTGATCGCCGGTGGCATGGACCTGCTGCAGGCGCTGCGCATCCTGGTGCCGCCGGCGACCCAGTCGCTGGAGTTCAAGGACGCCGACCTGGCCGCGTTCTACGAGTTCTACGGCCTCAACACCGAGCCGTGGGATGGCCCGGCCGGCATCGTCGCCTGCGACGGCCGCTATGCCGCCTGCATGCTCGACCGCAACGGCCTGCGCCCGGCGCGCTGGATGCTGACCTCCGACCGCCATTTCCTGGTCGCCTCCGAGGCCGGCGTGTGGGAGCTGCCCGCTGAGCGCATCACCCGCAAGGGCAAGCTGGGCCCGGGCGAGATGATGGCGATCGACCTCAAGCGCGGCGATCTGCTGGACTCGGACGCCATCGACCGCATCAACCGTGCGCGCGCGCCGTACAAGCAATGGCTGCAGCAGGGCGTGACCTATCTGCAGACCGAACTGATCGACCCTTCGCTGGTGGAAGAACCCTTCAGCGAGCAGACCCTGCGCAGCTACCACAAGCTGTTCCAGCTCAGCACCGAGGAAGTGGAGCAGATCCTGCGCCCGCTGGCCGAGACCGAGCAGGAAGCCACCGGCTCGATGGGCGACGACACCCCGATGGCGGTGCTCAGCCGCCAGACCCGGCCGCTGTACGACTACTTCCGCCAGGCCTTCGCGCAGGTCACCAACCCGCCGATCGACCCGCTGCGCGAAGGCATCGCGATGTCGCTCACCACCCAGCTCGGCAAGGAGACCAACATCTTCCACGCCGGTGCGGAGACGGTGAACCACGTCATCCTCAACTCGCCGGTGCTCAGCCAGCGCAAGCTGCGCCAGCTGCTGAAGATGGAGCAGTACGTCGAGCGCAACCGCCTGATCGACCTGTCCTACAGCGTGGAGGAAGGCCTCAAGGCCGGCCTGGAACGCATCTGCCAGGAAGTGGAAGCGGCCGCACGCGCCGGCGCCGTCATGCTGTTGCTGTCCGACCGCTACCCGGTCCCGGACCGGCCGATGGCGCATGCGCTGCTAGCCACCGGCGCGGTGCATCACCACCTGTGCAAGGTGGGCCTGCGCTGCGACGTCAACCTGATCATCGAAACCGGCACCGCGCGCGATGCGCACCACATGGCCTGCCTGCTCGGCTTCGGCGCCACCGCGGTGTATCCGTACCTGGCCTATCAGACGCTGTTCGACCTGGGCCGGCGCGGCATCCTGCAGCTGAGCAAGGGCGGCGAGCAGTCGCAGATCGGCCGCCGCTACCGCAAGGGCATCTACAAGGGCCTGTCCAAGATCATCTCCAAGATGGGCATCTGCACCATCGCCAGCTACCGCGGCGCGCAGTTGTTCGAGATCGTCGGGCTGGACCCGGACGTGGTGGAGCTGTGCTTTGCCGAGACGCCCGCACGCATCGGCGGCGTGGGCCTGTCACGGCTGGATACCGAGGCGCGCGAGCTCACCGCACGCGCCTGGAACGACCAGCTCAAGCCGGAAGTGGGCGGCCTGCTCAAGTACGTGCACGGCGGCGAGTACCACATGTACAACCCCGACGTGGTCATGACGCTGCAGCGCGCCACCCGCACCGGCGATGCCGGCGACTGGCAGAAGTACGTCGACGCGGTGCATGCGCGCCCGGCCTCCACGCTGCGCGATCTGGTCCAGCTCAAGCGCGCCGACACCCCGACCCCGCTGGACGAGGTGGCCCCGGCCGAAGATGTGTTGCGTCGCTTCGACACCGCCGCGATCAGCCTGGGCGCGTTGTCGCCCGAAGCGCATGAGGCGCTGGCCATCGCGATGAACCGCCTGGGCGGGCGCAGTAACTCGGGCGAAGGCGGCGAAGACCCGGCCCGCTATGGCACCGAGAAGCGCTCCAAGATCAAGCAGGTGGCCTCCGGCCGCTTCGGCGTGACTCCGGAATACCTGGTCAACGCCGAGGTGCTGCAGATCAAGGTCGCCCAGGGCGCCAAGCCCGGCGAAGGTGGCCAGCTGCCCGGCCACAAGGTCAACGAGCTGATCGCGCGGCTGCGCTACGCCAAGCCCGGCATCGGCCTGATCAGCCCGCCGCCGCACCACGACATCTATTCGATCGAGGATCTGGCCCAGCTGATCTACGACCTCAAGCAGGTCAACCCGACCGCGCTGGTGTCGGTGAAGCTGGTGGCCCATGCCGGCGTCGGCACCATTGCCGCCGGCGTGGTCAAGGCGGGTGCCGACCTGATCACCGTGTCCGGCCACGACGGCGGCACCGGCGCCAGCCCGGTCAGCTCGATCCGCTATGCCGGCGTGCCGTGGGAACTGGGCGTGGCCGAGTCGCACCAGGCGCTGGTGGCCAACGACCTGCGCGAGCGCACCATCCTGCAGACCGACGGCGGCCTGAAGACCGGCCTGGACGTGGTCAAGGCCGCGTTGCTGGGCGCCGACAGCTTCGGCTTCGGCACCGCGCCGATGATCGTGCTGGGCTGCAAGTACCTGCGCATCTGCCACCTCAACAACTGCGCCACCGGCGTGGCCACCCAGGACGAGCGCCTGCGCGCGAACTACTTCACCGGCCTGCCGGAGCGCGTGGAGCATTTCTTCCGCCTGCTGGCCGAAGAGGTGCGCCAGTGGCTGTCCTACCTGGGCGTGCGTTCGCTGGACGACATCGTCGGCCGCACCGACCTGCTCGAACAGCTGGAGGTCTCCCCGCGTGCCGGCGTCAAGGTCGACCTGTCGCGCCTGCTGACGCATGCCCGCTACGACGGCAGCCACTGCGCCGCCCAGCGCCTGTACGAATCGCCCGACAGCCTGGCCACGCAGATGGACGGCCTGCTCGCCGATGCGATCGCCAACAAGCGTGGCGGCGACCACCGCTTCCTGATCCACAACACCGACCGCTCGATCGGCGCGCGCCTGTCCGGCGCCATCGCGCGCGTACACGGCAACCACGGCATGAGCGATGCGCCGTTGAATCTGCGCTTCCGCGGCACAGCCGGGCAGAGCTTCGGCGCGTTCAACGCCGGTGGCCTGCAGCTGGAGCTGGAAGGCGAGGCCAACGACTACGTCGGCAAGGGCATGGCCGGCGGCCGGCTGGTGGTGCGCCCGCCGCGCGGGGCGCGCTTTGAGGCGCGCAGCACGCCGATCGTCGGCAACACCTGCCTGTACGGTGCCACCGGTGGCGAGCTGTTCGCGGCCGGGCGGGCGGGCGAGCGCTTTGCGGTGCGCAACTCCGGCGCACTGGCGGTGGTGGAAGGTGCCGGCGACCACTGCTGCGAGTACATGACCGATGGCGTGGTACTGGTGCTGGGCAAGGTGGGCCTGAACTTCGGCGCCGGCTTCACCGGCGGGCTGGCCTACGTGCTGGATATCGAACGCGACTTCGTGGACCGCTACAACCACGAACTGATCGACATCCACCGCGTCTCCGCCGAGGGCTTCGAGAACCATCGCCAGCACCTGCACACCCTGATCAGCCGCCACCGCGAGCTGACCGGCAGCATCTGGGCGCAGCAGATCCTCGACGAGTTCCGCGACTACATCGGCAAGTTCTGGCTGGTCAAACCCAAGGCCGCCAGCATCGAGTCGCTGACAGAGTCGCTCAGGCGTGCCGCTTGAGTGACGGGATTGGGGAGTCGGGATTGGGGATTCGCTCAAGCTATGCGAATCCCGATTCCCGAATCTCCACTCCCGGCCTTCCAGCGTCGTGATTGTTTGTTCGAGATTCGCACCGCGTCCGCCCCCCGTCACACGCTGTTGCGAATCCCCAATCCCAACTCCCGAATCCCAGCCCTATGAGCCGCAAGCAAGCCTTCCAATTCCTCGACCTGCCCCGGACCATGCCCACGCGCATTCCGGTGGAGCTGCGTACGTCCGGTGACTGGGGCGAGCTGTACGGCAAGTTCGACAAGGCCGACGCGCAGTACCAGTCCGGCCGTTGCCTGGACTGCGGCAATCCGTACTGCAGCTGGAAATGCCCGGTGCACAACGCGATCCCGCAGTGGCTGCAGCTGGTGCAGGAAAACCGCATCGAAGAAGCCGCCGCGCTGTGCCACTCCACCAATCCGCTGCCGGAAGTGTGCGGGCGGGTGTGTCCGCAGGACCGCCTGTGCGAAGGCAGCTGCACGCTGGAGGAATTCGGCGCGGTCACCATCGGCGCGGTGGAAAAATACATTGTCGATACCGCCTTCAAGATGGGCTGGCGCCCGGACCTGGGCAACGTGCAGCCGAGCGGCTGGCGGGTGGCGGTGATCGGCGCAGGCCCGGCCGGCCTGTCCTGCGCGGACCGCCTGGTGCGTGCGGGCATCGAGGCAGTGGTCTACGACCGCTACGAGCAGATCGGCGGCCTGCTGCAGTTCGGCATTCCCAGCTTCAAGCTGGACAAGTCGGTGATCGGCAAGCGCCGCGAAATCCTCGAAGGCATGGGCGTGCAGTTCCGCCTGGGCGTGGAGATCGGCAAGGACGTCAGCATCGAGCAGTTGCTGGGCGAGTTCGATGCGGTGTTCCTGGGCACCGGTGCCTACCGCTACACCGATGGCGGGCTGCCCGGGCAGGACCTGAAGAACGTGCTGCCGGCATTGCCGTTCCTGGTGCAAAACAGCCGCATCGTCAGCGGCAACGACCCGCACGGCCGGCCGATCGCCGGCTGGGAAGACCAGATGGCGCTGCCCGATCTCAACGGCAAGCGCGTGGTGGTGCTCGGCGGCGGCGACACTGGCATGGACTGCGTGCGCAGCGCCATCCGCCTGGGTGCGGCCAAGGTCACCTGCGCCTACCGCCGCGACGAGGCCAGCATGCCCGGCTCTGCACGCGAGGTCGCCAACGCGCGCGAGGAAGGCGTGCGCTTTTTGTTCAACCGTCAGCCGCTGTCGATCGAATCCGGCGCCGACGACGAGGCGATCGGCGTGACCGTGGTGGAAACCCGGCTCGGCGAACCCGATGCCAGCGGGCGGCGCAACGCGGTACCGGTGGAAGGCAGCGAATCGCTGCTGGAAGCGGACGTGGTGATCATCGCCTTCGGCTTCTCGCCGACCCTGCCCGACTGGCTGGCAGCGCAGGGCGTGGAAGCCGGCAGCAACGGCCGCATCGTCGCACCGGCCGACGACAATGGCCGCCTGCCCTACCAGACCAGCAATCCGCGGCTGTTCGCCGGCGGCGACTGCGTGCGCGGCGCCGACCTGGTGGTCACCGCGGTGGCCGAAGGCCGCGATGCGGCCGGCAGCATCGTGCAGCTGCTGGGCGTCAAGGCGCAGGTCAAGGAACCGGCCGCGGCCTGAGTGCCGACCAGCGCGTGGGCTCGGCGCCCACCGCTGGTTACCGGCTCGCGTGCGGGCAACCCGCACGCTGCGTTGGCGGCCAGGCCGCATGACGCTGCTCGATGCAGCGCATCCACCGCGACCCACCGTGCGGAAGACGCTCTAGGCGACCAGACTCTCGCCTGACTCATGCTCCAGGGCTCCACCTGCCTGCCACGCAGGCCAGACGCCTCGTGGCGCAACGCCGATATCGCATCCGCAAGGTCGTGGTTTGTCCGACCCGCAGCGCGCGAGGACACACGCACGCCTCCTCCGCGATCGACACCTCGCTGGACACACGGCGCGCCGGACGGGAATGCCAGCAAACGCAAGCGCCCAGCCGCCATGCAGCCTTTCGCACACACGCTTGAGCCTGCCATCGGCATGCGCCCGGGCCCGCATCGATCTGCAGCCTCGACGATTGCACCCACTGTAGAAGTGTGATTTAAGTCACATATCTGCTGTCGCCCCCTAACGCGATCCTGCCGACCCACCTCCCGACGCGCAGGACGCCCTGCGCCAAACCGGATGTGCTCGGCAATGACGGCAGTCGGTCCCATCCCGGTGCGCGATACCGCCGCCGCGGACTCCAGACCTCATTCATCTGTCGCCGCGCCCCGCGGCGGCGAAGCCGTGGGCCCCACCAAGGAAGCAACCTCATGACACAGCAACTCACTACCGGCCAATACGGACGCGACGACTGGGTGGACTGGCTCCGCGGTGCCAGCGTGTTGATGGTGATCGTGCTGCACGCCTACGGCTTTGCCTTCGATGCCTACCCGGAACTGCGCGGCGGCGCTGCTGAAGAAAGCAGCGCACTGATGCTGTCGATCGAGCGCCTCAACCGCTCGCTGGCGCCGCT
Organism: Xanthomonas sp. WHRI 6108; assembly: GCF_040202385.2. Classification (NCBI taxonomy): domain Bacteria; kingdom Pseudomonadati; phylum Pseudomonadota; class Gammaproteobacteria; order Lysobacterales; family Lysobacteraceae; genus Xanthomonas; species Xanthomonas sp. WHRI 6108. The sequence goes on along the minus strand of NZ_CP168198.1, from coordinate 36,186 downwards.
GCGTATGCAGCTGATGTTCCTGCTCTCGGGCCTGTTCGTGGCGCGTGGGCTGGACAAGGGCATCGCGCCCTACCTCGGCGGCAAGCTGCGGCACGTGCTGTATCCCTACCTGCTCTGGTCGGTGCTGATCTTCGCCCTGCGCGAGGCCGGCTCGGTGCTGGCCAAGGCCGAACCCATCGCCTGGCTGGACCTGGGCAAGATCGCGGTCGGCAACGTGGCACTGACCTGGTTCCTGTTCTACCTGTTCGTGTTTCTGGTGCTGATGCCCTTGCTGCGCCGGCTGCCGGCGCCGTTGGTCCTGGCCGCGACCGTGCTGGGCTCGGTCTGCCTGGGTCCGCTGCTGCGTCAGGGTGCCGATCCGTTCTATTACTTTGCGTTCTTCTACATCGGCACGCTGCTGGCCGGCCGGGTGCCGGCCCTGCTACGGCAGGCACCGCGCTGGATCTGGCCACTGTCGTGCCTGAGCCTGTGCGCCATCGTGCTGATCGCCAATCTCACCGCGCTGCACGGCATCTGGATCGGCTACTTGCCGCTGGTGCTGATCGCGCTACCACTTCTGATCACCGCGGCGATGTGGGCGAACCGGCAACCGGCCGCGCAGGCGATCCGCTATGTGGGCCGCAACTCGGTGGTGTTCTACCTGAGCCACTTTCCGCCGTTCATCGTGCTGGCCTACCTGCTGCCGCGCTGGATAGACGAGGGAACGGTACTGTTCTTCGCCTTGTTGAGTGTCGGCGTGCTGGGGCCAGCCGTGCTGTGCCTGCTGCGTGCACCGGGCCGCCTGCCCGCGCTGAACCTGCTGTTCTCCGCACCGCTGCCGGTGCGTCGCCCACGCAGCTTGCCTGTCGCCGGCAAGCTGCACGCCTCGCCGGTGTCCGCATAGCCGCAGTCCTTGCCGGCAGTGCCGCTCAGCGGCGCTGCCGATCCGGCTGGTAAGGCTGATGTCGTGCGGTCATTTACGACCACGCACTGCCGTCAGAACCCGGTGATGCATTCCATGCCGCATCACCTAGCCGACCGTAGGGCCGGCAACCGACCTACAGTCCTGTGGCAGGGCTGCAGGCCAGGCGATCAGGCCGCCTTGTCCAGCGTGGCCATGTCGATCACGAAGCGGTACTTCACGTCGCTCTTGAGCATGCGCTCATAGGCCTCGTTGATCTGGTCGGCGCGGATGGTTTCGATGTCCGAGACGATGTTGTGCTTGGCGCAGAAATCCAGCATTTCCTGGGTCTGGCGGATGCCGCCGATCAACGAACCGGCCAGGGTGCGGCGCTTCATCACCAGATTGAACACGCTCGGCGAAGGATGCGACTCCTCGGGCACGCCCACCAGCACCATCGCACCGTCGCGCTTGAGCGCATTGAGGAACGGGTCCAGGTTGTGCGGCGCGGCCACGGTGTTGAGGATGAAATCCAGCGTGTTGGCCTGTGCGGCCATCTGCGCCTCGTCCTTGGACACCACCACTTCGCTGGCGCCCAGGCGCAGCGCATCGGCGCGCTTGCTCTCGGAGGTGGTGAACAGCACCACGGTGGCGCCCATCGCCTTGGCGATCTTCACCGCCATGTGGCCCAGGCCGCCCAGACCGACCACGCCCACCTTCTGACCGGGACCGACCTTCCAGTGCGCCAGCGGCGAATACGTGGTGATGCCTGCGCACAGCAATGGCGCCACTGCGGCCAGGTTGTCGCTGTGCGAGATGCGCAGCACGTATTTCTGGTCGACCACGATGTGGTCCGAGTAACCACCGTAGGTGTTCTCGCCGCCACCAAACATCGGGCCGTTATAGGTGCCGGTGAAGCCCTGCTCGCAATACTGTTCTTCGCCTTCCTGACAGGACGCGCAGCTGCGGCAGCTGTCAACCATGCAGCCGACGCCGGCCAGATCGCCGACCTTGAAGCCGGTGACCGCATCGCCGACCGCAGTGACGCGGCCAACGATCTCGTGGCCGGGCACCGACGGGTAGCGCGTGTTGTGCCATTCGTTGCGTGCGGTGTGCAGGTCCGAGTGGCACACGCCGCAGTAGGCGATATCGATCTGCACGTCGTTGGGGCCTGGCGCGCGCCGTTCGAACACGAACGGTGCAAGCGGCTGATCGGCAGTTTGGGCGGCGTACGCGTGGGCTTGGCTCATGGGGAGACTCCAGGATGTGACGTCCCCCGCGACAGTGCGGAAGACGAAGAAATAGGTGGCTCTAGCTTAAGACAGCTGCCTGTCGCACTCCTGCGACAGTGCGTCTTGCCTGCCGGGTTGCGGACGCGACCGCAGCGGCATGGTGCGCCCTGCGGGTGTTTGCGCACGATCAAATCGGCGTTTGCCGGCGTGAATGGCGCGCTAACGCCGGAGCTTCTACGCTGACCAACCACCATCCTGCCCTGCACCATCCCTGCTGGCCGTGCCCTCCCCCTGCGGCCGCCTACGTCGATGCCGAAGGAGGCTTCCATGTTCCGCTCTCCCCCCAACCTCCCATCCTTGCGCAGTGCCGCACTCGCACTGACCTTGCTGGCCGCACTGCCGCTGGCGCACGCCAAGGAGCCTGCGCGCCCTGGAAAGGAATCCAGCGGTTTGAAGTATGTCGGCGTCAATCTGTCTGGCGCCGAGTTCAACTCACGCAAGAAGCCCGGCACCCTGTTCAAGGACTACACCTATCCGGCCGCGTCGGACTTCAGTTATTTCGCCGGCAAGGGCATGAATACGATTCGCCTGCCGTTCCTGTGGGAGCGCCTGCAGCCACAGCTCAACGGCGATCTGGATGCGGCGCAACTGGCGCTGCTGAAGAAATCGGTGGATGCGGCCAAGGCCAACAAGCAGTACCTGATCCTGGATGTGCACAACTACGCCAAGTACAACGGCAAGCGCATCGGCAGCAGCGAGGTGCCCACCGCCGCGGTGGCGGATCTGTGGCGCCGGCTGGCGCTCGAATTCAAGGACGACAAGTCGGTGATCTTCGGGCTGATGAATGAGCCCAACGGCATTTCCGCCACCGATTGGGCGAGTGCGGCGCAAGGCGCGATCAACGCGATCCGCAAGACCGGCGCCAGGAACCTGATCCTGGTGCCGGGTACCGCCTACAGCGGCGCGCACAGCTGGCGCAGCTCCAACTATGGCGTCTCCAATGCCAAGGCGCTGGAAATCCTCAAGGACCCGGGCAATAACCTGGCCTTCGAAGCGCACCAATATCTGGATAACGACTACAGCGGCACCAAGCCGGTGTGCACCAGCGCCACAATCGGCGAGGAAAAGCTGCGCGGCTTTACCGCATGGCTGCGCGAGAACAAGCAGAAGGGCTTTCTGGGCGAGTTCGGCACCGCCAACAATCCGGTCTGCGACCAGGCGCTGGAAGGCATGCTGACCTACATGGAAAAGAACAGCGACGTGTGGCTGGGCTGGACCTGGTGGGCCGCTGGCGCCTGGTGGAAGCCGGAGTATTTCTTCACCGTGCAGCCGGGCAAGGACGGCAGCGACAAGCCGCAGATGTCGATTCTGAGCAAGTACGCCCGCCGCGCGACCAAGTAAGCCGCGCGGGAAGGTCGATCACGGTGGTCGCAGCAGTTGCTGCGGCCACCGTTTTTTTTGCGCGCCATCCGTCATGTCCTGCCACGCGTCACCGATGACATCCACCAACGATTACAGACCGCGTGCTGCATCCATCTCAGCCGCAATCCGATCTTCTTATTGCACCAGGTGCACTGGCTGCCCGCTGCCGAAAGCATGACGCCGCCCACACTTAGTGCGCGGTGCACATGGCAAGTGCCGAGGTTGCGCGACCGCACCAGGTGACTTTTGCATGTGCGTGCGCGTTGATCGCGCAGCAGCACGGTGGCGATGGCAGGTGCTGTGCTGCGCCGCGCGTTGCGTTTCGATGATGCCCGCGCAATGCGGCGTACGTCGCAATTGCGATGCGCACCACTGCCAGGCGCACGGCGCCATCGACCTGCCGCGTTGTGATCGCACCATGGCCGTCCAGCGATGCGGGAGGCGGCGTTCCGCAGCCATTCGGCGCAGATTGCAATCGGCATGCAATGCGCGTGACCGTGCGGTGTCGCCATACCACAACAAAGCGTGCGCATGTTTGGCAATAAACGCGAAGTCGCTCACAGCTCCAATTAAGTGATAGCTCGCATTCGTAGTTTGAATGTCTCGATGCGCTTAGGGTGAAACGCGATGCAGTGTCGTCATGCACGTGGCAGGTCCACGCCAGGGCAATGCATCTCCCCCGCGAATGCTTCAGGAGTCACCCATGCTGCCCTCCCCCACGCCGACGCGCCGGCTGTCCAGCCGTGCGTTGTCATTGCTGCTGCTTGTCATCGTGCTGCTTGCAGGTGTGCCGTTCGCACAGGCACAGAACCGCCTGAAGTACGCAGGTGTCAATCTTTCCGGTGCCGAAATCAAATCCTCGCAAAAGCCCGGGGTGCTCAACGTCGACTATCTGTATCCGGCTGCCAGCGATTACCGCTACTTCGCCGGTAAACACATGAACATCGTCCGGCTGCCGATCCTGTGGGAGCGCCTGCAACCCAAGGCCGGTGGCGAGCTGGATGCGGCGCAGCTGGCACTGATCCGCCGGGCCGTGGCCGACGCGAAGGCGGCCAAGGTGTACCTGATCCTGGATATCCACAACTACGCCCGGTATTACGGCAACAAGATCGGCAGCGCGCGCGTGCCGATCAGCACCTTCAACGATCTGTGGCGACGCCTGGCGATCGCCTTCAAGAACGACAACAGCGTGATCTTCGGGCTGATGAACGAGCCTTACGACATCAATCCGCAGTCCTGGGCCAACGCCGCGCAGGCATCGATCGACACCATCCGCAAGACCGGTGCCAACAATCTGATCCTGGTGCCCGGCGCGCTATGGAGTGGCGCGCACAGCTGGTATTCCACCGTTGCCGGCCAGTCCAACGCAGTGGCGCTGGCCTCCATTCGCGACCCCCTCAATCGCTACGCGATCGAAGTGCATCAGTACCTGGATACGGACTCCAGCGGCACCAGCGCCGGCTGCGTCAGCAGCACCGCCGGTGCCGACCGCCTGCGCAGTTTCACCCAATGGCTGCGTCTGAATCACAAGCAGGGCTTTCTCGGCGAGTTCGGCACCGGCAACAACGCCACCTGCAATAGCGCACTCAACGGCATGCTGGGCTATCTGGAAACCAACCGCGACGTATGGGTGGGCTGGACCTGGTGGGCCGCCGGCGCGTGGTGGAACCGCAGCTACCCCTTCAACGTGCAGCCCGATGCGCAGGGCCGCGACAAGCCGCAGATGTCGATCCTGAGCGCGCGCGCAAAACGCATCACCCAGTAGTCGGAGCAAGCAGCGTGCGATGGGCAACCGTCGCACGCTGCGCAGCAAGCACCCAGCTAACGCATGTACACCCGGTATATGCCGATGCCCGGCAACAGCCGTGCCCAGCCGCGGTGAGCACAGTCGTCACGCAGCAAAACGCCAGCACTCAGCACGCGCTCTAGCGCTCGCTGCGTGTGCGTGCGCTACAGCAGTGCAGCGTCGGTGATCCGGCGCCGCGCCGTTGACGGCGAGCGTATCCATCCGCCGATTTTTCGACAGCGCCATGCATGCGATGGCGGTGTCGACAAGCGTGCGCGACCGCTTTTCAGCGCGGCGCGTCACAGCGCGCTGTTCCAGAACGTGACCCTTGCGGTAAGTGACTGCGACCCAGCCTACACATTTAATTCACATTCGATGTGGTGAGCGTTTAGGCACGGCAGATGCATTGGTTACGACAGGTGTGGCGCACCTCGCGCAGATCGCACGCAAACCGCTGCGACACACCATCCCCGTCGTCGAAGGAGTTGTTTCATGTCTGCTGTCTCTCAAACGCTGCGCACCGTTTTCCGCTGCGCCCTGCTCTGCATTCTGTTCGGCACATTCGCACCCGTCTACGCACAAACACGCGCACTGACGTATGCCGGCGTCAATTTATCCGGCGCCGAATTCGCATCGTCCAAAAAACCCGGCGTCCTCAATAAGGACTATATGTATGCCTCGGCCAGCGATTACACCTATTTCGCCGGCGTCGGCATGAACACGATCCGCCTGCCGGTGCTGTGGGAACGTCTGCAGCCCAGTGCACGCGGTGAACTGGATCCGACCCAACTGGCCCTGGTGCAGCAAGCCGTGGCACGCGCAAAGGCGTCGGGCATGTATCTGGTGCTGGACATCCACAATTACGGCAAATACTACGGTTACAAGATCGGTGGCGACGAAGTGCCGATCGCCACATTCGCCGATTTGTGGCGCCGCCTTGCGCTGGCATTTCCCAGCGACAACGCGGTGATCTTCGGGCTGATGAATGAGCCCAATGGCGTCTCGGCCAGCGCCTGGGCTGCCACTGCACAGGCAGGCATCAATGCGATTCGTGCCACCGGTGCGAACAACCTGATTCTGGTGCCCGGCGCATTATGGACCGGTGCGCACAGCTGGTATTCGCCCACCAACGATGGCTATTCCAACGCAACCGCACTGGTTTCGATCTACGATCCGCTCGATCGCTACGCGTTCGAGGTGCATCAGTACCTGGATGCCGATTCCAGCGGCACCACCAATGTCTGCGTCAGTGCCACCATCGGTGTCGAGCGTCTGCGTAGTTTCACCGAGTGGCTGCGCACCAACCACAGGCGCGGGTTTCTGGGCGAATTCGGCACCGCCAACAACCCCGTCTGCAATGAGGCACTGCGCGGCATGCTCCGCTATATCGACGCCAATGCAGATGTCTGGTCGGGCTGGACCTGGTGGGCCGCCGGTTCGTGGTGGAATGTCAGCTATCAGTACAGCGTGCATCCCAACAAGGACGGCACCGACAAGCCGCAGATGTCCATCCTCTCGCCGCAGGCGGTGCGCGCCACACGCGCCATTCCGTAATCTGAGGCAGATGGGTTGAGTCAGGCGAGCCGCCGCAAGGCGGCTCGCTTCTTTTGCATCTTCGTACTGGCTATCTATTGGATGACAGGCCGGGCAGGACGGTTTCGATGTGACACCGTTTACGTCACTCCCAGCACACTACGCGCCCATTGCGCCGCAATGCCGCAAACCACTGGCTGATGAACGTGCGAACGTGCGTGCGCCATCGGACGCACCCCGAGCGCATCATCACCGAAACTTGAGCTCACTGAACTCTTGCTGCGGCTTCTGACGGCCATTCACCTGGCAGCGATAAGACCGCGTCCAGCATGGGCGCACTTCACTGCAGGAGCATCACATGGCACATCGACTGATGAAGACCGCGCTGATCGGCGCACTCGCATTGGCAGCGCAGGGCGCGTTTGCGCAGGCCGCCGCCGACAAGCCGGCCAAGGCGCTGACCTCCCGCGAGGTCACCAGCATGCTGACCGACAAGGGCTATACCAAGGTGCACGACGTCAAGTTCGAACATGGCGTGTGGACCGCCGACGCACGCAGCGGCGACGGCAAGGACGTGGATGTGCGTATCGATCCGGTGACCGGCCGCGTGTACGGCGACCAGACCACTTCCAAACTGAGCGAGGCCGATATCCGCGCCGCGCTGTCGGCCGGCGGCTATTCCAACGTGCACGACCTCAAGTTCGAAGACGGCTTGTGGAAGGCCGATGCCGAGCAACGCGGTGGGCAGAAGGTCGATCTGCACGTCGACCCGGATGATGGTCACGTGGTGAGCGTGGATAACGATTGACCATCGCATCTCGGGGGCGCCGGCGTGCCGACAGGACGGCCGTGCTGATGGCAAGGCACTGCCGTCAGCACGATTGAAGGCCTCTCACAGGCCGGTGGCATCCTCTCTCAGAAGAGCACCGACCAAGAGACATGCCTCAGTGGGATGGGGCACGTGATCCGACGCATCGATGCACTGCATCGACACGGATCGTGACCTCGTCCGCAACCGTCACGACCAGGACGAACCAACACAAAGGGCCTCCAACAGGAGGCCCTTTGTGTTGATCGCGATACGCGGGCGCGGCGCTACCGCTCCCCTTGCAGGCCGCATCACGACGCCATGCAGTAGCTGCATGACATCGCATGCGGTGCTGGCGTCGGTCAACGCGCCGGCGCTGCCTTCTTGCCCTCGGCAGCTGCGTCATTTTCGGCGTCAGGCGCGGCTACCGCGGCGCCCGCAGCGGGCTTGCCGGCCATCATGCGATCGCGCGCAGCCTTGAACGGGTTGCCGGCATACCAGTTGGGCCAGCGCTGGCCGGCGGCCACCTCCTTGCCCACACCATACACCGCCTGCAGGTCTTCGATGGTGCCATCGAGCTTCCAGCTGGCCGCATCGTATTCGTCGCCCGGGGCGTGATAGCGATTGCGCCCATAGTCTTCGGCGGCCGCGCGCCCGGCCGCGGTACCGCCCTCGCGCAGGTCTTCGCCGCCATCGGCATACAGCGCCGGCACACCGGCCTTGGCGAAGTTGAAATGATCCGAGCGGAAATACGAGCCGCTTTGCGGCGTGGCTTCGGCATGCAGGGTGCGGCCCTGCATCGCGGCGATCGGCTTGAGGATGTCTTCCAGCTCCGAACTGCCCATGCCCACCACGGTGACATCGCGTGCGCGCCCGGCCACCGACATCGCATCCAGGTTGATCACCGCCGCGATCTTGTCTAGCGGAAAGCTCGGGTTGGCCACGTAGTACTTGGAACCGAGCAGGCCGGATTCTTCCAGCGTCACCGCAACGAACACCACCGACCGCGCCGGTTTGGGATCCTGATGCGCGAACGCGTCGGCAATCTCGAGAATGCCGGCCACGCCGGTGGCGTTGTCGACCGCGCCGTTGTAGATGTTGTCGCCGCTCTCGCCCGGGTGTTTGCCCAGGTGATCCCAGTGCGCCATGTACAGCACCGCTTCGTCGGCATGCGTGGTCCCGGGCAGCACGCCGACCACGTTGCGCGAGGATTTCTCCGCGATCGTGCTCTTCAGGTCCACCGACCAGCTGGCCTTCAACGGCACCGGCTTGAAGCCACGCTTGCTGGCGTCCTTGTAGGCCTGCGCCAGATCCAGCCCGGCATCGGCGAACAACTGCTTGGCGGTCTCGGCGCTGATCCAGCCCTGCACCGGCAGGCGCGGATCGGGATCGTCCTTGGCCGGCAGGTCGTATTGCGGGCCGGCCCAGGAATTCTTGACCACGTCCCAGCCATAGCTGGCGCCCGGGGTGTCGTGCACGATCAGCGCGGCGGCCGCGCCCTTGCGGGCGGCTTCCTCGAACTTGTAGGTCCAGCGGCCGTAGTAAGTCATGCGCTTGCCGTCGAACAGCTTGGCATCGCCGGTATGGAAGCCGGGATCGTTGACGAACATCACCACCGTCTTGCCCTTCCAGTCCTGGCCGGCGTAATCGTTCCACTGCTGTTCGGGCGCATCCACGCCGTAGCCGACGAATACCAGCTCGCTGTTGTCCAGCTTGACCTCGGCCTGGCCGGTGCGGGTGCCGACCACGATGTCGGTGCCGAAGGCCAGGATGCGGGTCTGCTCGCCGCTGCGCAGGCTGGGTGCGGTGGCTGCATCGGCGGTGGTTTCCACCATTGGCACGTCCTGGAACCAGCTGTCGCCGTTGCCCGGCTGCAGGCCGATGCGCTGCATCTGGTCGCGGATATAGGTGACGGTCTTCTCTTCGCCCGGCGTGCCGGGGCCACGTCCTTCGAATTCGTCCGAGGCCAGCGTCTTGACCAGCTCGGCAAAGTCGTCGCCGGTCAGCTCCGGCGAAAAGGTGTGGCGGCTGACCGGTGCGCTGGCCGCCGTGTCCACCGGCGCCTGTGCGGCGGGCGCGCTTGGTGCGTCGGCGGATTCGCGCTTGCAGCCGGCCAGGGCCAGCGTCGCGGCCAGGCACAACAGGATCTTGCGGGGCATCGGGACTCCTCGTGCGGCGAAGGTGCCCCGATTCTAGGCGCTGGCCCCGTGGTGAGCGCGTCAGTCCTTGGGTGCCACGTCGCTGTCGAAGCTGCGCGCGGTGGCGCCGGTGACGGCACCGATCTTCGCAGTGCGGTGCACGTACAGGCTGACCTCGCGCTCGAACTCCAGCGGGCCATCGACCACCGCATCCGGGCCGATCACCACGCGCGGCTTGCGCGCAGGCTTGAACGAGAAGCTGAAGTTCGGCTTGGTGACCTCGATCCCGCCATGCACATGCGAGCGCACCCCGACGGTAATGTCGCCGTTGACGGTCTCGATGCCCTTGCCGAGCTCGGTTTCCACCAGGCCGATACTGCCGTTGACGGTTTCCACACCGCCGCTGATACGGCTGCCGCGCTCCACCAGCACGCTGCCGTTGACCGTCTCCAGCCCGCCGGATACCACCACCTTCTGCCCCAGCGTGATCGCGCCATTGACCGTGGAGACATCGCCGGTGCGAGCGTTGTCGCCGATCTGGATACTGCCGTTGACCGTTTCCACGCTCCGGGTCTGCGCGCCGGCGCCGACCTCGATGGAGCCATTGACGGTGTCCAGCCCGCCATAGACCTTGCCGGCCTCGGCGCTGATGCGGCCGTTGACCTTGCTGATGTCCTCGTCGGCCCAGGCGCTTGCGCAGACCAGGGACAATGCCAGAAGAAGATGCTGGGGCTTCATGCTGAACCTTGCGCGGCGGCGGCTGTCTTGGGCGTGGCGGTGATCACACCATGCTTGGCTACAATCGCGCACCTGCCTGAAGTCACTGGACCTTTCGTTGCCCCTGTCGCCCGCCCCGCGCTCGCGCCTGCCGTCCGCCCCCGCCACCGGCCGCTGCCGCGCGTGGCTGGCGGCGACCGTGCTGGCCTGCACGCTGCTGGGCAGCACCGCGGCCGGTGCGCAAAGCCAGCGCGAAACCGAGCGCAAACTGCAGCAGCTGCGCGACGAACTCAAGACCATCAGCGCCGACCGCCGCGAGCTGGAAGGCAAGCGCGGCACTGCCGCCCAGCAACTGCGCCAGGCCGATGAGAAGGTGGCCAGGACCTCGCGTGCGTTGAGCGAGACCGAAACGGCGATGCGCGAGCAGGAACAGCATCTGGGCAAGCTGCAGCAGGAGCGTGCGCAGCTGCAGCGCGGCCTGCAGAACCAGCGCGTGCAGCTGGCTGCGCTATTGCGCGCCGCCGACCAGGTCGGCCGCAACGCGCCGTTGAAGGTGTTGTTGTCGCAGGACACCGTGGGCGATGCCACGCGCATGCTGGCCGATCATCGCTACGTGCAGAACGCGCGTGCACAGCGCATCCAGGCACTGACCACGCAGCTGGATGCGCTGACCAAGGTGGAGCAGGACATCGCCAACCGTCGCCAGGCACTGGATACGGCGCGTGCGCAGCAAAAGGCGCAGGCCGCATTGCTGCAGAAGGATCGCTCGCAGCAGGCGGCGACGGTCGCGCAGCTGGACGACCGCTACAAACAGCGCGCCGAACGCGAAAAAGCCCTGGGCCAGGACGCCAAATCGCTGGAGCAGCTGCTCGCCAACCTGCGCGCGGCCGCCGCCAAGGCCGAGGCCGAACGGCGTGCCGCCGCCAGACGCGCCGCCGCCGAAGCCGCCGCGCAGGCCAAACGCAGCAAGACCGAGCGCCCCGAGCGTCCCGGCAAGACCCCGCCCAAGGTCATCGCCAGTGCGCCGGCACCCAAGGTCGGCGGTCTGAGCTGGCCGGTGGCGGGCAACCTGCTGGCGCGCTTCAACGCCACCTTGCCCGACGGCCATACCAGCAAGGGCGTGCTGATCGGCGCGCCCAAGGGCAGCACCGTCACCGCGGTGGCCGATGGCACGGTGGTGTTCTCCGACTGGATGACCGGCTACGGCATGATCCTGATCGTGGACCACGGCAACGGCTACATGAGCCTGTACGCGCACAACGACACGTTGTTGCGCGATGCCGGCGCGTCGATCAAGCGCGGCGAAGCGGTGGCCAAGGTCGGCAGCTCGGGCGGGCAGGGCGTGCCGGCGCTGTACTTCGAACTGCGTCGCAACGGGCAGCCGGTGGATCCGTCGAGCTGGTTGCAGCGCCGCTGAGCGCACGCGCACGCCGCGCGCGTGCCGGTGCATGACCGCCGCCATACCTGGCCCCGCCAAGTCAACGCGGATTTACCGTGGCTTCGCGCATAATCCAGGCTGCTCCGTTGCGGGGCGTCTTATCTCTTTGTCGGAGTGCTTCATGCGCGTAGCCGTCCTGTCCGTTGCCCTGTCGCTGGCGTTGTTCGCCTCACCCGGTTGGGCGCAGAAAGCCAGTCCCGCCGCCGCCCAGGCCACTGCGGACGATCCGGAAGCCAACGAAGCCGCCGTCTCCAAGGTGCCGCTGGACGAGATCCGCCGCTTCGTGGCGGTGTACAACGCGGTCAAGCAGGCCTACGTCGACCCGGTCGAGGACAAGAAGCTGATGCACGCCGCAGTGCGCGGCCTGCTCTCGGACCTGGACCCGCACAGCACCTATTTCGACAAGGAAGATGCCGAAGCCTTCGACGAGCAGGCCACTGGCGCCTACGACGGCATCGGCGTGGAATTGCTGCAGCAGCAGGACAACACGCTCAAGGTGATCGCGCCGATCGACGACACCCCGGCCGCACGTGCCGGCATCCGCGCCGGCGACGTCATCGTGGCCATCGACGGCAAGCCGATCGACGCCAGCAAGGCGATGGAGCCGCTGCGCGGCGAATCCGGCAGCAAGGTCGTGCTGACCATCGTGCGCGACAAGGCGCCCAAGCCGTTCGACGTGACCCTGCAGCGGCAGACCATCCGCGTGGCCAGCGTGCGTAGCAAGCTGCTGGAACCGGGCTATGGCTATATCCGCATCAGCACCTTCCAGGCCGACACCGGTGCCGACTTCCAGAAGAACCTCAAGCAGCTGCAGGCCGGCGGCAAGTTGCGCGGCCTGGTGCTGGACCTGCGCAGCAACCCGGGCGGTCTGCTGACCTCGGCGGTGCAGGTGGCCGACGACCTGCTCGACAAGGGCAACATCGTCAGCACGCGCGGGCGCATCTCCATCAGCGATGCCAAGTTCGACGCCACCCCGGGCGATCTGCTCGGCGGCGCGCCGGTGGTGGTGCTGGTGGACGCCGGCTCGGCCAGTGCCTCGGAAGTGCTGGCCGGCGCGCTGCGCGACAACCAGCGCGCGCGCATCATCGGCAGCCGCACCTTCGGCAAGGGCTCGGTGCAGACCGTGCTGCCGCTGGACAACGGCGACTCGGTCAAGCTGACCACCGCGCGCTATTACACCCCCAGTGGCAAGTCGATCCAGGCCAGCGGCATCGTGCCGGAAGTGCTGCTCACCCCCGAACCGCAGCCCGGCGATGCCGACGTGCCGGCCAGCCTGGCCGACTTCAGCGAAGCCACGCTGCCGGGCCATCTGCGTGGCGATGCCGAAGGCGAGGAGGGCTACACAGCCGGCGACGTGCTGCCGGGCGATGGCCCGATCGCTTCCGCGCTGGCCGAGCTCAAACAGCCCGGCTCGGCGGCCAAGGCGCAAGCCGCGCTCAAGGCCAAGGCACAGGCAGCGCAGAAGGCCAAGGCCGCCAAGACCGCGGCCGAGCCCAGGCCGGCCGCCGCGCGCCCGGCAGCAGCCGACAAGCCCAAGCCTGCCGACAAGCCAAGCGAACCGGCCGACAAGGCCAAGCCCGCGCCGCCGGTGGAACCTGCCGCGCCTGCGCCTGCGCCGGCCGAACCGGTCAAGTAATCCGGCCACAGCGCAGCGGGTGAATCACCCGCTGCGCGCCAGGCCCGATCGCTACGCATCGGCACTGCCACGCCACCTGCACGCATCCCTGGATCACCCGGCCGCCACAGCGCCGGCGGGTTTTGGACCCCAAGGCGCTTGTAGGAGCGACCCCTGTCGCGACAAGCCTCTCCGAGCGCACGATCACCGCGTCAACCACGCACTATCGCGTAATCGCCAATGCCTCGGGATTGACCAGGTTGCGCGGCGCACCGGCGGCAAATGCCAGCACATTGTCGAACGCTGCTTCGAAGTACAGCGCATAGCTGTCGCTTTCCACGTAGCCCAGATGCGGCGTCGCCAGCACGCGCGGATGCTGCAGCAGCGGGTCGCGCGGATCCAGCACTGGCTCGCGTTCGAATACATCCACTGCCGCCTGTGCCGGCCGGCCCGCATCCAGCGCGGCCAGCAAGGCGCCGGGCGCGATCAGCTCGGCGCGGCTGGTGTTGACCAGCAACGCATCCGGACGCATCCAGGCCAGATCCTGCGCGTTGATCTGGTGGCGGGTCTGCGCGGTCAGGCGCCGATGCAGCGACAGCACATCGCTGCGTTCGAACAGGTCCTGCCGGCTGGCGGCGATGTCGAAGCCATCGCGCGCGGCCTGTGCGCACGAGGCCTCGCCGCCCCACACCAGCACCTGCATGCCGAATGCACGCCCGAAGCCGGCCACGCGCTGGCCGATCCGCCCGTAACTCCAGATGCCCAACGTGCGCCCATGCAACGCGCGCCCCAGACCGGGATCGCCCAGCGCCTGCCAGCGGCCCTGGTGCAGCGCGCGCTGGTACTCACTCAGGCGCCGGCTGGCCGACAGGATCAAGGCCCAGGTCAGTTCGGCCGGCGCCACCGGCGAGCCGACGCCTTCGGCCACCGCCACCCCGAACTCGGTGCACGCGGCCACATCCACATGCGCACCGATCCGGCCGGTCTGGCTGATCAACTTGAGTCGCGGCAGTCGCCGCAACAGCGTGGCGTCCACGCGGGTGCGTTCGCGGATCAGCACCAGCGCATCGGCTTCGACCAGCCGCTCGGCCCATTCGTTGGGGTCGGTGGCCAGCGCGCCCAGCACCTGCACATCGTGGCCGTGCAGGCGCTGCAGGCAGGGCAGGTGACGCACGGCGCCCTGGTAATCGTCGGGCACCAGGATGCGCATCAGCGCGGCTTGGTCGGCAACGGGAACGGCGTGACCACCTTGTCGCCGGTGGTGGCATCGCGGATCACCGACTGGCCCTTCTTCTCGACTTCCTCGATGCGCACGATGCTCTGCATCGGCAGGTGCAGCGTCTTGGTGTTGCCGAACTCTTCGCGCAGGCGCTCTTCGGTGGGGTCGACCACCAGCCCGTCGTGCACGTCGAATACCAGCTCGCCGATCTGGTTGAAGCCCCACAGATGGCTGCCGGTGACCTGGCGGGCGTAGAGCTCGTAGACCTTGCCGTGATTGAGGAAGGTGACTTTGTACAGAGGCTTGGACATGCAGCGATTATAGGCGCGCCACCGCGCAGCGACGCAGCGCGCAGCCGGCGCAACACTGCGCTCCGGTGCGCCTTGCACGATTGCCGCCGCGCTAGAACCCGTGGCGCTTGCGCAGCCGCCGCGCGATCGCCGCGCGCACATACAGCCCGTACACGATGCCGAACACGAACCCGGCGATATGCGCCGACCACGCCACCATGCCGAAGGCCGGGCCGATATAGGCGAACACCACCTGCAGCAGCGCCCAGGCGCCGATCAGCAACGGCGCCGGTACCCGGATGAATTCCAGAAACAGCCCCAGCGGCAGCACCACGCCCAGCTTGGCGCCGGGAAACAGTGCCAGATAGGTGCCGATCAACGCCGACACCGCGCCCGAGGCGCCGATGATCACCCGGTCCGGGGTGCCGATCGCGAAGATTGCCGCCAGATTGGAGGCCGCGCCACCGACCAGGAACAGCAACAGCAGGCGCCACGGCCCGAGGATGCGCTCGGCCGGCAGCCCGAAGATCAGCAGGAACACCAGGTTGCCGAGCAGGTGCGACCAGTCCGCATGCAGGAACAACGCGGTGAACAGCCGCAGCACGCTGCCGTCGCGCAGCGTCGCCCACCAGTCGCCAAGGTTGGACACGCCGCTGGACAGCGCGCCCCAGTCCAGCCACAGCGTATTGCGTGCCTCGCCGGGCCGGCTGATCGACCACAGGTAGGCCAGCCAGACGGCTGCGAACAGCAACGGCACTGCCCAGCGCGGGGTGGGTTTCTTGCGGGAAGGGAGAGAGACGAACATCGGAGTGGCACTCTAGCGGGTTCACGCTCCTGAACCCATCCCTAACCTGTCCAGACGATCAAAACGTGCTTCGTTATTGTTCGGTTAATTGTGGTGGGTATACTGCGTACGGCGTCGTATGTCGGGGGGGGGTCTCCGGCGCGCTCCAGCAGCCACTTGGCGCTGGGCGCGGGCGCTGTACCGACCACTGCAGTCTTTATCCGGAGAGCACCACCTTATGTCTACCGCTTCCACTCTCAGCCGCGCCACCCTGTTGGCCGTCGGTATTGCCGGCGTACTCGCCGTTGGCCAGGCCCACGGCGCCGCCTTCCAGCTGAAGGAAAACAGCGCCAAGGGTCTTGGCCGTGCCTTCGCCGGTTCGGGCAGCGCCCCGGACGATGCCTCGATCATCGCCAACAACCCGGCCGGCATGCGCCAGCTGGACGGTCGCCTGTTCCAGGCCGACGTCAGCGCCATCAGCTTCTCGGCCAAGTTCCAGCCCGACACCGCCACCTACGCCAACGGCGCCCCGGTCTCCGGCGGCAATGGCGGCGACGCCGGCATGATCGCGCCGGTCCCGGCGATGTACTTCCACGTGCCGTTCGGCGAGAACGACAACATGCACCTGGGTACCTCGCTGACCGTGCCGTTCGGCTTCAAGACCGAATACGACCGCGACTGGGTCGGCCGCTACCACGGCACCAAGACCGAGCTGCAGGCGATCGACTTCAATGTCGCGTTCTCCTATGACGTGAACCCGTACGTGTCCTTCGGTGCCTCGGTGTTCGCCGAGCGTCTGGATATCGACCTGGCCAATGCGGTCGATTTCGGCAGCGTGCTGGCCGCGCGCCGCGTGCCGGGCTTCGCGCCGGGCAATGCCGATGGCTACTCGCGCATCAAGGGCGACAGCACCGAAGTGGGCTTCACCCTCGGCGGCTTGTTCAGCATCGACGAGAACACCCACATCGGCTTCAGCTACCGCTCGGAAGTGGAGCACAAGATCACCGACGGCGATGCCGACTTCACCGTGCCGGGTCCGGCTGCGGCAGTCCTGGGCGTTGCCGCGCCGGGCACCTTCGTCGACACCAAGGGCCGCGCCACCGTCAAGCTGCCGGCCAGCGCCACCGCCAGCTTCACCCACAACGTGAACGAGCAGTGGTCGATCATGGCCGACGTCACCCGCACCGCCTGGAGCAAGTTCGACCAGGTGACGGTGGACTTCGCCTCCAACCAGCCCGACAGCGTGCTGGACTTCTCCTACCGCGACACCACCTTCGCCTCGATCGGTGCCGACTACCGCATGAGCGAGACGCTGACCCTGCGTGGCGGCCTGGCGTACGACCAGACCCCGACCACCGCCGAGCACCGCGACGTGCGCGTGCCGGATGCGAGCCGCAAGTGGGTCTCGCTGGGTCTGAGCTGGCGTCCGTCGCAGCAGGCCGAATACAACTTCGGTTACACCCACCTGTTCACCAGCGACCCGACCAGCGACACCCGCAGTGCCACCGGCGACCGCCTGGCGGGCAGCTACAAGGTGAAGGGCGACGTGCTGGCCGCTTCGGTCAACTACAAGTTCTGATCGTCGTAGCACCACGCGTGTAACGAAAAACCCCGCTTCGGCGGGGTTTTTCTTTGCTGCCTTGCGTGCGCCGCCGGGCGCGCTGTGCAGGCGGTAGCGCAGATTGCTATGGTCGTGCGCATGAGCCAACCCGACTTCATCCAGATCACCGACAACGCCGTCTCGCGCGAGGATTGCGCCGCCATCGTGCAACGCATGCGCGACAGCCAGCAGCTGCATCCCGGCCGTATCGGTGGCGGCGTGTTTCCCGAACTCAAACACAGCCGCGACCTGCGCATCAGCGGCGTAGCCGAGTGGGCGGCGGTGGAAAACCGCCTGCAGCAAGCGGTGTTCGAAGGCGTGCTGACCTATCTGCGGCATTATCCACAAGCCCTGATCTCACCGCTGATGCTGCAGGTCACCACCGCCGACGGTAGCCCGCACCGGCTGGTGGCCGAGGACATCGCGCAGATGAGCGACCAGGCGCTGGGCGACCTGGCCCGTACCTGCCTGCGCCCGGGCGCGATCAACCTGCAGTGGTACACCGCCGACCAGGGCGGCTATCCCTACTGGCATTGCGAGCTGTATCCACGCGATGCCAGCGCCGACACATTGCACCGGCATCTGCTGTGGACGCTGTACCTCAACGACGAGTTCGAACAGGGCGAGACCGAATTCCTGTTCCAGCAGCGCAAGGCCCGCCCGCGCACCGGCAGCCTGCTGATCGCCCCCACCGCCTTCACCCACACCCACCGCGGCAACCGCCCGGTCGGCGGCGACAAGTTCATCGCCACCAGCTGGATCCTGTTCCAGTCGGCGAGTGCCTTGTACGGCGGGGATTCGTGATTGGGGATTGGTAAGGGCCGGTCATTGCAGTGCGTCGGCTGTTACGAATCCCCAATCTCAAATCCCCAATTCCCGCCCCTAGAACAGACTGCCTTGCGGCGATTGCGGCACCGGCTTGGCCGGCGGAGCGGGGCGGCGGAACTTGGTCGTGTCCAATGCCGGCATGTCGCGGGCGTCGAAACCGCTGCGGCGGTGGGCCAGGGCGAAGCGGCGTGCCAGCAACTCCGCGTAGACGCCCTGGCCGCGCAGGCGTGTGCCGAAGGCGCTGTCGTAATCCTTGCCGCCGCGCAGTTGCTGGATCGTGCTCATCACGTGCCCGGCGCGTTGCGGGTGATGGGTCTGCAACCAGTCGCGGAACAGCGGCGCCACTTCGTGCGGCAGCCGCAGCAATACGTAGCCGGCACTGTGCGCGCCGGCAGCGGACGCGGCCTGCAGAATCGCTTCCAGCTCATGGTCGTTGATCCACGGGATCACTGGCGCGGCCATCACCCCGACCGGCACGCCGGCCTCGTGCAGTGCCCGCATCGCGCGCAGGCGGGCATGCGGTGCGGACGCGCGCGGTTCCAGCCTGGCCGACAGATGCGGGTCCAGCGTGGTCACCGAAAAATGCACATTGACCAGGCCCTCGCGTGCCAGCGGTGCGAGCAGGTCCAGATCGCGGGTGACCAACGCATTCTTGGTGATCAGCGTGAACGGGTGCCGGGTCTCCCACAGCACCTCGATCAGGCGCCGCGTCAGTGCGCGTTTGCGCTCGATCGGCTGGTAGGCATCGGTATTGATGCCCAGTGCGATCGGGCTGGGCACATAGCCCGGGCGCGACAATTCGCGGCGCAACAGCTCCGGCGCGTTGGTCTTGGCGAACAGCTTGGTCTCGAAATCCAGCCCGGGCGACAGATTGAGGTAGGCATGCGAAGGCCGCGCAAAGCAGTAGCTGCAGCCATGCTCGCACCCACGATACGGATTGACCGATTGCGAAAAGCCGATGTCCGGCGATTGATTGCGGCTGATGATGCTGCGCGCGGTTTCCTCGGTGACCTGGGTGCGCAATGCCGGCGCGGCGAACTCCTCGCCGTCGTCGGCGTACCAGCCATCGTCCACCGGTTGTTGGGTGGTGGTTTCGAAGCGTCCGGGCAGATGGCCGGTCGCCCCACGGCCCTTGATCGCTGTTGCCATCCCCCGCATCGTACGGCCGGCAGGTCTCAATCGATGCGACCAGGGGCGCGCCACGATGAAGCTTTCAGACCCGGCGCGGCGATCGCATCGTCCCCACGCTCACCGCAGCGGAGCGTGCGCCCCGTAGAATCCGCGCATGCTCGCATCCGTACAGGGCGCCTGGGAGTGGCTGGCCACCATTCCCCACCTCGAAGCGCTTCTCCTCGCCGCCTACGTGCTGTACCTGCTGTGGATCGCCAGCTGGATCGTGCTGCAGAAGCGCGAGCCGGTGGCCACGCTCAGCTGGGTGCTGTCGCTGGCGGCGCTGCCGTACCTGGGCCTGCTGATCTATTACTGGCTCGGCCCGCAGAAGGTCAAACGCCAACGGCTACGGCGCGGCCGTTCGCGCTCGGGCATGGAGAGCTATAGCAGCGTCTGCCCGCCGGACGCGGACTGCACCGAGCTGGCCAAGATCGCCCAGTCCACTACCGGGCTGGCCCCCAGCAGCGCCACCGAGGTGCACTGGCTGGTCGATGGCGCGGCCACCTATGCGGCCATCATCGAGGCCATCCGCGGTGCGCGCGACCATATCCATCTGCAGTACTACATCTTTCAGCCCGACCACAGCGGCACCGCGATCTGCGATGCGCTGATGGAGCGCGCACGCGCCGGGGTCAAGGTGCGCCTGCTGATGGACGCGGTGGGGTCGTCGGCGATGACCCGGCGCAGCTTGCGCACGCTGCGCGCGGCCGGGGTGGAGACCGCCTGGTTCCATCCATCCCAGCTGCTCAAGCCGTTCAAGCGGCCGTGGTTGAACCTGCGCACCCACCGCAAAGTGGTCGTGGTCGACGGCAGGATCGGCTTCACCGGCGGCATCAACGTCACCGACGAAGAGAACGAGCAGGTCCGCAGCGATGCCTACCGCGACCTGCACATGCGCCTGCAGGGCCACGTGGTGCGCAGCCTGCAGCTGGTGTTCCTGGAAGACTGGCTGTACGCCACCGGGCAGGGCCGCGCTGCCTTCCACGGCCAGCAGCTATGGCCCGAGGACGTGCCGAGCCGTGCGCAGGGCGATGTCGACGCGCAGGTGCTGGTCTCCGGCCCGGATTCGTCGTGGGAGTCCATCCACCGGCTGATGGTCGCTGCGATTCACGAAGCCCGGCATCGGGTCTGGTTGGTCACGCCGTATTTCGTGCCCGGCGAGGCTGCGCGCATGGCGCTGACCTCGGCCGCACTGGGGGGCCTGGACGTGCGCCTGCTGGTACCGCGCGTCAGCGACTCGCGTCTGGTCACCTACGCGGCGCGTTCGTATTTCGACGAGCTGCTCGAGGCCGGCGTGCGCATCTACGAATACGGCCCGCGCATGCTGCACACCAAGGCGTTGCTGGCCGACGACGAGGTCTGCATCGTCGGCAGCGCCAATTTCGACAGCCGCAGCTTTCGCCTGAATTTCGAGCTGTCGATGCTGTTCCGCGACCAGGCGGTGGCCGCCGAGCTGGCCGGTTTGATCGACGCCGACCTGCAGCAGGCGCAGGAAGTGCGCTTCGCCCGCCACCGGCCATTGTGGCGATCGCGGCTGCCCGAAGCCTGCGCACGGCTGCTGTCACCGCTGCTCTGATCCGCATCGCCGCGCCCACGTGGAACCATGCCGGGCGCGGCGCTACACTGCCGCCACTGATCGGGGAGCTCGTCGTCATGCACTGGCTGTTTCTGCTTATGGCATTGGGTGCGCTGGTGCTGGCGTTCAGCACGCCGCACGTGTGGTTGCTGGTGGCCTCGCTGCTGGTGGCACTGCTGTTGCTGTTGCTGTGGACGCGCGGCTGGTTCGCCTCGCGCATGGGGGATACCCAGCGCGATACCAGCAGCCTGATCGACCCGGCCGAGCTGCGCCGCCTGCGCGAGATCGCCGAAGCCCGCAAGGCGGCCGCCCTCAACGCCACGCGCGACGGCGAGCCGCAGGCCTGAGACCGACGCAGTGACCACCCAGCTCAGCGTCAACGTCAACAAGATCGCGGTGTTGCGCAATTCGCGCGGCGGCCACGATCCGGATGTGGTGCAGGCCGCACGCACCTGCATTGCCGCCGGTGCGCACGGCATCACCGTGCACCCGCGCCCGGACCAGCGGCATATCCGCGCCGACGATGTGCTGGCGCTGAGCGCGCTGACACGCGAGCACGGTGTCGAATTCAATATCGAAGGCAACCCGTTCGCGCCGCCGCGCGACGGTTATCCGGGCCTGCTGGCCTTATGTCGTGCCACCCGCCCCGAACAGGTCACCCTGGTACCGGATGGCGATGGACAACTGACGTCCGACCACGGTTTCGATTTTGCCCAGGACACCGCCCAACTGGCCACGCTGATCACCTCGTTCAAGGCCATCGGTGCTCGCGTCAGTCTGTTTGTCGATGCCGAAAATCCCGCTATCGCGCAGGCGGCAGCACTCGGTGCAGACCGGATCGAGTTGTACACCGGCCCATATGCGCACGCGCATCTGAGCGGCCAGCCGGATGCTGCATTCAAGCTGTTTTCCGACGCAGCGCAGCGCGCCGCCGCCGCAGGTCTGGGCATCAATGCCGGCCACGATTTGTCGCAGGCCAATCTCGGCGACTTTCTGAGCGCTGTCCCCGGCGTACTCGAAGTCTCGATCGGTCATGCATTGATCAGCGAAGCCTTGTATCAAGGCCTGGATGCGACCGTGCGCGCCTATCTGGACATACTGCGCGGCGCATCGATCAGCGCTTGAGATAATCAAGTCGATTATATGGATGCGTTGTCTAGTTTCTAGGTATTGCATCGGGGCAGGGCTTCTGCCCCGATGCAATCGTTATCGATGACTTGCGGCTGATTTACCAGGCTGGTTAATCACCCATTTACTGCACAAAACTGATGCGATCCACCTGCGCATTCTTGGCTGCAGCCAGCACCTTGGCCATCACCGCGTATTCGGCATCCGCACTGGCGGCGATGCGCAGCTCTGGCTGATTGCCGGCTGCCTGGCGCATCTGTTCGATCAACCTGGGCTGCAATTGCTGCAGCGTTATCGGGCTGGCATTCCAGAACACTTGCCCGCTGGCGTCCACACGCAACCCGATCGGTGCAGGCGGGTCCATGCGTGACTGGGTCTGCTCGCTGCGCTGTGGCAGGTCCACCGTGATTGGCCGCGCCAGCATCGGAGCGGTGACGATGAAGATGATCAACAACACCAACATGACATCCACCAGCGGCGTGACATTGATCTCCGCCAGCGGTCCCCGATTGCCTGCCGTACTGAAAGCCATGACTGCCTCCTGTGCTATGAGCGTGGGTGCTGCACGATCGAGCATACACCTGGTCGGCAGTGAGGGAAGGGCAGGGCAGACGCCTCTGGCAGGCCGAGCCCCGAAGCGTGCCGTTGCGACTTGTCGCTGCACCTCCGGCGGTTTGCTTGCGCGGACGACCTGAGGGTCACTGCATGCATCACTCGCCCGGTGCCCGGGAAACGGATATCACGTCCTGGCAAACAGCCGGCCGCATGCATGCGCGTCGAACATCGCAGCAGCAACCACCCCATTGATCGAGCATAAAAAAACGCCACCGTTTCCGGTGGCGTTGCAGTCGCGTCATGACTGTTGTGTTGCGGTCTTGCGATGTCTTACTGCATGAAGCCGATTTTCTTCATCTGCGAGTTCTTCGCCGCAGCGAGGACCTTGGCCATCACTTCGTACTCCGCATCTTCATTGGCGTCGATGCGCAGTTCCGGCTGATTGGTCGGATCGGCCTGCACCACTTCTTCCATCTTCTGCTGCAACTGCGCGACCGGGGTCGGGCTGTTGTTCCAGAACACCTGGTTGCTGGCGTCGATCCGCAACTCGATCGGCGGCGGCGGTTCGGTCGTCTGCGGTGGCGGGTTGAGCACCCGCTGCGGCAGATCCACGGCGATCGGGTAGGTCATGATCGGCGCGGTCACGATGAAGATGATCAGCAGCACCAACATCACGTCCACCAGGGGCGTGACATTGATGTCGGCCATTGGGCCGCGGTTTCCACCGGTACTGAATGCCATGGCTTACTGCCCCTTCTCTTTGGTTGCGACGAAGCCGACGTCCAACATGCCCTGACCCTGCGCGATCTTGGTGATCTCGTTGATCGTACGCATCTTGGTCGTGCGGTCGCCACGCAAATTGAGCGGCGGCTGCGGTGTCTGCTGTGCGGCGGTGGACAGGCGCGATTCCAAGGCCTCCTTGGAAATCGGCTCGTCGTTCCAGTACAGCGACCCGTCTTCCTTGACGGCCAGGGTGATCGGCGCGGCGCGTTTCTCCGCATCTTCCTTCTGGATCAGGTTGGCCTCTGGCAGCTCCACCTTGACCTTATGGGACATCAGCGGTGCCGTAATGATGAAGATGATCAGCAGCACCAACATCACGTCCACGAGGGGCGTCACGTTGATGTCGGCCATCGGGCCACCGCTGTTTCCACTACTGAAGGCCATAACGGGCTCCGTCTAAATCGTTGCGAAGTCGTTCTTTACTACGGATTAGCGAACGCGCGAACCAGTGGCGAAGAAGTCGTGCAGGTCGTGGGCAAAGGTGTCGAACTTGGCGATCACCGAGCTGTTGACCTTGGAGAAGAAGTTGAACGCGAACACGGCCGGGATGGCGACGAACAGACCGATCGCGGTCATGATCAGCGCTTCACCCACCGGGCCGGCAACGGCGTCGATGGAGGCCGAACCGGTTGCACCGATCTTGATCAGCGCGCCGTAGATGCCCCACACCGTACCGAGCAGACCGACGAACGGCGCGGTCGCACCGACGGTGGCCAGCAGGGTCATGCCCGACTGCAGCTTGGTGCTTTCGCGGGTCACGGCCTGACGCAGGGCGCGATCGACGAATTCCGAACGGCTCAGGCTCTCGCCCAGGCCACCGGTGCTGCCTTCGGCGCGCTGGTGGTGAGCAGCAGCCTGCGCTGCGTCCAGTGCGATCTTGGAGAACGGCTCGGAAGCCGGCTGCTCTTCCATGGCGCGGATGGCATCCTGTGCATTCGGGGCATCCCAGAACGCAGTGGTGACGCGGTCAGCCGCGCTCTTCAGACGGGTGGCACGGAAGATGTTGATGACAGTCCAGTACCAGGAGGCAGCGGACATGGCGATCAGGGTGATCAGAACGACCCAGGACACGGCGAAATCGCCGGGGCTGGACGTCATTTCAGTGATCAAGTGCTCGAAGCCCATCTGCGACAGGGCGGCCGACGGATTGGAGCCCCCTGCAGCGGCGGCGATAAAGAATTCCTGCAGCATGACGCTTACCTTTGTTGTGTGTGGTGATGAAGGGTGGAGCGAAAGGAAGACAGGATCCTGGGCCGACCGTGGCCGGCCCGTGGGATCAGTTCAGAGCAAAGTTGACCGGGACGCGGACACGTCCGGCGGCTTTCTGCCCGTTGACAGTGGAGGCGTTGAACTTCCACTTGCGTGCTGCGTCCATCGCGGCACGGTCAAGGTCGCGGTTGCGGCTGGACTTTTCGACCGACACATTGGTCACGTTGCCGTTGGCATCCACATCCACGATCAGGATGACCTCACCTTGGACACCGGCACGGAATGCAGCCGGCGGGTACTTCGGCGGGTTCATGTTCTTGGACGAGATATCGACACTGGCGCCGATGTCACTCGGCGGTTGCGGCGGAGCCGGCGGGCTCGGCGGCGTGACGATATCGCTGGGACGCGGTTCGGGAACATCGACAACCGGAGCTTCCGGCGGCGGCGGAACCGGTGACGGCTTCGGCGGCGACAGATTCTTGACCGGCGGTGGCGGCTTGTCTTCCGGCGGCGGCGGCGGCGGCGGCGGCGGGGGAGGAGGCGGTGCATCCACCAAGGTGACCATGGTGGTGCGCTCCTTCTCTGCCGGAGCCTTCGGCGCCACTGCAGGGATCAGCAACATCATCAGTGCAGTGAGGTGCAAGGCAATTACGAAAGCAATGCCGATAATGCGGGCCCAGCTCAGACCCTGGTTCCCGGCATCATAGTCATGCCTGTGGATAACGAGTTGTTCCGTCATGCGCCAATGGCTCTTTCAGTGGGGGCCCCGGATCACTGTGATGATCCCCAGGTTTTCGGACGGCTTTGACACCGCAGGAACCCCCAAGCTTATACCAATCCCGAGTCCTGTAACCACTAAAAACACAGGGATTTCGGGGGTTTATTTTCTTTTTTACTTCAGATTGATGATCTTCTTGGCGTCATCAGGTTTTTTGACACCCTTGGCGATTGCCTGCTGCGCGGCCTGCTTGGCCTCCGGGATGCGACCTTCCGAATGCAGCACCTTGGCCAGATTCAGATAGGTCTCGCCGTCCTTGGAAAGCGGTGCGGCCTTTTGCCAATTCTCGATCGCCTTGGGCACGTCGTCGCTGTAGTAATACGACTGTGCCAGCGCAAGGTATGTCTGATAATCGGGTTTAAGGATGCCTTTTTGCATACCTTCATTGATGACCGCGATGACGTCCTTTTCCTTGTTCTCGGTGTTGGCGTAGATGGAATACAACTGCTTGTACTCCTTTTCTTCGGTCAACTGCCCGGCAGCGCGCAGCTTGTCCATCACTGCGGCGGCCTTGTCCATCTGGTCGGCCTGCATATACATGCTGGCCAGGTTGAGCTGGGCCTTCTTGTCGTTCGGCGTCTTGGCGGCGAGCGCTTCGGCAGCGGCCACCGCTTCACCGGTCTGGCCGGCTTCGGCGTAGGACGCCATCAGCAACTGGTTCCAGGTGTCCTTCGGCTCGGGCGAGGCGGCAATGGCCTGCTTCAGCACCGGAATGGCTTCCTTGTAGCGCTCGGCCTGGTACAGCGCCTGGCCCTTGAGGATCAGGTCTTCCGGACGCTGCGACTTGCTCTCTTCCAGATACTTGTCCAGCGTGGCCAGGCCTTCGGCCTGCTGGTCGTCCTGCATCTGCAACTGCGCCAGCATCAGCATCGACTGGAACTGGCCGTTGTTGTCCAGCGCATTGAGGCCGATCGCCTGCTGCAGGTACTTCTTGGCAGCGGCGGTGTCGTCCATGTTGTACG
Source organism: Xanthomonas sp. WHRI 6108 (assembly GCF_040202385.2). Lineage (NCBI taxonomy): Bacteria > Pseudomonadati > Pseudomonadota > Gammaproteobacteria > Lysobacterales > Lysobacteraceae > Xanthomonas > Xanthomonas sp. WHRI 6108. Next base: position 9,735 of record NZ_CP168198.1, on the reverse strand, counting down.
CCGCCTGGGCGGCCAGCTGCGACGCCAGCGCCTTGTCGGCTTCATTGGCCGAGCCATTGGCGAGGATCTCGTCGGCCTGGCTGCGCACGGCGGGGAAGTCTTCGCCCTTGTTGAAGGTTTCGATCAGCTTCTGCAGCTTGCTGCCCATCTTGGAGGAGGGCTTGATCGTCGGCGCGGCGCGGGTGGACTGCGGATACAACTCTTCGGCCTTGCCGCTGTTCTTGGACTTGCGGCTGGCGCGCTCGGACGAACGATCCGACTGCGCAACAGCATCGGTGACGACAGCCCCGCCCAGGGACGCGGCGATGAACAGGGACAACAGGGCTTGCTTGCGGTTGAGCAGTTTCATGTTTCACCTCGGACGAGCCGCCGTCGGGCGGTACGAAAAGCGGAATAAACGCTGTACGAAAAATCTGAGCCGGCAAACTTAGCAGAAAGTCTCAGTTCCCGAAAACGGTTTCCATGCTGTGTTGCGACATTCGGTACGTGAGCGCTGCGAAATCAGCCGCAACGCGGCACGCGCCCGTCCTGTCGCGCCTGCTGGTAAACCGGTTCGAGTTGATTGACGTCTGCCTGCAGTTCGCGGATGCGATTGGCGGGGTCGGGGTGGGTGGACAGCCACTGCGGCTGGCGATTGCCGCTGGCGGCCATCATGTTCTGCCACAGCGTGACTGCCTGAGCAGGGTCGAAGCCGGCCTGGGCCATCAGCCGCTGGCCGACCACATCGGCCTCGCTTTCCTGGGTGCGCGAGCCGGGCAGCAGGAACACGGTCTGGGCGGTCATCCCGCCGACCTGGTTGACCGCACTGGCGGCACCGTCGCCGTAGGCCGCACCGGCCAGCGCGCCGATGATGCCCAGACCGGTCTGCGCGCCGAGCTGGCGGGTGATGCGCTCTTCGTGATGGCGGGAGATCACATGCCCGATTTCGTGCCCGAGCACGGCGGCCAGCTGATCCTGCGTCTTGGCGACAGTGAAGATGCCGGTGTTCACGCCCACCTTGCCACCGGGCAGCGCAAAGGCGTTGGCTTCGTTATCGACAAACAGCGCGGTTTCCCAGCGGGTTTCGCGCCACTGCGGCGGCAGCTGCGCCACCAGCGCATTGACCACGCACTGCACGTAGGCGTTCTGCTTGCCGTCGGTGCTGACTTTTTCCTTGGCCTTGGTCTGCGCGAACGATTCGGCGCCAAGCTTGTCGAGCTGGTCCTGCGTGACGCCTCCCACCACCTGTCGGCGGCCGGTCGGCGAGGTTGTGGTGGCACATGCCGTCAGTGCAAAGACGGCGACAACGATCAACAGCCTGGCTTTCATTCAATCCCCCTTGAACTCTGGGGGCATTTTGGCAGGCTCGTCTTAACTTTTCGTCAAACGGCTCAGCCGATGCCAAAAAAGTACAGCGCCGCCAGGGCGGTGGCGTTGTTGACGCCATGCGCCACGATCGGTGCCCATAGCGTGCCGGTGCGCCAGTACAGCCATGCGAACGCCGCCCCCATGCCGCCGTAGACCAGCCATAGCTGCACGATGGCAGCCGGTCCGTTGCCGCTGACGCCGGGCACTTCGTGCACCAGCGCAAAGATCGCGCTGCTCAGCGCGATGCCCAGCCAGGGCCGGCCAGCGGCGAGCAGGCGGCCGAACAAGACGCGTCGGAACAGCAATTCTTCATACGCCGGGGCGATCGCCACGGCAAACACCACCAGCGCCAGCGGCCATTGCCTGATTGCTTCTTCCATCAGCGGCAGATTGGTCGGCACCGGTTTGATGCCCAACGCCGACGCCGCGACGCTGACCAGATTGCTGAGCAGGAACACGCCAACCGCGATCAGCGCGGTCCAACCCCAGGTGGAGGCACGCCTTGCAGCGGCGCGCGAGGCCCGGTGTTCGTCTGCCGTCGCACGGCGGCGCCAGTAATACAGCAGCAGCGCCGGCGAGGCGGTGCTGACCAACGCGGTGAGCAATTGCACCAGCACGCCGGGTTGGCCGATGGTGGCCATGATCTCGCTCGAGGACAGCGTCAGGCCCTGCGCCTTGGCGGCCTGCACGGCACTGACGCCGCGGAACACGCCCCAGAGCGCAAACCCGGCCACGCTCAGCGACAGCAGCAGGCCGGTGGCGATCAGCACATCGATACCGAAGCCGAGCAATGGCGGCAGCAGCGGGGCGGTGCCGGCGGCCGGCGTCGTTACCGGCCGCGAAGAAGGATCTGCGCTCATCGTCGTCCTGAAAAAACCGCAGGCGTCGGCGCAGCGCCTGAGCGGTGCGCCGACGGGCAACGGTGGCTCAGATGTCCAGGTTGGACACCTTCAGCGCGTTGTCCTCGATGAAGTCGCGGCGTGGCTCGACCACATCGCCCATCAAGGTGCTGAAGATCTGATCGGCGGCCACGGCATCTTCGATACGCACCTGCAACAGGCGACGCGTGTCCGGATTGACCGTGGTTTCCCACAGCTGTTCGGCGTTCATTTCGCCCAGGCCCTTGAAGCGCTGTACCTGGCGGCCGCGCTTGGCCTCTTCCAGCAGCCAGGCATGCGCCTGGGCGAAGCTGGTGATCGGGTGGGTCTTGTTGCCGCGCACGATCTGCGCGCCTTCGCGCACCAGGTCGTGCAGGGCAAGCGAGACCTCGCGCAGCGGACGCAGCTCGCCGCTTTCGAACGCGCCCATCGGCAGCACCTGGGTGAATTCCTCGCCCATGTGCCTGCGCACCGCCACCAGCGACGCCGAGGCGCCATCGGTAGCCGGGTCGAAACGCAGCTGGTAGCGCGCCGTGCCCAAGGTGCCGCGGTTGAGCACCGCCTGCAGCGCATCCAGGGTGGGATGCACCTCGCCTTCGGCCTGCAGCTTGTCCACATCCAGCGGCGGCAGGTCGATCAGCGCGGTGAGCAGCGCCGGGTCGTAGCGGTGCGCGTTGCGCGCGATCGCCTCGTTGGCGCTGGTGAACAGCATCAACAGCTTTTCCAGCGCCTCGCCGGTGATCGGCGGCTCGTCGGTGGCGGGGATCAGCGCCGCGCCTTCGACCGCGTTGCTGGCCAGGTAGGCGTTGAGCGCTGCATCGTCCTTCAGATACAGCTCGCTCTTGCCCTGCTTGAGCTTGTACAGCGGCGGCAGGCCAATGTAGATGTAGCCGCGCTCGATCAGCTCAGGCATCTGCCGGTAGAAGAAGGTCAGCAGCAGGGTCCGGATGTGCGAGCCGTCGACGTCGGCGTCGGTCATCAGGATGATGCGGTGGTAACGCAGCTTGTCCGGGTTGTACTCGTCGCGGCCGATGCCGGTGCCCAGCGCGGTGATCAGGGTGCCGACCTGGTCGGAGGCCAGCATGCGGTCAAAACGCGCGCGTTCAACATTGAGGATCTTGCCGCGCAGCGGCAGCACCGCCTGATTCTTGCGGTTGCGGCCCTGCTTGGCCGAGCCGCCTGCCGAGTCACCCTCGACGATGAACAGCTCGGACAGCGCCGGGTCTTTTTCCTGGCAGTCGGCCAGCTTGCCGGGCAGGCCGGCGATGTCCAGCGCGCCCTTGCGGCGGGTCAGGTCGCGCGCCTTGCGGGCGGCTTCGCGCGCACGGGCGGCGTCGACGATCTTGCCGGTGATGGCCTTGGCTTCGTTCGGATTCTCCTGCAGGAATTCCTGCAGGCGCGCACCGAAGGCGTTTTCCACCGCCGGACGCACATCCGAGCTGACCAGCTTTTCCTTAGTCTGCGAGGAGAAGCTGGGGTCGGGCACCTTGACTGAGAGCACCGCGATCATGCCTTCGCGCATGTCGTCGCCGGTGAGCGCGACCTTGGCCTGCTTGGCGATGCCGTTCTGCTCGATGTAGGTGCTCAGCACACGCGTCAGCGCGGCGCGGAAGCCGGCCAGGTGGGTGCCGCCATCCTTCTGCGGGATGTTGTTGGTGAAGCAGTACATGGTTTCCTGGTAGGCGTCGGTCCACTGCAGGGCCACGTCCACCACGATGCCATTGTGCTCGCCGGTCACCGAGATCACGTTCGGGTGCAACGGCGACTTGAGCTGCGCCAGATGCTCGACGAAGCTGCGGATGCCTCCTTCGTAGTGGAAATCGTCGCGACGGCCGTCGCCGCGCTCGTCGATCAGGGTGATCTTGACGCCCGAATTGAGGAACGACAGCTCGCGCAGGCGGCGCGCCAGGATGTCGTAATGGAACTCGACGTCGCTGAAGATCGCCACGGATGGCTTGAAGCGCAGCGTGGTACCGCGCTTGGTCGAGGCTTCCAGCTGCTTGAGCGGGTACTGCGGCTCGCCCAGCGCGTATTCCTGCTGGTAGTGGAAGCCGTCGCGCCAGATGTCCAGCCACAGGTGCTCGGACAGCGCATTGACCACCGACACGCCCACGCCGTGCAGGCCGCCGGATACCTTGTAGCTGTTGTCGTCGAACTTGCCGCCGGCATGCAAAACGGTGAGGATCACCTCCGCCGCGGAGACGCCTTCTTCCTTATGAATGTCGACCGGCACGCCACGGCCGTTGTCGGACACCGCAACCGATCCATCGACCAGGATCTTGACCACGATGTCGTCGGCATGGCCGGCCAGGGCTTCGTCGACCGAGTTGTCGACCACCTCGAACACCATGTGATGCAGGCCGGTGCCGTCATGGACATCGCCGATGTACATGCCGGGGCGCTTGCGGACGGCTTCCAGGCCACGCAGCACAGTGATCTTGCTGGAGTCGTAGGTGCCGTTGGGGGTGGGCGAGGTGTTTTGTTCGTCGGTCATGCGTGTGCCGTTAGCTCCACAACACGGGCGCAGGCGGCAGGAGCCGCATCGCACCGTGGGAAAAGGGGGATAGCCCGGAAATTATACCAGTCGGCCCACCTGCGCCGCCGACGGTTACGCGGAGGGCGTCAGCACGGCCACATTGCCGTGTTCCACGTGGAACCGATGCAGCAGCTTGCCGGATTCGGCCAGACCGGGCGGCATTTCGGTTGCGGTGATCAACACCTGCGCTGGCGCGGACGCCAGGCGCTGCAACACGCGTGCCTGGTGGTGGCGGTCCAGTTCCGAGCCCAGGTCGTCCAGAGCGATCACTGGCCATTCGCCGCGCTCATGGGCGAAGTCTTCGGCCTGCGCCAGCAGGCAGGCGAGGGCGGTGAGCTTTGCCTGGCCGCGGGAGAGCGCATCCTTGCCCGGCAATGCATCGAAGGCTGGCGCCCAATCGGCTCGGTGCGGTCCCTGCGAGGTGTAGCCGTTCTGGCGATCACGCTCGCGTGCCAATAGCAGCGCGTCGGCCAACGACACCTCATGGCGCTTCCAGCCCGGTGCGAACGTCAGCGCGGATAGCCCGAGCGACGGAGCGATTGCGGTGGCGACCGGAATCAGTCGCTCCTGCAGGCGCTCCAGGTAGCGAAGACGACGCGATGTGAGCGTTTCGCCGGATTCGGCGAGTTCATGATCCCAGGCATCGAGCATGCGCGGCTGCGCGCCCTGCTTGAGCAAGGCATTGCGCTGTTTGAGCGCTCGCGCATAGCGCCGCCACAGCGCCAGGAAGTCAGGTTCCACGTGGAACAGCCCCCAGTCCAGGAAGCGCCGCCGCGGCTCGCCGCCGCCACTGATCAACACGTGGCTGCCGGGCTCGAAGGTCACGACAGCCAGAGCGGCACATAAGGCGCCCAGCTGGGCGACATCTTCGCCATCCAGCCGCCCCGTCCATTCCTGGCCGCTATGGCGCAGCCCCGCCCGCCGCGTGCGTTCCCCGGTCGCGGCGGTTCCTTCGCGCCACTCCACAAAAACTTCCAGATCGCCAGCGCCTTGCTGGATCAGCCCGTCGCGCACACGGCCACGAAAGCTGCGGCCATAGGCCATCAGATGCAACGCTTCCAGCACGCTGGTCTTGCCCGCGCCGTTATCGCCGGTGAGCAGGTTCAAGGAACTGGCGGGGTGGAGGTCGACGGTCTCGAAACGACGAAGTCGATGGATGGACAACCGCACTACGTGCATCGATCGGTCTGCTCTGCGCTGTGATCCGGCATCCCGGTCGGAGCGGAGGATACGTGATCGATGCGGATCCTGCCCGTGCAGACGTGAGGCGACCCGAGGGACAGGCAGGGGACAACCTGTGGATAAAAACCAGGCCCGAGCAGCCGCTCCCGCTTATCCACAGGTTGCCGACCTCTCTACACGGGTCTAGACACAGGGTTTCGAGGTCTAAAAGTAATTTAAAAACAAACACATAGGGTAGTTTCCGGCGAAATCTGGCCCTACCATCACCACCAAGCTCTTAAATTATTTATAGATTTAAAAGCAAAGCGCGATGTGCATAACTCAAAAACCGGCTCAAGGACGCTCACGCCAGGCGCAGCTGTACGTACTCGGTCGGAGCGGACCACCTTGTCTTTTATGAACTGATTCAGGCTGACTCCAGTCAGTGCGACTTCGCTGGACGACAAACCGCAACGTGTATGACCAATTAATCTCACGGGAGCTGCGACAAAACCAGCTTGTCCCAATGCGGTGAGTGACACGAGGAGAAAGCACGTTGTTCCACGTGTATCCCGTGGACCTGCCAACAAAGCCTTCGTAACTCGACAGGGCACGGTTAGGCTGCCTGCTTGCCCAGAGCACAGCGATCGCACGCGGCACGTTCCCTAGGCAAGACAGCTCACTGATCCTTGGGCATGTCTGAAACACAGATGGGCAAAGTATCCGTGCTGACGACAGCAGCGCACCGGGCTGATGCCAGTTTTTGATAGCGCTCGTGTTCCAACTCACACCCGTCAATCCAAGCAAACGAACCAACGCCCTTGTCCGGTCGTCGAAGTCTGACTACCCGTGAGTGGCGTCTATCGAACCGTTCTTGGCTTGGTAAACGTGCGGCATTGATGCTCTGAGGCTCATGCCCGAAGGCAAAGTAGCTCCGGGTAAGGCACCGACGCATCTGGGCACCCAATACCAGCGCCGAGCGGATGCCCACGGACGCTCACGCCTCCCAAAGCCTTACACCGCAACGAACGTAGCGATCTTGACCTCCAAAACGAAAAAGCCCGGCTTTTTCGCCGGGCTCTTCGTGTTCCACGTGGAACGCGACGTCAGAGACGCAGCGGCATCACCACATGGCGGGACTTCTCGCTGCTGGCCTCGCGCACCAGTGCCGACGAATTTGCATCGCGCAGCTGAATGACCACGTGCTCATCGCGCAGTGCAGACAGCGCGTCGAGCAGATAGTTGACGTTGAAGCCGATGGCCAGATCGTCGACCTTGGTGTCGGCCTCGATTTCTTCCTGCGCTTCTTCCTGCTCGGGGTTGTGTGCGCTGATCTTCAGCTGTCCCGGCGACACTTCCACCCGCACGCCACGGTACTTCTCATTCGACAGGATCGCCGCACGCTGCAGCGATGCACGCAGCGCTTCACGGTCCACCTTGACCTCGCGATCGGCGCCGATCGGAATCACCGCCTCGTAATCCGGGAAGCGGCCGTCGATCAGCTTGGAGGTGAAGGTCACATCGCCACGCTTGACGCGGATATGGCTACGACCGACTTCCAGCTCCACTTCGCGGTCCGCCGCTTCCAGCAACCGCAGCAACTCGGTTACGCCCTTGCGCGGCACGATGATCTGGCGCTTGGCACCGCCGGATTTTTCTAGCTCCGTCTCGCACAGCGCCAGACGGTGGCCGTCAGTGGCCACGCACCGCAGCAAGCCCTCGCGCAGGTCGAACAGCAAGCCGTTGAGGTAATAACGCACGTCCTGCTGGGCCATGGCGAACGCAGTGCGCTCGATCAGCTCCTTCAACGCCGCCTCCGGCACCGCAACCCGTTCGGTGGCTTCGACTTCGTCCACCGACGGGAAATCGTTGGCAGGCAGCGTTGCCAGGGTGAAGCGGCTACGCCCGGCCTGCACCGTGACCTTGTCGCCGGTCTGCGAGATGGTGACGCGGCTGCCGTCGGGCAGGGCACGCAGGATGTCGAACAACTTGCGCGCCGGAATCGTGGTTTCGCCGTCCTGCGCGTCTTCCACCATCGTGCGCGAGATCATTTCCACTTCCAGGTCGGTACCGGTCAAGGAGACCTGTCCGTCCTTGACCTGCACCAGCAGATTGGCCAGAACCGGCAGGGTTTGACGGCGTTCGACCACATTGACCACCTGGGCCAATGGTTTGAGGAAGGCTTCGCGCTGCAGTGTAAAACGCATGTGGTTCCGTGCCCCTATGCTTCAAAAGATAATGGAATAAATCAAAAGCTTGGTGGTGATGGTAGGGCCGTTTTCAGCGGATAACCACCATAACTGTTTGTTTCCAAAGACAAATTAGCGCCTGAAAGTCGTTGGACTAGTGCCCCTGGTCTGGCGGTAAAACCTGTGGATAGTTTTCCGCCCGACCTGCGAGGCAACGTTATCCACAGATTCTCCCGCATTTGACCCCAACGTTTCCACGCTTTTCTCCAAGCGGGCGGTCAAGACCGTTGCCGGCTTACTCGCTGAGCTTGCGAATCAGCTTTTCCCAGTCCTCGCGCAGCTTGCCGTCGGCCTCCATCAGCGTGCGGATCTGCCGGCAGGCATGCAGCACGGTCGTGTGGTCGCGGCCGGCGAAGGCGTCGCCGATCTCCGGCAGGCTGTGTTCTGTGAGTTCCTTGGCTAGCGCCATCGCCACCTGGCGCGGACGCGCCAGCGAGCGGGTGCGTCGCTTGGAGAGCAGGTCCTTCATCTGCAGGCCGTAGTAGTCCGCCACGGTCTTCTGGATGTTGGGGATGCCGATCGCCTGCTGCTGGGCGCGCAACAGGTCGCGCAGCGTCTCCTGGGCAAATTCCACCGTGATCGAGCGGCCGGTGAAGTTGGCGCGTGCCACCAGCGTGTTGAGCGCACCTTCCAGGTCGCGCACGTTGGAGCGCATCTTCTTGGCGATCAAAAACGCCACGTCGTCCGGAATCTCGGCGCCGCGCTCGCGCGCCTTGGCCAGCACGATCGCCGCGCGGGTCTCGAAATCGGGCGGGTCGATCGCCACCGACAGGCCCCAGGCCAGGCGCGACTTCAGCCTCGGCTCCAGGCCTTCGACCTCACGCGGATAGCGGTCGCAGGTCAGGATGATCTGCTGGCGGCCATCGAACAGCGCGTTGAAGGTGTGGAAGAACTCCTCCTGCGTGCGGTCCTTGCCGGCGAAGAACTGGATGTCGTCGATCAGCAGCGCATCGATCTGCTGGAACTGGCGCTTGAACTGGTCCATCGCCTTGTCCTGCAGCGCCCGGATCATCGCGCTGAAGAACTGTTCCGAGCGCAGATACATCACCTTGGCGGCCGGATTGGCCTGGCGCAGCGCGTTGCCGGCGGCAAACATCAGGTGGGTCTTGCCCAGGCCGGTGCTGCCGTACAGCAGCAGCGGGTTGTGGGCGCGGTCGCCCGGCTTCTGCGCGGCCTGGATCGCGGCGGCCAGACCGAGCTGGTTGCTGCGACCCTCGACGAAGTTGGCGAAGGTGTAGTGCGAATCCAGATTCCCGGCGAACGGCACGATCGGCGCGGCAACCGGTGCGCTGGGCGTGGCCATCGGTGCCGGCTGCGGTTCCGGCGCACGCGGGCGGGAGCCGACTGCCAGCGCCACTTCGCCGTTGCCGACGAAATACGCCACCAGTTCGCGGATACGCGGCAGGTAGCGCTCGCGGACCTGGTCGACGATGAAGGCGTTCGGCGCATACAGCACGATGCTGTCGCCGCGGTCTTCGGCTTGCAGGGGTTTCAACCAGGTGTGGACGTCCTCGGGCGGGAATTCGGCTTCGAGACGTTCCAGACAGCGGGGCCAAGCATCCAT